>NZ_CP172703.1:0-4403156 GCF_057073715.1 Arthrobacter sp. E1SS-5
ATGACAGTAGACGAAGCCAACCACGCCAATACTGTCGGAAGTTCCTGGCGCCGGGTTGTCAGCCTGCTGGAACAGGACCACCGGGTATCACCACGCCAGCGTGGCTTTGTCATCCTTGCCCAGGCCCAGGGGCTCATCGGTTCCACGCTCCTGGTGGCCGTCCCCAACGAACTCACACGCGAAGTGCTCCAGACCCAGGTCAAGGAAGCCCTTGACGATGCACTGCATAACGTTTTTTCTGAAGACATCCGCTGCGCCATCGACGTGGACACCGATCTGGTGCCCATCCACGAGGAGCCCGAGCCCGACGTCGAACCTGCTTTCGCCCCGGACCAGGTCATCGAGCAGAAGCCACAGCCTATGCTCCCCAGCACGTCGCACGAGTTCGGCCGGCTGAACCCCAAGTACGTCTTCGACACCTTCGTGATTGGCTCCTCGAACCGGTTCGCACACGCCGCCGCCGTCGCTGTTGCCGAAGCGCCCGCCAAGGCCTACAACCCGCTCTTCATCTATGGTGATTCGGGCCTGGGCAAGACCCACCTCCTGCATGCGATCGGCCATTATGCCCGCCGTCTCTACAGCGGGATCCGCGTCCGCTACGTCAACTCGGAAGAATTCACCAACGACTTCATCAACTCGATCCGCGATGACGAGGGCACGAGCTTCAAGACGACGTACCGGAACGTCGATGTCCTGCTGATTGACGACATCCAGTTCCTCGCCGGCAAGGACCGGACCCTGGAGGAGTTCTTCCACACCTTCAATGCCCTGCACAACAACAACAAGCAAGTAGTCATCACCTCGGATCAGCCGCCCAAGCTGCTGGCCGGGTTTGAGGACCGGATGAAGTCCCGTTTCGAGTGGGGCCTGCTGACCGACATCCAGCCGCCGGAACTCGAGACCCGTATCGCTATCCTCCGCAAGAAGGCACTGAGCGAGGGTCTGTCCGCCCCGGACGATGCCCTGGAGTACATCGCTTCCAAGATCTCCAGCAACATCCGCGAACTTGAAGGCGCCCTGATCCGGGTCACGGCATTTGCCAGCCTGAACCGGCAGCCCGTGGACGTGGCCCTTGCCGAGATGGTGCTTAAGGACCTGATTACCGATGACGGCGCCCAGGAGATCACGTCCGCCCAGATCCTGCAGCAGACGGCTGACTACTTCAAGCTCAGCATGGAAGAACTCTGCAGCAAGTCCCGTACCCGAACCCTGGTCACTGCGCGGCAGATCGCCATGTACCTCTGCAGGGAGCTAACTGACATGTCGCTTCCCAAGATCGGCCAGGAGCTTGGCGGCCGCGACCACACCACTGTCATCCATGCAGACCGCAAGATCCGCGAGCTGATGGCCGAGCGCCGTGTGATCTACAACCAGGTGACCGAGCTGACCAACCGCATCAAGCAGCAGCAGCGCGACTCCTGAATCCACACCACAGCCCGCTCTCTATACCTTATTAACAGGGGCATGTGGATAAGCCTGTGGATACTTAAGGGGACAAGCGCGGTTAATGGGCTTAAAACCCTTAAGCCGTCTGTGGATCGCTAAAAACGCGTTTTTGGGTTGTCCCCATCCACACCCTGTTTAAAACCCGCGTACGCACACTCGATGAACAGGGCTTAACTGCGGAACTGCGGGGCAGGACTGGGTTATCCACAGTTTCCACAACAGTTATTAACACTACTAATCCCAAAAAATCGAAGTCCCTCAAACAACAAGATCGATGCGCAGGTCCGTCCAAGGGGCCTGCCGGCCCCTGAAGGGCTGGGCTGGACTCCGAGGGGATGGGTTAATCCCCGATCTTCCGGCTAAGCTGTCAGCAGCGCTCCCATCCCTGGGTTTTTGTGTGGTTTCTGTCTCCGCGGACCATGCACCAGCCGCGGTGCGCCCAACTTCTTCCGGAGTTTCCCCGTGAAATTCCCGGGTTTACATGGCAGCAGCAATGAAAGGCGGCACCCCTCCGTGAAGTTCAGAGTCGATCGGGACGTCCTGGCAGAAGCCGTTACCTGGACAGCCCGGTCCTTGTCTCCGCGGCCACCAGTGCCCGTCCTCTCCGGCCTGCTCCTGAAGGCCGAAGCAGGAACCGTCAGCCTCTCCAGCTTTGACTACGAGACCTCGGCACGCCTGGAGATCACCGCAGACATCAGGGACGAAGGCACCATCCTGGTCTCAGGCCGATTGCTCGCCGATATCTGCCGCAGCCTGCCTTCCGCTCCTGTGGACGTTGAGACCGACGGCAACAAAGTCACGCTTACCTGCCGCCGCAGCAGCTTCCACCTGGCCACCATGCCGGAAGCCGAATACCCTCCGTTGCCTGCCCTGCCCGCCATCAGTGGAACTGTCCCGGGCGATGCCTTCGCCCAGGCCGTCTCCCAGGTCATCATCGCGGCCAGCAAGGACGACACCCTTCCCATCCTCACCGGCGTGCGGATGGAGATCGAAGATGACCTGATCACCCTGCTGGCCACCGACCGCTATCGGCTGGCCATGCGCGAAGTGCCATGGAAGCCAGTCACTCCGGGCATCTCCACCAGCGCCCTGGTCAAGGCCAAAACCCTCAACGAGGTTGCCAAGACCCTCGGCAACAGCGGAGACATCAACCTGGCACTGTCCAACGACGACAGCCGGCTGATCGGGTTCGAAAGCGGCGGCCGAACCACCACGTCCCTGCTGGTGGACGGTGACTACCCGAAGATCCGGTCGCTGTTCCCCGAGTCCACGCCCATCCACGCCACGGTCCAGACCCAGGAACTGGTGGAGGCGGTCCGCCGCGTATCGCTGGTAGCCGAGCGCAACACCCCGGTCCGGCTCGCCTTTACTGCCGGACTGCTGAACCTTGACGCCGGCACCGGTGAGGACGCCCAGGCATCGGAGGAGCTCGAAGCCCAGCTGTCCGGTGACGACATCACGGTTGCCTTCAACCCGCACTACCTCACCGAGGGCCTCAGCGTCATCGATACCAAGTTCGTCAGGTTCTCCTTCACCACGGCACCCAAGCCGGCCATGATTACGGCGCAGGCCGATGCCGACGGTGAAGACCAGGATGACTACCGCTACCTGGTGATGCCCGTCCGCCTTCCCAACTAGTCCCCATCGGCTCCCAGCCCTCCCACTAGCGCAGAAAAGAGTTCCACCATGCACATTGGACTGATCGGCCTCGGCAAAATGGGATTCAACATGCGCGAACGCCTGCGCAAGGGAGGGGTGGAGGTAACAGGCTACGACCGGAATCCCGATGTCACCGATGCTGCCACCGTCGACGACCTCATCGCTGCCGTACCGGCACCCAGGATCATCTGGGTCATGGTCCCGGCAGGGCCCATCACGGACTCGGTGGTCAGCGAACTCAGCGAGAAACTGCAGCCGGGAGACCTGGTCATCGACGGCGGCAACTCCCGGTTCACCGAAGACCAAAAGCACGGCGAACTGCTCGCCGCCAAGGGGATCCACTTCGCCGACTGCGGCGTATCCGGCGGAGTCTGGGGCCTGCAGAACGGCTACGGCCTGATGGCCGGGGGGGACGCGGCCGACATCGAACGCGCTCTTCCGGTCTTTGATGCGCTGCGTCCAGAGGGCGAGAGGGCGGACAGCTTTGTTCACGTCGGCGGCATCGGCGCCGGCCATTACGCCAAGATGGTCCACAACGGCATCGAATACGGCCTGATGCAGGCGTACGCCGAGGGCTACGAACTGCTTGCGGCCAAGGACATCGTTACCGACCTGCCCGGCACGTTCCGGGCCTGGCAAAAGGGAACGGTGGTCCGTTCCTGGCTCCTCGACCTCATGGTCAAAGCCCTCGACGAGGACCCGGGCCTGGCCTCAATCGACGATTACGTGGAGGACTCCGGCGAAGGCCGGTGGACGGTGGAAGAAGCCATCGCCAACGCCGTCCCCGCCCCTGCCATCACTGCCGCGCTGTTCGCCCGCTTCGCATCCCGGGAGGACACCTCGCCCGCCATGAAGATGGTTTCCGCCTTGCGCCATCAGTTCGGCGGCCACGCAACCCGTCCCGCCAAGTAGCACCACAGGGAACCTGCAGCGTTCCCGGAATTGCCGAAAACCGCGTGTATCTGGAACACCTTTCACTGACCGACTTCCGCAGTTACGCCCAGGTTGACCTTGCCCTGGGCCCCGGTGTCACCGTCCTGGTGGGATCCAACGGCATCGGCAAGACCAACCTGATGGAAGCCATCGGGTATCTGGCCACGCTCAGCTCCCACCGGGTCAGTTCCGATGGGCCACTGCTGAGGTTCGGCACGGAACGGGCACTGGTGCGGGCCAGGCTGGTTCGCGGCACCCAAACCACGGTCCTTGAGTTGGAAATCAATGCCGGCCGTGCCAACCGGGCACGCATCAACCGCAGCAACCCCGTCCGTGCCCGCGACCTGCTGGGCATCTGCCAGACCGTCCTTTTTGCCCCGGAGGATCTGGCCTTGGTCAAAGGCGATCCGTCCAACCGGCGTCGGTTCCTTGACGAGCTGCTGGCCAGCCTCGTTCCGCACCACGCCGCCACCCGCAGCGATTACGACCGGGTCCTGAAACAGCGCAACGCCCTGCTCAAATCGGCCCGCGCCGGGCGGTTTACAGCGGCGCATGAGTCAACCCTGGATGTGTGGGACCAGCACATGGCCCGGGCCGGAGCGGAATTGCTGCATGCACGGCTGGAACTGGTGGAACGGCTCCGTCCCCACCTCACCCGTGCCTATGCGCAACTCACGGATGCGTCCAAGCCCGCTGACGCAACCTACCGTTCGACCCTCCAAAACCAGATGGACGACGACGGCGTCCCGGCCTCCGGTGCCCAGCGCACCACGGACGGAGGTTCTCCAGGGGAACAGGATGACCTGCGGCTTCTCTCCGTCGAACAACTCACGGAACGGTACGTCCAGGCGTTCGCGGAATCCCGGAAGAAGGAACTGGAACGGGGCATTTCCCTGGTCGGCCCGCACCGGGATGAACTGGAGCTGATGCTCGGCCAGGCACCTGCCAAGGGATACGCCTCGCACGGCGAAACCTGGTCCATGTGCCTGTCCCTCCGGCTTGCCTCGTACTACGTCATGCTGGATGATGCCCGGACCGGCGGTTCTGCCCCCATCCTTATCCTTGACGATGTCTTTGCCGAACTGGACGTGCAGCGTCGGCGTAAACTGGCGGCAATAGTCTCCGGCGCGGAACAGGTCCTGGTGACCGCCGCCGTCGACGCCGATATTCCGGAAGAGCTGTCCGGACGGCGGGTGAAAGTCATCCCGGGAGGTATCGATGAGCAGTGACCAGGGCGGCGGGCTGCAGCCGGGCCGCGAACCTGACAACATCGACGCCCCGCAGGCAGCGCTGAACCGCATGCGCGAAGCCGCGGCCGCCCGAGGCGAAGTCCGGCGAAAAGTGGGGCGGCCGGGTTCCGCGAAGGCCAAGGGCAGCATCCGGGACACCAGGGGCTTCAGCCAGTTCCACGGCACCGGCCGAGACCCGCTGGGCCTGGGAAAGGTTGTTGGCCGGCTGGTCGCGGAACGGGGCTGGACCTCGCCGGTGGCTGTCGGATCCGTCATGGCCGAGTGGGCAACCCTGGTTGGGCCGGAAATCTCTGCGCACTGCACACCTGAGAGCTTCACGGATACCACCCTCCACGTGCGGTGTGATTCCACTGCCTGGGCAACCCAGCTCCGGCTTCTGAGCAGCAGCCTGCTTGAAAAATTCGGCCGCGAACTTGGTGACGGCGTGGTCACCAGCATCCAGGTGCTTGGCCCCTCGGCACCCAGTTGGCGCAAGGGCGGGCGCAGCGTCAACGGGCGTGGGCCGCGGGATACGTACGGATAGTCCGGACGGCAACTCTTGAAACTGCGTCCAAGGCCGTGTAGGGCGCTGTAGGCACCGCAGGCTGTATAGGCACCCGGAGGGTATACCGCGCGGCCGCCCTAGGCGGGGCCTAGAGCCTCGCATGGCCATATTCGCTGCTGGCGAAGGCCCTGGAATGCGGGGATATGGGCCCGTTCGCGGTAGAATTGACGCAGATAACTGGGCGCGGATGAAACGTTGACTTCAGTCCGTTCTCCGCGCACTTCCCGTGTGTGGAGCGTGGACCACCAACCGTCAGCAAGTCACCGGCGCCATAAGTTTGTGCCTGTTGGCGGGTGGATTTCCCCTGGGGAGAGAAACCGGCCGGCCATCATCGAGAACAGAGGAGTCGCAGCGCCTGTGGCTAACGACAATACAGATATTCTGGCAGCAGATACAGCAGTCGAGAATGGCCGCACCCCTGATACTCCACCTGCGGCAGCCACTCCACGGGAATACGGCGCCAGCGACATCACTGTGCTTGAAGGCCTGGAGGCTGTCCGCAAGCGTCCCGGGATGTACATCGGTTCCACGGGTCCCCGCGGCCTCCATCACCTGGTCTACGAAGTGGTTGACAACTCCGTGGATGAGGCGCTGGCTGGCTACTGCAGCCATATCGAGGTAGTCCTGCAGGCCGATGGCGGCGTCAAAGTGGTCGACGACGGCCGCGGCATCCCCGTGGACATGCACCCCACTGAGCACAAGCCCACCGTCGAGGTGGTCATGACAATCCTGCACGCCGGCGGAAAGTTCGGCGGCGGCGGGTACGCCGTGTCCGGCGGCCTCCACGGCGTGGGCATCTCCGTGGTGAACGCCCTGTCCAGCCGGGTGGATACCGAAGTGCGGCGCCAGGGTCACGTGTGGCGGATGTCCTTCGCCGACGGCGGCAAACCCCAGGGCAGCCTGGTCAAGGGCGAAGAAACGGACGCCACCGGTACCAGCCAGACCTTTTACCCGGATCCGGCCATCTTCGAAACCACCGAATTCGATTTTGAGACGCTCCGTGCCCGCTTCCAGCAGATGGCTTTCCTCAACAAGGGCCTGCGCATCACGCTCACGGATGAGCGTGAAGCCCCATCCAGTGAAGCTGACGGCGACCTGGACCTCGATGACCTCAGCACCGAGGGTGAGGTCAGCGCGGAACACCGCACAGTGGTGTACCAGTACGACGAAGGCCTGCTGGACTACGTCAAGCACCTGAACTCGGGCAAGAAAGTCGAAGTGGTCCACGAGGACGTCATCGCCTTCGAAACCGAGGACACGGAACGGCGCATCGCCCTGGAAATGGCCATGCAGTGGACCAGCGCCTACTCCGAGAGCGTGCACACCTACGCCAACACCATCAACACCCACGAGGGCGGCACGCACGAAGAAGGTTTCCGTGCTGCCCTGACGTCCCTCATCAACCGGTATGCCCGCGAAAAGGGCATTATCAAGGAGAAGGACGACAACCTCACGGGCGATGACATCCGCGAGGGCCTGACTGCCGTCATCTCCGTCAAACTGGCCGAGCCCCAATTCGAGGGCCAGACCAAGACCAAGTTGGGCAACTCCGAGGTCAAGGGCTTCGTCCAGCGCGTCGTCACCGACGGACTGGGCGACTGGCTGGAGCGCAACCCGGGCCCCGCCCGCGACGTGATCCGCAAGGCCATTTCCGCCGCCCAGGCCCGAATGGCGGCCAGGAAGGCCCGCGACAACGCCCGTCGCAAGAGCCCGCTGGAATCCTTCGGCATGCCAGGCAAGCTTTCCGACTGCTCTTCGAAGGACCCGGAAAAGTGCGAGGTCTACATCGTGGAGGGTGACTCCGCCGGCGGTTCCGCCAAACGCGGCCGCAACCCGGAAACGCAGGCCATCCTGCCGCTGCGCGGCAAGATCCTGAACGTGGAGCGTGCCCGCCTGGATAAGGCCCTGGGCAACGCTGAAGTCCAGTCCATGATCACCGCCTTTGGCACGGGCATCGGCGAAGACTTCGATCTCGCCAAGCTGCGGTACCACAAGATCGTCCTCATGGCAGACGCAGACGTTGATGGCCAGCACATCACCACCCTGCTGATGACCCTGTTGTTCCGTTACATGCGGCCGCTGATCGAGAACGGCTACGTGTACCTGGCGCAGCCCCCGCTGTACCGGATCAAGTGGTCCAATGCCCCGCACGACTACGTCTACAGCGACCGCGAACGCGACGCCAAGCTGGTGGCAGGTCAGGCAGCAGGACGCCGCATCCCCAAGGACAACGGCATCCAGCGCTACAAGGGCCTGGGCGAGATGGACTACACCGAACTGTGGGACACCACCATGGACCCGGATCACCGCACCCTGTTGCAGGTCACCATGGACGACGCCCTTGCCGCCGACCAGATCTTCTCCGTCCTCATGGGCGAAGACGTGGAATCACGCCGTAACTTCATCCAGCAGAACGCCAAGGACGTCAGGTTCCTGGACATCTAAGGACCCGCTCCAAAGTATTCGGAACCAGACATATACCCGAAACGGAAAATAAAGTATGAGCGACGAAACCCCTGAGAATCCCGCCTCCGAGGCCGGAACTCCGGACACCGTTCTTGAAGGTGACGTGCTGATCGACCGGGTAGAGCAGGTGGACCTGCAGACGGAAATGCAGCGTTCCTACCTGGACTACGCCATGGCCGTCATTGTGGGCCGCGCCCTCCCTGACGTCCGGGACGGCCTCAAGCCCGTGCACCGCCGCGTGCTCTACGCGATGTTCGACGGCGGCTACCGCCCCGACCGTTCCTTCAACAAGTGTGCCCGCGTGGTGGGCGAGGTCATGGGCCAGTACCACCCCCATGGTGACACCGCGATCTACGACGCCCTGGTACGCCTGATCCAGGACTGGACCATGCGCTATCCGCTGGCGCTGGGGCAGGGCAACTTCGGTTCTCCGGGCAACGACGGTGCCGCCGCTCCCCGGTACACCGAAACCAAGATGGCACCCCTCGCCATGGAGATGGTCCGGGACATTGACGAGGAAACAGTCGATTTCCAGGACAACTACGACGGCAAGAACCAGGAACCCACCATCCTCCCGGCCAGGTTCCCCAACCTGCTGGTGAACGGTTCCTCCGGCATCGCCGTCGGCATGGCCACCAACATCCCCCCGCACAACCTCCGGGAAGTGGCCGACGGCGTGCAGTGGTACCTGGCCAACCCTGAGGCAAGCCGTGAGGAGCTCCTCGAGGAGTTGCTGGTACGGGTCAAGGGCCCCGATTTCCCCACCGGCGCGACAATTTTGGGCCACAAGGGCATCGAGGACGCCTACCGGACCGGCCGCGGTTCCGTCACCATGCGCGCCGTGGTCGCCGTGGAGGAGCTGCAGGGACGCACCTGCCTGGTGGTTACCGAACTTCCGTACCAGGCCAACCCCGACAACCTGGCCATCAAGATCGCCGAACTGGTCAAGGACGGCAAGATCCAGGGCATCGCCGATCTTCGGGACGAGACCTCCGGCCGTACCGGCCAGCGGCTGGTCATCGTGCTGAAGCGCGACGCCGTGCCCAAGGTGGTGCTGAACAACCTTTACAAGCACACCGAACTGCAGAGCAATTTCTCGGCCAACATGCTGGCCATCGTGGACGGCGTGCCGCGCACGCTGAGCCTTGACGCGTTCATCCGCCACTGGGTGACGCACCAGATGGACGTCATCGCGCGCCGTACCCGGTACCGCCTGCGCAAGGCGGAGGAAGAAGCCCACATCCTGCGGGCCCTCCTGAAGGCGCTGGACATGCTGGACGAGGTCATCGCCCTGATCCGCGCCTCCAGCACCACCGAGG
This sequence comes from Arthrobacter sp. E1SS-5, assembly GCF_057073715.1. Classification (NCBI taxonomy): domain Bacteria; kingdom Bacillati; phylum Actinomycetota; class Actinomycetes; order Micrococcales; family Micrococcaceae; genus Arthrobacter; species Arthrobacter sp. E1SS-5. Next base: position 9,618 of record NZ_CP172703.1, read on the forward strand.
CCGCGCGTGACGGGCTGATGGAACTGCTGGACATCGACGAGATCCAGGCGCGCGCCATCCTCGATATGCAGTTGCGCCGCCTGGCCGCCCTGGAACGCCAGCGGATCCAGGAAAAGCATGCTGAACTCGAAGCCCTGATCACCGAGTACAAGGAAATCCTTGGCTCCGAGGAGCGCCAGCGCGGGATCATCAGCACCGAACTGGGCGAAATCGTGGACAAGCATGGCGACGACCGCCGCACCAAGATCCTCATGGGCTACGACGGCGACATGTCCATGGAGGACCTGATCCCCGAAGAGGAGATGGTGGTCACCATCACCCGCGGCGGTTACGTCAAGCGGACCCGCAGCGACAACTACCGGTCACAGCAGCGCGGCGGTAAGGGCATCAAGGGTGCCCAGCTGCGCGGCGACGACGTGGTGGAACACTTCTTCGTCACCACCACCCACCACTGGTTGTTGTTCTTCACCAACCTGGGCCGCGTCTACCGTGCCAAGGCGTACGAGCTGATGGAAGCGGGCAGGGACGCCAAGGGCCAGCACGTTGCCAACCTGATGGCATTCCAGCCCGACGAACATATCGCCCAGGTCCTGGACCTGAAGGACTACCAGCAGTCGCCGTACCTGGTCCTGGCCACCAAGCGGGGCCTGGTGAAGAAGACCAGGCTGGAGGACTACGACACCAACCGTTCCGCCGGCGTCATCGCGATCAACCTGCGTGACGGCGATGAATTGGTCTCCGCCCAGCTCGTCTCGGAAACTGACGACCTCTTCCTGGTGTCCCGCAAGGGCCAGTCGATCCGCTTCACTGCAACCGACGATGCCCTGCGTCCCATGGGACGTGCCACGTCCGGGGTCACCGGCATGAAGTTCCGCGAGGACGACGAACTGCTGGCCGCGGACGTCGTCACCGACGGTTCGTTCGTGTTCATCGTGACGGAGGGCGGCTACGCCAAGCGCACGGCTGTGGAGGAATACCGCCTGCAGGGCCGCGGCGGCCTGGGCATCAAGGTAGGCAAGTACCAGGAGGAACGCGGCCACCTGGTAGGTGCACTCATCGTCCAGGAGGAGGATGAAGTCCTGGTGGTCATGGAAGGCGGCAAGGTTGTCCGCTCCTCGGTTGCCGGCGTTCCTGCCAAGGGCCGCGACACCATGGGCGTCATCTTCGCCAAGCCAGACAAGAACGACCGGATCATCGAGGTGGCACGCAACAGCGAACGCGGCCTCGAGGAGGAGGAATCCGGCGGTGATGACGTAACGTTGGCAGAAGATGGCGGTACCGCTGGGGAATCCGCCGCGCCCCCAATGGCAGAAGAATCACCGGCCGTAGAGTCAGAGGACGCCTCGGGCGACGCTGAGCCGAACGAAGACAACACGGAGGTAACGAGTGAGTAATTCCGACTCATTTCCCAAGCCGAACAGTACTGTTCCCGACGGGAACCGGCCTTCAGCGGCACCCCGCGTGAACGCCCCTGTCCGTCCGCAGCAGCGTCCTGCTGCCCCTGCCGGCGCGCCAGGCCAGCGGCCCGCCGTCCCCGGCCAGCGTCCGCAGCAGGGCGACCGCCCGGTGCAGCCCGGCCAGCGCCCATTCCAGGGCCAGCAGGGGCAGCGGCCGGCACCGGCCGGACAGCGCCCTGCACAGGGATCCCCAAGCCAGGGAACGCCTGGGCTGGTCAAGCCCGCCCCCAAGGCGAAAGTCCGCCGGGCGCGCCTGCTGGTCAGCAAGGTGGACCCCTGGTCCGTCCTGAAAATGGCGTTCCTGCTGTCCGTGGCACTGGGCATCGTCACCGTCGTGGCCGCCATCGTCCTCTGGACGGTCCTGGACCTCACTGGAATCTTCGACCAGGTGGACAGCCTCCTCGGCACGCTCGCCGGCTCTGAAAGCGGCGGTTTTGAACTGAAGAAGGTTGCCTCGCTTGGACAGGTGGCATCATTCGCCACCATCATTGCCGTGGTCAACGTGGTCCTGCTGACCGCGCTGTCCATGCTTTCCGCCGTCCTCTACAACATTTCCGCCACCCTGGTGGGCGGTATCGGTGTGACCCTCACCGACGATTAGGAAGCCACTTCCGCCGGCTCCAGCCCGGCGGAAAGGCCCGATTTGAGATCGGGCCGGGATGTGCTGTAAAGTCATGTCTCGGCCCGATGAGGGATCGGGGCGTATAGCTCAGGCGGTTAGAGCGCTTCGCTGATAACGAAGAGGTCCCAGGTTCAAGTCCTGGTACGCCCACGGAACTTGTGCAGGTTTCAAACGGAGGTCTCGTCCGGTTCATCCGGTACCTGGCCGGAACGGGGAGCATGTGAAGAAGTTGCTTGTACTGGCAGCGGCAATCGCAGGCGTCCTGGTCTACCGGAAAGCACAGGAGTCCGAAGCCCGGAAAACGGTCTGGAGCAAATCAACCGATACGGTCGATTAGCCCGGACGCCCGCCCGGGAGCGGTCAGACGCTCCACGGTTCTAGGGTATGATGGACGGGTTGCTTCTTATGGGGGCATGGCGCAATTGGTAGCGCACCTGCTTTGCAAGCAGGGGGTTCGGGGTTCGAGTCCCCGTGCCTCCACCATAGGAAAGTCCCGGTCAGCGTAAAACGCAGGCCGGGACTTTTGCTTTCCATCATCGGCGGGAACCAGTATCAGGGGGCTGCAGTGAACTTACTCTTCGCGGCCCTGGGCGTGCTGGGCGTCGCTTCGTCAGGCCCCCTGATCGCAGCCACCCTCGGCGCCACCAGCGTCAGCGCCCTGGCCATCGCCTTCTGGCGCAACGCCATCGGTGCAGCCGTCATGGCCACCCCCACCCTGGTCCGGCAGCCACGCCAGTTCGGCAGCATCACCGGCCGCGAGTTCCGCTGGTCCGCGCTGGCCGCCGTCGCCCTTGCCCTGCACTTTGCCTGCTTTATCACGTCCCTGCAGCTGACCTCCGTGGCAGCGGCCACGGCCCTGGTGTGCCTGCAGTCCGCGTGGATCGCGGTCTTCCAGCTCCTGCGTGGCACCCGCCACCGCTGGCAAGTACTGGCTGGGCTGGGCATTGCCTTCGGCGGCGTCGTGGCCATCACCGGGTTCGACCTGGGCTCCTCCCGGCAGGCCCTCATCGGAGATCTGCTGGCGATGGCCGGTGGTGCCCTGGCGGGCCTCTACACCCTGGCTGGAGGCAAGGCACGGCAGAGCATGACCACCGGAACCTACACCACGCTCTGCTACGGCATGTGCGCGGCGCTGGTGGCGGTGCTGGCCCTGATTGCAGGCCAGCCCCTGGCCGGCTTCGAACCTGCCGGGTGGCTCGGCATCGCCGCAATCACCGTCTGCGCCCAACTGGTGGGGCATACCGCCTTCAACCACCTGCTGGCCACCATGAGCCCGCTCATCGTCTCGATGATCATCCTCCTGGAAATCCCCGGAGCAGCCCTGCTGGCGGCCGTATTCCTGCACGAGACCCTGCCTGCCGGCACGTACGCGGGGCTCGGCCTGATCCTGGTGGGACTCGCCGTCGTGGTCCTGGGGCAAAGGAGCGGCAGGGCCGGCAGGCGCGGAGCGGCGCCCCAGGAGGAACCGCCGTCGGAACGCCTCGCCGAGCTGGGTACTGACTAAGCCCGCTACTGTCCGCCCCGGCGCATCGGCTGCGCCGTGTTGACCGTGTGGATGGCCCTGAGGAGCTTGGCCGGGAAATATACCGAGAAGAAGACCACCATGGGAGCCTTCAGCGCCATCTTCTTGACGTTGTGGGCCTTGTAGGTCCGGTCAAACCTGGTGACGTAGTAGCGGTAGTCGCGCGGTGAGTCCTCCAGCCGGCGCGCGGACATCCCGGATACCATCTGCGGCCAGTAGCGCACCGGAAGCTCATGGTCGGCCAGGTGCAGGGACAAATCGATGTCCTCGTGCATCTCGTCCTTCTCATCCCGGCAGGTCTCGGCGCGGATGGTCTCCCAGGCGCTGGCACGCAGCGCCATGTTGGAACCAAAGAGGAAATGGTACTGGTGCTTGGCCAGCTTCAGCATGAACTGGCGCATCTTGTCGTCCGCCTTGAGCCCAAAGCGGCGCATCGGCATGTCGTAATACACCACGGGGCCGGTGGCGGCCTGGACAGACGGATCGGCAAACGCCTTCTGGACCTGCTCCACCCAGTCCGGTTCCACGATGGAATCCGCGTCAATACGTCCCAGGACGTCCCCGGTGGCGCAATCGAGCCCGAAGTTCCGGGTAGGGATAAGCCCCTGCTCCCTATCCTGGCTCAGGAGGATGATGGGGCTCTCCGGATATTCCAGCTGCATCTGGCGGACGATGCCGGCCGTCCGGTCTTTTGAAAGGTTGTCCACCACGATGATCTCGTGCGCCGGAACGGACTGGTAGATGGCAGCGATGAGGCATTGCCTGATCACGCTCTCCTCGTTGTACGCCGGGATAACGATGGACACGCGGAGCTGTACGGCTGCGTCGTTCACGGCATCCCCAGAGGATCGATTGGCTGACATCACCTCAAATCTAGCATCAGGGCCCTTTCCTGCCGGAGACCGATAGGCGGGTACGAAAACCGGCCCACAGGCACAAAAAAAGGAGCTCCGCCGGTGAAACGGAGCTCCTCTTGGTGTGCAGCTTTTGGGCTGCGGAAAAAACTAGGCCTGGCTGCTGCCCTTGTCTTCATCCGCAACCGTCTTGGCGCCGCCTTCGGTGTCGTCGGCTACGTGCCGGGCCTTGTCAGCGGCGTCGGCAGACTTTTCCTTGACAGTCTCCGCAGCGTCACCGGCCTTGTCCGCCACGGCTTCCGCAGCGGAGCCGGTGGCAGCGGCGGCCTTGTCAGCGGCATCTGCAGTAGTTTCCTTGACGTCGCTGACGGTGGTGGCAGGAACGGGGGCGGGAGTGGGTGTGACCGGTGAAGGAGTCTTCCACGGGTCTTCCACCGGCTTGGATGCCTTCCAGGCTGCAACGCCGGCGGCCACTGCCGCGGCCACCACGCCGAAGATCAGCCAGCCGCGCTTCTTTGGCTTCTCCGGCTGGGCCAACTGGACATCCACTGCGCGGCTGGCGCCGGCTGCAGCGGCCTTGAGCTGGGTTCCGGTTGCCTGGGCCTGCTCCTGGATGGCGTGGATGAGTCCCACGTCGCCCAGCTTCTGCGCCACGGCGTCCACCCGTGCCGGCGTGTTTTCCAGCGTGCGGTGCACTGCACCGGATGCCACACCGATCTGGTCCGAGAGCTTGGGCAGGTATTCCACCACGACGCGGTCACGCGCGTTCAGGACCACCGGGGTGGCCTTGTCCAAGGCTTCGTGCAGCCTCGGTGAGGCGCCCTCGACAACGTCGTTGATCTTAGGTGCCAGCTGGGCCAGCCCGTCCTGGATCCGGGGAGTCACAGTGGCAACACCGTCTGCCAAATTATGGGCGGCCGACTTCAGGCCTTCCTGGATCTTGGGAGATGCGGTATCCAGGCCCTGCTGGAGGCGGGGAACAGCCCAGTCCACGGCAGCTTCCACCCGGGGAGCCGCCCAGTCCTTGGCGTTTACCACCGCACTTGTGACCGACTGCTCAAGGTCACGGGCAATACGATCCGACTTCTTCACAACTACCTCCCGATTAATGTGACGGTTCTGTCGTTAGCCTACGTGCCCAGATCTTCACGGGCTATTCACTCCGCGGATTTTGGGGGGATTTCACCCAGCGCGGAACTCCCTCCGCAGCCGGGGCTGCCCGGAATCGGCATGGGAGAATGGGCCGTATGACTGCCATCGCAACTGCAAAAGCAACCATCCACACCAGCCTCGGCGACATCGTGGTTAACCTCTTCGGCAACCACGCGCCCAAGACGGTCAAGAACTTCGTGGGCCTTGCCACCGGCGAGCAGGCTTGGACCCACCCCGAAACCGGCGAGGACAAGACCGGCACCCCGCTGTACAACGGAACCATCTTCCACCGCATCATCAAGGACTTCATGATCCAGGCAGGCGATCCGCTGGGCCGCGGAACCGGCGGCCCCGGCTACCGCTTTGACGATGAAATCCACCCGGAACTGAACTTCAACCAGCCCTACAAGCTGGCCATGGCCAACGCCGGCATCCAGATGGGCAAGGGCACCAACGGTTCACAGTTCTTCATCACCACCATTCCCACGGACTGGCTCCAGGGCAAGCACACCATCTTTGGTGAGGTGGCTGACGAGGAATCCAAGAAGGTTGTCGACGCCATCGAGGGCGTGCGCACCGGCATGGGCGACCGCCCGGTGGAAGACGTGACCATCAACAGCATCGACATCGAACAGCTGTAACGCTCCACCATGAGTTACGGAATTCCGTCGGCTGAGCCGTCCGCCCAGGTTCCGGTCTGCCCGCGGCACCCGGACCGGCCGTCCTACGTGCGCTGCCAGCGCTGCGGGCGCCCGGCATGCCCTGACTGCCAGCGGGCGGCCGCCGTCGGATTCCAATGCGTTGACTGCGTCAACGAGACACAACGGACGACGCCGGAGGTAAGGACCGTCTATGGCGGCGCCGTTGCCACCGGCAAGCCATTGGTGACGTTCGGAATCATCGCTGCGTGCGTCGTTGTCTACGCTCTGCAGATGCTCATTCCCGGCGACTGGGTGTACAAGCAGTTCGCGTACAACAACATCTTCGCCGCCCCGCAGTACGGCGCCTTCGAACCCTGGCGGATGATCACGTCAGCTTTCCTCCACTCGCCGGACTCGCTGCTGCACATCCTCCTGAACATGTACACGCTCTGGATCTTCGGGCAGGCCCTGGAACCGGTCCTGGGCCGCGTGCGCTTCCTGGCGCTGTACCTCATCTCCGCGTTCGGCGGCTCTGTGGGCTACCTGCTGCTGAACCCCCTGCTGGTGCCCGGCCAGGGCCTGGTGGGGCTGGTGGGCGCATCCGGCGCCATCTTCGGCCTTTTCGGTGCCATGCTCCTGGTCCAGCGGCAGCGCGGCGGAGATACCCGCCAACTGTGGGTTCTGATCGCCATCAACGGCGTCATCGGTTTCCTCATCCCCCACATCGCCTGGCAAGCCCACCTGGGCGGCCTCGTCACCGGCGGTCTCTGTGCAGCCGTCTTGGCCTACGCTCCGAGGGGGCGCCGCCGGAGCCTCATCCAGGCGCTGGGCCTTGCCGGCGTCTTTGCGCTGCTGATCGCCGTGAGCTGGGTGCGGGTGTCTCTCTAGCCCCCGCGCTCCTGTTGTTCATTGCGCCCCCGCACCTGCCGGTGCGGGGGCGCTTTGTTTTCCACAGTCCTTATCCACAGTGTTAATAACTTACAAGGGTGTAGTTCCGGCGCCCTCCCCCCTATTCGCGCGCTGTACCGTGAAGCCAGCGTCGGAGTAGCGATATTTCTCCACACCTGTGGATAACCTTTGGGGATATCGCTGTGCGTAAGTGGATAAGCGGGGGCTTGGCAGCTCTTCTGTGGAAAAAGCGGCTCGCCACCGCCTCTAAAGCCCCCGGTGCTGATCCCGGGGCGACGTTATCGACAGCGATATACACAGTGTTAATAAGTCACAGTGCTGTAGTTTGCAGCCCCGACCTACCCGCGGGAGTAGGGTCTAAAGCCCCTGAGCAGACGGATTTCCACCGCGTTCCCCACAGCTGTGGATAACTTGTGGGTACTGCGGTGTTGGTAAGTGGATAAGAGACGACTGCGGCCGATGGCATCCTGCCTATGATGGTTGCCTGTCAGCCGTTCAGCCGTACAGCGAAAAGGACATCCGTGAGCGTCACCGAGCATCTTTACCTGGACAAACAGCATCCAGCCCTGTGGAAGGCCATCAGCGGACTGGGCCTCAAGGTGCAGGAAGCGGCAGAAGAGGCGGGAATAGCGCGGGCCCTGCTGGAGCTGCTCAATGTCCGGATTTCCCAGATCAACGGGTGCGCCTACTGCCTGGACCTGCACGTGCGGAGGGCTGGAGAGGCGGGAGAGACTTCCCAGCGTCTGGCCGTGCTGCCGGCATGGCGTGAGACGGCACTATTTACGGACAAGGAACGGGCGGCACTGGGGCTCGTGGAGAGCATTACGAACCTCCCGGACGGGCATGCCAGGGAGCAGGCGGAGGCAGTGGCGCGTCAGTGCCTTACGGCTGATGAGTTTTCTGCCGTGAGTTGGGTGGCCGTAACCATGAATGCCTTCAACCGGGTCTCCATCACCAGCCATCATCCCGTCAGGCGGGACCGCCCGTAGGAGCCGGGGGTTTGCTGCGGAGATCCTCCGTGTCCGCGGGAGCAGTTATCCACAGGTATTCCACACTGTTAATAACAGCATGCGGTGTGCCAAAAAAGGCAGTATCCCTGGGGCCGTTCCCTGTGGCTGATTTCCCGGTGGTCCAGACGCCGTTTTTTCACACTGTGGATAACCTTCCCAACAGTTGGGGATAACCTGCAGGGTCCTTACTCAGGCCAGATGCCCGAGGATCCCCGGCGGTGGCTGCCCAGGAGGTGGGTATCCACCATTCCCACGGCTTCCATCAGCGCATACATGGTGGTGGGTCCCACAAAGGAGAAGCCACGTTTGCGGAGCGCCTTGGACAAGGCAACGGACTCTGCCGACTGGGTGGGGATATCAGTGATGTCCTGTGGTCTGGGCGTGCTGGCCGGCCGGAAGCTCCACACAAAGTCCACCAGTCCGCCGTCGCTCCGGAGCTCCAGGGTGGCCTGGGCATTTTTAACCGCGGCGAGGATCTTCAGGCGGTTCCTGATGATTCCGGGGTCCTGCATCAGCCGCTCCACGTCCGCGGCGGTGAACAGGGCCACTTCCTCGGGATCGAACCGGGCGAAGGCGGCACGGAAAGCCGGGCGCTTCCGCAGGATGGTTGCCCAGGAAAGCCCCGCCTGGAAGCCCTCAAGGCAGATCCGTTCGTAGAGGCCCTGCTCGTCCGTGACGGGCAGGCCCCATTCCTGGTCGTAATAATTCCGCATGAGCGGATCCGTCGCAGCCCAGGCGGGCCGGGCGAGGCCATCCTCGCCGACGATCACCCCGGCGGAACCGGCAGCCAGTGCAGTCCTCCTGATCCAGGCCGCTCGCCGCTAGGAACGCCAGCGGGTGGTCATCAGGAACCCCACGATGGCGATGCCGAAACCGGCCACGATGTTCCAGGACTGCCAGGCCTGGACCGGAAACCGGCCCTCGCTGATGTAAAAAGTGATGATCCACAGGAGGCCGATAATCATCAGGCCGAACATGACCGGCTTGAACCAGACGGGATTGGGCTTGTAAGCCTGGGGGGAAGCCGGCTGGGCGGTGCTGGCGGTCTTCTTGCGAGGCTTTGACTCGGGCACTGGCTCTCCTTGACGGGCTGGGCAAGCTCGGCGGTCCGGGCTTGGTATCCTGCAAGAAGGAAATTGCCAGCGGTCTGCGCGATCTTGGTCAAATCTGGATTCTTACTAGCAGCCAATTCTAGCCGCAGTTGATGGGCAGCCCGTGCGGGCCTGGCCGGGCACTGCCAGGGTAAACGCCCGGAGGGGAACGCGTGGTATTGCAGGAGAAGGCGGGGCCCGCCACTGCGCCCGCCCCCCGTCGTGCCCTGTTGCGCGGCACCATCCAGGTGCTTGGCGAGTTGCTGATCACCGCCGGCGTCATCCTCCTCCTTTTTGTGGCGTGGCAGCTGTGGTGGACCAATGTGGAGTCCGACGCCAAGCAGAGCCAGGTCATCAAGGAGTTCGCCAAGGACCTGGGAACCGCCGCCCCCGCAACCACTGCTCCTTCCGCCGCGCCTGCAGCGCCGGCAGCACCGGAGGATTTCGGCAAGCCAGTGGTGGGAACCGCTCCCGGCCATGCGGGCACCATCGGGATCATGTACATCCCGCGGTTCGGTCCCACCTACACACGTCCCATCGTCCAGGGAACCAGCCAGGACGTCCTGGATACCTTGGGCCTTGGCCACTACAGCAACACGGCGATGCCCGGGGCAGTGGGCAACTTTGCCGTAGCCGGGCACCGCCAGACCCATGGGGCCGTGCTGGACAACATCCACACGCTGGTGCCGGGTGACAAGATCTACGTCCAGACCAAGGACGGCTATTACGTCTATGTCTTCCGGAACAACCAGATTGTGATGCCTTCCCGCACGGACGTGCTGGAACCGGTACCAACCCAGCCCGGAGCCGCACCCACCGAAAGCTACCTCACCATGACCAGTTGCAACCCCCGCTTCGGGGCGGAAGAACGCATCATCGCCTACGCCCTGCTGGACAGTTGGCGCCCGGCGTCAGCCGGGCCGCCGGCAGAGATCGCGGCACAGGTTGCGGCAGCCACCGGAAGGAGCTGACCGTGTACGCCTGGATTTTCCGCCACCTCCCGGGACCGCTCTGGGTCAGGATCATCATTTCGCTGGCACTGGTCTTCCTTGCGCTGGTCCTGATGGTCCAGTTCCTTTTCCCCTGGATGTCCCACTTCACCCAATTCACCGACTCAACGATTGGTTCCACAGACCAGCCATGACCACAACCAAGATCCTTGTAGTGGATAACTACGACAGCTTCGTCTACACCCTGGTGGGCTACCTCCAGGAACTCGGCGCCGAGACCACCGTTGTGCGCAACGACGATGTCACGCTGGCAGAGGCGATCGAACTTGCCGGTACCCGGGACGGCGTCCTCATTTCGCCCGGTCCCGGTAACCCCGCCGAGGCTGGAGTCTGCATTGAGCTGATCAAGTGGTGCGGTGAAAACAGCGTCCCCATGTTTGGCGTGTGCCTGGGACACCAGGCGCTGGCGGAGGCCTTCGGGGGCAAAGTCACCCATGCCCCTGAACTCATGCACGGCAAGACGTCCTTGGTGGAGCATATCGGCACCAGCGTCTTCGCCGGGCTCCCCTCCCCCGTAACGGCCACCCGCTACCACTCACTGGCAGCGGTCCGGGAATCCATTCCGGACGTCCTTGAAGTTACGGCGCAAACAGCGTCAGGTGTGGTCATGGGGCTCCAGCACCGGACGGCACCGCTGTGCGGGGTGCAGTTCCACCCGGAATCGGTACTTACTGAGGGCGGGTACCAGATGCTCGGCAACTGGCTGGAGTCGCTGGGCATGAAGGGTGCAGCTGCCCGGGCCGCGAAGCTCAGCCCGCTGATCCAGCACTAGCCGGAACTGTCCCCACCCCGGGAACGTCAGCCCCTTTTGGTGGGCTTGGGGGTGGGCGTTGCCGAGGGTGTGGGCGTGGGGGTCTCCGTTGGCGGCGGGGGTGGCGGCGCCTTGGCCACCACGATGGTGATGGTCTTCCCCTGGTCGACAGCGGTGTTGGCCGGATCGCTCTGGTCCGTCACCTTGCCCGGCTCCACCTGCGAGTTCTCCATCTCGATCACCGAGGGCACCAGGCCCAGCTGCTTCAGGGCGGCTTCGGCCTCTTCGCGGGTAAGGGCGCGAAGTTCCGGGACCACCACCTTGCCGGTGGAAACGATGAGCTCCACGCTGGTGCCGACGCCGACGCTTTGTCCTGGCGCCGGGTTGGAGGTGATGACGATTCCTGCAGGCACTGTGGCGCTGTTGGCGGTTGTGGTGGAGGGGGCGCCGACCAGTCCCACCTGGCGCAGGATGTCCCGTGCAGCGGCCTCCGTCTTTCCGGGCAGGCTGTCCGGGATCTTCACCGAGCTTGGCCCGTCGGAGACATTGAGGATGATCTCTGCGCCCGGGTCGAGTGAACCGCCGGCCGCAGGATCGGTCCCGATGGCGGTCCCCTTGGGCACCGTGTCGTTTGCCGCCCGCGCGATCTTGGGCCGAAGCCCGGCGTTGTACAGCTCCTGCAGGGCAGCAGTTTCCGTCAGGGACGCCACCGATGGGATCTGCACCTTCGCCGGAGCAGGGGCCGGGCGGTTGACGGTTTGGTAAAGCCAGAGGCCGCCGCCGGCGAGGACCAGCAGGGTGAAAATCACCAGGGTGGCGATCCACGCACGACGGCGGGACTTCTGCCGGTTGCTCCGCTCACGTTCCGGAGGGAGGCCGAGCGGCAGGGCAGCGGCGGCACTGTACCCGTCGCCGTCGTACCTGTTTGCCTCGTCCTCCCCGGCGAGTTCCAGCGGAACCGCCGGGCCGCCGTCGTCATGGAACAGGTTGGTGGCGGCCAGCCGCCCCGTGGGCGCGTCATCAAGGAAACCCGCGCCGCCGGCAGCGAATGCCTCCGTGGGCGGTGCTGCTTCGGGAACATGGTCGTTGGGGTCGGTAGGCGCTTCGGACGCCGGCACGGCCGGAACCGGTACCCCGGCCTTGGCAGCCCGCAGGGCGCGGCGAAAGGCGGCGGCGTCCTGGAACCTGTCGTCACGGTTCTTCTGCAGGGCCTTGGCCAGGACCGTGTCCAGCGCGGGCGACACCTGGCCATTGAGGCTGCTGGCAGGCTCTGCAATTTCGCGGACGTGCTGGTAGGCAACTGATACCGGGCTGTCGCCGACGAACGGCGGGCGGGAGGTGAGCATTTCGTAGAGCAGGCAGGCAGCCGAATAAAGGTCGCTGCGGGCATCCACGGTCTCGCCCCGTGCCTGTTCCGGCGACAGGTACTGGGCTGTTCCCACCACCGCCTGGGTCTGGGTCATGGTGGCCGAGGAATCGGCGATGGCACGGGCAATGCCAAAGTCCATCACCTTCACCGAGTTGGTGCCCGGGCAGTACATCACGTTGGCAGGCTTGATGTCCCGGTGCACGATCCCGGCCTTGTGGCTGTACTCGAGGGCCCCCAGGACGCCCAGGGTGTAGTCGATGGCCTGGTCGATGGTGACGTCGTTGGCGCGGATCAAGTCACGCAGCGTCTTGCCCTCAACGTATTCCATCACGATGTAGGGCACCCGCACGTCTTCCGCCGAGCCGTCGTGCACCGTGTGCTCACCGGTATCGAAGATGGCAACGATGGACGGGTGGTTCAGGGCGGCTACGGCCTGGGCTTCACGCTTGAACCGCGCCTGGAACTGCGGGTCCCTGGCCATGTCCGGCCTGAGCAGCTTGACGGCAACAGTCCTGCCCAGCCTCGTGTCCGTTCCCTTGTAGACATCCGCCATGCCGCCGCGGCCAATGAGGTTCCCCAGCTCGTAGCGGCCGCTCAGGACACGCCGGTTATCCACCGGCAGGCTGTCCTCCCGGTGCAACGGTGTGCGTGGTGACTCATTCACTGGTGTTCCTGACGTTTAAGGCGTGCAGGTAGGGGGCGTGCCCGGGGTCTGGCCCGCCGCGCAGGTTGCAAGCGGCGAGAGGGGCGTGGGCCCGGCCTGGGAGGACGTTGTGGGCGCAGGGGTGGGTGCCGCACTGCTGGGCGAGGGCGCCGGAGCCGGAGCGGTTGCGTAGAGGACGGTTATGGGTGAGCCCTTGGGCATTACCCCGGTGGGGTTCAGTTCCAGGACGGTGCCTGGGGCGGCCGAGCTGCTTTCCTGCGGCAGGACCGTCACCTGCAGGCCCAGTCCGGCAAGGGCTGCCTGCACCTGCCGGTAAGGCTTGCCGAGGTAAGCCTCAGGAATAACGTTGACCGTCGCCTGCGTGGGCTCAGGGGTGGGTGTGGGCGCGGGCGTGCTGCGCGTCTGCGTGGGCGTCGCCGACTGCGTGGTCCGCGTGGGCGTCGCGGACGACGGCGGTGCGCTGCTGCTGGCGGTCGCGCTGGAGCTGGGGTTGCTGGACGGCGATAAGAGTCCCACCTGGTTCAGGAGGAAACCCACCAGCGCAAACAGGAGCAGCAGGATCAAGGCGACCAGAGGCCATGTCCAGGGGCTGCGTCCCTTGCGCCGGGGCTCATCGGCGGGCTCGTCGTCGTACGTTTCCCCGCCGTACGTGTCCTCGTCCTGCTGGTCCCAGTTGCGCTGGGCAGCCAGCGCATTGGCGCGCGCAAGCGGACCTTGGGGCGCGTCGCCCTCAGCTGCGGATGCACCGTGCGCGCCTGCCGCCATGGCAGCTGCGGCACCTGCCGCGCCTGCACCCAGCACCGGGAGGGCGGAGGTGGCGGTGGGGGAATCCCGCTGGCTGCCAATGACGCCGGTGGGGGCGGTGGCGGTGTCCACCGGCGCCGTGATGGGGCCGGTGTCTGCGTCGAAGAGAAGCATGCCGGGCACGGCGGCGCGTGCGGCGCTGATATCGCCGTTGCGGATTGCCTCCGCTGCCTCGGCCAGCTTGATGGCATTGGCAGGCCGGTCCTTGGGATCCTTGGCCAGCATGGACATCAGGAGCGCCCGGACCGGAGCAGGCAGGCTGTCCGAAAGCGGCGGCGGAGCGTCGTTCACCTGGGCCAGCGCAATGGCGATCTGCGATTCCCCGGAGAAGGGACGGTGGCCGCTGAGGCACTCGTACCCGATGACACCGAGGGAGTAGATGTCTGAGGAACCGGTGGCGGTCTGGCCGGTTGCCTGTTCAGGGGCCAGGTACTGCGCTGTTCCCATGACCTGCCCGGTTTGGGTGAGCGGCACCTGGTCGGCCAGGCGGGCGATGCCGAAGTCGGTGACCTTGACCCGTCCGTCGGGCGTGATCAGGAGGTTTCCGGGCTTGACGTCCCGGTGGACCAGGCCCTGGGCGTGTGCCACGGCCAAAGCGCGGGCGGTTTGCGCAATGATCGAGAGCGTACGGTCCGGCGACAGCACCTGCTCGTGCTCGATGATGCTGCTCAGCGGCTGGCCCGGGACCAGTTCCATGACCAGGTAGGCGGAGCCTTCTTCTTCGCCGTAATCGAAGACGTTGGCGATGCCCACGTGGTTAAGGAGCGCGGTGTGACGGGCCTCGGCACGGAACCGCTGAAGGAATCCGGGGTCTCCCGTGTATTCCTCCTTGAGCACCTTGATGGCGACGATGCGGCCCAGGACCAGGTCCTTGGCTTTCCAGACTTCGCCCATGCCGCCAATCGCGATCCGCGTGGTCAGCTGGAATCTGCCGCCGAGGGTGATTCCCGTTGTAGGCCTCACTTATTCAACACCGCCTCAAAAATCTTTTTCGCGTTAGGACTGGTCAGCTTTGCTCCCGCGTAGATGTCTACGCCTTCCATGACGATCGTGACGCTGACCTTCGGGTTGTCAGCGGGGGCGAACCCGGTGAACCACGAATTGTTGGTTCCATTGCCGAGCTCGGCGGTGCCGGTCTTGCCCGCCACCTGCACGCCGGGGACGGCGGCGCCCTTGGCTATACCATCAGTAACCACGCTGGTCATCCACTCGGTGATCTGTTTGGAGATCTCCGGGGTGGTGGACGTCCTGAGCTGGGCCGGCTGGGGCTCATCGATGACGCGCAGGTCCGGGGACCGGAGGGTCTTGACCAGGCTGGGCGCCATCTGGACGCCGCCGTTTGCGATCGCGTTTGTCATCATGTTGACCTGCAGAGGCGTGACCCGGACGTCCTTCTGGCCGATGGCGGACTGGGCCAATCCGGGCTTGTCCAGGTTGTCAGGGAACCCGTTACCTGTTGCATGGCCCAGCTTCAGCAGGTCCCCCACGTCCTCGCCGAACCCGAACTTTTTGGCCTGGGCGGCGATGGCGTCGCGGCCCAGGTCCAGTGCGATGCTGGCGAACGGCGTGTTGCAGGACTGCTGCAGTGCGAAGGCGAAGCCGGCGGTGTCCCGGGTGTAGCAGTTGCCGCCGGCGTAGTTGGGCAGTTTGTACTGGATGCCGTCGAAGGGCATTTCTGCGGGGTTGGGCAGGACGCTGTCCTTGTTGTACTTCCCTGAGGCCAGGGCCGCGGCCGTATCCACGAGCTTGAAGACCGAGCCGGGGGCCAGCAGCTCACCGGTGGGTCCGCTGACGTTCTGGTTCAGGTTAACGCCCGGGACCTTGACGAGCTCATTGATGTTGGCGCTTTCAGCCTTTGGATCCTGGGTGGCCACCAGGTTCGGGTTGTAGGACGGCTTGGAAGCCATGGCCAGGATGGCGCCGGTCTTGGGGTTAGTGACCACAATCGAGCCGCGCTGGCCGTCCGGGATCAGGTTGTAGGCCAGCTGCTGGATCTGGGGATCGATGGTGAGTTCCACGGAGGCACCCTTGGGCTGGTTGCCCAGGAAGAGCTGGCCCACCCGGTCCAGGAAAAGCTGGTCCGAGTTGCCCGCCAGCTCGGCGCCCATGGACTGCTCCAGTCCTGTGGCTCCATAGTTCTGCGAGAAGTATCCCGTCAGGCCGGCGTACAGCTCCGGCTGCGGGTAGGTGCGCTGGAACTTGCACGTCTCCGAGTTGCTCTCAACCGATTCCGCCACCGGGGTGCCGCCCACAATGATGGAACCGCGGTCATTGCAGTACGTCTGCAGGATGGCGCGCTTGTTCCAGGGGTTGTCCTTCAGCGCGTCTGCACCAATCACCTGGACATAGCTGATGGCGCCAAAGATGAGGGCGAACATGGCGATCGCCGCTACCCATGAGTGCCGTATTGCCTGGTTCATGCGCGCTTCACCGCCTCGGTTGGAGTATCAATGCCTACGGATTCCGCCCCAGCTGACGGCGGGAGCGGGGTGGTGTCCACCGGCCCGCGCGCGGTATGCGAGATCATCAGGAGCAGTCCCACAATGATCCAGTTGGCCAGCAGTGATGAACCGCCGGCGGCCAGGAATGGGGTGGTGAGGCCGGTCAGCGGGATGAGCCTGGTGACGCCGCCAATCACCACGAAGCACTGGAGCGCCACGGCGAAGGACAGGCCGCAGGCCAGCAGTTTCCCAAAGGCATCGCGCGTTCCCAATGCGGCGCGGAACCCGCGGGTGAACAGAAGCAGGTACATCAGGACCACGGCGAAGAGGCCAATCAGGCCAAGTTCCTCGCCCAGGGAAGCAATGATCATGTCGCTGTTGGCGAAGGGAACCAGGTCCGGACGGCCCTGCCCCAGGCCTGTTCCGACCAGCCCGCCGTTAGCCATGCCGAACAGCCCCTCAACGATCTGGAAGCTGCCGCCGTACTGGCGGCCGTAGACCTCGTCGGTGAAGGCGTTCAGCCAGCCGTCGATGCGCAGGCCCACGTGTGAGAAGACCTGCGAAGCGATAAAGCCGCCGCCCAGGAGGAGGGCCAGGCCGATGACAACCCAGCTGATCCGGCTGGTGGCCACATAGATCATGACGATGAACAGGCCGAAGAACAGCACGGAGGACCCCAGGTCGCTTTGGAAGACCAGCACTCCGATGCTGACCAGCCAGGCGGCCACCATGGGTCCCAGGTCCTTGAAACGCGGGAACTGCAGCGGACCGATCTTCCGGCCCGCCAGCAGGATCAGGTCCCGGTTCGAGGACAAATACCCTGCGAAGAATATGGCGAGGGTAATCTTGGCGATTTCACCGGGCTGGAAGGTCATGGGCCCCAAGCGGATCCACACGCGGGCACCGAGGATTTCGCCAGCGCTGATACCGGGGATCAGGGGCAGAACCAGGAGGACGGCGCTGGCTGCCAGTGAGATGAACGTGAACCTGCGGAGGACTCGGTGGTCTTTCAGGAACCAGATGACGGCGATGGCCACCGCCATGGCAATCAGTGTCCAGCGGAGTTGGTTGTTTCCGGTATCGCCCCCGGGCGGGTCCAACCGGTGGATCATGGCCAGTCCAAGACCGTTGAGGGCGACCACCAGGGGAAGTATTACCGGATCAGCATATTTCGCCCGGAAGCGCAGGACCCCGTGGAACACCAGGGCCGCAACGGCCAGCAGGCTGGACTGGAACCAGAAGTCCGAGTCGAAGGCCTTCTCCTGGTCCACGCCCACCAGCATGTTGGCACCGATGCCTACGGCGAGGGCAAGCAGCAGCAGCGCGAGTTCAACGTTGCGGCGAGGCTTGGGCATGCTGCTTACCTGGCTCATTTGGCCGCCTCGCAGGTGATGGTGGGAGTGGGTGTTGGGGAAGCTGCCGACGGTGCCGGGGCAGGGGCGGACGCACCCGGTGCGGGCGGCGGAGCCGCGGCGCCGGCGGGCGGTGCGCTGGAAGTCGGAGCAGGGCTTCCGGATGGAGCGGGGGCAGTAGCAGAGCCGGAAGGCTTGGGGCACTCTTCCTCCGGCGAGGTGGTTCCCGTGAGCTCCAGGTTCTTGACGATCCGCTGCGCGTCGTAGAGGTCGTTGGCCGGAACCGTTTGGCGGACCCGCTGCTGCGAGAACGGCGGGAGGGAGTCCATCCGGATATCGGTTACGGCTTCAAGGGAGGACAACTGGATGGGTCCCAGCCTTTGGGAAACGCCGTTGTAGATGGCCACCCGGGAATCGAACTCGCCCACGTAGTAGCGGGTCTGGGTCCAGGCGTAGCCGAGCCAGAGTCCCACGGCCACCACAAGCAGCACCGCGGCTGCAACGGACCAAGCCAGCCATCGGCGCGGACGCAGCGGGACCAGGGTGTCCTCGGGGTCGGTGGCGGGTTCTGCCTTGTGGGTAAGGAGTGTGGCAGCCCGGCGGGCCACGGTCCGTCCGGCAATGGTGGGGATGGATCCGGACTCCGCCGCAGCCGCGGCCGCCCCCACCAGTTCGTGCGGGCGCGAGGCAAGTTCTTCGCGCAGTACTTCGGCAGACAGGTGTTCACCGAGGTGCGGGTCGGTGCTGCCGGGCTCCGTGGGGCCGGCGTCTTCACTTTCGGAGTCTCCGTCTTCGGCGCCGCCGTCCTTGGCACCGCCTCCGGCAGTTTCCTTCCCGGACTCACCATCGTGCTTGGCGTCTTCGCGGTCCGGGCGGGCTTTGGCACCAGGTTCCGTGCCGTCGGCAGGACCGGCGGGTGCATCCTTGGCTGCGGGCGCGGCGGGCGCGGCGGCTGCCGCGGCAGCGGGCTTGCTGCCCTGCACCGGCGGGACGATGTCGACGGCGGCGGTGCTGACGTCGTCGGGCGTTTCCTCCACGATGTCCACCATGACCACGGTGACGTTGTCCGGGGAGCCGGCCTCGAGGGTCAGCTCAACCAGGGTTTCGGCGCACTCGTGCAGGTTGTGCGTTTCCCGGACCGTCCGCTCCACGGCATGTCCGGCCACGTAGTTCAGTCCGTCGGAGCACAGCAGCCAGCGGTCCCCGGGCTTGGCGTCGAGGGTGTCCAGGTCCAGTTCCGGACTGGCGTCTACATCGCCCAGGACGCGCATGAGGACGTTCTTGTGCGGGTGCGTTTCCGCTTCCTCCGGGCGGAGCCGGCCTTCGTCAATGAGCCGCTGGACAAACGTATGGTCCACGCTGACCTGCTTGAATTCACCGTCGCGCAACCGGTATGCCCGGGAATCGCCGATGTGCGCGAAATGCAGTTTGTTATCGGCCAGCAGGAGCGCGGTGACCGTGGTGCCCATGCCCGCGAGCTTGGGGTTCATGTGCACCAGTTCGGAGAGCAGCGAATTGGCGGTCTGGATCTCATCGGCCAGGACGGTGCCGGCATCGTCCCCCTGGTCCGGGCTGTCCAGGTGGATCATGTCCAGGACGGTCGCCGCGGAGGCGACGTCACCGCCGGCGTGCCCGCCCATGCCGTCGGCGACGACCGCGAGGTGGCGGCCGGCATAGGCGGAATCGTCGTTCTTGGCCCGGATCCGGCCAACGTCGGACCGCGCCGCGAAGCGCATGATGAGGGGCCGCTGAGCCGGACTGGAGCCGGTTGCGGGGGTTTCAGGCACGGCCACGGTTACGGCCTCAATTCAATGACCGTCTTGCCGATTCGCACGGGTACCCCTGGCTCAACCGGCAGGGCACGGGTAAGTTGCTGGTCTCCCAGGTAGGTGCCGTTGGTGGAACCGAGGTCCTCGATGAACCAGCGGCTGCCCTGCGGGAAGAGCCGGGCATGCCGGCCCGAGGCGTAGTCGTCCTCCAGAACCAGGGTGGCTTCCTGGGCCCGCCCCAGCAGGATGGGGCTGGCGGCCAGCGGCAGGGTCCGGCCCTTGAGCGGGCCTTCGACTACCACCAGCTGCCGCGCCTGCTGCTTCACAGGCTGGGGCGGCGCCTCGGCCAGTTCCGGGTTCCGCCGGACCTGCCGGGCTGTGGGCGCACCCGCTGCGGCCTTGCGTCCCACCATGAGGTCGCGCCGCATGGCGGAGACGATGCTGAAGATGAGTACCCACAGGAGCAGCAGGAAGCCGAACCGCAGCGCGGTGATGGTGAGGTCGCTCATGCGCGGCCACCCGGGTTGGCAGGAAGCAGGCGGAAAATGATCTTTGTCCGTCCCATCGTGATGGTGGAGCCGTCTGTGAGTTCGGTGCTTCCGGAGACCTTTTGGCCGTTGACATAGCTGCCGTTGGTGGATCCCAGGTCCACGGCGCTGGTCACGCCGTTGGCCGTGCGGATTTCAAGGTGGCGCCGGGACACTCCCGTGTCTTCGATGTGGATGTCCGCCTCGGATGACCGTCCCAAAACGATGGACGGCGCATTCAGCGAATAGCGTTGGCCGTCGATGTCCAGAACCGGCTGGAGCCTGACCGGCTGCCGGTTCGGAGCCGCCGGAACGCTGGTCCGTGGCTGGGCGGCGCCCGCGCCTTGGGACTTTTCGGTGGCGGAGGCAATTTCGAAAGCACCGGCACGGAGCTCGGTGTCCCGGCGGAAGGAGATCCGCACGGGGCCTTGGAGGATGTAGCCCTGGCTGCGGACGTGGTTGATCACCACATCGCAGAGTTCTTCGGCCAGCGGCGTGCCCCATTCCTGTGCCCGGGCGAAGTCGTCGTCGCTGAGCTGCACGTCGAAGACGTTGGGGACCAGTGTGCGTCCGGCCGCCACGGTAAGGGCTTTGTGGTCCACTTCGCGGCGGAGCCTGCTGGCGATCTCCACCGGTTCCACCTGCGCCTTGGAACCGGTGGAGAAGACGCCGCGGACGGCCTTTTCGATGCCACGTTCAACCTTGTCCAGCAGACCCATGGTTCTTCTCCTTTCCCCCCGGTTCCGGGGCACTAATTGCTGTTGACCAGCATCTGCAGGGCAGTCAGCCGGAGCGCGGTTGACCCGCCGGCAGTGCCCACTCCTACATCCGATACTACTTGCCACCCCTGTGAATGACCTTAATCCGCAACGGCCGGGCGCCGGGAAAAGTTCGGTCTACGAAGCCTTGCTGCCCGGCGTCGAGCTGTCTTTTGGGGGCTTCGGGTACCCGCCCATGGCAGGATTCCTGCGGGTTTTTCCACGGGCCCGGGCGGCCAGGAGACGGGCGGATGATGGCCAATTGGTAATTTGCGGCAACTGTCCGTTATGCTTGATCTCGCTGCTTTTACGAGGCGCGAAACGGGAAACCGGATCGGTCAAGTGAAGGAAGTTGCGCGCGAGTGGCGGAACGGCAGACGCGCTGGCTTCAGGTGCCAGTGTCCGAAAGGGCGTGGGGGTTCAAATCCCCCCTCGCGCACGCAAATGGAAGAGCCCCGGTCTTTGGACCGGGGCTCTTTTGCGTTCCCGAACCGCTTCATGCGAAAGGGCCTTTACCTCAGGTCCCCGCCGGGTGGACGAGTACCCCGGCAGTTGCGGGGGGAGTGGTCCACTCCGGGGGGAGGTTTGCGCCGGCGGCAGGCAGGGGGACGACGGCGGCAGCCGGCGGCGTGTCGACGGCGGGACGGCGCCTAGGCGGACGGGCGCGCCGAAGCCTTGAACCGGCGTCGTGAATTGGCCAGGTGGGTGCGCATGGCGGCCGCCGCGGCAGCGTCGTCACCGTCGGCAATGGCATCCCGGATGGACCGGTGCTCCAGTACCACCTGGTCAAAGTGGTCCCGGGCGTAATGCTCAGCGCCGGTCATCAGGCGGGTGCGCGGCATGGCGATCATGGTCTGCCCCAGTGCCGCCAGGCAATCGGAGAAATAGGGGTTGCCGGAGGCGGCAGCAACCGCGCGGTGGAATTCAAAGTCGGCCTTCATGGCGTGCGCCGGGTGCCCGGAACTTTCCGTAAAGGTGTCCAGCGCGGTACTCACAGCCCTTAACTGCCGCTCGGTGTGGTTCCGGGCTGCCAGCGCCGCGGCTTCGGTCTCCACTCCCATGCGGAAGGCCAGCAGGTGCAGCCTGTCCTCGGTGGTGACCACGGGACGGATCCCGAGACCCTCCGAGGGCCCGTCCGCCGGGGGAGTGAGGGCGAAACTGCCGCGTCCGCGCTCGGTTTCAACCAGACCCTCCGCCTGCAACCGGGTAAGGGCGGCGCGTACCACGGTCCGGCTGACGCCGAAATCGCTGATCAGCGTGTTCTCGCTGGGCAGCTTCTCACCCGGCTGGATCACGCCGTCGACGATGCGGTTGCGAAGGTCAGCGGCAAGGTCCGCGGTGAGGTTCCGGGTCATGGCTAAAGATTACGGCTTTGGGTCTACGCACCGAACTCCACGCTCTCGGTGGTCCAGGCACGGGCCTGGTCACTCAGGGTGATGCCGAGGCCGGGGCGGTCCGGAACAATCATCCGGCCGTCCTTTGTTTCCAGGCGCTCATTGAACAGCGGGTCCAGCCAGTCGAAGTGCTCCACCCACGGTTCGCGGGGGTAGGCGGCGGCCAGGTGGAGGTGGATTTCCATGGCGAAGTGCGGGGCCAGGCCCAGTCCACGCTCGTCGGCCAGGGCGGCCAGCCGGAGGAACTGGGTGATGCCGCCTACGCGCGGAGCATCGGGTTGGATGATGTCGCAGCCATTGGCGGCGATGAGTCCCTTATGTTCAGCCACGGAGGCGAGCATCTCGCCGGTGGCGATGGGGGTGTCCAGGACCTGTGCCAAGTGGGCATGGCCCTCGAAGTCATAGGCATCCAGTGGTTCCTCGATCCAGATCAGATCGAATTCCTCGAGGCGGCGGCCCATGCGCAGGGCGGTGGCGCGGTCCCACTGCTGGTTGGCGTCCACCATGAGCGGAACCTCGGGGCCGATGTGTTCGCGGATCCCGGCCACGCGGCGCAGGTCCTCCTTGCTCTCCGGCAGGCCCACCTTGATCTTGATGCCGCCGATGCCCTCCTCGATGGACTGGGTGGCGCGCGCCTTCACTTCGTCGAGGCTGGCATTCAGGAAGCCGCCGGAGGTGTTGTACGTCCGCACTGAGTCCCGGTAGGAGCCCAGGAACTTGGCCAGCGGCAGCCCGGCACGCTTGGCTTTCAGGTCGTATAGAGCGATGTCGACGGCGGCGAGGGCCTGGGTGGCGACGCCGGACCGGCCCACGGATGCCCCTGCCCACAGAAGTTTGGTGTAGACCCGGGCGATGTCATTGGGGTCCTCGCCGATAAGGCCTTCGGCGACTTCCTTGGCATGGGCGTACTGGGCGGGGCCTCCCGCCCGCTTGGAATAGCTGAAACCGATACCGGAATGTCCCAGCTCGGTGGTGATCTCCGCGAACAGGAAGACCACCTCGGTCATGGGCTTCTGCCGCCCTGTGAACACTTTGGCGTCGCTGATTGGCACGGCGAGGGGAAGGCGGGCGGTGGACAGCTTGACGTGCCGGATCAGATCGACGCTGCTCATGGATTCTCCTGGAAGTGGGATGGGGCTCCTTCGCCCCCATACTTACAATATAAGTGTCTAGCTTGTATTACAAGTAGCCCCGCAGCGATCCATTTCCTGCTTTTTTGGGCGATTCCCGCCGGTTTTTTCCTCGTGGGATGATAGAAGGGATGACTTCCCCCAATCCTTCCCCTGAAGCTCCTGTCCGTGCCTCCAAGGCAGCCGGCGGCCCTGCCCGGCCGCAGGTCCGCCCCACTGCCGAGGGCTGGGAGCAGGCTCGTACGGTCGAAGGCCGGCCCCTGCTCCAATTCGCGTCCCCCCGCGTCAAGCAGCCGCCGGTGCACCTGGCGGACATGAGCCTGGCGGAGCGTGGTGAGAAGCTGAAAGAGCTTGGGCTGCCGGCATTCCGCGCGAAGCAGCTTTCCACCCACTACTTCCAGCACTGGACGGTGGACCCCGAGCGCATGAGTGACCTGCCCAAGGCGGGCCGCGGGGAACTTGTCGCCCAGATGTTCCCTCCGCTGCTCACCGAGGTGCGGCGCAACCGCACTGACAAGGGGGACACCATCAAGTTCCTCTGGCGGCTGTTCGACGGCGCCCTGGTGGAGTCCGTCCTGATGCGCTACCCCGGCCGCATCACCCTCTGCGTCTCCTCGCAGGCCGGCTGCGGCATGAACTGCCCCTTCTGCGCCACCGGCCAGGCCGGATTGACCCGCAACATGTCCACGGCGGAGATTGTCGATCAGGTGGTTGCCGCAAACCGGGCCATCGCTGCCGGCGAACTGGGCCCGAAGGAGCACGACGATGAGCGGGTCACCAACATCGTCTTCATGGGCATGGGGGAGCCCCTGGCCAACTACAAGCGGGTCATGGCTGCCCTGCACCGCTTTGTGGATCCGGCGCCGGAGGGTTTGGGTATGTCCGCCCGGAATATCACCGTTTCCACCGTGGGCCTTGTTCCGGCCATCCGGAAGCTGGCGGACGAGGACCTTCCCGTGACGTTCGCACTGTCATTGCACGCCCCTGACGACGAGCTGCGCGATGAGCTGATCCCGGTCAACAACCGCTGGAAAGTGGACGAGGCGCTCGATGCCGCCTACGACTACTACCGCAAGACGGGCCGTCGGGTCAGTATCGAGTATGCGCTGATCAAGGACATGAACGACCACCCTTGGCGTGCTGACCTCCTCGGCAAAAAGCTCAACCAGCGCGGGCGCGGCTGGGTGCATGTGAACCCGATCCCGCTCAATCCGACTCCGGGCTCCATCTGGACTGCTTCCGACAAGGCGGTGGAACAGGAATTCATCGAGCGGCTCCGCGCCACCGGCGTTCCCTGTACCCTCCGGGACACCCGCGGCAAGGAAATCGACGGCGCCTGCGGCCAGCTCGCCGCCGCCGAGAGCTAGCCGGTCACCGGCCGCGCAGGGCCCCCAGTCCGGAGATCAGGGCGTCCAGCCCCAGGCTGAAGGCTGTGTCTGCGGGGCGCCCGCGTTCCTGCCCGCGGGTTCCGCCGTGTCCGGCAGCTGTATCCTGGCCCGCAGAGGAACTGCGCACGGCCGCAGTGAAATACGGGGTGGACCCGGCCATGCTGCCGGAGTCGAAAATGTCCTCCGGCGCGGTCACGTCGTACGCGGATCCGAAGATAAAGGACTCCAGTGCCACGATGGCCGGCACAATGCGCTCCTGTGGAAAACCGGCGTCGGAAAATCCCTTGCTGACGGTCTCGTACATCGCGAGCGTCTGCGGCGCGTCGGTGACCGGCAGGACGGCGATGACAGGGATAAGCGGAGTGTGCTCGGCAAACACGTCCCGGTAGCTCCAGGCCCAGGCGCGGACGGCGTCCTCCCAGCTGCCGCCGCCAAAACCGGAGACGTCCACGAGTGACATCAGGTGGTCCTCCACCAGGAGGAGTACATCCTGCTTCGACGCCACGTGGTTGTAGAGGGCGGACGGTGCCACGTCGAGTTCCTTGGCCAGGGCTGCCATGGTCAACCCGTCATAACCCCTGCGGCTGACCAGCTTCAGGGCGGCCGCGGTGATACCTGACTTGTCCAGTACTGCCGCGGACGGTCGGCCGGCCCGCCTCCGCTGCACACCGCCGTTGTTGGTGGTGCGTCCCTGTGCGGGTGATACTGCCGGCATTCCTGCCCTTTCGTCGGTGTCCCCTGCATTATTCCATCCGGTACTTCCGCTCAAAGCAGGCAGCAGCTATAGTTCAAGTAAATGAATGGCATTCATTTAGTGGTCCCCGTCACCAAGGGCCCGCAGAGAGGACATCATGCTGAACCTGAACCGCGACGTCGTGGTCGTTGGAGCCGGGCCGTCCGGACTCACCGCCGCCCGTGAACTGAAGAAAGCCGGCCTCACCGTAGCCGTGCTCGAGGCCCGCGACCGCGTGGGCGGCCGGACCTGGACCGACACCGTGGACGGTGCCATGCTCGAAATCGGCGGCCAGTGGGTCTCGCCGGACCAGACTGCCCTCCTGGAACTGCTGGCGGAACTGAACCTCGAGACCTATCCGCGCTACCGCGACGGCGAGTCCATCTACATTGGAGCGGACGGCGCCCCCGTGCGCTACGCGGGGGACACCTTCCCGGTTGACCCGGACACCGCCGTCGAAATGGACCGCCTGGTGGCCCTCCTTGACGGACTGGCCGCCGAGATAGGCCCCACCGAACCCTGGGCCCATCCCAAGGCCCGCGAGCTGGACACCATTTCCTTCCACCACTGGCTCAGGCAGAACTCTGCCAACGAGGAAGCCTGCAAGAACATCGGGCTCTTCATCGCCGGCGGCATGCTCACCAAGCCGGCGCACGCCTTCTCCGCGTTGCAGGCGGTTTTGATGGCAGCTTCGGCCGGCTCCTTCACCCACCTCACGGATGAGGACTTCATCCTGGACCGCCGCGTGGTGGGCGGAATGCAGCAGGTGTCGCTGCTGCAGGCGCAGGAGCTGGGAGACGACGTCGTCCTTGGCTCTCCGGTGCGCACCGTCAACTGGGAGCCGGACACGGACGGCGGGCACCGCGTGACCGTTGTGTCGGACCGGGCCACCGTGAACGCCCGGTTCGTCATCATGGCCGTGCCGCCCAACCTCTACTCCCGGGTCTCCTTCAACCCGCCGCTGCCGCGCCGCCAGCACCAGATGCACCAGCACCAGTCGCTGGGCCTGGTCATCAAGGTCCACGCCGTGTACAGCACACCGTTCTGGCGGGACAAGGGTCTCTCCGGCACCTGCTTCGGCGCCGATGCCTTGGTCCAGGAGGTCTACGACAACACCAACCACGGCGACCCCCGCGGCACCCTGGTCGGCTTCGTCTCGGATGAGAAGGCCGACGCCATGTTTGAGCTGTCCCCCGAGGACCGCCGCAAGGCCATCCTCGAATCCATCGCCGGCTACCTGGGCGGGGAGGCGCTCACCCCGGAGGTGTACTACGAGTCTGACTGGGGCTCGGAGGAATGGACCCGCGGCGCCTATGCCTCCAGCTATGACCTGGGGGGCCTGCACCGCTACGGCAAGGACCAGCACGCACCTGTCGGCCCGATCTACTGGTCCTCCTCCGACCTGGCGGCCGAGGGGTACCAGCACGTGGACGGCGCCATCCGCATGGGCCGCATCACCGCTGCACGGATCGCAGAGGTGGCGAAGGTCCCGGTGGCTGCCAGCTGGTAAATAAGCATGCTTACTAATAGGCTGGCGGCGGGGAGCGTCCCCGACTTCAGACGAACGAGGTGAGGCATGACTGACGCCCAGAGCATCAGCAAGGTTACGGAGATCATCAACGATTCCAGGATCGGAATGGTCACCACCATCAACGAAGAAGGCGCCCTCGTCAGCCGGCCGCTGGCCGTCCAGGAGGTAAAGGACGACGGCGACATGTGGTTCTTCACCGGCCTCGGCACGTCCCAGGTTGCGCATGTCCGGGCTGACTCACGCGTCAACGTCGCCTTCGGCAAGAACACCGAGTGGGTTTCCGTGGCCGGGACCGCCGAAGTGGTCACGGACCGGGCCAAGATCCACGAGATGTGGAACCAGGCGGTTGAAGCCTGGTTCCCGGACGGGCCGGACACCCCCGAGGTGTGCCTGCTGCGCGTCGACTCGGATTCCGCCGAATACTGGACCAGCCCGGGCGGCACTGCCGCTACGGTGCTCCAATGGGTGAAGGCAAAGGTCACCAACAGCCGGATGAGCGTTGGCGAAAGCGGCACCGTGGAGCTGTAGTACCGAACGTTGAAAGGGGCGGGGCGGCTAGGGCTGCCCCGCCCTTTTCAATGCCTGCTGGACCGCCGGCAGCAGGACGTCGTTGCGTCCCCACACCGGATCCAGGATCTCCACATACCAGGAGTCCGCGAGCAGCAGGGCCAGCGCATCGTTGGTTTCGTCCGCCCAGTCCCTGATCTGCGCCTCGTCAACCGGGTTTTCGCTGGAACCAAGCACCGTGGTGACCTCCGTGCCCGCCAGGGTTACGGGAATGGCGGCGCTGCTTGCCTCACCCGGCGCGTGGGCCACGGTGACCAGCTCGGTGCGTGTGGAAAGGGCCAGCAGTTCACTGGCGGTGCCGGCGCTGCAGAAACCCGTGACATACTCCCGCTGCGCAGCACCGTCAGCGAGGATGCCCGGCTGGGACTCCTTGGTGAACAGCCCGTTGCGGTTCAGCTCCGCCAACGCTGCGGCCAGCGCGACGGTCTCAGGGTCGAAGCCGGGGGCGAAATGCCCCGGCTGGTACGAACTCCCACCCTCCAGCCATCGGGCGGTCAATTCCCCGGCGGCCTCCAGGGTGGTAGCCTGCCGCCACACTCCACGGTCCTCCAGCAGCCGGCCGTACTGGTCATGGGCGGGCAGTTCCTCAGGCTTCATCTTTGGATGCTATCGCCGGGCCTCCGGGCCGATCCAATGCCGGCGACACGACAGTTAACCTCGGCCCGCCTGCTCCGCGGGCAGGGCAGCCGGAATGCCCGCTGCCCGCTCGGCCGCTGCCAGTGACGCGGCCAGGCTTCCCACAGCATCCGGATAGCCCTTGTGCGCGGCCGTCCGCAGCTGGTCCGCAGCCCGCATGGACTTGATCAGCGCGGACGTTTCCGGCAGCCGCACATCGGTCAACGCCGGATAGTCGATGTTGCACGCCGGATCCAGCTCGTAGCGCCGCCACCGCAGCATGATTCTGTCATGCTGCAGCAGGGCCTCCTGGTGGGCAGCAACCCGCTGCTGTTCCTCCTTGCGCGCTGCACGGCGTGCCAGGAACTTCGGAGTGCCGCGGTAGGCCGCAATACCTGCTGCGGCGGCCGCCCCTGCCAGCACCAAACCCGCCCACGGCGACACCAGAGCCGGAATGATCAGCGCGGGAAGGGCCACACAGGAACCCAGGAACAGGTCCCAGAAAAGCTGGTCGGTCCCTTGGGATGCGGTCTTCGTAGGAGCCAGGGCCCGGCGCCGGACGACAAAAACGGTGGCGCCCACGCCGGCAACCAGCACCGGACCACACAGCAGGACCGCCCACGCCCCATGAAGCAGTCCCTGCATCAACGATTCCGCGACTGACATCCTGCACCTCCGGCGCCCGGCATTCCCCATAAGACCCCGGCCCCGGCCGGAACGCCCGGGCTGGTCCTTCCATTGCACCGTGTTCGGTGCACAGCGTCAATGGGAGGTGAATAGGGGAAACAGGTACTGCAAACGTTCAGGACCTGGCAGGTACCGTGGGTCCATGCGACTTAAAATGTGCAGCATCCATGTCCAGGACCCTGCGGCGGCCCACGCCTTCTACACCGGGACGCTGGGCTTCGACACGCTCATGGCCATGCCGGAGTACAACCTCTACATCATCAAGGATCCGGGAGCGGATGACAGTTCGGTGGGGCTGCTGCTGGAGCCCAGCGACAACCCCATCGGCGCCAACTACATGAACGCCGTACGCGAGGCAGGGCTGCCGGCCATCGTGTTCGGGGTTCCGGACGTGCAGGCGGAGTACGACCGGCTCGTGGCTGCCGGTGTCAGCTTCAAGACCCCGCCCACCACGGATCCGTTCGGGACCAGCGCTGTGTTCGACGACGGCTGCGGCAACTACGTCCAGATCCATCAGGACTGACGCCGCGGGATGCAACAGAAGCTTGTCCGCGAATCCCGACGTTCAAGGTCCTGACGGGCGGACAAGCTTCTGAAACGCGGCTGCGGTTACTGGGCTTGGTTACTGGGCCTGCGCGCGGTCCTTCTTCGCCTGCTTTTTGGCGGCCTCTTCCTTGACCCGCTGGGCTTCGGCGCGGACGGCAGCGTGCGTGGCGCGTTCGGTGACCAGCCACTGTGGCGGGGCCTGCAGCAGCGCGGTGATTTCCGCCGTCGTGAGCGCTTCCTCCACGCCGCCGCGCGCCAGGCCGCTGATGGACACGTTCAGCTTCTGGGCCACCACGGGGCGGGGGTGCGGGCCGTTGCGGCGCAATTCGGCCAGCCATTCCGGCGGGTTGGCCTGGAGCTCGGCGAACTCCTCGCGGGTGATGGTTGAATCCTGGAACTCCTGCGGCGTGGCCGGGAGGTAGATGCCAAGTTTCTTGGCAACGGTGGCCGGCTTCATGGACTGGGAGTTTGCAGAGGTCATGCTTCAAGGGTATCCGGGCGGCGGGTACTGTGAAGACGTGCCAGCCGACGATACCCCCACGCAAGACGCCCCCGCTGCCCCGGAAGAGGCGGCCCCGCGGGTGCTGCGCATCGCCTACGTGGCCGGGGTAACGCCGGGCAAATGGATCCGCCGGTGGGAAGAGCGGATGCCGCATATTCCCCTGCAGGCATTTATGGTCGACGGCGATGCCCAGCTTGGGCCGCTGCGGGACGGCAGCGCGGACATGGGCTTTGTCCGCCTCCCCATCGAGCGGGAGGGCCTGAGCGTGATCCCGCTGTACGAGGAGCAGCCGGTGGTGGTGGCTCCCAAGGGCCATGAAATTTCGGTGTTCGAGGAAGTGCCGCTTGCCGACCTTGCGGAGGAATCGTTTCTGGATGTGGCCGCGCTGGGCGGGCCGGAGGCCGCACTCCAGGTGGTTGCCGCCGGCGCCGGCCTGGTGATCCTTCCCATGGCGGTGGCCCGCCATTTCAACGTCCAGGACACCGTTGCCCGCCGTTTGACGGGCGCCGACGGGACGGTAATTGCCCTGGCCTGGCCCACCGAGGCCACCGACGAGGTGCTGGAGGAGTTCATCGGCATCGTCCGCGGACGCACCGCCCAGAGCTCACGGCAGCCCTCTGCCCAGCCGGCAAAGGTGAAGAAGGAGCCCAAGCCTGACCGCCGCGGCACCGCCGCGAAGAAGGCTCCCAAGGTGGCGCAGCGCTATGCACCCAATCCGGACAAGGGCCGCGGGCGGGGGTCCCGGAAAAAGGGCAAACGCTAGCCGGGGTTTGACTGGCCCGGTTTAGCCGCCGGACAACGACGAAGCCGGACCGCGCATGCGGTCCGGCTTCGTTGTTGTCCTGCTTAGCCACGGAGACTAGGTGTTTTGGACGTTGTCTTTGGCGTCGGTGGCGCGGTCTTTGACGTCGGTGGCGGCTTGTTGGCCTTCGGTTTTGACGTTTTGGGCGGCGTCGGTGGCGGTGGCTTTGACGTTTTCCATGGCTTCCTGGGCGGGTTCCTTCAGGTCCTGGGCGACGGTTTTGGCGGCGTCGGTGACCTGGGTTGCCAGGGGTTGGGCTGCGGTTTTGAGTTGGTCCGCGGCTTCGCGTTCTTTTTGGCTTGCCGGGATCAGGGAGGAGACCAGCAGCCCGGCGCCGAAGGCGATGAGTCCTGCGGCGAGGGGGTTGCCTGCGGTTTTGGCTTTGACCTGGTCCGGGGCGGCGGAGACGGTGTGGCCGGCGTCGGAGAGTTTGGCCGAGACGGTGTCTCCTGCCTGGTGGAGGCTGTCCCCGGCGGTGTGCATGGCGTTGGTGGTGTGCCCGGCGCCGGTGGAGGTGGTGTCGTGGACTTTGGTGGTGGCGGTGTCTGCGGCTCCCATGATTTTCTCCTTCACCCCGGTCACGCATCGCGGACTTTGTCGGTTTGGCGGTGGACGATGTTGGACGGGGTGACTTTGTCGGCGACGGCGTCCACGTTGGTGCCCAGGCGTGCCCGGGTGGCTTCGATGTCTGCTCGGATGACGTCAGGGTTTTCGCTCATCGGTTTACCTCACCTGGTTTTAGGGTTGGGGGAATTTCTGAGAGGGTTTCCCCTGTCTGGGGCAGGCCCTTGATCTGCTTGAGTTCCTTGCGGCCTACCGAGGCCAGGACCGCGGCGATGATCGCCCAGATCACGGCGACGATCAGCGCGGCCCAGCCCAGGGCCATGACGGCGCCCAGGGCCCACATCAGGGCCAGGGAGAGGAAGAGCAGGACGAAGTGTCCGCCCACGCCGGCGCCGGCGAGCATGCCCGCGCCCTTGCCTGCCCGGGAGGTGGACTGTTTGAGTTCGGCCTTGGCCAGCTCCACTTCCTGGCGCATCAGGGTGGACAGGTCCCGGGTCACATCCCCAAACAGTTCGCCCAGGGACGCGTTGTCCGCTTTCACATGCGCCGCACTGGGCGGCGGCTCAGGAATCTGGCTACTCATCACAGACCACCCGTTCCGTGGCGGCCGGTGCCGGAGGTGCCTTCGCTGCCGAAGGTTTCTTCACCGGTGTACACGCCGTTTTCGGCCCGGTAGGGGTCGTCCTCGAAGCGAAGCGGGGATTCATCTGCGGTGCCCGAGGGCAGAGTGCTGGTGGAAACAGGGGCTCCGCCCACTACCGGCTCGTCGAAGAGGTCATCGGTGCCGGCGGCGTACACGGTCTCCTGGTGCAGCGGCGCTACCGGCGGCGACTGCACGGCCCGGTGCTGGCCGCTGCCCTGAGTCGAGCCTGCCTGGATCTGTCCCTGGGCTTCCGGGGCGCCTGCGGTGAGGCCGCGGGTGAGGCGGCCGGCCAGGACGCCGGCGCCTGCCGCGAGGAGCAGGAAGGTGCCGGGGCGGTTGCGGGCGAAGCGCGTGACCTCGTTCAGGAGGTCACCGGGCTCGCGGTTCTCCAGCCAGGACGCCACCGTGGAGGTGCGCTCTGCAGCCTGCCGGACCAGATCGCTTGCCACGCCCTGCTGGTCCGGTGCACTGGCCATGCTGTGGAGCTGGCTGGAAATGTTGCGCATGCCTTCGGCCGCCTTCTGCTGCTGCGTGCCCGCCTGGCTGGTCAGCCCCGACTTGGCCTGGTGCAGCAAATCCTGCGCGTTTGCCTTCGCCTCATGTGCCACGTTCGCGGCCTCACCCTTGGCAGTTTCGGCTACTCCCTGGGCGGCAGATGCAGCGTGCCCGGCCACGTTGGAAGCCTCTTCCTTCGCTGCCTGGGTCTTCGAGGTATCGCCCGGGCCTGCAGAATAGGAGGCCTGCCCGGGAGCTACCTCTGTTGCACCGTACGGATCGGTGATGGCCGGGTCGGCGCCGGTGTGCGGGGTCTGGGGCCATTGGTTCTCTGTCATCTTCGCTCTCTTTCAGAAAGGGTTAGCTGGCGATCAAGAACCAGCAGTGCTGGCGACTTAGTAAGCAAGGTTACTAATTAGATACTAAGCACACTTCCCATTTCGATTGCAAGGGGTAGGACGTGCGTTTTCGTGCTGGGGAGTGGTAGGCGCGGAAGCTGCCCGATTGCCGGATAGTAAGCCTACTTGCGAATATGTTGCTAAGCATGCTTATTGTAGGGGTGTAGCGACGCAGGGTGACCAGCACTTCGCCAACTACAGGAAGGCCGCGGCCGATGACCAGCAATCTCGATCCGGACGCCCGGAGCAGCTACCGCCTGATCACTTTGGCGGCCCGGCTGATCCAGCGGCGGCAGGACGATGCACTGGCCCCCCTTGGCCTCACCCGTGCGGCAGTTATTGCATTGGAAGGCCTGACGGGGGACCACTGAACCAGGAACAGCTCGCAGACGCGATCAGGGTCCAGAGCCAGACGCTGGGGCGGGTCCTTACCCGCCTCGAAGCTACGGGACTCATTACCAGGACCCGCCATGCCTCCGACCGCCGGCAGCTGAAAGTTGAGTTGACGGAGGCCGGTGTTGAGGCTGTTGAAGCGGCGCGGCAGGCCGAGGTCAATGCCTACCCGGATGATCCGGAGATCGAATGGAAGGTGCTCCGGGATGAACTGACGAAGTTTGTGCGTGCAGTGCCGCTTAGCCGCAACGCCGGGGTTGTCCCGTTTGCCCCACCGGAACACCGGTCCGGACACCGACCCCAGACCGGGCGGGCAGCGGGCATGCGGGGCTGGGAACAGCCACGCCAGAACTCAGCTGTCCCGAAGTTCCTGGCTGAGAGAAGCAGTGGCCGGCCCCAACGGGCCGGCCGCTGCTTTCTCTAACCTTTGTCTTCCGGTTCCTCCTCCAGCAGGCCGCGCTGCGCAAGGTCTGCGGCATCGGCCGCCTCCGGCGGCAACGGATCCGTAGCCGGCGGAACGTCGCTGGGGGCATAATCAGCCAGCCCCGCCGCCACCCGCTCCTGTTCCGCGGCCTTCTGGTAATCGTCGTCGTCAACGTCTTCCGGCATCTTGCCGTGGCCCGTGCGGGTGGGAGTGGGAAGCGCGTCCTCCTCCGGGACCATTACGCTGTCGAGGACATCATCCGGGTTTTCATCTGCAGTGCTCATGGTGCACCTTCCAATTGATGGTTCGGCGAAAATCAGCAGGATTTACGAATTTACGACGACGGGACGTGCGGTCCCGACGACCAGCGCAGCAGTGCCGCGACATGGACGCCCTCAGGCAGGACCGGCCCCGGGACCAGGAGGACGCGGGCGTCGGTCAGCGCGGCGGCCCGAAGCAGCGCCGCCGGGGCGGGTACTTCGCCCAGGACTTCCGCGCTTAGGGCCTCCTCCTTGGCTGTGGCGATCCATGGTTCCGCGGCCAGGGCCAGCATGGTCCGTTCGGACAGGGCTGCGTCATCCAGGATCAGGGTGTCTACCTGCGCCTGCTGCAGGGCATGCACCACCGCTCCCACCCCATGGGCGGCCTCCGGGTTGGCCTGCCCTTCCTGGACCGCCAGCCTGTCCATCACGTTCTGCTGTTCCTCAGCCCACACTTCGGCGACGTGCTGGTTGACCTGGTCCTCCAGGTTGGCGCTGTCCGCGCCACCGGTATGGGTGTGGGAATCCACCTCGGACACAAGGGCCTGGCTGGCCTCGGAGAGGTTGTCCTTGACCAGGCCGCGGGCCCGGATATCGCCGGCGAGGACGATGAGCCGTGCACCGCTGGCGCGGGCTACCCTGTCTATCTCGCCTGCCACTTCATCCGCGTTGCGGCGCCAGACGTCCTCGGTGTGGTGCTGGAACCGCAGTTCCGACCAGCCTCCGCCGTGGAACTTGTGGATGTTCTCGGATTCGCCTTCCACTTCCCGTACGCTGCTGGGAGCCCCGGCACCGGCCCGGTACAACCGGATCTCGCCGTGTTCCCGGCTGACTTCCGCCACAACATACGGCAGTTCTTCCGGCCGGTGCTTGACCAGGGGCAGCAGGTCCGGGACGGGCTCCATGGCCACCCGTTCGGGAAGGACCAGGTCGCCGGGAAGTACCTCGTTGACTTCGGCTTTACCGCCGTGGACCAGGACAAACCTTGAGACGGGGGCGGGCAGCCCTGTTGCCGGCTGGAGTGCCTGCTCCATTGCCTCAATGTCAGCTGCGGCTGCCCCCTGTGCCTCCAATTCGGCCTGCGCGTTCCCAGGCCTGACGTCGCCGGCTTCCAGGGAGTCCACTGTTCCGGTTCCGGCTGGAACATAGGCGGTGCACCAAGGGCCGGGGCGACGGTACAGGTCGGCATATTTCTGCAGGCTGGTGGTCACTGTTCCCCCTCCCCGGCGCTGAGCGGAGTGGAAGAGGTGGTAACGCGTTCTGCCATGACGATCTCCTTCGCGAGCGATTTAGTATCACTGGCTTACTAGTTCGTCACTTCACCGTAGCACCAACGGGCGGGCGGCTGAAGGGCCCTGCGGCCCCTTCCAGCTCAGGCGTGGCAGGCGTCCTTCAAGGCCCGGACGGAGTCCTCCGGCACCTGGTCCCCGGCCTCGGCGATCCGGTCCAACGGCGTCGTTATTTCCGCTGGGACACCTGCCGTCCGCGCTGCCGAAACCAGGCCGGCCAGGGCCTGCCGGTCCGAAGGGCTGACCAGGCCGTCTTCCACCAGGGTGCAAATTTGCCGATTGACTTCCTGCGCGGCGCTGGAGGCGGCTTTGGACGCGGCCTCGCTGGCCGCGCTGCCCGCCGCCTCCCCGACGGCGCCGCAACCGGTCAGCAGCAACAGCGCGGTGGACAGAGCAGCAGCGGAGGCGGTGGCGTGGCGAAAGATCATGCCTCCACCGTACCGGGGGGCTACAGGCCGGCGGCTACCGGCGGGCCGGGACGCCCAGGATGCTGTCCAGCAGCGCGTTCCGGAACTTGCCCTCAGGATCGTGCCCTGCGGCGAAGGAACGGAAGTCGGCGAAGCGCGGGTACAGCCTTTCCCAGTCGTGCCCGCCGGGGGTGAACAGCTTGCCCCAGTGCGGCCGGGCCCCGAAAGGCCGCAGGGCGTCCTCCAGGACGGGGAGGAACGCCTCAACCTCCGGCTGCAGCGGCTTCCAGGTGAAGTGCAGCGCCACGCTCTGCTGCCGGTAGAACGGACTGAGCCAGAACTCGTCAGCGGCGCCGGTGCGTACTTCGGAGACGAAAAGCAGGGGTGAAAGCTGTCCGGCCAGCCCGCGGACGGCCTGCAGGGCGGCGGGGGCGTGCTCCAAGGGAAGAATGAACTCGCTCTGGAGTTCATCTCCATTGCTGGGAGTGAATTCGTGCCGGAAATGCGGCAGCCGGTCCAGCCACAGCCCGGGTTCGTCCAGCTGTGCCGTGC
The DNA here is from genome assembly GCF_057073715.1 of Arthrobacter sp. E1SS-5. Taxonomy (NCBI): domain Bacteria; kingdom Bacillati; phylum Actinomycetota; class Actinomycetes; order Micrococcales; family Micrococcaceae; genus Arthrobacter; species Arthrobacter sp. E1SS-5. Next base: position 45,641 of record NZ_CP172703.1, read on the forward strand.
AGTTCTCCGCGGACAGGTCGGGCAGGGGGTGCCGCGGCCGCAGGGCGGCGGTTGCGCCGAACAGACCGGGAAGCGCCGGCTCTTCGTCCAGGGCCTTGAGCCAGACCTGGTTGACGGTGTCACCCGCGTAGTCGGTAAACAGGCTCACGCTGTAGGCGGCGGACACGATCGTGTTGAAGTCGGCCAGGGCGTTGTCCCACGGCAGGTCCTCGAGGACGCGCTGGCGCATCGTGAAGCTGGGGCGCACTGAAAGCTCCAGTCCGGTCACGATGCCCAGGGCCCCGATGCCCACCACGCTGGCCAGGAACTCATCCCCGTCAGCCCTGGTCAGCGTGACCTGCTCGCCGGAGGCGCGGACCAGGTCGATGGACTCAACGGCGCCGGCAAGTGACGGGTTGTTGACGCCGGAGCCGTGCGTGCCTGTCTGCACCGCGCCGGCCACCGAGATGTGCGGCAGCGAGGCGAGGTTGTGGATGGCAACCCCGGCTTCCTCGAGGTTCCGGCAGAGCGCCCCGTAGCTGACCCCGCCGCTCACGCGCACCGTGCCGCGGTTGGAATCCAGGTCCACCTGCTGCGGCAGGGCATCGAGGAGCACATGGACGCCGTCCGTGTCACCCACCCGGTTGAACGAGTGCCGGGACCCCAGTGCCTTGACGCGCGGCGATTCAGCCACGATGGCGGCCAGCTCCGCTACGGATTCCGGCCGGCGGACATCCGCGGACGAGTATTCGAGGTTTCCTGCCCAGTTCTTCATCGAGTGGCTTTCGGTTGGCATCGGTTTCCTCCCACTGTCAGCGCTAACATTCCGGGCTGTCAAGGCGCTTCCGCTGGCTGGGCGGAACCGGGAGGGCGGCAGCCGGCGGTGGCGGCGACAGGATCCAATGGTCGGGCCGTTTGAGCCCGGCGGGGAGGCGTGTGGACAGGCTGCCGCGGGCTGCGGCGATTTGTGCCTGGGTGAGGAAGAGCGCTTGGCCAAGGTCGGCGTTGTCGAGCCTTGCGTCGCGCAGGTCGGCTCCGAGGAGGTCCACCGCCGTCAGGTCCGCGCCCCGGAGGTCGGCGGCGATCAGGCATGCGCCGCGAAGATCCGCACCGCACAGCACGGACCCGCGCCGGTTCGCTCCGGCCAGGTCGGCGTCCGGTGCCAGGTCGTTGCGTTGCGGGCCGTCGGCCAAGTACCCGGCGCGGACCTCCTCGCTGACCCACCGCAGCGCTTCGCCCACCTGCAGGTGGAGGCTCCCGACGTCGGCCGCGAGTACGTGCTCCAGGGGGCCTTCCGCCACCTCCCGGACCTTTGCCTGGAGATGGCGCACCTCGTCGGCGGCATCCGGACTGTACGCAACCGCCTCTGCCTGCGCCAGGTGCCACAGCATTTCGTGCAGCTGGCGCAGGACCCTGAAGGCGGCGAACATGTCCGGTGCTGAACCCGGGTTGTCCCGCCAGCTGGTGCCGTGGAACAGCCGCTGGCTGACGGCCTGCCCGGCGCCGAAGCAGTCGAACACCGTGCAGCCGGCAAAGCCGCGCGGCCGGAGCCTGTCATGGATGGTGCAGGAAAAGTCTGCGGCCAGGTTGGGGCAGGGGGTGGCCGGCGGCTTGTCGATGGCGAAGTCCGCCGAACGGGTGAAGCCGAACGCCGTGCAGCACAGGGCAAAGCATTGCGAGCAGTCGGGCCGAAGGGCAGCCTGGTGGGCAAGGGGCCGTGCCATCCGCCCAGACTACCCACTGCCGTGGATTGAGTCAGTCCCCTTTTCGCGCAGGTGTGGTGCGGGGCGGCGGGACGCGTCGGCGGCCGGTGGCTTCGAACGCTGCCGCCAGGCGAAGGAGTTCCGTGTCGCTGTACGCCTTGCCCGCGATGGTGAGGCCCACCGGCATCGCGATGTCCGCCGCGAGGCCCATGGGAACGGTGACGGTGGGAATGCCCAGATGCCGGGGGACCAGGTTTCCGTTGGCCACCCACACGCCGTTGCGCCAGGCGATGTCTGCCGAACTTTCATTGGTGTCCGCGTCTGCCGGAGCAACATCTGCGGCCGCGGGGAACACCACCGCGTCCAGGCCCAGCCGGTCCATCCACTCCTCCAGGTCCACGCGGCGGGTTTCCTCAAGCCCCGCCAGGCCCTCGGCCAGGTGCGGGATGTCAGCGAGGACAGGAATGCGGTGCTCCCGGATCCACGCGGGGTAATCCGCGATGTCGTCGTCGAATCCGTCGTAGCGGTCCGGCAACGCGCCTTCCGGAGCGGGGAAGATGGCGGAACCGTCGACGTCGGCGAGGCTGTTTAGCTGTGCGTCGCCGTTGGCAGCCAGGAAGTCATTCCATGCCCAGGCCGACAGGTCCACAATCTCGTGCCGCAGATACTCCGGGGACACCAGGCCCCGGGTGGCAAGGGTTGGTGCACCGGGACGGTCGCCTTCGTAGTTGGACACCACCGGGAAGTCCACCTCCACCACCTCGGCGCCGGCCGCCTCCAGGTCACGGCGGGCCGCAGCCCACAGCTCCAGGATGGAGGCGCGGGTTTCGATCCGTTGGCCGGTGGGGCCCCCGATGCCTGGAGCCTCAGCTGTTCCGGCGTCGGGGTCGGCATTCATGTACATCCGGGGAATGCCCAGCCTTTTGCCCGCGAGGACGGCCGCGGCGGCAGTCGCGTCCGGGACGGCCAGGTCAACGTACGACGGCGGGCGGACGGCGGATGCCCTGGGCACCTCGATCCAGGGCTGGACACGCCAGAAGTCCCCGCGGGTCTGGGGGTCGTCCGCCACCACCACATCCAGGACTTCCAACAGGTCCGCCATGGTCCGCGTGTGCGGAACCACCACGTCCATGGTGGGGACCAGAGGCCAGTTGCCCCGGACGGAGATGACACCGCGGGAGGGTGTGTAGGCGCACAAAGCATTGTTGGACGCCGGCGCCCGGCCCGAGGACCAGGTCTCCTCGGCCAGGCCAAAGGCAGCGAAGCTGGCCGCGGTTGCAGTTCCGGAACCGTTGGACGATCCCGAAGCGAACGCGGCCGTAAGGAAGCCGGCATTGTAGGGACTCTCAGCCCGCCCGTATACCCCGCGCTGCATACCTCCGTTGGCCATGGGCGGCATGTTGGTCAGCCCGATCAGGACCGCACCGCCGGCCCGCAGGCGCTCGATGGTGAAGGCGTCCCGCTGCGCCACCAGGTCCTTGAAGGCCGGTGAGCCCGCAGCAACGGTGAGGCCTTTGACCTGATAGCTGTCTTTTGCGGTGTAGGGGATACCGTCCAGCGGGCCAAGTGTGAAACCGGCCTCGCGGCGCCGGTCCGAGGCCTGCGCCTCCGCAATGGCGTCAGGGTTCATGACAACCACTGCATTCAGGCATATGCCCGAAGAGTCATACTTCTCGATGCGCTCCAGGTAGATGCGGACCAGCTCCTCGCTGGTTACCTCACCCGCATGGAGGGCAGCCCGAAGTCGGCTGATGCCGGCTTCCACCACATCAAACTTTGCCGCCGCCTCCGGCTTCCGCGTCTGCTCCGCCGTTTTCATGCCGCACCGCCTTCCCGCGGGGCCGGCTGCTGCTGCGTGATGCAGTGGATGCCGCCGCCAAAGGCGAAGATGTCCCGTGCGTCCACCAGTTCAACGGTGCGCCCGGGGTAGGCGCGTTCAAGGATGCCGGCCGCGATAGCGTCGTTGGGATCATCGAAACTGCAGAGCACCACCACGTTGTTGGCCACATAGTGGTTGATGTAGGACCAGTCCACCCAACCCTCATCGTCCTTGAGCGTGGTGGGGGCCGGAACGTCGATGATGCGCAGCGGCCGACCCTGCGCGTCCAGTTGCCCGGCAAGGACAGTCTTCAGTTGGAGGTAGACCGCGTGGTCCGGGTGGGCGGGGTCATCCTGGCGGTGCAGCAGGATGGTGCCCGCTCCGGCAAAGGCCGCAACGATGTCCACGTGGCCGCGGGTCCCGAATTCGTCGTAGTCCCGGGTGAGCCCGCGGGGAAGCCAGATGGCTTTGGTGGTGCCCAGTGCTGCGTGGATTTCCGCCTCAACCGATTCCTTGGTGGCCCCGGGATTGCGGCCGGGATCCAGTTGGACCGTTTCGGTCAGCAGCACGGTCCCTTCACCGTCCGCATGGAAGCCGCCGCCCTCATTCACCAGGGCGGATGCCCGGACCGGCACGTTCGCGCCCGCCGCAATCCCCCGGGCCACCTCCTGGTCCTTTCCCCAGGCGGCCCAGTCCTGGGCGCCCCAGCCGTTGAAGATCCAGTCGACCGCGGCCAGTGAGCCGTCGGCGGCATGGACGAACGTGGGGCCGCTGTCCCGCAGCCAGGCGTCATCGAGCGGCACCTCCACCACGTCGATGCCGCTGCCGAGCCATTCCCGGGCAGCGGTGGCGTCCCGTGGATCTGCGACAACGGTGACGGGTTCGTAGCGGGCAATGGTGCGGGCCACCTTGGTCCAGGCCGCCCGTGCCCTGTCCAAGGTGGAGCTTCCAACGGCGCCAAAGGTGGCATTGGGCGGCGGGAAGGCCATCCAGGTGCGCTGGTGCGCCTCCCACTCTGCGGGCATGTGGGTTGCGGTATCGGTTACAGCACGGTCAGGGGCGGCGTTGCCCGGGACGGGGGCGGAATAAATGAATGCCATTCATTTATTATGGGGACGGTCGCGAGCCCGCGCAAGAGTGTTTCAGACTTCGTCCATGCCCGTTCGGTCAACAGCCGCCAGAATGGCCCTGGCCAGTTCCTTCGGCTTGGTGAACTGCGGCCAGTGCCCCGTGGGCAGGTCGATGTACTCCACGTCCCGGACCCGGGCCAGCTCTGCGACGAAGGGATGGCCGGCCGCGATCCATTCCCGGAGCATGGCGGACGGGAATTCGCAGGTGATCACGGTGGCGGGCACGTCGTAGCGCCGCTCATCATGCAGCTGCTGCTTGCCGTAGGCCACGCCGCGGGGCTCCGCTACTGCCCGGGCCCGCAATGCCTCGCGGAGCCCGTCGTCGAGGTCCACCAGGTCGGCGTCGTCAAAATCCTCCCAGGGTGGCAAGGGCACGTCGTCCCCGACCGCCTGCAACTCGTCGTTGATCACACCGCCTTCACCCAGGGGTCCGCTGTCCACATAGATGGCGCGCTCCACCTTCTGCGGCCTGGCGTCCACGGCTCCATGGATGATGGCGCCGCCGCCGGAGTGCCCCACCAGGACCACCTTGCCGGGCAGACCCTCCATGACCTCCACCACCGCATCGATGTGGTCCTGCAGGTTGATGCCCGACCGGCTGGCGTCCACTGACTCCTTGCCGGGAAGGGTGAGGGGGTGGGGTTGGTGTCCCGCCGCTTCCAGGGCCGGCACCACCGCCTCCCACGACGAAGCGTCCAGCCAGAAACCGGGTACCAGGATGATGTCCATGACCGAACCCTACTCCCCACCCCCGTGCGCTGTACGTTCCCGCCCAGTTACACTTCGCGGCACCGTACCCAGCCCCTGGAACACAGGGAGTGGACCAACGTCGTCCGGCCTGGGCATCAGTAGCCGGGCAGGAGCGCACGCATCCGGTTACCGCCGCTTGCGCTTCCCTCCGGACCGCTCCTGCCGTTCAGAGGCCTCGCGCTCCGCCCAGCGCTGCGACTTTCCCGCCGTCACCACCTTCTGGTGCCACTCGCGGTGGTACGCGCGCTGGGCCGCGACGTCGGACCGCCGTGCCAGCGCTGCCAGCTCCCGCTGCATCTTCAGGTAGGAGTTCCAGCGGCGCTCGGGCAGGGCTCCGCTGTCGATCGCCTCCCGGACCGCACAGCCCGGCTCGTTCCCATGGCCGCAGTCGGCGAACCGGCAGCCGGCCGCCAGTTCCTCCACGTCGCCGAACATCCCGCCCAGGCCTTCCCCGGCGTCGAACAGTCCGAAGCCGCGCACCCCCGGCGTATCCATCAGCACGGTGCCGTTGGACAGCGGCACCAGTTCCCGGGAAGTGGTGGTGTGCTTGCCTTTGAAATCGCCGCTCCGCACTTCTCCCGTCTGCTGGAGCTCCCGGCCCACCAGCGCATTGATGAGGGTGGATTTGCCCGCGCCGGACGGACCCAGGAGGACGATGGTGCCGCCGGCCGGGACGCGGGACATCAGTTCGTCGATCCCGTCGCCGTTTTCGGCGGACGTGGTGACCACCTCCACGCCCGCCGCCTGAAGGATGACTTTCCCGACGACGTCGTCCGCCACCTGTGCCAGGTCCGCCTTGGTGATGATCACCAGCGGGGTGGCGCCGGAGTCCCAAGCGGCAACGAGGGTGCGTTCGAGCCTGTTGTGCGTGAGCGGCCGGTCCACGGGGACTACGACGCCGACGGTGTCCATGTTCGCGGCCAGGACCTGCTCCCCGGAGGAGTCCTCGAACGCGCGCTTGCGGCTGAGCTCGGAACGCCGGGGGAGCACTGCCAGGATCTGGCACTCTCCGGCGCGGTTGGGACCGGTCCAGACCCAGTCCCCGGTGACGGCCGGCTCGCCGGACAAGGGGTAGGGCAGGTGGAGCAGCCCGTCATCGACGGCAACCAGCAGGAGGGTACGGTCCACGCGGACCACGCGCCCGCGTCCCGTGGCGCCGGGGCAGGGGTGCTGGTCGAAGTGGCGGGCGACGGCGGGAGTGTAGCCGTACGCGGTCAGGGTGCGGGTGGGTTGGGTGGTGCTTGAGGTGTTGTCCAGGGTGTTGCCTGAAGAGTTGTGCACGGTGGTTTCCTTGCGAGGGTCCCCGGTGCGGAACGCCATGGCGGACAGTTGCCGTCAGTCAGGCGTGTGCAGCCGGGAGGATGGGTGATGGAGTGGGTGCGGGACGCTCAAGGCGCGCGGCAACAGCAGTCATCAAAACCACCTCCCATCCCTCGTGCGGGTTTTCGTCCTCCTGCCGGGGACGGCAGGGTGGGACCGGGCCCCACTTTAGTACCCGCCGCCGTCGGGCACTAGGGGCAGGCGCAAACGGGCGCGGATCCGGCTGCTGATTGAACCGGACCCGCGCCCCCTTGGAAACCGGACTACGCGCTGGTGGCGTCCTGCACCTCTCCCACCAGTTCCTCGATGATGTCCTCGAGGAAGAGCATCCCGGTGGTCCTGCCATCGGCATCGAACACCCGGGCCACATGCGCTCCGGTCCGCCGCATCGATGCCAGCGCATCCTCAAGGTCCGCGCCGGCAAATGCCGAGGCCAACCGCCGGACGCGCTTGGCCGGAACCGGCCGGTGGAACTTCTCCGCTGCGGTGAGGTCCATGACGTCCTTGAGGTGCAGGTAGCCATCGGGCTCGCCCGTGCTGTTGGTGAGGATGTAGCGGGAGTAGCCGTGCCCTGCCACGGCCTTCTGGATGTCGGCAGGCGTGGCGGCTTCCGGCAGCAGCACCATGTCCGCCATTGGCACCTGGACGTCCGCCACGGTCTTGGCGGTGAATTCGAACGCGTTGGTCAGGGTGCCCGTGGTGTCCGTCAGCATGCCGTCCCGGGTGGACTGCTCCACGATGGTGGCCACTTCATCCAGCGTGTACGCACTGGTGGCCTCGTCCTTGGGCTCCACGCGGAAGAGCCGCAGGATGGAGTTGGCAATCCCGTTGAGGGTCCAGATCACCGGCTTGAACACCTTGGCCACCATGACCAACGGCGGGGCGAGCAGGAGGGCTGCACGGGTGGGGACGGAGAAGGAGATGTTCTTGGGCACCATCTCGCCCACCACCACGTGCAGGAAGGTCACCAGCAGCAGCGCCACGATGAACGCGATGATGCTGATCGCCTCGTAGGACAGGGACGTCAGGCCCAGCGGGATCTCCAGCAGGTGGTGGATGGCGGGTTCGGAGACGTTCAGGATGACCAGTGAGCAGACGGTGATGCCCAGCTGGCTGGTGGCCAGCATGAGCGTGGCGTGTTCCATGGCCCAGAGCGTGGTTTTTGCCGCTTTGCTGCCGGCCTCGGCCCGGGGCTCGATCTGGGAGCGGCGGGCGGAGATGACGGCGAATTCGGCGCCCACGAAAAAGCCGTTGACCACCAGGAGCACCGCCAGCCAGATGATGCCGGGAAGGTATTCACTCATGGGTCAGCTCCTGGGTCAGGCTGTCGATGATGCGGTCGTGCGGGCTTCGCGGCGGCTCGCCGGACGCGGCGGGCGTGAAGCGCAGCCGCTCCACGTGCATGCCGGCCACGCGCTCCACGCGGAGGGTGCCGCCGTCGACCTCCACCTCATCGCCCAGTTCGGGCAGGCGGTCCAAGCGGTCAGTGACGAACCCGCCCACGGTGTCGTACTCGTCCCCGTCGGGGACCTCGATTCCCGTGCGGTCCAGCAGTTCGTCCGGCCGCAGTGCAGCGTCGAACGTGATGGACCGGCCTACGCGGACAACGCCGGCGCGCGCCCGGTCGTGCTCGTCCTCCAGTTCGCCCACGATCTCTTCCACAAGGTCCTCCAGGGTGACGATCCCGGCGGTGCCGCCATGCTCGTCCGAAACGATGGCCATCTGGAGCCCCTGGCGCCGCAGCAGGCCCAGGAGGGTGTCCACGCCCATGGATTCCGGCACCCGCAGCGGCTCGATCATGAGCTCCGCCGCGGTGGTGCCCGCCCGCTGGTTTAGGGCGACGGCGAACGCCTGCTTCACGTGCAGGAGGCCCAGCACGTCATCCCTGTCCCGCCCGATCACGGGAAACCGGGAGTAGCCGGTGGCCGTGGCCAGCGAAACGATGTCATCGGCGGTGTCGGACAAGCCAACGGCGGCCATCCTGACGCGGGGTGTCATGACGTCCGCGGCGCTGTACTCGGAGAAGCGGAGCGTGCGGTGCAGCAGGGTGGCATGGTCCAGGTCCAGGACGCCTTCGACGGCGGAGCGGCGCACCAGGGAGCTGAGCTCCTCCGCGCTGCGGGCGCCGGAGAGTTCTTCCTTGGGTTCTATGCCGAACCCGCGGATGATCCTGTTGGCGGTGTTGTTGAAGAGCAGGATCACGGGCTTGAACACGGCCGTGAAGAGGGCCTGGAACGGCACCACCACCTTTGCCGTGGCCAGGGGCAGGGCCAGGGCGAAGTTCTTGGGGACAAGCTCGCCCACCACCATCGAAAAGACCGTGGCCAGGAAGATGCCGGCAACGGATCCGACGGCAGGCACCAGGGCTTCCGGGACGCCGACAGACTGCAGCGGGCTGCTGAGCATGCGGCTGATGGCGGGCTCAAAGGTGTAGCCCGTCAGCAGCGTGGTCAGGGTGATGCCCAGTTGGGCACCCGAGAGGTGGGTGGAGGTGATGCGAAGGGCTTTGATGGTGGGGCCCAGGCGTTTCTCACCGCGGGCCTGGCGTGCTTCAAGATCGTGCCGGTCCAGGTTCACCAGCGCGAACTCCGAGGCGACGAAGAAGCCGGTGCCGACGGTCAGGACCAGGCCGATGCCCAGCATGATCCATTCATACATTGGGGCGCCCCTCTCCTGTGGTGGCCGGTGTTCCGGTCAGATGGCAGAGGGGCCAGGGCATGTGTGAAGGAGGGTCGTCCATGTTCGGTTCAACTCCCCGGCCGGCGGAGAAGTTCCGGAGCGCCGCTTACCGGCGCAACTCCAAAGCCCGCTTCTGCCGCCCGCTGATGGACGAAACGTAGCCGCAATTGGTACAGGTGATCCGGCACTTCCGGGACACCGTGAGCACCGGGATGAAGAACAAGGTGAACTTCGTGGCTTGTTCCTCAAGGAGGTGGTGGATGAAGGCGCCGCAGTGCGGGCACGTTGCCGTCCTGCCCGGCAGCGGCTTGAGCACGGTCTTGAACCCGAAGAGGAGGAGCATTGCCGGCCTTTCGTTGTCCGAATGGTTAACCTCCCACCCTAGGCGGGTTTGGCCGGCACCCATCCGGGGTAGGGATGCTTTGCGCCGTGTGGGCGGATGCGATACTGGCGTGGGCAGCATTCGGGCTTTCGGGGGGACTTCTGGCACATGGTTCTGGATACGGTGACGCTGCGCATCGCTTTTGGCCTGATGGCCCTGGTGCTGGTGGTCCTCTTCTACTTTTCCGCCTTCCGGGTGACGCGCTCCCCGTACAGTGCGTGGTGGTGCGGGGCCTTGCTGTTCTTCCTTTCCGGATCCGGCTGCTTCCTGCTGGACGGCACGCCACATCAGTGGTGGGCCAACCCGCTGGGCAATACGCTGCTGGTGCACGGCGGGGTTGCTGTGTGGGCGGGAGCGCGCTCGCTGCGGACCGTGCAGCCACCCAAGTGGGCCTTTACCGGCATCCCCCTTGTCACCCTGGTGGCGTCCCTGCTGGACCACCCCGCTACCAACACCTGGTCCGGCGGTCCCGTTTTCCTCGCCGCGATGAGCCTGACCGTCGGGCTGGCGTCGCGTGAACTGTGGCGGCTTGAACCGGGCTATTCGCGGGTGCGCATCCCCATGGCGGTGGCAGCAGGCGGGTTGTCCGCCTACTATTTCTTCCGCTGGCTGGCGTTCCTGGTGGAGGGCCCGGATGGTCCGGTTTTCGTTACCGTTTTTGGATCGGCCGTGACCACCATGGTGACCATGGTGCTGTTGGTGGTGGTCTCATTCAGCATGGCCGGGTTGAGCACCGAACAGCAGACCCGCGCCCTGCGGGTGGTTGCCAGCCGGGACGACCTCACCGGACTCCTCAACCGCAAGGCCTTCCTGGACCTTGCTGCCGAGCAGCTGGCCGACCGCACCATCACCGGGGGATCCGGCGCGCTGATCCTGGCCGACCTTGACCATTTCAAAGTGGTCAACGATACCCACGGCCACGCCGCCGGCGACCTGGCGCTGCAGGCCTTCGCCGACGCCTGCGTTGCCACCGTCCGATCCACGGACCTGACCGGCAGGTACGGCGGGGAAGAGTTCGTGATCCTGGTCCCCGGGGCCAGCGCTGAACGGGCCGAGGCGATTGTGGAGGAAATCAGCAGCCGCCTGGCAGGGGCTGCAGCGCCGGACGGCATGGAGATGCCCACCGCCAGTTATGGTATTTCGACCTACGACGGCGGGACCTCCGACGTGGACCGCCTCATCGCCGCGGCGGATGCAGCCCTTTACAGGGCCAAGTCCTTGGGAAGGAACCGCGCCGCCCGCAGCGACGAGCTGCATTAGCTCCGCTGCGGCGGACGGCACGGTTCCGGGTGGCTACTTGGACTGGAGGGCGTCTGCCTGCTCGGCAAGGACGGTCAGTGCCACGCTTTCCGGCCGCTCAACAGTGCTCTGGATGCTGACCGTCATGCCGCTGTGCGCGGCCTTGAGGACAGATTCCATGACCTCCAGGGCGTGGTAGGCCAGGGCTCCGCCCGCGCGGGGTTCCTTGCCCTGCGGGGTGGAAGCAAGATCCGCGATGCCAAACCCGCGCCCGGCATCGACGTATCCTGCCGAGGCGGGGAGGGTTTCCCAGTCCTCGGCGCCCAGGGCGAACAGCTGGACGTCGCCGTCGAAGTGGTTGGGGTCCGGCACCACCAGGGAGCCGCGCTCGCCGTGGATCTCGATGTTCGGCGACTTGGACTTCACTGCGTCGAAGCTCATGAAAAGGGTGGAAAGTGCCCCGGAGGCATGTACAAGGATGCCCGTGACGTGGGAATCGATGGTTACCGGCACCTTTTCACCCTGCCGCGGTCCCGAGCCGATGGTCCGCTCGTTGCGGGTGTGGCTGGCCGCGCCGAGCACCGACACTACGGGACCCAGCAGCGTCACCAGGGCGGTGACGTAGTAGGGGCCCATGTCCAGGAGGGGACCGCCGCCCGGCTGGTAGTAGAAGTCCGGGTTGGGGTGCCAACGCTCGTGGCCCGGGGTCACCATGGTGGCTGATGCCGAGATGGGTGCGCCGATGAGGCCGTCGTCGATGGCTTTGCGGGCGGTCTGGATCCCGGTGCCCAGCACGGTGTCAGGGGCACAGCCGACGACGACGCCTGCCTGGCGTGCCGCGTCCAGCACCTTGCGTGCCTCTTCAGTGGTGGCCGCCAGCGGCTTTTCGCCGTAGACGCTCTTGCCGGCCTCGATCGCCTTCAGTGCAACTTCGGCGTGCGCGGCGGGGATGGTGAGGTTCAGGACCAGGTCGATATCGTCAGCGGTGAGCAGTTCCTCCACGGAGACGGCGCGGACGCCGTCGTAATCATCCGCCACCGCCTGGGCCCGGGCAGGATCCAGGTCCGCCACGGCTACCAGCCGGACTTGGTCCAGCCGCCGGAAGTTGGTGAGGTATTGGGCGATGATGGCTCCACAGCCAATGATTCCGACGTTCAACGGCTTGCCCACAGCAGGCCCCTTTCAATGATGGTGCGTACGTTCTGGTCCTGGAGGATTTCCACGCGGTGACCGGGCGTGCAGACGAAGATCCGGCCCTTGCCCCACTGGCGGGTCCAGATGGCGGGGGAGGTCACTTCGCGGTGCCAGGGGTCCCACTCGCGGACTTTTTGGGTGGTGGTGGCCAGGACGTCGACATAGTCGTCAGAGAGGACCCAGTACTGTTCGGTGACCAGGTCGAAGTCCTTGATGCCTTTGGTGATGGGGTGTTCCGCGGCTTCGGGCAGCATGTTCACCGTGTAGGGAACGTAGTTGTCCGACTGTTCGCCGATGCGCTCGTCCGGATGCTTGCCGGGGTGGCAGGCAAACTGGCCGCCGATCAGGTGCAGGTAGTCCGAATTATTCCTATAGGAATCGGCGATGCCGCCGTGCCAGCCAGCCAGGCCGGTGCCGTTCTCCACAGCTGCCCGCAGCCCGGAAAACTCGTCCTTTTCGATGGTGGACATGGTCATGCACTGCATGATCAGATCCACGCCGGCCATGTACTCGGCGTCGGCATAGACCTTGGGGGATTCCTCCACCCGGACGTCGTAACCGTTGTCCTTGAGGTAGGGAATGAAGAGCTCGGTGGCTTCGTAGGGCTGGTGGCCGTCCCAGCCGCCGCGGACGACCAGCGCATTCTTGCGATCTGTCATTGAAGTTTCCTTTGTCTGGCTGCCGGCGTGTGCCGGCAAGGCTTGGGGTCAGTGGCTGGAGAAGGCGGCGTCGAAGGCAGCTGCGGGCGGGGCGATCCGGGCCAGTTCCTGAACCATGGCCAGCGCCTGCGGGGCGCCGATCAGGCGGTCCATGCCGGCGTCCTCCCATTCGATGCTGGTGGGCCCTTCGTAGCCAATGGCGTTCAGGGTACGGAAGATCCGGTTCCACTGGACATCGCCATGCCCTGCCGTGACGAAGTCCCAGCCGCGCCGGGGGTCCGCCCAGGCGAGGTGCGAGCCAAGGCGGCCGTTGCGGCCGTCGAGCTGGCGGACGGATTCCTTGACGTGGACGTGGAAGATTTTGTCCGCGAAGTCCTGCAGGAACATCACGGGGTCCAGGTCCTGCCAGATGAAGTGGGAGGGGTCAAAGTTCAGGCCGAAGCTCTCGCGGTGCCCAATGGCTTCGAGCGTGCGCTTGGCGGTCCAGTAGTCGTAGGCGATTTCGGACGGGTGGACTTCCAGGGCGAACCGGACGCCCTCTTCCTCGAAGACATCAAGGATGGGGTTCCAGCGGTCGGCGAAGTCCTGGTAGCCCGCATCAATCATTGCCTGCGAGGCCGGCGGGAACATGGCCACTGCCTTCCAGATGGAGGACCCGGTGAATCCGGTGACGGTCTTCACCCCGAGGCGGGCAGCTGCCCGTGCGGTGTCCTTCATGGCCTCCGCTGCCCGGCGGCGTACCCCTTCGGGTTCGCCGTCGCCCCAGGTCTCCGCTGACAGGATGTCCCGGTGGCGCTCGTCGATGGGGTCGTCGCACACGGCCTGGCCGGTCAGGTGGTTGGCGATGGCGAACACCTTGAGGTTGTTCTTTTCGAGGATGTCCAGCCGGCCCTGGAGGTAGTTGTCGTCCTCGGCGGCCCGGCGTGGGTCAAGGTGGTCGCCCCAGCAGGCGATCTCCAGGCCGTCGAAGCCCCACTCGCCGGCGAGTCGGGCCACCTCCTCGAAGGGCAGGTCGGCCCACTGGCCGGTGAAAAGCGTGATTGGTCGTGTCATGTGCGTTCCTAGATTGATCGAAGCCGTGCGGTGCTCAGACTTTTTGCCACTGGCTGGAGTTCGCGGCGCTGGACTCCACGGCGGCCAGGACCCGCTGCACCTGCAGGGCGTCCGCGAAGGACGGTTCCGGTTGGCGTCCCTCGCCGATGGACGTGACGAGGTCCACCACCTGGTGGGTGAAGCCGTGCTCGTATCCCAGGCCGTGGCCGGTGGGCCACCAGTTCCCCACGTAGGGGTGCTCGGGCTCGGTGACGAAGATCCGGCGGAAGCCGGCGTCGGGGGATTCTGCCGCGTCGTAGAAGGACAGGACGTTCATGTCCTCGAAGTCGAAGGCGAGCGAACCCTTAGTGCCGTTGACCTCCAGCCGCATGGCGTTCTTCCTGCCCAGGGCGTAGCGAGTGGCTTCAAAGACGCCGATGGCACCTGCGGACGTGCCGCCGTCGAACTTTGCGCTGAAGATGGCCGCATCATCAACGGTGACCGCCCCGCGCGGGGCGTCGCTGCTGAGGTCGCCGTGCCCGCCGAGGCCCACCAGGTCGCCGGCCAGCGGGCGTTCCCGGACGAAGGTCTCCAGCATGGCCGATACTCCGCTGATGTCCAGGCCCGTGACCCACTGCGCGGCGTCGATGCTGTGCGCGCCGATGTCACCCAGTGATCCGGAACCTGACTTGCTCTTGTCCAGGCGCCAGGTCATGGGGGCGTTGGCGTCGGAGAGCCAGTCCTGCAGGTACTGGGCGCGGATGTGGCGGATTTCGCCGAGCCTGCCCTGTTCCACGAACCGTTTGGCCAGTGCCAGTGCAGGGGTGCGGCGGTAGCTGAAGCCGCACATGGAGAAGACGCCGCTCTTTGCGGCAGTTTCCGCCGCGAGCGTCATCCGTTCGGCCTCCTCCACGGAGTTGGCCAGCGGCTTTTCGCACAAGACGTGCTTGCCTGCCTCAAGGGCGGCGATGGCAATCTCGGCGTGGGTGTTCCCGGGCGTGCAGATGTCGATCAGGTCGATGTCGTCGCGCTCGATCAGGCGGCGCCAGTCAGTCTCAACCGAGTCCCAGCCGAGCTTGTCCGCTGCGGCACGGACGCCCTCGGCATTCCTTCCGGCTACCGCGGTGAGCTGTGGCTGCAGCGGCAGGTCGAAGAACCGGGGTGCGGTCCGCCAGGCGTGGGAGTGGGCTGCACCCATGAAGGCGTAACCCACCATGCCGACCCGCAAGGGCTGTGCGGTGGTCATGTTGAAAGTCCTTTCTGTAAGCCGGGCGTTACTTGCTGAAGCCGGCGGTCAGGCCTGCCAGCAGCTGGCGCCGGCCGATGACGTACAGCACCAGGATGGGCAGGGTGCTTAGCACCACCGAAGCGAGAACGGCAGGAATGTTGACGCTGAATTCACCTTGGAAGGTCCACAGGCCCAGGGGCAGGACGCGCAGGCTGGGGCTCTGGGTGAGGACCAGCGGAAGCAGGAACCCGTTCCAGACATGCAGCCCGTTGTAGATGGCAACCGTCACGATGGCTGGCCGGGTCAGGGGCAGGGCCAGCCGCCACATGGTCTGCCACTCGCTGCAGCCGTCCAGCCGCATCGACTCGAACAGTTCGTTCGGGACGTCGCGGATGAAGTTGGACAGGATCAGCACCGTCAGCGGGATGGCGAAGGCAATGGACGGCAGCATCAGGGCCAGCAGGCTGTCATAGAGGTTCAGCCGGATGATCATCAGGTAGATGGGGATGATGGTGGCCTGCAGCGGGATGGCCAGCCCCATCAGGAACATGCCGTTGACCAGCTTGAGGAACCTGCCGGCGCCGCGGACGATGGCAAACGATGCCATGAACGAGATCAGCACCGTGGGAATCACGGAACCGAGCGTGACGATGGCGCTGTTCAGGAAATACTGCGCGAAATCCGCTTCGAGGACAGACTGGTAGTTCTCGAGCGTGGGCTCGGTGGGCAGGGACAGCGGATTCTGGCCGAAGTAGCCGGCCTGCGTCTTGAGGCTGGTGACCACCACGTAGTAGACCGGCAGGATGATGACGGCCAGCCAGATCCAGCCGCCAAGGCCGCCGGGGATGTTTAGCCGCCGAAGCCGTGTGCCGAGTCCCCGGTTGGCGGCAGCAGTGCCGCCGACCGATCCGGTGCGGGCCTCCTGGGTATTGCTTTTCAGGACGGTACTCACCCTACAAACCTTCCAATTGGCTGCCCTGCTTGTCCTTGCCTCCAAGGCGCTGAAGGAACAAGGCGAGTGCAAGGCCGATGATGACGAGAATGACGGCGATGACGCTGGCCGGGCCCATCAGGTTGGCCCGGAAGCCCCGGAGGTACATGTCCAGGGCCAGGATCCGGGTAGAGTTTCCCGGTCCGCCGCCGGTGAGGACGAAGATCAGGTCGAAGTAGGTCAGCGAACCCACCACCATCAGGGTGGAGGAGGTGATGATCGTGTACTTCAACTGCGGAAGGGTGATGTGGAAGAACTGCTTGATGGTCCCGGCCCCGTCGATCTGGGCCGCCTCGTACAGGGACTTGGGGATCTGCCGCACGCCACCTTGGTAGATGAGCGTGTGGAACGGCACGAACTGCCAGGCGATGACGAAGATGACCAGGCCGAGTGCCAGGTGCGGGACACCCAGCCAGTCCTGGGCAAGGAACGGCAGGCCCAGGCCGGTTGCCAGGCCGAAGTTGGGGTCCAGCAGGGCCTTGAAAGCGATGGCGACGGCGGCCGAAGACAACAGCAGGGGCAGGAAGTACAGCACTGCCAGGACTGCCCGGTACCGCTGGCTTCCCGCGGTGAAGACGCCGAGCAGGAGGCTGATGGGGGTCTGGACCAGCCAGGAGACGATCATGATCAGGAACGTCAGGCCCAGGGCGTTGTACAGCCCCGGATCTGCCAGCACGGAGAACCAGTTGTCCAGTCCCGCCGCCCCGATGGCACCAATGCCGTCCCAGCTGGTGAAGCTGAGGATGAGTACACCCGCCAGCGGGATGACGGCGAACACCAGGAAGAAGAACAGTGCAGGAATGGTCAGCCACGCCAGCGCGGCCTTGCGCTGTTCTGTCTGCTTGGAATTCCTGACGCCGACGCTGGGCCCCGGGGCGGTGGAGACGGCGTTACTCATTTCCCGAGGGTGCCGTTCATGTTCTCGGCGAACTGCTGCGGCGTGATCGACTTCAGGAACAGCTGGTCGATGTTGTTCAGCAGGGCCTCGGCGGCGGTGGGGCTCAGTGCCTGGTCCCAGGACTGCTGGAAGTTGGGGGCGTTCTTTGCGAGGTCGTAGACGAAGTTGAGGAAATCCTTGTCCGGGGACGTGTTCAGCTTGCTTTCGATGCCGTTGACGATGGGAACGGAGCCGGAGTTGATGTAGGCGTCGATCATGGTATCGGTCATGATGCCGTCCTTGAGGAACTTCTTGGCGGACTCCTTTTCCTTGTCGCTGGCCTTGGCCGAGATGGACTGGTAGTTGGCCGGGTTGCCGACGCCGTTCTTGGGGTCGCCCTTGCCGCCGGGAAGGGTGGGGAACTGGACGAATCCCAGCTTGCCGTCCTGGACGAAGTTCTTGCCGTCTTTTTTCATCGGACCGTACGTCCAGGAACCATGCAGCATCATGGCGGCTTTGCCGGTGTACAGCAGGGCCTGATCTGCGTTCGAGTCGGCCGTGATGGAGGAGAAGCCCTTGATAAAGCCATCGGCGGAGACCAGTTCCTGGATCTTGGTGCCGGTCTCGATGACGGCCGGGTCCATCCAGGCGTTGGGCTTGCCTTCAAAGATGGCCTTGAACACGTCGGGTCCGCCGATGCGGTCCAACAGGTATTCGAGCCACATCATGGAAGTCCAGCGCGACTGGCCGCCCAGGGAGAAGGGTGCCACCCCCATGCCGTTGAAGGTCTTGACCAGCGACATGACGTCGTCCCAGGTCTTGGGCGGCTGGACGCCGGCCTTCTGGAAGAGTTCCTTGTTGTAGAACAGGACGATCGGACCGACATACATGTTGGGCAGGGCGTAGATCTTGCCGTTAACCGTGGCGGCGCTGAAGGTGGAGGGGAAGAACTTCTTCTTCAAGTCCGGGTTCTGATCCAGCCAACTGGTGAGGTCCTCAACCTGGTTTGCCTCGGCGTAGGTCTTCAGCGTGCCGCCGCCCCAGTTGTAGATGATGGTGGGTGCCTGGTTGGCGCCGATCGCGGTCTTGATCTTGGTCTTGTAGGCGTCGTTCTGGAAGAACGTGATGGCAATCTTGTTGTCCGGGTTTGCCTGGTTGAAGGCATCGACAGCCTTCTGCATGTTGGTTTGGTTCGGCTCACCGGACAGGAACCACATGCTGGCGCCACCATTGCCGCTGGAGGCACCCGGACCTGACGTGCCGCAGGCAGAGGTTGCGGCAACGGCAAAGGGAGTAAGGGCAGCGAGGGCGAGGAAATTGCGCCGTGAGGTCTGGGGTTGCTTCATTGCTTCTCCATTGTGAATTTGCTGTCGAGGTACGGGGCGTCAGCTCCGACGTTCGTTCGAAACATTTCGAACGGTGATATAAGTCACGCTGTAAACTAAAGCCCCAAACATCTCCGCAGTCAAGGGATCGTAGAGGATATTTTTGAACTTTGGCCCTAATTTGCGCAATCCTTGACGGAGGAAGCACAGGTTCCTCAGAATGAATGCACTTCCCACCTTCGAAAGATTGCGAACCAATGACGACCAAATTGCCTGAGCGGACCAAGCCAACGCTCGCTACCGTGGCCAGGCAGGCCGGGGTCTCCGCACCGACTGTCTCCAAGGTGGTAAACGGCCGCGACGACGTGGCCCCCGAGACCAGGGCGCGGATCCTCGCGGTGCTGGAGCAGGCGGGTTACCAGTCGCCCGTGCAGCGCAGGGCCGCTAACGACAGGACGACAGTGGTCGAAGTGGTGATCGACGTGCTCGATTCCGCGTACACCATCCAGGTCCTGAATGGCATCCTCCAGTTCGCTGCCGGTGCCGACGTCGAAATCCTGGTGAGCGTGACCGGCCGGTCCGCTCCCGGCCGGCAGACCCCGGAACGCCGCGCCCAGCGCATGCTCGAAGAGGGCAGGGCCGGGATGATCGTGGTGACGTCCGCCTTCAGCGAGGCACAACTGCACGCATTCCGCCGCCGCAAGATCCCGGTTGTGGTGATCGACCCGCTCAACCCACCCTCCGCGGACGTGGTCAGCGTGGGAGCGACCAACTGGGCAGGCGGCAAGGCGGCAACCGAACATCTGTTGGAACTGGGCCACCGCCGCATTGCCTACATCGGCGGAATCGAAGACGCCGAATGCAATCAGGCGCGCCTTCACGGATACATGGCCGCCCTGATGGCGCATGGCATCAAGGTGGACCCCGGATTCATCGTGTCCGGCGGCCACTTCCGGACAGAGGGCGGGGTTAAGGGATTCCAGGAACTGCTGAAGCTGGACCCCCTCCCCACGGCCATCTTCGCCGGCAGCGACTCGATTGCCCTGGGCGTCCTCAGCGAGGCGCGGCATCACGGGATCAAGGTTCCCGAGGACCTCAGCCTCATCGGATTCGACGGCACCAACCAGGGCGAGCAGTCGGTCCCTTCATTGAGTTCGGTGGCCCAGCCGCTTGAAGAGATGGGCAGGGCCGCCCTGAGGTCGCTCCTGCGTCAGGCCCAGGGCGAGGTCCTGGATTCCCACCGCGTGGAGTTGGCCACCCAGGTGGTCGTCCGCGAATCCACTGCCCCGCCCGCCGCCTGAGGGGCCGCACCTGGTGCGCCTGGACAACGAATGAAAGACATCAAGTCATGAAAATCACCAACCTCGACACCGTTGTGGTGGACTTTTACCGGACCAACCTCATCTTTGTCCGGTTAAGCACCGACGAAGGCCTTACCGGAATAGCGGAAGCCACCCTCGAAGGCCAGGAGCACGCAGTCCGCGGCGCAGTTGCGGTTCTTGCCGACGCCGTGCGGGGCAAGGACCCCACCCGGATTACCCGGACCATCTACGAGGTGAATCGCGACGCATACTGGCGCGGCGGCCCCGTCTCCATGACCGCCCTCAGCGCCCTTGAAGTGGCCATGTGGGATGTCTCAGCCCGCGCACTGGGGGTGCCCGTCCACCGGATGCTGGGCGGGCAGGTCCGGGACAGGGTCCGCGCCTACGCCAACGGTTGGTTTTCCGGGGCCAAAACACCTGAGGAATTTGCCAAGGCCGCCGTCCACACCGTTGGCCAGGGCTTCCGCGGCCTCAAGTGGGATCCCTTCGAAGCTGCAGACCTCACTCTGGCGCCAGGCGACCTGCGGCGCATGCTCGAGCCCGTTGCCGCTGTCCGGGAGGCGGTGGGTGATGACGTTGAGCTGTTCATTGAAGGGCACGGCCGCTTTGATGTGCCCACGGCCATCCGCGTGGCGCGGGAAATTGAACAGTTCCAGCCCGTGTTCTTCGAAGAGCCCTGCCCGCCGGACGGCATCGACGCGCTCATCGAGGTACGCAGTAAATCTCCCGTCCCCATCGCGGCCGGTGAGCGGTGGATGGGGCGGAACACCTTCATCCCGGCCCTTGGGCGCCACGCGGTGGACTACATCCAGCCTGACGTCACCCACGCCGGAGGCCTCCTGGAGCTTTCGTTCATCTCCACACTGGCGGCAGCCCACTACGTTCCCTTCGCACCGCACAACCCGAGCGGTCCCCTGAGCACCGCCGCAACCTTGCAGCTCGGCGCGGCCTTGCCGAATTTCCGCTACCTCGAGATCATGGCGACGGATGTGCCGTGGCGCAGCGAGATCTCCAATGAGCGCCTCCAGCTGACGGAAGAGGGCGACGTCCTGATCCCGGAAGGCGTGGGCCTGGGCATCGAGCTGGACTTGGACGCCATCGCCGAGCACCCCTTCACGGCGCATCCCATGCGGATCTTCAGCGATGTGGTGGCAGACATCCGGCCGCCGGACGCCCGCTCCTACTTCAACTTGGAGTCGGAAACGGCAGGCGCCGCCAAACCCTGAGGCAAAAAGCTGGAGGCACAAAACGGCGGCTGCCACCCAGTCCGAATGGACCGAGCGGCAGCCGCCGCTGCTGCGGTGTGGAGCCTTAGCGCTTCACGGCCTCCAGCTTGAGCATCTTGGCGATGACGCCATCGAGTTCGGAGTCGTCGAAGATCTTCTTCCAGTCGTCCTTGATGATGGTGTCCTTGCCGTACTGGATGGCGATTTCGCACGCCTCGGAGAACGGGTTGGAGCCGCGCAGGGCGTTGGTCAGCGCGATCTGGACGTGACCGAACAGCATGGCCTTGGCGGCTTCCTCGGGGACGCCGGCGGTGTGGACGGTCTCGTGCAGGGCCTCGTTAAGCAGAGTGCCGATCATGCAGGCAACGGTTTCCACTAGGGTGGGCTCGAGGATGGCCAGCTGCTTGACGGTGACCCAGTGGACGTCGATGACGGGGGCGTAGATGGTGCGGATTGTCGCCTCCGCAGCGGCCTTGGTGGCTTCAGGGGCGTCCTCGTCGATGGCTGCCACGACGTTCTGCGGTGCGCCCTGGCCGCCGAAGGTGTCGGCCCATTCTTCCTTGGTGGTGCGCTCCAGGAACACGGACGGGTGGCACGGGTGCGCAACTGCCTGGACCACGTCGTCGCGCTTTGCCAGCAGCCCGGCGTAGGCGGCGGCGGGGTCCAGGGTGAGGAGGATGGATCCGGCCTTCATTTGCGGGACCACGCCTTCGGACACGATGCCCAGGACGGTGTCCGGGACGGCGAGGATCACGACGTCGGCGCCCTTGACGGCGTCGTCCGTGGCGGTGATCTCGCGGCCTTCAGCGCGGACGCGCTTCTGGCCGGCGGGGGAGTTCTCGCTGTAGAAGACGGTGTGGCCGGACTTCTGGAGGTTGCGGGAGACACGCAGCCCCATCTTGCCTCCGGCTCCGATGACAGCGACGGTCAAAGTTTCTGCTGACATTTCACTTGCTCCTTAGGAATTCGATGCTTTGCCGGGTCCACTGGTTCTCGAGGCGGATGGTGTCCGCCTCGGAGTCCTGCCAGGGCAGCCAGTGTTCGACGATTTGGTTGATGTTTCGTTCGTGCGGCCGGATCTTCCCGGCCATGTACCCGTAGTCGAGCAGGCCTTCGCCGAGCGGGGCGCCGGAGTAGGTAAACCCCACCCACCCGTCCTTGCGGCTGAAGGCAAAGTCCTTGATGTGCATGTTCAGGACATAGGGCGCGACGGCGTCAATCACCTCACGCGGCATCTCCAGCGCCGCGACGGTGTTGGCGGGGTCGCTGCAGATCCCCAGGTATGGGCTGTCCACGCCCAGGATCACGTCCAGGACGCGGGAGGTGGGGACCTGTTCATAGGTTTCCACCGCGATCTTCACCCCTGCCGCTTCGAACTCCGGCAGCACCTCCTTGAAGATGGCCACCGCTTCCTCCGTGGTGGGGGTATGGCCCGGGGTGTTAAACATGGTCCGCAGCAGCGGGGATCCCAGAATTCCCGCGATGTGCAGGAACTTCCGCAGGTGCTCCGGGCGGATCCCCTTGGTGCCCAGCTCAAGACTGATCCCCAGGGAGTCAGCGGTGGCACGTACGGCGGCCAGGCTGGCGTCGTCCATCTCCTCCAGCGGTGCGTAATCGCAGACCTGGAAG
This sequence comes from Arthrobacter sp. E1SS-5, assembly GCF_057073715.1. NCBI lineage: Bacteria > Bacillati > Actinomycetota > Actinomycetes > Micrococcales > Micrococcaceae > Arthrobacter > Arthrobacter sp. E1SS-5. Next base: position 68,125 of record NZ_CP172703.1, read on the forward strand.
AGGTCCACGCCCAGTTCCGCTGTCCGCTCCAGCGCGTCGTGGAGGCTCAGGGGCTGCGAGACCTTGTCCGAGAGCTGCCAGAAGAACGCGTAGCTGCTCAATCCAATCCTGCTGGTCATGCCGCCACCGCCATGGATTCCAGCCGTGCCGCTGTCTCGTCCAGGATGGCCTTCAGCGCCTTGGGGTCGTGCGCGAAGCGGCCCAGGAACAAACCGGCGACGGCGGGATCCAGCTGGGTGATCAGGCCCGGCCCGGCACTCCCACCGTAGATTACCCGGCTGTCCTCCTGGCCGGGAAGGCTGCGCAGGTGCGCGTCCAGTCCGGTGACGACGGCGCTGATGTACTCCGGTGTGGCAGGTTCCGGGGCGCCGATGGCCCACTGCGGCTCGTAGGCCACGATGGTCCGGCCGGCGGGCGCGAGCGACGAGGCACGGTTAAGTGCAGCGTCGATCTCGGCCGAACAGTGCGCGATGGCTTCCTCCACGGAACCCGGGTGCAGCTCCCCGACGCAGAGGACGGGGGTGAGGCCGTTGCGGTACGCGGCGGCGGTCTTCAGCCCGATGACGCGGTCATCCTCGCCGAAGATCCGGCGGCGTTCGGCGTGACCGATTTCGGCATACCGGCCGCCGAGTTCGGCGATGGTTTTGCCGCCCACTTCGCCGGTGAACGCGCCTTCGTCTTCCCAGAAGATGTCCTGTGCTCCGGTGGCTGCACCGGCCGTGCCGAGGATCCGGGTGGCCTCGGGCAGTGCGGGGAGGACGGGCAGGACGAACAGTTCGATCTCGCCGCTTTGCACCGACGGGTGGGCGAACGCGATGGCGGCGACGTCGCGGCAGTAGTCCACCGACCGGGCGTAGCCGAAATACATCTTCAGGCTGACGCCGATGATCGCCCTGGGGTTCGCGCCGCCATTTGAATCAGCAGGAAGCGACACCCTCATAGTCCTTAATCAGGGCGACTTTCTCCGCCGAGGCGGAGCTTTCGTCGAAGGTGTACGTGAGCCATTCCTTCGCCAGGCGGCGGGCCAGTTCCAGGCCGACGACGCGCTGGCCGAAGGTGAGGACCTGGGCGTTATTGGACAGGATGGCCCGCTCAACCGAGAAGGAATCGTGCGCGGTGACGGCACGGACGCCCGGGACCTTGTTCGCAGCGATCGCGACGCCGAGCCCGGTCCCGCAGACCAGCAGGGCGCGGTCAGCCTTGCCGGCGGCGATGAGTTCGGCGGCGGCGATGGCCACGGACGGGTAGGGGGTGTGGCTGGTGGCGTCCACTCCGACGTCGGTCACGGATTCGACCAGTTCGGAGGCTTCCAGGTCGGCCTTGAGGGCTTCCTTGTAGTCGAAGCCGGCGTCGTCGGCTCCCATGACCAGGCGCAGTTTGGTGCTCATGCGTTCTCCTTGATGGTGGTGTTCTGGCTGAGGGTGTTGTGGATGGCCCGGACGATCAGGGCCATGGAGACGGCGCCGGCATCGGGGGTGCCCAGGCTCTTTTCGGCGTGAGGGCGGGCGCGGCCCATGAGGGGCAGCAGGTTGGCGGTGTCCTCGGCAGCCTGCTGGGCTGCGGTGGCGGCAGCATCCCAGGCCTCGGCCAGCGGCTTGCCGCTGTTGACGCCGGCGGTGAGCGCGTCGCGGAACGGGACGAGCACGTCCACCAGGGTCTTGTCGCCCACCTTGGCCTTGCCGAAGTCCATGATCGCGGCGGCGGCGCCGGCCACCCCGGCGGCGACGGCACCGGCGTCGGGCGCTTTGCTGTCGCCCACGGCGTCACCGACGGCGCGCAGGGCCATGCCCCACAGCGCCCCGGATGTGCCGCCGGCCTTGTCGGCCCAGGCATCGGCGGCGAAGTAGAGGGTGGTGGCCGCACCAGCGCCGCGGGCGACGGCGTCTGCCGCGGCTTGCACGGCGGCGCGGACGCCGCGCTCCATGCCGATGCCGTGGTCGCCGTCGCCGGCGATCGCATCAATTCGGCCAAGCTCGGCGGCGTTGGCGTCCACCACATCCTTGGCGGCCCCGAGCGCTGCGAGGACGCGGAGGGCACCGGCACGCGAAGCAGCCGTCGGGTCGGGAATGGAAAGTTCGACGTCGGCCGCCTCGCCTGCCGTTCCTTCCAGCGCTTCGGCGGTGACGGCACCGCGGCGGAACGCCGGAGCGTCGGCCGGTGCGTTCCAGAGGGTCTCGAGTTCGTCGTCGAGCCAGAACAGGGTCAGGGACGTGCCGGCCATGTCGAAGCTGGTGACGAGTTCGCCCACCTGGGGGTCCACCGCCTGCAGTCCCGCCTCGGCGAGGAGCGGGGCCACGCGGCGGTAGACCACGAAGAGCTCTTCGTACTTCACGCTGCCCAGGCCGTTGAGGATGGGGACAACGCGGGCACCCTCTGCATTAAGGCCGTCCGGCACTTCGGTCAGGAGCTTGCCCACCAGCAACTCGGCGAGCTCGTCCGCCGTCGGAATGCCTGTCTCTTCGATACCGGGTTCGCCGTGGATGCCCATGCCTACCGCCATCCGGCCCTCAGGGACGGAGAACAGCGGCGTGTCGGCGCCCGGGAGGGTGCAGCCGGTGAAGGCGACGCCGAACGAGCGGGTGCGGTGGTTGGCCCGCTCCGCGATCTCCACCACTGCGTCCATGCCGTAGCCGGCCTCGGCGGCGGCGGCCGCCACCTTGAACACGGTCAGGTCCCCGGCAATGCCGCGGCGCTTGGTGTGCTCTTCGATCGGGGCGGACGAGACGTCGTCGGTGACGGCGATGCTGCGGCAGTCGATGCCTTCCCGGCGCAGCTTTTCCTGGGCCTGGGTGAAGTGCAGGACGTCGCCGGCGTAGTTGCCGTAGCCGAGCAGTATGCCAGCGCCGTTATTGGCGGCCTTGGCCACGTTGTAGACCTGCTGGGCCGACGGCGACGCGAACAGGTTGCCCATCGCGGCACCGTGCGCCAGGCCCTGCCCAACGAGTCCGGCGAAGGCCGGGTAGTGGCCGGAACCGCCGCCGATCACCAGTGCCACCGTGTCCGCGGTGCTCTTGGTGCTGCGTACAACACCGCCGGACACACGCTTCACCCAGCGTCCATGGGAGGCGACGAAGCCTTCGATCATCTCGTCAGCGAAGGCTGCGGGTTCGTTGAACAGGCGGGTCATGGGAAAAGCTCCTGGCCTAGCTGGGGAAGGGTCTGCGGGGAGTGGTTGGTGTGGGGGCGCCTTCGGGCAAGGAAGGCGCCCCCGGGTTTACGAAGCGGTTCCGCTTAGGGTTCGGCGTGCTGCCCGGCGCCGGCAGGATCCAGTGCTTCGGAGCGGACACCCTCGGTGACGCGGCCGGAGCGGCTGAGGGCCACCATCAGGACGGCGGACAGGAGCATGAAGCCGCCCACCACGAACATCGGCACCGTGTAGTCGCCGGTCCAGTCCTTGAGCCAACCGGTGATGTAGCCGGCGCTGAAGCCTGCCAGGTTGCCCACCGTGTTGATCAGGGCGATGCCTGCTGCTGCCGCTGCGCCGGTGAGGAACTGCGTGGGAACGGTCCAGAAGTTGGGCAGCGCGGCGAAGATGGCCATTGCCGTGATGGTGATGACGGCGATGGTGGCTGCCGGGGAACCGGCGAACAGTGCCAGCGGGATGCTCAGGCCGCCTACCAGGGCCGGGACCGCGATGTGCCAGGTCTTCACGCCGCGCTTGGTGGCGTCCTTGGACCAGAAGTACAGGGCAACCGCTGCCGGGAGGTACGGGATGGCCGTGATCAGGCCCTTCTGGAAGACGTCGAACTTGGTGCCGTAGATGCCTTCGAAGCCGGAAATGATGGTCGGCAGGAAGAAGCCCAGGGCGTACAGACCGTAGATGAAGCCGAAGTAGATCAGGGAGAGCATCCAGACCCGGCCGTTGCCGAACACCGTGCGGACGCTGACATGTTTGTTGCCTGCGGCGGTCTCGTTCTTTTCCTTTTCCAGTGCGCCGGTCAGCCAGGTCTTCTCTTCAGGGGTGAGCCACTTGGCCTTGGCGGGGTTATCGGCCAGGTAGAACCAGGACACGATGCCGATGAGGATGGCGGGGACGGCAACGCCGAGGAACATCACGCGCCAGCCTTCGAGCCCGAAGAGGCCGTGCTGCTGGATGAGGATGCCGGCCAGCGGGGCGCCGATAACTGTGGTCAGCGGCTGGGCCAGGTAGAACAGGGCAAGGATCTTGCTGCGGTGCCGGGCGGGAACCCAGAGGCTCAGGAAGAGGATGGCACCGGGGAAGAAGCCGGCTTCGGCCACGCCCAGGATGAAGCGCAGGATGTAAAGCTGCTCAACGTTGGCCACCCAGGTGAACAGCAGGGAGACGATGCCCCAGCTGACCATGATGCGGGCCAGCCAGCGGCGGGCGCCGAACTTGTGCAGGGCCAGGTTGGAGGGGACCTCCAGCAGGATGTAGCCGATGAAGAAGACGCCGGAGGCGAAGCCGAACTGTGCGGCGTTCAGGGCCAGGTCCTTGTTCATGCCGTTGGGGCCGGCGAAAGAGATGGCGGTGCGGTCGAGGTAGTTGATGAAGAACATCAGCGCGACGAACGGGACAAGCCGGATCGCCACTTTCCTGATTGCGGATTTCTCGACCACCGATTGTGTGGTGTCCACATTGACTCCTAGATGTTGGTGCCCTGCGCATCCGTCACTGGAGGCGGTGGGCTCTTTCAGAGGTGCGCGGCCTTGGCGTCCTGCGCACGTTGAAGCTGTGAGTTCCACCATAGGGCTCGATCCAAAATTGGTCAACCGGTTGACTGATTAGTGTTCATTCTGGCGATTCCGGTGAGGCCCGTTGGCGCCGTCCAGCGTGGTCAACCAGTTGTTACGCTTGGAAGGTGTCCTTAGAATCCGCAGCCGCGACGGCCAAGATCAGCGCCGCCCTTGGCTCCGTGGGGCAGGGCTCAGTGGTGTCGGAAGTGGCCGAGCGACTGCTCGCCTTCTTTACCAGCGGTGACATCGCACCCGGAACCAGGCTTCCCGCGGAGCGAACCCTTGCCGCTTCCCTGGGCGTGGGCCGGTCCGCTGTGCGGGAGGCCCTCGCCGCGCTGGAGATCCTGGGCATCGTGGTTGTCCGGCCCGGGTCCGGCACCTACCTCCGTGACGGCGTGTCCGAGCTCCTGCCGCGCACCCTGAGCTGGGGCCTCATGCTCGGTGCGCCGCGCACCCGCGAACTCGTGGAACTGCGCAGTGGACTCGAGGTGCAGGCGGCGCAACTTGCTGCAGAGCGCATCACCGACGAAGCGCTGGAGCGGATGCGCTCCAACCTGGACACCATGGAACGCACGCTTGACGATCTGGCGGCCTTCGTCGAGGCCGACGCCTCCTTCCACCGCGAAATTGCTGCGGCTTCCGGAAATCAGGTCCTCCAGGAACTCCTGCAGAGTATCCGCTCACTCCTGCGGATCTGGGTGGACCGGGCGCTCACGGACGAAGGGCATGCAGCCGCCGCGCTGAAGGAGCACACCCAGATCTATGAAGCGCTGGCTGCCCGGGATGCGGGTGCCGTGACAGCGACCATGAGCTCCCACATGGAGACAGCTACCCGGCGACTGCTGGCGGGATTCGACGCCGCGCAGTAGGCACCCCGGGGGCGTCAGGCGGGCTTTCCCGCCAGCTGTTCGCGGCAAGGTTTCCCGGTTGTGGCCGGGCATGGCCCCACCGACCCCCGCCGCACCAACGTGGCCGTGAATTGCGCAGGGGCGGCAGGCGGCAGCCCCTCCATTTGCCGAAGCAGGGCCTTGGCCGCGGCGACGCCCATGTTGTAGACCGGCTGGGCAATGACGGTCAGGGGAGGGGTTGTCAGCCTGGTCCACGGGAAATCGTCGTACATCAGGAATGAAACATCCGCCGGGATGGACAGGCCCAGTTCCTGGATGGCCTCCACCACGCTGAGTGCGATCAGGCCGTCTGAGGCGACCACGGCAGTGGCACGGTCCGGGCCCCTGAGCACTCCGCGGGTGACGCTGCGAATGGAGTCCTCGTCTCCTGCGTTCAGGCGGACGAGGTCCTCCGGAAAATCCAGCCCGGACTCAAGGAACGCCTCCCGCATGCCCTCGATGCGGTCCGCGATCTGGGAGGACTCAAGAGTCATCCCGGGCGTGTAGGGAGCATCCGTGGTCAGTGTGGAAATGAAGGCGATCCGCCGGTGCCCCGCATCGAGCAGGTACTGGGTGGCCTCCCTCGAAATTCTCGCCATGTCCACGGCCATGGTCTCCACCGGCAGGTCCCCGGCCGTGCGGTCGATGAAGACCATGGGCCGTCCGGAGCGGTACACCTCCTGGAGATGTCCGGTTTCAACCGATGACGCAGGAGCAACAATCAGGCCATCCACTCGCTTGTCGAGCAGGACCCGGACTGCCTCCACCTCCGCCGCCCGGTCCTCATCGGTATTGACCAGGATGACGTTGTAGCCGGCCTTTTTTGCAGCGTCCGTGATTCCCCGTGTGGCCAGGCCAAAGTGCGGGTTTTCGATATCACCCACCACCACTCCAATGGTGTGCGACTTCCCCGTATTCATGCTGCGCGCAAGCTCATTGGGCCGGTAGGAAAGCGCCTCTGCGGCAGCCAGGACGCGCTCGCGGACGTCGTCGCTGACAGCCCCGTAATTGCCGAGCGCACGCGCGGCCTGGGCCTTGGAAACCTGGGCAGCCTTGGCGACGTCGGCAACCGTTACGTCCCGCCGTCGTGCTCCTTCGCCGTTCATCTTCACCTTTCGAAAGGGTTGTTGACGCCCCTTGTGACTTCGGCTACATTTCTATCCATCGATGTGAGTCCGGTCTCAATCCTAGGGTGTGAGACCGGACTCAACAAGAGCATCGGCGACTTTCTTCGGCGGCCCTGACAGCACCGCCTCCCTCCCAACGATTGGACAACGCTGTGAAGAAAAAGAATCTCCGCCCGGCCGGAATTGCCGCCGCCGCACTCGCTGCGGTGCTGGCGCTCTCCGGCTGCAGCTCCACCTCCGCCGCCTCCACCACGGAGAACAACCCCTACGGCCTGATCCAGCCCGGCACCATCCGCGTGGCCAGCCTGGGCGACTCCAAGCCCTACACCTTCGCCGACGCCTCCGGTAACTTCACCGGGTTCGACGTGGAACTGTTCAAGGATGTGGCCCACCGGGCCGGTGTGGACAACGTGGTCTTCACCGGGCAGGACTTCTCCGGCCTCCTTGCCGCAGTTGCCAACGGGCAGTTCGACGCCGGCGTGGCAGCGATCGGCATCACGGACAAGCGCAAGGAAACCGTGGATTTCTCGGATGGTTACTTGGCCGGCTACCTGACGGTGATCACCACCAAGAGTTCGGGCATTACCGGTGTGGACGGCCTTGCCGGCAAGCGGCTGGGCGTGGTGCAGGGAACCCTGCAGGAGGCCTATGCGGTGAAGAACTTCACCTCTGCCAGCCTGGTCCGCTTCCCGGACAACAACACGGCGATCGCGGCGCTGAACAGCGGAACCGTTGACGCGCACTTCCTGGATTACGAGGCTGCGAAGGCGTACGAGGACCAGCACGGACTGGTCAGCGCTGCGGACATTCCGTCCTTCGACGCCCCGGCAGGGTTCGCCGTGCCCAAGGGCAAGACGGCGTTCAAGGAAGCGTTGAACAAGGGCCTGGCCGCTGCGATGGAAGACGGGACCTGGAAGAAGCTCTACCAGAAGTGGTTCCCGGGTTCCCCGATGCCTGAGCAGTACCTGCCCAAGGCCGAACAGGGCGCCTCCGCGTCACCGTCGCCCGCTCCGAGCAAATAGGCAAGTAAGTACGTAAGCCTCCGGGTTTATCGCCGGGCGGGCCGCAGCCCGCGGCCTGCCCGGCATCCTCAATCAATCTACGTCTGAGAGCAATCATGGACTGGTTCAACACCATCATCCGTACATTCTTTGACTTCGGCGCTATGGCCGAAGTCCTGCCCCAACTGCTGGCGGTCGGCCTGCTGAACACGCTGATCATTTCCATCTCGGCCACCGTCCTTGGCACGGTGCTGGGAATGTTGGTGGCCGTCATGGGCATCTCACCGTCCAAGTGGCTGCGGGTCCCGGCCCGCATCTACACGGACCTGTTCCGCGGCCTGCCGGCGATCCTGACCATCCTGCTGATCGGCCAGGGCTTCGCCCGGCTCAGCCAGTCGATCTTCGGCCCGTCCCCCTACCCGCTCGGGATCATCGCGCTGAGCCTGATTGCCAGCGCCTACATCGGGGAAATCTTCCGCGCCGGGATCCTCAGCGTGGACAAGGGCCAGGGCGAAGCCTGCCGCGCCCTGGGCATGAGCTACGCCAAGTCCATGGCCCTGGTGGTGGTCCCGCAGGGCGTCCGCCGGGTCCTGCCGGCCCTGGTGAACCAGTTCATCGCCATCGTCAAGGACTCCTCCCTGGTCTACTTCCTGGGCCTGCTGGTCAGCGAACGCGAACTCTTCCGCGTAGGCCAGGACGCCGCCGTGCTCTCCGGCAACCTCTCACCCCTGGTCGCCGCCGGCGTCTTCTACCTGGTGATCACCGTCCCGCTGACCCACCTGGTCAACCACATCGACAACAAGTTCCGCACCGGCCGCCGCCGCCCCGCAGCACCCACCAGCGGCCTGAAGGAAGTCAAGGAACTCGCCTCCGCCTCGCCGCTGACCACCGGGAGCAACACATGAACACCCCCACCCCCACCAAAAACACCACCGGCCAGGAAGCCCCGTCGTTCCACGGCTCGTCCCTGGAACTGCGCAACCTGACCATGGCCTACGGCGACATCGAGGTCCTGCGCAACGTCACCCTCACCGTGGCCCCGGGCACCACCACCTGCATCATCGGCCCCTCCGGCTCCGGCAAGTCCACCCTGCTGCGCGGCATCAACCGGCTGCACGAACCCAAAACCGGGGACGTGCTCCTGGCCGGGGACAGCATCCTGGGCACCAACCCGGACACCCTGCGCACCCGCATTGGCATGGTCTTCCAGCACTTCAACCTCTTTCCGGACCACACCGCGGAGGAAAACGTCGCCCTGGCACTCTGGGCCGTCAAGGGCATGCCCAAAGCCCAGGCCATGGCCAAGGCCCGCCAACGCCTGGCCGAGGTGGGCCTCGCCGAACGCGCCGACCACCGCCCCCGCGACCTCTCCGGCGGCCAGCAGCAGCGCGTCGCCATCGCCCGCGCCCTGGCCATGGAACCCGAAGTCATGCTCTTCGACGAAGCCACCAGCGCCCTGGACCCCGAACTCGTCAAAGGCGTCCTGAACCTCATGGCCGGCCTGGGCAGGCGCGGCATGACCATGCTCGTGGTCACCCACGAAATGGGCTTCGCCCGCAAAGTCGCCGACCAGGTGGTCTTCATGGACGAAGGCGAAGTGGTCGAAGCAGGAACCCCCACTCAACTCTTCGACAACCCCCGCAGCGAACGCCTCCAGCGCTTCCTCTCCGAGGTGCTCTGATGGGCACGCTTGCAGCGGCACCCATCCGGACCGCCGTCGTCGGGTTTGGGATCTCCGGCAAGGTGTTCCACACACCGCTGATTGCGGCCAACCCGGACTTTTCGCTCGATGTGATTGTCACGGCCCAGCCTGCCCGGGCGGCCGAAGCGGCACGGCTGTACCCCCTGGCACGGATCATGGCCACGCCGGAGGAGCTGTTCGCCAACGCAGCCGACCTTGACCTGGTCATCCTGGGCACCCCGCCGCACACCCACTTTGAGCTGGCAGCGACGGCGATCGCCCACGGCCTGCACGTGGTGGTGGACAAGCCTTTCGTGCCCACCTCCGCCTTGGGTGAGGAGCTGATCAGCAGGGCGGACGACGGCGGGGTTCGGCTTACGGTGTTCCAGAACCGCCGGTGGGATGCCGACTTCCTGACCCTCCGGAAGGTCCTGGCGTCGGGTGCCTTGGGTCAGGTCAGCAGCTTCGAATCACGGTTCGAATGGTGGCGGCCCGAAGGGTTCGGGAACTGGCGGGACACGGTGTCCCTCGCCGAAGGCGGCGGGATCCTGCATGACCTGGGTGCCCACCTGATCGATCAGGCCATCCAGTTGTTCGGCCCCGTGGAACGGAGCTATGGCGAGACGGCCAACCGCGGACCCCATCCGGACGCGGCGGACACCGAGGCCTTCGTGTCACTGCTGCATGCCTCCGGCGTCCGCTCACGGCTGTGGATGAACGGCATGGCTGCCCAGGCCGGCGCCCGCTTCCACGTCCTCGGTTCACAAGCCGGCTACACCAAGTGGGGGCTGGACGGCCAGGAACCCGCCCTCGCCGCAGGGATGCCGCCGTCGGACCCTGCCTACGGCCTCGACCCCCAGGAGTCATGGGGGCTCCTGGGGGTCGACGGAGCAACGTCTCCCGTGCCTGCCGAACGAGGCGGCTATCCGCAGTTCTACGTGCAACTGGCGGCCGCCCTCCGCGGGAACGGCCCACTGCCCGTCGATCCCGCCGGTCCGCTTGAAGTACTGAAAGTCATCGAGGGCATCCACGCCCTGGCCTGACTGCCTGCACTCTTTTCCGCTGATGACGCACCGTTCGCGTCCCTCCTAACCACGAATTCCACAGAAAGGGACACCAATGTCCTCTGTTCCAGCTTCCAAGCGCGTCGCGATCCTCGGCGGCGGCATCCTGGGCGTTTCCACCGCTGTGCACCTGCTGCGTGAAGGCGCCTCCGTGATCCTGCTGACCGAGCGCGGCCTGGCCAGTGAAGCCAGCGGCCGCTCGCTGTCCTGGCTCAACTCCGCAGGCGAACGCTCCACCCCCTACCACCAGTTGCGGGTTGCCGGCGTGGACCGCTACCGCACCCTCTTTGCCTCGGATCCCAAGCGGGAGTGGCTCCAGTTCGGCGGCGGCCTCATGTGGAACGCAGCCGGCCAGGCGGAGGCCACGGAGGCACGGCATGCCTACGAGAAGTCCATTGGCTACGACTCCAAGCTGCTTTCCCCGCAAGAAATCGCGTCAGCCACCCCTGGCATCGATTCCAGCGCCGTGCCGGATAATGCCATCTTCAACCCCGGCGAAGGCTGGGTGAGCCTGCCGGACCTGATCGACTTCCTGATGGAGGAGTTCCACGCCCGCGGCGGCGAACTGGTCCTGAACGCCGGCAAGGCCTCCGTCATGGTGGAGGGCGGCCGGACCACCGGCGTCGAGACCGCGGCGGGCGGGACCTACCCGGCCGACGCCGTCCTGGTGGCTTGCGGCGCTGCGACACCCGCCGTCGTCGAACCCCTGGGTGTGCACATCCCCAATGGTTCGCCGGTGTCCATGCTGGTGGTGACCAAGCAGGTGCAGCACGAGGTCACCGCCGTGATGAACACACCCCGCGCCGCCCTGCGGCCCAACCCGGGAGGCACGTTCGCCTTGGACCACGACTGGTACGAGGAGCACATCACCGAGCACGCGGACGGCTCCTTCACCATCCCCGATGACGTGGTGCAGGAACTGGCCGACGAGGCCTCCAAGCTGGTGGCCGGCAATCCGGAACTCAAGCCGGCCTCCTGGAAGATGGGCTACAAGCCGATCCCGGGCGACGGTGAACCGGTGCTGGGCGAATTGGGCCAGGTGCCGGGCTGCTTTGTCGCGTTCACACACTCCGGCGCCACCCTGGGCCTCATTGCCGGTGAGCTCCTTGCCGGGGAGATCCTGACCGGCAGGAAGCACCCCATGCTGGCAACGTTCCGGCCGGCGCGCTTCTCCTAGGACACTCGGATCAAAGAAGTGGGGCTGCACATTGCAGCTCCACTTCTTTGCGCCTGCGGGGTCAGGCGCCCAGATGCCCCGTAAGGCGCCGGTGGAAGCCGGTGCTGCGTTCATCGAGGCCCTCGATTGCCACCGTTGCACCGTGGTCCGCATATTTGGTTTCGATGGAGTCCAGGGCGGCCACTGTTGACGCGTCCCAGATCTGCGCGCGGGTGAGGTCAATGGTCACCGAGGCGGGATCGTCGGCGTAGGCGAACTGCTCCACCAGGTCATTGCTGCTTCCGAAGAACAGCGGCCCCACCACGTCATAGCGGACGCTGTCGCCGTCTTCCGCAAGGTGCCGCTCAACGGTGATGACGTGGGCCACCCGTCGCGCGAACAGCACCATCGCCAGGATGACGCCCACCAGCACGCCGTAGGCCAGGTTCCCCGTGAGGACCACGACGGCGACGGTGACGGCCATGACCAGCGTCTCGGGCACGGGCATCCGCTTCAGGGTGGCCGGTTTCACGCTGTGCCAGTCGACGGTGGTCACGGCCACCACCATCATTACCGCGGCGAGGGCCACCATGGGGATCTGGCCCATGATCGAGCTGAGCCCCGTCACCAGTGCCAGCAGGAACAGCCCGGCCACGAACGTCGAGATCCTGGTGCGGGCCTGGCCGGTCTTCACGTTGAGGACGGTCTGGCCGATCATGGCGCAGCCGGCGATGCCGCCATAGAAGCCGGCGAAGATGTTTGAGACGCCCAGGGCCCAGGATTCGCGGCCCTTGTGCGATGGGGTTTCCGTGATGTCGTCCACGAGTTTGGCTGTGAGGAGGGTTTCCATGAGTCCGACGAACGCCACGCTCAGCGCCGTGGGCAGGACCAGCTGGAAGGTTTCGAGGTTCACGGGGAAAAGGAACGGCGTGATCCCGGGCAGCTTGCCCGTGAGTGGTCCTTCGTCCGCGACGTTCGGAACGGTGAGGCCCGCAATGATGACGATCGCGGTGACGACGACGATGGCTACCAGGGGCGACGGGACCAATTTGGTGAACCGGGGCAGGATGAAGATGATGGCGATCGTCAGGGCGAACAGCACGTAGGCGAGCCAGGGGACGTTGAGGACATGGGGCACCTGGGCCATGAAGATCAGCACACCCAGCGCGTTGACGAACCCGATCATTACCGACCGTGGAATGAACCGCATCAGCCTCGCCAGCCCGGCCAAGCCAAAGACCACCTGGATGACGCCGGCAAGGAGCACCGTGGGCAGGACATATTCGACGCCGTGCTCGTGGACCAGCGGGGCGATCACCAAGGCGACGGAACCGGCGGCGGCGGTCACCACGCCGGGGCGGCCGCCCAGAATGGACATGGCCAGGGCCAGCACGATGGAGGCGACAAGGCTCACCATGGGATCCACGCCGGCCACGATCGAAAATGAGATGACTTCCGGTACGAGGGCCAGGGTGGTGACCATGCCGGCCAGGACCTCGCGGCTGAATTGCCGGGGGGAGCGCAGGGCGGTGAGGACAGTGATTGGTTGCCGGGTAGGGCGGGTGCGGTCGGCGACGGCCAAGGAGCTGCTCCAGGGGACTTGGCTCCCTCATGGGGGAGCGGTGTGCAACGTTCTGCGCGCCACATTGCGCACGGGTCCAGCCCGCCCATGAAAGACAATGGGGGTGGAGAAAGAATGCGCCGGTGACTTCCGGCTGCGTATGCAACACTACCCTAACGTGAGGGTTGGGTCGGATTGGTGACGTGATGGTGAAAGAGATGACCGCCGAAGAAGTGGTGGCGACAATGCACATTGGCGAACTGGCGGACCGCTCGCAGATGTCCCTCCGGACCATCCGCCATTACGACGAGGTGGGCCTGCTCAAACCCTCGGGCCGCACCGAAGGTGGGTTCCGCCTTTACACCGAACGCGACTTCACGCGGCTGCTGCTGATCCGCAGGATGAAACCCCTCGGGTTCACGCTCGAAGCCATGGCAGGGCTGCTTCGGGTTATCGACGCCCTGGAGGCGGCCAAACCAGGCCAGGATGTTGCGGGCATTCGGGAGGAGCTGAACGGCTTTATCGAAGAGGCGGCGCGGCGCAGGGCCAAATTGGAGGAGCAGCTTGGCATGGCCGACGAATTCCTGGCACTGCTGCGCGCCCGCTAGGTTTCCTGCCGGCCGTTTCCAAACTGTGGCGTTCCCGCCGGCCGCGGCCCGGGGCGGCAGTAAGTACGGCTGATAAAATGACCAAGGTTGCAGGGCGGCCTTGTGAAGCTGGGGCGAGCAGTGCCGTAACGAAGTAGGGGACCACACAATCATGACGGCAGGCGGGTCGCACCTCAGGACATCGGAAAGCAGGCCGGGCACTTCGGCCGACGCCTCCGTGCCTGCCAAAGGCCGTGCCTACCTGGCAACCATTGAAGGTTTCATCGGCTCCCTGATGATGTTCGTCGGCTCGATCGGGACGGGCTGGATTGCCAACGGATCCCCCATGATCCGGCAACCCGTGGTGATCGCGCTCCGCACCGAAGGCTGGGGAGTGGCGGTGTCCACCGTGCTGCTGACGGCCGGCGCCATGTTGCTGATGCGCTCGTGGCTGCGCCTGGGCCAGCGGCTGGGGGACTGGGGACAATCGTCCCTGCGCTCCGTGGTGGTGGCCATCTCCGCCTGGTCCCTTCCCCTGCTGTTCTGTGTGCCGGTCTTTTCCCGCGACGTCTACGCCTACACGGGCCAGGGACGGTTGGTGATGGAAGGCCAGAACCCGTATGAGGTGGGTATCTCCACCCTCAACAACTGGTTCGCCCTGGGCGCCGACCCCGCCTGGGCCGAAAACCGGACCCCCTACGGCCCTTACTTCCTGTGGCTGGCGCGGGCGGTGGTGGGACTGACCGGGGCCCAGCCTGATGCGTCCGTCCTGCTCTTCCGCCTACTGGCCGGCGTCGGCGTGCTGCTGTGCGTCATCTACGTGCCCAAGCTGGCCGAACTGCACGGCATTAACGGTGCGCGGGCACTCTGGATTTCCGTCGCCAACCCGCTGTTCCTGATCAGTTTCATTGCCAGTGCCCACAATGACGCCCTGATGGTGGGGCTCGCCGTCGCGGGCGTTTACTTCGCCGCCACCCGCCGCTACCTGCTGGGGATCCTGCTGGTCACGGCCTCCATCGGAATCAAACCCATTACCGTGCTGCTGCTGCCGTTCATCGGCCTCATGTGGGCCGGGCCCTCCGCCACCTGGCCGCGGAAGTTCCTGATGTGGGCCGCGACGGCGGGCATCAGCTTCGGCGTCCTGGTCCTCAGCGGCATCCCGTTCAACCTGGGCATCGGGTGGACCTGGGCCATCATGGACCCGACGCCGGGCTACACCGGCTACTCGCCGTCGGGCTTCCTGGGCCAACAGGTGGAGATGCTCGCCAACGCGCTGGGACTGCCCGGCGGAACCCTGGCCACCTGGCTGCGGACCGCCATGAAGTGGGCCGCCATCGCGCTGGTCCTGCTGCTCATGTTCCGCGGCGACTACTCGCGGGCGGTGCGCCGGATGGCTTTGGCGTTCACCGCCGTCGTGATGCTCTCGCCCATCATCCAGCCCTGGTACATCCTGTGGTTCCTGCCGTTCCTGGCCGTCACCGGGATCCGGGACGACTGGCAGATCCGGTCGCTGTACGTGGGCGTGACGTTCTTCGTGGTGTTTGGCGCCCAGGACCAGCTCTCGGTCTGGTCCTTCGTGGAACTGCCCATCAACGCATCATCCCTGGCGTTCTTCACCGCGTTGGCGTTCACGTTCTACCTGCTGGTCCTGGACGTCCATACGCGCAAGCTGCTCATCGAAGGCAAGCCTCTGGACCTGGCCCGGCGCGGCTGGGAGTGGGCGATGGAACGCCGTGCAGCACGCCAAGCGGGGCCAATCCGCCAGGCTGCAGCCACGGACGCCAAGGCCCCTGCCGCCGTCGAACGCCGCGAAGCCCCCTAGGCCCCCGCCGGAACCGTCGCTGGGGTCTTCCGGCCCAGCTCGGCCGTGCGCTTCACCGACCACCACAGTAGCACCACCAGGAGCACGTTGCGGGTGGTAAGGATGGCCGCCATGACCGGGTGGGCGTGGATGAGCGGCGTGTAGAACAGCGGGTAGATCACGAACGTCGTCATGGCGATGCCCATGAGCAGGGCCGCGGGGACTTTCCAGCGCTCCCAATCGTGCGTGAGGCCAGCGATGATCACGGGTGCCAGCCAGATGATGAACTGCGGCGAGCCCACCTTGTTGAACACGATGAACGCGGTGACCATCATGAGCGAACCCTCGAGGAACAGTTCCTCACGCTCCGCGCCGCGGCGCATGGCGCGCACCAGCAGGATGGCTGCGGTGACGGCGGCGAGGATCAGCAGCGGCTGCATCAGGAATGCGGCGGTGCCGGCCCCGGGGCCGTAGACCTCGGTGGAGTTGATCGCCGTGTTGTCCGCCATTTTGGAGCCGGCAATGTGGAACACGCTCAGCCAGACCCAGGGCGTGGAGAACGTGGCCTCAAGCTGCATGCCGCGCTCGCCCTGGTTCAGGAGGAAGTCCATGATGTGCGGAAGCCCGCCGGACAGCCACGTCCCCAGGCCCACGACGGCGGTCACGGCGGCGCCGGCGAGCACCACCTGGACGCGCTTGTGGCTGGCGATGACGATGGGGACCAGGACGGCCGCGGGCCACACCTTGATCCACGTGGCGATGCTGAGCAGGACGCCCGCCACCACGGGCCGTTCGGCGGCGTAAAGCAGGGCGATCAGCACGATCGGAGCCGTAATGCCTTCCACCCGGGCGAAGCTCAGGTAGCCCATGAAGACCGTGAAGAACAGCCACCACCAGGCCGGCGCGATGCCCGTTACAGTCCGGGGCCCGCGGGTGAGGTACAGCAGGCCGACGGCGTTCAGCGCCGTGATGATCAGGAACCAGATCAGCAGGTAAAGGCTGGGCCCGGCGATGTTGGCCAGGAAGATGGGGATCTGCGCCAGTACCGGGTACACCCAGGGGCTGATCTTCCCGGCCAGGTCCGCCGGATTGTAGCCGGCCGTGGCCCACTGCCGGTACTGCTCGGTGTCGCTGAAGGTGTCGCCGTTCAGGAAGAAGGAGGCCATCCAGCCCAGGAAGTAGAGATGGACGACGGCGAAGCCCCACCAGACGCTGGACGGGCGGGCGAACCAGTCCACCACTTTTGCCGGGAGCAGTTTGGTGCGGACGGTCACCAGGCGGTCAAAGAACCTCGTGGAAATCTTAGGTCTCCTTGAGCGCAGGGGCAGGTGCGGCCGTCTTCTTGCCCAGCGAGTACAGGCGCCGGACGCTCCACAGGAACAGGACCACCAGCAGGACGTTGCGGATGGTCAGCACCAGCGCCATCCAGGGGTTGTTGTGGCTGAGGGCGTCGTAGAAGAGGGGGTAGATGAAGTACGTGGCCACGGCGATGGCGATCAGCATCAGCGCCGGGACGCGCCATTCCCGCCAGCTGTGCGCCAGCCCGACGGCGACGGCGGGCCCCAGCCACACCATGAACTGGGGCGAGCCCACCTTGTTGAACACCACGAAGGCGGTGGCGAGGGTGAGCGCGCCGGCCAGGAGCAGTTCGGTGCGGTCCACGCCGCCGGCCACCTTGTGCTGCTTGCCGTTGTGCAGGGCCCAGAAGGTCAGCCCGGCCACCAGCACGGCGGCCAGGACCAGGAGCGGCTGCATCAGGACGGACATGATGGCGGTGCCCGGGCCGTCCACCTGCATCGAGTTGATGTCGGTGTTCATGTACATGCGGGAGCCGCCCACGTTCAGGACGGAAAGCCAGAGCCAGGGGGTGGTGAAGGTGGCCTCGAGCTGCATTCCGCGGTCGCCCTGCTGCGTGAGGAAGTTCAGCAATTTGGGAACGCTGCCCAGCACAGCGGCCAGCGCCACGACGCCGGCCGTCACCGAGATCCCTGCCAGCACCACCAGCAGGCGGTTCTTGACGACGGCGAAGAGGGCCAGCATGATGGCCGCCGGCCAGACCTTCACCCAGGTGCCGATGGCCAGCAGGACCGAGGCGATGAACGGGCGGTTGACGCCGTAGGCCAGGGCCACCAGGACCAGCGGGGCGGTGAGGCCGTCCACCCGGGCGAACCCCAGCCAGCCCATGAGGAACGTGAAGGCCAGCCACCACCAGCCGGCGGGGATGGCGCCGGTGTTCCGGCCCCGCGCGGTGAGCTTCAGCAGCGCCCAGCCGTTGAGGATGGTGGTCATGAGGACCCACAGGAAGAAGAACGGCGCGGGTCCTGCCACGCCGGCGATGGCCATGGGGATGAGCGCAAGGATGGGGTAGACCCAGGGGCTGGGGCCGCCGCGGAGGTTGGCGTCGTTGAACCCCGCCATGGCCCAGTCGCGGTAGATGAAGGTGTCGCTGAACGCTTCGCCGCGCAGGGAGAGCGACGCCGCGAAGATAAGGAAGACCAGGTGCACCACGATGAAGCCGCCCAGCAGGCCCCGCCCGGTGTTCATCCCACTCCGCACCGGGGTGGGAAGGATGACGTTGCGGATCCTGGTCAGATTGCCGAAGAAAGCGTCGGTGGAAATGGCGGAATCCTTGTCAGGTCGTTGCACAGTCAGCGGTAGCGCAAAATGGCTCGGGTCAGGCCGCGGGGCCGGGTTTCAGGGGCAGTTGGAGGCCTTGAAAATCGACTTCCAGTCCTGTCCAACTCTAATTGACAGTGCCTTAACGGCAGTAATTGTCAGGACAAAGCACCGGGCACTTGCCCCTGACCTGCGTCATTTATCTAAAGTTGCTGGCCCTTGGATGCTCGGGCACCATGGTTCGAGGCGCTGCGGCGCCAACCGCCTATGCAGCCAGGGGGAGCGCTGGGCGGCGCATTTCCACCCACCCCCGACTGACATTAAAGGCATCGCCATGAACTTCCCCCTGACCCTCACCGTGTCCGACCGCCAGAGCATGGACCGCGAACTCGACGCCGCCGTCGCAGCCGCAAAGGCCCACGCACTGAACGGCAAGCGCCACGGCATCCTGGTGACCCGCCACGGCGTGGACAGGTTCACTGTGGACCTCAGCGACGCCGTTCCCTTCGGCCTCACCCGCGAGTGCCAGGCCTGGTAGGGCTTCTTGTCGGCAGGCTTTCGCGAGCCAACCTGCGGTAGCCCCCGGCAGCCGCTATTCGCCTAGGTGCTTTTGGCGCCGTCCTGTGCTGCCGGCGTCGTCTGCGTATTGCTGCCCGGGGTGCCTAGCTGCCGGCCCCGTTGTCGCCGTCGCCGGCCACGCGGTTGCTGTGCTGCTGCAGCCGGTCGATGTGCTTTGACGCCTCCGCCTTGCTCAGATCCGCGGGCAGTTCCTCCCCGGCCTCGCGTGCCAGTGTGTCGAGGTAGCTGCGCTGTGCGGCCGTCATGGGTTCGTCTCCGGTTACCCAGTCTTCCGGGTCCCTGTTGAGGCCTGCGTTGGGTTCCGGTTCCGGGCTGCCGATGGTTTCCTGGTTGCTGTCGCTCATGGGTACGAGTCTAGGTGGGGGCACCGACAATCCACAGGAACCCGGGTTGCATAAGTCCCTGAATCCTGGAGACGTTGAGTTGGTAGGGAACGCCAAACCTGGACCAGGAGGATGACTCAATGGATACGAAACTGAAAGTGGCTGTGCTGGGGACCGGAATCATGGGGGCGGCCATGGCCCGGAACCTCCTGCGCGCCGGTCATGATGTCTCAGTGTGGAACCGGGATGCGGCGAAAACCGAACCGCTGGCCGCGGACGGGGCACACAGCGCCGCCAACCCCGCAGAGGCCGTGGAGTCGGCCGATGTGGTGCTGACCATGCTGTATGACGCCGCCGCGGTGGAGCAGGTCATTCGCTCCGCGGCCCCGGGCTTTAAGCCCGGTACGGCCTGGGTCCAGTCCACCACCGTGGGCGTGCGCGATGTACCCGTCCTGGCGGACCTGGCCGCCGAGCTTGGCCTGGACCTGGTGGAGGCGCCCGTCTCCGGTACCCGGGCTCCTGCCGAAGCCGGGCAGCTGCTGGTGCTCGCCGCCGCGCCCGAGGCTGTGCGCCAGCGCGTGGCACCGGTCCTTGACGCCATCGGCGCCCGCACCATCTGGACCGGTGAAGACCCCTCGCAGGGATCGGCGGCCCGCCTCAAGCTCGTGGTCAACAGCTGGGTCATCGCCGCCTCCAACGCCGCCGGGGAAGTGGTGGCGCTCGCCGAGGCCCTGGGCGTCGATCCGCAGCAGTTCCTCGGCGTGATCGACGGCGGCGGCCTGGACCTTCCCTACCTGCGGACCAAGATGGGCCTCATCACTGACGACGGGCTGGAGCCTGCCTCCTTCGCCGTGGACACCGCGTGCAAGGATGCCCACCTCATCGTGGACGCAGTGGCTGAGCAGGGCGTGAAGCTCGACGGCGCCGAAGCTTTCGCCGCCCGGCTGGACCGAGTATCGGAGCAGGGCCGCGCCAAGCAGGACATGGCGGCGGCCTACTACGCCAGCCGGTAACCGTGGCGCGAAGCACGCTTTCAGTCCGCGTACGGCGGCGGCATCCCGGGTTTCCGGGGCTTCCCCGCCCCAGGCGGGCCGAAAGCGTGCGGTGTGTGGCGCCGTCGTACCTCTGACACCTCGGGTCCTGTTAGTAGACCGAACCCTCGAGCAGTTCGGAGAGCCGGCTGGCGGCGCGGCGGAGCTCGGGGACGTTGGCTTTGATCTTTTCTTCGGTTGTCGCCTCCGCCGGACAGTTCAAGGCCATTGACTCGTTGGCGCGGCCCTCCCGGTTGGTTAGGGCCACCCCTACGGAGAGCACGCCAATCACGCGCTCATTCGCAGAATAGGCGTAGTCACAGCCGGGCTCGGGTAACCGTGACCGAAGTTCCTTGACCGTGAATCCTTGCTCCTCGTGGCCGGAGGCAATTGCGGCAGCTACCACCTGTTCGAGTTCAGCGTCAGTGGCGCCCGCGATCAGGATCTTTCCCGCAGCGCCGCGGGTCAGCGGCAGGCGTTTACCCAGCGGCAGGTCATACTGCATGGGCGCTTCGCCCTGGACGCGCGCCACGAGGATGCGCTCAAACCCCAGCCGGGTGTGCAGGGAAACAGACATTCCGGTCTGGGTCGCGAGCTGCTGCAGAACCGGTCGCCCCGCGACCGCCAGGGGATCGTTCTCCAGAAAACTCTTCGCCGCCGGGAGCACGGCCGGGCCGATCCGGTAGGACTTGTCCTTTTGGCTCACCATGCCGAAATCCTGCAGCACCCGCAGGATCCGCAGCGTGGTGGGCAGGCTCATGCCGCAGTTCCGTGCCAGGTCACTCAGCCGCTGCGGCCGCTCCGCGCGCTGCAGTTCGGCGAAAACCTCCATGGCCCGTGACAGGGAACGCATGTTCGAGGACTTGGGGCCCGCTTCTGCCGGTCCGGCCGTGGGGGGAGTCGTCGTCGCCATTTTTTCATTCTATGTAAGTTTTTTGCGCTTGACAGTACCTGTGTCTCCTGTCACTATTTCTCAGTACGCAATATAGTTTCATTCTATGAAACGCAATGACGCGCAGTGAAAAGGAAATTCATGACAACGGAGTCAGTCACGACGACAGCAGGGAGCACCATACGGATCGCTCCCGGTGTGCTGGCGGGCATCGGCGCATTCGCCGCCGTCGGCATCTATGTCCTGGTCAGCTCAAGCACCCTGGGGCTCTGGACGTCCCTGGGCCCGGGCGCCGGACTGTTTCCCTTTGCGATGGGGGCGGTGCTGGTGGCGATGTCGGCCGTCTGGCTGGTCCAGGAACTTCGCAGTCCGAGTGCCAAAGGCGAAGGTGTGGACAGGGGTGTCGTCATCTCCGTGGCCGTCAGCCTGGTCATCCTGGCATCCGTGATGGACCTGCTGGGTTTCCAGTTGAGCATGTTCCTGTTCCTGCTCTACCACCTGAAAATCCGGGGCCGCCGGACATGGGTGTCCTCGCTGGTGATTGCCCTGCTGGGCAGTGTTGGTGCGTTCTATGCCTTCAATAACGGCCTGAACGTGGCACTCCCGGTCTCGTCGCTTGCTCCGCTGAACCTGATCGGATTCTAGCCATGGAGACCATTAACGAACTCCTGGGCGGTTTCGCCACCGCCATGACCTGGCAGAACCTGATTTTTGCCTTCCTCGGCTGCCTGCTGGGCACCATCATCGGTGTCCTGCCGGGGGTAGGACCGGTAGCCGGCGTGGCCCTCCTGATCCCGATCACGCTCAACCTGGACCCCGCGGGGTCGATCATCATGCTCTGTGCCATTTTCTACGGCACCCAGTACGGCGGCACCATCACCAGCGTCCTGCTGAACACGCCCGGTGAAGCGTCGTCCGCGATCACCACCATCGACGGCTACGCCATGACCAAGATCGGCCGGGCGGGGGCAGCGCTGACGCTGGCCGCCGTCGGGTCCTTCATCGGCGGCACCATCGCCACCATAGGCCTGGTGGCAGCGGCCAAGCCGCTCGGGGAGATGGGGCTTCTGGTCGGTCCGCCCGAGTTCTTCGCGCTCATGGTGGTGGGCATCTCGCTGCTGGTGGCCCTGGCCGGAAAATCCCTGGTCAAGGCCGTGATCTCCGGCGCGCTGGGCCTGCTGATCTCCATGGTGGGCATCGACCCCGTAGCTGGCGCCCCACGTTTCACCTTTGGCATCGACAACCTCCTGGACGGCGTGAGCTTCGTAGCCGTCATCGTGGGTGTCTTCGGGCTCTCAGAGATCCTCTCCTTCCGGCGGAACGAGCCCACCCCGGTGGTCCACGCCCCCGGATTCCGGCAACTGTTCCCCTCACGGACGGAGTGGCGGCGGAGCGCACCGTCGATGGCGCGGGGCACCGGCGTCGGTTTCGGCCTTGGCCTGATCCCCGGCATGACCGGATCGGTGTCCTCCCTGCTGTCCTACGCGGCCGAAAAGAAGTTCTCCCGCTTCCGCCACGAACTCGGCAAGGGCGCGGTGGAAGGTGTTGCCGGCCCGGAAACCGCCAACAACGCCCACGCCAACGCAGCACTCATTCCGCTGTTCACCCTGGGCATCCCGGCATCACCCACCATCGCCGTGCTGATGGGGGCCTTCCTCCAGCAGGGGCTCACACCGGGACCCAGCCTCTTTACCGAGCACTCGGACATTGCCTGGGCGATCATCGCAAGCCTCTTCATCGGAAACGTCATCCTGCTGCTGCTCAATGTTCCGCTGGTGGGACTGTGGACCTCCATCCTGCGCGTTCCCACCCCAATCCTGACCGCCGTGATCCTGCTGTTCATGGTGATCGGCGCCTACACCATCAACTTCAGCGTCTTCGACGTCTACGTCATGATCGGCTTCGGACTCCTGGGCCTGGCCCTGCGGAATCTCGACATTCCGCTGGCCCCGATGGTCCTCACCCTGGTGCTGGGCCCCCTGATGGAGCGCTCGCTGCGCGAATCGCTGGAGATCTCCCAGGGCGACTTCACCGTTTTCACCAGCCGGCCCATTTCCGCCGTACTCATCGGTATCGGGGTGCTGATCCTGTGCAGCCCGCTGCTGAAATTCCGCAAGCCCAAGGCCCTCACCGAGGACCCCGAGGCCTAAGACTCCCCAACAAGCACCACCCATCCCCGCTCCATCCGCATCACTTCAAAGGAGAAGACCCATGTCACGCAAGAAAATCATTGCTGCCCTCGCAGCGGCGTCGCTGATCGCCCTTACCGGCTGCGGCGCCAACGCCGGAGCCTCCAACTCGGCCGCCGGTGCCAACGACTTTCCCAAGAAGGGCAAGTCCATCGACCTGATTGTCGCGTTCTCCTCCGGCGGGGCCGTGGACACGGCCGCCCGGCTGATCCAGCCCGTGCTGGAGAAGGAACTCGGTACCAACGTAGAGGTGGTCAACAAGCCCGGTGCCGGCGGCCAGATCGGCTACACCGCGCTGACCAGCGCCAAGCCGGACGGCTACACCATCGGCGCCACCGGCTCACCGTCCGTCGTCGTCTCGCCGCTCGATCCGGCCCGCGGCGCAAAGTACACCCGGGACAGCTTCAAGCCGTTGGGCCGGCAGGTCTTCGACCCCGCAGTCATCGCCGTGCAGCCGGACAGCCCCTACAAGACGCTGAAGGAACTCCTGGACGCCGAGAAGGCCAACCCCAAGTCCATGACCGCCAGCACCACCGGCATCCAGACGGGCGAGCACTTCGCCCTGGCCCAGATCCAGCAGGTCACTGGCTCCGAGTTTGCCCCCGTCCACTTCTCCGAAGGGGCATCGCAGGCAACCACCGCGTTCCTCGGCAAGCACGTGGACGTCCTGGTGGCCAACGTCAGCGACGTGAACGACCTGAACAAGCAGGGCAAGGCACGGGTCCTGGGTGTCATGAGCGCCGAACGCTCTCCGGCGCTGCCTGACGTGCCCACCTTCAAGGAATCGGGATACGACGTCGAAGCGGGCACCGCCCGTGGGTACTCCGCACCGGCCGGACTCCCCGATGACGTTGCCAAGAAGCTCGAAGCCGCCCTCGAGAAGGCCATCGAAGACCCGGCCGTGGTGCAGAAGATGAAGGACCTCGGCCTGCAGACCAGCTACCTCACAGCCAAGGACTACGAACAGATGTGGGCAGGCCAGGAAGGCGACTTCAAGAAGGTCCTCCCGCTGGTCCAGAAAAAAGACTGATCCACCCGCCCCACCCACCGAAAGAACTCCTATGACAACCCCAGCCCTTGACACTGTTGACGCTGACTTCGCCCGGCCGGACCGCGACGTGGTGGACCGCCTCGCCAAGCTGCCCGCCGCCAACATCGGCGACGCCATGGACCGGCTCGGCGTGGCCGACTCGGCCATCCAGGCCGTCTGGCCCGGTGCAAAACTCGCCGGTCCGGCCTTCCCGGTGTGGACCCGGCCCGGCGACAACAAGGGAATCCACGCAGCCCTCCAGCAGGTGCGGCCCGGGGACGTCATTGTCGTTGCCGGCGGCGGCGATGAGTCCCGCGCCCTGCTGGGCGAGCTGATAGGGGAGCGTGCCATCAATCTCGGCGTCGCCGGCTTTGCGCTGGACGGAGCAGCGCGCGACGCCGAGGCGCTGGGTGAGATCGGCATGCCGGTCTTTGCCCGGGCTACTTCGCCGGCAGGTCCCTACAAGGACGGTCCGTTCCGGATGGGCACCGCCATTGCCTTCGGCGGTGTTCCTGTCCTGCCAGGCGACATCATCGTCGGCGACTCCGACGGCGTGGTGGTGGTTCCCCGCGAACAGGCAACCGCCGTCGCCGAAGCAGCGGAGGCCGTCTTCGCGGACGAAACCAATCGCCGGCAAACGATCATTGCGGCACGCTCTTAGCCGCCGCACCTTTCCAAGCAAGAAAGACACCAATTCCATGACAGCATGCACCGTCATTGGCCTCGGCGAAGCCGGCGCCACCTACGCCGCAGCACTTACCGCTGCCGGCCACGCGGTCACCGGGTTCGACCCCGTGGCACCGTCCACCCCCGCCGGCGTCATCCGCGCCGCCACCGCTGCAGCAGCCTGTGAAGGGGCGGATATCGTCCTGGTGATGACCGGAGCCGCAGCTGCCCGCAGTGTTGCCCAGGAGTGCCTGCCGGTCCTGGCCGCCGGCAGCGTCTATGCGGACTTCACCTCCTCATCGCCCGGCGTCATGCAGGAACTCGGGCAGCTGCCCACCCAGGCCGCCTTCGCCGACGTCGCCATCCTTGGCCCGGTCTCAGCGCTGGGGGAGAAGACGCCCCTGATGGTCAGTGGTCCCGGCGCCCCGGCCGTCGCCGCCCTGCTGGAACCCCTGGGCGTCCAGGTGGAAATCGCCGACGGCGGCGCTGGTGCGGCCATGGCGCACAAGCTGCTGCGCAGCGTCCTGATGAAGGGCCTGGCCTCCGTGGTGGTCGAGGCCGTCACAGCCGGCAAGGCGGCAGGGCTCGAGGACTGGATCCGCGCCCAGATTGCCGGGCAGCTTGCCGGCGACGGCCAGGCCGTTATCGACAGGTTCCTCACCGGCACCGCCAAACATGCCGTGCGCCGGTCCAGGGAGATGCAGGACACCGCCAGCTACCTCTCGGACCTCGGCGTCCCTGCAGAGATGACCACCGCCTCCGCCGCCGCCCTTGCCCGGATGGCCCAGGACACGGAACCGGCCTTGCGCTGACCGCCCGGTCGGGCACAATCAGGAACAGGCAACACATGATTTCCACAACAACCGGCATTCCGACGTCAGGAGCAGCAGCATGATCGGCATCTGGGCACTCGGCGCCTATCTGGCCGTCATCCTGCTTTGGACCACTTTGATCAAGCGCAGCGTGGGGGAGGCGATGATCATGGGGTTCCTGGTGATCCTCCCGTTCACCGGCGCGGCCGCGGCGCAAATTGGCTGGTCGGCGCTGTACTCGGCTGCGACAGATGAAATCGTCTACGCCACCATGGCCTTCGTATTCATGGGCTACCTGCTGGACAAAGGCGGCGTCCTGGACCGGCTGATCGACCTGCTCAACTCCCTGATCGGAGGCGTGAAGGGCGGTCCCGCCTGGGTCTCAACGGTGGCGTCCGCAGGCCTGGGTGGCGTGGTCCACAACCAGGCCGCGATCGCCGCGACGGTGGGGTCGGTCACCATCCCCTGGATGGAGAAGTCCCGCCTGGACAAGCCCGCGGCGGCCACCCTTGTGGCAGGCAACGCCGGGATGGGCATCACCTTCCCGTTCAGCGCCTCCATGTTCGTCCTGGTCGGCTCTGCCACGGTAGGGCCCCTGTTGAACATCAACGCACTGGTCCTTCCCCTGCTCTTCGGCGGCCTCTGGTGCTTCCTGCACCGGCTCATCGTCACCTGGCTGTTGATCAGGAAAAGCGGAATGGCACCGCTGGACCCTGCCCACCGGCTGTCCGTCCGGGCCGCGTTCGGCCAGGGATGGGCCACGCTCCTGCTGTTCGTCGTCGTCGCCATCCCGCTGGTCATCACCTCGGGGTTCCTTACGTCGGCGCTCTCGGACTGGACCGGCGGCGACGTCAGCAAATCGGTCAGCGTCATCGTCTGGATCCCGGTGGTCCTCCTCATCACCGGTGCCCTGCTGGGCAGGAAGCGGCTGCCCCGCACCGGCCGGGACTGGGGAAACCTGCTGCAAGGCTCGGCCCCGCGGTTCGGAATCGTCGGCGTCACGGTGCTCTTCGCCTTCGCCGGCGCCAACGCGCTCGCCGCCACCGGCCTGCCCAAGCAAATGACCGCCCTGCTGAACGGGCTGAACCTTCCCCTCTGGCTGCTCGCTATCCTGATCGGGCTGATCGTCATCGCCGTCGCAGCCCCGCTGTCCGCCACTGCCACCATGGCCGCCGTGGGAACGGTCGGCGTCGCCGCCCTTGTCGCCGCCGGTGTCCCGGCCACCACAGCCGCCGTCGCCGTGCTCATTTTCTCCTCCTGCGAGGCCGCGGTTCCGCCCGGTGGCGCACCGCTCTATGTGGCCTGCGGCATCGCGGACGTCAACCCCCTCAAGACCTTCGCCCGCCTGCTCACCCACTATGCGCTGCCCCTGCTGGTCATCGGCGTGCTGATCACCCTCGGCATCCTGCCCATCTAAGGAACCACCATGAAAACACCCCGACGGTTCATCCAAAGCGTCTTCACCCTCACGCTCGGTGTCCTCCTCATCGGCGGCGTCCTGTTCGTTGCCGGACAGGCCGCGGGCCTTGTGGCCGGGCAAAACGCCTGGCTCGAGTTCTTCAACACCTACGTCAAGCCGCCGGTTTGCATTGCCGCGTCGGTCTGCGCCGTGGCCGGGTTCCTGCTCAGCTACCAGCGCCCCCGGAAACAGGCCGAACAGCAGCAGGAAGCCACCACCCGATGACCGCACCCGGAACGTTTCCCACCTTCGCCGAGCTCCTGGCCAGGGAGGGCAACCTGGCGGGAACATCCTGGGGCCTCTTCCCGGAACCGGAAAGGGGAACACCGTCCTTCATCACGCCTGCGGCCGTCCTGGAAGCCAGGAACAGCATCCGGACCGGCGCCGTGTTCGGCCTGGACTATCCCGCCGACGCTTTTGATCCCGGCATGTCGCTCAAACGCGGCGCACCCCGGCACACCATCTACTCGTCCCATCCCGCGCACCGCGATGACTACCTTGACGGGTATTACCTCCAGGGGTCGACGCAGATTGACGGGCTCCGGCACCGCCGCGCCGACGACGTTGGGTTCTACAACGGCGTCCCGGACCACCGGGTCGCCGAGGGCACCCCAGAGCTGGGGATCCAGGAATGGGCCGAACACCCCATCGCCGGCCGGGGCATTCTGGTGGACCTCGACGGCTTCCGGAACGGCATGGGGGAGCCCATCGACCACGCAGCCGGGGAACCCCTGGGCCTGGACCTGGTCCACGCGGCCCTGGAGTCCCAGTCCCTGGCCACGCGTCCCGGCGACATCCTCATGCTCCACACCGGGTGGTGCGAATGGTTCCTCGCGCTGGCGCCGGAGGAGAAGCAGCGGCTTCGTGAGAGCCGGAAGGCAACGGGCGTGGCGCAGTCGCAGGAGTTCGTGGCCTGGGCATGGGACAGCCGGTTTGCCGTGGTCGCCGCAGACAACTTTGCCTTCGAATGCCTCCCCGCCGTCCCGGACAGCCCCTACCGGGAGTCCGCGTTCAACGACCACGGCATGATCCACCAACAGCTCCTGGCCAAGCTCGGCATGCCGCTGGGTGAGCTGTGGCGGCTCGGCCCGCTGGCCCGGCACATGCGCAGCACGGGCAGGTGGGACGCGTTCATCAGCATCAAGCCGCTGAACATCACCGGCGGCACCGGCTCCCCGGCCAACGCCACCGCCATCGTGTGACACGGAGGCGCGGGAGCGTCACGCGGGGCACCCTTTAAGGCAGCGGACGACGGCGGGTCCCGGGTTTCCGGGGCTTCCCCGCCCCAGGTGGGCCGAAAGCGTGCCGTGCGTGACGCCGTCGTACGCCTTTGCCGGGGAGGCCAGGGCGGGGCCCGCTACGGCAGCCGCGACGGCCGGAGGACGCTCGCTTCCCCGGCCTGAGCCGGATCCAAAAGCACCGGGCTGACCAGCACGGCGGGGCCGCGGTGCAGGAACCCGCTGGAGACAGCACGGCAGCGGATGCCACCACGGCCGCGCATGGCAGGATGTGCACCGGGTGCCAGCATTTCGTTCATCCACGCGCAGGGCTGGGCGTGCCGTCCGCCATGCAGCGAAACCGAAGACCCTCCGGACTCGAGTGTGAAGTCCTGCCCCAGCAGCGGCGCCAGCTGGGCCCCGCGCAGCACCACGTTCCGGCGGGTCAGCAGGGGATCGAACGGCGGGGCGGCCAGCTCGGCGGCGATGGCTTCGAGGGATTCGACGGCGAACAGGGTCACCGCCGCGTCCATGTGTGCGGCCTTCCCGAAGAACCGGTCGCCTAGGATCCCCTTGCCGGCCACCACCTCAGCCTGTTCGGCATCAGTGGTGGGAACGTCGGCGGCACCGTCCCGGGCACGGCCGAAGTAGGCGTGCGCGGGGGAGACCAGCAGGTGCAGGATCTCGACGTCGTACCGGAACTTTTCGGGCATAGGCCCAGCGTAGGGCAGGCCGGGCATTGAAATCCCGCCGTCCGGTGGAAGGATCAGGAACCATGGACACCTCACCCGGCCCCCGAACCAGTGCGCCGCCCAGGAAACGGACGGCCCTCTTCTGGGTATCAGCGGTCTGCGCCGCCGCCCTTGCAGGCGTTGGGTTGTGGATGCTGGCCGGCAATCCCGCCGTCTTGGCCGGGCCTCCGCTCCTGCCGGGAATCCTGCTCGCTGCCCTCGCCGGGGGCCTGGCGTGGGCAGTGCTGCTCTGGCTCCGCCGGGACGTTCCCCGTCCCCGGTCCCGGCTCAGGCTTGTTGGCGCCTGGCTGGGCCGGTTGGCCGTTCTGGCGCTCGCTGCCGGGCTTGCCTGGCTCAACCCCTTCGCCTACCAGGCGGGGGCGACGGCGGAGGCAGGCCCCGCGTCGGACCTCACCGTCACCGAAACCGCCACCGCCACCGCCATCACCATGTCACCCGAGGGAAGCACAACCACCAAAGGATTGGTCTTCTACCCCGGCGCACGCGTGGATGCCCGGGCCTACCAGGACATCCTGGCACCCGTGGTGGGAGCCGGGTGCCGGGTGGTCATCCTGAAGGAACCCCTGGGGCTCAGCCTGCTGGATGGCAACCAGGCCCGCGGCGCCATCGAGGACAACCCGGACATCACCACATGGGCGGTGGGCGGCCACTCCCTGGGCGGGGTGTCCGCGTCATCGTTCGCGCTGAACAACAGTGACGTCAGCGGATTGGTCCTGTACGCCTCCTACCCCGTGGAATCGCTGCACGGCCGGACCGGCCTGTCAGTCCTGTCTGTCTCCGGCAGCAGCGATGGACTCAGCACCCCGGCCAAAATCGAGTCCTCCCGCCAGCTGCTGCCCGCCGACACCGAGTTTGCGGCCGTCCGCGGGGGAGTGCACGCCTTCTTCGGCGATTACGGCGAACAGCCGGGCGACGGCGAACCGGGCGTCAGCCGCCAGGCCGCCCAGCAGCAGATCGCCGCCGCCACCGTCGCCTTCCTGGGGCGGCTTTAGGCGCCCACGTACGTTGCCAGGTGCTGGCCGGTGAGCGTGGCCCGCCCGGCCACCAGCTCAGCCGGGGTGCCCTCGAAAACGATGCGGCCGCCGTCGTGCCCTGCGCCGGGGCCGATGTCGATGATCCAGTCCGCGTGCGCCATCACCGCCTGGTGGTGCTCGATGACGATCACGGACTTCCCGGAGTCCACCAGCCGGTCCAGCAGGCCCAGCAGCTGTTCCACGTCGGCCAGGTGCAGGCCCACGGTGGGCTCGTCCAGGATGTAGACATCGCCGGCCTCTGCCATCTGGGTGGCCAGTTTGAGCCGCTGGCGCTCGCCGCCGGACAGTGTGGTCAGCGGCTGGCCCAGTGAAATGTAGCCCAGGCCCACGTCCGCCAGGCGTTCCAGGACCTTGTGCGCGGCCGGCGTTTTCGCCTCGCCCTCGGCAAAGTACGCCAGTGCCGCCTCCACGGACATGTCCAGGACGTCCGCAATGTTCCGGCCGCCGAGGGTGTATTCGAGGACGGCGGGCTGGAAGCGTCGCCCCTCACAGTCCTCGCAGGTGGACTCCACCGTGGCCATGACGCCCAGTTCGGTGAAGATCACGCCGGCGCCGTTGCAGGTGGGGCAGGCGCCCTCGGAATTTGAGCTGAAGAGCGCAGGCTTCACGCCGTTGGCCTTGGCGAAGGCCTTCCGGATGGGCTCCAGCAGCCCCGTGTAGGTGGCCGGGTTGCTGCGCCGCGAACCCTTGATGGCCCCTTGGTCGATGACGATAACGCCCTCGCGCTTGGCCAGAGAGCCGTGGATCAGGGAGCTCTTTCCGGAACCGGCCACGCCCGTCACCACGCAGAGCACACCGAGCGGCACATCGACGTCGACGTCCTGCAGGTTGTTCGTCGAGGCGCCCCGGACCTCGAGAGCGCCGGTGGCCTTCCGGACGGAGTCCTTGACGCGGGCGCGGTCGTCCAGGTGCCGGCCGGTGATGGTGCCGCTGGAACGCAGGCCGTCCACATCGCCCTCGTACATGATCTCGCCGCCGCCGGTGCCGGCCTTGGGACCGAGGTCGACGACGTGGTCGGCGATGGCGATCATCTCCGGTTTGTGCTCCACCACCAGGACGGTGTTGCCTTTGTCCCGCAGCTGCAGCAGGAGCGTGTTCATCCGCTCGATGTCGTGCGGGTGCAGGCCGATGCTCGGCTCGTCGAAAACGTAGGTGACATCGGTCAGGGAGGACCCCAGGTGGCGAATCATCTTGGTCCGCTGCGCCTCGCCGCCGGAGAGGGTGCCCGCCGGGCGGTCCAGGGAGAGGTAGCCGAGGCCGATCTCGGTGAAGGAATCCAGCAGGTCCCGCAGCCCCGCCAGCAACGGCCGGACGGAGGGCTCCTCCAGCTCGCGGATCCACTGCGCCAGGTCACTGATCTGCATGGTGCACAGGTCAGCGATGTTCTTGCCGTTGATTTTCGAGTTGAGGACCTCCGGGGTGAGCCTGGTTCCGCCGCAATCCGGGCAGGTGGCGAACGTGACGGCGCGCTCCACGAACCGCTTCACGTGCGGCTGCATGGCCTCCACGTCCTTGGAGAGCATGGACTTCTGGATCTTGGGGATGACGCCTTCGAAGGTGAGGTTGACGCCTTCCACCTTGATCTTGGTGGGTTCGGCGTACAGCATCGTGTCCAGCTGCTTCGCCGTGAACTTGGCGATCGGTTTGTCCATGGGCAGGCCCATGCCCTCGAACAGGCGGCCGTACCAGCCGTCCATCGAGTAGCCGGGCACGGTGAGCGCGCCTTCGTTCAGGGATTTGGAGTCGTCGTACAGCGCCGTCCGGTCGATGTCGCTGACGTTCCCCATGCCCTCGCAGCGCGGGCACATGCCGCCCAGGTAGGTCACCTGGCGGACCACGTTTTTCTCCACCCTGCCACCCTTTTCGGTGCTCATGATGCCGCTGGCCTTGCGGGTGGGAACGTTGAAGGAGAAAGCGGTGGGCGGTCCCACGTAGGGCCTGCCCAGGCGGCTGAACAGGATCCGCAGCATGGCGTTGGCATCGGTGGCGGTGCCGACGGTGGAGCGCGGGTTGGCGCCCATCCGCTCTTGGTCCACGATGATGGCGGTGGTCAGCCCTTCCAGCCGGTCCACATCGGGCCGGGCCAGGCTGGGCATGAACCCCTGCACGAAGGCGCTGTAGGTTTCGTTGATCATCCGCTGCGACTCGGCGGCGATGGTGGCGAACACCAGCGAACTCTTGCCGGAACCGGATACGCCCGTGAAGGCGGTGAGGCGCCGCTTGGGGAGCTCCAGGCTGACGTCCTTGAGGTTGTTCTCCCGCGCTCCCTGCACCCGGATCAGGTCGTGGCTGTCCGCGATGTGCAGCGCCTGCCTGGTCTCCATGTCTGCGTCCGTGCTCAAGGTGTCCCCCTTCTTCCCGGAGCGGCGCCGGACGAAAGCTGCGTCCGCAGCCCTCGTCCGTCGTCGTCCTTTTATACGTTTTTGGTTATATGCCTACGACTGCTGGTTGATCCGGACGGTGTTCCCGGCAGGATCGCGGAAGGCGCAGTCGCGGATGCCGTACGGCTGGTCGATGGGTTCCTGGACCACGTCGGCGCCGGTCGCTTCCACCTTGGCGAACGCGGCGTCCACGTCGGGGGAGGACAGGACGATGGTGGCGTAGGTGCCCTTGGCCATCATTTCGGTGATGGTGCGGCGTTCGTCGTCGGTGATGCCGGGGTCGACGGCCGGCGGGTGCAGGACGATGGAGACGTCCTTCTGGCCGGCGGGGCCCACGGTGATCCAGCGCATGGTGCCCCGGCCCACGTCGTTGCGGATTTCGAAGCCGAGGGCGTCGCGGTAGAAGGCCAGCGAGGCATCGGGATCGGTGGCGGGAAGGAAGGTTGAGGAAATGTTGATGTCCATGCCAGTCATGCTAGTAACGCCTCAACGGCGGGCGCTTCTCGATTCCTGACCGGTCTGGTCACCTGCTTCTCGACGCATGCCGGGATGCCCGCCGTCGAACCTTCCGCTTCCTGCTTATAGACGCTCGGTGGGATGCCCACCAGTTCGCTGAACCGGGTGCTGAAGGTGCCCAGCGAGGAACAGCCGACGGCGAAGCAGACCTCGGTGACGCTGAGGTCACCTTTTCGGAGCAGGGCCATGGCCCGTTCGATCCGGCGCGTCATGAGGTAGCTGTAGGGCGATTCGCCGTAGGCAAGCTTGAAGCGGCGGCTGAAATGGCCTGCCGACATGTGCACGTCCTTCGCCAGCGATTCGACGTCCAGCGGCTGGGCATATTCGCGGTCCATCCGGTCCTTGACGCGCCTCAGCTGGGTGAGCTCGCGGAGGTACGGGTCAGAGGAGGGACTACTGGTCACAGCTCCGATCGTGCTACGGCGGGCAGCCCTTGTCCAGACGTGGGGAGAATCACGTTTCGCCGGTAAAAGCGGTGTCCGGACGCGGGATATGATTATGCCGCCGACCAGCATAAGGTCCTCGCCCGATCAGGGCTCGAGTGAACAAGCCCCGGCAAAACCAACCCTAGTTTTACCCCTCCTGAACCCTGCCCGAATACTGCTCGGGAACCCTCGAAAGGACGCCATGAATCTGCTGTGGGAACTCGCCGGATGGGCAGGCGCTGTTGCGATTCTTAGTGCGTACCTTGCCGTCTCCATGGGCTGGCTGAAGGCAGGGAAGGGCTTCCAGACAGCGAACCTCTTCGGATCCGTGGCCTTCATCATCAACGGCACCCTGCACAGCGCCTGGCCGTCTGTGGTCACCAACGTGGCCTGGTTCCTGATCTCGGCCGTGGCGCTGGTCCGCATGCGTGCGGAGGAGGTGGCCGCCGAGCCGGTCGAGGCTGCCCATGTTCAGTACCCGGGCGTCCCCGATTCCACGGGCCAGATGGCCGTCGTCGAGGCCTTCACCGAGGCCCTCCCGGTGGTGTCTTCGGCACCGGCTGTGGCGGACGGGCCGCGCCTGGCCCTCTAACCGAGGTTGCTGCCCATCAGGACCACCGAACGGCCGATATTCCCGTTGGTCAGGGATTCGAATGCTTCGTTGATCCGGTCCAGGCCGAACTTCTCCCCGATAAGGGCATCGAGCGGCAAACGGCCTGCCAGGTACATGTCCAGCATTTGGGGGATCTGCACTGAGAGGTTGGAAGAGCCGTACAGGCTTCCGCGCACCGATTTTTCCTGCTGGACCACCTGGTTCAGCGGTACGTTGATTTCGGCTTCGGCGTTGGACAGTCCCACCACGAACGCCGTGCCGCGGGGGCGAAGTGCCACCACAGCCTCGCGAATGGTCTGCGGCCGGCCGATGGCCTCGACAGCCCAGTGCGCGCCTCCGCCGGTGATCTCGTGCACGCTTGCCGCAAGGTCGTGTTCGCGGGTGTTGACCGTGTGGGTTGCCCCAAGCTCGCGCGCCTTCGCGAGCTTGTCGTCGTCGATGTCGGCAACGATCACCGGGTACGCCCCGGCTGCTGCCGCGCCGATGACCGCCGAAAGCCCTACCCCGCCGGCTCCAACGATGAGGACCGATTCCCCCGCCGGAGCGCCCATTCCGTTCAGCACCACGCCCATCCCCGTGATCACTGCGCAACCCATGATGGCTGCGACCTCGACGGGAACCTCCTGCGGGATCTTGATGACGGATTCGCCGGATACGACGCATTCCTCCGCGTAGCAGGACACCCCCATCAGGTGATAGACGGGCCGTCCATCACATGACAGCCGCGTCCCACCGCGCAGCAGCTCGTTGTGCGTAGCGTGCACTGCGCCGAGGCGGCAGAGCGCTGGCGAGCCGCTGGTGCAGTACTCGCACCTGCCGCAACTTGGCCGCCAGGTCAGGATGACTTTGTCCCCTGGCTGGACATGGGTGACCCCGGGCCCGACTTCCTGGACGATGCCCGCGCCCTCGTGGCCAAGCACGATTGGTGTCCGGCACGCGAGGTCCTGGACCATGTAGTGGTAATCGCTGTGGCAGATGCCTGCCGCGTCAACGCGCACACGGACCTCGCCCGGGCCAGGCGCCTGAAGATCAAGCTCGACGACTGCAAGCGGCGCACCTGCGTGGTTCATGATTGCGGCCTTCACCGGGACTCCTTGTCGCTTGGCTTTCACGCCCCGGTGCTTCGGATCACGGGGACTGTGACAAGCATCTGGTGCGTGCCGCCGTCGTCAAAATCTTCCTCTCACTGAGTGAGACGGACTAAAGCTTGGCCCAGTGGGGCGCTGCGGCCATTTGGCGGTTTAATCCCAGTGTGGCTGCATGGACAGCAGGACCAACCAGCCTCATCTCCACCACTCCCGCCGGAGCGGTGATGGAGATGGCTGCCACTGCGGTACCGTCACCGCGCAGAATGGGACTCGCGGCGCACGCCAGGCCGGCATGGGATTCTTCCCGCTCGTAGGCAATACCCTCCCGCCGGGCCAGGTCCAGTTCGGCGCGAAGCTCATGGGGATCGGTGATGGTGCCTGGACCAATCTTCTCCAACTGGCCTTCCAGGAGATCTTCGACCAGATGGTCAGGAGCGTGGGCAAGCAGGGCCTTGCCGCCGGCGGTCGCATAGGACGGGACGCGTCCGCCAACCCGGGAGGGGATGGTCAGGTCCCGGTACTTGCCGCGCAAAATCTCGATATAGACCACGTCGTTACCTTCCAGGACGCCCAACTGGACTGTCAGCCCGGTGGCACGCCGCAGGTCGAACATTGTTGCCAGGGCCAGGTGCCGCAGGTCCTTGGGCTGCTGCGCCATCTGCCCCAATTCAAAACACCGGATGCCAATTTGGTAACCGGACGGTACCCGGGCGACGAAATCGTGCCTGGCCAGCCCTGCGAGTATCCGGGCTGTGGTGGCCCGGGAAAGACCCGCCCTGCGCGCGATTTCCCCTCCCGTCAGCACCGGTTCTTCGGGGGTGAACACCTCGAGGATTACGGAAACCCGTTCAATCATGCTGGCCGCGGGCGCCGGTTTCGGTAGTGTCACACGGAAAATTCTTGTCTCAGTGGGTGGGACATGTCCAACTGCCGGGGCCGCAGGGCACCGGGCGTCTGTGTACACGATCGTCCATATAGCTGATCGTTTCTGCCATGGGAACCGCTTCCTGCCCTTCATAGCCTTATGGGGTGACCAAAGAATCCAAAGGCCCCAGCAGGATCGTCCTGCCCGACGCCCCCGCTGACCAGCAGGACATCCTGGCGGCAGGCGGCGTGGCCTGCTGGAGTGAACCGGTGTCGATCGACACTTACGCAGCCGCCAGGCCGGACAAGTATCCGCTGTTTTTGGACCGCCGCGTCTACCAGGGATCCAGCGGCAAGGTGTATCCGATGCCGTTCATTGACAGCATCGAGACGGAGAAGCGGCCCAGGCTGTGGCAGGCCATCCACCTGGAGAATGAGTACGTCCGCCTGCTGCTGCTTCCGGAGATCGGGGGCCGGATCCACGTTGGCTACGACAAGACGGCTGGGTACGACTTCTTCTACCGGAACAAGGTGATCAAGCCCGGCCTGGTGGGCCTGGCCGGGCCGTGGATCTCCGGCGGCGTGGAGTTCAACTGGCCGCAGCACCACCGGCCCGCCACCTTCCTGCCGGTGGAAACCGCCGTCGAACGTTCCGGCAGCGGGGACGTGACCGTCTGGCACAGCGACCTGGATCCGCTGCAGCGGATGCGCGGAACACATGGCGTGCGGCTTAGGCCGGGCAGTTCGCTCATGGAGGTCGAGGCCCGGCTCCATAACCGGACCGATGAGCCGAAGACCTTCCTCTGGTGGGCCAATGTGGCTGCCCGTGCGCATGAGGACTACCAGTCCTTCTTTCCCACCGATGTCCGGTATGTAGCTGACCACGCCCGCCGCGCCATCACGTCCTTCCCCCGCGCCGACCGCCCCTATTACGGGGTGGACTATCCGGCAGTGGCTGGCGGCGGGCACCCCGGCGCGGACCGGCTCGATTTCTATGCGAATATCCCCGTCCCGACCTCCTATATGGTCACGGACACGGCGGACAGCTTCTTTGGCGGCTATGACCATGACGCCCAGGCCGGGTTTGTCCACTGGGCGGACCGCACCATCGCGCCGGGCAAGAAGCAGTGGACGTGGGGTAACGGCCCCGTGGGCCGGGCTTGGGACGGGCATTTAACGGACGACGACGGTCCTTACGTCGAGCTGATGGCAGGCGTCTTCACGGACAACCAGCCAGACTTCAGCTACCTCGCCCCGGGTGAGACGCGCACCTTCAGCCAGTACTGGTACCCCATCCGGCAGACGGGACCGGTGCAGCAGGCGAACCTGGACGCCGCCGTCGCGCTTTCCCTGGACGGTTCCGGCCTGACCGTCACCGTTGGTGTCTGCGGTACCACCCGCAGGGACAACGCCGAAGTTGTCCTCAAATACCGTGGCGAAAGGGTCCGGACCTGGCACGTCCTCCTCTCCCCGGCCGATCCGTTCACCGCTACCGTCGAGCTGCCGACGCCGGGCATGGCCGTGGACCTGACGCTCCAGGTCCTCGATGCCGGGCGGGAGCTTATTACCTGGACGCCCCGGAAGGCCGCCGACAACGCCCCGGAGCCTTGGGTGGCCACCGAGCCGCCGCAGCCGCAGGACGTGGAAAGCCAGGATGAACTGTTTGTCACCGCAACGCACCTCGCCCAGAACCGGCACCCCACCCGGTCGGCGCTGCCCTACTTCGAGGAGATGCTCCACCGGGACCCGCTTGACTCCCGGGCGTCCATCGCGCTGGGAGCGGCCCGATACCGGGAAGGCCGCTACGGGCAGGCGCGGGGAATGCTGGAGAACGCATTGGCACGCTTGACCCGGCGGAACCTGAACCCGCCCAGCGGGGAGGCCAGCTACCGGCTGGGCCTGGTCCTGGAACGCCTTTGCCTTATTGAAGAGGCTGGGGAACTGTTTGGAAAGGCGGCCTGGGACAGGGCATGGGCACATCCGGCGCAGCTGGCACTCGCGCGGCTGGCCCTCCGATGCAAGAATCCAGCCCTGGCACTGCAGCACGCCGACGCCGCACAGTCGCTGGAGAGCACCAGTCCCGAAGCGCGGCACCTCCGGTACCTGGCGCTGGAGTGGCTGGGGGAACGTGACCAAAGCGACCAGCTGCTCCAGGACATCCTGGCCTCCGACCCGCTGGACCCCGTGGCCCTGGCACTCGCCGGAACCCTAAACACAGCGGATCCCAAAACCGCGCTGACCGTGGCGTGCTGGCTTGCCCGTGCGGGGCAGTGGCAGCGCGCCCTGGAACTGACCCAAACTGAAGCAGCGTCGGAGGCGTACCCGGCGTTCGGTAATCCGGGGCCGCTGCGGCATTACCTGTGCGCCGGCTGGCTGGAGGAGCTCCTGGAACCGGCGGCCGCTGCTGCCGAGCGCGCCAAGGCCCGGCGCGCGGATGCCACCTACGCGTTTCCTTATGGATTGGACGACTACGACGCGCTGCTCCGCGCCCTCGAGGCCGATCCCCGCGACCACGTGGCCCACGGGCTCCTGGGTTGCTGGCTGCTGGACGCCGGACGGACCAAGGACGCGCTGACCCACCTGGAGAAGTCCCGCACCCACGGCAGTGAAAACCCGGTGGTGTGGCGGAATGCCGCGTTGGCTGTGGTCAATACCGGGGGAGATCCTGCTGCTGCCGACACGTACCTCGCCCGTGCCCTGGAGCTGAGCCCGGGGGACGCCCGGCTCGTTTTTGAACGGGCCCTGCTGGCGGGACTGCGCAGCCTTCCGGCGGAGCAGCGGATCGCGGACATCGAGCAGGCCGGCCCTGCCGTCCTGGCCCGCGACGATCTTGCCGTCCTGTACGCAAACCTGCTGACCGACGTCGGACGGACTGAGGACGCCCTGTCCCTGTTGGCGTCGCGCACCTTCCAGCCCTTCGAGGGCGGAGAGGGGCAGGTGCTCGCCGCGTACGACCGGGCAGCGGTCCAGCAGGCACGGAAGTTGATGGAGCAGGAGCCGACGGCGGCAATCACCCTGCTGCGCGGGGGCATGGAGGCGCCAGCCAACCTGGGCGAAGGGCGGCATCCCGCGGACAGCATGGCCGAGCGGCTGGTGGCGCTGGGCGATGCGCTGGAACGGGCGTGTGACCGGTTTGCTGCCCGCGAGGCGTGGGCGGCGGCCCGCGGGCAGGGGAATGCGCTGGCCATCGACGTCGGCAAGATTCGGCCTGCCGACTATTGGCGCGGCGTGGCCTGCACCCGCCTGGGTGATCGGCAGGAAGCGGACCGGATCTGGGGCAGCCTTGAGGACCGGGCCACCGAACTGGAGGCAGCGCCCGCTGCTCCTGACTACTTCGCCACGTCACTGCCGGAGCTTTTGCTTTTCAATACTGACACCGCAGCGTCCCGTGGCGCGGCGGCTGCCTCGCTTCGCGAACTGGCAAAGCAAGGCCGCTTGCTGGCCAAGGGCCTGGAAACCAAGGAAGAGGTCTCCCTGTGACGGAAGCACCGCGGTATCTCGGGTCCGGGACCCTGGAAGGTGAG
Source organism: Arthrobacter sp. E1SS-5 (assembly GCF_057073715.1). NCBI lineage: Bacteria > Bacillati > Actinomycetota > Actinomycetes > Micrococcales > Micrococcaceae > Arthrobacter > Arthrobacter sp. E1SS-5. The sequence goes on from NZ_CP172703.1 coordinate 107,696, forward strand.
GTGCGCAGCCTGACGGGCGCGCCGCCGTCGCACCTTCCCGCCCGTCTGGCCATCACTCTCTGGGACTTCTCCTGGTACACCCGGGCCGAGGACGGCGGTCCCTACGCGGACCTGGACAAGGCCTGCGCCAAGGCGGCGGAGCTCGGCTACAACGCCATCCGCATCTGCGCCGCGCCGCTGCTGTTGTTCGGCAACCTGGGCCTGGACGCGCTCGCGGAGGACCTGGAGATTGAAGGGCTGGGAACGGCACCCGACGGCGGAATTTGCGGCCGCGGCACACGCTGGTACGACGCGCCCGGCGGTTACCGGCTGAATTTACGGCATCGGCTGCTGGAACTGTTCGGCGCCGCCGAACGGCACAGCCTGGTGGTGGTCCTGGCCAGCTGGGAGTACCAGCAGTCACCCGTGTTTGCCGCGTCCCCGCAGTGGTTCGAGGCCATCGATGCCGTCCCGCTGGCCGACCGTTACGGCGTCCTGGCCGACGCCTGGGACAGGCTGATCCGGGCGGTCTCCGCCGCCGGATACCGGGACCGCATCGCCCTGGTGGAGTTGCACAACGAGGTGGACTTCTCCATCCTCCCGGCACTGGCCGACGGCGGAAGTGGGCAGGTGCAGCGGCTGCGTAGCCTGCATCCCGACCTGTTGATAACGGCCAGCTACGGCAAGCCGCCGCACTTGGCCATGCACACGCTCCCTAATGGCCTGGGCGCGGCGCAGTTCCACGTGTACAGCTACGGCGTGCTGGACGCGCTGCAGCGGGAGATCGACATTCGCTCGGAGGGAACTGCAGGCTTCCCCAACCCGGCCCTGCGCGCGCTGCTCCGGAAGGACGCGCCGTCCTTCCCCGACTACGGACGGCTGGCCCCGTGGAAATTCCGGGCCACCGTGGTCACGGACCAAATGTTCTACGGGTACGACTGGATCGACCCCGCCGCATGGGATAGGTGGCTCTACAACCACTACGGGCACTACCGCGAGGTGATGCGCCGGGAGATTGAGTCCCGCGTTATCGCCATCGCCGCCTGGGCCCGCTGGAAGAACGTTCCCGCCGTGGTGGGCGAGGGCTGGATCGGGTACACCCCGCTTCTGGGAACGTTCGAGGAGGGGCCGGTGGGGCAGGACCTGGCCGGGCACGGTATCCGAACGGCGCTTGAACACGGGGTTTGGGGAATGGTCCCTTCCTCCAACGCAGCCCCCCACCACCCGATGTGGAACGACGAAGCGTGGCAGCGCCGCATCAACAGCCTGATACTTACCGCCCCTGCGAACTGAAGGACTCCCGCCAATGCGTGCCCCAGAGACAGCCCTTGAGCTGCTGACCGCCGTCCACCGGCCTTTTGCCTCCGCGCTGCGGCTGCCGGCGATGAGCAATACAGAGGACGTGCACAGCCGGTGGCGGCTCACCAGCCACTACCTGGAGTGTGACGGCCGGCCGGTGATCCCGGTGTCAGGCGAGATCCACTTCAGCAGGCTTCCCCGGGACCGCTGGGAGGACCGGCTCCGGCTGATGAAGGCCGGCGGGATCACGGTGGTGGCCTGCTACGTCTTCTGGGTCCACCACGAGCCACTGCAGGGGAAGCCGCGGTTTGACGGGAACCTGGACATCGCCGCTTTCGTCCGGCTGTGCGCGTCCGTGGGGCTGGACGTGGTCCTGCGCATCGGACCCTGGGCCCATGGGGAGGTCCGCAACGGCGGCTTTCCGGACTGGGTCCAGGCCGCTGAGGTGGAACACCGCACCAACGATCCCGCGTACCTGGCGTTGGTGGAGCGCTGGTTCAGCCTTATTGGTGCCCATTTGGACGGCCTGACCGGACCCGAGAGCAACGTCATCGGCATCCAGTTGGAAAACGAACTCTATGACCAGCCCGGGCACTTCAGTGAGTTGAAGAAGCTGGCCCGTTCGGCGGGGCTTAGTGCCCCCATCTGGACAGCTACGGCGTGGGGCGGCGCCGATCTTCCCCTGGAAGAGGTGCTGCCGGTCTTCGGTGGCTACGGAGACGGCTTCTGGGTGTACGCGGACGCCCCCTGGGACCCCACCTTCCGGCAGCACTACTTCTTCAGCCACCAGTGGGACGATCCTGGCATCGGCGCCGACTTGCGCGAGCATTTGTCCGGCGGTGGGGTTTCGGCGCCGCGATCTGTTTCCGACCTCTACCCGCCGGCCACCTGCGAGCTGACCGGCGGCATGGCCACGGCCTACCAGCGCCGGCCTTGGCCTGCGGGCAGGGATGTAGCGGCGGTGGCGAACAACAAAATTGGCAGCGGCTCGGCATGGCAGGGGTACTACATGTTTGCCGGCGGGACCAACCCCGCAGCGGGCCTGCAGGAGTCCCAAGCGACCGGCTACCCCAACGACCTGCCGGTGTTCGACTACGACTTCCATGCCCCGATCGGTGCCTCCGGCAGGCTGACGCCAGGTTTCGGACTGCTGCGCCGGCAGCATGCGTTCCTGGCCGCGTTCGGGGAGCGGTTGGCAGGAATGCCGTCCACGTTGCCGGAGCGGCTGCCGTCAGGAGTTGAGGATTCCGGGGTGTTGCGGTGGGCGCTGCGCGCGGATGGGCACTCCGGGTTCGTCTTCATCACCTGGCACCAGCCACATATTCCCCTTCAGGCATACTCCGGTGCCCAATTCCGGCTGGGCCTCGATGCTGGAGCAACAACGTTTCCCCCATCCCCCGTAGACATTCCCCCCGGGACCATGGCGGCGTGGCCGGTGAATCTTGAGGTCGGGGGCGTTCGCCTGGCCTGGGCCACCGCCACGCCGCTGACCGTGCTCGATGCTGCCGGTGGGCCCACCCTGGTCCTGGCTGCCGAGGCAGGGATCGAGCCGAAGGTGTGTTTTCCGGACGGGACCGTGCTGGAGGGGCCAGCCACTGCGCTGGGCGGCGGCGCCTACACGGTGGATTCCTCGAGGCCGGCGGCGTTGACGGCGACCTTGGGCCAGGGCGTCCTCAACGTCCTGGTACTGCCCGCAGCCCTGGCGGATGAGGCCTGGGTCCTGGAACCGGGGCGTGGCCGGGAACTGGTGCTGTCCGCAGACCCGCTCTGGGTGGACGCTGAAGGGCGGCTGGCAGGCAGGTCGCCGGGGACGCCTTGGGTCCGGCGCTACTTACCGGCCCTTGGCGAATTCGAGGAGGTGGCTGTCGAACCAGAAGCTGTGGACCGCGCCCGGCGGCCCGTGCCTGTGGAGCTTGTCCGTGCCGCGCAGCCTGTTCCTGCCTCCTTCGGCTCACTGGCCGGCCGGGCAGCGGCGCCGGACGATGAAACCATCGGGGAACTCTCGGCCTTGTACCGGCTGGAACTTCCGACGGCGGGACGCGCCGCCGCGGGCGGGATGACGGAGTTGGAAATCGCCTGGGCGGGCGACGTCGCCCGGCTGCTGGTCGACGGCCGGATGGTGGCCGACAGGTTCTGGGACGGCTCCCCCTGGATCCTCGAAACCAGTGACGTGGGCATCCAGGCGGGATCCGACGTCGTCCTTCAAATCCTCCCGCTGCCCAAGGCAGCCAAGGTGGGAATACCCGCACCGGCCCAGCTCCGAAGGGATGCCGTGGACGGTGACCTGCTGGCCCTGGACAGCGTCCAGGTGGTCTGCTGGACGGAATGGCGGGAAGCCCGCACCTGATGCGTTGCTTCCGTCATAGGATGGACATTCCGTGACGGAGGGGGTGGAGGTGGAGCGCGCACACGGGTTCCCCAACCAACGGCTGGTGGTGGTGCCGCGGCCGCTGGTCCGTGAGGCGCTGGCCCGTCCCATCACCCGGCACTTGGTGGTCACGGACGCCGGCGTCTTCCCGGCCGCCGAGGACCATGGACGCTACCGCCCAGTCGGCGCTGAGGAAACCATCATCATCCTCTGCGTCGCCGGACGCGGGTGGGTGGAAACCGCCGGTGCGCGGACCGACGTCGGCAAGGGAACCGCCGTCGTGCTTCCCGGCGGAACCGGCCAGGCGCATGCTTATGGTGCCGCGCCGGGCGACCCATGGACGATCTGGTGGTGCCATGTGCGCGGAAGCGATGTTTCCGAGCTGGTGGCTGAGGCCGGAGTGCGGACCGACCGGCCCATCATTCCACTGCTGGCCGTGGACCGGCTGACGGCCATGCTGGATGAGATCATCACGGCGCTGGAAAAGGACCAGTCCCCGGCGCGGCTGGTGGCAACGGCCGGTATGGCGTGGAAACTGCTGGCCAGCCTGGCGGTGGACCGCCGCGTGCCGGAGAAAGGGACGCCGCTCCAGCAGGCCATGAACTACCTGGAGGAACGGGCGGATGGGACCGTCCGGCTGCCGGAACTCGCCGCTCTGGTGGGGGTGTCGCCGTCACACCTGAGCAAGCTGTTCCGCGAAGCGACGGGCGGTGGAGTCCTGGCGCACCATACCGCCCTGAAGATGGCCCGGGCCCGGCACCTTCTGGACACCACTGACCTGTCCATCGCCCAGGTGGGCCGGGAAGTTGGCCTGCAGGACCAGTTCTACTTCTCGCGCCAGTTCCGCCGGCTGCACGGGGTCAGCCCCAGCGCCTACCGGGCCGAACGGAAGGGGTAGTTCACCTTCCGGGTCCTTCAGTTACAGCAGGGGGTGGTCCTGGGTTTCCTGGTCCCCGGCATCAGCGTGCTCTCCGGGCCGGGTGGTGGCACGCTCGATGATTTCACGAGCAATCGCGAACACCTTGCGGTTGGTGTCCTGGCTCAACTGGCTCATGAGCCCGTACGCTTCGTCTGCGGTGATGCCGGTGCGCCCCATCAGGATGCCCTTGGCCTGCTCGATGGCCGCGCGGTTCACTGCGGAGGCAGCCACGGCCTCGGTGGCGAGCTGGTGCCGGTCAGTATGAATCGAGGTGGTGAGGTCCACGACTACGCCCCAGACTCCGATGGGAGTGGTGCCGTCCATGATGTAGTCCGCTGAGTACAGCAACTTGTGCTGGCGGTCCTTGCGGTCCCGGATGGACACGTAGATTGACGACGGTCCGCCGTGCCTGGAGACGTGATCCCAATATGCCTGGACCCTTGGCCGGTCTTCAGGCTCGACGTGCGGCAGGACCATTTCCATGGAAGGGACCACCTCGCCCCGCTCATACCCGTACATCCGGTACAGCCCGTCAGACCAGCGGAAGACGCAGTCCTCGAAGTAGTACTCGACAAGCCCGGTGGGGCAATCGAGGAAGTCGCTATGGGGGACCCTCCCTTGCGCGGGTCCCGGGTCCTTGCTGGTGGGTGTCAATAAAGGGCCATTCTTACGTGCCGTACGCGGGCAACCCCCTGCCCGGGCCTGAAAACACTGAATATAGCACTAGATATGCCAGTTAGAGTCAAGCGCCTCCAACGCGGGCAACGCCCGCTGGAAGTCCTCGTCCGGTCCGCCAGCCATCGGTGCCCCCATTAGCCCAGCCTGACGAATCCCGCGCGCTTGGGCGCGGGATTCGTCAGGGCGCCGTTGCAATTGTTTACCTGGCGTCCTCCACGACCACCAAGTCGCGGCCGTTGGTTTCCGGGGTGAAGAATGTGGTGGCGAAGGAGATGCCCGCCAGGACCAGCGAGTAGAGCGCCGGCACCAGCCAGGAGTGGTTGGTGGCCGCCAGCAGTGCGACGCCGATCATCGGGGCGAACCCTCCGGCGAGCACCGCGGAGAGCTCACGGCTGAGGGCCACGCCGGTGAAGCGGTGCTGGGAGCCGAAGAGTTCCGGGAGCAGGGCGCACTGCGGGCCGAGCATGGCCTGCACGCCAAGGGCGATGCCCACCACCATGACCACCCAGACCAGGGCGACATTGCCGAGCGTGACCAGGTAGAAGGCCGGCAGGGCGATGACGGCCTGGAAAAGCGCGCCGTAGCGGTATACGGGAACCCGGCCGTAGCGGTCGGACAGGGCGCCGAAGGCAACCACCAGCACCGCTGCGAAGCCCGCGGCAATCAGCAGGCCGGTGGGGCCGATGAACTTGTCGCCGGGGAAGACGCCGGCCGGCATGCTGATGAAGGAGACCAGCAGTGCGGAGTAGATGGAGGAGTTGCCGTTTTCTCCCATGCGGAGGCCGATGCCGACCAGTACGTTCTTCTTGGAGTGCTTCCAGATCTGGCCCACCGGGTTCTTGACCACGGCCTTGTGCTTCTCCAGTTCCTGGAAGACCGGGGTCTCTTTGAGGCGCAACCTGATGAAGATAGCAATGGCGATCAGGATGACGCTGGCCAGGAAGGGAACGCGCCACAGCCAGCCCTGCAGGACCTGTTTGTCTGCCAGGGCCATCAAGGCAAAGGTGCCGGCGCCCAGCAGGGTGCCCAGCTGGATGCCAACGAACGGCAGGGAGGCGAAGAAACCACGACGACGGCGCGGAGCCACCTCGGAGATGAGGGTGGTGGCACCTGCCTGCTCGGCACCGGCGCCAAGGCCCTGCAGGATGCGCAGCGTCACCAGGAGCACCGCTCCCAGCATTCCCGCCTGGTCGAAGGTGGGCAGGAGGCCGATGGCGCAGCTGGACAGGCCCATGAGGCCGATGGTCAGGATCAGCACCGTCTTGCGGCCGAAACGGTCACCGATGTGGCCGAACACCACGCCCCCGAAGGGCCGGGCGGCGAACCCAACGCCGTAGGTGGCGAAGGAGGCGATGACCGCTCCGCTGTCTCCGAGCGGCGCAAAGAACAGCGGGCCGAAGATCAGGGCCGAGGCCAGGCCGTAGATGTAGAAGTCGTAGTACTCCAGGGCGGACCCGACGGAGCTGGCAAGTGTTGCCCTTCGCAGCTGGTCCGGATCGACGGTGGCGCCGTCCGTGGTGGCCTGCGGTGAGTTAGTACGAGTTGTCACGAGAACTCCCTCTAATGCACTCCAGGCCCCCGTTGGCCTGGTGGGATAGCGACAACACCTGTTGTGTCGATCACTATGCTGAACACAATACAGCAAGCTGAACAACTGGCAACAGTTTCCGATTTGTTTATGGGACGGCGCGAGGCCAGCGCGTTCCCTAGCCCATCGGGTTGCCCAGGGAGTGGGCCAGTTCCTGCAGTTCCTTGACCATCTGGGAGCCCTGCTCGGGGGTGTAGGTCGCCTTGAGGGCGGTCACGGACAGGCCCAGGCTGGGGCCGTGGGCGCCGCGGGTGGGAACGGAGACGGCAAGGCACACCACACCGGTGGTGGATTCCTCATCCTCGAAGGCAAAGCCTTGCTCGCGGATCTCCTTCAGCTGCGCCTTCAGTTCCCTGCCTGTGCGCAGGGACTTGGGGGTGAGCACCGGCAGTTCGGCGTCGTCAGGGAATATCTCCTCCAGGTCATGGTCGCGCAGCCGCGCGATCAGGGCCTTTCCCACGGCGCAAAGGGACACCGGCATCTTGTCGCCGATGTTGGACGTGAGCCGTACGGCGGGGTGGCCTTCGTAGCGCGCCAGGTAGATGACGTTGGTGCCGTCCAGCATGGCGATCCGTACTGTTTCGCGGGAAAGGACGGAGGCCTGCTCGCAGTAGCGGTAGAACTCCTGCACCTCGTCCATCCGGCCAAGGTAGGCGGCGCCCAGCTCCACCAGCTTGCGGCCCAGGGTGAACTCCGCGCCCTGCCGGCTGATCAGCCGGGCCTCTTCCAGCGCCAGCAGGAGGTTGGAGGTGGAGGACTTTGGTATCCCCACTTCGCGGGAAAGGTCGCTCAGCGTGAGCCGGCCGGTAGCTGAGGCAGCGAGGGCGTCCAGTACCGCTGCTGCACGGGTGACTGCCGGCGCCGGAGAGGTCGCTCCCGGCTTTTCGGATGAAGCGGGGGCATGGGAATCGGCCATGATTCTCCTTAGGTCGCCGGGGCAGACTTTGCTGATCGTTCAGTCAACTGAACGCAATCCATCATAAGTGTGCTCGTGCGGCCGTCAGTGCCTGCTTCAGCCCACCGCGCTGCTGAGGGTGCCGATGCCCTCCACCACGATGTCCACCCGGTCTCCGGGTTCGATGGGAACCACAGTGGCGGGCGCGCCGGTCATCACCACGTCACCGGGTTCGAGGGTCAGCCACGAGGTGACGTAGATGAGGCAGTCCACCACGGTTGAGGGCAGGTTGAACGTCCCGGAGGTGGCCTTGGCGGTCCCGTTGACGTAGACGTCGATGGCCACCTGCTCGGGATCCGCAAGTCCGGTTTCGATCCAGGGGCCCAGGGGCGTGTAGTTGACGCCGGACTTGCCCTGGAAGTTCCGCTCGTCCACCGCATTCTGGTCCACGTTGGTGACGTCGTTGACGCACGTGTAGCCGAGGACGTGCTCCAGGGCGTTTTCCGCGGTCAGCTTTGCTGCGGTCCTGCCGATAACTACGGCGAGCTCACCCTCCGCGTTGACCGTCCCATGATTCCGGACCGCGCCGATGGCATCGCCGGGGCCGGCCACGGTGTGAACCGACTTGTGCCACGCCTGAATGGGCAGGGGGTGGTCATTCAGCGTCCGGTTGTGGCCGATGCCCAGCACTACCTTGGGTTCCACCGGGGCGAGGAATGCGGCCTCGCTGTCCGCGGTAGTGCCGCCGGTGTACTGAAAGGGCTCCTCGAAGGGGTTGACGATGTGGTGCCATCTTCCGTCCCGTTCCACTGCATACTGGGGGCCCGCTGCTGCTGTGATCCTGGCGATGCGCACTGTTTCCCTCCTCGCGGCCTAGTAGAAGTGGACCGTGTCCACGACGTGGGGGAGGTCCCCGCCGTCGAGGAACGTCCGGAGGTTACTGCAAAACCGATCGGTGATCAGGCGGTTCTCGGCGGCGCTGAGGGCCGAGGTGTGCGGGGAAACCATGACTTTGGGGTGGTTCCACAGGGGGCTGTCCTGTGGCAGCGGCTCCACGGCGAAGACGTCCAGGCAGGCGTAGCCCACCTGGCCGTTGTCCAGTGCCTCCAGCAGGGCGTCCTCGTCCACCACGGTTCCGCGGCCCACGTTGACGAAGGTGGCCCCGGGCTTCATGGCGGCGAACAGCTCATGGTTAAACAGTTTTTCCGTGTAGGCGGTGCCGGGCAAGGTATTGACGACGGCGTCTGCCGTGGCCAGGAGGGCGGGGAGGCCATCGTTGTCCACAACCTGGTCGATACCGTCAATGGGCTCCACGCTTCGTTTGGTGCCGCTGACCTTCATGCCCAGGGCCCGGGCGATCCGGGCAGTTTCCAGGCCTATTTCACCGAGGCCGGTGATAACCAGCTTCGATCCGTTGACCAGCCGGGTGGGGACCCGGAGTTCAGGCCAGACCTTGGCGTGCTGATCCTGCGCCAACTCCGCGCTGCGCTTGAACCCGTTCAGGATCCCCATCAATGCGAACTCCGCGAGGGGCAGGGCATGCACTCCTGCGGAGGTTGTGATTTTGAATTTCTGCAGAATGTCCTGGCCGAGTCCGGATGCCTTGACTGCTCCACCCGCGCCGGCCGCCATGGCGTGGACCCACTCAAGCTTCGGATTTTCCCTGGCGACGCGGGCCAGGCCTGCGGGGCTCTCGTTGGGGAAGCCGTACAGCACCTCGGCGCTGTTGAGCATGGCCCAGTAGCGTTCCTCTTGCTCCTCGCTACGTTTGAAGGCTGGGTCGCCGGCGTGATCTGCCGGGTAGCGTTCCGGCGGCAGGAGGTCCGGCTCGTAGAGCACCGAGATGGAGGGGTCAACGGCTCGGATCCGGTCCACAAACTCTGCTTCGAGCGGGACGGCAATGGCCACGGTCTTCCGGGAAGTCATGTGTTCACTGTACTGGATGTCGTCCGATATGGTGAACGGAACTCATGAAGTTCCGCCCAAGCCTTGACCCGACCGGAAACGGCGAATCGAGTCAGGGGTCCTGGTCGAGATGCGGATTGTTTCCCCGTGCAGCCGCGCCGAGTAGTTTTGCGGCAAGGACTGCCGACAGGGCCGCGAAGGGAAGTTCAACGAGGACTGCTTCCAGGACCGCGGTGAGAAGTGGTGGACCCTGCTGGGCTGTCGTGACGTCGAAGAGGGCGTCAATGCACAGGCTGGTGGAAAAGGCCGTGGCGGTAAGGACCGCCAGGGTGCTGTTCCTGAAGAGAAACACCGCGGTCAGCAGCGCGGAGAGGGCTTCAAAGGCGTCCAGGGACAGCCAGGCCATGTTCCAGTTGTAGGCGACGGTTACGGAGGGCATCGTCCCGCCCAGGTACAGAATCCAGGCGGCGTAGAAGAGGGTTGACGCGGCGCCGCAGGCAATCGCCAGGCGTCGCCAACCCAACCCCCTGACCCTCACCAAAAGGCGCCGGCGGACGCGCAGGATCAAGACCAGCGCCAGCAGGACCACCCCGAGCTTCAGCCCGATGAAGTGGGGCCCGGTCAGGCGCCCGCTCGCAGCAGCCAAGGACGCGAGAGCTTCTGGTCCCCCCATATCCAACACCTCCCTGTCTTCCGCTAATGCTTGAAGTCCGGGCTATGGCCCGCTGCCCGGGGCTATTCGTAGCGGAGCGAATCGATGGGGTTTTGTCGGGCCGCGCGCCAGGCGGGGAGCGTGCCGGCGATAAAGGCGATGACCATGACCAGGAGGATGACCCCGGCGACGGGTGCTGGGGCGAAGCTGAGGATCTGCAGTCCGGCGAGGTCGCTCAGGGGCCCCCGGGCGAGGGCGCCGCTGATGGCGGTGCCCAGGCCGATGGCGGCGGCGGATCCGATGAGGCTGCCGAGCAGGCCGATGAAGGCCGCCTCGGTACTGAAAAGCGCGAATACAGAGCCGCTGCCCATGCCCATGGCCTTCATCAGACCGATTTCCCGGGTGCGTTCCTGCACCGACATCAGCAGCGTGTTCACGATGCCGAACCCGGCGGCGACGAGGGCGATGATCGCGAAGGCGTCCAGGACGCCGATGATGCCATTGATGACGGTCTTAACAGTGCCAATCCGGTCCTCGAGCGTCTGGGCCGAGTAGCCGGCGGCGCTGAGCCGGGATTTCATGTCGTTGATCTCTTTTTTTGACGTCGGTGAAAAGCTGGCGGTCGCCGCGGTCCAGGTGTTCTTCGTCGCGGCGGGCGCTCCCGTGTTTTGTGCGTCCGCAAGGGCGGAGGTGAGGGCCTTGTTGGCGAAAGCACCGCCGGAGCCGAGGAGGGCGTTGTCTTCCACGCCTTTAATTTGCGCCGTGACGGTGTGCATTGCACCTGTGGCGTCCGGGATCCCGATGGTGGCATCCTGGCCCACGGCCTGGTCACTGCCCGTAAACCCCAGCGGTGTGATGTAACTGGTGGGAAGGATTATCTGGGGCTGGCTGCCGGAATCATCCAATGCTTCGCCGGCGGCCAGCTGCGGCTGGGCGCCTGCCAGCGGACTGACCGAGAGCTGGTATTTGTCCTGGTTGTCCCACTGGATGTAGGCGGGGCTGAGCCGAGTGACCGGGGAGACTGCTGTGATGCCGGGAACGGCGGCCACAGCGTCGAGATCGGATTGGTTCAGGGCCACCTGTGTTGAACCTGGGCGGCCGCCTGCGGCCAAAACCCTGGTTTTGGGGTCGTATTTCTGCGGGCCGGACCCCGGGCTGGCCCCGGCGTCAGTCTTGGTGACGGTGAAAGCGTTGCTGGGCCCGACGGCGGCGATCTGGCTGTCGATGTAGTTGGAAATACCGGTGCCCAGACCGTTGGTGATGGTGAGGGTGAACGCGCCGACGAAGATCGCCAGGATGGTCAAGGTGGTGCGGAGCTTGCTGCGGAAGCTGTTGGCGATGGCGGTCTTCAGGGTTTCAAGCGGTTTCATGCCGCGTGCTCCTCGTCAGTGGTGATGAGCTGCCCGTCCTTGATGTAGAGGCGGCGGTTGAACCGTGCGGCCAGGTCGTGGTCGTGCGTCACCGTGATGAGGGTGATGCCGTGGTTTTGGTTGAGGTCGAACAGGATGTCTTCGACGATGGCGCCCGTGGCGGTGTCGAGATTTCCGGTAGGTTCGTCAGCGAAGAGAACCTGCGGGTTGTTCGCCAGGGCGCGCGCGATGACCACGCGCTGCTTCTGGCCGCCGGACAGGTTCCCGGCCTTGTTGCGGGCCTTATCGGCCAGTTCGAGCTGTTCGAGGACTTCCATGCCCCGCACCCGGCGCTCCCGCGCCCCCGTCCCGGCGATCTTCAGTGGCAGGACGACGTTGTCCAGCACGCTCGTGGCATGGTTGAGGAAAAACTGCTGGAAGACGAAGCCGAACATCTGGTTACGCAAGGTGTTCAGTTTCCGGCCGCTCAAGGTCCTGGCGTTCGTTCCGTCAACGTGGACTTCTCCTCCGCCCGGGCTGTCCAGGAGTGCCAGCAGGTGCATCAGCGTGGACTTACCGGATCCGCTCTTGCCGACGATTGCGACGGAGTCCCCACGGTTGATATCCAGGGACACGCCTTTCAGGGCGTCGAAACGGTCGGGGCCGCGTCCATAGGTCTTGGTCAAATTGCGGGTGGACAAAATCGGCACAGACATGGGTTTCCTTCTTCAGCCGGCTCCATACCTGCCATCCGGCCGGGAAGTAGCACGCTAACCGTGCGGTAAGTGAACCGCAAAACAAGAGGGTAGGGGGCGAACCTTGACGGAAGCTGACCGGGATCTGATGCCATCCGGCCGGCAATTCAACCAGCGGAACTGCCTACTCAGCGGGATACGCGCCCAGTGCCGCCCACGCCTGGAAGCCTCCGATGAGGTCGGTGGCGCGGGCCAGCCCCAGCCGTTGCAGGGTGTGTGCAGCGAGGCTGGAACTGTAGCCCTCGTTGCAGACCACCACGATCCGCCGATCCGGGTCATCCGCAATCTCAAGCCGGTGGGGGCTGGAAGGATCGAGCCGCCACTCGAGAACGTTGCGGTCAATGACCACCGCTCCCGGCAACTCACCGTCGCGCTCCCGCTGGTCGACGGGCCGCGTGTCCACAACAAGGGCACCTGCTGCCATCTCCCACTCAAGATCCGGGGCGTGCACACGCTCAAGCCCGGCGCGGCTCTCCGCCAGCAACTGGTCGATGGCAGGGGCCCGGGACGTATCGAAATGTTGCAACGGTTTCCTCCTAGTGGAATCCGGGCCGGCTCAGCCCGGCGAGGTTAAGTACGTCCTTCAGCATTGCCATCGCTGCACCCTTCGGGCTGGAGCGGCCGCCCTGCACCGTTATGTCCCCGGCCTCGGGGCAGCTGAAGACCATCGCCTTTTCCGGGCCGGCGATGGGGAACAGCGGGTCACCAGGCGCCACGGCTTCCAACTGCACAGTAACCACCAATGGCCGGTCGCGGGAGGCGCCCGCAACGGCGCGGAGGCGCCGTCCCTGTTGGGCGGCAGCCAATGCCCTGGCGGACGTGGAGCCCTCGATCGGCTCCGCCTCCACTGCTATCCGGGAGACGTCCCAGCCCCACAGGAGCCCAGCGATCAAGCGCACCTTGGTGGCCGCATCCTTCCCGGATAAATCCGCGGAAGGGTCTGCTTCGGCAATGCCCCGCCGCTGCGCCGCCAAAACCGCGGACTCCAGCCCAACGCCGCGGGCAAGCTCATCCAGAACAAAGTTGGAGGTTCCGTTGGGACAGGCACGCACCGCATTGCAGCCCATTCCCCTTAGTGCAACGCGAGCCATGTCAGCCGTGGGAAGTGCCGCGCCCGTTGCCCCGGAAATGCGGATGCGGCTCCCGCGTTCCCCGGCCGCACGTTCGAGGTCCCGCCAATGACTGAGGATGTGGCTCTTCGTTGCTGTCACCACGTCCACGCCGCCCCTCAAGGCAGTAATCGCCTCCTGCAACGCGCGGGAGTGGGCTTCAGGAGAGGAAGGCAGTGCCTGGACCAGGACGTCAGCCCGGGTAAGCGCCAGCGTCTCTTCGATGGGCCGGACCGGCGCCCAGAAGGAGCGCCCCGGCACCACGGAGCCGGGAGTAAGGAAAACCTCCGTCCCGTGACCCCGGATGGCGGCAATCTCCAGCGAGGAATCCTGCCCAAGAACAGCATTTACAAACGCTTGCCCCACCGGACCGAAGCCGGACAGGACCAGCCGCGCGGGTTCCAACAACGGCCCTACTTCTTCGTCATCCGGTACCGCTCGATTTGCCGCAGCCGCCGCAGGAGGCTGTCACGCCGGGGGTGCGGGACGACGTCGGGCGCTTCTGCAGTGAGGTCCACGTGACTGGTGCCGTACTGCCACAGCAGGAGGTCATCCAGGAGGCGGTCGGGGCCGGGGGAGTACCGGTGGTCCAGGGCCTTGCGGACCTCGGTGATGCGGTTGGCGTTCAGCAGCCCGGCCAGCTGCATTGTCTGGTTGAGCCCGTGCGCGGCAAGTAGTTCCGCGGCCCAGCCCCAGTCGTCGTCCACCTTGCGGTCCACGTGGGGGAGCAGGGTGCGCCAGACGTCCCGGATCCGGTTGGGCGTAAGCGGCGCCGCCCCCTCGCCCTCCATATCCCAGTAGCTGCGGACCTGCTCATAGCTTTCGTGCAGGTCGGCGAAGGCCGTCTCCACCGTCTCCAGCATGGCGGCCGTGGCCGTGAACTGGCGGTCGAAATGCGGTGTCCAGGCCCGCGGATCCTCGGCCTTGAACCGGATGTCGTGCTCGATCTCGCTCCACGCATGGGCAAAGATGGTGCGGATCTGGCACTCGAAAAAGTAGCTGCCGTTGGGCTGTACGTCCGGGTTGAAAACCTGCTGGTACTCCTTGACGGCCTCATTCTGGATGCTCCGCAGGATCAGGTGCCGGCTGGAGTAGCCGTAGGTGCCCGACTCGATGGAGCCGATGTCCTTCTCACGGTCGCCGCGGCAATCGAACACCTGGCGCTGCCGCTTGATGATGTTGGCCACCGCCGCGTTCTCCGCCGGCAGCTTGGTGATGACGCGGATGCCCACCATGTCATTCAGGGTGCGGAACGGGTCCGGGAACTTCAGCAGCCGCCGCCCGCCCGGTTCCAGCGGTTCCTCGGTGCGGGAAATCTTCTCCTTGAAGGACTCCACCGTCTTGGTGCGTCCGGTGACGAACAGCGGCGTGACTTCGCTGTCCTTCAGCATGCCCCGCAGGGTCAGCAGGACATCGCGGGTGACAAGCTTCAGGGCAGGCCGGACGCGCTCGTAGATCTCCACGTTGTGCTGCACGGACTCGCGCAGCGGCGCGTCCAGGCTTTCCCAGTTACTCGGCATAACCCCAGCTTACGGCCGGGGTCCGACACGGAGCCTTTGGGAATCCTTACGTTTCGGCAGGAGACGTGGACCCGCGCACCACCAAGGAGCTCTCCAGCGTCAGTTCCTCCTGCTCCAGAGCCTGGCCCTCCATCAGCCGGCGCAGCTGCTCCCCGGCTTTAAGGCCCAGCAGCGCCGCCGGCAGGTGGACGCTTGTCAGGCCCGGGCTGCTGGTGGCGGAGTACGGCAGGTCGTCGAACCCGGCGACCGCCAGCTCCTGCGGGATCCCCACTCCGGCCACGCGTGCTTCCTGCAGCACCCCATAGGCGTGCGTATCGGTGGCGCAGACGACGGCGGTCACCCCCTCGCGCTGCCAGTCCGGCCATGCTGCGGCGAAGGCGGCCGCGGCCTCACCGACGTCGATGGTGGTGGCGGGCATGTGGTCCGCGTCCACCGACATGCCCCGCGCGGCGGCCTCGGCCAGGAACGCCTCCCGGCGGATGGTGAAGGTTTCGGTGCCGGTGACGCTATCCAGGTAGGCAAGGCGCCGGTGGCCCGCGTCGGCCAGGTGTGCGGCCAGCTCCCGTGCACCCTGGGCGATGTCGAGATTGACGGCCGGCGCGACCGATTCCAGGCCGGGCGCGTCCAGCAGGACCAGCGGCCCCGCCACCGAGAGGTCGGCCAGGAAGCCCGCGTTCGGCGCGTCCACCAAGAGCCCGGCGGGACGCAGGGACATCAGCTTCCGGACGTCGTCGGCCTTGGGAAATTCGCCGGAGTCCGTGACCGAGAGCAGGAGCTGGTAACGGGGTCCCAGGGATTCGCGTACCCCGCCGATCACCTTGGCGAAGAACGGGTTGGAGATGTCCGGTGCCACCAGGATCACGATGGAGCTGACGCCTTTGGCCAGCGAGCTGCCGATCCCGTCCACCACGTAGCCCAGCTCGGCGATCGCATCCCGCACACGGGAAATGTTGTCCTCGGAGACGCGGCCCGCCGTCTTGCCGTTGGCTACGAGGGAAACCGTTGCCACCGAAACCCCGGCCCGTGCTGCGACCATTGCCGCTGTCACCCGCCGCGGCCGCGCCCGCTGCTGCACCTGTTCCCCGGAACTCATACTCCGATCCTAGCCCGCCTCCACGTGTCCCCATGGGCCGCAGTACATCAAGCGTTTGACGTGCGATGATGCCAGCCGCACGTCAAGCGTTTGACGTAGACCACAGAATCCTGCCATGATCGCTCCCGGAAGACAGAAACCCCCTGCCGCAAGGCAGGCCCCAATGACGTGGAGAACCATCGTGGAACCAAATCCGCAAGCGAACCAGCAAGAGCCCAGGAAGATCATCCTGGACTGCGACCCCGGCCACGATGACGCCGTCGCCCTCCTGCTCGCGCACGGCAACCCCACCATCGAACTGCTGGCCGTCACCACGGTGGTGGGCAACCAGACCCTCGAAAAAGTCACCCGCAACGCCCTGGCTGTCGGCACCATTGCCGGCATCACCGGCGTCCCCTTCGCCGCCGGCTGCCCCCGCCCGCTGGTCCGCAGCATCGAAACCGCGCCGGACATCCACGGCGACTCCGGCATGGACGGCCCGGCCCTGCCCGAGTCCACCATCGAGCTTGACCCGCGGCACGCCGTCGACCTCATCATCGACACCGTCATGGCGCACGAGCCCGGCACCGTCACGCTTGTCCCCACTGCCGGCCTGACCAACATCGCCATGGCCGCGCGCAAGGAACCGCGCATCGTGGAGCGCGTCAAGGAAGTGGTCCTCATGGGCGGTGGCTACCACGTGGGCAACTGGAGCGCCGTGGCCGAGTTCAACATCATCATCGACCCCGAGGCCGCGCACATCGTCTTCAACGAGAAGTGGCCCGTGGTGATGGTCGGCCTGGACCTCACCCACCAGGCGCTGGCCACCCCGGACGTGGTGGAGAAAATCGCCGCCATCGGCACCAAGCCGGCCAAGTTCGTCACCGAGCTCATGGACTTCTTCGCCCACACCTACAAGGACGCCCAGGGCTTCGACTACCCGCCGGTCCACGATCCCTGCGCCGTCGCGTACGTGATCGACCCCAGCATCGTCAGCACCCGCAAGGTGCCCGTGAACATCGAACTCCAGGGCACCCTCACCCTGGGCATGACCGTGGCGGACTTCCGTGCCCCCGCGCCGGCCGACTGCCACACCAGCGTGGCCGTGGACCTGGACCACGCACGGTTCTGGGACTTGGTCACCGACGCGCTGGTCCGCATCGGCGAGCCGGGCGCCAACGCCAACACGGACGACGCCGGCAGGCACCAAGGTGCAGACCGCACCCAGGGCGGCGCGTCCGGCGTCGTACGCCCGGGCAGTGCCCAGCTCACCGCCGGAGGGGTCAAGTAAATGACGACCGCAACCCTGACTGAAACCAAGACCGGCCGCGGCAACGTCGCCGCCCTCATGACCGCCCTGCTGGCCGCCTGCGTGGCGTTCCAGCTCAACGCCTCCATGCTCAGCCCCGCCCTGGTGACCATGGGCGAGGAACTCAAGGCGGACCAGGCCCTGATCGGCCTCTCGCAGACCTGGTTCTTCACCGCCGCCGCCCTGTTCTCCCTGTTCCTGCCGCGGCTGAGCGACATCGTGGGCCGCAAGAGGGTCCTGGTGGGCATGATGGTGCTCATGGCCGTGGGCTCCGTCATCGCGGCGCTCGCCCCGGACATCACCTGGCTCTTCGTGGGCCGCATCATCCAGGGCGTCAGCGGCCCCACCGTCCCGCTCTGCCTGATCATGCTGCGCTCCGCCGTCAGCAACCCGCGCAAGTACGGCACGCTGATGGGACTCATCACGGCTGTTAACGGTGGCGTGGCCGGTGTGGACTCCTTCGTGGGCGGCTACTTCGCAGAGCACTACGGCTTCCGCAGCATCTTCTGGCTCATGGTGGTGCTGGCCGCCGCCGCGACAGCCCTCATCATGTTCCTCGCCAGCGAGAGCAAGCCTGCCGCCGGAACCCGCATGGACTGGCTGGGTGTCTTCTTCATCGTGGTTGCCGTCGGCGCCCTGCTGACCGCCCTTAACGAGGCGGCCAAGCTGGTGGCCGGATTTAACCCAAGTGTGCTGGTCCTGAGCCTGGCGCTGGTGCTGGTATCCGCCGTCGCGTTCTTCGCCTTCTGGCGCACCGAACAGCGGGCTGCGCAGCCCATGGTGGAAACGGTGCACCTCCGCCAGCGCGCCACCTGGGCGCCGCTGCTGACCACCACCCTGACCATGACCGGAATCTTCGCCGTCATCAATGGCATCGTGCCCGCCTTCGTGCAGGCTGCCTCGCCGGGCTTCGGAGTCGGACCAACCGAGATGTCGCTGATCATCCTTACCCCGTACGCCCTGCTGGGCTGGGTGGTGGGACCGCTGAGCGGGAAGCTGGCGCCGGTCCTCGGCTACACCAAGGTGCTGCGCATCGGCCTGCTTGGCAGCATCGCAGCGCTCGCCGTCATCGCGTTCCTGGGCCTGCACAGCCTGCCGATGATGATCGCCGGTACGGTCTTGCTGGGCATCATGTACGCCGGTACGGTCAACATCATGCTCAACGGACTCGGCGTTGTCCTCTCGCCCGCCGGCAACCCCGGCTTCCTCCCCGGCATGAACGCCGGCGCCTTCAACCTGGGCGCGGGCCTGAGCTTCCTGATCCTGCCGGCCGTGCTGGTAGCGACGTCGGCACTGGGCGATGCGACGGCGTCGTACCTGACCGTCGTGGTGGTCGGCCTGGCCCTGACCGTGGCCGCATTCGCTGCGTCGCTGCTGATTCCCAAGCCGGTTGAAGCCGAGGTAGCCGCATGAGTGCCGCGACTTCCAGCGCTGGCCGGATCGTCGTCGTCGGGTCCCTGAACGCCGACCTCACCATCTACTGCGAACGGCTTCCGCAGCCTGGCGAAACCGTCCAGGGCAACGGGTTCGCCGTGAATCCGGGCGGCAAGAGCGCCAACCAGGCCGTGGCAGCGGCCCGGCTGGGCGGCCATGTCAGCCTGGTGGGCGCCGTGGGAGAGGACGCCAACGGCAACATGCTCGAGGCTTCGGTGGCCGGGGCAGGGGTGGACGTCAGCCACGTGCGCACGTCCAGCGAGCCCACCGGTGTCGCCGTCATTGCCGTGGACGCCCGCGGCGAGAACAACATCATCATCTCGGCCGGCGCCAACGGAACGCTGTCTCCGGCCGACGTGGCCGGCGCGGCCGATGCCCTGGAGGGGGCGGCCGTGGTGAGCCTCTGCCTGGAGGTCGGCATGGACACGGTACTGGCCGCGGCACAGGCAGGGCACGACGCCGGCGCGACGGTTTTGCTGAACCTCTCGCCATATGCGGAGATTCCGTCAGGCCTGGCCGGGTTGACCGACGTCCTGCTGGTCAACGCGCACGAGGCCGCGCTGTTCCTGGGTTCTTCGGTTCCCGGTGCCGGTGCTGCTGCCTCTGAGTGGGATGCGGTGCGGTCCCGGTTCTCTGAGCGGGGGATCCACCAGGTCCTGGTGACGCTGGGTGCGAAGGGTTCGGTGGTGCTGGACTCGCTGGCTTCGGCTGGCTCCCGGGTGACTTTTGTCCAACCCACAACTGTGCACGCCGTGGACACTACCGGAGCCGGCGATGCCTTCACCGGGGCTGTTGCCGTCCGGCTCGCGGCTGGGGACGGGCTTGCCGATGCCGCCGCGTTCGCCTCTGTTGCCGCAGCTTTGGCGACCACCCGCAAAGGCACCCAGGCGGCGTATCCGGAAGCGGCCGACGTCGAACGCCGCCTCCGCACGCCCTAACCCCATCGATTGCTGACTATTTGTCGTTTTCACGCTCGAGAACGACAAGTACTCAGCAATCGATGAGGGTTAGCCCCGCGCTTCCAGGGTGACCCCGGTGTGCTCCGCGAGCTGCGCGAGCAGGGCGTCCTGGAACTTGGGGTCGTTCGCTGCGGGGTGCGGGGTCTGCCGGCGCTGGTGGTACCAGTAGCCGCCGCTGGCCAGGGCCGCCGGGTCGTCGCTGGTGGCAAGCCATTCCTGCGTGCGGTGGCCCAGTTCCAGGCTGTCCGGGGCCGACCGCCCGCCCATCCGGGTGGGCACCCAGCCGGGGTCCACCGCGTTACTGGCGACGTTCGGGAAAAGCCGGGCCACGGCTGCCGACAGCGCAGTGACCTGCAGCTTGGTGGTGGAGTAGGAGGCCGTCGTCGTGCGCCCTGCCCAGTCCAGGCCGTCCAAGGCGGTGTCGCCGCCGCGGTGCATGCCGCTGCTCAGGTAGACGAGCCGGCGCGGGCCGGGAACGAGGGCGGTCAGCAGGTACGGTGCCACCACATTCACGGGTAACAGCGACGCACCGTTCAGCACCCCGGCGTTATGGATGACGGCGTCGATGCCGCCGATCCCGTTGACTTGGTCGGCGATCTTCCGGACGTCCTCCTCCACCGCCAGGTCCCCGACGACGCACTGGGCCCCGCGGTCCAGCAGGTGCTGAACCGCGGCGAGCCGCTGGGATGACCGCGCATGGACGATCACCTCGTGGCCGTCCTGCAGCAGGGACGCTGCCGCTGCCCGGCCCAGGCCGTCCGTGGATCCGGTGATGAAGACGCGTGCCATGCGGGAACCTCCCTGGTTGGTGTATTTCCCTCTTAACGCCTTATCGCCCGGTGCCGCTGGATGCGATGCGAACAGCTTCCTGCGTAAACACCTGATCCACAGCGGCCGGGGCGAAAATCTTCCGCATCACCAGGGTAGCCAGCCCGGAACAGGCAGCCTGGTCTTCCGGATGCCCGGTTTCCACCACCAGCCCTTCGCCGATCCGTTCCACCACATCGGCGAGGACCCGCTCTCCCACCTGCTCTGCGAAAAAGCCCAGGGAGCCCAGGTCACCTCCCAGGACCAGCCGGTCGGGGTTAAGCGTTGTGACCGTGGCGGCCAGGGCGCTGCCCAGCACTTCGGCTGCCGACCCAACGGCGCGGAGCACGTCCGGGTCGCCGGCAGCGGCGGCGGCACGGATGTTCGCCATGTTTGTGTAGCCTTGGCCGCTGAGCTTCTCACCCAGTGCCCTGCCGGAACTGTAGGCTGCGAGGCAGCCGCGGCGGCCGCACCGGCACAGCGGCCCGTCCGGGGTCATGCGGATATGCCCGATGTCGCCTGCCGCACCGTGGGCGCCCCGCAGGATAGAGCCTTCCACCACGATGCCGCAGCCAATGCCGGTGCCCACTTTCACGTAGACCACAGTTTCGGTATCGCTCCTGCGCTCGCCCAAGCCGGCCGCCCTGGCATCGTTTTCGACGACGAGGGGCAGGTCCCAGGCTGCGTTGACCGCCCGCACCACGGAGTCCTCCGCCCAGCCAGGGAGGGTGGTGGGGTGCCGGACGTGCCCGCTGCCGGCCTCCACGGGAGCCGGAAGGCTGACACCGATGCCGAGCAAGGTCTCGTTCTTCCCCTCGGCCAGCAGCGCTTGCCCCTCCCGAATCAACGGACCCAGCACTGATTCCGCCGGATCGCTGACATCGAGGGCCATTGTGGAGGAACGGACCTGCCTTCCCGCGGTATCGGCAATGCTCACCGTTCCGTGTGTCTGGCCGAGTGTGATTGCCAGGACCACCCTGCCCCTGTCCTCGAAGCGGATTTTCCGCGACGGACGCCCGCCGGTGGAACCCAGGGGCTCGGCCTCGTAGATGTAGCCGCGCCGGGTGAGCGTGTCCAGCCGTTCATACAGGGTGGCACGCGACATGCCGGTTGTGGACAGCAGTTGCTGACGGGACAGGCCGTCCGCGGCACGGATGAGTTCCAGCAGGTTCCCGTGCGACGTCGCCCCCACCAGTCCCGCCGGCACTCTTTCAACCGTCACTTCCGGCCCCCTTTCCCGGTTCCCCAGCCTACTTGCCCTTAGCGGTCCCCTGATGCGATCCCAGCCATTCCAGCGCCGCAGCCGCGGTCCATGCCTGGGCGAGGCTTCCAAGGGGCTCTCCGGTAAACGGCTCGTAGTACTCGCCGAATTGCAGGTCGGAAAGCTGTTCGAGGGACGCTGACCTCAGCGTCCCGAAGAGTCCGGCTTCACCATCGCGGGCGCAGGCCCAGCCAAGGAGCAGGTTGAGGAAGGGCCACACCGGGCCGCGCCAGTACGTGCGCGGCCGGAAGGCATCACTGGCTGGGGAAGTGGAGGGTGGCAGCGGGAAGCGCAGGCCCGGGAACCCCATCCACCGCGCTCCACGGAGGAGTTTCCGCTGGGCTGCCAAAAGCGCAGGGTCACCACCTGCCACGAGCGGGGCGAAGCCGGAAACGGTCTCGGTGCCGATCCACTCCCGGGCCAGGACGTCGTAGTCCCGCGCCAGCCCGGTTTCCCGGTCCACCGTCGAGGCGACACCATCACGGAACCGGGCAGCGATGCCGCGCAGTTCGCCCGCCTCGTTTTCCCGGCCGAGCTCATCGGCAAGGCCGGCAAGGACGTCGCTGGACGCAGCCAGGATTGCGGAGAAAAAGACGTCCCTGACACGGAAGTCCACCGCTTCCTGCACGGCTGCGTCATCGAACCCGACCTCGGCCATCTGCTGCACCAGCCACAGATACTTCGTGTATTCGGTATCATCCGGCCGTTCGCTGGCATCGGCCACGTGCAGGACGTCGCGGCGGGTGAACGGGGGCACGGTTCCGGGGACGATCCTGGAGTAGGGGCCATCCCAGCGCGGTGAGTTGTCGAAACCAGATTCCCAGCCATGATGGATTTCAACGAGCCCCACGCCGTCGGGGTCGCGGACTGTCGCCAGCCACCGGTGCCAGGCCAGCCACCCATCAAAGGACTCCGCCAGGAACGCCTCGGCCACCTCCTGGTCCGTACCGCCGTTCTCCCGTCCCCGGTCAACGATGTGGCGCAGCGCGATAGCGTGGACGGGCGGCTGGCAGATGCCGCTGCTTTTGATTCCTTCCGGCCGGGCCGCCGCGCCTTCGGTGCCCCACCGGTCGAAGCCCGGGAAGTACCCGGTGTCGTTGTCGCTGAACACGATGTGCGGAATCATGCCTGTGGACCACTGTGCCTTGAGGAGGCTCCGCAGTTCAGTGACAGCCCGGGGAACACTGGTGCGTGCAAGCCCGATGGCCACGAAAGCCGCGTCCCAGCTCCACATATGGGGGTACAGGTTCGGGGCGGCGCTGGTCATGGAGCCGAGGTCGTTGATCTTGAGGACCTCAACGGCTGCGGAGTGCAGTTCTTCCATGGACGGGGATTGTGTCGGGTTCATGAGGCCTCCAGTGCCATTGACGTTTCGCGGTCGTAGACGCGCATGGTGTTGGGGGCAAAGCCCAGCCAGACAGTCCGGTGGGGTGCCGTCTTGAAGGTGGGCGGCGCCTGCACCTTGAGGGTGTGCCCGTCCACTTCAACGGTGAGCAGCGTGGTGGAGCCCATGGGTTCCACCACCAGGACCGTGGCCGCTACATCGCCCGAAGAGCGGGTGCTGTTGACCGTCACGTTCTCGGCGCGGACCCCGAGGAGGACATCCTTGCCTGCGAAGGAACGCAGGATGGAGGGGGCCATAAGCTGCTGTTCACCCAGAACCAGCGTGCCGCCGTCGTGACTGACTGCTGCGTCCAGGAAGTTCATCGGCGGGGAGCCGATGAAGCCGCCCACGAACCGGTCGGCGGGGGCATCGTAGACGTCCAGCGGGTCGCCCAGCTGCGCGATCCGGCCCTTCCGCATTACGGCCACCTGGTCTCCCAAGGAAAGCGCCTCGCTTTGGTCGTGCGTGACGTAGACAGTGGTGGTGCCAAGGTCCTGGACGATCTTTTTCAGCTCGGACCGGAAGGTCAGGCGCAGCAGGGCATCAAGGTTGGAGAGCGGTTCATCCATCAGCAGGACGTCGGCGTCCATGACGATGGCCCTGGCCACGGCGACCCTCTGCCGCTGGCCGCCGGAGAGGTTCGCGGGAAGGCGGTCGAGGTAGGGGCCCAGCTGGAGGAGATCGGCCGCCCATTGCACTTTGCGTTCAATTTCATCGGCCGGCACTTTGGCCATCTTCAGCCCGAATCCGATGTTGTAGCGGACCTTCCGGTGGGGGAAGACGGCGTAGGACTGGAACACCATCGAGAGGTTCCGCTTGTTCGGCGGCAGGTACGTGACGTCGCGGCCGCCGATGGAAATGGAACCGGAGTCCGGCAGTTCAAGTCCCGCGATCATCCGCAGCAGGGTGGTCTTTCCGCAGCCGGAAGGTCCGAGGAGGACGGTGAATTCGCCGTCACGGATGGAGAGGGATACATCATCCGTTGCGCGTTCGGATCCGCCCGGATAAGTCTTGACGAGGTTGGAGATCTGGATGTCAGCCACGATGGGCTCCTTCGAAAGAGAGTTGGCAGGCCTGCGGACCTAGCGGATGGTTGAGCCCCACATGTTGGTGAGGTAGCGGCGCATCAGGGCGATGAAGATGATCGACGGAATGACCAGGGCGAAACCGCCGGCGAACCTGTACGCCAGTGGGGAGTCGGACAGTGAGCTCAGGACCTGGGCCGGGAGGGTTCGGTGGTCAAGCGTGAGGATGGAGGCGCCCAGCACTTCGTTCCAGGACATGACGAAGGTGAAGATCGACGCCGCGGCGAGGCCCGGCAGTGCCATGGGCAGCACCACCCTGGTGAAGGCCCCCAGGGGCGAGCAGCCGAAGAGCCGGGCCGCTTCCTCCACATCAACGGGGACGCTCAGGAAGACGCTGGCCGAGATGAGGATGGTGGTGGGCAGTGCCAGGGCCGTGTGGAGCAGAATCACCGCATAGGTGGTGTCATAGATGTCCACCGTGAGGAAAAGCCTTGCCAGGGGTACGGACAGCACCACGATGGGCAGGGCGCGGGTGAAGAGCAGGAACAGCTGGTACGGGTCCTTGCCGGGAAAAGTGAACCTGGCCAGCGCATATCCCGCGGGAACGCCGATGAGGGCGGACAGCAGGAGGGTGCCCGCACCGACGATCAGCGAGTTGCCCAGCGCCCCGAAGATGCCCGTCGAGCCGAGGAACGCGTTGAGTGTTTCCACCGAGAAATTGGTGGGAAGCAGCGACAGCGGAAACTCATTGAGCGATTCACGGCTGGAAAGCGCGGCAAGCGAGATCAGGTAGATGGGGATCAGCATGAAGAGCGAGACGGCGATGCAGGCCGCCTGCAGCAGGATCCGGTTCCGCTTTCGACGCGCGATGGGCGTGGTGTCCACAGTGGTGCTCATCGGAGCCCTCCCTGGTTCTTGTCGCGGAGAGCCCGCAGGTAGAAGATCGACGTCAGCATGGACACGACCAGGATGACCAGTGCCAGTGCCGCAGCGACATTGGGGTTCTGCAGCCCGGTGTACCAGCGGTACGTCTCGCCGACCACCAGCGGGAAGTTCTGGCCGGTGAGGGCCTGGGCCACTGCGAAGGTCTGGAAGGCAAGGATGGTCCGCAGGATCAGTGCCACTTGGAGGCTGGGCTTGAGCAGCGGCAATGTCACGTGCCGCAGGCGCTGCCAGAAAGAGGCGCCAAACACCTGCGCAGCCTCGTCGTAATCCTTGGGGATGCCCTGTAGTCCAGCCACCACGATGATCAGCACCAGGGACGTGGCGCGCCACAGTTCCGCAACCAGGACGCAGATGAACATGCTGGTTTGGTTGTCGTAGGCCAGCCAGGAGGTGCCCTGCAGCCCGAACCACGAAAGAACCGAGTTCAGGTATCCGCGGTCGTTGAAGATGGCGAGCCACACCAGGCCGGCGGCAAGGTCGCTGAGTGCCAGCGGAATGGCCCAGACAAAGAAGTGCACTTTGTGCAGCCGCGGGTTGCTGCGGAGCATCAGGGCCATGGCGATGGCCAGGGCGAACTGCAGCGGAATCATCACCACGATCAGCAGCAGCGTGTTGCGTACCGCCGGCCAGAAGTATGGATCCTGAACCATGCGGTTGATGAACTCAAGGGTGAAGCCCTGGTCATTCTTGAAGGCCTGCAGGACGCCCTGGACCACAGGCCATCCCAGCAGCAGCGCCATGAAGACAACGGAAGGGGCTATCAGCAGGACGGCCGGCGGTATCCGGCGCCGACGTGGCGGCGCCGCGGTTGCAGCGGGTGTGGGGGGTGCCTCTACTGCCATTACGCTACCTCGCACTTGGTGGAAATCGGATCGGGGGCCCAGCAGGGAACGTTCAGGCCCTTCAGGATGGTGTTCAGCTGTGTCGCCTGGGTATCGAGGACCTGCTGGACGGGGCGGGTTTCCAGGCAGATCTGCTGGAAGCAGTTTTTGAAGATCTGCGACACTTCGCCTTCCTTGGCTCCGAGGCCCACCGGGGGAAGCGCCAGGAGTGCACCGGCAGACCGTTGCTGCCGGCGGACAGCGGCAGCTTCGAGCGCAATGGCGCCCGTCAGGTCGGAGGGAAGTTCCGTCTGGACCACCGGGAAGAAGGCGTTGCTGCGGAGGGTTTCGATCTGGGATGCAGGTTCGGTCAGGGCGCGGATGGCCTTTTCCGCAAGGTCACGGTCCTTGCCGTTTTTCGGCAGGGCCATCCCGGCGATGATCAGCATGTAGCCGCGGCCCTTGGGGCCACGGGGTGCGGGGACCATGAGCCAGTCGTCAGGCTTGTCGGCGGGGGCATTGACCAGGCGGGCCACATGGTCCCAGGCCACCAGCACCTCGCCCCGCGCCAGGGGCTCCTGCATGTAGTCATAGTTAGTGGAAGCCGGCGCCATCGCGGACCACAGTTCCTGCATGTAATCCCAGGCGGCTACGGCATCCTGGTTTCTAAACGTGGTGATCTGCCCGCCGGTGAAGCTGGGCAGCAGGAAACCCTGGTAGAAGCGGTGGTGCAGGCCCTTTGGTCCCGCCGGCATCCCGAAGACGGGACGGCCCGCTCCCTGTTTGGCGGCTTTGGCCCATGCGAGGTAACCCTCGTAGGTCAGGTCGTTGACGTCCACGCCCGCGGGCAGCCACTCCAGGGCCTTTTTGTTTACGGCAACTACGTAGGTTGCCTGCATCCAAGGGACATAGCGCGAGGTGGAACCGCCCACCTTGGTCAGCTCAAGCATTTCCTTGGTGAATCCGCGCCCGGACAGATCCCTGAGGAGGCCGTCGACGTCCTCAAGCGAGTCGGCCAGCGGGGCGAGCTCACCGTGGAGCCCACCAAGGAGTGAGGTTTTCACATTCCCGGCGCTCGCCTGGGAGGTCACTGTGGATGCGAAAACACCAGGGTCCACCGAGTTGTACGCGGTGGGGACCTTCGCAAATTTCTTGAGTACTGCCTCGTACTTTTGTTTTTCTTCCACCGGAGTGAACTGGGTGGAGAGGAAGCCCACGGTTCCTTGGCCGGCTGATGCACCGCTGGTGTCAAAGCCCGCGCAGGATGCGAGGAAGGGGGCTGACATGGCCGTTCCTAGTCCGGCCAGCAAGAGGTTTCTACGGGAAACGGCCCCTTGCGGGGTCCGGAATTTCGGGTCGTTCATTGAATGCTCCGATCGAGTGTGCGCCACTGCACAAACTTTCGTTTAAGCATTAGACATAAGTGGATGAGTGTCAACCCCTGACGGGGTTCTTGACGGGAAAGAGCCCGGCGCCGTTACCCGGCGCCGGGCTCTTTCTATGCGGGATCAACGCCGCGAGGATCCCGTCACGTGTCCTACTCCTGTCGATCGCCGTTGCGTACGCTGACGGCGGTTGTGCCGTCCAAAGGACCCGCTGCGGGGTTCGCCCCTGCGGGGGCGAACAGCCTGGCCTTCCGGGTGGCGGGACCGAAGAGAGCCAGCGCCACTGCACCGAACATCCAGGTGCCTGCGATGAAGAAGAAGACGCTCTGGTAGCCGCTGCCGTTGTAGAGAGCTGCGATGATCAGCGGACCGGCGGCGTTGGAGAGCCGTCCCAGGCCGTAGGAGACACCCGTTCCCATCGAGCGTCCCGTGGTGTCAAACAGTTCCGGGGAGTAGGCGTAGGCCAGGGCGGTGTAGCCGCGTTCGAACAGGTTGACCAGGAAGCCGAACAGGACGATCAGGACGGGGTTGAACGTGAGCCCGTAGAGCAGGCCGCAGACCGCGATGGTGCTGCCGAAGACTACCAGGCACCACTTCCGCTCGAAACGGTCGGTGACCAGGGAGGCGAGGTAGGAGCCCAGGGGAGCACCAACGGTGGTCAGCGCCACGTAGAAGATGGAGTTCTCCACGCTGAAGCCTTCCTTGGCCAGGAGGGTGGGAGCCCAGCTGGAGTACCCGAAGAAGCCGATGGTCTGGGTGACCCAGAGGATGGTCAGCAGGATGGTGGGCGCGAGGTACTTCTTCTGCAGCAGGAGCGTCAGGGGTGCCTTGGTGGCCTTGGGGGTTTCAACAGGCGCCGCGGGCTCGGGGAGTGCACCCTTCTCCGCACTCACCATCGCCTCAATATCGTTCAGGATGGCATCGGCTCTGGCGTAGTCGCCTTTGTTTTCGTACCAGCGCGGGGACTCCTTGAGGCGCCGGGTAAACAGGATGAACAGGATGCCCAGTGCGCCCCACACATACACCAGGCGCCAGCTCCAATCAGACAGGGGAACGACGAGGCTGGCGATGAGGTTGGTGGCCGGCGTGCCGCAGATGCCGATGACGATCGCGTACGCCTGGTACTTGCCGCGCTTGGCTGCGGGGAACAGTTCGTTGACGTAGATGACTGCCACCACGGTCATTGCGGAAAGCCCGGCCGACGTCAGAACCCGGAAGACGCCGAGGGACACGATGTCCCAGGAGAAGGCCGCGACGAGGGAGAACGCCGCATACCAGAGCGTGGTGATCACCAGGGCGTTCTTGCGTCCCCAGCGGTCTGCCATCCAGCTGGCGATGAGGGAACCGAAGAACATGCCCACGAACGACGCGGAGGTCACGTAGGCCACCTGGTTGACGGTGACGCCCCACAGTTTGATCAGCTTCGGAACCGTGGTGGCGAAGCTGTTGATGTCGGCGAATTCGAAGAAGTACGCGAACGAGACGGCCACAAGGGCGATCTTGTGGAATTTGGAGATGGGCAACCGGTCAAGGCGGTTGGCGGCGTTGGAATGCGTCATTGGAATCCTTGGGGGCAATAATCGGGGAAGCTCAGGACGGGCGGCTAGGCTTTTTCGCCGGGCCAGTAAAGGTTCATGGGGTTGCCCACCAGCAGCTTGTGCTGCAGCCCGGCGGTGGTGGCAACGTGGGGAATGTAGTCCACCAGCAGCCCGTCGTCGGGCATGTGGTCCGTGAGGTTCGGGTGGGGCCAGTCGGTGCCCCACAGCACCCGGTCGGGGAATTCCTCGACCACGGTGCGTCCGAATGCCACGACGTCCCGGTAGGGCTGCGTCTCCCCGTCCAGGGCCGGCGGGCCGGAAACGGTGAGGCGCTCGGGGCAGCTGACCTTGACCCAAACGTCATTGTTCTCCACGAAGCGCAGGAAGCGGCCGAACTCCGGGCCGGTTGCGGGTTTAGTGACATCCGGGCGGCCCATGTGATCCACCACCAGGGGCGTGGGCAGTGAGGCGAAGAAGCCTTCGAGGCCTTCGAGTTCCTGGCCCTCGAAGTAGATGACGACGTGCCAGCCCAGAGGGGCAATCCTGCGCGCGATTTCTGCCAGTTCTTCCTGCGGTGCGGCGTTGACCAGGCGTTTCAGGAAGTTGAACCGGACGCCGCGTACGCCTGCGGCGTCAAGCCGCTGCAGTTCGGCGTCACTGATGTCAGGGCGTACGGTGGCCACGCCGCGCGCCCTGCCCCCGGAGGCCTGGACCGCGTCCGCCATGGCGCTGTTGTCGGCGCCGTGGCAGGTGGCCTGCACGATGACATTCCTGCTTACCCCCAGGTGGTCACGCAGGGCGAAAAGCTGTTCCTTGCCGGCGTCGCACGGGGTGTACTTCCGTTCGGGTGCGAACGGGAACTCGGCGCCCGGGCCGAAGACGTGGCAGTGGGCGTCCACCGCGCCCGCTGGAAGTTTGAAGCGGGGCGTGGAGGGGTTGCTGTACCAGTCCAGCCAGCCCGGGGTCTTGGTGAATACGGTGTCCATGGGGTTCCTTCGGCCGGTGGAGGTTTGGTCCGTCGTTGCGGGCGCGGCGGAGTCAGTCGACATAGCGAAGACCCGCGGCTTCGAGGGGGCCGCGCATGTTGTAGATGTCCAGGCCGAGTTCTCCGTTGGCGAAGCGCCGGCGTTTGGCGTCTTCGTTGTCCTCGCGTTTGCGTGCGGCTTCCGCCACTTCGGCGGCGCGGGAGGCAGGGACTACCACGACGCCGTCGACGTCGGCGATCACTACGTCGCCGGGGTTGACCAGGGCGTTGGCGCAGACGACGGGGATGTTGACGGAGCCGAGGGTGGCTTTGACAGTGCCTTTGGAGTTGATGGCGCGGCTGAAGACGGGGAAGTCCATGTCCTGGAGGGTGGCCACGTCGCGGCAGCCGCCGTCGATGATTAGTCCTTTCGCGCCCCGGGCCTTGAGGGAGGTTGCCAGGAGGTCACCAAAGTAGCCGTCTTCGCTTTCGGTGGTGCAGGCTGCGACGACGACGTCTCCGGGCTTGACCTGCTCGGCGGCAACGTGAAGCATCCAGTTGTCTCCGGGCTGGAGCAGGACGGTCAGGGCGGTGCCGCACATGGTGGCACCCGGGTAGACGGGGCGGATGTAGGGGCGCATGAGACCGAGCCGGCCCATGGCCTCGTGGATGGTGCTGACACCGAACGCGGAGAGGGCTTTGACGTCTTTCTCGTCCGCGCGCGTGATGGTGGTGTGGACGACGCCGAGTTCCTGCATTTTTTGCTCCTGGGAGGGCTAGCGGCCCTGCTGCTTGAGCAGGGTGTTGAGGCGGGGGTAAACGGTGCGGGCGTTGTGTTCCTGGATGGCGCCGAGTTCGGCTTCATCAAGGCCTGCCGCGTCGATGTAGCGGCGGGTGTCGTCGAAGTTGTGGCCGGTGCAGGGGTCGATGTCGCGGACTGCGCCGATCATTTCGGAGGCGAAGAGGATGTTCTGGGTGGGGATGACGTCCAGGAGCAGGTCGATGCCGGGCTGGTGGTAGACGCAGGTGTCGAAGAAGACGTTGTCCAGCAGGTGTTCTTCCAGGGTGGGTTTGCCCAGGGCCATGGCCAGGCCGCGGAAGCGTCCCCAGTGGTAGGGCACCGCCCCGCCGCCGTGCGGGATGACGAGTTTCAGGGTGGGGAAGTCCGTGAAGAGGTCGCCCTGGATGAGCTGCATGAATGCGGTGGTGTCGGCGTTGAGGTAGTGCGCCCCGGTGGTGTGGAAGGCCGGGTTGATGCTGGTGCTGACGTGGACCATGGCCGGGATATCGTATTCGGTCATCTTCTCGTAGATCGGGTACCAGTAACGGTCCGTCAACGGGGGAGCGGTCCAGTGACCGCCGGACGGGTCGGGGTTAAGGTTCAGGGCCACGGCGCCGTATTCCTCCACGCAGCGGGTCAGCTCGGGGAGGCAGGTGGCGGGGTCCACGCCGGGGGACTGGGGAAGCATGGCAGCGGGGACGAAGCGCTCCGGGTAGAGCCGGCTGACGCGGTGGCAGAGTTCGTTGCAGATGGCCGCCCACTCCGCCGAGGTTTCGAAGGAGCCCACGTGGTGGGCCATGAAGGATGCCCGCGGGGAGAAGACGGTCAGGTCAATGCCGCGTTCATCCATCAGCCGCAGCTGGTTCGCTTCGATGCTTTCCCGCAGCTCGTCGTCGGAAATCTTCAGGTCTGCGCGGGACGGCGCCACGGACGGATCGTCCAGGGCGGCGACCTGCCGGTCCCGCCATTGCCCGAGCGCGGGCGGGGCGGTGGTGTAGTGGCCGTGGATGTCAATAATCATCAGATGCCCTGCTTCAGGTCGGGGGTGCGGTGTGCGGGGATCATGACATTGCCTGCCATGATCAGCCGCGCGGTACGGATCAGTGCGGACTTCACCACGCGGGTGGGGTCGGAGGGGTCCAGGCCGAGCTGTACGGTGAATTCGCCGCTGGGGTGCTCCACCGAGACGGTCACCTCTGTCCCCTCCGGCAGGACGGCGACGTCGTGGGCCACGGTCCCTTCAAGGGTGGCGGCCGTGGCGGCGGTGACGGCGGCGAGGACGCCGATGGATTCGTGGCAGACGTGCGGAATGAAGCTGCGGGTGTTGATGGCACCGCCTGCTGCGGGTGGGGATACGAGGGTCATTTTCGGGTAGTTCTTGTCGGTCACGTCGCCCAGGCCCATCAGCTTTCCGCAGGTCAGGCGGAGGTCCTCGAGGCGGGCCTTGAGTTCGGCGTCCTTGTTAAGGTCGACGGCGGATTCCTGGCCCGTGCGGCCCAGGTCGCCGGCGTTGATGATCACCAAGGGCTGCCCGTTGTCGATGCAGGTCACGTCCACTGGGCCCACACCTGGCACCTCGACGGTGTCGCGGAGGTTCCCTGTGGGCAGCAGCGAGTCACAGACCGAGCCGGCGGTGTCCAGGAAGTTGATGGTCACCGGGGCTGCGGTGCCGGGGACGCCGTCGATCCTGGCGTCGCCGGCATAGGCGACATATCGGCCGTCCGGTCCGGCGGGTGTTTGGACGGTGATCTCGGCAACCATGTTGGTGTTGAGGGTGAGGACGCGCGCCGTGGTGGTGTCGCCGTCGGGCGTGAAAAGGCCTGACTCGATCGCGAAGGGGAGAGCCGCGGCAAGCATGTTCCCGCAATTGGGTGTGGTGTCCACCACGTCGGTATCGGGCTGGAGCTGCGCGAACAGGAACTCCAGGTCCACCCCCTCGCGCCCGCTGACCGAGACGATTCCGGCCTTGCTGGTCAGGGGGTGGGCCCCGCCCAATCCGTCGATCTGCCGCGGATCCGGGGAGCCCATCGCTGCCAGCAGGACAGCATCCCGGGCGCGGACGTCGTCGGGCAGGTCGGTGGCGCGGAAGAACGGGCCCTTGGAGGTCCCGCCCCGCATGAACCAACACGGAATGGCCAGTTGCCCGGTGCCAGGGCGTGGGCCTGCAGGCCCCCGCTCGGTGTCCGGGGCCGGAATAGCGTTGCCTCCTGCAGCAGGAATGGCGTGATCCATGGCGAGTCCTTTGGTGAATGGCTGGGAGGGCGCACTCCAAACCGCGCCGTCGCTCAAGTGAACCAAGTTACATTCAGGATTGTCAACAATTTCTTATACACTTCTGTTTACTCTTTTTGTCGGCAATCGACTTCTGCTGGCCAGGGCCGACTTCTCTGGAAGAGCTGAAGCCAGCATTGATCGCGTTATGGGAAACGAAGGGGAGGTCGCCGGGAATGGACACCCTTGAAGTCGCGGAAGGCCGCTCTCTCACCGCGGCGGAGTTGGTCAGCGTTCTGCGCTCAGCCATCATGGGCGGGGAACTGGTGCCGGACCAGCGTCTCGTGGAGGCGGATCTTGCCGCCTGGTATGTGGCCAGCAGGGGAAAGGTCCGCGCCGCGCTGGCGGAGCTGACTGTGGAAGGACTTGTTGAGCGGGTCCAAAACCGCGGAGCCCGGGTACGCGCAGTATCGGTCCAGGAAGCCGTGGAACGCGGCGACCGTGACTCCTACTCTGAAGGCAACCGGACCCTGCACGCCAGGCTGATTGAGTTAAGTGGGCAGCAAACTGCCGCTGCAACCATCCACCGCCTCCGCGGGCAGGCCGTGCGCTTCCAGTTCCGGCTGGCCCGGCAGTCAGGCTGCCCCGCCGTTTCGCTGCCGCAGCATCTGGCGATCATCGACGCAGTCTGCGCCCATGACCCCGATGCTGCCGCGGACGCCATGCGGGTACACCTGGAGAGCGTCGCCAAGGTCATCCGCTCAACGCACGCCTAGCAATCTCACGAAGGTGGTCCGCGGCAGGCCCGGATGCCTCAGCGGCGCTTGCGCCCCAGGACCAGCGCCAGCAGTCCTCCGAAGGCAAGAAACAGCAGGCCCACTATCAACAGGCCGGTGTTCATGCCCGTGTTGGCCAGCGTCGCCGAAGTGGAAGAGTAGCCAGCTGACATTGGCGCAGCGGCTGCGTTGGCGGCGACACCGCCAAAGGTCGCGAGGCAGCCTGCGAAAGCGGTAGCGAGCAAGTATCTGCGGATATTGCGATGCGTCATGGGAAGTTCTCCTGAAAGTTGGATTGGGCCTACTGCTTAGCCCGGGAATTGGCGCGTTCCCCGCGTTAAAGCGACGCGGGTGGGGCCTCAACTAGTCAGGAGAAGAGCCGGGGTCGAAGGACACCGGGGCTGTGGCGGTAAGCGATTGGCCCAAAATGGCGGCCATCCCAACCGCTGGAACCGGGAAGTGGTGTGCGGTGATCCAGGCAGAAGCCGCCGGCCCGTAACCGCCGGATGGGCCGCTTCCGCCTATCGCCGCGCCGGGCACGGCAGGCGGCACTTCCGACGGCGCGCGGAACGGGGCGTCGTCCGGACCGGCCTCGGAAAGCACCGGCGTTGCGGCTGCGAGCTTCATCTGCAGGCGGCTTTTCGCGCCGAGGTTTTGCGACACAGCACCGGACTGCGCGGGATTCGTCACGCCCTGAGTGGTCTTGGGCAGTTCGGCAACTGGGGGAGGGCCAGGCGCGGGCTCCGGGACAGGCGCCGCGCCGACATCCGTGGTCACGGGAAGGACTGCCTGAGGCTCTGCTTCCGGTGGAACCACGGGCAGGACAACAGCGTTGACCACCGGTTCAAGGACCGGGTCCAGGGGTTCCAGGACCGCACCGGCCAAGGGAACAACAGCCCCCACCGCCCCGTCCACAGCACCCACGGCAGGATCCGCCACGGCCGCTACCGCTCCCGCGGGCACAACCTCGCTGACCGCCGGAACGGACTGCACAACATTCTCGGTCAGGCCGGTGACCTCCTCCGCGGCCGTGCGGAGGGACGCCGGGACAAGTGAAGCAACAGTGGAAGCGGGGGCCGTGGCTGGTCCGCCGGCCAGCCCAGCCGGCGCCGGTTCCAGCTCATCTTTTGCCTGCTGGGTGAGGTTGGCGGCAGAATGCACAGCCCCCGGCAGTAGATCGTGGGATGGCGAGGAGTCGGCGGACGCGCCCACAGCTGACAGGGCAATCCAGGCTGCTGTTGCCGCCACGACGAGCAGGAGGGGCCGGAGGAATGCCCAGGCACTGCTCTTGGACTTCACTTGGTACCCCTCCCCACAGGTGCGCTTCGGTAAGCAATGCTGTCCACCATAAGCACAGGTCAGACGGCAAATCCAAATGCCGTCCGGCCAGGGTCAGATGGCATCGGTAGGGGCGGCGCGGTGATCAATGGCGGTGGTCAGTTGGTCAATCCGGTCCATGGCGGCGTTAAGTTTCTCGACGGCTGCCCACAGGTCAGGGTGTTGCTCCCGAACCTGTGCCAGGCCCGTGCCGGCCGACCGCAGCGAGCCGAGGTCGAAGCTGACGTTGGTGCGCGCCCCGGCCATCGCGGCGCGGAGGGCGCCGAACGCGACGACGACGTCCGCCACCAGCGCACGGTTCCCGTTGGTTGCCAGCCAGGCGAGATCGTCGATGGCTTCGATGGCCCGCTCGCCAAGGACAGCGGATGCGGCCGCAGCTTCCACGGAAGCCCGCCGGATGGCTTCATCCCGTTCCTCGCCGGGTTCCAGCCGGAAGGCGGCGCCGAACGCTTTGGAAGCGGAGGCATCGTCGTCTGCCAGGCGAAGGGCTTCCTGGCGCAGCGCCTGGGCGCGCTCACGGATCCTGTCCGGTTCGCCGCCGTCGTTCCCGCTGTAGCCTGCGACCATCGACGTGAGCGACGCCGCCACCGCCAGCATCAGCCCCGTGCCCGCCCCTCCGCCGGGTGATCCTGTGGACTCTGCCAGCGCCCGCGTCCAATCCTCCACAGTCGACCCCTGGGTGGTCACTTCAGGTTTTTCCATGTCAGGAATCGTGCCCACAAAGCTGCGCGGCTAAACGGAAGAACGCGCACCGTGCGTTCTGGCCCGGTTTCGGCGGTCCTGCCCCCGGAAAGCCGCGGCAGTCGTGCCGATGGCAGCAGCTAAAGTGGGCCAGTGTGACGCACCGCCACCGCTATGACTACGGCCAGGACTCCAGCCAGTGGGGCGAACTGTTCCTCCCCGACCTTCCACCCGGCGGGACACACCGGGGCGTCGTGGTGGTGATCCATGGCGGCTACTGGCGCTCGCAGTATGGGGCCGAACTGGGTGAGCCACTGGCGCAGGACCTGGCTGACCACGGCCTGGCCGCCTGGAACCTTGAATACCGGCGGGCCGGCAACGGCGGGGGATGGCCGGGCACTTTCCAGGACATCCTGGCGGGCATCGACAAGCTCCGCGCGCTCGCGGAACCGCACTCACTCGACCTCAGCAACGTAGTGGCGCTGGGCCACTCGGCGGGCGGCCACCTGGCGGTGTGGGCCGCGGGGAGGGACCGGCTGCGCGGGCTTGGGCCGGAGGTTGACCTTCACGTGGGGAACGACGGCGTCCGCCTCACCGGGGTGGTGAGCCAGTCCGGCGTCCTTAACCTGGCCGAGGCCGAACGCCTGAACCTCAGCAACGGAGCCGTGGCCAACCTGCTGGGTGGGCCGTCGTCGGACTTCCCCGGACGGCACCGTGTGGCAGACCCCATGGCCGCGCTGCCCCTGGACGTGCCCGTCTATGCTGTCCACACCTCGGACGATGTGGACGTGCCGCTGAGCATGTCAACCACGTACGTGGACGCCAGCCGCAGCGGCTCTATGCCGGCTGAACTGGTCATGGTGCCGGGCGACCATTTCGCCCTGATCGACGTCACCGCGAAAGCCTATGTGACGTCCCGGGAACTGGTGGGCAGGCTGCTGGGCTGACACGAACTGCTGGCAGAGGCCTCTTTCTGGCAGAGTATGACCATGCTCACAGTGATCGGCGAAGGCCTTGTAGACGTTGTCCAGCGCGCCTCCGGAATCCAGGCCCATGTGGGCGGCAGCCCGCTTAACGTCGCGGTGGGCCTGGCCCGGCTGGACCATCCGGTGCAGTTCATCGGCCGCTACGGCCGGGATGCCTACGGCGACGCGGTGGCGGCACACCTGCGCGCCAGTTCGGTGATGCTGCCGGTGCCCCCGGATGACCTGCCCACCAGCGTGGCCACCGCATTGATTGACGACGACGGCGCCGCCACTTACACGTTCGACCTCGCCTGGGAGCTCCCCGGCGTGGGGGACCGGCTCGGCTTTATGCTGCAGGGCACCACACTGCTGCACACCGGGTCCATCGCCACGATGCTCAAGCCGGGCGCCAGCGAGGTGCTGGCCGCCGTCGAATACGCCCACCCGTCCGCCACCATCAGCTTCGATCCCAACTGCCGGCCCAGCATCATCACCGACGTGGACTATGCGCGGGGGCAGGCGGAAAAGTTCGTCACGCTTTCCGATGTGGTGAAGGCGTCCGACGAGGACCTGGCCTGGCTGTACCCGGGGGAGGACGTGCTGGATTCGGCGCGAAAGTGGCTGGCCCTCGGCGGGGAAGAGGGCCCGGCAATGGTGGTGGTGACCCGCGGCGCGGAGGGGCCGTGGGGCGTGTGCCGCGCCGGCGAAGTCTCGGTTCCCGCGCCGAAGGTGGATGTCGCCGACACCGTGGGGGCCGGGGATTCATTTATGGCCGCGCTGCTGTCCGGCCTGGTGGACCGTGAGCTGGATGGAGCCCAGAACCGGCAGGACCTGCGTGACCTGCCGGTTGAGGGCCTGGCCGAGCTCCTGGAGCATGCCGCCAGCGCCGCTGCCGTCACCGTCTCCCGCCCGGGCGCCAACCCGCCCACCCGGGCTGAGCTGCACGGGGCCGAGAAGGAGGCCTGACCAAGATCGATTGCTCCGTAGATGCCCTTTAAAAGGCTCAAAAGGACGATGAGGGAGCCGGTGGGGAGCAGCCGATGGGGTTCCTCCGCGGGCAGCCCTCCTAGAGCTGCGGCACGCAGGGGCCGCTTCCCAGCAGCGCAAGCCCCGCGCGGTCCCCAGCTGCGAAGTCCTGCAAGCCCTCGTTCTCTGAATACATGAGCTGGGTTGGATCGTTGACGTGGGCCAGGCCCAGCACGTGTCCGAGCTCGTGCATGATGATCGCCCGCACTTCCGCGGCGCCATCCGGCCGGCTGGCCAAAATGCCGGCGAGGTCGGGGGCGTCCAGGCTGATCTGGCCGGCGGCGAGGACCAGCGGTTGTCCGGGTGTTTCTGCGTAGCCGCTGCCGCCGAGGCCTGCGACGTTCCCCGCGAGATCAGGGGTTTCCGCGGGCGTTGACCAGGCGATCAGCACCGGTGCCCAGCGCTTTCCGTAGCGGTCAGGCTGGAAAGCCTGCCGTTGGTCTGCCGGCGCTTCCGTAGTGGTTCCGTCGTAGACAAACTTCAGGCCGGAGGCGCGGGAAACGGCTGCCACCGCTTCGCTGATCAGGGTATCCCCACCCGGCAAGGCATTGTCCGGCCGGACAACATAGTGCACGGGGCGGCACGGATCGTAAGCCACCAACGTCTGTCCCGCCTTGGGCGATTCCTGCAGCACGAACGCGGTGGAGCCGGTGCTCGGAGGCGGCGTCCCCAGGGGCGACGGGGCGGCCTCGACGCCGGGCGGCGGAACCTTCGCGCCCGGCAGGTAGGGTGCAGCGACCGGAAGGACCACCCGGTCAAAGAGCGTCGGCGTGAAGTACAGGCAGACCACGACGGCGATCCCCAGCACGGTCCGGAAGTGCACCGACCGCTTGTGCCGGAGCTGTTGCTTCCGGGGCCGGTGCCCGAACTTCCGCAGGCCAGTCGGGGAAGGTTCAGGAGTGCGCCAAGGTGCCGGTGGCTCAGCCTTTCCAAGAGCCTCGTCGATGGCCCACTGGGGGATCCGTCCGCTGGGGGAGCGCCGGACGTTCGGCGGGAGAAAGCCGCCTGACTTATCCGACAGCGAATCCCTGTTTGTCCCGAAACCGTGCACCGGCGTCCCCCAATCCTTGGCCGCCCGCCGCAGGGCAACCCCCTCAGCCTAGTGGCGGGCCTCCCACCCGGACCGCAGGAAATACGAAGGATTTCCGCAAAAAGGCTCCCATGAGAAATCGATTGCTCCGTAGATGCCGTTGTGGACGCCCTAAAGGACATCTACGGAGCAACCGATGGGGGTGGGGGCGCCAACTAGTCCTTGCCCAGCCCCGCCGCGGAGGTCTTCTCGTTCGAGACGCCGTTGAGCGCCCGCAGGTCAAAGATGCCGTTGATGTCGGCCTGCTTGGTGGTGCCCGCGGTGACGCCGTTGGCCAGGAGTTTCTGGTACGTACCGGCAAGCGGGTCCACCGTGAACACAATGTTCTTCAGCGAGCGGTCGATGACGTCGGGCTTCAGCTCGGCCCCTGCGGCTTCCTTCAGTGCGGTGTTGATGACGGTGGCCTTCTCGCCGGCGGATGCCGAGTTAAGCCACTCGACCGACTTCACGTGGCCCTTCAGGAGAGCCTTTACGGTGTCCGGGTGGTCGGCGGCGAACTTCCGGTTCACGATCAGGATGGTGGTGGGAAATTCACCCGGCTTGCCGGACAGCGAACCGTCCCAGAGGTCCTTTTCGTCCACCAGCACCTTGGCTCCGGCGGTCAGCACCAAACGTGAGGCCCACGGCTCAGGCAACCACGCGCCGTCGAGCTTTCCGTCCTGGAACAGCTTGAGGGTCTGCGCGTTCTCCGTGGGGTTGATCGCGACGTCGCCGCTGCCGTCAACGTGCGTCTTGTACTCCTGGGACGCAAGCCAGGCGCGAAGTGCCACGTCCTGCGTGCCGCCAAGCTGCGGCGACGCCAGGGTCTTGCCCTTCAGGTCAGCGGCGGAGTTGATGTCCGGCTTGACCACCAGCTGCGCGCCACCCGCGGCAGCGCCGGCGATGATGTTGATGGATTCGCCCTGGCTTTTGACGAACGAGTTGATGGCCGGGTTAGGCCCGATGTAGGTGGCGTCGATCGCGCCGGCATTCAGTGCCTCGATGGCTGCTGGGCCTGCATTGAACACCTGCGTGCTGAGCCTCGTGCTGCCGAGTTCGTCGGCGATGAAGCCTTTACTGACGCCCACCAGGGCGGCCGCATGCGTGACGTTGCCAAAGTAGCCGAGCTTCAGCTCCGCGGCGGGATTGCCGGACGGAGCAGTCTCCTGAGTTGCGGCCGGGGCCGCATTGTTGACGGAGGAGGCGACGGCGGCACCGCCGCCAATGAGCGCCAGGACGGCTGCCGCGATTCCGATTTTCAGGCCTGCCGGCCGCTTGGGTTTGACGGATTGGCCCGCGACGATGCGGGTGGAGCGCTGGTTCTGCGGACTGTTGTCCTGCTCGCTTGCCATGGGGAAATCCTTTGCTGGGGCGGATGCTGAGACGAGATTACGGAGCGGCCGGCGGCCCCACAATCAACGCTGTAGCAGGCGTTCACGGGGCGACGCGAAATCTCAACGCGGCGTAGCGGGGGGTCAAAATTCGTCGTGGGAGGTCATGATTCATCAGCCGCTTTGGTGGGTACGTGCCCGGCATGGGGATTTTGAAAAACTAGTCAAGGAGACTCTCATGTTGCTTTGGATCGCCATTATCATCGCTGTTCTCTGGCTTCTCGGACTGCTCGCGAACATCGGCGGGGGCCTTATCCACATTCTTTTGGTCGTCGCAGTAGTCGTCCTGATCTTCCACTTCGTGACGGCCCGACGGCGCGTCTAGGCAAGAACCGCCCGGACCAGAAGGTCCAGCAGTAACGGGGTCCCGCCGTTGGCAGTACGCCGGCGGCGGGACCTACTGCGTTTCAGGCCGCTTTGACCAAGGGGAGCTCGTCCCAGTGCGTGGTATACCGGGGCGAGCGCATGTCCCGTTTCATGGTCCAGTCCAATCCGGACCTGATGCCCGCATGCCCCAACCCGATGGCACCCCGCCCGAAGCGACGGCTCACGTCCTCCAGCAGTGGCCCGATGCCGCGCTCCTCATGCCGGTTTTCGAACGGTTCCAGCGGCGGCTGGTTTCCCGTGGGCCGCAGGTCGGTGAGCAGCAGGCCCGCCTTGGCATACTTCAGCCCTTCGTGGATCTGCGGCAACAGGGCGTGCGCGGCCTTGGTGAGCAGCAGCGGATCCGCCGTGGGCATGGGCAGTGAGACGCAAACAGAGGGATAGGCCTGTTCGTTGTCCCTGAAGGGGGAAGTGGCAGCGAATGCCGTCAGGACCTTCGCCTGCAACCCGTGCTTTGAGAGCCTGGCGCTCGCCTGCTGGCCGTAGATGCTGAGGACCTCGCGGAGGCCGGCGGCGGTGGTTACAGGCGTGGCGAAGGACCGGGAGAAGATCAACTGGTCGCGTCCAATCCGTTCCTCCTCCATGGGGATGCACGGTGTGCCGCGCAGTTCCAGGACGGTGCGCATCAGCACCACGGAGAATTTGTCGCGGATCATCACGGGATCCGCCCGGACCAGGTCCATGACCGTGAAGATCCCCAAGACGTTCAACCGCTTACTGAGCCGCCCGGCGATGCCCCAGACCTCATCCACCGGCAAACGGCCCATCAGCGCCTGGCGCACATCAGCCGGGACCGACTCCCACAGGCAGACCCCGCCAAAAGCGGGATTGTTTTTGGCCCACTTGTTGCAGAGCTTCGCCAGGGTCTTGGTGGGCGCGATGCCCACGCACACCGGGACGCCCACGTGCCGGCGGACTGCCTCCTTCATCCTCCGGCCCAGGGCCAGCAGTTCCTCCTGTCCACCCTTGACGCCCAGGAACGCCTCATCAATGCTGTAAACCTCCAGCCAGGCCGAGTACCTGCCCAGCAGCTCCATCACACGGGCGCTGATGTCCCCATACAGCTCGTAGTTGCTGGACTTTGCCACCAGGCCCCACTCCTTGGCCCTCGGCGCGAGCTTGAACCAGGGTTCACCGGTGGTGATGCCCAGGGCTTTCGCCTCGGGGGAACGGGTCACAGCGCAGCCGTCGTTATTGGACAGCACTACCAGCGGACGCCCTTCCAAGGAGGGGTCGAACGCCCGCTCGGCGGAGGCATAGAAGCAGTTGACGTCCACGTGGGCGATCTGCGGCATCTGCCGCATCATCACAGGCCTAGTCATGGGGCTTCCCGGCCAAAGGCGTCACACATGGTGCAGGCACCGGGTGGCAACACCCCAGATGGTCAGCTCGGACAGGGCAGGGACGCGGATGTCCTGGTACTTGGGGTTCTCCGCCTGGAGCACCACTCCGGTGCGGGTGATGCGGAGGCGCTTGACCGTCAGCTCCCCGTCCAGCACTGCGATCACCACGGATCCGTCCCTGGGTTCCAGGGCACGGTTCACGATCAGTTCGTCGCCGTCGCTGATGCCCGCGCCCTCCATGGAGTCGCCGGTCACCCGGACCACGAAGGTACTGGTGATGTCCTTAATCAGGTGCGCATTTAGATCAATCCGGCCGTCGAAGTAGTCCTGCGCGGGCGACGGAAAGCCCGCTGCCACCGCCACCGGCGAGATCAGCACCGAGAACAACGAGGCACCCGCATCTATCACGCGGGGACCGACAATAACGCCCACAACACACCTTTATTCGAAAATATGTTCGATAAGTTCAGTGTAGCGCCGGAGGCTGACAACGGGCAGTCCCGCAAGGTGCTGGGCGCAGACGAGCCATCCCCGGAAGCGAAACGACGCCCTGCCGCCTTCCAGCGCACGCTTGCTGCCCAACGCCCACGTAGACTTGCAGGATGCGGCTGGTAGCAAGCGATATCGACGGAACGATCCTCGGGCACGACGGAAAAATCAGCCCCCGCACCGTCCGCGCCTTTCACGCCTGCCGGGACGCCGGCGTCGAACTCGTCTTCGTCACCGGCCGGCCACCCCGGTGGCTGCACCCCCTCGAAGAACAGCTGGGCCACGCCGGACGCGTGATCTGCTCCAACGGCGCGGTGGTGTGGGATCTCGAGGCGGACCGCCTGGTCTCTGCCCGCACCCTGGCCATCAACACCGTCATGGAAGTCCGGAGCATCATCAAGGAACTCCGCCCGGCGGCGCTGTTCGCCGCGGAGACGCTCACCGGCTTCCACCTGGAACCGGGCTTCATCGAAAACGAATCCAGCGAGCTGCTCGCCGAATTCACCCCCGCGCCGCTGAAGGACACGCTCACCCGCGACGACTCCGTGGTGAAATTCCTCGCCATCGTCCGCGACGGCACGCCTGACGACTTCCTCGCCGAGGTGGCTCCCGCCGTCGGGCACCTGGCTGCTGCCACCCACTCCTCACCCGGAGTCGCGATGCTGGAGCTGTCCCTGCCAGGCGTCAACAAGGCTGTCACCCTGGCCGAATACGCGTCCGCCCTGGGCATCGGCGCCGCCGACGTGGTGGCTTTCGGAGACATGCCCAACGATATCGAGATGCTCCGCTGGGCCGGCCACGGCTATGCGATGGCCAGCGGAC
Organism: Arthrobacter sp. E1SS-5; assembly: GCF_057073715.1. NCBI lineage: Bacteria > Bacillati > Actinomycetota > Actinomycetes > Micrococcales > Micrococcaceae > Arthrobacter > Arthrobacter sp. E1SS-5. Next base: position 150,892 of record NZ_CP172703.1, read on the forward strand.
ACCCGGAGGCCATCCGCGCGGCAGGGCAGCAGGCGCCGCATTTTGACGACGACGGCGTGGCCCAGGTTTTGGAGGCCCGGCTCGCTTCCCTGGGCGTCCAGTTTTCCTGAAACCCACCCCGCCCGGCTGGAGCCACCGTTTTTCCAGCTTGCGCTCACCTGGCGTTTACCTTCCCGCCGTAGCGTCAAGCGTGGAGAGCAGGCACCTCCGCCGGCTCAAAGGGGGTAACAATGGCAAGAAGCACCAAGCAGCACGCAGCCGATGGGCCGCTCCGCGCAGCAACACCCGCCCCGCACTGGAAGCAGCTGCGCCAGGGCGACCGCGTCCGGGTCCTCTTTTCACCCGGCTTTGAGTCAAGCGGCGTGGTGGACACCATCACGCCGGACCACACGGCGGTTTGGGTCCACCTTGACGGCGGCCGGGGGCGCACCCTGCTGCATTGCGGCGACGGCGTGGACATCCTTCCCTGCACCGACTGAGCTGCTGGGCTGACTGCAAGGCTGCGCTGACTGAAGCCCTTGCGCCTCGGGTACGCTCGCAGTGTGACCCTGCCCTTCTTCGAGCACCCGGATGATGCCGGGCGGCAGCTGCCCATCGCCATGGCCCACCGCGGTTTCTCGGCCGAGGGGCTGGAAAATTCGATGGCCGCGTTCCGGGCCGGCGTTGAACTCGGCTTCCGCTACCTTGAAACGGACGTCCACACAACGTCCGACGGCGTGCTGCTGCTGTTCCACGACGAAACCCTGGACCGGGTGACGGACGGCAACGGCCGGGTGGCGGAGCTGCCCGCGGCGGAGGTGGCAAAGGCCCGGATTAACGGCCGCGAGCCCATCCCCACCTTCGACCAATTGGTCGCTGAGCTTCCCGGTGCCCGCCTCAACCTGGACGTCAAGGACTGGAGCTCGGTTCGCAGCACTGCGGCCGCCATCGAGCGGCACCAGGTGCACCACCGGGTGCTGGTCACCAGTTTTTCGGACCGCCGACGGCGGGCGGTGCTGAAGCTGCTCAGCCAACCGGTGGCTTCGTCCGCCGGAGTGGCCTCGAATGCCCTCTTCACGCTGCTGGGCCCGGCGCTGCCACGCCCGGTGTTCCGGCGACTGATGCGCCGGGTCCTCCGGGACGTGCACGCACTACAGGTACCCGTCCGCTATGGACGGATACCTGTAGTCACGGCCGGCTTCATCCGGCGCGCCCATGAACTGGGCCTGGTGGTGCACGTATGGACCATTAATGAGGAGGCCGAAATGCACCGGCTCCTGCACCTTGGCGTGGACGGGATCGTCACGGACCGGGCGGACCTGCTCCGCGACGTGCTGCGGGCGCGCGGCCAGTGGCGGCATGCGCCGGGGAACGGCGGCGCCACCGGCTGAACCGCGCCCGGCCCACCGACCCTGTCGAGGGACTAGCCGCGGCCCGCTTCGGTGGGCGCCGTCGCATCACCGGCCAGGCCGCCGTCGTCCGACGCCCCGTCCTGCTTTTGGTCGTTCCGCGCCATGTCACTGTGGACCCTGTCGTTCCCGTCGACGTCCCCGCCCAGCGGGCTGTTGGACACCGGAGCCGGGGCGGCCCCAGTCTTGAGGCCGGGGGCTTTTTGCTTCTCCGCCTCCATCGCGTTTGACCCTTCGCTCAGGGAAGAGTGCACTTCAACGTCGTCATTGGGGTTTGCCGGGTCCGGAACATCCGTCTTTTCCGTCGGCTTGGAGGTTCCGGCCAGGTCCTCCATGGCGTTTTCCGCTGCCTTGCCGATGCTGTCGCCGATTCCCATGTGACTGCTCCTTCCGACATCGCGTGCCGGCACCCCAGCGGCGTACCGGCCCTACTCCTCCAGAATTATCAGCATGCTTACAATTAGTCCAGTGCTGGGGAATCGAACCACAGCCGGAGAGGAAGGAAAGGCAGCATGAGCACTTACCATCCGGAAAATGACCCCGCGAATCCCGACCGTCCCGGGAAGGATGATGTTGGCGCCGCCCAGCCCCACCTCGCTGAGCAGCGCAGCAAAGAGTCGGGCGGATCGCCGAACCCCGACCCCGCAGAGGGCAATGTCACCGGCCTGGAACCAGGCGGGGGAGTGCCTCCCGGAGAGACGCCGCCCGCGGAGGACCAGATGAGCAGGGACCAGGGCCACTCCGAATAGTGCCTGGGCGTCCAGCTGCCGGCGGACCTGCGGTCTTCCGGCAGCTGGCCCACGGCACTTCTCAGGACGTTGTTTTGCCCTGGCTCTTCCGCGGCTCGCCCGGGCCGGCCAGGTGGCGCTCCAGGCCATCCATGTCCAGGCGCGTGTTCCAGTTGGCCCAGTCCTCGGGCCGGACGGACGGCCGGCCCAGCAGGTAGCCCTGGCCGGCGCTGATGCCAAGTTCACTGAGGGCCTTCAGCTCGCCCACCGTCTCGATGCCTTCGGCCACCAGGGTTACGCCGATCTGGTCGGTGAAGTCCACCAGGCAGGACGCGAGGGCGTGCTGCAGCCCGTCCTTGTCCACATCGGCGATGACATTGCGGCCCACCTTGAGGAAATCGGGCCGCAGATGGATCATGCGGCTGAGCGCCCCCGCACCGCTGTGGGTGTCGTCGACGGCGACGCGCAGCCCCTTTTCGCGCAGCGGATTAATCGCGGAAATAAACTGCAGGTATTCCTCTTCCGGGATATCCGCGGTCAATTCGAGCACCACCCGGTCGATGGGAAGCTCGATGTGGTCGAACAGTTCGGGCAGCCGCGGGTCCAGGCAGGACGTGGGCGAAATGTTCAACGAAACATAAAGGTTTTCCGGCAGGTTGCGCGCCGCCGCAGCAGCGGACCCGAGCGCGGAAAATTCAAGGTTTGCCCCCAAGCCCACGGCGGCTGCCTCAGCAAACCACAGTTCGGCGGCGGCCCCATCGTCGCTGACGAAGCGGGAGAGTGCCTCCGCGCCCACCACGGTTTTTCCTTCGAGCCCGTAGATGGGCTGGAACGCGGTCATCAGCATCTTGTTTTCCAGCAGGGCGCTGATCCGGGACATGCTGCGGATGGCGTCCAACTGCTCAGCGAACTGCGGTGGCAGGGCGGGCGGCGTGAGGCGCATCTCCCTGGCCGTTTCCAGCGTCTCGACCGTATTGGCGTCGCTCCGCCGGGTCTCGAGCAGGTACTCCAGCAGCGCCCGCTCGGGCACGCCGGGATTCTCGTCGAGGCTTTTGCTCAAGCGCTGCCGGACGGCGGCTCCCGCAGGATCCGTATCCGCCAGGACAGCGGCGATAATTCCCCATGCCTGTACCCGAACCGACATTAGCAACGCCCCCAGTTGACGAAGTAATGACCCGATGGCCCAATTATGTTCAAATTTCCAAACGCCTTATAAAAGTACGGTGCTGAAAGACCCTGAAACCTGCGGAGGCGAAGAACCGGACACCGCACGCTGATCGTATAACGGCGGCTCCGAAAGCGCAGTAGTTTGCCGCTATCGGTTAGCGCTTTCCTGCTGGTCAGCAAGCAGTTCCGGTATCTGCTCCGGCGGCACGGGGCGGCTGAAGTAGTAGCCCTGGGCGCTGCGGCAGCCCAGATCACGCAGGATCTGCGCCTGCTCCGCCGTCTCAACGCCTTCCCAGACCGCGTCCAGCCCGCACGCCCGGACCAACTGCAGCACCGCTGCCACCAGGGCCGGCTGGCTGGGGTCGCTCTCAAGGCCGGTGATCAGCGATCTGTCCACCTTGACCCGGTCCACCGGGAGGCGGCGGAGGTAGCTGATGGAGGAGTAGCCGGTGCCGAAGTCGTCGATTTCGATGCCCACGCCCAGGCCGCGCAGACCCCCCAGTGAATACCGGTCCAACTCGTTGCCTTTGACGATGGCCACTTCCGTCAGTTCCAGGACCACCTGTTCGGGTTTGACTCCTGTTTCCTGGAGGGTGTTCCGCACGTCCTCAATGAACTGCAGGCTCTGCAGGTCCGTGGCGGAAATGTTGATGCGCACGGAAAAGGAACTGTCCACCAGCCCGGCGTCGGCCCAGCACCGGAGCTGCTTCACGGCGGTCTGGAGCACCCACAGGCCCAGTTCCGAGATCAGCCCGGCTTCCTCGGCAAGGGGAATGAACTCGTCAGGCATGATGAAGCCGCGGGTGGGGTGGTTCCACCGGACCAGCGCCTCGACGCCTTCAATCCGGCCGGTGGCAAGCTCCACCACCGGCTGGTAGTGCAGCGTCAGCGCATCGTCTTTGATGGCGGCCCGCAGGTCGTCCACCAACTGGCTGCGGAGCCGCCGCACCAGCAGCAACGCCGGCTCGAACCTGTGCAGCTTGTTTTGCCCCTCGGCCTTGGAGGCATACATGGCGACATCGGCCTCCATCAGCATGTCCTCCGGGGTCTGGCCTTCGCTGCCCACGCTGAGCCCGATGCTGGCACCACAGCGCACGCTGCGGCCGGGCAGCTCAATGGGTTCATTGAGCGAGGCCAGGATGCGGTGCGCCACCACGGCGGCCTGGTCCGCCGACGCCGACGGCATGACGATGGCGAACTCATCCCCGCCCAGGCGGGCAACGACGTCGGACACCCGGACAGCGTTCCGCAGCCTTTCACCCACGGTGACCAGTACCTGGTCGCCAGCCGTGTGCCCCATGCTGTCGTTGATCGATTTAAAGGCGTCGAGGTCCATCAGCAGGATGGCTGGACCGTCTTCTGCCGATTCCCGGCCGGACCCGGATCGTGCCTCAAGGGCAGCGCGAAGGGCTTCGATCAGCGCCGAACGGTTGGCCAGGCCCGTCAGGGGGTCCTGCATGGCCATTTTCTGCATCTCGAGGTGTGCCTCGTGCAGGAGCTGGGTGCGGACCTGGACGCGCTGCTCAAGTTCTTCGTAAATGACCTGCAGGTCCTCGGCCAGCAGGTTGGTGCCCATGATGATGGCATCCAGCTCATCCCGGGCCGGTGAAACCTCGATGCGGGAGGTGAGGTCGCCGGAGGCCAGCCGGACAATGCCTTCCAGCAGCTGGGAAAGCCGGGGGTCGTCGTCGGTAAACATGGGCAGTCCTCCTTCGGCGCCTAGTTGGCCTGCACGCGGTCGGTCCCGAGGGGAAGGCAGACGGTGACCGTGGTCCCGGCGCCCAGGGTGGAGTCGACGTCGATCCGTCCCCCGTGGCGGTCCACGATGTCCTTGGAGATGGCAAGGCCCAGCCCTGTCCCCGGGATGGCACCGTTCATGGCGTTGGAGGCGCGGTAGAACCTGGTGAAGACGTGGTTGATTTCGTCACCCGAGATGCCGATGCCGGTGTCGGCAATCCGGACGGTGGCCCACTTGGAGCCATCTGCCGCCGCGTGGGATTCGCTGCCCACCTCGATCCGCCCGCCCTTGGGCGTGAACTTGATCGCGTTGGACACCAGGTTGGTGAACACCTGCTGCAGCTGCACCTCGTCGGCAAGGATTTCCGGATCCTCCGGCACCGGGTCCACCTCGATGGTCACGTTTTGCAGCGTGGCCAACGGCCGGAGCGCCGCGGCCACGAGGTCCAGGGTGTGGCCCAGGCGCACCGGTGCCAGGTGCATCTCCGTGTTGTCCAGGCCGCCGCGCGAGACGCTGAGCATGTCCTCGATGAGCGTTCGGAGCCGCTCGGTGTTGCGGACCACGATGTCCAGCATCTGGTGGACTTCCCTGGACACCGGATGCTCTGTGCTCTCCTGGATCATGTCCAGGTACGCCATGATCGAGGTCAGCGGCGTGCGCAGCTCGTGGTTCACGGTGGCCAGGAAGTCTGTCTTGGCCTTGTCGAGCTCGCGCAGCTGCTTCACCACCTGCTGCTGGCTGCTGATCAGGTGGCTTTGGATCAGGCCATAGGCGGCGTTGCCGGCCACGTGCTGGATCAGCCCCAGCTCAGCGCTTGACCAGGTGCGGGGCCGGTCCATCATGGCGATCCAGATGATGCCCAGGGAGGAATTTCCTTCGCCGATGGGCACTGCCAGGGTGGAGGCGGCTCCGGCGACGGCGGCCACGGGCTTGTCGTCTGTGCTGGGCTCGGCCTCGTTCCCTTCAGCGGAAAGGGTCTCGGTCCCCGCCCAAAGCGCATCCGATGTGGCGCGGGCCTCGTCCTCTCCGGGAAGGGCGTCCGGGGGCAACTCCGGCAGGCCTGGCCGGTGCCAGGCGGCCGTGATCACGGGGACCCGGTGGTCCTCGAAGGTGGCCAGGACAACGTGGTCCGCCTTGAAGGTCCGGCCGAATCCGGTGACGACGTGGTTGGCGATCTCCTGGGGATCGTTGGTGGCGCGCACGGCTGCGGAGACCTCGCGCAGCTGCCCGCGCAGCTCTTCGGCCTCCTGCCGGGAGGCGCGGCGCCGGGCCACCTGCTCGATCAGGACGGAGGCCCGGTGGACCAGCTCCCTGGGCACAGGGGGCTTGGTGATGCAGTCGTGGACGCCTGGCGCGTTGGCCGCGCGGATCTCCTGCGGATTGTCCAGGTCCACCATCACCAGGACGGGGGTGGTGGCGGGTACGTTTGACAGAGCCGTGGACAGGGCCGCATCGGCGACGATCACGGAGGGTTCGGTGGTGCGCAGCAGGCCGGCGAGGCCAGCGGCGTCAGTTGCTTCGAAGACGCTGTACCCGGCGTCACGCAGTGCCTGGGTGTTGGTGGCCAGCCGGCCGGCGTCCGGATCAGCGACGGCAGCGGTTCGGGGCAGGCGGGCGTCATTCGGCACAGCCGTCACGGTGCTCCCTTCCCTCCCAGTTGAGTACATTCTAGGGGGATGGCCGCCGGGCGGGTCTACCAGGGAGGAAGCCCGCCCTACCTCGTTGTTACCCTCCCCGGTTCACGCGACGCGGATCGTGGCGCGCCGTAATGTAGCCGGGCTGGCCGTGGCTCCCAGCAAGGGAACATATATTTGAGCCGTGTCCCCAACAAATTCATCATCCTCGGCCTGGCAGAAGTACCTGATGATCCCCAAACTCGTCAGGCTCTCCCGGAACGCCCCGAAGGACCGGCATAAGGCATGGGACACCTACTGGGCCGGCATCACCGCCACGGGCCCGGGCGGAGAGGTCCTCTGGGACTCCGGCAGTGACCATGAGTTCCTTGGCTACAAGGACAGGCTTCAGCGCTACCTGGACCCCGCACTTCCCGTAGTGGACACCGGTTGCGGCCATGGGGGTTTTACCCGTGAGCTCGCCGGGATTTTTCCCAGGGTCATTGGCGTTGATGTCTCGCGGCACGCCATCGCCAGGGCGCGCGCGGAGTCGGCGGGCAGCAGCAACGCGGCATTTGAGGCACGGGACATGACGGCGGAGGGTGCAGGCGCAGCGCTGGCCCAATCCATTGGCGCAGGCGACGACGGGGCGAACGTTTTCATCCGCGGCGTACTGCACGTCCTCAACCCCGCGCACCAGACGGCACTCGTTGAAAACCTGTGGCACCTTGCCGGCCGCCGCGGCACCGTCTTCATGGCCGAGACAAATTTCCAGGGGAACCCGGTGGAGTACGTGTCCCACCTCGGAGCCACCACACGCGGCATTCCGGCGCCGCTGGAACTCGCCATCCGCGGACTGCCCATGCCGGGGCACTTCGGGCCCGAAGAGCGCGAACGTGCTTTCCCGGCGTCGGCCTGGGAACTCCTTGAGGATGGCCATGTGGCCATCGAAACCAACCCGGCCACCGGTGTCCCGGGACAGGACCGGGTGCCCGGCTACTACGCTGTGGTCCGCCCGCTCCGATAGCTGCTCCCCGTACCTCCCCTGCCTGTGCGCAGACTTTGCCCCCCTCTCCGCAAACCGTCCGCAAAGTACCCTCCCCTCCCCTTGACAGGCGGTCCGCTCCAGAGGCTCCATAGTAAGTAGACTTACTAGTTGGCCCGAAGCGAAAGGAAGGCGGGCGTGGCAGAAGGCAAAGGCAGCAGGAACCGCGAAGCGGGTGGGAGCGGGGACGAGGAAGGCCTGGGAGCCGGCCCCGAGGGCGGGAAGATCCGCCGCGGACCGGAGTCCGCAAAGTCCCTGAAGTACTCGCAGGAAGTCACCTCCACCGAGGATGAGCCGGAGCGTGAAGGCCGCAGCCTGGCCACCACCCACCACGAAGTCATCAGGCAGTGGGCGGAGGAGCGCGACGGGGTGCCCGGCACGGTGGAGGGCACCGAACACGGCGACCACCTCGGAGTATTGCGGATCGACTTCGGTGGCAAGGACGACAAGCTCCGCCACGTCAGCTGGGAGGAATGGTTCGACACTTTCGACTCCCGGAAACTCAATTTCATCTACCAGGAACAGCGCAGCGACGGCACCCAATCGAACTTCTTCCGGCTGGAAAATCCCAACCGGGAAGACGCCTGAGCCGCACCCGCGCCCCAGCGCTTGGCGGCGCCGGATCATCCTCCGGCGCCACCGCCAACCGCCGGCGCAAGACCTACAGGACATATCATGAGCAACCTCATCCCATCCGGCGCACTGCGCCGGATGCTGCTGCCCCCCACCTATGGACGGCACGTCACCTCCGCCACCGAATTCACCATCCTTTCCGTGGAAGTGTGGGCCTCCGGCTTGGTGGTCAACATCCACCTGCCCTCCGACGGCGCACACGAACCGCGGCTCACCCTCCAGGACCACTTCGGGACCGAATACACCCTGAAGGAATCGGCCACCGTGGGTTCCCGCAACCTGCAGGTGTTCGCCCCGTCGGTGCCGCCGGGCACCAGGAGCCTGACCATCCGGTCCGCGGACGACTCCGACGGCCGGCTCGTGGTGACCTTCGCCGTCCCGTTGATGGCCGTCCCGGAGGCACCTGACGAATCCGGAGCGGCGCTCCGGGAAGATGTCGCCGAAACCGATAACGACTCCTACCAGCCAGACTTGCGCCGCCCCGCCTGACCTGCCACCCCGCCTGAAACAACGACCCGCAACTGACCGAGCCCAACCCAAACGAAAGGCCCGCCATGCCGGACACCAGCAACTTCGCCCCCACCACCGCCATCGTCACCGGCTCCGATTCCGGGATCGGCAAGGCCACTGCGGTGGCGCTGGCCCGTGCCGGGATGGACGTCGGCGTCACCTGGCACTCGGACAAGGAGGGGGCGGAGGAAACTGCCGGGGAAATCCGCGGCCTGGGGCGCAAGGCTGTGGTCCGGCAACTGGATACCAGTGAACTGCGCAGTGCGGCGGGTGTCATCGACGAACTTGCCGAAGAGCTGGGCGGCCTGGATGTCTTCGTGAACAATGCGGGGACGGGGGCAAGCACCAGGTTCCTGGACATGGAAATCGACGACTGGATGCAGATCCTGGACACGAACCTTAACGGCGCCTTCGTCTGCCTGCAGGCCGCGGCGCGGCGCATGGTCAAGGCAGGCAAGGGCGGAAGGCTTGTGGCGGTGTCCAGCGTTCACGAGTTCCAGCCGCGCGTGGGCTCATCCGCCTACGACGCGTCCAAGCACGGCCTGGGCGGCCTCATGAAGACGCTTGCCCTTGAGTTGGGCCAGTACGGCATCACGGCCAATACGGTGGCCCCCGGCGAGATTTCCACCCCCATGACAGGGCAGGAAGACCAGGACCCGACGACGGCGGAGCGGCCCGGGGTGCCGCTGGGCCGGCCGGGGAACGCCTGGGAGATCGCCAACGTCATCGCCTTCCTCGCCTCGCCCGCTTCCAGCTACGTCACCGGCGCGGGCTGGGTTGTTGACGGCGGCATGCTGCAGATGGGGCCGCAGGCGGGCTCGCATATCACCAGCCACGACTGGCGCGAGGCCTAAGGGGGTCCTTGCCGGGAGGGACGCCCTCCCACTCCCAGTAGCAACGAAGTCCACATTCCGGAGGCGGCAAGCGCTTTCCCGCGAGGTGCTGGCATGATGGACCGCATGCGCATTCTTATCGCTCCGGACAAGTTCAAGGGGTCCCTGACGGCAGCCGAGGCCGCTGCCGCCATCGCCGAAGGGGCCCTGCGGGTGTACCCGGACGCCGTCGCCACCCAGTTCCCCATTGCCGACGGCGGGGAAGGCACGCTGGAAGCGGCCGTTGCGGCGGGCTATGAAGAGCGGCTGAACGCTGTAGTTGGCCCCATCCTGGCCCCGCTCGGCGCCGCCTGGGCCATCCATAAGGGCGACGGCAAGGTGACCGCGGTGATCGAGACGGCGCAGGCGTCCGGCCTGGCCGACATGGAACCAACCCCCGCCAACTCATTGCGCGCCCACAGCTACGGCTGCGGCCAGCTGATCGCCGCGGCACTGGATGCCGGAGCCACCGAGATCGTCCTGGGCCTGGGCGGTTCGGCCATGACCGACGGCGGCAGCGGCGCCCTGCGTGCCTTGGGCCTGAAGCCACTGGACTCCGCCGGAAACGTGGTGCCCCTGGGCGGCGGCGGGCTGGCCGATGTTGTTGCCCTGGACACGAGCGGGATGGACCCGCGGCTGTCCGCCACCACCTTCCGCATCGCCGTCGACGTCCGCAACCCGCTGTACGGTCCCACCGGCGCCGCGCTCGTCTTTGGACCCCAGAAGGGCGCGGACCAGGACGCCGTGGAAATGCTCGACGCCGGGCTCCGCAACTGGGCATCAGTGCTGCGGGAGGCGACGGGCCGGGACGTGAACGTACCCGGCGCCGGCGCCGCCGGCGGCTTCCCGGCGTCGTTCCTTGCCTTCACCAGCGCCACGCTGGAAGGCGGCTTCGCACTGGTGGCTGGCCTCACTGGACTGGCGGACCAATTGGGCCAGGCAGACCTGGTGATTACGGGCGAGGGATCCATGGACTCGCAATCGCTCACCGGCAAGGCGCCGATCGCGCTCGCCGACGCCGCCCGGGACCGCGGAATTCCTGTCATCGTGGTGGCAGGCAGGATCCTGGTGACCCTTGAGGAGCTCGCCGGGCACGGTGTGGAGGCGGCTGCCCAGCTGTTGGACGTGGCATCCAGTCCGGAAGATGCGGTGGCGAACGCCGGCAAGTACCTGGCCTGGGTCACAAGCCAGGTACTCGAGGGCGCCTAGCCGACGATCGTGGTGTTGCGGCGGCGCCGGAAGACCAGGATGGCGATCACCACCAGGACGGCTACACCGGCAATCACCCACGGGGCGTAGTTAAGGCGCGTGTTCTCATTCTGTGCCGACTCGCCCGTACCGGGGTTGGCCGGGCCGGTGGACGCGGTATCCCCGGGAGAAGGCGTGGGAGACGTGGCCGCCGCCCATGCAGCGCCTGTTGATCCCGAGGCCACTTGTTGCGGGACTGCCTGGCTGGCGGCGGATGCCGGTGCCGCCGCAGTGGCTGCGCCGGCCGGCAGGGCCGGGGCGGCCAGGAGCAGCAGGGCTAGAAGGGTGGTTCGCACGAAGGTTCGCATACAGTCTCTCCTTTTGGGTGGGGCTGGTTGGATTGGTGCTGGTTGGCCCGGGTGTTCAGGCCCCGGTTTCGTAGTGGGGTTCCGCCACGGGCTTTGACTCCGGGGATCCCTTTTGGCGCAGGTAGACCGAGGCGCCCACCAGGACGCCTACGGCCAGGAATTCGCTTTGCCAGTTCTGGAAGGACTCGAACCAGAAGCGGCTGCTGCCCAGGTACTGCAGGAAGGTGATGGCAGGCTGGCCGTGGCTTTGCTGGTCCTGGTTGTACTCGTCCACGCCTCCGGCGGCGTGCAGGGCAAATGATCCAAGGAAAAGGGCGAAGAGCAGGATTGACAGGGAGTTCTCGTACAGCTTGAGCACTGCACCGCCGCGCCGCACAGGCCACGGCGTGGCCCTGCTGACGGCTGCCTGCTGTGGGTCCTCATCCTGCGGCGCTTTCTTTCCGAGCGGTTTGGACTCGCTTGATCCTTTTTGGAACAGGAACACCGTGAGGACCACGTACATGGCCATCTGCAGGAACTCGGATTCCCAATTCTCAAAGGTGGCTTCCACGAAAGCGCCGGTGCCCAGGAACTGCAGGACCGAGACCGGCGGTTCGCCGTGCGCCTGCTGGTCCTCGCTGTAGGACGCTGCCCCGGAGAGGACCATGCCGGCAAAGAAGACCAGGAAGCAAGCCAGGTTGGCCACCAGCAGGCCATGCTCTTTGGCCCATTTACGCATTTTCACTCCTTCTCCTGGGCGGGCGGGAGGATTTTCCCGCTGGCCAGTTTGTTCAGCCGAAGCGGGACGAACACCAGCATGACCACCATGACGCCCAGCAGCGCCCCGCCGGCGGTAACCCCTGCGGACCTTCCTGCCGCGACGTCGAACACCAAGGCGGCAGTACCGGCGCTCAGCAGGGCGATGCCGCCAAGGGCAATCTTGGTGATGGTGTCCGCGCTGGAAACCAGCATCTCCTTGAGCCGCTTCCGGAAGAGCCGCCGGTGCACGCTGACCGGGAGAAGGATAAAGGCCGTGGTCAGGGCGGCGACCACCACGTTGATAAGGTAGAGGCCAACCTCCCAGTCGTCCAGCTTCTCGAAGCGCTGCTGGAACGGCAGCGTCAGCAGGAAGCCGGCCAGGATCTGCACCCCGGTCTGGAGCACGCGCAGCTCCTGCAGGAGCTCCGCCCAGTTGCGGTCCAGCTGCTCCTCCCGGGTTTCATTCCGCCCCGTCCGGCCCGTATAGTCCTCGACTTCGGACATTGGCCCTCCTTCCACTACGGCCACGTGCAGGCCTTCTTTCTACTCCTCCCATACCCAGAAACAAGGCCGGCGTTGCGCCTGCGACCACATTTGATAAGTTTACTGATTATTACCTTGGAGTGGTGGACTTGGTCCGCTACTCCCGATAGCTTCGAAGGGCCGGAGCGCGGCGGTGCTCTTCCAACCGAACAGGTCAACCGACACAGGCAGGCGGACTATGAGCGACATGGACAAGCAAACAGACCAGCCAAAAGATCCGCGCGGCGGCTATCACTCCGGACCGTTCCCGGAGCAGGAACAGAAACAGCCCGGACTTACCGCGCCCATGGACCCCAAACCGGACCACGGAGAGCACAGCTACAAGGGGAACGGCAAGCTCGAAGGGAAAGCGGCGCTCATCACCGGCGGGGACTCCGGCATCGGCAAGGCCGCGGCCATCGCCTTCGCGCGGGAAGGGGCCGACGTCGCCATTTCCTACCTTCCCGAGGAGGAAGCCGACGCGCAGGACACCGCGGAATGGATCCGGAAAGCCGGACGCCGCGCGCTCCTCTTTCCCGGCGACGGACGCGAAGAGGAATTCAGCACCCGCATCGTGGAGGAGACCGTATCGGGGTTCGGCCGGCTCGATGTTCTGGTGCTGAACGCGGCGTACCAGAAGAACCGCGAGAGCCTGGAGACGCTTCCCACCGAGGAGTTTGACCGGGTCTTCCGGACCAACCTCTACTCGCTGCTGTGGTCGGCGCGGGCTGCGGTACCGCACTTAAAGGCGGGGGCCTCGATCATCACCACGGCCTCCATCCAGGCCTTCAATCCCTCACCCGGGCTTATCGACTACGCCATGACCAAGGCGGCACAGGTGGCATTCACCAAAGCCCTGGCCCAGGAACTGGGACCCAAGGGGATCCGCGTCAACGCGGTGGCACCCGGCCCTATCTGGACACCCCTGATCCCCGCCACCGAGTGGCCGGACAAGCTCCCGTCCTTCGGCCAGGACACGCCCCTGGAACGCGCGGGACAGCCGGCGGAGCTCGCAGCCGCGTACGTGCTGCTTGCCTCCGAGGACGGCTCCTACATTTCGGGTGCAGTCCTGCCGGTCACCGGCGGCAAGGGGCTGTAGTCCACAAAAGTTTTCCCAGACCAGCACCATCGGCAAAGCACAACAGGAGGAAGCATGACGCAGGAAAACCAGCAGGCTGAACCCGAGACCGCCCCGGGCGGCTACGGCACCCCCACCGCCGAGCAGGAGGCGGCCGGCACCCAGGGCGGCCAGCAGTCCAGTGGCGGCGGCCAGCAGTCCGGCGGAGGCACGTCTTCGGGCGGCGCCGAGACCAACGAGCCGCAGTCGGGCACAGGCGGGGATCCCCTGTCACACGATATGGACCTTCCCTCCAGCGCCGCGGACATCGATGAGTCGAATGACGATTCCCAGGGGTCGGCAGGGGTCTCATCCGAGTCCGGCCAGGAAGCCACGGGCATTCCGGACGGGAGCGGCAACGACCTTCCGCAGGAGGAATCCCCCAATGACGACGACGAAAGCTTCGACGCCGGATAAGTCGCCCTGAACCATAGGCCCCCGTTCCTGCTGCCACCGGCAGCGGAAGCGGGGGCCTTTGCCGTTCCAGAGGGGTCAGGTCCGGGATCTGCGGAGCTGTCATGGGGGTGGCGGTGCGAATACATCCCGCACGGCTGGGTACGGAACACGCGATACCAATTCGCCGGCAACGGGCAGCGGCAGGCACCTTCTGCTGCCCCGTCGGCGCCAACTTCGACGGCAGGAAGGTGGACCGTGGGCATGAGGTTTTCGGGGCAGTGGGCGCAGCAACAGGACCGGCCGGACACGGCAGCGGTGGATGTCCTGGTGCCCACGTGCAACCGGCCGGCCGAACTCGCCGTCACCCTCGCGGGACTGGCCGCGCAGCAGGAACCCGCGTTCGCCGTCGTGGTCAGCGACCAGTCAGCGGGGCAACCCGCTTGGGAACACCCGGCCGCCGCCGCGATGGTGCGGGTGCTTGAGGCGCAGGGCCGGCCCGTCACGCTGCTGCGCCACCTCCCGCGCCAGGGCCTGGCCGAACACCGGCAGTTCCTGCTGGACCAGTCCACCGCTGACCAATGCCTTTTCCTGGACGACGACGTCTGGCTGGAACCGGGCGCCTTGGCGCGGCTGAGCCGGGCACTCGACGAACTCCAGTGCGGCTTTGTGGGAATGGCACCCCAGGGCCTGTCTTTCCTGGACGACCGCAGGCCGGAGCAGACCGCCACTTTCAAGGTCTGGGACGGCCCCGTGACCCCGGAGCACGTCCGGCCGGGCACCCAGGAATTCGAGCAGTGGCCGCTGCACAGCGCCGCCAACCTCAGCCATCTCAGCTCCGAACTGTCGCTGCAGCCCGGCCAGTGGTTGCCGTACCACGTCGCCTGGCTGGGCGGGTGCGTGCTGTACCGAAGGGAAGCACTGAACGACGCCGGCGGGTTCCGTTTCTGGACCAGCCTGCCGGCCGGCCACGCGGGGGAGGACGTGGTGGCCCAGTGGCAGGTCATGGAACGGTACGGCGGGGCAGGCATCCTGCCCTCCGGCGCGGTCCACCTGGAAGCACCCACCACGGTGACGGACCGAAGTGTGGAGGCGTACGACGTGGTCCTTGGCCAGGAGTCCGTCCGCACCTCCTAGGGGAGCGTCAGCAGCGCCTTAGTGGCCCGGGGTTGCCGCGGGTTTCAGGCCGAAGCCCACCAGGACCGTTCCGGTGATGCGGTCCACCACCTTGATGCTCCGCGGACCCTTGAGCCACTTGGAAGCGAACCGGGATCCGAAGATGAGCAGCGTGAACCAGGCCATGGTCAGGCTCTTCCACAGCAGGGAGACGCCCAGCAAAAGAAAGCACAGCCTGGGTTAGAGTCGCGGTCCAAGGATAAGGGGGCGCACTGACAGGACTTAACCCGCGCCCGTTGCCCCCGCCTCCACCGGGTAGGCGACGTAGGCGAAGCGTTGGGAGTCCGGCGACCAACTGTTGACGTTGAGGGTGCCCTGGCCGCCGAACACCGGCCAGGTGTGCAGGGGAGCCGTCCAGTCGCTGGTGGACACCAGGACGACGTCGACGGGCAGGTCCGCGGGGTGGCCCTGCGTTCCAGCCGGGAAACGGATGTAGGCGGCGAGTCTGCCGTCAGGTGACAAGTGCGGGAACCAGTCGACCGTGCTGCTGTGCAGCAACCGCTCGAACCCGCTGCCGTCGGGACGGACCCGCGCCAGCTGCGCATGGCCGGGCGCGGTGCTGAAGGATTCGGTGTTGAGGTACAGCCAGTCCCCGTCGGGTGAGTACTCCGGCCCGTCACAGTGCCCCTCGCCCACCTCCACGCGGTATGCCGGACCACCCGTCGCGGGGATGGTCCTCAGGCGTCCCGGCCGCGTGAAGTCCCCGCCCTCTATGTCCACGTACGCCAGTTGCCGTCCGTCGGGGCTGACACCGTGCAGGAAGTGCCAGGACCCGTCGTCGTTCGTGATCCTGGTGGCCGAGCCGCCCGCAAGGGGCGCCCGGTAGATATGGCCGTCCTCGCCTGACAGGAAGATGCTGCTGCCGTCCGGGTGCAGGACGTGGTCGTTATTAAGCTCCGGGACGCCGTGGAGCGGAACCTCCGCGAGGGCACCGGACGCAAGGTCGAACCGCCACAGCCTGCCATTTCCGTTGAGGATCAATGCGCGGCCATCGAGTGTCCAGTTGGGTGCCTCGAGGAGCATATTCCCGGTGGAGTATGCAAGTTCCTGTTCCGCCGTCTCTGAGGCCACCCACACTTCGCAACGCTGGCCCGGCTGAAGCCTGCGCACCGGGCTCAGTCCTTGCTGCTGAACGCGGCGTCGAAGCTGGTTTGGGAGGCGGGGAAGTCGTATTTCTTGAGGGCGGCGAGGGCTTCGGGGGCGCCGTGGAGGCGGTCCATGCCGGCATCTTCCCATTCGATGCTGATGGGGCCGTCGTAGCCGATGGCGGTCAGGGCGCGGAAGGAGGCTTCCCAGGGGACGTCGCCGCGCCCTGCGGAGACGAAGTCCCAGCCCCGGCGGGGATCGCCCCAGGGCAGGTGGGAGCCCATGACGGTGTTGCGGCCGGTCTGGCGGACCTTGGTGTCCTTGCAGTCCACGTGGTAGATCCGGTCCTTGAAGTCCCAGATGAAGGAGACAGGATCGATGCCCTGCCACATCATGTGCGAGGGGTCCCAGTTCAGGCCGAAGGCTTCGCGGTGGCCGATGGCTTCCAAGGTTCGGACGGTGGTCCAGTAGTCGTAGGCGATTTCGCTCGGGTGGACTTCGTGGGCGAAGCGGACGCCGTTTTCGTCGAAGACGTCCAGGATGGGGTTCCAGCGGTCGGCGAAGTCCTGGTAGCCGGCGTCAATGACTTTTTCCGGGACGGGCGGGAACATGGCAACGTACTGCCAGATGGAGGAGCCAGTGAAGCCGACGACCGTGTCCACGCCGAGGGCCTTGGCCAGCCGGGCGGTGTGTTTCATTTCCTCGGCGGCGCGCTGGCGGACGCCTTCAGGATCGCCGTCGCCCCAGACCTTGGACCCCACGATGGCCTGGTGGCGGAAGTCGATGGGGTCATCGCACACGGCCTGGCCTTTGAGGTGGTTGGAGATGGCCCACACCTTGAGGTTGTACTTGTCCAGGATCTCGAGTTTGGATTCGACGTAGCCGGGTTCGTCCCAGCGCCAGGCGTCCAGGTGGTCGCCGGAGACCGCGATTTCGAGGCCGTCGTAGCCCCAGCCGGAAGCAAGCTTCGCGACTTCTTCTAAGGGCAGGTCGGCCCACTGGCCGGTGAACAGGGTAAAGGGGCGGGGCATGGGGGGTCCTTAACTGGTGGGCGCTAGTGGCGGACGACGGTGAGGGTGCTCTTGTTGGCGGCGGATTCCTCCACCGCGTTCAGCACGTACTGGACGTTCAGTCCTTCTTCGAACGACGGGGAGGGCTGGGTTCCGTCCTTGATCGCGCTGAGGAAGTCGCGGATTTGGTGGGTGAAGGTGTGCTCCCAGCCGATGATGTGGCCCTGCGGCCACCATGCCTCGAGGTAGGGATGTTCGGGCTCGTTGACCAGGATGCGGCGGAAGCCCTGCTCGCGGACCGGGAGGGTGGCGTCCAGGAAGCCGAGTTCGTTGAGGTTTTCCAGGTCGAACAGGAGGCTGCCCTTGTCGCCGTAGATTTCGATCTGGAGGCTGTTCTTCCTGCCGGTGGCCACCCGGGAAACCTCCACGGAGGCGATGGCCCCTGAGGTAAGGGACAGCGTGGCCCAGGCGGCGTCGTCGACCGTTACATCCTCGGTGCCGTCCTTCCCGGGCCGCTGGTTGACGAAGGTGTTGAGCCGGCCGGACACCTCGGTGACCTGGTCCCCAAGGAGGAACAGGACCTGGTCGATGGCGTGGGAGGCGATGTCCCCGAGCGCTCCGGACCCGGCGGTTTCCTTGCGCAGCCGCCAGGTCATGGGCGCGTGGGCCTCGGCGAGCCAGTCCTGAAGGTACGCGGCGCGCACGTGCCGGACCGTGCCGACCCGGCCTTCGGCGATGAGCTCCTTGGCCAGGGCCAGGGCGGGGACACGGCGGTAGTTGAAGCCGATCATCGACTGCACTCCCTTGGCCCGGGCCTTGGCAGCGGCGGCGGTCATGAGTTCGGCCTCGGCCAAGGTGTTGGCCAGCGGCTTTTCCACCAGCACGTGCTTTCCTGCTTCCAGGGCGGCGATGGCGATCTCGGCGTGCATCCAGCCCGGTGCGCAGATGTCCACGATGTCGATGTCATCCCGGCTGATCACCGTGCGCCAGTCCGTGGCCGACTCCGCCCAGCCATACTTGGCCGCGGCCTCCGCGACGGCGCCGGCGTCCCGGCCCACGAGGACTTTCTGCTCGAAGGCCGGGACGTCGAAGAAGCTGGCCACGTTCCGCCACGCGTTGGAATGGGCTTTGCCCATGAAGGCATAACCAATGGCGGCCACCCCCAAGGGGCGGGAAACCGGGCGGGAGGCCCGGGGTTCGGACGGGTGTGCGGGTGTGGTCATGATGCGTTCCTGCGTGCTTCCTGCTGGCCAGCTGGGTTTGCCGGGTTAGATGGTTGCGGTTTCCGGGGCCCAGTCCTCGGGGAGGGCGGGGGAGGCCGGGGCCGAGCTTTCCACGTCGATAAACGTGCCGGCGTCGATGGATTCCGAGATGGAGACCATCGTGTCCAGGACGTGGTAGGCCAGCTCACCGGTGGCGCGGTGCGGGACACCGGCGCGGAGTGAGCGGGCCATGTCCAGGACGCCCATACCGCGGCCGTTGGCGGGCCCGGTGGCGGGAACGGTGGTCCAGTCCTCGTCGCCGGCGCGCCACAGCTTGATGTCGCCGGTGAAGTAGTTGGGGTCCGGCAGCGAGATGGTGGCCTCGGTGCCGGTGATTTCCACGAAGCCCATGCGCGTGCGGGGGGACTCGAAGGAGAAGACGCTGTGCGAGGAGGCGCCGGATTCGAACTGCGCCATCGCGGAGACGTGGGTGGGCACCTCCACGGTGAACTCCTCGCCCGCCTTGGGTCCGGAACCGATCACGCGCACGTCCTTTGACTTGGAGCCGACGGCGGCCACCTTGCGGATGGAACCGAAGGCCTGGACCAGGGTGGTGAGGTAGTACGGGCCCATGTCGAACAGGGGCCCGGCGCCGTGCTGGAAGAGGAACGCCGGGTTGGGGTGCCAGGACTCCGGACCGGGGGTCTGGAACGTGGTCATCGCCGTCAGCGGTGTGCCGATGTCACCGCGCCGGATCAGCCGCAGCGCGGTCTGCAAGCCCGCACCAAGGAAAGTGTCCGGGGCGCAGCCCAGCCGGATGCCGGCGGCGTCGGCGGTCTTCAGCAGGCCCAGCCCGGATTCACGGTCCAGGGAAAAAGGCTTTTCGGTCCAGACGTGCTTGCCGGCGTTGACGGCGGCGGTTGCCACCTCCACGTGCGCGGCGGGGATGGTGAGGTTGACGATGATTTCGACGTCGGGGTGGTTCAGGGCCTTGTCCACCCCGCCCCACTCGGCGATGCCGTATTCCTTGGCACGTGCCTCGGCTGCTTCCTCGAAGAGGTCCGCAATGACGTGGACCTTCAGATCCGGGAATGCGGTGAGGTTGTCCAGGTACTGCTTGCTGATCACGCCGGCGCCGATGACGCCAACGCCGACAGGTCCCTTGCGGGATGCTGAGGTGCTCATGCCTTGACTCCTTCGCCTGCAGCGTCCAGGAAGGACAGGCTCTGGGTGATGCCCTCGAAGATGTCCCCGGCGTAGTCGTCGAACTCCACCACGCCCACCTCAAGGGACTTCGCGGCTGCGATGACGTCCATGACCGGCACCTTGCCCTGGCCTGCCGGCTGCTGGGCTTTGTTGTCCTTGTTCAGGGGCCCGTCCTTGATGTGGATGAACTTCACCCGGTCGCCAAGCCGCTGGAGGAGTTCCACGGGGTCCTGGCCGCCCACTGCCGCCCAGTAGGTGTCCACTTCCAGGACCAGTTCCGGATCCAGCAGCGACTCGAAGTACTCCAAAGCGGTGCGGCCCTCGATGGTGGACTCCAGCTCCCAGGCATGGTTGTGGTAACCCACCCGGATGCCGTACTCCGCACCCTTCTTCGCGGCTGCGTTGAGCTTCGCGGCCGTGGCCTGGATATCTTCGGCCTTCTGCCAGTGCTCGGCCGGCAGGAACGGATCGATGACTGTGGTGATGCCCAATTCTTTGGCTGCCGCAAAGATCTCGTCCTGGTCCTGGCTCATCAGGGGCGCGTGGCCGGACGGTGCGGTCAGGCCGTTCTCCTTCAGGGCCGCACCAAGCTCCTTGGCCGTGGCCACGAAGTTGTACGGCTCAACCTGGGTGTAGCCGATCTGCGCCACCTTTTTGATGGTTCCGGGAAGGTCCTCCGATATGGCGTTGCGGAGGGTGTAAAGCTGCAATGAGTAGGACATGGATTTCCTTTGTGGAGTCGTTGTTCAGGGGAAGTTGGAAGTCAGCGGCCGGCGAGCGAGCCGCCGATGCCGCCGACGCTGAAGTACTTATTCAGGGTGGCGAAGACAATCACGGGCGGGAGCATCATGACCACTGCCAGGGCCATGACCGAAGTCCAGTCTGTCGCGTTCTGCTGGAAGAAGGACTGCACACCCATGGGAAGGGTGAAGATTTCGTTGGAGCGCAGGAACACGATGGCTACCAGGTAGTCGTTCCAGGCCAGGAGGAAAGCGAAGATCGCGGTGGACAGGACACCCGGAAGCGAGTTCCGCAGGACCACCCGGGTGAAGGACCCGAAGACGGAGCAGCCGTCGATCCAGGAAGCTTCCTCCAGGCTGATGGGAATGGAATCGAAGTACGCCGCCATCATCCAGGTGGCCACGGTCATGGTGGAACCAACGTAGATGATGGTCAGGCCCAGGAGGTTGTCCACCAGGCCCATGCCGGCGAACAGGATGAACAGCGGCACCACCGAGGTGATGATGGGCAGCGACTGCATCACGAACAGCAGCAGCGAGTAGCCGGAGACTGCCTTGCTGCGGCCGCGGGAGAGGACATAGCCGGCAGGGGCGGCGACGGCTACGGAAACCACCACGGTGGAGAGCGTGGTGACCAGGCTGTTCTTCAGCCAGGTGGCGGCCAGGGTCTTGGAGAAGACATTGCTGAGGTTTTCGAAGGTGAAGCCGGTGGCGGTGCTGTTGGGTCCGGGCGTGAAGGCCAGCAGAACCGTGACCATGATGGGCACCAAAACGATCCCGGTGATGATCAGGATCGCGGCGAACCGCCACCAGCGGCCGCGCTGGCCGGCTTCGGAGAGGGACCTACGGCGTTTGCCGGCATCGATGCCAAGAGACGGGCCGGATTCGGGATGGGCGTGGAGGACTGCGCTCATTATTCGACGCTCGACTTTCGGATCTGGCGGTACAGGATGACCGAGATGACCACCAGGGTCATGGTCATGAGGAAGGCGATGGCCACGCCGGGGCCCGTGGCGAAGTCCTGGAACACGGTCCGGTAGGCCAGGACCACCAGGGATGTGGTGGCGTTGACCGGGCCGCCGCCGGTGAGCAGGTAGATGGTGGGGAAGTCGTTCACGCAGAAGATGGTCATCAGGATCCAGCTGATGTAGGTGGAGCGCGCAATCAGCGGCAGGGTGATCTGGGTGAACTGCTGCCAGCGGCTGGCTCCATCCATGCTCGCTGCCTCATAGACGGTGGTGTCCACGGACGCCAGCGCGGCCGAGATCATCATCATCATGAACGGGAAGCTGACCCAGACCTTGAACACCATCACCGTGATGGAGGCCAGGTTGGGGTCGGCCAGGAAGAGGGGGGTGCCCATGCCCAGGTTCCGGAACAGCGACGGGATCAGGCTGTCCGGGGTGGCCACCAGCCAGTTCCATGCGGTGGATGAGACCACGATGGGCACCACCCAAGGCAGGAGCAGCAGGACCTTGAACGTGCCGGCGGCCGGGATCTTGGTGCGCAGGAGCAGGGCCAGGCCCAGCCCCACCAGCCAGGATCCGAAGACACCCACGATGGTGAACCACAGCGTGAACTGCGCGGCCTTCCAGAACGCCGGCGAGGTCAGGACGGTGGCGAAGTTCTGCCCGCCCACGAAGTTGCCGGTCTGGAGCAGGTTTCCGTCGTGCGTCGCCTGGACGGCGGCATAGATCAGGGGGTAACCGTGGATCAGGACAAGGAGGACCACGGAGGGGAGCAGGAGCCAGAAGAATGTCCTGGTGGCCTGCGCCGAAAGCTTGCTCTTGCGTTTTCCGGGGACGGGCCCGGACCCGCCGGGGGCAACCCCGCGGCGGGCCCGGGACAGGCCGGACTGGGTGGTGGCGCTGGACATGGGCGGTACGTCCTACTTCTTCAGGACCGATTCGAGGCCGGACTGGAAGGTCTGCAGGGCGGTCTTGGCGTCCGACTTCCCGGTGATGATGGTCTGGCTGAACTGGTTCAGGGCCTGCCCGCCGTCGAGCGCCGCGAGGTTGGCGTTCAGCTTGCTCCCCTGGGCAGCAAAGGTCTTGGCGATGGGCTGCCAGTCCTTGACGATCTTGACGTTGTTGGGGTCGTTGGCGAACTCGGGAATCTCTGTGATCGACTTGAAGACCGGCAGGGCGGACATCAGCTTCTTCTGCCACAGCTGCTTGAGCTGGCCCAGGTAGTACACCAGGAACTCCTCCGAGGCGTCCTGCGACGGGGTGTTGGTGTACATCATGATGTTGTTCGGGAACACGATGGTGGCCTTGTCGCCGTGCGGGCCCTTGATGGGGTCAGCTACCAGGAGGTCGCCCGAGGTGTCGCCGACACGCTGCGGCACGTTCACCTGGAACAGGCCGTAGCCTGCCTTTCCGTCCTTCCACTGCGCCGACATGTTGTCCGTGGTGTAGCTGACTGCGGCGGGATCGATGATGCCGTTGGACACGAGTTCCAGGACGAACTCCATGGCCTCGACATTGCGGTCGTTCATCAGGTCCAGCTCGCCGTCCTTGTTCCAGACACCGCCGCCGTTGTTGACCATCATCATGATCATGGAGTGGTTGGCGTAGTTGTTGCCCGCACCGGCGCCGGTGGTGAAACCGAACGCTCCCACCTTCTTCAGGGCCTTGCCGGCTTCCAGCAGGGACGGCCAGTCCGTGGGAAGTGCCACGTTGGCCTTCTCGAACAGGGACTTGCGGTACCAGAAGACGCGCATGTCCAGCTGCCACGGGACGGCCACGTAGCCCTTGTCCGACTTGAACGGGTCCAGTACGCCTGGCAGGAAGTCGTCGAACTGGCCGTTGGCCTTCAGCTTCTCGATGACCTTGTCCGCGTAGGCGATCTGGCCCTGCTGTTCGAACTGGAAAGCCTGGAAGCCGCCGCCCGTGGACACAGCCGGGCCGGTCTTGGAGGCGATGGCGGAGGAGAAGGTCTGGTAGAAGTTGTTCCACTGGATGATCTGGTAGCTCGCCTTGGCGCCGTTGGCACCGTTGAAGCCCTCCGCGATGCCCTTGGCGGCGTCGTTGTACGCCGGTGTTGCCCACGGCATGTCCCAGAACTTCACGGTCCCGCCGGCTCCGCCTCCGCCGCCGCCCTGTGAAGCCGAACCGCCGCCGCAGGCCGCGAGGAGGGGTGTTGCGGCAGCGGCAGCCGTCAGGCCCAGGAAACCGCGCCGGGAGAAGGAGCGGCGCTGTTCGGAAGTTGCGTTCATGATGTGTCCTTTCGGGACCGCTTGCGCTGTGCGCCGTTGGTGCGGTCCTGCTCATCGTTGAGAGTGGAGGTGGGACTGGACTGCTTTTTTCGGTTGCGTATCGGTCGGGGCTGGTTACGTGGCAGCGAGGGTTGCGTAGAGGTCGGTCAGCCGGGCGAACCCGGCCAAATCGTCCGGGCTGGTGCCGGCGCGAAGATGGTCCTTCAGGCGCCGCCACGCTGACCGGTGGGCGGATTCGTAGAGAGTGGGAAGCAAAAGCTCACCGTGGGGGTCGGTGACCCGGACTTCGGCGGGCCAGGCGGCGTCCGGATCGGGAACCTGGACGCTTACCCCGCCGTCGGCGGTGTAGAGGCGGATGTCGACGCCGGCCGCCCGCGCGGGGGTGAGCACGCCTTGCGCGGTGAATGGGGCTCCGTTGGCCAGCCTGCCGCCCAACGTGTACCCGGTGGCACCGCTGCGCAGGACGCGCACGGCATCAAGCGGCCCGCAAACGGCCAGCAGCGCGGCGAGATGGTCGGCAAGGAGCCGCTGCGGATGCGTGCCCGGAGCCGCTGTCGCCACACTGTCCAACAGCGACGCGGTGCCCGCGGCACTGCGCACCGCGTCGCGGGCGTCCGGTTCCGCGGCGTTACCCACCAGGGCCGGGTTGGAAGCCCAACGGAGGTCAAGGACGACGGCGGTTCCTGCGGCGCCTGCCGCGGCTGCCAGCTGTGTGGTGTCTTCGGGAAAAGGGTTGGCCACCACGATTCCGCGGGCACCGGACGCGGCGGCACTGGCGGCCTCGGCGGTCCAACCGGGGCCGCCCACAACCACCAGCACATCCGCTGTATCCGATTGGGTGTCCTGGGCGGGGCCGAAGGTTTCAGGCAGTGAAGCCACGGTTGGGATGACTGCCCCGGCTACCCGGGCTGCCGTGCCCGCCGCAACCGTGTACTGGGCGCTCATGCCGAAACTCCTGCTTCTTGTGCGGCGGCCGCGTGTCCTGCCCCGGCGCTTGCCACCGTTGCATCCGCGATCGCCAGGGCGAAGGTGAGGTCGTCAATCAGGGTTTGGGCGGAGGGGGCAGGGCGGGTTCCCCGTGCGAGCCCAGCGAGTTCACGCCATTCACCCTCGTAGCCGTTGTGGCCGTACGGGCCGAAAACGCTGGTTTCGCTCCCGTTGCCACGGGAAATCATGGCGACTGCGGACCCAGCCTGGACGTAGGACGGCGTGAAGTCGATATGCAGCGCAGCATCATCCCCGATGGCCTCGAAGGTCCATTCCGGCTTCCAGGTGCTGTTCATGACGGCGCGCAGTTCAATGACGCGGGTGGGAGTGCGGAGCGAAACTGCGTAGCCGAAGGGGCGGACGTGGAACACGTTGAGGACCTCGATGTCCGTGAAGTCGGGCGTGAACCGGCGCACCAGGGGCAGGTCGTGGATGGCCAGCCCCATGATCCCGCCCTGCAGTGCGCCCTTGATGACTTCGATATCCGAATAGTCGGGGTTGCCGGCGGCGGGCCGGGTGATGATTTCGGTAGCGAAGTCCTCGAACCGGGCATTGGGCGGCAACACGATCGAAGAGCGGATGGTGTGCACCTGCTCCGGAAGGTCGCCCCAGTTCTGTTCGGCCGCCAGCCAGCCTGGATCGAACGTGTGCATGGCCCCGACGACGATCGGAACGCCGGTTTCGGTGCTGACGGCCGAGATGCGCGCCGCTTCTTCAGCATTCATGGCGAACGGCTTCTCGCAGAGGACGGCTTTCTTGCCGGCCCTGCAGGCGGCAATGACCTGGTCTGCGTGGAATTGGTGCGGGCTGCAGATCGCCACGATGTCCACGGCGGGGTCCGCCAGCAGGGCGTCCATGCTGGTGCCGGCCGCGGCGCCGACGCGGGCGGCCACGGAGGAGGCCACGGCGGAGTCCACATCCATGATGTGCCGCACCTGCAGGATGTTCTGGAGTCGGGCCAGGGCCGGGAGGTGGATGGCCTGCGTGACCGGTCCGGCGCCGAGGATGCCGACGCCGAGGGGCCGGTCTGCGGGCGCTGCGTGCTGGGACAAGTTCCTACCTCTTTGTAAGCGGACTCGGGAGTGCGGGGCCATCACTGCGGCCGATGCCACGCATGGGATTCGCGAATGTGCCGTGAGTCACAACCTAGGACGACTTTTGACGCGCGTCAAGCAAAAGTTGTTTGTTGCGCGTCATTCTTCTGCCGTGATGACAGCAGTAAGTAAGAGTGTTATGACTTAGACATGACTCAAGCCACGGGGAAACAGGCCGCGAAGGACGCTGACGTCGGCAGCCTGTCACGGGCGGGCGACCTCTTCCAGCTGCTCCGGGACGGCCGGGCCCGCACCCGGGCCGAGCTGGCGCTGACCACCGGGCTGGCCCGTTCCACCGTCGCTTCCAGGATTGACGCACTGATGCTGTCCGGACTGGTGGGTCCGGCAGGGGAGGCCCTCTCCAGCGGCGGAAGGCCGCCGTCGCGCTTTGCCTTCAACCCATCAGCCCGCCTGGTCCTGGCCGTGGACGTGGGTGCCACGCATGTCATCGTGGCGGTCACCGACCTTGGCGGGACCATCCTTGCCGAACACCGGCTGGCGCAGCAGGTGGCCGATGGGCCGGAGACAGTGCTGGACCGGGTGGTGGCCCAGGGCAAGGAACTGCTGGCCTCCGTGGGACGCAGCGTAGGGGAACTCGCCGGGATCGGCATCGGGCTGCCCGGCCCGGTGGAACACGACACCGGCAAGCCCGTGAAGCCGCCCATCATGCCCGGGTGGGACGGGTTCGATGTGGTCAGCTACGTCCAGCGCTCATTGCCGGTCCACGTGCTGGTGGACAACGACGTGAACATCATGGCGCTGGGGGAGCAGTCCGCGCACTGGCCCGAGCACAGCAACTTCTTCTTCGTGAAGGTGGCCACCGGAATCGGCTCCGGCATCATCAGCAACGGGGAGCTGCAGCGCGGTGCCAATGGCACGGCAGGGGACCTGGGGCATGTCCAGGTGGCGCGGGGCGCTGACGTGCTGTGTGCCTGTGGGAACTATGGGTGCCTGGAGGCACTCGCGTCAGGTCCCGCCGTCGTGCGCTCCCTGAAGGATCAGGGACTTGATGTGGCAATAGGCGCCGACGTGCTCCGGCTCGCCGCCGACGGCAACCTGCAGGCCATCCAGGCCCTGCGCCAGGCCGGGCGGGACATCGGCGAGGTGCTGGCCACCGTGGTCAACCTGCTCAACCCATCCGTCATTGTGGTGGGCGGCAGTGTTGGCGAGACGGGGGAGCACCTGGTGGCCGGCATCCGCGAGGTGGTGTACCGGCGTTCTCCGCCCCTGGCCACCTCGCACCTGCGCATCAATGTTTCGCGGTCCGGTGCCCATGCGGGCGTCCTCGGGGCCAGCCAGCTGGTCACCCAGTACGTCCTGTCGCCGGCCATCATCGAAGCGACGCTGACGGCCGCAGCAGCCGGGTAGCGCCGGGGATTCCCGGCGCCACCCCCGGCTTTTAGGCCTCCGTCTCCGGCTCCGGTGCTTCGGTCAGCCGCAGCGCGGTTCCGCCATAGGCGGGCAGTTCCAGGAAGAAGCTGTGCAGATCGTCAACCTGCCCCACGGTCTCGCCGCTGAACAGGTCACGGACGTTGGCGCCGGACGGCAGTTCGTTGGACTGGATGCTGCCGGAGATGTCCTGGCCGGAGAAGTTCAAGGCCGTCACCTGGAGGGCCCCGTCCTTCAGCCGGTTCACCAGCACCAGTGCGCCCCGGTTGGAGACGTCCGGCACGTCCAGCAGCGTGCCGGTGGCAATTTCGTTGTCCTCGCGGACGGCGAGGATCCGCTGCAGCCGGCGTGCGAACGAGTCCTGGTCCTTCAGCTGTTCGGGCAGCGGTCCGTAGAGGCTGCGGGCCCGCGGCATTCCGGCCGACGAGGTGGTGGCGTCCGGGCTTGTCCCCATGAGGTCGTGGGCGCCGCGGTTGATCCAGCGCGTATCGCCCTGGGAGGTAAGTTCCCGGACCTTGCTGCGGTCCAGGGCCATGATGCCGGCAAGGTCCCAGCCGGAAAGCGCGAAGACGCCGGGCTGCAGGGCGTTGTACATGGCCAGGAGCAGGTGGACGTCGCGGATCTGGGCTTCCTGCTCCGGGGTGACGGCATCCGGGTCCTGGATTCCCAGCGCGGCCATGATGAAGCTGACCGAGGTGCAGGCAATGCCATTGGTGGTGAAGACGGCGTTGTAGGGTGCGTTTTCGCCGGTGAGACGGTCCCGCAGGGTCTGCTGGATCTGCTCCGCCAGCTGGGCGCCGGTCAGTTCTTCGCCGTTGAGCTCGAACATCTCGTCCCGGTGCCCGGCAGCGAAGTGCAGGAGTTCGTAGGTGAGCTCGTCATGGTTCTGCAGGGCATGCACCAGCGAGGCCTGGTCGACGCCGATTTCCCGGGACAGGCGGAGGGTCAGCCGCAGGAACTCGGTATCGCCGGTGACCAGGGAGTAGTGGTACGCCGGCCGGGTGATGAAGTCGTAGGAGAGGTCCGGGCCGGACTCCGAGGTTGCCTTGATGTCGTCAATGGTCAGGTTCAGTTCCTGGAAGGAGAACCCGCCGACCTTGCGGATCATGGACCCGATGAGCTGGTTGGCGGCCTCGGAGAGCGGGTGGCCTTCGGACCAGCCGGGCTGTTCCTCAGCGCTCTTTTCCACGCCCAGGAAGCCGTTGGCGTCCAGGCGCAGCGCACCGGTGCCAAGGTCCACGAGCGAGTGCAGGGCATCGCCCACCACCAGCCGCATTCCGGCGAAGGTGGGGTCCAGCCAGTTGATGGAGGGCTGTCCGGCCTTGAAGTAGTGCAGGTAGACCCAGCGGCGGGTCTTGCCCGTGGTGTCCACGATGGGCCGGGTGACGCTCCAGTTGGTTTCCTTCACCCCGGGCTCGTAGAAGATCACGCGCTGCAGCCGGCCGATGATGTACCCGGCCTTCTGCAGCGCCTGCTCGGCGTCCGGGCTGAGGTTGACCGAATCGGCCCCTTCCGGGACGTCCGGAAGCAGGTTCCAGTCCTCCTCCGGGATGTCGATCATGTGGTAAATGCCGGGGTAGTCGCGGAAGTTCATTTCGGCGAGCCGGAAGTCGGCCCCCTTGCCGGTGTGGCCGGGGACGATGTCGTCGATAATGGTGCCCTCGTGCTCAGCAGCCACCTCGCACATCCTGCGGAACTCGTCCTCGGTACCGAAGACCGGGTCGATGGCCATGCTGATGCGGTCGAAGTGCCCGTCCACGCTGGGCGTGTGGGACCAGCCGCTGATGCCGCCGGCAAGTTTCACCGGTCCGGTGTGGATGCCGCGGATTCCGATTTCGCGGAACGCCTTCCACATCTCCGGGTCACCCAAAGCGGAGAGGAACGACTGGCCGGTGGGGGTGATGAAGGACAGCGGGTAGGCGGTGAACCACACGGAGGCGCGTTCGACGGCGGCACGCGGGTTTGGGTGCGCGTACGAGTTTTGCCACATGCTGGCCTGCCCCGACAACTGGCGTGCCAGCGTGTTGGCGTCCCCGAGCATGGCCTGGTTGCGCAGCCATTCCACGTAGGCGGCGTTGCGCCCGTCGAATTCGAAGGACGGCCTGCTGCCCACGAACTGGCGCCGGCGCGCGATGGGCCGCAGTGCCTTCGGCCGGGCGGCAAAGAACTGTTCGTCGAAGTTGACGTCCAGTTCCGCTGCCTGCTCCGCAGCGCCCGCTTCCACTTCCCCGTTGCCTGCGGCTGTATCCGCTTCTGAAGTGTGCTCGCTGGTGCCCGGCTCCTGCATAAAGCTCCTCTTTCCGTTGCTCGTTTCCGTGCTGGCATGGATGCTCCAAGACCC
This sequence comes from Arthrobacter sp. E1SS-5, assembly GCF_057073715.1. Classification (NCBI taxonomy): domain Bacteria; kingdom Bacillati; phylum Actinomycetota; class Actinomycetes; order Micrococcales; family Micrococcaceae; genus Arthrobacter; species Arthrobacter sp. E1SS-5. The sequence continues at coordinate 180,360 of NZ_CP172703.1, forward strand.
CTTGCTCAAGGACAGGTACCCAGGCGAGCAGGGAGTATTCGGCGTTCCCTCTCCCGATGCTACTGCGCTGCGGGGCCGGCGGAAGGGACTCCGGCGCGCCGCTCATCCCTAACCCGGTGAATCCCCCTTGTTTCCCCGCTTTCCCCCATCAGGGGGTTATGGGGTCGTATTCTTAGAGCAAAGGTTTTGCAGTGGGCCGAAGCGCTGATAGCAGGGCTGGAGCATGGCCGCTGATCCCACGGGGCAGGTTGGCTGGGGACCGCTTCCAGTTACCCCGGAGCCGGTTTTCGACAGCAAGGACGTTGAAGACTACCTCCGGGAAGTGACCCGCGATTTCATGGCGGGTATCAAAGGTGAGCGCCGCAGCATCAGCTGGGCGGCCACCCTCTTTCGCCTCGGCAAGGCACGCACCCTCGCCGCCAGCACGGAACAGGCACGCGAAGCGGACCGGGAGCAATGCTCGTTCGCCGACGGACCGGTCATGGAAGCCCTGCGCACCGGGGAATTCGTCCTGCTGTCAGACCTGAGCCGGGACCGCCGCTGGCCTGGGTACTCCAGCGCCGCCGCCGTCCACGGCGTGCAGTCCCTGCTCTCCGTCCCCATCCTCACCGAGGGCGCCACCAGTGCCGCCATCAACCTTTACGCGCCGTCTCCGCACACCTTCACCAGCGACGACCTGGTCCTCAGCCAAAGCTACGCGCGCCAGGTGGCGCGTGCCCTCCGCGTCGTGGTCCGGGTGGCTGAACGCGCGGAAACGACGGCGGGCCTCGCCGTCGTCCAAAGCTCCCTGGTCCTGGTGGACCTGGCGGTGCGCAGCCTCATGAACGAATACGGGCTCACCCGTGAGGGTGCCCTGCGGTTCCTGCAGACGCAGGCGCTGCACCACGAACTGGACCTCCGGGACGTGGCACTTAATGTTGTGGCCCCCGGCGGAATGGATCGCGGGGCCGGGCAGCCTTCGGGGCTGCGGCAGGAAACGTACGACGGCGTGTCGGAGCTCCCGCGGCCGTCGGCGGCGGGGCGTGACTTTCCATCCGGAACGTCGCCCCGCAAAGACGCGGCGGCGGGGAAGGAACCCCCGTCAGCTGCAGAAGGGAGGACGGCATGACCATCGAGAAGCAGGAACTGCGCTCCATTGAGGGAGGGCCGGCCCGGCATCCATGGCACCGGTTCGTCGCACTGGGGGACTCCTACACCGAAGGAATTGGCGACCCCGAACCGCACAGCCTGGGCGGCCTGCGGGGCTGGGCCGACCGGGTGGCGGAGGAATTGGCCGCCGGCCAGCCTGACTTTGCCTATGCCAACCTGGCCATTCGCGGCATGCTGCTGAGGCAGATCCTCGACGGGCAATTGGCGCCGGCCCTGGAACTCAAACCCGACCTGGTGGCCATGTCCGGTGGCGGCAACGATATCGTGTTCCGCCACGGTGACCCGGACAAGCTGGCGGAAAAGATTGATGAGGCTGTAGCCGTCCTGGCCGCCACGGGTGCCACGGTGCTGCTGTACGCCGGCCCCGACTGGGGGAATACGCCGGTCTTCGGCAAGATCCGCGGCCGCGTGGCGATCTACAACGAGCACCTGCACCGGATCGGGGCCAGGCATCACGCAATCATGGTGGACCTGTGGTGCCTGCCGGAGCTCCAGCACGCGCTGATGTGGGACCCGGACCGGCTGCACCTGTCCCCGCTGGGCCATCACTCAGTTGCCGTGGCCACCCTTAACGCCCTGGGCGTGCCACACACGCTCAAGCCGCTCCAGCCGCGGCCGCTTCCGGCGCACGGGTGGACGCAGGCGCGGGCCGAGGACCTGGTGTGGGCGCGGCAGTATTTCGTGCCGTGGGTGCTGAAGCGGCTGCACCCGCACCAGTCCGACGACTCCCTGGCGGCGAAGCGGCCGCTGCCCGGTCCGGTGTTCGGCCTTGGCCGTCCGGGTCCGTTCCCGCCGGGCCACCCCGTCGCGGGCCTGCACACCGGCATGGCCGGCGGACCGGCACCGGAAGGACATGCGGCCTAGCTGCTACCCGCCTGGCCTAACCAAAGGCGGATCCTCTTGTCGCGACGCCGCCAACCAGGCCGGCGTCACGACCTGCGGGCGTCCCTTATCAGAGCCATGAGTGCCGGGACTCCCGCCGCCACGGCGGGAGCGGCCAGCAGCAGCCCGAAGTCGGGTTGGGACGCTGAAAGTATCGCCGCGATGACGGCTGCAGCCAGGGCCGCGATAAGCGCAAGGGACAACCACCTGCGACGGTCCCTTGCGTTGAAGAAACGGAAACCCCCAAGGCCCGCGGTGGCCACGGCGGTGACGATGACAGTCCCTGATATGACCGCGACCCCAGGCCCGGAAGCATCCTTTAGCCGGTCAATGAGTGCCACCGGAACTGCGAGCATCCAGCCGCCCAAGAGAACCGCGAGGACGCAGCCTGCCAAGCGGCCTTTGGGTATTGGAGGCAGGGTATGGATCTGCTCCGGCGGCAGGTCCGCCTGTTGGACGTGGCGGTGGGTTGCCGGCGGTGGCGGCTGCGACGGACGTGCAGTGTTCTCAAGCATGGTCCCCCCAAAGGTAGTGCCTGATGTCCGTCTACCCTACAGGGGCAGCCCCGGAGCCCGCCCCTTCCCGGCGTTCCGCCCTAGCGCTTCTTCGGTGCCCGTTTCGCGGCTGCCTTCATCGCGGCCTTGGCCGCGGGAGGCAGCACGGCCTGTTCGGTTTCGGGTTCGGCCACGGTTCCGCGTGCGTTCGCAATCGCCTTCATGCCGTGGTAAATCGCCAGTGCGGCAGCCGAGCCCAGGGCGATGCCGGTGAACTTCAGGTCGCCGATGGTCCAGGTGTAGTCCGCGATGCCGATGATCAGGGCCACGGCGGCTGTGGTCAGGTTGACGGGGTTGGAGAAGTTCACCTTGTTCTGCACCCAGATCTTCACGCCCAGGATGCCGATCATGCCGTAGAGCATGGTGGCCGCGCCGCCCAGCACGCCTGCCGGGACGGTGGCGATCAGTTCGCCGAACTTCGGCGAGAAGCTGAGCAGGACAGCGAACATGCCCGCAACCCAGTAGGCCGCCGTCGAATAGACCTTGGTGGCCGCCATGACGCCGATGTTTTCCGCGTAGGTGGTGGTGCCGGAGCCGCCGCCGAAGCCGGCCAGCATGGTGGCGGCACCGTCAGCCATCAGGGCGCGTCCGGAGACGCCGTCGAGGTTCTGCCCCGTCATGGCCGCAACCGACTTCACGTGGCCGATGTTCTCCGCCACCAGCACCAGGACCACAGGGACGAACAGGCCCAGGACGCCGATGTGGAATTCGGGGGTCTGGAAGTGCGGCAGGCCCACCCAGGCGGCCGCGTCCATTTTGTCGTACTTCACCTCGCCGCGGAGCATGGCCACGATGTAGCCCACAACAACGCCCACCAGGATGCTGAGCCGGCCCAGGATTCCGCGGAACAGGACGCTGACCAGGATGATGGTGACCAGCGTGACCAGGGCTGTGATGGGGGCGGCGTCGAAATTCTGTTTCGCGGCGGGGGCAAGGTTCAGGCCGATCAGGGCCACGATGGCGCCGGTGACGATGGGTGGCATCAGCCTGTTGATCCAGCCGGCGCCGAACTTCTGCACCACGGCACCCACCAGGGCCAGGGTGGTGCCTGCCAGTACCACGCCGCCCAAGGCTCCGGGAATGCCGAACTGCGCCTGCGACGCGGTGATGGGCGCGATGAACGCGAAGCTGGAGCCCAGGTAGCTGGGCACCCGGCCCTTGGTGATCACCAGGAACAGGAGCGTTCCGATGCCGGAGAAGAACAGTGTGGTGGCCGGCGGCATCCCGGTGATGATGGGAACCAGGAAGGTGGCGCCGAACATGGCCACCACGTGCTGCATTCCAACGCCAATGGTCAGCGGCCACGCCAACCGCTCGTCCGGGGCAACTACCTGGCCGGGCTTGATGTTTTTGCCGGTGCCGTGCAGCTTCCATTTGATTCCGAGCATGCTCATGGGAAGGAATGCCTTTCAGGGGGTGCCGCGAGGGGGCGAAGATCAACTCGCTCAAGAATACCGCCAAGTTTTTCGCGCTGCCCTGCTGTGTCCAAGGTCACCCGGCGTCACGGGAAGAGGAGGAAAGCACTTGAAGTTGCAACTATGGAAAGCAACAGAGGCCACCCGGGCAGGCGGGCGGCACAGCGAAAGGTAAGCCAATGACCATTGCCCATGACGAAGCGGTTATCGATTCGGCAGCCGTGGACGCCATCTTCGCCCAGGCCCGCACCGCCAACTCCTTCACCGGCGAGGTGACCGAAGAACAGGCCCAGGCCATCTACGAGCTCACCAAGTTCGGTCCCACCGCCTTTAACTCCCAGCCGATGCGCGTCACCTACGTCCGTTCGGCGGAGGCCCGGGCCACCCTGGTGGACGCACTCTCCCGCGGCAACCAGGCCAAGACCGCCTCCGCCCCGCTCGTGGCCATCCTCAGCTACGACACCGACTGGGCCGGAAAATGGGATGAGTTCCTCCCCGGCTACAACGCCCCCAAGGCCATGTACGACGCCGATCCCGCCCTCGCGGCCGCCACGGGCAACAACAACGCGCACCTGCAGGCCGGCTACTTCATCCTCGCCGTCCGCTCGCTTGGCTTCGCCGCCGGCCCCATGACCGGCGCGGACTTCAATGCGATCGACGCCGCATTCTTCCCGGCCGGCGACCAGAAGAGCTTCCTGGTGGTCAACATCGGCCAGCCCGGTGAAGAAGCCTGGGGCGAAGCCAAGCCGAAGTTCTCCTACGACGAGGCCGTCCGCACCGTCTAACAGTTCCCTCAAAAACGAAACGCCCGCTCACCTTTGACGGTCTTTCGGTAAACGCCCGCTCACTGTGGTGAGCGGGCGTTTGTTGTTTAGCGGTCAGAAATGAGTGGGCGTTTGAACATTCGTTGCCAAAAGTGAGCGGGCGTCTGAGGGGCCGGTGGGAGACTGGGGCTATGCCGGTGCGGAACCTGATCTTTGTGGCCTTCGTGGAACCCGTGGCTGAGGGCCAGGTTTTCCGGCGGACGGCCTGGCCGCTGCACATCACCTTGGTGCGGTTCGACGCCGGCAGCCAGGAACGTACCGACGTCGCCGAACGCATCGCCAGGCTCGCGGAGGACGCCGCCGGCACAGCGCTTGGTGCCGGGCTGACGGTGGGGAAGGATGCCGCTTTCGGCCGCAACGGCTCCGTCCCCGTCAACCTGGTTCAACCGCATCCCGCCCTGCAGGAGCTGCACGAACGGCTGGTGCAGGTGGTCACCGACGTGGGCGGCAGGATCCTCACCCCGCACCACACCTTGACCGGCTACCGCCCGCATGTGTCCCACCAGGCAGCCACCAACCCAGCCGGCACCAGCCCAGCCAGCGCAGATACTGAAGCTAGGCGCCTCCACCCGGGTGACGCCGTCGTGCTTAACCGTATTGCCCTGGTGGACATGGCTCCCGACGGCGACCACACCATTCGGCGCATCCTCCGGCTGTGGAGCCGGGACGGTGAAAGCTAGGCGATGACGCTGTCCACCAGGGCCTTGGCCTCGGCCTGCACCTGCTTTAGGTGCTCCTCGCCCTTGAACGACTCGGCGTAGATCTTGTAGACATCCTCGGTGCCGGACGGGCGGGCAGCGAACCAGGCGTTCTCGGTGACCACCTTCAGTCCGCCGATGGGTGCGCCATTGCCCGGGGCCTCGGTGAGCTTGGCGGTGATGGTTTCGCCGGCCAGTTCCGTGGCGGTGACGTCCCCAGCGGAAAGCTTGCCCAGCTTCGCCTTCTGCTCACGCGTGGCCGCGGCGTCGATCCGCGCGTAGACCGGTGCGCCGAACTGGTCCGTCAGGCCCTTGTAGAGCTGCGACGGGGACTGGCCGGTGACGGCGGTGATCTCGGACGCAAGCAGGGCCAGCAGGATGCCGTCCTTGTCCGTGGTCCACACGCTGCCGTCCAGCTTGTTGAAGGACGCGCCGGCGGATTCCTCACCGCCAAACGCCCCTTCGCCGGAGAGCAGGCCGGGCACGAACCACTTGAAGCCCACCGGCACCTCAACAAGCTTGCGGCCCAGGCTCTCCGCAACGCGGTCGATGATCGAGGAGGACACCAGGGTCTTGCCCACCACCGAGGCCGGGTTCCAGCCGCTGCGGTTGCGGTAGAGGTAGTCGATGGCCACGGCGAGGTAGTGGTTGGGGTTCATCAGGCCGCCGTCGGGGGTGACGATGCCGTGCCGGTCGGCGTCGGCGTCGTTGCCCGTGGCCACGTCGAAGGCGGGCTGGCCGGATGCGGCGGCGTCGGACATGCGCTGGATCAGCGAGGCCATGGCCGACGGCGACGAGCAGTCCATCCGGATCTTCTCGTCCCAGTCCAGGGTCATGAACGCCCACTGCGGGTCCACGGTGGGGTTCACGACGGTGAGGTCCAGGTGGTGGCGCTCGGCGATCTCGCCCCAGTAGTCCACGGAGGCGCCGCCCATGGGGTCCGCGCCGATCCGCACGCCTGCGTTGCGGATGGCATCCAGGTTCAGGACGGACGGGAGGTCGTCCACGTAGCTGCTGAGGAAGTCGAACTTGCCGGTGGTCTCCGCGGACTGGGCCTCGGCCAGCGGGATCCGCTTTACGCCGCGCAGGCCGTTTTCCAGCAGTTCGTTGGCGCGGTTGGCGATCCAGCCGGTGGCGTCGGAGTCTGCGGGGCCGCCATGCGGGGGGTTGTACTTGAAGCCGCCGTCGGCGGGCGGGTTGTGGCTGGGGGTAACCACGATGCCGTCCGCCTGGGGTGCGCCCGGTGCCGCTTTGCGGTTGTACGTGAGGATGGCGTGGCTCAGTGCCGGGGTGGGGGTGTAGCCGTGGCGGGCGTCCACCAGGACCTGTACGCCGTTGGCCGCCAGCACCTCCAGGGCCGAGTTCTGGGCCGGCTCGCTTAGTGCGTGGGTGTCCTTGGCCAGGAACAGCGGGCCGGTCACGTTCTGCGCTGTCCGGTATTCAACGATCGCCTGCGTGATGGCCACGATGTGCTGCTCGTTGAAGGAGGCCTTGAGGCTGGAACCCCGGTGGCCGGATGTTCCGAACACCACGCGCTGGCCCGGATCACCAAGGTCCGGTGTGATGTCGTAATACGCGTCAAGGAGCGCAGTGATGTCAACAAGGTCCTGGGGTTGGGCAACTGTGCCCGCGCGGCTAGCCATGGCTCCAGCATGCCAGAACCTGGCAGGAGGCAAAACGACCCGCCCAAGATCCGGACCCTGTGACACGCCATGACACCGGCAACCAAGTAGTACACCTGAGTACACGGCCTGGAAAGTACCTATATACCGGGCCTTTCCCGCACTGCTAATTTCGGAAAAATTCCACGAAAACAAGCAAAGGGAACGGACGACGGCGGGCCGCCGCCCTGGTCCGTTCCGGCAAGGAAACGGGGACGTCCGATGGGGGCAGGAGACGGGGCAGCGGAACAGTCCAGGCTGGCGGCCGAGCGCGTCGCGCGGCTGAAGCGCCGGCTCGACCAGGCCGAACGCTCCACGAAGTCGTGGGACGCCGGGGCCGTGGGGGAGCGGGTGGTGGCGGACAAGCTCCGTGAGCTGGTGCCGCGCGGCTGGTACGTGCTGCACGATGTCCATTGGCCGGGCCGCCCCAAGGCAAACCTGGACCACGTCCTGGTGGGTCCCGGCGGGGTGGTGGTGGTCGATTCCAAGAACTGGACAGGAGAAGTCCGTGTGGCGTCCGGCGTGCTTTGGCAGGGCCGTTACGCCCGGACCCAGGCGGTGGAAGGTGCGCTGGCCCAATGTGCTGCCGTGGCTTCCGTGTTGTCTCCGCCGCACCGCAGGCTGGTGCGTCCGCTGATCTGCATGGCTGCGCAGCCGGACCTGTTCGGGGTGACCGACTCGGACGTGGCCGTGGCCGGTTTCCAGCGGTTGGTGGGAGCCATCGAGGCGCTGCCGGAAGTACTCGACCAGCAGGCAGTTGTGGGAGTGTACGCGCACCTGGGCCAACAGCTCACCCATGAGCAGGAGCCCGGCATCACTGCCCTCCGGAACGTGCGGCCTGGAACAGTGGTGCGGCCGGCAGGAGCACTTCCGCCCGCCGGCCCCTCGGCAAACCCGCGGGGAAAGACGGGTTCAGGCGAGGATGCGGACCGGAGCCGAAGTGTGTCGAGGCACCCCGCCGGCCGGGCCCTGCCTGCGAAGGGAACCGCAAGGGGAACGCCGGCAGGAAAGTCCGCGGAAAGCCGGCAGGCGGCTTCGGGACACCGGGCAGGAACACCCGGGGGACCCGTCCGGCATGGCCGGAACGGCAAAGTGCAGCAGCACGGCAGCACCAGCGGAGGAAAACTGGCCCTGCTGGCGGCCTTCGTCATTTTCGCCGTCTATTTCCTGCCCTACTTGGGCCGGTAGCTTTCCGCGGATCACCCGGCCGCAGGAGGTCTTTGGCGGCGCTGCGCACTGCGTCGGTGAGCCGGTTGAGCCGTTCAGAGTCGAGCGTCCAGGCCTGCCAGTAGAGCGCCACATCCTGGTAGGCAGTGTCCTCCAACCGGACCAGGGCGTCGTCTGCCAGCTCATCGGTGAGCTGGAGTTCGGGGATCATGCCCCATCCCAGCCCGGCTGTGACCGCGGCGAGGAATCCCTGGGAGGACGGCACGGTGTGCGTGGGCGGAAGCTGCTGCACGTTTCTTGCGGCGAGCAGTTGCTGCTGCAGGTTGTCCTTCGTATTGAATTTCAGGACCGGCATTGCGGCCCAGTCCACGCCCCGGGAGGTGGAAAAGCGCCGGCGAAGTTCCGGGGCAGCCATCGGGATGTACCGCATGGAGCCCAGCAGCTCAACCCGGCAGCCGCTGACGGGAACAGGGTCAGAGGTCACGGCCCCCATGACGTCGCCGTTGCGGAGCAGCTGGCTGCTGAAGCCCTGGTCCTCCACGTGGAGATCGACCGTGGAGTCCTCCCAGCCGGCGGCCTGGTGCAGGACGGGGACGAACCAGGTGGCCAGGGAATCCGCATTGATGGCCACCGGCAGTTGGGCCCGGATGTTCGTTCCTGAACCAAGCGCCGCCGACGTCTCCGCCTCCAGTACCTGCACCTGGCGGGCCATCCGCAGCAGCAGCGCGCCGGCGTCGGTGGCGGTGCAGGGCAGCCGGCGGCGGACCAGGACCTGGCCCACGGAGGCTTCGAGGGCCTTGATCCGCTGGCTCACAGCGGAGGGCGTAATCCGGAGCAGGTCTGCCGCTGCCTCGAATGTCCCCTCGTCGACAACGGCCACGAGGGCTTTGAGGTGCTCAAGGTTCATGAAGCAATTCTAATGATTCCCAAGAATCCGTTATTTGCCTGCACCTCCTCCGGATCCTACCGTCGTATGTGTGTGGACCGCAGGAATAACCGGAATGCTGACAGGCCTGGCGCTGATTGTAGCCATCGGTGCGCAGAATGCCTTCGTGCTGCGCCAGGGAATCCGCCGGGAGCATATCGGTGCGGTGGTGGCTGTGTGCATGGCGGGCGACGCCCTGCTGATTGTGGGCGGAACCGCGGGCATCGGGGCGGTTGTCACCCACTTCCCGGAGGTGCTGGAAGTCCTGCGCTGGGCCGGGGCCGCCTACCTGCTGTGGTTTGCGGTGCGGTCCTTCATGGCTGCGGTGAAGCCCGCCGTCCTGGCCGAGCAGGCGCCCCGGTCAAGGAATTCGGTAGTGGCCACCACGGCCGCCCTGACCTTCCTTAACCCCCATGTCTACCTGGACACGGTGGTGTTGTTGGGCAGCCTGGCCAACCAGCAGGGCCCGGACCTGCGGTGGATTTTTGCCGCCGGCGCGGTGGCCGGGAGCGTGCTGTGGTTTTCCGGGCTGGGTTACGGGGCCAGGGCGTTGGCAGGCGTGCTCAGCAGCCCCCGCACTTGGCGGTGGATCGACGGGGCCATCGGAGTGCTGATGGTGGTCCTGGCCATCCGCCTGGCGCTGCACTGAAGTAGGCTGTACCCAGATTTACAGGGGAGAAATCATGAGCAACCAGCCATCCCAGGGACCTGACTACCAGCGCAGCGGTTCCTCACCATGGCCCGGCTACCAGCCGCCGCAGAACCAGGGGTCCGCCTACGGGCAGCCCCAGTACAACCAGGGCCAATACAGCCCGGGACAGTACGGCCAGTACAACAACGCCCAGTACGGCCAGCCCCAGTACTATGGCCAGCCGTACTACGGCAGGGCAGTCGAACCGAAGACCCTGAGCATCGCCAGCATGGTCTGCGGTATCGCCTCGGTGATCATGGGCTGGCTGTTGCTTCCCCAGTTCGCCGCCATCATCACCGGCCACCTGGCCCTGCGCCGTGAACCCGCCGGCAAGGGAATGTCCATCACCGGCCTGGTGTTGGGCTACCTCTGCCTGCTGGGCTACGGCGCAATCTGGCTGCTGTTCATCATTGGCGTCACCGTCGCTGCCACCAACGGGTCGAATACCGGCACGTTCTAGCCCGGCACCCTTTAGCCCGGTACTCAAAAGTCCCCTCTGGATGGACTATTCCCCTGCGCATGCCGGGGGGACTGGTGTGTGGGGCGGGGAGTTTTCCAACGCGGCGTTGCTTGGCTCCCCTAGCGGAGCAGTTCCACGTCCGAGACCAGCTCGATGTGCGCCAGCATTGCACTCGCGGCGGCGTCAGCGTCCTGCGCGCGGATCGCGTCGGCGATTTTGCGGTGCGAGGCGAGGGACTGCTCGGGGCGCCCGGGCTGGCCCAGGGATTCCATCCTGGTTTCCAGGATCATTTCGGCAATGAAGGCCATCAGCTGCGCCAGCACCGAGGAGTGGGCAGCGGCGGTGATGGCCTGGTGGAACAATTCATCGCCCTGGGTGCCGCGGTCGCCGCCGTCGATTTCATGCGACATGACGTCCAGGGCCTTGTCGATGGCTGCCAGGTCTGCGTCGGTCCGGCGTTCTGCTGCCAGGGCGGCAAGCTTGACTTCCAGGGTGCTGCGGGCCTCCACGATTTCCGGCAGCCGGCTCTGGTGCTCGCGCAGGCCCTTGACTACCGAGGCCACGCTGGGCCGCCGGGCCAGGACAGCTCCGGTGCCATGCTGCACGTCGATCACGCCGAGTACTTCCAGGGCCACCAGGGCCTGGGCCAAGGTGGCTCGGGAGACACCCAGCCGCTCGGCGAGGTCGCGCTCGGCCGGGAGGAGGTCCCCCGGCTTCAGCTGGGCGGACTCGATGTAGGCAAGGATCTGTTCCACCAGCTGCTCGTATAGCCGCGGGCGCGAGACCCGCTCCAGACCCAGCCGCGCTGTCTTCTCCACAAAGCCCTCCCTTGGGACGTACCGGACCAGAATACCTGCTTCCTCTATTGACAGATAGACTCACTGTCTAAGAGGCTAGTCCAGTGAGCCAGTAACTCACGTCACACTCTCGCTTCCCCTCGCTCCCCCAATGGAGGACCAACGATGTCCGCTCCTGTCTTATCGATCATCATCCTGGCGGCGATGTTCCTGCTCGCCACCGTCCTGCCCCTCAACATGGGCGCGCTCGCTTTCGTGGGCGCCTTCCTGCTCGGCGCCGTGGTGCTGGGCATGTCCACCAACGAGATCCTGGCCAACTTCCCCGGCGGCCTCTTCCTGACCATCGTCGGCGTCACCTACCTGTTCGCCATCGCACAGAACAACGGCACCATCGACCTGCTGGTCCGCGGCGCCGTCAAGCTGGTAGGCAGCCGCGTGGCCCTCATCCCGTGGGTGATGTTCGCCATCACTGCGGTCATCACTGCCGTGGGCGCACTGTCTCCCGCCGCCGTCGCCATCATTGCCCCCATCGCACTGAGCTTCGCCGGCAAGTACAAGATCAGCCCGCTGCTGATGGGCATGATGGTGATCCACGGCGCCCAGGCCGGCGGTTTCTCGCCCATCGCGGTGTACGGCGTCACCGTCAACGGCATCCTGGCCAAGACCGACCTCGCCTTCAGCCCCACGGCCCTGTTCCTCTCCAGCCTCATCTTCAACCTGGTCATTGCACTGGTGCTCTTCGTGGTCCTGGGTGGCAAGAACCTGATGTCCTCCAAGGTGGGCCACTTCGTGGAGCAGGCGGCCGAGGCGCGGATGGCCGTCAGTGTCGGGGCCAAGGCCGCCGGCGGCGACGTCCCCTTCAAGGGCTTCGGCTCCGGCATGTACGGCCCCCGGGACCCGGCCGGTGACGGCGTCGCTGCCACCAAGGAGCGCAAGGACCGGATCCCGCAGCTGGTCACCATTGCCGGACTGGTGGTGCTGGCCGTCGTGGCCCTTGGGTTCAAGATGGACGTGGGCTTCGTGTCCATCACCATCGCCATCGTGCTGGCCCTGGTGTCGCCCGCCGCCCAGAAGGGCGCGATCAACAAGATCAGCTGGTCCACCGTGCTGCTGATCTGCGGCATGCTGACGTTCGTCGGTGTGCTGGAGGAAGCCGGCACCATTGAGTTCGTGTCCGGCGGCGTGGCAGGAATGGGAATGCCGCTGCTGGCAGCCCTCATCATCTGCTTCATCGGCGCCATCGTCTCCGCCTTCGCCTCCTCCACGGCCATCCTGGCAGCGCTCATCCCGCTCGCCGTCCCGTTCCTGTCCACCGGCGAAATCGGCGCCGTGGGCGTTATCTGCGCCCTCGCCGTCTCCGCGACCATCGTGGACGTCTCGCCGTTCTCCACCAACGGCGCCCTGGTCCTTGCCAATGCGCCGGAGGGCGTGGACAAGGACCAGTTCTACAAGCGGATCCTCGGCTACAGCGGAATCGTCATTGTGGCCGGACCGGTCCTGGCATGGCTGGCGCTGGTGGTCCCCGGCTGGCTCTAACGGCCTCCGCACCCCAACGCCGCCTGTCTTTTAGAAAGGAAACCAGAACATGAGCACCGAGAACCGCCAAGGCCCGCTGGCCGGGCACACCGTCGTCGACCTCAGCCGGGCACTGGCCGGACCGCACGCCGGCATGATGCTGGCGGACCTCGGCGCCCGCGTCATAAAGGTGGAAAACCCGGGCACGGGGGACGACACCCGCGGATGGGGGCCGCCCTTCGTCGGCCCGGAGGACGACCTGCAGTCCACCTACTTCATGTCCTGCAACCGCAATAAGGAATCCATCACCCTGGACCTGAAGAGCGACGACGGCAAGGCGGTGCTCCGCGGCCTGCTGGAGCGGGCGGACGTGGTGATCGAGAACTTCCGGCCCGGCGTCATGGACCGGCTGGGGTTCTCCACCGCAGCGATGCACGAGATCAACCCGCGCCTGGTTATCCTCTCCATCACCGGCTTTGGCCACGACGGGCCCGAGTCCCAGCGCAGCGGCTACGACCAGATCCTGCAGGGCGAAGCCGGGCTCATGTCCCTCACCGGCTCCGGGCCCGACGACCCCCAGCGCGTGGGCGTCCCCATCGCCGACCTGCTCTCCGGGATGAACGGGGCCTTCGGTGTGCTGGCCGCCCTGGTGGAGCGGAACCGGACCGGCCAGGGCAAGGTGGTGCGCACCTCGCTGCTGGCCTCCCTGATCGGGGTCCACGCCTTCCAGGGCACCAGGACCACCGTCGCCGGTGAAGTTCCGCAGGCGCAGGGCAACCACCATCCGTCCATCGCCCCGTACGGCCTGTTCAACTGCAAGGACGGGAGCGTGCAGATCAGCGTCGGCAGCGAGAAGCTGTGGCAGTCGTTCGCGGCGGCCTTTGGCCTGGATCCGGCGGCCCCGGGCTTTGCCAGCAACGCCGAAAGGGTGCGGAACCGCGCCCAGGTGATTGCCGCCGTCGAAGGCGCTTTTGCACAGTATGGCGCGGAGGAACTGCTGCAAAAACTGAACGACGCCGGGATCCCGGCCGGGAAGGTCCGCTCGCTTGACGAGGTGTACGCCTGGGAGCAGGTGGCGTCCCAGGGTCTGGTGGTGGATGTTGAACATCCGCTGCTTGGCAAAGTGAGCCTGCCAGGCCCGTCGCTGCGCTTCTTCGCCCCTGGCGACGCCGCCGAAACAACGGAAAAACACCATGACGCCCCGCCGTTGCTCAACGAGGACGGGGCGGCGATCCGGGAGTGGCTGGGCCTCGCACCTGCGGCTCCCGGTGCCGAATAGCATGGCGACGGCGGAGAAGGTGCGGCACTTGAAAGCAACCGAACTGCTGGATGCAGTGGTGGACCCGGGTTCGTTCATCTCCTGGGATACCGAGCCGGAACAGCCGGCCTTGTCCGAGGAGTACGCTCGCGACCTTGCCAGGGCCCGCGAACGCAGTGGCGCCGACGAGTCGGTGATCACCGGTGCGGGCCTCATCCGCGGCCGCCGGGTGGCGCTGATCGTCAGCGAATTTTCCTTCCTGGCCGGCTCGATCGGCCACGCGGCGGCGCAAAGGATCGTTGCCGCCGTCGAACGCGCCACGGCGGAGGGCCTGCCACTGCTCGCCGGCCCTGCGTCCGGGGGGACGCGGATGCAGGAAGGAACGCTCGCGTTCCTGTCCATGGTGAAAATCACCGGCGCCGTCCGCGCGCACCGCCAGGCCGGGCTTCCGTACCTGGTCTACCTGCGGCACCCCACCACCGGCGGCGTCATGGCGTCCTGGGGTTCCCTGGGGCACATCAACGTGGCCGAGCCCGGCGCACTGTTGGGCTTCCTGGGGCCGCGGGTGTATGAGGCGCTGTACGGCGAACCGTTTCCGGAGAACGTGCAGGTTGCCGAGAACCTCTTCCACAAGGGCTTGATCGACGGCGTCGTGGAACCCGGTGAGCTTGCCGACCTGGTGGGACGTGCCCTGGACATCCTCTCCGCGGAGGAAGGCACGGCCTCCGCGGTGCCTGCCCCGCCCGAGACCCTGAACATCCGGCCTTCGACCGTCGATGCCTGGACGTCCATCGAGATTTCCCGGCGCCAGCGTCGGCCCGACCTGCGCCAGCTGCTGAAGTTCGGTGCCGGTGACGCGCTGCCCCTGAACGGCACCGGGCAGGGGGAGAAGGACCCGGGGCTGCTGCTGGCCCTGGCCCGCTTCGGCAGCCAGTCGTGCATCGTGCTGGGACACGCGCGGCCGCTGCGGAAGGATGCGGCCGGGATGGGGCCCGGTTCGCTGCGCGAGGCCCGCCGGGGGATGAAGCTGGCGGAGGAGCTGCGCCTGCCCCTGCTCACCGTCATCGACACCGCGGGGGCGGCCCTGTCGCAGGAGGCGGAGGAAGGCGGGCTTGCGGGGGAGATTGCGCGCTCGCTGCACGAACTGATCGGGCTGGAATCGCCGTCGGTCTCCGTGCTGCTTGGCCAGGGGGCCGGGGGAGGGGCGTTGGCCCTGCTGCCCGCCGACCGGACCATTGCGGCCCAGCACAGCTGGCTTTCACCGCTGCCTCCGGAAGGTGCCAGCGCCATCGTGCACCGGACCACCGCGTTCGCTCCGGCCATGGCGCAGGCACAGGGCGTGAACGTCGGGGCGCTGTATGCCAACGGCCTGGTGGACCACATCGTGGATGAGCAAGGCGATGCTTCTTTGGAACCGCGCGAGTTCTGCCACCGGATGGCGAAGGCCATTGAGTATGAGCTGGCTTCCGTCGCAGGCGTTCCGGTCCCTGAACTGGTGGCCGCCCGGGCCGGCAAGTTCGCCAGTCTGGGCTTCCGCTGACGCTTGGTTCCGCGCAGGGGGAACCGGGGTTCCCGGTTCCCCCTGCGCTCTTCCCCTGCTCCGGCTGGCGTCCCTAATCCTGCTTGTCCGGGGTGTACAAGGCCAGGAGGACGCCGGTGCTTGTGGGAGCGGCTTCGATGAGCCGCAGCCGGACCTTGGTGCCGCGGGCGAAAAGCTGTTGCCCGTTGCCCAGGACCACCGGGTGGATCATGAGCAGGTATTCGTCGATCTGCCCGGCCGCCATGAGTGCGCGGATCAGCACCCCGCTGCCCATGATCACGAGGTTGGAGGGAAGGCCTTCCCGGAGTTCCTTTACGGCTGCGGGAACGTCACCGTGCAGGAGGCTGGAGTTGGGCCACTCCAGCCTGGCTGCGGGGTCCGTTGAGGCGACGTACTTGGGCGTGTTATTCAGGGCCTCCTTGAAGGGGCCGCCCCGGGCGTTCCATGACTCGAGGAGCTGCCCGTAGGTACGCCGCCCGAGCAGGAAGGCGTGGTCCGGGCCCATCCGTTCGCCCATCTTCTGCACGGTGGCCTGGTCGGCGTACGGAACCGCCCAGCCACCGTCGCTGAATCCGCCCCGCGTATCCTCATCCGGCCGGCCTGGACCCTGCATGACGCCGTCGAGCGTCACGTGGTTCATCACCACAACCTTGCCCATCCCCAGCCGCCTTTCCTTGCCGGTGGCTCTTTTGGTTGTGCCCGGTGCCCTTACCTGCGCTGTTGCACCCTGGACCGATGGGCGTTCCGGCGCAGCTGCAGGATCCTCGCACCGCCTGCCACGGCCACCAGGACAGCACCGGTCACGGCGGCGATGAACAGGGCCATTCCCAGCGGGACGGAACCTTCGAAGCCCAGGAACTTCACCAGGACCAGTTCCTGGTTCTGCAGGATGAAGATGATCAGCAGGATCAGCAGCACCAGGGCCGCCACCACCGCTGCCCAAATGACTCCGGTGCGCGTGACTTTGCGGTCCGGGGCGCCGCCGGCCCTGGGGGCGGGGGTGGTTCCGGCGGCAGGCGTCACCGGCTCACCCGTTGAGTAGGACGGTGCGTTGCCATAGGTTGCGCGGTCTGACGCCGGCCGGGCGGCGTCAGACGGCGCCGTGCCGGTGTCCCCTTCCGGCCGGCGGTCCGGCCCCGGAGTGTACTGTCCTGCGCTCATGCTCGTCCCCTTTCCCAGAATGCTAAGCATGCTTATTGTTCAACCATAGACGGCCTGGTGGGACAGCACAACGACCGGCCGCCTGGCCCGGTGTCGGGAGCTGCATGAGTCAAGGACCGATTGCGGGGCACATGGCGGAAGGGCCCTCCATGAGAACCCTTCCGTTCATTCCTGACTTCTACCCCGGGTGATTCCCCGGGCGTCAGACCCTCTCCCTGCTCCGTTGGTCCTTGTCCGCTTCGGCTGAGGGGGTGCGGGTGCGCGGCGCAGGCGTCCTGCGCCAGTTGGGGAAGGCCCAGAACGTGAAGTTCTGTGCCTTGACCGGCTCCTCCGGAAGTTCCGCAGGGGTTGCCGGTTCCGCTTCAGGGCGACGCTTGGTTTCCTTCTTTGCGCCCCACCCGAAGTCCTTGCTCGATGCGTAGCACATCACAGACCTCCTTATGGTGACTGCCCTTTAATCGTCCTCCTGCCGGGTGCGGGAGTCGAGAGAGCAGAGCCGGCAGCTGTCAGTCGCCGCTGGACACCACATCCTGCGCCTCCTGGGGGCCGTGGAACTCGCAGGGCCCCTGGTGCCGGAGCGGGAGGAGGCAGGTCCGGCCCGTGGGCAGGTGGACCAGTGCGCACCGGCCGGCCAAGGCCAGGTCCTCCCTGACATTTGCGTTGCTCAGGTCCGGCCGTTCGTCGTCGACGGTCTCTGTGGGCACGGCGCTCGCCGCAGCCTGTTCAGCGTTCATGGTGGCAACTCCTCGTGGGGGAGGGCGAATGGAGGGTGCTGAAACGTGCATTTCCAGTGTGCGCGGCCCCGGTTACCAGCGGGTTAAGGGGGCGTTAGATCCAGGTCAACAGGCCCGGGGCAGCCTCCTGATAGGGCGGCTATTCCTAATAGCCCAGCTGGTGCGCCACCTGCAGGAGGAGGGCTTCCGAGCCCATGGGACCCACCAGTTGGATGCCCATGGGAAGTCCGCAGCCGGCAGCTCCTCCCGTCCAGTGCACGGGAAGGGTGATGGCCGGCAGTCCGCACACGTTCACCATGGAGGACCACGGCGCGTATTCGCACTGTTTCCGGTAGTCGCCGTCGGCATCCCCGGGCCACTCAGCGGCCGGCCAGCGGTCGCTTCCGTGGCCCGTGCCGGTGAACCAGCCCACGGGCCGTGGAGTCTGTGCCAGCGTGGGCATCAGCATCAGGTCCCATTGCCCGAACTGCGTCACCGTGTCGTGCTGGAACTGCCGCAGGAAGGCCAGCGCCTCCGCGAGCCTGGCGGGGCTTCGCTGCTGGGCCCGCCGCCGAAAGGTCCGGGTAAGGGGTGCCAGCAGCGCCTCCCGGGTGGGGCTGATCCTGGCGGCACCCACACCAGCTGTCCAGGCGGTGGTGAAGGCATCCGGATAGCGGTTGTCGTAGCGGATGGCGGCATCACCGAGAACGTGGCCGGCATGCTCCAGGAGGGCAACGCCGGCGCGGAGCGCGTCCAGGGACTCCTGCTCCACCGTGAAGGGGAAAGTGCTTGACCACGGGCTGTCCAGGGTGATCCCAATCCGCAGCCGCGGCGGCTCCTGTTGGAGCGCCTGGAGGTAGGCGTTCCCCGGAGCCAGGACGTCCATCATCAGCGCTGCGTCCCCTGAACTCCGCGCGAGGGGGCCGGGCACCACCAGCCGGGCGGGGTCGCCCGCGCCTTCCCCGGCCGTCACGAGCCCCCGGCCCGGCTTTAACCCCACCAGCCCGCACGCGGCGGCCGGAATCCTGACGGATCCGCCGCCGTCGGTCCCCGGGGCGAAAGGCAGGAGCCCTGCCGCCACGGCAGCGGCGCTGCCGCCGGAGGAGCCTCCGGAACTCCTGCTGGGTGCGTGGGGGTTGCGCGACGGCGGTGCGATGCGGTTTTCGCTGTAAGCGGTCAGTCCAAACTCGGGCACCTGCGTCTTGCCCAGCATGGTCACGCCGGCATCCCTAAAGAGGGAGACCAGTGGGCTGTCGACGGGGGCGGCCTTGTGCTCCAGCGCGGCACTGCCGTGCGTGGTCACTACGCCCGCGACGTCCGTAAGGTCCTTAAAGGCAAGCGGCATGCCGTGCAGCATGGACAGGTCCCCAACGTCGGTGCGCGAGTGCTGGATATCAGCCGCCCGGGCCTCTTTTAATGCCCGGTCCGCGGTCACGGTGATGAACGCGCCGAGCAGGGGGTTCCGCTGTTCAATCTGAGACAGGAAATGGGTGGCGGTGTCCACGGAGGATACTGTTCCGCTCCGCAGGAGGTCCCGCAGGGCCAGTGCCGGGAGTTCGTGGAGTTCAGCCATGTATATGCGCGGCCGTTCGTGGCCTGGCCGCGGGTTCCATGTTGCGGCCGGGCTCTGCCGATGCCCCGGTGAGGGCGGCGATCTTTTGGGACATGGAAACCTCCTTGGGTTCCTCCAGCCTAACCCGCGGCTTTTCCGGCCCTTTCGGGGTGCCAAGGGGCGGAAGGGCTAGGCTTAAAGCGAACTCTGATCCGCCAAGACAGGACTCCGATGAGCGATTTCGATACCGTCCCCGTCCACGACGTCCCCGCCGACGCAGTGATCCTGGACGTCCGGGAAGACTACGAGTGGGTTGCAGGGCACGCCGACGGCGCACTCCACATCCCCATGGACCAGATCCCGGCCCGGCTCGGGGAACTCGATCCGGATGAGGACCTCTACGTCATTTGCCGCACGGGCGGGCGGTCCTTCCGCGTTGCCCAGTGGCTTACCGGCCAGGGCTACACCGCCATTAACGTCTCCGGCGGCATGGACCAGTGGCTGGAATCCGGCAAGCCCCTGGTCTCGGACAACGGACTTAAGCCGCTGGTCCTTTAGTGCCCGGCAGCTCCCGAACCTACGCCTTCCTGGGCCCGGAAGGCACCTTCACCGAGGCTGCCCTCCTGCAGGTGCCGGACGCGCTCCAGGCCGTCAGGGTCCCGGCCTCGAACGTCAACGCAGCTCTCGACCGGGTGCGCGACGGATCAGCAGACGCCGCCATGGTCCCCATCGAGAACTCGGTTGAGGGCGGAGTTACCGCCACCTTGGATGCAATCGCCTCCGGCGAGGAACTGCGCATCATCCGCGAGGTCCTGGTTCCCATCAGCTTTGTCCTGGTAGCCCGGCCCGGCATAGGGCTGGAAGAGGTGCGGCGGGTTTCGACCCATGGCCATGCCTGGGCCCAGTGCCGGTTGTGGGTGGATAAGCACATACCTGAAGCGGAATATGTGCCTGGCTCATCAACTGCTGCGGCCGCACTCGGATTGCTGGAACAGGACTGCACCTACGACGCCGCAATCTGCGCCCCGCTCGTGGCCCGGGAGCAGCCGGAGCTGTCAGTGCTGGGAGAGGACATTGGCGACAATCCCGGAGCCGTGACGCGCTTCGTCCTGGTCAGCCGGCCCGGTGCGCTCCCGGCGCGTACCGGAGCGGACAAGACGACGGTTGTGGTCCCGCTTCCGGAGGACCGCCCGGGCGCGTTGATGGAGATCCTGGACCAGTTCGCCACCCGCGGCGTCAACCTCAGCCGGATTGAATCCCGGCCCACGGGGCAGTACTTGGGCCACTACTTCTTCAGTATCGACGCGGACGGCCATGCCTGCGACGCAAGGGTGGCTGATGCGCTCGCGGGGCTGCACCGCATCAGCCCGGGAACCCGCTACCTGGGCTCGTACGCCAGGGCCGACGGGCAGGTCACCCCAGTCGCGGCGCATACCTCCGATGCAGCCTTCTCAGCGGCGGACACCTGGGTCCAATCCATACTCGCCGCGGAGTCCGTTGCAGGTGAAAGCGGTTCCGAGGCTTCGCGCACAGCGTAGGCGTATGCCTCTGGAAGTACTTCCGCGGGCTGTGGACAATGCGTATGCTTGCCTGATCCACATGGGGTATGGCCCCTGATGAAGGGAGCGGGTCATGACCAGCAGCAATGACAACGACGGCCAGGGGATGATCGTCAACCCCAAGCCGGCGGCGGACAACCAGGATTGGGACGGGGACGACGCGGACCGCGCCGACCGCCTGCGCTTCGAAGAGGAGCAGGCCATGATCCGCGAGCAATCCGAAGCGCATGCCGCTGCGAAAGAAGCCCATACCGCTGCCAAGCACGGTGCTGAGGCGGAGACGGAATCCGGGGACTGACAGCGGCCGGATTCCGGCGCTGCGTCGATTCCGGCATCCCGCCGGGCGCCGCTCCCCCTTACCGCGCGGTTGCCCCGCTGGCCTGTACCTGACCCTTAACCCGGACCAGGAGCGACCGGGGCTCCACCTGAACCGTAAGCTGCGTTGCTTCCCCGGACGTATCGCCGTCGAGCTGTGTGGGCATCGGCTCGGGGCACTTGATGACCACCTTGGTTGACCGGTATACGGTCATGATGGGCAGCTTCCCGCTGTGCTTGAACATGATCTTTACGTACATCAGGAGCCAGCCAATGGCGCTGCGCGGGCTCATCACCACCACGTCCAGCATGCCGTCGTCGATCATGGCCTGCGGGATGAAATCGATGCCGCCCGGCACCAGGCCGCAGTTGGCGAACAGTACGCTGCGGATGTTCCGGATCTGCTCGGGATTCCCGTCCAGGGCGATGGACACCTTCTTCCGCCGGCCCGGGAGGTGCCGCACGCCGGCCTCGGTGTAGGCCAGCCAGCCCACGGCCTTCTTCAGCCCCGCGTTGGTGTCGGCCAGGACCTCGGCATCCATGCCGATGCCCGCGATGACCAGGAACACGTGCTCGGAGTAGTGCCCGGTCCGCGAGTTCTCAATGGCCATCCGGGCGGTGTCGATATAGCGCTGCCGGCCGAAAAGGGCCGTTTGGATATTTCCGTGGAGGTCGTTCACGTCCAGGTCCACGTTGCGGGCCAACAGGTTGCCGGTGCCCAGGGGAATCAGGCCCATGGCAACATCGGTGCGTGCGAGGGCCTCAGCCACGACGCGTACCGTGCCGTCCCCGCCGCCCACCAGGACGACGTCGGGCTTTCCTGCCAGCGCTGCCTGCATCTGGGAGAAGCCGGGGTCCTCCGCCGTCGTCTCGAAGAAGACCGGTTCGTCCCACCCTGCCGCAAGGCAGGCCCTTTGAATCATTTCCCTGGCTTCCCCGGCCCGCGCCTTGATGGGGTTCAGGACTACTGCCACGCGCTGCTGCGCCAGCCCGGAGTCGTAGGCTTCGCCGGCCACGGTACTGCGCACATGCAGGGCCTTGAGGCGCCGTACCCCCCACCAGCTGGAGGTGGCGAAGGCAAGCGCCACCGCAATCAGCAGGTAGAGAATCCAGTCGCTCATGGTGTTTCAACAGTAGCCCGGCGCGCGGCGGGAGGGGGCACGGAGCCGGCCGCCCGCCGTCGTGCGGTGAATTGGATACCCTTGTCAGGTGATCGACGTAAAAGACCTCAGCGAAAACCCGGACAAGTACCGTGCCAGCCAGCGCGCCCGCGGCGCGGACGAATCAGTGGTGGACGCGATCATCTCCGCGAATTCCGCCCGCCGCGAGGCCTTGCTCCGCTTCGAGAACCTCCGCGCCGAGCAGAACGTGTTCGGCAAGAAGGTGGCGAAGGCCAAGGGCGAGGAGAAGCAGGCCCTGCTGGCCGAGGTCAAGGAGCTGGCCAACTCCGTCAAGGCCGCCTCCGCTGAGGCCGATGCCGCGCAGACCAAGCAGGAAGAACTGCTCCGCACCATTCCCAACCTCGTGGAGGACGGCGTTCCTGAAGGCGGCGAGGACGACTACGTGGTGGTCAAGACCGTCGGCACGCCGCGCGAATTCCCGGATTTCGAACCGCGCGACCACCTGGAGATCGGCGAGCTGCTCGGTGCGATCGACATGGAACGCGGTGCCAAGGTTTCCGGTGCCCGCTTCTACTTCCTCAAGGGCGTGGGTGCCCGGCTGGAGATGGCGCTGCTGCAGATGGCCATGGACCAGGCCATCGAAGCGGGCTTCGTTCCCATGATCACGCCCACCCTGGTGCGTCCGGAGACCATGCAGGGCACCGGCTTTGACGTGAAGCACGACGCTGAGATCTACCGTCTCGCCGAAGACGACCTTTACCTGGTGGGCACCTCCGAGGTGGCTTTGGCCGGCTATCACGCCGACGAGATCCTGGACTTCTCCGCCGGCCCCATCCGCTACGCCGGCCAGAGTTCCTGCTACCGCCGCGAGGCCGGTTCGCACGGCAAGGACACCCGCGGCATCATCCGCGTGCACCAGTTCAACAAGGTGGAGATGTTTATCTACACCACTGTCGAGGAAGCCGCTGCCGAGCACCAGCGCCTGCTGGCCTGGGAAGAGGAGATGCTGGCCAAGTGCGAGCTGCCGTACCGGGTGATCGACACCGCCGCCGGCGACCTCGGCACTTCCGCGGCACGCAAGTTCGACTGCGAAGCCTGGGTTCCCACCCAGGGCGCCTACCGTGAACTGACCTCCACCTCCAACTGCACCACGTTCCAGGCCCGCCGCCTGAACATCCGCGAACGCATCGTCAATGCGGAGGGCGTCTCCAAGGGCACCCGCGCCGTGGCAACCTTGAACGGCACCCTGGCCACCACCCGGTGGATCGTGGCCCTGCTGGAGCACCACCAGAACGCGGACGGCTCGGTCAACGTGCCCAAGGCGCTGCAGAAGTACCTGGGCGGCCTCGAGGTTCTTCCGGTCCTGTAAGGTCGTGCGGAAAATCCCCGCCTTGTGGACTATTCCCCCCGTCATGCATGGGGGTCTCGACCACGGGGCGGGGTTTTCCGTGGCACGACGCCGGCAGCCGCGAGCCGTTGACGCAGGAGGTCCGGGTTGGCCAGGGTCTTCCAGTCCCAGCGGACCACCTTGTAGCCAAGGGCCCGCAACCTGTCTTCCCGCTTCTTCTCCGCCAGGATGGCTTCCTGGGTAGTTCGTCCGCTCAGCAAGCTTTCATCGAGATACTTTGCGTCGCCGTCAAACTCGCCGATCACTCCGGCCTCAGGCCAGAAGAAATCCGTCCGCGCAATGAAACCCTCGTGGTCATGGAACACGCGTTGGAGGACGGGTGCGGGCAGTCCTAGCACGTGGATAAGCGCCCTGCTGCGGGACTCGCCGACTGACTCAGAAGCCTCATTGGCAAGCGCCAGCACTTCCCGGACCCGGCGGCGCTTTGCCGCAGACGCCAGATCTTCAGATGCATCTATCAGTTCCTGACGTGTAAGTCCTTCTCCGGGACGTCTTTCCGGGCCAAGTACTGCATCTACAACAGCCACAGCATCCGGCAGTTCCAGCCTTACAATGCAGTCCATCGCCGTCTGGCGAAGGGACGTAACGCTGAAGGCTCCACGCTGCACCGTTTCAGCCGGCCAAAAGTGACGGTCCAGACCGTAGCTGCGGACGTTCTCCAAGCCGGTGAGCCCGGTCGCAGGATCGCGCGCTGCAGTGGTCCCCGATGATTTTTTGCCCGCCTTGTGTGGAGAGCGGGTAATGACGTGGACATGGCTTGGAACACCGGGATGTGGAAGATTCCAAAGACGCAGGGCCGTCACATAGCAGAAGGCGGTGTCGGGATAGGCTGCAGCCACTGCGGCCACGGTGGTTCCGTACCGCTTCCAGGGCTGGAGGGCAAGCCAGGCCGCCTTGCCGAAATAGACACCGGCCCTGACCCTGACCAAGGTGCCGTTCCTGTACCCGCGGCTCAGTGACCGACTGTTCCCCGTCAAGGCCCGGCGCCGGCTGGCCAAAATCAGGACAGCTTCATCCGATCTCATAAGCACATACTCGGCCTACCGGTCGGCTGAAGCGGCAGCCAGGAGTTGCCATGTGGATAACGGTGGAACATTCCCCGTCCCGCAGACAATTCCCTAGTGAACGGCGGGGGGATTAGTCCGATTTGAGGGGAGTCCTGCCGGGCCCATCGTTCCGCCGTTAATGCGAGCACATTTGAAGAGTGTGGAAACCCGCCGAGTTAATCAACAGTTCAATAAACCTGTGGTCCCCGTCCTAGCGCGTGTCAGTTACGTCTGGTTCACTATGTGGATGACAACGCTGACTGAAACCTCAGTCGCCGGCAACGATGACCGGCGAGAGAACAACAAGAACAACACCCTGAACAACATCGAGTTCACCGCTATCGACCAGAAGTTCATGGTCGCCCTGGACGTAGATGGCACCTTGGTGAACCATGATGGCCACATGTCCCCTGGGGTACGCGAGGCGGCGCAGGCCGTAGTGGCCGCCGGGCACGAGGTGATGATCGCCACCGGCCGTTCCCTGAATGCCACGCTTCCCATCATCGAGAAGATCGGCATCGAGCGCGGATACGCCGTCTGCTCCAATGGCGGCGTGACGCTTCGGCTCCATCCCGGGTTGGAAAAGGGCTACGAGGTGATCCACAAGGCCACCTTTGATCCCGCCCCCGCCCTGCGCGCCCTCCGCGAACGCCTCCCGTCCGCCAAGTATGCGCTGGAGGATGCCGACGGCAACTTCCTGTCAACGGAGCGGTTCCAGGACGCCAGCTTTGGCGTCGAGGCCGTGGGGGTCGACTTCCACACCATGCTGGAGTCTACCGCCGTCCGCGTTGTGGTGTTCAGCACCGAGAACACGCCCGAGGAGTTCAACGAGGCCATCAACCACGTGGGCCTGGCGGGAGTGACCTACTCCGTGGGCTGGACCGCATGGCTGGACATCGCGGCCGCAGGGGTGACCAAGGCCAGCGCCTTGGAAAACCTCCGGGTGCGGCTCGGCTTCGAGGAGCACCTCACCGTTGCCGTGGGTGACGGCCGGAACGACATCGAGATGCTCACCTGGGCAGGCCGCGGCGTCGCCATGGGGCAGGCTCCGGCCGAAGTGGTGGCCGCTGCGGATGAGGTCACCCACTCAGTGCACGACGACGGCGCCGCCCACGTGCTGCGCAGCCTCCTGTAAGGCGCCTGTAGACAAAGCCCGCTGCCGCGATTCCGGTCCCGGCCCGGAGCCAAGGCAGAATAGGTGCATGACCCTTACGACGTTCGCCCTCGTCCGCCATGGCCAGACCGACTGGAATGCCGAGCGCCGGCTGCAGGGGGCAACCGACATCCCCCTGAACGACGTGGGACGCGGCCAGGCGCGGGACGCCGTCGCCATCCTTGCTCCGTACGAGTGGGACGCGATCGTTTCCTCGCCGCTGAGCCGCGCCGCCGAAACCGCGGACCTCATTGCCGCGGGGCTCGGGCTGACAGTATCCCGGCGCGTTCCGGAACTGACCGAACGCAGCTTCGGCCCCGCTGAAGGGATGCAGGCCGGACCGGAGCTGGACGCGCTTCGTGTCCCCGGCGGGTTCAAGGGTGCCGAAAGCGAAGACGAGGCCGCGGACCGTGGGCTTGCAGCACTGGAAACCTTGGCGGAGGAGTTCCGGGGCCAGCGGCTCCTGGTGGTCACTCACGGAACCCTGCTGCGCGTCAGCCTCAGCCGCGCCATCGGCCAGACTTTGGCCAGCGTGGACAACGCCGCCCTCAACCTGGCGCACCACCACGCAATCGATGGCTGGAAACTGGAGTACTTCAACGGCGAGCCCGTGATGGCGGCTACCGGCAGCTAAGGAGCCCAACGGGCCCAAACAGAGGACGACGGCGGCACCCGGCTGACGCGGTTAACCCGCCGCCAGGATCAGCGCCAGCAACCGGGCAGCTGCGGGCCGCGCGGCATGTTCCTCGTTCCACTGCGCCCGCGCGACGGCTTTGCTGACGGCCTGGGTGGTGATCCCCAGTTCCTGCGCCACCGCTTTCTGCTGCCCGCGGACGCCGGGAGTCAAGAGGTCCAGGACCCGCCATTCCGCGCCTGAGCGTTCCCGCACGATGTGGCCCAGCAACCGGAGGATGGCTTCGGCATCGTGGGCTACGTCAGCCCGCGGCCCCTCCACGGCAACCGGGATCCGCTCCTTGCCGTTGCGGAGCCGGTCCACCGCGCGGCGGGCGTAGACCAGGCCGTGGCCGGATGCATGCTTGATCTGGTTGGGCAGTGGCTCATCCACCGGCCCTGCCCCGATGCCCACGTACCAGTGCCCGCTGCGAAGGGCGATGAGGGCGGCGTCCACGGCCTGGTTCGGGCAGTCGACAATTCCCTGGACCTCGTCCTCGACAGACCGGTCGAAGTCCAGCCGCGCGGGAATGTGCCGCAGAGCCTTGAGCAGCTGCGGCACCTGGTCGCCGTCGCGCCGGCTGTCCGTCTGGTTGATGGTGAGGGTGAACATTCTGGGTCCACCCTACCCGGAAGTAGGAACTGGGGAACGGCCGGATTCTGCACAAGGCAGCCCTGAGTAACCCGCCAAGACACGGCCGGGGCCCGCATCAGTGTTCGATGCAGGCTCCGGCCGTGGATCCGCAGACCAGGGGCCGCGCCCGGCCTACCGCTCTGCGGGCGAAGCTGCGGGACCAGCTGCTCCGGTTGCCGGGAACCGGTCCCAGGCGCGGTGCGCGGCGAGCAGCCCGGAAACTTCGGCAGTCACGTCGGCAGCGTTGTCTCCCGCGGCGACGCCTACCGTTTCCTGCTGGATACCGATCGCCTCAAGAACGGCGGAGCCGGAGCCCCAGACGCCGATGGCCTTGGCGTGGCGGTACGCCTCGGACAGCATGAGGGCCACCCGCGGATCCGGGCCGGCAACCGGCTCCCCGGCCTTGGCGTCGCGCCCGGCGGTGGCGTCAGGGCCGGGCTGCTTTCCTCCGGCGACGATCAGCGCATCGAACTCGGTTGACCGCGCCGTAAGGAAGGTGCGCTGCACCGTCACCGAAAGCCCGTCGGAGGAAAGCATGCCGCCTGTTGGTGCGATGACCAGCGGAACCATGCCATCGCCGTCGAGCGCTTTGCGGGCCGCCTCCACTTCGGCCAGGTCGCTGGAGGAATCGGCAATAATGCCCACCACCCGCCCGGCAACCGGCCAGGTTTTACCCACCTGGGACACGGCCGGGCTGGGGCCGCGGTCCGCGACCTGCTCGGTGGCTTCGGGGGCGGGCATGCCCAGACCGGCGGCGACGGCGGCGCAAAGCCCGGCGTCGATGTTGGCCAATGCCTGGAGCTGGCGTTCGCGGACGGCGGTTTCGAAGCACTTGCCGAGTTCGAAGGTGTACGCCTGGATCACGTGGTCCTGCTCCACCGCGCTGAGGCTCCGGAAGAACAACCGGGCCTGGCTGTAGTGGTCGTCGAAGGAGGCCGGGTTGCGGCGTTCCTTGATGGATTCCGCAACCGCCTCGGGCACGTCCACATACGCACCCATGTCCTGCCCAGCCAGGAAGGGGCAGCCGCCGTCCAGCGAATTGGGCCGGTACGGCGCTACTCCGGCGTGGTCCGCCGTCTGGTGCATGCCGTCGCGGAGCATGTCATTGACCGGCGCGTGCGGCCGGTTGATGGGGATTTGCGCGAAGTTGGGCCCGCCCAGGCGCGAGATCTGGGTGTCCAGGTAGGAAAACAGGCGCACCTGCAGCAGGGGATCGTTGGTGACATCGATGCCCGGCACCAGATGCCCGGGGTGGAACGCCACCTGCTCGGTCTCTGCGAAGTAGTTCGTCGGGTTCGCGTTCAGGGTCATGAGCCCGATGGGCTGGACCGGCGCGAGTTCCTCGGGGACGAACTTGGTGGGATCGAGCAGGTCGATGCCCTCAAACATCTGGTCTTCGGTGTCCGGGAACGTCTGGATACCGAGCTCCCATTCCGGGTAGGCGCCGGCTTCGATGGCGTCGGCCAGATCGCGGCGGTGGAAGTCCGGGTCCATGCCGTTGATGATCTGGGCTTCCTCCCAGACCAGCGAGTGCACGCCCTGTTTGGGCTTCCAGTGGAACTTCACCAGGGTGGTGTCACCGGCGGCGTTGACCAGCCGGAAGGTGTGGACGCCGAAGCCCTCCATGGTCCGGTACGACCGGGGAATGCCGCGGTCGGACATGTTCCACAGGGTATGGGCCTGCGCCTCGGTGTGGAGCGACACGAAATCCCAGAAGGTGTCGTGCGCGCTTTGGGCCTGCGGAATTTCGCGGTCCGGATGCGGCTTGGCCGCGTGCACTACGTCCGGGAACTTGATGCCGTCCTGGATGAAGAACACCGGGATGTTGTTTCCCACGAGGTCGTAGGTGCCCTCATCCGTGTAGAACTTGGTGGAGAATCCGCGGGTGTCCCGGACCGCATCCGCGGAGCCCCGGGAGCCCAGCACGGTGGAGAACCGGACGAACACCGGCGTCTCCACGTCCGCGGCAAGGAAACCGGCGCGCGTGACTTTGGCAGCCGTCCCGTAGGAACGGAACACGCCGTGGGCTCCCGCGCCCCGTGCATGGACCACGCGCTCAGGAATCCGTTCATGGTCGAAATGGGTAATCTTTTCGCGCAGATGATGGTCCTGCAGAAGGATGGGACCGCGCGCCCCGGCCTTCAGGGAATGGTCCGTATCGTGCAGCCGCAGCCCCTGGGCCGTGGTCAGGTACTGGCCGGACTGGGCGCGGGCGGTGGCCGGCGCACCCGTCGGGCTGCCGGTGGGGGATACGGCTTCGGGGCCGCGCTGGTCCGGTTTCGGGGGCAGCGGCTCCCGCGGGGTGGTGGGCTCCTCGAGTGCCGGAGGTTCGCTGGACGGAACTCCGGGAATTACGACGTCGTCTTCGGCTGGCATGTCTTGATCTCCCCACATTTGATGTTCCCAGCCTTCGCCGCAGCGAAAACTAAGCTTGCTTATTACCCTACAGGTGCCCACGGCCCACAGGGCAAGGTTCGACGGCGGGGGTTGCCTGCCTGCCCCTTCATCTGTTGCGATGGGGGAACGGCCGCCTGCAGCGGCACACCCGAGGTGAGGATGGTTATGGCCGGCAGCACTGGGCAGGATGAGATGCAGGACGAAACACCGCAGAATGACCTTCCCCAGGAAGAACTCGAACTCGTCGACAAATGGTGGCGGGCGGCCAATTACCTGTCGGTAGGCCAGATCTACCTGCGCTCCAACCCGCTGCTGCGCGAACCGCTGCAGGCCGAGGACACCAAGTCCCGCCTGCTGGGCCACTGGGGCACCACCCCTGGACTCAACTTCGTCTATGCCCACCTGAACCGCGCAATCCGCCGCGACAACCTCGAGATGCTCTTTGTTGCAGGCCCCGGCCATGGCGGTCCCGCCGTCGTCGCCAATGCCTGGCTGGAGGGGACGTACTCCGAAATCTATGCGCACGTGGGCAATGACGAGGCCGGCCTGGCCGAACTATTCCGGCAGTTCTCCTACCCCGGCGGGATCCCCAGCCACGCGGCCCCGGAAAGCCCCGGCTCCATCAGCGAGGGCGGCGAGCTCGGGTATTCCCTGGCCCACGCCTACGGATCGGTGTTCGACAACCCCCAGCTGGTGACCGCCGTCGTCATCGGTGATGGCGAGGCGGAGACCGGGCCGCTGGCCGCCAGCTGGCACTCGCACAACTTCCTGGACCCGGCCGTGGACGGCGCTGTGCTGCCCATTCTGCACCTCAACGGCTACAAGATCGCCAACCCCACCGTCCTGGCCCGGATGCCGCAGGAGCAGCTGGAGCAGCTGCTGCGCGGCTACGGCCATGAGCCGTACTTCGTGACAGTGGCGGACCCGGATGACACCGCGCAGGCACACCGGGATTTCGCGGCCGTGCTGGACCGCTGCCTGGCCGGTATCAGGGCCATCCAGGACGCCCACCGGCAGGACGCGGCCGGGGAAGAGGCGGGGGAGCGCGGGCACCGCTGGCCCATGATCGTCCTGCGCTCGCCGAAGGGCTGGACCGGGCCCCGCACCGTGGACGGGCTGCAGGTAGAGGGCACCTGGCGGGCCCACCAGGTGCCGTTGTCCGAGGTCCGCACCAATGGCGAGCACCTGAAGCAGCTGGAGGAGTGGCTGGAGTCCTACCGCCCGGACGAACTGTTCGACGGCGACGGCCGCCTCCGGCCCGACGTCGCCGAAGCCGCGCCCACCGGCGACTTCCGCATGAGCGCCACACCGCACGCCAACGGCGGGCTGCTGCGGCGCGCGCTGAAACTGCCCGCATACCAGGACCACGCCGTGGAGGTTCCCAGCGCCGGCGTCGAGCGCGTCAGCCCCATGGTGACGCTCGGCTCCTGGATGCGGGACGTCATCGGGCAGAACATGGAGAACTTCCGGCTGTTCGGCCCGGACGAGACGGCGTCCAACCGGCTCCAGAACGTTTACGAGGTCACCGACAAGGTGTGGCAGTACCGGATTGACGACGTCGACGAGCACCTTTCGCGCTCCGGCAGGGTCCTGGAGGTGCTGAGCGAGCACCTGTGCCAGGGCTGGCTGGAGGGTTACCTCCTGACTGGACGGCACGGGGTGTTCAACTGCTACGAGGCCTTCGTGCACATCGTCGACTCCATGTTCAACCAGCACGCCAAGTGGCTGAAGGTGTCCCGCAAACTGCACTGGCGCCAGCCCGTCCCGTCGCTGAACTACCTGCTGTCCTCGCACGTGTGGCAGCAGGACCACAACGGGTTCTCGCACCAGGACCCGGGGTTCATCGACCATGCCGTGAACAAGAAGGCCGAGGTCATCCGCGTCTACCTGCCGCCGGATGCCAACACCCTGCTGTCCGTCATGGAGCATTGCCTGGCGTCCACGGACTACGTGAACATCGTGGTCAGCGGCAAGCAGCCCTCGCCCACCTGGCTTGGCCCCGCCGACGCCGCCAACCACTGCCGCCGCGGCCTGGGCATCTGGACCTTCGCCGGCTCGGAAGTGCCCGGCGAGGAGCCCGATGTCGTGCTTGCGTGCGCGGGAGACGTCCCCACCGTGGAGACCGTGGCAGCCGCCGAACTGCTCCGCGACGGTGCGCCGGGGCTCAAGGTCCGCGTGGTGAACGTGGTGGACCTGATGCGGCTCCAGGACGAGAGCGAGCATCCCCACGGCTTGCCGGCCCACGACTTCGACGGGATCTTCACCCCGGACAAGCCAGTCATCTTCGCTTACCACGGCTACCCGGCGCTGATCCACCGGCTGGCCTACCGGCGGACCAACCAGCAGGGCCTGCACGTGCACGGTTATAAGGAAGAGGGGACCACCACCACGCCCTTTGACATGGCCATGCTGAACGGCATCGACCGCTACACCCTGGCCATCGACGCCATCGACAGGGTTCCCGGCCTGGCCGAGAAGCACTCACTCCTGCGCCAGGAACTGCAGGACCGCCGCGCCCGGGCCCGCGAGCACACCCGTACCCACGGCGAGGACCCGGAGGAGATCCGCAACTGGAAGTTGGGCGGCTGACCTAATCCTGCGGGAGTTCGTCCAGGGGGCAGGACGGCAGGTGGATCCAGCCTTCGCTGCGGGCGGCAGCCGCGTGGGCGGCATCCGGCAGGAGCGTACGACGGCGGGCCACGGCCCGGGCGGTCAGCGAGGCGATAACGGCGTCAAACAGGTCGTCCGAAGCGGTGATCCGGTCCCGATGGCCGGCCAGGTCCAGCCACGGGGCCTGCTCTTCGAGGGCCGCCAGCAGGAGGCCCAGGCGTTCGGCTTCGGGGACGCCGCGGCCCTTATAGCCGCGCCCGTTGAGGCCCCAGATCTTCAGTGATGCCGCCGGGTACACCTCGGCAAGGCGCCCTGAGCCGTCGCGCAGCTGCGGGCCGTGGAGCGCCGCGATCTTTGCCTGGATCACGGCGCAGCGCATGGCGGGGTGGGCCAGCCTGTCCGCGGACACGCTGAGCGGAATCAGCCCTGTTTCCCTGGTGACGAAGCGGTCGGTGTCCCGGTAGGCCAACAACCTGCGGCCGGCGATCCCGTCGTGCCCAAGGACCGGGGCGGCATCGAAGTTCAGGTGGCCGGCCAGGAAGGGGATCAGCGCGTCCGGCCAGCCCACGGGACAGTCGACGCCGGTCATGTCACAGGTGCCGAACAGGTCCACAATCTCCTGGTCGTTTACGTCCAGGGCAAGGTGGGCGAGTGTGGCCTGGTCATCGCGCCATTCGATGACCGCCACGGCGGTCTTCTTCGTGGCGGCGGCCAGGTCCACGCCAAGGGTCCTCATTGTCCTGTCAGACGCGCCGGTAGCGGAGGGCGTCGTCCACTGCACCGGCCTCACCCAGGTCATCCCCGCGGGCAAAACCGGCCCACAAGGACCTCACCGCCCTGCCGGTCATGTCCACGTCCTCCCAGCGGGTGCCGGCGATCAGCCCCACACCCTCCCAGGTCTTCCGGTTTCCCAACAGGAGCGGCAGGTCCACAGTATGGGCGGCGCCGAAGATGTTGCCGGGCGCGTGCCAGTCCATGACGTAGCGGTGCACTTGTCCGCCTGCTTTGGCATGCCGGCGGGCGAAGCGACGGGTTGCCCGTCCGTACACGGTTTCGGTCACCACCCAGTCGATGGCCCGCACGGCGGCACGGCCCACAAGTGGAACCCTGGCCAGGCGCATCAGCCGCGGGCTGCGGGGGAGGAACAGTCGCGCCTCCTCCGAGGTATGCCCGATCAGCACCTCGATGGCAGGGGCAGTCCGGTTCCACGCCGCCTCGATCCCGGACTCCTCGGGGAGCGGATCGTGGCCATACTGGGTGCCAAAGGGCATGGCCGCGAGCATGCCGAACTTCTTGGCCACCTGCGTGACCCGTGCTTCGAGGGCCACCACGTCCATGGCGGGCGTCTGTTCCGTGACTCCGTTGGCAGCGACGCCCATGGCGTGGTTCATTTTCGCCCGGCCCCGGGTGATGCCCAACGGCGCACTCTGGATGATGGCGCGCTGGAAGAGGGCCGGCGCTTCCGGCGTGGCCATCAGGTGGGCGATCGCATCACCACCGGCGGACTGGCCGAAGGCAGTGACCCGGCCGGGGTCGCCGCCGAAGGCAGCGATGTTCCGCTGCACCCAGCGGAAGGCCTCGAGCTGGTCGAGGAGCCCCAGGTTGCCGGGACGCCCGGCAGGCGTCGCCAGGAAACCGAACAAACCCAGGCGGTACGTCACGGAGACCACGAGGACCCGGTTCTCGGCCACCAGCCGGGCAGGGTCAAAGATCGCCAGGTCCCCGGATCCCGTGGTGTAGGAACCGCCGTGGATCCAGACCATGACGGGCAGTTTCTCGTCAGGCATGAGGTCGCCGGGCATGGTGATGGACAGGTTCTGGCAGTCCTCGCTGCCGGGAAGCTCACCATATTTGGTGCCCAGGACGGCGTCGAGGAACGGCACCGGCGCCTGGGGGCACGCCGGGGAGAGGGACGTTGCGGCAAACTCGGCAGTCCAGTCCGGGACCGGGGCCGGCGGTTGGAACCGTTGGGCCCGGGCGTAGGGGATGCCGGTGGCACGGATGACGTCACTGTCGCGCCATCCGCTGACGGGACCGCAGGGCGGGTGGAACAGAAGCTGGGAGGTCAGGGCTGGCTCGGGACTCACAGCCCCACCATGCCACAAGTTCACGGGGCCGGTTCAAACGGAAAGTCCCCGCCTTCCGGACAATTCCCCCTCGCGTTGCGCGGGGATTTGTCCAGCAGACGGGGACTTCTGGTCCGCCGGTAAATCAGTGTCCGGTGGGCACGTAGCGCTTGATGGACGCTTCCAGCTCGGCTTCGGCGGCGGCGCGGTCGCCCCAGCCCTCGGCCTTGACCCACTTGCCGGGCTCCAGGTCCTTGTAACGGGTGAAGAAGTGCTCGATTTCCTTGATCAGGAATTCGTTGACGTCGCTGACTTCCTGGATGTGGTCAAAGCGGGCATCCACGGGAACGCAGAGGATCTTGGCGTCTCCGCCGCCGTCGTCGGTCATGTTGAAGACGCCGATGGGGCGGGACTCAACGATGACGCCGGGGTGCAGGTCGAAGTCCTGCAGGAGCACCAGTGCGTCCAGCGGGTCGCCGTCCTCGCCGAGGGTGTTCTCGAAGTACCCGTAGTGCGTGGGGTACTGCATGGAGGTGAAGAGGACGCGGTCCAGGCGGACGCGGCCGGTCTCGTGGTCAACTTCGTACTTGACGCGTGATCCCTTGGGGATCTCGATGGTCACGTCGTGCTTCATGGGAATGCTCCTCGGCAATTGCAGGGGGTGCGCGGCACACTTGACGGGCCCACAAAAAAGAGTGTCGGTGCCGCCGACTACAATTGAGGATATAGCGAGAGGCCCTGGAATCAGGAACTTGTGGGGAAATTTCAGGACTTGAGGACCAGCACCAGCATGACCAAATCAACCGGCGGGGAACCGTTGCGCGCCCGTCGGTCCAGCCGTCGGGAAAGCCAGGTCCAACGTCCGCGCAAGCCCTGGCCGCTGGCCCTCGCCGCCTTGATCCTGGTCGTCCTTGCCATCCCGGGAGTCCTGCTGGTGGTCCCGGGATTCAGAGGCCCCGGGGCTCCGGCGCCCGCCCCCGCGCCGCCTGCATGGCAGCAACCGCCCGCCACGCTTTCCGCTCCGCAGGTGCTTGCCCCGCTCCAGCCGTCCGCTCCGGTCCCCGCGCAGCCGGCGGTGACAGCGCAGGTGGACCCGGTGTTGAAGGCCGACGGCGGCGGTACTTTCACGGGCATGGTGCAGGACGCGCTCACGGGCCAGGTCCTCTTTGACCGGGGCGGCGCGGAAGGCCGGGTTCCGGCGTCGAACCTTAAGCTGCTCACATCGCTGGCCGCGCTGCGGACCATGGGCCCCGACCACCGCTTCACCACGCGGGTGGTGCAGGGCCCTGCCCCGGGACAGGTGGTGCTGGTGGGCGGCGGCGACGTCCTGCTGGGCGCCGGGGAGTCGCAGCCGGAACAGGTGATGGGCCACGCGGGCCTGGCCACGCTTGCCGCAGCCACCGTGCAGGCGTTGCAGGCCGCCAGAACCACCGGGGAAGTCACAGTGCTGGTGGATGATTCCCTCTTTTCAGGTCCCGCATTGAACCCCAACTGGCAGTCCGGCGACGTGGAAGCCGGGGAAATCGCTCCGCTGTACCCGCTGGCGCTGAACTCCGGGCGGTTCGATCCCGCCGTCACCACCGGCCCCCGCCCGCAGGACTCCGCCGTGGCTGCGGCCCAGGAATTCGCTGCCCGGCTCCGTGCGGCAGGTGCCGGCGCGGGACTCACCGTTGCGGCCGCCGTCGAACGTTCCCCCGGAGCTTCCCCATCCAACGCCGCAGTCCTCGCTGCCGCTGAGTCCGCCACCGTGGCGGAGCAGGTGAACCTCATGCTGCAGGTCTCGGACAATTACCTGGCCGAGACCATGGGGCGCATGGCAGCGGTGGCCACCGGGCGGCCGGGCAGCAATGACGGCGCCACCGCGGTGGTTGCCGCCGAAGCCGGGGCCGCGGGCTTGTCCCAGGACACCATGAAGCTCGTGGATGTTTGCGGACTGGCCATGGGCAACCAGGTTTCGGCCCGCCAGTTCACGGACGTGGTGCGGGCCATCACCACCGGTGCCGATACCAGGCTTCGTGCCGTCCTGGACGGCTTCCCGGTGGGTGGCTTGTCCGGCACTTTGGACATGCGGTACGGAGACGCCACCACCTCCGGCGGAGCCGGGCTGGTGCGGGCCAAAACCGGGACCTTGAACACGGTGCTGGCGCTGAGCGGCTATGTGGTGGACGCCGATGGCAGGCTCCTGGTGTTCTCGTTCCTCGGCAACGGCCTGACGCCCGGGGCAGCCGGCAACAAGGAAGCACTGGACAGGGCGGCCACGGCACTTGCAGGCTGCGGCTGCCGCTAATACCGCTGCCGCTGCTGCGGCTGGACTCCCAGGAACGCAGCCATCACGACGGCGGCAAGCACCGATGCCCAGCCCTTGCGCGGGCCCGCGGCCAGGGGAGGAACAGGGCGGTAGGGGATCATGGCGGCCTCCTTCGGGGCGGTATCTTCCTGTAATTCCAGCTTGGCCGCCCTGGCTGGGGCCGCGCTTTCGGCCTCCTGTGCAGCGGCTGTGGAAGTTCGCCGGTGAGCGAACTTAAGGACGATCCCCAGCCTGCTGTGTTCTGATGGGACTCATGGAGTCCACTGCGCGCGAGTCCGCATCGACGTTGTCCTCAGCAGCCCAGTCCAGCGGGGCCCAATCCAATGGGGTCCAGCCCGACCAGGCGCAGGCCCTGATCAACTGGGACCTCGCTGCTTCCACCGCCGCGCGGCTGGCTCCGGCCGGTCCTGTGCTCGACGAAAAGGCCATCGGCGATGCGGTGGACAGCCTGCGCCGTCTTGCGGACGCCTCAGTGCAGCACGTCCATGAAATCACCGGGCTGGAGGCGGCACGCGACCTCCGGGACTCCTCGGTGCTGGTGGTGGACCGGGCATCGTGGGCCAAGGCCAACACCCAGAGCTTCGCGGTGATGCTCAAGCCTGCCATGCAAAAGATGCTGGACAGCCGGCGCGGATCCCTGAGCCCCTCGGCGGCCGGCGTCAGCGGCGCCATCACCGGCAGCCAGTTGGGCGCCGTCCTGGCCTTCCTGTCCAGCAAGGTTCTGGGCCAGTACGACCCCTTCGCCGCACTGGCCGAGAACTCCACGGCTCCCGCCGGCGGCCGGCTCCTGCTGGTGGCGCCGAATATCGTCTCGGTGGAGCGCGAGCTCAACGTCACGCCGGAGGATTTCCGGCTCTGGGTATGCCTCCACGAGCAAACCCACCGCGTCCAGTTTGCGGCCGCACCCTGGCTGCGCCACCACATGCTGGAGCAAATCGACAACCTCAGCGGCCACCTCCTGGGCAACGTCGATTCCCTGATGGAGCGGGCCTCCGCTGCCGCCCGCTCCCTGAAGGACCGCTCGGCAACCGGTGACGCGCCGCGCCGCGGCGCCATCCTTGACCTGCTGCAGGACCCGGAGGAAAAGGCCGCCATTTCACACCTCACAGCGGTGATGAGCCTGCTCGAAGGCCATGCCAACGTGGTGATGGATGCCGTGGACGCCGGCATCGTCCCCTCGGTCAAGACCATCCGGCAGCGCTTCAACGACCGCGGCAAGGACCGCGGCGTGGTGGAGAAGTTCATCCGCAGCCTCCTGGGCCTGGACGCCAAGATGCGCCAGTACTCCGACGGCGCCCGGTTTGTCCGCGCTGTGGTGGATGTGGCAGGCATGGACGGGTTCAACAAGGTCTGGGAGTCGGCGGACCACCTGCCCACCGAGCCAGAGATCCACGACGCCAAGCTGTGGCTTGAGCGGATGGGCCTCTGATTGCCTGACGCCCAGTTGCCCGAAGCGTCGCCAGCCGCCTTGCCCACCGGACGACGCCGGCCCGGCAGGCTTGCGCCCGTCGTCGGCACTGCGCGCAAGATGCTGCAGAACGCCCTGGCGGAGGCGGGTTACCCCCGCCACGTCATGGTGGCATGCAGCGGAGGCCCGGATTCCCTGGCGCTTGCCGCCGTCGCATCCTACTTTGCCCGCCGCGGCCACGTGGAAGGCCACCCTGTCACCGTGGGGGCTGCGGTGGTGGACCATCAGCTGCAGGACGGATCGGCCGACATTGCCGCCCGCACCGCCCGGGCATTGCAGGAGCTTGGCCTCTCACCGGTGGAAGTCCGGACGGTCACCGTGGCCGGCGCCGGCATGGGCCCGGAAGCAGCTGCCCGCGAGGCCCGGCACGCGGCCCTTGAAGCCGCCGCCGCGGAACAAGGCGCGGAGGCAATCCTGCTGGGCCACACCCTCGACGACCAGGCCGAACAGGTACTGCTGGGCTTGGCCCGCGGCTCCGGCACCCGCTCGCTCGCCGGCATGCGTCCAACCCGGGGCAAACTGCTCCGTCCTTTCCTGGGGCTCCGTCGGGCAGATACGGAGGAGATCTGCGCGGTGGAGGAGCTGGACCCATGGCACGACCCCACCAACGCCGATCCCGCCTTTGCACGGTCGCGGACGCGCGTGGAGGTCCTCCCGCACCTTGAGGAAAAACTCGGCCCCGGCGTGGCCGAATCGCTGGCCCGCACCGCCGCCATCCTGCAGCTGGACGCTGACTACCTGGAGGATGTGGCGGAAAGCACCTACGCATCGCTCGTGATGCGGGACGACGGCGGGCTGAGCCTGCCGGAGGAAGCGTTGCGCGCCCTGGCCCCGGCCATCCGGTTCCGGGTGATCGCCAAGGCAGCGGCCGACGTCGGCGGGCAGCAGCCCAGCTACCAGCGCCTTTTGGCGGCGGAAGCGCTGCTGCGGCGGCAGGGTTCGGCCGGTCCTGTTGAGCTTCCCGGCGGCGTAAGTGTGTACCGGTTGTCGCTGGCGCAACTTGAGGAATCGAAGGGCAGCACCGGCCCGGCTGCGGCCGGGGGTGGCTCTTCTGTTCCCCGCGAACGGGCGCGCTGTGGGAAGCTAGTATTCCGGCCTCAAAAACCGCCCGCAAAATAGTCGCACCCCGCATCTAAACAGGAGCCATTGGTGGATTCAAACGACGTCCAGGCAGACCTCAAGCACGTTCTCTACTCCAGGGAGCAGATCCAGCAGCGGATCACAGAACTCGCTGCGCAGATCGACAAGGACTACGAAGGCCGCGAGATCCTCATTGTGGGCGTCCTCAAGGGCGCTGTGATGGTTATGGCGGACCTGGCCCGGGCATTGCACAGCCACATCTCCATGGACTGGATGGCCGTGTCCTC
Organism: Arthrobacter sp. E1SS-5; assembly: GCF_057073715.1. Lineage (NCBI taxonomy): Bacteria > Bacillati > Actinomycetota > Actinomycetes > Micrococcales > Micrococcaceae > Arthrobacter > Arthrobacter sp. E1SS-5. The sequence goes on from NZ_CP172703.1 coordinate 219,446, forward strand.
CTACGGTTCGGGAACCCAGTCCTCCGGTGTGGTGCGCATCCTTAAGGACCTGGACACGGACCTCATGGGCAAGGACGTGCTGATCGTCGAGGACATCATCGACTCCGGCCTCACCCTGTCCTGGCTCAAGACCAACCTGGAATCCCGCGGGACCGCCTCGGTGGAAATCTGCACCGCGTTCCGCAAGCCCACCGCCGCCAAGGTGGAGATCGACGTCAAGTACGTCGGCTACGACATCCCCAACGAGTTCGTGGTGGGATACGGCCTGGACTATGCCGAGAAGTACCGGAACCTGGACTTCGTCGGAACCCTGGCCCCGCACGTATACGAGTAAACCCAGCCCCTTCCAACGCATTCGGTGCGCTGTCTGTCCCGCTACGCCCACAGGGAACTTTTGCTTTTCGCTATGCGTGATGTACTCCGGACGGTGTATAGCTAGAAGCTGACGCAGCACCATCACGTGCGCAGAGTACTCGCCGTGAAGCACTACCGGAAGGACGGGGCCAGCCCCCGAACAGATGAAAGCTAAGAACTTCTTCAAAGGCCCGGGCATCTGGATCGTCGTTGTGGTCGGTCTGCTCCTCGTGGCTTTTGCAACGCTCGCCCCCGGCGGTGCGGCCCGGATCGACACGGACAAGGGCCTGGAACTGCTCTCCAGCAACAAGGTGGAGCAGGCCAAGATCTTCGACGGCGAGAACCGCGTTGACCTCACGCTGAAGGACGACCTGCAGCTGGACGGGCAGGACAAGGGCAAGAGTGTCCAGTTCTTCTTCGTGGACGCCCGTGCCCAGGATGTGGTGAAGGCTGTCACCGACGCCAAGCCTGCCCAGGGCTTCACCGACCAGCCGATCGAAAGCAACTGGTTCTCCGGCCTGCTCTCCCTCCTGATCCCTGTCATCCTGCTGGGCGCCCTCTTCTGGTTCCTGATGACCCGCATGCAGGGCGGCGGCTCCAAGATCATGCAGTTCGGCAAGTCCAAGGCCAAGATGGTCAGCAAGGACATGCCGCAGGTCACTTTCGCTGACGTAGCAGGCGCGGACGAGGCTGTGGAGGAACTGCAGGAAATCAAGGAATTCCTGCAGGAACCGGCCAAGTTCCAGGCGGTGGGCGCCAAGATCCCCAAGGGCGTGCTGCTCTACGGCCCTCCAGGCACCGGTAAGACCCTGCTGGCCCGCGCAGTTGCCGGCGAAGCAGGCGTGCCCTTCTTCTCTATCTCGGGCTCGGACTTCGTGGAAATGTTCGTCGGTGTCGGCGCGTCCCGCGTCCGCGACCTCTTCGAGCAGGCCAAGGCCAACTCGCCGGCCATCATCTTCGTGGACGAAATCGATGCTGTTGGCCGCCACCGCGGCGCCGGCATCGGCGGTGGCAACGACGAACGCGAGCAGACCCTCAACCAGCTGCTGGTGGAGATGGACGGCTTCGACGTCAAGACCAACGTAATCCTGATCGCCGCCACCAACCGGCCCGACGTCCTGGACCCCGCGCTGCTGCGCCCCGGCCGATTCGACCGCCAGGTCTCGGTGGAAGCGCCGGACCTGATCGGACGCGACCAGATCCTGCAGGTGCACGCCAAGGGCAAGCCGATGGCGCCCGGCGTCGACCTCAAGGCTGTGGCCAAGAAGACCCCCGGCTACACCGGTGCGGACCTCGCCAACGTCCTGAACGAAGCAGCGCTGCTCACCGCGCGCTCCAACGCCAATCTGATCGATGACCGCGCGCTGGACGAAGCGATCGACCGCGTCATGGCCGGCCCGCAGAAGCGCAGCCGCGTCATGAAGGAACACGAGCGCAAGATCACTGCCTACCACGAAGGCGGCCACGCCCTGGTGGCCGCGGCCCTGCGGAACTCGGCCCCGGTCACCAAGATCACCATCCTTCCCCGCGGCCGTGCCTTGGGCTACACCATGGTGGTTCCGGAGAATGACAAGTACTCCGTCACCCGCAACGAGCTCCTGGACCAGATGGCCTACGCCATGGGCGGCCGCGTGGCCGAGGAGATCGTCTTCCACGACCCGTCCACGGGCGCTTCGAACGACATTGAGAAGGCCACCGGGACCGCACGCAAGATGGTCACCGAATACGGCATGAGCGAACGCGTCGGTGCCGTGCGCCTGGGCCAGGGCGGCGGCGAGCCTTTCCTGGGCCGGGACGCCGGGCATGAGCGCAACTACTCGGACCAGATCGCCTACGTGGTGGATGAGGAAGTGCGCCGCCTGATTGAGCAGGCCCACGATGAGGCCTACGAAATCCTCACCGAGAACCGAGACATCCTGGACCTGCTGGCCCTTGAGCTGCTGGAGCGGGAAACCCTCAACCAGGCTGAGATCGCCGACATCTTCCGGGACGTGCGTAAGCGCGACTTCCGCGAGGTGTGGCTGTCCAAGGAAACCCGCCCCGTCCTGGCTGGACCGGTGGAGACCCGCCAGGAGCGGGCCGAGCGTGAAGCCCAGGAAGAGGCGAAGAAGGCCCGGCTGGATGAGCCGCTGGACGCCCAGCCTCCGCATCCGCAGGGCGTTCCGGAGGATGCACCGTTCAAGGGCGGAGTCACCGACTCGGGGCCTGACACCCTTCGCGGCTAAGCTTTCCCTGTGACTTCCTTCGACGACGACGACGTTCCCGCCTCCGCCGGATACCTGGCGGAGGACGGTTCCCACCATCCAACAAGCCAGAAGGTGGACCGGCCACGGATTGAGGCGGCCGTCCGCGAAATCCTCCTCGCCATCGGCGAGGACCCGGACCGCGGCGGCCTCCTCGACACCCCGAAGAGGGTGGCAAAAGCGTACGCCGAGATGTTTGCCGGGCTGCACCACGATCCTGCGGAAATTCTTTCCACCACCTTTGACCTGGACCACGAGGAACTGGTCCTGGTCAAGGACATTCCCTTCTACTCCACCTGCGAGCACCACCTGGTGCCGTTCCACGGCGTGGCCCACGTTGGCTACATCCCCTCGCACGACGGAAGGGTCACCGGGCTGAGCAAGCTTGCCCGGGTGGTGGACATGTACGCCCGCCGGCCGCAGGTGCAGGAACGGCTCACCACTGAGATCGTCGAAGCGCTGGTCAGCCACCTCAAGCCCCGCGGCGCCATCGTCGTCGTTGAATGCGAGCACATGTGCATGTCCATGCGCGGCATCCGCAAGCCCGGAGCGAAGACCGTCACCAGTGCGGTCCGCGGGCAGCTTCATGACCCGGCCACCCGTGCCGAAGCCATGAGCCTCATCCTCGGAAGGTAACCACACACCATGGATTCACTCGCTGCAGCCCCCGGAACGGGGCCCGCAACCTCCCCGCTGCCCATCCTGCGCAAGCCCCGCCCGGCGGCGCGCTTCGAAGACCTGCCCACCGGCCGGACCCTGGTCATGGGCATCCTGAACGTCACCCCTGATTCCTTCAGCGACGGCGGAAAGCACGCCACGGCGGACACCGCCATCGCGGCCGGCCTGCGGATGTTCTACGCCGGTGCGGACATCATCGACGTCGGCGGCGAGTCCACCAGACCGGGTGCGGACGACGTCAGCCCGGACGAAGAGCAGCGCCGGGTCCTGCCCGTTATCGAGGCCCTGGTTAAGGCCGGGGCCCTGGTCAGCATCGACACCACCCATGCCTCCACTGCGGAAGCGGCAGTCAAGGCAGGCGCCGCCATCATCAACGACATTTCGGGCCTGAGCATCGAGCCCGAAATGGCCGAGTTCGTGGCAGCGTCCAAGGTCCCCTACGTGCTCACCCACCGCCGCGGCGACGCCCGCACCATGAACTCGCTTGCCGAGTACACCGATGTCGCCGGGGAAGTGGTGGCGGAACTGGCGGGAGTACGCGACAAGCTTTATGCCGCCGGCGTCAGCCCGGAACAGATCATCATTGACCCGGGCCTGGGATTCGCCAAGAACGACGCCCAGAACTGGGAACTGCTGCAAAACCTGGACCAGCTGGACAGCCTGGGCCACAGGGTCCTGGTGGGTGCCTCCCGCAAGCGCTTCCTGGGTACCCTGCTCACGGTGGCCGGGAAAGCCGCCGGTCCCGAGGAACGGGACGGCGCCACGGCGGCCATCACGGCCATCAGCGCCTACCGCGGTGCCTGGGCGGTCCGCGTCCACGACGTCGGCTCAAGCCTGGACGCCGTCAAGGTGGCCGCGCGCATGGCGGCCGGACCCACAACACCAGCCGTACCCAAAACTCAGTAGGGCCGGGGGACCCATGGACAGGATTACGCTGACCGGAGTGACCGCAGTGGGTCATCACGGTGTCTTCGATTTCGAACGCCGGGAGGGCCAGCCCTTCGTGGTGGACGCGGTGCTCTACCTCGACTTCACCGAAGCGGCGCAGTCCGACGACGTCCGGGACACTGCACACTACGGCGAGGTGGCGCAGCGTATAACCGAGTGGATCTCCGGGGAGCCCCTGAACCTCATCGAGGCACTTGCGGTGCGGATCGCCGACAGCCTCCTTGCCGAGTTCAAGCTCCAGGCCGTGGAGATCACCGTCCACAAACCGCAGGCCCCGATCGAGGTTCCCTTCGGCGACGTGGCGGTCACCGTCCACCGGACGCGGGTCCCCGCCGACGCACTGTCCGGGACCGGGACATGAACGGCATCTACACAAAGGCGGTGCTCGCCCTCGGCAGTAACCTTGGTGAGCGGAACGAGACCCTGACCGAGGCCGTGGCGGACCTGGTGGATCCGCCGGAGGTTCGCCTCCTTGCCGTCTCACCCATTGTCCAGACGAAGGCCGTAGGCGGACCCGCCGGACAGCCCGACTTCCTGAACATGGTCATTACCGTGGAAACCAGCCTCACACCCATGGAACTGCTGAAACATTGCCAGGCCGTGGAGAACAAGCACCTCCGCGTCCGCGAGGTGCACTGGGGGCCGCGGACGCTCGACGTCGACATCATCACCTACGGGGACCTCCGCAGCGACGATCCCGCACTGACGATTCCGCACCCCCGTGCGGCCTCCCGCGCGTTCGTCCTCTACCCCTGGTCGCTGATCGAACCGGCCGCCACCCTGGGGGGCGAAAGGATCAGCGTATTGGCCGCCCGGGCGGATGACTTCGCCGGCCTGGCACCCTTCGACGGCTTCGGTGACTTTGACGGGATGCCCACGGCCGGCGCGGTGGAGGAGCGATGAAACCCATCAACCCCCTGCGCCTGCTGCTGATCGGCGTCATCCTCGCCATTGCCGGCTGGTCTGCCACAGTGGTGACCAGCCGGTACAGCATCGCCACGCCCGTCCTTCCTGCCACCGCGCTTGCCACCATGGGCGTCATCGTCATCATCACGTTGATCCTGGGTATCCGCGTCCTGAGGTGGCGCAACAGCCACAAGCCCAACAGCACGGCGAAGAAGACGCAGTTGGACCCCCTCCTGGCCGCCCGGACCCTGGTCCTGGCCCAGGCCTGCGCGTACGCCGGAACGGTGCTGCTCGGCTGGCATGTGGGCATCTTCCTGGACCAGTTGCGGATCTGGAGCATGCGCAGTGACCAGGGAATCACCTGGCTGGCGTTGGCCATGGCCGGCGGCGGCCTGGTGATGATCGTGGTGGGGCTGATCGTGGAGCGGTTCTGCAAGATTCCGCCCGAAGACGGTGACCCAAACCTGGACGGGAAGAAGGGCCGCCCTGCCCGCGGGGAGGCCGCTGGGGAAGGCGAATATGCGTACCGAGGCGATTGACCCGCCGGGTATCGCCTGGCAGCGGGTGTCACCAAAGTACATAACAGTCCGCCTCGTGGAATGGGCCCTGGCCAACCTGGCCGCTGTCCTGGTCCTTTCCGCGCCGCTGGTGTTTGTCCTCCTCGGCTGGTGGCGCTGGCCCCCGCTGTGGCTGGCCATTGCCGTTCCGGCCGTCATGCTGGTGGTTGCCGTATGGCGGCTGGTGCTCATCCCGCGGCAGGTCAGGGCCATTGGCTACGCTGAGCGCGGCGACGACCTGCTGGTCAGGAGCGGCATCTTCTTCCAGCGCACCATGGCCGTTCCCTACGGGCGCATGCAGTACGTGGACATTGCTGTCGGCCCGGTGGAGCGCGGCCTGGGACTGTGTACCGTGAAGCTCCATACGGCATCGCCCGGCACCAACGCCCGCATCCCCGGCCTTCCGGCTGCTGAAGGCGCACGGCTCCGGGAACAGCTGGCCGCCCGCGGCGAAGCAGGGCTGGCAGGGCTGTGACGGCTGACGGCCAGCTGCCCGGGCAGCCGGTCCTGCCTCCTGCGGCGGCGGGGCCGGAAAGCAGCAGAACGTCCGACGGCGAGTGGCTGCGTGTGCATCCGGCGTCACCTTTCGTCCGCGGCTGGGTTGCCCTGGCTGCCATCGCCTTCTTTTTTGGCCGGGACCTTTTTGAGCGTTCCCTGCAGGGCCAGCCAGTTTTTGAGGAGGGGTTTGACCGCCGCGCACCCTGGCTCCTTGGCGGCGGTGCCGTGGTGCTGGCCGTGGCCGTGCTGGGATTCGTCCTGACCTGGTACTTCACCAAATACCAGGTGTCCGCCGGGTACGTCCGGGTCAACAGCGGGCTCCTCTTCCGCCAGCACCGGCAGGCGCGGCTGGACCGGGTACAGGCCATCGATATCGTGCAGCCCCTCCTGGCGCGCATCTTTGGCCTGGCCGAACTCAGGTTCGAGGTGGCAGACGCCGGCGAATCAGCGGTGCGGCTGGCTTACCTGAAGATCGCCGACGCCCGCCAACTGCGGGCCACAATCCTGGCGCGCGCTTCCGGGGCTGTTGCCGGCGCCAGCCCAGGCAGTGGCTCCGTGGGCGGTTTGGACGGTGCGGGGCAGCTTACCCAGCCCGCACCTGAGGCGCCGGAGTTTACGGTGCTGGCCGTGCCGCCGTCGCGCCTTATTGGATCGCTGCTGCTGAGTGAGCAAAGCTTCTTCATCGTGGTGGGCGGCGCCGCTTCGGTGGTCCTGTCCGCGCTGACGGACAACCGGGCCTTCTACTTTTACCTGGTGCCCGCCGCGCTTGGCCTGGCGGCAAGCTATTGGAACTTCTTCAACAAGGGGTATAACTTCACCGCGGCCATCTCGCCGGATGGCATCCGGCTGCGGTACGGGCTGCTGGACACGCAGGCACAGACGCTGCCGCCGGGCCGGATCCAGGCCGTGAAGATTGCCCACCCGCCGCTGTGGCGCCTGTTCGGCTGGTACCGGATTCAGGTGAACGTGGCTGGCTACGGGACGTCGGGCAACGCCGTCGAAGGCAATACCAGGACCATCCTGCTGCCGGTCGGTAAATTTGCCGACGTCCTGGCGATGATCTCGCTGGTCCTGCCAGACCCCGGAACCGACCAGCCGGAGGCGGTTTTCGATGCCGGGCTTGGCGGCTTCGATTCCGACGGCGGCTTTGTCACCACCCCGCGGCGGGCGTGGCTGCTGGCACCCTTGGCATGGCGGCGCAACGGCTTTGCGGCCACGGACACGGCTCTGTTGATCCGTTCCGGCCGCTGGTGGCGGGAACTGGTTGTTGTCCCGCACCAGCGCACGCAGTCGATGGCGCTTCACCAAGGGCCCGTGGCGCGCCATTTCCGGGTGGCGGACCTGGTGCTGCACACCACCGCCGGGCCGGTGGCCCCGCGGCTGACCCAGGCGGGGGTGGAAGAGGCCCGGCAACTCTTCGACGGGCAGTCCGCACGCGCCCGGCTGGCACGGAAGCGTCAAACCACCGAACAATGGTTGCGGCAGGTTGTCCCGGCAGTTGTATCAGTTCCCGAATCCACGCCGGCCGTCGAGCCTGCGGCTGCACCAGAGCCCCGCACTCATTACCAACAGGAAGGTCAGCACCATGGCTAAGCCCGGACGCCTCGGCGTGGGAATCATCGGCGCCGGCAAGGTAGGGGCGGTGCTTGGCGCCGCCCTGCGCGCAGCCGAGCACGCCGTCGTCGGGGTGTCAGCCGTCTCCGACGCCAGCCGGGAGCGGGCCGAGACCCTGCTCCCCGGCGTGCCCATCCTGGAAGTGCAGGACATCGTGGAACGAGCGGAACTGGTACTGCTGGCGGTGCCGGACGACGCGCTGCCTGATCTGGTGGAGGGGCTGGCCAAGCTCGGCGCCTGGCAGCCCGGCCAGCTCGTGGCGCACACCTCCGGCCGGTTCGGCGTCGGCGTACTTCATCCGGTCCGCGCCGCCGGCGCCGTTCCACTGGCACTGCACCCAGCCATGACCTTCACCGGCATGAGCCTGGACCTCACCCGGCTGCTGGACTGCACCTTCGGGGTGACGGCCGACGCCCCCATGCTGCCCATCGCCCAGGCACTGGTGGTGGAGATGGGGGCCGAACCCGTGGCCATTGCCGAGGCGGACCGAACGCTGTACCACGCCGCCCTGGCCCACGGGTCCAACCATCTGGTCACCCTGGTGGCGCAGGCGTCGCAACTGCTGCGCGAGGTGGGCGTTGAATTGCCCGAGCGTATGCTGGGGCCGCTGCTGCGGGCCACGTTGGAGAACGCACTGGCCTCGGGGGAGTCTGCGCTGACTGGTCCCGTGGCACGCGGGGACGTGGGAACGGTCCGTGCCCATGCCGAGGCGTTGCGGGAGTACGACGCCGGCGGGCACGGGGACGTGCTGGAGGCCTACCTTGCAATGGCGCGCGCCACAGCCCTCCGCGCCGAAGGGCGCGGGCTGCTGAAACCCGACCAGCTGAAGGGGCTGCACGAGGCCCTCGATCCGAAGGAGGACTGAATGTCCATACAACTCGTCACCACCGTGGCCGGCCTGCACGCCGAAAGCGCCCGTCTCCTTACGGCAAAGCAGGGGACCTCCCAGGGGCTGGTGCCCACCATGGGAGCGCTCCATGAGGGACACGCCGCGCTGGCCCGCACCGCCGTCGAAAACAATGACGTGGTGGTGGCGAGCATCTTCGTCAACCCGCTTCAGTTCGGCGACGCCGCGGACCTGGACCGCTACCCGCGGACGCTTGACGCGGACCTTGCGCTGCTGGAGGAGCAGGGCGTGGACCTGGCCTTCGCACCCTCCGTGGAAGAGGTCTATCCCGGCGGGGAGCCTTTGGTGCGGATCACCTCCGGACGCCTTGGGGAGAAGTGGGAAGGCGCCTCCCGGCCCGGCCACTTCGACGGCGCCCTGACTGTCGTTGCCAAACTGCTGCACTACGGCCTGCCGGCGGCCGGCCTTCCGGGGGGATCTGCGGGCACATCCGCCGGCAGCCTCCCCGCCTACCGGGCTTACTTCGGCCAGAAGGACGCCCAGCAGCTGGCACTAGTCCGGCGCATGGCTGCGGACCTGAACTTCCCGGTGGAGATTGTAGGCGTCCCCACGGTCCGTGCCGAGGACGGGCTGGCCTTGTCCAGCCGGAACCGCTTCCTGTCCGATGACGAACGGGATGCCGCGCTGGTCCTGTCCAGGGCGCTGCGTCTGCTGGAGGAGCGTGCGAATGCCCACGAGCCTCTAGACCTTGATTCTGCGCTGGCGATGGTTGAGTCCCAGCCCCTGGTGGAACTGGACTACTTCGATGTGGTGGATCCGGGGACCCTTGAGCCGCTGGCGGAGAACTGCCGGGAAACTCCCTTCCGCGGCGAAGCCCTGGCGCTTATCGCGGCCAAGGTGGGCCCTGTGCGGTTAATCGACAATGTCCCGCTGAGTTCCTGACTTGCCGCCGCCTAGAGGTGCAACCCGTCCTCGCTGGCCATCAGCTGTTCCAGGAGTGCCTTCTCCGGCTGGCCCGGGTTACGGGCGACGCAACGGCGAAGCCGTGCCCTGGCCAGTTCTTCGGCGGGGTTGGTGTCCGCCAGCAATTCGTCGATGATCTCCTGGGCCTGCCAGCGGAGGGACTCGAGGGCGAATTGCCGGATCTCGGCAGGAGTGTCACTTGACGTCCAGGGGTCCGGGGCTGAGGGAACGCCCTCGAACATCCGCTCTGCTGTCATCTGGAGCCTCCTTGCACCATTCCGAAGCGGCCGGTGGTCTGGCCTACGCGGCCTTCAAAGCACTGCGCGTAGGAAAACAGTACAGCGGGAAAGACCGGTCTGTCTGCCCCGGAGTACACTTCAATTGCAATGGATCCCAATGCAGATTTTTCACCGTCTGCCGCGGCCCTCACAGCCGGGGCGGCGGTTGCTCCTGCCCACCCCACAGAGCCTGCCAACCTCACGGATCTTGCCAACCCGGCAGAGCATGCCAACCCTGCGGAGCGGATCCTTTCGGTGGCGTACGAGCTGTTTTCGCGGCGCGGGGTTCGAGATGTGGGCGTCAACGAGCTCATCGAACGGTCCGGCGTAGCCAAGGCCACTTTTTACCGGCATTTTCCCTCGAAGGACTCGTTGGTGCTGGCGTTCCTCGAGCGGCGGGACCGGCAGTGGACGGTTGACGCCATCCTTACTGAGGCGCGCCGCCGGGGGAGTAGGCCGGTGGAGCAGTTGCTGGCCATTTTTGACGTGTTTGGCGACTGGTTCCAGCGTGATGACTTCGAAGCTTGCTCCTTTGTTAACGTCCTGCTGGAAATGGGTCCTGCCCACCCCTTGGGCCAGGCCAGCATCGACTACTTGGCCAGAATCCGAGGACATATCCAGGCCTTGGCAGAAGAAGCCGGCCTGGTGCGTGCTGAAGAATTTGCCCGTTCCTGCCAGATCCTGATGAAGGGCTCAATCATCTCGGCCACCGAGGGAGACCGGCTGGCCGCACAGCGTGCCCAGCAGATGGCAATCTGGCTCATCGAGCACCACAGGGCTTAGCACCACGGGCTGTTGTGACGTTGCCAAGGCGGCTAGGCAGCAAGCAGCTGCAGAAGAACTTCTTCGAGCGGGCTTCGTTGTCCCGGCACGATGCCTGGTGGCCAGTGGGTTGGTTGGGGGTCTGGGTGTTCGGGGTTGTAGTGGCATCCTGTTGGTGAGGTCCAGCCGGGCGGGTCGTTGTTGGTGGCCGGGTCCGGTGTCCAAGTGCTGCGGTGTTTGAGTCGGTGGTGCTTGGGGCAGAGCTGCGCCAGGTTGGTTGTGCCGGTGGTGCCGCCGTGTTCCCAGGCTTGGAGGTGGACGGTTTCGTTGTCCGGGGTGCGGTTGGTGCAGCCGGGGAAGGTGCATTTGGCGTCGCGCATCCTGATCCAGCGTTTGATGGTCTCCGTCAGCCGGTAGTTCTTCCTCCCGATTTCCAGCGGTGCCCCGTCCCTGGGGTCGACGAGGACGCGGTAGAACGAGTCGGCACCGTCGGCGACGAGTTTCCGGGCCATGGATGCCGGGATCGGGCCGAGTCCGTCCAGTACTGCCGGCTCATCGGCCGCCCCGAGCAGCGAGAGTACCGGCACCATGACCAGGACATCGGCCCGCGGGGTGGGTACTTCCTTGAGTTCGCTTGCTGTTCCTGATCCGAGGAGCAGGGAGGCTGCGATGTCGGGACGGAGTTGGGTGATGGTGCGTGGTTCGTCCGGGCCCTGGAGTCCGCGGGCGATGGCGGTGGTGCGGTTCCAGATGGCGCAGGCGGTGTCTCCGGGCAGGTAGAGCGAGACCCAGGCCATGCCGTCCTTGTCCGGGGTGTATTCCATCCGCCGGTCTGCCACCCCTTTGGCGTGGCGTTTCTCGATCGATTCGGGGTGGTGGCGTTCCCGCCAGGCACGCACCTTGGCCCGGAACCGGGACGGGACGAGTTCGCCCGGGGCTGCCCCGCGGGCGGGGTGGGGTGCGTCGGGGTCGAAGAAGTGCGCCACCAGCCCGGCAGCACCGGCGGGGTCGAGGCCCTCGGTTTCATCGGCGATGACCTTCGCGTGCTGCCACGACATGCCGCCGGCGGCCAGGGCCTCGAAGACGGGTGGCAGGGAGCAGACCTTCCGGGACTGTTCCACGAACGCGCCCGCAGTGGCGGAGCTGATGGTCAGGACCCCCGCGATCTCCTCGACCACGGACATCTCCGTGTAGGTGCGGTCGTGCAGGGACGCGTCGGGCGGCGTCAGGGCCTGCTGGAACCCGATGGCGTCGGCGGCGTCCCGGGCTTTCATCGCGGACAGCCGGGCCTCCAGCCGGGCGATAACTTCGAGCCGTTCCAGCCGGATCTCATACCGCCGCTGCATTACGTCAACACCGGAACCAACAGCAGCCCCCGAACAAACATCAACACCGGAACCAACAGCAGCCCCGGACGCAATCGCAGCATCTTCACGGTCCAGGGCATCGAGGGCAGCCACAGAGGCAGGAACACCTTCCAAGACCACCCCAACGCCGCTGCTGATTCCCATAAGAGAATCATCCAGCGAGGGTGTGACATTGTGAGCCTCGCTGGCGCCGGACCCGCGCAGGCAAGCCGGCGCACCCAACCCGTGCCGCCGCCGTCGTACGTTTTCGATGCGAAGGCTCTTTGTCGAACCCCAAACATCCGAAGCGAAAAGGAACTTGCGCAGCGCAGGAATCTCCAGGCTTCTGCCGCGCCCAAGATAGTCAGCTTGCTTATTACTTTCGGTTTTCCTAGGCTGGAACATGTCAGGCAATCAACTCTCGGGCGGTTGCTGCGCGCCTCAGGGCCGCGGACCGCCTCAGGCGAGGAGGAACAGTGTCAGAGCACAGCATCGCAGGCAAGAAGGTCGCATTCCTGCTGACTGACGGCGTGGAGCAGGTAGAGCTCACCAGTCCCTGGCAGGCAGTGAAGGACGCCGGCGGCGAGCCCACCCTGGTGGCTCCCAAGAGCGGCAAGCTGCAGGGCTACGAGGGCACGGAGAAGGGCGACACCTTCGACGTCGACCTCACCGTCGCCGAAGCAAACGCCTCAGACTTTGACGCCCTGGTACTTCCCGGCGGCGTCGTCAACGCGGACCACCTGCGCGTCGACAAGGATGCGCAGAACTTCACCCGCAGCTTCTTCGAACAGCACAAGCCCGTGGCATCGATCTGCCACGGTCCCTGGCTGCTGATCGAGGCCGGCGTGATCAAGGGCCGGAACGTCACGTCCTACTTCACGCTGGAGACAGACCTGAAGAACGCGGGCGCCAACTGGACCGACCAGGAAGTGGTGGTGGACCAGGGCCTGGTGACCAGCCGGAACCCGGACGACCTCCCGGCCTTCAACAACAAGCTGATTGAGGAAATCTCCGAAGGCCAGCACGCAGGCCAGACTGCCTAACCCCTAAAGTTCCCTCAGGGTTTTTATCCCTGTATGGAGGAATTACTCCAGCGGGTAGAGTGTTGGAACCTGCAGCGGCGCCGACCGCGCATCACTCATAAAACACCCCTGAGGGAACACCCATGTCTACCGAAGTCTCTCCGAACGCCGGCGGCCAGCCCGTCCCAGGCGAAGGCACCCGCGACGAATTCCGCGGTGGACCCCACCAAGGCGGCCAACCCGCCGCGCCGGAGAAGATGTCCCGGGAGTCAGTGACCATCATCAGCACGCTGCTGGTGGCGACGTTCGTGGTGATCCTCAACGAGACCATCATGAACGTCGCCCTGCAGCGGCTCATGGTGGACCTGCGCGTCGACGCGCCTACCGTCCAGTGGCTGTCCACCGGCTTCATGCTCACCATGGCCGTGGTCATCCCCACCACCGGCTTCATCCTCCAGCGCCTCTCCACGCGAGGCGTCTTCATGCTGGCCATGGGCCTGTTCGCCGGCGGAACCGCACTTGCCGCGGTGGCCCCGGGGTTCGAGGTCCTGCTGCTGGCCCGCATCGTCCAAGCCGGCGGCACCGCGATCATGCTGCCGCTGCTGATGACCACCATCCTCACCCTGGTCCCGCTGGCCAAGCGCGGCGCCGTCATGGGAAACGTGAGCATCGCCATCTCGGTTGCGCCGGCAATGGGTCCCACGGTTTCCGGACTGATCCTGGAACACTTCACCTGGCGCTTCATGTTCGTCTTCGTCCTCCCGGTGGCCCTCGCGGCGCTGGCTATCGGCGCCAGGTACCTCACCAACGTCGGCGAGGTGGAAAAGGCGCGGCTGGATACCCTGTCCGTCATCCTCACCGTCCCCGCCTTCGGCGGCCTGGTCTACGGGCTCAGCCAGATCGGCGGCGGCCACGGCGGCCAGGCCGGTCCGGGCGCCGGCGCCATCGCGGCCCTGGTGATCGGCGTCGCCGCCCTGGCCGTGTTTGTCCTCCGCCAGGTCCGGCTGCAGAAGGCCGCCGCGCCGTTGCTGGACCTGCGCGCCTTCAACTTCCGGATGTTCACAGTCTCGGTCCTGCTGATGGTGGTGGCCATGATGGCCCTGTTCGGAGGGGTCATCCTGCTTCCGCTCTACCTCCAGCAGGTCCGCGGCCTCGGCTCGCTCGAAACCGGCCTTGCGCTGCTCCCCGGCGGCCTGGCCATGGGCCTGCTGGGCCCGGTGATCGGCCGCGCGTTCGACAAGGTGGGCCCGCTGCCGCTCACGGTCACCGGATCCATCCTGATGGTGGTGACCCTCTGGCAGTTTTCAATGCTCGACGCCGGCACGGCAGTTTGGTGGATCATCACCCTTCACGTGGGGCTGAGTTTCGGCCTGGCGCTGCTGTTCACCCCTGCCTTCACCACCGGCCTGAACCCGCTGCCGCCGCACCTCTACTCCCACGGGTCGGCGATCATGAGCACCACCCAGCAGGTGGCCGGTGCCGCCGGCACGGCACTGCTGGTGTCCATCTTCGCGGTGGTGAGTGCGGCTTCAGGGCTCGTCGCCGGGATGAGCGCCGCGTTCATGACGGCAACCGTCATAGCCTTTGCCGCCGTCGTACTTTCCGCCATGATGCGCAAGACCGAGGGCGCCGGTCCGGGCCACGGCGCAGGACACTAGCGCAAGCCGCGCTAGCCGGCGAAGAAGTCGCTCAGTTCCTTGATCAGCTTGTCCGGGGCCTTGATGGCGCCGTCGTGGCCGAAGCCGGGCAGGATGGTGTAGCTGGAGCCGGACAGCACGTCGTGGATCTGGCCGCAGGCGATGCCGAAGTAGGCCGGGCTCTTTTCGCCCACCACGATCAGCGTCTCCAGGGGCAGGTCCAGGAACGGCTCCGCAGGCATGTCCGCCGCGATGATGGCCTTGATCTCCCGCACGCCGGTGCGCATGAGTTCGCGCTGCTGCTTTCCTTCAGTGGTGCCGGCCGTGAGCTTGTTGGCGAGGGTAAGCATGGAGAGCGGCATGCGCGATGAGAAGGATCCGCCGGCTTCCAGGCCGCGCTGGATCACGGCGAGGGCGCGGTCATCGTCACCGGCGGCAATGGCCTTCTCGTACTCGGCGATCCAGGTGGCGGTCACGCTGCCGTTCACGGAAACGGCGGGGTCGTAGACAGCGAGCCGTTCCACGGGCAGGGTCCGCGCGGCGTGCAGGGCCACGGCGCCGCCAAAGCTGTGGCCGAAGACGTCCGTGCTGGAGGTGTGCTTCATAACGGTGTCCAGGTCCCGGATGTCCACGTCCAGCGTGTAGTCCTCCGGCTGAGGCGACGACGAGCCGCGGCCGCGCCGGTTAAAGGTGTGCACCGGCCGCCCCAGCGAGGCACTCAGTTTCTGGGCAAACTTGGTGTAGTCAGCGGCCGTCACCATGGAGGGCGGCACCACCACCACGCCCGAACCTGCCGAAGCCAGTTCCGCGCCGGTGGAAAAGAGCTCCACAGTGCCGCCGTCGGGGGTCCTGATGTTCTCTCGCGTCATGGTCCGAGCCTAGCCGAGCAAGCTGGGCGGGGCATCACGGACGCGGGCGTCTCCAGCTCACGCCAGTTGGTTGAGCAAGGCCTGGCTCGCTGTGCGGATGGCCGGCAGTTGATCCCCCAGACCGCAAAGGATCAGTCCCGCGTCCGCCGCCTGCATTGCGGACTCCGCCGTCACGGCACCATCGGCACGCAGATAGATCAGGGATTCGACCAGTCGGAAGGTGAAGTCGCCCCCGTCCGGGCCCGCGGCGGTGGCTGACAGCCCGCCACCCAGCTGCCCGTACAGCCGCCGCAGCTCCTGCCGCTCACTGAGGAACCGGGCAAAGCGCGTGCTGCGGACTTCCGGCAAGTGGTAAAGGACGCCAAGGTTCCACCTTGCGCTGCACAGCTGCGTTCCGTCATAAAGCGCGACGGCGTGAAGGCGGCTTCCAACCGGGCCGCCGGTTCCAGCCTGCTCGGCGGGCAACGCGGCAACTGTGCGGGCGAACTTCAGGCCGCCGGACACGGTTCCCTCCAGCAGGTCCTCGAGAATGTCGTCCTTGGTTTTGAAGTGGTGGTAGAGGGATGACTGCCGGATGCCCACGGCGTCCGCGATGGAGCGGGTGGAGGTGCTGGCAAAGCCCTGGGTGGTGAACAGTTCCGCCGCGGCGTCGAGGATTTCGTCACGTGCGGTGGCGCCTGGCCGCGAGGGCTGTTGGTGGCGGGGACGTCCCGGTCCGGCTGAAGTCACGGCCTCATTCTTGCACCACGCACGGGACCAAAGGACAACCCGGGAGAGGCCTTCCGCCCTTGTGAGGGAACGGAAACTTGCGCGAAACAAGATGTCTATCCGCCTTTTACAGGGGTGAAACTGTTTGGGGACATCCCGCTGGAAAACTATCAACTGACCGGTAATCCGCAGCCTTCGGCCGAGCGCTGCAGTGCCGGGAGGCTTTGCCCCACAATCCCTTTCCAGCCCGGAGATTCCCGATGACTTCAACCGTTCTTCCCACCGTCCACCAGGACGATGCAGACCTGACGTCCCTTGGCTACCAGCCCACCCTCCACCGAAAGCTCGGCCGCTACGCTTCCTTTGCCGCCGGCTTCTCTTTCGTTTCGATCCTCACCACCATCTTCCAGCTCTTCGCGTTCGGTTACTCCTTCGCCGGGCCCGCGTTCTTCTGGACCTGGCCTGTCGTCCTGGTAGGCCAGTTGCTGGTGGCCCTGAACTTCGCCGAACTCGCCGCCCGCTAC
The DNA here is from genome assembly GCF_057073715.1 of Arthrobacter sp. E1SS-5. Classification (NCBI taxonomy): domain Bacteria; kingdom Bacillati; phylum Actinomycetota; class Actinomycetes; order Micrococcales; family Micrococcaceae; genus Arthrobacter; species Arthrobacter sp. E1SS-5. The sequence goes on from NZ_CP172703.1 coordinate 236,200, forward strand.
CCCCTCTCCGGGGCCGTGTACCAGTGGGCGCGGCGCGTCGGGGGAGAGGGCGTCGGCTGGTTCGCCGGCTGGTTCATGGCCATCGCGCAGGTGGTGACCGCAGCTGCCGCGGCCATCGCCCTGCAGGTGGTCCTGCCCCAACTCTGGGACGGCTTCCAGGTGGTGGGCGGCGACCCCGCACTCAACACAGTCACCGGCGCCAGCAACGCCGTGGTCCTGGGCGCCGTGCTCCTGGTGGCCACCACTGTCATCAACTCCCTGGGCGTCAAGCTCATGGCCCACGTGAACTCGGTGGGTGTCACCTGCGAGATCGTAGGCGTTGCCGCCGTCATCCTTGCCCTCGTCAGCGCCGCCCAGCGCGGACCGGATGTTGTCGCGGACACCACGGTGCTGCAGGGCTCGGACCTCGGCGCGGTGGGGGCCTTCCTGGTCTCAGGACTGATGGCCGCCTACGTAATGGTGGGCTTCAACTCCGCCGGCGAGCTGTCCGAGGAAACCAAGGACCCGCGCCGCACCGCTCCGCGGACCATCCTCTCCGCCCTCCTCATTTCCGGGATCGGCGGGGCGCTGATGATCATCACCGCCCTGATGGCTGCACCCAGCCTTGACGACGGCCGCCTGGCCACCGAAGGCCTGCCCTACGTCCTCACCGCGGTCCTGGGTACCTTCTGGGGCAAGGTCCTGCTGGTGGACGTGGCCATCGCCATCTTCGTCTGCACCCTGGCCATCCAGACCGCCGGTTCCCGGCTGGTGTTCTCCATGGCCCGCGACGGCAAGCTCCCGGCGTCGGCCCTGCTTTCCTCCGTCCACGCCACCCGCGGCACCCCGATGTGGCCCTCCATAGTGATCGGCGCCCTGGCAGTGGGAGTGCTGGCCATCAACGTTGGCAACGCTGCCCTGTTCACCACCCTGTGCAGCGTCTGCATCGTCATGGTCTACATCGCCTACCTCCTGGTCACCGTCCCGCAGCTGGTCAACCGCCTCCGCGGCGACTGGGACCGGGTGGGGCAGACCATGCCGGCAGGCCTTTTCTCCCTCGGCCGCTGGGGCCTTCCCGTCAACATCCTCGCCGTCCTCTACGGCGGCCTCATGGTGGTCAACCTCGCCTGGCCCCGGCCCGAGGTGTACGACCCCACCGGCGGGAACGGACTCCTCCTCTGGTCCGCACCGCTGATGGTCGCCGCCGTCCTGCTCCTGGGCGTCTGGGTCCGGCAGCGGAACCTGGCAGCCAAAGCCTGAGACTCCAGAACTTTCCGAACTTCCATCAGTACAGGACTGACATGACACAGACCCTCGAAACACCAGTCACCGGCGCGTCAACCAGCGGGACGGCCACGACGGCCGGCGCCCGCGCCCACGCCAGGGAACAGCACGGCAAGACAGCGGACACCATGCGCTTTGTGCCCGCAGCTTCCGCCCCGGCGCACCTTTTGGCGGGAACGCCCGACGGCGTGGTCCCCACGTGGGCGGAATCCCTCGCCTTTGGCCGCTACACCACCATGGCGCTGGCCCGCGGCAGCCGCATCCGCCTCACCGACATCGCCGGCGACGCGTGCGTCCACGCACTCCTCTACCGCGCCGGCAACCTGCACGAGCGGCTGAACATCGCGGACACCGTCAAGGTCCCATGGCAGGCCTACCCTGGAGCCGGGCACCCGCTGCTGTCCGACGCCGGCCGGCTGATGGCCACGATCGTCGCGGACACCTCCAGCCGGCACGATGCCCTCACCGGCGCCACTACACTCGCGGGGAACACCGCGAAGTACGGAGCCGGAACCGCCCACAGCGCCTCCCCGGCAGCTCGCGAACTGCTTACTTTGGGCGCCCTTAAGAACGGCCTGGGCACCAGGGACGTGGCGCCGTCGCTCGCCTTCTTCAAAGGCATCACCGTTGACCCGGCGGGCAGCATTACCTTCACCGGAAGCGCCGGGCCGGGCGCCGCCGTCGAACTGCTGCTCCAGATGGACGCCGTGCTGGTCCTGGCCAATACCGCCCACCCGCTGGACCCCCGCCCGGACTTCACCGGCACCGCCGTCGACATCGTCTCCTGGCACGCGCCCAAGGATCTCGAGGAACTGGAAGCGGGCGGCCTCATCGGGCCGTTGGCACCCGAACACCTGCAGGCCCTCCGCAACACCGACCACGACCTCACGGCAAGGAACGCCCGATGAACACCGCCACTTTCACCGAAACCCCCGCGGACACCAAGCCCATCTCTGACGCGGCGGCTACCGCGCTCGCCACCGGCCCCGTGATCCTGGACGAATTCGTCGAAGCCCGCGGCCCATGGTCGGCGGTGGTGGCGGCCGGTGACGTCCTGACCATCGTGGACCTGGAGGGCAACCAGGCCGTCGACTGCCTGCTGTATTCCGCCGCCGACACCACCGTCCGCTACTCCGCCTCCGCAACGATCGCAGTGCAGCAGTCCATCGTCCTCACCACGGGCTCGGTCCTAAGGGCCGACACGGGCACACCACTGATGACCGTGGTGGCTGACGAGGTGGGGGTGCACGACACCATTGGCGGTGCCTGCTCGCAGGAATCCAACACCCTTCGCTACGGCCAGCACACACGCGAACAGCATGCCTGCGTGGAGAACTTCCTGATCGAGGGCTCACGCTGGGGCCTGGGCAAGCGGGACCTGGTGTCCAACATCAACTGGTTCATGAACGTCCCGGTGGACCCGGACGGCGCCTTGGGCATCGTTGACGGCCTGTCCGCCCCCGGCAAGCGCGTGGCCCTCCGTGCCGAGGTGGACACCCTGGTCCTGGTCTCCAACTGCCCGCAGATCAACAACCCCTGCAACGGGTTCAACCCCACGCCTGTCCGCATGATCGTCACAAGGCCGGAGGCTGCACGATGAGTACCTTTGACACCCTGCTGATCGCCAACCGCGGCGAGATCGCCTGCCGCATCATCGAGTCCGCCAGGAAGCTGGGGCTGCGAACCATCGCCGTCTTCTCGGAGGCGGACCGCGGCGCCAGGCACGTCCGGCTCGCCGACGAGGCCGTGCTCCTGGGGCCCGCACCCGCCAAAGAGTCCTACCTCCGCGTCGACGCGATCCTGGAAGCTGCCAAGGCCAGCGGCGCGGGCGCCATCCACCCCGGTTACGGGTTCCTGTCAGAGGACGCAGACTTCGCCGAGGCCGTGCAAGCGGCCGGACTTGTCTTCGTGGGCCCCACGCCCGACCAGCTGCGCATCTTCGGCACCAAGCACACAGCGCGCGACGCCGCCCGTGCGGCCGGGGTGCCGATGATCGCCGGCTCCGGGCTGCTTGAGGACGTGGACGCCGCGGTCGCGGCCGGCAAGGAGATCGGCTTCCCGCTGATGCTCAAGGCCACCGGCGGTGGCGGTGGCATCGGCATGACCGTCTGCCGTTCCGAGGCAGAGCTGGCCGAAAGCTTCCCCCGCGTGGCCCGGCTGGCCAGTGCCAGCTTCGGCACCGCGGGCGTGTTCGCCGAACGGTACGTGGAAAACGCCCGCCACGTGGAAGTGCAGGTCTTTGGCGACGGCGAGGGCCGGGTGGTGAGCCTCGGCGACCGGGACTGCTCGCTCCAGCGCCGCCACCAGAAGGTCCTCGAGGAAGCACCTGCCCCGGACCTCCCCGGCGCGCTGCGGGCGGAACTGCACCGTACATCCCGCGCCCTGTGCGCCTCCCTTAACTACCGCTCCGCCGGCACCGTCGAATTCGTCTACGACCCCGCCCGCAAGGAAGCCTCCTTCCTGGAAGTCAACGCCCGGCTCCAGGTGGAACACCCCGTCACCGAAGCCGTCACCGGCGTCGACCTGGTGGAATGGATGCTCCGCCTGGCTCAGGGCGGCCCGGACGCCAAGGCCGTCCTCGGCCACGTCCCGGACGCCCTGCCCGTGACCGGCCACGCCGTGGAGGCCCGAGTCTACGCCGAGGACCCAGCCCGCGGCTTCCAGCCCAGCGCCGGAACCGTCACCAACGCCGCCTACCCCACAGCGGACCAAGCGAGGGTGGACGCCTGGGTGGAAACCGGAACCGAGGTGGCCACCAACTACGACCCCCTCCTGGGCAAGATCATCACCTCCGGCGCAAGCCGCTCAGACGCCTTCGACCGGCTCGCGGCAGCCCTGGAAAACACCCGCATCGACGGCATCGAAACCAACCTCGGCATGCTCCGGGCCGTCAGTGGAATGGACGTGGTCCGCAGCGTCCAGCACTCCACCAGCACCCTGGACAACGTTGGCGACCCCGAGCCGCGCATCACCGTGAACCGCCCCGGGCTGCAGACCACCGTGCAGGACTGGCCGGGCCGCACCGGGCTGTGGCAGATCGGTGTCCCGCCCAGCGGCCCCATGGATGATCTTTCCTTCCGCCTTGGCAACACCGCACTGGGCAACCCGGAAGGCGCCCCCGGCCTGGAGTTCACCATGACCGGCCCCAGTCTCACCTTCACCCACGCCACCACCGTCTGCGTCACCGGCGCAGAAGTAACGGTGACGGTTGAGGGTGCGGAGGTGCCTGCGTGGACCCCCGTCACGGTCCCCGCGGGAGGAACGCTCGACGTCGGCACGGCCGCCGGGAAGGGCCTGCGCGGCTACATCCTGTTCAAGGGCGGACTGGACATCCCGGAATACCTGGGCAGCGCCTCCACCTTCACCCTGGGCCAGTTCGGCGGCCATGCCGGACGGGTCCTGCGGGCAGGCGACGTCCTTCGCACGGTGAAGTCCGGCGTCGAACAAGCCCCTGCGGCAGCGGTGCCGCTGGACAGCCGCCCCGCCCTGACCTCCACCTGGGAGCTCGCCGTAGCCGAAGGCCCACACGGTGCCCCGGAATTCTTCCGGCGCGAAGACATCGACGAACTGTACGCCACGGAGTACGAGGTGCACTTCAACTCCGCCCGCACCGGCGTCCGGCTCATCGGACCCAAGCCGCGCTGGGCCCGGACCGACGGCGGCGAGGCAGGCCTGCACCCGTCCAACATCCACGACACCGCCTACTCCGTGGGCGCCCTGGACTTCACCGGCGACACCCCCATCCTGCTCGGTCCCGACGGACCCAGCCTGGGCGGCTTCGTCTGCCCCGTCACGGTGGTGACAGCGGAGCGCTGGAAGCTCGGTCAATTGCGCCCGGGGGACAAGGTCCGGTTCGTGCCCATCAAAGCCAGCCAGGCGCCGTCGGCCAAGGACCTGGGGCCAGGCCGGCAGCTGGTGCTGCCGGGCGATGCCGGGTGGTCGTCAACCCCTTCGCTGGGCAATCCGGCACGTTCGTTCCAAGGCGATGGCGACGACGGCGTGTTGGCCCGGGTGCCGGAAGGTTCCGGCCGTCCGGCGGTCACCTACCGCCGCTCGGGTGATGACAACCTGCTGGTCGAATACGGCGACATGGTCTTGGACCTTGGCCTGCGCGCCCGGGTCCACGCCCTGCACCAGCAGATCGAAGGGCTCCGGGTGCCGGGCGTCGTGGACCTGACCCCGGGCATCCGGTCGCTGCAGATCAAGGTGGACCCGTCCGTCCTGTCCACCACGCGGCTGCTGGACCTGGTGCAGGAAGTCGAGGCCGCCCTGCCTGCGAGCTCCGAACTGGTGGTGCCCAGCCGAACCGTACGGTTGCCGCTGTCCTGGGACGATCCCGCCACCCGCGAGGCTATTGAGCGGTACATGGCAGGCGTCCGCGACGACGCCCCCTGGTGCCCCTGGAACATCGAGTTCATCCGGCGCATCAACGGCCTGGACTCGGTCAACGACGTCTTCGACACCGTCTTCAACGCCAAGTACCTGGTCCTGGGCCTCGGCGACGTCTACCTCGGCGCTCCGGTGGCCACGCCGCTGGACCCCCGCCACCGCCTGGTAACCACCAAGTACAACCCGGCCCGCACCTGGACGCCGGAGAACGCCGTGGGCATCGGCGGAGCCTACATGTGCATCTACGGCATGGAAGGCCCCGGCGGTTACCAGTTCGTGGGCCGCACCACCCAGGTCTGGTCCCGCTACGCCGACGCAGCCCCGTTCGAGCCCGGATCGCCCTGGCTGCTGCGCTTCTTCGACCGCATCTCCTGGTACCCGGTCAGCCCGGAAGAGCTCCTGGACCTCCGTGCCGACATGGCCGCGGGCCGGGGACGGGGCGTGGAGATCGAGGAGGGCACGTTCTCGCTGGCCGAGCACGAACTCTTTCTGGCGGAGAACCGCGGGTCCATCGACGCGTTCCGGGAAAAACAGGGAGCGGCCTTCGCAGTGGAACGCCAGGCCTGGGCCGACGCCGGCGAGTTCGACCGGGCGGAGGCCCTTGCCGCCGTCGTTGCCCCTGACGCAGATGAAGTGGAAGTCCCGGAGGGCGGCTCGCTGGTTTCGGCACCGTTCGCCGCCAGCGTCTGGAAGGTGGACGTGGCGGAAGGCGACCGAGTCGCCAAGGGCCAGCCGCTGGTCTCGCTGGAGGCCATGAAGATGGAAACCGTCCTGGAGGCTCCCTGCGAGGGCGTGGTGCTCCGCGTCCTGCCGGCCGCGGGCTCGCAGGTGGTGGCCGGCGAGCCCGTGGTGGTCTTGGGTGGCAGTGAGCTGGAAGCCGTTGGTACGGACACCCTGGACCTCGAGGCGCAGGAACTGGAAGAGGCAGCAGTATGAACATCGCATCCACTGGCAGTGCCACCCGCCGGGTCAAGGCAGCGCTCGCGGCGATTGAAAAGGTGGACCGGCCGGAAATCTGGATCACGCTTCGAGGTGGCGAGGACCTGCTGGCCGAGGCCGCCGAAATCGACAGGGCCGTGGCAGGTGGCGCGGACCTGCCACTGGCCGGATTCCTGCTCGCCGTCAAGAACAACGTTGATGTGGCCGGCATCCCCACCACGGCAGCCTGCCCAGGGTTCGCTTACACCCCGGACAAGGACGCGGACGCAGTGGCCCGACTCCGCGCCGCCGGTGCCCTGGTCCTGGGGGCCACCAACCTGGACCAGTTCGCCACGGGACTGGTGGGGACGCGGAGTCCGTACGGCGCAGTCCGCGACTCACGCCGGCCGGACTACATCTCGGGCGGCTCCAGTTCCGGCTCCGCTGTTGCAGTGGCACTGGGGCTGGCGGACATCGCGATCGGGACTGACACTGCCGGCTCTGGCCGCGTCCCGGCCGGCCTGCAGGGCATCGTTGGGATCAAGGCCACCCTCAATGTGGTCTCCACAGCCGGGGTGGTGCCCGCCTGCCGGTCCTGGGACGCCGTCACCATCTTTGCCCGGCACTTGGCCACCGCCGAACTGGCCATGGGCGTTATGGCGGGAGACGCCCGGGCCTGGCCCGCGGACATCCGGCTCGCCGCGCCGTCCAGGCCTCGAGTGGCCTATCCGGCCGCACTGCCTGCGCTGCCGCCGGAGTGGGCAGCAGAATTTGTCCGGCAGGTTGACCGCCTGCGCGCCTCGGGAGTGGACGCCGAACCAATCGAATTCGGCGACTTCCTCCAGGCAGCCCGGCTGCTGTACGACGGCGCGCTGGTGGCCGAGCGCTACGCCGCCGTGGGCAGCTTCGTGGAGGCTGCGTCAGTTGAAATGGCCGACGGCGCCGAGGGCAGTGCGGGCATCGATCCCACGGTGCGGGGCATCATCAGCGCGGCCGGCACAGTGCCCGCCCACCGGTACGTCGCCGATACCGCCAGGCTGGACGAGTTGAAGGCCACGGCCATGGCCCGGCTGGAAGGCTTCGACGCGCTCCTGGTCCCCACCGCGCCGTTCCACCCCACGCTTGCCGAGGTGGCTGCGGACCCCGTGGGCGTGAACTCCCTGATGGGCACCTACACCAACTTCTGCAACCTTTTTGATCTTTGCGCAGTGGCCATCCCCGCCGGGGAGGTGGACGGCGCCCAGTTCGGGCTCACGGTGGTGGGCCGGACCTTCGCCGACGCTGTGGCTGCGGACATCGCGCGCCGGATCGAAGCTACACCGCCCGCTCCGGAACTCATCGCCGGCGTAGCAGCGGTTCCCGGCAACCAAGCCGGGGCCGGCACTGAAGCCGGCCAGCCGTCGTCGTCCGTTCCCTGGCCGTTGGCCGCGGGCGCGGTGGCCGTTCCGCTGGTGGTGGTGGGTGCACACCGCAAGGGACAGCCGCTGGCACCGCAGTTGGAGGAACCCGGAGCGTTTTGGGATGGCCCGGTCCGCACAGCGGCGCGGTACCGGATGGTGGCGCTGGATACCGTGCCGCCCAAACCCGGCGTCTACCGGTCCGACGACGGCGCGGAACTGGTGGGGGAGCGGTGGCTGGTGTCCCCGGCGGCTTTGGGGACTTTCCTGGCCGCCCTTCCCGAACCCATGCTGCTGGGCTCAGTGGTGCTCTCCGACGGGACCACCGCCGTCGGGTTTGCCTGCGATGCCGTTGCCGCTGCAGATGGGGAGGACATCACCGCGTGGGGCGACTGGCTGGCGGACCGGAGCGCGGAACCAAAGCCGCGCACGGTGTGGCGGAACCTCGGGGAAGCAGCGTTGGCGGGGTTCAGCCGCGGGGAGCGGGGATAGCGCCAGCCTGGTCGGGGCGGGCCTCCCCGTCCGGACGTTCGTCCTTGAAGTATGCCGCGATGGCCGCCACCAGTTCCTTAACGGCTGCGGGGACAGAACCGTGGAAGCACTTCGGCGAGAGCTGGTAGGTGCTGCCCGGCACGGCCGCATGAAGCCTCTCGGCAGTCACCCGGTAATAGCTGGGACTCTTCCCGCCGGCCATGAAGTGCGTTCCTGCGGGCAGGACGCTGAAGTCCCGGGCATGGTCTTTTTCGTCGTAGGCCGCGCAGCTCGCCCACACCACTGGGCATCACCTGCCGGAAGATTTTGTTCACCTTGGTCCCGGAGAGGACTGCCATCAGGCCGGCCAGGACGGGTTCCGGGATCCTGGCCATGGCCGAGCCCGGGCTGGTGGCCTTCTTCATGTGCGCAAGGGCGTGGCCCACCCTGCCGTTGTTCACGGCGTCCTCGAACCCATCCAGCCACCGGGTGTCGATGCTGCCGTCGATGTTCACCGCTGCGTCGTACACCGCCAGCTTGTCCGGGACAAACGGTGTCCCCGTGAACTCCTGGACCGCGTTAAGGGCAACCGATCCGCCCAGGCTGTGGCCCAGGATGTTCCGGGCGCCGGTGGCGGTGAGGACGGTCCGGACATCCCCGATCTCGGTGGCCATGCTGTAGTCAGGCGGCTGTTCGGACGAGTTGCCCCTGCCCCGCCGGTCATAGACGTCAACGGCCCACCCGTCGCCCAGGCCCTTCGCCAGCGCAATGGAGAACGGGCGGTAGATCAGGGCCGTGAGGAACGCGCCGCCGATCAGCAGCACCCGCTTTTCGCCCGGCGCATCCTCGGCGCCGTAGCTGTACAAAGCCAGCCGGCCGCCGTCGTGCGTTGGAAGGACCCGTTCTTTCACCAGCCCATCCTAGGCAGCAAGGCTGCGCGGCAGCTGGGAACCCGGGTGGCCAATGCCCGGTAAACTTGATGATTGTGACTTCCCAAAACACCCCCGCGCCCAAGAATGCCCCAGAGCCCGTCGATGCCAGCGAGCAGATGCGGATCCGCATGGAAAAGCGCGCCAAACTCCTTGAGCGCGGCACTGAGGCATACCCCGTGGGAGTGGAACGCACGCACTCGCTTGCCGAGATCCGGGAAAAGTACGCCCACCTTGAGGCGGACGACACCACCGGCGACATCGTCGGCGTCACCGGCCGCGTGGTCTTTGTCCGCAACACCGGCAAGCTCTGCTTCGCCACCCTGCAGGAAGGCGGCACCGACGGCAAGGGAACGCGCCTGCAGGCCATGCTGAGCCTGGCCAACATCGGGGAGGAAGCGCTCGCCGACTGGAAGGCCCTGGTTGACCTGGGCGACCACGTGTTCATCAAGGGGGAGGTCATTTCGTCCCGCCGCGGCGAGCTGTCCATCATGGCGGATTCCTGGTCCATGGCCTCCAAGGCCCTGCGCCCACTGCCGGTGCTGCACGCGGACCTGAACGAGGAGACCCGCGTCCGCCAGCGCTACGTTGACCTGATGGTCCGCGACGAGGCCCGCGAGATGGTCTACACGCGCGCTGCCATTACCCGTTCCATCCGCGAAACGCTGTTCCGGCACCGCTACGTGGAGGTGGAGACGCCCATCCTGCAGTTGGTCCACGGCGGTGCCCTGGCGCGGCCGTTCGAGACCCACATGAACGCCTTCGACCAGAAGATGACCCTGCGCATCGCCACCGAGCTGTACCTCAAGCGTGCAGTGGTGGGCGGCATCGACCGCGTCTACGACATGGGCCGCGTGTTCCGCAACGAGGGTGTTGACTCCACCCACAGCCCCGAGTTCACCACGCTGGAGTGCTACGAGGCCTGGGCCGACCAGTTCGTCATGGCGCAGCGGATCAAGGAAATCATCCTTGACGCCGCCGACGCCGTGGGTGCCGGGCGCGTCCTTCAGACCGAGGCGGGGGAGATCAACCTCGACGGCGACTGGGCCTGGCTGCCCGTCTACCCTGGGCTTTCCGACGCCGTTGGGCAGGAGATCACCCCGGACACCCCGGTTGAGGTGCTTCGGGAGCTTGCCGCCAAGCACGACGTCAAGGTGGATCCCAAGTGGGACGCCGAGAAGCTGGTGGTGGAGCTCTTCGGCGAAATCGTCGAGCCCACCCTGCTGAACCCCACCTTTGTCTACGACTACCCGCCCTCCGCGCAGCCGCTGGCCCGGCCGCACCGCGAGGACGGCCGGCTGATCGAGGCCTGGGACCTGATCATCGGCGGCATGGAGCGCGGCACGGCTTTCTCCGAGCTGATCGACCCCGTCATCCAGCGCGAGCGGCTTACCGAACAGTCCATGCACGCGGCCGCCGGGGACGTCGAAGCCATGCAGCTTGACGAGGACTTCCTGCGCGCCCTCGAATACGGTGCTCCCCCCATGGGTGGCATTGGCCTGGGCATCGACCGGCTGGTGATGCTCTTCACCGGTGCCGGTATCCGCGAAACCATCCTGTTCCCCCTGCTGAAGCCCGAAGGGCACTGATCATGGAATATGTAGCTGTACTCCTTCCCTCCCTGGTGGTGGGCCTGCTGTTCTGGTTCGCCATGAAAGCCATTTTTAACGCTGACAAGGCCGAGCGGCAGGCGGAGGCCCGCGCCCAGGCCGAGGCGGATTCCCTCCCGGCGCAACCCACGGACGGCCCGGGTTTCGAATCCAAATAGATAAAACCCCCTACTTTCGGGAATTATCCCCAAGGAACCATTAGGCGCTTTGACGCGTTGCCAAGATAAGAGTCATACTTTTTTTGGGAAACATCCTGCTTTTCTGAAAACCGACTTTCCAGCAAGAGGAAGACCTTAATGGCACAGAAAGTAAACATCATCCTCGTTGATGATCTGGATGGGGGATCCGCAGACGAGAATGTTAAGTTCGGCCTCGACGGGGCCAACTACGAGATTGACCTGTCGGCAGCCAATGCCGCTGAACTTCGGTCTTCGTTGGAGAGGTTCATCAACGCTGCGCGCAAGGCGTCCGGAGGCCGCAGCCAGCGGGCCACCAAGGCATCCACCGGGGGCCGCAGCCACGATTCAGCACAAATCCGGCAATGGGCACGGGATAACGGCTACACGGTTAACAGCCGCGGCCGAATTCAGGCCGAAATCCAGGAAGCCTACCAAAAGGCAAATTCCTAGGGCCGGCTTTAGCTCCACGGAACCCCGCTTACCGCCACACGGCGGTGCGGGGTTTTTCAATTTCCCGATAATCCTGCTATGGGCGGGATCCGTCCATGCGCCAATTGCCGTATTCCGGGGGCTTGCTGCAGCTGGACGGCCTCCGGAAGTATTTGGGTTCCTGTGCGCTCCATGACCTGGCGAACCCCGGGGGCCCGGTTTCAGTGCCTGCCTCCAGCACGTTTCCCGGCCGGTTCCGCAGCGCTGTGCTCCACTGCTGCGTCTATTCCCGCAAGAGGCCGGGTTTCCCCTGTGGCGAACACGCTCCACATCGCCGGACGGGCCACGTAGCATCAAAGTACGTCGTAGCTAGGAGTGTGGCGAAATGTTTGAGCGATTTACGGACCGTGCCCGTCGCGTAGTTGTGCTTGCCCAAGAAGAGGCACGCATGCTGAACCACAATTACATCGGTACCGAACACATCCTCTTGGGTCTGATCCATGAGGGAGAGGGCGTTGCCGCCAAAGCTCTTGAGTCCTTGAGCATTTCGCTCGACGGCGTTCGCGAGCAGGTGCAGGAGATCATCGGGCAGGGCCAGCAGGCTCCCTCGGGTCACATCCCCTTCACCCCCCGTGCCAAGAAGGTACTGGAGCTCTCGCTGCGCGAAGCCCTGCAGCTGGGCCACAACTACATCGGCACCGAGCACATCCTGCTCGGCCTGATCCGCGAAGGTGAAGGCGTTGCCGCCCAGGTTCTGGTCAAGCTCGGCGCCGACCTGAACCGGGTCCGCCAGCAGGTCATCCAGCTCCTCTCCGGTTACCAGGGCAAGGAAACCACCGGCGCAGGCGTCGGCGGCGGACAGCCCGAGGGCGCACCCGCCGGTTCCGTAGTCCTGGACCAGTTCGGCCGCAACCTGACCCAGGCTGCGCGCGAGAACAAGCTGGACCCGGTCATCGGCCGCGAGCAGGAAATGGAACGCGTCATGCAGGTCCTTTCCCGCCGTACCAAGAACAACCCTGTCCTCATCGGCGAGCCCGGCGTCGGCAAGACCGCCGTCGTCGAAGGCCTTGCCCAGGCCATTGTGCGCGGCGACGTCCCGGAGACTATCCGCGACAAGCAGCTGTACACCCTGGACCTCGGTTCCCTGGTGGCAGGCTCCCGCTACCGCGGTGACTTCGAAGAGCGCCTGAAGAAGGTCCTCAAGGAGATTCGCACGCGCGGCGACATCATCCTGTTCATCGACGAGATCCACACCCTGGTGGGTGCCGGTGCCGCCGAAGGTGCCATCGACGCAGCCTCGATCCTGAAGCCCATGCTGGCCCGCGGCGAGCTGCAGACCATCGGTGCCACCACCCTGGACGAGTACCGCAAGCACATCGAGAAGGACGCCGCCCTGGAGCGCCGCTTCCAGCCGATCCAGGTCAAGGAACCCTCCGTGGCGCACGCCATCGAGATCCTCAAGGGCCTGCGCGACCGGTACGAGGCACACCACCGCGTCACCATCACCGACGGGGCCCTGGCCTCGGCCGCCAGCCTCGCAGAGCGCTACATCTCGGACCGCTTCCTCCCGGACAAGGCGATCGACCTGATCGACGAAGCCGGCGCCCGGCTGCGCATCCGCCGCATGACCGCTCCGCCGGAGCTCAAGGCCATGGACGAGCGCATCGCCAAGCTGAAGATGGAGAAGGAATCCGCCATCGACGCCCAGGACTTCGAAGGTGCAGCTTCGCTCCGCGACAAGGAGCAGAAGATGATCTCCGAACGCGCGGAGAAGGAGCGCAACTGGAAGTCCGGCGGCATGGACGACATCTCCGAAGTGGATGAGGATCTCATCGCCGAGGTGCTGGCCAACTCCACCGGCATCCCCGTCTTCAAGCTGACCGAGGAAGAATCCTCGCGCCTGCTCAAGATGGAAGAGGAACTGCACAAGCGGGTCGTCGGCCAGGACGAGGCCATCAAGGCGCTGTCCCAGGCCATCCGCCGCACCCGTGCAGGGCTCAAGGACCCCAAGCGCCCCGGTGGCTCGTTCATCTTCGCCGGCCCCACCGGCGTCGGCAAGACCGAACTCGCCAAGGCACTCGCGGAGTTCCTGTTCGGTGAAGAGGACGCCCTCATCACCCTGGACATGTCGGAGTACTCCGAGAAGCACACCGTTTCGCGGCTCTTCGGTGCCCCTCCGGGCTACGTGGGCTACGAAGAGGGTGGCCAGCTGACCGAGAAGGTCCGCCGCCGTCCGTTCTCCGTGGTGCTGTTCGACGAAGTTGAGAAGGCCCACGCGGACCTCTTCAACTCGCTGCTGCAGATCCTGGAAGACGGCCGCCTGACCGACTCCCAGGGCCGCGTGGTGGACTTCAAGAACACCGTGATCATCATGACCACCAACCTGGGTACCCGGGACATCTCCAAGAGCGTCGCCACCGGCTTCCAGTCCGGCACCGACACGCAGACCGGCTACAACCGCATGCGTGCCCGCGTTACGGAGGAACTCAAGCAGCACTTCCGCCCCGAGTTCCTGAACCGTGTTGACGACGTCGTGGTGTTCCCGCAGCTCACCCAGGACGAGATCATCGAGATCGTGGACCTGTTCGTGACCCGCCTGGAGAAGCGCCTCAAGGACAAGGACATGGGCATCGAGCTCACCAAGGCCGCCAAGGTGCTCCTGGCAACCCGCGGCTACGATCCCGCCATGGGTGCCCGGCCGCTGCGCCGCACCATCCAGCGCGAGATCGAGGACCAGCTCTCCGAGAAGATCCTCTTCGGCGAGATCCACACCGGCGACATCGTCGTAGTGGATGTCGAAGGCGAAGGCGACGACGCGAAGTTCACCTTCGCCGGCAACGCCAAGCCGCGCATCCCGGAAATCGCCCCCAGCGTCTAAGCGCAACACCGAAAGCCCCGCCACTCCAAAAAAGGAGCGGCGGGGCTTTCGCTCTTTAACGACACCGTGGTTGGGTCCGGTGGCGGGCATCAGAGATTTCCCGGCGCCTGCTCGTTCCTCGCTTTGACGGCGCCTACATAAATCCCTGATGTCCGCCACCTCGTGCCGGGAGGCGCCAAGCGAGGGCGCCGGGGTCATTTGTGTAGCTTGCGTCAAAGCGACGAAGGAGCAGCAAGCGGCAAATGGCGCCGGGGCCGGAGCGGACCCAGCCGCGGAGAGGCACCCACGCACGTGGCCGGGCGCCGTGTGGCGACTGTGATGGCGGGCACAAAACGTGTTGAATCGGGAGCATGGCTAATCAGAATCCGGCGATCCCGGACGAGCAACCACTGACCCCTTTCCACGACCTCGACCATTACCTGTCCATCCCCCGGGTAAGCGGCCTGGCCCTGAGCCCGGACGGCTCGCGGCTGGTAACCACGGTGAGCACCTTGAACGGCAAGGGCACCGAATTCGCCAGCGCCCTGTGGGAGCTGGACCCTGCCGGGCAGAAGCACGCCCGGCGCATAACCCGCAGCGCGAAGGGCGAAGCCGGCGCCGCCTTCGCGGCCAACGGGGACGTCTACTTCACATCAGCCCGTCCCGATCCGGACAGCCCGGACGAGGATCCGGTGAGTGCGCTGTGGCTGCTTCCGGCCGACGGCGGTGAAGCGCGCGTGGTCCTTAGCCGGCCGGGCGGCGTCAGCAGGGTGATCACTGCCAAGGGCGCAGATGCTGCGTTTGTGACCGCCGAGGTCCTGGCGGGGTCAGCCGATGAGGAGGACGATGCCGAACGGCGCAAGTCCCGCAAGGACAGGAAGGTCTCGGCCATCCTCCACAGCGAATATCCGGTCCGTTACTGGGACGCGGACCTGGGGCCGGGCCAGCCGCGGATTTTCGCGGTGGAAGAAGGGGAAATCGAAGGAGCCGGCAAGCCAACAACGATTGACGCCACCGCACCCTTGGTCCTGCGCAACCTCACCACCGACGCCGGACCGCGGCTTCGGGAGGCGGAGACCGTGGTCAGTCCCGACGGGAAGACCATCTACAGCGGCTACACCAGGCCCCTTGCCAAGGCAGACAGCCGGTCCATCCTGGTGGCCGTGGATGTGGCGTCCGGCAACCTGAAGGTACTGCTGGACCAGGAAGGCATGAACTACTTCCCGGGCCCGGTCAGCCCCGATGGGCGCACGCTTGTGGTGGTCAGCGAGAGCGATTCCACCCCGCGGCGGGCCCCCGAGATCAAGATGCACCTGCTTGACGTCTCCGGCCAGGCAGCGGAGGACGGCGCCGGGCTCCAGCCTTTGGCGCACGACTGGGACCGCTGGCCCAAGCCGGCCGCGTGGCTTCCGGACGGCTCCGGCCTCCTGGTCACAGCGGACGACGACGGCGCGTCGCCCGTTTTCCGGGTCAGCGTTCCGTCGGCCGCCGCTGAGGTGGGCGTCACCCGGGTGACGCAGGACGCTGCGGCCTACTCCGACGTCGTCATTTCGCCGGAGGGGCGCAGCGCCTATGCCCTGCGCAGTTCTTACGGGTTCCCTGCCGAGGCCGTACGGATCGACCTTGCCACTGGGGAAACCACCCGCCTGCCTGCTCCAGCTGACCGGCCGGCCTTTCCGGGCAGGCTGGAGCGCATCGCCGCAACCGCTGCCGACGGCTCGCGCGTGCCCGCCTACCTCGCCCTCCCGGAAGGTGCTTCCGCTGACCAGCCGGCACCGCTGCTCCTGTGGATCCACGGCGGCCCGCTGGGATCCTGGAACGCGTGGACGTGGCGATGGAACCCCTGGCTCCTGACCGCGAAGGGGTACGCGGTGCTGCTGCCGGATCCGGCGCTGTCCACGGGTTATGGGCAGTCGTACATCCAGCGCGGCTGGGGTGCCTGGGGGAAGGCGCCCTTCACGGACCTCATGGCAGTGACCGATGCCGCCACAGAGCGCCCGGACATCGACCAGACCCGGACCGCGGCGATGGGCGGATCCTTCGGCGGCTACATGGCCAACTGGGTGGCGGGCAACACGGACCGGTTCAAAGCGGTTGTTACCCACGCCAGCCTCTGGGCCCTGGACCAGTTCGGGCCCACCACCGACGCATCGCAGTATTGGCTGAAGGAAATGACCGAGGAGATGGCGCTGGAGAACTCGCCGCACCTCCACGCCGAAAACATCAGCACCCCTATGCTGGTAATCCACGGCGACAAGGACTACCGGGTACCCATCGGCGAAGGCCTTCGGCTCTGGTACGAACTGCTTTCCAAGTCAAAGCTGGCGGCGGACCAGGACGGCCAGACGCCGCACCGGTTCCTCTACTTCCCGGACGAGAACCACTGGGTCCTCAAGCCACAGCACGCCAAGGTCTGGTACCAGGTGGTGGAGTGGTTCCTGGCAAAGAACGTCCTGGGCCAGGACCTCGACCTGCCGGCCGAACTCGGCCTCTAATCTCTCTCTGACCGGTACAGGGCACCGCCAGGCGGGGCAGCGCAAACGGTGAAGGGGGCTGAGGTATTTACGTAGCGTGCGTCTAAGCGAGGAACGAGCGAGCACGCGGTAAATGCCTCAGCCACCGAGCCGCGAGCCGTCACGCCTCGTAGGATGGCCTTGTGACCGACTCCTTCCACATCCGCCCAGCACGCACCAGCGACGTCCCTGCCATCAAGAGGCTGGTGGCGCCCTTGGCCGAGGAGCGCATCCTGATGGCGAAGGAGACGGTGGCCTATTACGAGAGCCTCCAGGAGTTCCGCATCGCCGAGTCCAGCGACGGCGAAATGATCGGCTGCGGAGCGCTGCATGTCATGTGGGAGGACCTGGCCGAAATCCGCACCCTTGCAGCGTCGGGGGAGTGGCGCGGCAAAGGGGTGGGGCATGTGCTGGTGGAGAGCCTGCTGGAGGAAGCCAAGGCGCTGGGAGTGTCCCGCGTCTTCTGCCTCACCTTTGAGGTGGACTTCTTCAAGCGCCATGGCTTCGAAGTGATGGCAGACCAGTCAGCGGTGGATCCGGAAGTCTATTCGGAGCTCCTGCGCTCCCACGACGAGGGCGTGGCTGAATTCCTGGATCTGGCACGCGTCAAGCCCAACACCCTGGGCAACACCCGGATGATCCGCGCACTGTAACACGGCGCCCGGAGACAGCATTCGGCAAAGCCCTCTTTGCTTTACTCGAATTGATGGATAAACTGCTGGAGGCCGATATGTGGGGGGCCGCAGGAAAGGGACAGTCATTGGGGGCTGTCCCTTTGCTGCGTCGAAGGCACAAGCCTGTGGGTTAAGTGCGGAAAAGCGGGCTGGACGAACCTACCGCCAGCCGCGATCCCGGTAGTAGGGTCAGACACACATCCTTCAGGAGCACAGCCAGGAGCAACGCCATGAAGAAACTCATCAACGATCCAAAATCCGTTGTCCAGGAAGCTGTCCAGGGCTTTGGCCTGGCACATGCCGCACTGGTCACCGTCAGCGAAGACCCCATCTACATCACGCGCAAGGACGCGCCTGTGGCCGGCAAGGTGGGGCTGGTTTCCGGCGGCGGAAGCGGACACGAGCCGCTGCACGCCGGTTACGTGGGGCAGGGAATGCTCGACGCCGCGGTGCCGGGGGCGGTGTTCACCTCACCTACGCCGGACCAGATCCTTCCCGCCACCCTCGCAGTGAACTCAGGTGCCGGCGTCGTGCACATCGTCAAGAACTACACCGGCGACGTGCTGAACTTCGAGACGGCTGCCGAACTGGCTGAGGCCGAAGGCGTCAGTGTCCGTACCGTCCTGGTCAATGATGACGTGGCGGTGGAAGACTCGCTGTACACCGCAGGCCGACGTGGTGTGGGCGGCACTGTGCTGGTGGAGAAGATTGCGGGGGCCGCGGCCGAACGCGGTGACGACCTCGACGCGGTTGCCGCCATCGGCGAACGGGTAAACGCCAACGTCAGGACCATGGGCGTGGCGCTGTCCGCCTGCACCGTCCCGCACGCCGGCACACCCAGTTTCGACCTCGCCGAGGATGAAATCGAGATCGGCATCGGCATCCATGGTGAGCCGGGCAGGCACCGGATTCCCATGGAAACCGCGGACAACATCACCAACCGCCTGCTGGAGCCCGTCCTGGCCGACCTCAAGATCACCTCCGGGGACAAGGTGCTGCTCTTCGTCAACGGCATGGGCGGCACCCCGCTGAGTGAGCTGTACATCGTGTACCGGCGGGCGGTGCAGGTACTCAGAGATGCCGGCGCCACGGTGGAACGCTCGCTGGTGGGCAACTACATCACGGCCCTGGAGATGCAGGGCTGCTCCATCTCCGTCCTGCGGCTTGATGATGAGATGACGGAACTCTGGGACGCGCCCGTGCACACCCCCGCGCTGCGCTGGGGCGTGTAACCGTGGTTTTGGACGTCAACTGGGCCGTGAAGTGGCTGACGCTGTGTGCGCAGGCCATGGCTGAACACCGCGTTGAACTCATCGAACTGGACCGGGCCATTGGGGACTCGGACCACGGCGAGAACATGGACCGCGGGTTTCAGGCTGTGCTGGCCAAGCTCGGCGAATCAACACCGGAGACGCCCGGCGCTGCGTTGAAGATGACCGCCATGACGCTGATGTCCAAGGTCGGCGGCGCCGCAGGCCCCCTCTACGGCACGGCCTTCCTTCGCGCCGCCACCGCACTTGGAGATTCCGCTGAGGTTGATGCGGCCGCCCTGGCCGGGGCCCTGGCGGCTGCGCGGGACGGGATTGTGGCGCGCGGGAAGGCGGAGTCCGGGGACAAGACCATGGTGGACGCCTGGACTCCAGCTGTCGACGCTGCCCGGGCGGCAGCTGACGGCGGCAGCGCGGATGTCCTGGGCGTCCTGGTGGCGGCCGCCGAGGCAGCGGAGGCCGGGGCCGTGGCAACCGATCCGATGGTCGCGCGGAAAGGCCGGGCCAGCTACCTGGGCGAACGCAGCGCCGGCCACCGGGACCCCGGCGCGGTGTCCAGCGCGCTGATCCTGCGCGCAGCCGTTGGGGCGGCTGCGTGACCGTCAGCATCGTTGTGGTGTCCCATAGCGAAAAAATTGCCGACGGCGCCGTGGAGCTTGCCGCCCAAATGGCGCCGGACGTGATGATCCTGCCTGCCGGCGGCACCGACGACGGCAGGATCGGTACCAGCCTGGAGAAGGTCCTCGCAGCCCTGGAAAAGGCCGGCGAACAGGCAGGAGGGGAGCCTGGCCCGGATGGAACCGTGGTCATCACGGACCTGGGATCGGCAGTGATGACAGCGGAATCGGCGCTCGAATTCCTGGAGAACCCGGCCGGCGTCCTGCTCGCCGACGCGCCGCTGGTAGAAGGTTTGGTAGCCGCCGCCGTCGCTGCCCAGGGTGGAGCTGACGTGCAAGCGGTACGGAAAGCGGCTGAAGCTGCAGGGGGCCCGGCGCATCCGGCTGGATCGGCCGCATCCCGGGCGGTGGAGCCTGTCACCAGCGCCCCGCCCGACAGCACCGGGGACTTCGAACTGGTCAACCAGGCAGGCATGCACGCGCGGCCTGCCGCAAAGGTGGCCGGGGGACTGGCTTCCCTGGATGCCGAGGTCACCATCAACGGCGTGGATGGCGCGTCCATGACCGGGTTGATGACCCTGGGCGCCGGCAAAGGCACCGTGCTGCACGTGGAAGCGTGGGGCCCCGATGCGGAACGTGCCGTGGAGTATGTGGGCGGCCTGGTGGAGGCCGGCTTCGGCGAGCCCTGACCACCCCGGCCGTTCCTGCTAATAAGCTCGGTGGCATGGAACGGCCGCTTACAGACAACTCCCAGGAAATCGAAGTGCTGGACGGTCAGATCTCCGTGGAGGAACTGCTCGCCGAACTCGGCTTCAACTGGACGGCAGAACCTGTGGGCGGCGGCCCGGCAGCCGGCGCCTCCGAGGGCGACGACTTCAGTCAGCCCGCGCTGTTCTAGCTGGCCGCTCCTGGTCCGGCCCGGGTGTCACTAACCCAGCGGGAAGACCCCGATAAACCAGAACGAAACCACGGCAAAGACTGCGAAAAACGCAATCAGGCAGCCCATTACGGTACGCGGTTCTGAGGAAACCTGGAGCGACTCGTTCGGGTTGACAGGGTTGTAGGCAACCTCGATCAGCGAGCCCGGTGCCGGCTGCTCCACCGTTGAAATCTCTGACTTTCCCATGAAGAGGGTGCCCTGCGGATCGGTGAACTGGTAGGTGGGGTAGTAGCGCAGGTTTCTGCTGGAGCCGCCGGCGCCGCCGGTCCATCCCGTGGCGCTGCCGGTGACAGTAGCCTGCGCCTTGGGCCACGCTGCCATCTGTTGCTGCTGGCGCTTGGTCCTCCGTGCGGTGTAGACCAGCGAAAATATGGCGGCGGCAACAAACAGCGCCCACACGATGTACAGGATGGTTTTCATGGTTCCCCCGGTTCCGGTCACCAAGAAGTATGCCATCCCGGCCCCCGCGGCCGGTTGCTCAGGCTGGCAGCCGCAAGCCGCCGTCGTGCATCTCCGCCAGCCCGTCCGCCAGCAGCCCTGCCAGCGCCCGGTCCAGTTGCTCGGGGGCGGAGTTGAGCCGGTGCAGGGCGGCCAGGGGCACGCCGATTCCCTCCGGCGCGTAACCAAGATCGGCGGGTTCGCGGTGGAACATGTCCGGCGGCACGGGTGCGTCGGCCAGCCGAAGCACGGCCAGCACGGCGCCGCGGACCTGGCGGTCGGTGCCATGCCACGCCTGGCCCTTGGGAACGTACGACGGCGGGGGCTCACCGGCGGCGAGCCAAGCGCAGGAGTCTCTCACGGGACAGTCGGCGCATTTGGGTGCGCGGGCCGTGCATACCAGCGCCCCCAGTTCCATGACTGCGGCGTTCCAGCGCACGGAGGTTTCGTCATTGTCCGGCAGCAGGGCGGCAGCAAGGCGCATTTCCGCCGCCGTCAGGGCCGGGGCGGGCAGCGCCGTGCCGGAGATGAGCCGGGCGTGCACCCTGCGGATGTTGGTGTCCACCACCGTTTCCCGACGGCCGTAGGCAAAAGCTGCCACGGCCGCGGCGGTGTAACTGCCCACGCCGGGAAGCGCCAGCAGTTCCGCGTAAGTGTCGGGGACCTTGCCGGCGTGGTCCTGCACGATGGCCGTTGCCGCGGCGTGCAGCCTCAGGGCCCTCCGGGGGTAGCCCAGCCGGCCCCAGGAACGGACAGCTTCGCCTGCCGGTTCACCTGCCAGGCCGGCGGGAGTGGGCCAGCGCTTGAGCCACTCGTACCAGACCGGGAGCACCCGGACCACGGGGGTCTGCTGCAGCATGATTTCGCTGACCAGCACGCCCCAGGGAGAGCAGTCAGGTTCCCGCCACGGCAGGTCGCGGGCAATGCCGGCGAACCAGTCGTTGATCCGCCGGTGCAGCAGCTCCAGGTCCGTGGAGGCGACTGGTGCGTCCGTAATGGGGGAGGTTTGAGTTTCGATGCCAACACTGTAGTGGATGGATTCCGGCGCGCCGAAAACCGGTGTGACCAGAGCAATGGTCTGGCGGCGGCGTGGTGGCCGTGCAGAACCGGAGGCGTTCCCTAGCCTAGAAGGATGGGCAGGCAAGGCAATTCATCAGCACGCGGCACGTCGGGTTCCAGCAGCGTCCGGAAACCGAGCGCCGCTGTGTACCGCCGCCGCCGGCTGGTTGTTGGCGGCGCCCTGCTGTTCGTAATCGCACTCGTGGTCAGCGGTTTTGCCTTGGCGGGCGCCTTCAAGGGCGGTTCGCAGCAGGCCTCTTCCACCACGGCTTCTCCCACTGACCGTGCCTCCGCAAATCCGGCTGCCTCAGCCACTCCATCTGCCTCCGCCTCGGCAACTGCATCCGCCACGCCGTCGCCCACTGCCTCCGCAACCCCCGCCTGCAACCAGAACCTGGTGACGGTCACTGCCTCCACCGACAAGCCCGCCTACGGCCCCGGCGAAAACCCGATGCTCACCCTGAAGGTGACCAACGGCGGCAAGGTCCCCTGTGAGGTCAACATAGGCACCTCGCAGATGGAATTCCTGGTGACCAGCGGCTCGGACCGGATCTTCTCTTCCAAGGACTGCCAGGCGTCCAGCGAGGACCTGGTGAAGGTTATTGCGCCCGGCGCCAGCGAAACCGCCAACTTCCCGTGGAACCGGAACCGCAGCGCCGATGGCTGCAAAGAGGTGGCCGCCGCTCCGGGCGGTGGCGGGGCGTACTACATCTACACAGCGAAGCTGGGCTCACGGGCCAGCCCCAAGGCCGTCTTCCAGCTGAACTGAGCGCCCACTTCATCGAGTGCTCCGTAATTGCCGTTTTCAGGCTCCGTAACGACAACTACGGAGCAATCGATGGGTGTTATCCCGGGGTGTTTAGAGGAAGCGGTCCAGGAGGCTTGCTTCGGCCATGCGGCTCAGGCCCTCGCGTACGGTCCGGGCGCGCTGGTCGCCGATGCCGTCAACGGTCATGAGGTCGTCAATGGTGGCGGCCATCAGGAACTGGAGGCCCCCGAAGTGGTCCACCAGGCGGTCGGCGACGGCCTTGGGAACTGCCTTGAGGCCGGACAGCAGCCGGTAGCCGCGGGGCTGGACCACCGCGTCAAGGTTCGCCTCGCCGCCGGCAAAGCCGACAATTGCCGAGATCTTGCCGAGGTCGATCAGCTCGGTGGGGCCCAGGTTGACCAGCTCATTGACGGCTTTTTCGATGTCTTCGGCGGAGGCATTGGGGCTGGCGTAGTCGCGGATGATTACGTCGCTGCCCGGACCACGTCCAACGGTGAGCTCGTCCAGCTGAAGGGAGAGCAGGCGGCCGTCCTCGCCCAGTTCCAGGACGTACTGCGATATTTCCTCTGAAATGCGGCGGACCATCTCCTGCCGCTGGAGGGTGACGGCCACATCGCGCACCGTCACCATGGCCTCGATTTCCAGGGCTGAGAGCGAACTGGTGACCTGGTCAAGGCGGGCGCGGTAGCGCTCCAGGGTGGCAAGGGCCTGGTTGGCGCGGGCCAGGACGTTTTCCGAGCCCTCCAGGACGTGTCGCAGGCCGTTGACGTAGAGGGCGATGATCTGCATGGACTGGCTGACCGATATGACCGGAACGCCCGTCTGTTTTGCCACCCGTTCTGCCGTACGGTGGCGGGTGCCTGACTCCTGGGTTTCGATGCTGGAGTCCGGGACCAGCTGGACGGCGGCGCGCAGGATGTTGCCGGCGTCCTTGTCGCAGATGATGGCGCCGTCCATCTTGGCCAGCTCACGCAGGCGGGTGGGCGAGAACTCAATGCCGATATCGAAGCCACCCGAGCAGATGGAATCGATGGTGCGGTCAGACCCCAGCACGATGAGCGCGCCGGTGCGCCCCCGGAGGATTCGTTCCAGGCCGTCGCGAAGGGGAGTTCCGGGTGCAACCCTGCCCAGAGTGGCCCTCAGCGATTCTTCGGGGCTCCGCGCCATAGGTGTTTCCCTTCAATGGTGCGGACCGCCGCCCGCAGGAATGCCGGCATCCGCAGTTGGCCGGCAGGATCAAAAAGTGCTCTGATTCCCGCAAGCTCAATGATAGGGGTAAGAAACCCAAGTTCCGCACGGGCAAGCCCCAAAGTGCCCCATTAGGGGGTTTCGGATAGTGCCGGGAAAACGCGTTCGACGGCGGCTGCGGGCAGGGTACTTTCGCGCCCTTTTAGTCCCGGTTGAGTGCCCTTGCTCAGGCCATCCCTCCCAGCGGCGCGATGGCCCGGGTGCTGCTGTCCCAGAGCCGGGCCGCCGTGCACTGGCCTTCAAGGCGCAGGTCCAGCAGGTCCATGGCCGTTCCTATTTGGTGTCCGGAGATACGGCGGGAAACGGTGACGTGCGGCGTCCATGCGCCCGGCAGTGTGAGCGGCAACGCGCCGGACAGGTCCTGGTGGAGGCCCCTGTGCAGGTCCAGCAGGGGATCGGTCAGCAGGACCGCCCTCGCCAGGACATACTTGCCTGTGCCCGCGGGGAAGACGATGGCGCCGGAGAACGTGATATCCACGGGCAACGCCTGCCACGGACCGTTCCCATCAGCCTGCAGGTCTGCCCCGGCGGCAAGCGTGATGTGCGGGCTGTTACTGGGGGAGGTGTGGGCTGCAAGGCTCGGAAGGCCTGCAGCCTGCAGCCGCCCCCAGTCCGCCCTGATCAGGGAATCGGTGGAGCTGTCAAAGACCAACTCGATGCTGCGCATGAACCCATCATGCGGGATCAGCGCTTCAGGTCCCTGAGCATCCGCTCCAGGTCCCTGCTGACTTTTGAAAGGGAGGCGGCCCGAAGTGCCTTGTGTTCTTCCGCTGTCTGGACCCCGCGCTTTCGCGATGAGCCGGAGGAAAGGCTGGAATCGGAACCCTGTGTTGCGGCCGCATCGAAGCTGTTGACGGCACCGAAGCGGTCAAGGTTGGTGGCCAGCGGGTCGAAGAAGAGGTTGCCGGTAAAGGTGGCGCCATGCATCATGCGCCAAAGCTAACGGCCCGGCATTTCGAGGCTTTGAACGTCCGGTTTCGCACGCGTTAAGCGCAGCCGGTACCGGTTTGCGGCCCTGCGATAAACTTGTACTTTGGCCGTTTGCCAATGACATTCCCGCCCTTGAGCCGCAGTGCAGAACCCGAAAGGCCCTGGGCAGCCACAACCGCAGCGAAAGTAGCACCGTGTCCCAAGATGTCCTGACCCCAGCCCGAATCTCCGAGATTCATAAGGAGGCGGGCCGCCGCAGGACCTTCGCCGTCATTTCCCACCCTGACGCCGGTAAGTCCACGCTCACAGAGGCCCTGGCCCTGCATGCCAAGGTGATCGGAACCGCGGGCGCCTCCAGCGGCAAGGCCAACCGCAGGGAAACCGTCTCCGACTGGATGCAGATGGAAAAGGACCGCGGCATCTCCATCAGCTCGGCCGCCCTTCAGTTCTCCTACCGCGACACCGTGATCAACCTCCTGGACACCCCCGGCCACGCCGACTTTTCTGAGGACACCTACCGGGTGCTGGCCGCCGTCGACTGCGCCGTGATGCTGGTGGACGCCGCCAAGGGCCTGGAAACCCAGACCATGAAACTCTTCGAGGTCTGCAAGCAGCGCAACCTGCCCATCATCACGGTGATCAACAAATGGGACCGCCCGGGCCTGGACGCCCTGGCGCTCATGGACGAGATCACCGAACGCACCGGACTGCAGCCCATGCCGCTGACCTGGGCCGTGGGCATCTCCGGTGACTTCCGCGGCGTCTGGGACCTGCGCAACGACCGCTTTGCCCGGTTCCAGCGCAACAATGCAGGCGCGCAGATCGCCATTACGGACTACTTCACGCCTGAGGAAGCCGCGGAAGACCAGGGCAGCAACTGGTCCGACGCCGTGGACGAGGCGGGACTGGTGATCGAGTCCAACCTCGAGTTCGACGTCGAGGCCTTCCACGCCGGCAAGGCCACACCCATCCTCTTCAGTTCCGCCGCGCTGAACTTCGGCGTCAAGGAACTGCTGGACGCCCTGGTGGACTTCGCTCCGCCGGCATCGCCACGCCCGGACGTGGACGGCAACCCCCGCCCGGTGGAGTCCCCGTTCTCCGGCTTCGTGTTCAAGGTCCAGGCCGGCATGAACAAGGCACACCGCGACCACGTGGCCTTCATCCGGGTCTGCTCCGGCGTCTTCGAGCGCGGCATGGTGGTCACCCAAACCCGCACCGGCAAGTCCTTCGCCACCAAGTACGCGCAGCAGGTGTTCGGCCGCGAACGCGAGGTCATCGACGAGGCCTACCCCGGGGACGTAGTGGGGCTGGTCAACGCGTCCTCGCTGCGGGTGGGTGACAGCCTCTTCCTTGAGGAAGCGGTGGAGTACCCGGCCATCCCGCTGTTCGCCCCGGAGCACTTCCAGGTGGCCCGGTCCAAGGACCCCAGCAAGTTCAAGCAGTTCCGCCGCGGCATCGAGCAGCTCGAGCACGAGGGCGTCATCCAGCTGCTCCGCTCCGACCTTCGCGGTGACCAGGCGCCGGTGCTCGCCGCCGTCGGACCCATGCAGTTCGAAGTAGTGGAGGACCGTATGGCGCACGACTTCAGTGCCCCCATGCGGCTGGAACGCCTGCCCTACTCCCTGGCAAGGATTACGACGGCGGACGCGATGCCCGCGCTGGCCAACGTACCGGGCGCGGAGGTGCTTTTGCGGTCCGACGGCGAGTACCTCGCCTTGTTCAACGACGTCTGGGCCCTGCGGCGGATTGAGAAGAACCACCCGGACCTGACGCTTGTGCCCATCGGCACGCACAACCCGGCGAAGTAGGGTGGCCAACCTTCCGGTGGGCCCGGCACAGGCCCGCGCCGTGGTGACCGGAATCGGCACAATTAATCCGCTCGGTGCAACGGTCAAGGAGACCTGGGAGGCCCTGCTTGACGGGCGGTCCGGGATTGGGGTGCTGGAGCAGGACTGGGCGGAGCAGCTGCCGGTCAAAATCGCCGGGCAGGTGACGACGGATCTCGCGGAGCACCTCAGCACCCGCGAAATGAAACGGATGGACCGCTGCGGCCAGCTCGCCCTGATTGCGGCCCGGGAAGCATGGGTTCAGGCAGGTGCCCCCGAGGCAGATCCTGAGCGGTTTGCCGTGGTGATCGGCTCAGCGTACGGCGGGCTGGGCTCCACCATCGAACAGGACCGGGTGCTGGCGGCGTCCGGCCCGCGGAAAGTCTCGCCGCATACCCTAACCCGGCTGATGGCCAACGGCCCCGCGGCCTGGGTCTCCATCGATCTCGGTGCGCGTGGCGGTGCCCGGACGCCTGTCAGCGCCTGCGCCTCCGGGGCTGAGGCGATTGTCCAGGCAGCCGAGCTGATCCGCTCAGGTGCTGCCGACGTCGTAATTGCCGGTGGTGTTGACGCCTCGGTCAACGACCTGGTGCTCAGCGGCTTTGCCCAGATCCGCGCCCTGTCCACGCGCTCCGACGATCCGCAGCGCGCCTCACGCCCGTTCGACGGCGGCAGGGACGGCTTTGTGCTCGCGGAGGGGGCCGCGGTGGTGGTGTTGGAAAGTGAAGAGCATGCGCGGGCCCGAGGGGCCGCCATTCTGGGAGCGGTGGCCGGCGGAGCGGTGACATCCGATGCGAACGACATTGTCGCCGCCGATCCCGCCATGCAGCGCAGGGTCATGCAAAAAGCACTGGATTCGGCTGGCCTGCAGCCGGCGGACATTGGCTTCGTGCACGCCCACGCCACGTCCACTCCTGTAGGCGACCGGCTTGAAGGCCAGGCGATCAACGCCGTCTTTGGCGCCAGGGTGCCGGTCACCTCCACCAAGGGGCATACCGGCCATCTGCTGGGCGGGGCCGGCGCGCTGGCCGCCGTCGTGGTCCTTGAAGCCCTGCGCACCGGCCGGCTGCCGGAAACCCTGAACGTCGAGGCGCTGGATCCGGAAGTGGACCTCAACGTCATCACCGAAGGCACCCACCAATTGCCGCCGGATTGTGCGCCGGCAGGGCTGGTGAATGCCTTCGGTTTCGGCGGCCACAGCGTTGCGTTAGTGATCACGGGCGTCTAGCCCTGGGTCGCCGTGACGTTACGGCGTCCCGGCACCGTTCCAGCGATCCCGGGGGCGGGAGTGCTGTCGTTCGGTGTCCGGGTGTGCGTCATGTCGCGGCGGTGGCCTTAACCAGTGCGTCGAGGATGGGCAGCTGGCCCTTGACGAGCTTGAGCCGCGCTTCCTCCTCCGGGAACCAGCGGGCGTCGTCAATTTCCGGGTAGTGCTGGATCCTGCCGGACCCCTTGGGCCACTCGAGCGGAAAGGTGTTGCTGTTGATGACCTCCGGGTCGAAAGCAGCTTCCGCTGTATAGACGGTGATGAGCTTTCCGGAGGATTGCCGGAATTCGCCAAGCAGCCTGTACTCAACTCCAGGAGCTTCAGTGCCCATCTCCTCGGCGAATTCGCGCAGGGCCGCAGCCAGCGGGTCCTCACCGTCAACGTACTCGCCCTTGGGAATGGACCATGCGTGCGCATCCTTGCGTGCCCAGAAGGGGCCGCCCATATGGCCGATCCATACCTGCAACCCATCGTGGGTACCGGCAGAGGTGCCGGGGGGCGTGGGCAGGTCCTGCCGGTACAGCAGTATGCCTGCGCTTCGAATGGGCATTGATCCTCCAAACAGGTCACTTCCCAGCGGAAGTGCAATTGCCGTCCGCCGTTAACGTGCAGTTCACGGCGCTGCTCTAGGTTATTCCTTCAGGCACTTCGCCAGGCACTTCGCTCGAAGGGACCACTCATGGCCAGCATTGCTGAAGTTATGGGACGGCTGACACCGGAAGAAGTGGACGAGCTGCGCAGCCTGGGCCCGCAAGGGCACCTGCCGCGGCACCTTGTGGACGCCCTGGACCGGGCGGCCGGGGGAGCGGGGTCCGGCCGCGGGTACTACGTGGCCAACGGCAACGTGAGCGCCACCGGCGGCCCGCTGCTGGTGTTGCGCAGCGATGTTTCCCGCTGGTTGACTGCCGGTTCCTGACCGCTGACCTTTCGCGGACCCCCGCCCACCGGGGGGATCCACCGGGAACCCGCTCAGGATGCCGGCAGGATGAAGGTTACGGTGGTGCCCACCCCGGGCGCACTGTCCAGGCTGATCGATCCTCCATGGCCCTCGACGATGGTCTTGCTGACGGACAGTCCCAGGCCTGCGCCGGGGATGGCTGTTTCACGTGAGCGTGCCGCACGGAAGAACTTGGTGAACGCCTGTTCCTGCTCCTCCTCTGTCATCCCAAGGCCGGTGTCCCTGATGGTGCAGACCAAACCTGCTGAGTCGCGGTAGGCCCTTGCGGTGATCAGGCCGCCGTCGGGGGAGTACTTGATTGCGTTCGAGAGCAGGTTCTGGATCACCTGGCTGATCCGCTTCGGGTCCATCCTGCCGGGCAGCGGCTGCTCCGAATCGAGCACCAGCTGCAGCGCGCTGCTGGCCGCCTTGGGCAAGGCTGCGTCGACCTCGACGGCGAGCAGCCGGGCCAGGTCCGTCTCCTCCAAAGACAGGTCAATCCGCTCGGACGCCACAGCAATCAGGTCGTTGACCAGGTTCAGCAGGTGCTCTGCATTGCGGCGGACTACCAGGAGCTCTTCCTGGATCTCCTCGTGCCCGGGTTCGTCCAGGACCAGTTCCAGGTAGCCGAGGATCGACGTGAGCGGGGTCCGGAGTTCATGCGAGACAGTGGCAACAAAGTGGTCTTTTGCTGCCAGCGCGCTGATCAGGCTGGTGACGTCGACGAAAGTGATGACGGCACCGCCCTCCTGCCCGCCGGCCGGAGGGAAAGACTGCGAGCTTACGGAGTAGGCGCGCTGGCGGCCGGCAGGACCTGCCCAGTACAACTCGTCCGTGAAAGCTTCCCCTGCGGCGGCGCGGGCCGCGGGAAGCCGGCCGGCTGTGACAGGGGTGGAGCGGTCTGCCGCCATGAGCAGCCCCGGCCCACCGGCAGGGCTGCTTCCACCCTCGGACCCGATGACGCTTGCGAGGATGGGGTCCGACCGCATGGCCCTGTTGGCCAGGACAGTGATCCCCGTGGTGTCCACCACCCAAACGCCGACTCCGACGGCCTTGAGTACGGCGTCGAGGAGGCTTTGCCTGCGGACGCTTTCGTCGAGGGTCCGGGCCATGTCGTGCTCGTTTTCGACCAAAGTTTGGCGCTGCCGGCGGATGGTGGTTGCCACTACATGCGCCGTGACCGCAATGACGGACATGACCAAGGGGAGTATCAGTGTGCGGATCATCGAGCCGCCCGCAGGCGGAGCGCCTTGCAGCGCCGCGGGGGCAACGATGCTGAGGGCGGTCCCTCCAATGGCAAGAGCAGGCATGTAGGGCCGGACCTGTGCAGAGAGCCAGATGACGGGGAACACCAGCATCACGCTCAGCACACTGAACGTGGGGCCGCCCGCCTGCCGGGTAAGCCCGATGGCAACACAATCCATAAGCGGGACCACGGCAAACGCCCCGGCCGGCACCCGGCCCCACGGCATGGCGACGCACAGTGCGGCAATCACCAGGTGGAACACCAGGGCCGCCACGAACATATCGTTGGTGAATGTTTCAGGGCTGAAAGCAACCGTTGCCGCCAACACAAGGGCCATGGCCAACGTGACCGGCGACTGGGCAGCCACCACCCGCATGCGGGCGCTGAAGCTCCCGAACAGTCCATCAAGCCGGTCCGACACCACCGGCTGCACCGGTGCCCTGCGTGCATGGCCCGCTTCTTCGGCGGTGCCCTGCTGTTCCTGGATTACCAAGCTTCCCCCAGCACAGACGTGTAAGCCTCCATCTGCGAGAAGGCTCCCACTCACAGTACCCTGAGCTGGAGCGCCATCTGCCTAAGCACAGAGGCCAGCGGCTGACCGAAAAGCCGGGGCTGCTAACCGATCAGGAGACTGAGCGCCTCCGTAAGGTGCTCCACTTCGCGCACGGAGAACCCTGGGGGTACCGGGCCCGGACCGGTGTGGCTGGCAGGAACCACCGCGTGGGTGAATCCCAGCCGGTGGGCCTCTTGGATGCGCTGGTTGATGCCTGGCACCGGCCTGACCTCCCCGGCCAGCCCCACTTCCCCAAAGGCGATCAGCCGGATGGGCAGGGGTTTGCGGGCTTTGGCCGACGCCACGGCAAGAGCAACTGCAAGATCAGTGGCGGGCTCGCTGAGCTTCACCCCGCCAACGGTGGCGACGTAGGAATCGTCCTTGTGCAGCAGGGTTCCGGCCCGCTGCTGCAGCACGGCCAGGAGCATGGACACCCGCGAACTGTCCAGGCCGCTGGTGGCCCGCCGGGGCTGCGAATTGGGGCTTTCCGCCAGCAGTGACTGCACCTCCGCCAGTAGTGGACGCCGCCCCTCCATGGTGACGGTGATACAGGTCCCCGACACTGGGTCCTTGGTGCGGCTGACGAACAGGCCGCTGGGATCGGCCAGGCCCTCAATGCCGTTCTCGTTCAGGTCGAAGCAGCCTACGTCGTCGGTGGGCCCGTACCGGTTCTTGACCGCCCGGAGCAGCCGCAGCCTCGAATGCCGCTCGCCCTCGAACTGGCACACCACGTCCACCAGGTGTTCGAGCAGCCGCGGCCCCGCGATGGACCCGTCCTTGGTGACGTGCCCCACCAGCAAGGTGGTCATGTTCCGCCGCTTGGCCGCGGCGATGATGGAAGCCGCCACTTCGCGCACCTGGGACACACCCCCGGCACTGCCATCCACGTCTGCGCTGCTCAGGGTCTGTACCGAGTCCACGATCAGCAGCCGCGGCTCGATCTTCTCCACCTGCCCCAGCGCCTGGCCAAGATCGGTCTCTGCGGACAGGTACAGGGATTCGGCCACGGCATCGATCCGCTCCGCGCGCAGCTTCACCTGGGCGGCCGACTCTTCACCGGTCACGTAGAGGACGTCCTGGGCAGTCCGCGCGAACTTGGCAGCGACGTCCAGCAGGAGCGTGGATTTACCCACGCC
Source organism: Arthrobacter sp. E1SS-5 (assembly GCF_057073715.1). Lineage (NCBI taxonomy): Bacteria > Bacillati > Actinomycetota > Actinomycetes > Micrococcales > Micrococcaceae > Arthrobacter > Arthrobacter sp. E1SS-5. Next base: position 268,063 of record NZ_CP172703.1, read on the forward strand.
CGGCTCACCGGCCAGCAGGATGACGGCACCCGGAACCAGCCCGCCGCCCAGCACCCGGTCCAGTTCGTCCACCCCGGTGGGAAGGAACGCGGCCGTGGTGGCGTCCACGTCAGCAATCTTCCGGGCCGGCTCCACGACTGTTGTGGCCGCCGTCGTCCGGGCCACCGCGGTGCCTGTTTCCTCAACGGTGCCCCAGGCCTGGCACTCGCCGCAGCGGCCCACCCACTTGACCGTGGTCCAGCCGCATTCGGCGCATTTGTACGCGGGCGCCTTGGATGCCCGGGAAGTCTTTGTTGCCATGCGTTAAACCCTAGTGGCGGGCACTGACACTACAGTGCGGGCAGCACGTCCCTGGCCTCGTCCGCGTCCATTCCGGTGGCCTCCAGCAGGTCCACCATCAGCGGCCGGAACAGCATGACCACCGTTTCACCCTCAAGCCGCTGCACCTCCAGCAGCTTGGGATGGAGGCGGAGTGCGATTTCGCTCAGGTCCCGCCGGGCGGTGCGCAGGTGGGCGCGGCGGACGCCGTCGTGCGACTCCGCCAGGCCCAGCGACAGCTCATCAATCGCGGCAGCGGTCTCCTGCAGCACTCCGGCGATGCTGTCCGTCGCCTCGTCGGACAGCGCCGCATTGTTGATGGCACTGGTCAGCCGGCGCGCAAAAACGCGGCTGTTCCGCAGGGCCAGGTCGATGAAATCCAGGGACTGCTTGAGCCGGTCCAGCTCATCCCGGTGCCGGCGGTAGGCGGGCGCCAGGGTGGCAACCTCCCCGGAGGCGCGGAGCGACTGGCGCATTGCATCGACAAGCGGCTGGCAGTTGCGGCCCCGGATGAGGGCATGCCACGCCTGGCTGGAATCACTGTTGACCATGGCATCGGCGCACTCCCGGAGCACCTCCGCCAGCTCATGGAGCAGCTTCTGGACGTCCCTGCGCGGCTCCCGGCGCGGATCCTTGGGCATCAGGATGGTCACCAGCAGCGCGCAAACTCCACCCACCACGGCGTCGATGCTGCGGGTGAACGGGCCGCCCGCCGGCGCCGGCAGCAACACCACAAGCACCGACTGCAGGGCCAGTTGGGTGGTAAAGATGACACCACTGTCGAGGAAGCGGGCCAGCAGGATTGAGAAAAGAAGGACGACGGCGGCCTGCCAGATTCCGCTGCCCAGCCAGTGCAGGAGAAGATCACCCACGGCAATCCCGATGGTGCAGCCCAGGCCCACCTCCACTACCCGCCGCAGCCGCGGCTCACGGGAAAAACCAAGGGCAATCAGGGACGACGTGGCCGCGAAAAGCGGTCCCGTGTGCCCCAGGACGTACTCGGCGAAGGCGTAGGCCGCGACCGCGCACACGGTCATCTGGAGTGCCGGAACAAGGGAATTCCGGCTGCGGATCAGCCCGGTGCGGATGCGGCCGTGCAGGAACCGTTTGCCTGCTGAAAGTCCTGCTGCTGGAGCCATGCCGTTCAGTCTATTTGCTGCCCGGTCCTGCAAATCGTGACGCCACTACGGCCGGGCATGTGATCCGCGCAATGGCGACCCGGCATTTGTCAGCCAATGTCCCGCCGTCGTTAATATTCCGTTCACTTTGGACAGCCCATCCCGTTACCTGCGGCCCATAACTTTCTTGAAGGTACACAACGTACGCATCGCGCAGCAGGGTTCTCCGTCCCTGTCCCGCACCTGAATAACCCTGGAAGGGGTACATCTAGTGAAGGCACTCCGTTTCGGCCGCCACGCGGCTATCGCTGTTATCGCAGCCGGCGCACTCGCGCTCAGCGCCTGCGGTTCAGACAACGCCACTGGCACCGCTCCTGCCGGCAGCCAGTCCGCCGGCGGTACCAAGGTCACCGGCACGCTGACCGGCATCGGCTCTTCCGCCCAGGGCGCAGCCATGGACGCCTGGAAGACCAACTTCGCTTCCGCCAACTCCGGCGCCAGCGTGCAGTACTCCCCGGACGGCTCCGGCGCAGGCCGCAAGGCCATCCTGGACGGCTCGGCCCAGTTCGCCGGCTCCGACGCCTACCTGAAGGATGACGAATACGCGTCCTCCAAGTCCGTCTGCGGCCCCGACGGCGCCATCAACGTCCCGGTCTACATCTCCCCGATCGCCGTGGCCTTCAACGTTCCCGGCGTCACGGACCTGAAGCTGGATGCGGCCACCGTGGCCAAGATCTTCCGCGGCCAGATCGCCAAGTGGAACGATCCCGCCATCGCAGCCCTCAACGCAGGTGTCTCGCTGCCCGACCTCAAGGTCACCCCGGTGAACCGCTCCGACGACTCGGGCACCACCCAGAACTTCACCGACTACCTTTCTGCTGCTGCTCCGGACGTCTGGACCGACAAGGCCGCCGGTGTGTGGCCCGCCAGCCTCCAGGGCGAGAACGCCAAGGGCACTTCCGGCGTGGTCAAGACCGTCACGGACACCCCCGGTGCCGTGACCTACGCTGACGACTCCGCCGTGAGCGGCAAGCTCGGCGTGGCCCAGATCAAGGTGGGCGATTCCTTCACCAAGATCTCCGCAGAGGCCGCTGCCAAGGCCGTGGACGCAGGCAAGCCGGTTGAAGGCCGCGCCGCCAACGACCTCTCCATCAAGCTGGACCGCAAGACCACCATCGCCGGTGCCTACCCGATCGTCCTGGTGTCCTTCCATGTCCTGTGCACCACCTACGACAAGCAGGAGACCGTTGACCTGGTCAAGGCCTTCGAACACTACGTAGTGTCCGAAGAGGGCCAGAAGGCCGCAGCCGAGTCGGCCAAGTCCGCCCCGCTGTCCTCGGACCTCGCAGCCAAGGCCGCCAAGTCCATCGACTCCATCAAGGTCAAGTCCTAGCCAACGCTGCAAAACCGGGTTCCCCGCCTGCCGGAAGGCAGTGCGGGGAACTTGGCTTTGCACCCCGCTTCCTTAATCCAGCAACGAATCGAAGGGCCGTCGAATGACCGCCACCACCCTGACCAGTACCCAGGGCGCCGGGCGCGCCGGGGATAAAGTCTTTTCCGGCGCCGCGCTTGCAGCCGGGTGCCTGATCCTCGCCGTCCTCTTCGGCGTCGCGCTCTTCCTGGTCGTTCAGGCAATCCCCGCGCTGACCGCACCCGCTGACAAAATCCAAGGCGGCCAGGGCTTCTTTGCCTACATCTGGCCCATCGTGATCGGCACCCTGATCGCCGCCGTCATCGCGCTGGTGATCGCCACCCCCATCGCCATCGGCGTGGCGCTGTTCATCTCGCACTTCGCACCCCGTGGCCTGGCCTCCGGACTCGGCTACGTGGTGGACCTGCTGGCCGCCATCCCCTCTGTGGTCTACGGCGCCTGGGGTGCGGCCTTCCTGGCCAAGGAAATCTCGCCCGCCTACAGCTGGCTCGCGGCAAACATGGGCTGGCTGCCCATCTTCGAGGGTCCGGCGTCCACCACCGGCAAGACCATCCTCACCGCCGGCATTGTCCTGGCCGTCATGGTCCTGCCGATCATCACCTCGCTGTCGCGCGAGATCTTCCTGCAGACCCCCAAGCTGCACGAGGAAGCGGCGCTGGCGCTCGGCGCAACCCGCTGGGAAATGATCAAGATGGCCGTGCTGCCCTTCGCCCGCCCGGGCATCATCAGCGCCGTCATGCTGGGCCTGGGCCGCGCGCTGGGCGAGACCATGGCCGTGGCCCTGGTGCTCTCCTCGGGTGCCCTGACTGCCAGCCTGATCCAGTCCGGTAACCAGACCATCGCTGCCGAGATCGCCCTGAACTTCCCGGAAGCCAGCGGCATCAAGGTCAGCACGCTGATCGCCGCCGGCCTGGTGCTGTTCATCATCACCCTGGCCGTGAACATGATCGCGCGCTGGGTCATCACCCGGCACAAAGAATTTTCGGGAGCCAACTAAATGACCTCCACGCTTACCCCCGTCCGCAGCAAGCGGTCGGCACTCACCAAGGGCCAGCTGCCCAAGTACGCGCCGTACGCCGTGCTCGGCGCGGCCCTGATCGCCGGCGCTGCCATCATGGCCCTGATCGGCTTCAACCCGTTTGGCTGGGGCGTGGTTTCCGCGATTCTGTTCGCGATCGGCCTGGTGTCCTGGAGCGCGGCCGTGGAAGGCTCCCGCAAGGCAAAGGACAAGCTGGCCACCTGCCTGGTGGTGGGCTCGTTCCTGGTGGCGCTGCTGCCGCTGGTTTCGGTCATCTGGACCGTACTGGTCAACGGCATCCCAGGGCTCCTCGATCCCGGATTCCTCACCACCTCCATGAACGGTGTGACCGGTGCTTTCGACAACAAGTCCGTGGAGAGCGGCGCCCCCGTGATGGGCGGCATTTACCACGCCATCCTGGGCACCGTGCAGATCACGCTGCTGGCCACGGTGATCTCTGTCCCCGTGGGGCTGCTCACCGCCATCTACCTGGTGGAGTACGGCCAGAACGGACGGCTGGCCAGGGCCATCACGTTCTTCGTGGATGTCATGACCGGCATCCCCTCCATCGTGGCCGGCCTGTTCGCCGCCGCATTCTTCTTCGCGGTGGTGGGCCCCGGCACCAAGACCGGTGCGGTGGCCGCCGTCGCGCTTTCCGTGCTGATGATCCCCGTGGTGGTCCGTTCCAGCGAGGAAATGCTCAAGATCGTCCCCAACGAACTCCGTGAGGCCGCCTACGCGCTGGGCGTGCGCAAGTGGCGGACCATCCTCAAGGTGGTTATCCCGACGGCGATTTCCGGCATCGCGTCCGGCGTCACCTTGGCAATCGCCCGGGTGATCGGCGAGACGGCGCCCATCCTGGTCACCGCCGGCTTTGCCACCAGCATCAACTCGAACGTGTTCGGCGGGTGGATGGCCTCGCTGCCCACCTTCATCTACACCCAGATCCTCAACCCCACCTCGCCCTCCAACCCGGACCCGTCCTCGCAGCGGGCATGGGGAGCAGCGCTGGTGCTGATCATCCTGGTGATGGTCCTGAACCTGGTGGCACGCCTGATCGCCAGGATCTTCGCTCCCAAAACGGGCCGGTAAACAGCAGCCGCCCTTCCGCCCCTTCGCGGCGGATCCTAGACTTCAATCCATACCCAGTAAGTGAAGGAACACCATGTCTAAGCGCATCGACGTCAAGGACCTGAACGTGTACTACGGCGATTTCCTCGCCGTGGAGGACGTCAGCATCAACATCGAGGCCAAGTCCGTCACCGCGTTCATCGGCCCGTCCGGCTGCGGAAAGTCCACCTTCCTCCGCACCCTGAACCGCATGCACGAAGTCATCCCCGGCGCCCGCGTGGAGGGCGAGGTCCTGCTTGACGGCGACAACCTGTACGGCCCCGGCGTGGACCCCGTGACCGTGCGGTCGCAGATCGGCATGGTCTTCCAGCGGCCCAACCCGTTCCCCACCATGTCCATCCGGGACAACGTGCTGGCGGGCGTGAAGCTGAACAACAAGAAGATTTCCAAGGGTGAGGCCGACGTCCTGGTGGAGCGCTCGCTCAAGGGCGCCAACCTCTGGAACGAGGTCAAGGACCGGCTGGAGAAGCCCGGCTCCGGCCTTTCCGGCGGCCAGCAGCAGCGCCTCTGCATTGCCCGCGCCATCGCAGTGGAGCCGCAGGTGATCCTCATGGACGAGCCATGCTCCGCCCTGGACCCCATCTCCACCCTGGCCATCGAGGACCTCATCAATGAGCTCAAGGACCAGTACACGGTGGTGATCGTTACCCACAACATGCAGCAGGCCGCGCGCGTGTCGGACAAGACCGCATTCTTCAACATCGCGGGCACCGGCAAGCCGGGCAAGCTGATCGAATACGGCGACACCCACACCATCTTCAGCAACCCGGTCCAGAAGGCCACCGAAGACTACGTCTCGGGCCGCTTCGGATAAGTCCGTCTCCTGTTGGCGCTCTACCCATTCGTTTAGTACGCTCAACTAGATACTTACGGAACTAGTAGTAAGCCAGCTTAAGGAGTTTTGCCATGACGCAGACGGCGAGCAGCCCTCTGGGCCCCCAGCTTACGGTTTCCGTAGCGGTGGACGCAGGCGCAGCGGTGCAGGACGCGGTCCTGCCGGATCTCGGGTTCCCGGATCCCGTACTGCCTGACCCCGTCCTGCCAGCGGAGGGTTTTGCCGCTGCGGCCGGTTTGGCCGGACCCCTCGCGGCCGGACCCCTGGCCCCGGAACTCGACCCCCACCTTGCGGTCGCCGCCGAGGAGGAGGACGTCCTCTCGGTAGTCTGGCGGGCCAGTTCGCTCGTTGAAAGCATGCAGTGGGAACTGGACAATGCCCAGGAGGCCCTGCGGCAGGCAGTCCGCGCAGCTTCCACTGCCGGGATTGCGCAGGATGAGCTCTGTTCGGCCGCGAACCTGACCGCGGAAGAGCTTGCGGCCGTCCTTCTGGCCGCGCCGGGCGGTCCGGCGGCCACCCAGCTCTAGCCAAGAGCTGGGCTCCGGCGGCATAACTCCGCGCCGAACGCGGGGCTCAGTGCTTAAGGGCTGCCCCTGCGCAGCGTACCCGCCTGTCACTGCGCAGCCCGGTGCGGGCTCCAGGCGCTGTCATTCCGGGAGTTCCAGCTGGAACCCGCAGTGGCAGCGCAGCACCCGGGTAGGCAGGGACACAGCATTGAGGCTGCGGCCGGTCCTGCTGCTGCGGTAGCAGAGCCGCTCAACTTCGAACTCGGCCTCCTCCATGGGAAAACCGCAGTGGATGTAGTCGTCCCCGAAGATGACCACTTTGGCCATCCACCGGACCTGGTTAAGCGCAGCTGCGACGTCGGTAGCGTAGGCGGTGTGTTCCTGGAACAGGTTGCAGTCGTTGCAGGTGTAGGAGACCGTCACCAGGTCTCCGCCCGCGGCGCCGATGGCCGTGATGGCGTGGATGGTCAGCTGGTGCTCGGTTCCACAGGCCTCGCACTGCGGCTGCCGGGGCTGTGGCAGGGGGCGCCGGGAATACTGGAAAGACATGACGCGTGCTCATTTCCGCGTGGTGCATCCAAGCCGCCGTGTGGCTGCAGCGGCGCTTATCCGCAGCCCTGCACACGGCGCGGACGCCGGTCCCCGGCACCATTGACCGGGGGCGCACTTTCGAATGTACGTCACGGCCGATTCCCTGTACAGGGGAGCCGGAACCTGCGCTGACCCCGCCTAGACGGAGATGGGGGAGAGTGCCAGGGCCAGCACGAAGGCCAGGGCGCAGGTGGCCAGGGGAGTCAGGGCCCAGAGCCACAGGATCCGGATGACCAGCTTCCGGTTGGTCACGGAGAAGTGCTGGTTTTCGCCGGCGCCCAGGGCCCCGGCGGTGACGGTGTGCGTGGTGGACAAAGGCCAGTGCAGCCCGATGGCGCCGACAAAGAGCATCAGCGCGCTGAATGTCTGGGCCACGGAGCCGCGGAGGGGATCAATCCTGGTGATTTTGTAGCCGATGGTTTGCGAGATCCGCCAGCCGCCAAAAAGTGTCCCGGCCGTCATCATGACGGCGGACAGTGCTGCCACCCAGGTGGGGATCCCGCCGTCGGAATAGCCTGCCGCCAGGAGGGCCAGCAGCAGCACGGCGCTGACGCGTTGCCCGTCCTGCAGGCCGTGGCCGAAGGCCACCGCACCGGCGGCAACAGCCTGGCCCCGGCGGAAGCGCTGGTTCACCACGTTGGGCTGGGTGTAGCGGGCCACCCACGTGGCCGGATACACCAGGAGGAAGGAGCCGCTGTAGGCCACCAGCGGAGACAGGACCAGCGGCAGGACCACCTGGAACAGCAGGGACTGGTCCACGCCGGCAACTCCCGGTCCGCCGATCGCCAGGCTGGCAAGGCCCGCGCCGGCAAGGCCGCCCACCAGGGCATGGGTGGAGGAGGCGGGAATACCGCGCCACCACATCAGCAGTCCCCAGGCGCAGGCGCTCGCCAGCCCGGCCACCAGGATGGTGAGGCCGTCGGCGCCGCTGGGAAGGTTGATCCAGGTCTGGCTTGCGGCGACGGCGAGCAGGGCGCTGAGGAGGGCGCCGACAAAGTTGAAGAACGCGGCCAGGAGCACGCCAACGCTGGGGGTGAGGGCACGGTTCCGCACCGCCAGGGCAACGGAGGTGGACGCATCGCGGAAGCCGTTCAGGAAGGCAAACGCCGCCGCCAGAAGGACCACCGCGCCGAAGATGACCGCCGCCACCTCAGGATTCCTTGACGATGATGCTGCCTACCTGGGTGGCCACCCGCCGCATGTCCTTGGTGACCTCCACCAACTGGTTGGCGATGTCCCGGTTGCGGGAGTATTGGGCCCACTTCATGTCCGCGATCATGTCCGCCACCCAGACCCGGTGGGTCCGCTCGGCCCGTTTGGCGAGGCGCAGGATCTCGATCCAGTAATCCTCGAGGTCATCCAGGTCATTGAGCCTGCGCATCGCGTCCACGGTCAGTTCGGCCTGCCGGCTGATGATCTCAAGCTGGTCGGCGGCACGCTTGGGAAGGCGGTCCAGCTTGTACAGGGCTACCAGCTCCGCGGCGGCATCCATCTTCTCCATGGCCTCGTTGAGGTACCGGGACAGCGCATACATGTCCTCGCGGGGGAGTGGATTCACAAAGCTGCTGCGCATGTGGGTCAGCAGGGCGAAGTGCAGTTCCGCGGACTTGGCCTCGATGTTGTGCATGTCCTCGACGAGCTTGGCATGCTCGTCCGCGGGTACGCCAAGGATCTCGGCCAGGGTGGCACTGGCCAGCACGATCTGTTGTGCCATCTGCGAGAGCAGCTTCAGCCCTTCGGGCTCCTGGGGAAAAAGGCGCAGCTTCACGTATTTACCGGTCTCCGGGGACTTATCAAGGCGGGGTTGCTGCGGTGTGACTTGACGCCGGCGGGCAACTGTCGCTTACTCTACCGGCCCCTGACAGTACCCTCTGAATCGGCCACCTGGATGAGGGCAGAAAAATGGTGCCGAACCGGATACGCCTCTCGGCGGTAGGCCGCTCTAGGCGGCTAATTGTTGAAGCCCGGGGGTTTCGCGGCTCGGCACCGGTTTCAGTCTTCTACTTCACCCGGCGCAAGTCAATCTTGACAGCGGGGCCCCGGTTTCTCCCGGAAAATCCGGTTCTTCGGGGGAAGCCGCCGGAAAAGAGGACTCAGTCCAGCTCGCCCAGGCGCCAGGCGTTGGCGGCGTGTTCCAGGTCCTCGGCGGTCTTCACCAGTTGGTGCGAGTTCCGCGTCAGCTTGCTGGCATGGGCCTCGTTGGCGTGCTCGGCGCCGTCGGCGAGGGTGGCCTGGCCGAGCGCCACCACGCGGCAGAACGCGGCGGAACGTTCCAGTGCCACGTCGAAATCGCCGTCGAATGCGCCGGAGAGGATGGCGTCAGCCATGGTGCGCATTTCATCAGCGCCCGGCGGCTCAGCGGCGCCGGCCACCACATTGGAGACCTGGGCGGTGTCCCTGCCGGCACGGAAGTAGACGGAGATTCGCTCCGGGTCCTGGACGGTGGCGGCGCGGAGGGCGTAGAGACGCCAGAGCGCGCCTGGAAGGGAACGCGCGGGGCTTTCGGCCCACATTTCGGCAATGGCGTCCAGACCCTGTTCGTCGGCGAGCCGCACCAGGCGTTCGGTGATCTGGGGGTCGTCGCTGTCGCGGCCGTGGCGGACCAAGGCCTGGGCAGCGAGGTGGGCGGCCTCGGACACTCGTGCAGGATCAGCGCCGCCGGCGAACGGCTCGAAGTCCATCGGCGCGAAAGGCTTGGGCTTGTGGTGCCGGTTGCTGCCGCCGTACGGACTGGTTCCTGCTTGCTCGCTCATGCCCCCACGCTACTCCTGTGCTGCAGTGGAAATCGAGCACGTTTGCGTTCGTCCCGTTCAGGGCAAAAAGGGCCTTCACCAGTCGGTTTGGGCGCACGACGGCGGCTCCCGGAGCAGGTGCGAAAGACGCCGGAACCATGGGTTAGAGTATTAACGTCCAGAAATGGATTGGGCCGGACGGGCGGACACACGTGTTTGACCGGCCGGCAGGGGCCTTTAGCTCAGTTGGTAGAGCATCGGACTTTTAATCCGTGGGTCGTGGGTTCGAGCCCCACAGGGCCCACCTCTTAGCAGGTCAGCGGCATGCAGCCGCTGGCCTGCCGTTGTTTTAAGGCCTGGAACCAACGCAAACCGCGTCTGGGCTGCCCTCAAACTGACAGCACAGTCCCGTTCCTGGGAAGCCCGTCAGGAAACGTGATGGGAACCGCGGAAGCCTGCTCCGGAGCCGGGCCATCCATGGCCTGCAGGTGCAGATGCGGTTCCGTGCTGTTGCCGGAGTTGCCGCACGCTCCCACCACTTCGCCGCACTCAATCCGCTGCCCCGGCCGGACCCTCACGCTTCCCCGCTTGAGGTGGCACAGCGCCACGAACAAGCCCGCGCTCTCGATCACCACGTGGTTGCCGGCCAGGGCCAGCCACCCTTCCCGAACACGCCTGGCCTGGGTGGCGGCATAGCCGATTGAGGGGAAGCCGCGGAAGGCGGCGTGGTCAGTCCCGCCGTCGTGGGCGGAGCACACCAGGCCGGACACCGGCGCCCGGACTGCCCTGCCGAAACCGGCGAAGTGCTCCGGCGGCTCCGGCCGGACCAGCGACGCCAGGGTGAACCGCGCAGACCGCCCTTTCGCGTCCACCGGCGTGAAGTCGATGGCGTAACTCGTGCCCAAAAGCCGCGTCCCGTGGCTGGGAACCCTGTCCGCGGGCGAGTTCTGCACCAGCCAGGCACCCGTGAACGGATACTGCAGTTCCACAATCCCTCCAGCTCCAGGCGGCGGTCCCGCGTTCAGCTGGCGGGGTCGTACTGGAACGCCCGCACTCCTGGGCACACCGGCAGGCGGCGGCGATCTTCGCGGCCCAGTGCAGTGCAGCGTCGTGGCTGGGCAGCTCCAGTACTGTGTAGCCGCCTTCCATCTGCGCCGTCTGCGGGTAGGTGCCCTCCGTGACGGATCCGCCGCCGTCGACCATGACCGGCGGGACGCTCTCGTCGATGCCGCCGCCGAACACCCAGACGCCCGCGTCCTTGGCCTCCTGCACCACCGCATGGGCGGCGTCGGCAACTTCCTGCAGGCCGCCGTCGGGGATGTCCATCGCGCCGCTGGGAAACGAGATCAGGTACTTGGTCATTGGGCCGGCTCCTTCGCTGCAGACGCGGATGGCCTTCATCCTTCCCATCCCGCCGGGTCAGCGCAAGCATTCATCGACAATCAGCACCGCCTATTTGCACCCGCAACACAGGCAGCCGCAGGGGCCGCAGCAGGCACAATAGGCACATGGCAAAAACCAGCAAGGGCCGGATGCCGCGCCTGGAAGACGTGGCAAAGATCGCCGGGGTCTCCCACCAGACCGTGTCCCGCGTGGTGAACAACCACCCCAACGTCAGCAAGGCGACCCGGGAAAAGGTGGAAGCGGCCATCGCGGAACTGGGATACCGGCGCAATACCGCTGCCCGGAGCCTTGTCACGCGGCGCTCGCAGACCATCGGCGTACTGGCCAGCGAGCTCTCGCAGTACGGCCCGGCCAACACCCTGGTAGGCGTTGAAAATGCCGCCCGGAACGCCGGCTACTTTGTCAGCATCGCCGCCCTGCGGGAAGTCAGCAGGGACGCCATCTCGGACGCTGTTGGCCACTTCATGGACCAGGCCGTGGACGGCATCGCCGTGCTGGTGCCGCACTCGCAAACCCTGGCCGTGCTGGAACAGATGAACCTTCCCGTGCCCGTGGTGGCTGTGGGCTCGGCAGGCAGTGCTTCGGTGAGCGGCGCCATGGTGGACCAGCGCGCGGGCGCCAGGCTCGCCGTCGAACATCTCATCAAGGAAGGCCACCGGCAGATCGGGCACATCGCGGGGCCGCCGGACTGGACAGACGGCGCCGAGCGAGCGGAGGGCTGGCGCGCCGCCCTCCGGGACGCAGGGCTGGATGAGTCCCTGCTGGTGGAAGGCGACTGGAGTGCCGGCAGCGGCTACTCGATTGGCCGCGAGCTGGCGTCCGGACGCGCGGCGACGGCCATTTTCGTGGGAAACGACCAGATGGCACTGGGCCTGCTGCGCGCCTTCACCGAGGCGGGGGTCAAAGTGCCCGACGACGTCTCCGTGGTGGGCTTCGACGACCAGCCGGAGGCGGGGTACTTCACGCCCCCGCTGACCACCGTCCGTCAGGACTTCGAGGAACTGGGCCGCCGGTGCATGGACATGATGCTTAAGGAGATCGAGTCCGGCGCCCCGGTGAGCTCCACCGTGGTCGCGCCGGAACTGGTCCTCCGCGCCAGCACCGCCGCTCCGGCATCCGCGTAGGAGCTCCGCCAAAAAAATCTCCATGAATCTGCATCCAAATCCGGTGCTCCGCCGGTAGTAGGGGTGTCAGCAAAAAACGCCCGCGAGCCGGGCCGATCAAGGAGATGGACATGCGCAACACAATCTTCGCCGCAGGTGCCGGTGCAGCAGCCATTGCAGCGGCAATCGCGCTGGCAGGTCCCGCCAGCGCAGCAGACGGGGACGCCCAGCTTTCCGTCCTGCACGGGGTCCCCGGACTGACCGTGGACGTGTGGGTCAACGGCGAACGCACGCTCGATGATTTCACCCCGGGGACCCTTGCCGGGCCACTGGCGCTTCCGGCGGGCACCTACGACATTGCCATCACGGCAGCCGACGCCGCCGACGCGTCCGCACCGGCCATTGGCCCGGTCAGCGTCAACCTGGCCGCCAACGGAAACTACACCGCTGCTGCCCACCTGGGCGCGGACGGCAAGCCCACCGCCAGCCTGTTCACCAACGACACGTCCCAGATCCCGGCCGGCAAGGGCAAACTGACCGTCCGGCACGCCGCTGCCGCACCCGCCGTCGATGTCCTGGCAGGCGGCACCGCCGTCGTCACCAATCTGGCCAACCCGAACGAGCAAACCCTGACCCTCGATCCCGGCACAGTCCCGGCCGCAGTTGCCGCTGCCGGCACCACCACTCCCGTGATCGGCCCGGCGGACGTGGCTGTGGCGGAAGGGACGCACACCATCGTCTACGCATGGGGCAGCCTGGCGGACCAGAACCTGAAGCTCGCGGTGCAAACCATCGACGGCCCGCACTCGGCTCCGGCCTCCGTGCCCGGCGCCCTCAACGGTTCCGCTGATTCCGCCGGGGCAGGCTCCGCTGCCGCCACCGCCGGATTCGGCCTGGCAGCCGTGGCGCTGCTGGCCGCGGCGGTGGGCGTAAACCGCGTGGTCCGCGCCCGCCGCGCGCAGCTCTGACGCTCCCTTCGCAGGACCGTAGAAGGCAGGGGCCCGGCCGCGCACCCGCGGGCGGGCCCCTGCCCCGGTCCTTCCAGTTGTTCGGCGCACCACGTGCCCAGGAAAGGTGGCAGGCATGAAGGCAGGTACGACGACGGTAGGCGCCCAGCGCCGCCGGCATTCCTTGAGTGCCGGGGCAGCAGCGCTGGCGGCCGCTGCGCTGGTTCTTTCCGGCTGCGGCGCCGCGGACCCCGCCACTCAGTCGCCAGCTCCTGCAGTGGCCACCAGTGCGCCCGCTCCGCCCGGCACCCCAAAACCCCTTGTTACCGCCGTTGAAGCTGCGCCTTCCACCCTTGCTGCAGCGCCGCCAAAGGCCATCCCGGTCCGGCCGGCAACTCCGCCGGCCGCCGCTGCCGCGCCTCCACCCGCCTCGCTTATTGTGGCCGGTACCGCCATCGACATGCCGGTGGTGCCCGGGGGAGTGTCAGCCGGGGGAGCGATGGAAATTCCAGACGTGTTCGACCGTGCTGCCTGGTACAAGTACGGCGCGGCCCCCGGGGCTGCCGAAGGCACAGCCGTCATCGCCGGACACATCGACACGACCTCGGACCGCGCGCCGTTCTCCGCGCTGAAGTCGCTCGCGGCGGGAACCATCATCACGGTGGGACGGGAAGGCGCCCCGGCCGTTTCCTACCGGGTTGTGGGCGTGGAGCTGATGGCGAAGGACACGTTCGACGGTGCCGCCGTTTTCCGCCGCTCAGGACCGCACGAACTCAAGCTGGTCACCTGCGGCGGCAGATGGCTGGACGCGCGGATGGACTACAGCGACAATGTCATTGTCACCGCAGTCCCTGAATGAACCGGTCCCCGGATGAACCACTTCCTGGATAAGCGGTGGCCCGCAATGTATCTCGTCGCCGAAGCCGGGAGGGAGCCGCCTGTGACGCTCCCCGGCCGCGCCGCCCAAGGATGGGACGACGGGCTGACCGCCTCCTTCCTGTCCGGCGATGAGCATGCGCTGGCAGCGGCCTATCGTGAGTTCGCGCCCCTGGTGCATACCCTGGCCCTGCGGTCGCTCGCCGACCGGGCCGCGGCGGACGACGTGACGCAGGAGGTCTTCATCCGGGTGTGGCGCTCGCGGAGCACCTTCAACCCGCAGGTGGCGCGGCTTCCCGCATGGATCGTGGGGATCACGCGGAACGCAATCACCGATGCGCAGCAGTCATCGGCCCGCGAAGCACGCAAGGCGCATGCTGCTGCCGGGGCCGGCCTCGCTGCGGATCCTGGGGCGGGAACTGAGGCTGCGGAAACCCTTGCGGACCGGCTGCTCCTGGACGGCGAACTGGACAGGCTCGGCGAGCCCCAGGGCTCCATCATGAAGCTTGCCTTCTATGAGGACCTGACGCACGAACAGATCTCGCGGAAACTTGACCTGCCCCTTGGTACCGTCAAGAGCCACATCCGGCGCAGCCTGACGCACCTGAGAAGCAGATTGGAGGTAGACCATGCCGCATCTTGATCCGGAACAGTTGAGCCTCCTGGCACTCTACGACGACTGGGAGGACCCGGCAGGCCGCGAACACCTCCTGGAATGCCCTGGGTGCGCCGCCGACTACGCCGCCCTGCGCCGCACGGTGGAGGCAGTGAAGACGACGCCGGACACCAGCCGCCTGTCCGTTCCCGGGCCGCAGGTCTGGGCGGGGATCCACCGCGAACTCGGCTTGGGGGAGTCCGTCCACGAGGACCCGCTGGCTGCGGAACCACCCACGGAAGCCGGGGCAACGCCTGCCGCCACGGCAGCACCCGGGGACGCGGCGCCGTCCAACGTTGTTCCCATGCCTGCCCGGCCGGAAGGTGCACGGACAAAACGTGCCCGAACGAAGGCCGCCTGGTGGCAGCGCCCCGGCGCGTGGCTGGCGACAGCGGCCGCTGCTGTCCTGGTGGTCGCGGGCGCGGTCTGGGCCTTGAACCGCCCGCCGCAGCCCCGGGAACTTGCCGAGGCCCAACTGACCCCGCTGGCCCAGCACTCCGCCGCCGGATCAGCCAAGGTGGTGTCCGCCGCCGACGGTTCACGCAGCCTGGAGGTCAGCCTGGACAAGGATGAAGCCAAGGGTTACCAGGAGGTGTGGCTGATCGCCCCGGACCTCTCCAGGCTGGTCAGCCTCGGCGTCATGAACTCCACGTCGGGAACTTTCCAGGTGCCCGCCGGCCTTGACTTGTCGCAGTATCCGGTGGTGGATGTGTCCGACGAGCCCATGGACGGCAATCCCGCCCACTCCACCGTGAGCATCGCCAGGGGCACCCTCACGTCCTGATGCGTGCCCGGACCCACGCGGAGACCCTGCTCCACTGGGCAACAACGGCAGCGGCTGCCAGCGCAGCGCCCGCGTGCAGGTACAGCATCAGGTGCAGTGAGTGCGCGGCCGGAGCAGCGGCCGACGACGACGGCACGTCCGGCGTGCTTCCGGCGCCATGGTCGTGGCCCGGCAAGGGGACGGCGCTGGCGGTTGAGAAAGCTGAGAAGGCAAGGTGCAGCAGTTGCTGGGCGACCGCGGATGCCGCCAGGACAGCCCAGCCCGGCAGCTGCGGGGGCGCCAGCCGTTCAAGGAGCACTGCGCCCAGGCCCAGCAGCACCGCCAGTGCAACGACGATGACGACGGCGGGAGAGGCGCCTCCCCCCGCAACATGCGCGGCCAGTCCCAGGGCGGTGGCCAGGGGACCTGCCAGACAGGTAAGGACACTCCGGCGGGTGCGCGGAACGGCTGCCTGCGTGCTCTCCATCCGCCTGCCCTTCCGCTGCTGGACCTCATTGTTCCCTACCCATTCCGGCAGGAGTGAACCAAGGAGGCAGGCAGGGGTGGCCTGCGGCGTGGTCAGCGGGGTGGCTAGCGGCCGAAGTGTGAGTGCGGTGTGCCCTCCGGCAGGCGCTCAAGGATGTCCTCGGCCACCTTGCGCACTTTGATGTTCCGGTGGCTGGATGCCTTGGCCAGGATGGAAAACGCCTCCTGGTAGGAGCACCTGTTCTGGGCCATGATCACGCCGCAGGCCACGTTGATGGACGTACGGCTGTCCAGGGCTGAGCGGAGATCGGTGGCCAGCGAACGGGCGGTGTGCAGGTTGATGGCCATCTGCAGGCTCTTGGTTGCCAGGGCGGCGAAGGTGCGCGCTTCCGCGATGGCCTGGAGCGGAAAGGCCTTCGCGTCCTGCGCAAAGAAGGCGAGCGCGGCGCTGGACTGGCCCAGTTCAGCGCTGCCGGGGATCCCGTCGTCGGCCGGAATGTCTGCATCGAGGCGGAGCCGCACCGCAAGGGCGCTGCCGAACCCGGCTGACTGCAGTTGGGTGGAATATTGCCGCCACCGGAAGTCGCCGTTCCTCTGGAGGACCGCCACGGGGTGGCCGCCGGACATCACATCGGTCACCGGCCCCTCGGCCATCTCCCGTTCCCAGTCCAGCAGCCGGACCACCTCGCCCGAAGTGCCGGTGATGGCAAGGCTCCGCTTTGGCTGGCGCAGCACCAGGCCGCAGCCAACATCCAGGTTGGCTGTCCTGGCCACATGCCCGGCAGAGGCCGCCACCAGCAGGTCAAGGGAATCGGCCAGGGTCTGTGCTCCGTTGACCAGGTCCAGCAGGAGGCCCGGGTTTGTGGGCGTGCCCTGGTCATGGCTGGCCTTCAACAGGGGTGTGCGACCCCTTCGGGCGTCCGAAGGGGCAAGAGGGCCGGCGACGGCTGGGGGAGAGTCCTTGGTCTCAAAGGACTCCTCGTCGCCGGCCCCGCCTATTACCCGCGTCCTGTGGACCGGGAAGCCTGGGCCTAAGTGTCGTGCGTGCATTGCCAGTCTCACACCCCCTAGTGAGCCAAGTACCGAGAACCAGAACGGGTCTTGTCTCTGGTAAAGAAACCTAATTGCCCTCCGGGCCCCCGTGAATGCGTAACTGGTACCTGTCTTTTCGGTTAGGTAGTACTTGGAGGCCCGGGGCCGCGAGGCTGTTCGGAGTCCCGCCGCAGGTCAGTCCGCCTTCCGCTCCCGTCGCCGGCGGAATCCCCAAGCAGGAATGGATTGGTCCAACCCTTGACGCATGAAGCGGAAGCCTCAACAATGTCTTCTATAACGTTGTAAAAACCAAGCCGAGGATACCTTCGTGACCCAGCCAGAACCCGCTGCAGCCAAAATCACCCTTGACCCCTCCTTCACCGTGGGCCCCGTCCGCCGTCGTACTTTCGGTGCCTTCGTGGAACACCTTGGCCGGTGTGTGTACACCGGCATCTTCGAGCCGGACCACCCGGACGCCGACGAGGACGGCTTCCGCAGGGACGTCCTGGCGCTGACCCGGGAACTGGGAGTCTCCACCGTCCGCTACCCGGGCGGAAACTTCGTCTCCGGCTACCGCTGGGAGGACGGCGTGGGCCCGGTGGACCGGCGCCCCGTGCGGCTGGACCTCGCCTGGCACTCCACCGACCCCAACACCGTGGGGGTGGACGAGTTCGCCAAATGGTCCGTCAAGGCCGGCGTGGAACCCATGATGGCGGTGAACCTGGGCACGCGCGGCACGCAGGAGGCGCTGGACCTCCTGGAATACTGCAACATCGACGGCGGTACCGAGCTTTCCGAACAGCGCCGGGCCAACGGGGCCGCCGATGGCTACGGCATCAAGATGTGGTGCCTGGGCAATGAGATGGACGGTCCCTGGCAGATCGGCCACAAGAACGCCCTGGAGTACGGCAGGCTCGCTGCCGACACCGCCCGCGGAATGCGCATGATGGAGCCGGATCTGGAGCTGGTGGCGTGCGGCAGTTCCGGGCCCACCATGCCCACGTTCGGTGAGTGGGAGCGTGTGGTGCTGTCCGAAACCTACGAACTGGTGGACCTGATCTCCGCCCACCAGTACTTTGAGGACTTTGGCGACCTGCAGGAACACCTCGCCGCCGGACACAAGATGGACGCTTTCATCCGCGACCTCGTGAGCCACATCGACCATGTGAAGTCGGTGAAGAAGTCCACCAAGCAGGTGAACATCTCGTTCGATGAGTGGAACGTCTGGCACATGAGCCGCGATGAATCCAAGGTGCCCACCGGCAAGGACTGGCCCGTGGCCCCCGTGCTGCTTGAGGACACCTACACGGTTGCCGACGCCGTGGTAGTTGGGGACTTGCTGGTCACGCTGCTCCGGAACACGGACCGCGTCCACTCGGCAAGCCTGGCACAGCTGGTGAACGTCATCGCGCCCATCATGACCGAGCCGGGCGGCCGGTCCTGGAAGCAGACCACCTTCCACCCCTTCGCCCTGACCTCCCGCTACGCCTCCGGTACCGTACTGCAGCTCGCCGTCGAATCGCCGCTGGTCAGCAGCGGCAAGACCGCCGACATCGCGGCCCTGTCCGCCGTCGCCACCTATGACGCGGACAAGGGCGAGGCCGTGGTGTTCGCGGTCAACCGCTCGGCAGGCCAGGCACTGAACCTGGATGCCGCCGTGGCCTCGCTGGGCAACGTGCGAGTGGTGGAAGCCGTGACCTACGCCAACAAGGACCCCTACTGGCAGGCCAGCGCCGACGATTCAACGTCGGTCCTGCCGTCCGAAAACGGAACGGTGAAGGTGGACGGCGGCCGGCTCACCGCCGAGCTTCCGGCCGTGTCCTGGTCCATGATCCGGCTGGCTGTCAGCGCCTGACCCCCGGGTGGGAAGGCGGGGGCGTCCTTATGACGATGGCGGGCCGCAGGTGGGAGGATGGACGGCATGGAACTGCACATCACGGGGGATCCCGCCGCGGACAAGTTGTTGAGTGAGGACGCCTTCGCCCTGCTGACCGGCATGCTGCTGGACCAGCAGGTCACCATGGAATCAGCCTTCGCGGGGCCGGAGAAGATCCGGGCCCGGCTCGGGTCGCTGGAACCCGGGGCCATTGCCGCGCACGATCCCGCCGCGTTCGTGGAGGTATTCAAGGAACGCCCGGCGGTCCACCGCTTCCCCGGCTCCATGGCCGCGCGGGTGCAGGCGCTCGCCGAAGCAGTGCACAGCGAGTGGGACGGCGATGCCGCAGCCATCTGGACCAAGGGGTCCCCCGACGGTGCCGAGGTGCTGCGCAGGCTCAAGGCCCTGCCCGGATTCGGGGAGCAGAAGGCCAAGATTTTCCTGGCCCTGTTGGGCAAGCAGCGCGGCCTTGAGGCGCCGGGGTGGCGGGAAGCTGCCGGTCACTACGGCGAGGACGGCTCCTACCTTTCGGTGGCGGACATCGTGGACCCGGAGTCCCTGGCCAAGGTCCGCGCCAGCAAGCAGGCCGCCAAAGCCGCGGCGAAGGCAGAGAAAGAGCGTTAATGGCAGTCACCATGAACGACGTTGCGCGGGCGGCAGGGGTTTCCCTCAAGACGGTTTCCAACGTCCTGAACGACTACGAATTCATCCGGCCCGACACCAAGCAACGCGTGCAGGATGCCATCGCGGAGCTGGGCTACGAAGCCAATCTCACCGCCCGCAGCCTGCGGTCCGGCAAGACGTCCATGCTGGGCCTGGTCCTGTCCGACCTCTCCGCCCCCTACTACGCCGAGCTGGCGTCCAAGCTGATGAAGGCTGCCGCCCGCCACGGCTACCGGGTGATGGTGGAGCAGTCCGATGCCGAAGCCTCCGTTGAACTTGGCGCCCTCCAGGGGACCTTCCGCCAGCTCACCGACGGGCTGCTGTTCACTCCACTGGTGGTGGACGCGGATGCCATTGCCGCGCGGGCGGGCAACAAGCCCATGGTGATGCTCGGCGAACACATCCTGGATCCCCGCTTCGATCTGGTGACCATGAAAAACGAGGAAGCCGCGGCCGCGCTGACCAGGCACCTGCTGGCCGGCGGCCGCCGTCGTATTGCCGTGGTTGGTGCCAACACGGGGGAGTCTGCAGGGACAGCCGGCCTGCGCCTGAACGGCTACCGGAAGGCGTTGGAGGAGGCAGGCGTTCCCTTCGACCCCGCGCTGATCGCCCCTGCTGAGTGGCGGCGCGATACCGGTGCCGCGGCGGTGGCCAGCCTGCTGGAGTCCGGCGTGCAGTTCGACGCCGTCTTCGGACTTAACGACGTGCTGGCACTCGGCGCCATGCACCAGCTGCTGATTCGCGGCGTGAAGGTGCCGCAGGACGTAGCGGTGGCCGGTTTTGACGACATTGACGAGGCGCGGTTCGCCTCCCCGTCCCTGACCACCGTCTCGCCGGGCATGGACGAAATCGCCGAGCGCTCCATCGGCCTGCTGCTGGACCGGATCGCAGGCCGCGAGACATCGGAACAGGGCGTGCACGTGGAGGCCGGGTTCGAGTTGAAGGTCCGGGAGTCCGCCCCCTGACTCCCCCCGCACCTGGCCCACCACCTCCCGCCAGGGGTTTCGCGTGCACCGCTGGCGGGTACCTTTCCGTAAACCCGCTCAACGAGGAAAGGTGCCCACATGATTGCCCTCCTGGTCATCGACATGCAGAACGCATTCTTCGAAACACCCGAATTGGCAGCCCAGCAGGAGCGGGTGGTCAGTGAGTGCAACCGGCTGATTGAAGGGTTCAAGGCAGCCGGACACAGCGCGCTCCTGGTGGGCACCGAACACGAACGGGACAAATCCACCTGGACCCTGAGCATGCTTGACGACGACCAGGGGTTCATCTTCCGCGGCAGCGGGCAGGCCCAGTCGGTGCCGGGGCTCTTGAAGGAGGACCTGCCCCAATTGAACAAGACGAGGGACAGCGCGTTCGTGGGCACCAACCTGCTGGCCAGGCTGCGGAATTGGGGCGCCGAGGAAGTGGTGCTCGCCGGCGTCTCCACGCACAACTGCATCGCCCAGACCGCCGCGGACGCGTTCGCCCACAACATCCGGGTCACTTACGCCAAGGACGCCATGGCCTCCGAAGCCGACCAGGACGCCGCCGACATGCTCCGCATCCTTTCCACCACCTACCGCCAGCCCATCCAGTCAAGCGATGAGATCCTCGGCCGGCTCAGCGACGCCAAGTAGGCGGACCCACAGCCTTTACTGATACTCCTGAAACCTGGCGGAAACGTGCCGGGCTTACGCTGGCAGCACGCCCCAGGCCGTCGAAGGGAACCCCATGCATCTGATGCCGCGTGAGCAGGAAAAGCTCCTCATCGTGGTGGCCGCCGACCTCGCCCGCCGGCGTCAGTCCCGCGGCCTCAAGCTCAACTACCCCGAGGCTGTGGCCATCATCAGCTATGAGCTGATCGAAGGCGCCCGCGACGGCCGCAGCGTGGCGGAGCTCATGAGCTACGGCACCACGCTGCTCACCCGCGACGACGTGATGGAAGGCGTGCCGGAGATGATCCACGACGTCCAGATCGAGGCCACCTTCCCCGACGGCACCAAGCTGGTCACCGTCCACAACCCCATCCGCTAAGGAGCGCGGCAATGATTCCAGGCGAGTATGTCCTCCGGCCGGAGCCCATCACCGCGAATGCGGGCAGGGAGGCAGTCGAGGTCGCCGTGACCAACACCGGCGACCGGCCCGTGCAGGTGGGTTCCCACTACCACTTCGCCGAGGCCAACGCGGCCCTGGACTTTGACCGTGTAGCTGCCTACGGCCGGCGCCTGGACATCCCGGCGGGCACGGCTGCCCGGTTCGAGCCGGGGGACTCACGGACCGTCCGGCTCATTGAGCTGGCAGGCTCCCGCGAGGTCTACGGCCTCAGCAACGGAGTCAACGGAAAGCTCGACGCCGGCACTCGCCAAATCGGGCCACTCACGGAAGGGGACGCCAAGTGAGCTTCGAGATCCCGCGCCGGCAATACGCCGACCTTTATGGACCGACCACCGGGGACAAAATCCGCCTGGCGGACACTGAGCTCTTCCTCGAGATCGAAAAGGACCTCACCGTCCACGGCGAGGAAGTGGTGTTCGGCGGCGGCAAGGTGATCCGCGACGGCATGGGGCAGAACGGCCAGGCCATCCGGGATGAGGACATTCCGGACACCGTGATTACGAACGCCGTCATCCTGGACTACACCGGCACCTACAAGGCGGACATCGCGCTAAAGGACGGGCATATCTTCCGGATCGGAAAGGCCGGAAACCCGCAGATCACCGACGGCGTGGACATCATCATCGGCGCCAGCACGGAAATCATCGCCGGGGAACGGAAAATCCTCACGGCAGGCGGCATTGACACCCACATCCATTTCATTTCACCGGACCAGATCCCCACGGCGCTGGCCAGCGGTGTGACCACCATGATCGGCGGCGGCACCGGCCCCGCTGAAGGCACCAAAGCCACCACGGTGACCCCGGGGAAGTGGCACATCCAGCGGATGCTGCAGGCGGCCGAGGCGTTCCCCATGAACATCGGCCTGTTCGGCAAAGGCCACGCGTCCGCCGTCGAACCCCTGGCCGAGCAGATCCGCGCCGGCGCCATCGGGCTGAAGGTCCACGAGGACTGGGGCGCTACCACTTCGTCGATCGATACCTCGCTCAAGGTGGCTGACGAGTACGACATCCAGGTGGCCATCCACACCGACACCCTCAACGAGTGCGGCTTCGTGGAGGACACCATCCGGGCCATCGACGGCCGGGTCATCCACACCTTCCACACCGAAGGCGCCGGCGGCGGGCATGCGCCGGACATTATCAAGATCGCCGGGATGCCGAACGTCCTGCCCGCCTCTACAAACCCCACCCTGCCGTACACGCGCAACACCATCGAAGAGCACCTGGACATGCTGATGGTGTGCCACCACCTCAACCCGGACATCCCCGAGGACGTGGCCTTCGCCGATTCCCGCATCCGCGCCGAAACCATCGCCGCCGAGGACGTCCTGCAGGACCTGGGCATCTTTTCCATCACCTCCTCGGACTCCCAGGCCATGGGCCGGGTGGGTGAAGTCATCACCCGCACCTGGCAGGTGGCAGACAAGATGAAGAAGCAACGGGGCGTGCTGGAGGATGGCGACGGCGGGACGCACGGGAGTGCGGACAGCGACAACTTCCGGCTCAAGCGCTACGTGGCCAAATACACCATCAACCCCGCTATCGCCCAGGGCATCGCTGGCTTCGTCGGGTCCGTTGAAGTGGGCAAGTTCGCCGACCTGGTGCTCTGGGACCCGGCATTCTTCGGCGTCAAGCCGGAAGTGGTGCTCAAGGGCGGCCAGATCGCTTACGCGCTGATGGGGGACTCCAACGGCTCCATCCCCACGCCGCAGCCGCGGTCCATGCGGCCCATGTTCGCCACCTTCGGCAAGGCCGTCCAGCAGTCCTCCATCACGTTCCTGTCCAAGGCCGCGATCGACGCCGGTGTCCCGGAAGAGCTGGGGCTCCAAAAGGTCATCCGGCCCGTGTCCGGCATCCGGAACCTCACCAAGGCCGACCTCAAGTACAACGACGCCACCCCGGACATCCAGGTGGACCCGGAAACCTACCAAGTGACCGTCGACGGCGAGGACGTCACCTGCGAGCCGTCCGACGTGCTCCCCATGGCGCAGCGGTACTTCCTCTTCTAGTCACACCCAGAAAGTAAGCACGTGATCATCGAACGAGTCCTCGGCAACCTCCACGACCTGCCGGACACAGACCTCGCCGCCTACGCCGGCCTGCACCGCGAAAAAGTCGTCCTGCCCAGCGCTTCCCTGGTGAAACGCATTCAGCGGGCGACGACGGACCACGGCAAGGAGATCGGCATCCGGCTCCCCGCTGGCTCCGGCGACCTCCGGGACGGGGACATCCTGCACGTCGAAGACACCAACATGGTCGTCGTCTCCGTCCTGCCCACCGACGTCCTGGTCATCGCTCCCAGGACCATCACCGAAATGGGCATCACCGCACACTCCCTCGGCAACCGGCACCTCCAGGCACAGTTCTTTGACGCGTCCTCGGAATATGAAGCCGAAGTCATGGTGTGCGCCTACGACCACACCGTCGAGGACTACCTTCGCCATGCTGGTGTGCCTTACACCCGCCAGGAACGCGTCCTCCCTGTACCTTTCCGCCATGCTGAACATTCGCACTAGTACCAGCGGCACCTTGGGCGCGGTGGCGGGTGAAGGGGGCTGTGCCCGCTTCGCGGTGCCCACCACACCGCAGCCCCCTTCACCCGCCACCGCCGGGGTCGGCAGTTACCAGCTTGCTTTGCAGCAGCTCACTGACTCTGCGCTTCCTACTGGGGCCTTTGCTCACTCTCTTGGGTTTGAGACCTATGTCGACACCGGTGTTGTCGCTGATGAGGCTGGTTTTGGGGTATGGCTGTCTGCTTTCATCTCTCAGTCGTTGACGTACTCGGATGGGCTTGCTGTTCGGCTTTTCTATGAGGGCGTTGATCTGGGGGAGCTGGATGCTCTCCTCTCTGCTTCCCTTTTGCCCCGGCAGGTTCGGGAGGCCTCCCTCAAAATGGGGTCTCGGCTGCTCGAAATTGGTGGGGAGGTGTTTCCCTCGCCCGCGCTGGAACTGTACCGGGACCTGGTGGCCACCGGCCGCGCCGCAGGGCACCAGCCGCTGGCGTTCGCCGTCGTCGCCCGCTCCCTCGGGGTGCCGCTGCAGGAAGCACTTGCCGCCTACCTCTTCGCCACCGTTACGTCCCTCACCCAGAACGCCGTCCGCGCCATCCCCCTCGGCCAGAACGCCGGACAGCGGGTGCTGCGCAAAGCGCACGACGACGTCGCTGCCGCCATCGAGGTGATAGGGCGCCTCACGCCTGACGACCTCGGTGCCGTCAGCCCCGGACTGGAAATCTCGCAAATGCGGCACGAACGCCAACGTGCCCGGATGTTCATGAGCTAACCGTGCACACCGCTTCACAGGAGGAACACCATGACTGAACCCATCAAGATCGGCATCGGCGGGCCCGTCGGCGCCGGCAAGACCCAGCTCGTCGAGCGGCTCACCCGGCACATGAGCGGCGACATCTCCATGGCCGCCATCACCAACGACATTTACACCATCGAGGACGCCAAAATCCTCGCCGCAGACGGCATCCTCCCCGTGGACCGGATCATCGGTGTCGAAACCGGCGGCTGCCCCCACACCGCCATCCGCGAAGACACCTCCATGAACACCGCCGCCATCGAAGAACTCAAAGCCCGGCATCCCGACCTTCAGGTCATCTTCGTCGAATCCGGCGGCGACAACCTCTCCGCCACCTTCAGCCCCGAACTGGTGGACTTCTCCATCTACATCATCGACGTGGCTCAGGGCGAAAAGATCCCCCGCAAAGCCGGCCAAGGCATGATCAAATCGGACCTATTCATCATCAACAAAACTGACCTGGCTCCCCACGTCGGCGCCGATTTGTCAGTCATGGAGAAGGACTCGAAGGAGTTCAGGGGCGAGCGTCCATTCTGCTTGACGA
The DNA here is from genome assembly GCF_057073715.1 of Arthrobacter sp. E1SS-5. Lineage (NCBI taxonomy): Bacteria > Bacillati > Actinomycetota > Actinomycetes > Micrococcales > Micrococcaceae > Arthrobacter > Arthrobacter sp. E1SS-5. The sequence continues at coordinate 293,501 of NZ_CP172703.1, forward strand.
ACCTCAAAACCGACGAGGGACTCGACGCCGTCATCGAATGGATCCGGCACGACGTCCTGATGCTCGACCTCGCATGAGTACGACGGCGGAGGCAAGTTCCGCGCGTCCGTCACCGGGTGCCGGGCTGGGTCCGGCGGCTTCGCCGGATTTGGGGCCGTGCCCGCTGCGCGGTGCCCACCACGCCGCGGCCCCAAAATCCGGCCTCGCCGCCTCAGAGCCCCCGTCACCAATGGGTGAGCTTGAGCTTTTGGTCGACGTTCGTGGTCAGCGCTCAGTTGCGAAGCACCAGTACCACCGGGGTGCCTTAAGGGTGATGCGGCCGCATTACCTCGATGACTCCGGGCAGGTTTGCTATGTCGTCGTGAATCCGGGCGGGGCCTATCTTGGGGCTGACCTCTTTCTGCTGGATGTTGAGGTTGGTGACTCTGCTTCTCTGTTGTTGACGTCACAGTCCGCTACGAAGGTTTATCGGACTCCTGGGTCTTTTGCCGAGCAGCGGATGACTGTGCGGTTGGGGGAGGGGGCCCGGTTGGAGCTGATGCCGGACCAGCTCATCGCCTACCGGGAGGCGAGCTACCGGCAACGGACCTCGGTGGCCTTGCGGCCGTCGTCGAGCCTCGTCATGGCCGAGGTGGTGACACCCGGATGGTCACCGGACGGGGCCGCGTTCCGCTACGAGGAGGTCCGGCTGCGGAACGACCTCCGGGTGGAGACTGAGGGCGGCACCGAACTGCTGGCGCTGGACAACCTGTTGATCCGGCCGCCGCTGAACGATGTCACGGGGCTCGGGTTCATGGAGGGTTTTAGCCACCTGGGCTCGTTGGTGGTGGTGGATCCGCGAGTGGACCAGGCGCTCGCCGACGAACTGCATCAGTTGACCCAGCCGTTGGACGCCAGGACCGGCCTCTCGCTGACCCGCACGGTCGGGGGAACCACAGGGCTGGTGCTGCGGGCCCTGTCCAACAGCACCGGGGAACTCAACCGGCTCCTCGGTGCCTGCGGCAACCTCCTCCGGGAACGCTGGTTCGGCCAGGGTCCCCTGGACCTGAGGAAGCACTGATGACGGCACTGACCACCATCACCGCCCTCTACCGGGACCGGGAATCACTGCCGCTCCGGACCCGCCTGGCCTTTACCTTCGGTGCGGTGGCCGTGCTGCATGCTGCCGCCGTCGTCCTCTTGCTTGCCGGGACCCTTAGCGGAGGCGGGCAAGCGCTGACCTGGGGACTGGTGCTCACCGCCTACCTGGCGGGGGTGAAGCACAGCTACGACTGGGACCACCTGGCGGCGATCGATAACTCCACGCGCAAGTTCGTGGCGCAGCGGCAGGATCCGGTGAGCGTCGGATTCGCCTTCAGCCTGGGGCACAGTTCGGTGGTGACCCTGGCGGGCGTGCTGGTGATCGCCGGCGCAACCATGGTGGGGGAGTTCATGGAGGACGGAAGCGCCGGAAACCTGGTGCTCGGCCTGATCGGCAGCGGGGTGTCCGGGCTGTTCCTGCTGGCCATGGGCCTGTTCAACGGCTCCGCTTTCGCACTCTCGGCGCGGGCCCACCGCCGCGCCCGGCACGGCGCCGCGGTGCATCCCCGGGACCTGGAGCCGCAGGGGCTGGTGGCGCGGCTCCTCGCCCGGCCGCTGGCCAGGGTGCGGCGGCCGCGGAACATCTACATGATCGGGTTCCTGTTCGGCCTCGGCTTCGATACCGCCACCACCATCGGGCTGCTCATGATGACGACGGCGGCGTCCCTGGCCGGGGTGCCGCCGTTCGCCCTGCTCGCGCTGCCGTTGGCCTTCGCAGCCGCGATGACGCTGTGTGATTCCCTGAACGGTCTGGCCATGATGCGGATGTACCGCTCGGCACTCGATGATCCTCAGCGGATGCTGGGCTTCAACGCACTGGTTACGGGGATTTCCGCGGTCTCGGCACTGTTCATTGCCGTCATCACCCTGGGCGGTTTTGTCCACGCCGCCTTCGCCCTGGACGATCCCGTTACGGCATGGCTTGGATCGGTGGACCTCGGGGACGCCGGCCTCCTGCTCGTGGCGCTGCTGCTGGCCGTCTGGGGTGGGGCGGCGCTGGCGTGGAGGCAGGCCCGGAACACATCGCGACAGCGGAACTGACAGGGCGCGGAGCCGGCAACGACTGCCGGCACCGCGCCCTGTTGTGAGGCTTGGCTCCTAGCCAAAATCGGCCACGTAGCTGGGAAATCCGACGGCGTCCGTGGACACAGGCGCCCCCGTGTCGTTGACAACGTGGTCCAGTGTTCCAGCGCCGAGATTCACGGTCAGCAGGCTGTGCAGCTTCACGCCGGGCGTCACCGGTACCTCGAAACCCCTGGAGGCGTGGATGGTGGGGTCCACGTTGGTGTACACGTAGCTGCCGCCACCCCACAGTTCGTGGCTCTTCACGGAGTCGGCGACCTTGTAACCCGCCCAGCCCAGGATCCCGTCGTGCTGCCATGCTGCCTGGTTGGGCGCGTCGTAGGGCAGTTCGTTTTGGAAGAAGATGGTCTTGCCGTTCTCCCCGTTCCAGACGACGTTGTACTCCTGGTAATGCTCCACAAAGAGGCCCGTGGCGGTGACATTGTTGCCGTTGACGATCACGCCGTTCCGGCCGGTATTGGTTGTCCAGCCCACCCCGTTGCCGTGGTCGGCACGCCACGCCCAGATGTGGTCCAGGAGCACATTGTCGCTGTTGACCTCCAGGCTCACCGAGGCCTTGCCCACGTGCGGGCCACCGATGCGGAAGAACACGTCATGGAGTGTGGTGGGGTTTGCGGGATCGCTGTGGACGGCAGAGTTGGCCGGTCCGCTGCCTTCGCCCGGAATTGTCTTGCCGAGGCGCATGAGGGCAGGGGAATTCACCTCGCCGGCATCCACTGTGACTGCGGCGATATCAACTCCGGGCACATCAGCCACGGTCAGCGGAACTGCTCCGTTGACGGCCGTCAGGGTGGTCATGCCCAGCCCAAGCACCACGGTGTTGGCCCGCTTGACTTCGATGCTGCGGTCAACGTCGTAAACCCCGGGGGTAAGGAGCAGGTTCTTCCCCCTGGCAAGCTGAGAATTAATGGTTTGGACTGAATCGCCGGGGGTTGCGATGTAGAAGTCGGCCAAGGGGATGCTGCGGCCTGCGGTAGGACCGTTCTCCCACGTGGTCCCCGCGGAGTTCTGGCGGACGGCCGGAACAAAGACGTTGTACTGGCCGCCCGCATCCAGCGTCAGGTATGGCTTTTCGCGGCTGATGGGGGTGTTGGGCAGCGTGGTGTAGGGCGGGGTCGGAAAGGAATCGGCGGGTGCGCCGTTCACGCCCGAGAACACCTGGTTCCATACTCCGTTGGACCAGCTTCCAATGCTGGTGTCACGGACCAGGTATTGCTGCTGGGAACCGTTGATGATGGCCCCCGTCTTCGAATCTGCGATGAAGCCGCCACTGGCGTACTGCGGGCCGGCGGTGCAGTAGTCCATGAGGGAGAGGTTGCCACCGGTGATATTGACGCGGCGCATGGGGGAGGCCTGTGACGCTGCCCAGAAATTCGCCGAGCTGCGGCAGCCTTCGAGGCCCGTGACATTGATGGTGAGGTTGGACAGCGACCGCCAGAAGTTGTTGAGGGCGATGCAGTTGTCCGCGGTCAGGCAGCGGTTGTAGACGTCCACGTGCCCGTTGATGGTGACGTCGGTGGGAGAAGCTCCCAGCCCCGCCACCTCGGTGGAGTAGCCCACTTGGACAATGAGGGGTTCTGCGGGAGTGCCGTAGGTGCCGGGCTTGAACAGCAGGGAGTAACGCTTGGTTCCCATTTCGTCGTCTACCTGCTGGGCAGCGATGGAGTCCACCGTGGCCTGGATCTGCGCCACCGGCATGCTGGGATCGAAGACGTAAACATTGGGCCCGAACGGGTTCTGCACGGGCTGGGGAAGTGCCGGCGGTGAGGCGGGAGCCTGCTGGGCCGGTGCTGCGTACGGCACTGACGGCGCGGCCTGGGCCGGGACTGTCCCGCCTGCGGCGAAAAGCCCAATGAGAAGGGCGGCACTGGCGGCGACGACACCGCGGCTGTGCCGCCGGCCTGCCGGTGAGGGGTGGGATGGATCAGGGCAAGGGGCTAGCGGCATTGCTGGTCCTGTCATTCTGTGGGCTGGACGACCCCCGTCAGCTGCACTGTGCAACCGGGGATCAATGGTGGGAGCGCTCCCATCGGGGAAGAGTAGCATCGCCCTCCTGCCCCAGCAAGGGTTGACGGAAACGCTCTCATACCGCTGGTGTCGTAATGTCTGTTGAGTGAACCCAAAGACCACTCCAGCTGGGCCGGCCAGGGAGGGACGGCCGCTCCCGACGCTCGAGGACCTGGCCAAGGCCGCTGGAGTTTCCCGGTCCACTGCCTCCCGGGCCATCAACGGTGGGTCCAGGGTAAGCCCCGCGGCCCAGGCCGCCGTCGACGCTGCGATCGCGGAATTGGGGTACATTCCCAACCGTGCGGCACGAAGCCTGGTCACCCGGCGGGCCGGATCGGTGGCGCTGGTCATCCCGGAACCGGATGCCAGGGTGATGATGGATCCGTACTTTGCTGCCGTGGTGACGGGTGTCAACCAAGCCCTGCGTGATACCGACGTGCAGCTGGTGCTGCTGATGTCGCGGGCGGGGGACGATTCTTCGCGGACGCTACGCTACCTGCGCGGCGGCCATGTGGACGGCGCCATCGTGGTGTCCCACCACCGCGCGGACGACTGGGTGGAAAACCTGGGTTCCACCGGGCTGCCCACCGTCTTCATCGGCAGGCCGTGGGACAGGAAATCGGAACTTCCGTTTGTGGACGTGGACAACTTCGAGGGCGGCAGGCTGGCGGCCCGGCACCTTGCCGGCATCGGCCGTACCCACCTCGGAACTGTTGCCGGCCCCGGCGACATGACGGCCGCCGTCGACCGGCTGGAGGGCTGGATGCAGGGGCTTAAGGAGGCCGGCCTGCCGCCCGGGCCTGTCGTCTACGGGGACTTTACGACGGCGGGCGGCGCCGAGGCTGCACGCAGACTTTTCGCCCAGGCACCTGGGCTGGACGGCGTGTTCGCCGCCTCGGACCTCATGGCGCTGGGAGTGCTCGATGCCGTAGGCAGTGCGGGCAAGGGCGTGCCGGAGGACGTGGCCGTTGTGGGCTTCGACAATCACTCCATCCGGGCTCCGAACGGCGTGGAACTCACTACGGTGGCCCATCCAATGATGGAGATCGCCAAAAATGCAGGGCAGCTTTTAATCCGCGCCATTGAGAACACCGGGGTGGAGTTGGAACCGGTTATCTATCCGGCGGAACTCGTGGTCCGCGGAAGTACTGTTCCGTACACCTAGGCGGCCATCCCGCTCTTGGGCTTGCGGTGCTGCCGGTGCGTTGCCGGTGCCAGGCGGGAGTGCGCCCCGGCGAGGACCTCGCTGCCGTTGGGCACCGTGCTGTCGCTGTCCAGGTGGACGCCGTGCTCAATCAGGACACTGGACCCAATGCGTGAGTGGCTCCCAATGTGCACACGGTTGCCGATCACCGTTCCGCGGCCGATCCGCACGCCGTCGCCGATCACCGTCCGGTCCCCGATGGTGGCGTCCCGGTCGATCCAGCTGCCGTGTCCAATCCGGCAACCCGAGCCCACCTGGGCACCGTGTTCAATGTAGGTCATGGGGCCGATGCGGGCGCTGTCGGCCACCCTTGCCCCCGGGGCAATCAGCCCGCCGCCGTTGTCATGGCGGGCATACCGGGTGACCTTCCCGGTATCGTCCTCAACTGACACAAACTTTGCGGTCATACCATCCCTCGTTAAGCGCTGCGGCTATTTACCGCTCAGTAAGTTAACGGGCAGGAGGGTGCTGGGATTCCCAAACGGGCAGGTGGGAAGGGGTTAGGCCACCAGATTGGCAGCGGCGGTGTCCATGTGCTCCAGGATGGTCTTGCGGGCAAGGGTGGCGTCACCGGTGTCGATGGCAGCCACGATGTCCTCGTGCCGGTCAACGCTCATGTTGCTGACACCCTTTTCCAAGCCAGCGAACATGATGGACATGCGTATGGAGCCCTCGAGGGATTCCCAGGAGTGCAGGAGGGTTTCGTTGCCGGTGAGGCGGCAAAGCGTGCGGTGGAACTCGAGATCGGATTCGATCCGTTCCTCCAGGCTTCCGCTGGCGGCGTGGGACATGGCGTCGACCGCTTTGTGCAGCGACTCGGTGACGTGCTGCCGGTCCGGGAGTTCGCACAGGGTCCGGGCGGCGAGGGATTCCAAGGCGGCCCGGACGGCGTAGATGTCCCGGATTTCCTTTTCGTCCAGGTGACGGACGGAAAGGCGGCCGCGGGGTCCCGCGGACAGCAAGCCCTCCTGCTCCAACTGGCGGAGGGCTTCGCGCAGGGTGCCGCGGCTGATCTGGAGCATCTCGGACAGTTCAGTCTCCACCAGGTGCCGGCCGGGTTCCAGCTCGCCGCTGGTGATGGCGGTGCGCAGCGCCGAGAGTGCCTGCTCGCGCAGGCTTTTCTTTTCCAGTCCCAGCAGCGGGGCGGTCAGTCCGGCCATGGCTTCTGTCCTCAATGTCATAAGTCGACTGTTTACAGTCGATAGTGAATTCGATATTACGGCAGAAAGCACGACACCGGCTGAGGACCGGCGCCGTGCTTTCTGCGTTGGTGCTGCCTTAGCCGAGTTCCGCGAGGACCTTGGCCACGATGCGGTCAGTGGCGAGGCCGTAGCGGTCGTGCAGGGTGGGGAGGGCGCCGGCGTCGAGGAACTGGTCCGGCAGTGCCACGGGCACCACGCGCTTGCCGACTCCGGCGGCGACGACGGCGGAGGCGACGGTCTCGAACAGGCCGCCCACCACCGTGTGGTTTTCCAGGGTGACGGCCAAGCGGTCGGTGTTGACCTCCTTAAGGACAGTCTCGGCGTCGAACGGCTTGATGGTGGGGGTGTGCACGACGGCGACGTCCACGTTGTGTGCCTCGAGTGCCTTGGCTGCCTGGAGGGCGCGCATGGTCATCAGGCCGGAGGAGATGAACACGACGTCGTTGCCGCCGCGCAGCACCTTTGCTTTGCCGAGTTCGAACGTGTAGTCGTACTCGTCCAGGACGGTGGGCACGTTGCCGCGCAGCAGCCGCAGGTAGGTGGGGCCTTCGGAGGCTGCGAGCTGCGGAACGGCCTGCTCGATGTCTAGCGAGTCGCACGGGTCAACGATGGTCAGGTTGGGCATGCCGCGGAAGATCGCCATGTCTTCGGTGGCCTGGTGGCTGGGGCCGTACCCGGTGGTCAGGCCGGGCAGGCCGCCCACGATGTTAACGTTCAGGTTCGGTTCGGCCGCGTCCAGGCAAAGGAAATCGTAGGCCCGGCGCGCGGCGAACACCGAGTAGGTGGACGCGAACGGCACCAGGCCGGACTCGGCCAGGCCGGCGGCGGCCCCGAAGAGCAACTGCTCGGCCATGCCCATCTGGAAGAACCGTTCCGGGAAGGCCTTGGCGAAGATGTGCATGTCCGTGTACTTGCCCAGGTCCGCGGTCAGGCCCACGATCTTGTCGTTTTCCTGCGCGGCCTTGACCAGGGCGTGCCCGAACGGCGCGGAGGAGGTCTTCTGGCCGGGGTCGGCGAACGATGCGATCATCGCCGACGTCTTCAGCTTCGGCGTGGCCGCCGCTGCAGTGGCTGAATGTGCCGCAGCAGCGGCCGAGGTGGTGGTGCTCATGCTGAAGCCTTTCCTTCGTATCCGGCGGTGAGCTGCTCGCGGCAGATCTGCCATTCGTTCTCTTCGATGCGCATGAAGTGCGCCTTTTCGCGGTCTTCCAGCAGCGGAACGCCGCGGCCCACCTTGGTGTCGCACAGGATCACGGACGGACGTCCGACGGCGGCGGCCTGGGCGGCTGCGTTGTCGAACGCTGCGAGCAGGGCGGCGACGTCATTGCCGTCCACCCGCTGGGTGTACCAGCCGAACGATTCCCACTTCTCGGTCACCGGTTCGGTGCGCAGCACCGTGTCGGTCTTGCCGTCCGCCTGCAGGGCGTTGATATCCACCATGGCGGTCAGGTTGCCCAGCTGGTGGTGGTGGGCGCCCATGGCGGCCTCCCACGTAGAGCCCTCGTCCAGTTCGCCGTCGGAGAGGAAGTTGAACACCCGGGCGTCCGAGCCCTGGTAACGCAGGCCAAGGGCCATACCGACGGCGATGGTCAGGCCGTGCCCCAATGAACCGCCGGAGATTTCCATGCCGGGGGTGTAAGTGGACATCCCGGACATCGGCAGCCGGGAGTCATCCGAGCCGTACGTTTCCAGTTCCTCCACCGGGACCACCCCGGCCTCGGCGAGAGCGGCATAGTGGCCGATAGCGTAGTGGCCGGTGGAGAGCAGGAACCGGTCGCGGGCTTCCCAGTGCGGGTCCTCGGCACGGAACCGCAACTGGTCCCCGTAGACGGTGGCGAGCATGTCCGCCGCGCCCAGGGCCTGGCCCACATAGCCCTGGCCCTGCACCTCGCCCATGTTCAGGGCGTGGTGCCGGATCCGGTAGGCGGCGGCGCTGATCTTGTCCACGCGTTGCGGGGTCACTGCGGCCTGCAGTGTTTCTCCCCGCAGCGTCTGTCCCTGCGGGGCGTCCTGGACGGTTTCTGTAGGCATTGCGTGCTCCGTGGTCGTTTCGTGCGCGGTGGTCATTCAGGCGTTGACGGTGTTGGGGGTGCTTTTGGTGGCTTCCTCGGCCAGTTCGCGCTCCCGCTTGCCCCAGGTTTCCCGGGTGGCGACGGCGGCCCAGAGGCCGATCAGCGCGTAGGCGCCGAACAGCAGTGCCGGGCCCATCCAGCCGAAGCTGACGAACAGCAGTGTGGTGATGAACGGGGTAAAACCGGACACCATGGCCGAGATCTGGTAGGCCAGGCTGGCGCCGGAGGCGCGGGTCTTGGCCTGGAAGAGCTCCGGGAACCAGGCGCCCTGGGCGCCGGCCAGGGAGTTCTGGCACACGGCGTAGGAGATCACGATGGTGAGGATGATGGCGATGAACAGACCGGTGTTGACCAGCAGAAACATCGGGATGGCGAACAGGGCGGCGAACGCGGTGGACCACACATACAGGGGGCGGCGGCCGATACGGTCGGTCAAGGCACCCCAGGCCTGGGTGGCGAAGATGCCGATGGCCGAGGCGATGCAGAGGGCGATCAGCGTCTGGGTCTTGTCCGCCAGGTGCTGGCTGTTGATGTAGGAAATCATGTAGGTGATGGACACGGCGTAGCCGGCGGTTTCGGCGATGCGGAGACCGATGCCCTTGACGATGTTGCGCCAGTCAGTCTTGATGACCTCCACGATGGGGGCCTTGACGATGGTGCCGCTGTCCTTGACCTCATCGAAGACGGGGGACTCGGGGACGTTGGAACGGATGATCAGCCCCACGATCACCAACACGATGCTGGCCAGGAACGGGATGCGCCAGGCGAGTTCGCCGCCCAGCTGCACGCTGAACAGGAACGTCAGGTTGGCCAGCAGCAGGCCCACGGGGAAGCCGGCCTGGACAATACCGGTGTACTTGCCCTTGGTCTTCCATGGCGCGTGCTCGTAGCTCATCAGGATGGCACCGCCCCACTCCGCGCCGAAGGCGAGGCCCTGGACGATGCGGACGAAAACCAGCAGTGCCGGGGCCAGCAACCCCACCGCGGCGTAGGTGGGGAGCAGGCCAATGGCGAAGGTGGCCAGACCCATCAGGATGAGGGAGGCGACCAGGACAGGCTTGCGGCCCACCTTGTCACCGAGGTGCCCGCCGATGATGCCGCCCAGGGGGCGGGCGGCGAAGCCGACGCCCAAGGTGGCGAAGGAGGCGAGGGTACCGGTGACTGGATCGCTTCCGGGGAAGAACGCAGTTCCGAAGTACAGTGCGGCAGCGGTGCCGAAGCCGATGAAGTCGTACGTCTCAATCACGGCCCCCACGCCGGATCCGATGGCAACTCGCCGGGCGTCCTTGGTGCCGTGGACCGGGCCGCGCATGGTCAGAGCATCTTTGCTCATGGTGGTTCCCTTTCGAAAAGCGGCTGTTGAGGTCGCCGCTGTCGACTGTTAACAATTGATGGACACCAGTGTGACCCACATCATTCTTACTGTCAACAGTCGACTTCTAGAGTTGACTGTTGACAGTTAACGAAAGTATTGTGGTCCCCATCACTACCGCCCGGCACGAACCAAAGGATCAATGATGTTCCACTCCAGACTTGGGTGCTCATCCATCAGCTTCCGGCACCAGGACCTCCGGACGGCCCTGCGCACCATGAAGGAACTGGGCTTCGAAGAGATCGACCTGGGCGCCCTCCCAGGCGTTTGCAACCACGTTCCCTATGAACTCGACGCGGCCGCAGTCGCTGCCGTTTCGGCCGAAGTCAATGCTTCCGGACTGCGGGTGCGGTCGGTTAACGGCGACAGCGGGGACCTCAACAGGGTGCTCGACGGCGACGGCCAGGCTGCCCGGGGACGCCACCTGGACGCCCTGCTGACCCTCACCGCAAAGACCGGGGCGAAGGCGCTGGTCCTTCCCTGCGGCGCGCTGGACCACACCCCGGTCCGAAGCGTCGAGGAAGACCTGGACCTCATTGCCGCCCAGCTCATTGCTGCCGGACAGCGGGCGGCGGAGTTCGGCGTCGAACTCTGGACCGAATCCCTGCACTTCCTCCGGTTCTGCTGGAACCTGGAGCGCGCCGGACTGCTGGCCGACCGCCTTGCCGGGTCCGGCGTGGGAATCGTCATGGACTTCAGCCACATCGTGGCGTCCGGCGAGGACATCCAGGCGTACCTGGACGTCCACCAGGGCCGGATCAGCCACGTCCACCTGCGTGACGCCGTGCCGGGGAACATCAACCTCAGCATCGGCAACGGGGACGCCGACTTCGCCGGCGGCCTCAAGCGGCTTGCCGCCGACGGCTATACCGGCCACTTCTCGCTCGAACTCGAAACCCGGGACGTCACCAATGACGAACGCCCCGCAGCAACCGCCAAGGCAGCAAGCTTCATCACCGACCTCATCTGAACCCCACCCCTCCATCGACTGCTGAGCAGGTGTCGTTTTGAACGTCCAAAACGACACTTACGGAGCAATCGATCCACCAAAACAATTCAAGGAGCACCACCATGACCACCATCCAGCGCACCGCCGTCCTCACCGGAGCCACCTCGGACCGCGGCATCGGCATCACCACCGCCCGCCGCTACGCCCGTGAAGGCTGGGGCATCGTGATCCTGGACCTCGACGGCGAGAAGTCCGCCAAGGTCGCAGCCGAAATCGGCAATGAATTCAACGTCCCCGCCTTCGGCCACGAGATCGACGTCGCCAACGAAGCCTCCGTCACCGCCGCCCAGGCAGCCGTCGCCGCTGAAGTGGCCGCCGGCAACCTCCCGCCCGTCGGCGCGCTGGCCAACATCGCCGGCATCACCTCGCCCATCCCGTTCCTGGAGACCACCCTGGAGCTGTGGCACAAGGTCATGGACGTCAACGCCACGGGCACCTACCTGGTGACCAAGGCGTTCCTGCCGGACATGATCGCCAACGGCTGGGGCCGCATCGTGAACATGTCCTCCGTTTCCGCCCAGCGCGGCGGCGGCGTCTTCGGCAAAGTCCCCTACTCGGCCGCCAAGGCAGCCATCCTCGGCTTCACCAAGGCACTGGCCCGCGAAATCGGCGAAACCGGCGTCACGGTCAACGCCATCACCCCCGGCGCCGTGGACACCAACATCCGCGTGGGCAGCACCGAGGAGCAGGAAGCCGCCATCAACGCCGGCATCCCGCTGGGCCGCAACGCCACCACCGAGGAAGTTGCCTCCGTGATCACCTTCCTGTCCTCTGAGGACTCGGCCTACCTCACCGGCACCACCATCGACATCAACGGCGGCAGCCACATCCACTAGCAGTCCGCCCCAACAGCCCACCGCCCGACCCCCACCGCGCACGCCGGAGAACCCCCCATGACCAAAATCTTCAACGATCCCTCAGAGTTCGCCGAGGAAGCCCTTGCAGGTTTCTGCGACGTCCACTCCGACCTGGTCCGGCAGGTTTCCGGCGGCGCCGTCCGCCGCTACCGGCCGGCCCGGCCCAAGGTTGCCGTCCTCACCGGCGGCGGCTCCGGCCACTACCCGGCCTTCGCCGGGCTGATCGGCACCGGCTTCGCCGACGGCGCCGTGGTGGGCAACATCTTCACCTCGCCATCCGCGCAGCAGGCTTACTCCGTGGCGAAGGCAGCCGAGTCCGGCGCCGGCGTCGTGTTTACCTACGGCAACTACGCCGGCGACGTGATGAACTTCGGCATGGCCAGCGAGCGGCTCGCCGCCGAGGGCATCGCCGTGGAGAACGTCCTGGTGACGGACGACATCGCCAGCGCCCCGCCGTCGGAATCCGCCAAACGGCGCGGCATCGCCGGTGACTTCACGGTCTTCAAGGTGATGGGTGCCGCCGCGGAGAACGGAGCGGACCTGGCCGAGGTGGTCCGCCTGGGCCGCAAGGCCAATGACCTGACCCGCACCATCGGCAGTGCAATCGCCGGCTGCACCTTCCCGGGAGCCGAAGCCCCGCTGTTCACTCTTCCGGAAGGGCAGATGGGCCTCGGCCTCGGCATCCACGGCGAGCCGGGCCTGCACGACACCGATCTGCCTTCGGCAAAGGAACTGGGCCGCGAACTGGTGGCCCGCGTGCTCTCCGAAACACCGCCAAACGCGGGGGACCGGATCGCCGTCATCCTCAACGGGCTCGGCTCCACGAAACACGAAGAACTGTTCGTTCTTTGGGGGACCGTGGCGCCGCTGCTCCGTGCCGCCAGCTACACCCTGGTGATGCCCGAGGTGGGCGAATTGGTCACCAGCCTGGACATGGCCGGCGTCTCGCTGACCATTACGTGGCTGGATGAGGAGCTGGAGCCGCTGTGGACCGCTCCGGCAGAAACTCCCGCCTACCGCCGCGGTGAGGCGGCCAGCCAGGCGGGAACTTTCGCCGGGGAGGAAACGTACGACGGCGGCGCCGCCGCTGCGGCGTTCGTCGCCACGGACGCCTCCCGTGAGTACGCCGCGGCCTGCGTTGCGGCCCTCGGGGCAGCACAGGCGTCGCTGCATGAGGCCGAGGAACGGCTGGGCCGGATGGATGCCATCGCCGGCGACGGCGACCACGGACGCGGCATGGTCCGCGGCGTGGACGCCGCAGCCGCAGCTGCCTCCGAAGCATTCAAGCAGGGCGCCGGCGCGGGCGACGTCCTTGCCGCCGCCGGTGATGCCTGGGCAGACAAGGCCGGCGGAACCTCCGGGGTGCTGTGGGGCGCGGGCCTGCGCGCTTTTGGTGAGTCAGTGGGCAACGCCTCGGTCCCCGCCGCGTCGGAACTTGCCGCCGGGGTGACCGCCTTCGCGGACCGCATCATCCAGCTGGGCAAGGCCGAAATCGGCGACAAGACCATGGTGGACGCCCTGCTGCCGTTCGCTGCCGCGTTCAGTAGGGACGTGGCCGATGGGACCGAACCGGGCCAAGCCTGGCAGGACGCCGCCCGCGAAGCTGCTTCCGCGGCTGAGGCAACGGCCGACTTGCTGCCTTTGAAGGGCCGCGCCCGCCCGCTGGCCGAGAAGAGCCTGGGCACGCCGGACCCGGGTGCCACTTCCCTGGCCATGGTGTTCGCAGTGATGGGGCCGCACTTCACCACCACCACAGCCGGCGCAGCGCCGGCAGGAGCCAAATAATGACGATGGAAGGACACACCATGGGGCTGCGGCTCATTGTCGGCGCGGACGAAGCCGGCGTTGATTACAAGGACAAAGTCCTGGCCGACCTGCGCAACGATCCCCGAGTCTCCGAGGTCACCGATATCGGGGTCAACCGGACCGATGAGCCGGACGACTTCTCCCGGCCCTACCCCTACGTGGGCATCGCAGCCGGCGAAATGATCCGGGACGGTAAAGCGGACCGCGCCATCCTGTTCTGCGGGACGGGAATCGGTGTTGCCATCGCCGCGAACAAGGTGGAGGGCATCCGCGCAACCGCCGCGCATGACTCCTTCTCCGTGGAGCGGTCCATCCTGTCCAACGACTGCCAGGTGCTGACCATGGGGCAGCGCGTGGTGGGCATAGAGCTCGCCCGCCGCCTGGCCAGGGAATGGATCGGGTACACGTTCGACCCGGCGTCGGCCTCCGCGGGCAAGGTAAAGGTCCTCACCGACTTCGAGTCCTGCTAGCCGGAAGCGCCAGGGGAACCGCCATGAAGCCCTACCCCCATCACGCCTGGAACCGGCTCATCGGCGTCCCCGTGGAGATCCGGAAGGACTCCGAGGTGGTCCGGACCGGCGTGGTGGAAGACGCCATGCCGGTCCCGGCCGCCCTGTGGCTCGCCGCCGACGCGTCCGGTGGCCGTGCCCTGTTCACTGCCGCCGAAGGCTACGAGGCATGGATTAGGCCGCACACGCTGGGCGGGAAGCTCTGCTACAAGATGACTGCCCACCAGTTGCATGGTGCTCCTACACTTGGACGATGATCACAGTCACCGGAAGTGTGGAAACCAACCTGTCCGCGGAGAAGGCTTTTGCCTTCATGAGTGAGTTCGAGAACACCAGCGAGTGGGACCCCAACACCCCTGTCATGGAAAAGCTCACCCCGGGGCCGGTGGCTGTGGGGCACCGTTACCACGCAGAGTCCGAGTTCCGGGGGAAGCGCCAGTCGCTGGAATACGAAGTCATCGAACTGACCGCCAACCACATCAAGCTGCGGGGTGAAAACAAGACCGTTACCGCCTTCGATTCGGTGGACGTCAGCCCCAACGGTGCCGGCTCCGTAGTCAAGTACACCGCCGAGTTCAGCATCAAGGGCCCGGCCAAGATCATCCAGCCGCTCCTGAAGCCCGCGTTCATGTCGCTGCGTGATCCCGCGTTGAACGGCATCCGGGACAAGCTCAATTCGCTGGCAGCGGCCTGACGTCCTCGAAGAACTCCCGGAGCTCCCGGCGCGGATCATCTTCAAGCCGGGTGTCGGCGTCGAGCACCAAGGTTCTGCGCTGCTCCCCGTACTCCGGCCACTCGAGCCCAGGGACGGCCGGCTGTCCAGTGTGCGCGAAGGCGGCCCAGGCGCTGCTCATGATGTCGCTCAGCGCCTGTGGCGCCTTGCCCCGGGTGAGGAAGGCCGCTTGCGGTGCATCCAGGTGCCGGAACACGAAAGGGATGTCCAGGGCGTGGCAGGCGCCGAGCTTTCCGCCCATGGCCGGGCTGTGCCACGTGAACAGGTAGGCGAAGTTTTTGCCGGCGGCAGGCGGGTGGACGGCGCCCAGCAGCCTCGCGCCAAGCAGCCGGTTGCTGGGCTGGCGGTAAACGGAATCGGCAATGGCGGCCTCAAGAAGTTCCTTTCCGGACGGCTCCCGGTTGAGCACCTTTGAAAGCGCTCCCGCGTAGCCGGGTGCTTTGATGGCGGGGATCCCTGCCCCTGCGAGCACTGCGGCCGCGCGCTCGGGGTAGGCCGGGTCACCGGCAGAGGGCGGACGCATCTCCACTGCGAAGGAGCCCTCGTTGAGATTGGTTCCGATCAGCAGGTCCACTCCGGCGTTGACCCCGCTGCGCACGCTTTCAAGTGGCGGGGCCGGTAGCGATGGAGTGCCCACAGTGGGTTGGAACGGCAGCGGAACGGCATAGGACTCAGCGGCAATTCGCCGTTCCAGGGCGGCCTGGGCCTCGAGCAGCCGCTGCACTGGCAGGGTCAGCAACTCTGTGGCTGAGCCGCGGTTTAGGCCGCAGAGTTCAAGGAATACGGCACTGAGACGCGCCGATTCCTCCGGCTGCCGGTACCGTTCGGCAGTCCCACTCTGCATGATGGCCCGGCGGAACAGTCCTTCCGACGCCGGCATGCCCAGCAAGGTGCCGATTGCTGCAGCGCCTGCGGACTCACCGAAAACGGTCACGTTGTCCGGGTCGCCCCCGAAGGCGCTGATGTTGCGGCGGACCCAGCGCAAGGCCTCCAGCTGGTCCAGCAGGGCAAGGTTGGAGGAGTCCTCGTAGCCGGGACCCAGCAGCTCTGCCAGGTGCAGGAAGCCGAACGCGCCCAGGCGGTAGTTGATGGACACCAGCACTACGCCCGCCGCAGCGGCGAGCCTGCCGCCGTCGTACATCCCGTCGCTGTTGGCGCCCAAAAGGTAGGCGCCGCCATGAATCCAAACCATCACCGGCCTGGCCGCACCGTCCGTCCCCGGCGTCCAGATGTTCAGGTTGAGGCACCCGTCCTCGCTCCAGTTGCGCGGCGTGGCGCCCGGGGGAGCGGGGGATTCGGGGTTCTGGGGCGCGGCGGGGCCGGGAGCGGTGCAGTCCTGCACCCCCTGCCACGGCACCAGCGGGACCGGCGGCCGGAAGCGGTTGGCCCCCGACGGCGGCTCCGCGTACGGGATGCCCAGGAACCGTCGGATGGTGGTTCCGTCAGTTTCCAGGGAGCTCCCGTGGACCAAACCGCTCGGGGTGGAAAGACGCGTCATGGAGGCCAGATTACGGCCTCACCACAGGTAGGCTGTCATCACCGTTCGGCAGTGGGCGGCCACGATGCTGTGGAGTTCAACCACTGTCCGGAGGTAAGACCCGTGCTCAACGCCGGCGTCCCTGAACGCGGGGACTTTGCAGACGTTGCCCTGCATCTCCAGGAGTCGTTCCTGCAGAACCCTGAGGTTGAGGCATTCCTTCGGGACCTGGCCGGGTATGCCGCGTCCAGGCTGGCTCCGCTGAACCATGAATGCTGCTGTGAAATCACGGTGCTGCGGCCCAAGAAACCCGCAGCAACTGCCGGCAGCAGGGCCGATGGAACGCTGTTGAGCCCGTTGGAGTCCCACCATGGTGACGGCCCGGGCCTGCTGGCGATGCGGACCGGCAGTACCGTGCTGGTGGCGGACCTGCGGCGGGAGCAACGTTGGCCGGAGTACGTCCGGGCAGTGCGGAGGCACGGTTTCCTTTCGGTGCTAAGCATCCCCGCAGCGCTGGAAGGGGATGCCCGGGGCATGATGACGTTCTACTGCACAGCGCCTGTTGACATAACTGACGAAATCCACGTTGCCGAGACCTTTGTGCGGCAGGCCTCGAAGGGGCTCACGCTCGCCCTGCGCATGCTGAAGCTGGAGGAAACCAGGGACGGCATGAGCGCAGCCATGCAGACGCGCACGGTCATCGACCTGGCCACGGGCGCCATCATGGCACAGAACAGGTGCAGCCAGGCCGCTGCCTTCAAGCTGCTGAAGGACGCGTCCAACAGCCGGAACATGAAGCTCCGCGAGGTTGCGGCCGCTGTGGTCGCGTCGGTTGCCGGGGTGGCGGATACCTTCACCTACTTCGACGAGTAGGGGTCTTTCCGATCCGGGTCATGCCGCTCCGGGTCCTTCCGGTCCGGCTGCGGAAGGAAAAGAGCGGAGCTGCTGAAGGGAGCCCGCAGCGGCAGGCCCTCGGCAGAACAATGCTCGTTGACTGCCTGCGCCAGAGCGTCGCGCTCCTTCGGAGAAAGGGTGGCTTCGCCTGCGCAGTAATCGCGGATGAGCTGTTCGGAGGCATCCCCGCCCAATCCAACGAATTCCAGCCACAGTTGCGCCAAATCCAACTGGTGCTCCTTGATAACGGCACCGGTCAGGGCCTGCTGGTCCACGGCATCCATCGTCCCGTCCTAGCCTTGCTTGCACTGCTACATCCGGAGTTCGGAACGTCCCGGCGGGCGGATGGGAACGGTTTGGACAAAGTTTTACTGCAAGAATGGCTCCATGCCCCTGCGCACTTACCCGATCCGGCGGCTGGCAGAGGACCCTGGAAACGTCCTTGACCGCTCACGCTGGCCGGCCGACCTGCCGCCGGTGGCCCAGGTCCTTGAACAGGGGCTCGACCTGGGACCTGCCACGGTCCTGGTCGGCGAAAACGGTTCCGGTAAATCCACGCTGGTGGAAGCCATAGCGCTCGCCTACGGGTTGTCTCCCGAAGGCGGGTCAACAGGTGCCCGGCATGTTACCCGGCCCAGCGAATCAGTCTTGGGGAACCACCTCCAGCTGGTCCGCAACGCCGGTGCGACCCGCCGCGGCTATTTCCTGCGCGCGGAAACCATGCATGGGTTCTACACCTATTTGGAAAAGAACCCCAGCACTTCCCTTCCTGACATCCCGTTCCATGACATGTCGCATGGCGAGTCCTTCCTGCAGTTGGCCGCTGACAGGTTCCATGGCCCGGGCCTGTGGATCCTGGACGAGCCGGAATCCGCACTGTCCTTTTCCGGTTGCCTCAGCCTGCTGTCGGTCCTGAAGGAACTGGTGGCCGACGGTAGATCCCAAGTGGTGCTGTCCACCCATTCCCCTCTGCTGGCGGCTTTTCCCGGCGCCACCATTCTCGAAGTAGGACCCTGGGGCCTGCGGCGGCGGTCCTGGGAGGAGCTGGAGCTCGTTGCCAACTGGCGGAACTTCCTGGGCTCGCCCGAGCGCTACCTCAGGCACATCTAGCTGCCTTCGCCCCGGGTGCAGCACGTCCATGTGCCAAGGACTTTTGCCCCTAGGCAGGCACCCGGGAAAGCAGTCAACTTGAGTGTCTGGAGCAGGTGACTACAACAGGAGGCACGGACCATGGGCGCATGTGATGTCTGCGGCAGCAGCGAGGGCCGGATGTTCACCGTAAGCATGGGCAGCCAAACCGGCACGTTCGACAGCTTCGAATGCGCCATCCATATGATGGCGCCCGCCTGTGAGCACTGCGGCTGCCGGATTTTGGGCCACCCCGTTGAAAGCGAAGCCGGCATTTATTGCTGCCTCCACTGCGCCAGGGAAGCAGGAAATCCACACCAGGCCGCCAAGACGGAGCACTCCACGGTGGCTGTCCCGGCACAGGGCACGACGGCGGACCACGGTTAGTCGCGCCAGCACCGGTACAACAGGAAAAGGGGAGTCGTGGCAGGCAACGGAAGTTTCAGGATCGTCGTGGGGGTGGACGGCTCCGACCAGTCCAAGGCGGCGATGGACTGGGCCATCGAGGAATCCAGGCTGCGCAAGGGTGAGGTCCAGGCGTTGACGGCCTGGAGCTTTCCTTACGTCAGCGACGCCATGGGTACGGCCTGGGACTACGACATCTTCGAGAAGGACGCACAGGCAATTCTTGAAGCGGAACTCGAACGCGTCAAGGACCGGGGTGTCACCATTTCCGGGCGCGTCGTGGAAGGGAATCCGGCGTCGGCGCTCATCGATGCTTCCCGCGACGCCGATTTGGTTGCCGTCGGTTCGCGCGGTCACGGCGGGTTCACCGGAATGCTCCTCGGCTCCGTGTCCCACCAGACCATCCACCACGCGCACTGCCCCGTGCTGGTGATCCGGGAACCATCACCTGCGTAAACCGGACTCGCTGGTGCCTGCCAATCGGCCCCTGCAAATTCCCTGAGGGGCCGCTTTCCACATACCGCTCCGGAGGCATGCCTAATGGAAGGGCAGGCCGGGGCAGCGCCGCGCCAAACAGGGGCTCACTTCTTCCCGGCAGGTTCTCCGCCCGGGTGGCTGCTGGACCAGATATCGCCCATTTCCTCCGTGGACTGCTCCACGATCCTGCTCATGGCGGCGTGGGCGGCGCCGGCGTCGCGGTGTTGGATGGCGCTGGCTACGTCCACGTGCATCTGCAGTGCCTCGTGATCCGGAAGATGGGGCATCAAGCCGTGCTGGGTGCGCCCTGCCAGCACTTCGGCCACGAGCTTATGAAGCTGCGAAAACATCAGGTTGCCGGAAGCATTGAGCACCGCGGCGTGGAATTCGATATCCAGGCGCAGGAATTCGTCCTGGTCCCCCCGTTGCCCGGCGGCCCACAGCCGGGCCGCCATGGAAACAAGATCGCTGGCCTCATCCAGGGACGCCCGTTCGGCGGCCAAGCGGGCAGCCTGCGGCTCGATCGCGCCGCGCAGTTCGTTCAACGCCTGCAGCTGCTCCAGCCGCTTGGCCGACGCCAGCCGCCACCGGATCACTTGAGGGTCGTAGAGGTTCCAGCTTGCTTCCGGCTGGACCACTGTCCCCAGCCGGCGCCGGGACTCAAGCATTCCCATGGAGGACAGGACGCGGGTGGCCTCCCGGATCACGGAGCGGGACACCTTGTGCTGCGACTCCAGCTCATCCAGCCGCAGGATGGAATTCGGAGCCAGCGTTCCCTCGGCAATGGCGAGCCCCAGGTTCTCGACCAGCGATGAATGCAGGTCCGGGGACAACGCCGCCTTTGGGATGGTCATGAATAAATCATATGGCGGCACAGCAAGCTCTTGTATATGTCTGCCTTATTTGTTTATGCTCGCTGAACACAACAGACGTAACGAGGCGTTTGTAACCGGTCCGCGGAGCTGCGGGCCCTGAAGGCAAAGGGAGTCGTAATGAAGCGGCGTTCAATTGTGAAGTACGCGGCAGTCGCCGCAGCCATGTCGCTGGGGCTGACAGCCTGCAGCGGCGGTGGAGGTGGCAGCGACCAGGCCAAGCAGTCCGGCACGGTCCGCGTCACCCTCGCCAACCACGTCTGGACTGATGGCATCAAGGCAGCCATTCCCGAGTTCGAAAAGTCCAGTGGACTCAAAGTCGAGCTCACCCAGTTGGGTGAAGACCAGCTGTCGGACCAGTACAACGTCAAGCTCAACGCAGGCAGCGACGAGATCGACGTCATGATGTACCGCCCGCTCCAGGAAGGCAAGGCATTCGCCAAGAACGGCTACCTGGCGGACCTGACCAAGAACGTCTCCTCCGATTCCAACTGGGACTGGAAGGACTACCAGGAAGGCCCGGTCAAGGCCACCACTGTTGACGGCAAGGTGGTTGGTGTCCCGATCATCACCGAACGCGAAGTCCTCTACTACCGCAAGGACCTGCTGCAGGCCGCCGGGCTCCAGGTGCCCAAGACCATGGATGAACTGGAAGCCGCAGCCAAGGCCATCAAGGCATCCTCCCCGGACACCGCAGGCTTCGTAGCCCGCACCGGCAAGTCCGCCGCCGTCACCCAGTTCTCCAGCTTCCTGTACAGCTTCGGTGGCGACTTCGTCGACTCCAGCGGCAAGGCCTCCGTCAACACCGATGCCGCCAAGAAGGCCTACTCCTTCTACGGTGGCTTGATCAAGAACTACGGCCCCGCCAACGTCAGCACGGACATGAGCTGGCCCGAGGCGATGGCCATCTTCACCCAGGGCGGCGCTGCCTTCTACACCGAGGCCGATTCGCTCTACAAGAACGCCACCGACCCCGCTAAGTCCAAGGTTGCGGACAAGGTTGGCTTCGCCGCGCTTCCCGCAGGCCCTGCCGGTTCCAAGCCGTACAACATCCCCTCCTGGGCCCTGGGCGTGAACCAGAACTCCAGCAACCAGGAGAACGCCTGGAAGTTCATCCAGTGGGCCACCAGCAAGGAGCGCACGCTGGAAGCCCAGAAGGCCGGCGTCCCCGGACCCCGCACCTCCGTCTGGGCCAACCCTGACGGAACCTCCACCTACCCCAAGGACCTCGCCGACGCGATTGCCGCCAGCGCCAAGAACGGCGTGGGCCATGACCGTCCCGAGGTGGTCACTGTAGGCAAGGCCCGCGAAATCGTGGGCGCTCCGATTGTTGCCACCATCACCGGCGCTGATTCCGCCGCCGCGGCAAACGACGCCCAGACTGCTTTCCAGACCTTCCTGGACAGCGAAAAGAAGTAGGACGCCAGGCGCGCACCGCGCCCACCCATCCCGCCGGGACGGCCCCAAGGCCGTCCCGGCGCGGCCCGCTTCACCCCCGAACTCCTTAGGTGAAACATGTCTGTATTGAACCCTCCCCGCAGTGCCCGCACCCGCCGGGCCGACGGCCCCTCCGGAGCCAGGGGGAGCTTTTCCGCCTGGGCCAACCGGCACCGCAAGTGGTTGTTCGCGGCACCGGCCATGATCTTCGTCGGTGTCCTGATCGTTTTCCCACTGGCCTGGACCCTGTACCTCAGCCTCACCGACTCCCAGGGCTCCGTCCGGGCCGCCACGGAATTCATCGGGCTCCAGAACTACCTCACGGTCCTCAGCGACACCGAGCGTTTCTGGCCCGCAGTGGGCCGCACCCTGGCCTTCACCGGCGTCGCGCTGGCCTTCGAAGTGGTGCTGGGCATGGGCATCGCGCTGCTCCTTTGGCGGCCGTTCCGGGGTGAAAAGTGGGTCCGGGTGGCCATCCTGCTGCCCCTGGTGGCCACCCCCGTGGCCGTCGGCATGATGTGGCGGCTGATCTTCGACCCCAACATCGGCTTCGTCAACCAGCTCCTGGGCATGGTGGGCATCCCGCCCCAGCCGTGGCTGTCCGGCCAGGACACCGCCCTGGGCACCACCATCTTCATGGACGTCTGGCAGTGGACCCCCATGGTGGTCCTGATCCTGCTGGCCGGCCTGACCTCGCTGTCCGATGAACCGGACGAGGCCGCTCGCGTGGACGGCGCCAACGCCTTCCAGCGGTTCTTCTTCATCACCCTGCCCCTCATGATGCCCACCGTGATCGTGGCCATCCTGCTGCGCGGCATCGACGCCCTGAAGACCTTCGACATCCTCTACGCCACCAAGGGCAAGGGCGGCGGCTCGTTCCACGAAGTGGAGACGCTGAATGTCTACGCCTACGGGCTGAGCTTCGACTACAACCAGTACGGGCTCTCCTCGGCGGTGCTGATCCTGTTCTTCATGATCATCATCGGTTCCATGTGGCTGCTCACCATGCGCAAGAAAGCGGTAAGCAAATGACCGTCATGACAGACTCCGCCGCCCCGGCCGCGGACAACACGCCCCGGCGCCGCCGCAAGCCCCTGGGCACCCGCGCCTACAAAGTGTTCCGTGTGGTGGCGCTGATCGTGGTGGTGCTGTTCCTGCTCGCGCCGCTGTTCTGGATGCTCCTGGCGTCGCTGAAGACCAACGTGGACATCTATGACACCGCCAAGGCATTCATCTTCTCGCCCACTTTCGAGAACTACGCCAACGTGCTGCAGCGCAACAACTACTTCGTGTTCGTCGTCAACAGCTTCTGGGTGGCGTTTGTCTCCACGGCGCTGTCCATCGTTTTGGGCGTCCCCGCTGCCTACGCCATGAGCCGGTTCACCATGCACCGCTCTGCGCTGGTTGTCCTGATGGCGCGCGTCATCCCGGGTGTTTCACTGCTGGTGCCCTGGTACTACGTTTTCTCCAACCTGCGCATGGTGGGCAAGTTCGAGGTACTGATCCTCAGCCACATGTTCGTTGCCCTGCCGCTGATCGTCTACATCATGATGAGCTACTTCGATTCGCTGCCCCTGGAGCTGGAGGAATCCGCGGAAGTGGACGGCCTGACCCCGATCGGCGCCTTCCGGCTGATCACCCTGCCGCTGGCGGTCTCCGGCATCGCCACCGCCGGCATCCTGTCCTTCATCTTCTCGTGGAACAACTTCATGTTCGCGCTGGTGCTCTCCGGCGCCAAGACCAAGACTTTGCCGGTGGCGATCTTCGACTTCGTCTCCTACGCCAGCATCGACTGGGGCGGGCTGATGGCAGCGGCCACGGTGGTGACCATCCCCATCATGATCATTGCGCTCTTCACGCAGAAGTACATCGTCTCCGGCCTGACCGCCGGCGCCACCAAGGGTTAGGACCGTCCCGTGACCGTCATCAGCCGGATCGAAACATTCCTGGTCCCGCCCCGCTGGCTCTTTATCCGGATCGAGACCGAAAGCGGCATCGTGGGGTGGGGCGAGGCCACCTGCGAGGGCCGCAGCGAAACGGTTCGCGCCGCCGTCGAACAACTCTCGGAACTGCTCATCGGCAGGGACGCCTTCCGGATCGAAGACCACTGGCAGGTTATGACCAAGGGGTCCTTCTACCGCGGCGGGCCCATCCTGGCCAGTGCCGTCTCCGGCCTTGACCAGGCCCTGTGGGACATCGCCGGAAAGCACTTCAACACACCCGTGCACCAGCTCCTGGGCGGGCACGTCCGTGACCGGATCCGGATGTACGGCTGGGTGGGCGGCGACGAACCCAACGAGGTGGCGGACCAGATCAGCGCGCAGCTTGAAGTGGGGCTGACCGCCGTGAAGATGAACGCCAGCGGCCGGATGAGCCCGGTGGCGTCCGTCGCGGAGATCGACGGCGTCATCCGCCGTGTTGCCGCGGCCCGCCAGGTCCTGGGCGACCACCGCGACGTCGCAGTCGACTTCCACGGGCGCTTCAGCCTGGCCAACGCCAAACGGGTGGCACCACTGCTGGAGCCGTTCCGGCCCTTCTTCCTCGAAGAGCCCGTGGTCCCGGAAAACACCCACCTGCTCCGTGAATTCACCTCCTCCACCACCACCCCGGTGTCCACCGGAGAACGGCTGTACAACCGGCAGGAGTTCCTTCCCGCCCTGCAGGCAGGAATAGCGGTGGCGCAACCGGACCTCTCCCACGCCGGCGGCATCACCGAGGTCCGCAAGATCGCCGCGCTGGCCGAGGTCTACGAAGTCCAGCTGGCACCTCATTGCCCGCTGGGGCCGCTGGCGCTCGCGGCCTGCCTCCAGGTTGGCTTCGCCACGCCCAACTTCCTGATCCAGGAACAAAGCATCGGCATCCACTACAACCAGGGAGCCGAAGTCCTTGACTACGTGGTGGACAAGACGCCGTTCAAGTTCGTGAACGGCCACATCGAGCGGCTCACCGGGCCCGGGCTGGGCATCGAAATCGACGAGGCTGTGGTCCGGGCAGCGGACAAGCGCGGCCACGCCTGGCGCGGTCCGGTGTGGCGGCACCCCGACGGATCCTTCGCAGAATGGTGAACCCTATGACGTCCCCGAATTCAGCTGTTACCTCTGCCAGCCTTTTGGCCGGCATCCGGCAAGCGCGCCTCGTCGGCATTGTCCGTGGGAACGACGGCGGTGCTGCCGCCAAGGCTGCGCTGGCGGCGATGGAGGAGGGTTTCCAGTACGTGGAGATCGCCCTCACCACGCCCAACGCGCTGGAAGCCATCCGCGAGGTCCGCGCGGCTGCCCCGGCCGGCTGCCTGGTGGGCGCCGGCACCGTCCTCAGCGAGGCCGACGTCGAACGTGTCACCGCCGCCGGCGGCCAGTTCATCGTCACTCCCTCCCTGGCGCCCTCGATCAGTGAGGCAGCTGCCGCCGGCATCCCGGTCCTGGCCGGGGCGCTGACGCCCACTGAGGCATATGAGGCGATGGAACGCGGCGCCACGGCCATCAAGTTATTCCCGGCTTCCATCGGCGGGCCGGGCTACCTGAAGGCCGTGCGGGATCCCTTCCCGGACATCCCGTTCATCGCCGTGGGCGGCGTGGGACTCGGTGAGGCCACCGGTTACTGGGAAGCCGGCGCCATCGCCGTTGGACTGGGCGGACCCCTGTTCGGCGCCTCAGCGTCAGGAGGGGACCTGACGGAAATGCGGGACCGGGCCCGCAGCTTCCTGCACCTCGCCGCCGAGTTCGCCGCGCGGACCGGGACCGGCTCATGACTGATAGTGCCGGTACCGCTCCGAACAGCCGGGCACCGGTGGACCTGCTGACTTTCGGTGAATCCATGGTTTCGCTGCGGTCCGCCGGCCCCCTGGCGAACGGCGGAGCCCTGAACATGAAGGTGGCCGGTGCGGAATCCAACGTTGCCATCGGTGTCGCACGCCTGGGCCACACCTCCGCCTGGGCGGGTTCGGTGGGCGCGGATCCGCAGGGTGAGTTCATCGTGAAGCAGCTGCGGGGCGAGGGCGTCCGGTTGCACCACACCCTGCATCCGGACCGCAGCACCGGGGTGATGTTCCTGGAACAGCGCACCGCAGACCTCAGCAGGGCCTTCTACTACCGCGCCGGTTCGGCCGGGGCCACCATTGCGCGTGCTCACGTGGCTGCCGCGCTGGACGGGGGCGCGCGGATCCTGCACCTCACCGGCATCACGCCTGCGCTCAGTGCCGAGGCGCGGGACGCGGTGGAGTATGCTGCCGAACGCGCTGCCGGCGAAGGCATTGTCGTTTCCTTGGATGTGAACTACCGCAGCAAGCTGTGGTCCCGGGATCAGGCACGGGCCGTGCTTGGCCCCCTGGCGCGGCACGCCACCATCGTCATAGCGTCCGACGACGAACTGGACCTGATTGCCCCGCCCCAGGCGGGGAACGGTGCGGCAAAGCATCTTGGCGATGCCGGGGCCGGTGACGAAACCCCTGCCGACGGTGAAACCTGCAATGCGAAGCGGCTGCTGGAAGCGGGGGTCCGCGAAGTGGTGGTTAAGCGCGGTGCGGCCGGCGCCGCCGTCTATACCGCGGAAGGGTGCCTCGACGTGCCTGCCATCGCGGTGACCTGCCTGGACACCGTCGGGGCCGGTGACGCGTTTACCGCCGGTTACCTTTCCGGCCTGCTCGATGGCGAGGGCGTTCCCGAACGCCTTAGGCGCGGCACCTTGGCTGGCGCCTTCGCCGTCAGCACCCGCGGCGACTGGGAAGGGCTGCCCCGCCGGGACGAACTGGCCCTGCTCGACGCCGCCAGGGGCAGCACCCAGCGCTGAATTTTGCCCACCAACCTGCTTTCCCAATACCGACCATTCCGACCCGAAAGCCAGCCATGAAGATCATTGCCGCCGATGTGTTTGTGACCAGTCCGTCCCGGAATTTTGTGACGCTCCGGATTACGACGGAGGACGGGGTGACGGGGATTGGTGATGCGACCTTGAATGGGCGTGAGTTGGCTGTTGCCGCGTATTTGAAGGAGCACGTGGCGCAGTTGTTGATCGGGAAGGATCCGCACCGGATTGAGGATACGTGGCAGTTCCTGTACCGGTCTTCGTATTGGCGGCGGGGTCCGGTGACGATGGCGGCGATCGCGGCGGTGGATATGGCTCTTTGGGATATCAAGGGCAAGATCGCCGGGCTCCCGGTGTACCAGTTGCTCGGTGGGGCGTCGCGGAACGGGTTGCGGGCGTACGGGCATGCCTCGGGTGCGGATATTGAGTCGTTGTTTGATTCGGTGCGCGAGCATCTGGAGTTGGGGTATAAGTCGATCCGGATCCAGACGGCGGTGCCGGGGATCAAGGCGTTGTATGGGGTGGCTGCGCAGGCGCAGGCGTCGGGGGAGCGGTATGACTACGAACCGGCGGGGCGGGGTGCGTTTCCGGTGGAGGAGGACTGGGACACCAGGGCGTACCTGCGGCATTTGCCGTCGGTGTTTGAGGCGGTCCGGAATGAGTTTGGTCCGGAGATCCCGTTGCTGCATGACGGGCATCACCGGATGACGCCGATCCAGGCGGCGAAGCTGGGCAAGGCGTTGGAGCCGTATGACTTGTTCTGGTTGGAGGATTGCACGCCGGCGGAGAACCAGGAGGGGTTGCGCCTGGTGCGGCAGCACACCACCACGCCGTTGGCGATCGGGGAGGTCTTCAACACGGTGTGGGATTACCAGACGCTGATCAAGGAACAGCTGATCGATTACGTCCGGGCCGCGTCCACGCATTTTGGCGGGATTTCGCCGTTGAAGAAGGTGATGGATTTCGCTGCGCAGTACCAGATCAAATCCGGGTTCCATGGGCCGACGGATATTTCCCCGGTGGGGTTCGCGGCGCAGCTGCATGTGGGGTTGGCAATCCATAACTACGGCATCCAGGAGTACATGCAGCACTCGGTGAAGACCAACGAGGTTTTTGAGCAGTCCATGACGTTCGTGGACGGGTACCTGCACCCGGGCGACAATCCCGGCATCGGGGTCGAGTTCAACGAAGAAGCCGCCAACGCCTACCCGTACCAGCAGGCCTACCTGCCCTACAACCGCCTCGTCGACGGCACCGTCCACGACTGGTAACACAAGCCACTGACCGGCAACCAAGCCACCACCGGCGGGGTTCCCGTTGACCCTTGGGGCCAGCCGGTGTGAGGATGGCGCCATGAATGAGGTTTCGGCCTTTTACACCGGCCCCGGCCAGCTTTTGGCGGCCATCAGTTCTGCCCTGGATGCGGCCGGCGTGGACCGTACAGAGCTGCGGCCACCCGACCTCGCTGCTGTCGACGAATTCCACATCCGTGGACGCAGGGCCACGCTGGAAATCATCGAAGCACTCGCCCTAACTGCGGACTCCCAAGTGCTCGATCTCGGCAGCGGATTGGGCGGCCCTGCCCGGACGCTCGCCGAGGTGACGGGGTGCACGGTGACAGGGGTGGACCTGACACCGGAGTTCTGCCAGGTAGCGACGTCGCTTTCGGAGTGGACAGGATTGTCCCGCCGCACCCGCTTCCACGTTGGGGACGCCACAGCCACGGGCCTTACGGACGAATCCATGGATGCCGCGATGACGGTGCACGTGGCGATGAACATCCGGGACAAACATGCGCTGTATGCCGAGGCTTTCCGGGTCCTGCGGCCGGGCGGCAGGTTCGTGGTTTACGACGTGCTGCAGGGTGAAGGTGGTGACATCCACTATCCGGTGCCGTGGGCCGCCGACCCCTCGACAAGCTTCCCCGCAACCCTGGAAGACATGCGCCAACTCCTCCCCGCGGCAGGCTTCGATGTCAGCTCAGAGGTCGACTCATCCGACGGGAGCCTGGCCTGGTTCCAGCACATGCGTGCCAAAATGCAGCGGGAGGGGCCACCACCGGTTACCTTCGCGACCTTCCTCGGCGACAGCTACGCGCAGATGACGGCCAACCAGGTGGCCAACCTCGCCGAACGACGCATCCGGACCGTTATGTTTACCTGCTCAAGGCCAGCCTGACGGCTCGTAAAGGCCCCGAAATCCAACCCCGCCTACTCCGCCGCACCCCACAGTGCCTTGCGGAGCAGCCGCTTCAACTCCTGCGACTCCTCCCCAGACAGCACGGCCAGCTGATTCAGTTCCGCAGCATCCATGGCAGCGCGGGCCTTGGCGTGCATCTTCCGCCCCTCCGCGGTGGACACGATGATCTTGGCGCGGCGGTCCTGCTTTCCCTGCGCGCGCTCCACCAGGCCGCGGTGCTCCAGGTCATCCACCAGGGTGACCACCTGGCTGGGGTCCAAGCTGAGGAAGTCGGCCAGTTCCCGCTGGGTAGGCTCCAGCCCGCTGCACGCCAACGTGAGGACCGAAAACGAGCGCTCCCTCAGCCCGAAGTCGGCCAGTGCCTTGTTGTTCAGCACAGAGCCCGCGGCATGCAGTTTGGCGAGCAGCAAGCCCACATCGCTGCCGATCCTGGCCGCAGCAAGGCGGGGGGTCTGAACTTCGGTGCCCAAGGTGGCCATCACAACTCCGGTGTAAAAAACAATCGTTGACTTTTTCAATGATCCGTAATTTCATTGATTTCAACAAGGATCTCACACCGCAGTGGGACCACCCCAACGGCTTCGGCCGGCGCATGCGAAGGAGCAGGCCATGAGCTTGAACGGCAAGGTTGCAATCGTCACCGGCAGCGGGCAGGGCCTCGGGCTCGCGTACGCACGGGAACTGGCCCGCCAGGGTGCCGCCGTCGTCATCAATGACGTGAACGCCGACACGGCCGCGCAGGCCGTCGCCCAGATCGAGGCCGACGGCGGCCGCGCCACCGCTGTGGTGGTTCCCGTAGGAACAACAGACGCAGCGAAGGCCCTGGTGGCCGGCGCCGTGGACACCTTCGGCCGGCTGGACATCCTGGTCACCAACGCCGGGATCCTGCGGGACAAGTCCCTGCTGAAGATGACGGACGAGGACTTCGACCTGGTGATCAACGTCCACCTCAAGGGTACGTTCACCTGCGTCCGCGAGGCCTACGCCTACTTCAAGGAACACAACATCCAGGGCCGCATCATCACCATCGGTTCACCCACCGGCCAGCGCGGCAACTTCGGCCAGACCAACTACGCCGCCGCCAAGGCCGGCATCGTAGGCATGGTCCGCACCTGGGCGCTGGAAATGAAGAAGGCCGGCGTAACGGTCAACAGCGTCATCCCCGTCGCCGCCACCGCCATGACCAAGACCGTGCCCTACTTCCAGAAAGCCGTGGAAGCGGACGAGCGCGGCGAGGCCATGCCATCCTTCTTCCGCCACGACCTGGGCTTTGGAACGGCCGACGACGTCTCCGGACTGGTTGCCTACCTCGCCTCCGAGGAGGCAGCCAACATCACCGGCCAAGCCATCGGAGCCGGCGGTGACCGGCTCCAGGTCTGGACCCACCCCGAGGCCGCCACCACCGAGTACCGCGAGGGCGGCTGGAGCTACGAGGCGCTGCAGGAAAACGCGGGGAAGCTGTTCACTGCCGAAACCCTCCAGACCTACGGCGAGGAATTCCTCCCGCTGCCGGAGGACCTGAAGCCCGCACAGCCCGCCGAGGCCCGCTGACCATGGCGGACCGCTACGAACTGGGCATCGACCCGGCAAAACTCGATGCCATCGACATGCACGTCCACCTCGAGGTGGACAGCTGCGGCCACGGCTCCCTGCCGGAGGAACTGACCGAAGCCTCGGCCAAGTACTTCAAGGCCGAGGACCGCACCCCGTCCCTGGACCGCATCGCCGAGGTGTACCGCGAACTGAACATGGCCGCCGTCGTGTTCACCGTGGACGCACGCACCCAGCTCAAGCACGAGCCCAACAGCATCCCCGAGCTCATCGCCGGGGCCGCTCGGAACAACGACGTCCTGATTCCGTTCGGCAGCGTGGATCCGCGCACCGGCGAGGACGCCGTTGCCGGCGCCAAGCACCAGGCCATCGAACTCGGTGCGCGCGGCTTCAAGTTCCACCCCTCGCTGCAGGGCTTCGACCCCTCCAGCGAACGCTTCTACCCGCTGTGGGAGACGCTGCAGGAACTCGGCCTGCCCGCCATCTTCCACACCGGCCAGAACGGCATGGGCGCGGGCCTTCCCGGCGGCTTCGGCATCAAGCTGGCCTACTCCAACCCCCTGCTGCTGGACGCTGTGGCCGCGGACTTCCCAGGCCTGCAGATCATCATGGCCCACCCCTCGGTGCCATGGCAGGACGAGGCCAATTCCATCGCCACGCATAAGGCCAACGTGTTCATCGACCTCTCCGGCTGGTCGCCCAAATACTTCCCCGAGTCCCTGGTAAAGGCCTCCAACTCCTACCTGCAGGACAAGGTGCTGTTCGGCACCGACTTCCCGCTGATCACCCCGCAAAAGTGGCTCGGCGCCTTCGCCGAACTGCCGCTAAAGGACGAGGTCCGGCCGAAGATCCTCAAGGAAAACGCGGTCCGCCTCCTCGGGCTGGGGGGCTGAGATGGGAACCACGACGGCGGAACGCGCCGTGGATGCCCGGCTGTACCAGGCATCGGACTGGTACGACGCCGAGTCCCTCCTCACGCCGGAGGAGCGCCGGGTGCTCGCGCGGCTGCGCAGCTTCCTCGACTCCGAAGCCAAGCCCCTGCTGGCCGAGTACTGGGAACGCGGGGAGTTTCCGGAGCAGCTGGCCCGGCCGCTGATCGACCTGGACCTGATGGAACCCGCCGAACTCGCTGGCGCCGCGGGTGCAGAACGCAGCCCGGCCCGCGGGATCTACCAGGGCTTCCGGATCTTCGAGCTTGCCCGCACGGACGCCTCGCTTGCCACCTGGTACACCGCCCAGGCCGGCCTGTTCCGGACAGCCATCCGCATTGGTGCCTCGGCGGAACAGCAGGCCGAATGGATGCCCAAAGTCATCGATTTCTCGCTCAAAGGCGTCTTCTCGCTGACCGAACCCGAGTCCGGATCGGACATCGCCGGCGGACTCTCCACCACAGCCAGGCGCGAGGCCGACGGAAGCTGGGTCCTGGACGGCGCCAAGCGCTGGATCGGCGGCGCGGCCACCGCGGACGTCCTCGCGGTATTCGCCCGGGACACCGCCGACGGGCAGGTTAAGGCCTTCCTGGTGGCGCGCACAGCCGACGGCGTCAGCCTGGAGAAGATCCACGGCAAGACCTCGCTGCGGATGATGCAGAACGCCCACATCACCCTCACCGGCGTCCGCGTCCCCGAGGCCATGCGCCTGCACAACGTGAACTCCTTCCGGGATGTGGCGGCAATGCTCCGGGCCATGCGCTCGGACGTGGCCTGGATCGCCACCGGCATCGCCGCGGGCGCCTTCGAGGCGGCCCTCGCATACGTCAACGAACGCCGGCAGTTCGGCCGGACCCTCGGGTCCTTCCAGCTGGTCCAGGAGAAACTGGCCCGCATGCTCGGCAACGTCACCGCCAGCCTCTCCCTGGTGGTCCGGCTTACCGAGCAGCAGGCAAAAGGCATCTACCGCGACCAGGACTCCGCCCTGGCCAAGATGCAAACGTCCCTGTTCATGCGCGACACCGTAGCCCTGGCCCGCGAAGTGGTGGGCGGCAACGGCATCACCCTGGCAGCCGACGTCGCGCGTTTCCACGCCGACGCCGAAGCCGTCTACTCCTACGAGGGCACCCACGAGATCAACGCCCTCATCATCGGCCGCGCCCTCACCGGCGAAAGTGCCTTCACACGCTAAGCCCTGCAACACCTGCACAGCACCACAACCACACACCCATCCAGGAGGCAAAGATGCCCAATCTCGTGGTCGATTTCGACACCCTGCTCACCCTGTCCGGCAAGGACCTCGGCACCACCGACTACCGCCAGATCACCCAGGACCAGATCAACCTGTTCGCGGACGCCACCGATGACCAGCAGTGGATCCACACCGACCCCGAACGCGCCAAGGAGGGCCCGTTCGGCGCCCCTATCGCCCACGGCTTCCTCACGCTCTCCCTGATCATCCCGTTCTGGGGCGAGCTGTTCGACGTCGAAGGCGTTACCACCAAGGTGAACTACGGCCTGGACAAGGTCCGCTTCACCTCTCCGGTGAAGGTGGGCTCCAAGGTCCGCATGCAGGCCACCATCGCCGACGTCACCGAGGTCAAGGGCGGCGCCCAGATCAAGGTCAACGCCACCATCGAAATCGAAGGCCAGGAACGCCCGGCCGTCGTCGCCGAATTCCTGGCCCGCTTCTACAAGTAGCCCGCTTCTACAAGTAAGCCGCTCCTAGAAGGATCAACAGTTCCCACCCCAGGCGGCGCCCTCCGGCGCCGCCGCCTCAGGCAACCCCAAAACCCCACATTCCTCCGTCTTTAGGAACAGCCATGTCCGGACACACCACGCTCGCACCCGCGGGCACGGCCGCCAAGCGCAAGGAAGCGCGCACGGTCATCCTGTCCAGCTATCTGGGCAGCACCATCGAGTTCTACGACTTCCTGCTCTACGCCACGGCCGCAGCAGTGGCCTTCCCCAAGGTCTTCTTCGCCGGCACGGATGAATGGGTGGGCGTCGTCGCCGCCTACGCCACCTTTGCTGCCGGGTACGTGGCCAGGCCGCTGGGCGGGATGATCTTTGGCCACTTCGGCGACAAGGTGGGCCGCAAGGGGATGTTGATCATCTCCATGGCCATGATGGGCATCGCGTCCACCCTCATTGGCCTGATCCCCGGTTCGAGTGTGATCGGACCTTGGGGCGCCGTCATCCTGGTGCTCCTGCGGGTCTGCCAGGGCATCGCCGTCGGCGGTGAATGGGGCGGGGCCGCGCTCATGGCGCTGGAACACTCGGACCCGAAACGGCGCGGCTTCGCGGCGTCGTTCGTCAACGCCGGGGCGCCCACCGGCGCCGTGCTGGGCACCCTGGTGATGGGCGCCTTCTCGGCCCTGCCGCAGGACGCCTTCCTGGCCTGGGGCTGGCGCGTGCCGTTCCTGCTGTCCTTCGTGCTCCTCATCGTGGGCATGTTCGTCCGCCTCCGGGTTTCCGAAAGCCCTATCTTCGCCGAGGCCGTGGCCAAGGAAGAAGCACAGGGCGCCAAGCGCAAGATCCCGCTGCTGGACGTGCTCCGCCGGCCCAAGGCACTAATCATGATCATGTTCGCCGGCGCGGCTGGGTTCGGCCTGCAGGTGGTGCTGCCCACGTTCTCGGTGACCTACGCCGTCTCCAAGGGTGCACCGCAGCAGGGGGTGCTCTACGCCTTCGCCGGAGCCTCGGCCATCTCCATCGTTTTCGTCCTGCTGGGCGGCCGCCTTTCGGACCGTTTCGGGCGCCGGCCGGTGATGATCGCCGGCCTGGCACTGTTCATCGCCTATCTCTTCCCCATGTTCGGCATGCTCGGTTCCGGCAACGTGGGGATGGTTTTCGTGGCCTTCACCGTGGCGCTGATCCTGCACTCAAGCCTCTACGGACCGCTGGCCGCGTTCGTGTCCGAACAGTTCGGCACCACCTCCCGCTACACCGGCGCCGCGGTGGGCTACCAGCTGGCCACCCTCATCGGCGCAGGCTTCACCCCGGGCATCATCGCCGGGCTCTACAAGGATTCCGGCCAGAACATCCTCCCGGTGGTGGTGTTCCTGTCCGTCATGGCCCTCGTCTCGATTGTCTTCATCGCCCTGACGCGGGAATCTAAGAACAACGACCTCACCACGGTCCGTTAGGAGAACCATGGACAACAACGGAGTTGGTTCCTGGCTGCACCGGCGCCGCCGGAAATCAGGTGCCAAGACGGCCCTCGTGTCCGGAACCGGCACCCTGAGCTACGAAGAGCTCGCCGAACGGGCCGACCGTTTGGCCAACGCCCTCCGGGACAGGGGAGTGGCGAAGGGAGGCCGGGTGGCTTACTTGGGGGAGAACCATCCTTCCTTCGTGGAGACGTTCTTCGCCTGCGGCCTCCTGGGTGCCATCTTCGTGCCGCTCAACACCCGGCTCGCACCACCGGAACTCCAGTTCCAGCTGCAGGATTCCGGTGCCAGGCTCCTGGTCAACGCCGGCGGACTTGAGGCGCAAGCCGCCGCCGCCGTGCAGGAGACTGCGGTGACCCACCGCTTCGTCATAGCGCCCGACGGCGGGACGGAACCTCCCACAGCGGCCGCACCGGCCGCCGTCGAACGCCAAGCCGTGCCTGAAAGCTACGAGGAGGCACTGCAGGCGGCAGCGCCGGACCATCCCGATGTGCCGGTGAGCCATGACGATGCGGCAATGATCCTCTATACCTCCGGGACCACGGGCAAGCCCAAGGGTGCGTTGCTGACCCATGGGAACATCACCTGGAACTGCATCAACACCATCGTGGACGTGGACGTCAACCGCAACGACGTGGCGCTGATGATCTCGCCGCTGTTCCATGTGGCATCCCTGGACATGGGCCTGCTCCCGATGCTCCTGAAGGGCGCCACCGTGGTCCTTGAAGCCAAGTTCGATCCCGCCAAGGCTTTGGAACTGATCCAGGAACACAAGGTCACCTCCCTCAACGGGGTGCCCACCACGTTCCAGCTGCTCTGCGAGCATCCGGGCTGGGCGGCTGCAGACCTCGGCTCGCTGGACAAGCTGACCTGCGGCGGATCGGCCATACCCCGGCGTGTCCTGGACGCGTACGAGGACCGCGGCATCGGCTTCACCAGCTGCTACGGCATGACCGAAACAGCCCCCGGCGTCACCATGCTGCCCGTGGAACGGTCCCGGGACAAGGCCGGCTCGGCAGGACTGCCCCACTTCTTCACTGACGTCCGCATTGCCGATCCCATGGGCGGCGCGGTGGCCCAGGGCGAGGTGGGGGAAATCCAGATCTCCGGCCCCAACGTCATCAAGGAGTACTGGAACCGGCCGGAAGCCACAGCCGGCAGTTACGCGGACGGCGCCTGGTTCCGCTCGGGCGACATGGGCTACCGGGATGAGGAAGGCTTCCTGTTCGTCTCGGACCGGCTCAAGGACATGATCATTTCCGGCGGCGAGAATATCTACCCGGCCGAGGTGGAAGCCGTCATCTCGGAGCACAGCGCCGTGGGCAGCGTGGCCGTGATCGGCGTCAGCGACGATAAGTGGGGCGAGGTGCCGCAGGCCATCGTGACCCTGCGTGAGGGTGAATCGCTGACTGCGGAGGAGCTGCGCGGCTTCCTGGACGGCCGACTGGCGCGCTACAAGATTCCCAAGTCGTTGGTGGTGGTGGCGGACATGCCGCGTACGGCCAGCGGCAAGATCCGGAAGACGGAGCTTCGGCGGCAGCTCTGACGCAGTGATCCCCGCGGCCCCAACGTTGAGGGGTCGTGGGGATTCCGCCGTTGTTACCGTTCACGGTCATCAATTGGCGGAATCCTATAGGACAGTGCCACCATTATTGGATGCTTGAGGCAACTAAACCCCAGAATTCGGACGGGACACCCGTCAACCCCGCGCTCGAAGCGGAAAGCAAAATCGCCCGCATCGCGGTGACCGTATTCCCCATCCTGGTGGTTGTCGCAGGCATTATTGGCTTCCTGCTCCCCGGAGTCTTCAAGCCCATCGCGCCCAGCGTGCCGTACCTGCTGGGCATCATCATGTTCTGCATGGGTTTGACCCTGACACCGCCTGACTTCGCCGCCGTGGCCAAGCGCCCGTGGGCCGTGGCGCTGGGAATCGTGGCGCACTACATCATCATGCCCGGCGCCGGCTGGCTGATCGCCGGGGCCCTCAACCTTGAGCCGGAGCTGGCCGTCGGGGTCATCCTGGTGGGCTGCGCGCCTTCCGGAACCGCCTCCAACGTGATGGCCTTCCTGGCCAAGGGCGATGTTGCGCTCTCCGTGGCAGTTGCCTCCGTTTCCACCCTGATCGCCCCGATCGTCACCCCGCTGCTGGTCCTGTTCCTGGCAGGTTCCTACCTCCAGATCGACGCCGCCGGCATGGTGGGGGACATCGTCAAGACCGTGCTGCTGCCGGTGATCGCCGGCCTCCTTGCCCGGCTGTTCCTCAAGAAGCTCGTCGCGAAGGTGCTGCCGGCACTGCCGTGGGCGTCCGCCGTCGTAATCTCCCTGATCGTGGCCATCGTGGTGGCCGGCAGCGCCAGCAAGATCATCAGCGCCGGGGCCATCGTGTTCCTCGCCGTGGTGCTGCACAACGGCTTCGGGCTGGGCCTGGGCTACCTGGCCGGCAAGCTGGGCCGCCTGGACGACAAGGCCCGCCGGGCCCTCGCCTTCGAGGTGGGCATGCAGAATTCCGGCCTTGCCGCGACCCTGGCCACCGCGCACTTCACCCCGCTGGCAGCCCTCCCGTCCGCCGTCTTCTCGCTGTGGCACAACGTCTCCGGCGCCATCGTGGCTGCCTGGCTGGCGCGGCGTCCGCTGCAGGACAAGCCTGCCAACGCGCTGTCGCCGGCCAAACAGGCCTGACCAGCACCGCCTCTCCCAGCCGGCACAAAAACCCCTGTTACCAGCGGCCCCTCCTGGGTACAGGAACCGGTAGGGACAACGTCGTTTCGACGCTGCCCGCCGGTTCCGGACAGGAGATGGACAGATGGCTCGGATTGACCGAATAGCTGAACCATGGGGGACAAGGACGCCGTACGGCAGCGGCGGTGATTGGCCGGTCAGGGTGGACACCCACCTGGCCGAGGGGGTGGCCGCGGAGGATGTGGATCGGTGGGTCCAGACGGCGTCGCTCCTCCACTCCAACGGTGATGCCATGGATATCGCCGTCAAGGACAACAGGATCGTCGGGGTGCGGGGACGCGCCGTGGACCGCGTCAACCACGGCCGCCTGGGCCCCAAGGACCTGTACGGGTGGCAGGCCAACGCCTCCCCGGACCGGCTCACCAAGCCCCTCATCCGCGAGGGCGGCAAACTGGTGGAGACGGACTGGGACACCGCTATGCAGCGCATCGTGGATAGGTCCAAGGCGCTGCTGGCCGAACAGGGGCCCAGTGCACTCGGCTTCTACACCACGGGGCAGCTCTTCTCCGAGGAGTACTACACCCTGGGCGCGATTGCGCACGGCGGGATCGGCACCAACCACGTGGACGGCAATACCAGGCTGTGCACGGCCACCGCGGGTGAGGCGCTGAAGGAATCGTTCGGCTGCGACGGCCAGCCCGGCTCCTACACGGACGTTGACCACGCTGACGTGATCGCCCTTTACGGGCATAACGTGGCGGAGACCCAAACCGTCCTGTGGACCAGGATGCTGGACCGCCTCGCCGGGCCCAACCCACCCAAGATCATCTGCGTGGACCCCCGCATGACACCCGTGGCCAAGGCCGCCACGCTGCACCTGGCCCCACGGCCGGGCACCAACGTGGCGCTGATGAACGGCATCCTGCACGAGATCATCTCCAACGGCTGGGTGGACCAGGAGTACATCCAGGCGCACACGGTGGGGTTCTCCGAGCTTGAAAAAGAGGTCAAGAACTACCCGCCGGCCCTGGTGGCGGAGATCTGCGGTGTTCCGGCGCAGCAGATCCAGGAGGCGGCCAGCATCATCGGCCACGCGGAGCGACTGCTGTCCACCGTCCTGCAGGGCTTCTACCAGTCCAACCAGGCCACCGCCGCCGCGGTCCAGGTCAACAACGTGCACATCATCCGCGGCATGCTGGGCAAGCCCGGCTGCGGCATCCTGCAGATGAACGGCCAGCCCACGGCGGAAAACACCCGCGAGTGCGGGGCCGACGGCGACCTGGCCGCCTTCCGGAACTGGTCCAACGATGCGCACATCAAGGACCTGGCACGCGTCTGGAACATCGACCCCATGTCCATCCCGCACTACTCCCCGCCCACCCACGTCATGCAGATGATGCGATATGTGGAGGACGGCTCCATCCGGATGCTGTGGGTCAGCGGCACCAACCCGGCGGTCTCGCTGCCCGAGCTGGCACGTATCCGCGGCATCCTGGAACAGGAGCGGCTGTTCCTGGTGGTGCAGGACATCTTCCTGTCCGAGACCGCCCAGCTCGCGGACGTTGTGCTCCCCGCGGCCACGTGGGGTGAGAAGACGGGGACCTTCACCAACGTGGACCGCACCGTCCACCTTTCGGAGAAGGCCGTGGACCCGCCAGGGGAGGCCCGCCCGGACCTGGCGATCTTCATCGACTACGCCCACAGGATGGGCCTGCAGGACAAGGACGGTCAGCCGCTGATCAAGTGGCATGATCCCGAGTCCGCCTTTGAGGCCTGGAAGGAATGCACCCGCGGGCGGCCCTGCGACTACACGGGCATCACCTATGAAAAGCTGCGGGGCGGCTCGGGCATCCAGTGGCCGTGCAACGAGGAGAACCCGGACGGCACGGAGCGGATCTATGCCGACGGGAAGTTCTGGGCGCACCCGGAGTACTGCGAGACCTACGGCCGTGACCTCATCACCGGCGCGCCCGTGGACCCGTCCGAGTACAAAGCCCTCAACCCGGAGGGCAAAGCCATCATCAAGGCCGCCGAGTACATGCCGCCGCACGAGCTGCCCAGCCAGGACTTTCCGCTCCAGCTCATCACCGGCCGCACGCTCTACCAGTTCCACACCCGCACCAAGACGGGCAGGGCACCTGAGCTTCAGGCAGCCGCGCCTGACGTTTGGGTTGAGTTGTCAGCGGACGACGCCGGCGCTTACGGGATTTCCGAGGGGGACCTTGCGGAAGTGGAGACACCCCGCGGTTCCGTCCGTGCCAAGGTGCGGATCAGCGGCATCCGCAGCGGGGTGCTGTTCCTGCCCTTCCATTACGGCTACTGGGACACCGACGGCGGCCATCAGCCGGACGGGGCAGGGCGGGCCGCGAACGAGCTGACCATCACCGACTGGGATGCAGCATCCAAGCAGCCCATTTTCAAGACGGCGGCGGCACGCATCACCAGGGTTTCCGCCGGCGATGGTCCGTCATTGGCGCCCACCACCACAGCCTCGGCTCCCGTTGGTAGCTTCCCGGAGGAAGCCGCGACGAAGGGCATCCCGTCCGCGATGGCCGATGAGGCTCCGGAGATGGCAGGAGGCGCACGATGAAATTCGGGCTTGTACTTGAGGAAATGCACCGCTCCGAGAACGATCTGGCGCACCACCTGCTGACCATCTCGGAGCGGCACAAGGTGGACCATGAGATTTACCATCTGGCCCGGGACCTGGCGCGCTGGTCCCAGCAACACGTGCGGGACATCGCGGCCATGGGCAAGAACTACGGCCTGGACCTGGATCCTGAACCGCGCGGCGAAATGGGGCTGATGGAAACCATTCGCGAAAAGGGCAGCGAGATGGTGGGCCGGCGCCCCGAAACCGGCATGCTGCTGCTGCGTGATCTGCGGGAGCTCTACCTGAAGGCCTGCGGGGTATCGGCGGACTGGGAACTGCTGGCCCAGGCAGCCCAAGGGAAGAAGGACAAGGACCTCCTCGCCTTGGCCGAGAAGTGCCACCCCCAGACCATCCGCCAGATGAAGTGGGCCAACGGCAAGCTGAAGGAGTCTGCCACGCAGGTGCTGGTCAGCTAGGGAAGCCTGCCAGTCCGGCAACCCAGCCAGCCAGGGCAGCAGCCCTCAGCCGGCGTCGCGTGCAGCCTGCAAATGCGTCATCAGTGCCTGCAGCTGGCCGGCAGTCCACGGCAGGGCCTGGCTGAGTTGGACGCTGTTGTCATTCCACATGGCCCGGGCGGCCGCTTTGGTACCCTCGCTGCCGTGGAACCGGGAGCCCAGTTCGTCCCAGCGGCGCACCAGATCCCTTGCCTCGGGGCTGCCGGCGGGGATCCCGCCGTCGACCTGGCGAAGGCCTTCCTCCACCAGGCCGACCCACTCTGTCCGAGTCTCGTCCGTTGCCTCCTGGCCCAGCAGGCTGCGCCGCTCGTCGAGTTCCCGGCGCTGGTCCTCGGTGAAGTAGTTCTCAAACATGCTCATCCTCTCCAAAACGGTCATGAAGCCAGCGGAGGCATTAGCCGCAGTGCCGTTGAGGCGCTCGAGCAGATCCCTGATGGTCCGCTGGAGCTCTTCCAGCTGCAGGACCTGCCCGGCCAGGGCATCGAGCTGCCGCCGCAACAGCCTTTGCAGGGCGTCCGGACCTGTGCCGGCACCGTCCAGCACCGTGGCGATGTCACCCAGTGGCACACCCAGGCTCCGCAGCGTCCGGATGCCGTAGAGCCGCCGGAGGTCCCGCTCTGTATAGCGGCGGTGCCCTGCGCCGGTCCGGGTGCTTGCCTGGAGCAGCCCTATGCTGTCGTAGTGGTGCAGCGCCCTGACGGTTACGCCCGTGGCCGCGGACAGCTCACCGGTACTCCAGCGGGGTTCTTCCAGTTCCTCCATACCGCAACCGTAGGACCTGACGCGGCGTCAGGTGCAAGCGGGGTCAAATGCTGGGGCCCGCATTCGCGAAAGGCCCTGCTAGCCCTCACATTCCTTGCAGTACTTCTTGCCGTCCTTCTCCCGCGCCAACTGGCTGCGGTGGTGGACCAGGAAGCAGGACATACAGGTGAATTCGTCTGCCTGCACCGGGACCACCTGAATGAGGAGTTCCTCGTTGGAGAGGTCTGCGCCGGGCAGCTCAAAGCTGTCCGCGAGGTCCGTTTCGTCCAGGTCGGGAGCAGCCTCCCGGCGGCCGGACTTATCGGACTTCAGCTCCTCCAGGGCGACATTCGGCTCTTCCTCGGGAGTCACCCGCGGAGCGTCGTAGTCAACTGACATGTGGTGTGTTCTCCTGTCCAGGATTTCCGTGCCCAGATTGTTCTGAACAGATCGACAACGCCGGACGGGCGCAACTAATTCCCGGTTCCCTGGGTGCGGGTTGCAGGCACAATTGCCACCGAAAGCGCCATCGACCCACCAGGACCGTTCTAATTAACCCAGGGGTACCTGCGCAGCAGATGCTGAACGACCACGACAGGAAGTAGCCACAACATGACAGGGCTTTTTGATCTCACCGGGCGGGTTGCCCTGGTGACGGGTTCGAGCCGGGGAATCGGTTCGGCCTTGGCGCGGGCATTGGCGGAGGCCGGTGCCAAGGTGGTGCTGAACGGTGTGAACGGGGAGCGGCTCAAGGCTGCTGAAGACGCGCTGGCCCAGGAATTCCCGCCGGGCCGCATCCACAGCGTCGCCTTCGACGTGACTGATGACCACGCTGCGGCCCGGAGCATCCTGTGGGTCGAGGAGAACGTGGGTCCGCTGGAGATCCTGGTGAACAACGCCGGCATCCAGCACCGGGTGCCCATGCTGGATCTGGACGTCGCGGACTGGGAACGCGTCCTCTCCACTGACCTCACCAGTGCCTTCCTGGTGGGCCGGGAAGCGGCCCGGCACATGATCGGCCGCGGCCGGGGCAAGATCATCAACATCTGCTCGGTCCAGACGGATCTGGCCCGCCCCACGATCGCCCCGTACATCGCGGCTAAGGGCGGGTTGCGGAACCTCACGCGTGCCATGACGGCAGAGTGGGCCGCATCAGGGCTGCAGATCAATGCGGTTGCGCCGGGCTACATCCACACCGAGATGACGCAGAACCTGGTGGACGACGAGGACTTCAACTCCTGGATCCTGGGCCGGACGCCAGCGCACCGCTGGGGCACGGTGGAGGACCTGGCCGGTCCTGTGGTGTGGCTGGCCTCTGACGGCTCCAACTTCGTGAACGGACAAACCATCTTCATCGATGGCGGAATGACGGTGGTGGTCTAGTGGCTGCAATGACTGAAGAACTCCCGGCAACCGGCCCGGCCTTGGTGGCGCACGCCGCCGGTGACCTGCGCATCGACGAGGTGCCGCTGCCCCAACCGGAGTCCGATGAAGCTGTGGTGGAGGTCCGGTACGGCGGCATCTGCGGGTCGGACCTGCACTACTGGCTGCACGGCGCCGCGGGGGAGTCCATCCTCAAGGCGCCGCTGGTCCTGGGCCACGAGATCTCCGGCGTGGTGGTGCGCCCGGCAGCCAACGGTGCGGGCCCCCAAGCCGGCACCGGCGTCGCTGTCCACCCCGCAACGCCGGGCCCCGGCGCTGCGAAATATCCGGCCGACCGGCCCAACCTCTCACCGGGATGCACCTATCTGGGCAGCGCCGCCCGCTACCCGCACACGGACGGCGCCTTCAGCCGGTACGTCACCCTGCCGGTGCGGATGCTCCGGCCCCTTCCGGAGGGCATGAACCTCCGCACGGCGGCGCTGATCGAGCCTGCATCGGTCGCCTGGCACGGAGTCTCCCGCGCCGGCTCCGTCCGCGGAAAGACCGCGCTGGTCATCGGCGCCGGCCCCATCGGGGCCCTCGCCGTTGCCGTCCTGAAGCGTTCCGGCGCCGCCCGGATCACCGCCGTCGACCTCCATCCCAAGCCGCTGGAGATCGCCACGGCCGTCGGCGCGGACCAGGTCATCAACGCTGCGGACACCGCAGCGATCGCCGCCGTGGAGGCCGACGTCGTGATCGAATCTTCCGGCAACCATCACGGACTTGCCTCGGCCATCCGAGGCGCCGTGCGCGGCGGCACCGTGGTGATGGTGGGGCTGCTGCCCACCGGCGGGCAGCCGGTGCCCATTTCGCTGGCAATCACCCGCGAATTGGACCTGAAAGGCTCGTTCCGGTTCAACAACGAGATCGATGACGTGATCGCCGCCCTCGCCGACGGCTCCTTGCACATCAGCCCCATCGTCACCCATGAATTCCCGCTTGCCGACGCCCTGCGCGCCTTCGAGGTAGCGAAGGATTCCACCATCTCCGGCAAGGTGCTGCTCAGCTTCGGCCAAACGGCGAAGGTCCAGAGCGGGTAGCCGCCGTGGCTCTAACTGGGAGTAGGTAGACTGGCCGCGTGGCCAGGAAGAGCCTCTACAACAACTGCAGCTCCAAGGCAGACCTGGTAGCCAGGTTCACCGCCGGGCATCTGCTGGCTGCCCTGTGAGCAGCACCCAAGGCCACTCGAAGGTTCAGCTCCAGGGTGCCCTGGCCGTGGTGGCCGCGTCGGTCCTCTGGGGCACCACCGGGACCGCCGCCACCTTCGCCCCCGCCGTGAGCCCGCTGGCTATCGGCGCCGTTGCCATGGGGCTCGGCGGGCTGCTGCAGAGTCTGTACGCCGCACGGCACATCAGGATCCAGGCCGGCAGCCTGTTTGAGCGGTGGCGCCTCGTTTCGCTGGGCGCCGTGGCGGTGGCCGTGTATCCGCTGGCCTTCTACAGCTCCATGCACCTGTCCGGAGTGGCCGTGGGCACCGTAGTCTCGATCGGATCGGCCCCGGTGGCGGCCGCCCTCATCGAACGCTTCGCGGACCGGAAACCACTGAGCCGGCAATGGATTTTGGGGGCCCTGCTGGGAGTGGGCGGGGCAGTCCTCCTGTCCCTGGCTGGGCACGCCTCGGCAGGACCAGGCCTGGGCGCCGATCCATGGACCTCGACGGCGGGCATCCTCCTGGGGCTGCTGGCCGGAACCACCTATGCACTGTATTCCTGGGCAGCGCACCGGCTGACCGGCCAGGGTCTCACCGCCAGGGCCGCCATGGGGGCGGTCTTCGGCGTGGGCGGGCTCCTCCTGATGCCGGTCCTCGCGCTGACCGGCGCTCCGCTGCTGGAGTCCTGGCGCAGCGTCGGCGTGGGCGCCTACATGGCCGCAGTCCCGATGTTCGCCGGGTATCTCCTGTTCGGCTGGGGGCTGGCCCGGGTCGGGGCGAGCACGGCCACCAGCATCTCCCTGCTCGAAACCGTGGTGGCTGCCGTCCTGGCGGTGCTGGTGGTGGGCGAACGCCTTCCGGCACTTGGCTGGCTTGGCGCCGCCGTCGTACTGGCCAGCCTGTTCATCCTTACGCCGCGGCCGAAAAGGCCCCGCCCGGCACCGGCGCGCGCCGCGTCAAAGTTCTCAGCCGGTGGGCTGGCGTCCGGCGCTGCGGGCCAGCACGGTGGGGCCCAGCAGCAGGCAGGCGCCCAGCCCCAGCAGCAAAATTCCCAGCACCACCGCGCCGGGCGCCGGTAGCCCTGCCCCGGCAAGAATGAGCACAACGCCGATCAGCGCCGCTGCCATTCCAGGAAGCAGGCCGGAGGGGAAACGGCGCGCGGGATAACCGGACAACAGTTCCATGGCCAGATGGGGATCATCCGCGATGAGTCCCAGTTCCAGCTCCTTGAGCAGGCGTCGCTCCTCATCTGACATCGGCATGGTGGGCCCCTGCTTCCCTGGGAGGCGGTATCGGTATCGACCGTAGGAGCGTTCTACCGGTTAGTCAATAGCTCCAGTGCCACTATGGCCGGGGCCGCCGCGACGGTGTCACCCGGCCACGTCGTAGCGCAGTTCGTGTTCCAGTACCCGCACGCCCTTGGTGGGAACGTGCGGCACCGCCTTTCCGGGCGGCATCA
The DNA here is from genome assembly GCF_057073715.1 of Arthrobacter sp. E1SS-5. Lineage (NCBI taxonomy): Bacteria > Bacillati > Actinomycetota > Actinomycetes > Micrococcales > Micrococcaceae > Arthrobacter > Arthrobacter sp. E1SS-5. Next base: position 338,336 of record NZ_CP172703.1, read on the forward strand.
GGTGCTCAACGGGCAGGCCGGCCAGCAGGAGGCAGTGGTCGGAGATGAGACGGCGGTGGCAGCGCCACCAGAGGGTTTCGCTGCACATGATCGCGGTCCGCGCCGCCTGGGAGCCGGCAACGAGTTCTTCAGCAGCGGCCAGGAAGTCCCCGGTGCGCATATAGCTTGCATAGGCGCGGAACGACTCATTGCGGAGGGCCGTATCAGGGGAGTCCGGGGGCAGCTTTCGGAACCCGCCCAGCCGTTTCTCCCAGCGGTAACCGATGCCCGCAGTGGGCAGCCATTCCGCCATCAGGTCCTTGCCGAAGTGCGGATGCTTGCGGCTGCCCGGCCCAATCCGCACGTCCACCAGCGACGTCACCCCCGCGCTCCTCAGCAGCGCCGTGAAGTCCGCCTGGGAGGAGGTACCGTGACCTACCGTGAACAGCGTTTCCATCCCGGCCATCATAGGCAGGCCGGTGGGGTGGGCTTAGGTGGGGTACGACGGCGGCCCGCGGCTTCCCCGGTTGTCCCCACCTTGGATACGGCCCCGGAAAGCCGGCTACCGCCGTCGTAATTCCGCGAACTCGATGGACGGGACAATGGCGCCCGCATCCCGCTCCACGAAGTTGGTGCCCGGCGGCACCAGGTCGTCGATGGCGTCCAGGACGGACTCGCCCAGCCGGACGTCCGCGGCGCGGAGGTAGGCGGAAAGGTGTTCCTCGCTGCGCGGGCCGATGATCACGCTGCTGATGGCGGGATGGGTCAGGGCAAAGCCCACGGCCAGGTCCACCAGGGACAGTTCCAGCTTGTCCGCCAGCCGGGCCAACGAGTCCGCGGCAAGCAGTTTCCGCTCGCTGGAGGGCCCGGAGATGTCGTACCGGCCCGGAAGCGTGTGGACCCGGGTGGGCGGCTGGCCGGATTCCAGGACGAAGCTGCCGGAGAGCCAGCCACCCGCCAGCGGGCCGTAGGCAAGAACCCCCAGCCCGTACTGCTGGGCAATGGGCAGGACGTCCCGCTCGTTGCCGCGGACCAGCATGGAGTACGGGACCTGGTTGCCCAGTGGCGGGATCAGGTGGTTGGTGGTAGCCAGCCACTGTGCCTCCACAAGCTGCGCGGGGGTGAACACCGAGGTGCCGTAGTAGAGGATCTTGCCCTGGCGAATCAGGTCATTGAGGGTGGTGATGGTTTCCAGGACGTCGGTGTTGTAGTCCGGCCGGTGCGCCTGGTAGAGATCGATCCGGTCTGTCTGGAGCCGGCGCAGGCTGCCCTCCACGGCCTGGGTGATCCAGCGCCGGGAGTTCCCGGAGTGCGCCGGATTGAGGCTCATCTGGCCATGGAACTTGGTGGCCAGGAAGACGTCGTCCCGGCGGCCGCGGAGCGCCCGGCCCACCACCTGTTCAGACTCGCCCTGGGAGTAGACGTCCGCTGTGTCGATCGCCGTGATGCCGGCGTCCAGCGCGGCATGGATGATGCGGATGCTCTCATCCGCGCCGGTCGGGGCGCTGTGGCTGCCGGTTCCTTCGCCGAAGTTCATGGTGCCCAGGGTGAGGGGACTGATGGGGGTTCCCGACCTGCCGAACACCCGCAGTTCGCTGAGGCTCATCCGCGGTCTCCTCCATCTGGTTGCCATGCCTTGGGTCGTCACGACGCTACACAGATTCCGCAGGCCGCTGCAGAATGCCGCCTTAGTCCTTCGCTTTTCGTCGCATGGAGTAACCAGGGCCGCCGGAATGACGTTTTGTGGCGCCCAAACAGCCGCCGACAGCGCTTATATTGAGGCATGAGTACCCCTACAAGTGGTGATGAGTTCGTCCAACTGCACGACCTCATCATTGGCAGCAGCAACGTTGCCGGCTTCCTGACTGAGCTCTCCACGGTTGCCGCTTCAACGCTCAGCGATACGGCCGGTGTCTTCATCGAGTGCGGGGTGACGCTACGCCGCCGCAAACGCACCGCCACCATTGCCGGCAGCAGTGAACGCGCAGCCGTGCTGGACAAGCTGGAGCAGGCGCTGGGGGACGGGCCCTGCATCGCGTCACTGGACGCCATGAAGCCGATGGTCCTGTCCGACGTGCACACTGATACGCGCTGGCCCGCTTACCAGGAGGTGCTGGCCCAGAACGGTTGCCGCAGCGCGCTGGGAGTTCCGCTGGCCCTCGATGAACACCAGGCGGCCGCCCTGAACTTCTTTGCAGCGGAGCCGGATGTGTTTGGCCCCGGAGTCGTCCGCCGGGCGGAAGGGTTCGCGGACCTTGCCGGCCGGGCACTGCGGTTGGCGCTGCGGATCGCGGACGCCCAGAACCTGGCCGATGACCTCAAGGCCGCCATGGCAAGCCGCACCACCATCGACATGGCGTGCGGGGTGATCATGGCACAGAACCGGTGTTCCCAGGAGGAAGCCATGGCCCTCCTCACCAAGGCGTCCAGCCACCGGAACCAGAAGCTGCGGGACCTGGCCGGCGAGATCATTGGCCGCGTCAGCGACGGCGCGGTGAACACGCACTTCGATCCGTAATTCGCTGCACCTGTCCCGACCCGTCTGTCCCGACCTGCGTGCACCTGTCCCGACCCGCCTGCATGCAGCCCGGGTTTCGCCTCTGAGCAGCCCTGCAATAATCTGAACCAACGGTTGTGCATGGGGTGACACTGCCCGGGTACAACAACAGCAGCACTGTAAGTTCCGGGACCATCACAGACGAGGCGGACACCCATGACGGCTTCAGACCAGCAGCACGCACCACGGCCAGCTATGCCCGCCGACCCTCCCGCCGCTGCCCCTGAACCCGTGGATCCGCACCTGCTGCAGCAACTGGCCGACGCGCACGGCGTGGGCACCTCCTTCCAGGGCTGGGACGGGCTCCCGCATTCCGTTGCGGAATCGACGTTGGTCAAGGTGCTAGCCGCCCTGGGCGTTGACGCCCACACCAACCGGCACATCGAGGCTGCCCTGGCCGAGGCGGATCTTGCGCCCTGGCGGCGGATGCTGCCGCCCGCCGTCGTCATCAAACAGGGCGAGCCCGCGCAGGTTCCGGTTCACGTCCGGGACGGGGCCACAACCCGCCTGACCATCACCCTTGAAGGGGGCGCAGGGTCCCGGGAGGCCCTCCACCAGGACGTCTGGGTGCAGCCCCGGGAGGTGGACGGTGTTTCCACGGGACGTGCCACGTTCTCCCTTCCCGAGGACCTGCCGTTGGGCTGGCACACCCTCCACGCGGAGTCGGAGGGCGCCACTTCCACTGCAACCCTGGTGGTGACGCCCGCGCGGCTGGCCACTGCCAAGCCGCTGGAGGAGCGTCGCGGCTGGGGCCTGGCCACGCAGTTGTACTCCGTCCGCTCAAAACGGTCGTGGGGCATCGGTGACTTCGCCGACCTGGCGGACCTGGCCGCCATCAGTGGGGCCCGCGGCGCCGACTACGTCCTGGTCAACCCGCTGCACGCGGCGGAGCCGGTTCCGCCGGTCCAGCCCTCGCCCTACTCGCCGTCCACCCGGCGGTTCTTCAACCCGCTGTACATCCGCATCGAAGCCGTCCCGGAACTGGCCTACCTGCGCCCACGGAAAAGGGCGGCGCTGGAAAAACTCCACGAGGAAGTGGCAGGGTTGAACAAGGAAGGCGCCCGGCTGGACCGCGACGCGGTGTACGCGGCGAAGCTGCAGGCGCTGGAGATGCTCTACCACACCCGCCGATCACCGGCCAGGCAGGCCGCCTTCGATGAGTTCTGCCGCCTCTCCGGCAAGGGGCTGGAGGATTTTGCCCTCTGGTCAGCCATCCGGGAGGACCTCCCGCCGGGCGACCCGCTCTGGAAGGACCCTGCGTATGCCATCGGCACACCGGAGGCGGAAGCGCTCCGGGAGAAGCTGGCGGACCGTATAGGGTTCCACCGCTGGCTGCAATGGATCTGCGATGAGCAGCTGGAGAACGCCCAGCGCACCGCGCTGCAGTCCGGAATGCGCCTCGGCGTGGTGCACGACCTCGCCGTCGGCGTGGACCACAGCAGCGCCGATGCCTGGACGCTGCGCGGCGCGCTGGCCCCGGACACCAGCGTGGGCGCCCCGCCGGACATGTACAACCAGCAGGGCCAGGACTGGGGGCAGCCGCCATGGCACCCCACCCGGCTGGCGGAGGCCGGCTACCAGCCGTTCCGCAACATGCTGGCCAACGTGCTCCGGCACGCCGGCGGCATCCGGGTGGACCACATCCTGGGCTTGTTCCGGCTGTGGTGGATTCCCATGGGGAACGCCCCGGGAGACGGTGCCTATGTCCGCTACGACCACGAGGCTCTGATCGGCATCCTTGCCCTTGAGGCACACCGGGCCGGTGCCGTGGTGATCGGCGAGGACCTGGGCACCTTCGAGCCGTGGGTGCGTGATTACCTGGCGGCACGCGGCATCCTGGGCACGTCCATCCTGTGGTTTGAGTACGACGGCGATTCACCCCTTGCGCCGGAAAAGTACCGCACGCAGGCGCTGGCCAGCGTGAACACCCACGACCTCCCGCCCACGGCTGGCTACCTTGCCGGGGACCACGTGGGGCTCCGGAGCCGGCTGGGGCTGCTGGAACGCTCCGAGTCCGAAGAGCGGGCGGAGCACAATGCATCGCTGGAGAAGATGTTCGCCCTGCTGCGGGAGCGCGGTTACCTTGCCGAGGGCAGTGCCATTGACGGGGCCCGGCCCACAACCGAGGAGCACACCATCGAGGCGCTGCATCTCCTGCTGGCCCAGGCGCCGTCGGTGCTGCTGGGTGTGGCCTTGGTGGACGCGGTGGGGGAGCGGCGGGTCCAAAACCAGCCCGGCACCACGGAGGAGCTGTACCCCAACTGGCAGGTTCCGCTCGGCGGCCCGGACGGAAGGCCGGTCTACCTCGATGACCTTCCCGGCAACAAACGGTTCAATTCCCTGCTCGCGGCGGTCGAGGGAGCAATGCACCGCCGATAATTGGCACCGCCCCTAACCGGACATGAAAAAGCCGTGGCCCCGCCGCTCCTGGAAGCGGCGGGGCCACGGTTTTCGTTTCCGGGGCTAACCCCGGCCCGCGGTGATCACGTGCGTGAAGTGGTCGTACCGGAAGGTGACCGGGCCGCCGTCGTGCTCAAAGGCGATGTTGGCGCCCGGGGATGCCCCGCCCGCCCCGTAGCTCACGTCCCATGACTTGTTCAGCGCGGCCTTGAACTCGTAGCTTCCCGCCGGCAGGTCCGGGACCGTCAGCTTCCAGACCAGGTCCGCCGGATCCAGCACCAGCTGGGCCTGCGTGCAGGAGGGCTCCCAGTCGCTTGCGCAGCCGAGCTCGCTGTCCATGCTTCCCGCTGCCGCCACCGCGGCCGGTTGCTGCGACGCGTACACGGCGCTGAGCACGTGCGTGCTGTTGTCGTAGCGGAAAGTGACGCGGCCGCCGGGATGGTCCAGCACAATGTTCTGGCCGTTGAGCTGGCCGTCCGCGCCGTAGTTCTCGTCCCAGCCGCCGTTGAGCGCAGCCTTGTACTCATACTTCCCGGCCGGCAGGTCTACGGTCAGCCGCCAGATCCGGTCCGCCGGGTCCAGCACCATCTTCGCCTGCGGGCAGGCCGGGTCCCATTGCGCGCTGCACCCCAGTGCCTGGTTGAGCGAGCCGGCAACGGTCACTGAGTCGGGCTGGGGCGCCTGGCCCACCGTGACGGTCCTGGTTTCGCTGGTGACGCTGAAGCCGGCGCCCGCCATGGCAGCCCGGTACTGGACTTTGGTGCCGTCGGCGAGCCCGGTTACGTCATCGATTGCCGTGTACACGGGCGACGACGAGTCGCTGCCCACCGCGGCCCAGTCCCCACCGTTGACGCTGCGCTCGAAGGACACCACATGGCTGGCCTTCTCCGGATCGGCGGTGGCGCTCAGCTCGACCTTGCCCTCCACGCTGCTGCCCTCGGTGGGCTTCTGCAGGGTCAGGACGGGCGCCGGGACGCTTGCCGATTGGCTCTGGCTCGTGGCAGTATGCCCGCCGTTGTCCAGCACGGTGGCGCGGTACTCCAGCGGAGTGCCTGCGTCCAGTGCCGCCACGTCGTGGAAGACCTGGTACGGCGCGGTGTCGTCGGTACCGATCTGCTGCCACTGTCCGCCTGCCGTCCTTGCTTCAAAGGTGACCTCGTAGAACGAAGTACCGTCGACGTCGGCCGTCACGTTGATGCGCCCGTTGTCACCCTGGGCGGCGGCCGGCTGCTGCAGGGCGACGGCGGGGGCTGCTTTGGAGTGCGGGATCCGGCCGGAGGATTCGTAGACGACGGCGGAGAGCGGCGGCACGGTGACGGCCAGTTTGGTGTCGTCTGACGTCTTCACCTCGTCTGCGCCCTGGCCATAGATGCGGGTGTAGCTGCGCTTGGCGATGTAGGTGGGAACCTGCGCCGTCTGCGGCTGGGCGCTGTTGTTCAGGGCCACCACGTATTCGCGCTGGTCCTGCGCGTCGGTGCGGGAGAAGGCGTAAATGCCCGGCCCGTCTGAGGCGTAGCGGTGCTGGTGGGCGCCGTTGCGCAGTGCCGGGTGCTCCTTGGTGAGGGTAGCCAGCTCCTTGATCTTGGCATACAGGGGGTGGCCCGGGTTGAAGTTGTCGGTGGCGTGGGTGGCGTCCGTGCCCAGCAGGTCGTCGTCAAGGTACTCGGGCACCTTGCTGGCGAAGAGGGTCTGACGCGCGTCCTGGTCGCCGCCCGGTCCGGTGAAGCCCTGCTCGTCGCCGTAGTAGACCACCGGGTTGCCGCGGGAGAAGTACATCAGCTCGTGGGCCAGTTCATCCCGGGCCACCTTCTCGGCATCGGTGGCGGCAGGGTTGTCCTGGGCAATGAAGCTGCCGATGCGGCCCATGTCGTGGTTGCCCAGGAAGGTGGGCAGCTCGTAAACGTTGGAGTCGGCGTCGGTATACCAGTCATCACCCGCGAAGAAGGTCTGCAGCGCCCGGGCGTCCTGGCTCTTGGAGGCGAAGTTGCGGGCGGCGTCCTGGAAGGGGAAGTCCAGGACCGCCTGCATCTTGTTGCGGGTGGTGAACTGCGAGGTGAAGCTCTTGCTGGTGTCGAAGACCTCGCCGAACATGAAGAATTCGTCCTTGCCGTGTTCCTTGGCGTAGCTGAGGACATTGGGGCCGAATTCCTGCCAGAACTCGTTGTTGACATGCTTCATGGTGTCGATCCGGAAACCGTCCACGCCGAAGTCGCCGATCCAGGACTTGTAGATGTCCTCCATGCCGTGCACCACTTTCGGGTTCTCGGTGAAGAGGTCGTCCAGGCCGTAGAAGTCCCCGTACATGGAGTCCTCGCCAGTGAAGGTGGTGTCGCCGCGGTTGTGGTAGAGCGTGGGGTCGTTCAGCCAGGCGGGAACCTTGAGGTTTTCTTCTCCGGGGGCCAGGACCGGCTTGTAGGGGAATGAGGTGTTCGCGTCCAGCTTCGGGAAGGTTCCGGTGCCGGCATAGTCGCGGTCGTCGAACGCTTCGCCGGAGGCCGTCTTGTAGGGGACGGCGTCCTTTGACACGTAGCCCTTGCGGTCGCCTTCCTGGTAGCCGATAACGTCCGCTGTGTGGTTGGTGATGATGTCGAAGTACACCTTCATGCCGCGGGCATGGGCCTCGTCAATTAGGCCCTTGAGTTCGTCATTGGTGCCAAGGTGCGGATCGATTTGGGTGAAGTCGGTGACCCAGTAGCCGTGGTAGCCGGCCGACTTGTCCTCCGGCTGGACTGCCTTGTTCTTGAAGCTGGGGGTCAGCCAGATCGACGTGGTGCCGAGGCCCTGGATGTAGTCGATCTTGCTGCGCAGGCCGGCCAGGTCACCGCCGTTGTAGAAGCCCTTCTTGGTGGGGTCGAAGCCTGAAACCATGGGGTCGGGGCCAAGGCCGCCCTGGTCGTTGGCGGTGCTGCCGTTGCTGAACCGGTCCGCCATGACGAAGTAGAAGTTCTCGTCAGTTACCGGGCCGCGGAGCGAGTGGAGGCCGGACCCGGACCTGTTGTCTTTTGTGCCGGCGCTGTCGGAGCCGGGGCCGTTCGGGCCTGGCGCGGCATGGGCCGGGAGGACTGCAGCGGAGAGTGCGACGGCGGCTGCCAGGAGGCCGGCTGCCGATCGGACGGCGGTGGTACGGCCGAGGGTTCGCCGGCCGGGGACGGGTTGTGGTCCTGCGGGCTTTGCCGGCAGTTGGGCGCGTGGGGGCGCGCCCGGAGGGGTGCGGAATAACAAGGGTGAGACCTTCCTGGGAAGCAGCGCTGCTGTACAGGCTTGCCGTTGACATGGGGATGCGGCAGGAGGGTTCGAAGGACAGCATGCTGTTCTGTGAACCAAGTCACAACTGTAAGCGCTTGCACTGGATTACTCCAGTGTTTAGGGAAGGTGTCTGCGCTGGCGTGATGCCTGGTTCAGGTGGCAGGTTCCAGGGCCGTCGGTGAGGGGGTAGGCAGGTTGTGCAGCATCGGGCCGGGGAGGCCCGTGACAGGGTCCAGTTCGAAGGTGGCGATGTTGTCCGACCGTTCGTGGGCCACGTGCAGCCAGTTTCCCCGGACCAGATGGTGCCGCGGCCAATCCCCGCCGCTGTCTATGTCCTTGACGGGGATCAGTTCGCTGGCGCCCGCTGCTACTTCCAGGACGCTGATGATGTTTGAGCCCCTGACGCCGGCATACGCGAAGTTTCCCTGCGCGCCAAGGCAGATTTCGGCCGCGGAGTCGCCGTCCTGGCTTCCGCCCGCCGTCGCGGGTCCACGGAAGACCAGCTCGTAGGTGCCCGCTTCGGGTCGCACCACGAAGACCTCCACGGAGTATTCCGACACGATGAACACGTTACCGGTGGGGTGCTCCACCATGTGCCGAGGGCCACTGCCGTGGGGGAGGACTACCTCGTGGTCGGCTACCAGTCCGGTTCCCGGTTCATAGTTCCAGATGCGCAGGGTGTCGTGGCCCAGGTCCGTGGTCATGACGCGGCCGTCGCTGAGCATCAGGCTGGCGTGGGCACGGCTTTGCCGCGGGTTGTCGGGAGAAAGGCTGCCGTGGGGATCAACCGACGGTGCGGCAGGAAACCGTCCGGTCATCCCGCCGTCGGCATCCAACTCGTAGAGGAGGACCTGCCCGTCACCCCAGCACGTCGCGGTGACGAAGCGGCCGCCCGGGTCGACGGCAACGTGGCAGGTGGCCTCACCCGCAGGCTGTCCTTCCCCGTGTATTTCCAGGCCAAAGTCCCCCAGGCGCCGGTATGCCTGGACCTTCTTGCGCTGCTCGGCCGCCGCATACACCACGGGCAGTGTGAGATGGACGGCCACAAACGACGGTGACTCGGCCTCGACTGCCGTCCCCAACCATTCGAGGCTTCCGTCCTGGTGCTCGCGGGCGGCACCGATGCCTTCGGCCCGGCCGCCGCCGTCGGGGGTGTACGCGCCGATCCAAATGATGTTGCTGCCTGCGTTGCTGTTGGCTGCGTCGGTGGTCATGGTCCTATCCTGCCAACAGCTGCTGCTATTCCGGAGTGCCGGGCCGCCGATTAGCATGGGATTTCCGGCAGCGGCAGAAGGAGGTGGCGTGTTGACGCCTGTATCAGTGTCGAATGCCTTGTCCAGGCGCTGTACGGAGAACCGGGCCTAGCCGGAATGGAAGCGCCCGCTGGCTTCCAGGAGGGTGGTGTCCTACCTCCTCGTGAATCAGGGATTGATGGCGTCTCACGGGTTGATCCCGACAGGCCCGACGCACCCGGGGCACGTGGCGTCGGCCGGATCGTCTCCCTGCTGCGGTCTGCGGGCTGCGTTTTCGCCGAGGAGGAAGCCGCGCTCCTGCTTGCAGAAGCCACCAGCCCCGCGGAGCTTTTCCGGAATATCAAAAGCCGGATAAACGGGGTTCCCCTGGAACACATCCTGGGCTGGGCAGAGTTCGCAGGCGGCCGGGTCCTGGTTGAGCCTAGCGTCTTCGTGCCGCGGCGCCGCACTGAGCTGCTGGTTGGAGAGGCCGTGGCTGTCCTGCAGGAGGATGCCATGCCGGCCCTGCCGATGCGGCCGATGCCGCCGGTCGTGGTCGACCTTTGCTGTGGTTCGGGTGCCGTGGGAGCGGCAATCCTTCGCCAGGCCCCGCGGGTGGAACTCCACGCCGCAGACATCGAACCCGCAGCCGTGCGGTGCGCGCGGCAGAACCTTGAGCCGTTGGGCGGAGCCGTGCACGCGGGCGACTTGTTCGGAGCACTCCCGCCCGTACTACGCGGTCGGATCCGGGTGCTCGCAGTTAACGCTCCCTACGTGCCCACTGAAGCCATCCGTACCATGCCGTTGGAAGCACGCATGCACGAACCTGCCGTTTCGCTGGACGGCGGTCCCGACGGCCTGGACTTCCACCGACGGATTGCCGTGGAAGGTGGGCAGTGGCTGGCTCCGGGTGGTCACGTGCTCATCGAAACCAGCGAGCGGCAGTCCGTCGGCACCTCGGAAATCCTGTGCGCAGCGGGGTTCGTTGTCTGGACGGTACGGTCGGAAGAACTTGATGGGACCGTGGTTATCGGGCGCCTGATTCCGGAGAGTATGCGGCGTTAGAGTCCCCTCCGCTCCAGCTCAGGCCCCAGACAGAAACTTTCGAGCTCAGCCCGGGACTGGGACCGTCCAATACCAAACGCCATCAGCTTTCCCTTTTGCGGTTCTGCCTCAGACGGACAACCGGTTAAGCGCAGGTGGGCGGACAACCAACTTCTCACACCGGCCATCGGTGTCGATCCTCCAGGACGGATAACCCTCTATACCGGCACACGACCTCCGGCGACAACAACCACCGTGGAGCGCGAACGGCTGCTTATCAACGGCATGGTCCAGCCGCACAAACCGCCTGATTGGCTGTCGACGTTTTGCGGGCACCTCACTTTTCATTCCCGTGGGTGGGGTGGTGGGGGTGGTTTGAAGTAGTGGTTTTGTTGGGGTGTTTGGGTGGGGTCGAGGTGGGGTGGGGGGATGAAGGTGGGTGTGCCGTGGGTGGTGGTGATTTTCCATTGTTCTTTGTGGATGAGGTGGTGGTGGTGGCTGCAGAGCAGGACGCCGTTGTTGGTGGTGGTGGGTCCGCCGTTTGACCAGTAGGTGATGTGGTGTGCTTCGCACCAGGGGGCGGGGATGGTGCAGTTGGGGAAGGCGCAGCCTTGGTCTCTTGCGGTGAGGGCGAGGCGTTGGGCGGGGGTGAAGAGGCGGGTTCTGCGGCCGAGGTCGAGGATTTCGCCGTTGGTGCCGAGGAGTGTGGGGATGATGTCGGCGTCGCAGGCGGTTTTGCGCAGGGTGGTGGCGGCGACGGGCCCGGTGAACATGAATGCTCCGGTCCCGGTGGAGGTCCCTGCCTGGGCTTCCGGGGCCGTTTCCGGTTCCGCTTGTGAGTGCGTTCGGGCCTCTGATCCTGGTTCTGTTTTCCCGGATGTGGTGCCGGTGGTGTGGGGGAAGAGGTCTTGGTAGTGGATGGTGGCGATGATTTGGGGTCGGTTGCCGCCGGTGGTGGGCAGGGTGTTGGTGGTGAGGGCGGCTTTGGCGGCGGTGACGAGGCCGTCGAGTTGTTTTTGGGCGCGGGTGCGCCGGTCCAGGTCCGGCAGGGCGGTGTGCTCGGTGGCGTTGCCTGCCGGTGTGCTGTCTCCGTTGCCGTTGCCGTTGCCGCTGCCGCCGCCCGTGCCGGTACCTCTCCCTCCGCTGCCGCCGCCCGTGCCCGTGCCGTTGCCGTTGCCGGTGTCGGTGTTGTTGGTTGCGGTGTTGGGGGTGGTGGTGCGGGGGTTGGTGGCGGTGTTCATGACGGTGAGGAGGTGTTCGTATTGGTCGGTGGTGGCGAAGATTTCGACGCGGTGCAGGCCGTGGCGGGGTTTGCGGATGAAGGCGCCTTGGGTGTGGCGGAGGGCTTCTTCGGTGGGTTCGGTGCCGTCGGCGTCGATGGTGTCCATCCAGCGTTGGGCCAGGCGGGTGAGGAAGTCGGGGTCGCAGCTGGTGGCGGCTTTGGTGAGGTGGTGTTCGATCGTGTCGAGGGTTTCTTGTGTGGTGTGGTGTTGGAGCCGGTCGAGGGTGGCGGTGATGATGGTCGCTGCGTGTGAGGACACCGCCGGGTCCTGGGCGTTTTCGGTGGTGTCACCTTCAACTGTGGTCCGGGGTGTGGGGGTGAGGGCGGCGGCGAGGTGTGGCCGGGTTGGTGGGAGTGGTTCGCCTGCGATGGTGGTGGCGGGCAGGACGTGCTGGGCGAGGGTGAGGCGGCGGCGGGCTTCGCGGATGGGGATCTGCAGGCGCAGGCGGAGGAACTCGGCGGTGTTCCGGCACCCGTCATCGGCCGGGGACACCACCACGGGGCGCATCAGGCCTCGTGTGGAGGGCGACCCGGGCCAGTTGGCGTCGGTCTCGCTCACCGCGCCGGTCCCGGTAAAAGTCCCGGTCACGCACGCTGTGCTGGCGTGGTCCAAGGCGCCGGTGCTGGGGGTGGTGTGGAAGGTTTCGATGCCGTTGGCGTTCCACCCGGTGATCCAGTCCGTGGCCCGGGTCGCGGAGGACGAGTCTGGGCGGGTTCGGGCTGGGCGGGTCTTGGCTGTAGCGGCGTCCTTGATGGCCTGGGTGCGGGTCCGGTCGACGGCCCCCGCGGCCAGGAGTTGGAGGTATTCCATGGAGCGGGCCAGGCCCTCGATCCGGGCGGCATAATCGGCAGCCTCGACATAAGAGGCCGTTGCCAGCAGGTCCGGGACGGCCAGGGCGGCGGCCGCCAGCTGTGCGGCCAGCCCGTCCAACACGTCCTGCCCACCGGGCCCCGAGGCCGATGCCTGCAAAGGACCTGTCAAAGGATCCCCACTGGGGACCGGGTGAAGGCGGGCCGGGCGCGGCAGCCAACTGCCGGCGTCGTACGCCCTCCCAAAATCTTCCCCAACAGCCTCCATAACCCAACCCTGCCAGTCACCACTGACAATCAAGAGACCCCAAAACCCCTATGTGGAAAAGCTGGGCCAGCAATGAGTGACGCCAGGGCACTGCTGCCGATTTTCTCCGGGAAGCGGCCTCTTTAAACACTGCCGGCCGCCGCGTCCCCCAAGGATCGCGACGGCCGGCAAGGCGATTCAGTTGTAGCACAAAGCCCGCTCAGTCCCATGTCACGCGGCAGTGACCGCGTAATGAAACGGGAATCAGGACTTTGCACCGGTCCCATCGGAGGTACCAAGGTTGGTGGTTTCCGGGTGGGTGCTGTGTGCGGGAATGTGGTCTTCGCCAAGGCCGCCCTCGCTGGTTGTAGAGGTGCCAGTGGCGGTGCCGGCCGCTGCGGAAGCCTGGCCGCCGTTGGACGAGCCATCCCGGTGCACGGCAGAACCAAGCACGGTCCCTGCCCTGCGTGCGGCTTCGCCCAGCTGGTCCGCCACTTCAGGCGCCTTTTCCTTGATGGCCTCCGTAGCTACGGAAACTTTGTCCTGTACCGGCTTGCTGTCCCAGATGCCGGCCGCACGGGCCTTCAGCTTGTCGTAAGCAGCACGGCCCGACCGCGAGCCGAGGACGTAGCCGACGGCAACGCCTACACCCAGAAGAAGCTTGTTTTTCACGTTGAACTCCTGCTCTGCGAGAAGGTTGTCAATCTGGCGGGGAGCGGTGACGCCCCCGGCTGGAGAAAGTGAAAGCCGGCCTGGGGATAGTGTCCCCAGGCCGGCTTCCTGGCGTGCGCGGTTATTAGCCGCGTGCGCCGCGCTTAGTGACCATGCCGTAGATCGCAAGAACGATCAGCGAGCCAACAATCGCCAGCAGCCAGGTCTGCAGCGAGAAGAACTCCTGCAGTCCGCCGCCGAACAGGGCGCTACCGATCCAGCCACCGAGCAGTGCGCCAACGACGCCCAGCACCATGGTGATGATCCAGCCGCCACCCTGACGTCCCGGAAGGATTGCCTTGGCAATCGCGCCGGCGATAAGTCCGAGAATCAGAAATGCAATAAATCCCATTTGTCGCTCTCTTCCTAAGTAAAGGAGGCCCCCATGTTCGGGAGGCACTTCGTCCTTCTGGCTCAATAGTAATCATGCTTACTATCTGTTTGCCAACCCCGTTTTAGGAAAAAAGTGCTGTTCAGGCCGAGTTTAATGCCCCGTTTTGTCCGAGTCGTTGCCCGCTCCGGGGCCCTCGTCCAGGACCGAAAGTTCCGCTAGATCCTGCGGATCCAGGGCGAAATCGAACACGTCCAGGTTCTCGGCCATACGCTCCGGGGAAGCCGACTTGGGAATCGTTACCAATCCGTTTTGTATGTGCCACCGGAGGACCAGTTGGCCAGGTGTTTTTCCATGCTTTTCAGCCAGTTGGGAAAGGACGGGAGCACTCAGCAAACCTGCTCCCGAACCGCCCAGCGGACTGTAGGACTCAGTAACTATCCCATGCCGGGCATGGAATTCCCGCTCAGCAGTCCGGGTGATTGCGGGGCTGAGCTGGATCTGGTTCACCGCCGGCACCACATCGGTCTCCGCCATCAGCCGCTCAAGGTGGGCGGGCTTGAAGTTGGACACCCCGATGGACCGGACCTTCCCCTCTGCCTGCAGCCGTTCAAACGTCTGCCAGGTGGAAACGTACTGGTCCCGGCCGGGGAGTGGCCAGTGGATCAGCAGTAGGTCCACATAATCAAGCCCCAGACGCTTCAGCGATCCCTCCAGGCCGGTAACAGCACGGTCGTGGCCTTGGAATTCGCCGTCCAGCTTGGTGGTGATGAACAGCTCGCTGCGGTCCACGCCGCTGGCGCGGATGCCGTTGCCAACACCCCGTTCGTTGCCGTACTTCACGGCGGTATCGATGTGCCGGTACCCGGCTTCCACGGCTTGTACGACGGCGGCTGCCACCTGTTCGTCGTCCAGCGGCCAGGTGCCAAGCCCCAGCTGTGGAATCCTGTTGCCGTCATTGAGTTCTATGAGCGGTGCAAGTGTCATGCCATCAGTCTCCCCTCCATCGTCCGTTCCGGCTCTCAGTGCCCGCTATTCGAGAATGCCCGGAGGATATTGCCGGCGTTGTACTCCAGCGCCACCCGGGCCGTACTTGATACCGTATCCGGCTTCTTTTGCTGGGCAAGGAAGTCCGCGAACCGCTGCACGGCCTGCCCCGCCTTGGCCGGGTCGCCGTCCTGGACCGCCTTTGCCGCCTGCTGGATGCTTGCGGCAAGCTGGCTGGCCACCGGTCCGGAAACGTCCCCCGAATCCCTCAGATCCGCCAGGATGTCCTGCAGGGCCTTGATGCTGCCCGGAAGCCAGGCAGCACGCAGCGGGACGTTGCCAAACTTCATGTCGGACGCGAAGTAGAAGTCGGTGTAGGCCGGCTGGTTATAGGCCGTGTTCTGCCGGGCAACCTCGGCCCTGTACTGCGGATCGTGCATGAGCGTGTAGAGCTTGTGGCTGGTCACTTCGGTGCTCATGAAAATCCGCAAGGCGGAGCTGTCAGCGGTGCGGACCACCATTTCCTCGCGCCAGTCGCCCAGGATGTCGGCCACCAGGCTGGGGGTTCCCTTGGTGCTGTTGTTGGTCCGGGTGCCGTCGGCCGTGAGCAGCCGGCCGCGCTTCCAGTCATCGATGGTGGGTGTCTGGTCTCCCGAGCCGTTGATGATCTGCGTGGTCATGTCCGCGGCCCACTTGATGCTCATGTTGGTTCCCGGTGCGCTGCTGGAAAGCTTACGGCCGTCCGCGGACTGCATGCCGATGGCCCAGTTCTCAATGCCCGGAACAGACGGATCCACATCGCCGATCATGCCGCGTCCGGTGTCCTTGCCTGAGTACGCGCCGAACAGCACCTCGCCGGTGGCGGCATCCCGCATAGCGTAGCCGTAAGGGGCGTATGCCGCTCCTTCGTGGACGGTGAAGATTTCCTTTCCGGGCCGGTTGGGATCGATGTCGGTGACATGCATGGCGTCGCCGTGGCCCAGGCGCGCCTCTTCGCCGGGAGCGGCACTGCCCGTCGGCAGGGTGTCGAAGGATGTGTACAAAACCGAGCCGTCGTCGTCGAGCGTTGCAGACCCGTACACAATCTCCTGCTTGCCGTCGCCGTCCACGTCCGAGGCACTCAGGGAGTGGAAGCCCTGCGTGGTGAGCTTCCCGTAGGTGGGGTCCGTTCCATCACGGCCGTGCGGGGAGTCGTTGAACGGGTTGGTCATGGGCGTCCAGCCCGAGTCCACGTGCCAAACGGGCGAAAGGTTTGTTCCGTCCCAGGTGTAGGTGGCGAGAGTGGTGCGGGTGTAGTAGCCGCGGGCGAAGACCGCCGCCGGTTTCTTGCCGTCCAGGTAGGCGACGCCGGCCAGGAACCGGTCCACGCGGTTCCCCGGCTCTATCCGCGCCATGGCGTAGTCGCCCCACATCAGGCCGTCGTCCGTCCGTCCCGGGGTGTAGGCCACCGTCTTCAGTTCCTTGCCCGTGGCGCCTTCGAAAACCGTCAGGTATTCCGGACCCGACACGATGAAGCCCTCAAATGCACGCAGGTTGTTGCGTGCGCTGCGGGACGGGGCGTAGACGTCCATGAAGTAGTCGGTGAGTTTTTCCGCATCAGCCTGGGAGAGCGGGTACTTGTACTGCGGGGCGATTCCGAAGGCTTCCTCCAGGGTTGCCGGCCAGCGGCCCGCCTTGACCTCCGGGTGCTCGGTCCAGCCCTGGAACGTTTTCACCATGTGCCGGTAGTAATCCGCCGCGCTCATGCGGTAGTCATCGGTGTTGGAGTACCCGGCGTCGATATCGGACTGGAGCAGGGAGATGAACGAGCTGGCCGCCACGCTGCCGTCCGCGTTGAAGCTGGTGCTCTTGGTCCCCGGGGCCGTCTTCATCATCATCTCTGCCCGGCCGTCGCCGTCAAAGTCGTTCACCAGCAGCTGGGTGTAGTGCGCGCCCGAGCGGATGTTGACGCCCAGGTCGATGCGGCTGAGGAGCGTCCCGTCCGCTTTGTAGGTGTCGACGTAGGTGTTGCCCGTGTAGCCCACCTGCGAGACGTCCTTGGAGTTGTTCGGGTCCCATTTGACGATGAATTCATACTGCCCGTCGCCGTCCACGTCCCCCACCGAGGTGTCGTTGGCGAAATAGGTGTAGGCCTGGCCGGCCGGGGTGACGCCGTCGGCCGGCTTCCTGAGCGGGATGTCCTTGAAGTTGCTGCCCCACGGCGTGGTGCCGGCGCTCCGGTCCACCTCAACGCCGCCGACGACGGCCCGCACCTGGTAGGCCGATCCTGCGGTTCCGGCCCGGTCCAGGAAGTTGGTGCTGTCCGTGACGGTGGCCAGTTTTTGGCCGTCCCGGTAGACGTTGAAGTCGGTGCCGGTTAGGCCGGTGGCGGAAGATCCGGTGGCCTCGTTGCCCAGCAGCCGCCAGCTGAGGAACACGCCCTCGGAGGTCCCGGCGGCCACCAGTCCGCGGTCCAGATGGTCCAGTTGGACGCCGGGGCTGCCCGGCCTGGGGGAGGGTTCGACGGCGGATGCCGGGGCCGCGAGGCAGCCCACCGTGAGTGCCAGGCCGGCTGCGCCGACGGAGAGCAGGCGAAGGGGGAGGGTTCGGGGATTCATCGGTGAATCCTTTCAATTTTGAGACCGGAAAACGCTTCCCCAGCAATCTAGCCGCGGGGGAAGGGGTAGGGGAAGCCTTGTTTTCCGAGCTCGGAGAGGGTATTTAGAACGTTGTAGAAGCGCGAAGGGCCTGCTGCTTCAGCGGCAGGCCCTTCAACCAAGCACCAATCTCCATGACACACCTGCCCAGCGGCCCGCACCGCCCGCGAGATGCCCCCAAGGCTGCGCCAGGCCTGCCCTTGCCGGGCACCGGCCGGCCGGGGCCGTACTTGCCGGTGCCGTACTTACTGAACGAGGTCTTCGGCCAGCTTGCGCTTGAGGATCTTTCCGCTTGGCCCCAGGGGGAGTTCGGAGAGGATCCGGACCACCCGCGGGTACTTGTAGGCGGCCAGCTGCGCGCTGGTGAAGTCGATCAATTCGGCCTCGGTCACGCTGGTTCCGGCGTCCAGTACGATGGCTGCCGCGATTTCCTGCCCGTGGACGTCATCCGGGATCCCGTACACGGCGGCACTGACCACGGCGGGGTGGGTCAGGATGACCTCCTCCACTTCCCGGGGGTAGACGTTGTAGCCGTTCCGGATGATCATGTCCTTCTTGCGGTCCACGATGGTGAGGTAGCCGTCGTCGTCCTTTGTCCCAAGGTCCCCGCTGCGGAACCAGCCGTCCACCACGGCCTCCGCCGTTGCTTCGGGCCGGTTCAGGTAGCCCTTCATCAGCAGGTGGCCGCGTATGACCAGCTCGCCCAACTCCCCGTTGGGAAGCAGCTCGATCCGCTCCGTCACCTCGGGCCGGGCGATCTCGATGTCAACGCCCCAGATCGGGATCCCGATGGTGCCCGGCCGGGGTGCCGTGCCCACGTGGTTGAAGGCGGCAACCGGCGAGGTCTCCGTCAGCCCATAGCCTTCGTGGATCTCCACCCCGTAGACGTCGCGGAACTTGTCCAGGACGGCAAGCGGCAGGGCCGCGCCGCCGGAGATGCCGTAACGCAGGGCAGCGGGCCGGTCGGGTACGGTCTTGGCGGCTTCCAGGAGCGCCACGTACATGGTGGGCACGCCGATGAAGATGTTGACGTTGTGCTTGGCCAGCAGCTTCAGGGCGTCCGGGCCGGCGAACCGCGGCATCAGGACGATGGTGGCGCCGGCGCGCAGCCCCGTGTTGAGGACCACGGTCTGGCCGAAGGTGTGGAAGAGTGGCAGCCCGCCGAACAGGACATCGCCGGGCCGGAAATCCATCACGCTGGTCAGCAGGGTGCTGGTCTGTTCCACCAAGGCAAAGTGGGTGCCGAGTGCGCCTTTCGGTTTGCCGGTGGTGCCTGACGTGTAAAGGATGGTGGCCGTGTCCGAGGGGCGGCACGGTTCGTATGTCTGGATCGGTTCCGCCGCCGCAGCTTCCGCTTCCAGCCGGGGGAACCCGCCGTCGTCGGAAGCCATCACGGTCAGCACGTCGGTGCCGCTGGCCGAGGCACCCGCCGCACCCTCGCCCAGCAGCGGTGCGGCGCAGATCAGCAGTTTGGCGCCGCTGTCCTGCAGGACGTACTCGATTTCGCGGGCCTTGAGCAGGGCATGCACGGGCACAACAATGGCACCGAGCGACAGGACGGCGTAGTACACCCGGGCGAAGTCGGGGACGTTGGGGATCAGGACGGCGACGGCGTCTCCCGGGCCGATACCGCGCGCCCGCAGTGCGCCGGCATAGGCGCGGGTCTGGCGCCAGAGGTCGCCGTAGCTGACCTGGTCCTCGCCGACTACCAGCGCGATGTTGTCCGGAGTCCTTTTGGCTGATTCAGACAGCACGGCTGCCACCGAGATGGTGGCGAAGCCGTCAGCGGAGTTGGTGTTGGTCATGGCCTGCTTCTTCGTTGGGTTGGGTCACGCTGAGAGGATCAGGGCGTCGCCCTGGCCGCCGCCGCCACAGAGTGCCACGACGCCAGTGCCGCCGCCGCGGCGCTTCAGGGCCAGCGCCTGGTGCAGCACCAGGCGTGCCCCCGACGCTCCCACAGGGTGGCCCAGGGCGATGGCACCACCTTCAGCGTTCACGGCCTCGGTATCAATGCCGAGGTCGTTGGCGGACTGGATGAGGACGGAAGCGAACGCTTCGTTGATTTCCACCAGGTCCAGGTCCTGGACGGAGAGTCCCTGGACCTTGAGCGCGCGCTCGATGGCCCGGGCGGGCTGGGAGTGCAAAGATCCGTCAGGTCCGGCGGTCTGGCCGTGGGCGCCAATCTCGGCGATCCATTCCAGGCCTGCGGCTTCGGCTGCCGCCTTGTTGGCGATGACCAGGGCGGCCGCGCCATCGGACAGGGGCGACGACGAACCAGCGGTAATGGTGGCGGTCTCCGCCTTGGAGAACGCCGGGCGGAGCTGGGCCAGGGATTCCGCTGTGGTGTCCGGACGGATGCCCTCGTCGTGCTCAAGGGTCACGGCGGGTCCCTTGCGCTGCGGTATCTCGATCGGCGCGATCTCCTCCGCCATGATCCCGGCGGCGCGGGCGGCCTCGGCACGCTGGTGGGAGCGGGCCGCGACGGCGTCCTGCTCTTCGCGCGTGATGCCGCGTTCGGCGTTTCCGGCGTCGGTGGCCTCACCCATGAGCTTCTTGCTCACCGGGTCCTGCAGCCCGTCGTGGTTGAGGGAGTCCAGCATTGGGGCGTCACCGATGACCACGCCCGCACGGAGCCCCGGTACCAGGTGTGGTGCATTGGTCATGGACTCCTGGCCTGCGGCGACAATGAAGTCCGCTTCCCCGGTGCGGATCATCCTGGCGGCGTCGATGACGGCCGTCAGACCCGACAGGCAAAGCTTGTTGATGGTGATGGTGGGGACGTCCCAGCCGATTCCCGCGGCCAGGCTGGCCTGCCGTGCGGGGCCCTGGCCGGCGCCGGCCTGGATCACCTGCCCCACGATGACGGCACCGATCTGCTCCGGCGCCACTCCTGTCCGTTCCAGGGCGGCCCGGATTGCGTGGGCGCCGAGGTCGCTGGAGGAGAAGGGGGTGAGGCCGCCGCGGAACTTGCCGAACGGGGTGCGGGCGCCGCCCAGGATGACGGGGATGTTGGCGTTCTGGTTCAAGAACGTTCCTTTCGGAGGTGTTGGGCGGAGTTACGCGAAGGCGGAGGTACCGGTGATGCCGCGGCCGATGATGAGGGCCTGCATGGTTTCGGTGCCTTCGTAGGTGTGGATGGCTTCAATATCGGCGAGATGCCGGGCCACGCGGTTTTCCAGCAGGATGCCGTTGCCGCCCAGCAGGTCGCGTGCGTTCGAAGCGATGCCGCGGGCAGTTCGGGTGCAGGTGTACTTTGCCAGGGACGCCTGCTCAGGGGTGAGCGTCCCGGCTTCATCGAGCCGGGTCATTTGCACCACCATCAGCTGCATGGTGGCCAGTTCGCTGAGCATCCGGGCCAGCCGTTCCTGCACGATCTGGGAGGCGGCCAGGGGCCGGCCGAACTGCTTGCGCTGCTTGGCATACTGGACGGCCGTTTCGTAGCAGGCGGTGGCATGCCCGACGGCGGACCAGGCAACGCCCAGCCGGGTCGCCAACAGGACACGGGCTGTGTCCTTGAAGGTGCGGGCGCCCGGCAGGACATTTTCGTCGGGGACGAAGACGTCTTCCAGCCGGATGTGGGCCTGCCAGATGGCGCGGAGGGCCAGCTTGCCTTCGATTTTGGTGGCGGTGTAGCCGGGGGAGTCCTGCGGAACCAGGTAGCCATGGACCTGGCCGTCCTCGCCCCGGGCCCACACGATGCTGACGCCGCCTACGGAGCCGTTGCCGATCCACTTCTTTTCACCGTTGAGCAGGAAACCCCCCTCGGTGCGGGTAGCCGTGGTCTCGAGGGCAACCGAGTCGGATCCGTGCGTGGGCTCGGTGAGGGCGAAGGCTGCGTATGCGGCACCGCCTGCGATCGTCGGGAGCCAGCGCTCCTTCTGCTCCGGGGAACCGCATTCCGCGACTGACCGCAGGGCCAGGCCGCCCTGGACCGCGATCATCGTTGCCACGGAGCCGTCGCCTCGGCTGACCTCCATGTTCACCAGTCCGGCGGCCATACTGCTCATGGGTGCATAGCCCTCCACCGCTATGCCGTCGCGCAGGAGGTCCAGTTCGCCGAGGCGCCGGAGGAGGTGCAGGGGGTACTCGCCGCGTTCCCAGTAGCCATCGATGACGGGGAGGACCTCATCCTGGACAAAGTTGCGGGCGCGGTCCCAGTACGCCCGGTCCTCGGCACCGATGCCTGCCAGGACGGAGGCCGGGTCCGTGCCCAGCGCCTCAGTGAGGAGGTAGTCCGGCTCCACGGTGCCGGCAGGAAAGCTGGTGGGACTTTCGGTGCGGGCGGGCACTCGGGTGGGGGACGTCGTCGTCATGTATCTGCATCCTTTTGAATCAGCGGCGGCGGGACTGCCGGGGCCGTGTGGCTTGCGCCACACGAAACAAGGATGCAATGAAACTAAGTTCCACGTCAAGAAACTGCGTTCCAAGTTGGGTTGGGATGCTAGGGGAGGGCGTCCCGGACCGCCTGGGCGATTGCTTCCCTGTCGGCGGTGCCGGGAAGGACGGTCACGACGACGGTCGGGGCCGGTTGGGAGGGGGCTGGGGAACCGAGGAGCGCAGGCCGGAACGTTTCCGCCAGGGACTGGAGCTCGGCGGCCAGGGCGGCTGCCCTTTTCCGATCTGCCGCAGCGGTGTCCCCGGCCTTGGGTGTGGTGCGCAGCCACTGGCGGAGGAAGGCGTTGTGCACGGCCACCACGGCCGCGGCGAAGGCGACGGCCTTGTACTCGTGCCGGCCCTTTCCGGGCAGCGTGTCATTGAGGAACTGGAGGAATGCCCGCTCGTACCGGTGGGAGGTGACCAGCTCCCGGTCGCGGAGGGCCGGGACTGCCTGCAGGAGTCCGTACCGGGCGCGGGACGTTGCCGGGTTCCGCAGGTGGTGCTCAAAGACCAGCATGGCGGCGTCCGCAACGGCGGCGGGCGGCTCAAGCCTTGATTCGACCAGCCGGTCATTGACCTGGCGCAGGATCCGCTCATGGTCGGCAAAGACCACGTCCTCCTTGGACCCGAACCTGCGGAAGAACGTGCTGCGGCTCATTCCCGAGGCCTCGGCGAGCTCCTCGACGGACGTTGCATCGAAGCCCTGCTTCGCCAGGAGTCCGATGGCTGCCGCGACAGGCCCGTCGGCGGGATGCCCGTCGTCGGGCTGGCTGGAAGGGGGCGAAGTCATGCGCCGAAATGTAGCACAGCCGCCCCTGCGCAACTGCCCTGCCTCCGGACGGAGGCAGGGCAGTTGACGGTGGACGTGGGCTCAGGCTCCCTGGCGTGCCCAGCCGGTCAGCTTGTCGGAGAGCTGCATGTAGGCCTCGTTCACCTGCTGCAGTTCCGGGTGGCTGTCGTACCACTGAACGATCTCCCGGGCGCCGTCCGCGAAAGGGATGGTGGCCGTGAAGTCCGGGACCAGCGATTTGATCTTGGCGTTGTCAAAGACCACCGAGTGGGAGCGGTCGCCCAGGAGGTTGGAACCCAGTTCATCATCATGGGCGGCGATGGTTTCGGACGCCACATGCACCAGTTCCGGTTCCCGGACCCCTGCTGCCCGGGCGAACAGCTGGTAGATCTGGTTCCAGGGCAGGTACTCATCCGAGGTGATGGTGTAGCTCTCGCCCACCGCCTGCGGCCGGCCGAGCAGCCCGACGAACGCCTTGGCGAAATCCTTGCTGTGCGTCAGTGTCCACAGCGAGGTACCGTCACCGTGCACCATGACCGGAAGGCCGTTGCGCATGCGGTGGATGTCCGTCCATGCACCCACCATGGCGATCTTGGTGCGGTCGTAGGTGTGCGACGGCCGGATCACAGTCAGCGGAAAGTCATCCTCCCGGTAGGCCCGGAAGAGCAGCTCCTCGCACGCGATCTTGTCCCGGGAGTACTGCCAGAAGGGGTTCTTCAACGGCGTTGACTCGCGGATGGGCAGCCGCGTGGGCGGCTTCTGGTACGCGGAGGCGGAGCTGATGAAGACGTACTGCCCGGTCCGCTCCCGGAACAATTCCATACTGGTCTGCGCCTGGTCCGGGGTGTAGGAGATGAAGTCCGCGACGGCGTCGAACTCCCTGCTGCCCAGCACCTCCCGCACGGCTGCCGCATCGCGGACGTCGGCGTGCAGCACCTCCGTGCCCTCCGGGATGGGCCGGGTGGACTGGCCACGGTTCAGGATGGTGAGCCGGTGGCCCAGCGCGACGGCGCGTTCTGCTGCCGCCGCGCTGATGACCCCGGTGCCGCCGATGAAGAGGATGCTCCTCGGCGCCACAGTATCGGCCGCAAGTGGGGTTACCACGCGTAGTCTTCCGGTGCCGTGCGGTGCCCGGGGAAGATGTCGTCCAGGCGCTTGAGGGCGTCTTCGTCGAGCGAGACGTCCAGGGCGCGGATCGCGGCATCCAGCTGTTCCTGGGTGCGGGGGCCCACAATCGGAGCAGTGACGGCGGGCCGGTGCAGGAGCCAGGCCAGGGCGACGTCGCCGGGTTCGTGGCCCAGTTCGTCCGCGAAGTCCTCGTACTGACGGATCTGGTCCTGGTGCTTCTTCAGCGTTTCGGCGGCCCGTCCTTCGGTCCGCCGCACGCCCTCGCGTTCCTTCTTCAGCACGCCGCCCAGCAGGCCGCCCTGCAGCGGTGACCAGGGGATCAGGCCCAGGCCGTACTGTTGCGCCGCCGGGATGACCTCAAGCTCGAGCTCGCGGCGGAACAGGTTGTAGATAGACTGCTCGCTGACCAGCCCGGTGTAGTTCCGGCGGCGCGCCGCTTCCTGGGCCTGGGCAATGTGCCAGCCGGCAAAGTTGCTGCTGCCCGAGTACAGGATCTTCCCCTGCTGCACGGCAACCTCGATGGCCTGCCAGATTTCGTCCCACGGGGTGTCGCGGTCGATGTGGTGGAACTGGTACACATCGATGTAGTCGGTCTGCAGGCGCTTGAGGCTTGCATCCAGGGCCCTGCGGATGTTCAGCGCGGACAGCTTGGACTCGTTCGGCCGGTCCGTCATGGTGCCATAGAGCTTGGTGGCCAGGACGGTGTGCTCACGGCGCTCGCCGCCCTTGGCGAACCAGCGCCCGATGATTTCCTCGGTCCAGCCGCGGTGGTCCGCACCGCCGTACACGTTGGCGGTGTCGAAGAAGTTGATCCCGGCCTCATGGGCGGAGTCCATGATGCTGTGGGCGTCCGCTTCCTCCGTCTGCGGTCCAAAATTCATGGTGCCGAGGCAGAGGCGGGAAACTTTCAGGCCGGAGCGGCCCAGATGGGTGTACTGCATGGAAAATCCTTTCGGTGGGGGGAGCCTGCAGGGAATGTTGAGCCCGCGGGACCCTACATCTGGCTAAAGGAGGCGACTGCGGGATCGGAACCAATGCGGGCACCGGATTCCAGCGCCGTGATGGCGGCCAGTTCGTCCTGGGACAGCGTCAGGGACGACGCCGCAAAGTTCTCGCGGATGCGGTCCGGGTTGGCTGACTTGGGAATGACGATGTTTCCGTTGGCAAGGTGCCAGGCGAGCACCACCTGCGCGGTGCTGGCGTTGTGGGCAGCAGCGATTTCCGTGACGGCGTTTCCATTGAGGTCCCCACCCTGTCCCAGCGGGCTGTAGGCCTCGACGGCAATGCCCCGGCCGCGGCACTTGGCGGCAAGGTCCGCCTGCTGGTAGCTGGGGTGGAGTTCGATCTGGTTGACGGCCGGCACGGTTTCAGCGGACTCCAGCAGGGTGTCCAGGTGCTCCGAGAGGAAGTTGGAGACACCAATGGCGCGGATTTCCTTGTTTTCGTACAGCCGTTCCATCTCCTTCCAGGCCTGGACAAAGAGCCCCTGCGACGGGACAGGCCAGTGGATGAGGTAGAGGTCGACGAAGTCCAGGCCCAGCGCTTTACGGCTGTTCTGGAATGCTTCCTGGGCCCGGCCCTGCTCGCCGTTGCGGAGCTTGGTGGTCACGAAGATCTCCTCGCGGGCGATTCCGGTGGCGGCCAGCGCGGCCCCCACTCCGGCCTCGTTGCGGTAAGCCGCAGCGGTGTCAATGTGGCGGTAGCCCGCTTCCAAGGCATCCTCCACGGTCCGCTGGGTGTCTTCCGGCGGGACCTGGAAAACGCCGAAGCCAAGCTGCGGAATGGTGACGCCATTGTTGAGTGTCAGCTCTGACATGGGTGTGCTCCTTCTCTGGGAGGTGTGGCTGAAAGATGAGGTGCTGGAAAAACGGTGCCGGCTGCTCGACAAATGAGAAAGCGGTTTCCACCGGCTCACTCCTGAGCCTATGCACTTTCCGCTATCAAGTCAGCAGGGAAAGCTGTTCCTGTTTTTCCTAGGACTGCCAGTCCTACCTTCGTTGTAGAGCGTGGCACCCAACGCAGGCAGAATGGTCTGCATGGGTCAAAGTGCCGAGTTCGGAAAATTCCTCAAAGCCATGCGGTCCCGGTTGACCCCGGAAGTCGCCGGGACGGGGCCCAGCACGGGCGCCCGCAGGGTTCCCGGCCTGCGCCGGGAGGAAGTGGCGCGGCTGGCCGGCGTCAGCACCGACTACTACGTGCGGCTGGAGCAGGGACGCAACATCCACCCGTCCCGCACCGTCCTGGACGCGGTGGCCCGGGCTCTGCGGCTGGACAGCAGCGAGCACGCGCACATGCTGGATCTGCTCGAGAACTGCGCCAGCGCTCCCCGGGACCCCGGTGCCGGTGCGGCCCAAGGCGTCCGGCCGGCGCTGCGCCAGCTGCTCGACGCGGTGGGGGACGTGCCCGCCCTGGTGTTAGGCCGGCGCAACGACGTCCTTGCCGGCAACAGGATGGCGTTCCTGCTGTTCACCGATTTTTCGGCGCTGCCGCCCGCGGAGCGGAACCTCACCCGCTGGACCATTCTTGACCCAGCCGCCCGGGAACTCTTCAGGGACTGGAAGACGGTGGCGGCCGAAGCCGCCGGATCGCTCCGCCTGGATGTGGGCCGGCATCCGAACGATCCACAGGCGAACCACCTGGTGGGTGAATTGGCCGTCCACAGTGAACACTTCCGCCAGTGGTGGGCCGGGCACCGGGTGGCAACCCGCGCAGCCGGCACCGTCAGGCTGCACCATCCTGCGGTGGGGGACCTGGAACTGAACTTTGAAAACCTTGTCCTGCCGGAGGACCCCGACCAGACGCTCCGGGTGTATTCCGCGCGGCCCGGATCGCCGTCGTCGGACGCCCTGGCCCTGCTGGGAAGCCTTGGTGCGGGGCCGGACCTTGCCGTGGAACGGGACGCTGCCGTCGTGGCGGAAAGCGGCGAACTGGGCTGACTTGCCTTGCTGGGTGTGAGCCACTGTACATTCGTCCAGCAGAAGCAGGGGATTCTGGCCGGCCGCCCATTGGTCCGGTGCGCACCCTTTCCTAGGGTGGGGAGTACTGCTTCTTTGCCCGCTTTATGTCACCCCAGGATGGTCTCAACGATGAAACGCATCGCCCTGCTGAAGGAGCGCCAGGCATCCGCCGGCGCCGCCTCCACTGCCACCGGTTCGCACTGCCCTGCCTCCGGTCTATGGAGCCCGGACCTTGATCCCCATACGGTCCTGTCTTTCTTCGAGGGCCACGTTTTCCCCGCGTTCGACGGCGTCCCAACGGTATGGCGGCGGCGCAGCCCCGGCACCGCAAACTAGGACAGCTGCAAAAGCAAAAACGGCGCGCAGCCAACACCTCCAGAAGTGTCGGCTGCGCGCCGGTTGCTTTAGATCAGTGCTCTTCCAGGCGGAAGCCGATCTTGATGGTGACCTGCCAGTCCGCGACCTTGCCGTCCTCCAGGTGACCGCGGACTTCCTTGACCTCGAACCAGTCGAGGTTCCGCAGGGTCTGGGACGCCTTGGCAATACCGTTGCGGACGGCGTCGTCCACGCCTTCGGTGGAGGTGCCGACAATTTCAGAAATGCTGTACGTGTGGTTGGACAACTTCGCTCCTCGTGATCGTCGATGCTCCCGGTTGCGGGCCGTCCCTGAAGCCTAGTAGGACTGCCGGAGCGTTGAACAGGGCCAACGGCAATTAGGGGAGCCGCTTTCGCATGACCGGGGGCTACTTGGTTTCCAGTACCAGATGCTTCAAGTCGTCGAGGGTCTGCTGCATGTGCGCGTCCATGGCCTGGCGGGACCGGACTGCGTCCCGGGACTGCAGGGCTTCGGCAATGTTCTGGTGATGGCCGATGGCGTGCTCCTGGATTTCAGGAACGGCGGAGGTCTCGGTCCTGCGCTTCTCCAGGACCCGGTGCAGCGGCTCAAACAGTACAGACACAAACACGTTGCCGGAGGCTCGCAGGATGACGTCGTGGAAGGCAAGGTCTGCTTCCACGAACGCGCCGACGTCATTAATGGTGTGGGCGGCCTTCATCGCCGAAATGTAGTTGAAGAGGGAGGCGATGTCTTCTTCCGCGATCCGTCCGGCGGCAAGCTCGCAGGCTCCGGTTTCGAGCATCCGGCGGAGTTCGATGAGCTGGATGGAGGCATCGGCGTCGTTCTTGCCCTCGGATGCGGCGCGAAGGACGGCTTCCAGCGAGGCCCAACTGCTCAGCGGGTTCACGAATGTTCCGCGGCCGCGCTCCACGCTCAGGATGCGCTGGGCCTGCAGGGTCTTCATCGCTTCGCGGACCGTCATGCGGCTGACCTCGTGGCGGGCGCTGAGTTCGTGCTCGCCCGGGACGGTGGAGCCGGGCGGGAACTCGCCTTCGATGATGCGGTCCAGCAGCTCGTCGGCCACCACGCCAACCAGCGATTTCCTTGCCATGCTGCCCCCGATTCCTGCGTCCGGCTTCCCGCGGCGGATATGTCAGACAAGTGTACTTGCGCGTCGGTATGCCGTGTGCCACACTAAAATTCAAATGCAAGATGTCAGACATCTTACAGTTACCTTTACATCTGGATCCGCCTACGCGGATCGCTACACAACGGAGTGCACTGTGACGCATGAAGCAGACGTTCTGGCCGCTTATCCGGCAGACCTCGAGATCCCCGCAGGACTGGTAGCCGGCACGCTTGCCGCTTCCAATTCGGAGGTTCCCCGCGTCCTGGTAGTGCTCGACGACGATCCCACCGGCACGCAGTCCGTGGCAGACCTGCCTGTGCTCACCCGCTGGGAGGTCCAGGACTTCGATTGGGCCTTTGGCCAGGGCAAGCCCGCCGTGTACGTCCTGACCAACACCCGCAGCCTCGACCCGGCCGAGGCGGCAGCCCGCAACGAGGAAGTAGTCCGCAACGCTCTGGCCGCAGCCACGGGGGCAGACATCCGGGTGGGCTTCGTCAGCCGCAGCGACTCCACCCTCCGCGGCCACTTCCCCCTGGAGCCGGACGTTATCGCGGCCACGGTGGCAGAGGTCAGCGGCGAGAAGACCGACGGCGTTGTGCTGGTTCCGGCATTCCCGGATGCCGGTCGGCTCACCATTGGCGGAGTCCACTACATGCGCGGCACCGGTGACGCCACGGGAACCCTGGTCCCGGTGTCCGAAACCGAGTTCGCCAAGGACGCCACCTTCGGCTTCAGCACCTCCGTCATGGCCGATTACATCGCCGAGAAATCGCAGGGCCGGTTCCCGGCAGACTCCGTGATCGTCCTGGACCTGAACATCATCCGCGCCGGTGCTTCCGCGCAGGACCCCGCCATTTCCGCCAAGGCCATCGCGGACGCCATTGAACCAGCCACCGACTCCACTCCGATCGTTGCGGACATTGTCACCGAGAACGACTTCCGTGCCCTGGCCCTGGGCCTGGAAGAAGCCGAACGCCGCGGCAAGAAGCTCCTGTACCGCGTGGGCCCGCCGTTCGTCCGCGGCCGCATCGGCCAGGAAGTCCGCGCCGCCCTGACCGCCGAAGAAGCGTACGCGGGCAACACCCCATCGGAGGCCGGCGGCCTTATCGTGGTGGGCTCGCACGTTGGCCTCACGACGCGCCAGCTCAACGTGCTCACCGCGGAACACAGCTCCGCGCGGATCATTGAGATCGACGTCGAAAAGCTCCTCGGCGAAGAAAACGAAGCCACCGCCCACTTGGACCAGACCGTGGACGCCGTCGTCGAGGCCCTCCACGCCGGCGATGTGATCGTCCACACCAGCCGGCTGCTCATCAAGACCGATGACCCGGCCGAAAGCCTGCGGATCGCGCGGACCGTTTCGGCCGCCGTCGTGGACGTGGTCAACCGGACCCTGAAGACCTTCCCGCCCCGGTTCGTCATTGCCAAGGGCGGCATCACGTCCTCGGACGTCGCCGCCCACGGCCTGGAAATCCGCCACGCGATTGTCCGCGGCCCCATGCTTCCGGGCATCGTCAGCCTGTGGGAGCCCGTGGACGGCCCCGCCACGGGCATCCCGTACATCGTCTTTGCCGGCAACGTGGGCGACGATGACTCCCTGGCCCAGGTCACCCGCAAACTCAGCGCTAAGTTCTGACATCCTAAGAATTCAACGGAGAAACACCATGACCAGCAGCAACTACACCGTCACCGTCCTGGGCCTCGGCGCCATGGGCCTGCCCATGGCCACCCGACTGGCTTCCCAGCTCACCGTCCACGGCTTCGACATCGCCGAGGCGCGCCTCAAGCTCGCTGAAGAAGCCGGCATCACCACCTTCACCACGGCCCGCGACGCCGCCAAGGGCGCCAACGCAGTCCTCCTGGCCGTCCGCAACGGTGAGCAGCTCAACGACGTCCTCTTCGGCGAAAACGGCGTGGCCTCCGTGCTGGAGCCGGGCGCCGTCGTCATCCTCGGCAGCACGGTGGGCACTGACGCCATCCCCGCCACCGTGGCCAAGCTGGCCGAATACGGCGTGGACCTGGTGGACGCCCCGCTGTCCGGCGGCCCCAAGCGCGCCGGCGAAGGCGACCTGCTGATCGTCGTCGGCGCTTCCCCCGAAGCCCGCGAAAAAGCTGCTCCGGCCCTGGAACTGCTGGCCTCCACCCTCACTGTGGTGGGCGACAACCCCGGTGACGGCCAGGCTCTGAAGACCGTCAACCAGCTGCTCTGCGGCGTCCACATCGCCGCCGCTGCAGAGGCCCTGGCACTGGCCGACGCGCTGGGACTGGACCAGGCCAAGACCCTCGCCGCGCTGGAAGCGGGTGCCGCAGGTTCCTTCATGCTCTCCAACCGCGGCCCCCGCATCCTGGAGGCCTACAACGAGGAAGGCGCCGAGGTCCTTTCCCGCCTGGACATCTTCGTGAAGGACATGGGCATCGTAGGCAAGGCCGCACGCGCCGCCGGCCTGGCAGCCCCCGTCGCCGCCGCGGCGGAACAGCTCTACCTGCTGGGCCAGGCCCAGGGCCTCGCGGCCGCCGATGATTCCGCGGTCATCAAGGTGGTCGCCCCCGCCAAGCGCACCAAGTAAGCCAGCGCACCAAACAAGCCACCCTCCTGCCCTTGCGGCAAAAAGGTACGACGACGGCGGTCCCCCCTCCGCCGTCGTCGTACCTCCCAGCGTTGCCGGCGCAGTCCCGCAACCTATATTCCCCACCCCACCATTCCCTGCTGCCGCCTGCCCTCAGGCCGGCACGTTATAGGAGACACCTCCCCGTGAACCACCTGATCAACCCGCTGATACAGCGGGCGGCCGATGCTCCGGCCATCAAGCCTGCCGTCGAGCTGGGCACCCCGCTGCTGCTCACCATCGCAGCGGCAGGCATCGCCATCCTGCTGGTGATGATCATCCGCTTCAAGATCCAGGCCTTCGTGGCCCTGCTCACCGTCAGCATCCTGGTGGCCGTGGCCGCCACCATCCCGCTGCAGGACATCTTCACCGTGGTCTCCAGCGGTGTGGGCAGCACCATGGGCAAGGTTGCCATCCTGATCGCACTGGGCGCCGTGCTGGGCCGCATGATCGAGGTGTCCGGCGGCGTCCAGTCCCTGGCCGACCACTTCACCCGCAAGCTCGGTGCCCGCCGCGTGGCCGTCGCCCTGACCGCCGTTGGCTTCCTGGTGGCCATCCCCGTCTTCTTCGAGGTGGGCATCATCGTGCTGGTGCCCATCGTGTACGCCTTCGCCAAGATTGCCAAGGTCCACCCGGTGAAGTTCGGCCTCCCCATGGCCGGCATCATGCTCTCCATCCACGTGGCAGTCCCGCCGCACCCGGGCATCGTGGCCGGCGCGGGCGTGCTGGGCGCCGACATCGGACTCATCGCCCTGATCTCGCTGCTGATCTGCGTTCCCCTGGGCTTCCTGTCCTACTGGGTGGCGTCCATCATGAACCGCAAGGACTACGAGCTCCTGCCGGCTGTAAAGACCCAGGTGGAGGAATTCGGATCCGATTCGCTGGTCAAGGTGGGCCACGACGGCCCCGGCGCCGCCACCATCGCCCCGCCGCGGCCGGGCCTGATCATCTTCCTGATCGCCGCGCCGATTGTGCAGATCCTGCTCGGTACCGTGGGCACGCTCGTCATCTCCAAGTCGGACCCCTTGTACGGCCTCGCGTCGTTCATCGGCAACCCGTTCCTTGCCCTGCTGGTGGCCGTGGCGCTGTCCTTCTTCCTGCTGGCGGTCCGCCGTGGCTGGTCCTTCAAGGAAACCGGCGAAATCTTCGAGGGCTCCCTGCCGCCCATCGCCTCGATCCTGATGGTGGTGGCCGCCGGCGGCGTGTTCGGCAACGTGCTGCAGGTCTCCGGCATTGGCGGCGCTCTCTCCAAAACGCTGGACACCCTGGGCGTGCCGCTGCTGCTGCTCGGCTTCATCATCTCCCTGGCACTGCGCGCCGCCCAGGGTTCGGCCACTGTGGCCATCGTGACCACCACCGGCCTGCTGTCCGCGGCGGTCAGCGCCGGCGGGTACAGCCCGGCACAGATCGCCGTAATCGTGATCGCCATCGGTTTCGGCGCCCTGGGCCTGTCCCACGTGACGGACGCCGGCTTCTGGGTGGTGGTCCGCTACTACGGCCTGACGGTGTCCGACGGCCTGAAGACCTGGACCGTCCTGACCACCATCCTGGGCGTAGCCGGCTTCCTGCTGACCTTCGTCGCCTGGATCCTGGTGGGAGGGCTGGGCGCCTGATGCATACCCGACTGGACCACCTGGTCACCTCCGCCCTGCAGCAGGGTTCCGCAGTGCCGGCCTTCACCTGCTACGACTTCACCACCGCGCTGGCTGTGGTGGGTGCCGCGGAAGAATCCGGCAGGGGCGTGATCCTGCTGGTGGCACCCAAGACCGCCGCCACCGCCAACGGCCTCCGCCTCATCACGGCGCTGCGTGGCTTGGCCGATGCCGCTGCCGTGCCCGTCGCGGTACAGCTTGACCACGCCTCCGACCTCAAAGTGATGGCCGACGCCGTCGCGGCAGGGGCGGATTCCGTCCTCGCCGACGGTTCGTCCCTCCCGTACGAGGACAACATTGCGCTGGTCCAGGCAGCCCGTGCCCTGCTGGGCTCGGAGGTGGTCCTCGAAGCCGAACTGGGCGGCCTGGCGGGAGATGAGGACCGTGCCTTCTCCGCTGACCAGGCGGGTGTCGACGTGGCAGGCCTGACCGACTCCGCGCAGGTGGAGGACTTCGTGTCCCGCACCGGGGCGGAGCTGCTGGCCGTGGCCGTGGGCAACGTCCACGGCAAGTACAAGGGTGAGCCAAAGCTGCGCTGGGACGTGCTGCAGGACATCGCCGCGCGGATCCACATTCCGCTGGTGCTGCACGGCGCCTCCGGCATTCCGGCGGAGGAACTGGTCAAGGCTGCGGCAATGAACGTTGGCAAGGTCAACTTCAACACCGAGCTCCGGACCGGCGTGCTGGCCACCCTCCAGGACCAGCTTCCGGCTCACCGTGTGGACGGCGAGAACCTTCAGGGCCTGCTGGCCACGTGGAACCAGTCCGCGAAGGGCTTTGCCGCCACCACCCTGGCCACGCTGGCCCGGTAGCTGATCTTCCACAAGCGGGAGGCCAGGATCAAGCAGCCGGTCCTGGCCTCCTTTTTGCCCTGATCGCCCGCCGGCCAGGCGGGCCGAAGTTTGCGGAGGGAGGCTAGGATCAAGCAATGATCCTGGCCTCCTTGTTTTTTGCCTTCCTTGCCGCCGCTCTCCACGTGTTCATCTTCACCATGGAGTCGCTCACTTGGACGCGGCCGGCCACCTGGAAGCGCTTCGGGATCGCCTCCCAGTCGGATGCGGAGACCACGAAACCGATGGCGTACAACCAGGGCTTCTACAACCTGTTCCTGGCCGTAGGGACTTTTGTCGGCGTCGGGCTCCTGGCGTTTGGCGGCCAGGGGACAGCGCAGGCCGTGGCGGGCTGGACCCTTATTTTCAGCTGCTGCGGGTCCATGCTGCTCGCTGCGGCTGTCCTGGCCCTGACCGGACGCAAGTACCTCCGCGCCGCCGTCACGCAGGGCACCACGCCCGTGCTCGCCGTCGTTCTGGGCCTGCTGGCCGTGTTGCAGTAGCGGCGGAAGGGGCCCAAGGTCCTTAACCAGCACAGGCAACGGGGGCACAATAGTGCCGTGGGCAGCCTCGAGCGCTTGTAGGGCCCCGTGCGCAACACCGGCAGGCACGGGCCAGATTCTGTGCCGGACACGGCGAACCGTGATCCGGCCATCGACCTTGTCCGCTTCATCTGCTTGGCGCTGGTGGTGGTGGGGCACTCCATGATGGTCAGCCCCGTCCTGCACCCGGACGGTACCGTGACCACGGAAAATACCCTGGGTGATCAGCACTGGTTCGAGCCGGTCATCTGGATCTTCATGGTCATGCCCTTGTTTTTCGTCACCGGCGGCATCACCGGGCTGCAGTCCTGGCGCCGGCTCAAGGCGGGCGGCGGCACGGCGGCACAGTTCATCCGCGCCCGGCTCCTGCGCCTGGTCCGCCCCGCAACCGCCCTGCTTGCCTCCATGGTGGCTGGCCTTTCCGTGGCCGGCGCGCTGGGAGTCGACCAGGAGGTGGTCCAGCTCATGGCCACCGGCGCAGCCATGCCCCTATGGTTCCTGGCCGCGTACCTCGCGGCGCAGTTGAACATTCCGGCTTTGGCGGTGCTGCACGCCCGTGCCCCCTGGCTCACCCTCGGCTTGCTCGCCGGGTTGGTGGTTGCCGTGGACTGCCTCCGCGGCGCGCTGCCTGACCTTGCCAACGCGAACCTGGTCTTCGTGTGGTGCGCGGTTCAGCAACTGGGGTTCCTGGCCGCCGACGGCTACTTTTCCCGCCTTTCCCGCTCGGGGCTGCTGGGCGTCGCCGTGGCGGCACACCTGCTGCTGGGACTCGTGACCGGGCTGGGGCTGTACCGGGGAAACATGCTGGTCAACCTCAACCCACCCAACCTGACCCTGGTGATCCTGGGCGTCGCGCAGTTGGCCGTGATGGAACTGGCGCGGCCGCTCCTGGCACCGCTGGCGGAAGTGGGCTGGATCAGCCGGATGCTGAAGCTGGCCGGGGGGAGGTCCCTGACGGTGTACCTGTGGCACCTGCCGCTCCTTGTGGCTATGTCCGGGCTGCTGCTCCTGGCCCCGATCCCCAAACCCGGTTCCGGCACGGCCGCATGGTGGTGGTCGCGGCCCCTGGTGGTCCTTGTACTGGTCCTGCTGCTCCTGCCGGTGGCGGCGGCCTTTGGCCGCTTGGAGGAACGGACGACGGCGATGCACGCCTTCCGTTGCCGGCCCGCCTTGGCGGGGGCCGGCGTCGTGGTGGTCTTCATCCCCGTTGCGGACGCCGCCCTTAACGGACTGTCACTGGGACTGCTCGCAGCCGGCGCCGTCTTTTTTTTCGTGGCCACTCTCCTGCTGGGTGGCGTTCCGTTGGGTGACCGGCGGAAGAGGAAGAGGGGGAGAAGGGGCATTGCCAGCGGGGTGAAGTAGTGCCAGTGTCGAACCATGACCGAGAACACCGCGTCCGCTGAGGACAAGTTCACCGCCAACGTCTCGCTGCGGCGCAACGACGCGCAGCACCGGTACGAACTCCTGGTGGATGGCCGGCTTGCGGTGCAGGCCTTTTTCCGCGACCTTCCCGGGCACATCGACTTCACGCACACCGAGACAGGACAGGATTTTGAAGGCCAGGGCCTGGGAAAGGTCCTGGCGCACTTCGCCCTGGACGACGTAGTGGCAACCGGCAAGCGCATCATCCCGCACTGCCCGTTCATTTCCGGCTACCTCCGCAAGCACGAAGGCTACGAACAGTTCGTCGACTGGCCGGACCGCTGAGCCGTTGGCGCGGGTACCTGTGGGACGCGAAGGCCCCCGCCGGCTGATGAGCTGGCGGGGGCCTTAGGAGTCAAACAGGGACCGGTTAGCTGGCGAGGGCCTGGTCACTGACCGTCATGGCGGTTCCCGGGTCATCGATCGTAAAGCCGCAGGCGCAGCGGTAGGTGACCACACTCTCCGGGACGGATCCCGGCCGAAGGGCAACGACGGAGTTTCCGTCAACGTACACGGGCTGCCGGACCGGAAGTTCGTCGTGGTCGACGCGCTGCATAGGCGTGCGGCAATGCATGCGTGAGTTGAGGGTTAATAGCAGCCCTGCGTCCACGGGTACGGTAGCGGTCAAGACATTTCCAGCTGCCTCAGTGCGCTCCCCAAACGCTGCCAACTGGTCTTCCATTGCGGTGGTCATTATGTTCTTCCCTGGGCTTCTTTCACGGAGCCGCCAACATTGGCAACCCCGCCGCGAACTGCTTGCGGAGGTTCATCTATCCCCACAAGCAAAGCATGCTTACTAAATGTTGCACAAGTTAAAAGTGGGAAATTGGGGTCAGCCGCGGCGGCGTTGCCACTGCCAGGCATGCCAGAAAAACAGGAAAACCACGGTGGCAAAACCGGCAACAACCACCTGCGGGGCAAAGGTGTAAACGATGTACGCGAGCGGGATCCCGCCCGATGACGGCCCTGTGACCATGGGTCCGCTAAACAGCGCCCCCGCTCCGCCGGCAATCAGGCCTGCAGCCAGCAGCCACAACACCACGATGAACGGGTTGGGTGCGTGCCATGACCTGGCGTATTCCATACCTTCGGGTTCAGGCGGGACCGGGTTCCCGTCCTGGTCCACCTCGCGAAAGCCTGCCACTCCGGTTTGTTGCTGATCCATGTTTCCCCCTCCACGGCAGCAGCCTGGCAGGCCGCCGGAGGTACCAGCCTAGCGCCCCACAAAATACACTTGCTGGCTAGGCTTGCAGCATGACGTCATCCAGCACCCGAACCACAGCACTCGTCACCGGAGCCAGCGCAGGGCTGGGCCATGAATTCGCCAAGCAGCTTGCGGCCCAGGGGCACCACCTGGTCCTGGTGGCGCGCAACGCGTCCAGGCTGGCAGAAACAGCGGAAGACTTCCGCCGGCAGTACGGCATCACGGCTGAGGTGCTTCCCGCTGACCTGACCCAGGACGACGACGTCGCGGCCGTCGTCGAACGCCTCGAGGACGCGACGCGGCCGGTGGGGATCCTGGTGAACAACGCAGGGATTGGCCTGCTGAACAACTTTGAGGACAACCACGCAGCGGAGGAGAAAAAGCACCTGAAGCTGCACGCGGAAACGTCCATGCTGCTCACCCACGCAGCGCTGAAAGGGATGCTGGAACGCGGGGAGGGCAGGATCATCAACGTGGCCAGCGTGGCCGCGTTCCTGCCCCGCGGCACCTACTCGGCGGCGAAGGCCTGGCTGGTGAGTTTCAGCCGGTGGGCCAACCTCGCCTACCGCAAGCGTGGCATCAAGGTCACGGCTGTGTGCCCCGGCTTCACCCACACGGAGTTCCACGACCGGATGGGGATGGACAAGTCGGTGGCCCCGTCCTGGACGTGGCTGCGCGCCGAGCGGGTGGTCAGGGAAGGCCTGGCGGACAACGAGCGCGGCAAGGCAGTCTCCATCCCGTCCAAGCGCTACAAGGTGGTGGCCGCGGTGGCCAAGGTTGCTCCGGCGCGCCTAATGGCCGGACCGGCCCGGAAGCCGAAGTAGGGGGATCCGGGTACGGGAACCCGGCCGGCGCACAGTTACCACCACCAGAATCCCCAGCAGTGCGCCCACCAGCGTCTCCACAGCGCGCTCAAGGATCAGGACCCTCGGCTCGGTGGGCGAGGCCAGTTGGGTCATCAGCAGGATGACAGGGGTGAACCAGACCATCGCCAAGCCATAGTGTCTGGTCATGAACAATTCGGTGGCGAACTGGAAGAGGATTACCAGCAGGGCCAGCACAGCGGCCCGGTGCGCCGGCTCCCGGAGTGCGGGGTAGAGGCCGGTCAGTGCCCAAGGTTCCGGCAGGAGGACGACGGCGGTGACTGCCAGCCCCACGAACGTCCCCACGATGCGGTGGACGCCGCGCCGGACGCTGCTGGGCAGGTCTGCGCCGGCGAGCGGTACTGCCGCTGCTGCCATGGCCCAGTGCGGATGGCCGGTGCCGCTGATGACGCCCGCCGTCCCCGCGGCCCCCACTGCCAGAACATACCGTGCAGCGTGGACCGAGAGTTCGCGGTGCCGTGCCGATGAACGGGGCGGCATGCTCCGGGTTGCGCCCGGTTCCCATGCCCGGCTCCGCACCCAGCCGCTGAAGCCGATCAGGATCGAGAACATCGACGATGCGCAGGCGATGGCCATGGCGGCGTACCAGGGGACCACGGTGGGAACGGAAGCGCAGGCGCCGAGGGCAAGAATGCCGAAGAAGGGACCGTTCGGCTTGAGGCGTACCCGGTCAGCGTAGACCGAGCCAACTCCTGCCAAGGTGGCTTCCACGGCCACCAGCCACCACGAGTGGATGTGGTTGATGGACAGCGTTACTCCCACGGCCACGCCGCTGAGCAGCACCAGGGCACCCTGTCCCTGGTGGCGGAGCCGCAGCTGGTGGGGTTCGGACCTGCCGTACATGCCGGTGAGAGCTCCGAACACTGCGTAGATCATGAGGTCGGTTCGGCCCGCAGTCAACAGCAGCAGCGAGGGGATTGCAACGCTGATCGCCACGCGGAGTGCGGCAAGGTGGTCCCCGCTGGCAGGTTCCAGCCGGTGGAGCGCCCGCACCTGCTCCACTACCTGCTTCATGTACCGAACCTGTTCTGTTTTGGTGTGCTGCCTTAGCCCGGAGGCCTTTCGGAACGTATCACTGGCCCTCAGGAGGAGTCACATTCCCGGAGGTCACAATCGGACATGCGTCGGGCGCGCAAAGGCCCGCCCCGCGTGCTTCCCCCAAGGAAGCACGCGGGACGGGCCTGCGAGCGTGGGCTACAAGAGCGCCAGGAGCGGAGCTATGCCCCGGCCGGAACCCCGCGGTGCGCCTGGGGGTCGGTGCCATCGTGGGTATCAAACGGCAGCTCGTCCAGGTTGATCAGCGGGTTCTCGTCCTGGGTGGCCACCAGTTCCTTGGCCTCCGCCTCGGTGTCAACGCTGGGCATTGATCCCGGGAGGGGGCGGTTAG
This sequence comes from Arthrobacter sp. E1SS-5, assembly GCF_057073715.1. Lineage (NCBI taxonomy): Bacteria > Bacillati > Actinomycetota > Actinomycetes > Micrococcales > Micrococcaceae > Arthrobacter > Arthrobacter sp. E1SS-5. The sequence continues at coordinate 377,043 of NZ_CP172703.1, forward strand.
CGGATTCCTTCAGGAAGTAGATCGCTACTGCGCCAACGAAGGAGGTCGCCATCAAGTAGTACGCCGGCATCATGTCGTTGCCGGTCGACTTGATCAGCAGCTCCACGATGAACGGGGTGGTTCCACCGAAGATCGCCACCGCGAAGTTGTATGCGATGCCCATCGCGCCGTAGCGGCTGGAGGTGGGGAACTGGGCCGGCAGGGCCGAGGCAAGGTTGGCCACGTAGAAGGTGACCGGGAAGGCAACCAGGGCCAGTCCGGCCAGGGTGGACCAGACGGCGCCGATGCCGATCAACAGGAACGCCGGCACGGCCAGGACGATGGTGCTCACGGCGCCGATCCAGAGTACCGGGCGGCGGCCAATACGGTCGGACAGCTTGCCCGTCAGCGGGATGCAGAGGCTCATGACCACCAGTACGGGAATGGTCAGCAACGTGCCGTGGAGCTCGTCGTAACCCTTTGCGTCGGTCAGGTACGTGGGCATGTAGGACGTCAGGGCATAACCGGCCGTGTTCGCAGCAGCCACCACAACCATGGCGACGATAATGGGCCGCCAGTAGGCCTTGATAATCCCCACGGGTCCCTTGGCCTGGGCGGTCTCACCGTCGGATGCGTTCTTGGCGTTCTCCTCCTGGGCATCGAGGGTGGCCTGGAACTGCGGCGATTCCTCGATCTTGCTCCGGAAGTACACGGCGATCAGGCCCAGCGGCCCGGCGATCAGGAACGGGATGCGCCATCCCCAGTCCTCCATGGTGGCCTGGCCCAGGGTCAGCTGCAGGACCGAAACCAAAGCGGCGCCGATGGCGAAGCCCATGTAGCTGCCGAGGTCCAGGAAGCTGGCAAAGAAGCCGCGGCGCTTGTCAGCGGCATATTCGCTGACGAACGTGGTGGCGCCGGCGTATTCACCGCCGGTGGAGAAACCCTGGATCACCTTGAGGAGCACCAGCAGCGCTGCCGCCCACAGTCCAATCTGGGCGTACCCGGGCAGGAGGCCGACGGCGAACGTGCTGGCCGCCATGATCATCAGCGTGGTGGCCAGGATCTTCTGGCGGCCCACCTTGTCGCCGAGCCAGCCGAAGATGACGCCACCGAGAGGACGGGCGATGAAGGTCGCAGCGAACGTTCCCAACAGGAACAGGTTTTGCGTTGTGGGATCGGATTCCGGCAGGAATACGGGCCCCATGGTGGTGATGAGGTAGCCGAAGACACCTACGTCGTACCATTCCATCGTGTTGCCCACGATGGTTCCGCCGAGCGCTTTTTTGAGCATCGGCTGGTCAACCACGTTGACGTCAGATTCCTTGAGGCGGCGGCGTGGCAGCAGCCTGGGCTTCTTGGCAGCCGTGGAGGCTGCCGGGTCGGTTCCGCGGGCGTTTGTGGCGCCTGCTGAAGAGTCGGTCCTGCTTCGGTCTGTGGGCATTTGGGCAACTCCTGTGGAGGTCATTTGCTTGCGACTTGTAGCTGCCCCGCTCTGGGCAGGCCTTCAATTTTACGGGATTCTGCTGGCGCACGTTCGGTTTGATGGCGTAGAGTGCGCTCTTTTGGGGCCGTTCCGGGCCTGTTCCAGAGGTTTTTTGCCCCGGCTTTTCCCGCGTTATCACTGGGAAGCAGGCTGATGAACAGCACCGTTACCAAAAATTTTCCAAATTGCTCCGTTTGGACCCGCCAACTTCCGGGAAACCGGCCGCAAAAGTGACAGCAACCACGGTTCCTGGAGGGGGTTCACAGGCGCCCCGGGGGTGCCTATGGTAGAGCGATGAAAACACTTCTTTCCGGGCAGTAGTCCGCGCGTGCCCGGGCACGTCCGTTAGGCGTTTCGTTTCAAGGAAGAACGAGGGAAGAAGGGAAGAACCAAAAATGGGTGAAGAATCCAACCAGTTCCATCTCAAGCCGGAGGTGGCAGACCACCTCGCAGCGGCCATGGATGCGCCGGTGGCGCCCGGTCCGGCAGCAATCGGCGGCGTCCCGCTGGCACAGCAAAGCGGGTGGCCTGACGGCTACGGCAAGCGGCGCCATCCGAAGGACAACGCTGCAGGCCATGGCCGGATGGGACATGAAGCAGCCGTGACGGCGGTCCACCGCACGGGAAGGCCGCAGATGCCGCACTCCTCGTAGGCGACACCGAAAACCGAAGCCGTTACGCAAAGTACCTGGTGCCCCCAAAATTCGGTGGGCGCCAGGTACTTTGCGCATCGTGGGGTGACTAAGCCATCGAAGGCCCGTCAGCTTTCCCGGACCACATCCGCCGGGTCCTTGTCCACGCGCCAGCCCCGCCACCGTGGGTGCCGGAGCCTGCCCGGTCCGGTCCATTCGCTGTAGGTCACTTCGCCCACCAGCTCCGGTGCCACCCAGTGCGCGTCGGCAGAATCGGGGCGGGGGACCTCGTGGAACGGCGAGCTCTTCCGGCCCAGCCGCTCCACCGTTTGCCGCAGCTCCGTGAGTTCACGGGCGCTGAAGCCGGAGCCGACGCGGCCCACGTACTGCAGCTTGTCGCCGTCGGGAATCCCCACCAGCAGTGATCCAACGGTCTCCTGGCGGCCGCCCTTGCCCGGACGCCAGCCGCCCACCACCACTTCCTGCGTCTGTTCCGTCTTGAGTTTGATCCATGTCCGGGTCCGCTGGCCGCTGACGTAGCGGCTGTCGGTCCGCTTGGCCATGATGCCTTCAAGCCCAAGCTCCTGCGCGCTGGCCATGAGGAGTTCAACGGACTCCGCCAGCACCATGGACAGGTCCACAGGGCAGTCGGACGGCTCGAAAAACTCCTCGAGCCGTTGCCGCCGTTTGCTGAGCGGCAGGCGCCGGAGGTCCTTCCCGTCGTCGAACAGGAGGTCGAACAGCATCAGCTGGACCGGGATGGTGGTGCGGGCTTTTGCGGCGTCGGCGCCCCGGGTGAGCTTCATCCGGCCCTGCAGGAGGCCAAAGTCAGGCCGTCCGCCGGGCCCGACGGCGATGATCTCACCGTCCGCCACGAAGGGCTGCTCCGGCCAGCAGCCCCGGTCCGTGAACTCGGGATAGGTGCGGCTGACGTCGTTGCCGTTGCGCGAGAAGATGCGCACCCTTTCCCTGTCGGCCACCAGGATGGCCCGGACGCCGTCCCACTTGAGCTCGTATTGCCACGAGCTGCCCTGCAGGTCAACCGTGGTGCCGGACGTGGCCATCATGGGCTGGTATTCCAGCGGGTCCGCAACGGTGCCGGTGGCAGGCTCTGCTGGCACTTGAGGCGCGGCCTCCCGCCCGGGCGGCCCAGCGTCGTCGTCCTTTTCGGGATCGTCCGGCTCCTCGGCCGGCTCCTCAGCCGGTGCCGCGTGCCGCCGTCGTCCGCCTGTCTGCTCCTGGTCCATCAGGTGGATGAGCCACTGCCCCTCGGCATCTTTCCCCCGGCCCCTTCCGGTGTGGATCAGCGCAATCTTCTTGGTGCCGCCCAGCCCGCCGTCCTCGGCGCCGGTCAGCGTGACGATGACCTCCCTCCCGTTGATCCACTTGTGCAGTTCGTAGGTGCCGGTGTCCCAAATGGTCATGACGCCCGCGCCATACTCGCCCTTGGGGATGGTCCCGTGGAAGGTGAGGTAGTCCATGGGGTGGTCCTCGGTCTGGACAGCCAGGTGGTTCTTGCCGCCGGACTCCGGAACGCCCTTGGGCAGTGCCCAGGATGCCAGGACACCCTCATGTTCCAGCCGGAGGTCCCAGTGCAGCCGGCTGGCGTGGTGCTCCTGGATGACAAAGCTGTTGCCGCCCGCGGGGAGGCCCGCGAACGGCTCGGGCGTGGCCCTGGGATCGCGCATGGCGCGGTACTTGCCCAGGCGGGGATCGGCGTCGTTCGCTTCCTCGTGGTCGTCCGCCGCGCTTGGTGCCCCGCCACCTGCGGCGCTGACGACGGCGGCAAACGGGTCCTTCCCGTCCCGCACCCTCCGCAGCACCTCCTGGTAGTCGAGGTGCTTCAGGTTGGGCGAGTCGATCTCCCGCCACGTCCGCGGTGCAGCCACCAGGGGGGTGGGCCGGCCACGCAACGAGTAGGGGACGATGGTGGTTTTCGCCGCATTGTTCTGGCTCCAGTCCACCAGCACCTTGCCTTTGCGCAGCGACTTCTTCATGTCGCTGACGGCGAGGTCCGGGTGGTCGGCCTCGAGTGCGCGCGCCAGCTCCCGGGCGAACGCGGAAATCTGTTCGGAGGTCTGGGTCCCGTCGAGGGCGGCGTAGAGGTGGATGCCCTTGCTGCCGCTGGTCACCGGCACCGGGTCCAGGCCCACGTCCTGCAGGATGTCGCGGGCTAGGAGGGCCACTTCGCGGCACTCCTGCAGGCCGGCTCCCTCGCCCGGGTCCAGATCCAGCACCAGCCGGTCCGGATTCAGCTGGTTGCCGTGCGAGTCCACCCGCCACTGCGGCACGTGGATCTCCAGCGAGTTGATCTGGCCGAACCAGGTCAGGGTTGCGGCATCGTTGACCAAGGGGTAGTGGATGGTGCGGTCCTTGTGCGTGATCGCCGCGCGCGGCAGCCATCCCGGGGCCGAATCCTCCAGCTCCTTTTGGAAAAACACTTCCCCGGGCTTGTCCGCCGTGCCCACTCCGTTAACCCACCGCTTGCGGGTGGCCGGGCGGTTGGCTGCCGCAGGAACCAGGACGTGGGCCACCGCGGCGTAGTAGGCCAGCACGTCCGCCTTGGTGGTGCCGGTCTCCGGATAGATGATTTTGTCCAGGTTGGTGAGGGTCAGTTCCCGCCCCGCCACCCGGACACGCTCCCTGCTACCGGCCACAGGGCTTCACCTCCGGCCCGCTCTGATGTTGACTGTAGGAATGAGAGCCATCTGGAAAGGTGCCATCGCGTTCGGCCTGGTCAACGTGCCCGTGAAGGTCTACAGCGCCACTGAGGATCATGACATCAGTCTGCACCAGGTTCACAATGCCGACGGTGGCAGGATCCGCTACCAGCGCCGGTGCGAGGTGTGCGGCGAGGTGGTGGACTACTCGGACATCGAGAAGGCGTTCGACGAGGACGGCCGTACCGTGGTGCTGTCCAAGGATGAGCTCAAATCCATCCCGGCGGAAAACAGCCACGAGATCGAAGTGGTGCAGTTCGTCCCGTCCGAGCAGCTTGAACCCATGATGTTCGAGAAAAGCTACTACCTGGAGCCCGACTCCAAGTCGCCCAAGGCCTACGTGCTGCTGCGCCGGGCGCTGGAGGACACGGACCGGGTGGCCATCGTCCAGTTCGCACTGCGGGAAAAGACCCGGCTGGGGGCGCTGCGGATCAAGGACGACGTGCTGGTGCTCCAATCCCTCCTGTGGCCAGATGAGGTGCGGGAGGCCAACTTCCCGTCCCTGGAAGCGGACATCAGGATTTCTGCGCAGGAGCGGGACATGTCCGCGGCGCTGGTGGAGTCCATGGCTGCCGACTTCGAACCCGACTCCTTTACCGATGAGTACCAGGTGCAGCTCCGCCAGCTCATCGATGCCAAGCTCGAACAGGGCGAATCGCTGGACACGGAGGAGACCTTCGGCGTCGAGGCCGGCGAGGGCGGCAAGGGCGAGGTGATCGACCTGATGGAGGCCTTGAAACGGAGTCTGGACAGGAAGCGCGGCGGCGGGGAGGCCGCCTCCGCCGGCGGAAGTTCCGGCGGCGAAGCGGACACCGGGGATGGGGAAGCCGAGCCAGCCAAGCCCGCCCGCAAGGCCTCCGGCACCAAAGCGTCCGGCACCGGGGCGGCCTCGAAGACGGCCGCGAAGACCGGCACGGACGATGCAAAGCCGGCCCCCAAGTCGTCCACGAAATCCACGTCGGCAAAGTCCACCGCTTCCAAATCGTCCGCGGCGAAGTCGACAGCGTCCAGGTCCAGCGCGTCCAAATCGACTGCAGCAAAGGCAGCGGACACCAAATCCAGCGGAACAAAGACCGCAGCCAAGCCGGCCGCCAAGACCAGGACACGCAAGCCCGCCTGATCGGGAAGCCTGCCCGGTAAGCCTGCACGCCTGCAGTCCTGCCTTTACAGCTGACTCCATCGCGTCCACAATGAGTCGCATCACAGCCTCCGCTGTGCCAACAGCGTGCTGTCAGCCATTCGGACCGGACACGTAGAGGGGCACGGGCATGAGCCAGCAGACCGATGCAGTGGAGGCGGACCGGGAGCTCAAACGGAAGCACCGGGCAATGTGGGCGTCCGGGGACTACCCGGCCCTCGCGGACGAGATGCTCCTTGAACTGGGCGCCGTCCTGGTGGAGGCCAGCGGCATCAGGCCGCGCCAGCGCGTCCTGGACGTGGCGGCTGGAACCGGCAACGCTGCCATTCCGGCAGCAATGATGGGCGCCAAGGTGATGGCCAGCGACCTCACCCCCGAGCTGTTTGAAGCAGGGCGCCGGGAAGCCGCAAACCGCGGCGTCACCCTGGAATGGCAGGAAGGCGACGCCGAGGCCCTGCCTTTCGGCGATGCCGAGTTCGACGCTGTCATGTCCTGCATCGGAGTGATGTTCGCGCCGCACCACCAGGTGGCCGCGGACGAAATGCTCAGGGTCTGCAAACCGGGAGGCTCCATTGGGCTGCTGTGCTGGACACCGGAAGGATTCGTGGGCCGGATGCTTGCCGCCATGAAGCCTTTCGCGCCGCCGCCCCCGCCGGGCGCGCAGCCTGCACCGCTGTGGGGGAGCGAGGACCATGTCCGCGAACTGCTGGGGGACAGGATCACGGACGTCCGTACCCGCAAGCAGAACCTGGCCGTCAAAAGCTTCCACCAGCCCGCGGATTTCGTCAGGTACTTCAAGTCCCACTACGGACCCATGATCTCCGTTTACAAGTCGCTCGCGGAAGACCATGACAAGGTCAAAGCGTTGGACAAAGCCCTTACCGATTTGGCTGATTCCTTTGGCGACGCCCACGGCGACTCCCCGTTCCAGATGGAATGGGAATACCTGCTCTTCACGGCCAAGAAGGCCTGAGCAATGGCGGAAAACCATGTGGCAACCTCCGTCACCACCATCAACGCACCTGCCGAACACGTCTGGGGCGTGATCACGGACCCTGCCGCCGTGAAGGAGTTCATGTTCGGCGCCACCTTGCAGACCGACTGGAAGGTTGGCAGCCCCATCATCTGGCAGGGCGAATGGGACGGAAAGACGTACCAGGACAAAGGGCGGATCCTTCAGGTGGAACCGGGGCGGAAACTGGTGCATACCCACTTCAGCCCCCTGTCCGGCCAGGAGGACAAGCCGGAGAACTACCACACGCTCGAATGGACGCTCGAGGACCAGGGCAGCACCACCCGCCTGTCGCTGGCGCAGGACAACAACCCCACCGAGGAAGCCGCCGCACACTCCAAGGGCATGTGGGACAAACTCCTGGCGGACGTGAAGTCGCTCGCCGAGCGCGGCTGACTGTTCCCGGCACCCGGGGGCCGGGCGCTTAAAGCCAAGCGGCCGCCGTCGGACGTTTCCCTTTCGGAGGAACGCCCGACGTCGGCCGCTTGCGTTGCGCTGCTTGAGGCAGCTTTGCTGCTACTCGGCGTCGTGGTCCGTTTCCAGGATCTGCACCAGCCGGTCCAGCGCGTCGTCTGCGCCGGCACCTTCGGCGCGGAGGACCACTACGTCGCCGTGCGAGGCGCCCAGGCTCATGAGGGACAGGATGCTGGCAGCGTCCATGGCTTCGTCGGCCGGCTCGCCTTCACGGGCGATGGTGATGTCCAGGTCGAACTCTCCGGCTGCCTCGGCAAAGATGGCGGCCGGGCGGGCGTGCAGGCCCACGCGGCTGGCAACGGTTGCGGTGCGTTCTGGCATTTTTGCTCCTTTGTCTTTCGGCGTGCTGAGGTTCAGCGGCCGGTGAGGTGTGTGGCTAAGCCGGCTCAGACGGTTACGGGAACCGGTTCAACCGTATCAACGGTCTTCTTGACTGCCCAGCGCTTCAGGGCGATCACCGACAGGGCCGTGATCACTGTGCCGACGGCGATCGAGATGACGAACATCAGGAAGTTGTCGATGGCGAAGAAGACGAACAGGCCGCCGTGCGGTGCCTTGGAACCGACGCCCGCAGCCATGGAGATGGCTCCGGTCACCGCACCGCCCAGCATGCTGGCGGGGATGACGCGCAGCGGATCGGCTGCGGCGAACGGGATGGCGCCTTCGGAGATGAAGGATGCACCCAGCAGCCAGGCGGCCTTGCCGTTTTCCTGCTCGGCGAGGCTGAACAGCTTCTTGTTCAGGACGGTCGAGGCCAGCGCCATGGCCAGCGGCGGAACCATGCCGGATGCCATGACCGCTGCCATGATCTGCCACGGGGCCTGGTTGTCGATGGTTGCAGCGCCCAGGCCGGCAACGGCGAAGGAGTAGGCAACCTTGTTGACCGGGCCGCCGAGGTCGAAGCACATCATCAGGCCGAGGATCACGCCGAGGGCAATGGCACCGGCACCCGTGAGTCCGGAGAGCCAGCTGTTCAGGCCGTTGGTGATGGCCACGATCGGGCCGCCAAGGATCACGAACATCAGGCCGGAAGCGACCAGCGACGCCAGCAGCGGGATGATCACCACGGGCATCAGGCCGCGCAGCCAGCGGGCCACCTGCAGGCGGCCCACCACGTGGGCAATGTAGCCGGCCAGCAGGCCGCCAACAATGCCGCCAAGGAAGCCCGCGCCCATGAATCCGGCCACTGCACCGGCAACGAAGCCGGGGGCGATGCCCGGACGGTCAGCGATCGCATAGGCGATGTAGCCGGCCAGCGCAGGGACAAGGAAGCCCAGGGACAGTGCACCGATCTTGAAAAGCACGGCGCCGAGGTAGGCGCCCAGCGGGCCCCAAGCGTTGTCCGGGAACTGGGTGGGCAGGTTGAACAGGCTGTTCTGGACCACGATCGTGTCCGCGTACTTGGTGATCAGGTAGCCGCCCATGAGGAAGCCCAGGGCGATGAGCAGGCCGCCGCCTGCCACGAACGGGATCATGTAGGACACGCCGGTGAGCAGGGCTTTCTTGAGCTTCTGCCCAATGTGCTCGCCCTTTTCCTCTGCCTCGTGTTCTGCCTGTTCCTCCGCTCCGAAGTGCGGGACGCGGCGGGCGTGGGGGTTGTCAGCGGCTGCGAGGGCCTCCTGGACCATCTTGTCCGGTTCGTCGATGCCACGCTTGACCGGTGCGTTGACGACCGGCTTGCCGGCGAACCGTTCCTTGCCGCGCACGTCCACGTCAACGGCGAAGATCACGGCGTCGGCGGCTGCGATGACCGCGGGGTCCAGTGCCTTTGCACCGGAGGATCCCTGGGTTTCAACCTGCAGCTCAACGCCCACTTCCTTGGCGGCTGCCACCAATGAGTCGGCAGCCATGTAGGTGTGCGCGATACCCGTGGGGCAAGCCGTAACAGCCACGAGGCGCTTGGGCCCGCGGGCAGTACCTGCTGCCGGCTCGCCTGCGGCCGCACCGGCCACGGATGAACCTGCTGCAGCGCCAACGCCGGCGCCAACCGGTACGGCGTCAACCGGGGCGGCAGCAGCGTGCGCGGCGGGCTTGTCGGCCAGGGCGCCGTCCACGAGCTCCACGATTTCGGCCTGCGAGGACGCGTTGCGGAGGGCCGCGGTGAAGTCCTTCTTGATGAGGGACCGGGCCAGCTTGGAGAGCAGCTTCAGGTGCTCCTGGTCTGCCCCGTCCGGAGCGGCGATGAAGAACACCAGGTCAGCGGGGCCGTCCTTGGCGCCGAAGTCAACCTTCGGGTCCAGCCGGGCCATGGCCAGGGTGGGTACCGTGACGGCGGCCGAACGGCAGTGCGGAATGGCGATGCCGCCGGGTATGCCGGTTGCGGTCTTCTGCTCGCGGGCGAAGGCATCGGCGAAGAGTCCTTCGACTTCCGACGCGCGTCCGGTGGCAGCTACCTTGCTTGCCAGATGCCGGATCACCGTCTCGGGGGCGTTGCCCAGGTTCTGGTCGAGCTCGACCAGGTCCGTGGTGATGAGCTGGGTCACTGTCAATCCTTTCGAAGGGCCGTGATGGTTACGGCATCCGGGGTGGTTTGGTCTGCTGCCGGAACAGTGGATCCGGGCAGCGAGGCAGCGGCGGCACCATGGGCCACCGCCTGACGAAGGCAGTCGGCGGGGGCGGCGCCCCGGCCGTGGGCGAGCAGGTAGCCGGCAAGTGCGGAGTCGCCCGCACCCACCGTGCTGACCGCGGCGACCGGCGGGTGTGTGGCCAGCCACGCGCCGTCGGCCGTGACAAGGACAGCTCCCTTGGAACCGAGAGTTGCCAGCACAGCACCCACGCCGGAACGTACGACGGCGGCTGCGGCGGCAGCGGCAGCCGCCGGGTCCGCTTCCAGATCGTCACCGGAGGCCGGGGCAAAACCCGCGGCAGCGGCCAGCTCCGCCAGTTCCTCGGCGTTGGGCTTGAGGAGGTCCGGTTTCCCGGAACCCGTGGTTGTTCCGCTGGTGCCTGTGCCGTCGTCGGGGATTCCGGCGTCGGTGAGGGCAGCGGCGAGGGGCGCCCCGGAGGAGTCGACGGCGATCAGCGGCGCAGTGCCGTTGCCCGCCTCCCGGATCCGTCGGGCCACCGTGGCGTAGAAGTTATCCGGGAATCCGGGCGGGAGCGAGCCGGCCAGGACCACCCAGCTGGCGCCGCGGGAGCTTTCCAGCAGCAGCTTGATGAGGGCTTCCTGCTGGTCCGCGGCAAGGAGGGGCCCGGGCTCGTTGATCTTCGTGGTCACGCCGCCGGGCTCGGTGAGCGCCACGTTGGTGCGCAGCGGCTCGTCGATGGGAAGGGATACGAAGGGCACTGCACTTTCGCGCAGGCCGGCCAGGACGGGATCGCTGTCAGCACCTGGCAGGACGGCGAGGGATTCGAGTCCGGAGGCCACCAGGGCGCGGGAGACGTTGACGCCCTTGCCGCCGGATTCCTGGCGGACGGAGACGGCGCGCTGTACTTCGCCGCGTGCCAGGGGGCCGGGGAGGGCCACTGTGCGGTCGAGGCTTGGGTTGGCCGTGAAGGTGACGATCATGCGATCACCACATCTACGCCGGCCTCTTCCAAAGCGGCCGCGAGGTCAGGTCCGGGTTCACTGTCTGTGATCAAGGTGTCCAGATCTTTCAGGGAGGCGAACTGGACCAGGGTTTCCGTGTCCAGCTTGGAGGAGTCGGCCAGCACCACAATGCGGCGGGCCGACTGGACGAAGGCTGCCTTGACGGCGGCTTCTTCAGGATCGGGAGTGCTGACGCCAAAGGTGGCGTGGATGCCGTTGGTTCCGATGAACGCGATGTCCGGGCGGATCCGGGCAGCGGCATTCACCGTTGCCTGGCCCACCGCCACCTGGGTGAGTCCGCGGACGCGGCCGCCCAGGATCTGCAGGGCGAGGCCGGGGACGTTGGAGAGCTTGCTGGCGATGGGTACAGCGTGGGTAATGACCACCAGTTCGTGCTGCGGCCCGGTGCCGTCGGAAGGTTCGACGGCGGTGCGCCGCGCCAGCAGGTCGGCCAGCACCTCGGTGGTGGTGCCGCCATCCATGAGGACGCTGGCCGGCGAGTTCCGGGGGATCAGGTCCAGGGCGGCCTGGGCGATCCGGACCTTTTGGTCCGGGCGCTGGATGGCCCGCTCGGTGACGCTTTCCTCGGTGGTGCTGAAACGGTCTGCCGCCACGGCGCCTCCGTGGACCCGCCGTACGGTACCCGCGTTTTCCAATGCGGCAAGGTCACGGCGGACTGTTTCCGTGGTGATGCTGAAGCGCTCAGCCAGCAGGGTCACACTGACCCGGCCGTTGCCGGCCACAAGCTCGGCAATCTTCTGCTGGCGCTCCTCGGCGAACACGTACCCTCCGTTGCGTAGTGGCTTTCGTGACTTGGATCACTCTGATGTTGAGTTACTTGACTTTATCTTTGCTTCTGTTGGTTTGTCAATGGAAACCAACATGAAACAAGATCCGGATCTGTGAAGGGTCGGAGTTGTTGGCTCCGAAGGCGGGCTTGGGCGGGGTGTAAGCCTGTGGACCCGGACAAAATTGGATGGGGCGGGACACGAAAAAGCCGGGCTAGGCGATTTTGCCCAGCCCGGCTCTTCGGGTTCTTTTGGTTCGCGGCGCCCTGTCCCCGGTCCCGCCGGTGGTTAGATTCCGCCGTCGCGGCTTTCGTGGCGGGTGATGCGCTCGCCGGTGTTGGGATCGATCACGGAACGGGACTCGCTGACGCGTCGGCTGCGGCCGGGGGAGGCGAGGATGAGGGAAGCGATCAGTCCGATCACGCCCACGGCCATCAGGATGTAGCCCACCAGTTGCTGGTCCACGAACGGAATCAGGCCGGGAGCCACTGCCCAGGCAAGGATGGCGCCGAGGGCGATAAGGAAGATTGACGAGCCGATTCTCATGACTTGCTCCTTTAACCGCGTCCTGCGCGGCACTGGTAGGGCGTTACGGAAGGGTGGTGCGTCACTGCCAAAAGCTAAGCCTGCTGTCTGTCAAGCGTCACGCTACCTCCCGGTGATTCGGGATTCAATGACCCCGGCCGTGCGGACGGACATGTCTCGTTAGGCTGTTCCGGTGGAAACAGTTGTGTGGTCCAAACCGGAAGGCCGGCGAGCCGGCACTCCGTTGCTGGTGATGATGCATGGTTACGGCACGGACGAGTCCCGGATGGTGCGCCTGTTCGAGTACCTTCCCCAGGAGTTCACCTTTGCCGCCCTGCGCGCCCCGATGCCGATTGGCGACCACTGGGGCTGGTTCCTGCTGGACTACTTCCTGGCGAACGACTTCGCCGACGTCATTTCCGCAGCCAACTCCGTCCGCGCATGGATCAGTTCCGTCAGGGACCAGCACAGCAGCGTCACCCTCATGGGCTATTCCCAGGGGATGGCCATGGCCAGCACGCTCCTGCGGCTGCACCCGGAGGACTACAAGGCCGTTGTGGGGTTGTCCGGCTTCGTCCTCAAGAACGAGCTCCTCTCGGTCATGGATTCCTTCGAGGCCAAGCCGCCCTTCTTCTGGGGGCGGGACAAGGCCGATCTGGTCATCAACGAGGACGCCATCGCCTACACCGCCGAATGGCTGGAACAGAACACGTTGTTGACCCCGCGGACTTACCCGGGCATGGGGCACGCGATGTCCAAAACGGAGATGGTGGACGTCAGCGCTTTCCTCCGCCATTACGTCCTGCGCTGACTGATTATCCGCTGCAGCGGAGGGTAAGAAAAAACAGTTGCCAGCGAAATTTGCAAGCGCTTACACTCGTCTACGGCCATGATCGGTCCTGCAGTGGGCGGACAAGGGAGTGATGCTGCGCGCACGCCGCGCGGCAGAACCTCCTTTCGGCTGCCCGGCGGGGCCGGCTGTCCACAAACCGAGAGGACACCGCACCGCCGATGACACAAGAAACTGCAGCTGATACCGCCGCCTGGACCGGCGCCAAAGCAATCCTGTTCGACCTGGACGGAGTGCTGACGCCCACCGCCAGCGTGCATGAGCGGGCCTGGCAGGAACTGTTCGATGGCTACCTTGCCTCACAGCCAGGTGTTCCCGGCTACCGGGAAAGCGACTACTTCGACCACATCGACGGCAAGCCGCGCTTTGACGGGGTACGCGACTTCCTGGCCTCACGCGGGATCACCCTGCCGGAGGGCCCGCTGGATGACGATCCCTCCCACGACACCGTCCATGGCCTGGGCAACCGGAAGAATGCGGTCTTCAATGACATCGTGAGCGCCGGCGTCGAACCCTTCCAGGGCTCTGTCCGCTTCCTCCAAGCCGCGCTGGACCGCGGACTCAAGGTCGCTGTCGTCTCTTCCTCCCGCAATGCCCCCGCGGTCCTGAAGGCCGCCGGCCTCAGCCGGCACTTCGCCGTCGTGGTGGACGGGGTGGTGGCCGCGGAGCAGGGCCTGCCCGGCAAGCCAAACCCGGCCACGTACGAATACGCCGCCAAGCTGCTGGACCTGTCCAGCTCCGAGTGCGTGGTGGTCGAAGATGCGGTGTCCGGCGTGCAGGCAGGGCAGGCGGGATCATTCCATTCCGTCATCGGCGTGGACCGCGGCGCCGGGCGGCAGACGCTCCTGGACGCCGGCGCCACCCTGGTGGTCAACGACCTTCAGGAACTCATCCCCTAAACCCACTCCGTCCGGTGTTGCCTTCCCCGGGGCAACCCCGCTATTCCACACCCGGCAGCACCAATCCAGCCACAGCATTTCCCCCGAATACTCCGTGCCGGCCAGCCCGGCAGCACAGCAAGGCCAAAAGGACCCCGACCATGGCATTGATCACCGCGGACCGCGAACGGTTCCCCGACACCCCCTGGCAGCTCGTCGAAACCCGCTACGGGACCGACGCCGCCGGAACACTTGAGACACTGTTTGCGCTGGGTAACGGACATCTGGGCATCCGGGGCGCGCACTGGGCGTCGGCCGATGCCGAACTGCCGGGAAGCTTCATCAACGGGCTGCACGAGATCTGGGACATCAAGCACGCCGAGAACGCTTTTGGCTTCGCCCGGACCGGACAGCGCATCCTCTACATTCCGGACGCCAACAACTTCACCATCGTGGTGGACGGGGAGAGCCTCAGCCTGGCCGAGTCCGAGGTAGTGGACTACCGGAGGACTGTCGATTTCTGCACCGGAATCTACGAATGCCGCATCACCTGGCAATGCCGGTCCGGCGCCACGGTGACCACCACGGAGCGGAGGGCCGTGGGCTTTGCGTCCCGTGGCGGCCTTGGCATTTCGTTGGAAGTTGCGACGAACCAGCAGGTTTCCCTGGACGTCACCTCATCCGTGATCAATCGCCAGGACCAGCCGGTGGAAGACCACTCCGTGCACGATCCCCGCCGCGCCGGCCGCCACGCGGGGCGCGTGCTGCTGCCCGTAAGGCTCGACGGCGGCGACGGTTCCCTGCGCCTGTCCTGGGAAGCGGCGGAGTCCAAGCAGCGGGTGGGCATTGCAGTGGACCACTGGACCTCGCCCGGCTACCAGCCGTTCGAGACGCTGGTTGACCAGGACGACAGCAGCGTCCGGTACGTCCTTGCGGTGGACGCTGATGAGCCGTTCCGGCTGGAGAAAAGCGTCAGCTACGCCGCCGGCCGCACCATCCAGGACCCGGACATCGACGCAGCCGCGGTGGCGGAAGAGGCGTTGCGGCCGGTAAACGACATCTTTGCCGAGAGCGAGGAACACTTCCGCGGCTACTGGGCCACCTCCGACATCGTGGTGGAAGGCGGCCGGCCCGGGCTGCAGCAGGCCATCCGGTGGAACCTGTTCCAGTTGGCCCAGGCCACCGCGCGTGCGGATGTTGCCGGCATTCCCGCCAAAGGCGTGACCGGGTCCGGCTACGAGGGCCACTACTTCTGGGACCAGGAGGTGTACCTGCTGCCGTACCTTACCTACACCAATCCCGACGGCGCCCGGCAGGTCCTGGAATTCCGGCACAGCATGCTTCCCGAAGCCAGGATCCGGGCCAAGGAGCTAAGCGTGGACGGTGCCCTGTTCCCATGGCGCACCATCAATGGGCTCGAAGCCAGCGCCTACTACGCTGCCGGAACCGCCCAGTTCCATATCGCGGCAGCCATCGCCTTCGCCACCAACAGGTACCTCTGGGCCACCGGTGACACCGCATTCCGGGACGGAATGGGCGCTGAGCTGCTGATCGAGACCGCCCGGATGTGGATCTCCCTCGGCTTCTTCGGGAAGGACGGGCTCTTCCATATCCACGGCGTCACCGGTCCGGACGAGTACACGGCAGTGGTGAACGACAATCTGTATACGAACGTCATGGCCCGCTTCAACCTTCGCGCGGCCGCTGCCCTTGAGCACGCCGGCATCACGCTGGAGGAGCGCCAGCTGTGGGAGGCTGCTGCCAGCAGAATGAACCTGCCGTTCGACGAACGCATGCAGGTCCACTCGCAGGACAACGACTTCATGACCCTGGAGGCCTGGGACTGGACCACTCCCCGGTCCAAGTACCCGTTGCTGCTGCACTTCCACCCCCTGGTGATTTACCGCCACCAGGTGCTGAAGCAGGCGGACACTGTCCTGGCCATGTTCCTGCAGTGGCAGGACTTCACTGCCCAGGAAAAGCAGCGCGCCTTCGACTTCTACGATCCCCTCACCACCGGCGACTCCACACTGTCCGCCTGCGTGCAGGGGATCATGGCGGCGGAGGTGGGCTACTCGAAGGAAGCGCTGGAGCACTTCACCAACGCCGCTTTCATCGACCTGGACGACACCCACGGCAACACCATCGACGGCGTCCACATCGCCTCCACCGGGGGAGTGTGGAGTTCGCTCGTTTGCGGGTTCGCCGGCATGCGGGACCAGGGCCCGGTGCCGTACTTCGATCCGCGGCTGCCCGCCGAGTGGGAGGGACTGGCCTTCCACCTGAAGATCCGCGGCCGCCTGCTGCTGGTCCGGCTCGCCGCCGGCTCCATCACCCTCACGGTGCAGGAGGGTGCGCCGCTGGAGGTGGATGTCCGCGGCCAGCTCCTCACGGTGGGGGCAGGGCCCGTGCAGGTCCCGCTTGAACCTGTCGTGGAGCCGGAGCCCACGGTCTTCCCCAGCGGACTGCCGACGGCGAGCATCCCGGTGGTGCGCGGGAACAGCTGACGTTGCGCTACTAGCCTGCCAGGAGGGTGGCGGCTTCCTGGCGGGTGGTGCCGGAGTCCTGGATGCCGTCGGCGATGTGGGCGAGTTCGGCGGGGATGTCGCGGCCTTTTTTGCGCATGGCGGCGGCCCAGAGGCGGCCGGCGCGGTAGGAGGAGCGGACCAGGGGGCCGGACATGACGCCGAGGAAGCCGATTTCTTCGGCTTCGTGCTGGAGGTCGACGAATTCCTGGGGTTTGACCCAGCGGTCCACGGGCAGGTGCCGCTCACTGGGGCGGAGGTATTGGGTGATGGTGATCAGGTCGCAGCCGGCCTGGTGGAGGTCGCGGAGGGCTTCGGAGATTTCTTCGCGGGTTTCGCCCATGCCCAGGATGAGGTTGGATTTGGTGACCATGCCGTGGTTGTGGCCCTGGGTGATGACGTCCAGGGAGCGTTCGTAGCGGAATGCGGGGCGGATCCTTTTGAAGATCCGGGGGACTGTTTCGACGTTGTGGGCGAAGACTTCGGGGTTGGAGTCGCAGATCTCTTTGATGTGGTCGGGGTTGCCGGAGAAGTCGGGGATGAGCAGTTCGACGCCGGTGCCGGGGTTCAGTTCGTGGATCTTGCGGACGGTTTCGGCGTAGAGCCAGACGCCTTCGTCTTCGAGGTCGTCGCGGGCGACGCCGGTGACGGTGGCGTACCGGAGCTGCATGGATTGGACGGAGCGGGCTACCTTGGTGGGTTCGAACCGGTCCAGGGGTGAGGGTTTGCCGGTGTCGATCTGGCAGAAGTCGCAGCGGCGGGTGCATTCGGAGCCACCGATGAGGAAGGTGGCTTCCTTGTCTTCCCAGCATTCGAAGATGTTGGGGCAGCCGGCTTCCTCGCAGACGGTGTGCAGGCCTTCTTTTTTCACCAGGTTCTTCAGGCCGACGAACTCCGGCCCCATCTGGACCTTGGCCTTGATCCATTCCGGCTTGCGTTCCACCGGAACTGCAGCGTTGCGCTGCTCGATCCGCAGCATCTTCCGGCCTTCAGGTGCCAGGGTCATGGTCTTGTTTCCTTTGTTTGGTGGTTTTGCCGTTGGTTGAACGTGTCGGGAACCGGTGTCAGCATTCGACGACGTTGACGGCGAGGCCGCCCATGGCGGTTTCTTTGTATTTGTCGCTCATGTCTTTGCCGGTTTCGCGCATGGTGATGATGACTTCGTCGAGGGAGACCCGGTGGGTGCCGTCGCCCCAGAGCGCCATTTTCGCGGCGTTGATCGCCTTCGCGGCGGCGATCGCGTTCCGTTCGATGCAGGGGACCTGGACCAGGCCGCCGATCGGGTCGCAGGTCAGGCCCAGGTTGTGTTCCATCGCGATCTCGGCCGCGTTTTCCACCTGGGCGGGGGTGCCGCCCATGACCTCGGCCAGGCCAGCTGCGGCCATCGACGACGCGGACCCCACCTCGCCCTGGCAGCCCACCTCGGCCCCGGAGATCGACGCCTGTTCCTTGTACAGCACCCCGACCGCGCCGGCGGCCAGCAGGAACCGCACCACCACCCCGTTCCGGTCCTGTTGCGTGGCCTGGTCCATGCCGGGGGCGAAGTGCAGGGCGTAGTACAGCACCGCCGGGATGATCCCGGCCGCCCCGTTCGTGGGCGCGGTGACCACCCGGCCGCCGGAAGCGTTCTCCTCGTTCACCGCCAGCGCCACCAAGTTAACCCACTCCTGCCAATACCGGGGATCGTGCGGGCCCGCGTCCCACGCCGCGCCCCGGTCCTCCTCCAGGGCACCGGCGCATTCCTTCCGCAGCCGGTCGAACCAGTCCGGGGCGCGGCGGCGGACCTTCAACCCGCCCGGCAGCACCCCTTCGCGCTTCAACGAGGTGGCCACACAGTTTTCCATCACGGACCAGATGTGCAACAGGCCCTCCCGGATCTCCCCCTCATCCCGGGAAGCCTTCTCGTTCAGGAGCATCACGTCCGCGATGCCCAGCCCGGTCACCGCGCAGTGCTCCAGCAGCTCCGCCGCGGTCCGGAACGGCAACGGCAACTCTTCCTTGGACGCGTCCAGTTCCTGCTGCGCGGCGTCCTCCTCACCCTCCCGAACGATGAACCCGCCACCGACCGAGAAGAACGTCGCCGCATGCAGCACCTCCCCCTCGGCGCCGGAGACGGTGAACGTCATCCCGTTCGTGTGCCGCGGCAGCACCGTCAACGGGCGCAGCACCATATCCTCAACCCCATACGGCAACGCCACACCACCACCGGAACCCTCCACCACGGCAGCCAGGTGCAGGGTCCGCGTCTCCGCGATCGAGGCCAACCGCTCCTCCACCTCCACCGGCAGGATCAACTCCGGATGAAACCCCTCCAACCCCAACAAAATCGCGGTCATCGTCCCATGCCCATGCCCCGTCGCCGCCAGAGACCCATACAAATCCACCCGCAACGACGAAACAGAACCCAGCACCCCGGACCCCACCAACTCCTCCGCAAACACAGCAGCAGCCCGCATCGGCCCCACAGTATGAGAAGAAGAAGGACCAATACCGATCGAAAAAAGGTCGAAGACACCAACGGCCATGCGAGAGGCTCCTAGGGGTAGTTGTTGCCGAGATGGCAGTTCACGCAGGTCGAACTACTGCCGTCAACTGCCATCTCGATGTGCCGTGATTGGGTTTAAAGCCCCGGGTAAAGCGGGTGGGCCTTTGCCAATTCCTCGACGCGGTGACGCAGGCTGGAAAGGTCGGCATCGGCGTCGGCAACTAACGCCTCGGCGATGATGTCTGCAACTTGGCGGAACGCGTCCTCGCCGAAGCCACGGGTGGCCAAGGCGGGGGTGCCGATGCGCAGGCCGGAAGTGACCATGGGCGGGCGGGGGTCGAAGGGGACGGCATTGCGGTTGACGGTGATGTCGATTGCCGCCAGCCGGTCTTCGGCCTGTTGCCCGTCGAGCTCGCAGTTGCGCAGGTCCACCAGGACCAGGTGCACGTCCGTGCCGCCGGACACCACGGAGATGCCTTTGGCGGTGACATCGGGCTGGACCAGGCGCTCGGCCAGGATACGGGCACCGGCGAGGACCCGCTCCTGCCGCTCCTTGAACTCCTCGGACGCGGCAATCTTGAAGGCCACGGCCTTGCCGGCGATCACGTGCTCCAGCGGCCCGCCCTGCTGCCCCGGGAACACGGCGGAGTTGATCTTCTTGGCAACGTCGGGGTCGTTGGAGAGGATGATGCCGCCGCGGGGACCAGCAAGGGTCTTGTGCGTGGTGGAGGTGGTGACGTGGGCATGCGGGACCGGTGACGGGTGCAGGCCTGCGGCAACCAGCCCGGCGAAGTGCGCCATGTCCACCATCAGGTAGGCGCCAACGGAGTCGGCGATCCTGCGGAACTCCGCGAAATCCAGCTGCCTTGCGTAGGCTGACCAACCAGCCACGATCAGCTGCGGCTTGTGCTCCTGCGCCAGCCGCTCCACCTCAGCCATGTCGATGGTGTGGGTATCCTCGCGGACCTGGTACGGCACCACGTTGTACAGCTTGCCCGAGAAGTTGATCCGCATGCCGTGGGTCAGGTGTCCGCCGTGGGCCAGGTTCAGGCCCATGATGGTGTCGCCCGGCTTGATCAGCGCGTGCATCACCGAGGCGTTCGCCTGCGCGCCGGAGTGCGGCTGGACGTTGGCGTACTCCGCACCGAAGAGGGCTTTCACACGGTCGATCGCCAACTGCTCGATCACGTCAACATGCTCGCAGCCGCCGTAGTAGCGCTTGCCCGGGTAGCCCTCGGCGTACTTATTGGTCAGCACCGAACCCTGTGCCTGCATCACGGCGGCGGCCGTGTGGTTCTCCGAGGCGATCATTTCCAGTCCGTCGCGCTGGCGGCCCAGTTCGTCGTCGATCTTGGCGGCGATCTCGGGGTCCAGTGCCGACAGGTCGGCGTTCAGGCTGGGGGAGACCACCTGCTCGAAAGCGGTGACTTCCGCGGGGGCGCTCACAGTTCGCCGCCGTTTGCTGCGGCGTATTCCTCGGCCGACATCAGCGGACCTTCCTCGGTGACGGACACCTTGAAAAGCCAGCCGGCGCCGTAGGGGTCGCTGTTGATCAGGGCGGGGTCGGAAACCACGCCGTCGTTGATCTCGGTGACCTCACCGGTGACGGGCGCGTACAGGTCGGACACGGACTTGGTGGATTCCACCTCGCCGCATGTTTCGCCGGCGGTAACCGTAGAACCGACCTCCGGCAGGTCCACATACACGATGTCACCCAGGGCATCGGCGGCCACAGCGGAAATCCCAATCCCCGCCGGCCCGGTCCCGTCAGCAGCAACCCATTCGTGTTCTGCGGAGTACTTCAGTTCAGCTACAACTTTGCTCATAATTTTTCCTATTGTTCGTGTGTGAAAAGTGAGAGAGCGTCCGCACTAAACCCGCCAAAAGTGAGCGGGCGTCGGACAAATACCGGCCAAAAGTGAGCGGGCGTCTACGCGACCGAGCATGCAGAGGAGGGCGGCCCGTTGGGCCAACCAGCCGCGCCGGCCTACTTTTGGCGACGGTAGAACGGCAGGGCTACTACTTCGAAGCGTTCGGGCTTGCCGCGGAGGTCTACGTCCAGGACGGTGCCGGGTTCAGCGAATTCGACGTCGACATAGGCCATGGCGATGGGGTAGCCGAGGGTGGGCGACGGCTGGCCGGAGGTCACCTCGCCTACGAGGGTCCCATCCTTGAGGACAGGGTAGTGGCCGCGGGCGGCGCGGCGTCCGGCACCCTTGAGGCCCACGAGCTTCTGTCCGATGGTGGCTCCGACGCCGGCAGCCTTGATGGCGGCAAGGGCTTCCTTGCCCACGAAGTCGCTTTCCTTGGCCAGGGACACCACGGGGCCCAGCCCGGCGGCGTAGGCGTTCACGTGGCGGGAAAGTTCGTTGCCGTAGAGCGGCATGCCGGCTTCGAGCCGGAGCGAATCACGGGCGGCCAGGCCGGCGGGTACCAGGCCATGGCCTTCACCGGCTTCCAGCAGTGCTTCCCACAGCGCGGGCGCGTCCAGGTTGGGAACGTAAATTTCGAACCCGTCCTCGCCGGTGTATCCCGTCCTGGCGAGCAGCAGCATTTGGCCGCCAATCTTCACCTCGACTGCAGCGTAGTACTTCAGCTCCGTCACCAGCGCGTGCTGTTCCGCGGGAACCAGCGTCAGCAATATGGCTTCCGCCGCGGGTCCCTGGACAGCAATCAGCGAGGTTTCGGCGGACGCATCCTCGACTGTCACATCGAAGTTGGCGGCGCGTTCGGCGAGTGCCCGGGCCACCACTGTGGCGTTGCCCGCATTCGGCACTACGAGGAACTTGTCGTCCGCCCTGCGGTAGGAAATGAGGTCGTCAATGATGCCGCCGTCGGTGTCGCAGATCAGCGAGTACTTGGCTTTTCCGATGGCGACCGCGGACAGCTTGCCGGCAAGGGCGTAGTCCAGGAACGCGGCAGCGTCCGGGCCGGTCACCCAGACCTCGCCCATGTGGGAGAGGTCGAACAGGCCGGCAGTCTTCCGCACGGCGTGGTGTTCGGCGAGCTCGGAGTTGTACTTCAGCGGCATCTGCCAGCCACCGAAGTCCGTGAAGGAGGCCCCGGCTTTCTTGTGCTGCTCGTGAAGAGCGGTGTAGTTCTCAGTCATTGGGTGAGTCCTTAGTTTTCGAAGTCTTCAAGGGGCGGGCAGGAGCAGATCAGGTTGCGGTCGCCGGCGGCGCCGTCGATGCGTCCCACCGGGGGGAAGTACTTGTTTTGCCGCAGCGAGGGCACGGGGAAGGCGGCCTGTTCGCGGGGGTAGGCGCGGTCCCAGTCGGAGCTGACGACGGCGGCAGCGGTGTGGGGTGCGTTGCGCACCGGAGATGCCTCCAGGGAGAAGTCCCCGGCAGCTACCTGCTCAATCTCGGCGTGGATGGTGATCATGGCGTCGATGAAGCGGTCGATCTCGGCGAGGTCCTCGGATTCGGTGGGCTCCACCATCAGGGTCCCGGCGACGGGGAACGCCAGGGTAGGGGCGTGGAAGCCGAAGTCGATCAGCCGCTTGGCCACGTCCTCGGCGGTCACACCGGTCCGGGCGGTGAGTTCACGCAGGTCCAGGATGCACTCGTGCGCCACCAGGCCGCTTTCACCGGTGAAGAGGACCGGGTAGAACTCGTTCAGCCGGGAGGCAACGTAGTTGGCAGCCAGCAGCGCGGACTTGGTGGCCTCGGTCAGGCCCTCCCCGCCCATCAGCTTCACGTACGCCCAGGAGATCGGCAGCACCCCGGCGGAACCGAACCGCGAGGCTGAGATGGCAACGCCGTGCCCCTCCACTGCGCCCCCGGAAGAAGCGTTATTGGCGTCCCCGGGCATGAACGGTGCCAGATGTGCCTTGGCCGCAACGGGGCCGACGCCCGGTCCGCCGCCGCCGTGCGGGATGCAGAAGGTCTTGTGCAGGTTCAGGTGGGACACGTCGCCGCCGAACTTGCCCGGTTGCGCCAGCCCAACGAGTGCGTTCAGGTTGGCCCCGTCCACGTACACCTGACCCCCGGCGGCGTGCACTGCATCGCAGACCTCGCGGACGTCCCCGTCGTAGACACCGTGGGTGGAGGGGTAGGTGATCATGATGCAGGACAGGACGTCCTTGTTCGCTTCGATCTTGGCGTAGAGGTCGTCATGGTCGATGGTGCCATCGGAGGCGGAGGCCACGACAACCACCTTCATCCCGGCGAGAACGGCGGAGGCGGCATTTGTGCCGTGCGCCGACGCCGGAATCAGGCACACGTTGCGCTGCTGCTCACCGCGGGAGTGGTGGTAGCCGCGGATCGCCAGCAGGCCCGCGAGCTCGCCCTGGGATCCGGCGTTGGGCTGGATGGACACCTGGTCATAGCCGGTGATCTCTGCCAGGTCGGTTTCCAGCCCGGCAATGAGTTCGCGCCAGCCCTCGGTCTGGGAGTCCGGCGCGAACGGGTGGATGGAGGCGAACTCCGGCCACGAGATCGCTTCCATTTCAACGGTGGCGTTCAGCTTCATGGTGCAGGAACCCAGCGGGATCATGGTGCGGTCCAGCGCCAGGTCCCGGTCCGAGAGCTTCCGGATGTAGCGCAGCAGCTGCGTCTCGGACCGGTGGGTATTGAAGACCGGGTGCTGCAGGTAGCCGGATGTGCGCAGTACAGTTCCCGGCAGTTCGAAGCCCTTGCCGTCCCCCACCGGGCCGGCACCAAAGGCGACGGCGACGGCGGAAAGCGTTGCCGCCGTCGTCGTCTCATCAATGGAGACGCCCACCGTGTCCTGGTCGATGAAGCGCAGGTTGATACCGCGTGCTTCGGCGGCGTTGATGACCTTGGCGGCCTTACCCGGGACGTGAACGGTGAGGGTGTCGAAGAAGGAGTCGCTGACCAGTTCACGGCCCATGGAAGTGAGGGTGGTGGCCAGGACGCGGGCCTTGTGGTGGACGCCTTCGGCGATGGCCTTCAGACCGTCCGGGCCGTGGTACACGGCGTACATTGAGGCAACGATGGCCAGCAGCGCCTGCGCCGTGCAGATGTTGGAGGTGGCCTTCTCGCGGCGGATGTGCTGCTCGCGGGTCTGCAAAGCCAATCGGTAGGCGGGGACTCCGGCGTCGTCCTTGGACACGCCCACCAGTCGGCCGGGGAGCGAGCGTTCCATCCCCTTGCGGACGGCCATGTAGGCGGCGTGCGGTCCGCCGAAGAACAGCGGCACGCCGAATCGCTGGGTGGAGCCGACGGCAATGTCTGCGCCCTGCTCACCCGGAGGGATGATCAGCGTGAGGGCCAGGAGGTCCGCGGCGACGGTCACGAGCGCACCGCGCTCCTTGGCTGCGCTGATGACCCCGGACTGGTCCCACACCCGGCCGGAAACCCCGGGCTGCTGCAGGACGATGCCGTTAATGGCACCTTCCGGCAGGCCCGTGGAGAGATCAGCCACTTCGACGTCGAAGCCTAGCGCCTCAGCGCGGCCCTTCACGATGGCGATGGTCTGGGGAAGGCAGTCGGCGTCCAGGACGGTCCTGCCGTCCCTGGCGTCTTTGTTCTTATTGGCACGCCGCATCAGGAGCACGGCCTCGGCCACCGCGGTGGCCTCGTCAAGCAGCGAGGCGTTGGCCACGGGGAGTGCCGTGAGGTCCTGGACCATGGTCTGAAAGTTCAGCAGGGCTTCGAGCCGGCCCTGGGAAATTTCGGGCTGGTAGGGCGTGTAGGCCGTGTACCAGGCCGGGGACTCAAGGATGTTGCGGCGAATGACCGGCGGAGTGACGGTGTCGAAGTACCCCTGACCGATCAGCTGGACAGCGGTCTTGTTTTTGCCGGCAATGCGGCGCAGTTCGGCGAGGACTTCCACTTCGCTGAGGGCGTCGGAGAGCTTGAGGGCTGTTTCCTGCCGGATGGAGGCCGGAACGGCAACGTCCACCAGGCCGTCCACGCTGTCGTAGCCCACGGCCTTGAGCATGGTGTCGACGTCGGCCTGGCGGCGCGCGCCGATGTGGCGGTCAACAAACGATGTTGGAAGGGATTGAATCGTCATGAGGAACTCCAGTTCTGGCCGGCCGAAGGTGGCACGGCGTGGGATGGGTTCCTCCCCGCTCTGTATTGGACCTGAGAGATTCCGCGTTGCCTGCTCTTGGCAGGGGCCGCTTGCACCGTCGGTGAACCAGGCAAGAGCCCGGTTGCTTTCCAGAGTCGCCTCGCCATGACGGTACGGGGGCCTGAGAGATTCCTGGGGAGGATTTGCTCCTACGGCGCCTGCCCGGTGTTTTCGCCGGGAGGACTCTCCCGTCACAGCTCGAAAGGCTTATTCAAATGTGGGTGATTCGGCTCACAAGGTATCGGGATAAGCGGCCGGTGGCAAATCGCGGGACTCTGAACGGCCCGAAAGATCCCAAGATGACGGGGCCTTGCTCCGCTTGCGGCAGGCAGGGTTTGACATTGCATCGTGACGGACACCACACTGATCCCCGGGATCGGCGCTGCCGGCGGCTGGCTCAGCGTAACCGGAGCGGCTCAACCGTGCGGCGCCTGTCCCATTGCATGACCGCCGTGGCCCCGACCGGCCGCGACGTCCAACTGAACATGCCTTCGACCTGCGGCGGGAGAGCCCTGCCGGGTAAATTTAGCAGGCGCCGTAGGAGCAAACCCTCCCCAGGAAACTCTCAGGCCCACGTACCGCCGCGGACAGGCAACTCTGGAAAGCAGCCAGGCATGCCCTGGCTCACCGACGGTGCAAGCGGCTTGGGCTGCGGAAACTCTCAGGTTCCCTACAGAGCGGGGAGGAACCAAATCTTTTGCGGTACCCAAAATGCCGCTTTATCGATGGAGTTCCTCATGGCGATTCATCCCCCCACGTCCAACGGCGAACCAGCGCGCAACGGCGCGCGCACGGCGGTCCGCAGCGAGCCTCCCCACCTGGAACGGCAGCTGACCAACCGCCATATCCAGCTCATTGCCATCGGCGGCGCGATCGGCACCGGCCTCTTCATGGGCTCCGGCAAGACCATTTCCGCGGCCGGGCCGTCCGTGATCTTCGTGTACATGATCATCGGATTCATGCTCTTCTTCGTCATGCGCGCCATGGGCGAACTGCTGCTGAGCAACCTCAACTACAAGTCCTTCAGCGACTTCGCCGCGGACCTCCTTGGGCCCTGGGCCGGCTTCTTCACCGGCTGGACATACTGGTTCTGCTGGGTGATCACCGGTATTGCGGACGTTATCGCCATTGCCGGCTACTCCAAGGAACTGTGGCCGGCGCTGCCGCTCTGGATCCCGGGCCTGGCCACCATAGGCATCCTGCTCGTGCTGAACCTCGCCACGGTCAGGGCCTTCGGCGAAACCGAGTTCTGGTTCGCCCTCATCAAGATCGTCGCCATCGCTGCGCTCATCATCGTGGGCCTTTTCATGATCTTCACCGGCTTCCAGTCCGACACGGGCACGGCCAGCTTCACCAACCTGTGGAGCCACGGCGGGTTCTTCCCCAACGAGTTCATGGGCTTCGTTGCCGGATTCCAGATTGCCGTGTTCGCCTTCGTCGGCATTGAACTGGTGGGCACCACCGCCGCCGAGGCCAAGAACCCGGAGAAGACCCTGCCCAAGGCCATCAATGCCATCCCGGTCCGCGTACTCCTGTTCTACGTGGGCGCGCTGGTCATCCTGATGGCCGTCACTCCGTGGACCCAGTTCGCCGCCGGCCACAGCCCCTTCATCGGCATGTTCTCCCTGGCCGGCCTCGGCGCTGCGGCCACCGTGGTCAACCTGGTGGTCCTCACCTCGGCCATGTCCTCCGCCAATTCCGGCATCTACTCCACGTCCCGCATGGTCTTCGGCCTCGCCCAGGAGGGCGACGCGCCGGGCATCTTCAGCCGCCTGTCCACGAGGAAGGTGCCCAGCAACGCACTGTTCCTGTCCTGCGTCCTGCTGCTCTCCGGCGTCGTCCTCATGTACGCCGGCCAGGACGTTGGCAAGGCCTTCGAAATGGTGACCACCGTGTCCGCCGTCTGCTTCATCTTCGTCTGGTCGATCATTCTGGCCAGCTACATCTCGTTCCGTCGCCGCCGCCCCCAGCTGCACGCGGCGTCGAACTTCAAGATGCCCGGCGGCATCCCCGCGGTCTGGGTGGTTTACGCGTTCTTCGCGTTCGTTCTTTGGGCGCTGACCACCCAGCCGGACACCCTCATCGCTTTGTTGGTGACGCCCATCTGGTTCGTCGTCCTTGGCGTGGCCTGGGCCGTCCTGCGGCGCCGGCCTGCACACCTTGCCCGCTTTGAGGTCTTCCGCGCCGAGCTCCGCAATGACGCGGAGGCTAACGGGCGAAGCACCGCCGGGGCGTCCGTAACAGAGGCGGAGCAGGCCAGGAAGTAACGGCCGACGGCGGGTTGCCGGGCAGGTGCGTTGGATCCAATGGTGGGTCCGGCCTGCCAAGGCAGCCCGCCCGCGGGTGCCGGGCGCGGAAGTTAAGCATGCTTAGTGTTTATCCACATAGGATGGAAAGAGCACGGCAGCCTCCCGCTGCAGGTCGATTTGAATGAAGGTGACCATGGCCCGGCGCAGCAATCCCGCACTTCGTATCGCACAGGAAACCGCCCACAGAACCATGTTCGACTCCGACGGCAAGCCCAAGCCCGGCGTCCACAACATGCTCCTGAAAGCGGTTCAGATCCAGCGGCCGTTGGTGGTTGGCTACATCCGGCGGCTCCAAAAGAAGCACCCCCGCGCAACGGCTGCCCAGTTGGCGGACATCGCCGAGCGCGACTACCTGCGTGCTGTCGCCGGTGGCGGCGCCGTGGTGGGCGCTACCGCCGTCGTACCCGGTGTTGGCACTGTGGCGTCGCTGGGACTGTCCGCCGCCGCCACCGTGGGCTTCCTGGAAGCAACGGCGCTGTACGCAACCTCGCTGGCCGAACTTCACGGCATCCGCCTCACCAACCCGGAGAAGGCCGGCACCATGGTCATGGCCATCATGCTCGGCGAGGAGGGTACGGCACTGCTGGGAACGCTGAGTGGCCAGGCCTCCGGCAGCGGCACCAGTGCCGCCAATAATTGGGGCAATGTCCTCTCCAAGTCGATGGTGGGGCCGGGCTTCGGCAGCGTACGGAAGCGTATCCAGCACGCCTTCCTCAAGAACCTGCTCAAGCGGCAGGGTACTGCCCTGTTCGGCAGGGCGCTCCCGTTTGGCATAGGGGCCGTTGTGGGTGGAGCCGGTAACCTCGTGATGGGCCGTGCGGTGGCCAAGAATGCCCGTGAGGCGTTCGGGCCGATGCCGGACACCATCCCCGGGGAGCTGACCGCAGCTCCCGGGCCGGACCACCTGACCCTGGAAGGCAACATACTTGGATCTCAACGCTGACGTAGGCCAATCATTCGGCTCCTGGACGGCAGGAGGCGACCCGGCCATGTTCCAGCTGATCACCAGTGCCAACGTGGCCTGCGGCCTGCACGCGGGCGACCCCGTCACCATGCTGGACAGCTGCCGCGCAGCGTACGAGCTCGATGTCACCGTCGGGGCGCACCTCGGCTACCGTGACCTGGCGGGCTATGGGCAGCGCGCGCTGGGCATGGGTTTCGACGAGCTGTTCGGCGACGTGCTGTACCAGTTGGGGGCGCTCGACGGCGTCGCGCATGCCGTGGGTGCCTCGGTGGACTATGTGAAAGCACACGGAGCGCTGTACGACGCACTGATTTCCGACGCCGAGCAGGCGTCCGCCGTGATTGCGGCTGTGAATGCCTATGACCCAGGGCTTCCCATCCTGGGTTTCCCGGGCTCCGAGCTGCTGAAGCAGGCCAAGGAAGCCGGGCACCCGGTCTTCATTGAGGCTTTCGCCGACCGCGCCTATCTTGCCGACGGCGGCCTGGTGCCGCTCTCCGAGGAGGACGCGTTCCTGCAGGATGTTGACGTGGTGGTTGAGCGCGCCGTCCGTCTTGCAACGCAAGGGGAAGTGGTGGCCGTGGACGGGACAGTGGTCAAGATCCGCCCGGACTCCTTGCGACTGCAGGGCGGCAGCCCGGGTGCCTTGGAGATAGCCGCCCGTGTTCGGGCGGGTCTTGAGGCTGCAGGCGTGGAACTGGAGGCCTTCGCCTAGAGCGCGCGGTGCTGGACTGGCCGTGCCGCCCGCCGCCGTCGTACGTTTTCGCCGCGCACTTTCCTTGCCGCACCCGAAATAACCAGCGCGGAAAGGAATATGCGCAGCGCCAGGGGTTAGCCGCCTCGAAATCACCCAAAGATCAGCTGCGCCACCGTGAAAATCGCCAGGCCGGCCAGGGACCCCACCACTGTGCCGTTGATGCGGATAAACTGCAGATCCTTGCCCACCTGGAGTTCGATCTTCTGCGAGGTCTCTTCGGCGTCCCAGCGGGCCACGGTGTCTGTGATGACGCCGGCGATGTCGGAACGGTAGGTCCGGACCAGGTAGCCTGCTGCGTCACCGATCCAGGCGTTGACCTTCCCTGCCAGTTCCGGATCGTCCACCAGCCGCGACCCGAAATCACGCACCGCTGCCTTGAACTTGATGGTGAGCTCGCTGTCCGGATCGTCCACGGCACCCAGCAGCGCGTTCTTCACGGTGCCCCAGGTCCGGGACGCCAGTTCGCGCACCTCGGGATCGCCCAGCACCTGGGCCTTGATGTCCTCCGCGCGGGCGATCATCGCGGGGTCATGCTGCAGGTCCTGTGCCAGGTCGTTGAGGTACTTGTCGATCGACTGCCGCACCTGGTGCCTGGGGTCCGCCTGGACGGCGCGCACGAACTTGAGGATCTCGAGGTAGACCTTGTCGCCCACCAGCCCGTCCACGAACTGCGGGACCCAGGTGGGGGAGCGGTCGGACACCAGCCGGGTCACGGTCTGGTGGTTGTCGTCCACCCAGTCAGCGGCACGGTCCACCAGCAGGTCCACCAGCGTGTGGTGGTGCCCGTCATGGAAGATCCGCTCCGCCAGCCTGCCCACCGGAGGTCCCCACGGCGGAGTGAGCAGGTGCTTGCGGACCATTCCCTCGATGACGGCCTGGACGTCGTCGTCGTTCAACACCTTGAAGGCGCCGCGGATCACTGCTGCACCCTCCTTGGCCACCCGGTCAGCACCGGCGGGTGCAGAAAGCCATTGACCGGCCCGGCGGGCAATGTTGACGCTCGCCAGTTTGTCCTGGACCACTTGTTCGGACAGGAAGTTGGTTTCCACGAATTCGCCCAGGGAGGCGCCGATCTGGTCCTTCCGCCGCGGAATGATGGCTGTGTGCGGAATCTTGATGCCCATGGGGTACTTGAACAGGGCCGTAACAGCGAACCAATCGGCCAGCGCACCTACCATGCCGCCTTCCGCGGCCGCGCGGACGTACTGCAGCCACGGATAGTCTTTTTGCAGCGCGAAGGCGAAGACAAAGATCAGTGCCATGGCAATGAGCAGGCTCAGCGCCAGCAGCTTCATCTTCCGCAGCGCTGCCGCCTTTTCGGCGTCGCCGGCACCAAGCTGGCTGCTTACGACGGCGCCTGCCGCCCTGGTGCCCGGCCTCACCGGCTGCGCTGCTTCGGCGGGTGCTTCCTGCGTGGTTGGCCCAGTAGTTGCCTCAGAGTTCACCTGCATGTGCCAAGCCTAGCCCCGAAGGCGGGGGCGGGTCGGCTACGGTGTGACCATGACAACTGACGAGTCCGTGCCGCAGCGGCCGCTGGTCTTTGCCCACCGCGGATCGAGCGGCACCTATGCCGAACACACCCGTGCCGCCTACCTGCAGGCCCTGGCTGACGGAGCCGACGGGGTGGAGTGCGACGTCCACCTGACCCGGGACCAGCATGTGGTCCTGCTGCACGACGCCAACCTGGACCGCACCTCGGACGGGACCGGGCCGGTGGCAGAACGGACGCTGGGGGAGCTGCGCCAACTGGATTTCTCGTCCTGGAAGGGAGCCCGCATCCCCGACACCTACGGCGCACGCTCGGAGCAGCTCCTCACCCTGCCGGAGCTGCTGGACATCCTCCGCGGAGCGGGCCGCCCCGTGAAACTTGCCATCGAGCTGAAGCATCCCAGCCCGTACCAGCTCAAACTGGAGGACCGGGTGCTCGAGGTGCTTCGCGCCGAGGGATGGGACCCGCAAAGCTCCACGGTGGACAACGTGGCCGTGACCTTCATGAGTTTCAGCCCGGATTCGGTTCGCCACCTGCTTCTTTCCGTTCCACCGCAGTACATCTGCCAGCTTGTGGACGACCTCACCATCCACGAGATCCGTGGCGGACTGGGGGTTGGGCCATTTACCGGCGGTGCCATCGCCAACCTGATGAAGGCTACGCAGCTGGAGGGCGAACGGATCCTGGATGACCGGGAAGTGGGCATGGCTGGCCCCGGCATCGACTACGTCCGGGAGCGCCCGGCCACCGTCCGCCGCTGGCTCGAATCGGGTCGGCGCTTCCGCGTGTGGACGGTGGACTCGCCGGAGGATGTGACCCTCTGCCAGGACTTGGGCATCCAGGAGATCACCACCAACGTTCCGGGTCGTGTCCTTGACCAGCTCCGGATGGCTTCGCCGCAGGGAAAGTAGGGCCTGGCGTGGATGCGGCGGTCACGTACTCCCCGCGCCGGTGGTGGGCCGGCCCGCTCGATGTCGAAGGCCTGGCACTGCATTCGGTGGAGGCCGCGGCGGCTGCCCTCAACCTGTATGCCGGTACCCCCGGCCGGTTCGGGACTACGTCTGCGCTCACCGCAGCAGCTTTCGACTCCTTTGGCCACTTGCGCATTGCCGGGCGGAAACCGAAAGGGTTCGCGCCTCTTTCGGGCTTCCACCGCACCAGCGACGGCTGGATCCGCCTCCACGCCAACTACCCCCACCATGAGCAGCGGCTGCTGCAGGCTCTGGGCGTCACCTCACCCGAGGAGGCGGAGCGGCGGCTCCGCTCCATGGCCGCGCTGGAAGCCGAGGCTGCCATCCAAAGCAATGCCGGGATCGCTGCTGCAGTCAGGACGCGCAGCGAATGGCTTGCCTCGGATATGGGCCGTGCGGCGGGGTCAGGAGCTTGGGTTGCCTTCGAGTTCGCGGACGGGACGACGGCCGGGATGGGGCTGCGGGATTTTGGGGAGGAAAGTTCAGGCGGAAACAGCGCCGGACGACGCAGTGGCCAGGCGGAGGCTCTGCCTTTGCAAGGCCTGCGGGTCCTGGACCTGACGCGGGTGATCGCGGGACCAGTGGCCACCCGCCTTCTCGCGGCCCTCGGAGCAGATGTCCTGCGGATCGATCCGCCTGCCTTCCCCGAAATTGAAGACCAGTTCGTGGACACGGCATTCGGAAAGCGCAGTGCCGAGGTAGATCTCAGTTTGCCGGATAACCAGCACCGGCTCCGGCAACTCCTGGCAGGCGCGGACGTGGTGGTTGCCGGCTACCGGCATGGGGCGTTGGACCGCTTTGGGCTCAACCCCCGGGAACTGCTGGGCTCGTACCCCGGGCTTGTGGTGGCCACCCTGGACAGCTGGGGGAGCGCCGGTCCATGGAGCGGGCTGCGCGGCTTTGACAGCATCGTCCAGGCAGCGTGCGGAATCGCGCACGTCTACGGCAAGGAAAACCACGACGGCGAATGGCGCCCGGGTGCCTTGCCCGTCCAGGCGCTGGACCACGCCACGGGCTACGGCGTCGCTGCCGCTGCCATCCACCTGTTGGGCCGACGCCGGGAGGCGGGGACCGGGGGCGCAGCGCACCTGTCCCTCGCCCGGACTGCGGAGGAGCTCTTCTCACTGGGCAGGAACACGGAACGTCCTTCAGAAGTGCCCGCCCCCGACTACGGGTCCACGGGCAGCGCATATGGCGAACTCCGCTATGTTGGGCCCCCGCTGACGGATGCCGGGCGGCCCTTGGACTACCCGTTCCCGCCACCGCCGTATGGGGCCTCACCGCTCGCCTGGGTGTGACAGGTGCGCAGTGCGACAGATGTCCTGGGTGACGGCTGCACGATGCCTTCTTCTGCCGTCACCGCCTTGCGGCAGCCGCCGGTTTCTGGCCGCCGCAGTTGCTGTGATTGAGTGGTCCCATGTATGTTCCCTGGCCCGGCCCCGCGTTTCGGAGCCTGTCCATTCAAGGCCCAGCCGTCCAGAACCTGTCCGCGGCTGCAATGGGAGCCCTCCTGCTGGCCAGCGCAAGCAAGCATTTCCGGGATCCGGGCTTTTACCGGGAGGTAGTTCCCGACTACCTGTGCCGCCAGGATGCCGCGCCAGGCATCACCCAGGGCAGCGGCGACCAAAGCAACGCGGACCGGAGCAGCGGAAACCAGGGTAACGGGGACCAGGGCGCCGCAGCGCAGCATCCTTTGGCCCTTTTGTCGCGGGACGAGTGGATCGCCGTGAGCGGCCTGCTGGAGCTGGCTGCCGCCGTCGGAATCCTGCTGCCGCCCACCCGAAGACTGACGGCCACCGCCCTCACCGCCATGTTCACCGCGTTCCTGGCCGGGCATGTGGACGCCCTCGTGCGGGCGTACGGGCCGGCAGGGACGTCCCGCCGTCGGAAGATCCACACCGTGCGGCTGCCGCTGCAGGCACCCCTCATCCTGTGGGCCTGGAGCCTGCGCAAACCGTCCCTGCCCATGAGCCGGCGCGGAGGCCGGGCGTGAAGCTGCTGGCCTCGCCGGCGGTCAGGGTAGGCCTCTCCATCAGCATCGCCACCGGCCTGTATGGGATCTCCTTCGGCGCGCTCGCGGTGACGTCAGGGCTCAACTTCTGGCAGGCAATGGCCTTGAGCCTGCTCCTCTTCAGCGGCGGATCACAGTTCGCCTTCATTGGCGTTGTGGCCGGCGGCGGATCGGGCATCGCGGCCATGAGCGCCGCGACCCTCCTGGGCATGCGCAATGGCATCTATGGCATGCAGCTGAACGCGCTGCTCCGGCCATCCGGATGGCGCAAGTACGTCGGAGCCCAGCTGACTATCGACGAATCCACGGCGACCAGTACCGGCCAGACGGACCCCGCGGAGCAGCGCCGTGGTTTCTGGACAGCCGGAATTGGCGTGTACGTGCTGTGGAACCTCTTCACGGCCGTGGGTGCGCTCGCCGGCAGCGGGTTGGGCGATCCCAAACAGTGGGGGCTCGATGGTGCTGCCGTCGCCGCCTTCCTTGCCTTGCTGTGGCCCCGGCTTAAGGGCCGGGAGCCCATCGCCATCGCAGCCGTTTGCGCCGTGGCCACCGTCGTGGCTGTTCCCTTCGTGCCGCCAGGCGTGCCCATCCTGGTGGCCGCCGTAGTGGCTGCACTTGTGGGGTGGTTCAGCCATGGCCGACGCGACGAAGGCCTGGAGCCCGACGTCGAGCCTTACACGCATCACGCCGGCCATCACCAGGACACTGCCGGAACCCGTCCGGGACTGCAATGCCGGGAAGGAACGGATCCGGAGGCAGGTACATGAGCCTGTGGATCTGGCTGCTGATTGCCTGCGCCCTGGCCTACGCCTGGAAAATCGTGGGGTACTTTGTGCCCGCCAAATTCCTCGAGGATCCGCGCACGTCACGCATCGCGGGCACCATGACCATCGGCCTGCTCGCTTCGCTGACCGTGGTGAACGCGGTGGTGTCAGGGCAGGGCCTTGCCGCCGATGCGAGGCTTGGCGCGCTTGGCGCGGCTGCAATCGCCCTGACGCTCCGGGCTCCTTTCCTGGTGGTGGTCATCGCGGGCGCCGGCACGGCGGCGCTGTTGAGGTTCCTGGGCTGGAGTTAGGCGGCGCACCGGTTAGTGATCCAGATCACTCCAACTGCAAGGTGCCGGTTGTACTATGAGATCGGCTTATGCAGTTGGCCATGGCATTCCTATGAACGGCGACCATGGAAAATCAGCTGCATCCTGCAGGGGGCTTAGCGGGCAAGCCCCGTCACAAAAATGCCCGACGGCGGGCAGGCCTGCCTGCCAAACGCTTCTTTAGGCGTTTTTCCAGGCTTTCGGACGTGCCGGAAGAGGACCTGGAGATGCTTTCCCAAAGGCTGCGCGAGGCGCTCGAAGTCGATCCGGCGTCGCCCGTACCGGCGCTGCAGGCCCTGGTGCATCAGGAAATCCGCAGGCGGGAAGAAGCCGGCAGCGCCTAGCGCCGGCATCTTCCGGGTGCCATGTGTGGTGCACTGGAAGAGAGGCAGCCCACACCCAGGCGGCCACCAAAGGAGGAATCGAGATGGACGAACAGTCACGGCCGGTTGAGCCGCAGGACGGCCAGGGCACCGAGGACACCGGCAGGATCGCCAGGGAAGAGCAGGGCACCGGGGTGCCGGCGGCAGAGCAGACAGGAAAGCAGCGGGCCGCCTACCTGGATCCCAGGGGTTCGGAGTCGACCCGGGAGTTGCGGGACACGGCAAGGAGGCGCCGTGATGCCGAAGAAAAACTCCAGCAGCACCTGATGGAAGCGAAGGACCACGTTCCCAACGAGTTCCATGAGCACCACCACGGGCATGAAGGACACGGGTACCCGGGCCGTGAGCACCCCGGTCATGAACAGCAGGGCCATGAACAGCATGGTGATGAGCAAGCTGCCACGCAAACGCATCACCAAGGCCCAGGCCAGCCCCAACACGACGGGACGGAAGGCAACGCGTAGGGAGTGACTCCCACTGCGGGTACGAAGTCAGTCCTTTCGCGCTGCCGGCGGGTGGTGCAGGACGCTCGTATTGCGGGACGGCGGACGGCACCGACGCGCCGCCTGCTGCGGCAGTCGGCTAAGCCACTCCATGGGCGGTGCCGTCCGGCGACACTGCCCGGCGGCGGCACGTTTCTTCCACGCCCATCTCATACCAAACCTGCGCGCCGAACTCTGGCTCAGGGGTGTCAAGGTTCTGGTACAGCGCGTCAAGCAGTTCGACGAGTTCCCCGGCTGTCAGCGCAGGCAGGACCTCCTCCGGCCCGCGGGGATCGGTGAGGTAGTGGAGAAGCTTTGAGTGATTCATTGCAGCGCAGCCGTCGAACGGCGGATAGGCACAAAGTGCATGGGTCGCTCCCGCTGGAAGTACCGAGGCTGGCTGCCTAACCCCAAGTGGAAGTCTATTGCACCTTCCCGGCGCTAACAACGAACCCGTTAACAAGGAACCCGGTGAACAGCGTGCTCGGTCTGCCAGGAACCCGTGAAAAGCGGGCCGGCCCTGCCCGGGCCCGGCCTGTTACAGGCTGGGCGCGGCAGCCGGAACCGGCACCAGCACGGGCAGCGGGCGTGTCGGACGGACGGTGCGGATGGCGTCCTCGACAAGCGCCAGCGGCCGGCGCCAGGCGTCCGAGCCGGGTTCCATGGTGTCCACCACCCCAATCAGCATGGCCAGCAGCCGGAACATGTCCGTCATGGAGATGTCCGTGCGAAGGCTTCCCTGGCCCTGTCCCCGAACCAGCAGCAAACCCATGGAGTCCATGAGCGATCCCGTGATTCCGGGGAGGAGTTCACGGCGCCCTGCCACAGCGCACAACAGGTTGGCGTCGTTACTTGCCGCCGCCATCAGGGCTTCGAGGACGCGCAGCAGCCCGGCTGCGGCATCGATATCGGCCAGCGCTCCGTCCATAACCGGGTCCACCGTGAGCCGGAGCTGCCGGTTGAGCGCCGCAAGCACCAGTTCCTCCTTGTCCGCGAAGTTGCGGAACAGGGTTGCCGGGCCCACGCCGGCGGTGGTGGCGATGGTCTGGAGCGGCACGTCCGGTCCGAACTCGCGGAAGCACTTTCGCGCCGCCGTGATGATCTTGTCCACGTTCCGCGCTGCGTCTGCGCGGAGGGGCTTTCGGGCGACTGCGAGGCTCATGCCCAAAAGGGTAGCAACGGAGCCTGCGGCCAACACGGTTACTCCAGGGTAGGCCCTTATGTGACGGAAAGCAGCCGGTTTTCCCGGCCGACTGCCCGCAGCCACGTGGGAGACTGGGGGCATGTTGCTTGCATTTTCTGTTGCTCCGTCAGGCGTTCCCAGCGAAGGCTCCCGGCCCAACGATGCGTCAGTGCACGACGCCGTCGCCGCCGCAGTGAAGATCGTCCGGGAGTCGGGGCTGCCCAACCATACGGATTCCATGTTCACCACCATCGAGGGCGAGTGGGACGAAGTGTTCGATGTCGTAAAACGCGCAACCGAGGCCGTGGGCCGCTACGGAAGCCGCGTATCACTGGTGATCAAGGCGGACATCAGGCCCGGATACAGCGGCGAGTTGACGGCGAAAGTGGACCGCCTGGAGAACGCCCTGGCGCAGGAGCCCTAAGCCTGTCCGGAGGGGCTAAAGTATCTGGACCGCCGCAACGCCGCGTGCCAGACTGTGCCCATGTTCGAGCACAAGCCCCGGCCGGAGTGGATTGCCACTGAGGAGTTCCTGTCCAGCGCCGTGGTGCATCCGGATGCGGCGGTCCAGCAAGCCATCCGCGCGGCTGCGGAAGCGGGAATGCCGCCCATCGAGGTGGCGCCGAACTCCGGAAAGTTCCTGAAACTTTTGGTCCAGCTGTCCGGGGCGCACAGGATCCTGGAGATCGGGACGCTGGCCGGCTACAGCACCATCTGGATGGGACGGGGACTTCCACGCAGCGGCACCTTGGTCACCTGCGAATACCTCCCGCAGCATGCGGAGGTGGCGTGGGCGAACATCGATGCCGCTGGCCTGGGTGAAAGGGTGGAGATCCGGCTGGGCCCTGCTCTGGATACGCTCGCTGCCCTCGAGGAAGAGGAGCGGGAGCCGTTCGACTTCATTTTCATTGACGCGGACAAGCAGAACAACAGCCGCTACCTTGACTGGGCGGTGCGGCTCGGCAGGCCGGGTGCCGTGGTGGTCCTGGACAACACCATCTGGGAAGGGGCTGTCCTGGACCCGGACATCGATCCCGTCAATGCCCCGGGCATCATCGACGCGCTCAAGCTGCTCGGGGACCATCCACGGTTGGACGCCACTGTCATTCAGACCGTCGGCTCCAAGGGCTGGGATGGCTTCGCGCTGGCCCGCATTCTTCCGGAAAACAGTAAGTAAGCTGTGGAGATGCGACCGGTGCCCTGCCGGCCATCTTCGATGGAGGACCTTCTTGCAAGCGGCATCCAATCCCGTGCTCCTCAGCTCTACCCCCACCGACCTGTCCCCCTGGCTTCCCGCCGTCGATTCAATCTCCGCTGCCATCGGTGACATCCCTGCCCTGCTGTCGCTGGCTGTTGAGGCCGGACGGACGTGGCCGCAACCCGGAGGAGGCCGGACTGCGGTGCTGTGGGAGCTCCTGGCTTCCGTGGCCGCCATCGACGTGGCAGCGGCCCGCGTCCTGGAGCCGCACCTCGATGCCGTTGCCATTCTCGCCCAGTCCGCCCAGGCGTCTCCGGACATACACCCCAAACCGAAGGGCGCCGGAGACGGAGCCTGGGGTGTATTCGCAGCGGAAGCCCCCGGCACCAGACTTGTTGCGAGCTCCGCCGGCACCGGGACGGTCATAAGCGGGACCAAGCCGTGGTGTTCCCTTGCCGGGAGCTTGGACTCCGCTGTTATCACCGCCCACACGGACGACGGCGGCCGCGCGGCTTTCGCGGTAAGCCTTCGCCACCCGGGAGTGACATGTGGGCAGCCGGAGTGGATTGCGCGCGGGCTGCGGGAAATACCCAGCGGAAGCGTTCACTTCGAACACGTTCCGGCCGTCCCTCTTGGCGGAACAGGCTGGTACCACAGCAGGCCAGGCTTCGCCTGGGGCGGTATGGGTGTGGCTGCATGCTGGCTGGGTGGCGCGGTGGGCGTGGCTCGGGATTTCCGCGCCGGCCTGCTTGCGGGAGCGGAGGGAGGACGGGAACCTGACCAAGTGGCGCTCGCCGCACTTGGTGAGGTGGACCGTACGCTTACGGCCGCCCTGCAGTATCTTGCCCGGACTGCTGCACGGCTGGACGATGGCCTTCTCGGCGGCGCGGGCGGCCCCAGTACCTGGAGCGAGGCCCAGCGGGTCCGCGGAACTGTTGCTGCCGCCGTCGAACGCGTCCTTACCCTGGTGGGCTCCAACCGCGGTCCAGGCCCGCTCGCCTTCGACGAACCGTACGCCAAGAGAATGGCAGACCTGGCACTTTACGTGCGCCAGCATCACGGCGCACGCGATGATGCCCAGCTGGGTCGCCTCGCGCTCAAGGGAGACTGCCCGTGGTGACCTTTTCGCATACAGACTCTGGAACCAGCGAGGCCGCCTGGGCGGCCGGCGGACTGTCCACAATGCCGGAGCTGCCGCTTGATCCGGCCGAACTGGCCAACATGCGCTTTGTGGTGCTCGCGGCACATCCCGACGACGAAACACTCGGCGCCGGCGGCCTCATGGCCTCGTTGGTGGCTCTGGGGGCCAAGGTGGAAGTCCTGCTCTGCACTGCGGGGGAGGGGTCGCACCCGGAATCAGCCACCACCACTCCCGAACAGCTGGCGCAGGTCCGCCTGGCCGAGTTTTCCGAAGCCCTCACAGTCTTCGGGTTGAAGGACCACTGGACCTTCCTCGGCCTGCCGGACCGCGGGCTTGCCGGGCACGCGGAGGCGATCGCCCGCGCTGTCCGCGGTGCTGCACACCGACTGCCCGGTAATGCCGACACGCTGGCCCTCGTGGCGCCATACCGCGCAGACGGACACGGCGACCATGATGCGCTCGGCGCGGTGGCGGCAAAGGTTGCCCGGGAGGACGGCCACGCACTGCTGGAATACCCCATCTGGTTCTGGCATTGGGCATCCACCCAGAACCGGGACTGGCGGGACTGGGGCCGGTTCCATCTAGACCAACCTTCCCGCCGGGCCAAACAGCGGGCCATGGCCCAGCACGCAACACAGGTGCAGCCCCTGTCACCGCTGCCCGGGGACGAAACACTGCTCAGCAGCGAATTCCTGGAGCACTTCTCACGCAGCTTCGAGGTG
The DNA here is from genome assembly GCF_057073715.1 of Arthrobacter sp. E1SS-5. Taxonomy (NCBI): domain Bacteria; kingdom Bacillati; phylum Actinomycetota; class Actinomycetes; order Micrococcales; family Micrococcaceae; genus Arthrobacter; species Arthrobacter sp. E1SS-5. Next base: position 416,803 of record NZ_CP172703.1, read on the forward strand.
TTTGCCTGGACGCCCGCGCCATCTAGCTCCGAAGAGGTGTACTCCAGCAGCGATGCCGAGGCGGTCTTTGACGGAGTCCACGACGGCTCGGCAGATCCGTGGAACTACACCAGGAGCTGGTATGAACGCCGCAAACGGGCGCTGACCCTTGCTGCACTTCCAGCTCCTTCCTACGAAAAAGGCCTGGAAGTGGGATGTTCCATCGGAACCCTGACGGCCGAGCTTGCAGCCCGCTGCCGCAGCCTGCTGGCTGTGGACGCCAGCGGGTCTGCGTTGCGGCACGCCGGGCAGTTGCTGGAGGGCTTGCCCGGCGTCCAACTGGAGCAGCGGGTGCTCCCCGGCGACTGGCCGGAGGGGAACTATGACCTGGTGGTGGTTTCCGAGGTCGGCTATTACTTGGCGGCTGAAGAGCTAACCACGCTGTGGGACCGGGTGGAGGCTTCCCTGCAACCTAAGGGAACCCTGCTCCTGTGCCACTGGCGGCACCCCATCAACGGGTGGGAGCTCGACGGCGACACAGTCCACGCGCTGGCCCGGCAGCGGCTGGGCTGGCGAACGGCAGGGCTTTACCAGGAACGCGATTTTGTGCTGGAAGTCTTTGTGGCTCCCGGGCAGGGGGTGTCGACGTGACGCTGCCGGCCGCACAGGGGGACGAAGCGGAATCCAAGGGCCTCGATCCACGCAGCATCCAGCATGTGGCAGTGGTAATTCCAGTACACAACGAGGAGCAACACCTCACGCACGCACTTGCCGCCGTGGGCAGCGCCGCAGACCTGCTCGAGTCGGAACGTCCAGGTGTGGAGGTGCAGGTGGTGGTTGTCCTGGACAGCTGCACTGACGCGTCACCGTCAATAGCCGCGGCAACAGCTGAAGTGGACCCCCGGTTCCACATCCTGCCCGTCAGCTTTGGAAGTGTCGGAAAGAGCCGGCGGGCCGGCGTCAATGCAGCGCTGGAAAACGTGAGGACGCGTCCACATGATGACGGTGCCGCTGCCGACGACCCGATGCAGTGGGTTTGGGTGGCGAATACCGACGCCGATTCGTCGGTCCCCGGGCACTGGCTGGTCCGGCAGCTGGAACTGGCTGCGTCAGGACGCGACGGTGTCCTTGGCACCGTGCACCCGGATCCGCACGGTATGCACCACGAACTCGTGGCCCGATGGCACGCCCGCCATGCCTCCACCGAGGACCATCCGCACGTGTATGGCGCCAATCTGGGCGTCCGTGCCTCGTCCTACCTTGCCGCGGGCGGTTTCCCCGGCGTTGATTTTGATGAGGACCGCGCGCTGGTGGACCGGCTTCGTGCCGGCGGTGCCGACATTATTGCCACAGACACAACACGCATCCTCACATCGGGGAGAACCGCAGGACGCGCGCCGAAGGGTTTCGCGGCCTACCTCCTGGCGCTGGCACAGCCTTGCCCGTGACAGCAGGAAGCACGGCTTGATGGCATGCAAAAGGGCTGTTGCCTTTTGGCAACAGCCCTCTTGTGGTCAAGGAGTCAATCTTTTGGAAGACCCATCATCTCCGCATTACACCAAATCTGGAGCGCTGGAAACGATGTAGTCAGCCGCAGCTGGTCCCGTCATGGACAGGTTATTGCTGTCCGGATTGATTCCGGCTTCCTGCATGGCCTCCCAAAGGGCGGCTGGCTGCTGGAGTTCAGCCTTCTGCAGAAGGCACCAACTCGTATAGAGGCCGTATAGCTCGTCGCGTCCCAAGCCCAGGCCAGGCTCCTTGTCAGGGACAACGGCTTCGGCAAGAAACTGTTCAAAATGGGTAGCAGGCATGTCCGCTCATTAAAAGGTTGACCTTGGTGCCGCCGGCTGCTTCAGCGGACCTGCCGGTCTCCAAAGGATCCCGGCGAGGTATTCAAGAAAGTATTGCAGTTCAGTGCAATTTGTCCAGTCGGTTCCGTCCAGCTGCGGCCCCGCCCCAAGGGAGACTGAGGGGGCCGACGGCGACTGGGGGGACTGGCCTCGGTCTCAGAAGAGGCCATCTCACCGCCGACCCCGCTATGCCCCGGGTTCGGTGCAAACCCGGGAAAACTCGACAGGACCTTCAAGATGAATTTTCCTCCATCCTGAAGGTCCTGCCTAGTCCCCTTGCCGGCCCCTTTCCGTGGGGCCCTGCACCCGCTCTCCTAGGCGCTCCCGCCCCGCGGACCGCCGTCGGACTCTGCGCTGCCGGCACGATGCTGTACCTTCTCACGGATCCTGTCCCGGTGGCTTTCCCCGGGGCGTGGGTCATTCTGGCCGTCCCGGTCCCCATCGGAACCGTGCCGTCCATCCTCGCCGTTCTCCGAGCTGTGCTTCTCCCGGAGTTCGCGGCCGTACTTTACGTCGTCCTCGAGCTGTTTCTGCAGCTTCTCGCTCTTCTTGGTGTCCCTAGGCGGCAGCTGGATGGTTTCCTCTGCCTTGATGCCGGCCTGGAGCTCACGGGCGCGCTCCACCTCGGCATCGAACTCGGCGCCGAAAAGAAGCGACATGTTCAGGATCCAGAGCCACAGCAGCATGATGATCACACTGCCCAGGGCGCCGTAGGTCTTGTTGTAGTTGCCGAAGTTGCCCACATAGAAGCCGAAGCCCAGCGAAGCGATCAGGAACACCACCAGCGCGATGGCGGAACCCATGCTCATCCAGCGGAACTTGGGCTGCTTGACGTTGGGGGTGGCGTAGTAGAGCACGGCGATGATGGCGATGATCAGGATGATCATGACTGGCCATTTGGCGATGTTCCAGACCATGAGGAAAGCACCGCTCAGGCCAATCAGTCCGCCCACTGCCTCGGAAACCGGGCCGCTGAGGACCAGCATGCCGGCCAGAAGCGCCACGATGACCACGGCAAGGAGGGTGATGGCGAGCAAGGTGCTCCGCAGCTTCACGAAGCCACGGCCCTCGTCCACTTCATAGATACGGTTCATGGCCCGGCCAAACCCGCCCACATAGCCGGATGCGGACCACAGTGCAGTTACGAGGCCGATGACCAGTGTGAATCCTGCCGCCGGCGCACTGGTCAGTTCCGATACCGGGCCGCTGATGGTGTTCACGGTTTCCGCCGGAGCAAAGCCGCGCACAATTTCGAGCAGCGCATTGGTGGTCTTTTGCGGGTCGCCAAAGAGTCCAAGCACCGAAACCAAAGCCAGCAGGGCCGGGAACAGTGAGAGGACTGCGTAGTACGTCAGGCCTGCCGCCAGGTCGGGGCACTGGTCCTTGGTGAACTCGCGGAGGGTTTTCTTGGCGATGTATTTCCAGGACGTGCCATCCAAATCCCGCACGCTGTTGGGTTTTCGTGGATCGTCTGGGGCCGGGGCCTGTCCCGCCTTTGCGGTACTGGTTTCGGAATCGTCGTGAGTGGCCATGGGGCGTCCTCTCAATCAGGGGGCGAAGCCAACAGGCCGGCCCGCGGGAAGCGGTGCCGGCCTGCTGGACAGGGCTGTTGCCTTTGCGGTGCCGTGACCGGCCGGGTTAGGTGTTTTGGACGTTGTCTTTGGCGTCGGTGGCGCGGTCTTTGACGTCGGTGGCGGCTTGTTGGCCTTCGGTTTTGACGTTTTGGGCGGCGTCGGTGGCGGTGGCTTTGACGTTTTCCATGGCTTCCTGGGCGGGTTCCTTCAGGTCCTGGGCGACGGTTTTGGCGGCGTCGGTGACCTGGGTTGCCAGGGGTTGGGCTGCGGTTTTGAGTTGGTCCGCGGCTTCGCGTTCTTTTTGGCTTGCCGGGATCAGGGAGGAGACCAGCAGCCCGGCGCCGAAGGCGATGAGTCCTGCGGCGAGGGGGTTGCCTGCGGTTTTGGCTTTGACCTGGTCCGGGGCGGCGGAGACGGTGTGGCCGGCGTCGGAGAGTTTGGCCGAGACGGTGTCTCCTGCCTGGTGGAGGCTGTCCCCGGCGGTGTGCATGGCGTTGGTGGTGTGCCCGGCGCCGGTGGAGGTGGTGTCGTGGACTTTGGTGGTGGCGGTGTCTGCGGCTCCCATGATTTTCTCCTTCACCCCGGTCACGGCATCGCGGACTTTGTCGGTTTGGCGGTGGACGATGTTGGACGGGGTGACTTTGTCGGCGACGGCGTCCACGTTGGTGCCCAGGCGTGCCCGGGTGGCTTCGATGTCTGCTCGGATGACGTCAGGGTTTTCGCTCATCGGTTTACCTCACCTGGTTTTAGGGTTGGGGGAATTTCTGAGAGGGTTTCCCCTGTCTGGGGCAGGCCCTTGATCTGCTTGAGTTCCTTGCGGCCTACCGAGGCCAGGACCGCGGCGATGATCGCCCAGATCACGGCGACGATCAGCGCGGCCCAGCCCAGGGCCATGACGGCGCCCAGGGCCCACATCAGGGCCAGGGAGAGGAAGAGCAGGACGAAGTGTCCGCCCACGCCGGCGCCGGCGAGCATGCCCGCGCCCTTGCCTGCCCGGGAGGTGGACTGTTTGAGTTCGGCCTTGGCCAGCTCCACTTCCTGGCGCATCAGGGTGGACAGGTCCCGGGTCACATCACCAAACAGTTCGCCCAGGGACGCGTTGTCCGCTTTCACATGCGCCGCACTGGGTGGCGGCTCAGGAATCTGGCTACTCATCACAGACCACCCGTCTGGCCACCCCGGGTGCGGTCCTGGGTGAGGGGATCGTTCGCCATGGGATCGTCAGCAAGGGCACGGTCACGCAGCGGGTCGTCGGACAGCTGGTTTCCGGACCAAGGTTCCTCCACCAGCTGCGGGCTGTCGAGCCCGCTGGCCGGACCGGCAGTCTCGGCGTAGTTGCTGCCCGGGGCGCCGCTGTCGTAACCGGCCGTGGTGGTGGCCGGGCCGGGGAGCTGGACGGGCGGTGGCGGAACGGTTCCACCGGCAACGGGATAGGACTGGTTGTACTGGTCGCCGTACGCGGTGCCGGAGTACTGGCCGGACAAGCCTGCGGCGCCGGTGCCGGTAGAGGTGGTGGCTTCCGGGGCGCCTGCGGTGAGGCCGCGGGTGAGGCGGCCGGCCAGGACGCCGGCGCCTGCGGCGAGGAGCAGGAAGGTGCCGGGGCGGTTGCGGGCGAAGCGCGTGACCTCGTTCAGGAGGTCACCGGGCTCGCGGTTCTCCAGCCAGGACGCCACCGTGGAGGTGCGCTCTGCCGCCTGCCGGACCAGATCGCTGGCCACGCCCTGCTGGTCCGGTGCACTGGCCATGCTGTGGAGCTGGCTGGAAATGTTGCGCATTCCTTCGGCAGCCTTCTGCTGCTGCGTGCCCGCCTGGCTGGTCAGCCCCGACTTGGCCTGGTGCAGCAAATCCTGCGCGTTTGCCTTCGCCTCCTGCGCAACGTTCGCAGCCTCACCCTTGGCAGTCTCCGCCACTCCCTGCGCCGATCCCTTGGCGGTCCGGGCTACATCGGCTGCTTCTTCCTTGGCTGCATCCTTGCGGGATGAACCGGAGGCGTCACCGGCCTGGGCATCAAAGTTTGGGGCGTAGCCGGCCTGGCTCTCGCCGGTGAGGGGAGCGGCGGTGGATGGGAAGGTGGCGGGCTCCCGCTCGCCAGGGATTCCTGTGCTGGCCGGAGGGGCCGTGTAAGCGGGATCCTCGGACCATTGGTTCTCTGTCATCTTCGCTCTCTTTCCAAGAAGGCCGGTAGTTGAATCAAGAACCAGCAATACTGGCCGTAAAATGATAAGCATGATTACTAATAAAAGGTAAGTACCCTTGCTAAGAGAGTTATAACCGTTCCAAAAATGTCAGCCGGAATGGCGAGGGCCTGCCCGGTCACAACGAAGTGGAAAGTGGTGGGAAAAATGGACACAGCTCCATGGGTATGGGTGATAGTTGCCGTTGTTGTGGTGGTGCTCATCGTGGTGCTGCTTCTGGCCGGAGGAAGGCGCCGGAAAGCAATGCAGGAGAAGCGGGACCAGGAGCACCGGGAAAAGGCTGCGGAGATCCGGCGCGAAGCCGAGAACATGGAAATCGACGCCCGCGAACGGGAGGCCAAAGCCATCCGGGCGCGTGCTGACGCCGAACAGGCGAAGGTTGATGCAGCGCGGTTGCAAAAAGAGGCTGAACAGCGCAGCCACGAAGCCCAGTCCCTGCGTGGTGACGTTGCCAGCCATACCCGCAAGGCAGATGAGATCGACCCGGACGCCGGAGCGGGCCGCAGCCGCCATGACACTCCCGCCGGCCGCGATGCGGGGTACGTGGACGGTGGGCATGCCAATGCCGGATACCAGGATGCCGGCCACGTGAATGCCGACGAAAGGAATGCGGACCAAACGGCCGCCGGGTATTCGAACATTGGACATTCCGACGTCGAACCTGGCCTCGGCGCGCACCGGGAGGCGGCAGCTGAGGGTGCGAACCGGGAAATTCCCGGGGACGAATCCGGGCGCAGGCGCCAGCCTGGCCCCGGGGATGCCGCCACCGGGCAGGGTGCGCGGGGCGAGGGAAATCCGCGCATCTAGGGTTCCGGATTTTTTCCCCGCGGCGGAAATCAACCGCGGGCTGGCTGCCGCAGAGGGCTAGGGCTTGCGCGGTTTGAGGACGGGGGAAGGGGCTGTTCCTTCCCCCGTTCCCATGCCCCCGAGGAGTTCCTTGACGGCGTCAATGGAGGATACCTTTGGTTCCCACCCCAGGATGCGCCGGGCCCGGCTGGTGTCCATGATGGGCGCACCGGCGGCCATCTCCACCCAGCCGGAATCGGTGGGCTGGATCCTTGCCCGCCATGTCAGGTCGACTATGGCGTGGAGCAGCCGCATGGGGACGGGCAGTATCCGCTTCGCGCCGAGGATGCGGGCCAGTTCCTGGGGGTTCAGGACGGGCTCTGCGGCAATGTTAAAGGCGCCGCTTGCCCGCTGATCCACCGCGCGCCAGTAGGCCTCCGCAACGTCGTCCGCATGGACTGCCTGGAATACCAGGTTGTCCGGAGCCAGCAGAAGCGGAAGCCATGGTTTCCTCGGGATGAGCCGCGGAAAGACGTGCCCCAGGAAGTATCTGCCAATCTCACTTCCCGCCCGGCCCTGGAAGATGAGTCCCGGCCTGAGCCTTGCCACCGAAATGTCCGGATGGGCGGCAGCGAACTCATCCAGCAGTTTTTCCTGCTCGGCTTTGTGCCGGCTGTAGTGCGAGCCGGGCATTCCGGTTGCCGGCCAGGACTCGTCCCTGCGCAGCTCCTTGCCAGCCTTGCTGTAGGCGCCCACGGAGGACGCGCAGACAACCTGTTTTACGCCCGCCCTGGCAGCAGCTTCCAGCAGGTTCTTCGTGCCGGTGACATTGGTCCTGTGCAGGAGGTCCAGATTGTGGTTCGGCTGGATTTGCCACGCCAGGTGGACCACAGCCTCGACGCCCAGGAGGGCGTTCTCCAACTTCGGCCTGTCCTGCTCCAGGCCCACGTCCAGGGTGTGCCACTGCACGCCAACGTAGGGCTCCTGCGAAGTGTCGGGCAGCCTGCGGCTGATGCCCACCAGCTGCAGGCTGCCGGGCTTCCGCGCAAGCTGGCCCTGCAGCTTGCGCAGCAGCGCTGTACCGGCGTTTCCGCTGGCTCCGGTGATGGCGATGCGCATGGCAAAAACTCCTTGGCGGGTTGGTCCGGTCGCCGCTTACACCCCGAGCCTACAGCGGAGAAGGATTGTTTTATAAGCAACCTTATGATTTGCTGCTTCTAAGTCTTGCCGCAGGCTTTCGGAACCAGACCGAGGGAAACCAACACTCATGCCCGAATCCTTTGCCGCATTTGCCGTGGATGCTGCGCCTGTCCACCATCAACAGCCGGAACCGGCACCACAACAGAGTCCCCCCGCCACCTCAGGACGGCTGCGGGAGACGTTCGAAAACGACCTGGTCCTCCGCTACCTGGACCTCGCCGAAGCCCTTGCTGCGCGGTTTGAGGCCCGGGGGAGGGAACGCGCTGACCTGAACCAAGTGGCTTACCTGGGCCTGGTGAAAGCGGCACGCGGATTCGACCAGGCGAAGGGTGAAAGCTTTCCCGCTTATGCCGCCCCCACCATCACCGGGGAACTCAAGAGGTACCTCCGCGACCGCACGTGGGTTGTCCGCCCGCCGCGCCACATCCAGGACCTGAGGACCCGTCTGTTCCGGGCGGAGCCTGAGCTCACCCAGTCATTGGGCCGGAGCCCCAGCGTTGCTGAGCTGGCCGGGGAACTGGGAACTGATCCGGCTGATGTTCAGGAAGCCATTTCGGCATCGAGCAGCATGCACCCGGACTCCCTCGACGCGGTAAACCCGAACTCCGACGCACCCTCCATCGGCGAAGTGCTGGCATGCCCGGAAACCCCACTCGAGCGGCTTGAGGAACTCGCCTGCCTCCGCGATGCCATGCAGGACCTGGACGACTCGGACCGCGAGCTTTTGTACCGCCGTTACTTCTGCGAGGAAACACAGGTGCAGCTGGGGAAGCGGTTGGGGATGTCCCAGATGCAGGTATCCCGCCGCCTGGCCAAGGTGCTGGTGGAACTGCAGCGGCGCCTGGAATCAAGCGCCCAGTTCTCCCGGCCGGAGGACGCGGCCGGCATAGGAACCTCGACCCATGCCGGGCGGGCTGACCGTATGGGCAGCCCGGTTGCGCCGTTCCGCCAGACCAGGAGCGCCGGGCACCAGGGCATGGTCCGCACAGGAGCCGGCCGCCGGCTTGGTGGCACACGGACCAGGTAGCAGCGGCCCTCGAACCAGCAGTCCCCGCAGCAATAGTCCGTCTAGGACGCCCCCGGCAGTTCCCGCGGCAGCGCAGTCTTTGTCAAGGTCCCGGTTTTTGGCGACTGGGCAGCTGATAACGACGGCGGCAGGCGGCTTCACAGGCGTCGTTTCGGGCCTGCGCGGAGAGGCTGAAAAGAGCCCTGGAAGGAGCAGCTGCGGCAACCTGATGCCTATCTTGCCTGTTCAAACCCGTGTAAGAGCCAGCTTCTACGGCCGAAAAAGCCTGGGGCGCTGTTTAGGAGCAGCAGCAGGAGGGAACAGGTTGGTTATGGGAAGCTCTGAAACCTCCAAGCTCCGGGCTGTCCTGTTCGACCGGGACGGGACCCTGGTGGTCGATGTGCCCTACAACGGGGACCCCGGCAAAGTACGGCCCATGGCCGGCGCCAAGGCCGTGCTGGACAGCCTGCGGGCAGACGGCATCGCCACCGGCGTGATCAGCAACCAGTCGGGCATTGCCCGCGGCCTGATCACGGCAGAGGACGTGTCAAAAGTCAATGCCCGCGTGGAAGAACTCCTGGGACCGTTCGACGTGTGGGAGGTCTGCCCGCATGCGGAACAGGACGGCTGCGACTGCCGCAAACCTGCCCCCGGGATGGTGCACAGCGCCTGCCGCAAACTTGGGATCCCCGAATCCGAAGCCGCGCTGATCGGGGACATCGGCGCGGACGTGGGCGCTGCCGAAGCGGCCGGTGCCACCGGAGTGCTGGTTCCCACCCCCGTGACGCGTGCCGAAGAGGTGGCCGCTGCGCGGTTGGTCGCCCCGGATCTTGCGTCCGCCGTCGGACTCCTGCAGGGGACTGCCTGATGGGGCGGGTCCTGGTGGCCCGGCTGGACAGCATGGGCGATGTCCTGCTGGCCGGCCCCGCCGTCCGGGCAGTGGCCAACGGGCGGGCACAGTACGGCGGCAGCACCAACCACGTGGTGATGCTGTGCGGCCGGCAGGGTGAAGCTGCTGCCGCGATGCTGCCGGGGGTGGCAGAGGTGTACAGCTGGGACAGCCCCTGGATCATGAATCCGGCGCCCCGGATGACCGGTCCGCATGCCGACCGGCTGATCGAATTCGTCCGCAATTCCCGGATCACCGAAGCCGTCATCCTTACGTCCTTCCACCAGTCGCCGCTGCCGCTGGCGCTGCTGCTGCGGCTCGCCGGCGTAGAGCGCATTACGGGGGCCTCAACGGACTATGCAGGCTCCCTGCTGGACGTTCGACTCAAGCCCGGCGAGGACTTCCCCGAAGACCAGCCGGAGGCGGAACGGGCGCTTGGCATTGCCGAGGCCGCAGGTTTCCGGCTTCCGGCCGGGGACGACGGGAAACTCCATGTCGGCTCCATCCCCGACGTAACCGGCCTGGTAGGCGACGAACCCTACGTTGTGGTCCATCCCGGAGCGGCCGTCCCCGCAAGGGCGTGGCCGCCGCTGCACCATGCCGCCGCCGTCGAACTCCTCCAGGGTGCCGGGTACCGCGTGGTGGTCACCGGCGGGCCGGCGGAAAAGTCGCTGACCGCCACGGTGGCCGGCCCCTCCGCCCTGGACCTGGGCGGACGTACTGATCTTTCCACCATGGCGGGCGTCATGGCCGGCGCCGATGCCGTGGTCAGCGGTAACACAGGGCCGGCCCACCTGGCCGCCGCGGTGGGCACACCCGTCGCGTGCCTGTTTTCCCCCGTGGTCCCGGCCATCCGCTGGGCGCCGTACGGCGTGCCCCTGGAACTCCTCGGGGACCAAAACGCCCCCTGCCGCATGTCCCGCGCCCGGGTTTGCCCGGTCCCCGGCCACCCCTGCCTCGACTCCGTTTCGCCCGAAGAAGTGGTGGCGGCGGTGGAACGCCTGATCAGCGGAGTGAGTTCCTTCAGCACCCACGTCAGTACCCGTAGAAAGGCCCGCCACAGATGAGAATCCTGCTCTGGCATGTCCACGGTTCCTGGACGGACGCGTTTGTCCGCGGCCGTCATGAGTACCTGCTCCCCGTCCTGCCCGGGGGTGGGGCCTGGGGGCTGGGCCGCGCCGGCAGGGACTGGCCGGAATCCGTGCGGGAGGTGGACCTGGCGACGCTCGACGCCGACTCCGTGGACGCCGTCGTCCTCCAACGGGCCGAAGAGATCGACGAAGTGGTCCGTACTTTGGGACGCATGCCCGGCGTCGACCTTCCCGCCGTGTTCGTGGAGCACAACACGCCCAAAGGCAACTTCCCGAACATCAGCCACCCGCTCGCTGACCAAAGAAGCATCCCCGTTGTGCACGTCACCCATTTCAACCGGCTGGCCTGGGACAACGGCTCCGCTCCCACCACAGTGATCGAGCACGGCATCCCTGACCCGGGACAGCTCTACACCGGCGAGCTGCCGGAACTGGGCGTCGTGATCAACGAGCCCGTCCGCCGGGGCCGCGTCACTGGAACGGACCTGCTGTCCGGCTTCGCCTCAGTGGCGCCGCTGCAGGTGTTCGGCATGAAAACGGACGGCCTCGCCGAAGCCACCGGAATCGAAGCTTCACGGCTGACGGCCCGGGGCGACCTGAAAACCCGTGACCTGCACCGGGAACTCGCCCGCTGCCGGGTCTACATCCACCCGATGCGCTGGACCTCGCTGGGCCTGTCCCTCCTGGAAGCCATGCATCTGGGCATGCCGGTGGTGGTGCTCGCGGCCACGGAGGCCCCCAGGGCGGTACCCCAGGAAGCCGGCATCGTTTCCGCGGACGTCGACGAGCTGCTCCGCTGCGCGGCGCGGCTGATCGCCAACCCGGATGAGGCCCGACGGCGGGGAGTCGCCGCCCGTGAGGCGGCGCTGGAGCGTTACGGCCTGGGCAGGTTCCAGGACCGCTGGGACGAGCTCCTGGCGGACCTGCGGAGCCGGCCCCGGCACTCCGACAACGAACGTCCGGACGAGCGGATCCTCGTTCCGGCGCGGGAGAGGAAGACCCCATGAAGATCGCCATGATTTCCGAGCACGCCAGTCCGCTGGCGGCACTGGGCGGGGTGGATGCCGGCGGGCAAAACGTGCACGTCGCCGCGCTGTCGGAAGCCCTTGCCAACCGGGGACACCATGTCACCGTCTATACCCGCAGGGACGCAACGGAGCTCCCCGAACGGGTCCGCGTGGGACGCCGCCTGGAGGTGGTCCACGTCGACGCCGGTCCTGCCCGCCATGTGCCCAAGGACGAGCTGCTGCCCTATATGGGTGAACTCGCCGACGGCGTGGCCAGCGACTGGGGCCAGCGACCGCCGGACGTGGTGCACGGACACTTCTGGATGTCCGGCCTCGCCGCCCTGGACGCCGCCAGGCGGCCCGAAACCGGGTACCGCGTGCCCATGCTGCAGACTTTCCACGCGCTGGGAACCGTGAAGCGCAGGCACCAGGGAGCGGAGGACACCAGCCCGGAGGCACGCCGCTGGCTGGAACCGGGCGTCGGACGTTCGGCGGACCGGATCATCGCCACCTGTTCGGACGAGGTCTTCGAGCTCAAGGCCATGGGCATCGCAACTGGCAAGATTTCCATCGCCCCCTGCGGTGTGGACCTTGCCTTCTTCTCGCCGAAGGGGCCGGTGGCCGAGCGGAAGCGCCGCTACCGGATCCTGTCGGTGGGGCGGCTGGTGCCGCGCAAGGGCGTGGACTTGGTCATCCGCGCGCTCCCGTACCTCAAGGCTGCGGGATTCGAGGACGTCGAACTCCTGATCGTGGGCGGTGGCGGGGACTCGAACAGCATGCACACCGACCCGGAAATCCGCCGCCTTCTGGACCTGGCCGCCGAGCTCGGCGTGTCCGAACAGGTGACGCTGCAGGGCCAGGTCTCGCGGACCGAAATGCCCGGCATCTTCCGCAGCGCCGACGCCGTGGTCTGCGCTCCCTGGTACGAGCCCTTCGGCATCGTGCCGCTTGAGGCCATGGCCTGCGGTGTTCCCGTGGTGGCCGCCGTGGTGGGTGGGCTCCGGGACACGGTGGTGGACCACGCCACCGGCCTGCACGTGCCGCCCAAGGACCCTGAGGCCATTGCGTCGGCCCTGTCGCTGCTGCTGGAAAATCCAACCCTCAGGGCCAAGCTCGGCCAGGCTGGCGAGCGCCGGGCCCGCACCCGCTACTCCTGGGACCGGGTGGCAGCGGAAACCGAAAAGGCCTACCAGTTGGCCGTGGCCGGCGTCCAGAAAAGCGCCCAGGCGGGCGCTCCGGCCGGGATCGTACCGATGGAAGGAGCCGCACTGTGACTGCCGAATCATCCCTGCGTGAATCAAGCCTGCGCGAAGCAGACCTCCGCACACTGATGGTGCCGCCGGCGCTGCCTGCGGTGCTTCCGGGAGCCACGTTCGTGGACCCCGCCAGTGCGGACGCCGTCCGCACCCACCTGGACAACGTGCTTCCGGCGCTGGAATCGCTGCGCAGCCAGTCCGGCCGGCTTGCCGCCTGGGGTGTGGAGCTGGCCCAGCGCCTGCTTCGCGGGCATCGGCTCCTGGCGGCAGGAAACGGCGGCTCGGCCGCGGAGGCGCAGCACCTGACCGCCGAATTGGTGGGGCGGTTCGACTCCGAGCGGGTGCCCTTCTCCGCAATTTCCCTGCATGCCGAGTCGTCCGCCGTCACCGCGATCGCCAACGACTACGGGTACGACGACGTCTTTGCCCGGCAGGTGCGGGCGCACGGCCGCTCGGGCGACGTGCTGATGCTGCTGTCCACCAGCGGCAAGAGCCCCAACCTGCTGCGGGCTGCGGAAGCTGCCTCCCGCCTCAACGTGACCACCTGGGCGCTTACCGGCTCCGGACCCAACCCCTTGTCCGAGGCCTGCGACGAGGCGGTCATGGTTGACGCCTTGAACGCCAATGCCCAGGAAGGGCACCTGATCGCGCTGCACGCCGTGTGCCGCGCCTTCGACCTTGAGGTGGCCCGGCACACTCCCTCCCTGACCACCGCGGTGGCAAACGGTGGCCTGCGATGAGGATCGTTGTGGTGGGCGACGTGATGCTCGACGTCGACCTTTCCGGTGAGGCAACCCGGCTCAGCCCTGATGCCCCCGTCCCCGTGGTGGACGTCTCGGGCGTCCGCCGCCGTGCCGGCGGTGCGGGCCTGGTGGCGCGCATGCTGGCGCAGGACGGCTGGCCAGTCACCCTGGTGACGGTCCTGGGGAATGACGACGCCGGCAGCCAGCTGCGTGCACAGCTCGCCGGGGTGCGGCTCGTGGCGGGGAACAGCGGCCACCCTTCGCCGGTCAAGACCCGGGTGCGGGCAGGTTCCCATCCGGTGGTCCGTTTTGACCAGGGCTGTGAGAAGACCCCGGTCCCCGACGTCAGCCCCGCCATGCTCCGTGCCGTAGAGAAAGCCGGCGTGGTCATCGTTGCCGATTACGGCAGGGGCCTGGCGGCCAACCCGCAGCTGCGGGACCTGCTCGCACGGCTCGCCGGCACCGTGCCCATCATCTGGGATCCGCACCCCTCCGGGCCCGAACCCGTGCCGGGCGTCGCCGTCGTGACTCCGAACATTTCCGAAGCCACCAAGGCCGTGCAGTCCGGAGCCGGCGGCCTGCCCGACTCCGATGACCCCGCGGCAGCCGTAGCGGAGGTCCTGCTGGAGCGTTGGCGCAGCCAGGCCGTCCTGGTGACGAAGGGTGAGGAGGGGGCCGTCCTGCTGCAGCAGGGAGAGGCCGCTTCCCATGCCGTTCCTGCGCCGCGGGTGGAAGCGGGCGACCCGTGCGGCGCCGGCGACCGGTTGGCGGCCAGCCTTGCAGTGCACCTCCTGGCCGGACGCGACCTGCCGGAAGCGGCCGCGCTGGCAGTCCATGACGCCGCGGATTTCCTGGCGGCAGGGGGAGTCTCGGCATTGCCGGAGACCGATGAACCCGATGCTGCCGCCGGTAGTCCCAGGCCCACGCCGGCCCCGGCCCGGCGAACCACCGAGCCGCTGCTGCTTGCCCGCTCGGTGCGCGAAAGCGGCGGAAAGGTGGTGGCTACGGGTGGTTGCTTCGACCTGATCCACGCGGGCCACATCCGGTCCCTCGCAGCAGCCCGGGAGCTGGGGGACTGCCTCATAGTCTGCCTGAACTCCGATGACTCGGTGCGGCGGCTCAAGGGCCCGGAGCGCCCCATCATTGGCCAGCACGACAGGGCGGAACTGCTTCTGGCCATGGAGTGCGTGGACGCCGTGATGGTCTTCGACGAGGACACCCCCGAGGCCGCGCTGGACCGGCTCCGCCCCGATATCTGGGTCAAGGGCGGCGACTACAAAGGCGCCCGCCTCCCCGAGGCGGACCTGGTGGAAAGCTGGGGCGGCCGCTGCCTTACCGTCCCCTTCCACCCCGCCCGCTCCACGACAGGCTTGGCGGACGCACTCGCCAAGGTCAGCTGATCCGCTACTTCGCAAACTTGTTTTCCCCATTGAAAGGAACACCATGACTGCAGAACCAACTGCAACTGCCTCCACCACGCCCGGCCGCGTCCTGGTAACGGGAGGTGCCTCCGGACTGGGGGCCGCCGTCGTCGACGCTGTCCTCCGTTCAGGAGGCACCCCGGTTGTCCTGGACCGCGACATCAGCAGCGTCTCCGGCGTGAAGGCGTTCGAAGTGGATGTGGCGGACCGCGCCGCCGTGGAGCACGCTGTCAGGGAAGCCGCCGAGACCTTGGGCGGCCTGGACGCGGTGGTCACCGCTGCCGGGATTGACCGCTGCGGCAAGCTGGCCGACGTCGAAGCCACCGAATGGGAAAAGGTCATCGGGGTCAACCTGATGGGCACCGTTTCCACCGTGCGCGCGGCGCTGCCCTACCTTAAGGAAACCCACGGCCGGGTAGTCACCGTCGCCTCAACCCTGGGCAAGCGCGCCGTGGCCGATGCCACCGCCTACTGCGCCTCCAAGTTCGGCGTTGTGGGCTTCAGCCACGCGCTCGCTGCGGAAACCGGTGGCGAAATCGGCGTGACCACCATGATCCCCGGCGGCATGAAGACGCGCTTCTTCGATGACCGGACGGAGCAGTACAAGCCGCAGGACGATTCCCGGCTCAACGACCCCGCCAACACTGCGCAGGCCATCCTGTTCGCCCTCAACCAGCCAACGGGCTGCGAGGTCCGCGAAATGCTGATCTGCCACGAGGAAGAAGGCTCCTGGCCCTAAGCCGGAACCGGCCGAACCACTGCCGTGGCCGCACGCACCTGGTGCGGCCACAGCAGGACCACCAGCAGCAACTCATCCAGCACCGAAAGGCGGGAGGAACACCATGCCCACCACAGCCATCGAAACAACCGCAGGCAATGAAACAGCCCAGGGCGCCGGCGTCACCATCCAGGACCCGCGAACCGGGGAGGTGCTTTGGACAGTTCCCGAAGCGGAACCGGACGCAGTGAACGATGCCGTGAGCGTGGCCCGCAGGGCTGCTTCCGGCTGGGCAGCAACAGCTCCCGCCGAACGCGGTGCAGCCCTCCGTGCCGCCGCCAAGGCGCTCGAAGCAGCTGCACAGGAACTCGCGGGCCTGAACGCCAGCGAAACCGGACGGCCGGAAGCCGAGGCATTGGCAGGCATCGCCGCCGGTGTCTCCACCCTGGAGCAGTATGCCGAACTGGGCCCGGTCCAGCGCGGCCACAGCCTCCGCGGCAGCCGGTCAGCCACCGACTACACCATCGCTGAACCGCGCGGGGTGGCAGTCCTGCTGACCCCGTGGAACGACCCCGTAGCCGTAGCCTGCGGACTCATCGGCGCCGCGCTGGTCACAGGCAACGCGGTGATCCACAAACCCAGTGAGCGCTGCCCGCGCCTGGGCGAGGCGCTGGGCGAGGTCCTGGCCCCGGCCTTCCCCTCCGGTGTCTTCCTGACCATTTCCGGCGGGGCCGGAGTAGGTGCCGCCCTGTCCCAGGCGGAGGTGGACGTCATTGCCCATGTTGGATCCAGCGCATCCGGTGCCCGGATAGCCCAGGCAGGAGCCCTCACGGGCGCCCATGTCATCAGGGAAAACGGCGGCAATGACCCGTTGCTGGTGGACCGTGACGTCGACCCGGCCTGGGCGGCGGAGCAGGCCGCGATCGGTGCGTTCGCCAACAGCGGGCAGATCTGTACTTCGGTGGAACGGATCTATGTCCACCGCGATATCGCCAAGGAGTTCTGCAACGCCCTGGAGGCAGAGGCGGCGCTCCGGAACAACAATGGCACCGTGGCGCCGCTTGTGGACCTGCGGATGCGGGACGCCGTCCACGCCCACGTTGCCGATGCCCTGGCGCAGGGCGCGCGCGCCGTCGAGGGCGGCAGCGTGCCGGACGGGCCCGGTTCCTTTTACCCCGCTACGGTCCTGCTGGACTGCACCGATGATATGCAGGTCATGGCCGAAGAGACGTTCGGTCCGGTGGCGCCGGTGCAGGTGGTGGACACGTTCGACGACGGCCTGCGCCTGGCCTGCAGCGGCAGGTACGGCCTGGCCGCCACCGTCCTGAGCGGCAACATCGCACACATCCAGCAGGCAGTGGCCGCGCTGCCCGTGGGAACCGTGAAGGTCAACGCAGTGTTTGGCGGCGCACCCGGAGGTGCTGCCCAGCCACGCGGAGAGAGCGGTGCCGGGTTCGGCTACGGGCCCGAGCTGCTGGACGAGTTCACCCAGGTCAAGGTGGTGCACATCGAAGCTCCGCCGGCACCGGCAGGTTCCGGAGCCGGTTCCGTCCCCGAGGAACAGGACCTGCCATGAGTGCGTCCCCGGAACATGCCGATCTCTCCACCCAGCGGGCACTGTCCGACTGGCTGCCCGGCCGGCTGGCCGCGGAGCAGCCTTCGATCCTGGTAATCGGTGACGTCATGCTGGACGGCTGGTGGAGCGGCAACATTGAACGGCTGTGCCGGGAAGCCCCGGCGCCGGTGGTGGACATCCAGACCCGTGAATCGGTTCCGGGCGGGGCGGCCAACACCGCCATGAACTTGGCTGCCTTGGGCGCGAAGGTGTCGGTGGCCGGCATCATCGGCGCCGACGACGCCGGTGAGGACCTGCGCGGGCAGCTTGCCGCCGCAGGCATCGATGTCCAGCACCTGCACACGCACCCGGACATGGTCACCACCACCAAGATCCGGATCAGCAGCGGGGGCCAGGTGATGCTGCGCCTCGACGACTCGGCCAAAACTGTCCCTGCCGACGCCCTCGCCGCGCTCACCGCGTCGGTGGGTGCCGCCGTCGAACGCCGGGATGCTGTCCTGGTGTGCGACTACGGAACCGGCGTGGTGGCGGACCCCGTCCGCACAGCTCTTGCCGAGGTCCTTGGCAGCGGCACTGCCGGAACCGACCGTCCGCTCGTGGTGGTTGACGCGCATGACCCCCGCCCGTGGGCCGCCCTGCAGCCCGACCTGGTGACCCCGAATGCGCAGGAGGCCGCGCAGCTGCTGGACCGGAAACTGCCGGAAGGCCAGGAACGGGTGGACGCGGTGGGTGCCGAGGCTGCAACGTTGCTCCAGGGAACCGGCGCGCGCGCCGTGGTGGTCACGCTGGACCGGGACGGCACCGTGCTGTTGACGTCCGACGGCGTGCGGCACCGCACGTGGGCACGGCCGGCAGCCGAGAAACAGGCATCCGGGGCGGGCGATACCTTTGTGGCGGCCCTGACCTTGGCCCGCGCAGCCGGGCTGCCGCTGACCGCCAGCCTGGACCTCGCCCAGTCGGCTGCCGACGTGGTGGTGCACCAGCCCGGCACCTCCGTGTGCAGCACCGCCCAGCTCAGCCGGTATCTGGAGGCTTTCGCGGACACGGCGCTAAGCGCGGATGAGCTGGAGCGGCAGATGGAGCTGCACCGGGCCCAGGGCCAGCGGATCGTGTTGACCAACGGCTGCTTCGACGTGCTGCACAGCGGTCACACCCGCTACCTGAACCAGGCCAAACAGCTGGGTGACGTCCTGGTGGTGGCCCTGAACAGCGACGACTCCGTGCGCCGGCTCAAGGGTGCCGGCCGGCCCATCAACAACGGGGTGGACCGGGCAGCGGTGGTGGCGGCCCTCAGCTGCGTGGACTACGTGACGGTGTTCGACACCCCTACGGCCACGCCGCTGATCCGCAGGCTCCGGCCTGAGGTGTACGCCAAGGGCGGGGACTACACCCCCGAAATGCTGGAAGAGACACCGGCCGTGGAGGAGTATGGCGGCCGGGTGGCCATCCTGGACTATGTGGCAGAGCGGTCCACCACGGCCGTGGTGAACCGGATCCGGGACGGCAAGGGGGCAGCCAGCCCGGTCAACTAGGGTTGAGGCATGACTGAAGCGGGGCACGGGTAATGGGCAAACGCGGAAAGTCAGGCGGCCGGGGCCGGCCCGCACCGGGAGTGGTGGAGGTGCCCAAGGGTGCTGCCCCCACTGGTCCGGTGGAGGGTGTCTATTACATCGATACCGGTGACTGCGAGCTGGTGGCGGACCAGGACAATTCCACCGGTTGGCTCCTGAAGATCAACGGCGTCATGAGCTCGCACATCGACCTGGCTGATCCGCTGTTCCTGGACTTCGAGTACATGCGGTGGATGGCGGCGCTCATCGAGTCCCGGTGGCCGCCGTCGTCCGCTGCCGGTTCCCCTGCCGGGGGCGGCCACAAACTCCGTGGGCTGCATCTGGGCGGTGGCGCCTGCTCCATGGCGCGCTACTTCTCCGCTGCCTACCCGGACGCCCGGCAGGTGGTGGTGGAACTGGACGGGAAGCTGGCGGAGTACGTGCGCGGGTGGTTCGACCTTCCCAAGGCGCCTTTGCTGCGGATCCGCGTGGGGGAGGCCCGCGCCGTGACCGAAACCCTCACCGCCCAGACCCGTGACTTCATCATCCGGGACGTCTTTGCCGGCGCCCATACCCCGCGCCCGCTGACCACGGCGGAGTTCACCGCCCACGCCAAGCGGGTCCTGGCGCCGGGCGGCCTGTACGTGGCCAACTCCGGCGATGCCCCGGACCTCAGGAACGCACGGGAGGATGCCGCCACCATCGCGGCCGCGTTCAAGCACACGGTGATCATCGCCGACCCCGCCATGCTCAAGGGCAGGCGCTACGGGAACATGGTGATGGCCGGCAGCGACGTGCCCTTCGGCGACGACCCCCAGCTGCGCCGCCGGCTCCTGGGCGGTGCCGTCCCCGCGCACCTTTGGGACGACGCCCAGGTGCGGGCGTTCGCGGCCGGCACGCCGGTCCGCCACGACCCCGTCCCGCCCCCATCGATTGATCCCCACCGGCCCCCTGACCTCACAAGTTCGGCCAGGTAACCCTGCCGGCGTGGGCCCTTTTTAATTTCAGCGTCCAAAACGGCAGTTACCCAGCAGTCGATGAGGATTCCTGCTTCCCCAGGAGCGCTTCGCGGTGCTCCGCCATCCGGTCCTGGAGCGCCTGTACGACGGCAGCCACGGCAGGACGGCGCAGCGAGTCCGGGCGCAGGACCATCCAGTAGGGGAGCAGTTCGCCGATCTTGTCGGGCAGCAGCCGGACCAGGTCATCGTGGAGGTCTGCCATGAAGCACGGCAGGAATCCCACGCCGGCGCCGGCCCGGGTGGCTTCCACATGGACGAACACATTGGTGGAGGTAAGGCCATCGCGCATGGCCGGGACCAGCCGGCGAGGTGCGTCGAGGTCGTCCACCTGCAGCATCGAGTCCACGAAGTACACCAGTGGGTGCTGGTTGAGTTCGGCCACGGTGGCCGGCATCCCATGCTCCTCGAGGTAGGTGCGGGAGGCGTACATGCCCAGCCGGTAGTCGCCCAGCCGGATGGCCTCGGCCCGGTGCACCTGGGGTACGCCCACCACCACCTCGATGTCCAGCCCCGACCGCTGTTGCAGGGCCCGGCGGGTCATGGTGACCACTTCCACGCTGAGGCCGGGGTGGTCCCGGCGCAGCCGTGCCACGGCCGGGGCGGCAATATAGGCGCTGAAGCCATCCGTCGCGGTCATTCGTACGACGCCGGCAATCGCGTCGGGTGCCTGGCCCGTCGGTCCCAGCGTGCCCAGCACCGCCTCCACCTGTTCCGCCGCCCGCACCGCCTGTTCGCCAAGCTCCGTCAATTCCCAGCCTCCGGCGGCCCGGGACAGGACCCTGCCGCCGAGCGCCTTTTCCAACGCGGCTACCCTGCGCGAGACCGTGGTGTGGTTCAGGCCCAAAGCCTGTGCCGCCGTCGTAAATTTTGCCGAGCGTGACACCGCAAGCAGGACCAGCAGGTCATCGGGATTCGCGTTCATATCTGCAATTGTGCACACACTTAGTGCTCTTTTAGCCATTGAAGTGCCTTCTTTGTGCAGCAATACTCATCTGAGTCACTTGTGCTGGAGATCACAGCGCGTGTCAATGTGGACACTGAGGAGAACCATGAGCATTGAGCAAGGCCGGGCAATCGACGCCGGGCATGCACCCAAGGAATCGGGACTGAAGAGGGTTGTTGCCGCATCAATGGTGGGCACGGTGGTGGAATGGTACGAGTTCTTCCTGTACGCCACTGCCGCCACCCTGGTATTCGGCAAGTACTTCTTTCCCGCCACGGGGAATGACCTGGACGGAATCATCCAGGCCTTCCTGACCTATGCCGTGGGCTTCATCGCCCGCCCGCTGGGCGGCATCGTGTTCGGCCAGATTGGCGACAAGCTGGGCCGCAAGCCCACCCTGCAGCTGACCATCGTCATCATCGGCGTGTCCACGTTCCTGATGGGCTGCCTCCCCGGTTTCGCCGACATCGGATACCTGGCTCCGGCGCTGCTGGTGGCCCTGCGCTTTATCCAGGGCTTCGCGCTGGGCGGCGAATGGGGCGGAGCAGTCCTCCTCGTGGCCGAACAGAGCCCGAACAAGACCCGCGCCTTCTGGTCCAGCTGGCCGCAGGCCGCCGTCCCGGTGGGCAACCTGCTGGCCACCCTGGTGCTCTATATCATGTCCACCACTCTCAGCAGCGAGGCCTTCCTCGGCTGGGGCTGGCGCGTGGCCTTCTGGCTCTCCGCCGTAATCGTCTTCGTGGGCTACTACATCCGCACCAACGTCAGCGAGTCGCGCATCTTCCTCGAGGCCAAGGAGTTGGTCGAAAAGGAACAGGCCGTCAGCTACGGCGTGTTCGAAGTGCTCCGTAAGTACCCCAAGGGCATCTTCCAGGCCATGGGCCTGCGGTTCGCGGAAAACATCATGTACTACCTGGTGGTCAGCTTCTCGATTGTCTACCTCAAGAGCGTGCACAAGTACGACACCTCATCGCTGCTGCTGGCGCTGCTGATCGCGCACATCATCCACTTCGCCATCATTCCGCAGTACGGCCGCCTGGCGGACCGGATCGGCCGCAAGCCCGTCTACCTGGCCGGCGCCGTCCTCGGAGCCACCTGGCCGTTCTTCGCGTTCCCCATGTTCGATACCCGCAACGCCGTGGTGATCGTCCTGGCCGTGACCATCGGCCTCATCCTGCACGGCCTCATGTACGCCGGGCAGCCAGCCATCATGGCCGAAATGTTCCCCACCCGCATGCGGTACTCCGGTGCCTCCCTGGGCTCGCAGGTCACGTCCATCTTTGCCGGGTCATTGGCGCCGCTGCTGGCCACCCAGTGGCTCAAGGACACCGGGTCCTGGCTGCCCACCGCCATCTACCTGGTGGTCGCCTGCGTCATCACCGCAGTGGCCGTGCTGAGCCTGAAGGAGACCAAGGGTGTTGCGCTGGAGGACGTTGACAAGGAAGATGCTGCCCGCGAAGGGCTGCTGACCGCCGCACGCTGACTGAAACCCGCTCAACCGTGCGGGGCGTACGAATCGTGAGGGCATATAAAGGAGAACTGGAATGGACAACACGCTGAATGGACGCAAGGCCCTGGTCACCGGTGGTGCCAGTGGAATCGGTGCCGCCTGCGTGCGCGCACTCTCGGCGCGCGGCGCGAAAGTGGTGGTGGCCGACGTCGATGCCGCCGCTGCCGAGGCTCTCGCGGACGAGGTGGGCGGCAGCGCATGGGGCGTTGACCTGCTGGACACAGACGCACTGGCCACCCTGAGCCTGGACTGCGACATCCTGGTCAACAATGCCGGAATCCAGCGCATCAACCCCATCCAGGAGTTCGATCCCGCGGACTTCCGCCGGATCGTTACTTTGATGCTGGAGGCGCCGTTCCTGCTGATCCGGGCAGCCTTGCCGCATATGTATGCCAACAACTTCGGCCGCATCATCAATGTGTCTTCGGTGCACGGCATCCGTGCCTCCCCGTTCAAGAGCGCGTACGTCTCCGCCAAGCACGGCCTGGAGGGGCTGAGCAAGGTGACGGCGCTGGAGGGCGGCCCGCACGGAGTCACCTCCAACTGCATCAACCCCGGATATGTGCGCACACCGCTGGTGGAGAAACAATTGGCGGACCAGGCCCAGGTGCACGGCATCCCCGAATCCGAGGTGCTGTCCAAGGTGATGCTCACCGAATCCGCCATCAAGCGCCTGGTGGAACCGGAAGAGGTGGCCTCCCTGGTGGCGTGGCTGGCGTCGAACGACGCCGGCATGGTCACCGGCGCCAGCTACACGATGGACGGCGGCTGGTCCGCACGCTAGCGCAGGCCCCCTGGCACCCTAGTCCAGGGGCTTGACCATCCGGTGGTCGAAAAAGAAGACACCGTACGGCGTCTTGACTCCCACCGACCAGCGGTCCTGCCATACGACGACCCCTTCGCGCCTGCCGCTGAAGGGGTCGTCGCCTATCACCGTGTCCCCAACCCGGTAAGGGCAACGGGGTCCGAGGGCCGCCACCGTCCGGCCCCAGGCTGCCGCGAGGACAGTGCCGAGGCTGACGGGCTGTCCCATCTCCGAAAGATCCTGCGCATAGTCCTTGGCCACGTGACCAACTCCTTCAAGCGGCAGCCCGCCGCCTGCTAACGGTGCTGGTCGGCGGAACGCTCCCAGCAGAGGATGGTCCTCCCATTCCGGCCGCCACCGTACTCCTACGCTAGGTGCTATTCACACCAGTCACACCAGTAACAGGTACTCGCGTTTCGAAGACCCGCTACTTGCCCGCTCCGGTCCCGTTGACGATCTCCTCCGCGTTCTCGAATGCCCACGCCACAAGTGGTACCAGGAGCGCGCTCAACTCGTAGCCCCGCTCGGTGAGGCTGTAGTCCACCCTCGGCGGAATGACGGGCTGCGCGTTCCTGCTCACCAGGCCGTCACGCTCGAGTGTCTTCAACGTCTGTGCCAGCATCTTCTCGCTGATGCCCTCGGCCCGGCGTCGCAGATCGCTCCAGCGCTGTTCGCCCTCGGACAGCGCAAGCAGGATCAGGACACCCCATTTGCTGGTGATGTGGTCCAGCACCACACGGCTGGGGCACCCTGCCGGGAACACGCCGTCGTCAAACGCCAAGGGCAGGGGAGCTGCTTTCATACCGGTAGCTTACCTAAAGGTCAGTACCTTACTTAGAAGTGCGTACTCCCTTTTGGGAAGTTTTGTCCGCGGGCGGCGGTTGTGCTCTTCGACAGAGCAAAATCCCGAAAGGAATCATCGTGAGCATTGTTGTTACAGGCGCCACTGGACAGTTGGGCCGGCACGTTCTGGAAGCCCTCCTGGAGCGGGGAGTACCTGCGGAGGAAATCGTGGCGGCCGGCCGTTCGGTGGACAAGCTCGCGGACTTCGCCGGGCGCGGGTTGCAGGTCAAGCCCATGGACTACGCCGATGCAGGCTCGGTCGCAGCCGCCCTCAAGGGTGCGCGGCGCGTGCTGCTCATTTCCGGCAGCGAAGTGGGACAGCGGGTCCAGCAGCACCGGACTGTCATTGAAGCCGCCAAGGCGGAGGGCGTGGAGTTGCTGGCCTACACCAGCATCGCCAACGCGGACACCACGGCCATGAAGCTGGCCGATGAACACAAGGCAACCGAGGCGCTGCTGCGCGAATCCGGAGTGCCCTTCGTGCTGCTGCGCAACGGCTGGTACCTGGAGAACTACACGGAGCAGCTGCCCGGAACCCTTGCCCAGGGCGCTCTCGCGGGCAGTGCCGGCGAGGGCAAGGTCAGCGGGGCCGCCAGGGTGGACTACGCGCACGCGGCCGCTGCAGTCCTGGTGGCCGACGCCCAGGCCGGCAAGGTTTACGAACTGGGCGGCGATGACGCTTTCAGCATGGCGGACCTGGCGGCGGAGATCAGCGCCGCAACCGGAAAGGCCATTAAGTACAACGACCTGCCCGCGGAGGAATACGTTGGCGTGCTCACTGGTGTTGGCGTACCGGAGGCTTTCGCTGAAATCCTTGCGGATTCCGACCTTGGCATCGCGCGCGGCGATCTCCTGGTCAGCACCGGCGACCTGCGTCGGCTGATCGGGCGCCCGACGACGTCGCTGGGCCAGGCGGTCAGCTCCGCCGCTGCTTCCGCCTAGGACAGAAACGGCGAGGTGCCCGGCCCCTTTGGGGGACCGGGCACCTTTCGTTTTTAAGCTGCTCCCCGGGCGTGGTTCGCTGCCGTCGGCAGCAGCTACTTCACGAGGTCGTTGGTGTACGTATCGGCAAGCTTGATGTCCTTGTTTCCCACGTCCGGGTTGGCTACCTGCTGGGTTTTCAGGACAGCCTGGACGCCGTCTTCGGTGAACGTACCGTCCTTGCTCAGGGTCTTCTTGAGGTCGTCGATGACTTTCGCGTAGAGATCCTTGTCGCCGCCGGCGAAGCTTTCCGGCATCTTGGCCGCGATTTCGGCACCGGAGTGACCGTTGATGTACTCAAGGGTGCGCTTGATGGCCTTGGCCAGCTTGGCGGCCGTGTCCTTGTTCTGGTTCAGCCAGTCCGTCTTGGCGTAAAGGCAGGCGGAAGGCCAGGAATCAGTGGAGAACACTTCCTTCAGCCCCTCGGCCGTGCGGACGTCCTCCAGGACTACAGGAATGTGGCCAATGCGCTTGGTGAGGACCGATACGTCCGGTTCGAGCATTACGGCTGCGTCAACCTGGCCCTGCTCAACAGCGGCAACGGCGGAAGATCCCGCGCCGATGGCGGACACCGCTGCATCGGACTGCTGCATGTTGTTCTTGGCCAGCAGGAACTTCACGAACATGTCCGTGGAGGAGCCCGGCGCCGTCACTCCCACGTTCTTGCCTTTGAGATCGGCAATTGTCTTGATCTGGCCTTCGTTCTTCGGCGCCACCAGCAGGGCAAGGCCGGAAGACTGGCCCATGTCCACGAAGGCCTTGATCTGCTGGTTCTTGGCCTGCATCTGGATGGTGTGCTCGTAGTAGCCGCTGGTCACATTGGTGCTGCCACCAACCATGGCGGTCAGGGCCTTCGAGCCGCCTTGGAGGTCCTGGAGTTCGACGTCCACGCCTTCATCCTTGTAGTACCCAAGCTGCTGAGCCAGCGTCGTCGGAAGGTAGGTCAGGAGGGTCTGGCCGCCCACGCCGATAACCACCTTGCCGCCCCCGCCGCCTCCGCCGGCCGCGGCTGATCCGCTCTGGCCGGGAGGGGCTGCGGCGGGGGCACCACAGGCCGAGAGTGCCAGGGCAACTGCAGCAATCAGGGTCAGCGGCCGGAGGAGGACCCGGCCACGGCGCCGGGTTGATTTGTCTGTCATGGGTATCCCTTTCAGGCGGTTACGGAAAGTTGGCGCTGGTAGGCGGCTTTGGGCTGTGGCACCTGGTCAGGAGGACCGGACAGGGCGCCATCTGAGGAGGTGCCGCTCCAGGCGGTTGACGAGGAGGTCGATGATGAGGACCACAATCATGAGGATGAACATCCCGGCGAAGACGCCCTTGGTGTCGAAGACGCCCTGGGCCTGGGCAATGGCGTAGCCCATGCCACCTGAGGCGCCCAGGTACTCACCCACCACTGCGCCGGTGATGGCGAAGCCCACGCTGATGTGCAGGCTGGAGAAGATCCACGTGAGGGCACTGGGAATGAAGACATGGCGCAGGAGCTGCTTTTCGCTGGCCCCCAGCATTTTGGCGTTGTCCACCAGGACCCGGTCGACGCTCTTGACGCCTTCCAAGGTGTTGAAGAAGACGATGAAGAACACCAGGGTGAAGCCGAACGCCACCTTCGACCAGATACCCAGTCCGAACCAGAGGAGGAAGATCGGAGCGAGGACCACGCGCGGGAGCGCATTGAACATCTGGAGGAACGGGTCCAGCAACCGTTCCAGGAAACGGACCCGGGCAAGGATGAAACCCAGGAGGAGTCCGACGGCGGCCCCCACCAGGAAGGCGAGGATGGCCTCCTGCATGGTCACCCAAAGATGGGGGAACACAAACCCTGATGACACCCAGAGCCACACGGTCTGGAAGATGTCGGAGGGAAGGGGGAAGAAGAATTCATCAATCACCCCGGCCCGGCCCAGGACCTCCCACGCTCCCAGCACGAGGACCGTGAGGAGGAGTTGGATGCTCCGCATGGCCAGGGACGACATCTCACCTCGACGTGGCTGGCGGTTGCCGGTGTGTCGGTCCTGTGCCGCAAAGGAACCGTTCTTCCTTGAACCTGTTTTCCTTGAGCCGAGGATGGTCACGCGGCCTCACCTTCCTCGGCGAGCGCACTTTCGTAGGTCTTTGAGACTTCGACTTTCAGCCGGCCCCAGATTTCCCGGTGCAGGGCCACGAAGCGGGGGTCGTCCCGAATGTCCAGCAGATCGCGCGGGCGGGGAATGTCGATGTCGTAGCTTCCCACCACAGTGCTTCCGGGGCCTGCTCCAAGGATGAGCACTTCATCGGACAGCGCGATCGCTTCGTCGAGGTCGTGGGTAATGAATACCACTGCCTTGCCGGATTCCTGCCAAAGCTGCAGAAGTTCGTTCTCCATGATTTGGCGGGTCTGGACGTCCAGGGCAGAGAAGGGCTCGTCCATCAGGAGGATGTCCGGGTTCACGATCCAGGCCTGGGCAATGGCTGTGCGTTTGCGCATGCCGCCGCTGAGCTGGTGCGGGTAGCGGTCCGCAAAATTCTTAAGGCCCACTTTTTCCAGCCAGCGCCGGGACTCAGCGTGGGCCTCCGCCTTGGAGACACCGGCCATAGTCAATCCGAGGCTGACATTGTCGATTACGGTTTTCCACGGCAGCAGGGCGTCCTGCTGGAACATGTAGGACGCCCGGCGGTTCACGCCGGTCACGGGTTCCCCGAAGCTCCTGACTTCCCCAAAGCTGGGTGTCAGCAGGCCGGCTGCCATGTTGAGGATGGTGGACTTGCCGGATCCCGTAGGGCCAACAATCGAGACGAAGCGGCCGGGCTCGACTTTCAGGTCGATGTCCCGCACGGCGAAGTAGGTCTCGCCTCCGGACGTTGGAAATTGTTTAGTGCACCCGGTGAGCTCCACCGCATATCCGGACGTGCCTGGCTGTGCAGCTGGCATCTTTGCCTCTTCCCGGCCGGCTCCGGCCGCTTGTTCCCCCTGTTGGTTCGCGTCTGCGGCACGAAAGTGGTTTATCGGTCCGCGTACGGAGAACCGCTTGCGGACTCCGGTGTTCTTGCTCAATGCAGGTTGATTTCCTGCCACATCGTGGGTTCTCCATCATGATGTGGACCTGATGCTAACAGTTACTTCCGTCACACTCAACGCCTCCGCGACTCATACACTTTCCCCATGAGCTCCAGCGAAACCTCGGCCACCCCCTTGTTGGTCCTTCGGAAGATCACCGCCATCCTTGATGCTTTCTCCCTCGCCCGGCCCGAGCTGTCGCTGGCCGAGATCCGTTCCAGTACCGGCGTGCCGCACTCCACGGTGCAGCGGTTGGTGGCGAACATGGTGCAGGAGGGAATCCTGGACCGGCACGGGGACCGGTACCGGGTGGGGGTTCGCATGGCCCATTGGGCGGCGCCGGCAACCCAGGGGCTGGATTTCCTGGAGCTGCTGACCCCGGTGCTGCGCAGGCTGCGTGATGACTTGGGCGAGACAGCGTGCATTTTTCGCGAGTCCCAAGGGAAGCGGGTGTGCATCGCTTTGGCCGAGACCCGTCGCATGCTCCGGCGCGTGGTGAGCGTGGGTGAAATCATGCCGCTGCACGTCGGCGCGGCAGGGCGCGTCCTCCTCGCCTGGAATCCGGAGGTCGCGGAGCGCGTGTACCGGTCGGGCCTGAAATCCCTCACCAACCAGACAATCACCGATGCCGCGAGCCTGGAGGAGGCGGTGACCAAAGCCCGCGCAGATGGTTTCGCCATCACCACCGGTGAGCGGGTGTCCGGTGCCAGTGGCATTTCGGCGCCTATCTTCGGACCCCAAGGCGAACTTTTTGGGGCACTCACGGTGATGGGGCCCGCTTTGAGGATGCCCTATGACGTTTGCGCGTCCTGGGTGGAACAGGTCCTGGCTGCGGCCGAGGAGTCCACCAGGGTCATCGGAGGCACCATCCCGCAGTAGCTGTTTTCCGCCTCCCTCTATCCACATCGTGGATTTCAGTCCACAATATGAATTGTCGTCGTGCCAACGATGCTTCGCGATCCCGCGGCAGGCCGGGCAACCCGGGCAACGCGGCCCGGCCCGGGTGCCGGCTGCCGGCAGAACAGGAGTCCCAAAGATGGTGGAAATTTCACAATCCGCACCCGCTGGGGAAATGCGCGGTGCTCAGAACCCGGATTCTGGAGCTGCGCCCCGGACCGGAACCCGGCCCGTTGCCGCTATGTCCGGCGTTACCCCTGATCCCGCTGCCGCCGCAGATGCGGTCGGCGGCCCCTTGGCCGGCGTGCGTGTGTTGGAGCTCGGATCCCTCATCGCGGGCCCGTTTGCGGGACGGCAGCTGGCCGATTTCGGTGCGGAGGTCATCAAGATTGAGTCTCCCGACCGTCCCGATCCCATGCGCGAATGGGGCCGGGCACGGATCGAGGGCCACACCCTCTGGTGGTCAGTCCAGTCCAGGGGGAAGAAGTGCGCGACGTTGGACCTCAAGTCGCCTCGCGGGCGGGACCTGTTCCTGGAACTCTGCAAGGAAGCCGATGTCATCCTTGAGAATTTCCGCCCGGGAACGCTCGAAAAACTTGGCCTTTCCCCCGAAGTGCTCTGGCAGCGCAACCCCGGCCTGGTGATCGCCAGGGTCTCCGGCTATGGTCAGACCGGGCCTGATGCGGACAAGCCGGGCTACGCTTCCGTGGCCGAAGCGCGAGGCGGCCTGCGCCACCTCAACGGATACCCGGACCAGGCCCCGCCACGGACAGGCATCTCTTTGGGGGACAGCTTGGCGTCGCTCTACGCGCTGCAGGGAATCCTGTTGGCTCTGTACTGGCGGGATGCCAAGGGAGGGACGGGGCAGGTTGTGGACGTGTCCCTCGTAGAGGCTTGCTTCTCCCTTTTGGAAAGTGCCGTGCCCGATTACGCGGCTGCGGGCGTTGTGCCGGGACCCAGCGGTTCAGGACTGAAGGGGATAGCGCCGTCGAATATTTTCCGCTCCAGCGACGGAAAGTGGGTGGTGATCGCGGCCAACCAGGACTCGGTGTTCGTGCGGCTTGCTGCCGCGATGGGCGCCCCGGAGCTGGCTTCCGACCCCCTCTACAGCAACCACGCTTCCCGCGGCGTCAACCAGGAGGCGTTGGAACAATTGATCGCCGAGTGGGCCGCAGGCTTCAACCACTCGGAACTGGTGGCGTGCCTTGACCGGCACGCTGTTCCCAACAGCACCGTGAGCACCATCGAGGACATCTTCGAGGACCCACAGCTGCGGGCGCGCGGGATGCTGGTGGACGTTGCGGATGAACAGTTGGGGACGGTGGTCCAGCCGGGCATCATCCCCAAGCTGTCCCGGACCAGTGGCGGCATCGCATGGAACGGGCCTCTGGCGCCCGGTTCGCACAACAGCGACGTCTACGCGGGCCTACTCAAGCTCAGCGCCGAAGAACTGCAGGATGCCAAGGATGAAGGTGCGATCTGATGAACGGAATTGCGGGAAGCGATAAGTCCAGGGGCGCAGTCTCCATCGTGGATGTCAGTCCCCGGGACGGGCTGCAGAATGAAAAGGTTCCCGTCAGTACCCACGACAAGCTGCGCCTGATCAACGAGCTGATCGCCCTGGGGGCCAGGCGGATCGAGGCAGTGAGCTTCGTGAATCCCAAAAAGGTTCCGCAGATGGCTGACGCCGACGCCGTCATGGCCGGGGTGCCGCGGGATGCGGGAGCCAGCTACATCGGCCTCGTATTGAACACCCGGGGCGCGTACAGGGCGGTGGATGCAGGGGTGGACGAGATCAACTACGTCCTGCCCGTAACGGATGCCTTCGCGGCGGCCAACCAGAACACCACGGTGGCCGCCGCCCTCGGTGCCCTTGAGGAAGTGTCCGGAATTGCTGCCGCTTCGGCCATCCCGCTCACCGTCACGGCCGCCGTCGCCTTTGGCTGCCCCTACCAGGGCGACGTGCCCGGGGAACAGGCTCTTTCCGTCGTTCGAAGCGCACTTCAAAGGGCGCAGTTGGCCGAAGTTGCCCTAGCAGACACCATCGGCTGCGCCGTCCCCTGGCAGGTGGGCGGGGTTTTTGCCGCCCTGGCATCGGAAACGGACGTGCCGCTCCGCGCCCACCTGCACGAGACGCGCCACACTGCTTTGGCGAATACCTATGCGGCCATGGCTGCCGGGGTCAGCGTCTTTGACAGTGCCGTGGGAGGCCTGGGCGGTTGCCCCTTCGCGCCCGGCGCGGCCGGGAATGTTTCCACCGAGGACTTGGCCTGGATGTTGGAGCGGGCAGGCTACTCCACGTCCATCGACCCCCGTGCAGCCACGGAGTTGGGCCGCTGGATCTGCGCCAAGGTGGAGACGGCTCCCCGCTCCGGCCTCGCCGGAGCAGGAGTGTTCCCCAAGGCCGCCGCCTAGGGGGAGACCACCGGCAGAGGCGAGGTTTCGTCCTCAAGGTGGGCCCGCCGTCGTCCGTCACCTTTGATCCACAGGCGGTAGGCGAGGACCAGCAGCCCCAGCCACACCGCGCCCACGTACAGGGCGATCCGGGTGTCCTCGAAGGCGCCCAGGACGGCGATCACCAGCGCCATGAAGGCGATGGTGAGCACGGATGCCGCAGGCCACCACGGTGACGGGAATTCCGACGCCGGCAGGCCCTTCCGCGTGATTTCCCGCTTCATGGCCACATGGGATGCCAGGATCATCACCCATACCCAGACTGTGGCGAAGGTTGCGATCGAGGCAATCACCAGGAACACATCCTCCGGAATGACAGCGTTGAGGACTACGCCCACCAGCAGGATGCCCGCCATCATGACCACAGTCATCCACGGGACGCCGTGCCGGGAGACCTTGCCGAAGGCGGCGGGCGCGTGGCCCTGGTTCGAGAGTCCGAAGAGGATGCGTCCGGCGCCGAAGATGTCGCTGTTGATGGCCGAGAGGGCGGCCGTGATGACCACCGCGTTGAGGATGTGCGGTGCGGCCGGGATGCCCAGGCTGCTGAAAATTTGGACGAACGGGCTGCCGCTGGTGCCCACCTGGTCCCACGGGAAGAGGCTCATGAGTACGCCAAGGGTGAGGACGTAGAAGAGCAGCACGCGGACGGGGACGGTGTTAACGGCCTTGGGAATGACCTTCTTCGGATCGGCGGCCTCGCCGGCCGTGATGCCGAGGGTCTCAACGCCGCCGAAGGCGAACATCACCACGGCGAAGGATGCCAGGAGGCCTTCGAAGCCGTTGGGGAACAGGCCGCCGTGCTCAACCAGGTTGCCCAGGCCCGGCGCGACCGGGGAATCGGCGGTTTGGAAACCGAAAACGATGATCGCTGCGCCGCCTGCGATCATGGCGATGATGGCTGCGACCTTGATCAGGGAGAACCAGAATTCGAGTTCACCGAAGACCTTCACGCTGAGGAGGTTCAACGCGGCCAGGAAGCAGATGACGGCCAGGATCCAGATCCAGCGGTCCACCTGCGGGAACCAGAAACCCATGTAGATGCTGAAGGCGGTGACGTCGGCAATGGCCACGATGGCCATCTCGAAAACATACGTCCAGCCGGTTACGAAGCCGGCGAGCGGGCCCAGGTAGCGGCTCGCATACTGGCTGAAGGAGCCGGATACCGGATGCCGTACCGCCATTTCGCCAAGTGCGCGCATCACCATGAACACGGCAGCGCCGCCGATGATGTAGGCCAACAGCACGGCCGGGCCGGCTTTCTGGATCGCCGAGGCCGAGCCGTAGAAGAGGCCGGTTCCGATGGCCGAGCCGAGGGCCATGAAGCGGATGTGCCGCACGTTCAGACCACGGCTAAGGGCTTGTCCGACGACGGCTGCCGGCTTTTGCTTTTCCACCGGACTTTCGGTCCGGGTTGGGGTGGGTTGCATAGAGTTACCTTCTCGTCTTTGGGAGGGGAGCCGGTAACCAGCAGACCATTTTCGGCCCTGCCGTGATGAGGCTCACGCGGGGTTGGTGTCTTCGGTTACAGACTGTCGCCGTGAGATGCGTAGGACGGCGGCAGGCGGCTTGACGCGCCGAGGCACGACCGCGCTGCAGGGGGCTTGGCGCCCGGCAGCCCCGGAGTCTGAATGTCAGTGGGTCAATGGATGATATGGGTATGGCAAGCGGCAGCGGTGTTGGGGCGGTTTTGGAGGGTGTTCATGCCTCTGTGGCTGCCCTCGCTGGCCTGGAGTTCGAGGACGCTTCCCTGGCTTCCGGTGCCTGCATTGGTACCGGCATTGACGTACTGCAGCGGCGGTATGAGATCCGGCTGGAACGGCTGGAGGTGACGGCATGCCTGGAAGCACATCTTGCAGCGGTGAAGGCGCGGGATGCTGCCGAAGCCGTTGGGTTTCAGCAGGCCATGACGCCGCCGGACGCGTCGCTGCCCGACCGCACCTACGCGGAGATGTCCACGGTGGAGGAGATCGCCGGGGTCCTCACTGTCAGCTCTGCCGCTGCAGGCGCGTTCGTGGAACAGTCCCGGAAGGTCTGCTCACTACCGTTGGTGTTCGAGGCTCTGTCTGCCGGTGATATGTCGTGGCAGCACGCGAAGGTCATCACCGATGAAACCGAAGGCCTCGACCCGGCCGGTGCGGCGGCGTTGGTGGCGCATTTCTTCGACCCCGATGCTCCCCACCCCGCCAGCGGACCAGCCCCGGGCGAACTCGTCCCGTCCCGGTTCCGGGCGAAGGTGCGTGGGTGGCGGGAACGCCACCACCCCGATTCGATCGAGAAGCGCCACGCCAAGGGCGTGGCTGACCGGCGGATGGAATACACCCCGGACCGTGACGGCATGGCCTGGGTCTCGCTCTACCTGCCCGGCGACACCGCCTGCGCCATCTGGAACCGCACCACCGCCACCGCCCGTGGCCTCCAAGGCCCCAACGAACCACGCACCATCACCCAACTCCGCCCCGACATCGCAGCCTCCCAGCTCCTTGGATCAGCGAGCGAACTCGGCGAAGTACCCACCCCGCGGGCCGATGTCCTGGTCATGGTGCCGGTACTCTCGCTGCTCGGGGCGACCGATGAGCCGGCAGTACTTGACGGACTCGGCCCCATCCCCGCGTCAATGGCCCGGAAACTCGTCGCGGACGGGGCGGAGTCCTTCTACCGCGTCCTCGTCGACCCCCGCGACGGGACACCCTTGGAGATCGGGAGGAAGAACTACCGGCTGACGGAGACCATCAAACGCTGGATCAGGATGCGCGACGGAAAATGCACCTTCCCCGGCTGCACCAACCGCACCCCGGACAACGAAACCGACCACCTCCAAGCCTGGGAACACGGCGGCAGTACTGATGTCAGCAACCTGGCACAGCTCTGCCCGAAACACCACCGGCTCAAACACCACAGTCAGTGGACACCGGACCCGGCGAACAAGAATGAACCACCCGGGTGGACCTCACCAACAGGACGGCACTACAACCCAGAACGCCCCGACCCCGAACCAACCCGCTGGCCGCAATGGCTCCTGGCGTTGTTCGGCGACACCTCGGAACGGGAGACCTCAACACGGGCACTGCAGTGGCCGGACGTGTACGTACCCGAACACCCCGGCTTGCTTGAGGAGCTAGGCGTCCCGGATGACCCGGGGCCGCTGGATGATCAGCTTCCTCCTGATCCCAGCCCGGAGTGGAAGCTGTTCTTGGACTTCGAAGATATGGAAGCGCCGGTTCTCTCGAGCTGAGCGTGCCTCTGACCAAGATGACCTATCTGGTATTCCAGACGGGAGGGTTCCAAAAAGAGGCGCGCTGAGCGTCCAAGAGGCCGCAAGCTTAAGTACGGGATACCGGACAGAGCTAGCCAGAAAGATCCTTCCACTCCATGAGCACTGCACTAGGCGCCGCAACACGGGGCACTACAACACCCAACACCGAAACGCAGGCGCCCCGGGCATCCGCCAAGGCGTCGTCGAAAGTTCCTGCTGCGGAAAACACCCTGCGCATCCTTAAGCTGCTGGCTTCGCGGCGGGGCCCCATGGCGGCGTCACAGATCGCCTCCAGCCTGGAGCTGCCGCGGTCAAGCGTCTATCACCTGCTTGGGGTGATGGAGGCCAACGGCTTCGTCCTGCATCTCCATGAGGAGCAGCGGTATGGGCTGGGCATCAGTGCCTTCGAGCTCAGCTCCGCCTACTCCCGGCAGGAACCGCTGTCACGCCTCGGCCGGCCCCTGCTTGCCAGCCTTGTGGACGCTATTGGCGAGAGCGCGCACCTTGCCGTATTGCACGGCCGGGACGTGCTTTACATCGTGGAGGAGCGGGCCAAGAACCGCCCGTCCCTGGTGACCGACGTCGGCGTCCGCCTTCCCAGCCACCTCACCGCCAGCGGCCGCGCCATCCTGGCCGCGCTGCCCAAATCCCAGGTGCGCGCGCTCTATCCGAATGCCGCGGCCTTCACGGCACGACATGAGGTGGAGGGAGCCATCATGAAGTACTCGGCCCTGTCCTCACACCTGGACCAGGTCCGGCAACGCGGGTACGCCACCGAACACGGCGAAGTCACCCCCGGCTTCGGCTCCATCGCCGCCGCCGTCACCGATCACCTGGGGTGGCCCACGGCCGCTGTCGCCGTCACCTTTTTGGAGGACAAGCTGCCCGCGGAGGAGTGGCCCGTGCTGGCTGCCCGCGTCCAGAAAGTGGCCGACGAGCTCTCCGTGCGCATCCACGGCCGCCCCGGCAAATAGCCTCTGGCGCGCGTCTGGAATACGAGACACTACAACTATGAAAGCCCTGCGGGGGCCCCATCCGAAGGGCTTTAGTTGATACAGAACTTCATTCCCCAACCAGACAATCACCAGAAGGAGCCCATCATGGCACCCGCCGATTTCACCACCGGTGCCCGCCCGGTCAAAGCAGCCCGCGGCACCGAGCTCACCGCAAAGTCCTGGCAGACCGAAGCGCCGCTGCGCATGCTGATGAACAACCTGGATCCCGAAGTGGCAGAACGCCCCGATGACCTTGTGGTCTACGGGGGCACCGGCCGCGCCGTCCGCTCCTGGGCCGCGTTCGACGCCATTACCCGCACCCTGGAAACCATGGAAAAGGACGAAACGCTCCTGGTCCAGTCCGGCAAGCCTGTCGGCGTCTTCCGCACCAATGAATGGGCCCCGCGGGTACTCCTGGCCAACTCCAACCTCGTAGGCGACTGGGCCACCTGGCCCGAATTCCGCCGCCTCGAGGCAGAAGGCCTGATGATGTACGGCCAGATGACGGCCGGTTCCTGGATCTACATCGGCACCCAGGGCATCCTGCAGGGCACCTTCGAAACGTTCGCCGCGATCGCCCGCAAGCTGGCCGGAGACGAGAACGGCACCCTTGCCGGCACGCTGACCCTCACCGGAGGGTGCGGCGGCATGGGCGGCGCCCAGCCGCTCGCCGTCACCCTGAACGAGGGCGCCTGCCTGATCGTCGACGTCGACGAAAACCGCCTGCGCCGCCGCGCCGGCAAGCGCTACCTGGACGAAGTGGAAACAGACCTCGACACCGCCATCGCCAAGGTGCTCAAGGCCAAGGAAGAGCGCCGTGGCTGGTCCGTGGGCTACGTGGGCAACGCCGCCGAGGTTTTCCCCGAGATCCTGCGCCGCCACAAGGCCGGCGAGCTCACTGTGGACATCGTCACCGACCAGACCTCCGCCCACGACCCCCTGAGCTACCTGCCCGAGGGCATCTCCGTGGACGAATGGCATCGCGAAGCGGAAGCTGACCCGGAGGGCTTCACGAAGAAGGCCCAGGCCTCCATGGCACGGCACGTCCAGGCCATGGTGGAATTCCAGGATGCCGGCGCCGAGGTCTTCGACTACGGCAACTCCATCCGCGACGAGGCCCGCAAGGGCGGCTACGAGCGGGCTTTCGAATTCCCAGGCTTCGTCCCCGCCTACATCCGGCCGCAGTTCTGCGAGGGGCTTGGTCCCTTCCGCTGGGTGGCACTTTCCGGTGACCCGGAAGACATCCGCGTCACCGACGAAGCGATCAAGGAGCTCTTCCCCGAAAACAAGCACCTGCACCGCTGGATCGACGCCGCCCAGGACCGCGTGGAATTCGAAGGCCTGCCCGCTCGCATTTGCTGGCTGGGTTACGGCGAACGCGCCAAGGCCGGGCTGCTCTTCAACCAACTCGTCAAGGAAGGCAAGGTCAAGGCACCCATCGTGATCGGCCGCGACCACCTGGACTCCGGCTCCGTCGCCTCCCCGTACCGCGAAACGGAAGCCATGGCCGACGGCTCTGACGCCATCGCCGACTGGCCCATGCTGAACGCCCTGCTGAACACCGCCTCCGGTGCCACCTGGGTGTCCCTGCACCACGGCGGCGGCGTCGGCATCGGCCGCTCCATCCACGCGGGACAGGTCTCCGTCGCAGACGGCACCGACCTCGCCGCGCAGAAGCTCGAACGCCTCCTCACCAACGACCCCGGCATGGGGGTCATCCGCCACGCCGACGCCGGCTACGAGCGCGCCCTCGACGTTGCCAAGGAACGCGGCGTCCGCATCCCCATGCTCCCCACGGACTCCCTAACCTCGCAAGCTCGGCCAGGGAACCCTGTCCGCGTGGCCCCAGAAAACAGCTGACCCGGCCAAACCCCACATCGATTGCTCCGTAAGTGTCGTTTAGAGTCCCGAAAACGACAGTTACGGAGCAGTCGATGGAACCTCTTCAAGGAATTTCAATGACAGCCATTACCCACGAACCGCTTACCGTCACCCTTGGCCCGGCGGGCGTCACGCCCCAGGATGTGCTCGCCGTCGGGCGCGGAGGCGCCAAGGTGACCATCGCGCCCGAAGCCCTGGAAATCGTTGCCAAGGTCCGCGCGCACATCGACGACCTCGCCTCCAGCGACGTCCCCGCCTACGGCATCTCCACCGGTTTCGGCGCCCTGGCCAACCGGCACATTCCCAACGAACTGCGCACCCAGCTGCAGAAGTCCCTGATCCGCAGCCACGCGGCCGGCATGGGGCCGGCGGTGGAGCGTGAAGTGGTCCGCGGCATCATGTTCCTCCGCGCCAAGACCCTTGCCTCCGGCCGCACCGGCGTCCGCCCCGTGGTCCTGCAGACCATGGTTGACGTGCTCAATGCCGGCATCACGCCCGTGGTCCGTGAGTTCGGATCGCTCGGCTGCTCCGGCGACCTGGCACCCCTCTCGCACTGCGCACTGGTGCTGATGGGGGAAGGCGAAGCGGAAGGGCCCGACGGCGTCAGGTACGGCGGGCCCGGCGAGCGGCCTGTAGCTGAGCTGCTTGCAGAACACGGCATCGAGCCGGTCACCCTCGCCGAAAAAGAGGGGCTGGCGCTGGTCAACGGCACCGAAGGCATGCTGGGCATGCTCCTGATGGCCATCGCGGACCTCCGCCGGCTGCTGTCGACGGCGGACATCACCGCCGCGCTCAGCGTCGAGGCGCTGCTGGGCACCGACCAGGTGTTCCTGCCCGAACTGCACGCCGCACTGCGGCCACACCCGGGCCAGGCGGCAAGTGCGGACAACATGCTGCGCGTGCTCTCGGATTCGCCCATTGTCGCCTCCCATAAGGTGGGGGACTCCCGGGTGCAGGACGCCTACTCACTGCGCTGCGCCCCGCAGGTGGCCGGCGCCGTCCGCGACACCGTGGACCACGCCGAACTGGTGGCCACCCGCGAGCTGGCCGCCGCCATCGACAACCCGGTGGTGCTCCCGGACGGCCGGGTCAGCTCCAACGGCAACTTCCACGGCGCACCCGTGGCCTACGTCCTGGACTACCTGGCCATCGCCGTCGCGGACCTCAGCTCCATCGCCGAACGCCGCACCGACCGGATGCTGGACCCTGCCCGCTCACATGGCCTCCCGGCTTTCCTGGCAGCAGACCCCGGCGTGGACTCAGGACTCATGATCGCGCAGTACACGCAGGCCGGCCTGGTATCGGACAACAAGCGGCTGGCCGTCCCGGCGTCCGTGGACTCCATCCCCAGCTCGGCCATGCAGGAAGACCACGTGTCCATGGGCTGGCACGCCGCGCGGAAGCTTCGCAAAGCCGTGGAGAACCTTCGCCGGGTGCTGGCCATCGAACTGGTGACCTCCGCGCGGGCCCTCGATATCCGGACCCAGCTCTCGGGAGGTGTCCTTACGCCGGGGCCCGCAGGTTCGGCGGTCGTGGCAGCTCTCCGGGAAGTGGTGGAAGGACCGGGGACGGACCGGTTCCTGTCACCGGAACTGGAAGCGGCTGACCGGCTGGTGGCCTCAGGCGACGTGCTCCGGGCGGCCGAATCCGCCGTCGGGCCCCTCGCCTGACGCCGAAGGATCTTCAGCTCCTGCCGCAGTCCCGTCTGAAAGGCGGAATTTCCGGCGCCACGGTCCGCCGTGGCGCCGGGAGTGTAGTAGAACTGAAGATGTAGTGAAAGTCACATCGAAGAAGCTGTGGCAGCAGAACGATACAAAGGGGTAGAAGTTCAAATGAAAGCACGTGGGGCAGTCCTGTCGAGGCGCAATGCCCATTCCGCCGCGGTATCCAACTGG
This sequence comes from Arthrobacter sp. E1SS-5, assembly GCF_057073715.1. Classification (NCBI taxonomy): domain Bacteria; kingdom Bacillati; phylum Actinomycetota; class Actinomycetes; order Micrococcales; family Micrococcaceae; genus Arthrobacter; species Arthrobacter sp. E1SS-5. The sequence continues at coordinate 456,151 of NZ_CP172703.1, forward strand.
AAATCCCTCCAGGCCGGGGACCGGGTCGAGATCATCAAGCATGCGCATGTGGTGGCGGCCGGCGAAGTGGAAGAGGTGTCGCAGAGCGGCAACGTCCTTTGGCTGGTTCCGGCGGGTCCGTCAGGTCCTGCGGAGAAGGAGCTTTTCCTGAAGTCCGACGGCGTCCAGGTCCGCCGCGGCTAGTCCCGCCAGAAGCAAAAAAATCCCCGCAGTGCCAAGACGCCATGCGGGGATTTTTGTTGCCGGCGCCCCGTGCGGGGACACAGGGGGCAAGCCGAGGGTTTTGCAGGTGCTAAGCGGCGGTGGACTCGTACGTCTCGCCGAAGGGCACTGAGTCGTCCAGGGCGACCGTGTAGCGTCCGGGGTGTACCCGGGTGACCAGGATGCCGCAGGACGCGTCTTTCGCAGCAACCTCGATCAGCTGGGCTACTGCGTCTTCCAGTCCGGCATGGACCTCGTCGGCGGTGGAGAATTCCAGGCTGATGGACCGCTGGGCGGACCCTTCGATGCTTTCGGCAGCGGCGGGGATCCGCTCCAAAGTGGCTGTAGTCATGTACTGAACTTTCTGTGTTTCGTGCCAAGATGGCTTCGATATTCTATCGACTGCTCCAGCGATATGTCAGATGTCTGCTCTTCCGCGGTCGGTCATAAAGCGTCCGTTCGCAGGCGGGACAGGGAATCACGGACCATGGGATGGAGCCGCTACAGGCTCCAAGACCCCTACCAAGACCTTGAGGAGAATTCGGTATGAAGATCATGCGCCTGGGCGACGCCGGCAGCGAACAGCCCGCCGTGCTGGTTCCCTCCGAGGATGGACAGGACCGGTACTTCAGCCTTCTGCCGGTTACCGCGGAGGTGGATGGTGCGTTCCTTGCGTCCGGTGGCCTGGACAAGGCCCGGAAGGCGCTGGAGGCGGGGGAGCTTCCGGAGATCAAAGACGCCGCTTCGCTCCGCATTGGTTCACCCGTGGCCCGCCCCGGCTCTGTCCTAGGAATTGGAATGAACTACGCCGCCCACGCCGCGGAATCCGGGGCAGAGCCGCCCACCATCCCAGTCGTGTTCCTCAAGCCCAGCAACACTGTCACCGGTCCCTGCGACCCCGCCCCGATGCCCCCGCGCTCCACCCGGTACGACTGGGAAGTGGAACTGGGGATCGTGATCGGGAGGGAAGCCCTTTACCTCCGCTCCACTGCCGAAGCGGCGGGGTGCATTGCAGGTTACGTCACCGCCAATGATTTCTCCGAGCGTGAGTACCAGCTGCCGGGGGCAGCAGGGCAATGGACCAAGGGCAAATCGCTTCCCGGGTCAACGCCGCTGGGCCCGTGGCTGGTTCCGGCAGGAGAGATCGACGGCGGCAACCTGCGGCTGCGCAGTTGGGTGAACGGTGAGCCGCGGCAGGATTCAACATCGGCTGAGCTCATCTTTGACGCCGCCACACTGGTCCACCACTGCAGCCAGTACATGCGGCTGGAGCCGGGCGACGTGATTCTCACCGGGACCCCGCAGGGTGTGGCCCTCAGCGGCCGCTTCCCTTACCTCCAGCCCGGCGACGTGGTGGAAGTGGAAGTGGAGGGCCTGGGCCGCCAGCGCCAGGAGCTGTACCGGACGCCGGCGGCCACCACGGTTTAGCCGGACTGACTCAGCCGGCCTTGACGGCCAGCACCGGGCAGTCCGCCTCCAGCAGGATGCGCTGGGACGTGCTGCCCATGATCAGTTTGCCCACCGGGGTGCGGCGGCGCAGGCCAATCACGATGAGGTCAGCGTTGTGTTCCTCGGCCGCGTCCAGCACCTCGGCCGCGGCGTCGTGGCCCCGGACCGGCCGCTTGATCAGGTACTGGATACCCTGGCTGGCCAGCCGTTGCTCAATGTCCTGGATTTCGCCTTCGGGCGCAAACCGGTTGTCCACTGTTGCCTCGCCCTTGGAGGAGTTGATCAGCACCAGGGTGCTGTTGTTCTTCCGGGCTTCGGTGATGGCCTGCGTCAAGGCGGCTTCGCCTTCAGGGGTGGGGACGTATCCCACAACAACGGTCATGGTCGCTCCTTATGGTCGGAATACACGGCAGTGTGGTTCGAGTGGACCGTATCATCGGCTTCCGTGGCAAGGGCTGATGCCCCGCCGGACTCAGCCTCGCCCGACTCCGCCCCGCCGGCAGGAGCAGCAACCGGGCGGTTGCGGCGGAAGAGCTTGTAGGCGAAGGGCCAGAGCAGGATGAGGGCAATGATGACGTAGATGACGACGGCGATCGGCTCGCCGAAGAGCCCTGCCGGATCACCCGCGCTCAGCTGCAGGGTCTTCCGGAGTTGCCCCTCGATCCGCGGTCCCAGGATCACGCCGAGGATCAGCGGCAGCACGGGCAGCCCGAAGCGGCGCATCATGAACCCGAGGGCACCCAAAACCAGCAGGATCACAAGGTCGAACGCCTGCAGGTTCACCGAGTAGGCGCCCAGTGTGGCGAAGAACAGGATGCCGGCGTACAGGTACGGGCGGGGGAGCTGCAGCAGCTTGGCCCACATCGGTGCCAGCGGCAGGTTGATGATCAGCAGCAGGAGGTTGCCGATGAAGAGGCTGGCGATTAGCGCCCACACCAGGGGGCCTTCGCTGGTGAAGAGCTGCGGGCCCGGCTGGATGCCGTAGGACGTGAAAGCGGCGAGCATCACCGCCGCCGTGGCGTTGGTGGGCAGGCCCAGGGCCAGCATCGGCGTCAGGGTGCCGGCGGCGGCAGCATTGTTGGCCGCTTCCGGGCCCGCGACACCTTCAATGGCGCCCTTGCCGAACTCCTCCGGGTGCTTGCTGAGGCGCTTTTCCGTGACATATGAGAGGAAAGTGGGGATCTCGGCGCCACCGGCCGGCAGCGCACCGAAGGGGAATCCGAACGCGGTTCCGCGCAGCCACGGCTTCCAGGAACGCTTCCAGTCGGACTTGCCCATCCAGGGCTGCCCCACGGGGATCGCGTGCAGCGGGGTCCGGCGGAGGTGTGCCGCCACCCAGAGGGCCTCGCCCACGGCGAAGATGGCCACGGCCACCACCACGATGTCCAGGCCGTCCGCCAGGAGCGGCTGGCCGAACGTCAGGCGGCGCTGGCCGGTGACCGAGTCCATGCCCACCAGGCCGATGGCCAGGCCAAGGCCAAGGGAGGCGAAGCCACGCAGCCGCGACGAGCCGAGTACGGCCGTGACCGCCAGCAGGGCGAGGACCATGATAGCGAAGTAGCTGGGGGCGCCAAGGCTGACGGCGAACTTCACCACAATCGGTGCGCAGACGGCCAGCAGCGCGGTGCCAATGGTGCCGGCAACGAACGAGCCGATGGCCGCCGTCGCAAGCGCCTGTGCCGCCCGTCCCGCCTTGGCCATCTTGTTGCCTTCGATGGCGGTAACCACGGAGGACGATTCGCCGGGGGTGTTGAGGAGGATGGAAGTGGTGGAGCCGCCGTACATGCCGCCGTAGTAGATGCCGGCGAACATGATGAAAGCGCTGGTGGGTTCCAGGGCGTAGGTGACGGGAAGCAGCAGGGCGACGGTCATGGCCGGGCCGAGGCCGGGGAGGACGCCGACGGCGGTGCCCAAAATGACACCGATCACGGCGTACAGGAAATTCATGGGGGTCAGGGCGGTGGCGAAGCCGTCCATCAATGAGGACCAGACGTCCATTTAAAGGATTCCTTCCAGGAGGCCGGCAGGCAGGGCAATGCCCAGGCCGAGGTAGAAGCCGTAGAAGGTCAGCAGGGACAGTGCCACGGAGATCAGCCCGTCCCGGATGTAGCGGCGGCTGCCCAGTGCCAGGACGCTGCCCCAGAACAGGACAGTCCCGGAGATCACCCAGCCGGCCCAGTCAATGAGCAGGATGTTCGCAACGAAGGCTCCTGCCAGCGGCAGGATGGTCTTCCAGTCGGCGGGGTGGTCCAGGTCGACGTCCTCGCCGCCTTCGGCCTCGCCCCTGCCGCCGCGCAGCACGTTAACGGCCAGCAGGACCGCGCAGACCACCAGCATGCCGGCCACGATGAACGGGACAGTCTTGGGCCCTACCGGGTCCGACTTCGAATACGGGGTTACCAGGCCGTTGGCGTCCAGGAAGACCAGGACGCCGGCCGCCCCGAGCAGGAGTGCGACTCCCAGCTCGGAGCGGCCTTTGAGGCCTGTTGTCAGGGACGTCACGCCAACCCAAGCTTGGTGAGGACGTCCGCCACCCGCTTGTCCTGCTCGGTGAGGAAGGTCTTGAACTGCTCACCGGTGATGAAGGCGTCAGTCCAGCTGTGGGTCTTCAGCGCTTCCTTCCAGCCGTCGGTGCCGTGCATCTTCTCCAAGGCAGCGATCAGGGCTTCCTTGTCCTTGTCGCTGATGCCCGGAGGGGCCACGACGCCGCGCCAGTTGGTGAACACCAGGTCGATATTGGATTCCTTCAGCGTGGGCGCGTCCACGCCGTCCAGCCGCTTCTCGCCGCTGGTGGCCAGGACGCGGACCTCGCCGGACTCGATCTGCTTCAGGTACTCGCCGGCACCGGACGCTGCGAAGCCCAGCTTGTTGCCCAGGATCGCAGGCAGCAGGTCGCCGCCGCCGTCATAGGCCACGTAGTTGACCTTGGTGGCATCGATGCCCACCGCACCGGCCAGCTGCATGGGCAGCAGGTGGTCCGGGCCGCCGGGGGAGGAGCCGCCGCCGACTGCAATAGAGCCGGGATCGGCCTTCCAGGCCTTCACCAGGTCGTCAATGGTCTTGTAGGGCGAATCCTTGCTGACCATGATGGCGCCCGGTTCCTCGATGAGTCGGGCCAGCGGGGTGGTGGAGGTCAGCTTGGACTCGGACTTGTTGGTGTAGCTGGCGCCTACAACGCCCAGGCCCATGAGCATGGCCAGGTCTCCGTTGCCCTTTTCGTTGACGATGCGGGCCAGGCCCACGGTGCCCCCGGCGCCGGCCAGGTTGAAGACCTCGGTGTTGGTGGAGATCTTCGCGTCGTCCAGGACCTTGGCGGCGGCGCGGGCAGTTGTGTCGTAGCCGCCGCCCGGGGAGTTGGGGACCATGATCTGCAGGCCGGTGATGGGTCCGGCGGCGGCGCCGGTGCTTTCCGAACCGGTGGAGCTCTTGCCGGTGGCACCGCAGCCGGTGGCCATCAGGGCGATGCCGGCAGCAACGGCGGCAATTCGCAATGCGCGGATCTGGCGCATGTGTTCCTCTTCTCTCAAAACAAATCTGATCAGCATCAGTTGACTTGTGTTTCCGATGCCTTGCGGTTCCGATGCTAGGGGCGGCCGTGACGGCGATCACTCTTGTGTACGCAGAGAAAGTTGTGTTCATTGCGTTCATGTTTCCGAGACCCCACAGCGTCCCCGTCCAGGTCTTGGGAGCGTGGCTTTGGGATATAGTTCCCGGTACACCCGGCCGTGCGCCCATGCCGCTGCGCGGACTTTGCCAGCCACCCGCCGTGCCGGAGGACCCGCCCTGCCGCACCACCAGGAAGACCATTGTGACTCGACGACGAGGAATGTCCCTTGCGGGACAGTACCTGCTGCTGCAGTTGCTCATTGTCCTCGCGGTCCTGGTGGGCGTGGTGGCCATCTCGCTGGCCCAGTCCGCTGCCGCCTTCGAGCGCACTGAAGGCAGGAGGGCCCTGTCCGCTGCAGAAGCCCTGGGCGGTAATCCCGTGGTGCGTGAACTCCTCCCCGAGTCCCAGGCGCGCGGCGGCGCCGTGTTGCCGGCAGTGGCGGAGTCGGTTCGCATTGTGTCGGGCTCCTCGAGGGTGGCGCTGGCCAGAATTGACCGAACGGTGGTGGCGTCCTCGGATCCCAGCCTGCTGGGTGAGCCGTTGGAGCTCGGCGCCAGCAGGGTGATGGAGGGCAGGGCCTGGACCGGAGTGGTGGGCGGAACCCCTGCGCCGCTGCTGTCCGCGCACGTCCCGGTTCTGGATGACACCGGGCACATGATCGGGATCGCTTCCATCAGCCGCAGCTATCCCACCATGCTCGAGAGGTTGGGCGACGCCGTCCCCAACCTCCTGACGTACCTGGGCGTGGCGAGTGTCCTGGGCATCGCCGGGTCGCTGCTGCTGTCGCGGCGGGTGAAGCGGCAAACCCTGGGCATGGAACCGAGCGAAATCACCAGCCTGGTGGAAAACCGCGAAGCCATGCTGCACGGCCTCAAGGAAGGTGTGGTTGCGCTGGACCTGCACGACCGGATTACGGTGGCCAACCACAGCGCGCGTGCCTTGCTGGGCCTCCCGCCCGACTGTGTGGGCAAGCGTGTGTCGGGACTCGCCGTCGAACCTGCCCTGAAGGAAGTCCTCACCCACGAGCAGCCCGGGCCGGACCAGCTGGTGCTGGTGGGGGACCGGCTGGTGGTGATGAACCGGCTGCCGTTTGAATCCCGCGGCCGCGTGATCGGCTCCGTCACCACTTTGCGCGACCGCACGGAACTCTCCGAGCTGGAGCAGGAACTGGGGACCACCCGCACCGCCACGGACACCCTCCGCGCCCAGGCCCACGAGTTCGCCAACCAACTGCACGTGATCTCGGGACTGATCCAGATCGGTGAGTACGATTCCGTGGTTCAGTTCGTCAACGGTGCCACCGTGGACCGGACCCGGCTCAACGATGAGGTGACCGGCCGGATCAAGGACCCCGCGCTCGCGGCCCTGCTGATCGCCAAGTCGAGCCTTGCCGCAGAGCGCGGCGCAGCCCTGCAGCTGGACCCGGACTCGATGCTGGACAGGGTCGATGACGGGCTGTCCAGGGACCTCACCACCGTGGTGGGGAACCTCGTGGACAACGCGTTCGACGCCGTCACGGGCCTCCCGCACGCCGCGGTCAGGGTGTTGGTGGAAGGCAGAGCCGGGGAAGACGTTGTGGTAACGGTGCGGGACAACGGCCCCGGCGTTCCCGGTGGAGCCACCGACCGGATTTTCCGCCAGGGCTTCACCACCAAGGAACCGGGTCCCGCCGGCAGCCGCGGCTTCGGACTGGCGCTGTCCCGGGTGGTCTGCCGCCGGACTGGCGGGAACCTGACCGTGGCCAACGATAATGGGGCTGTCTTTACCGCTGTGCTGAAACGAGGAACCAACCAGCCATGATCAAGGTCCTGATTGTCGACGACGACTTCATGGTGGCCAAGGTGCATGCCGGCTTCATCCAGCGCACGCCGGGCTTCACCGTGGTGGGCGCAGCGCATACCGGTGCCCAGGCGGTTGCGGAGACCGGGCGCCTCCAGCCCGACCTGGTGTTGCTGGACATCCACCTGCCGGACATCAACGGCCTGGACCTGATGCAACGCCTGCGGGCTGTGGCCCCCGAGCTGGACGTGCTGGTGATCAGCGCGGCGCGCGAGGTGGAGACCGTGCGGATGGCCCTGCGCGGCGGCATTGTCCACTACCTGATCAAGCCCTTCTCGCAGACCGATCTGCAGGAACGGCTGGAGCACTACCGCAACGCCTACCAAAGCCTGGACTCGTCCAAGGACGTGGCAGAGCAGTCCGACGTCAACAGGGTCTTCGGCCTGGACCGCGCCGAACGGCCGCTGCCCAAGGGCTGCAGCATCGAGACGCTGAGGCTGGTGGAGGCCGCGTTGAACGCCGCCACCGGCGACGTCTCCGCTGCCGAGGTGGCCGAGGAACTTGGAACCTCCCGGGTCAGCGCACGCCGCTACCTGGAATACCTCCATGACGAGGGAACGCTGGACGTGCGGCTCAAGTACGGCGTGGGCCGTCCGGAACGGCGGTACGTCCTGAAGGCCTGACCCTTTATGGGGGGACCTTGGCCGTCAGTGCAGCAGGGTGTCCACCAGCCGTGCCGCGGTGCGCGCGGTGCGGCCGTCGATGTCGAATTCAGGGTTGAGTTCCGCCACGTCGAGATGCAGCAGCTTGCCGCTTTGTGCCACCTGCCGGCATGCCGCGGAAATGACGGGCAGCGGCACCCCGTAGGCGGCGGGTGCGCTGACCCCGGGTGCCACGGCTGCGGGCAGCACGTCCAGGTCGATGGTCAGGTACAGGACGTCAATGTCTGCCAGGAAACCGTCGACGAAGTCCCGGACCCGGTCCGCGTCGCAGTCCTCATCCAGCAGGTACCGGACGCCCAGCTTTTCAGCGGTGTCGAACAGGACCCGCGTATTGTTCGGCTCAGAGATGCCCACGACGGCGTACCGGAATTCGCGGCCGGCGTCCGCCTCGGCGCGGGCCATCTGCAGGAACGGGGTACCTGAGCTGGGGATGGCCTCGTCGCGGAGGTCGAAGTGGGCATCGAGGTTCAGGACGCCGAGGCGCTGCCCGCGTTGAACGGCGCGCGATGCGGCGACGCCGAGGTAGCTGGCGTAGGCCGTTTCGTGGCCGCCGCCCAGCACGACAGTCTGGTGCCCGGCGTCGAGCAGGGCCGCCACTGCCCGGCCAAGCCGTTCCTGGCCGGCTTCCAGGTCTTCGCCGGAAACCACCACGTCACCAACGTCAGCCACTGCGCGGTCCACATGGAAGGCCAGCGGGCCAAGGGCCTTGCGCAGGGCAGCCGGGGCCGCGGAGGCTCCGGTGCGGCCCTTGTTGCGCCGCACGCCCTCATCGCTGGCGAAGCCCAGCAGGGCGGCAGGCTTCCCAGCCGCTTCTCCATTCCACGATGCGCTGCCGGAGTTCACGGCCTGCCACCAGCGGCGGTGGCCGGGACCGTCGCCGTCGAACCTTCCTGTCCAGGGCTGCGGCGGGACATCGACGGCGGGGAGCTGGAGAGACATGCTCCAAGCTCACCGCATGCCGGCCGCGAAAACCAGCAAGGCCGCCGTCGTCCTGTCCGGGATCCAAGAACCCGCACTTCCAGCAAGCCTTTACGGGAGACAGCGCGCCCGATGGGTACAAGGAATAGGGTGAGACCCAGCGGGTCCGCGGCAGCATGCAATTCCTGCCGGCCGTCAACCCAACAATTCCAGGCTGGAGAGCCCATGTTTGAAGCCCCCGACATCCTTTTTGCCGCGGCCGGCCTTGCCGTCTTCACTGCCGCGGTGCTGCCCAAGCTGCTGCGCAATATGCCCCTGTCCATGCCGATGGTCTTCCTTGGCGCCGGGATGGGGGCCTTTGCGCTGATCCCGTCGCTGCCGGACCCGAATCCGGTGGAGCACAGCGACTTCGTGATGCACCTCGCGGAAGTCTGCGTGATCATCTCGCTGATGGGTGCCGGGCTTGCCCTGGACCGGCCACTGGGGCGGAAGCGGTGGGCCACCACATGGCGGCTGCTGGGTATTGCCATGCCGCTGTGCATCGTGGGCCTGACCCTGCTGGGCATGTGGTTACTGGGCCTGGGGTTGGGCGCGGCGCTGCTGGTGGCCGCCAGCCTCGCCCCCACGGACCCTGTGCTCGCCTCGGAGGTGCAGGTGGGCGAGCCCGCGGACCAGGACGAGCACGCGGACAAGGAAGACGAGGTCCGGTTCGGCCTCACGTCGGAAGCCGGGCTCAATGACGGCCTGGCGTTCCCGTTCGTCTACCTGGCCATTGCCATCAGCGTTGTCGGGGCCAGCCCGTCCGCCTGGTTCGGCGAATGGTTCGGCCTGGACGTGCTGTGGCGGCTGGCGGTGGGGCTTCTCGTGGGTTTCCTTACCGGCAAGCTGCTCGCGAGGCTGTTCTTCTCGGCCCGTGCCGACAGCCTCCGGCTGTCCAATCACTCCGAAGGGTTCGTAGCACTGGCGGCGACGTTCCTGGCGTACGGGCTGACGGACATGGTGGAGGGCTACGGGTTCATCGCGGTGTTTGTCTGTGCCCTGACCATCCGCGCAGCAGAACGTACCCACGGCTACCACCGTGTGCTGCACTCCTACGTGGAGCAATTGGAGCGGCTCCTGACCGTGGTGATCCTGGTCCTGCTCGGCGGCGCCATTGCCCGGGGGTTGCTAGCCGGCGTCGGCCCTGCGGAAGTGCTGGTGGCACTGGCATTCCTGCTGGTGGTCCGGCCGCTGGCCGGCTGGCTGGGCCTGCTGGGCGGCAAGACCGGTCCGCGGGAACGCGTGGCACTGTCCTTCTTCGGCATCCGCGGAATAGGTTCCGTGTACTACATTGCGTTCGCGTTGGCGGAGGGCCACTTCACGGACCAGGCACACTGGCTCTGGTCCTTCGTTGGGTTGGTCATTGCGCTGTCCATCGTGATCCACGGTGCCACAACGTCACCGCTGATGAACCGGCTCGATCGGCTGCGTCAGAAGAAGGCGCTGGCAGTATCCGGGGACGAGGGGCTGGCACCGAACACCCCGGTGTAAACGCTGGTTCAAAAGAGAAAGGGCTGGTGCGGCGAATGCCGCACCAGCCCTTTCTGCGCAGGGGGTTACTTGATGCCCAGTGCAGCCTCGATGGGGCCGATGGCGAAGAACAGCGCGAAGGCCGCGGCCACGGCCCACATGAGGGGGTGGATGTCTTTGGTGCGGCCCTGGACGGTCCGGATGATGACGTAGCTGATGAAGCCGGCGCCGAGGCCGTTGGCGATTGAGTAGGTGAACGGCATCAGGGCGAAGGTCAGGAATGCCGGGATGGCGATGCCCCAGTCCTGCCAGTCAATCTTGCCCACCTGGGACACCATCATGAAGCCCACCACCACAAGGGCCGGGGCCACGGCCTCGAACGGGACCAGGTTGATCAGCGGGGTGAAGAACATGGCCACCAGGAACAGCAGGCCGGTAACAACGGAGGCGATGCCGGTGCGGGCACCTTCGCCGATACCGGCGCCGGCTTCCACGTAGATCTGGTTGGAGGATACTGAGGCGCCGCCGCCGATGATGGCGCCGAGCGCGTCCACCTGGAGCACACGGTCGACGTCGGGGATGTTGCCGTGCTCGTCTACCGTGCCGGCCTCGTTGGCCAGGCCCACCATGGTGCCCATGGCGTCAAAGAAGATGCTGAGCAGGATGACGAAGGCCAGCAGCGTGGCCGCGACGAAACCGAGGTGCTGGAAGGCGCCGAACGGGTTGGCCTTGCCAATCAGGGACAGGTCCGGGGCGGCCCAGCCGGAGAATGCGGGGGCCACCAGGGACCAGCCCTGCGGGTTGAAGTTCTTGCCATCGAAGCTGGGTCCGATGTGCAGGGTCGATTCAAGGATGACGGCCAGCACCGTGGAAGTGATGATGCCGATCAGGATGGCGCCCTTGACCTTGCGCACCACCAGGGCGATGGTCAGGATCAGGCCGAACACGAAAACGGCGGTGGGCCAGCCCAGCAGCTTGCCTTCGAAGCCCAGGCCAACGGGCACTGTGGTGCCTGCGACGTCCGGGATGCGCCGCACGAAGCCGGCGTTGACCAGGCCGATCAGGGCGATAAACAGGCCAATGCCCACCACAATGGCGGTCTTGAGTCCGTCCGGAACGGCCTTGAAGACGGCGGTGCGGAAGCCGGTGAGGACCAGGATCAGCATGGTGACACCGGAGAGGACTACCAGGCCCATCATGTCCGGCCAGGTCAAGCCGGGGTTGGTGGCCACGGTGACTGCGACGAAGGCGTTGACGCCCAGGCCGGTGGCCAGGGCGAAGGGGTGCCGCCCCCATGCCCCCATGAGGATGGTGAGGATGCCTGCCACGAGTGCGGTCACGGCGGCCACCGCGGTGAAGCCGAGCGTGGTGCCGCTGGAGTCGGGGCCGGACAGGATCAGGGGATTCAGCACCACGATGTAGCTCATGGCGAAGAACGTGGCGAACCCGCCCCGGATCTCGCGGGAAAGGTTTGAGCCGCGCTCAGTGACCCTGAAATACCGGTCCAGGGCAGAGCCTTGCTTAAGCATTAGTCCTCCGGGGGAGAGTGTGGGAATACCTGCATCCTAATGGTGCGGGAGGGGTTGGGCCGCCAAATGCGCCTAGTCTGTAAGGAAGCCAACACAAGGAGCACCCCGAACATGCGCCAAATTCGCCGCCAGTTGCTGGGCCTTGCGCTCGGGTCCTCTATCCTTGCAGCCGCGATGCTGGGCCTGGCAGGCCCGGCCTCCGCCCACGATGCTGCGGAGTCCACCAGCCCGGCCCAAGGGGCTTCGCTCGCCGCGCCGCCGGAGGAGGTCTCCGTGACCTTCAGCGACAAGCCGCTGGGCATCGGATCGTCCTTCTCGGTCAAGGATGCGGGTGGTACGGAATGGGCTGACGGCTCCGTCCGGATCGTTGACAACGTGGCAACCCAGAAGCTTCGGCAGGGCGGTCCGTCGGGTGCGTACACCGTCGCATGGCGCGTGGTCGGCTCCGACTCCCACCCCATCGAGGGCACCTTTACCTTTACCGTGGCCGCCGGCGCACCCGGTGCTGCGCCCTCCGGAACTTCCACGGCGAAAAGTTCGACGGCGGCGGGTACGGTGCCAAGCATGGGCACGGCACAGCCCGGGGTGACGGAAGAGCCGTCCAGGCCCGCCAATGCGGAGGAGCCCTTCCAGTGGAGCATCGTGATTTTTGCGGTCGTCGCGGTGGGGCTGCTGGTGGCCCTTGGCGTCCTGGCCCGGCGACGGCTTAACGGCGACGGGGATGCGGGAGGGAATGGCGGGGAGTAGCTGCCGCCGGAAGAGCCGGAAGGCCGTGGCCGGACGCCGGGAAGAGGGTGGAGCGTCAGCAGCTCAGCACCGCAAAGCTCCCCGTTGCCGGGAAGGCGCCGGGTAGTTGGGCGGTGCCCTGGTTGACCTTGGCGGAGATTGCCTGGCCCACGGTCTTGGCCTGGCGCAGCACTTCCTTGGGCGAGGGCGTAATCAGCTCGCCAACTCCCACCAGGTAGATCCCGATGGCCCGCATGGCTGTGGCCACGTTGCGGCCAACAGTAATGCCGAAGTCGTTGAGCATCCGCCGCAGCTGGCTGTGTGCACAGCGGGTCAGCACAATGTGGTCCGCCACCAGGACGCCGGTGGGGGTGTGCACCCGCCACTGCGGGGTCGATTCGTTTTCCGGGCCTTCCACCATGGTCAGCTGGACCGCGCGGGTGGTGTTTCGGACATCGACACGATGGCTTGCCGCGTAATTCCGGAGGTGGCGGAGGATCTCGTTCCGTTCCCGGAGGGAGTCCCCGTCTGCTGCATCGCAGCGCTGCAGGGAGGAGGTGTTGGCGGGTTGGTTGGCGCCAAGGATGTCCAGGCCGTCCACCACAATGGAGTCCACGCCGTGGCGGCGCAGTTCTGCGGCCACGGCCAGCCCGGACAGGCCCGTGCCAATGATCACCGTGGTGGTCTGTTCGGTCCCGGCATCCCCAGGCATGCTTGACACTACAGTTTCCCTCCTTCGAAGCTTTCAGCAGGTGCCGGCATCCTCGCCGGCCCGCGTTCCGGCAACCCCAAATTCCGGACGCAGAACATGGCCGGAACCGTCCTGGCAGGAAGTTGCACTTGGTGTCCCGGACCAACAATGTCCTGAAGACTACAGAACAAAAGCGGCTGTGAATAGCCCAATGGCGAAAACATTCCTCCGCGTGTGAAGGCGCTTTCCGAAGGTTCCCACAAAGCCTGTGGATAGCTGGACCCGCGTGCCCCTGAATGGGCTGGCTGAGCCTGTGGATAACCCGGCCAATGTGCTCCTGAGCAGGCTTGCTAAGCCTAGGGGGACGGAGAATAGTGGGAGTCGGAAGACAGTCATTTCCTGCCGGTGCAGCCCGGGGTCGGGATGTGCAGGGGAGGGCCGGTTTTCTGGCAGAATAGCCGCAACATCAGGCGTATCGCGAGGAGGCGGCCCCCATGGGCTCACGAGAGTTGCATCCGGACCCGGCCCGGGAAGGTGGCGGTGCGTCTGACGCCCCCCATGGCATCGTGGTGGGCGTTGACGGCTCGGACCATGGCCAGTGCGCCCTGGTGTGGGCCGCGCGGGAAGCCCAGCGCCGCCGTCGCCCGCTCCATATAGTCACCGCCTATTCGGTGCCGATCTTTGCCGCGTCCGGGCTGGACGGTGGCTACGCCACGGTGGACGACTCCGTCATTCGGGAAGGGGCAGAGGCCATCCTCAAGCAGGCGCTGGAGAAGATCGCGCCGTACGACGTGGACGTAACGTCCTCCGTGGAAAACGGTGACGCGGCAGGAGTGCTGCTGGAAATCTCCGAAAGCGCGGAACTGCTGGTGGTGGGAACCCGCGGCCGCGGCGGTTTCGTGGGCCGGCTCCTGGGCTCGGTCAGCAGTGCACTTCCCGCCCACGCCAAATGCCCCACAGTGACGGTGCCGTTGTTCTGCTCAGACAGGCTCGGCGAGACCACCGAGGACCGCCGGGTCAAGGCCGAGCAGGCCAAGGCCGGGCACCGGCAAGTGGAGAACGTGGTGGTGGTGGGGGTGGATGGCTCCGATCAGGCGCGCGTTGCCGTCCTTGAGGCGGCCGACCAGGCTGAACGCCTTGGCGCCTCCCTGCGCGTGGTGTGCGCCGTACCCCAGTACAGCGGTTCCCTGGCCTGGGTTCCGGCGCCCATGGACCGCAAAGCGCTGTTCGATGACATCCGGGTCACCCTGGAGGCCGGCATGGCCTGGCTCCGCAGCCACTACCCCCACCTTGAGGCCGAGTACCAGCTGAAGGACGGTTCCCCGGTTGACGTGCTCGTTGAAGAAAGCCGGCACGTGGAGCTGGTGGTAGTCGGCACCCGCGGCCGAGGCGGGTTCACCGGCATGCTCCTGGGTTCGACGTCCGACGGCGTGCTCCACCACGCCAAGGGACCGGTCATGGTGGTCCCGGACCGGGAGGACCCGCGGATGGCGGACCGTGCGCGGTTCGGCCCGATACTGGGCGACGCCGCCTAAGCCACAGGACTGCCAGGCAACACGGGTTTTCGGGCATACGGCATCTGGGACATGGCGCAGCAAGGGCCGCCGTTGGCTGGCACCAGCCCGGACGATGGGCTGGTGCTGGAGCTGCGCGGCCTCGACGCCGGGATGCTGGCACTGGTGGGCGGCAAGGCAGCCAACCTCGGAGAGCTGTTGTCCGCCGGCTTGCCGGTTCCGGAGGGGTTCTGCCTCGCTACAGCCGCATATCGGCAGGCAATCGGGGCCCACGGTACCCTGCTTCCCGAGCTGGCAGGGGTCTACGCAGCCTGGAAGGATGCAGCCGGAGGGGAACCACCTGGCATAGCCGTGCTGGCCGGAAAGGCGCGGGCGGCAATCCAGGCGGCCCCCATTCCCGCCGCCGTCGCCCAGGCCGTAGAGCATGCCTACCGGGCCCTCGGTCCGAACGTTCCGGTGGCGGTCAGGTCCTCGGCCACCGCCGAGGACCTGCCGTTCGCCAGTTTCGCTGGGCAACAGGACACGTACCTCAATGTGGTGGGAGTGCCAGCGGTGCTGGACGCCGTCCGGCGTTGCTGGGCGTCGCTGTGGACGGACCGTGCAACAGCGTACCGGGCAGGCCTGGGGATCGACCCCGCGGGGGTGGCGCTCGCGGTGGTGGTGCAGCGGATGGTGGACGCGGAGATCGCGGGCGTCATGTTTACAGCGAATCCGCTCACCGGCAGCCGCCGGCAGGTAGTGGTGGACGCCAGTCCCGGCCTGGGCGAGTCGGTTGTCTCCGGCGCGGTCAATCCCGACCACTTTGTGGTGGATGCGCTGACCGGCAGGGTGCTGGAACGGGAACTGGGCGCGAAGGGCATTGAGGTACTACCAGCCCCAGGCGGCGGGACGCATATGCGGGAGTTGCCGGAGGACCGTGACACGGCGTGCCTGACGGACAGCCAGTTGCGTGCGCTCGCCAGGCTGGGCCTGCAGGCCGAGGAGCATTTCGGTGCTCCGCAGGACACCGAGTGGGCCATCGACGGGGCAGGCGCCCTCTGGCTCACGCAGTCCAGGCCCATTACCACCCTGTACCCGGTTCCGAAGAGCAACGGTGCCGCGGGCAGGGCTGCGCGGGGGAAATCCGTTGGCGGTACACGGGCCTACCTCTGCTTCAGCCTGGCCCAGGGGCTCACCCGGCCGCTCACCCCCATGGGGCTCGCGGCAGTCCGCCTCATTGCTTCCTCCGTTGCCACGGCTGCCGGTTTCCCTGTCCCTGATCCCCGGCGCGGGCCGTCGCCCTATGCCGAGGCCGGGCAGCGGATCTACGTTGACTTCACTACCCCCATCCGCAGCGCCATAGGTCGACGCATCATTCCCCGGGTTTTCGACATCATGGAAGCGCGGACCGCCACGGTCATGCGCCGGCTGATGGAGGATCCAGCCTTTTCGGTGACCAGCAGGACGCCGTTCGGGCTGCTGCGCCACGTCGCGCCAGTAGCGATCCGCGCCAAGGTTCCCGCCACCTTCGTCCAGGCACTGTTCCGGCCCCGCGCGGCCCTGCGCCGGCTGGACCAGTTCACCCGGGACTTTGAGGCCTCGCTGGCCCCCGATGCCGGCGCTGACATCATGGCCCGCCTGGACCACGCCGAAGCGCTGGTAGGGTCACGCCTGTTCCTCATTGTGCCGGCCATCCTTCCACTTCCCGCCCTGGGCTTCGCCATGGTGGGCCTTTCCGGAAAGCTGCTGGGCGGGAGCGCATGGGATGAGCTGCAGACGGTGATCCGCGGCCTGCCGCACAATGTCACCACGGAGATGGACCTGGAATTGTGGCGCTTGGCAACGGCCATCCGGGAAGACACTGACTCACGCACCGCGCTCCTGGCGGAGAATCCCTCCGTCCTGGCGGCCGCTTTCCACGCCGGGGAGCTGCCTGCCCGCCTGGACGCCGGCCTGGCACGGTTCCTGGACAGGTACGGCCAGCGGGCAGTGGGTGAAATCGATGTCGGGCTGCCGCGATGGTCGGAGGAACCGGCACACATCCTGGGGACCCTGGCAAACTACCTCCGGCTGGATAACCCGGCGCTGGCCCCTGACGCCCAGTTCAGCAAGGCAGCCGAGGACGCGGAAGAGCAGGTGGACCGCCTGGTGGCCCGGGCCGCCGCCCGTGGCAGGATCCGGGGACTGCTGGTGCGTGCCGCCCTGCGCCGGGCCCGGTTGTTCGCCGGCCTTCGCGAGCTGCCAAAGTACCTGCTGGTGCTTGGCCTCGGGGAAGTTCGCCGGCAGCTGCTCCTGGTGGGCAGGGAACTGGAGCAGGCAGGCGCCATTGATGGCCGGGAGGACGTCTTCTTCCTGGACTTCGTTGAGGTTCGCAGGGCATTGGCCGGCACCACTTCGGACGCGGAAAAGCCCGGTCGGGACCTGCGGCGGCTTGTGGCGGAGCGCCGCCAGGAGTACGACCGCGAGCTCAGGCGCCGGCACATCCCCAGGGTGCTGCTCTCTGACGGTACCGAACCCGAAGCGGTGCGGACCGCCGTCGGAAACTCCGGGGACGGAACTTCCGGGAATGGGACCTTGGCCGGCAGCCCGGCCTCGGCGGGAACGGTGACTGCCCCGGCGCGGGTCATTTTGGACCCGGTCGGCGCCCGCCTTGAACCGGGCGAGATCCTGGTGGCGCCGTCCACGGACCCTGGCTGGACTCCGCTGTTCCTTACTGCAGGAGGACTGGTGATGGAGATGGGTGGAGCCAACTCGCACGGCGCCGTGGTGGCACGGGAGTATGGCATTCCGGCGGTGGTGGGAGTCCCGGACGCCACCGGCCGCATCAGCACCGGCCAGGAAATAACGGTCGACGGCGGTGCGGGAACCGTAGTGCCGCAACCTCCAGAAACGCCCCTGGACGGAGGGCTGCGAAAGGGCGCGGAGCCGCCGGCGCGGGCGTAGTCTTTACTTATGGGCTCCAACAGGCTGGATTCCAGCGGACGCTTGCAAGTGAATACCGCAGCACCAGGCCGGCGGGCGTGGCTGCGGTGGCTGCCTGCCGTGGCGGCCCCGGTCGTCATTGCCGCGGGCGCCCTCGCAGGGTCCCTCCCGGCAGGGGCCAGCGACCCCTTGCCGGCCAAGACGCCCGCCCAAGTCCTGGAGCTGGCAGCCAGCCATCAGGTGCAGGCATTCTCGGGGACCGTGGAGCAGTCGGCCGATCTGGGGCTGCCGGAGCTTCCTGCCACCGGCAAGCCATCCGCGCCTGCCACCCCCGGCAGCGCCGCTTCCATGATTGAGCTGTTGTCCGGAAAGCACACCGCCCGTGTCTTCATGGACGGCAAGGACAATGCCCGGGTGCAGGTGATGGACCAGCTGGCCGAGCGGGATGTCGTCCGCCACGGCAGGGATGTGTGGTTCTACTCGTCGAAGGACAACACGGCAGCGCATATTGCGATGCCTGCGCACGACGCCGCGCTGTCAAAGGACCACCAGGGTGCGGGCGGAATGCACACGCCGGCCGAACTGGCCCAGCAGTTCCTGTCAAAGGTTGACGCCACCACCGCCGTTTCCGTGGGTCCGGACGTTTCCGTTGCCGGCCGGACAGCCTACAACCTGCTGATTCAGCCACGCACGGACGCAACCCTGGTGGGCAAGGTGGCCATCGCCGTCGACGGTCAAAACGGCATGCCCCTGTCCATCCAGGTAACCGCACGCGGAGCAGACAAGCCCGCCTTCAGCTCCGGCTTCACCAGCCTCTCCCTGGCCGTGCCCGACCAGTCCGTCTTCGCCTTCACGCCGCCGCCGGGCAGCACCGTCAAGGAACTTCCGGTTCCGGACAAGTCCCGTGGGCACGCTGACGGTTCCCATCAGGATGCCCTGCCCAAGGGCGCCAAGGGACAGGTATCCGTGACCGGCACCGGCTGGGAAACCGTGGTGGGCACCGCAAAGGGTAATGCCTCGGCAGCCGCATCCGTCCTGCAGGATCCACTGCTGTCCCAGGCCGCAGTCGCCGTACCCGGTGGCCGGCTGCTCTCCACCGCACTCCTGAACGTCCTGGTCACCGACGACGGACGCGTCTTCGCGGGAATGGTGCCGCCGGAACAGCTGCAGTCAGCAGCAGCGGCCCAGTAAGTGGTGGCCGGAGGGGGAATGGTGGCAGGGGCTGCTCCGGTGAGCGGCGCCCTGGCGATTGAAACCCGGAGCCTGAGCAAGCACTTTGGCCAGCAGGCCGCCGTAGACCGCGTGGATTTGGCCGTTCCGCACGGGACGGTGTTCGGCTTCCTGGGGCCCAACGGGTCCGGCAAGACCACCACCATCCGCATGCTGCTGGGCCTGGCCGCTGCGTCCGCCGGGACGGTAAGCCTGCTGGGCCGCGAAATGCCGGACAAACTCCACGAGGTCTTGCCGCGCGTGGGCGCCCTGGTTGAAGGGCCGGCCTTCTACCCCTTCCTCTCCGGCGCCGCCAACCTCCGCCGGCTGGATGCGGCCAGCCCCCACACCGTGCCCGCCACCCGGAAGGCGCGGGTGCAGCAGGCGCTGGAGCGTGTGGGCCTGGAACACGCCGCAGGCAAACGCGTGCACGCGTACTCGCTGGGAATGAAGCAGCGGCTGGGCATAGCGAACGCCCTGCTCTCGCCGCGGGACCTGCTGGTGCTGGACGAGCCCACCAATGGGCTGGATCCGCAGGGCACCCGGGAAGTCCGCAACCTGGTGCGGTCCCTGGCGCATGAGGGCACCACCATTTTTGTGTCCAGCCACCTGCTGGCCGAGGTGGACCAGATGTGCACCCACGCCGCGGTGATGAGGGCCGGCAGGCTGGTGGCGCAGGGGCCGCTGGCTGAGCTGCGGCAGGCAGGGCCCACCCGGCTCCGGTTGGTGACGCCCGACGGCGTGGCGGCCCGGGAGGTCCTGGCCCGGCTGGGGCTGGCACCTGACCCCGGACAGGCTGAACCGCGTGCTCACGCCGATGGGGAGACCCTTGTGGCAGTGCTCCAGACCGGCGCCCAACAGCCGGCGGTGCTTCCGGAGGACGTCGTGGCGCACCTGGTTCAGGCCGGCGTCCGGGTCCGGGGCTTCGCCGTCGAGCGTGAAAGCCTTGAAGACCGCTTTGTTGCCCTCACCGGGGAAGGATTCGATGTTGCCCAGTAGCGTGCCCGCCGAGAGGCCCGAAGCCGCCGGCACGGCCCGGCTGGCAGCAGCTCCGCGAAGCTCCGGATTCTCCCTGCTGGGGTCCGAGCTCAAAGTACTGTTCGGGCGCCGGCGGACCTGGGCGTTGCTCCTGGCCCTGGCCGCCATCCCGGTCCTCATCGCCATTGCTGTGAAGGTCTCCTCCGCCGTCCCGCCCGGCCGGGGACCGGCCTTCCTCGACCGGATCACCCAAAACGGCCTGTTCGTTGCCTTCACCGCCATGCTGGTCTCCGTACCGCTGTTCATGCCGCTTGCGGTGGGGGTGGTGGCCGGGGACACGATTGCGGGGGAGGCCAGCCTGGGAACCCTTCGCTACCTGCTGGTGGCGCCGGCCGGGCGGGTGCGCCTCCTGCTGGTCAAGTACGCAGGCGCGCTGGCCTTCTGCATCGCGGCACCTTTGACCGTGGGTGTCGCCGGTGCGGCCATCGGAGCGGCCCTTTTCCCGGTAGGCCCGGTGACGCTGCTCTCCGGGGGCGTGGTCCAGCCGGGCGAAGCTGCCCTGCGCATAGTGCTGATCGCCGCCTACCTGGCCGTGTCCCTGGCGGGCCTGTCAGCGATCGGGCTGTTCCTGTCCACCCTGACCGTGGTTCCGGTGGGCGCGATGGCCGCCACCGTGGTGGTTTCGGTGGTGTCGCAGGTCGCGGACCAGCTGCCGCAGCTGGAGTGGCTGCACCCGTGGCTCTTCAGCCACTACTGGCTCGGTTTCGGCGACATGCTGCGCCAGCCGCTGGTGTGGGATTCCTTCGCCAGCAACGCGCTGCTCCAAGCGGGCTATGTAGCCGTGTTCGGGGCACTTGCCTACGGCCGGTTCGTTACCAAGGACATCCTGAGCTGACGACGGCGGCGGGGCATGTGAGTGCCGGCACCTCCGCCGCACGGTGCAGCGGTGAGGGTCAGTAGCGGGCTGTCAGTAGCGGGCCGCGTACGGGTAAAGCTCCATGCCCACCATGGAGCTGATGCTGGAAACAGTGATTCCTTCCTGCGGATTGAGGGCCTGCACCACCTGGCCGTTCCCCAGGTAGATGGCTACGTGGTAGAAGTTCGGTGCCGAGCCCCAGACCAGCAGGTCGCCGCGGCGGGCCTGCGAAATCGGGACGTGGACCGGGGCAGCCGCGTACTGCTGGGAGGCTGTGCGCGGCAGGTACTGGCCGGCTGCGGCGAAGGCGTTCTGCACCAGCCCGGAGCAGTCGAAACCGTAAACCCCGGTACCACCCCACTGGTAGTAGTACGGGGCGCCCACCTTCCCCAGGGCTACGGAGATCGCTGCCTCATAGGTGCCTGAACCGGTTGAAGGTGCAGGGGCGGGGGCTGGTGCTGGTGCCGGCGCAGGTGCTGGTGCCGGCGCCACGGGAGCAGGGGCAGGAGCCGGCGCAGCGGGTTCAGGTGCAGCAGGAGCAGGTGCCGGAGCAGCGGGCGCCGGGGCCGGCGCGGGTGCAACAGGTGCCGGTGCGGCCGGCGCTGCCGCCGGAGCGGGTGCCGCAGGAACCGCCTCCTGGCTGCGGTTGTTCTGGCCGGCGGCAGCCTGGTTCTGCCCGCCTTGGTTCTGCGCTGCCTGGTTTTGGGCTGCCTGATCCTGGGCGGCCTTGTCCGCTGCCGCTTTGTCCGCGGCGGCGGACAGCGCGGCGAGGCGCGCCTCCTCGCGCTGCCGGTCCAAGGCATCTACGCGGGCTGATTCGAGCGCCACCGTGGTGTTGCGGAGCTGTGCGAGTTGGTCCACCAGGACGGTCCGCTGGGCCTTGGCGTCGGCCACGGCCTTGGCCTGCGCGGCGTTGGCCTGTTCCGCCTGGGACTTCCGCTGTTCCGCCGTCTTGGCTGCATCGTCGGCAGCCTTGGTGGCGTCGTCCGCAGCTGCGGTCAGGGAACGGTAGGCGGTGGCTGCGGCGTCGGCAGCTTCGAAAGCCCGGCTGCGGCTGGCGGAGAGGGCCTCGAGCGTGGCGGCCTGCTGCAAGGTTTCACTGCCGCTGGCGAAGCTTCCGAGGGTGGGGTTCAGGCCGCCGTTCCGGTACAGGTCACCGGCGAGCTGCCCCACCTGCTTGCGGGTTTTGTCCTGCTGTTCCCGGGCGGAGTCGGCCTTGGCTGAGGCGACTGATGCCGCCTCGGTCCGCTGCTGCAGTTCCACCAGGGCCTCGCTGTAGGCGTTGTTGGCCTGCATGGCCACCGCGAATGCGGCCTGCTGGGCGGTGGACGCGTCAGCCAGGATGCGCTCGATGTCCGTGACCTTGTCCGCCGTCGCGGACTCGCTGGCCTTGGCTGCGGCAATGTCCTCGGGCGACGGGATCTCGGGCGACGCCGGAACGGTGAGAGGAAGGGACTGCGCGGGGACCGCGGCTGCCGGCGTTGCCACGGAAGCAAAAAGGACGACGGCGGCGCAAAGCACGGCCGTCCTGCGGCCGGATCCGGATAAAGCCATCTGCAGAGACCTCGCAACAGTAAGGCTGGGAGTGAGGTTCTGGATGCGGCACAACTGTGCCCCTCAGCTGCTCGCCAGCAGTCCGAGGCTACGTGACCATTTGCACATTGGCAACACTAGTCACATCAATAACATAAACCACAACAGTGTTATTAGCGTCGGAATCCGCGGGGGTGTGTCGGTTCAGGCGTGTTGGCGTTCCTCGTGTTCCGAGTGGCTGGCCGGTTCCAGCTGGAAGGTGCAGTGGTCCGTATCGAAGTGGGATCCCAGGCAGGTGATGAGCTTGTCCAGCAGCTGGTCGGCGCCGCGGGCGTTGAGCACGCCGTCCTCCACCACCACGTGGGCCGAGAACACCGGAACGCCCGACGTGATGGTCCAGATGTGGATGTCATGGACGTCGGTTACGCCCGCCACCGAAAGGATGTGCTCGCGGATCATTTGCACCTCCACTCCCTTCGGGCTGGCTTCCAGCAGGACGTCCACCACATCGCGCAGCAGGCTCCAGGCCCGCGGGAGGATCATCAGTGCGATCAGGACGGAGGCGATGGTGTCCGCTGCCTGGAAGCCGGTCAGCATGATCACCACGGCGGCGATGATGACGGCCACCGAACCCAGGAGGTCGCCCAGCACTTCCAGGTAGGCGCCGCGGATGTTTAGGCTTTCCTCCTGCGCAGTACGCAGGACCAGCAGCGACGCCAGGTTGGCCACGGCGCCGAGGATGGCGGCAAACAGCATGATGCCCGTCTGCACTTCCGGGGGTGCGCTGAACCGCCTGATGGCTTCAGTGAATATGACCACGGAAATCACGATCAGGATCAGCGCGTTGGCCAACGCCGCAAGAACCTCGGCCCGCTGGAAGCCATAAGTCCGCTGATCGCTCGCGGGCCGGCCCGCAATCCATGCAGCCAGCAGTGCGATGGTGACGCCGGCCGCGTCGGAGAGCATGTGCCCCGCGTCCGCCAGCAGGGAGAGCGACCCGGAAAACACGGACCCCACGATCTGGATGACCACCACGCCAAGGGTGATTCCCAGGACGGCCACGAGGCGTTTCCGGTGCCGCCCGGTGGCGGTGATCCCGTGGCTGTGGCTGTGGTCGTGTCCCATGTTTACAAGGCTAGCCCCAGCCCAGTTCATGCAGCCGGTCATCGGAAATGCCGAAGTGGTGCGCGATTTCGTGGACCACGGTCACCGCCACTTCGTGGATCACGTCGTCCCGGGAGGCACAGATCTCCAGGATCGGTTCGCGGAAGATTGTTATCCGGTCCGGGAGGGAGCCGGCTTCCCACCACGAATCGCGCTCCGTCAGCGGAACCCCTTCGTACAGCCCCAGCAGCACGGTGTCCGGATCCTCGCCGGGCCCCGGCACGTAATCGTCGTCGATGAAGACCGCAACGTTGTCCATGGCGCGGGCCAGCCGTTCGGGAATGCTGTCCAGGGCGACCTGGACGGCGGCCTCAAAGTCGTCGGGGGACATGGTGAAACCGGAAGGTTCGTGCGGCCCGTCGGGAACGATCGGCAGGCCCGGTGGCAAATTGGCTGGCATGCCCAGACCCTAACGCTGGACGCGTTGTTGCCGGAGGCGGTCCGCCCGGGACCTGCGCCGGGTCAGCCCCACTCCCACCAGGCACACCAGCCCGCCCACCAGGCCCCAGGCGGTGGGGATCTCGCCCAGCAGCAGCCAGGAGATCAGGACGGTGGTGCCCGGAACCAGGTAGGTGGTGGCGGCCAGCTTCCCGGCATCCACGAGTGACAACGCGTAGGCCCAGGTGGTGAAGGCGATGGCGGTCGGGAAAACGCCAAGGTACACGAGCCCCAGCGTGGCCTGCGGCGGGGCGGCCTGCACTTCGGCCGCCAGCTGCCCTGCGAAGGGCAGGCAGCACAGCGCTCCCACCACGATGCCGAACCACGTGGCCTGGGCCGCCGGGAATTTCCGCACAACCGGTTTCTGGATGATGACGCTGACCGCGGCGAGGACCGCTGCAAGGAGGCAAAGCGCCACACCCGCCAGGTCCGCCGTCGAATCTTCCCCTGGTGTGCGCGGCTGCCCTGAACCGAGGGCGATCAACGCGACCCCGGCAAACGCCACCGTGCTACCGATGAGGAGCCAGCGCGGAAACCCTTCCTTGAGGAAGATGCCCGCCATGATGGCCACCAAAATGGGGTTGACGTTGATCAGCAGGGCACTGGTGCCGGCATCCAGGATGTGCTCCGCGGCGTTCAACGCCACGTTGTACCCGCCGAACCACATCACGCCGTAGGCGAGGATGGGCAGCCACTCGCGGCCCATGGGCAACAGCCGGCTCTTGAGAAGTTGCGGCACCACCAGGAAGGCCAGGACGACGGCGGCAATCGCCAGCCTGCCCAGCGTCAGGGAGCCGGGGGAGAAGTGCGGGCCGATGGCCCGGATGCCCACGAACGCCGAGGCCCACAGCACCACGGTGACCACCATGGCCGCCACGCCCAGGGCCTTGACGGGAGCAGCCGCTGGAGCTTGGGGAGGAAGTGGTTGGCGGGCGGGGCTGGTGGAAGGCATGAGATAAATCTACGGCGGATGCGGGCACCGGACTGGCGGGAATCGGCCACGTCGGTGCCCGGCTGGCGCTGGGGCGAGTCCCTCTTTCCTTTGGCCCCTACTTACCACCAGCCCAGGCGAGCAGCTTCTCCACAGGCCAGGTGGTGATGATCCGTTCGGCAGGAACGTCGTTGCGGGCGGCCCGCTCTGCACCGTACTGCAGGAAGTCCAGTTGCCCCGGTGCGTGGGCATCACTGTCGATGGAGAACAGGCACCCCGCCTCCAGTGCCAGCTGGATCAGGGCGTCGGGCGGATCCTGCCGCTCCGGGCGGGAATTGATCTCCACGGCAACGTTGTGCTCCGCGCAAGCTGCGAAGACCTCCTTGGCGTCGAATTCCGACGGCGGCCGGGTCCCGCGGGAGCCCTCCACCAGGCGGCCGGTGCAGTGGCCCAGGACGTTGGTCTGCGGGTCCCGGATGCCGCCGAGCATCCGGGTGGTCATGGTTTTCCGGTCAGCGCGCAGCTTTGAATGGACACTGGCCACCACAATGTCCAGGCGGTCCAGCAGTTGCGGCTCCTGGTCCAGTTCGCCGGACTCCAGGATGTCCACCTCGATCCCGGTCAGGAGCCGGGTGGTCCCGCCGTTGCTGTTGATACCGGCCACCACATCCAGCTGCTCAAGCAGGCGCTCGGCGGACAGTCCGTTGGCAATCGTGAGGTTGGGGGAGTGGTCGGTCAGGGCCACGTACTCCCTGCCCAGCACCTCCGCAGCAGCCACCATCAGCTCAATGGGGGAGCCGCCGTCGGACCATTCGCTGTGGCTGTGCAGGTCTCCGCGAAGTGCCGCCCGCAGGTCCGCGCCGCCGGATGCCAGCGGCTGGGCCCCCTTCTCCCTGAGGTCAGCGAGGTAATCGGGGACCTGTCCGTCCACGGCCTGCCGGATCACCGCATAGGTGCGGTCACCGATCCCCTTCATGGATTTGAGCCGGCCGGTGCGGGCGCGTGCGGCCACTTCATCAGGGCCAAGGGGCCCGATGGCGGCCGCCGCCTTGCGGAAGGCCTGGACCTTGAACGTGGCGGCGCGTCCGCGCTCAAGCCAGAAAGCAATCTCGTTGAGCGCTGCGACGGCATCCATCCGTCCATCTTTACCCGTATTTACCGCGCACGGCGGCGGGATCGCGGGTTTTCCGGCGATTTTGGATTATTCCCGGTTACCCCCTATAGTTGTGGAGTCCCGTTCGGAGAAACGCAGAGGACAAAGACGGAAAGCCCCGCTTGACGCCTTTTATTTTGTTCCGGACAGGTTCTGGCCCCCATCGTCTAGCGGCCTAGGACACCGCCCTTTCACGGCGGCGGCACGGGTTCGAATCCCGTTGGGGGTACGCAAGGAACTGGTCAAGCAGGCTGAAAAAGTCTGGTAGGCTGGAAGCCTTGAAAAAGCGGTAGAGATACCGCAAAGCAAGAAACGCAAGGCCCTGTAGCGCAGTTGGTTAGCGCGCCGCCCTGTCACGGCGGAGGTCGCGGGTTCAAGTCCCGTCAGGGTCGCTCTGATTGTTGGAAGAAATTCCGGCTGTCATGGTGACTAGTCACCTAGGCTCTGTAGCTCAGTTGGTAGAGCGTTCGACTGAAAATCGAAAGGTCACCGGATCGACGCCGGTCGGAGCCACCACTGGGAAGCATCAGTTCTTCGGAGCTGGTGCTTTTCTGCTTTAACCCCTGGTCACTCTTCCAGCGCAGTGTCACAGGCTGGGGATAGGGTGGAAGCAACAGAAGGGGGAGTGCCTGATGGAATACCAGAACCCACAACCCGTGGTGCCAAGCCGTCCCGCCGCAAGCCCGGCCCCGGGCCCCGGACGGACCGTCATCTCCGAGACTGCAGTGGCAAAGGTCGCAGGAATTGCCGCGCGGGCAGTTCCGGGCGTCTACTCCCTTGGTTCGGGTCCGTCCCGCGCTCTGGGTGCCATCCGTGACGCCGTCGGAAGCTCAGACCATGCCGCCGGTGTCCATGCTGAAGTGGGCGAAACCCAGGTGGCCGTGGACATCACCCTGGTGGCAAGCTATGGAACACCCCTGCACTCATTGGCCAATGACGTCCGCGCCACTGTCTACCGGGCCGTCGAGGAACTGGTGGGCCTGCAGGTCATCGAGGTGAACGTGGAAATAACGGACGTCTACGTACCCCCGCCCGTCAAAACCACCCCGCCCGCCGGCGCGGAACGGGAGGAACTGCTGTGAGCCTTACGGTGGCAGGCGCGGCGATTGGCGCCTTCGTTGCTTTCATGTCCCTGCAGTTCGGCCTGTGGGGCTTCCTTGTTTCCTTGCTCTTCATGGCCATCGGAGCACTGCTGGGCCGAGCTGCGGAAGGAAAACTGGACTTGCGCGGCGTGTTCGATGCCATCACCGGCCGGCGTTCCTCCTCATGACAACACCCGCACCCGTTGTGCGTGGGCGGGCGCTCAGCGGCCATAACCGGATCAGCACCCAGGCATTGACCAGTCTTGCCAGGGTGGCAGCGGCGCGGGCCCTGGGTGTCGACGCCCAGGACGTGCGGGCGGAATGGACGGACGACGACGGCCTGCTGGCTTTATCCCTCGTTGCCCCCATCAGCATCCCGCCTTTGCACTCCGTGGTCCTGGACCCCGCACGGGTGCAGGCGGCCGGCGGGTCCATCTGGGACCGCACCGTCAAGGCCAAGGCAAGCATCCTGGCAACAGTTTCCCAACTAAGCGGTTCCCGGTTGAGCCGCGTGGACATCCGCATCAGCGGGGCGCGGATCAGTACAGCAAGGATCAGCACGGAAGGGCGGGTGCGGTGAGCAGCAGCGTGGAAGACCGCGGAGTCACTGGTGGAACCCGCGGGAACAACGGGCCCGGGATGCGCCGGGTCCTTTACCGGGAAACCCACTCGTCCCGTGCAGCGGTGTCCGTCGCCGCCGCCGTCCTGGTCCTGGTGGTGGCCGCCTACGGGGTTCTGGAATCCGGGGTCCACGCAGTGGGCCAGCCGGCCTGGCTGATCGAGCCGCAGGTGGCCGCGCAGCGAATCGTGGACCTTCCGGCCGGAATCTCCCCATTGCTCCTGGCAGCGATCGGCGCCGTTCTTGCCATGCTGGGATTAATTTTCTTCCTTAACGGCGTGCTTCCCGGAAAGCGCGCCCGCCATCTGCTGGCCGGTGCGCCCGGCGAGGGGCTCCCTGCCGTGGTGGTGGATGACGAAGTCATCGCATCCTCACTCGCCCGCCGCGCACGGTTGGCCGCCAACGTCACGCCTGAACAGGTCATGGTCGTTGTTTCCCAGCGCCAGGTGCTGGTCAACGTGCGTCCCACGTCCGGAATCCCCGTGGACCAGGACAGGGTGCTGGACGCCGTCCGCGACGAGCTGGATCAGATGCTGCTGGAACCGGCTCCTGTTCCCCGCGTCAACGTCACTGCTTCCGGGGTGATCGGGGCATGAACAGCACGCCGGCAATGCTCAACCGCATCCTGCTCACTGTGCTGGGCCTGATCCTGCTTGGGGCAGGGATCCTGCTGGTGCTGCTGGCGGCGGTTCCTCCCGTCGCTTCCTGGTGGCATGCCTGGTCCGGCGGAGTCTGGACCGGGATCACCCGGCTTTTCGACTCCACCCGTTTTCCGGGCCGGCCGGAAAGCTGGTTGTGGATTGTCGTGGCACTGGCCTTGCTGGCGCTGATGGGGCTCATGGTGGCCTGGATCGCCCAGCAGGGAAAGGGCCGGTCAAACCTCCTCGCGGCCGAATATGATCCCGGCGACGTTCCCGGCGATGTCCGAATCGGTGGCGGCGTGGCGGAACAGGCGCTGAAGCAGGCCCTGGAGGGAAGGCCTGATTTGGCTGGGGCCACCGTCACTACCTATGACGTCAAGGGAACGCCCGCGTTGAAGGTCCGTCTCCTGCCGCGCCAGGGTGTGGCACCGCATCTGCTCGCAGCCGAGGTGTCAGGACTCCTGCACGCGCTGGAGTCCGTTGTGGGCAAGGAGGTGCCGGTCCTCATCCACATCGGAGCCGGGGCACGGACCCGCTTCAGCCGGGCCGAACGCGTCCGCTAGATTACCGCTGGTTCCGCTGGCAATGCTGCCGGTACTGCACGCCCGTTACGGCTACCGCCTGACCTTTCCGGCTACTGCCCGCCTTGAAGACCCCGCACGTTTTGAAGATAAACAGTGCAGTCCACCGGAACCTCCTGCATGCCGGCCCATTCTTCGGCGGGCTCGGGACCACTGGACAGGACCACGGCATAGCCTTCGGGCACGGGGGCCGAGGCGAAGCCCATGTTGGACAGGACAACTGTTTCCCCATTGCGGAACGCCAGCAGCCCGCTTTCCGGCGCGTGTTCATCGGTCCACTCCACGGTGCCGCTGCCCAGGCGCTGGGTTGCCCTGAATGCCAATGCGGCGCGGTACAGCTCCAGCGTTGAGCCTTCCTCGCCGTCCTGCTGGTCGGCAGCCAGGGGGCCGAAGCTTTCCGGCTGCGGGAGCCACGGCCCGGGCGCTCCAGGGGAGACACCTCCGGAAAAGCCAAAGCCGGGTTCTTCCCCTGCCCACGGCAGTGGGACCCGGCAACCGTCCCGCCCGATCTCGGCGCCGCGGGTCCGGAAGAACGTCGGGTCCTGCCTGGCCTCTGCAGGGAGGGTTGTGTGCTCCGGAAGTCCCAACTCCTCACCCTGGTAAAGATATGCCGAACCCGGCAGCGCCAGCGCAACCAGCGTGGCGGCACGGGCGCGGGCCAGGCCCAGGGCTGCGTCCGGCTGTTCGTCGCCAGGGCCAATGCCCTTTGGGAACGTGGTGGGGTCTGTCAGCCCGAACCGGGTCGCATGACGCACGGTGTCGTGGTTGCTTAGTACCCACGTGCAGGGGGCACCTACTGATGCTGCCGCTGCCAGCGACGCGTCGATGGCCTCCGCCATGCGCTCGGCATCCCAGCCGGCCAGCAGGAAATCGAAGTTGAAGGCCTGCTGCATCTCATCGGGCCGGACGTAACGTGCCAGTCGCTCAGCCGGCTCCACCCAGGCCTCGGCAACCATCATCCGGTCTCCGCCGTATTCGGCCAGGACCTGGTTCCAGTCACGGTAGATGGCGTGCACACCGTCCTGGTCAAAGAACGGCGACGGCGGATACATCGGGGAGACTGCCCTGTGTGGTTCCTCCGCGTCGGTGTGGGCATGGGGAGCATCCCCGGGCAGGTGGCTCTCCCGCCTGGGGCCTGATGTTCCCTCCACCATGGCAGCCACGCCGTCCCAATCCGGCAGTCCCGCCTCCTTGACCAAGCCGTGGGCAACATCCACCCGGAAACCGTCCGCCCCGCGGTCAAGCCAGAACCGCAGCACCGAGCGCATCTCTTCCTGAACTTCCGGGTTCTCCCAGTTCAGGTCCGGCTGCTTGGTGTCGAAGAGGTGCAGATACCACTGGCCGGGCGATCCATCCGCCTCGGTTACCCGGCTCCAGGCCGGACCGCCGAACACGGACTTCCAGTTGTTCGGTGCCAGCCTGCCGTCCCCGGAGCCAGGCACCTCGTCCTTGCCGTCACGGAACATATACCGGTCCCGCTGCGGGCTTCCAGGGGCTGCGGCCAGCGCCTCCCGGAACCACGCGTGTTCGTCTGAGGTGTGGTTGGGAACCAGGTCCACGATGACTTTTAATCCGCGGCGGTGAGCGTCCTGCAACATTGCGTCGAAGTCCGCCAGGGAGCCGAAGAGAGGGTCCACCTGGCGGTAGTCCGCCACGTCGTAGCCGCCATCGGCCTGGGGTGACTTATAGAAGGGTGACAGCCAGATGGCATCCACTCCCAACCGTTCAAGGTAGGGCAGGCGGTCCAGGACGCCGCGCAGATCCCCCATGCCGTCGCCGTTGCCATCTGCGAAGGAGCGGGGGTAGATCTGGTACACGACGGCGTCGGCCCACCAGGCAGAGGGGGCCGGTCCGGATGCGGGAACGGATGAGTCGGGCATTAGGTTCCCCTCTGATAACTTTTTGATGTAAACGCTTGCATTACTGACAGGTACCTTACTAGTGTGACAGTCACCACATCAACCTCACCTAGCAAGCGCACTGTCGACTTACTTGTCACTCAGCGAGGAGCTTCAAGCTAATGAAAACCCCGAGATTCCTGCTTCCGGCTGCCACGGCCGGCATCCTGGCCCTTACGTTGTCCGCCTGCGGCGGCGGAGGTGGAGGGGGCTCTACAGGCGGTAGCGGTGGCGGCGGTGACGCTGGCGCCAACCTGGACGGCCGTGGCCCCATCACCTACGTACAGGGCAAGGACAACAGCAATGTGGTCCGCCCCCTGGTCGATAAGTGGAATGCCGCCCACCCGAATGAGAAGGTCACCTTCAAGGAGCAGACGGACCAGGCCGACCAGCAGCACGATGACCTCGTCCAGCATTTCCAGGCCAAGCAGTCCGACTACGACGTTGTGGATGTGGACGTTGTCTGGACCGCTGAATTCGCGGCCAAGGGCTGGCTGCAGCCGCTGAAGGACAAGATGGCGATCGACACCAGCGCCATGCTCAAGCCGACAGTGGAGAGCGCAACCTACAAGGGCACCCTGTACGCGGCCCCGCAGACCTCTGACGGCGGCATCCTGTACTACCGGAAGGACCTGGTTCCCACCCCGCCCAAGACCTGGGACGAGATGATGAGCATGTGCTCCATCGCGAAGCAGAACAACATCGGCTGCTACGCGGGCCAGTTCAGCAAGTATGAGGGCCTCACGGTAAACGCTTCCGAGGCCATCAACTCGGCCGGCGGCTCGGTCCTCAACAAGGACGGCAAGCCGGACCTGAACACCCCCGAGGCCAAGGCCGGCCTGGGGAACCTCGCAAAGGCCTACGCGGATGGCAACATCCCCAAGGAAGCCATCACCTACAAGGAAGAGGACAGCCGCCAGGCATTCCAGAGCGGCAAGCTCCTTTTCCTGCGCAACTGGCCGTACGCCTTCAACCTGATCACCACTGAAGGCTCCTCCGCCGTGAAGGACAAGACGGGGCTGGCTGCGCTCCCCGGCAAGGATGGACCCGGTGCATCCTCACTGGGCGGCCACAACCTGGCTACCAGCGTGTACTCCAAGAACAAGGCCACTGCGCTGGACTTCATGAAGTTCATGACCTCGGAGGAAACTGAGAAATTCTACGCTACCCAGGGTTCGCTGGCTCCGGTTCTCGGATCGCTGTATGACGACAAGGAACTCGTTGCCAAGCTGCCCTACCTGCCGGTTCTGAAGACGTCCATCGAGAACGCCGTTCCGCGTCCTGTGACGCCTTTCTACCCGGCTGTCACCAAGGCAATTCAAGACAATGCCTACTCCGCTATCAAGGGAGAAAAGACAGTGGATAACGCACTCTCCGACATGCAGAAGTCCATCGAATCCGCCGGTGCGGGATCGTAGTTCTGCCATGGCAACCGAACTAGGCCCGACGCCGGTTAAGTCACCGGCGTCGGGCGGGACCCCCGTCCGTCATGCGCCCAAGGGCGTGGGGGAGGACAACAGGATTGCAAGCCAGGGGCGCTGGGCGTCCTGGCTGCTTGCCCCCACCATCATCGCCCTGGGCATCGTGATCGTTTACCCGATCATCAGTGCCATCGTCATGTCCTTCCAGAAGGACGCCGGCCTGGATCCAGCCACCGGGCTCTTCACTGCAGGTGGTCCGGCCGGCATCCAGAACTACGTCAACTGGCTTGCGCAGCAGTGTGCGGCCCCGGACGGCGGGACGGTCGCTTGCCCGCCCGGCACCTTGGGCGGCCAGTTCTGGTCTGCCACGGCCACCACGTTCTTCTTCACGGTGGTGACGGTGGCTTTCGAAACTGTTCTGGGTTTCTGGATGGCCATGATCATGGCCCGTGAGTTCCGTGGCCGCAGCCTGGTCCGCGCAGCTGTCCTGGTGCCGTGGGCCATCCCCACTGCCGTGACGGCCAAGCTCTGGTTCTTCATCTTCGCCTTCGAGGGCATCGCCAACAAGCTGTTCAACACCACCATCCTGTGGACGGGCAGTGAGTGGCCGGCCAAGTGGGCCGTCGTCATCGCGGACGTTTGGAAGACCACTCCGTTCATGGCATTGCTGATCCTTGCAGGCCTGCAGATGATTCCGGCGGACGTCTACGAAGCAGCAAAAGTGGACGGGGCCACTGCTTGGCAGCGGTTCCGGCTGATCACCCTGCCGCTGGTGAAACCGGCACTGATGGTGGCAATCCTCTTCAGGACACTGGACGCGCTGCGTATGTTCGACCTGCCCTACATCCTGACCGGCGGCGCGAACAACACCACCACGCTGTCCATCCTGGTGATCAACCAAATCAGGCAGGGCTTCAACTCCGCAGCCGCGCTGTCCACCATCACATTCATCATCATCTTCCTCGTCGCCTTCATCTTCGTCCGCTTCCTTGGGGCGAACGTCGTTGAGCAGAGCGGCGCCACCGGAAAGGGGAAGAAATGACCACGGCAACAGCAGATGCCTCGGCGCTCCGGGCCCAACAGGACAAAGGCCGCAAGGCCGCCCAGAACCGCGAAAAGTGGGCCCACGGGCGTACGTACCTAAGCGCCGCCATCATCCTGCTCTGGTGCCTGGCGCCGGCGTACTGGATGGTGGTCACTGCATTCCGCGAAGTGGGCTTCACCTACGACACGTCGATCCTGCCCACCCACGTGACGCTGGACAACTTCAAGACCGCCTTCGACACATCGTTCGGCAACCGGTTCGGCCAGGCACTGCTGAACAGTGTCTTCATCGGCGGCGTCGTGACGCTGGTGTCCCTGCTCATTGGCGTGTTCGCGGCCTACGCACTGGCCCGGCTGAACTTCAAGGGCAAGTTCCTTGTGCTCGGCTTCATCCTGGGCGCTTCCATGTTCCCCGGTGTTGCCCTGATCACCCCGCTGTTCCAGCTGTTCACCAACATCGGCTGGATGGGAACGTACCAGGCGCTGATCATCCCGAACATCTCCTTCGTGCTCCCGCTGACGGTCTACACCATGACATCGTTCTTCCGCGAGATGCCATGGGAACTGGAGGAATCCGCACGTGTTGACGGTTGCACCCAGGGACAGGCCTTCCGTAAGGTCATCATGCCCCTGGCCGCACCGGCAATCTTCACCACGGCAATCCTGGCGTTCATTTCATCGTGGAATGAATTCCTGATTGCCAGCCAGCTGTCCAGCGACGCAACCCAGCCGGTGACAGTGGCCATCGCCAACTTCGCCGGGGCACAGCCCAACCAGATCCCATACACGGCCATCATGGCCGCGGGCACCATCGTCACCATTCCGCTGGTGATCCTGGTGCTGGTCTTCCAGCGCAAGATTGTCGCCGGCCTCACGGCAGGTGCAGTCAAGTGACGAATAACGGTTCCCGTCCCCGCACTCCGGGGGCGGGAAACCGCAGCCGGCTGGTCCGCTCCGGCGAGGACTTCGACATCATCATCGGCTTCCTTGGGTTCTGGGCACTGGTCCTGCTGGTGGTCACCGTGTGGATGGAAGTTACTGCCCAGCCGGCCCTTGGGTGGGCGCTGGGCCTGCTGGCAACTCTGCTGGCGCTGTACGGCATGGTGCGGCTGCGCAGGAAACTGCCGGCCCGCAGGTAGGCACTGATGCGTATGCCCGCCTTCGCGGCAACTGTGTGGAGTCGCGCTGTCTAGATTTTCACTGTCCGCCCGGGGATGGAAAAATACGGGGCCGGGGGTAAACGCGGGGCCGGACGGCCTTACGCCGCAAAGGAGTCAAAGAGGGGACACGGTGGCACGGACAACGGAAAGGTCCCAGCGGGGCGGCCATAACGGCGTCAGCATCGAGGACGTGGCGGCGGCCGCCGGAGTCTCCACCGCCACGGTGTCCCGCGCAGTCAGAGGGCTGCCCAGGGTTTCGCCGGCCACCCGCGAGAAGATTCTCGAGGTGGCCGGGAACCTGGGCTACGTTGCATCCTCATCGGCTTCCGGCCTGGCGACAGGGCGGACCAGGACAATCGGAGTGCTGGCCCCGTTCGTAAGCCGTTGGTTCTTCTCAAAAGCCATTGAGGGTGCAGACCGCGAACTGCATGCCCGCAACTACAACTTGTCCCTTTTCAACCTCGGCGGCCACGGCAGCAACCGGGAGCGGCTTTTCAGCAAGACCATGGTCTACAAGCAGATCGACGCTCTCCTGGTCTTGTGTATGGCGCTTAGCCATGACGAACTGGACCATCTCCAGAAAATCGACATCCCACTCATCGTCGTCGGCGGCCACGTCGAGGAGTGCTCGTACATCGGAATCGACGACTACGGAGCCGCCTCAACGGCCGTGCGGCACCTGATCGACCTCGGCCATAAGAAGATCGCCCTGCTTCACGGCGACGACGAGACCGACCTTAACTTCGACGTTCCCCGGGTGCGCATCCTGGCGTTCAAGGACGTCATGGCGGCAGCCGGTCTGCCCACGCGCCCGGAATGGGACGAATGGGGCGACTTCACCGTACGCAGCGGCCAGGAAGCCCTGCGCCGGCTTTGGTCGCGGGAGGGGGATAAGCCGACCGCAATTTTCTGCGCTTCTGATGAGATGGCCATGGGCGTCATCTTCGAAGCCAACCGCCTTGGGATCAGGGTGCCGGAGGAACTCTCCGTGGTGGGCATCGACAACCACGACTTTGCTGAACCCATGGGCCTCACCACGGTGGGGCAGCGGCCGGACGAGCAGGCCGAACTGGCCACCAAGATGCTTCTCGACGAACTGGATGGCCAGGCAGGAGCTGTCCGCTCCGCCGTCGCACCCCATGAGCTGATTGTCCGGCGCACCACGGCGCCGCCTCAGAACCTCTAAAAGCCAGGAAGCCTTTACGAGGCGCGGGCCAGTTGCCGGATGGGAATCCAGCGCGAGGCAAGCCGCCGGTAGGCCGCTGCAGCACCGGTCATGTCACCCTCCGCCAGGCACTCGATGCCCAGCCTGATATCCATGGGGGACTCGTCCGGGTAGACCTTGTCCGCCACGGCGCCGTAGTCCAGCTCCACCATGGAGTTCACGTGGAACAGTTCCAGCCATTCCGTCAGCTGCGCCAGGTCGTCAAGCATGTCCAGGTCCGGGGCGGCGAGGGCCAGGTTGGCCACGGCATAGCGGGCCCGCTCCAGGGCATCGGTGATGGACACCCAGACACGAACGGTGAGGATCCGCCCGCCGGCTTCCACCACGTCCTTGCGGTCGGATTCGGCGAACAGCGAGAACCAGCTGAACGGGATACCCCAGGTGGAAGCCCGCGTGTGCACCCGGACGGAACCGTCCCTGGCTTTCACCAGGTCGATCCGCTCCTGGTGCCGGTCCCGCTGCTCCTCCGGAATCAGCAGCTCGGCCAGCGGGCCGTGGATGCCTTCCATCAAGGCGTTGGCTGCCAGTCCGGCGCGCAGGACCAGCTGGCTGGGGCAATACAGCAGGACGGGCTCAGAGCCGGCGTCAGCACCGTCGTCGGCCGTTCCGCCTTCCGATGCCGGCGCTGTGGTGACGCGTACAAGGTCGGTGCGCCCGGTGGGGAAGGGATCGCCGCCGGCGCGGGTGATGCGTCCCAGCGAGGCCAGCAGTTCAGCGTTTTCGACGGCGGCGCGGGAGACTGCCTGCGCTCCGGCCGCCTGGATGGCCGGGCGTTGTTCCTCCGGAAAGGCTTCCAGGGGTTCGTAGACGCGCAGGGTGGAGGAGAAAGGCAGGCCTGTCTGGCCCCGGTAGAGGTTTCCCGTCATTGCGGTCTCCTTGCATGGGTCCAGGCCATGGTCATCAATCCGCCAGTTCCACCAGCACGGGCGCGTGGTCGGAAGCGCCCTTGCCCTTGCGTTCCTCGCGATCGATCGAGGCGCCGGTGACGCGCGCGGCCAGGGCGGGGGAGGCCAGGACGAAGTCGATCCGCATGCCTTCCTTTTTCGGGAACCGCAGCTGGGTGTAGTCCCAGTAGGTGTAGACGCCGGGGCCGGGGGTGTAGGGGCGCACTACGTCCGTGTAGCCGGCGGTTTCGAACGCGTGGAATGCCTCCCGCTCGGGCGGGCTGACGTGCGTGGACCGGTTGTTGATGAACAGGTCAATGTCCCAGACGTCCTCGTCGAAGGGGGCGATGTTCCAGTCGCCCATCAGTGCCACCTGCGCCTGGGGGTTGTCCGTGACCAGGGCCTGGGCGTGCGTCTTGAGGCTTTCCAGCCACTTCAACTTGTACGGCATGTGCTCATCGTCGAGGGAGCGGCCATTGGGGACGTACAGGCTCCAGATCCGCACGCCTGCGCAGGTGGCAGCCATAGCCCGTGCCTCCTGGACCGGGTCCTTGCCGGCCTTGCCAAACGAGGGCTGGTCCAGGAACGTCCGCTCGACGTCCTCCAGTCCCACCCGGGAGGCGATGGCCACGCCGTTCCACTGGTTCACCCCAAAGTGGGCCACCTCGTAACCCATCCGCTCAAAGAGTTCCCAGGGGAAGTTGTCGTCCTTGCATTTGGTCTCCTGGATGGCCAGGACGTCGCAGTCGCTGCGCTGCAACCACGCTTCAACGCGGTCGGCGCGGGCACGGAGCGAGTTCACATTCCAGGTAGCTATCTTCACGGTTCCTAACTTACCTTGGCAGCCGCACGCCGGGTAAAGCCAGAGGCGGCCCCGCCCCTGGTGCCCCAAGGTTGGTTACGGACCGGAAGGGGCGGGTATATTCGCAAGCAGAATGACCTGGATCACTCACCGGGCCACCATGCGAAGGAGCACCCAGCCGATGACCGCAGCCACGGGGAACACAACGGACAGCACGACAGGCGGCGGAGGTGCGGACGTACTTTTTGAGCTCCGCGGCAGGCTGGGCTTGGCCACCCTCAACCGGCCCCGCGCGGTCAACGCCCTGACGGCGGACATGGTGGACCTGCTGCTGAGGCAGCTCACCAAGTGGGCGGGGGACGACGGCGTGGCCGCCGTCCTGGTGCAGGGCGCCGGGGAGCGGGGCCTGTGCGCGGGCGGAGACATCGTGGCCATTTACCAGGACATGCTGCACGGCGGAAGCGCGACGGCGGGTTTCTGGCAAACCGAGTACCGCCTGAACTCGCTGATCTCCAGGTACCCCAAGCCGTACATCGCGCTGATGGACGGACTGGTGCTTGGCGGCGGGGTGGGCGTTTCGGCGCACGGGAACGTCCGGGTGGTCACCGAGCGGACCAGGATGGGGATGCCGGAAACCACTATTGGGTTTGCGCCCGACGTCGGCGGGACCTTCCTGCTCTCGCGCGCACCGGGCGAAACGGGAACCCACGCCGCCCTCACGGGCGCACACCTGGGCGCCGCGGATGCCCTGTTCCTGGGCCTTGCAGACCATTATGTTCCGTCATCCGCGCTGCCCCGCCTGCCGGCGGCGCTGGAAACCGAAAGCCCGGAGGACGCCGTCGCCCGTTACGCTGAGCAGGCCCCTGCCTCGGTGCTGGCAGGGCAGCGGGAGTGGATTGATGCCTGCTATGACTCCGACGATGCGGGGGAAATTGTCGCCCGCCTTCGCGCCTGGACCGGGCCCGGGCACGAAGACGCCGCAGCGGCTGCGGACACCATCGAAGCCAAGTCGCCGACGTCGGTGAAAGTCACCCTGGCATCCTTGCGCCGCGCTTCAAACCTGACCCTGGATGAAGCGCTGGCCCAGGAGTACCGGGCAGGACTCCGCTTCCTGCAGGGGCCGGATTTCCGCGAGGGAATCCGCGCGCAGGTGGTGGACAAGGACAGGAACCCGCAATGGAAACCGGCAACCCTTGCCGAGGTGCTTCCCCAGGATGTGGATCGGTTTTTCCAGCCGCTGGACGGCGGGGAACTGGACCTGCAGGTGAAGGACGCCGGCCGTGCCTGACACATTCCGCGTTGCCTTCCTGGGACTGGGGCACATGGGCGGCCCGATGGCCGTGAACCTGGCCCGCGCCGGCTACCGGGTGGCAGGTTTCGACGTCGTTCCGGAGGCACGTGAAGCGGCACAGGCGCAAGGTGTCCCCGTGGCGGGTTCCGCCGTCGACGCCCTGGCCGGCGCCGACGTGGTGTTGACGATGTTCCCCAGCGGCAGGCATGTCCTGGACGCCTACACGGGCGCCAGCGGGGAGCCCGGTCTGCTGGAAGCAGCCCGCCCGGGAACCATGTTCCTGGACTGCTCCACCATCAACGTCGATGAGGCCCGCGAAGGTGCCCGCCTGGCCATCGAGGCAGGCCACCGGTCCGTTGACGCCCCGGTTTCCGGCGGCGTGGTGGGTGCCGAGGCCGGCACCCTGACCTTCATGGCGGGCGGAGTCGACGCGGACTTCGAGGCCGTGCGGCCGCTCCTGGAGGTCATGGGCAAGCGGGTGGTGCACTGCGGCAGCCACGGCGCCGGCCAGGCTGCCAAGATCTGCAACAACCTGATCCTGGGCGTCTCCATGATTGCGGTGAGCGAGGCCTTCGTCCTGGGCGAAAAGCTGGGCCTGACCCATCAGGCGTTGTTCGACGTCGCCTCCGCCGCCTCCGGCCAGTGCTGGGCGCTGACCACCAACTGCCCGGTGCCGGGACCGGTTCCCGCCAGCCCTGCCAACCGGGACTACCAGCCGGGGTTTGCATCTGCACTGATGGCAAAGGACCTGAACCTCGCGGTCAACGCCCTCAACGGCACGGGGGTGGCGGGGGAGATGGGAGCCCTCGCCGCCCACATCTACGATAGGTTTGCGGCGGAGGGCGGCGCGGGCCGTGACTTTTCCGCCATCATCACGGAGATCCGCCGGGCGTCCGGCAAGCCTGGCCGGAACGCGGCAAGTGGGGAGCCTCCCGGGGAGTCGCCCGGCAAGCACGGTACAACAGCACACGACGACGGGAGTCCCGAATGACGGAGTACGCCAACATCCTGGTGGAGCAGCAGGGCAGGGTAGGGCTGGTGACGCTCAACAGGCCCTCCGCGCTGAACGCGCTGAACAAGGCCACCATGGAAGAGCTGGTGGCAGCCGTCACCGCCATGGATTCCGATCCCGGCGTGGGGGCGGTGGTGATCACGGGCTCGGGCAAGGCGTTCGCGGCAGGAGCCGACATCAAGGAGATGGCGGACCAGGGCTACATGGACATGTACCTGGCGGACTGGTTCCGGGGTTGGGAGGACTTCGCCCGGCTGCGAATCCCCACGATCGCTGCTGTGTCCGGCTTTGCCCTGGGCGGCGGCTGCGAACTGGCCATGATGTGCCACCTCATCATCGCCGGCGACAACGCGAAGTTCGGCCAGCCGGAAATCAACCTTGGCGTCCTCCCTGGCATGGGCGGGTCGCAGCGCCTCACCCGGGCCGTAGGCAAGGCCAAGGCGATGGACATGATCCTCACCGGCAGGTTTATCGACGCGGACGAAGCGGACCGGTGCGGGCTGGTTTCGCGTGTGGTTCCGGCAGCGGACGTGGTGTCCGAGGCGCTGGCGGCGGCCGAGGTGATAGCCGGCAAATCCAAGCCAGCTGCTATGGCCGCTGTGGAAGCGGTCAACGCGGCCTTCGAAACCGGCCTGGCCCAAGGCGTCCAGTTCGAACGGCGGCTCTTCCATTCCCTGTTCGCCACCGAGGACCAAAAGGAAGGCATGGCAGCGTTCACCGAGAAGCGCCAGCCGGAGTTCAAGCACCGGTAATGCACATGCCCCGCCTACCCGGATAAAGCGTGCGACGACGGGAAGCCCCGTAAGGTAGGCATGACGGGCCAGCACGCGGCCATGGCATGCAGCGGAACGGGACAGACGTATGTGGACAATCATGACCGGTGCAGCCAGCCCCACCGAGGGGCTCACGGGAATTGTGGGCTTTGCGGCGAGGGCGATTGATGCGCTGGGGGAGTGGGGTGTTGGTGCCTTCACGCTCGCCGAGACGGTGCTGCCGCCCATTCCCAGCGAGGTGATACTCCCGCTGGCGGGCTACCTTGCCAAGCAGGGTTCCCTGAACCTCTTCCTCGTCTTCGGCACCAGCACCCTCGGCGCGTACCTGGGGGCATTGTTGCTCTACTGGCTGGGCGCCAAGCTGGGCCTGGAGCGGTCCATCCGGTGGTTGTCCAAGCTGCCGCTGGTGGACCGGGAAGACTTTGAACGCGCGGCAGGCTGGTTCCGGCGCCACGGCAGGTCCTCCATTTTCTTTGGCCGCCTGCTGCCCGGGGTGCGCAGCCTCATTTCCCTGCCTGCGGGAGCAGCGGCCATGCCCGTGGGAACCTTCAGCCTCTTTACCCTCGCGGGCAGTGGGCTCTGGAACGGCGCCCTCATCGGACTGGGCTACCTGCTGGGAACCCAGTACCGGCTCATTGAGGAGTACTCGCACTACCTGAACTACGCCGTGTACGCCGCGCTCGCCGTTGCCGTGGTCCTGCTCGTCATCCGGCGGACCAAACGGGCGAAGAGCCAGGCGGGCGCCGGACGAGCGGGCTGAAACCAAGCACTGACCCAACGTCCCGCGTCCCCCCGGTCTTTACAGGGACGAGTCGACGTAAGCGTGCAGCGCTGCCTGCACGAAGCGTGCTCCCTGCTCTCCTCCGTAGTTGGCGGCGAAGCGCGGGTCCGCCACGTACATGTCAGCCAACCCGAGCACGTACTTACGAAGGTCTCCGTTGCCGGCAGCAGGCGTACCGGGGATGGACTTCAGCCAGGCAAGGTGCCGCCGTGCCAGATCGTGGGCGTCCGCTCCGTCCGGCGCTGCTCCCGCCGCGGCGGCCGCCGTCCAGTCCCGGCCCAGTTCCTCCGCCGCGGACTTCCACTCCCGCTTTTCCGCTGCAAACATGCCACGCCACCACGCATCTGACCTTGCGTAGGCGTCCTTGCCCCAGCGCTCCTCGACCTCATCCTTGTACTTGCTGTGATCGAAGCCCTCGAACATTTTCTCTGCCACCAGTTGGCCTCCTGCCCTCACTGTTTCAATGGTCTGCCGCACCGACTCTGCCTGCAGGGCCAGCCGGCGCTGCTCCTGGCCCAGCCAATCGAGATGCCGGGTGAGCGCCGCAACGGGGTCGGCGTGGCGGTGGAAGACCTCCTGGATGGCGGGCAGGCCCAGGCCCAGCCCGCGCAGCAAAAGGATGCGCTGCAGCTGGAGGAGCGCGGTGCCGTCGTAATAGCGGTAACCGTTGCTGCCCACCCGGCTGGGTTTCAGCAGGCCGATGTCGTCATAGTGTCTCAGCGTGCGGCTGGTGGTACC
Organism: Arthrobacter sp. E1SS-5; assembly: GCF_057073715.1. Lineage (NCBI taxonomy): Bacteria > Bacillati > Actinomycetota > Actinomycetes > Micrococcales > Micrococcaceae > Arthrobacter > Arthrobacter sp. E1SS-5. Next base: position 497,971 of record NZ_CP172703.1, read on the forward strand.
GGCAATCCTGGCCACCTCCTGGATGGACCAGTCCCTGCCCGCGCGTCCTGGTGGTTCTTCCATGCTTCGAGCCTAGGGTTTGACGCTGCGTCAAGGTCAACCGCCGGTCGATGGCAGCCGCCAGCGGGATTACTTGGCGTGCCGGTCCCGGGGCCTGCGGTGCCGGGCCTGGGCCACCAGCCGCGTGAACGCGAAAATAAAGACCGCTTCGAACAACAGCATCAGGCCCATGAGCAGCCACTGCTGCCGGGCAATGAAGACGATGCATCCCGTCAGGGCAAGGATGGTGCCCAGGGCGAGCGCGTAGATGGCGAACCCGACGGCCACCCGGGCGCTGCGCACGCCGGTCCGGAATCCGAAGCCGTGAGGCTCCCCGCCGGGCTGGCCAGGGACGCGGTCAGGTATAGCGGGCCCCAGGGAATCGAACTCCTCCCACGGATCCCTGTCCTGGTCCTGTCCGGTCATGGGTCAATTATCCCAAAACCGGAACCGCAGGGCGCCGCCGCGCAGGGAGGGGGCAGCGTCGACAAAAACAGCGGCCTCTCCACCTTGTGGTGGAGAGGCCGCTGGATGGGGTCCGCGGCTAATGCCGGAGGCCGCCGAAGACTAAAGCGGGCGGATGTTCTCTGCCTGCGGGCCCTTGGGGCCCTGGGTCACATCGAATTCGACCTTCTGGTTCTCGTCCAGTGAGCGGTAGCCGCTGGTGGCGATTGCCGAGTAGTGGGCGAAAACGTCAGCGGACCCGTCATCGGGGGCAATGAAGCCAAAACCCTTTTCGGCGTTGAACCATTTAACTGTGCCTGTTGCCATGGCTGCATTCCTTCATGTGACTCTGATTCTCTCCCCGGGGATCGTCCCGGAGTGCGCGGGAGTTAATCCCCCACTGTCCCCAAACGTACGGGGCGCAAGGCCGTGGTGCAAGGGTAACCGCGAGAAAGCCCGTCAGCGCATGCCCTCGCGGCAGATCGCGGTGGCAATAGCGGCGGCTCGTGTATCCACTCCGAGCTTGGCGTAGATGTGCGCCAGAAGGCTTCAACGAGGTCCTGCAGTTGACCTTGGCGGCGGGGGCGGACGTGGCGGGCAGCGCTGATCAGCGGGCGGGGCCAGCGCTTTGGTTTGCCGAACCGCCGAAATTCCCCACCTTTGACTGGATGACGACGGCGGCGTGCCGCACTTTTGGTGCCACGCGCCGCCGTCGGCCGTGAAAGCCGGGGAAATTCAGCGAAGCCGCCAGCTACACCGCTTCAAGCACGCTGACGTAGTTGGCGATGCCGACGCCGCCCATGTTCTGCACGGCTGCCCGGCGCGCGTTGGCCAACTGCATGTCACCGGCGGTTCCGGTGAGCTGCATTGCACTGATGACGTGCTGCGAGACTCCGGTGGCCCCCACCGGGTGGCCCTTGGATTTGAGGCCGCCCGAGACGTTGACGGGAAGCTTGCCGTCCTTGAAGACCCAGCCTTCCTTGACCGCGCGGGCGCCTTGGCCGGGTTCGGTCAGGCCGATGGCCTCGTACATGAGCAGCTCCGCGATAGTGAAGCAGTCGTGCACCTCGGCGAAGTCCAGGTCCTCCAGTCCAACGCCGGCCATGCCCAAGGCGCGCTGCCAGGAGGCGCGGGTCGCGGCGAAGGCGGTGGGGTCCCTGCGGTCGGTGGGGAAGAAGTCGTTGGCCTGGCCGAAGCCGGCGAGCCGCACCGGTGCGGTGGCACCACCCGTGGGCGCCACGCTGAGCACCACGGCAGCAGCGCCGTCGGAGACCGGGGAACAGTCGGTGCGGCGCAGCGGATCGGCGACCATGGGGTTCTTGTCCGAAACGGTCTGGCAGAACTCCTCGCCAAGGTCCTTCCGGAGCTGGGCGTACGGGTTGTCCACGCCGTTGCGGTGGTTCTTCGCTGCAATGGTGCCCAACACGTCGGACACCGGCCCGTAACGCTTCTCGTAGTGCTTGGCCACCTCCGCGAAGAGGCCGGTGAAGCCTGTCGTGGAGGGTTTGCCGGCCATGTCGTAGTCGGCCCCGAGCAGGGCCGCGCCCACAACGTCGGCGCCGGCGTGGGTCATCTTCTCCGCGCCAATGACCAGCACAGTCTTCGCGGTCCCAGCCAGCAGCGACTTGGTGCCCTGCTGGAACGCGGCCGAACCCGAGGCGCAGGCATTCTCCACGCGCGTGGAGGGTACATTAGCCAGATCCGGCGAGACCTGCAGGGCCAGCGAGGACGGGAACGCCAGCGGCATCATGCCCGAATTGAACTGGCCCACGTAGATCTCGTCGATCTGCCCGGGCTCGATCCCGGCGTTGCCAATCGCTTCGGTGGCCACCTGGACGATCAGGGACTCAAGCGTCTCCTCCGTCAGCTTCCCAAACCGGCTGTGGCCCCAGCCGGTGAGCAGGACGTCCTTGCCGAACTGTTCCTTCAGGCTCATGCTGCCACTTCCTCATTCTCGAGCCTGACCTCAAAGCCGGCTTCGGTCTTTTCCCGGATCTCCTCCACTGTGACCCCCGGCGCCAGCCGGGTGAGCGTGAGCTGCCGCCCGCCGTCGTCAGTCTTGTGCAGGTCGAAGACGGCCAGGTCGCTGATGATCCGGTCCACGCAGCTGAGGCCGGTCAGCGGCAAGGTGCACTCGCGGACGATTTTCGCGGTGCCGTCCTTGGCGTTGTGCTCGGTGAGGACCACCACGCGCGGGGTGCCGGCGACCAGGTCCATGGCCCCGCCCATGCCCTTGACCATCTTGCCCGGGATGGTCCAGTTGGCCAGGTCACCGTTGCCGGAGACCTGCATGGCGCCCAGGATGGCCACCTTGACGTGCCCGCCGCGGATCATCCCGAAGGAGGTGGCGGAATCGAAGATGCTCCCGCCGGGCAGCACCGTGACCGTCTGCTTGCCGGCGTTGATCAGGTCCGCGTCCTCGTCGCCTTCGTACGGGAACGGTCCCATGCCCAGCAGGCCGTTCTCGCTCTGCAGGACCACCCGCACGCCCTCGGGCAGGTTGTTGGCCACCAGCGTGGGGATGCCGATCCCCAGGTTGACGTAGTCGCCGTCGTTCAGTTCCTCGGCCGCGATGGCGGCCATTTCATCCCTGGTCCATCCCATGGGGTTTCTCCTTAATCTCTTAGCTGACTCAGTTGGGTATCACCGGCGGCACGAACTGGAACGTCATCCCCAGCAGCCAGGCCAGCAGCAGGACCACCGGCAGGTGGAACAGGAACTGCTGGAAGGTGAAGCCCACCAGGTCCCGGGCGCGCAGGCCCAGGACCGCCAGCAGCGGCAGCATGAAGAACGGGTTGACGAGGTTGGGCAGAGCTTCGGCCATGTTGTAGATCTGCACGGTCCAGCCGAGGTTCATGTTCACGTCTGTGGCGGACTGCATGACGTACGGTGCCTCCACCAGCCACTTTCCGCCGCCCGACGGCACGAACATGCCCAGGAGGGCCGTATAGATTGCGATGATGACGGCGAACGCCCCGTTTCCGCCGATGCTGGTGAAGAAGTGGGCAAGGTGCTCCGACACTGAGAGGCCGCCGGCGCCGGTGGCCTTGGTAAGGATGGCGGCCATGGCGGCGTAGAGCGGAAACTGCACCAGGATGCCTGCCGTGGCAGGGACGGCTTTGGTGACTGACTGGAGGAACTTGCGCGGTGTTCCGTGCAGCACCAGCCCCAGCATCAGGAAGACCAGCAGGTAGCCGTTGAGCGAGCTGACAACGCTCAGGATGGGCAGGGTCATCAGCTGGGACACCAGCCAGCCCAGGGTCAGTACGCCGGCCAGGATGGGCAGGATCCTGCTGTATTCCAGCCATTCGCCGGGCCGGGACTTTTCGGCCGGCGGTTCGGGCTGGTCATCGAGGTCGACGCCGAGATCGGCCGCGGTCTTCACCGCACTTCCCGTCGGGGCGGAAAAGTGCGCAATGACCGTGGTCAGCAGCATCAGGATGGCCAGGGTCAGCAGGGACTGCCAGGTGAAGATGGTGGTTCCGAAGTCAAGGACGCCCGTGATCTTCAGCAGTGCCGGCGGGATGGAGGCCTTGGTGGCCTGCAGCTGGGCTGCGGAGGAGGACATCCCCAGGGCCCAGACTGCGCCCAGACCCATGAAGGCCGCTGCACCGAGGGCCCGGTAGTCGACGTGGAGGTCCGCCCGCCGGGCCACGGCACGCGCCAGGAGGCCGCCGAAGATCAGGCTCAAGCCCCAGTTGACGAATGACACCGACATGGACAGGACGGCCACGAAGCTGACGGCGGAGCGGGCGGAGCCGGGAACCTGCGCCAGGCGGTCGATCAGCCGGGCCACCGGCGGGGACGTCGCCACGACGTAGCCGGTCAACACCACCATGGCCATCTGCAGGGTGAACGCGGTGAGGTCCCAGAACCCGTTACCGAAGGAATCCACCACGGCCTTGGGTGAGGCGCCGATGGCCAGCGCCGCGATTGCCACCAGCAGTACGCCCGCCAAGGCAAAGATATAGGCATCCGGGAACCACTTCTGCGTCCACCCGGCCAGCTTTTCAGCCATCCGGGCCAAGCCCTTCTGGCGGACATCCTGGTGGTTCAATTGCGCGGTGGTCATGACAGTGTTTCTCTCCATTGAGTAGTGGCTGCAGGAGCCCTTTTAGGCGCGGCGCCCTTCAGGCGTCCTATAGGCGGCGGGGTCTGGCGGCTGTGACGGTTAGGCCGGGACAAGTCCGGCGCGCTGCCGGACGGTCCGCTGCTCAATGTCCTTGACCCGGTCCGTTGCCTGGACCAGCCGCTGGACAAAGACGCCGGGGGTGACGATGTGGTTGGGGTCCAGCTGGCCGGGCTCCACGATCACTTCCGCCTCCGCGACCGTGAGGATCCCCGCCGTTGCCACCACCGGGTTGAAGTTCCGGGCGGTGTAGCGATAGATGAGGTTGCCGTCCGTGTCCGCGGTATGGGCGTGGACCAGGGCGACGTCGGCCACGATGGCGCGCTCCTGGACGTACTTTTCGCCGTCGAACACCTCGTGCGGCTTGCCTTCGGCAACCAGGGTGCCCACGCCGGTCTTGGTGTAGAAGGCCGGGATGCCGGCGCCGCCGGCGCGGAGCCGCTCGGCGAGGGTGCCCTGCGGGGTGAATTCCACCTCGAGCTTGCCGGCGAGGTACTGCTCGGCGAACAGTTTGTTTTCGCCCACGTAGGAGGCAATCACCTTGCGGACCTGGCCCGCCTCGATGAGGACGCCCAGGCCCTTGCCGTCAACGCCCATGTTGTTGGACACGACGGTGAGCTCCCGGACACCGGAATCCCTGACGGCCTCGATCAGATCGGCTGGAATGCCGCTGAGGCCAAACCCGCCGACGGCGAGGGTGATGCCGTCCTGCAAAGCCCCTTCCAGGGCGGCGGCGGCAGAAGCCTGGAGTTTCTTCATGACGTCTCCTCGTTGAGCGCAGTGGCGTCCACTTAGTGGACGCCTGGATCTGAGTTTGGAGACTACGGGCGCGTGGTCAAGAGTGTCAAGAATCACTATGGAAGGCATTACAGTATGGACAGTAGGATGAAAAGCATCCATATTGTGGACACGGGAGGGTTTATGGCAGCCGCGCCGGTTCAGGGTGCCCAGGTCGTGGCACGGATCGCAGGGCTGCTGCGTTTGGTGGGGCGGAGCGCCGAAGGAATGCCGCTTGCCGGCCTGGTCCGGGAATCGGGCCTCACCCGGCCCACGGTCCACCGGCTCCTGGCCTCGCTGGCGGCGGAAGGCCTCCTGGACCACGACCCGGTCACGGGCAACTGGGTGCTGGGACCGGAAGTCCTGTTGATGGGGTCGGTTGCTTCGGCCCGGTTTCCCATGGAGGACATTGCCCGGCCCAGCCTCCGCCGGCTTGCACAGGCAACGGGAGAGAGCGCCTTTTTCTCAATCCGGCGCGGGGCGGAGACGGTCTGCCTGCTGCGTGAAGAAGGCAGCTTCCCGGTCCGGTCCTTCGTCCTGCACGAAGGCGTCCGGTTCCCGCTGGGGGTAGCTTCGGCCGGAACCGCCATCCTGGCCTTCCTGCCGAAGAGCGAGCAGGAGGAACTGCTGGCCCACTGGAGCGAACACGCCGGAGCCTTCGCCGCGAACCACACCCCGCAACTGGTGCGGGAGAACCTGGCCCGCACCAGGCTGGCCGGCTACTCGGTGAACCCCGGGCTGGTCCTGGAGGGAAGCTGGGGAATGGGTGCCACCGTGTTCGACCAATCCGGGAAGCCTGCCTGGGCGCTGTCCCTGACCGGCATCGAGCCGCGCTTCAAGCCCGAGCGGCAGGAGGAGCTGGGTGGCCTGCTGATGGCGGAAGCGCATCGAATCACCCAGCAGCTGGGCGGGGGAGGCGACGGTGGGCGGCGCACCCGCTGAGTCTCCCCGGCTTTGGCCTGGAACGACGACGGCGGCCCGCGCTTTTCCGGTGCGACCCGCCGTCGTACGCCCCAAAGGTGGGGAGAATCAGCTTCAGGAGTTGGCTACAGTCCTGCCCGGGGCTCCTCCGGGCCTTCTTCCTTCCACCACGTGTCGAAGATGGTCACCGGCACGGTGCGCTTGTGGCGGGTCCGCAGGTACTTCTGCTCGATCGACTCGGCCACGGCGTCCGGAATCTCGCGGCCTTCGAGGTAGTCGTCGATCTGGTCGTAGCTGATGCCCAGCTCGTCTTCGTCCGTGCGGCCCGGCCGGTCGTCCAGCAGGTCGGCGGTGGGCACCTTCTCCCAAACGCGCGCCGGCGCTCCCAGCTCGGCCAGGAGGGCACGGTTCTGGCGCTTGTTGAGGCCGAACAGGGGCAGGATGTCCGCGCCGCCGTCGCCGTACTTGGTGAAGAACCCGGTGACGGATTCGGCGCCGTGGTCCGTGCCGAGCACCAGGTAGTTGAACTCGCCGGCCAGCGCATACTGGGCCGTCATGCGGGTGCGGGCCTTGGTATTGCCCTTGTGGAAGTCGGAGATCTCCGAGCCCACGGTCTTTTCGAACTCTTCCTCGAAACCGTCCACGGCCGCGGAGATGTTGAAGGTCCATTCCGTCTTGGCCTTGATGAAGTCCAGGGCCGCCTGGGCGTCTTCCTCGTCGTGCTGCACCCCGTAGGGCAGGCGGACGGCCACGAAATTGGCTTCGACGCCCTCGGCCTCAAGCTCATCGACTGCCAGCTGGGCAAGCTTCCCCGCGAGGGATGAATCCAGCCCACCCGAGATGCCCAGGACAAAACCCTTGGTGCCGGTGGCCTTGAGGTATTCCTTGAGGAACGTAACGCGTTTGCGCACCTCCCCTGCTGGATCGATCCGGGGCTGGACGCCCATTTCTGCAATGATCTTGGCCTGGAGTTCGCGCATGTGGTCCAGCCTAGCCAGCGCTGTCAACAACCCTCAACTGTTCCACGAGGGTTCTGTGGGGCGTAGCGTATTGCCATGAAGCGGACGGGGTGTGCCGTGGTGGGCGGGGGCCCGGCGGGGATGATGCTGGGCCTGCTGCTGGCCCGGGCCGGGGTGCACGTAACGGTCCTGGAAAAGCACCGCGATTTCCTGCGGGACTTCCGCGGTGACACGGTGCATGCCTCCACTGTCCGGCTGATCGACGAACTGGGTTTGGGCGCGGGGTTCCGCGCCCTGCCGCAAAGCCGCCTGAGCAATGTAGCCGTCCCGGTCCCCGGCACCGGCCTGGTCACCCTTGCCGCCTTCGACTCCCTGAAACCCCCGTACAACTACGTGGCTATGATGCCCCAGTGGGACTTCCTGGATTTCCTCGCGTCCGCGGCCGCGGAGGAACCGACGTTCACATTGCTCCTGGAAACCGAAGCAACGGGTTTGGAGTTCGACGGCGGGCGGGTCACCGGAGTGCGCTGCCGCAGGGCCGGAGCCACCGGCGAGCAGGTGCTGCACGCCGACGTGGTGGTGGCCGCGGATGGACGGCATTCGGTGCTGCGCCAGGCGGCCGGGATGCGGACCAAGGAGTATCCCGTGCCTTTCGACGTTTGGTGGTTCACGCTCCCACGCCACGCCTCCGAGAAAGGTGAAGTTGCCGGGGTGGTGCCCGCCATCGGCGACCGGGACGCCATGATCGCCCTCAACCGCACCAAGTACTACCAGATGGGCTATCTCGCCCCCAAGGGTTCCGACGCCCTGATTCGCTCCAATGGTGTGGACCGGTTCCGGCAGCGGGTGGCGGCGCTCCGCCCGGACCTCGCGGACCGCGTCGAGTCCATCCGCAGCGTGGAGGACCTGCACTGGCTGGACGTCAAACTGAACCGCCTGCGCCGATGGTATGTGGACGGCTTCCTGTGCATTGGGGACGCGGCGCACGCGATGTCCCCCGCCGGGGGAGTGGGGATCAACCTCGCCATCCAGGACGCAGTGGCGGCCGCGGAACGGCTGGCCCCGGACCTTCGCCGGGGATACGTGCGCACCAAAACCCTTGCCGCGATCCAGCGCCGCCGCCGCATGCCCACGGTGGTGGTGCAGACCGTGCAGCGCGTCATGCACAGGGTGGTGTTCGTTCCGCTCTTCGAGGGGCGGCTGTCCGGTGACACACTGGCAGGCAAGGGGGCTGGCGGCAGGTTCCCGATACAGCGGGCCATCTTCTTCATCCTCCGCCACAACCCCGTGGTCAAGCGCGTGCTCCCGCGCGTCATCGCGCTGGGACCGCGCCCGGAGCATGCGCCGGGGTTTGCGCGCCCACTCACGGTCCGCCCACCCACTAAACTTGAAGCCATGACTTCGCCCACTGACACTGCGGTAGACACCGCGGCTGCCCGCGCCCGACTGCTCGAACTGATCAAGGAGCTCGCCGTGGTCCGCGGCAAGGTGATCCTTTCCAGTGGAGCTGAGGCCGACTACTACATCGACCTCCGCCGCATCACGCTGCACCACGAGGCGTCCAAGCTGGTGGGCCAGGTCATGCTGGCGCTGGCGGACGACGCCGGCATCGACTTTGAGTGCGCCGGCGGGCTGACCATGGGTGCGGACCCCGTGGGCACCGCCGTGATGCACGCCGCCGCTAACGCCGGCCGCACCGTCGATGCGTTTGTGGTCCGCAAGGCGCAGAAGTCCTACGGCATGGGCCGCCAGGTGGAGGGCCCCTCCGTCGATGGCCGCAAGGTGCTGGTCCTGGAGGACACCTCCACCACGGGCGGCTCCGCGCTCACGGCAGTCGAAGGCGTCCGGAAAGCCGGCGGCAACGTTGTGGCAGTGGCCGTGATCGTGGACCGCGACACCGGTGCCAAGGAAAAGATCGAAGCCGAAACCGGCGTGCCGTACCTGTTCGCGTTCGGCAAGGACGAACTGGGGCTGGACTAGACCCCGCGGCCTGACGGGCCGCTGGTCTGGGCGGTGAACCGCTGCTCCGCCCTTGCGTTTTGGCCAAGATGGCTACCTTTCCCAAAGTAGTGGCGGAACGTATAGAAGATGGGCCGCCAGGTTCGCACGTCCACACGGGAGGAACCGAGCGCCAGGTCATCGCGGACATGCACCTGCCGGACGCGCACATGGATTGCATGCAGGTCGGCTTCCAAGGGCCACGAGTTGTCCAGGGTCGCCTCGATATGGACGGGACATTGCGCAATCCGTTGGGGAGCGGTACGCACGCCCGGCAGCGGGTCCCAGCCCGCCACTGCCCATTTGTCGTGCTCGGTGCTGTAGCTGCTGCCCTTCACGGGCGGCACCGGGTCCCTGCCGGTGGTCATGGAGATCCGTTCGATGGCCGGCGCCATGCCTTCCTCGGGAAGATTGAGCACCACCTCCCCGGTGCGGATCAGGTTCCGGTAACCCTGGTGATGGGAGCTGAGCCCCAGGACGTAGTGGTCTCCCAGCGACCACGCGGAGGAGATGGGCGTGATGTTGGTGGTTCCATCCGGGTTGCTGGTGGTCAGCAGGACCACCAGGGATCCGAAGTAGTGGACGCTTGGGGAAATCGTGGTGAACATGGCTTCATCCTTTCCGGGGGAAGGTTTGAGGGGGGACAAACTGTCCGCCGGGCAGGATGGCTGTATGACAGCGTATTGGGCTGAGGACCTCGCCCTCATAGCCAGGGCGATGGGAGAAGCGTCGCGGGCGCGGATCCTGGTTGCCCTCATGGATGCCCGGGCCTGGACAGCCACAGAACTTGCCGGCTGTGCGCGGATCAGCAAGGGCACGGCCACCACGCATTTGAACCACCTCGTTGATGTCGGTCTGCTGGACGAAGTGCGCCAGGGGCGGCACCGGTATGTACGGCTGAAGAACCAGGAAGTAGCCGACGCGATCGAAGCCATGGTCCGGCTCAGTCCTTCGCCCGGCCCGGAAGTTCCCTCGACCTACCGCGGAGGCAGGCATAAGCAGGAGCTGCAACATGGCCGGACCTGCTACCAGCATTTGGCCGGGGCAATGGGGGTCAAACTGACCGCCCTGTGGCAAACCCGTGGGTTCATCACCCCGGCTTGGGAGGTGAGCGGGGCCGGGTTTGACTGGGCGGAATCGATTGGCCTGCGGTTGCCCGACAAGCCGCCACGCCCCTTGGTCCGGCCGTGCCTGGACTGGACCGAACGTGTTGACCATGCCGCCGGCGTGCTGCCGGATCTTTTCACCCGGCACGCACTGTCGTCAGGGTGGCTCAAGCGCGGATCGCATCCCCGCTCCGTCGTCCTGACCGAATCAGGCGCCGGGCAGCTCGCCGGCTTTGGGCTGGCCAATGCACTTGGAGCCCCCATTGGCGCTGATTTATGATGTGCGTTAACACTTTTCAGTTGCTTGGAGACCATGCATCTTGCTCCCCCCAGAACAGCCCTTGAGTGCAACCGACCAGGTGCAGAACCTGATCCTGGAAAGCGCTGATTTCGAGGATTTTCTCAACGAACTCGCCCGGTTCTCCGCCCACCAGATGGCAGGGGACGGCGACGACGCGCTGTGCGGCATCACACTGCTCCGCGACCGCAAGGCGGCCACCATTGGCTGGAGCAGCCCCTCGGCCCGGGAAGTGGACGAAATCCAGTACTCCCTTTCCCAAGGTCCGTGCCTGACTGCGGCGAAGGAAGAGCGGGAAGTCTACGTTCCGGACTTGCTGGAGGAGGACCGGTGGGGCCCGGACTATGCCGCTGCTGTTGCCTCCCATGGGCTGCGCTCGGTCTTTTCCCTGCCCTTCAACCTGCAGGGCGAAGCCCGGGCAGCCCTGAACCTCTACTCTGATTTCCCGCACAAGTTCGACGGGCGGGCTGCGGAGAGGGCCAGGGACTTCACCCGGGAGATCTCGCAGGCCCTGCGCCTGGCCGTCAGGTTCTCGCTGCACGCAGACAGCGCGACCAACCTCAAGGCCACCCTGGAATCCCGCACCATCATCGACATCGCGGTGGGCATCGTCATGGCGCAAAACCGCTGCAGCCAGGAGGCCGCCGTCGAAATCCTCACCGAGGCGTCCAGCAACAGCAACACCAAGCTGCGGGACATCGCCAAGTCGCTGGTTGATTCGGTGGGCGGTCCCGGTGCGCGCACCTATTATCAGGAGCCAGGAAAGGTCGGGTCGGGCCCCGGCGCCTGAGGGGCAGGTTGTGCGGGGGCTCCTACGGGGGTACGCTTGCCGAGGTTGAGCCGTCGGCCATAGACCTCTTTTGGAGTACCTATGGACCGCGAATTAGACGCACTCGTTAACCTGGATGTCCCTGCCGACATCGTCCGGATTGAAGTCCGGGGGACCCTTCACCATGGCACCCGTGCCGAACTGGTCCACATCATTCGCCGCGTCCGAAAAATGGGTATCCGTTGCCGCATCTGCGTTGACCTTTCGCAGGCCGAGCTCATTGAATCCTCAGCGCTGGCAGGGCTGCGGACAGATCTCAACGCCATCGCCACCAACTCGTTGCTGGGTGTTCCTTCCGCCTCAGTCGGCCTTCAGCTCGCGCCCTCCGCCCATGACTGGGCCCCGGAGGACACCGCCAGCCGCCGGCCGCTCCTGATGGACGACGACGTCCGTGAACTCTTTCCCGGCGGCGAGTTTGCCGGCGAGTTCCCCCAGCTGCCGGTCATGTGGATCGAGGAACTGTACGGCCGCCCGCTGACCGAATACACGGACGAAGAACTGCTCCAGGCGAGTGACTCTGTCTTCGCGCTCCTGGACACCCCGGAAGCCCCCGACGGCGCAGACCTGCTGGGCCGCTACAACGACATCGGCCTGGAAATCCTCCGCCGCCGGCAGGAACCCCACACGCCGTTCCCGGCTGCGGAAGGGCAGGCCGCCAGCTGACCCTCCCGTCACCAAACGGTTACCTGAACCGGTTGCAGTGGCCACTTTCGGTGGGCTTACGGTAGGAGGGTGCCGTATGAGGGGGAGGTAAGTCCGCAGGGCCGGCGCTGGGTCCCAGACGCCCGGCTGCTGGTGGAAGCGGCTGCCCTGAAGCGCTTTTCGCGGCGCACTTTCCTGGCCGGTGCCAGCGCGTCCGGACTTCTGGCTGCCGACATGCTGGTGACCCGCGACGTGCAGTCGCAGCGCCGCAGCACCAGGATCCTGACTGTTCCCGATGACTTCGCCGACGCCTATTACCCGGACGCCAGCTGGTTCCTGTTCCCGGGTTACAAAACCAGCTGGGAGGAGGCGCAGTGGATCCTCAACACCATGCGCGGTGCCCTGAACAAGCGGGCCCGGCTCGCCGCCGTCGGGTACTCCAATCTAGGCCTGAACATCACCGAGGTGGTTAACGCAATCACTGACTACATCGCCGCAGAGAAGATCACCAAGCTCTTCTTTTACGGACATAGCTTCGGCGGGATGCTGGCAACGCAGGTGGCTGCCCGGCTGCTGGCATTGCAGGGAGTCCAGGTGCAGTTCATTCTCCTGGACTCCAGCCCCTACAGTGCCCACGACGTCCTGGACCAGAGCTGGTTCGACGGCGTGGTGTTCCTCTACGAGAGCGGCGTCAGGTTCCCGTCCACCCTCCGCGGCGGTTATGAACTGGGGGAGCGGATCATCCACAAGGACGAACGGAGCTGGCGGCAGATCCTGAACCAGACGCTGGAGCAGTTGTCACCGATTGCCCCGTCCAACGTCCTGGTCCAGACGGAGTCCGCCTACATCTACCACTTCGAGGGAAGCCAGTTTGCCGGCCATCTTGGCACAGCCAAGATGGCCTACATCGGCAACCCCAAGGACGGGACCGTGGACTACGAGACCGCATCCGAAACGTGGTCCGTGGTGTTCAAGACCAACATGGTCTCAAGCAACCTGCAGACCACCGGGGCTGCCCCCGCCCACGCCAGCCCCGGCTGGAATCCGCAGATCTACCGGCCCCTGGTGAAGGAACTGCTGGACGAGTACTTCCCCCTGCCCCGGGGCGGTTCCCGGGTCAGCATCTTCTAGATCTGGTTCTTCAGGTCCGCCACCGAGTTCAGCACCTGGTTGGGCCGGAACGGGTACGCCGCGATGTCATCCTTGTGCGTGATGCCGCTCAGGACCAGGACCGTGTGCAGTCCGGCCTCCATTCCGGCGATGATGTCCGTATCCATCCGGTCACCGATCATGGCGGTGGTTTCTGAATGGGCGTCGATCTGGTTCATCGCCGAACGGAACATCATGGGGTTCGGCTTGCCCACAATGTAAGGCTCCCTGCCGGTGGCCTTGGTGATCAGGGCCGCGATGGCGCCGGTGGCGGGCATCGGGCCGTCCTTGGAGGGACCGGTGGCATCCGGGTTGGTGGCGATGAACCGGGCACCGGCCAGGATCAGGCGGATGGCGGTGGTGATCGCTTCGAAAGAGTACGTGCGCGTCTCGCCGAGCACCACGAAGTCCGGGCTCTGGTCGGTGAGGATGAAGCCGGCCTCGTGCAACGCCGTCGTCAGCCCTGCCTCACCGATGGTGTAGGCGCGGTTTCCGGATTCAGCGCCCCCGGCGGACACCTGGTCCTTCAGGAACTGTGCCGTGGCGAGGGCGGAGGTCCAGATGTTCTCTTCCGGAATCTCCAGGCCCGACGCGCGCAGGCGGGCGGCGAGGTCGCGGGGCGTGAAAATGGAGTTGTTGGTAAGCACCAGGAAGCGCTTTGAGGTGTCCACCCAGCGCTGGATCAGTTCCGCGGCTCCCGGGATGGGCTGGTTCTCGTGGACCAGGACGCCGTCCATGTCCGTCAGCCAGCATTCGATCTCCTGGCCGCTGCGGTAAACCGCGGGGTTGCCTGTTACCTCGTCTGCTTCTGCCATGCCTGCCTCCGCCTGTGATGGTTGCCCGAAGAGTCCAGTCTAGTGTTGGAGGGTGAACCAAACGCCCGGCATGACAGACGAACCCGACCACACGCCCGGGGAGGCCGAACCCGCAAAGGCGGAGGTCGGCGTCGGGCCCTGGGAAGGCGAACTGCCCGAAGGCGACCATTGGGACCCCGACCTGCTGGCTGACGGCGACCGGCGGAACGTCCTGGACAAGTACCGGTACTGGAAGCACGAGGCGATTGTTGCGGAGCTGGACTCGCGGCGGCACAACTTCCACGTGGCCATCGAAAATTGGCAGCACGACCTGAACATCGGCACCGTCGTGCGCACCGCCAACGCCTTCCTCGCCAAGGAAGTGCACATCATCGGACGACGGCGGTGGAACCGGCGCGGTGCCATGGTCACCGACCGCTACCAGCACGTCCGCCACCACCCCACCGTTGAGGACTTCGTCCAGTGGGCGCAGGGCGAGGGGCTCGCGATCATCGGAATCGACATCTTCCCGGACTCCGTGCCGCTGGAAACCTACGAGCTGCCCCGGGACTGCGTGCTGGTCTTCGGACAGGAGGGGCCGGGCCTGACCCCGGAAGTCCACCAGGCCGCCCTGGCCACCCTGTCCATTGAGCAGTTCGGTTCCACCCGGTCCATCAACGCCGCCTCCGCCGCGGCCATCGCCATGCACGCCTGGATCCGTCGGCACGTCTTCAACCAGCCTGTCTAGGAAAGGGCCGCTCCCTTTGGACGGCTAGGGTACGGGTGGTGGGCCCACGCCCGCAGGGTTCCCTGGCTGAGCTTGCGAAGTTAGGGTGCGGGTGGGGCGTAACCCAGAGCACTCCCGGCCCGCTAATGGCTAGGATGGTGCCAAGCCGTAAGCGGTCTACTTGAGGGTCATCCACCCACAGACGAAACTCAGCAGAGGAGCCAGCATGCCCATTGCAACCCCAGAGATCTACTCCGAGATGATCGACCGCGCGAAGGCGGGCGGCTTCGCATACCCGGCCGTGAACGTCACGTCCTCGCAGACGCTGAACGCTGCCCTCCGCGGCTTCGCTGAGGCCGAGTCCGACGGCATCGTCCAGGTTTCCACCGGCGGCGCAGCCTACTGGTCCGGCGCCTCCACAAAGGACATGATCGCCGGCTCCCTGGGCTTCGCGGCTTTCGCCCGCGAGGTTGCCAAGAACTACGGCGTGAACATCGCCCTGCACACGGACCACTGCCCCAAGGACAAGCTGGACGGCTTCGTCCTGCCCCTGCTCGAGGCTTCCGAGGCCGAGGTCAAGGCCGGCCGCAACCCGCTGTTCAACTCCCACATGTGGGACGGCTCCGCCGAAACCCTGCAGGAGAACCTGAAGATCGCCCGCGACCTGCTGGCACGCACCGCTGCGGCAAAGATGATCCTCGAGGTTGAAATCGGCACCGTCGGCGGTGAAGAGGACGGCGTGGAGAACGCCATCAACGACAAGCTGTACACCACGGTTGAGGACGCCCTGGCCACCATCGACGCCCTGGGTGCCGGCGAGAACGGCCGCTATATCACCGCCCTGACCTTCGGCAACGTGCACGGCGTGTACAAGCCCGGCGGCGTTAAGCTGCGCCCGGAGATCCTCAAGGACATCCAGGCCCAGGTTGGTGCCAAGATCGGCAAGGAGAACCCGTTCGACCTGGTGTTCCACGGCGGCTCCGGTTCCTCGGACCAGGAAATCGCGGACGCCGTTTCCTACGGCGTGATCAAGATGAACATCGACACCGACACCCAGTACGCCTACACGCGTCCCGTGGCGGACCACATGTTCAAGAACTACGACGGCGTCCTGAAGGTGGACGGCGAAGTGGGAAACAAGAAGACCTACGACCCCCGCGTCTGGGGCGCCTCCGCCGAAGCCGGCCTGGCAGCCCGCGTGGTGGAAGCCACCAAGCAGCTCGGTTCGGCCGGAAAGACCTTCTAGATGTCGGACGAGTTCCGCCGGAACCTGATGGGGCCGGAGCCCACGCTCCTGCCCGCCGAGACCGACGTGTACGGACAGTTGGACGCCGGGCAGGAAGCGCTGGACTTGGTGGAGAAGCACCCCACTTCCTCGCTCCTGTGGGCCATCCTGGCCGAAGAAGCGTGGGCGGAGGGGCGCACTATCGACTCCTACGCCTATGCGCGGGTGGGCTACCACCGCGGCCTGGATTCGCTCCGCCGCAACGGCTGGCGCGGCGTTGGACCTATCCCATGGGAACACGAGCCCAACCGCGGCTTCCTGCGCGCCCTCTACTCGCTGGGCCGGGCATCCTCGGCAATCGGAGAGGCTGACGAGCCGGAGCGGATCGAGAAGTTCCTCAACGACTCCGACCCCACGGCGAAAGCGGCCATCGAGGGCAAGTGAAACGCCACGAGCTTAAATGACGACGGCGGGTGGTGACTTTCAGATGAAAGTCACCACCCGCCGTCGTCCCCACCCACCCTGGCCTCGCAAGCTCGGCCAGGGAACCCTGCGGGCTGGGCCCAACAGTTAAGCCTTGCGGGCGATGCCGGTGCGGGCCATGGCGTCTGCGTAGGCCGTGCGCATGTCCTCGAGGAACTCCTCCTGGCGTGCAGGTGAACCGGCGAACGCGCGGCCGCTGAGGGAACGCACCTTGTAGGTCTTCAGGCCGCGGCGCCACAGCAGGGGGACCTCGGTCTTCAGCAGCAGGTTGGCCAGGCGGTTGGCTTCAGTGCCGTGCGCCACGATGACCGATGCACGCGGCACCAGGGCCAGGAACTTCAGCAGGGGCTTGAGGCCGGCCTGGACCTGGTCCGGGGTGAACTTGCCGTTCGCTTCGCCGGGGACGTGCCACGGGTGGACGTTCCACGGCATCACGAACTCGGGGCGCAGGCCCAGCTTCCACTGGATCCCCAGCATCCGGGTGGCGGCGTCCTGGTCGCCGGCGGTGATGAAACCGGACGGGTCCGCCTCGCCGATGTTGGAGAACAGGCTGATGATGCGGCATTCCTCCACGTCGTGCATGGGGTCGACGTAGGGGACCACAGTTCCGGGCTTGGCCTCCTGCAGGGAATCGCACAGCTCGTTGACGGCAGCAACGCTGGGTTCGTAGCGGCGGCTCATGAGCTGTTCGTGGAAAGTTTCGGTGGCCAGGGCTGTCATGAAGTGCTGGTTCTCCTGCGGGGATTGGCGTTGCTGCCGCGGCCGGATGAGGGCGCGGGGAGGCGCGACGCATCAGCAGCGGTTGGTTGGGGTGGGCCGGACCTCGCCGGCCTGGTCCAGTTTAGCAAGCCCCCGGAAGCGAAACGCCGGCTGTCCCATTCCGGTGATGGAAGGAACAGCCGGCGCGGCGGCACGGCCGGCCGTTTACCAGAGGCGCCTGGTGGCGCGGCGGGCGCCCTCGCCCAGTGCTTCCAGCTTGGCAAAGGCGATCTGCGGGTGGACCCTGCCGCCCAGGCCGCAGTCAGTGGAGGCAATGACGTTTTCCCTGCCCACGACGTCGGCAAAGCGGACAATGCGGTCCGCCACCAGGTCCGGGTGCTCCACCACATTGGTGGCATGCGATACGACGCCCGGAATGATCACCTTGCCTTCCGGGAGTTTGGTGTCCTCCCAGACCCGCCATTCGTGTTCGTGGCGCACGTTGGCGGCCTCGAAGGAGTAGGCGCCGGCGTTGACCTGCAGCACGGACCCGATGATGTCCGCGAACGGGATGTCGGTGGTGTGCGGGCCGTGCCAGGAGCCCCAGCAGACGTGCAGCCGGATCTGTTCCTGCGGGAGGTCCCGGAGGGCCCAGTTGGTGGCCTCGACGCGCAGCTGGATGAACTTCAGGTAGTCCTCCAGGGAGGGCTCGGGGTTGATTTGGTCCCAGCTCTCGGCCAGGGACGGGTCATCGAGCTGCACGGTGAGGCCGGCGTCGATGATCGCCTTGTATTCCTCCCGCATGGCGTCGGCGCAGGCGTAGACCAGTTCCTCGTCCGTTTTGTAGTACTCGTTGGCCACCCGGGCGCAGGAGCCGGGGGAGAGCGAGGCCACGAAACCGTCGGAGAGGCCCGCGGCGGCGAGCCCGGTCTTCAGGTTCCTGATGTCCGACGCTACAAGGTCCTGGCCCGTGTAGGTCAGCGGCCCGGCGATCTTGGGCTGGGTGACCGACTTGCGGTGCGAGAGGATGCCCGAGGACGGGTCGTTATAGGCCTCGTTGAACTTTTGCCGGTCGCGGCGGTCCGGGAAGGAGGTCAGGACGATGTGGCCCGGCGAGGAGCGGTGCACCTGCGAGTCGGCCCAGCGGTCCACGTTGGTCGGTTCCAGGCCGCCGAGTCGGGAGAACGAGTAGTTCCACCAGGCACCGTAGTCCACGGAACTGGACATGGTGTGGCCGTACTCGCCGTCGTTGGCGATGTCGACGCCCAGGTCTTTTTGGCGCTGGACAATGTCCGCCACCGAGGCCTCAAGGAGATCAAGGAATTCCGGGGTGATGCCGTCGGCTTCCTTGGCCGCATTGGCTGCGATGAGTTCCGGGGTGCGGGGCAGGGAACCGGCGTGGGTGACGCGGATGTGGTCGGTGTTCAGGGACATGCTGGAATCTTCCTTTCCATCGGTCCTGGCAGTAGCACCTTCGACCAGCAGGGCTCCTGCTGGACCGTGGTTGCTGCGGCGTCATCGAGCCAGGTCTCTCGGCCGCTCCGGATGGTTCCCTCCCACCTAAATCGACACCGCTGCGCGCGGGCAAGTCCGGTCCGCTTTGTGTCGCGCCAGTAGGCCTGATCTCACCCCTGCTGTCCTCTTGGCATGCTTACAGGTTTCGTCCAGCGTATTGACAGATTCTGTCCAGCTTGGTTGGCTCTTTGTCACAGCCGAAATGGGGAACATGGCGGCTGCGCACCCACTGCACCCAAGAACCACCGCACTCAAAGAAGAGGTCATCCACCGTGAATAAATCCCTGGCAACCTTCAGGAACCTTGCCCTTTCCGGCGCCTTGGCGCTGGCCGTCGTGGCGGGACCGGCTCCGCTGGCGAACGCGGTGGGCGAAGGCCCCGGCTACGACGGCAACGGCCAGATCACCACGACAAAACTGGCCACCTATGACCAGATGGTTTCCTTCCTGAAGGACCAGGATGCCAAGCAGCCCGCCATGGAACTGGAAGTCATCGGCCAGACCGTGAAGGGCCGGGACATCCACCTGGTCAAGTACATCTCGGACCCGGCCAAGCCCACCATCCTCTACCTGACGCAGCAGCACGGCAACGAACAGCTCACCACCGAGGGGGCCATGGAGTTCATCAAGCACCTGGGTACCGGCAAATCGGCGGACATCCTCAAGGGCGTGAACATCCTGGTGCTGCCCATGCTCAACGCGGACGGCGCCATGGGGGACGTGAACTTCTCCCTGGACAACTACCTCGCCAAGGGGGACCGGCATCTCACCCGCTACAACGCCGAGGGTGTGGACCTGAACCGCGACCACGTGGCCAAGATCCAGCCGGAGACCCAGGCGCTGCACAACAACGTGATGCGCAAGTACCGGATCGACTACATGATTGACCTGCACCACCAGGGCACCCGCGCTGAGCGTGACGGCAAGCTGGTCTCCGGCTCCATCCTGTACCCCACCACCCCCAACGCAGATCCCGCCGTCGTCGAAAAGTCGAAGCAGCTGGGCGCCGTGGTCTTCAACAGCGTCGACTCCACCGGCTGGGGCCACCTGGGCAAGTACCAGGGCGGCAGCGCCGAGACAATCAGCCGCAACGGCATCTCCGTGGAATACGGCATCGCAACTTTGCTCTTCGAGATGCGCGGCATGTCCGACCACTACCTGGACGGCTACGCGTTGGGCCAGCGCAGCAACGGCTACCTGATCAAGCAGACGGTCACCACGCTGACGTCCACCGCCGCCGCCATTGCGGACGGTTCAATTGCCGACGCCGACACCTCCTTCTGGGACACGCTCGCCGAGCAGACGTCCCGGCCTGCAGGGGAGGCGGAAGACGAGTAGCAGCACCGGCTCGCCGCGGCGGTTCTGACCAGGGCTGCCGCGGCTCTTCCCGCATGACGGGCCGCGGCGGGCCAACAATGGACAAAGTGCCCCATCGGCTAAACTTGGGTGGTAAGAGCCCCGGGACTCTTCCTTCGCCGTGCCGCGCTGCGGCCGCGCGAAGGCCGGTATGTTCGGGGCATTCTCATGAACGGCGCTGCATGGGCCTGCCACCTGGTGGCCGGACCCGGGCAGCCCGAACGAATGGGGGAGGATCCCATGCCAGCAATTGTGATCGTAGGAGCCCAGTGGGGCGACGAAGGAAAAGGCAAGGCCACCGATTTGCTGGGCGGCCGTGTTGACTACGTCGTCAAGCCCAACGGCGGCAACAACGCAGGGCACACCGTCGTCGTGGGCGGTGAAAAGTACGAACTCAAACTGCTGCCGGCGGGCATCCTCAGCCCCAATGCCGTTCCCATCATCGGCAACGGCTGCGTGGTGAACCTCGAGGCCCTATTCCAGGAAATCGACGGCCTGCAGGCCCGCGGCGCCGACACCTCCAAGCTGCGGGTCTCCGCCAACGCCCACCTGGTAGCCCCGTACCACCAGGTCCTGGACAAGGTGACCGAGCGTTTCCTCGGCAAGCGTGCCATCGGCACCACCGGCCGTGGCATTGGCCCCGCTTACATGGACAAGGTGGCGCGGCTGGGCATCCGGGTCCAGGACGTCTTTGACGAATCCATCCTCCGCCAGAAGGTGGAAGGCTCGCTGCGCCAGAAGAACGAACTCCTGGTCAAGGTCTACAACCGCCGCAGCGTGGTGGTGGACGAGATCGTGGAGTACTTCCTGTCCTATGCTGAGCGGCTCCGCCCGCTGGTCATCGACAGCACCCTGGTCCTGAACTCCGCCCTGGACGAAGGGAAAGTGGTGCTGATGGAGGGCGGCCAGGCCACCTTCCTGGACGTGGACCATGGCACCTACCCGTTCGTGACCTCCTCCAACCCCACCGCCGGCGGCGCGTCGGTGGGCTCCGGCATTGGCCCCACCCGGATCTCGCGCTCCATCGGCATCATCAAGGCCTACACCACCCGCGTTGGCGCCGGCCCGTTCCCCACGGAACTCTTCGACGAGATGGGCATGTACCTGCAGAAGACCGGCGGTGAGTTCGGCGTCAACACGGGCCGGCCGCGCCGCTGCGGCTGGTATGACGCAGTCCTGGCCCGTCACGCTTCCCGCGTCAACGGCTTCACGGACTACTTCGTGACCAAACTGGACGTGCTCACCGGCATCGAACAGATCCCCGTGTGCGTGGCCTACGACGTTGACGGTGTCCGCCACGACGAGATGCCCATGACGCAGACGGAGTTCCACCACGCCAAGCCGATCTTTGAGTACTTTGACGGCTGGACCGAGGACATCACCGGTGCCCGCACCCTTGCGGACTTGCCGGAGAACGCCCGGAACTACGTGCTGGCACTGGAAAAGCTCTCCGGCACCCGCTTCTCCGCCATCGGCGTAGGGCCGGACCGGGACCAGACCATCGTGGTGAACGACCTCATCAACGACTAACCTGCGCTTCGAGCGCAGGATGACGACGGCGGCAGGCCACCTTTGCGGGTGGCCTGCCGTTTGCTTTGGGACTGGGGTGGAAGCAATTTACAAAGGCTTAACGCCGCCGGTCTTGTGAGGCGGTTGGCGCGGCCGCCACACTCGGTAGTACCCCCTGGTGCCCAAGGAAGGACTGACATGGCCGGAAAATTCGAAGCATTCGTCGACGCTGATTCGTTCTTCCGGTTCCGGCTCCTGGCCCCTGACGGGGGAGTAATCGCGGTCTCCGGTCCCTACGAAGATAAAGCATCGGTGGCAGCCGGGATCGCCGCGGTACGCGAATGTGCCGGCACCGGCCTGGTCACCGACCTGTGCCCCACGGGAGCCGTAACCCGTCCCGGAACCCCGCCCGCTGCGGAAGCCGCCGCCAGGGCCGCGGAAGCCGCCGCCAGGGCCGCGGAGCCGCCGGCCGCCGTCGTACCCGTCTGCGGCGAAGCGCGCATGCCCGTCAGGCTGCACGCATTTGCGCTGGCCAAGTCGCCCCGGCGGCAGGCCACTTCCCCTCGGTGGACCAGGGCAGCAGCCCGCTGAAAAAACTTTTGGAAGTTTTTTTGAAAACGCGTAACCCTTCCGGCAGCGTTGGCGATTACCCCTATGAAGTGCCGGTCTGGAACCTGTCCCCCATCACGTTCCAGACCGGCTCTTTTATCTTTCCCCGTGGGTAGCTTCCCAGCACCGGCCCGTCCCGGGCACCGTGGCGTTCCGGCAGGGTGGTTACCGGAGGGTAGAGTGGGGGCCAGCGTTCCGGATGTACTGAGCGCTTGCCTTGCCAACACCCTCTTTGACGGAAAGCACTACGTCAGTGACCGATGCACACACAGACGAGGCTCCGGAGCGGCCAGTTTCCAGTACCGCTGCCTTCAGCCTCGTGTACAGGACATACGCATCACAGGTACTGGGCTATCTCACGGCCCGGGGAGTCGAGGATCCGGAGGCCGCCATGCAGGAAGTGTTCCTTTCGGTGCTGCCCAGGCTTGACACCGTCCATGGAGGAGAAGCCGGGCTCAAGACATTCATCTTTTCCGTGGCCCATGCCCGGATGGTGGATGACCACCGCCGCCAAAGCCGTACTCCCGCCAAGCTGTCCTTCGAGCCCGAACTCGACCAGCGCGAAGACACCTCTGCGGAGAAGGAAGCCCTGCAGCGCATCTCGCCCCGGGAGGTCCTTGGGTTGCTGGACGGACTGCCCCAGGACCAGCGGGAAGTGTTGTCGCTCCGGCTGGTGGGCGGCCTTTCCATAGAACAGACAGCGGAAACCATGGATAAGAGCGCCGGTGCGGTGAAACAACTCCAGCGGCGCGCCTTGCTCAAACTCCGGGAACTTAGGGCAGTGAAGGAGTATCTCACGCCATGACATCCGCCTCGGATAACCTCGCCACCCTGGTGGATGGCATGCTCCAGGACGCAGGCTGCGGCCAGGACGCGGAACTCCGTGACGCCCTGCTCTCCCTCGGCACCCTGGCATCGCTGCGCGTACCCGCTCCCACCGGGGAGCTGGCCGCATTGCTTGCTGCCGGTGTGCCGCCAACGGCTGGAGTGCCTGATGCAGGTGAGCCGACCGCAGAGCAACCAGGCCGGACGCAGGAGCAGCCTGGTGACCAGCCGCAGGATGAACTCGCCCGACGCCGTCGCCGCCGCCACCGCCCCACCGCGCTGGGCCTGGTGCTGGTGGCCGGGATGGGACTGGGCGTCGGCGGAGTTGCTGCCAGCACCACTGCTCCTGAGGGCAACGCCATTGGGCAACTGCTGGAGGAGTGGGCGCCGTGGAGCCGGCCGGCCGCGGACGCGTCCGCCGCCGGGGAAGGTGCCGGGGGCATGCGGGCAGGTTACCGCGCCCCTGAAGTGGCGGAAGACGGTGAACCCGCTTCGACCGCTGCTCCCGGCGGGGCCGCCGATGCCACGAATCTTGCCTCCCGGTTCCTGCGGGGTGCTGCAGGCCTGTCCGGAAACTTCCCGCCATGCACCGCCCCGTTGCGGCACGACGCCGAAACCGGTCCAGCGAAGTGCGGGGCGACCGGGGGCAACGGCGCATCCGGGGCACCTGCACAGGGCAATGGGTCCGGCAGCGCCAAGGACACGGCCGGACCGGCCGGAGATGTAGTTCCGGCGGCACCGGGCGCGCAGGGAGCGGCGAAGGCCGACCCGCCGTCGGCCGGCACTCCAGCCGGGGCTCCAGGC
The DNA here is from genome assembly GCF_057073715.1 of Arthrobacter sp. E1SS-5. Taxonomy (NCBI): domain Bacteria; kingdom Bacillati; phylum Actinomycetota; class Actinomycetes; order Micrococcales; family Micrococcaceae; genus Arthrobacter; species Arthrobacter sp. E1SS-5. The sequence goes on from NZ_CP172703.1 coordinate 521,807, forward strand.
ACAACGGGTGCCGGCGCGCAGAAGCCGGGAGGCTCCACGGGCAATGCGGGGCAGGGCCAGCCCCAAAGCCAGACACAAGGCGGAAGCCCGGGCAACGCGCAGAAGGGCGCCTCCCCGTCCAAATAGCCCTTAAGACGAAAGCGGGCCCGTGCCAACGGGCCCGCTTTCGTTATTCGAGCGGAAGCGTTAGGCCAGGACCTGGCGCTTGGAGGAAACCACGCCGGTATCGAAACCGGCCAGGTGAAGTCCGCCATGGAAGCGCGCGTGCTCGATCTTCACGCAGCGGTCCATAACCACATTGAGCCCCGCGGCTTCCGCGGCTGCTGCCACGCCTTCATGCCATGAGCCCAGCTGAAGCCAGAGCGTCTTGGCGCCCGCGGCCACCGCCTCGTCAAGGACACCGGGAAGGTCGTCATGCTTGCGGAACACGTCGACAATGTCCGGGCGTTCCGGAAGGTCCGCCAGCGAGGCGTAGGTGGGCTGGCCCAGGATCTCCTTGACCACCGGGTTGACGAAGTACACCTTGTAGCGCGTGGAGGACAGCAGGTAGGTGGCCACGAAATAGCTGGCGCGCGACGGCTTGTCCGACGCTCCAACAATCGCAATGGACTTCGCCTGCCGGAGCAGGGAGAGCCGCTCCGGCGCGGACGGGCCAGTCCAGGTACGTTGGGCGGTGCTCATGCGGTTGCTCCGATCGTGCAGGCTTCTGCGGATTCTTCAGGGACGGCTCCGGGCACTGCTTTGGACGCCTCTGTGAGCGCCTGGTCCAGGTCCCACAGGATGTCCTCAATATCCTCGAGGCCAACCGAGATGCGGACCAGGTCCTCCGGCACACCCGCCGACTCCAGCTGTGCCGCACTGAGCTGCTGATGGGTGGTGGAGCCGGGGTGGATCACCAAGGTCCGGGAGTCGCCCACGTTTGCCAGGTGCGATGCCAGCTGCAGGGACTCGATGAACTTCTGGCCGGCAGCGCGCCCGCCCTTGACCCCGAAGGAGAACACCGAGCCGGGGCCCTGCGGCAGGTACTTGCGTGCCCGTTCGAAGTGCGGGTGCGACGGCAGGCCGGAGTAGTTGACGTAGGCCACCCGGTCATCGTTTTCCAACCATTCGGCCACGGCCTGTGCGTTCTTCAGGTGCTCGTCAAGCCGCTGCGGCAGGGTTTCAACACCCTGGAGCAGCTGGAACGCGGACTGCGGCGAAAGGGCCGGGCCAATGTCCCGCAGCTGTTCAGAGCGGAGCTTGGTAAGGAAGCCGTACTCGCCGAAGTTGCCCCACCAGGAGACGTTGCCGTAGGAAGCCACCGGCTCGGTCATGGTGGGGAACTTGCCGTTGCCCCAGTTAAACCGGCCGCTTTCCACCACCACGCCGCCCAGCGTGGTGCCATGGCCGCCCAGGAACTTGGTGGCGGAGTGGATCACGATATCGGCGCCGTGTTCGATGGGCCGCACGAGGTACGGCGTGCTCAAGGTGGCGTCGACCACCAGGGGGATGCCGGCGTCGTGCGCCACCTTTGCCAGCGCCGCAAGGTCCTGGACCTCCGACGACGGGTTGGCCACCGCCTCCACGAAGATCGCTTTGGTGTTGTCCTGGACCGCCGCGGCGTAGTCTGCGGGGTCCGTGCCGGGGACGAAGGTGGTGTCAACGCCGAACCGGCGGAGGGTCACGTCCAGCTGGGTCACCGTGCCGCCGTACAGCTGGGAGGCTGCCACGATGTGGTCTCCCGCCTGGGTCAGGGCAGCGAAGGTGATGAATTCGGCAGCCATGCCGGACGACGTCGCAACCGCTCCGATGCCGCCTTCCAGGGAGGCGATGCGCTCCTCAAACGCCGCCACCGTGGGGTTGCCGATGCGGGAGTAGATGTTGCCGTACTTCTGCAGGGCGAACAGGTTGGCGGCATCGTTGGTGTCCTTGAAGACGAAGGACGTGGTTTGGTAGATGGGGACGGCACGGGCGCCGTGCTCGGCGTCGGGGGTGCCGCCCGCGTGCAGGGCGCGGGTGCGGAAACCGAAGGTACGTTCAGCCATCAGACAGCCACCGCCTCGGCGGCCGGGGTGGGGACGAGCTCGGTGCCGTTCTTGCGGGCCAGGTCGGCCTCCAGTTCGCGGACAATCGGGAGGATGTCCCGGCCGAACGCCGCCACCTCCTCTTGGAAGTGCAGGTAGCAGGTGAGGAACAGGTTCACGCCGATCTTCTTGTATCCAACGATCCTTTCGGCGATCTGCTCCGGGGTGCCGATCAGCTGGGTCTTGAAGCCGTCGTTGTACTGGATCAGGTCCTCGAACGTGGAGTCGGCCCACATGCCCTTGCCGTCTTTGGTGGAAGCACCGGCTTCCTGGACGGCGTCGCGGAAGCCCTGGACGGCCGGCTTATGTGCCTTCTCCACGATCTCGCGCAGGGTGTCCCGTGCTTCCTTCTCGGAGTCGCGGGCGATGACGAAGCCATTCAGTCCGAACCGGGGAGCGGCCAGCTGGCCCGGTGTGCCGCGGCGGGCTTCACCGGCCGAGGCGACGACGCCGGCGATGTTCTCCTTGAAGCCCTCCAGGTCCTTGCCGTTGGAGAAGTACCAGTCAGCCACGCGGCCCGCGGTGGCCTGGGCCGCGGTCGAGTTGCCGCCGAAGAAGATCTCCGGGTGGGCGCGGCCCGGAACGTCCACCGGGCCGGGGTTCAGGGTGAAGTCGGTGATGTTGTAGTACTTGCCGGACTGGCTGTACTCCTGCTCGGTCCACAGGCCGCGCAGCACGTTGATGAATTCCTCGGTGCGGACGTAGCGTTCGTCGTGCTCCAGCCACTCCAAGCCGAAGTTGGTGAACTCGCTCTTCAGCCAGCCGGAGACGATGTTCACCGCGGCGCGGCCGTTGGAGATGTGGTCCGCGGTGATGATGTACTTCGCCAGCACGCCGGGGTGCCACATGCCGGGGTGGACCGCGGCGATCACCTTGAGCCGCTCGGTGGCAGCCAGCAGGGCCAGGCTGAACGAGGTTGCCTCGTGCTGCTTGTCCGCCCCGTAGGAGGCGGCGTACCGGGTCTGGGTCAGCGCGTACTCGAAGCCGGACTCCTCCGCGATGCGCGCCAGCTTCTTGTTGTAGTCGAAGTCCCAGCCGGTGCGCTGCTCGATGGTGGATACCACCAGGCCTCCGGAGACGTTGGGTACCCAGTAGGCGAACTTGAGGGGCTCGGAGAGACGTGCGACGTTGCTGATGTCTGTCATGATTCTTCCTTCGGTAGGGCCCGCTGGTGCAGGACTTCCTGAATGCCGGCAATGGCCGGCTCGTTCTGGAGTGAGGTAGTGTCGCCCAGGGGTGTTCCTTCGAACAGTTGGGTGAGCAGCCGGCGCATGATCTTGCCGCTGCGGGTCTTGGGAACGTCAGGGACCACGACGACGTCGCGCGGCTTGGCGATGGGGCCGATCTCCTTGGCGACGTGGTTGCGGAGGGCTTCGGCACAGTCAGCCGGGGACCCGGCCTTCAGCACCACGAACGCGACGACGGCGTGCCCCGTTTTCGGGTCCGCCACCGGGCAGACGCCGGCTTCCACCACGTCAGGATGCGAGACCAGGGCGGACTCGATCTCGATGGTGGAGAGCAGGTGGCCTGACACGTTGAGGGTGTCATCCACCCGGCCCAGGATCCAGATGTCGCCGTCGGAATCGTATTTGGCGCCGTCGCCGGCCAGGAACCAGCCCTGGTCCGCGTACTTGCTCCAGTAGGAGTCGAAGTAGCGCCGGGGGTTTCCCCAGACCGTGCGCGCGATGGCGGGCCCGGGGGAGTCGACCACGATGTTTCCCTGGACTCCGGGCGCAACGGTGGTGCCGCCGTCGTCCACGATCCTGGTGCTGACGCCGGGCAGCGGGCGTGCCGCGCAGCCCGGCTTGAAGCTGGTGTCCGTGGGGGCGGGGGAAAGGATGGTGGCGCCGGTCTCTGACTGCCACCATGTGTCCACCATGGGAGCGGTGCCGGCGCCCACGTTCTCCCGCAGCCAGCGCCACGCCTCGGGGTTGACGGCCTCGCCCACGGTGCCCAGCAGGCGGATGGAGGACAGGTCGTAGGTGTCCGGAACGCCTTCCGGGAACCAGCCCATGAGGGACCGGACCAGTGTGGGCGCGGTGTAGTACTGCGTCACGCCGTAGCGTTCGATGATCTCGAAGTGCCGGCCCGGGTGCGGGGTGTTGGGCGTACCCTCGAAGATCACCTGGGTGACGCCGTTGGAGAGCGGGCCGTAGATTTCGTAGGTGTGGGCCGTGACCCAGGCAAGGTCGGCGGTGCACCAGTGCACGTCCCGGTCCCGCAGTGCCGGATCCGGGTTGCTGAACAGATGCTCGAAGCTCCACGAGGCCTGCGTGAGGTAGCCGCCGGAGGTGTGCACCAGGCCCTTGGGCTTGCCGGTGGTGCCGGAGGTGTACATGATGAACAGCGGTGTCTCGGCGTCGAACGTCTCCGGCTCGTGGACATCCGCGGCGGTGTCGACGACGTCGTGCCACCACACGTCGCGGCCTTCCGTCATGGGGACGGTTGCCAGTTCGGCTGCCGGGGTGGTGCGGTTGACCACCAGGACGTGCTCAATGGCGTTCTCGCCGGCGACGGCCGCGTCGGCGTTGTCCTTGACGTGAACGGCGACGCCGCGGCGGAACTGGCCGTCCGTGGTCACCAGCAGCTTGGCGCGGGTGTCCTCCACCCGGAACTTCAGCGCCTCGGCGGAGAAGCCGCCAAACACCAGCGAGTGGATGGCGCCGATCCGCGCCACGGCGAGGGTGATGATGATGGTTTCGGGGATGACCGGAAGGTAGATGACCACCCGGTCACCCTTGGTGATGCCCAGTGCCAGGAGGGCGTTGGCCGCCTTGGATACCTCGCGCTGGAGCTCCGCGTAGGTGATGGAGCGGCGGTCGCCGGGCTCACCTTCGAAGTGGAGGGCCACCTTGTTGCCGCGCCCGGCAGCGACGTGCCGGTCCACGCAGTTTACGGCCACGTTCAGTTTGCCGCCCTCGAACCAGGTGATGCCCGGGCCGCGGCCCGCCTCAGCGTCTGCCGGGATCCAGCGGTGCGCGGTGTCCCAGGGGGTGTCCCAGTCGAGGCGCAGCGCCTGCTGCTCCCAAAAGGCAACGTTGTCCGGGTGTACCCCCGCGTTCAGGTCCAACGTTTCGGTGGTGCTCAAGCCCATCGTTTCACCGCCCATTTTTCGGCCAGGCCCAGCAGGGCGTCGGTAATTTTTCCAATCACTGCCAGCATCACGATGGCCAGGAGAAGCCGGTCCGTGCGGCCGTTGTTTTGGGAGTCAATCAGCAGGAAGCCCAGGCCCATGGAGGACGCGATGAGCTCGGCTGCCACCAGGAACAGCCAGGCCTGGGCGAGGGCCAGGCGCAGACCGGAAAACACGGCAGGGACGACGGCGGGCAGCTGCACGGTGGTCAGCAGCCGGATCCCCTTGAGGCCGAAGGCACGGGCGGCTTCCACCAGGTTGCGGTCCACGTGCCGCAGCGCCAGGGAGACGGTGGTGAAGACCGGGAAGAAGGCGCCGATGATGATGAGCGTGACCTTCGAGTCCTCGCCAATCTTCATCCACAGGATCAGCAGCGGCACCCAGGCGAGGGACGGCACTGCCCGGAGGGCGCCGATAGTGGGTGCCAGCAGGGCGTCGGCGAGTTTGGACAGCCCCACGGTTGCGCCGAGGACCAGGCCCAGGGCCGCGCCCACCAGGAATCCGATGAGGACCCGCTGGGTGGAGATGGCGATGTGCGTTCCCAGTTCGCCACGGTCCACGAGCTCGCCGGCAGCGGACAGCACCATGGCCGGCGGGGGGAGCTGGACTACGGTGAACATCCCGCTGGTGGAGGCGAGCTGCCACGCTGCCAGCAGGGCTGCCGGAATGATCAGGCCAAGGGGCAGACGCGCCCAGTTCCTGGAACGGACTCCGGCGGGAGACCATCCCGGTGCCGGAGCGGGTGCCGTGCCGGCACCCGTCTGGGCGGCGTCTGCCGCGGTTGCGGTGGCGGCTGCAGCACGCCCATCCGCAACACTTGCGCCGGTGGTGTGGGGCTCTCCTGGGTAGCTCATCAGGAGGCCTTGATGGCTGATGGATCAGCCTTCTTCACCAGCGAGTCGTCGAGAAGGGAGGCTACGGCGTCGTCAATCTGCTTCTGCGTCTTGACGTCGCCGGTTTCCACGAAGGTGGGGCCGATCTTCTCCAATACTTTGCGCTGGGCGTCACCCGGTGCCGGGTTGACGTCCAGGTTGCTCCGCTCCAGGACCACGGTCTTGGCCACGGAAAGGTCCAGGCCGGCTACGTCTGCCAGGATCTGGGCGGTCTGATCCGGGTTCTGCGCTGCCCAGGCACGGGCCTTTTCATAGGCGTTCACCACGGCCTGGGCCAGTTCAGGCTTGTTTTTCAGGAAGGATTCGGTGGCGTTGAGGAAGCCGTAGGTGTTGAAGTCCAGGTTGCGGTAGAAGAGCTTGGCGCCCTTCTGCTCCGCCCCTGCCATGATCGGGTCCAGCCCGGACCAGGCCTGGACCGAGCCATTCTCCAAGGCGGTCCGGCCGTCGGCGTGCTGCAGGTTCTGGACGGTCACGTCCCCGGGCTTCAGTCCGGCCTGTTCCAGTGCCTGCAGGAGGAAGAAGTAGGGGTCGGTGCCCTTGGTAGCGGCCACGGACTTGCCCTTGAGGTCGGCCACGGACTTGATGTCCGAGCCGGCCGGTGCCACCAGGGCTGCCCACTCCGGCTGCGAGAAAATGTCGATGGTCTTGATTTCCGAACCGTTGGCCCGTGCCAGGAGAGCCGCGGATCCGGCGGTGGATCCGACGTCGATGGCCCCGGAACGCAGCGCCTCGTTGGCTTTGTTGGACCCCGCGGACTGCACCCAGTTCACGGTGACGCCCTGGTCCTTGAGGCTGGCCTCGAGCCACCCCTGCTTCTTGATCACCAGGCTCAGCGGGTTGTAGGTGGCGAAGTCGATATTCAGGGTTCCACCGCCCTTGCTGCTGCCGGCCGCGGCGGCACTGCCGGAGGAACCTTCACCTGCAACGCATCCGGTGAGTGCCAGGACCGTGGAGACGGCAAGGGCTGCTGCGCCAAGGACTGAACGGCGGGAGATGGGCGATGCGTGCGGCATTGGTTTCCTTTGGAGGCGGGTGATGGAACGGTGCGGAAATAGATGGTGCGGAACTGGGTTGGCCAGGCGGTGCCTGCCAAGGCGGTAAAGCGCGACGGCGTCGCGGGGCAACCCGGGTGAGTGTGGGTTTTGGCGGGGTCAGAAGCGCCTAGTGCCCGTCGACGCCCAGCGTTTCCAGGAGCGAGCTGCGCATGAGGGCGAGTTCGGCTGAGGCGCGTTCGCGTGGCCGGCTGCCGGGCACCTCGACGGTCCTGACGATGGTCGCACCCTGCCCGGCGGCGTCGGGGCCGAGGACGATGATGCGGTCGGCGAGCTGCAGGGCCTCGTCCACGTCGTGGGTGACCAGCAGGACGGTGGTGGGTTCTTGGCGGTGGATGTCCAGGAGCAGGTCCTGCATCTTGATCCGGGTGAGGGCATCCAAGGCGCCGAAGGGTTCATCGAGCAGCAGGACGCCGGGATTGCGGGCCAGTGCCCTGGCCAGGGACGCGCGCTGCGCCATGCCGCCGGATACCTCGCGCGGGCGGTGCTTGGCGAATTTCTCAAGCCCCACCAGTTCCAGGAGGCGGGCCACCTTGGCCTTCCCCTCCTTCGCGCTGCATCCGGTGGGAAGGCCGATGGCCACGTTGGCCTGCAGTGTGTGCCAGGGCAGCAGCCGGGGTTCCTGGAAGGCGAAGGCGCAGCGGGGATCGATGCCGTGCACCGGGGTGTCCTCGATCACCACGGAACCGGCGCTCGGGAAGTCCAAGCCGGCCGTGGCGCGCAGGAGCGTGGACTTTCCGCAGCCGGACGGTCCCAGGATGGCCAGCACTTCCCCTGCCGCCACATGGAAGGTCACATCGCGGAGGACGGTATGGGCTGCGGGGCCGGCTCCGAACGTGCGGCGCAGGTTCCGAAAGGATACGGGGAGGGCAGGCGCGTGGGCGGGGTTCGCTCCGGCAGGAAGGGGCGACAAAACTGCGGTCATAGGATCACTCCATCGGTCCTGGCAGTAGCACCCTACGGAGGCAGCCTTCGCCGGAGTGGTCAGTTCCGGTACCCACGGCTGCAATCCTTGCTATCGCCGGGGCCGTTGGGGAGCGTCCGGCGACCAGGGTTGCTGCGGCGTCATCGATCCAGGTCTCTCGGCCGCTCGGGATGGTCAAGCACCACTACACCGTAATGAATCTCCGAGAGCAAACTCTCGCGCGCGGCGCGTAATATTCGTTCACGGAGGAATCGGTAAGCAATTATCGGTCTTTTATTCGACGCCGCTGCCCAGTCAAAGTGGAGCGTAGGCTAATCCCATGGGCCACACGAACGATCCTGCAGTCATTGAACGCCTCATGCGAACCAAGGGGCGTTGGGCCATCGTGGGTTTGACCACCAATGAATGGCGTGCCGCCTATGATGTCTCGCTGTTCGTCCGCGACCGGCTGGGCATGGAGATCATCCCCGTCAACCTGCCCGGCGACGCTGTCCACGGCGAAACCGGGTACCGCACCCTCGGTGACATTCCCGCCGAAAAGCGGCCCATCGACGTCGTCGATTGCTTTGTGAACTCGCAGAAGGTAGGCAGCGTGGTTGACCAGGCCATTGCCGTGGGGGCCAAAGCTGTGTGGCTGCAGCTGGGCGTCATCGACGAGGCTGCCGCGGAGCGCGCCAAGGCTGCAGGGCTGGACGTGGTGATGAACGCGTGCCCCGCCCAGCTCGCGTGGAAGTACAACCTTTAGGGCGCCGTCAACTGGAGCGCTTGAGCAACTGCGGATAGTGCCGTTCCGTGACGTCCGGGTGGGCGCGCATCCGGCCCTTGAGCATGTTCATGCCGAAGGAAGCCAGGAGCGGGTTGGCGGGGTCATCGGTGATTCCCCTGGCAGCCGCCTTCAGGTCAGGAGCCAGCGGCACGGGTTCAATGACCGCGTCCAGCCGTGGCGACCAAAAGAACGGCACCGAGTAGCGATCAACACCGGGCGGGGGCGCCTGCACGCGATGGACGGTCGCCGCCAGGTACCCCTCGGTGGCCACTTCCAGCATCTCGCCAAGGTTTACCACCAGCGCTCCGGGGAGGGGTTCCACTGGCAGCCACTCGGTGGTACCGGGCGGCAGTACTTCAAGGCCGCCCACCTCGTCCTGCAGCAGGAGGGTCACGAAGCCGTAGTCCGCGTGTGAGCCCACGCCCTGGTCGCCGGCGGCCTCCACCACCCCGCCCACGTAATGCACCAGCTTGCCCATCCATGCAGGTGAATCGCGGAAAGGCTCGTCGAAGTAATCCTCCGGCAACTGCAGGGAAACAGCAATGGCCCGCAGCAGCTCCATCCCCACCCCGGACATCAGGTCGGCCCACTCCATGGCGGCAGGCCGAAGTTCGGGAAATGCCGCGTCCGGCCACAGGTTGGGTCCCTGCAGCAGCCAGTAAGGCTGGTCGTCCGGATAGTCCCTGACCGGTTCCCGCTCCGGCGAATAGTCAATTTGCTCGCGGGCGTCCGCCCGGCCCTGGGTCACCTCCGTGCCCATGCGGGTGTAGCCGCGGAAGTGCGGGGAAAGGCGGTTGTCCAGCTTCATCCGCTCCCCAAGCGGCAGGCTGAAGAATTGCCGGACCAGGTCCAGGAGTTCTTCGGCCTGGCCCGGTCGGCCGCCGTAACCGGTGATCTGGAAGAACCCCACATCGTGGGTGGCGTGCCGCAGCTCCTCAATAAACTCAGGGCGGAACGACCCGTAAGGCTGCCGTGCGGAACTCAAATCCAGAACAGGTATTGCTCCCTGGTCACGTGACATCCCTGCACACTAGCACCGCGCGGGCCCGCTTTATAGGCTTCCTTTATGGACCCAACTGCGCTGCGGGAGATCTGCCTGTCCTTCCCGGGAACCTATGAGGATTTCCCCTTCGGGCCCGAAACCTCGGTGTTCAAGGTCCGTGCCCACATTGCCGGCGGGGCCCGCCACGAGGCCAAGCTGTTTGCCCTGTCGTCCATGGACCAGGCCGATTTCTACGTGAACCTGAAGTGCGAACCGGCCCTGGCCGTGCAGTTGCGCGCAGTGCACCCGGCGATCACCGGCGCCTGGCATATGAACAAAACCCACTGGAATGGCATCCGCCTCGACGGCTCGCTGCCGGACGGAATGGTCCGGGACATGGTGGAGGACTCGTACGACCTTGTGGTGGCAGGCTTGAGCCGGAAGCAACGAGAGCAACTGGGGTGGGCACGCCTCGGGAGGGCAGGCGGCAATGACTGAAGAGGGACACTTTTCCGGCAAGTTCGGTTACCCGGGGGTGGGCGGCACCGAGCAGGGCAGCGTGCCCGAAGGTTACGACCGCGTCCTTGAGGAAGCCCGGCTGGGCGCCGGGCTGGACGTTTACCGGCGGGTGGCAGAAGGCATCCTGGGCTGGGAACTGCAGCGGCGGGCGGGCCTTCGGGTCCGCGCTGATTCGCCGCGGGCCGTGGCCGGGGCACACGTGGTGAGCGGATTCGGCGTCGGGCCCTTCCGCCTGCCCGCACCGTGCCAGGTGGTGTGGGTCAACGAGCCGGCCCCTGACGGCGTTCCGCAGTCCGCCGGCTTCGGTTACGGCACCCTGCCGGGCCACCCCGCCCGCGGGGAGGAGTCATTCGAGGTGGAGATCAACAGCCAGGGGGAGGTGTGGCTGAGGATCCGTGCCTTCAGCAGGCCCTCCAACTGGTTCTATGCGGCAGGCGGCCCGGTCACGCGGGCGGCGCAGCGCTACGTTACTTCCCGGTACATTGAAGGGGCACGCAGTCTCGCCGCGGAAGGAAAATCCCAGTGATCTTTATCGTCGTCAAGTTCAAGGTCAAGCCCGAGTGGTCCGAGCGCTGGCCGGACCTCGTGGCTGATTTCACCGAAGCCACCCGTAAAGAACCGGGCAACCTGTGGTTCGACTGGTCCCGCAGCCTGGACGACCCCAACGAGTATGTCCTGGTGGAAGCCTTCAAGGACGACGCCGCCGGTGACCACGTGAACAGTGACCATTTCCAGAAGGCCATGGCTGACATGCCCCAGGCCCTCGTCGAGACGCCCAGGATCATCAGCCGCCAGCTCGACGGCGAAGGCTGGGACCTCATGGGCGAACTCACCATCTAACCCCCGTCGATTGCTCCGTACTTGTCGTTTTGACCCGTCAGAACGACAAGTACGCAGCAGTCGATAGCATGAAGCCATGTGGATTGGCTGGAGTGAGTTCGACATCCTCCTTGGTGACGTACACAGCCTGAAGGAGAAACGCTCCGTGGTCCGGCCGCTCCTGGCTGAGCTCAAGCGCCGTTTTGAGGTCTCAGTCGCCGAGGTGGGGGACCACAGCCAGTACCGGCGCACGCAGCTTGGCGTTGGCCTGGTGGCAGCCGACAGGGCGCACCTCGTGGAGGTGCTGGCCGCCGTCGAACGCTTCGTGGCAGGCCGCCCGGAAATTGAACTGCTCAGCGTCCGCCAGCGGGAGCTCCACAGCGAAGATTAATCCCACTTCATCGGTTGCTGACTACTTGTCGTTTTGGCGGCTCAAAACGACAAGTACGGAGCAACCGATGGAGGGTGTGGATAACTTCTGCACGGGTTCCGCGGTTCTGGTGTCATGGACCGATGAAGACCCCACGCTCATTACCGGAGGAACTCCGGGGCCGCCCCTTCACCCTTGTTGACGCTTCAGGTGCCGGAGTCTCCCCACGCCGCTGGCGGCACAGGTCGCTAACGTACCGTGGCAGGGGTATCAGGATGGAGGGAACGACGGCGGAGCTTCCGTTGGGCACGCGGGTCCGGCCTTTCCTCGAGGTCAATGAGCTGTGTGCAGCCTCGCACGTGACTGCTGCGGAGCTACATTCGCTGCCACAGCGGCGCCAGGACGACGCCTTTGACGTTTACCACCTCATCCGTCCGGAGGGCGCCGCCCACCTGGACAGGCCCCACGTCATCGTGCACCGGATGAAGCTGTATGAGGACGAAGTCATGAAAATTAACGGGATTCCGGTGACGACGCGGGCGCGAACCTGGCTGGATATGGCTGAGCTGCTGTCCGTCGACGAAATCGTGGCCATGGGGGACCACTGCGTCCGCGTACCCAGGCCCGGGTTTGAGGACCGGGACATGCCACTGTGCAGCATAAGGGACCTGCAGCGAACGATTGACAGGCACCGGGGAAAGCGGGGGCTCCGGAAGGCGAAGGAGGCCCTGGAACTCATCCGGGTCGGATCGGATTCGCCCCAGGAAACGATGCTCCGGCTCGCCATCGTCCGCGCGGGCCTGCCCGAACCCGAGCTGAACGTTCCGATTATCAGTGGGGACGGCGCCAGGCACCATGAACCTGACCTGTCTTACCGCAAATACAAGATCGGCATTGAGTACGAGGGCGAGCACCACGGCGAGGAAGGCCAGATCGCCAGGGACATAGCGCGCTCAGAACGGTACGCGGCCCTGGGATGGACGGAAGTCATGATTTCAAAGCGTCATATGCTCAACGACGCCAAGCCGGCCGCGGCCAAGGTACTTGTTGCCCTGGTTCAGGCCGGCTGGCGGAGGGGTTCTTAAAAACGATTGTCCCCACCGGCTCCCAGCCTTCGCAAGCTCAGGCCGGGCCCCTCGCCGGCGGGGGCCCACCGTACTTGTCGTTCTGACGGTTCAAAACGACAAGTACGGAGCAATCGATGGTGGGGAAGACTAGCCGAAGTACTTCGGCAGGGTCCCCTCGTGGGCTTCGCGGAGGGCGTCGAGGGACAGGCTCTCCACGCCGTTGATCTCCAGGGCACCGCTGGCTGCGTCCACCACACCGATGCGGGTGTGGGCGAAACCGCGGGCGGTGCACATGTCGGTGAAGCGGACTTCCTCGGAACGCGGGACGCCCACGATGGCGCGGCCCTGCGACTCGGAGAAGAGCGCCGTGAACAGGTCCACGCCGTCCCGGTCCATGACGTCCTGCAGGGCAATCCGCGCACCCACACCGTAGCGCAGTGAAGACTCCACAAGGGCAGCGGCGAGGCCGCCTTCGGAGAGGTCGTGCGCGGCGTCGATCATCCCGTCGCGGGAAGCGTTGATCAGGATCTCACCCAGGGCGCGCTCGGCCTCGAGGTCCACCTTCGGCGGCTGCCCGCCCAGGTGCCCGCGCATGTTGGCCCACTCGGAACCGTCCAGCTCGGCACCGGTGGTGCCCAGCAGGTAGATGGCCTGCCCGTCCTCGCGCCAGCCTGACGGCGTGCGCCGCGCGACGTCGTCGAGCTTGCCCAGGACCGCCACCACGGGGGAGGGGTGGATGGGCGTGGTGCCCGTCTGGTTGTACAGCGAGACGTTGCCGCCGGTGACCGGGATGCCCAGCACCATGCAGGCGTCGGACAGGCCCCGGATGGCTTCGGCCAACTGCCACATGACATCCGGGTCCTCTGGGGAGCCGAAGTTCAGGCAGTCGCTGACGGCCATGGGGATGGCGCCCGCGGTGGCTACGTTGCGGTAGGCCTCGGCCAGCGCCAGCTGTGCACCGTGGTACGGATCGAGGTAGGTGTAGCGGCCGTTGGCATCAGTGGCCAGGGCCACGCCCAGGCCGGTTTCCTCGTCAACGCGGACCACGCCGGCGTCGTCGGGGAATGCCATGGAGGTGTTGCCGCCCACGTAGCGGTCGTACTGGTTGGTGATCCAGGACTTGGAGCACATGTTCGGCGATGCCACGAGTTCGGTGACGGCCTTTGCCAGCTCAGCCGGGGCGGCCGGGCGGCCAGCATCCTGGACGGAACCGGTGAACGTGTCGGCCTGGACGGAATCCTGCCACTCGGGACGGGCGTACGGGCGGTCGTAGACGGGGCCGTCGTGCGCCACGGTGCGGGGATCGACGTCGACAATCACGTCGCCTTCCCAGGTGATGATGAGGCGGCCGGTGTCGGTCACCTCGCCCAGCCATGAGTACTCGACGGCCCACTTGTCCATGACGGCCTCAAACGCTTCCACGTTCTCGGGGGTGACCACGGCCATCATGCGTTCCTGCGACTCGGACATCAGGATCTCGCCCGGGGTCAGCGTGGGGTCGCGCAGCAGGACGGAGGTCAGCTCAACCTGCATGCCGCCGTCGCCGTTGGAGGCCAGCTCGGACGTGGCGCAGGAGATGCCCGCCGCGCCAAGGTCCTGGATGCCTTCCACCAGGGAGCCCTTGAAGAGCTCCAGGCAGCACTCGATGAGCACCTTTTCGGCAAACGGGTCGCCCACCTGCACGGCGGGGCGCTTGGACGGCTTGGTGTCGTCGAAGGACTCGGAGGCCAGAACGGAGGCTCCGCCGATGCCGTCGCCGCCGGTGCGTGCACCGAAGAGGACCACCTTGTTGCCCTTGCCGGACGCGTTGGCCAGGCGGATGTCCTCGTGGCGCATGACGCCCACGGCCAGGGCGTTGACCAGCGGGTTGCCCTGGTAGACGGAGTCGAACACCATCTCTCCGCCGATGTTCGGCAGGCCCAGGGAGTTGCCATAGCCGCCGATGCCGGCCACGGCACCGTGCATGACGCGGGCGGTGTCCGGGTGGTCAATCGCGCCGAAGCGCAGCGGGTCCATGACGGCCACCGGGCGGGCGCCCATGGAGATGATGTCGCGGACAATGCCGCCGATGCCGGTCGCGGCACCCTGATAGGGCTCAACGAACGACGGCGAGTTGTGCGATTCGATCTTGAAGGTCACGGCCCAGCCGTCCCCCAGGTTGGTCACGCCGGCGTTTTCGCCGATGCCCACCAGCATGTCCTTCTTCATTTCCTCGGTGACCTTCTGGCCGAACTGGCGCAGGTGGTTCTTGGAGGACTTGTAGGAGCAGTGCTCGCTCCACATGACGGAGTACATGGCCAGCTCGGCGCCGGTGGGGCGCCGGCCCAGGACCTTGACGATCTCGTCGAACTCGTTCTGCTTCAGGCCCAGCTCGGCCCAGGGCAGTTCGGTGTCCGGAGTCTTGGCAGCGTTCTCGACGGTGTCGATGTTGAACTTCTTGGTGGTTTCGGTGGTCACTTGTCGCCTCCCACAATCTTGTTCAGTACGGAGGTGAAGAAACCGAGGCCGTCGGTGTCGGACCCGCCGATCCCGTCCAGCGACTCGGGGCCAAAGCCCGCCTCCACGGCATGCTCGGGGTGCGGCATGAGGCCCACCACGTTGCCGGCGGCGTTGGAGATGCCGGCGATGTCGCGGCGGGAGCCGTTCGGGTTGAAGCCCACGTAGCGGAACACCACGCGGCCCTCGGCCTCAAGGGCATCCAGGGTTTTCTCGTCAGCGATGTACTGGCCGTCCTGGTTCTTCAGCGGGATGGTGATTTGCTGGCCCGCCTCATAGTCCAGCGTCCACGCGGTGTTGTTGTTCTCCACGCGAAGGACCTGGTCGCGGCAGAGGAACTTCAGGTGGTCGTTTTTGATCATCGAACCGGGCAGCAGGTGCGACTCGGTAAGGATCTGGAAACCGTTGCAGATGCCGAGGACCGGCAGCTTGGCGTCGCTGTTGGCGGCGTCGATGATCTTTGACATCAGCGGGGCGAAGCGGGCAATGGCGCCCGCCCGGAGGTAGTCACCGTAGGAGAAGCCGCCGGGGATGACTACGGCGTCCACGTCACCAAGTTCGGTGTCGCCGTGCCAAAGTTCGACGGCGGTGGCGCCGGCCAGGCGGACGGCGCGGGCAGCGTCCCGGTCGTCCAGGGTGCCAGGGAAGGTAACGACGCCGATCCGGGCGCCGGCGAGGCGCGGTTCCGCCGCGACAGCGACAGCTTCGCCGATAAGGGGAAGTTCACTCATCTCAGGCCTCGACGACCTCGACGTTGACGACGTCCTCGATGACCGGGTTGGAGAGGAGGGTCTCGGCGGCATCGCGGGCCTGGGCCAGGATTTCCTCGGTCACCTCGCCGTCGACCGTCAGTTCGAAGCGCTTGCCCTGGCGGACAGAGCTGAAGCTGGTGAAGCCCAGCCGGGGGAGAGCGCCAACGATTGCCTTCCCCTGCGGGTCCAGAATCTCGGGCTTGGGCATGACGTCAACAACGATCCGGGGCATCCGGTAACTCCTGTGCGTGAGCTTGGGTAAGGGCGCAGCGGAGTGGTGCCGTCTCACGCCGTACCGGGGTGTCGGGGGACATGGTGGACGGGCGCTCCGCGAGCTTGCCCTATCATTCTACCGGCCCGGGCGCGTCCCTCTGTATTCGGCGGGTTCGGGGGAGGGATGCGCCGCCGGACGTCAGCTCCGGTTCCGCTTCCAGGGGTGCTATGGAGTTGCCTGGAGGCCTTCACTAGGATTGCTGGATGGCTGAGAATTCAAAGTCCGTGCTGTTGCCGATGGTCGCCGCGGCGGTGTTCGCCGGCCTGGGCAGGATGGTTTTTCAGAAGATAAAAGCGGACCGGGTGGCCCGCGAGACGCGGGTAGCCGGCCCTGTGGACGAAAAGACCAGGCAGTGGATCAGCGACGTGGTGCGGACTCCGCGCCACTAACGCGGCCTCCCGCCCGCAAATCGTCGGGGCGTCCTTTGGGGCGCCCTTTTTCATGCCCGGAACTGCCCGGGCATGCCGGTGTGACAAGCGAAAAATTCGTAAATGTGCTCTATGTCATATCCTGCTCTCAGTCTGTACTCTGTGAACAGTCTGGTCTCAGCGAATTACAAGACCTGTAATTTCCTTCTGCAGTGCCAGTCGTTCGGGGGCGCCCACCAAGTCTGGGCGGCACATCGTGAAAGGGTTGCACGTGAAATCAACTGGAAAGAGCCCCTCGCGGGCTGGGGGACTCCGGAAGGCGGCCGCGCTGGCCGTTGGGTTGCCCCTTATCCTCAGCTCGCTGGCAGTGGGTCCCGCATCGGCGGCCCCTGACGGCCAGGGCGGGGGGAACGCTTCCTCCAGCGCAAAGGACAGTCAATTCAAGGATGGCCGGTACATCGTGGTGCTGGCCGGACCCGCTGCCGCGGCATATGAAGGGGGAACTGCCGGGCTTGGTGCAACCAAGCCCCAGCAGGGCAGGAAGCTCGACGCCGGCAGCCCCAACTACAAGGCGTACGACGCCCACCTTCGCAAGCAGCAGCGCGACGTTGCGGCCGCCCAGGGGGTCACTCCGGCCAAGCAATACACCGCGGCCTTGAACGGGTTCACCGCGGAACTGACCGCCGCGCAGGCCTCGGCGCTGTCCAAGGACAGCCGGGTCCTGGTGGTGGCACCCGACGTCGAAAACAAGCCGGATTACACAACCACCGACTTCCTCAAGCTCACCGGTCCCGACGGTTCCTGGGCCAAGCAGTTCGGCGGAGAAGCCAACGCCGGCAAGGGCGTGGTGGTGGGCGTCATCGACTCAGGCTACGCACCGGACAACCCCTTCCTCCAGGGCGAAGCGCTGCAGCCGCTGCAGGGCAGCCCGCAGGTGGGCGTCCCCTACCGCACCGCTGACGGCAAGATCGCCATGCTGAAGTCGGACGGCACCACGTTCGAGGGCGAATGCCAAAAGGGTGAGGGGACCGGGGCAGGCTTTGACGGCTCGCTCTGCAATTCGAAGGTCATCGGCGCCCGCTACTTCGCCGATTCCTTCCTCCAGTACGTTGCGCCGGGAAACCGGGCACCGGAGGAGCAGATCTCCCCGGTGGACGTCGGCAGCCACGGCACCCACACCGCCACCACGGCAGCCGGCAACGCCAATGTTGAGCAGGTGATCGACGGGGCCAGCTTCGGCAAGAGCTCGGGCGTGGCCCCGGCCGCCAAAGTTTCCGTTTACAAAGTCTGCTGGGAGGACACCAACCCGGACACCGGCGGGTGCTACTCCTCGGCTTCCGTTGAGGCTGTGGACGCAGCCATCAAGGACGGCGTCGACGTCCTGAACTACTCCATTTCGGGCAACAACAACAGCACCACCGATCCGGTCGCGCTGGCCTTCCTGAACGCCGCAGCCGCAGGAATCTTCGTCTCGGCCTCTGCAGGGAACTCCGGCCCCACGGCCTCCACCGTGAACCACGCATCACCGTGGCTGACCACGGTGGCCGCCTCCACCTTCCCCAGCGACCTGCAGGGCACGGTCAAGGTCTCCGACGGATCGCTGTACCGCGGCGCCTCCATCATGAAGTCCGAAGTGGCGGACAAGCCTGTTGTGGTTGCCGCTGCAGCCGCTGCTCCCGGCGCCGCAAATCCCAACCTGTGCGGTCCGGGAACCCTTGACGCCACCAAGGTGGCCGGCAAGGTTGTGGTCTGCGACCGCGGAGTGGTGGACCGGACCGCCAAGAGCAAGGAGGTCCAGGACAAGGGCGGCGTGGGTATGATCCTGGTGAACCTCACCAGCAGCTCGGAGGACGCCGACAACCACGTCATTCCCACGGTCCACGTCAATGCGCCCAAGAGCCTGGAACTGAAGTCCAAGCTGGAAGCCAACCCGGCGCTGACCGTCAGCCTGGTCAAGGGCGACCTGACCGGCCTTCCCCCGGCTCCGGCACCCCAGATTGCAGGGTTCTCATCGCGCGGACCCACCCTCGCCTCCGGCGGTGACCTGCTGAAGCCGGACATCTCCGCCCCGGGCGTCAACGTCCTGGCCGGCGTCTCCACCATTGGCAACCACGGCGACCAGTTCGGGTTCATGTCCGGCACGTCCATGGCCGCACCGCACATCTCCGGCTTCGGCGCCCTGGTACTGGGCAAGCAGCCCAAGTGGACCCCCGCCATGGTGAAGTCCGCCATGATGACCACCGCCTACCCGCTGGTCAACGCCGATGGCTCGCCCAACACCGACCCCTTCCAGGGCGGTGCCGGACACATCGATTCAACCCGGGTCCTCGATCCAGGCCTGGTCTATGACTCCGGCATCCAGGACTGGCTCGGCTTCCTCAACGGCCAGGGCGTGGACACCGGGGCCCCGCAGGCAGGCTCCATTGCTGCCCGCGACCTCAACCTGCCCTCCATTGCGCTGGGCAGCCTGGTGGGAGAGGTCCAGGTGAAGCGCAAGCTGACCGCACTGGTCCCGGGCATGTACCGCCCGGAGGTGAACATGCCGGGCTTCAACGTCAATGTGGAACCCAAGGCGCTGAACTTCGCCAAGGCGGGCCAGACCCGCGAAGTGACCGTGACCATCCGCAACGCCAGTGCACCGGTGGGCAAGTTCAGCACCGGAAGCCTCACCTGGAAGGGCCCGCGGACGGTGACCTCACCGATCGCCATCCGCCCGGTCGACGCACAGATCGCTCCGTCGTTCTCCTTCAGCTCCGCCACCGGCACCGGCAGCGGCACCATGGAACTGGTCTCCGGCTCGGACAGCCCCATCGCCGTGGGCGTCGAGGGCCTTGCACCCCTGAGCCAGACCGCAATCACCAAGACGCCGGGCGAGTACGCGCCTACAAATGACGCGCACAACGCCCTGCTCCAGGTGAAAGTCCCGGCAGGCGTCTCGTTTGCCCGTCTGGGCATCCAGGCGCAGTCGAACGACGTCGACTGGGACATGGTGGTCTACGCACCGAACGGTTCGGGCGGGCTGACGGCCACCCAGGTGGCCACGGCATCTGCGAGTGAGTTCCTGGACATCGAGTCTCCGCGCGCCGGAACCTACTATGTGGTGGCCAATCTGTACGCCACGCCGGACAACGGGCCTGCCACTGCCTCAGTGCAGGCGGTGACCTTCGCCGGTGACGCAGGCAACCTTACGGTGAACCCGAACCCCATTGTGGCACCGAACGGAACCGCCACCTCGGCGACGCTGAACTGGACCGGGCTCGCTGAAGGCTCCTACCTCTCGCGCCTGAGCCTCGGCAGCAACGGCATCAAGACCTGGGTGAACGTCCAGGTGGGAGCAGGCACCACACCTGCCCCGGCCGGCGCTCCCCAGCTTGGCCTGGCCCAGGCGGTACCCGCCACCTGACAGGGTAGAGATGGGGGGGAGGTCCCGGGTGGTCGCCAGGCCGCCCGGGACCTTTTCCGTTCCTGCGGAGTCTTCCCTTGCCTGGGAGTAGCTAGGTGGCCGTGCCGCCCAGCAAGGGGGCCATCGCTTTCCAGCGCGCGATTTCGCACCCGTCTGTGCGGGTGAAGGTCGAATGCACGGTGCGCCCATGGAACGTCCCGGTGACCACGGCTACCTGCGGCCCGCCGTACTGCTGGGTGCACAGCCTGGGTGGCCCGGGCTTGGGGAAGAAGATATCCTCGCCGAAACGCTCTACGGCTGCCAGGGCCGCCCCCGGGTCCGGCAAGGTGGTCCCGGCATGGGGGTGGCCGTCCCCGGCCAGCAGGCGGAACACGTGTTCGGGAGCTTCCGGATCTTCCCGGAGGCTGATAGTCAGGTCAATCACCGTGATACCTCTTCTGCCATGGCCCCAAGCTCCGCCGCGACCCTGTTCCGCAGGACTCCCGCTTCCGCTGCAAATGCGCGCTGGTACTCGACGTAGGCGGCTTTGCCCTGGGGCGTCTCGATGGCGATGGCAGGGTAGCCCCAGTCGGCCAGATCGTAGGGGGATGCCTGCATGTCCATGGCCCTGATCCGCCATGACAGTTCAAAGCAGTCCATGACCAGTTCGCTGGACAGTGCAGGCAGCAGTTTGTAGGCCCACTTGTACAGGTCCATATTGGCGTGGAGGCAACCGGGCTGCTCCAGGTGCCGCTGCGTTTCCCGGCTGGGGGAATGTTCATTGAGCGGGATGGCGTCCGGAGTGTAGAAGCGGAACGCATCGAAGTGGGTGCAGCGGATCCTGTTGTCCTCCACCACCTTGTCCGTGCCGGCGGCTCCCAGCCGGAGCTGCAGGTACTCATGGCGGAGGTCGAACTTGTCCTGCCGGTAGACCATGGCCCACTCGTGCAGGCCGAAGCAGCCAAACTGGGCGGGCCTGGCCGCAGTGCCGCGAAGGATAATGCCGGCAAAGGCCACCGCTTCCTTGCGGTCGTCGAGGAAGGCGCTCCGGTCGAAGGTGACCGCGGTGCTGCCCGCCGCCAGCCCCAGGGAGGCGAGCTCGTCGTCGTCGAGCCTCCGGTAGTGCTTCCAGCCAACCCGCGCGGCGGCCTGGCCGCCGGTGAGGACTGTCCCGGCACCTGGGTGCCAGCGCTTCAGCTGGCCGGGTTTTTGCGTGTAGTAGGTGAAGAGAAAATCCTCAACAGGGTGTTTTTGCCCGGCCGACCGGCGGGCCAGGTAGGGATCGGCATAGCGGCTGACACGCTGCACATGGGCTTCCTCCCTGTCCCGCGCACCGTCAGCCGCCAGGAGCTTAAGACGCTCCACCGGCCGCACCCAAAACGTCCTTGGCGGCATCCCACGCGCTGATTTCACATCCATTGGTCCGGGCGAAGGATGAATCGACGGCGACACCATCCACTACCCCCGTGATGGTCGCCTTTTGGGGGCCGCCGTACTGCTGGGTGCAGGCCTGGGAGCTTGTCGGCTTCGACGGAGCCAGGATGTCCGGGTTTGCCTTGATTGCCGCGCAGGCCGCAGCGGCATTGGGATGGCTGCTTTCCGCGGCCGGTGTTCCCGAGGTGCAGACCAGCGTGTAGTCGACCTCAGGTGCGCCCTGGGACGGCACCACCGTGATGGCCAGTTCGGCGTTCCCCAGTCCCGGGCCGGCGCTTGGACGCGATGAAGCGGGAGCGGGGGCCGGTACCGAGGTTTCCGTGTCAGGGGAGGGGGTGGCAGAGCCGGCGGGAGAACTCGAGGAGCTGCCCGGGTTGGTGGAAGGGGCTGTGGACCCGGTTGTGCCGTTGTCGGGGGTACCACTGCAACCGGAGACCAGCCCGGCGGTCACGGCCAGGAAGACCGCGAGTGTCCGAAAATTGCGCATCAGCCCACCTCTCGTTCGTCCAGTAATTCTAGTCGCTTGGCGTACGGCGGCAGGTTTTCGTTTGGCCGCAATCACTCATTGGGAGGTGGCGGCAATCAGCCCCATCATCGAGGCATGCAGTTCGGCGACCTGTTCGCGGGTCAGCCCCAGCCGCTCCATCATGGTGCCCGGCACCCTCAGTGCCTGCTGCCTCAATGCGGCACCCTTGGGTGTCAATTCGACGGAGAGCGCGCGCTCGTTCCCGTCGGCCCGCTGGCGAGTGATCAGGTCCGCTGCCTCCAATCGGCGGAGGAGCGGGGAAATCGTGGCCGGCTCCTGCGCGAGCGCCTCACTGATGTTCCGGACCGTCCGCGGGCTGTCTTCCCAAAGGCAGAGCATCACCAGGTACTGCGGATGGGTGAGATTGAGCTTTTCCAGCACGGGTTTATAGGCTCCCACCACGCTGCGGGCAGCCACTGTGAGGGCAAAGCAGAGTTGGTGTTCCAGCAGCAGGTCTTCCTCCTGCACATCTGCTCCTGCCGCCTCCTGCACATCTGCTCCTGCCGCGTCTGTTGCTTTTGCTTCCGTCGCCGTTGTGGCGGTCATGGCCCCTCCAACTGTTAGTGCACTAATTATTAGTGTACATTTGATGTAGTTGGACGGTGAGTGGAAGGAACTTCTTCATGGGCAGGGACAAGTCCGCGGACAAGGGCAACGCCTCCCAACGCTTTATGCGTGCCACGGGAAAGTTGAGGGCCATCTTCGGCCCCGCCAGCCGCACCGCCCTGGGACACGACATGACCGAAGAGAACCGCACGCTGCTTGCCCAGCGCCAGGCGGAGACCCGGCAATGGGAAACCATCACCAGGCCGGACGGCAGCACCTACGTCGTCCCAAAGAACCCCGAAGACCGCTCCCTGCGGTGACGGGTCCGCCTCCACGCGCCGGCTCCTTTTTCGCTGCCCGGGCTTAAAATAGGGGCACTGGCTCCCACCGGAGCCGGCTGCACTTTCGCCCGAGGCTCGGGAAGGGGGTGGATACAGTGGCACATGTCCTCAGCGGCTTCATGAGCCTGACTGACAGGCTCCGTTTCGTCTTCGGTCCCGCCACCCGACTGGATGCCGATGCGCCGGTGGTGCACAAGCACGATGAATTTGAACAGGCCTCCGAAGAGGAACTCACGCACTTCGTCGTTGAAACCGACTCAACCGGACACCACTACGCCGTGCGCCGCGAAGACCTGGAACGCGAAAGCTGATTCTTTCCGCCGCGCTTCCTGAAAGCGCAAAGCACCACGGCACCAAAAAGCCGGGCTGCCCTTCCCTCTGGGAAATCCAGGGAAAGGGAGCCCGGCCTTTTGCCAGCGCGGTTTTAGCGGCCGGTGCCGCCGTAAACCGTGGCTTCGCTTTCGGTATCGAGCCCGAACGCTTTGTGGATGACCCGCACAGCTTCGTCGAGCAGGTCCGCGTGCGTCACCACGGAGATCCGGATTTCGGACGTGGAGATCATGTTGATGTTGATGCCGGCGTCGGAGAGCGCCTTGAAGAACGTGGCGGAGACTCCGGGGTGGGACCGCATGCCGGCACCGATCAGGGAGAGCTTGCCTATCTTCTCGTTGTATTCGATGGCCTCGAAGCCGATCTGGTCCTGCGCCGCGTGAAGGGCGGCCAGGGCGTCGGCACCTTCGATGATGGGCAGGGTGAAGGAGATGTCGGTCTTGCCCGTGCCGTGGGTGGAGACGTTCTGCACGATCATGTCGATATTCGAGTGTGCATCGGCGATGACCTGGAAGATCGCGGCGGCCTTGCCGGGGATGTCGGGGACGCCGACCACGGTGACCTTCGCTTCGGAACGGTCATGCGCAACGCCGGAGATGATTGGCTGCTCCAAGGCAACTCCCTCTTGAGTGGTGATCTTGTCGTCGGCGCTGGGGATGACCCAGGTGCCTTCATGCTGGCTGAATGAGGAACGGACGTGCAGTGGCACACCGAACCGGCGGGCGTACTCGACGCAGCGCAGGTGGAGGATCTTGGCACCCGAGGCCGCGAGTTCCAGCATCTCTTCGCTGGAGATGGTGTCAATTTTCTGTGCGGAGGGGACAACGCGGGGGTCGGCCGTGAAAATGCCGTCCACGTCCGTGTAGATCTCGCATACATCAGCTTCAAGGGCTGCGGCCAGGGCCACTGCGGTGGTGTCCGAACCGCCGCGGCCCAGCGTGGTGATCTCGTGGGTGGTGCGGCTCATGCCCTGGAAACCGGCCACGATGGCGATGTTGCCCTTGTCCAGGGCGGTGCGGATGCGGTGCGGGTCGACGTCGATAATCCGCGCCTTGCCGTGGATACCATCGGTGATCATGCCTGCCTGGGATCCGGTGAAGGACTGGGCGGAAGCGCCAAGCTTGTTTATGGCCATGGCAAGCAGGGCCATGGAGATACGTTCACCGGCCGAAAGGAGCATGTCCATTTCGCGGGCGGGCGCGGAGTCGGTGACCTCGGCGGCGAGGTCGAGGAGTTCGTCGGTGGTGTCGCCCATTGCCGAAACAACCACCACCACCTCGTTGCCGGCCTGCTGGGCAGCCACCACTCGCGCGGCCACGCGTTTGATCCCTGCCGCGTCCGCAACGGACGAGCCGCCGAATTTCTGCACAATGAGCTGCTTGGTCACCGCGCCGGCGGCGGGTGCTGCCTGCGGCTCTGTTGCGTTGTGCACTTCGGTGGTGGGCGTACTCATGCGCGTACCTTCATTGGGTCAATTGGAAGTTCTGGGAGGCCAGGCGGCCCGGCGCCGGGCGGGCGCAGCTTTCCTTGGGACAGTTTATCGCCGTGCCCGGAGGGACGTTTAATTGTGACCACATACCGGCCACAGCACCTCCCGGTGCCGGCAGGTCAAGGTGGGATGACGTACGACGGCGGAAGGCGGCCAGGTGCTTCAGCCCAGGGCGTTCCGGCGGCCTTCGAAGGCGCGGCCCAAAGTAACCTCGTCGGCGTATTCCAGGTCCCCGCCCACGGGAAGGCCGGAGGCAAGGCGGGTGACGGCGATGCCGATCGTCTTCAGCATGCGGGCCAGGTACGTGGCCGTTGCCTCACCTTCCAGGTTGGGGTCCGTGGCGATAATGACTTCCTGGATTTCGCCGTCGTTCAAACGGGTGAGCAGTTCGCGGATCCGCAGCTGGTCCGGTCCCACACCGGCGATGGGATTAATGGCACCGCCCAGCACGTGGTACCGGCCGCGGAACGACCGGGTGCGCTCCACCGCGAGCACGTCCTTGGACTCCTCCACCACGCAGATGACAGCGGGATCACGGCGCGGGTCGCGGCAGATGTTGCACAGCTCCTGCTCGGTGACGTTGCCGCAAACGGTGCAGAACTTGACCCGTTCCTTGACGGTGGTGATGGCCTCCACCAGCCGCTTCATGTCCTGGGGATCAGCTTCAAGGATGTGGAACGCCAGCCGCTGTGCGGACTTGGGGCCCACCCCCGGAAGGCGTCCGAGCTCATCGATCAGCTCCTGGACAGCACCTTCGTACACGTTTCCCTCTTCAAATTCGTATGGATGCGGATGGAGCGGTCATGGGTGGGACTGCCGGGGCAGCCCCACCCACTGTCAATAGCGTGGGGTGACCGGGCTGCCGTCCAGGGACCGCTCCTCGATCAGCTTGCCACCCAGGATTCGCTCCACGGCCGCCCGGCCGAACACGCCCGATTCCTCGATGGTCTCATCATCGGCGCTTGGGATGTCCTGGACATAGGTGCTGGGAGCGGCAGCCGCCCTGGCAGGCGCCTTGGCCCGGCCGGCCTCAGCTTCCGGACTGCTTGAAAGCCGCTGGTACAGGCTTTGCCGTGTTTCGGTTCTTCCAGCGACCGGAGCATCTGCAGGCGGCTGCGCGCGGGCCGGGGCAGCGGGTGCAACCGTGGCCGACGCAGCTGCAGGCGCCTGGGCGCGGGCAGGGGCAGCGGGCACACCCGCGGCGGGGGCGGCGGAGGCCATGGCGTATTCGGGTACCGGGGCGGGCTGCGGTGACGACGCCTGGTAGCTTTCCGTAGCGGAGGCCGCATGGCCGTTGCCGGAAACCGACGCCGGATCCCAGCCGTGCCCCGGAGCACCGGCAGCAGGCACCGAAGCCACAGGAATAGACGGTGGAACCTGGGCCGTTGCCGGCGCATAGTGCGGAACGTTGGCCTGTGCTCCGATGTTGTCGCTGCCGGAGGCGGCTACGGGTTGGGCACCCACATTGCTCTTGTCTCCAACAACCCAGACACCAGGGGCCTGCTCTACCGCACGTGTCCATGGATCGTGCGGCGCGTCTGCCGGCTGGGCGGAGGATGGGGCAGGTTGCTGGGCGGCACTGTCTGCCCGCGGAGCAACGGCTGAACTTCCGTGGGAACGTGTCCCGGCCTCCCCTTGGCCGCTGGCAGGCTGGCGGCCGCCAGGTCCACGGGAGGACAAGGCTCCGCGGTTGCCGGGACCCGCGGAGGGCTCCCAGTCCATGGGGGGTTCCTCGTCCAGCGGGGGAGCGTCCTCGTCCCGCGGCGGGCCCCAGTCGTCATCCGAGTAGGAATAGTCGCCGCCGGTTGACGGATAGGGGGACTGGCCGGAGGCGCTGCGAGGGGTTCCGGGGCTCCCGACCGCCGTCTGTACTGGCTCCGGGTCCTGCTGGGCGCGGCCGTTCGCACCCTGTGCGGGCCGTGTTTCAGCGGTGGTGGCCGCAGCAGGCCTACCCACCGGTGCGGCCATGGCTTGGCGGTCGGCAACAGCAGCGCTCCCGGAAGTTCCGCCACTTGGGTTGGTACCGGCAGCGGAGGGACCATCAGGACTTCCGCCAGACTGGGCTGCCGGGCCGGCCGGAGTTCCAGGGGCGGTCCCGGGCGTGGTCGGAGTGGGCGGTGCCTGATGGAGCGGTGAGGAGGGTCCCTGTGCCGGGGACGCTGGTTGGGCTGGCGCAGGAGCCAGCCCCCACGCGACGTCAGCTGAAGTGGCCGGAACCACCGGGCTGGCGGGCACTTTTGGGTTTGGCTCAGAGCTCGCCTGGCTGGCGCCACCGGCAACGGCGTTGATCTGGCAGTCAAGGCCAACGGTCCTGTGGATGGCCTGGCGCAGGTTGTCAGAGTGGTCCGCCCGGCCGAAGGCGCCTGCAAGTCCCGACGTAGTGAAGGACAGGGTGAGGACGCTGCCGTCGAACGCACTTACCTGAGCATTCGGCTCAACCAGCGCCCAGGTGCTGCGCTTGATCTTGGACAGTGCCTGCAGGACGTCCGGCCATGCCCTGCGGAGGACCTCCACATCACCCATGGCCGGGGGACCGGCGGGTGCTGGCCTTCCGGGTGCCCGGTGCTGCGGCGCGGGTGCCTGGTTGCCAAGGGCTGGCGCGCCGGCTGGTGTTTGGTGGGCAGGCGCCTGGGGGCTTGGAGATTGGCGGTCCGGGGCGTACGGCCGTTCCTGGGCCTGGGTTTCGCCCTGTGTTGGCGCGTGGGGGGTGGCGGGCGTAGCGGAAGCCTGTCCGGGCGCATGCCGGTGTTCCTGTGGCTCCGGGGCTGCGCCGGGTTGCGGCGCCGCGTTCGGCTGTGCTGCCGTCCGGTTTAAACCGGCCGTCTCCGGGCCCTGTTGTGCACGGGGCCGGGCCGGTTCCTCGACTGGCCAGTCGCTGGTGCTGACCCTTGGCGGCGTAAGCGGGCTACGGGGTGCCTCGGCGGCAGGAGAGTCCTTGCTGCCCGACGAGGGTGCCGCCGATGCAGCGGGCGCGGATGGAGTGTCTGTTTCCTGGGCCGGCTGCGACACGGGGCTGGCCTGCTCCGGCGCATATCCCATAGCAGGGCTGGCCTGCCCCCGGGCCGGGCCAAGTCCGGCAGGCGACTCGCCGGAAGCCGCACCAGGAGTTCCAGTAGGCGCTGTTGCCTGGGCTGCTGGCGCTGCTGGCGCTGCTGGCCCTGCCTGGGCTGAAACGGCTGCAGGCGCTGAGGTGGCGGGAGCTCCGACGTCGTTCCCTGCGTAGTTCAGCCGCCGCTCCACCCGGTCGATCCGTGCAGCCATGCCGCGCTCGTTCTGCTCGGAGCTGGGCAGCAGGATCCGGGCGCACAGCAGTTCCAGATGCAGCCGCGGGGACGTGGCGCCGGTCATTTCGGTCAGCGCAGTATTGGTGACATCCGCGGCGCGGGAAAGTTCCGCAGCACCCAGGTTATGGGCCTGGTTCTGCAGGCGCGCGATCTGGTCGGCCGGCATCCCCCGCAGGATGGCGTGGGCGCTCTCGGGCATGGCCTGGACGATGATCAGGTCGCGGAAGCGCTCCAGCAGGTCCTCTACGAACCGGCGCGGATCGTGGCCGGTTTGGATGACCCGGTCCACGGCGCGGAAGACGGTGGCGGAGTCGGAGGCGGCGATGGCCTCCACGACGTCGTCCAGCAGTGAGGCGTGGGTGTAGCCCAGCAGCGCGACGGCGAGTTCATAGTCGAGGCCGTTGGGGCCGGCACCCGCCATGAGCTGGTCCAGGACTGAAAGCGAGTCCCGGACGGAACCGCCGCCGGCCCGGATGACCAGTGACAGCACGCCCGGGGCAACGGGGACGTTTTCCTGGCGGCACAGGAGCTCGAGGTAGGCCATCAGCGGTTCCGGCGGCACCAGCCGGAACGGGTAGTGGTGGGTCCGGGAGCGGATGGTTCCGATGACCTTGTCCGGCTCCGTGGTGGCGAAAATGAACTTGATGTGTTCCGGCGGCTCTTCCACGATCTTCAGCAGGGCGTTGAAACCCGCGGAGGTGACCATGTGGGCTTCGTCGATGATGAAGATTTTGTAGCGGTCGCGCACGGGGGCGAAGGTGGCCCGCTCGCGGAGGTCGCGTGCGTCATCAACGCCGCCGTGGCTGGCGGCATCAATCTCGATGACGTCGAGGGATCCCGAGCCGCCACGCGCCAGTTCAATGCAGCTGGGGCAGGTTCCGCAGGGGGTGTCGGTGGGACCCTGGGCGCAGTTGAGGCAACGGGCCAGGATGCGGGCGGACGTGGTCTTTCCGCAGCCCCTGGGGCCGGAGAAAAGGTAGGCGTGATTGACCCGGTTCTTCCGCAAAGCCGTCATCAGCGGCTCGGTGACGTGCTCCTGCCCGATAACGTCAGCGAACGAGTCGGGACGGTATCTGCGGTACAGGGCGGTAGTAACTGTCACAGAGAAAACCCTACCAATCCGGGCTGACATAATGCCGCCCTGTGGGGGAATAGTAAAGACCCCCCATGCACCCGCCAGAGCCCGTCTACCCTTGCTACCTTCCGGTCCTGGGGGAGTTCAACAGGATGACGCCACATGAGGGGCCGTCAGATACTTTACCCGAACATGTGGCCCGACTCGAATCGGGCTTCCGTCACCGCCAGCCGTCCACGCGCCAGGTCATGAAGGCTGGCTCCTCGTACGGGTGCGCGGCCCGCAAGGCGGCCACGACGGCGGCCAGCACCTGCTCTTCCACCACGCACTCAATGCGTTCTTCGGCAACTGCTTCAGGGGCGCCTGGCTGCCCAAGGAAGGGCCGGGCGCCCTCCTGCGGTGTGAACCTCCCGGTCCCCGGCGTGACAAAAGAGCAGTGGGAGTAATTGCCCAGCCGGCCGGCTCCAGCGTCGCCGATGGCATCGAGAACCTTCCTGGTGTGGGACGCGGGAACATAAACCACCAGTGCATGCAGCTCGGCCATGAACCCCATCCTGCCCGATGCTGCCAGGGGGGCGGGCACGTCACGGATTCCATTGCTTAACTCCGTCCCAGCCGCGATCATGGAAACGTACACCGATTGGGGCAATCTCAAGGTGTGAGCTGCGTGGCCTGGTTGGGCGGGCCGGACCCGGCAGCTCAACGGTGCACCAGGGAATGGGCGCATTGGGGGCGTCCATTTTCAGATTAAGGACTCTCCCCGAAAAGGGCTTCGCGATGGCCGGACACCGACGCCCCAAACCTGCTCCGTACGGGCCAATTGGGCGATGCGGAAAAGTTCAGGTAATCTAGTACCTGCTTTTGATTCAGAAGCAGATGGAGAATTCGCCTAGCGGCCTATGGCGCACGCCTGGAACGCGTGTTGGGTTAACGCCCTCGGGGGTTCAAATCCCCCATTCTCCGCCGGTTGAGAACCCGGTCCCAGCAACCCTGGGGCCGGGTTCTTGCTTTTCCGCCGACGCCGGCACTGTTGTTGCCGGCTTTCTTGTTGCCCGCCGTACCGGCAGAGATTTGTGCTCAGGCCAGGTTCGCCGCGGGCTCCCCGAGCCGCTTCAGGCGCTGCCTTGCAGCGATTTCGCTCGGACCCATGCGCCGGCCGATTCCGCCCAGGGCGAGGTGTACGACGCCGAGCACAACCTTCGTGGCCAGCTTCACCGGAAGGGGAAAGGGGCCCAGCCGTGGCACGGAAAGCCCCAACATCTCGCGGTACCGGGGTTCCAGGCTGTACACGGCGCCGGCAAACAGGATCCGGTAGCCGGGCCTGAGCAGGGGATGCAGCGGAGCCTTGCGGATGAACTCCACGGTCTCTTTCACCCGCCCGTCTGCCCTCAGCTGGCCCTGCGCGTACCACCGTTCCAGCTGACACCGCATCTCCGCCTCCGTCGTCGGCGGGTTCTCCACCCCCATCAGCCGCCCCGCCTGGGCCCACTCCCGGACGTAGGCGTCGGCCCCTCCCGGAATGGGGCCACCCCAAAGCTTGTGCGCTGCGAGGAAGCCATCCGTGAAGGCGAGGTGGATCCAGCCGGCAAGAGCGGGATCGTTGGCACTGTAGGTGCGCTGGCCGCCGTCGTTGTCCTGGTAGCTGCCCTGGACTGGCTCATGTAGCTGGCGGACACGCCGGGTTGCCTCTTCCGCCGCGGCCGTGGATCCATACGTCACCGTGAAGATCCAGCGGATGGTGTTGGCCAGCCGGCGCAGGGGGTCCTCGCGGAAGTTGGAGTGTTCATGGACGCCCGCCAGGGCGCCCGGATGCAGCGACTGCATGAGCAGCGTGCGGATTCCTCCCACGATGGGCGTCATGGAGCCATGGACAGCCCAGACCGCTGAACCGGGCAGGTGGTAGCCCGCGTCGTCGCCTTCCGCCAGGCGCAGCGACCACTCCGGCGGAGCGTCGGCCTTGCCTGAGAAGGTCTTCTTGACCTCGTCCTGCCATGTTCGAAGGACATTGCGCATGAACCATTGTTGCCTATTCCGTTCGGGAGAGCAGGGCCGCCGGCTCATGCCCACAACCGCGCACCCCCCTAACGCCCGATAAAAAACCCGCATTGCCCGTACGCGGGGTTTCCACCCGTGCAGTCCTGTGGTCCCATGGGACGTACCGTCGAGACAACGTGCGGCAGGCCACGTCGTGGAGTCAGTTAATTGGCTAAGAAATCCGTACCCGGCAGCAGGAAGCCGGACCAGCGCACGTTTCCCCCCGTTGCCCGCGCCGCCGCCGTTGCGGGTGTGCTGGCCGCATCTGTTTACGCTGTTAATCTTTCCGCCGGTTCCGCAGAACCGGGACAACTGGCAGGATCAGTTTCCCCTGCCGGGCTAACTCCGGGGGCTGCCGCCCGGTTCGAAACTCCGGGTACCGATCCAGGCAAAAAGACCCAAGGGCAACCAGCTCCGCCTGCCTCAGACCACGTTGTGGCCGGTGCGCTTCCGCCTGCCGTCCTGTCCAGCCCCGAGGTCACGCTGGCGTTCCCGCACACTTCCATCGGTGGCGCCGGGCAAGTGGGTCCGGGCGCCTTGACCTTGGGATCGGCAGGGGCGGCCAGACCGTTGGCCGGCTTCCTGATGTCACCGCTCCAGTTCCTCGATCCGAGTTCGCCTTTCGGTTTCCGGGTCAGCCCGCTCAGCGGGACGTCGGGGGACTTCCATTTGGGCCAGGACTATGCGGCAGCCTGCGACACGCCCGTCTACGCGGCTGATTCGGGTGTTGTGCGGGCCGCCGGCTGGCATCCGTGGGGCGGCGGCAACCGGATAGAGATCGACCATGGCGACGGCCTCATCACCACCTACAACCACCTTGAGTCCATCGGCGTGCATACCGGCGACAAGGTGAAGGTTGGCCAGGCCATCGCCCGTGTGGGCACCACCGGGTGGTCCACGGGCTGCCACCTGCATTTCGAGGCCATCCTCAACGGCCGCTACACCAACCCCCTGCGGTGGAGCTTCCTCCAGCTCCGCGCGCTGGGCCAGGTTCCGGCCGACGTGGTTTCGTACGCGCCGGGGCAGGGGACCTCCGCGGGCATGATCAGCTGGACTATTCCCCTCCAGGTGGACCCGGGCGATGGGTCGCCGGCGGCCGGGCTGCTGCCGTCGCCCTTCCCGCCGCTCCTGCCACGTGTTCCAAACCCGGTGCCGTCCGAGGCGACGGGCATTGTGCTCCCACCTCCCAGCACGCAAACGACGACGTCGGCCCCGCCACCGCCCGAGCCTTCCGGAGGTGCCGTGCCGCCTTGGTCCGGCCCGGCACCCAGCGGACCGCCGGCTGCCCAGCCAAGCCCGACGCCGTCGCCCACTTCGCCAAGCCCGTCGCCGTCGCCGTCGCCGACCGCGCCGACGCCGGCACCCACTTCACCGAGCCCGTCGCCGTCGCCTTCGCCGACCGCGCCGACCCCAACAGAGCCGGTGAGCCCGACTCCCACGCCCACTGATCCGGCGCCGTCGCCGACCCCCGCTGAGCCTGTCAGCCCGACTCCAACGCCCACTTCGCCGACCCCCGTCGACCCGGCTCCTGCCCCGACCGCCCCCGCGCCAGCCCCGGTTGAACCTGCGCCAACTCCAGTCGCACCTGCTCCTGCTCCCGTCCCGGCTCC
The DNA here is from genome assembly GCF_057073715.1 of Arthrobacter sp. E1SS-5. Taxonomy (NCBI): domain Bacteria; kingdom Bacillati; phylum Actinomycetota; class Actinomycetes; order Micrococcales; family Micrococcaceae; genus Arthrobacter; species Arthrobacter sp. E1SS-5. The sequence continues at coordinate 554,337 of NZ_CP172703.1, forward strand.
TGCTCCCGTCCCGGCTCCTGCTCCCGCCCCGGCCCCGGCTCCCGCACCTGCCCCGGCGCCGACGACTGTGGCGCCTGCTCCGGCGCCGGCCCCGACGACGGTAGCGCCTGCGCCAACCCCCACGCCATCACCCTCGTTGACCGGCCCCGTTCCAACAGCGCCGCCAGCCTAGGAAATCTCCAGTCCATACCCGTACATGGGGGCTTCGGCAACGAACTCCTCACATGAACAATCCTTTGCTGATGCGAAGCCCGCGGCCCCTGTACCCCATTCCGCTGATCCTCAATGACGGGACCAGGACGAATTTTGGACAGTTCGAAGGAAAAGTAGTGCTGGTGGTCAATGTCGCCTCGAACTGCGGATTCACCCGCCAATACGCAGGCCTCGAAGCCCTCTACGGCAAGTTCCGGGACCGGGGGTTCGAAGTCCTGGGTGTCCCCTGCAACCAGTTCGCTGGGCAGGAACCCGGCACCGACGACGAAATTGCGGACTTTTGCGAACGGAACTTTGGCGTCACGTTCGCACTCACAGCCAAGACCGATGTCCGCGGCAGGAACCAGCACCTGCTCTACGGCGAGCTCACCAAGTTCCGGACCGGCCTGCTGCCGGGGATGGTGAAGTGGAACTTCGAGAAGTTCCTGGTCAACCGCGAGGGGAATGTGGTGGCCCGCTTCGGTCCCACCGTGGAGCCGGACTCAGCAGCAGTAATGGACGCGATCGAGCAGGCGCTCGGATAAGCGCGCGTTGTCCGAATTTCTTCTGCAAAACCGCAGTTCTTTTAACTTTTTCCACATCAGCAACGGCGATTCACCCCAAGTTTGCCAAATGTCTGATTGGATAAATATTACTGAAGGGTACAAGGGAAGAACGGCTTCCCACCGACCATAGAGGTAGCAATGGAGCACATCGAGGCCGAACATCCACGGCCACGCCACTTCCTACTCCACCTGAGCGATCCCCACCTGTTGGGAGGTCCAGAACCCCTCTACGGAACCGTCGACAGCGAAGCCAGGCTTATCCAGCTGTTCGACGAAGTCAAAGCGTCCGGCGCCAGGCCCGAAGCAGTGATCTTTACCGGCGACCTCGCCGACAAGGGCGACGCACAGGCCTACGTGAAACTGCGCGCCATCGTCGAACCCGCCTGCAAGGAGCTCGGCGCCCAGGTCATCTGGGCCATGGGCAACCACGACGACCGCGCCAATTTCCGCAAGGGCCTGCTCGACCAGCCCGGCACGGACGAGCCGGTGGACCACAGCTATTTCATCAATGGGCTGCGCGTCATCACACTGGACACCACCGTCCCGGGTTTCCACCACGGCGAACTGAGTGCTGCCCAGTTGGAGTGGCTGGCGCGGCAGCTGGAGACGCCCGCGCCGGACGGCACCATCCTGGCCCTCCACCATCCTCCGGTCCCGTCGGTCCTGGACCTTTCAGTGCTGGTGGAACTGCGGGACCAGGCGTCTCTGGCCGCCGTTGTGCGCAACTCGGACGTCCGCACCATTCTGGCCGGCCACCTGCACTACTCCACCACTGCCAGCTTCGCCGGCGTGCCCGTGTCGGTCGCGTCCGCGTCCTGCTACACGCAGGACCTCAATGTTGCAGTGGGAGGCACCCGCGGGCAGGACGGCGGCCAGGCGTTCAACCTGGTGCACGTCTACGAGCACACCATCGTGCATTCGGTGGTTCCGCTGGGCAGTTCGCCCACGGTGGGCGAGTACGTTTCACCCGAGGAAACGGCGCGGCGTCTTGAAGCGGCGGGCGTCCGGATCCCGGAAACCACCAAGCAGCTGGGCAGCTCCAAACTCGGGATCAGCGCGCGGCGCTAGGAACCGCTTGAGGGCCGATGCCGGTCCCCGTTAGGGACTGGCATCGGCTTTTGCCTGGCTACTTTTCCCAGGGTGCCTTGATGGGGAAGTACCGCTCAAGGAAGTCGGTTACCAGTTCGGCACGTTCGTCCGCGCTGACCTCGGGGAAACTGCCGTCGTTCAGGCAGAAGAAGTCCATGTTCCGCTTACCCAGCAGCTTGGGCAGGTACTTCAGCCCGGACCGCATTGTGGTGTCCACGTAACGCACCTTGGCCGCTGTCTGGGTGACGGCCAGGCCGGTGAGCAGGGCGTAGTAGTGGTAGAACGAGTTGGTCACGGAGATGTTGTCCGCGGCACGGAACCGGCTGGCCGCCGTCTTGCGGAATTCCTCAGGGAACTCTTGCTCCATCTGGCTTACCACGCTGCGCCTCAGGGGCGCGGCGGTGTGCTCAAGGTGCCGGGTGGTGATCCGGCCGAACCGGTTCCACAGGAGCTTGCGGTTCACGCGGGCGGCGTTCTCGAATCCGCTGCGCTCGGCATCGTTCTCGCCCAGGCCGATCCTGGTTTCCGCCTCGATGAACTTGGTGATGCCGCCGGGGGTGAAGAACATGTCCGGGCCCACGGGGCGGCCAAAGAACATGTCGTCGTTGGAGTAGAGGAAGTGCTCGGACAACCCCTCGATGTTGTGCAGCTGGCACTCCACCGCCTGTGAGTTGTGGGTGGGCAGCACGGAGGGATCCGAGAAGAACTCCTCGCTGCGTACGATCGTGACGGAGGGGTGGTCGGCCAGCCAGGCAGGCGCGGGGGAGTCCGTGGCGATGAAGATGCGGCGGATCCAGGGCGCAAACATGTACACGGAGCGCAGCGCGTATTTGAGCTCGTTGATCTGCCGGAAGCGGGCTTCGTGGTCGTCGCCTTCACCCAGGACATGTCCCTTTTGCTGGGCGCGCCGGGCCGCGATGTATTCGGGGGAGCTGCCGTCCACCCAGGAGAACACGATGTCGATGTCGAAGCTGATGTCGCTTGCGTGGTCGGCGAACATGTTTTCGATGGTGGGCCACGTGTGGCCGTAGCGCTCCACCGTGCCGCGGACCGCGTCCTGGCGCAGCAGGGTCCTGCGGGTCAGGGAGTTTTCGATGGGGAGGGTGAGTTGTTCGCCCTCGAAGGACCACAGTTCGATCTGGACGCCGGCGGAGGCGCCAAACTCGAAGCCGCCCACCGGCTCCACCCGCGGACGGTAGAGGCGGAAGATGCGGCCCTGGCGGTTGGGGGAGAGTTCGCCGTCGGCCACCAGGACGGAGGTCTTCTTCTTGGCATCCACGGTCATGGAGTAGAAGGGCTCGTCCCGGCAGGCCTCAACCAGGGCAGCGCGAAGCTTCTTCCGGTCCTTCCAGTCCAAAGCCAGTACGGGACGGTCGTTGTTCCCCCGGACCAGGAGGTAGGAGAGGCCGGCGTTGGCCAGGACATTGCGCAGGAACAGCAGGTCTTCCACCATGGCCTGGTAAGGGGTCCTGGTGTCATTAATCAGGGCATAGCGGCCCTTGTGCCGGATGACGTCCGGCCGGTGGCTGAGCCGCTGCTCCGCCGCTGGTGACGTGATCTCGGCATGAAATTGTTCCTCCACGGACGCCTGGGCGCCGTAGTAGACCTCGTCCTGGACCGGTGCTTCTGTAATGGTTGTCTCCGTGCTGGTGGAAGTGGGCCTTCTTACCTGCATGATAGTCCTGCGGTAGTAACGGGAGGTTTCGGAGCGCCGTCGGGGCGCCCCGGTGAAGGTTCGACGGCGGTCCGTCAGCGGCTCAGGCGTCCAGCGCCTCCCGCCAGGCGCGCAGGAAGGCGCCGCCGGCGTCGTCGTGGATCACTGTTGCTTCCAGCCCCAGGTCCTCCGCCGTGAGTACCGGATAGGGCTTGTTGGGTACGCCGTCCGCCGGGCGCACGTCTACGTGCTTCACGGGGTGGTCGTTGTGGTGCAGCCAATCGGCCATGGCGTAGTCGGTGCGCGAATCGCCCACGGTCCGCCACGCCTGCGGCGTGATGCCCTGGGCCGCGAGGAGTTCCACGGCGCGGCTGGCGCCCAGGTCCTTCCCCAGGCGCACGGACTCGATGTCAGTGGAAATAATGGTGGGATCCACGCGGTAGTCCACCTCGTCGTCGGAATTGGGGACGTGGTGGTCCAGCCGGACAACGCCGAGGCCATGGCGCGCCATGAGCTCCATTGCCTCGGCGTCAAACAGCTTCTGCTCGGCCAGGTAGTCGGCGCTCGGCACATCGATGTGCTGCTCCACGGACACCATTGCCCGCTTGGTCTCGTCAAAGAACATGTGCGCGGCATAGTCCTCTGCCACCAGCCGGCGGATGTCGTCGCCGTACGCTGCCGGCACGGCCAGCTCCCGGTCCACGTGGATGGGTCCGGGCCCGGCGGAGGTGTAGCTGAACCAGACCGCCCCCTTTTCGCAGATGGCGTGGATGACGGTGCCTGCCGGAATGCCGGCTGCGATCATCGGTTCCATCACCTGCTCCCGGATGAAGGCGTCGGAGCGGCCGGTGTTGAAGATGACGGGGATCCCTGCCGCGGCGAGGGCCACGAGGTCCAGGATGATGTCCGCCTTCACGTCCCGGGTCACCGGGCTGGCCACCGGTCCGTCCACATCCAGCAGGAGCGCCAGCGGCGGTGCGGACGGCAGGCGGATTCCGGGTGCGGGCACGGCTGGGGACTCGGTTGCTGTCATGGCTCCATTGTCTCAGCACGGACGGTGCTGCGCTGCGCGGCCGCCAGGGCGTGACATGGCGTTTTGTCACTGTTTGGCTACAACCTGGCACCCGCCAGCCCTGCTACTTTCGCTGGCGCGGCGCGGTGCCTACTGTGGCATGGTGATATTCAAAGCTGTGGGCGAGGGCCGCCCTTACCCCGACCATGGTTTCAACACCCCTAAACAGTGGGCCTCCCTGCCGCCCCGGCCCGTCCGGCTGGACGAACTGGTGACCACCAAGCGCACCCTGGACCTGGAGGCCCTGCTGGCGGAGGATTCCACCTTCTTCGGCGACCTTTTCCCGCACGTGGTGCAGTACCGGGGAACCCTGTACCTGGAGGACGGGCTGCACCGCGCGGTCCGCACCGCCCTGCACCAGCGCACCGCAATCCACGCCCGGGTCCTGGTGCTCGATGGCTAGGAAGCGGCCGCAGGACCCCAGCGTCCTTCACGGCCACCATGTTGTTTCCGGCCCGGAGCTGCGCGCCGCCATGGAGGCGGCCAAAGACGCCGACGAGACCGCCCGGGTCCGTCGCCGCGTTCTGCACGGGGTGGTGCTGGTCCTGCTGATCGGCCTGATCGCCGCCGGCATCATCGTTGCCATGGCCATCATCAACGGGCGGCTGAAAATCCCTGCCGCCGAACCGGCCCCGACGCCGGTGTCATCCTGCCCCGCCTCGCAGTTCGATTACACACCCAACGAAAAGGTCAACCTCAATGTCCTGAACTCCACGAGCCGGTCCGGGCTGGCCCGGTCTGTGGCGGACGAGTTCCTGGCCCGGAAGTTCGTGGTGGGCAACGTATCGAACATCAACGCCGGTTACCGGGGCGTGGCTGCGGTGGTGTCAGGTGCGGCCGGACAAGCGGCCGCTTTCACGGTGCAGCGCAATCTCCAGGGGTCCGACTACTTCCAGGACGGCAGGACCGACGCCAGCGTTGATTTGATCCTGGCCCAGGACTACAAGGGCCTCGTCCCGCCGGAACTCGTTGACCAGACTCCAGGCCAGCTCAGCTGCCCCCGGGAAAGCCGGCGCATAGCAGATCCTGACAAGCTGCCCGTTACGCCCGCGGCCTGACCCTCCGGCCCCCGATCCGCTGTCCGGGCACTTGGCGCCTGCCCGTCAGCTGGCCACCGCCGGAATCTGCGCCACCCTGATGGGCCGTCCCGCGTCGTCGAACCTTGCACCGGCGCCCAACTGGATGAACCGCACCGTCCGGGCCACCCGGGCCTCCAGCTCGGCAGGCTCGTCGCTGCCCCGCGCCGCGCTGGAGGACAGGGTGCCCAGGATCAGCTGCGACTGCTGGCCCACGTCGGCTGCGGGCAGGTAGCCCTGTTCCATGCCGTCCCGCAGGATGCCCTGGAGCAGGACGCTGAGCTCGCCTACGTGGTCCGAAAGTTTGGCAAAGGACGACGGCGACAGTACAGCCCCCATGGCAGGTCCCGGAGGGAGGTGGCGGCGGGTGAGGTCCTCCACCTGGGCGCGGACGTACAGGGCCAGCCGTTCCACCGGGTTCTCCAGGCGCTCCAGGGCGTCGCGCAGGTCGGAGAGGAACTTCTCGGTCTCATCGAGGGCGTAGGAGATCAGCAGCTCTTCGATATCGGCGAAGTAGTTGTAGACGGCGGTCCTGCCAATGCCTGCGTGGCGGGCTACGTCGGTCATGGTCAGCCCTGGAAGGCCGTGGGTGAACAGGAGCTCGCCGAAAGCGGTGAGGATGCGGCGCTGGGTCTCCGCGCGTTGTTCGGCATTGCTGGCCGCTGAAATCCTGGGCATGCAGACACTTTACCGCTATGTGTCAGTAAAAAGCGCTAGACGGCACAGCCGTCCGGACCGCAGGCTTCGGCGTCGGGGGAACTCACCATGACCAGCGGGTTGGCATCCTGCCACGCCTGGTTCAAGGCAGCGGTGAACGTCTCCGCGGGCTGGGCTCCCGACAGCCCGAACTTACGGTCGATCACGAAGAACGGAACCCCGCTGATGCCCAGGCCCCGGGCCTCCTGGAAGTCGAACCGGACCTCGTCGGAATACTTGTCGGTGGTGAACAGTTCCTCCACCTCGCCGTCCGGCAGGCCCAGGTCATTGCCCAGGGATATCAGGTACTCGCGGCTGCCGATGTCCTTGCCGTGCTCGAAGTGGTCGCTGAGCAGGCGTTCCTTCGCCGCATCCTGTTTGCCGTGTGCCGCGGCCAGGTGAATGAGGCGGTGGGCGGTGAAGCTGTTGGCCACCACCACTTTGTCGAACCGGTAGTCCAGGCCTTCGCCTTTTGCCTGCCGGGCTACGTGCTCGAACATTTGGGAAACCTGCTGGGCCGGCATACCCTTGCGGCTGCTTAGGTACTCCAGTTCCGTGCCGTCGTAGTGTTCCGGAAGCGTGGGATCCAGCTGGTAGCTCCGCCACACTACGTCCACGGCGTCGCGGTGCGGAAATGCAGCCAGGGCAGCCTCAAAACGGCGCTTGCCGATGAAGCACCACGGGCACGCGACGTCAGACCAGATCTCAATCTTCATGTCCTGCACAACCTGCGTGCTGCGGCCGCCATTCCTGGCCCTGGGTATGAGATGGCCCACAACCGGGTCTTGTGGCGCGGGCGATCCTGCGGAATAGTCGGAGCAGAGGTCAAGCAGCGGGCCCTTTCGTAGTGGAAAGCACCGCGGCGCACGAAATCCGCCCGGTGAAGTATTGCCCGGCCAGCTGGGGAGCCCGGCCTCTCAAACCTGGGAGCCAGGAATGCGGATTGGACTTGTCACAGGGCCGTGGATTCAGGTTCCACCGGCAACTTACGGCGGAACCGAGAGGGTAGTGGACACACTGGCCAGGGGCTTCGCGGCCGCCGGGCATGAGGTGCTTTTGGCGGCACCGTCAGACAGCACCTGCCCCGTGCAACTGGTGCCCGGGATGCGGCCCACGGACTATGGGGGACTGGGGACCACGCTCTCCGAACTCAGCCACGTGGTCAGGGCCTACGAGGGGCTGAAGGGCGTGGATATTATCCACGACCACACGCTGGCAGGTCCCCTCTACCTGCACCGGCCCGGTGGGGTTCCGTTGGCAACCACCATCCACGGGCCCATCCACGAGCAGGCGGCAGACATATACCGTGCCGTAGCCAGGAGTGGGGCGGTCATAGCCATCTCCAGGGACCAGGCATCACATGCCCCCACGGTTCCCGTGACCCGCGTGATCCACCATGGAATGGACCTTTCCGCCGTGCCGGTGGGGCCCGGAAGCGGCGGTTACCTGTGCTTCGTGGGCCGGTCGTGCCCGGACAAGGGGCTGGTTGAGGCCATCACCATCGCACGGGAGGCCGGCATGCACCTTAAAATTGCGGTCAAAATGCGGGAGCCGGAAGAAATCCGCTACTTCCAGGATGTTATTGAACCCATGTTGGGTCCCAACGAGGACTTCGTAGGTGAGGTGGACGACGCCACCAAGTACCGGCTGATGGGGGAGGCGGCAGCCTTCCTGAACCCCATCCAGTGGTCGGAGCCGTTCGGCCTGGTGATGATCGAAGCCCTGGCCACCGGAACGCCCGTGGTGGGGACATACATCGGCTCCGCCCCGGAGATTGTCAAGCACGGACGCACGGGATTCCTGGGAAAGACAGAGGAACTGGCCGGCTTCGTTCCTGCTGCTGCGGCACTGGACAGGGCCGGTTGCCGCAAATCCGTGGAGGACAGGTTCAGTGCTGAACGGATGGTTGCCGAGCACCTGGAACTGTACAGCGACCTGATTGAAGGGCGGATGCCTCCGGGGGTTCCGCACGGTACCCGGTTGCACCAGAATCGATAGGGGCAGAACTGCTTTCCCGATCCCCCGGGAAGCGTCCCCTTCAGAAGGGAGTCCTTCCATGACCGCCTGGAATGCAGACAATGAGGCAACCGTTTCCGAGTCGGGCTCAGTCACGGTCCTGGAGGGCTCGTCCTTCTGTATTTCCTCGGGCAGTGGCGACATCAGTCCAGACGCCGGCACGAACGGAGCGTTCTACCAGGACACCCGCATCGTGTCCCGCTGGGTACTCCGCGTCAACGGCTCGCTGCGCGAACCGCTTTCGGCCCAGCGGCCGCAACCCTTCCAGGCCACCTTCGTAGGGCGGGCAAAGTGGCCCGGCGGGAGATTCGACAGCCCACTGGTGGTCCGGCAGGTCCGGCATATCGGACCGGGCCTGCAGGACGACATCACGCTGGAGAATTATGCCGCCGAACCCGTGGAATGTGACATCGAACTCCTGGTCGGCGCCGACCAAGCCGATCTGTTCGACGTAAAGGGTGGACGGACCTCGGGAGCGGATGACACCACCCGGACCGTGTCCGGGGGCAGGCTTGTCATCGAGGCCGGCCGCCATGGCCAGCAGCGCGGCTCCGCGATCGGGGCCAGGGACGCGGAGGTCAGCACGGACGGACTGCGCTTCCGGGTGACCGTCCCGGCCCGGGGAAAATGGGCCACCAGTGTGATTGTGGTGCCGCTGGTGAACGGTGAAGCGCCGGAAGAGCCATTCAAGGAAGGACAACTGCCCCACCACCGCGAGGGTGTGCGCCGGCACCTGGCCTGGGAGGAGGCCCTCCCCAGGATCAGCATCGAGGACTCCGGGCTCCAGGATCTGCTCAACCGAAGCCAAAGCGATCTCGGTGCACTGCGCATTTTCGACGCGCACCATCCGGAACGGGCTGCCGTTGCTGCGGGCGCACCGTGGTTCATGGCCCTGTTCGGACGGGACTCGCTGCTGACCTCCTACATGAGCCTGATGGTCAATCCCAACCTTGCCCTGGGCACGCTGCAGACCTTGGCCGGGATCCAGGGGAAGAAGGTGGACCCGGATTCGGAGGAGGAACCCGGGCGCATTCCACACGAGGTCCGGCTGGGCGTGACGGCGGGCCTTTCGCTGGGCGGTACGGCGTACTACGGCACGGCGGATGCAACACCGCTTTTCGTGGCGGTCCTCGGGGAGCTGAGCCGCTGGGGGCTGTCCCGGGACAAGATCCAGCCGTTGCTGGCCCACGCTGACCGTGCACTGGACTGGATCGAAAAATACGGCGACCGGGACGGTGATGGATTCGTCGAATATCTGCGCGCCAATGACCACGGCCTGGTCAACCAGGGCTGGAAGGACTCCTGGGACGGCATCAACTTCGCCGACGGCACCATCGCCGAAGCCCCGATCGCCCTGTGCGAGGTCCAGGCCTATGTGTATTCGGCCTACCTGGGCAGGTCGCTGCTGGCCCACTGGAGCGGGGACCCGGCCCTGGAGGTGCAGTGGGCCGACAAAGCCGCGGCGTTCAAGGAGGAGTTCAACAAGAAGTTCTGGCTGCCGGACAAGGGCTATTTCGCCGTGGCACTGGACAAGGACAAGCGGCCGGTCGACGCGTTGACGTCCAACATCGGCCATTGCCTGTGGACCGGCATCGTGGACCAGGACAAAGCCGTGTCGGTGATGGAGCACCTGATGTCCCCGCAGATGTTCACGGGTTGGGGCATCCGCACGTTGGCCTCGGACATGGGCGCCTACAACCCGGTCAGCTACCACAACGGCTCAGTGTGGCCGCACGATACGGCACTGGTGGCCACCGGCCTGATGCGCTACGGATTCGTGGACGAGGCCAAGCGCGTGGCCCTGGGAATCTTCGGCGCCGCTGCCCACTTCGACGGCCGGCTGCCGGAACTGTTCTGCGGCTTCGACCGCGGAGAGTTTCCCAGCCCGGTGCCGTATCCCACGGCCTGCTCGCCTCAAGCGTGGGCGGCGGCGGCGCCCGTGCAGCTCGCCCGGATCCTGCTCCGGTTCGACCCCGTCTTCACCCGCGACGTGGTGCATCTTTCACCCATCCTGCCCGAAGTGGTGGGCACCTTCCGGGCGGAAAACGTCCTGCTGGACTCCAGTCGGGTCACCATCAGCGCAGCCGGAACCAAGGGCAGCATCGAGGGCCTTCCGCCGGGGCTCAAGCTCCTGACCGAGCCCCGTCCGCCGCTGGCCTACCCGCCGAACGGTTTTGCCGGCAGTTCGGTGCGGCACGGGCTGAACCAGCCCGGCGCCTGAACCGGTTGCCTTGCCGGTTCAGGGCAGGGAGCGCTCCAGCACGAAGTCGTGTTCAACGGTGCTGCCCAGCCGGAACGACTTGGTGCCCACCTTGCGGAAACCGGACTTTTCGTAGAACCGGATGGCCCGGGCGTTCTGGCTGTTCACGCCCAGCCATGCCCCGGCGCCCCCGCATTCTGCCGCTGCCTGGAGGCTGGCGTGCATGAGCTCGGCGGCCGCGCCCAGGCCGTGGTAGTCAGGGTGGACGTAGCACTTGCTGACTTCCACGGACGGCAGCAGCGTCAGGACAGATGCCACGTCGGGGTCGGAGGCGGGCCGGCCCACCAGCAGGCTGTAGCCGTTGAGCCGGCCTTCGGTGTCGATGACCAGGATGGTGGTGTCCGGGTCCGCAAGGTACCCCTTGAAGTGTTCCTCACTCAGCGTGTTGGCCAGGTGGGCGGCAATATCGGCAGGTGAGGACGACGGCGGGCAGGCCAGCGGAAAGGTGACGGCCGCCAGCGCAGCCAGCGCTCCGGCGTCGTCCGCTGTGGCCCTGCGGATGGTGTGGGTCATGCTTGTCTTTCGGGTTCAGGCGGTGATGGTTCGGATGGGGGAGCCGGCCAACCAGGCGGTGACGTCCTCAAGGGCGCCGCCATAGAACTGCCGGTAGCTTTCCTGCGTGACGTAGCCCAGGTGCGGGGAGAGCACAGTGTTTGGTGCAGCCAGGAGGGGGTGGCCGGCCTGCAGGGGTTCCTGGTCGAAAACGTCTAAGGCGGCGCCGCGGATCCACCCGTTGTTCAGCGCTTTGATCAGCGCCTCCTGGTCCACCAGCGGCCCGCGGGCGGTGTTCACCAGGATGCCCTCGGGGCCCAGCAGCCGCAGTTCGGCCTCGCCCACCGTGTTCTCCGAACGCGGGGAGAGCCGCAGGTGAAGGGTGGCGACATCGGCAACCGTGAAGAGCTCCTCCTTGGACACCAGCCGGGCCCCGGCCTCCTTGGCTGCCTCCGCAGTGAGGTTCTGGCTCCACGCCACCACGTCCATGCCGAACGCCTGCCCGTAGGCGGCAACCCGCCGTCCGATCTTGCCCAGCCCCACGATGCCCAGGGTCTTTCCGGCCAGCTCCACCCCGACCGTCGACTGCCACGTTCCGGCCCGGAGGGAGGCCTCCTCGGCTGGGAGGTGCCGGGCGATGGCCAGCAGCAGGGCCCAGGTCAGTTCCGGCGCGGCCGTGGGTGAACCGGGGGTGCCGCACACTGTCACCCCGTGCTCGGCCGCTGCTTCCACGTCGATCGCGGCGTTCGCCATTCCGGTGGTGACCAGCAGCTCAAGCCCCGGAAGCTTCTCAAACACCTCACGCGGGAACGCGGTTCGCTCGCGCATGGCGATCACCATGGTGGTGTCCGCCAGCGCCGAAACCATGGCATCCCGGGAAGCGAAAGGCTCACGGTAGGACGTCACGGTGACCCCCTCCGCCTCCAGGGCCGCGAAGTCGGCGAAGCCGTGGGCCACGTCCTGGTAGTCGTCGAGGATGGCGAGGCGGTGCGTCATGGGTGTCCTTCCCAGCGTGCTGCGTCCTTGGGTCACGTTCATCGTATGGCAGCGCCGGCCGGGGAGGGTGCCTAAACTCCAGCAACGCCGGGCATGATAGCAATGGGAGTGATGAATCCACGCCCATTCCCGATTTTGCCCCTGTGAGCGGCCGCGTCCTCTCCCGCATCCCGAAGAGCTGGGTCCTGCTGGCCTGCATCGGCCTGCTTGCGCTGAACCTCCGCGGCCCCTTCGTTGCCGTCGCACCCCTGGTGGACCTCATGCAGGCGGAACTGCACTTTTCGCCGGTCATGCTGGGGCTGCTGACCAGCATCCCGGTGCTCTGTTTTTCACTTGCTGCTCCGTTGGCCTCACTGGCGGCCAGGAAATTCGGTGCAGAGTTCGCCGTCACGCTGACCATCCTGGGGGTCCTGGCCGGTGTGCTGGTGCGCTCCGCCGGGGGACCGGTGCTGGTGGTGGCCGGTACGGTGGTGCTCGGTGTCGCCATCACCGTGGGCAACATTGCTGTTCCCCTGATCATCCGGCGGGACTTTGCGCCGCGGCGGCAGGGAACCGCCATGGGGATCTACACCGCCGCACTGAACATCGGGTCCTTCCTGACCTCGGTCATCATGGCCCCGCTTGCGGCCGCGACTGGGTGGCGGCTGGCTTTGGCAGCGGTCGCCGTGCTGGCAGTTGCCGCGGTGGTGGTGTGGGTGCTGGCTGTTGGGCCCCGGACCGCATTCCTGGCCGTGGCTGAGGACGGCGGGGATGCACCCCAGGCCCCGGCGGCCCGTTCCGGCTGGATCACCTTCGGGCTCACGGCCGGGTTCGGTGGCCAGGCGTTCTCCTACTACGGCGTCACGGCGTGGCTGCCCAGCTACCTGCACGATGAGCTGGGCATGACCGCCGCGGAAGCCGGGGCCGCCTCCTCCATCTTCCAGATCCTTGCCATCGTGGGCGGGCTCGGCGTGCCATTTGCAGCCAAATATATGAGTACGACGGCGGTGGCGGTCACCCTGGGTGCCCTGTGGCTTCCCGTTCCCGTGGGGCTGCTTCTCGCACCGCAGCTGTGGTGGCTGTGGTCCACCTCCGGCGGCATTGCCCAGGGCGGCGGCATCACCCTCATATTCATCGCCATCATCAAGCTGGCCCGGGACCAGGCTTCCGCTGGCCGGATGTCTGCCACGGTCCAGGGCCTGGGCTACTGCCTCGGCGCCGTCGCCCCGCCGCTGGTGGGCTTCGTGCACGACAGCTCGGAGTCATGGACCCCGGCATTGCTTGTCATCCTGGCCTCGGTACTGACTTTCTTCGTCAGCACCACGCTGTCCGTGCGCCAGGTGCCGAAGGGACGCTAAGGCGACGTCCCGCCGTCGTCCGTTCCCTCCCGGCAACGCCCGCTCACGTCTCGTAGCGAATACGACGACGCCCGCTCACTTTCCTGGCGAAAGTGAGCGGGCGTGCCCGGGTTTTTCCGCATCAAGTGAGCGGGCGTTTGATGGTACTCCGTTGCCGGGCCGGCGCCCCGGATTTCGGGGGGGCCTGTTGCGAAGGGCGTGCCGGCCCGGCAAACGGAAGTTGTTATTCCTGGCTAGGCGGCAGCCAGCTCCTCGACCGTTGCCTTCTCGCGGGCTTCGGTCAGGTAGCGGGCGTAGGCGGGGAGAGTGAGGAAGGACGGGAACTCGGTGGCCAGGGTGACTTCCTCGAAGATGTCGCGGGCGTCCTCGAACCGGTCGCCGTCGAAGCGTTCCAGCCGGGCGAATTCCTCGTCCAGGAGCTCCTCCACCCACTCGTGGCTGACAATCTCGCCGTGGTCGGTGATGGCCCGGGCATAGATCCACTGCCAGAGCTGAGAGCGGGAGATCTCGGCCGTGGCGGCGTCCTCCATCAGGTTGTGGATGGCCACCGCGCCGTTGCCGCGCAGCCAGGACTCGATGTAGCGGATGCCCACTTCGATGTTGTTCCGGATGCCCTGTTCGGTGATGGTGCCGTGCAGGGAGGCGATATCGATGAGGGCACGGTCATCAGGGGTGACGTCCTCGCGGAGCTTACCGAGCTGGTTGGGGCGCTCGCCGAGGACGCCGTCGAACACCTCGCGGCAGATGGGCACCAGGTCCGGGTGGGCAACCCAGGAGCCGTCGAAGCCGTCGTTGGCCTCGCGGGTCTTGTCGGCGCGGACCTTCTCAAGGGCGTTGGCGTTGGCCTCGGGGTCCTTGCGGTTGGGGACGGCCGCTGCCATGCCGCCGATTGCCATGGCGCCGCGCTTGTGGCAGGCGCGGACCAGCTGTTCGGTGTAGGCGCGCATGAAGGGGGCGGTCATGGTTACCTGGCTGCGGTCCGGCATCACGAAGCGGGGACCGCGGGTGCGGAAGTTCTTGATGATGGAGAAGATGTAGTCCCAGCGGCCGGCGTTCAGGCCGGCGGCGTGGTCGCGCAGTTCGTAGAGGATCTCCTCCATTTCGAACGCGGCGGTGATGGTTTCGATCAGTACCGTGGCGCGGATGGTGCCCTGCGGGATGCCGAGCAGGTCCTGGGCCAGGATGAAGATGTCGTTCCACAGCCGGGCTTCAAGGTGGTTCTCGATCTTGGGCAGGTAGAAGTACGGGCCCTTGCCCTGGGCCAGCAGGCGGCGGGCGTTGTGGAAGAAGAACAGGCCGAAGTCCACGATGCCGCCGGCGATCGGCTGGCCGTCGATGAGCATGTGCTTCTCCGGCAGGTGCCAGCCGCGGGGCCGGACCACGATGGTGGGCAGGTCCCCGGCCGGGCGGAGCTTGTATTCCTTGCCCTCTTCACTGGTGAAGTCGATCCGGCGCTCCAGGGCATCAGTCAGGTTCAGCTGGCCCTTGATGACGTTGCGCCAGGTGGGGGTGGAGGAGTCCTCCATGTCCGCGAGCCAGACCTTGGCCCCCGAGTTCAGGGCGTTGATGGTCATTTTCTTGTCCACCGGGCCGGTGATCTCGACCCGGCGGTCTTCCAAGCCCGGGGCCGGGGGAGCGACCCGCCAGGAGGAATCGTTGCGGATGTGCTCGGTCTCCCGCAGGAACTGCGGATCGGCTCCGGCTGCGATGTCGGCCCGCCGCGTGCGCCGCGCCTGGAGCAGCTCCTGCCGCCGCTCGGCGGTGGCCCGGTGCAGCTTGGCAATAAAGGACAGGGCATCCGGCGTGAGCACCTCGTCCTGCCGGCAAATCGGCTGCGCAGTCAGGGTAATGCCATTGATGGTGAAGCTATCAGTGAAGCTGTTCATCTCAGTCTCCTTAAAGACGGAAGGGAAGTTCGACGGCGGGTAGCGGCACCAAAGGCGGGGAAGACGCAACGCCGAAGGAGCGGTGATGCGGCAGCCTGCGTAAAGGGGCCCTGTGCCCGCCCCCGACCGAGTTCTACGAGGTCATGGGGCGGGCATGGGGATAGCAGGCAGAGCATTGCCGCTCCGAAGGCGAAGGTGACCGGTCCGCCGTCGAACGCTAAGCGTTAGTGGAACTGGCCCTCTTCGGTGGATCCCACGAGGGCGAGGGTGGACGCGTTAGGGTTGAGCGCCGTGGAGATGCTGTCGAAGTAGCCGGTGCCGACTTCGCGCTGGTGCTTGGTTGCGGTGTAGCCGCGGGATTCGGAGGCGAATTCCTTCTCCTGGAGTTCGACGTAGGCGCTCATGCCGTTGCGGGCGTAGCCGTGGGCGAGGTCGAACATCGAGTAGTTCAGGGCGTGGAAGCCGGCCAGGGTGATGAACTGGAAGGTGAAGCCCATGGCGCCGAGTTCACGCTGGAACTTGGCGATGGTGTCGTCGTCCAGGTGCTTGCGCCAGTTGAACGACGGGGAGCAGTTGTAGGAGAGCATCTGGTCCGGGAACTCGGCCTTGACGGACTCGGCGAACTTGCGGGCCAGCTCCAGGTCCGGGGTGCCGGTTTCCATCCAGATGAGGTCGGAGTACGGGGCGTAGGCCTTGGCGCGGGCGATGCAGGGGTCGATGCCGTTGCGGACCTTGTAGAAGCCCTCGGCGGTGCGCTCGCCGGTGATGAATTCCTGGTCGCGCTCGTCGACGTCGGAGGTGATGAGGGTGGCGGCCTCGGCGTCCGTGCGGGCGATGACGACGGTGGGGGTGCCGGCAACATCGGCTGCCAGGCGGGCGGCGCTCAGGGTGCGGACGTGCTGCTGGGTGGGGATGAGCACTTTGCCGCCCAGGTGGCCGCACTTCTTTTCGGATGCGAGCTGGTCTTCCCAGTGAACGCCGGAGGCGCCGGCCTGGATCATGGACTTCATGAGTTCGTAGGCGTTCAGCGGGCCGCCGAAGCCGGCCTCGGCGTCGGCAACGATCGGGACCAGCCAGTCCTCGACGGTCTGGATGCCTTCGGAGAATTCGATCTGGTCTGCGCGGAGCAGGGCGTTGTTGATGCGGCGGACCACGGTGGGGACCGAGTTGGCCGGGTAGAGGGACTGGTCCGGGTAGGTGTGGCCGGAGTTGTTGGCGTCCGCGGCTACCTGCCAGCCGGAAAGGTAGATGGCCCGCAGGCCTGCCTTGACCTGCTGCACGGCCTGGTTGCCGGTGAGGGCGCCCAGGGCGTTGGTGTAGCCGCCGGTCTTGTGCTCCTCGGTGAGCTGCTTCCACAGCTTCTCGGAGCCGCGGCGGGCCAGGGTGTGCTCTTCGGAGACGCGGCCGCGGAGGCGGACGACGTCGGAGGCTGAGTAGTCCCGGGTCACACCTTCCCAGCGGGGGTTGGCGGCCCACTCGAGCTCCAGGGCGGCGGCCTGCTCTTCTGGCGTCTGCTGGGTTGGCTCAAATGCTGCAGTCATCGTTGATCTCCTTGATTGAGCTCCGGATGGAGTAGGTGGGAACCGCGTCGTTGAGGTTCCCACCGGCTTATCCGGTGCGGTGTTTCTTTCCGTGACAACTACTTTTCAGCACTTTCAATCCACTTTCTAGAGAAAAAGTATGGAAAGAAATGCAGTTCTTCACGTATTCTTCAGAAATGTCGCCTTCAAGCTGGAACAGGGACGTTTCCCAGCCAACCTCAGCCGCCGCAGCCGAACTGGACGTCATCGCACTGGGCCGCCGCGTCCGCCATTTGCGCAAACAAGCCGGGCTCACGCTCGATGACCTGAGCGCCGCCGTCGGGACCGCTCCCAGCCAGCTGAGCCTCATCGAGAACGGCAAGCGTGAACCCAAACTGACGCTCCTCCAGCACTTGGCGGCGGCGCTCAATGTCACCATCGACCAGCTGCTGGGCGCCGAGCCCCCGAGCCGCCGGGCTGCGTTGGAAATCGAGCTGGAACGGTACCAGCGGGGGCCGCTGTACGAGTCGCTGAACCTGCCCAGGATCCGCATCAGCTCGCGGCTGCCACTGGATGTGCTGGAGGCCCAGGTGGGGCTGCTGCACGAGCTGGAACGGAAGATGAACGAGCAGGTGGCCACGCCCGAGGAAGCCCGCCGCGCCAACGGTGAACTGCGGGCCATGATGCGGGAGCGCGGCAACTATTTCCCGGAGTATGAGGCCGAGGCGCAGAAGGTCCTCAAAGAGGTGGGGTACACCACCGGCCCGCTGAGCCAGCACGTCATCGCAGACATCGCCGAGCACCTCGGGTTCACCCTGCACCACGTGGGGGATCTGCCGCATTCCACCCGTTCCGTGACGGATTTGAAGAACCGGAAAATTTACCTGACGCAGAGCCAGCGGCAGGACCACGACCCCCGCTCGGTGCTGCTGCAGGCCTTGGGCCACTACGTTTTGGGCCACGAGACGCCCAAGAACTACGGCGACTTCCTGGCCCAGCGGGTTGCCACCAATTATTTTGCCGCCGCCCTGCTCCTGCCCGAGCAGGCCACCGTGGATTTCTTGCAGAAAGCCAAAGCGGCCAAGGAGATCGCGGTGGAGGATATCCGGGATGCTTTCGCCGTGTCCTACGAGACCGCAGCGCACCGCTTCACCAACCTGGCCACCAAGCATCTGGGCCTCACCACGCATTTCCAGAAGACGCACCAGAGCGGCATCATCTACAAGGCCTACGAGAACGACGGCGTGAATTTCCCCCAGGACCACACCGGCGCCATCGAGGGGCAGCCGTCGTGTAAGGCCTGGACTTCCCGCGCCGTGTTCGATGTTCCTGACAAGTTCAGTGCCTACAGCCAGTACACGGATACGCCGTCCGGAACCTACTGGTGCACCGCCCGCACTGAGAGGTCCGCCAGCGGTGAATTTTCGCTCAGCATTGGGGTGCCGTACCAGCATGTGAAGTGGTTCCGGGGACGCGAAACCACCGCCCGGGCAACGTCCAACTGCCCGGACCCCACCTGCTGCAAGCGTCCGCCAGCCGAGCTGGCCACCCAGTGGGCGGGCAACGCCTGGCCGTCAGCCCGGGCCCACTCCCACCTGCTGGCCGCCATGCCGCCGGGAGCCTTCCCCGGCGTGGATGAGACCGAGGTGTACAGCTTCCTCCAGGCGCACTCAGGGAGCTGATATTGGGTCGGGGCTGGTGTCAGTCGAGAAAAGGAGCTGTCAGGTTGTGCTTCTTTCTCCAATGTTGTGCTTCTCTTCTAGCCTTCCGGGACTCACGTCTCGGCATATGGTCCAAACGCAAATCCCACTGGGACTTTAAGGACTGCCAATTTGTGCATGCCCTTTGATGCGACAGCGTCCTTATAGCCAAGACAAGGTTGCGAATGGGATCCCACGCGCGCGGCTGCAAAGGGCTCACACGGAGAATGCCTTGGACGCAGGCGTACTGTGCTGCTCCCATGACAAGAACTGGAACTGTAACCGGCAAATAATCTCTGGCAAATACCCAAACACTCCCAGCGGCGAAGCCAAACGGAAGAACGATGGCTGCAAACTTCCAGAACGTGGTTGCTTTCGACCGGCTGTCCTTGGATGTGCGCAATGCCATGAGGGAAGCGCTCACGGCGAGAACCAGCACGAACAACCCAACAAATGAGAAGTAGATCCAGAGCATGAATAGGAACTGCCAATACGAACTGGTAATTTCGAAAGGGAAGCGGTGATACGTGAGCGCAGTGACCAGTAGAGACGTAGATGCGGTGAGAGTCGTGATTGCCGCCCAGTTGAGCGTAATTCGCAACGCTTGCCCACTTTTGAGCGGTGGAAGATCCAAGCTCAGGCCCCAACGATTTCCCCAAACGTGCTCGAGTCGGCCCGCACGGTAAACAATGTCTCTTAGCTGCCATTGCCGCTGAATGACATGAAGCCCGAACGTCCTTCCCATGGGCCCAGCCACCAGCAAGAGCAGCCAGAGAATCGTGCAAGCCCCCGCAATCTCCATGGATTTCTTGTGCCAATCGGCCTCGCCGGAATGCAGCAATATCCAGGACATTGATCGATATGGCGCAGTAGCTGCTGTCAGAGTCAACAGGAATTGGAGGATGCTTCGATACTCTAATCGCGTCCAAAGCCGCACAGCGTCGTCAACGCCTAGTTCGTCCGGGGAGTGGCGATCGAGTCGGTTAAGGGCTAAGACCACACCAGCAACGGCCACAAACTGTGCCATCCCGGCTGCGTCCAGTGCGACGTAGTTCAGCGAATTACTGAGCTTCGAAAATGCCTCGGACGATCCTTCTGCGGAAGCGAAGCCGGGATTGCTGACCAGCAGTACAAGCATCACGTAAAGGACAAGGCCTCCGCCGAAGATTGGAGCTGCGTCCCAGGCAATATTTCTTCGCTCCTGGCGACCAGTCTCGTGAAGGTGATTTACAGATGCCAACATTCCGGGACCAAACATGTCATCACATTAGGGGCGACCTGTGACAGTTTCTTCTAGAGAGGTGCCTGCGTCTAGCCGTGGAGGGCCCGGTAGGCGTCCGCGGCGGCGGGGTGCAGGGGGACGCCGGCGGTGTTGATGAGGCTTTCCGCGCTGAGGAACTGCACGCCCAGGGTGGACTGCGGAATCAGCTCGCCGGCGTTGTGCACCAGCAACTGGACGGTCCGCTCCACGGTGGCGTTGTCCAGGTCGCTGCGGCACAGGAGCAGGTTGGGTGCGCCCACCGTCCATACCGCCGGGATTCCGGGGTAGCTGCCTTCCGGAATGAGGACTCGGTCGTACATGCCGCCATATCGCCGGCGCAGTTCCGGCAGCAGGCCGGACAGGTCCAGCAGTCTCAGAGCAACCTCCTGCTGGGCCGCGGCGATGGCAGCGGTGGGAACCCCGCCGGACCAGAAAAGGGCATCCACGCTTCCCGTCTTGAGGGCGGCGATCCCGTCATTCAGGCCAAGATTTTCGACGGCGGCAGTTCCGGCAGCGGGCGCGGCTCCGTCCGTTGAGGTGCCCAGCCCGGCCGCTTCCAGGAGCCTGGGAGTGGTGAGCGAGGTGCCCGATCCCGGCTGGCCCACCGCGACCCTGCGCCCGGCCAGCCCGGAAATATCCCGGATGCCGCTGTCCTTGCGCACCACGCAGTGGACGTAGTTTTCGTACACCTTCCCGATCGCGGCGATCTCCGCCGTCTCCCCGCCGGGTTGGCTGGCGGCGTCGGCCAGGGCTACGGCAAAGGCGGCCCGCCCGGCCCGCAGTTCCGCGATGTTGTCCAGGCTTCCGCCGGTGGCCACCGCCCGCGCGTGGGCGGCAACGCCGTGCCGTTCCAGGGCCGCGGCCAGCAGCGTTGAGAACTCCAGGTAGAACCCGCCCGGTTCGCCGCCGGCCACCACGAGATTCTCTGGCCGGTCGCTGCCGGTACAGGCGCTGAGGGCAGGCGGCAGGATCGCTGCGAGTCCGACGGCGAAGGCTGACTTCAGCACGAACCGTCGCCGCGGCAGGGGGCCAGCCTTGCCGGGGGAGCCGGCATGGCCCCAGGCACCAGAGCCATCCAGGGCACCAGGATCACGCACGGGCATCACCCCCGTTGGACGCCGGCTCCACACCGCCGGCGCGGGGCACAGGAAACTCGATCCGTGCTGACAAGCCATGCGGAGAGGCCTCGGCCAGCACCAGCCGGCCGCCGTTGGCCGCGGCAAGCTCACCCACGATCGTCATGCCCAGCCCGGTCCCAGGAATCGAAGAGTGCCGCGGGGACCGCCAGAACCGGGTGGCAGCGGAGGCGCGTTCTGCGGCCGGAAGCCCAGGACCGTCGTCGGAAATTTCCACAACCACCACGTCCTGCTCCGGCCGGACCCCCGCCGCCACCGTGGCACCGGGGGCGTACTTGATGGCGTTGTTGAGGAGTTCGCCCGCCATCTGGGCAAGCTCTGCCGGGTGGCAGACAACCAGCGCCGGCGGCCGCGGCGGCCCGGCGAGGACCAGCCGGCAGCCCGCCTGTTCCGCCAGCGGAGCTGCACGCTCGATCTCACCCTGAAGCACCGGATAAGGATCCACCGGCCGGGCAGGCAAATGCTCCCCGGAACTGCCGGCAGCCCGCAGGTAGCCTTCGGACGCCCGGTGCTCCGCCGCGGCAAGCTTCAGCACCCCGTCCAGGATCTCCTCCACCCGGTCCAGCTCCGCCACGGCACGCTCGGCCGCATCGTGTTCGCGGGCCGTCTTCAGCTCGAGTTGCAGCAGGTCAAGCCGCAGCCGGAGGGCACCCACCGGGTTTCGCAGCTGGTGCGAGGTATCGGCGATCAGCTGCCGCTGCGCCGCCATGCTGGCGCTCACGGTCCTGGCCATCGCCGTAAAGGACCGGCTCAGCTCCCGCAGCTCCGGTGGGCCGTCCTCCGGGAGCCGTTCCATCCGCCCGGTCCGCTCCAGCTCGTGCACCGCCGAATCCAGGCGGAGGACGGGCCTCAGGACCCAGCCTGTAACCCGTGCCGCCCCCACCAGGAGTATGGTGGCCAGCGCGAGCGCGGCCACGCCTACCCCCAGCCAGCGTTCGCGCAGCTTCTGCCGCGCCGTGTCCGCGTGGACGTCCAGGACCACTGCACCAAGGACCTGGCTGGCGCTGCCGAAGGGGCGGAAGATGACCTGGGAGCCGGAACTGAACGGCTCCAGCGGCTTCAGCGATGTGCCGCTCACATTCAGCCGGGCCAGGGACAAGGCAGTCTGCACATCCGCGCGTTCGGCGGACAGGCCGCCGGAGGCCAGGGTGGACGCCTGCACCCGCACCACTATTCCCTCGCCATACAGCCCGGAGTAGGTGTCCATCTCCCGCTGCAGGCGCACGGTGTCGCCGTCATTAGCCGCATCGAAGGCCACCTGCGCCACGCGGTTCAGCGACGCCGCCCGGTTGATCTGCAGTTCCTGGGTCAGTTCGCGGGATGCCGACGTGAGGATGGTGCCCGAAATCAGGAAAACCACCACCAGGCAGAGGACGCTGAGCACGCCCAGGACCCGCAGCCTCATGCGCCGGCCGCCTCCACCCGGTAGCCCACGCCGCGGACGTTGATAATGAAACCGGGCTTCTGCAGTTTCGCCCGCAGGCCGGTGAGGTGGACGTCCAGCGACCGGGATGAGGCCAGGAAGGCGTCGCCCCACAGGGCGTCGAGAATCTGCTCGCGGGTGACGACAGACCCCGCGTGGCGTGCCAGCAGGGCCAGGAGTTCGAACTCAGTGGCCGTCAGGGGGATGGGAAGGCCGGCCTTGAACGCCGTGCGCCGGTTCAGGTCGATGGCGAGGTCGTCCAGCACGACGACGTCCTCCTGCGGGGTCCTGCCCGCGCGCCCGGCCCGCCGGGTCACCGCCTCGATCCGGGCCAGCAGTTCCACCAGCTTGACCGGCTTGACCAGGTAGTCGTCCGCGCCGGACCGGAGCCCCAGCACCACGCTGCGCTCGTCGTCGCGGGCGGTCAGGATGAGGATGGGAACGTCGGTAACCTGCCGGAGTTTGCGCAGCACCTCCAGCCCGTCCATGTCCGGCAGGCCAAGGTCCAGGAGGATCACCTGGAAGTTCCGGTGGGACAGCAGCGCGTCGGCGCCGCGGGCGAGCCGCTGCGGGTGGTGCCCTGCGCTTTCGACGGCGGCGGTGAGGGCGCCGGCCATGGCGTCGTCGTCCTCGACGATCAGCACGTCCATTGCCATTCCTTGCTCTTGCCGCGGTTCCGGATCATCCCCCGCCTTTGGAGACTACCGCCTAAGGAACGGTTATGCCCGACGGCGGCGGCCCGGCAAAGCGGGCAAGGCGGGGAGGGCAGTCAGCCAAAACCTAAGGAAGTGTTAGGAAATGCTCCGCCACGTTGGTTGTGCGGTGGATCACCCATACCGTTGATGAGGCCCTCCGGCGTTGGAGGACGCACGTCACCACAAGGAGGAACTCACCGATGAGCACCCAAAAAACCGCGCCCTTATCGGAGGCCGCCCAGACCCGGCGTGCCGTGGGCAACATCCTGAAGGGTTCCGCGGGCAACCTTGTGGAATGGTACGACCTCTACGTCTACACCGTCTTCGCCGCCTACTTCCAGGCCCACTTCTTCAACTCCAAGGATGAGCTCCAGGCGGGCCTCGAAGCGATGGCCGTCTTCTCGACGTCCTTCCTCATGCGGCCCATCGGTGCCTGGTTCTTCGGCCGGTACGCCGACCGCCACGGCCGGAAGGCTGCGCTGACACTCAGTGTCACCCTGATGTCCGCAGGCTCCTTCGCCATCGCCGTGCTGCCCACCCAGGACGTCATCGGCTTGTGGGCCATGATCCTGCTGGTCCTCATCCGCGTGATCCAGGGCTTCTCCGTCGGCGGCGAATACGGCACCAGCGCCACCTACATGTCCGAGGCCGCCACCACCAAGCGCCGCGGCTTCTTCTCCAGCTTCCAGTACGTCACCCTGGTGGGCGGCCAGATGCTGGCCCTGCTGGTCCTGGTGATCCTTCAGAACGTCATGCCCAAGGGTGACCTGGGCGAGTGGGGCTGGCGCATTCCGTTCGCAATCGGCGGCGTGGCCGCATTGGTGGTGCTGTGGCTGCGGCGCTCCATGGAAGAGACCGTTTCCGCTGAACAGATCAACGCCGCCAAGACGCCTGCGAAGTCCGGCCAGGCACAGCCCGGCACACTCAAGCTGCTCTTCACCGGTTACTGGAAGCCGCTGCTGGTCTGCATCGGCATCACCCTGGGCGGCACCGTGGCCTTCTACACCTACACCAACTTCATCCTGAAGTTCATGAACGATACGTCCGGCATCGCCAAGACGGACACCTCCGTGATCAACTTCTGGGCCCTGTTCATCTTCATGCTGCTCCAGCCCGTCTACGGCATCATTTCCGACAAGGTGGGCCGCAAGCCCTTGCTGATGTGGTTCGGCATCACCGGCGTATTGTTCACCTGGCCGCTGCTGTCCACCCTGGCCGGCACCAAGGATCCGTTCACAGCGTTCCTGCTCATGATGGGTGGCCTGGTGATCGTGGGCGGCTACACCTCCATCAACGCCCTGGTGAAGGCTGAACTCTTCCCCGCCTCCATCCGCGCCCTCGGCGTGGGCCTGGGCTACGCCATCGCCAACTCACTCTTCGGCGGCACCGTGCCGCTGATCGGTGCGGCTTTCCAGAAGGCGGAGCGGGAGGACCTTTTCTTCACCTACGTCACCGTGGCGATCGCCATCTCGCTGGTGGTCTACATCTTCGCCCTGAAGAACAAGAAGGCCACCCACCTCGACGATGAGCAGGGCCACGCCTGGGAGCAGGCGCCGCAGGGCGGCGGCAAGGACAAGGACGCGCTCGGCGTCTAACGTTCGGGCGTCCAAAGGGACGTGTCTCCCAAGGAGGCGTACGACGGCGGCTGCCGGGCCGCCGTCGTACGCCTCCTTTTGCGTGCGTTAGGGGCCCTAGCGGCGGGTGCTCCGCCTGGCTGCCAGGAAACCGTGAACAGCGAACAACCGCGGAAGCACCAGATAGACCGCAGTGGGGACCACCGCCATGGTCAGCCCCATGGCACGGAAAATTGGGTGCCAATTTTCCATCAAGGGGGCGGAAGCGATCATTCCGATGGCAACAAGCGGGAAAATCGCCAGCCAGGTGATGACGGCCCGGACATGGATCGATATCGGCGCAGCCACAGCCACGGGCTCCGACGGGGTTGGCGCGGCCGGTCGGGCGCTCGCGGCGGCTGCGGGTTTTGTAACCGTGTCCATAGAAACTCCAACTAGTTGGTTGCTTTTGCTTGCATTGACAATAAAGGCGGTTGTTTACAATTGCAACTATTTGGTTGGAATTGCGTAGACTTATGTCATGGCATGGAACACGGAGCGGACCAAGGAGCTGCTGCTGGCAGCTGCCACCGAGGAGTTCAGTGCCAAGGGCCTGGCCGGCGCCCGGGTGGACCGTATCGCAGCTGCAGCAGGCGTGAACAAGGAACGCATCTACCAGTACTTCGGCAAGAAGGACGAGCTGTTCGATGCCGTCCTGGCCGCCGAAATGGTCCGGGTGATGACCGAGGTGCCCATTACGGGCAGCGGGCCGGCGGCGTTCGGCGAATACGCCGGCCGTCTTTTCGATCGGCATACCACCGACGGCGTTCTGCCCAGGCTCCTGTTCTGGGAGGGCCTGGAGCGGGGCGGGGATACCGTAAGCCGGGCCACCCGCTCCGACCATTGCGCCATCAAGGTGGGCCAGGTCCTGGACGTCCTGCCGGGGATCGACCGGACAGACGCGGCGGACCTGTTGATTACCGTCATCACCCTCTGCGACGGCTGGCCCGTGCTGCCCCAGATCGACACCCTTCTGGCCGGCAGCAGCGCAGACCGCACCACCCGGCGTCGTGCGTTCATTGTGCGGACCGCAACGCTGCTCGCTGAAGCCCTCGCGGCTGAGGCGAAGCCCGCACCGGAGGCCGCCCTGAACTAGGGGAGGCAGGGCGCTGAGGCGGGCGGACTATATTGGGCCATGTCAGAACACCACCACAAACGCGGGAGTCTGCATCCATGGCCAAGGAACTTGCCACCCAGCTCATCGAACAACTCCAGGCTGCCGGCGTGCAGCGGATCTATGGAATCGTGGGTGACAGCCTCAACCCGATCGTGGACGCCGTCCGCCAGACGGGAGGCTCTGCGAAGGGCGGCATCGACTGGATCCACGTCCGGCATGAGGAAGCAGCCGCTTTCGCCGCAGCGGCCGAAGCGCAGCTCACCGGACGGCTCGCCGTTTGCGCAGGATCCTGCGGGCCCGGCAACCTGCACCTGATCAACGGCCTCTACGACGCCAACCGCTCCGGGGCGCCCGTGCTGGCCATCGCCTCGCACATCCCCAGCAAGCAGATCGGCACGGACTTTTTCCAGGAAACCCACCCGGACCGGCTCTTCAACGAGTGCTCGGTGTACTCCGAACTGGTCAGCACCGCCGAGCAGGCGCCGCGCGTGATGCACAGCGCCATCCAGCATGCGCTGGGGCTTGGGGGAGTCGCGGTCGTGACCCTTCCCGGGGACATTGCCGGCCTGGAGGCTGTAGGTTCCACCCCTGCACCGGCCACCTTCCGGCCAGCCGCACTGGTGCCGGATCCCGCCAGCGTGCAGGAGCTCGCCGATGCGATTAACGACGCCGGCAAGGTGGCCATCTTTGCCGGTGCCGGCGTCGAGGGGGCGCACAGTGAGCTTATGGCGCTCGCAGAGCTGGCCAAGGCACCGGTGGGACACTCGCTGCGCGGCAAGGACTTTGTCCAGTACGACAACCCGTTCGACATCGGCATGACCGGCCTCCTCGGCTACGGGGCCGCGGCGGAAGGCATCGAGGACGCCGACCTGCTCATCCTCCTGGGAACGGACTTCCCGTACGACCAGTTCCTGCCGGACACCCGCACCGCGCAGGTGGACCGGGCAGCGCAGCGGCTGGGCCGGCGGACCGACGTCGACATAGCTGTCCACGGTGACATACTGCCCACGCTGCGGGCGCTGATCCCGCTGGTGAAGGCCAAGAAGAGCCGCCGGTTCCTGGACCAGATGCTGAAGAAGCACGACCGGCTGATGAACAAGGCTGTGGGCGCCTACACGCGGAAGGTTGAGAAGAAGCAGCCCATCCACCCGGAATACGCGGCGTCGCTGCTGGACCAGGTGGCGGCCGAGGATGCCATCTTTACCGCGGACACCGGCATGTGCAACGTCTGGACCGCGCGTTACATCAACCCGCTGGGCACGCGCCGGCTGATCGGGTCTTTCCTGCACGGCTCCATGGCCAACGCCCTCCCGCACGCCATCGGCGCCCAGCTGGCGTATCCGGGCCGCCAGGTCATCTCGGTCTCCGGCGACGGCGGCCTGTCCATGCTGCTGGGCGAGCTCATCACCGCCGCCGCGTACAAGCTGCCGGTCAATGTTGTGGTGTTCAACAACTCCACCCTGGGCATGGTGAAGCTGGAGATGCTGGTGGACGGCCTGCCCGACTTCGGCGTGGACGTGCCGGACGCGAACTACGCAGCCGTGGCACAGGCGCTGGGTTTCCACGCCGTGCGGGTGGTTGACCCAGGCCAGATCGAGGCGGCCTACCGGGAGGCATTCGCCCACCCCGGCCCGTCGCTGGTAGAGCTCATCACCGACCCCAACGCACTGTCCATCCCGCCCAAGATCTCCGGATCGCAGGTCCTCGGCTTCGCCACCGCCATGTCAAAGGTGGTGCTCAACCGCGGCGCAGGCGAGGCCGTGAGCATGGCCCGCAGCAACCTCCGCAACATCCCGCGTCGGTAAAGCGGTGCGCCGGTTCCCACACGAAACGGCACCAAATCGTGACCCGGGCGCGGTCCCGCTATCCTGTTGCCGGTGCTTGACTGGCGGTAGGCGGTTCTCCGCCATTATTCGCGGTTTGTACGGGCGTTGGGGGACGCGATGAAACGAAAGATTCCGGCACGTATTCTTGCGGGCGCAGCGGGCCTGGCGCTGGTTCTGACAGCCTGTGCGGCCTCGCCGCCGGCAGTGCTGAAGGCCGACGGCGTCGAACGCGTGTCGGTGGACCGGTCCGCCTACCAGGCCGAGCTGGCGCAGCTCCAGGCATCAGCCCGGAAACTGGGCGCAACGCTCCTCGCCAACGGCGGGGAGGGTGGAAACGGCAACGTCGTTGCGTCCCAGGGCAGCCTGCTGCTTGCCCTGGCCATGCTGCGCACGGGTGCGTCCGGTGCGACGGCCGCCGAGATGGACAACGTCCTGGACCTCCCCGCACAGCACCGCGACGAGGCGCTGGCCGCGCTGCTCGCTTCCCTGGAGGCTTTCGACGGCGACCCCGGCTCCGTGGACGAAAAGAACCCTCCACGCCGGCCGGTCCTGCACACCGCCAACGGCCTGTTCGTGGACAAGGGCGTGCCCACGGGGGAGGGTTACTTGCGGTCCCTGGCCCGATATTACGGTGCCGGCGTGTACCCGGTGGATTTCCAGGATCAGGGCACCACCAAACCGGCGATCGACGCCTGGGTGGACAAGAACACCGGCGGACGGACCAAAAGGGCACCCGCGGAATACCGCCGCGAGAACACCTTCAGCATGGTCAACACCGTGTATTTCGCCTCTGCCTGGAAGGTTCCCTTCGACCCGGCGGACACCGCAGACCGTCCCTTCACGACTGCCACGGGGGAGAAGGTATCCGTTCCCACCATGTCCGGCGTCCAGGACGTCTCCTTTGCCCGGGGCGAGGGTTGGCAGGCCGTCGACCTTCCCTACGCCGAGGGGTTCGTGATGCGGCTGGTTCTCCCCGATGCAGGGACCCCCGGCGCCGGGGTGCCATACCTGGCCGACGCCGCCCCGGCACTGGCCGCGGCTGCCCCGGAGCCTACGCAGATTTACCTACCGCACTGGGACCACAAGAGCACCTTCGAGCTGCGGGACGTCTTCGCTCGCCTCGGCCTGCGGGAGACGCTTGAGACCGCGACGGGCTTCGACTCCATCCAGCCTGGCCTGAAGATCACACAGGCCGCGCAGGCCGCCAACATCACCGTAGCGGAGAAGGGCACCATTGCGGCCGCCGCGACCCAGATCAACGCGCGATCGGTGAGTGGCACCGCCTCCTCGCGCACGATCTGTTTCGACCGGCCGTTCCTCTACGAGATCGTCCACGTCGAAACCGGGCTGCCGCTGTTTATGGGCAGGGTGTCCGACCCCAGCTCCTCATGAGACCTTCCCTGGGGATTCTGCAGGCCTGTCCTGACGTTCCCTCAGCTGCGAGGGAGCGTCGGGGCCAGGGCTAGCGCGGGCCGCCCTGCCACAGGGCATCGAAGGGGGCGCCGGAGGCAACCCGGTTCCGGATGCCGGCGGTGACGAATTCCTTGGCCGTCCGTGCCGCCTCCAGCGGACTGGCACCCTTGGCAAGCTCCGCCGTCACGGCCGCAGCCAGCGAGCAGCCGGCACCGGAGACAGCCACCTCGCCCACCTTGGGAGCGCTCAGGACCTCGAGGGTGTCGCCGTCGTAGAAGACGTCGACGGCGTCAGAGCCTTTCAGCCGAACCCCGCCTTTGGCCAGGACGGCGGCGCCGCTCAGCTCATGGATGCGGACGGCCGCGGCTTTGAGGGACTCGACATCGGTGATTTCCAAACCGGAGAGCGATTCGGCCTCGAAGTGGTTGGGCGTGACGAACGTGGCCAGCGGCAGGATCTGCGCCTTCAGGGCCTGGTCTGTGTCCAGGGCGTGCCCCGGCTCCTGGCCCTTGCAGATCAGCACCGGGTCCAGCACCACATTGGCGAAGCTGTTCTCCTGCAGGGCGCCGGCCACCGTGCCGATGGTGGCCGGGCTGCCCAGCATGCCGATCTTCACCGTGTCCAGGGCGGAAGGGGCGCCCGACGCCGGCCCGTACGCCGCCGTCGTTGCTTCCAGCTGGTCCGCGATCACCTGCTGGTCCACCGGGACGAAGCGGTGGTTCCAGCTGTCCTTGGGATCGAAGGAGACGATGCAGGTCAGGTTGGCGATGCCGAAGACACCGAGCTCCTGGAAGGTCTTGAGGTCGGCCTGCGCGCCGGCACCGCCGGTGGCCTCGGAGCCTGCGATGGTGAGGACGACGGCGGGGGCGTCCGCGGACAGCGTTGCGTCAGGGAATACGGAAGTCATGCACCCATCCTGCCACCCGGCGTCGGACGCGTTCCATGTGGTGGCGTACAGTGCGCCGGGACCCCGTATGGTCAGGGTTCCAGCGGTGCAGGTGCGGGTACCCCGGGTTGGTGCCCGGCTGCGTCATGGATGGTGACGAGGCCGGACACGGCAGCGCGCCCCAGGGCTGCGCAGAACCCCGTCCACAGGACTGTGCCCCACATGGCGGGCCAGTGGCTCCCGGTAATGAACATGAGCGTGAGCATCCCGGTAACCAGCCCTGCCGCGCCGACGGCCAGGACGTGCAGCAGTTGGTTGCGGACCGGCCGCATGCAAACTCCGGTAGCCAGCGCCAGGGGCATGCCTAGAAGCAGCGCGGAGAGCGTTCCGTAGAGATAGCCGGGGAAACCCAGGGGGAACCCGAAGACCAGGACTGTGAGGAACGCGCCGGCAAGGAACGCGCCGGGACCGAAGGTGACGCGCACCGGGCGGCTCATCCGTGGCCCTTGGCGATCTGCAGCAGTGCCCGCCCCAACTCCGGTTGGCTGTAGACAAAGCCTGCGTCCAGGAGCTTCTGCGGCTGGACCCACCTGCTTTTGAGTACCAACTCGGTTTCGGTGCGGATCAGCACGGCCCCGGCCCGCAGCAGCCACGCAGGGGTGGGGAGCCCAAAGCGCGCGCCGTAAGCCCGCCGCACCAGGCGCATCATCTCCCGGTTGCTGACCACGTCAGGTGAGGCCACGTTGACCGGCCCTGTGACCGCGGTGTGGGCGTGCAGGAAGCGGACACTGCGGTACAGGTCCTCCACATGGATCCAGCTGAAGCGCTGCCTGCCGTCGCCCATATGGCCGCCCAGCCCCAGCCGCGCGAGGTTGGCGAACGGCGCCAGTGCACCGCCGCCGCGGCCCAACGCGATGGCGATGCGCAGCGGGATCTTCCGGGTGTCCGGCGTGGCGGCGGCCTCGAGGGCTGCCTCCCAGGCCTTGGCCACGTCCACGGAGAATCCCGCACCCAGGTCGCCGTCGTCCTCGGACTGTGGACGGTCCCGGGCGTCGCGGTAGATGGTTCCCGTGCTGGCGTTCAGCCAGGTCGACGGCGGCTCCTGGCACTGCGCGATGGCCCGGCCGAGTGCCTCGGTGGTGGCCACCCGCGAGTTCAGAATCTCCGCCTTGTTCCGGTCGTTGTAACGGCACGAGACGGAGCGTCCAGCGAGGTTGACCACCAACCCGGCGCCGCTGAGCACCCGGACCATGCCGGCGTCGTCGTCCCACGCTGCCGCGGAACTGCCGGTTCCCTTGCGTCCTATGGTCCGCACCGTCCACCCGTCCTCCTGAAAACGCCGGCGAAGGTACGTGCCGATGAAGCCGGAAGCCCCTGCCACCACAACGGTCTTTGTGCTGCCCATCTTTTCCCCCAATGTTTCTTCCCTAATCGCGGATGCTGCGGCTCAGGTCCAGGACATCGTCCAGAACCTTGTTGACTCCCGGAATGCGGGCCAGTGATAGTCCGCGCGCAACGAGCGGCGCCGCTCCGTCCACCAGTTTCCGGGTTCGCTGCTGGCCTTCCGAGGTGTCGTAGACCCAAAACAGGGTGATGCCCATGTAGCAGAGCCACAGCAGTTCCGGCAGGTCAGCCCGCAGCTTCTTCGGCACGGCAGGTTTGGCACCATCCACCGTGTTCCTGAAGATGTCCAAGGATGCCTCCCTCGCGGTCGTGGAGCCTGCTGAAAAGGGGTTCACCGGTGACGTGGGCCGGATAGCGGTGGCCACGAAGTCCGCACCGAAGCGGTGGTACGGGGCCATGACGTCCAGGCCCGCATGAAGCGTGGCCTTCAACCGGTCGGCCAGGGCGGCGGTCCCGTCCAGCGCCTCCGAGGCCCGCGCCGCATGCTCTGCCTGTACCTGGATGTACAGCTCGTGAACCAGGTCATCCTTGGATGCGAAGTAGTAGTAGGCGTTGCCCACAGAGACGCCTGCCTCGGCGGCGATGGCGCGCATGGTGGTTTTCTCGAACCCGATGTCCCGGAACATGCGTAGCGCGGTGTCCGCCACCAACTGCCTGGTCAGTTCACTCTTCGCTGCCACGGCATCCCCATTCTTGAACGTGTTCAAAAGCAGTGTGCCACACTACTTGAACATGTTCAAAAAATGCTCTGCGCCGGTCAGCCCTGCTGCTCGAAGAGCTTTGTTGAGCAACGCGGTGCGAGAATGGCACGAGTGCTAATACAACCGGCCGCCCATGACGGCAGGCCGGCCAACCACTCCTGAACGGATTCCCTGATGACCCCTGCCCCCGGCCGCAGCGCCGTGCCCGAAGACATTCAGCAAACTGCCGCACGTTCCGCCGCCAGATTCGCGGACATCGGTTCGCCCTACTTCGGGATCATGCTGGCGGTCATGGCAGTGGTGCTGATCCTGTCCAACATCGGAGCGTCCAAGGGAGTGGCATTCGGCCCCATCGTCACCGACGGCGGCTTTTTCCTCTTCCCGCTCGCGTACATCCTCGGGGACGTGATCAGTGAGGTTTACGGCTTCAAAGTTGCCCGGAAGGCCATTTTCACCACCTTCGCGTTGTCTGTTTTCGCTTCCCTTTGCTACTGGGTGGTCATTGCGTTGCCCGGGTTCGACGACGAGTACGGCGCAGCCAAGCAGTCCGCCCTGGAAGGCGCCCTTGGCCCCGTGCCGCAGATCGTCCTGGCTTCGCTGCTGGCATTCCTGGCCGGGCAGACCATCAACTCCTGGATCCTGGTCCAAATGAAGGCCCGCACGGGGGAGAAATCCCTGTGGGCACGGCTCATGGGATCCTCGGGGGCCGGGGAGTTTGTGGACACGCTGATCTTCTGCAGCATCGCCGCGCCCGTCATCGGCATCGCCGACTTCGGCAGCTTCGTGAACTACGTGCTGGTGGGTTTCGTCTACAAGATACTGGTGGAGTTCCTCTTCATCCCCGTGACCTCGCTGGCCATCAACTGGGTCAAGCGGCGCGAGCCCGGTTACGGCGCCCCGGCCCGCCCCGCGGAAGCGGTGACCAACGCCGCATAGCTACCTCCCGGCGTCGTGCCTTCCGACTGCTGATCGCGTGGGATCGCCGGAAAGGTGCCGGATCGACGGAAATTACCGGCGTTTTGGTGCCCCGTGGCATGACTACCGCCGGAGCGCGCCAAGAACTTGGGCTTTGAACTCCTGTTCGCGGAAGAGGTCGGCCCATTTCACGCGGACGAAGGTCCAGCCGCCCTCGGTGAGGGCATTCTCCCGCTGCCGTTCCTGGTACAGCACTTCGGCGGCCGGTTTGTAGTCGAAGTACTTCGTTTTACCGTCGAATTCCAGGGCGACCTTCTTTTCCTTCCAGGCAAAATCAAGGCGGTACCGGCCCGCGCGCGTGTCAACGGTGACTTGGGGCTCCGGCAGGGGAAGGTTCAGCCGTATGAGGAGTTCACGGGTAAGCGTCTCACCGGCCGACTCCGATCGAGGATCTGCGTGGGTGAGCGCGAGCCGGAGCCACCGGATCCCACGGCTTCCCGGCAGGCCGTCAGCCATGCTTTCCATGACGGCTTTGTCCGCACCGAGCCGGAGGGCGTGGTCCATCAGCACCAGTGCCTGCCGGTGGCCCAGCATCATGGCGCAATCCACTACCGTCCGCTCAAGCGATGTCACCCGGAGGCTGCCGAGAGTCACCACATCCGCCTCCGTCCAGGGCCGGGTGTGGCCACGGACATCCTTGCCGAGCCGTTCGCTTGATGGGCTGCCTGGCAGCAGAAGGTGGATCAGGTCATCGACGTCCCAGACATACAAACGGTGCAGCCGGGCCGCCGAAGTGTGGCTGTACACATAGCCGCCTGCTGAGGAGGTCAGCGTCCCGTGGGCATGGGCGTAAATCAACTGCCTGCTGCGGACAGGCCCTGACTGCTTCTCCCACAGCTCGGAGCGGATGTAGCAGCCGTGGCGGAGGCGGACAAGCTTCCCGTGGAGCACCAGCGCCTTGATGGCCCGGGAATTGAGCCCGTGCTCGTGCAATTGTCCCGTCCGCCACAGGTTGCCGGTGCTCGGAAGGGCGGGGAGGCGGACCGGCTGCTGTGGTGTCATGCCGACACGATCCTGCAGCTGTGGCACCTCCGGAAGGGGCCGCCGTCGTCATGTGGACAACGTCCTGCCTCCCGGGCTCGCCGGAAATGTGCGGGGTCGCCGGAACGTTCCGGCGGGCCGGCAGCTTTCCGGCGGGTTCGACGGCGGCTGGCCGGCTTAGGCCTTCAGCGTACCGTCCAGCAGGGCGCGCAGTTCCTGGAAATGCCGCTCGGTGGCTTCCGGGTGGAACGCCGAGGTGTCCGCCATGGAGTAGCCGTGCGGCGCGCCCCCGTAGATCTCGTTGGATGCCTCCAGTCCCGCAGCCTGGAGCGCTTCGCCCAGGCGGGCCACGGCGTCGGGGGCCATGCTCCGGTCGTGGTCCGCGTGGCCGAAGACGAACCGTGCCCGCGCATTGCCGAGCCGCAGGTGCGGGCTGTCCGGATCCTCGGTTGCCAGCCCGCCGCCGTGGAAGCCGCCGCACGCTGCCACCTGTTCCGGGTGGGAAGTGGCGGTGCGGAC
The DNA here is from genome assembly GCF_057073715.1 of Arthrobacter sp. E1SS-5. Classification (NCBI taxonomy): domain Bacteria; kingdom Bacillati; phylum Actinomycetota; class Actinomycetes; order Micrococcales; family Micrococcaceae; genus Arthrobacter; species Arthrobacter sp. E1SS-5. The sequence goes on from NZ_CP172703.1 coordinate 588,839, forward strand.
CGCGAGCCGGGCGCCCATGCAGTAGCCGGTGGTGCCGATGGGACCGTCCGCGACGCTGTCGAGCTCGCGAAGGTCGCGGACCCACGCGTCAATGTCCGGACCGGCCTTGTCGCTGGTGAGGCGACCAACGCGCGGGAACGCAGCCTTGCCGGCAGCTTCCCGGCCCTCCTGGGTGGACATGTCTCCGGAGGGTGCCAGCTCGGCGACGGTTCCTTCACGGTAGAAGACGTTGGGCGCGAGCACCACGTATCCCCAGTCGGCGATGCGCTGGGCCATCTCCTGGATGCGCGGGCGCAGGCCGAACGCGTCCATGTAGAAGATGACCCCCGGGAACGGGCCTTCACCGGTGGTGGGTCGGGCAACGATGGCTTCGGCGGTGCCGTCTGCGGCAGGAATCTCGATGAACATGGGGGATACCCTACCGGAGGCGCCCTGGAGGGACGCTCAGGAGTAGTACCGGCCCAGGGTCTCGGCCTTGAAGTCGAAGAACGTGCCGGACTCGATGGCCAACCGGGCGTCGTCCACCATCTTCACCACGAACCGCTCATTGTGGATGGAGATCAGGGTGGCGGAAACCATTTCCTTGGCCTTGAACAGGTGGTGGATGTACGCCCGCGAGTAATTGGCGCAGGCGTAGCAGTCGCAGCCCTCCTGCAGCGGCCCGAAGTCCCGCTTGTACTTGGCACCGGAGAGGTTGAACCGGCCTTCCGGAGTGTAGAAGGCGGAGTTCCGGGCCACCCGGGTGGGGGAGACGCAGTCGAAGGTGTCGGCGCCGTTTTCGATGGCGGTGAAGATGTCATCCGGTTCGGAAATGCCCAGCAGGTGCCGCGGCTTGTCCTCCGGGAGTTCCTCGTTGCACCAGCGGACAATGGTGCCCAGGTTTTCCTTCTCCAGGGCACCTCCGATGCCGAATCCGTCGAAGGGCATGGCCCCAAGGTCCCGGCAGGCCTTGCGGCGCAGGTCCTCGTACTGGGCGCCCTGGATCACGCCGAACAAGGCCTGGTAAGGCTTGGCCGAACGTGCCTCCGTCAGCCGGAAGTGCTCCGATATGCACCGCTCCGCCCACAGCCGGGTGCGCTCGAGTGACTCCTCCTGGTACCGCCGCGAGTTCTGCAGGGTGGTGAGCTCGTCGAACGCGAACATGATGTCCGCGCCGATCTGGTGCTGGACCTGCATGGAGATCTCGGGGGAGAACCGGTGGCGGTCGCCGTTCAGGTGGGACTTGAACCAGACGCCGTCGTCGTCGATGTGCGCCAGGCGCTCCTTGCCGGGGGCCACGGCATCATCGGGCCCGGAGGTATCCACGGACTTCATGTCGATGACCTTCTTGAACCCCGAACCGAGGCTCATCACCTGGAATCCACCGGAATCAGTGAACGTGGGGCCGGGCCAGTTCATGAAGGCGCCCAGCCCGCCGGCCTCGTCCAGGATGTCCGGTCCGGGCTGCAGGTACAGGTGGTAAGCGTTGGCCAACAGCGCCTGGGCGCCAAGGTCCGCCATGGATTCGGGCAGCACGGCTTTGACCGTGGCCTTGGTGCCGACGGCGATGAACGCGGGCGTTTGGATCTCACCGTGCGGGGTGGTGATGGTGCCGGTACGGCCCAGGAACTCCCCGCCGTTGTCCGCCACCTGTGCGCCGGAGGGCGGGCAGGATTCCGCCAGGCGGGTGCCTACGGTGAAGGAGAACTGTGATTGGGTTCCAGGCAGGGCGAAGGCGGGGTCGGCAGGCACCGTACCAGTGTGCCAGCAATCCGCCCGCGCCCCGTAAACGCCGGCCCCGCAGGCCGGGTGCCCGAACGCCTAGCTGGCTGGTTCCGAGGCCGGGTAGTTCGCCGCCCGCCAGGAATCCCAGGACTGCCGGATGGCGTCGAACGCCCCGGCCCCGAGGTCGTAGGTGGAGGCGACAACCAGCGAGCCGTCGCCCTCGGCACGCACATCCTTGATGGCGGGATGGTCGGCCACCACCAGCAGCCCTTCGCCGTGCTCCGCGTAGCTGTGCACCGTGAGACCCACCTGGTGGCTGGTGCGGTACCAGACCTTGCCGCTGATCTCCTCGCCGGTGCCCAGTGTCACCTGGTACGGCTCCCCAGGTGCCGGGAGGTCTGAAAGACCAAGCTTCTCGATGGCCGAGCCGTTGCCTTCGGTCAGGTGAAGGAACAGGGTGTGCCGCTTGCCGTGCGGGTGCCGTTCCAGGGCGAAGCGGAGCTGCTGCAGGAACGTCAGCCAGCCCTGGGTGATGTCTTCGTCCCAGGCAGCCCACTCGGAATCGTGGTCCACGGCTCCGCGGGTAACTGAAACCTGAGTCCCGCCGGCCACCGGATGCAGTTCAAACGTGTCCCCGCCGTGCACGGTAAGACTGGTGTGGTCCGCGGCTTCCTCGACGTCGCCGGAGAAATAGATCTCCTTGATCTCGGATTCCAGGTCTTCGGCCTGCCAGCCATGCCACTGGGCCACCCTGGACGGTTCACGCAGCATGGTCCAGACCTGCGGCGCGTCGGCATTGATCACTACGCTGAGATTGTTCGTCATAGCCCCGAATGTACGCTCCGGAAACTGCCCCGGGTAGGGGTAATTTCCCCACCCGGGCAGTCACCGGAAAGCTCAGGAGCGGACGGCCTCCAGCTCGTTGTTGATGCGCCGTTCCAGCTCCGACATCCCGATGGTTTCCGAGCCGCCGTGCGCCCGCAGGAAGAGCAGGGACTCCAGCCGCAGCAGCCGCCATTCACGCTCGGCGTCATGGTTGGAGTTGTCGATGGAGCGGAAAATCTCTTTGTCGTACAGGTTGGGCTCGTTGAGCGAGCGCTGCCGCACTTTGGCGGCCATGCGGGCCTTGAACGGGTCCGTTTCCTGGTTTTCCGGCGTTCGGATCAGCTTCTCGTAGACCTCGGCGCGTTCGTCCTGGCCGTCCTGCCGGCAGATGTAGCTGGCCAGCGCCAGGGATGCCTCCACCGAGGTCCACCGGCCCGGGTTTCCGTCATAGGGCAGCACGGTCAAAAGGTCCGCCACGGACAATGCCCCGTCGGCGTCCTTGAGCGTGATGAACAGCTCATGCGCCAGGTCGCTGAGGTCCTTCAGGCAGCTTCCGGACTTGAAGTTGACGCCCTTGGACAGCCGGTCGGCCAGGAGCAGGACGCCCTCCGCATCCGGGTGCGCCTCGGCGGCGGCTTCCACCACCGATTCAGGGGTGCCGGCAGGGGCCGGGATGAGCGCGAGTTCCTCTTCGCTGGGGCCCATCACCGCCGGCGGCACCGGCGGAAGGGGAGGGACGACGACGGCGGGCGCCACGTTGATGGGACCGGTCCCGGCGCCGGGCTGCTCCTGCCGCCCGTCGTTGGGTGCGGCTGTTTCCGCCGGCGGTGTGGGCTCCGGGAGGTTTGCCGGCAGCGGAAGCTGGGTGACGTCGTCGTGCGCTCCTTCCACCACCGTGACCATGGTGCCGATGGCCACGCGCAGCGTGCCGCCGCCGGAAAGGCTTGCCAGCACCAGTGCCGGGGAACCGTAGTCGTCGTGCTCCAGCTCCACCTGGTCGATTTCGGCAGTGCGCCGGCCGTCGGGAAGGAGGATGTGGCTGCCGGTGGTCAGAGATCCAGCCTGCTGTTCACTGTGGTGCCTGGCGGCTGGTGATTCGGTCATGGGAGTCCTTAAGTTCTCTTGCGGTCCGCCCTACAGTCTACAAAGGCGGGCACTCAAAACCGGGGACCCCCACGTCCCGGCGGGGTGGTTAGAAGCCCACGCCTGCGAACGCCAGGGCCTGCCGGATGAGGCCGCCGCGGCCGCCGGAAAACTCCAGTTGGACGCCCGGGCTGAGGACTTCCTCGGGAGTCATCCAGGTCAGTTCCAGGGCGTCCTGGCGCGGTTCGCACTCGCCTGTCACAGGGATGACGTAGGCCAGGGACACGGCGTGTTGCCGCTCGTCAGTGAACCCCGTCTGTGAGGGCGCTGGGAAGTATTCGGCAACGGTGAACGGCACGGGGCTCAGCGGCAGCTGCGGGAACGCCAGCGGACCCAGGTCCTTTTCCATATGCCGCAGCAGGGCGGCGCGGATGGTCTCGCGGTAGATAACCCTGCCGGACACCAGGGAGCGCACCATGGTCCCGTCGGCATCCGCCTGCAGCAGCGTGCCCACTTCATTCACATAACCCAGCGGGTCCAGCCTGACCGGTACTGCCTCCACGTACACCATGGGCAGCCGCCCGCGCGCCTCAAAGAGGTCTTCTTCGGAGAGCCAGCCGGGGTTCGGGTCAGGTGTGCGCACGTTCATGCTTAAGTTCTACCCCATGGGGCGGCGCTGGGAGATCCACACCGTGGCGGGCGCGTTGGGGCTGCCGGCGTCCGGATTGGCCACGTGGAGGGTGCTTCCAAACGCCTCCTCGGTGAGGCTGGCGGCAAAACCGGCAGCGGTGAGCCGGTCCCGCAAAGGTTCCAGTCCGCCGTCGTACTCAAAGCCCAGGCCGGACCGTGATGGCCCTGCCGCCGGCCGCACCAGGAGGACGCCGCCGTTCTTGGCCGTGAAGTCGGCGGTCTCGTCATTGTCCGGGACGGGGCGGGGACGCGCGCCGACATGCAGCAGGGTGCGGACGGCTCCCTCGGGGTCCGCTGTGTACCAGACCGCGACGACGGCCAGGGCGGGGTCGGCGTCGGCGCACTGGGCGCCGTGGGCTGCTTTGTCAGCCATGAAACTGAAGCCGTCCGGGGCGCTGATCCGGCAGGCTTCGCCGTGGGCCACCGTGACCAGCTCGGCCGGCTGCGCTCCTTCCGCCTGTGTCCCATTCTCCTGCGCGGACAGGTTGGTGCGGCGCGCGAATTCGGCCACGTCGCCCACCTCCACCGCGAATACGGTGTGGCCGTCCTGCCCGGACCCGGCCTCCGCTCCGTGGAGCGCCAGCCGTCCGGACGCTGAATCGAAGACGTGCCAGCCGCCGTCGTCCTCTGTCTGCACCATGCCCAGCGCGGCGAGGAACCGCTTCCAGGAGTCGGTGCGTGAGGTGAAGTGGATGGGGCGGACTCGAAGCATGGCGTTGTCCTTGAGGAGGGGGACGGTCTGTACGGCCATGATGCCACGTGAAGACCCGGTGCACATGGGGCTTGTGGCCTGTGCTTCCGGGGGCACAATTGGGCCATGGCCGATGACCTTAAGGAACTGCTGGTGCCTGATGCCGCTGCCTGGCGCGCCTGGCTGGAAGAAAACCACCGGACCAGCCCGGGCGTATGGCTGGTCCTGCACAAGAAAGGCGGGAACGTGACCAGCCTGGACTATCCGGCGGCGCTGGACGAAGCGCTCTGCTTTGGCTGGATCGACGGGCAGGGCAAGCGCCGCGACGCCGAAAGCGTGTTCCAGCGGATGACGCCCCGCCGCCCGCGCAGCATCTGGTCGGCACGGAATGTGGGCCACGTTGCCCGGCTGGAGAAGGAGGGGAAGATGACCGATGCCGGCAGGGCGGCAGTGGAGGCCGCCAAAGCCGACGGCCGCTGGGATGCGGCCTACGGCGGGCAGGCCGACGTGCAGGTACCGGCAGACCTGGCAGCGGCCATCGCCGCGAACCCGGCGGCCCAGGCAACCTTCGATGTGCTCACCAAAACCAACTTGTTCTCCCTGGTGTACCGGACCAACTCGGCGAAGCAGGCGGCCACACGGGAGCGCAGGATCGCCGGGTTTGTTGAGATGCTGGCGCGCGGCGAGACGCCCTACCCGCAGAAGAAGCGGCCCGCCGGGCTGGATTAGGGAAGTCAGGGGAGGCTAGGGCAGGCCCGCGGCGGTTACCGCCGCGGCAGCCTCCAGCACCATCCATGCCTGCAGTTGGGTGGCGAGCTCGACGGCGGCGCCCGGCGGATACGTCGCACCCGCCGGTTGCGCAGCGTGCATAGAGAAAATGCTCCTGCCCCGCAGCCGCGCACCGGCTTCACCGGGACCCACCGGACGGCGGCCGGACCAGAACGCTTGGGCCGTGTCCGTCACCAGCCGGGCAGCCGTGGTGCGGGTGGTTTGGGGAAGCCGGTTATCAGCCGCCGCAAGCGCCAGGTAACGGCACAGGATCCCGGTGAACAGGCCGCCGTCGCCGGTTCCTTCGCAGCGGAGCACCGAACCGCCGGCGGAATCCGCCTCCGGCCCGCCGGCCGGGACCGTCAGGAGCCGCTGCACCGCGTCCACCAGGGCGGCCGCCCGGGCCAGGTTCGCTTCGCCGCCCAATTCCAGGAGCGCGCCCAGCACCGGGCCCTGGTTATAGGTGTACACGGCCCGTTCCACCACCACCTCGCCGGCCGGGTTGAGGCGGACGCCGTCCAGGTACAGCCCCTGCCCGCCGTCGAACAAGGTGGCGTCCAGCCAGTCCAGCAGTGCCTGCGCTTTGGCGTGCCGGCCGGTGCGGGCATAAAACAGTGCCACCGGCGCGGTGGCAGGCGTGTTCTTGAAGTCGCGCTTCTTGCTCCAGAATGTGCCGCCGCCCAGGTCGTCGGTGCAGGCGGCGTCGAACTGGAGCGCCAGTGACGCACGGACTTTGGCGTTGCGGCGGCGGCCGGGGCGGCGCGTCTCCTCGGCCAGCCGGTCAAGCCGCAGGGTTGCCAGGGCAAGCCATGCCATGTCGTCGTAGTAGCTGTTCACGAAGGTCAGGGCGTTGCGGAGCCTGATGCCCGTCACCAGCCGGGAGGCCAGGCGGCCAGCGCTGGGACGCTCCGGGCCCTCGAACCGGGCCGCGGGTGTTCCTCCGCCGCCAAGTTCGCGCCGGCCGGCATCCACCAGGCAGTCCACATAATGTGCCTGCCACCAGTAGTGCCAGGGAAGGGCCAGGGCAGCCGCCGGCCGGGCACGCCGGAGCAAAGCGAGCCACCGGGTACCCGGATGGGCGGCTTGATCCTGTTGTTCCTGCTGGGCCTGCCGGCCCGGGTGCCTGCCCTGCCACAGCACCGCGCCCAGATGGGTGCCGGGGAGGAACAGCAGCTTGTGCCCGAACAGGGCGGTGACGGACTGGGCCGCGTGGTTTGCCCTGTCCGGCCAGGCGGTCATGGAAGTGCTGCTGGACGTCATGCCGTCCACCCTAACCGTGCCTGCGGAGCCGCCGGGGCAAGGCGCCATGCGTGCAGGGTGCGGGAGATCACAATTTCAGTTAACATGCATTAACTGTTGCTCGACGCCGCGCCGCGGCACGGGGACACGCATCAAGGAGGATGTATGGACATCAAAGGCAGCGTCGCACTGGTGACAGGCGGTGCGTCCGGGTTGGGAGCGGCCACCGCGCAGAGATTGTTCGACGGCGGCGCATCGGTGGTGCTTGTTGACCTGCCGTCCTCCAATGGGCAGGCAAAAGCGGACGAACTCAACGGCCGCGCCGAAGCCGGCCAGTCCGCCGTCTTCGCCCCCGCGGACGTGACCAATGAGACTGACGTGCGGGCCGCCGTCGGGACCGCCGCGGGGCTGGGCCCGCTCCGGATCGTGGTGAACTGCGCCGGGATCGCCACGCCCGGCAAGGTGCTGGGACGCGACGGCGTGCTGCCGCTGGAGACGTTCAGCCGCGTCATCCAGGTGAACCTGGTGGGCACGTTCAACGTCCTGCGGCTGGCGGCCGAAGCCATGGTGGCCACGGAGCCCACCGAAACCCCGCTGGGCGGCCCCGAACGCGGGGTCATCATCAATACGGCCTCCGTGGCGGCCTTCGACGGCCAGATCGGCCAGCCCGCGTACTCCGCATCCAAGGGCGCGGTGGCGGCGATGACCTTGCCCATCGCCCGGGAGCTGGCGCGCTCGCTGGTCCGGGTGGTCACCATCGCCCCGGGCATCTTCGAGACGCCCATGATGGCGGGCCTGCCGCAGGAGGCGCAGGACTCACTCGGCGCCCAGGTCCCGCACCCCTCCCGCCTGGGCAAGCCCGAGGAGTATGCCAACCTGGTGGCGCATATTGTGGACAACGCCATGCTGAACGGCGAAACCATCCGCCTGGACGGTGCCATTCGGATGGGGCCGAAATGAGCGTCCCGGACCTTTCACAGTTGCCTGCCGCGGACTTCTTCGAGGTCGAATCCATGCTGGGGCAGGCCGAACGGAACAAGCTGGCCGAGCTCCGTGACTTCCTGGCCGCCGAGGTCGCACCCTACGCGGGGGACTGGTGGAACAAGGCCGAGTTTCCGGCGCACATCCTTCCCAAGCTGGCCGCCCTGGAGCTGAGTACGCCTGTGCACCGCGGCTACAGCCACCTGTTCGCCGGGCTGGTCATCGCGGAGATCACCCGGGTGGACACATCCCTGGCCACCTTCTTCCTGGTCCACCACGACCTCTTTGTTGAATCCCTCCACACCTTCGGCACCGACGACCAGAAGGAGCGGCTGCTCGCCGACGCCTCGGAGTTGCGCACCACCGGTGCCTTCGCGCTCACCGAACCACTGCACGGTTCGGACGTGGCCGGCGGCATGGAGACGCGGGCCCGGCGGATTTCGTCCACAACAGGAGAAGCAGACGACGACGGCGACGCCTGGGTGCTCAACGGCGCCAAGCGCTGGATCGGCAACGGGACGTTCTGCGACTACATGCTGGTGTGGGCCCGGGACGAGGCGGACGGCGCGGTCCGGGGCTTCATTGTCGACGCCACGCTGCCAGGGGTCAGCCGGAACAGGATCGAGAACAAGATCGCCCTGCGCACGGTCCAAAACGCCAACATTGAGTTCCGGGACGTCGTGGTGCCGGAAGCGGACCGCTTTGCCGGAATCAACAGCTTCGAGGACACCAAGGAACTGCTCCGCAGCTCCCGGATCATGGTGGCGTGGCAGGCGGTGGGCCAGCAGTTGGCGGCCTTCGACGTCGCCCGGCAGTACGCGGTGGAACGCCACCAGTTCGGCCAGCCCCTGGCCCATTTCCAGCTGATCCAGCAGCAGCTGGTGACCATGCTGGGCAACGCCGTGGCCAGCATGTCCATGATGGCCGGGATCGCCAGGCTGCAGGACCAGGACGCCGCCGACATGCCGCAGGTGGCCCTGGCCAAGTCCTACCTCAGCGCCAGGATGCGGGAAACCGTGGCGCTGGGCCGTTCCATCCTGGGCGGAAACGGCATCGTCACCGACTACCGGATGGCCAAGATCTTCGCTGACGCGGAAGCCATCTATACCTACGAGGGCTCATTTGAGGTCAACACCCTGATCGTGGGCCGGGCCATCACCGGGATATCCGCTATTTCCTGAGCTTCCCGGACGCTACGCGGGATACGGCCGCTTCTCGCCTGCCTCAACCCGCACATCCAGGCTGTTGTTCTTCACCGGCATGGGGCAGGTGCCGTACGGGGTGAAGGCGCTGGGATAGTTGATGGACCTGTTGAAGTCCAGGACTACGGAGCCGTCCGGCCGCGGCCTGGGCACCGCGAGCTTTCGCCAGTCGTCCGTCGTGTCCCCATTCGTCTCGTCGTGGAAGGTGACGGTCAGGGCGGCGAGTTTCTCCTCCTCGGCCTGAAGCCGGAACTCGTGGCTGCTGCCAGGCAGGCGGAAGACCACCTCGCCCACGCTCCGGTGCACGCCGTCCACCAATGGGTTCGCAGTGCCGATCGGAACGTCCACCGGCTCGGGGTACGGCTCAAACCGGCCCGTCACTTCCCAGTCCGGGTTGTAGGGGTAGGTGGGGACGCCGTCGAACTCCGTGAAGACCGGTGAGGCCGCGTCCCGGGTGCGGATGGCGTACCGGCCGCCGCGCATGGCCAGTTCCACCACCACCTGGTCCCCGTCCGGGCCGCCGTACCGCACCCACATCAGGGATTCCTCGTCCGCCAGGACGGCGGACACGGTGCCGTCCACCTTTTCGCCTGTCTCCACCAGCGTGAGCCCGTCGGACGGGACGGCGGTGAGGAACGCCGTCGTACCCTTTGCGTCAGTGGACCACAGGCCCGGGGCAAGGTCGACGGCGGCAGGGGAGTCCGCGAGCCACTGGAAGGAGGTGAGGGTGAGCCAGCCGTGGGGCGAGGCCAGTGCCTTGTCCCGGTTGGTGCGGAAGCGCTGCCAGCGCTCCACTTTCGCGGCTGGGGCGGTGGCAGTTGGTGCTGTGGCAGTTGACGTTGGGGCGGCTGGGGTGGTTGCCATGGTTCCTTCCGTTGCGTGTGCCCCCGCTACAACCGCATGCATGGCGTGTTCATTCCGCCCTAAGTCCTCTTGTTCCCTGCGCCGCCGGGAGTAGCGTTCTGCCATGAAGATCGCAGTTCTTGGTACCGGCACTGTAGGGCGCGCGCTGGCAGCAGCATTCAGCGGGTTGGGCCACGAGGTGGTCCTGGGTACGCGGGACCCCGCCGAAACCGGGAGCCGGACCAGCCCGGATCCCATGGGCGGCCCGCCCTTCAAGGAATGGCATGCAGGGCACGGCAAAATCCGGCTGGACACCTTCGCGGCCGCGGCGGGTGACTGTGAGCTGGTGGTCAATGCCACCAACGGCGCCGCTTCCCTTGCGGCCCTGGGGGCGGCCGGTGCCGCGCGGCTGGCCGGAAAAGTCCTGATGGACGTCTCCAATCCGCTCGACTTCTCGCAGGGCATGCCGCCGGTGCTGAATCCCGTCAATACCGAAAGTCTGGGCGAACGGATCCAGCGCTCGTTCCCGGAGGCGCGGGTGGTAAAAACGCTCAACACCATGAATGCCGGCCTGATGGTGGACCCGCGCCGGCTGGCGGACGGAGACCACTCCGTGTTCGTTTCCGGCGACGACGCCGAAGCCAAGAAGCTTGTCACCGGCCTGCTGGAATCCCTGGGGCACCAGGACATCATCGACCTCGGCGACATCACCACGGCCCGCGGTGCCGAGATGGTGCTGCCGCTCTGGCTGCGGCTGTTCGGCGCGCTGGGCACCCCGGATTTCAACTTCAAGATCGTCCGCCGCGGTTGAATGGGGAGGTGGACATTCTTGGCGGAGTGAATCGGGAGTGGCTGGCGGCGCTCACTTGGATAGCAACCGCGGCTGCCTGTGCGGGCGTACTGGTGTGGCGGCGAAGGCGGGCGGACCTCGCTGCGCTCGCCGCCGTCGTCGTCTTCATGGCAGCGAACGTAGGCGCAGGCATCTACGTCCTCAACCACCTGGCGGACGGGCGCTGGGGCGGGGATGGGCAGGCCAAGCTCGCTCCGCCGTCACTGTCCGGGACCCCGGTGGTGGGGCAGTTCCTCGAACCCCTTGACGGTGCCATGGCCGGAATGGCCGGCGGAGTCAACGACTTCATCGACTTCCGGACCGCGCTTCCTGTTGCGCTGGGTTTTTTCGCGGCCGCAGGTTGGGCGCTGGCCTTTTCCGTCCCGGTGGCGCTGGCAGCCGCGGCAGTGCAGGCCAGGCGCGCACGACGCCGAAAGGCTGAGGCTGCTGCGTGGCAGGGCGAAGTGGAAAAACTACGGATGGAACTCGACGCCGTCAAACGCCACGTGGGTATCACGACATCTTTTGAGACGGATTCCCCTGCCGCGCAGGAGCGGGGGTAGCATCTTTAGCTAGTAACGTGGCTCACAGTATCCAGCGCAGTGTACGAGCCAAGTCCGAATCCCTCGAAAGATTGTTTCAATGGCTCACACTGCAACACCTCCCGAGACCGATCTTGCCTCCGAACTGCGCGCGGATGTCCGGCGCGTGTCCACCCTGCTGGGCGAATCCCTGGTCCGCCAGCACGGACCGGAACTCCTGCACCTCGTGGAGCAGGTCCGGCTCCTGACCAAGGAATCCAAGGAAGCCGCGCGTGGCGGTGCGCACGCCACCGGGCCCTGGAGCGCCCACGACGTCGTTGCCCAGGTCCGCGAACTGCTCGGCTCCCTGCCCATTGAGCAGGCAACCGACCTGGTGCGCGCGTTCGCGTTCTACTTCCACCTGGCCAACGCCGCCGAGCAGGTCCACCGCGTCCGCGGGCTGCGGACCCGCGCCGAAAAGGACGGCTGGCTTGCCAAGACTGTGGCGGACATCGCCGCCAAGGCCGGCCCGGACGTGCTTCAGGAAGTGGTCAACGGGCTGGACGTGCGCCCCATTTTCACTGCCCACCCCACGGAGGCGTCCCGCCGCTCCGTCCTGGACAAGATCCGGAAGCTTTCCGACGTGCTGTCCCAGTCCGCCCCCGAAGGGTCCACGGCCCGGCGCCGGCAGGACCGCCAGCTGGCGGAGATCATCGACCAGATGTGGCAGACGGACGAGCTGCGCCAGGTCCGGCCCACCCCGGTGGACGAGGCCCGGAACGCCATCTACTACCTGGGCGGCATCCTCACCGACGCCATGCCCGAGATGTTCTCCGAACTCTCCGAACTCCTGGGCGAACACGGCGTCACGCTTGCCTCCAAGGACGCCCCCATCCGGTTCGGCTCCTGGATCGGCGGTGACCGTGACGGCAACCCGAACGTTACCGCGGCCGTCACCCGGGAAATCCTGCAGATCCAGAACCAGAGCGCCATCCGGATCAGCATCGGGATGATCGACGAGCTCATCTCCATCCTCTCCAACTCCACCGCACTCGCAGGCGCGGACGAAGCGCTGCTCACCTCCATCGACGAGGACCTGAAGAAGCTCCCCGGCCTGGACAAGCGCGTCCTGGAGCTGAACGCGCAGGAGCCCTACCGGCTTAAGCTCACATGCATCAAGGCCAAGCTCATCAATACCGGCAAGCGCGTTGCCGTGAACTCCAACCACGAGCATGGCCGCGATTACAGCGGCACCGACGAGCTCCTGGCTGACCTGCACCTGCTGGAGCTGTCGCTCCGCAACCACTCCGCAGCCCTCGCCGCGGACGGCTCCCTGGCCCGGGTCCGCCGGGCCATCGCCTCCTTCGGCCTGCACCTGGCCACCCTGGACATCCGCGAACATGCGGACCACCACCACGACGCCGTAGGGCAGCTGATGGACCGGATCGGCGGTCCGGGGCTGCGCTACGCCGAACTCAGCCGGGAAGAACGCTTTGAGGTGCTGGGCTCCGAGCTGGCCTCCCGCCGCCCGCTGTCCGGCCACCCGATCAAGCTCGACGGCGCCGCAGACGGCACCTACGACGTCTTCCGCGAAATCCGCCGCGCCCTGCGCATGTACGGTCCGGACGTCATCGAGACGTACATCATCTCCATGACCCGCGGTGCCGACGACGTCCTGGCCGCAGCCGTGCTGGCCCGCGAGGCCGGGCTGATCAACCTCTTCGGTGACAAGCCCTACGCGAAGCTCGGCTTCGCGCCGCTGCTGGAGACCGTGGAGGAACTGCGGGCCTCCGCCGAGATCATCGACCAGCTCCTGTCCGACCCCTCCTACCGCGAACTGGTGCGGCTGCGCGGCGACATCCAGGAAGTCATGTTGGGCTACTCGGACTCCAATAAGGAATCCGGTGTGATGACGAGCCAGTGGGAGATCCACAAGACCCAGCGCAAGCTGCGCGACGTCGCCGCCAAGCACGGTGTCCGTGTCCGCCTGTTCCACGGCCGCGGCGGTTCCGTGGGCCGCGGCGGCGGGCCCACCTATGATGCCATCCTGGCGCAGCCCAACGGCGTCCTGGAAGGCGAGATCAAGTTCACCGAGCAGGGCGAAGTCATTTCCGACAAGTACTCCCTGCCGGAGCTCGCGCGGGAAAACCTTGAGCTCTCCCTGGCGGCGGTGCTGCAGGGCTCGGCCCTGCACCGCGACCCGCGCACCTCCGAGGACCAGCGCGAGCGCTACGGGCATGTCATGGAGGCCATCTCGGACGCCGCCTTTGACCGGTACCGGAAGCTCATCGACCACCCGGACCTGCCCGCCTATTTCATGGCCTCCACCCCCGTGGAGCAGCTGGGCTCCCTGAACATTGGGTCCCGCCCCTCCAAGCGCCCTGATTCGGGGGCCGGCCTGGGAGGCCTCCGCGCCATCCCGTGGGTTTTCGGCTGGACCCAGTCCCGGCAGATCGTGCCCGGCTGGTTCGGTGTGGGCTCCGGGCTGAAGGCCGCACGTGAGGCCGGGCATTCCGCCCAGCTGGTGGAGATGATGGACCACTGGCACTTCTTCCGCTCCGTGCTGTCCAACGTGGAAATGACGCTTGCCAAGACGGACATGGACATCGCCGGCTACTACGTGTCCACGCTGGTCCCCGAGGAACTGCACCACCTGTTCCGGGCCATCCGCGAAGAGTACGAGCTCACCGTGGCAGAGATCCAGAAGCTCACCGGCGAGAATGTCCTCCTGGACGCGCAGCCCACGCTGAAGCGCTCCCTGGAGATCCGCGACCAGTACCTTGATCCCATCAGCTACCTGCAGGTGGAACTCCTGCGCCGCATCCGCACCGAGGCTGAAATTACCGGGGCCGAGCTCGACGAACGCCTCCAGCGGGCCATGTTGATCACTGTCAACGGGGTGGCCGCCGGACTCCGCAACACCGGCTAGAAACGCCCGCTCACTTTTGGCGGCTTTTCCTCAAACGCCCGCTCACTTTCTTATGCAGAGTGAGCGGGCGTTTGGGTTTTAAGGGCCGGATGTGAGCGGGGGTTTGGATAGGGTTGGGGGCATGCCTTCCTTCCAGACCCGCCTCAAGATCACCGGGCTCCGGCCGGGCAATCCGCCGGAGTCCGTCATGGACGCGGCCGTGGAGGCGCTGGGCACCCGGCACCACGTGGAGGCGCACCAGCTCCAGATCGCCGGAGGCGTGCCGCAGCTGAACCTGCGCTTCCTCGTGGAGGCGAGCGAATACAGCGGCGAGAACCGCCAGGCGGTGGAATCGGCAGCCATGATGCGCGACGCCGTCGAACGCGTTGCGCTGACGGGAACCCTCAGCGTGCTGCGGCGCAGCCGCGGCAAGTGGCTGCCCGTCTAGCCTGCGTCGGGGAGGGGCTCATCCTCGACAGGGGAGCGGGTGCCCCGCCGGCGGGTGACGATGATGCCCACGACGGCGCCGATCACCAGGCCCACCGCCACGCCGATGAGCGAGCTGGCCCAGAACGGCAGCTTGGTGGTTGAGCCGGTAAAGTAGCCAAGCCCCACCAGCCAGCAGGCCCACAGCACCGCCCCCAGGCCCGCGCACAGGCTGAAGCCGCGGACCGAAACGTTTGCCACCCCGGACGCTGCCGAGGTGGCAAGCCGGCCGCCGGGGATGAAGCGGGCGCCGATGATGGTTCCGTAGGTGGAGGACCGCCCCGCCTTGGCCAGGGCCGAATGGATGCCGGCATGGACGCGCCTGCCCCACTTCCAGCGGTCCAGCACATGGCTGAGGCGGCGCCGGAAGAGATGGAAGACCACCATGTCGCCCAGCCAGGACGCCAGGGCAGCGAGTACCAGCACCAGCAACACGTTGGCCCGCCCGTCCGCGGACAGCGCCCCGCCGGTGATCACCACCATTTCGGACGGGATGGGCGGAAAAATGGCGTCCCCGATCACCATGGGGATGACCCACAAATAGAAGGTCGCTCCCCAGCTGTCGATGCCGCCGAAGTCCATTGCCACAAGGTACCGCACTTGGGAAACTGGCGGCATGCGGATCTCTGTTCTGCAGGGCGACATTACCCAGCGGCGGGTGGACGTGGTGGTAAACGCCGCCAATGCGTCGCTGCTCGGCGGCGGGGGAGTGGATGGGGCGCCGCACCGGGCTGCGGGGCCGGAACTGTTGGCCGCGTGCCGGGAACTGCGGGAAAACGCGTTGCCGCACGGGCTCCAGACCGGAGCCGCCGTGGCAACCCCTGCGTTCAGGCTGCCTGCCCGCTGGGTGGTCCACACCGTGGGGCCCAACCGGCACGCCGGCCAGACCAACCGCGCGCTCCTGGTGTCCTGCTTCAGCGAAAGCCTGCGGCTGGCCCATTCGCTGGGCGCCCAGGACATGGCCTTTCCCGCGGTGGGGGCAGGAGCCTATGGGTGGAGTGCGGCGGTCGTGGCGCAGGCGGCGGAAGATGCCGTGGCGGGGTTCCAATCCCTGCACCGGGACAGTGGACTGGAACTGGTGGAGTTCGTGCTGCACACCGCCGAGGTCGAAGCTGTGTTCAGGGACGTGCTCGGTGCTTAAGGCCGGTGCTAAGGCCGTGCCCGGACCGCTTCGCTGAGCTCCAGGCCGCTGCGGTACTCCATAGGCTTCCCCGAGATCGGGTCCACGAACCGGATGCCGCGGGCCAGGAGCTGGAGCGGCTTGGTGTAGTCGTCCGGGGCCTTGTCCAGCAGGTCCGGGTAGAAGGCATCGTTCACGATCCCCAGCCCCAGCGAGGCCATGTGGACGCGCAGTTGGTGGGTCTTGCCGGTGTGCGGTTCCAGCCGGTACCTGGCGAGGCGCCTGGCGCCCGAGGTTCCGTTCGCACTGGTTCCCCGGGCACTCGTGGCCGTGCCGCCGTCGAACGTTTCCAGCCGCTCAATCCTGGTTTCGGCGTTCGGCTCGCCGTCGATGACTTCCGCAAGGAGGTAGCTGCGGGACTTGGTCATCCGGTTGCGGACCACCACCGGAAATTCGACGGCGGGATACCCCGGCGCGGGCTCGGCGGCGGACACGCACTCGTACTCTTTCTGCACCTGCCGCTTTTCGAACAGCACCTGGTACTTGCCGCGTGTCTGCGGATTGGTGGAAAAGAGCAGGACGCCGGCGGTCATGCGGTCCAGCCGGTGCATGGGGATCAGGTCCGGCAGGTCCAGCTGGTTCCGCAGGCGCACCAAGGCGGATTCCTGGATGTAGGTGCCGCCCGGCGTGGTGGGCAGGAAGTGCGGCTTGTCCACCACCAGCAGGTGCTCGTCCTGGTGCAGGATGCTGAGCTCCACCGGCAGGCGGGTTTCCGGCGGCAGGGTCCGGTAGTACCAGATGAAGGTGTGGTCCTCCAGCTTGGTGTGCCGGCTCAGGGGGATGCCGCCCTCGCCGACGATCTCGCCGGCGTCGAACCGGTCCTCGATGCCCTGCGGATCGATGTGGCCCCAGCGGTGCATCATGTAGTCCATCGCGGTGTCCCACGGCCCCTCGTCCGGAAGCCGCAGGCGGGTGGCGTTGACGCCGTCGCGCACGGGGAGGGGGGATTGCATCACCGGTCCATTCTACCGGGGCGGGGTCGGCGCCTTCCTGACGCGGGCCCCCTCCGACGATAAAAAAGTTTTGACAAAAAAACTTGTCGGTTGCCAGACTGAAGGCATGCAGGACATCGCAATCATCGAGGACCCGGCGGCGGCCGGGGCATCCCTTGACCCCATCCGTACGCAGATCCTGCGCGAGCTGGTCCAGCCGGGCTCAGCCACGCAGGTGGCGGTCCGCGTGGGCCTGCCGCGCCAGAAAGTGAACTACCACCTCAAGGCCCTGGAGCGGCACGGACTGGTGGAGCTGGTGGAGGAGCGGCGCAAGGGAAATGTCACCGAGCGCGTGGTGCAGGCCACGGCGGCGTCCTACCTCATCTCACCCACCGCGCTCGCGGCGGTGTCCCCGGACCCGCGGCGGTTCGCGGACCGTTTCTCCGCCTTCTGGCTGCTGGCGCTGGCGGGCCGCATGGTCCAGGAGGTGGGCAAGCTGATTGCCGGCGCCGCTGCTGCCAGGCAAAAGCTGGCCACGTTCGCCATCGACGGCGACATCACCTTCCGCAGCGCCGCTGACCGGGCCGCCTTCGCCGAAGAGCTCGGTGTGGAGGTCACACGGTTGGTGGACAAGTACCACGACGTCGGGGCAGCACCCCAGGGGCGGCGGCACCGGCTCGTCGTGGCGCTGCACCCTGCCCTCAAAGAACCGGCACTCCCAACTCCCGATCACACCCCTTCGCAAAAGGAGCAGGACAATGACTGAGAACCGAGACTTCGAAATCGTCTACGACACTGAACTTCCCGGCACTCCCGAGCGGGTCTGGGAAGCCGTCACCAACGGGACGCCGGCGTGGATGTTCCCCACGGACCAGTGGCCGGACGTCAAGACCGTGGAGGAGTACCCCCGCCACCTGGTGTCCCGGATGGACGGCCCGGACGGTTGGTTCAACCAGCTGGAGCACGTCCTGGAACCGCTCGACGGCGGACGCGCCCGGCTCCACTACGTCCACAGTGGAATCTTCGCGGACAACTGGGACCAGCAGTACGACGGCGCCAGCCGCCACACCGAGTTCTACCTGCACACGCTGGGCCAGTACCTGCAGTACTTTGACGGGCGGCCCGTGGTCTTCACCGACATCCAGGCGCCTGCGGCCTCCCAAGAGCCGGGCGGATTCACCCGGCTGCGCGAAGCCCTGGGCCTCGGCGCTTCCGGACAGGGGGCGCGGATTGGCGTGGAACTCGACGGCGTCGGCCGGCTTGAGGGCGAGGTGGACTTCTCCAACCAGCACTTCCTGGGCATTCGCACCGCTGACGCGATGTACCGGTTCTTCGGCCGCAACGCGTGGGGCGCCCCCGTGGGCATGACGGTGCACGACTTCAGCGGCGCGGGTGATTCCGAGGCAACTGCCAAGGCGTGGGGTGGATTCCTGGAGCGTGTGTACGCGTAGCGGTTCCTTCCGTTTCCCGCCCGGATCGCCGGAACGGTGCGGGGCCGCCGTACCTTCCCGGCGATTTGGCACGCTTTCGGCGGTTCCGCGCTGGTTCCGCGGCCGGTCACGCGATGGCGACGGCGGGGGCCTGGGTCAGAGACCGCCGGAGCTGGGGTGCGGCGTCGAGTTTGTCCTGGGCCGCCCGCAGCGCCAGGACCGCGGTCTCCAGCTTGTCGGGCGGAAGAGTGAACGGCAGCCGCAGGTTGCGTTCGAAGGCGCCGCCGATCCCGAATCGTGGACCGGCTGCAAGCCTGAGGCCAAAGTCCGGTGCCAGCACGGTCAGGGCCGTGCTGATGGGTCCAGGCAGCCGGCACCAGACGGACAGCCCCCCGGGCGGTGGTGCCACCTGCCATGCCGGGAGGTGCTCGGCAAGGAAGCCGAGCAGTGCGGACCGGTTGCGGTGGAGCGTCTGCAGCAGCGCGGGCAGTGGTTCCTCCAGTGCCCGGACCAGGTGGGCTGCTGCCAGTTGCTCCATCACAGGGCCGCCCAGGTCCAAGGTGGTACGCGCGGCGGCGAAACGCTGGATCATTGGTTCCGATGCCCGGATCCAGCCAGTCCGCAGGCCGCCCCAGTGGGATTTGCTCAGCGACCCGATGGACACCACGGTGCTGCTGAACCCGGCGAGGGGAGTAGTGGCAACGCCGTCGAGGTTGAGGTCGCGAAGCGTCTCATCTGCCACCAGCACGGTTCCGGCCGCGGCGGCCGCGCGCGCCAGCCGGCGGCGTTGGGCGTCAGGCATGATCATGCCAGTGGGGTTGTGAAAGTCCGGGACCACGTAGGCAAGTTTTGGCTGTTGCTGCGCGATGGCGGATTCCAGTGCGGCCAGGTCCCAGCCGGAGTCTGTGAACGCGACCGGGACGGGACGGCACCGGGCGGCGCGGATGGCATCCAGTGCGTGGGGGTAGCTGGGATGTTCCACCAGGACCCGGTCCTGCCGGTCCGTCAGGGTGCGGATGATGATGGTGAGGGCGTGCTGGGCGCCGGAGGTCACCATGATCTGGCCCGGCTGGGTGGGCACTCCGGCCGCTGAATACCGGTCCGCCACGGCCTGGCGCAACGGCAGCAGGCCCAAAGCGTCGTAACCGAATCCTGGCAGCAGGGCCGGGAGCTCCGTAAGTGCCGCGGCGAACGCCCGGTGCACCACCTCGCCGCTTGCGGGCAGCGCGGAGTATGCGAGATCGATGAGTCCTCCGGGCGCAGCCAGCCCGGGGGCTGTCAGCCCTGGCCCCGCCGAGGGGCCGGCGGTAGGTGGCTGGGGGCCGAAAAGGGCCGGGCCGAACGGAGTCAGTTCGGGGATGCGGGTCTTGCCGCGGCTGCCTTGCCCGCTGCTGAGGAAGCCCTGGTCCCGGAGGCTGGCGTAGGCCGCGGTGACGGTGGTCCGGCTGACTGCCAGGGTTGCGCACAGCGAGCGCTCACTGGGGAGGGCCGTGTCGAGTGGGATCCGGCCATCGAGGATGAGCAGGCGCACCACGTCGGCCAGTTCACGGTAGGCCGGGCCGGTTCCACTGTTCCAGGGGCCAAGGAGGCGGGACAAAGCAAGGGCAGTAAGCGCGGCAGCCATGTAGCCAGTATTTCAGACTGGATATGTAATTGAATGCCAGTTGGCTGCGAGCATGATTCCATGATGACCCGCAGACTGATCCAGCTCTTCACCGGCCTTGCCCTTTACGGCATCTCCCTGGCCATGTTCATCCGTGCCGGACTGGGCCTGGATCCCTGGGACGTCTTCCATCAGGGACTGGCCAACCGGTCCGGGCTGAGCATCGGCCTGGTGGTCATCATCGTGAGTTTCCTGGTGTTGCTGCTCTGGATCCCGCTGCGGCAGATGCCCGGCTTTGGAACACTGTGCAACGCCATCCTCGTGGGGGTCTTCGCGGACATCGGACTGGCAATGCTGCCGCTGGTGTCCCACCTGGCCCTGCAGATTGTGCTCCTCGCGGGGGCCGTGCTGGTAAATGCCGTGGCCTCAGCCTGCTACATTGGCGCCGGCTTTGGCCCGGGCGCACGCGACGGCCTGATGACCGGCCTGGCCCGCCGTACCGGATGGACCGTCAGGGTGTCACGCACCCTCATTGAGGTGACAGTGCTGGCGGCCGGGTGGCTGCTGGGCGGTTCGGTGGGCGTGGGCACGGTGGTCTACGCCCTGGCCATCGGCCCCCTGGTGCATGTGCTGCTGCCGCGTTTCACGGTGGCTGCCGCGCCGCGGACATCCAGCAGTGAAAGCAGCGCCGCGAACTGTTGACGGCCCGCTGAACGACGTCAGGTAGGCGCCGGCTGGCACTTCGGGCAGAAGTAGATGTCGCGTTCTTCCTCGCCGTTCGGCTTGCCGAGGAGCCCACGCCGGATGGGTGTGCGGCATTTGAGGCACGGCTGGCGTTCACGGCCGTAGACCCAGTACCCGGGCCTGCCTGCCAGCCGGCCCACCGGCATGCCCCGGCTGTTGAGAATGGTGACGCGGCGGCCCGGACCGAGGTTGACCTCCAGGAGCTGCTTGGCGTCGGTCATCATGGTTCGGACGTCGGCCACCTCGGAGACAGGCGTGGCGGGATGCACCCCTGACAGGAAGCACGCTTCGCAGCGGTAGATGTTGCCGATGCCCGCAAGGTTTCGCTGGTCCAGCAGGGCTACTCCGATGGGGACTTCGGGACGGGAGCGGATGCGGCGTTCGGCCTCGTCCAGATCCCAGTCCGGACCCAGGAGGTCCGGGCCGAGGAATCCGACGATGGAGTCTTCGTTGGCTGTTGCCACCACTTCCACAATGCCAAGCGAAAAGCCGACGGCGTCTGCCGCTGCCGTGCGCAGCACGCACCGGGCGGTGAAGCCCGGCTTGCGCCACCTTCCGCCGGGCGGATAGACCTGCCACGCGCCTTCCATCTTCAGGTGTGAGTGGATGGTGAGTCTCTTGTCCTCCGGGCTGATCACCCGCATCAGCAGGTGCTTGCCGCGGGGGACCACCTCGTCCACGGTCCAGCCGGCAAGGTTCAGTGTGGCGAACCGGGGCACGCGGAAGTCGGAGGCAAGCAGTGTCTGTCCGGCCAGGGCTTCGTGCAGTTGGTGGGCGGCCCGCCAAACGGAATCGCCCTCAGGCACGGATCCTCAGTCCCTTCGGGGTGGAGTAGGCGCCGGCGGAGCTAAGGGCAGCAGCGACCGGGGTGTCCAGGAGGTCGTGACCGTTCACCTTCTCCATGATCAGCTTGTCCACCGCCCCGCGGGTCACCACCCCCACCAGCGCAGCACCTGCTGCCGCCAGCACGGCGTCGTCCTCGCTGAACGCCAGGAGGGTCTTTCCGCCGCGCTCCACGTAGAGCACCAGCGCACCATCCACCAGCACCACCAGGGCCCCCGCTTTGCGGCCCGGCCGGTGGCCAGTGCCGGCGTCCTGCTGGAGCGCCGGCCAGGGCAGGGCGGCGCCGTAGGGGTTGGCAGGGTCGGTGGCGGCGAGGGCCAGGGCCACCGGTTCGGCTTTTGCCAGCTGGGTGTCCTCCGAATAGGAGCGGAGCCTGTCCACGGTGGCGGGAACCGCGAACTGGGCGGCGCCCAGGTGCTCGATGAAGTAGCCCCGCCGGCACCGGCCTGCTTCCTCGAGCCGCGCGAGCACCTTGTACATGAGCCCGAAGCCGCCCAGGATTTGTTCCGCCATGACCGAGCCCCTGGTGACCACGCCGTAGCGGTCCAGCAGGAGTTCGGCGGTGGCGCGGGCATGGATGGTGGGATCGAGTTCCGGCTTCGGGAGCGCGGACCAGCGGCCAGCCGCGGTGGGCGGCGCGGCGGCACCCTGCGTTCCGTACCGGCCGCCGGACAGCCCGGGCGACCCCATCAGGCCGGTGCCATGGGAACGGCCCAATCGGCTAAGCCGCGGCGCCCTGGCACGCGGGGCACGGGCCACCTGCCGGTGTGCAGTGTGGCCACCGGCGATCAGGGCCCGGACGGGGGCGAAGGTGTCGCCGGTGATTCTGCCTGCCCACGCGAGATCCCAGAGCGCAGCCACCACTTCCTGGTCGCCCAGGACGGCGTCCATGCCGCCGGCCACCTCCGTCAGTTGCCGGAAGAAGTATCCTCCGCCGTTGTTGCGCAGATGGTCCAGGAGGCGCTGTCCAGCGTCCCCCGGTTCGAACTCGGGCGCGGGATTGAGCGTTAACTCGGCCGAGTCCGCCAGGTGCAGGCTGATCCAGCCGTCGTTGCCGGGAAGGGCGCCTGCCCCGGACCAGAGCACCTCGCCGGCGGCCATGAGCTCGTCCAGCATGGCGGGCTGGTAGTTGGATACACGGGTGGCCAGCACCAGCGGCTCCCAGGCTGACGCCGGGACGGGCACCCCCGAGAGCTGGTCGATGGCGGTGATGATGCCGTCCAGTCCGCGCAGCGAGGGCTGGCCGCGGCCACCGCCGGGTGTCCTGACGTGCTGCCACGCGGGCAGGAAGCGCCCATAGGCAGCGGCATCCACCGGCTCCACTTCCGCCCGCAGGGCAGCCAGCGAACGACGTCGGAGCTTGCGCAGCACCTCGGCGTCACACCATTCGCTGGCGATGGAGTGCGGCACCTCCGGCGCGGGTGCTTCAGCGGGCGGCGGAACCACTTCGTCAGTTGGCCGCGCTGGTTCATCAGCGCCAGGTGCGGTGGCAGGATGGCCCGCTTCCAGCGGGGCGGCCCCAGCGGCGCCGGCTTCTGCCGGCGCCGCTTCAGCGAGTGCGGCTTCATCCACCGCTGGTTCAGCGAGTGCGGCTGCCGTCGAGGTGACATGGGGCCGGAATTCGCCCTCAACGACGCGTCCGTCCGCTGCCAGCCGTTTCAGCGCGGTTCCCACCACGGCCACGCCCAGGCCGAGCCGGGCGGCTGCTTCGGCCGCCGTGAAGGGGCCGTGCGTCCGTGCGTACCGGGAGACAAGATCACCCAGGGGATCGGCAGCCGGTTCAATGAAAGCCAGCGGCACACCCATGGGCAGCGGCACACCGATGGCATCCCGCAGCCGCGCTGCGTCTTCCACGGCGGCGAAACGCTCAACCCCGCCGATGTTGACCTTGATGGCGCGGTTGGCTCGCTGCAGCGCCGCGAGATGTGCTGCCGCTTCTGCCACGGTGGCGGCCGGCCTGGAGGCGGGTTCCGCTTCAGCCTGCCCCATGTTGCCGCTTTCACTCGGCGGCTCCGGAGCTGCAGTGGCCGCGCTTCCGGCCGGCCCCGGCGTGGTAGTTTCCTGATCAGCCCCAGCCCCACCCTGCAGCCGTGCCGCGGTTTCTTCGGGCGCCAGCGGGCCCAGCAGCCGCAGCAGGTCCGCGACGCCTTCCATCCCGCGTGCCCTGCGGTCCGGCGCCAGGCGCTGCAACTCGCGCTCGGTGGTCTCGATGACCTTGGCATCCAGGAGTTCGCGCAGTTCCACCCGGCCCAGCAGTTCGTTCAGGAGGGTGGAGTCCAGCGCCAGGGCCGCTGCCCGCCGTTCCGCGAGCGGGGAATCGCCCTCGTAGAGGAACTGGGCCACGTAGCCGAAGAGCAGGGACTTGGCGAACGGTGAGGGCTGCTGGGTGGTGGTCTGCAGGATCCGCAGTTCCCGCCGTTCCACGGATGCAGCGATGTCCTTCAACGCCGGCAGGTCGTAGACATCCTGGAGGCATTCACGCACTGTTTCCAGGACGATTGGGAACGTGGGGTACTTCCGGGCCACATCCAGCAACTGGGCTGACCGCTGGCGTTGCTGCCACAGCGGCTGCCGCTTGCCGGGGGTCTGCCGGGGCAGCAGGAGCGCGCGGGCTGCACATTCGCGGAACCGCGACGCAAACAAGGCGCTGCCGCCGACCTCGGCAGTGATGATCTGCTCCAGTTCCTCCGGATCGAAGAGGAACAGTTCAGCGCCCGGCGGCTCGTCCTCCATCATGGGTACCCGCAGCACGATGCCGTCGTCGGCCGCCATTGCCGAGCCGTCCAGCCCGTAGCGCTGGTGGAGCCGCTGCCCCACGGCCAGTGCCCACGGCGCGTGCACCGGCATGCCGAAGGGGCTGTGCAGGATGACGCGCCAGTCGCCCAGTTCGTCGTGGAACCGCTCCACCACCAGGGTGGTGTCGCTGGGGACCACCTCCGTGGCCTGCTTTTGCTCGGTGAGGTACTGGATAAGGTTGTTCGCCGCGAAGTCGTCCAGCCCGCTGGCCTTGCAACGCGCAGCGGCAGGGCCGGCGTCGGACGCCGACAGCTCGCGGACAAACGCTCCCAGCGCACGGCCCAGGTCCACCGGCCGCCCCAGGGAGTCACCCTTCCAGAACGGAAGTTTGCCGGGTTGCCCGAAAGCGGGGGAGACCAGGACGCGGTCGTGTGTGATGTCCTCGATCTTCCAGCTGGTGGCACCCAGGGCAAAGACGTCGCCCACCCGGGACTCGTAGACCATCTCTTCGTCCAGCTCGCCCACGCGACGGCCGCCCTTCGGGGCACGCGCCGGTTTTCCGTCCTCCGCAGGGGACGCCGCCCCTTCCTGCTCGGTGCCGATGATGTAGACGCCGAACAAACCGCGGTCCGGAATGGTGCCGCCGGACGTGACGGCCAGGCGCTGGGCGCCGGGCCGGCCTTCGATGGTGCCGGCATTGCGGTCCCAAATGATCCTGGGCCGCAGCTCAGCGAACTCATCGGAGGGGTAGCGGCCGGCCAGCAGGTCCAGGGTGGCCTCGAATGCTGACCGGGGAAGGGAGGCAAATGGTGCTGAGCGCCGGACGGTGCTGAACCATTCCTCCACATCGATGCTGCCCAGGGCGGTGGCGGCCACGGTCTGCTGGGCCAAGATGTCCAGTGGGTTGGCCGGGATGCTGAGGCGCTCAATCTTGCCGTCCAGCATGCGCTCCACAGTGATGGCGGTGTGGACCAGGTCCGCCCGGTGCTTGGGGAAAAGGACGCCCTGGGAGATCTCACCCACCTGGTGCCCGGCCCGGCCCACGCGCTGCAGGCCGCTGGCCACCGAAGGCGGCGACTCCACCTGCACCACCAGGTCCACTGCTCCCATGTCGATGCCGAGCTCCAGGGACGACGTGGCCACCACGCAGCGCAGCCGGCCGGACTTGAGGTCGTCCTCAATGAGGGCGCGCTGGTCCTTGGAGACGGAGCCGTGGTGGGCGCGGGCCATGACAGGATCCGCACCGGCGGAGCTTCCGGCCTGGGCCATCATGTGGGCGGGCGTGGCGGTTGACGCGGGAATGCCCGACGCCGTTGCCTCCCGGGTACCGGACGCACCCGCGTGCCCTTCCGGACTGGGGTCGTCCCAGCCACCGCCTACCGCGATCAGTTGGCGTTCAGCGTAAATCTCGTTGAGCCGGGCCGTCAGGCGCTCGGCGAGGCGCCGGGAGTTGGCGAAGACAATGGTGGACTGGTTGGCCAGCACCAGGTCCACGATCTTCTCTTCCACATGCGGCCAGATGGATGCCTGCGGTTGGAGCCCGGAGGCCGGCCCGGAATCGAACGCTCCCGCTGCACCCTGCAGGTCCGACATGTCCTCCACGGGTACGGAGACCGTGAGGTCCCAATTTTTCCTGGCAGGCGGTGCCACAATCTCCACTGGAGCTGAACCGGCAAGGAACTGGGCTACGAGTTCCTTGGGTTCCACCGTGGCGGAAAGCCCGATGCGCTGTGCAGGTTTAGGCAGCAGCGCGTCCAGCCGCTCCAGGGATACCGCAAGGTGCGCGCCGCGCTTGGTCCCGGCCACGGCGTGAACCTCGTCGATGATGATGGTGTCCACCTCGGTAAGGGTCTCCCGGGCCTTGGAGGTGAGCATGAGAAACAGGGACTCGGGGGTGGTGATGAGGATGTCCGGCGGGTTGCTCAAAAGGGCACGCCGGTCCGCGGCGGGCGTATCCCCGGACCGGACCCCCACAGTGATCAGCGGCGCGGGAAGCCCCAGCCGCTTGGCTGTCTGGGTGATGCCGATCAGGGGTGACCGCAGGTTGCGTTCCACGTCCACGCCCAAAGCCTTCAGGGGCGAAATGTAAAGGACCCGGGTCTTGCGCTTGGGCGCGCGGGCCCGCTTTCCCTTCGCGGGCTTCTCAGCTGCCACGGGTTCAGGGGCTCCGGGGGCAGACGCCAAGAGCCGGTCCAGTGCCCAAAGGAAGGCGGCAAGGGTTTTGCCGGAGCCCGTGGGGGCCACCACCAGCGCATGCGAGCCCGAGGAAATGGCGTTCCAGGCTCCTGCCTGCGCAGGTGTTGGCTCGGAAAACGCGCCCAGGAACCACTCCCGGGTGGGCCGGCTGAACTGGCCCATGGGTGCAGCCGCGCCGGAAGCACTGCTGCCGGCAGGACGCTGTTCCTGGTTCATGCCTCCATCATGCCCCAAGCCACTGACAGTCAACTGCGCCCCATTCAACTCCACCCTGCTCAGGCAGATCCGGCCTCCGGCAGGTCTTTGGTGGCGGGCCCTTCGAGCAACTGGCCCTCGTTAGTGAACCGGGAGCCGTGCAGCGGGCAGTCCCAGGACCGCTCGTTGTCGTTCCAGTGCAGGATGCCGCCCATGTGGGTGCAGACTGCGGACAGCCGGCACGTGGTTCCGTCCACGGTGGACACTGCCACCGGGCGGTTGCCGTCCCGGTAGACCTTGCCCTGCCCTTCCGGCGGGGTGGCGGCAGCGGACGGACCGGTCGCCACAGGTGACGGGGCCGGCTCCGTGCCGCGTTTCAGGCCGTCGATTTTCCGGTCCTCGGCACTCACCTTTGCCCAGTCCATGGCCATCCTGGCAGCCACGCCGGCGTTGAGCGTGACGGCGGAGAGCGCACCCGCAGGTGACGTGATCCGGTGGTGGATGGTGTCCGCCCAGGGCACCTGCCCGCCCAGGATATCCGCGGAAATGCCCAGCGCGGCGGCCACGGCGTTGGTCATTCCCCACTTGTTGTAGCCGGTGCCGAAGTAAATTTGGCCCTTGCCGCGGGGGAGTTTGCCGAAGAACGGCATGAGGTTGGTTGGCATGTAGTCCTGCGCCGACCATGTGTGGGTGGTGACGGCTCCGGGATAATGCTTTCCGGCCCAGTCCAGCAGGCCTGCGAGGTGTGCCTTTTCGGACTCCGTGCGGCCTACCTGGTGCCCGTGGCCGCCCACCAGCAGCAGGTTCCTGCCGTCCACTTCGTAGTCCCGGAGGGAGTGGGTTGGCTGCTCAACGGAGATATACATGCCCGGCGGAGGTGCCTGGTCCTCCTGGAGCTGGAGTGCGGCGGCATAGGAGCGGCTTGGCTTCAGCTTGGCGAAATAGAGGCCACGGTCCAGGACGGGGATGCCGGTGGCCAGGACCACCTTGTCCGCCCTCACGCTGCCCCGGTCGGTCCGGACGGCGGAGGGGGAATCCCCGGTGACGTCGCGGAGGCGCACACCGCTGACAATCCGTCCGCCCTGGCTACGGATATCCGCCACCAGTGCGTCAAGGACGTCCAGCGGGTTGATCTGGGCCTGGTTCCGCATGCGCACGGCACCGTGGACCGGAAAGGGCAGGCCGGCGTCACGCACGTAGTCCACGTCCAGCCCGGCGGTGGTGGCGGCGCCAATCTCTTCGCGCAGCTTTTCGGTGCCCTGGGCGGAGGCAGCGTAGGTGTAGGCATCCCGGCGCTGGAAGGGCACGTTCTGTTCCTCGAGGTAGCGCAGCAGCCATGCCTGCCCTTCCCGGTTTCCGTCAACGTACGCCTGCACCTGTTTCCGGGAGTACTGGCGGGCAAGCTGGGACAGGAACGTTCCCTGCAGCAGGGTTACTTTGGCCGTGGTGTTGCCGGTGGTTACGGCGCCGGGGTGGCGGGCCTCGAGCACCAGCACACTCTGCCCGGACCGGGCCAGCAACAGGGCGGTGACCAGACCGGTGAGGCCGGCGCCGGCAACTACCGTGTCGTACCGGGTGTCCGGTTCGAATGGATCCGATGTAAAAGGGTTCCTGCGGTCCAGCCAAATCGACGTCATGCCAGTCCAACCTGCCTCCGGTCCAAGGCCCTGACAGGCCACTTTGTGATGGGTCCGTTACTGACCCTTACTATCCGCGGCGGATTTGCTAAGTATACTTACGATGTCGGGGTTTAAGTCTACGGTCGAGCACCAATGGTCGTGCATCGCCCGGCAGCCAGAATGCACCAACGACACAAGCAGGAGACATCATGACAACCATGAATTCCGGCGGTCGCACCGTGGGCCGGACCAACATCCAAAAAGCCACCCTTGCCGTAGGCGTGGTGTTCCTCCTGGTGGGGGTCCTGGGGTTCATCCCGGGCATCACTTCCAACTACGAGTCCCTGGGCTTCGCCGGACACGGATCAGGTGCCCTGCTGCTGGGCATCTTCCAGGTTTCGATCCTGCACAACATCGTCCACCTGCTGTTCGGCATCGCTGGCGTCGCGATGGCGCGCAGCGCGGCAGCCTCCAGGAACTACCTGGTGGTCGGCGGCGCCATCTACCTGGTGCTGTGGCTCTACGGCCTGTTCATCGGGCAGGACAGCGGAGCCAACTTCGTGCCGGTCAACAGTGCTGACAACTGGCTGCACTTCGTCCTCGGAGTCGCCATGATCGGCCTGGGTGTGGCACTGTCCCGCGGGACGGCGCGCGCAGGCCGCACCAGCACGGCAGCCCGGTAGCCATAACGCAGCGTGAATACCTGAACGGGGCCGCCGTCGGGCGAAACCTCCGACGGCGGCCCAGGACTACTGAAGGCGGCCCGGCTTGATTGCCGGGCCGCCTTCAGCCGTTCGGGGAATGGTTTGCGGTTTAGGCGGCCTGGAACGCTCCGATGGAGAGCAGGGTGATGTCTGTGTTGCTGCAGGCCGTTGTGGGCTGCGGGATGAACAGCGAGTCGGTGTCCTCCGGCGGGTAGATCCGGTAACCGGCGGCATCCACCGGTGAGCAGCCCTGGTAGTTACGCGCCTGCGTGTAGCGCAGCACCGCGGTGCCGGTCTGGCCGGGAGCCAGCAGGACGTCGACGACGCCGGCGGAGTCGTCACGTGTTGCCGGGGCGCCGATCGGTTCGCCGGCGGCGTCCGCCACCAGGGAAACGCCGGGGAATCCCCTGAGGATGCAGGGCTCGGAGCCCTTGTTGGTGAGGTTTAGCTTCATATAGACGCTGCCCGCGGCGCCGCCGCCGGAAGCGTCGGTGGCGGCGGTGAGGCCGCCGGCCTTGCACAGGCCGGGGGCGCCGGCGGCAGTGGTGCTGGGAGTCGGGGAGGACGGCGTGGACGTGGCCGGCGCCGAAGATGCCGGAGGCGGCGTGCTGGCCGACGGAGTGGAGGACTGGCTCGCCTGCCCACTGCCTGAAGGCGAGGGCGACGTCGTCGTCTGGGACTGCGGCTGGCTTGGACCGCACGCGGTGAGCAACAGTGCTGCCGCTGCAGCCGCCGTCGTCATAACCAACCCCTGGGAAATTTTCTGAGACCTCATGGCACCACCTTCGCTGTAGCTGTTGCCCGCGTCAACGATGCCACATGCAGTAGCGGCAATTTGATGCCCGGATCGTGATGATACGGGCTTTCAATCGGTCTCGGGCCCCGTGCAGTAGTGGCAGTCCTCAGGGCAGTCCGTCATGCCGGCACCCCTGCCAGGTCGAAGCCGTCTGCGATGTGGAACAGGCGCCGCCCGCCCGCGGGAGCAGTCACCCAGACCACGTCGCCGTCGTCGGTCCTGGCATCCACCAAGCCGCTGAAAACAGTGCGTCCATTACTCCTCAGTTCCACTGCATCACCGGTCTCGACGGTGTCCCAACGGACTGGGCTCTTTACGCGGCTCGTCATTGAAGTCACGGTTTTTCCTTTGAAAGGGTATGGCCGTTGCCGGCCCGGTGATGCCATCAAACAGGTGCGCCCCTGCCCGGCTCAATGGAGGAATGGCCACGCCGGTGTGCCGGCCTTTGTGCACGGCTCCAGCAGTGCCTGTGACGGCGTAAGGGGCCGGGGTTAGACTGCCTCCGTACGTGTTGGCGATCGAAGGAGAAGTTCATGGACTACACCGGAAGCCAGTCGGAGAAGGCCGTTCCCGCGGGTGAACTGGGCCGCAGCCACATCGGGCAGACCATCAGTTTCCAGCCGAATGAGTTCACCGTCGTGTTCGGCAAGCTCGCCGGCATTGCCCGGACAGAGGCCATGGTCTACCTGTCCCTGACGGGGGTTGGAAACGGCACGCACCTGAAGGATGAATACGACCTGCCGGTGACCCATGAGGTCTTCGTTCCCGTGGACGTCATTTCCAATGCGGAGTCCACCATCAAGGACCTGTTCGGCAAGGTCCAGGAGAACCTGCGTGGGGCCGGCCACAAGGGTGGCGAGGACCGCACGGACCGGCTCTAGCGCTTTCAGAGCTCCAAGACGGGGAAGCCGGCGCGCCGGCTTCCCCGTCTTTCTGTCAGTCGGCCGGAACCCGGAGGACCCCCGCAGCCGCCCGGAGATAAGGGGCAGGATCCGGGCCAGTCCCCGCTGCCCAGTCCAGCCAGGCCTGGAAGGTGGCCCCGATGAAAGCAGCGGCAAGGTACCCCGCCACATCTTCCGGTATTCCCGCTGCCGTGAGGTAGGCCAGTGTCCGCCCGCGCTGGGCACCCAGGGCCTCGTAGCTGTGGCTGCGAAGCTCACTGTGTCCGGCGATGAGGCGCAGACGTGCCCGCGTCAGTGCAAGGTCAGGCAACGCGTGCGCTCCGGCAGTGGCCGCATGGGTCAGGCCGGCCAGCGGGTCCGGGAGGGAGGCGGGTTCGGCCGCCCCGGCACCGAGCACGTTCAGCGAGGCGTCGAGGGCGTGCTCCATGCCTCCCCACACCAGGTCGGCTTTGGTGGCGAAGTAGCGGTACAGGCTCTTGCGGCCGATTCCCGCTGCGCCGGCGATATCGGCCATGGAGGTGTTGTAGTAGCCCTCTTTATCGAACAACTGCATGGCAGCACGCGCCACCGCGTCCGGGTCAATGGTGGCCGGCCGTCCGGCGGTGCGTGCAGTCGTACCATTCACTGTTGCCTCCATGGCTCCATCGTTCCCTCTCCCTTCCATAATGACACTCGGTGTCATAAAGTGTGGGCATCTCGCTCCTACTTGGGAAGGACATCATGGGCAACGAAGCTGCATGGCAGGAAGTGGTCACGCAGGGCCGCTTCGCAGGCAAGACCGTCATCGTCACCGGCGCAGGTTCGGGCATCGGGAAGGCAACGGCGCTGCGGGTGGCCAGGGAAGGCGGCCGGGTGATCGCCGCCGATGTCAGCAAGGAGCGGCTGGACGAACTGCTGGAGCAGAACGCCGGACTGGACCTGGTCCCTGTGGCGGGGGACATTTCGACCGAAGAAACGGTGGCCGCCGTGGTGGCCGCTGCAGGCGGGCGCGTGGACGCGCTGGCCAACGTGGCAGGCATCATGGACAATTTCGCGCCCATTCACGACCTGGACGACGAGACCTGGGAGCGAGTCTTCCGCATCAACGTCACCGCCCTGATGCGGCTGACCCGCGCAGTGCTGCCGCTGATGCTCGAGGCCGGGGC
This sequence comes from Arthrobacter sp. E1SS-5, assembly GCF_057073715.1. Lineage (NCBI taxonomy): Bacteria > Bacillati > Actinomycetota > Actinomycetes > Micrococcales > Micrococcaceae > Arthrobacter > Arthrobacter sp. E1SS-5. The sequence continues at coordinate 620,634 of NZ_CP172703.1, forward strand.
GGGCTCTGTCGTCAACGTCTCCTCCGAAGCCGGCCTCCGGGGCTCCGCCGCCGGTGCGGCCTACACCGCGTCGAAGCATGCAGTGGTGGGGCTGACCAAGAATTCGGCGGTGATGTACGGGCCCAAGGGGGTGCGCTTCAACGCCGTGGCACCGGGCGCCACCATCACCAACATCGTGGCCAACTGGGGGTCGCAGATGGCGGCCGAGCGTCTGGGCCCCTTGATGCAGGCTAATATCCCCGCGCCCGCCACTGCCGCCCAGCTTGCCGCGTCCATCACGTTCCTGCTCAGCGACGACGGCACCAACGTCAACGGCGCCATCCTTGCTTCCGACGGCGGGTGGTCGGCACTGTAGCCCGTGCCGGCGTTGGTGACGGGCAGTTAAGGCAGGAGGACGACGGCGGGAGGACCCGCCGTCGTCCTGTCACCCATGACTTGTTTCCGGCGCAGTGGCCGCCCCCTAATATGCCTTGACCCGCTGCTCCACAAGAAGGTGGATCAGCGCGAACACGCCGTCCCTGTCGATTGCCTCCATGGCGGCGTTCAGGGCAGCGGGGACTTCCCAGTCCGCCGTGACGGTAATCCCGAAACCACCGAAAGCCTTGGCCATCAGCGCGAAATTCGGGTTTTTCAGCTGCGTGCCGGAAATCCGCTGCGGGTAGTGGCGCTCCTGGTGCGTCCGGATGGTGCCGTATTCCCGGTTGTCCATCACTACCACCAGCGGGGTGGCGCCGTACTGGGCGGCAGTTGCCAGTTCCTGCCCGTTCATGAGGAACTCGCCGTCCCCCGCGATGGTGACCACGCGGCGGCCCGGATCGGCCAGCGATGCGGCGATGGCGGACGGGACGGAGTACCCCATGGAGCCGTTGCGGGCGCTGAGCATGGAGGCGTAGCGGCGGGTGGGGAAATACCGGTGGGCCCAGTTGGTGTGTTCACCGGCCCCGAAAGTCACCACAGAGTCCTCCGAAAGGCGGGGTACGAGGTTGGCCATCAGGGTGTCCATCCGGGCCCTGCCGGGAGCCGGCGCGGCCGGGGGGAGGGTGGCAAATTTCTCCTGCTCGGCGCGCATCCTTGTGCTCCATGCCTTCCACTCATCCTTGACCGGCAGGCGGATCTCCTCGAGGTCTCGGACGAAGGCTTCCGGTTTGGCCAGGATTTGGCGGGAAACGGGGCCGGACCGGCCGCGCAGGGAGGGGTCCACCGTCACCAGGAAGTTCTTCTTGTCCCAGTCCTGCCGGCACACAAACCCGTCTGTGATCACGTCTCCGGGCACTGTGCCCACAAACACCAGGAGGTCGGTTTCCTCCAGCAGGTCGTAGGTGGGGCGGGGACGGCCGTACCCGATGGGTCCCACATAGGACGGCGAATCAAAGGAAACCGTTCCCTGCGTCCGCCATTCGGCAGCGGCGGGGATGCGGTGCCGCTCCAGCCAGGCGGTGAGCTGATCTGCCGCCTCCTGCGTCCAGTCATTGCCGCCAGTGACGAAGAGCGGCTTGCTGGACCCGGCCAGGGCAGCCTTCAATGCCGCGGAATCGCTGCCGCTCATGCCGCCGGCCGCCACAGGAATTACGGGGTGCAGCGCGGGGTTGATGTGCTGCCGAAGGACATCCTCGGGCAGTCCGACCACCACAGGCCCGGGCCGGCCGCTCATGGCCGCGAACATGGCTTCAGCCACGATTTCCGAGGCCCGCTCCGCATGGTCCAGGACCATGACGCGCTTCGCGCCGGTATCAAACCACGACTTGATGTCGAATTCCTGGAATGCTTCCCGGTCCCGGTGGGCAAACGGGATCAGGCCCACGAAGAGCAGCATGGGCGTGGAATCCTGCCATGCGGTGTGCAGCCCGACGTGGGCGTTTGCTGCTCCCGGTCCCCGGGTGACCATCGCCACGCCGGGACGTTGCTGCATTTTGCCGTCTGCCTCGGCCATGTAGGCCGCTCCGCCCTCGTGCCGGCAGACGATGGTCTCGATGTCCGAATTGTGCAGTCCGTCCAGCACGTCAAGGAAGCTCTCGCCGGGAACCACGTAGGTGCGTTCAATGCCGTGGGCCGCCAGTGAATCGACAATCACGTGCCCGGCGGACTTGGGCTGGGGCTGCACATGGTCCGATGGGTGGGGGCGGAGCCGGGGAGTGTGGTTCCCCTGGTTGCCCTTGTCCCCGGTGGGCAGTGCGGTCTTAAGCGCGTGTGCGCGGCCGCCGTCAAGAACGTCAACCGTGCGGTGGAAATCAACCTCGTCATTGGGGTTGCTGGGCATGGGTGTTCCTTTCAAATCAGGGAAGATCCTGGTGGATGGGGAAGCTTAGAAGACCGACCAGCCGGTGCGGTCCGAGAGATCAGCCAGGGCAGCGGTGCCGGCCATGGAATTGCCCTTGGCGTCCAGGCGGGGGCTCCAGACACAGATGGCGCACTGGCCCGGGACGATGACCAGAATGCCGCCACCCACCCCGCTCTTGCCGGGCAGGCCCACCCGGTAGGCGAATTCGCCGGCGGCGTCGTACATGCCACAGGTCAGCATGATGGAGCCGATTCGTTTTGCCTCGCTGGGGGACAGCACCGTGCCGGCTGTTCCCTGGCCGTTGTTGGCGAGGAACAGGCCGGCCCTGGCCAGCTGGACGCAGGTCATCATGATGGAGCATTGGCGTACGTAGTTCTCCACCACGACGGCGGCGGGCCGGGTGAGGTTGGCAAAATCCTTGAGGAAGTGCGCCAGGGCCAGGTTGCGGCTGCTGCTGTCCAGCTCACCGGCCGCGGCAGCCTCATCGATGAACGGCGCGGGGCCTGCGTCCCCCGCCTGTTCGGTGAGGAACCGCAGGAGCTGCGTGGCGGCGTCGGGCGTCTCTTCCAGCAGGTGGTCGGTGACCACCAGGGCGCCGGCGTTGATGAAGGGATTGCGGGGAATGCCCTTTTCGGCTTCCAACTGGACCAGCGAGTTGAAGGACGTTCCAGACGGTTCGCGCAGCACCCGGGACCAAAGGCCGGCGGACCTGCCGCCCTGCAGGGCCATGGCCAGGGTGAAGACTTTGGAAATGCTTTGGATGGAGAAGGGAACGCAGGCGTCGCCGGAGCTGTAGACCTCCCCGGAGGTGGTGGCCACGGCGATGCCGAAGTGGTCGAAGGGAACCGTGGCCAGGAATGGAATGTTAGTGGGGACGTTGCCGGCATTCTGCCGGGGCCGGTGGCGCCGGACGATGTCCTCCAGGAGGAGGCCAAGTGGCGGTGCGCTGAGTGTGGTGCTCATTTCCTGCCTGAATTGTCGTTGGAGGAGGCCCACTCCTGGAGATGGAGCAGGGCCACCAGTGAATCGCGGGGATTGCCGAAGTCCAGCCCGGTCACCCTGGCCGCCTTGGCAACGCGGTAATAGACGGTGTTCTTGTGAAGGTTCATGTGTTTGGCGCATTCGGATACGTCGAAGCACGCGTCGAAGTAGGCCCGCAGGGTTGCTGCGAGTTCGGCATCCTCCTGGAGCAGCGCGGCCAGGCTGCGGTGCCTGAAGGGCGAGCTGTGAAAGTTCCGTACGGCCTCGCGATAGAGGATTTCCGCCTCGAAATCGTCCACGCCGGCCACCGTGCCCGGGGTGGCGTCCCGGACGCAGGCCAGCAGGGCCTCGGTAATACCGGCGATCCCGTGGATGGACAGCAGGTCCGGGGCCAGCGGTCCGACGGCGGCGAAGGGGGTGATGCCCAGGTGTCTTCGGGCATCCTTGACCACCGCTTCCGCGAGGGACCTCAGCCCCGCCTCGGCCGTGCCGGATTGAAGGTCCGGCAGGATGATGGCGGTGTCGCCCTTGAACTGGCCGACGACGGCGGACGCCTTGTACGCGGCGGCGTGGATGGATGCCAGGTTGGCCAGTTCGCCGTGCTTGAGTGCGGCGTCATCGGCCCGGGAGTCGGCGTCGGACATGCCGATCAGGATCAGCGCCGCGGGACGCTCCGAGGGGATCTTTCCGCTGTGGGCGCTGGCGGCGGCCTCGGCGGGGCCCGACAGGATCCGGGCCACCCGGTCCTCCCGCATGTGGACGGACTGCTGGTTGCGGTAGCGGATCAGTTCGGCGGAAACCCTGGCCGCGGATCCGGTGAGGACGTACTCCACATCCGGGCCGAAGCCCTCTCCGGTCTCCTGGAGCCAGATGTAGCCCATGATGCGCTCGCCGGCGAAGAGTGCGATGGCCACCCGTTCCCGCAGCCCGTCCTGGGGGCGGGCCGGCACACGGACCGGCTGGCGGGTCCGGTGCAGTTCGCGGTAGGCACCCAGGTCCTTGAGCAGCAGCTCGTACTTCCGCGGGCCGCGGCGGGACAGGATGGACGCTTTGCGGAGCTCGTCGATGTCATTGGTCACCGTTGAATACGCCAGGACCTTGTTGGCCGCGTCCTCGATCAGCACGTGGCTGGAGGTGAGCCTGGCTGTGGTCTGGGCGATGGCGAACAGGTCTTCCTCGAGCAGGGTGAGGACTTCGCTCTGGTAACTGCGCGGCTGGATCCGGTCCTGCGCGATGGAGAGCAGGCGGTCCCAATCGGCGGCCGGATCCACCAGCAGGAGGCCCGAGCCGGCGGCCTGCAGCAGTTCTTCCGCTTCGGCGAGGTCTTCGTGGGTGCCCTTGACGGCCACCACCGGCGGCGGGTCTTTGAGGAGCCGCCGGAGCGCCGGGAGGGCGGAGCGGCCGCGGACGCCGATGAGCAGGACAAACGCGCCGGAGGCTGCGGGTGCGTCGTCGTCGGCGTCGACAATCAGGAACCGTTCAATGGCCGGCGCCGTAGAAGCGGGCCGGAGGATGAGGCTGGCGAAGCCAAGGGGGAGATCCGAGAGGATGTCATCCACCGTAACCGCGGCCATGGGCTTTCCTTTTGCGTCGATCCCGCCGGACGGCTTTGTCCGGTTCCCTCATGCTACCGAGCGCCGGGCAGCCTAAATATGGATCCCTTTCCAAGCGCGGGCGGTGATTTTTGGTCCGCAGACTGAGGTGCGGCGGCAGGCGGGGGACAGGCGGGTAAATGACGGTACACACGAAAGGCGGGCCAGCGGATGCTGACCCGCCTTTGGCGGTTAGTGGACGTGTCCCGGGCTTTAGATCCAGGCAGGTGCCGGCGGCGCCGGGGTGACCGATCCGCCGTCGCGGGTTGCCGTCGTGCCGTCCGTGCCGCGGCCGGTGGACCACTGGGTGATGGCCGCCAGCGAGCCCGATACCACGGTGGGCGAGTCGGCGGCGGTGTCACCGAATCTCAGGTCGGTGCCGTCCACCGTGATGAGGAGCGCGTTGTCCGTGCCGCGGGCGTGCCAGGCGCCGGTGATGTCCGTGAGGAGCCGTTCCAGGACGGGGGCCGGGATGTCCTTGAACGTTGCCCCGTTGTCCAGGTCCACGGCGTGCACCCAGATTTCGCGGGTGCGCATCCAGACGGTCTCCTCGGCCGGAACCACGCGGCCTTGGACGGTTTTGACCTTGTGGTGCCAGTTGTCGGCGGGCAGGTCGCGCCACTCGACGTTCAGGTGCACGGCCGAGTGGTCGAACAGGTTCCGCAGCGCGATCGGGGAGAGGGTGGCGCCGAAGTCGATCTCGTGGTTGCGGACCTCCACCGAGGGATACATCGGGGTCTCCACCCCTGTGGCTGCCCAGTCGACCAGCCGCGCGACGGCCCGGGCGTTGTAGCCCACGTGGGCTACAACGTGCCGGCGGGTCCAGCCCGGCAGCAGGGACTTCCCGTCCAGTTCCGCGTCCGTGAGCTCGTTGAGCTTGCGGGCGAAGAACGCGGTGCCGCGCCTGGCCTGCAGGAGCCCGTCGAGCAGGACGGGATCGGTGGTCTGGTCGTGCCGGGCAACCATCAGGCCTCCTTGACCACGCGGTTGGCCAGCTGGCCCAGGCCCTCGATGGTGGTGACCAGGACCTGGCCCTCCTGCAGGTAGCGCTTGGGATCCTGGGCATGGCCCACACCGCCGGGGGTGCCGGTAGCAATCACGTCGCCCGGGTTGAGGGTGATGATGGTGGAGATGTAGGAGACCAGGTATTCGGGTGTGAACACCAGGTCCGAGGTGGGGGTGGACTGCTGGATGTCGCCGTCCACGGCCGAGGTCATCAGCGGGCCGGGGGTGAATTCGTCCTTGGTGACCAGGGCGGGGCCGAACGGGGTGGATTTCTCCCAGGTCTTGCCCTGCAGCCACTGGATGGTGCGGAACTGGTAGTCGCGCATGGAGATGTCGTTCAGCACGGCGTACCCGGCGATGTGGTCCGCGGCTTCGGATTCGGGGATGCGGCGCCCGGCCTTGCCGATCACGACGGCGAGTTCGGCTTCCCAGTCCACCGTGTCGGACTCCTGCGGCAGCGCCAGGTCGTCGTCGGGGCCGATCAGGGATTCGGCGTACTTGGCGAAGAGGGTGGGGTGCTCGGGAACCTCGGCGCCCATTTCCTTGATGTGGTTGCGGTAGTTGTGGCCCACGCAGATGATCTTGCCGGGGGAGGGTACGACGGCGGCGAGGTCGGCGCCGTCGAGCGCGTGCGTCGCGCCGTTGGCCGCCTTCGCCGTGGTTTCCCAGTTGGGGTCCTTCAGGAGTGCCCCGACGTCGGAGAAGCCCGGGATCTCGGTGAGGGTGCCGCCGTCCTGGCGGACCGCCGTCGTGCTGCCGTTTTCGAGGCGGAGGGTGAGGAGTTTCATTACTTGGTGCGTCCTTCGATGTAGGTGCGGTTGAAGTTCAGGCGCTCGAAGATGGGGGCGTCGCTGAACCGGAAGAGGTCAAACTCGGATTCGGCCTGGAGGGACCACGCGGCCCAGGACGGGACCACGAACAGGTCGCCCTTGGCCAGGACCCGTGTTTCGCCGTTGAGGGTCACGGTGCCGGTGCCTTCGAAGACCTGCCAGACGCCGGAGCCCACCTCGCGGACGGTCTCGGTCCAGGCGCCGACGCGCAGCCGGTGGAACTCGGCGCGGATGGTGGGCATGACATCCCCGCCGGTGGTGGGATTGGTGTACCGGACGGCGGCGTGGCCCTGCGACACGGTGGCCGGGTGGCCCTCGTCCTCGAGGAGGAGTTGTTCGCGCAGGGCGGCGTCGGTGTACTTCCACCGGTAGGCGGCGATGGGGGAGTTGGTGGTGTTCTCCAGGCCGGAGAGCGGGCGTAGCCCGGGGTGGGCCCAGAGCCGTTCGGAACGGGAAATGTCCGGGGTGGCCTCGTCGGTGACGCGCTCGGTGCCGAACTCGAAGAACCCGGCGTCGGCGTAGTGCACGAAGGGGATGTCCAGGCCGTCGATCCAGGCCATGGGCTGGTCGGTGTCGTTGTGGTGGCCGTGGAAGTTCCAGCCCGGGGTGAGCAGGAAGTCGCCGCGGGACATTCGCACGGGGTCACCGTTCACTACGGTCCACACCCCCTCGCCCTCAACGACGAAGCGGAAGGCGTTTTGCGAGTGCCGGTGCTCCGGGGCGGTTTCGCGGCCGCCCAGGTACTGGATGGCAGCCCAGAGGGTGGGGGTGGCGTACGGGGTGCCGCCCAGGCCCGGGTTGGCCAGCGCGATCGCGCGGCGTTCCCCGCCGCGGCCCACGGGCACCAGGTCCCCGGCGCGGGCGGCGAGCGGATAGAGGTCATCCCACCGCCACACGTGCGGCACAGCCTTGGGCGACGGGACCATCGGCATCAGATCCGCGATCTCCGTCCACAACGGAATCAGGTTCTCTTTATCGAAATCCTTGTAGAGCTGCTCGAGCTGGGCAGCCTCCTCGGGCGTGGGCTCGGGAACGTGGTGTTCCTGCGCGACGGACTCGTGCGTTTGGTTTTCAGCGCTGATCGACACTGGCCTTCTCCTTGCGTGCGGACTGACTGCGACGTGGATTCGACCTTAAGGAGTGCGGTGCTGTGATCTCCAACATATTCTGTCCTGCAGAATTTTTTGGTGCCTATCCCGCGGCCCGTCAGCTGCCCGCTGCACCGTCCACCGGATTCGCCGCGATGTCCAGCTCCAGCTGGCGCCGGGTTTCCATCATCACGCCCACCAGTCCGGCGTCGAACAGCGGCCGGAACCGGGCCACCGGAGTCGCCACGCTCAACGCGCCCACCACCATGCCCCGGCCGTTGCGCAGGGCCATCCCAAAGGCGCTGATGCCCTCCTCGGTGCCCTCGAAGTTGGCAGCGAATCCGTTGGTCCGCACCGACTCAAGCTCGCGCAGGAAGGCCGGGTACTCGGCGTCGGGAATGTAGTCCCCGGCGAGCTCCGCGTTGGGGCTGCGGAACAGCTGCTCCAGTGCGGCCGGTTCCAGCTCGGCCAGGATGGCCTTGCCGCCGGATGCCTTGTGCGCCGGAAGCAATGTCCCCTGGCGGTCTCCCACGCGCAGGATGTTCGAGCTTTCCACCGTGTCCAGGAACCGGACCTTGGTGCCCACCCGGATCATCAGGTTGACGGTCTCGTTGGTGCGGGCGCACAGCACTTCCATGTGGGGCCGGGAGATGTCCCGCAGCTGCCGGGTCCAGCTGAACCCGGCGGGGCCGGCGCCCATGGCCGGACCCGGCACGTAGCGCCGCGTCTCGTCCTGGACGGCAAAACCGCGGTACACCAGCATGGCCAGCAGGCGGTGCGCTGTGGACGGGGCCACGCCCAGTTCCGCTGCGGCGTCCTTGAGCCGCAGGCTGCCCACGTCCCGCAGGAGCTGCAGGAGCTGCAGGGCGTTGTCCACCGCCTCAATGGAGTAAGTGGGCTTCCGACGGGCAGGAAGATTCTGCATAACAGAATCTTATGGGCCACCCGTTATGACTGCCAGCACAGTGGTGGGATGAATCACACAACTTCCGCTGCAGCGCCGCAGCGCATGGCCGCCCCCGCCCCGGGCGCAGGCTTTTCCGGGTTTCCCCGGCGTTCCGTGCTCGCCGTCCTGGTGTGCTGGCTGCTGGTCGTTTTCGACGGCTATGACCTGATCGTGTATGGCACCGTCCAAGGCTCGCTCATCAGCGACACAGGCTGGGGCCTGACCAAGGCCACGGCCGGAACCATCGGTTCGATGGCCTTCGTCGGCATGATGATCGGGGCGGTCTTCGCCGGCCGCATGTCCGATACCTGGGGCCGGCGGCGGACCATCATCGGCTGCGCCGTCGTGTTCTCCCTCTTCACCATCCTCTGTGCGTTTGCACCCAACGCACCCGTCTTCGGCGGCCTGCGGCTCCTGGCAGGCATCGGCCTTGGCGGCCTGGTCCCGTCCGCCAACGCCCTGGTGGCCGAGCTGGTTCCGGAAAAGTGGCGCTCCACCATCGCCACCCTGATGATGTCCGGCGTTCCCATCGGCGGTTCCATCGCCGCCCTCGTCGGCATCCCGCTCATTCCGGCCTTCGGCTGGCCGGTGATGTTCCTGGTGGCCGTCGTCGCCCTCGTGGTGGTGATCCCGCTGGGGATCCGCTGCCTGCCGGAAACGCTGGCCCCCGCCAGAACGGGCGCCGCCGGGGGCAGCGCCACCAAGGAATCCGTCGGCTTCGGCTCCCTGCTCCGGGCACCCTACCTCGGCATCAGCGTGCTGTTCGCCATCGGCACCCTGGTGACCCTGTTCGCCTGGTACGGGCTGGGTACCTGGCTGCCCAACCTGATGCAACTGGCCGGCTACAACCTCGGCTCCGCCCTGACGTTCGCGCTGGCACTCAACCTCGGTGCCGTGGCGGGCTCGGTGCTGACGGCCTGGGCCGGCACCCGCTTCGGGCCGATCCCCACGGCCATCGCGGCAGCGGCTGTGGCCGCCGTCGCCCTGGTGGTCCTGGTGACCGGGCCGCCTGTCGCCGTCGTCTACTTCATGCTGGTGCTTGCCGGCGTGGGAACGCACGGCACCCAATGCCTCATCATCGCCGCCGTGGCCAGCCACTACCCCGCACACCTCCGCGGTACCGCCCTTGGCTGGTCCCTCGGCGTGGGCCGGATCGGAGCGGTGGCCGCACCGCAGGCCGGCGGGCTCCTGCTCGCAGCGGGCCTCGGCGTGAATTCAAACTTCCTGGCCTTTGCCGGAGCAGCAGCCGCAGCGGCAGTCCTGATCGCTGCAGTCGGCATCAAAATCAAGAAATCAACAGCAGTAGGAGTTTCCAATGTCTAACGTCAAAGATGCCACCGATGTCCTGGTGGTGGGTGGCGGCATGGCCGGACTGGCCGGCGCGCTGGCACTGCGCGAAAACGGCGCCGACGTCACGCTCGTTGAGGTGGCACCGGCCTTCGGTGAAGTGGGTGCCGGACTGCAAATGGCCCCCAACGCCTCCCGCGTCCTCAAGCGCTGGGGCCTGCTGGAAAAGGCCCTGGAAATCGGCGTCCAGCCCAAGCACCTGGTGTTCCGCGACGCGGTCACGGGGGAGGAACTGACCCGCCAGACCTTGGGCGGTGAGTTCGAGGAACGCTACGGCGCCCCCTACGTGGTGATCCACCGCAGCGACCTGCACCGGATCCTGCTCGAAGCATGCCAGGCAGCCGGCGTCACACTGGTGAACGACGTCCTGGTGCAGAAAGTGGAAACCGACGGCGACCGGGCGCGGGCCTACAGCGCCAAGGGCGAGGTTTTCGAAGCCGACGCCATCCTGGCTGCGGACGGGCTGAAGTCCACACTCCGCGGCACCGTTGCCAATGACGGCCCGGTGAACTCGGCTTACGTGGCGTACCGAGGCACCGTGCCGATCACGGAGGAGACCCCCGCTGCGGACCTGGAGGACGTCATTGTCTACCTCGGCCCCAACTGCCACCTGGTCCAGTACCCCCTGCGGAAGGGCCAACTGCTCAACACCGTGGCAGTGTTCAAGTCGCCCTCCTTTGAACGCGGCGAGGAGCAGTACGGCGGCGTGGACGAACTGGAAGCGGCCTACAAGGACTGCGTCCCGGCCGTGCAGGAAGCCTTGAAAAACCTGGCCACCGGCATCCGCTGGCCCATGTACGACCGCAACCCAATCGAAAACTGGGTGTCCGGCCGCATGGCGTTGATCGGCGACGCCGCGCACCCGATGCTGCAGTACCTGGCCCAGGGTGCCTGCCAGGCGCTGGAGGACGCGGCGGTGCTTCAGGATGCCACCAGCAACCGCGTCTTCACGCCCGAAGGCATCGACGCCAGTGCGTGGGAGGATGCGTTCCGCGAGTTCAACGAAACCCGCGCAGCCCGCACCGCCCGCGTCCAGCGAACCGCCCGCATCTGGGGCGAGTCCTGGCACGTTGGCGGCGTGGCCCGCGTCCTGCGGAACATGCTGTTCAAGAGCCGCGGCGACAACAACTTCCAGTACAATGACTGGCTCTACGGCCGCAACGAGCCCGGTGCCCCGGCCGAGGTTCCGGCCGGAGCCAAGCTAGTGGAAGCCTAAGCACCGCGAACTAAGGCGGGCGTACGACGGCGGGTGGCTCCCGGCGTCGTACGCCCGCCTTTTTGCGTGGGCGGGTTGGCGTCTGACGCCCATCGATTGCTCCCCATGTGTCGTTTTGACGCCTGAAAACGACAACTACGGAGCAATGGATTGGGGGTTAGGCCGGCGCGGGGCCGGTCGATTCCCGGATGGTGAGGTGCGTGGGCATGACGGCCAGCTGGCGGGTGGCGCTGCCGGGCAGCGGGTTGAGCTGGGCCAGCAGCATGGACACTGCCACCCTGCCCGCCTGTTCGATGGGGCTGGAGATGGTGGTCAATGGCGGATTGCAGAAGTCGGCGCCGAAGATGTCGTCCGATCCGATGATGCTCATGTCCTGGGGGACCCGGATGCCACGGGCCTGCAGGCGCTGCAGCATGCCGATGGCGAGCAGGTCATTGAAGACGATGCAGGCAGTTGCCCCGGTCCTGACAGCTGCGTCGGCCGCCGCAGCCCCTGATGTGGTCTTGGGGGTGTACGGGCCGATCCTGTGCACCTCCATCCCGCGCTTGGTGGCATCTTCTTCGAAGACCTTCCACCGCATCTGGTTGGACCACGACGTCGGCGGGCCGGCAACGTAGCAGACCTTGTGATGGCCCAGCGAGGCCAGGTGCTCCAGGGCCTGGATGATGGCGGACGGCGTATCAATCATCACCGTCGGGGCGCTGGTGGAGGCCCGGTTGAAGGTCACCAGGGGCTGTGACTGTGACACCTCCGCAAGCTGGGCGTCGGACAGGCGTGAGGCGGCAAGGATGAATCCGTCCGCGGATTTCCGCATCTTATGCAGCGCGTCCAGTTCCATCTCGCTGGACTCCTCGGTGTCCACCAGCAGCTGCGTGACACCAGCGGCCTTGAGCTGGTGCTGGGTGCCGCGAATGATGTCGAAGTAGAACGGGTTGGTGATATCGGGCACCAGGACGGCCACGGCGTTGGTCCGCCCCGAACTGAGCCCGCGTGCCTGGGAGCTGGGTACGTAGTTGAGCTGGGCGGCAGCCTCTTCGATCCGCAGGCGGGTGCGCGGATTCACCCTGTCCGGGCGTGCCAGGGCCCGTGACACGGTGGAGGTGGCAACCCCGGCGAGCTCGGCAACGTCGCGGATGGTGGGGGGCCGGTCCCGCTGGGCACCAGCGTCGAACCCTGCCGGGCGGGACGCTTTCATGGTGGGGTCTGCCATCGCTGCGGCCTTTCCTCGCGGACCGGCAAAGCCGGCCTAATGGGGCTCCCAAGGCTACTCACCGGGGGATTCCTGATGCACCTATCTGAGCATTTATGGCAATTTTTGGCAACCGCTTGCCACACGCTTGCCACCTTCCTAGACTGACTCTCGAGTCGCCTGCAGTGATCTCCGCCACAGGACGGATGTGGCCATGCGGGTGTCCTAGAGGAGAAAAACAATGAGGTTTAAATCGACTACTGGGCTCGCGGCAATTGTCACGGCTGCAGCACTCGCCCTGACCGGTTGTGGGTCCGGAGGCTCCGGAAGCGGCGGAGGTTCCAACGCCGGCGGGAAAGTGGACGGAACGGGCAAGACCCTCAATGTCCTGACAGGCGTCCTGGCCCAGTACCCCGAACAGCAGAAACAGTGGCAAAGCGACATCGCCGCCAAGTTCAAGGCTGAGACCGGCGCCGACGTGAAATTTGAGACCTTCGCCTCCGCCAATGACGAGCTCACCCGTATCCAGACCTCGGTGGTATCCGGCCAGGGACCTGACATCTACGGCCTCGGCACCACGTTTACCCCCACCGCCTACGCCACCAAAGCATTCGTCACCCTCTCGGATGATGACTGGAAGGCAGTAGGCGGCAAAGACCGCTTCAACCCCGCCGCACTCGGCATTTCCGGTCCGGACAAAGACCACCAGGCAGGCATCCCGTTCGTGAGCCGTCCGTTCGTGATGGCCTACAACAAGGACCTGCTGGCAGCGGCCGGCATCGACAAGCCCGCCACCACCTGGGACGAACTGGCAGCCCAGGCAAAGAAGATGACCAAGGGTGATACCTACGGCATCGCCACCGGCTATAAGGACAACTACGATCCCTGGAAGTTCATCTGGGCCATGTCCGTGCAGGCCGGCAACCCCCTGGTTGACGGGAACAAACTGAAGTTGGACGATCCCGCCGTCAAGAAGGCGTACCAGACCTACTTCGGCTGGCTGACCGACGACAAGGTTGTTGACCCTGCTTCCGTCGGCTGGAGCAACAGCAACGCCGTGGCGGCCTTTGCCAGCGGCAAGGCCGGCTACCTGATGATGACCACTGGCACCTCTATCCCGACGCTCGATAAGTCGGCCATTGCCGGCAAATACGAGTACACGCTGATGCCCACCATCCCCCCGGGTGAGACGCAGTCCAAGTCCGACGGCGACGCCGCCAGCATCCTCTCCGGTGACAACCTGGTGGTGGCCGACTACTCCAAGCAGAAGGACCTCGCGTTCGCGTACATCAAGCTGATCACGTCCAAGGATGAGCAGTTGAACTACCAGAAGATCTTCGGCGATTTGCCGGCCAACGCCGAGGCGCTGGCGAGCCTGACCGATCCGAAGCTCAAGCCGATGGCTGACGCCGCTGCCAAGTCCAAGGCGACACCCTTTACCGGCGCCTGGGGCGACATCCAGCTCGCCCTCCTGAATGTCACCGTCCAGTCCATTCCGGACCTGGCCGCCGGCAAGGTGGACGAGTCCGCCCTGGACCAAAGGATCAAGGACGCCCAGAACAAGGGCCAGGCATCCCTGGACCGCGCCTCCAAAGGATAAGTCCTGATGTCAACCGACGCCTCACATGAAGTCCGGCTTGCGGCGGATACCGCCGCAAGCCGGGCGCCCCGGAACACAGACGACGCCGGGCAGCAGCCCGGCCACAAGGGCGGGAAGCGCCGCAAGGGACTGAGCGAACGCAACCGGCCGCTTTGGATGCTGATCCCCGGCGGGGCATTGATGATCATCATCATCGTGCTCCCGCTCCTGCTGGGCATCTACATGTCGGTCCTCAACCTGGACCAGTACACCCTGCGGAAGTGGATCAGCGCACCGCTCATCGGAGCCGAAAACTTCGTTGAAGCTGTCACTGCTTCGCCGCTGCTGCACGCCGTCTGGCTCAGCGTCAGCTACTCGTTCCTGGCCATGGTGGTGACGCTGCCGCTGGGCATCGCCGCCGCGGTGGCTACCCAGAACGCCTTCAAGGGCCGCGCGGTGATCCGGTCGATCTTCCTGATTCCCTACGTCCTCCCATCCTTCGTGGTGGCCACCGTCTGGCGGACCATGCTCCAGCCCGGCGGGATCGTGGACGAGGCCTTGGGGACCGTGGGCATCCACGTTGGGCTGTGGCTCAACGGCCCCCAAACCTTCTGGACGCTGGTCCTAGTGCAGATCTGGGCCTCCTGGCCGTTCATCTACCTGTTGGCGCTGTCCGGCCTGCAGTCCGTGGACCACGAAGTGCATGAAGCTTCGGCCCTGGACGGGGCACTGTGGTGGAACAAGCTGCGGTACGTGATCTTCCCCTACCTCAAGGGCCCGCTGGCGCTGGCGTTCCTGATCGGGATGCTGCACCACATCAACAACTTCACCCTTCCGTTCGTGCTGTTCGGCGTCCCGGCCCCGTCCGACGTCGAAGTCCTGCCCATCCTGACGTACGTCACCAGCTTCCAGAGCTTCCGCTTTGGCCTGAGCGCCGCGATGGCCTTCATTTCCCTGGTGCTCATCGCCATCCCGCTGTTCGTCTACCTCCGCGCCGTCAAACTTGACGACGCCGAAAGACCAGGAGGCAAAAAATGAGCGCCACGACAGCCACCCGGCAGAGTGCGCCAACGTTTGAAGTCGACCGTCCAGGCTCGCACCGGCAGCACGAGGTGCTGCGGCTGCTCCCGACCCCGCTGCTGATTTTCGTCCTGGTGTTCCTGGGTGCCCTGGTCCTGGTTCCCGTGCTGTACATCTTCCTGGCCTCGGTGAACTCGGACATCGGGGTGGCCAACGGGGAGTTCTGGCCCTCAACGGTCACGTTCGAGAACTACTCGAAGATCTGGACCAGCGTGGGCCTTGCCACCGGTTTGGCCAACAGCGTCCTGGTGGCCGGCGCCACCGCAGTGGTTTCGGCCGCACTGTCCGTATCCACCGCCTTCGTGCTGGTGCGCTACACCTTCCGCGGGCGGCTCACCATCCTCCGCGGCCTGCTGGCCCTGCAGTCCGTGCCCGGAACCCTGATGGTACTGCCGGTCTTTGTCCTCTTTTCCTCGGCCGCGACCTACCTGGGGATCCAGGTCATCGGAACCCAGTGGGGCCTGTTCGTCACCTACCTGACGTTCGCCATGCCGTTCTCCACCTGGGTGATGGTCACCTACCTCCGCGGGCTTCCCAAGGAGCTGGAAGAAGCGGCAAGGATCGACGGCGCCTCCAACCTTGGAGTGCTTTTCCGCATCATCCTGCCGCTCAGCTGGCCCGGCATCGTTGTCTCCGGCATCTTCGCGTTCCTGCTCGGCTGGAACGACGTGCTGTTCGCCTCGGTGATGACGCGCCCGGAAAGCCAGACGGCCGCCGTCGCCCTTCAGATCTTTGGTGCCTCCCAGGAAGGCGGCGCCATTCCCTATTACGGCCAGATGATGGCTGCGGCACTGGTGTGTGCCGCTCCCGTGGTCATTCTTTACCTGATTTTCCAGCGTTACCTAGTAGGCGGGCTGACCGCCGGAGGAGTTAAATAACCATGGTTTCGACCACCCAGGTCACCTGGCAGCTGTCAGGCTTCGGCGATGAGATCGACGACGACCCCGCAGTCCAGATCGCAGTGCTGCAGGCCCTCGGCGCCAACCACATCGAGGTCCGCAGCGCGTGGGGCACCAACATCGTGGACCTCAGCGACGAACAGCTCAAGGCCCTCGCCTCCCTGCTGGCGGAGAAGGAGATGAAGGTCTCCGCCATCGCCTCGCCCATCGGGAAGGTGGATGTCAGCCTGCCCGTGGAGCACGAGGTGGAGCGCCTGCGCCGGGCGGTCAACGCCGCCAAGGTGCTGGACGCAAAGTACATCCGGATCTTCTCCTTCTACTACGGCGAGTCCGTGCAGGTGGAGAGCATCCGGGACGCCGTCATGGAACGCATGCGGGCCCTCGCCGCTGTTGCGGAGGAAGGCGGGGTGATCCTCCTCCACGAGAACGAAAAGGACATCTTCGGGGACGTCCCGGACCGGGTCCTGGACATCATCGAGACCGTCAACTCGCCCGCCCTCAAGGTTGCCTGGGATGCAGCGAACTTCGTCCAGGTGGGGGTCAAACCCTTCGACGAGGGGTACGCCAAGCTGCGGCCGCACCTGGAGTACCTGCAGGTCAAGGACGCCCTCTTCGCCAACGGCCACGTCACGCCGGCCGGTGAGGGCGACGGGGACCTGCTGAAGACCGTGGAGGCCCTCAAGGCCGACGGCTACCAGGGCTTCGCCTCCCTGGAGCCGCACCTGGCCGGAGCCCACGGACTCGGCGGATTCTCCGGCCCCACCGCTTTCGGCATTGCAGCACGCGCCTTCGCAAAAGTCACCGCAGAAGCAGGAGTCCAGACCGCATGAGCACCTTGAACGTAGCCATCACCGGGTGCGGCGTCATTGGCCGCACCCACGCCGTAGCCCTGCAGCAGTTCCCGGAGGTGCAGATAGTCGCCCTCGTCGATGCCATCCCTGCCGCCGCCGAAGCGCTTGCCGATTTTGTCGAGAAGCAGGGCGGCCCGCGGCCGCCGCAGTTCAGCACCCTGGCCGAAGCCTTCGAGTCCGAGGACATTGACCTCGTGGCACTGGCCACCCCCAGCGGCCTCCACATCCAGCAGGGCCTGGAGGTCCTGGCCGCCGGCAAGCACGTGGTGATTGAAAAGCCCCTCGACGTGGACCTTACGCGGGCCCAGGAGATTGAAGCAGCCGCAAAGGAAGCCGCGGAAAAGGGGGTCGTTGCCTCGGTCATCAGCCAGCACCGGTTCGACCAGTCCAGCGTGGCTGTCGCCGACGCCATCGCCAAGGGCCGGTTCGGCCGGCTGACCTCGGCTATCGCTTCGGTTGCCTGGTGGCGCAGCCAAGGCTACTACGACTCCGGTGACTGGCGCGGTACCTGGGCCATGGACGGCGGCGGTGCCCTGATGAACCAGGGCGTCCACACCGTGGACCTGCTCCTGTGGTTCATGGGACGCCCCGTGGAAATCCACGCGCACACCGCCCTGCTGGCCCACGAGCGCATCGAGGTGGAGGACACCGCCGTAGCCACCGTCACCTTTGAAAACGGCGGACTGGCAGTCCTGCACGCCACCACCTCCGCCTACCCCGGGCTGACCGTCCGGGTCCAGCTCATGGGATCCGAAGGATCAGCCGTGGTGGACAACGACCGGCTCCAGTACTTCCACAGCAAGGACGCCGGCGGTGAGTCCGCGGACATGGGTCTCCAGGGCGGCGGCAACCAGGCCGACCAGGAACTGGCCAAGTACCCGGTGGAGGACTACAAGGCCGCGGACCCCACCACGTATCCCGCCGGCCACGTGCGGCAATACCGGGACATCCTGGCCGCCATCGCCGGCGGCCGGCAGCCCGGCGTCACCGTCAGCGACGCGGTCAACGCGCTCGCGGCCGTGCGCTCCGTCTACGTTTCGGCCACCCTCGGCCAGCCCGTCCTCTTCGACGACGTCCTTGCAGGCAAGTACAACGACCTTGAAGTCCGCACCGGCAGCTCCGCGGCAGAAAGCGCCTGACACCATGAAGTTTTCAGTATTTACGGCATCAACCCCCGATTGGACTCCGGAAGAGGCAGTGAAGCACCTCGCCGACCAGGGCTGGGACGGCGTCGAATGGCGCATCACGGACCAGGCTGACGCCGCAGCACCAGGGTTCTGGGCCGGCAACAGGGCCACCATCCCGCTCACGGGAATGGAAGACCACCTGGACCGCATCGCCTCCCTTAGCAGCGGGGCGGGGCTGGAGTTTTCCGGAATCGGCGGATACGCGCGGTGCGACAACCATGCGGACGTGGACCGGATGCTTGCCGCAACGGCCAGGCTGGGTGCGGAGAAGGTCAGGGTAACCACGCTTCCGCTGGGAACCGCGGCATGGGGAAACGAACCTGCCAGCGGCACGCCCTACCCGGAGCTCTTCGCGGCAGCCCGGCGTGACTTCGAATGGATTGCCGAGCGGGCAGCACACCACGGAGTGAAGGCGCTGGTGGAACTGCATCACCGGACCATCACCGCCTCCGCTTCCTCCGCCCTGCGGCTGCTGGACGGATTGGATCCGCGGCATGTAGGCGTCATCCATGACCTGGGAAACCTCCTCATCGAAGGGCAGGAGGACTATCTGCCGGCCTTTGAGCTCCTGGGCGACTACCTGGCCCACGTGCACGTCAAGAACGCGGTATGGGTCAACAGCGGGGAAACCGATGAGTCCGGTGCCGCGGTCTACCGCAACGAATGGGCTCCGCTCCGTTCCGGCCAGGGCAGCGTGCTGCAGTACTTCAAGGCACTCGCGGCCTTCGGCTATGACGGATGGGTGACCGTGGAGGACTTCTCCACCGAGCTCCCGTTGGCCGAACGCACCGCGGACAACCTTGACTACCTCCGCTCCACGGCTGCCCTGGCTGGGCTCTCCGTCGCGGCAGGGAGGCGGTGAGCCATGGGCCAGCCAATAGCGGACCACCCGGACCGGCTGCTGCCGGCTGATCCCGGCGTCCGGGAGGTTGCGCGGTCGCTCTTCAACAAGGTGGAGGGGCTGCCAATCATCTCCCCCCACGGGCACGTGGACGCGGCGGTCATCGAGCAGAACACTCCCTTTCCTGACCCTGCCGCGCTCCTGGTCACTCCGGACCATTACGTCACCCGGCTGATCCACGCCGGCGGGGTGCCCATGGACCAGCTGGGCCTCGGAAGCAGGCCGGCCGATTCACGGCAGGTGTGGCGCCACTTTTGCGAGGCGTGGCCCAGTTTCGAGGGAACGGCATCCGGTTACTGGATCCGGCAGGAGTTCGCCCACGTTTTCGGCATCAGCGGGGAGCCGTCCGCGGACAACGCCGACCAGCTCTACGATGCCTTGCAGGCCAAACTCTCCGAGCCGGGCTTCCGGCCGCGCGAGCTGTTCAAGGAATTCAACATCGAGGTGCTCGCCACCACCGATGATCCACTGGACTCGCTGGAGAGCCACGCTGCCCTGCACGCCGACCCCTCGTTCGCAGCCCGCGTGCTGCCCACCTTCCGGCCGGACCAGTACCTGAACATGGCGCACCCGGCCTGGCAGGACAACGTGGAACGCCTCATCGGAGCTGCCGGGGACGGCGCCTCCGGCTATGCGGGGTACATCAAAGCCCTCGAGGCGCGCCGGCGCCACTTCGTGGAGCGCGGCGCGGTGTCCGCGGACCATGGCGTGTTCACGCCCGCCACGCTGAAACTGGACGACGCCGAGGCGGAGCGGCTTTTCGAGCGCGGCCGGACGGGGCAGGCGACTGCTTCAGACAGGGATGCCTTCGAAGCGCACATGATCTACCAGATGGCGCGGATGTCGGTGGAGGACGGACTGGTCATGACCATCCACCCAGGCTCCTTCCGCAACCACCACACGCCCACGTTCGAGACCTTCGGCGCGGACACCGGCCACGACATCCCCGTGGCGGTGAACTACACCGAGGCCGTGCGCCCGCTCCTGCAGGACTTCGGAACGGCCAAGGACTTCCACCTGGTCCTGTTCACCCTGGACGAGACCGTGTTCTCCCGGGAGCTGGCCCCGCTGGCCGGGTTCTACCCGTCCGTGTACCTGGGTGCGCCGTGGTGGTTCCTGGACGCGCCGGATGCCATGCTCCGCTTCCGCTCGGCGGTGACGGAGACGGCGGGGTTCTCCCGGTCCTCGGGCTTCATCGACGACACCCGGGCGTTCTGCTCCATCCCCGCCCGGCATGACACGGCCCGCCGGATCGAGGCGTCGTTCCTGGCGCGCCTGGTGGCCGAGCACCGGATCACCGAGGAACGGGCCCACGAACTGATCGTGGACATCATCGACGCATCGCCACGGCGGGTGTTCAAGCTGTGAATGCCGCGCCGCCTGTACTGGGCTCACTCCCTGTCCTGGACCGCAGCCTGAAGCCACTGCCTAAGGCTCCGGTCCGCATCGTGCACCTTGGCCTGGGGGCGTTCCACCGGTCCCACCAGGCCTGGTACACCCAGCACGCCCCTGACGCCGCGGAGTGGGGGATCGCGGCGTTCACCGGCCGCCGTCCGGACGCTGCGGAGGCGCTTTCCGCCCAGGATTGCCTTTACACCTTGGTGGAACGCTCCGCAGACGGCGACAGCTTCGAAGTCATCGGCAGCATCGTGGAGGCGGCGGACGGGGCCAACATTGCCCGGCTCTGCGAGCTTATCGCGGCGAAGGAGACGGCGGTGGTCACGCTGACCATCACAGAGGCTGCGTATGGGCTTGCGGCAGATGGAACGTTCGCCGGCGGCGCTCCCGGTGTGGCGGACGACCTCCGTGCGCTGTCGGCAGCGGCGTCCGGGGAGGCCGGAGTGCCCGGCACGCCGCTGGGCCGCCTGGTGCTGGCCCTCGCCAGGCGCCGCGACAGCGGCGCGGGACCGATCGCCGTCGTCAGCTGTGACAACCTGTCCGCCAACGGTGAGGTGGCCCGCCGGGCGATTCTGGGCCTGGCCTCCGGATGGGGCCCCGGGCTGGCGGAGTGGATCGAAGCGAACGTCACCTTCGTGAGTACTTCCGTGGACCGGATCACCCCCCGGACCACCGAGGAAGACACCGCGGAAGTGGCAGAGCAGTGCGGCTACACCGACAGTTCGCCGGTGGTGGCCGAACCTTTCCGCAACTGGGTGCTCAGCGGGGACTTCCCCGCCGGGCGTCCACGCTGGGAGGACGCGGGCGCCGTCGTGGTTGACGACATTGAACCGTACGAGAACCGGAAGCTGTGGCTCCTCAACGGGTCGCATTCCATCCTGGCGTATGCCGGGCAGCTCCGTGGGCACGCCACCGTGGCCGATGCCCTGTCAGACCCGGCCTGCCGGAAGGCCGTGGAGGACTTCTGGGACGAGGCCGCGCACCATCTGCAGTCTCCAGGACTGGACATTCCCGCGTACCGGCAGGCGCTGCTGGAACGGTTCGGTAATGCCCGGATCGCCCACCGCCTTGCCCAAATCGCTGCCGACGGCACCACCAAGCTTCGGATGCGCGCCGTGCCCGTTATGACGGCGGAGCGGGCCCGTGGCCGGACCGGCAGCGGGGCCGCCCTGATGCTTGCCGCCTGGATCGACTATGTTGCTGCCACCCAGGACTTCCAGGACCCGCTGGCCGCTGACATCCACGCTGCCAACGCGCTTGAGGGCAGCGAGAGGGTAGAGGCCCTGCTCGGCCTGGTCAGCGCGGACATCGCCGACGACCCCGGCGTTGTTTCGCTGGTCCACGGGCTGTGCGGATCCATCGCAGCCCGGACCGCCACTCCCTCACCTCTTTAGACCCTGCTTTTTACTTCCGGAAGGAACAGATAAACCCCATGAAGATCATTGCCGCCGATGTGTTTGTGACCAGTCCGTCCCGGAATTTTGTGACGCTCCGGATTACGACGGAGGACGGGGTGACGGGGATTGGTGATGCCACGTTGAATGGGCGTGAGTTGGCTGTTGCCGCGTATTTGAAGGAGCACGTGGCGCAGTTGTTGATCGGGAAGGATCCGCACCGGATTGAGGATACGTGGCAGTTCCTGTACCGGTCTTCGTATTGGCGGCGTGGTCCGGTGACGATGGCGGCGATCGCTGCGGTGGATATGGCTCTTTGGGATATTAAGGGCAAGATCGCCGGGCTCCCGGTGTACCAGTTGCTCGGTGGGGCGTCGCGGAACGGGTTGCGGGCGTACGGGCATGCCTCGGGTGCGGATATTGAGTCGTTGTTTGATTCGGTGCGCGAGCATCTGGAGTTGGGGTATAAGTCGATCCGGATCCAGACGGCGGTGCCGGGGATCAAGGCGTTGTATGGGGTTGCGGCGCAGGCGCAGGCGTCGGGGGAGCGGTATGACTATGAACCGGCGGGGCGGGGTGCGTTTCCGGTGGAGGAGGACTGGGACACCAGGGCGTACCTGCGGCATTTGCCGTCGGTGTTTGAGGCGGTGCGGAATGAGTTTGGTCCGGAGCTGCCGTTGCTGCATGACGGGCATCACCGGATGACGCCGATCCAGGCGGCGAAGCTGGGCAAGGCGTTGGAGCCGTATGACTTGTTCTGGTTGGAGGATTGCACGCCGGCGGAGAACCAGGAGGGGTTGCGCCTGGTGCGGCAGCACACCACCACGCCGTTGGCGATCGGGGAGGTCTTCAATACGGTGTGGGATTACCAGACGCTGATCAAGGAACAGCTGATCGATTACGTCCGGGCCGCGTCCACGCATTTTGGCGGGATTTCGCCGTTGAAGAAGGTGATGGATTTCGCTGCGCAGTACCAGATCAAGTCCGGGTTCCATGGGCCGACGGATATTTCCCCGGTGGGGTTCGCGGCGCAGCTGCATGTGGGGTTGGCGATCCATAACTACGGGATCCAGGAGTACATGCAGCACTCGGTGAAGACCAACGAGGTTTTTGAGCAGTCCATGACGTTCGTGGACGGCTACCTGCACCCGGGCGACAACCCCGGCATCGGCGTCGAATTCAACGAAGAAGCCGCCAACGCCTACCCGTACCAGCAGGCCTACCTGCCCTACAACCGCCTCGTCGACGGCACCGTCCACGACTGGTGAACGCGGCCACGACTGTTAACAAAAGCCACTGACCGGCAAGAAGGACAACTTTGGTGAGCAACAATAATCCCGCCCCCACTAAGCCCCGCGTGGTGGTCATGGGCGTCTCCGGCTGCGGCAAGACGACCGTGGGCGGCCTCGTAGCCCGCGAACTCGGGGTGCCGTTCCTCGATGGCGACTCGCTGCACCCGGGGGAGAACGTGGCCAAGATGGCAGCCGGCCACCCGTTGAGCGACGAGGACCGCTGGCCCTGGCTGGCAATCGTGGGACGTGAGCTGGCTGCCGCCGGCGACGGTGGCCTGGTCCTGGCCTGTTCGGCGCTGCGGCGGACCTACCGTGATGCAATCCGGGAACAGGCTCCGGACACCATCTTTCTCCATCTGAACGGCAGCAAGGAGGTCCTGGCGCAACGTGTGGGCGGCAGGGCCGGGCATTTCATGCCGCCCGCGCTGCTGGACTCCCAGCTCGCCACCCTGGAACCGCTGCAGGAGGACGAACGCGGCGTGGTGGTGGACATCGCCGCGCCCGTGCCGGATGTGGTGGCCGCGGCACTCAAGGGTCTTGCCGCCGTCGTACCTTCCGCTCAAGGGACGGCCGCCGCCCGTCCGCGGCAGTTCGACGTCGACCTTTCCGCCGCGCCGTTCAACCTCGACGGCGACGCGGTCGCCTGGGTGGAGGGCACCATTGGTTCCATGACGCTCGAGGAGAAGATCGGGCAGCTGTTCATCAACCACAACAACGACTACTCGCCCGAGTACCTCGACGGCGTGCTGGAGAACTACCACCTGGGCGGCATGCGCTACCGGCCGGGACCGTCCGCAGCCGTCCAGGAACACATCCGGTATGCGCAGTCCAGGTCCCGGATCCCGTTGCTGGTTGCGTCGAATCCGGAGATGGGCGGGGCCGGCAGCTGCGATGACGGCACGTTCGTGTGCACGCACCTGCAGGCGGGTTCGCACCCGGACAAGGCCATAGCCCGGCAGATGGGGCAGGTGGCAGGGGTGGAAACTGCGGCGCTGGGCTGCAACTGGGCGTTCGCGCCGATTGTGGACATCCACTACAACTGGCGGAACACCGTAATTTCCACGCGATCCTTTGGCAACACCCCGGAGATTGTGGTGGAACGGGCCAAGGAGTACTTCGACGGCATCAGTGAATCGCCCACCGTCTGCGCGATGAAGCATTTCCCCGGTGACGGCGTGGATGAGCGGGACCAGCACGTGGTCACGTCCTACAACACTTTCACTTATGACGAGTGGGACCGGACGTACGGGCACGTGTACCGGGAGATGATCGCGCACGGCGTGCAGTCCATCATGGTTGGCCACATCGGGGCCCCCGAGGTCTCCCGGCACTTCCGGCCCGGCCTGTCCGACGCCGAGGTCCTGCCTGCCACGCTGTCACCGGAACTGCTGCAGGACCTGCTGCGCGGGGAACTGGGGTTCAACGGCCTGGTGCTCACCGATGCTTCGCAGATGGTGGGCCTGACACAGGCGATGAAGCGCAAGGACCTGGTGCCTGCCACGATCGCTGCCGGCTGCGACATGTTCCTGTTCTTCCGGAACCCCGCCGAGGACTTCCAATACATGATGGACGGCTACAAGTCTGGGATCATCACCGAGCAGAGGCTGCATGATGCGCTGCGGCGCATCCTTGGGCTGAAGGCGTCGTTGGGGCTGCACCGGAAGGCTGCCGACCAGTTGGTGCCGCCTGCCGGGGCGCTTGCCGTCATTGGCTCCTCCGGGCACCGTGCCGTGGCTGCTGGGATTGCGGACAAGACGGTGACGCTGGTCAAGGACACGGCCGGAAACCTGCCCATCACCCCGGCCACCCACCCCCGGATCCGTTTGTACGGCATCTCCGGCGGGGCAGACTTTACCCGGGCCGATCCACTGGCCTACCTGGAAGTGGTGAAGGAGGAACTGGAAGCTGCCGGGTTCCAGGTCCACCTGTTCCGGACGGCAGAGCAGCGCGAGGCGGCGGGGGAGGCCGGCATGAACTTTCTGCGGGTCCTGGCGGAGGAAGCCACGGGGGACTACGCGGAGAAATACGATGCCGCATTTGTCTTCGCCAACGTGAAAGGCTTCGCGCAGGAGGCAGCCATCCGGATCAAATGGTCTTCTCCCATGGCTGCCGAAATCCCCTGGTACGCCACCGAGGTGCCCACTGTGTTCGTTTCCCTGAACCAGCCCAACCACCTGATTGATGTGCCGATGGTCAGGACCGCCATCCACGCCCATGCGGGAACGCGGGAGGCCATCCGGGCGGCCGTGGAGAAAATCCAGGGTAAATCGGAGTTCCAGGGCACGTTCAACGAGAACGTGTTTTGCGGGTCGTTTGATACGCGGCTTTAGGACTGGCTTTAGGACTACTGAGCATGCAGGAGGCGCCACCGCAATAGCGATGGCGCCTCCTGCATGTGTCAGGCCTGGGTGGCCCTACGCGTCTTCACGGTCCGGGTTCTCCAACCGGAAGAAGGTGGACTGGTTTCCGTCCGTCCGCTCTTCCTGGTAAATGAAGTTCAGCCGCCGGTCGTCGAACGTCTTGAACCATTCCTCCCAGCTGACCTCGCGAAGATTGGCGTCCCTGTCCTGGAAATCGATGCGCAGGACACCCAGGTGGTCGCCATGCTCGGTGCCCTCCACCGTGGCAGGGACACCGCCGCGTTCTTCGGCCCACTGCCTGATGACTTCATGGTGCGTGGTTGCCAGGCTGCGGCCTTCGCGCTCGGGCTCCTCCTCGGTGGAGGTGATCTCCTGCGAGTACTTCAGTGACTTGGACGAGTCATCGCCGTAACGGATCTTGCCGCCGTCGGGGCCGGCGCCAAGGTCCTCCGCGTCTGCGCCGGCATCCTCACTCCGGTTACCTCCGCCGCCCGCGCCTTCCTGGCGGGCCTTGGCCACCTCTTTGACCAGTTCTTCCTTGCGCATGCCGGAGGCGCCGGGAATGTGGTCTTCCCTGGCCTCCTTGCGGAGTTCATCCACTTTCATTCCGCGCAGCTCGGTTTCGCTCACGTCCGGGGTGTTGGGGGTTTGGTTGCCGGGCTCGTCACGGCCTTCCTTGCCGCTGCCTTCCTTGCCGCTGCTGGCCCGTCCGGAGTTGCCTGAGCCGGACCGGGAACCTTCCTTCCGGCCGCCGTCGTGGTCCTCCTGCCGGGCCTTAGCCACAGCCTTTACCAGCTCTTCCTTATGCATATCCGAGGCGCCGGCAATGTGTTCTTCCCTGGCCTCCTTGCGGAGTTCATCCACCTTCATGCTGCGCAGTTTCGTCTCGCTCACATCGGGCGTGTTCGGCGTCTGGTTACCGGGCTTGTCACTCATGTCAGGTCCTCCCTTTGCAGAACTCTTTTGCAGAATCGACAAATAATAAGGCTGCTTACTTTCTAGCGTGTGCCGGATGGCGGCGTCAAGCATCGGCACCCGACGTGTCACGCAGGCGCCGGTACTTACTGGCGGGGCCTTTGGACTCTGGGCCGGCCCAATCCCTGTTTGTAGGCTCCATGAATTCCGGTAGCAAGGAGGTTCGCGTGGGCAATGTGTTATCGGGTTTCCTGGCACTCATGGGGCCGTCGTCCGTCCGCGGGCACCGGCCTCCAAATGCGTTCCGGGAGCTGCCGGGCATTCTCGGCATAGCGGCTGCGGCCGGGATTTTCACGCACGCGGTCTTGCCGCGTGTGTTGGGGACCTGGGGTGCTACCGGGTTGGAAAGCAGCATGTCCCTTCCGGGCGACGGCCTGATTTCCGAGCCCGACGAAGTACAGACCATGGCAGTAACGATCTCCGCACCGCCGGACGAAGTCTGGCCATGGTTAGTGCAAATGGGTGTGGATCGCGCTGGGTTGTATTCCTACACCTGGGTGGAGAACGGACTGCTCCATCTGGGCGTCACGAATGCTGACCGCATCAATCCTGAGTGGCAGGACCTGAAGGTGGGTGACGTCATCGCCTTCACCCCGGAAGGATATCCGGGAGGAAGGGCGGGGCCGCGCGTGGTGGAGTTGGAGAGCGGCCGCCACCTGGTGCTCGATTCAAGCCCTGGCGCCCCTCCCGGAACAGTCACCGGAACGTGGCAGTTCGTCCTCCACAGTTCCGGTGCCAGGGGAACCAGGTTGCTGCTGCGGACGCGATCGGGCCCTGGCCGGCCCCCAGCGCTCCGGGTCATGGACTTCCTCCTCCGCCCCGGTTACCTCGTCATGGATCGTGCCATGCTCCTGGGCATTAAGAAGCGCGCCGAGGGCAACGTGCACAGCCGGGGGCCGTCCTGGGTGTCGTCGTGATCCTGGTGAAGACTACCGTTCCGTTTGCCGCGCTTCGCGGGGAATGCTGGCCCTGCCCTTGTTCGGACAACCACGTCAGGGCCTCGGAATCATCAGTGAAATATGCTGTGGGGGTCAGGGCCCGCTGGGAGAATGCGGCCACGACCTTACCCATCGCCCCGTCCCCAATGAGGGCCACTGCCGAAAACCCGCGGTACGCATTCATGCCGGCCCGGGACTCCGGCGTCAGCCCGGCGACACCGGCGAGATTAACCAGGAGAGGTAAAGTGCGCCCACCGCTCAAACCCTCCAGAACCCGGGCTGCACGCACCGCCGTCTGGTAGGTGATAAGGGCTTCCGGAACCCACTGCAACCGCAGCAGGTCCCCATCGCAAGACGCGGTAAAGAATTCGCTCATTCCTGTCCTGGCTCTCGTAGGCGGGCTTGCATTCCAGACGCTTGACTAATTGAAACCCCATTCTGCCGGACAGGTAGGACAAAAAGTCCAGGGGTAGTAGTCCCTACCGGTAGGGCTGTGGTCGTGGATGCTTGAAGAGTGATCAAGAGGGCTCCGATGTTCAACCTGTCCGTCGAGATCCGGCGCCCACCATCGGCGGTATTCGCGCTGCTCTCCGATATCCAGGACTTCGAACCGATACCCCGCGACGCAGCCGTCCGGATGGTCAAGGAGCCGGCTGGCCCAACCGCGGTGGGCACACGCTGGCACGAATGGGTACGCTTGGCGCCGGGTTGCTGGTTCCACACCGAGAGCGTGGTGTCCAATTTCGACCCGCCGCACCTTCTCGGCATGGACTTTTCCAGCCACTGGCTCAACGGGCACCTCTCCTACCAAATTGATTCTTTTGAGGGCGGAAGCATCCTGCACCACAGGGAAACCGTCCGGTCCCATTGGCTCCTCCGGTGGCTGCTGCCGGCCATCACCCGCAGCATGCGGCCCCGGCTGCTGCAGCGCCTCGCGGAGATCAGGCAAATTCTTGAAAGCGGCTCCGCCGGCGGTTCAACTGCGCACACCTCTTAAATTGGGGAGCGACGTCCATGTGGCGGTGGTCCGCCGGAGATCAGCCCAGCGCCTTTTCCAGCCATTGCACATAGCGCTCCGGTTCCAGCAGCGCCGCCGTGTGACCGGCAGGGCCCATCGAAATCATCCGTACCGGCCTGCCCAGCAATCTCTGGAGCCGGGGGATGTCGCGGGCGTCCTGGGTGCGGTCGTTCTCCGCCCGCAGCACCACGGCGTCTCCCCTCCACTGCTGAAACCGTTCCGGACGCACCAGCTGCCTCCTGGCCACGTCAGCGGCGACCGAGAAATGCGACACCATATCCGCCCTGGTCAAGTCGTGCCGGACAGTGTGGCGAAGAACTGCTGCCCAGTTGCCATCGGGATCTGACCCGGCCGGGATGAGTCCGGTGAGGCCGGCGAGCAGCAGGGAAGCCGACCAACGCTTCGGCAGTACCCGCGCCGCCAGGATTGCCACTGCCAGGGGCGGCACCCAGAGCCGGCCGTAGTCGGACGGGCCGCTGCTGGAGAGCACCAACCGGTTGATCCGGGCCGGATGGGCAGCAAGGAATGCCTGGGCGAGCAAACCGCCGTAGGACTGGCCCACCGCGTCGCAATGCTCAATTCCCTCAGCGCGCAGGATCGCAGAGACGCCGTCGTCTAAATCGGTAAATCGCTTCACGGGCGGGTAATCCGGCGCCACCACCGTGTGGTTGAGCGCAAGCCGCCCAAGGAAGTCGTACCCCAGCCCAGCCCGGCGCAGGCCGCCGGTTAGCCAGAGTACGGGCGGTCCCTCGCCCAGCCTTACATAGCGCCATTCCACCTCACCGACCCTAAGTTTCCGGCCGTGGGCAGCGGTGAAACGCCGCGCTGCCGCCAGAATTGCTTCCCCTGGCGGCACCGGCGGGAGTTGCGCGGTCACGTCGTCTCCCACGGGTGGCGGCGTTCGGTGAGAAGGACGACGGCGGCAACCACCCAGAATGCCGCACCCCAGCTGAGCGATGGAACCAGGATGGCAATTCCCGATGCGTTCCCGGAGGCCGCCATGAAGGAGTTGATGAAGGCGCCCGCGGAGAGGGGCGCGTGCATCAGCATGGCCAGGGGGAGGCTCCCGGTCCGGTCGTAGAGCCACACCATCAGCACCCGGTAAGCGGGCAGCCAGCCAAACAGGAACACGGCCCCGATGATGGCGCTGGGTATGGCTCCTGACGGGTCAGCGCTGTTGGCGAACATGGGGTAGTGCCAGGCACCCCACAAAACGGCCATGATCAAGGCAGTGGACACCACCCCGTGCCGCCGGCGCAGGCGGGGCAGCGCGAAGCCGGTCCAGCCCAGCTCCTCCAGCACGCCGACTATCAAGCCCACCGCGATCCCGGCCAGAACGACGATCACCAGCTCGCCCGCCGTCGAAACGCCGCCGTAAAAACCAGGGAAGACGACGGCGACTGCGACGGACGCCGAAGCCATGACGAGTGGAGCGGTCAGGAGCGCCAGCGCATACCAGCGGGCGCCCACCCGCCACCGGCGGAGGCGGGCTCCCAGTTCCCGAAGCCCCGCCTTTCCGTCCAGGAAGCTGGTGAGGATGATGGATGCGGCGGCGGGTCCGACGGGGCCAAGGGATACTGCAACAGCCATCGGGACCGGCGCGACGCCGATGACCGCTCCCATCAAGCCCCACGAAATGACAAAGGTCAGGGCGTAGTAGGAAGGTACAGGGTGCCGCCGGACAAAGTAGGTGAACCCTTTCCCCTCAGCGCCTGGTACCAGCGGCAATCCGTCCTGTGGCTGCGCAGTCATTCCAGACCTCCTGCCTGGCCCGCCGATGATCCTCAAACCCCAGCCTTGCCGCGCGAGGCCA
Organism: Arthrobacter sp. E1SS-5; assembly: GCF_057073715.1. Classification (NCBI taxonomy): domain Bacteria; kingdom Bacillati; phylum Actinomycetota; class Actinomycetes; order Micrococcales; family Micrococcaceae; genus Arthrobacter; species Arthrobacter sp. E1SS-5. The sequence continues at coordinate 650,791 of NZ_CP172703.1, forward strand.
GCGATAACAGGGCCTTTTGTCAGGGGGATTACCCGGTGCCTGGCGTAGCTGCCCCGCCTGTCACGCGTACTCCGCCGACGGCTCCTGTCCAGGGGGTGTCGCCAGGTGCCGGCACCACCAGGTGGGCGAAAACATACCCCTGCCGCAGTTCCATGACCTGTGTTGTGGCTCCGGGGCAGTCCAGCGTCAATTCGACGGGCCGGAAAGGAGCGCCGGGATGTTCCTGCCCGATGGCCACCCTGGCACTGGAAGCGCCGACGCAGGCGGCTGTAAAGGTGTACTGGCCAGGCACGGGGACTTCCGCCGTCGTGCCAAAACCCCTGACCGGGCCATCGAGCGGGCCCTCCTCAAAAAGGAGGACCGGCCCCGGTACTGCCTTCAGGAGCCGGTCCAGCTCACGGTAGTTGTGGACCTCGCGCTCCAGGACGAGAGGATCAATGGAAGGCATGGGGGAGTGTGTTTCGCGTGCTGGGCCGAGTGTTGGAGTCCGTGCAGGCTCGTCGTATTCGTAGGAGCACCCCGCTGTTGCGCTGGCCGGGATCAACAGGGACAGGACGAAAGCAAGCCCGTGCCACCTGCCCATGGTTCCCACACTTCGAATGGTGCGCAGGTGTGCCATGCAAAGTAAATACTGGATTAGCGGGTCGACAGCAGCGGTGTGTACCTAGCGCTTTTCACGGTCAGGTCCGGTGCTTCGGAAACAAGCTCCAGGGAACTCTCTCCCGGCCCGGGGAACACCAGCGACGTAAGTGTCTGCTCCCCGCCGTTGACGAATACTTCCACGGAAGAGTGGTCCACGAAGACAGTCAGGTCCACGGAACCGTCCCGGGCTGGTGCGGTCACGCTCCATGCCCCGGTGAACACCTGACCAATGTCCGCGCCGGTGCCTGGCGGCTGATCGCGTGAGACAGATGCGGTTTCTTTCCCGAAGTCGTAGGCCACGGTGGCGAAGACCGAGCCCCCTTGTGTCAGTTGCAGGAGAGCCTCGGGGTTGTTGTCGCCTGCTGCACCATCAACCATGGAGCGCTCAAGGGTGAGATCAAGCCGGTAAGCGCCCCCCGTGGGCATGGGAAGGCCTGGCGTCCCACCGGTACCAATGGGCGCCGGTCCAGCAGTTTCGGGTGCGCCTTCAAGCCTGGCCAGCGATTCCGAAGGTGCCGAGACCAGCGTGGCTTTGCCCTGCACCGTCTTCAGCCGAATGTCCCGCACGATCGAGTCCATGCCGCCCTGCCAGTCCACCGTGGGCAGCTTGCGGGCGTAATCCCAGTTGTTGACCCACCCTATGGCCCGCCGAGACTGCATCCGCTGGGATGCGGTGAGCCGTGGATCGTCCCATGTCACCGCCGCATAGAAATCAGGGCCTCCGTCCAGCCACTGATGCCGGTCGCTGCTAGGCGTGAAGGTGTGGCCGTCCCACGTTCCCGTCCAGTAGGCAACACCGGTGGTACGGCCTTCCGCGGCGCCGTTGGCGCTGGCCGCCAGGACCCAGGTCCGCCTGGAGGGGTCCCCGTCGAGATCCAACTGGAAAAGGTCCGGACATTCGAGGACGCCCAGCCCGGGCAACTCAACGCCGGAGACGTATCGCCACGCCTTCAGATCCTGCGATGTGTACATGCCCAGCTTGCTGCCTTCCGCCAGGACCATCAGCCACTGGTTGTTCGCCTCATCACGGAGGATCTTGGGGTCGCGCCAGTGCTCTTGCCCAGGGTTCTCCATCACCGGGTTTCCTTCGTAAGCGGTGAAGCTGTAGCCCCCGTTGGTTGAATAGAACAGGGACTGCCGCTGGATGCCCGCGTCCTGCTGCGTCGCCACGGCAATGACGGCGTCCTTTCCAAAACCGGCTGCGTTTTGGTGGTCCACAACGGCGCTTCCGGTTTCCACATCACCCAGTCCGTTCGTGTATTTGGGAATGGCCACGCCTTCGTCCTTCCATGACACCAGGTCCGGACTGGTGAGATGGAACCACTCGGTACCGTTGCCGTTGGGGTAGTCGGCGTTGTAGAGGTAGTAGTAATGCCAGAGGCCGTCGAGGAAGAACGGGCGTTGTGGATCGTTCATCCAGTGCTGGTCCGGTGTGATGTGATAGGCCGGCCGGAACGGCGACGATTCGTTACTGTCTTCGGCCGAGGTGCCTGCCACCGGAGTCCGGTCTACCCGGCCGAGATCCTCGAGCATGGCTTCAACAGCTTCAGCTGTGATGCAGCCCGGCCGGGCCGCGTCCCCTGCTCCAGGCCTGTGGATGTCATTTTGCTGGCTTGACCGCATAAAGATACTGCTGCCCGTCCTGACGCCGGCTACCCAACCGTCCGGGCATGCGATGCTCCTCAGATCCTCCACCCCCGCGGTGTCCAAGGCCCGGCCGTTCTCGAGCGTTCGGTCCCCTCCTGAGAGCCAGTAGGAACCGTAGCCGGCCCGCGCAGAGTGGAAGGCGGCCTGCGCCGTGGCGACATTTTCCAACGCAGCCTTGGCCCGCTCTTCATCGCTGTCCGGTGTGCCCGGCTTGAAGAGCCACACCGTAAAGCTCACAAGCATGATGCCGGCGATGAGCGTTGCTGAAAGCCACAGTTTGTTGTTCCTGGGAACCAAGGACAGATTCCATTTCGCGGACATAGCTGCCGTTCAGGTCGTGCCGGTATCGGCAAGGTGAGCAGGGGCGCCGGAAGGCACCCCTGCTCCTGATCCTTTGCCGGCCGCTGCGCCGGGCAGCGTTATCCGGTCAAGGCTGGTTACTTGTAGAGACCCTTCCCGCCAACGTTGACGTTGGTGGGAAGGTAACCAAACGGGCCCAGGCCGTTCTGGCCGAAGCTGCGGTCAACCTGGGTCACGCCGTTGCGGAAGTTGATTTTCACGGTCGGGGACAGCGATCCACCGCGCACGCCGTTGACGTTGTCGATGAACGACTGCACCAGCCCACCCGGCTGCACGTAGTGCGAATACGCCTGGAACTGGCGGCCGTTCTGCTGGCCGGAGATGGTGCCGCTCGGGTTGTTGGCCGGCAGGTTGAGGTCCGTCGGTGAGCCGAGCGCCAGGCCGCTGTTGTTGACCGGCTGGAAATCGGAGCGGACCCCGTCGCCAACAAAGCCGTAGACGCCATCGGGACCGCGCATGCCGTCCGCGTAGGTGAACTGGTGGCTGATCGTGTACAGGTAATACTTGTTCTTGCCGTTTTCGTTCTGGATGAAGATTTGCGGACGCTCGGTCTGGTCGTTGACGCAGTTTGCAGACAGGATCGGCGGGAGGAAGGACCACTTGGTGAGATCCTTGTTGTCCGCCACGGCAAGGCCGACGTTGGCGGTCTGGTACTTGGCGCCGCTGTTCTGGACGTCAGTCAGGCCCTCGGCGTGCGGATCGCCTGGCTGGTAGCCAAGGTCCTCGCCCTTGCACTCGTAGTCGCCACGGGTGCCGGCAGTGTTGCCTTCAAAGACCATGAACGTCTTGCCGGGATGTGCCGGGTCGGCGAACGTATACGGGTCGCGGAACGCGAAGCCCGGGTTCTGTGCCTTGGTCTGGTACATCTTTCCGTCCGGTTCCAGCAACTTCGTGTGCTCGAAGCCGTCGAAGCTCACACCGTTCTTGTCGGCGTGGATGTTGCCCAGTGCCTTGGCGATGACGGCGTCCGGGGCGATTCCGCCGCCGCCGGCGTTGCGCTCGGCCACGTCATAGAACGTGGTGGCGGTGTAGAAGACGTTGACGTGGTCACCCTGCATCAGGCGGGTGGAGCCAGACCACTCGGTGTTGCCCACGGAGGTGTTGTCCAGGAATAGATGTCCACCGTAGTTCCACTTGTCCTTGGCCGGATCGGCGTTGGTCTTGCGGAAAAAGTAGCCAATGCGCGCATTCCAGTGGCGCTGATCAAAGCCGTAGCCGGCGTGGCGGTCCGCGACGAGGGAGAAGATGACGTCCCAGCCCTTGTAGCTGACCTGGTTGGCGTTCTCATCCGTTAAGGACCAGGTGTCCCAGACCCACACGTCATCGTTCATGGCGGGGAAATCCTCAGGGATCTCCGGCATGGTGACGTCGGGGCTCATCGAATTCTGTCCGGGAGCAATGTTGGGGTTGCTCTGCGCCATGATCTGCTTGGCATCCGCGCGGGTCCACTTCGAGGTGAAGTCCGACGCCGGATCGAAGGCCTGCTGCGTGTGCTTGCTGGGGAGGGGGAAACCAGGCGTGGGAGCTGGCAGCTGTTCGATTGACGGGGGATCGGAGGGCTCGTTGGCCAGTGCGGCGGGGGTTGCCAGGAAAGTGGTTGCAGCCAGGGCGGCCACTAAGGCGGCGGCGGATCGCTTTCGCCACATTCGGGATTCATTGGGGTGCTTCGACATAGTGCTCTTCTCAGGGGAGTGACCGTGTGTGCAAGTGGGGCTTGTGCCCGGTTCCAGTACTTGGGCTCCCCAGAACCAGAGCTGTCACCGGGGACGCCTTCGTACTGGGTGAAAAGGGCCGTTGGGTTCCTTTTCATAAGTGGCTGGACGATTCCTGTGCGCAGCCGATGAATACCGTAGGGGGCCTGGGGAACGACCTCAAAACGCGTTACACAGCCCCAATCGAGGATGCAGCATGATGTGTGTAAGCGCTTGCACTTTGCCTTCTCCGCGCGCGTGCCACGTGGCGAAGCGGAGCGTCAAATGTGACGAAAACAGTTGCCGGGCCCTGCTTCAGCGAGGTCGTCGACAAGTCAAGGGAGAGCTGTGCAGCAGTGTCGGCACGGTGGGTTGGGGAGGCGAAGTTCTCTCGTGAGTGCCGTCCGCGCCGGACCGCAAAGGTAAGTTTGGGACAAAACAAAAGGCCCTGCTCCCTCTTATGCGAGGGGCGCAGGGCCTTTCCACTTGGCGGTGACGGTGGGATTTGAACCCACGTTGGCTTTTACACCAAACAACATTTCGAGTGTTGCACCTTCGGCCGCTCGGACACGTCACCAACCTCAATAGGGTACCGGAGCAAGGCCTGCATCCCCAAAACGGCTGCCCGGCGTGCGCTCGAAGCAGAGACTCGGTGCTGCCGAGGTCTCTGCGAGGTGGCAGATAACAGCAATGCCGCCGCGGAACATGGCCGTCATGTGGCATCTCGCGTGATTGTCGTACCCCCTTGTCATGATTGGTTTATGGGAAGGGCAGCGGTGGTCAGGGCTTATGCGGACATGCGGGCTGCCCTTGCTGTGTTGAACGCTGAGGTGGATGGGTGCGGTTCTGAGCCGTTTTCGGTGGCTGATCCTCTTGGTGGTTTGGCGGATGGGTGCCTGGATGTTTTGGCTGGTGCCCGGGTGGTTGAGGCCGGGTTCGCTGGTTTGAAGGCGAAGGCTGCGGTGAAGTACGCGGAGAGCGCCTCTGTTGTTGCCGGGCCGGATGTGCCGGTGCAGGCGCAGGAGATGGCGGTCGCGGCGGAGATCGGGTGTGTGCTGGTTTTGGGGCCGCGGGCGGCGTTATCGTTCCTGACTGTTTCGCACGCCGTTGTTTCCTCGTTGCCGCGGACCCTTGCGGGGCTGCAGGCCGGGACCCTGTCGTGGCAGCACGCGGTGGTGATGGCGGACGAGGCCGCGTGTCTGGACGCTGCCGGGGCGGCGGCGATGGAAGCCCATTTCCTGGACCCTGACGCCCCGGACCCTGCTCGGGGGTGCCCTGCCGGGGAGATGCCGGCGCACCGGTTTCGGGCCAAGGCCAGGACGTGGCGGGAACGCCACCACGCGGAGAGCATTGAGAAGCGCCATGTGAAGGGTGTGGCGGATCGGCGGGTGGAGTTCCGGCCGGACCAGGACGGGATGGCGTGGCTGTCCGCGTGTCTGCCGGCGGATCAGGCGTTGGCCGGGTGGAACCGGCTCACCGCAATGTCCCGGTCACTCCAAGGCCCCCGGGAGTTGCGCACCATGTCGCAGTTGCGGGCCGACACCTTCGCTGTGGCGGTTCTTGGCAGCGGCAGTATCACCCAAGGCGGTGGTACCTGCGCCATGCCCCTATCCGACACGGTCAGCGATGACGGGGCCCGTCCACGTGTCGGTGCCAGCGGCCGGGCCGGTGGCGTGGTTGGTGATGTCGTTGAAGGAGCCGGTGCAGGACCTGGACACTTGTCTTCGCCGATCCGGGCGCAGGTCCTGGTGACGGTCCCGGTGTACTCGTTGATGGGATTGACCGACGAGCCGGCCATGCTTGACGGGTACGGGCCCATCCCGCCGTCCATGGCCCGGGCCCTGGTCGCGAACGGGGCAACGTCGTTTTACCGGGTGTTGGTGGATCCGCGGGACGGGGCGCCGCTGGAAATCGGACGGAAGAGCTACCGCGTGAGCGGTGCGATGCGGGCCTGGTTGCGGATGCGGGACGGTAAGTGCCCGTTCCCGGGCTGCAGCAACAACTCCCTGGACAACGACGCGGACCATATCCTCGCCTGGGCCGACGGCGGGACCACCGGGATCAGCAACCTGGGACAGCCCTGCCCCAAACACCACAAACTCCGCCACACCACCGGGTGGAAACCCACCCCGGCCACCAAAAACGAACCACCCGGCTGGACCTCACCCACCGGCCGGCACTACCCAAGCGAACACCAGGACTGGGAACCACCCATGTGGCCCAGGCGGCTGGTGCCGCAACTGAAGCCGTTGAAAAGGGCGGTTGCTGGCTGCGCGGACTTGGTAGGCGCTGGCCTCTCCTTGGGGGAGGCAGGCCTTGAAACCATCCTCCACCCGCCCTCTGCCTAGCAGCTTGCCTGGTACAGGGGAATGTTGCCCCCGGGCTGCACGACGAAGGTAGCCGTGCGAGGTCGCCACGAAACCCCCGACACCGCTGTCGGACTTTCCCCCTCGCCGCGCGTCCGGATAGATTCGTCAGCAAGATGACGAATTCAGAGACCCCCATCCACGCAACCGCATACTGGACCACTGCCAAGGAGCACGGCGAGCTCAGGGCGGAAGAAGTTGCCGCCCCCGGACCGGGTGAAGCGCTTGTCCGTGCCCTGTATTCGGGCATCAGTAAGGGGACGGAAATGGTGGTCCACGCAGGGGCCGTTCCGCCGCGGGTCGCAGGGGAGATGCGCGCCCCGCACCAGGAGGGCGAGTTCCCCGGGCCCGTGAAGTTCGGCTACCTCTCCGTCGGAGTCGTGGAGGAGGGGCCCGAGGGGTGGAAGGGCCAGCGCGTCTTCTGCCTGAACCCGCACCAGGACCGCTACGTGGTTCCCGTTGAATCCCTGACCAGAATCCCGGACGAGGTCCCCTCGCGTAGGGCCGTCCTGACCGGCACAGTCGAAACCGCAGTCAATGCCTTGTGGGAAGCCGGGCCGCGCCTGGGGGACCGGGTCGCGGTGGTGGGGGCCGGCCTGGTGGGCGGCATGGTGGCCACACTGCTGCGCACCTTCCCGCTGCAGCGACTGCAGCTCGTGGACCTGGACCTGGGCAGGAAGCAGCTCGCGGACACGCTGGGCGTCGAGTTCGCGCAGCCGGATGACGCCCTGGCGGACTGCGACATCGTCTTCCACTGCTCGGCCTCCCAGGAGGGCCTGGAACGCAGCCTGCAGCTCGTCGGCGACGAGGGTGATGTCATCGAGATGTCCTGGTACGCCAACCGGGAGGTCACCGTACCGCTGGGGGAGGACTTCCATGCGAGGCGCCTGTCCATCCGGGCCAGCCAGGTGGGCATGGTGGCACGTGCCCGGCGCCACCGCCGCACTAACGCGGATCGCCTGGACCTTGCCGTATCGCTGCTCAAGGACCCCGTCTTCGATGCGTTCCTGACCGGATCATCCCGCTTCGAGGACCTGCCGGACGTGGTTCAGAACCTGGCCGACGGCAGCCTGCAAGCCCTGTGCCACGTGGTCGAATATCCCGGAAGCGCTCCCGCACCCAGTACAGCCAGAGACAACAACGGAAACTTGAGGTAACCCATGTTCAGCCTGACCGTCCGCCGTCACTTCATGATCGCCCACAGCCTTCCGCGTGAGGCGTTCGGGCCTGCCCAGGGCCTGCACGGGGCTACCTTCGTGGCCGAGGTGACCTTCCGTCGTCGTGCGCTTAACTCCGACGCAATCGTCCTGGATATTGGTGCCGCCGGGACCATCATTGAGGAAGTGCTGGCCGGCCTGAACTACCAGAACCTGGACGAGCACCCGGACTTCGAAGGCAAGCTGACCACCACGGAAGCACTCGCGGAATACGTCACCCAGCAGGTCGCCGCCAGGATCAAGGACAGCGACGACGGCCGCGAACTGGCGGGCATCGACGTTACCTTGCGCGAGAATCCCGACGCTTGGGCCACCTACTCCCTGGACCTCACCGCCTAACCGTGCGCCCCATCCGGCTTCTGGTCCCAGGCAACATCAGCCACAGCTCAGGCGGCAACGTCTACAACGCCCGCCTGGTGGCTGGCCTTCAAGCGCTCGGAGCCCAGGTGGACGTCGTCAGCGTCGATGGCAGCTGGCCGGACGCCACAGCGAAGGAACGGCGCCGGCTGGGCGCCCTGCTGGGGGCATGGGAACCGGAGACAGATCCCGGCAGTGCCGTGGCCCTCGTGGACGGGTTGGTTGCGGTAGGTGCCCCGGATGAACTGGAACTCGCGGCAAAGGCGGGACGGAATACATGGGTCCTGGTGCATATGCCCGTGCCGGAAAGTTCCGGGCCGGCTGCCCTGAAAAAGGAGGCAAGGGCGCTCCGGGCAGCAACTGGCGTGGTCTGCACCAGCACCTCCGCGGCGTCAGTACTGACAAAGCGGGGACTTAAGAAGGCCCAAGTGGTCCTGCCTGGAGTCGATCCCGGACCCACCGCCGTCGGTTCCACCCCTCCCCATCTGGCGGTCATCGCCGCCCTGCTGCCCAACAAGGACCAGGTGCTGACCGTCGAGGCGCTGGCCCGGATCCGAGACCTTGAGTGGACTGCATCTTTCGTGGGGTCGGACCAGGCCGACCCGGATTACGCGCGAGAGGTCCGGGCTGCCGTCGCTGCCAACGGGCTGCAGCAGCGGGTGCGGCTCGCGGGCGAACTGACGGGGGACGGGCTCGAAGCCGAATGGGCCCGCGCTGACCTGACCTTGTTGGTATCCCGAATCGAAGCATTCGGAATGGCTGTCACCGAGTCCGTGGCCCACGGAATCCCGGTACTTGTCCGCGAGGGGACGGGGGCAGTGGAAGCGCTTGGCACGGCCGGGTTGGCAGCGGACGACGGCGGTCCTCGCCTTCCCGGGGCAGCGCTGCCACTTCCAGCAGGGGGAAGTGAGAGTCCGCGTCGCCTGGCCGACGTTCTGCGCCAATGGTTGACGGACCAGCAAACGCGGGAAAGCTGGCGGACAGCAGCCCTTGAAGCGCGGACCAGGCTGCCGGACTGGAACAGCACCGCCCGGCAGATGCTGGGCATTCTGGCGGGGCGGGGCTGAGAAACGGGCCGGGACTATGACAACGGTCTAGAGGGTGCTCCGGTGCCCTGCGAAAAACTCCCGCAGCAGTTGTGCGCACTCATCCTCCCGGACCCCGGGGTACACCTCAACCCAGTGGTTGAGCCGGCGTTCGCGGAGGATGTCGAACACTGATCCCGCGGCCCCGGCCTTCTCGTCCCACGCCCCGAACACCACCCTGGGAATCCGGGCCAGCACGATGGCCCCCGCACACATGGCGCAGGGCTCCAGCGTGACCACCAGCGTGCAGTCGGACAGCCGCCAGCCGTCGTCGCTGCCGCCGCGGAGCCGGGCCCGTTCCTGTAAGCGTACGGCCGCCTCCCTGATCGCCACCACCTCGGCGTGAGCCGTGGGGTCGCCCAATGCCTCCCGTTGGTTCCGGCCGGAACCCAGCACGTCGCCGTCGGGCCCTATCACCACGGCCCCGATCGGCACGTCCTCCGTGGCGAGGGCGCGACGGGCCTCAGCCAGGGCAAGGCCCATCCAGGCGTTGTGTTTCTTTTCGGGCAACAGCATGGCTCAATGATAGTTTCGAGAGATACTAAGCTTGCGTACTTTTTCGGGAGGCATGATGAGCAGAGTCCAAGAGCGGATGGACCGATGGTTCAAGCCCTATGCCGCACTCTGGCTGACCCTGATCATCGGCGGAACGGTGGTTGTCATCATGGCGCTCGCCGGCGCCGAGGTCTATGACGACGTAGTGGGCAAGGACGGGCTCGCGAACCTTGACGTCCCGGCCCTCCACTACGCGGAGTCGCTGCGAAACCCGGGTCTCGATGCCTTTGTCACCGGGTTCACCAACATCGGCGGTGGCGTGGGCATGCCGATCCTCGCCAGCATCCTTACCGCGTGGCTGACGTTCGTGACCCGGACCTGGCGGCCACTCCTCCTGGTGGGCGGCGCTGCAACCGTCTCAATCCTGGCCACCACGTTCGGCAAGAAGCTCGTGGGCAGGACCCGTCCCGACCATGCTGACGCGGTGCCGCCTTACGAGAATTCGCCGTCGTTCCCCAGCGGCCATACCCTCAACACCACGGTGGTCATCAGCGTCCTCCTGTATGTCCTGTGCCTGCAGTTCCACCAGCTTTGGGTGAGGGTTACGGCAATCACGGCCGGGGTGATCTTCATCATCGCCATGGGGCTGAGCAGGGTTTTCCTGGGCCACCACTGGCTGACCGACGTCATGGCCGGCTGGACGCTGGGGCTGGCCTGGGTGGCCATCGTGATCCTGGCGCATCGGTTGTTCCACCTGTTGAGACGCAAGCAGCATGCCGGCCCTGCGCCCACGTTCGACCGTCCCGTGGTGCGTGACGTCGTCCTGGAATCCGTGCACGACGGCGGAGACGCCGGCAAGGAGGGTGCGTCCGGCAGCCGAGGCAAGGACACCGCCGGATGATAGTTTTGGGGGATGCGCACTCTCGTTGTTGACCACCCCCTGGTCGCCCACAAGCTCACCGTCCTGCGGGACAAGAACACGCCGTCGCCGGTTTTCCGCCAGCTGACGGAGGAGCTGGTGACTCTGCTGGCCTATGAAGCCACGCGGGAGGTCCGCACCGAGCCCGTCACCATCCAGACGCCCGTCAGCACCACGATTGGCACAGCGTTCACCAAGCCCACGCCGCTGGTGGTTCCCATCCTGCGTGCCGGCCTGGGAATGCTGGAAGGCATGACCAAGCTGGTCCCCACCGCCGAGGTGGGTTTCCTGGGCATGGCCCGGGACGAGGAAACCCTCGACATCATCACCTACGCCGAGCGCCTTCCTGAGGACCTGACGGGCCGCCAGGTCTTCGTGCTGGATCCCATGCTCGCCACCGGCGGCACCCTGCGGGAGGCCATCAAGTTCCTGTTCAAGCGGGGCGCCTCCGACGTCACCTGCATCTGCCTGCTGGCGGCCCCGGAGGGCCTGGCCAAGCTGGAAGAGGAACTGGGCGACGCCAACGTCCACATCGTCCTGGCCTCCATCGACGAGAAGCTCAACGAGAAGTCCTACATCGTTCCCGGCCTGGGCGACGCCGGCGACCGGCTTTACGGCATCGCAGGGTAGTTTTCACCCTTTTTCAATCCACGTCCCACCGCTAGCCTGTGCGGATGGACTGGAAACTCGAACTTGTCTTTGTCCCTGTATCCGACGTTGACCGTGCCAAGGATTTCTATGTCAACAAGGTGGGTTTCAATGCGGACTATGACGAGCGGCCTTCGGACGACGTCCGCTTTGTCCAGCTGACGCCGCCCGGTTCTGCCTGCTCCATTTGCATGGGCGAGGGGCTTTTGGACGCTCCTCCCGGCACAGGGACCACCCTTCAGATGGTGGTCGATGACATTCAAAAAGCGCACGACCACCTGAAGAACAATGGCGTGGACGTCAGTGACATCGAGGTGCTTCCTTGGGGCCACTTCGTCTACTTTGCCGACCCGGACGGCAACAAGTGGGCCGTCCAGTACATCCCCTGGCGGAACACGGGGCAGGACAACAGCGCGCAGGACGCTGGGCAAGGCAACAGTTAAAGCAAACCGCGGGCCGCATCGTGATGATGCGGCCCGCGGTTTGCTGGAATTCCCCAACTTTGCCCCGTCAACAAGGCGTGCGACGGCGGGTGGCCGGGGACGCGCCGTCGTGCGCCCCCAAAGGTGGGGAGATTCAGTGGGTGGTTCCCTCTTCAAGCGCTGGCGCCAGGGGAGAGGTGCCTAGTACCAGTTGTGCGCCAGGTGGAAGTTCAGTGCGCCGCAGGGGGACTGGTAGCTCTTCTTGATGTAATCCAGGCCCCAGTTGATCTGCGTGCGGTAGTTGGTCAGGTAGTCGGCACCGGCGCTGGCCATCTTCTCGGCAGGCAGGGACTGGACGATGCCGTAGGCCCCGCTGCTGGGATTGGTGGCCGTGGTGGTCCAGTCCGACTCCTTGGTCCACAGCGTCTGCAGGCACTGCATCTGGTCAGGTCCCCAGCCAAAGGTTGCCAGCTGGCCGGCGGCATACGCCTGGGCACCGGCCGGATCATTAACCGCGACGGCGGGTGCCGGCTCAGGAACAGGAGCAGGAGCAGGCGCCGGTGCCGGTGCGGGCGCCGGGGCCGGGGCTTCTGCTGCGGGGGCTGCCGGTGCAGGTGCGGGGGCTGGTTCCGCTGCCTGGGGTGCCACGCTGATGGCAGGCGGAACCGAGGCTGCCGGGTTGGAACGGATTTCGCTCTTCTCGATGCTCATTTGGGCGTCGGCCGCTGCCGTGGAAGAGTTTGAATCGGTGGATGACACCGGAGTCATGCTGCTGGTCGCCTGGCCTGCCGCGCCTACCCCCACCAGCACCGCGCAGGATGCTGCGAGGATCCCGGCCCGTGTGCCGAAGGTGGTCTTCTTGGCGGGCTTTGTAGCTGCTTGCTGCTCTGCCCGGTGTTTAGCCTTGGCATGCAGGCGTGGTTCTGCCGTGTTTTTGGACATGATTGATCGCCTCTCACACCTGCGGAGTTAGCTGTCGGGTTCGGATGAGGGCATCCGGCCGCACGGAAAGATCACGTACGTGCTTAACCCCAAGGGCGTTCATTGCCCGGGACGGTGGGTCCCCCGCCTCTGCCGTTGCTCAATCGGAATCCGGGGAAGCGGCAGAGCTTGGCGTCAACCCGGGATATGCGGCCCGAACGGGAGCCGCACCCAATCGACGGTACAGGAAAAGCGCGTCAATGTCACATTTAGGTAACGGATGTCACTATCTCCTGCGCGCCTGTTTGCTCGGGGGGTCAGTTCCGATCGTTACTTTGCGTACACCAGAACCTGTAGTTAGCTTCCGAGGACATAGAGAGTAGTGCCGCCGATGCTCTGCGGAGTGAAGTTCTCCGACACCCACTGCGCGATCTGGGCGGCAGCATCCGAACCGGAGGTGGACCGCATGGTTTCGCCGCTGATGAAATAGTGGATCTTTCCCTGCCTCACGAGGTCCTGGAACTGCGCCAGGGTGGGGGAGGGGTCGGTGCCGTTGAAGCCGCCCACCGCCATCACCGGCAGTTCCGTTGCCAGCTGGTACCCGGCGGCATTGTTGGAGCCCACTACCGCTGCTGCCCACGTGTAATTGGAGGCGCCGTCCTTGAGCGCGGCCACAAGATCCGCCGACGGGGTGGGTGCGCCGAGGAGACCGCCCATGCCGCCCCTGGGACCGCCTGCAAACCCGGCTCCGCCTTGGCTTGTCCCGCCAGTAACCCCGGCTCCGCCTGGGGTTGTCCCGCCGGGCCCGCCGGGGTTGGCCTGCTGGGAGCCCTGTCCGGGGAAGCTTTGCCGCGGGCCCTGCCCCGTGCCCCGTCCGGAGGTGTTTCGGCCGGCCGCACTGAAGCCTCCCGGCCCGCGTCCGCCTGCGCCGAAGCCGGAGGCTGGCCCTGCACTCACGATCGCCCCGCTGTGTGCCGTCGCCGCTGTAGTGACGGAGTAAGCCAGCGGCCCGGCGAGCGACGCAGCGATGGCGAGGGCCGCCGTCGTCCGCTGCATGGAACGCAAGCGCAGGAACCTGTTGAGCCCGATACCTGCTGCGGCAGCCAAACCTCCGGCGAGCACCAGCCAGCGCAGCCATGGGCCGTAGGCGGATGTGGTTCCCAGCAGGTAGAAGGCCATAAGGGCTGCCGTGGCCACCGCTGCAGCCAGGAAGCTGCCGGCAGCGGCCTCCCGGCGGTGCTGCCACAGCAGAACGCTGCCCAAACCGGCCATCGCCGCAATGCCCGGCGCCAGTGCCACCGCGTAGTAGGGGTGGATGATGCCGGCCATGAAGCTGAACACCAGGCCCGTCACCAGGACCCACGAACCCCAAATGATGACGGAAGCGCGGACGGCATCTGTCCGCGGGGCCCGTCGCCCCACCCACATCAGCCCCGCCGCAAGGATGAGGGCTGACGGCAGCAGCCACGCAATTTGCCCGCCGAACTCGCTGTTGAACATCCGCAACAGGCCCGGAACACCCCAGCCGTTGCCGCCGCCTACGCTGCCCGTTTCGTCGCCCGTCAACCGGCCCAGCCCGTTGTAGCCCAGGGTCAGTTCCAGGATGGAGTTGTTTTGCGACCCGCCAATGTAAGGCCGCATGTCCGCCGGGGTCAGTTCCACGGCCAGCAGCCACCACCCGGCGGAAACTGCCATGGCTGCCGCCGCGGCAACCAGCCGGAGCAGCCTCCGCCGCATCCCGGAGGGGCCTGCCACCGCGTAGGCCAGGGCATATCCGGGAACCACCAGCAGGACCTGCAGCTGTTTGGCCAGGAACCCAAAGCCCAGGAAAACCCCGGCCAGCAGGAGCCAGCGCAGCCGGTCCTCCTGGACTGCGCGCAGGACCCCGTACGCGGCGGCAGTCATGAGCAGCACCAGCAGGGCGTCCGGGTTGTTGAACCGGAACATCAGCGTGGCCACCGGGGTGAGGGCAAGGACTGCCGCCGCCAGCAGTCCTGCCCGGTGCGCGAGCCGAACCTCACCGGCGGCCGGCGCTGCGGCCCGACGCACCGCAAGATACGGCAGCCAGGCAGCCCCAACCCCCATCAGCGCCTGGGGGAGCAGGATGCTCCAGGAGCTCAGGCCAAAGATGCGGACTGACAGCCCCATGATCCACAGGGAGGCCGGCGGCTTGTCCACCGTGATGGCATTCGCGGCGTCGGAGGAACCAAAAAACCACGCTGCCCAGTCCTGCGATCCGGCCTGGGCTGCGGCGGAATAGAACGCGTTGGCCCAGCCGGACGCCCCGAGGTTCCACAGGTACAGCACGGCCGTACCGGCCAGCACAGCTGCAAGTTCCAGCCGCCGGCGAAAGGCCTCGCCGTCGCGGAGGGCGAACCCCTCCCGGCGCACCAGCGGATTCCCTCCAGTGCGGACTGCGGTGGTTACAGGGATGGTGTGCTGGCTGGCCATGGTGTCCTACTTGGTGAGCTGGTAGACGGTTGAGCTGCCCACGGTCTGGGCCTGGAAATTGGCCTGGACCCAGGCGGCCACCTCGGAGTTGCCGCCCCGGCCACCCATGCGCCCTCCGCCCATGCCGCCGGCGCCACCCTCGATGAAGTAGCCGATCTGGCCCTTGGCCACCATGTCCTGGAACTCGGCCAGAGTGGGGTACGGGTCGCCGCCGTTCCAGCCGCCCAAGGCAATGACGTTGGTGTCCGTGGCCAATTCCAGGCTTGCCGCCTGGCTGGCACCGGAGACGATCGCCGACCACTTTGTGCTGGTGGCCTTCAGCAGGGCAGTCACAGCGGCATCGGGGGTTCCTTCACCGGGACCGCCCGCACCACCGGGACCACCGGCACCGTCCGCGCCGCCGTCCGGTGCACCGCCAAAGCCATTCATGGGATCGAGTCCGTCGGTTCCGGTGGCAGAGTCCGTGGCGGAGTTCCTGCCGTCGGTCCGGTCGCCCCGGAAGCCTGCGGCCCGGTTACCGAAAGCGCCCGCCGAGCCCGCGGGCCCCGACGTCGGAATGGAGCCTGAGTGCGCGGAAGCAGCAGTGGCCACGGTCCAGGCACCTGCTCCAAGCCCGCCCGCCAGCAGGGATACCACGACGACGGCGGCGGCCCCGGCGCGTCGGAACCGTCCGGCGGTGCCCAGCGCGTCGAGGCGGAGCAGGATTGCCGCGGCGGCAAGGACACCGAGGATGATGACCGCCACGCGCAGCCAGGGGAGCCATGATGCGTCGCGGCCCTGGAGGACGGAGGACCAGATCGAGGTGCCCAGGACGGTCACCGCCAGGACAATGCGGGCAGGCCAGTATGCGCGGCCGCGCCAGAGCTCCACTGCACCGATGCCCACCAGGGCCGCGATGGCCGGTGCCAATGCAACGGAGTAGTAGGGGTGGACGATGCCGCTCATGAAGCTGAAGACACCCGCAGTGACCAGGAGCCAGCCACCCCACAGGATCAGGGACGCGCGGCTTGGGGAAGTGCGGGCTTCACGCCGGGTGAACCACAGGCCCGCCACCAGCAGGATCAGGGCAGCGGGCAACAGCCATGACACTTCGCCGCCGAAGCTCGTCCCGAACATCCGCAGCAGGCCGGCAGCCCCGCCGAACCCGGAGTTGCCGCCGCCGAAGCCAGCGGGCCCACCTGCCGCACCTGCAGCATCTCCCGCTCCGCCGCCGGGCATGCCTTCGCCGGAACCAGTGATCCTGGCCAGGCCGTTGTAGCCGAAGGTCAGTTCCAGGAAACTGTTGGTGGTGGAGCCGGCCATGTACGGGCGCTCTGAAGCGGGAGTGAGCTGGAAGAGCGCCACATAGCTGCCGGCCACCACAATGATTCCGCCCAGGGCGCCCAGCAGGTGGGCAATGCGGCGCCCGATCGAGGTGGGCGCCGCCCACAGGTAGGCGAGCCCCAGCGCCGGGACGATCAGGAAACCCTGGAGCATCTTGGTGAGGAACGCCAGCCCGATCACCGCTCCGGCCGCCACCAGCCACTTCCAGCCGGCCCGCTCGATGGCACGGGTGGTGAAGTACGCCGCCAGGACCAGGCACAGGGTGAGCATTGCGTCAGGGTTGTTGAACTTGAACATGAGCGCCGCCACCGGCGTCAACGCCAGGGCGCCGCCTGCCAGCAGCCCAGCCGCCGGTCCGGAAACTCGTTTCACGGCCAGGTAGAGGAACCCGACGGCGGCCACACCCATGAGTGCCTCCGGCACCAGCATGCTCAGCGGCGAGAAGCCGAAGATCCGGCCAGCGAGCGCGGGGATCCACAGTGCCGCGGGCGGCTTGTCGACGGTGATGGCGTTTCCGGCGTCGAGCGAGCCGAAGAGGAAAGCGGTCCAGTCCTTGGTGCCGGCCTGGATGGCCGCGGCGTAGAAGGAGTTGCCGTAGCCGGTTGCTGCAAGGTTCCACAGGTACAGGACGGCCGTGGCTGCGAGGAGCCCCGCCGCGGAGGGCCGCACCCAGTGGGCCTGGTTGCCGAAGGCGTGGCGGGTCCAGCGCGGCATTGGCTTGCGCGGTACCGGGTTCGCTGTTTCGGCAGGGCCTGCGGCTGGGTGCTGGGGTACGGCGGTGGAGCCTGCGCCTGCCGGGGAAATGGTGGAGGTCATGATGCTGCCGTTTCTGTGGAAGTGGTTGCCGTGATGTTTTCAGCAGTGGCGTCGGAACCGGTGCTGCCGGGACCGGCCGGTACCGGGGGCGTCGTCCGGTCCCGGAAGACCCACAGCCGGAACAACAGGAACCGGACTGCCGTGGCCGCAAGGTTCGCCGCCACTACGGTGAGCACTTCCGCCCACCGGTCGGGCGTCGTCGTACTGTGCACAAGGGCGAGCGCTCCGGAGGTGAGCAGCAGGCCAATGCCGAAAACTATCAGCCCCTCGAAGTGGTGCCGGACCGGATTGCCGCCCTGGATGCCAAAGGTGAAGCGCCTGTTCGCTCCGGTGTTGGCCACCGCCGTGATCAGCAGCGCCAGGAAGTTTGCCAGCTGCGGGTCCATAAAGCCGCGGCAGAACAGGAAGATCAGCAGGTAGGCCAGGGTCGAGGCGGCCCCGATCACGGCGAACCGGACCAACTGGCCGAACAGGCTGCTGCCGCGGGTCTGTTCGTCTTCCCGCGACGACGCCGGCAGCGGACCCCGCGCCAGGGCGGCGCGCAGCTCCGGTACCGGGATGCGGCCGTACACCAGGTCCCGGGTAAGCCGGGCCATGCCCCGGACGTCCGCCAGCGCCGTCCGGAGCACGTCCACACTTGAATCCGGGTCGTCAACCCAGTCGACGGGAACTTCATGGACCCGCAGTCCGCAGCGCTCGGCGAGGACCAGGAGCTCGGTGTCGAAGAACCAGGAATTGTCCACGGTGTACGGCAGGATCTGCTGGGCGATGTCGGCACGGATGGCCTTAAAGCCGCACTGGGCGTCGCTGAACCGGGCACCCATGAAGGAGTGGAGCATCAGGTTGTAGCTGCGCGAGATGAACTCCCGCTTGGGGCCGCGGACAACGCGGGAGTTGCGGGTGAGGCGGGTGCCGATGGCCAGGTCCGAGTGCCCCGAGATCAGCGGTGCCAGCAGAGGGGGCAGGGCGGCAAGGTCGGTGGACAGGTCCACGTCCATGTACGCCAGGACGGGCGACGGCGACGCCAGCCATACCTTGCGCAGGGCATTCCCGCGGCCCTTCTCGTCGAGGTGGACCACCGCGAGCTCAGGGAACTCACGCGCCAGCCGTTCGGCGATCTTCAGTGTCCCGTCTGTGCTGGCGTTGTCCGCCACCGTGATCCGGAAGCTGTGCGGGAAGGAATCGTGCAGATGGTTGTGGAGCCTGCGGAGGCATTCCTCAAGGTCGCGTTCCTCGTTGAAGACGGGAATGGTGACATCCAGGACGGGGACAGCGGTCCTGGTGTCGACGGGCGCGCGGCGTACGGCACGCCCGCGGGATGGAAGGCCAGTGGATGGAAGGCGGGCAGAAGGAGGGCCCGGCGGCGCCACCGCGGCGTCCTGCAGGGTTCCTGAAGTGGAGTCGGTGAGCGTCATGAATCAAGAGTGGCGCCGCCGGATTTGTGGGCTTTAGGCACAACCTGTGACGTGCCTGTGTAAGTGTTGCTCCCCTGGTTTTAGGTCCTGGCCGGCCCCGCGGCAGGGAGGCGTACGGCGAACTCGGTCCTGCCGGGCCGGGAGACCAGTTCCACGGTGCCGCCATGCGCGGCAACGATGGATTCAACAATGGACAGGCCCAGGCCTGATGACCCCTCCCATCCGGAGCGGGCGGTGTCCGCGCGGGTGAACCGGCTGAAAATGCTGCCCTGGAATTCGGCGGGGATACCCGGGCCGTCATCGGTGACCGTGACCACCACACTCCCGTCTGCTGAGAGCATCACGCCCGTAGTTACAGTGGTGCCCGCCGGCGTGTGCTTCCGGGCGTTGGAGAGCAGGTTGGCCAGCACCTGGTGCAGCTGGGTGGTGTCCCCGCGGACCGTGACGGGTTCGTCGGGCAACTTCAGCTGCCAGGTGTGGTCCGGGGCCATGACCTTCTCGTCGCTGACGGTTTCGATGACCAGCTGGGTCAGGTCCACATCCGTGGTTTCAGTTGCCTTGCCCTCGTCCAGGCGGGCCAGCAGCAACAGGTCTTCAACCAGCGCGGTCATACGCTCCGACTGGCTCTGGACGCGGCCCAGCGACTTTTGCCCGTCCTCAGTAAGGTGTTCGGTCATGCGCATAAGCTCGGTGTAGCCGCGGATGGCGGTCAGCGGAGTTCGAAGTTCATGCGACGCGTCGGCAACGAACTGGCGCACCTTCATCTCGCTGCGTTGCCGGGCCTCCAGCGCGCTGGAGACGTTGTCCAGCATCAGGTTCAGGGCATGGCCCACACTGCCCACCTCCGTGGTGGGATGGGCGGCGGAGGGCGGCACGCGCACGGCCAGCGCCACCTCACCGGCATCCAGCGGCAGCTTGGAAACCTTGGTGGCGACGTCCGACAGCTGCTCCAGTGGCCGCATGGTCCTGCGGATCATGGCCGTGCCGGCCAACCCGATCAGGACCAGGCCGCCCAGCGAGACCAGCACCATGGTCAGCACCAGTGAGGCCTCGGTGCTTTGCTTCATCGACAGCGGCAGTCCCGTGATCACCACATCGCCGTACGCGGTCTGGGTGGCCAGCACCCGGTAGTCGCCGTTGGACAGCTCGCGGTCAACCGGCAGGCCATCGTGGGGGAGTGCCTGCAGGGTGGCAACATCAGAGGAGGTCAAGGATGTCCGCGTGAAGTCGGAGGAAAGGAAGCCAGCCTCCCTGCTGACCTGCCCGTTCACCACCCGGGCATTCAGCGTTCCCACACTCTGCCCGCGCGCGTCGAGTGGATCGGGGCGGCCGGACGGGTTGCCTTCGGGCGGCCGGCCGCGGGACGCCAGCTTCAGCTGCGCATCCAGTTGATTGGTGAGGACCACGTCCATCGAGGCATAGCTGACCACGCCGATCGCACCGGAGATGGCCACCAGGAGCGCCATGGAGAGCAGGATCAGGCGGGTGCGGAGGTGCCAGGTGGAGGGGTTGAACCAGGACCGGCCGGCAGGCCGGGGGACACCGGAAAGCGATGACATGCTTTTCCTTGGCTAGTCTGCGGGCTTGATGACATAGCCCGCCCCGCGCACGGTGTGGATCATCGGCGGATGGTTGGCTTCGATCTTCTTGCGCAGGTAGGAAATGTACAGTTCCACGATGTTCGCCTGGCCGCCGAAGTCGTAGTCCCACACGTGGTCCAGGATCTGGGCCTTGCTGACCACGCGCTTGGGGTTTTCCATCAGGTAGCGAAGCAGCTCGAACTGGGTTGCCGTCAGCTGGATCTCCTCCCCGGCGCGGGTGACTTCCCGGGTGTCCACGTTAAGCACCAGGTCGCCCACCACCAGTTCAGCGGTGTCCATGGCGGCCACCCCGGAGCGCTGCACCAGGCGGTGCAGGCGCAGCAGCACTTCCTCCATGCTGAAGGGCTTGGTGACGTAGTCGTCCCCGCCGGCGGCCAGCCCCACGATGCGGTCCTGGACGGCGTCCTTTGCCGTCAGGAAGAGCGCAGGCACCTCCGGGGCAAAGGCGCGGATCCTGCCCAGCAGCTCTACGCCGTCGAACCCGGGGAGCATGACATCCAGCACCAGGACGTCCGGGTGGAAGTCCTTGGCCAGCTTGACGGCGGTGGGCCCATCCCCGGCCACGGCCACCGACCACCCGGCCATGCGCAGCCCCATGCTCATGAGCTCGGACAGGCTGGGCTCGTCATCCACCACCAGGGCGCGGATGGGGGAGCCGTCGGGGTGGGTGAGCTGCGGAAGGTTGTTGGTCATGGGGTGCGGGGATGCCATGGGACAACCCTCCGATCTGCCGGTTTGCCGATGCTTTGCCGTTGCTGTGTTCCAGCTGTGAGCTCCAGCCTAGCCAGCGGGAACCTCCAGCACACGGAACCGGGGTTTCGTCCGGACCGGGCCTGTGCCTCCAGGTCACAGGCAGGCTTGGCCTGGGGCACAGGCGCCGCACAGCAAACCGGCAGAACCTGATCGAACAACAGGACAGCAGCACCACCACCATCACCACCAAATCAATTCTTGGAGAAAGCCATGGATCAGCAGGACAACCCAGCCGTCCCCGACGCGTCAGCACAGAAGGGGCAGCCGGCACCCGTGTGGGGCGGCGCGCCGGCCGACCACGCCAACGACGCCCCGGCCAACCACGCCAACGACATTCCGGACCATGCCACGTACCAGCCGATTTCGCAGCAGCCTGCACAGGGCTGGGGCGCGCCCGTTCCCGGTTCGCCTTCCGCAGGATGGGGCACGACGCCGGCAGCCGGCCGTGAGCGCCCCGGCACAGGGTGGGGCGCGCCGCAGCCGTACGCGCCAAACGGTTCGCCGCGGACCGGGAAGGGAAGCTGGACTGCAAAGAAGGGTTTGCTGGTGGGTGGAGTAGCGGTGGTAGTTGCCGCCGCAGCCGGTGCCGGCGCCTACGCCGCCGGAAACGGTTCCACTGCTGCTTCAGCAAACAACGGCCTGGGCGCAGGTGCCAATGGCCAGTTCGGTTCCGGCGGGCAAGGCGGCATGAACGGGCAAGGCGGCATGAACGGGCAAGGCGGCATGACCGGCCCGGGTGGCCAAACCGGCACGGACGGCGGCGGGACCGGGCGCGACATGGATGGCGGCATGGGGCTGGACGGCGGTCCCGGTGGACTGGGAATGGGCGGAGCAGGCCTCAATGCAGCGGTCCACTCCGAATACGTGGTGCTGCGGGACTCCAGTTACGTGACCATGGCGGGCCAAACCGGCACCGTGACGGAGATTTCGGCAACCTCCCTGACAGTCAAGAGCGAGGACGGTTTTTCCCGGACCTACGCTGTGGGCAGCGATGTCCAGGTCACACAGGGGATGCGGCAGCGCGGCGGCTCCACCGGCAGCACGTTCAGCCTCTCCAGCGTGACCACCGGAGCGACTGTCCGCATCACGGCCCTAAAGAATGCGGACACCTACACCGCCCAGACCATCCAGCTTGCAGCAGCCGGCACTGCAACAATTCCCAACCCGGGAACCAGCAGTAACTAAGGGCGGGACAATGGGTCCCGCCGTCACGCCCGCTCATCCTGCCTCCGGCCGGAGGATTTTCAGCAGAAAATCCGCCGGGGGCAGGACGAGGGCTGGACACGGGCTACCCTGCGGTGGACGATTCCACGTCAAACGATTGAATTTCGATGCTGTTCGGCGTTGCCGTCTGTTCGCGAATAATATTTCGAGATGGGGTCCGCTTGGGCTGTTCTGCCGGATAAGAGTCGAAATATAAGCCCGCTGCCGAACTAGTGACATCGACCACAATTTCCGGATTTGTCTCACAATGCGGACCCTTCGGTCCATTGTTACTTGCAAGTTGGCATTGTTACGCTGCACACTTCCAATGTGAACAAGAACTCAACAGCACCTGCAGCCGCAGAATATTGGCCCAGCACATCCGCTGCTGCCGACATGCGCTGTTGTCGAATGCACGCCTGACCTTCCCACCCTCCGAAGTTCTTAGGCATTCGCCCCCAAGCCCAGCGTCGGGCGCCCCTCCCCGCTCTGTGCAATCGGGGAAGTCAGCATTCGAGCCGCGAAGACGGCCATTTCACATTGAGGTAAGCATTCCATGTCAGTAGCATCCGGATACGTCCACATCTCTGTCCGTAACGCAGCCAAGGCAGGGCAGCCCTCGGGCCTCCGTCCCGGTTTCGGCCCGCGGCAGGCTCTCGCTCCCTCCACCTCCGGAAGCGGCTTTCCCGGCCAGGGTTTCGCCCCGCAGGGATACAACCCCAACTCCTATGGCCAGCTCCGCGCCGTGCACCCCGCTGAGTCCGCTCCCGTTACTGCCCCTACCCCGGTAATTGCCGGACCAAACGCCGTACGTCCGGTAGCCAATGAGAACGTGGCCCGCGGATTCGTCCTCTACATGGGCATCGACGAGGAAACCGCAGCCGCAGCCGGCACCTCCATCGCCAAGCTCGCGCAGGAAATCCGCGCTTACGCCCAGTCGCTGGTCTCCGGCGCCGAGAGCTACGCCGCCGTGGCCGTGGCCCCCGCCGGCACCCCCGGTTCCGCGCTCGACGTCGTCCGCTCCACCTTCGGCGACCCCACCGTCAACTCCCGCCAGCGCACCGAGGCCCCCCGTCCTGCCCAGCAGCAGGAACCGCGCCCGTCCGGCGTTCTCATCGACCTTGCCCGCCGCGAAGTCCACCTCGACGGCGAATCCCTCAACCTCACCTTCAAGGAGTTCGAACTCCTCAACTACCTCGTGGAGAACGGCACCCGCACCGTGGGCCGCGACGAACTCCTCGAAGGACTGTGGCGCAACGCCGAAGAAGTGCCCAACGAGCGCACCATCGACGTCCACATCCGCCGCCTCCGCTCCAAGCTGGGCCGCCTCGCCAACACCGTCCGCACCGTCCGCGGCCAGGGCTACCGGTTCTACGAGCACCCGGAAGTTGTTGTCTGGGCCGCTCCGGAGTACTCGATCTAAGTCTCTTGCGCACGAAGGCGACCTGTTCCCGTGGAACTGGTCGCCTTCGCTCTCGCGAGGCATCCTTCGGCGCCTGCGCTCGTTCCTCCCCACCGCCACCCTCGCCTCGCAAGCTCGGCCAGGGACCCTGGCGGCGTGGGCCCAACGCAACAACGGCGCTGTCGGGACATGCCGCCTTCCGGCGTTAAGACGGCCCTCTCCAAGCACTGTGCCTCCGCGGCTGCTTGTCCTCGCGTCACTGTGGGCACGCTTTGGGAGCCTTGACTGTAGCTGCCCCCTGATTTCGCGGGCCTTGTCTCGTTGCCTGCACTTGAAAGCGTGCTCTCCGTGACGGCCGTGTCTGCTGTTCCCTCCTGTCCTTGGCTGCGCTTGCGGGGGCTAGGCTTGGGCCATGAGTTCGCACCATGTCCGACGCCTTGTGATCATGCGCCACGCCAAGGCCGACTGGCCCGGCGGGGTGGCCGACCATGAGCGGCCCCTTGAGGAGCGCGGGCACCGGGAAGCTCCGCTGGCCGGCCGATGGCTGCTGAAGCACAACATCGTTCCGGACTTCATCCTGTGCTCCAGTGCCCTGCGGACCCGGCAAACCTGTACGTGGGTCTGCTCGGAACTCGGCGACAAGGCCCCCACGCCCAAGCTTGAAGACGGCCTCTACGCGGCGTCAGCCCTACGGATGCTCACCGTGGTCAACCACGTGCCGGACACGGTGACCACGCTGATGCTGATCGCGCACCTGCCGGGCGTCCAGGACCTGGCCATGCACCTCGCCTCACGGGACTCCGACCACGACGCCTACATGGACGCGGCCACCCGTTTCCCCACCAACGCGCTGACGGTCCTTGAAACCGAGAAGCCGTGGGCGGAACTGGACGGGCAGGACGCCCGGATCACCCGCTTCACAGTTCCCCGCGCACACTAAGGCACCGTTAGGCGGGGCGTCCACTAGGCACCAGGCACGTTGGCGGCGATTTCGCGCAGGAGTCCGGCAACGTGCCGGATCCCCGGGCTGGCCGTCATGGTCCTGCGGTGGACCAGTCCCACCTGGCGGGCCTGGACTGGGTTGACCACGGGTACCGCAGCAACCTCCGGCGGCAGCGCCGGCCGCCCCAGCCGGGGAACGAGGGCAACCGCCACTCCCTGCTCCACCAAGGCGACGTGCGTGGCGAAGTCGGGATCGTAAACCCGGATGTCCGGCACGCGTCCCAGATCGGCGAAGATGCGGAGCAAAGCCTCATTGCAGATCGCCCCGCCCGGAGTGCTGATCCATTTCTCATCAACCAGCTCGGCCGGTTCCACCTCCGGCCGCTGCGCCAACGGGTGGCTGCGGTGAACCAGGACATCAGCCACGTCCTCACACAGCCATTCCAGCGCCAGGTGTTCCGGGATCACCAGCGGCACTGAGTTCCAGTTGTGCACCAGGCCAAGGTCAGCCTCGCCGTTCGCAACTCGCGCCACAGCCTCGCGCGGATCCTCCGCAAGGACGGCAACGCTCAGCGCCGCGCCGGATTGCTCCAGCCGTGCCAGCAATGGGCCTACCAGCCCGCGGCAGGCGGTGGAAAAAGCCACGATCTTCAGGCTGCCGCTCGGCTTCGCAGGGTCTGCCAACAGGGTGGACTGCAGCTCTTCCAGTTCAGCCAAAATGCGGCGGCCATACGCCGCCAGTGCGAGTCCGCGCTCCGTGAGCAGGACCCCGCGTCCGCGGCGCTCCAGGACGGCGAAGCCCGCTTCCTTCTCCAGCTTCTTCACCTGCTGGGAGACGGCCGAGGGGCTGAACCCCATGGCCTCCGCGGCAGCGATGACGGAACCGTGCTGCTCAATTCCTGCCAGTGCCCGGAGTGAGCCGATGTCGATCATGAAGTAAAGGTACATGATCAAGTGCATAAACGAGCGCTGGTGCTTCATCCGCCGCTCTGCGACAGTGGAAGCGTGAACCTGCGAGACTCCCTCCTTGCCGTCCTCGTCGCCCTGCTCTGGGGCCTGAATTTCGTTGCCATTGACATCGGGCTGCACGCGGGCGGGCAGGACTTCCCGCCGCTGCTGTTCGTTGCCATGCGCTTTGTCCTGGTGGTGGTCCCGTGGATCTTCTTCGTCAGGAAACCGGACGTCAGCTGGAAGGCCATCATCGGCGTCGGACTGTTCATGAGTGCCGGCCAGTTCGGTCTTCTCTACCTGGCCATGGCGTTGGGGATGCCCGCAGGGCTTGCGTCGCTGGTCCTGCAGGCGCAGGTGCTGCTGACCGTCCTCCTCGCTGCCGCCTTCCTGGGCGAACGGCCCAGCCGGAGGCAGTTGGCGGGAGTGGTGCTCGGCGTCGCCGGCCTCGCACTCGTGGCCGTGGGGCGCAGCGCCGTGGCCCCGCTGCTGCCGCTGGTCATCGTCCTGGCCGCGGCCCTGTCATGGGCAGCTGGCAATGTCATCGTCCGCAGGGCCAAAGCAGCCTCGGGCCTCGGGCTGGTGGTCTGGTCCGGCGCCGTGGTTCCACTCCCGCTGGGCGGGTTGTCCCTACTGCTGGACGGGCCGGATACCGTGTGGCGCTCACTGTCCACCCTCCAGGCGCCCACCGTCATCAGCGCGCTCTATACCGCGGTTTTCGCCTCGCTGGTGGGCTACGGAATCTGGAACCGGCTCCTTGCCGGCCACCCGTCGTCGGCCGTTGTCCCCTTCACCCTGCTGGTCCCGGTGGTGGGCATGAGCGCCGCCTGGCTGGTCCTTGCGGAGGTGCCGTCGCCAACGGAAATGGCGGGCGGGCTGCTCCTGCTGGGTGGCGTGGCGACGGCGGTGCTGACCAGTGCAGGCAGTCGGCGTCAGCGGCGGGTGGCGGAGCCGCTGCCGGACCTGGGTGCCGGCCTGGCCGCAGGGGATGCCGACGACGGGCGCTTGGCGGCGGCCGCGGGCCCACCGGCCGGGGTACGTGAAGCGGAGGGCCGCTGAGGGGTGGCTGCCTGGGCACCGCTGCGCGGAGCCGCGCTGCGCGGGGCGGCCTGCGGGCGCGGGCGCTGAGCCGCTGGCCTGCCCTGGCCCTGGGCAGTTCCCCTGGCCGCGGGGCGTGCTGCAGGAGAAGTCCCGCGCCCTGCGGGTGAAGGCCTGCGCGCCGCCGTCGTCCGTCCCTTGCCCGGCCACAAGGCTCCCAGGAAGAGGACGCCGAAGGTGGCCGCAAGGGCGCCGGCAGCGCCGATGAAGTAGTTGTCGGGGTCGCGGGTGGGGAGCGGGGTGCCCAGGAAGGAGGACTGGCCGTCGAATGCCAACTCCCAGGTGCTGAGGAACGCCAGGGAAAAGCCAAGGGCGAGCGCGGTCCCGGCCCCTGCGGCCAGCAGGGCAAAGCGCCGCCGCCGGAGCAGGATCTCGGCCAGCGCGGCAAGGTAGGCCAGCGCCAGGACACCCAGGAATGCGACGAACACCGGCTCGGCAAGGGTCATCGCGGTGAGCACCAGCAGCCCCGCAGCGACCACACCGCAGATCACCGCAAACTTTCCGCTCTTTCCCGTATGACGCATGTGCTCCATCATCCCCGAGGAGCAGGCCCCTTCAGGACGTAGCCGCGCATGATGGCCATGATTGCGGCAACACTTTGGTCACGGGTGCGCTCGGGGTTGTACGTCTGCCGGTCCAGGCCCACCACAAAGCAGGCGCCGAAGATGGCCGTCTCCAGGCTGCCCCGGGACACCGAATCATCCACCGGGTAAGCCCCGGCCACCTTCTCCACGGCCTGGCCGATGACTGCCAGAAGCTCCCCGCGCAGGACGGAAAAGGTGCCCTGCCACTCGCTGGGGATCCGCCAGTTTTCACTTACCCAGAGGCGGGCGAAGGAAGGGTACTCCGCCATGAAATCCATGGCCTGCCCGATCATCGCCTCCATGGCCAGCAGCGGGTCGCTGCCCGCTCCTTCGGCGTCGGCGGCCTCGAGCAGTCTCGCCTTGAGGATGTCCACGCCGTGCCGCAGGAGCTGCGCGATCAGCTCGGACTTGCTGCCGAAGTTGTAGTACACGGTGCCCTTGGAAACCCCTGCGGCTGCCGCGATCTCATCGACCGTGACGCTTGCCGCCCCGCGCTCGCCGATCAGTTCCATGGAGGCATCGAAGAGCTTCTGGCGGGTGGCATTCGTCCTGGCCGGGCGGAGGCTTTTGGCAGCGGCCTTGGGTTCAGTGGTCATACTGCAATCTCCGGTTTCAGCGTCTTAAGCGTCCAGTACTTGTTCTTGCGCACCGCGAGCGTGGACAGGACCGCCCCCAGTAGGGTGTAACCCACAAGGCCCGCCAGGGTGGGGAGGATCATGGACAGGTCCCCACCATAGATGAGGTGCCGCATGCCGGTCACCACGTACCCCATAGGCAGGACCTGGTGCACCACGTGAAGCGGCTGCGGCGTGGTCTGCCACGGGAACGTGCCGCCCGACGACACCAGCTGCAGCACCAGGAGGATGAGCACCACCAGCTTACCGGGGGAGCCCAGCAGCGCCACGATGCCCTGGATCAGGGCGCTGAACGCCATGGCCGCGGCCAGCATCAGCAGCCACATCAGGACCGGATGGGCCGGATTGAGCCCCAGTGCCACGTCCGCCACCAGGGTCAACAGCGACGCCTGGACCACAGAGACCAGGAAGAAGGGCAGCCAGCCGCCCAAGGCAATCTTCCACGACGGCGCATTGGACGCCAGTGCCCGCTGCGTGATGGGACGCATGGCCTGGACCAGCATGAAGATTCCGATCCACATGGCCAGCGTGAGGAAGAACGGTGCCAGGCCGGCGCCGTAGGACCCGGCCTTGGCCTGGGAGACGTTGCTGACCGCTACGGGATCGGCCATCACCTGGGACAGGTTGCCCTTCTGGGCATCGTTGGGGTTGGGGACCTGCCCCGCGCCCTTTCCGATCTCGTCGGCCAGCGTCCGCGAGCCCGTGCCTGCCTGCGCCGCACCGTCGGAGACCTGGGCGGCGCCGGCGTCCACCTTGTGAGCGCCATCGGCAAGGCCTGCGGCGCCGTCGACGGCGGACTGCTCACCGGCTGCCAGCGCTGCGGCGCCGCTGTGCAGCTGGTCAGCCCCTGCCGAGGCCTGCCCGATGGCACCTGTGAGTGCCGGCATGCCCGCCGCGAGCTGGGCGGCGCCCGCACTGACTGCCTGTGAACCGTCGGCCAGCTGCTGGACCTGGGCGGCGTCTGTCTGGATTTTGCTCTTGGCCGTTGCCACGGTGCTGGAAGCCGCTGCCGCATCGAAGTCTGCCAGGACCTTATTGGCCTGGTCCTGGGTCAGGACGCCGGAGGCCACCAGCCTGCTGTTGGACTCTACTACCCGGGAGCGGAGGCCTTGGTCTGCGGCGTCCAGCTGGGCGGCCACGTCCTGGACCTTGGCGTTGAGCTGCGCGTTTCCGGCCGCTACCTGGGCGGCGCCGGAAGCGAGCCGTTGGGTGTCTGCGGGCAGGCTGGCTGTCTTGTCCTTGAGGGCTGCCAGGCCGCTGCTCAGTTGCCCCGCGCCGTCTGTTAGCTGGTTGGCGCCGTCGCGGAGCTTCAGCTGGCCGGCGTACAGCTGGTCCGCACCGCTGCTCAGGGCCGAAGTCCCGTCGTGGAGGGTGACCGTTCCGTCCCTGAGCGTAGCCACGCCGTCGGCCAGTTGGGAGGCGCCGTCCGCGGCCTGGACCATCTTGGAGTGGATGGTGCCGAAACCTGTCAGCAACTGGTTGGCGGTCTCCTCGCCCACCTCCTTGGCCACCGTGGAGTGCACGGCAGTGGTCAGCTTGTCCACGATGGTGCTCAGGAGGTAGTTGTTCGCATCGTTCGTGGTGACGTTCAGCATCGCCTGGCTGGCGGAGTCGAAGCTGCCCGGGGACACCAGGTTGGCGGAAAAGTCCTTGGGGATCCGAAGTGCAAAGGCGTACTGCCCGCTCCTGACGCCTGCATCGGCCTCCGCGGAGCTGTCCACCGGAATCCAGTGGAACACGTTGCCGTCCACCAAGCTGTCCGCCACTTTGGCCCCGGCCTCCAGCCGGGCGCCGTCCGCAGCTGTGGCGCCGGAGTCTTCCACCACCAGGGCGGCATCCAGGTTGTTCAGGTGCCCGTAGGGATCCCAGTTCGCGTAGAGGTAGACCGCGCCGTAAAGGAGCGGAACCATGGCCAGAGCCAGGATGGTCAGCTTTGGCAGCAGTCCGCCGGTCATGCGCTTCAGTTCGGAGCGGGCCAGCCGCAGGACAGTCACTTGGCAACCTCGGTTTCGAGTGTGGTTTGGGTGTGTTCCGGGTCCTGCCCGGCTTCTGCGGAGTGCTTGCCGGGATGACTGCCGGCGGAGGCAGTGTCGTCGTCGGCGTGGTCGTCGTCGATCGGGTCGGAGCCGTCGAAAGGGCCGGCAGGGGCAGGGGCGGGCGCGTCATTGCCGATTGCGGCAACCGGGCCGTCCCACCAGGCGGGGACGGCGCTGACTGCCGCAACGACGGCGAGCGGCCGCCCGGCGTCGTACGCCAGCTCCTGGAGGCGCGGCAACCAGGTGAGCGCGTCTGCACTGTGGCGGTCCGGGGAGTCCACCACCAGCAGGTCGGTGCGCGGATTGGCCAGGGCCAGTGCCGTCAACAGCTCAAGCCGCCGCCGGGGTTCCAGCTGCTCCGTCCACAGGTCCGCGATGTCCTCGAACCGGTTGACCTTCAGCCACGGTCCGCTGAGCAACGCCCCCCGGTAGAGGCGGGGTATCAGGGCCAGGTCCTCGGTCACCAGGTCGCGCACGCTGAGGTGTTCCTCGGGCTCGTTCACCCCGGGGGAATCCACCAGGGCCGCTGCCAGCCGTAGCTGCTTGGTCCGCGGGCTGTTGTCCCAGGTGACGTCTCCGCCCGTGGCCTTCATCCTGCCGCTGAGCAGGAGGGACAGGGCGGTCCGCTGGTCCTGGCGCTCGCCGACGACGAGCAGGAGTTCACCGCGGGCGACCGCCAGCGAGGTGGGCGGAAGCAGCGGGTCCCGGCGTCCTTTGGCATGGAGCTGGCGTGCTGAGAGCAAGGCTTGCCTTTCGCAGAAGAAGTCTGCAATAAGGCTAACCGAACTGACTGGTCAGTTCAAATAGGAATCAGAGGCCATACTTCTCCAGCAGGCGGAGCCACACCTCGCTGATGGTGGGGTAGGAGGGAACCGCATGCCAGAGCCGGTCCAGCGGCACCTCGCCCACCACTGCGATGGTGGCCGCGTGCAACAGTTCGGCCACGTCCGGGCCCGCGAAGGTGGCGCCCAGCAGGACCTTGCGGTCCTCGTCCACCACCAGCTGCGCCCAGCCTTCATAGTTTTCCGAGTGCAGTGAGGACCCTGCCACCTGGATGGGCAGTTCCACCGAGGAAGCGTTGTATCCGTCCCTGCGGGCCGCCTGCAGCGTGCGTCCGACGCTGGCCAGCTCCGGGTCGGTGAAGACCACGCTGGGCACGGCATGCTGGTTTGCCGTCTGGGCGTACCGGCTCCAGTCGCCGGGGGAGCCCTTGAGTTCGCCCTTGGCGCGGGCCGCGATGGCAGCGCCGGTGGCACGTGCCTCGTACTTGCCCTGGTGGGTGAAGAGGTTCTTGCCCGCCGCGTCTCCAACGGCGTAGAGCCAGGGCTCGTCGCCGGGTGTTTGCCGGACCAGGCCGGACATGTCCGCCTCCAGGGACAGGTGCCCGTGTTCGTCCGGTTCAAAGCCGACGTTTTCCAGGCCAAGGCCCTCCAGTGCAGGGTGCCTGCCGGTGGAGACCAGCACCTTCTCCGACGTGACCGTGGATCCATCGCCCAGGCTGACGGTGATGGTGCCGTCATCGTTCCCGCTGATCCGTTCCGTAGCGGTATGCAGTCGAAGTTCCACGCCGTCCGCCCGCAGCCCCGCCGCCACCAGTTCGGAGGCCTCTTTCGGAAAGCTGCCCAGCAATCCGCTGCGCGCCACCAGTGTGACGCTGGAGCCCAGCCGGGCAAAGGCCTGGGCCAGTTCGGTCCCGGCCACACCGCCGCCCAGTACCGTCAGCCGGTCCGGCACCTCACTTGCCGAGGTCGCCTCACGGGTTCCCCATACCTGCACGTCCTGCAGGCCTTCGATCGGCGGGGTATTGGGGGCTGAGCCGGTGGCCAGCACCACGGCATGCCGCGCCCGCAGCAGGTGTTGCGTCCCGTCCAGGCCGGCCACTTCCACCGTCTTTGGTCCCGTGAGCCACCCGTGGCCGCGCACCAGCTCGATGCCGGTGTCCTTGACCCATGAAACTTGGCTATCATCCTGCCAGTTGGAAGTGAAGTAGTTCCTGCGTTCCAGGACGGCGGCGGCATCCAGGGTTCGGGTCACCGTTTCCTTGGCGCCAGGGGTAGTTTGCGCTCCATGCAGTGCGGTGCCGGGGCGGAGCAGGGCCTTTGATGGCATGCACGCCCAGTAGGAGCATTCACCGCCCACCAGTTCCGCTTCCACGAGCACGGCCGTGAGCCCGTCCTCTACGACGCGGCCCGCCGCGTTTTCCCCCACGGCGCCTGCGCCGATAACAACAACATCAAATTCGCGCTCAGCGGCCTCGGGCATCATGTGCAAAGCCTAGCCGGGGATGACCCGGCTGACAGCACAAAAAAGGTCCGCACCGGCGAACCGGTGCGGACCTTGTTGGTGCGCCCAAAGGGATTCGAACCCCTGACCTTCTGTTCCGTAGACAGACGCTCTATCCAGCTGAGCTATGGGCGCATTCCGTATCCCGGGAGAAGAACCGCTCTCCCTGAACCTCGAATTACTTTACGCGAGCAGGAGCCTGATGCCAAATCGAAGCGCATGTAATCTCGGCAACTAGACCGGTATAGGTGACCTTTGTCACTTAATTTGGGTTTTTGCGGCAATAATTCCTTGATTTCCCGCGGAATTCACTTTTGGTGACCGGAAATGTCAGTCAGGCTCCCCAAAAACTCCACTGGTCCGGACCATAGCATTTAGGACACACCGATGAACCCGAGGAAGGGAACTGCAATGGGCGATCTGGCGCAGAAGCCGCTGCTTGAGAAAGCACCCACCACACATGCCGGCTTGCTGGCATGGGTCGAAGAGGTTGCTGAGCTTACGCAGCCGGACCGCATTTACTGGGTTGACGGGTCCGAAGAGGAAAACACCCGTCTCACCGACGAGCTCGTTGCTGCTGGAACGCTGACCCGGCTCAACCAGGACCTGTTCCCGAACTCCTTCGCCGCGTTCTCGGATCCTGCTGACGTTGCCCGCGTCGAGGAGCAGACCTTTATCTGCTCCGAAAACAAGCGCGACGCCGGCTTCACCAATAACTGGATGGACCCCCGCGAGATGAAGGACAAGCTGCGCGGGCTGTTCGCCGGTTCCATGCGGGGCCGCACCATGTACGTCATCCCGTTCGTCATGGGCCACCTCGACGCCGAGGACCCGAAGTTCGGCGTGGAGATCACGGACAGCGCCTATGTTGTCGCCTCCATGCGCATCATGGCCAATATCGGTACCGCCGTGCTGGACAAGATCACCGAGACCAACGCCTTCTTCGTCCCGGCACTGCACTCCCTGGGCGCCCCGCTGGAACCTGGCCAGGACGACGTCGCGTGGCCGTGCAACCCCGACAAATGGATCGTCCACTTCCCCGAAGAGCGCTCCATCTGGTCCTTCGGCTCCGGCTATGGCGGAAACGCCCTGCTGGGGAAGAAGTGCTACGCGCTGCGCATCGCCTCGGTGATGGCCCGTGACGAGGGCTGGCTGGCCGAGCACATGCTCATCCTCAAGCTGACCTCGCCGGAAAAGAAGAACTACTACGTTTCCGCCGCCTTCCCCTCCGCCTGCGGCAAGACCAACCTTGCGTTGCTCGATCCCACCATCGAAGGATGGGAAGTGGAAACCCTGGGCGATGACATCACCTGGATGCGGATCGGCAAGGAAGGCGAACTCCGCGCCACCAACCCGGAAGCGGGCCTCTTCGGCGTTGCCCCCGGCACGGGCTGGGGCACCAACCCCAACGCCATGCGCGCCATCGCCAAGGGCCACAGCATCTTCACCAACGTCGCCCTGACCGACGACGGCGGCGTGTGGTGGGAAGGAATGACGGACGAGGTTCCGGCGCACCTGACCGACTGGCAGGGCAACTCCTGGACGCCGGATTCGGACAAGCCGGCTGCGCACCCGAATTCCCGGTTCTGCACGCCCATCGCGCAGATCGACATGCTTGCCGAGGAGTACTACAGCCCGGAGGGTGTGGAACTTTCCGCCATCCTCTTCGGCGGGCGCCGCAAGACCACCGTTCCGCTGGTCACCCAGGCCCGCAGCTGGACCAACGGAATTTTCATGGGCTCAACGCTGTCCTCCGAGACCACTGCCGCGGCCGCCGGCCAGGTGGGTGTGCTCCGCCGCGACCCCATGGCCATGCTGCCGTTCATCGGCTACGACGCAGGCGACTACCTGAAGCACTGGATCAGCGTCTCCGGCAAGGCCAACCCGGAACGCCTGCCCCACATCTTCCTGGTGAACTGGTTCCGCCGCACGGCCGACGGCGGCTTCGCCTGGCCCGGATTCGGTGACAACGCCCGCGTCCTCAAATGGGCCATCGAGCGCATTGAGGGCAAGGCCGACGCCGTCGAGACCCCCATCGGATACGTCCCCGCCGGGCACGCCCTGGACGTCACTGGCCTGGACCTGACCCACGCCCACGTCGAAGACGCCGTCCGCGTCGACCGCGAAGAGTGGGATGCGGAGCTCGCCTCCATCGAGGAGTGGTACGCCAAGTTCGGCGACTCGCTGCCGGATGCCCTGCGCTCCGAGCTCGATTCCCTGAAGGACCGGATGTCCAGGCACTAGCAGCCGCCGCACCTTCCATACGACGACGGCCCCGCACCTTTAGTGAAAGGTGCGGGGCCGTCGCCGTAATAACAGACCTTGAACCTGGGCCGTCCCATCGACTGCTGCCTACTTGTCATTTTCAACCTCCAAAACGACAAGTACGGAGCAATGGAACCAGGTGGGGAATCAGCTGGCGAGCCAGATGTCCGGGCCGAAGACCTCGTAGTGGATGCGGGTGGCCGGGATGCCGGCGTTGATGGCCTCATTACGGATGTTCTTCATGAACGGCAGCGGGCCGCACAGGTACAGGGACGCATTGGCGGGAAGGTCCACTTCACGCAGGGACATGAAGCCTTCCTTGGCCCCGTCCACAGGCTTTTCCAGCCAGAGCTGCAGTTCGGCGCCGTCGAGGCGTTCCACATCGTCCGTCATCTGGCTGCGCAGGGCCCAGCTGTCCAGGGTGCTCTCGGCGTGCAGCACCAGGACCTGCCGGTCGGAGCCGGACTCGGCGAGGGAGCGGAGGATGGAAGCGGTGGGCGTGCAGCCGATGCCGGCAGAGGCCAGGACCACCGGGCCGTCGCCCTCCTTGAGCGTGATCTCACCGTAGGGGTTGGAGATTTCGACGACGTCACCCACCTGGACGGTGTTGTGCAGCACGGGAGAGACTTCGCCGCCACCGTCCAGCTTGGTGGTAAAGGTGCGGCTGGTGCCGGCGTCGCCGGAGAGGGAGTACTGGCGGACCTGCCGCAGGCCGTCCGCAACGGCAACCTTGACGCTGATGTACTGGCCAGGAAGGGCGGGGGTCACGGGGGTGTCATCCGTAGGCTCCAGGGTGAAGGTCATGGACCCGCTTCCCGCGGGAGTCTTCGCGGCAACACGCCAGGGCGTCCACATCCTGTCATTGGCCTGGGCGGCGTAGAGGCCCTTCTCAAGCTTGATCAGTGCATCCGCCATCAGCCAGTAAACCTCCGTCCAGGCTTCGGCGATCTCCGGCGTGATGACCTCAGCCAGGTCCTCTGCTATGGCCGCGAACAGGTGCTCGTAAACCACCTGGTACTGCGGTTCGGTGATGCCCAGGGAGGCGTGCCGGTGGGCGATGCGGGAAAGGACGGTCTCCGGCAGGGTTCCGGGGTTGTTCACCAGGTGGGTGGCGAAAGCGGCGATGCTCCCGGCAAGGGCCTGCTGCTGGTTGCCGGACCGCTGGTTTGAGCGGCTGAACAAGCCATCCATCAGTTCGGGGTGCGCGGCGAAAAGGCGGGCGTAGAAGTTGGGGGTGATGGATCCGATCCGGGAGCCGACCAGCGGCAGGGTGGCCTCGATGACGGGGCGGGACTTGTCCGAGAGCATCTGTACTCCTGAGGTTATGGCCGGGGCCTTCGTCCGGCCGAAGGAAAACTCGTATTTGAAATACAAGTATTTCTGCCTCAGTTCTACACCGCGTAGAAGTTTGAATCAAACCGGGAGTGAACCCCCGCATTTTCGGGGCTAAAGCCCTGCCCGGAGGCCGATCATCTGGAAAACGGGCGCCATCTGCCGGGCTTGGGGAAGTTCCCCGATGACCACCGAATCGAGCTCGGCGTAGAACGCCTCGCGCGCGCGGGCCAAGGCGCCGCGCAGCCGGCACTCGTTAATGAGGGGGCAGTTTCCGGCGGGAGACACGCAGTCTGCGGGATCGGTGCGGCTGTCGAGTTGCCGGAGGATCTGGCCGACCGTGGCGATCCGCCCCGCGTGGCTCAGCCGTGAACCACCCGAGCGGCCCCGGACCACCTCGATCAGGCCCATGCTCCGCAGCTTGGCCATGGCCTTGCTCACGTGGTTGTACGGCGTCCCCACAGAATCCGCGATGCTCTGGGTGGTCAGCAGCGTGCCATCAGGCACGGCTGCGAGCACCATCAGCGCGCGCAGGCTGACGTCGGCGAAGGCATTGATCTTCATGGCTGCAGTTCCGGTCTAGTCCACCCAGATAGTGGGCTCGCTGGCGTCCGCGCCCAGCTCGCCGAATTCCCAGGACTGGGTGGTTGCGTTGGCGGAGTACGGCAGCACGGCCGCGAAGAGGGAACCGTCACGGTGTTCGGCGGCGACGTGGATGGCGTCCGAATCCTCCTCCACCAGGAGGATGTCGCAAACCACGGCGGCGGCACGGAAGTCGTCACGGTTCTGGCGCAGGAGCGCCTGCAGGTCACTGATCATGGCGTCGGCGTCGAAGTCTCCGTCCGTGCCTTCCCCGGCATCCGCCGGTGAGACGGCAACCAGCCGCACCTCGCCGTCGTTCTGGACGGTCAGTGCGAAGGGCAGGAAACCGCCGTTGCGCTGGAGTTGCTCCTGGGCCGCGCTGACGCCCGTGCCCAGGAGATTCTCCAGGTCAGTTGCCGTGGCTTCGGAGACGGAATTGCGCCAGCTGTCCTGGCCGCCGTCGCCGTCCGCTGCCTGCCCCGTGTAGTCGGTCATCCGGTCCTAGGCCCGCACCAGGGACAGAACGCGGTCGCGGACGCGTTCCATGGTTGCCCGGTCCGTGGCCTCGGCGTTGAGCCGCAGGAACGGTTCGGTGTTGGACGGGCGCAGGTTGAACCAGTAGCTGCCGTCGTTGGCTGTGAACGTGCTGCCGTCCAGGGTGTCGATGGTGAGGTCCTCGTCCGCGAAGGCCTGGCGGACCCGCTCCACTGCTGCGGGCTTGTCCTCCACCTCGGAATTGATCTCGCCCGAGCTGACGTAGGGCTCGTATTCGCGTGCCAGCTCGGAGAGCGGGCCGTCCTGCTCGCCCAGGGCTGCCAGGACGTGCATTGCGGCCAGCATGCCCGTGTCTGCGTTCCAGAAGTCGCGGAAGTAGAAGTGCGCCGAGTGCTCGCCGCCGAACACCGCGCCTTCCTTGGCCATGACCGCCTTGATGAAGGAATGGCCCACGCGCGTGCGGACGGCGCGTCCGCCGTCGTGCTCCACCAGCTCCGCAACAGCGCGCGAGGTGAGCAGGTTGTGGATGATGCTGGGACTTTCCTCGCCCTGGGCCTTGGCCCGGGCGATCTCGCGGCGGGCCACCATGCCGGTGATCGCCGACGGCGACACGGGCTCGCCCTTCTCATCGATAACGAAGCAGCGGTCGGCGTCGCCGTCGAACGCCAGGCCGATGTCCGCGCCGTGCTCGATGACGGCGGCCTGCAGATCCCGGAGGTTTTCCGGCTCCAACGGGTTTGCCGGGTGGTTGGGGAAGGAACCGTCCAGTTCGAAGTAGAGCGGAACGACGTCGAACGGCAGCTTGGGCAGCAATGCGTCACCCAGGACCGCAGGCGTGGTCAGCCCGGCCATGCCGTTGCCGGCGTCCACCACAACCTTCAGCGGACGGGATGCGGAGAGGTCAACGAGCTTGCGGAGGTACTCCGAGTAGTCCCGGAGCACGTCGCGGACACTGATGAGGCCCTTGGTGCCGGCGGCGGGAATGGAGCCGGAGTTCAGGTACTGCTCGGCGAGGGCCTGGATGTCCTTGAGGCCGGTTTCGGAGGAGATGGGCACGGCGCCTGCCTTGGCCATCTTGATGCCGTTGTACTCGGCAGGATTGTGACTGGCGGTGAAGGTTGCCCCGGCGCGGTTGAGGAAACCGCAGGCGAAGTACAG
Organism: Arthrobacter sp. E1SS-5; assembly: GCF_057073715.1. Classification (NCBI taxonomy): domain Bacteria; kingdom Bacillati; phylum Actinomycetota; class Actinomycetes; order Micrococcales; family Micrococcaceae; genus Arthrobacter; species Arthrobacter sp. E1SS-5. The sequence goes on from NZ_CP172703.1 coordinate 688,883, forward strand.
CTCGTCCGTGGAAATCAGGTCCAGCAACTCAACGTTGGCGCCCCGCGTTGCCGCTCCGTTGGCGAAGGCCTTGGTGAACTCGGGGGATGAGGGGCGCATGTCGCCGCCCACCACGATGGTCTGGCCTTCCAGCTGCAGGACATCCACGAACGCGGCCCCCACGGCTTCGACGATTTCGGCGGTAATCGACTCGCCTACGATCCCACGGACGTCGTAGGCCTTGAAGGAGGCCGAGAGATCAAATGTCGTTGTCTGTTCGCTAGTCACGGGCTTTATCTTACGTGTGCGGCGCATGTGGCCAAGGGGACTTTGGCAGAACTTGCGTAACAGCCTTGCTTTGCAGTGGATGCCGGGCCCGTTTCCACATAGCGCTCAAGTGCCGTGCGGGGTGTCGGAGGGTGCTGGGATACTGAATCAATGGCCAATAACCAGTACCCCTCCACAGTTTCCGCTACCGCAGTCGCAGATACCGCAGGTCCGGACGGGCCGGGGACCGCCACGCACGCCGAGGCGCTTGAGGTCCTTCGCGGCCTGGTGGGCAACCCGGGCGCCGTCTTCCACGACGGCCAGTTTGAAGCCATCGAGGCACTGGTCGACGGCGGGCGGCGGGCCTTGGTGGTCCAGCGCACCGGCTGGGGCAAATCGGCCGTGTACTTCGTGGCATCCCTCCTGCTGCGGCGCCGGGGCGCGGGCCCCACCCTGATCGTTTCGCCCCTGCTTGCCCTGATGCGGGACCAAGTGGCCGCTGCCGCCCGTGCCGGGGTCCGCGCCGTCGCCATCAACTCCGCCAACCAGCTGGAGTGGGACACCGTCCGCGGGCAGTTGGCCGCCGATGAGGTTGATGTCCTCCTGGTCTCCCCGGAACGGCTCACCAACCCTGCCTTCCGGGAGACCCAACTGCCCGAACTCCTCCGCCGGACCGGGCTGCTGGTCATCGACGAAGCCCACTGCATTTCCGACTGGGGCCACGACTTCCGGCCCGATTACCGCCGCATCGCGGACCTCATCACCCGGCTGCCGGAGTCGGTACCCGTCCTGGCCACCACAGCCACGGCAAACTCGCGGGTGGTGCACGATATCGAAGAACAGCTCGGCGCGGGGGTCCTGACCATCCGCGGCTCCCTGGGCCGTGACTCGCTGCGGCTGGGGGTCTTGTCGCTGCCGGACTCCAAAGCGCGCCTGGGCTGGCTGCTGACCCACCTGGCCGATCTTCCCGGCAGCGGCATCATCTACAGCCTGACCGTTTCCGCGGCGGAGGACACCGCCCGGCTGCTGTCTGAGGCGGGACACAATGTGCTCGCCTATACCGGGCGGACCGATCCTGCGGACCGCGAGCGGGCAGAGCAACTGTTGAAGGACAACCAGGTCAAGGCGCTGGTGGCCACATCGGCCCTCGGGATGGGCTTTGACAAGCCCGACCTTGGCTTCGTGGTCCATCTTGGAGCGCCGTCATCGCCCGTGGCCTACTACCAGCAGGTGGGCCGTGCCGGCCGTGGCGCTGCCAACGCCGATGTCCTGTTGCTGCCGGGCTCCGAGGACCGTGAGATCTGGCAGTACTTCGCCACCGCCTCCATGCCCTCTGAAGAAAAGGCTGCGGCCGTGCTGACGGCCCTGGCCGAAGCCGGCACAGCCCTGTCAACGGTGGCGCTGGAAGCCCGTGTCGATCTGCGCCGCACGCCGCTGGAGCTGCTGCTGAAAGTGCTGTCAGTGGACGGCGCGGTGGAACGGGTCGGTGGAGGCTGGCGGTCCACCGGCCAACCGTGGGTTTACGACGCGGAGCGCTACAGCCGCATTGCGGAGGCCCGCGTGGACGAACAGGACTCCATGGTCATCTACCAGGACACCGCAGGCTGCCGGATGGAATACATCACCTCCGTCCTGGACGACGAGACAGCCCGCCCCTGCGGCCGGTGTGACAACTGCGCAGGCCAGTGGTTCCCCGCAGATGTGGCCGCGGACGCCACGGCAGCTGCAAGCCAGACCCTGAGCAGGGCAGGAGGCGTCCTGGAACCGCGGCTTCAGTGGCCCAGCGGCATGGACCGTTTGGGAGTCCCGGTGAAAGGCAAACTCAAGCCGGGCGAAGGCTTGTCGGACGGACGGGTCCTGGCCCGGCTCACGGATCTCGGGTGGGGCGGTGCCTTGCGGGAGCTGTTTGCCGCCGGGGCGGAGGACCGGCCGGTGGACCCCCCTATGCTCCAGGCATGCGTACAGGTCCTGCGCGAATGGGGGACTGGCGACAGCCGGAACCCAGGCTGGAGTGGAGCAGGCCGGCCTGCCGCCATCGTTGCCGTCCCGTCCCGGAGCAAGCCGCAACTCGTGGGCTCACTGGCCCGGGGAATCTCCGACATTGGGCGCATCCCCTACCTGGGCGAGCTGCAGTTGGCGCACGGCGGCCCTACCGGCGGGCGCGGCGGCAACAGCGCCTACCGGCTGGCCGGGGTTTGGGAACGGCTGGTGGTGGGTCCTGAACTTGGGGCGGCCCTGCAGTCGGTCCAGGGCCAGAGCGTGATGCTGATTGATGACCTTGCCGACAGCCGGTGGACCCTTACCGTCGCGGGGCGCGCCCTTCGGCAGGCCGGGGCGGGCGCGGTGCTTCCCCTGGTTCTGGCGCAGGCAGGCTGACCGCGGGCTGGGTGCTGCCGGCTTGGGCAGGCTTGGACACGGCGTCGGTGCCGGCGGCGGTTGGCTGGACGGGCCCGTCTGCTGCGGCACCGGGTTTGGGAGCTTGATCCCGCTGGCTCACGGCCGCCCCGGCGTGCCGGGGGAGCAGCAGGCTGTCCGCGGTGCTGGCGAGCATCAGGACGGCCATCGCCAGGAACGCGCCGCGGAAGGGTGCGGCCGGATCCTGGGGGACCAGGGCCGGGCCGCTGAAGGTCCGGATGAGCAGGGCTGCCAGGGCGATGCCCGAACCGGTGCCCAATTGCACGATTGTGGCCGAAACCGTATTGGCGGACGTGAGTTGTGCCGGCGGGATGTCCGCGTACTGGACCGACGCGTAAGCGGAGAACCCGATGGAACGGAAGGCGCCGCTGCCCACCAGCAGTACGAACATCAATACCTCGGGGGTCTCCGGCGTCAGGAAGGCGCAGAGGGCGAAAGTGATGGCGGATGCCACGGAGGCGAACACCAGCATTGCCTTGAATCCGAACTTCCGGATCAGCGGGGTGGTGGCGGGTTTGATCCCGATGTTGCCGATGAACACCGCTGCCACCATGGCACCGGCCTGCAGTGGTGACCAGCCGAACCCCGTCTGGAACATCAGTGGCAGCAGGAACGGGACCGAGCTGATGGTCACCCGGTATACAAACCCGCCGGTGGCCATGGCGCGGAACGTCCGGGCATGGAAGACCTGGAGATTGAACAGGGGGTGGAGGGCCCGGCGCATCCAGAGCACGGCGGCGGTGAGTGCTGCGGCTCCGGCCAGCGCGCTGATTCCGGCCCAGGGCAGCTCCGGATGGCTGCTGGCCAGCTCCAGCCCGGCCACCAGAGCGCCCACCCCGATGGTGGTCAGTGCCATGCCGGTCCAGTCCAGCCGTCGTCCGGGGTCCCCGGGTGTTACCGGAACCAGGCGCAGGGCGGCGGCAAACGCTGCTGCCCCGAGGGGGATGTTCACCAGGAAGATCCAGTGCCATGACAGATAGGTGGTGAGCGCGCCGCCCACCAGTGGTGCAAGGACCGGTGCGAGGAGCCCCGGCCACACCAGGAACGCGGTGGCCCGCAGCAGCTCCGACTTCGGTGTGCCGCGCAGGACCACCAGGGTTCCTACCGGGACCATCATGGCCCCGCCGGCGCCTTGGGCGATTCGGCTCAAGGTCAACGTAACCAGGTCCTGGCTCAGGGCGCAGGCCAGCGAAGCAAGCGTGAACACGGCGATGGCGGCACAGAAAATCCGCCGGGCACCGAACCGTTCAGCCAGCCACCCGCTGATGGGAATTCCAACGGCCACGGTCAGGAGGTAGGCCGTCATGGTGATGTTGACGTCGGCAGCGGGAATGGCGAAGTCGGCCGCGATACTGGGAATGGCCGTGGTGAGGACCGTGCCATCAAGGAATTCCATGAAGAAGGTTGCCGCCACCAGGAGTGCCAGGCGGGGGTTCCATCCCGAATGGGTGCCGTCCGGCTGGTGTGAATTGCTGCGTGCCGCCATGGGCTAATCCTGCCACCGCGGCAAGCGCTGGCGCCCTGCACGTCCGTGTGCTGGACAGCGCGTTCCCGTGAAATTGGCGGAAACGCAAAAGGCCCCGGTCCGAGGACCGGGGCCAAACGCGGAGACGGGGGGATTTGAACCCCCGGTCGAGTTTAACCCCGACCCTTCATTAGCAGTGAAGTCCATTCGGCCGCTCTGGCACGTCTCCAATTGCTATTGCTAGCCCACCAAGGATACGCAGATCCGGCCATGCAGCGCAAAACGGTTCCCGTCAGTACGCAAACCAATCGCTAAAGCCCCGCCGGCCCTATGCGAAAGGCTGCGCCGGGCGGACCATGCGGATCTCGGGCAGGTTCTCCCAGTCAGCCAGGACGTCCTCGGCGCCGTCGGGTTCAAAGCCAAAACGCCGGTAGAAGCCGATGGCCCTACTGTTGCCGGCGGCCACCCACAGGCTCGCCGCGCTGGTGCCAATGGCCGCCTCCAGCAAACGGCCGCCCAGCCCAAGACCCTGGTGTGAGGCCAGCAGGTAGAGACCCCACAGTTCCAGGTCTCCGGACGACGGCGGCGCGTGGCCTTCCGGCGAACCGGGAGCGGGCAACCGGCGGGAGCCGGAGAATCCAACCACCGTCCCGCCGTCGCACGCCACCCACGCCCCGGCAGGCTCCGGGCGGTCCAGCAGGTGGCGCCACAACCGCAGCCGGCCCGCCGGATCCACTCCAGCCAGGAAGGCGTCGGACAGCATGCCCCGGTACGTCTCCTGCCAGCAAAGGACGTGCACCTGGGCAAGCCGCTCAACGTCGCCGGCGCCGGCCCTTCGGACGGTCAGAGCGGAATCCAAAGCGTTCAGCCTGCCAACGCCTTCCAAAGGAAATGCTGGCTGCGGGCCTGCAGCGCGGCGGCCTGCCGGTTGTCGGAGGCGCCGGCGTGGCCACCCTCCAGCGCCTCGTGGAACCAGACGTTGGGGATGCCCATGGCCAGCATCCGCGCGGCCATCTTGCGTGCCTGGACCGGACCCACACGATCGTCCGAGGTGGCCGTCCAGATGAAGGTCTCGGGGTACTCCACGGCATCCTTGAGCAGATGGTAGGGCGAGAACGTCCTGATGTACTCCCACTGTTCGGGAACATCCGGGTCCCCGTACTCCGCAATCCAGGAATGTCCGGCGGAGAGCTTGGTGTAGCGCCGCATGTCCAGCAGGGGCACACCGCAGGAGACGGCACGGAACAGTTCCGGGTAGCGGGTGAGCATGTTTCCCACCAGGAGGCCGCCGTTGGAGCCGCCCACACAGCCCAGCCGCCGCGGGGAGGTGACGCCGCGGGAGATGAGGTCCCGGGCCACGGCTGCGAAGTCCTCGTAGGCCCGGTGCCGGTTTTCCTTCAACGCGGCCCGGTGCCATGCCGGCCCATACTCGCCGCCGCCGCGGATGTTCGCCACCACGTAGACGCCGCCGCGCGAATGCGGGGCCTTCCCGTCGCTTCCGTCCGAAAGCGTGGTCCGCCGCTCCAGCCATGCCCTGCCCACCGTGCCGCTGTAAGCGGGTGTCCGTGAAACCTCAAACCCGCCGTAGCCGGACAGCTGCGTGGGGTTCTGCCCGTCCAAAGGCAGCCCCCGCGGCGCCACCTGGAAGTACGGGACCCGGGTGCCGTCGTCGGACACGGCGAAGTGCTGCTCCACCTCATAGTCACCGTCGGCAAAGAACGACGGCGAGGTCTTGACTGTCGCGTGCCGGCTCACCACGCCAGGCGTCCCCGTGCCGGATTGATCAGCGCCGTCCTCTGCACCGCCCCGCTCCAGCGTGCCGCGCATCAGCGTGGTGGGGGTGGTGAAGCCGGTGGCGATGAGCCAGAAGTCGTCGCCGGCCCCGCCGTCGGCAGGTGCCTCGTCCTCGTCGTCCACGGCGTAGGCGTTGACGTCGTGCAGCGGCGGGCAGGCGTCCAGGGGAGTGGCGGCCCAGCCGCCGTCCGGGCTGTCGCCGGCCCGGGACGGATCCAGCACCCGGATCTCCGAGGAAACGTCCTTGAGCAGGTTGAGCAGCAGGAAATTCCGGGTCCAGCTCCAGGACTGCAGCGAGGTGTGGGCGTCCGGGGTGAACAGGACGGTCAGCATCCGGCTGCCGGCAAGGTAGTCCTCGAAGTTGGCGGCAACCAGCGACCCTGAGGGATAGGTGGTGCCTTCCAGTACGCAGTCCTGCTGCGGGCGGAAGAGCAGCCATTCCCGGTGCGCGCTGACGTTGACGTCGGTGGGCACGTCAATGGGAACCCAGGATTCGTCCCGCAGCACAAAGTTGGTGCGGTTGAAGAAGTCGATGTAGTCCACAGCGAAGGTCCGCTCAAAGCCGGGCGTGGAGTCGTGCGCGGCTACGGCCATCATGTGGTCTTCGGGTACCTCAAAGAGGCGCGGCGCTGTGGCCAGGGATTCACCGCGCTTGAGCGTCACTGCCGTGCGGGCGTAGGAGGAGGCGGTCTTGGGCAGTCCGTCCGCGGTGGAGGCTACCAGCAGCGTGTCCGCGTCCAGCCAGGACACGTTGCCCTTGGCTGTCGGCAGGTCAAACCCGCCCTGGCCCTGATCCACAAAGCCGCGTGCCTCGACGTCGAACTCGCGGTAGCGGTTGGCATCGCCGCCGTCGGGGGAAAGGGCCAGCAACGCCAGCCGGTAGGGCCCGCCGGCCGCGGGGCGCAGGAAGGTTGCGCCGTGGAACACCCACTCCACGCCCTCTGTGCGGGACAGCTCATCCACATCCAGCAGGACGTCCCATTCCGGGTCATCGGTGCAGTAGCTGTCCCAGGAGGTGCGCCGCCAGAGGCCTTTGGGGTTCCGGCCATCCTTCCAGAAGTTGTAGTACCAGTCGCCGCGCTTGCCCACCATGGCGATCCGGTCCGTGGAATCCAGGACTTCCAGGATCCCGGCTTCCAGTTCGGCGTAGCCGCCGTCCTCCAGCAGGTCCTCGGTGCGGGAGTTTTGCTCCTTGACCCAGGCCAGCTGCTCTTCGCCGTAGATGTCCTCCAGCCAAACGTTTTCGTCGACGGGTTCCGGCGCGGTCTTCCGGGGTGCGGTGCCGGAAGTATCCCCGCCGGGACCGGGAAAGGGCGCTTGATCAGCTGCTGTGGTGGTCATGCGCCCCATCCAAACAACATCGCCCATGGCTGGCAAGTCACACGGTGGGCGCAGGCTCCGTCTTCAGCCCGTACGCTGGATCCGTGGAATTCTCGCAGAGCAACCGGGCCGTCATCATCGGTGGCGGCCCCCGTGGCACCAGCGTGCTGGAGCGGCTGCTCGCCCACACGGCGGCGGTCGGCGGGCCGGTGCGGCTGCACGTCGACGTGGTGGACCCCTTCCCGGCCGGTCCCGGGCATGTCTGGCAGCCGGGCCAGTCCCGGTTGTTCCTCATGAACACCCAGTCCTTCTACCCGACCCTGATTCCCCAGGATCCGTCGCTGCCCGCGCCGGTTGCCGGCACCACCTTCGACCAGTGGCGGGCCAAGCAGCAGCGGGATCCGCTGCAGGACCTTACGGCCGATGAACTGGCGGAACTGGCGGTGCTGGAGTCCACTGACTTCCCCAGCCGCGCCCTCTACGGACGCTACCTGCGCAGCACCCTCGCGGAACTGCTGGACAAGGCGCCCGACGGCGTCACGGTCGAATTCCACGAAACGTCCGCACAGTCGGTGCGTCCAGTGGGGGACGGAAGGTACGACGTCGGCCTGGCCGCCGGGGAGACTATCCGCGCCAACTCGGTGGTGCTGGCGCTGGGTCACATCCCGTCCCGCCTCAACCCGGAACAGCGTGAACTGCAGGCATCAGCTGCGCAGCTGGGGCTTCAGTACTTCCCTCCGGCCGTACCCGCCGACGTGGACTGGGCCCGGATCCCCGCCGGTGAACCAGTCCTGGTCCGCGGGATGGGGCTGAACTTCTTCGACACCATGGGGCAGCTCACCGAGGGCCGCGGCGGGAAGTTCGTTCCCACCGGCAGCGGCCTGGAGTACGAACCGTCCGGCCAGGAACCGCTGATCATCGCCGCGTCCCGGCGCGGGACCCCGTACCGGGCCAAGGCGGCCCTGCCCGGCTATTACGCCCCGTCCATCACACTGCGCTACCTCACGGAGGCAGCGATCGGGCGGCTGGCCAAGACCGGCATCCGTCCGTCCTTTGACCACGACCTCTGGCCGTTGCTGCACCGGGACGCCCTGTGGGCCTACTACTCAACGCTGGTGCGCTCGCAGCCAGGGGCGGTGCCGGATGCGCCGGCGTTCCTGGCCGCGCTGGAGGAGGCGCTGCAGCCGCACGCGCACAGCGCTGCCAACTGGGAGGACAGCGTGGAGAGCGTCCTGGCCATCCACGTGGGCCCCCGGCACCGCCTGGACCTGCCTGGACTTACGGCTCCGCTGGCAGGCCGTTCGTTCGCGTCCCGCAGTGAGCACGACGCTGCAGTGGTGGAGTTCCTGCTCGACGATGCGCGCCGCTCGGCACTGGGGGAGGACGACCCCGTCAAGATGGCCATCGGTGCACTGCACCACGGACGGGCGGTCCTGAAAACAGCAGTGGCCGACGGCGGCATCACCGATGAGTCCTGGGTCGCCGGGCTGCGTGGCTGGTTCGAGTCCTTTGTGGAGGGCCTGGCCAGCGGACCGCCGGCGCTGCGGGCCGAACAGCTCGCCGCCCTGGCACGTGCCGGCGTCGTGAGCTTTGTTGGCCCCGACCCGAAGTTCGGCGTGGACCGGAAAGCGGCGGTCTTCACCGCGGCCTCGCCCTGGGTTGCCGGTCCGCCCGCCACCGCGCGGACCATGGTGGAAGCCCTGGCACCCGGCAACCGGGTCTCGGCCAACGACTCCCCGGTGCTGGAACAGCTGCTGACCGACGGGCTGGTCCGGCCCAAGCTCATGATGACTCCGGAGGGCGCCCCCATCGAGTCCACCGGCCTGGACGTGGAGCCCCATCCGTACCGCCCGGTGGCCGCCAACGGATCCGTAACGGAGAACCTGTACGTGCTGGGACTGCAGTTGTCTTCCGCCCAGTGGGGCACGGCAATCGCCGCCGAGTCGGTCCAGGCGGCCAGCCCAACATACCGAAGTGGCCAGCGCACCCTCCGCGACGCCGACGAGATCGCGGCCGCCATCCTCAACCGGGCTTAATCTCCGGGACTTAAACGACGATGCGCTATCACTTATGGTCCCTAAACCGTTGGAATAGGAACCAAAAGTGATAGCGCATCCGGGGCTTTAGCCGCGCAGGCAGGCCCGGTACCCGGCCATGGCCTGGCCGTAGTTGGCCTGGCCCCTGACATCGGCGGGGTGGGTGGGCTTGACCGGCGGGACGCAGGCCGGCGGCGCCGGAATGTCCGCGCCAACCACCACTGCAACCTTCACCACCGTCCCGGACTCGACGGCGGTGAGCACCAGGGTTGCGGTGCCCTCAGCAGCGCCGGCCGGGACTGCCAGGTTCACTGATGCAGCACCGGAAGCCACCGGAATCGTCCCGAGCGGGGTGACCAAGCCGGCAGCGTCAGTGAAGGACGCCTGCAGGGCCGTGTTCACCGGGCTGCCCAGGGACGTCAGGTCCAGCTTGGAGACCGCCAGGGTGATGGGCTCTCCGGGCTTGACCTCGGGTGCGGTGGTGTTCACCACGGCCACGGAGCGCCGTGCGAAGTCCGGGGAGACGGGGCTGCTCTTCTGCAGGTAGCCGATCCATGCGTCCCGGTCCACCAGCCCGGAATCCCGGGTATTGGTGCCTTCAGTGAAGACCCGGAAGTTGTCGCCCCCGGTTGCCAGGAAGCTGAACGTGCCCACCCGGTAGGACTTCGCCGCGTCCAGCAGTTCGCCGTTCACCCGCACCGAGGTGATCCGGTCACCCGCGGCACGGGCGGCATCGTAGGTGTAGTTCACGTTCTTTGACAGGCCCAGCTGCAGGTAGGCGCGGCTGGGAACCGTGCCGTCCGGGTTGGTCTGCCACTGCTGCTCCAGGAGGGTCTTGAACTGGGCCCCCGTCAGGGACGTGGTCCACAGGTTGTTCACGAACGGGAGCACCGCGTTGGCCTCCGCGTAGGTGATGGTGCCGTCCGGCGCGTAGTACAGCTCGTTGCGCAGGCCGCCGGCATTCACGACGCCGATCTCCGCACCGCCGAGGTCGGAAGACTTCAGCGAATCAAGCAGCGAGTCGGCCACCAGGTTGCCCAGGGTGGATTCGCTGCCGCGGTCATCGCGCTTGGCGGTTCCCGTGGCGTCGGTGGTGAACGCGGTGGTGATGTCCTTGGTGACCGAGCCGACGGACTGGTTCCCCACCACGGCGGCGTCCGCCAGGGCCTTCTTGACGATGGAATCGACGGCGGCCACGCGCGGGTAGGCGGCAACCAGGTCGGCAGCCGCGTCAGTGCTGCGCTTGACGTTCGCGGCCTTGTACGCGGTGACCTCCTTGGTGGCGGTGTCCACGGTCAGCTGGATCTGCCCAACGTTCTCGCCATAGTTGCCGGTCTGCACGATGGGCCGGGTCTTGCCCGCCACACCGGGGACAGGTGCGTCCCAGGCATACTCCTTGTGGGTATGCCCGGTGAAGATGGCGTCCACCTCTGGGGACGTTTCGGTGACCAGCTTGGCGAAAGGCCCGCCGGCTGCCACTTCCTGTTCCAAAGTGGCGCCTTCCACAACACCTGAGCCGGCGCCGTCGTGGTCCTCAACGATGATCACGTCGGCAAGCTTGTCCGCCGTGATCTTCGCCGCCACCCGGTTGATGGCCGCCACGGGATCCCCGAAGTCGAGGTCGGCGATGCCGGCCGGCGTCACCAGGGACGGAACTTCCTGGGTAACGGTGCCGATCACGGCCACCTTGATCCCGTTCATGTCCAGCACCGTGTACTCCGGCAGGACCGGGTCGGTGGTGCCCTTTTTGTAGACGTTGGCCCCAAGGTAGGGGAACTTGGCGTTGGTGCCGCCGGCAATGACGCGCTCGCGCAGGTCCGCCCAGCCGCCGTCGAACTCGTGGTTGCCCACGGCCGATGCCTTCAGCTCCAGCGCGTTCAGCACGTCGATGGTGGGCTGGTCCTTGGCCACGGCCGAGGCGAACAGGGAGGCGCCGATGTTGTCACCTGCGGACAGGAACGCCGTGGAGCCCGGGGCGGCCGCGGCGCGGAGCTTCTCGATGGTGCCGGCCACCTGCACGGTGTTGGTGTCGATCCGGCCGTGGAAATCGTTGATGTTCAGGAAGTTCAGGTCAACGCTGGCAGGTGTGGCCGGGAGGTTCAGGCCCACCACCACGGGGTCGTGGTCGCTGGCGCGGAACTGGTCCGGAGCGTAGTAGTTGGTGATGTTGTTGTTGTAGCGGCTGTACTCCAGGGCCACGGATTCGACGGAATTGATGTTCCAGATGTCCGCACCGGATACCACCGCATTGGCGGCGGGTGAGGCCAGGATGTGGTCCAGGGAGCCCACCAGGCCCCCGAACAGGTAGGAGTGCTTGGCCGAGCCGTCAGCGTTCTTCGCCTTGTCATCCTGGTTGACGTAGCCGGCCCCGGTCAGGACGTTGATGGGATCTTCCTTGCCGTACGAGTTGAAATCGCCGATCAGGAAGACCTTGTCCGTGCCCTTGGTGGCCTGCAGGGAGTTGGCAAAGTCCAGCAGGGACTTGGCCTGGGCCGTGCGGGCGAGGTTGGAGGCGCCCTGGCCCTTGTCAGTGTCGTCCGGCGTTGCGGCCGAACCTTTGGACTTGAAGTGGTTGGCGATGGCGATGAACTCGCTGCCGGCGCCGCCGCCCACCGGCTTGAACACCTGGGCCAGCGGTTTGCGGGCGCTGGCGAAGGCAACGGTGTCGTTGTGGATGATCGATTCGCCGACAGGTTCGGCCGCGGCCTTCTTGTAAATGAATGCGGTGCGGATCATGTCCTCGTCGGCCAGCGGCGGAGCGTTGGCGGGTGTACGGACGTAGTCCCAGATGCCGGGGGCGGGAATGTTCAGTGCCTCCACGAGCTTGGCCAGGGCGTCGTCCCGGTCCTTGCCGAACTGTGCGGAGTTCTCCACCTCCATGAGGGTGACCACGTCGGCGCCGGACTTGCTGATGGCGGCGACGATCTTGTCCTGCTGGCGCTTGAAGTTCTCGGCGTTGGCGGCACCGCGGGCGTCACAGCCGCCGCGGACGGTGATCGGGTTGCCGGCCCGGTCCTCGTAGAACGTGCACCCGGACAGCGCGTCGCCCGTGGTGGGGAAGTAGTTCAGTACGTTGAAGGAGGCGAGCTTCAGGTTGCCGCCCACGGCTGCGGGTGCCTCGGTGCGGGTGGCGCCGAAGCTGGCCGGCTGGACCGTGGCCTTGTTGGCCTGGGTCAGGTGGGTGAGGGGCTGCAGTTTCCAGGAGTTGTTGGCGTAGCCGAGCACCACGTTGGTGGTGAAGGTGGCAGGCGAGCCCACCCGGACGGGATCCGTGGTGGTGAGGTAGGGCAGGACCTCGGCCTTGGTGGTGGCGTCCTTGAGGAAGTTGGTGCTGGCGCCGTCGTCGAGCTTGATGCCGCGTGCCGCGTTCTCCGCCACGAGGGCGTTGTACTCAGCAGAGCCGTACGGTGCCACTGCGGTGGGCTGCTCAAGCGGGGTGGTTCCGCCCGCCAGGCCGATCTCGCCGTACTGGTTCAGGCTGTAGTTATCGCTCACCGTCAGCGGGCCCTGGGGCGCCAGCAGCATGCCTTCCAGCGACTCGCGGAAGGTTTCGGCGGCAGGAAGGGTGAAGATGGTGGCTTTGACCTCGGGTGCGGCATCGGTGAGCTTGGTGAGGCCAGCGGCCGCCGTGACGTTGAGCTGGGTCATCCCGTAGTACTCGGCCACAGTGCCCGTCACCTGGACGTAGTCACCTGCCTGCACCGAACCCACAGTGGCGGCGGAGTAGACAAAGATGCCGTCCGACGCGGCATGGTTGGTGGCCGTGAGGTCGCCGCCGGTGCCCGGGGTCTGAATGTAGTAACCGTTGAGCCCGCCGGTGGGGAAGCTCGCAGTCACCTTGCCCTTGGTGGTGACCGTGGCGCCGGTCAATGGGCTTTCGGTCCCGGTGCCTTGGATTTCGGCGATGGTCCTGGCGACCGGGTCCGGGGCGGGCGTCGGATCCGGAGCGGGAGCAGCGCCGCCGGTGGACGTCGGAGTGATGGCGGCGCTGAGGCTGAAGTCTGCGGCGTTGCTGTTGCTGTCCGCGCCGGCGGTCCTGTTGAGGCTCTTCACGTCGGTGTTTGAGGCGGGCGCCGCGGCTGCCTGGGTCTCGAAGGTGTTCGAGGTGCCGTAGCCCAGGAGATCGGCTACGCCTGCGGTTTCCACCACGGACCCGGTGGGAAGTCCGACGGCGGTGGGCTGCTTGGCGAGCACGATGGTGCCGGAGGCGCCGGCGAAGTTCAGGGCGCCGGCCACGAGGTCGGGCTTGGGCAGGCCGGCGCCGTTGGCTCCGTTGCTGCCGCCCTGCACCAGGTAGTAACCCTTGGCCGGGATGGATCCCGACAGGGCGGCCACCCCGCTCGGCGCGGCAGTGCCGCTGCCGGAGCGGTATTGCACGGACCAGCCGTCAAGGGATACCGGGGCGTCGGAGTTGTTGTAGAGCTCCACGAATTTGTTCTTGTAGGCGGCGCCGTTGCTGCCGCCGCTCAGGTAGGCCTCGTTGATCACAACGGGGGAGGTGCCGGCCGCGGTTGAGACCTCCGCGGCTGTGTTGTCCGCAATCGCGGGCACAGCTGCCAGCGGGGCTGCGATAAGCCCCGCCGACAACGCTGTGCCCAGCGTCAACTTCCATGTTTTTTGATGCATCCGCTCTTACTTTCATTGAGGTGTCCCGGGTGGGTGGCCCGGGAGGGTGCGTCCGGTTGTGCCGGTCGGACCAGGTGCACAGTCCTGCTCCTGGTCAAGTGGGTGTCCGGCTCATGACAACAGCAGTGAATGAACGCAAGGTGGCTAAGGCGTGCATTCGGCGGGACGTTTCCCAGCGGAACGGACCGCCTTCCGGAACGGGCTTCCCCAACCCGTACCGGAAATGCTGTTGGCGGAGTGATAATGCCGGCAAGCACGCAGGTGTGCCGGCCATCACAAACGATACCGGCGGGTAGCTTCCAGGCGGGGCTTTGGCGGCGGGTTAGTCCAAAGAATTTACGTCCCGGCAACACCGGGGCAGTCACCGCGGTCGAGCTCCGTGGCGCCAAGCAACGGGATTAAAAACAAAAACCCCTGGCGGCCGTTTCCGGCTGCCAGGGGTTCCCTTGCGGAAGGTAAGAGATTCGAACTCTTGGTACGGGGTTACCGCACACTGGTTTTCAAGACCAGCTCCTTCGGCCGCTCGGACAACCTTCCTCAGCTAGTAGTGTTTCATAGGCACTTGCCTGCAACAAAACAGGCCGGGGAAGGTGTCCGGTGCACACTGGTTGCAGCCGGGATTTGAGTCAGGAACGGGAGAGGTCCATGAAAGCCGTCTACATTTCGGAGCCGGGCGGCCCGGAGGTGCTGGAAGTCCGGGACGTGGATGCCCCGGTGCCCGGCCAGGGTGAAGTGCTGATTGATGTGGTGGCGGCCGGCCTCAACCGGGCCGATGTGCAGCAGCGCCGGGGGTTCTACCCGCCGCCGCCCGGCGCCTCCGAAGTTCCCGGACTGGAGGTTTCCGGCAGGATCGCCGGCTTTGGCCCCGGCGTCAGCAAGCCTTTCTCGTTGGGGGACAAGGTGGTGGCCCTGCTCGCCGGCGGCGGCTACGCGCAGCAGGTGGCCGTTCCGGCCGAGCAGGTGCTGCGCGTGCCTGAGGGGGTGGACCTGGTCACCGCGGCAGCCCTCCCTGAGGTGGCCGCCACGGTTTACTCCAACCTGATCATGACGGCGCAGCTGCAGCCGGGCGAAACGGTTCTCATCCATGGCGCCACCGGGGGGATCGGCACCATGGCCATCCAGCTGGCCAAGGCGTTCGGTGCCAAGGTGGCCACGACGGCCGGCACCGAGGAAAAGGTCAGCACTGCCAAAGCGTTCCTAGGGGCGGACATTGCCATCAATTACAAAGAGGAAGATTTTCCCGAGAGCCTGCGGCGGCAAAACGACGGCAAGGGCGCGGATGTCATCCTGGATGTAGTGGGGGCCAAGTACCTCCAGCAGAATGTGGATGCCCTGGCGGACTACGGCCGCCTGGTGGTGATCGGCCTGCAGGGCGGGGCCAAGGGTGAACTGGACCTCGGACTGCTGTTGAAGAAGCGGGCTGCCGTCGTGGCTACGGCCCTGCGGCCCAGGCCGGTGGCGGAAAAGGGCGCCATCATGACCGCCGTCCGTGATGCGGTGTGGCCGCTGGTGGCCGACGGCAGGATCCGCCCGCTGGTTGCCAAAACCTTCCCCTTGGACCAGGTCAGTGCGGCCCACCGCTACTTCGACAGCGGGGACCACGTGGGCAAGGTCCTGCTGGTCATGTAGCAAGCCCTTTGCATACCCGGTATTGCATCCGGCAGGGTTGGGCGTTACGCTGACCATACGCGGTATGCACGGGTCTTGGGGGCCTGTGCATACCGACAGTGACTAGCCCGGGGGAGCAAAATGTCCATTCGCCACAGCCTCCTCGCCCTGCTGCAGGACCAGCCGCGTTACGGCTACCAGCTCCGGGTCGAGTTCGAGAACCGCACCGGGGCCACGTGGCCCTTGAACATCGGGCAGGTGTACACCACCCTGGACCGGCTGGAACGCGACGCCCTGGTGGCCAAGGAAGGCGACGACGGCGAAGGGCATGTGGTGTACAGCATCACCCCCGCCGGAAAAGCCGAGGTCCGCAGCTGGTTCGCAGCCCCGGTGGAGCGGAACAACCCGCCGCGCAATGAGCTGGCCATCAAGCTCGCGCTCGCCGTCACGCTGCCCGGCGTGGATGTTCAGGCCATCATCCAGGCCCAGCGGGTGGCGTCCATCCGGGCCCTGCAGGATTACACCAAGGCACGCCGTGACACCGCGGCCAACCAGCGGGCCGCAGACACCGCCTGGCTCCTGGTCCTGGATTCGCTGATCTTCCAGACCGAGGCGGAGGTCCGCTGGCTGGACCTCTGCGAGGCCAGGATGGTCCAGCAGGCCCAGGCCGCCGCCACGGGTGCCCCGCGGAAGACGTCAAACGGGGCCACGGAAGACGCCCCGCTCAACGCGGACAGCCGCCGGTGAGCGTCCAGGGGCCGCAGCAGGTCCTTGAACTCGCCAAGGTTGGCAGGACTTTCGGGGAAGGCGCGACGTCGGTCGCGGCACTCCGCGACGTTGACCTCACCATCCAGGCGGGGGAGTTCGTCGCGGTCATGGGCCCGTCGGGCTCCGGTAAGTCCTCGCTGCTGGCCCTTGCCGGGGGTCTGGACCGCCCCACGTCGGGCGCCGTCTACGTTGAATCCACGCCCTTGGCCGGGCTGGGCTTGAACGACCTTGCCCGCCTGCGCCGCAGGGCCGTTGGGTACGTTTTCCAGGACTTCAACCTGGTGCCCACGCTTACGGCCGCGGAAAACGTGGCACTGCCGCTTGAGCTGGATGGAACTTCCGCCAGGAAGGCCCACCGGCAGGCCGCGGATGCGCTCCGGCAGGTGGGAATCCCGGAACTCGCCGATCGTTTCATGGACCAGATGTCCGGTGGCCAGCAGCAGCGCGTGGCTATCGCCCGTGCCATCGTGGGCAAGCGCCGGCTGATCCTGGCCGACGAACCTACCGGCGCGCTCGATTCCACGACCGGCCAGGGCGTCATGGAAGTACTCCGTGCCAGGGCCGATGCCGGTGCAGCCGTCATGCTCGTCACGCACGAGGCCAGGCACGCCGCCTGGGCGGACCGGGTGGTTTTCCTCCGGGACGGTCGCATCATCGACCAGGCGGCAGCCATGCACGATCCCACCTTGCTCCTGACGCAGGCCGGGCTCTGATGCCGTTGGACCTGGCTCCGGTGCCGCACTGGCGCCGGAGCAGCCACCGGCTTGCTCTCCGGCTGGCACGCCGCGACATCGCCCGCCACAAGGGGCGGTCCCTCCTGATCATCCTGTTGATCATGCTGCCGGTGGCGGGCATGACCGGCGCCGCCACCCTCTACCAGAGCTCGCAGCGGACACAGGAGGAGATTGTCCGTTACGAGTTGGGCAACACTCAGGCCAGGTTCAGCGCCTTGCCGGTCCCCAGCGCGGAGTCGCTGCAGGACCCACTCAATGACGGTGTCATCGCGTCCAGCTCCGGCCGCTACGACCCGGACTTCCAGCGCACAAACCCTGCCGACGCCCTCCCTGCGGGCTATGAGGTGCTGCCGCAGCGCTCGTTACAGCTGACCACCGGTGTGGGCGCGGCCCTTGTTTCCCTGCAGGGCCGCGAGGTTGACGCGCTCAATCCGGCTTTTGAGGGCAAGTACAGCCTGCTGGCCGGCCGCGCACCGCACGACGGGACGGAGGTGCTGGTTTCGCCGGGGCTGATGGCGCGGTTCCACCTCGCCTTCGGCCAGGAATTTACGACGTCGGCAGGAACCTTTGTCCCGGTGGGTACCATCCGTGACGCTTCCGCCGCGGACAGCAACAGCATCCTGTACCTCAAGGCCGGCCAGGCGCCCGCGGACCTTGCGCCGGGCCCCTTGACCCGCCAGTCCGTGTCCTACTATCTGGTGGGCCCGGAACCTATCACTTGGCAACAGATCAAAGAGGCCAACAGCGAAGGCGTAGGCGTGCTCTCCCGCAGCGTAGTGCTGGATCCGCCGCCCGCCGGCCAGCGCACTGTTCCGGGTTCCCGGCTGCACGACAACACCCCTGTGCTGGTGAGCGTCTACGCCACGTTCGGCCTGGTCGGGGCGCTCGCACTCCTTGAGGTGGGGCTGCTGGCCGGTGCCGCCTTCGCTGTTGGAGCGAAACGCCAGGTACGTGAGCTGGCACTGCTGGCGTCCTCCGGAGCGGATACTTCCACCATCGGAGCCGTCGTCACTGCCGGTGGACTGTGGCTTGGCAGCGTGGCCGTGGCCGCCGGCGCCGCAGTGGGGCTGGGGGCCGCTGCCGTCGTCGTCCACGTGGTCCGTTCCACCGGCTCCGCCCGGCTGGCAGGCCTGCACCCGGACCTCCTCCTGACCGCCCTGGCCATGGCCATGGGCTTGGGCGCCTGCGTGCTGGCCGCGTTGGTCCCGGCGCGCCAGGTGTCCAGGCAGGCAGTGCTGGTTGCGCTTAAATCCGGGCGGGCGCCAGCGACCACGGGGCGGGGCACCACCTTGGCCGGCGTCATCGCACTGGCACTTGCCGCTGGACTGCTGGCGGCCGGCTGGCTCCTGGGCAGTTCCACCGCCGACCCGGACAGACAGGCAGAGCAACTGCCGGTGGTGGTCACGGTGCTGATTGCGGGGGCGGTCATAGGGGTTGCCGGCCTGGTGCTGCTGACCGGCTGGCTGATCCTCCGCCTGACATCCCGGACACAATGGCTCTCCCTCTCCCTCCGGATGGCCGCGCGGGACTCGGCGAGGAACCGCGGCCGGAGTGTCCCCGCGGTGGCCGCGGTCCTCGCCGCCGCTACCCTGGCAAGCGCCGCCCTGGTGCTGTCAGCCAGCCAGCAGGCCGGGCTGCGGGACTCGCATTACTGGGGCGCCCTGGAAAACCAGGCGTACCTGCCGCTCACGGTGGACCAGCCACTCGCTGCCGACGGAACCAGGCAGCCGCCCCGGCAGGTGGACGCATCCGCGCTCTCCTCCGCGCTGGCGGAGGCCCTGGGCACTGTCGAATCGACCCAGCTCATCACGGCTCCTGAAGGCCTGCGCAGCTGCCCGGAAGGTCCGGCCGATCCAGGGCTCCCAGCACGGACGGACACCTCCAATTGCCTGGTTTTTTCACTGGCCACACCACAGGCCAACGAGTGTCCCACGACGCCGCAGGGAAGGCTCGTAGACCGGGCGGACTGGCGGTGCCGCGGATCCATGGTCAATGAACAGCCGTCCAGCAGGGCCATCCTGGTGGGCGGCGGGGAGGAGATCCGGGCAGCGCTGGGCCGGGACGCATCCCCGGAGGCGCTCGCGGTGCTGAAGGCCGGCGGGATGGTGGTGACCAACCAGGTCTTCGTCCATGACGGAAAGGCCGTGCTCCAGGCCAAGGATGTGCGGACCCAGGGGCCGGCGCCCTCAGGACCCGGCTCTGTCCCTTCAGTGGTCAGCAACACCACGCTGGCCGCAGCGGTGCTCGAACCGGCCGTCGCCGTCCCTTACTACGGCGTTGTCTCACCCGAGACAGCCCGGCGCCTTGACCTGCGCGCGGCACCCACCGGACTGTTGGTGCAGCTGGCGAAGCACCCATCGGAGGCTGAGGCGGACGCAGCCTCCGCTGCAGCCGCCGCCGTCTACCGGCAGCCCGGCATGCCCTTCCAGGCAGAACCGGGCATCTCGCAGGGCAGCCAGTGGATGACTTGGTCCATCGTGGCCGCGGCGGCGCTCATCACGTTCAGCGCAGCGGGCATCACCACCGGGCTGTCCCTGGCCGACGCCCGCACGGACCACGCCACCCTTGCCGGAGTCGGCGCGTCACCCCGGCTGCGCAGGGCCCTTGCAGGTTCCCAGGCCCTCTTCACCAGTGGCGTGGGCGCCCTGCTGGGCGCCGTAGCAGGAGCCGTTCCGGCGCTTCTGCTGGTCCTGTCCACCGACATGCGGACTGCAGTGGAGGTTCCCTGGCTGCACCTGCTGGCCCTCGTGGTTGCCGTTCCGTTGGCGGGCGCATCGCTTGCGTGGGTCTGTACGCGCTCCGGCCTGCCACTGTCCCGGCGCGGCCTGGCATAGCAGGAAGCCCGCTCGTTCGTCGCCGGGTCGGTGCCGTTCACCGCACAGGCCGGCGCCGCGCCGCCGTCGGGCGTCTCCGCCGGGCTACCCGTTGGTAGGGTGCCCATGGCAGAAGTGTGAAAACTCTCAAGGAGGAGACATGGCCGGAGTGCCTGACCAACGGAAGAACGGATCACGGGCGGAGGGCGGCGGACTGGCCACAGACCCGGATCTTCCCCCGCCCGCCGTGGACGAGGCCCGGCTCGAGGCAGAGGACCGGAAGTGGACCCCCGCCAAAATCGCACTCTGGGCTGCCATTGCCCTGCTGGGCGGCGTTGCGTGGTTCATGCTGGCTATCGTTCGCGGTGAAACTGTCAACGCCATCTGGTTCGTCTTCGCCTCCGTGTGCACGTACCTGATCGGCTACCGCTTCTACTCGAAGGTGATCGAGCGGTACATCACCAAGCCGGACGACCGCCGCGCCACCCCGGCCGAATACAAGGCCGACGGCAAGGACTACGTCCGCACCGACCGCAACGTGCTGTTCGGCCACCACTTCGCCGCCATCGCCGGCGCCGGCCCGCTGGTGGGCCCGGTCATCGCAGCCCAGATGGGCTACCTTCCCGGCACCATCTGGATCATCGTCGGCGTCGTCCTCGCCGGCGCTGTCCAGGACTACCTGGTGATGTTTTTCTCCATGCGCCGCGGCGGCCGCTCCCTGGGCCAGATGGCCCGCGAGGAGCTCGGCGTCATCGGCGGCACGGCAGCACTCATTGCCACCCTGCTCATCATGGTGATCATCGTGGCCATCCTGGCGCTCGTCGTCGTCAATGCCCTGGGTGAAAGCCCGTGGGGCGTGTTCTCCGTGGGAATGACCATCCCCATCGCCCTGTTCATGGGTGTCTACCTGCGCTACCTGCGGCCCGGCAAGGTCATGGAGGTCTCCATCATCGGCTTCGTCCTGCTGATGGCCGCCATCATCGGCGGCGGCCTGGTGGCGCAGACCGAATGGGGCGCAACGGTCTTCCACCTGGACAAGGTGACCATCGCCTGGGGCCTGATCATCTACGGTTTCATCGCTGCGATCCTGCCGGTGTGGCTGCTGCTGGCCCCGCGCGACTACCTCTCCACGTTCATGAAGATCGGCGTGATCGTGATGCTGGCCCTGGCCATCATCGTGGTCCGGCCCGAAGTCACCGTGCCGGCCTTCAGCGAGTTCGCCAGCCGGGAAAACGGACCAGTGTTCTCCGGCGCCCTGTTCCCGTTCCTGTTCGTCACCATCGCCTGTGGCGCCCTGTCCGGGTTCCACGCCCTGATCTCCTCCGGTACCACCCCCAAGCTGGTGGAAAAGGAACGGCAGACCCGGTACATCGGTTACGGCGGCATGCTGATGGAGTCATTCGTGGCCATCATGGCCCTGGTGGCCGCCATTTCGATCGACCGCGGCCTCTACTTCGCCATGAACGCCCCCACTGCCCTGACCGGCGGAACCGTCGAAACCGCAGCCACCTGGGTCAACAGCCTGGGCCTGGCCGGGGTCAACATCAGCCCGGACCTGCTGGCGGAGACGGCCCGGAACGTGGGCGAGCAAAGCATCGTGTCCCGGACCGGCGGCGCCCCCACCCTGGCCGTGGGCCTGGCACACATCATGCACCAGTTCGTCGGCGGCACGGCCTTGATGGGCTTCTGGTACCACTTCGCCATCATGTTCGAGGCACTCTTCATCCTCACCGCTGTGGACGCCGGCACCCGCGTTGCCAGGTTCATGCTGCAGGACTCCATCGGCAACTTCGTCCCCAAGTTCAAGGAAGCCTCCTGGCGTCCCGGAGCCTGGCTCTGCACCGCCATCATGGTGGCAGCCTGGGGCGCGGTGCTGCTCATGGGCGTCACCGATCCGCTGGGCGGCATCAACACCCTGTTCCCGCTGTTCGGCATCGCCAACCAGCTGCTCGCAGCGATCGCGCTGGCCGTCGTCCTGGCCATCGTTGCCAAACGCGGAACGTTCAAATACCTGTGGATCGTGGCCCTGCCGCTGGCCTTCGCAGCCGTGGTGACCATCACGGCCAGCTACCAGAAGATCTTCTCGCCCGTCCCGGCGGTGGGGTACTTCGCCAACAACGCAGCCTTCAGCAAGGCGCTGGCGGACGGCAAGACCGAGTTCGGCACCGCCAAGAGCGTGGCTGCCATGGAAGCCGTGGTCCGCAACACCGCCATCCAGGGTTGGCTGTCCGTGATCTTCGTGGTGCTCAGCATCGTCGTGATTGCGACGGCGGTACTCGCCACGGTCAAGGCCTTCCGCGACAGGGCGGCCGGGACAGCCACCACGGACAACGAGGACCCGTTCGTTCCGTCGCGCGTCTTTGCCCCCGCGGGGCTGGTGCCCACCACCGCCGAACGTGAACTGGCCGCCGAGTGGGAGAAAGTGCCAGCCGACGCCCGGCTGGAACGGGCCGGGCACTGATGAGCAGCGGCATCGCCCTGGTGGCCAGCGGGTTCCGCGGCTTCGCCCGCTACCTGGGCGGCGTCATGGGCGCCGACGCCTACGCCAAGTACCTGGAACACCACAGGGCAGCCGGGCACCAGGAGGCACCCCTGACCGAGCGCGAGTTCTGGCGGGACCGCACGGACCGCCAGGACAGCAACCCCCAGGGCAGGTGCTGCTGATTGTGCCCGCAGCGGACAAGCCCGCCAGGAGGCTTTCTGGCGGGCCCCGGGCGGATAGGCCGTGAGAGTATGAACGCATGAGCGATCCCAAAGACACTCAGGCAGCTGAGGACCTCCCGGTAGAAGGCACCCCCGTTGACGACGAGCAGGACACCGCGCAGGATCCGTCCGCCGGGGACGGCAAGCCCCGGGGCAGCAACCTGCAGGACCTGGTGGACGAGCCGGCCAAGGTGATGCGGATCGGCACCATGATCCGCCAGCTCCTCGAAGAGGTAAAGTCCGCGCCGCTGGACGACGCCGCGCGTGGCCGGCTCGCCGCCATCCACGAACGCTCCATCAAGGAGCTCGAGGACGGCCTGGCGCCGGAGCTCGTGGCGGAACTGGACAGGATCAGCCTGCCCTTCTCCGACGACGCCACACCCTCGGACGCGGAGCTCCGGATCGCCCAGGCCCAGCTGGTCGGCTGGCTCGAGGGCCTCTTCCACGGTATCCAGACCGCCATCGCAGCCCAGCATGCCGCCCAGCAGCAGGCCGCAGCGCAAATGCAGCTGCGCCAGCTGCCGCCCGGCACCATGATCGCGCCCGGCGTCGTGATAGGTGAGAACGGTGAGCCGCAGCGGGCACCGGCGGGCGCCCGCCCCGGCGCCCCGTCGCGGCCCAGCCCCCGTGATGAACCGGACCACGGTCCGGGGCAGTACCTCTAAGGTTCCGCTTGGGCTTTTTCAGCGCCGCCCGGCAAGGGCGCAAGGATGATGCGGAACTGGGCAAGGGGTTGTGGCGACGCGCCCACGACCGCTTCCACAGGGGACTGGACCGCTTCCACCAGGTGCTCGAGGGCGTGGAGGATGACCAGCTGTACGCCGAGCTGGTGGAGATTGCGAATGAACTCGCCGCCCTCCTGGAGCGTGTGCGTGCGGTGTGCATGGAGGCGCAGCGGCGTTCGCCCAGTGAAGGCCTGGACATACCTGTTGCCCTCGCCAACGTGCACAGGTCGCTCTCCAAGGCCGGGAACTCGCTGGCCACCACGGCCGAGGCTGCAGCGATGCTTCGGCTCGCCGTCGGTCCCGTGCCCGTAGGAGCAGCGTCAGTGCGGCGCCGTGCCGAGGCCGTCTTCCAGCAGGTGGACGACGCCGAGAGGCAGCTTCGCGGGGAATAGCCGGGGGATCGCGTTTGGCAGCGGCGTGAAATATTCCCGATTTGCCTGGGAAATTTGGTGTTACGCGAGCGGCTGACAAGTCGCGGATTGAGCGCGTTCCGCGGCCCTGCTTTGGCAGGATGAAAGCATGACTCTTTCACCTACCTTGACTTTCAACGACGGAAACACGATTCCCCAGCTCGGCTACGGTGTGTGGCAGGTTGAGGACGACGTGGCTGAAAAGGTTGTCCGCCAGGCTTTCGAAGCCGGCTTCCGCCACATCGATACGGGCAAGATCTACGGCAACGAGGCCGGCGTGGGCCGCGCCATCGCCAGCTCCGGCCTCTCCCCGGAACAGATTTTCATCACCACCAAATTGTGGAACGCGGACCAGGGCTACGAGTCAACCCTCGCCGCCTTCGAGGAATCCATGGACCGCCTCGGCCTGGAGACGCTTGACCTCTACCTGATCCACTGGATGCAGCCCAAGCAGGACAAGTACGTTGACACCTGGAAGGCGCTGATCGAGCTTCAGAAGCGCGGCCGGGTCAAGTCCATCGGCGTCTCCAACTTCACCGTCGAGGGCCTGCAGCGCATCATCGACGAAACGGGCGTGGTTCCGGCCATCCACCAGATCGAGCTGCACCCCTACTTCAACCAGGGTGAACTGCGTGAGTTCGGTGCCGCCAAGGGCATCCTGACCCAGGCCTGGTCCCCGCTGGGGCAAGGCGGCGAGCTGCTGAAGGACCCGGTCATCGCGTCCATCGCTGAGAAGCACCAGGCCACCCCGGCCCAGGTTGTCATCGCCTGGCACCTGGCGATCGGCAACGTGGTGATCCCCAAGTCCGTGACGGAGTCACGCATCAAGGAGAACTTCGCAGCACTCGAGGTGTCCCTGGATGCCGGGGATGTTGAGGCCATCAACAAGCTGGACCGCACCGCCAGCGGCGAAGGCCGCATCGGAGCCGATCCCGCGGTCTCCGACTTCGCCTAACCCGCGACGCGGGGAGCCGGCCAACGTGGCCTGCGGACTCCCGTCAAACAACGTCAGCCCGCGCTGCCGGCAACCGCCTGGCAGCGCGGGCTGATGGATTTAAACCACGGCCAGTGAATTAGCTCTATCTGGCAGCGCCTTGGGTGTGCCGCCTAGGCAGCGACTTGGAAGTGCTCCACCATGACAGCGTCCACAACGGCCCAGTTGTCCTCGCCGTGGCAGTGCCGGCAGGCGAAGCGCTCAGCCTCTTCTAGCGTCTCGAAGACTTCGGACCGGGCCCGGCCACAGTCGGCGTCGAAGTACGTTACGTGAAATTCCTGTACAGCCTCGTTTTCCATAAATCCAGTGTGCAACCGGGGTCTGACATTCTTAGGAACCAGCCTCCGCGTGTTGTGGATGGGGGCCGGTCCCGGCCCGTACCTTCAACGTAAGAGCCGTCAGTGCCAGCATTCCCAGCCCGGCCCAGACGAGCGTTCCGCTCCAGATCTCGGGGGAGAAGCTAAGGGAACCGTCCCGGAGCGCCGCACCGGCGAAATAGGGTGCCCAAAAAACGACTGGGGAGAGGCCTGCCGCAGTCATCAGCCTGCCGGGACGGTCCGGCGCGGGCCGCACCACTGCCCAGACCACTCCCACCAGGAGCGCCCCGGCAAGGGCCACCGGCACCAGCCAGGCGTCCCGCAGCGCCACCATGACCTGGAGGGCTGCCGAAGGGACAAGTGTCATTGCCGCGGGGAGCACGGGGTGCAGGCGCCACCGCAGCGACAGCAACAGGACGGGAACAAAGAGCACCACCGTCGAGACCAGGAAGGTCGCCAGTGAGATCATGATGCCGGCCGACGTCGGGCCCGTCACCGTAGGCTGCGTTCCCGCAGCGTTGGTGTAGGTCTGGACGAGCCCGTGGCGGGCGAAGACGGCGAATTCCTGGAGGATGAACGCCGCAACCATCCCGGCGAGCATGGCGCTGACGAACGCCGGCACCAGTCGGGGCCAAGGCCGCCCGGGTGACCGCCATGCGGCCGAGAAAGGGGCACCGAGGATGAGGAATCCGCCCGTGGCAAGTCCAAGATGGGACGGGCTGAACAGTGCGCTGATGTTTTGCTCGATGCCAAGCACCGAATGCCAGGCGAAGTCTCCCATCCCGGAGGCCAGGAAGACGGCGACTCCGGCCGCCGCAGCCCCGTAGCCCGCGGGGACTGCTTCAACCCACCGCGTGCCGGGCGAGTGCCGGCGCCACGTCAGAGAGGCGATCCAGACGGCGCAGGCCGCGAAACCCGAGTACAGGACTGCGTGCCATGGCGTGAAGAACGTCTCGAGGTTGCGCAGATTATTGTGGGCCCAGCCATCAACGTAGGTTCCAATGAGGAGCCAGATGCCGGCCGCGAGGGTGATGGTGTCCTCGAGGGCCGTGGTGGGGCGGTGAACTGCTGCCGGCGGAATCGCAAAGGCATGGGCTGCTGCGGCATCCATAGCTCCAGAGTAGGTCCCCTGAACGGCCTGCGGGAGGGGGAACTCCCGGGTGCTTTGGGCGCGCCTCAGTTACTGCGCAACCGGAGCACGCGTTCCTGCGCCAGCACTGCGGTGCGGCTGGCTTTGTCTGCCGCCCGCGCCGCCTGCTTTGCTTCCGCGGACGTCGCCGCGAGCCGCTTGCGCGATCTCTCCAGGCTATCCTCAGCGGCTTTGAGCCGGATCCGCAGCTCGACCGCTTCCTGCTGGAGTTCTGCGATTTCCGTCCTCGCCTGCTCCTCCTGGTCCTGCAGTTCGCCGACTAGGCGTGCCGCCTCCTCTTCGGCGGACCGGGCTTCGGCGAGGGCCGCCTTTGCCTTTTCCAGCGCCGGTGGCGAGGCTGGCCGGGGTGTCTGCCGCACTGCCTCAAGGCGTGGCCTGGCGGGCTTCGGCTGGGAGTCCGGTTGCGGCGTCGTCCGTTTCTTCGCTGCTGTTGCCGCCTGTGCCTTCGGCGCAGAGGAGGGAGTGCTGGCGGGGCGGGCGGACGGAGCCGCAGGAAGCAGCCCGGGGAGGGCCACCGCCCCATCCAGGTCGACGTCGTTGACGCCGTCGGCGGACAGGACCTTCAGGAGCCGGCCACTGCCGACGGCGTTGGCCGCACCCTGGTCTGCTGTCAGCGCCCGCAGGGTCTCCTCGACGTCCGAGGCCATTGCGTCACTGATGGAACGTCCCTGCTCCCGGGCAACGGACCGCGCAGTGTCGACGGCGTCAGCCAGCATGGTGCGCCGCTCCCGGCCCAGTTCGCGGAGGGCGGGGGCATCCAGCGACTCCTGCGCGGCCCGCATGCGCGCCCCGAGGTCACCGAGCGCGTCCAGGACGTCCGGCCGGTGCCGCGCAAGCATATTCAGGGCCCAGGCAGCTACGGACGGCTTGGGCAGGCTGCGGACCGCTGCAGCCAGGCCCTTGTCCCGGCCTGCAACCTCCTTGGCGGCGGCGGCCCGGGACGCGACGAAGTCGTCCAGCGCGCCGGCATAGAGCCGGTCCGCAATGTCTGCCAGGGCCTCGTCTTCCATGCCGCCATCTTAGGTGCCGGGAGGGCAGGATTTTGAAGGTTGCTCCGCCCGGTCCGGGACAGGATGTCCGCATAATGCAGCGGCCGGGCACCCTGTTACTCGCCCGCCGGGAGGGGTATGTTGCACGAATGGACGATTCATATCAGGTCATCGTGGTTGGCGGCGGTTTTGCCGGAAAGACGGCGGCTGAGGAGTTAGGCCGCAAGGGCGTCCGGGTGTTGCTGCTCGATGCCAACAATTACCAGCAGTTCCAGCCGCTCCTCTACCAGGTGGCTGCATCCCAGATTGGCGTCTCGGCGGTCACCCGGCCGCTCCGGTCCGAGTTCCGCAGGATAAATAATGTCCGCGTCCTGACGGCGGAGGTGACCGCCATCGACGCGGGCAACCGCACCGTCACCACCGCAGACGGCGCCAGTTACCGGTGCCGGGTCCTGGTCATTGCCACCGGCGCGGTGCCGAACTTCTTCAATACCCCGGGCGCTGATGAACATGCCTACCCGCTGTACTCGGTGGCGGACGCCACGCGGCTCAGTGCCGCGATAACAGCGGTGATGGACGAGGCAGACCGGGAACCCTCAACTGACGCAGACGTGATCGTGGTGGGCGGTGGCCCAACCGGGGTGGAGACGGCCGGCGCACTGGCGGAAAACGTCAAGTACCTTGTGCCGAAGTACTTCTCGCCGGGACTGGCTTCCCGGTGTCACGTGCACTTGGTGGACATGGTCCCCAACGTGCTGGCTGCTTTTTCCGAAAAGTCCCAGGCGTACGCGCGGGAGCGGCTGACGAAATTGGGCGTTCAGCTGCACATGGGTACGGCGGTAGGTGAAGTCAGGCCCGACGGGGTGACACTCAAGGACGGGACGGTTATTCCTGCACGGATCGTTGTGTGGGCCGGCGGCCTGCAGGCGGGCCGGATCATCACTGAGTCCGGCCTGAAACAGGGCAGGGGCGGCCGCGTGGATGTACAGCCCGACCTGACAGCCCCCGACCTTGAAGGTGTCTACGTCCTGGGCGACTCCGCGAACATCGTTGATGCTAACGGAAACAAGCTGCCGCAGCTTGGGTCCGTGGCACAGCAATCGGGCAAGTGGGCGGCCCGCAACATCTACGCAGACCTTACCGGCGGTGTCCGGGAGCCCTTCCGCTACTGGGACAAGGGCTACATGGCCATGGTGGGACGCGGTGCAGCCGTGGCGGAACTGGGCCGCCGGCGCCTGCAGCTGCAGGGCCCGCTGGCGTTCGTTTCGTGGCTGGCGGTGCACCTTGCCCTGTTGCCTGGTTTCCAGCAGAAAGTCCGGGCGTTGTTTTCCTGGGCCAACGGCTACGTGACCCACAGCCCTGCACAGGTGGTTGTGGGCAGGCCCGACTAGCCGACAAATTCCCGGATGTGAGCCGTAAACCAGCCGGGGTTGGTGAACAGAGCTGTGTGGCCGCCGGTGATGGTGCGCACGACGGCGTCCGGGTAGGCCGCCCGCAGTTCAGCCTGCCGGCGGGCTGAAAAAGCTTCGTCACCGGCGGACTGAAGGATCAGCACACGCCCCTCCCATGGCAAGAGCCAACCAGGGGAGGGGGTGTAGTGCGCCATGAAGTCGATCATGTTGGCCACCCCGGCTGTGTGCTGGAGGTTGCTTATCTGCTGAAGTTCCTCCTCCAACCGGCGGTCCCAGAATTCACGGCTTTCAGGCACGGCACTGGTCCAGCGCCTCCACAGCCGCCGGGTAAACGACCGCTTGGCGCGCAAGGGCAGGCGTGCGAACACCACGGCGAAGACCCGCATGGTGGTTAGACCGAAGATATGCCTGGTGCCGGTCTCCGCCAGCACCAGGTTCCGCACCCGGCCGGGAGCCTCCTTGGCAAAAACCTGGGCCACATAGCCCCCGTAGGACCACCCGCACACCGTGGCACTCCCAACCCCTGCATGGTCCAGCACCGCGGCCAGCCCGGCCACCACCGAGGGCAACGGATGGACTGCCGGGTAGGCAGGGGCCAGGATGCGGTGGTCCCGGGCAAGGTCGTCGATGAGCTGAAAGTAGTTGTCCGGGCGGTAGGTTCCTCCCGGGAGCATCAGCAGCACTGGCCCTTGGCCACCGGTGTCCAGGTAGTTCCATGCTGCCGGCCCCGCCTGAAGCGACTGGATGGGGAACCTGGCCCGGAAGCGCTCGAACCGCACCTGCAGTTCCTGGCTTCCTACGCGGTCCGGGCCGGCTCCTGCGCTTGTCACGATGGCGGGAAGTTCTGTGCGCTGGTGGGCGGCAGCGGAATTACCGTGCGGAACTTCCCGCCCGCCGACTGCTGGGGAGGTACTGCGTCAGCATCCACTGCGACGTGGGCCAGGCCGAGACTGGTGAGCAGTGCTGCCAGCCCTTCCACTACCGACCTTCGCACTTGGTCCGGGTCCGCGCCCGGTTCGGGAAGCAGCCGCACCGACAGCCGGGTGGGAGCGGACTGTGCTATCTGGAACAGTTCCACTCCCGGTGTCCGGTCAATAACGGTGCCCAGAGCCAGCGGGGGCACCGCGACATGGCCCTGACGGTCAGCGGCGGGGAAGGTGAGCACGTCAGAGGCGCGGCCTTCCACCTTCAATGCCGGGGCCGGGTTGCCGCACTGGCACGCGTCGGGCTTCATCAGTACCCTGTCACCTACGTCGTAGCGGAGGATTGGCTGGACCCGGTTTGCCAGGTTGGTCATCAGTACCGTGTGTGAGACCACTCCTGGCGGAACTGGGCGGTAGTCGGCGTCGACAGGTTCGAGGATCAGCCAGTCCTCAAGAAGGTGGAGCCATCCCCGGGTGCAGCTGGCGGCGGCGTAGCTGGACTCGGTGCACCCGTAAACCTCCCGCACCGGGGCCGAGAAAGCCCGTTGGATGCGCTCACGCTCGCCCGGCGGGAGGCCCTCGGCCGTGCTGACCACAAGCATGGGCTGCAGGCTCAGCCGTCCGCTTTCCTGTTCAGCTGCCAGCAGGTGCAGGACACTCGCGTACGCTAGCAGGAGGACAGGCCGCACCAAATTGAGGCCTGCTACCAGCTCGGACATTGGCCAATGGACTGAGAAGATCCTCAACCGGCGATGCCGCCGCGGCTTTTCCCGCCGCTCCCGGGTCCCGGCAGCTACGGAGAGGAAGTGGCCGCCGGTGGCGACAACCGTGGCAAAGCGGCCTCCGCGGACCATCAGCCGCACCAGCTGGATAGGCGAGAGCCAGTCTCCGCCCAGTTGGGCCATCATCCCCGACGCCACCGCCCAGTAGCGGTCGTCGAGCACGAACAAACCCCGCGTGCCGGTGGTGCCGGCGGTGGTGGCCACCAGGTATTTGCCAGCGAACCGCGTTCCGATCCGGGCCGGATCCGCCACGAAGGCCTCCACGTCCGCGCGCGTGACTGCCGGGTCCGTGAGGACGTCATCGAACCGGGCCATCAGTTGACGCTTGTCCGTCACGGGCAGCATGGTGGCATCGACCTGTTCAGGGAGCCCGTGGTAAAGGTCCCGGTAAAAGGCCGAGTGTTCCCGGGCAAACGCCACTTGGTCGGCCAGCCGCTCGCGCTGTCGGGTATGGATTGCTGCCGGCCCCTGACGGTGGACCCGGAGGGCATCCCACCACACCCGCAATGCGTCCGCACGCCCGTCGCGAAGAACGGCTCCCCGCGCTGTCACCATGGATCGATTTTAGAAGTGGATACCGCCCGCAGGAAGAGGAAGGTGGGCTGAACCGTCGTCGTCAGCTTTCGAAACTTAGCAGGCGTCCGGCGGTGGTCCACCCCGCCGCCTGGTAGGGGGCGGCAGCGTCCGGCTCAACCACCATGTGCAGGTATTCGGCGCCGTGGAGGAAGGCCTCTTCTGCCATGGCGGCGAACAGCCCGCGCTCAAACGTCTCCTTTTCCGGGCCTTCCGGGACTTCCGTGATGGCCACGGCGGCGAAGTCGTCCCGCACCTGGACACGGCCGCGGGCCACCGGGTGGTCAAAGACGGTGATTTCGACGGCGTCATAGGTTTCCATGGGTGCCAGGGCCACCTGGGAGTTATCCGGGATTTCCACTCCGGTGTTCAATTCGGCCGTGGGGGCCATGAGCAGGACCCTCTCGGACACCAGGGTGAGACTGCCCGGGGCCAGGTCCCGGGCAGTTCCGGGGTCAGCGCAAAGCAGGGTCAGGCCCGCACCCTTACCCGCTGCCTTGGCGGCAAGCTCCTCAGCATCCCCACCTGCCCAGCCCGTCACGTACTCCGGCCCTTGGGGCGCCTCTCCTGTGCCTCCCTCGACAACGAACCCGGCGTCCATGGCTTCTGCGGAGCGTCCCTGGAGGTCCGCCCAGGCAGGGACCCATCCGATGGCAGGAGTGTTGTGCTGATCTGGCATGCGCAATTCCTAACGTTTGGCTGCGGCCGGACCACGGTCCGGCCGCCCGTTGCTGGGCAGGGCTTCCCTGTCAACGTATCGGATCAGCACGCACCCCGCCACCAGCCCAGGGGGGCGCTCACGGCAGGTGGGTGAAGGACATTCCTGCCGCCAGCAGCTTGTCCAACGCCTGCTTTACGCCTTCCGCCGTTCCGCCATTGGGATGGTTGCCGTGGCAGATGACCACGTCGCCTGCCCGGGCCCTTCCCACCTCTTTGGCGACGACGGCGGCTGGGAACGTTGCACCGCCGTCGCCATTGATGCTGAAGCCTGCGGCTTTCACTCCCAATGCGCCGAGGATGTCCACAGCGACGTCGTCCATGTAGGCGGTGCCCGGGCGGAAGTATCTGGGACGCTTGCCCGTGATGGCGGCCAGGACGCCGTCATTCGGCATGATCTCGTCGTAGACCTCGCCGGCGTTCTTTGTGCCTGGAATTCCATAGGCGGTGTTGCCAGTGGTGGACAGCGGCTTATGCGACGTCCCGTGGTTGGCAACTTCAAAAAGCGGATCTGCTGCCAGTTGCCGGGCCATGGCCGGATTGGCCGTGATCCACCGCGAATTCAGGAAGAGCGTGGCGGGAACGTGGCGCTGGCGCAGGGTGTCCAGGAGCGCCTGATCGCAGGCGCTGCCGCCCGAGCCGCCGCAAAAGTCGAAGGTGAGGGCGATACCTTGCTGGCCGGGAGGCAGCCGCGTAAGGACGCCCGGAGCCTCCAAGCCCCAGTAGCGGGCCTGGTGCTTGCTGTAGGTGTCAACGATCTGCGCGCGTGAAGGCAGGGGCATCGCCGGTGGCACGGCAGGCGCAGGTGCAGGTTCGTCGCCGTCGGGCCCTGTGTTCATCACCGGGGACGAAACGCCGGCTGAACCCCCGTCTTCCGGCGCTCTTCCTTGCGGTCCGGACTCATGGTTCGGATGCGGCTGCAAGTCAGGCACGGCGGCTGACAGCGTCAGCACGGCCGCCAACAGGACTGCCCTCCGGCCGGGGCCCTTGCCGTCCTGGCCAAGGTGCCGGGGCGCGTTCGGTTCCACCCTTAGGCCTCCTGCCGCGACCAGGAAGTGGCGGCCGCACGGCTGCCTTGTGTGCGGCAGCCAGGGATGGCACTCATCGTACGGCTGCAGCCTGCCGCATAGGCGTTGGCGCAGGCCGTGGGGCGCGGAACGGCAGCCTGAAAGCAGGGAGTCACTCCGGGAGGATACCTTGGCCGCCTTGCCGTTTCCTGAACCTTGCCGGGTAGCCGGAGCGGCGGGGCGTAACAAACGTCTGTGCAAGGGCAAACCAACACCGCTATCCGACGTGGATACCGGGACGGCGCCGTGGTTCCGGTTCGTTGCGCCGGATGATTTCGCGCACCACCGGCGGAGTATCGCCCTGGCCAAGGAGCAGGTAGCGCATCAGGTGAGCGAGAGGGTTGCCTTCGGACCATTCGAAGTAGGCATGCGGAATCACGCCGGTGGCATCCCGCAGTGCCAGCAGAATGGCTGCGATGGCATTGGGCGCGGCCGGGCTCTGTACACGGAGCACCCGGTGGTTACCCACCTCGATGCCCCTGACAACCAGTACCTTGCTGAATCCAGAGGGGTCGGTGACGTCAATTTCCAGGAAGATCACGTCGGCCGTCCAGGGTGTTGGGTTGCTGTCCTCCTGGTCTGCCGTCTTCTGGTCATATTCGGCGACGTCGCGCGCCTGCGGTTTGTTCGCTATCAGGGTCAGGCGTCCGTCGTAGTCCAGGGACTCCTTGATGAACCGCCGCGCAACCGCATCGAATTCGATCCTGTCGACGCGGAGTTCGGTGGTCCTGCTGACCCTTGACACCAGTGACACGGTGATGATCCCGAGGATGAAGAAGGCCGAGATGGTGATGCCGTCCGGCTTTTCGAGCACATTCGCGGCCAGTGCATAGAGCATCACCAGTGTCAGCACGGTGAAACCGGTTGCGGCTCCGTGGTGTTTCCTGTGGAGGGCCGAGATTGTCACGGCAACGGCGCCGGAAACCATCATGACCAGAATTCCTGTTGCATACGCGCCGGCCTGGGCGTTGACATCTGCCTTGAACCCGATGGTGATGAGGATGCTGACCGTGGTGTAAACCAGCACCACCGGCCGGACCGCCCGCGTCCATTCCGGAGCCATGCCGTAGGACGGAAGATAGCGCGGCACGATGTTGATCAGCCCAGCCATCGCCGATGCCCCGGCGAACCAAAGGATAAGGATGCTGCTGATGTCATACACGGACCCAAAGCCGCTGCCCAGGCGTTCGTGGGCCAGGTAGGCAAGGGCGCGGCCATTGGCTGCGCCGCCCGGCTGGAAAGCCTCGTGGGGGATCAGGACAGTTGTCACGAAGCTGCTGCCGATCAGGTAAACGCTCATGATCAATGCCGCGGTGGTGAGCAGTTTCCGCGTGTTCCGGATACGCCTCTGCAGCTTGTCCTCCCTTGTGGCGCCCGGGGATGCGATTAATGGCATCATGCTGACGCCTGTTTCGAATCCCGATAGCCCCAGGACCAGCAAGGGAAAGGCCAGGAGCGCCGGTCCCGCGACGCCGCCGATGCCCGTCCCTTGGGCCGTCAATGCCCCGGTCCAGGATGTCAATAGCGCGGGATCAGCGATGATATCGACCATACCCGACCCGATAACAATGGCGTTCAGCAGGAGGAAGACCCCGACGAGCGGTATGGCGACGGCGACAGCCTCCGAGAAGCCCAGCAGGAACACACCGCCAAGGATCACCAGCAGCAGCACGGTTATGGGTACAGCTTGGCCCTTGAGGACCGGTGGAAGGAAGGGATTTTCCAGCAGGTGGACGGTGGCATCCGCTGCGGAAAGCGTGATGGTGATGATCCAGGACGTCGCCACGAACCCGAGCAGTACCAGGACGAAGATCTTGCCGCGCCAGAATGGCAGGAGCTTTTCCAGCATGGCCACCGACCCTTGGCCATGCGGGCTTTCAGCGGCCACCCGCCGGTACATGGGCAGCATGCCCAAAAGCGTCAGGGCGACGATGAGCAGAGTCGCCAGCGGAGACAACGCACCGGCAGCAAGCGCGGCGATTCCCGGGAGATAAGACAGGGTGGAAAAGTAGTCGACGCCGGTCAGGCACATGACCTTCCACCAGCTTTGTTGTCCTTGTTCCTGCTCCGGGGCCTCGAGGCCTTCAGGTTGGTGAACGCGGTTCTCAAGCAGCCAACGGACCAAGGGGTTGCGTGGCGCTGCTTCCTGCGAAGGGCGGGGAACACTTTCCGGTATGGAGTGCTGGATGGAGGACGTCACGGGAGTCTCCCCTCTGCTGGTCCCGACGCAGGCCACAGCCCCGGGCTGGGGAAGCCGATGCCCGTAATCCGGGAGCGTAGCACCGGCGCCGTGCAGCGGGCGGATTGGCGGAAGTATCTTGACGCTTTCTTAACGCCTGGCCTCTACTGGCCACCCAGCCGCCGGATGTCCACGGGATCCCTCCGCAGATTGAGACTTTAGGCCCTGTGCCCTCCCGCAGTGCCGCCGTTAACTAGTGCGTTGGGGCGGGCGGAGCGCCTGCCGCAGAGCCTGGGGCTCTGCTCGTTAGATCAGGGAGAACAGCAGCCGGCCATGAATCTCAAAGACCGTTGGAGCCGCCTAGACCCGGCCACCAGGAAGTGGTTGACCGACAACCCGGGATGCCAGACACTGCCCAGGACCATTGCCGCGGTAATTTCCAAGGAAACGGGGGAGACCCTGGAAACGGGGCAGCATGGTGAAGCAGCCATATCCCGCGAGGACCAGGCGTTTATCCGGTCCAAAGCGGACACTGCACCAGGAGCCTACTTAGACCGTTAACCAGCGAAAAACCCCGGAAACCCCTAAACAAGGGGCTGTCCGGGGTTTATCCCGAGCTTCCTATCAGAATCGAACTGATGACCTTTTCATTACGAGTGAAACGCTCTACCGACTGAGCTAAGGAAGCACCGCACGAATTTCCCGGAAGAACCGGGCGCCTCATGCAAGAGTCAACTGTAATGGAGTCTCCGCGCCCCGGTCAAAATGGGCCGTGCGGCGGCTGCCGGGTGGTCAGCAGACCGTGTTGTCGGCCGGAAGCTTGCCGCCCACCAGGTAGTTGTCCACCGAATCCTCGAGGCAGCTGTTGGCCCGGCCATAGGCGGTGTGTCCTTCGCCCCTCCAGGTCAGCAGCGAGGCGTTGCCCAGCTGCTTGCGGAGCGAGGCTGCCCAGTCAACGGGGGTGGCGGGGTCACCTGTGGTGCCGACGACCACGATAGGGGAGTCCCCGGTGTATTCCACCGGTGCAGGGGTGCGGAGGTTCTTGTAGGGCCAGTCTGCGCAGGTGGTGCCGCCGTAGGCAAAGAAGTAGCCAAGGGTGGGGGAGTCCTGTTCCAGCCGCTTTTCTTCGGCCCGCATGCCGGCAGCATCGGAAACCATCGGGTAGTCCAGGCAATTGATCGCGTTGAAGGCGAACGTTGAATTGGAGGTGTATTTTCCGTCGGAGCCGCGGTCGGCGCCCAGGTCGGCCAGCCGGAGCATGAGGCTCACATCTCCGGACATCGCTGCCTCCAGTGCCTGCGTGAGGGCCGGCCAGCTTTGGTCGTTGTAGAGCGGGGTGATCAGGCCGCTGACGAACATGGTGGCGTTGACCAGGCGACCGTCCTTGGCTGTGCGGGGAGTCTGCTGCACCGCGTTGATCAGGTCCCGGATCTGCTGTACTCCGGAGTCGACATCGCCGCTCAGGGGGCACTTGCCCTGCTTCTGGCAACTGGCGACGTAGCTGTGGAGTGCTTTTTCAAAGGCGCGGGCCTGGCCGCTGGTCAGGTCCTCATTGCTGATGGACGGGTCCAAAGCCCCATCGAGGACCATGCGGCCCACGTTGTCCGGAAAGAGCGACGCGTAGGTGGAACCCAGGAACGTGCCGTAGGAGTAGCCAAGGTAGTTCAGTTTGGTGTCGTTCACGACTGCCCGGAGTACGTCCAGGTCCTTGGCGGCGCTGACGGTGTCGATGTGGCCCAGGACCGGGCCGGTTTGCGCCGCGCACTGGTCGGCAATCACCTTGTTGTCGGCCAGGGCCGCCGCGAGTCCGGCATCGGTTTCGAGGGCATAGACCTTTGCCCGGGCCGCGTCACGTTCAGCGTCGGTCATGCAGGTTACGGGAGCGGAGCGCTTGACGCCGCGCGGATCAAAGCCGACGAGGTCGTAGGCGTTGCGTACGCCGGCTGAAAAGTGGGTTGCGGCTGCGTCCTTGATGAAGTCGTAGCCGGAGGCGCCCGGTCCGCCGGGGTTGACCAGGAGGCTGCCGGTCTTCTTACCCGTGCTTGAAGCCCGAATGGCAGCAAGCTGGATGGTGTCTCCGCCGGGATTGGCATAGTCCATGGGGACGGTCACCTTGGCGCACTGGAATTCCCCTTCGCAGGGCTGCCACACGACTTCCTGGGAGTAGAACTTTTCCAGTCCCGCGGGGGCCGAAGCCACGATTGAGGGGTCGGCCTTGGCCGTCGCCGCCTCCGGGGGATTCTTGTCGCCGCCGTTGAGCAGACTGCACGAGGCCAGGACCATGGCCAGGGCCATTGCTCCCGCGGCGCGGACGGCGACTGCCAGGGACCTGTGGCGTGCGGACATGGGGCGGGCAGTCATCGGGTCTCCTTGGAGGGCTGGATCAGGCTGGCCGCCATGGACTCGATGGTCAGCAGCGGGGCGACGTTGGTGGTGGTGATACGTTCGCGGGCTTTGTTTATGGCGTCCATGCGGGCCAGCGTGGTTTCAGGAGTGCTGCGGGCGGCGAACTCCTCCAGCTCACTCCTCAGCTCAACGTTGACCAGTTCCACGGCGTTCCCCAGCTGGATGATCAGCACGTCCCGGTAGAAGGACAGCAAATCGGTGAGCGTACGGTCCAGGGAGTCCGTAATGGATCTCTTGGCCCGCCGTTTCTGGTCGTCCTCGAGCTGCTTCAGCTGGCTGCGCATGGCCGGGGGCAATGTGCCCGATTCGGGCGCTCCCAGCGTTGCGAGGAGGGCGGCCTTTTCCGCTGCGTCCCGTTCCTCGTTGGAGCTGTTGGCCTCGGCGGTGGCAATCTTCACCAGCTTGTCCGCCATCATGACCGCGGCTGTGACGCCGCGGAGGCCAAGCGGAAAGCGGACCGTTTCCAGCCGGCGTTCCCTTGCCGCCGGATCCCTGGCCAGCCGGCGGGCAATACCCACATGGCTTTGCGCTGCCCGTGCTGCCTGCTCCGCAAGGGCAGGATCCACGCCGTCACGCCGCACCAGCAGGGCTGCAACGTCCGAGGCCGGCGGCAGCCGCAACGCCACACTCCGGCAGCGGGAGCGGATGGTGACCAGGACGTCGGCAGGGGACGGCGCGCAAAGCATCCAGATGGTCCGCGGTGTGGGTTCCTCGATGGCTTTGAGCAGTACGTTGGTGGTCCGTTCGGCCATGCGGTCGGCATCCTCAACGACGATGATCCGCCAGCGCCCCGACGACGGCCGGTTGCCTGCCGCCGCCACCAGTTCCCGGGCCTCATCGATGGTGATGGTGACCTTTTCCGTGCGCACGAACGTAACATCTGAATGGGTTTCGCCCAGGATCGTATGGCATGCCTGGCACTGCCCGCAGCCACGGAGGCTGACGTCCTCCTGGTCGCAGTTCAGCGCGGCGGCGAAGGCCTTGGCGGCGTTGGAGCGGCCGGAGCCCGGCGGCCCGGTGAACAGCCAGGCGTGCGACAGGCTTTCACCGCTTGCGGCCTGGCGCAGTTGTTCGACGACGGCGGGCTGGCCCTGGAGGTCATCCCAGACAGTCACGCCCCACCGCCGTCGCCCGCTGCTTCAGGTACCACCAGTTGCGGCGTGAGAGCATGCGCTGCCGCCGGGGCCGGCGCATCAAGCAGGTTTTCCACCCGGGCGAGGATCCGGGCCGCCAGGTCATCAACCGGCAGGTGGGCGGGGAGGACCAGGTACGACGCAGGGCGGCCCGCGGCGAGGTCCAGGAAGGCGTTCCGGATCCGGGTGTGGAACTCATCGGCCTCGGATTCGAGGCGGTCTTCGGCTGCCTGCCCGGCGGTGCGGCGCTCGCGGCCAAGCCGGGGGTCCACGTCCAGGAGGACCGTGAGGTGGGGCTGGAGGCCGGAGGTGGCCCACTCGTTGAGGGACCGGACGGCGTCCTGCCCGAGGTTGCGGCCGGCCCCTTGGTATGCCACCGAAGAGTCGATGTACCGGTCAGTCAGCACGATCTCGCCGCGGCCGAGGGCCGGGCGGATGACCTGGGTGGCGTGCGCGGCGCGGGAAGCCGCGAAAATGAGGGCTTCCGTGTGGGCGTCAATATCGCCATTGCCGTGGTCCAGTACCAGAGAGCGCAATTTTTCCCCAATGGGGGTACCACCAGGCTCACGGGTCCGGAGCACGTTGTACCCCCGGGATTCCAGGGCCGCCGCAAGACGGGCCGCCTGGGTGGACTTGCCGGCGCCATCGCCACCTTCGAACGCGATGAATAATCCGGCCTTCTGTTTGTTCACTTCTTAAGCCTACCGAGGCTAGCGGACATTTCCGGCCTCCAGACGGGGCCTGTGCAGGACAGGTGGACGGTACGCCGTCCACAAAGCGTCACTGCTTGGCCGCGGATCAATCAGGAACAGTACGCTTTTCACCATGAGTCTTTCCGAGCACCAGACCGCGTCCCTGTCACCCGAGACCGTGGTGGTGGCAGCGGGTCGGCCGCCGCGGGAAAGGGACCAGCCGGTCAATCCTCCCATCACCCTTTCCTCCACCTACTTCGGTACCGGCCCCCTTGGCGACGGCGACCGGGGTTATGGCCGCTATTCCAACCCCACCTGGGACCCTTTCGAAGAGGCGTTGGGCCAGCTTGAAGGAGCTGCGCTGCCCGGCCTGCTGTACGCATCGGGACTCGCGGCGGTCAGTTCCGCGCTGTCGCTGATTCCCGCGGGGGGCGTGCTGGTCATGCCCAACCACAGCTACTCCGGCTCGCTGGTGATGGCCTCCGAGCTGGCCGAAAAGGGCTTCATCGAGCTCCGGACTGTCGATATTGCCGATACCGATGCAGTCAAGGACGCGCTGGCACCCAAGGGGCCGTCCGCGAAGACAGCGGCCATGCTGTGGCTCGAAAGCCCCACAAACCCGATGCTCGGAATCGCCGACATGTCCGCCGTCGCAGAGGCCGCCCATGCCGCCGGCGCAATCGTCGTTACGGACAACACTTTCTCCACCCCCTTGGTGCAGCAGCCCCTGTTACTGGGATCCGACGTCGTTCTCCACTCGGTGACCAAGTACCTGGCCGGGCATTCGGACGTCGTCCTCGGCGCGCTGGTCACCTCCAACCCGGAGATCCGTGCCACGCTCCTCCACCACCGCATCATCCACGGTGCCATCGCCGGTCCCTTCGAAGCGTGGCTGGCACTGCGCGGCCTGCGGACCCTTGCACTGCGCGTGGAGCGGTCCCAGGAGTCAGCCATGGTCCTGGCGGAACGCCTTGCCGCGCACCCGGCTATCGAATCGATCCGGTTCCCCGGCCTCAGTACGGACCCCGGGCACGTCCGCGCCAAGGAGCAGATGAAGGGGTTCGGCTCCATCATCTGCATCCAGGTGGCACCTGCCGCAGGCCTCAGCGGCGCCGATGCCGCGGACAAACTGGTGCAGGCCCTGGAACTCTGGCTGCCTGCCACGTCCCTTGGCGGGGTGGAATCCCTCATCGAGCGCCGGCGCCGGCACTCGGCTGAGCCCACCAGCGTGCCGGAGAACCTGGTGCGCCTGAGCGTAGGAGTGGAAAACGTTGAGGACCTGTGGGCTGACCTTAAGCAGGCGCTGGACACTCTTGACGGCTAGGCTGGGATTGTGGACGGTCGAATAATCATTGCGTACGTGGAGCAGGCAGTGTTCTTCATCCTTGGCCTGGTGGCCTTGGGGCTTGAACTGTGGGCTTTTGTGGACTGCCTCCGCCACCGGCCCAACGCCTTCGAAGCCACCGGCAAACGGACCAAGACCTTCTGGCTTGCCCTCACCGGCGGTGCAACCGCAGTGGGCCTCATCTCTCTGCTTGGCGCAGGTGGCGGCATCTTCAGCACCCTCGGCCTGTTCGGGCTCGCCGCTGTCGTGGCAGCCTCCGTCTACCTGGCTGATGTCCGGCCCGCGGTGAAGGACGCCGGCCGGGGCGGCAGCCGCAACATGGGTCCCTACGGCCCCTGGTGATCCCCGGCTCCCCTGGCTAAGGGCGCCACGGCCTCCCAGTCCACCGTCAGCTCACCCAGCCGCCACCTGCCCGGTCCGTCCTGGACCGGCCACCCGGCGCCGCGCAGGCTTCGGCACATGCCCACCCATCGCTGCCGGTTGCCAAATGACCCCAGCGCGGCGCTCTCAAGCCACGCCCGGTCCATCGCCTGCATGAAAGTGTGAACGGGTTCACCGGGGACGTTGCGGTGGATCAGGGCCTTGGGCAGCCGTTCGGCGACGTCGGAAGGCAGGTCGAAGCTCCCAAAGCGGACGGAGATGCTGAGGGACAGCGGGCGGTGCCGGTCCAGCGCCACCCACGTCACCCGCCGCCCGATCTCGTCACACGTGCCGTCGACGAACAGGCCGTCAGGAGCCAGCCGGTCCTGCACCAGCCACCAAATGCCCGCAACGTCAGCCTCCTCGTACTGCCGCAGCACGTTGAAGGCCCGGACCAGGACGGGGCGCCCGGGAACAGGCAGCTCAAAGCCGCCCACTTGGAACGTCAGTCCGGGACGCTCCAGCGGAAGGGCCGCCCGGACGCGCTCCGGCTCAATCTCGATTCCGCAGACGCGCACGTCAGGCCGGACCACGGCGAGCCTTTCATAAAGTTCGACGGCGGTGGCCGGCGTTGCGCCATAGCCCAGGTCCACCACGAGCGGCTCGGTTGCCCTCCTCAGCCGCCAGGCCTGCGGTCCCGCCAGCCATCTGTCCACCCGGCGCATCCGGTTGGGGTTGGTGGTGCCACGGGTCACGTTGCCCACCGGCCGCCCCTGCCTGGTGGCGGAGGACCTGCTGGAAAGTTGCGGGGCATTGACCCGTTCAGCCTTTTGAACCACTGCACAACCCTATCTTCGACGGCGGCAGTGTGCGGCAGCTTTGTGCGGCCGCCTGTAACGCTGGGCGGGCGGCAACACTGCTCGGCTAGGATGAAAATCATGACTTACAAGCTGATCCTGCTGCGCCACGGCCACAGCGAATGGAACGCCAAGAACCTGTTCACCGGCTGGGTGGACGTTGACCTGAACGACCAGGGCCGCGCGGAAGCAGCGCGCGGAGGTGAGCTGCTGGTAGAGAACAACATCCTCCCGGACGTGCTCTACACCTCCCTCCTGAAGCGGGCCATCAACACGGCCAACATCGCCCTGGACAAGGCTGACCGCGGCTGGATCCCGGTCAAGCGCGACTGGCGCCTGAACGAACGCCACTACGGTGCGCTGCAGGGCAAGGACAAGGCCCAGACCCTGGCCGAGTTCGGCGAGGAGCAGTTCATGGAGTGGCGCCGCTCCTACGACACCCCGCCGCCGCCCCTGTCCGACGACTCCGAGTTCTCCCAGGCACACGACCCGCGCTACGCGGACCTCGGGGACGCCCTGCCGCGCACCGAGTGCCTGAAGGACGTCCTGGTGCGCCTGCTGCCCTACTGGGAATCGGACATCAAGGAAGACCTCAAGGCCGGCAAGACCGTCCTGGTCACCGCGCACGGCAACTCGCTCCGCGCGTTGGTCAAGCACCTGGACGGCATCAGCGACGAGGCCATCGCCGGCCTGAACATCCCCACCGGCATCCCGCTGGTGTACGACCTCGACGAAAACTTCCAGCCGATCAAGCCCGGCGGCACCTACCTCGATCCCGAGGCCGCCGAGCAGGCCATCCTGGCCGTTGCCAACCAGGGCAAGAAATAAGGCCTTAACGCATACGACGGCGGGCTGGTCACCTCAGGTGACCAGCCCGCCGTCGTATGTCCTGCTTGGGATTAGCTGTGCTCGGTGGCGTTGGGCTGCCACGCGCCCGTGACCAGGTAGGTCACCTTCTGGGCGACGGAAACGCCGTGGTCCGCGAACCGCTCGAAATAACGGCTGGCAAGGGCCACGTCCACGGTGGTGGCAGGCGACCCGGACCAGTCGGGCGACGCGATGGCCTTGAACACGCTCAAGTGCAGGTCATTGATGGCCGTATTGGCCTTGAGGATGTCCCGGGCCACCTCAAGGTCACGGCTCTCCAGCAGGACCGTCAGCTTGTCTGCGATTTCCTGGTCCAGTTCGGCCATCCGGTTGAACGTGTCCGTCATGGACTCCGGAATCACCATGGAGGGGTAGCGGAGGCGGGCCAGCTGGGCGATGTGCCGGGCCAGGTCGCCCATCCGCTCCAGGGAGGCGCTCATCCGAAGGGAACCCACGATCATGCGCAGGTCGCTGGCGACGGGGCCCTGAAGCGCCAGAATGTCGATTGCCCGCTCATCCAGGCTGTTCTGCAGGAAGTCAATCCGCGCATCGGCGGCGATGACGTCCTGGGCGAGGTCCACGTCCGCTACCTGGAAGGAGGTAGTGGCCTTGGCCATCGCTTCGCTGACCAGCCGGGAAATCTCCACCAGCTGGTCACCGACCTGGGTGAGCTCTTCCTGAAAAACCTTACGCACGTAGGCGTCCTTTCCTTGGAACTCCCGCCGGCCGCTCCAGGGCAGCAGGAATCGTGTCGCCGTTGGGCGGTCTAACCACCAACTTTGGCATCGCCCGGTAAACGATTATCCCCACACAGATGAACGTTAGTTGAACCGTTCGCCCGATGCCCCGGAACGCGGCGGGCGGCTCCAGGCAAGAGCATAAAGTGGAGCTGTGGATCCTATGCTCATTGGTCTGGTTGCCGGCCTTATCGGCCTGGCGCTTGGCACGTTCGGCGTGCTTGCCTACCGGGTCAGCGAGAAGCAGCGCGAGCTG
Source organism: Arthrobacter sp. E1SS-5 (assembly GCF_057073715.1). NCBI lineage: Bacteria > Bacillati > Actinomycetota > Actinomycetes > Micrococcales > Micrococcaceae > Arthrobacter > Arthrobacter sp. E1SS-5. The sequence goes on from NZ_CP172703.1 coordinate 732,302, forward strand.
TTGGACGTCGAACCCGAGGAGCTGTCGCTTCCGGCCGGCGCAGCGGAGGTGCTGGCCGTCGTCGGGCGTGCCTTTGTGGTGCTGGACGACGTTGACGGCGTGGTCCGTGCCAGCCCCGCAGCCTACGCCTACGGACTGGTCCGCGGACACACCGTGGTCCACAAGGAGCTCCTGGACATGACCGCCGGGGTCCGGCGGGACGGGGTCATCCTTGAAAAGCAGCTGGAGCTTCCGCGGGGGCCGTTGGGGCAGGGAACCATCATCGTCCAGGTCCGGGCAGCCATGCTGGGCGAGGAATACATCCTCCTCCTCGCCGATGACCGTACCGAGATCACCCGTACCGAAGAGATCCGCAACGACTTCGTGGCCAACGTATCGCACGAGCTGAAAACCCCGGTGGGTGCCATCTCCCTGCTGGCCGAGGCGCTCGAATCTTCCGCCGATGACGAAGAAGCCGTCCGCCGCTTCGCCAAGCGCATGCACAAGGAATCGGCAAGGCTCGCGGCCCTGGTCCAGGACATCATCGAACTTTCCCGCCTGCAGGGCGCCAGCGTGACGCAGCAGGGCGGACCCGTGGACATCAACGCCGTCATCGCCGAGGCCGTGGACCGGTCGCAGCTTCCCGCCGAAAGCAAGAACATCAGCATCGTGGTGGGCGGGCGCACCGAAGGCAAGGTGTTCGGCGACCAGGACCTTTTGGTGACGGCGCTGCGGAATCTCATCGACAACGCCATCCGCTACTCACCCCCCAACACCCGCGTGGGAATCGGCGTCCGTTCCAGGGAAGGCCTGGTCTCGATTTCCGTGACCGACCAAGGGGATGGGCTCAGCCCCGAGGAGCAGGAACGCGTCTTCGAGCGCTTTTACCGGGTGGACGCGGCACGGTCGCGCCAGACCGGGGGCACCGGCCTGGGCCTCAGCATCGTCAAGCACGTGGCCTCGAACCACGGCGGGGAGGTGACGCTGTGGTCCCAGCCCGGGCAGGGATCCACCTTCACCCTCCGGCTGCCCGAAATGGAAGGGCAGGAGGGCGACGCCGGGCCTTCAGTTCCGGACGCGCCGGCAGTGGCGCCGGTGCAGCCCCGGGAGACGTCCGGGCGGCCAGCCCCTACCCAAGTACCCCGCGCCGCCGGCGCAACAGAACCGGGCGCTACAGAACAAGGAGCTAGAGCTTGAGCAGGATTTTGATTGTGGAGGATGAGGAATCGTTCAGCGATCCCTTGTCCTATTTGCTGGGTAAAGAAGGTTTCGAGGTGGAGGTGGTGGACAACGGCCTCGACGCCATCACCGAATTCGACCGCAACGGCGCCGACCTGGTGCTGCTTGACCTGCAGCTTCCGGGCCTCTCCGGCACCGAGGTGTGCCGCCAGCTCCGCCAGCGTTCAAGCGTCCCGGTGATCATGCTCACCGCCAAGGACTCCGAGATCGACAAGGTAGTGGGCCTTGAGCTCGGCGCGGATGATTACGTAACCAAGCCCTACTCGTCCCGCGAACTGGTGGCCCGGGTCAGGGCCGTGCTGCGTCGCCAGGGTGAGCCGGAGGAGCTGGTCTCGTCCACGGTCCAGGCCGGGCCCGTCCGCATGGATATTGAGCGGCACGTGGTGAGCGTTGACGGCGAGCAGGTCCTGCTTCCGTTGAAGGAATTCGAGCTCCTGGAGATGCTTCTGCGCAACTCGGGCAGGGTGCTGACCAGGGGCCAGCTGATCGACCGCGTGTGGGGCTCCGACTATGTGGGTGACACCAAGACCCTGGATGTCCACGTGAAGCGCCTCCGCGGCAAGATCGAGCCCGATCCCTCTGCCCCGCGCTACCTGGTGACGGTCCGCGGCCTCGGTTACAAGTTCGAACCCTAAACCGGCCGGACGGCGGCATAACGAAAGGGAGGAGCCGTGGGGCTCCTCCCTTTCGTTATGCCTGCCGGCCTCCTGCGGCCGGAGACTGCTTAGCGGCTGGTGGCGGTTGCGGTAGCGCTCGGAGTGGCGCCGGCTGACGAGCCCGCCCCGGCCGGCGAGCTCTCGCTGGCGGATGAGCTGGCGCTGGCTGACGAACTCGGGCTTGCTGAAGAGGAAGACGTCGCGGAGGAGCTCGGGGTGGGGACGTAGTTCTTGTACTCCTGGAGGGTGGCGTCCAGGACAGGAACCTTGACGGTGTTGCTGACGTTGGTGCCGTTCTCGCTGATCTTGACGTCCACCAGGGAGCCGGGCTTCCCGCCGGTGGTGCTCAGGATGGCGGCATCAGAGTTCTCGTTGAGCAGCGTGTAGGAGTTGGCCTTCACCGGAACCTCGGTCTGCGAGCCCTTGGCGCCGTTGACCGTGAGCTTCACGTCCTTGGAGGAGGAGTTGTAGACGGCGCCGATCAGGCGGCCGGGCTCATTTTCGCCGGCGGAGACGATAAGGATGTTCCGCAGCTGCAGCGGACCGAGGTCCGCGCGGATGCCGTCCGAGGCGGAGTACTGATGGCTGGTCTGCTGGGGCGTGATGTAACCGCAGCCCGCGGTCAGCAGGCTGGCGCCAAGGGCAGCAGCCGTCAGTGCCAGTTTGCCGCGCTGGGCCCGGTTCATCGCAGTGGAACGCACGTCACGTACTCCTCGAGAAATTTGAAGTCTTTTTCAGCCATAGCCTATCCGCAAAGAGGGTCAAACGAGGATTCGGCCGTGTCACAACCCCTGTGCGAGCGCTCACGTGAAGCACTAATCTGCCCATTCGTCAAGAGGGTGAACCAAGTTGATTGGGCCGATTTTCCGCGTATTTTCGCGGTTCGAAGCTCTTTCCCCGGCCGGTCATATGCCTGAATCGTGATAAACTGGTCAGCGGGAAAGGGGAAATGTCCACATGGTATTTGAGGTCGGCGAGACAGTAGTTTACCCTCACCACGGTGCTGCGAAGATTGAAGAAATCAAGATGCGCACCATCAAGGGCGAAGAGAAGATGTATCTCAAGCTCAAGGTGGCTCAGGGTGATCTGACCATTGAAGTTCCAGCAGAGAACGTTGACCTTGTTGGGGTCCGGGACGTAGTGGGCAAGGAAGGCCTGGAGCACGTGTTCGATGTGCTCCGCGCCGAGTTCACCGAGGAACCCACCAACTGGTCACGCAGGTACAAGGCAAACCTGGAGAAGCTTGCTTCCGGTGACGTCATCAAGGTGGCAGAGGTTGTTCGCGACCTGTGGCGCAGGGATCACGACCGGGGCCTTTCCGCAGGCGAGAAGCGAATGCTGGCCAAGGCCCGCCAAATTCTGATTTCAGAACTGGCGCTGGCTGAAAAGACCGACGAGGAGAAGGCTGCAAGCGTTCTCGACGAGGTCCTGGCTTCCTAAGAATTTAGCCCCGGCGGCACGCAAGTGCCGCCGGGGCTTCTTTTTGCCCCCGCGGATGCCGCGCCTGCGCACCTGCCGGAAGGGCCGGCGTCGTAGGCTAGTCCGCATGAGTGAATCACCTCCGCGCCTGGTCACAGCTGTCATCCTGGTGGCCGCAGGCTCAGGGCAACGACTTGGCTACGGCATGCCCAAAGCGGCCGTGCCGCTGGGCGGCGAGCCAATCCTGATGCATGCCCTGCGCGGCATCGTCGCGTCCGGGGTTGCCACGCAGGTGTGCGTCGCCCTGCCCGCAGGGGACCAGGGCCTGCGCCAGTTGTGCGACGACTTCCGCGGGGAACTTGCCGACGGCGGACCCCTCCTGACGCTTGTCGACGGCGGATCCACCAGGGCGCACTCCGTCCGGGCCGGCATCGCGGCCCTGATGGAGGGCATCGATGCGGTCCTGGTCCACGATGCTGCCCGCGCACTGACACCCGAGTCGGTTTTCCACCGTGTGTCCGATGCGCTTGCCGCCGGTGCCGATGCCGTGATTCCCGCGCTTCCGGTTGTGGACACCGTCAAAACGGTGACTGCCACCACGGGGCAGGATGCGGCCTTCGCCCCCGAGGTTGTCACGGGAACCGCCCGCCGCGAGGAACTGCGCGCGGTACAGACGCCCCAGGGGTTCCGGATCGGCACGCTGTTGCAGGCGCACCAGGCGGCCGAGGCCCTGGATGAGGAACAGTCGGCGGCTGTCACCGATGACGCCATGCTGGTTGAAATGCTGGGCACTCCCGTCCACGTGGTCCGCGGCTCAACGCAGTCCCTCAAAATCACCACGCCCCTGGACCTGATCTTCGCCGAAGGCCTCCTGGAAGGCCCGCTCGGAGCCCGGTGGGTGGAAGGATGAGCCAGGACATGGTCTTCCCCCGGACCGGCGTCGGAATCGACGTCCACGCGTACGCCCCCGAAGACGCCCCGCGGCCGCTCTGGCTGGGCGGGCTCCTGTGGCCGGGCGAACGTGGCCTTGCCGGGCACTCTGATGGGGACGCCGTGGCGCATGCCGCCGCGGACGCACTGTTCTCCGCCGCCGGCATCGGCGACCTTGGCACGCACTTCGGTACGGACCGTCCGGAGTTCGCAGGCGCCTCAGGCGCCACCCTTCTCGCGGAGGCGGCCCGGATCGTCCGGGCGGCCGGCTTCGAGATCGGCAACGTTGCGGTGCAGTTCGTGGCCAACCGGCCCAAGTTCGGGCCCCGGCGGGAGGAATCCCAAAAGGTCCTCAGCGAAGCGGCCGGCGCGCATGTGGGAGTCACGGCAACCACCAGCGACGGCCTGGGCTTTACCGGACGCGGCGAGGGCATTTCGGCGGTGGCCACCGCCCTGGTGTACCCGCGTCAGACCTAAGGCATCGGCTAGTCTGGAGCGGTGACCTTGCGCTTCTATGACACTGCCTCCGCCGAAGTCCGGAACTTCGTCCCCCTCGTCGAGGGCAAGGTCAGCCTCTATTACTGCGGAGCCACGGTCCAGGGCCTGCCGCACGTGGGCCATATCCGTTCCGCCATCGCTTTCGACCAGCTGACGCGCTGGCTGCAGTACCGGGGGCTGCGCGTCACTGTCGTCCGCAACGTGACGGATATCGACGACAAGATCCTTGCCAAGTCGGAGGCTTCCTTCGCGCCGGACTTCAGCCCGGAAACGGGGGAGGTGGCCCGCGAAGAGTGGTGGGCACTGGCATACCGCTACGAGCGCGAATTCCTGAAGGCCTACGACACCCTCGGCGTTTCCCGTCCCACCTACGAACCCCGGGCCACAGGGCATATCCCCGAGATGCACGCCCTGATCCAGGAGCTGATCGACCGCGGCCACGCCTACCCTGCCCTTGATGATTCCGGCGATGTGTACTTCGACGTCCGCTCCTGGGACAGGTACGGCGCGTTGACCCGGCAAAACATCGATGACATGCAGGCAGCGCCCGACGCCGATCCGCGCGGCAAGAAGGATCCCCGCGACTTTGCGCTGTGGAAGGGTTCCAAGGAAGGCGAGCCGGCCACCGCCAGCTGGGCCTCGCCCTGGGGTGCCGGCCGGCCCGGCTGGCACCTTGAGTGCTCCGCCATGGTCACCAAGTACCTCGGCACCGCCTTTGATATCCACGGCGGCGGACTGGACCTGCGCTTCCCGCACCACGAAAACGAAATGGCGCAATCCCAGGCGGCTGGCCACCCGTTCGCCAACTTCTGGATGCACAACGGCATGGTGACCTACCAGGGCGAAAAGATGTCCAAGTCCATCGGCAACACCATCAGCCCGGCCGAAATGCTGGAACTGGCCCCGCCCCGGGTGGTGCGCTACTACCTGGGCCAGGCGCACTACCGCTCGGTGCTGGATTACCGGCCCACGTCGCTGCAGGAGGCCGCTGCCGCCGTCGAACGCATTGACGGGTTCCTGGCCAAAGCGGCGGCCCGGTTCGGGGGCGACGCCGGCATTGCCGACGGTAACCGGGGCGCGTCCGCCGGAATTGATGCATTCTGCGAAGCCATGGACGACGACCTCAACGTCCCCCGCGCCCTGGCGGCCCTGCACGACACCGTCCGGGCCGGCAACACTGCCCTGGCCGAGGGTGACGACGCCGCCGCGCGGGACGCCCTGCACGCGGTGGCCCTCATGACCGACGTCCTGGGCCTCAACGCCGTCGCCGGGTCCGCGGCCGTGAGCACCCGGGAGGCCGAGGCACTGGAGGTCCTCGTGGAAGCGCAACTGTCGGCGCGCGCCGCTGCCCGCGCCGAAAAGGACTGGGCCGCCTCCGACGCCATCCGGGACACCCTGAACCAGGCCGGCGTCGTGGTGGAGGACGGCCCGGACGGCGCCACCTGGAGCCTCAAGCGCGACTAAGGCTCACCACCAAGCCCGGCTGAAACCCCCAGGACAACCAGCAGCCCCCGATTTTTTTCGGGTCAGTAGACTGGTATGCAGACTCAGTCAGCACAATCAAGGGTGGAACATCATGGCCAACAATGGTCGCCGATCGGTGAAAGCGAAGAAGGGCCCAACCGTCGGAACCGGTGGCCATGGCCGCAAGGCCCTCGAAGGCAAGGGGCCCACCCCCAAGGCCGAGGACCGCGTCTACCACAAGGCCCACAAGGCAAGGCAGCTCGCCGAACGCTCGGCCGCAAAGCGCGGCACCGGTGCCCGCAGCGCCGGCGCCGGCAAATCCGGGCCCAAGGGGCGTGCCACCGAGGAAGTGGTCACCGGACGCAACTCCGTGGTTGAAGCGCTCCGCGCAGGCATCCCGGCCAAGGCACTGCACGTGGCCATCCGCATCGAGATGGACGACCGCGTCAAGGAATCCCTGAAGCTCGCCGCCGAACGCGGCATCCCGCTGATGGAGACAGGCAAGCCTGAGCTGGACCGGATGACGGATGACGCCGTCCACCAGGGCCTGGTGCTGCAGATCCCGCCCTACGAGTACCAGGACGCCTACGAACTGGCCGAAGAGACCGTGGAGAAGTGGAAGAAGGGGCACATCGCCAACGCCCCGCTCTTCGTCGCCCTGGACGGCATCACCGACCCCCGCAACCTGGGCGCCATCATCCGTTCCGTCTCCGCCTTCAGCGGCCACGGCGTCATCGTGCCCGAGCGCCGCTCCGTGGGCGTCACCGCCTCGGCCTGGAAGACCAGCGCCGGTGCGGCAGTCCGCGTGCCCGTTGCCCGCGCCTCCAACCTGAACAACGCCCTGAAGCAGTTCAAGAACATGGGCATCTTCGTGCTGGGGCTCGACGGCGACGGCGACGTCTCGCTGCCTGATCTCACCTTGGCCACCGAGCCGGTGTGCATCGTGGTGGGCTCTGAAGGAAAGGGCCTGAGCCGCCTGGTCCGGGAAAACTGCGACCAGATCGTCTCCATCCCCATCGATTCGGCCATGGAGTCGCTCAACGCCTCGATGGCCGTGGGCATCTCGCTGTATGAAGTCTCCCGCCAGCGCTCCGCGGGATAGTTAGCCGGGACCCAAGTCCCTGGCAGGTTTCCCGGCGCCGCAGGGGCGAACGGGCAGGTCAAGTGCCAATGGCCGCTACTATTTAGGTGATGGTCATGCCGCTCTTCGACACCGCATCCGCCATGGACGCCTCCTCGGCTGTTCCCCTCGGTGTCAGCGTCCCGCGCGCTGATTCCGGTGGCACCCGCCACCACGCGGGCGGGCGGGCCAATGTTGCCTGCTTCGCGCCAGCCGTCCCCAGCCTGGACATCGCTTACTGCCCTCCGGGCGGGGAGTGGAGGGTCCAGACCCTGCCCAACATCAGCAGGGGCGTCCACCACGGAATCGTGGAGGACCTGCCTTACGGGTCGCGCTACGGCTTCCGTCCGTCGTCGGATAACCAGCCGTTGCCCCCTGCAATTCCCACGGGTAACAACGGCGGCAACGGGTCGGCCAGGCAGCCGTTGCTGCTCGATCCGTACGGCAGGGGAGTTGACCAGCGCGACGGCGTCCTCACCAGCGTCCGCACCGCAACCGAGTTTGACTGGGGAACGGACGAACGCCTGCGACTTCCCTGGCGCAACACCATCGTCTACGAAGCCCATGTCCGCGGCCAGAGCATGCTCCATCCGGACGTGCCGAAAGAACTGAGGGGCACCTACGCCGGCCTGGCGCATCCTGCCGTCGTCGAGCATCTCACCAGCCTGGGCATCACGTCTGTCCAGTTGCTGCCGGTCCACTTCCACATCGACGAACCTCACCTCCAGGACCTGGGGCTCAGCAACTACTGGGGGTACAACACCGCTGCCTTCTTCGCCCCGCACCCCGGGTACGCCACCCAGGCTGCGCAGGAAGCCGGGGCGCAGGCGGTCCAGGACGAGTTCAAGGCCATGGTCAAGGCACTGCACGCCGCCGGGCTGGAGGTCATCCTCGACGTCGTCTACAACCACACGGCGGAGGGCGGAGTCGAGGGGCCCGTCCTGAACTTCAAAGGACTGGGGAAAGACACGTACTACCGGGTGGACGACCATGGAAAATTCGTCGACACCACCGGCTGCGGCAATGCCCTGAACTTCGCGGACCCGCGTGTGGTCCAGCTGGTCACCGATTCGCTGCGGTACTGGGTGGATGAGTTCCACATTGATGGCTTCCGCTTCGACCTGGCCGTCACACTCTGCCGCAATGCCGCGAACGAATTCGATCCCAAGCATCCCTTCCTCACCGGCGTCGCCGCCGATCCCGTCCTGTCCGAGGCCAAGCTGATCGCCGAACCCTGGGACATCGGCTACGGCGGCTGGCAGACCGGCCAGTTCCCGCCCGGGTGGGTGGACTGGAACGACCACTTCCGGGATGCAGTGCGGACCTTCTGGCTGGCGGACCGTGCTGCGATCGATGCCGGCGGCCACGGCGGAACCATGGCCAAGCTGGCGGACGCCCTGTCCGGTTCCGCAGGCCTCTTCCAGGCCTCCGGCCGCTCGCGCCTGGCGTCGGTGAACTTCGTCACCGCCCACGACGGCTTTACCATGAACGACCTGGTGTCCTACGACCGCAAGCACAACGAGGACAACGGCGAGGAAAACAGGGACGGCCACGGCGACAACCGCAGCTACAACCACGGCGTGGAAGGCCCCACAGAGAACGGGGTAATCCTGGCAAAGCGTGCCCAGTCCAGGCGCAACCTCATGGCATCGCTGATGGTGTCATTGGGAGTGCCCATGATCACCGCCGGCGACGAGCTGGCAAGGACCCAGCAGGGCAACAACAACGCCTACTGCCAGGACAACCACATCACCTGGCTGGACTGGACGCTGTCGCCGGAGGCACACGAAATGCTGCGCAGCACCAAGCGGTACATCCGCTTGCGCAAGGAGTTCCTGGCCGCCCAGCCCCACGATTTCCCTGTGCGGGACGAGCAGTCCTACCTTTACTGGTTCGACCACGAGGGCCAGCCCATGTCCGCCGACCGCTGGAACGATCCGCACTGCCGGGTCATGCAGCTCCTGCTGGGGGACGACAATGGTGAGCTGGCCGGCCTGGTGGTGGTCAACGGCAGCGCCTCCGACGTGGAGGTCACGCTCCCGGACGCAGGGAGGCGGACCCCCAGCCTGTTCGAGCTTCGGCTGACCACCTCGCCGCGCCACAAGGAGCGGCAGGGAATCCAGGTGCCTTCGGGGGAAACCGACCTCGCCGAGGCCAACTCCATCAGCATCTACCGCACGTAGACACCTCCAAAAATAAACCCACCAGCCGGCAGGTACCCCCCGAATGCGCAACCGCTCCATCGTTCCCTTGCTCATCACCACTTTGGTGGTGCTGGCCATGGTGGCGTTCGGCGGGGCGGGGTTGCTGGGCCAGCAAACGGAAAGTGCGACGCCGGGAACGGCTTCCAGCCAGGGGTCCACTCCGGGCGGCACGGCTGCGTCAGGGGCGGCCAAGCAGTCTGCGCCCCACCGGGCGGCCAACCCGTCCAACCTGCCCGAAATCCGGGAGTCTGCGCTCCCCGTCGAAGGCCGGAGGGTGCTGGCGCTGATCCGTGCGGGCGGCCCCTACCAGTACAGCCAGGATGACCAGGTATTCGGAAACTTCGAACGGGTTCTGCCGGTCAAGGACCGGGGCTACTACCGCGAATACACGGTTCCAACGCCCGGCGAAGCGGACCGGGGCGCCAGGCGGATCGTTGCAGGGAATGGCGGCGAGAAGTATTACACCGGGGACCACTACGCAACGTTCAAGTACATAGCGGAAGGCAGCTAGCACAACCATGAGAATCTTCTCCGGCGACACCTGGACCCTGGAAGAACTGCAGGAACAGGTAGCTGACGCCGGCCGCCGCAGCGTGGTGGTCCCGCCGGCTGACAGCAAGCGCGCCGTCCTGGAAACCTTCGGCGAGGTCCTGGACTTTCCCGAACACTACGGCGTGAACCTGGACGCCCTGAACGACTCGCTCCACGACTTCGCGGACAGCATCACCGACAACGGCAACCCGCCCGTTACGGTCCTGTGGCAGGTGGCCGCCCCGTTCCGCAGCGACCGGTCGTTCGGCATCATCTGCGAGATCCTGCAGGACGCCGAACGCTACGCGGGCAAGGACCTGGCCGTCACCGCCGTACTCCTCTGAAGCAGCTCCTGCTTTAAGGGCGACGCACCCCAGCTAGCCCTGCGGACGCTCCTCATACGAAACATAGGTGTCCAGCAGTGCCGAAGCCCTGCCGCCGTCGTCCTCTGCTGCCAGGCCCTTGCGCATGCTCTCCGCCTTCTGCCGCCCTGCCGGGAAGGGCGGCAGCAGCGGGATCTCGGGGTCGGTCAGCACCTCGATCACCACGGGGCAGTCCGCGGCGAAGGCCTGCTCCCACGCCTCTGCAAGCAGCTCAGGGTCCTCCACGCGGATACCCTTGAGCCCCAGCAGGTCGGCGTAGCCGGCGAAGGGAAAATCGGGCAGTTCCTGGCTGGCGGCAAACCGCGGCTCGGCCTCCGACTCACGCTGCTCCCACGTGACCTCGGTCAGCTCCCGGTTATTGAACACGCACACCACGAACCGGGGATCCTGCCACTGGCGCCAGCGGTGCGCCACCGTGACCAGCTCCGCCAAGCCCAGCATCTGCATGGCGCCGTCCCCGGCCAGGGCCAGCAGCGGACGGTCCGGGTGGGCCAGCTTGGCGGCGATCCCGTACGGGATGGAGCAGCCCATGCTGGCAAGCGTCCCGGAAAGGTGCGCAGGGACGCCCTGGGGCAGCACCAGTTGGCGGGCGTACCAGTAGACGCAGCTTCCGACGTCGACACTCACCAGGGCGTCTCCGGGCAGCCGGCCGTTGAGCTCACTCACCACGCGTTCCGGGTTGACGGGGCTGGCGGGGACGGCGGCACGGTCTGCCGCCAGGATGCGCCAGCGGCTGACTTCTGCCTCCACCTCCGAGCGCCACTGGGTCCGCGGACGGTGCTCCAGCCGTTGGTTGAGGGCCGCAAGGGCTGAGGCGGCGTCGCCTGCCAGGCCCACCTCGACGGGGTAGCGGTTGCCGATCTTCTTCTCGTCGATGTCAATCTGGACGGTACGGGCAGCGCCGGGCGGCGGATAGAACTCGGTCCAGGGATCGTTGGAGCCCACGATCAGGAGGGCGTCGCAGCTGCCCAGCAGGTGCGCGCTGGCCGTGGTGCCAAGATGTCCCATGGTCCCCACAGCGATGGGCAGGCTCTCATCCACGTGAGGCTTGCCCAGCAGGCTGGTGGCGATTCCCGCCCCAAGTTTCTCGGCAATCGCCTCCACTTCCTTGCCGGCATGCCTGGCTCCCTGGCCTACCAGGAGCGCCACCCGTTCCGCCGAATTGAGCAGGGCGGCCGCGGCGGCGAGGTCCTCTTCGCGGGGAGTCTTGGCCGCGGCGCTCCAGGACGGCGCGGTGACCACGATGCCGTGCTGCTGCTCCAGTTCCGGGGCGGGCGCGGACTGCACGTCGTGGGGGATGATTACCACGCAGGGGGAGGAGGTGGCCTTCGCCGTCCGGAAGGCCCGGTCCAGCACCATGGGCACCTGCTCCGCCGCACTGACCTGCTGCACGAACTGGGAGGCAACGTCCTTGAACAGCGCCATGAGGTCGATTTCCTGCATGTAGGCGGAACCCAGCACGGTGCGGCTCTGCTGTCCCACGATGGCCACCACCGGCACGCCGTCCAGCTTGGCATCATACAGCCCGTTGAGCAGGTGGACGGCGCCGGGGCCCTGGGTGGAGGTGACCACCCCTACGCCGCCGGTGTACTTCGAATGGCCCACGGCCATGAACGCGGCTGACTCCTCATGCCGCGCCTGGACAAACTCAACCTGTCCCTCAGTGCGGCGCAGGGCCCCCATGAACCCGTTGATGCCGTCCCCGCTGTAGCCGAAGACCCGGTCCACGCCCCATGTGGTGAGGCGCTCCACGATTACGTCGGCCACCGTGCGTTCGGTCATTGGTCCTCCTGGGTTGGGTTCCTGGCCTGCATGCCAGGAACCGTACCCATCGGACCCGGGGGCTAAGCGTTGACGATCAGTCCCAGCTCGGCTTTGGACGCCAGGGCTTCATGCCGCGGCAGGACCCGGACGGTGTAGCCGAAGGGCCCGGAGCGGTCGATCACCAGGGAACCGCTGAACAGGTGGCGTCCGTTGCCCAGGTCCTCCTTCACCTGCAGCTCCATCATGGTGATGTCCGCCAGGGTGTCGTTCTCCTCTGCCCGCCCGTACGCCACCTCCACGCAGACATCGTCCGGGGTGAGGGCGTTCAGGGCCACGTAGGCGTTGACCTGCAGCGTGTCGCCGATTTGCGGATCCTCGGACACGCCTACGGAATCCACATGCTCCACATGCACCTGCGGCCACGCGCTGCGGACCTTCGCCGACCAGGACGCCAGCGCCCGGGCCTGGGCGTAGGAGTTGGCAGTGGCGCTGCGGCCCGCATCCGCCGCCGGGCGGTACAGGATGTTCACGTAGTCCCGGAGCATGCGCTCGGCGGAAACGGCGGGGCCCAGGTGGGAGAGGGTGTGCTTGATCATGGACACCCAGTGGGTGGGCACCGTTTCGCTCCTGGTGGTGGACGGCCCGGCAGCGCCGGCGCCCTCGGAGACCGTGCCGCCGTAGAAGCGGGGGGCCACCTGCGTTTCCAGCAGCTCGTACAGCGCCGCGGCCTCGATGTCGTCGCGTTCTTCCGGCGAGGCGTCGTTGTTGGCGGTGGGGATGGCCCAGCCGTTCTCGCCGTCGTACATCTCATCCCACCAGCCGTCCAAAACGGACAGGTTCAGGGACCCGTTCAGTGCCGCCTTCATGCCGGACGTACCGCAGGCTTCCAAAGGCCGCAGCGGGTTGTTCAGCCAGACGTCGCAGCCGGGAAACAGGGTCCTGGCCATGGCGATGTCGTAGTTGGGCAGGAATGCGATCCGGTGCCTGATTTCCGGATCGTCCGAGAAACGCACCAGGTCCTGGATCATCTTCTTGCCGGCGTCATCGGCGGGGTGGGACTTGCCGGCGATGACCAGCTGGATGGGGTGTTCCTTGTGCAGGAGCAGTGCCTTCAGCCGGGCCGGTTCGCGCAGCATCAGGGTGAGCCGCTTGTACGTGGGCACGCGGCGGGCAAACCCGATGGTGAGCACGTCCGGGTCCAGGACGTTGTCCGTCCAGCCCAGCTCAGCGTCGGCGGCGCCGCGCTTCTTCCATGCCGCACGCAGCCTGCGCCGGACGTCTTCCACCAGGGCCGCCCGCAGTTCCCGGCGCAAGGCCCAAACGTCGGCGTCGCTGACGTTGTAGGCGAGGTCCCACTTGCCCAGCGCTTCCGCCTCGCTGCCAAACTGGTCGCGGGCCAGCTTGGAGATGCGGCTGTCCACCCACGTGGGCACGTGGACGCCGTTGGTCACGGAGGTGATGGGCACCTCCGAGTGGTCGAAGCCGGGCCACAGCGCGGAGAACATGCCGCGGGACACTTCGCCGTGCAGCTTGGCCACGCCGTTGGCGCGCTGGGCCAGGCGCAGGCCCATGACGGCCATATTGAAGACGGAGGGGTTTCCGTCCGCGTAGTTTTCACGGCCCAGTTCCAGGATCCGGTCCACCGGCACCGCGGGGGCCAGCCCGGCCTGGAAGAAGTGGCTGATCTGGTTGATTTCGAACCGGTCGATGCCGGCCGGGACCGGCGTGTGGGTGGTGAACACTGTTGAGGCACGTCCGGCGGCCAGGGCTTCGTCGAACGTCAATGCCTGCTCGCCTGACATCAGTTCCTGGATGCGTTCGATTCCCAGGAAGCCGGCGTGGCCCTCGTTGGTGTGGAACACTTCCGGGGCCGCGCAGCCGGTCAGTTTCTGGAAGGCGCGCAGGGCCTTGACCCCGCCCATGCCGAGCAGCAGCTCCTGCTGCAGCCGGTGGTCGCCGCCGCCGCCGTACAGCCGGTCGGTGATGCTGCGGGCGGCATCGTCATTGCCGGGAACGTTGGAGTCCAGGAGGAGCAGGGGAACGCGTCCGACGTCGGCACGCCAGATGTGTGCCAGGAGGCGCCGGCCGTTGGGCAGGGGGAGGGAGATCTCCAGTGCCTTGCCGTTGCCGTCCGGGGACGGCTCGCGGAGCAGGGTGAGCGGCAGCCCGTCCGGGTCCAGGACCGGGTAGGTCTCCTGCTGCCAGGCGTCGCGGGAGAGGGACTGCTTGAAGTATCCGGCCTGGTAGAGCAGGCCCACGCCGATCAGGGGGACGCCCAGGTCCGAGGCCGCCTTGAGGTGGTCACCGGCAAGGATGCCCAGGCCGCCGGAATACTGTGGAAGGACCTCGGTGATGCCGAACTCGGGGGAGAAGTAGGCAATGGCGGCTGGAGCATCGGACCCCAGTCCCTGGTACCAGCGCGGCTCCTCAAGGTACCGGTCAAGGTCCTTTTCGGCGGCCCGCACCCGCTCCACCACGGACTGGTCCGCGGCGAGCTGCTGGAACTCCTCGCGGCTCACCATCCCCAGGAAACCTATGGGGTCCTGCCCGCTTTCCTCCCACAGGCGCGGGTTCAGCCCGGCGAAGAGTTCCCGGGTGGGGCGGTGCCAGGACCACCGCAAATTGCTGGCCAGCCTGGCCAGCGGCCGAATGGGCTCGGGGAGGACTGTACGGACCGTAAACCTGCGGATTGCCTTCACCTGCGTCACACTAACCGACAACATGCGCGGCCGGAACCAGCTTTCGGTTTCTTTTGGGTAAATGACAGGGGCGTGAAGAAATTGGGCCGCGGCACGGCGTATTTAGTGAGCAGGCTTAGCAATCCTGCGCATTTCTCGCTAACGTCAAGCCTGTGACGACTAACTCAGGAACCAGTGCAGCATCCACCAAAATGCCCCAGCGCCGAATCACCGAGGGCCTGCGGTTCGGACGTTTTCCCATCACCGCCGTGCAGCCTGTCGTCGAGGACGGCAAGTTCCCGGCCAAGGCCCTGCCCGGCGAAGCGATCGTGGTGGGCGCCACCGCCTTCCGCGAAGGCCATGACATGCTCGGCGTCAGCGCAGTGCTCCTGGACCCGTCCGGTGCAGAGCGCCAGCGCGTCCGGCTTGCGCCGCCCCGCGGGGAACGCGGCATGGGCACGGACCGCTGGGAAGGCATCCTCACGCCGTCGGAAACCGGAAACTGGTCCTTCGTCATCGAAGCCTGGCACGACCGCTACGGCACCTGGCACCACAACGCGGAGGTGAAGATCGACGCCGGCATCGACGTCGAACTCATGCTTGCGGAGGGTGCCAAGCTGCTTGGTGAAGCCGCCGCAGAGGACTTCCGGGACGACGTGGACCGGGCAGCCCTTCAGCGTGCCGCGGACGTCCTCGCGGACCAGTCCCGCAGCACCGAGGAACGCCTCGGGGCGGGATTCAGCGCGGAGATCGCGGACATCGTGGCCCGCCAGCCTATCCGCGAACTGGTGACCGTATCCCGGAAATACCCCCTGCTGGTGGAGCGGGACCGTGCCGGCCGCGGCGCCTGGTACGAGTTCTTCCCCCGGTCCGAAGGCGCCGTCAAGGACCACAACACCGGCGCGTGGACCTCGGGGAACTTCCGGACCGCGGCAAAGCGGCTCGACGCCGTGGCGGCCATGGGCTTCGACGTCCTGTACATGCCGCCCATCCACCCCATCGGCCTGCAGCACCGCAAAGGCCCCAACAACACCCTTGTGGCCGGCCCCAACGATCCCGGCTCGCCCTGGGCCATTGGAGCCAAGGAGGGCGGCCACGACGCCATCCATCCCGACCTTGGCACCTTCGAGGACTTCGATGCCTTCGTGGCGCGGGCCAACGAGCTGGGCCTGGAAGTAGCCCTGGACCTCGCGCTGCAGGCAGCACCGGACCACCCGTGGGTGCAGTCCCATCCGGAATGGTTCACCACCCGGGTGGACGGCAGCATTGCCTACGCGGAAAACCCGCCAAAGAAGTACCAGGACATATATCCGCTCAATTTCGATAATGACCCGGAAGGTCTTTCCCAGGAAATTCTGCGGATTGTGCTCCTTTGGGTCAGCCACGGGGTAAAGATTTTCCGGGTGGATAACCCGCATACCAAACCCGTGTGGTTCTGGGAATGGCTTATTGCCGAAGTGAATAAGGCCGAGCCCGGCGTGGTGTTCCTCGCCGAAGCCTTCACCCGGCCCGCCATGATGCACGCACTGGGCAGGGCAGGCTTCCAGCAGTCCTACACCTACTTCACCTGGCGGAACACGAAGAAGGAAATCCAGGAATACTTCGACGAGGTCAGCCATGAGTCCCCGGCGTTCTTCCGCCCGAACTTCTTCGTCAACACCCCGGACATCCTCACCGAATTCCTGCAGTACGGGGGACCGGCGGCATTCCGGATCCGGGCGGTGCTTGCCTCCACCGGAAGCCCGCTCTGGGGCGTCTACGCCGGCTACGAGCTGTTCGAGCACGTGGCCCGGCCCGGCGCGGAGGAGTACATCGACAACGAAAAGTTCGAATACAAGGCCCGCGACTGGGATGCGGCCGCGGAATCAGGGCGCTCGCTGGCCCCGTACATCACCCGGCTCAACCACATCCGGCGGGACCACCCGGCGCTGCTGGACCTGCAGAACCTGACGGTTCACCAAAGCACGGACGACTCCACCGTGGTCTTCTCCAAGCACAAGACGCTTCCCGACGGGTCCAAGGACACCATCATCGTGGTGGTCAACGTAGATCCGCACGTCACCAAGGAATGCAGCGTGGCGCTGGACCTGGCGGCACTGGAACTGGACCCGCAGGACCTCACGCCGGGCGGCGGCTTCTACGTGGATGACCTTATCTCCGGCCAAAGCTGGGAATGGGGCGAGTACAACTACGTGCGCCTGGATCCGCACGTGGAGCCCGCCCACATCCTGAGCGTGAGGAGAATGCATCAGTGAATTTCAATCCGCAAAGTTCCGGCCACTTCACCCCAAAGAGCACGTTCGAGCTAAACGCACCCGGCCTTCAGCATGACCCGCTGTGGTACCGCAAGGCAGTGTTCTACGAAGTACTTGTGAGGGCCTTTGCGGATGCCAACGGCGATGGGTCCGGGGACTTCTCCGGACTCATCGACCGGCTGGACTACCTGCAGTGGCTGGGCGTCGACTGCCTCTGGCTTCCCCCGTTCTTCCAGTCGCCGCTGCGGGATGGCGGCTATGACATTTCCGATTACAACTCCGTCCTGGACGAGTTCGGCACCATCAGCGATTTCAAGCGGCTGGTGGCAGAAGCCCACGCCCGGGGCGTCCGGGTCATCATCGACCTCCCGTTGAACCACACCTCGGACCAGCACCCCTGGTTCCAGGAATCCCGCAAGGACCCGGACGGCCCATTCGGCGACTTCTACGTCTGGAGCGATACCGACGAGAAGTACCAGGATGCCCGCATCATCTTCGTTGACACCGAGGAATCGAACTGGACGTTCGATCCCATCCGGCGGCAGTTCTTCTGGCACCGGTTCTTCAGCCACCAGCCGGACCTGAACTTCGAAAACCCGGCGGTGATCGACGCGGTCTTCGACGTGGTCCGGTTCTGGCTGGACCAGGGGATCGACGGTTTCCGGGCGGATGCCATCCCCTACCTCTACGAGGAAGAGGGCACCAACTGCGAGAACCTGCCGGCAACACATGAGTTCCTCCGCCAACTCCGGACCATGGTGGATGAAAACTATCCCGGCCGCGTGATCATCGCCGAAGCAAACCAGCCGCCCAACGAGGTGGTGGAGTATTTCGGCACCGTGGAAGAGCCCGAATGCCATATGGCCTTCCACTTCCCCATCATGCCCCGCCTGTACTACGCCCTGCGGGACCAGAAAGCCGCCCCCATCATCGAAACGATGCGCGAAACCCCGGATATCCCCGAGGGCGCACAGTGGGGCACATTCCTTCGCAACCACGATGAACTGACCCTGGAAATGGTCACCGCCGATGAGCGGGCGGCGATGCTCGGGTGGTACGCGCCGGACCCGCGGATGCGGGCCAACATTGGTATCCGGCGCCGGCTTGCCCCTTTGCTGGACAACTCGCGGGCCGAAATCGAGCTGATCAACGCGCTCCTGCTCTCGCTTCCGGGCAGCCCGTTCCTGTACTACGGGGACGAAATAGGCATGGGGGACAACATCTGGCTTGAGGACCGCGACGCCGTCCGCACGCCCATGCAGTGGAACCCGGACCGGAACGCCGGCTTCTCGCACGCGGATCCCGGCAAGCTCTACCTGCCGCCCATCCAGTCCCTGGTGTACAACTACGCCATGGCCAATGTGGAAGCGGAGGCGGCGCATTCGGGGTCCCTGCTGCGCTGGACCCGGCAAATCCTCAGCGTCCGCAAGAACCACCCCGCCTTTGGGCTGGGCGGATTCAAGCACGTGGAAGCAGACCACGACGCCGTCCTGGCGTACCTGCGGGAGCTGCCGGCCGGCAACCCTGCCGGTGCCGACGCCGAGACCATCCTTTGCGCCTTCAACCTTTCCCAGCATCCGGTGGCTGCCACGCTGCGCATCCCCGAATATGCCGGACGGGGGCTCCGCGATGTCTTCGGCGGCCAGATCTTCCCTGGCATCGGCGACGATGGCACCCTCACCTTGACCATCGGAAGCCACGATTTCTTCTGGCTCCGGTTGCGCTCGGCGGGGTCCAACCCGTCGTCGCCCTACACCCAGGCCATGCCCATCCTGTCGATAGAGAACTGAGATGAATCAGCCAATCCTCACTCCCGCCCTCACCGCGCTGCTCAAGGAATGGCTGCCGCAGCAGCGGTGGTTTCCGGTCAAGACCCCCGATTTCGACCTCTCCCAGGCGGGCAGCCTGGGGCTGACGGACCCCAGCGGCCATGCGGCGCTGGCAGTGTTCCTCCTCAACATCACCACGGAGGGGCCCGACGGCGGCGCGCGCACCGCGGTGGTCCAGGTTCCCTTGAGCTTCCGGCCGGCACCGGCCGGCGGGATGGAGCGGGCCCTGGTGGGCAACGCCGCGGGAATGGATCCCACCCACCCGTGGGTCTACGACGCCGTCCACGACCCCGACTTCGTGGGCGCGTGGCTGGAGCTCATCCGGCAGGAGGAAAAAGCCGCCAGCGGCACCGCCACGGGGTTCCGGGTTGACGGTCCGTACCGGCTGCCCACGGCCAAGGGCGTGGTGAAGGTGCTCTCCGGTGAGCAGTCCAACAGTTCCGTCATGGTGGACGACGGCGAATCGGCCGCCATGGTGAAATTCTTCCGGGTGCTTTCGGACGGCACCAATCCCGAGATTGAGGTGGGTGCTGCCCTGACCAAGGCCGGCACCTCCGAAGTCCCTGCCACCCTTGGTTGGGTCAGGGGGGAGTGGCTCGGACAAGGCGCCCAGGGGAACCAGGGCAACACCGCTGGCGGCGGCACCGGTACGAAGTATGTCCAAGGCGAGCTTGCCGTTGCCCACGAGTTCCTCGCCGGCGGCCGGGACGCCTGGCGGCTGGCGGTGGACGCCGCGCGCTCGGGCAGGGGCTTCACATCAGAAGCGCGGGCCCTTGGCGCGGCAACGGCGACGGTGCACAAGCGCCTGGCAGAGGCCCTGGGGCAATCAGCCAAGCCTGAACCCTGCAAGGGGGCAGGACCTGCTGTTGCCCAGCGCGTCCGCACCGCCTGGGCTGAAGCCCGTGCCGCCGTCGGGCCTTACGACGATGCCCTGGACGCCCTGCTGGCTGACTTGGATAAAACTCCGGCCGGGCCGCTGCAGCGCATCCACGGGGACCTGCACCTGGGCCAGATCCTCCTGGTGACCGGCCAGTCCGGTGACGAGTCGCGGTGGGCCATCCTGGACTTCGAGGGTGAGCCGCTGCGGCCCATCGCCGAACGGAACGTCCCGGACGTCCCCCTGCGCGACGTCGTTGGGATGCTCCGGTCCTTCGACTACGCAGCCGGAGCAGCCCAGCGCGAACAGGAAGGCGCGCAAGTCCCTGACAACTGGGTTGACGACTGCGCCGACGCTTTCCTGGCAGGGTATGCCGGGGTCATTCCCGGCACGGTGGACCGGACCTCGCCGCTGTTTGTGGCATTGTGGCTGGACAAGGCGCTGTACGAAGTTGTTTATGAAATGCGGAACAGGCCCGACTGGGTGGCGATTCCAGTTAACGCCTCCAGGCGGCTCCTGGGCAGCAATGGTGCCGGCGGGTCCGCCGGTGCAGCATCGGAAGGTAACGAAATGACAGGCTCAGCACGAACTGACCGCCCGGGGGTGCCCCTGCACGTGGATGAAGGCACCCTGGGCAGGATCGCGAACGGTGAACACCACGCCCCCCATTCCGTCCTGGGCGCGCACCTGGACGACTACGGGCATGTCACCATCCGGACCGTGAAGCACCTCGCCGAGGCAATCACCGTGGTCACCCAGGCCGGCGAGGTCCCCATGCAGCACGAGGCCCACGGCGTGTGGGTTGCTGTCCTGGAACCTGTGGAGCAGGGACACGTTCCGGATTACCGGCTCTCGGTCACCTACCCGGGCAAGGAACCGGTGACGGTTGATGAGCCGTACCGCTACCTGCCCACGGTGGGTGAAGTGGACCTGCACCTCATCGGCGAAGGCCGGCACGAGAAGCTGTGGACCGTGCTCGGCGCCCACGTCCAGCACTACAAGTCCTCGCTGGGGGACGTCAATGGTGTTTCCTTCGCTGTGTGGGCCCCCAATGCGCAGGCCGTCCGCGTCAAGGGCGACTTCAACGCGTGGGATGGCCGCGAGAACTCCATGCGCTCGCTGGGATCCTCCGGTGTCTGGGAAGTCTTCATTCCCGGCGTTGCGGCAGGGGCCTGCTACAAGTACGAGATCCTGACCCGGGGCGGCTACTGGGTGGAAAAGGCCGACCCGCTCGCCTTTGGCACCGAGGTTCCCCCGTTGACTGCGTCCCGGGTGGTGGAGCCGTCCTACGCGTTCAAGGATGACGAGTGGATGGAAGCGCGCAGCAAGCGCGATCCCCACAACTCGGCCATGAGCGTCTACGAGGTGCACCTCGGATCCTGGCGGCTGGGCCTTGGCTACCGCGAACTCGCCAAAGAACTGGTGGAGTACGTGAAGTGGCTCGGGTTCACCCACGTGGAGTTCATGCCCGTGGCGGAGCACCCCTTCGGTGGTTCCTGGGGCTACCAGGTCACGTCCTACTACGCCCCCACCTCCAGGTTTGGCCACCCCGACGAGTTCCGCTACCTGGTGGATTCCCTCCACCAGGCGGGCATCGGCGTGCTGCTGGACTGGGTCCCGGCGCACTTCCCCAAGGATTCCTGGGCGCTGGCCAAGTTTGACGGGGAGCCGCTCTACGAGCACTCCGACCCTGCCCTCGGCGAACACCCTGACTGGGGCACCCTCATCTTCGACTTCGGCCGCACCGAGGTCCGGAACTTCCTGGTAGCCAACGCCCTTTACTGGCTGGAGGAGTTCCACATTGACGGCCTGCGCGTAGACGCGGTGGCCTCCATGCTCTACCTGGACTACTCGCGCCAGGAAGGCCAGTGGCGGCCCAACCGCTTCGGCGGCAGGGAGAACCTGGAAGCCATCTCCTTCCTGCAGGAAGTCAACGCCACCGTGTACAAGACCCACCCCGGTGCTGTGATGATCGCGGAAGAATCCACAGCCTTCCCGGGCGTCACCGCACCCACCAGCCACGGCGGGCTTGGCTTCGGCCTGAAGTGGAACATGGGCTGGATGCACGATTCGCTCAAGTACATCTCCGAGGACCCCTACAATCGCCGGTGGCACCACGGCACCGTGACGTTCTCCCTGGTGTATGCCTTCACGGAGAACTTCCTGCTGCCGATCAGCCACGACGAGGTTGTCCACGGCAAGGGTTCCATGCTCCGCAAGATGCCGGGCGACCGGTGGCAGCAGTTGGCCAACCTCCGCGCCTTCTTTGCCTACCAGTGGGCGCATCCCGGCAAGCAGCTCATCTTCATGGGTACCGAGTTTGGCCAGGAAGCCGAATGGTCGGAGCAGCACGGCCTGGACTGGTGGCTTGCGGATATCCCTGCGCACAGGGGACTGCAGTTGCTGACCAAGGACCTGAACGAGCTGTACGCGTCCACTCCGGCCCTGTACACGCAGGACAACGTTCCCGCCGGATTCCAGTGGATCAATGGAGGTGACGCCGACCGGAACGTGCTGTCCTTCATCAGGTGGGACACCGACGGCAACCCGATCGTCTGCGCCATCAACTTCTCCGGCGCCCCGCATGTTGGCTACACCTTGGGCGTCCCGTCGGCCGGTGCATGGACGGAAGTCCTGAACACGGACCACACCACGTACGGGGGCTCCGGCGTCCTGAACGAAGGCGAACTGAAGGCGACGGATCACGGACAGGATGGCCAGCCGGCCACGTTGACCGTCACTTTGCCGCCGCTTGGGGCGTCCTACTTCAAGCCGGGTGCAGCACCGGCTGACTGATCCACCCCGGCTCCAAGCGAGCCGGAACTGAGTTGCGAAAGGCCCGGAATCCGCGTGGTTCCGGGCCTTTCGGCAGCTTTGGGGACACCCGTTCAGAGTGGAGTGGCAATCCCGAAAGACTGGTGGTACAGTTTATTTCCGCGCTGCTCCACGGAGTCAGACGGAAAACATGATCCCCTCAAGCTTATGCTGAGGATGGTCGCGGACTTCGGTTTGACACGCAGGATGTCAGCGGGTAGGTTTGAAAAGTTGCTCCGGAGCGATCCTGAACTGAGGGTTTGGGTGGTGCCGGGTGTGTCTGTTGTTTGAGAACTCAATAGTGTGCCAAGTTTGTTGATACCGATTATGTATGTAATTGGTTGAATTTGCCGAATCGTGCCGCCCCTGTGGTGCTGGTTTGGTGTTTTTAGCTGGTTTCAAATTTTGTGCAGCCAATTTTTGCCGTTATTTCCGGTGGTTTTGGTTGTGTCTGTTTGTTTTCAACGGAGAGTTTGATCCTGGCTCAGGATGAACGCTGGCGGCGTGCTTAACACATGCAAGTCGAACGATGAAGGGAGCTTGCTCCTGGATTAGTGGCGAACGGGTGAGTAACACGTGAGTAACCTGCCCTTGACTCTGGGATAAGCCTGGGAAACTGGGTCTAATACCGGATATGACCTTCCATCGCATGGTGGTTGGTGGAAAGCTTTTGTGGTTTTGGATGGACTCGCGGCCTATCAGCTTGTTGGTGGGGTAATGGCCTACCAAGGCGACGACGGGTAGCCGGCCTGAGAGGGTGACCGGCCACACTGGGACTGAGACACGGCCCAGACTCCTACGGGAGGCAGCAGTGGGGAATATTGCACAATGGGCGCAAGCCTGATGCAGCGACGCCGCGTGAGGGATGACGGCCTTCGGGTTGTAAACCTCTTTCAGTAGGGAAGAAGCGAGAGTGACGGTACCTGCAGAAGAAGCGCCGGCTAACTACGTGCCAGCAGCCGCGGTAATACGTAGGGCGCAAGCGTTATCCGGAATTATTGGGCGTAAAGAGCTCGTAGGCGGTTTGTCGCGTCTGCCGTGAAAGTCCGGGGCTCAACTCCGGATCTGCGGTGGGTACGGGCAGACTAGAGTGATGTAGGGGAGACTGGAATTCCTGGTGTAGCGGTGAAATGCGCAGATATCAGGAGGAACACCGATGGCGAAGGCAGGTCTCTGGGCATTAACTGACGCTGAGGAGCGAAAGCATGGGGAGCGAACAGGATTAGATACCCTGGTAGTCCATGCCGTAAACGTTGGGCACTAGGTGTGGGGGACATTCCACGTTTTCCGCGCCGTAGCTAACGCATTAAGTGCCCCGCCTGGGGAGTACGGCCGCAAGGCTAAAACTCAAAGGAATTGACGGGGGCCCGCACAAGCGGCGGAGCATGCGGATTAATTCGATGCAACGCGAAGAACCTTACCAAGGCTTGACATGAACCGGACCGGGCTGGAAACAGTCTTTCCCCTTGTGGGCTGGTTTACAGGTGGTGCATGGTTGTCGTCAGCTCGTGTCGTGAGATGTTGGGTTAAGTCCCGCAACGAGCGCAACCCTCGTTCTATGTTGCCAGCACGTGATGGTGGGGACTCATAGGAGACTGCCGGGGTCAACTCGGAGGAAGGTGGGGACGACGTCAAATCATCATGCCCCTTATGTCTTGGGCTTCACGCATGCTACAATGGCCGGTACAAAGGGTTGCGATACTGTGAGGTGGAGCTAATCCCAAAAAGCCGGTCTCAGTTCGGATTGGGGTCTGCAACTCGACCCCATGAAGTCGGAGTCGCTAGTAATCGCAGATCAGCAACGCTGCGGTGAATACGTTCCCGGGCCTTGTACACACCGCCCGTCAAGTCACGAAAGTTGGTAACACCCGAAGCCGGTGGCCTAACCCCTTGTGGGAGGGAGCCGTCGAAGGTGGGACTGGCGATTGGGACTAAGTCGTAACAAGGTAGCCGTACCGGAAGGTGCGGCTGGATCACCTCCTTTCTAAGGAGCACCTACAACTTTCTCATCACGGACGCATGTTGGTGGTGGGGGTTGTCAGGAGTAAAGGCCCGTTGCACGGACGCTCGTTTCGTGGCGGGTGCTCATGGGTGGAATATCAACAAATAGCGGCTGTTTCTTCCTGCGCTTCTTCTCTAGTACGAACCCTGGTGGTTCTGGAACGGTGGGGTGCGGGTGGGGATGGTTTAGTGTTTGGCACACTGTTGGGTCCTGAGGCAACAGGACCATGTGGTGGCTCTTGCGTTTGTGGGGGTTGCCGGGTGGGTTTGTTTGTTTCTGGTTTCCCTGCCATGACGGTTCACGTGCTTTGTGTGTGTGTGGGTTGTGTGGTGTGGGGTTGTTGTTTGAGAACTACATAGTGGACGCGAGCATCTTGTATAAGAAGCAATTTCCAAGATATTTGAACCTGGATCTGGCCGCGCGTGTGATGACTTCCTTTTGGGGGGTTTGAGCGGGTGTGGTTGGTTTCGTGGTTCTCTCGAGTGAGCTTGTTTTTGATCTTTGTGGTCAAGTTTTTAAGAGCACACGGTGGATGCCTTGGCATTAGGAGCCGAAGAAGGACGTAGGAATCTGCGATAAGCCTGGGGGAGTCGATAACCGGACTGTGATCCCAGGGTGTCCGAATGGGGAAACCCCGCTAAGCGCGCGAGTGACTTGGTGACCCGTACCTGAACACATAGGGTGCGTGGGGGGAACGCGGGGAAGTGAAACATCTCAGTACCCGCAGGAAGAGAAAACAATAGTGATTCCGTTAGTAGTGGCGAGCGAACGCGGATCAGGCTAAACCGTTCCATGTGTGATAGCCGGCGGGCGTTGCATGGTCGGGGTTGTGGGACTTTCCATACCAGTTCTGCCGGGCTGGTGGGGTGTGATGTGCGCGCATAGGTGAACGGTTTTGAAAGGCCGGCCAGAGAGGGTGTTAGTCCCGTAACCGTAATGTGTTTGTACCGCCTGTGAGAGTATCCCAAGTAGTACGGGGCCCGAGGAATCCCGTGCGAATCTGTCAGGACCACCTGATAAGCCTAAATACTCCCTAATGACCGATAGCGGACCAGTACCGTGAGGGAAAGGTGAAAAGTACCCCGGGAGGGGAGTGAAACAGTACCTGAAACCGTGTGCTTACAATCCGTCGGAGCCATCTTTGTTGTGGTGACGGCGTGCCTTTTGAAGAATGAGCCTGCGAGTTAGTGTTACGTCGCGAGGTTAACCCGTGTGGGGCAGCCGTAGCGAAAGCGAGTCTGAATAGGGCGTGTGAGTGGCGTGATCTAGACCCGAAGCGAAGTGATCTACCCATGGCCAGGTTGAAGCGACGGTAAGACGTCGTGGAGGACCGAACCCACTTCAGTTGAAAATGGAGGGGATGAGCTGTGGGTAGGGGTGAAAGGCCAATCAAACTTCGTGATAGCTGGTTCTCCCCGAAATGCATTTAGGTGCAGCGTTGCGTGTTTCTTGCTGGAGGTAGAGCTACTGGATGGCTAATGGGCCCTACAAGGTTACTGACGTCAGCCAAACTCCGAATGCCGGTAAGTGAGAGCGCAGCAGTGAGACTGTGGGGGATAAGCTTCATAGTCGAGAGGGAAACAGCCCAGACCACCAACTAAGGCCCCTAAGCGTGTGCTAAGTGGGAAAGGATGTGGAGTTGCCCAGACAACCAGGAGGTTGGCTTAGAAGCAGCCACCCTTAAAAGAGTGCGTAATAGCTCACTGGTCAAGTGATTCCGCGCCGACAATGTAGCGGGGCTCAAGTACACCGCCGAAGTTGTGGCATTCACACTTGTTCCTAGCCTTCGTGGTTCAGGAGTGTGGATGGGTAGGGGAGCGTCGTGTGGGCGGTGAAGCTGCGGTGTAAACCAGTGGTGGAGCCTACACGAGTGAGAATGCAGGCATGAGTAGCGAAAGACGGGTGAGAAACCCGTCCGCCGAATGATCAAGGGTTCCAGGGTCAAGCTAATCTGCCCTGGGTAAGTCGGGACCTAAGGCGAGGCCGACAGGCGTAGTCGATGGACAACGGGTTGATATTCCCGTACCGGCGAAAAACCGCCCATGCTGAGCGGGGGATACTAACTGCCCGAAACCTGCCTGACACCCCTTGTGGGTGAAGGGTTTTGGTGGAGCGCAGGACCTGATCCCGGGAGGCAAGCGTATTAACAGGTGTGACGCAGGAAGGTAGCCGAGCCGGGCGATGGTTGTCCCGGTCTAAGGATGTAGGGCGAATGGTAGGCAAATCCGCCATTCATATAGCCTGAGATCTGATGGGACCCCCGTATGGGGGGATTCGGTGATCCTATGCTGCCGAGAAAAGCATCGACGCGAGGTTTTAGCCGCCCGTACCCCAAACCGACACAGGTGATCAGGTAGAGAATACCAAGGCGATCGAGAGAATTATGGTTAAGGAACTCGGCAAAATGCCCCCGTAACTTCGGGAGAAGGGGGGCCCCAACCTTGAACACCACATCGCTGGTGGGAGGGGATCGGGGCCGCAGAGACCAGGGGGAAGCGACTGTTTACTAAAAACACAGGTCCGTGCGAAGTCGCAAGACGATGTATACGGACTGACTCCTGCCCGGTGCTGGAAGGTTAAGAGGACCGGTTAGCCCTTTAGGGCGAAGCTGAGAATTTAAGCCCCAGTAAACGGCGGTGGTAACTATAACCATCCTAAGGTAGCGAAATTCCTTGTCGGGTAAGTTCCGACCTGCACGAATGGAGTAACGACTTCCCCGCTGTCTCAACCATAAACTCGGCGAAATTGCAGTACGAGTAAAGATGCTCGTTACGCGCAGCAGGACGGAAAGACCCCGAGACCTTTACTATAGTTTGGTATTGGTGTTCGGAGTGGCTTGTGTAGGATAGGTGGGAGACGTTGAAGCCCGGACGCCAGTTCGGGTGGAGTCATCGTTGAAATACCACTCTGGTCACTTTGGACATCTAACTTCGGCCCGTAATCCGGGTCAGGGACAGTGCCTGATGGGTAGTTTAACTGGGGCGGTTGCCTCCTAAAAAGTAACGGAGGCGCCCAAAGGTTCCCTCAGCCTGGTTGGCAATCAGGTGTCGAGTGTAAGTGCACAAGGGAGCTTGACTGTGAGAGAGACATCTCGAGCAGGGACGAAAGTCGGGACTAGTGATCCGGCGGTACATTGTGGAATGGCCGTCGCTCAACGGATAAAAGGTACCTCGGGGATAACAGGCTGATCTTGCCCAAGAGTCCATATCGACGGCATGGTTTGGCACCTCGATGTCGGCTCGTCGCATCCTGGGGCTGGAGTAGGTCCCAAGGGTTGGGCTGTTCGCCCATTAAAGCGGTACGCGAGCTGGGTTTAGAACGTCGTGAGACAGTTCGGTCCCTATCCGCTGCGCGCGCAGGAAATTTGAGAAGGGCTGTCCTTAGTACGAGAGGACCGGGACGGACGAACCTCTGGTGTGTCAGTTGTACTGCCAAGTGCACCGCTGATTAGCTACGTTCGGATGGGATAACCGCTGAAAGCATCTAAGCGGGAAGCTCGCTTCAAGATGAGATTTCCATACACCTTGTGTGTGAGAGGCCCCCAGCCAGACCACTGGGTTGATAGGCCGGATGTGGAAGCGAGGACTAACGACTCGTGAAGCTGACCGGTACTAATAGGCCAACAACTTACACCACACAGAAACATACAAATTCTGCTTGCGTCCACTATGTGGTTCCCAACCAACAACCCTGTTGGCGGAACCATAACTGAATAACAACACCACCAGTCCAACAACACGGACAATGTTGTAACCACACAAGTCTTCCCACACCACTCCCGACGGGGTTGGTGACGGGTGAAAGGGTTACGGCGGTCATAGCGTGGGGGAAACGCCCGGTCCCATTCCGAACCCGGAAGCTAAGACCCACAGCGCCGATGGTACTGCACCCGGGAGGGTGTGGGAGAGTAGGTCACCGCCGGAACATCATTAAAAGTAGGGCCCTGACAACGAACGTCAGGGCCCTACGACTTTAACCACCACACACGCACCCAGGGCCGCAAGCTCGTTGTTCCCGCGGGAGTGGACAGGGTGGCAGGATGCCGCCGGGTAGGATGGTCCCTCATGAGCAGCATCTTCAGCCACGCGCAGGACCCTTTCGAAGAAGCTGGGCAGCCGGCAGTTGATCCCCTGGAACCTGTGGTGAACACCGTGGTTGTTCCGGGGCCGGTGGCCCGCGCTTTCGCCGGTTTCACCGACCACACCCACCTGTGGTGGCCCCTGGAGCAGCACGGGGTGTACGGCGCCGCATCGTACGTTGAGTTTGAAGAGAACCTGATCCTCGAAACGGCAGACGATGGCCGCACCACCATCTGGGGAACCCTCGACGACTGGCAGCCACCCCTGTCCTTCCACGCCACCTGGCACCCCGGCACCACAGCGCTTTGGTCTACCGAGCTCCTGGTAGTGTTCCGGGCGGTGGATGCAGGTACCGAGGTTCGCGTCTTCCACGAAGGCTGGGAGGGCGCCGAAGACCCTGCCGCAGCGCGGCAGGAATACGTGGAGGCCTGGCCGCGCATCCTTGAGAAGTTTGCCCGGTTCATGGGCAGCGCAGTCTGAACCTCCTTGCCTAAGCGCGCCGCGTGGTCCCGACTGGCGGGACAGCTGTGCTGTTCCGGATCACGAACTCCGTTGGGAACTCCTGGTCCTGTGCTGCAGCCGCTGCCGTGCCGCCGTCGGGATCCGCGGCTGGCTTGTCCAGCAAGGCCAAGGCAGTGGTGGCCGCCAAGCGGCCCTGCCCCCGCGGATCCTGGTTGATGGTGGTGAGTCCAAAGGTCTCGGCGAGCTCGTGGCCGTCAATGCCCACGACAGAGAGATCCTGCGGTACCTGCAGTCCGAAGTCGCGGGCGGCAAGCATGATGCCCACGGCCATCTCGTCAGAGGCCGCGAAGACTGCTGTAGGGCGTTCGGAACTGGTGCCCAGCAGCCGGCGGCCGGCCGCATAGGCACCTTGGATGGTGAAGTCGGCGGTGGCGTTCCACTCCGGCTTTACAGTCAGCCCGGCTGAAGCCATGGCGGAGGCGAAACCCCGCTGGCGCAGCCGGGGGAGCTTGAAGTCGCGGTTCAGCTCTCCGTATCCCGTAATGTGGGCGATCCTGGTATGCCCCAGCCCAATCAGATGGCGGGTGGCCAGCGCGGCCAGCCCCTCGTCGTCGATCCTGATCGTCGAGGCGCCCCGCAGCGCGCCGCCAATTCCCACGATTGGGCGGTGCACCGCCAGCAGCTGGCCGATCTCGTCTTCGCTAAGCACCAGTGCCACGGCGATAACGGCGTCCAGGCGTTTCCGCAGAAGGAAGTCATTCAGGATGCTGCTGCGTCGCTCCGGCTGTTCGCCCACGTTGTACAGGGTCAGGTCGTACCCCGCATCCAGCAGCGTCTCCGAGACCCCTTCCAGGACCGAAGAGAAGTACCAGCGTTGCACGTTGGGCACCACCAGACCGATGTTGTGGTTGCGCCCGGATGCGAGGCTGGACGCATGGTACGACGGCACGAACCCCAGTTCCTTGGCCGCCTCCTGTGCAAGGCGGCGGCTCCTGGCCGAGACGTTTGATTTGCCGCTCAGTGCCCGGGACACGGTGGCCACTGACAGGCCAGCCCGGCTGGCAACTTCCTTGATGCCCGCCATGGTCAGTCTGCTGCGATGAGGTCCGGTCCAAGCTCTATCCATGCCGTCTCACCGGAGGCAAGGGCATGGGCGGTCTCTGCGGGGAGGCTGCGGATCAGCACGTGGCCCGCCGGCATGTCCAACGGCTCATGGTTCAGGTTCATGAGGACCAGCGTAGTGCCGTTCAGGTAGCCCAGGGACGACCCCGTGCACCAGTCTTCCGCCCAGGACAATGATCCCCTGCCCAGGTTCAGCTGCCGGCGGCATGCCAGGGCGTCCCGGTACATCGAGAGGTGCGACGACGGCGATCCTGCCTGCAGATCCCGCGCCAGCGCTTCGAACGAGGCAGGAATGGGCAACCACGGATCTTCCCCCGCGCCAAAGCCCAAGTGCGGGTCCCCGGCCCGCCAGGGCAGCGGTACCCGGCAGCCGTCACGGCCAAGCCGCTGGCCTCCTGTCCGGCCAAATGTCGGATCCTGGCGGAGGTGGCCCGGAATGTCGATGCCGTCCGGCAACCCCAGCTCTTCCCCCTGGTAGAGGTATGCGGCGCCGGGCAGCCCCAGCATGAACAGTGAGGCCGCGGCCGCGCGGCGGCGGCCAAGGGCCTCGTCCGGCTGCGGGTCAGCGGAACCTATGCCGTCCCCGTCCCTTGGACCCTGGCCGTTGTAGCCAAAGCGGGTGGCATGGCGGACCACGTCGTGGTTGGAAAGCACCCAGGTACTCGGGGCCCCAACACCGTCAAGGACCGTCAGCGAGTCCGTGATGACAGAACGCAGCCGGTAGACATCCAGGCCCGCGTGGAGATAAGGGAAGTTGAACGCCTGATGCATCTCGTCGGGCCGCACCCAGTGCGCAAGCCGCTGCAGGTCAACACTTGCCTCGGCGCAGAGAATCCGGTCCGGTCCGTATTCGTCAAGGAGCAACCGCCACTTCCGGTAGATGTCGTGGACACCGGGTTGCCCGAACATCGGTGCCTCGTGGCCGGGGTACCCCTCGCTGCTGCCGCCGTCAGCGCGTCCGCCCCATCCCGGAAGGCCCGGCGCTTTGACCAGGGCATGGGCCACGTCCACGCGGAAGCCGGAGACGCCGCGGTCCAGCCAGAAGCGGAGCACCCGCTCGAACTCTGCGTGGACGGCGGGGTTGTCCCAGTTGAAGTCCGGCTGGGAGGAGTCAAAGAGGTGCAGGTACCACTGGCCGGGTTGTCCGTCAGGCGCCGGCACGCGTGTCCAGGCGGGCCCACCAAAGTGGGACTGCCAGTTGTTTGGCGGTTCCTGTCCGTCCGGTCCGGTGCCGTCGCGGAAGATGAACATGTCCCGCTCCGGGCTCCCGGCAGGCGCTGCAAGGGCCGCCTGGAAAGCGGGGTGTTGGTCCGAGCAGTGGTTTGGCACCAGATCCACGATCACCCGCAGGCCCAGCCTGTGCGACTCAGCCATCATGACGTCGAAATCGCCGAGCGTGCCGAAGATAGGGTCCACATCGCAGTAGTCGCTGACGTCGTACCCGGCATCGCGTTGCGGGGAGCGGAAGAAGGGGGACAGCCAGACTGCGTCCACACCCAGGTCCGCGAGATGCGGCAGTTCCTCGGTGATTCCCGCCAAGTCGCCCACGCCGTCGCCGTTCAGGTCCCGAAATGACCGGGGGTACACCTGGTAGATCACGGCAGACCGCCACCAGCCCGGGGCAGGATCGGCGGCATGGATGAGGGTGAGTGGGCCGGCAATGGGGGAAGTGTCGTGGATCACAGTTTCGACGGACATGGAAGTCAGCATAACTGCGGGGAGCCGTTTTATGAAAACGCTTCCATAATTGTTTCCTAGGGCAGTCATGAGGTCCTCTCCGTTCACGGAGGAGATGAACTGGAAGCGGTTGCGGCACGGTAAGTGCCGAGGCCCAGCGAAAATCACGCCCTAGACTGGGGAATTATGTCCAACGCCGGATGGAGGCCTTGTGGGAAGCATCGTTGACGAACTGGCAGCCGTCCTGGCTCCGGCTCAGCTGGACGTGAGCGAGGTGTCGCTCCGCCGGTACGCGATCGATCAGGCTCCCGTCATCGACTTCCAGCTTCCCCTTGCCGTGGTGTTCCCCGAATCGGTGGCCGACGTTCAATCCGTGGTGAAGGCGTGCGCCGGCAGCGGAGTACCCATCGTCCCGCGCGGCGCCGGGACAGGCGTATCCGGCGGTGCCCACGCCACGAATAACTGCGTCATCCTGTCGCTGGAGCGGATGGACCGGATCCTCGCGCTGAACCCCGACGACGAAACAGCCGTCGTGGAACCCGGCGTAGTCAATGCCGTCCTCAACGAAGCAGCCGCAGAGCATGGCCTCATGTACGCTCCGGATCCGGCGAGTTTCCGAAGCTCCACCATCGGCGGCAACGTGGCCACCAACGCAGGCGGCCTTCGCTGCGCCAAGTACGGGGTCACCAGGGATTCGGTCCTGGCCCTGGACGTGGTTTTGGCTGACGGATCGCTCATCCATACCGGGCACCAGACCTTCAAAGGCGTGGCGGGCTACGACCTCACGGGACTCTTCGTCGGGTCCGAGGGGACGCTGGGCATCGTCGTCGGAATTACCGTGCGGCTAAAGTACCTGCCCCGGGAAGTCCACACCGTGGCCGCGTTCTACCCGGATTTCCGGATGGCTGCTGCGGGAGTCCTGGCGGTGGGCAGGGCACGCGTCCAGCCCGCCATCATGGAACTGCTCGACGGCGGGACGCTGGCCCAGCTGGACGACATCCACGGCTCCGACCTCAGCACCCGCGGAAAGTCCCTGCTGCTGATCCAGACGGACGGATTCGGCGCAGCCGCGGAAGCCGACGTGGTGCGGCAGGTCCTGCGGGATGGGGGTGCCGCGGTGACCACCGAGGCCAGCGCCGAGGCGGAACGGCTGGTAGAACTGCGGCGGCACAGCCGGGGCACCGAGGTGGACGACGAGTACCGCGTTGGTGAAGACGTGGCTGTTCCGAGGTCTCGCCTGGTGGATTACGTTGCCGCGCTCGAGGCCATGGCCTCCGCCCAGCAGGTGCACCTCAAAGTGGTGGCCCACGCAGGTGACGGCAACCTGCACCCAACATTCTGGATCGACCGGCAGGGCCCGGACGTGGATGCCGGTGCCATGGAGCGGCTTCAGGCGGCCCTGGACGAGTCCATCACCGCGGCCCTGGCCATGGGCGGCACCATCACGGGGGAGCACGGCGTAGGCCAGTACAAGCTGCGGTGGCTGGGCCAGGAGCAGCCGGAACCGGTCCGTGAACTCCAACGCAGGATCAAGGACCTGTTCGATCCCGCCGGGATCCTCAACCCCGGAAAGGCTATCTAGGACTCAGTCGTCCGAATCCGGGTATTCGTCATCGGATTCATCGGCTCCGTAGCGGGATTCCTCGTTCTCCACCTCAAGGATCTTCAGCAGCTCAGTGTCCGGGTTGAGCATGATGGCGGCCTCGTCCCGCCGGTGCCGCAGGATCGAGTCGATGTAGGACTGCACGGCCTCTGCCAGCGGGATGTGGCGCTCCTGCTTTTCGGACATGTACCAGCGGTGTTCCAGGACCTCGTGCACCACCTCGGCGTGCTCGAGCTTGCCGGAAAGGTCCCGGGGGATGGCGCGCACGATCGGCTCGAAGATCTGGCTGACCCAAAGGTGGGCGCTGTATTCCTCGTCCATCTCCGGGTTGTTGTCCGCGCGGAACGAGTCCATGTCGTTGAGCAGCCGCCGCGCCTGGTTCTCCTGGGCGTCCAGGCCGGTAAGCCGCAGCAGGCGCCGCTGGTGGTGCCCCGCGTCCACCACCTTGGGCTGCAGTTGAATGGTGGAGCCGTTCTGGGTGGTCTTGATGGCATACTCCTCGACGTCGAAGCCGAGTTCGTTCAGCCGCCGGATCCGGGCGCCCACGCGCCAGCGCTCGCCGAGTTCAAAGGATTCCTTTTCGGTCAGTTCAGCCCACAGCCGCCGGTAGCTGTCCATGATCAGCTCACTAGTGGCCACTGGGTCCACCTTCTCCTCGATGAGCCCGCCGTCCAGCAGGTCCATCAGCTCGCCGGCGATGTTCACGCGGGCAATCTCCAGGTCGTACTCGCGCTGGCCAGTGGAGAGGTCCGGGTAGAGCTCGCCCGTTTCAGCATCCACCAGGTACGCGGCGAAGGCGCCGGCATCGCGGCGGAACAGGGTGTTGGACAGCGAGACGTCGCCCCAGTAGAAGCCGATCAGGTGCAGCCTCACCAGCAACAGGGCCTGCGCATCGATGAGGCGCGTCAACGTGTCCTTGCGCAGCATCTGGGAAAAGAGCGCACGGTAGGGCATGGAGAATTTCAGGTGCCGGGTCACGAGCACCGGGTTGAGCGGGCGTCCGTCGGGGGTGGTGCGCCCGGTGATCACCGCAACCGGCTCCACGCACGGCACATCGAAGCGCGCCAGCTTGCGGAGCATGTGGTACTCGTGCCGGGCCACGTGCTCGGAGGTTTCCTTGATGGCGATGACAGAGCCGCCCAGGTGGGCGAACCGGACGATGTGCCGGGAAATACCGCGGGGCAGCGCCGCCAGGTACTGTGCCGGCCACTCCTCCAAAGCGATATGCCAAGGCAGGTCCAGCAGTTCGGGATCAGCCGCCGCCGCCGTGATGTTCAGCGACGACGCTACCGAGGCCGCCTTGTTGTCATCGGCACTGGCAGCCACGAACCGGGGCAGCTTCCCGATCTGCGCGTAGTCGGTGGGTTCGTCGTGCCACTGGGCGCTGTATTCCTCGGTCATGGCTCAATTCTTCCGTACTCGGGGCAGGGCGGCTAAATCCCGTGCAGGCATGGTTAAAGGCCGACGGCGGCCCACCGGTGAGTGGGCCGCCGCAGGGTGGAGCTACCGAAATCAGTCGCCGAGGCGCAGGCCGGTCTTGGTGTCGAACAGGTGCACGTGGCCCGACTGCGGACGGACGTAGATGACCTCGCCCTTCATCGGGGGACGGCGGCCGTCGACGCGGGCCACGATGTCGTGGTCCTTGCCGTCAAGGTTGGTGTGGCCGTAGACGTAGGCGTCGGCGCCGAGTTCTTCGACGACGTCCACCTCAACCTTCAGGCCTTCACCGTGCGGAGCGGTTTCCAGGTCTTCGGGACGGGTGCCCAGGGTGACCGTGGAGCCGTGAGCCTCTTCGAGGACGTCCCGCGGCACGGGGTAGACGGTGCCGCCGAACTGGACGCCGCCGTCGACGACGGGGAGTTCCAGCAGGTTCATGGCGGGGGAGCCAATGAAGCCGGCAACGAAGACGTTCTTGGGGCGGTCGTAGAGGTTGCGCGGGGTGTCAACCTGCTGCAGCAGGCCGTCCTTCAGCACGGCGACACGGTCGCCCATGGTCATGGCCTCCACCTGGTCGTGCGTCACGTAAACGGTGGTGACGCCCAGGCGGCGGGTCAGGGACGCGATCTGGGTGCGGGTCTGGACACGGAGCTTGGCGTCCAGGTTGGACAGCGGCTCATCCATGAGGAAGACCTGCGGGTTACGGACGATTGCACGGCCCATGGCAACACGCTGGCGCTGACCGCCGGAGAGTGCCTTCGGCTTGCGGTCCAGGTACTGCTCGAGGTCGAGGAGCTTGGCGGCTTCGCGGACGCGCTCGGCACGCTCTTCCTTGGAGACGCCGGCGATCTTGAGGGCGAAGCCCATGTTGTCGGCCACAGTCATGTGCGGGTACAGCGCGTAGTTCTGGAAAACCATCGCGATGTCGCGGTCCTTCGGGGGAACATCGGTGACATCGCGGTCACCGATCAGGATGCGGCCTGCGTTGACATCCTCAAGGCCTGCCAGCATGCGCAGGGAGGTGGACTTGCCGCAACCGGAGGGTCCAACGAGGACCAGGAATTCGCCATCGGCGATGTCGATGTTGAGCTTATCGACGGCGGGCTTTTCAGTGCCCGGGTACAGACGCGTAGCGTTGTCAAAAGTAACTGTAGCCACAGTTATCAATCCCTTCACCGGCAGGTACGTGCCGGACGATCCGTTGTGAATGGTTCATTTTTATTCAGTTTTGTTCCTGCAAAATGCTCCGCGGCTTCCGCGGAGCATTGAATGACGCCGCACGCTGGTTGTGCGCCACATCACACAAAGAGTATGCCAGAGGTTGCTCTCTTTAGCGCAAATGTTACGAACGTCACATCTTTGGCCGGCTGTGTCTAGCCGGAGGCCGCCTGCGGGTCTTCTTCCGCCACGGCGATGCTGCGCTCCTGCAGCAGTGCTTCCAGCAGCTCCGCGACGTGGACGGGCGCCTCCACCCGGTACTCGGCCTGGGTGAAATCCAGGCCGATCTTGACCCCGACATCGCCCGGTTCGAGCCTGCCGAAGGCGTCCTCGTCCGTGACGTCATCGCCGGCAAACAGCACGGCGGTGGCTCCCGTTGCCTGCCGCAGGAAGGCAACGCCCTCGCCTTTGGACGCGTGGACCACCGAGGTCTCCAGGACGCGCTTGCCTTCTTTCAGGAAGACGCCCTTGCGCTCCTGCAGAACAGCCTTGGCGGCCGACACGGCGTCTTCCGCCACGTCGTCCGGGGCCTGGCGGGTGTGCAGCACGACGCCGGCAGGCTTGTACTCCAGCGAGGTGCCGGGAGCCTGGGCAACGATGTCCGACAACTCGGCCCGCACTTCTTCCAGGAGCGCTTTCTGGTCCTCCTCCAGCGACAGTTCGGTGGAGCCCGGCCCCAGCCACGCTTCGGCGCCGTGGCTGCCGATCAGCAGCGTGTCCACCGGCGGGGACGCAACCTCCCGCAGGCTGGCGAGGGCGCGGCCGGAGATGAGTGCCGTCGTCGTGCGCGGAAGCACGGCGAGGCCCGCGAACGCCGCGGCCGAACGCGGAAGCGGCCGCGCATCCTGGGCGCGGTCCACGATCGGCGCCATGGTGCCGTCAAAATCCATGGCCACCAGCAAGTGCTCTGTACGTGCAATCCGGCGCAGGGCTTCCCGCAGCTCGGGCGAGAGCGCCAGCGGAGCCCTGGTGCCGCGGCTGTCAGGAGTCATCGCGGACCACCTTTTCGTTCAGCGCGCGCAGGAAGTCCGCGGACCAGTGGTCAACGTCGTGGTCCAGGATCTGCCGACGCATGGACCGCATGCGCCGGGAAGCCTCGCGGGGGCTGAGCTCGATGGCGGTCATGATGGTGTTCTTGAGCCCCGCGATATCGTGCGGGTTGACCAGCAGGGCCTGCTTGAGCTGGTCCGCTGCGCCGGCGAATTCGCTGAGCACCAGGGCGCCGTCGTTGTTGTTGCGGGCGGTGACGTATTCCTTGGCAACGAGATTCATCCCGTCCCGCAGGGCGGTGACCAGCATGACGTCGGCCGCCAGATACAGCGCCACCATCTCTTCGACGGGGTAGCTGTGGTGCAGGTAGCGGACCGCTGTGTTTTCGAGGGTGTCATAGGTGCCGTTGATGTGGCCCACCGTGCCCTCAACCTCCTCGCGGAGGAGGCGGTACTGTTCCACGCGCTCGCGGCTGGGGGAGGCCACCTGGATGAGGGTTGCATCGCCAACGGTGAGGCGGCCGTCCGCCAGGAGCTCCTCGAAGGCCTTCAGCCGGTGGCGGATGCCCTTGGTGTAATCAAGCCGGTCCACGCCGAGCAGGATCGTCTTGGGGTTGCCCATATCCTGCCGGATCTGCCGGGCGCGTTCGATGATGTCGGGCCTGGCAGCCAGCTCGCTGATCTGCTTAACGTCGATGGAGATGGGGAAGGCCTGCGCCCGGGCAATATGCGTCAGTTGGCCGTTGTGGTCCTTGACGTGAACCTGCTGCTGCTTGACGCTGGCCCCCAGGAAGCGACGGGCAGAGCGCATGAAGTTGCCGGCATCGCTGACGCGCTGGAAGCCCACCAGGTCGGCCCCGAGCAGGCCGTCGATGATGGCCTGGCGCCACGGGAGCTGGGCAAAGATTTCCGGCGGCGGAAACGGGATGTGGTTGAAGAACCCGATGCGCAGGTCGGGCCGGGCTTCGCGGAGCATCCGCGGAACCAGTTGCAGCTGGTAGTCCTGGACCCAGACGGTGGCACCCTGGTCGGCGTGGCGGACCACGGCGTCGGCGAACCTGCGGTTGACCTTGCGGTAGGCGTCCCACCAGGTGCGGTGGAACTCCGGAGGGGCAATGACGTCGTGGTACAGCGGCCAGAGTGTGGCGTTGGAGAAGCCCTCGTAGTACAGCTCCACGTCGTCGGTGCTGAGCTGTACCGGGACAAGGTCCATGCCGCCGTGGCTGAACGGCTTCACCGTTTCGTCAGGGGCCCCGTGCCAGCCGACCCATGCTCCGTCGGTCTTGGTCATCATCGGGGCGAGCGCGGTCACCAGGCCGCCGGGGGACCGGCGCCAGCCGGAGCCGTCGTCGCTGTCGTCGCCCGGCGCCACCCGGTCCACGGGCAGCCTGTTGGAGACCACCATGAAGTCGTACTTTGTATGGCCGGCGTGGCTGGAACCGGATTCGCCGGCCGTTGCTGTGCCGGCGGGTTTTTCCTGGACAGGTGTTTGCATTGCGGCCCCCTGGGGTTGCTTGTGCCTCTAAGCCACCCTAGCCGGACGGAATCATCGGGGCTATTCGTCCGTTGGTCAAGCCGAAGGAATAGTTGAACCCGCAAGCTGTCAGCTTTCTCGCCTAAAATGTTGGGGTGCCACGAAGTGGTCCCCTACGTCGACCGACCCAAGGAACTCATGAGCCCCGCAAACGAAGTACGTAAGTCCAAGGCTGAGCGCACGGCGGAGGCGCGCGAAAAAGCGCGCCTGATCCGGGAAGCGCAGGCAAAGAAGGACAAGCGCAACAAGCTGCTGATCGGATGGGGCATCGTGGCCGCGGTGGTGGTCATCCTGGTGGTGGTGGGCCTGGTGGTGGCGGGCAACATCCAGCGGAACGCCCCGATCGCGGACCAGGGGCCCACTCCTGCCAATGCCAACGCCCACGGCGGCGTTACGCTGCTGGCCAACAACCAGGTTGCCAAGACAGAGCCTGCCACGGTTGACGCCGCTTCCCTGGGTGATGCTCCGAAGACTCCGCCCGCCGAGGTAGTGGCCCCGGGTGCCGGGGCGGAGGCGGGCAAGCCGGTCAAGGTGGTCCTTTACATCGACTTCATCTGCCCCGTCTGCAAGAACTTTGAAACGCAGTACAACGACCAGCTCACCTCGCTGCGCAACGACGGCAAGATCACCGTTGAGTACCGCCCCCTCGGGTTCCTGGACAGCCGGTCCACCACCAATTACTCGTCCCGTGCTGCGAATGCGGCAGCCTGTGTGGCCAACACGGCCCCGGAGAAGTACTCCGATTACTTCAATGCCCTGTTTGCCCAGCAGCCCGCCGAAGGCAGCGCAGGGCTGTCTGACAACGACCTGAAGAAGATGGCGTCCGACATGGGCGTGGACATCAACTCCTGCGTGGATGACAAGACCTACCGCCCGTTCGTGAAGTTCACGACGAAGGAAGCGGCGGCCATCGGTGTTACCGGTACGCCCACCGTGTTCGTGGACGGCAAGCAGTGGGGCAAGGGGGACAGCGCCCAGACGCCGTTCCCCGACTTCCTGCAGGCAGCCATCGCCGCCAAGGGCTAGGAGCTGACAGCCCTGGCAGGGGTCCGTTCCGGAATGTCTCCGGGGCGGGCCCCTGCCTTATATACAGCCCGTGCAGCGGCGTTTTTACGCCCGGCGGGAGTTGGGCTAACCTTATCTAGCGCCTTCGGGCGCATGCCCCCAAGGGGCGCGCCTCCTTAGCTCAGTTGGCCAGAGCACCGCTCTTGTAAAGCGGGGGTCGTCGGTTCGAATCCGACAGGGGGCTCCATACAACCTCCGGGTCTAAGCTGGATCCATCCAAATAATCAGCGTGCTGACTAAAGGAGGATGGGTGCCATGCCCAAGACCGGCAAGAACGACCATGCCCGCAAGGAAGAGCTCCCCTCGACCCTGCAGCGTTCTGACCAAAAGGCCCAGGACACCTTCGCCAAGACCTACGACTCCGCCCTTGAGTCGTATGACCAGGACGAGCAGCGGGCCGCGCGTGCAGCATATGCCTCGCTGAAGCACAGCTACGAGAAGGTGGGCGACCACTGGGAGCCCAAGGAAAAACGCGGCCCGTCGGACAAGCGCGCGGAACAGGGCATCCGCTCGTCGGAACCTACCGCCGGCGGCGTGGATGCGAACGCCTCGAAGGACCACCTCTACAAGCTGGCCAAGGAGTTGGACGTCAAGGGCCGCTCGAAGATGGACAAGGACCAGTTGGTGGAGGCACTCCGGAAGGCGAACGACACAGCCACCCGCAAAGCCCGCAGCAAATAGCCTTCGCTCTTGCCGTCCTGCCGTCCAAGGTGTCGAATCAAAGGACACGTTCGGTCCGGTCGGCAATGATGCCAGGAGGTTCCAATGTCGGTGAAGAGCACCAAGGAGTCAGCGCGGGCGGCAGGCGGCAGGAACGGGCCTGAATCAAGGCGGGCCGACCAAGCCGGCGGCATCGCGGCGCAGGACCCGGCCCGCATCCGGAACGTGGCCCTGGTAGGACACTCCGGTGCCGGGAAAACCATGCTGATCGAGGCCCTGCTCGCGGCCAACGGCATGATCACCCGCAAAGGCTCCATCGCGGACGGGTCGACCGTCAGCGACTCGGACCCCGCCGCCGTGCACCAGCAGCGGTCGGTCACGCTGTCCCTGGTGCCGCTAATGGTGGACGACGTCAAGGTGAACCTCCTGGACACTCCGGGCTACCCGGACTTCATCGGTGAGCTGCGGGCTGGCCTCAGGGCTTCGGATGCCGCCCTCTTTGTGGTCTCCGCCGTCGACGGAATCGATGCAACCACCACCGCGCTGTGGGGCGAGTGCGGGCACATGGGGCTCCCACGCGCCGTCGTCATCACCCGGGTGGACCACCCGCGCGCAAATTACGACGGCGCCCTGGCCGCCTGCCAGAGGGCGTTCGGCGACGGCGTGCTCCCGCTGTATGTCCCGGTGCGGACAGACGGCGGGATTACCGGCCTGCTGGGACTGCTGTCGCAGGAGGTGGCGGACTACTCCTCCGAAGATTCAGCACCGGAAGTCCGTGCAGCAACGGCCGGTGAACGTACGGATGCCGGCACTGCCAGGGGCGCGCTCATCGAGGGCATCATCGCCGAAAGCGAAGATGAGACGCTGATGGACCGCTACCTGGAAGGCGAGGACATGGACGCGGCGGTGCTGGCCGCCGACCTGGAAACCGCCGTGGCGCGCGGCTCGTTCTTTCCCGTGCTGCCCACGTCCGCCGTCACCGGACTTGGCACAGCGGAACTGATGGACCTGCTGGTCCGCGCCTTCCCGCCTCCGGTGGAACGCAGCCTGCCGGATGCCGCCGATCTGTCCGGCAAACCGGCCGGAAGCCTGGCCTGCGACCCTTCGGGTCCGCTCGCTGCCGAAGTGGTGCGCACCTCCAACGATCCCTTCCTGGGACGCATCTGCCTGGTGCGGGTCTTCTCGGGGTCGCTGCGCGAGGACTCGCCCGTCCACGTGGGGGGCCACGGCTTGGCTGACCGCGGGCACCAGGACCACGACACCGATGAACGGGTCACCCACATTTACTCGCCGCTGGGCGCCACACTGCGCCCCGTTCCCTACTGCGTGGCCGGGGACATGTGCGCGCTGGCGAAACTCGGCAGCGCCGAAACCGGGGACACCATTTCCAGCCGGGAAAACCCCCTGCTGCTGGCCACCTGGGAGATGCCGGAGCCTCTGCTGCCGGTTGCCGTGGAGGCCGACTCCCGCAGCGATGAGGATGCCCTCGCCCGCAGCCTGGGCAGGATCGCGGCGGGGGACCCAACACTCCGTGTGGACCGGAATACCGAAACGCACCAGCTGGTGCTGTGGTGCATGGGCGAAGCGCACGCTGAAGTGGTCCTGGACCGGCTGCGCGAACAGGGTGTGAAGCTGCATACCGTGGACGTGATGACACCGTTGCGGGAAACCTTCGCTGCCGCGGCTTCGGGGCATGGCCGCCATGTCAAGCAATCCGGCGGGCACGGCCAGTACGCCGTGTGCGACATCGAGGTGGAACCGCTGGAGCGCGGCGGCGGGTTCGAGTTCGTGGACAAGACAGTGGGCGGAGTCATCCCGGGAACGTTCATCCCGTCCATCGAGAAGGGGGTGCGGGCGCAAATGGAAAAGGGGGTCTCTGCGGGCTTCCCCGTGGTGGACGTGCGTGTGACCCTCACAGGCGGCAAAGCCCACAGCGTCGATTCATCCGATGCCGCATTCCAGGCGGCGGGGGCCCTTGCGCTCCGGGAGGCAGCTGCCGCGGGGAAGGTCCAGCTGCTGGAACCGGTGTCCTCCGTGTCCATCATGGTTGCCGACGAACACGTGGGCTCCGTGATGAGCGACCTGTCCGGACGGCGGGGACGCCTCACCGGCACCACCTCTTCCGGGGAGGGGCTTACGGAGATCAGCGCGGAGGTTCCGGACCAGGAGCTCCTGCGGTATGCCGTGGAGCTGCGGGCCTTGACCGCCGGTACCGGGCGGTTCCGCCGGCAGTACCTGCGGCACGATCCGGTGCCCCCGAATTTCAGCCCGTCCTGATCCCGTCAGGCCAGGAAGAATGCCGCGGAGCGCCGTCAAGTGAATGCTGCAGCTCGCAGAATCCAGACCGTCTACCTGACGCTGACGTTGGGGAACACCCTTGCAGCGTCCTTCATTTGGGGAATCAACACACTGTTCCTGCTCGATGCCGGGCTGAGCAACCTGGAGGCCTTCGCCGCGAACGCGTTCTTTACGGCCGGAATGGTCCTGTTTGAGGTGCCTACGGGCGTGGTGGCGGACAGCTGGGGCCGCCGGACGTCCTTTCTCCTGGGCACCGTCACACTGGCAGGGTCCACCTACCTCTATTACCTGCTGTGGCAGTTGTCCGCGCCGTTCTGGTGGTGGGCCGGGGTGTCCGCCCTCCTGGGCCTCGGCTTCACGTTCTTTTCCGGGGCAGTGGAAGCGTGGCTGGTGGACGCGCTGCACTTTTCCGGTTACGACGGCGGCCTGGAAACCGTCCTGGGCCGCGGCCAGATCGTTTCCGGCATCGCCATGCTGGCAGGATCAGTAGCTGGTGGAGTCATAGCCCAGGCCACCAACCTGGGCGTGCCGTTCCTCCTGCGCGTCGCAGTCCTGGCGGCAATGTTCGTGGTGGCTTTCCTGCTGATGCACGACGTCGGCTTCACACCGGAGCGCTCGGCCCACCCCCTGCAGGCCACCCGCGCAGTCCTGAAGGCGTCCGTGGACGGCGGCCTGAGGAACCCGCCGGTGCGGTTCATGATGCT
Organism: Arthrobacter sp. E1SS-5; assembly: GCF_057073715.1. Lineage (NCBI taxonomy): Bacteria > Bacillati > Actinomycetota > Actinomycetes > Micrococcales > Micrococcaceae > Arthrobacter > Arthrobacter sp. E1SS-5. The sequence continues at coordinate 775,792 of NZ_CP172703.1, forward strand.
GGCTGCCCCGTTCACCGAAGGCGTGGGGTTCTACGTTTTCTATGCCCTTCAGCCGTACCTGCTGCAGCTGTTTGGCGATCCCAAGGCCTATGCCATCGCCGGCCTGGCGGCGGCCATCGTAGCGGGTGCGGATGTGGTGGGCGGTTGGCTGGCGCCCCAGGTCCGGAGACTGGTCCGCCGCCGCACCACCGTGCTGATCGCCTCCACAATCACCAGTTCGGTGGTCCTGGTGGTGTTGCTGGCCACCAGTGTCTTTTGGCTGGCACTGGTGCTCCTGGCCCTGTGGGCCGTGGTGGCCTCCGCAGGCACCCCGGTGCGCCAGGCCTACCTCAACGACATGATCGGCTCGAAGCAGCGGGCAACGGTCCTGAGCTTCGCCTCGCTCATGGGCTCCAGCGGGGGAGTGGTGGTGCAGCCGGTTCTGGGCCGGGCCGCCGACGTTTATGGCTACCCTGCCTCGCTGGCATTGGGTGGTGCGGTGCAGCTGCTGGCGGCACCCTTCATGCTGCTGAGCCGGCGCCGGCGCTCGCCGGCAGACCTCGCCACGGGCCTGGCCGCCGCACCCTGAACAGAGGCGCCATGTGCTGGGAGCCGGACGCAGGGAAGGCTCCCGCTGCCGGGACTTGGTCCGGGCAACAGGAGCCTTCGGGTGCGCAGGTGGCGGTTCGTCCTACTTGACGCCTGCTTCCACTGCTTCACTGGCCGGAGCCGGCTTTTCCTGTGCGGGCGAAGGGGAGGTCTTCAGCCTGAAGCGTTTTCCAATTTCGCCTCCGCCACCGCTGCGGTTCTTGTTGAAGATGTCGAAGCCGAAGGCGACAAGGAGCACCAGGCCCTTGATGAGCTGCTGGTAGTCGGTGCCCAGGCCCAGGATGGACATGCCGTTGTTGAGCACGCCCATGATGAGTCCGCCGATCATGGCTCCGGCGACGGTTCCGATACCACCGGTGACCGCGGCGCCGCCGATGAAGGCCGCGGCGATGGAATCCAGTTCGAAGCCGGTTCCACCGGCCGGCTGGGCCGAGTTGAGCCGGGCGGTGAAGACGAGGCCCGACGCTCCCTGGTCCTGGCCACATTGTTGATGTGTCGGTTCAATATAGACTGGTTTGTGAACGCTAACAAGAGTGCGCGGGGGAATTTTCGCAAGTTTTTCGAGTCCATTGACTTCTTCTTTGTTAGCGTTCACACTTGCTGCAGCACACAGCTTGACCCCAACCCCTACAAACCCGGTAAAGAGGCCCCCGCCTCCCGGACGGAGGCAAACCCATGCCAGAGACGTTGTCCACATCCAGCCCCGACCCCCGCGCTGACCAGTACGTCATCGGGGTGGACTACGGGACCCTGTCCGGCCGCGCCGTGGTGGTGCGGGTCCGCGACGGCAGGGAACTCGGCAGCGCTGTCCACGAGTACCCGCATGCGGTGGTCACCGATTCCCTGCCCGAAGATACAGCGGGTGCGGAATCCAACGGACACGCCACTAGGCTCCCCGGCGAATGGGCACTCCAGGTGCCCAACGACTACCGGGAAGTCCTGCGCAGGGCTGTCCCCGCCGCGGTGGCTGACGCAGGGATCGACCCTGCCGCCGTCGTCGGCATTGCCACGGACTTCACCGCCTGCACCATGGTGCCCGTCAAGGCCGACGGTACCCCCTTGAACGAACTGCCCGGCTTCGCCAACCGGCCGCATGCCTATGTGAAGCTCTGGCGCCACCACGCGGCGCAGGGGCAGGCTGACCGGATCAACCGGCTCGCCGCCGACCGGGGTGAGGACTGGCTTCCGCGCTACGGGGGGCTGATCTCCTCCGAATGGGAGTTCGCCAAAGGCCTGCAACTGCTGGAAGAGGACCCGGAAGCCTACGCCGCCATGGACCACTGGGTGGAGGCGGCGGACTGGATCGTTTGGCAGCTTTGCGGGCGGTACGTCCGCAACGCCTGCACGGCAGGTTACAAGGGGATTTACCAGGATGGCCGCTATCCGTCCGAGGACTTCCTTGCTGCCCTGAACCCGGACTTCAAGGACTTCGTCAGCTCCAAGCTGGAGCACACCATCGGGCGGCTGGGGGATGCCGCAGGCACCCTTACCGCCGAGGCTGCCGCCTGGACTGGACTGCCGGAGGGCATCGCCGTGGCCGTGGGAAACGTTGACGCGCACGTCACGGCCCCGGCCGCCAAAGCCGTGGACTCCGGCCAGCTGGTGGCCATCATGGGCACCTCCACCTGCCACGTCATGAACGGAACCGAACTGCGCGAAGTGCCCGGCATGTGCGGGGCAGTGGACGGCGGCATCGTGCCCGGCCTTTGGGGCTACGAGGCCGGCCAGTCCGGCGTCGGGGACATCTTTGGCTGGTTCACCAAGTACGGCGTCCCCCCCGAATACCACCAGGCTGCCAAGGACGCAGGCCTGGGTATCCACGAGTACCTCACCGAACTGGCGTCGCGGCAAGCTATCGGAGAACACGGCCTGATCGCCCTCGACTGGCATTCGGGCAACCGCTCGGTCCTGGTGGACCACGAGCTCTCCGGGACCGTGGTGGGCCAGACCCTGGCCACCAGGCCGGAGGACACATACCGGGCGCTGCTTGAGGCCACTGCTTTCGGGACCCGCACCATCGTGGACGCCTTCCGTGACGCCGGTGTCCCGGTGAAGGAATTCATTGTGGCCGGCGGCCTGCTCAAGAACAGGCTCCTGATGCAGATTTACGCGGACGCCACCGGCCTGCAGCTGTCCACCATCGGCTCGGAGCAGGGCCCGGCGCTGGGCTCGGCCATCCACGCCGCCGTGGCGGCGGGCGCCTACGCGGACATCCGCGAAGCCGCCGATGCCATGGGCGCCGAACCCGGGGAGGTGTACACGCCGATACCGGAAAACGTGGCCGCCTACGACGAACTGTTCCAGGAGTACAAGACGCTGCACGACTACTTCGGCCGCGGCAGCAACGACGTGATGCACCGGCTCAAGGCCATCCAGCGCAAAGCGGCGCGGACTGATTTGCCGGGCACCGGCAACCTGCCGGCACCCGCTGTGGAGGTGTCCGCATGACCGCCGGTACCGGTGTGACCCCGGCGATCCTGCAAACCATTGCCCGGATCCGTGAGGAAGTGTGCGCCCTGCACGCCGAGCTGACCCGGTACGAACTGGTGGTCTGGACCGCGGGCAACGTTTCGGCCCGCGTACCCGGGACCGACCTCATGGTCATCAAGCCCTCCGGCGTCTCCTACCAGGACCTGACCCCGGAGCAGATGATTGTCACCGACCTGCACGGCACCCCGGTGCGGGGCACCAACGTCGGTGGCGGCGGGACCGTCGATTGGGGCAACCCGCCCCTGTCACCGTCCTCCGACACGGCCGCCCACGCCTACGTGTACCGGCACATGCCCGACGTGGGCGGGGTAGTGCACACCCACTCCACCTACGCCACCGCCTGGGCCGCCAGGGGAGAAGCCATCCCGTGCGTGCTGACCATGATGGGTGACGAGTTCGGCGGCGAGATTCCGGTGGGACCGTTCGCGCTGATCGGCGATGACTCGATCGGCCACGGCATCGTGGAGACGCTGAAGAACTCCAATTCGCCTGCGGTCCTGATGCAGAACCATGGCCCCTTCACCATCGGCAAGGACGCCCGGTCCGCCGTGAAGGCCGCCGTCATGTGCGAGGAAGTGGCCCGTACCGTCCATATTTCCCGGCAACTCGGCGAACCCCTGCCCATCAAACAGGACCACATCGACTCCCTCTACGCCCGCTACCAGAACGTCTACGGCCAATAGGGCCCCCAAACTTTCCCAGGAGAATTTATGAGCACCGCAGCAAACACCTCCCTCGACGGCTACGAGGTCTGGTTCCTCACCGGCAGCCAGCACCTTTACGGCGAGGAGGTCCTCAAGCAGGTGGCCGCCCAGTCACAGGAGATCGCCAACCAGCTCAACGCATCTTCCGCGGTGCCCGTGCGGATCGTGTGGAAGCCGGTCCTCACCGATTCCGACGCCATCCGCCGCACCGCGCTGGAGGCGAACTCGGATGATTCCGTGATCGGCGTGACGGCCTGGATGCACACCTTCAGCCCGGCCAAGATGTGGATCCAGGGACTTGACCTGCTGCGCAAGCCCCTGCTGCACCTGCACACGCAGGCCAACCGGGACCTGCCGTGGGCGGACATCGACTTCGACTTCATGAACCTGAACCAGGCCGCCCACGGCGACCGCGAGTTCGGGTACATCCAGTCCCGCCTGGGCATTGCCCGGAAGACCGTCGTCGGGCACGTCTCCAACCCCGAGGTCGGCCGCCAGGTGGGGTCCTGGCAGCGTGCCGCCGCGGGCTGGGCGGCCGTCCGCACGCTGAAGCTGACCCGCTTTGGCGACAACATGCGCAACGTCGCCGTCACCGAAGGTGACAAGACCGAGGCCGAGCTGCGCTTCGGCGTCGCGGTCAATACCTGGTCCGTCAACGAACTCGCCGACGCCGTGCACGGCGCTGCAGAGTCCGACGTCGACGCGCTGGTGGCGGAGTACGAGGACCTTTATGACGTGGTGCCGGAGCTCCGCGCAGGCGCGGCCAGGCACGATTCGCTGCGGTACGGGGCCCGGATTGAATTGGGGCTGCGCAGCTTCCTGGAGGCCAACGGGTCCGCGGCGTTCACCACGTCCTTCGAGGATCTTGGTGCGCTCCGCCAGCTGCCCGGCCTGGCGGTGCAGCGGCTCATGGCCGCAGGCTACGGCTTCGGCGCCGAGGGTGACTGGAAGACCGCCATCCTGGTCCGCGCCGCCAAGGTGATGGGCGCCGGCCTGCCCGGTGGCGCATCGCTGATGGAGGACTACACCTACCACCTGGAGCCGGGGTCCGAGAAGATCCTCGGCGCCCACATGCTGGAAGTCTGCCCCTCCCTGACCGCGCAGAAGCCGCGGCTGGAAATCCACCCGCTGGGCATCGGCGGCAAGGAAGACCCGGTCCGCCTGGTGTTCGACGCCGATGCCTCCCCGGGCGTCGTCGTCGCCCTGTCCGACATGCGGGACCGCTTCCGCCTGGTGGCCAACGCCGTGGACGTCGTCCCCCTTGACCAGCCGCTGCCCAACCTGCCCGTGGCCCGCGCCCTGTGGGAGCCCAAGCCCGACTTCGCCACCTCGGCCGCCGCCTGGCTGACCGCCGGCGCCGCCCACCACACCGTCCTCTCCACCCAGGTGGGCATGGACGTGTTCGAGGACTTCGCCGAAATCGCCAAGACGGAGCTGCTCACCATCGACGAAGGCACCACCATCCGCCAGTTCAAGAAGGACCTGAACTGGAACGCGGCCTACTACAAGCTGGCCGGGGGGATCTGACCGGAAATGGTGCGGCGGCCGAGGCTTGAGGATGTGGCGGAGCTGGCCGGGGTCTCGCACCAGACCGTGTCACGGGTGGTCAACTGCCACCCGAATGTGAGCGCGGGGACCCGGGAGAAAGTGGAGGCGGCGATTGCCCAGCTGGGGTACCGCCGCAACTCCGCTGCCCGAAGCCTGGTCACCCGGCGCTCGCAGACCATCGGGGTCCTGGCCAGTGAACTGTCGCAGTACGGGCCTGCCAACACCCTGCTCGGGGTGGAACGCGCCGCGCGGGACGCTGGGTACTTCGTCAGCGTCGCTGCCTTGCGGGAGGTCAACCGCGATGCGATCCTGGCCGCCGTCCGGCACTTCCTGGACCAGTCGGTGGAAGGCATCGTGGTGATCGTTCCGCACCTGGAGATGCCGGCCGCCCTCGCGGAACTGCCTATCGGAGTGCCTGTGGTGGCCGTGGGGACCACAGGCACTGACGCCGTTGGCGGGGTCAAGGTGGACCAGCGCCGTGGGGCGGAACTGGCGGTGCGGCACCTCATCGGGCAGGGGCACGTCCGTATCGGGCACGTGGCGGGGCCCCAGGACTGGATCGACGCGGTGGCCCGTGCCGATGGCTGGCGGGGCGCCCTGGACGCGGCCGGCCTCGACGCCGATCTCATGATCGAGGGTGACTGGAGCGCCGGCAGCGGTTATGAGATAGGCCGCAAGGTGGCAGCCAGCCCCCGTGCCACTGCGCTGTTTGTAGGCAACGACCAGATGGCCCTGGGGGTCCTGCGGGCGTTGAATGAGGCAGGAATCAAGGTGCCGGAGGACGTCTCCGTGGTGGGCTTCGACGACCAGCCCGAAGCCGGCTACTTCAGCCCGCCCTTGACGGTGGTCCGGCAGGACTTCGAAGAACTGGGCCGGCGTTGCATGGACCTGATGCTCAGGGCACTGGACGGTGCGGAGGGACCGCAGACGCTGGTGGTGGAGCCCGAACTCGTCCTGCGCAGCAGCACCGCCCCGCCGGCCTGAAACTGCCGGCAGCGAAGTTAATCCGGGGGAGACCCCCGCGAAACGTGGCCACAACAATCGCTGCGTACGTTGGCAGGCATGACGGCTACCCTGCTCATCCGGCTCCGCGATTGGCTGCTGGACACGTTCACGTATGACTCCGAGTCCCTGGCCGGCGGCGCCATGGCTGACGCCACCCGCTGGGGCTGGCTGCCGGCCTTGAGCGGGGTGTCCGCAGGCGCGGAGCAGGCCCGCTCCGAGCATGCGCTGGCAGCACCCGAAACCAGCACGATGTCTGGTTAAACACACTATTGCGCCACTAGCGTGGTAATGCCCTAAACTGCTTCACTGAGGTGCCTGAAATGGCGCTGCGCAGCAACGAAAGTGAACACGCTATGGCTACCGATTACGATGCTCCACGCAAGCAGGAAGAAGAGTCGCCCGCTGACTCTCTCGAGGCCCTCCAGGCATCACGGAGCGGCAACGCGCAGACCGCGGTTATCGATGTCGACGAAAACGACACCGCTGAAGGTATCGACCTGCCCGGCGCCGACCTGTCCAACGAGGAACTAACCGTCATTGTGGTTCCCGAGCAGTCCGACGAGTTCACCTGCTCGTCGTGCTTCCTGGTCCGCCACCGGTCGCAGGTTGCCCGTGAAAAGAACGGCCTGAAGTACTGCCGCGACTGCGAAGGCTAAAAACTACTTCCTGGTTTTCCCGGCGCCGGCCACCCCTCGGGTGGCCGGCGCTTTTTGGTCCTGCGCTATCTATCTCCGGCCGCCGTCGTTATCAAAATGACCCCTCGTCTCCGGCAAGGAACACTCCTACGCTGGAATCATCCAATGGCTTTGAATCCTGGATGGCACAGCAATGAAAAAGTTCTCCATCTGGCTCGCAGCCGTCCTGCTGGCTGTAGGGCTGGGAATCGTGGTCCAGGGACCTGCCTCGGCGGCTCCCTACTGCGGGCTCACCTGGGGCTCGCTGGCAAAATCCGGGCAGGACACCGGTACCGCATCCGTTACCAATGTCCGCACGGGGCAGCACTACTGTTTCGACCGGCTGGTGGTGGACCTCAACGGCCCTGCGGTCGCCTATACCGTGCAGTATGTGCCGCGGATCGAGCAGGAGGGCTCGGGGCTTCCCGTTCCGGTGCGGGGCGGTGCGCGCCTGCACATCAGCATCAAGGCGCCCTCCTATGACGAGAACGGCAACGCCACCTACAGCCCCGCGGACAGGAATGAACTCAGCAACGTTTCCGGCTACCAGACCTTCCGCCAGGTAGTCTCCGCAGGAAGCTTTGAAGGATACACAAGCCTGGGCCTGGGCGTTCGGGCCCGCCTTCCGTTCCGGGTCTTCACCCTGGACGGTCCCGGCTCCGGCTCCCGGCTGGTCATAGACGTGGCGCACTTCTGGTGACCCATCCGTCGTCGTAAACAAAAAAGGTGCCGCGCCCCATCAGGGGCACGGCACCTTTCCTAAGGGGCTTACTCCGGAACCACCAGGGCGGGGGTGTCCCGCTTCAGGGTTTCACCGCGGAAGAAGCCGGGGTGGGTGCGGGACAGGACCAGCATGACGACGGCGCCCAGCGCCAGGATGCCGACGCCCAGGATGAACACCAGGCCCACGCCGAAGACCTCCGAGCCGCTGCCGAACTCAGGAGCCAGGCTGTCCATGGCGGTCTGGAAGAACACTACGAACAGGCCCACGCCACCGACCACCGGGCACACCAGCCGGAACAGGAAGTGGCGTGCGCTGTTGAAGAGGCTGTGGCGGAAGTACCAGGTGCAGGCGAGTGCGGTCAGGCCGTAGTAGAAGCAGATCATCAGGCCCAGGGCCAGGATGGTGTCGTTCAGGACGTTCTCGCTGACCACGTGCATTACGGCGTAGAACCCCGCCGAGATGATCCCGGCCGCGATGGTGGCGAAGCCCGGCGTCGCGAACTTCCTGCTGATCCGGCTGAACGGCTTCGGCAGGGCATCGTAGTGGGCCATGGCCAGCAGACTCCGCGACGGCGACATGAAGGTGGACTGGAGGGAGGCGGCAGAGCTGGAGAGCACGGCGAGGGACATCAGGATGGCGAAGGGGCCCATGATGGGGGAGGCCAACGCGGTGAAGATGTTCTCGTGGTTTTCGGCGTTGTTCAGGCCGTTGCCGGTATCTCCGACGCCGGCGAACATCATGGTGGCGATGCTGACCAGGAGGTAGATGGCAAGGACGATGACGGCCGTCAGGGTGCCTGCCACGCCGGCGGTCTTCTTGCCGTTGGCCGTCTCCTCATTGACGGTGAGGCAGACGTCCCAGCCCCAGTAGACGAAGATCGACAGGGAGATGCCGGCGGCAACCTGGCCGAAGGTTTCGATCTTGGTGACGTCGAACCAGTCCCAGCTGAACGGGATGGCCGTTTCCGAGGTGGACCAGTTGGCAAACGCCATACCCACGAACAGGCCGAGGACCAGCAGTTGGAAGCCCACCAGGCTGTACTGCACCAGCTTGGTGGTGTGCAGACCGCGGTAGCTGACCCAGACGGCCAGCGCCACGAAGACGAAGCAGGTGATGACGTTCAGGGCGTTGTTGTCCGCCAGGTCTGCGAGCTCGGGGGAGCCGGTGAGCTGGGACAGGAAAAGGTAGAAGAAGTCGACGGCGACGCCGGCGAGGTTGGACAGCACGATGATGTTGGCCGCCAGCAGGCCCCAGCCGCCCATCCAGCCGACCCAGGGCCCGAAGGCCTTGGTCACCCAAGTGAAAGTAGTGCCGCTGTCCGGGGAGTCGGCGTTGAGTTCCCGGTAGGCGAGCGAGACCAGGATCATGGGGATGAACCCGATCAGGAAGATGACGGGCAGCTGGAGGCCGGCTTCATTGACGGTGGGACCCAGCGCGCTGGTGAGGGTGTAGGCGGGGGCAATGGTCGAAATGCCCAGGACGACGACGGCGAGGAGCCCGAGCTGCCCGCCCTTGAGGCCCTTGTCGCTAATGCCGTCCGCGGATGGGGCGTGGGCGTGCGGACCGGGTTTGGCCGTACTGGTGCGGATTGTCTCTGTCATGGCACCACTTTCTGGGAAGGCTGTGAGACGGAAGTCACTATATGAATGGCGTTCATTTAGTATGGGGGCGCCGACCGTGTGATGCAAGACGCAATATGAATCACATTCGTTTGTGACTCGTTTTCGAAATTAGTAAGCTCGCTGATGAATTGCCTGAAGGCCTGCCGCCGCGGTGTCCGCGGCTGGTAGCGTCGGGCGCATTGGACCACTTGAGGAGGATGCATGAAAGCTTCACCGACATTGACCAACAACCTGCAGGCTGTCCTTGCGGACCTGATCGAGCTCCACGTCCAGGGCAAGCAGGCGCACTGGAACATCGTGGGCACCAACTTCCGCGACCTCCACCTGCAGCTGGATGAAATCGTGGACGCTGCCCGCCAGTTCGCCGACGATACCGCCGAGCGGATGCGCGCCCTGCATGCGCTTCCGGACGGCCGCAGCTCCACCGTTGCCGAAACCACCAGCCTGGCCCAGTTCCCTGAAGGGCTGATCAGCACTGAAGATGCCATCGAGCGGATCGTCGCTGCCATGGAGGCTGCCGTGGGCACCATGCGCAAGGTTCATGACGAAGTGGATGAGGAGGACCCCACCTCCGCGGACCTCCTGCACGAATTCATCGCCCGGCTGGAGCAGTTCGCCTGGATGGTGCAGGCGGAAAACATGAAGCCCACTGCCAAGGTCACGGCTGCAGACTCAAAGTAGCGGTTGTTTCACGGAGCGCCCGGCGGTGAGGTATTCCTCCTCGACGCCGGGCGCTTTTGCCTGCCCGGCGGTCCGTTTCTGGACTCCCGCGGGCGTCCGCTACGCCGCTTTTGGCACTTTTCGCAGCACGACGGCCGCGAGGACTGCCGCCGTCGCCATCAGTACCAGCCCAATTGCCGCGGTCACGTGCACCCCCGAGTCGAACGCTGCAGCGGCGGCGTCCCTGAGGGCGCCGGCAAGCGGTGGCGGCAGCAGGTTGGCCGCCTCCACGGCGCCCGCCAGTGTCTCCCCGGCGTTGTGCAAGGTGGGCCCGGGCAGTATGCCCTCCAGCCCCGCAGGCAGCCGAAGGTTCTGCTGGTAGGAGGCGGTCAAAATGGATCCCAGGACGGCTGTCCCCAGCAGGGAACCCACCTCGTAGCCCGTTTCGGAAATTGCGGAGGCCGCCCCCGACTTTGCGGGCGGGGCGGCACCCAGGATGAGGTCGTTGGAGATGGTCTCCGCCGTGCCCACGCCCAGCGCCAGGACCAGGAGGGCTGCCAGCAGCAGCGACGGGCCGCCGTCGTGGTTTCCGAACGTCACCATGCTGTAGCCGGCGGCGCTGAAAGCCAGCCCCGCAGCCACCACGTACCCGGGCCTGACCTTGCGGACCAGCGGTACCACCGCCAGGCCGGCCACCACCGTGGCCGCCAGCGCGGGGACCATGGCAACCCCTGCCCCGGAGGGGCTCATTCCTTCGAGGAGTTGCAGATGCTGGGCAAGGAACAGGATGAACCCGTTGAAGGAAAACAGGGCCAGGATGTTGGCAGTTATGGCCATGCTGAACACCCTGTTGCGGAACAGGGACATGTCCAGCAGTGGGTGCTCCAGGCGCAGCTGCCGCTGCACGAACACTGCTCCCATGGCCAGGCCAAAGGCAATTGCCCCCAGCCCTGCTGCGCCCGGCCCCTCCGTGGCGACGGCCTTGATGCCGTACACCACGGGCACCATGACCAGCATGGAGAGCAGGATGCTGGGGATGTCCACCTTCCCCGGTGCGGGATCCTTCGACTCCGGGATCAGGACCGGCCCTAAAGCCAGCAGCGGAACCATGAGGGGTGCCGCTACCAGGAAGACCGCGCCCCACCAGAAGTGCTCCACCAGCCAGCCGCCGACAATGGGCCCCAGGGCCGCGCCGCCCGAGAATCCCGCAGCCCAGATCGCGACTGCCAGCCGCCGGCGGTTGGGCTCGGGAAAGATGTTGCGGATCAGCGACAGTGTGGACGGCATCAGCATGGCCCCGAAGAAGCCCAGGGCTGCGCGGCCGGCGATCAGCCACTGCGGCGTGGGGGCGAAGGCCGTGGCGGCTGAGAGCGCGGCGAAGCCGATGCTGCCGATGACCAGGAGCCGCCGCCGGCCAATACGGTCGCCAAGGCTTCCCATGGATACCAGCAGGCCGGCCAGCACCAGGGGATAGGCGTCGATGATCCACAGCAGCTGCACGCCTGTTGGTTCCAGCGCGCGGGCAATGACGGGCAAGGCGAACGTCAGGGCTGTGTTGTCCACGGCCACCAGGAGTACGGGAAACATCAGCAGCCCCAACGCCAGCCAATCCCGCCACGGCCGCCCTGGGGCGTTCTCATCCGGGCGTGCGGGCGCGGGGCTGGTGGAAGTCATCATAAAATAACTATACCGTCCGGACGGTATAGTTATGAACTTCCTCCGGTTCCGTCATACCGCCTTGGGGAGGGCATGATGGAAGGCATGCCCCGAAAGCCCGTAGCCCGCGACGCGGTCCTTGATGCCTTCGAATCACTGTTGATCGAGGTGGGGGAGCGCGCCGCCACCCTTGACGCCGTCGCCCGGAAGGCAGGCGTGTCCAAGGGCGGCCTGCTCTACCACTTTCCCAACAAGGAAGCGCTCATTGCCGTGCTGCTGGACCGGCTGGAGGGCCTGGCCCGGGAGGACGCCGATGCCATGGCCTCGGCCGTCGAAGGCGCCGCCGCCTACTTCATCCGTTCTTCGGTGTGGGCTGACACTCCGCTGGACCGGGCCATTGTTGCCGCCACCAGGCTTGCCGAGGTGGCGCATGAGGAGACGCGGCGCCGGTTCGCGGCCATGCAGCAGCGCTGGCTGGACGAGATTGCCGCGGATGTTGGTCCGGAGTTGGCGAAGGCGGTCCTCTATATGGGTGACGGCCTCTACTTCAACGCCATGCTGTCGGTGGCGCCCGCGCCGGCGGGGGGAGCGGCCGCTGACGTGGAGGAACTCCTCGCTGCCTTGGAGCGGCTCCGCCGGTAGGATCTGCCATTTGCCGGGAGGGGCGGGGCGTAGGACAATGGAGAGTTGTGAGGGCCGCAACCGGCCGTCATGATCCAACAAGTGAATAGCCTTTGATCTGCGGCGGGAGAGTTCTGCCGAAAGTACAGGCAGGCGCCGTAGGAGCAAATCCTCCCCAGGAATCTCGCAGGCCCCTGTACCGCCGCGGCGAGGCGCCTCTGGAAAGCAGCAGGCAGTTGCCCTTCCTCCTTTGGGGAGCGGAAGAACTGCTGTGCTCACCGACGGTGCAAGCGGGTCCTGCCAGGCAGGCACCGCGGAAACTCTCAGGTCCAATACAGAGCGGGGAGGAACCCAAATAGCTGTGGCGTACCCTGCGCCGCCTGAGTAAATGGAGTTCCTTCGTGCCGGTTACACCAGCCTCCACCACCTTCGTAGACCGCCATATCGGTGCGCGCCGCCAGGCCGACGTCGACACCATGCTCAAAGCCGTGGGCTACGACACCCTCGATTCCCTGGTGGACACGGCCGTGCCCAAGGTCATCCGCCAGGAAACCGCCCTGCGGCTCCAGGACGCCCTCAGCGAGGTTGAGGTCCTCACGGAGCTGCGCAAGCTTGCCGGGAAGAACAAGACCGCCGTCCAGCTGATCGGCCAGGGGTACTTCGACACCGTCACTCCGCCGGTGATCCGCCGAAACATCCTTGAATCCCCGGCCTGGTACACCGCCTACACCCCATACCAGCCGGAGATTTCCCAGGGCCGGCTCGAGGCCCTGTTGAACTTCCAGACCATGGTGCAGGATCTGGTTGGCCTGCCCATCGCCAACGCCTCGCTGCTGGATGAAGCAACCGCCGTCGCCGAGGCCGTCCTGCTGATGCGCCGTGCCAATAAGGCCAAGCCCGCTGCGGATGGCAAGACCGTGCTGGACATCGACGTCCTGCCGCAGACCATGGCCATCGTCAGGGGCCGCGCCGAGGCACTTGGCTTCGACGTTGAAGTGGCGGACCTTTCCCAGGGCCTGCCGGAGGGCGACATCAACGGCATCGTGCTGCAGCAGCCCGGCGCCTCCGGCCGGGTATGGGACCAGTCCGGCGTCATCAGCGCCGCCAAGGAGCGCGGTGCGCTCGTGACCATCGCCGCAGACCTGCTGGCCCTGACCCTGATCACTCCTCCGGGCGAACAGGGCGCCGACATTGCCGTGGGCTCTGCCCAGCGCTTCGGTGTCCCGCTGTTCTTCGGCGGACCGCACGCCGCCTACATGGCCGTCCGCAAGGGCCTGGAGCGCTCGCTGCCCGGCCGCCTGGTTGGCGTGTCCAAGGACGACGCGGGAGTCCCCGCCTACCGCCTGGCGCTGCAGACCCGCGAGCAGCACATCCGCCGCGAGAAGGCCACGTCCAACATCTGCACGGCGCAGGCGCTGCTGGCCATCGTTGCCTCAATGTACGCCGTGTACCACGGCCCGGATGGGCTGAAGGCGATCGCGGAAACCACGCACGGCCACGCCCGCAGCCTTGCAGCCTCGCTTGCGGCTGCCGGCATCGAGGTCCAGCACAAGAGCTTCTTTGACACCCTGACGGTCCGGGTTCCGGGCCGCGCCGCGGGCATCGTCGCCGACGCTGAAGCGCGGGGCATCAACCTGCGCAACGTCGACGCCGACACTGTGGGCATCTCCCTGGATGAAACCACGACGGCGGCCATCGTCGCCCAGGTTGCCGACATCTTTGGCGCCTCCGTGGCAGGGGATGCCGTTGCCGGCGGCGCCGACTTCGGGTTGGAGGCCGCCGTCGAACGCTCCACCGACTACCTGCAGCACCCGGTCTTCAACACCCACCGCTCCGAAACGCAGCTTTTGCGCTACATCCGCAAGCTCTCCGACCGTGACCTGGCGCTGGACCGCACCATGATCCCGCTGGGTTCCTGCACCATGAAGCTGAACGCCACGGCCGAGATGGAAGCCATTTCCTGGCCGGAGTTCGCCTCCATCCACCCGTTCGCGCCGGACTCCCAGACGGAAGGCTGGCGTGAACTGATCGCCGATCTGGAAGCGGACCTCACCGCCATCACCGGCTATGACCAGGTGTCCATCCAGCCCAACGCCGGATCCCAGGGCGAGCTGGCGGGCCTGCTGGCGATCCGCGGCTACCACCACTCCCGCGGTGACCAGCAGCGCAACGTCTGCCTGATCCCGGCCTCGGCGCACGGCACCAACGCCGCCTCCGCCGTTCTCGCCGGCATGAAGGTCGTCGTCGTTGCCACCGCATCTGACGGCACCATCGACCATGACGACCTGACGGCCAAGATCGAGGCCAACAAGGACCTCCTGTCCTGCATCATGATCACCTACCCCTCCACCCACGGTGTCTACGACGGCGACGTCCGTGAGGTCTGCGACGCCGTGCACGCCGCCGGCGGCCAGGTCTACATCGACGGGGCCAACCTGAACGCGCTGGTGGGGCTGGCGCAACCGGGCAAGTTCGGCGGCGACGTGTCCCACCTGAACCTGCACAAGACCTTCTGCATCCCGCACGGCGGCGGCGGACCGGGCGTCGGCCCCGTTGCGGCCAAGGCACATCTGGCACCGTTCATGCCTGGCGATGCAACGACTTGGAAGGCCGGATCCGGCGCCACCGACGTGCCGATTTCCGCCTCCCGGTTTGGTTCGGCCGGGGTGCTGCCCATCTCCTGGGCGTACGTGAAGCTGATGGGCGGGGAGGGCCTGACCGAGGCCACCAAGTCCGCGCTGCTGGCTGCCAACTACGTTGCCTCCCGGCTGAACGAGCACTTCCCGGTCCTTTACACCGGTGAAGGCGGCCTGGTGGCGCACGAGTGCATCCTGGACCTGCGTGAACTCACCGCCCGGACCGGTGTGACCGCCGAAGATGTGGCCAAGCGGCTGATCGACTTCGGCTTCCACGCCCCCACCCTGGCGTTCCCGGTCGCCGGGACCCTGATGGTGGAGCCCACCGAGTCCGAGGACCTCGCCGAGATTGACCGCTTCGTTGAGGCCATGATCACCATCCGCAAGGAAATCGACCAGGTGGCCAACGGCGACTTTGCCGTGGCCCACTCACCCCTGCGCCGCGCACCCCACACGGCCGCCGCCGTCGTCAGCTCCGACTGGGACCGCGCCTACCCGCGGGAGCAGGCCGCGTTCCCGGCCCACCACAAGCAGGACAAGTACTTCCCGCCGGTAGGCCGCATCGACGGCGCGGCAGGGGACCGGAACCTGATCTGCTCCTGCCCCCCGCTCTCCGAGTTCGAGAACTGAGGCCTGCCGCCATGACCGAGAAATACACAGCGTTGTACGACGAGCACAAGAAGCTGGGCGCGTCCTTCACCGACTTTGGCGGCTGGCAGATGCCGCTGAAGTACAGCTCCGAGCTCGCCGAACACCACGCGGTCCGCAAGGCCGCCGGCCTGTTCGACCTCTCCCACATGGGCGAGGTCTGGGTGACCGGCCCGGACGCTGCTGCCTTCCTGGACTACGCCCTGGTGGGGAAGATCTCCGCCATGGCCGTGGGCAAAGCCAAGTACTCCCTGATCTGCAATGAGGACGGCGGGATCATCGACGACCTCATCACCTACCGGCGTCCCGCCGCGCAGGACGGCACCGACGTCTTCCTGGTGGTGCCCAATGCCGGCAATGCCGCCGTGGTGGCTGCAGCACTGCAGGAGCGTGCTGCGGGGTTCGACGCGGTGGTGGATGATGCCTCGGCCCGCACCTCCCTGGTCGCGGTGCAGGGGCCCAAGGCCCAGGAACTCCTGCTGCGTCTGGTTCCGGCCGCCCAGCACTCCCTGGTGAGCGAACTGAAGTACTACGCCGCCGTCGAGGTTCCCTTCCTGGTGGGCGGTGCGGGCAAGGAACTCCTGCTCGCCCGTACCGGATACACCGGCGAGGACGGGTTCGAGATCTTCGTGGACAATCACGATGCCGCCGCGCTGTGGCAGGCACTGATCGCTATCGCCGACGACGGGGAACTGGTTCCGGCCGGCCTGGCGTCCCGCGACTCCCTCCGCCTCGAAGCGGGGATGCCCCTGTACGGCAACGAACTGTCGCTGCAGGGCGACCCGTTCGCCGCCGGGCTGGGAGCAGTCGTCGCACTCTCCAAGGAAGGCGGCTTCGTGGGTAAAGCCGCCCTGGCAGCCAAAAAGGAGGCCGGCGCCGGCAGCACCTCCGGCCGCCGCCTCGTAGGGCTCAAAGGCCAGGGCCGCCGCGCCGGCCGCGCGCACTACCCCGTCCTGAAGGACGGTGTCACGGTCGGCGAAGTCACCTCGGGCCAGCCCTCGCCCACCCTCGGCTACCCCATCGCGATGGCCTACGTCGACGTCGAACATTCGGCACCCGGCACCGCCCTGGAGATCGATCTCCGCGGCAAGGCAGAGCCTTTCGAAGTCGTCGACCTCCCGTTCTACCGCCGTCAAAAGTAGTCCCTTGGTGCTCGGCCGTGGTCACCACCGGGACCGGCGGACCGGACATTTTCACGCGTGCTGCTCGTTCCTCGCTTTGACGCACGCTTTCGAAAAGTCCGGCTCCGCCGGCCCTCGTGCGGAAGTTGCGGTTGTGCGAGGACAGTGTCAGGTCTTACAGGACGCGAGTGGGTGAGGACTACGTGCATGTTTCTCTTTCCCCGGCACTCATGAGCGTTGTCGGCCCGCTCGTTGCCTTCCTGCCCCGGCGCTCTGGTGCCGTGTCCTCGGAGTGGGCGGGGCATCCGGCAGCGTGCGTCTAAGGGAGCGTCACGTCCGCTTAGCGGGCGTCTACGCGACCGAGCACGCAGAGGATGTCCTGCCCGCTCCACCCAACCACCCAGAGTTCCAAGAACGCAGTTCTAGTTAGGAAAACCCGTCATGGCTGTTGGCGTATTCGACCTTTTTTCCATCGGTATTGGCCCGTCGTCTTCGCATACTGTGGGGCCGATGCGGGCTGCTGCTGTGTTTGCGGAGGAGTTGGTGGGGGCCGGGGTGCTGTCCCGGGTCAGCTCGTTGCGGGTGGATTTGTATGGGTCTCTGGCGGCGACGGGGCATGGGCATGGGACGATGACCGCGATCTTGTTGGGGTTGGAGGGGTTTCATCCGGAGTTGATCCTGCCGGCGGAGGTGGAGGAGCGGCTGGCTTCGATCGCGGAGACGGGGACCCTGCACCTGGCTGCCGTGGTGGAGGGTTCCGGTGGTGGTGTGCCGTTGCCGTATGGGGTGGAGGATATGGTGCTGCGGCCGTTGACGGTGCTGCCCCGGCACACGAACGGGATGACGTTCACCGTCTCCGGCGCCGAGGGGGAGGTGCTGCATGCGGCGACGTTCTTCTCGGTCGGTGGCGGGTTCATCGTCCGGGAGGGTGAGCAGGACGCCGCGCAGCAGGAACTGGACGCGTCCAAGGACGAGTTGCCGTTGCCGTTCCGGACCGCTGCTGAGTTGCTGGAGCACTGCGCGGTGACCGGGCTGGGCATCGCGGACGTGATGCTCCTGAACGAGAAGGCCTCCCGGGATGAGGGGGAGATCCGGGAGGGCCTGTTGCACATCTGGTCCGTGATGGAAAACTGTGTGGCCACCTCGTTGAAGCGGGAAGGGGTGCTGCCGGGCGGGTTGAGGGTCCGCCGCCGCGCCCCGGACTGGTACGAACGGCTGCGGAAGGAATGCGCACGCCCGGGTGAGGACAGCCAGGATCTGGATTTCACGGGCTGGGAGTTCCACGATCCCCGGTATTGGCAGGAGTGGGTTAACTTGGTGGCGTTGGCGGTGAACGAGGAGAACGCTTCCGGCGGCCGGGTGGTCACTGCCCCGACGAACGGGGCGGCCGGGATCATCCCCGCGGTGCTGTACTACGCGCTGCACTTTGCCCCCGGCATGGACCAGGCCACCCAGGCTGACCGGGACGGTGTGGTGGTGCGGTTCCTGCTCGCCGCCGGCGCGGTCGGGGTGCTGTACAAGGAACAGGCCTCGATCTCCGGGGCCGAGGTGGGCTGCCAGGGCGAGGTGGGGTCCGCGTCGTCGATGGCCGCCGCCGGCCTGGCCGAGGTCATGGGCGGCACCCCGGCCCAGGTGGAAAACGCGGCCGAGATCGCGATGGAACACAACCTGGGCCTGACCTGCGACCCGATCGGCGGCCTGGTCCAGGTCCCCTGCATTGAACGGAACGCGATCGCCGCCGCGAAGGCGATCAACGCCGCGAAAATGGCGCTCTGGGGCGACGGCACCCACCGGGTCTCCCTCGACGAAGTCATCATCACCATGCGCGAAACCGGCAAAGACATGAGCGACAAATACAAAGAAACCGCCATGGGCGGCCTCGCCGTCAACGTCGTCGAATGCTGACGGCCAGCTCCTAGTTGTGCGCTGCCGCCCACCAGTTCAGGCTGGCGGCGAACACCAGCCATGAGATGTAGGGGAGCAGGAGCAGCCCGGCGGTCCGGCTGATGGGACCGAAATACAAAACCGTGACGGTGACGGCGGTGATCAGGGCAAGGATGATCGCCAGCCCCAGCCACAGGGCTGCCGTGCCGAGGGCGGGGTACAGGGCAAAAAATGCAGGGGTCCAGGCGAGGTTCAGGACCAACTGGAGGGCATAGACCGCCATGGCCGGCCGGGTCCGGCTGGTCCGTTTCCGCCAAACCAGCCACGCAGCCACAGCCATCGCCGTGTAGAGGACACTCCAGACCGGACCGAACACGCCGTTGGGCGGGGACCAAGGAGCCTTGTCCGCCGTGGCATACCAGCCGGTGACATTGGCCGCCGACGCCAGCCCGCCCAACGCCGCCACCACCAGGGACGCCACCAGGAACCCGATAAGCGCAGCGGCCTGAACCCCGGCGCTGTACTGCTGCCTGCCGGTGCCCGCAGGAGCGGCTGTTTCTTCCCCATCCGGCCTCATACCCCCACCCTTGTTGAACGCCCCAAGCCCCGTCAAGACGGCGTCAGGCAGCGTGAAACGGGCCATGCCGGCCGGGTCGGGGAAAGGCCGGGAGCGCATCAGGCTTTAGACTTGAGGCTGCATGTCCGCACGCATCCAGAAGTACCGAAACCGCGCACAAACCCGATTGGACACGGCCCCCTTGCGAGAATTCACCGCACGTTTTGCCACAGCCGAGGAAATTGAGAACTGGGACAAGCACGTCACGGCCAACCCGAACGGCGGCAACATGCTGCAGTCGGCCGCCTATGCATCAGTCAAGAACGGCAGTGGCTGGAAAGTCCGGTTCCTGGTATTGGAAGGCGGCGGAAACCCCAGCTACAACCTGGTGCTGGAAAAGCGCTTCCCTGTCCTGGGACGGCTTTGGTACCTCATCAAGGGTCCTGACCTGGCCGACGCGGCGGACCTGTGGCCCGCCCTCGAAGCGTGCGCGGCCTTCGTCCGCAGCAGCAAACTGAACGTCTTCACCATCAAGGTGGAGCCAGACATCATCGATTCCGGGGACGCGCAGCGGGAGCTGCAGGCGGCTAAGCTGGTCAAGGCCCCCAACATCCAGTCCAACGACTCCACCGCCCTGCTGGACATCTCCGGCACCGGGGAGGAAGTGTTCAAAGCCATCTCCTCCCGCGCCAGGAATGCAGTCCGGCGCGCTGAGAAGGAGGGCTGCCAGGTGGTCCGACAGGAGCAGGGACCCGAAACCTACCGGGCGCTGTATGACCTGATGGCCAACACCGTCAACGCCAAGGGCTCCATGCCCCTCCGCAGCTATGACTACTACGCACAGTTCTGGGACGAGTTCTGCAACCGCGGCCAGGGCAACTTCTTCTTCACGTATGAGGACGGGAAGCCCAGCGTCGGCGCCTTCGTCATCAACTACGGTGCCAAGGCCACGTACAAGGACGGTGGTTCCACCCAGAACCGTAAGCAGTACGGGGATTCGCACCTGGTGCAGTGGACTGCCATTAAGCGGATGCAGGAACTCGGCTGCACGGAATACGACTTTTGCGGGACTCCGCCGGCAGCACGCATCAAGGACAAGACCCACAACCTCTACGGCATGGGGATGTTCAAGACCAGTTTCACCAAGACGGTCACCGACTTTGTAGGCTGCCATGACTATGTGCTGTCCCCGCTCCGGCACCGGCTCTGGGTCAGCGGTGGGGAAAAGGTGTTCCGCCGGATCGAAACCGCACGCACCGGCCAACAGTTCTACTGAGCTGCGGCCGTCAGGGCTGTAAATCCAGCGCAGCACTGCCGGGAAAGACGGCCCTGCCGCGAACACGTCCGCCTGAACATCCTCCGCCTAAAACCCTCCATACAGTGCGTGCCCACAAAGGCCGCGAAGAGTCGAGAAGAAGGTCACCCCTTGAATACAGTTTCCGCCGCTACCGGGCTTGAATACGCCAACCTCAGCGACGCCGACTTCGAGGCCTTCGCCCTGAAGCATCCGCAGAACAGCTTCCTGCAGTCCATCGACTTTGCCCGCTTCCAGCGTGCCCGCGGCCAGCAGGTGGAGCTCTTCGGGGTCCGCCGCGACGGTGAACTCGTCGCCGCCGGAAAGTTGAACTACTCCACCACCCGCCTGGGCTACACCGTCTGCGAATGCGCAAAGGGCCCGCTCATGGACTACACGGACCGGGACCTGGTGGGTGCCGTCGTCGAACTTCTCCGCAAGCACGCGGCAGGGCGCAAAGCTGCCGAACTGCGGATCTCGCCCAACATCAGGTACATCGCCCGGGACGCCGACGGCGCCGAGCACCCGGACATTGAGGACAACCGCCCGCTGGTGGCCGAGCTGGAGCGGATTGGGTTCCAGCACCAGGGCCTGGACATGAACTTCGTCAACGTCAACTGGATGTTCATCAAGAACCTCGTGGGCATCCAGGACGCCGAGGAACTGATCATGGGCACCAGCTATCGGACCCGGAAGGCCATCCGGAAAGCCGAAAAGAACGGCGTCTTCCTGGAGCAGGCCACGCTGGAAACCCTGGACGACTTCTACGGCGCCCTGAGCCGCGCCGGTGACGAAAAGGGCTTTGTCTACCGCGAACGCGCCTACTACGAGCACTTGCTCCGCACCACGTCACCCGAGTTCACCAAGCTGATGATGGCCAAGATCGACATCCCGGCGTACCGCAAATCCATCACCGAACGCCTGGCCGAGGAATCGGCCACCGCAGCGGACCTCCGCCGCGAGGTGGAGGAAACCGGCAGCAAGAAAAAAGCCAACCGGCTCAAAGTGGTCCAGGACCTGGTGGACAGCTACGAGCGGAGCCTGAAGGACATCGAGCGGTTCCCCGATTCCGTGGGGACCGCCACCGTGGCCGCCATCCACTTTGTCTGCTACGGCGACGAGGTGGTGTGCGTCATCGGCGGCACCGTCCAGGACTACATCTACTTCAACGGCGCAACCTCCCTCTACTGGGGCATGATGCTGCACGCGCTGGAGAAGGGGTACCCGCGCTACAACTTCTACGGCACCTTCGGCATTTCCGCGCAGGACGAGGAAGGCCACGGCGGCTACGAATTCAAGAAGGGCTTCGGCGGGGAAGTGGTCCAGCTGGTGGGCGACTTCGTCCTGCCGGTGCGGCCCGCGGTCTTCCACGCCAACCGGTTGGCCCGCTCCGCCGTGGCAGCAGCCCGGACCGTGCTGGGCAAGCTACCGCTGAAGCGCGCAGCCTGACCATTACCAACCGCGCACTATCGACCAGCGCATCACCGAGCGAACAGCGCACCACTACCCGGTGCGCACAGGGAGGAAGCGGGCATGAACGACCGGCCCGAACAGCCAGGGTACCGGCCCAAGACTGACGGCCTGCCCAAAACCCAACCGCTGACTCCTGCGCAGCTCCGTCAGGATGCCGCGGCCCGGCGGATGATCCGCCGCCTGGTGCAGGGCGAGAATCCGCCCACGGCCCCGCTGAGTATCGTGGACCGCCTGGCCGGCAGCCCCTATGCCAACCCCACCATCCAGGTGGGCGGCGTGGATCAGTCCGCGCGCAAAACCCTCGACTTTGCGCTGCACCTGGCCGAGACCATGTTCCGCTACGGCGCAGGTGCCCTGGAAGTGGAAACCAGCATCATTGCCGTCACTGCCGCCTTGGGGCTGAAGAACATCGAGGTGGACATCACCAACCAGTCCGTCGGCATCAACTACGCGCCCAAGGACCAGACCCCGATCGCGTTGCTGCGAGTGGTGCGCTCCTGGACCAACAACTATGCCGGACTGGCCAAGGTGCACCAGCTGGTCACGGACATCGTGGCCGGCGGCGTGGGCCGCGACGAAGCGATCCGCAGGCTCAATGAGGCCATCACCAGCCCGAAGCCGTACCCGCGCTGGATGGTCACCGCCGCGTTCGGTGTTTTCGCTGCCGTGTTCGTGGGGGTGCTGGGCGGCGGTCCGGTGTCCTCGATCATCGCGTTCGTGGCCAACATCGGCATCAGTCTCCTGGCCAGGCAGTTGGGCCGGTGGCGGGTCCCGGACTTCTTCATCACCGCCAGTTGCTCGTTCGTGGTCACCATCCTGGCCCTGCTGCTGTGGCAGTTCGGATTGACCGCCTCGCCGTCCATCGTGGTGGTGGGCGGCATCCTCCTGCTCCTGCCCACCGGGCGCCTGGTGTCCTCCGTGCAGGACGCCATCAACGGCTTCCCCGTGACGGCGGCGGGACGGTTCCTGTCCACGCTGCTGACCTTCGGCGCCATCGTGGCAGGAATCGCCGTTGCCTTCGTGGTGGGGGAGCTGACGGGGCTGCAACGCATTGACGTCACGCAGACGTTCCCGCCTGCCTATGATCTCTGGGTCCTCGTCGTCTTCGTGGCCGCGGCGGTGATGGCCATCGGCATCACCGAACAGACCACGTGGAAGCTGCTGCTGCCCACGGCGGCCGTTGGCGTGGCTGGCTACCTGGTGCTGCTCGGTTGCGGTTTGCTGGGGATCGGCGACCGGTTCTCACCGGCGATTTCCGCCGTCGTCATTGGTCTCCTGGCAAGGGTGGTGGCCCTGCGGATGGGTGCGCCGCAGCTTGTGGTCGCTGTACCTGCGGCGCTGATCCTGTTGCCGGGCCTCACGATCTTCCGCTCCATGTACGTGCTCACCGTTGAAGAAGCCGAGATCCTGGCCGGTGCCGGAGGGATGCTCAGTGCCGGGGCCATTGTGCTGGGCACGGCAGGCGGCATCGTCCTGGGCGACGTCCTGGCCCGTCCACTCACCCGCAGCCTGGCCAGTAACGAGCGGCGCAGGGCCCGACGCCGCTAGGCCGGCCGCGCCGTAGCAGGCGGAGCCTAGATCTGGCCGACCGGCAGTTTCTTCTCGGCCTGGAACACGTCCTCCACCCGGCCCTGCGCCCAGTACCCGGAAAGGGACACCTGCCGGCGCTCCAGGCCGCGCTGCTTGAAGAACACCTCGCGCAAGGCCTTCATGTACCCGCGTTCGCCGTGGGCAAAGACGTCCACTGTGCCGCCGGGCCATTCAGCGTCTGCCACGGCGTTCACCAGCAGGTCGCTGGAACCTGCCGGTACCCCGTTGCGGGGGAGCCACGTGATGTTCAACCCCGCGGGGGCGGAGATGGGCTGGATGTCGGCCTCGGAACCGACCTCCAGGAAGGCCACCCCGGTTGCCTCGGCCGGCAGGGACTCGATGCAGGCAGCGATGGCGGGCAGGGCCGCTTCGTCGCCGGCAAACAGGTACCAGTCAGCGTCCGGGTTGGGGTTGTAGGCGCCACCGGGACCGGTGAAGGTGAGCAGGTCGCCCGCCTGGGCATTGGCCGCCCACGGTCCGGCCAGCCCCTCGTCGCCGTGGACCACGAAGTCGATGGCAA
Source organism: Arthrobacter sp. E1SS-5 (assembly GCF_057073715.1). NCBI lineage: Bacteria > Bacillati > Actinomycetota > Actinomycetes > Micrococcales > Micrococcaceae > Arthrobacter > Arthrobacter sp. E1SS-5. Next base: position 799,806 of record NZ_CP172703.1, read on the forward strand.
GCTCCCGGGCCTCCGGATCTACCCAGCGCAGGGTGTAGGTGCGGGTGAAGGGCCACTGCTCGCGCGGCATGGTTTCGCGGATGGCCCAGAGGTCAAGGGGGGACGGATACTGGACGCCCGGCTGCGGAAAGACGATTTTCACGTACCGGTCCACGAACCCGTTGTTGGTGAAGTCGCTGAAACCCTCGCCGCCGGCCACGATCCGGACCATGTGCGGCGACAGCTGCTCCTTGCGCAGCACCCTGAGGTTTACCTGGGGGCGGCTCTTCTTGGTGGCGCTGGTAGCGGCGGGGACAGTGCTCATAAGGCAAGCCTAAGCTAGGGCGACGGCGGGAGTTCCCAGGTTACGTCCAGTGCACCTTGTTCCCGCAGCAGTTCGTTGACGCGGCTGAACGGCCGGGAGCCAAAGAACCCGCGCGAGGCGGACAATGGGCTGGGGTGTGCGCTGCTGACAGCGGGCGCTCCGGCCAGGAGCGGCCGGACGCCCCCGGCCTCCTTGCCCCACAGCACCGCCACCAGCGGCATCCTGGACCCGTCCGCAGCTTTGCGGTTCGCCAGCGCGGTGACTGCCGCCGTCGTAATTTCCTCCCAGCCTTTGCCGCGGTGGGATCCCGCCGCCCCCGCCCGGACCGTGAGCACCCGGTTCAGGAGCAGCACGCCCTGGTCCGCCCAAGCAGACAGGTCGCCATGGACGCGCGGCGGAACGCCCAGGTCCGATTCCAGCTCCCGGTAGATGTTCACCAGACTGCGGGGGAGGGGGCGGACGTGCGGCTCGACGGAAAACGACAGCCCGACGGCGTGTCCCGGCGTGGGGTAGGGGTCCTGCCCGACGATGAGCACCTTCACTTCCGCCAGGGGCTGGCGGAAGGCGCGCAGGACGTTCGACGGCGGCGGGAGGATCTGGTGCCCGGCGGCCTCCTCTGCAGCAACGAAAGCAAGCACCTTCCGGAGTTGGCCTTCCACGCCATGGAGGGCCGCGGCCCAGTCGGCTGCCATGAGCTCCCCCAGCGGGAGCTCCGCCAACTCCTTGAAGCTGATGGCGTCCGCCGGTTCCTGCTGCAGCTCGAACAGCGCATCCGATTCAAACATCGTCCCATTGTTGCAGGCACCGCAAATGACACCCATGTTATTCGGCCGCTAGCATAGGGGTAAGACATTGACCCTAACCAGCGAAGGAGAGCGCCGTGGCGGAACCGGCCCGGGAACACCTGCCGGAGCAGGATCCAGGGAAGTCCCTCCTGGCGGATTTCACCCTCCGTGAGTCCCCGCTTTCCGAGCGCGAACAGCAGATGCTGGCCCTGGAACGGCAGTGGTGGAAGTATGCAGGGGCCAAGGAACAGGCCATCCGCGACCTGTTCGATCTTTCCGCGACGCATTACTACCAGCTCCTCAACGCACTGATCGACCGCGAGGACGCCCTGGCCCACGATCCCATGCTGGTGAAGAGATTGCGTAGACTACGTACGTCGCGCCACCGTGCACGCACCGCCCGGCGCCTGGGATCCGACGCTTAGACGCCCCAGGCCGGGACAACAGCCGCAATCAACAAGGATGTCCTTCCACCATGACCAGATACGCCCGCGATGAATTCGACAAGGTCCCGGAGACCGCGTCGCGACAAGGTGTCCACCGGACGGCCTCGGCCCCGTCCCGCGTGCGGCTGTGGCCCATCCTTGCGGTAGGCGTTGCGGCCCTGGCCATTGGGCTGGTCTCCTTCCTGATCCTTCCCAAGCTCGGCTTCAATACCACCGCCAGCCAGGCGTCGGCAACCGTTGAATCAGCTCCGCTGGCCGGAACCGGATCCACCCCGTCGCCCACCCAGGCCTCGTCTGCGCCGGCGTCCGTCCCGGCGCCGTCCGCCTCGGCCCAACCAACCCGGAGCAGCGAGCCCGAGCCCACTGCTTCCGCCACCCAGCAGGCCGTCGTCGACAAGTCGCAGGCAGTGGCCGTTTACAACGCCGCCGGCACGGCAGGGCTGGCCAGCCGCGTGGGCGGAATGGTCCAGGCTGACGGCTGGCGGCTCGGCCAGGTAGGCAACTGGTCCGGCGCCCCGCAAAAGTCCTCCGTGATCTTTTATGCCGGCCCGCAGCAACTGGCCAGCGCCCAGGAGCTTGCCGGCCTGTTGAACATCCCCACCGTGGTGAACAGCACCGAATTCCAGGTACCGCTTGTGGTGGTGCTCGGCCCGGGCTACCGGTAGCCGCACATGGCACTGGGAACCGTGAAATGGTTCAACGCTGAGAAGGGCTACGGCTTCATCACCGTTGACGGCTCCGGTGACGACGTCTTTGTCCACTGGTCTGCGGTCCAGGGCGAGGGCTACCGCACCCTGGCCGAGGGCCAGCGGGTGCAGTTGGACCTCGGGGAGGGCGAAAAGGGCCCGCAGGCAGAAAACGTCCGGCCCGCGCAATGATGCCGGCTCACCGCTCCCCAGTCCGGGTCCGCCCAGCGCTTGCCGCGTCCCTGGCGGGCCTCCTGTCCATGACGGCCTGCGCCGGCACCGGCGGCAATGCCAGGACAGAGCCCGCGGAGGCTTCGGGCGACGGCGTCCTCCGCGTGGGCCTGATCCTTGACAACACCGGCGATAACGCCTTCCTCAACGCGCCCCAGCTGGCCGCCGCCAAGGCAGCCATCCAGGACATGAACGCCGCAGGCGGACACAAGGGCCGGCCCGTGGAGCTGCTGCCGGTGCACCCGGACCAGGACACCGCAGCCCAGGCCAAGGACCTGGCTGCTGCCAAGGCGGACGTAGCCATTGGACCCACAGACTCCAGCCATGCACCCGCCGCCGTGGACATCCTGTCCCGCGCCCACGTGCCGCTCATCTCCCCTGCCAACACCGCTGCCGGCCTCTCCACAAGCGCCAGCGGAGGCTACTATTTCCGGACGGCCGCGGCCGACGTCGCCCAAGGTCCCGTGCTGGCCAAACTCGCCAAGGACGCTGGTGCCGCCAGCATCAGCGTGCTGTACCAGCAGGGTTCCTACGGCAAGGACCTGTCAGCCGCCGTCACCGAAGCTGCCCAACAGTCCGGACTCAAGGTCCTGCCCGGGGTGGGCTTCAAACCGGGGGATGCCGCCGAGGCCGCACGTTCTGCCGCCAAAGCCGCGCCGGACGCTGTCGTCCTGGTGGCCCGCGACGGCGCACAGGCCGCATTGACCGAACTTCACAATGCCGGCGTCGGCGGTTCGAAACTCATCCTCAGCGACGGTGCCTTCGCCCGGTATGGATCCGGGTTGCCGTCCCGGGCCCTCGAAGGCGCCCGCTCCGTTGTCCCCGGCCAGCTCCCCGCCGCGGCTTTCCAGGCCAAACTGCTGGCGGTGGATTCCTCCCTGAAGGACGTTTCCTACGCTGCCGAAACGTATGACGCCGTGACGCTGGCGGCCCTCGCAGCGGCACGGGCGCAGGATGACGCGGGCCGGTCCATTGCCGCGAACCTCATTCCCGTCTCCGGCGGAACGGCGGCCTCCGGGGCGGGCGCGCCGCAGGCCCCCTGCCTGAGTTACAAGGAGTGCCTTGGCGGCCTCGCCGCGGGCCCGGACATAAACTACGACGGCGAATCCGGCCCGGTTGCCTTCGACGCCAGGGGGGACATCACCACGGCCGCCTTCTCCGTCTTCACTTACGGAGCGGACAACAACCCCAGCCCCACCGGGCACGAAACAGCCGGACACTCCGGCTGATCGCCCTGCGCGAAGCGGCCGTGGCCAGCGCCTTGTCCGGCGTCTCATCGCTTGCACTCTCACGTGGGGAGTGCTAATTATTGAGTTAGCACTCTGACGTACCGACTGCTAAAGCAAAGCCTGGTTCCCACCGGCGGCGCCGTGCACCGGTCGAGGAGCGAAAGTAACACCTCACTTCAGTGAGATCCCCACGCGGGGGCATACAGAGGCCGCCGTTAAAGGATCGTCCGTCGCGGGCACTGCAGCGAAGGTTCATTCTTAACGACTGTCCCGAAAGGACTACTGCCGTTATGGCCAAGATCATTGCATTTGATGAAGAGGCACGCCGCGGCCTTGAGCGTGGCCTGAACACCCTCGCCGACGCCGTTAAGGTCACCCTCGGCCCGCGTGGACGCAACGTCGTCCTCGAAAAGAAGTGGGGCGCCCCCACGATCACCAACGATGGTGTTTCCATCGCCAAGGAGATCGAGCTGGACGATCCCTACGAGAAGATCGGCGCCGAGCTGGTCAAGGAAGTTGCCAAGAAGACCGACGATGTTGCCGGTGACGGCACCACCACCGCCACGGTTCTGGCACAGGCACTGGTCAAGGAAGGCCTGCGCAACGTTGCCGCCGGCGCCGACCCGCTGTCCCTCAAGCGCGGCATCGAGAAGGCCGTTGACGCCGTCACCGCCGAACTGCTGAACTCCGCCAAGGAAATCGAAACCAAGGAAGAGATCGCGGCCACCGCCTCCATCTCCGCCGGTGACGACGAGATCGGTGCCCTCATCGCCGAAGCCCTGGACAAGGTGGGCAAGGAAGGGGTCATCACGGTCGAGGAGTCCAACACCTTCGGCCTGGAGCTCGAGCTCACCGAAGGCATGCGCTTCGACAAGGGCTACATCTCCGCCTACTTCGTCACCGATGCCGAGCGCCAGGAAACGGTCCTTGAGGACCCGTACATCCTGATCGTCAACTCCAAGATCTCCAACGTCAAGGAACTGGTTGCTGTCCTGGAAAAGGTCATGCAGTCCAACAAGCCGCTGCTGATCATTGCCGAGGACATCGAGGGCGAAGCCCTGGCCACCCTGATCGTCAACAAGATCCGTGGCACCTTCAAGTCCGTTGCCGTCAAGGCTCCGGGCTTCGGTGACCGCCGCAAGGCCCAGCTGGCCGACATCGCCGTCCTCACCGGCGGCCAGGTCATCTCCGAGGAGGTTGGCCTCAAGCTGGAGAACGCCGGCCTGGAGCTCCTGGGCCAGGCCCGCAAGGTTGTTGTCACCAAGGACGAGACCACCATCGTCGAAGGTGCCGGCGACGCCGACCAGATCGCCGGCCGCGTTTCCCAGATCCGCGCCGAGATCGAGAACTCGGACTCCGACTACGACCGCGAGAAGCTGCAGGAGCGCCTGGCCAAGCTGGCCGGCGGCGTTGCAGTCATCAAGGCCGGTGCCGCAACCGAGGTTGAGCTCAAGGAGCGCAAGCACCGCATCGAAGACGCAGTGCGCAACGCAAAGGCTGCAGTTGAAGAAGGCATCGTCGCCGGTGGCGGCGTGGCCCTGATCCAGGCCGGCGCCAAGGCGTTCGCCAACCTTCAGCTGTCCGGCGACGAAGCAACGGGCGCCAACATCGTCCGCGTTGCCATCGACGCCCCGCTGAAGCAGATCGCCTTCAATGCCGGCATGGAGCCCGGCGTTGTTGTCGACAAGGTCCGCGGCCTGCCCGCCGGCCACGGCCTGAACGCAGCAACCGGTGAGTACACCGACCTGCTGGCCGCCGGCGTCAACGATCCCGTCAAGGTGACCCGCTCTGCCCTGCAGAACGCGGCTTCCATCGCCGGCCTGTTCCTCACCACCGAAGCAGTGGTTGCTGACAAGCCGGAGAAGGCTGCTGCTCCTGCGGGCGGCGACGACATGGGTGGCATGGGCGGCATGGGCGGCTTCTAAGCCTCCCGGCCGGGATACCCTCCCGCCAACAGAAAAATGCGGCTCCCTCCTGGTGAGGGGGCCGCATTTTTGCTGCGGATTACTTTCTGGCGGAATCCAGCATCCCCTGGACTTCCTTCGTGAAGGCCTCGGCGGCAGCCTGCGGGGTGAGCCGGTCATACAGCACTTCATCCGTGTAGCGCTTGATCACGTTCTGGACGCTGCCCGCACCCACCGGCGGTACCGGCGGCGCATCCTTGATATCCGGGGCGATGTCCTTAAGGAAGTTGACCACCGTGGTGTCAGCCGGCTTCAGCGAGGGCGTGATGGCGGCGACGATGTCGCTGTTGGTGGGCACGCCCCTGTCCGTCATGAGAATGGTGCCGGCCTCCGGGCTGTTGGTGAGGTAGTTGATGAATTCTGCGGCCTCCTTGGGATGCTTGGAACGGGAGGAAGCGGACCAGAACATAGTGGGTTTGTAGTACATGCCGTTCTTGGCCGAAGCGCCGTCCACGCTCGGGGCGCGCAGCATCTTGATGCTGCTTCCGGTGGTGGCTTCAAGCGAGCCCAGCTGGTTGGTCCACCACCATGCCATGCCCACACGGTTGGTGCCGAAGAGGCTTTGCTCAAGGCTCGCTCCTGCGTCTTCCGTCGCGACGTTGGCCGGTGGGCTGGCCTTTGAATCGCGCTGCTCCTTGAGCCGCTCCCAGAAGGAGGCAGCCGTGGCGGTCTGGAAGTCGAGCTTGCCGTCCCCTGAGTACAGGTTCTCGCCATGCTGGCGGAGCCAAATGATCAGGTCGGCCTCGTTGCTGCCGTACGCCGCTCCGTAGTTTTTGCCGTCGCCGGCGGCGCTGATCTTTGCCGCCGTGTCCGTGAAGTCCTTCCATGTCCAAGTCTTGTCGTCGGGAAGGGGAACGCCTGCCGCTTCAAACACCTTGGTGTTGGCCATGATGACATACGCGTTCTGGCCGGTGCTCAGTCCGTACTGCGCGCCGCTGTACTGGCCTGATGCGAGTGCCTCCTTGTCCAACTTCGACGTGTCGATTCCGCTCTGCTTGGATAGGTCCAGCAGCGCGCCGCGGCCGCCGTATTCGGCAATGTACTTTTGGTCCATCTGGATGACATCGGGCGCATCGTTGGCCGCGGTCTTGGTTGCCAGTTTGTCCCAGTAGCTGGACCATTCGCCCGGCTCGGTCTTGATCTTGATGTTTGGGTGGGATGCTTCGAACGCGGCGATGACTTTGTTTGTCTGTCCGTTCAGGTATTCGTTGCCCCACCAGGTGAACCGCAGGGTCACCTGACCGTTGTCGCCGGACCCGCCGGACCCGCCGGCGGCACCGCAGCCCGTGGCCAGGATGGATAGAGCCACGGCCGCAGCGCCAAGCTGAAAGCTCCGGCGGCTTACTACTGGAATCGTCATTGATGTTCCTTCCGGTTGGCTTCGTCGCGCTGCGGCAGCCTTGGGGCTACGGATGACAGTTAGAGAAACCGTTTTCTGAGTTGGTGTGCTGCGATTCTTTCGCGTGCCGGTATCCCCGTCAAGGTTTTCGGTAAGCGTTTTCCGAAAATCTGACGGTGACGGCTGAAGAAACAGGAAGCGCCCCCGACCCGTCGGCAGGCGCAGCAGGATGGGCTGCAGCACGTCCGCGGCCGCCCATTGTCAGCTGCTTCTGGCAGGATGGATTGGTGACGATTACTGCAGCGGCTGACGGTTCGGCCTTGGGAAACCCAGGCCCGGCGGGCTGGGCCTGGTATGTGAATGACGATTGCTGGCGGGCAGGCGGCTGGCCGCACGGGACCAATAACCAGGGGGAGCTGATGGCTGTCCTTGACCTCTTGCGCGCCACGGCACACCTCCCCGGGGAGGACCTGCGCATTTTGTGTGACAGCCAGTACGTCATCAACTCCATTACCAAGTGGATGCCGGGGTGGAAGCGGAAGGGCTGGCGCAAGGCTGATGGAAAGCCTGTCCTGAACGTGGAGTTGCTGAAGGAACTCGACCGCGAACTGGCAGGCCGTACCTACACGTTCGAATGGGTCAAGGGCCATGCCGGGCACGACCTCAATGAGGCCGCCGACGAGCGGGCCAGGGCCGCGGCCACGGCCTACCAGCAGGGCGTGGCAGCACGGTCCGGCCCCGGGTTCCCGGGCGGACACCACCCGGGTGCGCACCACGACCGTTCACTTGGCCAGGATGGCCGGGGACGTGCCCCGGAAGCATTGGCGCCTTCCGGCATGGGACTCCCGCCGGCCACCCTGGACATTCCGGCTGCTGCCCCCGCACACACGCAGGCAGAACGCCGGGAATCAGCGCCTCCGGGTGCGGCAGGCGGGGGAGCGGGACGCCCGGCATCATCCGGCAGTGGTGTTCCTGCAGCCGCCGCCAACCAGCGCAGGACGGTCCCCGAGCCTGTCTCGGCTTTCGACGAACTGGACCTGTTCAGCGAGCTGGACGATGAAGCCCTTGAAGTGGCCGAGGCGACGCAGCAGGCAGGCTCCATCCCGCCCGAGGCGCTGGTTGAGGAGCTCGAGCGCGAGCTATTGGGGCCGCTGGTGCGCGGGGACATTGGCCGGACCGCCATCCTTCTTCACCCGGACTTCGTGGAGATCGGCAGCTCGGGCCGGGTCTGGACCAGGGACGCAATGATGATGGCCCTCGAGGAGGACCCCGGCGAGCGGACCGACATTGAAATCCTGGGTGCGGACCGCATCGGCACCAGCGCGGTCCTGCTGACGTACCGAAGCTTTTCCCGCTCCGGCCCGACGCTTCGCAGCTCCCTGTGGGTCCTCGACAGCGGCCGGTGGCGGCTGCGGTTCCACCAGGGAACCCCAGAAGCCTAGAGGCGGAAGCCGGGCCACGTGCTGCCGGAGGGCCGCCTCAGCTGAACCGCTGCGTGTTTCCCTGCTCCGCTTGGGCGTAGGTGGCGGCTGCAGACACCAGGGCGGCATTGATGGACGCTAGCGACGCTTCCACGCGTCCCTGCGTGATGGTCCATTCGGTGACGAGTGCTTGGAAATTGGTGGCTGCGGAACCCCGCCATGAGCCCTGCAGCTCATCCAGGCCCCGCTTCATGGTCTGCACGTCCGCGCTGATCCGGTCCACTGTGGCCTGGACGTTGGCCGACTTCAACTGCAGTAACTCGGTGTCGACGGAAATGATGCTCATGGCTGTGCCTTTCGCTACGGCGGGTCCCCAAGGGTCCTGCGCCCGGGGGATCCGGGCCGCTGGAACGAGCCTATGGAGCAGCACCAAGCGGAAGCCACGGCGGTGCGGCTATATGTGGATAACCGATCCGTCACTGCCCGCCGCACGGGCGGTACTGTCGTCAGCGGCGTCCTCCCCGCCGTCGCTGTTATTGCCCGGCGTGTCGTCCCGTCGCGGAAGGCTGACCACCAGGGTGGCGCCGCCGCCGTCGGTCTTCTGCACCCGCACCGTGCCGCCGTGGGAGCCGACGATTGCTGCCACGATGGCCAGCCCCAGGCCGCTGCCGCCCGTCTCCCTGGTCCGGGAGGTGTCCGCCCGGTAGAAGCGCTCAAAGACCTTGGCGGCGTCGTCTTCGGAGATGCCCGGCCCATGGTCCCGTACTTCGATGACGGACCGTTCGCCGCCGTCGGTGCGGCGCACCCCGACGGCCAGTTCGATGGGGCTGCCCTCGGGGGTGTAGCGCAAGGCATTGCCCACCAGGTTGCCCACCACCTGGCGCAGCTTGGCCTCGTCTCCGAGGACCGGCGCCGGGGCCGCCGGTCCGCCGTCGAGTCCCGTGAGCGTGATCGCCCTGGAACGGTCGCTGGCCTGGGTGTCCACAACGGCGTCATGGGCAACCAGCTGCAGGTCCACGGGCTTTTGCTGCAGCGGCCGCTGCTCATCCAGACGGGCCAGCAGCAGCAGGTCCTCCACCATGGAACCCATGCGCTTGGCTTCGCTTTCGATGCGGCCCATGGCGGTGGCAACGTCCTCGTCCGTGGCCAAGGCGCCGTGGCGGTAGAGCTCGGAGAACCCGCGGATGGTCACCAAGGGAGTGCGCAGCTCGTGGGACGCATCAGCGGCAAAGCGGCGCATCCTTGCTTCTGATGCCGTCCGCGCTGCGAACGCGGTCTCGATGTGTGCCAGCATGGCGTTCAGTGAACTGCTCAGCCGGCCCAGCTCGGTGGCAGGATTTTCCACTTCCACACGCCGGGAGAGGTCGCCGGCGGCAATGGCGGCGGCTGTTTTTTCCACCCTGGCCAGCGGCCGGAAGGCGCGCGACACGGTCCAGCTGGCTATGAGCGAGGCGAGCAGCAGGGTCAGCAGGCCGACGCCGGTGACCACCAGGGTGGCATGCTTGAGGACATCGTCGACGCTCTCCAGGGGCAGCCCGATCACCACAACGGATGTGGTGGGGCCGTTCTGGACCGTCACCGCCACCACGCGCCAGTTTTCGCCGTCCGTCCCGCGGACCTGGAAGGGAGCCAGCTGCAGTGCCTGCGCCTGTTCCACCGAGATGCTGCTGATGTCCGGGTGGTCGTCCGGGTCCCCGCCGAAGGTGTACGGCTGCTCACCCGGGGTGAAGAGCATCAGGGAATAGTCGGTGGGGATGGGGTTGGGTGCCTGCAATTGGGTGAACGAGCGCTGTTTCCGGGCAGAGTCGACGGCGGCATTCAGTTTGTCGTCCACCTGGCCCTGGAGGTAGCTGTGGAGCAGGGTCAGGGTCACCGCTCCGGTCACCGTCAGGGCCACGATCAGCAGGGCCATGATCATGGCCACCAGCTGCGACCTGAGCGAGGCCGACTTCCACCGCTTCAGCAAGGTCAGCGCTTTTCAGCCGTCCGCAGCACGTAGCCCACGCCGCGCTTGGTCTGGATCAGGGCCGGTGCGTCGGGGTCGATGTCGACTTTCCGCCGCAGGTAGGAGATGTAGGACTCCACGATCGAGGCGTCGCCATTGAAGTTGTACTCCCAGACGTGGTCCAGGATCTGCGACTTGGAAAGCACCCGGTTGGGATTGAGCATGAGGTAGCGCAGCAGCTTGAACTCGGTGGGGGAGAGCTCGATGACAGTGCCGCCGCGCCGCACCTCGTGGGCATCGTCGTCGAGTTCCAGGTCGTCAACGCGGATCACCGCGTCGTCGTCCAACAGGGGCTGCGTCCGGCGGAGCACGGCCCGGATACGGGCCACCACCTCGTCGAGGCTGAAGGGTTTGGTGACGTAGTCGTCCCCGCCCACGGTCAGGCCGGTCACCTTGTCCTCGGTGTCGTCCTTTGCCGTGAGGAAGAGGACGGGGAAGTGTTTCCCGGAGGCGCGGAGCCGGCGTGTCACGGTGAACCCGTCCATGTCCGGAAGCATGACGTCCAGCACTGCCAGGTCCGGGGAGTGCGTATCGGCCGCGGCCAGGGCATCGCGCCCGTTGGCTGCGGAGACCACTTCAAAGCCGGCGAACCGCAGTGACGTGGAGAGGAGCTCGCGGATGTTGGGTTCATCATCGACGACGAGCAGCCTGGCTTCTGGACCGTTCTTGTTCATGCTCCCATCATGCTCCCAGTCTCTGGGAGTTGTCTGGATATTCGTTGTGAGGATGGTGGTGCTCCGCTTGGGCCTACCAGTCCATCGTCCCGGGCTCACCCTTGAAGGGACCCACTACCCGGCTGGTGATCCAGCCTCCGTAGAAGCGGCCAGGCTGGGCAGTGACCCGCTCACCATCCACCTCGCAGTAGTCCATCCGGCCTGGATAGACGGCCACCCGGCCGGCAAGCGCCTCAAAACCCGATGCCGGCTCCGGGTAGGACCATGCGGCGCTGTCCGCTTCCTTCCCGCCGCCGCGGACGGTGAGGTACTTCGCCGCGCCCTTGAACTCGCAAAAGCTGCTGCCCGATGACGGTTCCAGCGCGCCGGCGGCAAATGCTGACTCAAGGATGTAGTACACCGGCGGATGGCTGGTCTCGAGGACCCGCAGCGAGTCCGTGGTGTCAAGGATGAGCTCGCCGCCCAGGACGATGCGGATGCGCTCGCTGCTGGCTTCGATCCGGGGCGGACGGGGATAGTCCCACACCGATTCCTGGCCGGGCCCGGGCGCTACCGGGACGATTCGTGTTCCCATGCCTCCAGTGTGCGCGCCGAAACCGCAACTTGGCACGCTGGATTCCTAGTCCGCTGCGGCCACGTCCTTGGCGTCCATGATCCGGTAGGCATACCCCTGCTCGGCCAGGAACCTCTGGCGCTTGGCCGCGAAGTCCTGGTCCAGGGTGTCCCGTGCCACGAGGGAGTAGAAGCGGGCCGCCCGGCCGTCCTTCTTGGGCCGCAGCAGCCGGCCCAGCCTCTGGGCCTCCTCCTGCCGGGACCCAAAAGAGCCCGAGACCTGGATGGCCACCGAGGCCTCAGGCAGGTCGATGGAGAAGTTGGCCACCTTGGACACCACCAGGGTCTGCAGCTCCCCGGCGCGGAATGCATCAAAGAGCTTCTGCCGTACCTTGACGGACGTGTCGCCCTTGATGACGGGTGCCTGCAGGCGCTCGCCGAGCTCATCCAGCTGGTCGATGTACTGGCCGATCACCAGCAGCTGTTCACCCGAGTGCCGGGCCACCAGTTCCTCCACCACCTGGGTCTTCGACTCGGAGGTGGCGCACAGCCGGTATTTGTCCGCGTCGTCAGCCATGGCATAGGCAACCCGTTCGTCCTTTGGCAGGTCCACCCTGACCTCGACGCAGTCCGCCGGCGCGATGTAGCCCTGGGACTCAATGTCCTTCCAGGGCGCGTCGTACCGTTTTGGCCCGATCAGGCTGAAGACCTCGCCCTCGCGGCCGTCCTCCCGGACCAGGGTGGCAGTCAGCCCGAGGCGCCGCCGGGCCTGCAGGTCTGCGGTCATCCTGAAGATCGGTGCCGGAAGGAGGTGGACCTCGTCATAGATGATCAGCCCCCAGTCGTGGCCGTCCACCAGTTCCAGGTGCGGGTAGATGCCGCCCCGCTTGGTGGTGAGCACCTGGTAGGTGGCAATGGTCACCGGCCGCACCTCCTTGAGGGCGCCGGAGTATTCACCCACCTCGTCCTCGGTAAGGGACGTGCGCTTGAGCAGTTCATCCTTCCACTGCCGGGCGGCGACGGTGTTGGTGACCAGGATCAGCGTGGTGGTGGAACCGGTGGCCATGGCCGCGGCCCCCACCAGGGTTTTGCCGGCGCCGCAGGGCAGGACCACCACTCCGCTGCCGCCCGCCCAGAAGTTTTCGCTGGCCAGGCGCTGGTATGGCCGGAGCTGCCAGCCGTCCTCATTGAGCGAAATCAGGTGCGGGGTGCCGTCCACGTAACCTGCCAGGTCCTCAGCCGGCCAGCCGAGCTTCAGCAGCAGCTGCTTGAGCTGGCCGCGCTGGGAGGCGTGCACCACGACGGTCTCGCCGTCGATCCGTGGCCCGAGCAGTGGGGCGATCTTCTTGGCCCGGATCACCTCCTCGAGGACGGGGTAGTCGTCCGTGCGCATGACCAATCCGTGGCGCGGGTCCTTTTCGAGGCGCAGCCGGCCGTACCGGGACATGGTTTCCTCGACGTCGATCAACAGCGAATGCGGAACCGGGAAACGCGAGTACTTCAGCAGCGCGTCCAGCACCTTTTCGGCGTCCAGCCCGGCGGCCCGGGCGTTCCACAGCCCCAGCGGGGTGAGCCGGTAACTGTGCATGTGCTCGGGCGCACGTTCCAGCTCGGCAAAGGGCGCAATGGCGTGCCGGGCCTCGGTGGCCAGCTCATGGTCCACCTCGAGGAGGATGGTCTTGTCGCTTTGGACGATCAGGGGTCCGTCGGTCACGCGCGGGAATCCTTTACTGGCGCAGTTCCTCTGCGGCCTCGATGTCGATGATGCGGTGGACGGACAGGACCCGTTCGGTGTCCTTTGCGGGATCGAACACGCGGACCCTGCCCCCGCTCACAGATAGCGGAACAACAACTTCCAGGCTGGCATTCCCCAGGTTGTCCACCACGTTCATGTTGATCCGCTGCTTGAGCCGAATGGCCCTTTGCAGCGCCTCAAGTCCCAGTTGCGTGGCAACCTCGCTGCCGGCCGCGGCACCTGAGTGGTGCCCGACGGCGGCGCCGGCCTGCCGCAGGACGTCCAGTTGGGCTTCCACCTCCTCCGCCGCGGGCGCCATCCATGGGGCGGTATACACCGGGCGCAGGCTCTCCTGCGGGGCGGCGGTGCGGCGGAGGTGCGCGGCGGCATCGGCACCGTCCACGGACGGGGAGAGGCCCAGGCTGCGGAGCACGGCGGCAAGCTCACGGGGCGCCGCCGACGACGCCACAACCGTGGGGGCCAGCCGGACCAGGCCCAGCTGGGCAGCCTTCGGTCCGGACAGCAGGTCGGTGAGCGCCGCTTCATCCTCACTTTGGATGAAGCTCGCAGCCTGGCCCACGTGCAGCCTGCCGTGCCGGGAAGCGGTGTCCTCCACCAGGTACTCCAACGGCTGGGGAACCGCCGTGGCCGAATGCTCCCGGAGGAACGCCAGCAGGCCTGCGGCGTCATAGCCGCGGTCCAATGCGCGCTTGACCGACTCCGCGGAGAACCTGTAAATGGTGGCAGGACCCTGCCCCTCGGCGTCGGCCATCACCAGAAGCTGTTCCGTCAGCGCAGGGGAGAGGTATCCGGGAGCAACCGCGGTCAGGTCAGCCTGCAGCAGCACGTGGTTCAGGGCCGCGGGCAGGTGTTCGCCCAGAATGGCCAGGGCGGCGTCGGGGCGGTCCTCCGCGAAGGCGCTCCCCAGCTGGCTCAAGGCCCCAGAGCCCACCAGGCCCAGCATTTCTGCCTCGGCGAGGACGCCCCGGATGAGGGAACTGAACCGCCGGGCCATCCGCGGCTGGGACCATTCGGCGCGCTGCAGCACCGCCGCGGCATCAAGGACGGGCGCGCCACCATCGCCATCTTCGGCTTCGCGCGTCAGCTCAAGCAGGATTTCCAGGATCCGCTTGCGAACCACCGGGGCATCGGGGCGCTGCGCCCCGGCGGACAGTGCGGCGATGGTGGTGCCGGAGGCCGGGCGGGCGGCCGCCGCACCGGGCGCTGAATTGACGGGCTGGCCCACCATGGAGGGTACGCGCTCGCTGGCCAGCCAGGCGTTCACCAGCCACAGCCATTGTTCCTGCCGTGGAAGGACCAGCCACTCCAGCTCCGGCGGCTGCACCCATGATGAGGAATCGACGTCGAGGCGGATCAGCCCGGCCAGGCCGCACAGCTCCAGCAGCCGGCCCACCGCGCCCTGGTCAACGCGCAGCTGTTCGGAGAGCCGTCGCAGCTCGCGGACCCCCACGCCCCCGCTCCGCAACGTGGCCAGCGGCTGCGCCCCCACCGCGTGCAACAGTTCGGAGACCAGCCGGAGGGTGTCCGAAATAGCACTCAGTGCTGCATTCCTCCGCAGCGCAGCGGTGGTGCGGCCGAGCTCGGCAACCGGAGGGGCAAGGGTGAAGTCGTTGATGATGGCCCCGCCGCGCAGGGCCAGCCCCACGCTGTGCGGCAGCTCCACGTGCGCCGCATCCAGCGGCACCAGCAGCCCGCGTGCAAGGAGCCAGTCCACAGGCCCGACGTCGGCCCCTTCCGTGGTGACCGAGGCTTTCCGTTGCGCTTGGGGGACGGCGCCCATGGCCCAATTCCGGAACTTGGCGAGCAGCGCCGTCGTCCGCTCCGGCGCCTTGGCCAGGATGTCCCGCAGGGCTTCCGGGGACGATGTCCAGTGCTGAAGTGCCAGCGCTGCCTCCATGGGAGTGGTGGCGCCGTGGATTGGGAAACCGCTGCGGTGCAGTTCGGCGACCAGCTGGACCGCCCGCTGGGCGAAGGCCGGCTGGAGCCGGACCAGCTCCGTGTAGCTTCGGCCCAGCCCCGCCGGGTAGATGCCCACCACGTCCTTAAGCGCGCCCACCGGCAGGAAGAAGTGCTGGCCGGCGGCCGGGGCAGGGGCGCCGTGCGGGGGAGCGGCCGGGTGGACCAAGGCAAGCTCCTGCAGGGTGCCGATGATCTGCTCAACAACTGCAAGCGAGGAACCGCTGATCAGTTGGTGCAGGCCTTCGGCCGAGGCGCTGTGCCCTGTGTCGGTGTTGGTGCAGAGATGCAGGGTTTCCAGGACCTGCATCTGGGGCCGGTTCAGCCGCTCGAGGGCGCGCTGGACGCTGACACGGGAACTGGCGCGCGCCGCCAACGCCGCGAAGTCCGGAACCGACGGGGAAATGAGGTCCGGCCGCGCGGCGAACAATGCGCGCAGCGAATCATCGCTGCGTGCCTCCAGTTCCATGCCGAGCGCGCGAATGAGGGACATCAGTCCAACGTTACCGCCGCCCGGCCTTTCCCGCTCGCCGGCGGGCGGCAACGCCGTCCAGGACCACCAGGAGCATCAGGATGAAGGCCGCCGGGAGGCCGTACAACGCAGAGTAGGTTACCCATGTGGGTGCCACCGACCCGGCGAAGGCAAGCGCCATGACCGTCCCCACGGCGATGAGGGACAGCACGGCAATAACAGCGGCGAGGACCATCAGCGGCCGCCGGTAACGCGAGGGAGTCATGGACGTAACGCTACAGCGGCAGCATGGGCGCGGTTAAACACTTCCGGCGCCCTTGCGCCTGGGGCGGAACAGTGCTGCAGGAAGCGTAATCAGGCATTCGGCAGGATAACCTTGAAGGATACAGACCAACGCGGTTTGCGCATGCCATACCTTGAACCCGCACAACAATGCGGATGCGGTGGCAGGCGGCCGCGTCTCATGACAGCAGAACGAAGAAGGTTGATTACGTGCCTACCGGCAAGGTCAAGTGGTATGACAAGGACAAAGGCTTTGGGTTCCTCGCGGGCGAAGACGGCCAGGAGGTCTTCCTGCCCAAGTCGTCGCTGCCCGAAGGGGTAACGGAGCTGAAAGCAGGCACCCGGGTGGAGTTCGGCGTGGCGGACGGCCGCAAGGGTGCCCAGGCCCTGGGCCTCCGGGTGCTGGACAAGACCCCGTCCATTGCCAAGGCGAAGCGTCCCAGTGCCAAGGACCTGGCCCCGCTGGTGCAGGACTTGGTGACCGTCCTGGACAACCTGTCCGGGACTCTGTCCAAGGGTAAGTACCCGGAGGGCAACAAGGGCAAGGCCATTGCCGCCGCCCTGCGCAAGGTTGCCGACGAGCTGGACGTTTAGGCGCCCATGAATCCCCAATCTGAACAGCCGGGCGCGCCAGTGCAGGAGCAGGCTGCCAAGACTCCGCCAAAGCGCAAGGCAGGCGTGCCCGTATGGCGTACCGGCAAGCCTGACGCTTTCCTGGCCGCGGCTGTTGACGCGGCCCGCACAGCGGTGGAGGGCATCACGCCGGCCGCCACCATCGGGGCCCACCTTGCGGCCAAGAGCGAGGGCGACCGGCTGGTGACCCACCTGTTCGAGTCCCGCCTGGCAGGTTATGCGGGCTGGCAATGGTACGCGGTGCTGACCCGCAACTCGCGTTCCAAGGTGGTCACCGTGAACGAGCTGGGCCTGCTGCCGTCCGAGGATTCCATCCTCGCCCCGGAGTGGGTGCCGTGGGCCGAACGGGTCCGCCCCGAGGACGAACAGCCGCAGGAGCCTGAGGTTGGCGGGCACGACGCGGACGCCGGCGGGCCGGTAGCGCAGGAGCCGGAAGCCCAGGAAACAGCGGCAGGCGACGCTGGCCCGCAGGAATCAGGGCAGCCAGGGGAACCGGCGGACGACGACGGAGCGCAGGCAGGAGCCTAGCCTCACCTTCGCCGGGAAACCGGCCCCGCCCTCTGCCGGGCACAACGAAAACGGCGCCGTCCGGGACAAACCCGGGCGGCGCCGTCGTACGTTAAGCGTGCCTGCCGCTGGACAGGGCCTAAGTGTCGTTAGGGCCTACTTGCGCAGCTCGCCCACAACGTAGTCGACGCTGGAGAGCAGGGCCGAGACGTCGCCGGGCTCGATGGCAACGAAGGTGGCGATGCGCAGCTGGTTGCGGCCCAGCTTCCGGTAGGGTTCGGTGTCCACGATGCCGTTGGCACGCAGGATCTTGGCTACCGCCGCGGCATCTATTGATTCGTCAAAGTCGATGGTGGCGATGACGTTGGAGCGCTCCTCCGGCTTGGCCACGAACGGCGTGGCGAAATCAGAGGCCTCGGCCCAGCTGTAGATGCGTCCGGCGGAATCGGCAGTGCGTGCGGCAGCGAAGTCCAGGCCGCCATTGGAATTCAGCCACTGGACCTGGGCGTCCAGGGTCACCAGCGTGGACAGCGACGGCGTGTTGTAGGTCTGGTTCAGCCGCGAGTTGTCGATGGCGGTCTGGAGGTCCAGGAAGTCCGGGATCCAGCGGCCGCTGGCCTTGATGCGGGCGGCCCGTTCCAGTGCTGCGGGGGAGAACAAGCCAAGCCAGAGCCCGCCGTCGGAGGCAAAGTTCTTCTGGGGCGCAAAGTAGTAGACGTCGCTCTGGGCAACGTCCACGTCCAGGCCGCCGGCCGCCGAGGTGGCGTCCACCAAAACCAGGGATCCCTCGTCGGCTCCGGAAACCCGCTGGACCGGGGCTGCCACGCCGGTGGAGGTTTCGTTCTGCGGCCACGCGTAAACGTCCACGCCGGCCTCGGCCTGTGCCGCGGGACGCGTGCCGGGCTCGGACTTGATGATCGAGGAGGCTTCCAGGAACGGGGCCTTGTTGGTGGCCGCAGCGAACTTGGATCCGAACTCGCCGAAGGAGAGGTGCTGGGCCTTCTTCTCCACCAGGCCGAAGCTGGCGACATCCCAGAAAGCAGTGGAGCCGCCAACGCCAAGGACAACCTCATAGCCCTCAGGGGCACGGAAGAAGTGGGTCAGTCCTTCACGGACAGACCCCACCAGGTTCTTGACGGGGGCCTGGCGGTGCGAGGTGCCCAGGATGGTTTTGGATGCTGCGGCGAGGGCATCGATCTGTTCCTGCCGGACCTTTGACGGGCCGGCCCCGAACCGTCCGTCCTTGGGCAGGAGGTCGGCGGGAATCGTGATGCTGGTGTCGCTCACAGGTGCTCCAATTCGGCGGGGACGAACGCTTTGGTCCGGACGGGCGGGTTGTGGTGGCCGGCAGCCGGGCGGCGGCTGTGCCATAGGCCTTTCCCATTCTGCCTGAACAGCAGCGGCGGGCGGGAACCGGCAGCCGCAAAGTCCAGACACTGAGACAACGCGCCGCGCGTGCAAGTGTTCCGCGTATGCACCCTGATGGTGCCCCTGGGCCGCGGCTATTCGGACAAAGTCAAAATAGGCTAAGCTTTCCCCCGGACTACCTCGCGGGAAGAGGCGATACGGTGGGACAAGGCAAGGTACTGCGCCCGAGGAGCTGAGCTGGATGACGGATCTGATCGACACTACGGAGATGTACCTCAGGACCATCCTGGAGCTTGAGGAAGAAAACATCGTTGCCCTACGGGCCCGTATTGCCGAGCGACTGCGCCACTCCGGCCCCACTGTGTCCCAGACCATCGGCAGGATGGAGCGCGACGGGCTCGTTGTGGTCTCCGGCGACAGGCATCTGGAACTCACGGACACCGGCCGCAAGCGGGCCACCGAAGTGATGCGCAAGCATCGGCTGGCCGAACGCCTGCTGGCCGACGTCATCGGGCTGGACTGGGCCTACGTCCACGACGAAGCCTGCCGCTGGGAACATGTGATGAGTGAGCGGGTGGAACGGCGCATCTACGAGATGCTGGACCACCCCACCGAGTCCCCGTATGGCAACCCCATCCCCGGCCTTGCCGCGCTGGGCGGCCAGCCGGGCCCCGGCTTTGGTGACGGTGCCATCAGCCTGCTGGAGGCGATGAAGAGCTACGGGCCTGCGTCGGGCGTGACTATCAGCCGCCTCGCGGAACCGATCCAAGTGGAGCCGGAACTGCTGGCGCAGTTGGACGAAGGAGGAATCCGGCCCGGCGCTGCCGTGACCCTGGAACATGTGGGCGATTACATCTCGGTGCGGGTGGCCGGGATTGAAGGAGCGCTGGAGCTTCCGCCCGAGGTGGCCGCGCATGTCTTCGTGGCCATCAAGCAGGGGTGAAGCGGGACTTCCATACCCCGGGCCTGCCCATCCACGCAAAGATAACGGAATTGTTACCAAGGGTCTTAAGCCCCTATAGTAGAACCAGTCGTTGAAACTTAAGCGTTACCTGATCCGGAGCCGAGCTCTGCCAGCGGATCAGGTGCACGAGTCGTTACTGGCAGAGGCGGGGGAACCACAACCGGCAGCGGGGGACTGCCTTGGGGTGAAGTCCGTCAGCAGCAAGCCTCTCCAGTGAAGGATTCTTCCGGGAATACCCCTGCGCAGAAGCTTGCCCTTGGCGGGCCGGGTCTTTGATCTCTCTGACCCGAATCCGACAGCTAACTCCGCAGGCTTTTCCAGAGAGGAACCCTTCTTGACCATGCAGACCCCCCGGGGACGCCGCCGTGCTGCCGGCCCCCCTTCGGCACCGCGGGTTGTCGAAGCTGCCGCAGCGGAGCGTCCCCGCGACCTCCATCGCGACGCCCGCCGCCGCCGGGGTCCGTTCCGCCAGATGACG
Source organism: Arthrobacter sp. E1SS-5 (assembly GCF_057073715.1). NCBI lineage: Bacteria > Bacillati > Actinomycetota > Actinomycetes > Micrococcales > Micrococcaceae > Arthrobacter > Arthrobacter sp. E1SS-5. The sequence goes on from NZ_CP172703.1 coordinate 819,858, forward strand.
GAGTTTGCCGCCGCCAGCGGCATAGGCCAGAAGGCCGGCATTGCCCTTGCGGCCACCGGCCTGGTGCTGACCGTGACAGTGCCCGCCACAAGTCCCGTTATGGCCACTGACGCCGCCGGCAGCGCCCCGGTGGCAGCCTCCTCCGTCACGCCCCAGCCCCAGATTTCCGCCGATATCGGTGCCCAGATCGACTTCAGTCGCTCGGCAGTGGTGACCCAGGCGGACCCGGACGGAAAGCTGAAGCAACTCCTCAGTGCGCAGTCGGCCGGCTCCGTTACGCGCGCCGCGTCAGCCGGCACCCTGGCCGCACCGTTGGCCTCCCTTGTCACCGCTTCCCCCTTCGGTTACAGGGTCAGCCCCATTACCGGGGGCTCGGGTGACTTCCACCGGGGCCAGGACTTCGTGGCGCAGTGCGGGACCTCCGTCCTGGCGGCCGCCACCGGCACCGTGACCTTCGCGGGCTGGCATCAGTTCGGCGGCGGAAACCGGGTGGTCATCGACCACGGAAACGGGCTGGAAACCACGTACAACCACCTGTCATCCTTCAACGTCAAGGTGGGCCAGACCGTGTCCCGCGGGGACGTTGTGGCCCTGAGCGGCACCACCGGCGCGTCCACCGGCTGCCACCTGCACTTCGAGGTCCAGGTCAACGGCGAAGTGGTCGATCCCATGGGCTGGCTGTAACCGAATGATTGTTTACTCTCAGATCGCCGTGACCCGCCGTGACCTGAATGTGACATTGAAGCAAAACTGCTGTACCGTCTAACTCGCGTCAACTTTTCCGAAGTTGACGCTCTTGAGTGGATTGCCTAACTCTGCCACCGCTCAAGGTCCGTTCGCATTTCATCGTCTGGCAGGGGCGGGGGAACCAATTTCGGCCTTCATTCAGAAGGCCTTGGGGTTAAGTCACAAGCTTCCCAGGAAGCAGCGTGGCCGGGTGACTCCCATCCGAATCCGACAGCTCACCTCGCAGGCATTGGGAGAGGCTACCTTCGTGTCTTCACGCCATAATTCTGCGCGCCACCGTGCGCAAACGGTTCGCACCAACCCCTTGGATGCCGTGTCCAAGGCCGTGAGTGCAAATGCCGGGACCGTAGGCCGCCAGGCTGCCGTTGTGGCAGCCGCGTCGGGCCTCATCCTGAGCATGGGCCTGCCGGCCACCGCTGCAGACACCACTGCCGGTGTCTCAGCTTCCACCGAATCCGGTTCGGCCCAGACGGCCCTCGCCGTCACCGCTGCCCCCACGGCCACGGTTTCCTTCGAGCGTCCCGTGGTCAAGACCACCGCTGCTCCAAAGGTGGAAGCGGTGCGTACCCAGTCCACCGACACGGCAAACGGCGCCGCCACTGCTGCTGCCGCCGGCCAGGACGTCTCCCCGGTCACCAAGACCGCCGAGACCGTATCCTCCGCAGCCACCTCAGGCATCGCAGCCATCGCCTACACCGGCATCGGCCACTCGTACGTATGGGGCGGCACCAGCCCCGTCACCGGCTGGGACTGCTCCGGTTTCGTGCAGTGGGTGTACGCGCAGGCCGGCATCAGCATCCCCCGCACTAACGCGTGGAGCATCATGAGCCCCACCTCCGCCCCGCAGCCCGGTGACCTGGTTGTCCAGAACGGCGGCGCACACGTTGGTATCTACGTCGGCAACGGCATGATGATCAGCGCACTCAACCCCTCACAGGGCACGCTGCTTCACTCGCCTGCAGCCACCGGTACCTCGTCGTACTACCACCTCAACAAATAGTTCTTGGGCTCCAAGCTCCAAGGGCTATTTCTTTGCCCAAAGCTTTTCCGCTAGAAACCACATCCCCGTTCGGGACGCGCCGGCGTACCCCCAAGATGCCGGCGCGTCTATGACCCTTTGCCTGCCTACACGCGGTCGCAAGGAAAACGAAAGAGAGAACTGATGACGACTCGTGCTACCGCACGGCACCGCGCCGAGGTCACCAAGACCAACTCGATCGCTGTCATTGCCAAAGCTGTCAGCGACAACGCCGGCGGCATGGGCCGCCAGGCCGCCGTCATTGCCGCTGCTTCCGGCCTGGTCCTGACCAGCGGCATTGCGGCGAACGCCGCCGATGCAAACGTCAAGCGCGACTCCGCTCCCGCCTCCGCGCTGGAAGTTGAATCCGCGATCGACGCCCCGATTTCCGCTGCTTCCACCATTGCCATCAGCTTTGAGAAGCCCGCTGTGACCACCACGCCGGCCCCCGTCGTCGAGCCGGAGCCCCAGGTTGAAGTGCAGGAAGCTGCCCCTGCTCCCGCCGCGGAGCCCGCTGCCCAGCCCGTTGCCGCCCCCAAGGTCACGGCCAAGGTTGCCACCGCCGCCGCCCCGGCCGCTCCTGCAGCCCAGGCTTCCGCCAGCGGCAAGGGTGCCGCAATCCTCTCCGCCGCCTACGCCCAGCTCGGCGTCCACCAGGACTGCACGATGCTGGTGACCAACGCCTTGGCCGCCGTCGGCATCCACTTCCACGACTGGCCCGCCGGGTACCTGTCCCTCGGTGACACTGTGCCTGCCTCCCAGGCCCAGCCCGGCGACCTCATCTACTACGCCGATGGTGGCGGAGGAATGGCACACATCGCTGTCTACGCCGGAAACGGCATGGCCGTACATGGCGGTTTCAACGGCAACGACACCGTGGTCTTCAGCGCAAACGTTGGATCCGGACCGGTTTTCATCCACGTCCGGTAAGCACCCGACGTTGGGCACAGGCAGCAGCCGGTGCCCAACGTCAAAGGACCCCTGCCCTCGCGGCGGGGGTCCTTTGCGTTAAAAGAAGTTCCCGGCAGCCGGGGGAGGCTGCCCGGCGTCGCTTTGTACCGGGACCCCATCAGGGCGGCGATTACCTGATTTTGCACTTCTCTGTTTACTCTTGTGATGTCGATCCATAGCCCGGACATGCCGAGGGCAGCCGGCCCTCGTGCCCCTGACGGGTGCGGCCGTGAAGAGGTAAGTGCATGCGCACTCTCGTTCTGAATGCTGGATATGAACCGCTGGCGGTTATTACTTTCCGCCGGGCGCTGGTGCTTGTGCTCACGGGCAAGGCGAGCGTGGTGGCCGAGGGGGATGACCCCGTGGTGGGGCCCACCGACGTCCTGGGCCGTCCGTCCGTGATTCTCCTCAACCGGTACATCCGGCCCCGATACAACCATTCCACGGCTGTCAGCCGCAGGGGTGTGCTCAGACGCGACGGCCATAAATGCGCATACTGCGGCAAGGCAGCGCACACCATCGATCATGTTCACCCCAAATCCAGGGGCGGGGCTGACTCGTGGGAGAACCTGGTGGCCGCCTGCCTCCGCTGCAACAACGTCAAAGGCGATCACACCCCGGCCGAGATGGGCTGGACGCTGCGGTTCGTGCCCGAGCCTCCGCGCGGCACTATCTGGCAGATCAAGGAACTGGAGAAGCCCACCCCCGCGTGGGATCCGTTCCTTCTTCCCGAACGCGCTGCCTGACCCGGTCCTGGGAAACGGCGTGATTCCTGCGCCGGCCGGTGGTTAGGCTGGGGGAGTGCAAGAGAAGAGCCTGGCTTTTGATGCCCTGATCCTGGCCGGCGGAAGGTCATCGCGGCTGGGCGGCGTACCCAAGCAGTCCCTTGTCTTCCGCGGCCAGACGCTGCTGGAACGGGCGATGGATGCTGCAGCCGGTGCCCGCCGCACTGTCGTCGTTGGCGACGGCGGCTTCCTGCCATCCCGGGGCACAGTATCAAACCCGGTACCCCCGGCCCACTGGCCGCCCGGCGTGCTGACGTGCCGGGAGGAGCCGCCGTTTGCAGGGCCTGCGGCTGCCATCGCCGCCGGCCTGGACACCCTGGGGAGACATGGCGGAGTTGCCCCGTTCACCCTGGTGCTTGCCTGTGACATGCCGCTGGCGTCCGAGGCCGTGGCTGTGTTGTGGGAGGCGCTTTCTGCGTCTGCCGCCAGCCCCCGGGGAGGCGATGGAGGCGGCATGATGGCCCGGTCCGGCGACGGGAGGGCGCAGCCGTTGGCGGCTTTTTATAGCACGCCTGGGTTAAAACAAGCGTGTGTGGAGTTGGCAGCCCGCAACGCCTTGGTCAACGGCTCTGTCAGGGCTCTCCTTGCTAGTCTGGACGTGCAGCTTGTCACAGTCCCCGCCGGGTCCACTTCCGATGTGGATACCTGGGACGATGCTGCCGCGCTGGGGATTGCCGCCGGGAGCCAGCGTGAAAGCAAGGACCCAAGCGCGGGCGGAACTAACGTGGGAGGCAAGTCGTGAAAAGCCAGGACGAAACGCTGGAAGAATGGTGCAGGTCCCTTCTCCAGGCGTACAAGCTTGAGGACGTCCAGGTAGACATCAACGCAGTGCTGGCACTGGCCGGTGTTGCCGCCCATTCGGTTGTCCGGCCGGCCGCTCCGCTTACCACCTTCATTGCTGGCTTTGCCGCAGGCCTGGCTGCCGCTCCCGGCAGGGAGATGGACGCAGCCTCCATGGACGCGGCGTTGGCCGTTGCCCGTTCCCTGGCAGCTGACTACGACGCTGAAGCCGCCGGGACTCCCGGCGAATGACTGCAGAAACCCGCAGCGATCCGGCGGCGCCGCCAGGTCCCGGCCCGGAGGACGCCGGCCCGGGAGAAACCGCCCCGGAAGAAAGCGGTACGGCTGACGCCGAATCCGGCAACAAGGAGCCGGGCGAAGCCGAACCCGGGCGCTCCCACCACCATCACCTGGCACACACGTGGGAAGAGGCCCGGCAGGCTGCCTACGATGCGGCCACCCCGATTCCTCCCGGCCCTGTGGCCCTGAACATTGCCCTGGGCCGAAAACTTGACCAGGACATCGTGGCACTCCAAGACATGCCGCACTACGCGTCCTCAGCCATGGACGGGTGGGCAGTCAATGGAAGCGGCCCATGGATCCCGGTGGAGCCGGGCACGCGGCTGGCGCCGCACCAGGCCAGTCCCATTGCCACCGGTGGCCTGATCCCCGCAGGCGGCAAGGCGGTGCTCCGTACCGAGAACGCAGTCCTCGGCCAGGACGATGAAGGCCAGGTGGTGATGGTCGGAGGCAAGGCCCGGCCGGGCGAACCCCGCGCGGGTGAACACATCAGAAAGGCCGGGGAAGAAGCCCTTGAAGGGGACATCCTGGTCAAGGCCGGGGTGGAACTCAACCCGGCACACCTGGCCCTTGCGGCACTGGCAGGCTACGACGAAGTGCAGGTCCAGGGAAAGCCGGTGGTGCGTCTGGTGCTGACCGGATCCGAGGTGGTGGAACGCGGCACCCCGGCTCGCGGCCAGGTGCGCGATACGTTCGGCCCCCAATTGCCGGCGGTCATTGCCATGCTGGGAGGCATCCATGTCGGGCAGCAGCGGATCGGTGACTCATATGCCGAATGGCTCGCGGCGCTCGAAGACGTGCTGCCGGAGGTGCCGGACGCGCCCGACCTGCCGGCCGACGTCGTTATAACCACGGGGGGCACCGGGCGCTCAGGCACAGACCACCTCCGGCGGGCCGTTGCCGAACTCGGCGGCCGGCTCATCATCGACGGCGTGGCGATGCGGCCCGGCCACCCCGCCGTCCTGGCCGAACTGCCGGACGGCCGCTTTGTCCTTGGGCTGCCCGGCAACCCGCTCGCGGCCATGATGGCCCTTTCCACCGTCGGCGCCCCGTTGTTCGCCGCCTTGGGGCACCGGGCCATGCCCGCCGTGCAGGAAGTACCGTGCGGAACCATGATCGAAGCCGATCCCGGACGCACCCGCCTGATGCCCTTCCGGCTGCTGTACGGAATGGCTTCCCCTGCTCAGCACACAGGCCCCGGCATGATGCGCGGCCTGGCCGCCGCCGACGGTGTGCTGGTGGTACCGCCGCACGGCGTGCAGCTGGGGGAGCCGGTGCCCGCTTTCGCGCTGCCTTGGGGGCCACCCATTCCGCCGCCGAAAGAAGGCGCGGCCAAAGCCAAGCCGAGAAGCAACGCACGGGCCGGCCAGGTCAAGGGCAAACCGGCGTCCAACGGGCCCGTGGATTGGAGCGCGCTGCTGGGATGAAGCCTTTGGGTCAACACTCCCGCTCCGCCCGGTTTCGGTAGGCCCTTTTGGCCCGTGCACCTCTGGACTGAGGCAGGCCCGGTTGGTGCCATGATGGAGTAATGAACAGGCAGGGTGGAACATGGGACGCGTAACCCAGCGCCGCAAGGTGCACAAGTATGTCCTGGACGGTTCGCCGGCCGCCCTGGAGTACCCGGTCCGGCACCGCGAAGACGTCCTTGCCGTGGAGGAACCGCTCGAAATCCGGTTGGGCAGGCTTTCCTACTCAGTCACCATGCGCACCCCGGGGGACGACTTTGACCTGGTAGCAGGGTTCCTGGTGTCCGAGGGCGTCATCTGGGCGCCCGAACAGCTGGTATCACTCCGGTTCTGCGCCGGCGAGGACGAGAACGGGGTCCAGACCTTCAACGTGGTGGAGGCGCAGCTGCGGCCGGACGTCCCACTTCCCGATACCGGCCGCAAGGTCTACACATCCAGTTCCTGCGGCATCTGCGGCACGGATTCCATCGAGGCAGTCCAGAAATCGTCCCACTTCAGCCCGCAGGCGGACCCGTTGACGGTGGACGCCAAAATCCTGGCATCCCTGCCGGCACTGCTGCGGAAGTCCCAGCGCGTCTTTGACGATACCGGGGGCGTTCACGCGGCGGGTCTTTTCAAGATTGAGGACGACGGCGGGCCGCGGCTCCTGTGCCTGCGCGAGGACGTCGGGCGGCACAACGCCGTGGACAAAGTGGTGGGCTGGGCACTGCGCGAAGGCCTCCTGCCGTTGGCCGGAACGGTCCTCCAGGTGTCCGGACGGGCATCGTTCGAACTGGTGCAGAAAGCCGCCCTTGCAGGAATTCCTGTCCTGTCCGCCGTCAGCGCCCCCTCAAGCCTGGCTGTGGAACTGGCGGAGGCCAACGGGCTGACCGTGGCCGGATTCAGCCGGGGCACCAGTTTCAACGTCTACGCCGGGGACTCGCGGATCCTGCGGCCCGACCCTGCGCTGCCCGCAGCGCAGGGGCCCGGTGCATAGGGCCCTGCGGTGCCGGGACGGCCGGCGGATAACTGCAAAAGGGGTTGGTTGCAGTGCCGCCAGCGGGTAGATTTGTCCATCGAATGGACACGATGATCCAGTCACAAGCCTAAAGAGGACATATATTGCATGACGACCGCAGGATCACGGAAGTCCGCCTGGCAAGGTTTGTGCGCGAGCGCATTGCCCCCGCCGTCTACAGCAGGTCAGTCCCGCTTGCGCTGAGCAGCTGGGAAGTTCCGGACGAACCGGTCCCCGCGCTCGAGGCGATGCGGCAGGAGTTCCAGCCCCAGGAGCACGGCGCCGCGTGGGGCCGCCCCTGGGGCACCACCTGGCTGCGGTTGCAGGGGGAGGTCCCCGAATCCTGGGGCGGCGGCCCGGACACCGCCGTGGAGGTGGTGGTGGACCTGGGGTTCACCACCGAAGCGCCCGGCTTCCAGTGCGAAGGCATCGCCTGGCGGCCCGATGGCAGCATCATCAAGGCCATCTCCCCCCGCAACCAGTACATTCCCCTGAAGCTGCTGGGCAGCGGCATGGCAGTGGATTTTTACGTTGAAGCGGCCGCGAACCCGGACATGGCACAGGGCTGGACCTTTGCCGCTACCCCCTTGGGGGATAAGGCGACGGCAGGAGATGCCCCGCAGTACCGGCTGGGAACCATCGCCATCGCCGAGCTGAACCAAACCGTGTGGGAACTCCAGCAGGATATCTCGACCCTCGCCGGCCTCATGGAGCAGCTCCCGCTGGAGCTCCCGCGCCGCCACGAGATCCTCCGGGCCCTCGAAGACATGATGGACGTGATGGACCCGGAGGACGTCGCGGGGACCGCAGCGGCCGGGCGCCGGGCGCTCGCCGACGTCCTGACCAGGCCCGCCTACGCCTCCGCGCACCAACTGGTTGCCACCGGGCACGCCCATATCGATTCCGCCTGGCTCTGGCCGGTCCGGGAAACGATCCGCAAATGCGCCCGGACGTTTTCCAATGTGGTGGCCCTGATGGACGAAGACCCCACTTTTGTCTTCTCCTGCTCCTCAGCGCAGCAGCTCGCCTGGATCAAGGAGCTGTACCCGGAGCTGTTCCGCCGGATCCGGGAAAAGGTACGCGCGGGGCAGTTCGTCCCGGTCGGCGGCATGTGGGTGGAATCGGACACCAACATGCCCGGAGGCGAAGCCATGGCCCGGCAGTTCGTTGAGGGCAAAGGCTTCTTCCTGGCCGAGTTTGGCATCGAGTGCCGGGAAGCGTGGCTCCCGGATTCGTTCGGCTACAGTGCGGCCCTTCCCCAGATCGTGAAGTCCGCGGGCAGCCGCTGGTTCCTCACGCAGAAGATTTCCTGGAACCAGACCAACAGGATGCCCCACCACACGTTCAACTGGGAGGGAATCGACGGCACCCGGCTGTTCACCCACTTCCCGCCGGTGGACACCTACAACTCGGATCTCAGTGCCAGGGACCTGGCGCATGCCGAGCGCAACTACCGGGACCATGGCCGCGGCACCGTGTCGCTGGTCCCGTTCGGGTACGGCGACGGCGGCGGCGGGCCCACCCGGGAAATGCTCGCCGCAGCTGCACGCACGGCGGACCTGGAGGGCTCGCCGAGGGTCCGGGTCGGGTCCGCGGAGAGCTTCTTCCTGCAGGCCGAGGAAGAGTATTCCGCGCTGCCGGTCTGGGTGGGGGAGATGTACCTGGAGCTGCACCGCGGCACGTACACCAGCCAGGCCCGCACCAAGAAGGGCAACCGGCGCAGCGAGCACCTGCTGCGGGAAGCGGAACTGTGGTGCGCCACGGCCGCTGTCCGGAGCGCGGGTTCTTTCGATTACCCGGCCGCCGAACTCAAGCGACTCTGGCAGCTGGTGCTGCTGCAGCAGTTCCACGACATCCTTCCCGGAAGCTCCATCGCCTGGGTCCACCAGGACGCCGAGCGGAACTACCGTGCGATCGAAACTGCCCTTGAGGCACTGATTGGCCAGGCTGCTGCCGCGATGCTGGGCTCCGGTGACCGGCAATTCCTGCTGAACGCAACTCCGCACACCCGGGACGGCGTCCCCGCGCTGGCAGCAGCCGAACCCATGGCGTTCCAGGAACCGGCACAGGCCACGCCACAGGACGGGGGCTACATCCTGGACAACGGGATCATCCGGGCGGTGGTGGATTCCGACGGGCTTCTGTCCTCCCTATGGGACCATGCCAGCGGCCGCGAAGCGATCGCTCCCGGCCAGCGCGGCAACCTGCTGGAGCTGCACCGGGACACCCCCAACGAGTGGGATGCCTGGGATATCGACGAATTCTATCGGCGCAACGTCACGCCACTGGTCCAGGCAGAGTCCATCCGCCTTGCGAGTGAAGGCGGCAGTGCGGTGGTGGTCGTGGAGCGGGTGGCAGGCAAGTCCAGACTGACCCAGCGCATCACCCTGGCACCTGGCAGTCCGTCACTGGAAATCACCACGACGGTGGACTGGCAGGAACGCGAAAAGCTGCTGAAACTTGGTTTCGCCCTGGATGTGCGGGCAGACCGGTCGGCTGCCGAAACACAGTTCGGCCATGTTTTCCGGCCCACCCATACCAACACGTCCTGGGAGGCGGCGAAGTTCGAGATCTGCGCCCACCGGTGGATCCATGTGGGCGAACCCGGCTACGGGGTGGCGGTCTCCAACTCATCCACTTACGGCCATGACGTGGGCAGGAGCGTCAGAGAATCCGACGGCGGCACCACCACCACGGTGCGGCTCTCCCTGCTGCGGGCGCCGAAGTTCCCCGACCCGGAGGCCGACCGCGGCCACCACGAGTTGACGGTGGCCATCCGGCCCGGTGCCGATATTGCGGACGCTGTCCAGGAGGGGTACCGGACCAACTTGCAGCCGCGGCTGGTCCGGGGTGCCTCGCCGGTGGAGCCGCTCTTCAGCGTCAGTAATCCCGCCTTGGTGATCGAAGCCGTGAAACTGGCCCAGGACGGTTCGGGAGACGTTGTGGTCCGCCTCTACGAGTCGCTGGGACAGCGCTCCGATGGATGCATTTCGGCCAATTTTCCGGTGCGGAACGTTCTTGCCACGGACCTCCTGGAACGCCTTACCGAGGCTCCCGGGGTCGCTCCCTCCGACAGCGGGGCCGAGCTTAGGCTGCGGCCGTTCCAGCTGGTGACATTGAGGTTTGCCCGGAAATAGCGGCTTGGAGGGTTCCTGGGCGGGTACAAGGATATTCGGAGCTTGTACCTGCCCGGGAGCTCATAGAGCCGGGTGGGGGTATGCTTCCGCGAAGGAGCCGTTAAACAGGCTGAGTGGGGGCGGTCCCCAACGATCCGCCACCACTCATCCCCCCAATGTGCGCGAAGGCCTCCGGGGCGGCCGGCATTTCAGAATTTATCCCCGTTCGAAAACGCCAGGCGGCCCCGCCTTCACACATTCATGATTGTTTCACATTCTAATGATTTTGTGAAAGCCGCAGAAGGTTACGTTTCGGTAGATGTCTTTTGGGGGGCTGTGCCGCGCCTGTTGACCACCCGTGCAGCCCAGATCAGGGCCAATCCAATGACAAAACACAGGATGGCCGTGTAGTTGATGATGAACTCAATCTGGCCGAGTTCGGGCGGAATCACCGGGAAGAGCAGTGTCAGGGCAACCGCTACGCCGCCCAGGGCCAGCAACGCCGCGCCGACACGTACCAGTACCGGAAGCCGGTCCTGCGCGGCCCGGACCAAGGCTGGCACAAGTGCCAGGGCTACGTAGGCGGGGTAGGCCCGGCCGGCCGCCCCGTAGTACTCAACCAGTGCAAAGTGGCGGTCGTCCTTGGCAGAGATGGCCTGGAGTCCCGCCGAGGAGCCGGCGGTGTCCATGGAGAAAAACAGTGCCACCATGACCACAGAGACAACGAGCAGGACCAGCATGCCGGTCTTTCCCGTGATGAGCCGGTGGGCGCTGTCGGCGCTGAACCCCCTGGAAATTCGGATGCCCATGAAGAAGATGACGCCGAAGATCACAAACCGCAGCAGCAGGTTGGCCAGGTTGATGCCACCCAGTGCCTGGTCGATCACCAGGTAGGGTCCCTTGATGCTTAGCAGGATGGCCAGCGTCATTGAGGCAAAGATGCCGAACAGGGACCGGTTCTCGCCACGGAGGGTGCTGGGGATACGGGCCGCCGAGACGAGTGCGCAAACCGCCAGCGTGGTCCACTGAAGCGTTTCGATCATCCCAGGTTCTCCCATATCTTCTCTGTCTGTGCTTGGTCCTGCTCCTGCCGGCGCAGTACTTTCCCCAATGCCTGAAGCCGTTCCCCGGCCAGTGCGGTGAGCTCTCCGTCCGAGAGGCTTTCCAGGGCTGCCTGCCGCGCCCCGGGTGGCCAGCCCGCCTCCTCCTCGGTGATGATCCCCGTGGCCACCAGGCCGCCGGCCGGTCCAACCCCGGCGGCCAATGCCGTGGCCACGGCGAGCTCGGGGGACAGCCGGTTTGCCGTCAACTGGGCGGAGTAGTTTTGCGGGGCCACCCCGGTGGCAGCCGAAACGCGGTGCCTGACCTCGCCGTCGTCAATTGCATCCACCCAGTTCTTCACTGAGGTGGCGTGGGGAGTCGGGCCCAGTGCGGGGGTGGAGGCTCCCCTTGCAGGCTCCATGGCCGGCCGCGCCAGGAGCGCGCGCATGAGGTCCGCCGTGGAAATCTGGCTTACCAGCTCGCTGCGCGTGGGCGGGCGCTGTGGGCCCGAAAGGACGCTGTATGCGTCGAAACCGGCCAGTCCGGCAACAGGATTGATGTTGTAGGCGCGGCTGACGCTGACCACGGTGCTGACGGAGACCTTACCCCGGACCAGTTGCTGGGCGAGGGTGGTCCGTTTGATCCCCGAGACCCGGCAGACGTCAGCGGTGCTGGCATCGGGTGCGATGCTTTGCAGCCAGCGCTGGAACGCCTTGGCGGAAAGGGTCATGGAGGACTCTCTGCAGAACGGGTGGTCGGGACGATTTTACCGTGCCGCCGCGGGCGAACGCCCTCCGGGCATTGCGCAGGCGCCGTAGGGCCGATTTTGCCCATGGTCCAGATTCGTCTATAGTTGATGGTCGAGCCCGCTGGTCCGTACACCCCCCAAGTCCGGACCAGCGGGTTCTTCTATGTCCAGCAGCCCCAGCGGCGCCGCGGCCCTGTTTTTGCCGCCTCTGCCGGCCGTCAACGGCTGTCCGGGCAGCGGCGAAAGGACGAATCGATGACTGCAACCCTTGTTGCCAAGGATGTCTCGGGAGGCCATGGGCACCGCGTGCTCTTTTCCGGGCTCTCGCTGACGGTGGCCCCCGGTGACGTGGTGGGTGTCGTGGGCGCCAACGGTGCTGGAAAATCGACGCTGCTGCGCCTCCTTGCCGGAGTCGACCAGCCGCAGGAAGGCTCAGTGAGCCTTGCGCCCTCCGATGCCTTCGTCGGCTGGCTGCCCCAGGAACATGAGCGGATCCCCGCCGAGACGGTGGCCGCCTACATCGCCCGCCGCACCGGCTGCGCGGAAGCAACCACCGAGATGGAATTGACGGCCGAGGCGCTCGGGTCCGGCGCTCCCGGGGCCGATGATGCCTACTCCCGTGCCTTCGACCGGTGGATGGCCTCCGGCGCCGCGGATTTGGACGACCGCATCCCGGCGGTGCTTGCGGAACTGGGCCTGGACGCGGGTCCCGATGCGCTGATGACCGGGCTTTCCGGCGGCCAGGCGGCACGCGTGGCCCTGGCCGCCCTCCTGCTGAGCCGCTTCGATGTGGTGCTGCTCGACGAGCCCACCAACGACCTTGACCTTGCCGGCCTGGCCACCCTGGAAAACTTCGTGACCGGGCTGCGTGGGGGAGTGGTGCTGGTCAGCCATGACCGTGAGTTCCTGGCCCGGTGCGTCACCCGGGTGGTGGAGCTGGACCTGGCACAGAACAGCGTGGCCGTTTACGACGGCGGCTACGACGCCTTCCTCGAGGAACGCGCCGTGGCACGCCGGCATGCCCGCGAAAAATATGAGGAGTTTGCCTCCACCAAGGCGGACCTGGTGTCCCGTGCGCGGACGCAGCGCGAGTGGAGCTCCCAAGGCGTCCGGAACGCGATGAAGAAGAACCCGGACAACGACAAGATCCGGCGCGCTGCCAGTACCGAGTCGGCGGAGAAGCAGGCACAGAAGGTCCGGCAGATGGAGTCGCGCATCGCCCGCCTGGACGTGGTGGAGGAGCCCCGGAAGGAATGGCAGCTCCAGTTCAGCATCGGCCAGGCACCCCGCTCCAGCGCCGTCGTCGCCACCCTCCGCAACGCAGTGGCACGGCAAGGCGACTTCACCCTGGGGCCGGTCAACCTCCAGCTCAACGGCGGGGAGCGCGTGGGCATCACCGGCCCCAACGGGGCGGGTAAGTCCACCCTCCTGCGCCTGCTCCTGGGAACCCAGGCACCGGACGACGGCGACGCCTCCATGGGTGCCTCCGTCGCCGTCGGCGAGATTGACCAGGCCCGCGGACTGCTGGACGGCCGGCTGTCGCTGGGGGACGCCGTCGAAGCGGTGCTGGCCGACTGGACGGGCGCCGAGGTCCGTACCCTCCTGGCCAAGTTCGGCCTCAAGGCGGACCACACGTCGCGGACCGTGGATTCCCTGTCGCCGGGGGAGCGGACGCGGGCAGCCCTGGCCCTGCTGCAGGCGCGCGGCGTGAACCTGCTGGTGCTTGACGAACCCACCAACCACCTCGACCTGCCCGCCATCGAGCAGTTGGAAGAGGCCCTCGAAAGCTACGACGGAGCGCTGCTGCTGGTCACCCACGACCGCCGGCTGCTCGAAAATGTCCGACTCGATTACCGGTGGCACCTGGAAAACGGCACGGTCCAGGAACTCCACCACACTGCAAGCCAGGAGAAATAACCATGAGCATGGACCGCGTGGCGTGGAGCTCGCTCTATAACATCAGCACCGCAAAGAGCGGCTCCAAACCGTTCTCCAAGGAAACCCTGAAACGGGTGCTGGGATTCGCCGCCCCGCACAAGGGCAAGCTCATTGCTTTCGTGCTCTCCTCCATCGCAGCGGCCTTCCTGGCGGTGGCCACCCCGGTGCTTGCCGGCCAGGTGGTTGATGCCATCATCGCCAAGACGGATGCCGGTACCGTGATCTGGCTGGCGGTGCTGATCGCCATCGTGGCCGTGGGCGAAGCGGGGGTGGGGCTGTTGACCCGCTGGCTGTCCTCGACCATCGGCGAAGGCGTCATCGTGGACCTGCGCACCCGGGTGTTCGACCACGTGCAGCGCATGCCCATCGCCTTCTTCACCCGCACCCGGACAGGAGCCTTGGTCAGCCGCCTCAACAACGACGTCATCGGGGCGCAGTCCGCCTTTGCCGGCACGCTCTCCGGCGTGGTGAGCAACTCGGTGGCGTTGATTCTGACCCTGGTGGTGATGCTCAACAAGTCCTGGCTGGTCACGGTGCTCGCCATGGTGCTGCTGCCGATCTTCCTGATCCCGGCCCGACGCATGGGCTCCAAGCTGGCTGACCTGCGGCGCGAAGCTGCAGCCCACAACGCCGCCATGGGCACCCAGATGACGGAACGGTTCTCCGCGCCGGGCGCCACCCTGGTGAAGCTGTTCGGCCGCCCGGATGAGGAATCCCGCGAATTCGCTGCCCGCGCGGGCCGGGTCCGCGACATCGGCGTCCGCATGGCCATGCTGCAGTTCACCTTTGTCACGGCCCTGACCCTGGTCTCGGCGCTCGCACTCGCCTTGGTCTACGGACTGGGCGGCTGGCTCGCCCTGGGCGGCCAACTGGCGCCCGGCGACGTGGTGGTCCTGGCGCTCCTCCTGACCCGCCTTTATGCCCCGCTCACGGCCCTGTCAAACGCCCGCGTGGAAGTCATGAGCGCACTGGTCAGCTTTGAACGGGTCTTCGAGATCCTGGACCTGAAGCCGCTCATCCAACAGAAGCCCGACGCAGTGGCAGTCCCTGCCGGCCCCGTATCCGTGGAGTTCGACAACGTCCGGTTCGGCTACCCCTCCGCGGACAAGGTCTCCCTGGCGTCGCTGGAGGAGGTCTCCACCCTTGACACCCGGGGCGGGGAGGAAGTGCTGCACGGTGTCAGCTTCCGGGTCGAGCCGGGCCAAACGGTGGCCCTGGTGGGCTCCTCCGGCGCCGGCAAGTCCACCATCGCGCAGTTGCTGTCGAGGCTTTACGACGTCGACTCGGGCGCCGTGCGTCTTGGCGGCACCGTGCCGGGGGCGGGGCTGGATGTCCGGGACGCCACCTTCGATTCGCTGCGGGACACCCTGGGCATGGTCACCCAGGACGGCCACCTGTTCCACGAAACCATCGCCTCCAACCTGCGGCTCGCCCGGCCCGACGCCACGGACGAGGACATGTGGGACGCCCTGCGGCAGGCACGCCTTGAGGCCATGATCCGGTCCCTGCCGGACGGCCTGGAGACGGTGGTGGGGGAGCGCGGCTACCGGCTTTCCGGCGGTGAACGCCAGCGGCTCACCATCGCCCGGCTCCTGATCGCCCAGCCCCGCGTCGTCATCCTCGATGAGGCCACCGCGGCACTGGACTCCACGAACGAAGCCGCCGTGCAGGCAGCCCTGGGCGCAGCGCTTGAGGGACGGACCGCCGTCGTGATTGCGCACCGGCTCTCCACCGTCCGCGCAGCCGACGCCATCCTGGTGGTGGAGGGCGGCCGGATCGTGGAACGCGGAACCCACACCGAACTGCTGGCAGCCGACGGCCGCTACGCCGAGCTGTACCGGACGCAGTTTGCCGAGGCCACGGCGGTGGCGCAGGAGTCCGTACCCGAGTTCTAGGGGCCCGGTCGCAGGCTGTTTCTCAGACCGCCCGCGCCGCCAACAGGGGCAGGATGTGGTCCGTCAGCAGCGGCGCGAGGTCGTGGGGGAGGGCCGCACCCGCCGGCGCGCTGATGTCCAGCCACCGGATCTCGGCGATTTCAGCCGCGGGAGTGGCCTCCCATGCGCCCGGGGCGAGGAAGACGGTGGCTTCGATGTCGGTGGCGGCCTCGTTCGCGGCGTCGGCGATCCAGACGCCCATGAGGTCCAGGTCCTCCGGACGGACCACTATGCCCACCTCTTCGGCGAGTTCCCTCGCAGCTGCCTGCACGGCGGTTTCGCCCGGTTCCGGCTTACCGCCGGGGTGCATGAACATTGCCGTTCCCCGTTTCCGCACGGTCAGGAGGCGTCCGGCGCCGTCGAAGACACAGACGGCGGACACCACAATCCGGTCCTTCACTCGGGGATCCTTTCCAGGTGTGAGACCAGCAGCAGGTCCTTGCGCGGGCCCTTCACATCCCAGCTGTAGCTGAACGCGTCGGGCCCCTGGTGCGTATAGGACACGCGGTAGGTGTCCGGATCGCACCAGTGGGTGTCCAGGCTGGCATCAGGGGCGAAGCTCATGCGGTGGAACGGCTTGCCGTCGGGGAAGAACACGTCCAGCGCGTCCGGCCGCGCCGCGGGCTTCAAAACGTACTCGCGCGAGGCGGGGCCGATGAAAGCAGGCCAGCGCATGGTGCCTTCTTCGCGGAGGGCAAGGCCGCCGTCGTCCGTGGGAGTGAAAAGGACGACGCCGGAAAAGGTTCCCTGCGTGCCGTCCGCCCTGTCCAGCAGGTCCCGCTCCACCCGCCACCGGCCTGCTTGCCCGGGGCGGCGTTCAGGGCTGGCCGCCAGGCTGCCGAGGAGGTAATCGCGGAGGCCGGGCCCCGGGGAACTGGAGTTCAAGTGCCCTCGATTGGAATCGAACCAACGACACCGGCTTTAGGAGAGCCGTGCTCTATCCACTGAGCTACGAGGGCGGGCATCCGGTGGTTCGGCGGGGCCGGTCCGTCCGGACACGGTTACAAGCATACAAGGTGCCGGGCCGTACTACGCTCAAGGCATGAGTCCAGCCGCCACTGCCGCTCCCGCCGCCTTCATCCCGAACGTTGCGTCCAGCCGGCATTACATCGGGGCCTGGGCTGTTTTGAGCGTCCTGCAGTATTTCCTCGCGGAGGCATTGGTGGCTGTGGCGTGGGCCGGGCCCCGTCCCTATGACCTGCGGACCGGATACATCAGCGACCTGGGTGCGCTCCATTGCGGCGCCTATTCCGGGCGGGACGTCTGCTCTCCCTTGAACTGGCTGATGAATGCCTCGTTCGTGGTCCAGGGGCTCGGGCTGCTGCTCGGTGCGGTGCTGCTGACTTCGGGGCTGCTCCGTGTGGCGGCCGCACCCGGCACCCGCGTGGATTGGGGGCGCCGGAAACCGTGGTTTGCAGCGACGGCGGTCCGGCTGCTCACCGGAGCGGCCGGAGCGGGAACCGTAGTGGTGGGGCTGGTCCCGGAAGACCTCGGCTCGCCCTGGCACTACGCCGGCGCCATCACGTACTTCGTCACCGGCGGGGCCGCCCTGTTGGTGCTGGGCGTCCTCTGGCTGCGCAAGACCTCCATGGCGTGGTTCCTCCTGGTGTGCGGGGGTGTGTCGCTGGCAGCCACGGCGACCGGGGGCCTCACACGCATGGTGGTCCCCGAACCGGGCACACTGGAACGTCTGATGGGGTATCCGGTGACGGTGGGCATGGCTGCCGCCGGGTTGGTCATCGCCCAGCGCGTGCACCGGCACCGGAAGGAACGGCGGGCGGCGGCCGCGCGGACAGCTGCCGCTTAGCGCTCTTTCCGTTTCCGGCTGTTGAGGAACACCGCCGCAGCCCCGGCCAGCAGGCTCAGCACCAAAAGCACCCAGCCTGCAACTGTAAGGCCGGACGCCAAGGCAACCTGCCCGGCGTCGGGACCCGGCGTACCCATCATGGCGTCAATGGCCACGTTGCCCCACAACCGGACCACCACGAACAGCATGGGAAGCGCCCAGAGGGCCCACCGCAACGCCTTCTTCGCCACGTTGGTTCCGATCAGCAGCAGCCACGTGAAGCCGAAGATCAGCGGGAACAGCGTCCCGGCGGTCTTGTGGACGTAGCTCAGCTGGCCCAGGGCGTCGCCGTTCATGGCGCCCTGCAACCGGGCGATGTAGCCGGCATCGAACCCACCCACCAGCGAATCCGGCATGGCCTGGCCGTCCGAGAGCTGCGTCATCTGGTTCAGGGTCAGCAGGTGCAGGTACCAGAACAGGAACAGGCTGGCCACCACCCCGGCAATCACAATCAGGTTGCTGTTGCCTTGCGCCTTCTCCGGCGTACGCGTCGTGGTGGGATTGACCACCGGTGGCAGGTGGTGCTGCGGCACGGCCGCGTTGGCGCCGTGCTTCTTGATCCGCTGGGCAGGGGTTTTGGCCATGGCACCATTATCCCGCCCCATAAACTGAACCCATGACCACTGGCCTACACAGCGCAGCTGTTCTTGACCCCGCACTGGACGACTACGAACTGGCGGCAGCGCTGGTCCGCGAGGCCGGACAGCTGGCGCTCCTCATGCGCATGGCCGGACTGGAGTCGGAGCAGAAGACCTCCGTCTCCGACGTCGTGACCGAGGCTGACCATGCCGCCGAGGCCTACGTGCTGGAGCAGCTGCGGCGCTGCCGGCCCGAGGACGGCATCCTGGGCGAGGAAGGCGCCTCCGTCCAGGGCACCAGCGGGCGTACCTGGGTGATCGACCCCGTGGACGGCACCTATAACTTCCTGCACGGCTCCACCTATTGGTGTTCAGCCATCGCCCTCAAGGACCGCCACGACGTGCTGCTGGGCGCGGTTTTCCAGCCTGAGGAGGACAAGTTGTGGCTGGGCGGGCATAACAGGCCAGCCACCCTGAACGGCGAAGCGCTGACCTCGTTTTCCGACGGCGGCGGCAAGCGCAACAGCACTGCCGTCGCGGAACTTGGTGCGGCCACCTACATCCACCCCACCTGGCTGATGGACCCCATGTGCGCCATGCCGTGGCACGCTGCGGCCACCTCCGCGGCGTCCCTCCGCATGCTCGGTTCCGGTTCCTGCGACCTGGGCCGTGTGGCCGACGGGCAGCTGGGGTGCTGGTTCCAGCACAGTTGCCCGGAATGGGACTGGCTGCCCGGCAAGGCAATTGTCCGTGCGGCCGGAGGCGCCGTCGACACCGTCCGGGTCAACGGGCTCGAATGGTTCATAGCAGGAGGAACGACGGCGGTGCGCCAGTTGCGTGCCGCCCTCGAGTCAGCGTCAGTGGGTTAGCGACCACGGCAGTAATCCACAGGCTGGAGGGCGTTGTCGGTCCCACCGCCTAGACTTGTAGGCACCATGGATATGTTGTTTGACCCGTACTCTGACGGACCGTTCAAGGCCGCTCCCGCCGCCACCGCCCGCACCAGGACGGGTCCGGAGGGTGCTGCCACCACGGCCGGACCGGGCGGAATACCAAGCTCCGGCATGGATGGGCAGCACCAGTCCGGCGGCTGGCAGCAGGCCAACCGGAACGGCGGGAACCGGCACAACGACGGCAGCCACCACCATGGCGGCCACCGCCCGGACGCGGCCCAGTTGCTGGAGGGGCTGAACCCCCAGCAGGAGGAGGCCGTCAAGCACGGAGGGTCGGCGCTGCTGATCGTTGCCGGCGCCGGGTCGGGCAAGACCCGGGTGCTCAGTAACAGGATTGCGTACCTGATCGCCACCGGCCGTGCCCATCACGGCGAGATCCTGGCCATTACCTTCACCAACAAAGCCGCGGCGGAAATGCGGGAACGCATCGAGGCACTGGTGGGCGGGCGCGCCAAGATCATGTGGATCTCCACGTTCCACTCGTCCTGCGTTCGGATCCTCCGGCAGGAAGCGGCCAACGTCGGCTTGAAGTCCAACTTCTCCATCTACGACTCCGCCGACTCCCTGCGGCTGGTTACCCAGGTTTCCAAGGCACTGGACCTGGACCCCAAGAAGTTTGCGCCCAAGGCTATCCAGCACAAGATCTCCGCGCTGAAGAACGAACTGATCGATGCCGATTCCTTCGCCTCGGCAGCCAATTACAACGACCCCTTTGAACATGCAGTGGCGGACGTCTACAAGGGGTACACCCAGCGCCTCCGCCAGGCCAATGCCATGGACTTCGACGACCTCATCGCCGAGACGGTCTACATGTTCAGGGCCTTCCCGGCGCTGGCCGAGTCCTACCGGCGCCGGTTCCGACACGTCCTGGTAGACGAGTACCAGGACACCAACCACGCCCAGTACGCCCTGGTGCGCGAGATTGTGGGGGAAGGGCCGGGCGCTTCGGAACTTACGGTGGTGGGCGACTCCGACCAGTCCATCTACGCCTTCCGCGGTGCGGACATCCGGAACATCGTGGAGTTCGAAAAGGACTACCCGGAAGCCCGCACCATCAAGCTGGAACAGAACTACCGTTCCACCCAGAACATCCTGAGCGCCGCCAACTCCGTGATCTCGCGCAACCCCAACCGGCCCGAAAAGCGCTTGTGGACTGCCGAGGGCGAAGGCCACAAGATCATCGGGTACGTCGGCGAAAACGAACACGACGAAGCGCAGTTCATTGCCAAGGAGATTGACCGCCTGCAGGACGAGGAAAACCTGCGCCCCGGCGACGTTGCCATCTTCTACCGCACCAACGCCCAGTCCCGCTCCATTGAAGACGTCCTGGTGCGCGTGGGCCTGCCGTACAAGGTGGTGGGCGGCACGCGCTTCTACGAGCGCAAGGAAATCAAGGACGCCCTGGCGTACCTGCGCGTCCTGGTGAACCCGGACGACGACGTCAATCTTCGCCGGGTGCTGAATGAGCCAAAACGGGGCATCGGCGATCGTGCCGAGGGAGCCATCGCAGCCTTGGCCGAGCGCGAGCGGACTTCCTTCATGGCCGCGGCGCGCCGGGCGGACCAGGCACCGGCAATGGCCACCCGTTCCGTCAACGCCGTTCTGGGCTTCGTGAAAATGCTGGACGACCTTGCCGAGGTAGCCGCCGGGTCCGGGGCTGCCGCAGCACTCGAAGCCGTCCTGGAACAGACCGGCTACCTTGCCGCGCTCCGCTCCAGCACGGATCCGCAGGACGAATCCCGTGTGGAGAACCTGGCCGAACTCGTGGCGGTGGTGCGCGAGTACGAACAGGAAAACCCGGAAGGATCGCTGGCGGCATTCCTGGAACAGGTGTCCCTGGTGGCGGACGCCGACCAGATCCCGGATGCCCCCGGAGCGGACATCGACGAAGCAGTGGCCGAGGCCAAGCGGCTGGGCGTGGTGACGCTGATGACCCTGCACACGGCCAAGGGCCTGGAATTCCCGGTGGTGTTCCTTACCGGCATGGAACACGGGCTCTTCCCGCACCAGCGCTCCGCCACTGATCCCAAGGAACTGGCGGAGGAACGCCGGCTGGCCTACGTGGGCCTCACGCGTGCCCGCAAGCGCCTGTACGTCACCCGGTCCGAGGTCCGCAGCATGTGGGGCCAAAGCCAGTACAACCCCGCCAGTCAGTTCCTGGAGGAAATCCCCGCCGAGCTCCTGGAATGGAAACGGGAAGGAACCAGCAGGCAGGCCGGCGGCTGGGGCGGCGGCTCCATTGGGTCCGGCCGCTACAGCGGGTCCTTCTGGGGAGCCGGCACCGCCCGCGGCGCAGCGGCGGATTCCTCCGCCGGCTTCAACGCCGATGTTCCGGCTTTCATCGCCAAGAACCGGGTGCAGCCGCAGAAGGAAATCATCGCCGTCAGCGTGGGGGACAAGGTCAACCACACCAGCTTCGGCAACGGCACCGTCCTGGCGCTTGAAGGTGCGGGGGACAAGACCGTAGCCAAGGTCAAGTTTGACGTCGGCGAGAAGCGGCTGCTGCTCCGGTACGCGCCGCTGACCAAACTGGACGCCTAAAGCGGGCCCCGCCCCGGGCATAATGGAGGCCATGCGACGGACTACATGGGGGATGCTCGCCGCCCTTTTCCTAATCACCGCCACGGGGTGCAGCGTGACCACAAAGGACCCCGGCTACGTCCCGCCCGCCCCGCTCAAACCCATGGAGCAGCTGGAAAAGGCGCCCCTGGCCGACGGCAAGGCGTTCTCGAGCGGCACCGACGTCCTCTCCTTCATCACCGCGGACCGGACCGTCGCCTGCTCGCTCACCTCTGCCCGGGGGGAGCACCTGAACCTTCCCTATGAGCAGAACCGCTACACCGACTCCGCCAACAACAAGCTGCCCATCGTTCCGGTGGCGCACTGCGAGCTGGCCACCTACCCGGCACCGCAACCAGGCGACATTAAGGACGACTGTGCCGGGACCCACCTGGGGTACCTGGGCGGGGTGGCGCTGCTGGCCCCGGACAGCGCCCGCTATGGGGAATGCAGGTCGGGCGTCACATCCATGGAAGCGGCCTACGGGCCCAAGGGAACCAAGACCGGGCCACTGGCCCAGCTGCCCGTGCTTGCCGACGGGCAGAACCTGGAACGCAACGGGCTGCGCTGTTCCGCCTACAACGGCGGCGTGGCGTGCGGAAACGTCTCGGCCGGCGTCGGGTTCTTCGTTTCCCCTGAACGTTACGAACTGATCGCCGGCCCGCCCGCAAGCGGTCCAAATCCGCAGTCAGCGGCCCCAAAAACCCCGTAAATCCGCGGTTTTTCTACGCTCCGTAGAATAGTGTGCTTACTCACATAAGAGGTAGTCTGGGACGGCCCGGTCCCTCTAAAGGACTAGAGTTCCCCATGGAGCATTACGCCGCGTGGCTCGTTTCCAGACAGGCCGCCGGTGCGTGCAATCCGCAGCCCGGTCATCGTCTTTCGATGGTGCCCGACTGTACCGAAACTACTTCGACGTAGAAGGACACTAAACCGTGGACCTGTTTGAATACCAGGCGCGCGATATGTTCGAGGCGCACGGTGTACCCGTGCTTGCCGGCATCGTGGCGTACACCCCAGAAGAAGCAAAGGCAGCTGCCGAGAAGATCGGCGGCGTTACCGTTGTCAAGGCACAGGTCAAGGTAGGCGGCCGCGGCAAGGCCGGCGGCGTCAAGGTGGCAAAGTCCGCCGATGAGGCATTTGAGCACGCCTCCAACATCCTGGGCATGGACATCAAGGGCCACACCGTCAAAAAGGTGATGATTGCCCAGGGTGCGGACATCGCCGAGGAATACTACTTCTCCGTCCTGCTGGACCGGGCCAACCGCAACTACCTGGCCATGTGCTCGGTTGAGGGCGGCATGGAAATTGAACAGCTCGCCGTCGAACGCCCCGAAGCGCTGGCCAAGATCGCCATCGACCCCGCTGTGGGCATCGACCAGGCCAAGGCCGACGAAATCGTCGCAGCAGCCGGCTTCGCCGAGGAACTGCGCGGCAAGGTTGCCGGCGTCATCCTCAAGCTCTGGGACGTCTTCAAGAAGGAAGACGCCACCCTGGTGGAGGTCAACCCGCTGGTCAAGACCGGCAACGGTGACATCCTGGCCCTCGACGGCAAGGTCTCCCTGGACGAGAACGCCGACTTCCGCCACCCCAAGCACGCACAGCTTGAGGACAAGGACGCAGCAGACCCCCTTGAGGCCAAGGCAAAGGCGCAGGACCTCAACTACGTCAAGCTGGACGGCGAAGTAGGCATCATCGGCAATGGCGCCGGCCTGGTCATGTCCACCCTCGACGTCGTTGCCTACGCCGGCGAGAACCACGGCAACGTCAAGCCCGCCAACTTCCTGGACATCGGCGGTGGAGCCTCGGCAGAGGTCATGGCCGCGGGCCTGGACGTCATCTTGGGCGACGAGCAGGTCAAGTCCGTGTTCGTGAACGTCTTCGGCGGCATCACCGCCTGTGACGCCGTCGCCAAGGGCATTGTCGGTGCACTGGCCGAGCTGGGCACCTCCGCCAACAAGCCGCTGGTAGTCCGCCTCGACGGCAACAACGTCGAGGAAGGCCGCCGCATCCTCACCGAGGCCAACCACCCGCTGGTTACCCTGGCCGCCACCATGGACGAGGGCGCCGACAAGGCCGCCGAGCTCGCCAACGCAGCTAAGTAAGGGACGCACCATGTCTATCTACCTCAACAAGGACTCCAAGGTCATCGTCCAGGGCATCACCGGCGGTGAAGGCACCAAGCACACCGCCCTGATGCTCAAGGCCGGCACCAACATCGTTGGCGGCGTCAACGCCCGCAAGGCCGGCACCACGGTCCTGCACGGCGAGAAGGAAATCAACGTCTACGGCACCGTCAAGGAAGCCATGGCGGAAACCGGCGCGGACGTCTCCATCGTCTTCGTGCCGCCGGCATTCACCAAGAACGCCGTGGTTGAAGCCATCGAGGCCGGCATCGGCCTGGTCGTGGTCATTACCGAGGGCGTTCCCGTCCAGGACTCCGCCGAATTCTGGGCCCTGGCCCAGTCCAAGGTGGACGCCGACGGCAACCAGGTCACCCGCATCATCGGCCCGAACTGCCCCGGCATCATCACCCCCGGCGAAGCGCTGGTTGGCATCACCCCCGCCAACATCACCGGCAAGGGCCCCATCGGCCTGGTGTCCAAGTCCGGCACCCTGACCTACCAGATGATGTACGAACTGCGCGATCTGGGCTTCTCCACCGCCATCGGCATCGGCGGCGACCCCATCATCGGCACCACGCACATCGACGCCCTGGCCGCGTTCGAGGCTGACCCCGAGACCAAGGCCATCGTCATGATCGGCGAGATCGGCGGCGACGCCGAAGAGCGCGCAGCCGACTTCATCAAGGCCAACGTCACCAAGCCGGTCGTCGGCTACGTGGCCGGCTTCACCGCTCCCGAAGGCAAGACCATGGGCCACGCAGGCGCCATCGTCTCCGGCTCGGCCGGGACCGCCCAGGCCAAGAAGGAAGCCCTCGAGGCTGCCGGCGTGAAGGTTGGCAAGACGCCTTCCGAGACCGCCAAGCTGCTCCGCGAGGTCTACTCAGCCCTCTAGCAGTACCGCAGACGCGGGGTCACCCCAGACCCGGTTCCCTCAAGGAGACCGGGACGGGGAGGCCCCGCGTTTGCCTGTTTAACACGGCCACTTAGCAAGGGACGACGGCGGGCGGCTGACCGGGGGCGTCGAGTAATGTTGAGTAAGGCAAATCAGGGGGCGCCGCGCGCCCAGGCAGGGGATTGACGATGGCAGAAAAGCGACGCAGCCTGGTCGACGCCGTCGTGGATAAGGTCCTCGAGCACATACTCAGCGGAGAGATTAAGGCCGACGACGCCCTGCCGCCTGAAGCTGATATCGCCAAGGAGTCCGGGGTCAGCAGGCTGACGGCACGTGAAGCGATGAACGTCCTGAAGGCCCAAAACGTGGTCTACGTAAAACGCGGGCTCGGGACGTTCGTCAACCCTCCGGAACGATGGACCGGCATGGATGCCATCATGCAGGCAGCCTCCAGGGGAGTGGCCTCCGACCAGGTAGCGCTGCGGCTCCTTGAAGTCCGCCGCATGGTGGAGACCGGGGCCGCTGAACTTGCCGCCTCCCGTCACAGGCCTGCCGATCTCGCCGCCCTGCAGGACAGCGTGGACCGGATGGAAGCAGCGCACCAGTCAGGCGATGTTGACGCCCTCACCGTGGCGGACATCGCCTTCCATGACACAGTCCTGCGCGCTTCCGGCAACCCCTTTGTGCCGGCCCTGCTGGGCCAGCTGTCCACGCTGCTGTATGCCATGCGGCGGGAGACCTCGGCATTCCCGGATGTCCAGCGCCACGCGATCCACCACCACAAGATGGTCCTGGCTGCCATTGCGGCCGGTGACCCTGCCACCGCCCGCTCCACCATGGACGCGCACATCACCCAGACCTTCGAGGACTACGAGCAGTTCCTTGCCATGTCCAGCCGCTCGGAAGCCACCGCCGGCTAAAGGCCCTCTGGCGCCACCCCTTCTGTGTTGACGGTCGCCTTTCCCTGTGACTACAATCTCAGTCAGACATCAGACATCTGATATCAGCATCCCCGCAAAATGCCGCCAGCCAAAGGAGTCTTCATGCGCGCGCATTCCCTTTTCAAGGGTCCCCAGACACAAGCGGGAGGTACGCGATGACCTCCCGTGCCGCTGCCCCCGCACTCAGCGAACTGGGCGAGACCACCCTCCGCAAGGTTCGCAGGAGGCTCATGCCCCTGATCGTCCTGCTCTACTTCATTGCCTACCTCGACCGGAACAACGTGGGCTTCGCCAAGCTCGGCATGCAGGGGGACATCGGCCTGACCGAGGCCGCCTACGGGCTGGGTGCAGGCATCTTCTTCCTGGGCTACGCGCTGCTGGAAATCCCGAGCAACGGCGGTATGTACCGCTTCGGCGCCCGCAAATGGATTGCCCGCATCCTGATCAGCTGGGGCATCTTCGCCACGGCCATGTTCCTGGTAAACGGCGAAGCCACCTTCTACGTCATCCGCTTCCTCCTTGGCGCGGCCGAAGCCGGCTTCTTCCCGGCCATCCTCTTCTACCTGACGCTCTGGTTCCCGGCAGCGCAGCGCGTCACCGTGCTGGGCATCTTCATCCTGGCCCAGCCCATCTCCAACGCCCTCGGCGCTCCCGTGTCCGGCATGCTCCTGAACCTTGAAGGCGTCGCCGGCCTGCACGGCTGGCAGTGGCTCTACATTCTTGAAGGCATCCCCGCGATCATCCTGGGCATCATCACGCCCTTCGTGATGACGGACCGCCCCGAGCATGCCAAATGGCTCAAACCGGAAGAGCGCGAGTGGCTCTCCACCACCATGTCCGAAGAACTGGCGCACAAGCAGAAGGCCGGAAACCACAACTTCCTTGCAGGCCTGAAGGACCCTCGAACCATCGCCTACTCCGCGCTGTACTTCGGCCTGGTCTGCGGCATCTACGGCCTGGGCCTGTGGCTTCCCACCATCGTCAAGGCGCTCGGAACGTTCGATTCGACGCAGGTCGGATTCATCGTCTTCATCCCGTACGCCATCGCAGCGGTGTTCGTCTACTTCTGGAGCAAGCGCTCGGACCGTACCGGCAACCGCGTCTGGCATGCCAGCATCAGCATGGTGCTGGCCGCCGTCGGCCTCCTGGGCGCAGGCTTCCTGCTGCCGGTCAACGCGGTGCTCGCCATGGTGTTCCTGACCCTTGCGGCCATGGGCATCTACTCGGCCATCGCCCCGTTCCTGGCCATGCCCTCCGCAGCACTTACCGGTGCTGCCGCCGCCGCGGGGTTGGCGATGGTCAACTCGCTGGGCAATCTGGGCGGCTTCGTCGCCCCCTATATCGTGGGCATCCTCAAGGATGCCACCGGGAACTCCCAGACCGGCTTGGTCTTCCTGGCCGCCTGCCTGGCCGTGACCGCCGCCGCCACCTACCTTTACGCACGCAAGCGGCCCGAAGGTGTCTCCGCCCCTGGTGCCACCGTTCCTGCCGCCGAAACCCACTAGGACAGACCAATGACAACCCAGCACCCATTCCCCGCAGAACGCACCGCAGTCCTCACGGGAGCCGCGTCAGCCCGCGGCATTGGCCGCGCAACGGCCGACCGCCTGGCCAGCGAGGGATGGTCCATCGCCATCCTGGACATCAATGCCGAAGACGCCCAGGCCGCGGCCGCGGAAATCGGAGCCAACCGGGCCGTCAAGGCCATAGGTGTGGGAGCCGATGTGTCGGACGAGGCATCTGTAGACCGTGCCATCACGGAGATCGAGCAGGCGCTTCCGCCGATCGTTGGACTGGTGAACCTCGCCGGCATCAGCTCGCCCACCCCCTTCATGGAAACCACGGTGGCGGAATGGGACAAGGTGTTCGCCATCAACATGCGCGGTACCTTCGTGGTGTCGCAGCGGGTCCTCAAGGGCATGATTGACCGGGAGCTGGGCAGGATCGTGAGCATCTCCTCGATTTCCGCCCAGCGCGGCGGCGGCACCTACTCCAAGGTTGCCTACAGCGCCTCCAAAGCCGGCATCCTCGGGTTCACCCGTGCCCTTGCCCGAGAAGTGGGCGAGCACAACATCACCGTGAACGCCATCGCGCCTGGCCCAATCGACACCGACATCATGGGCGGAACCCTGACCGACGAACGCAAGGCCCAAATGTCCGAGGGGATCATGATGGGCCGGGTGGGAACCCGCGAGGAAGTAGCGGCGCTGATCGCGTTCCTGCTCAGTGCGGACGCCGGCTACATCACGGCCGCCACCTATGACATCAACGGCGGCCTGCAGGTCTCCTAGGACCCCCAAGCCTGAAGGTGCCGGGCTGCCCAGCGGCGGCCCGGCACCTTCAGGGCGCTGCGCCCATAACACTCGCGTTTGCGAGCATCTTCCGGCTATAGGATTTCTACATGGCAACCAAGAAGCAGGCCTCCAGTGGCGTGAGCAGGCAGGTCCTCGCCGACCACGTTTATGAAGCGCTTCTTGTTGCCCTCATGGACGGCCGGCTGGAGGCCGGCACGCCCGTCAGTATCGACGGGATGGCACGGGAACTGGACGTTTCCCCAACACCCGTCCGCGAGGCGCTCGCCCGGCTGGAAGCCACCGGAATGGTCCGGAGGATGGCCCTGCGCGGTTACCGCGTGGCGCCCCTGTTTTCGCCGGAAGAGCTGGCAGACCTCATGGACGCCCGGCTGGTGATCGAGCCGGCCAACGCCTTCATGGCCTGCAAGCACGCGGATCCGGAACTGACCGGGCAGCTGCAACAGGCCATCGAAGACCTGAAGGCAGCCCCGCGCGGTCCGTCCTTTGCCGAATTCCGCGCCTACTGGGAAGCCGATGAACGTTTCCACCGCCTCATCGCAGAATTCGCGGACAACCAGTTCTTGCTGTCCGCCTACAATGCGCTGGGCGGCCAGGTGCAGCGTTTCCGCTTCTTCGGCGGCCTGGGCGTGACCGACGCCGATTATGCCATCGCGGAGCACACCGAGATCCTCAAGGCTTTTGAAGCCGGCGACGCCGAACTCGCCCGGCAAAAAATGATCGACCACATCGAGGGCGTCAAGCAGCGCTCACAGCACGACAGCGAAGTTCGCAGCTAGCAGTTTCCCCCTGGCGTATGCGCTCCCGGGGAGCTGCCGCCGTACCCCGTCCCTGCTTTGAGCAGGCATAACAAACAGGCCCTTGACAGGGAACACAAGCAGCGTAGATCCTATAGGAAATGCGATTTAGATCTGGAGTGACAATGCCGTACACCGCTGAAAACTGGCCCATCGCCGCCGCCCTGCTGCAGTTCCCGGGAACCAGGCCCGATGGAACCACCGTGCAGGACGCCCCCGCAAGCGACTGGCAGAAGGTCTTCGAAGAAGTGGCCGACGCCGGTTTCACCAACGCCGACCTCACCGACAGCTGGGTCCGCCCCGGCGACCTCTCGCCCGCCCGGCTGGATGAACTGAAGTCCGCCGCCACCGCAGCCGGTCTGGGACTGCCCTCCATCTCCGCGATCCGCCGCAGCGTGATCGAAGAAGCAAACTGGGAAGACAACCTGGCCTACACCCACCGCACCCTCGAGGCCGCAGCGCACCTCGGGTGCGAGGTGGTCTCCATCGGCCTGCACCAGGCCATCACCCCCGAGCAGCAGAAGCAGCTGTGGTTCTGGACTGTTGAAGGCCACAAGGATCCGGCAGGGGACAAGGAAGCGTGGAACAACGCCGTCACCCGCATCCGCGAAGTGGGCAAGCACGCAGCGGAACTCGGCCTCCTGGTATCGCTGGAGATGTACGAGGACACCTACCTGGGAACGGGGGATTCCTCCGTGCAGCTCGTCCAGGACATCGACCTGCCCAACGTCGGCCTCAACCCGGACCTGGGCAACCTGATCCGCCTTCACCGTCCCATCGAGGACTGGCGCGAACTGGTGCACAAGACCCTGCCGTACTCCAACTACTGGCACGTCAAGAACTACATCCGCGATGAGGACCAGGCACGGGACCAGTACGTCGCCATGCCGGCCCCCATGGAATCCGGCCTCATCAGCTACCGCGAGGCCTTCCAGTTCGCCATCTCCGTTGGCTTCCAGGGCATCATCTGCACCGAACACTACGGCGGCGACGGCCTGAGCGTCACCGCAGCCAACCAGGACTACCTGCGCAGCCAGGTCCTGCCCAAGCGCGAAGGCTACGCCCTGGGCACCAGCCTGGTGGCACAGGGCCGGCAGACCCCGGCGGCAGTCCCGGCCCGCTAACCCGGCATCCCAACCGACAACCGGTTCGACGAGGAATCATGACAAAGATATTTGACGATCCAGCGCAGTTCGCAGACGACGCCCTCGACGGCTTCGTCGCCGCCAACCGCCAGTACGTGGCCCGCGTTGACGGTGGTGTGGTCCGCTCCACCGAATCACCGGAGGGCCAGGTGGCAGTGGTCATCGGCGGCGGATCCGGCCACTACCCGGCCTTCGCCGGCCTGGTGGGCGCCGGCCTCGCTGCCGGGAGCGCCTGCGGCAATATGTTTGCTTCCCCCTCCGCGGGGCAGGTTTACCGCGTGGCCAAGGCATCCCAGACCGGCGGCGGCGTCCTGCTGAGCTACGGCAATTACGCCGGTGACGTGCTCCACTTCGGCCAGGCGCAGGAGAAGCTGAACGCCGAGGGCATCGAAACCCGGACCGTCCTGGTCACCGATGACATCGCCAGCGCGCCGGTCGAGGAAATCGGCAAGCGCCGGGGCATCGCAGGAGACCTCACCGTCTTCAAGGTGGCCGGGGCGGCAGCAGAAGCGGGCCTGGACCTGGACGAGGTGGAGCGGCTTGCCATCAAGGCCAACCACCACACCCGTTCGCTCGGTGTGGCCTTCGCCGGGTGCACCCTTCCCGGAGCCGGCGAGCCCCTGTTCACTGTCCCCGAGGGCATGATGTCGGTGGGCCTGGGCATCCACGGCGAACCGGGCATCTCCGAACAGCCCCTGCCCACCGCCAGCGAGCTTGCCCAGCTGCTGGTGGACGGTCTGCTGAAGGACAAGCCGGACACTGCCGGCCGCCGTGTAGTGCCCATCCTCAATGGCCTGGGAACCGTCAAGTACGACGAACTGTTCCTGCTGTTCGGCAGGATCGAGGCACTGCTCACCGAAGCCGGACTGGAGATCGTTGAGCCCGAGTGCGGTGAACTGGTCACCAGCCTGGACATGTCCGGCCTGTCCCTGACGCTGTTCTGGCTGGACGGGGAACTGGAAAAGTTCTGGTCCGCGCCGGCTGACACCCCTGCCTTCCGCAAGGGCAACCTGGCTCCCAGGCGCGCGCGGTCCGTCGAGTCCCTCGCGGAGGCCGGAACGGCGCCGTTGCTTGCCGCCACTCCTGCGTCGACTGCCTTGGCCGCCACGGCCCTGGACGCGCTGAAGGAAGCGCAGGCCGTCGTCGTCGAACACGAAGAAACACTCGGCAAGCTGGACGCCATCGCCGGGGACGGTGACCACGGCATCGGCATGCGCCGCGGCGTCGATGCCGCCGTTGCCGCCGCCGAAAAGTCCCACGCCGCCGGCGCCGGGCTCGAGGAACTCCTCGCCGCGGCGGGGGAACAGTGGGCCGAGCGCGCGGGTGGCACCTCCGGGGCCCTCTGGGGCGCGGCCGTCACCGCGATTGGAAAGACCCTTGGCAGCAAGGACTCCTACACTTCCGCAGACGCAGCGGCGGCCGTCAACGCCCTCCGTGACGCCATCGTCACCCTGGGCAAGGCGGAAGCAGGCGACAAAACCATGGTGGACGCGCTGCTTCCGTTCGCTGACACCTTCGCCAAGGCAATTGACGACGGCGGCAGCCTGGCTGCCAGCCTTCGTGCAGCAGCGGAGGCGGCGGCAAAGGCCGCTGACGCAACTGCAGAGCTCAGCCCAAAAAAGGGCCGGGCACGGCCGCTGGCGGAAAAGAGCCTGGGCCATCCGGACCCCGGGGCCGTGTCCTTTGGACTCATCGCCCGCAGGGTGGCCGACTACGCCGCCACCATCGAAAGCTCCTAAGGAGAACATCATGACCGAGAACACCCAGCCAGGCTGGCGCATCGTCGTCGGCAACGACGAAGCAGGCGTTGAGTACAAGAACGCCCTGCGTGAACTTTTGGAGGCGGACCCCCGGGTTGCCTCGGTGGAGGACGTTGGAGTCGGCGCCGACGACTCCACCGCCTACCCGCACCTGGCCGTCGCAGCAGCCCGCAAGGTGGCCGCCGGCGAAGCGGACCGCGCGCTGCTGATCTGCGGCACCGGCCTGGGCGTGGCCATTTCGGCCAACAAGGTACCGGGCATCCGGGCGGTCACCGCCCACGACAGCTACTCCGTGGAACGCTCCGTGCTGTCCAACAACGCACAGGTGCTGACCCTGGGCCAGCGTGTCATCGGCCTGGAACTTGCCAAGAAGCTGGTGGGTGAGTGGCTCAGCTACCGCTTCGATGAGAACTCCGCATCCGCGGCCAAAGTAGACGCCATCTGCTCCTATGAGGGCGCGTCGGAAGGACTTGAAACCAAATGAGCACCCGTAACATCGCCGTCGTCGGCTCAGGCTACATGGGCGGCGGAATCGCCCAGGTCCTGGCACTGGCAGGAGCCCGCGTGGCCCTGGCGGACGTCTCCGCCGAAATCGCCCAGAGCAACTACGAGCGGCTGCTGAAGGAATCCGACGAGTTCGTTGCGGCAGGCCTCTTCCCGGCCAACGCCACGGACCTGCTCAAGGAAAACCTTTGGGCAGCCAAGGACATCGAAGAGGCAGTCTCCGGTGCCGAGTACATCGAGGAGGCCGTGCCGGAAGTCCTCGAGATCAAGCACGCCACCCTGGGCCGGATCAGCGCCGCAGCCCGCCCGGACGCCATCATCGGCTCCAACACCTCCACCATCTCCATCGCCAAACTGGCCGAGGTAGTGGAAAACCCGGAGCGCTTCCTGGGCGTCCACTTCTCCAACCCGGCACCATTCATCCCCGGCGTGGAAGTCATCCCGCACGAGGGAACCTCCGAGGCCACCGTGCAGGCGGCGCGCACCATCGTGGGGGAGACCGGCAAGGAAACCGCCACCGTCAAGGACGTCACCGGCTTCGTGCTGAACCGGCTCCAGTACGCCCTCTTCCACGAGGCCGCCCAGGTGGTGGAGGAAGGCATCGCCAGCGCGGAGGACGTGGACACCCTGGTCCGCACCACCTTCGGTTTCCGGCTGCCGTTCTTCGGCCCCTTCGCCATCGCGGACATGGCAGGCCTGGACGTCTACGCCTTCTGCTACAAGTCCCTGCAGACGGGCTTCCCGGAACGGTTCGCCACCCCCAAGATCCTGCAGGAAAAGGTCGACGCCGGCCAGCTCGGCACCAAGACCGGCTCCGGCTTCCTCGACGTCCCCGCCGACCGCACCGCAGCCCTGGTTGCCTACCGGAACAAGGCGTACGTCGCCATGCAGAAGCTCATCGAGGAACTGGGCCCCGCCCCGCTGTCCTGAGTTCTTCGGACTGCAGCGCTTTCCGGGACCCACACCACCCCCCTTTAGAAGGAACACTTCATGACAGCATTCCCCGCAGACCGCACGGTGATCGTTACC
This sequence comes from Arthrobacter sp. E1SS-5, assembly GCF_057073715.1. NCBI lineage: Bacteria > Bacillati > Actinomycetota > Actinomycetes > Micrococcales > Micrococcaceae > Arthrobacter > Arthrobacter sp. E1SS-5. The sequence goes on from NZ_CP172703.1 coordinate 853,121, forward strand.
GGCGCAGTCTCCGAGCGCGGCATCGGCCGTGCCACCGCCGACTACCTGGCCGAGCGCGGCTGGAACATCGGCGTGATCGACCTCGATGACGCCGCCTGCAAAGCAGTGGCCAAGGAACTTGCCGGGAAGCACGGCGTCAAGGCCCACGGCGCCGGCGCCAACGTGGCCGACGAAGCGTCGGTCCGGGCCGCCATCGACGAGATCGAAGCCGAACTGCCGCAGCTGGTGGCCCTGGCCAACATCGCCGGCGTCAGCTCACCGGTGCCCTACCTGGAACTCGACAGTGCCGAGTGGGACCGCGTCATCAACATCAACATGAACGGCGTCCACTACGCCACCCGCCGGGCGGCCGAATCGATGGCCAGGAACCGGCTGGGCCGGATCGTCAACATCTCCTCCGTCTCCGCACAGCGCGGCGGCGGAACCTTCAGCAAGACCCCGTATTCGGTGGCCAAGGCCGGCGTCATCGGGCTGACCCGCGCCACAGCGCGCGAACTGGGTGAATACGACATCACCGTCAACGCCATCTCGCCGGGGCCGATCGACACGGACATCATGGGCGGCACCCTCAGCGAGGAACGCAAGGATGAGCTGGTCAAGGACTTGGTGGTGAACCGGGTGGGCACTACCCGCGACATCGCCGCGGCCATCTCCTTCCTCATCGGCGAGGATGCCGGCTACATCTCCGGCCAGACGCTGAACGTCGACGGCGGGCTGTACATGCACTAACGGCAGCAGCTACCGCCAACCACACAGCTGAATGCCATCACAAAGCCCGCGGGCCGCCGGCCCCCGGGTATCACCAACGTCACCACTCGAAGGAGAGTGTTGTGTCCGAAACCACCGCAACATCCAAGGAGCTTCTGGCCCGTCCGGTCCTGAAGTCCGCGATCTTCAAGGCGGCCCGCCGGCTCATGCCGATGCTGGTCATCCTGTACGTCGTTTCGTTCCTGGACCGCACCAACGTCGGCTTTGCCGAGGCGGCGCTGGGAACGGACAAGGGAGTGTCCGCCGCGGCCTTCGCCCTGGGCGCGGGCATCTTCTTCATCGGCTATGCGATCTTCGAGATCCCCAGCAACCTGCTGCTTAAGAAGGTGGGCGCCAAGATTTGGCTGGCACGCATCGCCATCACCTGGGGCATCGTCTCGGCGTGCTTCGCCTTCGTGCAGGGCGAGACCTCGTTCGTGATCCTGCGGTTCCTCCTGGGCGTGACCGAAGCCGGCTTGTTCCCGGGCGTGATCATGTACCTGGCCGAATGGTTCCCCAATAAGGTGCGCGTGCAGATGTTCGCCATCTTCTACCTGGCCCAGCCGTTCTCCCAGATGATCGGCAACCCGCTGTCGGGCTGGCTGATCAACATCGGCGACCAGGTGCCCGGCCTGCGCGGCTGGCAGGTGATGTTCTTCGTCGAAGGCATGCTGGCCGTCCTGGCAGGTATTGCGGCCTTCTTCTTCCTGATCAATGGCCCGGAGAAGGCCAAGTTCCTCAGCAACGACGAGAAGTACGCGTTGAAGGAAGTCATGGCACTGGAAGACACCGTGAAGGACGAGCACGGCCCGCGCGGCATCCTCGCGGCGCTGCGCAACGGCCGGGTGTGGTACTTCACCGTCATCTACTTCTGCCTTCAGGTCGCCGTCTACGGCGTGACGTTCTTCCTGCCGCAGCAGGTGTCCTCGCTGACCGGGCAGAAGGTGGGGCTCGCCGTCGGCCTCCTGATCGCCGTCCCGTGGTTCTTCGGCATCTTCGCCTGCTACTTCATCGGCAAGGCAGCGGACACCGTAGCCAAGCGCCGCAAGTTCGGCACCATCCTGTTCATCTCCACCGGCCTGTGTATCTTCGGGTCGGCCTGGGCGGGAACCAACCACCAGCCGGTCCTGGGCATGATCTTCATTACCTTGGCAGTCTGCAGCTTCCTGGCCGTCGGTCCCGTGGTGTGGTCCTATCCCACCGCGTTCCTGGCAGGATCGGCTGCTGCCGCCGGCATCGGCCTGATCAACTCCCTGGGCAACCTGGGCGGCTTCGTGGCCCCGATCCTCCGGACCGCCGTCAATGAAGCCACCGGCTCCCCAACCGGTTCCATGGGCGTCTACGCCCTGGGTGTCCTGCCGTTCGTGGCGGCGGCGATGATGTTCGCCACCCGGCGGTTCAAGAACAAGGCCGACGACCTGCTCGACTGAGCAGGCCCGCACCATCAACGCAAGGAAACCATGAGCACCTCCGGCAGCAACGCAGGCAACGGCACCCTCTACGTCGGTGTCAGCACCAAAATGTACCTGGGCTACCAGGCAAGCCTGCGCTGGCTGTCGGAGGTGCGCTCCATTGTGGACGAAAGGCCGGGACTGGCCGCTGATTCGCCGGTCCGGGTCTTCGTCATCCCGTCCTTCCCGGTCCTGGAACCAGCCGGCCGGATCCTGGCCGGGTCGTCCGTCCTGCTTGGGGCGCAAAACTGCGCCTGGGGGGACGGGCCGCTCACCGGGGAAGTGAGCCCCGGCATGCTGGCCGAACTCGGCGTCTCACTCGTCGAAATCGGCCACGCGGAACGCCGCAAACTCTTCGCCGAGGATGACGCCGTGGTGGCACGCAAGGTGCGTGCCGCCGTCGGCCATTCCCTCACCCCGCTGCTCTGCATCGGGGAGCCGGACAGGCTCGACGCCGGAGCTGCCGCCGCCTTCTGCATCGGGCAGGTCCGGGCCGCCACGGGCGGCGACACCGCACTGCTCGGCCGCCTGGTCCTGGCCTACGAGCCGGTTTGGGCCATCGGCGCACAGGAACCTGCCCCGCCGCAGCACGTGAATGCCGTCCTGGCACAGATCCGTGCCGAGTTGGGCCCGGACTGCCCCCTCATCTACGGCGGCAGCGCCGGCCCCGGGCTGCTTCCCCAACTGCCGGCCGCGGACGGACTCTTCCTGGGCCGCTTTGCCCACGACGCCGCCAACCTGGGCCGCGTCCTGGACGAAGCCCTCGTCCTTGCTCAGACCCGCGCGCCCGCCAATAATTCTTCAAGCCGCTCGTAGCCTTCGCTCAAGCCGCCTTCCATTCCCGACTGCGCCATGCCATCACGCGCCTCCTGGCTGGGGTACACCGAGTGCCCCCGCAACCGCGTACGTCCGTTGCCCAGGTCCTCGAATGTCATGAACTCCAGGCTCACCACATCCGGGTACCCGCCGAACTCGAAGGTCTGCAGGGCAAACTCGTTCTCGCGCACTGTGTGGAAGATGCCACGGAACTCGTACGGCACCCCGTCGGGACCGGTATGGATGTACCGGTAGCTCCCGCCCGTGCGGAAATCGTAGTGGTCCATGTCCATCTTCATGCCCCGCGGGCCCAGCCACTGGACAATCAGGTCCGGCTCTTTGTGTGCGCGGAACACATCCGCCACCGGGAAGTCGAACTCGCGCTCGTAATCGATAAAGGGAACGCCCTCAGGAACGCTGAGTTTCAGGGAATTGCTCATCATGACTCCTTGGAGGATTGGCCGCCGCTCGCGGCCGCCTGTGATGCCAGCGCGGCGTCGAGGTTGCGGAACTGACTTTCGCGGACCAAGCGGTACTGGTCAATCCACGCAGTAAGTGCCTCAAGCCGTGCCGGGTTCAGGTGTACGGGCCGGCGCTGGGCATCCCGGCTGCGGGTGACCAGTTGCGCCTGCTCGAGTACCTGGATGTGCTTCGAGACTGCCTGCTTGGAAATCTCGAACGGGTCCGCAAGTTCATTGACGGTTGCCGGACCCTTGCTCAGCCGGGCGATGATGCTGCGACGCACAGGGTCTGCCAGGGCCAGGAAAGCCGCATTCAGAGCCACGTCGTCGGACATTGCGCCGGCCTCTCGAATCTTAATCAACCAAATCCTTTATCAACCTTTTGATTGATTAATGCTAGGTCCTGCCATGTCCTCGACGCAAGGGGGCCTTGTTTCTTCCAAAGTCGCTTTGTTAGTATGTCAGTACAAACTAACAAGGGAGAAGCCTTATGCCACTGGTACGCATCGACGTCAACGAAGGGCGCACCGCCGAGGACCTGCAGCAGCTCAGCCGCGGAATCCACGACGCCATCCTGGCCGAGTACGGCATTCCGGAGCGCGACTACTTCCATATCCTCACCGAACACCCGCAGGGCCAGATCTTCGCCCAGGATGCAGGGTTGGGATTCGAGCGCACCGGGGGAGTAGTGATGATCCAGATCTTCACCCAAGGCGGACGCTCGCAGGAGGCCAAGCAGCGGCTGTTCGCTGCAGTTGCCGAAAAGCTCGCCGCGGTGGGAGTTGCCGGCGAGGACGTGTTCATCGGCTATGTGGAAAACACGGCCGGGGACTGGTCGTTCGGCTTCGGCAAGGCCCAGTACGTGACGGGCGAATTGGCGGTTCCCAAGAAGTAGCCTGCGTGCCCATCGATTGGGGGATGGGGCCCCACCAACTTCTGTTGTAAGTATGTCAGTACAAACCTTTGACAGGACATTCGATCTAGGGCAAAGTAGTGCCTGTGGCCCACACCACGGCCTGCCAGTTCCGGAACTCCTGCCCCTCAAAGGATTCGAGTTCCACACCAGAAAGGTCCACGATTCACGTGACCCACGAGCTTCTTACGATCGGGCGCATCAGCGTTGATATCTACCCGAACGACATCGGGGTTGGCCTGGAGGAAGTCAATTCCTTCGGCAAGTACCTGGGCGGTTCGCCGTCGAACGTCGCTGTTGCCGCTGCCCGCCACGGGCGCCGGACCGCCGTCATCACTCGCACCGGGGACGACCCCTTCGGCGCCTACCTGCACCGCGAGCTGCGCAAGTTCACTGTGGACGACACCTTCGTGACGCCGGTCAAAGACTGGCCCACGGCCGTGACGTTCTGTGCCATCAAGCCGGCGACGGACGAGTTCCCACTGTACTTCTACGGCCGGTTCCCCACCGCCCCTGATTTGCAGATCAAGGCTGAAGAACTGGACCTGGCCGCTGTCCGCAATGCCGGGATCTTCTGGTCCACCGTGACGGGGCTGTGCCAGGAGCCGTCCCGCAGCGCCCACATCGCCGCCCACGAGGCCCGTCCCCGCACGGGGCTGGCCGAGGGGCAGTTCACCATCCTGGACCTGGACTACCGGCCCATGTTCTGGGCCTCGGAGGAAGAGGCACGTGCCGAGGTGGCCAAGGTCCTGCCGCACGTTACGGTTGCCATCGGCAATGACAAGGAATGCGCCGTCGCCGTGGGGGAAGGGACCCCGGATGAGCAGGCGGACCGATTGCTGGCTGCCGGCGTGGAAATCGCCGTCGTCAAGCTCGGCCCTGAAGGCGTAATGGCCAAGACCCGCACCGAACGTGTTGTGTCCGCGCCGGTCCCGGTCGAGACCCTGAACGGCCTGGGTGCCGGCGACTCCTTTGGCGGCGCCTTCTGCCACGGGCTGCTGTCCGGCTGGCCCCTGGCCCAGGTCCTGGACTACGCCAACGCTGCGGGTGCCATCGTCGCCTCCCGCCTCTCCTGCGCCGATGCCATGCCTACGCCGGACGAGGTTACCTCCCTGCTGGCCGAACGCGGCCGCCCGGTTCCCGGCACCGCTCAGCTTGCCACCGAAGGAGCATCACTGTGACCCTCACACCCCTCGCCTCAAACAGCGCCGTGGACGATGACCCGCGCCGCTACGAGCACCTGAGCACCATCCGCCTCGAGGACCCGGACGCCGTCGCCCGCGCCGCGAAGGCCCGCCGCCGCCACCCGGGCGTGAAGGCAGGCCGCCAGAACTTCATCGTCGCCGCCGACCACCCGGCCCGCGGCGCCCTCGCCGTCGGCAACGATCCCGTGGCCATGGCTGACCGCCGCCAGTTGCTGGACCGGCTGCAGATCGCGCTCGCCAACCCCGCTGTGGACGGTGTCCTGGCCTCCCCGGACATCATGGACGACCTGCTGCTGCTGGGTGCGCTGGACGGAAAGCTGGTGTTCGGCTCCATGAACCGCGGCGGGCTGTCCGGGCTGGTCAACGAGTTCGATGACCGGTTCACCGGCCACACCGCCGCCGCCCTGAAGGAACTGGGCGCCGACGGAGGGAAAATGCTCACCCGCATCTGCCTGGGCGACCCCGACACCGTAGCCACCCTGGAAGCCACGGCCCGCGCCATCGACTCCCTGGCCGAACGGAAGCTGATCGCCATGGTGGAGCCATTCCTGTCCGTCCGCGAAAACGGCCGCGTCCGCAACGACCTGTCCACCAACTCCGTAATCAAGTCCATCGCGATCGCCGAGGGCCTGGGGTCCACCAGCGCCTACACCTGGATGAAGCTTCCGGTGGTGGCGGAGATGGAACGCGTCATGGCCGCAACCACCATGCCCACCGTCCTTCTGGGCGGTGACCCGGACGGATCCCAGGACGAGGTCTTCGCAACCTGGGGCGCCGCGCTGGCACTGCCCGGCGTGCAGGGCCTCACCGTGGGCCGCACCCTGCTCTACCCCGCTGACGGGGACGTCGCCGGCGCCGTTGCCGCGGCTGCCTCGCTCCTGCACCACACCACAGAAATCCCGGAGAACTAGCAATGGGCACAACACCAGGAACGCGCAGAATGACGGTGGCGCAGGCCGTCGTCGAATACCTTTCCCAGCAGTACACCGTGGACTCGGTGGGCGGCGTCGAGTACCGGGAACGGCTGATCCCGGCCACGTTCGGTATTTTCGGGCACGGCAACGTGGCCGGCGTGGGCCAGGCCCTGAAGCAGTACCAGCAGCAGGATCCCACCCTGATGCCGTACTACCAGGGCCGGAACGAACAGGCCCAGGTGCACCAGGCCGTCGGGTATGCCAGGCACACCCGCCGCCGCCAGACCTATGCGGTCAGCACGTCGATTGGCCCGGGCTCGTCCAACCTGCTGACGGGTGCCGCGCTGGCGACGACCAACCGCCTGCCGGTGTTGCTGCTGCCCTCGGACACGTTCGCCACCCGCGCCGCGGACCCTGTCCTGCAGCAGCTTGAGCAGCCGTACGCGTACGACATCACCGTCAATGACGCGTTCCGGCCGCTGTCAAAGTTCTTTGACCGGGTGACCCGGCCCGAGCAGCTGTTCTCCGCGTTCCACCACGGCCTGCGTGTCCTGACCGACCCGGCCGAGACCGGCGCTGTCACGATTTCGCTGCCGCAGGACGTCCAGGCCGAAGCCTTTGATGTCCCGGAGGAGTTCCTGGCCGAGCGGGAGTGGCGGATCCGCCGCCCCGACGCGGACGACGAGGACATCGCCCGCGCCGCCGCAGCCATCCGCGCCGCTAAACGTCCGCTGATCATCGCCGGCGGCGGCGTCCTCTACGCCTTCGCCAACGAGGAACTGGCCAGACTGGCCGAGCTGACCGGGATTCCGGTGGGCAACACACAGGCCGGCGTCGGCGTCCTGCCCTGGGACCACAAGTTCTCCCTCGGCGCCATCGGCTCCACCGGCACGACGGCGGCCAACGCCATCGCCGCCGAGGCTGACCTGATCATCGGCATCGGCACCCGCTACGAGGACTTCACCACCGCGTCCCGGACCGCGTTCCAGAACCCGGACGTGAAGTTCGTGAACATCAACGTCGCCCCGATCGACGCGTACAAGCACGGCACGCACCTGCCGATCGTCGCCGACGCCCGCAAGGCCCTGGTCAAGCTCAACGCAGCCCTGGGCGGCTACCGCGTCGGCGCCGACCTGGAGCAGGAGATCGAAGCCGAGAAGAAGCGCTGGAACACCACCGTGGACGAGGCCTTCGACACCCGCTACACCCCGCTGCCGGCGCAGAACGAGATCATCGGCGCCACCAACCGGGCCATGGATGCCCGGGACGTCGTCATCTGCGCCGCCGGCTCGCTGCCCGGTGACCTGCACAAGATGTGGCGGGTCCGCGACCCGTTCGGCTACCACGTGGAGTACGCCTACTCCTGCATGGGGTACGAAATCCCCGGCGGCCTGGGCGTCAAGCGTGCAGCGATCGCCGAAGCGCAAAGCACGACGGCGGCAGGCGCGTCGGGCGATCAGGTGCGGGACGTCGTCGTGATGGTGGGGGACGGCTCCTACCTGATGATGCACACCGAACTGGTCACCGCCGTCGCCGAGCGCATCAAGCTGATCGTGGTCCTGATCCAGAACCACGGCTACGCCTCCATCGGCTCCCTGTCCGAGTCCCTGGGCTCGCAGCGGTTCGGTACCCAGTACCGGGCGCTGAACGAGGAGCAGCACAGCTTCGACGAGGGCGAGACCCTGCCCGTGGACCTGGCCCTGAACGCCGAGTCCCTGGGCGTCAAGGTCATCCGGATCGAACCGGGGGAGAAGGTCATCGCTGAACTGGAGCAGGCTATCCGCGACGCCAAGGCCGCCCCGGAAAACAGCGGACCGATCCTGATCCACGTCGAATCCGACCCCCTGTTGGACGCGCCGTCCTCCGAGTCCTGGTGGGACGTCCCCGTCTCACAGGTCTCCGAACTGGAGTCCACCAAGCAGGCGTTCCAGACCTACGTCGACCACAAGTCACGCCAGCGCAAACTGCTGGGCTAACCATACTTTTTCACTACTCAAGGAAGAGTCCCATGACTGCCACCACCACCGAAACCACGGTCATCAACCACTTCATCAACGGCGCCGAGACCGCCGGTGAAGGCGACCGCACCACGAGCGTGTACAACCCGGCCACCGGTGCCGTGTCCGGCGAACTGCGCCTGGCCAACCGGGCCGACCTGGACACCGCCGTCGCCGCCGCCCGCAAGGCCGCCGATGCCTGGGGTGACATCTCCCTGGCCAAGCGCACCGCCGTGCTGTTCAAGTTCCGCGAACTTGTTGCCGCGCACGTTGACGAACTGGCCCAGTTGGTCACCGCCGAGCACGGCAAGGTCCTCTCCGACGCCAAGGGCGAGATCGGCCGCGGCCTGGAAGTGGTGGAGTACGCGTGCGGGATCCCCACCCTGCTCAAGGGCGATTACTCGGACCAGGTCTCCACCGGCATCGACGTCTTCTCCTTCCGCGAACCCCTCGGCGTCGTCGCCGGCATCACCCCGTTCAACTTCCCCGTGATGGTGCCGCTGTGGATGGCCCCGATGGCGATCGCCACCGGCAACGCCTTCATCCTCAAGCCCTCCGAACGGGACCCCTCCGCCTCCCTGCTGCTGGCCAAGCTCTGGAAGGAAGCCGGCCTGCCCGATGGTGTGTTCCAGGTCCTCCACGGCGACAAGGAAACCGTCGACGGGCTCCTCACCCACCCGGACGTGGACGGCATCAGTTTTGTTGGTTCCACCCCGATCGCGCAGTACGTCCACGAAACCGCCACCCAGCACGGCAAGCGCGTCCAGGCCCTGGGCGGGGCGAAGAACCACGCCATCATCCTTCCCGACGCCGACCTGGACAACGCCGCCGACCACCTTGCAGCCGCCGCGTTCGGCTCAGCAGGCGAACGCTGCATGGCCATCTCCGTCGCCGTCGCCGTCGGGGACGCCGCCGACGCCCTGGTCGCCAAAGTCCAGGAACGGGCCGAAGCGGTCAAGGTCAACAACGGCACCGAACCCGACGCCGAAATGGGCCCGGTCATCACCCCCGCCTCCAAGGAACGCATCGTCAAGATCGTGACCGAAGCCGAAACCGCCGGCGCCGCCATGGTCGTGGACGGCCGCGACCTCGTGGTCCCCGGCCACGAGAACGGCTTCTGGGTCGGTCCCACCGTGATCGACCACGTCAAGACCGAAATGACCGCCTACAAAGAAGAGATCTTCGGACCCGTCCTCGTGGTGGTCCGCGTGGACACCCTGGAAGAGGGCATCACGCTGATCAACGCCAACCCTTACGGCAACGGCACCGCCATCTTCACCTCCTCGGGAGCCGCTGCCCGCAAGTTCCAGCGTTCGGTGACTGTGGGCATGATTGGCATCAACGTGCCCCTGCCCGTCCCCGTGGCCTACCACTCCTTCGGCGGCTGGAAAGCCTCCCTCTTCGGCGACAAGCACATCTACGGACCCGAAGGCGTGAGCTTCTACACCCGCGGCAAGGTGGTCACCTCCCGCTGGCCCGAAACCCACCACGCCTCCGGCGCCTCCTACAACTTCCCCTCCAACTAGTCCCCGCGCCCGCAAAGAGAGAGACAACGCTGTCATGACTGAGAACAAGCTGATCATCGGCACGGCGCCGGACTCATGGGGTGTCTGGTTCGCGGACGACCCCAAGCAGACCCCGTGGGAACGCTTCCTCGACGAGGTGGCCGAATCCGGCTACAAGTGGATCGAACTGGGTCCCTACGGCTACCTTCCCACCGATCCCACCCGGCTGGCAGAGGAACTGAAGCAGCGCGACCTGCAGATTTCCGCCGGCACCGTCTTCACCGCGTTCCACCGCGGCCTGGACCAGTGGGAGACGGCCTGGGAGCCGGCCCGCAAGGTCGCCGAACTGACGGCAGCAATGGGCGGCGAGCACATCGTGGTCATCCCTGCCATGTGGCGGGACGACGTCACGGGCGAGGCAGTGGAGAGCGGCACCCTGAGCGAAAAGGCATGGGACGATCTGTTCGCGGGCCACAACCGCCTGGGAAAGACCCTGCTGGAGGACTTCGGCCTGAAGCAGCAGTTCCACTCGCACGCCGACTCCCACGTTGGCGCGCAGCAGGACATCGAGACCCTGCTCGGCGCCACAGACCCGCAGTACCTGAACCTCTGCCTGGACACCGGACACGCTGAGTACTGCGGAGCGTCCAGCCTGGACCTGATCAAGAACTATCCGGACCGGATCGGCTACCTGCACCTGAAGCAGATCAACCCGGAGATCCTCAAGAAGGTCAACGAGGACAACATGACGTGGGCCGCCGCCAACCTGGCCGGCGTCATGACCGAACCGCCCAACGGCCTGCCCGACCTGCGCGCGGTCGTCGAAGCTGTGGAAGCCCTGAACCGTCCCATCTTCGGCATCGTGGAGCAGGACATGTACCCCGTGGCCTTCGACGTTCCCATGCCCATCGCCAAGCGCACCCGCAACTACCTGCTGTCCTGCGGCTCCCGCACCGCCGTCAGCTAATCCGTTCCAGACACCAAAAGGACCAGAACAATGACTGAAAACCTCCGCGTCGCCGTCATCGGCGCAGGCCGCATGGGCGCCGACCACATCCAGCGCCTCAACAAGCGCATCCACGGAGCCGAAGTTGCCGCCGTCGTCGACGTCGACCTCGCCCGCGCCCAGGCCGCCATTGAAGGCATCCCCGGAGCCGTGGCCCTGGCCGACGCCGAAGAGGCCCTCAACAACGGCGACGTCAACGCCGTCCTCATCGCCACTCCCGGCTTCCTGCACGAGGACATCCTGTTCAAAGCCCTCGCCAAGGACATCCCCATCCTGTGCGAAAAGCCCCTCACGCCCGACGCCGAATCCTCCTGGAAGATCGTCGAAGCCGAGGTGGCACTGGGCCACAAGCGCATCCAGGTGGGCTTCATGCGCCGCTTCGACGCCGAATACGCCACCCTGGGCTCGATCATCCGCAACCACGAACTGGGTGAACTGCTGATGCTGCACCACCAGCACCGCAACCCGAGCACCCCCGAGGGCTTCACCAACGAGATGCTCATCAACGACTCCGTGGTCCATGAGTTCGACGCGATCCGCTACTTCACCGGTGAGGAAATCACCAGCGTGCAGGTCCGCCTGGGCAAGGCCACCCGGAACGCTCCCAACGGCCAGCACGACCCCCAGCACGTCCTGGTCGAAACCGAGTCCGGCGTCCTTGCCGACGTCGAAATCTACGTCAACGCCAAGTTCGGCTACGAGGTGGCCACCCAGGCCTCCTTCGAAGACGGCATCGTCAGCATCGGCGGCGACAAGGGCCCCTACACCCGCAGCTCGGGCCGCTGGGGCGGCAACGTCACGCCCGGCTTCGAAGAGCGCTTCGGCGCCGCTTACGACGTCGAAATTCAGTCATGGGTGGACGCGGCACTTAAGGGTGAGATTGGCGGCCCCTCCGCCTGGGACGGGTACGCCACCGCTGCGTGCTGCGAAGCAGGCGTCGAAGCGCAGAAGAACGGCGAAAAGGTCGCCGTGAAGCTGAACGCAAAGCCCGACCTCTACAAGTAAGACCGGAAAGGGGACGGAGCCATCCGTCCCCTTTCGTGTCTCCATACCTTTTGAGCCACAATGGAGTGTTTACGTGAAAATCGCACTTGATCCCACCCCGTTCCACCACTCGCACAGCCTGCTCGAGTTCCCCAAGGTGGTGGCGGACCTCGGCTACAAGTACATGCAGATGACCCCGCACGCGGACTTCATCCCGTTCTTCAACCATCCGAAGGCGGACGATGAACTGGTGGGCCAGCTCAAGAAGGCCTGCCGGGACGCCGGAATCGAAATTGCCTCCGTCCTGCCGGTGCTCCGCTGGTCCGGGCCGGACGAGGACGCCCGCGAGGCAGCTGTCCGCTACTGGAAGCGCGCCATCCAGATCGCCGTGGACCTGGGCGTCAGCACCATGAACACCGAATTCAGCGGCCGCCCCGAAAAGGCCGAGGAATCCGAGCGCGCGTTCTACCGCTCCATGGAGGAACTGCTGCCCATCATCGAGCACGAAGGCATTGACCTGCTGATTGACCCGCACCCCGACGACTTCGTCGAGGAAGGCCTTGCCGCCATCCGCGTGATCCGCGGCGTGAACTCCAAGAACGTGGGCATGGTCTACGTGGCCTCGCACAGCTTCCACATGAAGAACTCCCCGCTGGACATCATGCGTGCAGCAGGGGACAAGCTGCGCCTGGTCCACGTGGCGGACACCATGAACCACCACGCCTCCCACGGCCTGCGCTACATCACCAACCCGCCGGGCAATCCGGTCCGTGTCCACCAGCACCTGAAGATCGGCGACGGCGACGTCAACTGGGATGAGTTCTTCGGCGGCCTGAAGGAGATCGGCTTCCTGGACCGCGAGGACACGGTGATGGTGTCCAGCGTCTTCGCCGAGGACGAGAACGCCGAAGACGTCTCCCGCTACCAGCTGGAGACCATGAAGCAGTACGTCCAGAAGGTAAGCGTATGAGTTCTCCCGCGCATACCGGGGCGAAACCCGGCAACCACAAGCGGGCGCTGCGGACCGTCACCATCATTTCCACCTTTGGCGGCCTCCTGTTCGGCTACGACACCGGCGTGATCAACGGCGCCCTGCCGTACATGCAGGAGGACCTGGGCCTCACCCCGCTGACCGAAGGCCTGGTGACTTCGTCCCTGCTGTTCGGCGCGGCCTTCGGCGCCCTGTTCGGCGGACGTCTCGCGGACCGCAACGGCCGGCGCCGGATGATCATGGTGCTGGCCGTCATCTTCCTTGTGGGGACCCTGGGTTGCACGTTCTCGCCCAACACGGAAGTGATGATTGCGGCCCGTTTCATCCTGGGCCTCGCGGTGGGCGGCGCGTCGGTGACCGTACCGGTGTACCTGGCCGAGGTTTCGCCGAGCAACCGGCGTGGCCGGATCGTCACCCAGAACGAACTCATGATCGTCACCGGGCAGCTGCTGGCCTTCATCTTCAATGCCTACCTGGGCAACTCGTTCGGTGAGTCCCACGGCATTTGGCGCTGGATGCTGGTCATCGCCACCCTGCCCGCCATTGCACTGTGGATCGGGATGAACTTCATGCCCGAGAGCCCACGCTGGTTGGCTTCGATCGGCAGCTTCGGCGAGACGCTGGGTGTGCTGCAGCGCATCCGGTCCCAGGAAGAGGCGCGGAAGGAGTTCGAGGAAGTCAAGGCCATGGCCGTGGAGGACTACAAGTCCAAGATGGGCTCATGGAAGGACCTGGGCATCCCGTGGCTGCGCCGAATCTTCGTGGTAGGCCTGGGCCTCGCGGTGATCCAACAGATCACCGGCGTGAACTCAATCATGTATTACGGAACCCAGATCCTCTCGCAGTCCGGTTTCGGCCGGGAAGCGGCACTGACAGCCAACATCGCAAACGGCGTGATCTCGGTCCTGGCCACCTTTGTAGGCATCTGGCTGCTGGGCAAGGTGGGCCGGCGCCGGATGCTGATCACCGGCCAGGCAGGCACGACGACGGCGCTGCTGCTCATCGGCCTCTTCTCCATGATCCTGCCGGAAGGCACAGCCAGGGGCTTCGTCATCTTGGCGCTCACCGTGACGTTCCTGGCGTTCCAGCAGGGCGCCATCTCCCCGGTGACGTGGCTGATGCTCTCGGAAATCTTCCCGCTCAAGATCCGTGGCCTGGGCATGGGCGCTTCGGCCTTCCTGCTGTGGATCGTGAACTTCCTGATCGGGTTCGGCTTCCCGCAGCTGCTGGCCGCTATCGGCATCTCCAACACGTTCTTCGTGTTCGCCGTCCTTGGCGTGGGTGCCATCGCCTTCGCCGCCAAGTATGTTCCGGAAACCAAGGACAAGAGCCTGGAGGACCTGGAGCATTACTTCAAGAACGTTGCAGGCAGCAAGTCCCAAGCGGCCGGGGCCGCAGTTCACTGACGGTACGGCCAGCCAAGCCATAACCACGCCCGCTCCACCACCCCACACCCACCCCACACCCCCTTGAGCATCGCTCAAGGGGGTGTGGCTCGTTTCCGCGGTCAGTTTCGTTGTGGCGTTGTCCGGTTAAACATGAGGAGGGGCGGCGCAAAAACGCGCCGCCCCTCCTGTTGTTGGTGCCGGGATTGTCAGGCAGGGTCGAAGGACGCTGAGAGAGCCGCGTCAGCGTCCTTCAGGACCTTCGCAGCAACCTTGAGCCCCTCGATCCGTCCAAGGGAGACGTCCTCGTGCTCGATGTTGACCAGCATGTTCGGATCCACCTCGTGCAGTGCGCGCAGGAACTCGGTCCAGTACGCAGTGTCATGGCCGCGCCCCAGGGCCACGAAATCCCAAGCGGAGTCCTTGGGCCAATCATTCACCCATTCGTCTCCGCCGAGGTTGGTGCGGTTTTCATCCGGGGAAAGGCGGCGGAAGCTGTTGTCCAGTACGCCGTACAAGGCGGCGTTGCCGGAGTTGATCCGGACGTCTTTGGCCGCGGCCTGGAAGACAAGAGGCCCGAGTTCGCGTACCACGGCCACCGGGTCCATCTGCTGCCAAAACAGGTGCGAGGCGTCCAATTCGACCCCAACATGGGTGGCGCCAGTGAGCTCGATGAGTTTACGGACATCGGCGGTGTTGAACACAATATTTTGGGGATGGAGTTCCAGGGCCACTTTGACCCCGTGGTCTGCTGCAAGGCGGTCCGTTTCCCGCCAGAACTTCGCCGCAACTTCCCACTGATAATCCAGTACGTCAAGGGCTGCTGAGTTCCAGGCATTGACCACCCAGTTCACCACGGTTGCACCTGGTTCGCCGCCCGGGAGGCCTGACATGGTGACCACCCGGTCATGGCCAAGGCGCTGGGCCAAACGGATGGAGCGACGGATGTCCTCGGCATGCTTGCCGCCAATTTCGGGCCTGGGGTGCAGCGGGTTGCCGTTGCAGTTCAGGCCGGCGATGGACACCCCGGTGCCTTCAAAAATCGCAAGGAAGTCGTCGCGGGCTGCGTCGCTTTCGAGGATCTGTTCCATCGTCGGAACGTGCACCGGGGGCAGGAAACCCCCCGTGTTGATCTCGATGCCCGTCAACCCCAGATCCGCAATAACCTTCAAGGCTTCAGGGAGGGGTCGGTCGTGGAGGATCGCGTTGTAGACGCCGAGTTTCATACCAATACCTTCTTCCGTTGTTCAGCGCCGACTCCGCATGCTTTAGAGCGCTCTAATCGAAACTACTCAAAGACTAGGTATGTACGTATGTCCTGTCAATAGGTTTGTGCGTCCGCGCCTGGATGGTCGGAAAAGATGGCCGAAGTAGGGGTCCAGCCAGCTGTCCGGAGGCTAAGTGGCTCCGGTCAGGATGCTGCATGCAGCTTGGGGAGTGCGTCCACCAGCGGTGCCAGCTCCGGAATGGCCATTGCCTCCTCGAGGGCACGCTCCAAGGTGGCGTCGTGCACCGGCCGCGCTTCCGCGAGCAAACTGCTCCCGCTGCCAGTCAGTTCGGTGTAAATGCCCCGGCGGTCGTCGTCGCACAGGATCCTGGTCAGCAGGCCGCGGTCCTCCAGCCGGTTCACCAGGCGGGTGGTGGCGCTTGGGCTCAGGGCGGTAGCGCGGGCCAACTGCTGCATCCGCATGTGCCACCCGTCCTGCCGGCTAAGGGCATCAAGGACCGTGTACTCCACCACGGAAAGCTTCGACTCTGCCTGGAGGGAGCGTTCCAGTTCGTTTTCAATCAGCCCGTGCAGGGCCGCGAGGGTACGCCAGCCCTGCGCGCGGACCTCGACTGCGTCGTCCCTAATGCCCATGCTTGCTCCTTACGGGTTGGCTCCGGGAGGAGCAACCGGTAGCCCGAAAATAGATAGTTGCTTGCGCGGGATATTTGCATGTGCAACAATAAATGCCGCGCCTGCAACTATCTTAGGCGTTATCCCTTCAGGGGAACAACCACACTTACAGCTCAAAGGAGCATTCGCATGCCTGTTGGCCTGATAGCACTCGCCCTGGGCGGGTTTGGCATTGGACTTACCGAATTCGTCATTGCCGGCCTCCTCCCGCAGGTCGCGGCCGACTTTGGGGTCAGTGAAGCGTCGGCGGGCTGGTTCATCTCCGGCTACGCCCTTTCCGTGGTGGTGGGGGCCTTGGGGCTGACGGCTGCCGTGACGCGCTTCGAGCGCAAACCTGTGCTGGCCGCCCTGCTGGTGCTGTTCATTGCCGGCAACCTGCTCTCCGCGACGGCCGACGGATACTGGCCCATGATGCTGGGCCGGGTCATTGCAGCACTTTCGCACGGCGCCTTCTTCGGGATCGGGGCCGTGGTGGCGGCGGGAATGGTCCCACCTAGCAAGAAGGCCGGCGCCATCGCGCTGATGTTTACGGGTTTGACCGCGGCCAACGTTCTGGGTGTGCCCTTCGGCACGCTGCTGGGCCAGGCGGCCGGGTGGCGCGCCACCTTCTGGGCCATAACCGTGATTGGCGTAGCCGCGCTCGCCGGTATCCTGGCGCTTGTACCCAAGTCCGCCGGCGCAACGGAAGAGGCGGGCAGCCTCCGCTCCGAACTCCGCGCCTTCCGCTCCGGACAGGTATGGCTGTCCATCATCGTCACCATCCTGGGCTTCGGCGGGATGTTCGGCGCGTTCACCTACATCGCCTACACCCTCACCGAAGTATCCGGTTACAGCGCTTCCGCGGTGCCGTGGCTGCTCATTCTCTTCGGCGTGGGCCTCTTTGCGGGTAACACCCTGGGTGGAAAGGCCGCCGACCGCAATGTGGACCGGACGCTCCTGGTGGTGCTCGCCGCGCTGACAGTGGTCTTGGTGGCGTTTGCCCTCACGGCCGCCAATCCCGTCCTGACGGTCATCTCCTTGGTGCTCATGGGAGGCTTTGGCTTTGCCACCGTGCCGGGCCTGCAGATGCGCGTGAAGAAGTACGCCCCAGCGGCTCCCACGCTCGCTTCCGGCGCCAACATCGGCGCCTTCAACGTGGGCAACGCCCTGGGTGCCTGGCTGGGCGGCGTCACCATCACCGCCGGATTCGGCTACACCTCACCCATCTGGGCCGGCGCACTGATCACCCTTGCGGGCCTGGCCGTCATGGCCTTCGCCGCGGCAGGCGCGAAGCGCAGCGAAGGGCATGGGCGGGCCCACATGCAGGAAACGGCGGCGGAATTGGCAAGCCGCTAGGCGGCAGGATCCGAGGAGCGGCGCACCATCAGGGCCGGCTCCAGCTTCCGGGTGGCGGCCGGTCCTGCAGCACCGGCAATCCGGTCCAGCATGGTTTGGGCCGCCAGTCGGCCCAGTTCCCCGGCGTGCTGGTCGATCGACGTCAGGGCAACCAGCGGCGAGGCTCCCGCCTCAATGTTGTCGCAGCCCACCACCGCCATATCGCCCGGAATGGAGAGCCCGCGGGACACCAGCGCTTCCATGATGCCGATGGCGGTCAGGTCGTTATGCGCAAAGACTGCGGTGGGGAGCGTGGCGCCGGAATCCAGGAACTGCTCCATCACGGCCCGGCCCCCGCGTTCGGTCATGTCGCTGTGGACCAGCTGTGGTTCCAGGCCGAACTCCTGCATGGCGTGCAGGTACCCGTTGCGGCGGTCCGCGTAAGGGAGCCAATCGGAGATGTCGAAGTGCGCGATCCGCCGGTGCCCCAGGTGGTACAGGTGCTCTACCGCGAGTGCGCCGGAACGGAAGTCGTCGGTCAAGACCGAATCAACGCCGTCGACCTCCATCTGCCGGGTGATGACGACGGCGGGCGTCCCCCGCAGCGCCGCGGCCAGTTCCGCGGAGGTGCCGGTGTACCCGGCCAGCAGCACGCCATCGACGCGCAGGTCCACGAAGGAGCGCACGGCCTCCAGTTCGGTTCCGGGGTCGGCGGAGCCGACGGCGACCATCACCTGGTTGCCGCTGCCCGCCAGGCCTTCCGTGATGCCGTCATAGATGTCGGCGAAGACGGAGTTGTGCAGGTCGAGGAACAGGACGCCTACGGTTTTGGTCTGGTGGCTTGCCAGCCGGCTGGCCAATCTGTTGGGGGAGTAGCCCAGGGCGGCAGCGCTTTCCAGCACCGCCGTCCGCTTTGCGGGAGAAACGTTGGGGGACTCGCGCATCACCAGGGACACCAGGGCGCGGCTCACTCCAGCATCGCGTGCCACGTCCTCCATGGTCACCGACCGTGGGGAAGGGGTAGTCTGTTTCACAAAAACCCACTATGCCAGCCCGCTGCCGCCAGTCCGCCGAGCCTGGGCCGCCCGTGTCAGGCCCCGAACGGCAGCCGGGGATCGATATTCTGGCTTTCCCAGGTCTGCCGGACCCAGCCGTGGTGCGGGTCGTCGCTGATCAGCCACTCGCGCACCGGCCCGGGGCCGGCCATCACGTTCAAGTAGTAGAGGTCGTACCCCGGCGCCGCCATGGCAGGGCCATGCCAGCCGTAGGGGACCAGGACAACGTCTCCGGTGCGCACCTCGGCCGCGACGTCGATGGGGCGATCGTCGGAGGCGTAGACGCGCTGGTAGCCCATGGCGTCCGCGTCGGCGGGTGCGCCGGAGCCCGAGGCCACCTGGGTCTCGAAGTAGTAGATCTCCTCGAGGGAAGTCTCGCCGTCCTTCTCCTCGTCATGCTTGTGCGGAGGGTAGGACGACCAGTTCCCGGCAGGCGTGAGGACCTCGCAAACGATGAAGCGGTCGGCTTCCAGCGCCGCGGGCGTGCCAAAGTTATGGACTTGGCGTGAGCAGTTGCCTGCGCCGCGCAGTTCCACCGGGGTTTCGGCGGCGGACACCAGGCGGGTGGGGTAGGACTCTTTCGCGGGCGCGGTGGCCACGGCGACGCGGCCGCCGTCCGCTGAACTGATGCCCACGGCGCGCCCGGTACCGGAGTACAGCACGTCACTGGGGCCCGAGAATACGGAGGCGCGGCCTTCCAACGGGTAGTCCGTTCCGTCGACGGTCACGGTGAAGGACCCCTTGAGGGGAACCACAATGCGTTCCTCGTCCGCGGCGGGAAGTTCGACGGCGGCGCCCGCGGCCAGGGTGGCCACCTTCAGTCCCGTGTGGGCCCAGCCGTCCACGCTGAGGGAGGAATCGGAGGTTCCGATCGAGACGTCCCATTTACCGTCGGCTGCGGTGCCCAGGGGGTATACCCAGTTGGTCATGGAGTTGGCTCCTTGGATTATCGCTGTACGAGAGTCATTTCAAAGCTGTAGGAATCGGCGCGGTACACGTGGTGGCCGGTTTCAACGCGCCGGCCGGTATCGTCCACCGCGGTGCGTTCCATGGTGACCAGCGCAGACCCGGCGGCGGTGTCCAGCATGGAGGCCTGATAGTCATCGGCGGTCTTGGCCCCGATGCGCTGGGTGGCCAGCCGGAAGTTCACGCCGCCGCGGCGAAGGATGGAGTAAAGGCCTTCGGCCTGCAACATTGCCTCATCCATGTCGGCAATGTCGTCGCGCACCCAGTTCTCCATGAGGGCCAGTGGCTTGCCGCCCACCTTGCGGAGCCGGGTGAAGTGGTACACCTTGGAGCCCGCGGGCAACTGCAGGGTGGCGATGGTGGCGTCATCGGCGTCTACATGCGAGAAACTCAGGACCTCGGTGGTGGGCTTTTTCCCGTTGTTCGTGAGGTCGTCATAGAGGCTGGACAGCTCCAGCGGGCGGCGGACCTGGCTGGAAACCACCTGAGTGCCTACACCGCGCTTGCGCACCAGCAGTCCGGACCGGACCAGTTCGTCCATGGCCTTGCGCATGGTGGGACGGGACAGGTTGAGCTGGGCTGCGAGGTCGATCTCATTGTCCAGCCGGCTGCCGGGCTCCAGTGCTCCGCTGTAGATCGCCGCTTCGATGCCCTGGACCACCTGGTGGTACAAGGGTACGGGGGAGGAACGGTCGATGCTGAGTCCCAGGTTGTTCGCCACGATGCGTTCCCTTGTCTTCCGTCGATGCGCGCCGTCCGGTCGGGAGAGGGGCGCCTGCAGGCACTTTGCCGCTATATGTTCGCTTGATAGGACATACTTCCTTCCTTGATCGTAGCAGGCGCGCCCCGAGGGTCAAGGGTGCCGGCCCTGCGGCGCTGGAACACGGGCGGAATTAAATTGTGCTGACATTAAGACTTTCTATTGACGCCGGGTATTAGAGCGCTCTAAAGTCAGTGGCACGCATCACATTCCTGACCGGCCCGCCGGTCCCCGAGAGAATTTGAGAGGCAACAATGCTGTTGCAGAAACAAACCCAGAGCCCGTCCGGCACCCAGCGCCGCGGTTACCTCGCCCGGCTCACAGTCATCTCCACCCTGGGCGGCCTGCTCTTCGGGTACGACACCGGCGTCATCTCCGGCGCCCTGCTGTACATGAACGACTCCCTCAACATGACCGCCGTCGAGGAAGCAACCGTGGTGAGCGCCCTGCTGTTCCCCGGTGCCGCCGTCGGCGCCCTCACCGGCGGCCGCATGGCAGACAAGCTGGGCCGCCGCGGCTCCCTGCTTGTCTGCGCCCTCCTGTTCCTGCTCGGCGCCATGGGCTGCGCCCTGGCACCGAACGTGACCTTCATGATTGCCGCCCGCATCGTGCTTGGCCTGGGCGTGGGCGCTGCCGCCGTGACCTGCCCGCTGTACCTGGCGGAAATGGCGCCGGCCCACCTTCGCGGCCGCATGGTGACCATCAATGAGCTGATGATCGTGACCGGCCAGATGCTCGCGTTTGCCATCAACGCCCTCCTGGACGCGCTGATCCACGACAACGAGGTCTGGCGCTCCATGTTGGGCATCGCCTCCGTTCCCGCGCTGGCACTGCTCGCAGGTATGCTGATGCTTCCCGAGTCACCCCGCTGGTACGCCATCCGTGGCCGGCTCGAAGACAGCCGCCGCGTCCTGAACCTCAGCCGCAGCCCGCAGGAGGCAGCCGCCGAGTTCGAGGAAATTGCCTTGGCAGCCCGCACTGCCAAGGAGGAACGCGGCCACGCCCTCCGCGACCTGAAGAACAACCCCTGGATGCGGCGCCTGCTTTGGATCGGCATCGGCCTGGCCGTTGTCCAGCAGGCCACCGGCATCAACACCGTCAACTACTACGCCCCCACCATCCTTGAAAAGAGCGGGCTTGGCGTCAGCGCCTCGCTCGTGGCAACCATCGGCGTGGGCGTCACCTCAGTACTCATGACCATCCTGGGCATCTGGTTGCTGGGCTTCGTCGGCCGCCGCAGGATGCTGATCATCGGCTTCTCCGGCGTAGTGGGCTCGCAGGCGCTGCTGGCCATCGTCTTCCTCCTGCCGCAGTCGGACCTGGCCAGCTACACCATCCTGGCAGCCATGATGCTGTTCGTGGCCTTCGTCCAGTGCTTCATCGGCACCTGCGTCTGGCTCCTGCTCTCCGAGATGTTCCCGCTGGCCATCCGCGGCTTCGCCATGGGCATCGCGGTCTTCGCCCTCTGGACCGTCAACGCCGCCATCTCCTTCCTGTTCCCCATCGTGGTCAACGCGCTCGGCTCCACGGGCACCTTCGGCCTGTTCGTCCTGGTCAACCTCGCATCCGTGGCCTTCGTGGCCAAGTTCGTCCCGGAGACCAAGGGCCACTCGCTCGAGGACCTCGAAGCGCACTTCCGCGACGGTGAAGTGCCGGCAAAGGTCGGCGCCTAGCAACATCAGGCCGCCACGCACCGCGGGGCTGGACCCGCTTTTCCGGCATCAACCGGACGGGCGGGTCCGGCCCCGTGTTTTGCCTTGGGTGGCTAGGCTGGCTCCATGACCAGGACTTCGCTGATTGGCAACGCGGGGCAGCAACCATGAATTTCGCCGGAAGCCTTGGTCCCCGCCCGCGCACACTGGAAGTCCAAGACCTGGCCAGCTTCGACCGCCTGGTGGCCGGCGGCGCCGTCAACCTGCACGGCTGGCATGCGCAGTCCCTGGACCTGCGGGGCCGCTCGGCCGAACTGAAAAGCGTGAGCGTCGAGGGTGCAATGTTCCTGGGCTGCATCTTTGACGACGGCATGGATGGCTACCTCCGGAGCCGCGGGGCCCTGATCTTTCCCAGGCTGGAAGGCGTCCCGTTCGATCCCTACCGGGCCGCCCTGTATTCCCCGGCTGAGCTGTACGCCGGGCTGGCCACGTCCCCGTACGAGGAGGTGCCGGACGCGCGCATCTACCACTGGAGCATCCAGCCCGGCCAGCGGCACCGTGTTGACTCAACCCTGGCCTCCGCCCTGCACGACCATGCCATCGGGGACGCGCTGGATGAGCTGACCCGCTCCGGAACGTGGGCCCGCCGGTCCATCGTCGGCGTGATGGGCGGACACGCAGCGCCGCGCGGCAGCCGCGAGTTTGCGGAGGCGGCGCGGCTGGGCAGGCTGCTGGCCCTCGAAGGCCGTTCGGTGGCCACCGGCGGCGGACCGGGTGCCATGGAGGCGGCCAACATGGGGGCATACCTCAGCCAGGCGTCCGACGGCGACGTGCAGGCGGCCCTGGCCACGCTCGCCGCTGTTCCCGGGTTCCGTCCCTCGGTGTCGGGGTGGGCGCGTGCGGCCGCCGCCGTCGTCGAACGCCATCCGGGCGGGACGCCGTCGCTCGGCATCCCCACCTGGTTCTATGGGCACGAGCCGCCCAACTACTTCGCCACGCACATCGCCAAATACTTCGCCAACGCCATCCGCGAGGCCATCCTGCTGGAACTGTGCCACGGTGGAATCGTCTTCCTGCCCGGCGCCGCCGGCACCGTACAGGAGATCTTCCAGGACGCCTGCGAAAACTACTACGGAGCCCGCGAGAAGGTGGCTCCCATGGTCCTGGTGGGGCGGCAGCACTGGGAGCAGGAGTACCCTGCCTGGCCCATGCTGCGCAGCCTTGCGGCCGGCCGGGCCATGGCGGACTACATCCACCTGGTGGACACGGTGGATGAAGCAGTGGAGGTCCTCCGGGAACGCTGAACGTTACCGAAGGACCTCCACAAAAGCCGGTGCCTGCTGCTAGCCCACCGCCGTGCCGAACAGCAGGCCCAGCAGGTACGTGATGGCAGCCGCGCCCAGGCCGATGGCCAGCTGGCGCAGGCCGCGGGTCAGCGGGGACGTGCCGGACAGCAGGCCGACGGCGGCACCGGTCGCCAGGAGGGAAATGCCCACCAGGGCCCCTGCGACAACCAGGGCCGCGACGCCGGTCATACCGAACAGGAACGGCAGGATGGGGATGATGGCGCCGGAAGCGAAGAAGCAGAAACTGGACAACGCGGCCCCCCAGGCCGTGCCCACTGCCTCGTGCCGGTCCTCTTCCTCCGCAAGTTCCGGCTGCAGGGACAGGCTGGGATCGCAGTCGCAGGACAGCTGGCCCGTGCGCTCGGCAACCCGGTGTTCAGCCGCTTCCCGGGACATCCCGCGGGCCAGATACACCAGGAGGAGTTCGTTGTTCTCAAGGTCCAGTTTGGGCGCTGCCGCCAGGGTGATCTGGGTCGGACGGGTGGCGGCGAGCAGTTCGCGCTGGGAGCGGACGGAGATGAATTCCCCTGCGCCCATGGACATGGCGCCGGCCAGGAGCCCGGCGATGCCGCTGAGCAGCACCACGCTGCTGGCCACGCCGGACGCGGCCATGCCCATCACCAGGGACAGGTTGCTGACCAGGCCGTCGTTCGCACCGAAGACGGCCGCGCGGAACGTGCCGGCCAGTCGGTTGCGGCCGCGGGTTGCCAAGCCACGGACCACTTCCTCGTGGATCTGCTCGTCGGCGGCCATGGCGGGAGTGGCGTTGGGGTCCTTGGCGTAGGGGGAGCGGCCCTCGGCGCGCTGGGCAAGGGCCAGCACGAACACGGAGCCGAAGTGCCGGGCCAGGAATCCCAGGAACCGGCTTCGCGCCGAGGCCCGCCTGGGCTTGCCGGCGTGCTCACCGAGCAGGGCCAGCCAGTGTGCTTCGTGCCGGCCTTCGGCCTCGGCCAGGGCCAGGAGGATGGCGCGCTCTTCCCCCTCACGGTTCTGGGCGAGGTCACGGTAGACAGCGGCTTCGGCGCGCTCATCGGCCAGGTACTGGCGCCACCGCTTGATGTTCGACGGCGAGGGCTGGGCTTGCACGGTTGCGGAGGCCTCCTGGGGCATGGCATGGGAACCGGATTGGGCGTGCTGCGGCACTGGTACTCCTGGGCTGGAAAGGGCATGTTTTCGCGCCTTTGCCCTGCCAGCCTACTGCGGTTTTCCGGCGTTTTTTGGCTGGCAAACCTAGCTGGAAAGTTTCGGTTTGCCTTAAAACACAGGCCCCTGGTGCCGGTTTCCGGGGCCTTTTCCCGAGGCCCCGGCGGCTATTGACCCGTCCGCCCGGCCGGTGCTGTGATGAAGGTGTGGCGCAGGCTGCGCCCTCCTGAAAGAGCACGTCAGGCGAACCTACGGAGGTTGAATCATGAGCACCACCGGACAGCACCCGGACATGCCGCACCTGGACGCCGTGGAAGCGGACCCCGCCTACGATTACGCCGAGGATGCACCGGTAGACGATGCGGACTGGGACGCGGAGGACGCGTTGATCGATGAGGAAGAACCGGTGGTCCAGCCGCCGCCGGTGGTCATCGACGCCGAGGACCGCGAGGTCCCGCTGGATGACGACGAGCCCCGCGACACCCAGAGCTAGGACACAGGGGAGTAGGACTTACGACGGCGGCACCTCCTTTCGCAAAAAGCGAAAGGAGGTGCCGCCGTCGTGCGTTATATGTTTTTGCCTTTGAGGGTCAGCGGCCGGCGAGGACTTCCTCGGGAGCGTCCTCGGGTTCCTGTCCCGAAACGCGACGCTGCCAGGCCTGCATGACGGCGGGGTCCGTGGGCCGGGTGAACAGTGACGCCGCAATGTAGACAACGGCCGAGGCGATCAGGCCGTAGTAGATGGGTTCGTTGGCATAAACGCCGTCAAGGGGTGCCTTGGCGTTGATTTCCAGGATGATCATGGTTCCCAAAGTCACCACGGAGCCCACCGCCATGGAGGCCGCGGCGGCCAGGCCGGTGCCGCGCTTCCAAACGAGGCCGCCCAGGATGGCCACCAGGAGCCCGCCCACCAGGATGTCGTAGGCGATGGTCAGGGCCGCAACCACGTCCTTGGTGATGATCGCAATGACGATGGCCAGGATCCCCAGGACGAGAACCCAAATGCGGTTGGCCTTGACGTCGTGCTCCGGGTTTTCGGTGTCGCCCGTGTTGACCTTCTTGCCGAACCACCCGGCCACGAACGGCAGGACATCGGCGCGGGCCACGGTGGCGGCGGCGATAAGGGCGCCGGACGCGGTGGACATCATGGCGGCCACGGCTGCCGCCAGGACCAGGCCGCCGATGCCGACGGGGAGCAGGTTCTGGGCAACCTCCGCGTACACGTCGTCCTTGGCGGCGATCTTGACGCTGGACAGCGCCACGTTGGCGGCCATGCCGATCAGGGCCCCGGCCACGCCGTAGAGGATGCAGTAGATGCCAGCCGTCGCGCCGCCCCACCGGGCCACCTTGGGGGTTTTGGCGGTGAATACGCGCTGCCAGATGTCCTGGCCGATCAGCAGGCCAAGGGTGTAGACGACGAAGTAGGTGATGATCGTCTGGACGCCGATGCCATCCATCTGGAAGAAACTGGCGTCCACCCGGCTGCGGATCCCGTCCAGGCCGCCGGCCGCGTTCAGGGTGAACGGGAGCATCAGGAAGAAGATGCCCACGGTCTTGATGGCGAACTGCACCTGGTCCGCCAGGGTGATGGACCACATGCCGCCGATGGTGGAGTACACCAGAACGATGGCGCCGCCGATGGCAATGGCCAACGCCCGGTCCAGGCCGAACAGCACCACGAAGATGGTGGCGTAGGCGCCGGTGGAGGTGGCGCAAAGCATCAGGGTGTAGGCGAGCATGACGATGCCCGAGGCTTCCGTTGCCCTGCTCCCGTAGCGGAGGGTGAGCATCTGGGACACCGTGTAGATCTTCAGTTTCTGGATGGTTCCGGCGAAAAGCAGGCTCAGCAGGAGGACGCCGGCGCCGATCGCCACCACCAGCCACATGCCGGAGATGCCGAATTTGTAGCCGAGTCCCACGCCGCCAACGGTGGAGGCTCCGCCGAGGACGACGGCGGCCATGGTTCCGGTGTAGAGGAAAGGCCCCAGACGGCGCCCGGCAACCAGGAAGTCGTGTTGTTCCTGGTGCGGGACTTGCCCCACCAGCCGAAGGCCAGCATGGCGAGAAGGTACACCACCACGATGGCGATGTTGATGGCACTTGCATCCATAGATGGCTCCTTGGAGCTGTTGGGCGCCGGGTGTGGGACCGGGGGCGACGCCGCCCGGAACCGCCGCGGACGATCTGAGACGGCTCCTGATATTGCCCTATAGGCAACAGGAGTTTCCATAGACTAGAGTGTGACGGCGGCAACAGTCAAGGAGGGGAGCGACTGCGGATCGCCCGTGTGGCGCCGGTGCGTCACAAAAGCGGCGGCCACTAGTATGGCTCCAGAGCGGAGCCGGGCGGCCGGCCATGAAAGGTTCGTAGATGAAGGCACTGCCAGTTGAGCCCAGCAATGTCCCGGTTGCCATCGGCTCCAGGATCCGGGCCGCCCGGCAGTCCCAGCGGCTCACCATCGAGCAGGTAGCCGACGCGACCGGGCTGACCAAGGGTTTCCTGAGCCGGGTGGAGCGGGACCTTACCTCGCCGTCGGTCGCCTCCTTGGTGACGCTGTGCCAAGTGCTGTCCATTTCCATTGGCGACCTTTTCGCTGCCCCGGAGACCCACCTGACCAAACGCAACGACGGGCCGCGGATCTCGCTGGGCGGCCAGGGCATCGTGGAACGGCTGCTGACCGCCCGCTCGGAACGGCGGGTCCAGATCATCCAGGCCGTCATCGAGCCGCATGGCCGCGGCGAGTCCGAGCTCTACGCTGTGGACTGCGACGTGGATGTACTGCACGTCATCAAGGGGTCCATCAAGCTGATCCTGACCAATGAGGAATACGACCTCGACACCGGAGATACCGTTACCTTCCCTGGCCGCGAGCCCCACACCTGGGTCAACCCCACGGACAAGCCGGTCGAGGTGCTCTGGGTCCTGGTCCCCGCCGCGAGCCGGTAGCCCTTTCTTGGGCTGTGCGTTCCTGCCCAGTTGCCTCTGGTTGCCCGGATGTGACTGCGCCTCCTTCCCCCGGATTCCGCCGGGCGCAGTCTGTGAGGATAGAAGTAACTGGGCAGCATTGCACGGTCACCGGTTCGGATTACGTGGTCGTGCCGCCCGGACTGTCTTGATTTCCGATATCACCCTGCTGGGATCGAACCAGATATGCTCCGGCATGTAGCGAAGGACAGCGTAGCCGCTGACGGCGGATGCGTTATTTCGCTCCCGGTCGCGGAGCATGTCCCCCCGCTTCGAGTGGAACGCGAAGCCGTCGATCTCCACAATCAGGAAGCCGTCCAGTAGAAAGTCCACCCGGCCGATCCCGGGCAGGAAGACTTGGGTTTCGAAGTCGATTCCGTTGGCGCGGAACAGGTGCTGTGCATCCACTTCCACGATCGATTCCGCACGCACGTCAAGTTCCCGCAGGACGCGGAGCGCGGGTCCCGACCGGTCGGCCAGGAGCTGGGACGCGAGCAGTTCGCGCGGTACGCCGTGCAATCTGATAGCTGAAGTGGCCATCGCGGTGGAGGCTGGAGCCGGCAGGCAGCCCAATGCATGAAGCGCAACGTCTTCGACTGCGGTCAGCGGCTGGAATGGATGACCCTGGAATCGAACGGTGCGATGCCGGACGAAGCCATCGCCGTGGCCATGATTACAGGCGAGGTGAAGTCGGTCGGGAGGTCTGCGCAGCCAGAGTCCGTAGTGGGCGGCAGCGCTGGCGCAGCTCAGCCTCCCGTTGTTCAAGACTGCTGCGAGGAGGCCTTCGTCGCAGCCGGGCAGAACGAAGACGCCGCGCCTGGGCTGGGTGGCGCCGAGCCCTGTGAGCCGTAAGAGTTCCCGGCGCGGGAACCCTGCGTCCAGGAGTTGGCCGGAACGGGCAACGCCGCCGGATTGCTTCAGGTATTCGAGGATGTCCACCGCATCATTTGAGACCGTGTGAGGCAAGGCCTGGAACCGGACGCCGGCCCTATGTGCACAACCCGGCGGGGCGCAGTCTGCATTCCTGCCCAGTTGCTTTCCCGGCGGCTCGGGTTGCTTTGCCACAAAACCTGGTAATTCGCGCAGGGCACGAGTAACGGAGTCGGCGAGACCAGGGAGTAACTGGGCAGGAGTGCTCCACCCCGCCCGGGAAGGTAAACAGCTGATGCTCCAAGGAAAACAAGGGTGTATGATGGCAGTCACAGAAGTCCCTCAACTCCTCGAAGGAGAGGCCTCCATTGGAAGAGCTGCGCATTGAAGCCAACGGCAACCTTGGCCCCATCGATTCATCCCGGATTCCCCGCTATGCCGGAGCTGCCACTTATGCCCGCCTTCCGCGCCTGGACCAGGTGGACAAGGCTGACGTCACGGTAGTCGGCGTCCCCTTCGACTCGGGTGTTTCCTATCGTCCGGGAGCGCGCTTTGGCGCAAACCACGTCCGGGAAGCGAGCCGTCTGCTGCGCCCCTACAACCCTGCCTGGGATGTCAGCCCGTTCGAGAACATCCAGGTGGCCGATGCCGGGGACATGGCGGTCAACCCGTTCAACATCAACGACGCCATTGAGACCATCCAGCAGAACGCGCTGGACCTCACGGCCGCCGGGAGCAAGCTGCTGACCCTGGGCGGGGACCACACCATCGCTCTGCCGCTGCTGCGCGCCGCCGCCGAACGCGCCGGCGGCCCCATTGCCATGCTCCACTTTGATGCCCACCTGGACACCTGGGACACCTACTTCGGCGCCGAATACACGCACGGCACGCCGTTCCGCCGGGCGGTGGAGGAAGGCATCCTGGACACCGAGGCCATCAGCCACATCGGCACCCGCGGCCCGTTGTACGGCAAGAAGGACCTCGACGACGACCACCGCTTCGGGTTCGGCATCGTCACCTCCGCGGACGTTTACTACCAGGGCGTGCTGGAGACGGTGGCCAAGGTCCGCGACCGGATCGGGAACCGCCCGCTCTACATCTCCGTGGACATTGACGTCCTGGATCCGGCCCATGCGCCGGGTACCGGCACCCCCGAGGCCGGCGGCATCACCAGCCGCGAACTCCTGGAGATTATCCGGGGATTCCGCGGCATGAACCTGGTGGGGGCCGACGTCGTCGAAGTCTCTCCTGCCTACGACCACGCGGAGATCACCGGCGTTGCCGCCAGCCACGTGGCGTACGAACTGGTGACCCTCATGGCGGACAATGCCGCCCCCGGAAGCCGCTTCGGCGCGGAAACCGGATACGCGGCGCAGGCTCTCGGCCAGGAAACCCGCCGTCCCGCCGGCTTCGCTGCCGCCAAGGAGTAGGGCCGTGGCAGAACAGGACGCCCCCGCGCAGGGGAGCGGTGCCCGCAACGGCGGGGACCTCGTCGTCGAAACCCTCGAAGCGCTGGGAGCCAAGACGGTTTTCGGTATCCCGGGCCAGCATGCCCTGGGCCTCTTCGACGCCATGGGCCGGGGGAACCTGCACTTCGTTTCGTCCAGGGTGGAGAACAACAGCGCCTTTGCTGCGGACGGGTACTCCCGCGCCACCGGCGAAGTGGGCGTCCTGTTCCTGTCCACCGGCCCTGGGGCGCTGACATCGCTGGCCGGACTGCAGGAGGCCTACGCCACCGGCGTGCCCATGGTGGTGGTGGCCAGCCAGATTCCCCTGGAGGGCCTGGGTGCGCGGCGCAAGGGCATGCTGCACCAGCTCGATGACCAGAAGGCCTCGGCGGCAAACGTCACCAAGAGCCAGCGGCTGATCCAGCATGCATCGGGCATTCCGTCTGCCATCCAGGACGCCTGGACCGAGGCCATCTCCTCGCCCCAGGGGCCGGTCTGGCTGGAAATACCCCAGAATGTACTGCTGGATCCGATCATGGTTCCGCCGGTGGAGGACGCCCTGGCCGAAGCGGCGGACAACCCGCCGCGGATTGAGCTGGTGCGCGAAGCGGTGAAGTGGCTGGAAACGGCCAGGCGCCCGGCCATCATTGCCGGCGGCGGAACCCGCCGCGGCAAGGCGGAAAAGTCGCTGCTGTCGATCGCCGGGAAGCTGCGCGCGCCGGTGATCTGCACGCCCGGCGGCAACGGCGCCTTCCCCTGGAACCACGAGCTGTCGCTGCAGTCCTGGATCGAGGACCGGTACATGACCGACGTCCTCGAGGACGCGGACGTCCTGGTGGTGGTCGGCTCGTCCCTGGGTGAAGTCACCTCCAACTACTTCACTTTCGAGCCGCGCGGCAGGATCATCCAGATCGACGCCGAGCCACGGGTTCTCGAATCCAACCGGCCGGGCCTGGGCATCCGAGCCGACGCCGGCCAGGCGCTCGCGGCTCTCGACGAGGCGTTGCAGCCCAGCGGGACTGCAGCGCCGGACTGGCATGGGCGCACGCCGGAAGAGCTGGTGCAGGCGTCCCTTGCCAAGGTCCGTGCCCGGCTGGAATCGCAGGACCTGGCCAAGGAACTGAAGTTCATGGCCGATATCCGTGACGCCGTGCCGGCGGACATGCAGACGTTCTGGGACATGACCATCGCCGCCTACTGGGGCTGGTCCTGCTGGGACGCCCGGCAGGGGCAGTTCCACTCGGCCCAGGGCGCCGGCGGACTGGGCTACGCCTTTCCCGGAGCCATCGGTGCGGCAGTGGGCCTGGAAACGCTGGGAAAGCCCGGCCGGGTGCTGGCGGTCTCCGGCGACGGTTCGTCCATGTATTCAATCGCCGAGCTTGCCACCGCCAAGCAGCACAACGTGCCGGTCACCTGGCTGATCGTGGACGACGGCGGCTACGGCATCCTGCGCGAGTACATGGTGGGTGCGTTCGGCAAAGCCACGGCCACCGAACTTGCCCGGCCCGACTTCGTGAAGCTCGCGGAATCCTTTGGTGTGCCCGCCACCCGGGTGGCCCCGGAGGATGTGGGGGACGCGCTCAAGGCGGGGTTCGCCGCGGACGGACCAAACGTCGTCGTGGTTGAAACCCTCCTGAAAATGTTCAGCCCTACCCATTTGGGCGACAAGCCGTAACCCTTTCGTCCTGGAGCTCCCTCATTTCCTGCTGGAAGTGGGGGAGCTTCTGCTTAACCTTCATCCCCATAAGTTCGTTTCCCTAAGCAACCTTTTTCTGATACAGTTGCTTGCAGCAACTAATTCTTTAGGGAGGATCATGTCTGTCGCACCGGCCACTGCAGCCGACCTCGTCAGCCATATCTATGACCTCCAGCGCGCATTGCGCTGCGTCACCATGGTTAACGTCAAAGGCCAGGACACCGGCATCGCCCTGCAGGGCGTGCTCAAGTTCATCGGCGAGGGGGAGACCCGGGCCGCGCACCTGGCTGAACGCCTGGGGGTCAGCCCGCCGGTACTCAGTCGGCACGTGGCCGAGCTCGCGGATGCGGGCCTGGTGGTGCGCACCCAGGACCCGGACGATGGCCGGGCCCAACTGCTGGCGCTTTCCCCGCGCGGGAAGGAGAAGCTGGCAGAGCTGGTGCGGCACCGGGCGGAAACGCTGCAGGCCTACCTCTCCGACTGGAACGAGGATGACGCGGCCGCAACAGCCGCCATGCTGAACAAGCTCACCACATCCCTGAAGAATTCCATCCGGGCAAGGGCGGCCGGAACCACCAACGAACAGAAAACGCAGGAGTCCATCAATGGCTAACGTCACCGCCGCCGCGGACCAGGAGCAGGAGCGCCAGCGCGAACGCACCGTTAAACAGGAATCGCGGCAGTCCAAGCGCCACGAACCCGGCGCGCCCATGAACCACCGGCAGATCATGGAGGCCCTGACCGGCCTGCTGGCTGCCTTCTTCACCGCTATCCTCAGCAGCACCATCGTGGCGAACGCGCTGCCCACCATCATGTCCGAGCTCAAGGGCACCCAGACGGACTTCGCATGGGTCATCACGGCCGCGCTGCTGGCCAACGCAGCCACCACCCCCATCTGGGGCAAGCTCGCGGACCTGTTCGACAAGAAGTTCCTGGTCCAGCTGAGCATCGTGATCTTCGTGGGCGGCTCCGTCATGGCGGGCTTCTCCGAAAGCATCCCGTTCCTGCTCACCGCCCGCGTGATCCAGGGCATTGCCATGGGTGGCCTCACCGCGCTGGCACAGGCCATCATCGGCTCCATCATTCCGCCGCGTGAACGCGGCAAGTACTCCGGCTACATGGGTGCCGTGATGGCTGTCGGCACGGCCGGCGGCCCTCTGCTGGGCGGCTTCATCGTGGACAGCGCGCTCGGCTGGCGCTGGACGTTCTTCGTTTGCGTTCCGCTCGCCGTCGTCGCCCTGATCCTGCTCCAGGTCACGCTGAAGGTTCCGCACGTCAAGCGCCCCGCCAAGATCGACTGGTTTGGTGCCATCCTGCTCACCTCCGGTGTCAGCCTGCTCCTGATCTGGGTCTCCTTCGCCGGCAAGGCCGACTACTACGACTGGTGGTCCTGGCAGTCAGCCGTGATGGTGGGCGGCGGCGTCCTGCTGCTCGCGCTGCTGGTGCTGGTGGAGTCCAAGGTGTCCCAGCCGATCATCCCGCTGAAGATCATCTCCGAGCGCACCACTGCCCTGGCCATCGTGGCTTCCGTGGCCGTGGGTGTGGCGATGTTCGGTTCCTCCACCTTCCTGGGCCAGTACTACCAGGTGGCCCGCGGTGCGACGCCTACCGAGGCCGGCCTGCTGACCCTGCCCATGATCGCCGGCAACCTCATCGGTTCGGTGGTCTCCGGCCAGCTGATCAGCCGCTACGGCAAGTGGAAGCGATTCCTGATCGGCGGCACCGTCCTGCTCATTGGCGGCCTGGCGCTCGCCGGAACCATGGACCACACCACCGAACTCTGGCTGACCGGCCTCTACACCGGCATCTTCGGCATCGGCTTGGGCATGCTCATGCAGAACCTGGTCCTGGCCGTCCAGAACACCGTCCAGGCCAAGGACATCGGCTCCGCCAGCGCCTCCGTTGCCTTCTTCCGTTCCGTCGGCGGTGCGATCGGCGTGTCCGTCCTGGGTGCCGTCATGTCCAACCACGTCAAGGACCTCGCCACCGACGGCCTTGCCAAGCTGGGTATCCAGGCTTCGGGTGACGGCGGCGGCGCCAGCCTGGACCTCAAGGACCTGCCCGCACCGATCGCCGACATCATGCGCGCCGCCTACGGTGACGCCACGGCCGGTATCTTCATGATCTCCGCCGCCGTCAGCGTGGTTGCCCTGATCGCCGTGATCTTCATCAAGGAAGTGCCGCTGCGCAAGACCGTGGACATCACCCCCGAAGCCACCCTGCAGGCAAACGCTGCCGGTGAAGCGGGCATGACCGCCATGACCGGCCAGCTGCCCATGGTCTCCAGTGACGCCCCGGACCGGGACATCCCCGCAGGGCCGGGCATGGCCACGCGGAGTGCATCACGTGCAGGTTCCGCCCCCGCCAAAAGGTACGACGGCGGTGCTGCCGCTGCCGCTGCAGCGTCCGGCCGGGTAGCCACGGAGGATTTCGAGGAAGTCTTTGCGCGGAGCTTCAGCTCCGAAAACCTGGACCTGCGGTCCGCAGACGACGCGGAGAAGGTAGCCGACGCGATCGCCAGTGCCGCCGCCACCCTGCAGAAGCTGCAGGAAACCCAGCACCTGCTGACCCGCCAGCAGGCAGCACTGGGCAACATGCTGCTGGACGTCCAGGAACAGCACCGGTCCCAGCAGGAGCTGGCTGCCAAGCAGGCCGCCACCGCGGCAGAGCTCAGCAGGGTGCAGCGCAAGCTCCTGAAGGAACGCAAAATCCAGGCAGCAGCCGCGCTCTACCTGGCCGGCCACGGCAGGCACAGCGCCGCCGCCCCGCTGGACGCACCGTCCGCCGGTGCCGGTTCTGAACCGGGCCAAGGACAGTAAGGCCAGGGACACTGGCAGGAACGGCAGCCCGTCCCCGCCGAGGCTAAAGCCACGGCAACTTCAAAGCCGCAGCCCGCATCCGGAAGACCTCCGGGAGCGGGCTGCGGCTTTTCTTCATGCAGTGGTTCCGCTGCCCGGCGCCGCCCTCGCTCCAGGCCCTTTTCAGCAGGCTCTCCACCCAGCGGAAAAGATCCCGGCCGAGAGGCCCAATTGTCGGTGCCCATCACTAGAGTTGGGTCCATGCTCCTCACCCTCATTCGGCGGTACTCCAAACAGTATTTGCCGTACATCCTGGCTGTCGTTATTTTCCAGCTCGCGGCCACCATCGCTGCGCTGTACCTGCCCAGCCTCAACGCCCAAATCATCGACCAGGGCGTGGCACGCGGGGACACCGATTTCATCTGGCGAACCGGCGCGGTGATGCTCCTGGTGGCCTTCGCGCAGGTGGCCGCGGCCATCGCCGGCGTGTACTTCGGCTCCAGGACCGCCATGGCCGTGGGCCGGGACCTGCGCCGTGCGGTGTTCCGTAAGGTCACCAGCTTCTCGGCCAAGGATGTCAACGCGTTCGGCGCGCCGACGCTGATCACCCGGGGCACCAATGACGTCCAGCAGGTGCAGATGCTCCTCCTCATGGGGCTGAACTTCATGGTGGCCACCCCCATCATGTGCATCGGGGGCATCATCATGGCGCTGCGCGAGGACATCAACCTGTCGTGGCTGGTCTGGGTTTCCGTGCCCCTGCTGGCCGTGGTGGTGGGCTACCTGGTGGTTCGACTCATGCCGCTGTTCCGTTCCATGCAGCGGAAAATCGACCGCATTAACGCGGTGCTGCGCGAGCAGATCATCGGTATCCGCGTGGTCCGGGCCTTCGTGCGTGAACCATTTGAGACTGAACGGTTCGGCGGGGCCAACAAGGAACTGACGGACGTCTCGCTCCGCATTGGGGCGCTGTTCGTCCTGATGTTCCCGGCCATCAGCATGATCCTGCACCTGTCCACGGCAGCGGTGCTCTGGTTCGGCGGCCAGCGGGTGGATGCCGGAGCCATGCAGGTGGGCTCCCTCACCGCGTTCCTGCAGTACCTGCTGCAGATCCTGATGGCAGTCATGATGGGCACCTTCATGGCCATGATGATCCCGCGCGCCTCCGTCTGTGCTGACCGCATCGGCGAGGTGCTCGGTGTCGAACCCTCCATCCACGATCCCCAGCAGCCGCAGGCTCCGGCCTCGCTTACCGGGGTGGTGGAGTACCGCAACGTCACCTTCGCCTACCCGGGCGCCGAGTCCCCGGTGCTCAGCAACATCAGCTTCACGGCACGTCCCGGGCAGACCGTCGCCATCATCGGGTCCACGGGTGCCGGCAAGACCTCCCTGTTGTCCCTCCTGCCGCGGCTGTATGACCCAGTGGAAGGACAGGTGCTGCTGGACGGGGTCCCGGTGGACAAGCTGGACCGCGCCGAGATCACTAAAAGGGTTGCCCTGGTGCCGCAGCGTCCGTATCTGTTCTCCGGCACCATCGAACACAACCTCCGGTTCGGCAAGACCGAGGCAACAGACCAGGAACTGTGGGATGCCCTCCGGGTAGCCCAGGGTGAGTCCTTTGTCCGCGAAAAGAAGAACGGCCTGGACGCAAGGATTTCGCAGGGCGGCACCAACGTCTCAGGCGGTCAGCGCCAGCGCCTCTGCATCGCCCGGGCACTGGTGACGAAGCCCCGCGTCTACCTTTTCGATGACTCGTTCTCCGCGCTGGATGTTGCCACCGACGCCCGGCTGCGCGCCGCGCTCAAGGACACCACCAGGGACGCCACCGTCATCATCGTGGCCCAGCGGATTTCCACCATCACCGAGGCCGACCAAATCCTGGTGCTGGACAACGGGCGGATCGTGGACCGCGGCACGCACGAGGAACTCCTGGAAACCTCGCCCACCTACCAGGAAATTGTCGAATCCCAGCTGAGTGTGGAGGAAGTGGCATGAGCCCCCGCAAGAGAGACTCCACCGCTGTCGAAGAGACAGCCCCTGCATCCACCGTGGCTGCCGGGGCCGGGCAAGCCGACGACGATTTCCTCGAGGAGGAGTTCACCCCCTCCGAAGCGGACGGGGACATGTTCGGCGGCATGCCCGCGAAGAAGGCCGAGCACTTCTGGCCATCCGCCAAGCGGCTGATGGGCCTGCTGAAGCCCGAAGCCCTGGGCATTTACGCCGTGGTGGGCCTGGTGGTCGTCTCCGTGGTCCTCAACGTCATTGCGCCCAAGATCCTGGGCCAGGCCATGGACGTCATCTTCGCCGGGGTGGTGGGAAAGCAGCTGCCGGCCGGAGCCAGCAAGGAGCAGTTCGTAGCCGGGCTGCGCCAGCAGGGCCAGGACAACTTCGCCGACATGGTGTCCCGCATGGAGCTGGTGCCGGGCACCGGCATCAACTTCGACAAGCTCACCATGCTCATCGCCATCGTCCTGTTGATGTACTTCGTGGCGAATATTTTCATGTGGCTGCAGGGCTACGTCCTGAACCGCATCGTCATGAAGGTCATCCGCCGCCTGCGTGATGACACCGAGAACAAGCTCAACCGCCTGCCGCTGAACTACTTTGACACCCGGCAGCGCGGCGATGTGCTGTCCCGGGTGACCAACGACGTCGACAACATCCAGCAGGCACTCCAGCAGGCGTTCGCCCAGCTGGTCAATTCCGTGCTGACCGTGCTGGGCATCGTGATCATGATGTTCATCGTCTCATGGCAGCTTGCCCTGATCGCCCTGGTCGCCCTCCCGTTGTCAGGGGTGGCAGCAGGCCTGATCGGAGCCCGGAGCCAGAAACTCTTCGCCGCCCAGTGGAAGAACACCGGGTCGCTGAACGGCCAGATCGAGGAGTCCTTTTCCGGGCATGACCTGGTCCGCGTCTTCGGCCGCGACGCCGACATGCTGGCACGGTTCGAGGAACGCAACGAGGCACTCTACAAGGCAAGCTTCGGCGCGCAGTTCGTCTCCGGGATCATCTTCCCCGTCATGCAGTTCGTGTCCTACCTCAGTTATGTGGGCATCGCGGTGGTGGGCGGCCTCCGCGTGGCCTCCGGCGCCATGTCACTGGGTGACGCCACCGCGTTCATCCAGTACTCCCGCGAGTTCACCCAGCCGCTGGGCCAGATGGCGGGCATGGCCAACATGCTCCAGTCCGGCGTGGCATCCTCGGAGCGCGTTTTCGAGTTCCTGGACGCCGATGAACAGGACGCCGAAACCGCCACCGAACACCTTCCGGCCAAGACGGACGGCCACGTGGACTTCCGGAACGTCACCTTCAGCTACACGCCGGACAAACCGCTCATCGAGAACCTGTCCTTCACGGCAGAGCCTGGCAACACGGTGGCGATCGTCGGACCCACGGGAGCCGGCAAGACCACCTTGGTGAACCTGGTGATGCGCTTCTACGAGCTCAACTCGGGCTCCATCATGCTGGACGGCGTGGATGTCACCCACCTCAGCCGCTCCGAGCTGCGCTCCAAGGTGGGCATGGTGCTGCAGGACGCCTGGCTCTTCGGCGGGTCGATCTACGACAACATCCGCTACGGCAACCTCAACGCCACCG
The DNA here is from genome assembly GCF_057073715.1 of Arthrobacter sp. E1SS-5. NCBI lineage: Bacteria > Bacillati > Actinomycetota > Actinomycetes > Micrococcales > Micrococcaceae > Arthrobacter > Arthrobacter sp. E1SS-5. The sequence goes on from NZ_CP172703.1 coordinate 891,005, forward strand.
AGGAGCAGGTCATCGCAGCTGCCAAAGCCACCTTTGTGGACCGCTTCGTCCGAGCCCTGCCCGAAGGCTATGACACCGTGATCGACGAAGAAGGCAACAATGTCAGCGCCGGTGAAAAGCAGCTGATCACCATTGCCCGCGCCTTCGTGGCCAACCCCTCGCTGCTGATCCTGGATGAGGCCACCAGCTCCGTGGATACCCGCACCGAGCTGCTGCTGCAGAAGGCCATGGCGGCGCTGCGTTCGGACCGGACCAGCTTCGTGATCGCGCACCGGCTCTCCACAATCCGCGATGCCGATACGATCCTGGTCATGGAAAACGGACAAATCGTGGAACAAGGCAACCACCAGGTGCTGCTCGCCGCAGGCGGGGCTTACCACCGCCTCTACATGTCGCAGTTCGCGGGTGCGGACGCCGGGGAAACGGCAGTGGATGATTCGACGGCGGTGCGCAGCTGAGCGCGCACGGTGGCCAGCGCATCGAGGTCCACGTACCGATGCGCTGGGGCGACATGGACGCCTACGGCCACATCAACAACGTCCAGATCGTGCGGATGCTGGAGGAAGCGCGGATCGCAGCCTTCGGGCCACCGCGGGGTGCGGGCCTGCCTGGCATCGAGCCCCCGGTATCGTTGTTCAACGACGTCCCCGAGGGCACGCTTGCCTTGATTGTTGACCACAAGATCCGCTACGTCAGGACCCTGGAGTACCGCAACGTTCCGGCCGTGGTGCAGGTCTGGATCGGCGCCGTCAAGGGAGCCAGCTTTGACATCCACTACGTGGTCCAGGACCCCGTCACCGGGGAGAACTGCGTGCAGGCAAGCAGCCACCTGGCGTTCGTGGATGAAGCCACGGGCCGGGTGCAACGGCTCACCCCGGAGCAAAAAGAGCGGATGGCTCCCTACAGGCACTAAGACTCTGGTCAGGGCTGCACATAACACTGGACTGTAGACACCTGACTGCAAACACCCGGCTGGAACCACGACCCACAGCGAAAGGAAGCCTGATGGCACGGAACAAGAAGGCCCTGAACAAGAAGGCGCACGAAATGAGCCGCAAGAACAAGATGCGTGGTGGCAGGAAGAAGACCTGGAAGGAGATGTCCCCGGCCGGCAAGGTGGGCACCATCGTCACCGCGATTATGCAGGTGTCCCTGCTGGTTGCCGCCCAGCGCGATATCTCGCGCAGGCCTGCTGAGCTGATCAACGGGCCAAAGGCCGCGTGGAGGGCAGCGTCCTTCGTTAATTTCATTGGCCCCATGGGCTACTTCATCTTCGGCAGGAAGCGGTCTCTCACCGGTAAATAGCCTGTCTGGCGGTCCGGCAGCTCAGCCGGCGTGGAGCGGGCGCCCAGCTTGACCCTGTAAATTTGTGGGCATGACCCCCACTGCCACTGCTGCCATGACCCGCGCCCTCGGCATCTCCAAGGAGATTGAGGATGCAGCGTGGTTCGTACTGGGGCCGGGTCTGCAGGGCAAGGCGTCACCCCTGGACGGCCGCACGCGGACATGGTCCGTTCCGGCAGCCGCTGAGCTGCTCGACCGGCTGGAACGGGGCATCGCTGACTCCAAGGCCCCCATGATGACCAACCTCCGCGAAAACCTGGAGGGTGCCACCCGCGGGGCCAAGCAGCTGGCCGTGGAGCTGCTCTTCCTGCAGTCCCTGCCGCTGGCGCACGAGGTGAAGTCGCTGAAGGTCAAGCGGGCCCGGGTGGCGGAGGCCGCGGGTTGGCTCGAGCCGCCGCTGGAACTGCCCGAAGAGCTGTACGCCGGCATGACGGACCACGGTGTCATCCGCGACCGCACCGCCGAGTTCAACTGGACCATCTGGGACCACCTCAAGTGGCTGTGCCGGTTCGTCCGCAACGTCGCACAGCGGCCGGCCAGCGTGGTCCAGGCAGCCATCAAGGATCCGCTGCAGTTCCACCGCCTCGCTGCATCGACGCCTGATGACCAGCCGGCCATCCGCCGCAGCATCGAGTTCCTGGCCTGGCCCAGCTATTTCGAGCCCGTGGTTGCGGACGTGGAACGGCAGGAAATCAGGGATGCCTTCGCCTCCCTCGTGGGTGGCGCCAAGGGAGACGGCGAAGAGGACATCACGGCGGATATCCACCGCATCCGGCTCCATCTGGACGAGCAGGCGGGCCAGCGCATCGACTGGTACTCCCGCCAGCTGGTCAGCCAGTGGCGCAAAGTGGGCGACCCCGGGCGGCGTGCCTGGCTGCTCCGGACGCACAGCGACAACGCCGAGCTGCTCACCGCCTGGCATGGCGAGGAGAAGGTGACGCTCGACGTCGAACACCTCCGCCTGCTGGAGCCCGGCGTCACCGCCGGCGTGGTGCAGCACGCGGTGGATGAGGACTACAAGCACCTCGGCTACGTGGAGCGCGAGGACACCAAAACAGCGGTGTTTGCCTTCCTGACCGTCATGAAACCCGGCGACCTGGTGCTCTACCAGCACGCCGGAACCGTACGGCTTGGCGGCGTGCTGGGGGAGCCCGAGTACAACGATGACAACCGCCGGCTGCGGCGCAAGGTGCGCTGGTTCGACGACGGGCACACCACCACCAGCCTTCCCCGTCACGTCCAACGGCAGCTGGCCACCCCCGGCATCGTGGTGGACGCCACCCGGGTGGTGCAGGCGCTTCAGGCGCTGCTGCCCGCCGAGGCGGAAACCGAGCCCGACGGCGATGCTGACGGTGCCGCCGTCGTCCTCTCCGCCCAGGAGGGCTTTCGCCCGCTGACCCAGGAATTCGCCGCCTCGCTGCACATGGAGCTGGAACCGCTGCAGGAGATCGCCGACCTGCTGGAGGAAAACCGGCAACTGGTCCTCTACGGGCCGCCCGGCACCGGCAAGACTTACCTGGCCAAGCACCTGGCGGCCGAACTGGCGGACGACACCACGGACGAGCGGGTGAAGCTGGTCCAGTTCCACCCGTCCTACGCCTACGAGGACTTCTTCGAGGGCTACCGCCCGGACAAGACCGACGACGGGCAGGTGTCCTTCAAACTGGTGGCCGGCCCGCTGCGGCGCCTGGCAGAGGAAGCCGCCAAGCCCGGGAACGAGAAGAAGCCGTACTTCCTGATCATCGATGAGATGAACCGCGCCAACCTGGCCAAGGTGTTTGGTGAGCTGTACTTCCTGCTGGAGTACCGGGATGACCGGATCTACCTGCAGTACAGCCCCAACGAGCCGTTCACGCTGCCGGACAACCTGTACATCATCGGGACCATGAACACCGCGGACCGGTCGATTGCCATGATGGACGCCGCCATCCGCCGCCGGTTCTCCTTCATCGAACTGCACCCGCAGACCGAACCGGTCAAGGGCTCCCTGGCCCGGTTCCTGCAGGCCCGCCAGCTTGATTCCACGCCGGCGCTGCTGCTGGATGCGCTGAACGGGGCCATCGATGAGTGGGACCGGGACCTGATGATCGGGCCGTCCTACTTCATGAAGCCCGCAGCCCAGACCCCCGCCGGGCTGCGCCGGATCTGGAAGTACGAGCTCATGCCACTGCTGGAGGAGCACTACCACGGCCAGCTGACACGCGCGCAGCTGGATGAGCGCTTCGGGCTGGACCAGCTGCTGGGACGCATTGCAGCGCGCTGATCCGCGGGCGCCGGGCACTTCACCCGGGCCGCTGCGCCATCTGGTCCTGGACGAGCTGTCCGGCGGGCTGGTGGAACGGCTGGACGCACCCAGCGCTTCCGTCCTGAACTCCAGCGGCCTGGCCAAAGCTTCCCCGATGGGCATGGGACTGTACCGGATTGAGCCGGTGGGCAAGGTGGGGTCGGTGCGGACAGCCAGGGTCCAGCTGGACGTCCGGCCCAAGGGCCGGCTGGGACTGAGCCGGCTCCTGTTCCTGCTCAGCTACGCGGGGGAGCAGGGCTTCCGGCCGGAGCTGGTGGCGGCCAGCGAGGACCGGGACCTGTGGAGCGCGCTGGCCGAGTCGCTGGCCCAACTGGCCGAACGAGCCCTGGGCCGCGGCGTCCTGCAGGGCTACCTCACCGTGGACGAGTCGCTGCGCACCGTCAAGGGGCGGATCCGGATATCGGACCAGATCTCCCGCCGCCCGGGCATGCTGGTTCCCCTGGAGGTCTCCTACGACGAGTTCACTGAGGACATCACCGAAAACCGCATCCTGCGTGCCGCGCTTGAACGGATGGGGCAGGTGCCGGGGGTGCGGCCCGAGGTGCTGGGCCGGCTGCGCCAACTGAAGGGAAAGCTCGACGGCGTCACGCGCCTTCCAGCCGGCGCCCCGGTACCGCCGTGGAAGCCAACCAGGATGAACCTGCGCTACCACGCCGTGCTGCGCCTGGCGGAGCTGATCCTGCGCAACGCGTCCGCCGAGGCCGGCGAGGGCAGGCAGCAGACGGCCTCGTTCGTCGTGGACATGGCGCAGGTGTTCGAGGACTTCGTGGGAACCGCACTGCGCAGCGCCATGGCCGCCTATCCCGGCGAACTCAGGCTGCGGTACAACGCCCTCCTCAGCGAGGCCGTACGGGATTCCGACCGCCTGTCCGTCAGCCCCGATGCAGTGCACCTGCTGGGCGGGCGCCCCGTGGTGGCCTACAACGCCAAGTACCGGGCGGCCTCCGATGCCGGCGCCTCCCTGACGGCCGACCATTACCAGATGCTGGCCCACTGCACGGCGCTCGCCGTGCCCACCGCGTGGCTGGTTTATGCAGGCAAGGGTGAAGTCAAACTGCGCCGCATCCTGAACACCGACATCGACATCGTGGAGTTTCCGCTGGACCTCAGCCAGCCGCCGTCGGCCATCCTTGCCTCAGTCCAGGAACTTGCCCGCCAGTCTTGGGGCGAGGTGGTCCGCCAGGCCCGGAACGGCTGACGCACCCGGCCGCCCGCCGTCGTCGTCCTTTCAGGCCGGCACGCGGAACGTAAAGGTTGTTCCCTTGCCCAGGGTGCTCTCCACGTCGATGGTGCCGCCGTGTGCTTCGACGATTGCCTTGCTGATGGGAAGCCCCAGGCCCACGCCGGGGATGGCGGTGCGCCGGACGCTGCTGGTGCGGAAGAATTTGGCGAACACCTCTGAAGCGTCCTCCGGTGTCATGCCCATCCCGGTGTCCGTGACGCGGCAGGCCACATGTCCGTCCTCCCGTGCCAGCGACACCACCACTTGGCCACCGTCTGGTGAGTACTTGATGGCGTTGGACACCAGGTTGTCCAGGACCTGCGAAATCCGCGCACTGTCCACTTGGGCCTCCAGCCGTTCCGGCGTGGCCGCTCTCAGCTCGACGCCGGCCGCTGCCGCACGGGGCATCGCCGAGGACACGCTGCTCCGGACGAGGTCGGCGACATCCACAGTGTGTGGCGTGACGATCAGCTGTCCGTTCCGGCTGGACAGCAGGTCCGATACCAGGGTCAGGAGCCGCTCGGAGTTGCGACGGATGATTTCCAGCATTTCGCGCTGCGGCTCGTCCGGTTCGTCGGCGAGCAGGATTTCCACATAGCCCAGGATGGAGGTCAGCGGGGTGCGGAATTCATGGGAGACGCTGGAGACGAAGTCGTCCTTGGCGGTGAGCGCGTTCACCAGGTCCGTGACGTCGCTGAAGACGATCACTGAGCCGGTGAACTTGCCATCGGAATCCCTCATGGCGCGCGCCGTGGTCACCAGTGCCCGCTGATCGTTCCCTTCACCCAGCCACACCAGGTAATCGGTGAAGGTTTCGCCCAGGACGGCGCGCCGCACGGGACGCTCCTGAACGGGGATCAGGGTCTTCCGGTCCGCCCCGTAGACCAACAGCTGCGACTCGTTGGGATCGGCAATATTCTTTGGCCGGGCAAGCTCGTGGTTGGCGCGCTGCTTGCGGTTCATCAGGACGTCGTGGCCGTCGGCGTCCACTGCCAGGACGCCCAGATGCACGGTGTCCAGGATGGTGTTGAGGAGCGATTCCTGGCGCTTGCTGGTGCGCAGGTTGGCCCGCAGCTGCTCGTCCTTGTCCTCCAACTCTTTCTGCTGGCGCATCATGCTCAAGGTCAGGACGCTCACCGACACTCCGATGCCCAGCATCATGACGGGCAGCAGCAGGGAGCGGGCAAAGTCCTGCGGGTTCTGGTTTCCCTTCAAGAGCAGCGGCACCCAGATGATGGCCAGCGGTCCCAGGAAGGACAACCACAGTGCCGCCCGCGCGTAGTACCCGGACGCACAGAGCCAGATGACCGGAAAGACGGCGAGCAGGCTGATGCCCGTGAGGCTCTCCTGGCCGCCTTCCCTGCCCGCCGCGATGGAGGCGAAATCCAGTAAGGGGATGGCCAGGAAGCTGGTGTAGGGCAGCCGTTCCCAGGGAATGACATAGCAAAGCGCCATGATGGCAAGCTGCGAGATGAGGAACGTGACGAACAGCGGGTTGCCCATGGTCTCGGGGAAGAACGCCCATACCAGGACGGCTGTGAGGATGGTGGTCACGAACAGCGGCATTTGGCTCATGGCCACGCGGTCGGTCAGCCGGTATTCATGGAATGGCCGCTTGAAGAAACGCAGCCGTCCGGAGGACCAGGCCGTGGGGTTGCTCATGGCGCGGAAGGCGCGGACGTCGGGCTGTGCGGGACCATACCAGCAGGATATCCGCAGCCAGCTATACTTCTGACGTTGGCACTGAGGGGGCTCTATGAGTGAGGCACGTGTGGGTCTGGTCATCGAGGATGACCACGACATTCGGGAACTGGTTCGCACTGTGCTGACCCAGGCTGGGTTTGACGTCACTGTCGCCAGCGGCGGCGCGGAGGGCGTCCTGATGGCCAAGAGCCTGAATCCTGATGTCATTACGCTGGACCTGGGCTTGCCGGACATTGACGGCTTTGAGGTTTCCCGGCAGATCCGCGAGTTCTCGGATGCCTATATCGTGATGCTTACGGCGCGGACTGAAGAACTGGACACCCTCATCGGGCTGGAATCCGGCGCGGACGACTACCTCACCAAGCCCTTCCGCCCGCGGGAGCTGCGGGCGCGGGTTGCTGCCATGATGCGCCGGCCGCGGTCCGTTCCCGACCCCGGCGACGTTGCCGTTGATGCCTCCGCGGACAGCGCTGCCCACCCGGAGCGTGGAAACTTCAGCCACAACGGCCTGGAGCTCAGCTACGCCTCACGTACTGTCACCGTTGACGGCAAAGAGATGAACCTGACGCGCACCGAGTTCGAGCTGCTGTATGCGCTCCTGGAAGCGGGGCGGACGGTCCGGACCAAGTCCGACCTGGTGCGGCGGCTCCGCGATGAGGATTACGACGTCGGCAGCTACATCAGCGAGGCCGACGAACGGTCCGTGGAGGTCCACATGGGAAACCTGCGCAAGAAACTGGGTGACTCGCCGCAGCAGCCGCGATGGCTTCAGACCGTCCGCGGGGTGGGCTACCGTTTGGCGCCGGGGCAGCACTGAGCCTGCAGCCGGTGCATGGTTTGCCTGCTGCACTGGGTGATGGGCCGCAGGTAGGTGGCGGCCAGCCTGGGCAATGCCACCGCCATATCAGCGTGGCGTGCCTCGGCCCGGATCTCGTTTTCCAATTCCAAGGCAAGTCCTGCCAACCGTTCGGCTCCGACCATTTGGCTTGACGTCTTCAGGCTCAGGACCGCGTCCATGGAGCCCTCCAGGTCACCGGTGGTCAGGGCAAGCCGCAGCCGGCCCAGCCGTTGCGGCAGGTAGTCGATGAAGTTCCCTACGAAGACCCGGCTGTAGCCTTCTTCCTCCTCGAGTTCGTCCCGGAGCCGGTCCAGGACGGACTGGTCCACCAGCGGCCTTGGCGCATCATCCGACGTGCTCATGACAGTCCTTTCTGCTGGATTTGGGGACCCGAAAACAGGGTGTTTAGGCGGGGGATCTTGTTCTGTTTCAGGTTAGGACCGTTCCCGCGACCTAGCAGAAGACTCGGGAAGAATTGTGGTTTTCTTGATGGGACTGCGGTTTTTGGCCCATAAAATCGATGCCAGTGCTTTTTCGCATTGACGTCATCAGCGGCCATAGCCGCCTTTTCAATCTGGGGATAGATTGCCGTGTTCCGAACACTTAGGACCTTATTTGTCGCGCTCATAATCGGCGCCGGGCTGGTGTTGTCCATCGTCCAGCCGGCCAGCGCAGCCACCACACCGCAGATCACGCTCAATCCGGGTTCCGGTCCGGCCGGTTCCGCGGTCACGGTCACCGGAACCGGGTTCAAGGCTGCCACCACGGGCACTGTGATTGTGGGTTCCACTACTTTCGCGTTCCAAACCACATCCACCGGCGCCTTCAGCACCGGCATCACCATTCCGGCCGCATCAACCGGAAACCTCACCATCACTGCCAAGACTTCGTCCATCAAGGCGTCAGCCACGTTTGTTGTCCAGGCAGCCCCTGCGCCTGCCCCTGCGCCGGCGCCAACCATAAGTTCCGCCCCCTTGCGCTTCGGGGTGGCAACGCCGGGGGGACCCATGGCCAGTGCTGAGCTGGACGAGGTGGCCACCCTGGCAGGGGAAATCCCCTCCGTGGTAATGAGCTACAAGGACTTCCTGCAGGCCCCGCCGATCAGCGAGTTGGACGCTGTGCGCTCGCGCGGAGCTACACCCCTTGTCACCTGGGAGCCCTGGGCCTGGGGAGGCGGAGTGGACCAGCCCGCCTATTCGTTGGCCCGGATCACTGCAGGCGACTTTGACACGTACATCAGCCAGTGGGGCCAGTCCCTGGCGGCCTGGGGCAAGCCAGTCATGCTGCGCTTCGCCCACGAAATGAACGGCAACTGGTATCCGTGGGCCGAGGGCGTCAACGGTAACCAGACGGGAGAATACGCGGCAGCCTGGCGCCATGTCCACGATGTTGTTGCCGCTACGGGAGCAACCAACGTCCAGTGGGTCTGGTCCCCGAACGTGCCCTACTGGGGATCGACCGACCTGACAGGTTTGTTCCCCGGGGCAGGCTACGTGGACATCGTGGCACTGGATGGCTACAACTGGGGCACCTCGCAAACCTGGAGCAGCTGGGTTTCCCCGGTGGACCTGTTTGCCCCCGGCATCTCCCAGCTCCGCACCCTGGCACCCGGCAAGCCGGTCCTGATCGCCGAGACGGCGTCCAGCGAACTGGGTGGTTCCAAAGCCTCATGGAACACGGACCTGGTGTCCTACCTGGCTGCCCAGCCGGACGTGATGGGCTTCGTCTGGTTCGACATGCAGAAGGAAACGGACTGGCGCATCAACAGCAGCGACACGTCGGCGTCGGCCTTCAAATCGGCACTGTTGGCCCGGAGAAGCTAGGGGATAGGGGATAGCTGCTCCGAAACTGGCAGTGGCGGCTTGCCTGACCGCGGCAACCTGTCCATTCTGTCGGTCCAGGATCAAGGAGGGTGGCAGAAACAGCTAAAGATTGCCTCAAGATTCAGCTGTCAGGCGCCGGCTTCGAGGAAGTGGACCAACTGGGATTCGAGGGCTGAACGATCCTTCAGCTCACACTCCCAAACGGTTAACACTTCCCAGCCGGCGTCTTCCAGTTGGCGGCGCTGGCCGGCGTCGCGCTCGCGGGTCCGGGTGCGCTTGGCAAGCCAGAACTCCGCATTGGCTTTCGGCGCGTGCAGACCCACCCGGCAGTCGTGGAAATGCCAGAAGCAGCCATTCACAAAGATCACCTTGTGCCGCCCGGCGAAGACGAGATCCGGGTTTCCCGGCAGTTTTGTGCGGCCGGACCTGCCGTGCAGCCGGTACCTGTAGCCCTTGGCGTGCAGGATCCGGCGCACCAGCAGTTCGGGTTCGGTGTTCTTGCCGCGGATCCGGGACATGTTCCAGCTGCGCCGCTCGGGGGTGAGCTTGTCTGCAGTGGGCTTGTCCGCCATTCCTCCAGTCTAGGAGGCCTTAGATCTCCCGTTCCGGTTGTTCGCCGAACACGAAGTGGCGGCCGCTGACGGACTTCGGCTCGATCTCCACGTAAAAGTCTTTCAGCGTGGGAACCCAGGTCTTCAGTCCAAGTTCCTCGATGGCCGCAAGCTCAGCCGAGTTGCTAAGGACCCGTGCCGTCCCGCGGAGGATCACGGACCACGCCTCCTGCGACAGGATGCCATCGGTTTCGAACAGCACTTTGGAGTTGATGGTCAGCTGCGCAAGCTTGTTTCCGGGAGCGGTGCGCAGGTAGACCTTCCGGTTCGAGGTCACATAGTTCACAGGGAAGATATCCGGTTCTCCCGCCACGGAGACCACCAACCGCCCGTGCTGCGTTGCCGCCAGGAGACGCCACGATTGCTCATCATCGAGTTCCAGGACGGGATTGCCGTCCGCGTGTTCAAACATCATGCCGCCATTCTTCTACCTCAAGTAGAAATGCGCCAGAGGCTTTGTACCCGCAATTCCCCGCTTCTTTGTGACAGCTCCGTCAATGCTTAACAGGCCGGAAACAGGCCTGTGACTCCGTCGTCTTTCCAGCTGGATAGCGTCGCACGCAGGGCCATTACGGCTGAATGCGAAAAGAAAGCGACGCACCCAATGGGCAACGACACAGACACAACGCAACTGCTGGAACCTGCGGCACCTGCTGACGCCGCCGTCGTCGGACGTTCTCCGGCAACCCCGACGGCGGGCAACAGCTCGGCTCTTAACGCCACCAAGGAAAGCCTTGAGGATTACACGCTCCGGTTCGCGCCGCGCTCCTACCGCAAGTGGAGCGCCGGCGTAGTGGCCACGAGCGCCCTGGGCGGCATTGCCTATCTGGCGGACTTTTCGATCGGTGCGAACATCGGCATCTCATACGGCACGGTCAACGCACTGTTGGGAATCCTGGTGGCCGCCGTCGTCATCTTCGCAACGGGTTTTCCCCTGGCGTACTACGCGGCCCGCTACAACATCGACCTGGACCTGATCACCCGTGGTTCCGGCTTCGGCTACTACGGCTCGGTGGTCACCAACGTCATCTTTGCCACCTTCACCTTCATCTTCTTCGCGCTGGAGGGATCCATCATGGCGCAGGGGCTGGAGTTGGGGCTGGGCATTCCGCAGTGGCTGGGGTACGCCGCGTCCACCGTGATCATCATCCCGCTGGTGATTTATGGGATGAATACGCTGGCCAAACTGCAGGTCTGGACCACCCCGCTGTGGCTGCTCCTGATGGTGGTGCCGGTGGGTTACCTGCTGGTCTCGCACCCGGAGAGCATCGACAGCTTCTTCGCCTATACCGGTGCGACCGGTGACGGCGGCCCCAACCTCGCGTCCGTGATGCTGGCCGCCGGCGTGTGCCTGTCCCTGATGGCGCAGATCGCCGAGCAGATCGACTACCTGCGCTTCATGCCGCCGCGCACTGCTGCGAACCGTGGCGCCTGGTGGCGCGCAGTGATCCTGGCCGGCCCGGGCTGGGTGATCTTCGGGGCCATCAAGCAGATCGTGGGCCTTTTCATCGCCATCTACCTGATCGCTACCCTGGATCCCGCTGCCTCTGCCACCGCAAACGAACCGGTCCACCAGTTCCTCGGCGTGTACCAGGAGATGATGCCGGCCTGGCTGGCCATGACGCTGGCGGTGGTGCTGGTGGTCATTTCGCAGATCAAGATCAACGTCACCAACGCGTACTCCGGCTCCCTGGCCTGGACCAACTCCTTCACCCGCATCACCAAGACATACCCGGGACGCATGGTCTTCGTGGTGGTGAACCTGCTGATCGCGCTGGTCCTGATGGAAGCCAACATGTTCGACTTCCTAAACACCATCCTGGGCTTCTACGCCAACTGCGCCATGGCGTGGGTGGTCACCGTGGCGTCCGATATTGCCATCAACAAGTACCTTTTGAAGATCTCGCCCAAGGTGCCTGAGTTCCGACGCGGGATGCTGTACGCCGTCAACCCCGTGGGGTTTGTGTCCATGCTGGCGTCTGCGGGTGTTTCCATCGCGGTCTTCTTCGGAGCATTCGGCGCCGCCATCCAGCCGTATTCGCCGATCTTCGCGGTGGGCCTGGCGCTCGTGCTGCCGCCGGTCATGGCCGTGCTGACTCGCGGGCGGTTCTACCTGCGGCGCGTTGACGACGGCATCGACCTGCCCATGTTCGACGCCGACGGGAACCCCAGCGACGTTAAGCTCCTGTGCCACGTGACAGGCTTGAAGTTCGAGCGTCCGGACATGGTGCGTTCCGCCCAGGACGCACCCGACGGCGGACCGCAGTATGTTTCTTCGCTCGCCTTGTCGACGGACAAGACGGGGGAACTGGTGCTGCCCGCACAGAAGTAACGTCTTTTGATCAGGGAAGCCGGCGCACTTCGGTGCGCCGGCTTACTTTGTGACTTCTTTTGTCGCATTCCGGATGGTAGACAGTGCATCGGGGGCCTTGTGCCTGTGGATAACTTCCCCAGTGAATTGTGACGTGGGCTACCCTTAAGTCACTGTCCGGAGCAAGCCGTCTTGAAACTACTGGGGGAATAGCGGCCCATGACATCGCAGAACTTCCTTTCGTCCCGCGCATTTGTTTCGTCACGCACTATGCAGTCCGGCGCGGCCGCTCTTGTTTTTGGACTTGCCTTGGCTTTGTCTGGCTGCAACCCGGGCGATTTTCCTGGTCCGGGCGGCACTTCTTCTCCGGTGGCCGCTGACACGCCCACCGCCACCTCCACGCCCACTCCCACCCCGACGCCGAGTGCCGTGTACAAGCCGGCCGACGCGTCTGGACCCGCCCAAAACGTCCCGGTTCCCGTGCTTCCCGAAGTGGCGAAGACGGAAACGAAGGAAGGGGCGGAAGCGTTTGTTCGCTATTGGTACGAGAGTTTGAGCTACAGCTACGAAACAGGGGATACAAAAGTCCTCGAAAAGCTCAGCAGTCCCGGATGTGTCTTTTGTAGCGGTCTGCGGGACGGGATAGCTGAAGCCTGGGGCGAAGGCCGTTGGATATCGGGTGGCAAGATTGAGACTCCAGCGATCACAGCAACAGTCGAGACGGCAGCTGAAGCATATGCCGTGGTTCAAGTTATTCAGTCAATAATCGAGATTAGAAAGCCGGACGGTACTCTGCTGCAAAAGCCGACGCCTGCCACCAATACTGGCAGTCGAGCCGGGCTGACTTTCGGACCAGAAGGCTGGACCATGACAGACCTTGGCTTGATCCGGTAGTCGAGATGAAGGCTCCAGAACTCAAGATTCTGACTGTGGCTTTGCTCGTCCTTATCCTCACCCCCACACTCGCTTATGCCGACGTAGCAGTTGGTTACGAGGATAGGGGAGTGGCTGTTGGTGCTGATCAGTGGGTGAAGGATTCGGATACAGGGAAACTTGTTCGCGCTGAGCCCGGCGCCGTAAGCACCGACCCCAACGAGTACAAGTACGAACTCCAATGCCACCTCGGCGGAGGCGACTTCGACACGCCTTGCCTTGCCCGCCAGCTCGACTGCAAGGACCGGGAGGACGGCGCCAAGGGCATCCCTGTCATGTGGCTGTCCCGGCCTCGAGGCGTGCCGGGTGCAGTCTGGGCACATCATTCGGGGCCAACCTGCCTTTACGACCCCAAGCCCGAGGACCTCCTGCCGCGCATCGCCGCAGACATCCAGCGGCAGTTCCAGAACCTTCCGGTAAACGCAGGGAAAGTAACTGCGCAGCCCAGCCCCAACACCCTCCGCGGTGCCGAAACGAACTTTTACGCCGAAGCGGTGGAGCAGCAGTTCGATATCACCATGTTCGGCCAAAAGGTCCATGTGGTGGCAACACCCGTGCAGTACACGTGGAACTACGGCGACGGCGCCGTCTTCGGCCCCCAACCGTCCATGGGTGGGCCCCTGCCGCAGGACCGCTGGGGCGAAAAAACCCGGACCAGCCACGCCTACGCATCAACCGGGGATTTCCAGGTGGTCATGACTACGACCTTCCAAGGCACTTACTCGGTGAACTCCGGCCCGCCGCTGCCGATCCCCGGCCAGGGACAATTCAGTTCACCATCGCAAGCCATCAGCGTCTGGCGCTCGCTCACCCGTAACTATGCGGACGACTGCCACACCAACCCGCAGGGCCAGGGCTGCCCTGGTGCCGGGACCCGCTAAGTCCAGACAGGACCGTGATCCCCGTCTCACCCGGGAAAGTGCTGGAATAGTTGCACGCGCCCCACAGTTGGCAAAGGCAGTACGTCTTCAGTCTTTGAAAGGAACTGCGCATGCTGTTTTCCCCGCTCACCCTCGGCGAACTTGAACTTCCCAACCGCTTGGTGATGGCACCGCTGACCCGCCTCCGCGCTGGTGAGAAGGGCATTCCGGGCCCCCTCCTCGTCGAGCACTACCGCCAGCGCGCTTCCCTGGGACTTATCGTCAGCGAGGGCATCTACCCCGTCCCTGTGGGGCAGGCTTACCCGGGACAGCCCGGCATCGTCACCCCGGAACAGGTCGCTGGGTGGAAGAAGGTTACCGACGCAGTCCACGCCGAGGGCGGCCGCATGTTCGCCCAGATCATGCACGGCGGCCGGGTTTCCCACTCTGACATCACCGGTGGCCTGCCCATCGTCGGACCCAGCGCTGTAGCGATCGACGGCGTCGTCCGCACCCCCGCGGGCAAGCAGCCGTACCCGGTGCCGCACGCCCTGACCACCGACGAGCTTCCCATGGTCATCCAGGAAATCGTCACCGCTTCGTTGAACGCCATCGAGGCAGGGTTCGACGGCGTGGAGCTGCACTCTGCCAACGGTTACCTCCTGCACGAGTTCCTGGCACCGAACTCCAATATCCGCACGGACAGCTACGGCGGATCCCCGGAAAATCGCGCGCGCTTCGTTATCGAAACCGTCAACGCCGTTGTGGCAGCCCTTGGCGCCAACCGCGTGGGCCTGCGGATTTCGCCCGAACACAACGTCCAGGGCATCGCCGAGACCGACACCGCAGACGTCCGCGCCACCTACGAGGTCCTCGTGGACAGCATCGCGCCTCTCAACCTGGCATACCTGAGCATCCTGCACCACGAACCCACCGGTGAACTTGTGCAGGACCTCCGCAAGCGCTTCGGCGGCACCTTCCTGGTCAATACAGGGTTCGGTGTCATCACCACCCGGGAAGAAGCGGTGAACCTGGTGGCCGAAGGCCACGCCGACGCCGTGGTGGTGGGACGGCCCGCCATCGCCAACCCGGACCTGGCCCGCCGTTGGAAGGAAAGCCTTCCGCTCAACGAGCCCGATCCGTCCACCTTCTACGCGGAAGGCGCTACCGGCTACACGGACTACCCGATGTACCAAGGCTAAACACCTCACCGGCAGCCCGGACAAAACGACGACGGCGGCACCCAACGTGGGCGCCGCCGTCGTTGGCTGTCTGGGGTGCTGGTCCCTGGCAGCGGCGCCGGAGGCCATCCGACGACCCCCGGCTGAAGACTCTTTTGTGGCCCGCCGGACTCCATCGGAA
Source organism: Arthrobacter sp. E1SS-5 (assembly GCF_057073715.1). NCBI lineage: Bacteria > Bacillati > Actinomycetota > Actinomycetes > Micrococcales > Micrococcaceae > Arthrobacter > Arthrobacter sp. E1SS-5. The sequence continues at coordinate 906,318 of NZ_CP172703.1, forward strand.
GCCGGCGGTGATCAGATGCTACTCCAACGAATGGACTCTTACCAGAGCCAGTTTTGCGGTCAACAAACCCAGTTAAAGCACAGCCTCGCGCCCCGTGCCTTCCTTCATCAGCAGCCGCCCGTCCTCGATGGATACCAGCACGCTTTTGGGTTTGCCGCTGACCTTGGTGATCGCCTTCAGCCCCCGGTTGGTCACCTCCACTCCCACCTGGGCGCCTTTGGCTGGCAACTCCACCGATACCTCCGAAGCGATGCCGAGCAACGGATTGGTGGAGACGCCCAAATCCCTGCGCACCTCCTTGCCATTGACGGTCACAGTGATGTTGGCCTCGTCGAACCCCTCCTGGAAAACAACAAGCAGTTCCCGCATGATGGCCTCTTCCTCGAGCATCGGCGCCAGTAACGGCATGTCCACTACAGCACTTCGCACGCCCCAACGGAATACCCTCCGCAACCCCGCGACATCCACATAAACACGCCCTCCAGTGGAGCCCGGCAGACCGGTAAGGCAAGATGTTCTGGTGACTCAACTGCCTGCGCCTTCCGCTAATTCCGCAACTTCCCACGCGTCGGGGGAGGAGGCGGTCTTTGCCCAGATCGCTACTGAGCTGGGGGTCAAGGCGTGGCAGGTGAAGGCCGCCGTCGGCTTGCTCGACGGCGGCTCCACGGTTCCATTCATCGCCAGGTACCGCAAGGAAGCCACCGGGACGCTGGACGACACCCAGCTCCGGAACCTCGACGAGCGGCTCCGCTACCTCCGGGAACTGGCGGACCGCCGTCGTGCCGTCCTTGAGGCGGTTGAAGCGCAAGGGCAGCTGACACCGGAACTGCGCAAGGCGATCCTGGCTGCGGATACCAAGTCACGACTTGAGGACATCTACCTGCCGTTCAAGTCCAAGCGTCGGACCAAAGCCCAGATCGCTCGTGAGGCGGGCCTGGAGCCGCTCGCGGATACGCTGCTGAAGCGGCCGGAGCTGGTCCCCGAACGCGAAGCTGCCAAGTACCTCAACAATGAGCACTCCATCGCTGACGCAGCCGCGGCGCTGGCAGGCGCGCGGTCCATCCTGGTAGAACGGGTGGCCCAGGATCCCGACCTCGCTGCCAACCTGCGGGACAGAATGTGGACGCAGGGGCGGGTGGTGTCGCGGGTCAAGAAGGGCAAGGAGGCGGAAGGGCAGAAGTTCGCCGACTACTTCGAGTTCGCGCAGGCGCCGGAGCGGATGCCTTCGCACCGGGTGCTGGCGCTGTTCCGCGGAGAGAAGGATGGCGTCCTTGAACTGGACCTCGCCGAAGCAGATCCAGCGGACGACGCCGCCCTTACCGCCGCCCGTGCCCGCTATGAGTCCGCGGTGGCCAGGTTCCTCGGCGTCGCCGACCGCGGCCGTCCCGCCGACGCATGGCTGATGCAGACGGCCCAGGTGGCCTGGCGCTCCCGCGTGCTGGCCCGCATCACGTCTGACCTTCGCGCCAGGCTGTTCGCGGCGGCGGAGGACGAAGCGGTCCGGGTGTTCGCCGCCAACCTTCGCGACGTGCTGCTGGCCGCGCCGGCCGGAAACCGCGCCACCCTTGGCCTGGACCCCGGGCTGCGCACCGGTGTGAAGGTCGCCGTGGTGGACGGCACCGGAAAGGTGGTGGCCACTGACACCGTGTACCCGCATGCTCCCGCCCGCAAGTGGGACGAAGCCCTGGCCACCCTGGTGCGTTTGGCGCGGCAGCACGGCGTCGAACTTGTTGCCATCGGGAACGGGACGGCATCGCGCGAGACGGACAAGCTGGCAGCTGAACTGATCAAGCAGCTGCCGGAGGTGGACCGGAAGCCCCAGAAACTGGTGGTGTCCGAGGCCGGCGCCTCCGTTTACTCCGCGTCCGCGCTCGCCGCCGCCGAACTGCCGGGAATGGATGTCTCCCTGCGCGGCGCCGTTTCCATCGCGCGCCGCCTGCAGGATCCGCTCGCCGAACTCGTCAAGATCGATCCTAAGTCCATCGGCGTCGGCCAGTACCAGCACGACGTCACCGCGTCGAAACTGGACCGGAGCCTTGATGCGGTGGTGGAGGACTGCGTGAACGCCGTGGGAGTGGACGTTAACACCGCGTCGCCCGCGCTGTTGAGCCGGGTTGCCGGTGTCGGGCCCCTGCTGAGCGAAAACATCGTGGCCTATCGGAACGAACATGGCCCATTCAGCAAGCGGACCGACCTCAAGAAGGTGCCGCGGCTGGGTGCCAAGGCCTTCGAGCAGTGCGCTGGCTTCCTTCGAATCACCGGGGGAGCCGAGCCACTCGATGCGTCCAGCGTGCACCCGGAGGCGTACGCGGTGGCCCGGAAGATTCGCGCTGCTGCCGGGTCAGCGCCGGCGTCCTCCCTGGACCCGGAAAAGTTCGTGGACGACACCTTCGGCCTTCCCACGGTCCAGGACATCCTCGTTGAACTGGACAAACCGGGCCGGGACCCCCGGCCCGCCTTTGCTGCCGCCACCTTCTCGGAGGGGATTGAAAAGGTCTCGGATTTGCGGCCGGGCATGATCCTTGAGGGAACGGTGACCAACGTTGCGGCGTTCGGCGCCTTCGTGGACGTGGGCGTCCACCAGGACGGATTGGTGCACGTCTCTGCCTTGGCCAACCGCTTCGTGTCCGATCCGCGCGAGGTGGTGAAGTCCGGCCAGGTGGTCCGCGTGAAGGTCCTCGAGGCTGACCCCGAGCGGAAACGGATTTCGTTGACCTTGAGGCTCGACGACGAACCAGCCGCCGGCGGTGCAGGTTCCGGGCGGCGCGCGGGACATGGCGCTGCAGGACCTGGGGGTGCAGGAAAACCCAGGGCGGGACAGAACGGTGCCGGACAGGACCGGCAAGGCAACCGCGGGGGAGCGGGTGGTCAAAAGGTTGAGCGCGCCGGACGCCAGGACCGGCAACAGCAAGGCAAGCAGTTTGCGCGTTCCGGCGGCGGTAATGACCGTTCCGCGCCAAAGACCCAGCCAATTAACACCGCGATGGCTGAGGCTCTGAGAAAGGCGGGGTTGGGCAAGTAGCTTCCGGGGGACTTTGGCAGGGACGGCTTTTCTGCAAGGGTGGGGTATGACCTATTTCCTGGAGTACACCGTTCCTGCCGCCCCTGGTGATGACGAGTTCGAGTTCCCCCACGATGAGATCAATTCCGGCGAGACGGTCCCGCTGACCCAGACGAACGCAGAAGTAGTGCACACTCCCGATCTGCCGGCCCGCACGGGCATCATCGGCGCTACCGTGCCCGAGGCAAAGCTCGAGGCTGAGCAGTTGATCATCCACAGCCGGGCATCGGAGGCGTCCCTGTACTTCGACCCGTCCAACTCCCTGCAGGCGGGCGTGGGAACCCTGGTGAGCACGTTTACCGAAGGCCAGGGTTGGCAGGACGCCCCAGGGGCGCCGGACCCTCAGGACGCAACCTTTTAGCCGCCAGTTCCCAGCAGACGAGGCCTGCCGAAGCGTGTCCGGACTCCCGGCGAGTAGAGGACCGACTCCGGTGGCCCGCTCACGCTGATGCCGGAAGCCCGGACCAATCGGTCGCTGAGCCGGTGGACGTCTGCGCTAAAGAGTGGCCACTCCTGGTGGGTATTCGGAACGTAGACGGTTCTGCCCCCGAAGCGGCCATGCATTCCGAACCTCGCGGTGAGGAAGATCGACAGTGGATCGGTGGCGGCGGTATGCAGTCTGGGCACCACGCCGAAGTGGCTTCGGGCAGCGTTGACACCGAACCGGTGCACGGAATAGCCGACAGGAAGGCCATTTGTGCCGGCGGCACTCGTCCGGAGGATTCCACGCCGATGTCCGTCAAAATCGCCCGGGAAGGGCGGCCATTGGCGGATGCGTGACCACACGTAGGGAATCCCAACTGCCCGCGTTGCGATGACGACTGGGAGTCGGTTAGCGTCCAGGCTCAGGAACACCACGCCGCGGGTCCCATCCGGCTCCCGCGAGTAGAGCCTGACGTTGACCTCGTTGAAGCTTCCCAAGTAGGGGATGCCGGGGCCGTGGCCAAGCCCCGCCTGCACCATGCGAAATCCAATGAGCCCAACCCAGGAACTGCCGTCGAACACATCCGGTTGAACCCCAGTCGGCATGAACTTCGCCGCCAGTGCCTCGGGAATTCGCCAGTGGAGGAACACGGCGTCAAGCCACCGCTGGTCGGAGAACACCGGCCTTGGTAATTCCGGCGGACGCGGCCATAGTGCTGCGGCGCTCAGGTTCCCCGTCAACTTTCAACCACTCCTTCCCTCAGTCCAGCCGCTGACGCTTGCAGTTGGCACGCTGCGGGTTTCACCTAGTTCAAGGGCCGCGTGTTCCCAGGAAGCTGGCCGCCCGCGAGCAGATCTGCGGCTGCGTCGGCGAGGGCTGTCAGGGCCACCCTTTGCGTCCATGGACCGTACGAGATGCGCGCAACCCCCAGTTCCTGGAGCTTGGCCGGCGGCAGGGAACCGGGGACATTGATGACAGAGATTTTGTTCCAGCCGATGCCCTCAACCAGCGCTGTGACCGTGCGCTCGTCCAGGAGTCCCGGCACAAAGACAGTGGTGGCGCCTACGTCCAGGAACGCCCTGCCGCGTTCGATGGCGTCGGAAAGTACATCTTCGAACGCACGGTCCTGGCCCTTCAGAAATGCGTCGGTCCGTGCATTCAGGACGAAGTCGATTCCTTCTGCAGCGCCGGCATGAACAACGGCTGCCATCTGGTTCACGGCGTCTGTTAGCGGCCGCATCTGGTCCTCAATGTTGGCCCCGACGATTCCGACGCCAATCGCCTTGCGCGTGGTCTCGCCTGGATTGCCGTAACCGGATTCAAGATCGGCACTCACGGGCAGGTGGGTGGCCGCCGCTATCCGGCCAACGAAGCTGATCATTTCGTCGACGGGGATGTTCTCACCGTCCTCGTAGCCGAGGGTGGCGGCGATGGAGTGGCTTGCCGTTGCGAGGGCAGCGGTTCCCGGAACATCCGTAATGACTTTCGCGGTGATGGCATCCCACACGTTGATCACCTGGAGAATCTCCGGGGCTTGGTGGAGACGGAGCAGTTCGGAGGCTTTGGCACTGCTGGTTTCGGTCATGGGTGAAGCCTAACCCGCCCCTTGTTAGGCAGTGATCATTCCCGTGGGTGGGGTGGTGGGGGTGGTTTGAAGTAGTGGTTTTGTTGGGGTGTTTGGGTGGGGTCGAGGTGGGGTGGGGGGATGAAGGTGGGTGTGCCGTGGGTGGTGGTGATTTTCCATTGTTCTTTGTGGATGAGGTGGTGGTGGTGGCTGCAGAGCAGGACGCCGTTGTTGGTGGTGGTGGGTCCGCCGTTTGACCAGTAGGTGATGTGGTGTGCTTCGCACCAGGGGGCGGGGATGGTGCAGTTGGGGAAGGCGCAGCCTTGGTCTCTTGCGGTGAGGGCGAGGCGTTGGGCGGGGGTGAAGAGGCGGGTTCTGCGGCCGAGGTCGAGGATTTCGCCGTTGGTGCCGAGGAGTGTGGGGATGATGTCGGCGTCGCAGGCGGTTTTGCGCAGGGTGGTGGCGGCGACGGGCCCGGTGAACATGAATGCTCCGGTCCCGGTGGAGGTCCCTGCCTGGGCTTCCGGGGCCGTTTCCGGTTCCGCTTGTGAGTGCGTTCGGGCCTCTGATCCTGGTTCTGTTTTCCCGGATGTGGTGCCGGTGGTGTGGGGGAAGAGGTCTTGGTAGTGGATGGTGGCGATGATTTGGGGTCGGTTGCCGCCGGTGGTGGGCAGGGTGTTGGTGGTGAGGGCGGCTTTGGCGGCGGTGACGAGGCCGTCGAGTTGTTTTTGGGCGCGGGTGCGCCGGTCCAGGTCCGGCAGGGCGGTGTGCTCGGTGGCGTTGCCTGCCGGTGTGCTGTCTCCGTTGCCGTTGCCGTTGCCGCTGCCGCCGCCCGTGCCGGTACCTCTCCCTCCGCTGCCGCCGCCCGTGCCCGTGCCGTTGCCGTTGCCGGTGTCGGTGTTGTTGGTTGCGGTGTTGGGGGTGGTGGTGCGGGGGTTGGTGGCGGTGTTCATGACGGTGAGGAGGTGTTCGTATTGGTCGGTGGTGGCGAAGATTTCGACGCGGTGCAGGCCGTGGCGGGGTTTGCGGATGAAGGCGCCTTGGGTGTGGCGGAGGGCTTCTTCGGTGGGTTCGGTGCCGTCGGCGTCGATGGTGTCCATCCAGCGTTGGGCCAGGCGGGTGAGGAAGTCGGGGTCGCAGCTGGTGGCGGCTTGGGTGAGGTGGTGTTCGATCGTGTCGAGGGTTTCTTGTGTGGTGTGGTGTTGGAGCCGGTCGAGGGTGGCGGTGATGATGGTCGCTGCGTGTGAGGACACCGCCGGGTCCTGGGTGTTTTCGGTGGTGGCACCTTCAACTGTGGTTTGGGGTGTGGGGGTGAGGGCGGCGGCGAGGTGTGGCCGGGGTGGTGGGAGTGGTTCGCCGGTGATGGTGGTGGCGGGCAGGACGTGCTGGGCGAGGGTGAGGCGGCGGCGGGCTTCGCGGATGGGGATCTGCAGGCGCAGGCGGAGGAACTCTGCGGTGTTCCGGCACCCGTCATCGGCCGGGGACACCACCACTTGGTGGCTGGGCCGGAAGGGCGGGCCGGGCCAGTTGGCGTCGGTTTCGCTCACCGCGCCGGTCCCGGTAGAAGTCCCGGTCACGCACGCTGTGCTGGTCTGGTCCAAGGCGCCGGTGCTGGGGGTGGTGTGGAGGGTTTCGATGCCGTTGGCGTCCCACCCAGTGATCCAGTCCGTGGCCCGGGTCGCGGAGGACGAGGCTGGGCGGGTTCGGGCTGGGCGGGTTTTGGCTGTGGCGGCGTCCTTGATGGCCTGGGTGCGGGTCCGGTCGACGGCCCCCGCGGCCAGGAGTTGGAGATACTCCATGGAGCGGGCCAGGCCCTCGATCCGGGCGGCATAATCGGCTGCCTCGACATAAGAGGCCGTTGCCAGCAGGTCCGGGGCAGCCAGGGCGGCGGCCGTCAGCTGTGCGGCCAGCCCGTCCAACACGTCCTGCCCACCGGGCCCCGAGGCCGATGCCTGCAAAGGACCTGTCAAAGGATCCTCACTGGGGACCGGGTGAAGGCGGGCCGGGCGCGGCAGCCAACTGCCGGCGTCGTACGCCCTCCCAAAATCTTCCCCAATGGCCTCCATAACCCAACCCTGCCAGCCACCACTGACAATCAAGAGACCCCAAAAACCCTATGTGGAAAACCCCGTCAAGAGCCTTAGCGTGCTGTTGCGGGGGATTCAGAACGGGCCGGCGGTGCTTCCTTTTGCCATGGCCAGCGGCCCGTGATTTCCAGTTCCAGCGAAAAGCTGAGGAACGTCCGGATCAACACGATGATAGCCAGCACCCCGACGCTGACGAACGTCGGTGTTACGGCAACGGTTCGGATGATGTCGGCAGCGACGAGCAGTTCAAGGCCAAGGAGGATGGAGCGGCCCAGCAGCTGGCGGTAGGAACGGTAGAAGCTCAATTTTCCTGCACCCGCTGGAAGCTGCCGCGGCTGGTGGCCACGGATTGCCATCGGGAGGGAGACCACCGCCCCGATCACCATGACCGCAACGCCTGCGAAGTCAACCAGTTGCCCAACCGTCTCAATGATCTGCCGAAATTCCATGCCCTGCCTCAACTCAGGCCAGGCGTCCCCATAGCCAGCCTGGCAGCGATCAAGGAACGGCGGATTCACTCATGGATGGCGCACGCCGTTCCCCGCTATAACCTCCTTGTACCCCTCCCTGAATGTGGGAAACGTGAAGGCAAACCCGGTGCTGCGCAGGAGATGGTTGCTGCAGCGCTTATTGCCCCCGCGGGCAGGTCCGGCGTCGCCCACGCGGGGTGAAGGAAGGCCCAGTTCGGCCGCCAGGAAGCGCAACACGGTTCCCAGATCGGCCGGTTCGTTGTCCACGCCTACGTATACAGGAGCGGGTACGGCGTCCATTGTTGCCAGATGCACCAGGGCCGCCGCGGCGTCGTCCCGGTGGATCCGGTTGGTGTAGCGCACGTCCTCAGGAATCACCGCCGAGCCTGACTTCACCTGGTCGATCAACCGCGTCCGGCCCGGCCCATAAATGCCGCCCAGCCTGAGCGAGATGCCCACGGAACCGGTGCCGGCAAGCCTGGCCTGCAGAAGGTCCTCGGCCTCCACCAGCACGCGGCCGGAGAAACCGCCGGGGCTGGGCGGCGTGGCTTCATCCACCCACCCGCCAGCCGCATCGCCGTATACGGCGGTGGACGAGACGAAGATGACGCGGCGAGGCACCACTCCATCCCGTTCGAGTGCATCCAGGACGTTTGCCGCTCCGCGTACATACGCGGAGCGGTATGCCTCCTCCGTGGGGGAATCGGCAGCCACGGCAATCACGACGGCGGAGGTATCCACCGGGACCGGCGGCAGGTCCGGAGAGGCAAGGTCAGCCGCGGCACCTTCGATGGCTGCGGGCAGTTTTGCAGGGGAGCGGCGCCACCCGACAACACGGTGGCCTAATGCGGCGAACCGCAGACCCGCCTCGGTGCCCAGGTCACCGCACCCTGCCAGGAGAATCGTCATGGCCTACGGGGCCTCTACCGGGAAGAACACGCGGGGGTCCTGCAGCAGCGCCGGGTACGTGAACGCGGACCGGTCAATGATTTCCGTGACCTCGAAATTCCTGCCAAAGCGGCCGTCATCGAGGGTGATGGGCCGGCCCACCACCTGTCCCACAGCGAACCTGGCCCCATTCTCGAACGGAACCGCTACCGGAGTCTTTCCCGGAAGGGTCCGGAACGCTTCCTCCTGCGCCAGCCGCTTGCGCGTAGGCTTCTTCGCCTGGGGCTTGGGTGGGGCCTTCTTCGGCGCCCGGGACGGCCGGCGGGAGCCATCGTCCACATAAACGGGGGAGTAGCCGTCGTCGCCCGCGGACGTAGCGGCCGCGGCAGCAGCGGCGCGGTTCACCAGGGGAAGCGCCACCGTGGTGAGGGACTGGGGGTCGACGTCGTCGTGCGGTTCCCGGAGGATCCACAGGATGTCCCCTTCCGGTTCCTCCGGCAGGAACTCATGCCGGGGCTCGGGCCAGACGTAGTCCATGTCCGGAATCGCATCCGGGAACACCGGGGTGTAAAACTTCGGTTCCTTGTGGACCAGCTTGGAGCGGTGGCTCAGGTGGAAGTCCGGATCACCGAGCCACGGCGGCATGACAATTTTGGCGGCATAGTCCGGGTGGGCTGCCTGCGGTGCGAACTCCGCAATGTTGGCGCGGGTGTTGTCAGGGTGGCCGCGCTCAGTCCATTCGTCCACCATCGCCAGCCCGTACATGGTGAGGGCGGGCACGTGGCCCATCCACATCCGGATCGCCGGGTGGGTCTGCCAGCCGTAGCCCGGAATCACCAGGGCGCGGAGGGTTTGCAGCGCTTCGACCCGCTGCTTGCCCAGCCGCGCGGTGTCCAATGCTGCGGCGCTTTGGCGGAAGTCAGGGTACGGGAGAAAGGTTTGCATCCATTCAGTCTGACGGTCCCCGGCGGAACTGCCAATTGCTGTGCCTGCGGCCACAAGCTGAACGTGTCCATGTCCAAATAATGGACGCCTGCATACGGCTTTCAGGTTAAACCACTAAGATCACCGCAACCACCCCCGCATTTTGGAAGCTCTCTCATGACATCTACACCTGACACAGCCGTCACCCCCGCCCGTACCGCCCTGCCCCGCTACGGACAAATGCTCGGCCCGGAAGCCCGGGGCGTCCTGGTTCTCGACGAATTCATCATCGATCCCGCCGCGGCGCGCAAAGACCAGCACCGCTTCCGTGACGGCATGGCCGCCGTCGCCCGGACGGTCCGCCGCATTGCCGCCCTCCGCGTGGTCATCGCACTGGTAGCCATCGCCAACCTGCCCCTGTTCCTTCTCTCAAGCGGCTGGTGGATCTACGGCGTTTCGCTCACCCTGGTCGTTGCCGTCCACACCGCAGTAACCCTGCTCAACCGGCACGAGCCGCGGCTCAAGCAACGGTCAGCGCTGGAGCTGCACATGCACCGCGAACGCAGCGTCAACTACCGCAAAGTGCGCGACGCCGTGAAGTACATGATCGATACCCCCAGCCGCATGAACGAGCACCTTTACCTCGAGCTGCTCGCGGTCAAGCGGGTCGCCCTGAACCTGGCGCACGGCACCGTGGCGCTGCTGGACACCAGCGACGACTCCGCCTGGAAGGTGCGCATCGTCCGCGAGCTGCCCGTAAGCTGACCGCCCACCACGGCAGCGGCTGAGGAATTAAAAGAACGACGCCGGCACATCCCTTGTGGGGTGTGCCGGCGTCGTTATTTGGTCAACGGAATTTGTCTATCGCCGACCTGTCTGTGTCGCCTTGGGAAAGGCGGAGCGCCCGGGGCGCCAGTGGAGCTGTGTCCGCTGTTAAGCGGGAAGCTGGATGACCTGGCCCGCGAACACCAGGTTCGGGTCTGCAATGGTGTCCAGGTTGGCGTCCGCAAGGTGCTGCCAGCCGCCCTGGATGCCCAGCTTCTGGGCAACGATGCTCAACGTATCTCCGGCCTGGAGAGTGTAGGTCTCGCCGCTGAGGGCAACCGAAGTTGCGTGCCGCGGGGCCGGTGCCTGCTGTACCGGAGCGCTCTGGACCTGCGTGGCCTGGACGGGTGCACTCTGGACCGGGGCGCTCTGGATTGGTGCACTCTGGACAGGGGCTCCGCCGCCACCGCTCAGTCCGAGCTGGGATGAGCAGGACGGCCATGCTCCCCAGCCCTGGGATGCCTGGACCCGCTCGGCTACCGCGATCTGCTGTTCACGGCTGGCGTTCTGGGGAGATCCGGTTCCGCCGTAGGCCGACCAGGTGCTGGCGGTGAACTGCAGGCCGCCGGAGAAGCCATTGCCCGTGTTGATGGACCAGTTGCCGCCGCTTTCGCACTGGGCCAGAGCGTCCCAGGTGGACGTGGGTGTCGCTGCGTTGGCCGCCGTTGCGGAAAGGGCCAAACCTGCCGCGGAGACGGCGGCCAGGGTGACTCCGCGGCGTGCGGCAGTACGGAATTTGGTGTTTTTCATGGTGGTGATGCTCCTGAAGGCCACCGGCGCTGGCTCCGTCCCCGGAGATCGTCGCGCCACTGCCCGCCCCTGACGAATAGAGGTCACTATCGGTGGCTGCCGCTGGGCAGTTCTGGTGGAGGCAGCACCGGGCAATCAAAAAGCCCGCCGAACGGGCATGCATTTCACGCTAGGACATCATCTGGCCGTTATCAAATCGAGATTGAAGTGGGCGCGTCGGGTGTGGCATGAAGCACGGTAACGGTGTGGTTCACAAAGGTTGCGGGTTCCCGGGCAGGCGCGAAACCGGGAGGGGCACTATCCTGACCGGATGGAGAACTTTGCCGGCGGCAGCACCGCGCCCGAAACCGAAACGGAACCCGCGGAAACTGCGGTTCCCGCCAAGCCCCTTCCGGTGGCCGAACTGCACCTGCACATCGAGGGCACGCTGCAGCCCGAGCTCATCTTTGCCCTGGCCGAGCGCAACGGCATTACGCTCCCGTACTCCGGGCTGGATGAACTGCGCCAAAAGTACGAGTTCACCGACCTGCAGTCCTTCCTGGACCTCTACTACGCCAATATGGCAGTACTCCAAACCGAGCAGGACTTTGCGGACATGACCCGCGCCTACCTTGAGCGCGCAGCCGCCGCGGGGGTCCGGCACGCCGAAATCATGATGGACCCGCAGGCGCACCTTTCCCGCGGCATCCCCCTGGAGGCGTGCGTCAAGGGTGTGGCCTCGGTGCTGGCAACCTCCGAGGAGGAATACGGGATCTCCACCATCCTCATCGCGGCGTTCCTCCGCGACCTGCCGGAGGACTCGGCACTGGAGGTCCTGGGCCGGCTGCTGGCCATGAACGCACCAATCGGCGCCATCGGCCTGGACTCGGCCGAAGTGGGGAACCCGCCGTCCAAGTTCGAGCGGCTGTACGCGAAGGCGCGTGAGGCGGGCCTCCGGCTGACGGCGCACGCGGGGGAGGAGGGCCCGGCGTCGTACATCACTGAAGCCCTGGACCTCCTGGGTGTGGAACGGATCGACCACGGCATCCGCTGCATGGACGACCCCGACCTCGTGGAGCGCCTGGTGGACGCCCGGATTCCTTTGACCGTCTGCCCCCTGTCCAACGTCCGGCTCCGTGCCGTGGACACCTTGGCGGACCATCCGTTGCCGGCCATGCTCGCGGCGGGCCTCAATGTGTCGGTCAACTCGGACGATCCCGCCTACTTCGGCGGCTACGTGGATGACAACTTCGCGCAGCTGACCGCGGTGTTCGACCTCTCCGATTTTGACAAGGCGCGGCTGGCGGCGAACTCGATCCACTCCTCCTTCGCTTCGGAAGAGCGCAAGGCGGAACTGCTGGCCGAACTCAACGGCAGGGAAGTGTCCGACTGACGGCTCCTGTGTCGGGCGCAACAGCGGGGCTTTCTGCCCGGTAAACTAGGTGCCGCAGGCGTGTCTGGGGAGTGCAAGGCAGCACCCGTGTCAGCGCTTGAGGGTTATGCAGACAGCCCTTACCCGAGACCTCCGCCTCACTTGCGGCACCATCCGCTTCACAGTCGGTCACGACACGCAGAGTTAACCAATTAAAGTCGCGCGATTTAATGGGCAGTTGGCAAGATGCCTAAGACCGATCGCTTTTATATAAGGGGAATCATGGCCAAGTCCACCGCAGAAAACACTTACCTTCGGCTCAAGACCGTGCTGGATGTCCTGACCGAAGGCGTGTGGTCCGGCGATGCACTGAATGCTGGCCAGGTCCTGGCGGAAGCAACCGCCCGCGTGCCGTTCAACGAGCATGAGTCCGAACTCCTCAGCGGCGGCATCCCGCGGGGCCACAAGACCCTCACCTCGGCAACCGCCAAGCTGGTCAAGGCGGGCTGGCTGATCAAGGGCCGCTCGGGCTGGACCATCACCGAGGACGGCATGCGCGCCACGGTTGCCTTCCCGGACGTGGATTCCTTTGCAGCAGCGCTCGACGCCGGCACCCCGGTCCCTGCCGACACTCCCGTTCCCACGGCTCCCGAGGGCTTTGTCCGCCCGGTTTCCGCCGCCGCGGCAACGCTGGAGGTCCCGGCCAAGGAAGCAGCACCGAAGAAGACCGCCAAGAAGGCTCCCGCGAAGAAGGCAGCCTCCGCTGTGGGCAAGGCAGCCAAGGCGCTCGAAGACGCCGTGGAGCCCGTGGTGAAGGCCGTCCGCAAGGGCAAGTCTCCCGCCAAGGACAAGACCGAAGCTGTTGCTGCCCCTGCTGGAACCTCCACGGCGGCCGGCGCTGCTGAGCCGTTCGAGGGCCCCGACGTTGAGACCCTGCCTCAGCCCGAGGCTGTGGCCGTGGTGGGTGACTTCAACACCATCCTGGGCGCGCCTGAGGACTGGGCCCCGCAGTACGACGAAGCTCAGATGGAGTTCGACTTCCTGGACCAGCTGTGGAAGAAGAGCGCCGAGCTTCCGGCCGGTTACTACACCTTCAAGATCGCCCTCAACCGTTCGTGGGATGAGAACTACGGCGCTTTCGGCACGTTCGACGGCCCCAACCACGAACTTCACCACGCCGGCGGCACCGTGACCATTCGCTACAACCACGCCACCCGCGACATCACCATCAACTAGGCGTTGAGTGCCCAACCGGGCTGCGGTTACTGTCGTTTGACACTCACAACGGCACCTGCTGCTACCTGGTTGGGCAGGCCGATGTTTCCTTAGGAGGCCCGGCATGGGCAGGCATGAACGCACAGAGGACGGCCCGGAGCAGGACAGCGTGCGGCTTGACGCCCGGGTGTTCGGCATGGTCCAAGGTGTGGGCTTCCGTTACTGGACGATGGGTACGGCGGAGGACCTTGGACTGTCGGGCGAGGTGAAGAACCTCGCCGACGGTTCGGTATCCGTGATTGCCGAAGGGCCCCAGCCACAGGTCCGCAAACTGCTGGACTGGCTGAACTCGGACCGCACTCCCGGCCGGGTGGAGCGGGTGGACAGCTCGATGTCCCAAGCCGGCGGAAAATACCGCGGGTTCGGGGTGGGCTGACCTGGCTGGGCTTTGCTCCAACGAGGCCCGTCCGCCCAACGAGGCCCCGCCAACCCGGAGCCGCTTAGCGAAGGCGGGTCCTCCGCCTGACCGGACTCCGCGGCTATTCCCGCGGGCTGAGGCCGATGAACGCGCCCAGCTCCTCCAAGGCCGCAGGCTTGTGGGGCATGTAGCTGGTGAGTTCGGGGGACCGGATGATCACTGCGCGCCACTGGCCACGGGAAACCGCTACGTTGATGCGGTTCCGATTCAGCAGGAACTCTGCGCCGCGGGGCGCCTCGGCCACCGCCGAGCACGCCATCGAAACGAACACCACGGGTGCCTCCTGGCCCTGGAACTTGTCCACGGTGCCCACCCGAACCTCCGGCAGTCCAGCCTCTGACAGATTCCTTCGGATCAGATGGACCTGGGCGTTGTACGCGGCCACCACCAGCAGGTCCTGCTGCTCCAGCGGCCGCGCTTCGCTGCCGGCGCCGGCCGTCCACTTCAGGCCCAGATGGCGTTGGGCCTGCCGCACCACTTCCTCGGCCTCTTCCTTGGAAGCCGTGGCGTTGCCGGTGTGGTTAACGAAAACCGTCTCCACGCCGGGCGCCATACCCTCCAGTTCGCGGTGGGCAGCGGCCGGAGCCGACTTCAGCTTTCCCTCGTAGCTGAGGTTGGATACGGCGCGGCACAGCTCCGGATGCATGCGCCAGGTATCGGCGAGGAAGTAGCCCAGGGCCGCGGGAAGCGTCGCGTGCCCGGCGGTGAGCCAGCCGAGGGCCGATTCATCCACCGGTTCCGGGTGGGCGCCCTGGGAGACCTGCGGAAGTTGCTGGGGATCGCCCAGAAGGAGCAGCCGCTTCGCCGCACGGGACACAGCGAGCGTGTTGGCCAACGAGAACTGGCCGGCCTCGTCAATGACCAGCAGATCCAGAGACGCAGGCGGCACCTCCTTGCCGGTCATGATCCATGCCGTGCCGCCCACCAGGCATCCGCCGGGAGAGGCCAGCAGGCGCGCCACATCTCCGTCAGCGGTCAAACTCCACGGGACCTCGTGGGGGTCTTTCAGCTTCTTGGCCACACAGGACGCATCCACACCGCCGTCCTCGATGGCACGGCACAGCAGGTTCTCCACCACGTTGTGTGACTGGGCCACCACCCCGATCTTCCAGCCTTCGGCGACGAGCCTGCCAATGACATGGGCGCCGACATAGGTCTTGCCAGTTCCCGGAGGCCCCTGCACCGCCAGGTAGGAGTGGTCCAGGTCCCGCAGGGACTCAGTGATGGCACCTGCGTAATCCGTCGCGCCATCGTTGCCGGGCCGAACCTCGGCAGGTACCCGGAGGGAGCGGAACCGCGGCGGCAGCTTCCGCAGGATGTCCAGGCCGGGTTGCGCGGGGAGGGACGGCAGCGTGGAGCCGACGGCACGGGCTATTTCAGCGATTGCTGCCTCGATACTGACGGTGGCCACCGGTTGGTCCTCCGTCAGGGCCACCGGGATGTGTGAGTAGGCGGCAACTTTCCTGGACTCCCGCTCCGAAATAGTGATGATGGTGTGTTCCGGATTGTCGGGAGCTGCCCGGAGGTCGTCAATACGGGTCTTGAAGGTGTAGGCCCGCGCACCAGGTGCCGCATTGGGCATGGCCATGCCGTGCGGGGCCGGGGGATCGTACAAGCGGCACCAGGTGGAGTCGGCACGGAAATCGGAGCCCTCGGTCATGGTGCCCCGAAGCTTCAGGACCCGCGTACGCATCTTCTCTCTCGGCTTCGCCAGCGCCCAGTCGGCTGAAACTTCGGCCGATTCCACGACAAAGACGTTCCGTTGGTCGGACCAGCTATCCACCGGCGCCTCGACCCGGTCGAAGTGCTGCCACCAGAACTGCTTGCGTTCACGCCGGTGATACCCTGTGGCGGCCGCCACCATTGCGATGGCACGTTCGTCATCAGTCCACGGGCGGTTATCCGGCAGGGCAGCCAGGTACTCCCGCAGCCTGCCTTCCTCCGGTGACTCCTCGACAGGCACCGCATCGTCCTCTGCGTCTACTTCGATGCCGGGTAGCTCGGCCGGATCGGCTTCCGGACCAATTGCGCCTGCATCAAGCCCGCCTGTATCCATTCCGCCTGCTGGCCGGCCGCGCTCCTGCGAAGCACTGGCTTTCTCTCCCAGTTGGAGAAGCCAGTCCCGCAGCCGCAGCGTGGAGAGGCAGTCGTACTGGTTGTAGTCGGAGATGGAAGCCAGGATGGCCTCAGCGTCCTCGCGGCGCCCTTCATCACGGGCGGCGCAGTAGGCGGCGTAGGCCACCACCGAAGCGCCGGCGTCTTTGACATCCCCGGACCGCAGGTTGTCTCCCATGTAAAGCGGTTCAAGCTTCTTGATGGAATACGACGCCTCCGAGATGCGGAGCGAATGCCGCACGGTGGCATAAAGGTCCACCAGCAGCCCCTGCCGCAGCCAGTCATCCACCGTGTCCTCGCCGGCCTGGTGGGTGAGGGAGAGGTTCCGTAGCGCCGTCTTTTCGTATGGGGCGTAGTGGTAGACGTGCATGTCCGGGTAAACAGTGCGGCGCTTTTCCACATAGTCCAGGAAGTCGAGGAAGGCGCGGCGTTCACCAGAGCGGGAGTGTGCCCAAAACGGACGGAACGCCGGATCATCTTCGGCACCCGGTACCGGGGCCTCAATGACGCCAAAGAGGTATTCGATGCCCCAGGCGCCGGTGGCGGGATCCTGCCACAGCGGATCGCCCTCGAAGTCGAAGAAAATGTCCCCGGCGCTGGGTGCCGGAAGAGACCCGATGGAGTTCTTCGGAAGAACCGTGTAGGAGACCGTGTGCGGCTCGCCGTCCTTGGTGAAGGTGCGGGACCCCGCTGGCTCATCGAGTCCCAGCTGCATCCGGGCCTGGGCGCGGAGCCGGATCACGGAGTTCTTTGCGTCCGCGGCGGGCATGGCTGCCAGTTTGTCGATGGTGGTGACGTTGGCTTCATGAAGTTTCCGCCGCTGGACAACGGACATGCCAGCCACCATCAGCAGGTCCCTATGGAGCTTGACCTGTTCGGCGCAGTAGTCGCAGCGTCCGCAGTGCACGACGCCGGGTTGCTGCCATCGCACCGGGGCATCGCCTGCACGGTGGCCGGCCGTGAGCTGGCGAAAGCGCCGGCGTCGTTCCCGGAAGACGGGCAGCAGGTCCGGCAGGGAGTGGCTGCTGCGCAGCCAGTCGTCACCCACTCGTGTGCCCAGCACGAGGGTGACCACAGGCGATGGCTCCAGCCCCATGCCGAGGAGTTGGTCGCCGTAGGCGGCAAGCTGAAGGAGGGCTCCTACTTTCGCATGCCGGGCAAGCTTGGTGTCCCAGACCTCGTACCGCCCCGGGTTCCCAGTCCCGGCGGCCTCGTTGACCAGGAAGTCCGCATAGCCCAGGAATTCGCCGTCGAAGAAGGTGGCCTGGAACACCACATCCGCACCGGACCGGAGGGCGAGTTCGGTCTCTGCATGCTTTGCCTGCAGCTCACCACGCAGATTCTGGCCGCGCTCCAGCGAATAGACGCCCGAGCCCCGGCTGGCGTCCCACTCGCCGTACTTCGCCACAAGGCTGGCAAGCACTGTCTGCTCGTGCCGGTCGCCCAGCTCACCGGCCCGCTTCTGCATCTCGTCAACGGCGAACTCGGCTTTGGGGGCGCGGCCCAGCTTTTCGTCCAGGATCCGGAGCGTGCGGTACTCACACTCGGAGGCCGCCACCAGATCACTGGCCGAAAAGACCAGGTCCGGCGGCGCACTTGAGCCGGCTTCAACACCAGCGTCGAGCAGAAACACGGGGCCTCCCCAATGACAGCCGGGCCCGAAGACGGTTTCCGGGGCCCTGTTTGTGTGGCTGAATCAAACGTAGCAAGAGGGACTGACAAACAGCGGGCAGGCCAACAACAAGAAGGGCGGGCGGCATAAGAAGGGCGGGCCCAGCCCGGCAGGAAGCTGGTGTCAGCCCCCGGCCGCGGCTGCCCGGACCTGGGCCTTGTCATGCTCAGCGTGGGCGTTGTACAGCAGCTCCATGAACTCGGTTTCGTTGCGGACCAGGCGCTTGTACTTTTCGGGGAGCTTACGGATCTGGGTCTCTTCCCGGCACATTTTGGCAAAGATCTTGTCGCGTTCGGCCATGTCCGTTTCGTAGGTGAGGTCCAGGTATTCGGTGGCGTGCCGCCGCGCGCCTGACACCGCGTTCTTGGCCTTGCCCTTGGGACTGAAGATGGACGCCAGGATAGTCACCAGCAGGACGCCGAGGATGACGCCCAGGGAGACACCGGTGCTGACTTCCACCACATTGACGTGTTCGCCGTCGTTGATGAACGGGAGGGTGTTCTCATGCAGGGCGTGCAGGATGAGCTTCACGCCGATGAAGCCCAGGATGACCGCCAGGCCGTAGGAGAGGAAGATCAGTCGGTCCAGCAGGCCGTCGATCAGGAAGAACAGCTGCCGCAGGCCCATCAGCGAGAACGCCGTGGCGGTAAAGACGACGAAGACGTTCTGGGTCAGGCCGAAAATAGCAGGAATGGAGTCCAGGGCAAACAGGATGTCGGTGCCGCCGATGGCCACCATTACGAGCAGCATCGGAGTGAGGACCCGCTTTCCGTTCTCCACGGTGAATAGTTTGTCCCCGTCGTAGTGCTGCGACGCTGGCAGGACCTTCCGGGCGAGCCGGACCACCAGTCCTTCGGAGTCGTCGTCGTGGTTGTCCGGCTTGAGCAGGTTGCCGGCCGTGAGCAGCAGGATGAGGCCGAAGATGTAGAACACCCAGGCAAAGCTGTTGATCAGCGCCGCGCCCAAAAAGATGAACGCTGTCCGCGCGATCAGGGAGAACACGATGCCGAACAGCAGCACCTTTTGCTGGTCCGCCCGCGGTACCTTGAAGCTGGCCATGATGATGAGGAAGACGAAGAGGTTGTCCACTGACAACGCCTTCTCCGTGACATAGCCGGCGAAGTACTCCGTGCCCATGTCGGGGCCGCCAAACAGCAGCACCCCCAGCCCGAACAGCACCGCAATTCCCACGTAAATAGCGGACCAGGTGGCCGATTCCTTGATGGTGGGGGTGTGCGCCTTCCGGACATGGAAGAAGAAGTCGAAGGCCAGCAGCCCCACGATTCCCGCAATGGTCAGGATCCAGACAAACGCAGGTACTTCCACGCGGGGGCCTTTCGTTGGAGGTCCCCTAAGCGTACCTAAGCTGGCTTCAGGAGTTCGTTCTCCACGACGGCGGACCGGGACAGGGTCTTGTACCCTTCCTGCTCGAAGAGAACGGTGATCACATCGTCCTCGTGCCGCATGACCAAGCCGGGCCCCCATTCCTTGTGGACCACTGCTGACTGGAGCGGGAACGGCTCGTCACGGTCGGCGGAAGCCTGGCCGCCGCCGTCGGACGCTGCGCTGTGCTGTTTCCTGCCGCCTTTCTTGTTCGCCTGCTTTTTGTCCGGCTTGCCGTCCTTCGCCGTGTGGGCGGGAGCATCGGCAGCGGCAGCGCAGCCGTCACAGTTGCCGCAGGGCTCGGGCAGGTCCTCGCCGAAGTAGCCCAGCAGGAACTGCCGCCGGCAGCCGTCCGTCTCCGCGTAGGCGCGCATCATGGTCAGGCGGGACTGGTCCACCCGTTGCCGGGCCTCGGCGAGTTCGACGGCGTCACCCACCAGCGTGGGCAGCTTGGCTTTGGACGTCAGCCGGACGCCGCGCTTGCCAACAGCCACGGCGCCGATCTCCTCCAACTGGTTCACCAGGCCTGTGACGCGGCGGGGCTTGAAGCCGGTCAGCTCTGCGAGGGAGGACTTGGGGGTGGCGGCGTCGGCAGCCTTGAGGACCTTCAACACCTCCAGCAGCGCATCGGGGTCAGGGGAGTGGGTACCGAAGAACTTGCGCAGTCCAAGATCCTCCGAGCGGTAATGCAGCACGGCCGAGGCCGGCTCGCCGTCCCTGCCTGCCCGCCCGATTTCCTGGTAGTAGGCGTCCAGGGATTCGGGGATGTCGGCATGGACCACAAAGCGGACGTTCGGTTTGTCGATGCCCATGCCGAACGCGGTGGTGGCCACCACCACGTCCAGCTTGTCCTCCAGGAACAGCTCGTGGATATGTTCACGCTCCTTGGCGGGACGCCCGGCGTGGTAGGCCTCCGCGCGGAGCCCCTCCTTGGCCAGCTTGGCCGCGTACTTCTCTGTGTCCTTCCGAGTGGCGGCGTAGAGCAGCCCCTGCCCTTTCCCGGCCAGGTCCGCCACCTGTTCCAGCACTGCCTTGCGCTTGCCCTTGTCCTCGTGGTGCCGGACCACGTCAAGGCGGATGTTGGGCCGGTCGAAGCCGCGGACCAGGACCAGCGGGTCCTTCATGCCCAGCCGCTCCACGATCTCGTCGCGCACCGGAGGGGAGGCCGTGGCGGTCAGGGCGGCGACGGGCGGGTTGCCCAGCTGTTCACGGACATTGCCGAGGGCCAGGTAGTCCGGGCGGAAGTCGTGGCCCCAGGACGAAACACAGTGTGCCTCGTCCACCACGAACAGCGAGATGTCCAGGGCCTTGATCCGGTCGACGGTTGATTGCTTGGCCAGCTGTTCCGGGGCAAGGAATACGAACACGGCCTTGCCGTCCTCAGCCGCCTTCCACGACGTTTCGACGTCCGCGTCGCTGTGCGAGGAGTTGATGGCCACGGCGGCATCCGTACCGAGGTCCTGGGACAGCCCGTCCAGCTGGTCTTCCTGCAGGGCAATCAGCGGTGAAACCACGACGGCGGGGCGTCCGGTCTGCTGGTGCAGGTGCAGTGCTGCGACCTGGTAGATGGCGGATTTCCCGTAGCCCGTGGGCATCACGGCCAGGACATCGATGCCGTCCACCAGGGCGCCCATGCCGGCCAACTGGCCGTCCCGGAGGTGGGGAAGGGAAAAGGAAGATTCAGCAAGGGCCCGCAGGGCAGGTTTGTCGGACATGGAACGGGCTCCGCACACAAAGAAAAGAGCGGCCGCTTGCTTCAGCCGTAGGAACCACCCTACGCCAGCCCCGCGCCGCCGTCGTAAATTGCGCCCAGTGGCGCCCTTCCCGCGTGGGCGGCCCGGGCCTGCGCAACCGTTGCCGGCCGGCAACGCCTATGCCGGGAAGGGCCGCCCCTGGCGGTTCCTCGGAGCTTACGTGTCGATGGTGGACATGTTCGGGTAGCGGGCGCCCGCAGTTGCCCCGGCGGGTGCCAGCTGGTCCAGCAACTGGAGATCCTCCACACCAAGTTCGATGTCCACGGCGCCAAGGTTTTCGCGCAGCCGTTCCCGTTTCTTGGTGCCCGGAATCGGGACCACGTGCTCGCCCTGCGCCAGCAGCCAGGCAAGCGCAAGCTGGCCCGGGGTGCAGCCTTTCCGGTCGGCCAGCTCCTTGACCCGGTCCACCAGCTCCAGGTTCCGGGTGAAGTTCTCGCCTTGGAAGCGCGGGGAATGTTTGCGGAAGTCGTCCTCGGCGAAGTCGTCCACGCTGCGGATCTGGCCGGTGAGGAAGCCGCGGCCCAAGGGGCTGTAGGGGACGAAGCCGATGCCAAGCTCGGCGAGTACGGGAAAGACCTTGGTCTCGGGCTCGCGCTCCCACAGCGAATACTCGGTCTGCAGCGCGGTGATGGGATGCACGGCGTGGGCCCGCCGGATGGTCTCTGCTGACGCTTCGGACAGGCCGAGGTGCCTTACCTTTCCGGCCTGGACCAGTTCCGCCATTGCGCCCACCGTGTCCTCGATGGGAACGGTCTTGTCCACCCGGTGCTGGTAATAGAGGTCGATGTGGTCAACCCCAAGCCGCTGGAGGCTGGCATCGCAGGCAGCCCGGACGTATTCGGGGCGGCCGTTGATGCCTACCCAGGACCCGTCCTCGCGGCGCTCGTTGCCGAACTTGGTGGCGAGCACGACATCCTCGCGGCGCCCCGCAATGGCGCGGCCCACCAGCTTTTCGTTCGTGAAGGGGCCGTACATGTCGGCGGTGTCCAGCAGCGACCCGCCGGCGTCCAGGAACTCGTGGATGGTGGCGATCGACTCCTGTTCGTCGCCGTCGCCGTAGAACTCGCTCATGCCCATGCAGCCAAGGCCCAGGGCGGAAACTGTCAGTTGTCCAATGGTGCGTGTTTTCATGCCGTTCTCCTCAAGGTGGGACTTGCCTGGGAAGCGGCCAGCCGGCGTTCTTGGAAGCCGGTTGGTGCAGCGTAAGCCACTATAGGAACTTCCCCTGTGAATACTCCGGTAAACAAGGGGCTTCCTACCCCTAGACCGCTTGGGGGGCCGTGCCTAGACTGGGCGAATCCCCACCCGGGAACCGGTATCTGACCACGCCAAATATCAGGAAGCACCGACGGGCCAGGGCTGTTCCCCAAGGGATGTCCCACCTACCCAGATCATGGCCGTCCCACCGGACGCCTGGCTATAGGAGTGATAGATGACAGGGAACAAAGCCGTTGCCTACAAAGAAGCGGGCAAGGTTGAAGTAATCGACATTGACTACCCAACGTTCGAGCTCAAGGACGGGCCGGGGGTCAACCCCGCCAACGTGGGACGCCCGGTCAACCACGGGGTGATCCTGAAAACGGTGGCCACGAACATCTGCGGCTCGGACCAACATATGGTCCGCGGGCGCACCACCGCCCCGCCGGACCTGGTGCTGGGCCATGAAATCACTGGCGAAGTGGTGGAAGTGGGCCGGGACGTCGAGTTCATTAAGGTCGGCGACCTCTGTTCGGTTCCGTTCAACATCGCCTGCGGCCGCTGCCGGAACTGCAAGGAACGCAAGACCGGCATCTGCCTGAACGTGAACCCGGACCGCCCCGGCAGCGCCTACGGCTATGTAGACATGGGCGGCTGGGTGGGCGGCCAGGCCAACTATGTCCTGGTGCCGTACGCGGACTGGAACCTGCTGAAGTTCCCGGACAAGGACCGGGCCATGGAGAAGATCATGGACCTGGCCATGCTCTCGGACATCTTCCCCACGGGGTTCCACGGCGCCACCACGGCCGGCGTGGGTGTTGGTTCCACGGTGTACATCGCCGGGGCCGGTCCTGTGGGCCTCGCAGCGGCCACCAGCGCACACCTGCTGGGTGCCGCCGTCGTGATTGTCGGCGACATGAACGAGGGCCGGCTGGCGCAGGCGCGCAGCTTCGGCTGCGAGACCGTGGACCTCACCCAGGGCGAGCCGAAGGACCAGATCGAGCAGATCCTGGGCGTTCCCGAGGTCGACTGCGCCGTTGACGCGGTGGGCTTCGAAGCCCGAGGCCATGGCAAGGGCGCGCAGGAAGCACCCGCAACCGTGCTGAACACCCTGATGGACATCACGGCGGCGGGCGGCGCGCTGGGTATTCCCGGCCTGTACGTCACCGGCGATCCGGGCGGCATCGACGAGGCAGCCAAGAAGGGTTCCCTGAGCCTGAGCCTCGGCACCGGCTGGGCGAAGTCGCTGAGCTTCACCACGGGCCAGTGCCCGGTGATGAAGTACAACCGGCAGCTGATGATGGCCATCCTGAATGACAAGGTCAGCATCGCCAAGAACGTCAACGCCAAGGCCATCCCGCTGGAGGACGCACCGAAGGGCTACGCGGAGTTCGACGCCGGCGCGGCCACCAAGTACGTCCTCAATCCGAACGGCTACTTGAGCTGACCGGGCGGGTAATGCCGCCAAGGAACCGTCGCTTGCGGAAATAGGTGCTGCCCGTGCCGGGTTAGGCTTTGCACGGGCAGCACCACCCGCAAACAAAGGAGTTCCCCTTGAGTGACATCACCGTCCGCCACAACCCCGAGCGCGAGCGCTTCGAGCTCCTCGATGCCGGCAACGTCATCGGCAAGGCAGCGTACAAGGAGTACGACGACGGGGAGTCGCCGCAGCGCATTTTCTACCACACGGTGGTCAATGAGGAATACGGCGGGCAGGGTCTGGCCGGGCGGCTCGCCACCGCTGCCCTGGACAGCACCGTTGAAGCGGGCAGCGGCATAGTTCCCGTGTGCCCGTTCATCAAGAAGTTCCTGGCCAAGCACCCGGAATACCTGGGCAGCATGGTGGCAGTTACCCCGGCGCACCTGGAATTCCTGGAAACGGCACTCGCTGCCCGGACCCGCGGCTAAACAGTTTTCGACACGCACAAGGTGCCCGACGCCCAGATTCCGTGGCGCACCCAGAATTTGGTGCGCGCAGAGTAAATTGCGCGTCGATATTTATTCAACGCGTCGAGAATGATTCCTTGCGCCGCAGGGTGGCGCGGAACACCTGCAGGCCTTCAGGAAGCTCCCAACCTCCAGTGATTTAATCGGCAACGTCAGCGCGGCTCATGGCCGCGCTGACGTTGTTTGTGTTTGCCGAGGCGGGACAGGAGCCCTTGTATGTCCGAGCACCACGTGGTGCCCACACCAGGCCGCGACGCTCCGCCGCCTACGCCGCGCAAGCCCAGCTCCGGTAAGCCCAGTTCCAGTAAAGCCCGGGGCAACCGACGGCTGCTGATCCTGGCGCTCATCGTGGTCGTGGTGATCGTCGGCACCATCACCCTGGCGGTGGTCCGGTCGGAACCGCGGTCGGGTGCAGTTGTCCCCACCCCGCCCGCCGTGCCCGCGGCGCCGGTGGCGGCAGCCCCGCCGTCGTTGCAGGACAACGTGGAGAACATCCTGAGCGAAGCTGACCAATACCGGATCGGGCTGGCGCTCGCCGACGTCTCGGGGGGTGCAGAACGGACTTTTGGGGACCAGGACACCTTCACGGCAGCCAGCACGGCGAAAATCCTGACTGCCGCCGCCTACTACCACCTGGTGGAGGAGGGGCAGGCCAGCCTGGACGCGCCCATGGGCGACTACGACGCCGCCTTCCAGCTCAAGGCCATGGTCAATGACAGCAACAACGATTCCTGGCTGCTGTTGATGAACGCCGTGGGCTACCCACAGCTGATCGCCTACGCGGGCTCCATCGGTGTGACTTACGACCCCGAACAAAATCTCCTGACCGCCGCGGACATGGCGCTGATCCTGAAGAAGCTGTACGCGGGGGAGCTCCTAAACAAGGAGAACACGGACCAGCTTCTCAGCTACATGCAGGACACCAACGATGAAGACCTCATTCCCGCCGGCTCACGGGCGGGAGTGGACGTCCACCACAAGTACGGGGAGGTGTCCGGCGAACTCCATGACGCCGCCCTGCTCACCTACGGCGGGTCCACGTTTGCACTGGTGATCTACACGGAGAACCCGGACGGCGTGGCCGACGACGGCCAGGCGGAGGTCATCCGCGACCTGACCCGGGCCGTGGAGGACGCGCTGTTCCCGGTGGCCTTGGCCGGCAAGTAGCGAACGCCACACCGCGCCGGAAGCCCGCCGAATCGTCGCGGGCGGCCGCTGTGGGCCAGACTGTTACCGTGAGCAACAAACCCCGGACTGCCTTGGCCGTCTCCGGCCTCAGCCTGGGTACGGCACTCAACCCGCTTAATTCGTCCATGATCGCTGTCGCCCTGGTGGTGCTGCGCGCGGACTTCGGGCTCGACGTCGCTGCCGTTACCTGGGTTGTTACCTCCTTCTACCTGGCCTCCGCCGCCGGGCAGCCGGTCATGGGCAGGCTGGCCGACCGGTTCGGCCCGCGCCGGATGTTCATGCTGGGCATGGCGCTGGTGGCCATCACGTGTGCCCTGGCCCCACTGGCCCCGAACTTCGCGCTGCTCTGCGTGGCTCGGGCGGTTATGGCGCTGGGCACCGCCACGGCCTACCCCAGTGCCGTGGTGATGGTGGGGGCGCTGGCCCATCAGGCGAAGGTTGACACCGCCCGTCCGCTGGGCCGGCTGCAAATGGCCAACACTTCCGCAGCCGCGGTGGGCCCGGTCGTCGGCGGACTGCTGGTGGGCTTCGTGGGCTGGCAGTCGCTGTTCCTCATCAACGTTCCGCTGGCACTGGCAGCGCTGCTGATCGTGCGGAAGGCCGCGCCGCCGGACAAGGTCCGGGAGCACGGCAGTGTGGCAGAGCTGGTGCGGGACTCCGACGTCCCCGGCATCGCTGGGTTCATCGGCGCCTTGCTGCTGGTCATGATGGCCGCACTGAACGTTGCGCCGGACTACCGCTGGTTGATGCTGGCCGCCGGAACCGTCCTCGCGGCACTGTTTGCCTGGCGGGAGCTGCGCTTCGCCAAGCCGTTCCTGGACCTGCGGCTGTTGGGCCGGAACCGGCCGCTGATGCTGGTGTACCTGGCCTTCGCCGTGTTCAGCAGCGTCTACTACTTCGTCTTCTTCGGCCTGCCGCAGCTGCTGCAGGAAGCGGGCGGCTACGATCCCGGCGTGGTGGGTTTGCTGATGCTGCCCCTGGCGGGCATGTCCGTGGTCGCCACCCCGTGGGCCGTCTCCGCGATGGGAAGGTTCGGCGTGCGGCGCGTGCTGCTTGCCGGCGTCGTGCTTTTGACCGTGGTGGCGGCACTCATGTGGCTGCTGACCGGCACGCTGGCCATCCCGTTCGTGGTGGTCCTGACCGCGCTGATGGGCGTCCCGTACGGCACTGTGAGCATCGCCTCCAACCAGGGCATGTTCGTGTCCACCCGCCCCCAGGACCGTGGCGTGGCGGCAGGTATCTACCAGACCTGCCGCTACGTCGGCGCGATTACCGCCACCGTGATGATTGGGGTGTTCGCGGCCGGCGGGGTGCACCAGGAGAGCTGGATGCGGATGGTGCTGGCCATGCTGGTGCTCTGCGCCGTGACGTTCGGGATTTCCGTGTTCTGGCGGCAGCAGAAGGCGTAGCCGCACGCATCAGGTAGGGGCCGGAGCCCCTAGGAAGGCCCGGGGGAGCATGCCATGCTGGCCGCATGGGAAACATGATGACTCTCGGCAACGCCAAGACATCCGTCCAGGCCTACGTCAGTGAACCAGCCGGAACTCCCAAAGGCGGACTGGTGGTGGTCCACGAAGTGTGGGGGCTGGTGCCCCACACCAGGGACGTGGCGGACCGTTTTGCCGCGGAAGGCTACCTGGCAGTCGCCCCGGACCTGCTGTCCGGAGCCGGCGGCGTGCCGGATCTCAGCGGGGAACTGCAGGAGGCGGCGTTCGACCCCCAACAGCGCAGCAACGCCCAGCCGCGCCTGCGCAAGCACATGGCACCCATCCGTTCCCCGGAGTACGCCAAGCACGCGGTTGCTGCGCTGCACGTGTGTTTCGACCATTTGGAGGGCGTGGCTGGACTGACCGGCCGGGTGGCCGCCACGGGCTTCTGCCTGGGCGGGACTTACACTTTCTCGCTGGCCGTTTCCGAACCCCGGCTGCGCGCCGCCGTCGCCTTCTACGGGCACGCCGAGTTCAAGGACGCAGAGCTGCGCGCCATCAGCTGCCCGGTCCTTGCCTTTTACGGGGATCAGGACGCAGCGCTCATGGACGAGCTGCCAGGGCTGAAATCAGGCATGCGCGCAGCCGGGGTGGACTTTGAGGCGGTGGTGTATCCGGGCGCTGGCCACGCCTTCTTCAACGACACCAACACGTACACCTACAACCCCGAAGCAGCCGCCGACTCCTGGACCCGCACGCTCGCTTTCCTGGAGCGAAGCCTGGAGGCCTAGTAGCGGCGGCACCCACTCACGGGCAGTAGTGCGCCTCACGGTCGTACTGGACCTTGGTGCCCGTCTGGTGGGAGTCCTCCCGTTCCCAGCACTGGCGGGTGGCGTCCGTGGTTTGCTCCCGGTAATGCTGGCCCACCTCGATGAGTTGGCCGTCGCGGACGAGCATGTGGGAGTGCGTCTGGGTCTGGATGGTGTTTAAGGCAGTTCCGCCGTCTGTCACGGTCAAGGTGTCCCTGTAGTTACTGGAGGACGAGGTGGACTGGACGCCGCTGGGTGTCGAAACCTGGTGGTTGACCGCCGTGCCCGTGCGGCAGTCCTGGTAGCTGCCGTAAACCGTGCATTCGTTGAACTTGGTGACGTCTGCGCCGTTGCTGCTGGCGGCCTGTGCGGGGGCTGCGAGGGCCGCAGCGCCAAGGGCCAGGGCGGCGCCGATGAGGGTGGGGCGTTTCGTGAACATGGCAATGTGTCCTGCCGGGGTAAGGGAGCACGTGCCCTGTGCCCCAATGGTGCAGCGGAAACAGCCCCCAGCCGCTCCTGGCCCCAACGGCCAGCCGCACCTTAACTGTGGCGGCCGCCCGCCCCTGACCGTAGGGCCGTTGGTCCCGTGGCGGGCCCGCGGCTGCTTCGCGACCCGTTGGCGAAAGGTGCGTCCCGCCGTCGTGCCTTTCCTGCCGGTCAGCCGCTCTGGTCTGTGAGCGGGGTGACCCGGATGCGCGCGATCCGCAGCCGGTCCATGCTGAGGACGGTGAGGACGTAGCCGGGGATCGGGACCCTGTCGCCCGTGACGGGCAGGCGGCCCAGGCGCTCCATCATGAACCCGGCCACTGTTTCGTAGTGGCCCTCCGGCAGGGCGATCCCGGACGCCGCCGTGAACTCCTGGAGGATAAGGCCCCCGTCCACGTCGATGGCGCCGTTGGCCATGGTGACGCGGTCCTCGTGCTCGGCGCCGGTGTCGTACTCGTCGTAAATTTCGCCCACGAGTTCCTCCACGAGGTCTTCGAGCGTGACCACGCCATCCGTGCCGCCGTACTCGTCCACCACCAGCACAATGTGCTGATTGGTCCTGCGCATCCGGGACAGCGACGGCAGCACCCGGTTGGTCCCCGGCATGGCAAGGATCTTTCGGGCGATGTCGCGCACCGGCGCCTGGTCCTGCACCTCACCGCCCGGCATCAGGTCGCGGATGTGCACGAAGCCCAGTACGTCGTCGGGACTCCTGCCGATGACCGGAAACCGGGAATAGGGACCGTCGCGGACCATGGTGCGGGCGTCGGCGATGGTCATGGCGCCGTCGATGAAGATGACCTCCGTGCGGGGGCGCATCACCTCCTGCAGGGTCCGGTCTCCGGCACCGAACACGTCAGCCAGGATGTGCCGGCTACTTTCTTCGAGCATCTCGTTCCCGGCCACCATGTCCCACAATTCCTCCGAGGTGATTGCGGGGCGCTTGGCACGCGGGTCACCGCCGAAGAGCCGGACCGCGGCGTCGGTGGAGACGGACAGGAGCCAGATGGCAGGCCGCATGATCCTCGAAAAACTGATGAGCGGCGGGGCCAGGACCCTGGTGAAGGCGACGGGGCTTTGCAGCGCCAGCCTCTTGGGCGCCAGTTCGCCCAGCACCAGGGACAGATAGGCCACCAGCAGGGTCATGCCAATAAAGGAGACCGGCCCGGCCGCCGCACCCAGCCCCACGGCTTCCAGGAGAGGCACGACGTCGGGCGCGATCGCCGAGGCGCCATAGGCCGCCGAGAAGAACCCAGCCAGCGTCACCCCGATCTGGACCGTGGAGAGGAACCGATTGGGGTTGCGCGCCAGCGCTGCCGTTCGAGCCCCTGACTCACCGGACTTCTCGATGCGGCGCACCTGGCTTTCGCGCAGGGACACCAGTGCCATCTCCGCCGCGGCGAACACCCCGCCCAGCAACACGAATCCAAGAACCAACGCGATATTGAGGAAAGCGCCGCTGTCCATGACACGACCTTACCGAGCTACGGGCCCGGTGGCGCGTGCCTGTTGCCCTGCTCAGAAGCGGCTGCGTCAGGAAGCGGCAGGGCGGGGCCGGAGCCGAAGTGCCTGCATGCCGCCGTCCACTGCCAAGTCCACTCCGGTGGTGGACCCGGAGAGCGGGCTGGCAAGGTAAGCGACGGCGGCTGCGACTTCCTCGGGCGAGACTAGCCGGCCGTGCGGCTGGCGCGCCTCCAGCGCCGCCCGTTCCGCGGCAGGATCCTGTGCGCTGGCCAGCAGGCGGCCGATCCAGGGAGTGTCGGCGGTTCCCGGGTTCACGCAGTTGACCCTGATGCCTTCCTGGAGGTGGTCGGCGGCCATGGCCAGGGTGAGCGACAGCACTGCGCCCTTGGTTGCGCTGTACAGGGCGCGCTGGGGGAGCCCGGCGGTGGCTGCAACAGAGCACGTATTGACGATCGCCGCGTGGCTGGACCGGCGCAGGTGCGGCAGGGCAGCCCGTGACACCCGGACCATGCCCAGCACGTTGACGTCGAACACGCGGTGCCACTCGTCGTCGTCATTTGCTTCAATGGTGCCCTGTGCACCCACACCGGCGTTGTTGACCACCACGTCGATCCCGCCCAGCTGTTCCGCAGCCTCTTCAACGGCCCGGCGGACGGATGCGTCATCGGAGACGTCACAGTGGACGGCCTTCACTCCCGCCGGCGCTTGGTCGGGGTTGAGGTCCAACACGGCGACATCGGCCCCGCGTTCCTGCAGCAGCTTCACTGTCGCAGCCCCAATTCCCGAGGCTCCGCCGGTAACGATTGCCTTGATTCCCGCAAACTCCATTGTTTGGTCCTTTCGTAATCAGCCCTGGAAGAATTCCTGGCGCTGGCGGCCCAATCCCGCCACTTCAAGTTCGACGACGTCCCCCGCCTTCAGGTATGGGAAACGCCCGGACAGGGCCACCCCCTCCGGGGTGCCGGTGCAGACCAGGTCTCCCGGCTCAAGGACCAGGAACTGGCTGAGGTCATAGATCACCTGCTCCACGCCGAAGATCAGGTCGCGGGTGGAGGAGTCCTGGCGGATTTCGCCGTTCACCCAGCTGCGCAGCCGCAGGTCGCGGGCGTCCACTTCATCCGGGGTCACCAGGTACGGGCCCGTGGGGCAAAAGCCGGCGCAGCTCTTTCCCTTGGACCATTGGCCACCGGATACCTCCAACTGAAAGGTTCGCTCGGACAGGTCATTGACGGTGACGAAGCCGGCGATGTAATCGCGGGCTTGTGCCGGAGAGTCCAGGTAGGAGGCGCGCCGGCCGATGACCACGCCGAGTTCCACTTCCCAGTCGGTCTTGGTGGAACCGCGTGGGATGGCCACCGGATCGAACGGCCCGGCCACCGTGTTGGGAGCCTTATGGAAAATGATGGGGACCGAAGGCGGTGCGGAGCCGGATTCCACTGCGTGGGCTGCGTAGTTCATACCCACGCAGATCACCGAGGACGGCCTGGCGATCGGAGCACCGATCCGGGCCCCGTCAACGGCGAGTTCGGCCAGTTCGCCGGCGGCCAGTGCCGCTGCAGCACGAGCCGGCCCGTTCGTTTCCCAGAAGTCGGCATCGATGTCCCGCGTCACCTGCTCCAGGGAGTAGTACTTTTTGTCGTGGAGCAGGGCGGGGATTTCCTTGCCGGTGGCACCTATGCGCGCAAATTGCATTCGTTTCTTCTTTTCTCGGTAGTACCCGGTTGTGCTTTCAGCCGATCAGTCCGCGCTCCCGCAGGTCAGCCCACAACCCGGCCGGGACGCTTTGGGCGGCCAGGTCCAGGTTTTGCTTCACCTGCGCCGGCGTGCGCATGCCAAGGACAACGCTTGTCACGGCGGGGTGCTGGTAGGGGTAGTGGAGGGCGGCCGCCGGGAGGGTGGTCCCGTGCGATTCGCAGATGTCAGCCAGCAGGTTGGCCCTGTCCAGCAGTTCCTGCGGGGCAGGTGCGTAGTTGTAGGTGGCGTTGGCGGCGGGGCGTTCCTTGGACAGGAGCCCTGAATTGAAGACGCCCACGTTCACGACGCCAACGCCGCGTTCCAGGCAGGCCGGAAGCAGGTCCCGGGCTGCGCCTTGCTCCAGCAGTGTGTACCTTCCGGCGAGCATGACCACGTCGATGTCCGTCTCGGTGACGAAGCGGTGGAGCATTTCCGACTGGTTCATTCCTGCACCCCAGGCGCGGATCACCCCTTCGTCGCGCAGCGCGGACAGTGCCGGAGCCGCGCCTTCAACGGCCTCCGCCCAGTAGTCATCGGGGTCATGGATGTAAACGATGTCGATTCGGTCGGTCCCCAGCCGCTGCAGGCTCTCCTCGACGGAACGCAGCACCCCGTCGCGTGAGTAGTCGCGGACCCGGTGCACAGTGTCAGGGACGTCGAAGCCTTCCGTGTCCTTGCCTTCGGGCGACGGGTTGGGCCGCAGCAGCCGCCCAATCTTGGTGCTGAGCACGTAGCTGTCGCGGTCCTTCCCTGCCAGCGCGGCACCCATGCGGTGTTCGGAGAGTCCCAGCCCGTAGTGCGGCGCGGTGTCAAAATACCGCACGCCGCCCTCCCAGGCCGCGGTGACGGCGTCGACCGCTTCCTGCTCGGGCACCTCCCGATAGAGATTGCCGATGGGTGCCCCGCCGAAGCCGAGCACTGGCAGTTGGACGTCAGTACCAGGAATGGTGCGGGTTTCTGCTTGCATGTCAGTCCTTCTCCTCATGTGGGCTTGCCTGTTCTGCTGCCGCTTCCAGCCGGTAGACGCGGGCTGCGGTTTCCTGCGCCACGTTGCGGCGTTCGCCCTCCGACGCGCCTGCCATCGCCTGTTCCACTGTGGTGATCCAGTCAAGATAAGCATCGGGGCGTGTCAGGGAGACGGGGAAGTCGCTGCCCACCATGCAGCGGTCCGCCCCGAAGAGATCCAGTGTGTCCCGGATGAACGGCAGTGCCTGGGGCGACATGGCCCGGTCCGGGTCAGCTTCCGCGCCCGCGCCGGAAATTTTGACGACGACGTTGCCGCACCGGGCCAGTTCCTGCATCCCGCTGCGCCACGCGGAGAGCTGCCCACTGGCGATGGGCGGCTTGCCCATGTGGTCCAGCACGATCGCGAGCCCGGGCACGCGGCGGGCAAACTCCGCGAGGGGTGCCAGCTGGCGGCTACGGATACACGCGTCGAAAACCAGCCCGGCGCTGGCCACCTGCTGGGCTCCCGCCAGGGTGTCCGTGTGCAGCATGAAGGATTCGTCCCGGTCCTGGAACAGCTGGCGCACCCCGCGGACCAGGGGCCGTTCCAGCAGCTGGTCCAGGTCCTGCTCGACGGCGTCGCCCTTGCTGATAGGCGCAAACGCCACGATCCCGGCGAGCTGGGGCCAGACCGTCCGGAGGCCTGACACCCAGTCCACTTCTTTGAGTGCCTGGTCATCACGGCAGTTGGCCTGCACGAAAACGGCGGCACGCGTGTTTTCCGGGGTGTGGGGGAGGTCCCTTGGCAGGAACGGACGGTTCAAGCCGGAAGTGTCGGCCAGCCATGCGTAGTCCAGCACGTCCGGATCCCAGACGTGGACATGGGAGTCAACCACCTGCATTGAAGGCGCCTCCATCAGGCCGTTACGTCGGGCCGCACACCGATGGTGAGCAGCAGGTTGGCGTAGTGCCTTGTATCGCCGCTGGCAATGACGACGGCGACATTGGGCGAGCGGGCGGCGTCATAGAACTCGAAGCGCTGATGGGACGTGATTGGAACCTCCGTGCCCAATGTCCGTTCGTAGCCTTTGACGGCTTCCGTCCAGTTTCCGTCCGGCGGGGTCATCACCGCTGCCGCCTCCAAAGGGACTGCCTCGACCAGGACTTCGAGGATCTGGTCAATTGTCAGCAGGCCGGGCCGGAGGTTCAGGGCAATGCGACGGGCGGATGCGGGTGCTCCGGTGTTGTGCGGATAGTTGGCGTCAGCAACAAGGATCTGTGTGCCGTGGCCGGACTCGGCGAGCGCGGCCAGCAGCCCCGGGTGGGTCAGGGTGTAGTTGATCATGCCTGTGCCTCGATCCGTGCGCTCGCGAAGGCAACCCGGCCGGCTTGGTTGCCCGCCCGCCAGGCCTGTTCCGCCTGGCCGGTGTCAGTTCCTGCCCAGTAGGTGCCATAGGGAAAGGCGTATTCCTGCAGCGTTTGTTCCTTGAGTTCCGCGGAATATCCAGGAGTCGCGGGCATGACGTAGGCACCGTCCTTGACGATGCAGGGATCTACGAAATGCTCGTGCAGGTGGTCGACGAACTCGGTCACCCGCCCGGTAAGGTCTCCTGAAACTGCGATGAAGTCGAAGATTGAAAGGTGCTGGACCAGCTCGCACAGGCCCACACCGCCGGCATGCGGGCACACCGGAATGCCGAACTTGGCGGCCATCAGCTGGACGGCGAGTACTTCATTCACGCTGGCGAGCCGGCAGGCATCCAGCTGGCAGTAGTCGATGGCGCCGGCCTGGAAGAGCTGCTTGAAGAGCACGCGGTTCATGCCGTGTTCGCCCGTGGCCACTCCGATGGGCTGTACTGCCCTGCGGATCTCGGCATGGCCCAGGACATCGTCGGGGCTGGTTGGCTCCTCAATCCACATGGGGTTGAATTCGGACAGTTGCTTGACCCAGTCGATGGCCTGCGGAACATCCCACACCTGGTTCGCGTCGATCATCAGGTTGCCGTCAGGACCGATGACCTCGCGTGCAATCGCGAGGCGGCGGATGTCCTCCTCCAGGGATGCGCCTACTTTGAGCTTGATGTGACGGTAGCCCTGGTCCACAGCCTCCTGGCACAGCCGCCGGAGCTTCTCGTCGGAGTAGCCCAGCCAGCCGGCCGACGTGGTGTAGCAGGGGTACCCGTTTTCACTCAGTTGCCGGATGCGCTGGTCCCTGGTGGGCGCAAGGCGGGTCAACAGGCCCAACGCTTCTTCACGGGTGAGGGCGTCCGATAGGTAGCTCAGGTCCGTCGCGTCAACAATCTGTTCGGGGGTCATATCGGCCAGCAACTGCCACAGGGGTTTCCCCGCCTGCCGTGCCGCGAGGTCCCAGACCGCGTTCATCACCGCCCCGAGGGCCAGGTGCTCCACGCCCTTGTCAGGTCCCAGCCAGCGCAGCTGGGAGTCCCGCTTCAAGCTACGGTAAGTTCCCCCCAGGTCGCCGCAGATCGCCCCGGCGTCCTGCCCGATGAGGGGCCGGGCGCGCAGTTCGATGGCGGCCGCGCAGATGTCGTTGCCGCGGCCGATGGTGAAGGTGAAGCCGCAGCCGTACAGTGCGGGGTCGTCTGTCCTCAGCACGATGTAGGCGGCGGAATAGTCGGCATCATGGTTCATGGCATCCGAGCCGTCCGCCGACAGCGACGTGGGAAACCGTACGTCAAACACATCGAATCCGGTGATCTTTGGCAAGCGATTCCCTCCGGTCCAGAAAGTCCAGGTGACTTCCCCGCGATCACCTTTACATCTGATGAATTTTGGTCTTTTCCGTGACACTATAGGACTCAGCCCGGTTTTCCAACCAATAGATCGGATGAAAGTGTATGAATGATAGATCCGCAGGAGGCGTCGGGGCAGTGGACCTCGTGTCCGGCGGCCCTATGTCGCAAACCGACGTCGTGATCACCGGTGTAAAGCACATGCTTTCTTCCGGTCGGCTGCGGCCGGGGGACCGGCTGCCCGTTGAAAAAGACCTTGCTGCGGAGTTGCAGGTGTCTCGTGGGTCCCTGCGTGAAGGGGTCCGTGCCCTGTCCACCATGGGGATCTTGGAAACCAGACAGGGTGCCGGTACTTTCGTCACCACCCTGGAGCCCTCTGCCCTACTGTCCGCCCTGGAATTCTGGGTGGGCCTACAGGATGGAGAACGGGCCAACCAGGTGCATACAGTGCGACGCGCGCTTGAGACCGAGGCCGCTGCTGCAGCCGCCGCTTCCATTACCGAGCAGCAACTGGAGCAGGCTGGGCACATCCTGGATCGGGCACACGCCGCCATTCATGCCAAACCCGTCGATCATGACGTAGCCATGCAATGCGATCTTGAGTTTCATCGGCTGATCGCGGAGTCATCCAGGAATCATGTGCTGTCCGCCCTAATTGAAACGGTCTCCACCACGACAGTCCGCGGACGGATGTGGCGGTCAATCCATGATGCTGCCGGACTGCGGACTACCCATGGCGAGCATCTGGGCATTTTGGAAGCACTGAGGCGGCACGATGCTGACCGTGCCCGGACCAGAATGGCTAACCATCTGTATGCCGTGGAGGACTACGTCACGGCCATCCCGGACCGCGAACTCCAGAATCCTGCCGTCACGACGAATGTCCACAGCACACCAAGAGTTGGAGCGCATCATGACTGAAATCGCCACGCCTGAAGAGTGGGACAACCTATCCCGGCCAGTCCCGGAGTGGTTCCAGAATTCCCCCTTCGGCATCTTCATTCACTGGGGCGCCTACTCCGTCCCCGCCTGGGCGGAGCCGATCGGCGCCCTTGGCACCATTGATGACCATCAATGGTTCGCGCACAACCCGTACGCGGAGTGGTACTGCAACACCATCCGCATTGACGGCAGCCCTGCCCAGCAGCACCACAAGGAAGAGTACGGCGGGGAGGACTATGACGCGTTCCTGGACCAGTGGAAAGCCGAGCAGTTCGACCCGGCGGATTGGGTGGAACTGTTCAAGTCCGCCGGAGCGGATTACGTGGTTCCCACCACCAAGCACCATGATGGCATCGCACTTTGGGACGCTCCGGGAACGGGGGAGCGGAACACGGTGCACCGCGGACCACGCAGGGACCTGATCGGCGACATTGCGCGTGCCGTTGAGGACAAGGGGCTGAAGCTGGGCCTGTACTACTCCGGAGGCCTGGACTGGCACGTACGTCCCTTCCCGCCGCACACCACCAGCGAAAGCGTCCACGATACGTCCCGCCCCAAGGACGCGGGCTACGCCGAGTACGCCTACAACCATGTGGTGGACCTGGTGGACAAGTACCGCCCCCACGTCCTGTGGAACGACATCGAATGGCCCGACGCCGGCAAGCACTTTGGTGAGCACGGGCTGGGAACGCTGTTTGAGCACTTCTATTCCGCTGTTCCCGGTGGCGTGGTGAACGACCGCTGGGGCGCTACCCACCAGGACTACGGCACCAGCGAGTACGAAGCCGCCAGGGAAAACGAGTCCGAATCGGAGTGGGAGAACTGCAGGGGCATCGGGTTCTCCTTCGGCTACAACCAGGTGGAAGGTCCGGAGCAGTCGTTGACCGGCCAACAGTTGGCCCGCCACCTCACGGACGTCGTCTCCCGCGGCGGCCACTTCCTCCTGAATGTCGGTCCTCGGGCTGACGGGACCATCCCTGAAATCCAGCGGCAGGCCCTGACCGACCTCGGAAAGTGGATGGCCACCGCAAAGCAGTACCTCGTGGGGGCGCGTCCGCTGGAGGGCGCTCCGGCCACGGACCAAGGAGATTCGTGGGTTCGGTGGGTGGACCGGGGGACCGAGGTAGTGGCCTTCGTTGACTCGCTAGGCGGTGGAGCGGAGGCCGACTTGAAGCTGGACGCGGGTGGCTTCGACTTGGCGCAAGCATCGGTGGAGGGACCCGGCGGAACCGTCGAGGCCACCGCGGATGGACTAAAAGTCTCGCTGTCACCTGACCGGCCTGGCCCGGCCATCGTCCGCATCCCCCGGAGATAGTCCCGCAAAGTACCTCTACGGCGGTGGCCGTCCCGCGAAAGGGCGGCCGCCGCCGTCGTGCCGTTCCTCCAAGCGGATGACTACGTGTACATCAGCGAACCCGGTGTGGTGAGCTTCTCGCCGGTTTCCAGCCACGTCTTCAGGCCGGAGAGGATCATCGGCCAGCCGCCGTAGAGCTGTTCGTTGGCGCCTTCGCGCAGGTCGCTGTGGGTGACCGTGAGGTGGCAGGAGTCCCCCACCGGCTCAATTTCCCAGGTGATTTTGGATGTGCCCTCGGCCTGTACGTCCTCGCCCCACAGTGCACGCATGGTCTGCACCAGCCGGCGCGGCGGGTCCACCTCCAAATTCTCACCTTCGCCCAGCACCGCCCCGGCCTTCGGGTTGCCCATCACAAACCGGCCACCGGGGGACCAGTCGGTCTCCAGGGTGTTGCCGAACTGGTACTTGCTCCGGATGTCGCTGTCCGTGATGGCTTCCCAGAGCCGTTCGGGCGTGGTTTTGATGTAAATCTCGAAGATCTTTTCCATGGGACTTTCCAATCTGGATTTGAGGTCGCTGAGGGCAGCGGCCCATGGTTCTGCGTATTTGCTGACCCAGCGGTCATGGACCAGCCGGATGGGAACCGGGTTCAGGAAGTGCAGCTTTTCCCGTCCGCGACGACGGGTGACCACCAGGCCTGCGTCCTCCAGGATGCGGAGGTGCTTGGCGATCCCGAACCGGGTCATGTCGAACCGTGCCTCAAGTGCGCTCAGGGTTTGCCCGTCCTCGCGGAACAGCTCATCGAGCAGGTCCCGCCGGGTGGGGTCGGAGAGTGCTTTGAACACGTCGTCCATGGCAGCAATGATAGGTGACTAAATGGTCACATATCAAGGGTTCTTCGCAGCAGGATTTTAGTTCCGGGAGGCCAGGTTCCTGTCGCGTTCCTCAAACACGTCCTCACCCGGTCCTGAGAAGGCGCGGGACCGCTCAACGGCCTCGATGGAGCCGGTGAAGAGCTGCGACTCATGGGGATCCGCCGCGTGCGTGCCGGCGGCAGCGGGCGAACCCAGCCCGCGCAGTGGTGTCCGGCGCCGGGTGCCCGTGCCGCCGTCGTGCGCTTGATTGCTGTCCGCTGCCTGCTCCCACCGCTGGTGGGGCAGGGCCTCCGGGTGGTCCTGCTGGAGGAAGGTGACCATGGTTTCGCGCACCAGGCAGCGCAGGTCGAAGAGCGCGGCACTGTCCGCGGCGCTCACCAGGATCCGGACGCGGACAAAGCCGCCGGTGGCATCGGTGATCTGCAGGACTCCGACGCGTTCGTCCCACAGCTCGGTGCCGGCCAGTGCCCGGCGGAGCTGGGTGCGCATGTCCTCCACGGGGGCGCGCCAGTCGAGGTCGAACTCCACGGTGCCCATCACCTCCGACTGGCGGCGGGTCCAGTTCTCGAAGGGCGTGGTGGTGAAGTAGGTCGAGGGCAGGATCAGCCGGCGGTCGTCCCAAAGGTGCACCACCACGTAGGTCAGCGTGATTTCCTCGATCCGGCCCCACTCCTTCTGGACCACCACCACGTCGTCCACGCGGATGGCATCGGTGAAGGCCAGCTGCATCCCGGCGAAGACATTGACCAGCGACGTCTGCGCGGCCAGGCCGGCGACGATGGAGAGCACGCCGGCGGATGCCAGCAGTCCGGCACCGAGCGCCTGGATGGCGGGGAAGGTCAGCATGGCAGAGCCGACCGCGAGCACCACTACCAGCGCCACGGCGATCCGTCGCGCCAGGATCATCTGCGTGCGCAGCCGCCGCGCCCTCCGGTTGTCCGCCACGTCCACGCTGTGCCTGTTCAGCACCACGGCCTCAATGATCAGCAGTACCGCAACCACCAGCCAGGCCACCGCACCGATGAGGGCAATCAGGAGGAAATGGTCGACGCCGGCATGCCAGCTTTCGCTGCCCGCCGTCAGCCCCAGCGCAGTGCGGACGCC
The DNA here is from genome assembly GCF_057073715.1 of Arthrobacter sp. E1SS-5. Classification (NCBI taxonomy): domain Bacteria; kingdom Bacillati; phylum Actinomycetota; class Actinomycetes; order Micrococcales; family Micrococcaceae; genus Arthrobacter; species Arthrobacter sp. E1SS-5. Next base: position 945,444 of record NZ_CP172703.1, read on the forward strand.
CACCAGGCACAGTGCCAGCCGCAGCGGCTGGCGGGCCACCCGGGAGGTGGCCTGCAGCTCGGGCCGCTTCCGGTTGAGCTTCAGGACGATCTTGCGGAGCAGCCAGGACAGTGTAAGTCCGGCCAGCACCGCCAGGGCCATGGCGATAAAGGGCAGGGCGGGATTCAGGACATCTAGCATCCTTTAACGTTTACCAAGCGGTTGCGGAGCCTTCGAAATCGGGATGCCGGACGTGGCGTGTCCGCACGCGCCTATGGCCCCAGGGGCAGGAGGAGCAGGGCCAGCATGGCGGGAACCGTGGCGGCGAGGGTCCCCGGCACGCTCTCCCACTTCCTGGGGTAATGCCCCTGGAGGTCTGCCAGCAGCATGGTGGGCGCGGTGAGGACCATGTTGGCGCAGCAGTACACCACCAGCGTGTAGCCCACCACGAGCTGGCCGGCGTTGGCGGCGACCACGCCCGCGATGACGCCCAGCGCGATCACCAGGTTTTTGTACCCGGTGGGAATGGCCCACATCATCACGGCGGACACATTCTCAGGCGGAGTGCTCAGGAACTTCTGCGCCCACCGGTTGCGGCGAAGGAGAAAGCTCTCCAGCGGAAACACGAAGATATAGATGACCGCGGCAAGTACCGCGAAGATCTGCGATACAGCATTCATGCTTCGAAGATTAGGAGCGGCACGGCCGTTGCTCCATCCCCAGGTAAGGGGATTGCGGTGCCGGGCAGCCCAACTTCGCCACGCAATTGCGCCACCCAGCCCGGTCCCCTGCGGGAAGAACGCGGGTAGCCTTGGGCGCATGCAGAAGATATCGATCGACGCGCTGGCCCGGCAGCAGCTCGAGGCTGCCCTCACCTCCACCAACGGCCGTGCTGCCGACACGGTGTACGGCGGCCATGAGAAGATCCTGCGGCAGACGGTCATGGCCATGAAGGCCGGAACGCAGCTGAGCGAGCATCAGAACCCCGGTGACGCCACGGTCTTCGTGGTCCAGGGTTGCGTGAGCCTCAAGGCCGGCAGGGAGACCTGGCAGGGCAAGACCGGCGACCTGCTGATTGTCCCGCCCGGCCTGCACAGCCTGCACGCCGAAGAGGACTCCACCTTCCTGTTCACGGTTGCCAAGTACCGCGACTGATCCGGCCCGCGGCTCCTGTCAGCCGCGATTTAGCGCATTGGAGCCCGCCTGTCGCCTGGCCGCGTGGGTAGGTCGGGCTTGCCCCCGCCGTTGATGGCAGCACCTCCACCGTCTGCCGTCCGGCCAGGAGCATCCGGCCTCGCGGCTCCGGGCTGTGCTGCCGGCGGTTGTGCGGGTGGTCCCGGAGCAGTCGACGCCGGTCCGTCGGCAGGGCCTTTAGCCACACGGGGCGGGGGAGTGGTGTCCTGGGCGCCGGGGCCGGGTTGGGTGGTTACCGTCGGGTTGGATGCCCCTTCAACCTCCCAAGGTCCTGCGTGCGAAGCACCGGCTGCCGGGCCTTCGCCAGGCGCGGGTACGGGCGGAGTGCTGGACGTCGGGGCTTGCGGGAAAACGCGTACGACGGCGGGAGCCGGGCTGGTTGCCTCCGGTTCCGGTGCCGGAGTGGGCAGGGGAGCGGCGGGTGCCGGAGCGGCGAACCACCCCGCTACGGTGCTGATGCTTCCCTCAGCGCCACGACGGAGATCCCCGTTTCCCGCCGCGGCACCGCCGGCGACTCCGAGCGACGCGGCCACCGCCAGCGCGGTGAGGACCACCCGCCTCTTATGCCGGGGCTTGCCGGGCTCCTGGCAGCCGGCGGCCGACAATTCCGGCTCAGCCAATAGTGCTCTCAGTCGGGGTGATGGCGCCGGGATGTCGGAAACCCTGAGCTCCCGGACCTGCAGCAGTACCTGCCGAAGGACTGGATCGTTGGCCAGGCCAGCCTCTTCCAGCAGCTCCTGGACAGCGCGCTGGTCATTCAGCCTGCGTTCCAACTGTGCGTCGTGTTCCCCTGTCATGACCGGTCCTCCTGTAGTGGGCTGCGGAGCTTGCGTAGCCGGCAAAGCGCTCGCCTTTGCAGTTGCTTGATGGCCCCCGGGGTCTTGCCCATGATCGCCGCCGTCGTCTCAACGGAAAGATCCGCCACGATCCTCAGCGCAATCACCTCCTGCTGGTCCTGCCGCAAATCGTTCAGCAGTGCCTTGACGTTTCCGGAGCTTTCCACCGCCAGAAGTTCGTCCTCTGCGGAACTGCTGCACCGCGGGTCCCGGGCGGGATCGTAATCGGTGGTCGGGGGTGCTTTGAGCTGCCGCCGGTGCTCGTCGACATAGCGGGCGTGCGCGATGGAAAAGACCAGGGATTTGACCCCCTTCATCCCGCCGCGGACGTCACGGAGCTGTGGAAAGAGGGCCAGGAAGACCTCCTGGGTCAGGCCCTCAGGATCCTCGACGCCGCGGGCGCGGAGGTAGCTGAGCACCCCGGGTGAAAACTCACGGTAGGCAGCACAAAAAGGGCTTTCGTCCGTCCAGCCGGACCGCTCTGCCGTGTGCTCAATCCTTTGCATCCGCCCCCCTGAGGCAGGTCCCGCCTGCAACAGCTCCAGATGGGTGGTTGCGCCGGAACATTGGATGTCCCGGCGCAACCGCACGCCGCTGGCAGCTACCGCTGTCCGCCGTGCTTGGCGCCGTTGCCGGCGCCCTGGTGGGCGCCGCCGTTGGAGGCGGGTGCACCCTGGCGTTGCTCCTTTACCTGCTGCTGTTGCATCTGCCCCTGTTCGGAGGTGGCAGGGGCATCGCTGTCGTCGCCGCCTCCGGGTGCAGCAACAGTGGCGCAATAGGCGTCGACGCCGTCTTCCCCGCCGGCTGCGCGGACCAAGGCCGCGTAGGCCGTGGACGTGGTACCCAGGCCGCCATTGCTGAACGCGTTGCACAGTCCGAAGGCGGCAGGGCCGAATGCGTCAGGTCCTGCTGGAGTGGAAGTCTGCGACGGTTCAGGATCAGCCGTTTCCGTGGGGGCGGGCTCCGGTGATTCGGTTTCCGTCGCCGTTGGTGTCGGGTCCGGAGCCTCCGTCTCGGTTTCCGTGGGAGTCGGGTCCGGGGATTCGGTTTCGGTCGCAGTGGGGCTCGGCGACGGTGACTCAGTTTCGGTTGCCGTGGGGCTCGGCGACGGCGATTCCGTTTCCGCAAGGACCGATGGCGTGTCCGGCGAAGACTCTGCCATTGCGGCAACGCCTGTGCCGCCGACCGCGAGCGCGCCTGCCGCGAGCACGGTCATGGCCAGTTTGTTACCTGAGAACGTGAAGAAAGACATGAGACCCTCCGTTGACGAATTTTCTCGATTGCGTTCAACTTCCGCGGAGTTGCCCCCGCATTTAGTGAATCGAAATTTGGGTCATGGAGGTTACGGATTTGCGGGAATCTCGTGACTAATTTGTCAAAATTTCCACCGGGCAGCCCTGAAATTCCCCCGCAGAACCATCGATTGCTCCGCACTTGTCGTTATGGGCGTTCAAAACGACAGTTACGGAGCAATCGATGAAAGGGTGGTTTGGGGCTAGGCGGGATCCTCGACCTTGTCGGTGACCGGGCGGGGCTCCAGCCAAATCCGCTCGCGGGGGCCGGGCGGGTAGGCGTACCTCTTCCCCGCCAGGGTGATGACGAACGCGGCGATTACCGGGATTGCCGCGGCGGCCGGAACCAGCAGCGGGCCGCCAACCACCAGGGCGGCGGAACCGTAAAGCGCCCCGACAGTGATGCCCAGCTGGATGGTGAGGACGGTGAGCCCGTTGGCCGCCTCGCTGTATTCGCCGCCGGCACGGAGGATTGCGGACTGGTTGTAGATGCCGATGGCACCCAGGCCGGCTCCCCAAACGGTCATCAGGACCAATGCGAGGGGAAGGTTCCCCACCGCCAGGGGCAGGAGGAACATCGATGCGGCGATGGCCGCCGTCGTGATCAACAGCGAACGCCGGGGACGCGAATCCACGGTCATCCCGGCGATCCAGATGCCCAGCAGCCCGGAACCGCCCAGCACGGTGAGGGAGAGACTCGTGGCGTAGTCCGGCAGGTTCGCTTCACGGATGAACGGCGCGATGTACGTGAACAGGGCGAAGTGGGCCAGCACCAGGAGCGGCCAGGCAATCGCCACCGACTTCACGCCGGGCTGGCCAATCGCCTTGCGCAGGGACGGTCGGGCGGCGTCACTGATGCGCTGGACCCGGGGGAGCAGCCAGAACGCGAGAACGGTCAGCACCACACCAAATCCGGCGAGCACCATGAACGCGGCACGCCAGCCAAGGAACCCGCCCAGGGCCGTTCCCACCGGGGCCCCGATGGCCAGTCCCAGGCTGTTGCCGCTGAACACGATGGCCAGGGCCTTGCCCACCTTGTCCGCCGGCACCACCCGCGATACGAACGGCGCCATGGTGGTCCAGAGCAACCCGTGCGCCAAACCGCCCACCAGCCTGGCGACCATCGCGGAGGTGAAGTCCGGGGCCAGTCCCACCAGCGCGTTGCTGAGTGCGAAGGTCAGGACCAGGCCCACCAGCAGGGCGTGCCGCGGGATCTTCCCCAGCAGCCGCGCCGCCGGAACCACCGTGACCACAATGACGGCGGCATAGGCTGCCGCCAGGTATCCGGCCACGGGCTCGGACACGCCCAGGCCGGTGCTGATCTGCGGCAGCAGCCCGGACGGGAGGAGCTCGGTGGTGATGGCCGTAAACGCGATGGTGGCCAGCACCACCATCGCGGCGTAGGGAAAACGGGTAGGGGACGGCGCGGAAATCGCGGAAGACATGGGGGTGCGGTCCATTCAAGGGGAGGGCTTGGAATGCGGCTCGGCTCGCCGGACAATTCCTCCATTAAATTTACCGGACCAAAGTGGCTGTCACAGACGTGACACGGTCACCCACCCTGCTGCATCACAGGCCCCTTCGGGCCCTGCTGCATCACAGGCCCCTTCGGGAGGCATCCAGGCGGGAGTCGAGCAGGCCTGCTGCGAGTGCCGGAGCCAGGCCGGGGGCCAGCGGAAGGCGTGGGACCACCAGGCAGTGCCACAGGTGGTAGATGTCGGCCTTGCCGGACCAGACAGTCGAGCTGATGTTGCCGTTCTCGTCCAGTTCCTGTTTCCAGGATCCGTGCTCGTAATCGATGAACCAGTCGCGGGCATGGTCCCAGATCCGTTCGTACCAGTCCGCGTACTTTTTCTCGCCGGTGGCAAGGTAAAGGGCTGCCGCGCCTCCAATGGCCTCCGCGGGAACCCAGCGGATGCGGGTGGTGACAACAGGCTTGCCCTCCCAGTCCACGGTGTACACAAACCCCCGGTAGCCGTCCGGTTCCCACGCGTCGCGGATGGCGGCGTCGAACAGGCCCCGGGCATCGTCGAGGAGCCAGGCAGGGGCTTCCAAACCGCGGGCCTCGAGCCCGGCGCGGAGGTGCAGGAGCAGCCGGGCCCATTCCACCCAGTGGCCCGGGGTTCCGCCGTAGGCGCGGAACTGGCTGGCCCGGTCGTCGGTGTTGTACTCCGGCATGGGGTTCCATTCCGGGTCGAAGTGTTCGAACACGCGGTAGTTGTTGTTGCGCGCAAAATCGTGGATGAGCACCTCGGCGATGTGCAGCGCCCGTTCGATCCAGCGGTTCTCCCCTGTCACATCGGCCACAATGAGGTAGGCCTCCACCGAGTGCATGCTCGCGTTGCCGCCCCGGTAGGCTTCCGTTTCGGTGAATTCCCGGTTCCACGAGTCGAAGCACATGTTGGCCTGGTGGTCCCAGAACTTGGTGTCGGCTATCCGCAGGGCCTCGTCGAGCAGTTCCCGGGCCCCCGGGCGTCCGGCGGCGACGGCGCTGGCGGCAGCCAGGAGCACGAAGGAGTGCTGGTAGCCGGACTTGGTGTCGTTAACCGGGCCGTTGCTGTCCACCTCGGCGTACCAGCCGCCGAACTCGTCATCGTGGAGGACACCGTTGAGTGCGTTGATGCCGTGGTCCACGAGGGTCGCAGCACCCGGCCGTCCCATCAGCGCGGCGACGGCGAAGCTGTGCGTCATTCGGGCGGTAATCCACAGATGGGTCGGCTTGTCGGCGAACACCTTGCCGTAGTTGTCCAGCCAGCCGAAACCGGTGGATACTTTCGACGCCTCTGCGAAACGGATCAGCCGGTCGGTTTCCGCCTCAAGCCATCGTGCGTGGGCGGCACTGTCGAGCCAGGTCATGTCATGTCCTCTTTCTGGTGAGAATGTGAATGTCGGGTCAGGCGGCGGCGTCAAGCACGCCGCGGATGATGGTGGCCGCTGCTCCCAGGTAGGCCAGGATGATCAGCAGTATCTGTGCGGCGCGGGCGGGGACGAACTTCGACGCGAGGTCGCCCAGCACCAGCCCGGCCAGGCACGCCACGGCGACAGCGGCCCACATGGCCAACGGCATCACGGGGAACGTCGCCGGGGCGGTAATCGCTTTGGAGATGAGCGAGAACGTTCCGATGGTGAAAAAGTACGGCTGCATGGTGGCCGCGAAGGACCTGTGCTGCCACCGGGTGGCGATGGAGTACATGCTGACCGCCGGGCCGCCCACCCCGGCAGCCGTGTTCATGAACCCGCTGAGGCCGCCGGCGGTGAAGAGGTAGCGGCGGCGCTCCGGGAGGGTGGCGGACTTCAGGAACAGCAGGACCGTCAGCCCGGCGGCCAGGAGCACGCCGATGGAGATTTCCAGGACCGGCGCCGGAATGAGGCGGATCAGGAACGCCGCCGGGATGATGCCCAGCAGCGCCGAGGCCGCGAGCAGCAGGTAGCGCTTCCAGTCGATGTCCTTGACCACCCGGAAGATGATGGCCCCCGCCGTTACGGCGCCGCATACGTTCACCAGCACCACGCCTTCCACCGGTCCCAGCAAAAGGACCAGGAAGGGGGCGGCCACCAGGGCGAAGCCCATTCCGGTGATCCGCTGCATCCCCGCACCCATGACGACGGCGCCCAGCACCAGCCCGGTGGTCAGCATTTACGGCCTCCAGGCCACGTACTGGACCTCCTCGAATTCCTCCAGGCCCAGACTCGATCCTTCCCGGCCCAGGCCGGACTGTTTGGCACCGCCCATGGGGGCGAAGGCTACGGAGGGAAGGGGGTCATTGACGCCCACGATCCCGGCTTCGAGCTGCTCCGGGATGTCCCACCCGCGCCTCGGGCTGCCGCTCCAGACGTAGGCGGCCAGGCCCATCTCGGTGGCGTTGGCCTTGCGGATGGCTTCTTCCTCCGAGGAGAAGGTGACGACGCCGGCTGCCGGGCCGAAGACTTCCTCGGTCACCAGCAGTGCATCGTCCGGGACGTCGGCCAGCAGCGTGGGTGCCATGTAGGCACCTTCGCCAGGCACGGACGTCCGCTGGGTGACGCGGCGGGCGCCGAGCTCCAGTGCGTCGTCCACCAGTGCCTGCACCGCGGACACCCTCTCGGCGTCGATGACCGGGCCGAGGTCCGGAACCGGTGTGCCGTCGTCGGGAACGCCGTGGCCGATGCTCATGGCATCAAAGCGTGCGCCCAGCTTCTGCGCGAACTCTTCCGCGATGCTGTCCTGGACCAGGAAGCGGTTGGCGGCCACGCAGGACTGGCCGGTGTTGCGGAGCCGGCCCAGGACGGCACCCTCCACGGCGGCGTCCAGGTCGGCGTCCTCGAAGACAATGAACGGCGCGTTGCCGCCCAGCTCCAGCAGGGGCCGGACCACGCGCTCCGAAGCGGATGCCATGATCTGCCTGCCGACCCCCGTGGAACCGGTAAAGCTGACGGCGCGGACCGCGGGGTGGGACATCAACGCACCGGTAATTTCGCGGGAGGGGCCGTGGACCAGATTGATTACGCCTGCTGGGAAGCCGGCGTCGTGCAGGACCTCGAAAAGCCCGGTGGCAGCCAGCGGGGCCTTCTCGGATACCCTGCCCACCACCGTGCAACCGGCGGCGAGCATGGCCGCGAGCTTGCGGGCCTGGATGGACACCGGGAAATTCCACGGTGTGAGGCTGAGGGCCACGCCGATCGGCTTGCGGCTGCTCAGGTGGCGGCGGCCCTGCAGCTCGGGCGGGCTGAGGGTGCCGGTGGCCCGGCGGGCTTCCTCGGCGAACCAGCGGAAGTACTCCACCGAAAAGTCCACCTCGCCCTGCGCCTCCGGGAGCCGCTTGCCGGCTTCCAGCGCCAGGGTGTGGGCGAGTTCGTCCCGGCGTTCGGCCAGGAGTTCGGCTGCGTTGCGCAGCAGGTCTGCCCGCTGCCGCACTGTGGTGCGGGACCAGGAACCGAAGGCTTCCGCGGCGGCGTCCGCGGCCTTGGTGGCGTCTGCGGCAGTACCCCAGGCCACCTCGCCGACGGTGCTGCCGTTGCCCGGGTCAATCACGTCCTTGGCGCTTCCGGCGGTGTGCCAGCTGCCGTTCACCAGGTGCCTGGCCGATTTGAGGTTCATCAGTGTTGCCTTTCGTTGGCTGGAAGGGGACTGCCGCCAGCGGAGCCGCGTGTCGTCGTCGTACTCATCCCTTGCTGGCTCCCGCCGTGATACCGGCAACGAAGTAGCGCTGCAGGAAGACGTAGGCCACCACGACAGGCAGCGACGCCAGGATCACGCCGGCGAACAGGAGCGGGTAGTTGGTCTGGAACTCGCCCTGGAAGCTCAGCAGTGCCAGCGGCAGGGTGCGGTTGCCGGGGGTCTGGATGAACAGCAGCGGGTACAGCAGTTCATTCCAGTGGATGACGAACAGGAAGATCGCTGCGGCGGCGATGGAGGGGGCCGAGAGCGGCAGGGCGATGGAGGAGTAGGTTTTCCACGGTCCGCTGCCGTCGATGGAGGAGGCTTCGTAGAGCTCCTTGGGCAGCGTCCGCATGAACCCGCCCAGGATGAAGACGGCGATGGGCAGTGTGGACACCACGTTGGCCAGGATCAGGCCGGCCAGGTTGTCCAGCAGGCCGAGGCGGCCGAAGAGCACGTAGAGCGGCACCATGTTGGCCTGCGCCGGGATGGCCATGCCCAGGACCAGGAAGCCGAAGATGGCCCAGGCCATGAACCCCTTCAACCGGGACACGGCGTAGCCTGCCAGGCTGGCCAGGAACAGGGTGAGCGGCACGGAGATGCCGGTGACGATCACGCTGTTCATGAAGGACGAGCCCAGGTTCTGGCCGCCCACCACTTCCGCGAAGTTGTCCGGGGCGAGGGAGTGCGGGAGGCTGAACGGCCCGGCGAAGAGCTCCTGCGTGGACTTGAAGCTGCCGAAGGCCACCACGGTCAGGGGAATGATGATGATGACCGCATAGATGGCCAGGATGGCGCGGCGGCTGAGTGAGGCGAGCATGCTGCTAGTCCCCCTTCGGGGTCAGCCGGAGCAGGCGGCGCTGGAGCCAGGTGACCAGGGCGATCATCGCCATGAAGATGATCGACTGGGCGGCGGCGTAGCCGAACTCCGAGTTGGCAAAGGTGCTGTAGATGCGCGTGGACAGGATGTCCAGCGAGGCCTTGGGCGGGTTGCCCGCGATGCCGAGGATCAGGTCGAAGGCCTTGAACGACTGCACGGTGGTGTAGGCCACCACAATGGAGGTCGCCGGGGCCACGAAGGGCCAGGTGATGGACTTGAACTGCTGCCACTTGTTGGCGCCGTCCATTTCCGCCGCTTCGTAGAGTTCCTTGGGGATGGACTGCAGGCCCGCAATGTAGACCACCATCATCTGGCCCGAGTGGAACCACACCTGGGTGACGGCCACCCAGTACAGGGCCTGCGCGTCGTTGCCCAGGTAGGCGCCGCCGTCCACCCCCACGGTTCGAAGGACCGTGTTGGCCAGGCCGAAGTTGGGGTCGTAGATGAACTTCCAGATGAAGGCCACCGACACCGAGGACAGGATGGTGGGGAAGAAGAACAGGGCGCGGAGCAGGATGCTGCCCCGCGAGTTCTTCGTCAGAAGCAGTGCCAGCACCAGCGAGAACACGGTCTGGGCGATCACCACCAGCAGCACGAACTTCAGGTTGTTGGTCAGCGCGTTGGTGAACAGTGAGTCCTTGGTGAACGCCCGGATGAAGTTGTCCAGGCCCACGTAGTTGAACGCCGCCGAGAAGCCGTTCCAGTCGGTGATGGCGTACTGGAAGGCCTGCAGCGTGGGCATCACCAGGAAGAAGGCGACGACGGCGACGGCGGGCAGCGGGAAAAGGTACAGTGCCGGATTCACCCTGGTAGGGGAGCGGCGGCGCACCTTGGCAGGGTTTGCGGGTGCCGGGCTGTCCGTCGCTTTGCGCTTGGCAGCCGTTCCAGGATGGATGCTCATAGCCGTTCGTCAACAATCTTCTGGGCGGCAGCGGCTGCCTGCTCCGGGCTGGTGCCGGAGATGACGGCCGTGGCGCTGGCCTCCACCGCGTTGCGGACATCGAGGTTGTTGAACTGGAACCGGGCGGCGAGCGCCGTCTTCTTCTGCAGCCAGGGGCTCAGCCGCTTCAGGTCCGGGTTGGTGTACTCCACCTTGTCCACGGACACGTGCTGGGCCGTCTGGTTGGCGTAGTAGCCGGCGTTCTCCGGCTCGGAGAGGAAATCGATCCAGGCTGCGGCGGCTGCCTGGTTTTTGCTGGCCGAGTTGACGCCCAGGATGAACGTGGCGTTGTAGGCGCCCTCGTACTTGCCCTTGCCGTCGGAGGTGGTGTTGGGGAACACCAGGTCAATGGGGAACTTGGCGCCCAGCCCGCGCACGGCGGCGAGGTGGTACGAACCGGTGGCCAGCATGGCGGCCTTGCCCTGGGAGAACAGGTTCTGGGCGGGCTCCACCGCGGTGCCGGTGGCGTTGGGCTGCACGAACGGCTTCAGGTCCTTGTACTGGTTGAGCATCTTGATGAACCAGTCGTCGGTGCACTTGAGCTTGCCCTGTTCGATCTGGGCGCACATGTCGTCCACGGGGGCGTTGTTGGCGATCATGCAGTTGAACAGCTGGCCGCCGTTTCCAACGTCACCGCCGGGCCAGGAGATGGGAATGACTCCGGCGGAGGCGAGCTTTTCGCACATGGCCAGGAAGGCGTCCCAGTTCTTGGGGGCCACGTCCGCGCCTGCCTTGTCGAACAGGTCCAGGTTGGCCATGGGCATGGGGAACACCACCTGGTAGGGCAGACCCAGCTGGCTGTCGCCGTTCTGGCCCGCGGAGAGCAGGCCCTTCTGGTAGTTCTTCACCGCCTGGCTGTCCTTCAGTTCGGTGTAGATTCCTGCCTCGGTAAAGTTCTTGAACTGTGCGCCGCGGAAGGTGGCAAACGCGTCGCCGATGGAGCCGCCGCGCAGCTTTTGCAGTGCCTGGGCGTTGTAGTCGTTGGAGGTGGAGATGTCCTGGGCAACCTCAACGCCGTCGTGCTTTGCCGCAAAGCGCTTGATCAGCTCGTCAAACACGGCTTTGTCCTCGCCGCGCCAGTGCGCGAAGGACACCTTGCCGGTGACGGCACCGGTGGAGGGGGCCGCCGGTCCGGACGCGCCGGCCGGCTTGGTGGAACCGCCGGGGCCGGCGCACGCTGCCGCGCTGGCGCCCAAGCCCAGGGCTCCGAGAAGGGCCATGGCCTGCCTGCGTGAAATCTGACTCACAATAATCTCCTCGTTGAGTGTTTGCTATGCCTTGTTGCTTGACTGCAAAAATTGCTTGAGTGCGAAAGGGTCACCGTCCGGTGACAGGAACTCCGGTGGCGGGCTAGGCGTGGCTCCTTTGGCTGGAGACGACGTCATCCACCACGGCACAGAGGCGCTGCAGCCGGCGGACGGCGTCAGTGGACAGGGATTCGACGACGTCGGGTGCGCCGATGCACGACGCCCAGACGGCGCGTCCGGAAAGGAAGCCGCTGGCACCTTCCAGGCAGGCCCACCGGACGGCGTCCGGGAAGACATCCTCGGGAACTCCGGAGGAAAGGACCACCCAGGGGCCGTCGATGGCTTGGGTCAGTTCGGCGCAGGCCGCGCGGACCTCATCCTCGGAAGCCTGTCCCTTGAAGGGCACCTCGGCCTTGTAAAGGTCGGCGCCAAGGCTGCCGAGCTCCTTGGCTGCGGCCAGGATTCCCGCGTTCCAGTCGAAGTCGCCGCCGGCGAGGGGCTTGCGGGAGACGGGTTCGATGATGCTGATCAGCCCGGCGGACCGGCAGCTTTCGACGAATTCCAGGACCATCGCCACGCGGCCTTCGGCGGGCTCGTCCGGGCGGTAGAGGACCAGGAGTTTCAGGGCCTTCGCACCCAGGGCCTTGTACTTGTGCGGGTCCACCAGCTTGTCGATGGTCACCTCGCCCACCAGCTCGCCGTGCGCGGACTCGAAGTGGTCGGCGGAGGCGATGAGCCCGCAGCCGGGGTCCACCACCCCGGCGTCGATGGCCTGGTCCAGGGCGAACTGGCGGTCGATCAGGATGCCTGACGCGTAGGGGCTGAGGATCCGGGCGGCTTCGAGCTTGAAGTTGCGCAGGTCCTCGTCGGTGACGGGCTGGTCGGTGTGCTCGGCGAACATGTTGCGCATTGCTTCACGCTGGTCCACGGCGAGCATCGCGAAGGCGCCTGACGGGCGCTGGAGGGGGGAAAGGTCTGTGGAGGTCATGGGCTGCTTCTTTCAGCTGGTTCAGATGGATGCTGGGACGGAATCGATGGTTTGGTGCGGGATGGCGGAGCGGCCGTCGAGTCCGCCGCAGGAGGCGGAGGCGGTACGGCCGGCGAATGCTGCGGCCTGCACGAGGGGAAGTCCGGCGGCGACGGCGGCGAGCAGGGCGCCGTGGTACACGTCTCCGGCGCCGAGGGTGGAGACGATGGTTGCGGGGGTGGCCGGTACGTGGACGGGTTCGCCGCCGCGTTCCAAGACCCAGGCGCCGTCGGAGCCGGCGGTGGCGACGACGGCGGAGGCGCCGTCGTCCAGTGCTTTCTGCAGGAGCGCTGCAGGGGAGAGGTCTTCGCCGTACTCTGCCCGGAGCCTTTCAATGGTGGGGACGTACAGTGCGACGCCGCGGGGGCTGAAGTCCGGAATCGGATTGCCCGCGTCGACGCTGATGTTCAGTGTCGCGGGACGGCCGGACGCGTTGGCCACGGCGTTCCAGCCCAGGTGGTCGGTGTGCACCCACGCCGCGGACTGCAGCAGTTCGGAGAAGCGGCTGCCCGCGGGGAAGCTGACCGGCGGGACCGGGCGGGTGACGATTGCCCGGCTCTCCGTTGCCCTGCTGACCACGATCACGCTGGCACCGGTCTTGACGCCGGCATCCCGGACCACGGCGGATGTGTCCACGCCCTCGGACTCCAGGCCGTGGATGATGCGGTCACCTTCCTCGTCGGTGCCCAGGACTCCTGCGAAGGCTGTCCTTGCCCCTGCCCGGGCTGCCGCCACAGCTGCGGTGGCCGCCGGGCCGCCGCCCGCCGTCGCGAAGTCCGTGGCGACCGTGCGGCTGTCCGCGGCCGGGTAATCCTGCACCAGGGCAATGGAGTCAAGAGTGGCGCATCCTACGAAGAGCAGGGTTCCGGTTGTCGGTTGGGGCACGATCCACCTCGTTGTAGTTCCGGCTGGTACTGAAGAAATATACACACGCTATGTTGGAAAAACAACACTTTCTGTATAGTTGTGTTTGGGAAGCAACGCCGCGGTCCCCCACTCAACGTAGAGAAACGGAGCAGCTCATGTCATTGCCTACTGCGGAATCAGTACGGACAATCAGGTACGGCCTCATCGGAGCCGGCCACATGGCCCGTGAACATGTCAGGAACCTTGCCCTGATCCCGGGAAGCCAGATCACCGCAGTCTCGGATCCCACGCCGTCATCCTTGGAAGAGACGGCCAGGGAGATCGGCTATGAGGTGCAGACCTTTTCCACCCACAATGAACTGCTGGCCTCGGGGCTGGTGGATGCGCTGGTCATTGCCAGCCCCAACGACACGCACCTCGGGATCCTGAAGGACATCTTCGCCAGCGGAACCAACCTGCCCGTGCTCGTGGAGAAGCCCGTCTGCACCAGCGCCGAGCAGGCCGACGAACTGGAGGCGCTCGCCGCCAATTACGCCGCGCCGGTATGGGTGGCCATGGAATACCGGTACATGCCCCCAGTGCAGGAAATCATCCAGGCAGCGCATGGTGGCAAGCTGGGCAACATCTACATGCTCTCCATCGTGGAACACCGGTTCCCGTTCCTGCACAAGGTGGACGCGTGGAACCGCTTCGCCGAACGGACCGGCGGCACCTTGGTGGAAAAGTGCTGCCACTTCTTCGACCTGATGCGGCTGATCCTGCAGGACGAACCTGTGCGCGTTTACGCCAGCGGCGGGCACGACGTGAACCACATGGACGAGGTCTATGACGGCCGGGTCTCCGACATGGTGGACAACGCGTACGTCATCGTGGACTTCAAGGGCGGCCGCCGGGCCATGCTGGAGCTGTCCATGTTCGCTGAAGGATCCAAGTTCCAGGAGCGGATCTCGATCGTGGGTGACGCCGCCAAGATCGAGACCCTGATCCCGGTTGCAGCCAACCACTGGATCCCCGGTGACGAGGCGGAAGCAACCGTTGAGTTCAGCCCGCGGTCCCCGCTGGGTCCGGAAAAGCATGAGGTTCCCGTGGATGAGGCCGTCCTCGCGGCAGGTGCGCACCATGGCTCCACCTACTATGAGCACCTGGGCTACCGGAAGGCCATCCTGGGCGAAGGGCCCGTGGAAGTCACGGTGGCGGACGGGCTCCAGTCCGTGCGGATGGGCCTGGCGGCCGAACGCTCTATTACGGAAGGACGCCCCGTGGAGCTTGGCGATGCCGCCGTCGGGGTACGTTCATAAGAAGATACCTGTTGGAATTGCAACATCCCGCCAGGCTGCGGCCCGGCACATTGGGGAGGGAAGAAGGGGTTATGAGCACCGCACGGAAAGAGGGTGCGCTGACGCCTCGCCAGCGCACCATCCTGGACGAACTGGGCAGGCGCGGGTTCATTTCCACGACCGACCTGGCGGAAACGTTTGCAGTTTCGGACATGACCGTCCGGCGGGACACCCGCGTGTTGTCCAAACTGGGACTGGCCAGGGTGGTCCATGGCGGCGTCAGCGCCGTTGACGGCCATGGCCAGAACGCGGACTTCGCGGCCCGCGTCCGGGAGGACTCGGACGCGAAGCTGAGGGTGGCGCGTGCCTGCGTTTCACTGATCGGGGAGCGGGACGCGATCATCCTCGACGCCGGGACCACCACCTACCAGATCGCGCAGCAGCTCCCCACGGCCTTCACCGGCACCATCATTACGCACTCCGCGCCGGCCATCCAGCGCTGCCTGCAGCTGACGGCGGCACGCACCATCTGCCTGGGCGGGGAGCTGCTGCTGGACAGCCAGGCCTTCAACGGGCCCATGACAGTGAGCGCGGCGGCCGGCCTGCGCGCCAAGACAGCTTTCATTGGCGTATCCGGGATCCATGACGAGGCGTTTTACATTGAGCGGGACGTGGAACGGGCAACTAAGATCGCCCTTATGAATTCGGCGGAACAGGTAGTGGTGGTGGCTACCCACCAGAAGATGCTGCGGTACGCGCTGGCACGGCTTGCCGCGTTCGATGCGGTGGACATCCTGGTGACCGACGCGCCGCCACCCCGGGAAATCGAGAACGCGCTGAGCGCCGCCAACGTGAAACTGATGGTTGCCGCATGACCGCCCGGCTGCGGGTGTGCCTGCCCGACGAAAAGCTCATCGACGCGCTCGAGCCGATGGACGGCGTCGAGTTTGTCCGCTGGGACCTGACGGGGCCGGCGCCGGACGGGCGGTTTGACCTGTTGGTGCCCGCCTACATGGGCAAGCCAACGGCGTTGGCCGCGCTGGAGGGCGTCGACGTCGGCCTGGTGCAGAGCCAGTCCATCGGGTACGACGGCGTTGCCTCGGTTTTGCCGGCGGGAGTCACCTTCGCCAACGCGGCAGGGGTGCATGAAACGTCGACGGCGGAGCTCGCCGTGGGCATGATGGTGGCCTCCCAGCGCGGGATCCCGGATTTCGTCCGGAACCAGGAGGCCGGGACCTGGGACAACAGCCAGCGCCCCAGCCTGGCCGACCGGCGCGTGCTGCTGGTGGGCTACGGGGGAGTGGGCAAGGCAATCGAGGCACGCCTCCTGCCGTTCGAAACCGAAGTCACCCGCATGGCCAGCCGTGCGCGGGAAGATGAACGCGGCACTATCTACGGGATCGATTCGCTCTATGAACAGCTGCCGCTGCACGAGATCGTGGTAGTCAGTGTCCCGCTGAGTGAGCAGACCGAAAAGCTGGTGGACGCGAAGTTCCTGGCGGCCATGCCGGACGGCGCCTTGCTGGTCAACGTGGCCCGGGGCCCGGTGGCGGACACTGACGCGCTGCTCGCTGAGGCCTTAACCGGCCGCCTCCGGGTTGCCCTGGACGTGACCGATCCGGAACCCCTGCCTGCCGACCATCCGCTGTGGACCACCCCCGGCGTGCTCATCACCCCGCACGTGGGCGGCGCAAGCTCTGCCATGTTCCCCCGGATGGTCCGGCTGCTCAGGAAGCAGATCGGGCTCCTGCTCGAGGGCCAGGACCCGGTGAACGTCGTCCTCCCATAACCCAACCCTTTGGTGTGGCAGCTCCCCACCCTATGCTGGGGCCATGCCCGCTTTTGAAGTCCGCCGTACTGCCGTGATCCCCGCTGCTCCGGAGGAGATCTTTCCGCTGGTCAACAACTTCCATGAATGGACCGCCTGGTCCCCCTGGGAGACGATTGACCCGGGCATGAGCCGGCGCTACTTCGGCAGCGAGGCGGGCGAGGGGGCGGGGTATGAGTGGAGCGGCAACCGGAAGGCCGGCAGCGGCACCATGGAGATCACTGAATCCGTACCCGCCAGCCTGATCCGGATCCGGCTCCACTTCACCAGGCCGTTCAAGGGACTGAACCCCACCACGTTCAGTTTCACGCCCGTAGACACCGGTACGGAGGTGACCTGGCGGATGACCGGGGAGAACAAGGGGCTGAGCAGGGTGTTCGCGCTGTTCATGGACATGGACAAGCTGGTGGGCGCCGACTACGAGCGGGGGCTTGCAGCCTTGGCATCCACCGTGGCGGCCAGGAAGGGCTGAGGTTTTAATGGGCGTCGTCGACGAAGCGCTGGCTGCGCTGTCCGAACCGGACCGCGGCTGCCTGCAGCATGTAGTTGAGCTTGCACGGTCCCTGGCACCGGACGCCACGGAGGGCATGAGTTACGGAATGCCGGCACTGAAGCTGGACGGCAAACCCCTGATCGCCGCTGTGGCCGCCGCCAGGCATCTTTCCATTTTCCCGTTCTCCTCCGCAGTGGTCGAAGCAGTGGCGGGCCGCCTGGACGGGTATTCGCTGTCCAAGGGAACCATCCGCTTCACCGCCGACCATCCTGTTCCTGCGGACGTGGTGAAGGACATGGTCCGCTTAAGGATGGCGGAAATCCGGAAGTAGGGAGTGCTGGGATCCGGCCTCAGCGGGACTTATGGTCCTTCCGGCTGCGGAAGCTGCTGCCTAGCCTGATGCCATGGCTGACACTCTCGCATCCCTTGCAGACTCGTTTAAGAACATGGGCGTCACCCGCGCTTACGGGGCTCCCGTGAACTTGGGCGGGGAGGAGATCGTGCCCGTTGCGCTGGTGTCGTTCGGCTTCGGCGGCGGCACGGAACCGGAAGACGGGGCCTCCGGCGGAGGCGGCGGCGGCTTCGTTGTCCCGCTCGGCGTCTACCGGACGGTGAACGGCAGGCCGGCCTTCCGCCCCAACACCATCGCTGCCCTGATATGCCTGGTTCCCCTGGTCTCTGTCGCTGGTGCTGCCTTGCGTAAAGCAATCTGGGTGGCACGAAAATAGCGGCCGGATGGGGCCTCGTGCGCCAAAAAATCGCCTATTTCGCCGCGGGAATTTCGGTTCCATAATGGCCTCGTAGACTTCGGGGACCCCGCGTCGATGGTTGCTGCCACCACGGCAAAACGGGATTCCAGGTGGCCGCCCCGGCACTCGGCGGGAAGGACGGCCACATGGCCCGGCGGCCACGTCCGGACCGGCTCGGGGGAGAGCGTCGCCATCGCAACCGCAAGGAGAGTTGTTTGTCATGCTCAAAGATATGGAACTCATGGCCGTCTTGCCTGCCAAGGACATCGAGCGGGCCAAGGAGTTCTACCGGGACAAGTTGGGCCTTGAGCCAGCCCAGACTATCGAAAACGAGAATTTGATCTACCGGTGCGGCAAGGGGACCGGCTTCCTGCTGTATCGGACGGACAACGCCGGTTCGGCCAAAAACACCCAGATGGCGTGGGGTGTCCAGGACGTGGAGAAGGAAGTGGAGGAACTCCGTGCCCGCGGGGTGGTGTTTGAGGACTACGACATGCCAGGCCTCAAGACCGAAAACGGCATAGCCACGATGGAGGGCATGGGCAAGGGTGCCTGGTTCGTGGACAGCGAGGGCAACATCCTGAATATCTCCTCGTTGCCGGCCTGAGGGCACATCGCGCCAATGCAGGGCGCATCAATCAAGGTACGACGCCGGCACCTGCCGCCCGAAGCACCCGCACCCGGGTGTGTGGCAGCGGCAGCCCGGCGCCGCCGTCGTACGTGGTCCAAAGGGAAGGAAAGGCGATGGGCGAGGAAGAAGCGGTGCCTGGGACGAAGGGCGTTTCAGTGGAGTTGTTGGCAACCGTTGATCTCGCCGGCGAGATCGATGGCATGCAAGGCCGGCAGCTGCGGATGAGGATGGTGACCATCGAGCCCGGCGGCGTCTTCGGCCCACTCCATGACCACAAAGGCCGGCCCGGCACCGTGTACATCCTGCAGGGGACCATTACCGACCACCGCGACGGGGTGGCCACTGACTATGGGCCGGGGGTTGGGTGGCCGGAGGACCGGAGCACCAACCACTGGCTGGAGAACCGGGGAACGGTACCGGCGGTGGAAGTCTCGGTGGACATCGTCAGCAAAGCGCCGTCATAAATCCAACCGCTATAGAAACCCGATGACATAGCGGCCCTGTTCTGGTTATCTTTTTCCTTACCGTGTTGAGCAGTCAGCTGGCCAGGCAGTCATGAGAGCCCGCCCTGATGAAATTCACAGCTCAACAATTCACAGCTCAAGAAGTTAGAGCTCAACATTCGCGATCCTGGTTCTATCGGCCTGGCGCTACGGCACCGGGCCGGGTTTTCCATGCCTTCGACGGCTGGGCTCTGGTTCCGGCCGCCGACCTCCTCATGCTGCGCCGTGCCATCGAACGCTCCGGTGCCGGACTTCGCGAAGCTGATGCCATCCTGCAGTCTGTGGAACTGGAGCTGGTGCGCCGGTCCGCAGTTCTGCCGCCCGCCGGGCAGGCTTCTTGAGCTGGAGCCCTTTCAAACTGCGGGCTCGCGCCGGCCCAGGGCCAGGCGGAGCGCGCCGCGAAGGGTGAGCCGGTTACGCCTGGTGACCGCGACCACGGCGGCGATACCTGCGAGCAGCACCACGATGCCGCCCACCGCGACGGACCAGCGGGCGCCGAACTGGCTTCCGATCCAGCCGACCAGTGGCGAACCTATGGCGGTGCCGCCCTGGAGGATGGCCAGGTACAGGGCCAGCACCCGGCCGCGGAACCGCGGCTCCACTGAGAGCTGGATGCTGGTGTTGCAGCTGTTCAGGAAAGTGATGGACGCCAGGCCTACGGGAATCAGGATTGCGGCGTAGACCCAGAACGTTGGTGCGATGCTGCCCAAAATGGTGGAAATCCCCAGTCCCAGTGCCCCTCCCAGCAGGAACCGCAGCCGGGGTCCGGAGCGGCGTGCCGCCAGGAGGGCACCGGCGAGTGTGCCTACGGCCATGATCGAGCCGAGGAGCCCGAACTCACTTGGCCCCATGCTGAACTCGGTGGTGGCCATCAGTGAGTTGATGACGGGGAAGTTCATCCCGAACGCGCCCAAAATGCCCACCAGGACCATGATCAGCATCAGGTCCGGCCTGCGGCGCACATACCTGATGCCTTCGGCCACCTGATGCTTGTTCCGCTCTCCCGTTGCGGATGGGGCGGGTTGGGCGACGCGGATCCGGAACAGCGAAATCAGGACGGCGGCGAAGCTGGCGGCGTTGAGCAGGAACACCGGTCCGGTGCCCACCCACGCTATGAGCACCCCGGCGATGGCCGGGCCGGTGAGCCTGGCGGTGTTGAAGGACGCGGAGTTCAGGGCCACCGCATTGGAGATGTTTTCCTGGCCCACCAGCTCGGAAACGAAGGCCTGCCGCGCCGGCGCGTCCACCGCGCTGGCCAGGCCGAGGCAGAACGCCGCCACATAGGCATGCCACAGCTGGGCGGTGCCGGTGACCACCAGGAGTCCGATGGCAAGGCCAGTGAATCCCATGGCCAGCTGCGTCCACATGAGAATGATGCGCTTGCGGTACCGGTCCGCCAGCACGCCCCCGTAGGGGCCGAACAGCAGCATGGGCAGGAACTGCAGGCCCGTGGTGAGGCCGACGGCGGCACCCGAGTGGTCGGTGAGGACGGTCAGCACCAGCCAGTCCTGTGCCACCCGCTGCATCCAGGTGCCGATGTTGGAGACGATCGCACCGCTGGCCCAAATGCGGTAATTGGGGTTTTCGAGGGCCCGGAACATCGCGCTCATTTGCCGCTCATTTCCTGCATGATGCGGGCCGCGCGGCTGAGGATAAGCCGGTCTTCCTCGCTGAGGCCTGCCACGCGCTGGGCCAGCCAAGCGGTCCGCTGGCTCCGCGCCTCCGCCAAAACTGTCCTGCCGGCGTCGGTGATGTCCACGCGGACCTGCCGGCCGTCGTCGGGATCGGCGCTCCTGGTGACGAAGCCCTGGTCGGCCAGCGCGTTGACGATCCTGGTCATGGAAGGCGCCTGGACGTGCTCACTCTTGGCTAGATCCCGCAAAGTGCTGGGGCCGCTGCCGTTGAGCAGGGCGAGGACCGTGTACTGGCCGGGGGTGATGGCGTCGCCGGTGGCCTCGACGCGGAGCCGGCGCGAAGTGCGCATCACGGCCGTGCGGAGATCGATGGCGAGGGTATCGGGGGCGGCGGGGTCGGCGGCTGCCGCGTTCTTGGTTTGGGTGGCTGACATAAAAGCGGGTGCGCCTCCTGCTGGCATTCCTTAGCAGTGCTAATTAGTTCTGCTAACTATTATGCTTCGCTTGCTTATCAAAGGGCAATAGTGGGCAACGTGGGCTTGGCAACATGTTCGGGCCATGAAACAAGCCGTGTGGCCGCGGCCCGGTAGAGTCCTTCGGTCTGGCCGCGCCTGCCCGGCCGGCGTAGGCTCTGCTTCACCATGACCGAGCAGCAGCCTTATGAGTTGGTCCGGCGCTATCCGCACTTCGAATTGCGCCGGTATCCGGACTATGTCGTCGCCGAAGTGACGGTGACAGCCGGCTTTGACCGCGCGGGCAACGCCGCCTTCCGGTATCTCTTCAACTACATCAGCGGCAACAACACTGCCCGCCGGAAACTGGCCATGACCGCCCCCGTGCTCCAAGAGTCGCAGCCGGGGCCGCAGAAGCTGGCCATGACCGCCCCGGTGCTGCAAAGTGGTCCGCTGCCCGGCTCCAACCAGCCCGCTGAATTTTCGGTGGCCTTTGTGCTCCCGGTGGGCGTGACGGCTGAAACCGCCCCCGTACCCGCCGACCCCAAGGTCAGGGTGCGGGCGGTGCCGGGTTCGCTCGCCGCGGTAGTGGGATTCTCGGGCAGCGGTTCCGGCTCTGCATTTGAGAAGCGGAACAACGGTTTACAGGCCGCCCTGACTCTGGCCGGACTGACGCCCGTGGGCCCGCCCCGGTTCGCCCGCTTCGACCCGCCGTTCAAGCCGTGGTTCCTGCGGCACAACGAAGTGGTCCAGGACGTGCGGGAGCCTGGGCCGGGGCAAGCCGCCCCGGGCAACTGACTCGGAGTAACCCATCAACGCCCGCTCACCTTTGGCGGGATTTCCGATGACGCCCGCTCACCTTGGGCGGGATTTCCGATGACGCCCGCTCTCCTCTGACCGCTTACCGGGCGGCACCCTCACGTTCCACGATGGGCGGCTGCACGCCCCATGAGGTGTCAGAATATTTCCGTTCGTACCCGCGGGCTTCCGATACTTTCCATCCCTCAGTTGGAAACCGGTGACGCTGCGGTGCCTGGAAGGTGTTGCTCCTGCATCGAAATGGGGCCTCTGCCCACTGTTGGCGCCCTCATCCCGGCAGCAAGGCGGATAAATAGTTATCTCCCACTTCCCCTGCCCCTGTTGTTATTGCTGAAACTTTACGATACTTTCTCTGTGATGCAGGTCGCACTGGTGGGTGCCGCGGCCAACATGCCAACCAAAGGACAATGATGACCAGCGAGCACAGCGCCAGCACCTCCCAGCACCGCCTCAAACGCCTGCATGAGCGCCTTGGCGGGATCGCCTACGGCGGCGACTACAACCCGGAGCAGTGGCCCCGGGAGGTGTGGAACGACGATGTTCGCCTCATGAAGGAAGCCGGCGTCAACCTGGTGACGTTGGCTGTTTTCTCCTGGAGCAGGCTTGAGACAGCAGACGGGGTCTATGAATTTGGCTGGCTGGACGACATCATGGACCTGTTGCACGCGAACGGGATTGGTGTGGATCTGGCCACCCCTGACGCGGTCCCGCCGGCGTGGCTGATCGCCCAGCATCCGGACATCCTCCCCGTCCTGGCTGATGGCAGCACCTTTGGATTCGGGTCCCGCCAGCACTTCGACGTTTCCCACCCCGCATACCGGGAAAAGTCGCTGGCGATGGCCGAAAAGATGGGGGAGCGCTACGGCCAGCACCCGGCCTTGTGCATGTGGCACGTCAACAACGAATACGGCCCGGTTTCCTACGGTCCGCACGCCGATCGGGCCTTCCGCTCATGGCTGCAGGAGAAATACTCCAACTTGGAAGACCTGAACCGGGCGTGGAGTACGGACGTCTGGGGCCAGGTCTACTCCGACTGGTCACAAGTGAACGCGCCCGCCCAGCCCCGCACCTGGTCAAACCCCTCCCGCCGCCTGGACTACCACCGGTTCACCTCGGACAGCATGCTGGCGCACTTCACAGCTGAGCGGGACATCCTGCGCCGGCATACCCCGGACCTGCCCATCGTCACCAACTTCATGCGCTTCTACAAGAACAACGACTACTGGGCCTGGGCAGCGGAAGAGGACGCGGCGGCCCTGGATATCTATCCGGACCCGCGGGAAGAAGACGCACACGTGGCCGCGGCCCTGAACTTCGACCTGATGCGCTCGCTGCGCCGGGGCCAGCCCTGGCTGGTGATGGAACAGGCCACGGGCGCCGTCAGCCAGTGGTCCGTCAACGTCTCCAAGCTCCCCGGCAAGATGCGGCTGGGATCCTACCAGGCCATCGCCCAGGGCGCAGACTCCATCCTGTTTTTCCAGTGGCGCCAGGCCAAGGGCGGCACCGAACGCTTCCATTCCGGCATGGTGAACCATGCCGGACCCAACACACGTGTCTTCAGGGAGGTCTGCGAGCTGGGCCGGGAACTGAAGGGCCTGGCGGGCATCACCGGCACCCGCGTCGGCGCCAAGGTGGCGCTGGTGTTCGACTGGGACTGCTGGTGGGCCCTGGAACTGGGCAATTCCCCGCGCTCGGATCTGAATTACCCGCAGGAGGTCCTCCGCCTGTACCGGCCGCTTTTTGACGGAAACATCCCCGTGGACTTCGTGGATACCAAGGCAGATCTCAGCCAGTACAGCCTGGTGGTCCTGCCCGCCACATATCTCCTGACAGACCGTGCAGCGCAGAACATCGAAGACTATGTAGCCGGCGGCGGGCGCCTGGTGGCCAGCTACCTGTCAGGCATCGTGGACCAGGACAACACCATCCGGCTGGGCGGATACCCCGGCGCGCTCCGTAATGTCCTGGGTGCGTGGAGCGAGGAGATGCACCCACTCGCAGGTGAAGGCGAGGCAGTGAAGCTGACAACGGCCGACGGCGGCACGGCTTCCGCGGATTACTGGACTGAGCACCTTCACACCACGACGGCGGAGGTGGTTGCCAGTTACGCATCGGGACGGCTCACCGGCATGCCCGCCGTCACCCGCAATACCTTCGGCCGGGGCACCGCCACTTATCTGTCCGCCCGTGTGGACGACGCCTTCCTGGAGGAACTCCTCTCCGCCGAACGGACGGCTGCGGGGATCCGGCCGGAACTGGAGGTGCCGCTGGGAGTGCAGGTCCGCCGTCGTACGGGCAACGGACGCAGCTACCTGCTGGTGCTGAACCACAACGATGCCCCCGCCAGGGTGGACGTTGGATCCGGTGGGACGGACGGCATCACCGGCGCCGCGGTCACCGGCACCGTTGAACTTGCCGCGAACGGCGTACTGGTGCTGCAGGAAACACCCACAGACAACGAAACCCTGACAACGGGCCGGTAGGAGCAGACATGGCCATGCGATTGGAAGTACCCCCCGAATCGGTCCCCAAGGATGCGGAGGCGGGGACCGGAAAACCCCGCAACAAACCCGGCGGCTGGAAGCTGGCCATCAAACGGGACTGGCGCCTCTATACGCTGGTGCTGCTGCCGCTGGCCTACTTCGCGGTGTTCCGCTACCTGCCCATGGTCGGCAACGTCATCGCGTTCCGGCAATTCCAGCCCGGCGGGAACATCTTCGGTGAGAGGTGGGTGGGGCTCAAGTACGTCACCCTGTTCATCAACGATCCCAGCTTCTGGCAGGCATTCCAGAACACCGTCATCCTGGGCGTGCTCACTTTGTTGTTCTGCTTCCCGATGCCCATCATCTTTGCCCTGCTGTTGAACGAACTGCGCTCGCAGAAGTTCAAGAAGCTGATCCAGACGGTGACGTACCTGCCGCACTTCATGTCTGTGGTGATCATCGCCGGCATGATCCTGCAGAACTTCTCCATGACGGGCACGGTGAACCAGATCGGCCACGCCCTGTTCGGCACCACAGTGAACTTCACGCAGGAGGCCGCCTGGTTCCGGCCCATGTACATCAGCTCCGAGGTGTGGCAGACCATGGGCTGGGGTGCCATCCTCTACCTCGCCGCGCTGACGCGGGTGGATGAGTCGCTGTACGAGGCAGCCCGGATCGACGGAGCCAACCGGTGGCAGCAAACCTGGCACGTGACGCTGCCGGCCATCCGGCCCACCATCATCACGCTGCTGATCCTGAACATCGGCACGTTCATGGCAGTGGGCTTCGAGAAGATCCTCCTCATCTACAACCCCCTCAACTACGCAACCTCCGACGTCATCTCCACCTACCTGTACCGGGTGGGCCTGGAATCCAGCAACTTCAGCTATGCGGCCGCGATCGGGATGTTCGAATCCGTCATCGGCCTGACGCTGATCCTCTCCGCGAACGCCTTATCCAAGCGCCTCGCCGGAACGAGCCTGTGGTGAAGGGGGCAACCGTGAAGGAAACCGCACTGAAAGAGCGCGGCAGCAAAGCACCAGCCAAAGAGACCGGCGTCCTGGTCAAGGACATGAAGGTCTCCCGCGCCATGCGGGTATTCCGGGTGGCCAACCTGGCGTTCCTGCTGGTGGTGGTGTTCCTGACCCTCTACCCGTTCCTGAACATCCTGGCCCAGAGCTTCTCCAGCGAAGGCTTCATCAACGCCGGCCAGGTCAACCTGTTCCCGATGGGCTTCAACATCGAGACCTACAAGTTGATCCTGGCTGATTCGACGTTCTGGCGTAACTACGGCAACACAGTGCTCTACACGGTGGTGGCTACGGCCATCTCCATGGTGCTCACCACGTCCTTCGCCTACGCCATCGCCAAGAAGGACCTGAAGGGCCGCAGCGCATTCATCGGCATCGCCGTGTTCACCATGTTCTTCAACGGCGGCCTGATTCCGAACTACGTGCTGATCAGCTCGCTGGGCCTGCGGGACACGCTGTGGGCCGTGGTGCTGCCAAACGCCATCAGTGTCTTCAACCTGCTCATCATGAAGTCGTTCTTCGAGAACATGCCGCGGGAACTGGAGGAAGCGGCCGCCATCGACGGCCTCACCCAGTACGGCGTGCTGTTCAAGGTGGTCCTGCCGTTGAGCAAGGCCATTGTTGCAACAATGGTGCTCTTCTACGCCGTGGCCAACTGGAACTCCTGGTTCCAGGCGTTCCTCTACCTGGATAAGCCGGAACTGTTCCCGGTGACCATCTACCTGCGCAACATGATCGCCGGGGTCACCACAGCAGGCTCTGCAGGTGGCACCACGGAGAACATGGGCCAGATCGCCGCGAACATCCAGTCCGTGACCATCATCCTCACCGTCATCCCCATCCTGTGCGTCTACCCCTTTGTGCAGAAGTACTTTTTCTCGGGCGTCATGCTCGGTTCCGTCAAGGAATAACCCCCTTATGAAAGGAAAGCCCATGATCCGCAGACGAGACTTCCTCGGCCTCTCCGCGCTTACAGCCTTCGGCCTGGCGCTGGCAGGCTGCGACTCCGAATCCGGCAGCAAAGCCGATACCTCCAAAGCCCGCACCGGCGCAATGGACAGCTTTAAGCTGGGGGACACGTTCAAGGCGACCACACCTCTGACCTACACCTTCCTGTTCAGCGACCAGCCCACGTACCCCTATAAAAAGGACTGGCTCCTGTTCACCAAGATGGCCAGCGACAACAACGTGACCCTGGACGCCACGGTGGTGCCGTTCGCCGACTATGCCCAGAAGCGCAGCCTGCTCATCAGCTCCGGGAAGGCTCCGGAGATCATCGCCAAGACCTATCCCGGCGAGGAATCGGCTTTCGTGTCCTCCGGGGCCGTGCTGCCGGTGAGTGACTATGTGGACCTGATGCCGCACTTCCAGGACAAGGTGAAGAAGTGGAAGCTGGAGCCGGAAATCGCCGGGCTCACGCAACAGGACGGCAAGTACTACGTGCTGCCGGGGCTGCATGAGGAACTTTGGCCGGACTACTCCCTGGCATTCCGGAAGGACATCCTGCAGAAGGAAAACCTCGCCGAACCCAAGACCTGGGACGAGTTCCGGGACGTGCTGCGTGCCCTCAAGAAGGCTCACCCGGACGTGGTGCCCTTCTCGGACCGCTTCAACGGCAACAGCGTGCTCAACATCGCCGCCACTTCCTTCGGCACCGTAGCCGGCTGGGGCCTGGTGGACGGCCTGGCCTTCAACGATTCCAAGAAGCAGTTCGAGTTCGCCTCCAGCACCCCAGCGTTCAAGGACCTGCTGACGTACTTCAACTCGCTGGTCTCGGAAGGCCTGATGGACCCGGAAAGCTTCACGCAGACCGACGATTCAGCCATCCAGAAGTTCACCTCCGGCAAGTCGTTCGTGATCAGTGCCAACTCCCAGAACATCATCACCTACCGCACGTCCATGGAGCAGTCCCTGGGCAAGGGCAACTTCACCGTGGGCAAGATAACGGTCCCCGGCGGCCCCGCAGGCAACATCATTGGCGGCTCCCGGCTGGAGAACGGCATCATGCTGAACTCGTCGGTGAAGGACAAGGACAGCTTCGTGGCGCTGATCCAGTACATCGACTGGCTGTTCTACAGCGACGCAGGACAGGAGTTCGCCAAGTGGGGCGTGCAGGGCACCACTTACAACAAAGAGGGCGGCAAGCGGGTGCTGGCCAAGGACATCAACTTCCAGGGCCTGAACCCCGCCGGCACCAAGGACCTGCGGGTGGACTACGGCTTCTCAGGCGGCAACTTTGCCTACGGCGGCACCACGGACCTGCTGCAGTCCACTTTTGATGCTGAGGAACTGGCATTCCAGAAGGCCATGAAGAGCAAGACTCCCCGCCCCGTCTCGCCGCCCGTGCCCTACAGCGATGCGGACCGTGAGCAGGCAACACTGACGCTGACCCCGCTCAAGGACAACGTCAAGCAAAACACTCTGAAGTTCATCACCGGGCAGCGGCCCATCTCCGAATTCGATGCCTACGTGAAAGAGCTGGACAGCAAGGGCATGGGCAAGTATGTAGATTTGGCCAACAAGGCGTACAAGGCGTACGCCGACAAGAAGTAGGGCGTACGACGGCGGCAGCGGACCTTACGCGGTGACCGAAAGGCAGTTGGTGGCTCAGAAAAAAGCGGCATATGGTGCCGGCCCCCTTTTCAGGGCGGCCGGCACCGCGGCCGGCGTCATGATGGGCTCGGCCCTGCTGGTGCTGGCCAATGTTTTGCTGCTGGTCGCGGTGCTGGCAGCCCCGGTCCTGGGTGCCTGGGCCGTCGTCGTCGCACTTCTGCCCGTTGGGCCGGCGCTGGCGGCATGCATGTACGCCTTCAACCGGCTGCTGGGGGGCCCGGACAGCGGCGTGTACCGGGACTTTGTGCGCAGCTACCGGCTGAATTTCCTTCCTGCGCTGAAGGTCTGGACACCCTGCCTGGTGGTGTTGGCAGTCATCGGCGTCAACCTGGCCGGACTGCCGGCGGCCCTGGGGCCGGATAATCCTGCTGCGCCGGCGCTCCGGCTGGTGCTGCTTGTCCTGGCACTGCTGGCTGCCACCTCAGCCGTGCACGCCCTGCTGTTGCTGTCCCGTTTTTCGTTCCGAACCCGGGACCTCTACAAGCTGGCCCTCTACAGCTTCGGCGCGCAGAAGCGGGTGTCCCTGGGCACGGCGGGCATCCTGTTCGTGACCGCAACGCTGCTCCTGCTGACCACCGCCTACCTGCTGCCGTTTCTCGCCGGCGCGGTGGTAATCCTGGTATGCCTGAACGCCCGGCCGCTGCTGAAGCTGGTGGAGGACAAGTTCACCGCCAGCGGCCGGGGCGCAGGGCCATAACCTAAGGCCGGTTAACGGTTAACGGTTAACGGTTACCGGCGTCAGCATCTCCCGTTCAAAGCCCACCACCCGGCGTTCACCGTGCAGGATGACCTCGTGGGTATGGACGTCTGCCGTGCTGGAGGTGGCGACATGCAGTTTCACCAGGCCCGGTGTCACCACCCGCTTCAGGTCCAGGCCCGTGAAAGAGGTCCGGTCCGCGTGCACCGTGAACTCCACCCGCGCCGAGGCGCCGGCAGCCAGCTCAACCCGCGCGTAGCCAATGAGCTCGCGATCGGGCCGCACAACCTCGCCCACGGGGTCCTCCAGGTAGAGCTGTACCACTTCCGCGCCGTCCACTGTGCCGGTGTTGGCCACAGACACGGCCACGCTTACAGTGCCGGACGTGGACATCGTGGACGTGCTGGCCTGGTGGTTGGAGAACGCGAACGATGTGTACGACAGCCCGTGGCCAAAGGGGAACAGAGGCGAGGGATCCAGCGCGCTGACGCCGGAGGGGCCGGCAAGGCGGCTGTGCAGGTAGGTTCCAGGCTGGCCGCCGGAGGTACGTGGAACGGAAACGGGCAGTTTGCCGGACGGGTTCGCCGCTCCGGACAGCACATCCCAAAGTGCTTCCGCGCCCTCCTCACCGGGAAAGAATCCCTGCACGATGGCTGCGGGCCGCCCAGCGAAGTCGCCCAGTGCGTAGGGCCGGCCGCTGAGGACCACAACAACAGCCCGCGTCCCGGCATCCTCTGCGGCGGCCAGCACCCGGACCAGCATGCGGTGCTGATCTCCCGGCAGCTGAAGATCCGCCGCGTCGTTGCCTTCGCCGGACGTGCCGCGGCCGAAAAGACCGGCGTTGTCGCCCACCACGATCACACAGGTTTCCACGGACGCGGCAATCCCACAGGCTTCCGCGATTTGTTCCTCCGTGATGGCCTCGCAGGTTCCGGTCGCAGCGCTCCGCACCGATCCGTAGCGTTGGGCGGCCGCAGCAGCCACCGTGGGAACGCTGATGCCCATGGGAACGTCCGGGTGCGAGGCGCCAACGTGCGCGTCGAATGAGTAGCACCCCAGCATGGCGAACGGATCCTGTGCCAAGGGCCCCACTACGCCAAGTGACGCGAGGGCCGCAGCGGGCAGCGGCAAGCATGGCCCGCCGTCGTGCTTCCTGTTGGTCAGCAACACCAGGGACTGGGTGGCAATCTCCCGGGCCAGCTCCCTGTTGGCCGCAGGGTCCAGGTCGATGGAGCCCGTGGCGAGGACAGGGGGAGAGGGGTCGAAGCCCGGCGATAAAAGCCCCGCCTCCTGCTTCTGCCGCAGCACCCGGCGCAGGGCGGTGTCCACCAGGGACTCGGGCACCGCGCCGGAACGGACCCGCTCCAGCAGCGGCCGGCCGTAGCAGTTCACGGTGGGCAGTTCCACGTCCACTCCTGCAGTCAATGCCAGCGCTGCCGCCTCGCCGGAATCGGCAGCTACGCCGTGAGTGACGTCAAGGAAGGCGACACCGAAGTAGTCCGCCACTACGGTGCCGGCGAAGCCCCATTCGTCGCGCAGCAGCGAGGTGAGCAGGGCACGGTTGGCGGCCGCGGGAACACCGTCGATATCGGTGTAGGCGTGCATGACCGACCGGGCACCGCCGTGCTTCAGCGCCATCTCGAACGGGGGCAGCATCACGTCGGCCAACTCGCGCGGACCCATGGACACGGGCGCGTGGTTCCGCCCTGCGCGGGACGCGGAGTAGCCCACGAAGTGCTTGAGCGTGGCAACGATGCCCGCTCCCTCCAGGCCCGAGACGTAGGCGCTGGCTACTGTCCCCACCAGATGCGGGTCCTCGCCGATAGTCTCCTCCACGCGGCCCCAGCGAAGATCGCGTACCACGTCCAGGACAGGCGCCAGGCCCTGGTGGACCCCCAGTGCCCGCATCTGGTCACCGATCAGGCCGGCCATCCGGCGCACCAAGACGGGGTTGAAGGTTGCCCCCCAAGCAAGCGGAACAGGAAAAGCGGTGGCCTTCCATGCGGCCAGCCCGGCGAGGCATTCCTCATGTACCTGGGCGGGAATGCGGAAGCGGGAGGCCGCCATGATCTGCTCCTGGGCGGCGGCAAGCCGGCGGGCTCCCTCAAGCGGTTCCAGGGGAACGGTGCCGTACATGCGGGTGACCTGGCCCAGGCCGGCGGCGATCACGTCCTCCCAGGAGCGCGCTTCACCAGCCATCTCGTTTTGCAGGGGAGCCACTGAGTCTCCGTCGCTGGAGGCATTGACCCAGACGCCCACCAGCTGCGCCAGCTTCTCCTCCAGAGTCATCTGCTGCACCAACTCATCAACGGACAGGTGCTCAACGGCGGGATCCGGCCGGCCACTGGCAGGAGAGGACGTGGGACCTTGTTTTTCGGCGGCACCGCTTGTCACGGGCGTCTCCTAGGATCGGAAGAAGTTTCTAAGAAACTATCAGAAACTTGCGTTTAGTTTCTAGGGTCAAAGCATTGACTCTGGATGGGCAGAATTCTTAGGGTTGAGGCTAAAGCAAGGTATCTGTGCGGGCGTCCAGGTTGGAAACATCGCCGGCGCTATGGAAAGTTTCCAATTCCTGTCCTGGCTTCAGTAGGCGCGTCAGAGCGAAGTTGAACCCGGCAAGCTACTTGTGGTGCCTGCCTGCTACTTATTTCACTGCAACGACGGAGAGAACATGCGGACGTACAGAGTGGCCATTGTGGGAACCGGCGGGATCGCGGCGGTTCACGCGGACAACCTGGCCCGGACCGATGGCAGGGCCCAGCTCGTGGCAGCCTGCGACGTGGACCAGGGCAGGCTGGACGCGTTCGCCGGGAAGCATGACATCCCCGGCACCTATCTCACCCTGGGAGAGCTCCTGGCGGAGGCAAAGCCGGACATTGTGCACCTCTGCACGCCGCCCATGTTCCACATCGACCAGGCCATCGAATGCCTGGAAGCAGGCGTCCATGTGCTCTCTGAGAAGCCCCCGGCCCTCAGCCTGGCGGACTTCGACCGGCTGGAGGCGGCGCAGGCCAAGGGCGGCGCCCAGTTCTCCTGCGTGTTCCAGCACCGTTTCGGTGACGCGTCGGCCGCGGCGAAACACCTGATCGGCGGTTCCGACTTCGGCCGCCCGCTCGTGGCCCGGTGCGACACTCTCTGGTACCGGCCGGACAGCTACTGGGACCTGCCCTGGCGCGGCACTTGGAACGCTGAGGGCGGTGGCCCCACCATGGGCCACGGGATTCACCAGTTCGACCTGCTGCTGTATCTCATGGGTCCCTGGGAGGAAGTGACAGCGGTTGCAGTGCGGCAGGCCCGCGCCACGTCCACTGAGGATCTGTCGGCCGCACTGGTCCGGTTCCGGAACGGCGCAGTGGCGACGATAACCAACTCGTTGCTCTCGCCGCGGGAAACCTCGGACATCCGGATCGACTGCGAATTCGCCACCGTTGAATTGAGCCACCTCTATGGCTACAGCACGGACAACTGGACCGTTACCGGGGCGCCGGGCCACGAGGATGAGGTGACTGCAGCGTGGAAAGGCCAGCCTTTGGAGCGTGGCAGCGGCCACGCGGCGCAGTTCCTGGCCATGTATGACGCGCTCGACGCCGGCCGGCCGCTTCCAGCCGGCGCCGACTCCGCGCGGCAGACACTGGAGCTCGCTGCCGCGATCTACGCCTCCGCCTTTACCGGGCAGCCGGTACGCCGCGGCCAGATCGTTCCCGGCCACCCGTTCTACGCAGGCATGGATGGCGACGGCCTGGGCACCCGCGTCCTGGACGCCACCGCCCTCAACTGGACCGCCGTCGACACCGCCGTTTAAATCCCACTTCCAAAGGACCCACTGTGACCACCTCCGCCACCGCCCCGTCCGCCGTCTCCACTGCCCGGCTCAGCTTCCAGGATGACGGCAGCGCCCTCACCTTCACTGCGGACGGCCGTCCCATCGCCACTTATACCTACAAGCCCACCGACCACCAGTACGAGAGCCCGCGGCCGTTTTTCCATCCACTCACCACCCTGGCCGGTGATGAGGTCACCATTTCCCGTCCCTGGGACCATGTCTGGCACAAGGGCCTTTCCTGGGCACTGCCCAACGTGGGGCGGCACAACTTCTGGGGCGGGGCCACTTACACGCGTGCCACCGAATACGCCAACCTGGATAACAACGGCGCCATGACCCACGAATCCTTCACGGGAATCGACCAGTCCGGCGCCGGCATCACGGTGTCGGAGTCCCTCACCTGGACGTCGCAGGAAGGCGAGCCGGTCATCGCGGAAACCCGACGGTTCAGCGTCCGGCTCCTGGAGGACGGAGACGGCAGCGACACCGCGGGGGCCTATGCCATTCTTTTCGAAACCCGCATGAGCAACATCTCCGGCGCGGACCTCCAGATCGGCAGCCCCACCACCGAGGGACGGGACAATGCCGGCTACGGCGGCCTCTTCTGGCGCGGTCCCCGGTCCTTCACCGGCGGTGAGTTCCGCAGCCAGGATGGCGCCGGGACGGATGAGTTCATGGGCAGCCGTTCGCCGTGGATCGCCTTCACCGGGAAGCACGACGGCACCTGCCGGTCATCAACCATCGCGTTCGTGGAGGACCCTTCAAACCCCGGTGCACCCAACCAATGGTTTGCACGGTCCTCCATCTTCGCCTGCCTGGGCTCGGCGCCCTTCTTCAGCGCGGAGGTGCCGCTGCGGGAGGGCTCGCCGCTCACCTACCGCTATGCCGTGGTGATTGCCGACGGTGGCGTGGACGCGGGGCGGGCCGCGGCGCTGGCCGCTGCCGCCGGCGCCGCGCTGCGCAGTTGGCGGTGAGCGTGGCCTCTTCCTTTCCGGGCGCCACCGGCCTGTCCGAGATCAGCGTCTACGACTGGCCCGGAGCCGACGGAGCAGCCGGAGGGTCACCGCACCTGCACACGGCATCCACGGAAGCGTACGTGGTGCTCGAAGGAACCGGCCGGCTGGAAACCCTGGACTCCCGGGGCTTCACGTCCAGCCCCCTGGAACCCGGGACGGTCCTGTGGTTCACGCCCGGCACCGTGCACCGCGCCATCAACGATTCCGGCGACCTAAAAATCCTTGTGGTGATGCAGAACGCGGGACTTCCCGAACATGGCGACGCCGTGATGACCTTCCCGCCGGAGCACCTGCGGGATGCGGACACCTACCGCCGCGCTGCGGCATTGGAACACAAGGACGCCGACGCCGGACTGGCAGCCGGAGAGGAAGCCGCCCGCCGCCGTCGTGATTTGGCGTTGGAAGGCTACTTGGCGCTGAAGGAGGCGGTGCTTGCCTCCGGGCCGTCGGCACTGGCGGGGTTCCACGCCGCGGCGGCCCGCCTGGTGTCCGGCAGGACGGCGACGTGGGCTGACCTGCTCGCTGAGGGAGCTGCCCGGCAGGCCGAGCTGACGCGGCAGCAGCTTGTTTCCCTGGACACGGCGGAAAGTATCTATCTGGCGAATGCGCGAACTACGATGGGAAAACGGGAAAACCGCAGAATCTACGGCATGTGTGGCCGGATACGGACGTGGGAACTTTCCGATAACCAGCACCGGGCGTGACCCGGGTGAAAGGGCGGTCTCCGTGGTGAGCAAGCAGGACACCAGGCGCGCGACGATCAGCGAGATTGCCCGCGAGGCAGGGGTTTCCGTTCCCACCGTGTCGAAGGTGCTGAACGGGCACGCGCATGTGGCGGCGGAGACCCGGGCGCGCGTCGAGGAGATCATTGCCAAGCGTGACTATGCCCGGCGCCCGGCCAAGCGCAGGCAGAAAGCCGGGCTGGTGGACCTGGTGTTCCCGGGCCTGGGCTCTGAGTGGGCGCTGGAAATCATCGAAGGCGTTGAGCGGGTGGCGCAGGACGCCGGATACGGAACCGTGGTCAGCAGCCTGAACCTGGACGGTTCGCGCATCCGGCCCTGGTTGGCCAACCTGGCCGAGCGGAAGTCGGACGGCCTGCTGATGGCCGTCTACCAGTTGGACGCCAAGCAGATCCAGCGCGTGAAATCCTTGGGAATACCGGTAGTGCTCATAGATCCGGTGGGCCAACCCGGACCGGATCTCACCACGGTGGGGGCAGCCAACTGGGAGGGCGGCTATTCGGCGACGGAGCACCTGCTGCAACTGGGACACAGGCGGATCGCTATGATCGGCGGCCGTGAGGACCTGCAGTGCAGCAGCGCCCGGGAGGACGGCTATGTTTCCGCGCTGCGCCGGGCAGGCATTGCCCTGGATCCGGCCTTGATCGTTCCCGGGGACTTCTCCATGGAAGCGGGCGAGGCTGCCGCGCGGAAGCTGCTGGAGCTGCCGGACCGGCCCACGGCGATTTTCACCGGCAACGACGGCCAGGCCCTTGGCGCCTACCGGGCTGCGCGTGCTGCGGGGCTGCGCATACCGGAGGACCTGTCCATCATCGGTTTTGACGACATTCCAGCAGCCGAATGGGTAGAACCCGGCTTGACCACCATCCGGCAACCCGTGGTGCAGATGGCGGAGACCGCAATGAGGGCGCTCCTCCGCCATCTCGACGGTGACGAGGAACTGCCCCAACGTATTGAATTGGGCACGGAGCTGGTTGTGCGCGGCTCTACGGCGCCGCCGCCCAGGAAATAGCGCCCGCCGGGTTGCGCCCAAGTGTCCGGCCCGGACGCCGGCGCATTTGCAGCGGCGCTCCCTAGGACTTGTGGGCGTCCCGGATGTGCTGCTGCGTCTGGCCCTGCATCACCCAGCGGTTGCCGTCCGGATCGCTGAAGTAGGCGAACAGGACGCCGCCGAGGTCCTGGATCTCGCTGATGTCTGCCCCGCGGCGGACCAGTTCGCTGCGGACCTCCGTGATGTCCGGGACCACCAGTTGCAGTCCCTCGAGGCTGCCCGGTGCCATGGTGGTCATCCCGGTGCCGATGACCACGGATGCGGCCGAACCCGGGGGAGTCAGTTGGACCACGCGCATGCCGGGGAGGTGCTCCACATCATGGTCCAGGGTGAAGCCCAGCTTTTCTGTGTAAAAGGCTTTGGACCTGTCGACGTCGGACACCGGGACCTGAACAACTTCAAGGCGCATCTGCATGCGGGCCACTTTATCCCTGCCATTTGCTTATGGGGAGTGGCAGCCGCACAGACGCGTTACCGTGCTGGTCTGCGGTGAATTGTGAAGGGCAGCACGCCCTTTGCGACGCCTTTTCCTCAAGGTCGCATCAAGACTGGCTGAATGTTCGCCGAGTATTGAAAAAGCCCAATGTTCCCGCCTCCCACGACGTTTAGGCTCCTCAATGATGAGTTTTGCCGGGCTTAGCAGCAGGCCCGGCATATGCGGGGGCATCGGCAATCGACGCCCCTTCTAATTGGGGAAAGAATGTCCGACTACGAAACCCTTCACGGGTTTTCCTCTTTCGCGCCGGCACCGAAGCCGCCGCGAAAACCCCGCGCTTCAACTTTCATTGTTGGCGCCATTACCGTCCTGTTTGTGCTCCTCGGAGCAGCGAGCGGCGGATTCGGCGGTGCCCTGGTCGTCCTGGCCATTTCACTTGCCCTCACCGGTTTGTACGTCCTCCTCACGGGACGGCGCTCCTGGGCTTGGCTTCCCGCGAACCGGAAGGCCGGCGCCGTCGCTGTCGTTGCGTCACTGGCCCTCTTCATCGGTGGTGCTGTCGCCCTGCCGCGTGTTGCAAGCGCGGACCTCAAGGCGGCCTCCTCGGAGAGCACTGCCAAGGCGACGCCGGCGAAGGCGGGCCCGACAGCAACACCCAAGGTGTCGCCGTCGTCCGCGCCTGCTCCCACCGCGCAGGAAACCGGTGAACCGCTGGACCCGGAGAACCCGTACGTTCTTGCCGCCGGCGTCACTGCCACCGCCCCGAACGCCCAGCCTGCCTACGCCACCAAGGCGCTGGACCTGCTGGCAACCCTCCCCATCAAGGGCCGGGCGCCAAAGACGGGGTACGACAGGGCACGGTTCGGCCAGGCGTGGGCGGACGTGGACCGGAACGGCTGCGATACCCGAAA
This sequence comes from Arthrobacter sp. E1SS-5, assembly GCF_057073715.1. Taxonomy (NCBI): domain Bacteria; kingdom Bacillati; phylum Actinomycetota; class Actinomycetes; order Micrococcales; family Micrococcaceae; genus Arthrobacter; species Arthrobacter sp. E1SS-5. Next base: position 982,030 of record NZ_CP172703.1, read on the forward strand.
CGACATCCTCAAGCGCGACCTCACCGGCATTACCTACACGAACAGTGTGCCGTGCAAGGTGCAGTCGGGCACCCTCGCGGATCCTTACACGGGTACCACCATCAGCTTTGTGCGCGGCTCCGGCACCAGCACTGCTGTGCAGATCGATCACGTGGTGGCCCTCAGCGATGCGTGGCAAAAAGGCGCGCAGCAGCTCACCCCGGAACAGCGCACGGCGTTTGCGAATGACCCGCTGAACCTGCAGGCCACCGATGGGCCCACCAACATCAAAAAGGGCGACGGCGACGCGGCCACCTGGTTGCCGCCGAACAAGGGCTTCCGGTGCGAGTACGTCGCGCGCCAGATCTCCGTGAAAGCCACGTACGGGCTGTGGGTCACCCAGGCCGAACACGACGCAATGGCCGGGATCCTGGGTGACTGTGCCGGGCAGTTGGCTCCGACAAACCAGCAGGCTCCGGCTCCTGCGCCTGCAGCGCCTGCAGCGGCTGCCGCGGCTGAACCGGCACCTGCTGCTGTTGCTCCTGCTCCTGCTCCCGTTGCCCCGGCTCCCGCGCCGGCGGCCGTTGCGCCGGCTCCGGCTCCAGCCGCTCCGGCGCCGGTTGCCCCGGCACCTGCCGCGCCGGCTCCCGCACCTGCCGCTGCCTACTACGCCAACTGCACCGCGGCGAGGGCAGCCGGAGCTGCACCTATTTACGCAAGCCAGCCTGGCTACCGCCCAGCGCTGGACCGCGACTCTGACGGCATCGCCTGCGAGTAAGCCTTTTGCCCGGATCGATCCGGGCAATTCCCACCACCATCACACGCATTCCTAGGGGGAAAAGTGAAAGAAACTACAGTTCCTGCAGTTGGCAGGTTGAAGAAGACTCTGGCCCTGGCCGTGTTGGCCGGCCTCATGCTGACCGGTTGCGGCGGCAAGCAGGCGGCGACGCAGCCGACGGCAACGGCAACCGCAACGGCTGTTTCGCAAACAACGGAGACAGTGGTGGTCCCGGCCGTTGTCAACCTGACCCTGGACAAAGCCAAGGACCAGTTGGAAAAGCTGGGTTTCAAGGTTGAGGCCGTGGACAGCGCCAAGGGCAAGTCGATCATCGTCAAGAGCAATTGGCAGGTGGTTTCCCAGGATCCTGCCAACGGTGCGCAGGCAGAGAAGGGATCCACGGTGCATCTCGGCGTCAAGAACCTCGACGATGTGGCTGCGGAGAAGGCGGCCGCCGAAAAAGCGGCGGCTGATAAGGCTGCTGCAGAACAGGCCGCGGCCGCGAAGGCTGCCGCGGACAAGGCTGCTGCGGACAAGGCTGCGGCTGATAAGGCTGCTGCGGACAAGGCCGCGGCCGACCAGGCTGCCGCTGCAAAAGCTGCAGCAGATCAGGCAGCACGGGACGCGGCTGCAAGGGCAGCCGCCGAGCAAGCCGCCGCAGCGCAGAAGGCAGCACAGGCACCCGCTCCGGCCCCGGCTGCCTACTACGCCAACTGCACAGCTGCGAAAAATGCCGGCGCTGCACCCTTGTACAGGGGACAGCCCGGATACAGTTCATCTCTGGACCGTGACGGCGACGGCGTTGCCTGCGAACGGTAAGCGACCGACGCAGTACTAACCGTGCCGCGGATGCTCCTGCTTTGGTGGGAGTATCCGCGGCTCGTCTTGTTCGAGGATCATTGCCGTCCGCGTTCGTTTGGGTGATCGCGCATGGGTGGTCTCTGTACCCGCCCAGCTGTTGCAGAGGTCTCCGACCAACTCCGCAACCGCTTCTACATTCGTCCTGCGGTGAGGTCCGCGTCGACGTTAGGATCCTTGCCGCCGGCTTCCTGCTCACTCGTTGGCGTTGGCTTCTGCTTGGACGCCTGTGTTGAGCGCCAGACGACTGCCCCCGCGGCGAGGGCAGCAAGCCCGAGAATCCACAACCACACTTTGGGTCCGGACCGTCGGGCCTGGACTGGGGCCGGTGCAATCACTTTCGGCCCGACGCGCTTCAGCTGTTCCTGGACCCGGGGCGTGAGGGTCTCTACTCCGCCGGCCAGCTCATCCGCCAGCCGCCGCAACAAGGCTTGGAGGCGCGGGGAGGCAGTCTCAATGCCGGTATCCAGCCCGGCCACGGCTCTCTGGAGCGCAGCCTGGACACCCGGCGTGGCCCATTCCCTGCCCCTGGACAGCTGAGTCAGGAGGTTCTCGGAGAGACGGTGGATCCGTTCGGTCTCGGTCATTGGTTCTGCTGTGCGCATGAATGCCTCCTTGATGTGATCGATGACGCCAGACTAGGGCGGGCCAAAGTGCGGAAACAGGGTCTTTAGAACCGGGACACCGGGGACAGGCATGGCTTATCACCTGCCCGGGCATTCAGCCGTTCCGGAACCGCCGGACTGGATACGGCTTTATGGAGTCTGGGGACTACGGGAGGCTGCAAGGACCGCCAGATCACGGATCAGCCGTTGCACCTCATGTTCCCTACGCATGCAAGCCGAATTCTGCTGAATCACGCGGGGCCGTGCCAAGGGCTTCCCGGGCGGGGCAGGAACAGGAACTACACGCCTCGCAGGCGCCGCGCTTGAATCTTCCGCGTTGGCCTGTGGAATACCTTCGCCCATGTGTCCCCCTTGGATTGATCCTTCTGGGGACGGTCCCCTGGCTATTGCCGTAGGGACACTCTAGGAACGCGAAGGTTGGCGCGAAAGGCGCTTAGTCCAATATCGCGACTAATTGCTGCAATCTTGAGGTTCGTCCCGCGGGAGATCGTCGGGCTTCCACCTTGGGTGCGGAGCTGGCGGCGGCTGGGGGAGGCGTTCGTGGTCTCGGGCGAACACCTTCGCCGCCAGCTCCGGTTACGACTCTAGGGCCGAACAACTTCCCTGAGCCCGAGTAATCGATACGCGTTTCCTACAGGTCGGCTACTTGTTGGGGGCACCGACGAAGGGGCAGTGCCGCCTGTGCCGGAGACCACACAAGGGAATTACGACGACGGCAGCCGGCCTGGGTGCCTCAATGGCCCTTCCTGCCTCTAGATTCCGCGGATTCTGCCGATGGAGCGTCCGATTTGCGGTGGGGGGTGTGTGCGGGTATTGTTTTCTGAGTCGCCGCCGCTGAAGCGGAAAAATAGCGGCCAATCCCCTTGATGACAGCCTGGAAAATGGTTCGCTTTTGTGGCGTGCTGGTGATGGGTGGGGCCGGTTCTTTTGAAGTTTTGCCCGCTGGAAGGCGGATTTGCGAAGCTGTGGGGGATCGGGTAAGTTTGAAAAGTTGCTCCGGAGCGATCCTGAACGTTGGTTTGGGTGGTGCCGGGTGTGTCTGTTGTTTGAGAACTCAATAGTGTGCCAAGTTTGTTGATACCGATTATGTATGTAATTGGTTGAATTTGCCGAATCGTGCCGCCCCTGTGGTGCTGGTTTGGTGTTTTTAGCTGGTTTCAAATTTTGTGCAGCCAATTTTTGCCGTTATTTCCGGTGGTTTTGGTTGTGTCTGTTTGTTTTCAACGGAGAGTTTGATCCTGGCTCAGGATGAACGCTGGCGGCGTGCTTAACACATGCAAGTCGAACGATGAAGGGAGCTTGCTCCTGGATTAGTGGCGAACGGGTGAGTAACACGTGAGTAACCTGCCCTTGACTCTGGGATAAGCCTGGGAAACTGGGTCTAATACCGGATATGACCTTCCATCGCATGGTGGTTGGTGGAAAGCTTTTGTGGTTTTGGATGGACTCGCGGCCTATCAGCTTGTTGGTGGGGTAATGGCCTACCAAGGCGACGACGGGTAGCCGGCCTGAGAGGGTGACCGGCCACACTGGGACTGAGACACGGCCCAGACTCCTACGGGAGGCAGCAGTGGGGAATATTGCACAATGGGCGCAAGCCTGATGCAGCGACGCCGCGTGAGGGATGACGGCCTTCGGGTTGTAAACCTCTTTCAGTAGGGAAGAAGCGAGAGTGACGGTACCTGCAGAAGAAGCGCCGGCTAACTACGTGCCAGCAGCCGCGGTAATACGTAGGGCGCAAGCGTTATCCGGAATTATTGGGCGTAAAGAGCTCGTAGGCGGTTTGTCGCGTCTGCCGTGAAAGTCCGGGGCTCAACTCCGGATCTGCGGTGGGTACGGGCAGACTAGAGTGATGTAGGGGAGACTGGAATTCCTGGTGTAGCGGTGAAATGCGCAGATATCAGGAGGAACACCGATGGCGAAGGCAGGTCTCTGGGCATTAACTGACGCTGAGGAGCGAAAGCATGGGGAGCGAACAGGATTAGATACCCTGGTAGTCCATGCCGTAAACGTTGGGCACTAGGTGTGGGGGACATTCCACGTTTTCCGCGCCGTAGCTAACGCATTAAGTGCCCCGCCTGGGGAGTACGGCCGCAAGGCTAAAACTCAAAGGAATTGACGGGGGCCCGCACAAGCGGCGGAGCATGCGGATTAATTCGATGCAACGCGAAGAACCTTACCAAGGCTTGACATGAACCGGACCGGGCTGGAAACAGTCTTTCCCCTTGTGGGCTGGTTTACAGGTGGTGCATGGTTGTCGTCAGCTCGTGTCGTGAGATGTTGGGTTAAGTCCCGCAACGAGCGCAACCCTCGTTCTATGTTGCCAGCACGTGATGGTGGGGACTCATAGGAGACTGCCGGGGTCAACTCGGAGGAAGGTGGGGACGACGTCAAATCATCATGCCCCTTATGTCTTGGGCTTCACGCATGCTACAATGGCCGGTACAAAGGGTTGCGATACTGTGAGGTGGAGCTAATCCCAAAAAGCCGGTCTCAGTTCGGATTGGGGTCTGCAACTCGACCCCATGAAGTCGGAGTCGCTAGTAATCGCAGATCAGCAACGCTGCGGTGAATACGTTCCCGGGCCTTGTACACACCGCCCGTCAAGTCACGAAAGTTGGTAACACCCGAAGCCGGTGGCCTAACCCCTTGTGGGAGGGAGCCGTCGAAGGTGGGACTGGCGATTGGGACTAAGTCGTAACAAGGTAGCCGTACCGGAAGGTGCGGCTGGATCACCTCCTTTCTAAGGAGCACCTACAACTTTCTCATCACGGACGCATGTTGGTGGTGGGGGTTGTCAGGAGTAAAGGCCCGTTGCACGGACGCTCGTTTCGTGGCGGGTGCTCATGGGTGGAATATCAACAAATAGCGGCTGTTTCTTCCTGCGCTTCTTCTCTAGTACGAACCCTGGTGGTTCTGGAACGGTGGGGTGCGGGTGGGGATGGTTTAGTGTTTGGCACACTGTTGGGTCCTGAGGCAACAGGACCGGGGGTTTAGGCCTTCGGGAGTGTTTGTTTCTGGTTTCCCTGCCATGACGGTTCACGTGCTTTGTGTGTGTGGGTTGTGTGGTGTGGGGTTGTTGTTTGAGAACTACATAGTGGACGCGAGCATCTTGTATAAGAAGCAATTTCCAAGATATTTGAACCTGGATCTGGCCGCACTTTGGTGTGGTTGGTTTCGTGGTTCTCTCGAGTGAGCTTGTTTTTGATCTTTGTGGTCAAGTTTTTAAGAGCACACGGTGGATGCCTTGGCATTAGGAGCCGAAGAAGGACGTAGGAATCTGCGATAAGCCTGGGGGAGTCGATAACCGGACTGTGATCCCAGGGTGTCCGAATGGGGAAACCCCGCCGAGCGCGCGAGTGACTTGGTGACCCGTACCTGAACACATAGGGTGCGTGGGGGGAACGCGGGGAAGTGAAACATCTCAGTACCCGCAGGAAGAGAAAACAATAGTGATTCCGTTAGTAGTGGCGAGCGAACGCGGATCAGGCTAAACCGTTCCATGTGTGATAGCCGGCGGGCGTTGCATGGTCGGGGTTGTGGGACTTTCCATACCAGTTCTGCCGGGCTGGTGGGGTGTGATGTGCGCGCATAGGTGAACGGTTTTGAAAGGCCGGCCAGAGAGGGTGTTAGTCCCGTAACCGTAATGTGTTTGTACCGCCTGTGAGAGTATCCCAAGTAGTACGGGGCCCGAGGAATCCCGTGCGAATCTGTCAGGACCACCTGATAAGCCTAAATACTCCCTAATGACCGATAGCGGACCAGTACCGTGAGGGAAAGGTGAAAAGTACCCCGGGAGGGGAGTGAAACAGTACCTGAAACCGTGTGCTTACAATCCGTCGGAGCCATCTTTGTTGTGGTGACGGCGTGCCTTTTGAAGAATGAGCCTGCGAGTTAGTGTTACGTCGCGAGGTTAACCCGTGTGGGGCAGCCGTAGCGAAAGCGAGTCTGAATAGGGCGTGTGAGTGGCGTGATCTAGACCCGAAGCGAAGTGATCTACCCATGGCCAGGTTGAAGCGACGGTAAGACGTCGTGGAGGACCGAACCCACTTCAGTTGAAAATGGAGGGGATGAGCTGTGGGTAGGGGTGAAAGGCCAATCAAACTTCGTGATAGCTGGTTCTCCCCGAAATGCATTTAGGTGCAGCGTTGCGTGTTTCTTGCTGGAGGTAGAGCTACTGGATGGCTAATGGGCCCTACAAGGTTACTGACGTCAGCCAAACTCCGAATGCCGGTAAGTGAGAGCGCAGCAGTGAGACTGTGGGGGATAAGCTTCATAGTCGAGAGGGAAACAGCCCAGACCACCAACTAAGGCCCCTAAGCGTGTGCTAAGTGGGAAAGGATGTGGAGTTGCCCAGACAACCAGGAGGTTGGCTTAGAAGCAGCCACCCTTAAAAGAGTGCGTAATAGCTCACTGGTCAAGTGATTCCGCGCCGACAATGTAGCGGGGCTCAAGTACACCGCCGAAGTTGTGGCATTCACACTTGTTCCTAGCCTTCGTGGTTCAGGAGTGTGGATGGGTAGGGGAGCGTCGTGTGGGCGGTGAAGCTGCGGTGTAAACCAGTGGTGGAGCCTACACGAGTGAGAATGCAGGCATGAGTAGCGAAAGACGGGTGAGAAACCCGTCCGCCGAATGATCAAGGGTTCCAGGGTCAAGCTAATCTGCCCTGGGTAAGTCGGGACCTAAGGCGAGGCCGACAGGCGTAGTCGATGGACAACGGGTTGATATTCCCGTACCGGCGAAAAACCGCCCATGCTGAGCGGGGGATACTAACTGCCCGAAACCTGCCTGACACCCCTTGTGGGTGAAGGGTTTTGGTGGAGCGCAGGACCTGATCCCGGGAGGCAAGCGTATTAACAGGTGTGACGCAGGAAGGTAGCCGAGCCGGGCGATGGTTGTCCCGGTCTAAGGATGTAGGGCGAATGGTAGGCAAATCCGCCATTCATATAGCCTGAGATCTGATGGGACCCCCGTATGGGGGGATTCGGTGATCCTATGCTGCCGAGAAAAGCATCGACGCGAGGTTTTAGCCGCCCGTACCCCAAACCGACACAGGTGATCAGGTAGAGAATACCAAGGCGATCGAGAGAATTATGGTTAAGGAACTCGGCAAAATGCCCCCGTAACTTCGGGAGAAGGGGGGCCCCAACCTTGAACACCACATTGCTGGTGGGAGGGGATCGGGGCCGCAGAGACCAGGGGGAAGCGACTGTTTACTAAAAACACAGGTCCGTGCGAAGTCGCAAGACGATGTATACGGACTGACTCCTGCCCGGTGCTGGAAGGTTAAGAGGACCGGTTAGCCCTTTAGGGCGAAGCTGAGAATTTAAGCCCCAGTAAACGGCGGTGGTAACTATAACCATCCTAAGGTAGCGAAATTCCTTGTCGGGTAAGTTCCGACCTGCACGAATGGAGTAACGACTTCCCCGCTGTCTCAACCATAAACTCGGCGAAATTGCAGTACGAGTAAAGATGCTCGTTACGCGCAGCAGGACGGAAAGACCCCGAGACCTTTACTATAGTTTGGTATTGGTGTTCGGAGTGGCTTGTGTAGGATAGGTGGGAGACGTTGAAGCCCGGACGCCAGTTCGGGTGGAGTCATCGTTGAAATACCACTCTGGTCACTTTGGACATCTAACTTCGGCCCGTAATCCGGGTCAGGGACAGTGCCTGATGGGTAGTTTAACTGGGGCGGTTGCCTCCTAAAAAGTAACGGAGGCGCCCAAAGGTTCCCTCAGCCTGGTTGGCAATCAGGTGTCGAGTGTAAGTGCACAAGGGAGCTTGACTGTGAGAGAGACATCTCGAGCAGGGACGAAAGTCGGGACTAGTGATCCGGCGGTACATTGTGGAATGGCCGTCGCTCAACGGATAAAAGGTACCTCGGGGATAACAGGCTGATCTTGCCCAAGAGTCCATATCGACGGCATGGTTTGGCACCTCGATGTCGGCTCGTCGCATCCTGGGGCTGGAGTAGGTCCCAAGGGTTGGGCTGTTCGCCCATTAAAGCGGTACGCGAGCTGGGTTTAGAACGTCGTGAGACAGTTCGGTCCCTATCCGCTGCGCGCGCAGGAAATTTGAGAAGGGCTGTCCTTAGTACGAGAGGACCGGGACGGACGAACCTCTGGTGTGTCAGTTGTACTGCCAAGTGCACCGCTGATTAGCTACGTTCGGATGGGATAACCGCTGAAAGCATCTAAGCGGGAAGCTCGCTTCAAGATGAGATTTCCATACACCTTGTGTGTGAGAGGCCCCCAGCCAGACCACTGGGTTGATAGGCCGGATGTGGAAGCGAGGACTAACGACTCGTGAAGCTGACCGGTACTAATAGGCCAACAACTTACACCACACAGAAACATACAAATTCTGCTTGCGTCCACTATGTGGTTCCCAACCAACAACCCTGTTGGCGGAACCATAACTGAATAACAACACCACCAGTCCAACAACACGGACAATGTTGTAACCACACAAGTCTTCCCACACCACTCCCGACGGGGTTGGTGACGGGTGAAAGGGTTACGGCGGTCATAGCGTGGGGGAAACGCCCGGTCCCATTCCGAACCCGGAAGCTAAGACCCACAGCGCCGATGGTACTGCACCCGGGAGGGTGTGGGAGAGTAGGTCACCGCCGGAACAACTATTAGGTCGAGGCCCCAACCACACATGGTTGGGGCCTCCCACATTTAAACCAACAACGCACGTGCGAAACGCCCGCTCACTTCCGGCAGCCAGGACACGAACCCCCGCTCACCTCTGACGGGTAAACACCCAACCCCAGCTCACCTCTGACAGGAAAATCAGGAATCCCCGCTCACGTCCTTCTCGAGGCACATCCGCGGCCCCTCCAGCGAACCCTGCAGGACGTGAGCGGGCGCCGCAGGAAAGCCTGCAGGATGTGAGCGGGCGTTGGTAATAGGAGCTGCGGATTGTTGAACAATCTGAGTTTTTAGGGCATTCTTGAAGGACACCAATCCGAGACGGAGATCACAATGCCCAGCATCGACCTGAACAGCGACGTCGGCGAGTCCTTTGGGAACTGGTCCTTCGGCGATGACGCCGCTATTTTTGAAAGCGTATCCAGCGCGAACGTAGCCTGCGGCTTCCACGCCGGCGACCCCGTGGGCATCATGGCCACGTGCCAGGCAGCCGTTAAGGCCGGCGTTACCGTGGGCGCCCACCCCGGCTACCGGGACCTGGCAGGGTTCGGCCGCCGCTACGTGGACATGACCCCGGCCGAACTGACGGCAGACGTCGTCTACCAGATCGGCGCCGTCCAGGCCGTGGCCCTCGCCGCCGGAACCGCCGTCCGCTACGTCAAGCCCCACGGCGCCCTTTACAACACCATCGTGAACCACCCGCAGCAGGCGGCCGCTGTGGTGGCCGCCATCCTTGCCGTGGACCCCACCCTGCCCCTCATGGTCCTTCCCAACTCCGAAATCCAGCGCCAGGCCGACGCCGCCGGACTGCGGACCGTTGCCGAGGCCTTCGCTGACCGCGCCTACAACCCCGACGGCACCCTGGTCTCCCGCCGGGAAGCCGGCGCCGTGCTGCACGAGGTGGACGACGTCGTCGAACACGTCCTGCGGCTGGCCGGCGACGGCGTGGTCCGCGCCACCGACGGATCGCTGGTCCCCGTCAAGGCGGAAAGCATCTGCCTGCACGGAGACACCCCCGGCGCCGTGGCCATGGCTGCCGCCGTCCGCTCCGCGCTGGAGAATGCGGGCATCCAGATCCAGAGCTTCGCGTAGCCCATGACCGCCACGCAGCAGCAGTCGGACAGTAAGTCCGTCCATGGGGAAGTGACCGGCATCCGCCCCGCCGGGGACCGGGCCATCCTGGTTGAGCTCTCGTCCCTTGATGCCGTGCTCAGCCTCCAGGGCCAGCTCACCGCCCACCCGCAGCCGGGCCAGATCGACGTCATCGCCGCCGCAGCCACCATCCTGGTGACCGCGGATTCGCCGCAGGCTGTCCGGGGACTGGCCGCCCACGTTCGCAGCCTCGACCTTGACGCGCCTGCTGAGATCGAGAGCGCGCTGGTCACCATCGACGTGGTGTACGACGGCGACGACCTGGAGGAGGTGGCGTCGCTCACCGGCCTGGGCTGCGAGGCAGTGGTGGCCGCCCACACGGGCCAGCTTTGGACTGCTGCCTTTGCCGGCTTCGCGCCGGGCTTCGCGTACCTCACCGGTGAGAACCCCAGCTTGGAGGTTCCCCGCCGCCGGTCACCGCGGACCGCCGTGCCCGCGGGCGCCGTTGCTTTGGGAGGCGCCTACTCGGCGGTCTACCCCCGGCAGTCGCCGGGCGGTTGGCAGCTGATCGGCCGCACCGATGCCGTGATGTGGGACCTTGGCCGGGAGAACCCCGCCCTGATCCGCCCCGGGGATACCGTCAGGTTCAATGCCGTCCGGGCGCAGGCAGCCGTGAGGGCCGCGTCCCAGGCGACCGGTGTGGAAGCAGCCACCAGGCAAAATGACGCGGACGCACCGGGCGCGGGCCTCATCGTCCGCAAGCCGGGGCTCCAGGCCACCGTCCAGGACCTGGGCCGCCCCGGCTTCGCGTCCTTGGGAGTCAGCAGCGCCGGTGCCATGGACCGCGGGGCACTGCGCCGCGCCAACCGCCTGGTGGGTAACGCCGAACGCGCTGCCGGGATCGAGCTCCTCTTCGGCGGACTCGAGCTGGAAGCCCTCACAGACCAGGTCCTCGCTGTGACCGGAGCAGAGGTCCCACTGGAGATCACGCCTGGTACCAAGGCAGAACCCACGACGGCGGCACGGCACCCCGCGTGCGACGCCCCCTTCGCGCTGCTGGCCGGCGAGAAGCTCACAATCGGAAACGCGACGAGGGGACTCCGCTCGTACCTGGGCGTCCGCGGCGGAATCGGGGGACCCGATGCACTGGGCAGCCGTTCCACGGACACCATGTCGGGAGTTGGCCCCGAACCGCTTCAGTCCGGCACCGTCCTGCCCGTGCAGGTCGCGAAGCCCGGCAGCGTGGTGGGCCACCCGGAAGTGTCTCCCCTCCCGCACCAGGACCAGGCCACCGTGCTGCGCGTGGTCCCGGGACCACGGCAGGACTGGTTCAGCAACGGCACCCTGCAGGACTTCCTCAAGCAGGAGTGGACCGTCACGCCGCAGTCCAACCGGATTGGCCTGCGACTGACGGGCCAGGCGCTGACCCGCACCCGGGACGGCGAACTGTCCAGCGAAGGAACCGTCCGCGGCGCTGTCCAGGTGCCGCCCGAAGGCCAGCCCGTGCTCTTCCTCTCCGACCACCCGGTCACCGGCGGGTATCCGGTGATTGCCGTCGTCGTCCACGCGGACCTGGACAAGGCCGCCCAACTTCCCCCTGGCAGCTCCGTGCGGTTCGCCGCTGCAGCGCCTCCGGCAGAACTGCCCGAAACACTTAAGGAAACCTCCCATGCGTAAAGTCCTCATCGCCAACCGCGGCGAAATCGCCGTCCGGATCGCGCGGGCCTGCGACGATGCAGGCCTGGAAAGCGTGGCCGTCTACGCGGATCCCGACGCCGACGCGCTCCACGTCCAAGCCGCCACTGAAGCCTATGCGCTGGCAGGATCCAAGCCCCAGGAAACCTACCTGGACATCGAAAAGATCCTCGCAGTAGCCCAAAAGAGCGGCGCCGACGCCGTCCACCCCGGCTACGGCTTCCTGTCCGAAAACGCAGCCTTCGCCCAGGCCGTGATGGACGCCGGCCTGACCTGGATCGGACCCTCCCCGGAGACCATCCGGCTGCTCGGCGACAAGGTCAGTGCCCGCGAGGTGGCGGTCCGCGCCGGCGCCCCGCTGGCACCTGGCAGTGACGGCCCCGTGGACAGCGCCGAAGAGGTGCGCGCCTTCGCCGAACAGGTGGGCCTGCCCGTGGCCATCAAGGCTGCCTTCGGCGGCGGCGGTCGCGGCCTCAAGGTGGTCCGGAACCCGGCCGACATCGAGGAAAGCTTCGACTCCGCGGTACGCGAATCCCTGGCCGCCTTTGGCCGCAGCGAATGCTACGTGGAGAAGTTCCTGGACCGGCCGCGCCACGTGGAGGCCCAGGTCATCGCGGACACGCACGGCAACGTGGTGGTGGTGGGCACCCGCGACTGCTCGCTGCAGCGCCGCCACCAGAAACTCGTGGAAGAGGCCCCCGCGCCCTTCCTCACCCCCGAACAGCGGGCCGAAATCCATGCCTCCGCCAAGGCCATCTGCCGGGAGGCCGGCTACGTCGGCGCGGGCACGGTGGAGTACCTGCTGGACGGCAGCGGCTTCCTGAGCTTCCTGGAGGTCAACACCCGCCTGCAGGTGGAGCATCCCATCACCGAGGAGACCTCGGGCGTGGACCTGGTGGCGGCCCAGCTGGCCATCGCGGCGGGGGAGAAGCTCCCCGTCCTGGAGGATCCGGAACCCCGCGGCCACGCCTTCGAGTTCCGCATCAACGCCGAGGATCCGGGCCGCGGCTTCCTGCCGTCCCCGGGCGCGGTCACCGGGTTTGAGGTGCCCAATGGTCCCGGAATCCGCCTGGACACCGGAGTCCGCGCCGGCTCCGTGGTACCCGGACAATTCGATTCCCTGCTGGCCAAGCTGGTGGTCACCGGGGCCGACCGGCAGCAAGCCCTCCGCCGGGCCCGCCGCGCCCTGCGCGAGTTCCGGATCGGCGGCCTGGCCACCGTGCTGCCCTTCCATCGCGCCGTGGTGGACGCCCCCGACTTCACTGGCACGGACACCCTGGGCGTCTACACCACCTGGATCGAGAACGAATTCACCACCGCCCTCGACGCGGACCCTGCGTTCAGCCCCGCCGCTCCCGAAGAGCCCCGCCGGACCATCGGCATCGAGGTGGACGGCAAACGGATGGAGCTGGGGCTGCCCAAGGCGCTCCTGGACTCCCTGCTGGACGGCGGCGGCCGGCGGGCTGCGGACGCTTCGGAGCACCACGCTGAGGCCCAGGCAGAGAAGAACGACGGCGACCTGCTGGCAACCATGGCCGGCACCGTGGTCAAGTGGTTGGCTGCGCCCGGGTCCAGTGTGGAGGAAGGCGAGACGGTGCTGGTGCTCGAAGCCATGAAGATGGAGACCGCCGTCGCCGCACACCGTGCCGGCACGCTGGGGGAGCAGTTCGCTGCGGCGGGAGACTCCGTGGCGCCCGGCCAGGTGCTCGCCACCATCGGGTGAGCCCGACGGTCCGCAGCCGGGTAACCGCGAAAAGCGGGACGGTCTGCCGGGGAGCACTGGCACTTTCGGGCAGGCCCGGGCCGATATCGTGGTGCCATGACGTTTGACGAGGTACTGGCCGATCTCCAAGCCCAGGCCAGGACCACCAAGCATGCCGAAACGGGCCTCTGGGTGGCCGCCCAGCTCCGCAGCCGTATCGAGGCCGGCCTGCTCAAGCCCGGTTCCAAGCTCGCAGAGGAAGCCCTCCGCGAGGCCCTCGGCGTGTCGCGGAATACCCTGCGTGAGGCGTTCACCGCGCTGCACGCCGAGCACATCGTCACCCGCATCCCCAACCGCGGCGTCTTCGTGGCCCACCCCACCGCGGACGACATCCGCGAGATCTACCGGGTGCGCCGCTTCCTGGAGCCCGCCGCGGTGCTGTGGTCCGGCGAGACCTCCATTGAGCCGCTGCCGGCCATCATCAAGGCCGCCAGGGCCGCCGCCGCGGAAGGGGATATTCCCGGCATGGCCGGGGCCAACCAGCATTTCCACCGTGCCATCGTGGACCGCGCCGGCAGCGAACGGCTCAACAGCCTGATGGACCAGGTCCTGGCCGAGATGCGCCTGGTGTTCCACTCCATGGCCGCCAACCCGGCTTTCCACGAGCCCTACGTGGAGGACAACGCGCACATCGTGGAACTCCTGGAGGCGGGGGACAAAGCCGCGGCAGCGGACTTCCTGGCCACCTATCTGGACCGCGCCGAGGCCCAGCTGCTGGACGCCGTCGGCCGCTAACCCTCCCTCCCCAGAAGGGGTTGCAGGATTGTTGAACAAAAAGCTATGCTTTAGATCACACCGTTGTTCTGCAGCTCACACAAGCCTGCAGTCCCAACGCAACCGGGGCTCCCGCCCCTCGGCGCCGTCACCCCAACGACCAACCGCACAGACGCGCCGGCCCCCACTTTGAAAGACCCGTTACGGGTCCCCTGGGAAGGGATAGTCATGCTTGTACTCATCGGGGTGCTGCTGGTGATCGTTGGCTTCGCCATCCGCCTGAACCCCCTGATTGTCGTCACCGTCGCCGGCATCGTCACCGCACTGCTGGGCGGCATGAACCCCGCGCAGATCCTCGACGCGTTCGGCACCGGCTTTGCCAGCAGCCGCTCGGTCACCATCTTCGTGGCGGTGCTGCCGGTGGTGGGCATCATCGAATTCTTCGGGCTGCAGGAGCAGGCCAAGGTGCTCATCGGCCGCCTGGCCAAGCTGACCGCGGGCCGAGTGCTCATCGGTTACCTGGCCGTCCGCCAGATCACCGCCGCCGTGGGCCTGAACAGCATCGGCGGCCACGCCCAGACCGTCCGCCCGCTGGTGTTCCCCATGGCCGAGGGCGCCGCGCTGCGCCGCTACGGACACGTGCCGGAAAAGATCAGCGAGAAGATCAAGGGCCACTCCGCCGGCGCGGACAACGTAGGCGTGTTCTTCGGCGAGGACGTGTTCGTCGCCGTCGGCTCCATCCTGCTGATCACCACGTTCGTTGACACCACGTACCACCTCCACCTGGAGCCGCTCCAGCTGGCCCTGTGGGCCATCCCCACCGCCATCGCAGCGTTCCTCATCCACGGCTTCCGGCTCCTGCGCCTGGACAAGCAGCTGGACAAGGAATACCGCGAGTACGAGCTCACCGCCCCGAAGGAAGCCGCAGGAGAAGCCAAATGATCAATGTTGAAGCCGTCTACTGGCTGATCGGCATTCTGTTCGTCGCCTGGGCATCACTGATTGCCGCCGACGCCAACCACCCCCGCCGCTGGGGCAGCTCCGCCTTCTGGGGCATTCTGGGCCTGTGCTTCTTCTACAGCACCTGGGTCCAGGCGGGCACCGCACCGGGCTGGATCCTGGGCGTCGCCGTCCTGGTCCTGGTGGTGCTGGCCTCCACCGGCCTGCTGGGCCACGGCAAGCCCCGCACCTCCACCGGCCCCGAGCGTGAGTCCTACGCCAAGCGCTTCGGCAACAAGCTGTTCATCCCGGCCCTGACGCTGCCGCTGGTCACCGTGATCCTGGTGCTGGCCGCGCCCGTGCTGAACATCGGCGGCACCCCGCTGCTCGACCCCAAGAACACCACGCTGGTGGCCCTGGCCATTGGCGCCGTGGCCGCCGTCGTCGTCGCCCTTTTGATTCTGAAGCCGAAGAACCCGGCCACTCCCATCTTCGAAAGCCGCCGCATCCTCGAGTCCATCGGCTGGGCGGCGCTGCTGCCGCAGATGCTCACCACGCTGGGCATCCTCTTCACCAAGGCCGGCGTGGGAACCGCGGTGGGCAACCTGGCTTCCGGGCTGCTGCCCAAGGGCTCGCTGATCGCCGGCGTGCTGGTCTACTGCATCGGCATGTTCCTCTTCACCGTGCTGATGGGCAACGGCTTTGCCGCCTTCCCGATCATGACCGCGGCCATCGGCTGGCCGGTGCTGGTGCAGACCTTCCACGGCGACCCCGCAATCATCTTCGCCATCGGCATGCTCGCGGGCTTCTGCGGCACGCTCTGCACGCCCATGGCTGCCAACTTCAACCTGGTGCCGTCCGCGCTGCTGGAAATGAAGAACAAGTACGGCGTCATCACGGCGCAGGTGGGCACAGCCATCCCGCTGCTGGCGGTCAACGTCGCACTGATGTACTTCCTGGCCTTCCACTAACCCTGCCTTCCAAAGGAGCATGATGGACAACGATCTTCGCGTACAGGCGGCACCGGACTACGCGGCCGTGGTGCTGGGCAACCTCTCCGAGCCTTTCCCGCACTCCGCGCACCACACCCAGGTTTCCGCCGGGGACCGCCCCACCCCCGAGCAGATCCACCCCGCGTTCTACACCTCCTTCGACTGGCACTCCTGCGTGCACATGCACTGGCTGGGAGCCAGCCTGCTGGGCGGCACCCCCGGGTCACCCCTTGGTGGAGCTGCTCCAGAGGGAGCGTCCGACGGCGGCGCGGCACCCTGGGTGGACGGCCCCACCGAGGCATCGCTGAGGGAAGCGGTGGGCGCCAACCTGACGCCGGCCAAGCTGGCGGTGGAGCGGGACTATCTGCTGGCCAACCCCTCTTGGGAGCGGCCGTACGGCTGGGCGTGGCTGATGCGGCTGGCCGCGACGTGCTCCGCGTCTTCAGATCCTCAGTTGCGTGGGTGGGGCACCGCACTGGAGCCACTGGTGGATGCCGTGGCCGACCTCAGCGCCGCGTGGATGGCCAAGGCACAGTACCCGGTTCGGCATGGGCTGCACACCAATGCAGCCTTCGGTGTGGGCTACATGCTGGACGCGTTCCGCTCGCTGGGCCGCTCCGATGCCGCGAAGGCGTGCGAGGAAGCGGCCCGCACCTGGTTCGGAAACGACCGGGGCTGGCCGGGAGACTGGGAGCTCAGCGGCCAGGACTTCCTCTCCGCAGGACTCAGCGAGGCGGACCTGATGCGCCGCGTGCTGACCGCTGATGAGTTCGCCGCCTGGTTCGCAGCGTTCCTTCCGGAGCTTTCCGCGGAGTCGCGGATCCTGCAGCCGGTCAGTGTTACGGATGAAACCGACGGCTACCTGGTACACCTGCACGGGCTGAACCTGACCCGCGCCGGACAGGTGGCACGGATCATCGCCACGCTTCGGGAATCCGGCAGCCCGGAGGCGTCCGCCGCTGCGGCTGTACTGAACGAGGCGCTGGACCCGCTGCTGAAGGCCGGGCTTCACGGGCTGGAGAGCGGCGACTTCATGTCCACCCACTGGCTGGCCAGCTTCGCGTGGGACGCGCTGGGATCCGTGGCGGCTTTGGACTGAATTTCCTTTACGACGCCAACGGCCCCCTCGAGACGGAGCAGTCATACTCCGTTCCGAGGGGGCCGTTTGTGCATCCGGGAGTGCCGCCGCGTTAGTCTTGCTGCACCACGCCGGAGGGCGTGACCTGGGAGCAGCGGGCAGGGTCGTAATGAGCTGACTGTCCGCCCGCGAGCCAGAGGAAGCCGATGCGCCAGAACGCCAGCACCTGCCCGTCAGACCCTGCGCCGGCAGGAAAACCCGCCACGCCCAGGCCTCGGAGGAAGCGGACCAGGCATCCGCGGCTGGCGGTGGGGGACAGGGTCCGTTTCGCCGAAGGAACCCTGGCCGGCACCGGCGTGGTGGATGCGGTGACCTCCGACTGCTCCATCATCTGGGTGTGGACCGACGAGGGCCAGGGCCGGCGGATGTTCCTGCAGGGCTACGGCAGCATCGTGTCCGCGCTTTCGGACGGGGCTGAGGAACCGGAGGACGTCCCAGCCGCCTGCTGACAGTTAGCCGCCGAGCCGTTCCCGCTGTTCCGCGGCATGTTGCCTGCGCCGTTCGTCTGCCTGGAGGATGCCGTCGCGCACTGCGGCGCGGACCACGCCGTACAGGATGTAGAAGAAGATCGCTCCGAAGAGCGCAAACAGGACAAGCCCAGTCAGGTCACCCATCACTGCTCCTCCTCCGGCCAGTACGGCTGAACGGACGCCGCGGCGCTCCGCAAGGCGCCGCCGTCGAGCATGAGGGACGTTTCCTCCAGGCCGAAATCCGTCCACTGGGCAACCAGACGGAGATCCCCGGCCGGGGGAAGCGGCCACAGCCAGAGGGTGCCGCTGCCGGAGAACTCTTCATCGCCCCCGCCGCCACCGCCGCCGTTCAGGGCGAGGACGGGAGGTTCCGGGTTGGTGCCCGGTTCCATCAATCCGTAGGGTAGCTGGCTGCCGGTGCTGGCCTTTGAACCGTCGGGGAATTCGACGCCGAACAGGAGTCCGCTCTGCCTCCCGCTGCCGCCGCGAAAACCCCTGCCCTGATGAAAGAACAGGTGCTGCAGTTCGGCCCAGTCCTCCTCCGTCTGGTCCGCCCTGCGGAAGACCCAGGACAGGTTGAACAGGCAGCCAGTGGAGAAGACTTCGGCGCTTTTGAGCGCCACGACGATACTGGGAGTCCGGCTCACGAACTTGCCAAGGTGGACAACAGCCGGCACTTCATAAGCGGGTGCGGCTACCCAGGGCGGCGGGACGTGCCTGGTGTTCCGGGGCCGGGGCGGCAGGGGAGGGACGGGAAAGTCCTGGAAGAAAGTCATCGGTGGTCCTTGGGTCCGCTGGCTGCGACCGACCAGGCAAAACAGCGGCGCCACCGCCCTGGATCCCCCAATCCGTCCTTGCCCGGCCAGTCTAGCGGGATGGGTCAGGGCCTGGTGGCCTCCTCGAGGATTTCCAGCAGGTGGCGGTACGAGTGGCCGGTCGCCTTGGACATTCCCAGCTCGCAGGTGCGGTTGGTGGAGGCGTAGGCGTCGAACTCCCGCTCGTTGATCTCGCGTGCCTGCCGGTCGGTGGCGGAGTCCGTCAGTTCCGGATGGAGCAGGCCGCGGTCGCCCGCGAATGCGCAGCAACCCCAGTTCAGCGGCACGAACACGTCGTCCGTCACCGCCCCGGCGATCTCGAGCAGGGCCGGGTTTGTCCCCAGCTGGGTGGACGAGCACGTGGGGTGCAGGGCGATGGAACCCAGCGGCGCGGTCACCGTGAGCCGGCCCAGAACGTGCTGGTGCACGAACTCCACCGAGTCCACAAAGCGCAGCCCGGCGTACCGCTCTTCGCCCGCAGCCGCAAGGCGCTTCATGGTGTCCAGGCCTTCCGTGCAAGAGGCGGCATCGCACACCACCGGCAGCTTGCCCCGGCCGCTGGCCTCGTAAAGCCCGTCCAGGACCTTGGCGGCCATGGCGTCGTAGCCCTGGGAGAAGCCCTTGGACTTCCACGGCGTGCCGCAGCACAGGCTCTCGATGCCTTCCGGAACGGTCACCCGCACACCGGCGCGCTCACAGAGGTCCAGGAAGGCCTGGGCCGAGCCCTTCCCGGCGCCTTCCGCGGCATCCGCCGGGCCGAACATCGTGCCGATGCAGGCGGGGAAGAACACGGCGATGCTGTCCGGGGCCGGCCGGGCGCTGCGCCTGGAACCGCCGCCGGGCAGTACGGCGGTGTAGGCGGGCACCGTTTCCGTCCCCAGCAGGGCGCGGCCGACGGCGGTGGCGGCCTTAGGCAGCGGCGCCGGCAGGGCCTTGGCTACCGTCAGGGCCAGCCCGCCGCCGGCGGTCACGGCGCCCCAATTTTCGGCGGCCTTGTTCCAGCCCGCCGCGGCGAGCGTGTTGGCGTTTTCCTTGCGCAGCCGCCGCACCAGGTCCCCGGTGTTGATCAGCACCGGGCAGGCGGTGACGCACATGCCGTCCGCCGCGCAGGTCTGCACGCCGTCGTAGTCGTAGTCCTTGCGCAGGTTGGCGGCGAGGGCGTGGTCGCCGCGTTGCTCGGCGGCAGCAATGTCGCGCCGAAGCACGATGCGTTGGCGCGGAGTAAGCGTGATGTCCTTGCTGGGGCACACCGGTTCGCAGTACCCGCACTCGACGCAGCGGTCCACTTCCTCCTCGACGGTGGGGGCCACTTTGAGGTTCTCGATGTAGGAGAGGGGCTCATCCGCGAGCAGCACGCCCGGGTTCAGGAGGTTGGGCGGGTCGATCAGCCGCTTGATTTCCTGCATCACTGCATAGAGCTCATCGCCATACTGGCGGCGGACGAAAGGCGCCATGATGCGGCCGGTGCCGTGCTCGGCCTTGAGTGAACCGCCCGCGCCAAGGACCAGGTCCACCATCTCGTCGGTAAAGGCCTGGTAGCGCAGCAGCTGGGCCGGATCGTCGAAGCGCTCGTTGAGCATGAAGTGGACGTTTCCGTCCTTGGCGTGCCCGAAAATCACCGATTCCTTGTATTGGTGTTCGTGGAAGAGCCGCGTCAGTTCGCCGCAGGTGCCGGCGAGGGCGGGAACCGGCACCACGATGTCCTCCAGCAGCGCATTAGTTCCCGACGGGCGGGCGCCGGCCACGGCCGTGTACAGGCCTTTGCGCACGTGCCAAAGGGCAGCCCGGTCTTTCGGGTCCGAGGTGAGCCCGAAGGGTGTGGCCAGGTCCAGCGAATCGAACAGCTGCTGCGAGCCTGCCCGCTTGCCGGACAGCTCGGCGGCGTCCGAGCCCTGGTGTTCCACCAGCAGTGCGGCATGTTCCCGGACCGGCAGGGTGCTGATGGCGGCGGGGGCGTCAGCGGCAGCCTGGGCCACCTTCAGCGCGGCCGCGTCCATGAGTTCAATGGTGGCGAGGCCGGTGGACACCAGGTCCGGCAGGGCTCCCATCGCCGCGTCGAGGGTGTTGAAGACCAGCAGCCCGGTGGCGACGGCGGGTTTGACCTCGACGGTGCGGAAGACAGCCTCCGCCACGAAGCCGAGGGTTCCCTCGCTGCCGATCATGAGGTGCATCAGGATGTCCACGGGACGTTCGTAGTCCAGGAAGGAGTTCACACCGTAGCCCATGGTGTTCTTCATCGAGAACAGTGAACGGATGATGCGGACGGACTCGTCGTTCCCCACCACCCGGCGGCGCAGCCTCAGCAGCCCCTCGTGGAGGTCCGGCTCCAGCTCACGCAACCTCCGGTCGGCGTCCGCATCAGCGGTGTCGATAACCGTGCCCGAGGGCAGCACCAGCACCATTGATTCCAGCGTCCGGTAGGTGTTGAACTCGGTGCCGCACGCCATCCCGGAGGAATTGTTGGCGATGACACCGCCCACGGTGCAGGCGATTTCGGAGGCAGGGTCCGGGCCGAGCTTGCGTCCAAACGCGGCCAGCCGGGCATTGACGCTGCGCACCGTGGCGCCGGGCTGCACGCGCACCCGGGCGCCGCCGTCGAGCACCTCAACGCCGCGGAAATGCTGGCGGGTGTTGATCAGCAGGCTGTCGCTCAGGGCCTGGCCGGACAGGCTGGTGCCGCCGGACCGAAAGGTGGCGGGAAGACCGAGCTCCCGGCTGCGCCGCAGCAGGGCGCCGACGCCGGCAGCATCGCGTGGAGTGGCCACCCCCTGCGGGACCAGGAGGTAGTGCGAGGCGTCGTGGGCCATGGCCTGGCGGTCCAGGTCCCGCGTGCTGACGGAATCCAGCTCCAGCTGGTCGATGGGTGTTCCGGCTCCTGCCGTTGCGGTTCGCATGCGTAACTCCAAAAAAACTTAGCTGATGGTGTGGGGCTGGGGCGGCTTGGCGTCCCCGGCCCGCTGGTAGAACCATTCGATGTGTTCGCGCAGCAGGCGCGCGGCGAGCTCGCCGTCGCGGGACTGGACGGCATCGAAGATTCCGTGGTGTTGGGTGCGCAGGACTTCCAGGACGTCCGGCCAGTCCTCCATGGCGTCCATGGATCCCTTGACATAGTCGACGATCGAACCGCTGAGGGACTCCATGATGGTGGCCATCACCTCGTTGCCCGCAAGCGAACTCAATGCCACGTGGAACCGGGCATCCAGCTCGTGGAAGGTTGCCCGGTCCAGCTGGGACTGGTCCATGGCCTCCAGCAGCTGGGCTGCCTGTTTCCGTTCCGCGTCGCCGCCTTCGCGTGCGGCGCCGGTACGGGCAGTCCAGGTTTCCAGGAGGATGCGGGTCTGGACGATGTCCTCGACCGGCAGGCGGTTGCTGGCAACGTGCAGCCGAAGCGCTGAGGAGAGCCCCGCGGACGGATCGGAAACCACGATGGCACCGGAGGTGGGGCCGGAGCCCACCGAGCTGCGGACCACGCCCATGGCGTCGAGGATGCGGATGGCTTCGCGGACGGACGCCCTGGAGATTCCGTAGTTTTCCGCCAGGGTCCGTTCGCCCGGGAGCCGGTCGCCGACCTTGATCTTGCCGGCCCGCAGGTCCGCTTCAATGTCCTTCAGCAGTGCGTCGTGGGTTCGACGGCGGGGGGCTGATCCGGCTGCGGCGGTTGTCACGGGCGATCCTCTGGGTGGGGGAGTGCGGGCCGCGGCGGACCCGCACTCCGGTTTTGCGCGGGCAATGGACCGCGGCTACTGGCTAGGGGAGCATCCAGCCCAGGACTGGGGTGGACTGCAGGTAGACGATGGTGCACAGCACCAGGAGCAACCCCACGCTCCATCCGACTACCTTACGCAGAAGGACCGATTCCTGGCCGTCGAGGTTGACGGCGGTGGCGGCGATGGCGAGGTTCTGCGGGCTGATGAGTTTGCCCACCACCCCGCCGGCGGTGTTGCCGGCCACCAGCAGGTTCGGGTCGATGCCTGCATTCACGCCGGCGGTCTGCTGCAGCTTGGCAAACAGTGCGTTGGCGGAGGTGTCCGAACCGGTCACGGCAGTGCCCAGCCAGCCGAGCACGGGGGAGAGGAACGCGAAGAAGCTCCCGGTGCCGGCCAGCCACACGCCGATCGAGACCGTCTGTCCGGAGTTGTTCATGACGTAGGCAAGGGCAAGCACCGTGATGATGGTCAGGCCGGCCCAGCGCATCTTGAAGATGGTCCGACCGATTTCGGCCACGGCATTGCCCACGGTCATGGGGAAGCGTCCGTGGTCATCGAAGCGGGCGTAGACGACAGCGACAATCAGGCCGGTGATCAGCAGGAGGGTGCCGGGGCTGGACAGCCACTGGAAGACGTAGACCGTGGAGGAGAGGGGCTTGCCGTCGGCGCCCACCAGCGCGTCGTGGAGGATCGGCCAGGGGACCTTGACGTCCGTGGCGGCGAGGGCTGCGGGGAGGTCGACGCCGATTTTCCAGAGTTTGGCGATGCCGAACACCAGGATGACCAGGAAGTAGGGGAACAGGGCGAGCCAGGTGCGCGCGGGGGTGAGGCGTTCGCCGTCGGCAGCTTCCACGGTGGCCACGCTGCCAGAAGCGGCGCTCCGCGCACCGTGGTTGCCCGGCGTTCCGGCGTCGGCAACGGCCTCCGCGGCCACGCCCAGCCGGTCGCGTGCTGCTGCGGTGCCCCGGGGCTTCCACATCCGGAAGAACAGGACAGCAGCGCCCAGGCCCACCAGTGAGGCCATGATGTCCGTGAGTTCGTACGAGAAGAAGTTGGAGCAGAGGAATTGCGCTGCGGCGAAGGAGAATCCAACCACCAATGCGGCAGGCCAGCAGTCCTTCAGGCCTTTGCGACCGTCCAGGATGAAGAGCAGGATCAGCGGGACGAAGGTTGCCAGCAGCGGTGCCTGGCGGCCCACCATGGCGCCGATGTCCGTCGCGTGCAGGCCGGTGAGCCCGGCGGCGGTGGTGATCGGGATGGCCATGGCGCCGAAGGCGACGGGAGCGGTGTTGGCCACCAGCACGGCGGCGGCGGCCCGCAGCGGGGGAAGGCCGAGGGCCAACAGCATGGTGGCGGTGATGGCCACCGGCGCGCCGAACCCGGCAAGGGCTTCGAGCAGGCCGCCGAAGCAGAAGGCGATCAGGACACCCTGCAGGCGGACGTCGCCGCCGCCGATGACGTCGAAGACCCGGCGGAGGTCTTCAAAGCGGCCGCTGAGCACCGTCACCTGGTACAGCCAGACGGCCATGACCACGATCCACAGTACGGGGAAGGCTCCGAACACGCCGCCCTGGGTTGCGGACAGGAGCGCCAGGCCGGCGGGCATCTTGAACGCCAGGATGCCCACCACCAGGGCCACCAGCAGGGCAAACCCGCCGGCCACGTGGGCTTTGGTCTTGGCGACGGCGAGCAGGAGAAAGAAGGTCAGCAGCGGCAGCAGGGCGACGATGGCCGACCAGGCGACGCTGTTCAGCACCGGGTCAGTGCTGGGGGTGAAGTGGTCCACAGAGTTCCTCCACGTTGAGGGTGTTGGGGGTGTGTTTGGTCAGACCACAATGGTCCGACCACGGAAGTGTAGCCCACAATTCCTCCGGCCTGTGAGCCGCTTCACCATCCAGGCCAGGGTTGTAAGTGGCTGGCGTCACGTGGTCTACTGTGGTCAGACCATAGAAACCAATTCCCCTATTCCCGGAAGGCCGCCATGAGAATTGCCTTGTTCGCCACCTGCATCGTGGACGCGATGTACCCGGCCACGGCGAAGGCCACCGTCAGGATTTTGGAGCGCCTGGGACACGAGGTGGTGTTCCCCGGGGGCCAGGCCTGCTGCGGCCAGATGCACGTCAACAGCGGCTACCTCAAGGAAGCCGTCCCCGTGGTGGCCAACCACGTGGCCGCCTTCGACACCGCGGACTACGACGTCGCCGTCGCCCCGTCCGGTTCCTGCGTTGCCTCGGTCAAGCACCAGCACCCCATGGTGGCCCGCTCCTGCGGCGACACCGCGCTCGAAGCCCGCGCCACCGCCGTCGGAGCCAAAACCTACGAACTGTCCGAACTGCTGGTGGACGTGCTGGGCGTAACCGATGCCGGCGCCCAGCTGGGCTCCTACTTCCCGCACCGGGTCACCTACCACCCCAGCTGCCACGGCATGCGCCTGCTGAGGCTCGGGGACAGGCAGTCCCGCCTGCTGCGGACCGTGCAGGGGATTGACCTCGCAGACCTGCCCGAGGCGGATCAGTGCTGCGGCTTCGGCGGCACGTTCTCCATGAAGAACGCCGATGTCTCCTCGGCCATGCTTCAGGACAAGGCGGCCAACGTCGAGGCCACCGGCGCCGAGCTCTGCACCGGCGGGGACGCCTCCTGCCTGATGCACATCGGCGGCGGCCTGTCCCGCCAGGGCAGCTCCACCACCACCCTCCACCTGGCGGAAATCCTCGCCAGCACCATGGAAGAACCGGCGTCCGTCACCGGCGAAGTCCGTGTCTCTACCGGAAAGGCCCTCCGATGACCACCTTTTTGGGCATGCCCGCACTTCCGGCCTTCGGCTCGGGCAACCTGTTCGCAGGCGAATCCTTTCCCAAGTCGGCCCACCGAGAACTGGGCAACGCCCAGCTGCGGGCCAACCTTGGCCATGCCACGCACACCATCCGTGACAAGCGCCAGGCCGTGGTCTCCGAACTGCCCGACTGGGAGCAGCTGCGCGATGCCGGGTCCGCCATCAAGGAGTCGGTGATGGCCCGGCTGCCCGACCTGCTGGAGGAGTTCGAGAAAAACTTCAGCGCACGCGGCGGCGTGATCCACTGGGCCCGCGACGCCAGGGAGGCCAACGAGATCGTGGCCGGACTGGTCCGGGAGACCGGCGAAACTGAGGTGGTCAAGGTCAAATCCATGGCCACGCAGGAGATCGGGCTCAACGAGTACCTCGAGGAGCAGGGAATCGAGGCCTTCGAAACCGACCTCGCCGAGCTCATCGTCCAGCTGGACCACGACAAGCCCAGCCACATCCTGGTTCCGGCCATCCACAAGAACCGCACCGAAATCCGGGACATCTTCCTCCGCGAGATGCCGGGGGCCGATCCGGCACTCACCAACGATCCGCCTGTCCTGGCCATGGCGGCCCGCGAGCACCTGCGCCGCAAGTTCCTCACCGCCAAGGTTGCCGTGTCCGGGGCCAACTTCGCCCTGGCTGACTCCGGCACCCTGGCCGTCGTCGAATCCGAGGGCAACGGGCGCATGTGCCTCACCCTGCCGGAAACCCTGATCACGGTGATGGGCATCGAGAAGCTGCTGCCCACCCGGCAGGACCTGGAAGTGTTCATGCAGCTGCTCCCGCGCTCCTCCACGGGGGAGCGGATGAACCCGTACACCTCGCTGTGGACCGGCGTCATGGAGGGCGACGGGCCGCAGAACGTGCACCTGGTCCTCCTGGACAACGGCCGCAGCGCCGCGCTCGCGGATGAAATGGGCCGCTCCGCGCTGCACTGCATCCGCTGCAGCGCCTGCATGAACGTCTGCCCGGTGTACGAGCGGACCGGCGGGCACGCCTACGGCTCCACCTACCCCGGTCCCATCGGCGCCATCCTTTCCCCGTTGCTGACCGGCATCGAGGCGGAGGAAAACAACTCCCTGCCCTACGCCTCCTCCCTGTGCGGGGCCTGCTACGACGCCTGCCCGGTGAAAATCAATATCCCGGACATCCTGGTGCACCTGCGCAGCGTGGACGTGGACAGCAAGCGCGGGGCCAGGAAGGTCCCCAGCCAGATGGACGTGGGCATGAAGGCGGCGTCCTGGGCGCTGTCCTCCGGCAAGCACCTCGGCCTGGTGGAGAAGGGACTGCCGCTGGGCCGCCTCGCCGCCGGACGGGACAAGAAGATCAAGAAGCTGCCCGGCATCGCCGGCGGCTGGACCCAGAGCCGCGACATCCCGGCGCCCCCGGCCCAGTCCTTCCGGGACTGGTGGGCCAAGGAGCACAAGTCCGCCGCGCCGTCTCAAGCAGCGCCGTCCCGAGACGATAAGGAAACCCAGCAATGACCGCACGCGAAGACATCCTTGCCCGGATCCGCACAGCACTGCAGGACAGCCCCGAGGCGCCGCAGATCCCCAGAGAGTACCGGTCCGCGTCCGGGATGGGTGCGGACCAGCTGATCGAACTCCTGGTGGACCGGCTGGTGGACTACAAGGCGCAGGTGGCCGTGGTAGCCGAGGCCGAGGTGCCTGCCACGATCGCGTCGCTCCTTGAGGGGGCGCGCAGCTACGTGGTCCCCGAAGGGCTCGACGGCGGCTGGCTGGAAGGGATGGACGACGCCCGGTCCCGGCGCCGCGTGGATTCAGCGGGGGAGCCCCTCAGCGTCACAGACCTGGACGGGACCGACGCCGTGGTGACCGGCAGTGCCGTGGCCGTGGCCGAGACGGGAACCATCATCCTGGACGGCAGCGCCAACCAGGGCCGGCGGGCCATCAGCCTGGTCCCTGACCACCACATCTGTGTGGTGAAAGCCGCGGACATCGCCGGCATCCTGCCCGAGGCGCTGCGCCGGATCGACGGGACCCGGCCCATCACCATGATCAGCGGGCCGAGTGCCACCAGCGACATCGAGCTGGAACGCGTGGAGGGGGTCCACGGCCCGCGCAGGCTGGACGTCATCATTGCCCGCTAAAGTTCTGCCATGACCAATGATGCTCTGACCACTGCTGCCCTGCGGCCTGTCTACTTCCTGTCGGACAGTACCGGTATCACCGCGGAAACGCTGGGCAATACGCTGCTGACCCAGTTCCCGGTGGACAACTTCGACCGCGTCACCATTCCCTTCATCACCACCGAGGAGCAGGCCCGGTCCGTGGTGCGGACCATCGACAACCTGGCCGCCACCGGGCCGCAGCCGCTGGTCTTTTCCACCGCCGTGAGCAGCGAAATCCGGCAGATCCTGGCCGGCTGCAAGGGCGCCATGGTGGACCTGATCGGCACCCACGTGGGTGTGCTGGAGCAGGCGCTGGGCACCCCTGCCAGCGGTGAACCGGGCAGGGCGCACGGGCTGGGGAACGCCGCGCGCTACCAGTCCCGGATGGCGGCAGTGGAGTACGCCATGGAGCACGACGACGGCCAGAGCCTGCGTGCGCTGGAAAAGGCCCAGGTGATCCTGGTGGCCCCGTCCCGGTGCGGCAAGACGCCCACCACCATGTACCTGGCCCTGCAGCACGGGATCTTCGCCGCGAACTTCCCGCTGGTGGATGAGGACTTCCAGCGGGACGGGCTGCCCAAGCCGCTGCGGCCTTTCGTGTCGAAGTGTTTCGGCCTGTCCTCCAACCCGCTGCGCCTGAGCCAGATCCGCACCGAACGGCGCCCCAGCTCGCCGTATGCGTCCCTGCGGCAGTGCGGGTTTGAGCTGCGCAGCGCCGAGCAGCTGTACGTCTCGCACCGGATCCCGTATTTGAACTCGGCCACCGTCTCCGTGGAGGAGATGGCGGCCACAATCCTGCAGCGGATGAACCTGAAGCATTAGCCCCCAATTTCACAAACGTGGCGTAGCCCACATGATGTGGAAAGTCCGCTGCAGACCTGAAACTGTTAGCAGGGTTTTCCTTCCGGCCGGCACTACCGTGAGCGGCCGGCCATGCCTACGCCACCCTCTGCAAAGGAGCAGTAAACATGACGACAGACGTTCTGTGGTTCTCTGAACTCGGACTCAAGGACCTGGACAAGGTGGGCGGCAAGAACGCCTCCCTGGGCGAGATGGTCCAGAACCTGACGTCCGCCGGCGTCCAGGTCCCGGACGGCTTCGCCACCACGGCCGACGCCTACCGCCGGTTCCTGTCCGATTCCGGGCTGGACCAGAAGATCGCCGACCGCCTGGTGGGGCTGGACACCGATGACGTGACCGCCCTGGCCGCAGCCGGCCAGGAGATCCGGACCCTTGTTCGCGAGACGCCCTTCCTGCCGGACTTCGAGGCCCAGGTCCGCGAGGCCTACCAGCAGCTGGTGGACAAGCATGCCGGCTCCGAGGACCTGTCCTGGGCCGTCCGCTCCAGCGCCACTGCAGAGGATCTTCCCGATGCCTCCTTCGCCGGGCAGCAGGAAACCTTCCTGAACGTGCGCGGCATCGAGAACATCCTGCAGGCCATCAAGGACGTCTTCGCCTCGCTCTACAACGACCGCGCCATCGCCTACCGCGTGCACCACAAGTTTGAACACGCCGAAGTGGCACTCTCGGCGGGCATCCAACGCATGGTGCGTTCCGACGTCGGCGCTTCCGGCGTCATGTTCACCATGGACACCGAGTCCGGCTTCAAGGACGCCGTCTTCGTCACCTCCTCCTACGGGCTGGGCGAGGCAGTGGTGCAGGGCGCCGTGAACCCGGACGAGTTTTACGTCTACAAGCCCGCCCTGGAGGCAGGCCGCCCGGCGATCCTCAAACGCGGGCTGGGCGAGAAGGCCCTGCAGATGACGTACACCAACAGCAGCGAGATCGGCCGCACTATCGACTTCGTGCCCGTGGAAGAGTCCCAGCGCAAGCGCTTCAGCCTGACGGACGACGACGTGGAGCAGCTTGCGCGGCACGCCGTCGCCATTGAAAAGCATTACGGCCGTCCCATGGACATTGAGTGGGGCAAGGACGGGACCGACGGTGGCCTGTACATCCTGCAGGCCCGTCCGGAGACCGTGCAGTCCCGGCGCGCTCCCGGCAGCATGAGCCGGTTCCGTCTGAACGAAAGCGGGTCCGTGCTGGTGGAGGGCCGCGCCATCGGCCAGCGGATCGGCGCCGGCAAGGTCCGGATCCTCACCTCCATCGACCAGATGGCCTCGTTCCAGACCGGCGACGTGCTGGTGGCGGACATGACCGACCCCGACTGGGAACCGATCATGAAGCGCGCCTCCGCCATTGTCACCAACCGCGGCGGACGCACCTGCCACGCAGCCATCATCGCCCGCGAACTGGGGATCCCCGCCGTCGTCGGAACCGGGAACGCCACCGACGCCCTGTCCGACGGCCAGGAAGTCACCGTGTCCTGCGCCGACGGTGAGACCGGCGCCATCTACCAGGGCCTGCTGGACTTCAGCGTGGAGGAAACCGGGATCACCAACCTGCCCGAGGCGCCGGTGAAGGTGATGATGAACGTAGGCACCCCGGAGCAGGCGTTCACCTTCGCCCAGCTGCCCAACCACGGCGTGGGCCTGGCCCGGCTGGAGTTCATCATCAACCGGCAGATCGGTATCCACCCCAAGGCACTGCTGAACCTGGACAGCCAGCCGGAGGACGTGGCCGCCGAGATCCGTGAGCGGATCAGCGCCTACGCCAGCCCGCGCGAGTACTACATCAAGCGGCTGGCCGAGGGTGTGGCCACCATCGCCGCGGCGTTCGCGCCGGAGCCGGTGATCGTGCGCATGTCCGACTTCAAGTCCAACGAGTACGCCAACCTCATCGGCGGCCCCGCCTACGAGCCGCACGAAGAGAACCCGATGATCGGCTTCCGCGGCGCCTCCCGCTACCTGGAGCCGTCCTTCCGCGACTGCTTCGACCTTGAGTGCGAGGCCCTGTCCTTTGTCCGCAACGAGATGGGCCTGACCAACGTCAAGCTGATGATCCCCTTCGTGCGGACCCTGGACGAGGCGCAGGGCGTCATCGAACTGCTCGCCGAGAACGGCCTGCGCCGCGGCGAGAACGGCCTGGAAGTGATCATGATGTGCGAGCTGCCGTCCAACGCGCTGCTCGCCGACGAGTTCCTAGAGCACTTCGACGGCTTCTCCATCGGCTCCAACGACATGACGCAGCTGACCCTGGGCCTGGACCGCGACTCGGCAATCGTGGCCAACAGCTTCGACGAGCGGGATGCGGCCGTGAAGAAGCTGCTCAGCATGGCCATCAAGGCGTGCCGGGCCCGCAAAAAGTACGTCGGCATCTGCGGCCAGGGCCCCAGCGACCACCCCGACTTCGCCGAATGGCTGGTCCAGGAAGGCGTCAACTCCGTCTCGCTCAACCCGGACACCG
Source organism: Arthrobacter sp. E1SS-5 (assembly GCF_057073715.1). Lineage (NCBI taxonomy): Bacteria > Bacillati > Actinomycetota > Actinomycetes > Micrococcales > Micrococcaceae > Arthrobacter > Arthrobacter sp. E1SS-5. The sequence continues at coordinate 1,012,512 of NZ_CP172703.1, forward strand.
TGGTGGACACCTGGATCCGGCTCGCCGGCGCGTCGGAGGAGACTCCGCGTGTTGCCGCTGCTGCCGGCGCATAGCAGGTAGCCCGGTTACCCCTGGGCCGGCTCGGGCAGCAGCCCCAGCTGGCCCAGGAGTTCCATCTGGTCGAAGTAGGCGTGATGCGAGATGATCACGCCTGCTTCCACCGCGGCCACGTCGCAGCTCCGCACCCTGACCTGCCGTCCGGTTGGCGGCAGGGTCCCGCCGTTGGGGAGGCCCAGCTGCCCGGTGTTCGTGCCCAACACAAAGCCCTCCACCACGGCCACGTCCCCGGCCTCATGCGTGGCTGTCCGTTCGTACCTGACGTCCGGCATGGCTTCCCAGAAGTGGAAGAAGTAGTCCGCGATCGTGTCCCGGCCGCGGATGTCGCCTTGGCCGGGAGTCCGGAGAACGGCGTCGACGGCGAAGCAGGCCGCCAGTGTCTCCCTGTCCTTTGCGTCCATGGCCGCCATCAGCCGGTCCATGACGTCGCGTGCCTGTCCCATTGCAGCCTCCATTCATAGGGGGTGCCGCTTGTACGGCATCCTTGGAGGAAAAGTACGACGGCGGCACGAGCCGCCGCGATCCCCTTTCCGGGGGTTTCGGGGTGCTTGGGAAAACCCTCCAAATTGGGGATTGCAGCACCGCCCGCCGCGCGGATACTGGAGGTATGTGGGAGGAGCGCGCGGAGCGTGCCCGGCGGGAGATCGCCGCCATGGCTGCAGGCGGGATGGACCTGGCAGACCTCTACACCGCGGCGCTCGCCGTCGTGCAGCGGGAGGTGCCGTTCGAGCAGGGGTGCTGGGCCGGCGTCGACCCCGACTCGATGGCGATGACCACCATTACCAACTGGCAGCCGTGGCCGGTGGGCGAGCGCCAGTTCGAGGAGTACTTCCTCCGGTTTGCCCAGTCCGAGTACACGGGCCAGGAGCCCAACACCTTCGTCGAGCTCCTGCGGCGCCCGCGTCCGGTCGCCAGAATCTCGGACGTGCCGCACCGGGACGTGGTCCGCAGCGTCCGCATCAATGACCTCCTTAGGCCCCTGGGCCTGGAGCACGAGCTGCGTGCCGCCTTCCGGGTGGACGAGGCGTGCTGGGGAGTGGGCAGCATCTTCCGGGAAGGCGGCCGCGACTTCACGGACCGGGAGGTGGAGTTCCTCAGTGCAGTGACCGCCACCCTGGCTGCGGCGACCCGGGCTGTTGTCCGCGTGGCGCACCCAACGGGACCAGCCGCCGTCGGGCCCGTCATTGTCCTGGCAGGGCTGCACGGCGACCTGCGCGCGGCCACGCCCGCCGCCGCCTCCTGGCTTGCCGCGGTGGAGGATGCCGCACCCGGCCGCTTCAGCCAGACGCTCTATGCGGTGGTGGCGCAGGCGCATGCCGCAGCGTCCGGCACGGCGCGCGCCAGGATGCGCGACGCCGGGAACAACTGGGTGATGCTGCAGGCCAGCCGGCTGATTACCGGCGATGATCCGGAACAGATGGTGGTCACGGTGGAGCCCGCCACCACCCACGAGCTCGCCGGCCTGCTCCTGATGGCGTACGGCGTGACCGCCCGCGAGCGGGACGTTTGCCTGGAGGTACTGTCCGGAAACCCGACCGCGGAGATCGCCCGGCACCTGTTCATTTCCCCGCACACGGTCCACGACCACCTGAAGTCGGTCTTTGAGAAGGTGGGCGTGGGCAGCCGCGGGGAGTTGGTGGCCCGGCTCGTGGCCTGAAAGGCGGAGGGACTCCATGCATGCCGTGGCGGCTTCGATACGCAGGCACCAGCTGCCGTGGTACTTCGGCCTTGCCTTTTTCCTGTCCTGGGGCGCCATCGTAGCGGCCGTGTGGGCGGTCACTGGAGGACTGTCGCCTACACCGGAACAGTTCCAGCGCACCATCCCCGCCACGGTTCCGGCCATGCTGCTGGGGCCCGCAGTGGCCAGCCTGGTCCTGACCGGTGTCGTGTCGGGGAGGGCCGGGTACCGTGACCTCCGGGCGCGGTTGCTCACCTGGCGGGTGGAGGCGCACTGGTACCTCGTCGCCCTGCTGGTCGCGCCCGCGGCGTTGGCGGTGCCCGTGCTGGTGCTGTGGATTTCCTCCCCGAATTACGCGCCGCGGATCGTCACGGAACCGGACAGGACCGGGATCCTCGTCTTGGCGGTTGTGCTGGGACTGGTGGCCGGGCTCTTCGAAGAGATCGGCTGGACGGGGTTCGCCATCCCCAGGGCCAGGCAGCACTACAGCATTCTCTGGACGGGGGTCCTGGTGGGGGTGGCGTGGGGCGGCTGGCACTTCTTCGTGAACTACTGGGGTGGCGGCGGGACCAACGGCGGAGTGCCGCTGGCCGTCTTCATGCCGCTGTGGGTTGCCGCGGTCCTCTTCGGGCAATTGACTGCCTACCGGGTGCTCATGGTCTGGGTCTACGACCATACCGGGAGCATCCTGGTCGCGGCGCTGATGCACGCCAGCCTGACGGCCTTCCAGTTCATCCTCAACCCGCTGACACCCGGAATCCCCCAGCAGGTCTACCCGTGGGGGCAGGCGGCATCGATGTGGCTGCTGGTTGCCGCCGTGGCACTGACGCACCGGGGCGAGATGGCGGGTCCGCGGCGGTTCCTGCCCATTCACGTCCGGTCACTGCACAAGCCCCGGCGGAGGCGGAGGTAGGCTACGGGGTCCTGCGGACGTTGTCCTCTGCAAGGATCTGCTCGCGGAGGATGTCCGCGTGGCCGCAGTGCTGGGCCAGTTCGCGCAGCATGTGCAGGTAGACCCAGCGGAGCGGGACGGGCCCGCGCCGGTTGCCGGTCACTATCGCGTCCAGGCCTAGCGGGGCGGCTGCGGCCCGGGACGCGGCGCAGGCTTCCAGATGTGCTTCCCGGACAGAGGCAACAGTGTCGCCGCCGTCCAGGATGAAGGATTCGTCCGGAGTGGCGGGAATGCCGATCTCGCTCCGCGGGCGGCCAGTGAAGGCCTCATCGAACCACACCTTCTCCACGAAGGCAGCGTGCTTAACCAGCCCCAGCAGCGTGGTGCGGGAGGGGACAAGCCGGCGCCTGGCCTGCTCTTCGGTCAGGCCGTCCAGGCACTCATTGAGCGCTGCCCGGTGCTCGTCCAGGAAGAACTCGAACTGCACGCGCTCGGGCTCATTGATGACGTAGTCCATCGAATGGGAGTGGGATGCCATACGCAGACCCTAGCAAGCAAGCAGGCTAGTCGGGCTTGCGCGCGGTGGCCGGTAGGTGCTGTGCGGGATCGAAGCGGTCAAAGGACGAGGCGCCGATCACGAATATGCCGCGCTGGGGGATCCAAAAGTCACCCAACCGTGACTGGATTTGCAATGGCTGCGGCAGGCCGAGGTCCTTGCCGCCCAGGGTTGCGGTACTGCGGGAGATGAACCACATGCGCCGGGGTTTGGCCCGGAAGCCTTGGTGGTTGGGTACGCTGCCGGTCAGGCCGAGGTGTCCGGCGCTGAGCATGGGGCCTGCGGCCGAACCCATGGTTTTCAGGAAGGCCTTGTTCGACAGGATCTTATGGGGGAGCGCTGTCATGACCGCGCTCATGGCAGCGGTCAGCGGCGTTGCTCCGAGTTCCACATCCCAGGCGAGGTCCACGTCCTGGCCGATCGTCACCGTGAAGGAAGTGTCGCCTGTCCAGTCGACGCCTACATCGCACTGCACGGCCTCCTTCAGCGCGGCACCGAAGTAGCGGGCGCAGGAAACGTCCGGGGCTGCGTCCGCGTAGATGGTCCACGAACCCGAGGGCCGGCGCAGCCAGACCGAGGTGTAGTCGGGCCCCACGCTGGTCACGGGAAGCGGCGCATGGCCAGGACGTGGGCTGTGCTGAAGGTCAGGCCCGTCACGCCGTACCCTGAGAACCGCTCCTCGTCGCCGGGCGTGAGCGTGGCGTGGTGTTCTGCTGCAAGGGCCTGGGTCCGGATGGTCTTCATGGCTTTCGCCTCCGCGTGGATGGGTGGCCTGAGTTTACGCCGGGCCTCCAGCAGCCACAACGGATTCCAGCCGGAACTGGCTGCGGATCCTCTGCTGCTGCTGCGCCGGCGTTACTTCATGGCACCCGTGAGCATGCCCCCCACGTAGTACTTCTGGAGCAGGACGTAGATGACGATGCAGGGGACGATGGTCACAGCCACCCCGGCCTGCAATGCTCCCCAGTCCAACGTCCCAAAGGTGCCGCTGGAAAGCACGTTCAAGGCAACGGGAAGCGTGTACTTGGACTGGTCCGTCATGAGGATCAGCGCTGCGAAGAACTCGTTCCAGGAGGCGAAGAAGGTGAAAAGCGCAGTGCTGATGACCCCGGGAATGGCCACTGGAAGCAGTACCCGGACCATCGCCCTCAGCACCCCGCACCCGTCCACCAACGCAGCTTCCTCGATGCTGGTGGGGAGCGCGGCAAATGAGTTTCGCATCAGGAAGATGCCGAACGGCAGGTTGAAGGTGGTGTAGACGAGCATCAGGCCCAGGAGGTTGTTCGTGAGGCCGATCTGGTGCAGCACCAGGTACAGCGGGGTGATGACGGCCTGGAACGGGATCATAAAGGTGGCCAGCGTGGCGAAGAACAGCAGGTTGCTTCCCCTGAACCGGAGCCTGGCGAAGCCGTAGCCGGCCAGGGTGCTCAGCACGATGGTCAGGAGCGTGGCGCCGATGGAGACCAGCACGCTGTTGCCCAGCTGCTGGATGAAGCCGGCACCGCCGTTCTCATTGCTGAACAGCTTGGCGAAGTTCCCCCACGAGAAGGTTCCGGGGAACAGGGTGGGTGGCGCGGCAGCGGCCTCCGCGGGAGATTTGATCGACTGGGAGACCACCACCCAGAACGGATAGAGGAACAGGGCCGCGAGGCTGATGTTGATGATCCACCAGGCTGCGCGGGGCACCGGGCGGAGGGTTGACTGCAAGGTAGTCATGGAGGGGTCCATTTCCGACGTGGTGGACTAGTTGTGATCAGAGTTGCGGAGGATGAGCATCTGGATGGCGCTGACGATGGCCAGAACGATCATCAGCAGGGCCGAGAGCGCGGCGCCGTAGCCGAGCTGGAAGCCCTGGAAGGAAACGCGGTAGATGTGGTACACCGCGGTGATGGTCTGGTTCGCTGGACCACCGCTGGTCATGATGTAGAACTGGTCGAAGGCCAGCAGGGAACCGGCCACCGAGAAGACGAGCACCAAGGCAAGGGTGGGCCGCAGGAGCGGCAGGATGATGTAGCGGAACACCTGCGTCCGGCTGGCACCGTCGATCCTGGCCGCTTCCTCGAGCTCCACCGGAATGGACTGCAGGCCTGAGTTCAGCAGCAGCATCTGCATTCCCGCAACCTTCCAAACCACCATCGCGCAAACGATGCCGAGAGCAGTGGTGAAGGTGCCGAACCAGTTGTCCGAGTGCGAGGCCAGCCCGTTGCGGGTCAGCAGATCCAGCATGGGACCGATATTGGGTTGGGCCATGAAGAGCCACAGGTAGCCTGCAGCGGCGAAACCGACCACCACGGGCAGGAAGTAGATGGACTGGAATACCTTGGATGCCTTTCCGGGGCGTCGGATCAGGAGTGCCAGCGCGATTCCGATGACCAGCAGCAGGGGAGTCATGATCAGCGTGTAAAGAAGGGTGAACCCGGCTGCCCGCAGGAAGTCCTGGTCCTGGAATGCGGCCGTGTAGTTGCCCAGGCCGATGAAGCTGATCTTTCCCAGCAACGGCCAGCGGTTCAGTGACATCCACAGCATCAGGACCACGGGCAGGAAGAAAAAGACAGTGAGGAGGATCAGCGCGGGAGCGACCACGGCTGCGCCCAGCCGGCTTCGCCCGCTCGAAAGGGTCTGCCGGCGGCGCTGGGGGCGTGGAGCCAGCGACGGGCGGTTTGGACGGCCGGGCCGCGCAGTCAGGGTGGTGTTGTGTGCCAAGGTGGGTCTCCTTTAGGACAAGACGGGTGCTGCCGCGGCCTGCGGCAGCACCCGTGGAATGTCATGGTCCGGTCTGGATAATCTGCTGGGCGGACTGCTGCGCTTTCTGCTGTGCGGCCTGCACGTCGCCGCCGCCGAAAACGGCTTCGTTGATCATCGTGGCCCACGGCCCGTTGTTGTCGTTGAACAACTTGTTTTCCACCACGCTGTACGGGGTCTTTCCGGTTTCCAGCGCTTTGCTGAAGATCTGGTTGCGCGGGTCAGCTGAGGCGTAGACGCTCTTGACGAGGTCAGTCCTGACCGGAACGATTGAGTTCTTGGCCAGCAGGGTCTGGGCTTCGTCGCCGGTGGCCCACTTGACGAAGTCCCATGCGGCAGGCTTGTTCTTGGACCCGGTAGTGACCGCGATGTTGTCCCCGCCCGCGAACGAGGCGGACCCGCCGTTTTCGCCGGGGATGGGGGCGATGCCGTAGTCGATTTTCTTGTCCGTGTTCAGGGTTTGGGTGAAGAAGGCCCCGAGCACCACCATGCCGACTTTCCCGCCTTGGAACAGGGCGGGCTGGGCTGTGCCGGAGTCGGTTTTGGCCGCCTCAGGCATCACGCCGGCGTCGTGCATCTGCTTGTAAAACGTCAGTGCCTTGGTCACCTCGGGGGAGTCGAGCTTAGCGGTTTTGCCGTCAGCGGACAGCACGTCGCCGCCGCTGGCCCAGACGCTGGGGGTGAACTCGAAAATGTTGCAGCCGCCGCACTGTCCGGCCATGGTGAAGCCGTAGGTGTCCGGGCCCAATGCGCGGATCTTCTTGGCGGCGTTGAGGATCTCGTCGTAGTTGGCCGGCGGCTTGGCGGGATCCAGGCCTGCCTTTTGGAAGAGTTCCTTGTTGTAGAACAGCACGGACGCTTCGGCCGTAAAGGGCAGGGCGTAGGTTTTGTCCTCCCAGGTGGCGAGGCGGGCATGGGACGGGCTGAGCTTGTCCTTGTATGGCAGCTTCGATGCCTCGTCGGTAATGTCCTGCAGGACGCCGGTGGAGGCGAAATAGGGCAGGTATACCAGGTCAATCGATGCCACGTCCGGCCCGGATCCGCCGGCGGTGGCGGTGCCGAATTTTTGTACAAAGTTCCCGCTGGGCACGATGGTGACCTGGACCTGAGCCTTGTGCGACTTGTTGTACGCGTCGGCGAGGATGTCCATGAACCCTTTCTGCGAATCGCGTGCCCAGAGTGTGATGGTCCCGCTTGGTTCCTGGCCCGAGGACTCCAGGGAGTCCGAGCCGGAAGACCCGCCGCAGCCGGTGGCGGTGAGTGTGAGGGATGCTGCGAGCGCCAGTGCTGCAGCGAGTTTTGTCCGTTTCATTTGCCGTTCCTTTTCAAGGGATGTGTCGGAGGTGCAGCTAGGCGACGGGGATCCAGACCCGCATGGCGGCCGGGCCGCGGTTGGCCCAGCGGTAGTACGGAATTGCGGTAAGCGTGACGGGGTGGTGTTCCCCTGTGCCCGCACCGGCGGTGCTGTAAAGGGACTGCTGCGCTGGGGGACGGGCGACGCCCCTCGCCTTCAGGAGCGTGTGCACGCCTGGGATGTCCCCGTCGGTCACTACCTCGACTGGCGCCGAAGCATCGATCGCAAGATCTTCGAGCACGATGCCGTCCGGCTGGTCATGCTGCTCAAGGCAGTAAACGATGGGCCCGCGGACCAGTGCGACTGTGCCGCGGACGGCATCCACTCGGGGGTGAGCGCTAACACGCTGCACGGGCATAGGCAACGTCAGCAGGACCGCCGTGCTGCCTTCCCAGTTGCGGTGCAGCCGCAGGTAGCCGGACGCGTCGGGGGTGGCTGCCGTACGCACCCCGTCAATCGTGACCTCCGGTTCCTTGCACCAGGCCGGGATCCGTATCGAGAGAGTCCATTCGCCCGAGGGTGCCGTGACTGCGATGCCCACTGTTTCGTCCCATGGATATTCGGTCGTCGTGGCAACCTTTACCTCGCCGCCAAAAAGCTCACCCGAGGCGCGTACCTCTCCGTCGTGGAGCAGCTGAAGCTGCAACCCGGATTCATCCTGTGTGGCCAGGTAATGGTGGAGGGAAGCCACCAGGCGTGCGAGGTTCGGCGGGCAGCAGGCGCACGCGTACCAGGACAGGCGCTCGGACGGGGCGTCCTCAGTGGAGCCGTCATGGCCGGTGCGAAGCTGCAGCGGATTGGAGTAGAAGAAGCTGTTGCCCTCAATGGAGGTTGAAGCGGCGATGCCGTTGTAAAGCGCCCGCTCCATCTCATCGGCATATTTTCCGTTGCCGGTGGCGAGCAGCAGGCGCCAGCTGAAGTGCAGGCTGGCGATGGAAGCACACGTTTCGGCATAGGCGCGGTCCGGCGGCAGCTCGTAGGCGTCGCCGAACGCTTCATCCCGGTGGCGGGATCCAAGCGCTCCCGTCAGATAGGCCTTCTGGGAGAAGACGTTCTCCCAGAGTGCCTCCGCGGCCTCCAGCAGGGACTGGTCCCCTGTTTCCAGATAGGCGTCCGCTACCCCCGTGGAGAGGTAGACCTGCCGCACTGCATGTCCGGTCGCTTCGTGGGCCGCTTTCCGGATTGGAAGGTGGTCCTGGAAATATTGGCGGCCAAACCTGTCGTCGGGCAGGATCCCGTGCCCGCGAAGTTCCAGCTGCCGGACGGCGGTGTCCAGATACCGCTTGTCACCGGTCAGCCGGAAGAGTTCCACCAGCGCGGTTTCCACTTCCGGGTGTCCGTCGATCTTTTCGGCACCGCCGGGGCCGAAGGCTTCCACCACACAGTCAGCGACGCGGCGGGCCACCTCGACGATCGCTCCATCGCCGGTGGTGCGGGCCACTGCGACGGCAGCTTGCAGCAGGTGGCCGGCACTGTACAGCTCGTGGCTCCACTGCAGCTTGTCCCAGCGCTGCCCGGGTTCAACGCCCTGGACCCAGGTGTTCAGGTAGCCGTCCGGCTCCTGTACCTTGGCCAGCAGCTCACCCATGGCCGCCAGGTACTCCTCCCATTGCGGGTCCGCCCGGCGTCCTGCCTCCCAGCCCACCGCCTCCAGCGTCTTGTACAGGTCCGTGTCCTGGAACCAGAAGCCGCGGAACGCCGCGTCACTTTCACCCACCAGGCGCCGGAAGTTGTCGAGGGCACCGCTTGATTCCACATTCGCTATGCAGTGGGGAATGGTGGCGGTTCGGTTCAGCTCCTGCCAGCTGCCCAGATGCCCCTCCGGGCTCAGCCGAACGGAATCAAAGGCGAGCGGGCGCAGTGCGTAATGACCGGAGGCTGTTGCCCCGACGGGTCCTGCCGCCGTCCCGTTGCCGGCGCCCTGTCCTGCCGCCGGTGCCGTCATGTCGTGAACAGATGTCATCAATGACCTCTTCCTAGTCTGAATTGAAGGGGGATGGGACAGAATCCGGAAAGCCGAAAAGGAAAATCAGGAAATCGTCTTCCGAGGCCCGACTCTAAGTGACCTGCGTCTCACCTGTCAACGGCTTCTGATAGGATTCACAAGGATTACAAGCGTTGATGCAAGCGAAGCTGCTTGTAGTTCCGCATCAGGAGGGGAAGGTATGTCGGAAAATAGTTTCCGTAATTCCGGCATAGCGGCAGTAGCCGCGCTGGCGGGGGTTTCAACCGGGACGGTGTCGAAGGCCCTGAACGGCACGGGACAGTTGCGGGAATCGACGCGGCTGCGGGTCCGTGCGGCCGCGGAGGAGGTCGGATGGCTGCCCAATGGCGCAGCCCGGAGCATCCGCAGCGGCAGGACCTACACGGTAGGGGTTATTACCACCGACAGCTATGGGCGCTTCAGCATTCCGATACTGCGCGGCGTCGAGGATGCGCTCGGCCTGGGCGAAATGCTCTGCTTCCTCTGCGACAGCAGGGACGATCCCATCCGGGAGCAGCACTATGTGCGCACGCTCCTGGCACGCCAGGTCGACGGGATTATCGCCGTCGGCCGCAAAGTGGATCCGCGGACCCCGCTCGCGGAGAACCTGCCAGTACCGGTCATTTACGCCTTCGCGCCGTCCACTGATCCCCAGGATTGCTCCGTCACCGCTGATGAGCGTGGCGGCGCCCGCCGTGCCGTTGACCATCTGGTCAAGACCGGCAGGCGCCGCATCGCCCACATCACTGGGCTGGAAAACCATGCGTCCGCGAAGATGCGGGCGGAGGGCTTTCTTGCCGCCATGGCCAGCCAGGGACTGGAGCCGGTAGGGGATGTCTGGTATGGAAGCTGGAGCGAGGAATGGGGCCACAACGGGGTCCGCGCCCTGCTGGCAAACCACCCCGACGTGGACGCCATCTTCTGCGGCAGCGACCAGATTGCCCGCGGTGCCGCCTATGAACTTGAGCGGCACGGCCGGTCGATCCCCGACGACGTGGCGTTGATTGGCGTTGACAACTGGTCGCCGTTTACCGACGGGTACCGGCCGCATCTTTCCAGCGTGGACCTGAACCTTTCCACCATCGGCCGCCGCGCGGGTGAAGCGTTGCTGTCAGTGCTGGACGGTTTGCCCCGTCCTGGAATCCAGATCGTAGACTGCGACCTCATCGTGCGGGAATCCTCCGGTCCGCGGAGCTGACCGGCCCGCCGCCAGCCGCGTGTCCCCAAACAGGCGTCGGCTGCAGACGCGGTCCGTCATTTCCGCTCCTCCGGCGGCTGCCGGTGCCGGTGATGGAGCTCGTAGTGGTCGAAGACATCCGAGGAGGTGTCTCCCACGTGGCCGAACTTCCCGCGCAGCACCTCGGCCAGGTCATCCAGCGCGGCGTAGAGCATCCTGCCGGCAAACCGGAGTTCCGGGTTGTCGCTGCCCTGGGCCTCGGAGGCGAGCCCATAGGCGTAGGCAAGGGTTGCCGGAAGCGAACCCCGCTGCTCCACCTCGTGAAAGTAATAAGTCTCGTTGAAGGACCGGAGATCGATGCTCACGGAGGCCACGTTCTCCGCCATCGATTCCAGCAGCCCCGCTGCATGGCGGGGTTCAAGGGAGGCGATGCCGGAGGGTCCAGCCGCTTCCCGGAACAGGTTCAGCTGGTGGGCAAGCGCCCGGCGCCGGCTCAGCGCGGGGTAGGTCTGCAGGATCCAGGAAACCGTGGCGGTCAGCAGGCCAAAACCCGCAACGGCCTGGAAGGCCATCACCAGCCGAAGGACCGGGTGGATGGCCACGATTTCGCCGAACCCCGCGGTGGAAAGGGCCACCAGCGAAATGTAGAGCGCCTCGGCAAAGTCGGCCTGCCGGGGAATGTCGGCTGAGTAGGAGAAGCCGCCCGGCAGGTGCGGAAGGTACAGCAGCGCCCAGCCCACCGCGGCCAGGGCAGCCCACGCCGCGATGACGGCAGCCATGGCCAGCGGCGCGGCCACGGAGGAGGCCCCGCCCCGGACTTTCCTTGAGACCCGCCAGAACACCCGCATAATGGTCCGGCCCACCGGACCCGAGCCATGCGGGTACAGCAGCGTCAGGAAGACGTCGGCGATCATCAGCAGGATCAGCGCTGCGCCCACCGCTGTGAAAAGCACGCCTTCGATGTCCATGCCTCATCTTAAGTGCGGGGGATGGCACGCCGGACGCCGGTGCGCTGGCTAGGCTGGCGCCATGGACTTTCGACTTCGCCAGGCCACGCCGGAGGATGCCGAGGCGGTGGTGCTCATGCAGACGCTGGCGCACGAGGAATGCTACCCGCACCTGCTCTCGGCCGACTTCTTTGAGCGGCGCAGGGCCACCATCCCGGAACGGGTGGCGCGGCGGCGTGAATTCCTGGCCAGGGATGAGCCGCGGATCCTCGCCTTCGACGCCGACAACCAGCTGGTGGGCTACGCGGATGCCGGCCCCGGCCGGGAGGACGATGCCCCCGAGGCGCTGGAGCTCTACGCCATTTACACACTCCGGCGCACCTACGGGACGGGGCTGGGCGCAGCCTTGGTGAGCGCTGCTGTCGGATCCGGCCCGGCCTACCTGTGGGTGCTGGAGAACAATCCCCGGGCCTTGGCCTTTTACCGGAAGCTGGGCTTCCGGCCGGACGGCAAGCGCAATACCCTGCCGCCGGAATGGGAGGCGCTGCCCGAGTTCCGGCTGGTGCGGCGGGCGCAGCCCTAGCGGCTGGCCGCGTCAGGAGCAGCGTACGACGGCGGGACGCCCCGTCAGTGCCACAGGTGCGGTTGAGCCCGCGGGCAGTGAGGACGTTCGGCCTGGGTGCCAGGCAGGCCGGCCGGGCCGGGGTCAGAGCGCGGCGGCGAGGCTGCGGCCCACCGTGAGGCCGGTAAAGATGCAGCCGCCCAGGAAGGTACCTTCGAGGGCGTTGCAGCCGTGGGCGCCCCCGCCGCCGAACCCGGCCGCCTCGCCGGCGGCATAGAGGCCCGGGATGGGGGCGGCGTCGTGTCCCAGTGCCTGGCCTGACAGGTTGGTCTGGATCCCGCCGAGGGTTTTCCGCGTGACCACATGCAGCCGCACCGCGATCAGCGGCCCGGCCTTCGGGTCCAGGATCCGGTGCGGTTTCACCGTCCGGAAGAGCCGGTCGCCCAGGAAGCGGCGGCTGTTGCGGATGCCCGCCACCTGGGCGTCCTTGGAGTAGGGGTTCCGGACCTCGGCGTCGCGCTCCTCGATCTGCCGCCGCACGTGTGCGTAGTCCAGCAGCGGCTCGTCCGTCAGCCCGTTCATCCCGCGGACCAGGTCCGCCAGGTTGTCCGCCACCACGAAGTCCGCTCCGTGCTCCTTGAATGCCTCGATGGGGGCACCGGCGCCGGCACCCAGCCGGGTCCGGAGCAGCAACTTGAGGTCGCGGTTGGTGATGTCCGGGTTCTGCTCGGATCCGGAGAGGGCGAACTCCTTCTCGATAATGCGCTGGTTGAGGATGAACCAGGAATGGTCATACCGCTGGATGTCGGCGGTGGTCCGCAGGAGGTTCAGGGTGCCCAGGGTGTCGTAGCCGGGCAGGCCGGGGGAGGGGAGCCGGCGGCCCAGCGCGTCGAACCACAGGGAGGACGGGCCGGGCAGGATCCGGATGGCATGGTTTGGCCAGACGGGGTTCCAGTTCTGAATGCCCTCCGTGTAGTGCCACATGCGGTCGCGGTTCACCAGCCGGACGCCGGACTGCTCTGCGATGTCCAGCATCCGGCCGTCCACGTGCTGCGGCACCCCGGTGACCATTTTCTTTGGCGGCGTGCCCAGCCGTGTGGGCCACCACCGGCGCACCTGGTCGTGGTTGCCGCCGATCCCGCCCGATGCGACCACCACCGCCTGCGCCCGCAGGTCGAAGTCGCCAACTACCTTCCGGGTCGATGACACCCCGCGCGGGGACGCGTCAGGTGCCAGTACCGAGCCCCGCACCCCGGTGACCGTGCCGCCGTCGTACGTTAAACCGTCCACCCGGTGCCGGAAGAAAAACCGGACGCTGCCTGCGGAAGCCGCCTCCCGGGCCTTGTCCGCGAACGGCCCGGACACGCCGGTACCGGTGCCCCACGGGACGTGGAAGCGGGGGACCGAGTTGCCGTGGCCGCCGGCCCTGCCGTCACCGCGCTCGGCCCAGCCCACCAGCGGCGTGAACCGGATGCCCTGCTGGTGCAGCCACTTGCGCTTCTCGCCGGCGGCGAACTCCACGTACGCGCGGCCCCACTGCCGCGCCCACTCATCCTCGGGAAGGTGGCCGGACAGCCGGTCCCACTGCGCCGATCCCTGCCAGTCCTGCCATGCCAGTTCGAAGGAATCCTTCACGCCCAGGCGGCGCTGCATGGGCGTGTCCACCAGGAAGAGCCCGCCCAGGGACCAGAACGCCTGTCCGCCCAGGTTGGCCTCATTCTCCTGCTCCACGATGGCCACACGCTTGCCCGCCCGGACCAGCTCGTTGCAGGCCACCAGCCCGGCCAGCCCGCCGCCGATGATGATGACGTCCGCGTCCATGCGATCCCTGCCCCGTTGTTGGTAAGTGAGAGTCCAGCATCAACCTACAGCAGGTTTGAAGCTCTCTCTTTCAAGGTTGGTGGGAGAATGGAGCCGGGACATCTGTCACGGCGCCGGCCCGGTTCCGGCAGGTCCCGCCAGCAATTCAGGAGGGGATCCTGATGGACCCCACCACATTGGTTGTCATCGTCGTGGTCATCCTGCTGCTCATCGTCGCGCGGATGGCTGTCCGGATTGTGCGCCAGTTCGAGAAGGGCGTGCTCTTCCGGCTTGGCAGGGTGGTCGGTGTGAGGGAGCCCGGCCTGCAGCTGATCATCCCGGTGATCGACCGGCTGCAGCTGGTCAGCCTGCGGATCGTCACCATGCCCATCCAGTCCCAGGGCATCATCACCCAGGACAACGTCAGCGTGGACGTCTCAGCCGTGGCGTACTACCGCGTGGTGGACGCCGTGAAGTCGGTCGTCGCCATCGAGAACGTGGCCGCGGCCATCGACCAGATCGCCCAGACCACGCTGCGGAAAGTTGTAGGCCAGCACACCCTGGACCAGACCTTGTCGGAGACCGCGCGGATCAACGCTGATATCCGCCAAATCCTGGATGTGCTCACGGTCGAGTGGGGCGTCGAAGTCACGCTGGTGGAGCTGAAGGACATCCAGCTGCCCGAGAGCATGAAGCGCGCCATGGCCAAGCAGGCGGAGGCGGAACGCGAGAAGAGGGCTAAGATCATCGCCGCCGAAGGTGAAGCCATCGCCGCAGGCGCCCTCGGCGACGCCTCCGACACCATGATGGCCCACCCGCTGGCACTGCAGCTCCGCAACCTGCAGTCCCTGGTGGAGATCGGCGTGGATAAGAACACCACGGTGGTCTTCCCTGCCCCGCTGATGAGCACCATTAGCGAACTGTCCGCCTTCCTGGCCCGGGAAGGCCAGGCGGCATCCGCAGGCAGCACGTCACCCATCAAGGCGGCCTGACCACCGCCGTCATGCCGCTCGGCACAAAAAACCCGCCGTTCGGCGCGCCAACAGTACGTTTGCTGATGATTTGCATCATGATTGCCGAAGGCAACGGGCCGGGCTAAACCAAGGCCTTTGGCCTCTGGCCCGATCAGACATTGACGTCTTCCACAAGCAAAGGGAATCAAACCATGGGCTTCCTGGACCGTGACCACTCCATCGCCCCGCCGGGCTTCAACCGCTGGCTGGTGCCGCCCGCCGCGCTCGCCGTCCACCTGTGCATCGGGCAGGCGTACGCCACCAGCGTGTACAAGACCGCGCTGGTCAAGCACTTCGGTGCCAGCCTGACCGAGGTCGGCGTGATCTTCTCGATCGCCATCGTGATGCTGGGGCTCTCCGCCGCTGTCATGGGTACCTGGGTGGACCGGAATGGGCCGCGCATGGCCATGTTCACCTCCGCGATGTTCTGGGTAGGCGGCTTCCTGATCGGCTCGCTGGGCATCTTCACCCGCCAGCTCTGGCTGGTGTACCTGGGCTACGGCGTGGTGGGCGGCATCGGCCTGGGCATCGGCTACATCTCGCCGGTGTCCACGCTGATCAAGTGGTTCCCGGACCGTCCCGGCCTGGCCACCGGCATGGCGATCATGGGCTTCGGCGGCGGCGCGCTGATCGCCAGCCCGGTATCCCAGGCCCTGCTCAAGGCGTACGATCCCAACTCCGGCGCGCAGGGCTGGGTGGCCAGCGGCGATGCCGTAGGCAAGCTCTTCCTGACCCTCGCCGCCGTCTACCTCGTGTACATGCTCTTCGGCGCGTTCACCATCCGGGTGCCCGCGGAGGGATGGCGGCCCGCCGGGTTCGACCCCGCCAAGGTCAAGGCGGCAAAACTGGTAACCACCGAGAACGTATCCGCCAAGAACGCCATCAAGACCCCGCAGTTCTGGCTGGTATGGGTGGCGCTGTTCTGCAACGTCACCGCCGGCATCGGCATCCTGGAGCAGGCAGCGCCCATGATCCAGGACTTCTTCCGCCAGTCCGACGGCAAGTCCCTGGTCACCGCCGCCGTAGCGGCAGGTTTCGTGGGCCTGCTGTCCATCGGCAACATGACCGGCCGCTTCGCCTGGTCCGCCACGTCCGACGTCACCGGCCGCAAGCGGATCTACATGATGTACCTGGGCGTCGGTGCGGTGCTGTACATCATCCTGGCGCTGGCCGGCTCCACCACCACCATCCTGTACGTGGCACTGGCGTTCGTCATTATCTCCTTCTACGGCGGCGGCTTCGCTACCGCCCCGGCCTACCTGCGGGACCTCTTCGGCACCTTCCAGGTGGGCGCCATCCACGGCCGGCTGCTCACCGCATGGTCCGCCGCGGGCGTTGCCGGGCCGCTGATCGTCAACTCGATCCTGGACGCGCAAGGCAAGCCGGGCCAGCTGAACGCCGCGTCCTACCAGCCCGCGCTGCTGACCATGGTGGCGCTGCTGGTCATCGGCTTCATCGCCAACCTGCTGGTCAAACCAGTCGACGCACGATTCCACGAATCCCGCCCCGAGCGGCACACATCATCCATGGAGGCCTGACATGAGCAGCACTGCACACACCCCCGACGCCCAGCCCGTCAAGCGGTCCACCGGCAGGCTGGTCCTGGGCTGGGTCCTGGTGGGGATCCCGCTGGCCTACGGCGTTTTCCAGACGCTGACGCAGGTGGCTGCGCTGTTCGGATAGCCCGCCAAGCTTGCCTGGCACATCACACTGGCCCAGTTTTCAGGGACAACGTCCGCGGGACCGTTGAGTTACCGCGGTTCGGCCCTGAAAACTGGGCCAGTTTGTGCGTATGGCCCCATCAGGCAGCCGCAGGTTTCGTAGTCCGCCGGCGCAGGACCGTTGCGGTCACCCACGTGACCAGGCTGCAGGCCGCCGCGCCCCAGAGGATGTCCGTCACGGCCACCAGCGCGGTGAAGTCCTTCAGCACGGCGAACCCGGTCAGCGCCCAGGTGGCGTAGGTGAAGAACCCGAACAACGCGGCACCCGTGACCCGCTGCCGCAGCGAGACATCCGCAGCGTTGGGCCGGACGCCGTAGTGCACGATCCCGGCCACGAAGATGGCGTAGAACAGCACAGCGCCCAGCAGGTTGGCCTTGGGCGCCAGCAGCCCGCCGATCTGGCTCTGGTACAGCGGGTTGGCCACCAGCAGGATCCACGCGACGTCCAGCACGGCGAAGATCAGGGCCGTGACAAAGTAGGCGGTCAGCCAGTTCCTGGTGCGGGGGCTCATGCTCTGCTCCTTGCGTCGGTGTAGAGGTTTTCCACGAAGTGGCGGGCGCGATCGGTGAAGACGGCTCGTTTGAGCTTCATGGTGGGGGTGACCATGCCGTGGGACTCGCTGAGGTCGGCCAGCAGCAGCACGAATTTGCGCACCTGTTCCGACCGGGCCAGCCGGGCGTTCGCGGCAGTGACCACTTTGCCCACCATCCCCAGCAGCCGCTCATCCTCAACCTGGACCGCACTGCCGTCCTCGGGGATCCGCAGCCCGGCGAGGTCGGCGATGCCTTCGCGCTGGGCCCAGGCTGCCACGGACTCGAGGTCCAGCAGCACCAGCCCGCCCAGGTAGGGCTTGCCCTCGCCCACCATGACGGCGTGTGCCACCAGCGGATCGCCCTCCACCAGGCCTTCCCAGATGGCGGGGGCCACGGTCTTGCCGCCGGCGGTGACGATCACGTCCTTGATCCGGCCCTTGAGCGTGAGCTGGCCGTCCGGGTCCAGCGACCCCAGGTCGCCGGTGCGGAAGAACCCGTCCACGAAAGCATTGGCATTGTCGGACGCACGGCGGTAGCCGGCGAAGACGCCCACCCCGCGGGCCAGCACCTCGCCCTGCTCCGAGATCCGCACGGTGGTGCCGGGCATCGGTACACCGACCGACCCGGAGCGGATGGCGCCGGGCAGGTTGCCGGTGAGCGGGGCGGTGGTTTCGGTGAGTCCGTAGCCTTCGATGACCGGCAGGCCCAGGCCGCGGAAGAACAGGGAGAGTTCGGCGTCCAACGCCCCGGCGCCTGAGAGCAGGCAGTCCAGCCGGCCACCCACCAGCGCGCGGAGGCGGGCGTAGAAAAGCCGGTCGAACAGGGCCCGCCGCGCACGCAACCCAAGTGCGGGACGCAGGGAGGCGTCGGCGTCGTGCGCTTCCGCGAACCTGCCCCACTCCACGGCCGTGCGCTGCGCCAACGCCCACACCCGCCCGAGGTTCTTCCGGGCGGCCGCGGCGGCAGCGGAGGCCTGGATCTTCTGCAGGACGCGGGGCACCACCACCAGGAATGTGGGTCGAAGTGCGCCGAGGGCGGGGACCACGTCACGGGGGTCGGACAGGTGGGCGATGCGCATGCCGTTGGCCAGGCAGATCAGCTGCAGGCCGCGGGCCAGGACGTGCGCCATGGGCAGGAAGATGATGGTGTTGCCGCCCTCGCGGACCACGCTGGTGTAGGCGGCGCCCACGTTGAGGATCTGGCCCACGAAGTTGCGGTGCGTGATCAGGGCACCCTTTGGGGCCGCAGTGGTGCCGGAGGTGTAGACGATGGTGGCCACCGAATCGAGGTCGTGCAGCAGGCGGCGTTCCTCCACGTCGCCGTCCGGCACGTCCGCGCCGCGCTGGACCAGGGCTGCCAGGTCGGCGCCCGGTCGGGGATCCATGGTCCAGACGCCCAGGTGCGCCATGCCCGCACCGGCGAATCCCTGTTCCAGCAGGGAGGCATGCGCGGCGGTGCCGGCGATGGCCAGCCGGACGGCGGCATCTTCCAGGACGGCGGTCACCTGCGGCTGGGCGGAGGTTTCGTAGATGGGAACCACGACGGCGGCGGCGAACCAGGCTGCCATGTCCGCCACCGCCCATTCGTACCGGGTGGGGGACATGATGGCCACCGGGTCGCCGGGCTCCAGGCCGGCGGCGATCAGGCCCTTGGCCAGGGCCCGGACCTCGTCCACGAACTGCCCCGTGGTCACCTGCCGCCAGGGGTCGGTGACGGGGGCCCCGCCTGCCCGGACCTCGAAGGCGATGTGGTCCGGGGAGGTGCGGAAGCGCTGCATCAGCAAGTCCGTGGCGTTCCGGTGTCCGGAAAGGTCGGCCAGCGGCGGGGAGGTGAACTCTCTCAAGGGGTGTCCTTCTCGGAAAGGGAGTGCAGGTGGTCCTGCATGAGATTCAGCGCAACGTTGAGGAAGTCTTCGACGGCGTCCTGCCGGGCGCGGGGGAGAGCTTCGATGTGCTGGTTGGTGGCGTCCATGAGGGGGCGCATCAGGCCCATGATGTCCTTGGTGGCGGCGGGGGTGGCGTTGACGTGCACGTGCCGCCGGTCCTCCTCCGATCGGAGCCGTTCGGCGTAGCCGCGCGCTTCCAACCGGCCCACGATGGCGGTGGTGGTGGCAGCGGTGGCGCCCAGTTTTTCGGCAAGCGTGCCCACGGTGACCGGGCCGGACTGGGCCAGCGCCGAGAGGGCGCGGTAGTCGGTGAGGTTCAGCTGCAGGCAGCGGGCCACTTCCCGCTCGGTTTCGTTGGCGAGGTCGAACAAAGCCTGCAGCGCGAACGCGGCGGGGTGGTACGGCGGAGTCATGGTTCCTCCTCAGCAGGCTTATAGTAGTTATTGTCCTCTAGTCATCAAATTTATTTGAATACAAGAAAGACTAGCAGGAGTATTTGGGACCGACCGTGCAGCAGCGCGCGGCCGGCCAGGGGAAAGGAACCTGTCCGTGAACGACAAGAGCCGCAAGGCCCTCATCAGTACCGTTATCGCCGTGGTGGTGGCGGTGCTCATCGCCCTCGCAGGAAGCCAGGGCGGCTCCAGGATCGGCGGGTTGCCCGTCTTCGCTATGGGAGTTGCCATCGCGTTCGTGATCCAGTGGCTGGTGTTCATCCCGTCCTTCAAGGCGCAGACGGAGAAGTTCTACGATCTCACCGGCGCCCTGACGTACATCTCCATCACGGTGTTCCTGGTAGCGGCGTCCCCGGGGGTGGACGCGCGCGGGATGCTGCTGGCGGCCATGGTGGTGCTGTGGGCCGCGCGGCTGGGCAGCTTTCTATTCCTGCGGATCCGCAAGCACGGCAAGGACGACCGGTTCGATGAGCTCAAGCCCGACTTTTTCCGCTTCCTGAACACGTGGACCATCCAGGGCCTGTGGGTGGTCCTCACCGCGGCACTCGCGTGGGTGGCCATCACCTCGGACCAGAAGGTGGGCCTGGACTGGTTCTTCTGGGTGGGCCTGCTGGTGTGGGCTGTTGGCATCACCATCGAAACCGTGGCGGACCTGCAGAAGACCCGCTTCAAGGACGATCCCGCCAACAAGGGCCGCTTCATCAGCGCCGGCCTGTGGTCCAAGTCCCGCCACCCCAACTACTTCGGTGAGATCACCCTGTGGGTGGGCGTAGCCATCATCGCCCTGCCCGTACTGCAGGGCTGGCAATGGGCGGCGCTGGTCTCCCCGGTGTTCGTGGCCCTGCTGCTGATCAAGGGCAGCGGGGTGCCGCCCCTGGAGAAGAAGGCGGACAGGAAGTGGGGCGGCCAGGCCGACTACGAGGCGTACAAGAAGAACACGCCGGTGCTGGTGCCAAAACTGAAGTAGGGCTTGCCCAAGCAGGGATCGACGACGGCGGCCTCCGGAACCGGGTGCCGCCGTCGCCCGTTGTTCAGGTACGATTTAACCCATCAAGGGGAGTACTCCCGACTGTGCATGGCCCGTCAATACGGATGCAGCGAAGCATCCCGGGCCAGCGGCTCCGGTTCCACCGGGCGGAGGAGACCTTGGCGTACATATCAGCGCCAACCCCTTTGGAGTACCCACATGCAGGTCACACCGCTCATCTGGATCATCACCATTGCCGTGACAATCCTGTTCTTCGTTTACGAGTTCTTCGCCCACGTCCGCAAACCCCACGAACCGTCCATTGGCGAGTCCGCCCGCTGGTCGGCGTTCTACATCGGGCTTGCGCTGGTGTTCGGCGTCGGGATCGGCGTGGTCTCGGGCTGGACGTTCGGTGGCGAGTACTTCGCCGGCTACCTCACCGAGAAGGCACTCTCGGTGGACAACCTGTTCGTCTTCCTCATCGTGATGACAGGGTTCGCCGTGCCCAAGAAGTACCAGCAGAAGGTGCTGATGGTGGGCATCATCATCGCCCTCATCCTGCGCGGCGGGTTTATCGCCATCGGCGCCACGCTGATCGAGAACTTTTCCTGGGTGTTCTACATCTTCGGTGCCCTGCTGCTCTTCCTCGCATACAAGCAGGCGTTCGGCGGCCACGACGCCAACCCGGCCGACGGCAAGTTCATGAAACTGGTCCGGCGCGTCCTGCCGGTCACCCCGGAGTACCACCGGGACCGGCTCACCGTGAACCTGGACGGCAAGCGCTACGTGACGCCCATGCTGCTCACCATCATCGCCATCGGCTTCGTGGACCTGGTCTTCGCCGTCGACTCGATCCCCGCGATCTACGGCCTGACCAGCGAAGCGTACATCGTCTTCACCGCCAACGCCTTCGCCCTGATGGGTCTGCGGCAGCTGTTCTTCCTCATCGGCGGACTGCTGGAACGGCTGGTCTACCTGGCCCAGGGGCTGGCCGTGATCCTCGCGTTCATCGGCGTGAAGCTGCTCTTCCACGCCCTGCACGTCAACGAGCTGCCCTTTATCAACGGCGGCCAGCCGCTCCTCTGGGTGCCAGAAATTCCCATCTGGCTCTCGCTGCTCTTCATCGGCGCAACCATCCTCGTTGCCACGGTGGCCAGCCTGGCCAAGACCCGCGGCGGGCTCGGCGGCGGCGGGGCCGCGCACGGTGAGGTGACACAGGAGGACGCGGATTCCACGGCGGGCACGCCCCGCTAGCCGGCGGGCTGGCTGTCCGGCCGGACGGACGACGGCGGCACTCGGGTTGGGTGCCGCCGTCGGCGTCTCCTGAACTGGTCAGGGGTCGCACGAAAGGGTGACTAGTCGTGCATGCGGAGGACCACTTCATAGGAGCGGACGCAGAGTGAGATGTTGAGGTTCTCATGCACTGTCCCGAAGGCACAGTCCGGGTTGGCGAATGTCTTGAGGCTGTAGCCGGTCGAAGCACGCAGGTCGTCCACGGTGACCTGCACCGGGGTCGACCAGGTCCTGCCCAGGCTGTGGCAGGGGTTCTCCAGCGGGATACATCCGGGATCGTTCTTCGGATCGCTTGCCGCAGTCACCTCCCAGCCGTCTCCGGTGGGGATTCCATCCGCGATGGAGACCATCTCCTCGATCCGTGCCGTTTCACGGCCCGGACCTCCGTTGATCATCGGCATCAGCGATACCACCATGATTCCAATGCAGAGCACCACGATGGCCGCTCCGCCCACCACCCATGGCCACACCTTGTGCTTTTTCGGCGGCATTCCGTACGCCTGCATCCAGTCCCTTCCTGCTTGTGACATCAGCTGCGCCCTGTCCTGCGTTTTCTGGACACCCTGGTGACGAGGGCGATCAGCCCTATGCCTGTCGCCACGAGGGTCAGGACCGTTCCAACTCCGCGCAGGGTTACTCCGCCGCTTTCAAAGCCCAGCACCACGGCGCGGGATGGCTGCTGGCTGTCATAGGCCACGGTGACGGAGTCGCCGACCGTCGGGTGCTGGTCGTGGTCGACGCTTGCCGACACAACGTGCTCAATCCCGTCCAAGGAGGTGTAGCGGACTTTGATGTCCCGGTTGGAGGCGCGCTGGGTGTCATTGAAGTCCGTGACGGTGCCGGCGCTCTGCACCCCGGTGCGGGCCAGTTCGGCATCAGCATCGATCATGACGGTCCCCGCCACCATCAGGCCGGGACCGACGAGCAATACGATCAGGACCACCGCCAAAGTGCCAAGGCGGCCTCTGCGTCTTTTCGCTGGTCTCATTATGGGTGCTCCCGGTGTGCTCACACCGGCCATTCTGCCCCAAGTCCAGTGCGGCGAAGCGAAATCCCGCCCGTGCCCGGAAGGCTGCTTATTGTTCAGCCCGGGTACATGGAGGTGTAACCGTGCGCTGGCAGAGTCTCCGGCGGGGGACATCAAAAGCCAACGCATTAGGAGCGTCCTCATGGCAGGTCTCAACCGCCGTCGTTTTCTCCAATTTTCCGCCGCCGGGGCCGCCGGTACCGCTATGTCACAGATGCTGGGCCAGAGCATTGCACGGGCGGCGGAAATCCCGGCCAACCGCGCCACCGGGTCCATCAAGGACATTGAGCACGTGGTGATCTTCATGCAGGAGAACCGTGCCTTTGACCACTACTTCGGCACGCTGAAGGGCGTGCGGGGATTCTCGGACCCGCATCCTGCCCTCTTGCCCTCGGGCAAGGACGCCTTCCACCAGGCGAACGCCACGCGGGAGGTTACGCCGTTCCACCCGGACGCGCCCAACCTGGGCATGCAGTTCATGGAGGACCTGGATCACTCGTGGAAACTCACGCAGGAGGCCTTTAATGACGGCAAGTACGACAAGTGGCTCCCGGAGAAGACGGACGCCACCATGGCGTTCTACGGACGCCAGGACATTCCCTTCCACTTCGCCCTCGCTGACGCCTTCACGGTCTGCGACCAGTACCACTGCTCCGTCCTGGGCCCGACCGACCCGAACCGGTACTTCATGTTCACCGGCGGCGGCGACCCGGACCGCAAGGGCGGCGGCCCGGACCTCTGGAACAGCGAGAAGGGCTACTGGTGGAGCACCTACCCCGAGGAGCTTGAGAAGGCCGGGGTGAGCTGGAAGGTTTACCAGGACGTCGGGGAAGGCCTTGACCCGGCACACTACGAAGGCTGGACCAAGGACGCGTACATCGGCAATTACGGGGACAACTCGCTCCTGTACTTCAAGCAGTACCAGGACGCGAAACCCGGAAGCCCGCTGTATGAGAAGGCGCGGACCGGTACCAACGCCAAGGCCGGCGATGACCTCTTCAGCATCCTCCGCCAGGACGTAAAGTCGGGCAACCTTCCCCAGGTCTCCTACATCGTGGCCCCCGAGGCCTACTCCGAGCATTCAAACTGGCCGCCGAACTTTGGCGCCTGGTATGCGGCCAACATCCTTGACATCCTCACCTCCTCAGCCGACGTGTGGAGCAAGACGGCCGTCCTGTTCATGTACGACGAGAACGACGGCTTCTTCGACCACATCGTCCCGCCGCACCCGAACACCCCGCAGATTCCGGGCGCCTCCACGGTCTCCACTGCCGGTGAATGGTACGACGGCAGCCCCACGTACTTCGGCGACAAGGACGTCCCCGGTCACTTCGGCCTGGGCGTGCGCGTGCCCATGATCGTCCTTTCCCCGTGGAGCATGGGCGGCTGGGTCTGCTCTGAAACCTTCGACCACACCTCGATTGTCCGGTTCCTCGAAGCCCGGTTCGGGGTGGCGTCACCGAACATCACTGCCTGG
Organism: Arthrobacter sp. E1SS-5; assembly: GCF_057073715.1. Taxonomy (NCBI): domain Bacteria; kingdom Bacillati; phylum Actinomycetota; class Actinomycetes; order Micrococcales; family Micrococcaceae; genus Arthrobacter; species Arthrobacter sp. E1SS-5. The sequence continues at coordinate 1,036,651 of NZ_CP172703.1, forward strand.
CGCCGGGCGGTCAGCGGGGACCTTACGAGCGCGTTCGAATTCTCCAAGGCCGGGGGAGCGGCGCCTGCGCTGCCGGACACCTCGGCCTATAAGCCGGCCGACCAAGAGCGCCACCCGAGCTACATTCCGACGCCTCCGGCCATGAACTCGATGCCCGCGCAGGAGAAGGGCACCCGCCCGTCCCGACCGCTGGGCTACGCCCTGGACCTCGAAACCAAAATCGCCTCAGGCCAGCTCACCGGCAGGTGGGTAAACCGGGGCACGCTGGGCGCACACGTGCAGGTCCGGTCGAGCCTGCTCCCGGCCGGTCCGTACTCCTACACCATCGGCGCAGGTGCCTCACTGGATGCTTCGTGGGCGCTGGGTGCCGAGTACGACGTGCAGATGCACGGCCCGGCTGGGTGGTTCCGCCGGCTTGCGGGGACGACGGCGGCCGCGGACATCCGCGTGTCCGTCACCGCTGACGGCAAGGCCCCGCACGCGCAGTTCCGGATCGAGAACGGCGGCACCACCGGCGCAGCCCTCACCCTGAAGGACGCGTACGGCTCGGGTTCGCAGACGCTTTCCCTCAATCCCGGACAGGCAAAGACCGTCGTCATCCCGACGCCGGGCGGCTGGTACGACCTCACAGTCACCTCCGCCGCTGACCCCAAGCTCGTCCGTGTCCTGGCCGGCCGCCTCGAAAACGGCGGCCCGCTGACCAGCGACCCCCAGCTCGGCCAATAGCCCGGCCGGAACTGGTGGCAGGACCGGACGCTGTCGCCGGCCGGCCCTGCCACCCACTCGCACCCACTTTGCGGCACCGCCGAGAAACCGGACGCTCCGTTGCGCCCGCACACCGAAAGGATTTCGCCATGCCCAATGCACTCAAGAGCCGGAGGACAAGCGCCCTGGCGCTTGCTGCCGCCGTCGCAATCACTGGCCTCGCCGCCGTCGGCGCCGCAGTGCCTGCCGACGCGCAGACCACGTCGGGCGGAACCGCCCAGGCCAGCGGGCAGGGGGAGAACGGCCCCGACCACGTCTTCGTGATCATGATGGAGAACCACGGTTACGACCAGGTCATCGGCAACACCGCCGACGCGCCCTTCATCAACAACCTGGCCCAGCGCTACAACATCGCCACGAATTACCACGGCGTGACGCACCCCAGCATGCCCAACTACCTGGCTGCCATTTCGGGAAGCTCGCAGGGCGTCTGGGACGACTGCAAGGCCGGCGCCGATGTGACCTGCGCCCCGGAAGAGTTCGTCCCTGGTTCCGAGGACCCGGGGGCCACCGGGCTCCTGACCCAGGCCCAGGCGGCCAGCGCGGCATCCACCCCGCACATGTTCTCCGGCAGGAACATCGTGGACCAGCTTGAGGACAAGGGCCTGAGCTGGAAGGCCTACATGGAAAGCCTTCCCAGCCCCGGTTCCCAGGTTGAATACGCGCCCACCATCGGCTCCTCAACGGTGAAGCTGTACGCCCAGAAGCACAACCCCTTCATGTACTTCTCGGACATCAACTACCCCGGCAGCCCGCGCCTGCAGAACATCGTGCCCCAGGAAAACAACCTGAAGGCTGACCTGGCCAGCGGCAACGTGCCGAACTTCACGTGGATCAGCCCGAACCAGTGCCACGACATGCACGGCGTCTCCCCGTCGGGCGCCGCCCTTGTGGGCATCCCCCAGTGCGGGTACCCGGGCTCCGGCCTGGACCACGGTGCGATCCAGCTCGGCGACAACTACGTCAAGCAGACCGTCCAACAGATCATGGACTCCGCAACCTGGAAGACGACCAAGTCCAGCATCGTCCTGGCCTGGGACGAGAACGACTACTCGGGCTCCACCGGCGGCCCCGGCAGCCCGGTCGGCCAGAACGGCGCAGTCCTCGGCGGCGGCCACGCCCCCGCCATTGTGATCAACTCGGCCGAGGGTCCGAAGAAGACAACGGATCAGCTTTCGGACCACTACACCCTGCTCTCCACCATTGAGCACATGTGGCACTTGGGCTGCCTGGAAAACACCTGCTCACCCATCACCTCCGGCACCTTCGAGAACCTGTTCCGCCCCTAACCGCCAGCAGAGCTCACGACGGCGGCATACGGCTTGGAAGCCGCCGTCGCAGCTTAAGCGCAGGAGTCGGGAAGGATTGGCCCAGTTCCGGTAGAACCGGCGATTCGGGCGAATTGCCGCCGCTAGGCTTTTCTCTGGCGTCAGCAGGTATGGGGGGCTGACGCCCCTAACTTTTCGTGCATAACCCGGGGGAAACTGCATGTCCAGCCACACGTCCTTGCCCAGGACCACGCCCGCGTCCGGCACCCGCTGGACTGCCGCCGTCGTCCTCTCCGCCTTACTGGCCCTCTTCGGCGCAAGCCTGCCGGCGGTCGCAGCGGACAGCACCACCACGGCAACAGTCCAGGCGGCGGACCTGCTGGAAACCCTTCCGGTGAAGGGCCGCGCGCCCAAGACGGGGTATGAGCGGTCGCTGTTCGGGCCAACGTGGGCAGACGTGGACCAGAACGGCTGCGACACCCGCAACGACATCCTCAACCGGGACCTGACGGACATCACCTACGTCAACAGCGTCCCCTGCACAGTCAAGACCGGCGTGCTCGCGGATCCCTACACGGGCACCGTCATCGACTTCGTCCGCGGCACCACCACCAGCAGCGCCGTGCAGATCGACCACGTGGTGGCGCTCAGCGACGCCTGGCAGAAGGGCGCCCAGCAGCTGACCACGGAGCAGCGGACGGCGTTCGCCAACGACCCGCTGAACCTGCAGGCCACGGACGGGCCCACCAACCAGCAGAAGGGCGACGGCGACGCCGCCACCTGGCTGCCGCCGGCCAAGGGCTTCCGCTGCGACTACGTGGCGCGGCAGGTCTCGGTGAAGGCGCGGTACAGCCTGTGGGTGACTCAGGCGGAGCACGACGCGATCGCCGGCGTCCTCGCCACCTGCCCGGGCCAGCCGGCACCGGCCACCGTCGCACACGCCTCGGCCACCACCACCGTCTACTACGCCAACTGCGCTGAGGCGGTAGCTGCGGGGGCCGCCCCACTTCACGCAGGTTCACCCGGATACCGCTCAGGGCTGGACGGCGACGGCGACGGGGTGGCCTGCGAGGGCTGACCCATTCCTCACAGCCGCTTTAGAAATAACGACGGCGGCACTGGGCCTTGGTGCCTCCGGTCGCCGCGCCCGGGAGGCCCGCGGGTGGTAGGCTCCCCGCTATGGCCGTGGACCCAGCTCTGCTCAACTGGCTGCTCGACTCCGACCCCGCCCTGAAGTGGCAGGTGGAGCGTGACCTGGCAGGTGCCCCGTCGGAGCGGTGGGAGGCCACCCGGGCCAGGATCCGGACCGAGGGGTTCGGCGCGCAGCTTCTGTCGCGCCAGGACCCGGACGGGCAGTGGGCCGGCGGCGCCTACTTTCCCGCCGACTTCGACTTCAACGGACCCGAAGCCGCGGAGGGAGCCGGCCAGCCGTACACCGCCACCACCTGGTCCCTGAATGCCTTGAGGGAGTGGGGCCTGGATCCGGCCGCGCTCGCCGGCACAGCCGAAAAGCTTGCCGCCAACAGCCGGTGGGAGTACGAGGACCTGCCTTACTGGGACGGCGAGGTGGACTGCTGCATCAACGCGTTCACCCTCTCCAACGGCGCCTGGCTCGGCGCGGACGTGGCGGGCATCGCGCAGTGGTTCGTGGAACACCAGCTGCCCGACGGCGGCTGGAACTGTGAATGGGTGGAAGGGTCGCAGCGCTCATCGGTCCACTCCACGATCAACTCGCTCAAGGGCCTGCTCTACTATGAGGCGGCCACAGGTGCCTCGGATGAGCTGCGCGCCGCCCGGCAGGGCGGTGAGGAGTACCTGCTGGATCGCCGGCTCCTCTACCGCTTGACCACGGGCGAGCCGGTGGCTCCGTGGGTGACGCGGCTGGCTTATCCGTTTCGGTGGTTCTACAGCGGCCTGCATGCCCTGGACTACTTCCGGGCCGCAGCCCTGCAGGACGGTGCCGCCCCGGACCCCCGACTGGCCGACGCCATCCGCCAGCTCCGCAACGCCCGGCAGCCGGACGGCACCTGGCTTCAGGAGTACCGCCCGCCCGGGCGGGTGTGGTTCGAGATCGACGCGCCGCCAGGTGAGCCGTCCAAGTGGCTGACGTTCCACGCCACGCGGGTGCTGGACTGGTGGGACGTGGCGACCCCTCAGCAGTAGACCGGCGGCTACCGTTCGGTTTTGGAATCAGGGTTTACGACGGCGGCACCCCGGCCGGGTGCCGACGTCGCCGTCTCCTGCGAGTGCCGGAGCGCATGCCTCTTCGTGGCGCTCATGCCCAGCAGGGCGACGCAAAGGGTGAGCAGCGCGGTCAGCAGTACCCCAAGCCCAAGATGAAGCTGCACGAACCCGGCGCCCACCGCCGCGCCGGCCATGATGAGTCCGATGGCCGCGAGCCGCCGGCCCCAGAATGGGTGGGTACCGGCACCCAGGCGTGAATCTGCGGCCAGGCCGGTGATGGTCGAGGTAACCACCACGGTGGGGACGTCCCTGACGTTGAGGTGCCGCGCGGTGGCCGCCTGCAGGCCCATGGCCACCGCCAGCGTGCCGGTGATGGCGACGGTCAGCGCCTCGCTGCTCCTGGGGTTCATGCCGCTGAGGAGCAGGATTGCCACGACCGCCATCACCGAGCTGACGCCCACCAGCAGGACGGTGGTGCGGTGATTCCAGCCCGACGTGCTGGGCCGCAGGACCCGCCCGGAGATCATGGCGCCGGTCATGAACCCGGCCAGGGCCACGACGGGTCCGAGGACCGGAAGGTTGTCGCCGCCCATCAGCGCCATGCCCAGGATCACCACGTTGCCGGTCATGTTCGCCGTGAACACCCGGTCCAGGCCCAGGTAGCCCACCGCGTCCAGAACGCCGGTGGAGAACGTCAGCACCAGCATGAGCACCAGGTGCAGCGTGGGCGGATGGGCGGGGAGGAAACGGGCAGGCATGCGGGTGCCTTTCATGGTCAGGTGCCGTGACGTTGATTCCAGTATGAGCTGTGCAGGTGCCCGCAAGACGGCAGTGCGGTCCTTGACGGGGTGAAGCGGATCACACTAGCCTAGCCTGAGAAAGCGCTTTCTTGGGTTGGCGCTGCGTCTACTTTGCGAAGGTCTCACCGAATTCCCTACTCAGTTCGGGGCTCATCGTCGTGCTCCGGAAAGGATGACATGCAGGTCTCCAGAACCCCACGAATGAAAGCTCGGCGTCTTTTGGGCGCCGCCTCAGCTGCGCTCATCGGCTTGACGTCCCTGACAGCGGTCGCCGCTCCCGGCTCGGCGGCGCCGCCAAGCAGCGATTCCCCGGTATGCTCCAGCACCAGCGTCCACTTGGAGACCGGCGCTGGCCGGGCCCCGCAAAACCTCTGCGTTCCCGCGGCAGCTACGGATGACACCACCACGCTGCTGGTCTGGAACAAGCCGGATGTGTACAGCGACCTGGTGGACTATCGCGTTTACCGGAATGGCACCCCGATCGGTACCGCAGAGGACAACGCACGGCAGCACTCTCCGGCGCAGGAATACGTTGACGCCTTCCGGGCCAGGGACACAGACGGATTCCACGCCAGGACCGTGGCCCACAACTTTACCGTGACGGGCCTGTCGCCGCGCACCAGCTACACCTTCAGCGTTGCCGGCGTTCGCGCCGACGGCTCCGAAACCCCGGCGAGTGAAACCATCACCATCACCACCACGTCCAAACGGCATATCAACGTCGTCACCGACCCCGCCTACAAAGCGACAGGCGACGGCACCACCCTGGACACCGCCGGCATCCAGAAAGCGATCGATACCTGCCGCACCCCGGGATGTACCGTCGTCGTACCCAAAGGCACTTTTCGGACGGGCGCGCTCTTCCTGCACTCCAACATGACGCTGGAACTTCAAGAGGGGGCAAGGCTGCTGGGCTCGGACCGGCCAGAGGACTACCCGCTGGAGAAGGGCTACTACCTCTATCCCGTGCCGGACCCGCAGCCCACGGAAGCCGAATACCGGAACTACCTGCGGCCGCCGTCGCTCCTTAACGTCCTCCCGGACAACAACGGAAGGTCCAAGGAAAGCCGCGAACCAGGAGCAGTGGCCAGCAATGTCCGGATCACGGGCAAGGGCGTGGTGGACGGCAACGGCTGGAAGCGGACCAGCGCCGGAACCATCGTGGACGAGGCCGGCAATGAGCTGCCGCAGTACGTGGCCAGCAGTGCCGGCAAGGTACTCGACGACGGCCTGCTCGCCGCCAACCAGTTCCGCAACGCCAAGGACAACCCGGACGCCCTGACCGGCATCGTCAACAAGCCGGACATGCTCGAGGATTCGGTCCTCTACGGCCAGTACCGCTCCAGCCTCATGACGTTCATGGGAGTGGAAAATCTCTACCTCGAGGGCGTCACGGCGGACAATCCGGCGTTCCACGGCGTGATGATCCTGGACAGCAACAATGCCACCGTCAACGGGATGCGGCACACCACCTTCAACACCAACAACGGCGACGGCCTGGAATTCGGCGGGACGAGCAACGGCATTGTGGTCAACAACTTCTTCGACACCGGCGACGACCAGGTCAACTTCGCCGCCGGCCAGGGTAAGTACGGTGCGCAGGGCCGGCCGAGCGAGGACGTCTGGATTTTCAACAACTACATGCGAATGGGCCACGGCGGCATCGCGGTGGGCTCCAACACCGCGGCATGGGTGCAGCGCGTCCTGGCCGAGGACAACGTGATGTACAAGGTGGAGACCGGTGGCCTGCGGATGAAGAGCACCTCGGACATGGCCGGCGGCGGGCGGAACTTCCTGTTCCGGGATACCGCCATGGCGTGCATGGGCAGCAGCGCGTTCATCATGACGCTCAGCTATAACCAGTCGCCCAGTGGGTACATCGCCGCCGATTCCGCCACCTTCAAGGACGTCACTGTCCGCAACGTGTCCGTGGACGGCAACAACTCGCCGACCTGCGGCATGGCCGTCTCCGACAGCAAGCCGGTGATCGACATCCAGGCCGGGCCCGCCCTGGGTGCAGGAACGGCTACGCTCAGCAAGTTCACCTTCCAGGACGTGGTGTTTCGCAACGTCAACCCGGCCAACATCAAGGGCCTCACCGATTCGGTCTTCGACGGCGTGACGTTCCAGAGCGTCCGCAACAACGCCAACCCGTGGAGGTTCGACAAGTACTCCACCGGCAACAGCTTCCGCGACGCCGTGCCCGCGCCAGCAGCGCTTCCGGCGGGATAGCCAGCAGCGGAACGGCCGACGGCGGCACCCAAGCGTTGAGTGCCGCCGTCGGCCGTGTGCCCAGAAGAGGCGGGAAGGGCTCAGCCCTGGTACGCCTTCGGCAGCTTCAGGCCGCGTTCCTCCATGACGGTGCGCAGCCGGGTGGGGTAGTCGGTGATGATGCCGTCCACGCCCATGTCCATCAGCCGCGTCATGTCGGCGGTGGTGTTCACGGTCCACGGGATGACGGCCAGGCCCAGTTCGTGGGCCTCGGCGATCATCGTGGGGGTGACCGAACTGAACGTGGGGGAGACGACGTCGTACCCCTGGGCGGCGGCCGCCTTGGGAAGGGAACCGTCGTAGTCGTCGATGTCGATGCCACCCAGATTCGGGCTGGCGCCCGGCTTGCCAACGCCCATCCAGGCATCGCCGCTGGACAGCGCCACGAGCGTCAGGTCCGGCGCAATCTGCCTGGTCAGGTTCAGCGAGGACCAGTCGAAGGACTGCAGGGTGGTGCGGTCGGCCATGCCGGAGGCCTCGATCTCCGCCACGACGGCGCGGGTGAGCGACTCCATGCCGGGGCCGCCGATCTCGCTGTCGTTGACCTTGGTTTCGACGTTGAAGCGGACCTTGTCCGCCTTGCGGTCGCGGGCCAGCTGGTAGACGTCTTTGAGCTCGGCGATCCGGTTGCCCTCGATCACGTCCTGCTCCGGGAACCCGGGCAGCTGCTTGAAGCCGCAGTTGAGTGTCTTCAGCTGGGCCAGGGACAGGTCGGCGACGCGCCGGCCCACGTAGGGGAATTCGGGGTCGCCGGCGGTGGCAGGGGCTGTGTCGATGCACTTGTTGGCCTGGATGGTGTCATCGTGCCAGACCACCACCTTGCCGTCCTCGGTCAGGTGCGTGTCCAGCTCCAGGGTGGTGACGCCCAGGGCCAGGGAGTTGCCGAACGCCGCCAGGGACTCCTCGGTCCACTGGCCGCGGCCGCCGCGGTGGCTTTGCAGGTCGAAGGAGCCGTTGCGCTCGTTGGTTTTGATGGCCGAGGTGGCGGTTCCGGCAGCGTTCGACGACGGCGTGCCGGCCTGGGTGCCGTCGGCTGCGACGGCGGGACTTGCCATGGAAGCGATGAGGGCGGCGGCTGCCGCGGCAGTCAGGACGTGGCGCATGGGTGTTCCTCCAAAGGGGGTGCGGGGCCGGCGGGTGGGCCGGGTGACCCGTCCACGCTAGGGAGGGCAGGTTGCGCTATGGGTGCGGCGAGTTGGAGGGGAGGTTAACGGGGCGTGCCCGGCTGCGTCTCCGGGGGAAAGTCCTTGTTCAGTGCCAAACCTGCGACGACCGCCCCGGCCAGGATGAGTACAAACGGCGATTGGAGAATCGAGCCAAAAACCGCGAATCCTGAGTCCGCAATGGGTTTCGACGCCGCGACGAGGCATGCAATGTCAATTGCCAGGGCCACCACGTAGCCGGCGATGAAGACCACCATCACCGCGGGCGGCCTGTAGCCCTTGGTGAAGGACCGCACTGCGGAGTCGTACCACAGGAACTTGAGCCCGATAAAGGTGGGCGTGAAAGTCAGGACGAAGAAGACGTCGACGTCCTCCGGGAATTTACGGAGTGGGACGTTCGCGCCGCCTTGGTAAACGCCGTCGGAAAAGTACCACGCGATGACCAGGTGGATCCCGATCAGCAGGACCGAGAGCAGTCCGTACCGCAGCCATGTTCCACGCCGTGTCATCCCCATGGCACAGTATGGCAATGGCAGCCAAGGGGTTTTCAAGGCAGTTGCGGCAAACTTGAGTCTGCCCCCACGATCGAAAGCAGGATTCCGTGATCACCCTCCAGCAGGACGCCGACGGCTTTGTCCGCATGAACCGGCACTACCCGGCCAGCGTCCGCATCCGGATCGCCTTCAACGACGGCAGCACCGGCGAGTTTTCAGGCCAGGCCCTCAACAACGCCTACGACGCTGCGCTCGCCGAGTTCCGTGCCAAAAACGGCCTCGACGCGAAGGGGTTCAACCGGGCTCCGGCAAGCAGGACCAACCCGGGCAACAGAGTGGACTTTGTTCCCGTGCACCCCGGCATGGGGGAGTAGCCGGAGCAGCTGCCCGATCCCGGAGCCCCTATTGGCGAAGTGGTCACACCCCAACTGTGTCGGCGTGCCGGTGGGCCACCTTCCACTGGCCGTCTTCGCGCCGGTAAACCTGGGTGGCCCGGAGGGTGAGGTTTGTGGGCATGCCGTTCCGGTGGAAGGAGATGCGCTCGATACCTGCGGTGTAGGCAACGTTTCCAATGACGTCGCACGCCTGCAGCTCCAGCTCCCATGATGAGCAGTTGGAGAATCTGTCTTCCAGGAACCGGAAGGTCTGCTCCACTTCTTCCAGCCCATAGGCATTGCGCAGCGCTCCCAGAATGCTCACCGGCTCCGTGTGCGACCAGAGGGCGCGCCGGGGGTTGGCATCTCCGTTGTGCAGGGCAACTTCCGCGTCATGCAGGGTGGTCCTGATCCACTGAAGGAAGTCGTCGCGGTCACTCATGGCGTCAAGCTACCCGCGTGGTGTGGGCCCGGAAAGGGCGGAAAGTCCCTACGCGCGGGGGCTTTCAGTTCGAGAAACCCCGCTCCCGCTGCTAGGTACGGCCCGGCCAAAAAGTGGGGGCAACGTCGGGGGCTGCACCCCCTCGACTGGTCCCCAGCCCGGGCCTACTGTTTCCTCGCAAGCATCCAGCGAGGAGGATCGGGGTACCCAAAATGGGAGCACAGGAAGACGCCGCACTTGTTCGGCGGGGCTATGAAGCATTCAGTGCGGGGGACATGAATACGCTCAGGGATCTGTTTGCTGAAGATGCGGTTTGGCATGTGGGCGGCACAGGTCCGTTGTCCGGTGACAAGAAGGGCCGGGAGGCGATCCTGTCCTATTTCGGCGAACTTTTTACACGCTCCAACGGTTCGATGCGGGTCACGGTGGAGGACGTGGCAGCGGGTGACAGGTACACGGTTGGCGTCCAGTTTTCGCACGCGGAGCGCGACGGCAAGACTATGGACCAACGCCAGGTCATCGTGTTCAGCATTGTGGACGGCAAAGTCACTGAGGGCACGGAAATGCAGGAGGAAACCACCTTGGTTTCTGATTTCTGGTCCTGATTGACGGATCTTTAGCAGCGGCGACTCTAGCCGGCGCTCTCCTCGTGGGCCTTGACGACGAACTGTTCCACCCGCCGGTCCGGCACCAGCCAGATCAGCGCCACGACGGTGAAGGCGGCCACTCCCAGCAGCGGCTGAACAAACGTGAGGGCGATCCCGAGGAGGTAGATCAGCGGCGAGGCCTTGCCCTTCCAGTCCTTCCCGACTGCCCGGGCGAGGGCGCCGTCCCTGCCCTGCACTGCGATCAGCCGCCGTTCCAGGATGAAGTAAGCGATCGCAGCGCACAGAAGGTTGATCCCGTACAGCAGCACGGGGACCTGCAGGAAGCCGGACTCATCCATCCACCGCGTGGTGAACGGGAACAGCGACAGCCAGAACAGCAGGTGCAGATTGGCCCACAGGATGGTGCCGTTCACACGGCTGGTGAGGTGGATCATGTGGTGGTGGTTGTTCCAGTAGATCCCCACGTACACGAAGCTCAGGAGGTAGGTGAAGAGTGTGGGCAGGATGGCGGCGACGCCGGCCCACGTGGGTTCCTCCGGGGTGTGCAGTTCCAGCACCATGATGGTGATGATGATGGCCAGTACGCCGTCGCTGAAGGCCTCGAGCCGGTTTTTGTTCACCCGAACATTCTGCCCTCAAAGTCGCGGAGCCGGCGGAACAACGAACGCACCTGTCTCCGATGTTGGCCTCCGTCAAGCCACTCGTAGAGACTGTCCCGTATTTGCTGCCCACCCCGACTGGTAACCTCTGCGCATGGGGAGCAGATCCCAGTGGGGCATATCCCCGCGTGAGAGCGTGAAACGCGAATGCGCCGCCCGAGGAACGAAGGCAGTAATCGCCGGGTGCGTCGCGCTCCTCCGGGGTTCAGAGGCTGACGCGCAGCTAATCTATGCCCTGGGTGGCCCGCCGGCACGATGGGCGGTGACCGGCGGCGAGAGCGGGCCGGACTACTGGCTTCGGGTGTGGGCGGCGCGCGGTTTGCTGTACGCATACGATGCCTCGGCGGGACCGGCGGTGGTAGAAGCGCTGGGCGACGAACACTGGCGGGTGCGGGAGGCGGCAGCGAAGGTCTGCGCTCGTCACCGGATCGACTCCGCTCTCCCGCTGCTGGCAAATCTGGCCGGTGATTCCCGGCTGAGGGTGAGGCGCGCCGCAGAAAGGGCTGTCATCCGAATCATGGACGGCAGCTGACCCGCGGCCCGGTCCACCGGTCCGTACGCCAGGCGTATTACTGCGCCGAGGGTTGCCATCATTCGGCGGTGCGGCCAGCATGGGTGGTTCTGAACCCTGTTCCTGCGGCTTCGGGCTCGCCGTGGCTGTCGGGCAGAGAAATGCATGTTGCTACTGTTCAGAAGGTGGGAAGCAATTGGCCGGGGTTTAGGAAGAAACGGACACCGCACGACGTGTGGTCAGACTGGAAGGCTGCGGATGAGGTGGGGGACTCCAGCCTCGCGACAGTTTTGGCCTCGGAGTTGCTGGAGCTGACGCCCGAGTCCTATTACAGCTGGTTTCAGGCCGGTCTGCTGTCCAAAGCCCTGCGCAAGTGGCCGGAAAGCCTGGACCGCAACGCGCAGGCACTGAAGCTCTTTAGTCCTAAGGACGCCGAGGAGTTCGACGGCGCCAATCCTGCTGCCTGGAACATGGGCATCGCGTCAACAGCATTGGGTGATTGGTCCAAAGCCAGGGATGCGTGGGCCGCCTACGGTCTGCACAGATTTCAAAACGAGGCCGGGCCCATCGACGTCGACTGCGGCATGGCTCCCATCCGGCTCAATCCCGACCAGGCCAGCCTCCCTCACCAAATCCTGTTTTCGGTCGGAGAGGCTGAGGTGGTCTGGTGCTGGCGCCGCAGTCCGGCCCACGCAATCATCGCGAGCGTCCCCCTGCCGGAGTCCGGCCATCGATTCCGGGATACTGTCCTGCAGGACGGGGAACCCAAAGGGACCCGGAGGCTCGATGGACAGGAGGTGTCGGTCTTCGACGAGCTGGAGCGTCTTGAAGATTCCGGCCTTCCCACATGGCAGGCGCAGATAGCAGGTGCGACCGATGAGGATATCCACGCGCTGTCGGACCTCCTCGGACAGCGGGGCCTCGGGCTCGACAATTGGTCTGGGATCCGGCTGATGTGCTCGAAGTGTTCGCATGGTGCACCCGAGGACGGACACGAACACATTTCCACCATGTCAGAGGATGCGATACGACTCGGACTCGCTGGCCACGAGGCCGCGCTGGGCGAAGTTATTGACGGATGGCTGGCCGACAGGCACGGCGTCGATGTGCTCGCACTCGACCTGCTCTGGTAGTCCTGCGTTTAAGGATCCCTGGATGGACACGAGCATTTCGCAATTTCCGCGCTCTCAGAAACTAAGCACAGAATTCGCGATCTGCCGGGCTGCTTGTTCCGGTGTGATGTGTGTGGTGTCGATGACTTCGGCTTCATCGTGCAGCCAACCGCGGGCTGCCTCAGCATAGGGCTCCAAGTACGCGAAGCGGAACGTCGAGGGACCGAGAACTTGGTCGTTCTGGATGCGGTCGCGGAGTGTCTCCTGATCGGCATGGAGCACGAAATGCCGGATCGGTATGCCGTATCCAGCGAGACCATCTCTGATCTCCCTCCAATAGCTCTCGACTAAGACAGTCATCGGCATCACCAGTGTGCCTCCGGTGTATTCGAGAACGCGCCGAGCGGTTTCGATAACGAGCGGCCGCCACGGCTCCCAATGCTGGAAGTTGTCCGTGGCAGGAAGTCCCGGCTTGATGTCCATGAGCACCTCACCAACTTTCTCGGCATCGAGCACGCGCGACCCAGGCAGCAATTGCTGCACGAATGCGCTGGTCGTTGTCTTTCCTGCTCCGTGGGTGCCATTGAGCCAAACGATCATGGGCCGAACTATAGCGACAAGAAGTATCTGTCTCGGTTGCCCGGTGAAGGTGCCCTCAACGCTAGACAGCGCGGCGCCGGTTTGGCTCCTCTCCGGGACCGCCTGCCAGGTTCGCGGCAGACCTGGTGCGGCATTTGTTAGAAACGGCCACTCCTACGTGGGCTCGTTGAATGCGAGCCCATGCTCTGTGAGCGCCGCTTCGAGGAGCCGGATGGCGCGGGGTCCTACGCCGTGAAGGGCGAGCAGTTCCTTGCGCGAGTGGTTTGCGATCTTGCTGAGAGTCGTGATGTCTGCTTGCAGCAGCGCCGTATTGGCGGGCCGGCCGAGGGGAGGGAGGTCACCGATCTGGGCCGGGGTGTCCTGGGTGCTCATGCCAGACACGGTACCGCGGCTGGCCGACACAGACGAGTGCGGCGGCGTCCGCGTACTGGGTGCCGCATGGCGGCCAGGGCTTCACACGACAGTGACCGTCCCTGCGTCGCCGTCTACGCTCACCTTTGGGCCGTCGGCCAGCCGCTGCGTCGCTACGCCGGTTCCCAGGACCGCGGGGATGCCGTACTCGCGGGCCACGATGGAACTGTGGCTGAGCGGACCTCCCACATCCGTCACCACACCGGACGCCATGGCGAACAGCGGCGTCCATGCGGGGGTGGTCATGCGGGCCACCAGCACCTCGCCGGGCTGCATCCGGCCGAAGTCCTCCGGCCCCCGCAGGACCCGGGCCGGCGCGGTCACCCGGCCGGCACTCGCGCCGGTCCCCTTGATCACGTCGCCGGCCTGCTGCTGCGGGCCTCCCGGCATCATCGAACCGAACGCCTTCTCCATCCACGCCTTCTGCGGAAGCATCTGCGGGGCGGCGGCCTTCGCCTGCCCGCGCCACAGCATCCGGCGTTCCTCCACGACGGCAGCACGGACCGGACGGGACGCTCCGGCAAGGGCCACGCCGGCTTCCGGTTCCGCCAGCCCGAAGTCCACCGCGCTCTGCAGCTCTGAAAAGCGCAGCCAGAACACGTCGTCCGCCGCAGCGATAACAGAAGAAGCAACCAGCCGCCGCCCCAGCTCCAGCAGCATCCGCCGCAGCAACGGCCAGGCAAGCCCGACGTCGGCCAGAGCGTCCTCGCGGGCCGGCGCCGTCTCCTGTGCCCACTTCAGCAGACGTAAGAAGAGTGCCCGCCGCCGCGGACCCAGCCGTGAAGCCACCCCGCGGGTGATGGACTCCCGCCGCTCCGTCAGCAGCCGCTGCCGCTCGTGCGGGTCGGTGCCCTGCCCGCGGAGGTAGAACTTCACCGTCTCCAGCTGCGCGGTCGGGTCGTCGGCGGGAACCGGGCTGGCGAAATCCAGGTTGTAGACCGCGTGGCCGTAACGGGCCAGATGCTCCTGGAAGGTGATCCGCCATTCCTGCCAGATGGCGTCCTCCACCCCGGCCGGGGCGGAACCGGTGCGCAGGCACTTGGCGAGTTCCGCCGTCGTACTTTCCAGCAAAGCCTTCACCAGCGAGGGATCGCTGCGCGCCCACCCTGCCAGGTCGTACAGCGACTTCTCCGCCCGGATCGGTTCGCTGTCGAAGCCCAAGAGGAACTCCTGGGCCGGGGGATCGCCCTCCCGCCGGACGGTCCTGTAGAAGCCGCGAAAGGCGAGTTCGCTCATGTCGGCCATTGGGATGACGGACTGCACCGCGGTGTAGTAGACGGTGCCGGCGTCCAGGAGTGCCTGCATGCCGGCAAGGAGCTGCCCGCCGGGAAGCTCCGCGCGCGGTTTCACGGACCAGTCCTTGATGATCCGTTCGTAGCGTGGATGCGAATAGTCGCGCCAGCCGTTGATGCCCATGTGCGCCTCGCCGCCGAACAGTGCGCGCATCGCAGGGATCGTCCGGGCCGTCATCCGCAGCATGGGCCAGGTGCGGTAGTAGTAATAGGCGTAGCCGTTGATGGTGGGGAAGCGGACGTCGCCCTCGCGCAGGGAGTGCTGGCCCAGTGCGTCGTTCATCAGGGCGGAGATGGAGCGGGACACCGAGCCGTCGATGAGGTCTGCAAAGAGCGGGGAGAGCGGCTCCGGCATCTGCTCCACGATGCTCGCCCGGAAGTAGAGGCCCCTGGGGTAGGGGACCGGCCATTCGGTGGGGATGTCGGCGGCGGGTTCTGGCAGTGCGGTGATGGGCCGGGACTGGAGCAGGAAGAACTGGCCGTCCGCCAGCGCCCATTCGATGTCCTGCGGCGCGCCGAAGTGGTCGGCAATTCTTTGCCCGTAGCCGGCAAGCTCGGCTGCAAGGGCATCGTCCAGGACAGGCGCACGACGGCGGGCTTCCGCCACCTTCTGCTCCGCCGTTCCGTTCTCCGTCAGGACGGTCATGAGTTCCTTGTCGGCCGTCTGCCGGGTGAGGACTTTGCCGGTGGTGGTCTCAATGGTTAGGTCGTCGGTGGTGACTGCCCCGCTGACCACGGCCTCGCCCAGGCCCCAGGCCGCGCTGATCACCGTCTGGTCACGCCGGCCGTTCGCGGGGTTGGCGGTGAACATCACCCCGGCTGCGTCGGCCTCCACCATTTGCTGGACCACGACGGCGAGGCGCACCTGGTCCGGCAGCACCCCTTCGCGGGCACGGTAGGACATGGCACGCGCCGTCCAAAGCGAGGCCCAACAGTTGATCACCGCCGTGCCCAGCGCTTCGAGGCCCCGGACGTTCAGGTAGGTTTCCTGCTGGCCGGCGAAGCTGGCGGAGGCGAGGTCCTCGGCGGTGGCGGAGGAGCGGACGGACACCGCCGTGTTTCCACCGCCGAGGAGTTGGTAGGCGTCCTTCAGCTCGACTTCGATGGCCGGGGGCATGACGCCTTTGCTGAACAGGGTCCGGATCAGCGCTGAGGCGTGCTCATAGTCCTCCGGTGATGCGTCGGACGGGAGGTCGGCCAGCTCCTGGATGGCCTGCCCCAGATTGTTCTCCGTGACGAACGCCGAGTACGCGTCCGTGGTGAGGACGAACCCAGGCGGGACCGGAAGCCCGGCCTGGATGAGGCCGCCGAGCCCCACCGCCTTGCCGCCGGCGGTGGGTATGTCTCCCGCCTGCACGTCGCCGAGTCCGTTGACGTATGTCATGACGGTTCCGCCTTGCCGCCCGCCGCCGTCGTCCGCTTCCACAGCACGAACGCCAGGACTGCCACCCACAGAAGAAATGCACCGATGCTGATGCGCTCGCTGATGCCGAGTACCAGGTTCGGTCCCGGGGCTGCCATGAACGCGATGATGCCCAGGAGCGCGGAGGCAGCGAGCGAGACGATGGAGTAGACGCGCATCCAGCCGTGGAACCCTGCCGCGACGAAGCACATGGCGGCGACCATGAGGGCGAGCTGGATGTTGGTGACCACGATGTGCATGGGGATGGAGGTGTCGTCACCGATCCGGAGCGGGAAGATGGCGCCCATGATGTTCCACAGCCCGTAGGCGATCAGCAGTCCGGCGCCGATGCGGAGGGCGCGCTTGCCGCGGACCGAGATCCAGGCGCCCACGCCGAAGGCCGTGAACACCACCGTGTAGAGCCAGGTGAACGGGGCCGTGACGCTGTAGCCGGGGGAGCCGACGGCGAAGAGTTCGCTCACCATCTGTTCGCTGCGGCGGTACCCTGCCCACTGGGATGCCGCGATGCCGTCGGTGAACACCACATAGAGCACCGAGGACAGCGGCCCGGCGGCGAGGAGGCCGGTGCGCAGCGCGTCACTGTGTTGGCCTTCGAGCGCCGGCGCCCGACGGCGGCGGGGGAGCCGTCCTCCTGCAACAGACATGATCGGAAGTCCTTTGAGCCCGCGCTCAGGAAAGCGGATCAGCGCAGGGCACGCGGGCGAAAGCCCCGACGCCTACCTGTTCCAGCGTCGTCCCGGCCCCGGCCCGTTGCTAGGGCCGAACGGCCCAGGCGGCCACTGTCCTTTCCGAGAGTTGAACCTCCGTACGTGGGGCGCCCTGCCCCACTTCTGCTATTGGGTATGCCGGTGCATTGACTGCCCCTGAGCCGGGGCATACGGTCCGCGTTAACGGCGTCAAGCATTCACATTTCGCGGGTGCAGCGCCGCAGTGGAGATGCCGGAAGGGAAAGGCCATGCCGAAGTATATGTTTGAAGCGACGTACCTGGGACAGGGCATCCAGGGGCTCATGCGGGAAGGCGGCACCGCCCGGCGCGATGCCCTGTCGGAGGCGCTGAAATCCGTGGGTGGAACGCTGGAGAGCTTCTATTACGCCTTTGGGTACTACGACGTGCTGGGCGTTTTCGAGGCGCCCGATGATGCGAGTGCGGCAGCACTGTCGCTGCTCATCAACTCGACCGGAAACGTCAACGTCCGGCTGAAGCCGCTCCTCACAGTGGAGGACCTCGACGAAGCGGTGAAGAAGACGCCGTCCTACCGGGCGCCGGGGCAGTAGGGCGGTCAGGCGCCTGAGGCACGTCCCGCCGTCGGAAATTACGACGGCGGGCTGCCGGCTCCGCGGGATGGCTTGCAGCACGCCGCAAGGGCCTAAGTCCCGGTGCCGGCAGGCTTTTCGCGAACGGATTCCAGGACACACAAAACCTGCAGGTACCTTTGCGATCTCGCTAAGAGAAGGCTCGGACATTCCCATGTCCTGAACAACCCGGCGTCATCTGATGGTTACCTGCAGGCGCTTTAAGTCTAGGACCGGACCGGCCGGTCGAAACAGGGCTTAAGTCCCGTCCTGGCGGGAGGTTCCGGGAGTTTATTGCTACCCAGCGCGGCGTCACCACGTCACAGTGCCGGTGGCCCCGTCCACTGTCACCACCTGGCCGTCGCGCAGCTGAGTGGTGGCGTCGGCGACGCCCACCACGGCGGGGATCCCGTACTCCCGCGCCACCACCGCACCGTGGGAAATGACACCGCCCATCTCCATGACCAACGCTCCTGCCGTCATGAACAAGGGGGTCCAGCCCGGATCGGTGGAGGGGGCCACCAGGATTTCCCCCGGTTCCACGTGGGCGCCCACGGGATCCAGGATCACCCGGGCCTTGCCTGTGGCGGTGCCGGCCGACGCCGGCGTCCCCGTGAGGCGGTCGACGGCGGCAGCCTGGGAAAGCGCGGCGGTCCGGGCCGCCGCGGCAGCCTCCACGTCGGTGCCGTCCGAGAGCAAAAGGCGCGGGACGTGGCGGCGCCGCAGCTCGACGCCGTACATCCGGCGGCGCTCCGCCACCAGCTTCCGGAGGTCCGCCCCGCGAAGGGCCACGCGCAGTTCGTCGAAGTCCAGGAAGAAGACGTCGCCGGCGGCGGCGATGGAGCCGGCCTTCGCCAGCTCGGCGCCGATGGCGTCGAGCTGCCGGTGCATCTCGGCCATCACCAGCACGATGTAGAACTTGGGCAGTTCCCGCAGCCCGGAGAGCTGCCGTACGCGGCGCAGGCTCAGCGCCAGCAGCTGCCCCCGCAGCCGGCTCCGGGCCGTGGCCTTGCCCACCAGTTCGCGGACGCGCTCATCGGCGTGGGCGGCGGCGCGGGCGAACTGGCGGTCCGGTGCCTGCTCCGGGTCCTGCACGCGGAGGTAGTTCGACACCATGCCCAGCAGGTGGTCCGGTTCCTCCGCCCACCGGGGCATGCCGAGGTCGATCTCCGCGACGGCGCGGTGGCCGTACCTGCCCAGGAACCCGTGCAGGCTCTCCTGGGCAACCCGGGGGAGGGTGCCCGCCCGGTAACGCGCCGCGAGCTCGTGCGGCCGCAGCTCCGTGAACACGTGCCGGGCGTCCGCGTCCTCGCTAACCGCCACGGCCAGGCGCCACAGTTCCAGGTCCATCTCGGTGGTCACGTTGTGCGGCAGCCCGCGCAGCACTGCCTCCAGCTCGCGCGGCTTGGCGATCCCGCGCAGCAGCCTGCGGGCGGCGGCCAGCATCACGTACCCGGCGGACGGACCCGGCAGGGAGGACTCGATGATCCCGTCAACCGTACTGCCCAGGACGCCCTCCGCGTGCTGCAGCCGCTGCTCGGGCGTGGCCGGTTCTGCCAGTTTCAGCAGGGTTTCCAACTGTTTCTGGTACCGCCGTGCCCGGCGCAGTTCCGCTTCCGGCCGCAGAACTGCCCGGGCCATGGCGGGAAAAAGGGCAACGATCGTCCACAGGCTGCTGATTCCGGCGACCGCCTTCGCCTGCCCTGCCGCTGCCGGCGTCCCGCCGCGGCGCGTTCTGCCCCGCCTGCCGGGAGTGGACCGGACAACGCTGAACCGGGGGTCCTCCAGCAATGCGGGAAAGACCGCCGCAGACCTGCCGTCCGCCAGCGGCAGCATGCGCAGCAGCCACCGGCGGCCGTACTTGTTGCGCATCACCGGCGTCAGGTCCACATACAGGCGCAGTCCCGGGCACGCGTATTTCCACGGCCCCTTGGTGTTCCGCATGATGCCCAGGACGGACAGGCCCATGGGCGTGATGGGGCGGGTAAGCCCCTGCAGGAGGGTGGCGCAGAGGTAGGCGCGGGTCTGCCCGTCGGCGGCCCGTGCGGGTGTTGCTTCCTCCGGCAGCGGATACAGGGTGGTGATAGGCCGCGACTGGGTCAGCCACGCCTTGCCGCCG
This sequence comes from Arthrobacter sp. E1SS-5, assembly GCF_057073715.1. Classification (NCBI taxonomy): domain Bacteria; kingdom Bacillati; phylum Actinomycetota; class Actinomycetes; order Micrococcales; family Micrococcaceae; genus Arthrobacter; species Arthrobacter sp. E1SS-5. The sequence goes on from NZ_CP172703.1 coordinate 1,056,441, forward strand.
CCGTCGATGACCCATTCCACGTCCTGGGGCGCGGCCAGCAGCTTTTGGGCGGCGCTGCCGAGGGATGCCAGCTCCCGTAGCTGCACGTCGGTCAGGGTGGGTGCGCCGTCCTGCGGCCGCTGCAGGACCCGCCCGGACGCCGTGTCCAGGACAAAGTGGTCCGGATTGACCGCCCCGGACACCACGGCCTGCCCCGGGCCCGAGGTGGCATCGATGACGGTCCTGGTCCGCGTGCCGGTGACGGGGTTGGCGGTGAATAGCACGCCCGCCGTGGCGGCGGGAACCATGCGTTGAATGACGACGGCGAGGCTCACCTCGCGCTGGCTGATGCGGTTGGCTGCGCGGTAGGCCACCGCGCGGTCAGTCCAGAGTGAGGCCCAGCAGTTCCGGACGGCCTGGACGACGGCGCCGGCCCCGGTGACGTCCATGAACGAGTCCTGCTGCCCGGCGAAGCTGGCGAACGGGAGGTCCTCGGAGGTCGCCGACGAGCGCACGGCCACCGGTCCGCCGCCCATCGCGGCGTAGGCGTCGCGGACGGCGGTATCGACGGCGGGCGGTACCGGGGCTGCCCGCATCGTCTCCCGGGCTGACCGTGCGAGCTGGTTCCGTTCTTCCTCCGGAAGTCCGCTTCCGTCGTCGTGCTGTTCTTCCTGGTCAAAGCCGTTAATGCCGTCCAGGCGGGCGGCAATCTCAGCCAGCTCCTGCGGTGCGGCCAGACGGTAGGCGGCGGTGGTCAGGCAGAAGCCGGGCGGCACCGGGAGAGTGGCTGCAGCAAGTTTGCCGAGGTTGAGGGCCTTGCCGCCAGCCGTTGCCAGCGGGGCGGACGCCAGCGCGCCGAAGTCCAGAATAAGGTCGGCACGGGCGGGGTCCGTCTCGGGGCGCACGGAAGGGATGTCCTGCTGCTAGCCGTTGCCCGTTCCTTCTCCGGCGTCCTGCCACATGACGTCCAGGTTGTGGAAGGTCACCGGCCCGTCGCACAGTTCTGCCATCCTGGCAGCGAACTCCGAGGTCTCCGGCCGGCCGGAATTCTCCATGGCCGAGTCGAAGGAGTCGAAGTCCACGATGGTGAAGTAGTGCCCCGGATGGTCCCTGTCCGCCGTGGCGACGATGCGGCGGAACGTGGGCGCCGTGCTTCCCTCGGTTCGGGAGGGACGGCCCAGCTCTTCGATCTCCTTGATGCGGGAGGACGTGAATTCGATGATCTGCACAAACCCGGCCATGGCAACTCCTCGACGGCGGTGGACGCTGATGCGAATCACGGTAAACCCGGAGGCAGCCTGGGCGCAGGGGAGAAATGCCCTACTTTGGGCGCTGTCCACGGCGCGGCTCCCGCCCGCCGGTCCCCGTTCGGCTGGTGGATGCCTGCTGGTCACCTTGGAGGCTTAGTTGAACGCGCCGCCCTATTCCGCCGCCAAGGAGCACCATGTCCACCAGACGCATTCTGACCGCCGCCTTCACCGCCGCAGCTGCCGCCGCCAGCCTCACCGCCGGCCTCGCAGCGCCGGGGCACGCCGCACCCGGCAAAGGCCAGGCCGGGGATCTGCGGGTGGCAACCTACAACCTGTCGCTCAACCGGGCCCACGCGGGCGAACTGGAAACGGACCTTTCCACTCCGGACAATGCCCAAGCCCGCACCGTGGCCGAGGTCATCCAGCGGGCGAACCCGGATGTCATCCTGCTCAACGAGTTCGACTACGTGCCGGACAACAGGGCGGTGGACCTCTTCCGCAAGAACTACCTGGCGAAGGGGCAGAACGGTGCCGCTCCGGTCGACTACCCTTACGCCTTTGTGGCACCGTCCAACACGGGCGTTCCGTCCGGCTTTGACCTCAACAACGACGGGAAAGTGGGCGGCGGGGACGATGCCCTTGGCTTCGGTGCCTTCGAGGGACAGTACGGAATGGCCATCCTCTCGAAGCACCCCATCGACACGGAAAGCGTCAGGACGTTCCGGAACTTCCTGTGGAAGGACATGCCCGGGGCACTGCTGCCGGACAACCCGGCCACACCGGAGCCGGCCGGCTGGTACTCCAAGGAGGAACTTGAGGCGGTGCGCCTGTCCAGCAAGTCGCACTGGGACGTCCCGGTGACGGTGGGCGGCAAAACAGTGCACGTTCTGGCCTCGCACCCCACGCCGCCCACCTTCGACGGCCCCGAGGACCGGAACGGCCGCCGCAACCACGACGAAATCCGCTTCTGGGCTGACTATGTCACACCGGGCCAGGGGAACTACATCGTTGACGACAAGGGGCAGAAGCGCGGGCTGCGGCCCAGCGAACCGTTCGTCATCGTGGGGGACCAGAACGCGGACCCGTTCGACGGCGACTCCGTGGACTCCGCGATCACGCAGCTCCTCGGCTCCAAACGCATCGTTGACCCGCTGCCCACCTCCGCCGGCGGACCGGAAGCGGCGGTGCTGCAGGGCGGGGCCAACGCCGGCCAGAAGGGTGACCCCCGGTACGACACGGCGGACTTCGCGGATTCCGCGCCGGGGAACCTGCGCACGGACTACGTGCTGCCGTCACGGGGGACGCAAGTGCTGGACGCCGGGGTGTTCTGGCCGTCCCAGGGGGATCCGCTGTCACGGCTGACCGGTGTTTACCCGTTCCCCAGCAGCGACCACCGTCTGGTGTGGGCGGACCTGCAGATGCGGGGGTAGTCCCGGCTTCAGCGGTCGATGGTGACCTTCTGGCTGCGCTCCGCGTAGTACGAACGCAGGCCGTGCTTCACGCCCAGCCGGATGATCCAGTACAAGAACGCGGCGCCGATGGCGATCGGCACAATCAAAACTGCCGCGTTGAGCAGCATCCAACCAATATTCACAGTGTCCCCCATGTGAGTTTTTCCCAGCCTCTCACGAAAGAAGGGCATGGCGAAGGCTCCATCCCCGTGGGGACGGAGCCTTCGGTCAAGCAGTTAGCGGGTCAGGAGTCCTGGTCCACTGAGATCACGATCTTGCCGCGGGTATGGCCTTCCATGTTGGACCGGAAGGCATCGGCGGCCTTGTCCAGCGGGAAGACCCCGGCAACCTCAACGCGGAGCTTGCCGCTGTCCGCCAGGTCAGCCAGGTCCTGCAGGTCGGAACCTACGGGGGTGACCCACATCCACTGGCCGCCGTGCTCTTCCACGTCGCTGTCGGCGATGGAGGCGTGCCGGCCGCCGTCGGCCAGGACCGCCAGTGTGGCTTCAAGGTTTCCGCCCACGAAGTCCGCCACCACCTCTACACCGTCGGGGCGCAGGGCGCGTACGCGGTCTGCGAGTCCGTCTCCGTAGGTGACGGGCTCAGCGCCCAGGGAGCGGAGGAACTCGTGGTTCTTCTCCGATGCGGTGGCGATGACCTTGGCGCCCAAGGCGACTGCGATTTGGATGCCCAGTGAACCCACACCGCCGGCTCCGCCGTGGATCAGCACGCTCTCGCCTGACTTCAGACCCAGCCGGTTGAGCACCTGGTAGGCGGTAAGTCCGGCCAGCGGCAGTCCGGCCGATTCGTTCCAATCAAGCGCCGCGGGCTTCTTCGCCAGGACCCGCTCCGGCAGGGCGATATATTCGGCAAAGCTTCCGCCGTGCACGTAGTCCTTGCGGCCGTAGGCGATGACCTCGTCGCCGGGCTGGAACTGCCGGGAGTCGATCCCCACCGACTCCACAACGCCGGCCACGTCCCAGCCGGGGATCGCGGGGAACTGCAGGTCCATGGCGCCGTCCAGCCCGCCGGACATGATCTTCCAGTCCACCGGGTTCACCGCGGCTGCCTTGACCTTGACCAGGACCATCCCGGGCCCCACCTTGGGCATCGGCTGCTCGCCGTACTCGAGGACGTCAGGGTTTCCGTATTCGCTGTAAGTGATTGCCTTCATGACTGCGACAACCAGTTGGCTTGGCCGGGCTATTCCGGATCGAGCGGGGAAGTGGCATATCGCACGCCGGGCCTGGCAGGGGTTCAGGCCCTAGACTCGGACCATGTCAGCTTTTGGGGGAAAGCCGGGCCGGCGCCGGGGCGCCGTTCTTGCAGGTGCGGTTGCGGTATTGGTCCTTGCCGGGTGTGAATACACGGGCCCGGACGAACGTGGGCCGTCGCCGACCGCCACCGTAACGCCACAGCAGCGCTCCTTTGAGGAGAACATGGCGGAGGTGGCACGGCTCCTCGGTGCCCCGCCAACTGACCCAGGCATGCCATCGGAAGCGGAACCGGTGGGAAAGTTGTTCCTGGTACTGGCGCCGGGGGACTACATGGTCACCGGTGCGTGCGCGGGGGTCTATGGTGCCAAGCTCACCATTGTGCGGGACGACGGCGTCCCGGAGGCTTCCGAGTTCAGGTGCAGTTCCGCGCTGGACCGGTTCTTCAGGCACGACGGCGGGCCGGTCACCATCAGCGCCATCCCCCGCACCGGGAAACCGTCCGCCACCGGCGTCAGGATCCAGCCCAACCCGGACCCCAGGCTCTCGGAACTTGAGGACTTGTCGGAGTGGTCAGGCCAGCTGCTCCAGCCGCCGGAACGGGGTGAGCTGCGCGGCACGAACATTGCAAACGGAACCACTAAGGGCACGCTTATGGCGGAGCCGGGCCGGTACAACCTGGACTTCGTCTGCGCGGGAGCCTCCTTTGCCCAGCTGTCCGTGGCGACGACGACGGGCGCCGAGGTCCTGGCCCCGGTCCGGGTGCCGTGCGATGGGCGTCCGGTCAGGACTCCTCTGTCGCTGCCCACCAAGGGAGCAGACATCAGCTTCAGCCCGCTCGAAAGAACAGACACCGAGTTCACTTTCCGGCTTGTCCCGGCCGGTGACGCTGCGCCGGCCGGATAGATGCGCCGCCGGCGGGGCGAGTGCAGACTGGGCTGGCTCCTATGGCGGGCTTGTGGCTTCGAGCCACTCCCGGAAGTTTTGGCGTCCGACGGCGGAGCCCGGCGCCGGGATCAGGTTACCGTTGCGCATTGCCTTGCCCATGGGGCCGGGGAGGCGCAGCTGGACAATCCGCTTCTTCTGCCCCGTCTTCGCCAGATAGGCCGCGACCAGGTCCTTCAGGTGTTCAGCCTGCGGGCCACCGAGGTCCGGTAGCCGTCCCTTCGGCCCCGCTTCAGCCGCGTCGACCAGGGCGGCGGCCACCTCCTCTGCCGCGACCGGTTGGGTGCGCATCTGGGGCACAAACACCAACGACCCCAGAGAGGCGGTCTTGATGGACATTGGCACGAATTCGTGGAACTGGGTGGACCGGAGGATGCTCCAGGGGATGCCGCCGTGCCGGACGTCGGCTTCCTGCGCCAGCTTGCCGGCGTACAGTCCGGAATTGGCGTTATCGATGCCCACGATGGACAGCGCCACATGGTGCTTCACACCGGCCTTTGTCCCCGCCGCCAGCAGGTTCTGGGTGGCGTTGGTGAAGTAGTCCACGGCTTTCTTCGTGGACAGGGTCTGGATGCCGGTGACATCAATGACCGTTTCCACACTCTGGAGCGCCTGGTCCAGGCCGCGCCCGTTGACCAGATCCACACCTTCCGCGCGGCTGAGGCTGACCACGTCGTGCCCGCCGTCCCTGGCAATGGCCACAACGTGGCGGCCTACGGTACCGGTTCCCCCTGCGACGGCAATCCTCATGGAGGAAATCCTAAGCCGGTTCCCGTAGGAGTCAGGCACTTTGGCAAGCGGGCCGCCGCTGTAATTTAGGACGGAGTCCGGCAGGCGCGGATCAGTTGGTCAGTGAGTCGATGGCCTTGGAAGCAACCTGCATGCTTTCCCAGCCGCGACGGGCAGCCATTGCAGACCGCGCAGTCGAGGTGTCGCTGGAAACGGTGGAGCGGATGCGGGAATCGTTTCCGATGTGGCGGCGGCTGTAGGAGCCGTCGTCAGTCCCGTCCCGATAAGGAAGACACAACTGCCTGCATCGGATTACTGGGCGCTGGAACCACTATCTTAATGCGGGGTTTCCCTCTCCGGACGATAAGGCATTCCAGCTTGTTGATCGGAGTATCTCGGCACCTCCACTTGTCCACCAGTTCTTATGGGTGTGGAAGCAGTCGGCACCTTAAGGCAAGTACGCAGAGGCGGACTCATCATGAATTTGCGAATAGCTAGGCCCCGGCCACCTCAAGGTATAGGCTCAGCCTGAGCCATTGGAGGGGCAATGAGTAGTGATAAGTCCAAGTTTCGGCAAGTGCTGGTTGACGTTGCGCAGTACGACAAGGACGGAAATTTCATACCCCTTGACTCTTTAAGCTCGGGTGGGGCTCGGAACGCTGACGGTTCCCTTATCACCCAATACCGCAATCCTAGGCTTGTAGAGCCAGCAAACGAACCCGAGGCCGATCGCGAGTTCGACGAGTGGCTGAACCGCGAACATGAGGCAAGGCTCAGGCGCCAAGAAGAGGCCGAGGAGCTGCGTCACAAGGAATACGCCGAAATTGCCAATCTTGGCGTCGACAATCTTGTAATACCCTTCGCCCAGAACGTCGTCATCCCGCAGGCGAAGGAGCTGTGGCGTAGCAAGGTACTTCCCGGAGGCAAACAGCTCGTGCGGCGCTGGCATCGCACGAAGAGGGGCCAGCTCGAGGTCCCGCTCGTTACGGAAGATGCGACGCAGCTTGCGGCGGAGACAAGGACGCCATTGGGAACCGGGCCCAGCACCGACCAAAATGCTGGATCAGCGGATGTCCAAAGCGGCGGAGAAGACGTCCCGTTGGTCGGCGTCATAGTGACTGACGGATGCTGGAGGCTCGATCCGCCCACGGACTCAGTGGCTTATGACGTAACAGCGACGATAGTTGACGGGCATCCGGCCGGCAGTCGTAAACGATGTCAGTGATGCTAGTCGGTGCTGGATACAGTCTTGGACAAATCGATCCACAGAAACTGTCCTCCGTCCCCTGGGATACGAGACCTCTCCCGGCCAGAGGTAGGCGCTTTGTTCTCTGCAATAAGGGAGGCGGTCCGTCGTCTGACCTCATGTGCATTGTCAGGTGCGATCGGACCCAGGTTCTACCGAGGGGTCTGATCGGGCCGCGTCGAATCTTGCGACAAACTCCGCACGAGTGTGTCCGAGAGGAAAAGGAATAGGTCTGTCGTGCAGTAGGGGAAGGCCGGCCTCAACCAAGGGGACAGAAAGTAGTGGAAATAGATCTGTCTTTACGATAACCACGCCAGCCGGGTCGAGTTGCCTTGTTCGGGCAACGCAATCTACAACGGAATCTCTCAGCACTCGGCGCTTCTCGGCCGTCCCTAGCCTATTGACCGGGTGAGAAGCGAGGTCAATGAGATAGAAACCGTCATCACGGAGACGTTCCAACCATGGACGCTTACCGCTATGTTTCAAGACGTCGTTCGTAGTCCCGTACATCGCGGCAACCACTCCGCGGAACAAATTGTCTGGACCAAGCCGGTCGGATCGATAGAAAAAGTTGCGATTCACAGCATTGCCACCATCAGCTGGGGCGCTTTCAGCGATCATCAACAAGTTCACCCGCTCCGGCTTCCACTGCTTCCGAAGTTTGGAGTACCAGGGCTCTTCCTCTTCCACGCGTCCTCCTCATCAAGTCGGCTGGCAAACTCTCAAACTTCGCTTGGCTCAATCAGGATGTCATCGAACTTTGGGCCAGTCGACTAACCCGCTACAGCTGCCTTCGCTGCGTGCGAGGCCGCCATCCACTCGGTAAGCCAGGGCGCCCGGACGCTGGACGTGATCCGGCAGTCTGCGACGAAAGTCCCACGAGCGCCGGCGTTGATCCACTCCTGCAGCGCTGACAGGTCATCCAGCGAGCGGATGACCGCAGATTCGGCACCCAAAGCCCGGGCAACGCCGCTGAAGTCCACCTCGGGAATCAGCATCGGCTTCTCGGTCAGACCCTGCGAGCCGTACTGGTGGATCTCGGCCCCGTACGCGGCGTCGTTGTAGATCACCACGATCGCGCTGCGTGCGGCGCCGATCAGCGATTCGAGGTCGGACAGGCCCATCAGGAACCCGCCGTCGCCGGAGGCCAACACCAGGGTGCGGTCGTCCTCCACCGCACGGGCCGCCCCGACGGCGCTGGCAAGGCCCAGACCGATGGTCTGGTACGCGGTGCCCACCATCACCAGGTCCTGCGGCCGCGGGATGTTCCAGTACATGGGCGCCCAGCCGATGAAGTGCCCGCCGTCCTGCACCACCGTGCGGCGCTCCGGCAGCACTGCATCCAGCGCGGTTGCGAGAGCGCGGGGGTCCAGCCGCCCGTCCACGGTCGAAGTAGAACCGGCAGCATGGCCGGGCCCAACATCCAGCCGCCGCGAAGCCTCAGCGCGCCACGCGCCGGCAGCAGCCTCGCCATCAACCAGGGACAGAAGCCGCGAAGCAGCAACCTTCACATCCGCCTGAACGAACACATCTACCCGCGGGTTCGTCGGTTCCACCGCCGTATCGATCTGCACAACGGTCGCATCCGGCCCCAGCAGGTGCCCGAACCGCATGGTGAACGGGCTCAGGCTCGCCCCGGCAACCAGGACCACGTCGGCCTCGCCCATGAGCCCGGCTGCGCTGTCGGTGCCGAAACCGCCGGCCACCCCCAGGTACCCCTCGCCATTGAGGAGGTTGAGCGCCAGGGCGGTTCCGGCGGTCAGTGCGCCGAGCCGGTCGGCGAGTTCGCGAAGTTCAGGCCCGGCTCCGGCGAGGTGCGCTCCCCGGCCGGCCAGGATCAGCGGCCGCCTGGCACCGGCGAGGAGGCGGGCGACCCGCGAAAGGTCCGTGCCGCCGTCGTCCGTCACTTTCAAAGCCGCCGGCTCCGGAAGTTCCTCGTCGCCAGCCTCGAGTGCCGCGAGGTCGTACGGGATGGCGAGCACGACGGCGGTGCGCCGGGTGACTGCGTGCTCCACCGCCTGCCGGGTGATGGCGCCCGCGGCGTCGCGCGTGACAGTGAAGGTGGCCGCGCCGAGGCCGGCGGCGATGGCCGCCTGGTCCACGTCCCAGGGCCGGACGCCGCTGGTGGGTGCGTCCCCGGTGACCAGCACCACCGGGATCTGCGCCTGGACCGCCTCGGCGAGGGCGGTGAGCGCGTTGGTGTAGCCGGGGCCGTAGGTGGTGGTGCCCGCGGCGAGCCGTCCCGAGGCGCGGTAGTAGGCGTCGGCCGCGGCGATGGCGGCGCCCTCGTGCCGGACGGGCGTGAAGCGCAGGCCCTGCGTCTCTGCCGCGTCCAGGAAGTAGACGTTGCCGTTACCCATGACGCCGAAGACGTCGCTGACATAGCTGCTGAGAACCTCTGCCACACGGCCGGACACGGTAAGTGAAGTCATGGAGGAAGCGTGTGGGCCAGCCCACGAAATCGGCAAGAGACAAGATTTCAGCTGGGATTTTTAGCAGCAGGAGTGACATGGAGTGACAAAACGCCCAGTTGTGGCACGCGTCCCGAACATTTGGACCGAGGGCCCTTCCTGCACGGCAAGCGGGCTTGGCGGCAGGAATACGCTTTACAACTGCGACATGAAAGAACACCGCGAACCGGATCACCTGGAACCGAAGAAGGCGCCTGTCGGCTGGTTCCGCGACGCACCGGTAAAGCTAAGTTAGACATGCAGCGGGCGGTTCCATTTGGCTGGAGTCGCACCTTGACCCCAGGGTGGCTACTTACCTCTACTCGGAGTGTCTGCCTCAACCGTTTGAGCTGCGATGACGGAGGCGTCAGCTGCTTCAGTCATTGCAATGGCCTCCTGCGACCCGTCAACGTCCCCCATGTCATCATCGCTCTTTGTTTTGTCGGAGCTATCCGGAGTGAAAGCGTCTGCGGCCACGGAATAAAGCACACCCACAAGACTCAGTGCGAGCGATATAAGAATCTTCGGTCCGACCGGAAGCAGCAAACCGAGGATGATAGCGGCCAACAGAATCGCACCAACCCTGACCACCCACCGCTCAAACCGCAGAAACTGGCTGGCCATCGCAAGAAAACTTGTTACGAATAGTGTTGGGCCAAGGGCAACCACGCCGTAGGACAACTCCTCCCAGCGGTCTGCCCACGTCCGATCACCACCAGCAAGAGAAACTTCCGCCCACTTTAGAAACGAGATGGGCAGGATCAACGTCCCAATCACCGCCACACCAAGCTGCACGAATATTGCGACTTTTTTCCAAGTCGGCCATTTTTGCCCGCCGCTGCTCTTGGCCATGTCCTTCACGGTTCCCCCAAATATGATGAATTTTCCACGTATGCCGCATCCGATGTAATGCGGGGCCAATGCAGATTATCAGCCGTGGGACTAAGAGCTAGACCAATCCTGATAATGGCAAGTTGGGCTGGAGCAGGCGCCTGCTGCCCAGGTGTGGTTGGTGTCGCATGGAACGATCAAAGTAGGTCGCCGTTGCCGACTGTGGGACCCTCTCATGCTTCATGCTTGCCGCTACCGAAAGGGCAAGCTACTTCTGGTCACTGGCACGGCCTGAAGGCCTGCTGACAGGAACGCCTCACGCACCCGCTGGGCCGACCCCGATGGTGTTCGCGGGCCAACCATCACCTCCGTAATGGGCAAGGGGCGATGTTTTTCCTCGCCATAACTCGGCGACCCCTTCCAGGGCACAATGGTCTTTGCGGGCGTTTGGGGCATGTGCCGCAGGTCCACACCAGCGCAGAGCGCGACACAGCGAGTCTCCCGCTCGTGCCGGAATCCCTGGTGCTTGAAATTCAGTGCTGTTAGGACGTTCAGGGCCACTAGCGTCTCCACGGTAACTTCCATGCCGCCTCGGACATCCTCATTGATTTCCCGCACGAACCTGGCAGCCGCTAGCCGCTTTTGCCGCTCGGAGTAGATGACCTTTAGCCACTGCATTCCAAAAAGCTCAGGGTCCTCACGTCGACGCGGCCGATCATCCACATCGCTAACCAACGGCACTCTGAGATCCAACGCCAGCGCCACCCCGTCAGACCCACCGGCATAAGAGTTCCATTGGTACGGACTGTCCTGTTCCCGCGCGGCACACAATATGTGGACGTCATCGAAGTACTCCACATAATTTTCGATCGGTCCCGCTTCGGCTAGGAGCGCCCGTGTCCGCTCATCCACCTCTCCACCCTGCTCCAAGGCGGCCCAGGCATCTCCAAGGAAGCCGATGCCGTGGCGAAACTCGCTACTGTCATTCGTGGCTCGCCAGTTGGTTGCCCACAGCTCCTGACTCCGCACGATGCCATCCAGAGCGGATAGAGAGGTGTAGTGCCAGGCGACACCGGATTGTACGGTGAGGGGAGGCCTGTCGACAGGCCAGGAGGTCGTCAGGACTCCCGTCTGCATCCCAGTGGGGGTATCGAACAAGAGGGGGCGGTCATGGGTGAGGTAGTTCATCGTCTTCATCTTCCGCTACCGAGACTGTTAGTGCCATTTGCGTTCTCGTAGCGAGGTTTCTGAAGCTCATAGCTCCGCCATTGTTAGCGGCCATGAAAAACTGCCCATAGGCGGCCACGAAAATGCCCACTGACGGCCAGTAGAACTGCCCATCGGTGACCATGAGATCTGCCCACTTCCTCAACTGAACCTGCCGCGTCTTCAGCGGCGGGGGCCTCTCCCCGGGATTTGATGACGGTGTCTAGTCGCACCAAATGTCGTCCCAGGAAGAGGCCCTGTATGAAGCATGACGGAGAAATCATGGAAATTCTTGCTGCCTACGATCTGACCGGATCGTTGCGCGCCACGGCGGAACTCACGGGCTGCTCGCACCACACTGTAGCCAGGCACGTCGCCGCGCGGGACGCCGGCCGGCCAATTGCAGAACCGGCGCCCCGGCCCAGGGGCACGGACGCTTACCTGCCTAAGATCGAGGAATGGGTGGAGGCGTCCAAGGGCCGGATCCGCGCCGATAAGGCCCACGAGAAGCTGCTCGGTCTGGGTTACGGGGGGTCGGAGCGGTCTACGCGCCGGGCGATCGCGCAGGTCAAGGCCGCGTGGCGGCTCGGACACACCCGTGTGCACCGGCCGTGGATCACCGAGCCTGGGATGTGGCTGCAGTACGACTTCGGCGACGGGCCACGGATCGGCGGCGTAAAAACCATTCTGTTCGTTGCCTGGCTGGCGTTCTCAAGGTTCCGGATCGTGATCCCGTTGCGGGACCGGACCGCGCCGAGCGTGTTCGCCGCATTGGACCGGTGCTTCCGGATTCTGGGCGGGGCACCAACGTATGTGCTGACCGATAACGAGAAAACCGTGACAACGGCCCATGTCGCAGGGGTTCCGGTGCGGAACCAGCAGACCCTGGACTTCGCCCGGCACTACGGGGTCACCGTGCTGACCTGCCAGCCCGCGGACCCTGCAACGAAAGGCGGAGTCGAAGCGTCGGTGAAACTGGCCAAAGCCGACCTCGTGCCCACCGACACGAACCTGAGGCCCGGTTACGCTTCCTTTGCCGAGCTGGAGGCCGCCTGCGAGGCGTTCATGGACGAGGTCAACAACCGCGAACACCGGGCCACCCGACGTAAACCCGCAATGGTTTTGGCGGAGGAAGCGGCCCGGCTGCACCGGATCCCGGAGACCGCGCACACGGTCGCGTTCGGGCTGGCCCGTATAGTCCCGGAGAACACCCCGATGGTCTCCTTCGAGAACGCCCAGTACTCGGTGCCGTCGCATTTGCTCGGCGCGAAGGTGTTCGTCCGCTCCCACGGCACCGGCCCTGACGAACAGGTCATCATCGTCCACCACGGCCCGACCGGCCCGGTCGAAGTCGCCCGCCACGGCCGGGCAAGGCCCGGCAGTCCCGCGGTCATCGAGGAGCACTTCCCAGGGACCAGTACCAGAACCCCGGGCGACTACGCCGTGAAGGCACGCACCGCCGGTGAAGCCGAGTTCCTGGCCATCGGCGCCGGCGCCAAGACCTGGCTCGTGGAAGCCGCGGCTGCAGGAACAGGCCGGATGAACATGAAAATGGCCGAGGCCGTGACCCTGGCCAAGATCGCCGGGACCGAGTCCGTGGACCGTGCCCTGGGAGACGCCGCGCTGCACGGCCGGTTCGCCCACGGCGACCTGCCCTCCATCCTGAACGCGAACATCCGCCGCACCACCACCCACGCCGCTAACGAAACCAGGTCCCTCACCCAAGGCACCAGCGCCTGGGCAGGCCTCGGCGCCGAGCCGTCCAGCGCCCCCGCAAAGGAGCAGAGCCGATGAGCCCGGTCACCACCACGAACACCACCGCCCCGGCCCTGCCGGCCGACCTCGAAGCACTGATGCGGCAACTGAAAATGCCCCACGCCCGGGCACTGGCACCGGAACTCATCGCGACCGCCCGCGCCCAGCGCTGGGAACCAACCGAGATCATCAAGGCACTGTTCACCGAAGAAGCCGCAGGCCGGGCCCGGTCCATGCTCGCCACCCGACGCAAGGCGGCAGGCTTCCCGACCGGCAAAACCTTCGACGCCTGGGACCCCGCGGCCTCGTCGATCCCGGCGCCGACCCAGCAAGCGCTCCGGACGCTGGAATGGATCACCCGACGCGAGAACCTGGTCGTCTGCGGGCCCTCCGGCACCGGGAAAACGTTCTTCCTCGAAGCCCTCGGCCAGCAAGCCGTCGAAGCCGGGATGCGCGTTGCCTGGTTCAGACTCGAAGACCTCGGCGCCCTCATCCGCGCACACCGCACCGACGACAGCGTCACCAAAGCCGTCGCCCGGATACTGCGCGCGGAACTCGTCGTGATCGATGACATCGGGCTCCTGCCGGTGGCCACCGACGCCGCCGAAGGACTCTACCGGGTCGTGGACGCCGCCTACGAGAAACGCTCCGTCGCGATCTCCTCGAACCTGCACCCCGCCGGGTTCGATGAACTGATGCCCAAAACCCTCGCCACGGCAACCGTGGACCGGCTCCTGCACCACGCCCACGTCTGCCAAACCAGCGGCGACTCGATCCGCCTCACCCAGGCCCTCGCCGGAAAAGGAGTCACCCAACTGAACTAACACCACCCGACAATGGCCAACCCCGCCGAGAACCTTCAGTGGGCAGATCTGTTGGCCATCACCGGGCAGTTTTACTGGCCACCGGCGGGCACTTTAAATGGCCGCCCGTGGGCAGGAACTAATGGCCATTGACACGCCATCATTCATGCACGCAGGCTTGGCGGCGGGGTAGCTCTCGAAGGGATAGCCTCAGTACTCGGACATCTCAAGAAAGTCATGAGGGCAATGTGGTCCATCAACCTTTGAAGAAACTTTCAAGGCAACGGAGCCTTGGTGTTCATATAAAGCTGTTTTCGGAGCGCGCTACCCGCAAGTTGTTGTCCGTTTCAGTGGACAAAAAAGACGGCGGCATCATGGTATTACCCCACTTGCAGAATTGGGGAGTTATCACTTCGTCCCGTTTGCTGTCACCGCGCCCCGGAACCTTCCTCCCGGACAAAGGAAGTTATGTCCAGACAGGTAGCGAGCACAGGCCGAAGCTTCACTACCATCGGTCAGGCATGAGCTCTGTCCAGCCTCAGGGTTTTGTAGGTGGTGCCGGCAGGAACACCGTCCATCTACCTTCACTCGATGAACTTGATGCCGTCCAGATTTTCTCCGTTGCCGCCCGTCTCCCAGGGCTATTTCCTTGGGAACACATGGAGAAGCCCGCGGACGTAATTCATACCTTGGATCGCCCCGGGGTCGAGTCACTGATGATTCACGGCGTCGTCTACGATCGGACGAAAATTGGTGCCGAAAGTATTGGCGGCGTCAAGGCGTTGGAACCACTAACGTTTGCTTCGGATCACAACAACGCGATTTTGGTCGACTTGTCGGGGTACGGAGTCGAATCAGTGCTGGCACTCTACTTCTACCCGACACCCCTCGCTTTACCTGATTGGGCAGCTGACTTCACTCTGGCAAGCTTCAGCCTCGACCAAGCCACTTCCCCGGGAGGGGTCGCAATCCATGCTGGCCCCGGCATACCCCTAGCCACGCTCATGCGATCCCTTCCAAGCATTTCGACCATCCACAAAGTCAGCTCGCTCCGCCCGAAATCTGTATTCATCAACAGGGCTGGCAAACGTTAGGCGCGCTCCGGAAGGTCTTGCAGATTACAAAGGGGGAGCACCTTCAGGTGCCCCCTTTGTGCTTTATCGGGCTGGCCCGCTTCAGGTGCCTTCAGGGCCAACGGCAGAGCCGGCGCGGCTCTTTCGGGCCTAGGCCGCGCCTTTGCGCAGGGTAACAGCCGCGTGGGGGTGTGTGCCCTTACCACGTTTCGTGTTCAGGAATTAGGGGCTAGCCCGAAGAGGAGGCTTCCTCCTTGGACAGCCGGCTGATCAGCCCGTCGTACCGCGGCGGCATGAGTTCCAGGATGGAGATGGCCGTGCTGGTCCGCTCGATCCCGTCGATCTCCAGGATCTCGTTGGTGATGCGGTAGAGGTCGGCGGTGCCGCGGGCCACCACCTTGGCCATGAGGTCCGCGTCGCCGGTGGTGGCGTGCACCTCAATGACCTCCGGGATCGCGGCGAGCCCGTTCTCCACCGATCCGGTCCGCGTCTGGCTGATGGACAGCGAGAGGAACGCCATCAGTTCGTAGCCCAGCCCGGCGGGGTCCAGCCGTCGGCTGAACGAGCGGAGCGCACCGCTGCGCTCCAGCCGCGCCAGCCGGGCGTGGACGGTGTTGCGGGCGACGCCGAGTGTCCGGGAGAGTGCCAGGGCGCTGGCTTCGGGGTCCTTGTCCAGGGCAAGGATGATCCTGCCGTCGAGCGAATCGAGGGTGCGAGAGGTCGCGATGGTCATATTTTCACCAGAAGTACTAGAAGTTGAGCAGAAGTCCCAAGCACCAGAGCGTACCTTGCAATGTGTCCCGGGTCACTTCCATGATCGGACGTCATGAGCCCCGAACAACTCCTGGCCGAACCAAGAACCGCGCTTCCCACCCTCCGCAGCGCCGTCACCGGACTTCCCGCCTACGTCCCTGGCCGCCGCAGCGCCGGCGTGGACATCGCCGCCCTCGCCAGCAACGAAAGCCACTACGAGCCGCTGCCCGCAGCCACCGCCGCGGTGGCCGAGGCAGCCGGCAGGATGAACCGCTACCCGGACATGGCCGCCGTCGAACTCCGCGAACGGCTCGCCCGGCACCTGGGCGTCACCGCCGCGGAGGTAGCTGTGGGGCCAGGCAGCGTGGGCGTCCTGCAGCAGATCATCACCGGACTGTGCGACGCCGGGGACGAGGTGGTCTTCGCGTGGCGCTCCTTCGAGGCGTACCCCATCCTGGTGGAGCTGGCCGGCGCCCGGCCGGTCCGCGTCCCGCTGGACGACGCCGAGGGCCACGACCTCGACGCCATGGCCGCCGCAGTCACCGGCCGCACCAAGGTGATCCTGCTCTGCACCCCCAACAACCCCACCGGCGTGCCGATCAGCCACGACCGCCTCGAGGCCTTCCTGCAGTCCGTCCGCTCCGACATCCTGGTGGTGATTGACGAGGCCTACGTGGAGTACGCCGACGCCGGCAGCGGCCCCGATTCCCTGGCGCTCTACCGCCGGTACCCGAACGTCTGCATCCTGCGTACCTTCTCCAAGGCCTACGGGCTTGCCGGCCTGCGCGTCGGGTACGCCATTACGACGGCGGCAATCGCCGAAGGTTTGCGCCGCACCGCTCTGCCGTTCGCCGTGAGCGCGCTGGCCCAGAAGGCGGCGATCGCGTCGCTGGACGCGCGGGAGGAGGTGGAAGCGCGGGTGTCTGCTGTGAAGCAGGAGCGCGCGCGGATGACCGCTGAACTGGAAGCCCAGGGCTGGACGCTGCAGCCGAGCCAGGGCAACTTCCTGTGGATCCGCGCAGACGACCAGCTGCTGGCGGGGCTGGTGGACGCGTTCGACGCCGCAGGCATCCTGGTCCGCGCATACGCGGGCGACGGGGCGCGGATCACCGTTGCCGACCCCGCCTCCAACAACCGCGTGCTCCGGCTCCTCGCAGCCCACGCGGCCTGACAACTCCCTGACCTTCCACCAAACCCGTTCCACCCACAACCAGAGGACTCCCCATGGAACAACAGACAACGACGTCTGACCGCGCCCTCGGCGCGGCGCTGAAACCCCGCCAGCTCACGATGATGGGGCTCGGCAGCGCGATCGGTGCCGGCCTGTTCATCGGCTCCGGTGCCGGCATCCAGGCCGCCGGCCCGGCGGTGCTGATTTCCTACCTCGTGGCCGGCACGCTCATCATCCTGGTGATGTGGGCGCTCGGCGAGATGGCCGCGGCCAACCCTGACAGCGGCGCCTTCTCCGTCTACACCGCCAAGGCGTACGGGCCGGTGGCCGGTGCCACGGTGGGCTGGCTCTGGTGGATCCAGCTGGTGGTGGTCATCGCCGCTGAAGCGCTGGGTGCGGCGGGCTTGCTGGCCACGATCTTCCCGGCGCTGCCGGTGTGGCTGATGGCCTTGGTGTTCATCGTGGTGCTCACCGCGGTGAACCTGACCAGCGTGAAGAACTTCGGTGAGTTCGAGTTCTGGTTCGCGCTGCTCAAGGTGGCGGCGATCGTCGGGTTCCTGCTGGTGGGCTTTGCCCTGCTCTTCGGCTTGGTGCCGGGCGTGCAGTCGCCGGGCCTGGGCAACTTCATGGGGGAGGGCTTCGCGCCGAGTGGTTTCGGCGGGATCGCGACGGCGCTGTTTGTGGTGGCGTTCGCGTTCGGCGGTACCGAGATTGTGTCCGTGGCGGCAGCCGAGACCGCAGAGCCTGCCCGCAGCGTGAAGAAAGCAGTCAGGACGGTGCTGTGGCGCATCCTGGTCTTCTACATTGGTGCCATCTTCGTGATCGCTGCGGTGGTTCCGGTGGGTTCTGAGGGGCTTAAAAGCCCGTTCGCCGCGGTGCTGGACGCCGCCGGCATGCCCGGCGCGGCCACCGCCATCACCCTGGTTGCCGTCGCGGCTCTCCTGTCGGCGCTCAACGCCAACCTCTACGGTGCCTCGCGGATGGCGTTCTCCCTGGCGGAACGTGGTGAGGCGCCGCGTTGGCTTGCTTTCGTGTCCAAGGCCCGGGTGCCGGTGATCGCGGTCCTGGCGAGCGTTGCCTTCGGCGTTGTCACGGTGGTGCTGGAGCTGGCCTTCCCCGAGATGGTCCTTGGCGTCCTGCTCAACATCGTGGGCTCAACCTGCCTGCTGGTGTGGACGTCCGCGCTCCTGGCCCAGCTGGCCCTGCGTCTGCGCGCCGACCGCGAGGGAACGGAGCTTCCTTTGCGGATGCCCGGCTTCCCGTGGCTCACTTCCCTCGGTCTGCTCATCCTCGCGGCGATCTTCACGGTGGGCTTCATCGGCGAGGACTCCCGCCCCCAGCTTCTGAGCACCTTTGGACTCGTGGCGTTGCTGGCAGTGGGGTGCTGGTTGAACCAGCGGAAGCGGGCTGCTCGTCCTCGTGCGGAATCTCTGGACGGTGACAGGCAGCCGGTACTCATCGACTAAGGCAGACGGTTTCGGACACTTCTGGGTCCAAGGCACAGGATGGGGCGTCCAGCTATTTCGTCCGTCTTCGTTGTGTCTTGTTGGATGTGGCCTAGCCGTCAGCCCGTACCACCTGCCGCAAAAGTCCGGTTCGCGTCTTACAGTACTGATGGTGTCTGAAATTGGCTGCATATGGCCAAGGCGCATGCAGAGAAGCGATTGCAGAGGTGCTCCAGGGTCTTCTTACGGTCGTGCCCGGCCATGAACCAGACGTAAGAATGGGGTGTGCCAGCCAAAGGCCGCAACATGAAACTTGCCCTAGCCTTGATCGGGCATCTCTTTCCATAACTAGCACCCCAGTTGCCAGTCCGGCTCAATGCCTTCGCGGCAGCCTCTCAGTGAGGTGTCCTGCGCGGCGAGGCTCCGACTTGTAAGTGCGAGCTGCCTGTGGGGCCGGTAGTAATTGCCTCTTGTCTTTCGCTCAGCTACTAAAACGTGTTGTTGTAGTTAGTAGCCCCGCATTTTGGTTGGCTTCTGAGCCATACCTTGTAGTGTGATTCGAGCGCCCTCGTTTGGTTCCGCGCGCATCGCAGGCGGCAGCCAAACACGTCTTTGCCTGCTTGAACCTGTCTTGACTTGTCACACTTTTTCAAGGCAACCGATCCAATGAGCCTGTGAGTTCCTCGCGTGACGGTGCGGAGGGGACGCTTTGCAGATGAACTTTCAGAAGAGTGGCCCTTTAGGGGCTTTTTAGCTCGTCGGTGCTGGTGTCGGCCGGTCGGTTCCGGCGAGGTTGACCCGTAGTCCCAACGGAGGGTCCCGGGATGCCGGGCATGCGAATCAGATAACGTAGCGATGACCTCATCCAGTGCGGGCTGAGGCTTCTTACAAAGGGGGAATGTCGCCACAAATGACGAACGATAACATGACGGGAAACGGCTCCTTGGTGTGGCATTACACCAACGGCCTGGGGCTGGACGGGATCCTCAAGAACAACGTACTTCGGGCTAGTTCTGCTGCATATCTCAACGACTTTAAAGAGCTGGTCAGTGGTAGCGACAGGCTGAAGGAAGTGTGGGAACTCGACGAGTACGCGGATATACGGGAGGAGCTTGAAAAAAGCCTCGAAGGCTTTAGCACACCCCGCGAGGAGCACTTCATATTGTCAGCCTGCGAAAGCGGAGACAGCCTGACAATGTGGCGGTACTACGGCCAAGACGAAGTTAGCTTCGCTGTCGGCTTGGACCGTGACGTGGAGCTTGGGGTGCGTGCCCAGAGCAAGAGCGACAGCCACCCGTTTCCCCCGCCGGGATACAAGGATGGCCCGAGGGATCCTAACGGGCAGCTTGAGTTTGACCCAGACCAAGACGGGCAATCCGTTGAAGGGTGGGATCCGATGGTCTACGAACGCGACGAGCAGGAAAAGATTATCGCGCAGGCGCTCTCCGACTTGCGTGGCGCCCTTGACGTGGCTAAGCAAGGCGCCAACAAATTTCGCTTCTCCTTCTATATGCAACTGCTTTCGCTCCTTGGCCAATTGAATCGGATCAAGGACAACGCCTTCCGCGACGAGCAGGAATTACGGACGCTTGCTGAAGTTTCGCCCGCTTGGAAGTACGTACTCCATAGGCCAGGGCGTTATGGGCTGATTCCATACGTCGAACTGGGCATCCCAAAGGGTGGGACGCGGGGACGGCGCCGAGAGTTTCCTGAGCAGGGTGGCGCCCAAATAATGGAGCGGTTGCCGATCAGGCAGATCAACATTGGACCAACCCCGTACCCGCAGGAGGCTAAGTTTGGCCTCCTGCAACTCCTTGGATTCCTGGGCTATCACGACGTGAAGGTCGAAGTCAGCTCAATTCCCTACCGGTGACGGAGGCGGGGCGCTGAGTACTTCCACTCAGTGCCCCCTGCCTGCCGGTACAGTGCAAAGGCGTTCGTGGATACGAAACTCTAAATCTTCCTGTCGGCGCCGCTTCCGGTCAGGTCACATCCACCCGTAGCAGCACGCCTGCTGAGCACCTTCGGGCTCGTGGCCCTGCCGGCATCGGCGAATTGGGTGAATCACCGGAAGCGGGACGAACTGCCGGGTGTCGGATCATGTGAGGGCGGAAAACAGCCAGTGCTCATCGACTCCTCGCAGGGTTCAAGGCACTGGGAACGCGTGGGCCGGCTTGATCGGGCGCGCTTTCCTCTGCGGAGGTGCCGTACTAGAGCGGGCAACGACTTCATTGCGCGAGATGACGCCAAACATCTCCACAGAGGGCACTGGCGGTCATGAAGAGCGCTGTTCAGCCTGAATCCCGGAGGCAGGATCAGCAGGTTCCAGGTGGGCGCCTTGATCCGAGACTAGGCGTGTTCGATCCTATAAAGGCTTCGCGACCTTAGCCTTGACGCTCTGCTGGAGGGAACGACTCCAGCGCAGGCGCGCCGTTTTCAAACTTGCATCGGCGGTCCACTGTCAGGAAGTCGGTACTCAGTTGGTAAAGGTCCTCGCCTGGTTCCCAATCTTCGTCCGCAAACACGTTCGTTCGGAACGTGCAGTCTTTGAAGTATACGCGACCCCTGTACGGGCCATCTTGGTCAGCAACGTCGATGTCCAACGCGGCACCCACCTCGAATATGCAGTCGCTGAAGGTGACTTGCGCCCCCTTCGCAACGATGGAAATCATGCCCTTCTCTATTGTGAAGGCCTGAAACCTTATGTTCGGAGGTGTCTGCTGCCTATGGTCTTCACCGATTCGTGGTTGTAATTCGATCCCAATCCGGCCTCCGTCTGCAACCTTGCCTCTAAGAAAGGCAAGCACCTGACGGATGGCGCGAATCTTAGTGAGCCTGAATCTGCCACCCCTGACTTGAACATCCCGTATTCGTCGCTGCGTGACCAACGCTTCTTCGATCGTCAAGTCACCCTTTGGTTGAAGTCTGAGTGGCCCAAGGATGGGAAGGATGCCGGGCTTTACCAGCTTGATGCGGGTTGAACCCCAAAACTTTCGTTCGTCCTCCTCGAGTTCCAACCTCTCCCTTACTACTTGGAAAGTTGCATCAACAAGTTCCTTGCGGGTCACCACGTTCTCGTCGGATTGAGACCGAAAGTATGCGCAGAGGAGATCGATGCAGACTTGGCGTTCATCTTTATAGTCGATTTCTGCCCAGTCGTCGGCTAGAGCAGCCAGGCTGTAGATGCCAGCCAACCGGACCGCTAAGTGTTCCGAGCCCAGTTGCTGAGCGGCATTTGCATATCTGTCACGAAGGCTTGAGGTCAGAGCATCCTGGCGGCGTTGTTGATCTAAATCGTGCTGTTGGGTTGATAGTTGCAGCGCCGCTGCTGCCACCGCTTGGGCCCGTGCCGCTGTCTGCTGAGCCTCCGCCCCGATCCTCTGGGTTTCTTCAGCGGTCTGCTGCCTTCGGTAAGAGAAGAAAAGCGTTACGCCAACACGCCAATCCGGTGATAACGGCGAGCGATGCCACGAATCCCAAAACAAATACGGCGTGAAGCTTCATAGGCCTTTTGGGATCGTTCACAGTATTGGTGGTATCGGTATTTGTCACGGCCCCTTGTCCTCACTGCGGCTGACGGCATAGTCCGCTGCTAGCGTGAGAGATCTCTTGTTTCTCCGCATGCATGCACTATCTGCTTAGTTCCGGCTATAACTCGTGGGCTGAAGGATAAGCGACCTGAATGGATCGAATATCACCTTCCGCCAAAATCACTACCCCGTACTGACCAGCCACCGGTTTGAACTTATCGCTGTCCTTGCTTCGCTGTTCACTCGAGCAGAATTCTGGTATGTCCCGTGTCGCCTACGAAACAGGGGAGCGCCGAGAGCGATTGTCCGCTGGTCGTCTTCTGGGTCGCTATCGAAGGCCAGTAGCGAGCCGCGCCAGACGGTTCCGTTCTTTAACTCGATCGACAGATACGGATTAGCACTCTTTCTTGGTTTCCAACCTACGAACGCCCTATGCCAGACACGCACCTGAGATATTGGGGCCTCACGATCCCGCCATCGCCATGCGGCGGCTATAAGAACTAGCCCACATGCCATACCGCAAGTAGCGAAGGCAGCGCCTAAGAAGGGTACTGATGTTCGAAGCGAAGTAAGCGGATCGTCATCACCTACGTCGAGGGTTTCATAGAGCGGAATCCATGCCAGCGGCAGCATGATTGCTGCCGCGATGCTCGTGGCGATCAATGATGCCAGCACGACCCGCGAGGACTCGACGAGTGCTGACTGTTTTACGGCTGGTTCATGGCGTGACTGCTGCAGCTCCCAAACGATGCCGGGAGCTATCAACAGCAAGAACGAGAGAACCGCCGCGAGGCTGTCAGGTATCAATCGTCGTCAGCTTGGCCAAGCTCCTCGGCGCTTTGACTGCTGACCTGCATGATGCCTTGCTGGTAGGAGTAGGAAGAGCCAAGTAATAACTTTTCTTCCACCTGCTGGGTGACGGGGCGGACCTCGTGATCGGGTTTTTCCTTGCTCATGCCCCTACTTTAATTGCTTCTTTTGGATGGACTTCGCTGGCTGTCAGAGGTAGCTAATTCGTGCGGTGTCGTTGGCCAGGGCGCTAAAAGGCAATACCCTGGCGCAGTGACTAACTTTGTTGGGGGAGAGGCAGGAGAAAAGCTGCCCGAGGGCCTATACGAATTGCTCAACACTGATGCACTCGGCGAACTGCTAAATCGTACCCCCGGACTGGATCCACTCCTTGTAATTGTCGAGGACGAAAATGTCCCGGAGGTCCTATCTCGCCATGTGGCGAACGCCGTCCGGCAAGCTCTGCTGGAAGCAAAGCCGCATGATCGAGTCGGCCTCGCCAACCGCCTACTTCACCAGCTGCAACACGGCGACCGTGTTGTCGAGGGCCCCATCCAGCTCCAGTCACTCCATCGGCCGGACACCCTCAAGCACCGGCAGCTCCGCCGTCCCACCACCAAGCTCAGTGATTCCGCCTTGCTCACCAACAGCAAGGACGAACCCAACCTCGCCGCGGAACTCCGGGCCGAAATCGGGTCCGCCGACACAGTGGACCTTCTCTGCGCCTTTGTCCGCTGGACCGGCCTCAGGCTCTTGCAACCGGCCCTGGAACAACTGAAAGAGCGCGGAGCAAGGCTGAGAGTCATCACCACCACCTACATGGGCGCTACGGAACGTCGCGCCATTGACGAGCTCGTCACCAGGTATGGGGCCGAAGTGAAGATCAGCTATGAAACCCAGGCAACAAGGCTGCACGCCAAAGCGTGGCTGTTCCGCCGTAACACCGGCTTCGACACCGCCTATGTAGGCAGCTCCAACCTGAGCCAGGCTGCCCTCCTTGATGGGCTGGAATGGAATGTCCGGCTCAGTTCCGTCGCAACGCCTGCCCTCCTGCAGAAGTTCGAGGTCACCTTCGACAGCTACTGGGAGCAACGCGCCTTCCAAAGCTACGATCCGGAGCGCGACGGCGAAAAACTAGACGCTGCGCTGGAACGCAACGGCGGCCGGCGAACCGCGGCGCCGGATGCAACCACCGGGCTTGAGGTTCAGCCGTTCCTCCACCAGGAGGAGATGCTGGAGGACCTGGAAGCGGAGCGGCTCAAGGGTTTCAACCACAATCTTCTGGTCGCCGCCACGGGCACCGGCAAAACAGTCATCGCCGCTCTGGACTACAAACGGCTAAGCGAAGCTGCCGGCAGACACCTAAAACTACTCTTCGTCGCCCACCGGCAGGAGATTCTCAAGCAGGCGATGCGCACCTACCGTGACGTCATGCAGGACGGCGCCTTCGGTGAGCTTTACGTGGGGAAGCACAAGCCGCGGGAGTGGAAGCACATCTTCGCGTCCGTCCAGTCGCTGTCTTCCCTCGGCATCGAGCAGCTGGAGCCCGACTTCTTCGACGTCGTCGTCATCGATGAGTTCCACCACGCGATGGCGCCCACCTACCGCCGCCTGCTGGACCATTTGAAACCGCCGCAGCTCCTCGGGCTTACGGCGACACCGGAACGGGGCGACGGCGTCGACGTCGCCAAGCAGTTCTTCGACGGCCGTACCGCCAGCGAGCTGCGGCTGTGGGATGCATTAGACGCTGACCTGCTGGTCCCGTTCCACTACTTCGGCGTCTCTGATGACGTGGACCTGAGCCAGTTGGAATGGAAGCGCGGCAATTATGACACCAACCAGCTGAGCGCCCTCTATACGGGTAACGACGCCCGCGCCGCCAAGGTGATCCGCGAACTCCGGGACAAGGTTACCAGCACCGACCAAATGCGGGCCATCGGCTTCTGTGTCTCGGTGCAGCACGCCCGCTACATGGCCGAGGTGTTCAACAGGGCCCGTATTGCCTCCGTCGCCGTCGACGGCACCACTAACAACGCTGACCGTGATGAGGCCCTCCGGCGCCTGGGGCAGCGGGAGATCAACTGCATTTTTGCCGTCGACCTCTTCAATGAAGGCCTGGACCTTCCGCAGGTGGACACCATCCTGCTGCTACGGCCCACGCAGAGCGCTACGGTCTTCCTCCAGCAGCTGGGGCGCGGGCTCCGCCGTGCCGAGGGCAAGGCGGTGCTGACGGTCCTGGACTTCATCGGCCAGCAGCGCCGCGAGTTCCGCTTTGATCTGCGCTACCGGGCGCTAACCGGATACGGGCGCAAGGAGCTGGAGAAGGCCGTCGAGGACGAGTTTCCGTACCTGCCGTCCGGCTCCCAGATCGTGCTGGACCGGGTGGCGCAAAAGGTGGTGCTGGACAACATCAAGGCGCAGCTCCGGTTCAACCGGGCGCAGTTGGTCCGGGACATTGCCTCGTATGCCGAGACCGAGCTGGAGGCCTATCTGGAGCGGTCCGGGAACGACGTGAAGACGATCTACCGGTCCACCAGGGACTCGTGGACGGGTTATCTCCGCCAGGCAGGGCTCATCGAAGGGCTGTCACCCCTGGAGACCGTGCTCCGCGGGAAGCTCGAGGAGCTGTCGGATGCGGAGGAGAAGAAGCTGCTGGGCCGCATGGCCGCGCTGATTCACGTGGACGATCCGGAACGTGCCGCCGCCTATTCCATGCTGGTTGCTCCGGACGCGCCCCGCTACGCGGAGCTCGGCATGCGCGAGCAGGCTTTTGCTCGCATGCTTTTTTACACGCTGTGGGATGACGGCGGAGGATTCAAGACGTACGACGACGGCCTGGACCACCTGCGCGGCTACCAGTTTGTGTGCCGCGAGATCCGCCAGGTGGTGGTGCTGGGAGTGGCTGCATCGAAACATGCAGCGAAAAGCCTTGGCGCAGGGCTGCAGCATATCCCGTTGCTGTCCCACGCCACCTACCGGCGCGAGGAGGTTCTGGCTGCGCTGCAGTACGGCTCGCTGGAACAGGGCAAGAACGTCCAGCACCGGGAAGGCGTTGCATGGTGTCCTGCAACTTCTACCGACGCCTTCTTTGTCACCCTGAACAAGGACGACAAGAAGCACTCGGCAACCACCATGTACAAGGACTACGCCATCAGCCCCGAACTGTTTCATTGGGAATCGCAGAATGCGACATCACCAACCAGCCCGAGCGGACGGCGCTACCTTGACCGGGCCTCCCACGGCTCGAAGGTTCTGATCTTCACCAGGGACACAGCGGACGACGAGACCGGGCTGACAGTTCCGTATACCTGCCTAGGACAGGTGGACTACGTGCAGCACTCGGGGGAGAGGCCGATCGCGATTACCTGGAAGCTGCGCCGGCCTATGCCGGCTGATGTATTTGCGACTGCAGCTGCGGTGGCCCAATGACAGTTTGCGCGCGGCGCCCAGTCCCGTAATCGTGAGAAGTGGTGACTGGCGGAATGCCCCTTCGCGCACTGTCCAAGCCTCCCTGCTGAGAACCTGAGAGGTTCGACTGTTTGGCGCAATACTATCAATTACAGGGCGTTATCTAGAGCTAGCGGCAATAACTGTAGTACAGTGCCTATTATACTGGCGGCTTGCGGACATAGAACCAGCCTCCCTGACGCGAGACCGTAGGAAGTGACTCGTCGGGAGGCCGATCAAGGAGAAATTGTATGGCAGACACCCTGAACTTCGACATCAGTGACCTCACTCCGGAGGAGGTTGGCCACGTGCTGGCACTCGTGCGCTCGATGCGCGCGGGAGCCGGCCCGAGCGCGGTGAGCGGAGACGACTCGTCGTGGGCGGACGCTGTCTCAACCGGTTGGACGCTGGACCTGGTCTTGATGCTCCGCGAGATGCTTCGGCGTCGCGGCAACGACGTGCAGCTCGAGTCGTTTAATCAGGCCATCAGGAACGGCGGCGAGATTAGCCGCGAGGAGATCTTCCGGATCGGTGGCTACGAGCCCAAACGGCAGCTGAAGAACTGGACCAAACCCCTGCGGACGATCACGACCGAGCTCGTCGAGCGCGGCAGCCTCCCCGAGGACGCCGAGTTCCCGATGGAGGCCGACTACACCGAGGGCTCAGGCTTTCGCCAGGCGCACCTCTTCCGTGTGGCCCCGGAGATCGTCAAGCTCGTGAAGGAGGCGATGTGCGACGACTGCTGGAAGCTGGTCGACACGGGCACGAAAGGCCGCAACATCCCGCCGCACGCGCGCCTCGAGCGGGTCGGGGGCTTCCGGAAGTTCGGCGGCTCCGGCATGGTCGCGGACGAGCAGGACTACCGCTGCGCCGCCTGCGGCAAGGAGTGGATGCATGAGACGGGCAGCTCGGGCATGGGTTGGGTGGAGACGGCGCCCTGACCTTCGGGCGAGCTGCGGCCGTATCTGTCTTTCGGCTGGTGCGGCTGCTGCTCGCATGTTCGACGGATCGCCACTGCGTAGGATCTAGGGCATGGAGTACCGCGAGATCCAGGACGACCCCGACGGGCTGCGGACCCGCGTGCCCGTCGACCATGGCTGCCGGGCGTACGGGAAGTGCGCCGGCGACTCCGAGCCGGACCTCTGCTTCGGCCCGGACGAGTCAGGCGTATGAATCGGGTTCGTCTGCCCGGAGCAGGGGATCAACTCGGTCGTCGACTGACCCGTTCGAGTACCTGTGCTGACGCAGCTTCTGCATGGCACTGATGTATTGTTGGGGCGCTGCCGGGCTCGAAGCGACGATGTCATACGTCACTGGCAAGATTTTCGGCATGACCAAGATGGCCCGCTACGTGACCCATCATCTGTACTAGCGCGACCACGACCGCTGCTGTTCTGCGAGGCCGTGCCGGGACGGGACGAGCTCAGAGGCGAGTGAAAGGCCGGCCACAAAGGCTGAACTGTTGGACTGCCTGCGGCTCGGTCTGGCTGTGTGCGTCGAGTGCGAGTCTCTGGAGGCGCCCGCCCGGACTGCTGGAACGCCCTGTCGGCAAGCGGTGAGCTGATTCGTTGTTGCTGTGGACGTGGCTCTGATCAGCCGAGAAGGGCCGCCGATAGCATGTAAGACGGTGCGCAGACGATTTTCGTCGCGTGCCTGCGGTATATAGAGAAAAGGACGAAGATGGAGAAGAGTGTGTGGAATCGCGACTTCCACGACGCCCGACGGGCGAAGAAGGATGAGTTCTACACCCAGTTGTGCGACATCGAGAAGGAACTCCGTCATTACACCGAGCACTTCAACGGCAAGGTCGTATATCTGAATTGCGACGACCCTCGGGTGAGCAATTTCTTCCGCTTCTTCGCAACTAATTTCGAGGAACTCGGGCTCAAGAAGCTGATCGCGACCTGTTACAAGAACAGCGATTCAGAGAGGTTCAGCAGCGGCGAGTCGGAAAGCGCGGTCTGGCTCGAGTACACGGGCGATAAGAATGGCAACGGCACGCTCGACGCGGAAGAGATCGGCGTCCGCCATCTCGCCGGAGACGGCGATTTCCGCTCTGAGGAGAGCATCGCCCTGCTCCGACAAGCGGACATCGTGGTGACCAATCCTCCGTTCTCCCTGTTCCGAGAGTACGTCGCGCAGCTCGTCGAGCACGACAAGAAGTTCATCATCCTGGGCAACATGAACGCGCTGACCTACAAAGAGATCTTCCCGCTCTTCCAGAACGACCAGGTGTGGTACGGCCCGAGCATTAGGAGCGGCGACCGCGAGTTCCGCGTGCCGAACGACTACCCACTGGAGGCGGCGAGCACCAGAATCGACGAAGAAGGCAATCGGTACATACGCGTCAAGGGCGTTCGCTGGTTCACGAACCTCGACTACGAGGGGCGTCACCAGGACTTGGAGCTCACTCGACGCTTCCGGGAGGAAGAGTACCCCCGTTACGCGAACTTCGAGGCGATCGAGGTGGGGCGCACTTCGGACATCCCGCTTGATTACGCAGGGCTCATGGGGGTGCCGATTACGTTTATTGACAAGTACAACCCTGATCAGTTCGAGATCGTCGGTTCCAGCAAGACCATGGGACGACCCATGTCGGAGATCGCTGCCAAGGGCACTTACCAGCAGGGCGGACCGCGGTTCTACCTCTCGTCAGGCGGCAATGGCTACCGACGCATGTACGACAGGATCGTCGTGAGGAACAAGCGACTGGCCCCGGCTGCCGGAGAACGGAGCTCCGACTTCGATGTCGTATCGCTATCTCGGTAACAAGACGAAGCTGACGGACTGGATCGTCGGCGAGATATCTAGCGTTCTGCCGGCCGGCGCGTCGATCGCGGACCCGATGTGCGGAACCGCCTCGGTGTCCGTGGCGTTAGCACGTGCCGGTTATGGCGTGACTGCCTCTGATGTCCTTACGTTCCCGGTCGTGCATGCGCGCACTCGCCTGCTGGCAAAGGAAGCCCCAGCTTTCGAAGCGCTCGGCGGCTATCGCGGCGCGCTCGCGTGGATGCGCCGTGTGCAGCCCGTGAAAGGCTACTTCCACAGGGAGTTCGGCGCCTCCGGGGCTCCGGCGAACGGGCGCGCGTCCAGACTGTACTTCTCAGCCGAGAACGCCGCCCACATTGACGGTCTGCGCGCTGGCATCGCCTCGCTTAATGCGGCAGGCGAGCTAACCGAGCTGGAGCACAGCGTAATGCTGCAGCATCTGCTGCTGTCGACCAACAAGGTCGCCAACATCAGCGGAACTTACGGCTACTTCCGCAAGGCGCTCTCGAGCACGGCACTGCGGCCGATGGTCTTTGAGCCTCTCGACTTCGAGTGGACGCCCGGAGAGCACCGCGTGATGCAAGGGCCAGTGGAAGAGCTTGCGACGTCGCTGGGGACAGACGCGGTCTACCTGGATCCTCCGTACACGAAACGCCAATACGCGGGGAACTACCACATCCTAGAGACCTTGGCCCAGGGCGACGAGCCCATCGCAGCAGGAGACGGGGGTTTGCGACCGTGGATGGATCAGGCGTCGGACTTCTGCTATAGACGTAGCGCGGGCCAGGCGTTCCGACGCACTCTGAAGCACCTCGACACCGCCCACGTATTCATCTCATACAGCGAGGACGGTCAAGTTCGGGACGCGGAGCTGATGGCTATTCTTGAGGAATTCGGTAAGGTTTCCGTGCATGAGCAGCCTCATGTTCGGTATCGGAGCAACGGTCGGGTGAAAAATGGAGCCGTCCTGGAGCGTTTGTATCATTTGGAGGTAAATTGACAGGGCAGCAGCTGATCGACATCGAGAGTATCTGGTGGCGCAACGTCCCCGTAGGTGAGTTCTATAACGTAGAGAGGCATCCCAGCGTCACCCAGGGCGGGCATGGATCGCTCTACTTTGAAATCCCGAAGTCGATGGTGCCCGGAACGCTCGATTTCCTGGGTCTCAGCACCTTGGGGTCGCTGCCGTTCACGATCCAGGCCGGCGTCATAGGCGTTCCTGGTGCCTCCGGACCGATCGAGTTCCAGAGCAAGCACGGTGGCCGAATGCGCATCGTCCGGCAGAACCGGCAGATGGCCGGGGCGCAGAGACACCCGGCGTGGACGGTGGAGAGCGGATTTCCAACCGCGCCTGATGACGTGCGGAGCAAGGAGGATGCCGCTCCATTCTTCCCAGACGGCGGCCTGCGTATCTTCATCGCCAAGACTTTTGACGGGGACTTTTACGCAGGTTTCAAGAAAGGTCGACGACCGGCAGCTATGGACAGGCACGACCCTTCCTGGGACCTGTTCACGCAAGGGCGTACCGTCGGCGACATCATCTTCGCGGGCTGAGGTAGGGGAGTGGCCGACAAGATCGACGACATTTTCGCCTCGTGGGGCGCCGGGAGGAACGTCCTGCTTTACGGTCCGCCAGCGACCGGCAAGACCAGGCTGATCAGCGAGCTTTTCCAGGCCCTCCAGCAGCCCCCGCAAGCCACGCGCGGCATCCTCATGAACGCCAGCAATGCGACCAGTCCGTTCAGCCGCCCTCAGCAGCAGATCACGATCCCGCTGCCTGCGAAGGTCGTGTGGACGACGTTCCACCAATCCTACGGCTACGAGGACTTCGTTCTGGGGCTCAGACCCGCGATGGACGACGAGGGCACGCGCCTGGAGCCCTGGTCTGGCGTCTTCCTTGACGCGGCTCTGGAGCTCGTAGACGCTGATTCGTCGTACGAGTCCGTTGTGATCTTTATCGACGAGATCAATCGCGGCAACGCCGCGCGTATTTTTGGTGAGTTTATGACGTTCCTGGACTTCGACTACCGCGACGGAGGAACGGTTCCCCTTCCCGTCCCCCTGAGGCAGCTGTCCTTCGAAAGCGGCACCAGCGAAGCGATCCATCGGCCCGGCGGGAGCGTCGCCACGATCCCCGAAGGATTCACCTTCCCGAAGAACGTGTTCATCGTCGCGACCATGAACAGCGTCGATCGAGCCGCGGTGCCCATCGACAGCGCTCTGGCACGACGCTTTGACCGAATTGAGATGCGCCCAGACCTCGACGCACTGGCAGCGCACTGGAGCATTGACCCGGCTACAGTGCCGGTGCCCGATGACAGCAACTGGAGCAACCTTGGCCTGTTCGACACCGGTTACCTGCTGCTCGACCGGCTGAACGTCGTTATCGCCTCCGACCTCGGACCGGAGTTCGAGCTAGGCCATGGCTTGCTTACGCCGATCTCGGCGACGTCGACGGACGACAGCGGCAAAGTGCATGCGGTGCCTGACGATGCTCTGTGGACGAGCCTCGCAAAATCATGGGACGACGTTTTGTACCCGCAGCTCGAAGACAGGTATTCGGGGCGTCCGGAGCAGCTGATGAACCTCCTCCGCGTCGACTCAGCGCCGTCGACGGGCGAATACGCGTGGCGGCTGCGTGCTTCGAAGAACGGCTCCACGTCAGCACGAACGCTCGCTCCGGTCAGAGTGAGCGAACTCGGGCTCGACGCGATCAAACGGTCGTTCAGGTGGCTGGCGCGCTGACCGCGCAGCGGCGCATACGCCTGCAGGAGTACGGGTCGCCGGTCGTACGCGGAACCCACGAGATCGACCTCCGGGCCCTGGCGGAGGCGAATACGCGGTGGAAGCGCGCCCTGAACCTGAAGGACGATCCGATCCGGGTCGACGACTCCGGCGATGGCCAGGTGCGTCTCCGAGCTGAGGCCGTCACCGGCGTCGTGCGAGTCGGATCCACCGACGTCGAGATCGCACCGAAGTTCCTGAGCAACGTGCAGGGGCGCTGGCAGTCTGTGCTCTGGCGGATCCTCTCGGTCGTCGAAGGCGGGCACGTAGACGACGCTTTCACCGCGGCGAACGAGGTCGATTCCCTCTCGATGCCAGACCTCCTCGCAGAAATGTTCCTAGCGTCGTATGCGAAGGGCGGCGCGCGGGGCCTGCCCCGCGGCTATCTCGTCGAGAGCGCCTCGGGGCCAACGCTTCGAGGAGCCCTGGACACGACCAGGTTCGGGGAATGGATCGCGCGGCCTTGGAGCATCCCGTACGTCGCGGACCTGTTCACCGACGACACGCCATTGGCGCGGCTGCTGAGATGGGCCGCGGACTGCCTTGCGGCCACCGTGAAGTCGTCTGGCCGTGCGAGAGCCCTTCGTGAGATCGCAGCGGGGCTCTCGCACGTCGGGAGCCTCCCGCCGCACCTCGTCGACGCCCAGCGCATCGAGCTCGGCACACAGCACCGCGGCCTGGAGCCGGCGCGGGTCGTCGGGCTGCTGCTGCTCGACGGCGCGGGCGTACACCACGCGTTGGGAGAACACGCGCTCTCCGGGTTCCTGTGGAAGTCCGACACGATCTACGAGAACTACGTCTACTGGCTCTGCGGTCGAGCCGCCGGCCGACGGGGAGAGCGTGTCAGCAAGCACTCGATCAAGTTCGGAACCCTCGTCTCCGGGCAGGGGAGCCTGCTCGAGACCGTGCCCGACGTAGTCTTCCGCGACAGTGGCGGCAGGCCGATCGCCGTCACCGATTCGAAGTACAAGGTACTCGGCACCCGGCCGAAGTCCTCCGACACCTACCAGGTGCTCACCGCGGGGCATGTGCTTGGATGCCGTCGCGTCTCGCTCACGTATCCCGTCGCGATGGACCAGGAACCGACGGTGTGGAAGGTCGCTTCGGAGCTCGGAGGCCATGACATCGAGCTGACAGCGCTCCCGCTCAACCTGATGGCGTTGGCCGCGGCGGACGGACAAGAACGCCTAATTCAGACGATCGCCGATTGGCTCGAGGAGCCTCGGTTCGCGGGCTCGGAGGAGGCGGCCCAGACTCCTGAAGTCAGCTCGTAGTTAGGTCAGCCGGGCCGGAACGTGACGAGGCCCCGAAACCATTTGAGTATACAGAGTCCGCGAAATAGCCTACTTTTCGACCATCGCTGATAAATCGGACCTAACAAGCGCGGAAATTGTCGTTAACTTCAGCGGGTTGGATGGCTGCTACCACAAGGGGGCAGAACGAATCCGTCTAACCCCTGAACTCGTGTGAGCACGTTATCAATGCATACCTATACAGGTTGTTGGAGGGAAACAGCTAACGTTGGCTCTATGGAGCTTCAAATTTACTTGGTGCCTCTTCTGTCGCTTATCGGCGGGGCGGCGGGGGCGGCAATTATCAATGGAGCCTTCGGGCTGCACAAGATGAAATCTGAGCAGACACAAGAGTACGACCGTTGGCTTAGGAACGAAAAGGTTGAAGTTTATTCATCCTTCATTGACGCCGTCTACACCGCTTACGACAAAGTTCCGCTAACGCGTCCCACAGACGTCCCTGGTCTTGAGAGAGCTATGGAAGACCAACGCCTTCCCCTCGCCCGAATACTTCTGGTGGGAGACGAAGATGTACGTAGGGCTGCGAGGGCTGTAGGGAACGAGCTCATTGAGCTCGTCAAGGATGCGGTCGCCCTTGAGCTTGATGATCCAGGACGGGCGGGCAAGCTGGAACAACGCAATGTTGCGGTGATGTCCGGCGTGGCAAAGCTACAAGACCTTTGCCGGACAGAACTGGGGATCATTCACAGACGCCGAAAATGATTTGCCTAGCGGCTGGCTCGGAGTTCACCCGCCTTATGAATCGGTTTCGGGAATGCCCCCGGCTTTGATACCCGACGTCCTAAGCCGCTGTAAGCGCGGTCCGGTTGATTTTTTATATTCGACGGGTGTGAGTTTTCCCGCCGTCGTTGCCATTGCACCGGCGGGCAGATCACTTTCGGTTGATGTCCCTGGCCAGATAGGCAGCAGCCCGGCGCAGAATCTCTTTCTCCTGCTCCGACAACCGGTTTCACATCATCAACTCCCGCACCTCGGCCGCCTCCACGGTCACGGGCCCGGGGCCACATACCCACGTTCGGCGACCGTAATCCAGTGATTGAGGGTGGTGGCGAAAACCCGAGCTCCCTCGCAATCTGCGCCAGCGCCGCCGCGCTGCTACGGACCACATCAATAACATCCTTGCAGAGCTCCGGCCCATATGCCGCGGGCATGGTCGACATTCCACGAGCACAGTTCGCTAGATCAATGAGTAACAAAACCGGGGGCAGTCCCGCCTTACACGTGCAATGTTCGCGTCTAAGCTAGGAGGGCTGGAGGTTACGAGCGGTCGGTCATTGAAGGCATAGACGCAGTAAGTGGTCCTCGCGGCGCAAACGAGCTGGAGGAAGGCTGTAATGAGCGATATCGACGATTTTCTAGCAGCTGCGTCTCGTAGAAAGGGAGTCACCTCGGAGGAATTACTTCACAATATCCTCCATATTCACCCGCAGAGTTGGTATATGCAAAGAATTTTTCCGAATGCCAGCAAAACATTTCTCGAGCTCTTCGAGTCGATCGATTACGGGTTACGAGAACGGAACCCGGGGCTTCAATACGTAAATCGCTTAACTTATTTAGGGTACAGACGTGAACAATCGGAGGTTTCTCCCCATTATGTCACTAAGGGGCAAAGGTCACAGATTTTTGCGTGCATAGTCAAAGGGTTCAGGGATCACCCAAGGATCGTATTGCCCGTAGAGCCCGAGAATTATGTTGGCCTGCCGGAGGTGCGCGATCTGAAAGGAAAGGGACACCACGGTGTCGGTTTTCTTGAGTATGACATCCTTGACGAGGATTCAGTGCGTCGTCTTTTCGATGTCTTTGATGAATGGCTTAATCCCAGA
Organism: Arthrobacter sp. E1SS-5; assembly: GCF_057073715.1. NCBI lineage: Bacteria > Bacillati > Actinomycetota > Actinomycetes > Micrococcales > Micrococcaceae > Arthrobacter > Arthrobacter sp. E1SS-5. The sequence continues at coordinate 1,091,197 of NZ_CP172703.1, forward strand.
GCAACAAAGTAGATCAACGACACAATTGCGAACAACGTCCTATGCGGGAAATGCTGGAGCCGGGGGCGGAGGAGATGCTGCGCCGCATCTTCACAGGACTCGAGGCCAGGGAGGACTCCGGCAATGCGCGGTTTGCCCGCGCCCTGTTCGAGCAGGCGCTGAACCGCCAGGCGCTGCGGCTCTCGCTTGCCGAAGGGCAAAGCCTCGACGCCTTCGACCGGGATGCCGTGATGACGCTCACCGCGGGCGACATCGTGCAGTCGGCGCTGGCCCTGGGGGAGGATCCGGAACCCGAACCCGGACAGCGACGCTGGAAGCGCTGGCTCCTGGATTGACATGGCTTCGGTTGCCCGCCGGGCTCTGGCGTGCGGCTTCTGGGACTGGAACTGCTGCATCACGGACAGGTGACCGGCGCAATATTAAGGCCGTATCGTCTATCCTTATGCTTCTGAAGTCGAGCAACCGATGCACAACAATCCAGAGTTCTCAGGCGCAGTGTAGTTAGAAGAAAGTCGATAGATGTTCGACAGTGGCTCTCCGTTTTCTTGAGGCCCTTGCGCTCAGGGGCACAAATTTTTCGGTGGAAGGCAGAGATTCATAAAGCGCGGAGGCCTTCTCTGCGACATCTGCGGCGGAGGTCTGCAGATGGCGAGCAGCGATTTGTGGGTGGATCCAGTCAAGCTCGACCATATGTTGGAGGACCGAAGTGGTTATGGCCCGCGCATCCGGAACCCTCTGTAGCGAGATGGCGATGTCATGCTTGTCGTCCAAAAGGGGTAAGGGCTCTTCGCGAATACGAATCACCCGAAACCCGGCGTCCCAAAGCTTTTTCGTTTTTGAGGTGTCGCGTTGTTCATGCGATTTGCCCTGGTGAGAATAGGAGCCATCAAACTCGACTATAAGCTTCAATGATTCGATGAAAATGTCCACGGTATGCGGTCGGTTGTGGCCCAGATCAATCCGCTTCTGTTTTTGAGGGTCCACTTCTCCCGGGAACGCCGCTTCGAACTCACATGCGAGCGCGACGTCAATTCTAGACCTCACTGCCGGTGCACACCATTTACAGCCGTCCTGATCCCGTGCGCGAGCAACGACAGAGCTCGACCAGACGTGCTCAGCGTTTTGCGGGCACACCCACCAAACACGGCGACTGCTTCCTACGGACACTTCTGTGGGTGTAAGTTTTCCGTTCTTGGTTGGATGCCATTGTTGGGCCAGCTGGGGTCGGTTGATGCTTAAGCGGTTCTCATCGGTGGGGCGCCTGCCACTGCAGAAAGGGCATCCTGCTCCGTCTGCCGGACGGGAACTGACGACAGCCTCCCACCTGTGTGATGCGTCTTTTCGACATATCCAGGATGCTCTGTAGTCGCTCCCGTAAGCGACCTCGCCTGGTCCTTTTTCATTTCGGGGGTCCCACTCCATTGCTAAGAGCGGCCTCACGCCAGCGACACTGTTGGAATCGTTGACCTTCTTTCCAGCACAGAACGGACACCCGCTACCGCGAAATCGCGCGGACGGAGAAGCTTCGTATTCATGGCTTCTATCTTTCGGGCATATCCACCAGACCTTGCGGTTTGATTGGGGAGTTGTGTTAGTGAGAGACCTGCCTAGCTGCGTCCAATTCCGCTGATGGTGCCATGTAGCTGCAAGGTCCGGACGGGCCCCGGCCAAGTTGTTTTCGTCGCTGGCCTTCATTCCACTGCAAGCCCCGCAGCCGTGACCTTTTGCCCGTACATACGGCGTCGTTAGCCAGGTGTGTCCCTTTTCGCAAATCCACCACACCTTCCTGTTGCTTCCCGGCCGCACATGTGTCGGGGGAAATGCATTCTTATCTTTGTCCCATTGCGCCGCGATGGCGGGAAGAAGGTGCGCCAGGGATCTCTCACCCTCATCGCGAACAGGATTCTTCCGCTTCAGGTTTGCGTTATGGGTGGATAAAGCACTGTCGTTTGTGGTCACTTTGCCTTTTTCTCAGGGCGATATCGACGTGGAGATGGTCGAAACTGGCAGACTAAGAGCTTGTCCGAGCAGGTGTATCCGAAAATCCGGGCGACGCGCCCCACTGCTCCAGACATCGTGTTGACTGGCTCGGTTAGGGGAGCGGCTGGCGTTCGCCCACACTGACTGATGACGACGGCGGCAGGTACTCCCGCCGTCGTCTTTCCATCCGGCGCTGTTGGCCGGGTGACGGTATGTTGGCGCGCTTGGTGCGGTTGCACTTGGCGCAGGCCGCGACAAAGTTCTGCAGGCTGGTGGAGCCGCCCTTGGACCACGGGTAGAAGTGGTCGCCATGCTCTGCCGGGCGGCCGCAGCGACGACCGAACCCGGCTTCCAACTCGCATAGGCCGTTGGCCCGGGCCATCCCTTCGCGGCGCTGCTGGCGGGTGAATCGGCGAACCGGGTCGCGGCGTCGCACATCCCGCCGTGTGATCACGGCTGCGGCGATACCCAGCACGACTACGACTACAACGGGGAGTGCAGCTGCGGAGACGACGCGGTCAAAAATGCCGCGCAACGCTCCAGCGGCGACGGATGGCCCCGATCCGGAAACCGGTGTTCCCTTTGCCATGAGTGCCGTCATCACCGAGGCGGCGAGCCAAACCAACACCGCCGAGTACGTCAAACGAAGGCCTTGCCGGGTCCAGTAGATGCGGCCGAGTTCCTGCATTTATAAACCCCCATTTTTGTTCGCCGGGCGTCCGTTGCCAGGGATGCCCACGAAATCCTATAGTCCTCGCCCAGGCCGATGTCCCAGGTTTAGCTCAGTTTTTCCTAAGCTTTGGACCGAACGATTGGCCGGGGTAAGCCAGATGGGGCCCGCTGCGCAGGACCTGGCGATCCGGTCGGGACGGCACCGCGACGAGTGTCCCTTCGGCGCAACTTTGGGTCTTACGGGCGCACGGAGAGGCCGCTTCATTTCCCAGGACTATGCTCCACGGGCTGACAGTCCACGCCATCACGACGCTGTTGATCACGCAGGGATCGGCGGCAGCCAAGGCTTTGGCGGCCTCAAGCGCGTTTTCGCCTGTGAATATCAACAAGCCTTTGAAGCGGCGAGGAGAAGAGTAATTTTGAGGCCGCCGCGTTCTTAGGCGAGGCTCGTGGGGCAGGGGGACCTTTGACTGTAACCTCATTCCAGTACTAGAGGGAGGCGCGAGTGGTTCGAGCGGAAAACGGGACGCTGGCCGGCGTCCTCGAGGGCAAAAAGCAATACCAGGTTCCGCTATATCAGCGTGTTTACTCTTGGGGTAAAAGGCAGCTTGAGCAGTTGTGGTTGGACGTCTTGGAATTGGAGCGAGCACTTGGGGAAAATCCTCAGGCTTCACATTTCATCGGTTCGCTCGTACTCGCGAGCAGCCCAGACGTCGGCGCCATCGGGGTCAACAAGTTCCTGGTCGTTGACGGTCAGCAGCGTCTGACCACGCTGACACTTCTACTGGCGGCACTTCGCGACCATCTGATGGAAACGGGACAGCCCGAACGAGCCAACGGTATCGATGCCCAGTACCTGATCAATGTCTTCGACAGCGGAAAACCAATGAAGGTTTTGCCCACCCAGACGGACCGGTCCGCCTACACGGCTGTACTCAACCGTGCGCCCCAGGCTGGCGGGGAAGATTCCATCGGCAACGCATACAGGTTCTTTCGTTCTAAGATCGCCGGAATTGATGATTCGGACGACCCCCACGATTTGCAGCTACTCGAGGCGGCAGTGGTGCGGGGTCTGGCACTGGTGGTGGTCACAGCTGAACCCTCGGATAATGCGCATAGGATTTTCGAGTCCTTGAACAACACCGGGCTTCGGCTAACACAGAGCGACTTGCTCAAGAACTACCTTTTTATGAGGCTTGGCGACCGTGCTGACGCCGTCTATGGCAATATTTGGCTTCCGCTTGAGAGGAAACTGGATTCCGAAAACCTCGAGTTGTTGTTCTGGCTTGACCTAGCACAGCGTGACGAGCGCGCTAAGCAATCTGATACTTACATCGGACAGCAGCGCCGGCTCGAAAAGCTGGAAACTGTGTCTGAGGTAGAGGCTGAAATCGTCCGTATCGCCAAGTTGGGTGATGTGCTGGCGACTATTCTTGAGCCTGCTGGTGAGAAGCACACTCAGATCCGGAGACGTCTGGCAAGAATAAGGGCGTGGGGTTCCACCACAGCCTATCCGGTGGTCATGCAAATCCTTGCGCGACGGGCTGCGGGAACGGCAGCTGACGATGAAGTGGTGCGTGCGCTGACCTATCTTGAGTCCTACTTTGTGAGAAGGATTGTAATCGGGCGGGCTACCGCCAACCTCAACCGAACCTTGCTCCAGGCTGTCAGCGCGATTAGTGACGCGGCAAATGTTGACCTTGCTTTACGTGAGTACTTGTCTCGCGGTCGTAAGCATTTCGCGACTGATGAGCAGGTCCGAGAAGCCGCCCAGACCGTGGCATTTTATTGGCAGGGCCGGGGACCACAGAAAAAGCTGATTCTCCAGTGGCTTGAGGAGGCCTATCGGCCAAAGGAAATCGTTGAGCTTGATCCAAAGCACCTCACTATCGAGCATGTTCTACCGCAACAGATGACCGAACCCGTGCGCGAGACATTTGCCGAGGGGTTCAGCCCTGAAGCCGACATTGCATACGAACACGAGCGCTTGGTCCATACCCTCGGTAACCTCACGTTAAGCGGGTACAACAGCGAACTCAGCAACAAGCCGTTCGACGAGAAACGCGACATGCTCGGCAAGAGCGGCCTGTCGATGAACCAGTCCATCGCATCGCATTCCACGTGGGGCGTAAACGAGATCAGGTCCCGTAGCGCTGAACTAGCTGAGAAGATCATTGAGTTGTGGCCGGGGCCGGACGAAAGTCTCGGCCTTGTGGACTACGAGCCTTCAGCGTTGCGCACCCAGATTGCGGCAATCATCGCCGAGATTCCACCAGGGCGGTGGACTTCGTATGGCGAAGTAGCGATCGTCGCCGGCACCTGGGCTCAGCCCTTAGCTGGGATCCTGGCAAACTATCCGCTGGCCAACGCTTGGCGAGTCCTGCAGATTGGAGGCACCATTTCACCCGGCTTCCGATGGACTGAGCCCGGTCGCTTGGATGACCCACGTGTGGTGCTTGAAGAGGAAGGGCTAAGGTTCGATGCAGATGGCCGCGCACTTCCTGAGCAATTTATCGGAGCGAAGGAACTGGCGGAAGCAGCGGGTCTCGACGTCGATGAGGAGGCCGTTGCCGTGCGCCGGAGAAAAGAGGGTAGCCAGCCTCGTGGAGATAGCCGGAGCATGCTAAAGCAGTCCCAAATCGAGTTCTTCGAACGGGTCCGCGACCACGGTCTTGCCAACGCAACGAACATAGTTTCTTGGCGAAAGCCCTTCCCTCAAAACTGGTACGACGTAGGCATGGGAGACTCTCGCGGAGTCATCTCCCTCCAAGTCAACTCCGAGAAGAAAAATGCCTCGGCGCATTTCTGGATTCGAAACGACAAGGGCTTGTACCTGAAGTTGCTGGGCCAACGCGACGCTATCGAAGCCGACTTGGGTTTTGGCTTGGAGTGGGACGAAAAGCCCGGCCGTAAGGCGTCCGCGCTTTTCGTCGCTCGACCGGGCGACTTCCTTGACCCGCACCAGTCACAAGAACTGGTCGAATGGCTTGTTGCCACCGGCGACACCTTTGCGGGTGTTTTAGGTAAGTATCTGTAGGGGCTGCCGCGCGTGGCGTCCTCTACATCCAGTCCTGCCCCACTGGGGCCGGCCGATGGTTACGGGCGCACGGGCGTGGCGGCTTCGTTCCCGAGCACCGTTGTCCACGGGCTGGCGGTCCAGGCTGTCACCACGCCGTTGAGCACGTAGGGGTCGGCTGCGGCGAAGGCCTTTGCGGCCTCAACCGGGTTCTCGCCGGTGAAGATCAGCAACCCTTTGAAAGGTCCCTCGCCAATTGCCCCGCCCAGCAGAAGCTCGCCCCGTTCGACTGCTGCCCACCCGGCCCGGAGGTGGTCTGCGCGGTGCTGTTCGCGGGACTCAAGGTAGTCGTCGGCGTAGGTGTATTCGAGCACGGCGTGCATGAGCGTCTCCATATCGTTCGGGGGTTTCTTTCGTTGTAGAAGTAGCCTACCCAGCGGGACCTAGCCGGAAACGGAGGCCACCTCAACCTGTACCCCCGCGTCGCGGAACTTCTGCACCTGGGCGGGGACGGCGCCGTCGTCCGTCACCAAAGTCCAGGGCAAAGTAAGCCGGGCCCACGCATGAAAAGGCCGAAGTCCAAGCTTGGATGAGTCCGCCAAAACATAAACCGCACGCCCACGCCTGGCCATGAGCTCCTTGAGCCGGGTCTGGGCGTGGTCGGCCTCGCAGATGCCATCCTCGGCGGTGACGGCGTCGGCGCCCAGGAACACCCGGTCGAAGCTCATCCGCTCCAGCGCCGCCTCGGCCAGCGGCCCCACGAAACTCTGCGAGACGCCGCGGAGCCGGCCGCCCAGGCAGTCCACCTCGATGCCGTCGCTATCGGCGAGCTCCTGCAAAGTATTCAGGCCCGGCGTGGTCACGGACAGCCGATCAAACCCCCGCAGCTCGTGCGCCAGGGCACCCGCCGTGGAGCCGGCGTCGAGCAGGATATTCTCCCCGGGCTGGATCACCGACGCCGCCCAGCGGGCAATGGCATGTTTCTGCTCGAACGCCTCGCCGGTGCGCTGCCGCAGCGACGCCTCCGGGTGCGCGCCCAGCGCCATCGCTCCGCCGTACGTACGGGCCAGCCGGCCCTGCGAATTCAGCAGCGCCAGGTCGCGGCGGATGGTGGACGCGGTCACCCCGAACTTGGCGGAAAGCTCCTCCACGGAGGCAAGGCCAGTGGTCACGGCAAGGTGGTAGATCTCCTCGCGCCGCGCGTTTGCGCTGAGCATTCCCGGTCTCCTTCCCGTGGGCATGGCGGTGGCAGTGCTACCCATGCTAGTTCCGGCCCCCTGCATTAACGGCAACGGCCGGCCAGCAGCGCTGACCGGCCGTTTCGCTTCTGATAGTGCTTAGGCCTCGTCGCGGGCAGGTGCCAGGTCCACTGCCTGCCGCAGCGCCTCGAGCAGCGACTCGTGGTCTGCGATGTTCTTGCCGGCGATGTCGAAGGCCGTGCCGTGGTCCACGGACGTCCGCACCACGGGGAGGCCCACCGTGATGTTCACGCCGTTCTCCAGGCCCAGCACCTTCACGGGGCCGTGCCCCTGGTCGTGGTACTGGGCCACCACTAGGTCAAAGTCGCCGCGGCCGGCCAGGAAGAACAGGGTGTCCGCCGGGAGCGGGCCGAACGCGTTGATGCCGTCCGCCTGGGCCTTCTCGATGCCCGGCTGGATCTTCTCCGCCTCCTCGCCGTAGCCGAACAGGCCGTTCTCGCCCGCGTGCGGGTTGATGGCGCACACGGCGATCCGGGGGTTCTCGATGCCGGAGGTGCGCAGCAGCTCATACCCGCGCTTGATGGTCCGGTAGACCAAGTCGCCGTTGATCTTGGCGATGGCGTCGATGAGGCCGATGTGCGTGGTCACGTGGATGACGCGCATCTTCGGCGCGGTCAGCATCATGGACACTTCCTCGGTGCCGGTCAGTTCGGCGAGGAGTTCCGTGTGCCCGGGGAACTTGTGTCCGGCCGCGTGCAGGGCCGCCTTGTTTAGCGGTCCCGTGCAGATGGCATCCACCTGGCGGTCCATTGCCAGCTGCACGGCCTTCTCGATGAAGAGGTACGAACCGTGTCCGGCGGCGGCGGACAGCTCACCCCAGGCGAGGTCCGCCGGAATGCAATCGATGTCCAGCACATCGATGGTGCCCTCCTGGAACAGTGCCTCCGACGGCTCGGACACCTTGCGCAGGGTCAGCGAGCTGGCGACGATGTCCGCGGCGAGCTGCAGCCGGCGGAGATCGCCGACGACCAGCATCCGTGCCTTGGACCGGAGTTCGCTGTCCGCCAGGGCCTTGACGATGATTTCCGGGCCAATGCCGGCGGCGTCACCCATGGTGATGGCTACGATCGGGCGTCCCATTACTTGGTACTCATTTCAGTCGTTGTGCTAGAGAAAAACTGTGTGGTCCTGGCCAGCGTGCCGGCATCGCCGAACGCGCCGGCCTTGGTGACCAGCAGGGGGAGGGGCTCCGGCAGCAGGCTCATGACGACGCCCGGCTCGATCTCCCCAAGGACGGTGAAGCTTCCGGCACCCAGGGCCTTCAGGACGGCCGTGGCGGTTTCCCCTCCCGTCAGGACCAGTGCCTCGCAGTGTTCGACGCCGGCCGCAGTGGCCCGTGCCAGCGCATCCGCCACCACCAGCGCCTGCGATTTGTCCACGGCGCCCATGGGATCCGGCGTCAACACCACGTCCGTCCGCAGCATCGCCGCCGCAACTTCGCGCGCGACTGACGGATCCTCGAGTGTCTGGTGGTCCAGCGTGATGTGCCGGGCACCTGCGGCGACCAGCGCATCCGTCTGCTGCCGGGCGAGGCCGGAATAGCTGCCGATCACCGTCAGCGTACGCGTCACGCACCGCGCCTGGTCCGCAAGGACATTCTGTCCTTCCCCGCGTGGGGCAATGTGCCCGGCCAGCCCGCCGGAACCCGCCAGGAGCGTGGGGAAGTCCAGCAGGGCCGCCGCGGCGGCGATTCGCCTCAGATCATCGTCAGTTACAGCGTCAAGTACGACGGCGTCAGTTCCGCGGTCCTGCATGTCCCGAAGGTGCGTGGCCAGGTCCGCCGGGGTGGGGTGTGCTTCCCGGTCCACTAGTTCCGTAGAAAGACCTCCGGCGGCGAGGGCTGCCGCTATGTCGCCGTCGAAGCTGCCCTGCGCGTTTCGCGCACCGTTGACGTGAACCATCCCGCCGAGCGTGGTCCTTCCGGTGCCCGGGAAGGCGGGGGCCACAATGGCCAGGCCGCTGCCGCCGCCACTGACGGCAGCCAGTGCTGCGGCAACCTCGGCACCGACGTTGCCGCGAAGCAGCGAGTCGATCTTCTTGAAAACCTGCCGGTCCTGTTCGAGCGCCCGTGCGACGGCGGCAGTGACGGCCGCTGCTGAATCTTCGGCGGAAAGGTAGCGGCTCTCGGTGTTGACCGAGAGGATGTCCGCGTCCGGCCACGTGGAGTCCAGATCGAGGATCACGGAACTGCTGTGGGTGGGTCCGTAGGCTGCGGCCGCATCGGCCGCTCCCGTCAGGTCGTCGGCGATGATGGCCCAGCGCTTGGCTGCGGTGGTGTTCATACTGCGGGGGACACCTCGGGGGTTTCCACGGGCTGCTTGGCTTTCAGGCGCTTAGCGTACCAAGCGACCATGAGGGGGCAGCCGATGGCGGTCACCACTACGGAAGCGGCCACCAGCACGGTGGCCGGGCCGGCTGCAGCGGAGTAGGCCGGGTTGGCAGCGGCCACCAGCATGGGAACGGTGGCCGCGTTGCCGGCCGTGGTGGCTGCCGCGAGGCCTGCAATGCCCGACCCGCCGGTCAGCTTGTCCGCGAAGAAGAGCACGGCGCCTCCGGCGATGAGCACGAACAGGCCCAGGGCCACGCCGAGCAGTCCGGCGTTGAGGACCTGGCCCAGGTTCAGGCCGAAGCCCAGGGCCAGGGCGAAGAACGGAATCAGCACAGGTGCCGCGGAGGACAGGAACTTCCGCATGGCCGGGTCCAGGGCGCCCAGGATCGCGCCGAGGAGCAGGGGGATGATGGCACCCACCAGTGCCTGCCACGGGAAGGCCGAAAGACCTGCGACGCCGAGGGTCACCATGGTCAGAAAGGGGCCGGATTCCAGCGTCATCACGGAGTAGGCCGCCACGTCCTTGGGCTTGCCGTACTGGCCCATGAGGGCCATGTACATGCCGCCGTTGGTGTCATTGAGGGCGGCCAGGATGGCCAAGACGGAGAGGCCGGACAGCAGGCCGCCGTCGATGGGGAGTTCACCCATGAACCGGCCGGCGACGACGCCGATGATGATGGCGAACAGGACCTTGCTGCCAAAGAGGACGCCGCCCTTTTTCAGGATGTACGGGGTGGCCTTGATATCGATGCTGGCGCCCATGCATACGTAGAACACCGCGAGGATGGTGGTGCCGCCGGTGAAGAGCGCGCCGGTGAAGGAACCGAAGAACTTGGCCGAATCCGGGGCGAAGGTGCCGAGCACGGCGCCGATGAGCAGGGGGATGAGCATCATGCCGCCAGGAACCTTTTCCATGGTGGCCTTGATGGGGACAGACATGTGCAACCTCATTGTTGTGTGGGGGAGAGGGAGGTCGGGCTGCAGGCCCGAAGCATGATGTAGATCATAGCTACTCCTGCGCGATTAGCGCAAGGCTTGCTGCGCGAACCGCGCAAGTGAGGGAGGTTGGCGTGCAGTCCGGCCGCCCGCCGTCGTCATTGTCAGCTGCCAGCCGTAGGCTCAGCGCGTGCCAAATTTTCCCGTTACCAGCGCCCGCGCGGACCGTGCAGTTCCCGCAGGCCGCGTCGGCTACGACCTGAAGGCCGACCGTCTCCTGCTCCACACCTTCCAGCCCGAGGAGGCCCTGGAGGAACTCCTGTCCACCGGGCAACTCATCCCGGATTCGAGCCGAGCGGAGCCGCTGTTCGCCGACGCCTATGCGTGGATGTTCCGGGAGATGGACCGCCGCCTTCCCACCAGCGGCGACGGGGCCCTTTGGTTCTGGGCGCGCATTACCCGCGAGTACCTGGTGGACAGTTGTAGGCAGCACCGCGGCGACGTCCTGTTGACCTGCCGGATCCAGCGGGAAAGGGTTCTGCTGTCCCACTTCTCGGACTGGCACCGCGCCCTGGGCGCCACACCTCACGTGCTTGAATTGCCGGGCGAGAGCGACGATGACTATGGCGCGCGGTTGGACTGGATCTGGGACGAACTCAACGAGCGCAAGCGGGCAGCCGGTGTGCTCCACAAGGGATTCCGGGAGTGGCCCGAGGATCTGCGCAGGGATCTCGAGCGGAGCTGGGAGCAGTTCCTCGACCCCTCAACCTACGGCAGGTGGGACGTCGTGCAGGCAACCGCGCACGTCCTGCGCGCCGAGGACGTCATCGGAGCTGTGCGGCTCGGCTAAAGGTCTCCCGAAGCCATTGTTGGCTGGAGGAGAACCGGTCGGGCAGGGACTCGGCGAATCACGGCCGCCAAGCAGTGGCCGCCTGCCCCCTGCGAATGCGCTCAGTCCCGGGTTAGCGAGGGACTCTCCGCGCCGGTCTTGGCTGCTGCCGCCGCGCGGTGATGCGCCACGTGCCCCGTCACCGTGACTGCCGTGGCGATCACCGCAGCCAGTGCCAGTGCAAGCGCCAGGTGCACATGCAGTGCTGCCGCCCCGGCCAAGGCGCCCAGCATGATCAGGGCGATGGCCAGCGCACGCCGCTGCCAGAACGTTCCCTTGCCGCCTGCCAGCCGGGAATCGGAGGCGAGGCCGGTGATGGTGGAGGTGACCACCACGGTGGTGATCTCCGCGACCTTCAGGCGCTTCGCCGTCGCCGCTTGGGTTCCCATGAGCAGGGCGAGTGCGCTGGTGACGATGCTGCCGAGTGTGTGGTCGGCCTGTACGGGGGCCAGGAGCACGAAGACCGTCAGTGCCCACAGGCCCAGCGATACCGCGGACAGGGCGGCGGAGGTCTGCGGCGACCAGCCTTCGCCATTGCGCCGGAGGAGTCGCCCTGCCAGGGCTGCGCCCAGCATGAAGAAGGCCAGTGCCAGCGCCGGCCGCAGCACCGGGAGGCTGGTTCCGCCGGCCATGGCCATGCCCAGCAGCACCACGTTGCCGGTCATGTTCCCGGTGAACACGCGGTCCAGGCCCAGGTAGCCCATCGCGTCCACCACTCCGGTGGAAAACGTCAGGGCCAGCATCAGCACGAGGTGCAGCCGCTCAGCCGAGCCAAAGAAAAGTTTCCTCACCGGAATTCTCCAATACGTCCTTGAACCGAAGGTATACCAACGATATGTTCGTTCAGGGATTGTATTCAATCCAGTTTCCGTGCTCGGTCATAGGAGTTGATTGTGACTCCGTTCCGACGCCCTGCGCGCCCGCAAACTCCGCCGCCACCAGCCGAAAGACATAGCAAGTGACCTACACGCCCCCAGGCAGCTTCACCACCCGCCCCACCCTCCAAGGCACATTCGGCATGACCGCTTCCACCCACTGGCTCGCCACCGCCTCCGCCCAGGCGGTGCTGGAGCGCGGCGGCAACGCCTTCGACGCCGCGGTCGCCGGTGCCTTCGTCCTGCACGTGGTGGAGCCGCACCTGAACGGCCCGGGCGGGGACATGACCGGCGTGTTCGTTACGGCGGACAACCCGTCGGAACCGATGGTGCTCATGGGCCAGGGCCCTGCCCCGGCCGCCGCAACCCGCGAGCACTACCTGGCCGAAGGACTGGAACTGGTGCCCGGCGCCGGCGCGCTCGCCGCAGCCGTGCCGGCCGCCGTCGACGCCTGGCTGCTGCTCCTCCGGGACCACGGCACCTGGGAGCTGGCGGACGTGCTGGCCTTCGCCATCGGCTATGCCCGCAACGGGCACCCGGTCGTGGGCCGCGTGGGCACCACCATCGAAACCGTCGCCGACCTCTTCACCGAGCACTGGCCGACGTCGGCCGCCCTCTGGATGCCGGACGGGAAGATCCCCGCAGCCGGCGACATCGTCAAGAACCCTGCGTACGCCGACGTCATGGACCGGCTCGTCGCCGCCGGAGAGACGGACGCGGCAGTCTCCCGGGAAGCGCGCATCGATGCCGCCCGCCGGGAATGGCGCGAGGGCTTCGTGGCCAAGGCCGCAGTGAAGTTCCTCGCCGAGCCGCACCGCCACTCGTCCGGCACCGATCACGCAGGCGTCATGACCGAAGCGGACTTCGCCAATTTCTCCGCCGGCTACGAACCCGCCACCACCCTCAGGTTCCGCGGCCACACCATCGCCAAGACCGGGCCCTGGGGGCAGGGCCCGGCGCTGCTGCAGACCCTCGCCATCCTGGACGGGTTCGACGACGACCGGTTGGACCCGTCCACGGCCATCGGCGCGCACACCATCCTTGAGGCGCAGAAGCTGGCCATCGCCGACCGCGAGGCCTACTACGGCGACGCCACAGTGCCCATGGACTACCTGCTCAGCGCCGAGTACGCGGCGGAACGCCGCAAGCTCATCGGCGACAAGGCTTCACACGAATTCCGGCCCGGCAACGTCCCCGGCCACGAACCCTTCGTCCCGCCGCTGCGCACGGAGTACCTCCCGCCGTCGCTCGCGGAAAACGGCGAGCCTGCCTTCGCCGGCGTTGGCGAACCCACGGTGATGCCCACCGGGGAAACCCGCGGGGACACCTGCCACATCGACGTCGTGGACCAGTGGGGAAACATGGTCTCCGCCACGCCCTCCGGCGGGTGGCTCCAGTCCTCCCCGGCCATCCCCGAACTCGGCTTCTGCCTGGGCTCCCGGCTGCAGATGACCTGGCTGGAGGAAGGCGCACCGTCCACCCTGACCCCCGGCAAGCGCCCCCGGACCACCTTGACGCCCACGCTGGTGCTGAAGGACGGCAAAGCGGTGACCGCCCTCGGCTCCCCGGGCGGTGACCAGCAGGACCAGTGGCAGCTGCTGTACCTGCTGCGCACCATCGTGGGCGGTTACGAGCCCCAGCAGGCCGTGGACGCACCCGCCCTCCACACCACCTCCATCCCGGGATCCTTCTGGCCCCGTACCTGGACGCCGGGCGGTGCCGTGGTTGAAGACCGCCTGGGCGACGACGTGATCAATGAACTGGAGGAACGTGGCCACGTGGTGACCCGGGCCGGGGACTGGGCGCTCGGCCGCCTGTCCTCGGTGGTGCGTGATCCCGAGACGGATGTCCTCATGGCCGCCGCCAACCCCAGGGGAGCGCAGGGGTATGCGGCAGGACGCTAGCGGCGACCCCACCCCACGGGCCCGCGTCCAGGACGAGATCCGGCGGGACATCATCTTCGGAAAGCTTCCCGCCGGGACACGGATCACCGAGGCGTCCCTCGCCGCGACATACGGGATCTCCCGGGTACCTGTGCGCGAAGCGCTGCGGGCACTCGAGGTGGAGGGCTTCATTGAGTCGAAGCCCTTCGCCGGGTCCACGGTGTCAGAGATACCCGTGGACGACGCCGACGACCTCTTCGCCGTGCGCGAGGCCCTGGAAGCCGCCACCGCCCGCCGGGCTGCCCGGCGGGCGGCCGCCCAGTTCTCCGCTGGCGGCCCGGATACCCAGTGGTGGGAGACGCGGCGGGAATTGGCGGCGATCCTGGACGAGGGCGATGAAGCGGTGGCAAGCGGGCAGGTGGAGCTCCTGCCCGAGCTGAACATCCGGTTCCACCTGGGGGTCGCTGAACTCAGCCGCAGCGCGTCCCTCACCGCGCTGCTCCGCCAGATTTCCGGCAAGATCGAGTGGCTCTACGCCTCCGACGTGGACTCCCGCGGCATACGATCCTGGGCCGAGCACCGGGGCATTATGGCAGCGATCGACGCCGGCAACTCCGAGGCAGCCGAGCAGGGGATGGCCGCACACGTCCACGGGTCCCGGTCCGGATACCTGAGCCGGTTTACGGAGAAGGATGTGCCACCCGCGACGCCGATGGAGCCTTCAGGGGGCCAGCCCGCGGATACTAGGGCCTGATTCCGGGGGTGAGCATAGCGAGGCAGCTGCACATTCGTGCAGCTGCCTGTGGGAGGCCGACCAACGCCGGGGCCTACGAAAACTACCTTCTCACCAGTAACAACGCTGTGTTCTGCGTCACGATTAGGTGGCAACAGCCTCACATCCTCGCACCCTTTTTCGCCGCACATCCGTGCACTTCCGCTGCGGAGGAGCGGCAGCGCTGCCAGCATGGGAAACCCCGGCCGGAACTGATGGACACCCCCAAAGCCATCAGCTCGGGCCGCCCAAAGACAGACGAACAAAGAGGTTTCCATGTCATTCCTTTCCCGGGCCCTGTCCGTTGCTGCCGCCGCAGTCCTGGCCTCATCCCTGGTTGCAGTCCCCGCCCACGCCGTTGATATCTCCCCGCCAGGTGCCAATGACTGGTCCTGCAAACCGTCGGCAGCGCATCCGTATCCGGTGGTCCTGGTGCCCGGAACGTTCGAGAGCATGGAGAAGAACTGGTCCACGCTCTCGCCGGTCCTCAAGAGCCAGGGGTACTGCGTCTTCGCCCTCAACTATGGCCAGACAAATGGCGTCTACGCCACAGCTCCCGTGAAAGATTCCGCCAAGGAGCTGGCACCCTTCGTGGACGCGGTCCGCTCCGCGACGGGCGCCAAGCAGGTGGACCTGGTGGGACACAGCCAGGGCGGCATGATGCCCCGGTACTACATGGGCTTCCTGGGCGGGGCCAAGTACGTACACCAGCTCGTCGGCATCGCCCCGTCCAACCACGGCACCAAAGGCGTGATCCTGCCGCCGCCGGACCTGGTTCCCACGCCGGACTACACCGCCGCAGGCTGCGCCGCCTGTGCAGATCAGCAGGCCGGCTCGCCGTTTATGCAGGAGCTCAACTCCATCGGCGACACCGTCGCAGGCCCCGCCTACACCGTCATCTCCACCACCCACGACGAGGTGGTGATCCCCTACAACAGCCAGTTCCTGAACGGCTCCGCGCGGCAGGTCACCAACATCACCATCCAGGACAAGTGCCCGGCCGACGTGATTGAACATGACCAGGCGCCCAATGATCCGGTGGTGCACCAGCTCGTAGGCAACGCCCTTGCCCAGCCGTCCGGTCCGGCGGACCCTGCCTACCAGCCCGTCTGCCTGTAGCGCCGGACGGGGGACCATCAGCAGTACGACGGCGGGTGCCCGGCTTCCAAAAGCCGGCCACCCGCCGTCGTGGTTTATTGCACCGGGGTTCCCGGCTGCCCGTCAATGCCGCACCAGTCGGCGATGAACAGCGCGATGCTCTTGGTGATCCGGCGGATGGACTCGACCGAGACGCGTTCGTCGAACCCGTGGATCGCCTCAGAAACGGGGCCGTAAACCAGCGCGGGCGTATCGGCGTAAAGAGCGAAGACCCGGCCGTCCAGGTAACCCGGGGTGGTAAAGCTTTCCAGCTCGCGGCCAAACACCTGTGCGTGCGTGCGCTGCAGCATGGCCTCGGCGTCAGTCCCGGGCTCCAGCACGTAGCCCTCGGAGAAGAACCCTGTCTTTTCGCCGACGGCGGTGATTGTGTCTGGCCCGCGGCCCAGGGACTCGAGGCAGTCCTGGAGTTCCTGCCAGGCCTGTTCCGCGACAATGCCGGGATAGATTGCAGCCCGCACATCGAACTCGCACCAGGCCGGGACGCTGGAAGGCCAGTCCCCGCCAGCGATGCCGCCGAAGTTGAAGTTGATGGGGTGGTCAAGGTCCTCGAAGTAGCGGTGCTGTCCGCGGTCCGCGTTCCACTTTTCCTCCACCTCGCGCAGGGCGGATATTGCAGTGTAGGCGGCGTCGATGGCGTTGAAGCCGGTGCCCATTTCGCGCGGATGCGTTGGGTTGCCGGTGACCCTGACCTTGAACCACAGCACGCCCACGTTGGCCCGCACCAGCATGTCCTCCTCGGGTTCGGGGATGATCACGGCGTCGGCCTCGTAGCCGCGCATCATGGCGGAAAGGGAACCGTTGCCGGTGCATTCCTCCTCGACGACGGACTGGAAGTGGATGCGGCCTGCCGGCTCGAACCCTGCGGAGCGGACAGCATCGAAAGCGAAGAGATTAGCCGCCAGGCCTGCCTTCATGTCGCCGGCACCGCGGCCGTACAGCCATCCGTCGATGATGGGTGCGTCCCAGGGGGAGCGGGACCACGCCTCGGACGGGCCCTCGGGCACCACGTCGATGTGGCCGTTCAGAATGAGGGACCGGCCCCGCTCTTCGGCCGGACGGTAGGTGCCCACGACGTTGGTCATCCCGTCATAGGAAACCGTCACCGGCCCGAAACCGTGATGGGCCGACAGTTCTTCAGTGTTCAGTTCCCACCGGTCCATCTCCAGGCCGCGGCCCTCCATGGCCCCGTACATGAGGTCCTGCGCGGTGCCCTCCCGCGTGCGCAGGGACGGGTGCTTCACAAGGTCCTGGGTGAAGGAAAGCTGGTCGTCGAAGGCAGCGTCCACCGCATCCAGGATGCGGCGGGTCTGATCATCATTGAGCATGGTGGACTCCTAACGGGAAGGGGAGCCGTCCGCCGGACGGCTCCCCTTGGGTGATTGGTGTGAGTGGGACAACGGCTTAAGGGCCGCGGCCGTCCGTCCTAGCTGGTGACGAGCTTCTTGTCCTGGACGCGCAGGCGCTCGCCGAAGAACCCGCCGACGGCGGTGAGCAGGGAGATGATGGCCAGGATCAGGGCTGCACCCCACGACTGGTTGCCGGAAATGCCCAACATGGCGGTGGCCAGCAGGGGCATGAACCCGCTGGTGGCACCGGCGATGTTGTAGCCCAGGGCCACGCCGGAGTAGCGCAGCTTCGCCGGGAACAGGTCGGTCAGCAGTGCGCCGTTGACGGCGTAGGCAACCGCGATGAGCATGATGCCTACCGTGATGGCCAGGGTGATCATCCACGGGGATTTGGTGTCGATCATCGCGAAGAGGGGAAATGACATGACGGCGCTGACGATGCCGCCCCACATGGTCACCTTGCCCGGTCCAATCTTCTCGGCGAGCCGGCCCATCACGAAGGTGACGCCGATCTGGGCCACTGCGGCAACCAGTGTTGCGTTGACCATGACGTTCCGGTCCACCTTGAGGGTGTTGGAGCCATAGCTCACCGCAAAGGTGGTGATCATGTAGAACCCGCCGACGCCGAGCAGTGCGGCGAGTACGGCGATGAGCAGCCGGCCGCCGGCGTGGCGGAAGACCTCGAACGCCGGCACCTTGGCCGTTTCACCCTGGGCCAGCAGATCCTTGAAGATGGGGGATTCCTCCACCTTCAAGCGGATCCAGAGCGCGATACCCAGCATTGGGAAGGCCAGCAGGAACGGAATACGCCAACCCCAGGCATCGAAGGCTTCGGACGGGAACAGCAATACCAGTGAGAAGGCGCCGGAAGCCAGCAACGTTGCCACCGGCGAGCCCACCTGGACCAGGGCGGCGTACCGGCCGCGCTTTTCAACCGGGGCGTGCTCCACAGCCATGGTCACGGCGCCGCCCCACTCGCCGCCGACGGCGAGGCCCTGGACCAGTCGCAGTATGGCAAGCATGATGGGTGCAGCCAGGCCGATGCTGCCGAAGTCGGGCAACAGGCCAATGAGGGCAGTGGCCGTGCCGATCATGACGATGGTGGTCAGCAGGGCCGGCCGGCGTCCGTACCGGTCGCCGATATAACCGAAGATCATGGCACCGAGGGGTCGGGCTGCGAAGCCGACGCCGAACGTGGCAAAGGAGGCCAGCAGTGCTGCCGTGGCGTCCATGTTGGTGAAGAAGAGCCGGTTGAAAACCAACGCAGCGGCCGTGCCGAAGAGATAGTAGTCGTACCATTCCAGGGCGGTTCCGACGAAGGCGGCGCGGGCGATCTTTCCTGCGTCTTTGCCGGAGATCACCGGAGGAGCGCCTGCGGCGGTGGGGAGTGAATTCGAGGTGGTCACAGCGTGGGCCCTTTCGAGCGGGTTGAGTCTTGCGTCCCGGTCCCGCGGCGGTCGAAAGGCGCTGGCCTGCTCGCTGCGGTGGTTCCTTCGACATTAGGTGAGTGATAAAGCCCTAAACAATGACAATTTCCACCCACTTTTCGGCCTCTAGATGGGCAATTTCACAAATCAATCCGTGAATTCGCTGTATCGGCTGAGCGAAACAAGGGCCCGCGCGGCCTCCGCCGGGACGGTGAGGTCTAGGCCAATGACCTCGTGCAGGCTGTGCAGGCGGTTGACCACGGTGTTCCGGTGGCAGAACAGTTCCTCCGCGGTTTCCTTGATGGATCCGGTCCGGGCGTAACTGCACGCCACCTGCAACAGGCGCTGGCGTTCCAGCGGTGTGCACCTGTCCAGGGCCTGCTTTATGGGGGCGGAAAAGCCCGGAAACTTTTGCTCCAGCAGGCCCCCGGCGATGCCCATCCACGTATCCTCCATCGTGGCCAGCCCGGTGCCCCGGGGCTTTTGCCGCGCCAGCACCAGCGCCGATGCGGAAGCGGCCGGGACGGCCGCCAGCCCGTCAACATCGGGCACGTATCCGGCGGGGAAGCCTGGGCCTTCCTCGCGCCAGGTGCGGCCCTTGCGCTGCTGGCGAAAGACATACAGGACGCCGGTGTTCTCGTACATATAGATGCGGTGGTCCGGCTCGAACTGCCGCTGGGCCTGCGCCACCGCGTCGGAGGTCACCGCCAGCACTTCAAAGGTACCGGTGGCCTGCACTCCGAGGGCCGTGGCGAGGTCCTGCGTATCGCCGGGACTGCCTGCTTCGGCGTTGAACAGCCGGGACAGCAGGCGCTGGCGGTACAGCTGCTTGTTGCGGGCCAGCCGTGCCTCTTCCTCGGCATAGGCCTGCTGGATGCTGCTGATATACCCCTCTACGGCGTCCAGGACCCGGTCCATGTTGGCCACCAGGACACTGATCCCTTGGTCCCGGGCCACCCGTTCCAATCCCCTCCAGAGAACGCGGAAGTCATTGCGGATTGCTTCAAGAAATGCGTCCAGCGGCACACCCTGGCGCGCCCGGCGGGCCGCCACCTCCCGGGGCAGGGTCTGCAGGTCCGTGGGCAGCTCCAACCCGGCCATCTGGTACAGGAACATGTCCATGGTGTCCGCGGCAGTCCGGTACACGTCATCCTGGGGAACCAGTGCGTCCCCGTAGGAGATCGCGGAGAAGCGTTCCAGGAAGTCATCCACCAGCCGGGAGCGTTCCTTCCAGAGGCTCTCCAGCAGTTCCGTCCATTCCGGCTCCATGGGCCGGCCCGGATTGAACTCCCTGATCACCGGGCCGGAGGGGCGCGCGGCAGCGTTGTCGTGGGGTGTCATGCAACCCATTTTATGCAAAAGCCTAAGTTAGGGCGCCAAGGCCGCGTTTGATGTCCATTGAAGGCAGCAAAATTACAGAGTTGAATGGAGCGCAGCGCCACTTCCAGGCCCCTGCCCTGAACCCTCCGCGCCATCCGGAGGCCTATCAAAGAGGATTCATGCCCGTCGATCTCCTGATCCGCAACGCCCACATACTGACCCAGGATGCGTCCCGGCCCACGGCGACCAGCCTGCTCATCCATGACGGCAAGATCCTCGACGTCGATCCGGACGATGCGCTGGCAAGCCATGCCCGCCAGATCATCGATGCCGCCGGCACCACGATCGTCCCCGGGTTCAACGACGTCCATGCGCACAGCGTGTGGTTCGGCCTCGGGCTGATGGAGGCCAACGCGGGGGCGGCTGCAAGCCTGGACGAACTGTACGACATCATCGCCGAGGCGGCCGCCGGAAAGGCTCCCGACGAATGGGTGGTGGCATCCGGCTTCAGCCCGCTGCTGTTCGGCGGCCGGCAACCGGACCGCCACCGGCTGGATGCGGCGGCCGGGGGACGCCCGGTGTGGATCAAGCACTCGTCCGGCCACGCCTGCACGCTCAACGGTGCGGCGCTGGAGCTCGTCGCCGCCCACGGCGATCTCACAGCCCCGATCGACGGCGGACTTGTGGTCCTGGGCGACGACGGCCTGCCGACGGGGCTGCTGGAGGAAAATGCCATGCGGCTGGTGCAGGACATCCTGCTGCCGTACCCGCTGGAGACCATTGAGCGAGCGCTGGACCTGGCAACTTCCCACTACCTCTCCGAAGGGCTCACCAGCGTGACGGACGCAGGAATCGCCGGCGGCTGGATCGGTTACTCTCCGCGCGAGTTCGCGGCCTACCTGAACGCACGGGACAAGGGGCTGCTCAGTGTCAGGATGCAGCCCATGCTGGTCATGGACGCCCTCCACGAGGTTCCCGGCCACGCCGACGACCCGGCCTCCAGGACCCTGGACGCCGGCATCCGCACCGGGCTGGGCGACGACTGGCTGCGGCTGGGCCCCGTGAAGATCTTCAGCGACGGGTCCCTCCTGGGCAGCACGGCCTATATGACCGAGGACTATGTGGGCTGCACGCACAACCACGGCTACCTGCAGATGGACGCGGACCAGCTGCGCGCATCGGCGCTCGCCGCCTACCGCGCCGGCTGGGCAATCGCGATGCACGCGATCGGCGACCACGCCGTGGACCATGCCATCGCCATCATCACCGAGGCGCAGGAGAAGTTCGGGCTCAATGCACAGCCCAACCGGATCGAGCACGGCGGGGTGGTCCGGCCCGACCAGCTTGACAGGATCGCCAATGCCGGAATCGTGCTGGTCCCGCAGCCGCACTTCATCACCGAGTTCGGCGACGGCATGGCCCGCCTGCTGGGTCCCAAACGCACCGCCTGGTCCTACCCAGGCAAGAGCCTGCTGGAGCGTGGCGTCACCCTGCCGGGCAGCTCGGACCGTCCCGTGTCAAACGGCAGGCCATTGGATGTGATGCAGTCCTTCGTGGAACGCCTGACGCCGTCGGGCGAGGTCTACGGGCCGCACGAAAGGATCACCGCGGCGGAGGCGCTGGCCGCCTACACCACGGGGTCCGCCGCCGCGACCGGAACCGGCCACATCAAGGGGCGTCTGGCGCCGGGGTACCTGGCGGACCTGGTTTTCCTCGACCAGGACCCCACCGCCGTCGAGCCATCCAACATTTCAGCCACGCGGGTGCTGGCCACCATGGTGGGCGGCCACATCCGTTTCGGCGCAGAAAATCTGCCAGCCCCGGCCCGCCTCGCAGACCTTGAGCCGGCGCTGACAGGAAAGGAAACCCCATGAGCACCACCGACGAGCAGTTCCTTGCGGATTTCGCCACGATGTCGAGCTTCGGCGCCACGCCCGGCGGCGGCGTGGACCGGCAGGCCGGAACCCCGGAAGACCACGCCACCCGGGCCTGGTTCAGCCAATGGCTGGCCCGGAACGGCTACACCGAAACCGTGGATGGGGCGGGAAACCAGTTCGGCACCGTGGAACTGGTCCCCGGCGCCCCCTACGTGCTGGTCGGTTCGCACCTGGATTCCCAACCGCTGGCCGGCCGGTATGACGGAGCCTACGGCGTGCTCGCAGCGGCCCATGCCGGCGCCCGCGTGGTGGCGGAAGCCCGGGCCGGCAAGCTCCAGCCCGCCTACAACCTGGCCGTGGTGAACTGGTTCAACGAGGAAGGCAGCCGCTTCAAGCCCAGCATGATGGGCAGCGGCGTCTTCACCGGGAAACTGCGGCTGGAGGATGCCCTCGCCACCACCGATCCCGCGGGGACAACCGTGGCCCAGGCCCTTGCGGCAGGACATGCTGCCCCGGACGGGAACGCGCCCGTCCTCGCCCAGGTTGCCCGCTACGCCGAAATCCACATCGAGCAGGGCCGGAACCTGGAGGAAAGCGGCACCCAGGTGGGCATCGTGGACAGGACGTGGGCCGCCAGCAAGTACCGGGTGACGGTGGACGGAGCACAGTCGCACACAGGCGCAACCCGCATGGAAGACCGCCGGGACGCCCTCTTCGGCGCCGCGCTGGTCATCACCGCCGCGCGTGAACTGGCCGCGGAATTCGAGCCCGGGCTGCTGCACACCTCGGTCTCCGAGCTGTATGTCCTGCCGAACTCGCCGGTCACCATCGCCCGGCAGGTACTGATGAACCTCGACCTGCGCTCGCCGGACGAGTCCGTGCTTGGTTTGGCTATGGAACGGCTCGAAAAGAGGATCATCGACGCCGAGGCTGACTCCCGTACGGACATCCGCCTGGACCTGACGCACAACTGGGGAGTGGTGTCCTACCAGCCCGAGGGAGCAGCGCTGGGCAGGGCCAGCGCGGACAGCCTGGGCTACAGCCACGCGGACGTGATGACCGTCGCCGGGCATGATTCGACCAACATGAAGGACGTGGTTCCCACCGTCATGCTCTTCGTCCCCAGCGTGGAGGGGATCTCGCACAACGAGGCTGAGTTCACGCACGACGACGACGCACTGCGGGGCGTCGGGCTCCTCACCGAGGTTACGCGGCGCCTTGTCCGGGGCGAGTTGGAAGGGGACTAGCAAGCCCGACAAGAGCAGTCCGACGGCGGGTGGGCGGCTTCCAAAAGCCGCCCACCGCCGTCGTACTTTCAAAGCGTCTCCGGCACCGGCCGACCCGGGAACAGGGTGGCGTACTGCTTCCGGTACATCCGCCGCCCCACCAGCTTGTAGGCGAGCCGGACCGGGGGAGGGATCTCCTTGAACAGTTCTTTCCGGTCCGCGGGTGGATTTGTGGCCAGCACCATGCCCAGGTACCCCACCATGAACCTCTTGTCGAGTGCCCTAACCCCGTGCTGCCCCACCGCCGCGGCTTCTTTCTCGCTCATCACCCGGTCCGCCACGGGCATCATCTCGGTGACCTCGCGCCGCAGGTGCAGGTTGAGGACCGCTGACAGGTCCTCGTACAGTGCGGCCAGCTCCGACGCGGAGTCCTCGTCCGCCGTCGCCATCCAGCGCAGCCGCACCGGCTCAATGGCATCCAGCAGCTGCGTCACCTGCCGGTGCTGCTCCAGCATCTGCCCCACGTGCAGCACGCACGCCGGCGCCCGCTCCTTCAGCTGCGGATACATCAGCAGGTCCTCGCCCTCGTGGTGGAGGTGGAGCACCTTGTCGAAGTTCCCCAGCACTTCCCCCACGTAGGCGGCCCTCGCGGTGTCACCGGCGGCAGCGGAGCGCACCAGTCCGGGCGCCTCGCCGTAGGCCCAGAGGAAGAACCGGTGGATGCGCCGCATGGCAGCGGTTCCCGTGCACAGGACGGGCCCGGCGGGGAGGGGTGGCGCGGTTTCGCCGGGCTGCATGGTGAAGAAGTCGGTCATTGTGGGCCCCTATTTTTGCTAGTCAATGAGACGAAGGACCTCTCCCCGCGAGCATCGTAGCCCCGGCCTCCACGGCACACAACGGCTTGTGGGGAAGTACGACGGCGGCCCCCGGCGGGGTTCGCGGCGTCGCCTTGGTCAGGGGAGTCGTGAGCCCGGCTGCCCCCGGGCCGAGTCTTCGCGCACCCGCTCAATCCATTCGGCGAGGAAGGCCTGGACAAGGGCGGGCTGCTCATGCAGCAGGGCGTGCCCGGCACGGTCCAGCACGGCAAAGGTGCCGCGCGGGTAGCCTTGGGCCAGTGCCAACCCATCCGCGTAGCCGGCGGTGGCGTCCTGCCGCCCCACCAGGACCAGCACGGGACGCGGATACGTCACTGCCGATTCCGCACGGTCCCGCAGCTCCCAGCGCGAAAAAATGCGGGCCAACCCCGGCCCGTCAACGAGAGCTGCCGCAGGAGCCACGAACTGCAGGAACCGTTCCAGCGTTTCGTCCGTCTGGACCACGAAATAGCTGCGGAAAGAGGCCTCGCTTTCCGCGTCGAGGCCGGCAGGATGAACCGCCGACACCAGGACCTCATGCTTGGGCACGCCGCCGGTGTGGGCGCCAACCGGGCAGATCAGCGCAAGCCCGGCCGCCTGGGGACGCAGGTGGGCCACCGCGCGGGCAAGGTACCCGCCGGACGACTGGCCGATGATGAGGAACGGTTCATCACCCATTGTGCCGTCGATGAAACCGAGCAGGAGGTCCAGCACGTCGTCGTTACTGTTGAGCGACGCGTGAGCCGGCGTGCGGCCCATCCCCGGCAGGTCCGGATACAGGCGGCGGAACCCGGGGATGCTGCCGAACATCGGTTCCAGGCCGCCTGCAATCTCCCGGTGGTCCACTCCCGCGCCGTGCAGCGCAAGGACGGGTGTTCCGCTGCCATGTTCAACGAAATGGACGGGCACGCCGCCGACCACCGCCTCCATCCCGCCAGTGTAGGGTCGGCCGGGACTGTGGGGCCAGAGCCTTCGTTGCAGGAAACGGAGCACTTTGGGGGCTCCTGCCCCTATCGGGTCCCGGTGCGGGGGGCCAAGATGGCCCGCATGAGAAAACTCTTCGCCGCCGGCCTCACGGCAGCACTGATGGTGCTTGCTCCCGTCCCGTTTGCCCTTCCCGCCAACGCTGGCACGTCCACCCAGCCCGGGCACGTCCTCGTAAAGTTTTACGACGACGGCGCTGCCGCCGGCATCCTGCACAGGCGCGGACTGGACGGCGTGGACGTTGGCAGTACGGGCGCCAGGCTGGTCAGCGTGCCCGCCGGCAGCGAAGACCGATTTATCGAGGCACTCAGCCGGGACCCCGCCGTCGAGTACGCAGAAGTTGACCAGCCGGTGTCCGCCTTCACCTCCGACCAGTACTTCCCGCGCCAGTACGCCCTGCAGAACGACGGGCAGTCGTTCACCAACACCGCAGGCGACCTCACCATTCC
This sequence comes from Arthrobacter sp. E1SS-5, assembly GCF_057073715.1. Classification (NCBI taxonomy): domain Bacteria; kingdom Bacillati; phylum Actinomycetota; class Actinomycetes; order Micrococcales; family Micrococcaceae; genus Arthrobacter; species Arthrobacter sp. E1SS-5. The sequence continues at coordinate 1,116,449 of NZ_CP172703.1, forward strand.
TGCCGGCACACCCGACGCCGACGTGGACGCCGTCGAAGCGTGGAACGTGACCACCGGCAGCGGCATCAAGGTCGCGGTGCTCGATTCGGGCGTCGCCAGCGACAACCCGGACATCGCCCCCAAGGTGGTGGCCCGCGCCAACTTCAGCGGCTCGGCCACCAAGGCGGGGGACCCCGTGGCCGAGGACTACTACGGCCACGGCACCCACGTGGCCGGCAGCGTCGCCGCTACCACCGACAACACCATCGGCGTGGCAGGGGTCTGCCCGGGCTGCACCATTCTGGCCGGAAAGGTCCTGGACGACAACGGCGTCGGCTCCAGCTCTGCCCTTGCGAACGGCATCAACTGGGCGGTCAGCAACGGCGCCAAGGTGATCAACATGAGCCTGGGGGTGCGGGCATCGCGGACCCTGGAAACCGCCGTCAACAACGCCTGGAACAAGGGCGTGGTCTTGGTGGCGGCTGCCGGCAACGGTGGGAACCAGACCAAGATCTACCCGGGCGCGTACACCCATGTCATCGCCGTCGGTGCCACCGACAATAACGACGCCAAAGCCTCGTTCTCCACCTACGGCGCAAGCTGGGTGGATGTTGCCGCTCCCGGCGTCTACGTCTACTCCACCTTCCCCAACCACCCCTTCGTGCTGGCCACCCAGAACAACCGGTCCCAGGGCTACGACGTGGGCAACGGCAGCTCGATGTCCTCGGCCATCGTCTCAGGGGCGGCGGCGCTCGCGTGGAGCTCGCATCCGGGCGCCACGAATACCTCCATCCGGGCAGACGTGGAATCCACCGCGGACAAGGTTGCCGGCACCGGCACGTACTGGGCCTACGGCCGGGTGAACGCCGCCGGCGCCGTAAAATAGCGTCAGTTAGCCGCGCTGCCGGGTAAGGGATGCCCTACCCGGCCGGTTTCAGGGCGACCTGCCAGGCGGCAACTGCACGCGCACCGCTCAGGGTCCAGATAGCTGTTCCGCTGGCTCCGGCGGTTGCCTGCACCTTGTCTGCGAGTTCGGCGATCTGCCCACCGGCCGCCTGCCAGCGCTGGGTCCAGCCGGCCGGAGCAGAGGAAACCACGGGGGATGCGCAGTCACATCCCACGCCACCGACAAGCATGGCGCCGTTGGTGGCGGTGGTGACGCTCGGGGCGGTGATGCTGGTGGCGTTGTAGGTGGCGTCCACCGCTGTGGCTACGGAGGAATCAAGTGGCGTGGTGTTGTTCACGCCCCGGTAGCCGGTGATGCCGCCGCCCCACTTCACGGCGGTGCTGAGGGTCCACGCGTAGCTGGCAGGATCCGAGGCGCCCACCACGTGGTAGTAGACGAAGACCCGTGCCCCGGAGGTGGAGGTGCTGTTGATGCCCAGGCCGTTGACCAGGGGAGTCCAGCCTGCCGGGACGGAGGCCATGGTCGGATTCAGGTCCGTGGTGATGGAGGCAACCAGGACATCACCCGCAGCGGTTCCGGCGGGGGCACCGATGGAGACGGCGGAAGCCGCCGTTCCCGAATAAGTGGTGGACGAGCCGACGACGCCTACCCCTGTGGCCGGCGGCGGTGTGGAGGAGGAGCTGACGGTGATCGTGGTGGTGGCAGAACTGGACCCGCCGCTGTTCGTGGCCGTGAGCTTGGCCGTGTAGGTGCCGGCTGCCGCGTAGCTGTGGGCGGGGTTCTGCGCGGTGGAGGTGCCGCCGTCGCCAAAGTCCCAGGCCCAGGAGGTGGGCGTGCCGGTGGACGTGTCAGTGAAGGCGACGTTCAGCGGCGCCGTGCCGGAGGTGGGGGAGGCCGTGAACGATGCCACCGGTGCTGTGACCGCCGGCCCCAGCGGACGGTCCGAGTACCAGTAGCGCTTGGCCACGTCGTCACTGGCCATGACCACGATGCCCGTGGAACTGTCCACGCCCTGCTTGGTGGTGGTCACATTGTTCATGTTGGACGACGACGCGCTCTGGATGACGGGAGTCCCGCGGCCGCTGCCGAACACAGGGTTGTCCATGGACGCGGTCTTCTCGTAGATGCTGCCGGCAACCCCGGAGTACGCGCAGCCACTGACCGATGTGGGCGGAGCTGTCTGGAAAGCGTGGACCAGGTTGCTCTGTGTATCCAGGACAATCTGCGGCCTGCTGACGCAATCACCCGTTGTGGAGATGGTCGATTGCGTGAAGGATCCCGTGCCCGGTTTGAAGACGAGCAGCAGCAACTGCGGCAGCGTGGGATCACTGGAGACATCGTTCAGGCTGGTCTTCACCGCGGCGAAAACGCGGCCGCTGGTATCCGACTGCAGGGATTTGATGTTCAGGTGGTCGTCGGCCTGGTTTTGGCCCCGGATGGCAGGCTGGAAGTTCCAGGACGATGACGCCGTGGGGGAGGTCCCGTCCGTGCGCGAGGCCCACCACACCGAGCCGGTGAGCTGGTCGCTCCACATCACTCCGATCTTGTTCTTGTTGTAGGACACCACGGCGGAGATGTCATCCGGTGCCGGATGCGGGTTGGAGACCGGGAGGACGAACGGCGCAGCCCAACTGGAGCCGCCGGGCGCCGAGTTGTTGACGTAGACGGTGTTGGTGAAACCGCTGGTGCTGTTGCCCGCCACCTGCGTCCACGTGGCCCAGATGGCGCCCGTGCTGTCCTCGGCGATGGTCATCGACTCGCTGCTGTTGTTGGCAATCACCGTGGGGAACCCGGCGTCGAGCGTGTACTTGCCGCCAGCGTAGCTGTACCGGTAAAGGTAGGCGGGCTGTCCCGCGACAGAGGGTTTCGGGTTGGCGTCGGTGGAGACGGTCACCACGTGCGAGGCGATGTAAAGGTGGCTGCCGTCCCACATGGTGTCTGCCAGGGTGCTGCCGCGGGTGTCATTGACCACGCCCGTGTTCACCCAAGTGGCGCTGGGCCGGTCCAGCCGGTAGATGCTCCAGCCGCTGCCGCTGGTCCACATGTCCGCCCACCAGGAGCCGTCATTCCACCACAGCTTGCTCTGCGGCTTGTCCGACGTCGGCGGATTGGCCACCCCGGAGTAAGCGATGCTCTGGGTTCCGTAGACGGGATCGGCAGATGCCGGCGGCGCTCCAATCAACGCGGCGGCCGCTACCAGGGCCAGGACCACTGCCTGCCGTAACCAACCTGGGAAAACTTCGTTCTTCATGGCCGGCTCCTGGGACTTGATGCCGCAGTGGCATTTTTATTTGCCGGAGTCCTGCCGCCGGCCCAGCCCGACGCAACCCCTAGGGGATTTAGGGTAGGCCCCTAATTGATCCCCTAACAAGAGCCCCTAGTACCTGTTTTTGTTGCTCAGGGCTACCTTCTTTTCAAGTGGCGGACTCGGCGCGCTGCAGAGGCCACGGGACCCCCGCCACCAGAAGTGCCGAAGGTCCCGCCAGCCCATCACTAAAGGTCAGGCGCGCGCCTGAAGCCCCGGGACGCCGTCGCGGATCTCGAAGGAGGCCTTGGTGGCAACCGGTGCGCCCGGCGTCGTGACGTGGTCCAGCACCCGGAAGTCGGCCGTCATGGCGTCGCGGGTGATGCGGGTGTTCACGTAGCCGCGGTTGTCGTTGTAGAACTTCAGGTGCGGGTTCCAGGCCATGGTGGCGTCCGTGGTGGAGCCGCTGCCGTCGCCGGTGGAGGTGATGGACGTGCACACCAGCTCCGCGCCGACCACGGGGGAGGCGGGATCCTTGTAGTCCACCTTGACGTCGTTGGCCCAGTGCCGGTGCACATCGCCGGTCAGTACGACGGCGTTGCGGACGTTGGCGTCCACCCAGCCCTGGGTGATGCGGCGGCGCGAGGCTGCGTAGCCGTCCCAGCCGTCCATGGAGACGTCGTCGATCTCCGGTGCCTTGTTGCGGTCTCGCTCGGCGAAGAAGACCTGCTGGCCCAGGATGTCCCAGCGCTGGGTGGAGTTGCGGAAGCCGTCCAGCAGCCACTCCTCCTGCTCGGCGCCGGTGATGGTCCGGTTCTCCGCCAGCCGTTCGGTGACGTTCTTCTTCCAGCCGTCGCCGGCCAGCTGGTCGTCGCGGTACTGCCGGGTATCCATCATGTGGAAGTTGGCCAGCTGGCCCCACTGGATCCTGCGGTAGATCTTCATGTCCGGGCCGGCCGGCAGCGACGACGGGCGCAGCGGCATGTTCTCGTAGTACGCCTGGAACGCGGCGGCGCGGCGCTGCCGGAAGTGCTCCACGCTGTCGTTGAGCTGCCCGGCGTCCTTGTTCTCGGGGACGTCGTCCGCCCAGTTGTTGTCCACCTCGTGGTCATCCCACACCACTGCCCAGGGTGCGATGGCGTGCGCAGCCTGCAGGTCGGCGTCGGCCTTGTACTGCGCGTGCCGCTGCCGGTAGCTTTCCAGCGTGACGGTCTCCGGGCCCTCGTGGTCGCGCGGATTGCCGCCACCGATCACGTAGCTGTCCTTCTTGTATTCGTACAGGTAGTCGCCCAGATGCAGCACCAGGTCCGGGTGGTCCTCGGCCAGGCGGCGGTAGGCGGTGAAATAGCCGTGCTCGTACTGCGCGCAACTGGCGAACGCCATGGCCAAGGCGGCCGGTGTCTCGTGCAGCGCCGGGCTGGTCAGGGTGCGGCCCACCGGGCTGAGGTGCCTGCCGGCGCGGAAACGGTAGAAGTACTCGCGGCCGGCCTTCAACCCGCGCAGCTCCACGTGCACCGAGTGGGCGTTTTCGACGCGGGCCTGCTCCACCCCGCGGGCCACCACGTTGCGCATGCCCTGGTCCTCGGCAACCTCCCACTGCACGGAAACCGGACGTGACGGCATGCCGCCCAGACCATCCTCCGCCACCGGGTTCAGGGCCAGGCGGGTCCAGAGGACGAAGCCGTCCGGCCACGGCTCGCCGGACGCGATGCCGAGCATGAAGGGATCGGTGCGGAGGCCGGCGTCGTCAGCAGTGGAAACGGCGACGGCGGCGCTCGGCAGTGCGGCGACCAGGCCGGCGCCGAGGCCGGCGGAGATAAGGGTTCTGCGGGAGACGTTGTCCATGGCTCCCAAGGTATTTCCAGCTTCTGTACAGGTTTTGAGGAGGATGTGAATGGGTGGTTAACGCCGTGACAAGAACTGTGAACTTCCTGCGGCCTCCCGGGTAGGTGGGGGCCTTTAGACTCTGGCCCCGGTCTCGCCCTGCCGGGCATAGTTGGCGCCGGACCTATCCAGCCAACGAAAGAAGCCATAATGCCCCGCACCTCTGTTGTTACCGGCGCAGCCTCCGGCATCGGCAAGGCAACCAGGGAACTGCTCGAGCAGCGCGGGGAACGCGTCATAGGCGTGGATCTTCATGACACCGAGGTGGTGGCCGACCTGGCAACGGCGGACGGGCGCGCCGGCATGGTGGACGCTGTACGAAAAGTCAGCGGCGGCAGGATCGATGCCATTTACGCCAATGCCGGACTCGCATCCGCGGCGCCGCCGACTGTTGCCGTCAACTTCTTTGGAGCAGTAGCAACACTCGAAAAACTCCGGCCCCTGCTGAGGGAATCCGAAGCCCCACGCGCGGTGGTGGTCTCATCCATGGCAGCCCTCATGGCCAGCGACGAAGAGCTGGTGGGTCGGCTGACCGCAGGAGACGAGCAGGCAGCCATGGCCCGCGCCGAGTTCCTGGCCAAGGAACCGGCCACCGGCGGGCTCATCTACTGTTCCACGAAACTGGCGCTGTCCCGGTGGGTCCGCCGTCAGGCCGCCACAGAACCGTGGGCCGGGGCAGGAATTCCGCTGAACGCCGTGGCTCCCGGAATAATTGCCACTCCTATGACCGCCGGGATGATCGATACCGAACAGGGACGGGAGTCGCTGCTGAAAGTGGTCCCAATGCCACTGAACGGGATTGCCGAGCCGATCGTCGTGGCCCGCCTGCTCGCCTGGCTCAACAGCGCTGAGAACACCCATCTGTGCGGGCAGATCGTCTACGTCGACGGCGGCAGCGACGCCGTGCTGCGCGGCGATTCGGTATGGTGAGGGCCGGGTCTCGGCGGGCCTAACCGGCGGGGCACGCAGCCCGGGACGCGAGGTACCGCGGATCGCTGCGGCCCACCAGCCGGCCTAGTGCCTCGACGGCCAGTGAATCAGCGGCCCCCATATCCGTGGCCAACCACCGCACCAGGAGCGAGGCATCCCCGCTGGCCCGAACAGCCGATCCAACCGCCATGTCCAGTTGGTCCCGGAGCAGCTGCACCGCGAGGGCGCCGGACCGGCTGAGCAGGGGAGCGCTGTACGCCTCCAGAGCCTCGGCAACCCTGCCCCCGCGCAGCAGACGCATCACGCCCGCCGCGTCGGAACGACCAGCCAGCGCGGGAGCAAGCCGGTAGGGGTTGGACTCCACCGCCTCGCCCAGCATCGAGCGCACCCGGAACATCTCGGTGCGGATGGCCTGGGGCGTTCCGGCGTCGCCATGCAGTTCATAGGCCAGCTCCTCCGCTGACCAGCCCTGCGACCGTGAATCCAGTAGCGCCAGGATCTCCGCCCGGCGCAGCGTAAGGGACAAGCGGCTCCCATCGGCAAACACCGCGGCAGGCTTCTCGCCCAGCAGTTCCAGTGACTCGACGGCGGCAGCCGGCCGGACAACATGGGCCACAGGCTGCCGGGACGTGCGGACGGGGGACGAAGCTCCCAAGGGCGTGCCGCCGTCGGACGTTCCCAGCAAAGCCTCCGCCACCCGCACGGCGCACCGCACCATCCGCAAAGTGTCCGCGCTGAGGGTGTCCAAGGGTCCGGACACGTCCAGGACCCCGAGCACCTGCCCGGTGGCCGGGTCCGTGATGGGCGCCGCGGTGCAGGCCCACTCGTGGTGCGTGCGGACCAGGTGTTCGGCGGAGAACAGCTGCACGGGGCCACCGGTGACCAGGGCCTCGCTGATGGCGTTGGTGCCGATGCCGGCCTCGGACCAGTCGGCCCCTTCCAGGAATTCGAGGTGGTCGGCCCGGCGGAGCACGGAAGGGCTGCCCACCCGCCACAGGATCTCACCGCCGGCATCGGTGAGCACCAGCAGATGGCGGCCGGAGCGGGAGTCATCGGCCAGGAGGTCGTGCAGCGCGGGCATCACCTGCTGCAGCCGGTGCTCCCGCCGCAGTTCCAGCACCTCTGCCACCTCGTGCAGATGCCGCGGGCTGTGCTGGTCCGGGCTGATGCCCAGGGCCATGGAGCGGTGCCAGGAATCGACCAGCCGGGTGGGGATCTCCGGCCGCGGGACGCCGGAAATGACCAGCTCGTGCGCGCGGCGCAGCGTCCGTGCATACGTTGCCGGGTCCGAAAACCTCAGGCCGTGGTCCACTGTTTCCTCCTCACAGCCGGCGCCCTTGCCGGATCGGTGTAACGCCGCTGTTACCTCTGCCGGGTTCAAATGGTGATGCAGCTCACGCCCGCCCCAGCATATCGGGCAGGCGGAGCCCAAGGAACAGCACAAAGGAGTGGAGATGACCCAAACACCCACCGCTGCCGCGCAGGCCTGGCTTTCCGGCCTGGATGACGCGCTGCAGCGGCGCGACGTGGACGCCGCGCTGGAACTTTTCGAGGATGATACCTACTGGCGGGATTTCGTGGCGTTCACCTGGAACCTCAAAACCCTGGAAGGCAAGGCGGATATCCGGCGCATGCTCCATGCCACGCTGGACCGGGTGCAGCCGTCCGACTGGGCGCTCGCCGAGGACGCAACCGGGGACGCGGAGAACGTGGAAGCGTGGATCACGTTCGAAACCGGCGCCGCCCGCGGCTACGGCCACCTCCGGCTCCGGAACGGCAAATGCTGGACGCTGCTGACCACCATGCAGGAGCTGAAGGGCTTCGAGGAGAAGAAGGGCCCGCGGCGGGAGCAGGGCGTGGCGCACCAGATCGTCCGCGGACGCAAATCCTGGAAGGAGCTCAAGGAGGAGCAGGAAGCCCGGCTGGGCTACGAGGAGCAGCCCTACTGCGTGATCATCGGCGGCGGGCAAGGCGGGATCGGGCTCGCGGCCCGGCTGAAGCGGCTGGGCGTGCCCACCATCATCGTGGAAAAGAACCAGAACCCCGGCGACTCCTGGCGCAACCGCTACAAGTCCCTGCACCTGCACGACCCCGTCTGGTACGACCACCTGCCCTACCTGAAGTTCCCTGACGATTGGCCGGTCTTCGCCGCCAAGGACAAGATCGGCGACTGGCTGGAGCACTACACCCGCATCATGGAGCTGAACTACTGGTCCGGCACCGAGTGCGTCAAGGCAGCGTACGACGACGGCACGCAGGAATGGGAGGTCAGCGTCCTTCGCAACGGCGAACCAGTGACGCTCCGGCCCAAGCAGCTCATCTTCGCCCTGGGCGTCTCCGGCTACCCGAACATTCCAAAGTTCGACGGCGCCGAGACCTTCCTGGGCGAGCAGCGGCACTCCTCCCAGCACCCCGGCGGCGGGGACTGGACCGGCAAGAAGGCCGTGGTGATCGGCTCCAACAACTCGGCCCACGACATCTGCGCCGACCTCTGGGAGCACGGCGCCGACGTCACCATGGTCCAGCGCTCCTCCACCCACATCGCCCGCAGCGAATCCCTGATGGATCTGGCGCTGGGGGACCTGTACTCGGAGCGGGCGCTCGCGGCCGGCGTGACGACTGAGAAGGCGGACCTGCTGTTCGCCTCGCTGCCCATGCGCGTCCTGCCCGGTGCACAGGTGCCGGTGTACCAGGAGATGGCCAAGCGGGATGCGGAGTTCTACTCCCAGCTGGAGGCCGCCGGGTTCGACCTGGACTTCGGCGTGGACGGCTCGGGCCTGTTCGTGAAGTACCTGCGGCGCGGCTCCGGCTACTACATCGACGTCGGCGCCTCCCAGCTGATCATCGATGGCCGGGTGAAGCTGAAGAACGGGCAGGTCACCAAGATCACCGGCAACGCCGTGGTGATGGACGACGGCACCGAACTGGAGGCGGACCTGATTGTCTACGCCACCGGCTACGGGTCCATGAACGGTTGGCTGGCCGACCTGGTCTCGCCTGAAATCGCGGACCGCGTGGGCAAATGCTGGGGATACGGCTCAGACACGCCAAAAGACCCTGGCCCTTGGGAAGGGGAGCTGCGCAATATGTGGAAGCCCACCAATGTGCCCAACCTCTGGATCCACGGCGGCAACCTGCACCAGAGCCGGCACTACTCCGCCTACCTGGCGCTGCAGCTGAAGGCCCGGATGGAAGGACTCGAGACCCCCGTCTACGAACTGCAGCCCAGCCACCACACCCGCTAAGGAGAACCCATCATGAAGGCAGCACGTTTCCATGCCCGCAAGGACATCCGGATCGAGGACATCCCTGAACCGGAACTGCGGGCCGGTGCGGTGAAGATTGACGTCGCGTGGTGCGGCATCTGCGGCACCGACCTGCATGAGTACCTGGAGGGGCCTATCTTCTGTCCCGCACCCGGGCATCCACACCCGCTGTCCCACGAGGAATCCCCGGTGACCCTGGGGCACGAATTCTCCGGGACTGTGGCTGAAGTCGGCGAAGGCGTGGAGGGGCTGGCAGTGGGTGACAACGTCGTCGTCGAACCCTACTTCGTGGACGGGACCTGCGACATGTGCCAGGCCGGCAGCTACCACCTGTGCCGGCAGATGGGCTTCATCGGGCTGTCCGGCGGCGGGGGAGGGCTGAGCGAGAAGATCGTGGTGGACCAGCGCTGGGTGCACCCCATCGGGAACATCCCGCTGGATGAGGCCGCCCTGATCGAACCGCTGTCCGTGGCCCATCACGCGGTGGCGCGCAGCGGCGTCAAAGAAGGCGACGTGGCCCTGGTGGGCGGGTCCGGGCCCATCGGTTTGCTCACCGCGGCCGTGCTCAAGGGCATGGGCGTGACCACGATCATCAGCGAGCTCACCCAGGCCCGGAAGGAGAAGGCCACCTCCAGCGGCGTGGCCGACCACGTGCTGGACCCGAGCCAGGAGAACGTGCCGGAGCGGGTCCGCGAGCTCACCAGCGGCACCGGGGCGGACGTCGCGTTCGAATGCGCGGGCGTGAACGCGGTCCTCGACACCATGCTCGACGCCGTCCGGCCGGGGGCCGTGGTGGTCAACGTGTCCATCTGGGGTGCGCCGGCCACCGTGGACATGCAGAAGATCGTGCTCAAGGAGATCGACCTGCGCGGCACCATCGCCTATGTCCGGGACCACCCGGCGGTCATCAAGATGGTGCAGGAAGGCAAGGTGGACCTCAAGCCGTTCATCACCGGCCGGATCGCGCTGGAGGACCTGGTGGAGCAGGGCTTTGACACCCTCATCAACCACAAGGACACCGCGGTGAAAGTGCTGGTGCATCCATAAGCGGGGGCGCTCGGACTTAAGTCCCTGTTTCCCCATAAACCTCAGGCGTAGCTTGAATGTGGGTTCCGCAACCGCGGGGCCCACATTCAAGGGGGCATCATGACCAGGCCCAGGCATACGGCACTCAGCGTTCTCGGGCTCAGCGGCCTGTTGCTCCTCACCGGGTGCTTCGGCCCGCCCAGCCCGTCGCCCACCACCAGTTCCGCGGCACCGTCGGCGAGCCCCACCACCAGCGCCACCCCAAGTACGACGGCGACCGGCACCGCAACGGCGACCCCGACGCCGCCGCCCAGCACCTCAGCCGCGCCCACCACCGCTGCCGCCCCTCCGCCGTCGTCCGCCCCAGCCGGCCCGCCACCCGCGCAGGAGCCCCAGCCGACGCAGGAACCCCAGCCCACCGGCCTCCCGGAGCAGACCGGCCCGCTGACCATCTACTACGTGGCCGTGGACGACAACGGAGTCTCCGGCCCCCGGATTGGCTGCGGTGACAGCCTGGTGGCCACCACCACGGGGCCGGTCCGGTTCACCGACCAGGTGCGGCCCAGCGTGGAGACACTGCTCGCCAACAAAAAGCGCGACGTGGGGATGTCCGGGCTGATCAACGTGCTGTACCAGTCCAGCCTGACGTACCTGGGCGGCGAGCTGAACGGCAGCACCATCAGCATCTGGCTTTCCGGGCAGTTCATGCTGGGCGGCGTCTGCGACATCCCCAGGGCCAAGGCGCAGCTGGAGTACACCGCCATGGCCGCCTCGGGAGCCACCAGCGCATTGGTATACGTCAACGGCCGGCCGATTGACGAGGTCCTCAGCCTCAAGTAGTTAAAGGTGGGTATGCCCGCAGCAGCCCCTGGGAGGAACCGGATGGACAGCCTGCAGCACCCGCTCTTCGCCCGCGCTTTCGCGCGGTGGTTGGCGGCATGGACCGCCGCGGGGCAGCCGAGCACCGCCGCCGCATCCTTGCCGGGCTGCACGGGTCCGTCATCGAGATTGGAGCGGGGGCAGGTTCGTCCTTCCCGCTCTACCCCTCCACCGTCACCCACGTCCTGGCCCTGGAACCGGACGACTATTTGCGGGACGTGGCGCAGGAGGCGGCAGCATCAGCCAGCGTTCCGGTGACCGTTGTCGATGCCGCCGCGGAGCAGATTCCGGCGGAAACCGGCAGCACCGACGCCGTCGTGGCCAGCCTTGTCCTCTGCAGCGTCAAGGACCAGGCCGCTGCGCTCGCAGAGATCCGCCGCGTCCTGCGCGTCCGGGCGGGACGCTGGCCTACTATGAGCACGTCCGCTCCGCCCACCCTCTCCTGGCCAGGGCTGAAGATGTCCTGACCCCGGTGTGGGGCCGGTTCATGGGCGGCTGCCACCTCAACCGGGACACCTTCGCCGCCATCACCGCAGCAGGGTTCACTGTCCAGGACCACGAACGGTTCGGTTTCGCCGTGCAGCGGTTCAACCCCTCCCTTGCCCACATCCTGGGCCACGCGGTCAGCCCCGGCCCGCCCAACCAGGCGCCAAGTCCGGCTGACCCAGGCCGCACAGCATGAAAACCCTGACCCTGCCGGGAGCGGACGGTGTGACGGTCAGCGTCCGGGAGTCCGGCGATGCAGTCGCCCCGCCCATGGTGCTGCTGCATGCCCTGGGCGACAGAGCGCTGGACTGGGAACCGGTTGCCGGAGCCCTCGCAGCCGACTTCCGGGTCTTCGCCGTCGACCTTCGCGGCCACGGGGGCAGCGGCTGGCCCGGGGCGTATTCCTTTGAACTCATGCGTGACGATGTCCTGGCTGTCCTGGACGCCCTGGACCTCCACGACGTGATCCTGGTGGGGCATTCCATGGGCGGAGTGGTGGCCTACCTGGTTGCACTGGCGCAGCCCGGCCGGCTGGCCCGCCTCATCGTTGAGGACGCCCCGCCGCCTTACCCGCGCAAGCGTGCGCTGCCCCAACAGCCCCCGGGCGAGTTGCCCTTCGACTGGGCCGTCGTCACCGCCATCGCCGGGCAGGTCAATGACCCCTCGCGCCGCTGGTGGCCCAGGCTGCCCGAAATTCCCATGCCCACGCTGCTGGTCGGCGGCGGGCATGGCAGCCACATTCCACAGGAACTCCTGGCCGAGGCCGCGGATCTGATCCCGGACTGCACCCTGGTCACCCTGGAGACGGGGCACAATGTGCACGCCACCGCGCCCGAACAGTTCCTCAGAGCGGTCACAGGGTGGCTGGGGGAGCGGGCACTATGAAGCTGGCGCCGCGAGGCCCGGTTTTCACGGAGCACCACGGAGTTGTCCCGACGGCTGTCAGACGCGAGTCGTACCCTAGTGCGGTAAAGGCAATTTCCCAGTCCAACATGTCTGAACGGATCCGGCATGACAGACCTGAACGTCCTGGAGTCCAGCCCCCTCCAATTGCCGATCCCCGACGCCGCAAGCCTGACGGCCGAACAGACCCTGGCCCGCCTGGGGTCCGGTCCCGGCGGCCTCAGTGAGGAGGAGGCGGCCGCCCGGTTGGAGCAGCTCGGTCCCAACGCCGTCCGCACCCACCGGGCCAACGCCTGGGCCGTGCTGGGCCGGCAGTTCGCCAGCCCCATCCTCATCCTCCTGATCATCACCGCAGGCTTGTCCCTGTTCCTGGGCGACGCCACCAACTCGATCGTCATCGGCGTAATCCTGCTGGTCAGCGTGGGGCTGGGTTTCATCAACGAGTACCGTGCCGAGCTCGCCTCGGAGGCACTGCACTCCCGGGTGACCCACCAGGCCGCCGTCCAGCGCGGCGGCGCCACAAAGGAAGTGGACGTCACCGCCTTGGTACCGGGCGACGTCGTGCATCTCTCCCTGGGCGCCATCGTCCCGGCAGACATCCGCCTCCTCACCACCAACAACCTGCACTGCGACGAAAGCATCCTCACGGGGGAATCCCAGCCCACCGCCAAGGACCCCGCCCCCGTCGCCGCCGGCGCAGCCCTTGCCGATCTCGCCTCCTGCGTGTTCATGGGCACCCTGGTCCAGTCCGGCGGCTGCAGCGGCGTGGTGGTGGCCACCGGCGGCCGCGCGGAGTTCGGCCGGATTGCGCTGGGCCTCGGCGAACGGCAGCCGCAGACCGAGTTCCAGCTGGGCCTCAAACGGTTCTCGTTCCTGCTGCTGCAGGTGGCCGTGGTGCTGACCTCGCTGATCTTCGTGGCCAACCTGCTGCTGGACCGCCCGCTGCTGGAATCGCTGTTGTTCTCCCTGGCCATCGCGGTGGGCATCACGCCGCAGCTGCTGCCCGCCGTCGTCAGCACCAGCCTGGCCACCGGCACCCGCCAGTTGGCCAAGCGGAAGGTCCTGGTCAAGCGGCTGGTGTGCATCGAGGACCTGGGGGACATGGACATCCTGGTTACGGACAAGACCGGCACCCTGACCGAGGGGAAGATCAGCTTCACCCACGCGCTTCCGGCCGGCGGTGGAACGTCCGACGACGGCCTGCTCACCCTTGGCCTGCTGGCCACCGAGGCGGACTACGCCGGCGCCAAGGCTTCCTCCGCAGGCCAGAACCCCCTGGATGCGGCGCTGTGGGAGAGTCCCGGCGCGGACGCGTTTGAACCGGGGCGGTTCGAGCGGCTGGACCTGATCGGCTTCGACCACCAGCGCCGCCGCACCACCGTGCTGGTCCGGGCGGCGGGCGGCGCCGCGCAGCTCGTCACCAAGGGGGCGCCGGAGGACGTGCTGGCCCTGTGCGGCCCCACGTCGCCGGCCGTGCAGGCCATGCTGGATGAACAGTTCGACGCCGGCGCCCGGGTGGTGGCCGTGGCCACCCGCCCCGCCGCGGGGCTGGCAAAGCTCACCCCGGCTGACGAGCACGGCCTCACCCTGGCCGGCTTCCTGGTGTTCCTGGACCGGCCCAAGGCCAACGCCCGCCAGTCGCTGGACCGGCTGGAGGCTCTCGGCATCTCGGTGAAACTCGCCACCGGGGATAACGCCAAGGTGGCCGAAAAGGTCTGCGCGGACCTGGACGTCATCTCCGGCGGCACGCTCACCGGCGCCCAGGTGGAGGGCATGTCCGACGCCGACCTCGCAGCCGCCGCGCGTACCGCCACCATCTTCGCCCGGGTCTCCCCGGAACAGAAGGCGCGCATCATCACCCTTCTGCGGCAAAGCGGCGGCGCGGTGGGCTTCATGGGCGACGGCGTCAACGATGCCCTGGCACTGCACAAGGCGGACATCGGCATTTCCGTCGATACGGCAACGGACGTTGCCAAGGACGCGGCCGACGTCGTCCTTCTGGACAAGGACCTCGGCGTCCTGGCGGACGGCGTGATGGAGGGCCGGCGGATCTTCGCCAACACCATCAAGTACGTGCTGATGGGTACCTCCAGCAATTTCGGCAACATGTTCAGCGCGGCCGTGGCTTCCGTGGTGCTGAGCTTCCTGCCCATGCTGCCCGGCCAGATCCTGCTGAACAACCTGCTCTATGACTCCGGCCAGCTGGCCATCCCGGGGGACCGCGTGGACCAAGAACAGCTGCGGGCGCCCTCGCACTGGAACATCGCGTTCATCCGGCGGTTCATGCTTCTTTTCGGGCCCATCAGCTCGCTGTTCGACTTTGCCACGTTCGCCCTGATGTTGTTCGTGTTCGATGCAGCCCCGGGGGAGTTCAGGGCAGGCTGGTTTATCGAATCCATTGCCACCCAGACCCTGATCATCTTCGCCATCCGCACCCGGCGCGTGCCCTTCCTGCGCAGCCGGCCGTCAACCGGGCTGCTGGCCGCGTCCCTGGGTGTTGTGGCCCTGGGCGTGTTCCTGCCGCTTTCACCCCTGGCCGGAGTCCTGGGCTTCGACCCGTTGCCGGTGCCGTTCTTCCTGGCACTGCTGGGCATGGTGGTGGTGTACCTGGTGCTGGTGGAGCTGGCCAAGCAGTGGTTCTTTGCCCGCGGTGCGCAGCAGCTGCCGGCTACGCCGCCGCCCGTGCAGCGCCGGCACGCCACCCACCACATCTCCCGGCGGGCGTTCCGGTTCAGCATTCCGGTCAGGATTCCGGCCTTGAGGCCACCCGTTGCGGTGCGCAGGAACCGGCGGAAACGTCCCGTCCGTAATCTTTAGCCCACGCAGCGCCGCGGGTTGTTAGCATGGAGGAAGAGACGCTGGGGCTCGTCTTTATGTATTCGAAGGTGATGCAGACCGCCGTGAATGCGTTCAGTTTGGAGCGTTTTTTACAATGTGGCGTGAACCCATACGGCGGCGGACCCGGGAACTCCTGCGGGAGTTCGTAGAGCGTGCAGATGACCTTGTCCGGGCCCAGGAACACATCGAAGGTCTGCTCGGCGCGGTGGTCTCCATGACCGAGGACCTGAGCCTTGAAGCGGTGCTGGACCGGTTGGTCCAGTCGGCGTGCGAACTCGTAGGCGCCCGATACGGGGCCCTGGGCGTCATCGGTGACGACCAGCAGCTTAGCCACTTCATTACGGTGGGCATCGACGAAGAAGGGGCGCGGGTCATCGGCGACCTGCCCACCGGTCACGGCGTGCTGGGCGAGCTCATCCGCGAACCCAAACCGCTGCGGCTCCGCGACCTGGGCGAACTTCCCATAGCCGTTGGCCTTCCGCCCAACCACCCGCCCATGAACACCTTCCTGGGCGTGCCGGTCCGCGTCCGGGACGAGGTCTTCGGCAACCTCTACCTGACCGAAAAGAACGGCGACCAGGAGTTTACGGCTGAGGACGAAGACCTGGCTGTCGCCCTCGCGGCCGCCGCCGGCGTGGCTATCCAGAACGCGAAACTGTTCGATGACAGCAGGCGGCGGCAGCGCTGGCTGGAAGCAGGGATGGAAGTCAGCGACCGCCTGAAGGACCAGCCACGGTCCGACACCGAGAACCTGGACATGATCGCGGAACGGGCCCTGAATGCCTCATCCTCGGTGCTGGCCCTGATCGCCTCGGCAGGTAAAGACGGAACCATTAAGTGCCGGACCCTGGTGGGTGCCCAGGCGGTGCCCGGCGGACATGAACTGCCGGCCGCTGCCGTCCTCTCCGAAGTTTTGGAAACGGGGGAGTCAAAGGCGTTGGGTGATCCGCTGCAGGTCTTCGATCCTGTTTCGGCGGAAAAGCTTGGCCCGGTGCTGGTGGCTGCCCTCGGAAGCAACAGTGACGGCCACCGGGACAGTGTGCTGGTCCTGGCCAGGGGGCCCGGCGGGGCCCGGTATACGGACGTCGATGTTGAACAAAGCGCGGTGTTCGCGTCCAGGATCGGCCTGACGCTTGACCTGCTGAAGGCGAACCAGCTGCGTGAAGAGCACGCGTTGTTCATCGACCGGGAGCGTATTGCAGCGGACCTGCACGACCTGGTGATCCAACGGCTCTTCGCAGCCGGGCTGAGCATCCAGGGCCTGCGCCGCTACACCTCAGATCCTGCTGCCCACGAGCGCCGCATCGCCGGCATTACCGGTGAGCTGGACGACTGCATCCACCAGCTGCGCGACACCATTTACTCCCTCCAGGCACGGGAACCCGACAAGGAGCTGCTCAGCGGACGGGTGCTGCGCGCGGTCCAGGAAGCTGCCAACGCGGCCGGGTTCCTGCCTCGAATCCAGCTCTCCGGACCGGTTGACGACGCCGTGGGCGACGACGTTGCAGAACAGCTCCTGCGCGTGCTTCACGAAAGCGTCAGCAACGCCGTCAGGCACTCGGGCTCGGAGGACATCTCCATCCTGCTTGCTGCGCAGGAGGACGAGGTGGTCCTGACGGTGCGCGACAACGGCTGCGGCTTCAAGGATCCCGAACGGGTCAGCGGGTTGAACAACATGAAGAACCGGGCCGAGCGCCTGGGCGGCAGTTGCACCATTGACAGCACCCCCGGGAAAGGCACCTGCGTGACATGGACCGCTCCCGCGGCCGGCTGAGTGCGGGTGCTGTGGAGGTGCCGCACGCAGTGGGTTGTCAGGGCAGCAGGTCCCAGGCGCGGGGGATGGGCGCCGGGATGAGCTGGCCCCGGCGCCGGAAGCCCAGCTTTTGGAGCACTGAGGATACATAGCCGGCAACATTGGCTTCAGACAGCATGAGGTCCTGCCCTATCTGCCGGTTGGTGAGTCCGCGCGCCATGAGGGCCAGCACGTCCCGCTCTGTCTGCGTCATGACTTTGAGCCACGGAGCGGAAGCCGTTGCGTAGAGACTTTCCGCCACCCTCTCCCGGACACCTGGCCAGATGGCCGGAATGCCTGCGGCTGTGCTCCGGATGCATTCGACCAGGGCGGTGTTATCACCGATCCTCTTGACGACGTAGCCTTCTGCGCCTGCCAGGACTGCTGCCCTCACGGCGTGCTGTTCATCCCAGCCGGTCAGGATCAGGCATCGGACGTCAGGGGCGCTGGAGCGTATTTCGCGGCACACCTCGATGCCTGTGCCGTCGGGCAGCCTGTCGTCCAGCACCGCGATGTCCGGTTGCAGGACATGGATGAGGCGGAGGGCCTCTGCCGCGGAGCCGCTGCCTCCCACCACCTCGAACCCGAGATGTTCGAGCATGTCGCCAAGTCCCTGCCGGACCATTTTGTGGTCATTGAGGATGAAGACCCGGATGGGCGGGGCAGGGGACTGGGCCTCATCAGGGGGTGCTGTTGGTGTATCCATCAAGACGCTCTCGTAGGACTGATGTCCTTTCCGGCCGCACACTCCGTGCCGCCGCCCCTCCGAAAGGATCGTCAGTGAATCATCCGGCACTTAGGGCCACTCGATTCCCAGCGCCGTGCCGGCGGAAGCGGGAAGGTCCCGCGTGATGCCGCAGACCGAACAGGTGGTGCTGTGGTCCGGTCCCCTTACCCACTGGTGGGACTCCTCCAACCGGTACTCATAACGGCCGCCAAGCTCCTGCAGCCGGTTCAGCGCCACGCTGGCAGTCTCCCATGAATTCCAGCGGCCCACCACCCCGCCCTTGTCCTTGGAGATCACGTTGCAGCCTCCATCTCCGAGCTCGCCGCCGATGTCCTGCCCGCCCGGCGGTTCCTCGCCGCCGTGTACTGCTTTGTACTCGTCCGCTGTTGCCATGGTCGCCATCTTTCGCCCTGGCTCAGGCAGCCTTCTGCTGCCCGCCGGTGAGGAAGAGCTCCAGCGACTGGAGCGTGATGACGGCGTCGGTGAAAGCCGGGTTGCGGTGCGGGTGCAGGCGGTGCAGCAGTCCGCCGTTGTACTGGAGACGGCGGCGGGCGGTGCTGATCGTACGGCTGGCATAAACAACATCCCCGGGGTGGCGGGGCAGGGCCTGGGTCATGCACTGTATCGATGCCAGCGCGACGGCAAGGACGTTGGCATCCATCTGCTGCCCGGCGGCCCGGTGTCCACGGAGCTGGGAAGCGAACCCGTCCCAGATGTCCCGGGCCGCCGCCCGCGCCACCTCTGTCCGTGCCTCATCGGCCGGCACACCGCCCTCTACGAGTTCCTTGTGGAAGCACTCGAACCGGACGGCAAGCGCTTTGACCTTCTCGGCCGCGTCATCCGTTTCACCTGCAGGCGACGGTGCCGGGGTGAAGTTGGAAGGATGAAGCAGCATCGCCCTTCGGCGTGCCGCTTCCGCCTGCGATACTCGGGCGGGGCGGAAGGCGAGGATATCAGCGGACATGCGGGTCCTTTCAAAATCCAGCCAGTCTGCAGGGTGCGCCTGCACGCCGGCGGCAACCTTGACGGTGCCTCCGGCGCAATGTCACTGGGGGTTTATGGGGAATGCCGGTCCGGCCTCGCAATGTGAGGACCCGGACGGCGCCTCTACCAGAATGCCAAGCGCCCCGCGCCTGGCTATAGGGCTGAAAGTCCCGTCCTGAGAACAGGCCCTCCCGTACCCGGTGGAAGGCGGGGGCTTTGGGCCCTGTTTTCGGGCTCGGGCCCCGTCCTAGCCTGATGTGGAGAGCGCGGCGTGCGGCCGCGTGCCGGACCCGGGAGGCACAGGGTGAAATCGGCAAACGCAAGCATCACTGCAGGCATCGTCCTCATGGCGCTGGGGGTGCTGTTGCTGCTGGACAGGCTCGGCGTCATGGACACGGCGGCCTTCGTGGCGCCGCTGATCTTCGCGGCAGTTGGGGTCTTGTTCCTGTCCCTCTTTTTCCGGCGCCGGGAGAACTGGTGGGCGGCCATCCCCGGGTCCGTGTTCCTGGGCCTGGCCGCGGTCATCACCACCACGCAGCTTACGGGTGGCGCGTGGGGAGCAGCTTTCCTGTTCCTCTTCATGGGTGCCGGTTTCGCCGCTGTCTACCTGCGGGAACCGGGTAACTGGTGGGCCCTGATTCCGTCCGGTGTCATGTTCACCCTGGCGGTCATCGTCGCCCTCCCGCAGGAACTGCAGGGCACGCCCACCGCTGCCGTCCTCTTCCTGGGCCTGGCGGCCACCTTCGGGGTGCTCTCCCTGATTCCCGTCCGCATCGATGAAGCCAGCACCCAGGTGGAACGGATGAAATGGCCGCTGATACCGGCCGGGATCCTGACCGTGATGGGACTGATCTTCGTCCTCCAGGCCACGGCCCTCCTGATCCCTGCGGACTTCGCCTTCCCGGCCGTGATGATCGTGGCCGGCGCCGCCCTGGTGGTATACGCCTACCTCGCCCACCGCGACGGGCGGCAAAAGACGCACGGCCCCGGACCCCGGGCAAGCTGAAGGACCTGGCAGGCAGAGCGGCCCGGCCCTCCATCCCGCGAGATGGCAGCTAACGGCAATCCCGCGCGCGCCGATACTGCCGCTAAGTGCCACTTCGCGGCAGGGACGGAGCCAGCAGCGTTGCCCACAGGTGCCAGAGCATCCCGGCGAGCGTGGCCAGGAAGGCCGCAACCGCCAGCCACAGCTCGGCCCGGCCAATGGCTGCCACCAGCGGCAGCTGGTCCGCGCGGCCCAGGTAGATCCCCGCTACGGCGTACATTCCCAAGGGAAAGATGACACTCCACAGCCCCGGCTCGTAGGACAACGGCACCTTGTGCAGCGCGTGCCGCCACCAGCCGGCGGCGAGCAGCACAGGGAAGAGCCACGAGGCGAAGGACCAGAACACCACTGAGGCGCCCGCCACCAGCCCCCGCGTTGCATCCACCATGGGTGCTCCGGCCATCTCCACGATCCGGGCTCCGGCCAGGACGCTGATGGCCATGGCGCCCATGGCCACGAAGTATTGCGGGCGAAGGTCCTGCGGCCGGATGGGGTAGGTCATCAGCCGGAGTGAGACGAAAATCCCCACTGCGGCATACAGAATGAGCCCCACGGACCAGGCCACGACGGCGACGAGCGCCAGGGCGGCGCGCCAGTCCGGGGCGGCGAGGGGCTCAATGGACGCTGCCGCCACTGCAACCGACTGGCTGGCAACGCACCAGGTGAACCACGATCCGTTGGCATCCTTGACCACCGGCCGCTCGGACCTGCCCAGCACCGCCGTCCATGGCACGACGTAGCCGAGCACCACCCGGGCGAGCACCGCAATCACCAGGAGTACCGCCGTCGGCGGGAACATTGCCGCCACCTGCCACCCCGCGGGAGAGGTGTTACCGGGCCTGTGCCTCCGCGGTCGCCTTGATGCTGGCCAGGAGTTCGGTCTGGCTGCGCTCGGAGATCTTCATGACCAGGGCATCAACCGCTGCCTCCGCCATGTTCCGCGGAACAACGTCGGAGCGCATGCTGAGCCTGGTCCAGCCGTTCGCCGGCGCCACTTCCACCGTGAACACCGGCCCAAGAGCCGCCTTTGACGTGAAGCGCTCGTTCCGGGCGAACTCCGTGTACTCGTGCGTCGTTTTCAGCGGGATTCCCAGGACTTTCCACGCCGCCTGGAAGGTGGTCCCCACACCCTCGGGCGTGGTCTTCAACTCGGAGATCTGCACGTCCGGGCCCAGCCAGACCCGGGGATCCCTGACCAGGTCGAAAACCTGCGGCAGCGGGGCATCGATGATGACGGAGCCGGACCACGCCAGGTTTTGCGTGAACTTCGCTTCGCTTTCGGGCGCCGTCTTCATCCCGGCCTCCACCAGGCCCTTGACGTTGGCCACCATGCCCTGGATATCCGTTTCCGCCCACCGTGCGAACAGGGCCTGCGCCGGTACCCGGACCAGGGGTGCGGGGATGTCCAGGCTCTCCTCCACGGTCAACTCGGTCCCGTCCTCCACCGGCTCCAACGTGAAAGTGAGCGTGGGCCCCACCGATGTGCCGGAGACGATGCGCTTGTTGGGAACCACTTCCCGGTACTCGTGGGTGATGTGCATGGGCAGGCCCCACATCTTGGCCGACCAACGCGCCGAGGTGCCTTCGCCATCGGGCTTAACGTCCAGCTGGGTGACGTCGCTGTCCCCGGGGAAGGCCTTCATCCAGTTCGTCGGGTCGCTCAGGAATGAAAACACCCTGTCCACCGGGGCGTTGATCCTGGTGCTCCGTATAACGTTCCTGGTCATTCCCTGTCTCCTTTCATGCAGGAGCGGTTTCCTGCCCTGCCTTCCAGTCCAGTCCCCGGGGTAGGCACAGAAAAAGAGGAGAAGGTCCCGGTACGCTACGCGGCCGCTTCCGCCCGAGCCCAGTGCGCGCGCAGCAGCCCCGCAACGCGCTCTGGCTCCGCCCGGTGCGGCGGGTCGAAATGGTGCCGGTCGGGGAATACTTCCAGCCGGAAGTCGGGGAAGAGGCGGGACAGCCGGTCCGCGTTGTCACCCTGCTCGTCCGGACTGCTCATGCCGCCCAGCACAAAAAGCACCGGCTGGGTGAAGGCAGCCAGGCTGTCCCGGTCCAGCTGGTACGTGTTGAAACCCTGCAGGAAGGCGCTGATCCCAGCCGGCCGCTTGGCCATCCACGACGGCGGCGGGCCGGGCGGGGGAGGCGGCAGGACGGCGTCGGACTTCACCTGCAGCCTCGTGAAGGCGGGCATGAACTCCTCCGGCGGGAGGTTATGCAGTTCCCCGTAGCGCTGCCACAGCGCCATGTGCGCTGGGCTCCAGTCCCAGTTTCCCGCCCACGCCGGCTCGAGCAACGCCAGGCTGCGGAGCCGTTTAGGGTGCTTGGCTGCCAGCGCCAAGGCCGCCGCGCCGCCACCGGAGTACCCCAGCAGGTGGAAGGCATCCCAGCCGCGGGCGTCGGCCTCGCGGAGCACGCCGTCTGCCTCGGTGTCCAGGCTCCACCCGGGCGGCGGTGCGTCCCCGTTGTAGAGCTCCAGGTCCTTGGCGACGGCGTCCACGTCAGCTCCCAGAACTTCCAGCAGCCTGCCGTAGGCGGGCCCGGCGGGAAGGACACTTCCGGGGAGCAGGATCACGCGAAACGGCTTCACGGCAAGACCTTGCGCGCCTTTGATGCCTTGGGCTCCTTGGGCGGAAGGGACGCGACGTAATCCAGTGCTTTCTCGGCCCATGCCCGTGCCCTGGCCTCGTCGCCGTCGCCCTCTTCATTCCACACTTCCGGCAGCCCGGTGTACCCGCCCATGGGCCGGTCCGCCGGACCGAACGGCAGGGTCCGCTCGGAGGATTCCAGCAATTCCTTGTCCTCGCTGGAGAGCTTTACCCCGATGGTGGAGCCGAACAGCCCGGCGAACATGTTGCCGTTGACGAACGCACCCAGGTTGCCGAACATCGGCTTCACCACCACCCCCGGGTGGTCGGGGACGACGCGGCGGAACCGCTCTTTCTCTTCCTCGGTGGCCTTGGGCATGTCCATGGCTTCATCTCCCGGTGGCTGGGGTCTTTTCCGCAGGATCTCGATGCAGGATATGCCCGTTTGCCGGCGGGGTCGAGGGGCCGGCGCTGCCATGGGGCAGCGGGTAATTAATACCCTTCTGAGCAGGTCAAACTTCCGGGGGGAGTGCTATATATAGCTCAAGGCAACTAATTTCCGCTGACTTGCCAGGCGGCATGATCCGTGGGTCCGGAGGCTGGAGGCAACGGTGCAGAACACGCCAGCCCCGGCTGCCAACTTCCCGGTCCGGGCCGCCAAGCTCGTGTCCCTCGCCGTCCTCAGCCTCGCTTTCCTGACCGGCTGCAGCGGCGGCACCAGCCAGTCGGTGTCCAGCGCCGTGAAGGACAGCCTTTCCGCCGTTTCCACGGCCCGCATCGCCCTGCGGCAGGACATGGACGGAAAACTCACGAAGGCCGCCGCCTCCACCAGCCTTGACGATGAGCTCAAGGAGGTCCAGACCAGCCGCAGCACCGTCCTGAAGCTGTCGCCCGCCTCGCCGGAGGACCGCGAAACGCAGAAGCAGGCACTGGACGTGCTGGACCAGTGCGCGGCGGGGTTCGCCACGGCGCGCGCGGCACTGGCAGCGAACGACGGCGGCACCCCCTCCCTTCCCGGCGGGGACAAGGCGCTCGCGGACGCGCAGGACGCCCTCAAGCAGCTCAAAGACAAGGTGGGGGACAAGTGAAGCGGCTCCTCGGCGTCGCGCTCGGGATCCTCACCGCCATCGGCGGGTTCGTGGACATCGGGGACCTGGTGACCAACGCCGTGGTGGGTTCCCGCTTTGGCTTGTCCCTGGTGTGGGTGGTGGTTGTGGGCGTGGTGGGCATCTGCCTGTTCGCCAACATGTCCGGGCGGGTGGCTGCCGTGTCCGGACGTGCCACGTTCGAGGTGATCCGCGAACGGCTGGGCGCCCGGGCGGGACTGGCCAACCTCGCGGCGTCGTTCCTCATCAACCTGATGACCGTGACCGCGGAGATCGGCGGCATTGCCCTTTCCCTGCAACTGGCCAGCAGCGTCAACTATCTGCTGTGGATTCCGGTGGCGGCGGTAGCGGTGTGGCTGGTGATCTGGCGTGTCCGGTTCTCCATCATGGAGAACGTCACCGGCCTGCTGGGACTGACCCTGGTCATCTTCACGGTGGCGGTGTTCCTGCTCAAACCGGACTGGGGCCCGCTCGCCGCGCAGCTGGCGCCCATGGTGCCGCAACAGGAAACGGTGTGGTCCTACAGCTACTACGCGATCGCCCTGTTCGGCGCTGCCATGACCCCTTACGAAGTGTTCTTCTTTTCCTCGGGTGCGGTGGAGGAAAAGTGGAGCGTCAAGGACTTGGCGCAGTCCAGGATCAACGTCCTGGTCGGCTTCCCCCTGGGCGGCCTGTTGTCCGTGTCCATCGCAGTGTGCGCCGCCATCGTCCTCCTGCCCGCCGGCATCTCGGTGACCTCGCTGTCCCAAGTGGTCCTGCCCGTGGCCGAGGGCGCCGGAAAGCTCGGATTGGCGTTCGTCCTAGTGGGCATGGTGGCTGCAACCTTCGGTGCGGCGCTGGAAACCACCCTTTCCAGCGGGTACACCCTGGCCCAGTTCTTTGGCTGGTCCTGGGGGAAGTTCCGCCGCCCCGCCCAGGCCGCCCGCTTCCACCTGTCCATGATCGTGTGCCTGCTGGTGGGCATCGGCGTGCTGGCGACCGGCGTCGACCCCGTCCTGGTGACCGAATACTCGGTGGTGTTCTCCGCGATCGCCCTGCCCCTGACCTACCTGCCCATCCTCATCGTGGCCAACGACCGCCAGTACATGCGCGAGCACGTGAACGGACGTGCGGTGAATCTCCTTGGCATGGTCTACCTGGTGATCATCCTGGTGGCGTCCATCGCTGCCATCCCCCTCATGATCGTGACAGGAGCAGGCTCATGACGTCCGCCCCGCTGCCCAGGGCCCCGCACGTGGCCGGGCGGATCCTCGATGCGCAGCTGCACCTGATGGACCGCCAGGTGTTGGACCACGACGGCGTCCCGGTCACCACCGTGGACGACCTTGAGGTGAGCGGGCCTGCTTTGGACGTGGAGATCGCCCCGGGGACGCCCGTGCCGGTGATCACGGCGCTGCTGACCGGTTCCGTCCTGGGGACGCGCATCTTCGGCGGCAGGCCGCCGTCGTCCCGGCTGATCCGCATCCCGTGGAAGGACGTCGCGGAGGTAGGCGTGGTGGTGAAGCTTGGCGTCAAGGGTGAGCCGCTGGACGCCAGCTGGGTGGAGCGGTGGGTCCGGGACAAGATCATCGGACGCATTCCGGGAGGCCGCCATGATCCTTGGTGACCTGCTGGGCACCCCGGTGCTGGATGCCGACGGCGGGCGGCTGGGCCGAGTGGCCGACGTCCGGTTCGTGCTGGACGGGGCCCCGCACCAGCTGATGGCCGAACCGCGGCTGCTGGGGCTGGTGGTGGGCCCGCACAGCGCGGCCTCGTTCATGGGGTACGAACGGAACGGCCTCACCCGGCCGCACATGATTGCCCGGATCCTGCGGTGGCGGCACCGCGGATCGTTCCTGGTGCTGTGGGAGGACATTGCCATGGTGGGTGCCCGCTCCGTCCGGCTTCGTCCCGGGTTCACCCGGTACAGCACGGCCCTGGAGGACGGGGAGGAGGCGTAATGCGCGCCTGAACTGGGGAGCGATTAGGTGTGGGCCCAATCTCCTGTAGTGTTGAACCCGTTGTTGTGTTTATGCAGTTGGTAGTTCAGGCAGTACGCGCGGTCGAAAGTCCGTGTTCTTCTGAAGTAGCGGTTTTTGAACACCCCACGCCGGAGGGCCCGAAAGTCGGGACATCCCCTCCACCTTCACGAAGGACAAAATAATGGCTACTGGTACCGTCAAATGGTTTAACGCTGAAAAGGGCTTCGGCTTCATCTCCCCGGACGACTCCTCGCAGGACGTGTTCGCACACTACTCCGCGATCAACTCCTCCGGCTTCCGCTCCCTCGAAGAGAACCAGAAGGTTTCCTTCGACACCGAGCAGGGCCCCAAGGGTCCCCAGGCCACCAACATCCAGGCTCTCTAATTTCCCAGGGATCCGGGACCGTTAGGTTTCTCAAAAAGCAGGGCTTGCCGAATTTTCGGCAGGTCCTGCTTTTTGTTAACCCACGCGTGCCAGCGGATGCCCGCTAGCGCAGCCCCATCGCCTCGCGGACCTCGTCGAGGATGTGGTGCATGGCCTGTTCCGCCGCCGCGGTGTCCCCGCCTGCCACGGCCGCGGCAACGTCCTCGTGGGCCTGCAAAGCTTCGGCCCTCGGCTTGAACGGCATCAGGCCCTGTTTGGTCCGGCTGGTCAGCACCTCGGCCACCATGCCCTCGAGCGCACGGAACATTTCGTTGCCGCAGCTGCGCAGCAGCAGTTGATGGAAGGCAATGTCGGCGGCCAGGAAGGACTGCAGGTCGCCGGCCTCGCCCAGCCGGCGGAGGTCGGCCGCCAGGGACACCAGCTGGGCGCGCTCGGCCGCGCTGGCCCGGCGCGCCGCCCCGGCAGCCGCGATAGGCTCCACGGCGATGCGCAGCTCGGTGAGGCTGCTGTACTGCAGATCCCGCCGGTCCGACGCCAGGCGCCACCGCACCAGCTTGGGGTCAAACACATTCCACAGTGACGGCTCCTGCACCACGATGCCCACCCGCCGCCGCGAATAGACCAGGTTCATAGATTCCAGGACCTTCATGGTGTCGCGTGCCACGGTCCGCGAAATCCCGTACTCCTGCTGCAGCCCCTCAAGGGTGAGCCGGCTGCCTGGGGCAAGGTCCCCGGAGGCGATGGCCACGCCGACCGCCTCAATGACCCGGCCCTGGGCGGCGGGGGAGGGCCCGCCGTCGTGCATCCCATCGCCGTCCTGGATTGTCGCCATCGACATTCTTCCCCGCTCTCGTCACGCGCCGCTGCGCCCTCCAAGAATACCCGGAGAAGCGGCAAAGGTATGACTTGTGACACGAATAGATAGTATCTATGGCCAGAAAAGGTGATACCTTATCGCTTGGCCCTGTTCCATGCAGGCCCGCAGTGAGCTTCTTCGAAAGCCAATGACGTCTTCTCCGGAGGTATGACATGCAGTATCCAGCCACGCATCTTGTGGTCATGGGCGTTGCCGGATCCGGCAAATCCACCCTGGCGGCAGCACTGTCCCAGCAGTTGGGCTGGGCGTGCGCGGAAGCGGATGAGTTCCACCCGGAAGCGAACATCGCCAAGATGACGCAGGGCATTCCGCTCCAGGATGAAGACCGCTGGCCCTGGCTGCAGGAGATCCGCGGCTGGATGTCCGCCCAGGCTGCTGCGGGCAAGAGCACAGTCCTCACCTGCTCCGCCCTCAAGCGGAGCTACCGGGACCTGCTGTCCCAAGCCAACGGCCGCGTCATCTTCCTCCACCTCGACGGCGGCGCGGACCTGATCAGCCGGCGCATGCAGGGCAGGGAAGGGCACTTCATGCCCCCCACGCTCCTGCCCAGCCAGTTGGCCACGCTCGAGCCGCTCACCCAGGAAGAGCTCGACGCCGGCAGCCTCCGCCTCGACATCGCGCGCTCACCGGAAGAGCTGGCGGCCGCCGTCGTCAACGCCCTCAAGCTCCCCACCGGCCAGGCGCCCCAGGCGTCCTGACCCCCCAATCCCCAACCCTGTTTCAAAGGAGAACCATGACCATCGAAGGATGGACCCAGACGCTGGGCGCAGGTCCGCTGCTGCTCATCGCCGCGGCAGCGATTCTTGTGCTGCTGTTCCTGATCATCCGGCTTCGGATGCACGCCCTGATTGCCCTGATCCTTATCAGCCTCGCCACGGCCTTCGCCACCGGCATCCCCGCCAACAAGGTGGTTCCGGTGCTGGTGGACGGCTTCGGCACCACCCTGGGGACGGTGGCGCTGCTGGTGGGCTTGGGCGCGATGCTGGGCCGGATCGTGGAGACCAGCGGCGGTGCCAAGGTCCTGGCGGACTACCTGATCGGTGTCTTCGGTGAAAAGCGTGCACCGTTCGCGCTGGGCCTGGCCTCGCTGATCTTCGGCTTCCCCATCTTCTTCGACGCCGGCCTGGTGGTCATGCTTCCCGTGGTCTTCGCCGTCGCCCACCGCCTGGGCGGGGGAGTGCTGCGCTACGGCCTGCCCGCCGCCGGTGCCTTCTCGGTGATGCATATCTTCCTGCCGCCGCACCCGGGTCCCGTCTCAGCAGCGGCCTTCTTCGACGCGAACATCGGCCTGGTGCTGATCGCCGGCCTCATCACCGCCATCCCCACCTGGTACGTCGCCGCCTACCTGTACGGCCTGTACACCGGCAGGAAGCTGGTCCTTCCGGTCCCGGAGATCCTGGGACACGCCAGTGCCGAGGCCGAGGCGCACCCGCCGAAGTTCCGCACTATCATCGGCCTGCTGCTCCTGCCGCTGGTGCTGATCTTCCTCAACACCGGCCTGAACACCCTGGCTTCTTCCGGAGCCCTGGACGAGTCGGTCAAGAAGGAACAGTGGTTCCAGGTCCTGCGCACCCTCGGCGAGACCCCGGTGGCGCTGCTGATCGCCGTGCTCGCGGCGCTGGTGGTGCTGGGCACCCGCCGCGGCCGTGACGCCGCCTCCCTGGAGAGGCTGCTCGAATCCTCCCTGGGGCCGGTCTGCTCCGTCATCCTGATCACGGGCGCCGGCGGCATGTTCGGCGGCGTCCTGCGCACCTCCGGCATCGGCAAGGCGCTGGCCGATGTCCTGGGCAACGTGGGCATCCCGCTGATCCTGGCCGGGTTCCTGATCTCCGCCATCCTGCGCATCGCCCAGGGCTCGGCTACCGTCGCCCTGACCACCACCGCCGGCCTGATTGCTCCGGCGGTTGCTGCGGGTGGCCTCAACGGCATGCAGATCGCCGCCATGGTCATCGCCGTGGCCGCCGGCTCCGTGGTGGTGTCCCACGTCAACGACTCCGGCTTCTGGCTGGTGGGCCGCTTCTTCGGCATGGACGTCAAGAACACCCTGAAGACCTGGACCGTGATGGAAACCCTGATCGGCGTCATGGGCTTCGCGGTTGCGGCGGTCATCTTCCTGGTGGCCGGCGCGGTGGGCTGATCCCGAAAAAGCAAAGCGACGGCGGGGTGGCTGGTGGGAACACCGGCCGCCCCGCCGTCGTTATGCCCCTTGGTGCGCCACGCCGGTGCGCCGCCCGCCGACCAAAGGACACCCCTTGACTCCTCGCACCATCGTGATCACCGGCGCCAGCGACGGCATCGGAGCGGCAGCAGCACGGACCCTGGCCAAGGCAGGGGAGCAGGTGGTCGTCGTCGGCCGGTCCGCGGAAAAGACCCGCGCGCTGGCCGGGGACATCGGCGCCGACCATTACCTGGCCGACTTCGCCGACCTGGCCCAGATCCGCGACCTCGCTGAAAAACTGAAGGCCAACTACCCCCGCATCGATGTCCTGGCCAACAATGCCGGCGGCATCATGGGCAAGCGCACCCTCACCGTGGACGGCAACGAATCCACATTCCAGGTCAACCACCTGGCGCCGTTCCTGCTCACCACCCTCCTCATGGACACCCTCACCGCCAGCAACGCAAAGGTGATCAACACCTCCAGCGCCGCCAACAACTTCGGCAAGCTGGACCTCTTCGACCTCACGGCCGAGCACGGCTACAGCACCAACCGCGCCTACGGCACCGGCAAGCTGGCCAACATCCTGTTCACCTCCGAGCTGCACCGCCGCTTCCACGAACAAGGGATTACGACGGCGGCGTTCCACCCCGGCGTGGTCCGCACCAACTTCGCGGCGGAGTCTTCAAGCCCGTTCCGGCACGTGTACACCACGCTGCTGAACCGCTTCATGCTCAGCCCCGACCAGGGTGCCGACACCATGCTGTGGCTGATCAACGGCACCGCCGGCACGGACTGGATTTCCGGCGCCTACTACGCCAAGCGCGCCCTGGCCAAGGCCAACCCCCAGGCATACGACGCCGTCCTGGCGCGCGGATTGTGGGAGAAGAGCGAAGAACTGGTCAAGGCGTTCGCCTGAGCACGCCCTATTCGCAGCCCACGCCGTCGTGGTCCGCGTCCAGCCCGTAGATGTCCCGTCCGATGACCTGGACCGGGCCTCGGACGTAGGCAGGTCCGTTGCCGCTTCCGCCGGCGCAGTCCACGTCGGAGGCGATGGGGACGCAGCCTGAATAGTTCGGGTCGCAGCCCGGGTTGGTCCCCGGAACAGCTGGTGCCACAGGAGCCGGAGGAGCCGCGGCCTTCGCAGCTGCCTCCGCAGCTGCCTTTGCTGCAGCGTCCTGGGCCGCCTTCGCGTCGGCGGCCTGCCGGGCTGCTGCGGCGTCCGCGGCGGCCTTGTCAGCTGCTGCCTTGTCTGCCGCGGCTTTATCGGCTGCCGCTTTGTCTGCCGCCGCCTTCTCCGCTGCTGCCTTGTCTGCCGCCGCTTTCGCTGCCTCCGCGGCGGCGATCTTGTCGGTAACCCGCTTGGATTCGGCGGCTTCGAGCCACACCAGCTTGCCGGACTCGTCCCTGGTGCACACGTAGCTGGTGCCGGCAGAGACCTGATGGGCGTTGACAGCCGTGCAAGGAGTACTGGCGAGGGGAGTGCTGGCGGTGCGTGCCGCCGTGGGTGTTGCTGAGGCAGCGTCGCTGGCTGGCCCGGCGGCGGAGGTCAGCGAGGCCTGGGGTGCGCCGCACCCGGCCAGGAGAAGCGCGACGGCGGCCGCGGCCCCGGCGCCCAGCGCCTTGTGCGTGCCCTTCCGCAGTGGGGAGCCTGCCGGAGCTGGGTCTTCCTGGCGGCGTGAATCGGGCAGGGCGAAGTTGTGGAAGCCGGGCATAGTTTTCCCCCAATTGCGTGTGCTGGATACGTTGGCACGGCCAGCGTAGCTTCGCCCGCGGGGGGAGAACGGGTTAAGCGCAAACCTTGATTTATTCCTTGGGCAACCCTTAGGGATGGCGGGCGGCCGTCATTTTTCGTCCTGCGGCCGGCCCCGTGACCTGTCCCGTGATCCGTCCGCTCGGGCCTTGCGGTTCCCGTCCCGGTGCCCGTCGTGGCTGGGGCTGGTGGTCCCGTCCCGGTGCCCGTCGTGGCTGGCGTCGACAGTCTCGCCGCGCGCCGTCGTGCGTCGGTTTCGGCCCCGGCGCCGGCCGCTTGCCGTTGGGGCTGTAGGGGGCCATCCGCCGCGGAGGAAGCTCTTTGATGAGCTCGTTGACCGCGTGCGACACGAGGTCCCGTTCGTGGGCCGGAAGCTCCAGTGACCCGTTCAGGTAGGCATCAATCTCGTATTCACCGGCGGCACCGGTGAAGCTGAAGTAGCGCATCCAGACGGCACTAAGGGTGATCCCGGCTTCTTCCATGGCTTGCCGGGTTGCCTGCGCCTGTTCCTGGGGCTTGGCGATTTCATCCACAAGAGGCTCCTAGTGCTCGTCGCTTGGACTGTCGACGATCCCGCGTGCTACCTCCTGCAGCGGTTTGTCCTCTGTACGGGAGCTGGTTCCCGGTAGCCGGGCTGCTGAATATAGCGGCCGCTGTTCCCAGGAAAGGCTGAAGCGCCCACGCCTTCCCCCGGTACCTTTACTCAAAACATTAGTCCCTTCCGCCACGGATGCACCGGGCCGAAACGGACCAACTCAGGCCTGCCGTGCCAGTGCCTCGCCGATGATCCTGGCTCCGTCCGGGTAGGCGCCAGGGTTCGGGCCTGAATAGTTGAGCCGGATGAAGGCCCCCGCTGGTTCGGCAGGAAACCATTCTGTGCCGGGGGCAATGATGACGCCGGCATCGCCACAGTCCCGCACCAGCCGGGGAAGATCGGTGGTGTCCGGCAGCCGCACCCACAGGTTGAGTCCGCCCTTGGGCAGGCTGTCGATGTGAGCCTGCGGTACGAGCTCGCGGATGCTGGTGGCCAGCAGGTCACGGCGCGACTGGAGTTGCTGGCGGAGGCTGCGCAGGTGTGTTTGCCAGCCGGGCTGGGTCACCACGTCCAACGCCGCCGCCTGCAGCAGCCCGCTCACGTACATGGACTCGGCGGCACGGTGGCCCAGAATGCGTTCCCGCGCCGGTCCGCGCGCGATCACGGCAGCGACGCGGATGGCGGTGGAAACGCTCTTGGTCAGGGACCGGATGTAGACCACATGGCCGGAATCGTCCCTGGTGGCCAGCGGCATCGGGTCCGAGGCAATGCCGAAATCGTGCGCCCAGTCGTCCTCCACCAGGAACGCCCCGTGGCGGCGTGCCACCTCCAGGATCTCGTCGCCACGGCCCCGGGACCACTGGGTACCGGCGGGATTCGAATAGTTGGGCTGTACGTAGAAGGCGCGCGCCCCGGTTTCGGCAAAGGCACGCTCCACGTCCGCCGGGTCCGGTCCCTCCGGCCCGCTGGGCACCGGAACCAGCCGCACCCCGGTCTGGGCCGCAGCCAGGATGGCGCCCCAGTAGGACGGGGATTCGATGAGCAGCGGCTGGCCGGCACCTACCAGCGCCCGGAAGATGGAGCTGAGCCCGCTTTGGCTTCCCGGCAGCCCAATGACGTCATTCGGGGTTGGGGGAGTGATGCCCACCGGGGTCGCCGATCCCAGTTCCTGGGCGAACCATTGCTGCAGTTCGGGCATGCCGGCGGCCGGAGGCCTGGACAGGGCGGCGTCGCCGCGCGCAGCCCGGGCCAGGGCGGAGCGGACCAGCCGTTCCGGCAGCAGTTCACGGTCCGGATAACCGGAGTGGAACCAGATGGCGTCGCCCGGAACGTTGCGCATGGTGGTCGACGGCGACGGCAGCGGGGCCGACGGCGGCCGCAGCGCAGCGGTTTGCCAGCCGTAGTCCGACGGCCGTGCGGTGCGGACGGCCCGGACAAAGGTGCCCACCCCCGGCCGGCTGTCGATCAGTCCCTGCGCGGTCAGCACCTGCAGCGCCTTTTGCACCGTCACGGGACTGGCCTGGTACGCCGCCACCAACTGCCGCGTGGACGGCAAGCGTGCGCCCGGGGCGGAGTCCGAGATCCGCTGGCGCAATGCCGCAACGATCCGCGAGCTGCTACCGTTATTCATGAAAGAACATAGTAGCGCTACTGCGCTGAAACGCCGAGTGATACCGCCGCCAACTGCGGTCCGAATGCGTGGAGCAGCCGGGCTATGGTGGGGCCTCCTGGGCGTCGCGGCCTTCTCCTTCACCGTCCCGTTCACCCGGGTAGCCGTCGCCGGGATCCCGCCGCTGTTCATCGGTTCCGGCCGGGCCGTGGTGGCCGCACTCCTCGCCGCCGCAGCCCTGGCCATCACCCGCCAGCGGCCGCCGCAACCCCGCACCTGGCTGCGCCTCGCGCTCGTGGCCGCCGGCGTCGTCGTCGGCTTTCCGCTGCTCACCTCCTACGCACTCACGGCAGTCCCGGCGGGGCACGGCGCGGTGGTCATCGCCCTGCTGCCGGCGGCCACGGCAACGGCGGCCATCCTCCGTACCCGCGAACGCCCACGCCCCGCTTTCTGGGCGGTGATGCTGCTCGGCTCCCTGGCGGCGGTGTCCTTCGCGTTCCTGCAGTCCGGCGGTGTGGGGCACCTGCACTGGGCCGACCTCCTGCTGCTCGGCGCCGTCGCCTGCGCAGCGGTGGGATACGCGGAGGGCGGCCTGCTGGCCCGGGAACTGGGATCGTGGCAGACCATCGCGTGGGCGCTGGTCCTCGCCGCTCCGGCCATGCTGGTACTGGCCGGGATTTCGGTCCTGGACCAGCCGCCGTCGGCCACCCCCGTGCAGTGGGCCGCCTTCGGCTACCTCGCCGTGGTGAGCATGTTCCTGGGCTTCTTCGCCTGGTACCGCGGACTGGCCATCGGGCCCATGGCCCAGGTGAGCCAGATCCAGCTGCTTCAGCCCGTGATGAGCATCTGCTGGGCGGCCCTCCTGCTCGGCGAGGCCCTTACCTGGACCACCGTCATCGGCGCCCTTGCCGTCATCCTCTGCGCCGCCGCGGCCGTCCGCGTCCGGCTCAAGACAACCTCCTGACCATCGAAAGGACCTTGACATGTACATTCCTGCCCACTTCGCTGCCCGTCCTGACGCCGTTGAGAACCTCCTCGCAAGCCCCGGCGCCGCCAACCTGGTAACCATGACGGACCGGGGCCTGCTGGCAACGCTGCTGCCGTTTGCCTTCAACCCCGTTGTGGGGGACCACGGGGCGCTGCAGGCCCACATGGCGCGGAACAACCCGCAATGGTCCAGCGCCCCAACTGGCGAGGCGCTCGCCATTATCCACGGGCCGGACGACTACATCTCACCGTCCTGGTACGCCTCCAAGGTTGAGCACGGCCGGGTGGTGCCCACGTGGAACTACAGCGCTGTCCACGTGTACGGCGAGCTGGTGGTGCATGACGACGCCGGCTGGCTGGCACGGCACGTCCGGCACCTGACCGGGCTGCACGAGGGCGGGCGGGAGGAGCCGTGGGCGGTGGACGACGCCCCTGAGAAGTTCATCGCCGGGCAACTGCGGGCCATCGTGGGCGTGGAGCTGGTAATTAGCCGGATCGAGGCGAAGGACAAACTGAGCCAGAACCGCTCCGCCACCGACGCGGAAGGGGTGGCTGCCGGGCTCCGGAGCATCGGCCGGGAAGCCAGCGCGGCCGCCGTCGAACGCGTCCGCTCCTGAGCCTGCCGAACGTTGATGCCTACGCAGTCCGCTCCAGCAGCACCATCACCTCGTAGTGCGTGGTCTGCGGGAACATGTCCAGCACCCGGGCCCGCCGTGCGGTGAAGGAGGGAAGGGCGGCCAGGTCGCGCGCCAGGGACTGGGCGTTGCAGCTGGAGTAGACCACGTGCTGCACGTCGGACGATTCCAGCCAGCCGCACAGCTCCTTGCCGATGCCGCGCCGGGGCGGGTTCACAATTACCAGTTCCGGCGACTGCTCCGCGGCCAGGGCGAATGCCGTGGCGTCACCGGCCTGGAACTCCATCCCCTCCAGGCCTGCTTCGTCGCTGCTCAACCGGGCGGAGACGATCGCCTCGCTGCTGGCCTCGATGCCCGTCACCGTGCGGGAGGAGGCGGCGCTGTGCAGGGCGAAGCCGCCCACGCCGCAGTACAGGTCCCAGACCGAGGCCGGTGCCAGCTCGTTCACCCATTCGCGCCCCTGCCGGTACAGCGCCCCAGCCATCTCCGTGTTGGTCTGGAAGAAGCTTTGCGGGCGGAGATGCAGGTTGATGCCGTTGACCCGCATGTTCAGGGTGGCCTGCTCCGTCAGCAGGATCTCGCGCTCGCCTTCCAGGACTGCCTTGTGCTCGGGGAGCAGGTTGACCGATACCACCTTCACCTGCGGCAGGGCTGCCAGGAGGTCCGGAAGGTGCTTGCGGATGCGCGGCAGCACCTGTTCGGAGCGCAGCACCAGGCGGAGCATGACCTCCCCGTCCGGGGACTCGGTAAGGATGACGTGCTTGAGTTCGCCGGTGCGCTTGGGGACGTCGTAGGGCGTGAGGCGCAGCCTGCGGATGAAGCCGGCCAGGACCGGGAAGACGGCGCGCAGCCCGGGGGAGCAGACGCCGCACTTGCGCAGGTCCACTCCATGGCCGTCCGCGTCCAGGATCCCGATGGTGGGGTTCTGCGCCGTCCCGCCGATCACCATCTTGGCCTTGTTGCGGAAGCCCGACTCCTGGCTGTCCACGGGCGGCAGCCATTCGAGCCCGGTGTGGTCGGAGAGGAGGTTCTGGCAGTGCGCCTGCTTGCCGGCCAGCTGTTCGCCGTACGGCCTGCCCATCTGGGTGCAGGAGCGGCAGGTGCCGGCATCAAAGTAGGAACAGTGCATGACTGGACCATTTTACGCGCCGCGGTAGCCAGCGCACGACGACGACATCCCGCCGCACGCCGCCGTCGCTACCTTTCCTCGGGTGGTCGCCCGACGTAACGCCGTGCAATATGAGCATGCTTCCATGCTTCTGATGCTGCTAAATTCGGCAACCGTGCTACTTTCGGCACTGACACCGTGCTTTTCTTCGTTTGGAGACTCGTGGAACCCACACCCCCACTCACCCTGGACGCGAGGCCTGCGGCGCCGCAGGAGGCAGAATCCGCCCTCCGCCGTTCCATGGGTCCCCGCCACCTGGTGATGATTGCCATGGGCGGGGTCATCGGCTCCGGCCTCTTCGTCAGTTCCGGGTACACCATCTCGCAGGCCGGTCCGCTTGGCGCCGTCATTGCGTACCTGGTGGGTGCCTTCGTGGTGTACCTGGTCATGGCGTGCCTGGGCGAGCTGGCCATCGCCTACCCGGTCTCCGGTGCCTTCCACATTTACGCGGCGCGTTCCATCGGGCCGGCCACGGGGTTCGCCACCGCCTGGCTGTACTGGCTGTGCTGGGCAGTGGCCATCGGCTCCGAGTTCACCGCATCCGGGCTCCTCATGCAGCGCTGGTTCCCGAACGTTGAAGTGTGGGTCTGGT
Source organism: Arthrobacter sp. E1SS-5 (assembly GCF_057073715.1). Taxonomy (NCBI): domain Bacteria; kingdom Bacillati; phylum Actinomycetota; class Actinomycetes; order Micrococcales; family Micrococcaceae; genus Arthrobacter; species Arthrobacter sp. E1SS-5. Next base: position 1,152,691 of record NZ_CP172703.1, read on the forward strand.
GCCTGGTTTTTGCTGCCATCCTCTTTGGTTTCAACGCCGTCTCCTCCCGGTTCTTCGGCGAGGCTGAGTTCTGGTTCGCCATCGTGAAGGTGGCCGCCATCATCGGCCTGATCGCCCTGGGCGGGGCGGCGCTGTTCGGCTTCCACCCGCTCAGCAGTGGCGGCAACCACCCTTTCCTGCTCCAGAACTTCGCCACGGAATCGGGCCTTTTCCCCAACGGCTTCACCGGCATCCTGGTCACGGTGCTGGCCGTCTTCTACGCCTTCTCGGGCTCGGAACTGATCGGCGTCGCCGCCGGCGAAACCAGGGACCCCGCTACCGCCATTCCCAAGGCGCTGCGGACCACCGTGATCCGGCTGCTGATCTTCTTCGGTGGCGCCATTACGGTCATCGCCGCCACCATCCCGTACACCGAGGTGGGCCTGGACGAAAGCCCGTTCGTCACCGTCTTTTCCGCGATCGGCGTGCCGTTTGCGGCGGACATCATGAATTTCGTCATCATCACGGCCCTGCTCTCGGCGGGAAACAGCGGCCTCTACTCCTGTGCCCGGATGCTGTATTCACTTGCCGACGAAGGTCATGCACCCCGCGCCCTGAAGAAGCTGAGCCGCCGCGGCATTCCCCTCGTTGCGCTCTGCGTCAGCATGGTGGGCGGCCTGGCCTCACTTCTCAGCAGCGTGGTGGCCCCGGAAACGGTGTACCTGGTCCTGGTTTCCGTGGCGGGCTTCGCCGTGGTGGGCGTCTGGATGTCCATCACCGCCTCGCACTACTTCCACCGCCGCGCCTTCATCCGGGCCGGCGGGCAAGTCTCCGCCCTGCCCTACCGTGCGCCGCTGTTTCCGCTGGTCCCCATCCTCGCGTTTTCCCTCTGCGTTATCTCCCTGGTCGGCATCGCACTCGACCCGGCTCAAGCGGCAGCCCTGTACTTCGGCATCCCGTTCGTCGCCGCCTGCTATGTTTACTTCCACCTCCGGCATGGACGCAGGGCCGTGCGGGCAGAAAGCTAGGCCGGAACGGGCGACGCCGGCAGCTCGGCAGGTGCCGCTGCCCGCCCGTGTGGCGTGGCGCCGTCGTCGGTGTCCTGCCCTTGGCGGCCGCCGGCCTTTCCGCAATACGTGGAACAATGGGGCCGTTGTCAGCGGACGGGAGGGCGGAAAGCGTGGAATCAACCGCCGAGGCGTCCTCGATGGCCCAGGGATTGCGGATCCTGCGGCTGGTGGTGGACCGCGAAAAGCGTGGACAGCCACCGCTGGGGGTTTCGCAGCTCGCCGCAGAGCTTGGCATGGAGCAGAGCCGGGTGTCGCGGCTGGCGCAGGAGTTGTGTGGCCTGGAACTGCTGGAGCGTCCGGAGCGCGGGCCGTTCCGGACCGGTCCGCGCTTCTTCAGCCTGGCAGCGTCCTTGAACTCCGGCTGGGTCCGGGGAGCGGGACCGCAGCTCGAGGCGCTGGCTGCTGACCTGGGACTGCGCGCACGGCTCTCGGTCCGCGACGGATACCGCGTCATCCTGCTGCGAGCTTCCAGCAATGAGGCAGTGCCCGGCAGCTTTGTGGTGCCGGGGATGGTTACACCGGTATGGTGCACCGGTGCGGGCAGGGCGCTGCTGTGGGACTTAGACCGGAACAGCCTGGGCGGACTGCTTGCAGGCGTGAACTACATCGGCATCGGCGGGCCCGGGGCTGCCCACACCACGGACGGTATCTGGGACCTCTTGGTGCGTGACCGAACGGCGGGCTTCATTGCCGCCGAGGAGGAATACGAACACGGGGTAGTGGAACTCGCGGTTCCTGTGCGTGACGCAACTGGTTCGATTATTGGCGCGCTCAGTGTCCTGGGAACCCGGGCAGAGCTGGGAGCGGGCTTGGACGTGGCGGCAGCGGTGCTTGCGTCCGCCGCCCAAGGCCTCGGTGCATTGAAGGAGGTTTAGCCTCGGTAGCCGAGCCTCGATTCAAGCCATGAGCCCCGGGCCATGAGGGCGGTAGCGCATTGTTCCCGCCGCGGCGCCAGGCGGTCCTTGATCCCGACGATCTGGAGGGCGGCCACCACATCATCCTTGAAGTCCCGGACCGGCACGGCCAGTGAATACAGCCCGGGCTCTGCCTCTTCATCCACGATCGAGTAGCCCCGGCCGCGGGCCGCCTGCCGCCGCTCAAGGAACTCTTCCACGCTTGCGGGCGTATTGGGACCATGGCGTGTGAACTCCACCTTCGAAAACACCCGGCGGACTTCTGCGTCCGGGGCTTCCCACAGGACCGCCTGGCCGGCGTCGCTGCAGTACGCGGGGTAAGGGCGTCCCAGCCATGACCCCACCAGGTTGCTGCTGGACGGGACGCTCTCGCCGATGGTTACCGTACTGTCCCCGCGGAGCATCCCAAGGAAACAGGCCTCATCCGTTTCGGCGGCCAGCGCGTCCAGTGCGCTACCTCCGTCCTGCTGGAGCCGGCGTTCCACGAGGAGTTGGGCGTCAGTGAAAACGCCCCAGTCCAGCGTGAAGGTGCGCTTCGCGGTGCGGCCGAGGAAACCTTCCTGTTCAGCGGTGCGCAGGCTGCGGGACACCTGGCTGCGGTCCCGGCCCAGGTGGGCGGCGATGACGGCTGCCGTGACGCCGCCGGACCGGCCTGGCTGGCGGGTGCCCACCGCGAGGAGGGCCTCGATTCCGCGGCCCATACTGGAGGTCTTCGACATGGATGCGAGTCTAGCGATCCGGCCGGCCCTTTAAGTGGGGCCGGATCGCTCGGGGCTGGTCACACTCATTAAAAGCATGAGTAGATGCCTATAGTGATCACATGCCTACCGCTGCTGCTCTTTCCGCTGCCCTGGAATCCTCCTCTATGCTGATCTCCGACGGTGCCCTTGCCACGGAACTGGAAGCCCGGGGTTGCGACCTGAATGATCCCCTGTGGTCTGCCAAGGTTCTCCTCGAACAACCGGCGCTGATACGGGATGTGCACCGGGACTATTTCGCCGCCGGCGCCAACATCGCCACCACGGCCAGCTACCAGGCAACGCCCCAAGGCTTTGCCGCGCGGGGAATGGGCAGGGAGGAATCCCTCAAGCTGGTGGCGCTGTCTGTCCGGCTCGCGGATGAGGCACGGCAGGAGCGCCGAGCGGACCACCCGGACGCCGGGCCGCTGCTGGTTGCGGGCTCCGTGGGCCCATACGGCGCCTACCTTGCCGACGGATCCGAATACCGGGGGGACTATTCCCTTACTCCGGCGGACTTCAGGGACTTCCATGCTGCCCGGATCGCAACGCTGGTGGAGGCCGGCGTGGACTTCCTTGCCTTCGAGACGTTGCCCTCCTTTGCCGAAGCGAAGTTCCTGCTGGCACTTGCCCAGGAGTACGGCGTCGACTGCTGGTTCTCCTTTTCACTGCGCGACGGCGCCCACATCAGCGACGGCACCCCCCTCGCCGACGTGGCGCAGCTCGTCGGCGAGGAGCCGAATGTCGCCGCGGTGGGTGTCAACTGCGTGCCGCTTGGCCTGGTTGGCCCGGCGCTCGCCGCGCTGGGCAGCCGTACGGACAAACCGCTGCTGGCGTACCCCAATTCAGGGGAAACTTACGACGCGGCAACCAAGACCTGGACCGCGGACGGGAATACTGGGATCCCTGCAAGCCTTGCCGCCGGTGCCGGGGACTGGTTGAAACTCAGCGCCCGTATTGTCGGCGGCTGCTGCCGGACCAGCCCCCGGGACATCACGCGCCTGGCGGCCCACGCCTAATTTTCCGGGAACACCGCTGTCTCCTCAGATGTTAAACCAAGTGGAGACAGAACGATGGACAACAAAACTTACACAGCACTGGTAGTACCGGCCGGCAATTCAGAACCCATGCGCATCGAGCAGGTGGAAGCCGACCTGCAGGCCCTGGAAGCGCTGGTGGGCGGGCCGCTGGAGTCGGTGATCCGCGGCGACTGGCACGTTTACCTCAACGCCGAAAGTGTCACCATGCTCCTGCCGGTCAACTTCCGGGCCGGGCAGTTGATGCACGAATGCGGCCTGGACCTGGACGGGATCCGCGGCACCGCCGTCTTCCTGGGACGCGGCGAGCATGGGGCGGAAGCCGATATTCCGGAGCATCTGGCGCGGCTGGCAGAGGAGTTGTTCGGGTCGCCGCTGGCCGCCTAAGCCCGCCAGGCTACTCGCCGCGCACCCCGTAGGTGCTGAGCACATTGCCCTTGCTGGTGGTTTTCTGGTCCTGGAGCACCAAACGGGTCAGCGGGTCGCCGTCCTCAAACAGCCGGCGGCCGCTCCCGGCGATGACCGGGTGGGTCATCAGCTGCAGCGAGTCCAGCAGCCCGGCGAACAGCAGCTGCCGCACCACGGAGATGCTTCCGCACACGGCGATCTCGCCGCCGTCGCGCTCCTTCAAACCGGCCACGAACTCCTCAAGCGGCGCATCCATCAGCCGGGAGTTCTGCCACTCCAGCGGTTCCGTCAGCGTGCGCGAGGCCACGAACTTCTCCACGGGGTTGATGAATGCCGCAAAGTCCTGGTCAGCTGAGGCGTTCGGCCAGTACCCGGCCCACTCCTGGTAGCTGACCCGGCCCAGCACCACGGTGTCCACGTTGTTGATCATCCTGGTCAGTCCTTCGCCCAGCTCGTCGTCGAAGCTGTCGAACTGGAACTTGAAAGGGTCGGACACCACGCCGTCCACGGAGTGGAACAGGCCGGCGGTGACATTGCGCATGGGAGCCTCCAGATATCGAGCGGACAGGCTTTACGGTATTCGGCAGTTTCCGTTGGGGGAAGGGCTTCCGGCCCGCCTTTTCGGAGCATGGATACGTACGACGGCGGGTGGCTGCGTTAGGTTCATCACTCGCCGTGTCGTCTTACCCGGTTTCGTGCGGACCGGGCCCCATACTTGTTCTTGAGCGGCTTTTGCCGATCCCCCCCCCGGCCAGGCAGGAGGAAGTGCATGGAAACCCTGAAAAAAGTCGTGACCAACCAGTATTTCCCCGCCGGAGCCGTGCTGACAGCCGTTCTGCTGTTCTGGATCGTCGGCCTGCTGGGCGGGCTGTCCCTGCTCAACAACAACCAGCCGCCGCTGACCACGCTGACCTGGATGCTCTTCGTCTACGCGTCCGCCGTGCTGACCCCCCTCGCAGGGCTGCTCGCCGCCGCCGACCTGATCCGCCGTTGGCGCCGGAACCGCGCGGCCGCCCCGGCACCTGCCGGCTTTGCGGCAACCAGCTCCGAACCTGCCGCTGGGCACTTTGACGACGCGCCGCCGTCGGACCCTGTCACTTCCGGGGCATCCGCACCTGCCGAGCCGGCACAGCCCAACGGTTCTGCCCCTGCGCCCACCAAGCCGCGCCCCGGCCGCAAGGAAGCAGCCTAACTCCCCGGCGGTTCCGCTCACCGCCCTTTCAGGGCGTTCAGGGCCTCTTCCGCGTGGTGGAGCGCCTGGCCGAGGCGTTCGCCCGGTTCCGGCAGCGAAAACAGGTAGCCCTGCAGCGAATCACATTCCAGCGCGGTCAGGTAGTCAGCCTGTGCCGCGGTCTCGATTCCTTCCGCGGTAACTGTCAGGCCCAGGCTGTGTGCCATGTTGATCATCGAGCTGAGGATGGGCAGCCGCTCGTTGCCGGTCCGCACCATGGACACGAAGGTCTTGTCGATCTTGACCGTGTCCACTGGCAGGTCCTGCAACCGGCCCAGGGAGGAATAGCCAGTACCGAAATCGTCCAGCGCCACCCGGGCACCGGCATCCCGGAGGGTGCTCAGCTGCTGGATCAGGCTGCAGTCGGCGTCGAAAAAGACGCTCTCGGTGACTTCCACGACCAGCTGGTAGGGCGCCACGCCGCTGGCCTCCGCCAGTTGCAGGACATTCTCGGCGAAATCCGGTTCCTGCAACTGGACGCCGGAGACGTTGACAGCCAGGGAGCGGGACGGATCCTCGCTGAGCCACCGGGCCAGCTGCACCATGCCGGTTGCCATCACTTCGGCTCCGATCTCGCCGATCAGCCCGGTACGTTCGGCCAGTGGAATGAAGATCGACGGCGGCACCCGCTCGCCGCCGCGGTCCCACCTGGCCAGCGCTTCCAGCTGGACCACCTGGCCCATGCGGTGGGAGACGATCGGTTGGAAGTCCACGGTGATCTCGCCCCGCGGCACGGCCAGCTGCAGTCCGCTCTCCATGTGCGTTCGCTGCACCAGTGCCTGCATCATGTCCGGGTGGAAGCGCAGGAACCGGTTCTTGCCAGCAGCTTTTGCCGCATACATGGCAATATCAGCGTGCCGCAGCAGTTCGGAGGGCCCCACACTGTCCTGGCCCAGCGAGGCGACCCCCAGGCTGAGGCTGGGACTGAGGACGGTGCCGCTGATGGTCACGGGGACGTGCAGGCAGCGCACAATGCACGCCGCGATCGCGTCCGCATCGGGGCAGGCTGTAAGGAGCACCACGAATTCGTCGCCGCCGAGCCTGGCCACCACATCCGCGGTGGGGACGCAGCCGCGGAGCCGGCGGGCCACTTCGATGAGCATGTCGTCGCCGGCCTGGTGGCCGAGGATGTCGTTGACTTCCTTGAAATCGTCCAGGTCAAGGAGCAGGACATCCACGGTTTTCAGCCGGGGTTCCTGCAGCGCCTCGGCCAGGGCATCGTTGAACACCGCCCTGTTCGCAAGCCCTGTCAGCGGGTCCTGGAACGCCATGGCCCGGAGCTTCTCCGCCTGGACCGCAAGGTCCATCATGGCCTGGTGTGCCTGCTCCTGCGCTTTCCGCCGAGGAGTCACATCGCGGAAGCTCCACACCCGGCCCACGATCTTCTCGCCCACCCGCTGCGGCCGGGAATAGCGCTCGAAGGTACGCCCGTCGCGCAGTTCCACCACGTCGTGGCTTTCGGCGGCGGGGTCGTCCTGGAGTTCGCCCAGCCGCGCCGTGAATGGCAGAGGGTCTGCCACTTGCTCCATGACCAGCCGCATCGCAGGCGCATCGCTGTCCGCTTCCAAAATTTCCGCCGGAAGGCTCCACATGGACAGGAATTGTTCGTTGAAACCGGCCACCCGCCCGTCGATGCCCATTACCAGGATTCCGTCGGCAGTCGACTCAAGCGTGGCGGTCAGCAGCGACATCGCATCGCGCAGGTTTGCGTCCGCTGCTGCGCGGTGCGCTGTTCCGCGGGCCGAGAGCAGGAGCCCGGTGGGCTTTGCCTGGCCGGCACCTGCCTTGCCAGGGCCGGCATCGGCGGCGGCAGCCGCTTCCTGTCCCGGGAGCGGAGCCGCTGCCAGTTCCAGGGGGAACTCTGTCCCGTCCCCGCGCAGCCCCGTCATGTCCCTGGGCGGTGCGGATTCCCCGGGCCGGGTCAGGATTTGGTGCAGCAAGTGGGCAAGCTGGTCCCGGGAGCCCGCCGCGAACAGCGTTCGGTGGTCCAGGCCGGTGAAGGAGTCCTGCTGAAGGCCAAAAAGCCTCGCCGCCGCAGCGTTGGCCGCCAGGACCGTGCCGTCACCGCTTATAGCCAGCAGCGCGTCCGGACTCGCGTCCATGACCACGCCAAAAGTTTGTAATGCCACATTGTTGCCACGGTCTGGAAAACCGGTCATTACACCACCCCTTCGCCATCATAAAGGCCATGGCGAAAATAGGGTGGGAAAGCGGGACTGCAAATTAGCACACCTGCGGGACGGAAGAAGCGCCGGCCTCCTTTTCGGAGTCCGGCGCTTCTTTCTCATGGATTATGTGGGAGCGGCTACACCCGGCGGCCGCTGCGGTTGGTGACTGCGCCGTAGATCAGCAGCACAATGATCGAGCCCAGAATGGCCAGCAGCCAAGTCCTGAGATCGAAGAATTCCGCCAGGCCGCCGCCAAAGATCAGCGAGCCGATCCAGCCGCCCAGGATGGCCCCGACAACCCCCAGGACCATGGTCACCAGCCAACCGCCACCTTGGCGGCCCGGCAGGATGGCCTTTGCAATGGCTCCAGCAATCAGGCCCAAAATAAGAAAACCGATAATGCCCATGTTGCCACTCCTTGTCAGTAAGTTGTGCCGGGCCCCCATTTCCGGTGTGAACATTCAATCAGCAGGCTTACTATTCTGCAAGGCTTTGAATATCACAGGATGGCTGTCATTTTTTCAGCAGAAATGCGCAAACTTATAAGCGGGGAGACCCTTGCAGGTCCCGCTGCTGCACTGCCTGGGCCTGCGGCCGGGCCCGGGGCCCAAGATAAAATGGCAACTCCGGCAACAGACCAAGGAGCGCAGGCATGCCCAGCCAGACCGCCAGGCCCCGTGCCATCTTCCTCGACATTGACGGCACCTATGCCGACCACGGCCTCGCACCGGAAGCGCACGTGGACGCCGTGCGGACGGCCCGCAAGCTGGGCCACCTGGTCTTTGTCTGCACCGGGCGCCCCTTGTCCATGGTCCCGGGGCACATTCTGGACGCCGGCTTTGACGGCACCATCACGGGAGCCGGAGCCAGAGTGGAAGTCGACGGCGAGATCCTCAAGGACGCGCGCTTCGAGCCGGATCTCGCCGCACGCATTGTGGAAACCCTGGACGCCAATAATGCCGCCTACATTTTGGAAGCTCCGGAGGCCCTGCACGGCCGCACGGGAGTGGACCGGCGGCTGCGGGAGGTACTGGGCCCCATCTTCGCCGGCCGTCCACAACATGACGGGATCCTCAGCACCGATGTGGATCCACTTGAGGACATCCTGGGCCCGATGCAGTACAGCGATGATCTCCGGGCCACGTCCTTCGCCAAAATCTCGTGCTTCGATTCACCGGTGCCGCTGACCCGCCTGCTGGAAACCTTTGGCCCGGAGGTGGGGCTGATCCCCAGTTCCCTCTCGGCGCTGGGTGAGCGTGCGGGGGAGATCTTCATGGCCGGCACGCACAAGGCCCAAGGCATCCAGGTGGTGGAGGCCCGGCTTGGCCTGGACCGTGCGGATATCGTGGCCATTGGCGACAGTGCCAACGACATCGAAATGCTCGAGTACGCGGGTGTGGGCATTGCCGTGGCGGGCGGCCATCCCGCCGTTCTGGCCGTGGCGGACAGGGTTACCGCTGCGCCTGCCGGCAACGGGGTTGCGCTGGCCTTCGCCGAGTTGGGGCTCCTGGGCTAAAACTCAGCGTCCCGCAGCCGCATCCTTCAAATCGCCTGCGTTCCACGTGCCGGCGCCCATGGTGCCCGTGCTCGGGCTGTCGGGGTTCAAAGTTCCGGCGGAGTTCCCCAGGCCGCGCACAACCCACCCCTCCTCCTGCCAGGCTTCCGCATCCAGGACGTTCCTCGCGTCCAGGACCACCCGCCGTCGTACCAGTTGGCCGGCAAGGGAGGGGCTCAGCCGCCGGTATTCGTCCCATTCGGTGAGCAAAAGCACCAGCTCGGCGTCCTGGAGCGCCTTCTCCGTGGAGGCCTCGAAGCGGAGGCGCGGGTAGCGCCGCCAGGCAAGGTTCACCGCTTTGGGGTCCGTGACCGTCACGTGGGCCCCGGCCGCGGCCAGCCGGTCTGCCACATCGAGGGCGGGGGAGTCGCGGATGTCGTCCGTCTCGGGCTTGAAGGAAGCGCCCAGGACGGTGACTGAACGCCCGGCCAGGGCCCCGCCGCAGAGCTCCGCCGCGAGCCTGACGGCCCGGGCGCGCTGGCCGAGGTTCACCCCGTCCACCAGGCGCATCCAGTCCTCCACGGCGGATACGCCCAGCATTGCCGCCTGGGTGCGGAAGCTGCGGATGTCCTTGGGCAGGCAGCCGCCGCCAAAGCCCAGGCCCGCGTGCAGGTACCGGCTTCCGATTCTCGGGTCCAGGCCCATTGCCGCGCTGACTTCGCTTACGTCCGCGCCGGCGGCATCGCACAGTTCCGCCACCGCATTGATGAAGCTGACCTTGGTGGCCAGGTACGCGTTGGCGGCGGACTTGATGAGCTCCGCCGTGGCGAAACTGCACACCAAGCGGGGGATTCCGGCGGCCAGCAGCGGTTCATAGACAGCATCCAGGACCGCCGTTACCCCCAGCGGCACCCCGGTGGCGGGGTTGAAGGCGGCGGACCGTCCGCCCTCCACGCCGTACACCAGCCGGTCCGGCACCAGCGAGTCCTTCACAGCCGTGCCCTGCCGCAGGAATTCCGGGTTCCAGCCGAGCAACACGTCGGGCCGCGGCGCCAGGATGGCGCCCAGCACGTCCACCGTGCCAACCGGGACTGTGGATTTGCCCACGACGACGGCCCCCGGGGCCAGGTGCGGCAGCAACGCTTCCGTGGCGGAGACCAGGAACGTGAGGTCGGCGGCGTCGGACGTCTTCTCCTGCGGCGTTCCCACGCAGAGGAAGTGCACCTGCGCACCCCTGGCGTCTGCCGGGTCCGTGGAAAACTGGAGCCGCCCGGTGGTGCGGCCGTCCTGGAGGAGTTCGTCCAGCCCTGGCTCGTGGAACGGCGCGGAGCCCAGCGCCAACTGCCGCACCTTGCCGGGATCGACGTCGATGCCCACCACGCAGTGGCCCATGGATGCCAGCGTTGCGGCGTGGACGGCGCCCAGGTAGCCGCAGCCGATCACAGATATTTTCAAAGGTTCGCTCCCTTGGTGTTGATTGAGCCTGCCGGCACTGGCCCGGCCGCCGCGATGGCTTCTTCGTAGTGGTGGATCAGTTCTGAGCAGAGCGCCGGCCATGTCCTGTCCTGGACCGAGGCATGTGCGGCCGATGCGAAGGCCCGGCGCTTGGCGTCGTCACCCATCAGGTCCTGCACCCGGGCGCGCAGGGCCGAGAGGTCGCCCGGTTCGTAGAGCCACCCGGTCCGTGAATTTTCCACCAGGTCCAAGGGGCCGCCCCGACCTGTGGCCACCACCGGCACACCCGATGCCATGGCCTCCTGGATGGTCTGGCAGAAGGTTTCGAACTCGCCCGGGTGGACGAACAGGTCGAAGGATGCCACCGTCCGGGCCAGTTCCTCACCGCCCATGAAACCGGTGAACAGTGCGCCGGGAAGTGCCGTCTCGAGGGCCTGGCGCTGGGGTCCGTCTCCCACAATCACCAGCCGTGTGTTGGGAATGCCGGAGAGGGCAGCGAGGTCTTCCACCTGCTTTTCCACCGCGAGCCTGCCCACATAGCCGATGATCCGCTCGCCGTTCGGGGCCACCGAAGCCCGCCAGCCGTCGTCGCGCTTTTCCGGCGAGAACCGCTCGGTATCCACGCCGCGGCGCCACATCCGGACCCGCGGGATGCCCCGGCCGCGCAACTGGTTCAGCGCGAACGTGGAGGGCACCAGGGTGCGGGTGGCCAGCAGGTGGATGTTCTCCACCCGGGTCCAGGCCCAGTTCTCCAGGAAGGGCACGCCGTAACGGGCGGCGTAGCTGGGGACCTCCGTCTGGTAGACGGCCACGGTGGGAATTCCCAGCTGGCTGGCAGCCTGCGCCGCACGCCATCCCAGCACGAAGGGAGAGGCAAGATGCACCACGTCGGGCGCATACTCGGCAAGGATTCGCTTGACCCGGTGCACACCGCCCAACGCCACCCTGACATTCGTGTAACCGGCCAGCGGGACCGCCGGAAGCCTGTGCACTTCGGCGCCTTTGACCTGGACGGCCGGCTCCCCGTCATGGGCGGAAGGGGCGATGACCAGGACGTCGTCACCCCGCTCCTGGAGATGGTCCAGGACCCGCAGGATGGAATGCGTGACACCGTTCATCAACGGCAAAAATGATTCAGCGACAATTGCGATCCTCACCCCTCAACCGTGGGCGCCTTCCTTGAAATGACGGGGGAGAAAGCATGACCCGGAGGAGAAGCCGGGGTGAACAGCTGCATCCGGATCCAAAAAAATTACTAAGTAGGCTTGGCATTCGATGCTAAGCATGCTTACGGTAGTGGGGCAGTCAGCGCAGAGCCTCAAGCAAGGGGGCAGGAACTGGACGTCGGGAGTATGCCCCGGTCCATCACATCCACTGCTGGCAGACCCAGTGCAAAGACAATCCAAGGAGACGTCATGCTTAACAGGGAAAACCTTGAAAACCTGCTCACCAAGGGCGGCAACGTCGTCGGGTCCGACGGTTCGAAGATTGGATCGATCGGCCAGCTGTACGCAGATGACGACACGGGTGAGCCCACATGGGTCACCGTGAAGACGGGCCTTTTCGGTACGTCCGAATCCTTCGTGCCGGTTGAAGGCGCACACGAACAGGGTGAGGATCTGGTGGTTCCCTACAGCAAGGAACACGTCAAGGACGCTCCCCGCGTGGACGCCGACGGCCACCTCAGCCCCGAGGAAGAGGACCGGCTCTACACCTACTACGACCGTAACGGTGCACAGACGTACACCGAGGCGACCACCGGGTACTCAACTTCCGACATTGCCAGCTCCGGAACCAGGACCGACGCCGACCTCCAGGGCGATGCCGACCTCAATGCAGGCACCCCCACGGCCGGCATCCGCTCCGAGCGCGATACCGAGTCCCGCGGAACGGTTGGGCACGACACCTCCGGGCCCACCACGGACGACGCCATGACGCGCTCCGAGGAGCAGCTGCACGTGGGCACGGAGCGCCAGGCCACCGGCCGCGCACGGCTGCGGAAGTACGTCACCACCGAGAATGTCACCAAGACCATCCCGGTGGAGCGTGAAGAGGTCCGCGTGGAGCGCGAGCCCATCACGGACGCCAACCGCGGCGCCGCCCTCGACGGGCCTGCCATCAGCGAAGAAGAGCACGAGGTGGTCCTCCACGAGGAACGCCCGGTGGTGGAGAAGGAAGCCGTTCCGGTGGAGCGGGTCCGGCTGGACAAGGAAACTGTCCGCGACGAGGAAACCGTCAACGAAGAAGTCCGCAAGGAACACATCGACACCGACGGCGACACCCGCCGCTGATCGGAGCGGGGGACACGGTCCCCTTGTTCCCCTGGGCCGGCTGGTGGGAGCAGCAGCCCTGACATGGTGAACGGCGCCGGGAGCCTACTTGGAGGTTCCCGGCGCCGCACCGTTTTAAGATGCTGGTGCAGCCGCGCTGAGAGCGGTGGCTGCACCAGCCAGTAGGACGAATATCTTCAGAACTTACGGTTCATCTCTCATTCGCGGCTCCTGTTTTCCCGGCTTACGACAATCCGGGCCCGTTGCCGGCACTGACCAGCGGCGCCAGCAGAAATCGCAGTACCCCCTGGGCGGGGCGGCGGGTGCTGGTTGCTACCAATTTTACGGCTGTGCCCCCCTAAAAGCGCCGGGCCGTGGGGTATTTGCTTGGTTATCAGTGCTGCCGCTGAGCCTGTCGTTCGCGGGCACGACGGGCCCTCCGTGACACCATGGAACACGATGAAACTGCGCGCTGATCAGACCGGAGACCGTGGCCTTCCCATGCCGTTGTGGCTGCAGGGTGCCCTTGAAACGGGGCAGGCGGCCGTTATTTCCGCGCTGGTGGTGGTGGCGCCCATCGTTGCCGTGTGGGCCACCGCCGGTTTCCAGAACGGACAGTTCGAGGTCCTTGCCAGGCTGGCCGGCCAGTCTTGGCTCCTGGTCCACGGCGTGCCGCTGGAACTCGCGGGCGCCGGACCTGAGGCCGCCTCCCACGGCGGCTCCGGCATGTTGAGCCTGGTTCCCCTGGGCCTGACGCTCATCCCGTTCCTGCTGGCCTGGCGCGCCGGCCGCCGGCTGGCCCGCGCCTCCTATACCGACCAGCTGTGGCAGGCGCTGCTGGGGTCATGGGTGGTCTATGCGGCCTTCGGCGCGGCCACCGGGTTTGTTTGCCGCACTGCCGATGTCATCATCAATCTTTGGTACGCCCTGCTGATTCCCCTGATTCCGTACGGGCTGGGCATGGTGATCGGGGCACGACGGGAAGCAGGTTCGTGGAGCCGGCTCATCGGCGTCGACGCCGTGGACTGGATCTCGCGCACCAGCCAGCATTCCCGCTGGGCGGGCTCGTACTTCGCCTCCGTGGCGAAAGCCGGATTCGTGGCCGTGATGTCCGCCCTCACCTTGGCCGCTGCGCTCCTGGCGGTCGACCTGTTCATCCACTGGAACCTCGTGGTGTCCGTCTATGAAGCGCTCGACGCCGGCCCGGTGGGAGGCGCGGCCCTCACCATCGCACAGCTCGGCTTCCTGCCCAACCTTGTCGTCTTTGCCCTCGCCTGGACCTCCGGCGCCGGTTTCGCCATGGGAGCAGGCTCCCACGTGGGTCCGCTGGCCACCGCGGTCGGGCCGGTTCCGTCCGTCCCCGTCCTGTCGGCCATCCCGTCAGGGTCCCTCGACTACGCCTTCGTGGCCCTGGTGGTTCCGGTGCTGGCAGGCGTCATGGCCGGATGGTGGTTCCTTCGGGAGGGCGAAAACCACTTTGACGAATGGCTCGCCATCAAGATCCACGCCCGCTGGTTCACGGCCAGCGCCTCCACGCTGGTACTCGCAGTCCTGGCCGGCCTGGCTGCCGGACTGCTGACCGTGGGCCTGGCCTGGCTCGCCAGGGGCTCAGCCGGCCTTGGCCGCCTGACGGACATCGGACCTGACCCACTGTGGACGGGACTGTGGGTGGCCGCGGAGGTGGGCATCGGCGTCGTCATTGGCTACGCAGCCGGACCGTGGCTGGAACGGGAGAAGGGCAGCGCCGTGGAACGGGACGCGGAGCTGGTCCACTAGGACCCAATTCCCGGCTAGCGCACTTTTGTGGGCAGGACGTCCTGGAACTGCACCATGCACGCGTGGGCGGCCCGGTCCGTCAGTGCCCGGCCAAGGCAGGCCTGGTATTCGCGCACTTGGTCGTACAGGACCAAAGTGGTGACTATAAGCAGCACCATGACGGCCGCCACCACCAGGCCGGAAATGGTGCCGAAGAGGACCAGCTTTGATTCCCTCAACCGGATGGCCCGCACCAGCAGGACAATGCCCAGGACCAGGCCAACGGCGGTCAGCACTGTGGCCAGCCAGAGGTAGCCGACATCCAGCTGGTACACGAAGAACGCGCCGAGGACCGAGACAACAAACATCCGGAACAGGGTTCGGGTCTTGGCAAGGGAAGCCTTGGCCCCCTCGCTGAGCGGGGGTTTGACCTGCTGCGGCCCGCTCCGGCCCGGTTCGCTGTTCATGTTTTCCAGCGTACGCGAGCGTGCACCTAAGCTGGACCAATGCGTATCGTCGTCCTCGTTTCCGGAACCGGGTCCAACCTCCAGGCCGTTATTGACGCCGTCAAGGCGGGGGAGCTCGACGTGGAAATCGCGGCGGTGGGCGCCGACCGCCAGGGGACGTACGGCGTCGAACGTTCTGCTGCCGCCGGCATCCCCACCTTTGTGGTGGACTTTAAGGCCTACCCGGAACGCGCCGACTGGAACGCGGCCCTCACCGACGCCGTGGCCGCGTACGAGCCGGACGTTGTGGTGTCTTCCGGGTTCATGCGGATCGTTAGCCCCGGCTTCATTGATGCGTTCAAGGGCAGGTACCTCAACACCCACCCCGCCCTGCTCCCGGCATTCCCCGGGGCCCACGGCGTACGGGACGCGATGGCGTACGGGGTCAAGGTCACCGGCTGCACCGTGCACTGGGCCGACGCCGGCGTGGACACCGGCCCCATCATCGCCCAGGAAGCGGTGGCCATCGAGGACTCGGACACCGAGGAGACCCTGCACGAGCGCATCAAGGTGGTGGAGCGCCGGCTCCTGGTCTCAACCCTGGCCGAGCTCGCCGCGAACCCCGCCTACTCCGCCTCCGCCTAGCGGGCTACTGCAGGCGGCGCTGGCGGGTTTCGGGGGAGAAGAACGCCATCCACAGCACCGACGCCAGGACCAGGGCACCGGCCAGGGCGAACGACGTGGCAAGCCCGAGTTCGGGCCAGAAGTAGTTCGCGAAGATCAGCGGTCCAAACCCTGCGCCCAGCCGGGAGAACGTGGACGCCCAGCCAAAGCCGGTGCCGCGCAGTTCGGTGGGGTAGAGCTCGGACACGTAGGCGTACAGGACCGGGATGGCCACCTGCACCACGAACCCGAACACCAGCAGCCAGAACACCGCGGCCGTGGGGATGTCCACCACGAACGCCACGATCACCAGGGTCAGGGCGGACAGGGGGCCGGTGATGGCAAGGATCCATTTGCGCCCCACCCGTTCCACCAGGAGGGCGGCCACCACCACGCCCAGGAATCCGACGGCGGCCATGGAGGCAGTGGTGACGAACGCTTTGTACTCGGCGAATCCGGCGCCGATCAGGATCCGGGGCATCCACGTCAGGGACAGGTAGTACACCAGCAGGATGCTGAAGAACAGGGCCCAGGCCGCCGTGGTGATCTTCCAGTTAAACCGCCACACGGAGCGCAGCTGGGTCCAGGCGCTGCCGGCGGAAAGCCGCGGCACGTCCTTGGCGTCGGGAAGGCTGTAAGCGCGGGGTTCGGCGCCCGTGGCTTCCACCAGCCCGTCGATGATCCGGGCCGCTTCCTCCCGGCGGCCCTTACGGATCAGGAACAAGGGGGACTCGGGCACACTCCTCCGGACCCAGAAGACCAGCAGGGCGGGCAGCACCATCACCAGCAGGGTCAGGCGCCAGTCGCCGGAGAGGGCCACCAGCCCCGCCGAGACGAAGCCGGCCAGGGCAGCACCTACCGGCCACCACCCATCCATAGCGGTCAGCACCTTCCCGCGCTGTTTCCGCGGAGTGAACTCACCCACCAGGGCATAATCCACCGGGATGCAGCCGCCCAAACCAAACCCGGCCATGAACCGGAAGACGCAGAACCAGATGAAGTCGGGGGCAAGCGCGCCGAGCACGGTGAACACCGAGAACAGCAGCAGGGTGGCGGTGAAGGCCTTCTTCCGCCCCACCGTGTCCGCGATGGTGCCCCAGATGAAGGCACCGAGGGCCATGCCGATCAGGTTCGAGGTGCCCACCCATGCGGCCTCGCCGGCGGAGAGGGACCAGTGCTTGGACAGCAGCGGAATCAGGATGCCGTTCAGGGTCACGTCCCAGGCGTCGAACATGAAGCCAAGGCCCCCCACCAGGAAGATCCTGCCCTGGACTTTCCATCGCCAGGGCAGTTCCTGGACCACCTGTTCGCCGCTGGGCACAGTGGTGTAAGTATTCATCGCCGCCTCCTGTTGAAAACTCTAGCCCGCCCCCAAGCGTTCACACTCCGGCAGACACACGGGCAACCGCGCCCATCGCGATAAACTGGCCCTATCCCCACCAACCGCGGCCTCGTTCCGCGAGATAAGACGGAGACATTTGTGAGCTTCACGCAGCATGAACGCGTATCCATTGACCGTGTACCCATCCGCCGGGCCCTGATCTCGGTCTACGACAAAACCGGTCTGGAGGAGCTCGCCAAAGGCCTCCATGCCGCCGGCGTGAAGCTCGTCTCCACCGGTTCCACCGCCAAGAAGATCGCTGCCGCGGGCATCCCCGTGCAGGAGGTGGAGGAAGTCACCGGTTCACCCGAGATGCTGGACGGCCGCGTCAAGACGCTGCACCCGCGCGTCCACGGCGGCATCCTGGCGGACCGCCGCGTCCCTGCCCATATGGAAACCCTCGCCAGCATGGACATCGAAGCGTTCGACCTGGTGGTGGTGAACCTCTACCCGTTCGTCGAGACGGTCAAGTCCGGCGCCGCCCAGGACGATGTCGTGGAGCAGATCGACATCGGGGGCCCCGCCATGGTGCGGTCGGCCGCGAAGAACCATGCCGCCGTCGCCATTGTGGTGGACCCCTCCTTCTACGGCCAGGTGGTGGAGGCCGCTGCCGCCGGCGGCTTCGACCTGAAGACCCGCCGCCGCCTTGCAGCCAAGGCATTTGCGCACACCGCCGCCTACGACAACGCGGTGGCCACCTGGACCGCCAGCCAGTTCCTGGACGAGGACGGCGACGGCGTCATCGACTGGCCCGCCTACGCCGGCCTGTCCCTGGAACGCTCCGAGGTGCTGCGCTACGGCGAGAACCCGCACCAGCAGGCCGCACTGTACGTGGACAAGGCTGCGCCGATGGGCATCGCCCAGGCTGACCAGCTGCACGGCAAGGCCATGAGCTACAACAACTTCGTTGACGCCGACGCCGCACTGCGCGCCGCCTACGACTTCGCCGAGCCCGCCGTCGCCATCATCAAGCACGCCAACCCGTGCGGTGTTGCCGTTGGTTCCGCTGGCGCTGCGGACCCCATCGCCGATGCCCACGCCAAGGCCCACGCCTGCGATCCCGTCTCCGCGTTCGGTGGCGTCATCGCTGCCAACCGCACCGTCACCGCCGGCATGGCCAACACTGTGAAGGACATCTTCACTGAGGTGGTCATCGCCCCCGGCTTCGAGCCGGAAGCCGTGGAAATCCTCTCCAAGAAGAAGAACATCCGCCTGCTCGCCCTGCCCGAGGGCTACGGCCGCTACCCCACGGAGTTCCGCCAGGTCTCCGGCGGCATGCTGGTCCAGGTCACGGACAAGGTGGACGCCGACGGCGACAACCCCGCCAACTGGACCCTCGCCGCCGGCGAAGCCGCCGATGACAAGACCCTCGCGGACCTCGCCTTCGCCTGGACCGCCTGCCGGGCCGCGAAGTCCAACGCCATCCTCCTCGCCGAGGACGGCGCCGCGGTGGGCATCGGCATGGGCCAGGTAAACCGCCTGGACTCCTGCCGCCTGGCAGTGGAGCGGGCCAACACCCTGGGCGTCACGGTGGAGTCCGACGTCGAAGGTGCCGGCGGCGCGTCCAACGCCAGCGGTGCCGGCGCACCGGAGCGGGCGCGCGGCGCCGTGGCAGCCTCCGATGCGTTCTTCCCGTTCGCTGACGGCCTGCAGATCCTGATCGACGCCGGCGTCCGCGCCGTGGTCCAGCCCGGTGGCTCCGTCCGCGACGAAGAGGTGATCGCGGCAGCGAACGCGGCAGGCATCACCATGTACTTCACCGGAGCCCGCCACTTCTTCCACTGATCCCACGCCTGGCCAGGGAACCTGGCGGCGTGTGCCCGGATTTACAACGACGGCGCCCGTCCCCTTCGCGGGGACGGGCGCCGTCGTGTTGCTGGCTTAGTCCTGGTGGTCCGGACGGGGGCCCGGCTCCGGGAGTTGGATCTCCCGGGGCTTGGCTTCCGCCATCCGCTCTTCCGTCCAGTACTCGAGGACCTCCTCGCGCGACTGGGTCAGGTCAACGTGGCTGACGGATTCGTCATCCGGCTGGGGCTTGCTAGGAGGCTGCTGCATTGGTGTAGGTGGCCTCGATGACGGAGCCCCAGTACGGGCCGTACATCACTGCTGAGCCGTTGTAGCCGTAGCTGTTGACGGAATTCTGCACGCCATCGGAGCCAGTGGTGGAGTCCGTCTGGATAAACCACGGACCGCCCGAGGAACCGCCAGTCATGTCGCAGGGGATGCCCTGCGTGCCGAACTGAGGATTGTTGGTGTCCTTCGTGGCTTTACCGGTGCAGCTCCACAGGGACGTGCCGTTGAACGGTGAGGCCTGCGGGTAGCCGTATGCCTTGTAGGTCAGTCCGTAAGCCTGGTTGAAGGCAGTGCCGGAGCCGCCAACGACGTCCGTGAGCAGCGCGCCGTCGCTATCCGGGTTTACGACGGCGAAGCCCGTGTCATAGGTCATGTCGCCGTTGCTGACCCACTGGGTGGGCGCGTACAGCGCCTTGGCGGCCCACTTGCCGTACGGCGCGTTGCCGTTCTCGTATTCCGGAACGAAGACGAAGTTGGTGACGTAGGCGCCGCTCTCATTCACGCAGTGTCCGGCAGTGGCCACGGTGCTGCCGTTGTCCGAGGCGACGGCGTTGCCGGAGCACACATAGTTGGTGGTGCCAATGGTGAAGAAGACCTTGCCGATGTGCGAGACGGGGTTCTCGCTCTTGGCGATGGTGGGCTTGCCCTTGGTTCCCTTGGTGGTGGAGGGCTTGCCCTTCTCTACGGAAAGGACGCTGGAACGGTTGCCGCGTTCAAATGCCTTGGCGGCCAGGGTGTCGCCGGGGACGGCACCCTGCATGCGCTCGGGGGTCCAGTAATCTGCCGCGCCGCGGGCGTCAACGGTGACGCTGGCGACGGACGGCGTTGCCTTCCCGTCGGACGGAGCGGGGGCGGCAGAGGCCCCGCCGGCGGAAGCGAGAGCCAGCACTGCCGCCGCCGAGAGAGTGAGGAGGCCGGAGGCCAGAGACCTGGTGCGTGTCATTGTTGTCCTGTCTGAACGGGGTTGGGCCCGGGATCGGGAGTGACTCAGCGAATTTATCGTTACCAGTCAAGTTTGTACACAGTAGTGAGATATCAGAAAGCGACTTAGGGCCCTTCCGGCGTCCTTTAAGGGCTGGAAGGAGCGACGCCGGGCCGGGCACCCGGGGGCCCGGCCCGGCGTCGTACGTTCTCCATCGCTGTAATCCTGCTCTCACCGCGGTAATGCGGGAGCCCCGTTAAGGTTTGAAGTGGCGTCCTCGGGTAAGTTGTACATGGTGAAATAGACCGAATTTTTCACAACCAAGCCGACCCACAGGGAGACGCCCGCGCATGTCCAAGATTATCTACACCCACACCGACGAAGCGCCGATGCTGGCTACCTATTCGTTCCTGCCCATCATCGAGGCATTCGCTTCGACAGCAGGTGTGGAGGTGGAGACCCGCGACATTTCGCTCGCCGGCCGCATCATCGCCGTCTTTGGTGACTACCTGACGCCCGAACAGCAGATCAGTGACGCCCTTGCTGAACTCGGTGAACTGGCGAAGACGCCGGAAGCCAACATCATCAAGCTGCCGAACATCAGCGCTTCCATTCCGCAGCTGAAGGCTGCCATTGCAGAGCTGCAGGGCCAGGGCTACGCACTGCCGGACTACCCGGACAACCCGTCCTCGGACGAGGAAACCGCCATCCGGTCCCGCTACGACAAGATCAAGGGATCCGCTGTCAACCCGGTCCTGCGCGAAGGCAACTCCGACCGCCGGGCGCCGCTGTCCGTGAAGAACTACGCGCGCCAGAACCCGCACTCCATGGGCGCCTGGACCCCGGAGTCCAAGACCAACGTGGCCACCATGGGCCAGAACGACTTCCGCTCCAACGAGAAGTCCGTTGTCATCGAGAAGGACGGCACCATCTCCATCCAGCTGGTCCGCGAAGACGGCTCGGTGAAGGTCCTGAAGAAGGCGTTCCCCGTCCTGGCCGGCGAGGTCATCGACGGCACCGTGATGCGCGCCGCCGCCCTGGACGAGTTCCTGAAGGCCCAGGTAGCCCGCGCCAAGGAAGAGGGCGTGCTCTTCTCCGCGCACCTCAAGGCCACCATGATGAAGGTCTCGGACCCCATCATCTTCGGCCACGTGGTGAAGGCCTACTTCTCCGAACTGTTCGACACCTACGGCAAGCAGCTCTCCGCCGCCGGCATCAGCCCCAACAACGGCCTTGCCGCCATCCTCAGCAGCCTCGAGGACCTGCCCGCGGATGTCCGCGAAGGCGTCCAGAACCTGATCAAGAAGGGCCTGGAAGACGGCCCCGCCCTGGCCATGGTGGACTCGGACAAGGGCATCACCACCCTGAACGTCCCCTCCGACGTCATCGTGGACGCCTCCATGCCCGCCATGATCCGCAGCTCCGGCCACATGTGGGGCCCGGACGGCAAGGAAGCCGACACCCTGGCCGTCCTGCCGGACAGCTCCTACGCCGGCATCTACCAGGTGGTTATCGATGACTGCCGCGCCAACGGCGCCTACGATCCCACCACCATGGGCACCGTCCCCAACGTTGGCCTCATGGCGCAGGCAGCCGAGGAATACGGCAGCCACGACAAGACCTTCGAAATCCAGGAAGCCGGCACGGTGCAGATCCTGGACGGCTCCGGCAACGTCCTGCTCGAACACGAGGTTTCCGAGGGCGACATCTGGCGCGCCTGCCAGACCAAGGACGCCCCCATCCGCGACTGGGTCAAGCTGGCCGTCACCCGCGCCCGTGCTTCCCAGACCCCGGCCGTGTTCTGGCTGGATGAGGACCGCGCGCACGACGCCAACCTCATCGCCAAGGTCAACGAGTACCTGAAGGAGTACGACACCGAGGGCCTGGACATCCAGATCATGGCCCCGGTCAAGGCCATCGCCTTCACGCTGGAGCGCATCCGCAAGGGCGAGGACACCATCTCCGTCACCGGCAACGTGCTCCGCGACTACCTCACGGACCTGTTCCCCATCCTGGAACTGGGCACCAGCGCCAAGATGCTCTCGGTTGTTCCGCTGATGAACGGCGGCGGACTCTTCGAGACCGGCGCCGGCGGCTCCGCCCCCAAGCACGTCCAGCAGCTGCTGAAGGAAAACCACCTGCGCTGGGACAGCCTGGGCGAGTTCCTGGCCCTGGCCGTCAGCTTCGAGCACCTGGCCACCACCACGGGCAACGCCCGGGCACAGGTCCTGGCAGACACCCTGGACCGCGCCACCGGCACCTTCCTGCTGGAGAACAAGTCCCCGAGCCGCCGCGCAGGCGAGCTGGACAACCGTGGCAGCCACTACTACCTGGCCCGCTACTGGGCTGAAGAGCTGGCCAAGCAGACGGACGACGCCGACCTGGCCGCCGCGTTCAGCCCGGTCGCCGGCGAGCTTTCCTCCAAGGAGGAAACGATCGTGGGCGAGCTGGCCGAGGTCCAGGGCTCACCCGTGGACATCGGGGGCTACTACCGCCCGGAGGACGCCAAGGCTTCCGCAGTGATGCGTCCTTCCGCCACCCTCAACAAGGTCATCGCCAGCCTGAGCTAGCGGCGGGCTGCTGCGGCAGCCGTGGTTACAGAGAAGCGGGGCTCCGGATAACCTTCCGGAGCCCCGCTTCCTGCTGTTAAGTGATAAGGCCTTACTGACGAACGGGACTTAGTTCTTGCCTTTGCCTTTGTCGCTGTTGTTTTTGCCGGCATTTCCGCCGTTGCCGGACGTGTTGCCCTGGTCTGCCGCCGGAGCCGGGGCCGGAGCAGGTGCCTGCTGCGACGCGGGTGCTTCCGGTGCGGGGGAGGGGGCTTGCGATCCCTGGCCGGCGGCAGCGCGGGCGTCCTCGGCAGCCTTGGCGGCTGCTGCCCTCTGCGCTGCAACTGCATCGTTGAGGTCTGCCCGGACAGCTGTGGCCACGGTGGTGATGCTGCGCCGCCGCTCCTCGGAAACCTGGCCCTTCGCCTGCGCCGCGGCGAGGTCCGCCTCAAGGCCGGCCAGTGCCTGCAGCGCTGATTCAGGATTGTTCTGGGACGACGCCTGGGTCACTTCGAGCACCCGCGCCTGGAGCTGCGTGGCGGCTTCGCGCTGCAGCCCGTTCCCGGGGGCCGCGCACGCACTGAGGACGCCCGCCGCGATCAGCGCCGCTGAGCACGCCACCAACAGCCGCTGCGGAGCTGGCTGCAGCAGGGTCACGGTTCCACGCTCTTTTGAAGTTCCTGGAGATGGTCGCCCAGGACACCGGTCACCGTGGGATAGGGTACGACGTCGGCCGGGCGGGCTGAGATGCTCATCATCACCGCTGCGGCGGCTGCGGCGATCACCAGGACACCGAGTACGACCGCCAGCCAGATGCGCTGCGTCCGGGACAGCCGCGGCTTTTTGGAAGCCTTGGCGGTGGCCGGGCTGGTTACCGCCGAGCCGGCAGCGGACGGCGAAGCAGGGGTCCGCTCAGATGACTCTGGGGACGACACGGGGGAAATCGCACCCGTGGCCTCTGCCGCCTCCCGCACTTCGTCCACTGATTCCTCGGCGGTGATGGTGGGCGGGTGGAAGGGCATCGCTGGAAGAACCCGGGTGGTTTCCGGGGCGAGTTCTCCCGGCGTCGACGCCGGGGAAACCAGGGCCTGGCGCAGCGCCGTCTCAATATCCGCCGCCGCCGGCCGCTCCAGCGGCTCGATGGCCGTCATGGAACGGATGAGGTCTGCCCATTCGGCGGGGACGTCGTCCGGGATTTCCGGGGCACGGTGAAGCCGGGCAACAGCTGATTCCACGGCACTGCCCGGGTACTCCACGGTGCCCTTGATGCACTCCAGCAGCACCAGGCCCAGGGAATAGATGTCCGTTGCTGACGACAGCGGTTGGCCCAGGGCCTGCTCAGGGCTGAGGTAGGCGGCGGTGCCCACCATGGTGCCCGTAGCCGTGAGCCGGGTGGAATCGACAATCCTGGCGATGCCGAAGTCCGTGAGTTTGGGCCGCAGCGGCTCACCCGGGCGGATCTGAACCAGGAGGATGTTGCCCGGCTTAATATCCCGGTGGATGATGCCCAGGCCGTGGACGTAGGCCAGGGCGTCGGCAATTCCCGCGCCAATCACCGACAGCTCTTCAAGGGGCACGCGGCTGTGCCGGATGCGGCTGCGCAGGTCCTGGCCCTCCACGAGCTCCATGGTGAGGAACGGCCGGGGTTCGTCCGGGACGCGGTCATCGATGCCGGCATCGAAGAGCGTTACCAGCCCGGGGTGGTTCAGGGTGGCGAGGAGCTGGATCTCGGCTTCCTGGCGCTTCAGCTCGTCGGCATCCGGAGCCTGCGGCGCGAAGAGCTTCAACGCGACGTCGCGGCCTAGGTTTTCATCCCTGGCACAGTAAACCGAGGACATTCCCCCACGGCCTATCACGTCACCCAAACGATAGCGATTGCCGACAACTTCATTCTTGATGGAGCTAGGCGATTCCGCCACCATGACCGTTCCTCCCGGTGCGCTGCGGCACTGATGTACCTCAAATTATACGGGCGGGACGGCCGAACCAGCGATTGACCAAGGCGTTCACGTTGCGACACGCCGACGGCCCGGTGGCGGATTCAAGCACTTCCGCCACCGGACCATTGGCTACAAGGACACGTGTGCTGAAGACGTGTTTTGTACTGTTCTTTCGTTTCCGGGCTGTTGTACTCCTTCCGTCAGCCCGCGGAGTGCTGCTGCTTCAAGCGCACGGGTGCGGGCGGTTGTTGTGCTGTCTTTGAAAGGCTCTACGACACCTTGCGCTTGCGGAGCATCAGGAGTCCGCCGGCCAGGAGCAGCAGCGCCAGGGGAACCAGCGTTCCGTCCCAGCCCGTGTTGGCGAGCCCGGCGTGGGCAGCTCCCGTGTTGGCAAGGGCAGAATTGCCGTTCCCCGCGGTGCTGCGGGGAGCAGTGACAGGGGCGATGGCGCCGCTGACAGCTGTGGAGCCGGCCGGAGCTGCGGAGACGCTCCCGTTGCCGGAGGTATCGGTGCCGCCATTCATGCCCGTGGAATTATCGCCGGGGGCGGCGCCGCCGTTGCCCGCGGGGTCGTCCGAACCCGGGGTGCTGGTCTCGGGGGTGCCGGGATCAAGCGTGCCGGCGTCACCGGTGGTGCCGTCGCCCGGGCTGGTGGTACCGGGATCAGTGGTGCCGGGAGTGCCGGTGTTGGTGTCACCTCCAAGTCCCAGGCCAATGCCAAGGTCAACTACAGCATCCAGCCCGCCGTTGCCCGTTCCAGTGCCCGGATCGGCACCAAGGTCAACAGCTGCATCAACCCCGGCCGCCGCGTCACCGGTGCTGAGACCGCCCAGGCCGAGGTTCACGGCTGCGTCGACGGCAAGGTCGGCGGTGGTGCCGTCCGTGGTTCCGGTTGCGGGATCGGTGGCCCCGCCGAGGCCGAGGTTGACGTCGGCTGCGGCTGCGACATCGGTGGTGCCGGTGGTGGCCGGGTCAGTGGTTACGCCGCCCAGGCCGAGGTTCACGGCTGCGTCGACGGCGAGGTCGGTGGTGGTGCCGTCCGTGGTTCCCGTGACGGGATCGGTGGCCCCGCCGAGGCCGAGGTTGACGTCCGCTGCGGCTGCGACATCGGTTGTGCCGGTGGTGGCCGGGTCAGTGGTTACGCCGCCCAGGCCGAGGTTCACGGCTGCGTCGACGGCGAGGTTTGCCGTGGTGCCGTCCGTCGTACCTGTAGCTGGCGCGGTGACGGGATCGGTGACCCCGCCGAGGCCGAGGTTGACGTCCACTGCGGCGGCGACACCGGTTGAACTGGCCGGCGTTGGGTCACCCAGCAGGCCCAATGACGTCGAGTCAGCGGGCGCCGCCGCCGAGATGAGGGCGGAAGCGGACAGGTCCGTCCCGCTGGTGGTGGTGTCCGCGGCGTTGGCCGCAGCGCAGCCGAAGGCCAGCAGGCCGCCGGCAAAGAGGGTGCTAAGCAGCCCCCTGCGAAGGGTGCAGTTCATGATGCTTACTCCTGAAAAGTTGATGTTGTCCGGCGCTGGTCAGCTGCCGGCATAGCCACGTGCTGCCCATGAACGGGCAGGGGGCATCAACTAGTCAGGAGAAGAACCGGGGTCGAAGGACACCGGCGCAGGAGCGTGCTCAGAGGCATCCCCGGCCAGGACAATGCCGGGAAGTTCGACATTGAAGCAAAAGGGGCTCAGCCATGCGGCGGCACCGGAGGCGCCTCCTGACGACCCACCGCTTCCCGTGCCGGATGCCGGGGCCGCAGGAGTGTTTGCAGGCAGCGGAGCCGGGTCAGCGGGAAGAGGCTCATCCGCAACGGGGTCAGACATATCCGGCTGCAGAACCAGCATTCCAGCCAGCCCAGCAGCGTCCCGGGCTTCCAGGATTACGCCGCCGGCGGCTGACGATGCGTCAGCCAAGGCCCGGGCTTCCTGATCCACTTCGATTACCGGCTGCTGCACGTCCGCGGATGCTTCCGCCGCGGCAGGAGCCGCCGCAGGAGCAGGAGTTTCCGCAGCCGGAAGCTCCGCCGGGACTCCCTCGATTGGTTGCTGGAGGTCAACTGGCTGTTCGGGAAGGGGGACTGGCAGCGGAGCGGCACCAGTCAGAAGGTCGGTCACGGGCTGGAGCGCCGGTTCGAGCGCCGGGACTGCCTCGGCTACAGGGTCTACGACGACCTGCACAACACCCGTTGTCACGCCGTCGGCGACTTCAATAAGGGGAGCCGAAACAGTAGAGACCGTTCCCGCAGGAACCACTTGCTCCACTACCGGGACGGAGGCGATGAGGTTGTCCGCAAGTCCGGAAACCGGGGTTACCACGGGCCGCAACAGCCCGGGGGTTGCAGCAGGGCCGGCCGGGGAACCCAAAGGAGCCGGCGAAATGGTGTCCGCAAGATCATGGGCCAACGATGAAACCGAGCTGGTGACGCCGCCAAGGAGGGACGAGGAGTCGGGCCCGGTGTCCGCGGAAGCAGCGGTGGAAGAAAGCGTCAGCCAGGTCACTGCGGCGGCTCCGGCTAGGAGCGCCGGGCGCACGGCACGCCATGGAGAACTCATACGAGCCATGCGAACCACCCCCCAGTGACCGGTGCAATTGATGCCCCTAAATACTAAGACTGCTTATTGCTGGAAGTCCAGCGTCTGCTAAAGGGAATTTACAAATGGCGGGAACGCAATCGAAAAAGTGTCAACCGCAAAGACAACCCACCACCTTGCTGACACTGACTCCGCAAGCTGCTCGCCGCCGTCGTACGCCCTTTGCCGAAGCTTCTAATGCCTGTCGTTGGGGTAAGTGACTCCGAGCTGGGCCCGGACGCCGTCGAAAAGGCGCATGGTGTTCAATGTGTCCTCCAGGGGCATGACCGGGCTTTCGGTCAGTCCCTGCTGGATGCAGCGCACTACCTCGCGCAGCTCGTAGGCGTAACCCTTGCCCACAACGTCGAAACTTTCCGTCCGGCGGTCCTCCCACCCTTTGGCGATGAGGAGCTCGCGCGGGTTGTTGATGGAACCCACGCTCTGCAGGAAACCGAGGCTTCCCGCCACGGTGGCCGTGCGGGGGCCGTGGGCCAGGAGCGAGGAGGTGAGCTGTACCTGGGCGGCATGGTCGTAGCCAAGGGTCATGGCGTTCTGGGCGTCAACGCCATCGTCATTGACCACCCCGGTGGCGCTGACGGTTTGCGGGAAGCCAAGCGTACCGAGCGCCCACAACAGCGGGTAGACGGACAGATCCAGCAGGGCGCCCCCGCCGTCATTCCGTGCCCACAGCCTGGCGGTGGGGGAGTACGGTGCCGGAAAGCCAAGGTCCGCCGTGACCCAGTGGATGTCACCCAGTTCCCCGGAGGCTGCGATCTCGAAAGCCCGTTGCATCGAAGGCAGGAACCGGCTCCAGACCGCCTCCATCAGGAAAAGCTTCCGGCTGCGCGCAACGTCAATGAGCTCCGCTGCCTCCCGCGCATTGATGGTGAAAGCCTTCTCGCAGAGTACATGCTTGCCGGCGTTGAGGGCGGCCAGGACAATCTCATGGTGCTGTGCGTGCGGCGTGGCAACGTACACAACATCCACGGCGTCATCAGCCAGCAGCCGCTGGTAGCCGGGCACACCGCCGTCGTCCCCGTACGCCTTGGCAAAGTCGTAGGCCACGGCGAATGCATCGGCGGTGTCCTGGGTCCTGGAACTGACCGCATACAGCTCGGCGTCTTCCAGCAGCGCCAGATCCTGTGAGACGGCGCGCGCAATGCTGCCGGTTGCAATGATTCCCCAGCGCAGGGGATTCCCGGTTGCGGCGCGGGGATCCTGGTTGGGCTGGCTGGACAGCCATGGCGTGGCGATGGGAGCAGTCATAGTTGCCATCCTGTCACAGGGATGTGGAAGGAATGCGGAAGTGCGGGCCGGCCGGAGAAGGAAACGGAAAAGGGCCAAAGATGGAAGCGCCCGCCCCACCTTTGGCCCCTTTTGCGCGCGTCAGGCGGTGGCAGCCACCGCCCGGTCCCGCACCGGTTCTTCCGTCAGCTTGCCCTGCTGCAGCCGGAAGCGGCGGTCGGTCTTGTTCGCAAGGACCCTGTCGTGGGTGACCACCAGGATTGTGGTGTTGTGGTCGCGGCTCAGTGAGCTGAGGAGTTCGATGATGTGGTCCCCGGTCTGCTCGTCCAGGTTGCCCGTGGGTTCATCGGCGAGGATCAGCTTGGGCTCGTTGGCCAGTGCCCTGGCGATGGCCACACGCTGCTGCTCGCCGCCCGAAAGCCTGTTGATGCGCCGTTCGTG
Source organism: Arthrobacter sp. E1SS-5 (assembly GCF_057073715.1). NCBI lineage: Bacteria > Bacillati > Actinomycetota > Actinomycetes > Micrococcales > Micrococcaceae > Arthrobacter > Arthrobacter sp. E1SS-5. The sequence continues at coordinate 1,181,431 of NZ_CP172703.1, forward strand.
CTTGGACGGATCCAGCTGGACCTGTTCCAGCAGTTCCTGGGCGCGCTGCAGCCTGGCCCCTTTCCGGACCCCTGCAAACTCCATGGGGAGCATGACGTTGTCCACGGCGGACAGGTTGGGGATCAGGTTGAACTGCTGGAACACGAAGCCGATGTCCCGGCGGCGGTATTCGGTCAGCTTGCTGTCCGGCAAACTGGCCAGGCTGACGCCATTGACGACGGCGTCTCCGCTGGTGGGCTTGTCCAGTGCACCCAGGAGGGACAACAAGGTGCTTTTGCCGCTGCCGCTCTTGCCCACGATCGAGGCGAGGGTGCCCTGCTCCAGGACGAAGCTGACATCGTTGACGGGTTTGATGGTGCGGTCGCCGGAGTTGAAGGTGCGGATCAGGTTCTTGACTTCAATCATGGCTATTCTCCTCGCAGGACTTCGATGGGACGGATGCGCGCCGTGAGCAGCGCGGGAACCAGGGCGCCGATGATGGCGACGCCGAATACGGCCGCTATGCCGCCGGCGATGACACCGGGGGACGCGCTTGCGGTCACGGAGTTCAGCAGCTGGGAAGCGCCGCCGAAGGGACCACCTTGCCCGCCGCGGAAGCCTCCAGCCCCGCCCGGGAAGCCACGGCCGGCGCTGGCAGAAGCGGTGGTGCTGTTGCTGCTGATCAGGGCGGACGCGATGCCGCCACTGGCGAACGATGCGATGGCTGCGCCGACTGCACTGCCCAGGGCCGCCAGGACCAGGGCTTCGAGGACAAACTGGAGCCCGATGGTCCGGTTGGGCGCCCCAATGGCCTTCAGCACGCCGATTTCGCGGCGGCGCTCGCGGACCAGCATCACCATGATGAGCAGGATGATCAGGCCGGCGGTGCCCAGCGCGGCGATGAAGGCGATGAAGGAGATGTTCTTGACGCTGTCCAGGGAACTGACTGCGGTCTGCAGGTTCTGGCCCTGCGTGACATCGGCCTTGTCGGTGCCCAGGGCGGCCTGCAGCGCCGTCTTGGTGGAGGCGACGTTGTCCATGGAGTTGACCGTGACGATCATGCTGGACAGTTCACCGGGGGTTCCGGCCAGGGTCTGGGCGGTGGGGAGGGTGATGTACACGGCGTTGTTGCCGAAGGCGGTGCCGGCGTCGAACAACCCTGAAACCGTGTAGCTCTGGTCATTGATGGTGAAGGTGGATCCGACGCTGAGGTTGTTCTTCTCCGCCAGGGTGGTGCCCAGCAGCGCCCCGGTGGATGCTGCCGTGTAGTCCCCAAGACCCGCACCCTTGGTGATGTTCAGTGCCTTGCCCGTGGCGTCCACCTCAGCTCCGATGCCGGTGGCGGTGATCGGCAGCGACCTGGGCTGCTGCGTGGTCCCGGTGGATCCCGTGGTCCCGTTGGCCTGCTGGTTGCGGTTGCCCAGGGTGCCGGCATCCATTGCGGCTGTAAGGCTGGTGGTGAGGGTGGCTGCGGCCTGGCCGCCGGGGCCTGCCTGGCCGGTCTGTCCTCCGGAACGGGCCTGGCCGGTTTGTCCTGCCTGGCTGGACGCCTGCGCTGCCGCCGCTGCTGCATTCCGCAGGCGCAGTGAGGAGGTTCCGACGACGGCGCTGACGTTGGGAACGCCCGCGGCGGTGGTTGCCTGCCCGGTGGTGAGCGGTTCCCCGCCGCCTTCGAAGCCTTGCCCGCCGGCGGGGTTGACGGTCAGGACGGTGCCCACGGAGGCATTGAGCTCCTGGACTTTGGCTCCAACCGCCTGGTTGGCCACCAGCATGGCCAGGGCCAGGCCGATGGCGACGGCCAGCACCGCAACGACGGCTGCGGTGCGGACCTTGTTTCTGAAGGCATTGCCTACGCTTCGGGCAAGGACGCTCACGTTACTCCTACGACTCAGGGGCCGGCGCGGAGGGCCGGCTTCGCATCAACCTTCGCCGTGCATCCTGTGCGGGTATCCGGCCGAAGCTGTGTTTGGGCTGTGAAGGGCTCCGGAGGCAGCCGAGTCCGGCGACTGCAACGGACGGAGGAATGCGGCTCTTCGCCGTCGCTTAGACACCTCCCGGCGCACCGCTTCGGTCGCTGGGCGACCTGCGCGCTGCTCTGGTCGGCGATGCGCTCCTACACGAAGACCCGCAATCCTCCTGGTGCCCGGCAACAGCGGGGTCGCTGCCCTTTTTGTAGGCGCGCATCGCGGCGCATCGGGCGCGGAAGGTCGCCCAGCGACCGAACGGGCCCCCATGCGCCGTGTCTAAGCGCTGGAAAAGGGCTGCGTCCCGGCGTCCGCACCACGCACAACCTACCGGCTGGGCTGCCGTCGGACGCGGGACAGACGGCGGTGCCGGCGCATCTGCCGGAAGCCGCTACGAGGTAGGCACGCTCAGTGAATTGAAAGCGGCCTTGGCCAATAACGGCCAGCCCACTGCACCCAAGGTCATCTACGTCAAGGGAACCATCGACGGTAACCAGGCATTGGACGGGCGCATCCTTGGCGAGCAGGACTACGCAGCAGGCTACGACATTGCCAAGTACATCTCCTGCTTCGGTCCGAACGGAAAAGTGTGGAGCGACCAGGCGTTCGACTACTGCAAGAAGCAGCGGCAGTTGCGGCAGACCGGAAGCAACAACATGAAGCGACAGATCGAGGTCAGCATCCCCAGCAACACCACCGTGATCGGGCTGGGTGCGGACTCAGGCTTCGTGGGCGCCAATATCGTGATGCTAAGCGCCACGAACGTCGTGCTCCGGAACCTGAGCGTTGAGGCTCCGGTCGACTACTTCACGACTTGGTCACCCGACGACGGAAACGGTGCTTGGAACGCGCGGTTCGATGCGGTTTCCTCGGTGACGTCCGACCATCTCTGGATCGACCACGTGCGTCTGTCCGATGGCCGCTTCCCCGACAGTGAGGCGCCGCTGGGCCCCAACGGCAAACCGGCCAACCGGCACGATGGCCTGTTGGACCTCAAGGACGGCACGGATTTCGTGACGATTTCCAACAGCAGGCTCTCCAACCACGACAAAACCATGCTGCTGGGTTCAGGCGACGAACACGTGGACAAGGACGGTGGCAAGCTGCGGGTTAGCTACATCGGCAACTACTTCGAAAACCTGCAGCAACGTGCGCCCCGCGTCCGGTTTGGCCAGGTGCACGTGGTCAACAACTACTTCACAGGGAGCACTGACGACCCCAACTATCCGCTCACCAGCGAAGCCCAGGGCGGGAGCAGCTACTTCCTGGGAGCCGGCTACGAGTCCCGGATCTTCTCCGAACGCAATGCCTTCGAATTGACCGGGCCCGGCGCCGACCCGTCGATCACGGTCAGCAGTTACAACGGCCATCGCTTCAGCGACACGGGCTCCTGGTTCAACGGCAAGCCGGCGGATCTCAATGCGATCGCCAGGGCCTCCTTCGAACAGCACCGGGAAACGGCGCTCGCCGAAGCCGAGGCCAGCGGTTCGCCCGCTCCCGACTGGACGGGCTGGCAATTCACCACTGACGTGGGCTGGAACCCGGCGGATGTCTACGGCTACAAGGCGTTCACCACGCCGCAGGCGGTCAAGAACCATGCCGTGCAGTTCACCGGGCCGGGAGTGCTGACCGTGAATCAGTAACAGGAGCACGAACGCCCGTTAAAGGGAACAGCCCGGTCCCCATGAAGGGACCGGGCTGTTCCTGTAAGGAAGGTATTACTTGGTGATCGGGCCGAGTACGGGATCGTCCGTGTAGGCCGTCTTGACGTTGGCGGCGGTCACGATGACCGGCTCCAGCAGGTAGGCGGGAACCACCTTGTTGCCGTTGTTGTAGGACTTGTCGTCGTTGACCTCAGGCTTCTTGCCGGCCTGCAGGTCCTTGACCATGGTGATGGCGTGCTCAACGAGCTTGCGGGTGTCCTTGTTGATGGTGGAGTACTGCTCGCCGGCGAGGATGGACTTGACCGACTCAACCTCGGAGTCCTGCCCGGTGACCACCGGAATCGGCTTGCCTGCGGCCTTGACCGAGGTCAGGATCGCACGGGCCAGGGTGTCGTTGGGGGACAGGACGCCGTCAACGTTGGCGCTGGTGTAGCTGCCGCTGAGGAGGGTGTCCATGCGGCGCTGGGCGTTCTCCGCCTTCCACCCCTGGGTCACTGCCTGCTCGAAGCTGGTCTGTCCGGAGACAACCTTGAGGGTGCCGTCGTCGATCTTGGGTTTCAGGACGCTCATGGCGCCGTTGAAGAACACCTTGGCGTTGGCATCGTCAGGGGAACCGGCAAACAGTTCGATGTTGTACGGGCCGTTCGGCTTCTTGGCCTTCATTCCGTCCAGGAGCGCCTGGCCCTGGAGCACACCAACCTTGAAGTTGTCGTAGGCCACGTAGTAGTCCACGTTGTCGGTGTTCAGCAGGAGGCGGTCGTAGGCGATGACAGTGGCGCCGGCGTCCTTGGCCTGCTTGAGCTGGGTGCCCAGCTGGGAGCCGTCGATGGCGCCCACGATGATGACCTTGGCACCCTTGGTGACCATGGCGCTGATCTGGTTCTGCTGCTCCGAAACGCCGCCGTTGGCGAACTGGACGTCAGCCTTGAACCCGGCGCCGTTGAGGCCGTCGTTGAACAGCTTCTCGGCCAGGACCCAGTTTTCACTGGTCTTCTGCGGAAGGGCAACGCCGATGGATGAGCTCTGGTCGAATCCGCCAGCGCCTCCGCTGGCTCCGCCCGATGAGCCGCTGTCATTGCGGCCACAGCCCGTCAGCGCCAGTGCTGCGATGGCAGCAACCGCTGCGGCCTTTCCTGCTTTACCAAACATTCGCATTGTTGGTTCTCTTTCTTTGTGTGATGGAACGGTATTCAGGCTGCAAACTTCAGGCTTCCCTGGCGATCGCTTCCTTGGTGGAGGTGGTTTCGTCGGGCTGAATGGGGTTGCTGGGCCCGGAAGTGGGGCGGTTCATGTTCCGGGTGAGCATGCCGATGATGGAGCGTTTGCCCTGGGACTTGTTGTAGACGTCGAAGGCGACGGCGATCAGGAGCACCAGGCCCTTGATGATCTGGGTGAGGTCGGCGCCAACGCCAAGGAGCTGCAGGCCGTTGTTGAGCACTGCCATGACCAGGCCACCGATGATGGAGCCGACCACGGTGCCAACACCGCCGGTGACTGCGGCGCCGCCGATGAAGACTGCCGCGATGGCGTCCAGTTCCCAGCCGACGCCGTCGAACGGGCCCGATGCGGTGGAGCGGCCCACGAAGATCATGCCGGCCAGGCCGGCCAGGATGGACATGTTCATCATGACCAGGAAGTTGACCTTCTTGGACTGGACACCGGAGAGTTCGGCCGCGTGGCGGTTGCCACCGACGGCGTAGACGTGCCGTCCCAGGATGGTGCGGGAGGAGATGAAGCCGTAGATGAGCACCAGGACGGCCAGGATGAGGCCGGGGATGGGGAAGGAGGTGCCGGGCCGGCCGGTGGCAAACAGGTACGTGGCGTAGAGGATGGCAGCGCAGACCAGGACCAGCTTCAGCACGGTCACCCACATCTCGGGAACTTCGGCGCCCAAAGCCTTGGCGCGGGCCCGGGAGCGCAGTTCGCCCACCACGACGAAGGCTACGACGGCGATGCCCAGCAGCAGGGTCAGGTTGTTGTAGCCGGTGTTCGGTCCCACCTCGGGGAGGTAGCCGGAGCCGATGAACTGGAAGTCATTTGGTACGGGGATGGTGTTGGACTTGCCCACGAACTGGTTGAAGCCGCGGAAGAGGAGCATGCCGGCCAGGGTGACGATGAAGGCGGGGATGCCGACATACGCCGTCCACCAGCCTTGCCAGGCGCCGATGATGGCGCCGAGGACCAGGCCCAGCAGGATGCCGGCCCACCAGGGGATGCCCCAGTCGCGGATGGCCAGGGCTACGGTGACCCCGACGAATGCCGCGACCGAACCGACGGAGAGGTCGATGTGGCCTGCGATGATCACCAGGACCATGCCGATGGCCAGGATCAGGATGTAGGAGTTGCCGTTGAAGAGGTTGATGACGTTGCCGGGGGTCAGGGTCCGGCCTTCGGTGGCGAACTGGAAGAAGATGATCAGGGCCACGAGGGCGAAGATCATGCCGAATTGGCGGGTGTTTCCGCCAAACAGCTTTTTGAGGGCGTTCATGGTGTCAGTCCTTGTGTCCGGAAGGTTCTGGATGGGCCAGAGGGTCAGGCGGCTTTTCGGGTGGCGGAGGTCATCAGCTTCATCAGGCTTTCCTGGCTGGCCTCTTCTTTGGTCAGGACACCGGTGATGGCGCCTTCGAAGATGGTGTAGATGCGGTCGGACAGGCCCAGGAGTTCGGGCAGTTCGGAGGAGATCACGATGACTCCCTTGCCCTGGTTGGCCAGCTGCTGGATGATCCCGTAGATCTCGTACTTGGCTCCGACGTCAATGCCGCGGGTGGGTTCGTCGAGGATCAGCAGGTCCGGGTCGGTGAACATCCACTTGGCCAAAACCACCTTCTGCTGGTTGCCGCCGGACAGCTTGGCCACGCCTTCCTCGACGGACGGCGTCTTGGTGCGCAGCGACTTGCGGTACTGCTCGGCCACGGTGAATTCCTGGTTGGGGTCCACTACCGAGTTGTGGCTGATCTTCTTTAGGGCGGCTGACACGGTGGTGGTCTTGATGTCATCAAGGAGGTTCAGGCCCAGCGACTTGCGGTCCTCGGTGACGTATCCCAGCCCGGCGTCGATGGCCTGGCGGACATTCTTGAGGACGATCTCCTTGCCGTCCTTATAAATGTGGCCGTCGATGAAGCGTCCGTAGGAGCGGCCGAAGACGGAACGGGCCAGCTCGGTGCGGCCGGCACCCATGAGGCCTGCGAAGCCCACGATCTCCCCGCGGCGGACGTAGAAGCTGGAGTTTTTGCAGACCAGCCGGTCCTGGACGGCGGGGTGGCCAACTGTCCAGTTCTTGACCTCGAAGAAGACTTCCCCGATCTTGGGGGTGTGGTCCGGGAAGCGGGATTCCAGCGTGCGGCCCACCATGCCCTTAATGATGCGGTCCTCGTCTACGCCGTCCTTTTTCACATTCAGCGTCTCGATCGACTTGCCGTCACGGATGATGGTGATGGAATCGGCGATCTGCTCAATTTCGTTGAGCTTGTGCGAAATGATGATCGAGGTGATGCCCTTTGCCTTGAGCCCAAGGATGAGGTCCAGCAGGTGCTGGGAATCAGATTCGTTCAGCGCGGCCGTGGGCTCGTCGAGGATGAGGATCTTCACGGACTTGTTCAACGCCTTGGCAATTTCCACCAGCTGCTGCTTGCCGACGCCGATTTCCTTGATGGGGGTGTCGGGGTCTTCCCGCAGGCCGACGCGTGCCAGGAGGTCCAGCGACCGCAGGCGGGCCTCGGCCCAGTTGATGACGCCCCGCTTGGTGGGTTCGTTGCCCAGGAAGATGTTTTCCATGATGGACAGCTCGGGAATCAGCGCCAGTTCCTGGTGGATGATCACGATGCCGGCGTGCTCGCTGGCACGGATGTCCCGGAACTGCTGGACTTGCCCCTGGTAGACGATGTCGCCGTCGTAGCTCCCGTAGGGGTACACACCGGAAAGGACCTTCATGAGGGTGGACTTGCCGGCCCCGTTTTCGCCGCAGATGGCGTGGACCTCGCCTGCCTTTACGCTGAGGTTCACGTTCGACAAGGCTTTAACGCCGGGGAATTCCTTGGTGATGGACCGCATCTCAAGGATGACCGGGTCCGTGTGCGTGGTCTGGGACGTCATGAGCCCTAACCCTCCAATGCAATGACTTCTTTGTCCGGCCGGCAAAGCGCAGGGCCGTCTGAACCAAAAGTAAACTGGATCACAGCTATTGTCGTCAAGTCTTTAACGCAATTGCCGGATAACGAAACGGTCTAGGACTTCCTGATCCCGGCATGCTGGAAGACCAGAGCTGCTGCCCCAAGGGCCTCCGCCCGGTCACCCAGCGAGGACATGGTGAGGGTGGTGGTTTCGCCGATCACGGGCACTGCATGGCGGATCAGGCCCCTCCGGATGGGGTCGAGCAGGAGGTCCCCCAGCCCGGCCAGAGGCCCGCCCACAACAATGACCTCGGGATTGATCAGATTGGCCACGTTACCCAGCGCCCGGCCCACTGCAAGGCCCGCATCGTCCACCACGCGGAGGGTGGCGGAGTCCCGGTTCAGGGCCTTGCGGACAATGTCCGCCGGCGTCAGTGGAGGGTCGTCACCGCGGCTGAGGAGTTCGATCATGGTAGTGGTGGAAGCGATGGTTTCCAGGCAGCCGCGGTTGCCGCAGCGGCACACCAGGCCCTGCTCATGGATGGTGGCATGGCCGATTTCGCCGGTGATTCCCACGTTGCCGTAATAGGGTGCGCCGTTGAGGATCAGGCCGGCGCCGATGCCCGATCCGATCTTCAGGAACAGCAGGTTGCTGACCCCGGAATGCTGCCCCCAAGTCACCTCCGACCACGCGCCCAGGTTGGCGTCATTGTCAACAAACACGGGAATTCTCAAGGTTTCCTCAAGATGCTGCAGGATGTTGATGCCCACCCACTCCGGAAGGATGGCCCCCTGCGCCACCGTCCCGGTCCGCCGGTCGATAGGGCCGGGAATTCCGACGCCGGCACCCACCACGGAGGACCGGTCCACGCCACTTTCGCGCAGCAGTTTCTCCAGCAGGGCCACCGCTGCCTGGATGCCGTCATCCGCCTGGTGGCCCAGCGGGAGCATCACCGATTCCTCGGCGATGACGTGGTAGCTGAGGGAGGCCAGTACCACCCTGAGGTGGCGGCGGCCGAAGTCGATGCCGACGGCGACCGCGCCGTTGCTGTTGAGCCGCACGTTCAGCGCCCGCCGGCCCGAGCTGGTGATGGGTTCGGTGGATGCCAGGCCGGAGTCAAGCATGATTTTGACGATGTTCGAGACGGTGGCGGTGGACAGCCCCGTTTGCCGGGCGAGCTCCGCCTGTGTGGAGGGGCCACCCATCAAGGTCTCGATGATCCGCTGCTGGTTCAGCTGCCGCAGCGCGGACTGGGACCCGGGATTCTTGGGCTTGCTCTTCGTTGAGCGCGGGGGTGCGGACATGCTAAGAACATTGCCCTATTGCTGCTCTTGTAGTCAAGAAGTTAACGCATAGCCGCGCGCCGCGGTGAAGACAACCACCTGGACAAGCCTCTTCGCCTTGCTCCGTGCATTCTGTCCCGGACACCAGCCGAACGGGTCCAAACGACCCGGCCCACTCCGTTCAGGGCTGGCTAGGCTGGAAAGCGAGAACACTCCAGCCCAGCCATCCCGCGTGGACAGGCATACAGAAGGTGGTAACGATGCTGCTGTCCGTCATGCAGGCCAATGCCGCGGTCCTGGACGTCGAGGCCAATCTTCGGACGCTGGATGATGCCGCACGCCGGGCGGCCAAAGCGGGTGCTGACCTGATGCTCACACCGGAGTTGTTTCCGGTGGGCTACGCACCGCTCCGGCTGCGGTCCGAACTGGATCCGGCAACCCTTCCAGCCATCCGTGCCCAGCTGGCAGACATCGCCCGGCGGAACAGCATTGCGCTCGTCTACAGCCTGCCCTCGGCCGCCGGAAGCGGAGCCGGTGCTTCCGCCCAGGGCCCGGACTGGCACATTTCGGCTACGCTCATCGACGCCACCGGCACCGGGCTCCTGACGTACGCCAAGGTGCACCTCTTTGGCGGCGAGGAACGCAAGGCCTTCGTGGCAGCGGCTGAACCTCCCGCCGTCGTCACCTTCAAGGGCGTCCGCACCGCCCTGCTGATCTGCTACGACATTGAATTCCCCGAGGCCGCCAGGGCAGCAGCAGCCCGGGGCGCCGAACTGCTCCTGGTGCCCACCGCCTTGTCCGCCGGCTTCGACGCCGTGCCGCAGGTGCTCATCCGTGCCCGGGCGCTCGAAAGCCAGCTGAACGTGGCCTACGCCAACCATTGCGGAATCGAGGACGCGTACACGTTCGGGGGCGGGAGCGTGGTGGCCGGCCCGGACGGCGCACTCCTCGCCGCCGGCGGCGGCGGTCCGGAACTGCTGTTCGCCCAGGTTGGCACGGAGGCCGTGCACGCAGCTCGGGAAGAGGTGCCGTACCTGAGGGAGCGCCGGCCTGAGCTGTACCGGGAGTGGGAGGGGCGCCTGGCCAAGGACACCGATAACCCCGACGGCGCCTAGGCCGTCAATCAGCGCCGGCGTTCAAGGCGTCCGCGTACTGCAGCGCAATCCACAGCTCGGCCCGCACCTGCGCCTGGTTCAGGTCCATCTGCAGCAGCTCACCAAGGACGCCGATCTGGCGCCGCACGCTGTTCCGGTGCAGCCCCAGCAGTTTGGCGGAGCCGTCCCAGCTCCCATTTTCGCTGAGCCACCCGCGGAGGACGGCCAGCAGTGGGCCGCACCGGTCCGGTTCCAGCGCCAGGACCGGCCGCAGCAGCCTTTCGGCCAGCAGGGTGCCTGCCTCGCGGCCCAGCAGTCCCGTGACAGACCAGGACACCTCGTCGGCGCGGACGCTGTTTCCGCTTCTCTGGACCTGACTGCGCAGCGAGGTGACGCGCTGGTAGGCGGCCGGAAGGGCGGTGAGCTCGGTGGGTTCCCCGACCACCAGGCGCCATCCGAGCTTCTCCACGTCCGCAAGCAAGGCATCGTCAACCTTAAGCCGGGTCACTGCGGCGAACCCGTAGTCCGTAATCTCCACCAGCTTGGTATCGAACATCCGCCGCCACTGCAGGAGTTCCCGCACGGGACTGTCGCCAGCCGGCCAGTCGGGCGCCTCCACCTTGATGCCCTGCACCACGCGCATGGGCGCGGAGCGCGTGGAGGACAGGCTTTGCGCCAGCAGGTCCTTGAGCCCGTTCAGATGCTTTGTGCCGCCCGTGACGAGGCTTTCGGGGTGCAGCAGGACGGCGGTGGCCAGCTGGCTGGGAGCCAGCGACCCGCTGGTGCGCTGCCGGACCAGCAGCTCGAGCAGCCCGACGACGGACTGGACCACGTTGTTCTGCGCGGGCGTGAGCGGAACGTCGGAACCGAGGATAAGGGCGCCCAGGTTGGCGTCCCTGGTGCTGCGCAGCGGGTGCCCCACCACCAGCGCCGAGCCCGGCTGGTCGAAGCCGTCCATTTCCACCCGGGGGCCTCGGCCGGACAGCAGCCGTTCCAGCATCGGCTCCAACAGGGAAAGTTCGACGGCGGTGCTGCCGCCGGCGTTGGTGCCGCGGGCCCGCACCCTGCCGTCCGCTCCCACCATGACGGCCCACACGGGTACCCGCTGGACCAATGCGGCCAGCAGTTCGTGCTCGGGTTTGGGGGAGAGGACGGCGCGCATGAGCTGCCGGTTGGTCTCTGCCAGCTGCCTGAAGACCCTGGCGTTGTCGGTCTCCAACAGCTGCGAGAACTCAAGGCCGATCGCGGCGAACGGCAGCGACTCCGGCACCTCGAACAAGGTGAGGTTGTGCCTGCGGCAGGCGTCCACCACCACGTCCGGGACGGCGTCGAAGTAGGGCCTGATCCCGAAGCCGAGCGCGGCCACCTTCGCCTCCACCAGCCGCCGGACGTAGGCATCCACCTTGGCAGGCGAGCCGCCGTCGCCAAGGAAGGGCAGGCCGGCCGTGAGCAGGAACTCACCCTCGGGCAGATAGGGTGTGGGGTCCTCCAGCTCGCTGGGCTCCACCCACCGCAGCAACTGGCCGCCGCTGCCGCCGTCGTGAAGCATCTTCAGCAACGGCGGCAGCTGGTCAAGGAACTGCTGCAGGGTGACGAAGCTCAGCCGCCCGGTTGCGGCGGGCTCAGCCGGCATGGCCGATGCCGGCGTGAACCGGCTCCTGGTAGTCGGGGCATTCATGGGCAGCCGCCCCCGCATAGGCGCGCGGCAGGCGCGGCGCGATCCTGTTGATGATCTCGTCCCCGTGGCTGCCAATGGCCGCTCCCCAGTCGTCGGCGCTGGCTGCACCGGACGCGGGGTCACCAAACAGCACAGCGGTATCACCCACTTCGATGCCGGCGGGATCCGGCCCCAGGTCCACCATGAACTGGTCCATGCACACCTTGCCGATCACGGGCACACGGCGGCCTCCGACACTCACCACGGGACGGCCGCTGATGCCCTTGGGGATGCCATCCGCATAACCGAGGGGAATCAGGCCCAGGTAGCGCGGCTCGTAGGTGATGGCCTGATGCTCGTAACTGATCCCGGTACCGGCCGGAACCTTCTTGATCATCACCAGCGGAGCCGTCACGCTGAGTGCGGGCCGCAGTCCGAAGTCGCCGGGAGCCAGGTAGTCGGCAGGGGCCAGGCCGTACATGGCCAGCCCGGCACGCACCATGTCGAAATGGAATCCGGGCCGGTCAAGAATGTTGGCGGAGCTCGACACGTGCCTGAGCTCAGGCTGGAGCCCGGCCTCTTTCGCCAGCCGGACCGCGTCCTCGAATTCCGCTACTGCCGAAGCATTTCCGGGATGGGCCGGCACGTCCGCCCACGCCAGGTGGGTCCAGATACCCCGCACCCGCAGGGTGCCGTCGAGTTCGGCCTGGCGGGCCCGGGCAACCAGCCCGGCCCAGTCCTCCATGCGCGCGCCGCCCCGGCTTAGGCCGCTGTCCAGTTCAAGATGCACGACGCCGGGACGGCCAAGGCGCCGTGCGGCACCAGCCAGGACCTCCAGTTGGGAGACGCTGCCGAGGGACAGATCGACGTCGTTTTCCAACGCCTCATTGATGGCCTCACTCGTCTGGGATGCCAGATAGAGCCACGAGAGGATGGGTGCGGTGACTCCCGCCCTGCGGAGCGTGACGGCTTCGGCGAGCTGTGCCGTGCCCAGCCAGTCTGCGCCGGCCTGGACCGCTGTTCTGGCCACTTCAACCAGGCCGTGGCCGTAGCCGTTCCCCTTCACCACAGCCATGAAAAAGGGCGCCCTGCTGCGTTTTTTCAGGGCTCGGATGTTGTCTGAAATGGCGGACAGGTCGACGGTGACCTGCCCGGACTGCACCGCCGGAGCGGACTGCTGGGTGTGTGCAATAAGTCTCATGGTGGTTCACTATAAGTCATTTTGCACCGCCTTGAGAGTTGGCTCACATGCCAGTCTTGGGGAGGGGAAACCGAAAACTACTCTGAAGGGACGTCAACGGTGACTGTGCCTGTGACCACCGAAAAAACCTTTGCGCCAAGCGGCGGACGGCCGGGCCTCCGGGCCCAGCTGCTGCGCCGCAAACCCATCGGCCAGATGATCAGCGAAGCCGGAAGCGGCGGGGGCGGCACCGGGCTGGTGCGCAGCTTCGGCGTCCTCCAGCTGACCATGATCAGCGTCGGTGCCACCTTGGGGACGGGCATCCTGGTGATCCTGGGGGAGTCCGTGCCGCTGGCCGGCCCGGCCATCTGGATCTCGTTCGTCATCGCAGGCCTGGCCGCCCTGCTCTCCGCCGTCTCCTACGCCGAATTGGCCGGGCTGGTTCCGGTGGCCGGATCGAGCTACTCCTACTCCTACGCCACGATGGGCGAGGGCATTGCCTGGATCTGCGGCTGGTGCCTGGTCCTTGAGTACGCGGTCTCCGTGGCGGCAGTGGCCGTGGGCGCCGGGCAGTATGTCAACGAGGCACTGGCCGCGTTCGGTCAGGTCCTGCCCGATGCCATGTCCCAGCCCCCGGGAGACGGCGGCGTGGTGAACATTCCCGCGGTGGCCATCGTGGTGCTGGCCATGGTCCTGCTGGTCCGCGGTGCACGCGAAAGCGCCTGGATCAACACCGCCATCGTCATCATCAAGGTGGGCATCCTGCTGTTCTTCTGCGCCGTTGCCTTTACCGCCTTCAACGCCGGAAACTTCCAGCCGCTGATGCCCATGGGCGCCGCCGGCGTCTCAGCCGCGGCCTCACGGGTCTTCTTTTCCTACATTGGTTTTGACGCAGCCTCCACCGCCGGTGAAGAAGCCAGGAACCCCAAACGTGACCTTCCCCGCGCCATCCTGCTGTCCATGGTGATCGTCACCAGCATCTATGTCCTGGTGGCCGTCGCCGCCATCGGCGCCCGGCCCTGGGGATGGTTCGACGGCACCGAGGCCGCCCTGGTGCAGATCCTGGAGGAGACCACCAACCAGCCCTGGATCGCCCTGCTCTTTTCAGTCGGCGCCGTCCTGGCCATTGCCAGCATCGTGCTCACCGTCCTGTATGGGCAGACCCGCATCCTGCTGTCCATGTCGCGGGACGGGCTGGTGCCCAAGGTCTTCGGACGCGTCTCTCCCCGCACCGGCACCCCGGCCGCAGGCACCCTTATCGTGGGCACCGCCGTCGCCCTCACCGCAGGGCTGGTGCCGCTCGGTGCCCTGGCCGACGCCACCAGCATCGGCACCCTGTTCGCGTTCGCGCTGGTGAACGTGGCCGTCATCTACCTGCGCCGCCACCGCCCCGACCTGAAGCGAAGCTTCCGGGTGCCGCTGTACCCCCTGACCCCCGTGCTGGGCACGCTGATGTGCGCCTACCTCATGGCCAACCTCGGCGCCGATACCTGGCTGGTCTTCGGTGCCTGGATGCTCGTGGGCATCGCCATCTACTTCGGCTATGGACGCCGGAACTCGAAGGTAGCGGCACTCAGCGAGCTCGACTACCGTGAATTGACCGCCAAGGCCCCGCGCCAGGAACCTGTGAAAGCAGCACACTCATGACCATCGCCACCGAACTGCCCGCCTTTGACCCCTCCAGCACGTCCACGCCTCCGGCCGGCGCGGCCGGAGGCGGCGCTGCGGGGCAGGCAGCACCCATCACCATGCTGAACCCCGACTTTCCGTTCAGCTACGACCACTACCTGGCGCACCCGGACGGCCTGGGCTCGGTCCCGCCGGAGCTGTACGGCACCGAAGTGGCCGTCATCGGCGCCGGGCTCTCCGGCCTGGTGACCGCGTATGAGTTGATGAAGCTTGGCCTGCGGCCCGTCGTCTACGAAGCGGACCAGATCGGTGGCCGGCTCCGGACCGCCGCCTTCCCCGCCGCCCCCGGCGTGGTGGCGGACCTGGGCGGCATGCGGTTCCCGGTCTCGGGCAAGGCGTTCTACCACTACGTGGACCTGCTTGGCCTGGAGACCCAGGACTTCCCGAACCCGCTTGCCGAAGCCACCTCCAGCACCGTGATCGAGCTGGCCGGCAGGAAGCACTACGCGGAGAAGCCCGCCGACCTGCCGCCGTTCTTCCGCGAGGTGGCCGACGCCTGGAAGGCGGCGGTTAACGACGGTGCAAAATTCGTGGAGATGCAGGAGGCCATCAAGGCGCGGGACATGGCGCGGATCAAGGAACTGTGGAACGAACTGCTCCCGCTGATGGACGAGCAAACCTTCTACGGTTTCATCGCGGCCAGCGAGTCCTTTAAAAAGGCAGGGTTCGCGCACCGGGAAGCCTTTGGCCAGGTGGGCTTCGGCACCGGCGGCTGGGACACCGACTTCCCCAACTCCATCCTGGAAATCCTCCGCGTGGTCTACACCGACGCCGACGACCAGCACCGCTTCATCCGCGGGGGAGCGCAGCGGCTGCCCGAGGCACTCTGGCAGCACGCGCCGTCGGACCTGGCGCACTGGCCCGCCGGCACCTCCCTTGCCTCGCTCCACTCCGGATCACCGCGCGGCGCCGTCGGAAAGATCAGCCGGGACCCGGACGGGAACCTGAGGGTACGTGAGCGCTGGGGCCGCGAAGCCAGCTACCCGGCCGTGGTGACCACCTGCCAGTCCTGGCTGTTGTCCACCCGGATCCACACCGAAGAGGCACTGTTCCCGGCTGAGCTGTGGACCGCCATGGAGAAATCGCACTACATGCAGTCCTCCAAGACGTTCGTCATGGTGGACCGGCCGTTCTGGAAGGACATCGATCCCGAAACCGGCAACGAGGTCCTGTCCATGACCCTCACGGACCGGCTCAATCGCGCTACTTACCTGCTGGACAACGGCCCGGACCAGCCGGCCGTGATCCTGCTGTCCTACACATGGAACGACGACGCTTTGAAGTGGCTGGCCCTGGACGCGGACGAACGCGTGGAGCTGATGCTGCACTCGCTGGAGCAGATCTACCCGGGGGTGGACATTGCCGGGCACATCGTGGGCCAGCCGATCACCGTCTCCTGGGAGGCGGACCCCAACTTCATGGGCGCCTTCAAGGCCAACCTGCCCGGGCACTACCGCTACCAGCAGCGGCTGTTCACCCACTTCAAGCAGGACACGCTGCCGGAATCCCAGCGCGGCATCTTCTTGGCCGGCGACGACGTGTCGTTCACCGCCGGCTGGGCCGAAGGCGCCGTGACCACCGGGTTGAACGCGGTGTGGGGCGTGGTGAAGCACCTGGGCGGGTCATCCGCGCCGGGCAACCCGGGACCGGGGGACCTGCTGGACGAGTTCGGGCCGATCAGCCTGGATTAGGAATGGAGCTCGCGGTGTTTCGCCGCGAGCTCCACGTAGCGCGTTGCATTGGCGCGGACGCCGTCGAACTCTTCATCGGTGAGTTCGCGGCGCACCTTGGCGGGTACGCCCGCCACCAGTGAGCGGGGCGGGACCACCGTTCCTTCGAGCACCACGGCGCCGGCCGCCACCAGCGAGCCGGCGCCGATCACTGCGCCGTTCAGGACGGTGGCACCCATTCCGATCAGGCAGTCGTCCTCCACCGTGCAGCCATGCACGACGGCGGCGTGCCCCACACTGACGCGTTCGCCCACCGTGCAGGGGAAGCCGGGGTCGGCGTGCAGCACCACGTTGTCCTGCAGGTTGCTGCCGGCGCCCACCACGATGCGGGCGGTGTCGGCCCGGACGGAGACGCCGTAGAAGGCGCTGGAATCCGGGCCCAGGGTGGCATTGCCGATGATGGAAGCCGACGGGGCCACGAACGCTGATTCATGGACGGCCGGGGAATTGCCGGCGAAAGGGTAGAGAGGAGCCATGGCTTCACCCTAAGCCACCCCTGCCGGCTGGGGCTTCCGTGTCCTTTACGACTGCCGCCGCCGGTGGAAAGCCTAGTTGAAGACCACCGTCCGGTTGCCGTCCAGCAGCACCCGGTGCTCGGCGTGCCACTGCACGGCCTGGACCAGCGTGCGGCCCTCCACGTCGCGGCCCATCTGGACAAACTGCTCGGCGGTGCGGGCGTGGTCCACCCGGATGACTTCCTGCTCGATGATCGGGCCCTCGTCAAGGGCGGCGGTGACGTAGTGGGCCGTGGCGCCGATCAGCTTCACGCCGCGCGCGTGGGCCTGGTGGTACGGCTTGGCGCCCTTGAAGGAGGGCAGGAACGAGTGGTGGATGTTGATGGCCTTGCCGGTGAGGTCGGTGCAGAGTTCATCGGACAAAATCTGCATGTAGCGGGCCAGGACGGTCAGTTGAATGTCGTGTTCTGCGATGAGGGCGCGCAGCTTGTCCTCCGCCTGCACCTTGGTGTCCTTGGTCACCGGAATGTAGTGGAACGGGATGCCGTAAAACTCGGCCAGGCCGGCCAGGTCCTGGTGGTTGGAGACGATCGCCGGGATTTCAATGGGAAGCGTGCCCGAACGCTGCTGGAAAAGCAGGTCATTCAGGCAGTGGGCTGAGGTGCTGCACATCACCAGGGTGCGCACTTTGTCGCCCACGGTATCCAGGCTCCACTGCATCGAGAAGGCCTCCGCCACCGGCTCCAGCGCGGCGCGCAGCTCCGACTTGCGGGCGGCCGTGGTCACCTCCACCCGCATGAAGAAGTTTCCGGTGGATGGGCTGCCGTACTGCTGCGAATCCATGATGTTGCACCCCGCCACCAGGAGTGCTCCGGCCACGGCGTGGACAATTCCGGGGCGGTCGGGGCAGGACAGGGTTACTACATACGCTTGGTTCAGCAGCTGTTCATTCACGCGTAATAGCCTACCCGCGCCGCGGGCGGCGGTTTTGGTAGGCTGGAACGGTCGCAACTGGCGTTGGGTGGCTAACCACCAGGGAGCGGCAATCACGAAGACCACGGATCGTACGCCTGGGCCGAGGGTCATGTTTTGCCGGAATTTGGGGCTGCACCCGCGTCAGCACTGCAGCGCCATGCCGAGCTTTCACGCCCTGTCATCAACACGGTGCGGAAGCGCGCCAGCCGGTAGCCTGACCTAAGCAGTGCCCGTATCCCTAGCCAGGAGTTCTTCGTGACTACTACAGCCACCTCAACCACAGCCGTCAGCAACCAGCCGCTGGCTGAGCTCGACCCCGAAATCGCCAAAGTCCTCGAGCAGGAGCTTGGCCGCCAGCGCGGCACCCTGGAAATGATCGCTTCCGAGAACTTCGCGCCCCGCGCCGTGATGGAGGCGCAGGGCTCCGTCCTCACCAACAAGTACGCCGAGGGCTACCCGGGCCGCCGCTACTACGGCGGCTGCGAATATGTCGACGTTGCAGAGCAGCTGGCCATCGACCGGGTCAAGGCACTGTTCGGCGCCGAGTTCGCCAACGTCCAGCCACACTCCGGGGCGCAGGCCAACGCTGCCGCCCTCTCCGCCATGATCACCCCTGGCGACAAGATCCTGGGCCTGTCCCTGGCCCACGGCGGCCACCTCACCCACGGCATGAAGCTGAACTTCTCCGGCAAGCTCTACGAAGTTGCCGCCTACCAGGTCGAGGAAGACACCTTCCGCGTGGACATGGACAAGCTCCGTGAACAGGCCATCAAGGAAAAGCCCCAGGTGATCATCGCCGGCTGGTCCGCCTACCCGCGCCACCTGGACTTCGCCGCCTTCCGCTCCATCGCCGATGAAGTGGGCGCGCTGCTCTGGACCGACATGGCACACTTTGCCGGCCTTGTTGCTGCAGGCCTGCACCCCAGCCCGGTGCCGCACTCCGACGTCGTCACCTCCACCGTGCACAAGACCCTGGCCGGTCCCCGCTCCGGTGTGATCCTGGCCAAGGAACAGTACGGCAAGAAGCTGAACTCCAACGTCTTCCCCGGCCAGCAGGGCGGCCCGCTGATGCACGTCATCGCCGCCAAGGCCGTGGCCTTCAAGATCGCCGGCACCCAGGAATTCAAGGAGCGCCAGGAGCGCGTCCTGGAAGGCGCCAGGATCATCGCCGACCGCCTGAACCAGGCCGACGTCGCCCAGGCAGGCGTCTCCGTCCTCACCGGCGGCACGGATGTCCACCTGGTGCTTGTGGACCTGCGCAACTCGCAGCTTGACGGCCAGCAGGCCGAGGACCTCCTGCACTCCGTGGGCATCACCGTCAACCGCAACGCCGTGCCGTTCGACCCCCGCCCGCCGATGGTCACCTCCGGCCTGCGCATCGGTACCCCGGCCCTGGCCACCCGCGGCTTCGGCGCCACCGAGTTCACCGAGGTTGCCGAGATCATCGCCACCGCGCTCAAGGCAGGCACCAGCGCCGACGTCGAGGCACTGCAGGCACGCGTGGACAAGCTGGCAGCTGACTTCCCGCTCTACCCGCAGCACGAGCAGTGGTAACCCATGACTGAAACAACAACCGCACAGATCCTTGACGGCAAGGCCACCGCCGCTGCCATCAAGGCCGAGCTGACCGAACGCGTGGCCGCACTCAAGGCCAAAGGCGTCACTCCCGGCATCGCCACTGTGCTGGTGGGCGCCGACCCCGCCTCGCAGCTGTACGTCTCCATGAAGCACAAGCAGTCAGTGCAGATCGGGATGAACTCCATCCAGCGCGAGCTGCCGGCCGACGCCACCCAGGAACAGGTGGAGGCCCTCATTGATGAACTCAATGCGGATCCCGCCTGCCACGGGTACATTGTGCAGTTGCCGCTGCCCAAGCACCTGGACACCGACGCCATCCTGGAGCGGATCGACCCCGCCAAGGACGCGGACGGCCTGCACCCCACCAACCTGGGCCGGCTGGTGCTGAACGTCAACAACAAGATCACCACGCCGTTGCCGTGCACGCCCCGCGGTGTCATCGAGCTCCTGGAGCGCAACGGGTACAGCCTTGCCGGCAAACATGTGGTGGTGGTGGGTCGCGGCGTGACCATCGGCCGCTCAATTGGCCTGCTGCTCACGCGGCGGGACGTCAATGCCACCGTCACCCTGACCCACACCGGCACCACCAACCTCTCCGAACTGCTGAAGCAGGCGGACGTGATTGTGGGCGCCGCGGGTGTGAAGCACATCGTCAAGGCCTCGGACGTGAAGCCCGGGGCCGCCCTGCTGGACGTCGGCGTCACCCGCGAGACCGACCCGGAGACGGGCAAGAGCCGCGTCTATGGCGACATTGATCCGGCTGCCGCCGAGGTGGCCGGCTGGATTTCCCCGAACCCCGGGGGCGTGGGCCCCATGACCGTGGCCCTGCTGATGACCAACGTGGTGGAGGCCGCGGAACGCGCGGCAGGCATCGGCCAATAGGCACCGTGCAGTAGTCCCGCCAGGAAGAAGTACGACGGCGGCACCGCGCCTTTCCCACGAAAGGCGCCGTGCCGCCGTCGGACGTTTAATAACGAAACTGCAAGCGTCCTTCCACATGCGCCCCGCCTCCACTAGTCTGCACAGGTGCACAACCACGCCCTGACGCCTGCCGGCACCCTGACCACGGGCCCGCCTTCCGGCACCGTCATCTCCGCAGAAAACCTGACCAAAACCTATGGCGATGTCGCCGCCGTCGACGGCATCTCATTGGCCGTGCCTGCGGGGGAGTCCTTCGGGCTGCTGGGACCCAACGGCGCGGGCAAGTCCACCACCATGAAGATGATCGGTGGCGTCACCCGGCGCTCAGCGGGGCAGCTCAGCATCATGGGACTGGACCCGGACACACACGGCCCGGAGGTGCGCGCGCACCTGGGCGTGGTGCCGCAGCAGGACAACCTGGACGAGGAACTGCGCGTCCGCGACAACCTCCTGGTCTACGGCCGCTACTTCGGCCTGCCCATGAGCTACCTCAAGCCCAAGGCGGACGAACTGCTGGAGTTCGCCCAGCTGACGGACAAGGCAAAGTCCAGGGTGGACGCGCTCTCCGGCGGCATGAAGCGCCGCCTCACCATTGCCCGGTCGCTCATCAACGAACCGCGGATCCTGCTGCTGGACGAGCCCACCACCGGGCTGGACCCGCAGGCCCGCCACATCCTCTGGGACCGGCTGTTCCGGCTGAAGGAGCAGGGGGTCACCCTGATCCTCACCACGCACTACATGGACGAGGCCGAGCAGCTCTGCGACCGGCTGATCGTGGTGGACAAGGGGCGCATCATGGCCGAGGGCTCGCCCGCGCAGCTGATCCGTGAGCACTCCACCCGCGAAGTGGTGGAGCTGCGGTTCGGTTCGGAACGCAACGCCAGCATCGGCGCGCAGCTGGAGGGCATCGGGGAACGCCTTGAGGTGCTGCCGGACCGGGTGCTGATGTACGCGCACGACGGCGAGTCGGCCCTTGAGCAGGTATCGGCCCGCGGCCTGAGGCCGCTGACGTCCCTGGTGCGCAGGTCCTCACTGGAGGACGTGTTCCTTCGGCTCACCGGGCGGAGCCTCGTTGACTGAATCACTGGACGGGGTTGGCCTAAGTCCCCGGCTGCGGGCACATTCACCGGAGGTCTCGGCCGCCAAGGCGCGGCGCTGGGGTGCGTTCTACTACGCCGAGCAGGTGCTCCGCGTCATGAAGGGGTACACCTGGTCCATCGTGATGTACAGCGTGGGCCAGCCGGTGGCATACCTGTTTGCCATGGGCGTGGGCCTGGCCACCCTGGTGGACACTGAAAACGCGGCCTTCGGCGGCGTCTCCTACCTGGCCTACATCGCCCCTGCACTGCTGGTGTCCGCCGCCGTGATGACCGCGGCCAATGAGTTCACATTTCCCATCATGGACGGCTTCAAGTGGCGGCGCATCTACTTTGGCCCCCACGCCTCGCCGCTGGCACCGCAGCAGATTGCCGCCGGCCAGATCATTGCCGTGACGCTGCGCCTGCTGCTGCAGTCAGCCATCTACTTCGCCGCCGTGGCACTGTTCGGCGCCTCCCCGTCCGGCTGGGGCTGGGCGGGCATCCTGGTGGCCACCCTGACGGGGCTGGCCTTTGGGCTGCCGCTGATGGCCTACTCAGCCTCCATCACCGAGGACAAGGGCCAGTTCGCGCTGGTAATGAGGTTCATCGTGATGCCGCTGTTCCTGTTTTCCGGCACGTTCTTCCCGCTGGACAACCTGCCACTGGCCCTCCGCTGGATCGGGTGGATCTCACCCATTTGGCACGGCACGGAACTGGGCCGGGTGTTCAGCTTCGGCTACCGGGAGCCGCTGCTCCTCACGGTTGTCCATGCCGCCGTGCTGGCGGGGCTGGCTGCCCTGGGATGGGTGCTTACGCGGCGCCGCTTCGCCCTAAGGCTGGGCCAGTGAGCGCCCCTGCGCAGGCCCGCCGCCGAACGTTCGGGCCGCTGTACTCCCGTAACGCCAGGGCCGTGATTTCCCGGGGGCTTATGGCCACGCGGAGCACCAACTGGCTGGTGATGGTATCCGGGTTCTTCGAGCCCGTCCTGTTCCTCATCTCCATGGGCGTGGGCCTCGGCGCGATCGTTGGCGACGTCCAGGGGCCCGACGGCACGCACATCAGCTACGCCGCCTACATCGCGCCTGCACTGCTGGCTGTCTCGGCCATGAACGGGGCGGTGTACGACTCCACGTGGAATGTCTTCTTCAAGATGAACTTCGCCAAGCTCTACCAGGGGATGCTCTACACATCGCTGGGTCCGCTGGATGTCGCGCTGGGGGAGATCTTCCTGGCCCTGCTGCGGGGGATGCTCTACGCCACCGGGTTCACAGCGGTCATGGGTGTGATGGGGCTGATCACCACGCCGTGGGCGCTGCTGATGATCCCGGCATCGGTGCTCATTGCCCTTGGGTTCGCAAGCCTGGGAATGGGCATCACCAGCTTCCTGAAGACCTTCCAGCAGATGGACTGGATCAACTTCATCCTGCTGCCCATGTTCCTGTTCAGCGCCACTTTCTACCCGTTGAGCGTGTACCCGCAGCCCATCCAGTGGTTCATCCAGGCCATGCCGCTGTGGCACGGGGTGGAGCTGCTGCGGCAGATCAGCGTGGGAAGCTTTACCGCCGCCACGCCCCTGCACGTTGGCTACTACCTGGTGATGACCGCCGTCGGGATGCTGCTGACCACCCTGCGCCTGCGGAGCCTGTTCCTGAAGTAGCCAGGGAAGTCTGCGCGGCCAAGGTTGTTCGCCGGGGGTGGAAGGCGGCGGAAGCACAGTCCGCCGTTTGAGACAATAGCTGCATGCGAACTTTGGGCAGCTCCTCGTCATCCTCCAAACCCGCCCGGGGCGGTTTTTCGATGTTCCGGATCAGCGGACCGGGGCTGATGGTCCTGGTGACGGCCTTCATCGTGGCGGTCATTTTCGCGGCAAACCAGAACGACGTCGTGGGCTGGGTTGTAGCCATCATCGCCGCCTTCTGGCTGGCGCTGGCCGCGTTCGTGGTCTTCAGCATCCAGCGGGCCGCCAAGAAGGCCGGCGCGAAGCTGTCCGAGGCCCAAAGCGCCTTCCAGACGGCAGCCGGACGGGGTCCGGCGCACGTGTCCGCGGACCAGGGCGGGACGCAGGTGATCTACGAACGCACCGAGGCTGATGAGGTGCGCGACCTCAAGCTGGACCATTCGTTCAAGATCGTCCAGGTACAGATCCGCGTGGTGGAGGAGGAGCGCGCCAAGGGCGCCGCCGCCAACCAGGACACCATCAACCGCGCCCTCGAGACCATTGAGATCACAGCCACCAACGCCCGGGACATGATCAAGTCCTCCGGCGGCAGCGGGGAGCCGGTGACCGGAACCATCATCGACTAGAGTGGAGCGGGTGAGCTCGGCATTGAACAAGGACCACCTTCGCATCGCATCCGTGAACGTCAACGGCCTCCGGGCTGCCTACAAAAACGGCATGGCGGCGTGGCTGGAGCCGCGCGAAGTGGACATCCTTTGCCTGCAGGAAGTGCGCGCCCCTGACGCCATCGTCCGGGAGCTGCTGGGGGATGGCTGGCATATCCTGCACGCCGAGGCTGAAGCGAAAGGCCGTGCCGGCGTCGCTATTGCCTCCCGCCAGGAACCGCTGGACACCAGGAACGGCATCGGCGATGACTACTTCGCCACCGCCGGACGTTGGGTGGAAGCCGATTTCCGCGTCCCTGATGCTGCGGGAAACCCCGTCCAGCTCACCGTGGCCAGCGCCTACGTGCACTCAGGTGAAGTGGGGACTCCCAAGCAGGACGACAAGTACCGCTTCCTGGACGCCATGCATATCCGGCTTCCGGAGCTGACCAAGCACAGCGACCACGCCCTGGTGGTGGGGGACCTCAACGTTGCCCACACGCCCCGGGACATCCGCAACTCCAAGGGGAACCTCAAGAAGGCCGGGCACCTGCCGGAGGAACGCGCCTACTTCGACCGCTTCTTTGGCGAGGAGATCGGCTGGCATGACGTCCACCGAAACCTGGCCGGCGACGTCGACGGGCCGTACACGTGGTGGTCCTGGCGCGGCAAGGCGTTCGACAATGACACCGGCTGGCGCATCGACTACCACATGGCCACCCCCGAACTGGCCGCGTCCGCCATTTCGGCAGTTGTGGACCGTGCAGCCACCTGGGACACCCGCTTCTCCGACCACGCCCCGCTGGTAGTGGACTACCAGCTCTAAGCCCGAAAGTTTTTCCATGACCACCCAGACTTCCTCCACCGCCAAGAAGCGCATTCTTTCCGGCGCCAAGCCCACCGCCGATTCCCTTCACCTGGGCAATTACATCGGAGCCGTGCGCAACTGGGTGGACATGCAGGCGGAGTACGACGCCGTCTTCTTCATCCCGGACCTGCACGCCATCACGGTGGACTTCGACCCCGCCGAACTGGCAAAGCGCACCCGCATCGTGGCGGCCCAGTACATTGCCGCCGGAATCGACCCGGACAAGAGCATCTTCTTCGTCCAGTCCCACGTCCCCGAGCACGCACAGCTTGCCTGGGCACTGAACTGCATCACCGGCTTCGGCGAAGCCTCCCGAATGACGCAGTTCAAGGACAAAACCCAGAAGTCCGGCGCAGACTCCGCCACCCTTGGCCTTTTCGCCTACCCCACGCTGATGGCAGCGGACATCCTGCTGTACCAGAGCGATCTGGTGCCGGTGGGTGAGGACCAGCGGCAGCACCTTGAACTGACCCGCAACCTGGCGCAGCGGTTCAACACCCGGTTTGGCCACACCTTTACGGTTCCCGAGGCCACGATCGTCAAGGAAAGCGCCAAGATCTACGATCTGCAGAATCCCAGCGCAAAGATGTCCAAGACGGGGGAGTCCCCCAACGGCGCCATCCAGCTGCTGGAGGATCCCAAGATCGCGGCCAAGCGCATCAAGTCGGCCGTGACCGACGCCGGAACGGACATCCGCTTCGATCCAGAGGAGAAGCCCGGTGTGTCCAACCTGCTGACCATCTACTCCTCCCTGACGGGCAAGTCCGTGGCGGACCTCGAAGCCGAGTACCAGGGAAAGATGTACGGCCACCTCAAAGTGGACCTCGCCGAGGTGGTGGTGGACTTCATCACCCCGCTCCGCAACCGGACCAACGAGCTGATGGCCGATCCGGCAGAGCTCGACCGGCTGCTGGCCCTGGGCGCGGAACGGGCCCGGGAGATCGCCTCGGTCACGCTCGGCCAGGTTTACCAGCGCATGGGCTTCCTCCCGTCCCTCAGCCTCGCAGGAGTTCGCTAGCGCCATGTCTTCGAGAAACGTCACCGCCAGGGGAGGTGCCTGCTCCGCCAGCCAGGTGGAGCAGACCCTGGCCGACCGGTTCGGAGACCAATCCCGCAGGAATGCAGCTGCAGAGCATGATGCGCGGAGTGAAGAAATCAGCGTCGGAGTCATCCTGGGGTTCCCTGCCGA
This sequence comes from Arthrobacter sp. E1SS-5, assembly GCF_057073715.1. Classification (NCBI taxonomy): domain Bacteria; kingdom Bacillati; phylum Actinomycetota; class Actinomycetes; order Micrococcales; family Micrococcaceae; genus Arthrobacter; species Arthrobacter sp. E1SS-5. Next base: position 1,207,168 of record NZ_CP172703.1, read on the forward strand.
GATAGCGGAGGAACTGCAGCGCTGGCGCGCGTCCTTCGGCGACCCCATGGCCGGCGTGGTGCCGGCCCACATCACCCTGGTCACCACTACCCCCACGCAGGACTGGGAAGCCACCCGCCGGCATGTCCGTGAAGTCGCCCGGTGCCAGAGCCCCTTCATGGTCACCATCGCCGGGACCGGGACGTTCCGGCCCGTTTCGCCCGTGGTCTTCATCAACGTTGAGGACGGGTTCGATCACTGCGTTGACCTGCACCGCAAGCTCCAGCAGGGCCCGCTCCACCGTGAGCTGCCTTTTGCCTATCATCCCCACGTCACCATCGCCCACGACGTCGCCCCGGAAAGCCTGGATGAGGCCGAAACGGTGCTGAAGAACTACAGGGCCACCTTCCCCGTGGTTAGCATGGGACTCTATGAGCATGATGCCGACGGCATCTGGCAGCTACGGGAAGAGCTGGACTTTGGGACCGAAACTGACAACCACGGCGGCACCGGCCTTCCGGATGCTGCCGCGGACGCCCCAACCGAAGCTGGATAACCAGCAGCCGCTGCCTACCGAGCTCGACCGGCTGAAGCTGGCGGTGATCGAAAAGCGGATGGAGTGGAACCGGACGCGCAGGTCCGGAGGGAAGTTCGCAGCACTGATGGCATTGGGGCAGTGGTTTACCGCGCGCCTGAACGTCTTCCGGCCCATGCGCGCCTTCCGGCATTACAGCCTCCACTACGGGCCGCTGATGAGCGCCGGCATCGGATTTAACATGTTCTTCTCCATTACAGGCCTGCTGGCCACCGGATTTTCCATTGCCGGCCTGGTGTTGAGCGGCCAACCCGCACTGCTGGACACCATCATCAGCAGTGTGGCCAGAAGCGCCCCAGGCCTCCTTAAAATCAATGGCGGACAGGGCCTTGTGGACCCCAAGGACCTGCTGGATCCCAGCGGACTTGGCTGGACCGCGGTGATCAGTGCCGTTGTCACCGTGGTCACCTCGCTGGGCTGGATTAACGGCCTGCGCGACGGGCTCCGCGGTGTGCTGCAGCTGCCGCCGCTGATGGTCAATCCCATTCTGCTGAAGCTGCGCGACGCCGGAATCCTCCTGCTACTGGGCGTGTCCCTGGTGATCAGCGCGGCCGCTTCGCTGGTGTTCGGCACTGCGGCCGGGTGGGTTTCCAACTTCCTGCACCTCACTGACGCCTTGGCCGGCCCACTCACCACGTCCGTAAAGATCGTTGTGCCGCTGGTCCTTAACTGGGTCACGGCGCTGATCATGTTCCGGCTGGCTGCGGGCCTGAAGCTGTCGCGCCGGGCTTTGCTCGAAAGCACCATCCTCGCCGCCCTGGGCACCACCATCCTGCAGATCTTCAGCACCGAGCTGCTGGGCGGTGCCAGCCGAAACCCCCTCCTGGCCTCGTTTGCCGTCATCATCGGGCTTCTGATCTGGTTCAACCTGGTCAGCCAGGTCTACCTCGTTTCGGCGGGCTGGGCCGCCGTCCGCGAGGCGGACCTGGACTCCGGCGGCACACCCCGCAAGACCATCCTCGGTGCAAAGCGCGCCACACCGCAGACCTGACACTGCCTTGGCAGTGGTGCCGGGTTGGCCGGCCCGGGGCTATCAGGGCGCGGGTACCAGCCCTTCCCACTTTACGGTCCAGCCGGACGGGAATCCCGGTGCGTGCGCGTCCGGCCCGTGGTCCCAGCCGGCGGCCATCAGCGCGGCAGCAGCAAGCAGACCGCCGTTGCCTGGCAGGTACAACGGCAAGGAGTCGGTTTGGCGGTTATGCCCGTTCGGCAGGACGGCGTTCTTGCCGGCATCCTGCAGCAGCGCGTCCACTGCGGCCTCCGGGTCACCCAACCGCGCGGCCGTCATCGCCATCACCGGGTAGTCCCAGCCCCAGGTGGTGCCCCAGTCCCAGCCGGCCAGGACATCCTTGAGCGTGGCCCGCATGATGTCTTCATCAATCAGGTCCGTCAGCGGCAGGACGCCGAGGGCGCAAAGCATGGAGGGATGGTCCGTCCTGATGGTGAAGGGTTCCACGTCCATGGCCGCATAGACGCCGTCCACTACGCGCGGACGCACCAGCCCGTCAGCCACCTCCAACCAGGACTCAACCGGCTCAAGGCCCAGCCGTTCCCGCCAGGCGGCCGCCGTCCGCAGGCCCCACTGCCAGTAGGCAAGTTCGAAGGTCGGGTTCTTGACCTTCGCCCGCATGGATCCGTAGCTCTCCTGTGCGGGGATCAGCGGCGGGCCAAGCTCGAAGCCCCGCGGCGTGCGGTGGGCGAAGCTGGCCATGAACGCGGCGGATTCGAACACGAGGTCCGCGAACTCGTCCAGCACCTCCGGGTCCGGGTTGGCCCGGTATGCCAGTTCCGCCAGATGGATGGGATGCGGCTGCTGCCAGATCAGGAAGGTCCCGATCGGGCTGGGGCTCTCCCTTCCGTCCGGACCTACCTGCTTGGGCCAGCGGGCGCCGTCGAAACCCTGCGTCCGTGCCGTCTCACGTGACGTCTCCAGCACCGTGGAGTACCAGCGCAGGGAAGGGAGGAGGAGCTCCGTACGGTTCCAGTGCGCAAAATGGGCGGCATGCCACCAGTGCATCTCCAGGTGGAACCGGCCCCGCCACGAGTTGCACACCAGGCCCGTTTCCTGCGGTGGCAGCGATCCGGAGCAGTTGACGGCGGTCAGGTACTGCGAAAGGACAATCCGGCGCTCCAACTCCCTGGCCCGGTGATCCGGCGTGGCGTCCAGCTCAATAGCGCCGCCGGACTGCCAGAACCTGGGCCAGTGCTCCATTGAGGCGGCTGCAACGCTGCTGCCGGGCTGGTTTTTGCCGGCAAGCGTAGGGGCGTCAGGGGAGGGCTCGACGGCGGCACTCCTTGGGGTGCCCGCGCCCGGCTTGCCTGCCAGGCGGGAAAGGCCTGCGCCGGCCCGGGGGATGCAGTCCCCGTCTCCGGCGGAGATAAATTCGATGGACAGGTCGATGACGTCCTGGCGGGGGGTGACATCCCGGCGTATGCGTACTTGGTGCGGTCCTGACTGCTCCACCACCAGGCCCTGCCCGCTGACCACTACCTGGTACCGCGCGTTGTCCAGTGCGCGGTCCACCGTCCAGCTCATGGCTCCCGGATGAAGCCCTGCAGGCTGGGGTCTGTTGAGTGTCGTGGTGTGGGCGTCCGGCCGGCCCCAGTCCGCGGCGCTGTGCCACGACTCGGAGCCGTACGGGAAATCGAGGGCGATGACCAGGCCGTCGCCGAGCGCAGGTGACTCCACGCGGATGCCGAGTTCGTCGCGGTGAGGATGGCAGGCTGTTGTGACCGCGGCTTGGTGGCCCGCAATGGTGAAGGTGCTGGTGACAGTGCCTGTCCAGAGATCCAGGGTCTGGCTGGTGCCGGAGAGTTCCCCGGGGTTGATCGGCCGGCTGGTCCCGTCCTGCAGCAGCTGGAAGCCGATGCGTCCCAGGTCCAGGCGGTGCGGGTTGGCCCGCAGCCACGTTTCCGCCGCGGAGGTGCCCGTTTCGCGATCGTTCACGATGTCTCCCACCATGTCCACGTACGGGACCGGTCCGCGTGGTGAATCGTAGAGGACGGTGGACCCTGCCAGGGAGTAACGGTCGCCGCCCGGCGTAGAGTGCCAGCCCCAGTTGGACTGCGTCCCCAGGAGGGTTCCGGGCGGAAGTCCCTCCTCGCGCGGCCCTACCGGATACTCTGCCGGCAGCGACTGCAGCCCGGTGAGGTCCATGGTGAAGGCGAACTCGCCGTTGCCTACGGATACAGGGCTGCGCGGATCAAGCTCCCGCTGCCGGACGTTGTGGCGCTGGACCAAAGCCTTCCTGTCAATTGGTCTTGACTCCACGGGCGCCACAGTGCGGGACTGCGGCCGTACGGTGCTGATGTGGCTGTGCACGGTGCACGCCCTCCTGACGGGTTTCGGTGTGGAGCAATTGCCGCGGCTCTTCCTGAGCCGACGCGGTCCTCCCTTTCGGGAAGGGAAGCGCCAGGCGCTAGAAAGCGCTTTCTGGCCCTACTATCCTTGGCTGCTTCCAAGGGAGTGTCAAGGACCTTGGCGCAGCCTCCCGCCCCGAAAAATTTCGGGCACTAACGGAGGGCCGGGCCGGCCCGGAACCTATTGACGGGCTTCATTCGTCGTTGATACGTTTCACGAAACCGCTTTCCCAGTCACCTCAATTCCCCCTCATCACGGAAGAAGCCTGTGCAATGACGCGCCCCACCGCCGGAAAAGTCCGTAAATCCCTTGCCGTGCTGACGGCCGCGGCCCTTTTGGCCGTAACCGCCGGCTGTTCCAGCCCATCGTCTAATAAAGCCGAGGACGGGCCAGTGGAAATCCGGTTCTCCTGGTGGGGCAATGCCGGCCGGGCCGACCTGACCAACAAGGCCATTGCGGAATTCGAGGCTGCCAATCCCAACATCAAGGTCAAGCCGGAATACGGCGACATCGGCGGTTACTTCGACAAGCTCGCCACGCAGATGGCGGCCAACGACGCCCCGGACGTCATCACCATGGGCGGTGCCTACCCCGCGGAGTACGCCAACAGGGGCGCGCTGCTGGACCTGACCAAGGTGCAGGGCTCCCTGGACTTGTCCAAGATCGACCAGGGCGCCCTGGAGAACGGCCAGGTTAAGGGCAAGCAGTACGGAGTCTCCACGGGGGCCAACGCCTTGGCGATCGTCGTGAATCCCGCGGTCTTCAAGGCAGCGGGCGTCCCCATGCCGGATGACAGCACATGGAGCTGGGATGACTTCGCCAGGATCGCCGGCGACATCACGGCCAAGAGTCCCAAGGGGACCTACGGAACGGCGACCGTCCTCACCCATGACTCTTTGGATGCCTTCGCCCGACAGCGCGGAGAATCGCTCTACACCCAGGACGGGCAGCTGGGATTAAGCAAGCAGACGGTGCAGGACTACTTTGACTATTCGCTGAAGCTCAGCGAATCCGGTGCGGCTCCAAGCGCGTCGGAGACGGTGGAAAAGCTCAATGTCAGCACTGAGCAAACCCTGATGGGCATGGGCAAGGCAGGGATGATGCTCACCTGGAGCAACTCACTGACCGCCCTCAGCAAGGCCTCCGGCGCAGACCTGAAACTCCTGAAGCTTCCCGGCGAAAAACCCACCCCGGGAATCTGGCTCCAGTCCTCGCAGTTCTACACCATCTCCGCCCGCAGCAAGCACACCGATGCCGCCGCCAAGCTCGTGAACTTCCTGGTCAACAACCAGGCCGCGGCCAAGATCATCCAGAGCGACCGGGGCATTCCCGGCAACTCCGAGATGCGCGCCGCTATCCAGGACCTGCTGACACCGCAGGGCAAGGTGGAAGCGGAGTACATCAACCAGATCGGAAAGATGGACTTTGCGCCAACGTACATCGGCCCCACCGGTTCCACCGCCGTTTCGGAGATTACCGCCCGGATCAACACCGACGTCCTGTTCAAGCGGCTAACGCCGGAAAAAGCCGCCGAACAGTGGCTCAGTGAGAGCAAGGCAGCGATCGGCAAGTAGCTGCCCGTGGCGCCGCGGGCAGGGCGTCAGGCTGACGCGGCGTCGAGGTACTGGTCGGCCCAGGCCGCGATGATGCGCGCGGCACGGGCGGCCTGGCCCTTCCCCGTCAGCAGGTGGTCGCTGCCCTCGAGGGAGACAAAGTTCCGCGGGTGCCGGGCGGTCTGGAAGATGGTGCTGGCGTTCTCGATCCCCACGGTGTTGTCGGTGGGGGAGTGCAGCACCATCAGGGGCTTGTGAAGCTGCTTGATGCAGTCGGTCAGGTCGGCATTTTCCAGATCCTCCACGAAGTGCCTGCGGATCTCCACCCGCTTGCCGCCCAGATCCACCTCGGCGCTGCCCTCGCTCAGGATCCTGTCCAGTGCCGTGTCGAAGACGTGGGCCACGTGCTTGGGGGAGAAGGGCGCGCCCACGGTGGCAACGGCGTCGAGCTCCGGAATCTCCCGTGCGGCAGCAAGGACTGCTGCGCCGCCAAAGGAGTGCCCCACCAGGAGGGAAATCTCCTTCCCCTCGCTGCGCATGAACTCTGCTGCCTTCACCGTGTCGGCCACCTTGTGGCTGAATGAACCTTCGGACCATTCGCCTGCGGAGCCGCCCAAGCCCAGGTTGTCGAAGCGCAGCATCCCGATGCCGCTGTCCGCCAACGCCTTGCACATCCGGGCCGCAGAGGGGCTGTCCTTGCCCAGGGTGAACCCGTGCGAGAAGACGCCCCAGCCCTTGACGGGACCTTCCGGGACGTCGATGATGCCGGACAGCAGCTCGCCTGTGGATCCGGCGAAGGTGACTTTTTCGGAGCGGGACAAAGGGGACCCTTTCTGTGCGGATACGACGACGGCGCCGCCACCACACGTGGTGAGCGACGCCGTCGGCCGTTATAGCTGTTGGTGAACGAACCTAGATCCGGCGGGCCAGGATTGCCTGCTTGACCTCCGCGATGGCCTGGGTGACCTGGATGCCGCGGGGGCACGCCTCGGAGCAGTTGAAGGTGGTGCGGCAGCGCCACACGCCTTCCTTGTCGTTGAGGATCTCCAGGCGCATGTCGCCGGCATCATCACGGGAATCGAAAATGAAGCGGTGCGCGTTGACGATCGCGGCGGGGCCGAAGTACTGGCCGTCGGTCCAGAACACCGGGCAGGAGGACGTGCACGCGGCGCACAGGATGCACTTGGTGGTGTCGTCAAAGCGCTCACGGTCCTCGGCGGACTGCAGGCGTTCCCGGGTGGGCTCGTGGCCCTTGTTGATCAGGAAGGGCATGACTTCGCGGTACGACTGGAAGAAAGGTTCCATGTCCACGATCAGGTCCTTCTCCACCGGCAGGCCCTTGATGGGCTCCACCGTGATGGGCTTGGACGTGTCCAAGTCCTTCAGCAGCGTCTTGCAGGCGAGGCGGTTGCGGCCGTTGATGCGCATGGCGTCAGAGCCGCACACGCCGTGGGCGCAGGAGCGGCGGAAGGACAGGGTGCCGTCCATCTCCCACTTCACCTTGTGGAGGGCATCCAGGACACGGTCCGTGCCGTACATGGTCAGGTGGAAGTCATCCCAGGTAGCTTCCTCGGAAACCTCCGGGTTGTACCGGCGCACGCGCATGTGGACATCGAACGTGGGGATTTCCCCGCCTCCGCCAACGCCGGCAGGAAGTTCAACCTTTGAGGCTGGCTCAGCGATTTCAGCGGTCATCTTAGTACTTCCTCACCATCGGCTCGTAGCGGGTAAAGACAACCGGCTTGGTGGCGAGGCGGATGCCGGCGATTGATTCCGCCGATCCGTCAGCCGGCGCGTGGTCATCCTTGTACGCCATGGAGTGCTTCATGAATTTCTCGTCGTCACGCTCGGGGAAGTCCTCGCGGAAGTGTCCGCCGCGGGATTCCTCGCGGTGCAGGGCGGCCACGGTCATCACCTTGGCCAGTTCCAGCAGGAAGCCGAGCTCAACGGCCTCGAGCAGGTCCAGGTTGAAGCGCTTGCCCTTGTCCTGGACGTTGATGCGCTTGTACCGCTCCTCGAAGGAGGCGATGTCGCGCAGCACCTGGTTCAGGGTGTCCGCGGTGCGGAACACCTGCATGTTGGCGTCCATGGTGTCCTGCAGTTCCTTGCGGATCTGCGCCACCTTTTCGTCGCCGGTGCCGTTGCGGGCAACGTCCAGCAGTTCGGTGGTGTAGGCCAGCGGGTTCTCCGGCAGTTCCACGAACTGTGCGGTCTTGGCGTACTCGGCTGCGGCGATGCCGGCGCGCTTGCCGAACACGTTGATGTCCAGCAGCGAGTTGGTGCCCAGGCGGTTGGAGCCGTGGACGGACACGCACGCCACTTCACCCGCGGCGTACAGGCCGGGGATCACGGTGTCGTTGTCCTGCAGGACCTCGGTCTCGATGTTCGTGGGGATGCCGCCCATGGCATAGTGCGCGGTGGGGAACACCGGCACCGGCTCCGTGTACGGTTCCACGCCCAGGTAGGTGCGGGCGAACTCGGTGATGTCCGGAAGCTTCGCATCGATGTGCGCCGGCTCCAGGTGCGTCAGGTCCAGGAGGACGTAATCCTTGTTCGGGCCGCAGCCGCGGCCTTCGCGCACCTCGTTGGCCATGGAGCGGGCCACGATGTCACGCGGCGCCAGGTCCTTGATGGTGGGGGCGTAGCGCTCCATGAAGCGCTCACCCTCCGAATTGCGGAGGATGGCACCTTCACCGCGGGCGGCCTCGGACAGGAGGATGCCCAGGCCCGCAAGGCCTGTCGGGTGGAACTGGAAGAACTCCATGTCCTCCAGCGGGATGCCGCGGCGGAAGGCGATGCCCATGCCGTCACCGGTCAGGGTGTGGGCGTTGGAGGTGGTCTTGAAGACCTTGCCCGCACCGCCGGAGGCGAACACCACGGACTTGGCCTGGAAGACGTGCAGTTCACCGGACGCGAGGTCGTAGGAGACGACGCCGGCAACACGCTTCTGCTTGTAGGGCGTGCCGTCTGCGCGGACAGCGTCCTCTTCAACGGTCAGCAGGTCCAGGACGTAGTACTCGTTGTAGAACTCAACGTTGTGCTTGACGCAGTTTTGGTACAGGGTCTGCAGGATCATGTGGCCGGTGCGGTCCGCGGCGTAGCATGCTCGGCGGACCGGTGCCTTGCCGTGGTCGCGGGTGTGGCCGCCGAAACGCCGCTGGTCGATCCGGCCCTCGGGCGTGCGGTTGAAGGGCAGGCCCATCTTTTCCAGGTCCAGCACGGCGTCGATGGCTTCCTTGGCCATGACCTCGGCTGCGTCCTGGTCAACCAGGTAGTCGCCGCCCTTGACGGTGTCGAACGTGTGCCATTCCCAGTTGTCTTCCTCGACGTTGGCAAGGGCAGCACACATGCCACCCTGTGCCGCACCCGTGTGCGAGCGGGTGGGGTAGAGCTTGGTCAGTACTGCTGTGCGGGCGCGCTGACCGGATTCGATCGCGGCGCGCATGCCAGCGCCACCGGCACCGACGATGACGACGTCGTACTTATGGACCTGCATACCAGACGCTCTTTCTCTCAAAATTCGCTATGAAACAACGGGGCGGCTTTGCCTGCTCCGCAAAACAGGGCCCGCGGGAAAGCCCGCGGGCCCGGGGTTGTGCCAGTGCTAGGCAGGGCAGAAACCGCCCGGAAGGGCAACGCCGTTCACCACGGGGCACGGGTTGAAGGTGAAGATCACCAGGGTGCCCAGGAGAATGATGACCACGGCTGCCGCGTAAAGCACGGTCTTCAGCCAGCGGCGGGTGGAGGTCTTCTCGGCGTAGTCGTTGATGATGGTCCGCACGCCGTTGGTGCCGTGCAGCATGGCCAGCCATAGCATGGCCAGGTCCCAGAACTGCCAGAACGGGTCCGCCCACTTGCCGGCAACGAAGCCGAAGTCGATGGCGTGGATGCCTTCGCCCACCATGAGGTTCACGAACAGGTGGCCGAAGATGAGGACCACCAGCACCACGCCGGAAAGGCGCATGAACAGCCAGGCGATCATCTCGAAGTTGCCCTTGGACCCGCCGCTGCGGCGGTACTGGGGGGCGATCCGCCCGCTGCGGGGGCTCTCGATGGTTGCAGTCATGGCTTAGTGACCTCCGAGGGCGAGGGACAGGTGGCGGATGGAGAAGGCAACCATGGTCACGACCCAGAGGGCCAATACTGCCCACAGCATCTGCCGCTGGTACTTGGCGCCCTTCTTCCAGAAGTCGACCGCAATGATGCGCAGGCCGTTGAAGGCGTGGAAGACGATGGCGGCAACGAGGCCGGTCTCGCCCAGCGCCATCAGGGGGTTCTTGTAGGCGCCGATCACGGCGGTGTAGGCCTCCGGTGACACACGCACCAAGGAGGTGTCCAGGACGTGGACCAACAAGAAGAAAAAGATCACTACACCGGTAATGCGGTGTCCTACCCAGGACCACATGCCTTCACGGCCGCGGTACAAGGTGCCAGCTGGTTTTGTCGGCACTGATAAACCTCCCTGCAACACAGCGGCGCTGGCATGAGATCCATGCGGGGGGAACGCCTGCTGCGAGAGCACTCGTAGCTCAGGCCTAAATCTAGGCTCCGCTAACAGCTTATTCAATTTAGGCGTTTATTGGTGCCCAGTGCTGGTGCGGATTTTCGGGGGAAATGAGACCAACGCCACATGGCGGCGGGCTTTTTCGGAGCCAGCGGGCGGGGGAGTGCCGCAAAATGCGGGACCATTGCGCAGCCACAGGAGCCGGATGCGGCCCTTCGGCTAAAGTAGCCGTGATGAGTACAGACAAAGTGACAAGCCCGGCATCACCCATTGACCGCTTCATTGCGGTGATTCCGGCAGGCGGAGTGGGGACCCGCCTCTGGCCCCTGTCACGAGCAGCAGCTCCCAAGTTCCTTCACGATCTCACCGGATCGGGCAGCACCTTGCTGCGCGCCACCTACGACCGGCTGCAGCCACTGGCGGGCAGCCGGATGCTGGTGGTTACCGGCCAGGCGCACCGTGAAGCCGTGTGCCGGCAGCTTCCGGAAGTCCACGACGCCGACCTCGTCCTTGAGTCCGAACCCAAGGACTCGGGCGCAGCCATCGGCCTCGCTGCGGCAATCCTGCATGAACGCGATCCCGACACCATCATGGGTTCGTTCGCTGCCGACCAGGTGATCAGCCCGGACCACCTGTTCCAGCAGGCCGTCCGCGAGGCGATCCACACGGCCGCCGCCGGCAAGATCGTGACCATCGGCATCAAGCCCACCCACCCGTCCACGGGTTTCGGCTACATCCGTTCCGGCAAGGCGCTGAACATCGAAGGCGCTCCCAGTGCCCACGACGTGGTGGAGTTCGTCGAGAAGCCGGACGAAGTGGTGGCCCAGCAGTACGTGGACAGCGGTGACTACGTATGGAACGCCGGCATGTTCGTGGCGCCCGTGTCCTTGATGCTCAAGCACCTCGAAGCCAACCAGCCGGAGCTGTTCCAGGGCCTGCAGGAAATCGCCCGTGCCTGGGACACCCCGCAGCGTGACGAGGTCACCGCGCGCATCTGGCCCACCCTGCCGAAGATCGCCATCGACTACGCAGTGGCCGAGCCCGCCGCCGAAGCCGGGGACGTCGCCGTCGTGCCCGGAACCTTCCGCTGGGACGACGTCGGCGACTTCGCCTCCGTGGGCCGGCTGAACAGCGCCAAGGAAGTGGACGACGTCACTGTCCTTGGCGAAGGTGCCCGCGTTTTCACCGAGAACTCAAGCGGCGTGGTGGTCACCGACACCAAGCGCGTCATCGCCCTGATCGGCATCCAGGACGTTGTCATCGTCGATACCCCCGATGCCCTGCTGGTGACCACCATGGCCAACTCGCAGCGCGTAAAGGCCGCCGTGGATGCCCTCAAGGCAAGCGGGGACACGGACGTCCTCTGACCTTGGAACCTGCCGGCCCCTTCGGGTGCCGGCAGGTTCCGGATGTAATGCGGCGTCAGTGAATGGGTGCTTATGCCCGTACCGTCGCTAGAGTGAAGCAGTGCGCAATTACACGACTGAAGCCGAGCCCACCGCCCTGGTGGCTCCGTGGCTCGAACCGCTCCTGCCGGAACTGATCGAATTCCGCCGGGACCTCCATGCGCACCCGGAACTGTCCTTTAAGGAGTTCCGCACCACCGACAAGCTTGCCGAGCGGCTGGAAGCCGCCGGCCTGAGCCCCCGCCGCTTGGAAGGCACCGGGCTGACGGTTGACGTGGGTGAAGGCCCCATCGCCACCGCGCTGCGGGGCGACATCGATGCCCTGCCGATCATCGAGGAAACGGGCCTGCCGTTCGCGTCGAAGAACCATGGCGTCACGCACGCCTGCGGCCACGACGTGCACACCACCACCATGCTGGGCATCGCCCTGGTCCTGAACCGCATGCACCAGGAGTCGCCCCTCGGCGCCACCGTCCGGATCATCTTCCAGCCCGCGGAAGAGACCATGCCCGGCGGCGCGCACTCGTGCATCGAGCAGGGTGTCCTGGAGGGCGTTCCGCGGATTCTGGCATTGCACTGCGACCCCCGGATCGAGGTGGGCAAGGTGGGAACCCGGATCGGCGCCATCACGTCCGCCTCCGACACCATCCGGATCGAACTCTCCGGCCGGGGCGGCCACACCTCTCGGCCGCACCTCACCGAGGACCTGGTGTTCGCCCTGGCCCAGATTGCGGTCAATGTGCCGGCCGTTCTGTCCCGCCGCGTGGACGTCCGAAGTGGCGTGTCCGTGGTGTGGGGGCAGATCACCGCAGGCTCCGCGCCCAACGCCATTCCCGGCTCCGGCTACATGGCAGGCACCATGCGCTGCCTGGACCGGGAAGCCTGGCACGCCGCCGGCGAGCTCCTTGACGAGGTGGTCCACCAAGTGGCCGCGCCTTACGGCGTGGATGTGCACCTGGAGCACACCAGGGGAGTGCCGCCGGTGGTGAACTCCGAACACGAGACGGCACTGATCGAGGCCGCTGCCCGCGCTGAAATCGGCGAAAGCGCAGTGGTGCTCACCCCGCAGTCCATGGGCGGCGAGGACTTTGCCTGGTTCCTGGCCGAGCTTCCCGGAGCAATGATGCGCCTGGGCACCAAGACACCCGGCGGCGAGGACTACGACCTCCACCGGGGCGACTACATCCTGGACGAGCGCTCCCTGGGCCTGGGCATCCGGGTGCTCACCGCCGCGGCCCTGCGGACCATCCGGGACCTCGAGCAGCCCTCCATCCCGTAGCTCCGCCATCCGTGGGTGGGCCCGCCACCAAAAGGCGCGGCCCGTCGTCGGGACAGCACGACGGCGGCCTAAGCTTGGCTGCCTTGCCTCAGGTAAGTTGTGCACAATTTAGTTGTGCGCTACGGTTGATTCATGACCGAAGCGCCCCGCCTGGACCGGCAAGTCTGTTTTGCGTTGTACTCAGCCTCCCGGGCCGCCACGGCGGTCTACCGGCCCATCCTCGACGAACTGGGGCTTACCTACCCGCAGTACCTGGTGATGCTGGTGCTGTGGGAAAGCGAGCCGCGCGGCGTGAAGGAACTCGGCGGGGAACTCGGACTGGACTCAGGCACCCTGTCCCCGCTCCTCAAGCGCCTGGAAGTACTCGGGCTCGTGGAGCGCCGGCGGTCCGGCGAGGATGAGCGCCGCGTCGCCATCCACCTGACTCCGGCCGGGCGAAGCCTGAGCGGCCCGGCCAGTGCCATCCCGCAGCGGCTGGCTGACGCCGCCGGGCTTTCCCTGGACGAACTCGAACAACTGAGGGCCACCCTGGGCAAGCTCACGGCCGCACTGCATCAATCGCTTTAGTCGCTGTAACCCCCGGCGCTAAACCCTGCACCATCCCACAACAGGACGGACATCTTTCGTGAAGACTCTCTACACCGCCGAGGCGCTTGCCTCCGGCGAAGGGCGCGACGGTACCGCGCGCAGCAACGACGGCAGGCTGGCAGTGGACCTGGCCAGCCCCGTCGAACTGGGCGGCAACGGCCAGGGCACCAACCCCGAACAGCTCTTCGCCGCTGGATACGCCGCCTGCTTCCACTCAGCCCTTCGCCTGGTGGGCCGCAAGGCCGGCGCGGACCTGACGGATTCTGCAGTGGCAGCGAAGATCCACCTGGGGCAGTTGGACGGCGGCGCAGGCTTTGGGCTGGCCGCCGAGCTGGAAATCGCCCTCCCCGCCCTGGATCTCGCCACCGCAGAGGACCTGGTGGCCAAGGCACATCAGGTATGCCCCTATTCGAATGCCACCCGCGGCAACATCAACGTCGACCTCAAGATTCTGGAGTACGCAGCATGAGCACAGCCCTGGCAACCACCACCCGTGAAATCCGGCTCGCCTCCCGTCCTGTGGGGCGTCCCACCGGCGACAACTTCGAACTGGCAGAGTCCGCGCTGCCCGCGCTTGAAGACGGCCAGATCCTGGTGCGCAACCTCTTCATGTCCGTGGACCCCTACATGCGCGGCCGCATGAATGACGTCAAGTCCTACTCCGCCCCCTTCGCCGTGGGCAAAGCGCTCGACGGCGGCGCGGTGGGCGAGGTGGTCGCGTCCCGTTCGTCGGCACACAAGGAGGGCGACGTCGTCGTCCATTCCCTTGGTTGGCGCGAGTACGCCGTGGTGGACGGCAGCGCTGCCACCCCGGCACGCACCGACCTGGCGCCCGCTTCCGCTTTCCTTGGTGCCCTGGGCATGACCGGGCTCACGGCGTACACCGGGCTGTTGAAGGTTGCGGAGTTCAAGCCCGGTGACGCCGTCTTCGTCTCGGGCGCAGCGGGCGCGGTGGGCTCCCTGGTGGGGCAGATCGCCAAAGCCATGGGCGCCTCACGGGTCATCGGCTCCGCAGGCTCGCCCGCCAAGGTGGCACGCCTCCTGGAGCTCGGCTTCGACGCCGCCTTCGACTACCACGACGGTCCCGTCGTGGAGCAGCTGGAGAAGGCGGCAGGCCCGGCGGGCATCGACGTCTACTTCGACAATGTGGGCGGTGAGCACCTGGAGGCCGCCCTGGCGGTCCTCAATGTGGGCGGCCGTGTGGCCATGTGCGGTGCCATCGCACAGTACAACTCCACCGAACCCACCCCTGCGCCGCACAACCTGATGCAGGCAATCGGCAAGCAACTCACCCTGCGCGGTTTCCTGGTAGGCGGGCAGCGCCAGCACGCCGCCGAGTTCGCGGAGAAAATGGCCGGTTGGCTGGCCGACGGGACCGTGCGCTACGACGAGACGATCGTGGACGGGCTGGAGAACGCGCCGCAGGCCTTCATGGACCTCCTGGATGGGGCAAACACCGGGAAAATGCTCGTCCGACTGTAGCCGCCAGGCCGACGCACAAGCAGTAGGGGCACCACATTCAGCGGTGCCCCTACTGCTTGGTAACAACTTGTAAACAATCCTCCGGATGGACTCCCGGCGTGCTATTGGGACGTGTCGCAGGCCACTAAAGTAGGTGCCATCACTGCGCTCCGGCGCATGCTGCGTGCCTTCAGTGAAACCAAAATTTCAGCGCCGAAACGTCACCCTCATTGAATTCCAGCCCGTAGCGCCACTCGCATCATCCCCTGGAGGAAAATTGAAGAAAACACTCCGTGCCGTCTTCAAGCGCGGTTCAATGGCAGGCGTGGCCACCCTCGGTGCGTCCGCGCTTGTGCTCACCGCCTGCGGTGCCGCCCCCGAGGCCGGAAGCACCCCGTCAGCAGGGGCCAGCGACTACACCGGCTGCATCGTGTCCGACTCCGGTGGGTTCGACGACCAGTCCTTCAACCAGTCCTCCTACGAGGGCCTGAAGAAGACCGAGAAGGACCTTGGCATCAAGGTCAACCAGATCGAGTCCAAGACCAACAACGACTTCGAGCCAAACCTGCGCGCCATGGTCACGGCCGGCTGCAACCTGACCATCACCGTGGGCTTCCTGCTCGGTGACGCCACCAAGGCCCAGGCCACCGCCAACCCGGACAAGCACTTCGCCATTATCGACTTCGGCTACGACCAGCCCATCAGCAACGTCAAGCCCATCATCTACGACACCGCACAGGCCGCATTCCTGGCCGGCTACCTGGCAGCAGGAACCACCAAGACCGGCACCGTGGCCACCTTCGGCGGAATCAAGATCCCCACCGTGACCATTTTCATGGACGGCTACGCCGACGGCGTGAAGTACTACAACCAGCAAAAGGGCAAGAACGTCAAGCTGCTCGGCTGGAACAAGGACTCCCAGGACGGCAGCTTCACGGGCGACTTCGAAAAGCAGGACGTTGGCAAGCAGCTGACCAAGAACTTCCTGGACCAGGGCGCGGACATCGTTATGCCCGTGGCCGGTCCGGTTGGCAAGGGTGCGGGAGCCGCGCTCAACGAGGCCAAGGCTGCCGGCAAGGACGTCAAGCTCATCTGGGTTGACTCCGACGGCTACCTCACCGCACCGGACTACAAGGGCATCATGCTCTCCTCCGTCATGAAGCAGATGGGCGAGGCCGTGGAAACCGTGGTTACCGAGGACAAGGACGGCAAGTTCAACAACACTCCGTACGTAGGCACCCTTGCCAACGACGGCGTGCAGTTGGCACCCTTCCACGACCTCGATTCCCAGGTCCCCGCGGAACTGAAGTCCGACCTCGAGAAGATCAAGAAGGACATTGTGGACGGCAAGCTGAAGGTTGAGTCCGCAGCAAGCCCCAAGGCCTGATCCATTACAGGAAGCGCCGCCGCCGGCCCGTCACCCACTGGCCGGGCGGTGGCGCTTTTTGCTGGCCGAACGTTTACCGCGCACGGCCGGCTCCTCCCGGGACTGCAGCCACTAGGCTGGTGCTGCAGCCACATATCCCGCCCGGTCTGATCACCGGGCGCTTCGAGATTGGTCAGAGTTTTGAAACTTGAGCTTCGAGGGATCACTAAACGCTTTGGCACGCTGCTGGCCAACGACCACATCGACGTGGTGGTTGAGCCGGGACAGATCCACTGCCTCCTTGGAGAAAACGGGGCGGGCAAGTCCACCCTGATGAACGTGCTCTACGGGCTCTACGAGCCCACCGAGGGCGAAATCCTCGTCGATGACAAGCCCGTCAGCTTCCGCGGCCCGGGCGACGCCATGGCCGCGGGCATCGGCATGGTGCACCAGCACTTCATGCTGGTGCCGGTGTTCACCGTGGCGGAAAACGTTGCACTCGGTGCCGAGCCCACCAAAGCCGCAGGCTTCCTCAACCTGGACCAAACCAGGCAGCGCATCAAGGAAATTTCAGACCAATACGGCTTCGACGTGGACCCGGACGCCCTGGTGGAGGACCTGCCGGTGGGCGTGCAGCAAAGGGTCGAAATCATCAAGGCCCTGGTGCGCAACGCCAAGGTCCTCATCCTCGACGAACCCACGGCCGTACTGACGCCACAGGAGACCGACGAACTCCTGGACATCATGCGCCAGCTCAAGTCGCGCGGCACCTCCATCGTGTTCATCTCGCACAAGCTGCGCGAGGTCAAGGAAGTTTCGGACACCATCACCGTGATCCGGCGTGGCAAGGTGGTAGGCACCGCGGATCCTGCCGCTTCCACCACCGAACTCGCCTCAATGATGGTGGGCCGGGCCGTCAGCCTGAACCTGGACAAAGCCCCTGCCCAGCCCAAGGAAACCACATTCGAAGTCAGCGACCTTACCGTCGTGGCGCCCAACGGCCAGCACGTGGTGGACCACCTCAGCTTCCACATCAAGCGCGGTGAGATCCTGGCCATCGCCGGGGTGCAGGGCAACGGGCAGACCGAACTCACCGAAGCCATCCTGGGCCTGCAGGACCGCGTTACCGGCTCCATCGTCCTGGACGGCAAGGAACTGGTGGGCCGGTCCGTCAAGGAAGTCCTGGACGCGGGGGTTGGCTTTGTTCCCGAAGACCGCACCGTGGACGGGCTGGTGGGCACCTTCTCCGTGGCCGAGAACCTGATCCTGGACCTTTATGACAAGCCGCCGTTCGCCAAGGGGATCAGCATGAGCCCGGCGAAAATCATGGAAAACGCCAAGGCACGCATCGGGGAATTCGACGTGCGCGCACCCTCCGCCGCATCCGCCGCGGGAACACTTTCCGGCGGCAACCAGCAAAAGCTCGTGATGGCCCGGGAACTGTCCCGCCCCTTGCGCCTGTTCATCGCCTCCCAGCCCACCCGCGGCGTGGACGTTGGCTCCATCGAGTTCCTGCACCGGCGGATCGTTGCCGAGCGTGACCAGGGAACCCCCGTGATGATCATTTCCACCGAGCTGGACGAAGTCATGGAACTGGCTGACCGCATCGCGGTGCTCTACAAGGGCAGGCTGGTGGGCACGGTTCCCTCCGGGACCAGCCGGGACATCCTGGGCCTCATGATGGCAGGCATACCGCCGGAAGAGCACGCACACACCCCGCAGGCCGGTACGCCGGCCCCCACCTCCAACGCCGAGGGAGCCGACCATGCCTGACCAGCCTTCCCCCAAGCATGCCCAAGAGAACCAGCAGGGTGCTGACACCACGCGGGATGCCGCGGCTCCGGCCGTCGAAGAAACAGCCGCGGTGGTGGCGGTGGACACTGCCGGCGGGGCCATGCAGCCCTCGGCGGTTCCGGCCACGGCCCAAAGCGGACAATTGCCGGGTGGCTCCGAGACCGTGCTGCGCCGGATCTTTACCGGCAGCGGCATGGTGTCGGTCCTGGCGGTGCTGCTGGCGCTGATCATCGGCGGCCTGCTCATCGCAATCACGGACAAGCAAGTGGCCACCACGTCCGGCTACTTCTTCGCCAGGCCCACGGACATGCTCACTGCGGTATGGAACGCCGCCACCCGCTCCTACATCGCACTGTTCCAGGGATCGGTGTTCAACCCCCGGGGCAACGGCGTGGCCGCGCAGTTTGCCCCCTTCATGGAAACCCTCACCATCGCCACGCCGCTGATCACTGCCGGCCTGGGCGTCGCGCTGGCCTTCCGGGCGGGCCTGTTCAACATCGGTGCACAGGGCCAGATCATCGTGGCAGGCATCCTGGCGGCCTGGGTGGGCTTCGCACTGCACCTGCCGTTCGGCCTGCACCTGCTGCTGGTGCTCGTGGCCGGAATCGTCGGTGGCGCCCTCTGGGCGGGACTGGTGGGCCTGCTGAAAGCCCGGACCGGAGCCCATGAAGTCATCCTGACCATCATGTTCAATTACATTGCGCTCTACTTCCTGCGCTACCTGCTGAACACCCCGGCATTCCAGCGTCCGGGGGAGTCCAACCCCATTTCACCCATCCTGGATCCCAGTGCTGTGTACCCGCAGATCCTGGGCAGCCAGTACCGGCTGCACCTGGGCTTCCTCCTGGCCATCGCCGCCACCGTCCTGGTTTGGTGGCTCCTGAACCGGTCCACGCTGGGCTTCGAGTTTCGGGCAGTGGGTGCCAACCCCAAGGCTGCGCAGACCGCCGGCATCAACGTCTCCCGCTCCACCATCCTGGTCATGGCCATCGCGGGCGGCTTGGCCGGCATGTCCGGCGTGGCGCAGGTTGCCGGCACCGAAAAGGTGCTGACCGACGGCGTGGCCGCCACGTACGGGTTTGACGCCATCACGGTTGCCCTGCTGGGGCGTTCGACGCCGTGGGGCACCTTCGCTGCCGGCCTGCTGTTCGGAGCCTTCCGCGCCGGGGCGGTCCAGATGCAGATCCAGACCGGCACCCCCATCGACATCGTCCTGGTGGTCCAGTCCCTAATTGTCCTTTTCATCGCCGCACCGCCGCTGGTCCGGGCCGTTTTCGGCCTGAATCCCCGGCGCAGGAAGCCCGCGCGCGCAGCCAAGTCCGGGCAGGCAGCCACAACCGGAGGTGCCGCATGAGCACAGCAGTTTCATCGTCCAGGCCAGGCAACCCCCAGCCCGGTGGCTCCACGGCGGACACCCGCTCCGCGGCGCCTGCGGGCAAACCGGTCAGCTGGAAGACCCCCGTCCTGCTCACCGTGTTCGCGTTGATCTCCCTGGTGTTTTTCGGACTCCTGGCTCCCCAGCAGACGGCAAGCTTCGGCATCTCCACCGAGGGTGACTTCTTCCAGCTCCCGGCGCTGGAAATCAGCGCCTTTGCCGGCGGCATCACGCTGTCGGTACTCCTCGTTGCCTTGGCTGGTTACGCACTCTATTTGAAGACGAGGAACCAGCCTGTTCCCGGATGGCTGCCCGTCACGTTCATCGTGATCTTTGTGGCCGCGTTCCTTATCTGGGTGGTGGGCGGCGCCCGCACTCCCGCGATCTCGTTGGCTGGCCTCATCGCCGGGTCGGTCACGCTGGCCGTCCCACTCGTGTTCGGTTCGCTCTCCGGTGTCCTGTGCGAGCGCGTTGGAGTGGTGAACATCGCCATTGAAGGGCAACTCCTGGGCGGGGCCTTCACCGCGGCCATCGTTGCCAGCATGACCAAGAGTGCTTTGGTCGGGCTGCTGGCGGCCGCCATAGCCGGCGCGGTGGTGTCCATGGTCCTGGCGCTGTTCAGCATCAAGTACCTGGTTAACCAGATCATTGTCGGCGTCGTCCTGAACGTGCTGGTCTCCGGCGTGACCGGCTTCCTCTTCAGCACCGTCATGCAGGCCAACAAGGCCCAGTTCAACTCGCCGCCCGGCCTGGACGTCATCGACATTCCGGTCCTCTCCAGCATCCCGATCATCGGGCCAATCCTGTTCCGGCAGTCGTTGGTGGGATACCTCATGTACGTCGCCGTCGCGGTGGTCTGGGTGGGACTGTTCAAGACCAGGTGGGGCCTGCGTGTCCGCGCTGTGGGGGAGCACCCGCAGGCGGCGGACACCCTGGGCATCAACGTCAACGCCACCCGGTTCTGGAACGTCACCCTTGGCGGTGCCGTCGCCGGCATCGGCGGCTCGTTCTTCACCCTTGTCGCCATCGACAGCTTCACCAAGGAAATTTCCGGAGGCCGCGGCTTCATTGCCTTGGCCGCCCTGATCTTCGGACGCTGGAACCCGGTGGGTGCCTTCTTCGCCGCCCTCCTGTTCGGATTCGCCGATAACCTGCAGAGCATCGTCACCATCATCGGCACGCCCGTGCCCAGCCAGTTCATGGCCATGCTGCCCTACCTGGTCACCGTGCTCGCAGTCGCCGGCCTGGTGGGCAAATCCAGGGGACCGGCCGCCAGCGGCATCCCCTACGTCAAGGGATGACCGCTATGGAAAATGCACAGCTGGACAACAACGCACAGGCTGTGGACTGGGCAGCCCTGGAGGCAGCGGCAGTCGCCGCCATGAAGAATGCCTACGCCCCGTACTCGAAGTTCCCGGTAGGCGCTGCGGCGCTCACCGGGGACGGCAGGATCGTCAGTGGCTGCAACGTGGAGAACGCCAGCTACGGGCTCACCCTCTGCGCCGAATGTGCCCTGGTGGGGAACCTGCAGATGACCGGCGGCGGCCTGCTGCGGGCGTTCTATTGCGTGGACGGGGAGGGAAACGTCCTTATGCCCTGTGGCCGGTGCCGCCAGCTGCTGTACGAATTCCGTGCCCCGGACATGCAGCTTATGACTACCCAAGGCATCAAAACCATGGACCAGGTGCTGCCCGACGCTTTTGGTCCAGAACACCTGGAGGAGACCCGGTGACCGAGAACCGAACACCGAACAGCACCGCCGAAGCGTTCGACGCCGTCGACATCATCCGCACCAAGCGGGACAAGGGGACGCTGAGCCCCGAGCAGATCGACTGGACCATCGACGCCTACACCCGCGGGGCCATTGCTGACGAGCAGATGGCGGCCCTGAACATGGCCATCCTGCTCAACGGCATGGACCGGGCCGAAATTGCCCGCTGGACGGCGGCCATGATCGCCTCCGGTGAGCGGATGGATTTCTCCAGCCTCCGGCGTCCCGACGGCGGCCTGAAGTACACCACGGACAAGCACTCCACGGGTGGGGTGGGGGACAAGATCACCCTGCCGCTGGCCCCGCTGGTGGCGGTGTTCGGCGTCGCAGTGCCGCAGCTGTCCGGACGGGGCCTGGGCCACACCGGGGGCACTCTGGACAAGTTGGAATCGATCCCCGGCTGGCGGGCCAACCTCAGCAACGATGAGATCCTTGCCCAGCTCCAGGATGTGGGCGCGGTGATTTGTGCCGCCGGTGCGGGCCTGGCCCCCGCGGACAAGAAGCTGTACGCGCTGCGGGATGTCACCGGCACGGTGGAGGCCATCCCGCTGATCGCGTCATCGATCATGAGCAAGAAGATCGCCGAGGGCACCGGTTCGCTGGTCCTGGACGTCAAGGTGGGCAGCGGCGCGTTCATGAAGGACGAAGCAAAGGCCCGCGAACTCGCCGAAACCATGGTGGCTCTCGGCAAGGACGCCGGAGTCAACACCGTTGCGCTGCTGACCAACATGGACACCCCGCTTGGCCTCACTGCCGGCAACGCCATCGAAGTGGAGGAATCGCTGGAGGTCCTGGCCGGCGGCGGTCCTGATGACGTGGTGGAGCTGACAGTGCGGCTCGCCGAAGAAATGCTCTCCGCAGCGGGAGTGCACGACGCCGATCCCGCAACCGCCCTGAAGGACGGCAGGGCCATGGACGTCTGGAACCGGATGATCTCGGCCCAGGGCGGCGACCCGCGGGCATCCCTGCCGGTGGCCAGGGAATCCGAAGTTGTGTATGCCCCTGCCGATGGGGTGCTGGTGGAACTGGACGCGCTCGCCGTTGGCGTAGCCGCGTGGCGCCTGGGTGCCGGCCGCGCACGGAAGGAGGACCCGGTGCAGGCCGGGGCGGGAGTGCGCATGCACGCCAAGCCGGGTGCCACAGTCCGCGCAGGGGAGCCGCTGATGACGCTGCTCACCGATACTCCGGAGCGGTTCGCCCGTGCACGCGAGGCACTGGAACACGCCGTGGTTATCGCTCCGGAAGGTTCACGGCCTGCCCAGCAGCTCATCATCGACCGCATAGCGTAGGGACCCATGCAGGCCATCAATGACTTCATCCTCGCCGCCGCAGGACAGCCATGGGTGCTGGTCCTCGTGCTGGCCTGCTGCATCATTGACGGCTTTTTTCCGCCAGTCCCCAGCGAGTCCGTGGTGGTGGGCCTCGCGGCGGTAGCGGCCACCGCAGAGGTTCCCAACCCGCTGCTCCTGGCCGTGGTGGCTGCAGCCGGGGCCTTCTCCGGGGACAACGTCGCCTACCTCCTGGGACGCCGTGTGGGCACCACACGATGGGCGTGGATGCGCGGCCCGCGCATGCAGGCCGCTTTCCGTTGGGCAGGCCGTGAGCTGCGGAAGCGGCCGGCGTCGCTGATCCTGGTGGCGCGCTTCGTCCCGATCGGCAGGGTTGCCGTCAACCTCACCGCCGGGGTCACCCACTATCCCCATCTGCGGTTCGTGGGGCTGACCGTCCTTTCCGCCAGCCTGTGGGCCACCTACTCGGTGGCGATCGGACTGTTCTTCGGCCAGTGGTTTGAGGACAACCACCTCCTGGGTGCCGCAATCGCCATCGTCTGCGCCGTGGCGCTGGGCATTGTGGTGGACCTGGTGATCAACAAATTCCGCGGCAAACCCAACGTGGTGGAACGGATCCGGGAACCCGGGGCCTGACCGGCGCGTTTAAGGGGTAATTCCGGGCATTGGGGCGTAGCGGACAGGCCCCGGCGCGTGGGACACTTAGGAACGATTTCCGCTTTGGCTGCGGCACATTGGCTGTGTCATTTTTCATACAGGAGCAACACCGCGTGGAGTTTATTAATGAGGCCGTGCTCCATGCAGCGGGCCAGTGGTGGATCTACCCCGTCCTGCTGGTGTTCTTCTTCGTGGACGGCTTCGCCATGGTGGTCCCCAGCGAGACCCTCATCGTCGCTCTTGCTGCGTTCTCCCGGCACAGCGGCGAACCCAACCTCTGGATCCTGGGTGTCACGGCGCTGGTCGGCGCCATCGCCGGGGACAACATGGCCTACATGCTCGGCCGCAGGATCGGCCTGGACCGGTGGGGGTGGATGCGCAAGCCCAAGGTCCGGAAAGTTTTCGCATGGGCCCGCTATGAGCTTGAAAAGCGCGGGGCTGTGCTGATCTTCACTGCCCGCTACATCCCCTGGGGCCGGGTGGCCGTCAACTACGTCGCCGGCAGCACAGGTTTCTCGCACCGCAGGTTCTTTGTGTTCGACGCCTTCGCCTGCCTTACCTGGGTGGGCTACTCCCTCGGCATCGGCCTGCTGGCCAGCTCCTTCCCGTGGCTTCACCACAACCCGCTGCTCAGCGCGGGCATCGCAGTCGTGTTCGCCATCGTCCTGGGCGTCGTCATCGACCACCTGCTGCGCTGGTGGCACAAACGGCTGGGACGTGACGATACGCCGGACGCGGACGGCTGGAGCGAAGGATCCTCCGGCTCCGGCCACGAGGGCCGGCCCGGCACGCAGGCCTTCGTGGTGCCGTCGGCAGAGGCGGGCCCCGCCGCCAAGTAGCAGCCGGCTTTGGACGGCTGGCTTTGAACTCCGCCCCACCCTAAGGTGGGAACGTGACTGAGCCCATTGTTGACGCCGCCCCTGCCATCGATTTTGACCTGAAGAGCCTGCCCAAGGTTTCCCTGCACGACCACTTGGACGGAGGACTCCGCCCGGCCACCATCATCGAGCTGGCAGAAGCCGTTGGCCACACGCTGCCTTCAACGGATCCGGTGGCACTGGGGCAGTGGTTCCGCGAATCAGCAGACTCCGGCTCACTGGTCCGCTACCTGGAGACGTTCGACCACACGGTAGCCGTCATGCAGACCTATGACGGCCTGTTCCGGGTGGCGAAGGAATTCGTGGAGGACCTCGCAGACGACGGCGTGGTGTACGGCGAAGTCAGGTGGGCACCTGAGCAGCACCTCCAGAAGGGGCTCAGCCTGGATGAAGTCGTCGAAGCTGTGCAGGAAGGACTGGAGGCCGGTGTCGAGGCCGTGTCCGAGACCGGCCGCGAGATCCAGGTGGGCCAGCTGATCACCGCCATGCGCCACGCCGACCGCGGCCAGGAGATCGCCGAACTGGCCATCCGCCACCGCAACAAGGGCGCCGTGGGCTTTGACATCGCCGGCGCCGAGGACGGCTTCCTGCCCAGCCGCTTCAAGGACGCTTTCACGTACCTTGCCCAGCACAATTTCCCCGCCACCGTGCACGCCGGTGAAGCAGCCGGGCTGGAGAGCATCCAGTCGGCCCTGGTGGACGGCCGCGCCCTGCGGCTGGGCCACGGCGTCCGCATCGCCGAGGACATCATGGTGGAGTTCGACGACGACGAGGAAGCGGGGGACACCGTTGGCCTGGTCACCCTTGGCGATCTCTCCAGCTGGGTCCGTGACCGCGGCATCGCCCTGGAAATCTGCCCCTCCTCCAACCTCCAGACCGGCGCGATCGCTGAATTCGGCGAAGGGATCGAAAGCCACCCGCTGGACATGCTCTACCAGCTGGGCTTCAACGTCACCATCAACACCGACAACCGCCTGATGAGCGGTGTCACCCTGACGGACGAGTTCAACCTGCTGGTGGAAACCTTCGACTACGACCTCGACGACCTGCTCGAGCTCACCCTCAACGCCGCCGAGGCGTCCTTCCTGCCGCTGGAGGAAAAGGAAGCGCTGGTGGAATACATCAACGACGCCTACGCCAACCTTGGCTGACCAAACACCCATTGAACGCCTGGTCACAGTGCTGGCGCAGTTGCGCCAGCACTGTCCCTGGATGGGCGCACTGACCCACGCATCGCTGGTGGAGTACCTCCTTGAGGAGGCCTATGAGGTGGCCGAAACCATCGAGGAGGGCCACCCGGACGCCGAGCTTCAGGGCGAGCTGGGTGACGTCCTGCTCCAGGTAGTGCTCCACGCCCGTTTGGCAGAGGAGCGCGGCGCGTTCACGTTCGACGACGTGGCGCGCGGCCTGGGTGCCAAGATGGTCCGCCGCAACCCGCACGTCTTCAGGCCGGACGGGTCCCTGCAGGACAGCTTTCCCGCCACCGTGGCGGAGATCGAGCAGAAGTGGGATGCGGTCAAGCGGGCCGAACGCCCCGAGCGCCGCGGAGCCTTCGAAGGAATTCCGGAGGCCCTCCCTGCGCTTGCCAAAGCGCAAAAGTCGCTGGACCGCGCTGCCCGTGCCGGCCTGGAGCTGCCGGCGGGGGCGCCAATCCCCGAAAGCGAGGACGAGCTCGGAACCCTGCTGCTCGCCGTCGTGCGCTCCGCCCGGGACAACGGCATGGACGCCGAACGTGCCCTGCGGGCCGCCGTCCGCCGCTACCAGCGTGGCCAGGGGGACCAAAGTGACCACGCGCCATCATGACGTCCGGCCCGTGACCGGTTTGAGTAACCCGGAGCACTCTCGACTACGCTAGTCGGTGACGAGTACGTCGAGTTTTCTGCCTGATTCCCCCCGTTAATCGCCCATAAGGAGCAAATTCATGGCGCTTATCGATGCCATCCACGCCCGCGAGATCCTCGATTCCCGCGGCAACCCCACCGTAGAAGTTGAAGTCCTGCTGTCCGACGGCCAGATCGGCCGCGCGGCGGTTCCCTCCGGTGCCTCCACCGGTGAGCACGAGGCTGTCGAACTGCGCGACGGCGACAAGGGCCGCTACCTGGGCAAGGGCGTGCAGAAGGCCGTCGACGCTGTGATCGACCAGATTGCCCCCGCCCTGACCGGCTTCGACGCCACGGACCAGCGCAGCATCGACCAGGCCATGCTGGACCTGGACGGCACCCCCAACAAGGGCAAGCTGGGCGCGAACGCCATCCTGGGCGTCTCCCTGGCAGTCGCCAACGCAGCCGCAGCCTCCGCTGACCTGCCGCTCTACAAGTACCTGGGCGGCCCCAACGCGCACGTCCTGCCCGTGCCGCTGATGAACATCCTCAACGGTGGCTCCCACGCCGACTCCGACGTCGACATCCAGGAATTCATGATCGCCCCCATCGGCGCCGAAACCTTCTCCGAGGGCCTGCGCTGGGGCGTGGAGGTCTACCACAACCTCAAGTCCGTCCTGAAGGAGAAGGGCCTCTCCACCGGCCTCGGCGACGAGGGCGGCTTCGCCCCCAACCTGCCGTCCAACCGCGCCGCCCTGGACCTGATCCAGGAAGCCATCAAGAACGCCGGCTACACCCCGGGCAAGGACATCGCCCTGGCCCTGGATGTCGCCTCCTCCGAGTTCTACAAGGACGGTGCCTACCAGTTCGAAGGCAAGGCCCTGTCCGCCACCGAGATGAGCGCCTACTACGCCGAGCTCGTGGACGCCTACCCGCTGGTCTCCATCGAGGACCCGCTGGACGAGAACGACTGGGAAGGCTGGAAGACCCTCACCGACACCATCGGCGACAAGGTCCAGCTGGTGGGCGACGACCTGTTCGTCACCAACCCCGCCATCCTGCAGCGCGGCATCGACACCAAGACCGCCAACTCCCTGCTGGTCAAGGTCAACCAGATCGGCTCGCTGACCGAGACCCTGGATGCGGTCAGCCTCGCACAGCGCGCCGGTTACACCACCATCACCTCGCACCGCTCCGGCGAAACCGAGGACACCACCATCGCCGACATTGCGGTGGCCACCAACGCCGGCCAGATCAAGACCGGCGCCCCTGCCCGCTCCGAGCGCGTTGCCAAGTACAACCAGCTGCTGCGCATCGAAGAGGAACTGGACGACGCCGCACGCTACGCCGGACGCAGCGCCTTCCCGCGTTTCAAGGGCTAGTAACCGCCCAAACCCTTCCGCGGTGGCTATGGTTGAAAGACCATAGCCACCGCTGTTGTTTCCAGCAGCAGTTGTCCCAGAAGTGTTGTCCAGCACAGATAGTGGCGGCCCCGGCAGGCTGCGTTTCAGGAGTGTCATGGCTACCCGCCGCCCCAAAGTTCCCAAGGTCGCCCCCACCCGTCCAGCCAAGGAAACGGCCGACGACGGTCCCTCCGGCGGTGCCGACGTCATACGGGCGGATTTCCGGCCGGCCAAGGGAACGGCCGCCACGGACACGGCACGGCCAAAGGGTAACCATGGGCAAGGAGCTTCCGGCCAGTCCGGCGCCGGAAGGGCGGGGGATTCCGCCAAATCCAAGCCCGCCGCCGCACGCAAGGGCAGCAGTTCCACGGACAGCAAGGACACCCGGGCCAGCGAAGACGGGCAGCAGCACCCCGTCCCCGCCAAGGCGTTCTCCGGGCGCATGCTCGCGCTGGCCGTGGTGATGATTGCCATCACCATCATGCTCGCACCCACGGTGAAGATCTTCTTCGACAAGAAGGCCGAAATCGACGCGCTGCACGCCGATATCGCAGCCCGCCAGGCCGAAGGCGACGCCCTCCGCCAGCAGGTTTCGCGCTGGCAGGACCCCAACTACGTCAAGCAGCAGGCCCGCGACCGCATTAACATGGTTATGCCGGGCGAAACCGGCTACTGGGTTTTTGGCAGCGATGAGCCGGCCGGAGAAAGCAGTAGCCCCACCGGCGCAGCAGCACAAGACCCCGCCGATCTGCCGTGGGTGGATTCCCTGTGGGAGTCCATCCGGCGCGCGGCCACAGACTGAACCGCACAAGGAAGGACGGCCCGCGACAGTGGAACACAACACGGCAGCCGCCCGGGACGAATCCCGCCAACCGACAGCACACGACCTTGAAGTACTGAGCAGGCAGCTGGGACGTCCCGTCCGCGACGTCGTGGAAATTCCGGCACGCTGCATCTGCGGCAACCCCCTGGTGGCGGCCACCGCACCCCGCCTCAGCAACGGCACTCCGTTCCCCACCACCTTCTATCTGACGCACCCGGTGATTACGTCCGCGGTTTCCAGGCTTGAGGC
Organism: Arthrobacter sp. E1SS-5; assembly: GCF_057073715.1. Classification (NCBI taxonomy): domain Bacteria; kingdom Bacillati; phylum Actinomycetota; class Actinomycetes; order Micrococcales; family Micrococcaceae; genus Arthrobacter; species Arthrobacter sp. E1SS-5. Next base: position 1,235,319 of record NZ_CP172703.1, read on the forward strand.
GGCAGGGGTCATGAACACCATGAACGAACAGCTGGCCTCTGACGATGGCCTGGCTGCTGCCTACCGGGCAGCCCATGAGGAATACCTTGCCGCCCGCGAAGCCATCGGACACCGTTCGGGCATCGGCCCGGTTCCCGAGATCGACGGCGTCTCCGCCGGCGGGATGCCCACCCGCGTCAAGTGTCTGCACGTCCTGGTGGGCCACTCCCTGGCAGCGGGCACCGGCGTCAACCCCCTCGGCGACCAGGCGATCGGAATGATCAGCGAGTGGTGGACGGCGGACAAGTGCTACTGCGACGGCGCCTGGGACACCACGGGCGAGGCACCGTCCCGGGACCTCAGCCGCCACGGACCCCAGGGCCTGCCGGAAATCGTTGGCCGCCCTGCGCCCGTGCGGAAGTCCGCCGGCACTGCAGGGGCCGCCGAATGACCCGCGTAGCCGCCATTGACTGCGGCACCAACTCCATCCGGCTCCTGATCGCGGACATCCACCGCGGCAACGGCAGCGCAGGCCTCACCGACGTGGTCCGCGAGATGCGCGTGGTCCGGCTGGGCCAGGGCGTGGACGCCAGCGGCGAGCTGGCACCCGAGGCACTGGAACGGACCTTCGCCGCAACCGCCGACTATGCGCGCCTGATCAAGGAACACGGCGCAGAGCGGATCCGCTTCGTCGCTACCTCTGCCAGCCGCGACGCACGCAACCGGGACGTCTTCGTGGACGGGATCCGGGACCTGCTGGGCGTGGAACCGGAAGTCATCTCCGGGGACGAGGAGGCGGCGCTGTCTTTTGCCGGGGCCAGCAGCGTCCTGCCCATCCTGGACGGCCACCAGGTGCTGGTGGTGGATCTCGGCGGGGGAAGTACCGAGTTCGTCCTCGGCACAGTTGACGGCGTAACCGCGGCAAAGTCCGTGGATATTGGCTGCGTCCGCCTCACCGAACGGCACCTTCACGACGATCCACCCACCCCTGCGCAGATTGCGGCCGCGGAAGCCGACGTTGACGCCGCCATGGCCCGCGCCGGAAGCGACGTGCCGCTGGAACGCGCCACCGCCGTCGTCGGTGTTGCCGGGTCCGTCACCACTATCACCGCCCACGCGCTGCGCCTGCCGGAATATTCGCCGGACGCCATCCACGGCGCGGAACTGCCTGTCGCTGAGGTCCGCGCCGCCGCCACTGACCTCTTGACCATGACCCGGGACGAACGCTCGGCCCTGCCGTACATGCACCCAGGGCGGGTCGATGTCATCGGCGCCGGGGGACTGGTGTGGCGCCGGATCCTGGAACGGATGGGGGAGCTGACCGGCGGGAGGATTACCGCAGCCACGGCCAGCGAGCACGACATCCTCGACGGCATCGCACTGAGCATCGGGTAGGCCCATGTATTCCACAACAGCTTCCCTCCGCTTTTTGCCGCGGGCGGCGGCGGCCCTGATGTCCGTCCTCCTGGCTGCGTGCTGCCTTTGCGCCGGTCTCTTCACTGCACCCTCCGCCCGGGCCGATGAGTGGCGCGACAAGGAGTACTGGCTGGCAGATTCCGGCATCACCAAGGCCTGGGAAGTGTCAAAGGGCGCAGGCGTCAAGGTAGCCGTCATCGACAGCGGCATCGATGCCCAGCACCCGGACCTTAAAGGCGCCGTCGTTGGCGGTTACGATGCATCCGGCTCAGGCCAGCCCGACGGCCAAAAGAGCGTGGGCTCCAAGCCCGAACACGGCACCCTGGTGGCCACGATGCTTGCCGGCCGGGGCCACCAGCCGGCCAGCCCAAGCCCCAGCCCGGGACCGCCGGGTACACCGCCCGACGGCATCATGGGTGTGGCGCCGGAAGCACAGCTCCTTTCGGTCTCCACCTGGCTGGGCTCGCCCAACCCCTCGGGCAAGAGCGACCAGGACCAGATTCCCGAGGCCGTCCGGTGGGCCGTGGACAACGGCGCCAAGGTGATCAACATTTCGCTGGGCAGCACCACCCCGCAGTGGCCGCAAAGCTGGGACGCCGCCTTCCTGTACGCGGAACAGAAGGACGTGGTCATCGTTGCCGCGGCCGGCAACCGGGTGGGCGGCAACACCCAGGTGGGCGCCCCCGCCACCATCCCGGGCGTCCTGACCGTCGCCGGTCTGGACCGGAAGAACGTTGCCAGCGTTGACGCTTCGTCGCAGGGGATCAGCATCGGTGTGGCCGCGCCCGCCGAGAACCTCCTGGGCGGCCTGCCCGGTGGCGGCTACGCGGAGTGGGCCGGAACCTCCGGCTCCACCCCAATCGTCGCCGGCGTGGCCGCCCTGATCCGGTCCAAGTGGCCGGATATGAGTGCTGAACAGGTCATTAACAGGATCATCACCACGGCCAAGGACGCAGGAGCCCCGGGCAAGGACCCGCTGTACGGCTACGGCATCCTCAACGCCGAGGCAGCACTCAAGGCCGATGTTCCGCAGGTGTCGGTCAACCCGCTGGGCACCATCGCCGAGTGGATCCGCGTCCACAGGCGGGGAAACGCTGCTCCCGCAACCCCACTGCCAACCGCCACCCAGGTGCCCAGCGCCGCACCCACGCTGCCCGAGGCAACCGTTCCCGCTGCCAAGGCGCCGTCCCCCCGGGACAGTGCCATTGGCGCCGCCGTCGTGATCGGCTTTGCCGTCCTGTTTGTTGTGATCATCGCGGCAGCCGCCGTCCAGCTTCGCAGGGCCGCCCGCAACCCTGCCCTTACCGCAGAAGAACCCGACACAGGGGTGCTGGACAAGGTGCATCCAGCCAAAAATTCCAACGTTACAGACCATCGCCGAAGTTAGTGAAGATTTTCACAAACTGCGCTATCCTTAAACTATGGCAACCACCCCACAGCTCCAGGACCGTCCCAGGGTACTCGTCGTCGGCGGCGGGTACGTCGGCCTGTACGTAGCACTGAAACTGCAGAAGAAGATCGCGAATGCCGGTGGCATCGTCACCGTCGTTGATCCCCTGCCCTACATGACCTACCAGCCCTTCCTTCCGGAGGTTGCCGGCGGCAACATTGAAGCCCGCCACGCGGTGGTATCCCACCGCCAGCACCTCAAGCAGACGGAACTGATCCAGGGGCGCGTCACCTCGATCGACCACGTCAACCGCAAAGCTGTGGTGGCTCCCGCCGACGGCGGCGAAAACTTTGAGGTTCCCTACTTCGACGTCGTGCTCGCGGCCGGCGCCATCACCCGCACGTTCCCCATCAAGGGCCTGGCGGACAAGGGCATTGGCCTGAAGACCATCGAGGAAGCCGTTGCGCTGCGCAACAAGCTGCTCGAGCGCATCGAGGTTGCCTCCACCATGACGGACCCTGCCGCACGCGCCCGCGCCCTCACCTTCGTGGTGGTCGGCGGCGGCTTCGCCGGCATCGAGTGCATCACCGAGATGGAAGACCTCGCCCGCGCCGCAGTGCGCAACAACCCGCGCATCAAGCAGGAGGAAGTGCGCTTCGTCCTGGTCGAGGCCATGGGCCGCATCATGCCCGAGGTCACCGCACAGCAGGCCGACTGGGTGGTGGAACACCTGCGCAGCCGCGGCATCGAGGTCCTCCTCAACACCTCCCTGGACAGCGCCGAGGGCACCCTCAAGCTCATCAACCTTCCGGACAAGACCCCCGCCCAGGAATTCGAGGCGGACACCCTGGTATGGACCGCCGGCGTGCAGGCCAACCCCATGGTCCGCTCCACCGATTTCCCGCTCGAGCCCCGGGGCCGCGTCCGCGTCCTGCCGGACCTGCGCATCTCCGGCGACGAAGGCATCGTGGAGAACGCCTGGGCAGCCGGCGACATCGCCGCTGTTCCGGACCTCACCGGCAAGGGCCTGCCGGACGGCACCTGCGTTCCCAACGCCCAGCACGCCCTGCGCCAGGCCAAGCGCCTCGCCAAGAACCTGTGGGCTTCGCGCTGGGACAAGCCGCTGACCGACTACAAGCACAAGAACCTTGGTGCCGTGGCCGGCTTCGGCGAGTGGAAGGGCGTCGCCAACATCAACCTCCTGGGCCGCATCGGTCTCAAGGGAGCACCGGCCTGGCTGGCCCACCGCGGCTACCACGGCATGGCCATGCCCACGTTTGAGCGCAAGTTCCGCGTCATCCTCAACTGGATCATCGGCTTCTTCGCCGGCCGCGACACCACCCAGCTGATGGACCTGGACAACCCCCGCGGCGCCTTTGTCTCGGCAGCAACCCCGGCCCCGAAGCCTGCAGCTGCTCCGGCAGCCGTGCCTGCCGGTTCCGGTTCAACCGCTGCCGCAGCTCCCAAGGAGACCGTGGCGGCCAACGCGAAGTAGCGCGTCTGTTCCACCACGCTTCACGCGTACGACGGCGGCCGTCCCTTCCCGGGGCCGGCCGCCGTCGGCGTTTCCTGCCAAGGCACCCGTGGCAGGTTGCCGTACCATTGACCCGGCGCCCCAGTAGCCCAATTGGCAGAGGCAGCGGACTTAAAATCCGCGTGTTGTGGGTTCGAGTCCCACCTGGGGTACAACTGCCAGGCCCGCCACGATCAGCGCCGGCCATCAGGAAGCCGCCTGCAATTGCAGGCGGCTTCCTGCGTTTAATTCCGCATAGGCAACGACTGTTATAAGGCTGTGACCTCAGTCACTTAGCTTCGCTGCTGTCTATGCATTAGCTTGAACCTAAATCAGGAATACCTGGTCCAATTTTGGGCGCCTCGGCGCTCCATTGATCCGTTCGCGCATCGCATGGCCCTGTTTCGGAAGGCAGACAAATGTACCGAAAGAAAGTCCTCACCTCGTTGGCAGCAGCAGCCACATTCAGCATGCTGCTGTCGGCCTGTGCCAACCAGGCGGGCCCCGGCACCACCGAAAGCTCCGGTTCGTCCAGCAAGGTGAATATCCCCGCCATTTCGAAAGTGGATGTCCCCTCCGGTGCCGTCAAACCGGCCGGTGACGGCAAGGCCACCTGCCCCGCAACCACCACGTTGGCCTACGCAGGCGCGCAGACCGGTCCCAACGCCCAGCTCGGCGTCAACATCTTCAACGGCATCCAGCTGGCCATCGACCAGCACAACAAAGCCAACCCAGGCTGCCAGGTCCAGTTCAAGAAGTTCGACACCGAAGGTGACCCCAACAAGGCCACCGGCCCTGTCACCCAGCTGGTGAGCGAGCAGGACATTGTCGGTGTGGTTGGCCTGCCCTTCTCGGGTGAATCCAAGGCCACGGGCAACATCTTCGAGCAGAAGGGCCTGGTCCACATCACGCCCTCGGCCACCAACCCCACGCTTACCGAGAACGGCTGGACCACCTTCTTCCGGGGCCTCGGCAATGACGCCGTCCAGGGCCCGGCAGCGGCCAAGTTCCTCACCGGCAAGCTGGGCGCCAAGAAGGTCTACCTGGTCCAGGACGACTCCGACTACGGCATCGGTTTGGGCACCTCCACCTCCGCCGGCCTGGGCAGCGCGCTGGCCGGAACGGAAAAGGTGACCACCGGGCAGAAGGACTTCTCGGCAGTCATCTCCAAGATCATGAACGCCAAGGCTGATGCCGTGTTCTACGCCGGCTACTACGCCGAGGGTGCACCGTTCGACCAGCAGCTGGTAGGCAAGGGCTTCACCGGAACCTTCGTGGCACCGGATGGCGTCAAGGACGACCAGTTCATCAAGCAGGCAGGCGACGCCTCGAACAACGCCTACTTCACCTGCCCATGCATCCCCGGCGAGCTCATTACCGACTTCGCCACGGCCTACAAGGACGTCTCCAAGGGCGCAGAACCCGGAACGTACTCGATCGAAGGCTACGACGCCGCTACTGTCCTCCTGTCCGGCATTGACGCAGGCAAGCAAAGCCGCGCGGACCTGCTGGCCTGGGTCAAGGCCTACGACAAGGACGGCCTGAGCAAGCACTACAAGTGGGACGCCAAGGGTGAACTCCAGGCCCCGACCGTCTACGGCTACAAGGTGGAGAACGGCAAGATCGTCCCCGTCGGTCCCATCGGGGAGTAGCAGTCCAGCAGGAATCGGCTGTGGGGGCCAGCAGATGCGGCCCCCACAGCCTTTTCTTCGCTTGGCAGCATTCCACGACCAACCCAGGTCACTAGACACAAGTCCCACGGCCGGGCCCACAAGGCCGCGTGCAACTGGATCAGGACGTTCCCATGCTTTCCACTCTTGTCCCACTACTCCCGACGGAAAACGACTGGATCACCTTCGACATACCGTCCCTGGCCGAGAACTTCTGGAGTGCCACCTTTGACGGCCTCACCTTCGGAGCCATCTACGCGCTCGTAGCGCTGGGTTACACCCTGGTCTACGGCGTCCTCAACCTGATCAACTTCGCCCACTCGGAAGTGTTCATCGTTGGCTGCTACGCAGTCTTCTTCACGCTTAGCAGCCTTGGCTTTGGTCCTTCCGTTCCCCGGCTGGATATCTGGGCCATCATCCTCAACCTGTTGCTGGCACTGGTTTTGGCCATGCTTGCCTCCGCAGTAACAGCCTTCCTGCTGGAACGCATCGCCTATAAGCCGCTCCGCAAGCGGAACGCGCCGCGCCTGGTCTTCCTGATTACTGCCATCGGCGCTTCCTTCACCATCCAGTACCTGATCTACCTGTGGCGCGGTCCCAGCCCTGAGCTTGCCTTGACCATGTTCCGTCCCACGCCGATCTTCGATGTGTTCGGCACGATCATCGACTCCCAGCAACTGGTGATCATCATTGCCGCGGTGATCATGATGGTGGGCATCGACAGGTTCATCAGCAAGTCGCGCACCGGCCGCGGCATCCGTGCGGTGGCGCAGGATCCTGACACCGCCACATTGATGGGCGTCAACAAAGAGCGCATCATTATTACCACCTTCGTCATCGGAGGCCTGCTCGCAGGAGCCGCCGCCTTGTTCTACGTCATGAAGATTCCGTCCGGTGTCCAGTACAGCGGCGGATTCGTCCTTGGCATCAAGGCTTTTGCGGCCGCAGTGCTCGGCGGCATCGGCAACGTCCGCGGCGCCCTGCTGGGCGGCCTGCTGCTTGGCTTGATCGGCAACTACGGCCAGATCCTGCTGGGCAACTCTCAGTGGACCGACGTCGTGGCGTTCGTGGTGCTGGTGCTCGTGCTGCTGCTGCGGCCCGAAGGCATCCTGGGAACCTCCCTTGGAAGGAGCAAAGCATGAGTATGACGGATGGCCCCACGCCGCTGCGGACAGCGGCTGCCGAACAGGCTGCAGAGGACCGCGAAGCCTCGTCGAAAGCCCCGGGCAGGAGCGCGCTCCGGCAGCAGGGGAAACGGAAGTCCGGCTACTTCTCTGACCGGTGGCAGGCCTTGTCCCGCCAGCAGCAGTGGGCATTCCTGGTGGTCGTGGTGGTCCTGGCCTACCTGCTCCCGCTGATCAATCCGCCCATCATCACCACCGAACCGGGCAACAACTTCGCCCTGGCCTGCTTCGACATGGCACGCTTTGCGCTGATCGCGGTCGGGCTGAACATCGTGGTGGGGTACGCCGGCCTGCTGGACCTGGGATACGTCGCCTTCTTCGCGGTGGGTTCGTACGTTGCCGCCATGCTGACCAGCCCGGATTCGCCCTACCTGCACATCCCGTATCTGTGGACGCTCCCTGTGGCCATGGCGGTCACCATGTTCTTCGGCGTCATGCTGGGCGTGCCCACCCTCCGGCTCAGGGGCGACTATCTCGCCATCGTGACGCTCGGCTTCGGCGAGATCATCCGCATCCTGGCCACCATCATCCCGGCCATGAAGGGCCAGGTGGGCTTCCAGAACGTGGGCCACCCGCCCGGCGACGGGGCTGACGGCCAGCCGATCTTCTCCAACTCAAACGGTGTGCCCTGGTACTGGCTGACCCTGACCATCATCATCATCGTCACCCTGCTGGTGGGCAACCTGGAACGCAGCCGTGTGGGCCGCGCCTGGATCGCCATCCGTGAGGATGAGGATGCAGCCGAAATCATGGGTGTTCCCACCTTCAAATACAAGGTGTGGGCCTTCGCCATCGGTGCTGCCGTCGGTGGCCTTTCCGGTGCGCTGTTTGCCGGCCAGGTGGGGTTCGTTAACAACCAGAAGTTCGATGTCACCACGTCCATCCTGTTCCTCGCCGCCGTCGTCCTCGGCGGTGCGGGCAACAAGGTGGGGGCCATCCTTGGCGGAGCATTGGTCAGCTATATCCCGCTCAGGTTCACGGCCATCGCCGAGTACAAATACCTGATCTTCGGCATTGCGCTGGTGCTGATCATGATCTTCCGTTCCCAGGGACTGCTCCCGGCCCGGCAGCGGTTGCTCGCCTATGGCCGGACGGCCTTGAACAAGATCACCAGCCGCGACGCCACGGAACCCAAAGACACGGACACTCCGGCGGCGGGCCCTGATACCCGCGCCGCCGGGCAGAGAGGAGCGGAGGCATGAGCTCCGAGGAAAGGCACAGCGGCTCCAGCAGCGTGGAAGAGCAGCCGGCACACGAGGCCGCCGCCGCATCCCAGGAAAGCCCCGCGGCCCCTGTCGCGCCGGAACTGGACATGGATGCCCTGGCCGAGGCCGGGGTGGACCAGGAACTGGCCGAAAAGGTGGCTCCGGACCGCGATATCGCGGTCAAAGTGGGCGACAACATCGTCGAGGTGCAGAACCTGACCATCAAGTTCGGTGGCCTCGTGGCGCTGGACAACGTCAGCTTCAACATCAAGCGCGGCGAGATCCTGGGGCTCATTGGACCCAACGGCGCAGGCAAGACCACCTGCTTCAACGCGATGACCGGCGTCTACAAGCCCACCAGCGGGAAAGTGGTACTGGAGGGCCAGGTCCTGAACGGCATTAAGCAGCACAAGATCACCCGCCTGGGCCTGTCGCGCACGTTCCAGAACATCCGCCTGTTCGGCGAAATGACCGCCTTGGAGAACGTGGTGGTGGGCCTGGACGCGCGGCACCGCACCAGCGTCGGTGGAGCACTGCTGCGCCTTCCCACCCACACCCGGGAGGAAAAGTCGGCCATCGAACGCGGCATGGCCCTGCTGGACTTCGTGGGCATCGGCAGCCATGCGCATGTCCTGTCCCGGCAACTCCCGTACGGCTACCAGCGCCGGCTCGAAATTGCACGGGCACTGGCCACCGACCCAAAGGTGCTCTGCCTTGACGAGCCTGCTGCAGGGTTCAACCCGGCTGAGAAAGAGGAGCTGATGGCACTGATCCGCACCATCAGGGACGAGGGCTACACCGTGCTGCTGATTGAGCACGACATGAAGCTGGTGATGGGCGTGACGGACCGGATTGTGGTGCTGGAGTTTGGGAAGAAGATCGCGGACGGACTGCCGCGCGAGATCCGCGAGGATCCCCGCGTTATTGCCGCCTACCTAGGAGAGCCCGAAGATGACGTTGCTTGAACTTGAGGGGGTATCCGTCCACTATGGCCGCATCCAGGCACTGCGGGACATTTCCTTCACCGTAGAGGAAGGTGAAGTGGTGGCGCTGATCGGTGCCAACGGCGCAGGCAAGACCACCACCATGCGGACCATTTCCGGGCTGCTGAACTGCACGGAAGGCAAGATCACCTTCGCCGGGCAGGACATCACCAAGATGAAGGCCCACATCCGGGTGGTCCACGGGATTTCGCAGGCCCCGGAGGGGCGCGGCATCTTCCCGGGCATGACCGTGATGGAGAACCTGGACATGGGAACCTTCGGACGCAAGGACAGAAGCGGCGTTGCCAAGGACCTGGACCGCGTCTTCGACCTGTTTCCCCGGCTGAAGGAGCGGGAGAAGCAGTTCGGCGGCACGATGTCCGGCGGTGAGCAGCAGATGCTGGCCATCGGACGGGCCCTGATGTCCAACCCGAAGCTGCTGCTGCTGGACGAGCCGTCCATGGGGCTTGCACCGCAGTTCATCCGCCAGATTTTCAAGATCATCAAGGAAATCAACAACCAGGGCACCACGGTGCTGATGGTGGAGCAGAACGCCAACCAGGCCCTGGCAGGCGCACATCGCGCCTTTGTGCTGGAAACCGGGGAGATCACCCGCAGCGGCACCGGGAAGGAGCTGCTGGAGGATCCTTCCGTCAAGGAGGCCTACCTGGGCGTCGGATAGTTCCGCTGCAGGGGCCCGGTGCGTTCAGGACGCACGGTCACGGTTCGGTTGCAACCGGGCCCCTGGGGAACTTTCCAGGCCGCCGCCACGTGGGAATTGGTAGCGTAACCAAACCATCACCCACACCCACATGGAGGAACACCGCAATGGCACTTGGCGGCAACCCGATCTTCAACGGAAAGAGTTTCCGTGGAGCCACCCAGGCACCGCCTGTCCCGCAGGCTCCTTATGGCGCTCCCTACGGCCAGCAGCCGTACGGGCAGGCTCCTTACGGCCAGCAGCCGCACGGCCAGGCTCCCTATGGCCAGGGCTGGGGCACGCAGTCCCAGAACATGACCGACGAACAGCTGCGGCAGATGTACGCCCAGCCGTCCGCCGGTCCCGCAGACACCGGCCGCATGACGTTCGACGACGTCATCATGAAGACCGCTGCCTGCCTTGCAGCCGTGATTGCCGGCGCCGCAGTCACCCTTGTGGTGGCACAAGGCCTGGCCTCCCTGCTGATGATCGTCGGTGCCCTGGGCGGTTTTGTACTGGCTCTGGTGAACACCTTCAAGAAGCAGCCGTCGCCGGCGCTGATCCTGGCCTACGCAGCCCTCGAAGGCCTGTTCCTTGGCGGCCTGACCCGGATCCTCGACGGCATGTTCCCCGGCGTGGGCCTCCAGGCCGTGATCGGCACGCTGTCCGTCTTCGCCGTGACCCTGGTCCTCTTCAAGAGCGGCAAGGTCCGGGCCACGCCACGCGCCATGCGGTTCTTCATGATCGCCGTTATCGGCTACGCCGTGTTCGCGCTGATCAACATGGTCATGATGTGGACAGGCGCCGTGCAGAGCCCGTTCGGCCTGCGCACCAGTGTTGAAATCTTCGGCATCCCGCTGGGCGTCTTCATCGGCCTGCTGGCCATTGGCCTTGCTGCCTTCTCGCTGATCATGGACTTCACGAGCATCGAGGCGGGCGTCCGCAGCGGCGCTCCGCAGCGCTTCTCCTGGACCGCTGCCTTTGGCCTCACCGTCACGCTGGTTTGGCTGTACGTGGAGATCATCCGCCTGCTGGCCATCCTCCGCGGCGACGACTAGGCACCCAGGCAGCTTCCGCCGTCGTACGTTAAGCAACCGTGGGCCCCACCAATTGGTGGGGCCCACGGCCGTTAAGGGCGTTGCGCCTACGCCACCTGGCTAGGAGATCCGCCTCGCTCCGGCGGCAGGGGAGACGGTAAAGATCTCCGGTGCCGCAAAGCCGGCGCCAGCGAAAGCTTTCACGACGGCGTCACGCACCTTTTGTTCCGCGTCCACCGGGGTCAGCGCGATGGCTGCTCCGCCGAACCCGCCGCCCGTCATGCGCGCGCCGATGGCCCCATTGGCCCGGGAGGTGTCCACGGCCAGGTCCAGTTCGGGGCACGAGATTTCAAAATCGTCGCGCATGGAGGCGTGGCTGGCATCCAGCAGGGGGCCGATGGCGCTGGGGCCGGGGCCACCCAGCAGCTCCACGGTCTGGAGCACCCGGTCATTCTCGGTGACCACGTGCCGCACCCGCCGGAAGGTCTCCTCGTCCAGCAGGCCGCTGGCCTCCTCAAGGTCGGCCACCTCAACGTCCCGCAGGGCCTTGACGCCCAGCACCTCGGCGCCCAGCTCGCAGGAGGCCCGCCGTGAGGCGTAGCCTCCATCGGAGTGCGCGTGCGACACCTTGGTGTCGATCACCAGGAGCACCAGGCCCGCGGGCTGGGTTTCGAAGGGAACCAGGCTTGCCGTCTGGTCCCGGCAGTCCAGGAAGACCGCGTGGCCCTCTGAACCGCGCAGCGATGCGGACTGGTCCATGATGCCCGTGGGCGCACCGACGAAGTCGTTTTCCGCCCGCTGGGTGGCCAGCACCATGTCCTGGGCAGACAGGCCGGCCCCGGTGAGATCGTTCAGTGCCGTGATGACCGCGCATTCGATGGCGTGCGACGACGAAAGGCCGGCACCGAGCGGCACGTTGGAGTCCAGGAGCAGGTCCAGTCCGGGGACGTCGATGCCCCGCTCCCGGAGTGCCCACATGACGCCCAGGGGGTACTTGGTCCAGCCCTTTGCTGTGCCGGGCTGCAGTGAATCGGTGGTGGTGCTGACTACGCCCTGGTCACCGTAGGTTGAGAGCAGCCGCACGGTGGAGTCCTGGCGGACGGCGACGGCAACGCGGGCCGCGCGGTCGATGGCGAAGGGCAGGACAAAGCCCTCGTTGTAGTCGGTATGTTCGCCGATGAGGTTCACCCGCCCCGGGGCCTGCCATACGCCGTCGGGCGCGCTGCCGAACTCCTGCTCGAAGCGGGCGCTGAGGTCTACCCGGGCGTCAGGCGCGGTGCCGGCCTGGCCTTGTTCCTGCATGCTCACGCGGAGGCTCCTTCCGGGGTGGCGGCCATGGCGGCAGCACGCGTGGACGACGGCGGGACCACCACAGTGCGCAGGCGTTCCGCCACATTTTCGGGGGTGGTGTCGTTGATGAAGGCACCCATGGCTGCTTCCGACCCGGCCAGGTACTTCAGCTTATCGGCGGCCCGGCGCGGGGAGGTCAGCTGGAGGTGGAGGTAGCCGGCCGGCCGAAGGACGTCATCCAGCGGCGCCTGGTGCCAGGCGGAGATGTAGGGCGTGGGTGTGGGGTACAGCGCATCCACCCGCTTGAGCAGGTCCAGGTAGACGTGTGCCAGCTCATCTTTTTCCTCCCCGCCCAGTGCGGCAAGGTCGGGGACATGGCGGTGCGGTACGAGGTGGATTTCCAGCGGCCAGCGGGCTGCGAAAGGCACGTAGGCACTGAAGTGCTTGCCCTCAAGCACCATCCGGCTGCCGTCTTCCCGTTCGGCGCGCAGCAGTGAGCCGGTCAGGGTGTCCCTGCCGTCTTTGGCGTCGTAGTACTTCCTGGCGGCGGCACCCAAGACCCCTGCGCGCGGCGTGACGTACGGGTAGGCGTAGATCTGGCCATGGGGGTGGTGCAGCGTCACGCCGATATCAGCCCCGCGGTTTTCGAACGGGAAGACCTGCTTGATGCCGTCCAAAGCGCTGAGGGCAGCGGTACGCTGTGACCACGCCTCGATCACGGTGCGGGAGCGCTGGGGGGTCAGGCCGCTGAAGGACCCGGTGTGTTCCGGGGTGAAGGACACCACTTCGCAGCGGCCGTAGGCAGGGCCTTTGGTTCCCCATGCGGCGCCCTCGGGTACCGGTCCCAGGGCCGGTCCCAGGGAGGGGAACCGGTTTTCGAAGACCACGACGTCGTAATCGTCGGCAGGAATTTCCGAAGCGTTGGCGGGGGTGGTGGGACAAATGGGGCACTGGTCTGCCGGCGGCAGGTGGGTGCGGGTCTGGCGGTGCGCGGCGATGGCCACCCATTCGTCCGTCAATGCATCGAAGCGGACCTCGCCCGGTTCACCACGTGGCGGCAGCCCCCGGTGGTCGGTGGTGAGGTGTTCGGCGCGCGGGGTGGTGGTGCCGGCGTCGTCGAAGTACATCAGCTCCCGGCCGTCGGAGAGCGTGGTGCTGGTAATCCCTGTCATGCAAAAAGTCTCGCACAAACGATCAAGAATGAATAGTTAGCAACAAAAAGTAACAGTGCGCCATATGCGAGGACCCGGGCCGGCCGTTGTACGGTAATGCCCATGACAGCCTCTTCCGAACAGGGAATCACCGCATTTTCCGCAGCCGCCCGGCCTTGCGCTACCGGGCGGCAATACGAGCTGCGGCGCGGCGATGCCGTGGCCGTAGTCACCGAACTCGCCGCCGGGCTCCGCTCCTTTAGCCGGGGAAAGGTCCTGCTGACCGAGACCTACGGCGATGATGAGATCGCCCCCGGCGGTGCCGGCATAACGCTGGCGCCGTGGGCCAACAGGGTGGAGGACGGGCAGTGGCTCCTGGACGGCAGGAAGCAGCAGCTGGACATCACCGAGGTGTCCCGCAACAACGCCAGCCACGGCCTGCTCCGCAACACCGGTTACGCCCTGGTGGGGGAGTCCCCGCACGCCGTCGCACTGGAGGCAGCCGCCTTCCCGCAGCACGGCTACCCGTTCCTGGTACGGCACCGCGTGGAGTACCAGCTTTCGGGAGACCTGGGATTGCACGTCCGGCAAACCCTCACCAACGATTCTGCTGCGGCTGCACCCTTCGTGCTGGGCGCGCACCCCTACCTGCGCCTTGGCGACGCCCCGGTGGAGGAACTGCGGTTGACCGTTGCCGCCGATACCCGGCTGGTGGCAGATGAGCGTTTGATCCCGCGTGGTTCGGCCCCCGTGGACGGGGACGTTGACTTCCGTTCCGGCCGGCACGTTGCGGACATTGCCGTGGACGTTGCCTTGACGGACCTGCACTATGAGGATGGAAAGGCCCGGCATACCCTGGCTGCAGCCGACGGCAGCGCGGTGTCGCTCTGGCAGGATGAAGCCTGCAGTTACGTCCACGTCTATGTGAGTACGCTGTACCCGGGCAGGACCCGTGCGGTGGCCGTGGAGCCCATGACGGGGCCGGCCAATGCCTTCAACTCCGGTGACGGCCTTCGATGGCTGCCCCCGGGGGAGTCCTTCAGCATGGAATGGGGTATCGACTACAGGCCGGGCGGGGCGGGCCGGTAGTTTGCCGGCCGGTGGTTTGCCCCGCCTTTAGTTTGCATTGGGCCGCTGCTGGGGAAGTATGGGGATATGACGCCTAAAGAGGACGACGTTACCCTTGCCCATCCAGCGCCTGCCAATCCGGCCCCGGCGGCAGCCGCCGGGGCTGCGCCCCTGCGGGTCCTGGCTGACCGTGAACTGGACAGGGACATTCCCTACGGAATCCGCATCGCGGCCTCGTGGTCGTGGCGCCTGGGCCTGATCCTCCTGATGGCCGGGACGCTGGTGTGGCTGCTCAGCCATATCACCCTCCTGATCATCCCCATCATGGTGGCCGCCCTCCTCGCCGGGCTCCTCAGCCCGGTGACAGCCTGGCTGAAGAAGCGGGGACTTCCGGCGGGTCTGGCCGTAGCGGTAACCATCCTTGGTTTCATCGGCGTCATTGTCGGGGCGCTGGCCCTGGTGGGGCGGCAGCTGGCTGTCGGCTTCAGTGAGCTCTATTCGCAGGCACTCGAAGGCGTCCGGCAGGTCCAGGACTGGCTGTCCGCAGGTCCGCTGCACCTCACCGCAGACCAGATCGACCAGTACATCAAGGAAGCCACCGATGCGGTGCAGAACAACAGCAGCAGCATCGTCAGCGGGGCTCTCTCCGTCGGCAGCACCGCCGGCCATTTCGCTGCCGGAATGCTCCTGTCGCTGTTCATCCTCATCTTCTTCCTCCTGGAAGGGGACCGGATCTGGGCGTTCCTGGTCCGGATGCTTCCGCGCAAGGCCA
This sequence comes from Arthrobacter sp. E1SS-5, assembly GCF_057073715.1. Taxonomy (NCBI): domain Bacteria; kingdom Bacillati; phylum Actinomycetota; class Actinomycetes; order Micrococcales; family Micrococcaceae; genus Arthrobacter; species Arthrobacter sp. E1SS-5. The sequence continues at coordinate 1,250,677 of NZ_CP172703.1, forward strand.
GGGCCGCCACGTTCGGCGCAGGCCATAAGGGTTGGGCCTCCATGGTCAGCTACGCGCGCATCCAGATGTTCGTCGCGGCAGTCGACGCCCTCGGCATCGGCGTGGGTGCAGCCATCATCGGCGTCCCGCTTGCGCTGCCCCTCGGTGTTCTGGTGTTCCTTGGCTCGTTCATCCCGGTGGTGGGTGCCCTGGTGACCGGCGTCGTCGCTGTCCTCCTGGCACTGGTGGCCAACGGCCCCGTCAACGCCCTTATTATGTTGGCAATCGTCCTCCTGGTTCAGCAGCTTGAGGGCCACATCCTGCAGCCACTGGTGATGGGCAAGGCGGTATCGCTCCACCCGGTGGCCGTAATCCTCAGCGTTGCCGCCGGCTCCTACCTTGCCGGTATCCCCGGCGCCCTGTTCTCCGTGCCCATCCTGGCCGTAGCAAACTCGGCCGTTCGCTACATCGCCGCCAGAACGTGGGAACATGAACAGGTGCCGGTAATTGCCGGGAAGCCCATCACAGCCGGAGCAGGCGGAGACAACACCATCCAGGATGTTGAACCGCCTTCTGCATCCGACGCCGGAAGGGACGCGGCGGCCGGCACTGCAGCCGAACACCGTGATGCCCGCACCTCCTCCGCGGAGGGCGCCGGGGCAGAACCCAGAGGAGAGTAGTCCGTGAAGATCCTTGAAACCCTTCCCGTCACACTGGACGATGTCCTTGAGGCGCAGAAGCTGCTTGACGGGATTATCGCGCGCACTCCCGTGGAGTCATCGCGGGCCCTCGGCGGCATGGTAGGCGGCGACGTCTACTTTAAATGCGAAAACCTGCAGCGCGCCGGCTCGTTCAAGGTCCGTGGTGCCTATGTCCGGATGGCCCGGCTCTCTCCTGACGAAAAGAAGCGCGGCGTGGTGGCGGCATCTGCCGGCAACCATGCCCAGGGCGTCGCAGTCGCTGCAAAGAGCCTCGGCATCAAGGCCAGGATCTACATGCCCCTGGGCGTCGCGCTGCCCAAGCTCGCCGCCACCCGGAGCCACGGAGCCGAAGTCATCCTGCACGGGCACAACGTGGACGAGGCGCTCGCCGAGGCCCAGCGCTACAGCAACGAAACCGGCATGGTCTTCGTGCATCCGTTCGACAACGTGGACGTGGTGGCGGGACAGGGGACCGTGGGCCTGGAGATTTTGGAGCAGGTCCCGCACGTGGACACCGTCCTCATGGGCGTAGGCGGCGGAGGCCTCCTGGCAGGAGTCGCCGTGGCCATCAAGGCCCGCGCCCGCGAACTTGGCCGGGACATCCGGATCATCGGCGTCCAGGCGGAGAACGCTGCGGCCTACCCGCCCTCGCTGGCCGCGGATGCGCTGGTGCCGCTCAAGAAGGTGTCCACCATGGCGGACGGCATCGCCGTCGGGCGGCCGGGACAGCTGCCCTTCAGCATCATCCGGGAACTGGTGGACGATGTGGTCACGGTCAGCGAGGACTCCCTGGCCCGCGCCCTGATCTTCCTGTTGGAACGGGCCAAGATGGTTGTGGAACCTGCGGGTGCAGTGGGGGTCGCCGCCCTCATGGACGGCAAGATCGAGAACCCGGGCACCACGGTGGCTGTGCTCTCCGGCGGCAATATCGACCCCATGCTGATGCTCAAGGTCATCCAGCGCGGCCTTTCCGCCGCAGGCCGGTACATGACGGTCCGCATGATGCTTGACGACCGGCCCGGCTCGCTGGCGACCATCGCCCGAATCATCGCCGAAAACGACGCCAACGTGACCGGCCTTGACCACACCAGGGTGGGGGGCTCCATCAGCATGGGCGACGTCTCCATCACTGTGAACCTGGAGACCAAGGGCCACCAGCACGGGGAGCAGGTCCTCAGCGCTTTGCGTGCCGAGGGCTTCCAGCCGATCGTGGTGCATTAGGAGCGGCCATGGCCGGACTGGGTAGCGGATTTACGGGGAACGGCCGAAGCCTCGAGCGGCAGACTATCGCGTCCCGCGCGAAGGGCGGACTGGTGGTGCTGGGTGGTTTCCTGGTCCTGCTGTTCGCCATCGAAGTGGTCAACACACTGATGATGGGCGCCCTCACCCGGACGTTCGGCCTGCGCCCCAGGAGCCCTGACGGGCTGCTGGACATCTTTACCTTCCCGCTCCTGCACGCAAACCTGAACCATCTCCTGTCCAACAGCCTGCCCCTGATGATCTTCGGCTTCCTGGTGTTCCTCTCCGGGCTGCGGGTCTTCCTCACCGCCCTGGCTTTCAGCTGGCTGGGCAGCGGCCTGACTGTTTGGCTCATCGGGAACGGTGTCACGGTGGGTGCTTCCGGCCTGGTGTTCGGCCTTTTCGCTTTCCTGCTGGTGCGCGGGTTCTTCAACCGCAGCTGGCGGCAGATCCTCCTCGCCGTGGTTCTCTTCCTGGGCTACGGGAGCATTCTGCTCGGCGCCCTGCCGTTCGTCGCCGGCTACATCAGCTGGCAGGCACATCTTGGCGGTGCGGCCGGAGGGGTGCTTGCAGCCCTCCTGCTTCGTCCGCGCACCCCTGCAATTGCGCGGGGATTCTGATGGCAGGTCCCGCCGCCGGCCTGCACCCATAAGTACTTAAGGAAGAGCGGCGGCCGTCCCGATGGGGACGGCCGCCGCTCTTTTGCTGTGAAAGGCGTCCTGCTTTGCCGCACGTCCTGTGCGGAGCAGGGTTCAGGGCTAGCCCGTGTAAGGCTTGGCGGAGAGGATCTCCACCTTGATGTCCTTGCCGTTGGGCGCGGTGTAGCTGAGGGTCTCGCCCTCCTTGTGGCCCAGGATGGCTGAACCCAGGGGCGACTTCTCGCTGAAGACATCCAGGTCCGAGTCGCCGGCGATTTCGCGCGACCCCAGCAGGAAGGTCTCCTCGTCACCGGCGATCCTGGCGACCACGATCATGCCGGGCTCCACGATGCCGTCATCGGCAGGCGCTTCACCCACATGGGCATCCCGGAGCAGCACCGTCAGCTGGCGGATGCGGGCTTCGATCTTGCCCTGCTCCTCCTTGGCCGCGTGGTAGCCCCCGTTTTCCTTGAGGTCCCCCTCTTGCCGCGCTGCTTCAATCTTCTGGACGATCTCCGCCCGGCCTGCGCCGGAAAGGTGGTCCAGCTCTGCCTTCAGGCGGTCAAAAGCTTCCTGGGTCAGCCAGGCTGCAGATGCGCTGTTGGTGGTAGACACGGACTTCTCCTCTAGTGGTCCTACATGCAAAAGACCCCGCCACGGTGGCCACTTGTGGAACAGTAACCAGCTCAGCGGGGTAAAGGTATCTCTCCATTGTAGTCAATCCCCTGGAGATAACCCAACAGGGAAGCGTCGCAGATCACATGCGTTAGGACTCTGCGCCGGGGATCCAGCAGCTGTCCACCACGCCGGACACGGACGCCGACTCCGTGCGCAAGGTGACGCGCTGGGCCACTGTCCTGCCGCCGTCGGGAGTTCCATCCGCCGCTGTTGGCGGAATGTCCACCACTTTCCAACCCACCACGGCAAACTTGGAATCAAGGGCCTTCACGGCGCACTTGACCGGGTTCCCCGGTTCACGCGTGACCTGGAAGTCGACCTCGGCGAGCGTGGCATCGGTGGTGCTGTAGCCCACGTCCTTGTACGTCACGCCGGAAAGCGAGTTGGAGGTGGTGACCCAGGCCAGGAATCCGATTCCCACGGCCATTGCGGCGGCGATCGCAGCGCGGGCAGCTTTGGGGGAGAGCCGGCGCTTTTTAGCACCATAGCGATTGGCTAGGCTAGAGTCTGCGGGCGCGGGTTGGGCCGGCTGGTCCGGGGAAGTCACCAGACCAGTTTAGTGCCCTTCCGCCGCTGCCTGGCGGTGGCTGTAACTGCCGTGAGGCATATGCCCCGCGATCATCATCCGTAAGCTGCCACCAGCCGCAGAAGAAGAATTAGGAGCCGTCCTTTCCATGACAGCGTCCAGCAACTCCCAGATGCCGCTCCGGCTGCTCGCGGTCCACGCCCACCCGGATGACGAATCGAGTAAGGGCGCTGCGACCATGGCGATGTACGCTGCCGCCGGCGTGGACGTCCTGGTGGCAACCTGCACGGACGGGTCCCGGGGCGACATCCAAAACCCCGCCGTCGAAGGCGAACCGCATCCCAAGCGTGACATGGCCGGCGCCCGCCGCCTCGAGATGCAGCGGGCCGCTGCCATCCTGGGCATCCGCCAGAGGTGGCTTGGCTTTGTCGATTCGGGCCTTCCAGAAGGCGACCCGCTCCCGCCGCTTCCCGCAGGCTCCTTCGCCACCCTGCCTCTGCGCCAGGCGGCAGCGCCTTTGGTCCGGCTGGTCCGTTCCTTCAAGCCGCACGTCATCCTCAGCTATGACGAGAACGGCGGGTACCCGCACCCGGACCACATCATGGCGCACAAAGTAGCTGTTGAAGCGTTCGAGGCCGCCGGCGATCCCAGCCGCTATCCGGACGCGGGGGAAGTGTGGGAACCCAGCAAGCTCTACTATGACCGCGCCTTCAGCCCCGAGCGGTTCCGGGCGCTGCACTTTGCCTTGGAAGAAGCCGGGCTGCAGTCGCCCTATGCTGAACGCCTGGCGGCCTGGCTAGAGTCCGACGCCGAGGGGCACACCCCGCCGCCTGCGGCGCACCCCACCACTACGCAGATTGATTGCGGCGACTTCTTCGAAACGCGGGACGACGCGCTGCGCTCCCACCGCACCCAAGTGGACCCCCTCGGGTTCTTCTTCGCCGTTTCGCCGGAGATGCAGCGCCGCGTCTGGCCGTGGGAGGACTATTCCCTGATCCACTCGCGGGTGCACTCGGAGCTCCCCGAGAAGGACCTGTTTACAGGGCTAAGATAGACAGGCAGGTTATTTCTATCCCGCGTAGAAGATAGGCTTGGCGGCCGCTTCCGTCCGCTGCCTGCTGCATCCGTTCCACCAGAAGGTATCCACCGTGCATTCTCTGCTCCTCACCCTGGCCACCACACCGACCCCCATGCCCACCCCTACGCTTCGGGACGGCATCTCCGAGGACCAGGTGACGCCGGGCTTGCTGGGGTTCATCATGACGGCCTTCTTTGTGGTGGCAACCGCCCTGCTCATCGTGGACATGGTGCGGCGGATCCGCAGGGTGCGCTACCGCGCCCAGGTGGAGGAAGAGCGCATGGCTGCGGCAGCTACGGCGGATGTTGAGGCCGCGGACGCCCAGGACGGGCTCGACGACGGCACGCACCCGGCTGCGAACCCTTCTGCGCCGGATTCCAACGGAAACGGCCCGGCGGACGGGCTTTCGCGGCCGCGCGAGTAGGCGTGCCCCCGGGGTCGAGCAGTCCCTAGGAGAGGACCGCCAGTGCGATCGCCACGAAGTGGGCGGCGAAGGCGAACACCGTGAATGCGTGGAACAGTTCGTGGAAGCCGAAGTGGTAGTAGCTGAAATTGGGCTTCTTCAGGGCGTAGAAAACAGCGCCAGTGATGTAGAGGACACCGCCCACGCAGATCAGCACCGCCGCGGGGACGCTTGCCTGGAAGAACTGCGGCAGGTAGAAGAGGGCGCCGCAGCCCAGCGCGATGTAGATGGGCACGTAGAGCCAGCGGGGCGCGTCAGTCCACAGCAGCCGGAACAGCACGCCGAGGATGGCGCCGGTCCAGATCACCCATAGGAGCACCACTGCCTGCTGGCGTTCCAGGAGTGTCCATGCCAGCGGTGTGTAGGTGCCGGCGATCACCAGCATGATGTTGGTGTGGTCCAGCCGTTTCAGGACGAGTTTCACCCGCGGGGACCAATTGCCGCGGTGGTAAACGGCGCTGACTCCGAACAGCAGGACGCCGGTAACGGCGTAGACGGCCGAGGTAATCCTGCGGTCCGTGGTGGGGGCAAGGGCCACCAGGATGATGCCGGCAGCCAGGGCCAGCGGCGCCGTGACCGTGTGAATCCAGCCCCGCCACTTCGGTTTGATCATCAGCAGTTCCGCCAGGCGGACGGCGGCATCATCCATCGCGCTGGATTCCGGTTCCGCGCCGGCGTTCCGGTCCTCCGGCCGGGGTGCCGGGGAGGCCGTGGGGGAGTCGCTGTTCATGCCACCAGAATAACTTACGGCTGGGTAAGTTACTCATGGGTAACAAGGTTGGAAGGACTGTTGCCCCGTGCTGCAGGTCCCGGGGTTCCGCGGGCGGTAGCCTAGGATGTGGATGTACGTACGGCAGGAAAGTCAGGTGAGTGGACGCGTGGAGTTGCCCGGGTTCCTCTATGGCTATTACGAGCGCCGACTGCTCAAGGACCTTCCGCGGGACCGCATTCCCCGGCACATTGGTGTCATGGTGGACGGCAACCGCCGCTGGGCCAAACAGTTCAATGCACCCACCAGCCAGGGCCACCAGGCCGGCGCTGACAAGATCCACGAATTCCTCGGCTGGTGCCAGGAACTCGGCGTGAAAGTGGTGACGCTGTACATGCTGTCCACGGACAACATGAACCGCTCCAGCGAGGAACTCGACCTCCTGATGGGCATCATCGCCAACACGCTGGACCGGCTGGACGAGGACGCCAACATTTCCGTCCATGCCATGGGTGCTCCTGAACTGCTTCCCGACTACCTGGCCGAACGGCTCAACAAGCTCACGGCCAGGACGCCCGTCCGGGAGAAAATCCACGTCAACGTGGCGGTGGGGTACGGTGGCCGCCGGGAGATCGTGGACGCCGTTAGGGAACTGCTGCATGACGCCGTCGCCAAGGGCATGGACATCTCCAAACTTGCCGATGACTTGTGCGTCGATGACATTTCACGCTTCCTTTACACGCGCGGCCAGCCGGACCCCGACCTGGTGATCAGGACGTCGGGGGAGCAGCGGCTTTCGGGCTTCCTCATGTGGCAGAGCGCCTACAGCGAGTTTTACTTCTGCGAGGCCCTGTGGCCGGCCTTCCGCAAGGTGGATTTCCTCCGCGCCCTGCGCGACTACGCGGGCCGGCAACGCCGCTTTGGTGCCTGAAACCCCCGGTTCACCACGAGTTCATACATCCGCCGGAGAAATCGCCGCCAAATAGTTGCGGAAATGACCCGCTGTGGATTTACGTTATATCCATCAGCAGGCAAAACCGCCGGCTGATCGGGGAGGCCAGTACATGGAGCGAAACATCGCACCGGTTGTATGGGAGGCCGGATCCGGCCTCGTGGCCGAGCCGCCTCACCAATAACAATTCCGGGCTTGCGCCCGGGGCTGGAGTCGATGTGGCTACTTCTGAACAACTGCCCGAGGTCCTGGTTGGACAGGGCGGGAAAGCTACCTCTCGCGATGAGCGAACCACCTTTGAAACCGGCGCGGCAACTGATGCTGTGGCCGGTTTTGCTGTCTCCGGAAGGGAAGCCGACATCCACACCTTCGTCATCGACACCTCCGTCCTGCTCTCCGATCCCCGCGCTCTCCTGCGGTTCGCCGAACACGAGGTGGTTGTCCCCGTCGTCGTCATCACCGAACTCGAAGCCAAGCGGCACGACCCCGAGCTGGGCTACTTCGCGCGGAAGGCCCTGCGGCTCTTGGACGATCTCCGGGTCAAGCATGGCGGCCTGAACCAGCCCCTGCCCATCGGCGATGAGGGCGGCACGCTCATGGTGGAGCTCAACCACATCTCCGCAGAGGTCCTGCCGCTGGGCTTCCGTAGTGGCGACAACGACAGCCGCATCCTCGCCGTGGCCAAGAACCTGGCCAACGAAGGACGCGACGTCACGGTCGTCTCCAAAGACCTGCCCATGCGGGTCAAAGCCTCCGCCATGGGGCTCACCGCCGACGAGTACCGCAACGAGCTGGTCAAGGACTCCGGCTGGACGGGCGTCGCGGAAATCGAAGCCGACGAGCAGGAGATCTCAACACTGTACGGGCACGAACCCGTCTTCATCCCCGCCGCGGCCGAACTTCCCGTCAACACCGGGCTGGTGCTGCTCTCCAACCGCGGCTCGGCACTCGGCCGGGTAGGTGCCGACAAGCAGGTGCGCCTGGTCAAGGGCGACCGCGACGTGTTCGGCCTCCACGGCCGGTCCGCCGAGCAGCGGCTGGCCATCGACATGCTCATGGATCCCGCGGTCGGCATCGTCTCCATCGGTGGACGGGCGGGCACCGGCAAGTCCGCACTGGCCCTCTGTGCAGGACTCGAGGCGGTTCTGGAGCGCCGCGAACACCGCAAAGTGATCGTCTTCCGGCCCCTTTACGCCGTTGGCGGCCAGGAACTCGGCTACCTGCCGGGCTCCGAGTCCGAAAAGATGAACCCCTGGGCGCAGGCAGTCTTCGACACCCTGGGCGCATTGGTCAGCCAGGAAGTGGTGGAGGAGGTCATGGACCGCGGCATGCTCGAAGTCATGCCCCTCACCCACATCCGCGGACGCTCCCTCCACGACGCCTTCGTGATCGTCGATGAGGCCCAGTCCCTCGAAAAGAACGTCCTCCTCACGGTCATGAGCCGCATCGGACAGAACTCGAAAATCGTCCTCACCCACGACGTCGCCCAGCGGGACAACCTCCGCGTCGGCCGGCACGACGGGATCGCCGCCGTCGTCGAAACCCTGAAAGGACACCCGCTCTTCGGCCACGTAACCCTCACCCGCTCCGAACGCTCGCCGATCGCAGCCCTCGTCACGGAACTGCTCGAAGGCTGACTGGGTGCGTAGGGCACCCTTCCTCTGTGTGCTGGCTCGTTCCTCGCCTTTGACGCACGCTGCCGGAAGGCTGCCCCACGCCCAAGCCGGGTTGCGGCCCTTCTCGTAGGAGCGCATCGCGGCGCATCGGCCGCCGTAGGTCGCCCAGCGACCGGAGGTGGCCCTATGCGCTGTGTCTAAGCGACGGAGAAGGACCGCAACCCGGCGTACCCAGCCACGGACAGGCACTCAACGCACGCTGAGGAACTTCGCCGCGGCCTTGTGGCCCTCGACCTGCAGCTCCCAGTCCGGGCGGTTGAAGGTTTCGGGGGTGAGGCGGACGTGCTGGAGTGTCTCTACCTTGGTGCCCCAGGCTTTGCGGCTGGTGCCGTTAAGTTCGTAGCCGAGGGAGCGGGAGACGCCGAGGGAGGCTTCGTTCCAGGCGGCGGCCTCCGATTCGGCGACTTCTGCGCCAAGCCAGTCGAAGGCCCAGAGGACGACGGCGGCACGCATCTCCTTGCCCAGGCCCCGGCCCTGGACGGACTGCTTGAGCCAGGAGCCGGTGCTGACCGTCTTGAGTGCACCGAAGTCCTTGGCGCCCACGTCCTGGCAGCCGATGAACTGGCCGTCGTGCCAGATACCCAGAAGCAGGGTCCAGCTCTCCGCAGTGCATTCGGCCCGGCAGCGCCAGTACCAGCGGGCCATGTTGGGGCCAAGCTCGTCGTCGGGCAGTTCTGTCCATGGCGTGCTGAAAGGGTTCCTGGCGGCGTCGTGGATCCCGCTGCGGGCGGCGTCGACGGCTGCCGGGATGTCCTGGTCGGTGATGGGACGGAGCTCCAGCCGCGGCGTGGTCAGGGTGAGGTCGAACAAGGGCCAGATGGAGCTCATCGTCGTCATCCGCGAAGCCTAGCCGACCGGGGCCAGGAGGACCTGTCACGCTCAGGCGGGAATGTCCCAGCTGATGTGTTTGCGGACGTCGGTGAGGTTCATGGACTGGGCCAGGAACAGGTCGTCGAGCATATATTCGTCCACGGCAAGGATCCGGATCCAATGGCCGTATTCCTCTGTGCCCGCCTCAAGGGATGTGCTGGCGACGCATACACCGGTGCCCACGTCCACGCGGAGCCGGGAAATGCCCGGAAGGCACAGGGGAGCGGCCGGATCAGCGGGGCGGTACGCGGCGTTGGGCGCCACAACCGCTTGAAGGGCGGCCCGGCCTTCGTGGTCGGCCAGGCGGACCTCACGGATATCCAGCGCGTCGCTGCCCGGAAACTCGATGGGTACAGGGGCGCTGCCGGCGAGCTCCACGGGGTCCAGCGCAGCCGCAAAACGGCCGTTGCCGAACCCGGGTTCGCCGTAGGCAGCTTCGGGACGGCGGCGCACCAGGCCGCCGTCGTCGTAGACCGGGGTGACCAGGTGGGGAGGCAGGAGCCAGGATTTTCGGGTGGCCCTCACATAGAAATCGGCCTTGGAATCGTTGATGCCCGTGGTGCTGTGCAGGACCAGGCCTTCCGGGCTTTCCAGCCGGAGCGCCCCGGGCCGCCGCAACCAGGCACGGACAAAAGGCGCGCCGGGAGCCGGTGCCGACTCAAAGGCCTGGTCCCAGTACTCAAACCTCAGCGACTGCCACTTCCAAGGGGATGAACGGCACAGGTTCCGGAACATGCCGGCCAGGTCCGCGGGGGCGGCTGGAGGGCCCGGATCCGGGCGGCGGCGGGAGTCCCAGGTGGACATATCCACATTTTACGCGGGGGCGCTACGGCCGGAACGGGTGGATCCAGTAGCATCCGAGGAGTGATCGGACGACTCGGCGACCTCTGGCAGCACACCCCGCTGGCCTTCTGGCTGGTCCTGGCGGCCTGCCTGTACTTTGCGGTGATGGCCGTCCGGCTCACGATCATCGATGTCCGGCACCACCTCCTGCCCAACAGGATCGTCTTCCCGTCCTACGGAGTGGCCGGGGCACTCCTGCTGGCAGCAGCCGCGGCAACCTGGGCCGGCCCGGACGCGGGGAACACCGGCGGGGTCCTGGCCGTCCCTGCCCTCCGCGTGGTGGCCGGGGCAGGAGTGCTGTGGCTGTTCTATTTCGTCCTCCGGTTCATCTATCCGCCCGGCATGGGGTTCGGCGACGTCAAACTCGCAGGAGTGCTGGGCATGTACCTGGGTTACCTGAGCTGGGGCCACCTGTTCGCCGGAACGTTCCTGGCCTTCCTCCTCGGCGGCCTGTGGTCCCTGGCGCTGCTGGCGGCCCGGCGGGGAACCCTGAAGTCGTCCATCCCGTTCGGCCCGTTCATGCTCGCCGGGGCCGCAGCCGCCATGCTGCTGCCCACCTGAGCGCTCTGCAGTGCCTCAAGGACCTGTTGGATAGGCTGTGGTTATGCCTGCACCCGAATACGTCCTGAAGCTGCGCAAGAAGATCGGCAACGATCCCCTCTGGGTTCCCGGGGTCAGGGGTGTGGTGGTGGATGATGCCGGCCGGATCCTGCTGGCCCAACGGGCGGACAACCGGCAGTGGGCGCTCGTCAGCGGGATGCTGGATCCGGGGGAGCAGCCCGCGCGGGGCCTGGTCCGGGAGATTTTTGAGGAAACGGCGGTGGTGGCGGAAGCCGAACGCGTGGTGTCCGTGGGCGCAGTGGGCCCGGTCACCTACCCCAATGGCGACGTGTGTGAGTTCCTGGACGTCGTGTTCCTGTGCCGTTACGTCTCCGGCGAGGCCAGGGTCAATGACGACGAATCGCTGGCCGTTGGCTGGTTCAGCCTCGATGAACTTCCCGAACTCATGCCGGGGCACCTCACCAGCATCCGCCAGGCCCTGGCCCCCTCCGGGGCCGTCCACTTCGAGCCATAACCCCTCCTGTGCGGGCGGCACGGGCACAGAAAGAAAACAGGGGCGCCGCAACCCCCAAGATTGCGGCGACCCTGTTGGTCTCTTGCCTGCCAGTAGCAGGCGGCAAGCCCCGGCAGCCGGCCCGGCAGCGGCCAGGCCAAGCGTCCGACGGCGGTCAGCGGCCCTGGGAAACCAGCTCGCCGTCGTCGTCCTTGACGATGTCCCCGTCACGCCCAGCGCCGTCGGTGCCGGCAGCGGCGCCGGGAAGCCCGGCGGCGAGCCGCTCGGCTTCCTCTCCGCCCACCGCCTCGCCGCGTGCCACCATACCGGCGGTGTCCGACAACGGGATCTGCTTCAGCGTGATGGCCAGGAGCAGTGCCACGGCGATGAAGGGGAGCAGGTACCAGAACACCGGTGCCAGGGAATCGGCGTAGGCGTTCACGATCGCGTTGCGCAGCTGTTCCGGCAGCTGGTTCAGCGCCTGCGGGTCCAGGGTCCGGGTGGACTGCCCGGCCTGCTCTGCTGAGGCTCCTGCCCCCGTGAAGGCGCTGGTAAGGGATTCCGAGAGTCGGGTGGTGAAGATGGAACCGAACACGGCCACACCCATGGCGGCCCCGACCTCGCGGAAGTAGTTGTTGGTACTGGTGGCGGTGCCGATCTGGTCTGCCGGGACGGAGTTCTGGACCACCAGCACCACAACCTGCATGATCAGGCCCAGGCCGGCGCCGAAGACGAACAGCTGCAGGCAGATCACCCAGATGGGGGTACTCGCGGCGAGGGTGGTCATCCACAGCATGGCCGCCATGGTGAAGACCGCGCCCAGGATGGGGAACATCTTGTACTTGCCGGTCTTGGAGATCCGGATGCCCGAGTAGATGGAGGTACCCATGAGGCCCGCCATCATCGGAAGCATCAGCAGGCCCGATTCGGCTGCCGACGTGCCCGAGGACATCTGCAGGAAGGTGGGGACGAAGGCGATGGCGGAGAACATGCCAAGGCCGAGCGTGAAGCCGATGGCGGTGGCGTTGATGAAGATCCGGTTGCGGAACAGGCTCAGCGGGATGATGGGATCCTCCGCACGGCGCTCCACCAGCACGAACGCGGCGGCGGACAACAGCAGGCCGGCGCCAAAGGCCCAGGTGAGCGGGGAATCCCAGCCTTCGTCCTTCTTGCCGCCGAAGTCGGTTAAGAAGATCAGGCAGGTGGTGGCGGCGGACAGCAGGACGACGCCCAGGACGTCGATCCGCTTTTCGGCCTTCTTGTTGGGCAGAGTAAGGGCGAACCAAGCGATGGCGAATGCCGCGAGGCCAACCGGGATGTTGATGTAGAAGGCCCATTCCCAGGTCAGGTGGTCCACGAAGAAGCCGCCCAGGAGCGGCCCGGCCACGGCGGAGAGGCCGAAGATGGCGCCCAGCGGGCCCATGTACTTGCCCCGCTCCTTGGCGGGGACGATGTCCGCGATGATCGCCTGGGACAGGATCATGAGACCGCCGCCGCCCAGGCCCTGGACGGCGCGGAAAATGACGAAGCCCCAAAAATCCGTGGCCAGGGCGCAGCCCACCGACGCGAGCGTGAACAGGGCGATGGCCACCAGGAAGAGGTTTCGGCGGCCAAGGATGTCACCGAACTTCCCGTAGATGGGCATCACGATGGTGGTGGCCAGCAGGTAGGCCGTGGTGATCCAGGCCTGGTGCTCCACGCCGCCCAGCTTGCCCACAATGGTTGGCATCGCGGTTGAAACGATGGTCTGGTCCAGGCTGGACAGCAGCATTCCGGCGATCAGCGCGGAGAAGATGATCCAGATGCGTTTTTGCGTCAACAGCAGGGGCCCTGCCGGCGCCTTGGTGGTGGCGGTACTCATGATTGTCCTTTTGCGGAGACGGGGTCCGGAATATCGAAGGGCTGGGAGAAGAGCAGGCTGGCTGCGGAAAGGTTTTCCAGGAGCAGGTCCCGGTAGCTTCGGGTGTTGCCGTCCGCGAAGTACGCCATGCTGCTCTTGCGCGCGATGGTGCTGAGCAGGACCACGGCCATCTGCACCACGGGGTGGTCCGGGGCGACGCCTTCACGGCGGGCAACATCCCGGGCGAACTGGGCCTCCCGCTGCTCCGTCACGCCGATGATCCGGAGGATGAGCTGGGGTTCCTTACGGACCACCCCGATGAGCTGCCGCGTCTCTTCCTCCGAGGCGGCCATGTCCTCGGCCAGGCGGAGCGAGAGTCTCACCAAATCGCGGAACAGGGTGGGCGAGATGTCGCCTGCGGGTGAGCCGGCTCCCCCCGCCACGAAATCCTCAACGGCGTCCGCCGGAACGTCATCATCCGCGTGGCCGATGATGGCATCTTCCTTCGTGGGGAAGTAGTTGAAAAAGGTCCGGCGTGAAATGCCCGCGGCCTCGCAGACTTCCTCCACGGTGTACCCGTTGAGCCCGCGTTCCGCGGTCAGGGCCCGGGCAGTCGAGGTGATGGCGGCGCGGGTAGCGGCGCGTTTGCGCTCGCGTAGGCCGGAATCTGTGGAAGTTGCACTATCGGACACGGAGTAAATTTTTGCACCCAAAGCTACTTAGTGCAACTTTGGTGCTTCGAGATTAAAGTACGACGGCGGCCGGCCACCTTTCGCGCGAAAGGTGGCCCGCCGCCGTCGGGCATTCAGCGGTTGGCGCCGCGGGCGTCAGGCCTTGTGGGCCGGGGCCGTCATGGTGGTGACGTCCAGGGCCTTGTCCAGGTCGGCTTCGGAAACCTTGCCCTCGCCCTCACCGACGAAGCCCAGCTTCTCGGTGGCCTGGCGGATGGTCAGGCCCTCCTTGACGGCGGTCTTGGCGATCTTGGCGGCGTTTTCGTAGCCGATGTACTTGTTCAGCGGGGTCACGATCGAGGGGGAGGCCTCGGCCAGGAAGCGGGCGCGCTCCACGTTGGCCGTGATGCCGTCGATCATCTTGTCCGCCATGACGCGGCTGGTGTTGGCCAGCAGGCGAATGGATTCGAGCAGGTTGGCAGCCATGACCGGGATGCCGACGTTGAGCTCGAAGGCGCCGTTGGTGCCCGACCAGGCGATGGCGGTGTCGTTGCCGATGACCTGGGCCGCCACCATGATGGAGGCCTCGCAGATGACCGGGTTGACCTTGCCGGGCATGATCGAGGAGCCGGGCTGCAGGTCCGGGAGGGCGATCTCGCCCAGGCCCGTGTTGGGGCCCGAACCCATCCAGCGCAGATCGTTGTTGATCTTCATGAAGGAGATGGCGATGTTGCGCAGTTGGCTGGACGCCTCGATCAGGCCGTCGCGGTTGGCCTGGGCCTCGAAGTGGTCGCGGGCCTCGGTCAGCGGCAGGCCGGTGTCCGTGGCGAGCAGTTCGATGACGCGCTCCGGGAAACCGGCGGGGGTGTTGATGCCGGTGCCCACGGCGGTGCCGCCCAGCGGAACCTCGGCAACGCGGGGGAGCGAGGCGTTGATGCGCTCGATACCGTAGCGGACCTGTGCCGCGTAGCCGCCGAACTCCTGGCCGAGGGTCACCGGGGTAGCGTCCATGAGGTGGGTGCGGCCGGACTTGACGACGTCCTTGAACTCAGCAGCCTTGCGTTCCAGCGACTCTGCCAGGTAGCCCAGGGCGGGGATGAGGTCGTTGATCAGCGCGGAGGTGGCAGCCACGTGGACCGAGGTGGGGAACACGTCGTTGGAGGACTGCGAGGCGTTGACGTGGTCGTTCGGGTGGACCACCTTGTCGCTGCCGGCGGCCTTCAGCGCACGCGTGGCGAGCTCGGCGATGACCTCGTTGGTGTTCATGTTCGAGGAGGTGCCGGAGCCGGTCTGGAAGACGTCGATGGGGAAGTCGCCGTCGTACTTGCCGGCGGCCACCTCATCGGCAGCGTCTGCAATCGCCTTGGCCAGCTCTCCGTCGAGCACGCCCAGTTCTGCGTTGGCCTGGGCAGCTGCCTTCTTGACCCGGGCCAGCGCCTCGATGTGGGTGCGTTCCAGGGTTTTGCCGGAAATGGGGAAGTTCTCCACTGCCCGCTGCGTCTGCGCGCGGTACAGTGCGTTCACGGGGACGCGGACTTCGCCCATCGTGTCATGTTCAATGCGGAACTCTTCAGTGGAAGTCATGGGGCTAGCTTATGGCGACTGGGCGCCCCATCGAAAACCGTTAAGGGTGCTTTGCCGGCGGCCCGCTGGGCCGCCGGCAGGCTGCTTCTAGAGCTCGCCGATTCCGGAAACAAGGTCGGCGCGGCCCTCCGCCAGGCGGTAGGAGAGGCCGATGACAGCGGTGCGGCCTTCCTCGATTGCGGTGGAAATCACACGCGAGCTGTCCGCGAGGCGCTGCGACATCTGCTTGACGTTCTCCACCACCATGTCGTTGACCTCGGTCTGGTTGTTCCGCAGGGAGGTGAGGACGGAGGGGGTGATGCGTTCCACGAGGTCCCGGATGAACCCCGCCGGCATCTCGCCGGTCTCAACGGCGTCCCTGGTGGCCGTGACGGCACCGCAGCTGTCGTGCCCAAGCACCACGATCAGCGGCACCCCCAGCACGGCCACGCTGTATTCCAGGGAGCCGAGGACGGCGTCGTCAATTACCTGACCAGCTGTGCGGACAACGAAGACGTCGCCCAGGCCGACGTCGAAAATGATCTCAGCCGCAAGCCGGGAATCGGAGCAGCCAAAGATCACCGCGAAGGGGTTCTGGGTCTCCACCAGCGAGGAGCGCCGTGAAGCGTTCTGGTTCGGATGGCTGGACTCGCCGTTTACGAAACGTTCATTGCCTTCGCGCAGGCGGCGCCATGCCAGTGCAGGGGTCAGGTTAGTAGCCATGCTTACTACATTAAGGTGCGGCGGTGGCGGACGGGGAAACTGTGACGGCCGGGTTGGCGTCAAGGGAGGCCACGACGGCGGCGGCCAGGGCCGCGAATTCGTCCAGTTCCGCGGCGCCGGAGAGCACGACGGTGCTGCCCTTGTAGTTCAGGATCATCGATTTTTCGCCCTTGCCGGTGTCCCGCAGTTCCCATTCCTGGCCACCGGCGTTCCGGGTCCCGGTGACGGGGGCGTTCTTGGTCTGCTGGAGGAGCCAGGTGGGGTTGGCCCTGGTGGTCTGGACCAGGCCGATGAAGGACGTCTTGGGGGTTACGTAGCCAACCTCCCACGTGGGCACGCCGTTGCCCGTCCCTGCCTCCCACCGGGCATAGTTCGCGCGGAACGCGTTGCCGGTGTCCGGTGCAACCGGTGTGAATCCGGCCACATCTGCGGCATTCCGTGCCACGGACGCAACATCGACGTCCGGCCGGAAGCTTTCGCCCTTGGGCTGGGGATTCATGAGGACAACAGGCAGGAACGCAGCAATGCTGAGCACCAGGGCGATGATCATGCCGATCACCGAGGCGTTGGCCCGCTTGGCGGCGGCCGCCGGAATGACGGGCTTAAACGGGGTTTCGGCACTGCTGCCGGCAGCGGCGGGGCGGCCTTCGGGCTGTGCCTCGCCGGAGCTGGGACTGGTGGCTTCGTGCATGTCGTTCACCCCTCTATAGTCGCCCATCCCGGAGCCGGACTTCCATTCGGGCCCTGACCGGGGGCTGCCGGCAGCGGTGGGGTACATTGCGCGGTTGCGTCATGGGCCGCCCGCGGCACGGCGCCGCGACTATGATCGATAGCAGAGGAATCACCGTTCTGCTGCACCGGCGGGCGGGTTCAATGATCGCCACTCGAAGAAGAGGTTCACGTGTCACCAGCGTCCATGACCCAGAAGTACTCCACGATTTCACCGTCCCTTGCGGTGGGCCACGACGAGCCGGACCGCAACCTTGCCCTTGAACTTGTCCGCGTCACCGAGGCTGCCGCCATTGCCGGCGGCCACTGGGTTGGCTTCGGCGACAAGAACACCGCCGACGGCGCAGCCGTCGACGCCATGCGTTCCTTCCTGCAGACCGTCCACTTCAACGGCGTCGTGGTGATCGGTGAAGGCGAAAAGGACGAAGCCCCCATGCTGTTCAACGGGGAGCGTGTTGGCGACGGCACCGGCCCCGAGGTGGACGTGGCTGTTGACCCCATCGACGGAACCCGCCTGACCGCCCTGGGCATCAACAACGCGCTGGCCGTCCTGGCTGTGGCCGAGCGTGGCTCCATGTTCGATCCCTCCGCCGTGTTCTACATGGAGAAGCTGGTCACCGGCCCCGAAGCCGCGGACATGGTGGACCTGCGCCTGCCGGTCAAGCAGAACCTGCACCTGATCGCCAAGGCCAAGGGCGTCAAGGTCAACCAGCTCAACGTCATGATCCTTGACCGCGACCGCCACCGCCCGCTGGTGGAGGAAATCCGCGAAGCCGGTGCACGGACCAAATTCATCATGGACGGCGACGTTGCCGGCGCCATCGCCGCGGCCCGCTCCGGAACCGGCGTGGACGCGCTCATGGGCATCGGCGGGACCCCCGAGGGCATCGTGGCCGCCTGCGCCATCAAGTCCCTGGGCGGCGTCATCCAGGGCCGCCTCTGGCCCACCAGCGACGAAGAGAAGCAGAAGGCCATCGACGCCGGCCACGACCTGGAGCGCGTGCTGTCCACCAACGACCTCGTCTCCAGTGACAACTGCTACTTTGCCGCCACCGGCATTACCGACGGCGACCTGCTCAAGGGCGTCCGCTACTCCAAGGACAAGGTCCTGACCCAGTCCATCGTGATGCGCTCCAAGTCCGGCACCATCCGCTTCGTGGAGGGTGAGCACCAGGCCAGCAAGTGGGAAGGCTACGCCCGCAAGAACTGACGGCCAGTGCAGGACTCCAAGGCCCCGGGGCGCCGCGTGCGCACCCGGGGCTTTGGCGTTAATGCGTTGGTATAGGGTTTAAGCCATGATTCCTGCTGTTGTGCCCTGTACTGACCGCGCCCTTTGGGACGAGCACGTTGACCGGTTCCAGGGGCATCCGCAGCAGCTGTGGGGCTGGGGCGAAACCAAGGCGGCACACGGCTGGTCCGTGGACCGGGTCCTGGTCAAGGCCGGGGACGAAACCATCGGTGCCGCCCAGCTGCTGGTCCGCAGCCTTCCCTTCCCCTTCCGTGCACTGGTCTACATTCCGCGCGGCCCCATGTGCTCCGTTGAGCACACCCAGGTGGTCCTCAACCGGCTGGCCGAACACGCCGCCCTCCGGCACCGGGGCGTGGCCCTCAGCATCGAACCTGACTGGGACCGGGACTCCGCTTTCGCCGGCGCGGTGGCCGCTGCCGGACTCCGGGAGTCCACCAACACGGTGCTCATCCCGCGCACGCTCATCCTTGACCTCACCCGGACCGACGACGAGCTGATGGCGGAGATGTCCAAGTCCACCCGGGCCAACATCCGCAAGGCGATGCGCAGTGACGTGGAGTTCCGCAAGGTGAAGAACGATTCCGAGCTGGAACAGGTCCTGGCCATCTACCACCAGACCGCCGAGCGGGCGGGCTTCGGCATCCACGAGGACCAGTACTACCGCGACATCTTCCACAACCTCGGTGACGCCTCGCCCATCATCGGCGCGTTCGACGGCGAGCAGCTGCTGGCGTTCACGTGGCTGTCGCGCAGCGGCACCACCGCCTTCGAGCTTTACGGCGGCGTCTCCGCCGAGGGACAGAAGCAGCGCGTCAACTACGGCGTAAAGTGGGCGGCCCTGCAGTCCATGCGCGAGGACGGCTGCAGCCGGTACGACTTCAACGGCCTGCTCAACGACGGCATCTCCGACTTTAAGAAGCAGTTCGCCCGGCACGAGAACATGCTGCTGGGCACGTGGGAAAAGCCGCTGTCGCCCTTCTACCCTGCATACGCCAAGGCCATGCCGCTGGCGCGGAAGGGCCTCCAGCAGGGGCGCCGGCTGGTGAAGGACGCAGCCGGGCGGGTCCTGCCCCTGGTCCGTAAACTGCGCCCTGGCAACTGACTGAACCAGGAAAAAGGGCGACGTCGGCACCCGCCTTTGAGTGCCGGCGTCGCCCTTCTTGTTGCTGGGGCTAGAGTCCGGTGGTCACCGCGAAGGCCAGCGCCGGTTCCGCGCTTCCGGCCACCCGGTGGACGTTGATGGGGGCTTCCGCGGCCGCGATGAACGCGCTCCGTCCCCTGGACAGCTGCAGGTCGCCCTTGGGTGAGTCAAGGTACACCTCGCCGGCCACCACAATGACCACCGCAGCGCCGGACTGGGCCAGCGGAACAGGCCCTGCGTCCGGCCCCAGCTCGATGCGCTGCAGCTGGAACTCCTTGAACGGCGGACGGAACAGTTCCTGGTCCATCACCGTCTTCCCGGCGTCCAGCATGGGCACGGCCACGGGGTGGAAATCGATGGTGTTCAAAAGTTCCGGGACATCCACGTGCTTGGGCGTCAGGCCGCCGCGCAGGACGTTGTCCGAAGAGGCCATGACCTCCACGCCCAGCCCGTGCAGGTATGCATGCACGTTCCCGGCGGGAAGGTAGACCGCTTCGCCGGGCTTCAGCGAGATCCGGTTCAGCAGCAGCGAGATCAGCACGCCGGGGTCGCCCGGGTACTTTTCGTTGAGGCTGATCACGGTGCCCAGTTCGGCCTGGTACGGCACGAGCGAAGCGCGCGACAGCAGGGCTTCGACCACCAGGGCAGTGTCCTCCGCCACGCCTTGGCCGCCGGTGATCAGCCGCTCGAAGGCCCGGCGCAGTCCTGCGCCTTCGTCAGGGGCGGTGAGATCGTCAATCAGGGCCTGGACCAGCGCGGGGGAGGAGGTTCCCTCGGGGAAGGCATGGGCGATGTACTGGAAGACCTCCCGGGTTTCGGCGGCAGGCCGGAACCCGCACAGCGCCTCGAACGGGGTAAGCGCGAAGATCATCTCCGGCTTGTGGTTGTCGTCCTTGTAGTTCCGGTTCGGGGCATGGGCATCCATGCCGGCGGCGTTTTCCCGGGCGAACCCTTCCCGCGCCTGCTCCAGGCTCGGATGGACCTGGAGGGAGAGCGGCTGCGCGGCCGCAAGGATCTTGGCCAGGAACGGCAGCCGGGGGCCGAACGCGGAGACGGACTCCGCGCCCAGGAAATGTTCCGGGTCCGACGAGATCAGCGCATCGAGCGGGCTCCGGGTGCCGTCCTCCGGCACGTGCGCCACCGAGGGCGAGTCGGGGTGGGCGCCGATCCACAGTTCGGCTTCCGGGCCCCCCGACTCCGGACGGCCCAGCAGCGAGGCGATGGCCGTCGTCGAACCCCAGGCGTAGTCCCGGAGGACGTTCTCAATCTCGTACAAAACCGTTCCGTTCCTTGTGGATGGGCGTTGATGACTGGGCGGCCGTGGTCGCTAGAGCGGGCGGCACTGTCCATTGGTGGCCACGAGCTGGCGGATGGCCTCTTCGTTCCCTTCGAGCTTGAGCTGGGTGAGCATCTCCTCGGTGATCGGCTCGCCGTCGGGCGTGGTGGTCACTGGGGTGAAGTCCGACGGCGAGGGCTGCTGGGCAGCGTTGCCGCCCGTGGGCAGGGTGGCGGGGACCGGCCCTGCCGCCTGGACATGGCCGGCGCCTGCCCCTGGAACTGCCGTGCCGTCGTCGGGAATTCCTGCAGACTGTGCACCCTTGGCGGATGCCTGGGCCAGCAGCTGGTCCACCCTCTCGTGGATCTGGTCGAAGTCCGGGTTCGTGGAGAAGGACGGGTCAAAGTCCGGCGGGCCGATGGTGAGCCGCTTGACGTCCTTGCCCCGGGCCTTGATGGCGAGGTCCAGGAAGCTGCCCAGCTGGGCGGAAGAGACGTTGGACTCCACCACCTTGGTTCCCGCGCTGGCAATGTCCTCGAACTTGGACAGCAGGGTAGTGGGATCGAGCTGTTTCAGCATGGCCTGCTGCACGCACTGCTGGCGCTGGATGCGGGAGTAGTCATCGACGTATTCGCGCGAGCGTCCGTACCAGAGTGCCTGGTCCCCGTTGAGTGTCTGGTCCCCGGCGGGGATCCAGCCGAGGGGCATCCCGTGGGTCTTGGTGGTTTCGTCGAAGTAGCCGCTCATGGGAACCCACCCGCCGGCCTTGATCCGGATGCCGCCCATGGCATTGATCAGCGTGGAGAAGCCCTGCATGTCAACCAGGACGTAGGACTGGATCTGCATGCCGAGCGTTCCGGAGACGGCTTCCATGGTTGCCTGCGCGCCTGGGTCCGCCACGCCTGGGTAGAGGTTGGCGTGCTCGTTGGTGACCTCTGTGTTGATGGCGTTGATGAGGCACTCGTCGCCGCAGTTGTAGCCGTCGGGGTAGAGGGCGCGCATGGGGGAGCCCTCGCTGAACTGCGCGTTCTGGAAGTTGCGGGGGACCGAAATGATGGCGGTCTGGCCGGTCTCGGCGTCCACGCTGAGCACGGAGAGGCTGTCCGGGCGGCGGCCGGTGCGGTCATCTCCCGCGTCGCCGCCCATCATGAGGAAGTTATAGCGTCCGTCCACGGGTTTTATCGCCGGGCCGGACGAAAAGATGTTGCCGATGGCATTGCGGCCCACATTCAGCAGGTAGGCGGCGTACCCCATGGACCCGCTGCCCAGGACCAGGGCAACCACCAGGGCGACGCCGACGGCGGGGCGCGCCTTCGGTGCCAGCAGGACGGGGCGGATGAGCCTCAGGGTGTTGAGGAACAGCAATGCCCAGCCGAGGGCCAGCGCAGCCAGCAGGACCACCAGCACCAGTGACGTGACCGGGTTGGTCACGATGCTGATGACCATGCTTCGGTCCAGCAGCAGCAGGACCACTGCCAGCAGCAGAACGGCCCACACACAGAGCGTGACGCGCAGGGCGGTCCGTCCCAGCTTCCGGTCGCCCGCCACCAGCTGCGCGCTGCCCGGTACCAGGAGCGTCAGCAGCACCAGTACGAAGGCGCGCTTTGTACGGACCGGGGAGGAGGCGCTGACCGGGTAGCGGACGGGGTCTGTCAAGGATGCCCCGGCCCCGGTATTGACCATGCTGCTGCTGCTGGCCATGCCCGCCGCCCTAACGGCTGCCCCGAAGGGCGCCGGAGCCGTCCGGGAAGACTTCGCTTACCTTTTGCCGCAGGTTTGCGCCCTTGCGGGAGGCGACGGCGTTGAGGTCGGCGGCGAAGTCGAGGAGGTCAGCGCGCAGGGAAGCGGCGAGCTCGTCGGTGCCCGACGCGAGCATCCGTACGGCCAGGAGCCCGGCGTTCCGCGCACCGGCGATGGAGACCGTGGCCACCGGCACCCCGGCCGGCATCTGGACGATGGACAGCAGGGAGTCCATACCGTCAAGGGTCTTCAGGGGGACCGGGACGCCGATGACGGGAAGCGGCGTGACGCTGGCGAGCATGCCGGGGAGGTGGGCAGCACCCCCGGCGCCGGCGATGATCACCCGCAGGCCGCGTTCGTGCGCCGTCTGCCCGTACCGGATCATTTCCGTGGGCATCCGGTGGGCTGAGACCACGTCCGCTTCGAACGGGATGCCGAATTCGGCCAGGGCGTCCGCCGCAGCCTCCATGACCGGCCAGTCCGAGTCGGAGCCCATGACCAGGCCCACCAGGGGACTGGTGCCGGATGCGGCGGGGGTGGCTTCGGCGCTCATGCCTTCTCCTCGAAAATCGCTGCAGGTTCTTCGGTGGAAACCCGTCCGTCACGGATGATGCCGGCCACGGCTGTGGCCCGGCGGCGGACCGAGTCCACCTCCGCGGTGGAACTTCCCACCAGGTTGACGTGGCCGATCTTACGTCCCGGCCGTACGGATTTGCCGTAGCAGTGGACTTTCGCGGCGGGTTCGGCGGCGAGGGCCATGGGGTAGGCGGAGTACAGGTCCTGGTTCTCCCCGCCCAGGAAGTTCTTCATCACCGTCACGGGAGCCAGCGCGTCAGTTGCCCCCAGCGGCAGGTTCAGGACGGCGCGGAGGTGCTGTTCGAACTGGCTGGTGATGGAGCCGTCCTGGGTCCAGTGGCCGGTGTTGTGCGGCCGCATGGCCAGTTCGTTGATCAGGAACCCCGCTCCGGAGCCCGGCGTTTCGAAGAGTTCCACGGCAAGGACGCCGGTTGCGTCCAGTTCGGCGGCGATGCGCAGGGCGGCGTCTTCCGCGGCGGCCGCCACCTCCAGCGGGATATCCAGCGCGGGAGCAATCACCTCGTCGCAGACACCGTCTACCTGGATGGTGTGGACCACCGGCCAGGCACGGGCTTCGCCGTCGGGAGTACGGGCCACGAGGGCGGACAGCTCGCGGGTGAATTCCACCTTGGCTTCGGCCAGGAGGGGACTCATGGCGGCGAACCAGTCGGCCGCCTCGGCGGCCTCCTCCGGCGAGCCAACGATCCGGACGCCTTTGCCGTCATATCCGCCGCGCGGGGTCTTCAGGACAACGGGCCAGCCGATCTCCTCGCCGAAGCGCACCAGCGCGTCCACGTCGGCCACCGATGCCCAAGCGGGGTTGGGCAGTTCCAGCCGGTCGATGGCGGCACGCATGACCAGCTTGTCCTGGGCGTGGACCAAAGCGTCCGGTCCGGGCTGGACGTTGACTCCGGCCTCCTGCAGGGCACGGAGGTGGTCCGTGGGCACGTGCTCGTGGTCGAACGTCATCACGTCCAGGCCCTTGGCAAAGTCCAGGAGGGTCTGCAGATCCTTGTAGTCGCCCACCGGCGTGGTGGGTACTGCCGATACTGCGGACACGTCCTCACCCTCGGCGAGGACGCGGAGTTCAAAGCCGAGGGCTGTAGCGGCAGGGGCCATCATTCGCGCGAGCTGGCCGCCGCCAACCACGCCTATCACTGGAAAAGTCACATGTGCCAGCCTACCGAAGACGGCGCCGATCGACGCTTTTGCGGCCCGGCGGGGGATGGACATTTTCGGTGGCAGGGGCACCCCGCTTCTGCATTCGGGGGGCCGCTTTAAGCCTTTGGGGCTAAAATGGACCTTTGGCCGAGTGGCCCACAGTTCGTCACGGCCATGGAGGGTCATGTTTAGCGCACTTGCAGATCGTATCCGGGGGCTCGCCTCACTTTTCTGGCGCGAGGTGGCCAAGTTTGGTGCGGTGGGCGGTGTGGCGTTCGTCATTGATAACGGCCTGACCTATTACCTGATGCACGGCCCCATGTCTGACAGCGAGGCGAAGGCACGCTTCGTGGGGGCCACCGTGGCAACGATCTTCTCATGGGTGGCAAACCGCTTCTGGACCTTCCGCCACAGGCGCCAGGCCAACGTGCTCCGCGAGTTCGTCATGTTCGTGATCATCAACGGCATCGGCATTGGCATCTCCACCGGGTTTACCGCCCTGGCCAAGTACGGCATGGGCATCGACGACAAGAACCTGCTGTTCCTCGCGGGCGTGGTTGGCATCCTGGTTGCCACGGTTGTGCGCTTCTTCGCCTACCGCTTCCTGGTGTTCAACCAGGAACTGGACCAGGAACCGGAGTTCTCCCACGACCACGAAATCATCGAAGCGCACCCCCACAAGGAGCCCGCGGGTGCCGCGGAACGCCCGGCACCAACGCCGGCCGACGGCGGCCCGCAGGCCTAAGGGCCTGCGGGTGCTAGCTTCCGTGGATACGTTCGTCGGCCAAAAGTTTGTCCGTGAGCGCCACATCGGGATGGGTCAACACCACTGAGCCGCCCTGCTGCCAGGCTCCCAGTGCATTGGCCAGTACTGCTTCAAGTCCGGCATCGGCCGGAACGTGCAGCCTGGCGCCTTCGGAGTGCGGCACGGCAAAACCGGTGATCAGATCCTGGTGCAGGACACTTCGCCCCTGGCTGGTCAGCACAGCGCGGGATGACGGATCAGGATCGGCGTGCGGCATGAACACGTCCCCGTGTGACCGCACTTCGGCGGCATAATCCAGGCAACCGCCAGGAAGGTCACCGCCCCAGCGCATGGCGAGGGCCGGCAGGGCAACGGCGACGACGGCGTCGTACTGTCCGTCGGACCCGGCGGGATTGTCAGTGGCAAGGAAGTCCGCCTGGCCGTCGTCGAGCACTGTTTCCAGTCCCAGTTGCCATCCGGCCAGTGCCCAGACCAGCGCCTTCCAGTGGGCCGGAAGTGCGAGCCGGAGCCGCATGCCGGGTTCCGCATCCAGTTCGTCCTGCAGCAGGTTGCTCGTCTTGGCAACCCAGTTATCCAGGACCCGGCCCGACAATTCCACCCGCTCCGAGTCAGGCCCGTACCAGGTCAGGCGTGGTGCTGTGGAGTTGCCGGAGCGGAGGCCTGCCGTGAGTTCGAGTGCGGGGATTGATGTCATGCGTTCATCCTGCCACTGTCCGGATCCCGAGTGCCCACCTGCAGCGACCAAGGTGGCGGCAGGCGAATTGAGGGTGATGTTAATCACCCTCATTGCTAAGCGTGCTTGCTATTTCGGGGCGGAGGGGGTATTTTTCCCGCCAGCACAAGGGATAAGCGGCTTTCGTGGCGCAAAATCCGCGCCGGACCTGTCCGCCACGCCCGGGTGGCGGGAAAACCCGGGCGTGGCGTGCGCGAATTTCCCGGCTTCCACTGTCTATTATCCCGGCAACGGCTTGACTCACCCTAGTTACACACGTGTAATTAGGTAACTAAAGCAATTGCGTAAATACCGGCACACAACCGAGTGTCCGTGTATCCAGGCAGTGGCTGAACCATCAGGAGGGTCGCCGTGGGGCAAGCAGAGCGTATCCAGGAAGATGCCGTCGTGGCCGGTCAGGCAACGGCAAAGTACCGTGCGCGGGGGGTGCCGAGCGATTGGTACGTGGATCCCGCTGATCCTGATGCTGCGGACCGGTATAACAGGAATTCCACCAGCGTCCTCGAGGACCAGGCAACAGCGTTCCTCGCGGCGCACGAGGCCCTCCTTGACGGCGGCGCGGAGCCGGAAGACGACCTCGATCCGCCCATGGAGCTGGCTGCGGCCGGTACCACCCAGCCGGTGTGGATCGGGCTGCCGCTGCAGCAGGATTTCGACGACGAGGGCGAGCTGGGCTGGCAGACGGACGCTTTGTGCGCCCAAACGGATCCGGAAGCCTTCTTCCCCGAGAAGGGCGGCTCCACCCGCGATGCCAAGAAGGTCTGCGGGGCCTGCAACGTACGGTCGCAGTGCCTGGAGTACGCGCTGGCCAATGACGAACGGTTCGGCATCTGGGGAGGCCTTTCCGAGCGTGAGCGCCGGCGGCTTAGGAAGCGAGCAATCTAATTCTTCAGGATGTGCATGTCACTGCCGTTGTGGTTGCCCACAACGGCAGTGCTTATCTGCCCAGAACCCTTTCAGCCCTGGCGTCCCAAACCCGGCCCGTTGACCGTGCCGTGGGTGTGGACACGGGGTCCACTGACGACTCCTCCCGCCTCCTGCGGGAGGCTTTGGGTGAAGCCGGCGTTCTCAGCTACCCCCGAAGCAAGGGCGGCATGGGCGCCGCCGTTTCCGCTGCGCTCGCGGAGCTGGTTCCCGTGCACGGGGGCGGCGACGGTGGCAGGACCGAGTGGATCTGGCTGCTGCACGACGACGCCGCGCCCGCGCCCGAAGCCCTTGCCGAACTCCTGGGCGCCGTGGAGCGTGCGCCCTCAGTCACCGTTGCCGGCTGCAAGCAACTGGACTGGCATTCCCCGCGAAGACTCATCGATGTAGGTCTTTCCACCAGCCTATGGGCCGAACGTCTGACCCTGATCGACGCCGATGAAATGGACCAGGGCCAGTACGACGGCCGTACCGATACCTTTGCCGTCAATTCCGCGGGCATGCTGGTGCGCCGGGACGTCTGGGACCAACTGGGCGGCTTCGACCCCGCCCTTCCGGGCAGCGGAGACGACGTTGACTTCTGCTGGCGGAACCGCCTTGCAGGCCACCGTGTGGTGGTGGTCCCGGCAGCCCGGATGCTCCACGTGGCGCACCGTCCACATGCCCTTGGAAACCCCTCGGCGGCGCGCAAGGCCCAGGTTCACCTGCGCCTGAAGCACAGCCCGCTCTGGATGGTGCCTGTCCACGGCATAGGTGCCTTGCTGGGCAGCCTCTTCAAGCTGGTCCTGAGTATCGTCGTCAAGGACCCGGGCCACGGGATTTCCCAGCTTTTCGCCACGTGCGCCGCACTGGGCAGGCCCGGCGCCGTGGCCAAAGCGCGCCGCGCAGCCAGGCGGACACGCCGGATCCGCCGGTCAGTCATCCGCAAGCTGCAGACTCCGCGCCGCGAGGTGTGGAGTCACCGCCGGTCGCTGATGGAGGCGCTGGGATCCGACGGGTCCGGTGCCGACCACCTCGTACAGGATCCGTTTTCGCACCAACCAACCGGTGACGCCGCAGATGACTTCGCCGCCCTGGCCACCACAAAACGCGGCTGGGTGGGCAACGGTGCCCTGGCCGCCGTCATCATCGCATCCGTGGCCTCGCTCCTTGCACTCGCAGGACTGTTCCGGGCGGGAGCGGTCTCCGGCGGCGCCCTGATTCCTGTCTCCGCGGGCCTGGGGGATATCTGGCACAACGCCTCCAACTGGTGGATAAGCCTGGGAGCGGGCCTTCCCGGCCGCGGCGATCCCTTCGACTACGTGCTGTGGATCATTGGCGTCGTGGGCGGCGGCGATGCCAACTCCGCCATGGCGTGGCTGCTCCTGCTCGGTGCCCCGCTGTCCGGCCTGACCGCATGGTTCGCGGCAGGCGGGCTGACGGTTCGCAGGCGGCTCCGCCTGGTGGCTGCGCTCTTTTGGGCAGCGGCCCCCGCGCTCCAGGCCGCACTTAACCAGGGCCGGGTGGGTGCGCTGGTTGCGCACATCATGCTGCCGCTGGTGGTGCTGGGCCTGCTGCGGGCTACGGGTTCCGCTGTTGGCCACGGGCGGTTCGAAGCCGGCACATCACCTGCACGCAACTACAGCGAACAGGCACCGGCCAAGGCAGGCATCAACGGCATCCCGTCCTGGACCGCGGCGGCAGCCGCGGGCCTGGCCCTGGCGGTCACTACCGCTGCGGCACCCTCCCTGCTGATCCCGGCTGCCGTGGCCATCGTGCTTTGCGGCCTGCTGCTGGGGCGGCGGGGGCGCACCGTGTGGTGGGCGTTGCTGCCCGCTGCCGCCCTGTTCATCCCGTTCGCGCTGTCCACACTCGACAGGCCGCGTGCTATTTTGGCCGATCCCGGGCTGCCCCTGGGATTCGACGCCGCCCCGCTGTGGCAGCAGGTCCTGGGCCAGCCCCTGTCATTCGACCCCACAGCCGGCCTCCAGGGACTGGCCGCCTTCACCGGCGGGACCGTGCCCTGGGCCATCCTGCTCGCACTGCTCATCGCGGGGCCGGTGCTGGTCCTTGCCATCGTGGGACTCTTCAGCGCAGGACGCCGGGCCCGGGTTGCCCGATCCTTCTGGATTGTGGCGCTCGTCGCCCTGGCCGCCGGTTGGTTCAGCAGCCACGTCGCCACAGGTTTTAACGCCGGCGTCCTGGTAACGCCTTTCCCGGGTCCGGCGGTGTCCGCCGCGTCCTTTGCCCTCCTTGCGGCTGCACTCCTTGGGTCCGAGCAACTCCTCTCCGCAGCGGACCGGGCATCGGGCACCGCGGCGAAGACCGGAAGGGCAGCGCGCGCAGGGCTGGCGCTGGGCCTGGTAGTGGTGCTGGCCGGACCGCTGGCCGGGATGGCTGCCTGGTCGGCGCAGAACCTTTTGCGTCCGGCAATGACTGGCGCGCCCCAAGCCACCGCATCCCAGGGAAGCGCGGTTGCCCCTGCGCCAACGGATTCCGGGAACGCGGGTGCCCTGGGCATGCCGCGCCTGGTGGAAGCCTCCAACGCACGCTCCCTGCCCGCCACTGCCGTTGACCGGGGGACCGGGCCTGAACAGACCCGGACCCTCCTGCTCAGCACCGCGGAAGACGGCACCTTCAACGCGTCGCTGATGCGGGGTGCAGGCACCACGCTGGACAGTCTCTCCGCCATCGCCTCTGCGCGGAACATCATCGGTGCGCCGGGTGCCGAGGAGGTGCGTGGCGACGACGACGTCACTGCGGCTGTCCGCCGCGTGGTGGCCACCCTTGTTGCGGGCCAGGGCGTGGATCCACGTGCCGACCTGGAACAGCTCGGGGTTGGGTTCGTGGTGCTCCGCGCCGCGGACACCGCAGCCCAGCTCTCCGCCAGCCGGATGGATGCCGTCCCAGGGCTTGTCGCCGTGGGACAGACCGACGTGGGCTGGCTCTGGCGCATCAGCCCCCTGAACCAGCCGGTTCTGCAGGCTGCTGACGTGGCCCATCGCGTCCGCATCGTGGATCCGCGCGGCGCGGCCACCGCTTTGGTCGCCTCCGGAACCGATGACGTAGACGCCGCCGTCCCTGCTGGGCCGGAAGGCCGGCTGGTGGTCCTTGCAGAGCGGGCCGACCCCGGGTGGAGCGCCTGGCTCGACGGCCGGAAGCTGACCTCCACAACGGACGGCTGGTCCCAGGCCTTTACGCTTCCGGCATCTGCCGGCCAGCTGACGGTCCGATACGAGAACCCGTGGTCGTTCTGGGCTGCCGCGGCCCAGATCACGGTGATCGGGCTGACTGTCATCCTGGCAATTCCCATGCCGGCCCGGCGCCCGCGGACCGGTATCTCGCGTGACGAGGGCTCCCTGCGTAAGGAACACCAACATGCATGAGCACACCCCGCCGGCCGCCGGCGATCCTTCCGCCGAGGGAGAAAAGCAGTCCCCGGCCGGTGAAGCGGGCCAAACGGGGTCCGGCAAAGACAGGAAAATGTCCGGGCGCGGCGCCACCCGTGTGCCAGGTGGCAAGGGGCGGGCAGCCTCTGTGGCAGGAGTCGCCGCAGGCGTCCTCATCCTTGCCGGTGGCGGAGCACTGGTAGCCGGAGGGTCGCTGATGGCCGGGCCCGCATCCAGCCGGACAGTGCCGCCCACGGAAGCCGCCGTCCCGGCAGGAGCCAGTCTTGGCGTCTGCCCCGGCCCTGCGCGGCTGCTGGCGGGTACCGACGCCGGCACCGACGCCCAGTTCCGGCCCGAGTCCGCCACTGCGGCAACGAAGGTCAGCGCCGCCGTGCTCAGCGCCGGAGGTGTGCTTCCTGGAAGCCGGCTCGCGCGCCTGGACGGGGCGGGCGCCCTCGAGATCTCCAAGGACCCCGGTCCGGCACCTACGGCCGCCGCACCCCAGGAGCTTCTTGCCGGAGTGGCAGCCGACCGTGTGGTGGACCAGGTAAGCGTCCTCACCGCCAAGGCCGTGGCCAACCAGAATGCCTCGGCCGCCGCCGCCATGAAGTACACCGCCAAGGATGGTGACCTGCAGGGCAGTGCAGCTGCCACCTGCGCGCAACCTTCCAACGACCAATGGCTGGCAGGCGCCAGCACCACCGTCGGCCGAACCTCAGTGCTGGCACTGACCAACGCCTCCAGTACCCCCGCCACAGTGAGCCTTGAACTTTTTGGTTCCGGCGGTCAGGTCCAGGCGCCGGGCAGCCGCGGACTGCTGGTTGCCCCCGGCAGTACCCGCAGCGTGGTCCTGGCCGGTCTGGCACCCAACGAGCCGAGCCTCAGTGTGCACGTCCGCAGCGCCGGTGGCCCGGTAGCCGCCTCCATCCAACAGAGCGTGCTGCGGGGCCTCACTCC
This sequence comes from Arthrobacter sp. E1SS-5, assembly GCF_057073715.1. Taxonomy (NCBI): domain Bacteria; kingdom Bacillati; phylum Actinomycetota; class Actinomycetes; order Micrococcales; family Micrococcaceae; genus Arthrobacter; species Arthrobacter sp. E1SS-5. Next base: position 1,281,500 of record NZ_CP172703.1, read on the forward strand.
GGGCGGCGTGGATTTCATCAGCCCAGGGACCGCCCCTGCTGTCCGCCAGGTGATGACGGGCGTGGATATCCAGGATCCTGCGGGGATTGCTGCCCTGACTGCCCAGGCCGCCTACAAGGACGCCGGCCCGGCCCTTGAGCTGACAGTTCCCGGCGCCGCCGATGCAGTCGTGGAAATTAAGCTCTATGGACGGGACGGCCAGCATGCCCTTCCCTCCGGCGGCGTCATCACGGCGAAAGCCGGGGCCACTACCGAGGTCTCCCTGGCCGGTGTACCAGCCGGCCAGTACACGGTGGCGGCCTCATCCGACGTCTCCTTTGTTGCTGCCGCACGCATGGGCCGCGGACTGCAGGCAGGACAGCCCTCGGATGTGGCCTGGGCGCCTTCGGCCGTGCGGCTTGGCAGCCAGCACGTGGTTCCGGTCCCCAAGGGCGGCCAACGCCAGTTGGTGTTCGGGGCGCTGGAAACCAGGGCCAACATCACGTATGCGCCCATTACTGCCGATGGAAAGGTCCGGGCAGCCGCCACCGCTGACATCGCGGGCGGAACGACCGCGACCATCGGCATCCCGGAGCAGGCTGAAGGGGTGGACGTCGTGGGCTATGTGGTTTCCGCCTCCGGCGACGCCGCCTACGGGGCGGTACTGGTGGGCCAGGACGGACGCAACGACGTCTCGTCCCTGGCTTTCCTTGCTGCCGCTGCCGGCCAGGAAACGGTCCCGGTCGCCCTGGGCTACTAGGCTGCGCGTTCAGTAGCGGCGGCGGTACACCGGGTCCAGCGTCTCCGGCGCGACACCCAGCATTTCCGCCGTGTGCTCCACGACCACGTCGTGGACCAGGTCCTGAAGCTCTTCCACGCTGGAGCATGCCTGCTCCACCACCCGCCGGTACACAGTGATCGTGGGCCCGTCCTCTCCCGTGGCGGGGGTATAGGCACCCATGGGTGCAGGGGTGGCGTGGGCGGCAAGCTGCTCCAGGTCCGGCGGGATCTCATCCACACCGAACCTGACGCCGTCGAGCGTTTTGCCCCAGATGTCGTGCAACCGCTGGGCGGAATCCAGCACCATGTCGTCGAAGCGGTCGCCGCGAGTCCGGTAGCCCGGATGCGTCGGCAACATCACCTCGCCCCGAAGGCCGCGCCCGTGGCGGTTCCGGCGCCGCCTGAAGAAGCTCCTGCCGGCGGTTCCCACGCCCGTTGCCGCTGGGGCATCCGGGTCAGCCAACCGGACCGAAAAATCTGATTCATGGTTCGATGACTGCATACATCGACTGTAAACCCGGGGGAGGATTTACGCGATACATCCTCCCGGCTGCCCGGGGCGCGTCTGCTTGGACCCGCAATGCGCAGCTTTTGGGCAGTGAAGGGGTAGTCTGTGATGTCGTGGGAGCTATCCGTCAGTGTTCAAGGTCTGCCTGCCGCCAGTCGGCGGTAGCCACCCTGACGTACGTTTATGCAGATTCCACGGCGGTCCTGGGGCCGTTGGCCACCTACGCCGAACCGCACTGCTACGACCTTTGCGAGCAGCATGCTGATTCGTTGACCGTTCCCCGCGGCTGGGAAGTACTCCGCTTGGCAATGCCCTCCACTCCGCAGCAGCCCGGGCCCGATGACCTGCTTGCCTTGGCAAATGCAGTGCGCGACGCCGCAGCCCTGCCTCCGGAGGCGCAGCCGCCCGCCCAGCGCGGCCACCATTCGGCACTGGAAGCTCCGGCAGGCACTGAAGGGGCACGCCGGGGCCACCTGCGGATCCTTCGCGAACCTTCCTGACCCGCATCTGGCGGTACGCTGGAACCTGCACATCTTTTCCGCTACCGGCGCGAGCGCGCCCGCCAGGGAGCATGAACAAATGCCAAAGATCAGCCCCGAGCTGTTGTCCGTCCTGCGTTGCCCCGTGACCGGCTCGCCCCTGGTCCAGGAGGGGGAGGAACTGGTGGCCACTGCCGCCGGGGACACGGGCGTGAAGAACCGGTACGCCATCGAGGACGGGATCCCTTTGCTGCTGCCTCCGGAACTGCTCGCCGCAGCAGCCTCGGCAGGTTCGGACCAGCACGATCCCGCTGCAGCAGGGCAGTAATCCACCTGCATCCGCTTCACCTGCACTGGCTCTCAGAGAAACAGCAGAACGGGGACTGGACCAGGACCCGGACCAAGCAAAGGACCACCCATGACTTTTGAATACAAGGTTGCCGATATTTCCCTGGCGGAAGCCGGCCGCCACCAGATCCGCCTTGCGGAGCACGAAATGCCCGGCCTGATGTCCCTCCGTGAGGAGTTCGGCCCCTCGCAGCCGCTCAAGGGCGCCCGGATCGCCGGTTCCCTGCACATGACGGTGCAGACCGCTGTGCTGATCGAGACCCTCACCGCGCTGGGCGCCGAGGTCCGCTGGGCGTCCTGCAACATCTTCTCCACCCAGGACGAGGCCGCGGCGGCCGTGGTGGTGGGCAACGGCACCGTCGAGGACCCGCAGGGCGTACCGGTGTTCGCATGGAAGGGCGAGACCCTCGAAGAATACTGGTGGACCGCCGAGCAGATCCTCACCTGGCCCGGTGCCGCGTCCAACCCCGAGCTAGGCCCCAACATGATCCTGGACGACGGCGGCGACGCCACCATGCTGGTCCACAAGGGCGTCGAGTTCGAGGCTGTGGGCAACGTTCCCTCCGCCGACCCCGAGGATTCCGAAGAGTACGGCATCTTCCTCGACGTGCTCCGGCGCTCCCTTGCCGCCGACCCGCAGAAGTGGACCAGGACTGCAGCCACCATCAAGGGCGTCAGCGAGGAAACCACCACGGGTGTGCACCGCCTGTACCAGTTGGCGGACCAGGGCAAGCTGCTCTTCCCTGCCATCAACGTCAACGATTCCGTGACCAAGAGCAAGTTCGACAACAAGTACGGCATCCGCCACTCCCTGCCCGACGGCATTAACCGTGCCACCGATGTGCTCATGGGCGGCAAGGTGGCCGTGGTCTGTGGTTACGGCGATGTCGGCAAGGGCGCGGCGGAAGCCCTGCGCGGTCAGGGTTCGCGCGTCATCGTGACCGAGATCGATCCCATCTGCGCGCTCCAGGCGGCGATGGACGGCTACCAGGTGGCCAAGCTGGAGTCGGTCCTGGCCCAGGGCGACATCTTCATCACCACCACCGGCAACAAGGACGTCATCCTGGCCGAGCACATGGCTGCCATGAAGAACAAGGCCATCGTGGGGAACATCGGCCACTTCGACAACGAGATCGATATCGCCGGCCTGTCCCGCATCCCGGGGATCAAGAAGGTTGAAATCAAGCCGCAGGTCCACGAATGGGTCTTCGACGAAGGAACCGACGCGGAGCGCTCCATCATCGTCCTGTCCGAGGGCCGGCTGCTCAACCTGGGCAACGCCACGGGCCACCCGTCGTTCGTCATGAGCAACTCGTTTGCCAACCAGACCATTGCGCAGATCGAACTGTGGACCAAGCGGGATCAGCACGAGTACGAAAACAAGGTCTACGTCCTGCCGAAGGTCCTGGATGAAAAGGTAGCGCGGCTGCACTTGGCTGCCTTGGGCGTTGAACTCACGGAGCTGACCAAGGACCAGGCGGAATACCTGGACATCGACGTCGCCGGGCCGTACAAGCCCGAGCACTATCGTTACTGAGACGTAAGGGCCCGGGCGCTGGACAAGCGCCCGGGCCGTTATTTTCTGCACGTAGGATCAAAAACATGGAGCCTGATGTAAAGCCCCGTCGCCGGGGGAACACCAAGAAAATCCTTGCCGTGGTTGCCGTCTGTGTCCTGGCTGCCGTGGGCGGGGTTTTCGCCGCCGTCGCTCCGGGCCTTGCCGGCGGACCCCTGGAATCGGAAGCGGGCTCCGCACTGCGGACATCCCCGGGGATCGCGGCCCCCGTTGTACCGCCGGTGGCCCTCGATGCTGTGCCCGCCAACGGCGCCAAGCAGGTGAACCCGGCCGCACCGGTTTCCCTGAAAGTGGGCAACGGGATCATCCAGCGCGTCACCCTCGCCAGCACGGCCGGGAAGACCATCGACGGCAGCATCGACCCCAGCGGTACGGCGTGGTCCGCCACCGGGCAGCTTGAGTTCAATACCGAGTACAGCTACACCTACGTGGTCAAGGACTCGGCAGGACGCGAAACAAGCACCACCCAGTCCTTCAATACCGTGTCCAGCTCGCACGAGGCCGACGCCGCCATCTACCCCCTGAACGGGATGAAGGTGGGTGTGGGCCAGCCCCTGCAGATCATCTTCAGCGAGCCGGTGACCAACCGCGCCGCTGTGGAAAAGGCCATCAAGATCACCACCACGGCAGGGCAGGCCGGGGCTTTCCACTGGTACAGCGACACCATGGTCCGGTACCGCCCCGAGAACTTCTGGGCCGCCAACTCCACCATCACCATGGACATGCAGCTCTTCGGCGTTGACCTTGGGAACGGCCAGATCGCCAACTTCAATAAAAAAGTGAACGTCAACATCGGGGACAAGAAGGTGGCCATCGCGGACGCCACTGCGCATACGTTCACGCTGAGCATCAATGACCAGCCTGTGAAGACCCTGCCCGTCAGCATGGGGGACAAGCGGTTCCCCTCGGCCAAGGGATTTGCGGTGCTGATGGAGAAGAACCGCTTTGACCACTTCCGGGCGGCGAGCATCGGCCTGAAGCCCGACGACCCGGCCTATTACGGTGAGGCGGACGTCGAATACACCATCCGCCTCACTCTCAGCGGGGCCTACATCCACCAGGCGCTGGAGTCCGCGTATCCGTACATCGGCAACACCAACGTGTCCCACGGCTGCATAGGCTTCCTGCCGGACGGAGCGGCCTGGGTCTTCGACAACATGGGAACCGGGGACGTGGTCCAGATCATCAATACCGAAGGTGACTACGCGGCGCACACGGACGGCTTCGGCGACTGGAACATCCCGTGGAGCGAATACGACAACTAAGGTCAGTTGCCGAACGGCAGCCGCTGCAGCCGCTGTCCTGTCTCGGTGTACCGGCGGCGTGATTGCGACAGCCTGGTGAACTCCCGGTTCCGACGTTCAGCTACGACGGCGGCCAGAAAGTCGTCCGGGCCCGTTCCCGGCGGCGGGGCAGGGGCTACGTGGGCGGACAGTTCGGACGCGATCGACGCGGCCATGCCTGCCCTGGACAGCGGAGCCATCCGGCCCGCCTGGCGGATGAACTGGGCGGCCCTGCGCGCTGTGGCGTCAGGGACGCGGCCAATGTCCGCGGCCGCAGCCCAGGACTGCAGGTACGGCGGGACGAAAACCCGGATGGCCTGCTCAGCGGGCACCCGGCTCCGCACGGCGTAGGTACCGGCCATCAGGTCGCCCAGCCGGCGGGACTTGTCGTTGAAGAGCGCCACGGCAAGGGCAAGGCCGCCGAACGTCAGGTAGATCTCCAAAAAACCGGTCAGGCCACGGATCACGGCGTGCCGGAACCGGATGGCGCCGCCATCCTCCCGGACCACGCGCAAACCTGTAGCCAGCTTGCCCGGGGACCGCCCCCTGCTCAGGGTCTCCACAGTCACCGGCACCACCACCAGGCAGAATACGACGGCGGCGAGGCCAAGGGCGCGTGCCGCCGCCGGATCGAGGTCCCGTCCGGCGGCCGACAGGCCAATCATGATCAGCACGAGCAGGACGACATGGACCACGACGTCGATGACCAGGCCCAGGGCGCGCGCGGCGAAGCTGGCGGGCCGAAGTTCGAGTACGACGGCCTCTCCGGTAATGATTGGACCCACCCTGCGGCCCTGCCCTTCGCAGCTGATGTTCGGTTGGTGCGGACGGTCAAAGTCTAATGCCGGGCGCTAGGCTGTAGCGGTGGACATGGATGCCTTCGCCGCCGTCAATGCGGACAATTGGGCGCGGTTGCAGGAGCTTGCCGGCAAAGGCAGGCTGACCGGCGCCGAAGCCGACGAATTGCTGGCGCTGTACCAGTCCACGTCCGGGCACCTGTCGCTGGTCCGGTCCGTGGCCCCGGAAAGCGGACTCTCCGCGTCCCTCTCCGCCACGCTGGCCCTGGCCCGGACCCGCTTTACCGGCGCCCGGTCCAACGTGATGGCGGACCTGGCACGGTTTTTCGTGGTGGCCCTTCCGGCCGCGCTGTACCGGTTGGCCTGGCTTACCCTGGCCTGCGGCGCAGCATTCGTCCTCATCGCGGCGGCCTACGCCGTATGGATCGGCACATCCCCTGAAGCCCTTCGGGCCGTGGCGTCAGAGACCGCGGCAGCCCAGTATGTGAACCGGGACTTCATCAACTACTACTCGGAAAACCCGGCAGCGTCCTTCGCCGGTGCCGTATGGACAAACAACGCGTGGATCTGTGCCCAGGCGGTGGCATTGGGCATTACCGGCGTATGGGTGCCGATGATCCTGTTCAGCAACGCGCAGGGGGTGGGCGTCGCGGCCGGGATCTTCGCGTCGGCCGGCAAGTCCGATGTGTTTTTCAGCTACATCCTGCCCCACGGACTGATGGAGCTCACCGCTGTCTTTATTGCCTGCGCCGCGGGCCTGCGGATCTTTTGGGCCATGGTGTCACCCGGCCCCCGCACCCGCGGCCGCGCTGTAGCCGAGGAAGGCCGCTCACTGGTCACGGTGGCCCTGGGACTGGTCCTCGTTCTGTTCGTCTCGGGGCTGGTTGAAGGGTTCGTCACCCCCAGTCCGCTGCCCGTGTGGGCCAGGATCGGCATTGGCGCGGCGGTTCTCGCCGCGTACTGGGTGTATGTCCTGGTGTGGGGCAGGCGGGCGTTCCTGGCGGGGGAGCGCGGGGACATCCGCCGGGAAGATGCCGGCTACTCGGAAATCGCTGCCTGAATCGTTGTAATCCTGCCGGGGTGGTTCCTCGCCCAGCGGAAGTTCCGGACGGTAGGCTCGTCTGCAGAATGAAGCGCGCCGGCGAACCGGGACCGGTGCGGAACCCAACGGAAGTGACGCTGCTGTGAATGACGAAACACCGGCCCGCGCCAAAAGCGCTGCGCCGCAGCCGGAGCCTTTCCTGGACACGTCCGGGGATTCCGACGAGCCCGCGTTCTCCTGGCTGACGCCCGCGGACGGGGACACGTCCGACGGGGACAAGCCCAATGCAGACCAGCCGGATGCAGACAAGTCGGATGCAGACGAGTCGAACGCCGATAAGACCAGCGGGGACAAAACCGGGGCCAGGATTGGCGGCGACGCCTCCGACCGGAACACAGCCGGGGAGGGGCCGGACAGGGGAGCAGCCGGCGATGAAACCGACCGGGAGGCCCCCCGGGCCACGCGCAATGCCGCACAGCCTGTAACCAGGGCCGACCGCAAGGCTGCGGAAGCCGCCGTCGGATCTTCTGCCCTTGGGACTCCGGCCTCCGCACGTCCCGACGCGCGGCGTCCGGCAGCCGGAGCGTCAACAGCTGGATCGTCCATGCCAGGATCCTCCGCGGATGAGGGGAACGACAGCGATTCTCCGGTCTTCAAGGAACCCCTCCCCACGTCAGCACTGCACGTACGCCCCCCGGAAGAGGAGGTGGAGCGCCGCAACGCCCAGCGTGAAAGCGCCGCCAATGCCAAACCGGTGGCGCCGCGTGTCATGCAGGTCCTGCTCGCCATCATCTATCCCTTCATCCTCCTGATCCTGGCCGTCCGGGCCGTGACCAGCCCCCTCTTCCTCTGGGTGGAATACAACCGGCCTGGCTTCCCGGGCGATGGCTACGGCTTCAACACGGATGACCGGATGACCTATGGCTCCTACGCCGTGGACTACCTCAGCAACTGGGCGGGCCCGCGGTATCTGGGTGACCTGGTTAACCGCGGCGGCGAAAAGCTCTTCAAGGACGGCGAAGTCAGCCACATGGCGGACGTGAAGGTGGTCATCCTGTCCACCTTCGGCGCCGGCGTTGCGCTGCTCCTCCTTGCCCTGATCGCCATCCTGTACCTGCGCAAACGCAGCACCGGCGGGATCAGGCGCGGACTCTTCGCCGGATCCATCATCACGCTCGTCCTGATCCTGGGCCTCGGTACACTGGCGGCCCTGGGCTGGCAGCAGTTCTTCACCGAGTTCCACCGGATCTTCTTCGCCGACGGGTCCTGGACCTTCAGCCTGGACGACACCCTCATCCGGCTGTTCCCCAGCCAGTTCTGGATGGATGCCGGCATCGCCATCGCGGCAATGGTGCTCCTGGCATCCATCGTGACGCTGGTGCTCACCTGGCCCACCCGCCGCCGTCGTGGTGTTGTACACGCGCAAGAGCCGGCGAAGGCCGGGCGGGAAAAGGCGGACCAGGAAACGCCGGAGCAGGAAAAAGCGGCTCAGCCGTAGATCTTGGCGATCTCCGCCTGGAACTCCCTGACGACGGCGGACCGCTTCAGTTTCAGCGAGGGCGTCAGGTGCCCGGACTCCACGCTGAACTCCGCGTCCAGCAGCCGGAACGTGCGCACCGACTCCGCCTTCGACACCATCTTGTTCGCCAGGTCCACGGCTTCCTGAAGGGCAGCCAGGACCTGGGGATCGTTGGCGGCTTCACTGAGGGGGAGCGGGGGCAGGCCCCGCTCGGCGCGCCAGTCGGCAACACCTTCCGGGTCCAGGGTCAGGAGGGCTGAGACGAACGGCTTGCCGTCGCCCACCACTACGGCATGGGCCACGAGTTGGTGGGCCCGGATCGTCTCTTCCAGCGGCCCGGGGGCCACGTTCTTGCCGCCGGCGGTGACCAGGAGGTCCTTCTTTCGGCCCGTGACCGTGAGGAAACCGTCCTTGTCCAGCTCGCCAAGGTCGCCGGTGCGGAAGAAGCCGTCCACGAACGCTTCGGCGTCCGCCGCCGGGTTGCCGTGGTATCCCCTGAAGACACCGATTCCCTTGACCAGGATTTCGCCGTCTTCGGCCACGCGGATGGTGGTGCCGGGGATGGGGATGCCCACCGTTCCCACCCTGGTGCGGGAGGGTGTGTTGACCGTGCACGGTGCGGTGGTCTCGGTCAGCCCGTAGCCTTCGAGGACGGGAATGCCCACACCCCGGAAGAAGTGCGCGTCCTCGGAAGCAAGGGGACTGGCACCGGAGACGGTGTACTCCACCTCGCCCCCGAACGCCTGGCGCAGCCTTGGGTAGACCAGCCGGTCATACAAAGCGTGCCGGGCCCGGCTCAGCAGCCCGGGACCGGGGCCCTCCCCACGGCTTTGCCGGTCCTGTTCCTGGGAGTAGGCAATGGCGGCAGCTGATGCGGCATCGAACAGGCGTCCCTTGCCTGCCACCGCCGCCCTGTGCGCGGCCGTTGCCCGGACTTTTTCGAAGATGCGCGGCACCACCAGAAGGAACGTTGGCCGGAAAGTGCCAAGGTCTTCGAGGAGCTGCGCCGCCCCCGGGCTGTGGGCCACCGTTGCGCCTGAGGTAACGCAGACCACCTGGACCGCCCGGGCCAGGACATGGGCCAGCGGCAGGAACATCAAAGTGCGCGCCACGTCCTTCTGCAGGATCTCCGGCAGGAACGCAACGATGTTCTTGGCCACCAGGGCGAAGTTCGCGTGCGTGATCTCGCACCCTTTGGGTTTGCCCGTAGTCCCGGACGTGTACACCAGCGAGGCGAGGTCGGCCAGGCCTGCATGGCTGCGCTGCCGCTCCAGTTCAGCGTCGCTGACTCCGGTGCCCGCAGCGGCGAGGCTGGCAAGGTCCGGTGCCTCGCCGTCGTAATCCATCCGCACCACGTTGACCAGGCGGTCGCTGAGCTCGGCAGAGCCCGCCACCACGCCGGTGATCAACTGCACCATGGCACGTTCGCCTGCGAAGACCCGCCGGACCCCGGCGTCCCGGATGATCCACTCCACCTGGCTCGCTGAGGACGTTTCATAGATGGGGACGGTAACGCCGCCGGCAAACCAGATGGCAAAGTCCACCAGGGTCCACTCATAGGAGGTACGGGACATCACGGCCACGGGGTCGCCGGGTTCCAGGCCGCCCGCGATAAGTCCTTTGGCAAGGGCGCTGACGTCCTGGAGGAATTTCTGCACGGGAACATCCACCCAGCCATTCGGCCCCTTCCGCCGGTACAGGGCGCGGGTGGGATTGGCGGCGTGCTGCTCCAGCAGCAGGTCGGTCACGTTGCTGGCGGCGTCCATTTCAACCAGCAGTTCCGTGCTTGCTTCTCTCACAGCAGGTCTCCGTTTCCGCTGCCACGCCGCGGCAGCGGCTCCTTCAGGTCTCCTTTGACATCCTGCCCTAGATCCAGGACGGCATCCACATCCGGACCTTCCAGTCGACGTAGGGGACCACTTCGGCAGTCCAGATCGGGTAGAAAAACGCCGACAACAGGACTGCTGCCACAAGGAACAGGACCACCAGGTACAGGCCGGAGCGGCGGCGCCAGGGCGGGTCCGAGGCCCTGCCCAGGACCAACCCGAGGCAATACACCAGGGCCAGGACCAGGAACGGCTCGAAAGACACCGCGTAGAAGTAGAACATGGTCCGCTCCGGGTACATGAACCACGGGAGGTAGCCCGCGCCGACGCCGGCCAGCACGGCACCGGCCCGCCAGTCCCGGCGCCCGGCCCACCAGAAAAGCAGGACCACCAACGAGATGGCCGCCGACCACCAAATCAGCGGGTTTCCCACGGACAGGATGGCGGACGTGCACTTTTCCACATCACAGCCCGGAGTGCCCTGGGGCGGGGATTCATAGAAGAACGATGTGGGCCGTCCCATCACCAGCCAGCTCCAGGCGCTTGCCTGGTACGGGTGCTCGGCACTGAGGCCCTGGTGGAACTTGTACGCTTCCAGGTGGTAGTGGACCAGGGAACGGACCGAGTCGGGGAGCCAGCCCCATTCGGCCGACGGGTTGCTTTCCGCCCAGTGGCGGAAGTAGGCGTTGTCGGAAAGGAACCAGCCCGTCCAGGTGGCGGAATAGACGATCCCCGCCACGGGGACCATGCCGAGGAACGCCGGGATCCCGTCCCGGATCACGCCGCCGCTGATCCAGCCGCGGATACCCGCCACCCGGCGCGCGTTGAGGTCCCACAAGACGGTGAGGATGCCGAAGCCGGCGAGGAAGAAAAGGCCGGACCACTTGGTTCCCACCGCCAGGCCCATGCAGATGCCCGCGGCGACCCGCCACCAGCGCACGCCCAGCCATGGTCCGGACAGCAGCGCGCCCGCGGGGGGCTGCCCGCCGTTCGCGGCAGCGGAACGGGCCAGCCTTACGGCCAGGCGGCGGCGCCCGTCGTCGCGGTCCATCAGCAGGGCGCCGAAGGCGGCAAGGATCCAGAACGTGAGGAAGATGTCCAGCAGCGAGGTCCGGGACATCACCAGATGATGGCCGTCGACGGCGAGGAGCAGCCCGGCGGCGCCGGCCAGCGGAAGCGAGCGGAACAGTTTCAGTGCGATCAGGGAGACCAGCAGCACGGTCAGGGTGCCGGTGAGGGCTGCGGCGAAGCGCCAGCCGAACGGGTTTTCCGGCCCGAACAGCCACATGCCCGCCGCGATCATCCATTTGCCTACTGGCGGATGGACCACATATTCGGGGGTGTTCAGCAGGACGTCCGGGTTGCCGGTATTGAAGGAATCGTTGGCTTTGTCCGGCCAGCTGCGCTCGTAGCCGCTGATGAGGTAGGAGTACGCATCCTTGACGTAGTACGTCTCGTCGAACACCAGCTTGTGCGGCACCTCGAGGCGGACGAACCGGAGGAGGCCGCCAATGACTGCCGTCAGGACGGGGACCAGGAAAAACCAGAGCCGCAGCGACGGCGGGTAGTCCCGCCACGACGTGCCGGCACCGATCAGCCTGGCCCGGAGCGCCTCGACGGTGAACGCCTCATCCGGCCGGCTGATCCAGGACCGGGCTTCCTTACCGCCAGGCTGCACCGCTGTGGCGCCTGTTGCTGGAGGGGATGCCGCCGCGCTGGGGTTCCCGGCCCCGGCGGGCCGCGTCGAGGTCTGCGTCACGAGCCCCATGCTACCTTTTGCGGCTGGAAGACCCGGCAGCAGTAGGCTTGGTGGGTGGACCCGAACCCCAGCCCCCTTCCCGAGCCAGCCCCTTCGACGGCGGGGCGGATCGTCCTCGCCGCCACCCCCATCGGGAACACCGGCGACGCCTCCGCGCGGCTCGTGGAACTGCTGGGCACGGCAGACATCGTGGCCGCCGAGGACACCCGGCGGCTCCACCGCCTGGTCCAGAGCCTGGGCGTTACCGTGGCCGGCCGCGTCATCAGCTACCACGAGCACAACGAGGCCACCCGGACGGCCGAACTCCTTGACCAGGTGCGTGCCGGCAGCACGCTCCTCATGGTGACCGACGCCGGGATGCCTGCGGTTTCGGATCCCGGGTTCCGGCTGGTGGAGGGCGCCATTGCGGCGGGGCTTACCGTCACAGCGGTCCCGGGCCCCTCGGCCGTGCTCACGGCACTGGCGCTGTCCGGCCTGCCGACGGACCGGTTTTGCTTTGAAGGGTTCCTTCCGCGCAAAGCCGGCGAGAGGGCCTCACGCCTCGCCGACCTGGCGGGGGAGCGGCGAACCATGGTCTTCTTCGAAGCCCCGCACCGCCTGGAAGCCATGCTGCGGGCCCTGCGCGAACGGTTCGGCCCGGACCGTCCCATCGCCGTCTGCCGGGAACTGACCAAGACCTATGAGGAAGTCATCCGCGGCACGGTGGGCGAACTCCTCACCTGGGCTGAGGAGAATGAAGTGCGCGGCGAGATCGCCGTGGTGCTCGGCGGTGCCCCCGAACAGCCAGCCGGCACCCCGGAGGACCACGTGGCGGCAGTCAATGAACTGGTGAACCAGGGCATCCGGCTGAAGGAGGCCGTAGCCGCCGTCGCCGATGATGCCCGCGTCAGCAAGCGGGAACTTTATTCGGCTGTGCTCGCCGCCCGGTAGCGTCCGCGGGGGCACGTTGGGTTCCTGTGCAGCTGCACAGCAAAGCTTCGATTCCGCAGTGCGCAACGGCGTAGACCGTGGCGGTGCCCCGCAGTAGTCTGGCAGTTAATCAGCCCCATGATCCCGGTCACTCCGAACCGCGGCGGCGGGCTGCCACAACCCTACTGACGAGGGAGTCATCGTGACTGTCACTGCACAGCCGGCCGTTACCGCCGAGCGCGAAACCCGGCTTTTGGCCTCCGTTCCCACCGGGCTGCTCATCAACGGTGAGTGGCGCGACGCCGCCTCAGGCAAGACGTTCGACGTCGAGGATCCCGCCACCGGGAAGGTGCTGCTGAGCATTGCCGACGCCGGCCCCGAGGACGGTGCCGCCGCCCTCGACGCCGCCGCCGCTGCCCAGGAATCCTGGGCGAAGGTGCCGCCCCGGGAACGCGGCGAAATCCTCCGCCGTGCCTTCGACATGGTGACCGAGCGGGCAGAAGACTTCGCCCTCCTGATGACCCTGGAAATGGGCAAGCCGCTGGCCGAAGCCCGCGGCGAAGTGACCTACGGCGCCGAGTTCCTGCGCTGGTTCTCCGAAGAAGCAGTCCGGGCCTTTGGCCGCTACTCCGTCTCGCCCGACGGCAAGTCCCGCCTCCTGGTCACCAAGAAGCCGGTAGGCCCCTGCCTGCTGATCACCCCATGGAACTTCCCGCTGGCCATGGCCACCCGCAAGATCGCCCCCGCCGTTGCTGCAGGCTGCACCATGGTGCTGAAGTCGGCAAACCTGACGCCGCTGACATCCCAGCTGTTCGCCGCCGTCATGCAGGAAGCGGGCCTGCCCGCCGGTGTCCTCAACGTCATCCCCACCTCCACGGCCGGAGCCACCACCGGGCCCCTGATCAAGGACTCCCGCCTGCGCAAGCTGTCCTTCACCGGCTCCACCGAAGTGGGACGCCGACTGCTGGCCGATGCGTCCGAAAACGTTCTGCGGACCTCAATGGAGCTCGGCGGCAACGCCCCGTTCCTGGTGTTCGAGGACGCCGACCTGGACGCCGCCGTCACCGGCGCCATGGCAGCCAAGCTGCGGAACATGGGCGAGGCCTGCACGGCCGCGAACCGCTTCATTGTCCACGAGTCGGTGGCCGGCGAATTCGCCGAGAAATTCGCCGCGAAGATGAAGGAAATGACCACCGCCCGCGGAACCGAGCCCGAGTCCAAGGTGGGCCCGCTGATCGACGGCAAGAGCCGTGACAAGGTCCACGAACTGGTGTCCGACGCCCTCGCCTCCGGTGCGAAGGCAGTCCTGGGCGGTGCAGCGGTGGAGGGTCCCGGCTACTTCTACCAGCCCACCATCCTGTCCGGTGTTTCCGAGGGAAGCCGCATCCTTTCCGAGGAAATCTTCGGCCCCGTTGCCCCGATCATCACCTTCAGCAGCGAGGACGAGGCCGTGCGGCTGGCCAACAACACCGAATACGGCCTGGTGGCCTACGTGTTCACCAAGGACATCAACCGCGGCATCCGGATGGGTGAAAAGCTTGAAACGGGCATGCTCGGCCTGAACGCCGGTGTCATCTCCAATGCGGCCGCACCCTTCGGCGGTGTCAAGCAGTCGGGCCTGGGACGTGAAGGCGGCCTGGAAGGCATCGAGGAATACCTCTACACCCAGTACATCGGCATCGCCGACCCCTACGCGGGCTAGCATCCGGCGCGCCCGCAACCGCAGGCTAACCAGCAAAGTGCCGTCCGGGAGCTTTCCCGGGCGGCACTTTGCGTCAGCGCCCGCCTGGCCTGCGGCCGCCGTCGTGCGTGTCCGGCCTTCCGGCAGCGACGGTCATGGCTGAAGGGCCGGGCCCGGCTGAAGTGCCGCGCCGCGACCGGACACGTGCCGCCGGGTGCCTCACAGCCCCCAGGGCCCTGCCCGCCGCGCTGAACGGCTTCCTGAGCAGCAGACCCAGCCGCCGGGTCACTGACGGGGGAAGCCACCCCGCGGCCAGGCGCCGGGGCAGCGTGGCGTTGGCCCGCAGTGACGCTTCCACAGCCGCAATGCCGGTAGCGATATCCGCGTGCGCGGTGTCGATCCGAGGACTGGTCCCCTGGACGCTGCCGGCGCTTTGGGACCTATCTCCATCGGGCCGGCCGTACCGGTGGTGCTCGAACGCCGACGTGAGAGACGCAATGGCAGCGTGCGCGTCCTGGTCCACGCCGCCCGGCTCGCCCAGCAGCGTTTCCCTGAAGCGCGCCGAATACGTCCGGGGCGTTTCACTGGCGGCAGCGGGCAGGCCGTAATCGGTGCCAAGGTCCCGGATCTCATTCCACGCCAGCGGCACAGCCTGTTCGGGGCGCTTTGGCCGCAGCCTGCGCGATCGCATGCCCGCGCGGACCAGATGGGGAGTGGCCGCCAGGAGCACCAGGGCCGCAACGCCGGCCGCGCCGATGAGCCAGGGCATCAGTTCGGGGCCGCCGCCGGTGCTGCTGCTCCCGGCGCCGGGAACAGCCGGCGCCGTGGCGCTGGACGTGGGCGTCGGCACCGGGGCGGTATCGGGGACGAGCCCGTCGTTATTGCCCGGGGAGTCCGGGGCCGACGGCACTGACGTCTCAGTGGCGTAGTCCGGGACCACGCCACGCGAGGGCGTCGGTTCGAAGGGCACCCACCCCAGGCCCTGGAAGTACAGTTCCGGCCATGCGTGCGCATCACGGGCGTCTGCCTCGTACTCCGGGAGGGCACCCTGGCCGGCCACCGTTACCGTGGCCCCGGTCAACCTTCCGGGGGCATAACCCACAGCGATCCTGCTGGGAATTCCTTCCAGCCTGGCCATCACCGCCATCGCCGAGGCGTAGTGGATGCAGTAGCCGCTCTTTTGCTGCAGGAAGTCCGCCAGGACGGAGAGGCCATTGCCGTCGTACCCGCCCTGCACCGGAGCCTGCAGCGAGTAGGTGAACTCGGACGAGCGGAGGTACTTCTGGATGGCCATGGCCTTCTGGAAGGGTGTTCCCGCCGCTCCGGCCACCGTCTGCGCCGTGGTTTTGACGATTCCAGGGACGTTGCCCGGAATCCGGGTGAAGACATCCGGGATGCCCCGTGCGGGCCCCGTGGACTGGGCCAGGAGCGCCGACGAAAGCTTGGGCACCGCCGAGGTCACCAGATATTCCTGCCGCCGGGTTGTGGTGTCGGTGCCCTTGATGCTCAGCGTGGCGGGATCCCAGGTCCACTGGCCTCCCAGGCCGCGGACGGTTTCGGGCGCATAGGGGACCGGCAAATAGGGGCTGGTGAAGGATCCGGCGTCGATGGCAGTGACCAGCCGCACCTGCTCGTCGGCCAGGACCGCGTAGCCGGGATCGATCCTGCCATCAAGAGGCACCCGGGATGCGTCGCGGTCGTCCGGGCCCCATGAATCGCCGTCGAAATTGTCCACTGTGACGGACCTCAGGTACAGCGGAGTGGACGAGTTCGTGGCATAGGTGATCCTGCCGCTGCCGTCGGGGGCGCGAAGACTGTTGCCCAGCGTGATCATCGGGTTGAGGCCGGTGGCAGAGCCCCAGGGATTGATCCTCGAGCCCTGAGGGAAAGTGCCGCTGTCGAAGCCCGGAATGGCCAGGGGCAGCACCAGTGTGGCCGCCAGTGCCACGGCCCCCGTAAGTGCGGCACGCCGCACCAGGCCCGGGCTGCGCGCGGAAGGGCCCTGCAACCTGCCGTCCGGGGCAAACCACTGGCTGCAGCCGAGGATGAGCAGGTATCCCGCTGCCGTGGCAACAAAGCTCCAAACCCCTACGCTTTGGGGTTTGATCATGGCCGGCACCACCAGCAAGGCCAGCAGCCCCGTTCCGGAGGCCGCCGGCATGCCCAGGGGAACGGCGAGCGCGTCGACCAGGATGACTGCCAGGCCCAGCACGGCACAAACCACCATCACGATCCCGGCATTGGGCGCCACCGGCGCGGTTTCCGACAGCACCGTCTGGCTGGCCCGCCGCATAAGCCGGTCCAGCTCGGGAAGGGTGGCGCCGGTGGGGACCACCCAGAGGAGACTGGAGCTGCGGAAGAACGTCAGCGTCAGGACGGCCGCCAGTGCCACGAATCCACCCGCCGTGACCAGCAGAGGCTGGGCACGGAGGGAACGCAGCGCGGCCAAGGCGAACGCCACCACTAGTACGGTGGTCATTGCCGGCCAGAACCAGTTCCAGCCGCGGAGCACGCCGTTCAGGGACAGGGCCGCGCCGCAGGCAGCGACTGCGATGGCTGCTGCCATGGCCCAGGGATAGACGCCCGGCCGTGTCCGGCCCGTGGTTGATTCGGGCGGGGGCTGCACCTGGTGCCCGGTGCCTGTTGCCCGCGCCGGTGCCATGGTCACCTGGCCACCCCCGCTCCGCGCCGTGCCTCGGGTGCCGGAGGCGTTGGCAGGGCTAGCTCCTGGTCGAACTGGTTCCACACGGCAGCAAGCTGTGCCTTTGGCGCCACGGCCACCGCCCGCCACCCGCCCTGCCGCAGCACTTCCAGGACTTCCTGGTATTCCGCGGGCCGTTCCACCGCCACCAAGGCGATCGCATTGGTGGCGTACGCGGCAGCAGGGGCCAGGGCGGCGGCCTCCTGGGCGGTGGTGCGTCCCAGCACTGCGATCAGGGGTCCCCGCATCCGGTGCGCGGAGAGCTTGTCCATCAGGTGGTCATCGAATGCTGCCGGTTCCTGCTCATTGCCTGCCGATGTCCGGATACCTGGCGCCACCCCCGGCTCCGGGTTCCTGCCGGCAATGTCCCGGAGCATGCCGTCCCGCCGCAGGTGGGCTGTTCCGGACAGGTGGATTGCGGCCAGGCTTTCGGCAATGGACTGCAGGCCGGAGGTCCCGCTGAATTCTTCCGCCCCCGGTTCAGGGGAAGACGGCGAGTGGAGGAATGCCGGGTTTCCTCCGGTGTCCAGCAGCCGCAGGCTGTAGTTCCGTTCTGCAAGGTGTGCGCTGATGGACATGGCGGCAACAACGGCCCACTCGAAGGTCCCGCTGGTGGCCAGTGCATGCCCGTCCTGGCCGGGAAGGCCGGGCATTGCCGTTCCGGTGCCGCCGGCGAACGCGCCGGAACGGTGGTCAAGGATGATGGTGGCTTCCGGAGTGGTGACGGATTCCTCCTGCCGGACCATCAGGGCCCCGTGCCTGGCGGTAGCGGCCCAGTGGACCCTGCGCATCGGGTCGCCATGCCGGTATTCGCGGGTCATGACATCGTCATCGCTGGGGTTCGCCCGGACGCGGGTGGCGGTGACGCCATCGTTGCCGCGCGCCCCGGCCAGCAGGGTGGCAGGAAGGACGACGGCGGCAGGCGTCACGGTGAGGATGTCGCCGTCGTCAATGGCCTGGCGGTGCAGCGCGAGTCCGAAGGGGTCGGTGAACTCCGCGGTGACCGGCCCGATTCGAAACTGGCCGCGGTGCCGTGACGTGAGGTGGTACTCGTAGCGGCTGGTGCGGCCGCTGGCGGAACGGGACGGGAACCGGAAAGCCGGTGCGTGGCCAAACTGTGCCGGCAGCCGCTCCTCCATGGCCACCCGGCCGCTCCCAGGGCCCGACCGGGCGACGGCAAGGTGGACCATTGCCGGGGCCGAGGTCTCCACTGGGGAGGGGTTGAACTCGCGGTAGACCCGGAACCGGGGTTTGACCAGCCGGACGCCCGCAAGGCAGACAAGTGGAAGCACCAGCAGGAGCAACGCCAGCGTCAGAAGGTCGCGGCGCCCCATGACCTGGGCCGCGGCCAGCGTGAAGGCCCCGGCCGCGAGCATGCCCCAGCCGCGCCTGGTGAACAGGTGCCGCGGAAGCTTGTCCAGCAGGGCCATGCTGGTGTCCTAGAGGTTCCTGCTGCCGGCGGCAGCAGCCCGGCCCGTTTGGCCGGGCTGGGCCTGTGGAACGGGCAGCCGGGACAGGATGCCACGCAGGACGCTGTGCGGCGTTTCGCCGGCGCCGACGGCCTTCCGGTCCAGGATGATGCGGTGTGCCAGGACGGCTTCGGCCACGTCCCCCACGTCGTCCGGCAGAACAAAGTCGCGTCCGTCCAGCGCGGCCGTGGCCTTGGCGGCACGCAGCAGCTGCAGCAGGGACCGGGGGCTGGCGCCCAGCCGCAGCAGCGGGCTTTCCCTGGTGGTCCTGCCCAAAGACACCGTGTATTCCTTCACCGGTTCGGAGACATAGACCTGCTGGACGGTGGCGGTCATGGCCGCAACATCGGAGGCGGTGACCACGGGGGAGACGTGGGCCAGGGGCGAGACCGCCTGGTGGGTTTCCAGCATCTCGATCTCCGCGTCCTTGTCCGGGTACCCCATGGAAATGCGGGCCATGAACCGGTCCCGCTGGGCCTCGGGCAGGGGATACGTCCCCTCCATCTCGATGGGGTTCTGGGTGGCCACCACCATGAACGGCTCATCGAGCTTGTAGGTGTTGCCGTCCACGGTGACCTGGTGCTCCTCCATGCACTCCAGGAGGGCGGACTGCGTCTTGGCGGAGGCGCGGTTTATTTCGTCGCCGATGACGATGTTTGCGAACACCGCGCCCGGCCGGAATTCAAAGAGCCTCGAGGCCTGGTTGTAGATGGACACCCCGGTGACGTCCGAGGGCAGCAAGTCGGGCGTGAACTGGATGCGGCTGACGGTGCAGTCGATGGTCCGGGCGAGGGTCTTTGCCAGCAGCGTTTTGCCGACGCCGGGCACGTCCTCCACCAGCAGGTGCCCCTGCGCCAGGAGCACGGTGAGCGCCAGTTTGGCGGCCTCGGACTTGCCGTCGATAACCGTATTGACGGTGGTCAGGATGCGCTGCGCCGCGTCGTGGAAGGATGCCGGGTCCATGGCCGGCGGCCGGTGCCCGTTCAGGCGGCTGACGGAATCAGGCACGTCGGCCAGGTCGAGGTTCGATGCGCTTGCATTGTCGGCAGTGCGTCGGTGCGGTTCCATCGGCAACCTTTCAGCCCGGATTTCACCTGGACGGGACAGCAAGCCTGCCTTCGCCCCTCGGTGGGCGTGCGCGTGTGTTCGTTCCAGACTACTAACACAACTGCCGCGGCTGACAGAGAGTTCCGGCAAATATGGGGGTGCCCGCCGCAGCTAGGCTGGGTGGATGTGCAATTCGTCGATTCCTGCCGCCTACCGGCTGCCTGCCGTGGACGGAACTACGGACCCGGAAGCCGGACGCCGCAAGGATTTCCCCCCGGCGCCGGAGCCCCTGCCCGTTCCGGTCATGGACAACCACACCCACCTGGACTTCCCGGAAGGAAAGGCGCCTGTGGGGATCAAGGCTGCGCTCGATGCGGCGGCGTCCGTGGGCGTCCAGGGCGCCGTGCAGGTGGGCTGCGACCTGGAGTCCTCGCGGTTCACTGTCCAAGCTGTGGACCAGGACCCCCGGCTCCTTGGTGCTGTGGCCCTGCATCCCAACGACGCTCCGCAGTATGCCGCCGACGGTGGGCTCGAAGACGCCCTTGCCGAAATCGAACGCCTGGCCGCGCATCCGCGGATCCGGGCCATTGGCGAAACGGGACTGGACTTCTACCGGACGGAAGGGGAGGGGCTTCGGGACCAGGAATACTCGTTCCGCCGGCACATCGACATCGCCAAGCGGTTGGACCTCACCCTGCAGATCCACGACCGGGATGCGCACAGCGACGTGGTGCGGGTGCTGCAGGAAGAGGGAGCGCCGGAACGGGTAGTGTTCCACTGCTTCTCAGGCGATGAGGAGCTGGCCAAAACCTGCAACAACCAGGGGTGGTGGATGTCCTTCGCCGGCACGCTGACGTTCAAGAACGCGGCCAATCTCCGTGCCGCGCTCGCCGTGGCGGAGCGCGAACTCATCATGGTGGAAACCGACGCCCCGTTCCTGACCCCGCATCCGCACCGGGGGCGGCCGAACGCCAGCTACATGGTCCCGTATACGGTGCGCGCCATGGCAGAATTGACAGGCTCCGATCTTGCCGGCCTCTGTACCGCTATCAGCGAAAATACCGTGCGGGCATACGGATCCTGGGCCTGACGGGCGCACCGCCAGCACCTCCCTGACACATACCTGGTATGCAAAAATGTTGGTTGCTTTATAACGCTACGGTTACAGTGGGAAACTATTAGCCGGGGTCGGGGAAGGCCAACGGGTAATTTCACTCCTTTCGCAGCCGGACCGGCCTGTCCAAAAGCCAGCCATGCCGTTGCCCGGAGTGTGGCGGCGCATCGGTGCCCGGACTGTCCTTTGCAGGCTTGTTCCGGGCATTTTTCTGCGCGTTTCCCCGTGCCCGGATGGACCGAGAGTTACGGGCAATCGTGATCAAGTTCTTTACATCGGACGGCAAGTTCAGCTTTATCAAGGTTGGCGCCCAGCTGCTGGTGCTTTGCGGCCTGGTCGCAGGCCTCGTAGCCTTCGTGGGCAATAACAAAACAATCACGCTCAACGTGGACGGCAAAGCATCGTCCGTGCAGTCCTTTGGCGGAACAGTGGCACAGGTGGTCAAGAGTGCAAACCTTGACCTGAAGCCCGGCGACCGGGTGTCGCCTTCCCTCGACGCGACCGTCCAGAACGGTACCGTCATCAACATCAACCAGGCCAAAGAGGTCAAAGTCAGCCTGGACGGGGCCGAGAAGACCGTGAACACCACGGCGCAGGACGTCGAAGACCTGGTGACCGAGCTCGGCGTGGCCAGTGCCTCGTCCGTCTCCGCGCCCAAGGATGCCACCCTCTCGCTGGCCGGCTCCTACGTCTCCATCTCCACCCCCAAGACCGTCAGCATCGTCGCCGACGGCAAGGTGAATACCGCCACGACCACCGCGCCGACCGTGGGCAAGGTCCTTGAGGATTCCGGGGTCACTCTCGGCCCCAATGACCGCACCTCGCAGCCGGCCAACGCCAACGTGGTGAACAACATGGTCATCAAGGTCTCCCGCGTGGACACCAGCCAGACCGCCGTCACCAGTGAAGACGTGCCCTTCGAAACGGTTACCTCCGAAAACGCGGACATGCTCAAGGGCGAGAAGGAAGTCACGCAGGCCGGCTCCGCCGGAAAGCTCGAGCGCACCTTCAAGCTGGTGCTCGTGGACGGACGGGAAGCTTCCCGCACGCTGGTATCCGAGAACGTGGCTGTCCAGCCGGTCACCGAAAAGGTCACCGTCGGCACCAAGGCCAAGCCTGCACCCCAGGCTGCACCGGCCCCCGCCGCTGCGGCCGCCAACACCGGCGCGGCAGCACCGGCCATGATGAACGAGGCCATGTGGGACAAGATCGCCCAGTGTGAGTCCACTGGAAACTGGAGCATCAACAGCGGCAACGGCTACTACGGCGGCCTGCAGTTCGATATCCAGACCTGGATCGGCGCCGGCGGCGGTGCCTACGCTCCCAACGCCAGCCTGGCCACCAAGGCACAGCAGATCGACATCGCCAACCGTGTCTACGCGCAGCGCGGCCTGTCGCCGTGGGGTTGCGGCTGGGCGGCCAGCCGCTGATCCACTGATCATCAGGCAGGCAGAAGTGTGGCCGGCCCCGGGTGCTCCGGGGCCGGCCACTGCCGTTAACCGGGCAAAGCCAGAGGGCCGCGCGGGATAGGATACCTAGGTGACTGAACCGACTCCCGCCGTGCCCGCACCATTGTTCGGCGCCTCCGACATACGCCGGATGGCAGAGGAAATCGGGGTCAGGCCAACCAAGACGCTCGGCCAGAACTTTGTGATCGACGGCAACACCATCCGCCGGATTGTTGCCGCGGCGGGAGTGGGGCCGGATGAGACAGTCCTCGAGGTGGGCCCGGGGCTGGGGTCGCTCACGCTGGGACTGCTGGACGCAGCAGCGGCGGTTGTCGCCGTCGAAATCGATCCTGTCCTTGCCGCCAAACTTCCCGACACCGTGAAGGAGTGGCGCCCCCAGGCCGCCAACGCATTCCACCTGGTGCACGCCGATGCCATGAAGGTCACCGAGCTGCCGGTGGAACCCACCGCACTCGTTGCCAACCTGCCATACAACGTCGCCGTTCCCGTGGTGCTGCACCTCCTCCAGCACTTCCCCAGCCTGCGGCACGGCCTGGTGATGGTGCAGGACGAGGTGGCCGACCGGCTGGCGGCCGGCCCCGGCTCCAAGACCTACGGAGTTCCCTCCGTTAAGGCCGCCTGGTACAGCCAGATGCGCAAAGCCGGGGTGATCGGCATGAACGTGTTCTGGCCGGCACCGAAGATCCACTCCGGGCTGGTGGCCTTCACCCGGCGCGAGCCGCCGGCTACTACCGCCACCCGTGAACAGGTGTTTGCCGTGGTGGATGCCGCATTCGCGCAACGCCGCAAGACCCTCCGGGCCGCCCTCGCCGGCTGGGCCGGGGGAGCGCCGGAAGCCGAGCGCTGCCTGCTCGCCGCCGGCGTGGACCCCACGGCACGCGGAGAGGTCATCGACATCGCGGCGTTCGCCCGGATTGCCGAAGCCAGGGAAAACCGTCCGTGAGCGCGGGACTTGAGAGGCCAGGCAGGGGGCGGTTCGCCGCCAGGACCGTCCGGGTCAAGGCGCCGGGCAAGGTCAACGTCTCCCTGGCAGTGGGGCCGCTCCGGCCGGACGGCTACCACTCGGTGGCCAGCGTCTATCTCGCGGTGTCCCTGTATGAGGAAGTAGCCGCCACCAGCACCGCCGCCCCCGGGATCACCATCAGCCTCAGCCCCGAAAGCACCTTGGACCTCGACGCCGTCGACATCCCCCTGGACAGCAACAACCTGGCCTACAAGGCCGCCGCCATCATGGCTGACGTGTCCGAATACGCCACCGGCGTGCACCTGGAAATCACCAAGCGGGTTCCGGTGGCCGGCGGCATGGGCGGCGGATCCGCCGACGCCGCCGCCACGCTCCTTGCCTGCGATGCGCTCTGGAACAGCGGGCTGTCGCGCGAGGAACTGGCCCACCTTGCAGCGGAACTGGGCGCCGACGTCCCCTTCTCGCTCCTGGGCGGAACCGCCGTCGGCCTTGGCCTGGGCGATGAACTGTCCCCGGCCCTGGCCAAGGCGCAGACCCACTGGGTGCTGGTAGTGGCCGACTACGGCCTCTCCACCCCGGAGGTGTACCGCACGCTGGACCGGCTGCGCGCGGTCGAAGGGATCGAAGCCGGCGAACCCACCGGCGTGGACCCGCAGATCCTGGCGGCCCTGCGGGGCGGCGACGCCGAATCCCTAAGCCGCGTGCTGGTCAACGACCTGCAAAGGGCGTCCATTGAACTCTCGCCCGCGCTGCGCGATACGCTGGGAATCGGTGAATCCCATGGCGCCATCGCCGGCATGGTCTCCGGATCCGGCCCCACCGTGGCGCTCCTGGCAGATGACTCCGTGGCCGCCGAGGCGCTGGCGGAGGACCTGCGGCGCCACGGCCTGAGAGCGATCCCCGTCCACGGTCCGGTCCCCGGCGCGCGCATCATCTCCGACACCCTCCTTTAACACTTACAGTCCGGCAGCAGAAAGCAGTTCCCTTTGGCACACCTTCTTGGCGGCGAGAACCTCACGGTTTCCTACGCAACCCGCACCGTTCTGGACGGCATCACCCTGGGGCTGGAGGAGGGCGACCGGATCGGCATGGTGGGCCGCAACGGCGACGGCAAGTCCACCCTGATGCGGCTCCTGGCCCTGCGCTCCACCCCCGACTCCGGCCGGGTTACCAAGCGCGGCGACGTCAACGTGGGCTACCTGGACCAGAGCGACGTGCTCGACGGCGACCTGACGGTGGGTGCCGCGATTGTGGGGGACCAGGCGGACTACGAATGGGCACGCAACCCCCGGATCCGGGAGATCATGGGCGGCCTGGTGTCCGACGTCGACTGGCATGCCAATGTCCACGCCCTCTCGGGCGGGCAGAAGCGCCGGGTGGCGCTCGCCAAACTGCTTATTGAGGACCACGACGTCATCATGCTGGACGAGCCCACCAACCACCTCGACGTCGAGGGCGTGGCCTGGCTTGCCCGGCACTTGAAGACACGCTGGCGGGCCAACCAGGGTGCCTTCCTGGTGGTCACCCACGACCGTTGGTTCCTCGACGAAGTCTGTACCAAAACGTGGGAAGTCCATGACGGGATCGTGGACCCCTTCGAGGGCGGTTACGCCGCGTATGTCCTGGCCCGCGCGGAGCGGGACCGGATGGCTTCCGTGGTGGAAAGCAAGCGCCAACAGCTGGTCAAGAAGGAGCTCGCCTGGCTGCGCCGCGGCGCCCCGGCACGGACGTCAAAGCCGAAGTTCCGGATCGAGGCGGCCAACGCCCTCATTGAGGATGTCCCCGCGCCCCGCGACTCCATGGCCTTGAGCAAGATGGCCACAGCGCGCCAGGGCAAGGACGTCCTTGACCTGGAAAACGTCTCCCTGAACTTCCAGGGCGGCGACGGCGGCCGGAAGCTCTTCGACAACATCACCCTCCGCCTGGCACCTGGAGAGCGGCTGGGTCTGGTGGGCGTCAACGGCGCCGGAAAGACCACCCTCCTGAAGCTGCTCAACGGCGAGATCGCCCCCGACGCCGGCAGGCTGAAGAGGGGAAAGACGGTGGTCACCGCAGTCCTCACACAGGAGGTCAAGGAGCTCGACGACGTCGCGAACCTGCGCGTCATCGAGGTCATTGAGCGGGAAAAGCGTTCCTTCAACGTCGGTGGCAGGGAATTCACGGCCGGCCAGTTGGTGGAGCAGCTCGGGTTCACCAACCAGAAGCAGTGGACGCCCGTGAAGGACCTTTCCGGCGGTGAGCGGCGCCGCCTGCAGCTGCTGCGGCTGCTGGTAGGCGAACCCAACGTGCTGATGCTCGACGAGCCCACCAACGACCTGGACACCGACACCCTCGCCGCCGTCGAGGACGTCCTGGACGGCTGGCCCGGGACCCTGGTGGTGGTCAGCCACGACCGCTACCTGCTGGAACGCGTCACCGACCACCAAATGGCACTGCTGGGCGACGGCAAGCTCCGCGGCCTGCCCGGCGGCGTGGACCAGTACCTTGAGCTGCGCGAAGCCGCCCTGGCCGGTTCAACCGTCACCGGCGGCGGAAACCCGGCCACCAGCGGAGGCCCGCAAGGCACAGCCGCGGCCCCGGCGTCCGGCCCCTCCGAGGCCGAAAAGCGCGAGGCCCGCAAGGCCCTCAACAGGATCGAGCGGCAGCTCAAGAAGCTGGATCAAGAGGAAAAGAAGCTCCACGACCAGATGGTGAAGACCACCGAGGCCGGCGATTTCGACGCCCTCGCCGCCCAGAACAAACAGCTCAAGGACCTCACCGACGAAAAGGACGCCCTGGAAATGGAGTGGCTGGAGTCCTCAGAGCTCCTGGGCGACTGAGTTTCACGAGCGGGGAAGGGGGTTATCCGGCAGCATGCGTCAGAGGCGAGGAACGAGCCAGCATGCAGAGGATGACCCCCTTCCCCGCGCACGCAACCACGGCGAGGCTTAGGGTTCAGACTGCAGCTCAGGGTCCTTGCGGAGGCCGGTCAGGCCGTTCCAGGCGAGGTTGACCAGGTGCGCGGCGACGGTGTTCTTGTCGGGCTGGCGGCTGTCCTGCCACCATTGGCCGGTCATGGCCACCATGCCGACGAGCATCTGAGCGTACATGGCGCCGTCGTCGCCGCTTAGGCCGCGGCGGGAGAACTCGTCGGAGAGGATGTGTTCCACGCGGGCGGTGACGTGGGAGAGCAGGGTGGAGAAGGCGCCTTCGGGCTGGGACGGGGGAGCGTCGCGCATGAGGATGCGGAACCCTTCGGTGCGTTCCTCGATGTAGGTGAGCAGGGCGAGTGCCGCGCGTTCGACGAGGACGCGGGGCTTGGCTTCCTCGGTGAGCGCCGCGTTGATCGAGTCCAGGAGGAGGTGGAACTCGCGGTCCACCACCTCTGTGTACAGCCCTTCCTTGGAACCGAAGTGCTCGTAGATGACCGGTTTGGACACGCCTGCGCAGGCGGCGATCTCTTCGATGGTGGTCCCGTCCAGGCCGCGGACGGCGAAAAGGCCGCGGCCGACGTCGATCAGCTGGCTTCGGCGCTGCCGGCCCGTCATCCGCATGCGCGGAAGGTTGTTGCTCACCTTCCCATCATGCCTCACTGCCGACCCGCCGGATTCGGCCCGACCGGCAGGGGCGGGAAAGGGCCGTGTCGCGCGGCGCCCTGAACCCGTGGCAAAATAGGGACTTGTGCCCGGGCCTTGGGTCTTCGGCACGGTCCGCTCTGGTGTAACGGCAGCACCCCGGCCTTTGGAGCCGTGGAGTATAGGTTCGAATCCTATGGGCGGAACTGCTGCGCAAGGAGCGATCATGAGGATGGCACCCGGTGCCCGGCGGCCTGGGCTGCGGGACACCGCAAAGCGCCAGCACAAACAAGCAAGGAGAGCCCGTACGTGATCCCCGAGAATGCCGGTCCGGCCGCTGTAATCGTTCTGGCCGCAGGCGCCGGCACCCGGATGAAATCGCGTACTCCCAAGATCCTGCACGAAATCGGCGGTCTCTCCATGGTGGGCCACGCCCTCCGTGCCGCCCGCAGCATCAATCCGCAGCGGCTTGCCATCGTGGTACGCCACGAACGCGACCTGGTGGAAGGCCATGTTGCCGCCCTCGACCCGCAGGCCCTCATCGTGGACCAGGATGACGTCCCGGGCACCGGCCGCGCCGTTGAAGCCGCACTCGAGGCGCTGGACGCCGGGCAGGCCCTGGACGGAACCGTCGTGGTCACATACGGCGATGTGCCCCTGCTGTCCGGGGAACTGCTGACCGAGCTCGTCGCCACACATGAGTTCGAAGGCAACGCCGTCACCGTCCTCACGGCAGTCCTGGACGATGCCACGGGCTACGGCCGCATCCTCCGCGGCGAAGACGGTTCGGTCACCGGCATCCGCGAACACAAGGACTCCTCCGAGGCCGAAAAACTGATCCGGGAAGTCAACTCCGGCATCTATGCCTTCGATGCCGCGGTGCTGCGCGATGCGCTGGGCAAGGTCACCACCGACAACGCCCAGGGCGAGAAATACCTCACCGACGTGCTGGGACTGGCGCGTGAGGCAGGCGGCCGCGTCGCCGCCGTCGTCACCGCCGACCGCTGGCAGGTGGAGGGCGCCAACGACCGCGTCCAGCTCGCCGCTCTCGGCACCGAACTGAACCGCCGCACCGTGGAAGCCTGGATGCGCGCCGGCGTCACCGTGGTTGACCCGGCCACCACCTGGATCGACTCCTCCGTCACCCTGGAAGAGGACGTCCGCCTCCTGCCGAACACCCAACTGCACGGCACCACCACCGTGGCGAGGGACGCCGTCGTGGGCCCCGACACCACCCTGACCGACGTCACCATAGGGGAGGGCGCCACGGTGGCCCGCACCCATGGTTCCGGTTCGGTGATCGGCCCGCGCGCCGCCGTCGGTCCCTTCACGTACCTTCGCCCCGGCACGGTGCTGGGGGAAAAGGGCAAGATCGGCGCCTTCTACGAAACCAAGAACGTCACCATCGGCCGCGGTTCCAAGCTGTCCCACCTGGGCTACGCGGGCGACGCCGAAATCGGCGAGGACACCAACATTGGCTGTGGCAACATCACGGCCAACTACGACGGCGAGAAGAAGCACCGCACGGTGATCGGCTCGGGCGTCCGCACGGGCTCCAACACCGTTTTTGTTGCCCCGGTCACCGTGGGGGACGGCGCCTATAGCGGCGCCGGCGCAGTGATCCGCAAAGACGTTCCGGCCGGAGCGCTTGCGCTGAGCGTCGCTGCCCAGCGCAACGCCGAAGGCTGGGTTCCCGCGCACCGCCCGGGAACCCGCTCCGCCGAACTGGCCCAGGCGGCCACCAACGACTCCTCAAGTACCCCGGCATCTACAGAAGAGGGCAAGTAACAATGAGCGAAATTACGGCGCACGGCGAGAAGAAGTTGGTGCTTGCCTCCGGGCGGGCCCATCCGGAGCTCGCCCGGGAAATCGCCAAGGAGCTCGGCACCGAACTCCTCCCGCTGGATGCCTACGACTTCGCGAACGGCGAGATCTACGTCCGTGCCGGTGAAAGCGTCCGCGGCACCGATGCCTTCGTGATCCAGGCGCACCCCGCCCCGCTGAACAACCACCTCATGGAACAGCTGATCATGATCGATTCGCTGAAGCGGGCCTCCGCCAAGCGGATCACCGTGGTTTCGCCGTTCTACCCCTATGCCCGCCAGGACAAGAAGGGCCGCGGCCGCGAGCCGATTTCTGCCCGGCTGGTGGCAGACCTCTACAAGACCGCCGGCGCGGACCGCATCATGAGCGTGGACCTGCACACCTCCCAGATCCAGGGCTTCTTCGACGGCCCCGTCGACCACCTGATGGCCATTCCGCTGCTGGCCGACTACATCCGGACCCGGGTGGGCTCGGACAACATCACCGTCGTATCGCCGGACACCGGCCGTGTCCGCGTGGCTGAACAGTGGGCCGAACGCCTGGGCGGCGCACCTTTGGCCTTCGTCCACAAGAGCCGCGACCTTACTGTTCCCAACCAGGCTGTCTCCAAGACTGTGGTGGGCCAGATCGAGGGGCGAACCTGTGTCCTGATCGACGACATGATCGACACCGGCGGAACCATCTCCGGCGCCGTCACTGTCCTGAAGAACGCCGGTGCCAAGGATGTCATCATCGCGGCCACCCACGCCGTCTTCTCGGACCCCGCAGCCCGGCGCCTCTCCGAGTCCGGTGCCCGTGAAGTGGTGGTAACCAACACACTGCCGCTGGGTTCGTCCCAGCGCTTCCCGCAGCTGACGGTGCTTTCCATTGCGCCGCTGATCGCCCGCGCCATCCGCGAAGTGTTCGACGACGGATCGGTCACCAGCCTTTTCGACGGCAAGGCGTAAGACCGTACTTGACGGAACCCGCCGGCAGGAGCCGGCGGGTTCCGGGCCCACGCGGGAAGTGTTACCTGGGCGGGTCTGCGGGCTCAGGGGCATGGGAATTTAAGGAAACGGTCCCGGCGCTGGTAGGCTGTTATGCGAAACCTTGGCGAGGGAGGGCATAGCCTCCGTTATCGACTGGGTCTGCTGGTCCCTACACAGGGACTGCCTTCTTGAAGGGCCGCCATCCGGCCGCCCGGCGTTGAAGGTCACACCAGACCTCCGCCCTTGCTGAACACCGTTTAGTCTTCAAGGAGATTTCCATGTCTGAGCAGAAGCTCGCAGCAGAACTGCGCACCGAATTCGGTAAGGGCTACGCCCGCCGCGCCCGCATGAACAACCAGATTCCTGCCGTCATCTACGGCCACGGCGCAGAGCCCATCCACGTCACCCTGCCGGCGAAGGCCACCACCCTGGCCGTCCGCACCCCCAACGCCCTGCTGTCCCTGGACATCAACGGCGAAGGCCACCTGGCCCTGGTCAAGGACGTCCAGCGCGATCCGGTAAAGCAGATCATCGAGCACATCGACCTCCTGACCGTCCGCCAGGGCGAGAAGGTCACGGTTGACGTCCCGGTCCACGTTGAAGGCGAAACCGCTCCCGGCACCGTCCACAACCTGGAGCTGACGGCCGTGTCCGTCGAGGCCGAGGCAACGCACCTGCCCGAGACCGTCAGCGTGAGCATCGAAGGCCGTGCAGCCGGCGAGCACATCCTCGCATCGGATCTTGCACTTCCCAAGAACGTCACCCTGCTGACCGACGCCGAGACGCTTGTCGTGAACATCTCCGAAGCCACTGTCGTGGCCGAGGAAGAAGAAACCGAAGCCGCCCCCGAGGGCGAAGCAGAGGAAGCTCCCGCAGCCGAAGAAGCCGCGGCCGAGTAACCACTCCGCAGTTTCAGCAGTGGCCGGACCCCCAGGGGCCCGGCCACTGCCATGTCAGGCCAGCGCCGTACCCGGGCGGACAGTCCCGGTCCGCACGCTGTCTTTCCCGCCCAAGCCGCCCCCATAGGATTGATTCCATGACAGACACCTGGCTGATTGTTGGCCTCGGCAACCCCGGCGCCCAGTACCAAGGCAACCGGCACAATGTGGGCCAGATGGTGCTTGACGAACTTGCCGGCCGCATTGGGGCCGGCTTTAAGACGCACAAGGCCCGCGCCCAGGTTCTGGAAGGCCGGCTGGGCATCGGCGGTCCCCGCGTTGTCCTGGCGAAGCCGTTGAGCTACATGAATGTCTCCGGCGGCCCCGTCTCCGCCCTGGCCAACTTCTACGGCATTCCCGCCGATCATGTGGTGGCCGTCCATGATGAGATCGACATTCCCTTCAACACGGTCAAACTCAAACTCGGCGGCGGGGAAGGCGGCCACAACGGCCTGCGGGACATCTCCAAGGCGCTCAGCACCAAGGACTACCTGCGGGTCCGTGTGGGGGTGGGAAGGCCCCCCGGCCGAATGGACACCGCCGACTACGTTTTGCGGGATTTCGGCACCACGGAACAGAAGGAACTGCCGTTCCTGCTGGATGACGCCGCCGACGCCGTGGAGTCCCTGCTCCGTGACGGACTCACCGCCGCCCAGCAAAGGTTCCACCCCGCAAAGTCCGGGTCACGCCAGCCGGAATCGTAAAAGTTCCCTTCGACCCTATTTCCTTGTCTGTGGCAGAGGGTACTCTTCTTCCTATGCGGGGGAGCAAAGGGGCTACATCCCGCTATTGCAGGATGTAGGGGATAAGTTCATGTCAATCGAGCCACTCAGCTGGGGACGTGGGTCAACACCTCAAGGTGACAGGCTGCCCACGCCACCCTCCGCAGCGCCGGAGAACCAGCAATGGTCCGTGCCTGCACGCAGCGCCAACCTCGACGCCGTCCGCACCGCCCTGACCAGCGAAAACTCTCTCGGCGTGGTCATCACCGGGGCCCGCGGCGTGGGGAAATCCTCCCTGGCCCGCGCGGCAGTAGCAGACCTCGGCCCCGATATATGGTCGCTGCAACTGCGCAACGGTCCGTCGGGCTCCAGCGCCCCGTACGGCTGCCTCTCCTTCCTGCTGGCCCGGCTGCCGCAGGCCTACATGGGTTCGCCCACAGCCATCCTGCGGGGCATCACCTCCCTGATCCGCAGCGATGCCGCCGGCAGGCCTTGCATCATTACCCTGGACACCTCTGCCAGCATCGACGATATGAGTGCCGGGGTGCTGCTTAACGTCCTGCTTACCGGTACGGCCAAAATAGTTGCAGTGGCCCCCAACTCCAGTGATCTGCCCGCAGACTTCCACTGGCTCCTGACGGACCGGAATCTGACCGAGGTGCGGCTCAGCAACCTCAACGAACTGCAGACCCGGCAAGTCCTGCTGTCACTTCTGGGGCACCGCGTCGCTTCCTCCCTGGTCAGCACCTACCACCAGATGGTCGGCGGCAACCCCCTGCTGCTCAAGGCACTGGTCACCGAACAGCAGCTCTCCGGAAACCTGGTCCTGTCGGACTCCGTCTGGACCCTCCGGGACAAAGTGGTGCTTGACGGGGCAGCCAGCCTGGACGACATCGTCCGGTCCCGCTGGTCGCGCGAAACCCCCCAGACGCGTGAAGTCATCGAGATGCTCTCCTGTGCCCGCAGGGTGGAGTTGTCCCGCCTCACCACGATTTACGGTGCAGATGTCATTGCGGACATGGAAGACGGCGGGCTGCTGGAAATCGACGAGTCCGAATACCGATGGGTGTCCCTGCGGGAGAAATACATCGGCGATGTGGTCCGGACCTGGCTGAGCATCTCGCGGCGGCGGGAGCTTCGACACGTGATGCTGGGCGGCGCGGAGCCGGATCCGGCGTCCATGACGGTCGAAGAACTGATGTCCTTCGCCGCCTGGACCCACGAGTGCGAGGCCGAGCTCAGCCCGGGGCTGGCGCTTGCGGCCGCCCAGGCCGCGGTCCAGCTCTTCGACCCCCGCTTTGCCTTGACCTACGCGGACATGCTGAGGAGGACCGACGCAGGGTGGGCGCCGGCGCAGCGCCAAAAGGCATCGGCATACCTCCAGCTGGACATGCCAGTCCAGGCCCTCGCAGCCCTGGACGACATCTCACAGCCCGAACTCGACGCACTGGACCCCGAGGAATACGCCCAGATAGTCGCAGCCAAAGCCAGAGTCATGCTCTCCATTCCGGAACAGGCGGGTAAAGTGCCGGAACTCCTCGCCTCCGCCCGCGAACGCCTGGAACCGGCAGCCCAGGATTCTTCCTGGCCTGCACCTGCCGTCATTGCAGTCAACCGGGTGGCGCTGAGCGAATTCGAGTACCAGGCCCACGCCGGTAACTTTTCCGCCATGATCCCGGCACTTGAGCGGGCAGCCGATCCTGCTGCCAACCCCGACACGGGATACCGGCTTCAGTCGGCCATCATCCTGATGACCGCCCTCGCCTTCACGGGCCGCGAGATGGACGCCCTGGGCCTCATGCGCCAACTCGGTGGCCAGCTCACCGATGCCTCGCACATTGTCGGCCTTCGTGAGCGCTACACCAAGGAGGCATTCTTCGTCCTGCTGCTGGCGGGCCAATGGCGGCGCTGCATTGATCTCCTCACTCCCTTCAGCGCAGGACAGCTCCACCGGCTCCCCTTCCGAAGTGCCGCAACTGAACTGGCTGCCGGCGTGGCCTATGCCTTCTCCGGCCGCGGCGAGGCTGCCCTGGAGCCGTTGATTTCCGCCACTGCCCAGTTGGAGCTGCAGCCGGTGCAAACCGCGCTGCGCACCGGCTACGCCGCCACAGCCCTCGCCTATGCCCAGACCGGCAATGCAGGATTTGCCCGTAAGTACCTCACCAAGCTCCAGAGGACCTCCGGCAGGGCCGGGTTCGCCGCGGAATGCGTCATTGATTTCTGCGCGCTCGTGGCCGGGCGCTGGCTGGGCGACCCGGAGGCGGTGGCAGGCCTGAAGCAGGGAGCCCGCCGGAACCTGGAGGCGGGCCGGGCTACCGTTGCCGGCATCTACCTGCTGGCCGCAACTGTCAATGGCAGCGACGCGGACTTCCGGCTGTTGGAGGAGATTGCCGGCCACCGGCAGGGCCCGCTGGCCGACGTCTCACGGCTGATCGCCGTCGGAAGCAGGACAAAGGACGCCAAGGCACTCCTTGCCGGCGGTGAACTTGCTGCCACGCTCGAACTTGACGCCGTTGAGGCCCGGTGCATGGCACTGGCCGTGGATTTTGCGCGCCAGGACGGGAACGCGCTCTCGGCCAGGACCGCCCAGGCGCGGCTGGACATCCTGGCCGCTACCGTGTCCAACCTGCCCATCGTGCCCAGCAGTGGAAGCCCCTTGCTGACCAGCCGGGAACGGCAGATCGCCAGGATGGCCGGCCGGGGCGCTTCAAACCGTGACATCGCCATGGAAATGGGCGTGTCGGTCCGCACCGTGGAAGGCCACCTGTACCAGGTCTTCACCAAGCTTGGCGTGACTTCAAGGGGTGATCTGACTGGACTCGTCTAATGGCCACAAGCAAGCGGCCACGCACCGGCTCCTGACCGGACGCCGGGAGCCGGTGGAGCGTATCTGCGCCATCCTGCGGAACGGCGCCCACCACGCCGTTTTCATCATGGCAGGCCCCGGCATCGGAAAATCGGCCGTGACCGATGCCGTGACGGAGCGCCTCGCCGGATCCATGAACGTTGTGCGGATCCACGCCAGTTCGGCCCTGGCCGCCGTGCCGTTCGGGGTCCTGACCCCTTACACGGGCGAGCTCACCGCTGAGGAGTCTGTCTCGCCCGTCGCCGTGCTCCGTTCCATGTGGGCATACTTCGAGAAACTGAAGGCCGGCAACACGGGTTCCGTCCTCATCGCGGTGGACGACGCCCACCAGTTGGATGACGCTTCTGCCGGCGTCCTGGCTGAGGTGATTTCGGCAGGATGGGCCACAGTGGTGGCCGCGGCCAGGCCCCGGCCGGGCCTGCCGCAGCCGCTGGACCAGCTCTGGTATGACGGCCTTGCCGAACGGGTCGACCTCCGTCCCCTCAACCGTGAACAAATCGAAGAGGTCCTGGCCCATGCCCTGGACGGGACCGTCCCCGGTGCCACGGTGGACGCCATTTGGAACGCGTCGGGCGGCAACCCCCGGATCCTCGATGCCCTGCTCCATGACTCCGCTGAAGCCGGTGTCCTGGTCAAACGCAACGGAATTTGGATGCTCCTGGGCTCCTTGCCGAGCGACGGGGCACGGCTCGCAGCGGTTGTTGCCAAAGACCACCTTCGGCGGCGGCTCGAGGAACAGGAAGCGCTGAAGCTCATTGCCCTTGCCGGACCGGTGGGCAGGAAAGTCATCGAAGATATCAGCGGTGCAGCCGTGGTCCGCTCCCTGCTGGACCAGCAGATGATCGTTGAAGCACCCGGTATTCCGGCTGAACTGTCCATATGGAACGGGCTCTTCGCCGGTGCCATCAGGCATACCGTCTCGGTCTCCCGCAGCCTTCAACTGCGGGAAAAGGTGAAGGCGCACCAGGACCCCACCCTGTTGCAGGGGGAGGGCCGGTTGCGGTCCGTGGAGTGGGCCCTGGAGTGTGGGGTCCGGGTCGCTGATGACGAGATGCTGGCGGCGGCCCGGGAGGCCCTGATTCGGTTCCACAACCACAGCGCACGGACCATCGCGGCCCGGGTCCACGAGCCTGCGCTGGTTCCCCTGGCCCAGGCGGTCCAGGCGCGTGCGCTGTACAACGAAGGGGCTTACCAGGAAGCCGCTGCACTCCTTGATGAATGTTGGCTCCCGCTGGCCGAAGACCCGCAGGGTGCGGCCGTTCTGCTGCTCCGGGTCTCGGCGCACCAGGCCATTGGCCACCCGCTGGCGGTGGTGGCGGAAGACGTCGAAAAGAACCGCGGGGATACGGGCAACAACGGGAGGAACTGGCAGGCGGAACTCCTTCACCTGCTCCAGCTTGGCGCGGAGGTGGATTTTCAGGCTCTGAACGACCAAGTGGACGCGATCCGGAAGGGGCCTCCGGCAGACACCGGTGGAGAACCCGTCCGTGCGCTGGCTGAGGGTCTCCTGGCCCATGCACTCGCATCGGCGGGACGGCCCGTTCAGGGGTTGGAGGCCGCCCTGCTGGCAGCCTCGGAACTTCCGCCCCTTGAAGGCAGCCTGTTTTTCTTTCCCGAATTCGTCTTGGGGCGGCTCGTTTCCGATTACCTTGCCATGGGTGAATGGGAGTCTGCAGAGCGGGAAATCAACCACTACGCCGCCGGGCATGCCCCCGGCGCCGACACCTTCAACGGGAGCCTCCAGGTGCTCCAGGGCTACTCGCTGCTGCGGCAGGGGAGGATGGAGCGCGCCTACCAGGTCCTGCTGCCCGCAGTGGAAGCTCTGAGGCTTAATGACCCGCTGCAGCTGTACCGCTTTGGCACGGCCCTTGGGTTCTATGCGGCGGCCCGGCTCGGCGATGCGGAGCAGGCCAAGCGCCTGGAACAGGACCACAAGGATGCTGACGCCGGCTGGCCCGCCCATGACCTCCTGGCGCAAGCCTACGTCGCGGCGGCTGCTGAATACCTGGCCCGGGACGGGAAGGGCCTGGCTGCCCTGCAAACGTTGATGACCACCACGGAGGCCTCCGCGCGCACAGGAAACCTCCTTGAAATCCTGGCCATGTGCTGGGACCTCGGGGACCCCTCCGTGGTTCCCATGGTGCAGGCAGCGGCGCGCGGTGTGGAGGGCCGGTGGGCGGAAGCGCTGCTGACCCTGGCCTCCGCTTGGGAAAACGCCGACGGCGACACCCTTATGGCAACGGCTGCCTCGCTGGAGGAGGCAGGCTTTGTCAATCTGGCCCGCGAGGCCTACGCCCGTGCCAGCACCGTCCTGGAGCAGGCCGGGGAACGCCGCCGGTCCCGGCAGGCCGTTGCCCAGCGCGAGAAGTGCGACCACGAGCTGGGCGAGAGGTTCCGGGAAGGACGGTTCATCGCTGCGGCGCCTACAGTCCGCCTCACCCGCAGGGAACAGGACATCGTCGAGCTCGCCGTGCAGGGCCTCACCGACAGGGAGATCGCGCAGCGGCTGATGGTTTCGGTCCGGACAGTGGAAGGCCACCTGTACCGCACCTACGTCAAGCTCGGGGTCCGCAGCCGCGATGAGCTGGAGTCGGCGCTGCCAAAGTAGCCCGGCCCCGCCCCAGCCGCCATCCGGCGCCCTGCCGCCGGGCCGTCGTCGGACTCATCTCCCGGTTGTCCTGCCCTGCCGTCTTGCCCGCCCCGCGTACTGCGCGGGAGCGTGGAGGCACCATCCGCTCACAGGTGGCTGGGCGGCGCCCCGGTAGTGCGGCCGTCGGGATTCGAGTACAACCTACTCGTGTACGGACTGGCGCCGCGGGATTTACTTAAGGAGGCAAAGCAAAGCGGCAGGCTGGAGGCCGCGGAGCAGCAGAACAGGACATTGAGCCCTTTCGATTTCCGGTCCACAA
Source organism: Arthrobacter sp. E1SS-5 (assembly GCF_057073715.1). Classification (NCBI taxonomy): domain Bacteria; kingdom Bacillati; phylum Actinomycetota; class Actinomycetes; order Micrococcales; family Micrococcaceae; genus Arthrobacter; species Arthrobacter sp. E1SS-5. The sequence goes on from NZ_CP172703.1 coordinate 1,318,531, forward strand.
CGGACCGGGCACAGACGGGGCCGGCGACGTCAGAGTCTTCTGAGACCGAGACTCTCCCCCCAGCCGTCGCCGGCCCTCTGCTCCCTCGGCTGAAGCCCGGGACAGCGGTGGCGGCTGCCCCTCCCGGGCGGCCGCCACAGCCGTGTGTGGGACAATTGGGTGTCAGACATTGGCAGCCCAAGGAGTTCGTTTTGGCCGTAGTATCAACGCCAGCCACACTGGAACGTGCCGTACCTGTCATGGATAACGCCGAGGTGCTGCGCATCCGCAACGACTTCCCGGTCCTCAACCAACTGGTCAACGGCCAGCCCCTGGTCTACCTCGACTCGGGCGCCACGTCGCAAAACCCCGTAAGCGTCATCGAGGCCGAACAGGAATTCTACGAGCAGCGGAACGCCGCTGTTCACCGTGGCGCCCACCACCTTGCCGTGGAGGCCACCGAAGTGTTCGAGGACGCTCGGCAAACCATTGCCGACTTCATCGGCGCGGACTACGCGGAAACCATTTGGACGTCCAACGCCACAGAAGGACTGAACCTCCTGTCCTACTCACTCTCCAATGCCGGGTTGTGGGCGGCCCAGGGGCGCGGCGACCAGGGGCTCAAGGGACTGGCACTGAAGCCTGGTGACGAGATCGTGGTAACCGAAATGGAGCACCACGCCAACCTGATTCCGTGGCAGGAACTGGCGTTCCGTACCGGAGCCACGCTGCGCTACATCCCCATTGACGAGCAGGGGAGCCTCCGCATGGACCAGGCCGCGGAAATCATCGGCCCACGAACCAAGGTCCTGGCCTTCACCCACGCCTCCAATGTCCTGGGAATCATTAACCCGGTGCAGGAACTGACCGCGCTCGGCCACGCCGCTGGTGCCCTGGTAGTCCTGGACGCCTGCCAGTCCGCTCCGCACCTGCCCCTGGACGTCAAGGATCTTGACGTGGACTTTGCGGTCTTCTCCGGCCACAAGATGCTGGCCCCCACGGGGATCGGCGTGCTCTACGGGCGGCAGGAGCTGCTGGACATCCTGCCGCCGTTCCTGACCGGCGGATCCATGATCACCACGGTCACCATGGAACGGGCAGAGTACCTTCCGGCGCCCCAGCGCTTCGAAGCCGGCACCCAGAGGATTTCCCAGGCGGTGGCCCTTGCAGCCGCCGCGAACTACCTTACTGAGACCGGGCTTGACCGGATCCACCGGTGGGAGGCCGAACTGGGCCAGCGCATGGTGGCAGGGCTGGAGGAGATTCCCGGAATCAGGGTCCTTGGTCCGGCTGCCGGGAAGGAACGGATCGGCCTTGCCGCGTTCGACGTCGAGGGTGTCCACGCGCACGACGTTGGGCAATTCCTGGACTCCAAGGGGATCGCCGTCCGTGTGGGACACCACTGCGCGCAGCCGCTGCACCGCCGGCTCGGACTGACCGCCACCACCCGTGCCAGTGCCTACCTGTACAACACCACTGACGACGTGGACCGCTTCCTGGAAGCCGTTGCCGGCGTCCGGGCCTACTTCCGCGCCTAGCGCAGAAAACGAAAGATGACACCATGAGCCTTGACCAGCTGTATCAGCAGATCATCCTGGACCATTCCAAGGCCCGCCACGGCAGCGGGCTCGCCGCCACCGACGCACCGCAGGGCAGCTCCACCGGCCAGTCACACCAGCTCAACCCTGTTTGTGGAGACGAAGTGACCCTCCGGCTTGCCGTACAGGACGGCAAGGTGGCCCAGGTGGCCTGGGACGGGGCCGGCTGCTCCATTTCCATGGCCTCCGCTTCGGTCCTCACCGACCTCGCCGAGGGCATGACCATTGCCGAACTGCATGAGGTCATCGACAGCTTCCGGGAGGTACTGCGCTCCCGGGGCAAAGTCCACGCCGACCCTGAGCTGCTGGGGGACGCCGCCGCCTTCGAAGGAGTGGCCCGCTACGCCGCCCGGGTCAAGTGCGCCATGATCTCCTGGGTTGCCGCCGAGGACGCGCTCAACCAGGCAGCCTAAGCCGGACAGCAAACAGCCCGGGCTTTTTCCCGCAGGAGGAAAGCCCGGGCTGTTTCGTGTACAGAACGCCTGGTTCAGCCCAGCAGGCCGAGCACGCCGATCACTGCCGTGGCAAGGCCCAGCACCATGGAGATGGACACCAGCACCACATGGACGGTCAGGAACTTTGTTGCCTTGCCGGCTGCGTCACGGGCCCGGGGGTCCTTCATGACGCGGCGCAGGAACTGCGGCCAGACCACCAGCGACCAGACGCCGGCGACGATGAGGACCAGCGCGGCGAAGACGGGGAGCTGCATGGGCTAGTGGCTTTCCAGCCAGGCCTGCGCCTGTGCGGCCTGCAGGTTCAGTGCCTTGGCCACCATCGGCTCGGCGGCATCGGCGATCTTCCCTCCCAGGAACGGCACGGAAGACTTCACGGCGCCCTCAAGCTCCACGCGGGTTCCACCGGCGTCGGCAACCAGCCGCTGGACGGCGGTGACATCCACCGGGGCGCCGGCGATTTTCAGCGAGATGTTGCTCTGGCGTGAGCCGTCCGCGGCGGGGGCTTCCCAGTTTTCCACCTGGGTAACCTTGAGGTGCTCGCCAACAAACTTGCGGGCGATCTCGGGCAGCCGGGTGGTGGGCAGCGTGCGCACCGACGTGGTGTTGAAAGCCCCCGCAATGTCACCGTCCAGGGTGAAGGACTCCAGGCTGCCGCCCACGAGCTGGCTGACGTGGCGCTGGAAATCCTCGTTCACCAGCACAGCGGCAACGCTGTCAACGGAGTGCGGAAGGGTGGTGGTTGCGCTCAGCGCCATGGGTCCTCCTGGGACGTGGGGAATGGTTTAAGCCTCCAACATCCTACGGGGTCAGCTCCGCGCGGTCCGCATCGGCCAGTTTCTGCGCCGCGGTGGTGATGTTCCGCGCCATGGCCGGAAAGATCAGGCTGTGGAAGGGAAGCACGGCAAGCCAGTAGAGCCGTCCGCTCAGTCCCTTGGGGAAGAAAATGGCGCGCTGCCGGTAGCGGCTGCCGCCGCCGTCGGGCTCCACGGACAGCTCCAGCCAGGCCCGTCCCGGTGCGCGCATCTCTGCCCGCAGCCGCAGCAGCCTGCCGTGTTCGATCCGCTCCACCCGCCACCAGTCCACCACTTCTCCGGCGGCCAGCGTGTGCGGGTGCCGGCGTCCCCGGAGCAGCCCTGCGCCACCGGTCAGTTTGTCCAGCCAGCCGCGGACCTGCCACGCCAACGGCAGGGAATACCAGCCGTTGCGGCCACCGATGCCCTCGATGATGGTCCAGACGTGTGCCGGGTCCACATCCCCGTGGAACGTCCGTTCGTCGATGTAAACCTTGTGCCCTGCCCACTCGGGGTCGCTGGGAAGGGGATCGGAGTCCGCGCCGGCATTGGCCCACGTGGTCTCCACCTGGCCGTCCCGCTCCTTGCCCAGCGCCAGGGCCACCGCCGTCCGGTACGGGGTCAGGCCGCCGTCGGGCTGGGGAATGTACTGGTCGATGTCGTGCTCGTTGGACACCGCATCATGCTGCAGCGACTGCACCAGGGGCACCGCCATGGACCACGGGATGGGGGTGGTCAGTGCCACCCAGATGCCTGCCAGCTTGGGCGCGGGGATGGGCAGCGCCAGCACCACCCGGTAGGGCAGGCCTGCTTCCGCAGAGTACTCCTGCATCATCCTGGCGTAGGTCAGCACCTGCCGGCATCCGATGTCGAAGGTCCGGTTGATCGGGCCCTGAAGGGCGGCAGCGGCCACAAGGTAATACAGCACGTCCCGCACGGCGATGGCTTCGATCCTGTTGCGCACCCAGCTGGGCGCCGGCATCAGCGGCAGGGTTTCGGAGAGGTGGCGGATCATCTCGAAGGAGGCGGAGCCGGATCCGATGACCACGCCGGCCTGGAACACGATGGCGTCCACCGGGCTGTCCAGGAAGACCTTGCCCACTGCTTCCCGCGACCGCATATGGGTGGAAAGCTCCACGCCCTGGGGGTGCAGCCCGCCCAGGTAGACGATACGGCTTACCCCTGCGGCGGCTGCGGCGTCGGCGGCGGTCCCGGCCATGGCCTTTTCCTTCGCTTCGAACCCGGCCCCCGCCGCCATGGAGTGGACCAGGTAGTAGAGGACGTCGACGCCGGCCAGCGCTTCCCGGAGGGCGTCGCCGTCGTCGAGGCTGCTTTGCACCACCTCCACCTTGTCGCGCCAGGGGACGCCGGCGATCTTGTCGGGGGAGCGGACCAGCACCTTCACTGTGTGGCCGGCTTCGAGCAGCCTGGGCACCAGCCGGCCGCCGATGTAGCCGGTGGCGCCGGTGACAAGGACGGTCTTTGGTGTTGCTTGCTTTGGTGCTGCCTGGGCACTCATTGCGGTCATGCTGGCTCCTGTTCGTCCCTTGGAATTCGCAGCGGCCGCCCCTACGGACGGCTGCGCTGCGGAAAAGGCTGCGGAAATCGCTCGACCTTGCCAGCCTAGGTCCATTCCGGCCGCAGATGGGTGCCGCGCTGCCATGTCGTTCCTGCGCGGTAGGCTGGGAGTACCCGGGATTCCCAGCGAATTTCGGGTTTTCGCGTTGCCTGCTTGTCTTTGATGAACACCACAGGAGCTTCCGCCATGAGTCTTCCCGGCCAGTCCGCCGCCGGCACATCCAGCACGGGCACCTCCAGCGCAGGTAATTCCGGCGCAGCCAAATCCCGCGCCGGCACCTCCAGCACCACCCCTTCGCTGGACGGACTGCGCCGCGCGCTCGAGCCGGACTCCACGTTCACCCGCGTCCGGGCCGAGGCTGCCCGGGGCTTTGCCGTCCGCGGCCAGGATTACCAGATCAGCGCTCCGGCCGGCCTGCGCCCTGTGCTGCTGGCGGAGATGGCGGACGGGCTGGCGGCTGCCGCCGAGGACGCAGAGCCGGGTGTGGTGCTGGCGGTGACGGCAACCGGCCGCGAGGCCGAAGACCTCTCCGCCGCCCTGCGCGCCTACCTTCCGGCGGATGCGGTGGCTGAGTTCCCCAGCTGGGAGACCCTCCCGCACGAGCGGCTTTCGCCCCGCTCCGACACCGTGGGCCGCCGGCTCTCCGTGCTGCGCCGGCTGGCACATCCGGAAAGTTCGACGGCGGGCCGGCTGCGCGTCGTCGTCGCTCCCGTCCGCGCCGTGGTCCAGCCGGTGGTGGCCGGGCTGGGCGACCTGGTTCCGGTCACGCTGAAGGTGGGCCAGGACGTTCCGTTCACCGACGTGGTGAAGAGCCTCGCCGACGCTGCCTATGCGCGGGTGGACATGGTGACGCACCGGGGCGAGTTCGCCGTCCGTGGCGGCATCATCGACGTCTTCCCGCCCACGGAGGACCACCCCATCCGGGTGGAGTTCTTTGGCGACGAGGTGGACCAGATGCGCTGGTTCGCCGTGGCCGACCAGCGCTCGCTGTCCGCCCCGGGCATCCACCACCCCACCGAACTGCACGCCCCGCCCTGCCGCGAAATCCTGATTACCCCGTCGGTGATGTCTCGCGCCGCCACCCTCAAGTCCCAGCTTCCGGCCGCCGCGGACATGCTGGAGAAGATCGCCGGCGGCATCGCCGTGGAAGGCATGGAATCCCTGGCCCCGGTGCTGGTGGATGCCATGGTGCCGTTCGTGGACCAGCTGCCGGCCGATTCCATCGCCGTGGTGATCGAACCGGAAAAGGTGCGCACCCGCGCCCACGACCTCGCGGCCACCAACGAGGAGTTCCTTGAGGCGGCGTGGTCCACGGCGTCCGACGGCGGGGCGGCACCTTTGGACCTCAGCTCCCAGGCCAGTGCGGCGCTGCATTCCGCCAGCTTCCGCTCGCTGGCCGAAACCCGCTCGTCATCCCTGGCGCACGGGGTGTCCTGGTGGTCCATTACCTCCCTGGCGCAGGATGCGGAATTGCTGCCCGAAATCGACGTGCTGAACCTGCACGCCCGGGAGCCCCGCGGATACCAGGGCGATGTCGCCGAGATGATGGACTTCATCGGATCGCACGTGCGCGACCAGTGGCGGATCGTCGTGGCCACCGAAGGCCCCGGCCCCGCGCAGCGCCTGGCGGAGCTGTTCCACGAAAACGACATTCCCTGCGCCCGGGTGGACAGCCTGGACCACGAACCCCAGCCGGGCATCATCGAGGTGACCACTGCCGCCGTCGGCCGTGGCTTTGTCCTGGATGGGCTCAAACTGGGCCTGCTCACCGAAGCCGACCTGCTGGGCCGAACCTCCGCCGGGTCCACCAAGGACATGCGGCGGATGCCCTCCAAGCGGCGCAATGCCGTCGACCCCCTTCAATTGGTGGCGGGGGACCATGTGGTGCACGAACAGCACGGCATCGGCCGGTTCGTGGAACTCATCCAGCGCAAGGTTGCCGGCGGCGGTGACGGCGTGCGCGAGTACCTGGTGCTGGAGTATGCGCCGGCCAAGCGGGGCGCCCCAGGCGACCGGCTGTTTGTTCCCACGGACCAGCTGGACCAGGTGACCCGCTACGTGGGCGGCGACACCCCGGTCCTGAGCAAGATGGGCGGCGCGGACTGGGCCAGCACCAAATCCAAGGCCCGCAAGGCCGTCAAGGAGATCGCCGGGGAGCTGATCCGGCTGTACTCGGCCCGTATGGCGTCCCGCGGCCACGCCTTTGGCCCGGACACTCCATGGCAGCGCGAGCTGGAGGAAGCGTTCCCCTACGTGGAGACGCCGGACCAGCTGACCACCATCAACGAGGTCAAGGCGGACATGGAACGGGAGATCCCCATGGACCGGCTGGTGTCCGGCGATGTGGGCTACGGCAAGACCGAGATCGCGGTGCGGGCCGCGTTCAAGGCTGTACAGGACGGCAAGCAGGTGGCCGTGCTGGTGCCCACCACGCTGCTGGCCCAGCAGCACTACGAAACCTTCACCGAACGGTTCTCCGGCTTCCCTCTGCGGGTGAAGCCGCTGTCGCGGTTCCAGTCCGCCAAGGAGTCAAAGGAAACCGCCGAAGGCGTCAAGAGCGGCGCCGTGGACATTGTGATCGGCACACACCGGCTGTTGTCCAAGGACTTCGAGTTCAAGGACCTGGGCCTGGTGATCGTGGACGAGGAACAGCGCTTCGGCGTTGAGCACAAGGAAGCGCTGAAAAAGATGCGCACCAACGTGGACGTCCTGGCCATGAGTGCCACCCCGATTCCCCGCACCCTGGAAATGTCCCTCACGGGCATCCGGGAAACCTCCACCCTGGCCACTCCGCCGGAGGAGCGGCACCCGGTGCTGACCTACGTGGGACCGTACACGGACAAGCAGACCTCCGCCGCCATCCGCCGCGAGCTGATGCGCGAAGGCCAGGTGTTCCTGGTCCACAACCGGGTGTCCACCATTGAGCGGACCGCGGCGAAGATCCGCGAACTGGTGCCCGAAGCCCGGGTGGAGGTGGCACACGGCAAGATGTCCGAGAGCCGCCTGGAGCAGATCATCGTCGACTTCTGGGAGCGGCGCTTCGACGTGCTGGTGTGCACCACCATCATCGAGACCGGCCTGGACATTTCCAATGCCAACACCCTGATCGTGGACGGCGCGGACAAGTACGGCCTGTCCCAGCTGCACCAGCTTCGCGGGCGTGTGGGCCGGGGCCGGGAACGTGCGTATGCGTACTTCCTGTACCCCTCAGAAAAGCCGCTGGGTGAAGTGGCCCTGGAGCGGCTTAAAGCGGTTGCGGCCCACAACGAACTGGGCGCCGGCATGCAGTTGGCCATGAAGGACCTGGAGATCCGCGGCGCCGGCAACCTGCTGGGCGGCGAACAGTCCGGCCACATCCAGGGGGTGGGCTTCGACCTGTACATCCGCCTGGTGGGCGAGGCCGTCGCGGACTTCCGCGGCGAAGCCGAAGAGAAGGCCGCCGAAATGAAAATCGAACTGCCCGTCAACGCGCACCTGCCGCACGACTACGTGCCAGGGGAGCGCCTCCGGCTGGAGGCGTACCGCAAGCTCGCGGCGGCCCTCACCAACGAGGCCATCGACGAGGTCCAGGCCGAACTCGTGGACCGCTACGGCGACCTTCCGCTGCCGGCGCAGAACCTGGTGGCCGTGGCACGGTTCCGCGTTGCCGCCCGCGAAGCCGGACTGTCCGACGTTGCGCTCCAGGGGAACTTCATCAAGTTCTCCCCGGCCACGCTGCCGGAGTCCAAGACCATGCGCCTGAACCGGATGTACCCGGGGTCCCAGACCAAGCCTGCGCTGGACGCGGTGCTCATTCCCAAGCCCAAGACGGCGCGGATTGGGGGCCGGGACCTGCAGGACGCCGAAATCCTGGAGTGGGCCAACGGCGTGATCCGGAACATCTTCTCCGACGCCCCACTGGCGGTGAGTTAGCACTTGATGGGAGGACACCACGCCGCGTCGGGAGCCGCGGCGTGGGTAGCTGTTGCGTCCACGGGCCCCTACACCCTGGGCTGGTACCCGCTTGATCCCACCGGGATCCTCATCGGCGGCATGGCCACTGCCGGCACCGCCCTGATCTGCGACTGGGACCACCGCTCAAGCACGGTGGCGCATGCGCTGCCGCCGCTTTCAAACGCGATTGCGCGCGGTATTGAAAACGCCAGCGGCGGCCACCGGCAGGGCACGCACTCCATCCTGGGCGCGGCGGCGTTCGTGTTCCTGGCCGGCCTGGCATCCCAGGTCCACATGGACACAGGCTGGGGCCGCTTATCCGTCGGTGCCGGCCTGCTGTGCATGTTCCTGATCAACATCGCGGCGAAGGCGCTAAAGCTTTTTCCCAAGAGCGGCTTCATCTCGAACTGGATCTTCGCGTTGGTCATGGCAGGCCTGGTCACCGTTTACGCGCCGGAGCAGTGGACATGGTTGCCCACATCGATGCTCATCGGGGTGGTGGTGCACATCGTGGGAGACCTCATCACCACTGGGGGAGTGCCGCTGCTCTGGCCCCTGGTGGTCCGGCCACCCAAAATGCTGCGACGCATGCCGCTGTTGCGGAACGTGTGGAGGGCCAACGGGGCCCTGTCCGTACCACTGCTGGGCCGCGCCGGTTCCAAGCGGGAGTGGCTGGTGCTGATTCCGGTCAGCGCCTACGCGATGGTGGGCATGACCATGGCCGGCTGGGCCATCGCCCAGCACCACTGGGGCCGCGTGGCCGCCGCGGCGGGGGCCTGGATCAGGCTCTGGTTCTAGCTGCGGAACAGTAGATACGAAAGCGGACCCCGGACGATGCGTCCGGGGTCCGTTGCTGAGTTGGCGGTGGGGCAGTGAAGCCTAGTGCTCGCCAGCCGAGTCGGAGCGGCCGAAAATGGTCTGCGGCAGCCAGAAGGCCAGGGCAAAGAGGACCAGGCAGACGGCCATCGGCCACGGGTTGCCCAGGCTCAGGAAGGACAGCGAGTAGATGGCACCCAGGAACAGGGCGAAGCAGATAACGAAGAGGATGACGCTGCCCGCGAGCTTGTTCTCGTTCTGCGGGGTACGGACATGTTCCTGGTTGGACGCCGTGTCCCGGCTGGACGGGTTGATCTGGCTGGACATGTGTTCCTCCTCGGCCCCGCGGGGCTTGGTCTGTGGCGGTTTCCGGATTCCGGTCAGTACGCGGCTGAACCCTGTTCACCCTTGACAATGGCGATTCCGGAACTGGCACCAATTCGTGTTGCACCTGCTGCAATCATAGCCTGCGCGTCAGCGAGGGACCGTACGCCACCGGATGCCTTGACCCCCAGATCGGGGCCTACGGTCCGGCGCATCAGGGCCACGTCCTCCACGGTGGCGCCGCCGCCGTTGAAGCCGGTGGAGGTCTTCACGAAGTCTGCCCCGCCTTCCACCGCCGCCTGGCAGGCCAGCACCTTTTGCTCGTCCGTTAGGAGGGCAGTTTCGATGATGACTTTCAGGATGGCCCCGCCCGCGTGTACGGTCTCGGCCACACCCGCAATGTCGTCCGTCAGGGCGCCCTTGTCGTTTGCCCGCGCGGCGGCGATGTTGATCACCATGTCCACCTCATCGGCGCCGTCCAGCACCGCGCCGCGGGCTTCGAACGATTTCACGTCCGTGGGGGTGGCCCCCAGGGGGAAGCCCACCACGGAGCAGGTGAGGACGCCCGAGCCCTTGAGCGCCTTGGTGACCGTCTTGACCCAGATCGGGTTCACGCATACCGACTTGAATTTGTACTCGGCAGCCTCTGCACAGACCTTCAGCACGTCAGCTTCCGACGCTTCGGGCTTGAGCAGCGTGTGGTCGATGTAGGAGGCGATGTTCGCGGTTTCGGCCGCTCCAGCGCTGCCTGCGTGCACGGTGGCTTCGTTGCTCATGATGGTCCTCTCGAAGGGCCTGGCGGCCGGCATTGACTCGGTTTCGGAACCCATCTTGTCACAGCGGCACGCACCCAAAGCAGGCACCACCATGCAGGCAACCCGTCAGGCACCCCTGTCAGGCAGCCGCCTGCAGGCCGGGCGCTGCCGAAGCTGCCGACAGCAGCTGGGTTGCGCAGGCGCCCGCCGCCGAAGCGGCTGCCACCAGCAGTCCCAGCCGCACGCCGTCGAACGCTGCCGCATCCCCGATAGCCCAGATCCCCGGCACCGAGGTGCGGTAGTCCCGGGTGATCACGATGCCACCCCCTGCTGCCGTTTGCAGGCCTGCGCTGGCGGCCAGCCCGTCCCGGGAGACGCGTTCCTCGGCCAAAACGACCAGGTCTCCGGTCATGCTGCTGCCGTCTTCGAAGACCACCGCGGACGCGGGCATGCTGGAGGCCGGACCGGAGACGACGGCGGGGATGACGGCGGCCGGCCGGGCGGTGGTGCGGATGGGACGTACACCCTTGGCCCGCAGGACCGCCTCGGCCTGTCCGGCGGCAGCGCCGGTGCCCACCAGGATCCCCACCGGGCGCCGGCCCAGCTCCCGGGCTATCTTCTGCACGCCCTTCGCGACAAGCGGTGCGTCGTCGATGGTGGCATAGCTCAGGCACTGCGCGGCACCGTCCACCGGGCCGCTCACGGGGGCTGATCCGGTGGCAATCACCAGCTGGTCGTAGGCGAATTCCATGCCGTCAGCGGTGGCCACCGTGCGGTTGGCAGCGTCGATGTGGCTGGCCGGCTGGCCGAACCGGACGGAGACCTGGGGGAGCATGGCCAGCTCCAGCAGTTCCCCGGGGGCGTCGTCGCGGTTGCTCAGCACGGTGATGGTGCCGGTGAACCTGGCCTTGTCCAGCTGCGCCACCAGGGCCTGGGCAGCCGGGCCGGCGCCGGCGATGACGATGCGGGTTGCGGTGGAGGATGACAGGGAGGGTGCCGGAGCGGACATGTGCTGGCCCTTTCGCTGGCGGCCGCGCGGCGGCCGGAACTCTGTGATGGAACCCAGCGTAGGCTTGCGCTTTTTCCGGCAGGTTTCCCCGCAGTTGCTGTTTCAGCGCCCTGTGTTCGCCAGTATTTACCGGCTGGTAACACAACCCGTGACCCATCTCTCATCCGGCAGCCGCAGGACACATTCCACTCCGCGGCACCCCCCCGAAATGGGGCTTAGACGCGGATCCGGTACCCGCGCTTGACCACCGTTTCGATGAGCCTGCCATCCGGCAGGGACGAACGCAGCCTGCTCACCGTCATGTCCAGCGCGTGCACGGATCCCCGGAGTTCCAGCAGGTCGGAGAGCGATTCACGGGACAGGACGGCACCGCCGGCGCCGAGCAGGGCGCGCAGGAGCAGCAGGGGAGCGGGCGCCAGTTCCACCTGGTGTCCGTCAATCCGGAGGCAGCGGCCGCGAAGCTCGATGTTTCCGGAGCGGGTCTCCAGCCGGCGGACGTGGTTCAGTGCAAGGTGCTCGCACACCAGGCGGATGAGGGCGCCCATGCGGAACCGTTCCGGGATCAACGGCGTGATGCCGGCGTCCAGGAGCGGCTGTGCGGTCACGGGACCCACCACGGCGGTGGTTACGTTCAGTTTCAGGCTCTCCACCAACTGCTTGTAGAGGCCCATCTCATGGGCGGTGCTCCACATGGCATCCACTGCGGGGGCGCTGGTAAAGGTCAGGACGTCCAGGTTGCCGCTGCACGCGGCTTCGATCAGCCGGGGAAGCCGGTCCTCGCCCTCGGGCTTCACCCAGCGGTAGGGCGTGACGGTCAGGACCGTGGCGCCGGACATCCGCAGCCGCTCGATCTGCCGGACATCGGTGTAGCCGTGCAGCTGCATGGCGACGGTTTTGCCGCGGACGCCTTCGGCGAGCAGCATGTCCACCAAGGTGGAGGTGGTTTCGTCGCTGCTGATGCCGACGTCGGCAAGTCCGGCCGCGCGCACGGCACCGCGGGCTTTGGGTCCCCGGACGAACATGCGGCAGTTCCCCAGTGTTTCCAGCAGGTCGTCGCCTATGCCAAAGGAGTCCGCGGCCTCGCACCAGCGGCGCATCCCGTAGGCGGTGGTGGCGATGCACAGGTCCGGCTTGGCTGCGATGATGGCCCGGGTGTCCTCGATGAGGCGCATGTCCTCCTGGACGGGAGCGATCTTCAGCGCCGGCGCGTGCAGGACTTCGGCCCCGCGGCGTTCCAGGGCCTCGATGAGGTCGCGGGACCGCCGGTCCGAAGTGACGCCGATGCGGAACCCCTCCAGCGGCGACTCGGCTGCGTCGGTTGCTTCTTCAGCCTGGGGCGTCTCGGCCGGTGCAAGTGCGGTCATGGGGGTCAATCCTTTCACGATCCCAGCAGCGACGCCGCCAGCACGTCCAAATCGGCGGCGGTCCCGGAATGCCCGCGGTTGGCTTCAGCCACGCGCACCACCTCGCCGATGACCAGCACGGCGGGATTGCTGCACGCGGCAGCGGCCGAGGTGATGGTGCCCAGGTCCGCAATGGTGGTGCGCTGGCCGGGCCGGTAGCCCCGTTCCACCACCGCCATGGGCATGTCCGGCCGCATTCCCGCGCGGCGGAGCCCTGCCGCCAACTGGTGGAGGGTGCCGATGCCCATGAGCACCACGATGGTCCCTCCCATGCCGGCCAGGTGCTGGTGTTCCTTTTCGGTCAGCGGGGCGTGCCCGGACACCACGGTGAACAGATGGCTGACTTCACGGTGGGTCACCGGGATTCCCGCCGCGGCCGGCACCGAAATGGCGCTGGTGACGCCGGATACCACCTGGACCTTGACGCCGGCGGCCACACAGGCAGCCACCTCCTCGCCGCCGCGGCCGAAGACATAGGGGTCTCCGCCCTTGAGCCGCACCACGTTGTTGCCCGCCAGCGCGCTTTCCACCATCAGCTTCTCGATGTCCGCCTGGCTGACCTTGTGGTGCCCCGGCCTCTTGCCGACGTCGACAAGCTCGGCGGACGTCAGCAGCGGCAGCTCCTGGTACGGGGCCAGGCGGTCATAAAAGACGACGTCGGCGTCCCGGAGTGCCTTGACGGCCGCGACGGTGAGCAGGTCGCCGGTGCCGGGACCGCCGCCCACCAGGGTGACGTGGCCGGCGGGGCCTGCCGCAGGCTCCGTGGCAACGGGGACGCCGGCTTCCCGGCAGTGGTCCAGGAACGTGCCCCAGCCGGGCTGTCCGTCCGCGACGGCGGCCACCAGGAACAACTCTTCCGGCAGCCGGGTAGGGGTGGTGCTGGGCGGGGTCTCCAGGCAATGCACGACGGCGCCCGCGGCTTCGTAGCGGCGCACCGCCTGCCGCGCTGCAGTGGCGGAGCCGGCCACCAGGACGTCCCGGCCGGCGAGGTCGATGCTGAGCTGCATGGTTATGCCTCGTTTTCGGTGGTGCCGCTTGTGGCCGTGCGGACGGGGATGGAGGCACCGATCAGGACCTTTCCCTTTTCCTCGGGGGTGGCGGGGCGCATCTGGCCACGCTCGTCCGGGACGAAGGTGATGGAGTCGTCCTTCTGGTCGGGTGCATTGACGAAGGAGCGGAAGCGGCGCAACCGTTCGGGGTCCTTCAGGGTGTCTGCCCATTCGTCAACGTAGGTGTCCACGTGCTTGGCGATGGCGGCCTCCAGGTCCTCGGCGATGCCCAGGGTGTCCTTGACCACCACGTCCTCGACGTGCCTGATGCCGCCGTCGAGTTCTTCCTGCCAGCGGGCGGTGCGCTGCAGGCGGTCGGCGGTGCGGATGTAGTACATGAAGTAGCGGTCGATGTACTTGATGAGGGTTTCGTCGTCCAGGTCCTTGGCCAGGAGCTGGGCATGGGCCGGGGTGGCGCCGCCGTTGCCGCCGACGTACAGGTTCCAGCCGTCAGCGGTGGCGATTACCCCGACGTCCTTGCCCCGGGCCTCGGCGCATTCGCGGGCACAGCCGGAGACGCCCATCTTGAGCTTGTGCGGGCTGCGCAGGCCGCGGTAGCGCAGTTCGAGCTTGATGGCCATGGCAACCGAGTCCTGGACGCCGAAGCGGCACCAGGTGGAGCCCACGCAGGACTTCACCGTGCGCAGGCTCTTGCCGTACGCCTGGCCGGATTCGAAGCCGGCGTCCACCAGTTCCTTCCAGATTTCGGGGAGCTGCTCCAGCCGGGCGCCGAACATGTCGATCCGCTGGCCGCCGGTGATCTTGGTGTAGAGGCCGTACTTTTCGGCGACGGCGGCGATCACGCCGAGCTTCTTGGGGGTGATCTCGCCGCCGGCGATGCGGGGGACCACCGAGTAGGTGCCGTCTTTCTGCATGTTGGCAAGGGCGCGGTCGTTGGTGTCCTGCAGGGTGCCGCGGCCGGCGTCCAGGACGTAGGCGCTGTTCTGGCTGGCCAGGATGTTGGCGATGGTGGGCTTGCAGATGTCGCAGCCGGCGCCGGTGCCGTATTTGGCCATGATCTCCTCGAAGGAGGTCAGTTCCAGGACGCGGATTGCGTCGAACAGTTCCTGGCGGGAGAGCTCGATGTGCTCGCAGAGTGCCTTGGAGACCTCGACGCCGGACTTGGTGAGTTCGGTCTCGAGCAGCTTCTTGAGCATGGGCACGCAGGAGCCGCACTGGGTTCCGGCGCGGGTGCAGCCTTTGAGTTCGCCGAGTTCCTGGACCGGGGCGTTGCCCTCGCAGGCGCCGCAGCCGTTGATGGCCTCCCGGATGGTCCCTGCCGTGACGTTGTTGCAGGAGCACAGGGTCGCGTCGTCCGGAAGCTCGGTTTCGGGTGCTTCGCCGCCGCCCGCGGCGCTCAGGAAGGCGCCGGGCTCGGCGGGGAGCTCGCGGCCCAGGAGCGGGCGCAGGCTCATGTAGGGGGACGCGTCGCCCACGAAGATGCCGCCCAGCAGGGTCTTGGCGTCATCGGTGGTCACGATCTTCTGGTACACGCCCCGGGCCGGGTCCGCGTAGACGATCTCGAGCGCGTGCTCGGTCCTGGCGAAGGCGTCGCCGAAGCTGGCCACGTCCACACCGGACAGCTTCAGCTTGGTGGCCGTGCCGAAGCCAGGGAAGGTGGCGTCGCCGCCGTGCAGCCGGTCCGCGACGATTTCGGCCATGGTGTTGGCGGGGGCCACCAGGCCCAGGCACATGCCGCCGAAGTTGGCCACCTCGCCGATGGCCCAGATGCCGGGGATCTCGGTGGCGCAGTAGTCATTGATCACCACGCCGCCGCGCGGGCCCAGGCTGAAGAGCTGCTCCTCACCCTCGGCCGCGCGGAAGAGCTCGTCGCGGGGTTTTACGCCCACGGCGACAATCACCAGGTCTGCCGGGATGACGCGTTCGTCAGCCATCAGCACGCCGGTGACCTGGCCGTCGTCGTCCGTCAAAATCTCGCTGGGGAACACGCCGCCGTGCACTTCGAAGCCCTTGGCCTCGATGAGGCGGCCAAGGGCCTGGCCCGCGCCCTCGTCCAGCTGGGTGTTCATCAGCCAGGGGGCACCGTTGATGACCACGGGGGTGGCGCCCAGCTGCTCGGTGCCGGCGGCCGACTCGAGGCCCAGGAGGCCGCCGCCGATGGTCACTGCGTTGATTTTGCGGCCAAGCTTTTCGGTGAGCTCCGCAATGGCCTTGTTGATGGCCCAGACATCATCGAGGGTCCGGTAGACGTGGGCGTGCTGCGCGCCCGGAATGGGCAGGCGGACCGCGTCCGAACCGGTGGCCACCACCAACTCGTCGTACCCGTAGGCGTTGCCGGCAGCGGTTTCCACCGTCTTTGCCGTGGCGTTAATCTTCACCACGCGCTCGCCCGTCTTCAGGACCATGGAGCCGTGCTCCCACAGGGAGGCGGTGCCCAGGGTGAGGTCCACGCCGGTGTCGGTGAGGGCCTTGGAAAGCGCCACCCGGTCGTAGGGGAGGTGGGCTTCCTCGGTGAGGACCGTGACCTGCCAGCCAACGAGGCCGCGGGCATGCATGGCGTCCGCAAAACGGTGGGCCGCGGGGCCGCCGCCGGCGACGACGATGCGGCGCGGAGTCTCTGTGCTTGAAGTCTGTTCGGTCACTGTGGGCCTTTCGCATGGGCCGCAGACGGTGCTCTGCAGCTTGTGCCTCCAGCCTAGGAAGGGGCAGTTTCGCCTCAGTTTCCCAATTGTTTCGTCAACTTAACTTCTGCATCACGGGGGCATTTCCACCCGGGTTAGGTCTCTTTTACGCGCCGGACACATGCACCGCACCGCCATGAAACACCCGGACCCTAGCGTGGGACACGGCCGCAGATGCAGCGGCTGCAAGGGACAACAGGCACAGGGAAAGGAGCCGGACATGACGGCAACACTGGAACTTGGGGCGCTCGCCGCCGAATCAGACCTCGCCGGATTTGAGGCCGGCTGGTGCCGTGTCTGCGCGATTGACGACCTGGAACCGGCGTGGGGGGAGGCTGCCTTGGTTGGTGGACGCCAGGTGGCGCTCTTCCGTACCGGGCCGGACGAAGTCTTTGCAGTGGCGCACCAGGATCCGGCCACCGGGGCCCACGTGATGGCCCGCGGCATCCTGGGCTCCAAAGGCACCCGGCCCACCATTGCTTCCCCGCTGCACAAGGAGGTCTACGATCTTGAAACCGGCGAGTGCTACAGCACCCCCGGCCTGCGGCTGGCAGCGTACAGCACCCGGGTCACCGGCGGCTTCGTCGAGGTGGAGCTGTAAGGCTTCTCCACCACAAAAAGGGGCGCCAGGGCTTTGAATAAGCCCGGCGCCCCTTTGGTGCTTAAGGACCTGCTACAGCCCCAGCGCTTCGCTGACGTCGTGCAGGACCTCGTCCAGTGAGGCCCGGGCGGCCTGGCGTGCGGCCGGCAGTTCCGCGGCGGTGTCCACCTGGTGGATGACCTCCAGGTAGCACTTGAGCTTGGGCTCCGTGCCGCTGGGCCGGATGATCACGCGGGTCAGGTTCCGGGTGATGTAGAGCAGGCCCTCGGTGGGCGGCAGCTGGGCGCTGCCCTCCGCGAGGTCGATGAAGACCTCCACCGCCGACTGCCCGAACGATTCCGGCGGCGAGACCCGCAGGCGGTTCATCATGGCGTCCAGCAGTCCCAGGTCCGCCACCCTGATGCTCAGCTGGTCGCTGGCGTGCAGGCCGTGCTGGAGGTACAGCTCGTCCAGGGTGTCGAAGACGGTCTTGCCTGCGGCTCTGGCGGTGGCGGCGAGTTCAGCGATCAAGACCGCGGCGGAGATGCCGTCCTTGTCCTTCACCAGGTCCGGCGCCACGCAGTATCCCAGTGCCTCTTCGTACCCGTAGACCAGGCCGGGAACGCGGGAGATCCATTTGAAGCCGGTCAGTGTTTCCTGGTGCGCGAAGCCGGCAGCATTGGCGATGCGGGCCAGCAGCCGGGAGGAAACAATCGAATTGGCGAAGACGCCGCGGCCGTCCGACTCGTCGCCGGCGGCGCCGCCGTCCGCGAACCGGGCCACCATATGGGCGCCCAGCAGCGACCCCACTTCGTCGCCGCGGAGCATCCGCCAGGCGCCGGTGTCAGGGTCTTTCGCCGCCACTGCTGCCCTGTCGGCGTCGGGGTCGTTGGCGATGACCAGGTCGGCATCCAGCCGCGCGGCCGCCTCGAGGGCGAGGTCCAGCGCGCCCGGTTCCTCCGGGTTGGGAAAACTGACGGTGGGAAAATCGGGGTCCGGTTCCGCCTGCTCGGCCACCACGGTGACATCCGTGAAACCTGCCGCCTTCAGCACGTCCAGCGCAGTGCCGCCGCCCACACCGTGCAGCGGGGTCAGGACGATCTTCAGGTCCCGGGCCGGGAAGCGCTCCGCCATGGCGAGTGCCGCCGTCGTCCGTTCGTACCCGGCCGCGAGCGAGCCGTCCAGGACGGTCCAGCCGTCCCCAGCCAGTGCTATTGAATCCAGCGGTCCCACCGCGCTGATGCGGGCGGCGATTTCGGCATCGTAGGGGGCCACAATCTGGGCTCCGTCACCATCCGCCGCCACGGCATGCCGGCCCAGGTACACCTTGTACCCGTTGTCCTGCGGCGGGTTGTGGCTGGCGGTGACCATGACGCCGCCGTCGCAGCCCAGGGCACGGACCGCGTAGGCCAGCAGGGGAGTGGGGAGGGCAGCCGGCAGCAGGAATGTCTCGATGCCGGCCGCGGTGAAGACCGCCGCCGTCTCCTCCGCAAAGACGTCGGAGTTATGCCGCGCGTCGTAGCCGACGACGGCCCGCGGCCGGGTGCCCGCCGCCGCCTTCGCTACGGCATCCACGAGGAACGCGGCGAGCCCCGCGGCGGCGCGCCGCACCACCACCCGGTTCATCCGGTTGGGCCCGGGGCCCAGGGCGGCGCGCAGGCCGGCGGTGCCGAACTGCAACGTGCCGCGGAAGCTGTCTTCCAGTTCCTGCCGGGCCGCGGGATCGCCATCCTCCGTAAGGCGGACCAGCTCAAGGAGCGACGCCTTCGTTGCGGGATCCGGGTCCTGGGCAGCCCATTCGCGGGCTTCGGTGAGCAGGCGGAGTTCGGCATCGGAAGACGTCATGGGCATAACGCTATCGTCATTGCCCGCCCACGTGATGCACCCGGGGTGCGTGGTCCTGCTAGAGCCGCGCGATGATGTCGGCCAGCAGCCTGGAGATGCGCGGCCCCGCAGCCTCGCCGGATTCAAGGACTTCCTGGTGGCTCAGCGGCTGGGGGCTGATGCCCGCGGCGAGGTTGGTGACCAGCGAAATGCCGAACACCTCCATTCCGGCGTGCCGGCCGGCGATGGCCTCCAACGCCGTGGACATGCCGATCAGGTCGGCCCCGATCCGCTTGGCGTACTGCACTTCCGCCGGCGTCTCGTAGTGCGGGCCGGGGAACTGCGCGTAGACGCCTTCGTCCAGGGTGGGATCCACTTCACGGGCGAGTCCGCGGATCCTGGGTGAGTAGAGGTCCGTCAGGTCCACGAACGTAGCCCCTTCCAGGGGTGAAGCCGCGGTGAGGTTGATGTGGTCCCGGATCAGGACCGGCGTGCCGGGGGCCCACGCCTCGTTGAGGCCGCCGCAGCCGTTGGTGAGGACAAGGGTGCTGCACCCTGCGGCTGCCGCGGTCCGGACGCCATGCACCACGGCGCGGACGCCCTTGCCTTCGTAGTAGTGGGTGCGGGCACCCAGGACCAGGGCGCGCTTCCCGCCCTTGGTCAGGACGGACCGGATGGTGCCTACGTGGCCCTCGACGGCGGGAGAGTGGAAGCCAGGGACTTCCTCGGCGGACAGGGTGGCGGTGGTCTCGCCGATCAGGTCGGCGGCCTCGCCCCACCCGGAGCCGAGGACCAGCGCGGTGTCGTGACGGTCCACGCCTGTCTCCTCGGCGATGTAGTCAGCGGCGGCGCGGGCGGCGGCGAACGGGTCCGTGTTCAGGAAGTCTGTTGTACTCACCAGTACAAGTTATCCTGCCGCCCCTGTTACCCCTGTCACTGCGGCCCCCAGGATGCCCTGTTTTCTTGGTGGTCAGGCGGTGAATGGGCGAGAATGGATGACTGTGACTACGCATCCAGATTTCAGTTCCCCCCGGATCGCAATCCTGGGAGGTGGTCCCGGCGGATACGAAGCCGCCATGGTGGCCGCCTCGCTCGGAGCGACGGTCACCATCGTCGAACGCGCGGGCCTGGGTGGCTCCGCGGTGCTGACGGACGTGGTTCCTTCCAAGACGCTCATTGCCACGGCGGACCTGATGACGCGCGTCGCCGAGGCCGGCGAGCTGGGTGTGAAGTTCGATGTCGACGGCGGCGACTTTATCCCCGTGATGCGCGCCGACCTCAAGCACATCAACGACCGCCTCCTCACCCTGGCCCGTACGCAGTCCCAGGACATCCGCGACGGCCTCGAAAAGCAGGGTGTCCGCATCATCGCTGGTTCCGGCCGCCTCCTGGACAGCCACACCATCGAGGTCCTCACCGTGGACGGCACCGAGACGATCGAAGCGGACACCGTCCTGCTGGCCGTAGGTGCGCACCCCCGCGAACTGGAAACGGCCCGCCCGGACGGGGAACGGATCCTGAACTGGACCCAGATCTACAACCTGGATGAACTGCCCGAGGAACTCATCGTGGTGGGCTCCGGCGTGACCGGTGCCGAATTTGCCTCCGCCTACAACGGCCTGGGCTCCAAGGTCACCCTGGTCTCCAGCCGTGACCGCGTGCTGCCGGGCTCCGACGTGGACGCCGCAGTGGTCCTGGAAGAAGTCTTTGAACGCCGCGGCGTACGGGTCCTGTCCCGCTCCCGGGCGCAGACAGTCGAACGCACGGACGAGGGCGTGGTGGTCACGCTCTCGGACGGCACCAAGGTGACCGGCAGCCACTGCCTGCTGTGCCTGGGTTCCATCCCGAACACTGCAGGCATCGGCCTGGAGGAGGCCGGAGTGGCAGTCAGCGACAGCGGCCACATCAAGGTGGACGGCGTGTCCCGTACCACGGCCCCCAACATCTACGCCGCCGGCGACTGCACCGGTGTCCTGCCGCTGGCCTCGGTGGCTGCCATGCAGGGCCGGATCGCGGTGGCACACTTCATGGGCGACGGCGTCACCCCGCTGAAGCTTCACCAGGTGGCCTCCAATATCTTCACCTCGCCCGAAATCGCGAACGTCGGCGTGTCCGAGGCAGAGATCGAATCCGGCAAGTACCAGGCCGACATCATCAAGCTCTCCCTGCGCAGCAACGCCCGCGCCAAAATGCGCAACGCCAAGGACGGGTTCGTGAAGATCTTTGCGCGGAAGGGCTCCGGCACCGTGATCGGCGGTGTGGTGGTGGGACCCAACGCGTCCGAACTGATCTTCCCGATTTCCATCGCGGTCAAGCAGAAACTGCACGTGGACGACGTCGCAAGCACCTTCACGGTGTACCCGTCGCTGACCGGCTCCATCTCCGAGGCAGCCCGCCGCCTGCACGTCCATATGTAAGGCTCCCGCCAAACGCGGGGCTGGACCCCTCGGGGCCCTCTGCCTAGACTCGAACCAGGCGCGGCCGGGAATTTCCATGAAGTTCCCGGCCGTTCCTGTACCAGCCGTCGACGCAAGGAGGGGCCCATGGAACTTCAGGACATCAAGTGGAACGAGCAGGCACGGGAGAAGATCCTGCTGGATGCCGATCGGGCACTGCAGGAAGCGGTCCGGGAGGCGGCTTCATCGCTGTCCGGATCCGGCAAGGAACAGGTGTACGAGTTCCTGTTTGAAAAGCTGAAGGGCCAGTTCGTGGACTTCCAGCCGGGCCCGGACCTCACCAAGTACGCCGAGGCCGTGGCCGGCGGGGAGTTCGATTCAGGAGCAACGGCCTAACAGCCCCACTGGTTTCCCGCCAAGAGGTTTGCAACCCTTGGCGGGAAACTGTGTTTAAAACGGATACGGGGCGATGTCCGGGCGCATCGTGAGCCACTGTATTTCGGTGAAAGACTCCATGTTGGCGTGGTGGCCGCCGATCCGGGAGCCGTTGCCCGAATCCTTCATGCCGCCGAACGGGGAATTGGCCTCGTCCGAGACTGTCTGCTCGTTGATATGGACCTTGCCGGAGTCCAGCTGGTCTGCAATGGTCATGGCCATGCCGACGTCACCCAGGATGCCGATGGACAGGCCGTACTCGCTGTCGTTGGCCAAGGCCACCGCTTCATCCACGGTGGAGAAGCTGGTCACCGGGGCCACGGGTCCAAAGATTTCATCTTTCCAGGCCGGACTGTCCTGCTTAAGGTCCACCAGTACCGTGGGCTGGTAGAAGCGCCCATCGTGGGTGCCGCCCGCTGCCACCCGGGCGCCGCCCTTTACCGCCTCCTGGACTATGCCGTCCACACGGTGCAGCTGCCGCTCATCGATGACCGGTCCCAGCGCCACGGTGCCGCTCTTCGGGTCACCGACCGGCAGGTGGGCGGCCTTCTCGGACAGCGCGGCAACGTAGTCGTCGTAGATGTCCTCGTGCACGATATGCCGGCCGGCTGCCATGCAGATCTGGCCCTGGTGCATGAACGATCCGAATGCGGCGGCCGACGCAGCCTTGGCCAGGTCTGCGCCCGGCAGCACGATCAGCGCGTTGTTGCCGCCAAGCTCCAGGTGGGCGCGCTTGAGCAGGCGTCCGGCTGTTTCGCCGATCTTCCGCCCGGCCGCCGTCGAACCCGTGAAGGCGATGACGCGCACTTCCGGTGCCTCCACCACGGCGGCACCGATGTCTGCGCCGCCGGGCAGCAGCGACAGCAGCCCGGGCGGCAGGCCTGCCTCCTCGAAGATCCGCATGAGGGTGACGCCGCCGCAGACAGCGGTCCGGGGGTCCGGTTTGAGCAGCACCGCGTTCCCCAAAGCCAGGGCAGGGGCGACGGCGCGGATGGAGAGGATCAGCGGGAAGTTGAACGGCGCGATCACGGAGACGACGCCGACAGGGCGGCGCCGGGCAAAGGACCAGCGGTTCTCGTTCGAGGTGAGTACGTCCCCGGCCGGCAGCGAGGGCAGCGCTGAAGCGTCGTAGCATTCGTTGGCGGCTATGTGCGTTTCCAGCGCTGCCTTGGGGGCGATGCCGCCGGATTCGCGGACGATCCAGTCCTGGACCTCCGCGGCGTGCTCCTCCCAAAGCTGCCCGGCGCGGCGCAGCACGGCGGCGCGCTCCTCCGGGTTGCGCGCGGCCCAGGCCTTTTGGGCCTTCGCCGCCGCGGCGGCAGCCTCCCGGGCATCCTCCACGGAGGCGATCCCGTAGTTGCCCAGCTGGGCGCCGGTGGCCGGTTCAACGCTGGTTCCGGTTCCGCCGCCGCCTTTGCGCCAGCCGTTGAGGTAGATGTTGCCGTCCCAAAGGGCGGAATCGAGGAGGGACATCGGTGTCCTTTCGTCGTGAACTGCCGCGACTCGATGTCACGGGCGGGCGGATGCCGGAACACCGCCCAGTCATTGGTGGTGCCTTTACCTTCGCCGCCATGTTCATGCGCCGTCAACCATCGCCCATGCCGCCACCGCCTTGGGTTAGGGGAAGGCTGGGTGGGGCCACGGCGTCCGGGTTCCCTGGCCGAGCTTGCGAGGTTAGGGGAAAGCTGGGGAGAAGTGCCCTTCGATGAGGCCCTTGATGTCCTCGTGGCAGCCACCGCAGCCGGTGCCCGCGCGGGTGGCCTTGGAAACGTCCGCCACGGTGGCGCAGCCGGCCGAGACGGCCTCGGTGATGGCAGTCCCGCTGACCCCGGCGCACCGGCACACCGTTCCGGCGGGGTCGGCAGAGGCTCCCGGCAGCTGGTCCGGGCCATCCAGGCGGAGGAGCAGCGACCGGTCCGCGGGCAGTTCAGCCCCGCGTTCAAAGAGCCCCACCAGTTCGGCGGCCGTGCGCGGCATGCCCACTGCCACCAGGCCTTCCAGGACGCCTCCGCGCGTGGTCATTTTGACGTAGCGGCCATGCTCGGGATCGGCCCACTGCGAGACCTGCAGGCGCGGCCGTCCAGCGGCAGCACCCGCCGTCAGGGCTTCCTCGTCCCAGGGATCGGCGGAGTTGTCTCCGGCCACGGCCATGTTGATGCCACGGGCCTTCAAGACCACGACGCCGGGCTGCTCCGGCGGCAGGGCGGGCAGCAGCTCCGCTTCGGCGGCTGCTCCTTCGGCCAGCAAAGTGAGGTAGCCCGCAAGCCACTCGGCCTGCCGCCACCCCGGGCCCACCAAGCCGGAGGGACCCTTTGCATGGCGGCAGCGCGCGCAGCCAGGGTCCGGGCAGCGGACCTCGGCGCAGTCGCCGATGGCAAAAATGTGCGGTTCGTGGTGCGCCCGCAACCGGTGGTCCACCAGGATGCCGGTGCCGGTGGGCAGCCCGCAGCCTTCGGCAAGCTCGGTCCGGGGACGGACACCGCACGAGATGACCAGGAGGTCGCCGTCAATCGCGGACCCGTCATGGAGCAGCAAAGCCGAGAAGCCGCCGTCGGGCCCGTTGTGCTCAACCCCCGTGGAACGGGCATTTCCCGCCATGCGGACGCCGCGCCTCCGCAGGCCAGCGGCCAGGACCGTTCCGCCGCCGCGGTCGATGCTGCGGCCCAGCGGGTGCGGGCCGTTGTGGACCACCGTGGCGGTGGCACCTTCCTCAGCCGCGGCCAGCGCCGTTTCCAGGCCCAGCACGCCGCCGCCCAGCACCACCACCCGCTTGCCGCCCTCCACCGCCTTCCGCAGCACGCCGGCGTCGCGCAGGTCCCGCAACGCCGTAACGCCCGCGGGAAGGACAGGGGTGGAGGGATCCGGGTTGATGCCGGTGAGGTTGGGGATCACCGGGCGGGATCCGGTGGCGAAAACCAGCCGGTCGTAGTGCAGGGGAGTTCCGTCCGCGAGCAGGACCTGCTGCCGCGCCCTGTCCACGCGCTTCACCCGCACGCCCAGTCGGACGTCCACGCCCTGCGCGGCCAGCTCGGCGGCATCGGCAAGGGCCAGCGCGCCAGGGGTGGTCCGGCCGACGCCGAGATCGGCCACGAGCACCCGGTTGTAGGCGGCTTCGGCTTCCGCTCCCACCACGGTGAGGCTGACGTGGCCTGCGCGCACAGCGGGCAGGAGCTCGTCCACCAACCTGGCCGCTACGGGACCGAATCCCACGATGACAATCTGTTCGCTCATGAGGCCTCCGTTGTCTGCAGCATCCGGGCGGAGTCAGGTGCGGCCATTGGCCGGACCCACACGGTGTTGAACTTGAATTCGGGCATTCCGGAGACGGGATCGGTGGCCGCTTCGGTCAGCCGGTTGGCGCTTTCGGCACCCGGAAAGTGGAACGGCAGGAAGACCGTCTCGGGGCGGATGGCGCTGCTGAGCTCGGCCCGGCACACCACCTCACCGCGGGTATTCGAGACGGAGACCAGGGTTCCGGCGCCGATGCCCATGGCGTCGGCCGCCGCGGGGTGGAGCTGCACCGTGGCCTCCGGCCGGGCGGCGAGGAGTTCAGCCACCCGGCGGGTCTGGGCTCCGGACTGGTAGTGCTCCAGGAGGCGGCCGGTGATGAGGGTCATGGCTTTGGCAGCGGGGCCGGGGTTGGCATCCGGCGTACGACGGCGGCTCGGCGCCACCGGAGCCATGACCGCCTTGCCATCGGGGTGCGCAAAGCGGTCCGTGAACAGGCGCGGCGTTCCGGTGCTGCCGGCCGGGTAGGGCCAGTAGGCGGCCTCGCCGCGGTCCAGCATGGCGTAGTCGATGCCGGAGTAGTCGGCCGGGCCGCCGGCGGAGGCGCGCCGCAGCTCCTCGAAAACGGTTTCCGGGTCCTCGCTGTACGTGGACGGAGCGTCCAGCCGCTCGGCCAGGCGGGCCATGATCCAAAGTTCGCTGCGGGCGCCCGCAGGCGGGGAGACGGCTCGGCGGCGGCGCAGGACGCGTCCCTCGAGGTTTGTGAGCGTGCCGTCCTCTTCCGCCCACTGGAGCACGGGCAGGACCAGGTCGGCTTCCGCGGCGGTCTCGGACATGAAGAAGTCACTGACCACCAGGAAGTCCAGGCTCCGGAGCCCCTGGATCACGGTGTTGGCGTCAGGGGCCGCCACGGCGATGTTGGAGGCGTGGACAAAGAGGCACCGGACGCCGTCGGGCTTTCCCAGTGATTTCAGCAGCTGGACGGCGGGGAGGCCGGGGCCGGGGATCAGGTCCTCGGGAACGCCCCAGACGGCGGCGACGTGTGCGCGGGCGGCGGGATCGGTGATCTTGCGGTAGCCGGGGAGCTGGTCCGCCTTTTGGCCGTGTTCGCGGCCGCCCTGCCCGTTGCCCTGGCCGGTGAGGGTGCCGTACCCGCTGCGGGCAGTGCCCGGCAGGCCCAGCAGGAGGCTGAGGTTGATGGCGGCGGTGGCGGTGTCGGTGCCGTCCACATGCTGTTCCACGCCTCGGCCGGTGAGGATGTAGCTGCCGCCGGCCCGGGCTCCGGCCGCAAGCATGCGGGCCGTCTGCCGGATCAGCTCCGCGGGGACGCCGGTGATCGACTGGATGCGTTCCGGCCAGAAAGCGTTGACGCTGCGGACAAGTGCGCTGTAGCCGGAGGTGCGCTCCCGGACGTAGGCGCTGTCCACCAGGTTCTCGTGGATCACCACGTGGGAGAGGCCCAGCAGCAGGGTGAGGTCCGTGCCCGGCAGGGGCTGGAGGTGGAGGCCGCCGCCGTCGGCGGTGAAGGCCGCGGTGGCCGAGCGGCGCGGGTCCACCACGATCAGCCCGCCGGCATCACGGGCTCCCTTGAGGTGCTGAACAAACGGCGGCATGGTCTCGGCAACGTTCGAACCGAGCATCAGGATGGTGCTGGCGGTGTCCAGTGCTTCCACGGGGAAGGGCAGGCCGCGGTCCACGCCGAAGGCGCGCATTCCGGCGGCGGCTGCGGAGGACATGCAGAACCTGCCGTTGTAGTCGATCCGGGAGGTGCCCAGGGCCAGCCGGGCGAACTTGCCAAGCATGTAGGCCTTCTCGTTGGTGAGCCCGCCGCCGCCGAACACGCCGACGGCGTCTGCTCCGTGACGGGCGCGGGTGTCCCTTACAGCTGCGGCGGCGAGGTCCAGGGCCTGCTCCCAGCCGATGGGGCGGTGCACGCCGTCGGGTCCCTTCAGCAGGGGTTCGGTGATCCGGCCCGCGTGGTTCAGGAGCGTGGGGGAGGTCCAGCCCTTGCGGCACAGGCCGCCCCGGTTGGTGGGGAAGTCCCGCGGGGTCGCCTCCACTGCTGCCCCGAGGGGCGGCTGCGGTGCGGTGCCGGCGCCTGGCCCCGGCTGGTCAGCCGGGGCCAGGGCCGAGGTGGACGTGAGCGTCATGGCGCACTGCAGGGCGCAGTAGGGGCAGTGCGTGTCGGCGCTGTTGGCCATGCTAGATGTGTCCCATCGCGTTCCGGCCGGCGTTGCGGATGTAGCAGGCCCAGCAGACCAGCAGCATCAGGACATACGCTCCGACGAAGCCGTAGAAGGCGGGGGTGTAGGAGCCGGTGGCGGTGCTGGAGGCGTTCAGGACCTGGGGTATGACGAACCCGCCGTAGGCCCCGATCGCGGAGATCAGTCCCAGGGCGGAAGACGCCAGGCGCTGGGTGGCCACGGAGCTTGCTCCCTCGCGTGCGGCCCGGCTGGAGGTGGCGAAGATGACCGGGATCATCCGGTACGTGGCGCCGTTGCCGAAGCCGCTGGCGGTGAAGAGCATCAGGAACAGGACCAGGAAGAGCAGGAAGTTCTTCAGCGGCAAGGTCCAGACCATGGTCAGCGTGATCACGGCCATGGCGGCGAACGCCGAAACGGTCATCCGGGCTCCGCCCATACGGTCCGCCATGCGGCCGCCGTAGGGGCGGGCCAGCGAGCCCACCAAGGGGCCCAGGAAAGCGAGCGAGAGGGCTACTGTTCCCACGCCGATGCTGGAGAACCCGGGGAAGTAGTCCTTGATCAGCTTGGGGAACACGCCGGCGAAGCCGATGAAGGAGCCAAACGTCCCGATGTACAGCAGCGCCATGATCCACAGGTGTGGTTCCTTGAGCGCGGCCACGGAGCCGGCCACGTCGCCCTTGGCGCTGGTGAGGTTGTTCATGTACTTGAAGGCGCCGAACGCGGCCAGCAGGATGAGGGGGACCCACATCAATCCGGCCATGGGAAGGTTCACGGTGCCTGCGGCCAGCAGGGTGATCACAATGGGAACGGCAAGCTGCGCGACGGCGGCACCGAGGTTTCCGCCCGCGGCGTTCAGGCCCAGCGCCCAGCCCTTTTCACGGGCCGGATAGAAGAAGGTGATGTTCGCCATCGAGCTGGCAAAGTTGCCGCCGCCGAACCCCGCCAGGGCCGCCACCAGGAGCATGACGCCGAAGGGGGTTTCCGGATTGGAGACGCAGAGGGCCAGTCCGATGGAGGGGACCAGGAGCAGCAGGGCGGACACGATTGTCCAGTTCCGGCCGCCGAAGCGGGGGACCATGAAGGTGTAGGGGATGCGGAGCGTGGCGCCCACCAGGCTGGGCATGGAGATAAGCCAGAAGATCTCCGACGTGGAGAACGTGAACCCGGCGGCGGGAAGCTGGACCACCACGATGGACCAGAGCTGCCACACCACAAAGCCGAGGAACTCGGCGAAAATGGACCAGTTCAGGTTTCGCCGCGCGATGGCGCGGCCTGCGGTTTCCCACTGCTCCTTGTTCTCCGCATCCCAGTTGGCGATCCAGCGGCCGGGGCGGAACTCAAGGGCAGGGGCGTCTGTGGTGCGGGCAGGGCCGGGCTGTACGCCGGTTTCGACAGTGCGGTCAACAGTCACGGTTTACCTCCTTCAGGGATGGGGTTTCCTCAAACCTAGGGACGGCTCGTTTCGCGGACAGTCGATGTTTGTAAACGCGCTGTGACTTTTCCCTATCCGGCCCGGGCGGCCGGCGTGAGGCGGGGGCGGACGCGCTTAGCGTGAGACGCACAACACAGGTCCGCATGCTGGACGTTTCGTCCATTGACTGGACTGGGACAAGTAAGATCGAACTCTAACTACTTGAGCCGGGAGGCAGTCCTGCCCGCGCCCGGCCGGTCTCACGAAAGCGTTTACCTATGTCTTCCACCGATACCACCGCGCTGCCAGGTGCACAGCAGCCGGTGAACTCCCGCGGCCGCGTCATCGTGGCCAGCCTGATCGGCACCACAGTGGAGTTTTACGACTTCTACGTCTACGCCACCGCCGCCGTCCTCGTCTTCCCGAAGCTCTTCTTCCCCAGCGCGAACGAAACCACGCAGCTGCTGAGCTCCTTTGCCGTGTTTGGCGTGGCGTTCATCGCCCGCCCCCTCGGCTCCATCATCTTCGGGCACTTCGGTGACAAGTTCGGGCGCAAGGGCACACTGGTGGCCTCGCTGCTGACCATGGGTATCGCCACGTTCCTTATCGGTTGCCTCCCCACCGCGCTGGTTCCGGGCTGGGAGTTCCTGGCGCCGGCCCTGCTGGTGGTCATGCGCTTCGCCCAGGGCCTGGCGCTCGGCGGCGAATGGAGCGGGGCCGCGCTGCTGGCCACCGAGAACGCCCCCGCCAACAAGCGCGCCATCTACGGCACCTTCCCGCAGCTCGGCGCCCCGATTGGCTTCATCATCGCCAACGTCATCTTCCTGGTGGCGAGCTACACCCTGACGCCGGAGGCCTTTGCGGCATGGGGTTGGCGCGTGCCGTTCCTGCTCAGCGCCGTCATGGTGATCCTGGGCCTCTATGTCCGGCTCAAGCTGATCGAAACCCCGGCCTTCACCAAGGTGGTGGAGTCCAACGAGGTGGCCAAGCTGCCGCTGGGCCGCGTCTTCAAGAGCAGCTGGCGCCAGCTGATCCTGGGCACCTTCATCATGCTGGCCACGTACGTTCTCTTCTACCTGATGACCACGTTCACGCTCACCTACGGCACCAAGCCAACCCTGGAAGGTGCCAAGGCCGCAGCCGAAAAGGCCGGAAAGCCCATGTCCGAAGCCGCTGCCGCCGCGTTCGTTCCCGGCCTCGGCTACAGCCGGAACGACTTCCTCTGGATGCTGATTGCCGGCGTCGTCTTCTTCGGCATCTTCACCCTGGTCTCCGGACCCCTGGCCGAAAAGTACGGCCGCCGCAAGATGCTCATCGCCGTCACCGCAGGCATCTTCGTGTTCGGCCTGCTGTTCGTCCCGCTGTTCAGCGGCGGCTTTGCGGGCACCATGGGCCTGCTGATCCTCGGCTTCTCCCTCATGGGCCTGACCTTCGGCCCGATGGGAGCGCTGCTGCCCGAATTGTTCCCCACCAACGTGCGGTACACCGGCTCGGCCATCAGCTACAACTTCTCCAGCATTCTGGGTGCAGCAGTGGCGCCGTTCATCGCCGTGGCCCTGTGGGAAGCTGCCAAGGGCAGCCCGGTCCTGGTCGGTGTGTACCTGACCTCCATGGCAGTGCTCACCCTGATCGCACTGTTCCTCACCCGCGAAACCCGCGACGTGGACTACGAGAACAACGTGGCCTGACAGCCACTGTGCATTCCAGCCCGGTTAGCGGCTGAATTGCCCGGCGCGATTCCTGCAATGGCAGGAAACGCGCCGGGCATCGTGCATTCTGTGCCAGGTAACCGGGAGGGAGCGCACGACGCCGGGCGGCTGGTTCGGGCTGGCGGGTTCAGCGGGCGTAGCGGGCCACGAAGTTCTTCAGCACCGTCATGGGCTCGGTGACAGTGAACTCCCGCGCCGCCGCCATGAGTTCCTCCGCTGATTCGGGCGGGAAATAGCCGGCGTGCCGGTAGATGTCGATCCGGGTTACCAGCCCGTCGGCGTCCAGTTCGGGGTGGAACTGGGTGGCGTAGAGATTGGTCTTGATGCGGAACATGTGGACCGGGCAGGAGGCCGCCCGGGCCAGCAGCACTGCGTGCGGGGGCAGCGAGCTGACGGCTTCCTTGTGGCCGGTAAATGCGGTAAAGGTAGCGGGCAAACCCTGCAGAATGGGGTCCTGCAGTCCCTCCTCCGTCAGCTCCACCTCCACCGCGCCCAGCGGCTCGCCGTAGGTCCGGTCGATCACGGCTCCCTGGTGGCTCCCGAGCGTGCCCACGCCGTAGCAGGCGCCGAGGAACGGGAAGTCGAGGTCCACCAGCCGGTCCAGGAGTACGGCCAGCTCCTGCTCCACCCGGTGCTGCACGGGGCTCTTGTGCTCGGGCGGATCACTGGAGGTAAACGGGCTGCCGCCCACGATCACCCCGGAGTACTTCGAAAGATCCAGTGCCGGCAGGGGAGCGGCTTCGAGTCGGACCCGGAGCAGCTCCCGCTCCTCAAGCCCGCCGTACCTCAGGTACGCGGCGTACTCGTCCTCCGCGGCGGCATCCTCCGCGCGGGAGGCCAGGAGCAGGAAAGGCAGCATGAGCTAAGTCTGCATCCTGCTGCACCCTGCTGCCAGCACCGCGCCCTGCTGATCAGGCTGGCGGTTGCGTCAGTGAACGGCGGGACTGCGGCCGGGCAGCCGGGTCCGCGTGGCGGTGCACCAGCTTCCAGTAGCCCTCCTCGCGGCGGAAGATGCTGGTCACGCGGAGGGCGAACTCCTCCGTGGCCGCCGCCCCGTCAAGCCGGGCGCGGAAGTGTTCGGTCTCCACCAGATAGGCGGTGTCGCGTGCCGTGTAGGAGGTAACCGTGTCAAAGCCCAGCATCTCGCCGTCGCGGAACTGCCGTGCCGCCTGGTCCAGCCGGGCGTCCACCTGGGCCCAACCGCGGGCGATCCCGCCGAACGGATTGGCCAGGGTGACGTCATCCAGCCGGGAGTACAGTTCCTTGATCGGAGCCGGGTTGCCCCGGGTAATTTCGGGGACCGCCTTATGGTAGCGGTCCACTTCTTCCTGGAAACTCGGTGCGAGCATGGCTGCCGGACCGCCTTCTAGTCCTCGATGGTGGCGATGATGGCGCCCGCGGACACCGTCTCACCGGCGGTTGCCGTCAGGCCCGTGATGGTGCCGGAACGGTGTGCGGTGAGGGGCTGTTCCATCTTCATGGCCTCGAGGACCACCACCAGGTCGCCTTCGGTCACCACGTCGCCGTGAGCCACGGCCACCTTGACGATGGTTCCCTGCATGGGGGAGGTCAGGGCGTTGCCGGTGGCGGCAGCGGGCCCTGCGGACCGGGAGCGCTTCTTGGACTTGCCCGGCTTGCCGGTGGCGGCAGCTGCGGTTCCCGGCGTGCCCAGGGACGCGGGGAGCACCACCTCAAGGCGCTTGCCGCCCACCTCCACCACCACGCGCTGGCGATCCTCGGCGGAGCCTTCGCCGTCAGCGGTGCCGTCCGGGGTCCATGCCGGCAGGTTGTTGCTGAATTCGGTTTCGATCCACCGGGTGTGGACCTTGAACGGGCCTTCGGCGGGTGCGAAGGCGGGGTCCGAGACGACAGCAAGGTCGAACGGGATGACGGTGGGGATGCCCTCCACCACCATCTCTTCCAGGGCGCGGCGCGCACGCTGCAGGGCCTGCGGCCGGCTGGCGCCGGTGATGATGAGCTTGGACAGCATGGAGTCGAAGTTGCCGCTGATGACGTCGCCCTGCTCCACGCCGGAGTCCACGCGCACACCGGGGCCGGTGGGGTTCTTCAGGACGCGGAGGGTGCCGGGGGCGGGCAGGAAGTTCCGGCCCGGGTCCTCTCCGGTGATGCGGAATTCGATGGAGTGGCCACGGACCTCGGGGTCGCCATAGCCCAGTTCCTCGCCGCGGGCCAGCCGGAACTGCTCGCGGACCAGGTCGATGCCGGTGACTTCCTCGGAGACGCAGTGCTCCACCTGCAGGCGGGTGTTGACCTCGAGGAAGGAGATGGTGCCGTCCTGGCCCACCAGGAATTCGCAGGTGCCTGCGCCCAGGTAGCCGGCCTCCTTCAGGATGGCCTTGGAGGATTCGTACAGGCGGCGGTTCTGGTCCTCGGTGAGGAACGGGGCCGGGGCTTCCTCCACGAGTTTCTGGTTGCGCCGCTGGAGGGAGCAGTCGCGGGTGGAGACCACCACGACGTTGCCGTGGGAGTCGGCCAGGCACTGGGTTTCCACGTGGCGCGGAGCGTCGAGGAAGCGTTCGATGAAGCACTCACCGCGGCCGAAGGCGGCTGTGGCCTCGCGGACGGCGGATTCGTACAGTTCGGGGATTTCCTCCCGGGTACGGGCCACCTTGATACCGCGCCCGCCGCCACCAAAGGCAGCCTTGATGGCCACGGGCAGGCCGTGCTGGTCCACGAAGTCCAGGACCTCCTGCGCGGACTCGACGGGATCCGCCGTTCCGGGCACCAGCGGGGCGCCTACCTTTTCGGCGATGTGCCGGGCCTGGACTTTGTCGCCCAGGGCGGAGATGGCCTCAGGGGAGGGGCCGATCCACGTGATGCCGGCCTCGATCACGCGGGCGGCGAACTGGGCGTTTTCGGCCAGGAAGCCATAGCCCGGGTGGATGGCGTCGGCGCCGGACTGGCGCGCGGCCTCGATGATCTTGTCCATCACCAGGTAGGACTCTGCGGCGGTGGTGCCGCCCAGGGCGTAGGCCTCGTCAGCCAGCCGGACGTGCAGGGCGTCGCGGTCCGGATCAGCGTAGACAGCGACGGAGGCGAGGCCCTCGTCCCGTGCCGCCCGGATGATGCGCACGGCGATTTCGCCGCGGTTGGCGATCAGCACCTTTGTGAGGCTCGGCTGCGTGGTTCCTGCGGACTGCTCCAAATTTGCTGACAAGGCGTCTCCTTCTTTCCTTCAGGGAGCCTAGCGCGGTTTTGGAGGTTCCGCCGATATTACTTGCGGAATCCGCGTGTAAAGCAGCCTTCCTTTGTAGGGAAGCTACAAGCGATGCGGAAAACGGACTGCTTTACCGGTGGGGCCAGAGATCCGTGATGCGAACATTGGCGGCAGCTAGCAGGCCGCGCAGGGTGGAGACGGAAAGGCCGACGACGGCGTGGGGGTCGCCGTCGACCTTCCGGATGAAGGCCCCGCCCAGGCCATCGATGGTGAAGGAGCCCGCGCAGTGCAGCGGTTCGCCGGTGGCGATGTAGGCGTCGATTTCGGCCGGTTCCATGTCCAGGAAGGAAACCTCGGCGGAGGCGACCGCCCCGAGCGTGGCGCCCGAGCCGCGGCCGCCGTTGCCGTCGTCGTCCGTGTCCCTGCAGTCCACCAGCCAGTGGCCCGTGTGCAGCACGCCGGCCCTGCCGCTCATGCGGAGCATCCGATCGCGGGCGACGTCGGCGGTGTAGGGCTTGCCGTGCGCCTCGCCGTCGAACTCAAAGACGGAGTCGCAGCCCAGCACCAGCGCGCCCTCCGCCTCCGGCAGCGACGCCACGGCCTCGGCCTTGGCGCGGGCCAGCAGCAGTGCGGTGTCGTGCGGGTCGGTGACGCCGTACCGTTCCTGGACGGCGGCCTCGTCGACGTCGGACACCAGCACGGTGTGCCGGATGCCGGCCTCGGCCAGGAGCTTGGTGCGGGCGGGGGACTGGGAGGCGAGGATCAGATGGTGCACGGCTTCAGCCTAGTGGACCAGCTCGCCGGAGACCGGCGCGGCCTGGCCGCGGTTGAGCTTGGCGCCCTCCACGTCCACGTCCGGCAGGATCCGGTCCAGCCAGCGGGGCAGCCACCAGGACTTGGCGCCCAGCAGGTACATCACGGCGGGAACGATGG
Source organism: Arthrobacter sp. E1SS-5 (assembly GCF_057073715.1). Taxonomy (NCBI): domain Bacteria; kingdom Bacillati; phylum Actinomycetota; class Actinomycetes; order Micrococcales; family Micrococcaceae; genus Arthrobacter; species Arthrobacter sp. E1SS-5. The sequence goes on from NZ_CP172703.1 coordinate 1,352,762, forward strand.
TCATGCGGACCACGAACGCGTCGAACAGGACGCCGAAGGCCATCGCGAAGCCCAGCGGCCGGACCATGGTGAGGTGGCTGAAGATGAAGCCGGAGAACACACTGACCATGATGATCGCGGCGGCGGTCACCACGGCGGCTGCGTGCCGGAAGCCCACCCGGACCGCTTCCTTGGCGGATGATCCGTGCATGTAGGCCTCGCGCATGCCGGAGGCGATGAACACCTGGTAGTCCATGGCCAGGCCGAACAGGACGCCGATCAGGATGATGGGCAGGAAGCTCAGCACGGCGCCCGGGTTGGCCACGTCGAAGACATTGCCCAGCCATCCCCACTGGTACACAGCCACCACGGCGCCGAAGGCCGCAGACAGGGACAGCAGGAAGCCGCCCGTGGCCAGCAACGGGACCACGATGGAGCGGAACACCAGCAGCAGCAGGATCAGGGAAAGTCCGACGACGATGGCCAGGTACGGCGGCAGGGCGTCACCAAGCTTGGTGGAGACGTCCACGTTGCCGGCCGTCTGCCCGGTCAGTCCCATGGTGACGTCGTAGTCGGCCTTGATTTCGCCGTTAAGCCCGCGTAGTTCGGAGACCACCTTGACGGTACTGGCGCTGGCGGGGCCTTCCTTGGGGATGACCTGGAACACGGCGGTGCGGCGGTCTTCGCTGAGGGCCACCGGCACGGCGGCCACCACGTTGTCCACGGCACGGAGCTTGTCCGCGATGTCGTACTGCAGCTTCTGCGCCTGGGCTGCGTCCAGGTTCGCGGGGAACTCGCCCACGGCCACGATGGGGCCGGTGACGCCTTCGCCGAAGCTGCGGGCGGTCAGGTCGTAGGCCTGGTACGCCTCGGACTCCACCGGCTCCGAGCCGCCGTCGGGCAGGGCCAGCTGCAGCTGCGTGGCGGGCAGGGCCAGGGTGCCCAGTAGGAGGACGCCGGCAATGAGCGCCACCCATGGGTGCTTGGTGACCAGGCCGCCCCATCCGCGGGTGCTGCGTTCACGGTCGATGGCAAGGTCCGCTGCTTCGTGGTCCGGCTCGGCGTTGTGCGCCTCCGACTTGGCCCAGGCCCGCTTGGAGATGATGCGGCGCCCAATCAGGGACAGCATGGCGGGGGTCAGGGTGATGGCGACGAGTACGGCCACTGCCACGGTTCCGGCCGCCGCGAGGCCCATGACGGTGAGGAACGGCAGTCCGGGGACCACCAGGGCGGCCAGGGCGATGATCACGGTGAGTCCGGCGAAGACCACCGCATTGCCGGACGTGCCGTTGGCCCGGGCCACGGACTCTTCAGGGTCCATTCCGGCCAGGAGCTGGGTCCGGTGCCGGTTGACGATGAACAGTGAGTAGTCGATGCCCACAGCCAGGCCCAGCATGAGGGCCAGCATGGGGGAGATGGAGCTCATGTCGAACAGGCCGGAGAGTGCGAACGTGATGCCGACGCCCACACCGACGCCCATGATGGCCATCAGCAGCGGCAGCCCGGCGGCGACCAGGGTGCCCAGCATGAGGATGAGGACCAGCGCTGCCACGGCGATACCCACGATTTCCGCGGTGCCGAACAGGGCCGAGATGTCCTCGGTGATTTCCTTGCTTGCCAGCGCAGTGACGCCGGCCGAGGAGGTTTCGTGGGCGATCTGCTGCACCTGCTTGCGGACCGTTGGGGCCAGTCCGTTGATGGAGGTGTTGAACTGCACCTGTGCCACGGCGGCTTTGTTGTCCTCGGAAACGAAGCGGATGGCCGAGGCCGCTTGGGCCTGGCGCTTGCCAAGTTCCAGCTTGGCCTTGTTGGCCTCCAGTTCCTGGGTGCCGGCGTCGAGCTTTGCCTGGCCCGCCGCCAGCGCCGCCTTCTGCTGGCCGAGCTGGGCCTCAATCAGTGCTGCCGGTGCTCCTGCCGCGGTGAGCTGCTGCTCGGCCGCGGCCAGCTGGGCCTTGCCGGCCTCGAGCTGCGCGCGGGAGGCGTCCAGCTGGGCCTGGCCGGCTGCGAGCTGCTGCTCGCCGTCGGTGATGGCCTTGCCGGCCTGGTCCACCTGTGCCTGGGTGGCGAACGGATCCACCGTGCCTTTGACCTCAGGGATGGTCTGCAGCTTCTTCAGCGCGTCTGTCACGGCTGCCCGGCTCTGGTCCGTGAAGCCGCCGTCGGGCGCTTCGAAGACGATGGTGGCGCTTCCGCCGGACGCCGAGGGCAGCTCCTGCTTGAGCTTGTCCGCGATCCGCTGGGTTTCGGTCCCGGGAATCTGGAAGTTGTTGGACAGGGTGCCGTGGAAGGCTGCGGCTGAGCCGCCGACGGCTACCAGCACGGCAAGCCACAGGGAGATGACAAGCCAGCGCCGGCGGTAGGAGAACTTGCCGAGGCGGTAGAGGAGGAGTGCCATGCGGGAGAACCGATCTGATCAGGAGGAACGGGTTGCGGATGGAAAAGCCGTGGTGTTGAAGCCTGCGCCCAGCAGGGCCATGGCGTCGATGAGCAGCCGGCGGAGCTCGTCCAGCGATGCGGGCGACAGGTCCGGGCCGCGCCGGCTGAACCAGACCTCCATGGCGGCCTTGCCACAGGAGATGATGGAGCCGGCCAGTGCATGGACATACAGCTCGTCCTGCCCGCCGGGGGTACCGGCCAGGCGTTCACGGGCGACGGTAAACACCTGCGCCCGGCAGTGGTCCCACGCCTCGAGTTCCGTGTGGGACATCAGCGGGCTCTGCTGGGTCAGCGTAAACAGTTCGGCCAATGGTGCTATGGCCTTGGGGTCGGCCAGGGCCACCAGAGCGGCCTGCGCCGACTCCAGAATGGGCTCGTCCGCCGGGCGGAGCCGGAGTTGCTGGATGGCGTTGTCCAGGAAGCCGTGGACGATGGACGCCAGAGCGGAGTCGGTGCTGCTGAAGTAGTTGAAGAAGGTGCGGCGCGAAATGCCCGCGGCGTCGGCGATGTCCTCCACCGTGAAGTTTCCCGGGCCTTTGGAACGAAGGAGTCCCAGCGCGGCGTCCGTGATGGCCTGGCGCGTGGCTGCCTTGTTCAGTTCCCGGCGCGACGGGGTGGACGGCTCAGCGTCGGGAGAAGGAAGGGGGCTTGTCACGCCTCTTACACTACGTGCAACTTTGCACTGTATGCAACTTCCGGGTTCACCCGGTTCCGGCGGCCTCATGGATTCACAGGAGAACGAAAGGTTCCGAACAGCCCCTCCTGAACCTGGCCCGTGAAGCTTGGTGTGTCTCGCCAAGAGGCGTTCCACCAGCAGCCGTTACCCGACGGCGAATCAGGAGACAAAGATGAAACGCACGAAGAAGATGACCCTGGGCCTGTCAGCCGCCGCGCTGGCGCTCGGTGCCGGAATCGGCGTTGCCGGCATGGCCTCAGCCACCACCACGACGCCCACTCCCACGCCCAGCTCGAGTTCCAGCGCTTCGGCTGACGGAAGCACCGCCACTGCCCAGGACGGAATGGGCAGGCATGGCGGCCGCGGAGGCCACGGCATGGAGCAGGCGTCCGCGCTGGCAGCCAAGCTCGGTGTGGACGAGGCCAAAGTAACCGACGCGTTGAAGGCCTTCCGTGAGGCCAACAAGCCCACTACCCCGCCTGCCGAGGGCCAGAAGCCGGATCCTGCTGAGCGTGAGGCTGCGCTCGCCAAGTCCCTGGCCGCATCGCTGGGCATTGATGAAGCGAAGGTTACCGCTGCCCTCCAGGAGATCCGTAGCGAGGAGCAGTCCGAGCACGCTGCGGCGCTTAAGACCCGGTTGGACAAGGCTGTTGCTGACGGAAAGCTGACGCAGGCCGAGGCCGACGCGGTGACCAAGGCCGTGCAGAACGGCGTGATCGGCGGTGGCGGCCGCTGAGTCCAGCGGGCTGAGGAGTCCTTGACGCAGAAGAGCGTCCCGGGAAAACCTCCCGGGACGCTCTTCCATGTCCAATGACCGTTATGCCTTCGCGTCCTGCAGTTCACGGGGCGCGGTGCCGGCGGTGGTGCCGTCGGTAGCGTCAGTCAGGGCGTCGCTGCCTGCTTCTTCCTCAACAAAGGGGGTGCCGTTGCGGGGTGCGTTGTACAGCGACTCGTCCAGGATGCCCTGGCGCTTGGCCACGATGGTGGGGACCAGCGCCTGGCCTGCAACGTTCACGGCGGTGCGGCCCATGTCCAGGATGGGGTCGATGGCGAGCAGGAGTCCGACGCCGGCCAGCGGCAGCCCCAGCGTGGAGAGCGTCAGGGTGAGCATCACCACGGCGCCGGTGGTGCCGGCGGTGGCGGCGGAACCCAGGACCGAGACAAGGGCGATCAGCAGGTACTGGCTGAAGTCCAGGTGGATGCCGAAGAACTGGGCCACGAAGATCGCGGATACGGCCGGGTAGATGGCTGCGCAACCGTCCATTTTGGTGGTGGCGCCCAGCGGCACGGCGAAGGAAGCATAGGCGCGGGGCACGCCCAGGCTGCGCTCAGTGACGCGCTGGGTCAGCGGCAGTGTTCCCACGGAGGAGCGGGACACGAAGGCCAGCTGTACGGCGGGCCACACACCCGAGAAGTACTGCTTGATGGAAAGGCCGTGGCTGCGCACCAGGACGGGGTAGACCACGAACAACACCAGGACCAGGCCGGCGTAGATGGCTACGGTGAACTTGCCCAGCGAGCCGATGGTGTCCCAGCCGTAGACGGCGACGGCGTTGCCGATCAGGCCGATGGTGCCCAGCGGCGCAACGCGGATGATCCACCAGAGGACCTTCTGGATGACGGCGAGGGCCGAGGCGTTGAGCTTGAGGAAGGGCTCTGCGGCCTTGCCCACCTTGAGTGCGGCGACGCCCACGGCGATGGCGATGACCAGGATCTGCAGGACGTTGAAGCTGACGGAGGTGGTGACGGCGCCGGAATCGCCCACAGTGGAGCTGGCACCCAAGCCCAGGAAGTTCTTGGGGAAGAGGCCCACCAGGAAGGCCCACCAGTCACCGGACTTGCCGGTGTACTTGGCGTCCCCGTTGATGCCGGTGTTGGCACCGGGCTGCAGCAGGATGCCCAAACCCATGCCGATCAGCACGGCGATCAGGGACGTGATGGCGAACCACAGCAGGGTGTTCCATGCCAGCCTGGCGGCGTTGGATACCTGGCGCAGGTTGGAGATGGAGCTGACGACGGCGGTGAAGATCAGCGGAACGACGGCGGTCTGCAGCAGGGACACATAGCTTGAGCCGATGGTCTGCAGGGTGGCGCCGAGTGCGTTGGGGTTGGTCTTGGTGCTGCCGGTGTACTTTGCCAGCAGGCCGAGGCCAAGGCCCACAATGAGGGCGGCGATGATCTGGAAGCCGAACGAGCCCGCCCACTTGGGCAGCTGGAATCCGGTCTTCCCTGCGGGAGATGGGGTGCTTGTCTGAGTGCTCACCAGAACAAGCTAGACCCCTGCCTAATATCACGTCGAAAGAATATTGAGAAATATTACGAAGTCTAGATTGGCTCAGGTGGACAAGAATCCAGTAAACACAAGGGATGCAGCGGCAATTGTTAAGTTATTCCCGGCAACGGTGTGCTTAACATCTCGCCCGTCAGCACTAAGACAGCAGCGCCCGGCGCAGGGTATCCAGTCCAACGGAGCCGATGTTGAGGGCCTTGGTGTGGAAATCCTTGAGGTTGAAGCCGGGCCGTGATTCCAGTTCGGCGCGGATCTGTTCCCAGAGGCGCTGTCCTACCTTGTAGGAGGGGGCCTGGCCGGGCCAGCCGAGGTAGCGGGTGAACTCGAAGTTGAGCTGTCCTTCGCTGATGGGGAGGTTCTCCTTGAGGAAGTCATACCCTTTGTCGGCGGTCCAGGTGCCCGATCCCCAGCGTTCGGGCATCTCCAGTTCGAGGTGGACGCCGATGTCGAAGACCACGCGGGCCGCCCGCATGCGCTGCATGTCCAGCATGCCCATGTGGTCGCCGGGGTCGTTCAGGTAGCCCAGTTCCTGCATGAGCTTTTCTGCATAGAGTGCCCAGCCTTCGCCGTGCCCGGAGGTCCAGCAGACGTTCCGGCGCCACTTGTTCAGCAGCTCCCGCCGGTAGGTGGCGGTGGCCACTTGGAGGTGGTGCCCGGGGACGCCTTCGTGGTAGACCGTGGTGGTTTCGGCCCAAGTGGTGAACGTGTCTTCGCCGGCGGGCACGGACCACCACATGCGGCCGGGGCGGCTGAAGTCGTCGGAGGGTCCGGTGTAGTAGATGCCCCCCTCGTCGGTGGGGGCGATCCTGCACTCGAGTTTCTTCATGACGTCCGGGATGTCAAAGTGCACGCCGGCGAGTTCGGCCACGGCCTTGTCGGAGAGGCCCTGCATCCATTCCCGGAGGGCCTCAGTGCCCTTGAGCTGGCGCGCGGGATCGTTGTTGAGGATTTCCTTGGCTTCGGCGATCGTGGCGCCTGCCTTGATGGTGGCTGCCACCTGTTCCTGCTCGGCGATGAGGCGGTCGAGTTCCTGCACGCCCCATGCGTAGGTTTCCTCGAGGTCCACTTCGGCGCCCAGGAAAGACCGGGAAGCCAGGGCGTAGCGGGCCCTGCCCACGGCGTCCTTCTCGGGCGCGGCGGGAAGCAGTTCGGTGCGCAGGAATTCTGCCAGGCCGGTGTAGGCACGCCGGGCGGCGTCAGCGCCGGCGTCGAGCTTGTCCTGCAGCGCGTCGGGCAATGGGCCGGCGGAGGTGGAGGCCCCCGCCGCCAGCTTGGCGAAGAAGCCGTCTTCGGCGGCGTATTTGGTCACCTGTTCGATGACGATCCGGACCTGGCGGGCAGCGGCCACCTTGCCGGCGTCCCTGGCCAGGCGCAGGGATTCGGTGTATCCGCTGATGGCGGCTGGAACGTTGTGGGCGCGCCCGGCGATGTGTTCCCAGTCCTGCTCGGTGTCGGTGGGCATGAGGTCGAAGATGGCCCTGATGTCCTGGGCTGGAGAGGCGATATTGTTCAGTTCCGCGTACTCCCAGCCCGAGGCGTGAATCAGCAACTGCAGGCCCAGCCGCTCCTGCATGGCGTCCAGGGTGACGGCGTCCACATCGTCCTCAGGCTCCAGGCCTTCCAGTGCGGCGAGGGCGTCCCGTGCCGCCTCAGCGAAGCCGGCGATCCCGGCGGGGGAGAAGTCCTGGTATTCCGTCTCATGTCCGGGCAGGCCAAGGGTGGTGGCAAACGTCGGGTTAAGCCTGATGAGGGTGTCTGTGTAGTTGTCCGCGACGGCATCGATCAGGGTGTGCGGGCGGGCTGCGGAAGAGGTGTCTGTAGTCACATCCCGAGCCTAACGGGGCAACGTGGGCAACGTCAGCATGCCCCGCCGGTGTATGGGCCCACTCCGCCGAGGGTCCCTGGCCGAGCGAAGCGAGGTTAGGGAGGGGGTGGGGACTACGCCCCGCCGTGGCTGCGCTTCCAGGCGCCTGGTCCAGGCGTGGGCGCGAGCCGCAGCTGCTGCCGCCGAACCCAATGCCGCACGCTTGGCGCTTTGGCGGGAGTAGGGCTTTCCCCGCCCAGGGAAAGTACGACGGCGGTCAGCGCGGCCAGTTCCTCGGCGTTCGGCTGCCCTTTGACAACAGAGAACAGGGGAGCGGCCGGCAGGTTCTCTTCCGCAGGTGTGGCAATCACAGCGGGATGTTCCCATGCTTCTTGGCGGGGAGGCTGGCCCGTTTGTCGCGCAGCGCCCGCAACGCCTTGATGATTTGGATGCGGGTGTCCGAGGGTGCGATGACCGCGTCCACGTAGCCCAGTTCGGCAGCCTGGTAGGGGTTGAGGAGTTCCTCCTCGTACTGGCGGATCACCTCGGCCCGGCGGGCTTCAACGTCGCCGCCGTCCTGGGCGACGGCCGCGAGGTCGCGGCGGTACAGGATGTTCACTGCGCCCTGCGCACCCATGACGCCGATCTGCGCCGTGGGCCATGCCAGGTTCAGGTCCGCACCGAGCTTCTTGGAGCCCATGACGATGTAGGCGCCGCCGTAGGCCTTCCGGGTGATGACGGTGAGCTTGGGGACGGTGGCCTCGGCATAGGCGTAGAGAAGCTTGGCGCCACGGCGGATGATGCCCTGGAACTCCTGGTCCTTGCCGGGAAGGAAGCCGGGAACGTCCACCAGGGTGATGATGGGGATATTAAAGGCGTCGCAGTGGCGGACAAAGCGGGCGGCCTTTTCGGAGGCGGCGATGTCCAGCGTGCCGGCGAACTGCAGGGGCTGGTTGGCCACGATGCCCACGGTATGGCCTTCGACGCGGCCGTAGCCGATCATCACGTTCGGGGCGTACAGCGCCTGCATTTCCAGGAAGTGCCCGTCGTCCACGATCTGTTCCACCACGGCACGCATGTCGTAGGGCTGGTTGGCCGAATCGGGGACCAGCGCGTCCAGGGCGAGGTCGTCGTCGTCAAGTTCCAACTCCTGCTGGTGGCCCAGCACGGGTGCCTCGGACAGGTTGTTGGAGGGCAGGAAGTCCAGCAGTTCGCGCACGAACTCGATGGCGTCGGTTTCGTCCGAGGCGAGGTAGGTGGACGTTCCGGTGGTGGCGTTGTGCTGCCGGGCGCCGCCCAGGGTTTCCATGTCCACGTCCTCGCCGGTGACGGTCTTGATGACGTCCGGGCCGGTGATGAACATGTGGGAGGTCTTGTCCACCATCACCACATAGTCCGTGAGGGCGGGGGAGTAGGCCGCACCACCGGCGGAGGGGCCCATGATGAGGGAGATCTGCGGTACCACGCCGCTTGCGTGGACGTTGTTGCGGAAGATGTCCGCGAACATGGCCAGCGAGGCAACACCTTCCTGGATGCGGGCGCCGCCGCCATCCAGGATGCCGACGACGGGGCAGCCGTTCCGGAGCGCGAACTCCTGGACCTTGACGATCTTTTCACCGTTGACCTGGCTCAGCGATCCGCCGTAGACCGTGAAGTCCTGGCTGTAAACGGCAACCAGGCGTCCATCCACGGTGCCGTAGCCGGAGACCAGGCCGTCGCCCAGCGGCTTCTTCTTTTCCATGCCGAAGGCGGTGGAGCGGTGGACTGCCAGGGCGTCGAACTCTACAAATGAGTCCTCATCCAGCAGCAGGGCGATGCGCTCGCGGGCGGTGTTCTTGCCCCGCGCGTGCTGCTTTTCGATTGCTTCGGGGCCGGAGGGCTGTTCGGCACGCGCCTGGCGGTCGCGGAAATCGGCAATCTTCCCCGCTGTCGTTGTCAGATCGTGGCTCATCAAGTGTCTCCGGCTCTGTAGCAGGTCAATTCCGTTGGCTGGGGCGTCAGGCTGGGCGGCGCGTTAAGTAGCATCCACACAAAAGACGAACCCTGCTGGCAAGTCTAGTGACGCTTTGGGCGCCCACGGCTGTAGGGAACCTACAATTTTCTGCCATTCCAGCCGCCTCCCAGCAATGTTACTCACCGGTAACTTAGTTGGGCTACAGTGGTGCCATGACCTCAAGCGACGATGCTTTGCATGCTCCCGACAGCCCTTACCGGGCGGCAGGTTCCCTAGGCGGACGGACCATCCTGATCTCCGGCGGCAGCCGCGGAATCGGGCTCGCCATAGCTAAAAGGGCTGCCCGCGACGGCGCCAACATCGTGATCCTGGCCAAGACGGGGGAGCCGCATCCCAAGCTGGAGGGCACCGTCTACACTGCCGCGGAGGAACTGGTGGCGGCGGGCGGCCAGGCGCTGCCGCTGGTAGGGGACGTGCGCAGGGACGAAGATGTGGCCCGCGCGGTGGATGCCGCGATGGAGCGGTTTGGCGGCATTGACGTCGTCATCAACAACGCGTCCGCCATCGACCTTTCCACCACGGACAAGGTGGACATGAAAAAGTACGACCTCATGCAGGACATCAACGTACGCGGCACCTTCCTGCTGTCAAAGTCCGCCCTGCCGGCGCTCCGGGCCTCGGAACAGGGGCACATCCTCACACTCTCGCCGCCGCTGAACCTGCACCCCTCCTGGGCGGGAAAGCATCTTGCCTACACGATGGCCAAATACGGGATGAGCCTGACCACCCTGGGCCTCGCCGAGGAACTGAAGGCGGACGGGATCCAGGTCAACTCTTTGTGGCCATGCACCCTGATCGACACGGCGGCCATCCGCAACATGCCCCATGGCGAGACCATGGTTATGGCCGCGCGGGGCCCCCAGATCATGGCGGACGCCGCCCATGCCGTCCTGACCGGAGCCAACCTCGGTGCCGGTGCGCCGCCGTCGGGCAACTTCTACACGGACGAGCAGGTCCTGGCCGCCGCCGGCGTGACGGACTTCCGCCCCTACAGCCTTGGGGCACCCGAGGACCGGTTGGTTCCGGACATCTTCCTGTAACGGCGCCACCGGCGCGGTAGTCCGCTCGGTAGGATTTAGGTATGGACGACGCACACGCACCGGTCACCCCCTTGATTCGAGGGGACCTGGCAGACCAGCGTTTCCTGTCCGCCACCGGGATATCCCGGATCGACGTGGTGGATTCCACCGGCTCCACCAACGCTGACCTCCTGCGCGGTGCCACGGTGGATCCCGGAGCCTGGCCGGACCTTTCCGTCCTGACCGCCGAATACCAGACTGCCGCCAGGGGCCGGCTGGACCGGCACTGGGAGGCTCCGCCGCTTAGCTCGGTGTCCGTCTCGGTAGTCCTGCGCCCCGTCAATGCGGACGGACGGCCGTTGCCCACCCAGAGCTACTCCTGGCTCTCCTTGATCGCAGCCCTGGCGCTGCGGGAGACCCTCCTGGAAGCCGCCGGCGTCCCCGCCGAGCTCAAATGGCCCAATGACGTTTTAGTGCGCGGCAGGAAGATCGCCGGCATCCTGGCGCAGCTTGGACCGATGGCGGACGGCAACGTGCCTCCCGTCATCCTGGGCACTGGCCTGAACGTCACCCTGCGCGAAAGTGAACTTCCCGTTCCCACCGCCACCTCGGTGGCCCTCGAAGGTGGCCGCACCACCGACCGCACCGCCCTGCTGAAGAGCTATCTGTCCCACTTTGCGGTCCTGTACCGCAGTTTCTGCAATGCCGACGGCGACCCCACCGCAGGCCTGGCGGGTGGGCCGTCGCTGCACAAGAGGGTGGAGGCCGTCATGGTCACGCTGGGCAAGCAGGTGCGGGCCCAGCTTCCCGGCGACCACGAGATCATTGGCCATGCCTCGCGGCTTGACGATTACGGCTCGCTGCTGGTGGTGGACCGCGAAGGGCGTGAGCATGTGGTGACTGCCGGGGACGTGGTGCACCTGCGGCCATGGACAGCGCCGGATGCGGCGGACCAAGGCGGTTATGCGTAAAACCCTCGTTCCCGGGGAGCAGGTCATCGTCACAACCCGCCCGCAGCCCAGGAGGCTGGCCGGGGCTGCCGTGGCCTTCGTGCTGGCCCCGGCTCTGGCCGCCTATGCCAGCGCCTGGATTATCCGCGGCGGTGCCGCGCGCCTGGCACCCGTGCTCGGCCGCCAGTGGACGCCGTGGCTGGTCAGCGCCTGTGTCCTCGCGGCTGCGGCGGTGTGGCTGGGCTACTGCCTGCCCCGGCTGCTGCGCTGGCAGGGCACCCGTTACACCCTGACCAGCCAGCGGATGGTGGCCCGGTACGGCCTTCTGAACCGGCGGGACCAGCAGGTGAACCTCGCCGCGGTCCGTAACCTGACCGTCCACGAATCCGTCCTGCAGCGACTGGTGCGCTCCGGGAATATATCCTTGGAAACCGGGTACCAGGGCGTGGTGACCTTTCGCGACGTGCCTGAGGTTGCGAGGTTCCGCGACTTTATCCTCGATGCCATCGGGGAATTGCCGGATGAAAGCGGAGCCCAGCCGGGCGGCGTGACGTATGACCCCGCCGGTGCATTTCCGGAGGATATGAGAGAAGGTGGACGGGATGACCGATGAGGACCAGCAGGAACGCGTCGACAGCATCGCACCCGGCACCGCCGCCTTTGATTCTGCCGCTTTTGAATCCGCCGCTCTTGAGCCTGCCGCTTCTGGTTTCGGCGCCGACTCCGCCGCCGACCCGTCGGGGTCCGGGCCCGCGTCCGACCCGGTGATGCCCGCCGTCGACCGCCACCCGCCCACCGGCGCCATGTCCGCCGAACGCCTGGCCATGAAAGCCCTCGAGGCGCGCCTGCTGGGCGGGGAACGCAAGCTGCGCCGTCGTGAAGTTGCCGCCGGCGCAGGCCTCTCCCTGCTCTCCGCCCGAAAACTCTGGCGCGCCCTGGGGTTCCCGAACTTCGGCGATGAGGACGTTGCCTTCACCGAGCGCGACCAGGCGGCCCTGTCCACCGTGGTTGACCTGGTCCGCGCCGGCAAGCTCACGGAGGAAGCGGCAATATCGGTCACCCGGTCGATCGGGCAGATGACCGACCGGATGGTGGTCTGGCAGATCGAGGCCCTGGTGGAGGACATGGTCCACGAACAGGGGGTCACGGATGCCGTGGCCCGCAAGCGGCTGGTCAACGAGCTCCCGGCGCTGGTGGACGCCCTCGAGGAAGTCCTGGTGTACTCCTGGCGGCGCCAGCTCAATGCCGGTGTCCAGCGGCTCGCCGTCCGTGCCGAAGCCGGCCTGCAGGCGAGCGAAGAAGGCCGGGAAGGCGACGAGGACGACGCGCCGCTGCCCCTGGCCCGTGCCGTGGGTTTCGCGGACCTGGTGTCCTACACCAGCCTGTCCCGGCGGATGAACGAAAAGACGCTGGCCCGGCTGGTCCAGCGTTTCGAAAACAAGTGCGCCGAGATCATCTCGGTGGGCGGTGGCAGGCTGGTCAAGACGGTGGGCGATGAAGTCCTCTACATCGCCGAAACCCCGGCCGCCGGCGCCGAAATCTCCCTGGCGCTGGCCGAAGCCTTCACCGAGGACGAGATTCTTCCGGAGGCCCGGGTGGCCATGGTGTGGGGCAGGATCCTGTCCCGCCTTGGAGACATCTACGGCCCCACAGTCAACCTTGCAGCACGCCTGACCACCCTCGCCGATCCCGGCACGGTCCTGGTGGACTCCATGACCGCCTCCGCTTTGGAGCACGACGAGCGGTTTGTCCTGATCCCGCAGGCCCCCGAAAACGTCCGCGGGTTCGGCGAGATCAACCCGGTACGCCTCACCCGCGGCCGCGGCAAGGGCCTGGTGCTGGACTAGCCCCTGGTGTATCCCGGCCCGTCGTCCTGCTGACGGCGTCCTTGTAACTGTTTATCCACTTGTTGGGGAATTAGCGGTACTGTTGTGCTGCCCGGCTTCCATGGAAGCCGGTATCCGGCCGTGAGCCAGAAATCTGGGGAGATTCAACAAATGAAACGTCGCGGACAAACGCGCGTCCAAAGCACTGCTGCCGCCATGCCGAAGCGCCGGTTTTCGCGCCCGCGGTGGTTCCCGGGTACTGCGTTTGGTGCTGTGGTGGCTGTGGTGGTGACGGGTGCTGTGTTGTATCCGGGGTTTAAGACCACTGAGGTGGAGTTGAATGACGGTGGCGTGTGGGTGGTGTCGAAGTCGAAGAATGCTGTGGGGCGGTTGAATTATCCGTCGCGGGTGTTGGATGGGGCGGTGACTCCGGCGTCGACGACGTTTGATGTGTTGCAGCATGCCGGTGAGGTGTTTGTTGATGATGAGACTGGTTCGACGTTGAACCAGGTGTCGCCGGCGAATATGCGGCTGGGTGGGGATAAGCAGTTGCCGGGGGCGGCTGATGTGAGTTTTGGTGCGCGGACGATTTCGGTGACGGATGCTGCGTCGGGGAAGGTGTGGGCGGTGTCGCCGTCCACGGTGAATGGTTTTGACAAGGAAGCGTCGGAGCCGGTGATGGTGGGCTCTGCGGGGATTGTGTCGGCGGTTGGTTCTGATGACCGGATTTATTCTGCGGATCCGAAGACGGGCGCGGTGACGGTGACGGGGGTGGATGCTGATGGTGCGGTGACGTCGTCGGATTCGAGCACGTGGGATGGGCTTAAGGGTGCCGGGGATCTGCAGATGACGGTGGTGGGGGATCAGCCGGTGGTGTTGGATGCTGCGGCGGGGAACCTGTTTTTGCCCGGTGGTAAGCGGATGCAGTTGGAGAATGCGCGGGATGCGAAGCTTCAGCAGGCCGGGCCGGGTAGTGATTTTGTGGCGGTGGCGACGCGGAAGGCGTTGTTGAAGCAGCCGTTGGATGGCGGGACTGCGAAGACTGTGTCGTTTGATGGTGAGGGTGTTCCTGCTGCGCCGGTGCAGTTGGGTGGGTGTGTGCATGCGGCGTGGTCGGGTGCGAACAAGTATGTGCGGGATTGCACCAATGATGGTGATGATAAGAATGTTGCGGTGCCCAAGGCGAGTGCGTCGCCGTCGTATGTTTTCCGGGTGAACCGGGACCTGGTGGTCCTGAATGATGTGAACTCCGGGAATGTGTGGTTGGTGAACCAGAACATGCAGCTGGTCAACAACTGGGACGACGTCATTCCGCCCAAGGAAACCTCCGACGACGCCGACAAGGACTCCGCCGACGAAGTCCAGCAGACCGTCCTGCCGGACCGCACCAAACCCAACAATGCCCCGGTGGCCAAGCCGGACCAGTTCGGCATCCGCGCCGGAAAGACAACCATCCTGCCGGTGCTGGACAACGACTCCGACCCCGACGGCGACGTCCTTACCGTCCGCACCCCGGAAGGGGTCAAGACCGGTGCAGTGTCACCCATCTACGGCTCCACCGGCCTGCAGATCGCGGTACCCGCCGACAAAACAGGCAGCGAAACCTTCAAGTACACGGTGGACGACGGCCGCGGCCTCTCCGCGTCGGCGGACATCACCTTGAACGTCGTCCCGCCCGGCACCAACACCGCGCCGCGCCAGAAGCCCAACCGGAACACCACGCTGGTGGTCCAATCCGGCAAGGCCGTCACGCAAAACATCCTCACCGACTGGATGGACCCCGACGGCGACGACCTGTTCGCCGTCTCTGTCTCCAGCAGTGACCCCCTGGACCAGGCGCGGATCCGGCCCGACGGTCAGCTGACCTTCCAGGACTCCGGCTCCGGCCCCGGCCGCAAGGTCCTGACCGTATCGGTCTCCGACGGACAGTCCACCGCAGAGGGTAAGGTCACCGTGGATGTCCGGAGCCCCGGCGCCCTGCCTCCCATCGCCAACGCAGACCACGTAGTGGCAGTTGCAGGCACCGACACAGTAATCACGCCGCTGAAGAATGATTCCGACCCCCAGGGCGGGACTTTGCGGCTGGCACAGGCCAGCCCCGATGCTGAATCCACCGCCACCCTCAACCCGGACCAGCAGACCTTCACCTTCAACTCCCGTACCGTCGGGGCGCATTACGTCACCTACCTGGCGACCAACGGCCCCGCCAGCGCGCAGCAGCTGGTACGCGTGGACGTGGTGCCGGGCACCGATGAGGGAGCGCCCGTTGCCGTCCGCGATACCGCGCTGCTGCCCACCGGCGGCGACGTCCTGGTGGACGTCCTTGGCAACGACTCCGACCCGTCGGGCGGTGTCCTGGTGGTGCAGTCGGTGACCGCCGACGCCGGATTGCCGGTGAGCGTCGCGGTGCTTGACCACTCCGTGGTGAGGATTACGGACATCCGCGCCGAAGGCCAATTGACCGTGCGGTACACCGTCTCCAACGGCCGCTCCTCCGCCACCGGCGAGATTGCCGTACTGATGGTTCCTGCCCCGGCCAAGCTCCAGGCGCCCCAGGCAAAGCCGGACGAGGCCACGGTCCGGGTCAACGACGTCGTCACCATCCCTGTCCTGGCCAATGACTCCGACCCCAACGGCTCCAAGCTCACCCTGCTGCCCGATCTTGCCCAGCAGCCTGACGCCGCGGACGGGCGCATGTTCGTGGCGGGCGACCAGCTCCGATTCATCGCCGGACCCGAGGCAAAAACTGTCTACGCCATTTATAAGGTGCAGAACGCCTCCGGGCAGGTGGATTCCCAGCAGGTCACTATCCGCATCCGCGCCCGCGACGACGACCGGAACACCCGGCCCGAGCCGCGGAACCTCACAGCCCGCGTGGTGGCAGGTATGACGGTCAAGGTACCCGTGCCCCTCGACGGCATCGACGCCGACGGCGACTCCGTCCAGCTCATCGGCATTGACAAGGCACCCGGCATGGGAACAGCGGTGGTACGGGACGGCTACCTGGAATTCACCGCCGCGGGTGATGCCGCGGGCACCGACAGCTTCACCTACCGCGTCCGTGACCGGATCGGTGCCGAGAACACCGGCACCGTCATCGTCGGCATTGCCCCGCCGGAAGCCAACAACCAAAAACCCATCGCCGTGGACGACGCCGTCGATGTCCGGCCCGGCCGCAAAGTGGCCGTGGAGGCCCTGGCCAACGATTCTGACCCCGACGGCGACCCCCTCAGCCTGGTTTCCGACGGTTTCGAGGCCGCACCCGACCTGCAGGTCGAGGCAACGGATGGTGCCAAGGTGCTCTTCACCGCACCCGCGGCCGCCGGCAACGAAAGCATCAGCTACCGGATCCAGGACGACAAGAAGGCCTCCGCCAGCGCCGTAATCCGGATCCGCACCAGCCCGGATGCGGAGCTCAAACGGCCCGTGGCCAAGGATGACCGGGTCACGGTGGCCGAAACCCTTGGCAAGACCGCAGTGGACGTACCCGTCCTGAAGAACGACTCCGATGCCGACGGCGTGGCGGCAGACCTCAACATCAGCCTGCCCGACGGCAACCCCAACGCCCGCGTGGGCGGCTCCGGCAACGTGGTGGTGACGCTGACCCCGGAGGACCAGCTGATTCCCTACACGGTGACCGACGTCGACGGCCTCACCTCCACGGCCCTCATGTGGATCCCCGGCCAGGGCGTGCAGTACCCCACCCTGGCCAAAACGGAGCCGGTCGAAGTCATGTCCGGCAAGGACATCACCCTGGACCTTGCCGAGTACGTCCGGGTCCGCAACGGCCGTACTGCCAGGGTCACCGTGGCTGATTCCGTGCGCGTCCAGGGCGGATCGCCGGAGGGCGTCATCCAGTCCGACGGCAAGGCCCTCCGCTACACCGCGAAACCCGATTATGTGGGCCCCGGCTCCATCACCTTCGAGGTGACGGACGGCTCCGGACCGGACGATGGCGACGGCCTGAAAGCCACGCTGGTGATCATGACCAAGGTGATCCCGGACCCCAACGCCAACCACCCGCCCACCTTCAGCGGCACCTCCGTGGACGTTCCGAAAGCCGAAACGGCAACCGTCGACCTGGCAGGGCTGGCCAAGGACGTGGACGAACGGGATAAGGACAACCTCCGCTTCGAACTGGACGGCACGCTTCCCGCCGGGTTCAGCGCAAAGGTCGACGGCGCCACGCTCGCCATCACTGCCGACGGTTCCCTTGGCATCGGCGTCACCGGAAACATCCAGGTGAAGGTCACCGACGGCAGGTCGCCCGCCGTAGGGGCCACCATCACGGCCCGCCACGTTGCCTCCAACAGGCCCCTGCCGGTGGCCAACGATGACGTGGTGGATAAAGTCAACGCCGGGAAGACGGAACAGGTCAACGTCCTGGCCAACGACTTCAATCCGTTCCCGGACACACCCCTGAGGATTATTGGCGCCACGGTGGAGACCGGAGCCGCGGCCGGGCAGCCGGCAGTGGCAGGCGACAGCATCACCGTTACCCCGGCTGACGGGTACAAGGGCGTCATGGTGGTCCGCTACACCGTGGGGGACAAGACGGGGGACCTGTCACGCCAGGTCGACGGGCGCCTGCGGCTCACCGTCCGCGGCAAACCCGACGCGCCTTCGGCGCCCAGCGCCACCGACGTCCGCAGCCGCACCGCGGTGCTCAAGTGGGCACCGCCGTCGGACAACGGCGCCCCCATCACCGGGTACACCGTCCGTTCGAACAACGGCTTCGAGCAGAAGTGCCCCACCACCACCTGCACGTTGAGCGGGCTCACCAACAATGTGAAGTACGTCTTCACGGTGCTGGCCACCAACGAGGTGGGGGACTCCCAGGCTTCCCCGCAGTCCAACGAAATCCGGCCTGACGAAAAGCCGTCCCCGCCGGAAGCGCCTACGGTCAAAGCCGGTGACAAGACCATGGCCGTCAACTGGCCCGCTGCCAAGACGGAGGGCTCGCCGGTGAAACACTACAACCTGGAGATTTCGCCGCCGCCGGCCAGCGGGGTTGCGGTCAAGAACGAGGTTGCCGGGCTGAACTACACCTGGACCGGCCTCACCAACGGCGTGAAGTACAAGGTGCGCGCGCAGGCTGTCAACGAGCTTGGCCCGTCCGACTGGGGGACCTACTCTGCGGAAGACAACCCGGCCGGCGTGCCCGCGGCACCGGCCGCACCGTCATCCGCCGTCGCATCATCCGTGGGCACCCAGAACCAGTTGCGGGTCACATGGGCCGAACCGAACACCAACGGCGACCCGATCAGCACCTACTACGTCACCATGAGCGGCGGAAACGCTGCGGACCAGACACAGGCCGTCCCGGGCAACGTCCGTACGGCCAACTTCACCGCCAACAACTCCGAGGCTGCCTATACGTTCACCGTGCAGGCGGAGAACAAGGCCGGAAAGGGAGCGGTCAGTCCGCCCTCGGCGCCCCGCCGTGCCACCGGCAAGCTGTCTCCGGTCTCCGGAGTTACAGCCACGCCGGCGAACACCGGCGGAGCCGGGCGCGCGGTGACGGTGGACTTCCGCAGGCTGACGGCGGCTGAACGCAACGGCTCAGCCGAGAACGAAGTCAGCTACACGTACAACGCCAGCAACGGCGCCCGCGGGCCCATCACACCCGGGCAGATCATCAGCGGCTTCAGCAACGGCACGGCCGTCAGCATCACCGTCGTCGCGAACTCCACGGTGGCGCCCAGTTCGGATGCCAGTGCGCCCGCGACGACGACGCCCTACGGATCTCCCGGCACCCCTTCCGCCTCCGGGCAGAACGGGGCCGTCAACCAGAAGTCGGCCACCCTCAACTGGTCCTCACCGTCCACCAGCACCAATGACGTGGCGCAGACCAAGATCAGGATCAACAACGGCGGGTGGGAGAACGTTGCCCCCTCCGGCAGCAGGACGGTCAACACGGCAAACTTTGGTGACACCGTCACCATCGCCGTCCAGACCTTCAACTCCATGGGCACCGGCAGTGCAGTGGTCACGGCCAGCGCCAACGCGGGCAAGCAGGGGCTCTGGGAAACCAGGATCAAGACTTCCGACCCCAACTTCGTCCGGAGCTGTACCTTCACCCTGGGCGGGTCCAACTACCGGCCAAGTCCCTACTTCGACTGTGACGGCGTCAACGCCGACAGCCCGCCGTGGTTCTACAAGGCGGACCAGGACCGCATCATGGTGGCGTGCTACATCGACCAGAGCGATAACTGGTCCGGCAACGGCATCGTCCGCTGGTGGCGCGTGGAATCGGGCTCGGCCCGCAACGTCGGCCGGTACGTCATCGCCGGCCACACCACGCTTGCGGACCCTGCATCGCTGGGAGCACCGCATTGCTGACACCTGCAGTTCCGGAATCCTGCGGGCAGTTGTCCCCATCGCGGGGCTTGCAGGGGTTCGGTAGGCTTGCCGCGGAAAAAGGAAGCCTGCTGCCTGTCCTGCGAACGGGCCGCCATCTGGCTACACAATCTGAGGGAAAAGTAACGCTGTGACAACTCTGCTGGGGAAGCTTGGGCTGAAAAAGCGACATAGGAAACTCGTCACCGGTACTGCGTTTGGTGCTGTGGTGGCTGTGGTGGTGACGGGTGCTGTGTTGTATCCGGGGTTTAAGACCACTGAGGTGGAGTTGAATGACGGTGGCGTGTGGGTGGTGTCGAAGTCGAAGAATGCTGTGGGGCGGTTGAATTATCCGTCGCGGGTGTTGGATGGGGCGGTGACTCCGGCGTCGACGACGTTTGATGTGTTGCAGCATGCCGGTGAGGTGTTTGTTGATGATGAGACTGGTTCGACGTTGAACCAGGTGTCGCCGGCGAATATGCGGCTGGGTGGGGATAAGCAGTTGCCGGGGGCGGCTGATGTGAGTTTTGGTGCGCGGACGATTTCGGTGACGGATGCTGCGTCGGGGAAGGTGTGGGCGGTGTCGCCGTCCACGGTGAATGGTTTTGACAAGGAAGCGTCGGAGCCGGTGATGGTGGGCTCTGCGGGGATTGTGTCGGCGGTTGGTTCTGATGACCGGATTTATTCTGCGGATCCGAAGACGGGCGCGGTGACGGTGACGGGGGTGGATGCTGATGGTGCGGTGACGTCGTCGGATTCGAGCACGTGGGATGGGCTTAAGGGTGCCGGGGATCTGCAGATGACGGTGGTGGGGGATCAGCCGGTGGTGTTGGATGCTGCGGCGGGGAACCTGTTTTTGCCCGGTGGTAAGCGGATGCAGTTGGAGAATGCGCGGGATGCGAAGCTTCAGCAGGCCGGGCCGGGTAGTGATTTTGTGGCGGTGGCGACGCGGAAGGCGTTGTTGAAGCAGCCGTTGGATGGCGGTACGGCGAAGACTGTGTCGTTTGATGGTGAGGGTGTTCCTGCTGCGCCGGTGCAGTTGGGTGGGTGTGTGCATGCGGCGTGGTCGGGTGCGAACAAGTATGTGCGGGATTGCACTAATGATGGTGATGATAAGAATGTTGCGGTGCCCAAGGCGAGTGCGTCGCCGTCGTATGTTTTCCGGGTGAACCGGGACCTGGTGGTCCTGAATGATGTGAACTCCGGGAATGTGTGGTTGGTGAACCAGAACATGCAGCTGGTCAACAACTGGGACGACGTCGTTCCGCCCAAAAACCAGTCCGAGGACCAGGACCAGGAGTCCGCGGACAACAATACGATCAATGTCCTCCCGGACCGGACCAAGCCCAACCGGCCGCCGGAAACCAAGCCTGATGCCGTGGGCGTTCGTCCCGGCCGCACCACTATCCTGAGTGTTCTGGACAATGACTCCGACCCCGACGGTGACGTGCTGACCGCTGCCGTGGCGCCGGAGGCCGCACCGAAGTCCGGCACCCTTGAGAGCATCTACGGCGGGACAGCGTTCCAAATCTCCGTTCCCGCAGATGCAAGACCGGGCACGGAGACCTTCAACTACAGCGCCTCCGACGGCCGCGGCCTGTCCGCCACCGGCCAGGTCACCTTGACCGTAGTGGGACCGGACGAGAATAAGCCGCCTAAGTTCAAGCGCGGCGAGGACACCACCATGCTGGTGGAACAAGGCAAGACCGTCAGCCAGAACATCCTCACCGACTGGATCGACCCCGACGGCGACGACCTGGTCCTGCTTGACGCGAAGGCCGACAACGACCAGGACCAGGTCAAGGTCCGGCGCGACGGGCTCCTCACTTTCCAGGACTCCGGCGCCACGGCCGGCAAGAAGAATGTCCAGGTGACCATCTGGGACGGCCGCGCCACGGTTACCGGCAAGGTGGTGGTCAATGTGCAGCCGCCGGGCGCCCTGGCACCCGTGGTTAACGCCGACCACGTCACCGCAGTGGTGGGCCAGGACCTGGTGATCTCCCCGCTGAAGAACGACGTCGACCCCAACGGAGGTGCCCTCCGGCTGGCCCAGGTGGAAGCCAACGGCCCGGCGGAGCTTGGCCCCGTGACCGACGGCGGCACGTTTACCTTCCGCAGCAGCACCCCCGGACCGGTCTACCTGACCTACATTGCCAGCAACGGGCCGCAAAGCAGCCAGGGACTTATCCGCGTGGACGTGGAGTCCGGGAACGACGGCGGCGATCCGGTGGCGGTGCATGACGTTGCCCTGATGCCCACCGGCGGAAGCGTGCTGCTGGACCCGCTGGCGAACGACTCCGACCCTTCAGGGGGAGTCTTGGTGCTGCAGTCCGTCAAGCTTCCGGACAACGCCACCGTATCCGTCAGTGTGATCAACCACAGTGTCCTCCGGATCACCGACATTCTGGGGACCAAGGACCCCATCCTGTTCGAATACACCATGTCGAACGGCAAGAAGTCCGCCACCGGCAGTGTCTCCGTGGTGCCCGTCCCTGCGCCGGCCGTGGTGGAAGCGCCGCAGCCCAAGCCGGACGAAGTGAATGTGCGCGTCAATGACGTAGTCACTATCCCCGTCCTGGACAACGACACCCACCCGCAGGGGCAGGAACTGAGCGTGGATCCCGTCCTGCCGCAGGCGGTTGATCCCGCCGACGGCAAGAGCTTCGTTTCCGAGAACACCCTGCGTTTCATCGCGGGCAGCCAACCCAAGACAGTCAGGGCCATCTACAACGCGGTGGATCCGCAGGGCCAGAAGAGCGCCGCGGCCGTGACCATCCACATCCTCCCGCTCGAAGGCGCGGAGAACTCCCGGCCGCAGCCGCGGAACCTCACTGCGCGCGTGGTGGCGGCCGGCACCGTCCGGATTCCCGTTCCCCTGGACGGCATCGACCCCGACGGCGACTCCGTGCAGCTGACCGGCATCGACAGCACCCCTGCCATGGGTACCGCCACCGTGGGCAGCAATTTCATCGATTTCACGGCCGCAGGCGACGGTGCGGGAACTGACACGTTCCGCTACAAAGTGGTGGACCGGCAAGGCGCCGCGAATACAGGCACCGTGACGGTGGGCATTGCACCGCGGGGCGAGATCAACCAGAAGCCCACCCCGGTGGATGATGAAGTCCGGGTCCGCCCCGGCCGGCAGATCGCGGTTGACGCCATTGCCAACGACACCGATCCCGACGGCGACCGCATCCGCATCCTGACCGACGGCATCGAGGCAGATCCAGCCCTGCAGGCCACCGTGAGCAAGAACAGCGGACGCATCATCCTCCTGGCCCCCAAGGAGGCCGGCACCGTCAACGTCCGGTACACGGTTGCCGATGACCGCGATGCCACCGCCCAGGCCACCATCCGCCTGGTGGTTGACAATGACGTGCCCCTGAAGGCCCCGATCGCCCGCGACGACAGGGTCACCTCCGCCCAGGCCATGGGCAAGACCGCCGTGGATGTGCCAGTCCTCAAGAACGACGAGGACCCGGACGGTGTAGGCGAAAACCTGAAGATCAGCACCGAGGCCGCCACTGCCCGCCCGGGCGGCAACGGCAACGTGCTGGTGGACCTCACCGAACAGCCCCAGCTCATCCCCTACACCGTGGAAGACGTGGACGGCCAGCAGTCCACCGCCATCATCTGGGTGCCCGGCCTGGGCCAACAGGTGCCCACTTTGGCCAAGGACGAGGTCCTGGAAGTGGTGGCCGGGCAGTCGGTCGACGTCGACCTGAAGGAATGGGTCAAGGTGCGCGACGGCCGCTCGCCCCGCATCACCCAGGCGGACCGGATCAAGCTCATCGGAGCTGAGGGCGGGGACCCCATCATCCGTGACGGTGCCGGGCTCAAATATTCCGCAGGTGCCGACTATGTAGGCCCTGGATCGCTCACCTTCGAGGTGACCGACGGCACGGGGCCTGACGATCCTGCCGGCCTGAAGTCCACCCTCAGCATCCGGACCAAGGTGCTGCCGGACCCCAACAAGAACAATCCGCCGGAGCTGTTGGGCGCCAACGTGGATGTTCCCAAGGGTGACTCGGCCAGCACCGACCTGGGCAAGCTGACTTCCGACCCCGACCAGGACGACGTCGAGAAGATGAAGTACCAGCTGGTGGGGGACTCCCCGGGAGGCTTCGACGTACGGGTCGAGGGCCAGACGTTGAAGGTCTCGGCGGCGGCTTCGATGGCCACTGGTACGAGGGCTGCCGTCCAGGTCAAGGCGACGGACCCGCGCGGGCTTGAGGCCACTGCCACCTACCAGCTTGCCGTGACGGCTTCCAACCGGCCCAAGCCCGTGGCCAACGACGACGTCGAGCCGAACGCTGCGGCAGGAAAGCCCGTCACCATCAACGTCCTGGCAAACGACGCCAACCCGTTTCCGGAAACCCCGCTGAAAATCATTGCCGCGAACACCGAGACCGGCAGCGGCAGCGTGGGCGTCAACGGTGATTCGATCACCGTTACCCCGGCGCCGGGCTTCACCGGAACCTTGGTGGTTGCGTACACGGTGGAGGACAAGACACAGGACAGCTCCCGGCACGCCACGGCCCGGGTCCGGCTCACTGTCAAGGACAAGCCCACGGCTCCCACCACGCCGCAGGCCCAGAGCGTAGGGGACCAAACCGCCCTGCTCAACTGGTCCGCGCCCGCCGACCGCGGTTCAGCCATCACCAAGTACACCGTGTACGGGGAGGCAGGCTTCCGGCAGGACTGCCCTGCCAACACCTGCACGCTGAACGGCCTGACGAACAACACGACGTACCACTTCCAGGTGACGGCCACCAACGAGTTCGGTGAGTCCGAGCGCTCCCCGGCCTCGGCCGATGTCCGACCGGACGTGAAGCCGGATACGCCTCTTGCGCCGTCGCTGAAGTTCGGTGACAAGCAGTTGACGGTCGCCTGGACCGCTCCGGCCAGCAAGGGCTCACCCGTGAAGTCCTACGACCTGGAAATCTCGCCGGCTCCTGCAGGCCAGAACGCCCAGATCCAAGGGCTGACGTCGGTCAACTACGTGTGGAAGGGCCTCCAGAACGGCGTGTCCTACAAGGTGCGGGTCCTGGCCCGGAACGACGCCAAGGATCCGTCTGAGTGGAGCCCGTATTCTGCGGCCGAGGTTCCCGCCGGCGTGCCCGCAACACCGGCAGCGCCGAGCGTGGCGCAGGCGACGCCCGTGGGTTCGCAGAGCCAGCTGAGGGTGGTGTGGTCGGCGCCGAATAACAATGGTGACGCCGTCTCCGGCTACACCCTGACCACGCTCCGGGGCGGAGCCGCCGTTGCAAACCAGCAGGTGGCCGGCACGTCGCAGAACGTCACGGTGGATAACTCGGAGTCCAGCTACACCTTCACCGTTTCGGCCACCAACAAGGCGGGCACCAGCGGCACCAGCGCGCCGTCGACTGCAACGCGTGCGGTGGGCAAACCCGGAACGGTGGCAGCGCCCTCGGCCTCCCTGGTGGACACCAACGGCAACGGCGGCAAGATCGATGTTCGGTTTACGCCACTGACGGACGCCCAGCGGAACGGCTCGGCGACCAGCGAAATCACCTATCGTTACAGCCTGACGTCCGGAGGGGGGTCAGGCTCCATCCCCGCCGGTGGCGGCGTGGTGGCGGCAGCCAACGGCACGCAAACATCGGTGGTGGTGTGGGCGGTTTCATCCCGCAGCACTTCCGCCGGTGACGCCAGTGCGCCATCGAATGCCGTCAACCCGTATGGCCTGGCCTTTGCCCCGAATGTCACCGGCAGCAAGAGCAGCGGAGTGGGTGACCAGACGGTCTCCTGGACCTGGAACCAGCCGGACGGCAACGGGCGCGCTGTTACCGGATACCAGATCAGCCTGGACAACGGCGCATGGCAGGACACCACACAGCGCAGCTTCTCCAAGAGCGTTGGCTTCAGCCAGACGCACAAGCTGGAGGTACGCGCCGTCAGCGCCGGACAGCCGGGACGCATCGGCAGTGACACGTCCAGCAGCGGTGCCGCCCCGCCGCCTCCGGGACCCAAGCTGTGGAACGTCACGGTCCGGGTCAACAGCTGCCTTGAGGAAGCCAAGGGCAGCGGAGACCACTGGTCAAGCGGAACCTGCACGTCCTACATGATGCCGCAGGGCTCCAACCTTGGACTCGAGTGCTACCGCGACGGATGGGGCTCAAGCCGCTGGTACTACATCTACGAACGGAACGGCAGCCGGTGGACCAACCAGTACCGGTTCATCAGGGCTGACACCATCACCGGCTCAACTGCCGGAATGGGTTCCTGCCCGGCCAGCTACTGAGACCGCAACAACCCGGTCTTTCACAACAACACGACAAACCAGCCACAACCAGAGGAAGAACAACCTTCATGACCATGACCATCGAGCAGGCCGAGTGGTTTGCCGACACATTCGAAAAGCTGGTTGCCAACGTTGGGCAGGCGGTGCTGGGCAAGGAACACGTCATCCGCCTGACCTTCACCGCGATGCTGGCCGAGGGCCACGTCCTGTTCGAGGATGCGCCGGGCACCGGCAAGACCTCCCTGGCCCGCGCCCTTGCCGCCACCGTGCAGGGTTCCAACAACCGCATCCAGTTCACCCCCGACCTGCTGCCGTCGGATGTTACCGGTGTGACCATCTACGACCAGAAGACGCAGAAGTTCGAGTTCCACAAGGGCCCGATCTTCAACAACATCGTCCTGGCCGATGAAATCAACCGTGCCTCGCCCAAGACCCAGTCAGCCCTCCTCGAAGTCATGGAGGAATCCCGGGTTACCGTGGATGGCGTCACCTACTCCGCAGGCCGCCCGTTCATGGTCATGGCCACCCAGAACCCCATTGAGCAGGCCGGTACGTACCGCCTGCCTGAGGCACAGCTGGACCGCTTCCTGATCAAGACCTCCATCGGCTACCCGGACCACGCGTCCACCGTCCGGCTCCTGGGCGGCAGCAACCTTAAGGACCGGTCCAAGGAACTGTCCGCCGTCATCACCACCCAGGCGGTGGCCGACATGGCGGACCTTGCGGCAACAGCGCACATCGACACCGCGGTGCTGGAATACATCTCCCGGCTGTGCGAAGAAACCCGCAACGCCCCTGAAACCAGGCTCGGGGTCTCCGTGCGCGGCGCCCTGGCCATGGTGCGGGCAGCCAAGGTGTGGGCAGCCTCGCAGGGCCGGAACTTCGTCCTGCCGGATGACATCAAGGAACTGGCCTCCGTGGTGTGGACCCATCGGTTCGTGATGGATCCCGAGGCCGAGTTCTCCGGCGCCACCGCCGAGGCTGTGCTGACCCGAATCCTGGCCGACGTGGCAGCCCCGCAGCAGCGCACCAACGCCTGACCGGCCGGCTGCAGCCTGACGCTGCAGCCACCACCACTCCATCCCAGCGCAACAACGAAGGCACACCCCTATGTCCGACGGCACGTCCAGCGGTACCCCGTTGACCCGGTTCGCGGAGCGATTCCAGCAGCTCTTCCACCGGGATGGCCGCCCCACCCGCCTGCACCCTGCGGCGGTATGGTCCGAAGCAAGCAGTACGGCCCTTCAGGCACTGACCCCTGCCTGGCGGGCCGTCCGTGACACCTGGCTGAAGTATGCATGGCCCGTGCTTTCCGTGGTCAGTATCCTGGGCTGGTCCGTCCTGGCAGCCGCCATCCTGCTCTGGACCACGGGACAGGCATTCGGCTGGCAGGAAGCCACGGCGGCCTCCATTGCCGCGTTCGCGATGTTCGTCATCGCGGTTGCCTTCATCCTGGGCCGGTCCTCGTACGGGGTGGTCCTGGACCTGGCCCGTACGCGGGTTGCGGTGGGGGACAGCGCCGTGGGCAGCATTGCCGTCTCCAATACTTCGGCCCGGCCGCTGCTGCCGGCGGCGCTGGAACTGCCGGTGGGCAGCACCACGGCCGTCTTCCACCTGCCGCGGATGAAGCCCGGACAGGTCCACGAAGACCTGTTCACCATCCCCACCGCGCGGCGCGCCGTCATCGTGGTGGGACCGGTCCGCTCCGTCCGGGCAGACCCCCTGCACCTGCTGCGCCGCCAGGTCCTGTGGACCGAGCCGGAGGATCTCTTCGTCCACCCGCGCACGGTCGCCCTGGCGGGCTCGGCCGCCGGCTTCATCCGCGACCTTGAAGGCATGCCCACCACCGAGCTCTCCAGCGCCGACGTCTCCTTCCACGCCCTCCGCGACTACGTGCCGGGTGATGACCGCCGGCACATCCACTGGAAGACCACGGCCCGCACCAACAAACTGATGGTGCGCCAGTTCGAGGAAACCCGCCGAGCCCACCTGGCCATCTCGCTGTCCATCAACACCGACGAGTACGCCTCCGAAACCGAGTTCGAAATGGCCATCTCTGTGGCTGCCTCCATCGGCCGCCAGGCCATCCGTGAACAGCGGGAACTGGATGTCCTGACCCAAAAGGGGCCGCTGCGCTGCGAAACCGGCCGGAACATGCTGGACGACATGACACGGATCGTCGGCACCCCCATGCGCCGCACCGCCGTCGACCTCGCCCGCACCCTGGCCGACACCGTCCCCAACGCCTCCGTGGTCTTCTTCGTGGTGGGCAGCAACGTAACGGCGACCCAGCTCCGTTCCGCCGCCGCCTCGGTACCGCCGGGTGTGCGGAGCCTCGCCGTACGGGTGGAAGCGGGCGCTGCTCCCACCCGGGCCAACATCGCAGATCTCACTGTCCTGACGCTCGGCGACCTGGCCGACCTTGCCATCGTGCTGAGAAAGGCGGCCGCATGAGCACCGCACCGGGCCGTTCCCCACAGGCCACAATCCCGCCCACCCGCACCCGCCGGAAGGCCGCCACCACGGAGTCGGCCTTCGCGGACGGCCAGCCGCTGTGGCATTTCCTGCTCGACGCCGGCGCCCTGGTGGTCCTGCTGGGCCTGGGCCTGCTTGGCTTCGGCCTGAGCTTCGGCGGCGACCCCTATTATTTGCTGTCCGGCTTCGGTGGCATCATCCTGGGCCTCGCCATCGGGGCTGCCAACGCCCACCTGCGCCTGGGCCTGCTGATCACCACCGCCCTCGCCTTGGCCGCGTACCTGGTGTTCGGGACCTGGCTGGCAGTGCCCGACGCCGCGATCGCAGGTTTCGTTCCCTCGCTGGACTCGCTGCGGACCCTCCTGCTGGGCGTGGTCTTCGCCTGGAAGGACATGCTCACGGTTGGCGTGCCGGTGGGCACGGCAGGTGGTGTGCTCATCGTTCCGTTCCTGAGCTCGCTCATCACAGCCCTCGTGGGCGCTCTCCTGACCTGGCGGCTCCGCAGCCCCTACCTGCCCCTCCTTCCCGTGCTGGTTCTGTTCGTCACCGGCATCGCCTTCAGCACCAACGCCGCCTTCCTGACCCTGGAACGCGGCATCGGGCTGACCGTGCTGGGCATCGCCTGGGCAACGTTCCGCCGGGACGCCCTGCGGCGGAACAGCACCAA
Source organism: Arthrobacter sp. E1SS-5 (assembly GCF_057073715.1). Classification (NCBI taxonomy): domain Bacteria; kingdom Bacillati; phylum Actinomycetota; class Actinomycetes; order Micrococcales; family Micrococcaceae; genus Arthrobacter; species Arthrobacter sp. E1SS-5. The sequence continues at coordinate 1,381,502 of NZ_CP172703.1, forward strand.
GCGGGTGGCCGTGAACAACCCGCAGAATGACAGTGCCACTGCACGGCGGGCCAGGATCCGCCGGCTGGGCATGGCGGCTGGGGTCATCGCCGTCAGCGTCGGGATCACAGCAGTGGCCGCGCCGCTGGTCAGCGCAGGGGAGGACCGGAAAGTCCTCCGCAACGTGGTGGTGCCGCCATTCGATCCCAAGGACTACATCACCCCGCTGGCCAGCTTCCGGACGTACGTGAAGGACAAGAAGGACGACACCCTGTTCGTGGTCAAGGGCCTCCCACGCGACGGCCGGGTGCGCCTGGGGGCCCTGGACGCCTTCAACGGCACCAACTACAACATGGACCCCAACGGCTCGGGCAACTTCAGCAAGGTGGGAGATGCCAAGTCCATCAACACGCTTGCCGATACGTCCGGCGTAGTGCCCACCAATGACTACTCGATCAGCATCAACATCGAGGACTACCAGGGCTACTTTGTCCCCGGCGGCCGCAAGACCACCGGCATCAGCTTTGACCAGCCCGGTTCTGCCGCGGCCGCGGGGCTCTACTTCAACCCGGGATCGGACACCGCCGTCACCACCAGCGGATTAGCCAAGGGCGACTCCTATACTGTCCAGGTCTCCGACCCCGTCAAGCTCGAGCACGGCCAGCTGACCCAGTACGACTTCGCCAAGATCTCCCTCCCGGACCCCCTTGAGGTACCGCCGGTGGTGGGCTCCCAGGCGAACGACCTGTCCGCTGATGCCCCGACCGCGATCGACCGGGTGCGCCAGATCGAGGCGCATTTCCAGAAGACAGGGGCGTTCAGCAACGGCCTGGTGAGCGAAGGGCAGTTGCCCAGCGTCTCCGGTCACGGCTCCGCCCGCATTCGCAACCTGCTCACGGCCAAGCAGATGCTCGGCGACGACGAACAGTACGCGGTGGCCATGTCCCTGATGCTGCGGCACCTGGGGATCCCGTCCCGCGTGGTGATGGGCTTCTACCCTGAACCGACCAGCCCCGAGAACGGCGCGGGCGAGGTGAAGATCACCGGTAAGGACGTCCATGCCTGGGTAGAGGTGGCGTTCGAGCGGGTGGGCTGGGTCAGCTTCGATCCCACCCCGCCCAAGGACAACATCCCCATCCCGCCGGACCCCGAAAGCAAGTCCAAGCCCAAGCCGCAGGTGCTGCAGCCGCCGCCCCCGCCGCAGGAGCCGGCGGACCTGCCGCCGGACTCCTCGCCGGACGCGCTGGACGCGGACCAGAAGAAGAACAATCCGTGGCTGTTCTGGGGCGCGCTCCTGGGTGCCTTGGGCGTCGCGGCCATCCCGGTGGTCGTCCTGGCCCTGCCGCTGTTGCTGATTGCTTTGCTGAAGGCACGACGGCGGAAGTCGCGTTTCCGTGATGGGCTCCCCGCCCAGCGTGTGGGCGGAGGATGGAACGAGGTGGTGAGCCTGGCGACGGACCTCGGTGCCGCCGTCGACACCCGGTCGACCCGGCGCGAAAGCGCCGCCGTGCTGGCCGAGGCGTTCCCTGCAACCTCGGGGACCACCACCATGCTGGCCCGCCGGGCGGACGCGTCAATCTTCGGCGCCGGGGAGCCCACTGAGGAGCAGGTCCGGGAGTACTGGACCATCGTTGACGGCTCGCTCAAGGAGATGACCTCCGGAATGGGCTTCTGGCGCCGGCAGCAGGCACGGTTCTCGCCGCGGTCGCTGCTGGCGGACGCCCGCACGGCCATGAACTCCGGCAAGAGCCTTAAGCTGCGCGGAGGCCGGCTGGCACTGCCGACGGTGCCCGGGATCATTGCCGCGCGCCGCCGTCGTACCTCCGGCAGTGCTGATGCGCCGCCGCCGCAGCAGCAAGCACCCAACCAGCAAGCACCCAACCAGCAAGCACCCAACCAGCAAGCACCCAACCAGCAAGGACCAGGCCAGCCGTGACGCACGACGCCGAACGCTGCCCGCGCTGCCAACAGCAGATCCGTGCGGGGGCCACCTTCTGCACTGCCTGCGGTGCGCCGCTGCCCAACCGGGCGGCGCGCCGCACCCGCACTCCGGGCCCGCTTCCGGATCACGGCCCCAGCGCTGCCAGGGAGGCGCGTCCCGAGCATGCGGCGGGGATTCCCGGTACTATCCCGGTAGTAGAAAGGCCCCCGGCAGGTCAGCCGGCGGGCAGCGCATTGACGGGTCCCACATACACGGGCTCCGGGCCGGGCAGGACCGGCGGTTCCACCAGGGTGGAAGCCGCTCCAGGGGGAGGAACGGGAATGGCAGTGAACCTTCAGCTTGTTCCGGCTACGGCGGGCAAGCGGCTTGGTGCTGCCGTCATTGACTGGCTGCCGGGGATAGCGGTGCTGGTGGTGACCTTCGCCATTGGTTTCGCAGGCATCACGCGGACCAGGAGTGGCGGCTTCATCGTCTATGACACGTCGTCCCTGGTGCTGTTCGGCGGCATCGGCCTTGGCGTGACCCTGGCCTACCTGTTTGTCGTCCTCGGACTGGAGGGCCGCAGCGGCAAGACACCAGGCAACCTGATGATGGGCATCCGCAGTGCGGACCAGGACGGCTATGCGCCCGGTGCCGGCGCCGTGTTCCTGCGCGGCCTGATCACGGGAGCCGGTGTCCTGTTGGCCTTGCTGGCGGCGGTACTGGTGGTGGTGTTCAAGTGGTTTGACGTTGCCCTGTTCATTCTTGGGCCGCTGCTCCTGGTGGCTGCCGTCTGGGCTGTGCTGGTGGTGGTTTCCTGCCGATGGGACAAGAACGGCGGGCTGCGCGGCTGGCATGACAACGCTGCCAAGACCCTGGTGTTCGACGTGAATGCGGGCCGGGACCCTATTACCACCGGCGGCATCCAGGGGCCCTACAGCTTTGCACCCTTGGACCTTCCGCCCGTCCAGCAGGTGCTGTCTCCGGTCGCGCCCCAGCCCAGCGCGCCCCAGGCGGCGACGCCCCCGGCAACCCCAGCCCAGGCCCCCCAAGCACCTGCGCCGTCGGCCACCATGCCGTCCCAGACGATGCCCTACACCTCGCCGGCATCCTTCGCACCGCCTGCCGGTGGTGCGCCTGCCGCAGGTGCCCAGGGTTCGCCGTCGGGACTCGAACAAGGCGCCGCCCCGGCGGTCCCTCCTACGGGCGCTCCCTCCGGTCACCGCATGCCCCCGCCGCATGTGGACGACGACGTTGAGCGCACCCAGGTGCGCCCCGGCAGCGGTGCCCCGGCCCAAGTGGCAGTCCTGCGCATCCGCCTCGACGACGGCCGGGACTTCCAACTGGACCGCAGCGTCCTGGTGGGCCGCAACCCCGTGGGACAGGCCGGGGAGCAGCATGCCCAACTGCTGGCCGTGGACGATCCCGGCCGCTCCATTTCGAAAACCCACCTGCACCTGCTTACCGACGGTGCCGGCATCTGGGTGACGGACCGGCACTCAACCAACGGAAGCGCCGTCACCACCCCGGACGGCCTGCGCACCCCCTTGGTGCCGGGCGTCCCCACGTTTGTTACCCCGGGATCCAGCGTGCATTTTGGAGACCGTACCTTTTACCTAGGACAGGCATGAACCAGCACCCCGCCAGTGTTTCCTCCACCATCGAGCCGGGGCCGGGCCTTAGCCTCTCCTGCGGTTACGGGACAGACAGGGGGCTCCGCCGGGAACTGAACGAGGATTCGTACATCGCAGCCGATCCCGTCTTCGCCGTGGCCGACGGCATGGGCGGCCACGAAGCTGGCGAGATTGCCAGCGGCCTGTGCGTGCGTACGCTGGCCGAGATGCCCCAGGTCGCCACGGGGGAGCGGAACATCACGGCGTCCGTCCTCCAGCAGTACCTGGTTCGTGCCGACGCCTCCATCCGTGAAGCCGCGGGGGCCCGTGCCGGTACCACCCTGACGGGCGCCGTCGTTGTGGAACAGATGGGCATGCCTTACTGGCTGGTGATGAACATCGGCGACTCCCGCACCTACCGGCTCAGCCTGGGGCGGTTCGAGCAGATCAGCGTGGACCACTCCGAAGTCCAGGAGCTCGTGGACGCGGGCGAAATCACCGCCCAGGAGGCCACCCTCCATCCGCGCCGGAACGTCGTCACGCGCGCTTTGGGGACGGGGGATGAGACGGAGGCGGACTACTGGCTCCTCCCCGTCGAGGAAGGCGACCGCGTGCTGGTCTGCTCCGACGGCCTGACCGGCGAACTGGCAGACGATGACATCCTCCGGATCCTCAGTACCGTGGCCGACCCGCAGGAGGCCGTGGACGCCCTGATTCAGGCGGCCCTGCGCAGTGGCGGCCGTGACAACGTCACCGCCATCGTGGTGGACGCGCACAACGTGGCGAACGACGACGGCGCAGGCACCACGGCGCCCCGCCACGCCACAGCTGACGGGGACGACGTGACGCTGCCGCGTCTGCAGTCCTCCGAGGCCGTGACGGAACCGCTGCCCGAACCGCTGGTGGACGGCACGGCACTGGAGCACGGCACCGGGCTGGTCGACGGCACGTCGCTGGAGGGGGAGCCGGGCGATGACCGGCGCTAGCTACATTCCCGGCGGCTGGCTGGGCATCGTCCGGTCCCGCACTGCAGTCCTGTTGGGGCCGGAGGCGCCCGCTGAACTGGCCGGCGCGCTGTGGGAACTCCTGGCCGGCCGGCCGGAACCCCACGAGGTCCTCGCCGCCGTGACCAGCAGCTCCGGCGGTTCCCTTACCCATATACCGTCCTTTGCCATCCTTGACTTCAACGGGTCGCTGCGGGTCTTCCTGCGCGGCGCGGTCGACCTCACCGTCGAGCAGCCCGGCGGAGCCGTGGACCTCGACGGCAGGGACGTGACCACCTGGAACGAACGCAAGTTCGTGATGCCCGGCACGTGCAGGCTGGGTGTCGCGGACGCCGGGGCTGCTGGCGACGATGGCACAGGGACCGCTGGGGGTCCCCGGCTGCCGCTGGGGGAAGGCGTGGTGCTGCTGCGGTCCCTGACCTTCGGGGCGCGCCCGGGCCCTGCCGCCGTCGACGGCGCTGCTGCTGATACTGGCACGGCGGTGGGCGCAGGCACGGCCGTGGTCAGAGGCACGGCGCCTGCGAGGGGTACAGAAGCCGGGCATGCTCCCGCCGCCCCCGACGGCCCGTTCGCCGTCAACGCGGCCGGTGAAGTGGATGCTGCCGGTGAAGTGGACGCTGCCGGTGAAGTGGACGGCAGCGGCGACGCCGGCCATGTTGCCGGGACAGTGGTGGGGGTGATTGACGAGGACTTGACCGCGGGCCCGGTTGGGGATCCGGTCGCCGACCTTAATGACAACCTGGACGACGGCTTGAACGACGCCCCGGACGGGGAACGCGCGGAAGACGCCAACCTGCCCCAGGCGTTCGCCACCGATGCTCTTGACCCCGAAGGCCTTGACCCCGAAGGCCTTGACCCCGAGGGCCTTGACCTCGAAGGCCTTGATCCCGACGCCACCATCGCCCCGGGCGCCATCATCGACGCCGACGAGGAACTGCTGGAGGAGCCTGCCAATCCGGAACCGGTTGGCGACGGACTGGCCGGGCCGGACGGGGCGGATGGGGCGGAAACTGATCCAGGCGATGCCGCTCCGGCCGAGGAACTCACCAGCTCCTACGACCACCTCTGGGACCGCACCGTGATGCGGAACATCGAGGACGCGGCGGTGCGCGAGGAACCCGATGCCGACTCCGGCCACGTGGTCCCACAGCAACCTCCAGCCCTGCCCGCAGCCGAACCGCTTGCTGCCCTTGGTTCGGCGGAGGACGCCGGCCTGCAGGGTGCAGCAGCCGGGTCCGGACCGGCAGCGGACACTGACGCTGACACCGGCGCCGGCAATCCTGCCGTAGCTGGGCCCGAAACCGGCGCGCCGGCTGCCACGCCCCGCCCTGCCTCCACGGGCCTCATCGATTCCGTCCCATGGCGTACCGGGGGAGCAGCGACAACACCCACCCCGGAACCCAGCACGCCGCCAACCCTCGGCACTCCGCCGGCTCCGCCAGTCCCCGCCCCCGTTGCCTTCGACGGTGGTCCCGCCAGTCCGGCGCAGAGCCCATCCCAGGCCCAACCAGAGGCCGGCTTCGATCCCGACCACGACGGCCAGACGGTCATGAAGAGCAGCCTTTCGGGAACGGGCGCCCCGGCGTCGAACCGGCAGGCCCAGCAGGTTGCCGGCGACGGGCCGCTGGTACTGGCGCGCGTCTGTTCGCAGGGCCACGCCAATCCGCCAACCCGTGCCCTGTGCAGCGCCTGCGGTGCCGCCCTGCTGCCCGACGCCGTCCAGGTGGCACGTCCCCGGCTGGGCCGGATGCGCCTGTCCACGGGCGAACTCCTAGACCTGGACCAGTCGATGGTCATTGGCCGCCAGCCCTCCGTCTCCCGGGTCCAGGGCGGGGTTATGCCGCGCCTCGTGCAGGTGGCGAGCCCGGGTGGGGACATCTCCCGGTCCCACGTTGAGGTGCGGCTCGAGGGCTGGCACGTCATGCTCTGCGATCTTAAAGCCACCAACGGCACCGTCCTGGTCCGCGAAGGCCAGCCGCCGCGCCGCCTGGCCCAAAACGAGATGGCCATCCTGCTCGACGGCGACATCGCGGAGCTGGGCGACAACATCTCACTGCGTTTTGAGGAGATCCCGTGAGTTCCAAACGGCCCGTTGCACCGCCGCCCCGCATTCCGGGGTTCACCTACATCAGCCTGCTGGGATCCGGCGGCTTCTCCGACGTCTACCTCTACGAGCAGGACAGGCCGCGCCGAAAGGTGGCGGTCAAGGTGCTGCTTTCCGACCTGAAGACTGAAGGCGCCCGGCGGAGGTTCGAATCCGAAGCCAACCTGATGGCCCAGCTGTCCTCGCACCCGTACATCGTCACGATTTTCGAAGCGGAAGTGACGGATGACGGGCACTCGTACCTGGCCATGGAGTACTGCTCCCGGCCCAGCCTTGACGTGCGGTACCGGCGGCAGCGCTTCAGTGTGGACGAGGTCCTGGCGGTGGGCATCCAGGTTGCCTCCGCCGTCGAGACAGCCCACCGTGCCGGCATCGCCCACCGCGACATCAAGCCCGCCAACATCCTGGTCACGGACTACAACCGCCCTGCCCTGACTGACTTCGGCATCTCCGGCACCCTCGCCGGGGACTCGGATGACGACTCTGGCATGTCCATTCCGTGGTCCCCGCCGGAGCAGTTCCGGGACGGGCCAGTGGACGGCGTCATGGTGGACGTGTGGGCCCTTGGTGCCACCCTTTACACGCTGCTGGCCGGCCGCTCGCCCTTCGTGATGCCAGGTGCGGACAACTCACAGCGCGAACTGATCAACCGCATCAGCAACACGGCCCTGCCGCGGCTGGGCCGGGCGGATGTGCCGGAGTCCCTGGAACTGGCGCTGGCCACGGCCATGGCCAAGTCACCGCAGTCCAGGTACTCCTCGGCCCACGCCTTTGCCCTGGCCCTGCAGCGCATCCAGGCCGAGCTCAACCTCTCCGTCACGCCCTTCGAAGTCCTGGAGGAGCCCCAGCAGGACGAGGGCCACCCGGATGACGGCACCGAGGAAACGCGGGTCCGCAGTATCGCGGCCATCGACCCGGAGGGCACCGGCAGCGCCCCCACCTTCCCGGCACGCACCCGCCCCAACGCGGCCGGCCCCAATTTTCCTGGCGCCAATTTCCCGGGCGCCCACGCCGACGCGACCGGACGCAGGGGAGGCGCCCTCCCGCCGTCGGCCTTCACCGCCGCAGCACCCAGCCAATGGCGCGCCGCCCCGGCAGCGCCCTCCATCCCGGCAAGTCCGGCTGGAGCAACGGGCTCTTCCGGAACAGAACCTGCCGACGGCGGCGGGCAGGGTGAGTGGGCCCAGTCCACCGTCCTTCGCGGCAGCCCGGGGGCGGTGAACTACGGCGCGCCGGTAAGCGACGCCGGGCAGGGCGCCTATACCCCCGACGCAACGGTCCAGCGTGCCGTAAAAGTGGACGAGCCGGAGGCAGCGCCGGAAGCCGACCACGGCAAACGCAATCTCTGGCTCGCAGTCACCGGGGGCACCCTCCTGGCGCTGGCGGCGGTGGTGGGCATCGTGGTGGCCAACGCGGCCCCCGGCACACCCAAGCCTGTGCCCACCCAGCAGGTCACCAAATCCCCGGCGGACGCCCTGGACGACGGCACCGTCCCCGATGTCGAAGGCCTCAAGGGATCCATCGGCAGTGACGGGGAGGCCAGCTTCACCTGGACCAATCCGCAGCCCAAGGAGGGGGACACCTACAAGTGGAAGGTGTGGACCATAGGCGGGAACAGCCTGGAATTCCATTCTGTGGACAAGCCGCCGGTCAAGATGCGGCCCAGCCCTACCGGGCAGACCTGCATCCAGGTGATGATCGTCCGCTCGGACGGCGCATTCTCACCCATGGAGGAGAACTCCATCGCCTGCACCGGCCAGTGACGGCACTGGACCAGCACGTAACATCCCGGCTGCGGCACCGGGCAACAGCACACCACCAGTACTCCGGTCACCGGAACAGTTTTGCCTTGAGGAGGCGTGGATCATGGGGGATCTGGCAATAGATTTCTGCGGCGAATGGTATGAGCCATCGGACGACGACATCTTTAACATCGGCCGCGAGGGCGACCTGGAAGTGGACGACAACCCGTACCTCCACCGGCAGTTCCTGCAGGTGGCCCGGTATGACGGGATCTGGTGGCTCAGCAACGTGGGCAGCATGCTCTCCGCCACCGTTGCCGACGCATCGGGCGGCATGCAGGCCTGGCTGTCACCCGGCGCCCGGATCCCGCTGGTGTTCAGCCACACCAACGTGATCTTCACGGCCGGCCCAACCACCTACGAATTCGCCGTGCACCTGAAGACGCCCTCCTTCCGGCAGGAAGCCCGGGAGGACGCCAGCAGCGGGGACACCACCATCGGCCCCGTGGTCTTCACCGACGCGCAGAAGGCGCTGATCGTGGCGCTCGCCGAGCCGGTGCTCCGGCGCGAAGGCACCGGCTTCAGCACCATCCCGTCCTCGGCGGCGGCCGCCAAGACCCTTGGGTGGGCGCTGACCCGCTTCAACCGCAAACTCGACAACGTCTGCGACAAGCTGGACCGCGTGGGCGTGGTGGGGCTGCGCGGCGGCGGCGGCAAGCTGGCCACCAACCGCCGTGCCCGCCTGGTGGAACACGCCGTCACCACCCACCTGGTAACACCCGATGACCTGTACCTGCTCGAAAAGATGAGGGGCGTGGACGAAGGATGAGGATCCGGCTGACACTCCGCCGCGAACCCGCCGACGCCAAGGACCTGGCCGTCACGGTGGACGGCATGGCCACTGTGGCCGATATCGCCACCGTGCTCTGGGCGGCGGACCCTGACCGCAAGGGCACGCCGGCGCCGGACAACCTGTCCCTGCGGATCGATGAAGCCTTCGTGGGCGCCGGAATCAGCGGCAACATCCTGGCCCGCCAGGACAACCTCCTCGAATCGGGCCTCCGCCCCGGTTCCGTGGTTTCCCTGGCCCAGGTGAGCGAACAATTCCACGAACCAGGGGCGAACCGGGGGCCGGCAGCGGCCACCCTGCGGGTGCTGTCCGGGCCCGACGTCGGCCGCGAATTTTCGCTGCCCACCGGCACCAGCTACATCGGCCGGGACCGGGACGTGGACATCCGGTTGACGGACCCGCTCACTTCCAAGCGGCATGCCCGGATCACCGTGGGCGAGAGCATCGAGATCGTTGACACCAACTCCGCCAACGGGCTCCTGATGGACGGCCTGCCCGTCACCCGCGCCACCCTTAACTCCTCCGACACCGTGACCCTGGGGGACACCACCGTCACGGTGGTGCCGCTGGGGCACAACCACGCGGCAGCTCCGACGTCGCCCCTGGTGGACTTCAACCGTTCCCCGCGCGTGGTGCCCCGCTTCGAGGTACCCAAGCGCGTCCTTCCCTCAGGGCCCAAGCGGCCCGAGGACCAGCCATTCCCGTACATCATGCTGGTGGCGCCGCTGATGATGGGCGCAGTCATCTTCGCGGTCACGCAGAACGTGCTGTCCATGGTGTTCATGCTGATGATGCCCCTGTTCATCGTGGGCCACTACGTTGACACTAGACTGCGCACCAGGAAGCAGCAGAAGGAGCAGCTCAAGCAGTTCCGGGCTTCCATGGCCGCCTTCCGGCAGGACCTTACCGAACTGCAGCAGGTGGAGCGGGCCGTCCGGCTCCAGGAAGCACCGTCCGTCAGCGACACCGTGGACGCCATCTACAAGCTTGGGCCGCTGCTGTGGACGCACCGGCCGGAGCACTCCTCCTTCCTGGGCCTGCGCTTTGGACTGGGGACCGCGCCGTCCCGCATCCCGCTGGAGGAACCCTCCAACAACGACACCGAGGTCCAGTACGCCCGCGAAATCCAGGACTGCATCAAGCAGTTCAGCGAGATCGAAGGCGTTCCCGTGGTCTCCCAGCTGCGCACCTCCGGCGCCTTGGGCATCGCGGGAGCCCGCGGCCTGGTGGACGACGTTGCCCGCGGCATGGTGCTGCAGTTGGTAGGGCTTCATTCCCCGGCCGAGGTGGTCCTCACCGCCATCACGTCAGCCCAGTCGCGTGAGCGCTGGAACTGGCTGCAGTGGCTGCCGCACGTTGGCTCCGGCCACAGCCCGCTGGGCGGAGACCACCTTGCTGCCGGGTCGGCCGGCGGTTCGTCCCTGCTGGCCCGCCTCGAGGACCTGGTGGATGCCCGCGAGGCGGCAGCCAAGCGGACTGCCCCGGACCTGCGCCCCGGCATCGACCCGGTCAAGCATGAGCTCGAGGAACCGGTTCTGCCGTCCGTGCTGGTCATCGTGGAAGACGACGCTCCGGTGGACCGCGGCCGCCTCACCCGGCTGGCGGAACGGGGTCCCGACTCAGGTGTCCATGTCCTGTGGGTGGCCACCGACATCCAGGCCCTTCCTGCAGCCTGCCGCGACTTCATGGTGGTGGACGGCGACCACGGCACCACCACCGGCCAGGTCCGCCTGGGCCGCCACACCTACCCCGTCAGCTGCGAAAGCGTGGACGCCGAACTCGCCGCCCAACTGGCCAGGATGCTGGCTCCCGTGGTGGACGTGGGCAAGCCCGTCAACGACGACTCCGACCTGCCCAGGGCCGTCTCCTACGCCACCCTGATCGGCAAGGACTTCCTGGACAACCCGCAGGCCGTGGCGGAGCGCTGGACGGAGAACAACTCCGTGCACGCCACCGCCGTGGCCAACCGCAAGGACAACGGCACGCTCCGGGCCCTGGTGGGGTCAAAGGGCATCGAACCGCTGTATCTGGACCTGAAGAACGAGGGGCCGCACGCGCTGGTGGGCGGCACCACCGGCGCCGGTAAATCCGAGTTCCTGCAGTCCTGGGTCATGGGCATGGCCGCGGCCTACAGCCCGGACCGCGTCAGCTTCCTGTTCGTGGACTACAAGGGCGGCGCTGCGTTCGCGGACTGCATCAACCTTCCGCACACTGTAGGCCTGGTGACGGACCTGTCCCCGCACCTGGTGCGCCGCGCCCTCACATCGCTGCGGGCCGAGCTGCACTACCGGGAACAGCTGCTGAACCGGAAGAAGGCCAAGGATCTGCTGGCACTGCAGCGTGAGGCCGACCCCGAAGCGCCGCCGTACCTGATCATCATCGTGGACGAGTTCGCGGCCCTGGCCAACGACGTTCCCGAGTTCGTTGACGGCGTGGTGGACGTGGCCGCCCGTGGCCGATCCCTGGGCCTGCACCTGATTCTTGCCACCCAGCGCCCGGCCGGCGTCATCAAGGACAACCTGCGCGCCAACACCAACCTCCGGGTGGCATTGCGCATGGCGGACGAGGACGACGCCACGGACATCCTGGGCGTTCCGGATGCGGCCTACTTCGACCCCGCCATTCCCGGGCGCGGCGCCGCCAAGACCGGCCCCGGCCGCATCCAGGGGTTCCAGACCGGCTACGCCGGCGGCTGGACCACGGAGAAGCCGCAGCGGCCGCAGATCGACATCGTGGAGATGGCCTTCGGCTCCGGTCCCAGCTGGGAGGCACCCGCACCGGACAAGCCCGTCGCCCAGGAACCGGCCGGCCCCAACGACATCGCCAGGATGACCTCCACCATCGTGCACGCCGCGGACACCCTGGCCATCCAGCCGCCCCGCAAACCGTGGCTGGATGAGCTGGCCAAGACCTATGACTTCTCCAAGCTCCCCAACCCGCGCACCGATGAACAGCTGCTGCTCGGTGTGGCCGACGATCCCGTCCACCAGGACCAGCCCACCGTGTTCTACGAACCGGACCGGGACGGAAACATGGCCATCTATGGCACCGGTGGCTCGGGCAAGTCCGCGGCCCTGCGGGGTATTGCCATTGCAGCCGCGGTCACCCCGCGCGGCGGGCCCGTACACGTGTACGGCATCGACTGCGGCTCCGCCGGGCTGCGGATGCTTGAGGAGCTCCCGCATGTTGGTGAGATCATCAACGGCGACGACGTGGAACGCGTTGGGCGGCTGCTGCGGCTCCTGCGGGACATCGCAGAGCTGCGCTCGGCGCAGTTCGCCGAGGTCCGTGCCTCCACCATCGTGGAGTACCGGAAGCTGGCCAACCGGCCGGACGAGAAACGGATCTTCGTGCTGGTGGATGGCATGTCCGCCTTCCGCGAGGCCTACGAGCACAGCAAGCTCTCCGGACTCTGGGACATTTTCCTGCAGCTGGCCACGGACGGGCGCACCCTGGGCATCCACCTGGTGGTCACGGGGGACCGGCCCAACGCCGTCCCCGCGTCGCTCCTGGCCTCCATCCAGCGGAGGCTGGTCCTGCGGCTCTCCAACGAGGACGACTACATCTCCATGGACGTGCCCAGGGACGTCCTCACCGCCAACTCGCCTCCGGGCCGTGGACTCCTGGACGGACTCGAAGTCCAGCTGGCCGTCCTCGGCGGCAACTCGAACCTGGCCCTGCAGGCCCGGGAAGTCCATAAGCTCAGCGAAGCCATGCTGCGGCAGGGGATGGGCGCCGCCCCCGGCATCGAGCGGCTTCCCGAGCAGGTGGACCTGGACGTCCTGCCCGCCGGCAGCCAGGACCTGCCCGTCATCGGCGTGGACGACGAGTCACTGCAGCCCGCCGAGATCATGGCGCGCGGCCCGCTGTTGCTGGCCGGCCCGCCAGGTGCCGGACGGACCGTAGCCCTGGTCACCCTGGCCTACGCGCTGCGCCGGTCCAACCCCGCCACTGAGCTGATTTACCTCGGGTCCCGCCGGTCAGCCGTCGCCGCCCTTCCCATCTGGAACCGTTCCGTGGTGGGGCCGGACGATCTCGCCGAGGTGGTGGAGGACCTGGTGGAGCACTCCACCGGAAACCCGGGAACGGTGGCCTTCTTCATCGAAGGCCTGACCGAGTTCACCGACACCATCGCCGAATCGGGCGTGGCGCAGCTGGTGACGGCGTCGCTGAAGGCAGACCAGTGGGTGGTGGGGGAGTCCGAGTCCTCCACCTGGTCCAGTGCCTGGCAGCTTGCCCAACCCTTCAAATCCGGCCGCCGCGGGCTGCTGCTCAACCCGGGGGACATCGAGGGCGACAGCCTGCTCAACACCTCCCTGGGCCGCGTCAGTCCGGAGTTCATCCCCGGCCGCGGCTATGTGGTGGGACGCGGCAAAGCGCGGAAGATCCAGGTGGCACTGCCGCCGGAAAACCGGGACTGAACAGGCCCGATAACTGCGGGGCCGCCACTGATGCGGATTTGCGGCCCCGCAGGGCGCTGTAGAAGACTACCGGGGACACCAGAAAGCCGTGGTGGGGGGCTGCGCGCATCGAAAGGTAGCAATGACCCCGTCCGCACCGCTCCGCCACGCCGTTTCGACGACGGCATCCGCAGCCGTCCTGGCCCTCGCCTTTGGCTTCTTCCCAACAGGCCCGGCACTCGCGGCCACCACCGCACCCACGCCCGCTCCGGCGTCGGGCACGCAGGCCACAGACTGCGGCCTGGTTTGCCTTCCCATCCTTGCCAGCAGCCCGGACACCGGCCAGAACGGGCGGCCGCGGAAGTCCAGGGAACCGGCTCCGCCGCCCGCCCAGCCGGCGCCTCCTGCGGAGCCCCCTGCCCAGCCTGCCCAGCCCCAGCCGCCGCAAACAAATATGCCGCCACAGCCCGGTGCTCCGGCACCTGATCCGGCCGCAATTCCTGCCACCGAAGCGGCAGTCCCGGATGAGCCTGCCCCTGACACTGCCTCGGCCGCCGCCGGTTACCGCCCTCCCACCGGCCCGTCCAGCGGCCAGGACTGGAACAGTCCCGTCACCAGGTCCGCAGCACCTGCCCAATTGGCTGCTGTTGCCCCCGCGGGCGGCCACGGCCCTGACGGCCCGGCGCTGCTGCCCATCGTCGCCGGAACGGTGCTGCTGGCAGTGTCCGCCGGAGCCTTCGCGTGGTGGACCCGGAACCGCAACCGGCTCCGGTCGCACTGAGCTGCTCCTGCGGCAACACTGGCTGGCTGCCGGGCTCTCCGGCTGCGACGCTTCCTGCCTGCCGCGCGGGGCTGCCGGGTGGCTGTCGGAGGTGTAAGGCAAGATAGGTTTGTGAGCACAGGACCAGGACCCGCAGAAAAGACCGCCGCCCGGACCCCGGCACCGCACGAACCAGAGGCGGTCCCCACCGAGGCCATCCGCGAGGAATACGAAAACCTTGCGGACCTGGTGCGGAAATACCGGTTCGCGTATTACCAGGAGGACGCGCCGCTGGTGTCGGACGCCGAATTCGACGCCCTCTTCCGCCGGCTCGAGGAGATCGAGGCGCTGCACCCGGAACTGGTGGCCAACGATTCACCCACACAGGAAGTGGGCGGCGAGGTCTCCGCCGCGTTCGCGCCGGTGGAACACCTGCAGCGGATGTACAGCCTGGAGGACGTCTTCTCGCTGGAAGAGCTTGAGGCCTGGCTCAACCGGGCCGAGGCCAGCATCGAAAAAATCGGTGACGGCGGCGCCAAGGCAGCCTGGCTGACCGAACTCAAGATCGACGGCCTGGCCGTCAACCTCCTGTACCGGGACGGCAAGCTGGTGCGTGCTGCCACCCGCGGTGACGGCACCACGGGTGAGGACATCACCCACAACCTGCTCACCATCAAGGAAATCCCGCAGGAACTGGGCGGCAGCGGCTTCCCGGCCGAGATGGAAGTGCGCGGTGAAGTCTTCATCCCCTCCAAAGCCTTCGCGGAGTTCAACGAAGCACTGATCGAAGCCGGCAAGGCCCCCCTGGCCAACCCACGCAACGCCGCAGCGGGATCGCTGCGCCAGAAGGACCCGGCCGAGACGGCCAAGCGGCCACTGAAGATGTTCGTCCACGGCATCGGCGCCCGGGAGGGGCTCAAGGCCGGCAGCCAGTCGGAAACGTATGGGCTGCTCAAGGAGTGGGGCCTGCCCGTCAGCCCGTACTTCGAGGTGCTGGAAACCCGCGACGACGTCCTGGGCTTCATCAAGCGGTACGGCGACCAGCGACACAAGCTGCTCCACGAGATCGACGGCATTGTGATCAAGGTGGATGACTTTGCCACCCAGCGGGCCCTGGGCAACACCAGCCGCGTTCCCCGCTGGGCCGTGGCCTACAAGTATCCGCCGGAGGAAGTCCACACCAAGCTGCTGGATATCCAAGTCAACGTGGGGCGCACCGGCCGGGTCACCCCCTACGGGGTCATGGAGCCGGTCAAAGTTGCCGGATCCACCGTGGAGATGGCCACCCTGCACAACCAGGACGTGGTCAAGGCCAAGGGTGTCAAGATCGGCGACATCGTGATCCTGCGGAAAGCGGGGGACGTCATTCCCGAGATTGTGGGCCCGGTCCTGAACCTCCGCGACCAGCAGGATCCGCCGGTGCGCGATTTCGTCATGCCCACCGATTGCCCCTCCTGCGGCACACCGCTGGCCCCGGCCAAGGAAGGGGACGTGGATGTCCGCTGCCCCAACGCCAGGTCCTGCCCGTCCCAGCTGCGCGAGCGGGTGTTCCACGTAGCGGGCAGGGGTGCGTTCGACATCGAGGCCCTGGGCTGGGAAGCCGCCATCGCCCTGACCCAGCCCATCGAACCTGAGGTGCCGCCGCTGACCTCCGAAGCGCGGCTCTTCGACCTCACGCCCGAGGACCTGGCCGATGTCAGGATCCGGCGCGAGAAAAAAGCCAAGGGCGTTCCCACGGGTGAGTACGAGCTGGTGCCCTACTTCTTCAGCAAAGGCACCGCCAAATCGCCGTCAAAGCCCACGGCCACCACGCAGAAGCTCTTCAAGGAGCTCGAAAAGGCGAAGACCCAGCCCCTGTGGCGCGTGCTGGTCGCCCTGTCCATCCGGCACGTCGGCCCGCGCGCCTCGCGGGCCCTGGCGCAGGCGTTCGGCTCCATGGACCGCATCCGCGCAGCCTCCGAGGAGGAACTGGCCCACGTGGACGGGGTGGGACCCACCATCGCCGCGGCCCTGAAGGAATGGTTCGCCGAGGACTGGCACGTGGAGATCGTCGACCGCTGGGCCGCCGCTGGGGTGCGCATGGAGGACGAACAGGACGAGTCCATGCCGCGCACCCTCGAAGGGCTCACCGTGGTGGTCACCGGCTCCCTGCCCAATTTCAGCCGTGACGAGGCCAAGGAGGCCATCCTGCTCCGGGGCGGCAAGGCCGCGGGCTCGGTTTCCAAGAACACCAGCTACGTGGTGGCGGGCGAAAGCGCCGGCAGCAAGCTGGACAAGGCAGAACAGCTCGGAATCCGGGTGCTGGATGAGGACGGGTTCCGGCAACTGCTCGACGGCGGCCCGGCAGCTTTGGGTGACGCGGCAGCAGCGGACACAGCAGCAGCCAACAGCGTAGAAGAAGCAGACGACGACGGAAACGAAGAGGCGACCGTGCCGGCCACTGCGGGGGAGAACACTGCCCGGGAGAACACGGTGGAGGAGAACGCATGACGTCCGCTTCGGAGCTCCTGGAGGTGGCCAAGCAGGCTGCCGCGGCAGGCGCCAAGGTCCTGTCCGGCCGGGATGGCAAGGCCTTGGACGCGAGCAACAAGGGAGCGGCGGGGGACTGGGTGACCGCCTACGACGTGGCTGCCGAAAGTGCCGTGCGGGATGTCATTTCCGCTGCCCGTCCAGGCGACAGCGTCACGGGTGAGGAACAGGGAACCACCCGCGCTGCCCACCCCACTGGCTACCGCTGGTCCATCGACCCTCTGGACGGCACCACCAACTTCATCCGCAACATCGTCTACTACGCCACCTCCGTGGCTGTGGCGGATGCCGACGGCGTCTGGCAGGCCGGCGTCGTGAACGCGCCAGCGCTGGGCCGGGTGTACTACGCCGCCCGCGGCCACGGTGCGTGGCTGGACGAGCGGGGCACCGTCACCAGGCTCGACGGGCCGGTTCCGGAGCGCGCCGGGCAGATCCTGGCCACCGGGTTCAGCTACGAGCCAGAAATCCGCGTCCAACAGGCTGCGGCCTTCGGTACCTTGATGGACGGCTTTGCCGATGTCCGCCGCCTTGGTTCCGCCGCCCTCGACCTGTGCATGGTGGCAGATGGAACCCATGACGCCTACGGCGAGCGGGGGCTGAACGAGCACGACTTCTCGGCCGGCGCCCTGATCGCGGAGGAAGCCGGCTGCTGGGTGCGCAGGCCGCGCCTCACCAGCCCGCTCGACGGCGGTCCCACCGACGACGAGCGCCTGGACGCCTGGACGTGCGCTGCAAGCCTGGAACTGTCCGGCAAGTTTCCGCTGTAATTGGAACTGTCCGGCAAGTTCCCGCTGTAAAAGGGGTGTGTGCCCGGTGTAAAAGGGGTGCCTGCCCGGCAGCCGCACGTGCTCCAGGCGTCCGTATTGATAGTTCGATCACGGAAAGCGCGTTTCCGGCGGAGACGAGGCACGCGGGCTACTACCATTGACGGGTGCACAAGCAGTTGACCATCCGTCCCGCCGTCGAAGCGGACTTCCCGGCGGTCGCCCGCATCACCGCCGACTCTTACCTTTCCGCAGGCTACTTCGACGACGCCGCCCACCCGTACATGGTCAAGATCATGGACGTTGCGGCCCGTGCCGGGCAGGCCACCATCTGGGTGGCGGAACGGGAAGGAACCGTCATCGGTTCGGTCACCCTGGCGCTGGCCGGGGAACCCTATGCGGACATCGCTCTGCAGGATGAGCTGGAATTCCGCATGCTGGTGGTGGACCCGGCCGTGCAGCGCAGCGGTGCCGGCAAGGCCATGGTGGACGCCATCCTCAGCCACGCGAAGACCCTTCCCGGCATCAAGGGAGTGTCCCTCACCACCGGCCAGGCCTGGGAAAGCGCCCACGGGCTGTACCGCAAGACCGGCTTCCAGCGCGTGCCCGAGCGGGACTGGTTCGTTCCCGGCACCGACACAAAACTGCTGGTTTATCGGCGCGACCTGTAGCAGCCCTACAGTGGTGGCGACCCATTCCAGCTTTGAAAGGCCCACCATGCGCAAAACCTTCGGCAGCGGATCCGTCTGGGAACAGACCCTCGGTTACTCCCGCGCCGTCCAGGTGGACAACACCCTCTACATCTCAGCCACCGCCGCCAGCGGCGAGGACGGCGTGGTGGGGGATGACTTCTACACCCAGACCCAGTACATCCTGCAGAAACTCGGCAAGGTCCTGGCCGACGCCGGCTTCGCCTATGGGGACGTGGTGCAGTCCAAGCTGTACCTGACGGACATCAGCAAATGGGAAGAAGCCGGCCGGGCGCACGGCGAGGTCTTCGGCGAAATCCGCCCCACCCTCTCACTGGTCCACGTGCTGCCGTTCCTGGACCCGAAGATGCTCGTCGAGATCGAACTGGTCGCCCAAAAAGGCGCGTAAATTCCCTGCCCTACCGGGCCGGCAGGCCGTAGCGGTGCTCCGGCCTGCCGGTGGTGCCGTAGCGGAGCTGGATGTCCACCGCGCCGTCGTCGGCCAGTGAAGACAGGTAGCGCTGGGCGGTGGCGCGCGAGACGCCCACGCGGGAGGCCACTTCGGCGGCAGAGTACTGTTCGCCCGGGGCCAGGGATTCCAGCACCGCCGCCTCGGTTGCCGAGCGGGGTTTCGACGACGGCGTGACGTCTCCCGGAATCAGCGCACGTTTCGCACGCTCCACGGCGTCCTGGTCCAGCGCGCCCGGCTGGCCCAGGAGGCGCCGGTACCGGGCGTAGGAGCGCAACTGCTGGGAGAGCGACTCCGACGTGAAAGGCTTGAGCAGGTACCCCAGGGCACCGCGTCGGAACGCCACCCGGACGGACGCGGCGTCCGAGGCAGCGCTGAGGATGATCGTGTCCACATCCAACTGCTGGAGCAGGTCCACACCGGAGGCATCCGGAAGGTAGACGTCCAGCAGCACAAGGTCCGGCCGCAGGCTGTGGATGGTCTGCAGCGCCAGCGACGCCGTGCCCACCGGTGCCAGGGCAAGGAAGCCCGCCACCGAATCCACATAGGCGGCGTGCAGCTTGGCCACATGGAAGTCGTCGTCCACAATCAGGACCCGAAAATCGTCAGCCATTCCCATCCTTTCCGGCTGCCCCCAGATTACTGTCGGCAAGGTTGCCTGCCGTGGTGTGCGGAAGGGTGGCCATGAAGACGGCACCCGGCCCGCCCTTGGCCCCGCGTTCCAGCACCTTCACATCACCACCGCGGCGGCGTGCCAGCTGGCGCGCCAAAGCCAGCCCGAAGCCCTGCCCGCCGCCGGCGCGGACGGGACCGGCGGAGGTGGTGAAACCCTCCGCAAAGACGTGCTCCGCCTCCGTGCCCTCTGCCAGCCCGTCACCCGAGTCCGCCACCACAACGTGCAGCGTGCCGCCGTCGTCGTCCGGCTCGTCCAGCACCTCAAGCTCAACCCAGCGGTCCGCGGATGACCCCGCCACGGCGGCGTTAACCGCGTTGTCGATCAGGTTGCCCAGCACCGTCGTGACGTCCTGGGCCTCCGTGACTTGCCCACGGACCAGGGTCTCCGGGCCGATGCGCAGCGCAACCCCTCGTTCATCCGCCTCCACGCCCTTGGCGCCGACGAACGCCTGCAGATACGGGTCCTGGAGCAGTTCAGCCTGGTCCACCGGGAACTTCAGCGGGCCCGTGGCCGCCAGCGTGGCCAGGTAGTCGCGTGCTTCCTGGTGCTGCCCGATGCCCAGGAAACCTGCAAGGGTGTGCAGCTGGTTGGCGAACTCGTGCCGCTGGGCGCGCAGTGCCGTGGACATGGTCCCGACGGCGTCCAGCTGCCGCGTGAGCTCCTGCAGTTCCGTGCGGTCGCGCAGCATGATCACCCAGCCCAGGTCCTCGCGGCGGTGCAGCGCCTTGCGGGCGTTCACCACAAGGACGCGCCCGCCGGCCACCAGTTCCAGGGCATCCGGCGTGGCACCCGCGGCGGTGGAAACGCCAGGACCGGCAGTTGCAGACGCCGGCCGGGTCAGCGACTTCAGCTGGTCCGGCACCGGAGCGTCCTCCCACTGCCTGCCGGACAGGTCGGGCAGTTCCAGCAGGCGCTGCGCGGCGGCGTTGAACACGCTGACCCGGCCGTCGGCACTGACACCGATGACGCCGTCGTCCACGCCCTGCAGCACCGCCACCTGGTCGTGCACCAGCGTGCTGATCTCTTCCGGTTCCAGCCCCAGCGTGAGCCGCTGCAGCCGGTGCCGCAGCAGGAAGGACCCCAGCACACCGGCCAGCAAGGCCCCGGCTGCCGTCAGGGCCACCGGCCCGATATCGCGGGCCACGCTTTGGGCCACCGTTTCCATGGAGTAGCCCACGCTCACCTCGCCCACCACCGTGGTGGTGCCCGGCGCGTAGACCGGAACCTTTGCCCCTGCGGAGGGCCCCAGGGTGCCCGTGTTCCGGGTGGTGATCTCCTGCCCGGACAGCGCTTCGGACGGATCCGTGCTCACCTTCTCGCCAAGCCGCTGGGGGTCGGGGTGGGCCAGCCGGATGCCTGTTTCGTCAGTGATCACCACGAACAGCGCCCCGGTCCGGGTCCGCGCTGCCTCGGCGGAGGACTGGAGCGGGCCGGCCAGGAGCTCGGACGGCGGGGGAGTGCCGGGCTGTTCACTGATGGCCAGCACATTGGCGCGCACCTCCGGATCGGAGGCGACCGTCCGGGCCAGCGTCAGCGCCTGGTTCTCCGCATCGCTGCCCACCCGGTCGTACGTCAGCCAGGCGTGCATGGCGGCGCTGAGCAGCACCACCAGCAGCACCACGGCCAGCTGCAGCAGCAAAGTCTGGGTGGAAAACCGCAGCGGCGGCCGGGGCGCGGGTCGCTGCATTCATCCTCCTTGACGGGCGTGGGTTGGTGGTTTTCAGTACGAAAACGTGGTGAGCACAATGAGCAAAATGCTCCCAATAAGCAGTATGCCAATCAATTCAGCCAAAGGCACTGCCGTGACGGCCGCCACCCTACAGTCTGTAGCACGCATCACAACGCTGTGGTGCTGTTCACAAGAAGGAGCCGGCTGTGCTGGTAATACTTGGATTCGCCATGATCGCTGTTTTCATGGTGCTGATCATGACGAAGAAGTTGACGCCAGTGCTGGCGTTGATCATCGTCCCTACTGTTTTTGGCCTTTTCGCCGGCGCCGGCCTGGGCATCGGCGACATGGTGATGGACTCCATGAAGTCCATGACCTCCACCGCGGCCCTGCTGATGTTCGCCATCATCTACTTTGGCCTGATGATCGACGTCGGGCTCTTTGACCCGCTGGTGAAGTTCATCCTCCGCAAGCTGGGCAACGACCCCGCCAAGGTTGTCCTGGGCACCGCCATCCTGGCCGCCGCAGTGTCCCTGGACGGTGACGGGTCCACCACCTTCATCCTCACCACCGCGGCCATGCTGCCCGTTTACCTGCGCCTCAAGATGAGCCCCGTGGTCCTCACCTGCGTCGCCGGCCTGGCCAACGGCACCATGAACATCCTCCCCTGGGGCGGCCCCACCGCCCGTGCTGCCACCGCCCTGAAAATCGACGTCAACGACGTCTTCGTCCCCATGGTCCCGTCCCTCGTGGCCGGCCTGGTGGTGGTCCTCGCCTTCGCCTGGCTGCTCGGACTGCAGGAACGCAACCGCCTCCGCGCCACCGCCCCCGAGATCTGGGGCGTGCCGGACACCGCTGAAGAGTTCGACGGCGGCACTCCCGCAGGTGCGTCCGGTGCCGGCGCTTCCGGAACCGGCGCCGGACGCAAGGGCGGCAACCCCGGCGGAGCAGCCCCCGCCGTCGACGGCTCACCGGCAGGATCCTCCGTGGCGGTACTGGAACGCACCGAGACCCTGGTGGACGAACGCGACTCGGCCATGGCGGACACTGCGCTCGATCCCAACCGCAGCACCCTGCGCCCCAAGCTGTTCTGGTTCAACCTGGCCCTGACGGTCGCCGTCATGGTGGTGCTGGTCATGAACGTCATCCCGCTGCCGTTCGTGTTCATGGTGGGCGCCGCGATCGCCCTCCTGGTCAACTTCCCCAAGGTCAAGGACCAGGGTGCCCAGCTGATTGCGCACGCACCGTCCATCGTGGCCGTGGTCAGCATGGTGATGGCCGCCGCCGTCCTCACCGGTGTCCTCAAGGGCACCGGCATGGTGGAAGCGATGTCCGCGTGGCTGGTCCAGATCATCCCGTCCTCCATGGGCCCCTTCATGGCCGTCATCACCGGTGTGCTCAGCATCCCCATGACGTTCTTCATGAGCAACGACGCGTTCTACTTCGGTGTCCTTCCGGTCCTCAGCGAAACGGCAGCCCACTACGGAGTGGGCGCCGCTGACATGGCCCGCGCCTCCATCACCGGCCAGCCGTTCCACCTGCAGAGCCCGCTGGTTCCGGCCATCCTGCTGCTGGTCTCACTGGCCAAGGTTGACCTGGGCGACCACCACAAAAAGGTCCTGTGGCGCACTGCCGTGATCTCCCTGGTGATGCTTGGAGTCGGCATGCTGACTGGAGCCATCGGTATCGGTTAGTCTGTAGCTGCCCGCGCACCTGTCCCCGTGACACGGCCGGGCATCGAAGGTGCCCGTCTGACGCCCGCTGGGGGATGTCAGACGGGCATCTGCGTTTCCCCGACTAGACTGGATCGGAAAACAATTCGAACTTTGCAGGGGAGATCCATGGCTGCGATCAACCGTGACGACGTCGCGCATCTCGCGCGGCTCGCTCACATCGAGATGAGTGCCGAAGAGCTGGACAGGATGGCCGGCGAGCTCGCCGTCATCGTCGATTCGGTCAAGTCCGTCAGCGAGGCCGCCGGGGACGATGTTCCGGCCACCTCGCACCCCATTCCGCTCACCAACGTATTCCGCGAGGACGTCGTGGGGCACACCTTCACGGCGGAACAGGCACTCTCCGGCGCCCCGGATTCCGATGACAACCGTTTCAAGGTCCCGGCCATCCTGGATGAGGCATAACCATGACTGAACAGAACACCGCTGACACCCTGATCCGCTTGTCCGCCGCGCAGCTGGCGGAGAAACTCCGCGCCGGCGAGGTCACCGCCGTCGAGGTAACGCAGGCCCACCTGGACCGCATCGCCGCCGTCGACGGCAAGGTCAACGCCTTCCTGCACACCAACGGCGAGGAAGCGCTCGCCGTTGCCGCCGAGGTGGACGCCATCCGCGCCGCCGGCGGTGCCGACGCCGAGGCCCTGCACTACCTGGCCGGCGTCCCCATCGCCGTCAAGGACCTGATCGTCACCATCGGCCAGCCCACCACGGCCGGCTCGAAGATCCTCGAGGGCTGGCACAGCCCGTACGACGCCACCGTGGTGGAGCGCCTGCGTGCCGCCAAGATGCCCATCCTGGGCAAGACCAACCTGGACGAATTCGCCATGGGCTCCTCCACCGAGCACTCGGCCTACGGGCCCACCCGCAACCCCTGGGATCTGGACCGGATCCCCGGCGGGTCAGGCGGCGGGTCCGCTGCCGCCGTCGCCGCCTTCGAGGCACCCCTGGCCCTGGGCACGGACACCGGCGGCTCCATCCGCCAACCCGGCGCCGTCACCGGCACCGTCGGCGTGAAGCCCACCTACGGCAGCGTCTCCCGCTATGGCGCCATCGCCATGGCCTCCTCCCTGGACCAGATCGGCCCCGTCACCCGCACCGTGCTGGACTCCGCCCTGCTGCACCAGGTCATCGGCGGCCACGATCCCCGCGACTCCACCTCCCTGCCCGAACCGCTGGCGGACCTCGTTGCCGCCGCGAAGACCGGCAATGTGGAGGGCCTGCGGATCGGCATCATCAAGGAACTGCACGGCGAGGGCTACCAGGCCGGCGTCGAAAACCGCTTCAATGACGCCCTTGAGCTGCTCAAGGAAGCCGGCGCGGAGATCGTGGAGGTCTCCTGCCCCAACTTCCAGTACGCCCTGGGCGCCTACTACCTGATCATGCCGTCCGAGGCCTCCTCCAACCTGGCCAAGTTCGACGGCGTCCGGTACGGCCTGCGCGTCCTCCCCGAAGAGGGCCCCATGACGATTGAACGCGTCATGGGTGCCACCCGCGCCGCCGGCTTCGGCGACGAGGTCAAGCGGCGCATCATCCTGGGCACCTACGCCCTGTCCGCCGGCTATTACGACGCCTACTACGGCTCCGCGCAGAAGGTACGCACCCTGGTGCAGCGGGACTTCGAGGCCGCGTTCGCGCAGGCTGACGTCCTGATCTCGCCCACCGCCCCCACCACGGCCTTCCCGCTCGGCGAAAAGCTGGACGATCCGCTGGCCATGTACCTCAACGACGTCGCCACCATCCCGGCGAACCTGGCCGGCGTGCCCGGCCTGTCGCTGCCGGGCGGCCTGGCGGATGAGGACGGGCTGCCCGTCGGCATCCAGCTGCTGGCCCCGGCCCGCGAGGACGCCCGCTTGTACCGGGTTGGCGCGGTCCTGGAATCGCTGCTCGAAGCGAAGTGGGGCGGCCCGCTGCTGGCCCAGGCTCCCGACCTTGCCGCTGCTGAAACCCTCGAAACCCAGGAGGCAAAATAATGAGCACTGACGAAATCCTGAGCTTCGAAGAGGCCATGGAGAAGTACGATCCCGTCCTGGGGTTCGAGGTCCACGTGGAGCTGAACACCAAGACCAAGATGTTCTCCTCCGCGCCCAACGTCTTCGGTGACGAGCCGAACACCAACGTCAACGAAGTTGACCTGGGCATGCCGGGCGTCCTGCCGGTGGTGAACCGGACGGCCATCGAGTCCTCCATCAAGATCGGCCTCGCGCTCAACTGCAAGATCGCCGAATCCTGCCGGTTCGCCCGGAAGCAGTACTTCTACCCGGACACCCCCAAGAACTTCCAGACCTCGCAGTACGACGAGCCCATCGCCTACGACGGCTACCTGGACATCGAACTCGAGGACGGCACCGTGTTCCGGGTCGAGATCGAGCGCGCCCACATGGAAGAGGATGCCGGCAAGCTGACGCACATGGGCGGCGCCACGGGCCGCATCCAGGGAGCCGACTTCTCCCTGGTGGACTACAACCGCGCCGGCGTGCCGCTGGTGGAAATCGTCACCAAGCCGATCGAGGGCGCCGGCTCCCGGGCTCCCGAACTGGCCAAGGCCTACGTGGCGGCCGTCCGCGAGATCGTGAAGAACCTGGGCGTCTCGGATGCCCGCATGGAACGAGGCAACGTCCGCTGCGACGCCAACGTATCCCTGCGCCCGCACGGCCGCGAACGGTTCGGCATCCGGTCCGAAACCAAGAACGTGAACTCGCTGCGCGCCGTCGAACACGCCGTCCGCTACGAGATCCAGCGCCACGCCGCCGTCCTGGACTCCGGCGAGCCGGTCATCCAGGAGACCCGGCACTGGCACGAGGACACCCGGACCACCACCTCCGGCCGCGCCAAGTCCGACGCCGACGACTACCGCTACTTCCCGGAACCGGACCTGGTCCCCGTTGTCGCCTCCCGGGAATGGGTGGAAGAGTTGCGCGCCACCCTGCCCGAGCCGCCCGCCGAGCGCCGCAAGCGGCTCAAGGCCGACTGGGGCTACTCGGACCTCGAGTTCCGTGACGTGGTGAACGCCGGCGTCCTGGACGAGATCGAGGAAACCATTGCCGCCGGCGCTTCCGCCTCCGTCGCCCGCAAGTGGTGGATGGGCGAGATCGTGGGCCGCGCCAAGGCCGCCGATGTTGACCCAGGCCAGCTGGGCGTCCAGCCCGCCACCGTGGTGGAGCTGAGCCGCATGGTGGAAGCCGGCAAGATCAACAACAAGATGGCCTCCCAGGTGCTGGACGGCGTGCTCGCCGGCGAAGGCACCCCTGAAGAGATTGTCGAGAAGCGCGGCCTCGCCGTGGTGTCCGACGATGGCCCCCTCCTGGAAGCCATCGACGCCGCACTCGCCGCCCAGCCCGACGTCGCGGACAAAATCCGCGGCGGCAAGGTACAGGCCATCGGCGCGATCGTGGGCGGGGTCATGAAGGCCACCCGCGGGCAGGCCGACGCAGCCCGCGTCCGCGAACTGATCCTGGAGAAGCTGGGCGTCACCGTCTAGCAGGTCCACCCAACTGGGTCGCAGTTGTTGTCGTTGTGAGCCCTCATAACGACAACAACTGCGACCCAGTTGCGCTTTAAGTACTCAGGTGGCTCGTCCTGAAAGTACCCGTGGTTGAGCGTGCACCGCCGCACTTACACTGAAGGCCACGGGGCGCTGATGCCCCGGGCGTGAAGCTGCGGCGTGAGTGTGCGGGAGGAACAGCCATGGTGGTCCGGGAACCAATGCGGGTGCGCAAGGCGGCGCTTGCCGGGGCGGTGGCCCTGGCGATGACCGGGACGGGGGCTGCCCTTGCCTGGTCTGCCACCGGCGCGCCCACACCGTCGCGGTCACAATCGGCACCACAATCCGCCCCAGGCCATTCGGGCGAGGCGCCCGGGCAGCAAAACAGGCAGGACAAGAAGGTCCAGCATTCCCAGCCCCTCCATGGCGAGGAGGTGGTCAAGAACGCCGACGGCACCTTCCAGACCGTCCTGGAACAGCGGGGAACAGTGGAATCGGTCAGCGGCTCGGCCGTCACGGTCAAGAGCGAGGACGGCTTCACCCAGACCTACACCGTCAACGGCGACACGAAGATCACCAGGATTCCTCCGGCAGCCAGCCCAGGCGCAACGCCCGGCCCCGGTGCAACGCCCAGTCCCGGAGGAAAGTCCGACGACGGCAAGCGGCTTAAGCCGACGGACGGAACCATCGCGGACATCGCGGCAGGAGACACGGTCCGCATTGCGGGCGTGAAGGACGGAGACACAGCCACCGCCAAGCGGATCGTGAAGGGCATCGGTGACAGGCCCGGCCTTGGGCTGGGACGCGGTTTGGAAAACGCACCCGGACTAAAACACGCACCCGGACTTGGGCATGGCAAAGGAAAGAACCAGGACAACGGCAATGATGACCAGGGAGCGTAACTCCGGCAGATTCCGGGAATGCCCGTCGTCCGGGGCGGACCCCCTTACCGCTTAGCGCTGCTCAGCCCTGGCGTATCAGGCCTGCCATGATGTCCTCCAGCGCCTCGCAAACCATCACCACGGCCCGCCGCTTCAGGTTCTCCGGCCGGGCCAGCAGGTCAATCCTGCGCCGGGTGCTGATCCCCGCCAGCGGGCGCAGCACGATGTCCGGGTTCAGGACGGGCCCGGCCGTGTACCGGGGGAGCAGGCCCACCACGCCGCCCGTGGCCACCAGTGCCGCCACGGTGGAGTAGTCGTTGATCCGGTGGACGATATTCGGTTCCCGGCTGCAGACCGCGGCGACGGCGGCAAGGACATCGGCGGGGGAGTAGCCGGGGTGGCTGGTCACCCAGGCCTCGGCGCCGACGTCGTCCGCTGTCACGGTGTCCTGTTGGGCCAGTGGGTGGCCGGCGGGCAATGCCACGTCCAGGGGCTCGTGTGCCAGCGGGATTACAGCAACGCGTTCCGCCGGCCAGCGCGGGCTATGGTCCATGCGGTGTGCCAGCACCAGGTCATAGCGGGCAGTGAGCGCCGGAAAGTCCTGCTGGGCAACGTCCTCGTCGGACAGCTCAATCCGCGGATGCTCCGGCTTGTCGAGCATCCGCGCCAGCGGTGCGAACAAGGCCTGGCCGGCGCTGTGGAAGCCGCTGACCGTCACCCGGCCGGCGGGAGAGCCGTGATAGGTGCCCAGGGCGCCGCGTGCCTCGGCCATTGCGCTGACGACGGCGGCACCTGCGTCGGCGAGTACCTGGCCGGCTTCGGTCAGTACCAGGTTCCGGCCCTCCTTGCGCGTCAGCGGCACCTCCACGCTGCGCTGCAGGTGGGCCAGTTGCTGCGACACTGCCGAGGGGGTGACCATGAGGGTATCGGCCACCGCTTTCACGCTGCCAAGGGCACCCAGTTCCCGCAGGATTTCAAGCTGATGAACCTCCATGGCTCCAGTCTATTCATTAGCTACTGCTACATCGTTGATTGAGAAAAATCCTGTTGTGCTAACGCTTCAGCAGGGCTTCAATGGGGATGACATACCCCGCAAACGTGAACCCCAATCAGTAAGGATGCCAATGAAGGCCCTGTACAAGGCCGGCCCGCACGCCGGTTTCGAGCTCGTCGAGCGGCCTGAACCAGAGGCCGGTCCGGCGGACGTGAAGATCCGGGTCATGACCACCGGCATCTGCGGCACGGACCTGCACATCCAGTCCTGGGATTCCTGGGCGCAGGGAATCATTGAAGCTCCCCTGATTGCCGGTCATGAGTTCTATGGCGAAGTGGTGGAGGTGGGCGAGGACGTCCGCGAGGTCAAGGTGGGCGACCGGGTCTCGGGCGAAGGCCATGTGGTGTGCGGTATCTGCCGTAACTGCCGTGCAGGCCGCCGGCAGATGTGCATCCACACGGTCAGCGTGGGTGTCCAGCGCGACGGAGCCTTCGCCGAGTACGTCGTGATCCCGGAAACCAACGTGTGGGTCCACCACGACCCCTCTGTCACGCCGGAGCTGGGGGCAATCTTCGACCCGTTCGGCAACGCCACCCACACGGCGCTGAGCTTCCCGCTCGTTGGCGAGGACGTCCTTATCACCGGCGCCGGACCCATCGGACTCATGGCGATCGCCGTCGCCCGCCACGCAGGTGCGCGCAAGATTGCCATCACGGACGTGTCGAGGCCGCGGCTGGACCTGGCCCGGCAGCTCGGGGCTGACCTTGCCATCGACGTCTCCACCACCCGGGTGCGCGACGCCCAACGAGAGCTGGGCATGCGCGAAGGCTTCGACGTCGGAATGGAAATGTCCGGCCATCCCTCCGCGCTGCCTGAGATGATCGACAATATGAACCACGGTGGCCGGATCGCCATGCTGGGACTGCCCAGCCAGGAGATCACCATCGACTGGGCCAAGGTGGTCACCCACATGCTCACGCTCAAGGGCATCTATGGCCGAGAGATGTACGAAACCTGGTACGCCATGAGCGCCATGCTCTCTTCCAATCCGGTCCTCCACGCCGGGATTTCCGCCGTGGTCACGGACACGCTGCCCGCAACGGACTGGGAAAAGGGCTTTGAGATTGCCCGCAGCGGCGTGGGCGGCAAAGTTGTCCTCGACTGGACCCGACTCTAAGACCCGACGGTAAGGAATCCGATGTACACCTCCATGAAGGACCAGCTCCGCGACGAGCTGGAAGAAATCCGCACGGCCGGGCTTTACAAGACCGAACGCAGTATCAGCTCGCCGCAGTCCAGCCACATCACCGCGGGGCAGATCGGCGGCCCGGGTGCCGACGTGCTGAACTTCTGCGCCAACAACTACCTGGGCCTGGCGGACCACCCGGACATCATCAGCACCGCCAAGGCCGCCATGGATGAGCGCGGTTTCGGGATGGCCAGCGTCCGATTCATCTGCGGCACCCAGGACCTGCACCTGGAGCTGGAAGCCAGGGTCTCCAAGTTCCTCGGCACCGAAGACACCATCCTGTTCTCCAGCTGCTTTGACGCCAACGGCGGGGTGTTCGAGTCCCTCTTTGGGGCCGAGGACGCCGTTATCTCCGATGCCCTGAACCACGCGTCCATCATCGACGGCATCCGCCTGTGCAAGGCCCAGCGGTACCGGTACGCCAACCAGGACATGGCCGACCTCGAAGCCAAGCTGGTGGAAGCCAAGGACGCCCGGCGGAAGATCATCGTCACTGATGGTGTGTTCTCCATGGACGGCTACCTTGCACCGCTTGAGGCCATCTGCGACCTCGCCGACAAGTACGGCGCCCTGGTGATGGTGGATGACTCCCACGCCGTGGGCTTCATGGGTGCCACCGGTGCCGGTACCCCGGAACACGCCGGCGTCAGTGACCGCGTGGACATTTACACAGGAACCTTCGGCAAGGCCCTGGGCGGGGCCTCCGGCGGTTACGTGTCCGGCCGCAGGGAGATCGTCGCCATGCTCCGCCAAAAAGCACGGCCCTACCTGTTCTCCAACTCCCTGGCCCCCGCCATCGTTGCCGCCACCCTCAAGGCGCTGGACCTGGTGGAAAACTCCCATGACCTGCGGCGCCGGCTGTTCGAGAACGCCGAGCTGTTCCGCCGCCGGATGACCGAGGAGGGCTTCGACCTGCTCCCCGGTGAGCACGCCATCGTCCCGGTGATGTTCGGTGACGCCGTGATGGCCGCCAAGGTGGCCGACCGGATGCTGCAGCACGGCGTCTTCGTCACCGCCTTCAGCTTCCCCGTGGTTCCGCGCGGTGCCGCAAGGATCCGGGTGCAGCTTTCAGCCGCGCATTCAGCGGACGACGTCGAAGCGTGCGTTGGTGCCTTCGTCGCCGCCCGCGCCGAGGCGGCAGCCTGACAGGAGTTTCGGAGAGCCCGGCGGTTCCGGCGAACAGCCGGCAGGCAGGAGAGCCGACAGGAATAAGCTTTGTGAGGACCCAACGACGCGGACAGGAGTGATCAATGGCAGCTCGTTACGATGTCCTGATTGTGGGCGGGGGCATTGCCGGCCTCTCCCTGGCGTCCGCGCTGGCGGGCCGCTGCAGTGTTGTGCTGGTGGAGGCGGAGCAGGAGCTGGCGTACCACACGTCCTCCCGCTCGGCCCGGCAGCTGATCCCCAGCTACGGACCGCCGGTGGTCCAGGAACTCACTGTCCGGACCCTTGAGCTGCTCGCGGCGAGGGACACCGAGCTCCCGGAACCGGTCCTGACGCCGCGCAGCTTCATGCTGATCGGTCCCGAGGCGGAAGTGGCCGCGGAAGCCAGCGGCCACATGCAACCCATTACCGTGGACCACGCCCTGGAACTGTGCCCGGCCCTGAAGCCTGGAACCTTTGCCGCCGCAGGACTTGATACCGGGTCCTTTGGCTGCAACGCCCCCCTGCTTCTGGAAGAACACCGTAAGCGGGCGCTCGCCGCCGGCGCAGACATCGTCACCGGAGCCCGTGTCTACTCGGCGCAACGGCTGGGATCCGGATGGCAGGTTGGGGCCGGCGCTGAGGGGTTCGAGGTGGGTGTGCTGGTCAACGCCGCCGGAGCATGGGCGGACGAGCTCGCGGTGCTCAGCGGCGTGGAAAAGCTGGGCCTGCAGCCGTACCGGCGCACTGCGGCGATTGCCGCCGTCGAACGCCCCCTTCCGGCCGCCACTCCGATGGTGGCGGCGGCCGACAACACGTTTTATTTCCGTCCTGACGGCCGGGACGTGCTGGTTTCGCCGTCAGAGACCGTTCCCAGCGGCCCCGAGGATGCACGCCCGCGGCCCGGAGATGTGGAACGCCTGGTGGAGAAGCTCAACGCCTTCACCAGCCTGGGCATAACGGCAGTTCGCCGGGCCTGGACCGGGCTGCGCACCGAAGCGGCAGATGGAATTCCGGTAGCGGGGTTCGATGCCGAAGCGGCAGGCTTCTATTGGCTTGCAGGGCAGGGCGGCTATGGGTTCCAAACCTCGGCAGCCCTGGCGGAATTCGCGGCGGCCCAGATCCTGGCCGGGCAGGACCCGTCCGGAGGTACTGCTTCCCTTAGTGGCACCGCCGACGGTCCGGCATCCCGGACAGCGCAGGCCCTGGCGGCCACGCGCTGGTCCATCCGGCGTTGAAGAATGGTGCAATGAGTACCCTGATCACCAATATTGCCGAGCTGATGACGCAGGACCTTGAGCACCGGGTCCTGAAGGATGCGGCGGTAGTCATCGAGGGGGAACGGATCTCGTGGATCGGCGCCGCAGCCGACGCACCCGCAGCGGATGACGCCGTCGACGCCGGAGGCCGGGCCATGCTGCCAGGGTGGGTGGACTCGCACAGCCACCTGCTGTTTGCCGGGGACCGCACTGCAGAGTTCGAGGCCCGGATGGCGGGGGAGGCCTACGCGGCCGGTGGCATTGCCGTCACCATGGACGCCACGCGCGCCACCTCCGATTTCGACCTCACCCGGCTGGCCATGGGTCGGGTCGCCGAGGCCGTCTCGCAGGGGACCACGTACCTTGAAACCAAAACCGGCTACGGCCTGGATGTGGAGAATGAGGCCCGCAGCGCCCGTATCGCTTCCACGGTGGCGGACCAGGTGACCTACCTCGGCGCCCACCTGGTCCCCGCAGGCCAGGATCCGGACGAATACACCGACCTGGTGTGCGGACCGATGCTCGACGCCGTCCGTCCATACGTCCAGTGGGCCGACGTCTTCTGCGAAGAGGGTGCGTTCACCGCCGAACAATCCCGCCGGGTGCTGCTGGCCTGCCGCGATGCGGGCCTTGGCCTGCGGGTGCACGGCAACCAGTTGGGTGAGGGGCCGGGGGTTCAGCTCGCCGTGGAGCTGGGAGCGGCAAGTGTGGACCACGTGAACTACCTGGCGGAGCAGGACGTGAAGGCCCTCGCTGCTTCCTGGTCGCTCTGGGACCCTGAGAGCGGCACGGGCCAGCGTGGCACCGTGGCGACCTGCCTTCCTGCGTGCGACCTCTCTACCCGCCAGTCGCTGGCTCCTGCCCGCGAGCTTCTCGATGCCGGGGTGCAGGTGGCGCTTGCCTCCAACTGCAATCCGGGCACGTCCTACACCAGTTCCATGGCGTTCTGCGTGACCACTGCCGTCCTCCAAATGCGGCTGAGCGTGCATGAGGCAGTCCGGGCCGCCACCTACGGCGGAGCCCTGTCGTTGCACAAGGAGACCGGGCGGGATGCGGACGGTGAACGCGCCGTGGGGTCGATCGCCGTTGGGCACCGTGCTGACCTGCACCTGCTGAACGCGCCTTCCGCCACGCACCTCGCTTACCGCCCGGGCATGCCCTTGACGTACGCTGTTTGGCGGGCCGGAGCCAGGGAGCGGTAGCAACAGTACCGATATGCTTGTTTCTGATCATACGCCGTAGGTTAGAATCAGAAAACGTCATCGGTTTTGATGGCTGCTTGATCGAAAGGCCCCCTTGCATGACGCGCACTGACCGGCTTACGGCGATTCTCGACCTGCTGGCCAAGAGCGGCCAAGTGGAGGTTGACGAGATAGTCAGTACCCTCAATGTTTCCCCGGCCACTGCCCGCCGCGATCTGGACAGCCTTGCCAAGCGCCGGCTTTTGACGAGGACGCGGGGCGGGGCGACCACAGGCGCCTTGGCCTACGACCTGCCTGGCCGCTACAACCGGGACGATCATGCCGAGGCCAAGGAACAGATCGCGCAATGCGCCTCTGCCTTGATCCGTCCCGGCGCGGTGATTGGTCTTTGCGGAGGCACCACCAGCACGGCGCTTGCGCAGATCCTGGCTACGCGGGAGGACCTCAACGCACCCTCCAACCAGCCCACCCTTACCGTGGTGACGAATGCGATCAACATCGCGGGCCAGTTGGCGGTGCGGCCCAACATTAAGGTGATGGTCACGGGCGGGATCCTCAACCCGCGCTCCTACGAACTGGTGGGGCCTTACACGGACATCATCATGCAGAAGGTGGTGCTGGACATCGCTTTTATCGGCGTCAACGGCATCGATCCTGAGGTTGGGCCCACCAACACGGGCGAGGGGGAGGCTTCCGTCAACGCCCTTCTGGCATCCCGCGCCCGCGTATCCTATGTCATCGCGGATTCCTCCAAGGTAGGAGTGCGTGCCTTCGCCACCATGGACGGCTACAACTTCACCCGGCTGATTACTGACAGCGGGATTTCGCCCCGCGACAAGGCTGCGTTCGAGGCCAATGGCACGGAAGTGATCGTCGCGCCCGCCTGATTCGGCCGAGTTCTGGCGGTAGGTGGTTGCTTCGGCAGTTTCATCAGGCCGGATCCAGAAACTGAAGGCAAGATGGGAACATGCTGGTTCCCTCCCGCCGTCGCCTGCGGCTCGAAGTCTGGATCGTCCTGGGCCTGTCCCTGGGCCAGTCGGCTGTCTATTCCGTGGTGCAACTGCTCGACAAGATGACCCGGGCGCCCCTGGCCGAGGGAACGTCCACCCTGAACCGCTCGCAGAGCACGCGGGAGTACTTCGACCTGACCTACCAGCTGCTGGACATCATCTTTGCGCTGGTGCCGGTGCTGCTGGTCCTCTACTTCCTCACCGACCAGCGCCAGGCGGTGCCGGGTGAAGCCGGTTCACGCTCCGCATTCCAGAAACTGGGGTTCAACTTCGCCCGGCCCGGCCGCGACCTGCT
Source organism: Arthrobacter sp. E1SS-5 (assembly GCF_057073715.1). NCBI lineage: Bacteria > Bacillati > Actinomycetota > Actinomycetes > Micrococcales > Micrococcaceae > Arthrobacter > Arthrobacter sp. E1SS-5. The sequence goes on from NZ_CP172703.1 coordinate 1,415,918, forward strand.
GCAGGGCCTGGGACTGGCTGCACTGATCGGTATACCTTCACTGGGGCTCTATGCGGCCGGCCGGGCCTTGGGCATCACCACGGCCATCATTCCCAGCGCTCTCGATGCCTACTGGTGGACCGTTCCCGTCCTCATCCTGTCCGCCATCCGCCACGCGGTGCTCGAGGAAGTCATTGTGGTGGGTTACCTCCTGGACCGCTTTGGCAAGTTCGGCTGGAGCATGCCGCTGGCCATCGCCGTGAGCTCGGTGCTCCGCGGCAGCTACCACTTGTACCAAGGCTTCGGGCCGTTTTTCGGCAACGTGGTGATGGGAATCGTGTTCGCCTGGCTGTACACCCGGACACGGCGAGTCATGCCACTGGTGATCGCCCATGCCCTGCTGGACATCGTGGCGTTCGTTGGGTTCAGCCTCTTCGGCAAGGCCGTTGGGTTGGGTTAGCAGGTTGGGCTAGCGCCGCAACTTCAGATGGGGCCGCTGTCCGCAGGGATGGCTCATCTAACCTGCGTTGCGCCTGCTCGGCGGGCCGTAAGCCCCCCGGCGCCGCCTTTGCCGCACCTCTCGCCAGACATCCTGCCCGATTCCCGGACAGTGAACTGCTGGGAGAAGGCGTTGCTGCTTTCACATCTGCGACAGCTGCAACCAGGAATCCGCTTGCGGGTCAGCCGGCAGAACAAACGGCTGCGCGTAGAAGTCCTCCCACAGTGGGTCTGATACGGGCAGTTCGCTCGGATCGAGCAGATACTTGCCGGGTGGTTCTTCAGGTGGCGGGTCGGGCCAGTCCGGCATGTCCTCCAGCAGTTGCTGCCACTGGATATCCTCCGCGTTTCCGGCAGGCTCCATTTCAGCTGCGGCATCGAGTTGAGCCCCGGCATCCGATGAACCAGCTGCACTTGATTCCACGCCGGGATCAGGGACCCTGGAACCGCTCGGAGGATCCACGGCCATGGCACCCGCGATAGCTTCCGCATGCAGGATTCCCGGTGGTAAAAGTGTTGGTTCGGGGTGGGGGTGTTCGGGTTGGTAGTGGCGGCCGGTGGGTGAGGTCCAGCCGGGTGGTTCATTGTTGGTGGCCGGGCCTGGTGTCCATTGGCTGTGGTGTTTGAGCCGGTGGTGTTTGGGGCAGAGTTGGGCCAGGTTGGTGGTGCCGGTGGTGCCGCCGTGTTCCCAGGCTCGGAGGTGGTCGGTTTCGTTGTCCGGGGTGCGGTTGGTGCAGCCGGGGAAGGTGCATTTGGCGTCGCGCATCCTGATCCAGCGTTTGATGGTCTCCGTCAGCCGGTAGTTCTTGCGGCCGATTTCCAGCGGTGCCCCGTCGCGGGGGTCGACGAGGACGCGGTAGAAGGACTCCGCCTCGTCGGCGACGAGTTTCCGGGCCATTGACGCGGGGATGGGGCCGAGTCCGTCAAGTACTGCCGGCTCATCGGTCGCCCCGAGCAGCGAGAGTACCGGCACCATGACCAGGACATCAGCCCGCGGCGTGGGGACTTTCCCGATTTCCCGGATGGGCCGCGAACCGGCAGCGGTGCCGGTTCCGTCGTCCTTACCGGTTCCTTCGTCGTTGCTGACCGGCTCTGTTGCTGCGGCGGTGGTGTTGCGGTTGGTCTCCATGGCGTTGCCGGTGCTGAGGAGGAGTGATGCTGCGATGTCGGGGCGGAGTTGGGTGATGGTGCGTGGTTCGTTGGGGCCTTGGAGGCCGCGGGCGGTGGCGGTGGTGCGGTTCCAGATGGCGCAGGCGGTGTCGCCGGGGAGGTAGAGCGTGACCCGGGCCATGCCGTCCTTGTCCGGAGTGTATTCCATCCGCCGGTCAGCAAAACCTTTGGCGTGGCGTTTTTCGATGGTTTCGGGGTGGTGGCGTTCACGCCAGCCACGGACCTTGGCGCGGAAGCGGGAGGGGACGAGTTCGCCAGGGGCTGCCCCGCGGGCGGGGTGGGGTGCGTCGGGGTCGAAGAAGTGCGCCACCAGGGCGGCAGCACCGGCCGGGTGGAGGCCTTCGGTTTCGTCCGCGATGACCTTTGCGTGCTGCCAGGACATGCCGCCGGCGGCCAGGGCCTCGAAGACGGGTGGCAGGGAGCAAACCTTCCGGGACTGTTCCAGAAACGCACCTGCGGCGGCGGAGCTGATGGTCAGGACCCCGGCGATCTCCTCCACCGTGGACATCTCCGCGTAGGTCCGGTCCGTGACGGACGCGTCCGGCGGTATGAGATCCTGCTGGAACCCGATGGCCTCGGCGGCGTCCCGGGCTTTCATTGCGGACAGCCGCGCCTCCAGCCGGGCGATAACTTCGAGCCTTTCCAGCCGGATCTCATACCGCCGCTGCAACACATCAACATCGGGACCGACAGCAGCCCCCGAACCAAGAGCAATACCGGAGGCCAGGAAAGCATCTTCACGGTCCAGGGCATCAAGGGCACCCACGGAGGCATGAATACCCTCCGCACCTGCCCCCACACCGCTGCTGATTCCCATACGAACATCATCCCTCGAGGCACTGACAATCAATCTGTCATGCAGACCTGCGGCATGGACCGGCCCCTGAGGGCGCGCCAGCCTAGTACCGCCGTCATACCTTTCGCGGCGCACGTTCCTTTTCGCACCCCTCACACTCGTCCCGAAAAGGAATATGTGTGGCGCAGAAATATGTGCGGCGCGAAAGGGAACATAGGCAGCGCCGGAACCCGCCAGCCGGAGCACAAAGCCCGCCCGCCGCCGTCGTGCGGTTTCGATGCGAAGGTTGCATGCCGCAGCCAAAGTGCACGGTGCCCAAAGGAGTATGTGTGGCGCAGAACTATATGTGGCCCAGCAAAAGCGAGTACCACTTAAATGAATTCGGCCGCCATGGGATGGTGACGCCGTTGTCACCACCTCATGGCGGCCGAAGATTATCCGGGCATGGACCCGGCGCACCCATCTCCGAAGGGAACAGGGCTGGAGCGTCAGAGAGTGACAGCCCCGTTGGCGGTTTCGAACGTGACCGACAGGATGCCGGGCGTTCCGTGCGGGGCGACCCACTCGACAGCAACATCCTCAAGCGGCTTCTCCACCGGCTCACCCAGCCACTCCGTGACACGGGACGCGGAGCCCGCGATGGTCAGGCAGCTCATTTTGAGGCTGCTCTCGTAGGCGTTGGACGGGTGAAGTGAGGGATCACCCTCCCACTTGAGCATGTACGGGACCTGGGGATCGGCGATGAGGCCCAGGATGCCAATCTGCTTCCAGACCAGCTCCCGCCCGTCCGGGAACTTGCGGTTGCCGTTGACGGCGGACCGGCCGAGGCGTTCCTCGAAGGGGGCGAGGTCGTCCACTTCGACGCACCAGCCCATCCAGCCGCCGCCTGCCGCGGAACGGGCCCGTACGGCCTGCCCAAACGGTGCCTTGTCCGATGCAGGGTGGTCCAGGACCTCCACAACCTCGAGGTACTTGTGACCGGCGAGCGGGATGATCATATTCCGGGTTCCGAACCGGGGGTGTACCCCGCCCTTCACTGCCTCAACGCCGAGGGCAGTTGCAATACGTTCGGTGGTGGCCGCGAGGCCGTCGTGTTCACAGGCGTAAGAGACGTGATCCATGCGCATGGCAACATCTTGGCACTTTGTGATGCGGCTCTCAGCTAAGGGTACCCTTACTGGATTTGCGCGCCGTCAGAGGACATGGAAAGGCCGCCTAAAAGACCATGTTCGTCACAATCCTGTTCATCACAACGGCGCTGTTCCTAGACTTGCCGCAGGTCATGAGTGCCAGCGCCAAGCCCCGGCTCTGCTGGCCGGCAACCCTCCATCCGCGGTGGGGTGCCCCGGGTGAAGACCTGGCTGTCCGGCAAGAGCCGGAAGCAAGCGCGGCCCGCACTGCCGGTGAGCATGCCGGGCCCATGTCAAAGGAGATTTTGGATGTCCAACGGTTGGTCCTTCGAAACCCGCCAAATCCACGCCGGCCAGGAAGTGGACAGTGCCGCGGGAGCCCGTGCCCTGCCCATCTACCAGACCACGTCCTTCGTGTTCCCTACGGCCGAGAGCGCAGCAAACCGCTTCGCACTGTCCGAACTGGCGCCCATCTACACCCGCATCGGCAACCCCACGCAGGACGCCGTGGAACAGCGGATCGCCAGCCTTGAAGGCGGCCTTGCTGCGCTGCTGCTCAGTTCCGGCCAGGCCGCCGAAACGTTCGCGGTCCTGAACATCGCGGAGGCCGGCGACCACATCGTGGCCAGCCCCAGCCTCTACGGCGGTACCTATAACCTGTTCGCCCACACCCTGAAGAAGTTCGGCATCTCCGTTACGTTCGTGGAGGACCCCGACAACCTGGACCAGTGGCGCAACGCCGTCCAGCCCAACACGAAGCTCTTCTTTGGTGAAGTGGTCTCCAACCCGCGCCAGGACGTCCTGGACATCGAGGGCATCTCAGAGGTCGCCCACCAGGCCGGCGTGCCCCTCATCGTGGACAACACCCTCTCCACCCCGTACCTGATCCGCCCGCTGGAGTGGGGAGCGGACATCGTGATCCACTCAGCCACCAAATATCTGGGCGGCCACGGCACAGCCATTGCCGGCGTGATCGTCGATTCCGGCAAATTCGATTTCAGCAAGGACCCGGAACGGTTCCCAGGCTTCAACACCCCGGATCCCACCTACAACGGACTGGTCTACGCACGCGACCTGGGAGCCGGCTGCGCGTTGGGGGCCAACCTTTCCTACATCCTCAAGGCGCGCGTCCAGCTCCTGCGCGACCTGGGCTCGGCGGTCTCGCCCTTCAATGCCTTCCTGATTTCCCAAGGCCTGGAGACATTGAGCCTGCGGGTGGAACGCCACGTGGCCAACGCCACGGAAGTGGCGCGCTGGCTTGAGGCAAGGGACGACGTCGAATCGGTCGCCTACGCGGGGCTGCCGTCCAGTCCCTGGTACGAGCGTGGCCGCAAGTACGGGCCCAAGGGCACGGGCGCCGTTGTCGCCTTCAACCTGGCCGGCGGAGCGGAGGCGGGCAAACGCTTCGTCGACGCCCTGGAACTGCACTCCCATGTGGCCAACATCGGCGACGTGCGCTCCCTGGTCATCCACCCGGCGTCGACCACGCACAGCCAGCTCTCGCCGGAGCAGCAGGCAGTGGCCGGGGTGCACCCGGGACTCGTCAGGCTTTCCGTGGGCCTGGAACACATCGACGACATCCTCGCCGACCTGGAAGCAGGCTTTAGGGCTGCGAAAAGCGCCTAGAAGCGTAAAGCACGACGCCGGGCCACTACTTGGGCGGTAAAGCGTGGCGGGCAGCAAGTTGGGAAGTCATAACCAGTCACACTCTTGGCTTGGACCGGGTGGTTTTTCGTACACTCGATCCAGGTCATGAGTGCCAGTGACAGCCCCGGCTTGCTGGCCGGCAACCCTCCATCCGCGGTGGGGTGCCCCGGGTGAGGACCTGGCCTGCCGGTCAGACGACGGCAGGCAAGCGCGTAGAAGAGGTCTTGCCATGACGGTTACCGTCGCCCCAACCACCATCCCCGAACACGGAATTGTCCGCTACGCCTCCATTGGGGGACTGGAGCTCGAGGCCGGGGGATACCTGCCGGACGTCACGCTGGCCTATGAAACCTGGGGCAGCCTCAACGCGGACGCCAGCAATGCCATCCTGATCGAGCACGCGCTCACCGGCAGCACCCATGTGACCCGGGGAGACACCGACGAAGAAGGCTGGTGGGAGCAGTTGGCCGGCCCCGGCGCCCCCGTGGACACTGACCGTTTCTTCGTGGTGTCCATCAACATCGTTGGCGGCTGCTACGGCTCCACAGGCCCCTCCTCACCCGCCCCCGACGGAGCGCCTTGGGGTTCCCGTTTCCCCCTGGTCACGCTGCGGGACAGCACCGTGGCGGAGGCCCGGCTGGCAGACCAGCTGGGAATCAAGAGCTGGTTCGCCGTCCTTGGCGGCTCCATGGGCGGCGCCCGCGCACTGGAATGGGCAGTGACCTACCCGGACAGAGTGCAGCGCTGCGCCGTGATCTCCGTGGGTGCGGCGAGCACTGCAGAACAGATCGCCTTCGCCCAGGCCCAGACCCTGGCCATCCGGCAGGATCCAAACTTCAACGGCGGCGACTACTACGGCGGTCCGTGCCCTGAAGAGGGCCTGGCCCTTGCCCGGCGCATCGCCCACATCACCTACCGGTCCGCTGCCGAACTGGAAGGCCGCTTCGGCCGGGCAGCCCAGGAATCCGAGTCGCCCCTCCAGGGGGAAGTGCTGGCAACCCGCGGCCGATACCAAGTGGAAAGCTACCTGGACCACCAGGGCAACAAGCTCGTGAAGCGCTTTGACGCCAACAGCTACATCGCCCTGACCGAAGCGCTAATGAGCCATGACGTCTGCCGCGGCCGGGGAACCCTGGCCGAAACCCTGGCCGGTGCTACTGCACGCTTCTTCGTGGCCGCCGTCGACTCCGACCGGCTCTACTTCCCAAGCCAGTCGCGGGAGCTGGCGCAGGCGCTGCCCGGCGACGTGGACGTCCACCTCATCCAGGCGCCCATCGGCCACGACGGATTCCTCACCGAAATCGGCCAGCTGGGGGCACAGCTGAGGAGCAGCTTCCTAGTCTAGGATCACCCAGCACACTCCCAACAATGTGCATTCCTGCAGATGCCTTCTGCACTAATGGGCGTTGAGGTTGCATGGGCGGGCAGACCATACTCATCGAAGCCGGCTTTCGTGGTGTACATCACACGCGGCTGCCATCGACTGTCCCCGTGGTGTCGACGACGACGCCGAAGGAGTTCGCATGAGTACGGAACGTTCCGCCGCAAGGCGCACCGAGGAAACCGACGTCAAGGCGTCAGGCCTGAAAAAGGTGGTAACGGCCTCCATGGCCGGCACCGTCGTGGAGTGGTACGAGTTCTTCCTCTACGCATCCGCCGCCACCCTGGTGTTCGGGAAGGCCTTCTTCCCCAACGCCGGGACCGAACTGGACGGCATCATCGCCGCCTTCCTCACCTACGCCGTCGGCTTCGTGGCCCGCCCCATCGGTGGCATCGTCTTTGGCCACTTCGGCGACAAGTTCGGCCGCAAGCAGCTGCTGCAGCTGAGCATCATCCTCGTGGGAGTCTCCACCTTCCTGATGGGCTGCCTGCCCACGTTCGCGCAGATCGGCTACTGGGCTCCGGCGCTGCTGGTCATCCTCCGGTTTGCGCAGGGCTTCGCTGTTGGCGGGGAATGGGGCGGCGCCGTCCTCCTCGTGGCAGAGCACAGCCCCAGCAAGTCCCGCGGATTCTGGGCCAGCTGGCCGCAGTCAGCGGTGCCCCTGGGCAACCTCCTCGCCACGGCGGTGCTGTTCGTCCTGTCCTCCACCCTGACCCAGGAAGCTTTCCTCGGATGGGGCTGGCGCGTGGCCTTCTGGCTGTCCGCGGTGATCGTCCTGATCGGCTACTACATCCGGACCAAGGTCAACGACGCGCCCATCTTCCTCGAAGCCCGCAAGGAAGTGGATGCCGGCCACAAGGGCTACGGCGTGGCCGAGGTCTTCCGCCGCTACCCGCGCGGGGTCTTCACCGCCATGGGCCTGCGGTTCGCGGAGAACATCCTGTACTACCTGGTGGTGACGTTCTCCATCACCTACCTCAAGACCGTGGTTCAGGCGGACACTACCCGCATCCTCCTCCTGCTGCTCCTGGCCCATGCCGTCCACTTCGCCGTGGTGCCCATGATCGGCAAGCTCTCGGACCGTTTTGGACGCAAGCCCGTCTACATGGCCGGCGCCATCATGGGTGCCACGTGGGGCTTCTTTGCCTTCCCGATGATGGACACGAAGAACGACTTCATCATCCTGGCGTCCATCATGATCGGCCTGGTGTTCCACGCCTTTATGTACGCCGGACAACCTGCCATCATGGCGGAGATGTTCCCCACCCGGATGCGCTACTCAGGCGTCTCCCTGGGCTACCAGGTGACCTCGATCGTGGCCGGCTCCCTGGCGCCGATCATCGCCGCCTCACTCCTGGGCACTTACAAGTCCTCGGTTCCCGTGGCCGTCTACCTGCTCATCGCGTGCGCCATCACCGCCGTCGCGGTCTTCTTCCTGAAGGAGACCCGCGGCGTTTCGCTCCACGACGTGGATGCCGCCGACGCCCAGGGCACCGCCGACCTGCTGGCCGCCAGCAAGAAGTAGGGATTCCATGAAAGCCGCCGTCCTGTACGCAACGGTCCCCGCCGCGGGAAACACTTCCGGTAAAAGCAGTTACGCAGATGCCCGGCCGCTGCTGGTGCAGGAGCTCAATCAGCCGGAGCCCCGTGCCGGCGAACTGGGGGTTGCCATCACCTATTCGAGCCTGTGCCACTCGGACCTTTCCGTAGTGGACGGCTCACGGGTCCGGCCGCTTCCCATGGCCCTGGGCCATGAGGCGGTGGGGCGCGTAGTCTCCGTGGGCGAGGGGGTGGAGGACGTGTCCGTTGGCGACCACGTGGTGCTGGTGTTCGTACCCAGCTGCGGCCATTGCCGGGCCTGCCTGGCCGGCCGGCCCGCGCTTTGCCACCGGGCAGCTGAGGTGAACGGATCCGGTGACCTGCTCCATGGTCCGGCACTGTTGCGGACGCCGGAGGGGGAGCGGATCAACCACCACCTTGGCGTTTCCGCCTTCGCTGATTATGCGGTGGTTGCGCGGGAATCAGTGGTGGTGATTGACGACGACGTCCCGGACACGGTCGCGGCAATGTTTGGTTGCGCCGTGCTTACCGGAATGGGCGCGGTGTTCAACACGGCAGGAGTCAGCCAGGGGCAGCACGTGGCAGTGTTCGGCCTGGGCGCGGTGGGGCTGTCCGCCGTGATGGCGGCACGCCTGGCCGGAGCTGCCAGCGTAATTGCCATCGATCCGAACCAGGGCAAACACCAACTGGCCCGTGACGCCGGTGCCACCGCGGTGGGTACGCCGGACGACGCCGCCCGGCTGATTGGGGAAGCTTCGGGCGACGGAGTGGACGTTGCCATCGAAGCGGTGGGCTCGGCAGGCGTGATCGCGTCCTGCCTGGAGCGCGTCACCCGGGGCGGGGCTGTGGTCTCGGTGGGCCTTCCGCACCCGTCCGCCGAGTTGACCGTCCCGGCCCTCCAGTTCGCGGGAGCAGGCAAGCGGCTGCTGGGCTCCTACATGGGTGACGCCGTTCCCGCCCGCGACATTCCGGAGTACCTGGGGTACTGGCGGGAAGGGAGGCTGCCGGTTGAACTGCTGCACACCGACACGCGGCCACTGAGCGAGATTAACGAGGGCCTGGATGCACTCGCGGCCGGGGAAGTGGTGCGCCGGCTCTTCCAGGCCTGACTCAGCCTGCCAGCAGTCCGGCGCGCTCCTTCAGCTCGTCCTTCAGGGCCGCGATCACCGCCTGCACGCGGGCCGACCGGAGCGACTCCGGACGGGCAACGGCCCAGATGGGGAGCTGGCGCTCGAAGTCGCCGGCAAGGACGGGAACGAAGTCCTCCCGGTCCGCCACCATGAAGTTGGGCAGCAGGCCAATGCCGGCGCCCTGGCGCACCGCCTCCACCTGGGCGAAGACGCTGGTGGCCTGGAAACTTGTCCGGGGCATCGGCAGCTGCGATGACCAGCGGGGGCCCAGTTCCGCCACCTGCAGCGCAGACTCGACGTAAGAGACAAACGCGTGCTGCCCCACGTCGTCGAGCGCTTCCGGCAGGCCGTGCCGCGCCGCATAGTCCTGGCTGGCGTAGAGGCGCAGGTAGTAGTTGCTAAGGAAGATGGTCTGGGCAGTGCTGACGTCGGCCCGGCCCACCACGATCTCCAGGTCCACCCCGGACCGGTTTTGGCTGACTTTCCGGGTGGCGCTGAGCATTTCGATGTTCAGTTGGGGGTTCTGCTGCTGGAGCCGTACCAGCGCCGGGGTGACGAATACCGCTCCCACTGCGTCGGTGGTGGCGACCCGGACCAGGCCTGCAAGGGCGCTCTGGTCCTGGCTGATCAGGCCCGACAGCGAGCCGAGCGTGCTCTCGATCGCCTCGGCCGCGTCCACGGCGGCAGCACCCAGCTGGGTCAGCTCCCAGCCGTGCGGGCTGCGCTCCAGCGTGCGTCCGCCCAGCTGCTTGTCCAGCGCGAGGATCCGGCGCGAAATGGTGGTGTGGGTGGTCCCGAGGCTCTCGGCCACCGCATTGAACCGGCCCAGGCGTGCAACCGTCAGAAGGATGAGCAGGTCGTCAGGGCTCGGCAGCCGTCTGGAGTCCACGCCGGACCTTCCCTTGATGTGCATCAATGCACAGAGTGTCTGTGATTTTTCCCCTTGATTGCACCCTAGCACGGTGTGATGGTTGACACAGGCATGCCGGCAGAAGCGCCGGAATGGAAGCAAAGGAGCTTACGCATGGCAGTTATCGGTTGGATCGGCCTGGGCAACATGGGCGGCCACATGTCGGTGAACCTGGTGAAGGCCGGGCACGACGTCCGCGGCTTTGACCTCAACCCGGCAGCCCTGGAAGCCGCTGCAGCAGGTGGCGTCAAGCGGGCCGCCAGCATCGCTGAAGCGGTGGAGGGAGCGGACGCGGTGTTCACCATGCTCCCCAAGGGCGAGCACGCCCGGGCAGTGTATCTGGGTGCGGACGGGGTCCTGGCGCACGCGGACAAGCGCACGCTGCTCATTGACTCCTCCACCATCGACATCGCCTCCGCCCAGGAACTGCACGACGCCGCTGCTGCCGCCGGCTTCCGCTTCGTGGACGCGCCGGTATCCGGCGGGATGAGCGGCGCGGAGGCCGGAACCCTGACATTCATGGTGGGCGGGGAAGAAGGTGCCGTCAAGGACGCTGCCGGCTACATCGGTCCCATGTCCGGCAACATCATCCCCACCGGCGGCCCCACCACGGGACAGGCGGCCAAGATCTGCAACAACCTGATGCTTTTCATCAACCTTGCCTCCACTGCTGAAGGCGCTGTGCTGGCTGACCGCCTGGGCCTGGACAAGCAGGTCTTTTGGAACATTGCCTCGGTTTCCTCGGGGGATTCATGGGCGCTCCGGACCTGGTACCCCGTGCCCGGTGTGGTTCCCACGGCGGCCTCGAACAACGACTTTGCACCCACCTTCACCACCGAACTCGCCAACAAGGACATCGGCCTGGCCATCAGCGCCGCCGAAGACACCGGCACACCCTTGGAGATCGGCAAGCACGTCCAGCAGCTGTTCCAGCGGCTTATCGATGCCGGGGACGCGGGTAAGGACTGCTCCATGATCATCAAGCTCGTGGACGGCTCGCTCGAGGCCGCCGACCGGACGGCGTCCAACTAACCCCACCGTCGAACCAGCTCCGCTGGCCAACCAACCACGCAGCAAGCACCGCAGGAAAAGAGACTCTTTTGGAAACCATCCCGCACTACATCAACGGCGCCCGCGTCACCGATGCCGATCGTTTCGGTCCCGTCTTCAACCCCGCCACCGGCCAGCAGGAGAAGCAGGTGGCGCTCGCCTCCGCGGCCCGGACAGAGGAAGCCATCGCGGCAGCCCGCGCCGCGCTGCCCGCATGGCGCGCCACGAGCCTGGCCAAGCGCACCACCATCTTCTTCAAGGTCCGCGACATCCTGAACCAGCGGAAGTCCGAACTCGCCGCGATCCTGACCAGCGAGCACGGCAAGGTCCTCTCCGACGCGGAAGGCGAGATAGCCCGCGGCCTGGAAAACATCGATTTCGCCACCGGCCTGTCCCACATGCTGAAAGGCGAGCGGTCGGAGCAGGTCTCCAGCGGCATTGACGTCCATTCCATCCGCCAGCCGGTGGGCGTGGTGGCCTGCATTACCCCGTTCAACTTCCCCGCCATGGTGCCACTGTGGATGATCGGCAGCGCCCTGGCCTGCGGCAACACGGTGCTGCTGAAGCCGAGTGAAAAGGATCCGTCCGCGGCCGTGTTCATCGCGGAGGCCTTCGCCGAAGCGGGACTCCCGGCCGGCGTGCTGAATGTGGTCCAGGGGGACAAGGAAGCCGTCGACGTCCTTTTGGAGCACCCTGACGTCAAGGCTGTGAGTTTCGTCGGGTCCACCCCCGTGGCCCAGTCCATCTACAAGCGGGCAGCTGAGCACGGCAAGCGCGTGCAGGCACTGGGCGGTGCCAAGAACCACATGGTGGTGCTTCCCGACGCCGACCTGGACATGGCTGCCGACGCCGCGGTTTCCGCTGCCTACGGTTCCGCCGGCGAACGCTGCATGGCTGTCAGCGTCCTGGTGGCAGTGGGCAACATTGCCGACGACCTGGTGAAGGCGATTTCCAGCCGCATGGCCGATCTCAAGATTGGTGACGGCACGGATCCCACCTCGCAGATGGGCCCCCTGATCACTGCGGAGCACCGGGAACGCGTAGCTTCCTACGTGGCGGGAGCGGAAGGCGAAGGCGCAACTCTGGTGGTGGACGGGCGCTCGCAGCAGTTCGACTCCAACGGGTTCTTTATCGGCGTCAGCCTGGTGGACCACGTCAAGCCAGGCATGAAGGTGTACGACGACGAAATCTTCGGCCCGGTCCTGTCCGTGGTCCGCGTGGACACCTACACCGACGCAGTCCGGCTTGTGAACGACAACCAGTTCGGCAACGGCACCGCCATCTTCACCCGCGACGGCGGAGCGGCGCGGCAGTTCGAGTTCGATGTCGAAGCGGGCATGGTGGGCGTCAACGTGCCCATCCCGGTCCCGGTGGGCACCTTCTCGTTTGGCGGCTGGAAGAACTCCCTGTTCGGCGACACCCACATGTACGGACCCGACAGCATCCGCTTCTACACCCGGGGCAAAGTGGTGACCACCCGTTGGCCGGACCCATCAACCTCCGTCATTGACCTGGGCTTCCCCCAGGTGGACTAGCAGGCTAGGTTGAACCAAGCGGCCAGCCAGATGGATTAAACAAAAACAAGCAGGCCGGGGACCAGTTCAAAACCGGTCCCCGGCCTGCTTGTTAAGCAAGTTTGGTTAGCCGTTCATGATGTCGCCGCGGCGCTTCATGTACTCCTCCATGGACAGCTCACCGTTGGTGTACTGCTGGTCCAGTTCCGCGAGCTTGCGTGCCCGGAACCCCTGCGGCGCCGAAGGAGGCGGGGGAGTGGCAGGCCCGGAGGATTGGGCACGTCCCGGCTGACCTTGACCTGGCTGCGGATACCCCTGGCCAGGCTGCTGGTGCCCCGGCTGCTGGAACGGCGGTTCCTGCCCGAATTCCTGTGATCCAGCACCGAACCGGGGGTCTGGCATGGGCGGCTGTCCGTACTGGTACGGCGGCAGCTGCTGCCCGCCATAGGGCTGCGGCGGCTGGCCGGGCTGGCGGAAGCCGCCGGAGAAGTAGTCCTGCTGGGTGTAACCGTCGCGGGGCTGGCGGTTCTGCGGCCCGGCCGAGCCCGGGAACTGGCCATAACCCGGGTACTGGTCCGGCCCGGGGAACTGGTTCTGCCCCGGGAACTGGCCCGGCCCGGAAAACGGTCCGGGCAAGCCCTGGTCCCGGTCCCGGCGTGCCATGGAGCGCCGGTACGCCCGCATGGCCATGGGGACCACGAAGGACAGGATGATGATCCAGAAAAACAAGCTGCTCACGGTGCCGCGCCTCTCGTGTGTTGTCCTTCCAGCGTAACCCCGGCAGCCCTACCGGCGGCTGGGCTCGGCCGATCCCAGCGGACCCTCGCCGGAACCCAACGGAACGCCCGGGCCGAAGACGGGACCCGGCGTCGGCCGTTTGGCCGTAATGCCGTCCCCGGACGACTGGTGGCGCAGCCGGCGCAGCACCCACGGCACGAAGTACTCGCGGGCCCACACCAGGTCCCCGCTCCTGGCCTCGCGCCAGGTGCGCGGCGGCAGCGGCTTGGGCTGCAGCGGTTCCAGGGAGTGCTCCACGTTGAGCGCGTCCAGCACCATGGCTGCGATGGTGTGGTGTCCCAGCGGGGAGAAGTGCAGGCGGTCCTGGTCCCACATCTGCGGGTCGCTCAGCTGCCGCAGGGACCACATGTCAGCGATCACCGCGTCATGACGCGCGGCAACCGTCCGCAGGTTTTCGTTGTAGATGGCCACCTTGCTGCGGATCCGGCTGAGTACCGACGATCCCGTATCCGGCCCGTTGAACAGGACCACCGTGGTTCCGCCCATGGACAGGATTTGGACCACGGAATCGAGCTTCTCGGCCAGCGCGTCGGGGTCGCCGCCGGGACGGATCAGGTCGTTGCCGCCCGCGGACAGGGTGACCAGGTCCGGCTTCAGTTCCAAGGCGGGAGCCAGCTGCTGGTCCACGATCTGCTGGAGCAGCCTGCCTCGCACGGCAAGGTTGGCATAGGCGAAGTCCGGCTGGGTGCGGCCCAGCTCCTCGGCCACCCTGTCGGCCCAGCCGCGGTGGCCGCCGGGGCTTGACGGCTCGGGATCACCGATGCCTTCGGTAAAGGAATCACCCATCGCCACGTACCGGGTCCAGGGGTGGGAACCGGGGTGCGCGGAGGGGGTCTGGATGGCACTTGCGTCAGTCACGGTCCTATCCTGCCTTCCGCCTCGCTGCCTACGCGAACGTAGGTTGTTACTTCCAAGTAACTGGTATGAATGGAAACCATGACTGACGCCGAAGTATTTCCTGCCCCCGTTGTCCTGTGGTCCCATCCGGAAGACCAGCGTGCCGGCAAGCCGCTGCTGGTCCTGCTCCACGGCTACGGCGCCAATGAGCAGGACCTGCTCAGCCTGGCGGACATGCTGCCCGGGGACTTCGCCGTCGCGTCCCTCCGCGCGCCCATCGCCATGGGTCCGGGCTTCACCTGGTTCCCGTTGACCGCATCCATCGAATACTCGCTGGACCGGGTCAAGAAGGCCTCGGCCTACGTGCTCGAGTGGATCGACGCCATCAAGCCCGGCCACCCTACGGTGACCCTCCTGGGCTTCTCCATGGGCATGGCCATGGCCACCACGCTCCTGCGCCAGCGGCCCACGGACTTTGCCGCCGTCGTCGGACTTTCGGGCTTCGTGGTGGACGCCGCCGGTGACCCGACCTTCAAGGACGACGAGCTGGACGGCACCGTGCCCATGTTCTGGGGCCGCGACCAGCAGGACCCGGTGATCACCCAGGACAAGATCGAGTTCACCATGGGCTGGGTCCGCAAGCACGTCAAGCTCACCAAGGTCCTCTACACCGGCATGTGGCACGGCATCAACCAGCAAGAGATCGGGCACGTGGGGGAGTTCCTCACCCACGAGGTGCTGAACAAATAGGACGTACGACGGCGGCGCAACAGCTGCCGCCGTCAGCCGGCCTGGGGTGCCACCACCCGGATGGTCTGGCCGTTAACGGTGACGGTGTCCCCGTTGTGCAGCTGCCGGCCGCGGCGGTCGTCGATCTCGCCGTTGACCTTGACCAGCCCGTTCTTGATGAGCTCCGCCGCCTCCACGCCGTCCTCCACGAGGTTGGCGAGCTTCAGCAGCTGGCCCAGCCGGATCATGCTGTCGCGGATGGGGACGTCGTCAATGGGGTTGCTCATAGAGCAATAATGCCTGAACTAAGGTGGATTCAATGACCTCCCCTTCCCGCCTGCCGGTACTCGCAGGCCTGCCCCTGGCCGTGGGCTCCGGCCTCGCCATCCCCGTCCAAGGGCGGATCAACGGGGCGTTGGGTGCCCGGCTCAACGATGGAATCGCCGCCGCGGCCGTGAGTTTCAGCACAGGCCTGCTGGTCATGATCATCATTTCCCTGGTGTTGCCGCGCGGCCGGGCCGGCCTGGCAAACATCCTCCCCGCAGTCCGGAACCGGGCGTTTCCCCGGATCTATGTGGTGGCGGGCGCCATTGGCGCCCTGTTCGTCTTTGCCCAGTCCTTCACCGTGGGCATCCTGGGCGTGGCACTCTTCACCGTAGCCACCGTCACCGGGCAGACGGTGAGCGGCCTGCTGGTGGACCGACTGGGAATCGGGCCGGCCGGTAAGAAATCCGTGACGGGCATCCGCATTATCGGCTGCATCCTGACCATCGCCGCCGTGGCTTGGGCGGTGTCGCCCCGGTTCAGCAGCGGAGGCTCGGGGGACGGCGCGGCCGGGCTGCTGCTTCCCCTGCTCCTGCCGGTGGCGGCGGGCTTCCTCATGAGTTTCCAGCAGGCTATGAACGGCACCGCGACGCTCCACTATGGGACACCCATCGCCGCCACGCTGGTCAACTTCGTGGCCGGCTGCATTGTGCTGTGGGCAGCGTTCGCGGTGAAGCTGGCCGTGGCCGGGCCCGCCAACCCGCTGCCGGGGGAGTGGTGGTACTACCTGGGCGGCCCCATGGGCTGCGTCTTCATCGGCCTGGGCGCCCTCCTGGTCCGCAGCCTGGGCGTGCTGGTCACCGGGCTGGGCATGATCGCCGGCCAGTTGCTCGGCTCACTGGCCCTGGACCTGGTGCTCCCCGCACCCGGCACCATCGTGGCTCCGGCCACCGTCCTGGGGACCCTGCTGACCCTCGCCGCCATCATCCTGGCAACCCTGCCCTGGCCGCGGGGCGCGCTGCGCAGGCAGCGGCCGGTACGCTAGGACACGAGCTTTCACCGTCTTCCTTCATCCGCCCCGACGCGTTGCCCGCTGTGCCCAGGCACAGAGCAGCCGGGGCCCGAACAACCCGCGGACCGCACCCAGCGGCCCTGTAGAAATTGGAGTTATCCCATGGCAGCAAAATCCGTCCTCGACCAGGTCATTTCCCTCTCCAAGCGGAGGGGCTTCGTGTTCCAGGCCGGTGAGATCTACGGAGGCTCGCGGTCTGCCTGGGACTACGGCCCCCTCGGCGCCGAGCTGAAGGAAAACATCAAGCGCCAGTGGTGGCAGTCCATGGTCCGCGGCCGCGAAGACGTAGTGGGCCTGGACTCCTCCGTGATCCTGCCCCGCCAGGTCTGGGAAGCCTCCGGACACGTGGAGGTCTTCTCCGACCCGCTGGTGGAGTGCCTCTCCTGCCACAAGCGCTACCGCGCGGACCACCTCGAGGAAGAGTACGAGGAGAAGAAGGGCCGCCCCGCCGAAAACGGCCTGAAGGACATCGTCTGCGCCAACTGCGGCACCCGCGGCCAGTGGACCGAGCCGCAGGAGTTCTCCGGCCTGCTCAAGACCTACCTGGGCCCGGTGGCCAGCGAGGAAGGCCTGCACTACCTGCGCCCCGAAACCGCGCAGGGCATTTTTGTGAACTTCAACAACGTCCTCACCACGTCCCGGAAGAAGCCGCCGTTCGGCATCGGCCAGATCGGCAAGTCTTTCCGCAACGAGATCACGCCCGGCAACTTCATCTTCCGTACCCGTGAGTTCGAACAGATGGAAATGGAATTCTTCGTGGAGCCCGGCACGGACGAAGAGTGGCACAAGTACTGGATGAACGAGCGCATGGCCTGGTACACCGGCCTGGGCATCCGCGAGGAAAACCTGCGCTTCTACGAGCACCCCAAGGAGAAGCTGAGCCACTACTCCAAGGGCACCACGGACATCGAGTACCGCTTCGGCTTCCAGGGCTCGGAATGGGGCGAGCTGGAAGGCATCGCCAACCGCACCGACTTCGACCTCTCCACCCACGCCAAGGCCTCCGGCACGGACCTGAGCTACTTCAACCAGGCCACCAACGAGCGCTACACCCCGTACGTGATCGAGCCCGCGGCCGGCCTGACCCGTTCCTTCATGGCGTTCCTGGTGGACGCCTACACCGAGGACGAGGCCCCCAACGCCAAGGGCGGCGTGGACGTCCGCACCGTGCTGAAGCTGGACCCGCGCCTGGCCCCGGTCAAGGCCGCAGTGCTGCCACTGAGCCGCAACGAGGACCTGTCCCCGAAGGCCAAGGCCCTGGGTGCCCAGCTGCGGAAGAACTGGAACATCGACTTCGATGATGCCGGTGCCATCGGCCGCCGCTACCGCCGCCAGGACGAGATCGGCACCCCGTTCTGCATCACCGTGGACTTCGACACCCTTGAGGACCAGGCCGTCACCATCCGCGAGCGGGACACCATGAGCCAGGAACGCGTCTCCCTGGACAAGGTGGAGGGCTACCTGGCGGCACGGCTGATCGGCGCCTGAGCATGGCCATCGAATACCGTGAATGGCGCGACGGCGACGACCTGGCGCTCCTGGAAATCTGGGGTGACCCGGACACCGCCCAGGCCCGCCAGTTCCGTGGCGCGCTCGCAGTGTCCTCCAACGGCGGGAACGGCATGCCCTGGCGCCGCTGCATCGTGGCGGAAGACGTCGTTGACGGCGTGGGCATTCCCGTGGCCGCCGGCGTCGTCTATGAAGCCTCGCTGCACCCCGAGCGCCTGTGGACGTACATCGAAGTGGCGAAGGACCACCGCCGGGCGGGCATTGGGGCGAGCCTCCTGACCATGTTGCGGCGCGAAGCCGAGAAGGCGCCGTCGGGCGTCACCAAGCTCCGTGCCAAGGTGGAACCCGGCAGCGCCGGTGCCGCGTTCGCTGAAGAATCCGGGCTGGCGCCGATCCAGCGCTCCCGGCTGGTCATCGTGGAACCCGGAGCCCTGAAGCTGCCCGTCTTCCCGGACAAGGACCACGGCGGCCGCCCCATTGACGGTGAAAACGCCGGCTCCGACATTGTGATGGACCTGGCCACCGGCTCGGTGGAGCTGACGGACGTGGTGGGCCGGTACTACACCTCCATCCACGGCTGGGACTCCCCGGGCGTCCTGTCCGTGGGCCAGGTGCAGAGGCTGTTCCTGGACGAGCTCACCGGAGCCCACGGAGCCATCGTCCTGCGGGCCCAGCCGGAATCCGCGTTCGGCCAGGGAGTGGCGCCCAGCAAAAAGGGCCGCATCCGCGCATTCGCGGTCAGCTACGCCGCGCCCGCGGACCCGGATGCCGCGCCGGCCCATCTGGACAGCTCGGGCGCAGAGGCAACGGGTGCCGACACCCCCACGGACGTGTTCGTGGGGCACGAGCCATCCCTTGCCGCTGACGATGCCGCCGAAGCCGTCCGCGACATCCTTGCCCTGATCGCCTACCAGCACCCGGTCATGCTGGAACTGGACGATTCCATGACTGCCCTGCGCGCCGCCGTCGAGCCCCTCCTGGAGAGCGGCAAAGCCCGGCTGGCGGGCGCCGAAACCCTGGTGGTTTCGGACTAGCGACTGCCGGTCCACATCATCAGCGCCGTGCCACGCGCCGTCCCTGGGACGGCGCGTGGCATTGCCGTTTAAGCCGGCTACTTTGTGCGGGGAGCACGACGGCGGCCCGCGGCTGCGTCAGCCGCGTCCAGCAGTTGCCGCTCGGCGTCGGTGGGGGCGCTGCCGCCCAGGTGTGCGGGCATCCACCACGCCCCTGGTCCGGGCTGAAGGGGGAAGCCGGCGATGCAGCGGTCAATCCCCGCCTGGAGCGTGGTGCGCAGCCTCTTCGTGGCAGTGTCCGCGTCAACGTCCGGCGGATACATTATCGGCCCGCCAACCCGGACCTGGATGGGAGCGCGCCAGCTGCGCCGCAGGGAGAAGCCATGGCCGCGGGTCAGGATCCGGTGTGCGCCCCAGACAGCCACCGGGATGACCGGGACGCCCGCCTCCGCCGCCATGCGTACAGCCCCGGTCCGGCACTCGCGGACCGTGAAGCTGCGGCTCACGCCCGCTTCGGGGAACACGGCCAGGTACTCGCCGGCGCGCAGCATGGCCACGGCGGTGCCGTAGGCATCGGAGCGATCGGTGTATCCCACCACCACCTGGCCGGAGGCGCTGATGGCGGGGCCGGCCAGCCAATGGTCCGCGGCGCCCTGGTGGACCAGGAACCGCAGCTGGGCACGGCTGCGGTGCCACAGGAGCAGCTCAAGGACGGCGAAGTCCAGGTAGCTGAAGTGCGTGACTGCGAACACCGCGCCTCCGCCGGGGGTCACCTGCCGGGTCGGGCCGGCCGGGGGTGGTGCCGCCGGGAGGTGCTCCAGGCCCTCTGCGCGGATGTCCAGTTGCAGGGCCCAGCGGAGGAACAACCCGGTGCGGACGATCAGCCGGTAGAAGCGGTCGTTGGATGGAGGACGCCAGGGCATGGCCGGGCGGCCTAGAGGGTGACCTGGACGGAGGAGTCCGGCAGCAGCCCGGTGAAGGCCCGGGACGGCTGGACCGCCGCCCCTGTACTCTCGGCGAAGGACTTGATGACAAAACCGGCGGCGAGGGTGTGCCAAATACGGACCTTGCGGAGCATGAAGTGCCCCACGCCCCTCAGGGACACGTACTGCATGCTGGCTGCGTCCGGAGCGGCGCGCCGGGCGAAGGCAAGGGACTGCGTGGGGCTGGTCATGTGGTCCGTGGTCCCGTGGATGATCAGGACCTTCCGGCCGGTAACCCTGTCCGCAGGGGTTTGCGGGTCCAGCCAAGGGGCCAGCGCCACCACGGCCTCCACCTGCGGATGGTCCGCGGCGCATACCGCAGTCAGGCCGCCCATGGAGTGGCCCAGCAGGAACACCGGCACATCGGGGTGGCGTTCTGCGATTTGCCGCAACGCCCACCGTGCATCCTGCAAGGGGGACATGTCGGGCCCATTCCAGCCGCGGACACTGTTGCGCAGGGACCATACGGCCAGCCCGTGTTTCCGGCCCGCACGGTGCAGGTGCCGGGCGAAGGGCACCATGCGCGCCGGGCTCAGGTGCCGGGCCTCCACCGGGTCCCGGGAGTGGGCCTTGCCGCCGTGCAGGACCAGGACCACTCCCTTGGTGTCACCGGAGGCATCCAGGACGCTGAGCACGGGCTGGTGGACCGGGACCATCGGCACCTGTCCGGCCTTTGCGCTTCCTGCCGGGGAAACTTCTGCCCCACGATAACCGGCCCCACCCCTGCCATGGTTGTCCATGCCTGGTACCTCCCCATCCCGATGGTCCATTTACCAACCCTATGGCGCCGCACGTAGAGTTCAACCATGAGGTTGTACTGCTGATGGGCGCCGGTCACTCCCACGCTTCCTTGGATCATTCGGAGCCGACGCCCCAGGCGATGGCTGCCCGCAGCAAGGCGAACCGCATTTTGGCTGCAGTGCTGATTCCCCTGGCGCTGCTGACCCTGGCCGGGATGGCCGCGCTTTGGCCCTCGGGGAGCAAGGAGGGCATCTCGCTCGCCAATCCGTACTCCACCGCCCCCGGGGTCACCTTCGATACGGGCACCATCCAGAGCGTGCTGACCGGGAGCTGCATGCAGGGGCCCGGCCAGCAGGGTTCAAGCCAACAGGGCACGGGTCAACAGAGTTCCGGCCAGCAGGGTTCAAACCAACAGGGGTCCGGCCAGCCAGGCACCGCACAGCAGCCGCCAAGCCAGGGCTCAGAGTGCACCTTCGCCGTTACCGAACCGGACAAGGGCGGAAGCCCGGTGAAAGTGGTCATCAACCCGGACGTCGCCTCCTCCCATGGCGTGAAGCCCGGGGACCAAATCCGCTACCTGAACCTCTCCAACGTCCAGGGCGCCACGGGGTCGCAGGGATCGCCGGCCTACATCTTCGTGGACTTCGTCCGCACCCTGCCGATTATCCTGCTGGCCGTGCTCTACGCCGTGGTGGTCATTGCCGTCGCCAGGTGGCGCGGATTGCGTGCCCTGATCGGGCTGGTGGGCGCGTATTTCGTGCTCGCCAACTTCCTGCTTCCGGGCTTAGTGGAGGGCAAGCCGCCCCTGCTGCTGGCCCTGGTGGGATCCACCGTGATCATGATCGGGGTGCTGTACTTCGCCCACGGCTTTTCCGCACGAACGTCCACCGCGCTTTTGGGCACCATCTTCGGGCTGGCCATCACCGCCCTGCTGGCCGCCTGGGCCACGGACGCCGCCAACCTCGCGGGCGTAGGCAGCCATGACGCCGCCACTTTGGTGAACACGTCGTCCAACATCTCCATCTCCGGGGTGATCCTTTGCGGCCTCATCATCTCCGGCCTGGGCGTCCTCAACGACGTCACCATCACGCAGTCCTCGGCTGTCTGGGAGCTCTACGAACTGGCACCGGCCAGCAGCGCCCGGAAGCTGTTCACCTCCGCCATGCGGATTGGCCGGGACCACATCGCCTCCACCGTGTACACCATCGCCTTTGCCTACGCCGGCGCGGCGCTGCCAATCCTGATCATCGTGATGCTCTACGACCGGCCCCTGATGGACACCCTCACCAGCGCCGAACTGTCCGAGGAAGTCATCCGCACGCTGGTTGGCTCCATCGGGCTGGTCCTGGCCATCCCCGTTACCACCCTGATCGCCGTGCTGGTGGTCAAAGCCACGGGAGTCAAGGCAGCGGGCGCCCAGTCATTGGACACCGGACGTCAGGACGGAACGCACGACGGCGGGAGCCACCACGCGGAGGATGTTGCGGACAACGGGGCGCTCGCCGCAGCCGCGCTTGAGGAACGCCGTCGGCGCGCCGCCGTCGAACCTGCCGGCCAGCCTGCCATCCAGGCTGACGCGGAGCCCGCCACCCGCCGGGGACGGCGGGCTGACCGCGGCTGACATGGTGCCGGTGGAAGTCCTTCCGCCCAGCACATTCCCGCCTACTGGTAGTCGGCCAGCCAGAGATCGGGCCCGAAGACTTCTTACTGGATGTCCCTGGGCGGCACGCCTGCGCCCACCAGGCCAGTCCGGACGGCCTGCATGAACGGCAGCGGGCCGCAAAGGTAATACTCGGCGTCGGACGGCAGCTGGACATCCTTGACGTTCATGAACCCTGAGTGCACCGTCCCGCCACTTCCATCCGCGGCGGACGGGGCACCATCGGGATTCAGGAACCACGCGTTGAGGGAGGCTTCCGGCAGCGCGGCGAGGTCAGCCGTCACCTGGTTCCGCAGGGCGAAGGAGCCGGGGGAGTCGTCCGCGTGCAGGAACATGACTTTCCGCTGCGAGCCGGACTTCACCAGGTGGGACAGCATGCCGGCCATGGGCGTGATCCCGATGCCGGCGCTCGCGAGCACCACGGGCCGGTCGGAGTAGTTCAGGACGACGTCGCCAAAGGGAGCTGAGAGGGTGACCTCGTCGCCGACGTTGACGTGGTCGTGCAGGAGGTTGGACATCTCGCCGTCGGGTGCCCCTTCGCTCCGCACCCGTTTGACCGCGAACCGCCGGTGCTGTCCGTCGTCGGCCTGCGCGAGGCTGTACTGGCGTGGCTGCAGCACGCCGTCCGGCATCTGCATCCGGATGGTGACGTACTGTCCCGGCAGCGAGGGCTTCACCTCGCGTTCGTCGGTGCGCTCCACCACGAAACTGACCACGTCCGCTGTCTCCTGGATTTTTTCTGCCACCCGCCACGTGCGCCAGACCGTGTCGGGGCTCAGCCGGACGGCATCGTACAGCCCGCGTTCCTTGTTGATGAGCATGTTGGCCATGAGCCAGTACACCTCGTCCCACGCCGCTGCCACCTCCGGTGTTACCGCATCGCCCAAAACATCGACGATCGCCCACATCAGGTTGTCATGCACCACCTGGTACTGCTCCGGGCTTAAGCCAAGGGACACGTGCTTGTGCGAGATGCGCGACAGCAGGTGGTCCGGGAGGTGGGTGGGGTCGTTGATGAGGAATCCGGCAAAAGCTGCAACGGAACCGGCCAGTGCCTGCTGCTGCCGGCCGTCGGCCTGGTTGCCGCGGTTGAACAGGCCGTTGAGCAGTTCGGGATGTTCCTGGAACATGTGCGTGTAGAAACGGGAGGCGATTTCCTGGATATTTTCGCCGACGACGGGAAGGGTCGCCTGGATCACGGGATAAGAAGTGTCGGAAAGCATGGGCTGTCTCCTTCAATCGTCCTGGCTGGGTGTCCGTGCCCGCGCCACGCTAGCACCGGGCAGGACCCTGCGACAGGCCCTTTTGGCACTCGCCGCAGCCGCCTGCCAAAGGCGGCAGATCACCGATTTGCCCGGCTTTGCAACAATGGACAGGTGACTGTTGCAGCAACTCCTCCCGCACCCAAGCTGGAACTCCCGCCCCTGAAGCTGGGACCCATCACGGTTGACACCCCGGTGATCCTTGCCCCGATGGCCGGGATCACCAACTCCGCGTTCCGCAGGCTGTGCCGCGAGTACGGCGGCGGCATGTATGTGGCGGAGATGGTGACTTCCCGTGCGCTGGTGGAGCGGACGCCCGAATCCCTCCGCATCATTTCGCACGACGACGACGAAAAGGTCCGGTCGGTACAGCTCTACGGCGTGGACCCGGGCACGGTGGGTGCCGCGGTGCGGATGCTCGTGGAGGAGGACCGGGCGGACCACATCGACCTCAACTTCGGTTGTCCCGTCCCCAAGGTGACGCGGCGCGGCGGCGGGTCGGCGCTGCCCTGGAAGATCGACCTCTTCACCTCCATCGTGCAGACCGCCGTCAAGGAAGCGTCCAAGGGCAACATCCCGCTGACCATCAAGATGCGCAAGGGCATTGACGAGGACCACCTGACGTACCTCGACGCCGGCCGGATCGCGCGCGATTCCGGTGTTGCCGCCGTCGCTCTCCACGGCCGCACGGCCGCCCAGTTCTACTCCGGCAAGGCCGACTGGTCCGCCATCGCCCGGCTCCGCGAGGCGCTGCCGGACATTCCCGTGCTGGGCAACGGCGACATCTGGTCCGCCGAGGACGCTGTCCGCATGGTGCGCGAAACCGGCGTGGACGGCGTAGTGGTGGGCCGGGGCTGCCAGGGCCGGCCCTGGCTCTTTGGCGACCTGCAGGCCGCGTTCGAGGGCAGCGACGTCCGCCACCGCCCCAACCTGCGGCAGGTGGCCGAGGGTGTATACCGGCATGCCGAACTGATGGTGGAAACCTTCGGTGACGAGGGCAAGGCGCTGCGTGAGATCCGCAAGCACATCGCCTGGTATTTCAAGGGCTACGTGGTGGGCGGCGAGCTGCGTACCCGGCTGGCCCTGGTCACCAGCCTGGAGGTACTTCGGGACACCCTCGCCGAACTGGACCTGGAGTCTCCGTACCCGGGCTTGGACGCCGAAGGCCCCCGCGGCCGCGCCGGCTCGCCAAAGAAGCCGGCCCTGCCCAAGGACTGGCTGGACTCGCGTGCCCTGAACGAGGCACAGTCCGCCGATATCTCCGCCGCGGAACTGGACGTTTCCGGTGGCTGAAACCCCCACGGCCGGAACCCCCACCGCAGCCCTGGCCCTGCCCGGTTACGACACGCACGACTCCGCCCGCTGGGTGGAGGAGCCGCCCAAGAGCACCTACCGCTCGGATTTCGAACGGGACCGTGCCCGGGTGCTGCACTCCTCGGCGTTGCGGCGGCTTGGCGCCAAGACCCAGGTGGTGGCACCGGATACGGACGACTTCGTCCGGACCCGCCTCACGCACAGCCTGGAAGTGGCGCAGGTGGGCCGCGAGCTGGGCCGGGCATTGGGTTGCGATCCGGACGTGGTGGACACGGCCTGCCTCAGCCACGACCTGGGCCACCCGCCCTTCGGCCACAACGGCGAATCGGCGCTGAACGAAGTGGCGCATGCCATCGGCGGCTTCGAAGGCAACGCCCAGACACTCCGCCTGCTCACCCGCCTGGAACCCAAAGTGCTCACGGCTGACGGCCACCCCGCCGGACTGAACCTGACGCGCGCAAGCCTGGACGCGGCGTCGAAATATCCCTGGTCAGCCCTGGAAGCACCCGTGATCCACGGGCAGCGGACCAGCAAGTTCGGGGCCTACGAGGATGACCTCCCCATCTTCAACTGGATCCGGGAAGGAGCCCCGGAACGCCGTACCTGCCTGGAAGCTCAGGTCATGGACCTTGCGGACGATATCTCCTACTCGGTGCACGACGTGGAGGACGCGATCGTTGCCGGCCACTTCCAGCTGCGGTGGATGGACAACCCGGACCACCGTGCCCGCGTGGTGGGCTACGCCAAGCAGTGGTACTTGCCCCACAACGACCCGTCCGCCATCGACGCTGCCCTGGCCCGGCTGGAGGCCACCGACGTGTGGGTCCGCGAGGCCGACGGCAGCCGCAAGTCCATGGCTGCCCTGAAGAACATGACCAGCCAGCTGATCGGCAGGTTCTGCCAGTCCGCCCTGGAGACCACCCGCGCGGTCTACGGCCCGGAGAACCTGACGCGCTACAACGCCGAACTCATTGTTCCGGACGAGACCGTCATGGAAATCGCGGTCATGAAGGGCCTTGCCACCACCTTCGTCATGACCACCGAACACCGGCAGCCCATCTATGAGCGCCAGAGGGAAGTGCTCCACGCCTTGGTCACGGCCCTCAGCGCCACCGGTGACCGGCACCTGGAGCCGATGTTTGCGGCGGACTGGCGGGCGGCGGACGACGACGGCGGGCGCCTTCGGGTGGTCATCGACCAGGTGGCATCGCTCACCGACGGGTCGGCCCTGGCCATGTACGAGCGCCTGGTGGGGAGCCTGCCCTCGCTCTGGTGAACCCGCCTGTACCCCCGTGCGGAGAAACTCCCCGACGTCCTCCTGATCAACAGCTTCCTTAAAGCATCTACACAGGAAGGAAGCGCACCATGGGAGGAAAGGCAGGCCGCCAGGAACGGGAGCAGGTCATGAGTACTCGAAGCAGGGGCAAGCGACTGGCCACCGGAATCACCGCAGCGGTGGGCGTTGGCAGCTTCGCTGCCGCAGGCGTGGCCGCATCCGCTGTCTATGCCGCCACTCCGTCCGTGATTGCCAGGACAACTGCAGGTACGGACAGCAGCACGCAGGGGAGCACGCCCCAATCCGGTTCCGGCCGCTCTGATGACGACGGTTACGGCACCCGGCAGGACAGCGGCACCGGCCAGAACAGCGGCACCCAGAATGGCGGCTCGCGGCGCTCGAAGAGCTACGGAAACTATGGCAGCACCAGCCCGGTCCAGCCCGGCAAGGGCGGCACCATTCACGGAAGGTCCTCAGGGTCCTGACGTGGCCGCTTCAGACACCACGAATCGCACTGGGGCTCCGCAATCTGCAGCGGCCCCCAAACACGAAGCTGCACCGGCTCCCACAGCACAATCCAACTGGACGGTTTGGGAACTCGAGGCAGCCGTCACGGTGACCGGGCCCGGCCTGCTGGATGCCGCGGAAGGGGTCGTTCGTCAGGTGGTGTCCGCGGTGGACCATGCCTGCAGCCGTTTCCGCGCCGATTCGGAACTGGTGGCGCTGCAGCCCAAAATGGCATCTGGCGTCAGGGTGAGTCCCATGTTCCGGCTGCTCCTGGAGCGCGCCCTGGACGCTGCCAGGATGACCGGCGGCGCTGTTGATCCCACCCTCGGAGCAGACCTGGCCGCCTTGGGCCACGGACCGGAAATGTCGGGCGAATTCTCCAGCCCGCCAGACACAGCGGGCAGGCCGGGAATCCGGAGCGTGCCCGTATCGCCGCTGCCTTCGCCGCCGGAGCCGCTGGCAGCGCGGGAACCGCGGGCGCCAGGCTGGTCACGGATTCATGTGGACGGCGACGTGCTGACCGTGCCGGCCGGGCTTCGCCTCGACCTGGGTGCATCGGCCAAGGCCGTCGCAGCCGATCTCGCCGCTGCTGAAGTGCACCGGCGGCTGGGCTGCGGAGTCCTGGTAAGCCTGGGTGGAGACCTGGCCAGCGCAGGACCCGGCCCGCAGGACGGGCAGCCGGAGGCCGGGTCCGGCCAGTGGCAGATCCTCGTGCAGGACGTTCCTGCCGACCCCGCCCAGCACATTTCGCTGGCTCCGGGATTTGCCCTGGCAACGTCCAGCACGCAAAAGCGCCGCTGGCTCCACGAAGGCACCCAGGTGCACCACATCCTCGATCCCCGTTTTGGCTTGCCCGCGGAACCGGTGTGGCGCTCGGTGACCGTGGCGGCGCCTACCTGCCTGGAGGCGAACGCGTTCAGCACCGGGGCCATCGTGCGCGGCTTCAAAGCCCTCGAGTGGTTCCGTGCCGAGGGCATATCCGCCCGGTTCGTGGACAGCCGCGGCAGGGTGGCGACCACAGGAGCCTGGCCCGCCGAAAACTACTTCCCAGCCGAAAGCCCGGGCGAGGGAGCCCTGCGCCATGGATGAGGCAATGTGGGCTTTCGGGCGCGTCAGCGGCTTCGTGTCACTGGCACTGTTTACCGCATCGGTGCTGCTGGGCATCCTGAACCGGTCAGGCCGGCCCCTGCTGGTGCTGCCGCGGTTCTCCATCAGCCTCCTGCACCGGAACATTGCCCTGCTCGCCACGGTTTTCCTGGGGCTGCACGTTGGATCCCTGCTCCTTGACTCCTTTGCCAAGCTCAATCCCGTGGATGTCGTGGTGCCGTTCCTGGGGTCGTACCAGCCGTTCTGGCAGGGTCTGGGCACGGTCGCCTTGGACCTGGTCCTGGCCGTCGTGGTCACAGCGCTGCTGCGGCACCGTATTGGGCAGCGCACCTTCAGGGCCGTCCACTGGCTCAGCTATGGCGTTTGGCCGGTGGCCATGGCCCACGCCCTGGGAAACGGCACGGACGTGTCAAGCGGGTGGTTCCTCCTGTTGGCTGCGGCGTCCGCCGTGGCCGTTGCCGCTGCCCTGATGTGGCGGCTGAGCCCCTCCTTCCTCGAAACCTTCCGCGCCAGGCAAGGAAACCTCCCGTGAGCCAATCCCGTAACAGCTACCCGGTGAACCAGGACAGTATCCGCCAGGAGCCGCGCCTCCTGGCGGCAGGCCCCGATGCCGGGTGGGCGCAGCACCTGGAAGCCTTCGGCCCGTGGGAGCCGCAGGCGGCAGGTCCGGGTCTCCTGGAAGTGCTCGCTGAATCAGGGCTGACCGGCCGCGGCGGAGCCGCATTCGAAACCTGGCGCAAGGCCACCGCGGCAGCCGGTACCGGACGGAAGGGTTTGTTTGCCGTCCGGCCCGTGGTGGTAGCCAACGGTGCCGAGGGCGAGCCGCTCAGCTTCAAGGACCGGACCCTCCTCGCCCACGCGCCCCACCTGGTCATTGACGGGCTGACCGCCCTCGCCGCCGCCCTGGGCCCGACAGGCGGCAGGACAGGAAGCCAGGCAGGCGCGGGCGGCACAAGCATGTACGTTTACGCCCCGGCGGCCAGCCTGCCCCGTTTGCAACAAGCCCTCGGTGAGCGTCCGGGCGGCAGAAAGATCCGGGTAGTGCAGGCTCCCGAAACGTTCATATCCGGTGAGTCGAGCGCCGTCGTCAACATGATTGAGAACGGTACCGCCCTGCCCATGGACCAGCGACGGCGCCTCAGCGAGTCAGGCCTGAACGGCCGCCCCACGCTGGTGGTTAATGTCGAGACCCTGGCCCAGGTGGCCCTGATCGCCCGCTATGGCGCGCAGTGGTTCCGGCAGGCGGGCACCGCCACCGATCCCGGCACCAGGCTGGTGTCCGTGTCCGGGCCTGCCCCCACGCGGGACGTGGTGCTGGAGGTACCGGGCGGGGTACAACTTTCCGCCGTCCTGACGGAAGCCGGGATGGATCCGGGATCCTTGTCCGCCGTCCTGGTGGGCGGGTACCACGGCCGATGGGTGCGGCCGGCGGATCGAGCCCTCACACCCGCGGGAGCGCCGGGCCGGACAGTCCGCCCGGGCGCGGGAGTCATCCATGCCCTGGACCTGCAGACCTGCGGCGTCCAGGCCACGGCCCGGATCCTCAGCTACCTGGCCGGCCAGTCCGCCCGGCAGTGCGGGCCCTGCATGTTCGGGCTGCCGGCCATGGCGTCCGTCCTCAACCGCATCGCCGGAGGCGAAACAAATGCGCGGCTTACCTCGGAGCTGGACCGCCTCGGGCGGCTGGTTTCCGGCCGCGGCGCATGCCGCCATCCGGAAGGGACCACCGGACTGGTCGCCAGCGCGTTGGAGGTCTTCGCCGCTGACTTCCGCGCCCATCTGTCCGGATACTGCACGGGCCCGGGAGGCGTGGCGGCATGAAAACGTACCTGCACATCGACTGGACAAGCTGCGATGGCCGCGGCCTGTGCTCAGAGCTGCTTCCGGGAGTGCTCGACAGGGACGACTGGGGCTACCCGGTGGCACGGGGCAAGGCGGGCCGTGAACGCACTGACGTTCCGCTGCGGGACGCCGACCGGGACGCCGCGCAGGAGGCCGTCTTCCTTTGTCCCAGGCTTGCCCTCAGCCTGGTGGAGCGGGCGGCGCCCGAACAGGGACAGCGGACGCCGGGCAGGATGCCCGGGAGGTAGGCCCTGCCGGTGGCACCAGGCCAAGGACACTAAGATTGCTGTGTGGCTGGGCTGATCAAACGTGAAGATATCGATGAAGTACGCCAGCGCACGGACATCAAGGAAGTTGTTGACGGCTACGTGACGCTCAAGGGCGCCGGGCTGGGCACCTTCAAGGGTCTGTGCCCCTTCCACGACGAGCGCTCGCCGTCCTTCACCGTCCGTCCCCAGGTGGGCCGGTACCACTGTTTCGGCTGCGGCGAGGACGGCGACGTCATTGCCTTTGTGCAAAAGCAGGACCACAGCTCCTTCCAGGAAGCCGTGGAAAAGCTCGCTGCCCGGATCGGCTACGAACTCCGGTACGAGGACGGCGGGACCGGGCCCAACCGTGAGGAAGTCGGCCGGCGCCAGCGGCTGCTTGACGCGCACAAGATTGCCGACGAGTTCTTCCGCGCCCAACTGCTCACCCCAGGTGCGGCAGAGGCCCGGAACTTCCTGTTCGGCCGGGGCTTCGACAGGGCGGCCGCGGAACACTTTGGCTGCGGCTACGCTCCGCAGGGCTGGGACGCGCTCCTGAAGCACCTTCGCGGCCGCGGCTTCACCGATGCCGAGCTCAAACTCACCGGCATGTTCAGCGAAGGAAACCGGGGCATCTACGACCGCTTCCGCGGCCGCCTGATCTGGCCCATCAAGGACATCGCCGGCGACACCATAGGCTTCGGCGCCCGCAAGCTCTACGAGGATGACCAGGGCCCCAAGTACCTCAACACCCCGGAGACCACCCTCTACAAGAAGTCCCAGGTCCTCTACGGCATCGACCTGGCCAAGAAGAGCATCGCAAAGGACCGCCAGCTGGTGGTGGTGGAGGGCTATACGGACGTCATGGCCTGCCACCTTGCAGGGATCACGACGGCGGTGGCCACCTGCGGCACGGCGTTCGGCACCGAACACATCAAGATCGCCCGGCGGCTTTTGTCCGACGACGGCACCGGGGGAGAAGTGGTGTTCACCTTCGACGGCGACGCCGCCGGGCAGAAGGCAGCACTGCGCGCCTTCGAGGAGGACCAGCGGTTCACTGCCCAGACCTTCGTGGCCGTGGAACCTACCGGAGCCGATCCGTGCGACCTCCGGCTCAGCAGGGGGGACGAGGCAGTGCACGCCCTGATCCAGTCCCGGCGGCCCCTGTTCGAGTTCGCCATCCGCACCACGCTGAAGCAGTTCAACCTGGACACCGTGGAAGGCCGCGTCCAGGGCCTGAAGGCTTCCGTGCCGGTGGTGGCGGCCATCCGCGACGGCTCCACCCGGACCGGGTACTGCCAGGCCCTGACCGGCTGGCTGGGTATGCCCGACCCCAATGAAGTCCTGCGCCTGGTCAACGCCGAGGTGAAGAACGCAGCGAAGCGGGGGGACGCCGGAGCTCCCGCGGGCCAGGGCACGTCCAACCGTGGACAGCAGCAGCGCGGCACTGGCCACGAGGGCAGGGGGTACGAGGGCCAAACCGGCCCCGCACCTGCCGGCGGCCCCGGCGTGGCTGTTGGGCCGTCGTCGGGCGCTGTTCCTTCCTTCCACCGTCCCGACCCACGCGACCCCGTGGCCTCCATGGAGCGGCAGGCGCTGGAGGTGGCCCTTCAGCAGCCGTCGCTGCTGGCGGCCGGGGTCTGGGACCGGTTCGCCGCTGCCCGCTTCTCCACCCCTGCCTTCCAGGCCGTGCACGATGCCATGCGCGCCACCGGGCCGGGACTGGTGGGTGATCCGGTGCGCTGGGTGGAACACGTCATGCACGAGGTCCCGGAGCCGCTCCGGCCGCTGGTGTCGGAGCTGTCGGTGGTGCCGCTTCCGGCGCATACGGAGGAGGCGGTGCTGAAGTACTGCCGCGACATCCTGTCCCGGTTGTTCGAACTCCAGATCACGCGGGTCAAGGCGGACAAGATGGGCCAGCTGCAGCGCCTTGACGCCGCGGCAGACCCCGAAACGTACCAGCGGCTCAACCGCGAACTGATGATGCTGGAGATGGAACGCCGGGCCCTGCGGGCCGAGGCGTAGGCCTCTGCCTGCTGGGTGGAACCGGAAGTGGGGGAGGTCACGGCACTCCCGATTTCGTTTCCACACCGGGTGTTTGCTAGGCTGGTACCCGCTTCATTCCTCCTTAGCTCAATTGGCAGAGCATTCGACTGTTAATCGAAGGGTTGCTGGTTCAAGTCCAGCAGGAGGAGCTTCCAATCCCCGTTCCGGTTCCCGGAACGGGGATTTTTGTTTCCGCTTTTGGACGGCACGAGGCGTGTTTTGGCCCGGAAAACCGCCGATTTCCCTTGGGCCGGAAACCTTTGCTAATGTCATACCTGCTTCATTCCTCCTTAGCTCAATTGGCAGAGCATTCGACTGTTAATCGAAGGGTTGCTGGTTCAAGTCCAGCAGGAGGAGCGCTACGAAAAATCCCCGTTCCTCCGGTTGGAGGAACGGGGATTTTTTTCTTTCCGCGGGGTGGGAAGCCTGAATGGGGAAGATGGGCTCAGACGAAGTCCATTTCCACCTGCAGGAACCTTTCGGCCTCTGCGATGGCAGACTCGAAGGCTTCCCGTTCGGTAGGGGACTTCCGGGGTTCGCGCGGATTCCATTCGTGGGGGGCCGAGTGTATGCGGACAAAGCCGGCATCAGGTGGGGCGTAGAAGATGCCGAAGCGCTGCACTGGCCATTCCGGCGAGGTTTCCGGTGCCACCAGGAGGGCGGCCTTGAAGGCTGGATTGAACCACTGGGCGATGGGCCGGCGCCGGTCCTCCGTGAACAGCCCTGCCGCGTACAGCGCCGCTGACTGCTGGCCTGCCTGCGCGCACAGCCGCTCCCACCACAGTGGCAGGATCCTGGCGTCGCACCGTTGCCATGTGGCCGGAAGTGGCGGTTGGTTCTGCCAGCTGGACACGGCATCATTTTATCGCGCTGAGCCTCATCGTGCAGTGCAGCCGTAGGGCAGGGACGGCCAGCGCCAAGCGGTGTCCGGCAGCAGGTGCTGTCAGCGGCGGTTCCGGCGGCCCGGATTCACCCGGTACAGGAGCGCGGCACCAGCCAGCGTTCCCAGGATGATGCCCCATGCGGGGTTGCCCACGGCACGGCCGGCAAAATAGCCGGCGACGGCGCCAAGCACCGCCCCGAGGAAGAGTCCCCTTCCGTTGCGTTGCGGTTTGCGGGCCATCTGCTGCCTTCCTGGTGGCTGAGAGTAACTGCCGGTGTGGTGAAGTGCCTTGGTTTGCGGGGTATTCAGTGGATCGAGGGTACCGTGCGCGGCCGGACCACCAGCCATAGTGCCCCGATCGCCACCAGGATGCACGCCGCCTGAACCGCTCCCATGGGCGCGGCGCTGGTGATGCCAACCCAACCCACCACGGGGGAGATCAGCCCGGCCATGAGGAACGTGGCCGCGCCGAGGAGGGATGCCGCGGTTCCCGCCTGGGAGGCGTGGCTTGCCAGGGCCAGCACCTGGACGCAGGGGAACATGAAGCCGGTGCCCAGGATGTAGAACCACAGCGGCACCATGACACCCCACAACCCCAGGCCCAGCCGGTCGAACACCACGATCAACAGGGCCATCAGGAACATCCATGCCGTGGCGCCGGCCAGGATCCATTGCGGCGGGACAATCCTGATCAGCCGTGAACTGGTCTGCACGCCTGCAACGATGCCCAGGGAGTTGATGCCGAAGAGCAGCCCGTACTGCTGGGCCGAGAACCCGAAGACGTCCTGGAACAGGAACGGGGAGGCCGACAGATACGTAAAGAGGCCGCCGAAATTGAAGCCGGCCACCATGAGCAGCCCCACGAAGATCCGGTCGCTGAAGAGCGCCTTGTAGCGCTGCCTGGCCGTCATGCCGCTCTGGCCCCGTTTCTCCGGCGGAAGCGTCTCACGCACCAGGAGCAGGGCCGCCACGATGACTAATGTCCCGTATGCGGCCAGGAACACGAAGATGCCCGGCCACGGCATCACCAGGAGCAGTTGCGAGCCGATCACCGGTGCCAGGATGGGTGCCAGGCCGTTGACCAGGGCCATCCGCGAGAACATCCGCACCATGGCATACCCGGAGAACAGGTCGCGCACCATGGCCATGGCCACCACGCCGCCGCCGGCTGCGCCCACACCCATCAGGACACGGAACACCCCCAGCGTGGCGATGTCAGTGGACAGGGCGGCACCCATGGACGCGGCAATGTGAAGCGCGGTGGCAAGGATCAGGGGAGTCCGGCGCCCGAACTTGTCACTGAAGGGGCCCACCACCAACTGGCCGAACGCAAAACCGACAGTGGTGCCCGCCAGGGTGAGCTGGACCTGCGCCTCGGTCACCCCCAAGCTGGCCTCCAGTGCGGGGAAGGCGGGCAGGTAGAGATCGATGGTGAACGGGCCGAGGGCCGTCAAGGCGCCCAAGAGGAGGATGTAAAGGAGCTTGCGGCGGCGGCTCAGCAAGTCGCCCGGATTGGGGGGATTGGTCACGGAGAACAATCCTAGGCCCCGCCAGGACTGATTTTGCATCGTTGTAGGCCGCGCCGTCCGGCAAGCCCCCAAGTTCGCCCTGAACCTGAATGGTAGTTTTGGTGGCGTGGACTGTGCGGCTGCACATTTCCGCAATAAACGGAAGCAGTATCGACCCATGAAACCAGTAAGGCGGAACCGATGAGCGGACGTCACAGCGGGCGTACCAGCCCGGGATTGCGTATCACTGCGCTGCCCGGAACGGCAAGACTCCTTTTCCGGTTGGCCCCCCGCCAGCTCAACGACGAGATCGCCTTCGCCAAGATCGAACTCAAGCGCAAGGGTATCCAGGTGGGGGTGGCCGCCGCCTTCTTCGCGGTGGCGCTCCTCTTCCTGGCGTTTCTGGTGGTTGGCCTGATCGTCGCGGCGATCATGGGCCTGGCCACCATCATGCCCGCCTGGCTGGCAGCCCTCCTGGTCTCCGCAGCCTTCCTGCTGATAGCGCTCATCGGCGGACTGGTTGGCCTTGCGAGGTTCAAGAAGGCCATGCCGCTGATGCCCGAGGAAACCATCCGTGGCATCAGGCACGATATCGGCGTTGCCCGGGAAGGCTCCGCCTTCAACCCGGCCATCCTGGATCCGGAGAGTCCGGAGGCGAAGGCTGCGAAGGCGGCCAAGGCCGAGGCCGCTGCCAAGGCAAAGGCCGAAAAGGAAGCAAAAGCCGCCCGGGAGCAGCAGGAGTTCCCGCACGCTTCCGAACCCGAGCTTGCGCGCCGCCTGAGCCAGCGGAGGCACCACCTCACCGAGGTCCGCGACGACCTCGGTACCGAGCTGGACCTCAAGACCCAGGCCCGGTACCTGCTGGCCGCCGCGCAGGTCAAGGCGCGCGAAGGCCAGGTGCTGGCGCAGCACGGCGTGGACGCAGCGGGCGAACGCTTCGCGGCGTTGTCCGGCTCCGCGGATCTGTCCAGGCGCTGGAAGCCGCTGGCAGCCTTCGTGGCCGCAGGAACGGTCCTGGTGGTCCTCCTCCGCAGGCTGTTCCGTTCCAACTAGGCTGCTGCCGCAACAGCACTGCCCGGTACACAAGGAATTACTGAACAACCGCGCTCCGGCGCAGCAGGAAAGGAGAGGGGACGGGTGAAGTTCATTGGTGCAGGCGCCCGCCCCGGCCGTCCCCAGGTGGACCACGACCTCGTGTTCACCATCCCCAACCTGCTCACCGTGGTGCGGTTCATGGGTGTTCCGCTCTTCATGTGGCTGGTCCTGGCCCAAAAGGAATACGGCGCCGGCGTGATCGTCCTGGCGATCATGGCAGGCACGGACTGGATCGACGGCTATATTGCCCGGCGTTTCGACCAGGCCTCCAAGCTCGGCAGGGTCCTCGACCCCATCGCCGACCGGCTGGCCCTGCTGGCCGTGGCGGCCACCTTGGTGATTGCCGGGGTCGTGCATTGGCTCTACCTGGCGGCGCTGGTCGTACCGGACGCCGTGCTCCTGGCCCTGACGCTCTTTTTCTTCCACGGCCATCCGGACCTCCCCGTCAGCGTGGTGGGCAAGGTGCGGACCGGGCTGCTGCTCCTGGGCACCCCGCTGCTGGTGCTCTCCCGCCTGGATACCGGCGCTTCGGACCAGCTCTTTGTTGCCGCCTGGGTGGTGTTGGGCTTGGGCCTGATCGGCCACTGGATTGCCGCCTACAACTACTTCTGGGCCATCCTGCGAAAGGGCAGGGAACTGAAACAGCACGACGGCGGGAACGGCTGATGGTGTGGGTTGCCGTCGGCCTGGCGGTGCTTGGCGCTTTCTGCCTCGCCCTGGGTGCCCAGCGCCAGGGCAGCGCGGTTAAAGCCGACACCGGCGGGCTTGCCCTGAGTTCCAACGGCTTCCTGCGCTTGCTTCGCAATCCCCGGTGGATGTTCGGGCTCCTGCTGCTCTGCACCGGGATGGCCATGAACGCCGTGGCCCTGGTGTCCGCACCACTCACGGTGATCCAGCCCATCGGCGCCATCGCCCTGGTGATCACCACGGTGGTCAACGCCCGCGACCAGGACCTGACCATCAACCGCGCCACAGCCGTCTCCATCGCCGCCTGCGTCACCGGCTCGGCACTCTTTGTCCTCCTGGCGGTCAACGTCACCCAGGAAAGTCACCATGTCAGCCCGGAGGACGAGCTCACCATCGTGCTGCTGCTGGCCCTGGCCGTGGGGCTGTTCGGCACGCTGGCTGTGACGTTCAAGCACCGGATGAACGCGTTCATCTACATCCTGGGCGCCGGCATCCTCTTCGGCTTCGTGGCGGTCCTCACCCGGATCATCGGAAAGCACCTGCTGGACCCCAACGGCCTCTTCCTGCTCAATGTCCAGTGGTACTCGGTGGTGGCGATAATCGCGGCCGGCGGCCTGGGCTCGTGGTTCGTGCAAAGCGCGTACTCGACGGGGCCGCCGGACCTGGTCATCGCCGGGCTCACCGTGATCGACCCCATGGTGGGTATTGCCATCGGCATCATCATCCTGGGCGAACTGCGTCCCGACGTCCATGCGGTTATGGCAATTGCGATGGGAACGGCTGCGTGCCTTGCTATCGTTGGGGTTATCGCCCTTTCCCGGCACCACCCGGAGGTCACCAAGCGCAAGAAGGACGCGCGCAAGGCCGCCGGCAGGCCGTCCCACTAGCCCATTTCCTTCCAGACCCAGCAAACCCCACGAGGCCTGAGCCCATGCGCCACCGGCCAACCGTGCTGTCAGTTCCATGCTGTCCGCACCGTGACCATCAGGAGTACTCCCCATGACCACGCCAGCCGACCAGCGTCCCCTGACCATCCTCATCGCCGCCGACACCTATCCGCCGGACGTCAACGGCGCCGCCCAGTTCGGATACCGGCTGGCCAAGGGCATGACCGCCCGGGGCCACAACGTCCACGTCCTGGCATCCCGCTCCAGCAAGGGAAAAAGCTTCACCGAGTTCCGCGCAGAAGCAACCGTGCACCGGCTCCGCTCGCACAAGGCGTTCACCCACGAAAGCTTCCGCCTTTGCTTCCCCTGGGAAATCAAGAAGGAAATCACCCTCCTCTTCGACCGCGTGAAGCCCGACGTCGTGCACATCCAAAGCCATTACATGATTGGCGAGCACGTGCTCTACGAGGCCGTGAAGCGCGGCGTCCGGATCATCGCCACCAACCACTTCATGCCCGAAAACCTCAACCCCTTCCTGCCGTTCCCGCAATGGTTCAAGGACATCATTGGGCGGGTCTCCTGGAAGGACATGGGCAAGGTCATGGGCCAGGCGGACGTGGTGACAACCCCCACGCCGCTTGCCGCCCGGGCAATGCACGAGCACGCGTTCCTGCGGAAGGTGCTCCCGTTGTCCAACGGCATCGATTCCGCCGCCTATGAGCTGCAGCCCGGAGAGCACATCGAGCCGCATGCCCACCCCACCGTCCTGTTCGCCGGGCGGCTTGCGGAGGAAAAGCATGTGGACGTGCTCATCGAGGCCATCGGCAAGACGCCGCCCGAGCTGAACGTTCATCTGGAGATCGTGGGCGGGGGAGAGGTACGCCCTGCCCTGGAGGAACTGGTGCGGCGGCTGGGACTCACAAGCCGGGTAAAGTTCCTGGGCCTTGCCAGCGACGAAGACCTGCGCAAGGCCTACATCCAGGCTGACCTGTTCTGCATGCCCGGAACGGCTGAGCTGCAGTCCCTGGTCACCCTGGAAGCCATGTCCGCCTCCACCCCCGTGGTCCTGGCCGACGCCATGGCCCTGCCGCACCTGGTGCGCGACGGCGAGAACGGCTACCTTTTCACGCCCAACGACAGTGACGACCTCGCAAAGAAGATCACCCAGGTCCTGGAGCTCCCCAAGGACCAGCAGCGCGCCATGGGCCGGGCCAGCCGCCAGATGGTGGAACCGCACAGCATCCAGGGAACGCTGCAGACCTTCGAGGACCTGTACCGCGGTGCTACCTACGAGGACAAGGTGGTCTGAACCCGTTCCCGGGTTTGCTAGAGTGTTTTTGCCCTGCCGGGGCGTGGTGTTCCACGACGTATCTGCAGGGATTGGGGGCTATAGCTCAGCTGGTTAGAGCGCGGGACTCATAATCCTAAGGTCCTCGGTTCAAGTCCGAGTAGCCCTACCGAACAGCAGAAAGAACCGCGGCCGACAGTTTTCGTCGGCCGCGGTTCTTCTTGGTTAACCCGGAGCCCTGCGGTAAGTTACTGCCCAGTAACATTCCGTACGCGGTTCCGCGGCACGGTCAGCGCTGATCACCAAAGAAGGTACCCATGGCAACCTCCGCAGCCGAGTCCCACGAGCTTCCCTACGCCGACGGCGACTTCTTCGCCTTCGAGCAGCTTCTGTCCGGCAAGGAACAGGACAGGCTCGCCGAGGTCCGCGACTTCCTGGTGCGCGAGGTCAAGCCCCTTGCGGTGGACTTCTGGAACCGCGGGGAGTTCCCCATGGACCTGGTGCCAAAGTGTGCAGCCCTGGACCTGGTCAGCCCGGTCCGGCGGCAGGGATACTCCAACCTCTTCGCCGGGATGCTGCACGCGGAGGTCACCCGCGCGGACGCGTCGATCGCCACTTTCCTCGGGGTGCACGACGGGCTCTTCACCGGATCCATCGAGCTGCTGGCATCCCAGGAGCAGAAAGACGAGTGGCTGCCCGACATCTACGCCCTGAAAAAGATCGGCGCCTTCGGCCTGACCGAGCCGCTGGGCGGCAGCGACGTGGCCGGCGGGACCCGCACCACGGCGCGCCGGGACGGCGGCAACTGGATCCTCAACGGGGCCAAGCGGTGGATCGGCAACGCCACCTTCTCTGACTGGGTAGTCATCTACGCCCGCGATGTTGCCGACAACCAGGTCAAGGGCTTCCTGGTGGACACCACGCTCGATGGATTCAGCGCCACGAAGATCGAAAACAAGATCTCCCTGCGCACCGTCCAGAATGCCGACATCGTCCTGACGGACGTAGTGGTCCCGGACCACTTCAAACTGGCCAACGCCAACAGCTTCCGCGACGTCAACAAGGTGCTCAAGGCCACGCGGCTGTCCGTTGCCTGGCAGGCCGTTGGGCTCCAGATGGCCGCGTTCGATGTTGCCCGCCGCTATGCCGTGGAGCGGCACCAGTTCGGCCGGCCGCTTGCCTCCTTCCAGCTCATCCAGGACCAGCTGGTCCGGATCCTGGGCAATACCGTCAGCTCCATGGGCATGATGGTCCGCCTCTCCCAACTGGAGGACGAAGGCGCAGCCAAGGACGAACAGTCCGCCCTGGCCAAGGCCTTCGCCACCGGACGCATGCGGGACAGCGTGGCCCTTGGCCGCAGCATCCTGGGTGGCAACGGCATCGTGACCGACTACGGGATGGCCAAGATCTTCGCCGATGCCGAAGCCATCTACTCGTACGAGGGCACCGCCGAGATCAACACCCTGGTGACGGGCCGGGCCATCACCGGCATCTCAGCCATCGTCTAACCGGCCGCCTTCCAGCCAGCCACCTTCCATTCAGTCGTCGGCCGGCCCCTGCGCGCGCTATGGAGGCAGCATCATTCGGGCCGGGCGGGCCTATGGCGGCCCGGGCAGTGGAAGCAGGATGGACGGGCGAAGGTTCAGGACGAACTGCAGGGGATTGACGTAGTTTTCTCCTTCCCGCACTCCCCAGTGCAGGCACTGTGCCCCCGGGCAATGGCCCGGGAGGGCAGTTCCGATCACCTGGCCGGCCGCCACGGTGGACCCCGCCACCAGCGTGCTCTCCACCGGTTCGAAACTGCTGCGCAGCCCGCCGCCATGGTCGATGGTGATCACGGGACGGTCCACCACCACGCCCACGAAACTGACCGTTCCGGCCGCCGGTGACACAACCTGTGCTCCTGCCGTGAAATCCAGGTCTACGCCGCGGTGCCCGCTGAGCCACGGCTTGGGCGGGGGATCGAAGCCCCGCAGCACCCGCGGACGCGGCGCCAGCGGCCAGCGCCAGGAGGGCCTGGCAGCCACCCCGGCGGCCGCCGTCGTCCTCTCCTGCTGGATGGTGCTGGACTGGGCCCGGAAGGGCTGCGCGCCGGCTGCGGTGTACTGGAAGGCCGGGCCGGGGGAGGCCACGGACGCCGGAAGCAGCAGGAGTGCGGCCAGGAGGACTGGTGGTTTCATCCCACCAGCCTGCCCGGCTGGGCCCGGAGCGGGCAGGGCCGGTTCCGGCTATGTGGACAACGCCTCCGGCGGGTGCTTTCCTGTCCGGCGGCCGGGGGTGCCTGTAGTACACTTGATGGAGCAGTTTGCTGCGCCCTCAACGCTTCCCGTCCCAGTGGTCCACCCCCGCGGTGTATCACCCTGTCCGGATTGCGTCGGCACATCTCATTCAGGAGTGTGGGGGAGCGGCGGCTGACTACGCGCATCCAGCCCTCCGGCAGGCGACGCCCCGGCGTTCGTCCATGGAGGACCGCACTTCCTGCGGTCAGGCTTTTGTTCCTGATGGGAAGAACGGTGGATGCCAGGAGCACGGCCCAACCGGGCCACGCTAATCAACCGTCAACTATTGGCAGGGTAAGAAGCCTCCGGGTTTTCTCATGAATGACCTGCCGGAAAATAAGGAGCGCCGGAATGCCCGTCGTAACCATGCGCCAGCTGCTTGACAGCGGCGTCCACTTTGGACACCAGACCCGCCGTTGGAACCCGAAGATGAAGCGCTTCATCTTCACCGAGCGCAACGGCATCTACATCATCGACCTGCAGCAGTCGCTGTCCTACATCGACCGCGCCTACGAGTTCGTCAAGGCCACTGTTGCCCACGGCGGCACCGTGCTCTTCGTCGGCACCAAGAAGCAGGCCCAGGAAGCAATTGCCGAGCAGGCAACCCGCGTGGGCCAGCCCTACGTCAACCAGCGCTGGCTCGGCGGTATGCTGACCAACTTCCAGACGGTTGCCAAGCGCATCCAGCGCATGAAGGAACTCGAAGAGATCGACTTCGACGACGTCGCCGGTTCCGCTTACACCAAGAAGGAACTGCTGCTCCTCAAGCGCGAGCTCACCAAGCTGGAGTCCAACCTGGGCGGTATCCGCAACCTGACCAAGGCACCGTCCGTGCTGTGGGTTGTCGACACCAAGAAGGAACACCTCGCCGTTGACGAGGCCAAGAAGCTGAACATCCCGGTTGTGGCCATCCTGGACACCAACTGCGATCCCGACGAAGTTGATTTCCCGATCCCGGGCAACGACGACGCCATCCGCTCCGTGAACCTCCTGACCCGCGTTGTTGCCGACGCCGTCGCTGAGGGCCTGATCGCCCGCAACAACCGCGGCACCGGCACCACCGAGGCTCCGGAAGAGCCGCTGGCAGAGTGGGAGCGCGAGCTCCTCGAAGGCAGCAAGGCAGAAGCCGCCGCCGCTCCGGCCGAGAACGCTGAAGCTCCGGCTGCCGCCGAGGCTCCCGCCGAAGACGCCAAGTAAGACACTCAAATCCGGATTCTCCGTGCTGTCCGCAGCCGGAGCTGCTGACAGGATGGCAGCCCACCCCGTGGGCTGCCGTCCTGTCGGTCCGTACACCACCACACATTTCTAGACAGAGGGGTTCACATGGCGAACTACACTGCCGCGGACATCAAGGCCCTGCGCGAGCGCACCGGCGCCGGCATGATGGACGTCAAGAAGGCTCTTGACGAAGCCAACGGTGACGCCGAGAAGGCCATCGAGATCATCCGCATCAAGGGCCTCAAGGGCGCTACCAAGCGTGAAGGCCGCTCCACCGCTGAGGGCCTCGTGGCCGCCAAGGTCAGCAACGGCGTCGGCGTCATGATCGAGGTCAACTGCGAGACCGACTTCGTTGCCAAGGCTGACAAGTTCATCCAGCTGGCAGACAAGGTCCTGGCCGTCGCCGTCGAGTCCGGCGCTGCCGACCTCGACACCCTGCTGGCCACCGACGTTGACGGCAAGCCGCTGTCCGAGGTCGTCGTCGAAGAAGGCGCCATCCTGGGCGAGAAGGTTGTTGTCCGCCGCATCTCCCGCGTTGAGGGTGCAACGGTCGACGCTTACCTGCACAAGACCTCCAAGGACCTCCCGGCCCAGGTCGGCGTGCTGTTCGCTGTCGATGGTGAAGGCGAAGCCGCTGCTGCCGCCGCCCACGACGTTGCCGTCCACATCGCCGCCATGGCTCCGAACTACCTCACCCGCGAGGACGTTCCGGCCGAGCTCGTTGAGTCGGAGCGCCGCATCGCCGAAGAGACCGCCAAGGCTGAAGGCAAGCCCGAAGCCGCCCTCACCAAGATTGTGGAAGGCCGCGTGACGGGCTTCTACAAGGGTGAGGTCCTGGTTGACCAGGCATTCGCCAAGGACGCCAAGAAGTCCGTGGCACAGGTCCTCGAAGAGGCCGGTGTCAAGGGAACCGCGTTCACGCGCTTCCGCGTCGGCTCCTAGTCGAAACTGCAAGGGGTGGCCACTTCGGTGGCCGCCCCTTTTGCATGCGCCCAAACCACTGGAAGTCCGGTCCATGTGGTGCGCAGCCGGTTCCGACCACCGGATCCGGCAGGATACCCTTTTTTCAGAGTCATCAACGGGAAGGCATCATGGAAGCCGTCAACACTGTCACGCATTCAGAGAAGAGCCGGCGGCGCGTCCTCCTGAAGCTCTCCGGCGAGGTCTTCGGCGGCGGAAAACTGGGTGTCGACCCCGAAACCGTCCGCGACGTTGCCAAGCAGATCGCAGCCGCTGTCCCGCAGGTGGAAGTGGCCATCGTGGTAGGCGGCGGTAACTTCTTCCGCGGCGCCGAACTGTCCCAGAGCGGCATGGACCGCTCCCGGGCCGACTACATGGGCATGCTGGGAACGGTTATGAACTGCCTGGCCCTGCAGGACTTCCTGGAGCAGGCAGGGGTCGAAACCCGCGTGCAGAGCGCCATCACCATGGGGCAGGTGGCCGAAGCCTACATTCCGCGCCGCGCCATCCGGCACATGGAGAAGGG
The DNA here is from genome assembly GCF_057073715.1 of Arthrobacter sp. E1SS-5. Lineage (NCBI taxonomy): Bacteria > Bacillati > Actinomycetota > Actinomycetes > Micrococcales > Micrococcaceae > Arthrobacter > Arthrobacter sp. E1SS-5. The sequence continues at coordinate 1,459,219 of NZ_CP172703.1, forward strand.
CCGTGTTGTCATCTTCGGCGCCGGCGCCGGCCTGCCGTACTTCTCCACCGACACCGTTGCCGCCCAGCGGGCCCTGGAAGTGCACGCCGACGTGGTCCTCATGGCCAAGAGCGGAGTGGACGCCGTCTACACCGCCGACCCCAAGAAGGACCCCACCGCGGAGCGCCTGGAAACCCTCAGCTACGACGACGCCCTGCGCCGCGACATCCGCGTCATGGACCAGACCGCCATGACCATGTGCAAGGACAACAACCTTTCCATGGTGGTCTTTGGCATGGAGGGCGAAGGCAATGTCACCCGCGCCATCCTTGGCGAAAAGCTGGGCACCCTGGTCACCGCCTAGCTGCGGCTAGGATGATTTCAGGACAGTTCCGTCCCCGCCCTTCCCGGCGGGGACGGAAAACAGCAACCAAGAACCACGTGCGTGCAGATAACCGGCGCCCCGGACCGCACCAGAACCGTCAGGAGAGACCGTGATCGAAGAAACCTTGCTCGAAGCCGAAGAAAAGATGGACAAGGCGGTTGAGGTAGCCAAGGAAGACTTCGCTTCCGTCCGCACCGGCCGCGCCAACCCCGGCCTGTACAACAAGGTCCTGGTGGACTACTACGGTTCACCCACGCCGCTCCAGCAGCTGGCTTCCTTTGCCATCCCGGACGCCCGGACCATCCTGATCACCCCGTTCGACAAGTCCGCCATGCGGGACATCGAGCGTGCCCTGAGTGACTCCGAGGTCGGCGCCAACCCCTCCAACGACGGCAACGTCATCAGGATCACCATTCCTGAGCTGACCAAGGAACGCCGCAAGGAATACGTCAAGATCGTCAAGACCAAGGGCGAGGACGCCAAGATCTCCATCCGCAACATCCGCCGCAAGGCCAAGGAGACGCTGGATCGCCTGGTCAAGGACGGGGAGGCCGGCGAGGACGAGGGAAACCGCGCCGAGAAGGAGCTGGACAGCCTCACCAAGGCCCATGTGGACGGCATCGACGAGCTGCTCAAGCGCAAGGAAGCAGAGCTGCTCGAAGTCTGATGGGCCAGGCAGATCAGGCCCCCACACCCAGGGCGCGCACACGGGGGAAGCAGCCCAGGAGCAACCCGACACCAAAGGCCGGGCGAAACCTGCCCGCCGCCGTCGTGGTGGGGCTTGCCATGCTCATCGCCGTCCTGGGCGGGCTGCTGTTCCTCCCCCTGGTTTTCGTCGCCATCGTCACGGCCTTCGCTGTGTTCGGCGTCTGGGAGATCTACCGGGCGCTGGAAGCCAACGGTACAAGGATGCCCGTTGTTCCGGTCATGACCGGAACCCTTGCCATGCCGTTCGCCGCCTATTTCGGCGGGATCGAGAGCCAGCTCTTTGCCCTCCTCCTCAGCGCCGTGGCGGTCCTGGTGTGGCGGTCCATCGAAAGTGCCGCCGGATCCGCAAACAGCATTTTCGCCGGCGTCTTCACCCTGGGCTGGGTGCCGTTCTTCATCAGCTTCGCCGCCCTGCCGCTGCATGCCGCCGGCACAACACCGCTGGGACTCTGGCCGGGCGGCATGGCCCCCATCGGAGCGTGGGAGATTGCGGTGATGCTGCTGCTGGTGGTCTCCAACGACACCTTCGGCTACCTGGTGGGCGCATCAATCGGCAAGCACCCCATGGCGCCGAAGATCAGCCCCAAGAAATCCTGGGAAGGATTCGCCGGCTCGGTGGCGGGCGCCATGCTGATCGGTATCCTCGCCGCCCTCTTCGTGCTGGATAAGCCGTGGTGGGTCGGCGCTGTGCTGGCCGTGGGAACGGTGGCAGCCTCCACTGCCGGCGACCTCGCTGAATCCATGGTCAAGCGTGAGTTGGGCGTCAAGGACATGAGCAGCATCCTGCCCGGACACGGAGGCGTGATGGACCGGCTGGACTCCATCGTGTTCGCCGCGCCCGTGGCCTTCATCCTGTACGGACTTGTGGCCGGCGCCTAGGTCCCTCCGGCCCGGCGCACCCGGGCATTGACACAAACAGGATCCGGGCCGGCGCACCAGGTCCGGCACCCTAAACTGGTGCGGAAGCACTACGGCTGAAGAGCATTGAAGGAATCGAAGTGGCATTGGACATTCATCGGCAGATACCTGCGTCCTTTGAGCGCGTGCAGCGCACCGAGTACGGCTACAACGCCAAGCAGGTGGACCAGTTCCTCCAGCGGGCACGGGTTTCCCTGGAAACGCCCCAAGCCGCAACCGAGCCCGTTAACAGCTCCGACGTGCGGGCAGTGTCCTTCGATCCCGTCAAGGGCGGCTACTCGGCTGCCGTGGTGGATGCCGCGCTGGACCGGCTTGAGGATGCCTTCGCCCGCCGGGAGCGGGATGAATTGATCGCAGCGCAGGGCGAGGAAGCCTGGCTGCGCGAAATTGGAAACCTGTCCGGCATCCTCCGGGGACGGCTCCACCGGCCGGACGGCGACCGCTTCCGCCGGCCCGGCAAGAAGAAGGGGCGCAGCTACAACACGGACGACGTCGACCGGCTGTGCCACGAGCTCATCGCCTACCTTGAGCAGGACAAGCCGTTGAGCGTGGACAGTGTGCGGCGCGCGGTCTTCCGCCCAGCCGTTGGCCAGGAAGGATACGAGGAATCCCAGGTGGACGCATTCCTGGACCGCGTTGTCGAACTGATGGCAGCCATCGACTGACCCGTCCCTGCCGGAGGCCCTGCACCGTCCGTCAGTCCCCGGAAGGCGGCGTGGGGGACGGCGTGGGGGACAACGGCGTAAAACGGCGCCACACATCGCGGTAGCTCCGGTACCCGCGGACCGCGGACACAGCAAGGAACCCGGCCCCGCACACGGCACCCGTCACCGCCGCCGGCGGGGTGCCGGCGCCCGCCAGTGTCACCAGCAGTCCGGCCAGGATGGCAATCAAGGCAGCGTTCGCTGTCGTCATGAAGATCATGCTGCTGCCCGCCACGTGGCTGAAGCTGCCGCGGTTGCCGAAGAAGTAGTAGGTCTGCACGGAGCCCGCCTTGTCATCGTGGTGGGACGCCATCAAATACGGCTCCACACCGGGATCAAGGTCCACATAGGCGGCCCGCAGCCTGTTCATGGCCGTGACGTACATGAGGTCCTCATGGGCCACGTTGTCCACCCGCAGCTGGGTCAGGAGCCCGATCGCCGCGTCGATGAACAACACCACCACTGCCAGCAGGACGAACGCATCCGAAAACCCGGTCGCCTGGCCCACCAACGCCACGCTGACCACGCTTGCCGAGGTGAAGGTGAGGAACATGCTGATGCGGGTCAGCACCTCCGCCTGTGCCGTGCTGCGTGAAGCCAGCAGGCCCCAGTGTTCCGTGGCGAGCAGCTGTGCCCGCACGGAGGCCGGGACCGCGCTGTCCTGCTGGAAGCCGTGCTGGTGGGACGCGCCGTCCTCGATGGACATGGCGTTATTGTCCTCCCGATCACCGTTCGGTTGCCAGTGGCCGTTCCGGGGTGTGCAGCCGGGTCATGATCCGTGGCATGGTGGCCGGAATCCGGCTGGCGGTGGCCCGTGACACGATGACCATCACGGTGAACGCGGCCGGCACGCTCCAGGCCGCCGGCTGAGCCAGCCAGGCCGGCGTCGGACCCGAACCGGGGAGGGCCCCGGCGATCATTGCCCCGCCGCAGAGCACGCCGCCGGTCACCATCCCGGCAATGGCGCCGGCATCGGTCAGGCCACGCCACCAGATGCCCAGCAGCAGGACCGGGCACACGGTGGAGGCAGTAAACGCGAACACCAGGCCGACGCTGCCGGCCAGTGCCAGGGAACCGGTCATGAAAGCAAAGCCAAGGGGTACGACGGCGGATACGACGGCCGCAAGCCGGAACCCCCGGACGCTGCCGCCCAGGACGTCCTGGCTGATGACGCCGGCCAGGGACACCACCAGGCCTGACGTGGTGGACAGAAAGGCGGCGAAGGCCCCGGCCACCACCAGGGCGGTGAGCAGGTCGCCGGCCACCCCGCCGACGAGTTCGCCCGGCAGCCGCAGGACCATGGCGTCCGGCTGCCCGGACCGGGCGAGGTCCGGGGCGAACATCCGGGCCACCAGGCCATACGCGCTGGGGAAGAGGTAGAACACGGACAGCAGGCCCAGGACGATCAGCGTGGTGCGGCGGGCTGAGTGCCCGTCCGGGTTCGTGTAGAAACGCACCAGCACGTGCGGCAGGCCCAGGGTGCCGAAGAGCAGTGCCACCAGCAGGGAGACGTTCTGGTAGGGCCCGGCCGGCGCCAGGCCCGTGGGGTTGACGGCCGGCGGGGATTGCGGCTCCGCCCCGTTCCCGGCCAGCACGAAGATGATGAACAGGATGGGTACAGCCAGGGCAGTCAGCTTGAGCCAGTACTGGAACGCCTGGACAAAGGTGATGGAGCGCATTCCGCCCGCCACCACCGTCAGGCACACCACCACCACGACAGCCACGGAGCCCACCCAGGAGGGCAGGCCCGTGGCGATATGGATGGTCAGCGCGGCGCCGTGCAGCTGCGGCACGATGTACAGCCACCCCACCATCACCACCACCAGGCTGGTGACCCGCCGGACCGTCCGGGAAGCGAGCCGGGATTCGGTAAAGTCCGGAATGGTGTAGGCCCCCGACCGGCGGAGCGGGGCTGCCACGAAGAGCAGCAGCATCAGGTACCCGGCCGTATAGCCCACAGGGAACCAGAGCGCGTCGGTCCCGGACAACAGGATGAGTCCGGCCACACCCAGGAAGCTGGCGGCGGACAGGTACTCCCCGCCGATCGCCGATGCATTCCACCAGGGCCGCACGGTCCGCGAGGCAACGTAGAAGTCTCCCGTGGTGCGCGATATCCGCAGCCCGTAAAACCCGATGATGGCGGTGGCGAGGGACACCACGGTGACCGCAGTGATGGCGACGCCGGCATTCACCCGTGCATCACTGTTCCCCGGCCAGGTCCCGGTACCGTGCCTCGTTGCGGGCCGCCGTCCTGACGTACAGCCACGCGCTCAGCCCGATCACCGGGTAGATTCCGGCGCCCAGCAGCAGCCAGCCGAAGGGGATGCCGGCGATGCGGGCGTCGGCGAGGCCGGGCACCACCACCAGGATCAGCGGGAACGCGGCAAGGATCAGCAGGAAGCCACCCGCCACCACCAGGGCCAGCCGCAGCTGGGACCGGATCAGCGAGCGGACGAACACCTGTCCAACGTCGGACTCCTGCGCTGCTTCGCGCGACTCCAGGGGCTTGGATGCGCCGCGCACCGGAATGCGGGGCGCTGCGTGCGGGGCCGTGACCCGGACCCGGGTCATGCGTGCGGCCTGATGCGGGTAGCCTCCAGCTTCTCCCGCACGGTGGGCAGATGCCGGCGGCTGATGGGCAGGCCGGCGCCGGCCACCGTCACGCGCGGCCCGTCCGCCGCCAGCTTCATGGAGGAAACATGCTTCAGGGCCACCAGGTAGGAGCGGTGGGTGCGGATGAAACCTGCGTCTGCCCATTGCTGTTCCAGGTCGGCCAGCGGCACCCGGATGAGGTAGCTTGCGTCGGCGGTGTGCAGCCGCGCATAGTCCCCCTGGGCCTGGACGTACGTGACGTCGTCGCGCCGGATCATCCTGGTGGTCCCGCCCTGGTCCACGGTGATCATCTCCGGTGCCGCCCCGCCGTCGCGCAGTTCACTGATCCGCCCCACGGAACGGGCCAGGCGCTCGGAACGCACAGGCTTGAGCAGGTAGTCCACGGCGGCGAGTTCGAAGGCCGCCAGGGCGTGGTCCTCGTCGGCGGTGACAAAGACGACGGCCGGCGGGTTGCTGCTCCGCGCGATGGCGCCGGCAATATCCAGGCCGGACACGGCGGGCATGTGGATATCCAGGAAGACGGCGTCGATGCTGCCGGCGGACAGGGCCGTAAGTGCCTCGGCCCCGGACGTGGCCCGCAGCACCTTTCCAATGCGTTCGTCCCTGCCCAGCAGGAAAGCCAGTTCCTCAACGGCGGGCAGCTCATCATCAACGACGAGGACGTTAATCATTCTCCTAGGGTACTTCCAGCGGGAGGCCGCCCTTACGCATCATGCCCGGGCTGGGACTTGGGCACCCGCATGGTTATCAGGGTTCCCTCGCCCGGCGCCGTTTCCACCACCAGCCCGTGGTCATTGCCGTACACCTGGCGCAGGCGCGCATCCACGTTCCGCAGCCCCACATGGTCCCCGTCGGTGTGGCCCGCCAGGACCGACCGGAGCTGCTCCGGATCCATCCCCACGCCGTCGTCCTCGATGGTGACCTCAGCGAACGCTCCCGCGTCCTCCGCCGTGATGCTGATATGCCCGGGCCCGGCTTTAGCCTCAAGCCCATGCCGCACGGCATTTTCCACCAGCGGCTGGAGGCTGAGGAACGGAATGACGGTGCTGAGCACTTCGGGGGCCACCCGCAGGCTGACCTGGACCCGGTCGCCGAACCGGGCCCGCTCCAGGAGCAGGTAGCGGTCGATGCAGCGCAATTCCTCGGCAAGCGTGGTGAAGTCGCCGTGCCGCCGGAACGAGTAGCGGGTGAAGTCCGCGAACTCCACCACCAGTTCCCGTGCCCGCTCCGGGTCCGTGTTGATGAAGGACGCGATGGCGTTGAGTGAGTTGTAAATGAAGTGCGGGCTGATCTGGGCCCGCAGTGCCCGGACCTCCGCTTCCATAAGCAGCGTGCGGGAGGCGTCCAGTTCGGCCAGTTCCACCTGGACCGCCACCCAGTCCGCCACTTCCCCCGTCGCCCTGACCAGGCCTGCCCCCGCAGAAGGGGCAAAGGCGGCCACGGCACCTACCACCCGGGTGCCCGCCCGGACCGGGGCGATGACGCCGGCAAGGTGGCCGCCGGTTCCTTCCCCTCCCGCAGGGAGCACGGCTGTCCGGCCCGAAGCCAGGACATCCGCGGCGAGGTCCATGAGGCGCGGCTTGATGTCCTCGCCGCCGCCGTCCCAGGCCAGCAGGCCCGAGGTGTCCGTGATCGCCAGGGCGTCGCAGGCAAGCAGGGCGCGGAGCTGGCGGCTGGCCTTGGCGGCTCCGGCGGGGTTCAGGCCGCGCCGCAGGTGCTGCCCGGCCTGCGAGGCCGCGTGCAGCGTGTGGTAGGTGGCGCGTTCGGCATCAGTGCCCAGCTCACGGAAGGAACGGAGCACCTTCAAGCCCACGCCGACGACGACGGCAATGGCCATGGCGATTACCGCCACTGCCGCGGCGGTAAGGAGGGGGGAGTCCGGCATGGTGCCCAGCGTAGCGGCGGGTGCCGTTTGCCGCAGCATCGCGACCGTTGAGCGACGGTGGGGGATGATGTGCTGGAACACGGGCGGGACCGGACGGCAAAGTGATTGGTGTCACATCTGCGGTGCCCCTGCGTGGTCAGGGCCTGCCGCCCGGTGTGTTCCGGCAACTCAATGAGGAGGAACGATGGGTAACGATGCCCATACTCCGGACGCAGCGGCGTCCGTGGACTTTGAACAAGTCCAGTCGACCGGGCAGTTCCAGGAATTGCGCAAGCGTCACCGCAGCTTTGTCTTCCCCATGGCAGTGGCCTTCCTGCTGTGGTACTTCGCCTATGTCCTGCTTGCCGACTACGCGGTGGGATTCATGTCCACCAAGGTCTGGGGCAACATCAACGTCGGCCTGATCCTGGGCCTGCTCCAGTTCGTCTCCACCTTCGCCATCACCGGCTGGTACGTGCACTACTCCAACAAGCGGCTGGATCCCATCGCCTCGGAGATCAGGCACGAGATCGAGGGGCATGAATTCGATAGGAACGGAAACCGAGTGGGCGGAGCCAACAAATGATCGCAATTCCCGCAGCGGTGGACGTCGCCGCCCTCAAGGACACCACCCTGCTGAATATGGGGATCTTCGGCCTGTTCGTAGCCGTGACCATGGTGATCGTGTTCCGTGCCAGCCGCAACAACAAGACCGCCGCCGACTACTACGCCGCAGGACGGTCGTTCACCGGCTCGCAGAACGGCACCGCCATTGCCGGCGACTACCTGTCCGCAGCATCCTTCCTGGGCATCACCGGGGCCATCGCCATCAACGGCTACGACGGGTTCATGTACTCCATCGGCTTCCTGGTGGCCTGGCTGGTGGCGCTGCTGCTGGTTGCTGAACTGCTGCGCAACACCGGCAAGTTCACCATGGCTGACGTGCTGTCCTTCCGGCTGAAGCAGCGCCCGGTCCGGATCGCCGCCGCCATCTCCACCCTCGCCGTGTGCTTCTTCTACCTGCTGGCCCAGATGGCCGGCGCGGGGAGCCTGATTTCCCTGCTGCTGGGCATCAGCGACTGGGGTGGACAGGCCCTGGTGATCATCGTCGTCGGCGCCCTCATGATCATGTACGTCCTGATCGGCGGGATGAAGGGCACCACCTGGGTCCAGATCATCAAGGCCATGCTGCTGATCGCCGGCGCCGCCGTCATGACCCTCTGGGTCCTGGCCATCTACGGCTTCAACCTCTCCGCCCTGCTGGGCGGCGCCGTGGAAACCGCCAACAACCCGGCGGTCCTCAACCCGGGCCTGCAGTACGGCAAGACCGAAACCTCCAAGCTGGACTTCATGTCCCTGGGCCTGGCCCTGGTGCTCGGCACGGCAGCCCTGCCGCACGTCCTGATGCGCTTCTACACCGTCCCCACGGCCAAGGAAGCACGCAAGTCCGTGGTCTGGTCCATCTGGCTGATCGGCCTGTTCTACCTCTTCACCCTGGTGCTTGGATACGGAGCCGCGGCCCTGGTGGGGGCGGACACCATCAAGTCCGCACCCGGCGGAGTCAACGCCGCCGCCCCGCTGCTGGCGTTCCACCTGGGTGGCCCGCTGCTGCTCGGGTTCATCTCGGCGGTCGCGTTCGCCACCATCCTGGCGGTGGTGGCCGGCCTGACCATCACGGCCGCGGCATCCTTTGCCCACGACATCTACGCCAACGTCATTGCCAAGGGCAAGGCCGACGCTGCCACCGAAGTCCGGGTAGCCCGCCGCACCGTGGTGGTGATCGGCATCCTGGCCATCCTGGGCGGCATCTTCGCCAACGGGCAGAACGTGGCCTTCCTGGTGGCGCTCGCCTTCGCCGTCGCGGCATCTGCGAACCTGCCCACCATCATCTACTCGCTGTTCTGGCGGAAGTTCACCACCCAGGGCGCCGTGTGGAGCATGTACGGCGGCCTGGCCTCCGCGATCCTGCTCATCGTGTTCTCCCCGGTGGTCTCGGGATTGAAGACCTCGATGATCCCGGGCGCCAACTTCGCCCTCTTCCCGCTCAGCAACCCGGGCATTGTGTCCATCCCGCTGGCCTTCCTCTTGGGCTGGTTGGGCACCACCCTGGACAAGCGCCGCGAGGATTCCGCCAAGCAGGCCGAAATGGAAGTCCGGTCGCTCACGGGCATCGGAGCCGAAAAGGCGGTGGACCACTAAATAACGCACCACTGCCAACAAGCGCCGGAACTGTTCCGGCGACAAACCCGAAGAGCCTCCTGCCGCAGCTGAGTTCAGCTGCGGCATGGAGGCTCTTTCGTTGGCAACATGTGGGTCCGTGCCTGTGGATCAGCGAGTGGTGCTTAGTGCTGGTGATGGCCGCCCGGCGCCAGGTTCCCGTGACCACCGTGCGGCACGGCGTACTTGCCGGCAGTTGAAGCGGCGAGTCCCGGCGTCGTAATGCCCGCCACCAGGACGGCGCCCGCGAAAGCCGCCAGCAACAGCCTTCCCGGGCGTACGGCCCGCTTTTCTCCGGCCGCCCGCCCAAGCCAAGCAAGCGAGGCGATGATCATCAGTGTGAGCAGCAGCGCCGAAAGATGTGTCAGGCCCAACCGGGCAGTTGTATAGGTGGGGAAGGCGATGGCGGCGAGGTGGGCCACGGCCGCGGCTGCCAGCGCATACCGCACCCACCGGCCGCCCGCCGGACGGTCCCTGGCCAGGAATATCACGGCACCGGCCAGCAAGGCCGCGCCCCAAGCGCCGGCCACCGCTCCGACGATGACCCTGTCCGGCTCACCGGAGCCGGCTGCAAAGATGCTCGACGCAATGGCCAGGTTGACCGACCCCGCGCCGAATCCCGCAAATCCTGTGACCAGCCGGACCGAAGGGTGCGCCTGGGGCGCCACCTCTTGCGGGGGTACCGGGCGGTCCAGCAGTTCTGACGGAGGGAGGGCTGCTGCGTCGTGCCCTGTCATGCTCTGCCCCGCCATGTCCGGTCGCGGCATGCTAGGCGCGGGCTGCGGCCGGGGACTTGTCCAGGGACAGGCCCACGCCGAGCAGGAGTACCGCGCTGGCCAGGTGGAGGACGTTGTCGGCACCGTTCAGGGCGATGATGTTCAGCGGCGAGTTCAGCAGGAACAGGCCAACTATGCCCACCAGGAGGTAGACGGCGCCGACGGTGGCGTTTACTGTGCGTGCGCTGGCCGTTCCGCGGAGCCCGGCGAACAGGAGTGCGGCGCCGATAGCCAGGTGAATGACGTTGTGCAGCGGGTTGACTTCGAAGATGATGAGGTTCGCGCCCTCGGTGGCGGCGAAACCGACGCCGGACGTGACGGCGAAGCCCAGGAGGCCCACCAGCAGGTAGACGGCTCCGAAAATGGTGGCGATGAGGCGGTTGGGTGAGTTGCGCATGGCCTGGATCCTTCCGACAGGGCGGGTGTGTCCACCCGCCGTTTTGTGGTCCCAGTGCGGGACCCTCGGAAGCGATTCGGATCATGGCCGGAGGTGGATGGGTAAAAAGATCAGTACACTTTCCACTTTCCGGTTTTCCCCGCCGTCCCGTGGACTCTAGGAGGCAGGGCGCAGCTTGATGTTGGTCATGCGGAGCTGGTCGGTTCCCTGGAACTTGTAGGCCAGGTCCACCTTCTTGCCGGTGCAGCTGATCTGGCCCACCACCTCGGCGGACTTGACGCCGTTCTCGGTGGCAACCTTGAGGTTGTTGTAGGAGGGCCGGCAGGAGCTGTCCATTTCCAGGCTTTGCACCCCGGAGATGAATGCCTCCTTGGAGAGCTGCTCCTGCAGCGCCGGGTCAAGGTATTCGTCATACGCGCCGGAGGTGTCACCGGCGATCACCTTTTTGGTGAAATCGTCCGCGAGGCCCCTGGCCTGGTTGGTGGCACTGCCCACGATGTTCACCAGGATGACGACGCCGATGATCACCAGCAGCAGCACCCCGCCGATGCTGCCAAGGATGATCCACAGCTTCCGCCGGTTCCGCTGCCGGTTCCGCTGCAGGGGAGGCTCACCGGGCAGGCCGAACGGGGCCGGCTGCTGCGCCGGCATCGGGGGAAACTGCTGCGGCGGCGTGTAGCCCGGAGGGCCTTGCTGGTACGCGCCCTGCTGGTATGGACCTTGTTGGTACGCGCCCTGCTGGTGCGGGCGTTGCCGGTATGGATCCTGGGAGCTGCCCTGGTCCTGGGGGCTGCCCGCTTCCTGGGGACTAGTCAAGTGGGGAGCCTTTCATCGAACAGGCGCTCTGGCGCCGGCGGGCGGACGGGCCGTCCCGGCCCGCGCATGACTGGAACCAGCCTATAACCCCGCCCGCCGCCGTCGTGCTTTCAGCGCCGCCCCGAAATCCCGCCGCTACGCGCCCTCGGAGCCCCGGTCCAGCAGGGGCTGCACCCGGAAGGGGATCAGCTCGCCCATCGCCAGGGCCGTGTCCGCCCGTTCCACGCCGTCACATGCCAGGATCTTGCCGTTAATCCGGAACAGGTCCTCGGCATCCCGGGCCACCACACGCAGCAGCAGGTCCGCTGATCCCGTCAGCCCGTACCCCTCCAGGACTTCCGGAATTGCCGCGATTTCCTCCGCCAGCCGGCCCAGCTTCTGCTGCTGTACGTGGACCGAGATGAAAGCCATGAGCGGGTATCCCAGCGCTGCCGGGTTAATGCGCCGTTGAAAGGACAGGAAGGCGTGCTTCTTTTCCAACTGCGCCATCCGGGCCTGGACGGTATTGCGGGACAGGCCCAGCTTCTGGGCGAGCGCCACCACCGTGCGGCGCGGATCCTCTGCCAGCGCCGAGAGCAGGCGGGTGTCAGTGCCATCCAAAGCTTGCATAATGCGCAACGCTAGCACGGTACGGGCTAGCGCAACCGTGCATCCTGCTCAAGAAATTCCCGAGTGGTTGTACCTCATGCGGGTTGTGAGTAGGGTCACAGTATCTGGGGCAATGACGCCCGGAAGGCCGGTGGCCGGAGGGGCCAAAAGCCCCGAAGCAACAGGTCAACGACGTACGAAGGTTGCGGCAATCGTGTCTACAGACGAAACGGGCCCTAGCGGCGCACAGACCCCCCACAGCGCAGGAAATCCGGGCGCACCCGGGCAGGAACTTCTTCAACTGATCACCCCGGCAGGCGAGCGCATCAGCCATCCGGAATTCGACCTCTGGGTCAGGGACATTACCGACGAGCAGTTGTGTTCCCTGTTCGAGGACATGACCGTCATCCGCCGGATCGACGTGGAGGCCACAGCCCTGCAGCGGCAGGGTGAGCTGGCCCTGTGGCCCCCGCTGCTCGGCCAGGAGGCGGCCCAGATTGGCTCCGGCAGGTCCCTGCGGGCGGACGACTTTGTGTTCTCCAGCTACCGCGAGAACGGCGTGGCGTACTGCCGCGGCGTGGACCTGACCGACCTCCTTCGGGTATGGCGCGGCAATGCGTCCGGCGGCTGGGACCCGTACACCATCAACATGGCCACGCCGCAGATCATCATCGGTGCCCAGACCCTGCACGCCACCGGCTATGCCATGGGGATCCAGAATGACGGGGCCGACGCAGCCGCCATCACCTACTTCGGCGACGGTGCCACCAGCGAAGGCGACGTCAGCGAGGCCATGGTGTTTGCCGCCAGCTTCCAGGTCCCCGTGGTGTTCTTCTGCACCAACAACCACTGGGCCATCTCCGAGCCGGTACGGCTGCAGTCCCATATCCAGCTCGCGGACCGGGCTGCCGGCTTCGGCATCCCCAGCCTGCGGGTGGACGGCAACGACGTCCTGGCGGTCATGGCCGCCACCAGGCTGGCGCTGGACCGGGCACGGCGCGGCGGGGGTCCCACCTTCATCGAGGCCGTCACCTACCGCATGGGGCCGCACACCACCGCGGACGATCCCACCCGCTACCGGGACGCCAATGAACTGGAGGACTGGGTGGCGAAGGACCCCATCTCCCGGCTGGCCGGCCTCCTGGACCGGAAGGGCCTGCTCAGCCCGGAACTGCAGCAGCAGGTCAGGGACAAGGCAGACACCGTTGCGGCGGAGATGCGCCGGGGCTGCACCAGCATGCCCGATCCCCAGCCCATGGACATCTTCAAGCACGTCTACAGCACACCCAACTCCTGGCTGGAGCGCCAGCAGGATCATTACGCCCGTTATTTGGCGTCCTTCGGCGATCCCGCAGGAGCCGTTTCAGAGGAAGGTGCACTCTGATGACGCAGTTGACCTTTGCCCGTGCCATCAACGCCGGGCTGCGAAAGTCGCTGGAAAACGACTCCAAGGTGGTCCTCCTCGGCGAGGACATCGGCACCCTGGGCGGGGTGTTCCGGGTAACGGACGGCCTGCAAAAGGACTTCGGGACCCACCGCGTCGTGGATACGCCGCTGGCCGAGTCCGCGATTGTGGGCACGGCCGTGGGCCTGGCCTACCGGGGCTACCGGCCGGTGGTGGAGATCCAGTTCGACGGTTTCATCTACCCCGCGTTCGACCAGATCGTGAGCCAGGTGGCCAAGCTGCACTACCGTACCCGCGGGGCCGTCAAGATGCCCATCACCATCCGGGTGCCGTTCGGCGGCGGAATCGGCTCACCCGAGCATCACTCGGAGTCCCCGGAAGCCTACTTCACCCACACCTCCGGGTTGCGGGTGGTGACCGTGGCCAACCCGCAGGACGCCTATACCGTGATCCAGCAGGCCATCTCCTGCGACGATCCCGTCCTGTATTTCGAGCCCAAGCGCCGCTACCACGACAAAGGCGAAGTGGATGAGTCCGTGGATCCGGCAAAGGCCCTGCCCATGGACAAGGCGCGGGTGCTGACCGACGGCAGCGATGTCACCCTGGTGGCCTACGGGCCCCTGGTCAAGACCGCCCTGGACGCCGCCTCCGCCGCTGCGGACGAAGGCATCTCCATTGAAGTCATCGACCTGCGCTCGCTGGCCCCCGTGGACTACGAACCCGTGGTGGCCTCCGTGCGGAAGACCGGGCGGCTGGTGGTGACCCACGAGGCCGGACAGTCCGGCGGGCTCGGTGCGGAGGTGGCTGCGAGCATCACGGAGCGGTGTTTCTATCATTTGGAAGCAGCTCCCGTCCGCGTGACCGGCTTCGACATTCCGTATCCGTACTCCAAGTTGGAAATGCACCACCTGCCGGGCCTGGACCGCATCCTGGACGGCGTTGACCGTGCCCTGGGCCGCCCCAACTCCCTGAGCGGGCTGGAAGGATGAGCGCCACCATGATCAAGGAATTCCGGCTCCCGGACCTGGGGGAGGGACTCACCGAGTCCGAAATCCTCAGCTGGAAAGTGGGTGTTGGCGATACCGTCAGCCTGAACCAGGTCATCGCCGAGGTGGAAACCGCCAAAGCCGTGGTGGAGCTTCCGTCGCCCTTTGCAGGGGTCATTAAGGAACTTCACGAGCAGCCCGGTTCCGTCGTGGAGGTGGGCAAGCCCATCGTCTCCTTCGAGGTGGCGGACGACGCCGGCGGGTCACCTTCTGTCCCGTCAGGCACCGTTCCCGCCGGCGCCGGAAGCGCGGGGTCCGGGGAGGCGGCGGTGGAAACGCCCAAACGGGAGCCGAACCTGGTGGGGTACGGCGCCGTCGTCGAAGGTTCCGGTCGCCCCACGCGCCGGGCGCGGAACTTCGCCCCGGCGGCTTGGCCTGCCGAAACAAAATCCGCTGAAACTGCAGTGCAGGTGGTTGAGCCTGCTGGCACCCGCCCTGTCGACACCAGGCCGGCCGAACGTCCGCGGTCCACTCCTCCTGTCCGCAAGCTGGCCAAGGACCTGGGTCTGGACCTCGTGCAGATTCACGGTACCGGTCCCGGCGGCCTGATTACCAGGGAAGACGTGCAGGGATTTACCGGGCAGGCGGAAGAGGCTCCCACGCCCATGGCCGGCCAGGTGTCTGCAGCGGCAACCGCTGCGGGGGAGCGGGAGACCCGGACCCCCATCAAAGGCGTCCGTAAACACACGGCGGCCGCGATGGTGCAAAGCGCCTTCACCGCGCCGCATGCCACCGAGTTCCTCACCGTGGACGTCACGCCCAGCCTCGAGCTGCTGGCCAAGCTCAAGGACAGCAGGGCATTCGCCGGCATCAAGCTCACGCCCCTGACACTCGCAGCCAAGGCGGTCCTCATCGCCCTGCGCCGGCAGCCGGCGTTGAATTCGCGCTGGGATGAGGAAAACCAGGAGATCGTCACGTTCCATTACGTGAACCTGGGCATCGCCGCGGCCACGCCCAGGGGGCTCACGGTGCCCAACATCAAGGACGCCGACGCCTTGCAGCTCCCGGAGCTCGCCCAGGCCTTGGCTGAGCTCGCCGAAACCGCGCGGGCCGGCAAGACCACCCCTGCCGACCTTTCCGGCGGCACCATTTCCATCACCAACATCGGTGTCTTCGGCATCGATGCCGGCACCCCCATCCTCAACCCGGGGGAGGCGGCGATCCTTGGCCTCGGGGCTGTCCGGACCATGCCATGGGAATACCGGGGCGAGGTGGCGCTGCGCCAGGTGCTCACGCTGAGCCTGTCCTTCGACCACCGCCTGGTGGACGGCGAGCAGGGCTCCCGTTTCCTTGCCGACGTCGGCGCTATTCTGGCCGAGCCGGGGATGGTCCTCACCATGGTCTAGCCGCGCGGCGGTGTGCTCTCCACCATCAGGGCTGCCAGCGCCATCCGTTCCAGCAGGGGTCGGGCAACGCTGGCAGCCATCCGCCGGCCGTGGCTGCGGACCGAGTGCGGGGTGGAGTTGATCAGGCCAAAGGTGGCGTGGGCGCGCATGCGCAGTTCTGCCGCATCGATACCGGGGTGAACCTTTGCCAGGACGTCCACCCACAGCTCCACGTAGCTGCGCTGCAGCGCGCGCACCGCAGACTGGTCCTGCTCCGACAGGTTGCTGAGGTCCCGGTCCTGTACCCGGATCACGTCGGGCTTGCCGAGCGCGAAATCCACCTGGAACTCCACCAGTCGACGCAGCGCCGCCAGGGGGTCGGCGGTCTGCTCCACAACCTGGCGCCCGCCGTCGAGCAGTTCCTGGCTCACGGTGACCAGCAGGTCGGCCAGGACGGCCTGCTTGCCGGGAAAGTGGCGGTAAACCGCGGGGCCGCTGACTCCCGCGGCCGCGCCCAGGTCCTCCAGGGATACCCGGTTGAAGCCGTTGACTGCGAACAGCGAAGCCGCGGCAGTCAGCAACGCCTGCCGCCGGTTCTCCTTGGCCTTGCCGCGCTGCGTTGTGGGGGCGTGCGTGGCAGGGACCGGCTGCACTGGGTTGCTGGACACTTTTCCTCCTGGGGCCGACGCAGAGTCTAACAAGGAGCCCATGTGTTGGACATCACAGTTAATCGAGACTAACCTGAATTTCAGTTATTAGTCACTAACCGAGTTGGCGTGGAGCCGGCCCGGTGCACACAAGGACGGATCGTCAATGGAGACCCTGGCCACCCGGCTCGACCCGGCAAGCGAGTCCTTCCGCGCCAATCGTGAAGCGCAGCTGGCGCTCGCGGAGGACCTGCGGAAGAGGCTGGCGGATGCGGCGCTGGGCGGTCCCCAGAAGTCGCGGGACCGGCACGTGGCCCGGGGCAAGCTGCTCCCGCGGGACAGGATCGACCAGCTCCTGGATGACGGCAGCCCGTTCCTGGAGATCGCGCCCCTTGCCGCCAACGGCATGTACAACGACGATGCCCCGGGCGCCGGGGTCATTGCCGGGATTGGCCTGGTGCACGGCCGGCAGGTCCTGGTCATCTCCAACGACGCCACCGTCAAGGGCGGCACCTATTACCCCATGACGGTCAAGAAGCACCTCCGCGCCCAGGAGATCGCCCTGGAGAACGGGCTGCCCTGCATCTACCTGGTGGATTCGGGCGGGGCGTTCCTGCCCAAGCAGGATGAGGTGTTCCCGGACAAGGAACACTTTGGCCGGATCTTCTACAACCAGGCCCGCCTCTCCGCCGCCAAGATTCCGCAGATCGCCGCGGTCATGGGGTCCTGCACGGCCGGCGGCGCCTATGTCCCGGCCATGAGCGACGAAACAGTTATCGTCCGGAACCAGGGCACCATCTTCCTGGGCGGACCGCCGCTGGTGAAGGCAGCCATCGGGGAAATCGTTACCGCCGAGGAACTGGGTGGCGGCGAGGTGCACTCCCGGATCTCAGGGGTGACGGACCACCTGGCCGAAAACGACGAACACGCCCTCCAGATCATCAGGGACATCGTTGCCACCCTGCCACCCCCCGCCGCGCCCGCCTGGCAAGTGGAACCCGCCGTCGAACCCGCCGTTGACCCGGAAGGGCTCTACGGCGCCGTGCCCACGGACGTCAACGCGCCCTACGACGTCCATGAAGTCATCGCCCGACTCGTGGATGGCAGCAGGTTCCACGAGTTCAAGAAGGACTACGGCACCACCCTGGTCACAGGGTTCGCCCGGATCAACGGACATCCGGTGGGCATCGTGGCCAACAACGGCGTGCTGTTCAGCGAGTCCTCGCTCAAGGGCGCCCATTTCATCGAACTGTGCGACCAACGCGGCATCCCGCTGCTGTTCCTGCAGAACATCTCCGGCTTCATGGTGGGCAGGGACGCCGAACAGGGCGGCATCGCGAAAAACGGGGCCAAGATGGTCACCGCCGTCGCCACTGCCCGCGTCCCCAAGCTGACAGTGGTGATCGGCGGATCCTTTGGTGCCGGGAATTACTCCATGTGCGGCCGCGCCTATTCCCCGCGGTTCCTGTGGATGTGGCCGGCGGCCCGGATCTCCGTGATGGGCGGCAACCAGGCGGCCAGCGTGCTGGCCACCGTGAAGCGGGACCAATACGAAGCGGCAGGGGAGCAATGGCCGGCCGACGACGAGGAAGCCTTCAAAGCCCCCATCCGCCAGCAGTACGAGGACCAGGGAAGCCCCTACTACTCCACTGCCCGGCTGTGGGACGACGCCGTCATCGACCCCGCCGATACCCGCACCGTCCTGGGCCTCGCGCTCGACGTCGTCTCCCGCACCCCCTTGCCGGAGACCTCCTTCGGCCTCTTCCGGATGTGAGCCAGCAATGACCATGCAGACCAACACTGCCATACAGGCCACCACCGCGGCGGCCGCCAATGACGCCACGCCCCTTTTCAGCACGGTCCTGGTGGCCAACCGCGGCGAAATTGCCTGCCGCGTCATCCGGACCCTCCGCCAGCTGGGAATACGCTCGGTGGCCGTGTACAGCGATGCCGACGCCGGCGCCCGCCACGTGCGCGAAGCCGACACTTCCATCCGGATCGGCCCCGCCGCGGCAGCCGAGAGCTACCTGAACACCGAGGCAATCGTCGAAGCCTGCCGGCAGTCCGGCGCCGAGGCCGTCCACCCGGGCTACG
This sequence comes from Arthrobacter sp. E1SS-5, assembly GCF_057073715.1. Classification (NCBI taxonomy): domain Bacteria; kingdom Bacillati; phylum Actinomycetota; class Actinomycetes; order Micrococcales; family Micrococcaceae; genus Arthrobacter; species Arthrobacter sp. E1SS-5. Next base: position 1,477,701 of record NZ_CP172703.1, read on the forward strand.
GCTTCCTCAGCGAGAACGTGGACTTCGCCCGTGCCCTCGAAAAGGCCAGCATCACCTTTATCGGCCCGGGCGTTGAAGCGCTCAACGTCATGGGCGACAAGATCCGCGCCAAGAACCATGTGGCGGGATACGGCGTGCCCGTGGTCCCCGGCGTAGCCAGGCCCGGGATGACGGACAGCGAACTGTCTGAGGCGGCTGCCGGCGTCGGCTATCCGCTCCTGATCAAGCCCTCCGCCGGTGGCGGCGGCAAAGGCATGCACGTGGTGGAAAAGCCGGCGGACCTGCCCGCCGCACTGGCCACGGCGCGGCGGGTGGCAAGCGCGGCGTTCGGTGATGACACCCTGTTCCTGGAGCGCCTGGTGACCACCCCGCGGCACATTGAAGTGCAGGTCCTGGCGGACAACCATGGCAACGTCATCCACCTGGGCGAGCGCGAGTGCTCCCTGCAGCGGCGGCACCAAAAAGTCATTGAGGAAGCCCCGTCGCCCCTGCTGGAGGGCCTGCCCAACGGTGCGGAGGTGCGGACACGGATCGGCGAAGCCGCCTGCAACGCCGCCCGCAGCGTGAACTACACCGGGGCGGGAACGGTGGAATTCCTGGTGTCCGACGACGCCCCGGACGAGTTCTTCTTCATGGAGATGAACACCCGGCTCCAGGTGGAACACCCGGTCACGGAAATGGTCACCGGCATCGACCTGGTGGAATGGCAGGTGCGGATCGCCGCCGGTGCGGAACTGACCCTGCGGCAGGCCGACGTCGAACTGTCCGGCCATGCGGTCGAGGCGCGCGTTTACGCCGAGGTGCCGGAGAAGAACTTCCTGCCGTCCACCGGGACGGTGCTGCAGCTGGATGAGCTCTCCGTCGGCACGGACAGCCCGGTCCGGGTGGACTCCTCCCTGGTGGAGGGGCTGGAGCTCTCGGCACACTATGACCCCATGATTTCCAAGGTGATCGCCTGGGGCGGCGAACGGGCGGCAGCCTTGGCGTCGCTGGATGCGGCGCTCTCCGGCTACACGGCACTGGGCATCGAGACCAACGTCGAGTACCTGCGGCTCCTGCTGGGTGATCCCGACGTCCGCGCCGGACGACTGGACACCGGCCTGATCGAACGGAAGCTGCCCGCGCTCGAATTCCGCCGCATCGGCGAGCCCGAACTCGTGGCCGCCGCGCTGTACGCGCTCTCCCTGGAAGCGCAAAACGACCCCGCCCGGGCGCCCGGCGCCTGGCAGGGCAGGAGCGGCTGGCGGCTTGGCGTCCCGGCCCCGCGGCGCATCAGCCTGGGAACGCCCGACGGCGGCGTGGCAACCGTGCTGGTCAGCGGCAGCCGCAATAGGGCACAGACCGCCACGGTAACGGTCGACGGCGGCGCGACCCGAAATGCGGCGCTGCACTGGTCCAGCCGGCAAAGCATCGACCTCGACCTTGACGGCGAACGCCGGAGTTACCGGCTTGCGCCGGTCTTCACGGGGCCGGTGGAACCGACGTGGAGCAACCCAATGCCCGGATGTCCCACCCAGCTCTTCCTCGGCAACGGCGGCTGGTCCTGCCGGCTTGAGGTCCTGACCCGGGAAGCGCGGCTGGAACGGGTACTGGCAGCAGTCCAGCGGCAGGAAGGCGCCGCGGATCCCGAGGTGCGCTCGCCGATGCCCGGAACGGTGGTGGCTGTCCCGGTCAGTGACGGGGATCAGGTCCAGGCCGGAGAGGTCCTGGTGTCCGTGGAGGCCATGAAGATGGAGCACCACTTGGTGGCGCCGCTGGCCGGGACGGTCCACCTTGCCGCCCGCACCGGGGACCTGGTTAAGGCCGACCAGGTCCTGGCCACCGTCCACCCCCATCCCACGGATACCCACCCCGCGCCCGGCGACACAGAACCAGCTACAGACGAAGACCAAGGCGAAGGAGCCTGACCATGACCGGTTTCGAACTTACCGAGGAATACCAGGACCTCAGCGACACCGTGCGCGACTTCGCGGACAACGTGGTTGCCCCGGTCTCGGCAAAGCACGACGAAGAGCACAGCTTCCCCTACAAAGTGGTGAAGCAGATGGCCGAGATGGGCCTGTTCGGGCTGCCGTTCCCGGAGGAGTACGGCGGCATGGGCGGGGACTACTTCGCCCTGGCCCTCGCGCTGGAACAACTGGGCCGCGTTGACCAGTCGGTGGCCATCACCCTGGAGGCCGGCGTCTCCCTGGGCGCCATGCCCGTGTACCGGTTCGGCACCGAGGCGCAGAAACAGGAGTGGCTGCCCATGCTGGCATCCGGCCAGGCGCTCGCCGGGTTCGGGCTCACCGAGCCGGAGGCAGGCTCGGACGCCGGCGGTACCAAGACCCATGCCAGGCGCGAGGACGGCAACTGGGTGATCAACGGCAACAAGGAGTTCATCACCAACTCCGGAACCGACATCACGCGCCTGGTCACCGTCACGGCCGTCACGGGGCAGCAGGAACGCGAAGACGGCAGCATCAAAAAGGAGATCTCCACCATCCTGGTGCCCACGGACACCCCCGGCTTCAAGGCGGAGAAGCCCTACAACAAGGTGGGCTGGAACGCCTCGGACACCCACCCCCTCACCCTGAAGGACGTCCGGGTGCCGGAGGAAAACCTGCTGGGCACCGAGGGGCGCGGCTACGCCAACTTCCTGTCCATCCTAGACGAGGGCCGGATCGCCATCGCCGCCCTGGCAACCGGCGCGGCGCAGGGCTGCGTGGACCTGTCGGTCAGGTATGCCCGCGAGCGCCGCGCCTTTGGCCACGAAATCGGCAAGTACCAGGCGGTCTCCTTCAAGATCGCACGGATGGAGGCGCGGGCCCACACCGCCCGCCTGGCCTACTACGACGCGGCCGCCCGGATGCTGGCCGGTAAGCCGTTCAAGACCCAGGCGGCCATCGCTAAGATGGTCGCAGGCGAGGCAGCCATGGACAACGCGCGGGATGCCACCCAGGTATTCGGCGGCTATGGCTTCATCAACGAGTTCACTGTGGCACGCCACTACCGCGACTCCAAGATCCTTGAAGTGGGGGAGGGCACCACGGAGGTCCAGCTGATGCTGATCGCCCGCGAACTGGGACTTTAGCCCTGCGCCTGCCGCAGGGTACGTAAGCCGGCCGAAAGGATCAATGATGATTGACAAGGTTGTTGCCAGCGCTGACGAGGCCGTGGCGGATATCCCCGACGGTGCTTCGCTTGCCGTGGGCGGGTTCGGCCTCTGCGGGATCCCGGTGGCCCTGATCGACGCCCTGCACCGTGCCGGCACAACGGACCTGGAAACCGTCAGCAACAACTGTGGCGTTGACGACTGGGGGCTTGGCATCCTGCTCCGGGACGGTCGCATCCGCCGCACCATCAGCTCCTATGTGGGCGAAAACAAGGAGTTCGCCCGGCAGTACCTTGCCGGCGAGCTTGAGGTGGTGCTTACCCCGCAGGGCACGCTGGCCGAGAAACTGCGCGCCGGCGGCGCCGGCATCCCGGCGTTCTACACCAAGGCGGGGGTAGGCACGCAGGTGTCCGACGGCGGCCTGCCGCAGAAGTACGACGCCAACGGAGGCATCGCGGTTGCCTCAGCCCCTAAGGAAGTGCGCCCGTTCGGTGGCGTCGACTACGTCCTGGAGGAGTCCCTTACCCCGGACTTCGGCCTGGTGCACGCGTGGAAGGGCGACCGCCACGGCAACCTTGTCTTCCACGCCACGGCCATGAACTTCAACCCGCTGTGTGCCATGGCCGGCAAGATCACCATCGCCGAGGTGGAGGAACTGGTGGAACCGGGCGAACTGGACCCCGAACACATCCACACCCCCGGTATCTTCGTCCAGCGCGTGGTCCTGGCGCAGAACGGGGAAAAGCGCATTGAGAAGCGGACCGTGGCACTGACCGCCCCGTCTTCAAGCGGAACAGCCGGCAGCAACCAGGAGGCAGGAGCATGACCATGGATCCCAACAGCCCCGAAGCTCCACGGCCGGAAGCCGTACGGCCGGAATACCGGCGCGCAGGCTCCCAGCAGCACTCCGGCCCGGGCGATTCAACATCGCCCGCTGAAACGAAAGGCTGGAACCGCAACGAGCTGGCCGCCCGGGTGGCCAGGGAACTGCGGAACGGACAGTACGTGAACCTGGGAATCGGCATGCCCACCCTGATCCCCAACTACATCCCGGACGGGGTGGAAGTGGTGCTGCACTCCGAGAACGGAATCCTCGGCGTCGGACCTTATCCTGCCGAAGATGCCCTGGACCCGGACCTGATCAACGCCGGCAAGGAAACGGTGACCGTCAACAGGGGCGCGGCGTTCTTCGACTCCGCAACCTCCTTCGGCATGATCCGGGGCGGCCACGTGGACGTGGCCGTGCTGGGCGCCATGGAGGTGGCCGCCAACGGCGACCTGGCCAACTGGATGATTCCCGGAAAGATGGTCAAGGGCATGGGCGGGGCCATGGACCTGGTGTTCGGGGCCAAGCGGGTGATTGTGATGATGGAGCACGTTGACCGCAACGGCAAACCCAAGATCGTCCAGCAATGCTCGCTGCCACTGACCGGCAAAGGCTGTGTGGACAGGATCATCACAGACCTGGCCGTCATCGACGTCGTCAAGGATGGCGGCTCGTCGCGGCTGGTCCTGCAGGAACTAGCCCCCAACGTCTCCGTGGAAGACGTGGTGGCCGCCACCGGCGCCGACCTGTTCGAGGAAGACCGGGAACTCACGGTATGACGGGCGACGGCGGCAGGCGGGTCGTCGAGCAGCGCGGGCTGTACTTCGACGAACTGGAGGACGGCGTGGTGTATGCCCACCGCCCGGGGCGCACGGTGACCGAAGCCGACAACGTCCTGTTCACCACGCTCACCATGAACACCCAGGCCCTCCACCTGGACGCGGCCTGGAGCGCGGGGCAGCCCTTCGGCCAGCGGCTGATGAACTCGATGTTCACCCTTGCCACCATGGTGGGCCAGTCCGTCACCCAGCTGACCCAGGGGACCATCATCGCCCAGCTGGGCCTGACGGATGTGTCCTTCCCGCACCCGCTCTTTCACGGCGACACGCTCTACACGGAGACCGTCATCACCGGCAGGCGGCTTTCGGCCTCGCGCCCGGGCCAGGGGATCGTGACCATGGAACACACCGGCCGCAACCAGGATGGAACCGTGGTGGCCCGGGCCACGCGCAGCTGCCTGATGTGGACGCGGGACGCGTACCAGGACATGCAAAACGTCCAGAACATCGGAGAATAGCCTTATGACTTTCGTGATGGGCCCCGCCCTGCTGTTCTGCCCCGCCGACCGGCCGGAGCGCTACCAAAAGGCTGCCGCCCGGGCCGATGCCGTGATCCTTGACCTGGAAGACGCGGTGGCGCCTGCCGACAAACAGCGCGCCCGCGGCGCCATCCTGGCCCAGTTGGGAACCACGGGGGTGGAACCGGAACTGGAACCCAGCTGCACTATCGTCAGGGTCAATCCCGTGGGAACCGAAGACTTCGAAAAGGACCTGCACTGCCTGGCCCACACGCCCTACCGCACCGTGATGCTGGCCAAGGCCGAGTCCGCAGAACAGCTCAAGGCCCTTGAGGGGTACCAGGTGATCGCACTGTGCGAGACGGCCCTTGGCGTGCTCAACGCCCCGGCCATCGCCGCCGCGCCCAACGTGGTGGGCCTCATGTGGGGGGCGGAGGACCTGCTGGCCACGCTTGGCGGGACTTCCAGCAGGACGGACGACGGCGGCTACCGGGCTGTTGCGCTGCACGCCCGCTCTTCGGTATTGGTGGCGGCCAGGGCGTTCGGCAAGGAAGCCGTGGACGCCGTCTATACCAACATCCCCGACCTTGACGGGCTGGCGGCCGAGGCGGCCGACGCGGTCGCCTCGGGCTTCAGTTCCAAGGCATGCATCCACCCGAGCCAGGCGGAGGTGGTCCGCAAGGCCTATGCACCGTCCGACGACGAAGTTGCCGCCGCCCAGGCACTCCTGGCTGCCGCGGAGTCGGCCGGGTCCGGAGTGTTCCGGCACGAGGGAAAAATGATCGACGGCCCCATCCTGAAGCATGCCCAGGAGATCATCCGGCGGGCGGCACAGAAGGTTTAGCTGTACTGCCCAGGCAGGTTGATTAAGCGGCTGATGGGCGGGTGGCCTCCGATTGCGGTGTGGGGCCTGTGGTGATTGTAGTGGTGCAGCCATGCCGGGAGGGCGTTTCTGCGGGCTGATTCGGTGGCGTAGAAGCGTTTGAATGCCCATCCGTCGGCGAGGGTTCGGTGGAAGCGTTCGATCTTTCCGTTGGTCTGGGGGCGGTAGGGCCGGGTCTTCTTTGCCCTGATGTCCAGCTCGCGGCAGGCGTCGCGCCAGAGATGTGATTTGTAGGCCGCCCCGTTGTCGGAGAGGACCCGTTTGACGGTGACGCCGCGGGCAGCGAACCAGGATACAGCTCTTTGCAGGACCGCTACTGCGGTGGCCGCTGTTTCGTCGCTGTGGATCTCTGCGTAGGCGACCCTGGAGTGGTCGTCGATGACCGTGTGGACATAGGCGGTCCCGATCAGCGGCTCGCGGTTTCTGCTGCGCGGCTTGTCCGGGGTTCCTGCCCGGTTCCGGCCTCCTTGCTGCCGGCCGACGTAACGCCAGCCGCCGCCGTCGGGGATATTGCCGAGCTTCTTCACATCGACATGGATCATCGCTCCGGGAGTCTCGTGTTCGTAGCGGCGGATGACTTCTCCGGTGCGCTTGTCCACGTGATGAAGGCGGTTCAGTCGGCACCGGACCAAGACCGCGTGCACCGTCGAGGCCGGCATGGCCAGTTTCGCTCCGATCGCGACCGGGCCCAGCCGCTGCTTCCAGCGCAGGTGCACAACTTTGCGCACCAGCTGCTGCGGCGTCCGGTTCGCCACCCTGTAAGGGCGGGAGGACCTGTCAGCCATACCTGCCTCACCCATCGCGGCGTAACGGGCCGCCCACCGTTTCGCGGTCGGCCAGGAGCAGTTGAACTGCTCGGCAGCCCGGGATACCGGCCAGCCATGGTCCACGACCAGACGCGCGACGCGTAAACGTTGGCGTGGAGTCAAAGCGGCATTAGCGTGGGACATGAGGACCTCCTGGTCGCTGCAGCGGTTGTCTAAGCAACTCCACTGTGCAACCGGAGGTCCTCACCTTTGGCTCAACGACTCCAGCGAGTCATCACATTCACCGAACCAACGTCCCTGGGCAGTACATTTAGCCCAGCGGAAGGGTTTCGGCGCCAAAGGTTTGGTCCAGGGGAGCAACTAGCGCTGCCTTCCCTGCGGCCGACGCAGGGATGTGGGCGGGATGGGTTCGTACAGCAAGGTCCGCACCCAGCGGTTTCCCGTGCCGCGGAACTCCTTCCGGCTGGCGAAGCGGTAATGGAAGCTGCGCACGCGCACCCACCGGGGCGCGGCGCCGTCGAACGGGTCATGCCGCAGCAGCCGCAGCATTTGCCGGTCCGCCGCCAGCAGCTTTGCCAGGAAAGCGTAAAACCATTCCTCGTGCACGCTGCGCAGCGGCAGGAACCACATCAGCCAGTCAAGGCGCAGGTGGTACGGGGCCCACTGCCTGGGGATCCTGCGGACATCGCCGGGCTTGCCCTTGAAGCCGTACTCACGCCAGTCGGAGGTGTCGCCGGGGTCTTCGTCCAGGGTGCCCTCCACTACGATTTCGATGCGCTGCTTGGTCACGGAGCCAAATGCGCCGTAGGCGTTGACCAGCTGCCACCGGTTGAAGCTGGCGTTCATCAGCTGCCGGCGGGAGAAGAGGTTGCGCAACGGCCAGTAGCTCAGGGCCAGCAGCAGGACCGATGCCGCCAGGGTGATGGCCAGCCACCAGAGGGGCGTCTCCCGCTGTACGCCCGTTGCGGCGTCCCAGTCGGCAGGGATTGCCGGGATCACGGCGTGCGCCACGGGATCGCTGACCGCGGCGAAAGCCAGCACTATCGCCATCCAGTTCAGCCAGGCGAAGTTGCCGCTGGCCACCAGCCACAACTGGGTGACCACCACGACGGCGGCCGCAACACTGGCTACGGGCTGCGGCGCGAAGAGCAGGAACGGCACCACCAGCTGGGCAATGTGGTTGCCCACCACCTCGATGCGGTGCAGCGGCTTGGGCAACAGGTGCGCCTGCCGGCTGAGCGGCCCTGGCATCGGTTGGGTTTCGTGGTGGTAGTACAAGGCCGTCAGGTCCCGCCACTCCCGGCCGCCGCGGATCTTGATCATCCCCGCACCGAACTCAAGCCGGAACACCAGCCACACGATGAGGATCAGGATGGTCCGGGGCGGCTCCGTCTGGTTGGAACCGAGGAAGGCCACCGTAAAACCCGACTCCAGGAGCAGCATCTCCCAGCCGAACCCGTAAAACGTCTGGCCCACATTCACGATGGACATGTACAGCAGCCACAGGGCCAGGAATGCGATCAGCGGCACCCAGGGCGGCCCCATCTGCGGGATCCCGGCCACGAGCAGCGCCGATACCACCAGGCCTGCAGCGCAGACACCGCGCAGCAGCCCGTCCGAGTACCGCCACCGGAACAGTGTGGGCCGGCGCATCCGGGCAAATGCCGCCAGGAACTCCGGCACCGGCAGCAGGCCGCGCTCGCCAAGCAGGGCGGGAAACTGGTTCAGCGTGGACAGGAACGCCACGAAGTACAGTGCCGCCACGCCCCGTTGCAGCACCTGCCGGGCGAATTCGTACTCCGGCGCATCAAACCATGAGAGCCAGTCCACGCAGTCCACGTTACGCCCGGCCACCCCGGGGTCAAGGCGCAGCAGCAGGTCAGCGGCGCGGACGGGCGCACGGCCGGCGCCGAAGGGTGCGGGATACTTAACCAATGCAGCCACGCAGAATCGTCCTTCTCGGATCCACCGGTTCCATCGGCACCCAGGCGATCGACGTCGTCGACGGCGCCCCGCACCTGTTCGAGGTGGTGGCCCTGAGCGCCGGGGGCGGCAACCTGGATCTCCTGGCCCGGCAGGCGGTCCATACCGGTGCCGCATTCGTGGGAATCGCCGGGGGAGACCCGTCCCGGCTGGAAACACTGATCCGTGAAGCCGCGGCCGCGGCGGGCCGTCCCGGCTACCGGCCGCAAATCGTGTCCGGTCCGGATGCCTCCGCGCAGGTCGCGTCGGTCGAAGCCGATGTGGTGCTCAATGGCATTACCGGTTCCATCGGCCTGGCCCCCACGCTGGCGGCACTCAAGTCCGGCGCCACCCTTGCACTGGCCAACAAGGAGTCGCTGATCGTGGGCGGCAGCCTGGTCAAAGCCGCGGCCGCGGAGGGCCAGATTGTTCCGGTGGACTCGGAACACTCCGCCATTGCCCAGTGCCTGCGCTCCGGCGCTGCGGACGAGGTGGACAAGCTGATTTTGACTGCGTCGGGCGGCCCGTTCCGCGGCAGGAGCCGGGAGGAACTTCACGGCGTGACGCCGCAGGAGGCCCTGGCCCACCCCACCTGGGACATGGGCGTCATGGTCACTACCAACTCGGCCACCCTGGTCAACAAGGGCCTGGAAGTCATCGAGGCGCACCTGCTGTTCGATATTCCGCTGGACCGGATCGACGTCGTGGTCCATCCCCAGTCCGTGGTGCACTCCATGGTGCAGTTCGTTGACGGCTCCACCATCGCCCAGGCCTCCCCGCCGGACATGCGGCTGCCCATCGCGCTGGGACTCGGCTGGCCGGCCCGCGTACCTAAAGCCGCCAGCCCGTGCGACTGGACCAGGGCCGCCACCTGGACCTTCGAGCCGCTGGACACACAGGCGTTTCCCGCCGTCGGCCTCGCCAAGGATGCGGCCAGGCAGGGCAGCACGTTCCCTGCCGTGTTCAATGCGGCCAACGAGGAAGCCGTCACCGCGTTCCATGCCGGCAGGATCCGCTTCACCGACATTGTGGACACCATCGATACCGTGCTCAGCGAACACTCAGGTTCCTCCGGGCTGACGGTGGAATCAGTGCTGGATGCTGAAAGCTGGGCACGCGCCCGCGCCCACGAACGTTTAGCAGTCAGCAGCCTCTAGGAAGCAGCAGCACCTCCATGACCCCTGTTTTACTTTTCATCCTCGGCGTCGTCTTCGTGGCGGTGGGCATCGCCGTGTCCATTGCGCTTCACGAAGTGGGGCACCTTGTTCCCGCCAAACTCTTCAAGGTCCGCGTCACCAAGTACATGATTGGCTTCGGGCCCACGCTGTGGTCGCGCCGGAGAGGCGAAACCGAGTACGGCCTCAAGGCCGTACCGCTGGGCGGCTATGTCTCCATGATCGGCATGTACCCGCCCAACAAGGAGGACGGCTCGGTCCGGCCCTCCAGCACCGGCATGTTCCAGACACTCGCCACCGAAGCCCGCTCCCAGGCCCACGAGGAAGTTGGCCCCGGCGACGAAAACCGGGTGTTCTACCGGCTGCCGGTCTGGAAGAAGATCATCGTGATGCTGGGCGGCCCCGCCATGAACATGATCCTCGGCCTGCTGTTCACGGCCGTACTGCTCATGGGCTTTGGGGTTGCCACTGCCACCACCACCATCTCCGACGTGTCCAAATGCCAGGTGGCCGCCGGCCAAACCGTTGACCCCAATTCCGCTGACTGCCAGCTGACGCCGGCAGCGGCTGCCGGGCTTAAGCCCAACGACACCATCACCTCCTTTGACGGCAAAGCAGTGACCAGTTGGAGCCAGCTGACGGAATGGATCCGCGCTTCCGCAGGCAAGGAGGTGGCCATCACTGTGCAGCGGGACGGCAACCCCGTGTCCACCACAGTGACGCCGGTCCTTTCGGCCCGGCCGGTGATGGGAAGCGATGGACGCCAGGCCACTGACGCCGCCGGCAACCTCCAGTACCAGGACGTCGGCTTCCTTGGCATCGGTGCGCAAACGGCGCTGGTGCCCCAGCCGGCGTCGTCCGTCCTCCCGATGGCGGGGGAGAACATCCGCCAGGTAGCCGGCGTGGTCTTCAACCTCCCCGCCCGCGTGGTGGGCGTGGCCAAAGCCGCGTTCAGCGAAGAGCCGCGCGACCCCAACGGCCCCATCAGCGTGGTGGGCGTAGGCAGGGTGGCAGGTGAAGTGGCCGCCATGGAGGCCGTGCCGCTGCAGTCCCGGGTGGCAACCCTCGTGGGCCTGCTGGCAGGCCTGAACTTCGCACTCGCGGTGTTCAACCTGATCCCGCTCCTGCCGCTCGACGGCGGCCACGTTGCAGGGGCGCTCTATGAGGGCGTACGCCGCAAGGTGGCAAAGCTGCGCGGCCGGCCTGATCCCGGAGCCTTCGATATCGCCAAACTGCTGCCCGTCACCTACGTTGTCGCGGCGCTGCTCATGGGCATGAGCGTCCTGTTGATTTACGCCGACATCGTCAAGCCGGTCAACCTCTTCGGGTAGCCGCGGCTTCGTCGGGGGAATCCCCGGCCGGCCGGGGAGGCGTTCCTTTCGCCCGCCGCAGCCGATGATGGCTGATTCGCAGATATCAGCCAAATATGATTGATCTGCTGGTATCAGCCATCTATGGTTGAGGTATGTTCGTCATGACCATCGACCAGCGGGGAAGTACCGGCGCCCAGGACCTCGTCCCCGACCTCCTCGCCGGGATTGCCGCGCTGCACCTTCCCGGAACGGGGGAACCGCTCTTCGAACGAACCGTAGGTGATGAGGTCCAGGGAGTAGTGCCGGACGCTTCGGCCGTGGTGGAGATTGCCCTCCATGCACTCCGCGTTGGTCGCTGGTACGTGGGGATCGGCCTCGGATCCGTCTCCCTGGCTCCAGGCGCCAGCCCCCGCGAAGGAACCGGCACAGCGTTTGTCGCCGCCCGCAAAGCGGTTGAATTGGCCAAGGCCGCCGGGCCGCAGGTGCCGTTGTCAGTGGTGCCGGGCATCATGGCAAAGACCGGCGGCAGTGTCCCCGCCGGGGAAGGGAACCAGGCGTGTGCAAATGCGGAGGCCGTGCTCCGGCTGCTCGGCCGGCTTGTCCAGGACCGCACGGAGGCCCAGTGGCGGGTGGTGGATGCCCTGCGCCGCCTGGGAACGGGCCGGCATGGAAGCCAGAAACAGGTGGCGCTTGAACTGGGCATCTCGGAACAATCGGTGAGCCGCACCGTGCTTCGGTCCGGATGGCAGGAAGAATGGGCAGCCAGGCCCGCTGCGGCGATGCTTCTTGGTATTGCTGACTCGCAGATTAACGGCCCCTCGAAAGATGGCCGTAACGCAGACAACCCCAACGAAGGAGACAGGTGAGCGCACTGTGGGTGGCAGTGGCCCTGGTGGTGGCCGGCTTCGCCGGCTGGCCGGTCACGGCGTTGGTGTTCAAACTCGCACGGACCATCGATGACCGGGCGGATGCCGCGAAGGCGGCGGAAGCAGCCCGCGGGGCCGAACAGGATCCCGCGGCCGATGTTACCGTGGATGACGCCGCTGCGTCCCCCGACGCTGCCCTTGAAACAGCAGGCGGCGCAGCCGGCCAGGCGGTTGACGGTGAGCTGACCGCCCCGCCTGTCCAGCCGCCGTCGGCCGCGCCCGCCGGACCGTCGCTCCCCACCCAGCGCATCCTGCGCGGCGGCGCCATCATTGGCGTGCTGGAGCGGCTGGGGGTCTGCCTCGCCATCCTTACCGGGCAGCCCGTGGCCATCGCCTACATCGTTGCCATCAAAGGCCTGGGCAGGTTCGCCGAGCTGAAGGAAACGCCGGTGGCAGCCGAGCGCTTCATCATTGGGACGCTGACATCGATGCTCTGGGCGGCCGGAACCGCCGCCGCAGCCAAAGTCCTCTTCCTGCACTGAGGTCATGGCCGCCCGGGCTGGTCTTTGCCGCGCCGGTGGTCCTGCTGCACCCGCCAGTGGCCCTGCCCGCCCGATGCGTACGGTACCAAGCCGGCCATGGCGATAGGGTAGCGGTATGACAGTTTTTGCCGTTGAGTACGTTTATGCCGCCAGCTCCACTGAAACCCGCAACGAGGTCCGGCCCGCCCACCGCGAATGGACGGGGAACCTGGCGCAGGACGGCGTCATCGTGGCCAGCGGCCCTTACGGTGACGGTGTCGGTGCCCTGCTGATCTTCAAGGCAACGGATGAAGCCGCGCTCAATTCGATCCTCAAGCAGGACCCGTTCGCCGGAGCCGGTGTGATCGCCGGAACGCGCGTCACGGAATGGTCACCGGTAACCGGCATGTTGGCCGGGATTTCCGCGTAGCCGCCTTTTTACCCTTTCAACTCAAGGAGTCCACGTGACCTCGGTCAGCCTGGGAATGCCGTCAGCACCACCGCCCGTCCTTGCCCCCCGCCGCAAGACGCGCCAGATTAAAGTCGGCTCGGTAGGCGTAGGGTCTGACTACCCCATCAGCGTGCAGTCCATGACCACCACGCCCACCACGGACATCAATGCCACGCTGCAGCAGATCGCTGAACTGACGGCGTCCGGCTGCGATATCGTCCGCGTCGCCTGCCCGTCCGCTGACGACGCCGAAGCGCTGCCCATCATTGCCCGGAAGTCCCAGATCCCCGTCATTGCGGACATCCACTTCCAGCCCAAGTACGTCTTTGCGGCCATTGAAGCCGGCTGCGCCGCCGTGCGCGTGAACCCGGGAAACATCCGCAAGTTCGATGACCAGGTCAAGGAGATCGCCGCCGCTGCGAAGGACCACGGCACCTCCATCCGCATTGGCGTGAACGCAGGTTCCCTGGAGCCGGGCATCCTGAAGAAGTACGGCAAGGCCACGCCTGAGGCGCTGGTCGAGTCGGCGGTCTGGGAAGCCTCGCTGTTCGAGGAGCACGGCTTCCACGACTTTAAGATTTCCGTGAAGCACAACGACCCCGTGGTCATGGTGGCCGCCTACGAGATGCTCGCGGAAAAGGGTGACTGGCCCCTGCACCTGGGCGTCACCGAAGCCGGTCCCGCTTTCCAGGGGACCATCAAGTCCGCCACCGCCTTCGGCGCGCTCCTCTCGCGGGGGATCGGCGACACCATCCGCGTGTCCCTGTCCGCACCGCCGGTGGAGGAGATCAAGGTGGGCAACCAGATTCTCCAGTCGCTGAACCTGCGGCCCCGCAAGCTGGAAATCGTGTCGTGCCCTTCCTGCGGCCGCGCACAGGTGGACGTGTACACTCTGGCAGAACAGGTCACCGCCGGGCTCGAGGGAATGGAAATTCCGCTGCGCGTGGCGGTCATGGGCTGCGTGGTGAACGGCCCGGGCGAGGCACGCGAGGCTGACCTTGGTGTTGCATCAGGCAACGGCAAGGGCCAGATCTTCGTTAAGGGCGAGGTCATCAAGACTGTTCCCGAGAGCGCAATTGTTGAGACACTGATCGAAGAGGCTATGCGTATCGCGGAAGAGATGGGGGAGGCCGATGGCGAAGATGCTGTCAAGGGTAGCCCCGTGGTTAGCGTCTCGTAGGGACGCACCAGACCCGGCAGGGATCTCTGTCCGTACGCTCGACGGCCAGGACACCCCCGCGCTGACAACGCTTGCCCAGCAGGACCCGGTGGCCAATGTGTTCATCCTGGCCCATTTGCGCGGCACCGGGACGGCGGCACCCACCAGCGGCGGGGCCGGCGTCATCGGCGTTTTCGACGACGGCATCCTGGCGGGTGCGTGCTGGGCCGGGGCCAACCTGGTTCCGGTCCAGCTCGACCCCGCTTTGGCCCCCCTCGTGGCGGAGGCCGCCAACAGTTCCGGGCGCAGGTATGCGTCCGCTTTCGGTCCGGCAGATGCCGTGCTGGCACTCAATGCCGAACTCACGGAGCTGGGGCACCACGCCCACGAGGTCCGGGCGGACCAGCCGCTGATGGTCATCGACGGGCCGCCCCGGGTACCGCCCCACCCGGGCCTGGTGCACGGGGACCTGGCAGACTTCGACCGCATCCTTCCCGCGTGCGCCGCCATGTTCGAGGAAGAAGTGGGTTACTCGCCCTACCTGGGCGGCAGGGAGTTCTACAGCCGGCGGGTGGAGGGCCTCATCAGGCAGGGGCACTCCCTGGTCCACCTCAACGAAGCCCGCGAAGTGGTGTTCAAAGCCGAGCTGGGTGCAGTAACGGAGGACGTCACCCAGGTCCAGGGGGTATGGATGAATCCTGCCTTCCGCGGCCAGGGGCTTAGCGCGGCGTACATGGCGGCAGTGGTGGAAAAAGCCCAGCAGGTTGCCCCGATGACCAGCCTCTACGTCAACGGTTTCAACACCAGGGCCAGGTCCACTTACGAGCGTGTGGGCTTCCGCCAGGTAGGGACATTCGCTACAGTCCTCTTCTAGCCGGTAATTGCCGGCTGCCTGCCGCGTGCTGGATATTGGGGGAAAAATTGAAGACGTCCGTGCTTGGAACTTTCGGGGCCTGCGCCCTTCTTGCTGTTGCTGTTTCTGCGTGCGGCGGGACGTCCGCGCCGCAGGCAGCGGAATCCACAGCCGCCGCGCCTGCGGCCTCAGCACCAAGCACCCCCACCCCAACCCCCACCCCAACGCCAACCCCCACACCAACTGCCAAGGCCTACACCACCGACGAGCTCGCGGCCATCGTGGGACAGGTACGGGACGCAGCGGACCGAAGGCTGTCCGTCCTGCCCAGGACGGACATCAACACCACACTGGAACAAACCAAGGCGATGATGGCGTCCATCGACGTCAAGCCGGCAGAATGCAAGGAACTCGCCGCGGCGAGCACGGTGCCTTCCGTCGACGGAGCAACCATGGCGATGGGCATGAGCACGGACGCCGGCACCGGGGCCGTCACAGCCCTGTCGCTGATTGCCGGCCTGGACCAAAGCTTCCTCGCCAAGATCAAGGACCAGCCGGACCAGCTGGCCAAGTGCTCCTCCATGACCATGACCGCCTCCGGGATGGAGGTTGCCGTCACCGTAAAACCGGTGGAGGGGGCCAGCAGCCTTCCCGGCACCGTTGCCTACCGGACCGACAGCGCCCTGCCGGACGGCCGCAAGCAGTCAACCGTCACCGCCCAGGTGGTCAAGGAGGGCGTTGTGCTCACCTCGGTTGCGTCCGGCGGCGCGAGCGAGGCCGACGCCGTGCGGCGGGCAGGTGCCCTCCTGGACTCCGCAGCCGCGCTGGTTAAGTAACAACAAGCTGTCACGCAACAACAATTCGCCACGGAACAACAATGGAAGTAATGCGCGGCGACAAATATCGGGTAAACGAATTCCGAAAATAAAAATACTTGTCAAACGTGCGCACGATCACATAAATTCGTTCTAGCTGCGCTGGAAGTGGGGTGGGCGGTCTCACCAGTCCTCACCAGTACTCAGGCGATAACGGCGTTGAGCCACGCCCGGATGCGATGACCAGCCTCATTGGGGGGCCAGGGGCTTTGCATTCCCGGGCGTGGCTCTACTGTTTCCGGCCCTTGCCGGGCACGCCGGCCCGGCTTGGCCCGTAATTGCCGCAGGTTCCGTGCCGGTAGATTAGTATCCAGACGAATTGTCCGGCCCTGCTGCCCCAGCACTTCCCCAGAAACGGATACCACCCGTGGTCCTACGACTGTCCCAGCTTTTCCTGCGCACGCTGCGCGAAGACCCCGTCGATGCCGAGGTCGCCAGCCACAAACTCCTGGTCCGCGCCGGCTACATCCGCCGCGCTGCTCCCGGCATCTACACCTGGCTTCCGCTGGGACTGAGCGTCCTGCGCAAGGTCGAGGAGATCATCCGCGAGGAAATGGCAGCCATTGGCGCCCAGGAAGTCCACTTCCCGGCACTGCTGCCGCGCGAGCCGTACGAGGCCACCAACCGCTGGACCGAATACGGCGAGGGCCTGTTCCGGCTCCAGGACCGCAAGGGCGCCGACTACCTGCTGGCGCCCACGCACGAGGAGATGTTCACGCTCCTGGTCAAGGACCTGTACTCCTCCTACAAGGACCTGCCGCTGAGCCTGTATCAGATCCAGAACAAGTACCGCGACGAGGCCCGCCCCCGCGCCGGGCTCCTCCGCGGCCGCGAATTCATCATGAAGGATTCCTACTCCTTCGACGTGGACGACGCCGGCCTCGATGCCAGCTACGCAGCCCACCGTGCCGCCTACCTGAAAATCTTCGAACGCCTCGGCCTTGAGGTGGTGCCCGTGGCAGCCACCGCAGGCGCCATGGGCGGGTCCAAGAGCGAGGAGTTCCTCTTCCCCACGGAGATCGGTGAGGACACCTTTGTCCGGTCCGCCGGCGGCTACGCAGCCAACGTCGAGGCCGTCACCACGGTGGTTCCTGACCGGATCGACTTCACCAACGCCCCGGCGGCAGAGGTCCTGGATACCCCGGACACGCCCACCATCGAGACCCTGGTTGCCGCTTCCAACCAGATTGCCCCGCGCGCAGAGTCCGACGGCGGCGCCTGGACTGCAGCGGACACGCTCAAGAACGTGGTCCTCGCCGTCACGCTGCCCACCGGTGAGCGGCAGCTCGTGGTCATCGGCGTCCCCGGCGACCGCGCCGTGGACCTCAAGCGGGTGGAGGCAAACATCGGTGCCTTCCTGCCGATTGGTGGAGAGATCGGCCTGGAGCAGGCAAGCGAGGAAGACCTCAAGAAGCAGCCGCTGATCGTCAAGGGCTACCTTGGCCCCGGCCTGTCCCTGGACGAACCGCTCCTGGGCGCCGAAAGCGCCACCAAGCTGCTCTACCTGGTGGACCCGCGGGTGGTCAGCGGAACTGCGTGGATCACCGGCGCCAACGAGGCCGGCAAGCACGTGTTCGGCCTGGTAGCCGGCCGCGACTTCACCTGGGACGGCGTCATCGAGTGCACCGAAGTCCGCGCCGGCGACCCCTCCCCGGATGGCTCCGGCCCGCTGGAGACCGCCCGTGGCATCGAAATGGGCCACATCTTCCAGCTCGGCCGCAAATACGCCGAAGCCCTGGACCTCAAGGTGCTGGACCAGAACGGCAAGCAGGTGGTGGTCACCATGGGTTCCTACGGCGTCGGTGTCACCCGCGCCGTGGCGGCGCTGGCAGAGGCCAACCACGATGACCGCGGCCTGGTCTGGCCCCGCTCGGTGGCTCCCGCCGATGTGCACGTGGTGGCCGTGGGCCGCGGTGACGAGATCTTCCAGACGGCGGAAAGGCTGTCGGCGGAACTCGAAGAAGCCGGCCTGTCCGTCATCTACGACGACCGGCCCAAGGTCTCTCCGGGCGTGAAGTTCGGCGATGCCGAGCTGGTGGGCGTCCCCACCATCCTGGCCGTGGGCCGCGGCCTGGTGGACGGCGTGGTGGAGATCAAGGACCGCCGCAGCGGCGCCGCCGAGAACGTGGCGGTAGACAAGGCCGTCGACTACGTGGTCAACGCCGTCCGCAACCAGTGATCTCCGGCTTCGAATCGATCCAGCTCACCACCATCATCCTGATCGTGGTGGCTGGATTCGCAGCCGGGTGGGTGGACGCGGTGGTGGGCGGCGGAGGACTCATCCAGCTTCCGGCGCTGCTCCTGGTTCCCGGCATCGCGCCGGTCCAGGCGCTGGCCACCAACAAGATGGGCTCCATCTTCGGTACCGCCACCAGTGCTGTCACGTACTACCGGCGGGTGGGGCCGGACCTTCGGACTGCGGTGCCCATGGCCGTGATAGCCCTGGCCGGCAGCTTTGGCGGGGCAAGCCTGGCCGCCACCCTGCCGGCCGGGGTGTTCAAGCCCATCATCGTGGTGGCCCTGGTCGCCGTCGCGCTTTTCACGGCATTGAGGCCCAGCGTGGGCGAGCTGACGGCGCTGCGCCACGAAGGCCATAAGCACTACGTCGTAGCCTGCCTCATCGGTGCCGTGATCGGCTTTTATGACGGGCTCATCGGCCCGGGGACGGGCTCCTTCCTGGTTATCGCCCTGGTGTCCGCCATGGGCTACGCCTTCCTGGAAGCAAGCGCCAAGGCCAAGATCGTCAACATGGCCACCAATGCCGGCGCCCTGTTGTTCTTCCTGCCGCACGGGTCCATCCTGTGGGGGATCGGCCTGCTGCTCGGGGGAGCCAACATGGCCGGGGGCTACCTCGGCGCCCGCACTGCCGTAAAGCAGGGCAGCAAATTCGTCAGGGTTGTCTTCCTGGTGGTCGTGGCGGCCCTGATCGTCAAGCTCGGCTACGACGTTTGGCAGGAAAACTTCTCCTGAGCAGTCCGGGAAACTGGTCCTCGTCGCGTGGACCAGCCCGGCGTAGCATGCAGGTATGGCACACGGCGATGACGGGTTTGCCGCGGCACTGGCAGCCGCCGCAGGGCATTCGCAGGCCTGGCTGGAGAGCCTTCCGCACCGCCGCGTGGGACCCGGCCGAAACGCCACTGAACTCGCCGCAGTCTTCGGCGGCCCGCTGCCCGAAGCAGGAATGCCTGCAGCCGGTGTCATCGACTTCCTGGCCACCCAGGCAGAGCCCGGCCTCATGGCCATGCCCTCGGGCCGGTTCTTTGGCTGGGTGATAGGCGGCACCCTGCCTGCCGCCCTGGCCTCGGACTGGCTGGTCAGCGCCTGGGACCAGAACGCCGGCCTGCGCTACGCCACCCCCGCCACGGCCGCCATCGAGGAAGCTGCCGGACACTGGCTGCTGGACCTGCTGGGCCTCCCCTCCACCGCCGACGTCGGATTCGTCACCGGCGCCACCATGGCAAACTTCACCGGAATGGCTGCCGCCCGCTGGCGGCTGCTCGCCGACGCCGGCTGGGACCTGGACCGCGACGGGCTCTTCGGCGCACCCCGGATCCGGTGCTTCGTGGGCCGGGAACGGCACGACACCGTAGACCTCGGCCTGCGCTACCTGGGCCTCGGAAAACCAACGGAAGTGGACGCCGACGGGCAGGGCCGCCTGCTCCCCGCCGCCCTGGACGCCGCGCTTGCCGGCGGCACCGGCCCCGCCCTGGTGTGCCTCCAGGCCGGTAACCTGCACTCAGGCGCCTTTGACCCCTTTGCCGAGGCGATCGCCGTCGCACGCAAACACGGCGCCTGGGTGCACATCGACGGCGCGTTCGGCCTCTGGGCTGCCGCCGCGCCGGAACTGCAGCACCTCACCCGGGGCTATGAAGAGGCCGACTCCTGGGGCACCGATGCCCACAAAACCCTCAACGTGCCCTACGACTGCGGCATCGCCATTGTCCGCGACCCCTCGGCGCTGCGCGCCGCGATGGGCCTGCATGCGAGCTACCTGGTGCAGGACGCGGAAGGACCGGGCGATCCCTTCGAGAAGGTCCCGGAACTCTCCCGCCGGGCCCGGGGAGTACCCGTGTGGGCCGCGCTGAAAAGCCTGGGCCGCGAGGGCGTGGCAGCCCAGGTTGGCGGCCTGGCTGGTGCCGCCACGGCCATCGCGGAGGCGATGGCCGCCCTGGACGGCGTGGAGGTGCTCAACGACGTCGCCTATACCCAGGTGTGCCTGGCTTTCGGCGACGACGACACCACCCGCGCGGTCACGGCCCGCATCATCGAGGACGGGAAAGTGTGGATGTCCGGCTCACGCTGGCGGGAGCGGGACATCCTTCGTGTTTCGGTGAGCAACTGGCATACGGCGGGGGAGGACGTGGGCACCGCCGTCGATGCCGTGCGGTCAGCCCTGGCCGCAGTGCGGAACTCCTGACCGTTTCCGCGCCCCTTGCCGCCTGCCTTACCCGTCCTGTCCCGGCTCCGGCAGCGAATGGGGATCCGGCAGGCCGTCCAGTGTTTTGCCGGCCAGGGTGCTGGACACCCAAAGAGACCGGGCCAGATCGCCCCGGTGGCCCTGCGCGGCGTAGCCCAGTGCGTTTTCCACCTCCCTGGCGATGGCCCACTGCCGGGCCACGTCAGGGTCCAGGCCGGCAGCCGAGCTGAAGTCGTGGCAGCGCCTGAGCAGCGCCGCGCCGGGCTGGGAGGCCGGCAGGTCCGCAAGGCGGTTCCACAGCAGCGGGGCCACGGCGAACTCAGGTTCGCCAATCATTGGCTGGGGGTCGATGGCCGCGTAGCCCGCCGCAGTCGGTGCCTCACCCGCCGGCGGCAACCCCGGGCGCGCCAGGACGTTGAGGAAATGCAGGTCCGTGTGGACCAGCAGGTCATGCGCGGACCGGCGGCCCACCGCCCCGCGCGTCTGGCACACCTCCAGGGCGGCCTCCAGCAGCCACCGGGGGAACGGGCGGCCCAACTGGTCCCAGTCCGCCGGCAGCTCGTCGCTCCACTGTTCCGCACGGGCAGCGATGTGCGCGAACTCCCGCCATTCGGGCCGGGGGTCCGGAGCCAGCCCCAGTTGCCGCACCAGCCCGCCCCACACTACGGCAGCGTCATCCAGCGGTACGCCTGCCAGCGATCGGCCGGCGTCGAGGCGTTCCAGGAGCATCGCGCAGGATGCTGCGTCCGAGGCCAGTAACGCAACAGCGCCATGGCCGCCCCAAAGCGCCAGCGCATGCCGCTCCACCTTGGCTTCATCGTGGGGGAAAGCGATCTTCAAGGCTGCAGGTGAACCGTCTTCCTGCCGCACCGGCACCACGATGCCGCCATGTCCGCTCCACGGCATGCTGCCGGGCACCAGGTCAAGGTCGAGCTGCCACTGCTCCAGGCGGTCAGCCAGCAGTCCATGAAGACTGTCGAGCCACGCCCGTCCCGCGCCATTGCGCCTGTAACGGGCCATGAGGTCCGGCGGGATGGGCGGTGCCGGCACCACGGGGTCAGACAACACCCGAGGCGCCCAGCAGGTTGCCAATCAGGAACGTTGCCGCGAGCGCCAATGCGCCGCCCACCACCACGCGCACAGCTGCCCGCGTCTTGGAGCCGCCTCCGATCCATGCCCCCAGGGCACCCGTCAAAGCCAACGCGACCAGCACTGATGCAAAGGTCAGCGGGACCCGGATGCCGGGTGGGGGAAGCAGGATGGCCAGCATTGGCAGGATCGCGCCGATGGTAAAGGCAATGGCGGAGGCGAATGCTGCATGCCAGGGGCTGACGATGTCCTCCTCGGCGATGTTGAGCTCGGCGGACAGGTGCGCGGCCAGGACATCGTGGGCAGTCAGTTCCCGGGCCACCGTGGCCGCGGTTTCGGGGGTCAGCCCCTTGGCCAGGTAGATGGCGGTCAGTTCGGCGAGCTCCGCTTCCGGTTCTTCCGCCAGTTCGCGGCGTTCCTTCTCGATCAGGGCCCGTTGGCTGTCGCTTTGGCTGCTGACCGAGACATATTCGCCCAGCGCCATCGACACCGCACCGCCCACCACCCCGGCTACGCCGGCCGTGAGGATGGGGCCCAGCTCAGCTGTGGCGCCTGCTACGCCCACCACAATGGCGGCCACGGAGACGATGCCGTCATTCGCGCCGAGGACCCCGGCGCGCAGCCAGTTCAGCCGGTGGGCTATGTCATTGCCGTGCGGTTCCGTCTCCAGGTGGTTGTTCAACTCCGGGCCTGCGGTACCGGATCCCGGGACATCGGCTGGATCGTCGGCGTTCATCCCTTCAGCAAACCACCGCTGCCCGCTCATTGCCACCCTCTGCGTGGCCTTCTTTGGCGCCAGCACATCCAGGAGGCAAGGAGAGCCGCTGGCCGCGGTTCAGTATCCCGTGGACGACGGCGCCGGGCTGGTATCGGCAGGAAGTGCGGTACCAGCGGGAAGGGCAGGCAGTTGGTTGATGGCCAGGGCGAGGCCCGGAACGGGTCCGGGGTCAGCGCCCCAGCGTAGCGCCCTTGCTGCGGCACCCTGGAGTGCCGACAACGCCCACCTCCGGTCCTGGCCCTGGGACAGCGCCACAAGGTCGCCGTAGGAGGCGAGCGTCGCCGCCTCGAGCTTGCCCAGGCCTGCCGCCGGTGCGGCCAGGAAGCCGGGGTCCAGGACATATCCGGGCTGTTGCGGTACGGCTGTTCCACACGCGAGCCGAAGGCGTCCCTCCGCGGCGGCGGCCAGTTCCCGGTGCCGGGCCAGGAATTCCGATGCCGGCCCGGCCTCGGCGGGACCGAGGCGGGGGAGTGCCGCCTGGTACCCGTAAGCAGCCTCCTGCTCCGCGGTGATGGCAGCGGACAGGGCCTGCCGTGTACCGGCAGCAGTGCCCGGGGCACGGACCTCCTGGGAGGCAGCCGGGGAAGGCGAGGGACATGGGGAAGCAGGTGCAGGGACCGGCACCTCTTCTACCGTTGCGGGGGCCGTTCCCTCCGGGGCGGGCACTCCTGTGGCGGCGGCCAGGCGGCCGGCCGCCAGGAGCTGTGCGGTGCCGGCGCCCGCGAGGAGGCGCGCCATGCCGCCGTCGGCTGTCTCTGCGTCCTTGAGGCGCGCGGTCCCGCTGCCGGCCAGCGCCTGGACCAGCCCGGCAACGCCAGCGGGACCAGCGGTGGGAGAAGGCGGGTCAGAGGCTGCCGGCGTGGCGGGCGCAGTTTCCGTCCCGGGGCCCGTCAACGCCCTTGCCTGGATGGTCAGCAAGGTCACAACGGGGTCCAGGATGCTGGAATCCTCCGCACCGGTGGAAGCCAGTTCCATTCCGGACGCACGCAGGTCCAGGGCGGCAGTGAGCGCCGCCGCCCTGGCCCGTTCCGTGAACGGAGGCTCGGCGGGGGCCGGCTTTTCCGCGGGAATCAAGGCGAAACCAAGGCTCAGGACCACCAGCGCCGCAAGGGCAAAGACGGCAAACCGGAACGGGCGCACGCGCGGGTGGGTGTCCTTGAGGGGGTCTTTCACAACAGACCATGGTGTCACGCTGAGGGGGCACCCCGGTGCACCACTGGGCCGGTAAAATAGCTACGCTAGTAAACACCACATCATCTATAGGGAGGCGGCCGGCATCGTGAGCAACGCAGAAGCTACGGCTTCACCAGACCACACCGGTACGGGAAGCGGAACCGCGCCGGCCCACAACCCCGAAGCTGCCCGGCTCCGGGCCCTCCTGGAACCCGCCGTTCACGCCAACCGCCTGTACCTCGAGGACGTGGCCATCATCCCCGGCTCCCACCGCGTGGTCCACGTCGTGGTGGACCTGCCGCAGGAGGAAACGGGCGGCGTGAGCCTGGACGTCATCGCGGACATCTCCAAGGTGCTCTCGGACGTGCTGGACAACGACCCCAACGACGACGGCCGTCCTTATGACCTCGAAGTGTCCTCGCCCGGCGTCGGCCGTCCCCTGACCGAACCGCGGCACTGGCACCGTGCCCTGGGCCGGATGGTCAAGGTGAACGTCATCCAGGGCGACAACATGACCGGCCGCATCAAGTCCGTGGATGACGGGGGAGTCACCCTCGTTCCGGAGATCGCCGTCAAGAAGGGCATGAAGCCCCGGCAGGGCGAACCCGTAAAGCTTCCTTTCGACAGGATCCGCAACGGAAAAGTCGAGATCGAATTCAGCCACCTCCCGGAGGACGGTCTGGAACCTGAACACAATGGACCTTCTGAGGAGGCCTGATGGATATTGACATGAGCGCACTGAGACTTTTGGAGCGTGAGCGTGAAATCCCGCTGGACCTCCTGATCCCCACCATCGAGCAGGCGCTCCTGGTGGCCTACCACAAGTCACCCGGCGCCTTCGAAAAAGCGCGCGCCGAGCTGGACCGCAAGAGCGGCCACGTGACCATTTGGGCTGTGGAGATTGACGACGACGGTGCCCCCATCGGCGAATTCGAGCACACCCCCGAGGGCTTCGGCCGCATCGCCGCCAGCACCGCCCGCCAGATCATCCTGCAGCGGCTCCGCGACGTTGAGGACGACAACGTCCTGGGCGAGTTCAAGGGCCGCGAAGGCGAGTTGGTGTCCGGCACCATCCAGCAGGGCAACAACCCGCACATGATCCAGGTCAACCTCGGCTCGCTCGAAGCGCTGCTGCCGCCGCCCGAGCAGGTTCCCGGCGAGAAGTACATCCACGGAAACCGCCTGCGCGCCCTGGTCATCGACGTGCACCGCGGCACCAAGGGCCCCTCCGTGACGCTGTCCCGGTCACACCCGGGCCTGGTCCGGAAGCTCTTCGAACTGGAAGTCCCGGAAATCGCCGACCACTCCGTGGAGATCGTGGCGCTGGCCCGCGAGGCCGGCCACCGCACCAAGATCGCCGTCAAGGCGAACACCCCTGGTATCAACGCGAAGGGTGCCTGCATCGGCGAAATGGGTTCCCGCGTCCGCGCCGTCATGACCGAGCTGAACGACGAAAAAATCGACATCGTCGACTACAGCGAGAACCCGGCGACCTTCATCGCCAGCGCGTTGTCGCCGTCGCGGGTGAATTCGGTCACCATCACGGACGAGGCCACCCGCTCTGCCCGCGTGGTGGTCCCGGACTACCAGCTGTCCCTGGCCATCGGCAAGGAAGGCCAGAATGCCCGCCTCGCGGCAAAGCTGACCGGCTGGCGCATCGATATCGTTTCCGACGCCGCGGCGGCCCGCGACAAGTAACTACCGGAATGGGGGTGGCTGGCGCACCGCGGCAGCCACCCGTTTCGGGCAGAACGGCCCCGAGGGGCTAGAATGGATAAGACCGCGCCTAAGAGCCGGTAGCCGTGTGCCTTGGGCGTGCTTGTTTCCGCAACTGCGGAGGCGGTAAAACCTGCGGCCAGCAGAGAGAACGTCAGGACGATGACCGTGGCAGAAATGCTTTCCACCGGGAATCAGCCCGAACGTACCTGCATCGGATGCCGGCAGAAGGGTCCGCGGTCGCAGTTGCTCCGGCTCGTCGCCGAAGGCAGCGGGTCAACCGCTGTCCTGGTGGATGAACGACGCCGGATGGCTGGCCGGGGTGCATGGCTGCACCCCAGCGAATCGTGCCTGGCCCTGGCGGTCAAGCGGCGAGCTTTCGGACGTGCCCTTCCGGGCGCAACTGAAGCAACCGCCGTCGAACGCCGGATCACGTCAGGCCCGAACGTTGACGCCGCCCCGGTGGCTGCAACACCAACCGTCCAACCTGAAAGCGGGTCAGAAATCTGATGGAAACCCGATGAGTTCCCAGCGATGAGTGCGTAACGATGACAACTTTGTTGCGCTCTGCAATGGGCCCCTTCGCATTAACAGCGGCTGGGGTCCGCAGTAAGAAGTAGACGGTTCGTGCCTGGCTCGGTGCGGACCGAGACAGGAGAAATGTGGCCAAGGTCCGCGTACATGAGCTCGCCAAAGAGCTCGGTATAACTTCCAAAGATGCAGTGACAAAACTGCAGGAACTGGGCGAATTCGTTCGCTCTGCCTCTTCAACCATTGAGGCCCCCGTTGTGCGTAAACTGCGCAACGCCTTCCCCGACGCCGCCGCAAAGTCGTCGGCTCCGGCCGCAGCGCCGGCCGCTGCCCCCAAGGCGCCCGCTCCCGCAGCAGGCACCCGTCCGTCAGTCCCGGCCCCTGGCCCGGCTGCGCCCAAGGCTCCGGCCCCCAAGGCCCAGGCACCGGCTCCGGCCGCTCCCGCTGCTCCTGCACAGGCAGCAGCCCCGGCAGCCCCCGCCACGCCTGCCGCCCCGGCAGCTCCGGCTTCAGGTGCGCCGGCTTCCAGCGCCCCGTCCGCTGGCGCCCCGTCCACCGGCGCGAAGCCCGGTGCACGTCCGGCACCCAAGGCTGACGCCCCGGCTCCCTCCGCCCGTCCGGGTGGTTCAGGGCCCCGTCCCGGCGGTCCCCGTCCGGGCAACAACCCGTTCGCCACCTCGCAGGGCATGCCCCGCGGCCGAGGCGGAGACGGTGACCGTGCACCCCGTCCGGGCAACAACCCGTTCGCCACCTCCCAGGGAATGCCCCGTCCGGGTGGCAGCCGCACCGACGGCGACCGCCCCGGTGGTCCCCGCCCCGCAGCAGGTGCCGGCGGACCGCGCCCCGGTGGTCCGCGTCCCGCTGCAGGTGCCGGTGGTCCCCGTCCCGCAGCAGGCGCCGGCGGCCCCCGCCCGGGCGCACCGCGCCCCGGTGGTCCCCGTCCTACTCCCGGCATGATGCCCAACCGCACTGAGCGTCCCGCACCCGCAGGTGCAGGCCGTCCCGGCGGCGGCCGCGGTCCCGGACGCCCCGGCGGCGCTCCCGGCACCGGTGGTCCCGGTGGCGGCGGTGCTCCCGCCGGCGGCGGCTTCGGCAAGGGCGGCCGCGGACGCGGCGGAACCCAGGGTGCCTTCGGCAAGGGCGGCGCAGGCCGTGGCAAGCAGCGCAAGTCCAAGCGCGCAAAGCGCCAGGAACTTGAGCAGATGAGTGCCCCGTCGCTGGGTGGCGTGAGCGTACCCCGCGGCGACGGCAACACCGTCATCCGGCTTCGCCGTGGCTCGTCCATCACGGACTTCGCCGACAAGATCGAGGCAAACCCCGCCGCACTGGTCACCGTGCTGTTCCACCTTGGTGAAATGGCCACCGCCACCCAGTCGCTGGACGAGGACACCTTCGCCCTGCTCGGCGAGGAACTGGGCTACAAGCTCCAGGTCGTCTCCCCGGAGGACGAGGAGCGCGAGTTGCTCTCCAGCTTCGACATCGACTTTGAAGCCGAACTCGAAGCCGAAGGCGACGAGGAACTCGAGGCACGTCCGCCGGTAGTCACCGTCATGGGCCACGTTGACCACGGTAAAACCCGCCTGCTGGATGCCATCCGCAAGTCCGACGTCATGGCGGGCGAGCACGGCGGCATCACCCAGCACATCGGTGCCTACCAGGTCACGCACAACCACGAAGGCGACGACCGCAAGATCACCTTCATCGACACCCCGGGCCACGAGGCGTTCACCGCCATGCGTGCCCGTGGTGCCAAGGTCACCGACATCGCCATCCTGGTGGTCGCAGCGGACGACGGCGTGATGCCGCAGACCGTTGAAGCCCTCAACCACGCCCAGGCGGCCAACGTGCCGATCGTCGTGGCCGTGAACAAGATCGACAAGGAAGGCGCCAACCCGGAGAAGGTCCGCGGCCAGCTGACCGAGTACGGCCTGGTTCCCGAGGAATACGGTGGCGACACCATGTTCGTGGAGGTCTCTGCCCGCCAGAACCTGCACATCGACGAGCTGCTCGAGGCCGTCCTGCTCACCGCAGACGCCGCCCTGGACATGCGCGCCAACCCGAACAAGGACGCCCGCGGTATCGCGATCGAAGCCAACCTGGACAAGGGCCGCGGTGCGGTTGCCACCGTCCTGGTGCAGTCCGGTACGCTCCGCGTCGGCGACACCATCGTGGCAGGAACGGCCCACGGCCGCGTCCGTGCGATGTTCGACGACGACGGCAGCGCCCTGACCGAGGCCGGCCCGTCCCGCCCCGTCCAGGTGCTGGGCCTGTCCAACGTGCCGCGCGCCGGTGACACCTTCTTCGTGACCGCTGACGAGCGCACCGCCCGCCAGATCGCCGAGAAGCGTGAAGCTGCCGACCGCAACGCCGCCCTGGCCAAGCGCCGCAAGCGCATCAGCCTGGAAGACTTCGACCAGGCCGTCGCCGAAGGCAAGATCGACACCCTCAACCTCATCCTCAAGGGTGACGTGTCCGGTGCCGTCGAAGCCCTCGAAGACGCGCTGCTCAAGATCGACGTCGGCGAAGGCGTGCAGTTGCGCGTCATCCACCGCGGTGTGGGTGCCATCACCCAGAACGACGTCAACCTGGCAACGGTCGACTCCGCCGTCATCATCGGCTTCAACGTCAAGCCCGCCGAGCGGGTTGCCGAACTGGCAGACCGCGAAGGCGTGGACATGCGCTTCTACTCCGTCATCTACGCAGCAATCGATGACATCGAGGCAGCGCTCAAGGGCATGCTCAAGCCGGAATACGAAGAAGTCCAGCTCGGCACCGCCGAGGTCCGCGAAGTCTTCCGCTCTTCCAAGTTCGGAAACATCGCCGGCTCGATCGTCCGCTCGGGCATCATCCGACGCAACGCCAAGGCACGCGTCAGCCGCGACGGCAAGATCATCGGTGACAACCTCACCGTTGAGTCGCTCAAGCGCTTCAAGGACGACGCCACCGAGGTCCGCACGGACTTCGAATGTGGTATCGGTCTTGGGTCGTACAACGACATCGTTGAAGGTGACATCATCGAGACCTTCGAGATGCGCGAGAAGCCGCGCGTCTAAGCTGGTCTCGAACCAGCGGTGGGGAGCCTCCGAGTTTTGGGGGCGCCCCGCCCCTACGCTGGGTGGCCAAGGATCTTGCGATCCTTTGCCACCCAGCTCCGGTAGGCCCGATGCCACTCCCGGGCGCCCCCAAAACTCTTCGGCATCGTCGTTGGCTCGCCTTTAGTGCGTGGCACCCAAACCTTGCGTATGACGCTGGTCCTGCGCCGCCGTCGTACGTCCCTTACTTTTCTTCTTATAGGAGTTGTTCATGGCTGATCCGGCACGTGCTGCCAAGTTGGCGCAGCGGATTAAGGTTGTTGTTGCTGAGGCCCTGGGCCGGCGGATCAAGGATCCTCGGGTGGAGGGCGTTACTGTTACTGATGCCCGCGTGACCAATGACCTGCAGCACGCCACTGTTTACTACACCGTCTTCGGGGACCAGGCTCTCCAGGCTGATGCTGCCAAGGGGCTTGAGAAGGCCAAGGGTGTGCTTCGGCAGGAGGTGGGCCGGAACATCACCGCCCGCCTGACCCCCACCCTCGAATTCGTCGCCGACCAGATCCCGGTCAACGCCTCCAACCTGGAGGAACTGCTGCGGGAAGCCCGCAAGCGGGACGCCGAGGTGGCAGCCCTTGCCGCCAACGCCCGCCACGCAGGCGATGCCGACCCGTACAAGTCCGATGCGTCCGCCGACGTGGACATCGACGAGGACGACTTCGACGACGAGGACCTGGACCTCAACGACGATGAAGACCTCGACGAGGACGGAAACAAGTAACACGCAAGCCAGGGCCCGGGAGCTTATCCCGGGCCCTGGCTGCTTTTAACCCACCCTGTCCTTTAATCAGGGGCCGGTCACGGCCTGCTACCCGAGGTCGGCCCTGATGACCTTTCCAGCTGGCGGCTGCATCGGATCGCCCAGGACGTCGATCGTGGCGTAGAGGTTGTTCCCCTTGATGTCGACGTCAGCCGGCATATCCACCTTCAGGAATGTCGAACGGTGGCCGTCGCAGGTGAACTTCAGGATCTCGCCGCCGAACAGCGACGCTGCATACACGTCACCGTTGCCGGCTACAGCAAGTCCCGTGGGGCTCAGGATGTCGTCCGCCCACACGTCGGTGTCACCGTTCCACGGATTCACTTTGAAAATGGCACCGCGGGCACCCAGTTCAGGTCCTTCCGGTCCGCCGGGCAGTGACGTCACGTACAGCATGCCGTCAGGGCCGATCGCGACGTCCGTGGGGACGGGCTCGAACGCATATTCATGCCCCACCACGCACGCCGGCACCTCTGCAGTGTTCCCCTGCATATCTGTGGGAATCCGCAGACCGGCCGGAATAACCGCCGGCCGTGGCGGCAGGACGGCGACCGTATCGATGTCGCCATTCTTCAGGTTGACCTTCAGGACAGCGTTCATGCCGGCATCCGCAACGTAGGCAGTGTTGTCCCTGACGGCCAGGGCGTAGGGGTGCGAATCCACGATGCCCTTGTAGGTGGCCGGCGGGAAGTTTGGCCAGTTGGCCATGCACTGCGCGCTGACGTCATCCCCGAAGCCGTAACGCTGGTCGCCATCCGGGTTGTGGCGCCGCTCGTAATCGGCAAAGTTTGCGATGGTGTCCACGTGGCCCTTGGAGTCAATCGACTTCAGGTATCCGTGCAGTCCGGCGGGGTCCCCTTGCCCCGCGCCCACGCTTTCAAGGAAGTAGGTTGTGCTGCCGCGGGTATCGGAACCGGCCACTTCCCAGCCCTTGGGCGTGCCCGT
This sequence comes from Arthrobacter sp. E1SS-5, assembly GCF_057073715.1. Lineage (NCBI taxonomy): Bacteria > Bacillati > Actinomycetota > Actinomycetes > Micrococcales > Micrococcaceae > Arthrobacter > Arthrobacter sp. E1SS-5. The sequence continues at coordinate 1,508,244 of NZ_CP172703.1, forward strand.
GTCCAGGTCTTCGGCTGCTCCCTCACGGTTGATGCGCGTGAGTTTCCCGGCAAAATCCTGCGACACCAGGACGGCCTTGCCGGTTCCCGCCGCCACATGCAGCGGCGAGACCAGGCCGCCTGCAAGTACCTGGTAATCCGGCGATTCAGTGGAAGCGGCGGCGGGGCCTGCGGACGCTATGGCAGCGGCCGAGACGGTGATACAGGCTAAGAGTGCGAGTCTTTTCTTCATTGGGTACTCCGGGGTGCGGGCCCTCGCGGGCTGGATATGGAGCCTCGGCAGAGGCAAAAAATGTATCCCCCGGCGCAAGAGTAGGCCCCTACCGGCGGGTAGTGTTGGGGGCGTCCCCCCTTCTTTGCCCCCTTTCCATCCCCCACGGGGTCACCGGTGGCTAGGATCGTGCTATGACCGCTGCAGACCATGGAAACAGTTCCCCGGAACACTTCGAACGGGCCCAGCACCTCGATCCGGCGCAACACCTGGAAAGGGCCCAGTACCTCGAACAGGCAGTGGACCTTGCCACGGCGAACGTGGGCCAGGGCGGCGGACCGTTCGGGGCCGTGGTGGTGACGCCCGACGGACGGGTCCACTCCGGCGTCAACAGGGTGACGCGGGACAACGATCCAACCGCCCACGCGGAGGTGGTGGCCATCCGGGCGGCAGCGGCCGCAACAGCGGATTTCGACCTCACGGGATCGGTTCTCTACGCCAGCTGCGAGCCCTGCCCCATGTGCCTGGCATCAGCCCTGTGGGCCCGCATCGGGCACGTCTATTTCGCCGCGGACCGCCATGGCGCCGCAGCCGCCGGCTTCGACGACGCCCTCTTTTACGACTACTTCAGCGGCGCCGCACCGGAACTGATGCCGGTCACCCGGGGTGACATCCCGACGTCGGACGTCCCCTTCCAGACCTGGCGCGCCTTTGACAGCAGGAAGGAATACTGACAATGGAACCCACGCTGCTTGCCTGCCCCTCCTGTGGAAAGACCAACCGCGTGCCCGCCCAGGCCTCCGGCCACCCCCGCTGCGGCAACTGCAAGGCGGACCTGCCGTGGATTGTGGCCGCGGGCGACAACGACTTCGCAGCCGTGGCGGAGCAATCCCCGGTGCCGGTGCTGGTCGATTTCTGGGCGGCATGGTGCGGACCTTGCCGGATGGTCAGTCCGGTCCTGGACAAGCTGGCGCGGGAACGGCCCGGGAAGCTCAAGCTGGTGAAGGTGGACGTGGACAAATCGCCCGGGCTGTCGCGGCGGTTCGATGTGCAGGCCATTCCCACGCTGATGGTGCTCGTTGACGGGAAAGTAGCCGCGCGCCAGGCGGGTGCCGCACCCGCGGAGGTCCTTCGGTCGTGGCTGGACAAGGCCCTCGCCGGCGCCCGCAGCTGACGGCGCTCCGGCGCTGGAGGGCGGCAGTCAGTGTGCCGCCGGAAGACGCGACAACCCTTCCAGCAGGTCCTCTTTCCGGCCGCACAGCGCAACGCGGACCCAGCCCTCGCCGATGGAGCCGAAGGCCGTCCCCGGAGCCAGCGCCACGCCGGAGTCAGCGAGGAAGCGCCGGACCCAGGCGCGGACGTCGCCGCCAGTGACGTGGGACATATCGGCCCACAGGTAAAACGCGCCCTGTGCCGGCAGGTAGCGGATTTCCTTTGCGGCAAGGACTGCCGAAGCCGCGTCGCGGTTCTCGCGGTAGTGCTGATGCGCGTGCCGGACGTAGTCCTGCGGCCCCGTAAGCGCCGCCAGCGCCGCGTACTGCGGGGCGGACGCCACGCAGGAGACGATCGATTCCATGACGTTGTCCATCTTCCGTTCCAGCCCCGGCGGGCAGACCAGTGCGCCGATCCGCAGCCCGGTCAGCCCGTAGGTCTTGGACAGTGTCAGCGAAGTGAACACGCGGGCATCCGCTTCGGTGCCGCCGTCGAACCTTGCCGGGCTGACGTGCGGGACATCGTAGGTGAACGCCTCGTAGCACTCGTCCGAGATGACCCAGATGTCATGCCGGCGGGCCAGCTCCACCAACTCCTGCACCAGTTCCCCGTTGAGCACGGCGCCCAGCGGGTTGGAGGGCGAGTTGAGCACCAGCACGCGGGTGCGGCCGGTGATGAGGGCCTCCACGTCGGCAACGCGCGGTTGGAAACCGTGCTCCGGATGCAGCGGATAGCCCACCGGTACGGCGTTCAGCAGCCGGCTGGTCATGGCGAAAGTGGGGTAGCCCGGATTGGGGATCAGGATCTCGTCGCCGGGGGAGAGCAGCAGGCTCATGGCGAAGTGCAGGCCCTGCTGGGCGCCGGACACCACGTACACCCGGTCGGCGCCGACGTCCACACCCTGTTCCTCCCGGAACCTGGCGGCGAACGCCTCCCGCAGGGCCGGAATCCCGGCGTTCGGGGTGTAGTTCGTCTCGTCCCGCTCAAAGCAGGCAATACCGGCGTCCAGGACGTGGCGGGGGAGCGGGAAACCGGGCTCCCCGATGCTCAGCACGATCGCGCCGGGTGTCCGCCAGGCGGCCTCGGTGATCTCGCGGATCTGGTTTACGGGCACGTCGCGGACATGGGCGGCAAGCTGGGGCATGCCAGCCATCCTAGCCGCCGCCGTCGGACGCCTGTGCTGGTCCCTGCACAAGGGCCCCAACCTGCGCCGATATACTGGGAGGCGTGCTTTCTGGACTGGTGATAGTGGACAAGCCGCAGGGATGGACCAGCCATGATGTGGTTGGCCGGATGCGGCGCCTCGCAGGGACCCGGAAAGTCGGGCACGCTGGAACACTCGATCCCATGGCTACCGGCGTGCTGGTGCTCGGCATCAACAAAGCCACCCGCCTGCTGACCTACATCGTGGGCACATCCAAGACCTATACCGCCACCATCCGGCTGGGTCAGTCCACGGTGACGGATGACGCGGAGGGCGAGGTCACGGCCACCGCCACTGCCGCCGGCGTCACGGAGCAGGAGATTTACGACGGCGTCGCGGCGCTCACGGGGGAGCTGCAGCAGGTGCCCAGCAGCGTCAGCGCGATCAAGGTGAACGGCGAACGCGCCTACGCACGCGTGCGGTCCGGCGAAGACGTCAAGCTCGCCGCGCGGCCCGTCACCATCCACCGGTTCGACGTCCACGCTATCCGCAGGGACGCCACGGCCGGCGTCGTGGACCTGGACGTGACGGTGGAGTGCTCCTCAGGCACCTACATCCGTGCCCTGGCCCGGGACCTCGGCAACGCCCTTGGCGTCGGCGGCCACCTCACCGCCCTCCGCCGGACCCAGGTGGGCCCCTACACCCTTGACCAGGCGCGCACCCTGGAGCAGCTCGCCGAAGAGCTCAACGTCCTGGACATGTCCCTGGCCGCGCGTGCCCTGATGCCCAACCGCGAACTCACCGCCGAGGAAACCGCCGAAATCTCGTTCGGCCGCCGGATTTCAGCCGGTACGGCCCCCGGCACCCCCGGCGCCGCCACCGCCGAGCACCCTGCGGCGGGCTTTGCCCCCGATGGCAGCCTGGTGGCCCTCCTCGCCGATGCGGGCAGCTACGCCAAACCGGTCCTTGTCTTCGCGCCCGGCACCGGGACTGGAAATGGGAACGGGCCGTCCGCCACCGCCACCGCCGCCGCGGAGGCGTAGGCGTGGACGCATACTTTTGGATCATCCTGGTTGTCGGCCTGGTGTCCACGGTGCTCTGCCTGGGGGCCGGAATCCTGAAGAAGGCGCCGAACGACGTCACCCTCCTGTCCGTCGTGGCCGTGGAAGCGGCCCTGGTGGTCTACCTGGTGGGTTCGATCGTCCGCGTCATTGCCGGCGAACGGATCGCCGGCGAAGCGTGGGAGTTTTGGGGCTACATGGCCACCGCCATGCTCCTGCCTCCCGCGGCCATCTACTGGGCCATCCTGGAGCGGACGCGGTGGAGCAACTTTGTCCTGGCCGCGGTGGGTGTCACTGCCCTGGTGATGGCTGCCCGAATGAACCAGATCTGGTACTGAAGTGGAAGAAGCAGCAGAAATGAAAGAGCAGCAGGCCCGCGCGGCCGCCGGCGACGCACCCGTCCGCAATACCCGCAACACCGGACCCGGCCGGCTGCTGATCGCGGTCTATGGAGTGTTTGCCATCTCGGCCACCGCCCGTGCCGGCTACCAGATCCTCACCAAATTTTCCGAGGCCCCGCTGGCATACCTGCTCTCCGCCTTCGCAGCCGTGGTGTACATCCTGGCTACGGTGTCGCTGGCCAAGGCGGGAACCACGTGGTTCAAGGTCTCCGTTGCCGCCGTGCTGGTGGAGCTCGCCGGGGTCCTGGTGGTGGGGACGCTGAGCATCCTGGACTCTGTGCAGTTCCCGCATGAGACTGTCTGGTCCCTGTTCGGCCGCGGCTACGGCTTCATCCCCCTGCTGCTGCCCATCCTGGGCCTGGTGTGGCTGTACCGCCGGCGTCCGTCCGCGGCAGCGGCGGGTTCCGCCAAGGCTGCGGAGTGACGGCAAAAGCCGCGCAGCGAATCCGGGTAACCTTGAAGAGTTCCGCAGCCGCACGGCCGGCGGAGCACCGATGCTTGAACGCAGCTTAAAGGCGAGGGTGATGGTCTACATCTGGAACGATCCGTCCGATGTCCCGGCGGACTTCGGCCCATCTGTTGTCACTTTCGGCAACTTCGACGGCGTTCACCGCGGCCACCAGCAGGTGCTGTCCCAGCTGATCCGTTCTGCCCGGCTCGCCCACGCCAAGGCTGTGGCCATCACCTTTGACCCCCACCCGGCAGTCATCCACCGGCCCGAGGCGGCGCCGGAGCTCATCATGGGCCTGGATGACAAACTGGAGGCGCTCGGCGAGCTGGGCCTGGACGCCATCCTGGTGGTCAAGTACTCGCTGGACCTTGCCAGCCTCACGGCCGAGGAATTCGTGGAGCAGTACCTGGTGGACTGCCTGCACGCCAGCCACGTGGTCATCGGCCACGACGCACGCTTTGGACGCGGCAACTCCGGCGACCTGGAGACCATGAAGGCGCTGGGCGACAAGTTCGGCTTCGACGTCCAGGTCATCAGCGAGTTCGGATCCGAGGGCTACCCCCTGCATGACGACGAGGGCACGGACCGCCGCTGCTCCTCCACCTGGGTGCGTGAGGCACTGCAGGAGGGCGATGTCGCCACCGCCGCCTCGGTCCTGGGCCGCCCGCACCGGATGCGCGGTGAAGTGGTCCACGGCGCCGCCCGGGGCAGGGCACTTGGCTTCCCCACGGCCAACCTTTCCTCGAATGCCACGGGCCTGATCCCCGCGGACGGCATCTACGCCGGCTGGCTGGTGGACCAGGCCGGCAAGCGCTGGCCGGCCGCCATCTCGGTAGGCTCCAACCCCACCTTCGACGGCGTCAGCCGCCAAGTGGAGGCGCACGTCATCGACAGGCCGGAGGAAGCCGTGGAGGACTTCGATCTGTACGACCAGACAGTCATCGTGGAATTCGTGCAGCGCCTTCGCGGCATGGTGGCCTACCGTGGCCCTGAGGCCCTGGTGGAACAAATGCGGCTGGACGTGGCCCAGGCCCACCGGATCCTGGCCGGTTCCTGACTCCGGCCCATCCGCCCGGGGTGAGAACAACGAAAGGCAGTGCGTGTCCGTAGAAAAGAACACCCGCAACCTGGACCAGGGGATAGTCCGCGACTTCAGCTCGCGGATGAGCTACGCCTCCTACCTGCAGCTGCCCACACTGCTCAGCGCGCAGCAGCCGGTCAGTCAACCTGAACACCACGACGAGCTGCTGTTCATCATCCAGCACCAGACCACGGAGCTCTGGCTGAAACTGGTCCTGCACGAACTGCGCAGCGCCGCCGCCTGGCTCCGGGAGGACGACCTGGGCTCGGCGCTCAAGGGCATCGCCCGGGTCAAGCACATCCAGAAGACCCTCACCGAGCAGTGGTCCGTCCTGGCCACCCTCACGCCCACCGAGTACTCGCAGTTCCGCGGGTTCCTGGGCAACTCCTCCGGGTTCCAGTCCGCCCAGTACCGCGCAGTGGAGTTTGTCCTGGGCAACAAGAACAGGAAGATGCTGCCCATCTTCGAATCCGATCCGCAGGCGCACGCCATGCTGGCGGAGCTGCTGGCCGCCCCCAGCATCTATGACGAATTCCTGGCCTACCTGTCCCGGCAGGGGTTCGACGTGCCGCAGTCGGTCCTAAACCGGGACGTGACGCTGGCCCACGAATTCACCCCGGAACTGGTCCCGCTCTTCAAGCACATCTATGAAAACGCCGCGGACAACTGGGCCGCCTACGAGGCGTGCGAGGAACTGGTGGACCTGGAGGACAACTTCCAGCTCTGGCGGTTCCGGCATCTGCGCACCGTCCAGCGGACCATCGGCATGAAGACAGGCACCGGTGGATCCAGCGGTGTGACCTTCCTGCAAAAGGCGCTGGAACTGACATTCTTCCCGGAACTATTCGCTGTCAGGACGGAGATCGGACAATGAGCATCCATCAGGAAAACCCCACGGACGTTTCCGCCGAAGAGCTCCGCCGGCGGGCCGGGGAGCTGGACCGGAAAGACGCCCTGGCGCACTACCGGGACCACTTCATCGGCACGGACACGCCGTTGTCCTACCTGGACGGCAATTCCCTGGGGCGGCCCCTGAAGCGCACCGCCGATGACGTTGCCGCCTTCGTCCGGGACGAGTGGGGCGGCCGGCTCATCCGCGGCTGGGACGAGAAGTGGCTTGCGCTGCCACAGGCCATCGGCGACCAGTTGGGCCGTGCCGTCCTTGGCGCCGCGCCGGGACAAACAATCATCGCCGACTCCACCACCGTGGTGCTCTACAAGCTCATCCGCGCAGCCCTTGCCGCGGTGCAGGACCCGGACCGCAACGAGCTCGTACTGGATACCGAAAACTTCCCCACGGACCGCTACCTGGTGGAGGGCATCGCCCTCGAGGAGGGTCTGACCCTCCGCTGGATTGAGCCGGACCCCGCCGCCGGGGTGACCCTTGAACAGGTGCGCCAGGCCACCGGGCCGCGCACCGCCGTCGTACTCCTCAGCCAAATCGCCTACCGCTCCGGCCACCTCGCCGACCTGCCGGGCATCACCACGGCAGTGCACGACGCCGGGGCCGTGGTGGTGTGGGACCTTTGCCATTCAGCGGGGTCGGTTGGGATCGACCTGGACGGCGCGGACGTGGACTTCGCCGCGGGGTGCACGTACAAGTACCTCAACGGGGGGCCGGGGTCGCCGGCGTTCGCCTACGTCAACGCCCGGCACCTGCCGTCACTGAACCAGCCCATCTGGGGCTGGATGGGCCGCAAGGACGCCTTCGAAATGGCCGCCGGCTATGAACCGGCCGCGGGCATCCGGGGCTTCCTCAGCGGCACACCGGCCATCTTCGGCATGATCGCCATGCAGGGCACCCTGGACCTCGTCGAGGAAGCATCCATGGCCGCCATCCGTTCGAAGTCCGAAGACCTCACCGCTTTCGCCGTCGAGGTCTTCGACGCCTGGCTGGCCCCACTGGGTGCGCAACTGGCATCGCCCCGGAAGCCGGGGGAGCGGGGCGGGCACATCACCGTGGACCACCCTGACTTCACCAAGGCCACCGTCGAAGCGCTCTGGGACGGGGACGTCATTCCGGACTTTCGCTCGCCGCACGGCATCCGGGTGGGGCTGTCCCCGCTGAGCACCAGCTTCGCCGAAGTCCTGCAGGGCATGGCCGCCATCCGGGACCGGCTGCAGGGCTGAGCGCCCCACTGTCACCGCTGCCCTGTTTCGAGCGTCGCGTTCTCGAGCGCACTGTTTCGACAAGGTTAGGCCGGGGCCGGTAAACTGGACGACGGATCCGGCTGCAGTCCGTGGCGGCTGGCTCCTGTTGTTGTCAGCCCCTCAGGTTTACCGGAGCGGGACGAACGCGGCAGACCCGGCAGTGAGTTACTGACCTGGGCCCTCACGGCACATTCCCAAGGAGTTATTGTGGCACTTGAAGCCGCTGTAAAGCAGTCCATCATCAAGGAATACGCAACCGCCGAAGGCGACACCGGTTCACCGGAGGTCCAGGTTGCCGTCCTGACCCAGCGGATCAAGGATCTGACTGAGCACATGAAGGAGCACAAGCACGACTACCACACCCAGCGCGGTCTGCTGGCCATGGTTGGTCGCCGCAAGCGCATGCTGAGCTACCTCAAGAAGACTGACATCGCCCGCTACCGTTCGCTCATCGAGCGCCTCGGCCTGCGCCGCTAGTCTGGCTTTGGGGCGGCCCTTTCCCTCCGGAACGGGCCGCCTTCTTCAAATGAAAAACTAAACAGGAGGATCAACCGCATCACGCATTCGCGGTCCTCGGTAGTGATCTCCGGGAACGGCTTCGTTGACAGAAGCCGGCGGCCCGTGGGTCTCGATCGATGACCGGGTGCAGGGCCAGTAGACAGATGCTGGACTGGGTTGATGCGGCTGGACTTCCGTGAAACAGAAACGGAGGTGACTCTCTTGGAGGGTCCCGAAATCCAGTTCTCAGAGGCAGTCATTGACAATGGCCGCTTCGGCAAGCGTGTAATCCGCTTCGAAACCGGCCGCCTCGCCAAGCAGGCCGCCGGCGCAGCCATGGTGTACATCGATGATGACACCGCGCTGCTGTCCGCCACCACCGCCGGCAAGCACCCGCGTGAAGGCTTCGACTTCTTCCCGCTGACCGTGGACGTCGAAGAGCGCATGTACGCCGCCGGCCGCATCCCGGGCTCGTTCTTCCGCCGCGAAGGCCGCCCGTCCACCGAAGCCATCCTGGCCTGCCGCCTGATGGACCGCCCGCTGCGCCCCGCCTTCATCAAGGGCCTGCGCAACGAAGTCCAGATCGTGGTGACCGTCCTGGCCATCAACCCCGACGAGCTCTACGACGTCGTGGCCATCAACGCTTCCTCGATGTCCACCCAGCTGTCCGGCCTGCCGTTCTCCGGCCCCATCGGCGGCGTCCGTGTTGCCCTGGTGAACGACGAAAACGGATCCCAGTGGGTTGCCTTCCCCAAGCACTCCCAGCTGGAAAACTCCGTGTTCAACATGGTGGTTGCCGGCCGTGTTGCCGGTGACGACGTCGCCATCATGATGGTCGAGGCCGAAGCCACCGACAACTCCTGGAACCTCATCAAGGAGCAGGGCGCCACCGCTCCCACCGAAGAGGTTGTGGCCGAGGGCCTGGAGGCTGCAAAGCCGTTCATCAAGGCACTCTGCGACGCCCAGGCCGATCTCGCCGCCCGCGCTGCCAAGCCCACGGTCGAGTTCCCGGTCTTCCTGGACTACGAGGACGACGCTTACGCCGCCGTCGAGTCCGCTGCAGCCGACAAGCTTGCCGCCGTCTTCCAGATCGCCGACAAGCAGGAACGCGACAACGCTTCCGACGCACTCAAGGACGAGGTCCTTGCATCGCTGGCCGGCCAGTTCGAAGGCCGCGAGAAGGAACTGTCCGCAGCCTTCCGCTCCGTCACCAAGCACGTGGTGCGCCAGCGCATCCTGAAGGACCAGATCCGCATCGACGGCCGCGGCCTGACGGACATCCGCCAGCTCACCGCCGAGGTCGAGGTCCTGCCCCGTGTCCACGGCTCCGCCATCTTCGAGCGCGGCGAGACCCAGATCATGGGTGTCACCACGCTGAACATGCTCAAGATGGAACAGCAGATCGACTCGCTGTCGCCGGTGACGCGCAAGCGCTACATGCACAACTACAACTTCCCGCCGTACTCCACCGGTGAAACCGGCCGCGTGGGCTCGCCCAAGCGCCGCGAAATCGGCCACGGCGCCCTGGCCGAACGTGCCCTGGTGCCCGTGCTGCCGTCCCGCGAGGAATTCCCGTACGCCATCCGCCAGGTGTCCGAGGCCCTCGGCTCCAACGGTTCGACGTCGATGGGTTCCGTCTGCGCCTCCACCCTGTCCCTGCTGAACGCCGGTGTGCCCCTGAAGGCCGCCGTCGCCGGCATCGCCATGGGCCTGGTCTCCGACCAGGTGGACGGCCAGACCCGCTACGCAGCCCTGACCGACATCCTCGGCGCCGAAGACGCCTTCGGTGACATGGACTTCAAGGTTGCCGGTACCTCCGAGTTCGTCACGGCCATCCAGCTGGACACCAAGCTCGACGGCATCCCCGCCTCGGTCCTGGCAGCAGCCCTGAAGCAGGCCCGCGAAGCCCGCCTGCACATCCTCGAGGTCATCAACTCGGCCATCGACACCCCGGACGAAATGTCCGAGTTCGCACCGCGCGTGATCGCCGTCAAGATCCCCGTTGACAAGATCGGCGAGGTCATTGGCCCCAAGGGCAAGATGATCAACCAGATCCAGGAGGACACCGGCGCCGACATCTCCATCGAGGACGACGGCACCGTGTACATTGGCGCCACGGACGGTCCGTCTGCCGACGCAGCCCGCTCCGCGATCAACGCCATCGCCAACCCGCAGGTCCCGGAAATCGGCGAGCGGTACCTGGGCACGGTCGTCAAGACCACCACCTTCGGTGCCTTCGTGTCGCTGACCCCCGGCAAGGACGGCCTCCTGCACATCTCCGAGCTCCGCAAGCTGGCCAACGGCAAGCGCGTGGACAACGTGGAGGACGTGGTCTCCGTTGGCCAGAAGATCCAGGTGGAAATCACCAAGATCGACGACCGCGGAAAGCTCTCGCTCGCCCCGGTGGTAGCCGAGGAAGAGGCCCCGGCCGACACCGAGCGCGCCCACACCGAGGAGCCCGCTGAAGGCGCTGACGTCTAACAGCCCGGGACTCCCGGCACAAGCATGAATCGGCGGGGCCGGTGGATGATCCACCGGTCCCGCCGCTGTTACGATGGCAGCCAGATCCGGCTGCCCCTCCTGAAAGGCATCAATGACTGTTGTACCCCTGCCGCTTGAGCAGAATCACGCCGGCGACACCCTGGTCCACGGCTCCGACGGCGGGTCCGAGGTCCGCCGTTCAGTGCTGCCAGGAGGCGTGCGGGTACTGACGGAGGCGATGCCGGGCCAGCGGTCAGCCACCATCGGGTTCTGGGTGGGCGTCGGGTCCCGCGATGAGGCACCCGGCCAGCACGGGTCCACCCACTTCCTTGAGCACCTGCTGTTCAAGGGCACCAAGCGGCGCACTGCCCTGGAGATCGCGTCGGCCTTCGACGAGGTGGGCGGGGAATCCAACGCGGCAACAGCCAAGGAAAGCACCTGCTACTTTGCCCGGGTCCTGGACACGGACCTGCCCATGGCCATCGACGTTATTGCGGACATGATCACCGGGGCCGTACTGGATCCTGACGAGATGGAGCAGGAACGCGACGTCATCCTGGAAGAAATCGCCATGGACAGCGATGACCCCACCGACGTCGCCCACGAGCATTTTGTCGCCGCAGTCCTCGGCAGCCACCCGCTGGGCCGTCCCATCGGCGGAACCCCCGCGGCGATCAGGGCGGTGGCCCGCGATTCCGTGTGGGAGCACTACCGCAGGTACTACAAGCCGGAGGAACTGGTCATTACCGCTGCGGGCGGTTTGGACCACGACGTCGTATGCGGACTTGTGGTGGATGCCCTCCAGTCCGCCGGGTGGTCGCTGCAGTCCGACGCGGCGCCCGTGCAGCGCCGCTCCACCGAACGCGCCCTGATCACCGGGACAGCCGGGCTGCACGTGGTCAAGCGTGCCGTGGAGCAGGCAAACATCATCATGGGATGCCCCACGATCGTCGCCACCGACGAACGCCGCTACGTCATGAGCGTCCTGAACGCAGTCCTCGGCGGCGGCATGTCCTCGCGGCTGTTCCAGGAAGTCCGCGAGAAGCGTGGCCTGGTGTACTCCACCTATTCCTTTGCATCGTCCTACGCCGACGCCGGCTACTTCGGCATGTACGCCGGCTGCACTCCGTCCAAGGTCCGCCAGGTGGTGGACCTGCTGGGCGTGGAGCTGGACAAGCTTGCCGAACATGGAATTTCCGAGGATGAACTCCGCAAGGCAGTGGGACAGCTCGGCGGCGGAATCGTCCTGGCCCTGGAGGACACCGGCTCCCGCATGTCCCGGCTGGGCCGGGCCGAGCTGGTCTCCGGCGAATACCAGGACATCGACGAGACCCTGCGCCTGATCAAGGCCGTCACCGCCGAACAGGTGCAGGAACTGGCCGCCGAACTCGCTGCCGCGCCGCGGACCATCACCGTGGTGGGCCCCTTCGAGGAGACGGAAACCTTCGGGCTGTAGGAACCGGACCGCATGCGGGCCCCTGCTTGGAAGTGCTTTACAGCTTCAGGGGCCGGCGTGATGATGGTGGTCTGGAACGGGAAGCAGCGCTGCACGGAGGAACCATGGACCAGCCCTCCCCGCCACTCCCGGTAACGGAATCGTTGCGAGCCTTCCTGGGCCATTGGAGCGGCACCACACACTGGGAAGCCACGGCCTGGAGTCCGGCCCATACCGACGCCGTAGAGATTGCCTTCGCCACGGCTGCCGGCGGCCACGCCGTCACCATGAGCTACCGCCATACTGGGCCCGACGGTTCCTGCGCCGAGGGTGTGGGGATCTTCGCCGCCGACCCGATCCACCCCGACACCTTCTGGTACCACACCACAGCTGCGGGCATGCCGCTGGAAGGGCTCGACCGGGCCACCTGGCGCGACGGCGCCTTGACGGTGGAGCGGCGGCGCGGTTCCGCCACTGTCCGGCACGTGCTGACCGCGAGGGATGGCGTGCTGACGCACTCTGCCGGCCTGTGGCGTCAGCACCGCAATGAGCTGGTTCCCCTGATGACCACCGTCTGCCAAAGGGTTCCCAACCCGCAGCGCGACTAGCCGGACACCTTCCCGCGCGGTCGGTGCGCGCCCCTGCCCCGGGAGGCCCGACCGGCACTCACCTGCGCTTTTACCGTTGACAGAACCCAGGGTTGACTCTACATTTGCTGTAATCTGAATCACCTTTCAGGTTCGGAGGAATACCTCCGCCCGCACCACACCCCGCGGATCTTCACCGAAAGGCATCCCGTGAAGGAAACAAAGAAGTTTTTGATGGCCGCCGTCGTGGCATCCGGGCTGGCCCTCAGCGCATGCGCACCAACGGCGGGCGCAGGCGCCCCGTCCGGTTCCGGCAGTGCAGCCGCACCGGTCAATGTTGGCATCATCTATTCCAAGACCGGTGCCCTCGCTGCGTATGGCGAGACCTACTACCAGGGCCTGCAGGCCGGCATCGACTACGCCACCGGAGGCACCGGTGAAGTCAACGGAGCCAAGATCAACCTGACCTATGCCGACGACGGCGGCGACCCGGACAAGGCGGTCACTGCGGCCAAGGACATGATCGGCAAGGGCTACAAGATCATCGGCGGCACCGCATCCTCGGGCATCGCCCTGAAGCTCGCCGAGCAGGCGCAGCAGAACAAGGTCCTGTACATCTCCGGCCCCGCAGCCACCGACGCGATCCAGGGCATCAACAAGTACACCTTCCGCTCCGGACGGCAGAGCCTGCAGGACGTGGCCACCGCCGGTACCTTCATCGACACCAAGGGCAAGAAGGTCGTGGTCTTCGCCCAGGACAACGCCTTCGGTCAGGGCAACGTCGCGGCCGTCAAGGCCGTGCTCGGAGCCAAGGGCGCCAACGTCGAAGCGGTCCTGGTGCCGGAGAACCAGGAACTGACCCCGTTCGCGCGCCAGCTGCTGGACGCCAAGCCGGACATGGTCTTCGTGGCCTGGGCCGGCGCGACCTCCGGCACGATGTGGCAGGCGCTGAACCAGCAGGGCGTCTTCGACGCGGCTCCGGTCGTCACCGGCCTGGGCGATGCGGCAACCTTCGGAGCCTACGGCCCCGCCAGCTCCAAGATCAGCTTCCTCAACCACTACTTCCCGGGTGCTGCCGGTAATGACGTGGAGAAGAAGATGATTGCCGCCGTCGAGAAGGCCGGCGGCAAGCCCGACCTCTTCACCCCCGACGGTTTCGTGGCCGGACAGTTGATTGCCCAGGCCGTCAAGGAAGGCGGCGGGCAGGACCCGGACGCCATGGTCAAGGCCCTCGAAGGATTCAGCTTTGACGGCCCCAAGGGCAAGGAAACCGTCCGCGCCTCGGACCATGCGCTGATCCAGGACATGTACCAGGCCAAGCTGGTCCAGAAGGGTGACTCCTGGACCCCCGAGCTCGTCAAGGCCGTCCCCGGGGACACAGTGGCCCCGCCGGAAAAGAAGTAGGGCCGGATGAGCAACCCAGCCCTGCCCGCCCTGGCGGTGGACGGCCTCGGCCTGCAGATCGGCGGTGCGCGCATCCTCCAGGACGTGGGCTTCACGGTCGCCGCCGGCGAAATGATCGGTGTGATCGGGCCCAACGGAGCCGGCAAGACCACGTTGTTCAACCTGATTTCCGGTGTCGTGCGGCCCACTGCGGGCAGCATCACGCTGAACGGCAGGGAGATCACGGCCGCTCCGATCCACCGCCGGGCGTCGGCAGGGCTGGGCCGCACCTTCCAGACGTCCAACCTGTTCCCACGGCTGAGCGTGCTGGAAAACGTCCGGTTGGCCGCCCAGGCGAAGCTTGGCGGCAGCTTCAGCGTCCTGCGCTTCCCCTCGGCCTCGGACGAGGCCACCCGGACCGCCCGCAGCACGCTCGCCGAAGTGGGCCTCACGCACAAACTTAGGACGGCCGCGGGAGACCTTTCACACGGTGAAAAGCGCAAGGTGGAGATCGCCGTGCTGCTGGCAACCGATCCCTCCGTCGTACTGCTCGATGAACCGATGGCAGGGGTAGCGTCCGGCGACGTCCCGTCCCTCACCTCGATCATTCGGGGAATGCACCGGGACCGGGGCTGCACCGTCCTGATGGTGGAGCATCACATGGACGTGGTCCTGGGGCTGGTGGACCGGGTGGCCGTGATGCACCATGGCAGCCTCCTGGCACTGGACAGCCCCGACGCCGTCATGGCAAACCCCACGGTGCAAAGCGCCTACCTCGGAGAACCAGTATGAACACCGCAGCGGAGCACCACGCCGCCATGACCGCACCCGTCCTTCGCGTCGAGGGGCTCAGCGCCCGGATCGCCGGCCAACAGGTCGTCGAGGACGTCTCCTTCTCCGTGCCGCCCACGGGCATCACCGCGCTGCTGGGCCGCAACGGTGTAGGGAAGACCAGCACCATCAAAGCCATCGTCGGCCTGATCGACCGGACCGGCGTGATGGAACTGGCAGGCCAGCGGATAGACAAGGAAGCCACCTTCAAGATCATCCGGCGCGGCGTTGGTTACGTCCCGGAGGACCGCGAAGTCTTTTCCAAACTGACCGTCGCAGAGAACCTCCGGCTGGCCGAACGCGATGCCGACCCGCGCAGGCAACTGGTGGAGGAGTTGTTCCCCGACCTGCTGGCCCGGGCCGGTCAGATGGCCGGAACGCTCTCCGGCGGGCAACAGCAAATGGTCTCCCTGGCCCGCGCCCTCCTGAACACCAACAAGCTCCTGCTGGTCGACGAACCGACCAAGGGCCTTGCGCCAAAGATCGTGGGCGAGGTGGCCGAGACCCTGGCCGAAGCCGCCAAGACAGTGCCCATCCTGCTCGTCGAACAAAACCTGCAGGTGGTCCGGCAGCTCGCCGGGGACGCCGTCGTCCTCTCGGGCGGACGCGTGGTCCACACCGGACCGGCCCTTGAGTTCCTCGATGACGCCGGGCTGATCCAACGGCACCTCGGTGTTTCCACCGACACGGCCCCGCACGGGGACCCGATCCAGAAAGGCGCTGCCCAGTGAGCACCGTCATCCTGCTGCTGTTTACCGGACTGGGCCTCGGTGCGCTGTACTTCCTCGTGGCCGCCGGCCTGTCCCTGATTTACGGTCTGATGGGCGTGCTCAACTTCGCCCACGGAGCTTTCCTGACCCTTGGAGCCTTCACCGGATGGGAAATCGCGCGCCGCAGCGGCTCCGACAACTGGGCAATATTCCTGTTGTCGCTGCTCATCGGCGCGGCTGCCGGCGCAGCTTTCGCCGCTTTCACCGAATTCGTCCTGATCCGGCGGCTCTACCAGCGGCACATCGAGCAGGTACTCGTCACCCTGGGCCTTTCGCTCGCCGCGGTGGCGCTGTTTGACGGTATCTGGGGCACCGACCCCGTCTACATCCAGGGGCCGGCCTGGTTCAAGTACACCACCGACATCCTCGGCGCTAAAGTTCCCAACGACCGTTTTGTCTGCATCGTTGCCGCCGCGATGGTGCTGCTGGCCCTGGTGTTCTTCCTGAAGAAGACCCGTTACGGCATGATCATCCGCGCCGGCGTTGAAAACCGCTCCATGGTCACCGCCCTGGGCATCGACGTCCGCAAGGCCTTCACCCTCGTCTTCACCATCGGCGGGGCGGCGGCAGGCCTCGGCGGCGTCCTCGCCTCGCACTATTTCGGCTACGTCTCGCCGATGCTCGGCGGGTCACTGCTGATCTTCGCCTTCATCGTCACGGTCATCGGCGGCCTTGGTTCGCTCACCGGAGCGGCCATCGCCGCCGTGGCCGTCGCCATCCTGCAGCAGCTGGCAAATTTCTACCTCGGCGGCACCGGCGACTTCGTCGTGGTGCTGGCGCTGGCCCTCGTGCTGCTGTTCCGTCCCTCCGGCCTGCTCGGGAGAACCGCATGACCACCGACACTGATACCAACAGCACCCGCCGGCCGCCGGCCGGCGACGGCGCCACCCTCCAGCCGGGCAAACGCAAGGCCAGGGGAGGCGCAGGGGGAGCGGGAAGCAGTGCTGCGGACAACGGCCGTCCGCGCCTCTCCGGCCGCCGCCTCGCTGCCTGGGCTGCCGGGCTGGCCGGTGTCCTGCTCCTGGTCCTGCTTCCGCTGCTGAATCTCTCGCTGCCCGGCGTGCTGCCCGGGCCCAGCTACACACCGGGATCGCTGCAGCTCCTGGCCATGTGCATGCTGATGGCCGCAGCGGCCCTGACCTACCACCTGCTTCTCGGCGTCGCCGGACTGCTGTCCTTCGGGCACGCACTCTACTTCGGCGCTGGCGTCTACGGCCTGGCCATCATCCTGCAGAACCTGGACATCCCGCTGCTGCCGGCCATGGGGCTTACCCTGCTGATCGTGATCGTGCTGGCCCACGTGGTGGGCAGCATCAGCCTACGCGTCAGCGGCATCCCGTTCGCCATGGTCACCCTGGCCTTCGCCCAGGCAGGCTCGGTGATCGTGGGACGGAACCCGGACGGCAGGACCGGCGGGGATGAGGGACTGACGCTGCGAACCGACAACCTGCCGGACTTCCTGGTGGGCGTAGTCAACACCCGCAACCTGTACTGGCTGGCACTGGCCGTCCTCGTAGCCGTGTTCGTCATCGTCACCTGGGTACAGTCCTCCCGGGCCGGGCACACCGCTGCCGCCGTCCGGGAGAACGAACTGCGCGTCCAGGTCCTCGGCCTGCAGCCCTACCTCGTCAAGCTGCTGATCTTCGTTCTCTCCGCCACTCTGGCCGGGGTGATCGGCATGGTCTTTTTGCTGCTGCAAAGCGGCGCCATACCCCGGGCCATCTCCTCCGACCTGACCATTACGCTGCTGGTGATGGTGGTTCTGGGCGGCGTCGGCTCGCGCTGGGGCGCCGTGGTGGGCGGCGTGTTCTATACGATCCTTGACCAGCGACTGACCGCCCTGGCGAACTCCGACGGCGTCAAGTCCCTGCCGGACATTCTGCGGGTACCGTTGTCTGAACCGTTGTTCATCCTCGGCACGCTCTTCATCCTGGTGGTGCTCTTCCTTCCCGGGGGCCTGGCTGGAAGCGCCGAACGGCTGGGCCACCGGCGCCGGTCCAGGGAACGGAATGGCGGCACCGAAACTCCCCGCGACATCCTGGAGGACGCTGCATGACCGGCATCACCGGACCCGCCGGCGACGGGTTGCACACCCTCGGCCGATGGACCACAGACCGCAGCCACGCCACACCCCACCGGATCGCCATCGACGACCGCGGCTGCACCCTCACCTACCGCGAACTGGAGCGCCGCGCCGAGGCCCTCGCCGCCGGTTTCCGCGCCGCCGGGTATCGGGTGGGCGACCGCATAGCCACCCTGACCGGAAACAGTTCCGACCACGTGGTGACCTTCTTCGCCTGCGCCAAGGCAGGCCTGGTCCTCGTCCCGCTGTCCTGGCGGCTCTCGTCGCGGGAACTGGCCCTGCAGCTGGAACTCGCGGACCCGCAGCTGCTGCTCATGGAAGACGACCTTGAGGCCCTCGCCGCCGCTGCCTGCGCCCTGCTGCCGCATCGGCTGCGTGGTTCATCACTGGGGCCCGGCGGAGTGGAGAAATCCGTGCCGCCGCCCACCAGGGTGGCGCCGCTGCCCGAAACCACGGTGCGGCAGGACGTGCACGACGACGACGCCCTGCTGATGATCTTCACCTCAGGGACCGAGGGGGCCAGCAAGGCTGCAGTACTGACGCACGCAAACTGCTTCTGGAACAACCTCTCGCTGTCACGCACGCTCGACATGGGCAGCAGCGACGTGGTGCTGGCCGTCCTGCCGCAATTCCACGTAGGGGGCTGGAACATCCAGCCGCTGCTGGCCTGGTGGGTGGGTGCCACCGTGGTCCTCGAACGCGGGTTCGATCCGGGCCGGGTCCTGCAGCTGATCCCGGAACGCCGCGTCACGATGCTGATGGGCGTTCCCACCCAGTACCTCATGCTCGCCGAGCATCCGGACTTCCCCACTGCCGAGCTGGGCAGCCTGCGGCACGCCGTGGTGGGAGGCGCGCCGATGCCGGCGCCGCTGCTGCGGATCTGGCACCGTAGGGGAGTGGCGCTGAGCCAGGGATACGGGCTGACCGAGGCGTCACCCAACGTGCTCTGCCTGCCGAACGAGGACGCCGAGCGGATGGTGGGTTACTCCGGCAAGCCATATCCGCATGTGTCCGTGGCGGTCGCCGATCCGGCCACCGGAGAAATCCTTGAAGGTGCGGCCAGCGGTGAGCTGCTGGTGGGCGGCCCGGGCGTGTTTGCCGGCTACTTCCGGGACCCCGCGGCCACGGCGGCCGTCCTGGCCGGCGGGTGGCTGCATACCGGCGACCTGGTGGAACGGGATGCCGAGGGCTACATCAGGGTGGTGGACCGGCTCAAGGACATCTACATTTCCGGCGGCGAGAACGTTGCGCCGTCCGAAGTCGAGGCCGTCCTGCTGGGCCATCCCGCTGTTGCACAGGCAGCAGTGGTGGGCGTGGAGGATCCCCGTTGGGGCGAAAGCGGCCTGGCTTTCGTGGTGGTCCGTCCCGGCATGGTCACGGACGAACAGGAGCTGCTGGAGCACTGCAGCTCACAGCTGGCCCGGTTCAAGGTCCCGGCGCGGATCGAGATGGTGTCAGGCCTGCCGCGGACGGCACTGAACAAGGTCTTGCGCGCCAAACTGCGGCAGGACCTCTCCGCCCGTTCCGCCGCAGGACCGGCGGCCGGTCCAGGACAGGCACCCGCGGCGGGAGGCCGGCCATGAGCACCGCACCGCGCACTGCCAGGGGAAACCGCACCCGGGCTAAGCTGCTGCAAGCAGCCGAGTCGGTGTTTGCCTCGGTGGGCTACCACGAGGCCTCGATCGTGAAGATTACCGAGGCAGCCGGTGTCGGGCTGGGCACCTTCTACCTGTACTTCGACGGCAAGCAGACAATCTTCGATGAAGTGGTGGAGGACCTCAACCGCCGGGTGCGCCACGCCATGACCGACGCGGCACGGAATGCCCCCAACCGGATGGAAGCGGAACGGGCAGGTTTCCGCGCGTTCTTCCGCTTCACTGCCCAACACCCGGCGCTGTACCGGATCATCCGGCAGGCCGAGTTCGTTTCCCCGGGGGCCTTGCGGTTGCATTACACCCGGATCGTGAACGGTTACATCGAAGGGTTGAAGGCGGCGCAGTCCAGCGGCGAAGTCAGGGACATGGACCCCACCGTCGCAGCCTGGGCCCTGATGGGCATCGGCGAACTGATCGGCATGCGCTGGGTCCTGTGGGACGAGGAAGGCGCACCGCCGGTCGAGGGAGCCAGGCCCGAGGTGCCCGAAGAAGTGTTTGAAGAAATGATGCAGTTCATCGAGCGGGGCCTTGCTCCTGACTCCGCCGCTAAAACCACCCCGCCCCAGGAAGGGACGTTGCCATGACCCAGACAGCCAGCCAGGAAACCTACCGCACGGCGGAAGTGGCGGTGCGCGGCGGAACACTCCACACTGCCGTCTGGGGCCCGGATGATCCTGCCGCTCCAACCATCCTTGCCGTCCACGGCGTCACTGCCTCCCACAAGTCCTGGGCGTATCTCGCTGAAGCACTGCCCGAGGTCCGGATCATCGCACCGGACCTGCGCGGCCGCGGCCGCAGCAACCAGCTGCCCGGGCCGTACGGAATGACCACGCACGCACAGGACCTGGCGGCCGTCCTCGAGGAACTGGCGGACGGGCCTGTGGTCGTGATGGGGCACTCCATGGGCGGCTTCGCGTCGGTTGTCCTCGCTGACCTGTTCCCGGAACGCGTCCGGTCACTGGTGCTGGTGGACGGAGGCCTGCCCCTGCAGGTGCCGGCCGGCCTTTCGGACGAAGAAATTATCTCCTCGGTCCTGGGTCCGGCTGCCGAGCGGCTCAATGCCACCTTCCCCAGCCGTGAGGTCTACCGTTCCTTCTGGCAGCAGCACCCCGCCTTCAGCGCGGACTGGGGTCCCCTCGTGGATGCCTATGTGGACTATGACCTCACCGGCGAAGAGCCTGAACTTCGGCCCGCCACGCGGTATGAGGCAATGGCGGAGGATACGGCGGACCTGCACCGCGGTGCTTCGCTGCTGGCCGCACTGGACCGCCTCACCGTCGACGCCGAAGTCCTCAGGGCGCCCCGGGGACTGCTGAACGAACCGGCGGCCCTGTATGCCGCCGGCTACCTGGAGTCGTGGGCTGAAAAGCTTCCCACCCTGCGGGTCACGCAGGTGCCGGACGTCAACCACTACACCATCATCATGGGCCGGACAGGGGCCGCTGCCGTCGCGGCAAGCGTCCGCGCGGCCCTGGCCGGAAAGTGAGCGTCAGCCAAGGCGCCGCAAAACCTGCTGCCTAGCCCCCCGCGAATGGAGGCAGCACGTCCACCACGTCGTCGGGATCCAGGACCGTTGCCTGGTCCCGCACGGCCACTTCGTTGAGCAGGAAGCTGCTCCGGGACAGGATCCGGGGCAGCGGCGGCGTCCCGGCAGGGGGCTCGGGCCGCTGCACTGCGGTGATGGCTGCCAGCAGGTCAGCCACCGTGGCGCCGGCTGGCAGGTCGAATTTTTCCTCCTCGAACCCGGCGGCGGCGCGTGCGGCAGCAAAGTAACGTACAAGCATTCCGGTCAGCCCCCGATGGCACTCATGCTGCGGTCCGGTTGGACGAAGTCCGGGGCGTCCAGTCCCACGTGGTCCATACCGTGGGCCTTTGGCTTGATCCACATGGCGTCCTGCCACCGCTGCGCCAGCTCCGCGTCGCCGGCGCCCGCACGCAGCAGGCCCAGCAGGTCGTATTCCTCGCGCGAGAACAAGCAGCTCATGATCTTGCCTTCGGCCGTGATCCTGGTGCGCCGGCAGTCGGAGCAGAACGGCTCGGTGACGGAGGCGATAATCCCCACGGTTCCCAGAACGGGACCCTCCGGATCCGCAGAGCCGGCCACCCGGCGTCGTACTTCAAAGCGTTCCGCGGGGGCGCCGTCGCGTTCCCGGGGATCGGGACTGAGGACGAAATCCCGGGACAGCAGCCCGCGGATTTCTGCGGCGGTAATCATGTTCCGGCGTGTCCAGCCATGGTCGGCGTCGAGCGGCATCTGCTCGATGAACCGTAGCTCGTACCCGCGCTCCAGGGCCCAGGCCAGCAGTTGCGGTGACTCGGCGTCGTTGATTCCGCGCATCAGGACAGCGTTCAGCTTGACCGGTCCCAGCCCGGCAGCCCAGGCGGCGTCCACACCGGCCAGGACCTGGTCCAGGAAGGGGCGGCGGGTCAACTTGGTGAACGTTTCCTCGTGCAGGGAATCAAGCGACACATTGATGCGCGTCAGTCCGGCGTCCTTCAGCGCTGCCGCCTTCCTGGCCAGGCCAACGCCGTTGGTGGTCATCGAGATCGGAAGGTCGGGGTGGTTGCGCCGCAGGGCCGCGATGATGTCCACCAAATCGTGCCGGACCAGCGGCTCGCCGCCCGTCAGCCGCAGCTCCCGGACACCCAGCTGTTCCACGCCCACCTTGACGATCCGCACGATCTCTTCGCCGGACATCACCGCCTGCTTGGCCAGCCACTCGAGGCCTTCGGCAGGCATGCAGTAGGTGCAGCGGAGGTTGCATTTGTCCGTCAGTGACAGCCTCATGTCGGTGGCGCGGCGGCCGTACCTGTCCGCCAGGCCGGCAGGTGCATCCGCGGGGCGGCGTCCGGGCACAGCCGATGCTGCTTCCTCCGGCGGCTGGGGCATGCCTAGCTGGACACTCATGAATTCAGGCTACGCCACCTTGAGCCGCGCATCACACCGTGACCGGCCGGGGAACATTCCGGCACCACGATCCTATGCTGGGAGTTGTGAAGGCTTCCCGGCACAGGTACGGGGCGGACGGCGGCGGCCTCGAGGGGCGCGCGGAACGTTCCGTCCGGCACCAGGGAGTCCCGCGCGCCACGGTGCGGCACACCGGCAGGTCTTGGGCTGCGGCAGCCGGGGTAGTGGCCGTCGCGGGAGGTGTCGCAGCGGGGGAGCTGCTGGCTGGGTTCGCCAGTCCCACCCTGTCCCCGCTGAATGCCGTTGGCGGAGTGGTGATCGACACCGTTCCTCCCGGTGTGAAGGACTGGGCCACCTCCCTTTTCGGTACGGCTGACAAGGCTGCCCTGCTGACGGGCATGGCGCTGGTCATTGCCGGGCTGGCCGCGCTCGCCGGAGTACTCGAGCACCGCCGGCGGTTCGCCGGTTCGGTCATGGTGGGAGTCTTCGGGCTCGCCGGAACGGCGGCCGTGCTGACGCGTTCCCAGGTGACCCCGGTGGCTGTTGTACTTCCGCTCCTGGCCGCGGTTGCCGCCGTCGTGCTGTTGCGGCTCCTGGTGGTGCGGCTGGCGGCGTGGGAGGCCACTGCTTCAACCGGAGATGGCGAAAGCACACCGGGGCCCACGGCATCCTCCCGCCGCCGCTTCCTCCAGGCCCTTGCCGGCACGGCAGCGGCCGCTGGGGTTGCCGGGCTGCTGGCGGGGATCTGGCGCGGGGCCACCACCGCGGTCAGCGAAGCCAGGGCACGCATTACCCTTCCTGCAGCAGCGTCTCCGGCGCCGCCAATACCGGCTGCTGCGGAGTCCGGCGCGGCGGGAATGCCGCCGCTGGTCACGCCGAACCGGGAGTTCTACCGGATCGACACAGCCCTCACCGTTCCGGCGGTCAATCCGGATACCTGGGTCCTCAAGGTCACCGGCATGGTGGCCCGTGGCGTCCAGCTCTCCTTTGCGGACCTGATGGCGAAACCCCTGACCGAACGCCACATCACCATCGCCTGCGTCTCGAACAACGTGGGCGGGGACCTGATCGGCAACGCCCGGTGGCTGGGGTGGCCGGTCCGGGACCTGCTGGCCCTGGCGGAGCCGCAGCCGGGAGCCGACATGGTGCTCTCGCGCAGCGCCGACGGCTGGACCGCCGGGACACCCCTGGAGGTGCTGACGGATAACCGGGATGCCCTGCTTGCCGTGGGCATGAACGGGGAACCGCTGCCCCTGGAGCACGGCTTCCCCGTCCGGCTGGTGGTCCCCGGCCTTTACGGCTATGTCTCGGCCACCAAGTGGCTGACGGAACTGAAAGTCACCAGGTTTGCCGACGATGCCGGGTACTGGACCCCGCGGGGCTGGTCTGAGCGCGGGCCCATCAAGACGTCCTCGCGCATCGACGTGCCCCGCAACGGCCGCACTGTCAGCCCGGGAACCGTTGTTTTTGCCGGCGTAGCCTGGGCCCAGCACACGGGCATCGGGAAGGTGGAAGTGCGGCTCAACCGGGGGCCGTGGCGGGAAGCTGAGCTGGCGCCCGGTATCTCCGCCGATACCTGGTACCAGTGGAAGCTGGCCCTGGACCTCACTCCGGGGCAGTACGAAGTCCAGGCCCGCGCCACCGACCTGAACGGCCGGCCCCAGGACGAAACCTTCCGGCCGCCCGCGCCTGACGGGGCCACCGGATTGCACACGGTTAGAGTGGACGTGAAATCCTGACGGCCGCGACCAAAGGCGTACCCATGACCACTGCGCACCACGCCCCAGCCGGCAAGGCCCATAACGCCCGCTCCGTTGCCGCGCACTTGGCCGCCGTCACGGATCTCCTGGCCCCGCTGGCGGCGGAATCACGTGCCGAGATTGTTCCGTTGCCGGATGCCCTGGGCAGGGCACTGGTGCACGGACTCCTTGCGCCGCTTAGCCTTCCCCCCTTCGCGAACTCCCAGATGGATGGGTATGCGGTGCGTTCCCCGGACGTTCCCGACGGCGGCACAGACCTGCGCGTCATGCCTCCCGTTCCCGCCGGGTCAACCCCCCTGCCGCTGGAGCCGGGGACTGCGGCGCCCATCATGACCGGTGCGATGATCCCGGTGGGGGCTGACGCCGTCGTACCTATCGAAAAGGCGGTGCCTGACCATTTCCTTCCTGAGGGTGACGGCACTGTTGTGACGCTGCCTGCAACTGCCCCGGGAACGTACGTGCGTGCCGCCGGCAGTGACATTCCGGCGGGGGAGCGGGCGCTCGCCGCACGGACGTGCCTGGGACCGGCACAGCTGGGACTGCTCGCCGCCCTTGGCATAACGGAGGTGGAGGTGTACCGGTCGGTGACCGTCCTGCTGGTCACCACCGGGGATGAAGTGGTTGAACCGGGCCGTCCCCTGCCGGACGGCAAGATCTACGACTCCAACGGAACCCTCCTGGAAGCGGCCATGACGCAGTCAGGCCTCCGCGTCCGCCGCGCCGGGATCTCAACAGACAACCCTGCGGAACTCCAGGCGCTGCTGCGGGCCGAAGGCCGGGACGCGGACCTGATCGTCACCACCGGAGGGGTCAGCAAGGGAGCCTACGAGGTGGTGCGGCAGGCCATGGCGGAACAGCCGGTCGACTTCTTGCACGTTGCCATGCAGCCTGGCGGTCCCCAGGGAATAGGAACCTTTGACGGCGTCCCCTTCCTTGGGTTTCCCGGCAATCCGGTCAGCTGCCTGGTCTCCTTCGAGATGTTCCTCCGGCCCGCCCTGTCGGCCTTGTTGGGGGCGCCGGCGCCCCGGCTGCCCCTGCGGGCCCGCCTTGATCTTGACGGGCAAGCCCAGCCGCTCACCTCGCCCGGCTCCAAACACCAGGTCCGCCGGGGGAGCCTGCAGCCGGACGGGACCGTACGGCTGGCAGGCGGCGAGAGCTCGCACCTGATGCACGCGCTCGCAGGCTCGAACGTGCTGGTCCACATTCCGGCCGGCGTCACGGAACTCGCTGCCGGGGACGAGGTGGAAGTATGGATGCTGTGAACGCAGAACAGATCCCCGCCCTGACCCACCTGCGGCAGGACGGCAGCGCCCAGATGGTGGATGTTTCCGCCAAGGCCGAGACCACCCGGGAGGCGACCGCCACCGCCACCGTCCGGACCACCGCCGAAGTCATGCAGCTCCTGGGCACCGGCGGGCTCCCCAAGGGGGACGCCCTGGCCGTTGCCCGTGTGGCCGGCATCATGGCCGCCAAAAAGACCCCGGACCTGATCCCGCTCTGCCATCCACTGCCGCTCTCCAAAGTCACGGTCGACTTTGACCTTGGCGCTGATGCCGTCACCATCGGCGCCACCGTCAAGACCAGGGGCGTCACCGGGGTGGAAATGGAGGCCCTGACCGCGGCCTCCGTGGCGGCGCTGAGCGTTTACGACATGATCAAGGCAGTGGACAAGCACGCGGTCCTGACGGACATCATGGTGCTGGCCAAGAGCGGCGGCAAGAGCGGAGACTGGGCACTGTGACCACACCTTTCAGCACCGCCGCCCCACATGTGCACGGCGAGGTGCAGGGGCGGAAGGCCGGCGTCGTCATTGCCTCCACCCGCGCGGCCGCCGGGATTTATGATGACGAAACCGGCCCCGTCATCACCGACTGGCTCACCGAGCACGGCTTTGACGTGTTCCCGGCCATGGTGGTTCCCGACGGCGACCCGGCCGGCGCTGCCATTCGGGCCCTCCTCACCCAGCACCCCGCCGTCATCATTACCAGCGGCGGCACCGGGCTCAGCCCCGACGACCGAACGCCGGACGTCACCCTGCCGCTCCTGGACCGGGAAATTCCCGGGATCATGGAGGCGATCAGGAGGGCGGGCGCTGCCAAAACCCCGCTCGCCGCCCTTAGCCGTGGCTACGCCGGTGCCGCCGGGCACACGTTCATCGTCAACCTGCCCGGATCACCGAAGGGCGTCATGGACGGGCTCACCGTCCTGGACCCGCTGATCGGGCACCTTTGCGACCAGTTGGAAGGCGGCCATGGGCACTGAAGCATTCGAAGTAGTCAGGGCCGTCCTAAGTGCGGATCCCATCTCGGTGGACCAGGCGATAGCGGCGGTGGAAAGCGACACCGCGGGCGCGGTGGTCAGCTTCAGCGGCGTGGTGCGGAACCACGACGGCGGCAAGGCTGTTCAGCGCCTCAGCTACAGCGCGCACCCCACGGCACACCAGGTGATGGCCGACGTCGTCGCGCGCCTTGTTGCCGAACAGGGCGCTGAAGGGGACGCCGGGGCTGAACAGCCTGTCCGGATCTGGGCAGCGCACCGGATCGGCATGCTGGAAATCGGCGACCCCGCGCTGGTGTGCGCCGTCTCCGCCGCGCACCGCGGCCAGGCCTTCGCCGTCTGCTCCGAACTCGTGGACCGCATCAAGGAACAGGTGCCTATCTGGAAGGAACAGTTTTTCTCCGACGGCACCGTGGAATGGGTCGGCGCCGGCGGCTGACCCCCACCCACTGATCCCGACTGCGAGGTAACGCACGCCGCCCGGTTCCTGCACCAACCACTGGCGCCGGTAGGGTTAATGCCATGACCGAACAACACTCCGTTCCCAAGCTGGTGGCCGTCCTCGGCGCCAACGGACGCATGGGTGCCGAGGCCGTCAAGGCCATCGACGCCGCTCCCGACATGAAGCTCGTCGCAGCCCTGGGACGGGGTGACGCACTGGAGCAGCTGACCGCCTCAGGTGCGCAGTACCTGGTGGACCTCACGGTCCCCGAAAGCACCGAAGCGAACGTCCGCTTCGCCGTCGAGCACGGAATCCACGCTGTGGTGGGCACCACCGGCTGGGACGCGAACCGCCTGTCCGCGCTGAAATCCTTGCTGGGTGAGCACCCGGAGACGGGCGTGCTGATCGCCCCGAACTTCGCCCTGGGCTCCGTGCTGGCCTCCGCGTTCGCCGCAAAGGCGTCCAAGTACTTCGAATCGGTGGAGATCATTGAGCTGCACCATCCGGACAAGGTGGACGCCCCTTCCGGCACTGCCGTCCGCACGGCGGAGCTGATCGCTGCCGAACGTGCTGCCGCCCAGCTGCCACCCAGCCCCGATGCCACCAGCACTGAACGCGCCGGTGCCCGTGGCTGCGAAGTGGATGGCGTCCGCGTGCACAGCGTCCGGCTCCGCGGGCTCGTGGCACACCAGGAAGTCCTCCTGGGCGGTCCCGGTGAGCAGCTGACCCTCCGCCACGACTCCTTTGACCGTGCCTCCTTCATGCCGGGCGTGCTCCTGGGCGTCCGCAACGTGGCTGCGCACCCCGGCCTGACCGTGGGCCTGGACGGTTACCTGGACCTGGGACTCTAGGCCGTGAACGGGCTCGCAGCCGGCTTCCGAAGGAACCGCACCAAGATCTGGGTGGCGGCGGTGACGCTGCTGCTGGTGTTCTACCTGGTGGTGTCTTTCCAGCGCTCCCTCCTGCTCCTGTCGGACGCCAACCTGACCGCCAAGGCCATCGGCGCCGCGTACCTGGTGCTGCCCATTGTTGGCGCCTGGGCCCTGATCCGCGAGCTGATGTTCGGGGCCCGTACCGAACAGATGGCCAAGGTCCTGGAGGCCGAAGGCGGTCTGCCGGTGGACGAGCTTCCACGCACGCCCGGTGGCCGGATCGTCCGGGCCGCTGCAGATGCCGAATTCGAAAAGTACCGGGCCGAGGCTGAGGCCGCTCCCGACGACTGGCGTTCCTGGTTCCGGTTGAGCTGCGCCTACGACGCCGCCGGGGACCGTAAACGTGCCCGGGCATCCATGCGCGACGCCGTGAAGCTTTTCACGGCTGCGTCCTAGCTTCCGGGGTGCTTCCCGCCGCGATGGGCATTTCTGCCCATCGCGGCTTTTTACCGTCCACGGTAGGTTGACTTAGTACACACTCTTTAGCTTTGGGGGAAAGCATGAGGTTGGCCACTGCCGCTGGCACTGTCCGCGCCACTGGTGCGCACCATTTCCGGCCCGGCCCCAACGGTCGCACCCCCGTTCTGCAGACGCCGTCGTTCCGCGTGCCCGGACACCGGAGGCCTAACGCTGCACCCTGACCACCGCACGCCTCGTCACCGCACCCTTGTCATCGCACCCTTGTTACCGCACAGAAGGACCATCAATGAGCCACCCGAATTACCCCCACCCGCAGCAGAACGGACCGTCGGCGCCCCCCATTCCGCCGCCGCCTTCCTCCTTTGGCGCGCAGCCCGCTTTCGAGGGGCAGTATCCGGCAGGTCCGCAGGGGGAATACCAGTCCGCGCCCTACGGCCAGGGTCCCTACTCCGATGCGCCGCGAAAGTCCTTCATGGTCACGTGGCTCCTTTCCCTCCTGCTCGGCACCTTCGGCGTGGACCGCTTCTACCTGGGCAAGATCGGCACCGGCGTGGCGAAGCTGCTCACGGCCGGCGGTGCGGGCATCTGGTCGATCGTGGACCTGATCATGACCCTGACCGGAAACACGCGGGACAAGGACGGCCGTCCGCTGGAGGGCTACCAGGAAAACAAGAAGAAGGCGTGGATCATCACTGCCGTCGTCTGGCTGGTCAGCATTATTACCGGGATTCTGTTGACTATCGCGTCCATCGCCATGGTGGGTGCGGCCATCGATGCCCGGAAGGTACCCGTGTCACCTGAACTTCCTTCGGCTTCCCAGGCCGCGCCCGCCCCCTCCGGCGGAAGCCAGACCGGCGGCAGCGCGGCCGGGGCGAACTCAATGGTGGCCACCGTGTCCGAAGGCAACACCGTGAAGGTCAGCGTTCTCGACTCCGTCTACACGGACAAGATTCCGGGCATGGACTACATGACTGCAAAGAACGGCGGATTCTTTGCGGTCGAGGTTTCCTGGGAGACGCAAACCGGCAGCAGCTTCTCCAGCCCCTCCAACTTCACCGTCCTTGATGCCGACGGCAAAGAAGGCGAGCTGGTGTACCTGGACGAGAAGCTGGGACCCCTGCCCACCGATGAGGTAGGTGCCGGGGATGCCCGCAAGGGGATTATCGCGTTCGACGTCAAGAAGGGTCCGGTCCAGGTTGTGGTCTTTGATGACTATGGCGATAAGGCGGCCACTTTCAACCTGACCGCGCAGTAAGCGTCCAACCCCCGCAGGTATTCCAAAAGGAACCCGCGGCCCCAGCATGAGGGGGCCGCGGGTTCCTTTCCGTTAATTGAAAAACCTAACGTTAGGTGGAAGCCGGTCTTTGGATGGCCGCCCGTCAGTACGGGGCCTTGAGGCCGCCCCGGCCCACCCGGCTCGCAGCGTGGCCCACCCACTCCAGCGGACCGCGCCACGCCAGCGCGGCGAACAACATGCCAATGATGATGGCGGCCGTTGCATGGGCAAAGTACATGCCATCTTCGGTCCAGCCCGCAGGCAGGGGTTTGAGGTAGAAACCGGAGACCACCCAGACGTGCACGGTATACAGGGTCAGCGTCATGGCGCCGGCTCCCCGCAGCGGCAGCAGCAGGTCCAGGTCAACCCATTCGGCGAGGCGTCCCAGGAGCAGGCAGGCCCCAATGACGGCTGCCGCCACCGCCGAGGTGTGCAGCAGGTCAAGCGGGGTGCCGGAGTGCGGTGCGGCGGATGCCAGCCACCACCACGAGCCTTCCTGCGGCAGTCCGGCCAGGTTGACCTGCAGGACGCTGCCCAGCGGATAACCCGGCGAGTTGAGTACCTTCTCCAGCGCGGCCCGGCCGCCCCAGTCCTCCATGGCGGCTGTGCCCAAGGTCTTCGCGGCCACGGCCACCACCGTCCCGCCCACCAGCAGCAGGACGGGAACCAGGGCCTTGGTGAGGACCAGGCGGCCGATGGCCAGACCCACCAGCAGGTAGGACAGCCACTGCACCACCGGGTAATACCCGGTGAAAAACACGTCCGCGAGCAGCCTCGAAGGGGTTCCCAGGTCCTCCCAGTTCGGATTGTGGCCCAGCTTTAGCGGCGGCTCGGGGGCAAGGAGCCAGGGCCGCAGCAGATAAGCCAGCACCGGTGACGCCAGGATCCAGCCTGCAGCCCAAGCACACAGGCGCTTCACGCCGAGTCCCAGGAACGGAAGGATGCACAGGAACAGCACGGCGTAGTGGACCAGGATGATGGCGACGTTCACTTCCAGGCCGCCCAGGGTAAGTCCGACGGCGGCAATCACCAGGGCGCGCAGAGCTACTCCACGCCGGGCGCCGGACAGTTCGGCGCCCTCCAAGGGCTTGTCCCTGCCAGTCGAGAGGGCAAGCCCCACGCCGGCCAGGACGGCGAACAGTGCCGCAGCCCGCCCCGAGAATGTCAGGCCGATCCAGGTGGGGGTGAGGTTGGCATTCGACTCGAACGTCGGCAGCAGGTGCGTGGCCATCATGCCCAGCAGTGCCAGGCCGCGGGCGGCGTCGATGCCCCGAAGGCGCCCCGATTGTTGCCGGCCTGGGGTCTTCCGGGACCGTGTGGCCGGGGTTCGGGAGGTCATGACCAGATCGTCTCACATGCACTCGCGGCGTTGCTGTCAAGCAGGCCGCGCCAACGGGGAAGGAGGTTGCGGCGGCGGAGAACCCCTTGTTTTCGAATATATGTTCGAATAACATAGCTGCATGAAGACGCCACCAGCCGGAGCCTCTGCCCCACGGGAATCCCACCAGCCCGGGAATCGCCACCCGGGAAACCTGCAGTCAGGGAACGTGCCCACGGATTTACGCCCGGCCGGTCCGTCGGCCGGCCACGCTGCGGCCGGGGATGGCCTGCTGAAGGCAATGAGTCCCGGGGTGGTGGACTATCTTTTCCGCCAACTCGTTTCAGGCCGTCCGGCCGAAGATGTCCAGTGGGAGCGGGAGGGCATCAGCCTTGCTGCCCAGCCGGAAGGGGCCGAGCTCGCCCGGCGGCTTGCGGAAACAGATATAGATGCACTGACGCCCACAGAGCTGTTCCACTATGTACGCGCTGCGCAGCGGCTCGCGTCCTGGGCTGAGGACCTCCGGCAGGCCGCCGTCGGACGCTATTGCCATGCCGGAACAAGCGGGCCAGTTCCCGGCGGCCGCCGTATTTGACGTTCGTCACGCCCGTGGCATTGTCCTAACCAGCCGGGGACAGGGTAACGTTTTTTCCATGGCTGACTCTTCCGCGCACATCCCTGCCCTCGGTACCCTCCTGACCGCCATGGTCACGCCGTTCACCAAGGACGGCGCAGTGGATTACGACCAGGCGGCAGCGCTGGCCAGCAAGCTGGTCGACGACGGCTGCGACGGGCTGGTGGTCACCGGAACCACAGGTGAAACCTCCACGCTGACGGACGAAGAGAACGTCGGCATGTTCCGCGCTGTGAAGGACGCCGTAGGCGGCCGGGCAGCCATCATCGCCGGTACCGGCACCAACGACACCGCGCACTCGGTCCACCTTTCCCAGCAGGCAGTAGCCCTCGGCGTCGACGGCCTCCTCCTGGTGACCCCTTACTACAACAAGCCCAGCCAGGCCGGCGTGCGCGCCCACTTCGAGACCATTGCGTCCGCCGTGGACGTCCCCGTCATGCTCTACGACATCCCCGGCCGGTCCTCCATCGCCATCGAACCGGACACAATGATCCGGCTGGCGCAGCACCCCAATATCGTCGCCGTCAAGGATGCCAAGGCGGACCTCACGGCCGCCACCCGCGTCATGGCGGAAACCGACCTGCTGTTCTACTCGGGCGACGACGGACTGACCCTTCCCTGGATGGCGCTGGGTGCCGTGGGGCTGGTTGGTGTCACCACGCATGTCGCCACCCGCCGCTTCCGGGAAATGATTGACGCCGTCAACGCCAACGACCTCGGGACTGCCCGCAAGATCAACTTCGAGCTGCAGCCCGTGGTCCGCGCCACCATGACCCGCGTACAGGGAGCCGTGGCGGCCAAACAGATTCTTAAATGGCAGGGAGTCCTGCCCAACTCGATTGTCCGTTTGCCCCTCGTGGAGCCGGACGAAACCGAGATCGAAACCATCCGCGGGGATTTGGCGGAAGCGGGGCTGGTCTTCTCCTGAGGCTAAGACCGGCACCCTTCCGCCTGGAAAGTAGTGCACTATGACCCAAACTGCCCTTACCGGCCTTGTCACCCCTCCGCGCCTGCCCCAGGGCACGCTGCGGATCGTCCCGCTTGGCGGACTGGGGGAGATCGGCCGGAACATGGCCGTGTTCGAAATCGACGGCAAACTGCTGATCGTGGACTGCGGCGTCCTCTTTCCCGAGGAAACCCAGCCCGGCGTTGACCTGATCCTGCCGGACTTCTCCTACATCGAGGACCGGCTGGACGACGTCGTGGCCGTGATCCTCACGCATGGCCACGAGGACCACATCGGTGCGGTGCCGTACCTGCTGAAGCTGCGCAACGACATCCCGCTGGTGGGATCGCAGCTGACCCTCGCACTCATCGAGGCCAAGCTGCAGGAGCACCGCATCCGGCCCTACACGCTGACCGTCGAAGAAGGCCAGGTGGAAAAATTCGGGCCCTTCGAATGCGAGTTCGTGGCCGTGAACCACTCCATCCCGGACGCCCTGGCCGTGTTCATCCGCACCGCGGGCGGCACCGTCCTGCACACCGGCGACTTCAAAATGGACCAGCTGCCGCTGGACGGGCGCATCACCGACCTCCGCCACTTCGCCAAGCTCGGCGAAGAGGGAGTGGACCTCTTCATGTCCGACTCCACCAACGCCGACGTCCCGGGCTTCACCACGGCTGAGAAGGAGATCGGCCCCACGCTGGAGCGGCTTTTCGGCCAGGCCACCAAGCGCATCATCGTGGCGTCCTTCTCCTCCCACGTGCACCGCGTGCAGCAGGTGCTTGACGCGGCGGCCAAACACAACCGCAAAGTGGCCTTCGTGGGACGGTCCATGGTCCGCAACATGGCCATAGCCGAGAAGCTGGGCTACCTTGACGTTCCTGCCGGACTGATTGTCGACATCAAGAACATCGACAACCTCCCGGACAACCGCGTGGTGCTCATGTCCACCGGTTCGCAGGGTGAGCCGATGGCTGCCCTGTCCCGCATGGCAAACGGCGACCACCGGGTGGTGGTGGGCGACGGCGATACCGTCATCCTGGCCTCCAGCCTCATCCCGGGCAACGAGAACGCTGTATTCCGGATCATCAACGGCCTGCTCAAGCTCGGCGCCGACGTGATCCACAAGGGCAACGCCAAGGTGCACGTCTCCGGCCACGCTGCCGCCGGCGAGCTGCTGTACTGCTACAACATCCTCGAACCGCTCAACGCCATGCCCGTGCACGGCGAAACCCGCCACCTGATCGCCAACGGCAAGATCGCCATCGAGTCCGGCGTGCCGGAAGCCAGCGTCATCCTCGCGGACAACGGCAGCGTCATCGACCTCCGCGACCACCAGGCAGACATCGTGGGCCAGGTGGAGGTTGGCTTCGTCTACGTGGACGGCTCCAGCGTGGGCGAGATCACCGATGCCGACCTCAAGGACCGCCGCATCCTGGGGGACGAGGGCTTCATCTCCATCATCACGGTCATCCACCGCGCCACCGGCAAGGTGGTGTCCGGTCCGGAGATCCACGCCCGCGGCGTGGCTGAGGACGACTCGGTCTTCGACGACATCATCCCCAAGATCAACGCGGCCCTGGAGGAAGCAGTCCAGAACCACGCCGACCACACCAGCCACCAGCTCCAGCAGGTGGTCCGCCGGGTTGTCGGCACGTGGGTCAACCGGAAGCTCCGCCGCAAGCCCATGATCATCCCCGTGGTGCTCGAGGCCTGACAACACCCGCTCACTGGCTCCGGCCCGTACTTCCGCTGGCAGCAGGAGTGCGGGCCGGAGCAGTTTAACTACCGGGGGCCGGCGCCTGCCCGGCCCCGATATCCCCGGAATCACAGCATGCTTCCGGTAGCGTGGCTACTATGGCCACACGTACTACTTCCGCGCCCAAAGGTACCGGCAGGGGCAGCTCCGGCAGCAAATCCGGGAGCTCCACAGGCCGCGGAACCGGCTCCACCGCCAGCAAGGCAGGACGCGGCGGCTCCTCCAGCACCGCCCGCACCCGCCAGCTTCCCGCCGTCGAACACCATCAGCCCTGGCTGCTGCGCGTGGTGGGCGGAGCCTGGCTGGGCGTGGGCCACCTGGTGGGCGGGGGAGTGCGACGCATCGGCCATGACGTAAGCGATCTCCCTGCCGGGGAACGCCGTGACGGCGCCGCCCTGTTCAACCTGGCTCTGGGCATTTTCATTGCCACCTTCGCCTGGTGGGGCCTGACAGGCTGGTTCCCGGACGCCGTCTACGCCGTGGTGAACGGCACGTTTGGCTGGATCTCACTGCTGCTTCCGCTCATGCTGTTCGTGTGCGCGTTCCGGCTGTTCCGCCAGCCCTCCGATGGCCGGGGCAACAACCGGGTAGGCATCGGCTTCCTGATCATGGCGTTTGCCGGCTGCGGCCTGGCGCATATCCTGGGCGGCCAGCCCACGGTCGCCGACGGCTTCGACGGCCTGCGCAAGGCCGGCGGCATGCTTGGCTTCCTGGCTGCCGCACCGCTGGCCGCCATCCACCCGGCCGTCCCCGTGCTCCTCTACGGGCTGCTGGCGTTCATTTCGCTGCTGGTCCTCACCGCCACCCCGTTCACGGCCATCCCACGGCGCCTTCGGGAAGCCTACGAACACCTCATGGGCATCGACCTGATGGACCAGGAAAGCCCCGGCGATACGCACGACCGCAGCTACCTGGAACGGTCGCGGCCTGCGGCCCCGAAGAAAAAGAAGCGCAAGCTGTTCGGCAAGGATGAGGAGCACGACGCCGGCCTTGAGGGCTACGTGGGCGACGAAGCCTTTGAACACGCCGTCATTGACGACGACGAGCCGGAACCTGCCCGGCCTGCGCCCGGCGTGCGGCGGCCCACCCAAGCGGAAATCGCCGTCGAGAAGATCAAGGCGGCCCAGGGCCTGGGCGCCGGGGCGCCGGCTGCTCCGGCGGAGAACGCCACCGAGGCCATCCCGCTGGTCATCCCCGGCGCCGCTGCCCCCGGCAAAGCCGCTGCCGCGCCCACCGTGCCTTCCAACCCTGTTGCTCCCGCACCCCCGCCCGTGCCCATCCCGCAGCGCACCGAGCAGCTCTCGCTCGCGGGCGACGTCACCTACACCCTTCCGGCCTCGGACTTCCTGACGCCCGGCTCCATCCCCAAGGAGCGCACCGAAGCCAATGACGCCGTCGTCGCTGCCCTGACCGACACCCTGACCCAGTTCAACGTGGACGCCACCGTCACAGGCTTCAGCCGCGGCCCCACCGTCACCCGGTACGAGATCGAACTCTCGCCCGGCACCAAGGTGGAGCGCGTCACCGCGCTGTCCAAGAACATCTCCTACGCCGTGGCGTCCAGCGACGTGCGCATCCTCAGCCCCATCCCCGGCAAATCGGCCATCGGCATCGAGATCCCCAACACGGACCGCGAAACCGTCTCCCTGGGCGACGTGCTCCGCAGCCAGAACGCGCGCCGCACGGACCACCCGATGGTGATGGGTGTGGGCAAGGACGTGGAGGGCGGCTACGTGGTGGCCAACCTGGCCAAGATGCCGCACCTCCTGGTTGCCGGTGCCACCGGTGCCGGTAAGTCCTCCTTCGTGAACTCGATGATCACCTCCATCCTGATGCGGGCCACGCCGGACGAAGTGCGCATGGTCATGGTGGACCCCAAGCGGGTGGAACTGACCGCCTACGAGGGCGTCCCGCACCTGATCACGCCCATCATCACCAATCCCAAAAAGGCCGCCGAAGCGCTGCAATGGGTGGTGCGGGAAATGGACGCCCGGTACGACGACCTCGCAAACTACGGCTTCAAGCACATCGACGACTTCAACAAGGCGGTGCGGGCCGGCAAGATCCACCCGCCGGAGGGGTCCAAGCGGGTCATCCGCGCCTACCCGTACCTGCTGGTGATTGTCGACGAACTCGCCGACCTCATGATGGTGGCCCCGCGCGACGTCGAGGACTCGATCGTCCGCATCACCCAGCTGGCCCGCGCCGCCGGCATCCATCTGGTGCTGGCCACCCAGCGTCCGTCCGTGGACGTGGTCACCGGCCTTATCAAGGCCAACGTGCCGTCCCGCATGGCGTTTGCCACCTCCTCGGTCACCGACTCCCGCGTCGTGCTTGACCAGCCCGGCGCCGAGAAGCTCATCGGCCAGGGTGACGCGCTCTTCCTGCCCATGGGCGCCTCCAAGGCAATGCGCGTCCAGGGCGCCTGGGTCACCGAATCGGAGATCCACAAGGTGGTGGAGCACGTCAAGGGGCAGCTCCAGGCCGTGTACCGGGACGACGTCGCACCCGAGGCGGAAAAGAAGCAGATCGACGACGACATCGGAGACGATCTCGAGGTGCTGCTGCAGGCCACCGAACTGGTGGTCACCACGCAGTTCGGCTCCACCTCCATGCTGCAGCGCAAGCTGCGCGTCGGCTTCGCCAAAGCGGGGCGCCTCATGGACCTGCTCGAATCCAGGGGAGTGGTGGGTCCCTCCGAGGGGTCCAAAGCGCGCGACGTACTGGTCAAGCCGGACGACCTCGCTGCCGTCCTGGCCGCCATGAAGGGCCAGGAAGCGCCGGCCACGGCCGACTCCCAGACGGCCGCGCTGAGCGACAATGCCAACGCCAACATCGCCCAGGGCGGCTACGCCGAAGACCTGGTGGCTGCGGACCTGGACAACAGGAAACAGAACGTCGAGTACTACGACGGCTCCGATTCCGCGCCGGGCGGCTACGGCGATGACGACGACGGTTCCGAAGACGCATGGTCCCTCACCGGGCGTTAGGCCGGTAGCCTAGAAACGTGACTAGCACTGATGCAACCGCCGCCGGCCAGGGCCGTGCCGGGGTCTGGAACCTTCCCAATGTCCTGACCATGATCCGCATCGCGCTGGTCCCGTTTTTTGTGTGGTTCCTCGTAGCGGACGCCCCCGGGCTGCACAGCGAATCCGGGCCGTGGCGCTGGGCAGCGGTGGCGGCGTTCGCCGTCGCCATCTACACGGACAAGCTCGACGGCGACATCGCCAGGAGCCGGAACCTGGTCACCGACTTCGGCAAGATTGCCGACCCCATCGCGGACAAGCTCCTCACCGGCTCCGCGCTGGTGATGCTGTCCCTGCTGGGGGAGCTGCCCTGGTGGGCCACCCTTGTGATCCTGGTCCGGGAGTGGGGCATCACGGCGCTGCGGTTCTTCGTGATCCGGTACGGCGTCATCCCTGCCTCCCGCGGCGGCAAGCTCAAGACCGTGGTGCAGACGGCGGCCATCTTCCTGTACCTCCTGCCGTTCGGGTCGTTCGCACCGTGGATGTCCTGGGTAGCGTTCGCGGTCATGATGGCGGCCGTGGCCATCACATTGTGGACCGGTGTCGAATATGTTGTTGAGGCGCTGCGCCTCCGTGCGAAGGGCAAGCGTCAGGCCGGAACCGTGACGGGGCAGGAGCAGGCATGAGCAATCTTCACCACCTGGCAGCGCAGGCCGTCCGCCAGGCGCTTGAGTCCGGGCAAAGCGTTGCCACTGCCGAATCCCTGACGGCGGGCATGGTGTCAGCTGTCCTCGCCGACACCCCCGGAGCGTCCGGCATGCTGCAGGGCGGGGTGGTGGCCTACCAGAACTCCGTGAAGGACAGGGTGCTGCACGTCCCCGCCGAACTGCTGGCCCGCGTCGGGTCCGTCGACCCGGACGTCGCCCGGGCCATGGCAGCCGGCGCGCGCGCTGAACTCGGCGCCGACGTCGGAATTTCCACCACAGGGGTGGCAGGTCCTGATGCCCACGACGGCAAGCCGGTGGGGCGGGTCTACATTGGGATCTCAACCGCCGCCGGATCCGCAGCGTTCGAGTATTCCTTCACCGGCAGCCGGCCGGACATCCGCGCCGCAGCCTGCGCTGCCGCCCTGGAAAGGCTCGGGGAGGCCCTGTCCGCCTGAAGCCGTGGCCGCCTAAGTTACCAGGCGTAAAGTTGGCGGGAACAAAAGCCGGTACCGATTAGTTATTACATTGTGTCGCTTCCGGAGAGCGGAGGCGCCTAGGATGAAATGACCACGACGGTCCGCCAGACGGCGGACCTGACCAATGAGGGAGCAAGGCGATACAGATGGTAAAGCAGCCCGTATCCGTGAACGGCGTTGTCCGCTGGAAGGATGTGGGCCTCGCCGAACAGGCTAAGAGCGAACAGAAGGAGCGCAAGATGGTAGTACTTCGTCACGAAATCGGTGATGTCCTGCGCGATGTCCGCCAGCGTCAGGGGCGTACGCTCCGTGAAGTTTCGCACAGCGCCCGCGTTTCCCTGGGATACCTCAGCGAAGTGGAGCGCGGTCAGAAGGAAGCATCGTCAGAGCTCCTGTCTTCGATCTGCTCAGCACTTGATGTTCCGCTGTCAAGCATGCTCCGCGAGGTCAGCGACCGCGTGGCAGTAGCCGAAGGTGTCGCCGTTCCGGACACCGTCCCGCAGGAATTCTCCCAGCGTTATGGCCGCGACCTTAACACTGAACTGGACGACGAACTCTCCACGGGCCTTCTCTCCGGCGCCCGCTAAAGGCAGCCGGCGCCCGCAGCGGGTCTGACCAACAGCAGGAAGCCCCCGGCCTGGCCGGGGGCTTCCTGCTTTCTCTTTTGTGCCGGTCCCCGTGTGCTGGTCCGGTTGGGCTATTGGTCCTGGGCAGATGCTGCGCCTGCGGCTTCCCCGGGAAACCCGTCACGCTCATACGTGGAATTCAGCTTGGCCATGTAGCGGCCGAGTTCCTGCAGGTCCTCCACCGGCCACTCGCGCAGCCGTTCCTGGAAGACCTGGCGCCGTGCGTCCTGGACCTGGTGCATCTTCTCCTCGCCCTTGGCCGTCAGGCGGATGGACTGCGCCCTGCGGTCCAGGGGATCAGCCTCCTTGGACACCAGCCCCAGGCTTTCCAGGAAGGCGATCTGCCGGCTGACCGAAGGCTTTCCCACCCCGATGTTCATGGCAAGCTCGGTGAGCCGGATGGGTCCTTCCCGGCGGATCACCGTCAACAGCCCGTACGCGGCTGGCTCCATGTCCGGGTGGACCTCGCGTGAAAGCTGGTTGGAAATGGCCCGGGCCCGCCGCCAAAACAGGCTGATCTGGTGTTCGACATTCTGCAGCGCGGTATCGGCGGCTTCTTCGCCTGCGTCGTGCCGCGGCGGGACATCGGGGGAGGTGCTCATGGCAATAATTCTATGGTCCACAATCATGAGAGGATTTACCGATGCGAATCAGCGAGTACTGGCGTCTCATGGATGACGAGTTCGGCGCGGGCTACTCCCGGGTGCTGAGCAGCAGCCTGGTCCTTGCCGGCGTAGGCGGGCGGACCGCCGACCAGGCCCTCGCTGCCGGCGTGGAGCCCCGGAAGGTCTGGCTTGCCGTCTGCGATGTCCAGGACGTACCGGCAGAACGGCGGCTGGGACGGGATATCGCCCCGCGGCGGGACTAACCCGCCCTCCCGCCGGACACGCCGCAGGAGCCGTACTCTTCGAATACCTGTTCGGATAACGCTATGCTTTTTCTATTGGGTTTATCCACATAGCCGTCGTCCTCCGGCCGGAATGTCAGTGGGTCCCCTTAGCGTCAGAGATGACCAATAAATCGGCCGCGAAGGCCACCATCGAGAAAGCATTAGAGGTGTCAACCATGGCGGCAGCCCCGGATCGTGCAAAAGCGCTGGAAGCAGCGCTTGCCCAGATTGACAAGCAGTTCGGCAAGGGCTCGGTCATGCGCCTGGGCGACGAAGTCCGTGCCCCAATCGAAGTCATCCCCACCGGCTCCATCGCACTGGACGTCGCCCTTGGCATTGGCGGGCTCCCGCGCGGCCGCGTCATCGAAATCTATGGTCCTGAATCCTCGGGTAAGACCACCGTCGCCCTCCACGCCGTGGCAAACGCTCAGCGCGCCGGCGGCATCGCGGCCTTCATCGACGCCGAGCACGCCCTGGATCCTGATTACGCCGCCAAGCTGGGCGTGGACACGGACGCCCTCCTCGTCTCGCAGCCGGACACCGGTGAACAGGCCCTGGAAATCATGGACATGCTGGTGGGCTCCGGCTCGCTGGACGTCATCGTCATCGACTCCGTTGCCGCCCTGGTGCCGCGCGCCGAAATCGAAGGCGATATGGGTGACAGTCACGTCGGCCTGCAGGCACGCCTCATGAGCCAGGCCCTGCGTAAGATCACCGGCCGCCTGAGCCAGACCAAGACCACCGCCATCTTCATCAACCAGCTCCGTGAAAAGATCGGCGTCTTCTTCGGTTCGCCCGAAACCACCACCGGTGGTAAGGCCCTGAAGTTCTACGCTTCGGTCCGTATCGACGTCCGCCGCATCCAGACCCTCAAGGAGGGCGCCGATTCCGTCGGCAACCGGACCAAGGCCAAGATTGTCAAGAACAAGATGGCCCCGCCGTTCAAGGTGGCCGAGTTCGACATCATCTACGGCCAGGGCATCTCCCGCGAGGGCGGCATCATTGACATGGGCGTGGAGCACGGGATCATCAAGAAGTCCGGCTCCTGGTTCACCTACGATGGCGACCAGCTGGGCCAGGGCATGGAGAACTCGCGCCGGTTCCTGCGCGACAACCCCGAACTCGCCGCCGAACTGGAGCGCCTCATCAAGGAAAAGCTTGGCGTCGGGGTCAAGCCCGCCGAAGATGACTCCAAGGATGCGCCCAAGCTGAAAGCCGTCGACGGGTTCTAGCCCTTGGCTGGATCACGCTCACGGCAGTCCTCGTCCGGCGGCCCCTTCCCCGGGACGCCGGACGGCTTCGACGTCCCTGAGGACCCCCAGTCCCTGGACGCCGAACCGGACCCCTTCTCCGTCGCACAGGCCATCGTGTACCGGCAGCTCACTGCAGCGCCCAAGAGCAGGCTGCAGCTCGCACGGAAGCTGGCAGAACGGAACATTCCCGAGCACGTAGCCGAAGCAGTGCTGGACAAGTTCCAGGACGTGCGGCTGATCAACGATGCCGAATTTGCCGACATGTGGGTCAGGAGCCGCTCCCAGTCCCGCAAACTGGCCAAGGGCGCGCTGCGGCGTGAGCTCGCTGAAAAAGGCATCGACCAGGAAACGGCGGCGTCGGCGCTGGAACAACTGTCTGACGATGACGAGGAAGCCGCGGCCCGCGCCCTGGTGGAGCGCAAGCTCCGGCCTGGGACGGATGTGTCCGGCCCGGGGGAACGGGACAAGGCTGTCCGGCGGCTGGCCTCGATGTTGGCCAGAAAGGGCTACCAGCCGTCCCAGGCGTTCCGGATTGTCAACGAGGTCCTCGATGCCCGGCAGGAACCTGACGATGGTGCCGTCCAAAGCCGGTACCCTTAACGGGTGAGTTTGACCATTCCTTCCCCCCAATCCGGCGCCACCCCTTCCGTCGAAGCCGGGGCTGTTCCGCAATCCGGAGCCCTGCAGCCGCGCACCTACCAGGTACGCACCTTCGGCTGCCAGATGAACGTCCATGATTCGGAGCGGATGGCCGGCATGCTCGAGGACGCCGGCTACGTCCCGGTGGAAGGCGACCATGCCGACGTCGTGGTGTTCAACACGTGCGCGGTTCGGGAAAACGCCGACAACAAGCTCTATGGAAACCTCGGCATTCTTGCCCCCGTCAAGGCAGCCAACCCGGGGATGCAGATCGCCGTGGGCGGATGCCTTGCCCAGAAGGACCGCGAAACCATCCTGAAGAAGGCGCCCTGGGTGGATGCGGTTTTTGGCACTCATAACGTCGGTGCCCTGCCGGCCCTCCTGGACCGGGCTCGGCACAACAACGAGGCCCAGCTGGAGATCCTCGAATCCCTGGACGTCTTCCCGTCCACACTGCCCACCAAGCGGGACTCCGTCTACTCCGGCTGGGTGTCCATCTCCGTGGGCTGCAACAACACCTGCACCTTCTGCATTGTGCCGGCGCTCCGCGGCAAGGAAAAAGACCGGCGCCCCGGAGACATCCTCGCTGAAATCCAGGCACTTGTGGACGACGGCGCCATCGAGGTGACCCTGCTCGGCCAGAACGTCAACTCCTATGGAGTGGAGTTCGGCGACCGCCAGGCCTTCTCCAAGCTGCTGCGCGCCTGCGGTGAGATTGAGGGCCTTGAACGGGTCCGCTTCACCAGCCCGCACCCGGCTGCGTTCACGGACGACGTCATCGACGCCATGGCCGAGACGCACAACGTCATGCCGCAGCTGCACATGCCGCTGCAGTCCGGCTCGGACCGCATCCTCAAAGCCATGAAACGCTCCTACCGGTCCACGAAGTTCCTGGGCATCCTGGACAAGGTCCGGGAGAGGATCCCTCAGGCTGCCATCTCCACGGACATCATCGTGGGTTTCCCCGGCGAAACTGAAGAGGACTTCCAGGCAACGCTGGACGTCGTGGAGAAGTCGCGCTTCGCCACGGCCTTCACGTTCCAGTATTCAAAACGCCCCGGTACTCCCGCCGCCGACCTCCCCGACCAGCTGCCCAAGGCCGTGGTCCAGGAGCGCTTCGAACGGCTCACCGCGCTGCAGGACCGCATCGCCGCAGAGGAGAACCGGAAGCAGCTGGGCCGGAGGCTCGAGGTTATGGTCACCGCGCAGTCAGGGCGGAAGTCGGAGGAGACCCACAGGTTGTCCGGCCGCTCCCAGGACCAGCGGCTGGTGCATTTCTCGGTTCCCGAGGGCGCACCCGCTCCTCGACCGGGAGACCTCGTTACGGTGACCATCACGGAGGCCGCGGCGTTCCACCTGGTGTCCGATCCTACGCTTGAGGACTACAGCCTTCGCCGGTCACGGGCAGGGGACGCCTGGGACAGGTCACAGGCGGACTCCTGCGGAGCG
Source organism: Arthrobacter sp. E1SS-5 (assembly GCF_057073715.1). Taxonomy (NCBI): domain Bacteria; kingdom Bacillati; phylum Actinomycetota; class Actinomycetes; order Micrococcales; family Micrococcaceae; genus Arthrobacter; species Arthrobacter sp. E1SS-5. The sequence goes on from NZ_CP172703.1 coordinate 1,551,352, forward strand.
CCTGCCCCCGGTTCCGCGCCGGGACAAAAGGGCGTCTCCCTCGGCATGCCCTCGCTGCCGCTGCGCACCCGCTGACAGGTGGCTGCCCCGCCCGTTATCGCCGTCGTCGGTCCCACCGGCTCCGGCAAGTCCGACCTTGCCGTCAGCCTTGCCCTGGAACTGGACGGCGAGGTCATCAACGCCGACGCCATGCAGTTCTACCGCGGCATGGACATCGGCACCGCCAAGATCACGCCGGCTGAACGCAAAGGCGTTCCGCACCACCTCCTGGACATCCTGGACGTGACCCAGGAAGCCAGCGTCTCCGACTTCCAGCAACAGGCCCGGGCGGCCATCGGGGACATCCATGCCCGTGGTAAGCGCGCCATTCTGGCCGGCGGCTCCGGGCTGTACGTGCGCGCCGCCCTGGATGTCCTGGAGTTCCCGGGTACCGACCCGGCCGTGCGGGCGCGCCTGGAGGCAGAGCACGCCGAGGCCGGCACGCAGGAGCTGCTGGCCCGGCTGAAGAGCGTCGACCCGGTCTCCGCGGGCAGGGTCTCCGACGCCCGGCGGATCATCCGCGCGCTGGAGGTCCATGAGCTCACCGGTCGCCCTTTCAGTTCCTTCATGCCGCGCCGGGAGTACTGCCAGCCGGCCATCCAGGTAGGCCTTGGGGTGGACCGGGAAGTGCTCCGTGAGCGCCTGGCAGCTCGGGTGCACCGAATGGTGGACGCCGGCCTGCTCGAGGAGGTCCGGCGGCTCGACGCCTTGGGCCTGCGCCGGGGCAAGACCGCTTCCCGCGCACTTGGCTACTCGCAGTTCCTGCGGGTCATTGATGGCGCCTCCACGGTCGAGGATGCTGCGGAGGAAACCATCGTGGCCACCCGGCAGTTCGCCCGGCGGCAGCTGACCTGGTTCCGTGCCGATCCCCGCATCACGTGGCTGGACTGGCAGGATCCGGAACTCGTGGGCAAGGCAGCCGAGCTGAGCAGATAGAAAGGCGGGGCGGGCCACGCCCTGGCGGCGCGTCCCGCTGCCGCGGTTTTCGCGCCCTGGTTTCAGCGCCGGACGGGTCCGCCGCTACGCTTGGGACCATGAATGCTACCCCCGCAGAAACCACCGGACCCGCCCTGCGCACCCTAAGCGGGCTCCGCTTTTCCAAGGGGCACGGCACCGGCAACGACTTTGTCCTGGTAGCCGATCCCGACGGCACGCACGCCATTGGCGCGGACCAGGCCGCCGCGCTCTGCGACCGCCACCGCGGCATTGGTGCGGATGGCCTGATCAGGGCCGTGCCGTCCCGGTTCCTGCCCGAAGGCCGTAAATTGCTGGCAGGTGCCCCGGACGCGGAATGGTTCATGGATTACCGCAACGCGGACGGGTCATTGTCCGAGATGTGCGGCAACGGGGTCCGGGTGTTCGTCCACTTTCTGCGCACCGAGGGCCTGATCGACCTGCCCGACGGCGGATCGCTCACCATTGGCACGCGCGGCGGCGTGAAGACCGTGGTCCGCACCGGCGACGGCTATGCGGTGGACATGGGGCCGTGGGAGTTCATTTTCCCCGGGGAGGCCAGCGCCAAGGCCATGGATTCCCTGGTCACCGCCGACGGACTGGAAGTTGCCCGGCCTGCGCTCTCCGTGAGCATGGGAAATCCGCACACGGTGGTGGCCCTCGCCGAACTTTCCGAACTGGCAGGCACGCAGCTCTTCACCGCGCCGAAGGTGGATCCCGTGCCGCCGAACGGGACCAACGTGGAGTTCGTGGTTCCCGCGGAGCCGCTGGTCCATGACGGAGTGGGCTCGGTGACCATGAGGGTGCACGAGCGCGGGGTGGGGGAGACCCAGTCCTGCGGAACGGGCGCGTGTGCTGCCGCCGTCGCCATCCGGCACTGGGCCGGAGCGGAAGCCCCGGACGCCTGGCGGGTCCACGTTCCCGGCGGAGTGGTGGGCGTGAAGTTCTTTGCCGGCCCCGGAGGCCACGAGCATGTGGAACTCAGCGGCCCCGCCGTCATTGTGGCGAGCGGGACGCTTTCGTGACCTTCAGGATCCGGAAGGACTTGGACGTTGACTCCCGGCTCACGGTGAACGAATCGTCCAGTTCCGCAGCCAGCCAGCGCTGAAGCGAATCCGAACCCAGGTTCTTCTGCACCACCAGCCATGCCGTCCCGCCGTCGGCCAGGCGCGGCAGCCAGAACTTGAGGAGGGCGTGCAGCTCATCCTTGCCGATCCTGATCGGCGGGTTGGACCAAATGGTGTCGAAGCGGACGCCCGGGTCCACCCCCTGTGGCGTGCTGGCGACGACGTTCGGCAGGCCCAGTGCCGCGGCGTTTTCGTTGGTCAGGGCTATGCAGCGTTCGTTGACGTCCACGGCGTAAACCTTGGACCCGGGGGCCAGCAGGCCCATGGTCAGCGCGATGGGGCCCCAGCCGCAGCCGATGTCCAGGAGGTTGCCCTGGGGATTCGGATCAGGAACTTCGGCCAGCAGTACGGCAGTGCCTTTGTCGATCCCGTCCGGGCTGAAAATGCCGGCGGAGGTGTGGAGCCTGCGCGGCTTGCCCGCCAGCTCAACCGTGAGTGGCTTACGGGTGAAGGGGCCGGCGGGGGACGTGCTGAAATAGTGTGCTGACTCCATAACTCGCCAGAGTAGTTCCCCTTGCAGCGTAAAGGGAAACCGCGGTTCGGCCCCTCTGCTACGCTGGAACGCATGTTCCTGATCTTCGAGTAGCCGGCACGGGCCACGCCCGTCCCGCAACCTGTCCTTTAGCGACAGTCCGTCCCGCAGCGACGCAGGCTTCTTGCCTTCCGCTTGCGCACCGGCCAGACCGTACCGTCTGCCCGGCCGCCGGACGATACCCGAACGTCAGCATCCCGCTGCACTTCCCGCCATTCTCCGGCCCTTTTACGCCTTGCCGCCGTTCCAAGGCGGCATTCCCAGCCCGGCATCGCAGCCGATGCAGACCATCAGGAGAACCATGACCGCAGGCCGTCAGCCCAGCGCGAATACTTTCCAACTTCCACCCAATCAGCACTATTCTGGAATTGCCGAATCTTCAAAGGAGACCATGACCAGCCAGCCCAACACCGGTTCCGATCCAGCCGCCCAGGACATGAGTCCGCAGGAAATCCAGGCTGTCATCGACCGGATCCTCGCCAAGGACGTACCGGCCAAGAACGTCAGCGCGTCCCGCGGTGAGGGCAGCGGCAACGGAAAAGCGGTGCTCGGCAGGGCACAGGCCATTTCCCGCCTCGACGAAGAGCATTCAACGTACGACGGCGACCAGCAGGACCTTGAGGAACGCCGGGCCCTGCGGCGCAGGGCAGGCCTTTCCACCGAACTTGAAGACGTCACCGAGGTTGAGTACCGCCAGCTGCGCCTCGAGCGTGTGGTCCTGGCCGGGCTCTGGTCCGAGGGCACGCTTGCCGATGCCGAGAACTCCCTGCGCGAGCTGGCTGCCCTTGCCGAAACCGCCGGATCGGAGGTCCTCGACGGCCTGGTGCAGCGCCGCGACAAGCCGGACCCCGGAACCTTCCTGGGCTCGGGCAAGGCACAGGAGCTCAAGGACATCGTGATGTCAACGGGCGCGGATACCGTGGTGGTGGACGCCGAACTGGCACCGTCGCAGCGGCGTGCCCTTGAAGACATCGTCAAGGTCAAGGTCATTGACCGGACCGCCCTGATCCTGGATATTTTCGCCCAGCACGCCAAGAGCCGCGAGGGCAAGGCCCAGGTGGAACTCGCGCAGCTGGAATACCTGCTTCCCCGCCTGCGCGGCTGGGGCGAGTCGATGTCCCGCCAGGCCGGTGGCCAGGTTGGTGGCGCCGCCGCCGGCATGGGTTCCCGTGGCCCCGGTGAAACCAAGATCGAACTGGACCGGCGCCGCATCCGCACCCGCATGGCCAAGCTGCGGCGCGAAATCGCCGCGATGAAGCCCGCGCGCGAGACCAAGCGGGCTAACCGCCGTCGTAATGAAGTGCCGTCCGTCGCCATCGCCGGATACACCAACGCCGGCAAGTCTTCCCTGCTTAACCGCCTCACCGACGCCGGAGTCCTCGTGGAGAACGCCCTGTTCGCCACCCTGGACCCCACCGTCCGCAAGGCGGAAACCACCGACGGCCTGGGGTACACCCTTGCCGATACCGTGGGGTTCGTCCGTTCGCTGCCAACCCAGCTGGTGGAGGCCTTCCGCTCCACCCTCGAGGAAGTGGCGGACGCGGACCTGATCCTGCACGTGGTGGACGTCTCGCACCCCGATCCGGAAGGCCAGATCGCCGCCGTCCGCAAGGTCTTCAGCGAAGTTGACGCCCGGAAGGTTCCGGAGATCATCGTGCTGAACAAGGCCGATGCCGCCGACCCCTTCGTGGTGGAGCGGCTGAAGCAGCGCGAACCGCGCCACGTGGTGGTCTCCGCCCGCACGGGCGAGGGGATCCCGGAACTGCTGAGGGTCATCAGCGAATCCATTCCCCGGCCTTCGGTCAAGATGCAGCTGCTCATCCCGTACGACCGCGGGGACCTGATCAGCAAGCTTCACGAGTCCGACGCCGAGATCCTCAGCCTGGATCACGTGGAGGCCGGCACCAGGGCTGCCGTGATGGTCCGGGAGGGCCTGGCGTCCGAACTGGAACCCTTCACCGTCAATGAGTGATTCCGCGGCGGACGAAGCCGCGCGCACGGCCGGCGAGCAGTTCGTCATCGAGCTGCTCGACCGGGCCGTCGCAGGCATGGGCGGACAAAGCCGCACTGGACAGCACGAAATGGCCCTGCAGGTGGCCCGCGCCATCGAAACGGGCAACCACCTGCTGGTCCAGGCGGGCACCGGCACCGGCAAATCGCTTGCCTACCTGGTGCCGTTGATCGCCCATGCCCTGGAAAGCAACAAGCCTGCGCTGGTCTCCACGGCCACCCTGGCCCTGCAAACCCAGATCGTGGGCAGGGACCTGCCCCGGCTCCTGAAGAACATCACGCCGGCTCTGGAACGTCCGGTCAAGGTCGCCTTGGTCAAAGGCCGTTCCAACTACGTCTGCCGCCACAAGCTCGAAGGCGGTTTCCCCTCCGAGGAGCCCTCCGAAGGGCAGCTCTTCTCGCTCGGCGAGGACACCAGCGTGCCGCACTTTGCTGCGTCCGTGGGCGGGCCCTCCTCTCAGCTCGGCAAGGAAGTGGTTCGGCTGCGCGAGTGGGCGGAGAAGACCACCACGGGGGACCGGGACGAATTGCTCCCGGGCGTGACCGACCGCGCCTGGCGGCAGGTCTCCGTAACGTCCATGGAGTGCCTGGGCGCCCAGAAATGCCCCATGGCTGCCGAGTGTTTCAGCGAACTCGCCCGGCAGGACGCTGCCGAAGCGGACGTGGTGGTCACCAACCACGCCATGCTCGCCGTCAGCGCCTTCGAGGGACTTGCCGTCCTCCCCGAATACGACGTCGTGGTGGTGGACGAAGCGCACGAACTCCAGGACCGGGTCACCGGAGCCGTGTCGGGGCAGCTGTCCGTTGCGATGGTCCACGCCGCTGCTGCCGGTGCACGGAAACACACAGCCATTACCGTTGATGCCCTCAATGCCGCCGCTGCCAACCTTGAGCTGGCTCTCGCCGGCGCATCGAACGGCCTGCTTCCCAACGGCCTGAACGATGAACAGCTTGACTGCGTGGACCAGCTGCGTGAGGCCTGCCGGGCTGCGTTGTCCGATTCCAAGGGGGACAGCAACACCACGGCCGACGGCGGCCGGCAGCTGGCCAGGGCCCGCCTCATGCTCATCCTGGAACTGTGCGAGCGTCTGGTCGCCGCCCGGGAAAACCGGGAAGTGGTGTGGTTCTCCCGCGCCAGCACCTTCGACCCCGGCCAGGGTTACTCGCAGCCGGACGAGAATGCACCGGTGCTGATCAACATCGCCCCGCTGTCCGTCGCCGGGCGGCTGCGGGAAGGGCTCTTTGCCGACCATACCGTTGTGCTGACTTCCGCCACCCTGGCCATTGGTTCGGCTTTCGAACCCGCGGCAGGAGGACTGGGCCTTCTCGGTGAGGGAGCCCCCAGCTGGACCGGCGTGGATGTTGGGTCACCCTTCGACTACCCCAAGCAGGGCATCCTCTACGTGGCCGGACACCTGCCAAAGCCCGGCCGCGGCGTGTCCCCGGAGGCGCTGGAGGAACTGGAAGCGCTGATCAAGGCGTCCGGCGGGGGAGCCCTCTGCCTGTTTTCCTCACGCCGCGCGGCCGAGGAAGCTGCCGATGCCCTCCGGCCCAAGCTGGACATGACCGTCCTCTGCCAGGGGGAATCGACCATGACTGCCCTGGTTAAGCAGTTCGCCGATGAACCGGACACCTGCCTGTTCGGAACCATGTCCCTGTGGCAGGGAGTCGACGTCCCGGGCGGCTCCTGCCGGCTGGTGGTGATTGACCGGATCCCGTTCCCGCGGCCCGACGATCCGCTGATGACGGCGCGTTCGCGCGCCGTGGCGCAGGCGGGCGGCAATGGCTTCATGTCCGTTTCAGCCACCCACGCTGCCATCCGGCTGGCCCAGGGCGCCGGGCGGCTTATCAGGTCAACAGGAGACAAGGGTGTGGTGGCCGTACTCGACTCCCGGCTGGCTACCGAGCGGTACGCCGGATTCCTGCGGGGCGCCCTGCCGCCGTTCTGGGCAACCACGGACCGCAGCAAGGCGCTGGCAGCCCTCACCAGGCTCGGCGCGGACGCGCTCCGGTAGATCCGGAAGTGCCGCAGGCCCGCGCCGGTGGAACCGGGGCGGGCCTGCGGCAGATTGGGGACCTCCGGCTGGATTTTGGGCCGGTGTGTTTTCGCCGAAGAGAATGGGCTAGAGCGAACGCAGGACCGAGACAACCTTGCCCATGATGGTGGCGTGGTCGCCCAGGATGGGTTCGTACTGCGTGTTTTGGGGAAGCAGCCAAGTGTGGCCGTCGCGCTGGCGGAAGGTCTTAACGGTAGCTTCGTCGTCGAGCAGGGCTGCAACGATGTCCCCGTTGGCTGCGTCCACCTGGCGCCGGACCACCACCCAGTCGCCGTCGCAGATGGCGGCGTCCACCATGGAGTCGCCCGCCACCCGCAGCATGAAGAGCTCGCCCTGGCCCACAAGCTGGCGGGGGAGGGGCATGACATCCTCGACCAGCTGCTCGGCCAGGATGGGACCGCCGGCAGCGATCCTGCCCACAAGCGGAACCATTGCCGTATCGAGCGCAGTGGGAAGCTCGGTCACCGAGGCGCCACCACCGGCGGGCTGGGGCGCAGGAGAGGTGCCTGCGGCCTTACCGGCACCGCCGTCCAGCGTGAGGGGCATCAGCACTTCCATGGCGCGCGGCCGCTTGGGATCGCGGCGAAGGTAACCCAGTTTTTCCAGCTGGGACAGCTGGTGCGTCACGCTGGACAGGCTTGCCAGCCCCACGGTATCGCCGATTTCGCGCATGGAGGGCGGGTACCCGTTCTCATTGACCGAGCGCTGGATGGTTTCGAGAATCTTCTTTTGCCTGGCCGTCAGGCCCTTGGCGGTCCTCTTGCTTTGCGGGGCGGTCCTGCCCCCGGCGGCTGCTGCTGCCATATTCGCCAATGCCTTTCGCTTGCCGCCGGACCTTCCGCCACAGCGCTTTTTACAGCGCCGCCGGAAGCACTCCCACTGTCATTGTCAGACCCTGCTGTTCAACTTCAGGGGTGGATGTTCTTAGGTTCAAAGCTAGGCCAGCCACATTGCTTTTTCAAACATTTGTTCTAGCGAGTCTCGACATTATTCGTTGATAGGTGCTAAAACTTAAACAAGTAAAGTTCGAACATGTGTTCTAACCAGCGCATGCCCTATTCGAAAACGTGGCCGGAGGAAGTTCCGGGCCGCGGTCTGAATGGTCGGGGCGGCCGCGGGTGGACACCCGGGCAGCACGGCAGGTCCAGGAGGGCTCAGTTCATGTCAGCTTCATCTCGTCACCAGGTTTCAGCTTCACCCGCGCCCCTGCGGCTCACCCGGCGGGGACGGATCGTCCTGATCGGCGTTCCGTTGGTACTCCTCGCGGTTCTCCTGCTGTCGCTGTCGGGGTTCTTCAACTCTCCGGCCAAGGCCTCCGACTCCGTCTCGGACCTGGCGGTGACACCCACGGTCACCGTGACGGTGCAGCCGGGCCAGTCGCTGTGGACCATCGCCGGTGCGGTTGATCCGGGCCGCGATGCCCGGGACGTGGTCGCGGATATCGTCCAGCTCAACAACCTCAGCGCCGGATCCGTCCTGCCGGGGCAGCAGCTGTTCGTCCCTACACACTGAACCCGCTGCCCATCCGCCGCCAGCGGCCGGGGCGCACGCCGAGGGCGAACAGGACCCGTCACATTTTCCGGTCGTTGCTGCGGCAACTAAACTGTTCAGGTGAACGACCAGCTAGAGCGTCTGAACCGGCTTCCCCTTCGCAGCAACCTTCGCGGGCTCACCCCTTATGGGGCGCCCCAACTGGACGTCCCCATCCTTCTGAACGTCAATGAGAACACCCATGGTGTCCCCGCCGACGTCCGCGCAGCCATCAGCGAGGCTGTCACGGAGGCCGCAGCAGGCCTGAACCGGTACCCGGACCGGGAGTTCACCGAACTTCGGAAAGCCTTGGCGGAGTACCTCGGGCATGGCCTTGACGAGACCAACGTATGGGCAGCAAACGGCTCCAATGAGGTCCTGCAGCAGATCCTCCAGGCCTTCGGCGGCCCGGGACGCACAGCCCTGGGCTTCCCGCCCACGTACTCCATGTACCCCCTGCTGGCCAGCGGGACCGACACTCAGTACATCACCGGGGAGCGTGCCGAAGGATACGACCTGAGCGCCGAGTCGGCCGCGCGGCAGGTCAAGGAACTGCAACCGAACATCGTGTTCCTCTGCTCGCCCAACAATCCCACCGGGACCGGGCTCGGCCTGGATGTCGTGGAGGCTGTCTACGAGGCCGGGGAGGACAGCCAGGCCATTGTGATCGTGGACGAGGCTTACCATGAGTTCGCGCACGACGGCACGCCCAGCGCGCTGACGCTGCTTCCCGGCCGGGAGCGGCTCATCGTGTCCCGCACCATGAGCAAGGCGTTCGCCCTGGCAGGCGCCCGTCTTGGCTACATGGCTGCCGCGCCGGAAGTCACCGACGCCCTGCGGCTGGTGCGCCTGCCGTACCACCTCTCAGCCATCACGCAGGCCACCGCGCTTGCCGCCCTCAAGCACCGCGAGGTGCTGATGGCGGATGTCCAGGACATCAAAGCCCAGCGGGACCGGATCGTGGCGGAACTGACCCGGATGGGCCTGACGCCCGCCGCCTCCGACTCCAACTACGTGTTCTTCGGCGGCCTGGAAAACCCCCACCAGGTCTGGCAGGAACTGCTGGACGCCGGTGTGCTGATCCGCGACGTCGGCATCCCCGGCCACCTTCGGGTTACCGCAGGCACTGAGGCGGAAACCACAGCCTTCCTTACCTCCCTGGAACGCATCCTTGCGGGCCGGCCCGCGCTTCCCGCCTAGACTTGTAGTGCGGCGCTGGACGCCTTGAACCACTTCTTCTCCCACTAAGGATCCCTTCACCATGAGTCCAACCGGATTGAATACGGCTGCGGCCCGGACCGCCCGCATGGAGCGTGCCACCAGCGAGTCCTCCGTACTCGTGGAGATCAACCTCGACGGAACCGGAGTTTCGGACATCGATACGTCGGTGCCGTTCTACGACCACATGCTGACCGCCCTGTGCAAGCACTCCCTGATCGACATGACGGTCAAGGCCACCGGCGACACCCACATTGACGTCCACCACACCGTGGAGGACGTTGCCATCACCTTCGGCGAGGTCCTGCGTACTGCCCTGGGCAACAAGGCGGGAATCCGACGTTTCGGTGAGGCCACTGTGCCGCTGGATGAAGCGCTTGCCAATGCGGTGGTGGATGTCTCCGGCCGCCCCTACCTGGTGCATGGCGGCGAGCCGGCGGGCCAGGAGTACCACCTGATCGGCGGCCACTTCACTGGTTCCCTGACCCGCCACGTTTTTGAAGCCATCACGCTGCACGCCGGCATCTGCCTGCACATGACCGTACTGGCCGGCCGGGACCCGCACCACATTGTCGAGGCTCAGTTCAAAGCCTTCGCCCGTGCCCTCCGCGCCGCCGTTGAACCGGATCCCCGCGTTGAGGGCATCCCGTCCACCAAGGGCGCGCTGTGAGCGGGCAGGTCCTGAAGGACGGGGCCATCCTGGACCCATCAGCCTCGAAAAAGCTGCCGTCCCCCGAGGGTAAGCCGACCGTTACCGTGCTGGACTACGGTTCCGGGAACGTCCGGTCCGCCGTGCGTGCGCTGGAACGTGCCGGCGCGGAAGTGATCCTTAGCTCCAAGCCGGAGGACGTGCTGAACGCGGACGGACTGGTGGTGCCCGGCGTCGGCGCCTTCGAAACCGTGATGCGCGAACTCAAGGCAGTGGACGGCATCCGGCTGATCGGCAGGCGCGTTGCCGGCGGCCGCCCCGTGCTGGGCATTTGCGTAGGCCTCCAGGTCCTGTTCGAGGCCGGCGTGGAACACGGCACCGAAGCCGAAGGCATCGGTGAATGGCCCGGAAAGGTGGAGGCCCTTCCCGCGGAAGTTGTCCCGCACATGGGTTGGAACACCGTCAAGGTTCCTGAAGGTTCCAAACTCTTTGCCGGCGTCGAAAATGAGCGCTTCTACTTCGTGCACTCGTACGGCGTTCAGGAATGGAATTTCGATGTGATCCAGCCGCGGATGGCTCCGCCGATGGTCACCTGGTCCGAGCACGGCGCTCCATTCATTGCGGCGGTTGAAAACGGCCCGCTCTGCGCCACCCAGTTCCACCCGGAAAAGTCAGGAGACGCCGGCGCGCGCCTGCTGCGCAATTGGGTGGAAGGCCTGCGCAAACCGGCCAACGGCGAGACCGGCCCCGGAGCAGCATCGGCCGATGCCGGCAGCGGCGCCTAGATGTGGTCCGTACTGCTGACGGGCCTCGCCGGCCTTCTGATTGGCGGCGGCATCGCGTTCAGGCAGCAGCGCAAGCCCGTCTGGACGCAGGTTGCCTTCTACGTCCTGGCCGCCATGTCGCTGCTTGCCGCCTATTTGCTCACGCTGCCGGCCAGCTGACCACCCACCGGTGGTCCGACCGCCATTGGCAGGCCGTCCGGTACACCCGCAACGGCAGCCCCAACCCCGCCCAGATCCCAGCCAAATGCCCTGGGCCCGAGAACCAACACCGAGGATGAGTATGACCAGCGCACATGACCTGCCGGTACTTGAACTGCTGCCCGCCGTCGACGTCGTTAACGGCCAGGCCGTTCGGCTGGTCCAGGGCGAGGCCGGCAGCGAAACCAGCTACGGCACCCCCCTCGAAGCGGCGCTCAACTGGCAGCAGCAGGGCGCCGAGTGGGTCCACTTGGTGGACCTCGACGCCGCTTTTGGGCGCGGATCCAACGCGGAACTGCTCCGTGAGGTGGTGGGCCGGCTGGACATTAAGGTGGAACTCTCCGGCGGGCTCCGCGACGACGAGACCCTCGAAGCAGCTCTTGACCTGGGCGTTGCCCGCGTCAACCTGGGCACCGCAGCACTGGAGAACCCCGAGTGGACCGCCCGGGCCATCGACCGCTTCGGCGACAAGATCGCCGTCGGACTCGACGTCCGTGGCACCACCCTTGCAGGCCGCGGATGGACCAAGGAGGGCGGAGACCTGTGGGACGTCCTGGGCCGCCTGGAAGAGGCCGGCTGCGCCCGCTACGTGGTGACCGACGTGACCAAGGACGGCACGCTGCAGGGACCGAATGTGGAACTCCTGCGGCAGATGGTGGAGAAGACGGGCAAGCCGGTGGTGGCCTCCGGCGGAATCTCCAGCCTGGACGACCTCAAGGTCCTCCGCTCGCTGGTCCCCTTGGGGGTGGAAGGCGCCATTGTGGGCAAGGCCCTGTACTCCGGAGCCTTCACGCTCCCTGAAGCCCTCGACGTCGCAGGCCGGCGCTAGGGCCGGGCGCATTACTTCCATGTCCAACGTCGAGGAACCGCAACCCCCCGCAGCCCGCCGGCTGCCCGGACATATCGCAGCAGCGCTGGCCGGTGCCGGTGGTGCCACGGATTCCGCGGGCCAGCCGTGGGCCGGGCGGAGCCTCACCGGCGACGATGCCAAGATCCATAACTTCGAGGACGACGACGGAACGGCCGACGCCGGTTACCTCGCCGCCGTTGCCGCGCTCCGCGAGGGCCGGGGCGGTGAAGAAGCGGTGGTTGCCTCGCTGGCAACTGCGCGGGTCTTCATTCCGATCGTGGCGCAGCTGGCCGAAGAGGAAGAAACTGCCCACGGGCTTCACGCGGACAAGCAGGCGGACATGGCACTGGTGACGCTGAAGGCAGCCGACGGGAGGACCGCACTGCCGGCGTTCACCTCGGCCGCCGCGCTGTCTGCATGGCATCCCGAGGCGAGGCCGGTGGCCGTCTACGCCGCCAGGGCGGCCCTCTCGGCAGTGGCCGAAGGAGCCGAACTCCTGGTCCTGGACCCGGGCGCCGACGTGACGTTCGTAGTCCGCAGGCCAGGCGTCTGGGCACTCGCCAAGCAGCACGACTGGATCCCCTCCTACGAGGACCCCGAACTGGCCGCCGAAATGGGCCGCGCGGCCTCAGGCTTCGCCGCCATCCGCCGGCTCGAACTCCTGCCCGGCAGGGGAGTGGCCGCCAGGGCCGCCGATGGAGCAGTAGTCCCCGGTGGCGGTGCCGGCCCGGAACTGCAGGTGGTGCTGTACCTTGAGGACGGCCTGGACGCCGCCGGTGTGCAGCAACTGGTAGCGGGCCTGCAGGCGGAGTGGTCCCGGAATGTATTGTTTGGGGAGCGCGTCGATTCCCTTGAGATTAAACTGAGGCGCGCTCCCGACTAGCCGCCAGCCGGATGGGTGATCCCTGCCAGGCTGCGGCGCATCCTGAAGGACGCTTTCGTGAATTTCGCTCTCTACCGGGAGTTGCTCGCCATCCGGCCTATCCGCCGGCTGCTGCTGGTGGGCATGGTTGCCCGGATCCCGCACTCGGCCGCCGGCGTTCTGCTCACGCTGCACATCGTCCTCACCCTGGGCCAGGGCTATGCCGCGGCCGGTGCCGCCGCAGCCGTCATGACCATCGGCATCGCGCTTGGTGCCCCGTGGCGCGGGCGGCGGGTGGACACGGCGGGCCTTCGGAGGGCGCTCATCCCGTCGGTGATCTCGGAGACGGTGATCTGGTCGATTGTGCCGCACGTGTCCTACCAGTGGCTCCTGCCGTTGGTCTTCGTCGGCGGCCTGCTGACGCTGCCCATCTTCAGCGTTGTGCGGCAATCCCTTGGCGTCCTCGCGGAGGGCGAGCAGCGCCGCACGGCGTTCGCCCTCGATGCCATCACCACGGAAGTGGTGTTCATGATCGGGCCGGCCGCCGGCGCGGTCGTGGCCACGAGCGGCTTCACTACTGCCGGCCTCACCGTGGTGGGAGTTTCAACGTCGCTTGCCGGACTGTTCCTCATGTGGTTCAACCCGCCCACGCGCAGCCAGGGCCTGACAGTCGAAGGCGCCGAGGATGAGCAGCATGCCGCCGAAGTTGCCGTCGTTTCCACCGCTCCGGCCCATGTGCAGGAAGCCGCCGCGGAACTGGCCCCCGCAGGGGCAGCCACCAGCGCCGCCCAGGGCCTGAGGGGGAAGCTGGCTGGCGGCTTTTCGTGGTTCACCGCCACGGTAGCTGCACTCTTCGCCGTGGCCGCCGGCGCCGGAATGGTCCTCAGCGGCACCGACGTCGGCATTGTCGCCGCACTGGAAATCGGCGGACACCAAAGTGAGATCGGCATCGTCTTCGTCTTCTGGTGCGCCGCTTCCGTCGTCGGCGGTTTAATCTACGGGGCCATGCACCGGCCTGTCCCGCCCATCTGCCTGCTGCTGGGCATGGCCGCATTCACCCTGCCGATGGCCTTCGCCCACGACACCTGGACGCTGGCCTTCATCTCCGTGCTGCCGGGCCTGCTGTGCGCTCCGGTGCTGTCGGCGGCCTCCGAGAAGGTGGCGGATCTCGTGTCCGAGGAGCGGCGTGGCGAGGCCATGGGCTGGTACGGCTCAGCCCTGACGGCCGGCGTTGCCCTGGGCTCCCCGCTGGCAGGGGTCTTCATCGACGTCATGGGGCCTTCCGGAGGCTTCCTGTCCGTCGGCATTGCAGGCGTTGTCCTCTGCCTGGTCGGCCTGGCGCTCCAGCAGCGGCGCCGCAGGGCTGCCGCCTGACCGGTTGCGCGTCATCGATTGCTCCCCACCCGCGCCCTCACCTCGCAGGCTCGGCCAGGGAACCCTGCGGGCGTGGGCCCACCTATTTGTCCTTTTGGCCCCGCTAAACGGCAGATACGGAGCAATGGACGGTGTTAAAGCGCGACGGCGGGACGACCTTCCAAAGGCCGTCCCGCCGTCGGGCGTTGCTCGGAGGAGTTCTTCCTTAGTTCACTGCCCCGGTGTACTTTTCGCCCGGGCCCTTGCCCGGTGCATCCGGAATCAGCGACTCTTCGCGGAAGGCCAGCTGCAGGGACCGCAGGCCGTCGCGCAAGGGTCCGGCGTGCTGGGAGCCGATCTCCGGGGCGGCGGCGGTGACCAGGCCGGCCAATGCCGTGATCAGTTTCCGGGCCTCGTCCAGGTCCTTGAGTTCGGCTGCGTTGTCTTCCGCGGCCAGGCCAAGCTTTACCGCGGCCGCGCTCATGAGGTGAACCGCGGCCGTGGTGATGACCTCGATGGCGGGAACCTCCGAGATGTCCCGGATCTGCTGTGAAACGTCTGCGCCTGCGTCGCCGGGCTCGAAGACGTACGAATTACTGTCTGAGGTGCTCATACTGGTAAGCTTGACACAGACCGACTGGATGTCGTTATTTCAGGGATTGTTCCAACAATCAGGTTCCCAACAGCGCTTTCCGGCGTTGGCGGGAATTTTTTCTGTAGAATGGCATGCAGTTTGCAAGCGGAGTTCTCTCCCACCCGCGTCAGCCGCTGTCCCAGGCGTTCCATCGGAATGTACAGGGGCGCAAGGTTGCCGGGTACCTGGTTGGGCATGGGCCGGCATTTGCCGGGACTGTGCATGTGCGGCTCCGTTAAGGGGTTGCTGAGCCAACCTCTTCGAGGCCTTCGATTGCTCCGGCAATTGGGGGCCTTCTCTATTTGCCGGAAACAACAACAAACACAGGAGCTTTAACATTAGCGAGCCAAGAATCAATGAGCGTATCCGCGTCCCCGAGGTGCGGCTGGTCGGACCTGCAGGTGAACAGGTAGGAATCGTCCGTATTGAGGATGCCCTGCGCCTGGCTGCCGAATCCGACCTTGATCTCGTTGAAGTTGCACCTCAGGCGAAGCCTCCGGTGTGCAAGCTGATGGACTTCGGCAAGTACAAGTACGAGGCCGCGGTCAAGGCACGTGAGGCCCGGAAGAACCAGACGAACACCGTTCTGAAGGAAATCCGCTTCCGCCTGAAGATCGACACCCACGACTACGAGACCAAGCGCGGCCACGCCCTTCGCTTCCTCGGTGCCGGGGACAAGGTCAAGGCCATGATCCAGTTCCGTGGCCGTGAGCAGCAGCGTCCGGAGATGGGCATCCGCCTGCTCCAGCGCTTCGCGGACGACGTCGCCGAAGTTGGCGTGGTGGAGTCCAGCCCGCGCATCGACGGACGCAACATGGTCATGGTGGTTGGCCCGCTGAAGAACAAGGCCGAGGCCAAGGCTGAGGCACGTCGTGCCACGCAGCGCGCCGAGGCCAAGGCGCAGAACGAAGCCAAGGCTTCCGGGCGCGTTGACACCTCCGGCCAGGACCAGGCCCCCATGACGCAGTCACTGGCGGACCTCCTGCCGGAAGGCTTCACCGTGTCCACCGAGCCCCAGGCTGCCGCTCCGGAGCAGGAAGCTCCGAAGGCGGACGCTCCGAAGCAGGAAGCTCCGAAGGCTGCGGCGCCCAAGCAGGAAGTGCCGAAGCAGGAAGCCCCCAAGGCTGCCGCTCCGAAGCAGGAAGCTCCGAAGGCGGCTGCGCCGAAGGCCGCTCCGGCGCCCAAACCTGCTGCTGCGGCCAAGCCGGAAGCTGCTGCCCCGGCCGCACCGAAGCCGGCTGCCGTGCCTGCCCCGCCGAAGCCGGTGGCCAGGCCTGCCGCGCCCAAGCCTGCTGCACGCCCTGCCCCCAAGGCAGTGCCGAAGCCGGCCGGCAAGAAGACCAACTAGTTCACAGCTGCCGGGGGTCCGCCCTCCGGCAGTCAGCAACCAGCATGCTGCCCGCAGGGGCGGCTGCGCGATAGAACTGCGGCCCCCGGGCCAGCAGAAACGTAAGGAGATCGGTTCCCATGCCGAAGATGAAGACCCACAGTGGTGCTAAGAAGCGCTTCAAGCTGACCGGCAGCGGCAAGCTGCGCCGCCAGCAGGCCAACCGCCGCCACTACCTGGAGCACAAGTCCACCCGCCTGACCCGTCGCCTCGCCGGCGACAAGATCGTCTTCAAGGGCGACGCCAAGGTCATCCGGAAGATGCTCGGCATCTAGTTCCCAAGTTTTACTGACGGGCCGCCCCCTGGTGGCCGGTCACCTGCCAAACAGCCTTCTCAGGCCGCCGCCGGATTACCGGCAACAGATGCTTGGGATCAGATTTTCGAAGGAGTACGCACGTGGCACGTGTGAAGAGGGCGGTTAACGCCCACAAGAAGCGCCGGGTTGTCCTTGAACGGGCAAAGGGTTACCGCGGACAGCGTTCGCGCCTGTACCGCAAGGCCAAAGAGCAGCTGCTGCACTCGTTTGTGTACAGCTACGGCGACCGCAAGAAGAAGAAGGGCGACTTCCGCCGCCTGTGGATCCAGCGCATCAACGCTGCTTCCCGCGCCAACGGCCTGACCTACAACCGCCTCATCCAGGGCCTGAAGGCCGCCGAGGTTGAGGTTGACCGCCGTATGCTGGCCGAGCTTGCCGTCTCCGACGCCAACGCCTTCGCCGCTCTGGTCCAGGTTGCCAAGGACTCCCTGCCGGCAGACACCTCCGCCAAGAAGGTTGCCGCAGCCTAGTCTATGCTGCCGCCCCTCGCCTGAGGGGCCCATTCAGGAACAGGTGGCAGCAGCTACTACAGTTCTTGTATGAACGAAACCGGGCGCCCGCAAGATCTTCCACTGTCCAACCCCCGAGCCGATCGGGTCAGGGACGTGGCGAAACTTGCAGGGCGCCCGGCCCGTTTAAAGCGCGGCCAGTTCCTTGCCGAAGGTCCGCAGGCCGTCCGGGAGGCCCTCAAGCTCCACCAGCAGCGCCTTGCGGCTGGCGCTCCCGGAGTGGTCACGGAAGTCTTTGCCAGCGAAAGCTGCCTTGACCGTTTTCCCGAGTTCGAAGAGCTCGCACAGGGCACCAACGCACGGGTGGCCACCGAAGACGTCCTGGCCGCCATGGCCGACACTGTGAATCCGCAGGGGATCGTCGCCGTCTGCCGCTTTGTGGACGTTTCCCTGGCGGAAGTGCTGGACGCCGGCCCCCGCCTGATTGCCGTCCTGTGCCAGGTCAGGGACCCTGGCAACGCGGGAACCGTACTGCGTGCGGCAGACTCCGCCGGCGCCGACGCGGTGGTCTTCACGGCGTCCAGCGTGGACATTTATAACCCCAAAGCGGTCCGGTCCACCGCCGGGTCGTTGTTCCACCTTCCGGTCGTCCTGGCCGCGGACCCTGCGGAGCTGGCCGCGGAGTGCAAGGCGCGCGGCATCGGCATCCTCGCGGCGGACGGTTACGGACAGCTGGACCTGGATGTGCTGCAGGATGAAAGCGCCCGGCGCAGGCTGACCGGTGCCGGTCCTGAATCCGTCTACGACCTCGCCGGGCCTACCGCCTGGCTCTTCGGAAACGAAGCCCAGGGGCTTTCGCCGGAGGAACTGGAGCTTGCTGACCATCGGGTGGCTGTTCCTGTTTATGGCGCTGCCGAAAGCCTCAACCTTGGGACCGCAGCCACCGTATGCCTGTACGCCAGCGCCCGGTCCCAGCGCAGGGTTGAGGCTGCGGCGGGCACCGGAGGCGTCGGATAGGACGCCCGGGGGCAGGACCAAGGCACAAGCACGGGACGACGGCGGCCGGCCCCGCACACAAAGAAAGGCCCCGGAATTCCGGGGCCCGTGGGTAATTGGTTGACAGAGCGATCAGGGTGCGCGGCTGGCTTTTCCGCGTCCGGTGACTGCTCCGTAGATGCCGGCGACAATCAGGCCGCCGACGATAGCGAGAATCCAGGTGCCGAGGTCGAAGAAGGCAAGATCGCCCTTGTTGAACAGGAGGCTGCCAATCCAGCCGCCAACAATGGCTCCGACGACACCCAGGATGAGGCTGGTCACCCAGCCGCCGCCAACCCGTCCGGGCATTACGGCTTTAACGATGGCCCCAACAATCAGGCCCAAAATAATCCAAGCAAGAAAACCCATGTCTCCTCCTTATTGTGACCGGGATTAATAGTCCCGATGAGGCTCAAGCTAACATAAGCACCCCCTAAAGTCAGTAGCCCCGGTGGCGGCGTTGCAGCATCGTTAGGCCTTCGTCCAGGGAAGCTTTTCGCCGTCGAACGTCCGCGGGAACCCAGGCAGGGACCGCCCTGGCAGGCTCAGGCAGCCAACGGCCGCTTGCGTTCCATCAGGCCGCTGAAGAGGGCCACACCGAAACCGAGGAGTGCCAGGACGGCGCCAACGAGTGCCGGGGCGGTGAAACCCCAGCCGAGGGCAATGACAAGGCCGCCGAGAAACGCTCCCAAGGCATTGGCCACGTTCAGGGCGGCATGGTTCAGCGACGATGCCAGCGACGGAGCGTCCGGCGAGGCGTCCAGCAGCCGGGTCTGCAGGGCGGGAATCAGCATGGAGCCGGAGGCACCCACCACGAACACCATGACCATGGCGCTCCACGGCCAGTTCGCGGCCACAGCGTAAACCACGAGGGCCACGGCAACGGCCGGGAGGACCCGGTACAGGGTGCCCATGACGGACTTGTCAGCCAGCCGGCCGCCGACAATGTTCCCGGCCACCATGCCCAGCCCATACAGCGCCACCACCACGGGGATCAGTGCGGACGGGATTCCGGCCACCGCGGTCATGGTGTGCGCGATGTAGGTGTAGGTGGCGAAGAAGCCGCCGAAACCCACGATGCCCACCATAAGGGCCAGCCACACCTGCAGCCGCTTGAGGGCGCCAAGCTCACGCCGGATGCTCGCGTCGGGGTGGGCGGCCTGGAAGGGGACGAACTTCCACACCATGGCCAACGCCAGCAGTCCGATGGCACCCACCAGGACAAACAGCAGCCGCCAGCCGAAGGTCTGGCCCAGCCACGTGGCAAACGGTACGCCCACCACGTTGGAGACGCTGAGCCCGGCCATGACCATCGAGATGGCCCAGCCGCGCCGGGTGGCAGGGACCAGGGAGGCGGCGATGACGGCAGCAACTCCGAAGAAGGCCCCGTGCGGGAGGCCGGCGGCAAAGCGGGATAGGAGCATCGACCCGTAGTCAGGGGCGATGAAAGAACTTAGGTTGGCCACCGTGAAGAACAGCAGGAGCCCCAGTGCCAGTTTTTTGCGGGGGAGCTTGGCTCCGACGGCGGCCAGCAGGGGAGCGCCAATCACCACTCCCAGCGCGTAGGCGGAGATCAGGTGGCCGGCCTCGGGCGTGCTGATCCCCAGTCCCTGTTCCACTTCCTTCAGCAGGCCCATCATGGTGAATTCGGTGACACCAATGCCCACACCGCCCATGGCCAGCGCAAAGATGGCCATGCCGATATTGGGGGCCTTGGTGCCGGCTGCCGTGGACGGGGAAAGAACGCTGCTCATATGCCTGCTTTTCGAAGGTGGAACATTGATTGGACGGTGCCACGGCAATGGGGCAGGAAGATCCGGACAATGTGGCAAACCCCGGGCGGGCAGGAGCTATTCCTGTGGCGTCGGTGGACTGCCGGATGCTGTTCCGGACATTCCCATTGTGGCCCATAGAATGAGCCGGTGACTGGACTGATACAGGTAGTGGGCGGAGCAGTGGTGGACAACCTGGCCCAGCCGGCGGCAATGCTGGTGGCGCGGAGGAGCGCCCCGGAGCACCTGGCCGGGCTGTGGGAGTTTCCAGGAGGCAAGGTGGAACCCGGCGAGAAACCCGAAACAGCGCTGGTGCGCGAACTCGCCGAGGAACTGGGCATCGATGTCCGCCTGGGTTCGGAGCTGCCCGCGGCGGAACCCCAAGGCTGGCCGCTCAATGATCGTGCCAGCATGCGGGTGTGGTTCGCTGAAGTGACCAGCGGCGAGGCCATGCCGCTTGAAGACCACGACGAACTGCGGTGGATGGACCTGCAAAACCGGGAGGCCGTCCTTGGCCTGCCCTGGATCCCGGCGGATTATCCGATTGTCAGCGCCCTCCTGGACTCTGTGGCGTTGCCGGTACAGGAGCCCCTGGCTCAGGATTGAACTCCTGCGACTGACCCCCAGACCCCAAGAAATTCAGAACAGGGAGTCCTGCACTCCGGGCCGGGATGCCGCAGAACCAGCAGGGGAGCCACCGGGAACGGCGGCGGGGATGCTGCCTGCCGGGTACTGCGCTTCTTCAACGCGCGGATCGTCCAGGTCCGGCTTGTCCAGGTCACGGTGGCTGAAGCCTGACGAATGCGAAAAGCCGTGGCGCGCCTTGAAGTAGCGGACCCTGCCGGCGAGCCACATCCGGTATTCCTTGGACGCGTAGGAGCCGGTGCCGTACAGCCGCCGGTAGCGGCCGGCCAGTTCGGGGTGGTTGGCCGCAATCCACTTCATGAACCATTCCCTTGTGCCGGGCTTCAGGTACAGGGCACCCGCGGTGACGCCGGTTGCGCCCGCTGCCGCCAGCGAGCCGAACAACGCATCGAGTGCTTCGTCGCTGTCGGACAGCCACGGCAGGATGGGCATGGCCATCACGCCGCAGGGCAGTCCCGCTTCGCGGAGCCGGGACACCAGCCGGAGCCGGGCCCTGGGTCCGGGCGTTCCGGGCTCGATCGCCTCGGACAGGGCCTCGTTGGTCATGGCAAGGGAAATGCCGAGCCCTACGGGGACTTGCGTGGCGGCGCTCTTGAGCAGCGGGATGTCCCGCGCCAGCAGGGTTCCCTTGGTGAGGATGGACAGGGGTGTGCCGGACTCTGCCAGGGCATTAATGATTCCCGGCATGAGCCGGTACCGGCCCTCGGCCCGCTGGTAGGGATCGGTGTTGGTGCCCAGTGCCACCTGCTGGCGCGTCCAGGAGGCCTTGTTCAGTTCCTTCCGCAGGACCTCCGCGGCGTTCACCTTCACCACTACCTGGCTGTCGAAGTCCATGCCGGCGTCGAAATCCAGGTACGTGTGCGTCTTGCGGGCAAAGCAGTAGACGCAGGCGTGGCTGCAGCCGCGGTAAGGGTTGATGGTCCATTCGAACGGCATCTTCGACCCCGACGGCACCCTGTTGAGCACCGATTTGGCAGTGACCTCGTGGAACGTGATGCCTGCGAACTCAGGCGTGGTGACGGAGCGGACCAGGCCCGCCAGCGGAAGCAACGCCGGAGCGCCCGCACCCGCGGGGTTGGGTGTGGGCACCAGTGCTTGCGCTTCCCATCTCATTCCTCCATTCGAAAACATGTTCGAATGTAAGTCAAGGCCGCAACACCTCCCGTGACCCCTTACCTGCCGGGAGAGCGTCAGTGCTGCAGCTCCCAAGTGACGGTCACGGCAGCCTCCACCCGGTTTTCCCCGGGCTCCACGGCCAGGGACTCGGTGGCAGAGGCCCGCTGCAGTCCGGCAAGCGGTACGGGCCCCGAAGCCGGCCGCTGGTCCGTTACGGACAACACCCGTCCCAGGCTGCCCGAGGCCAGGGCGGCGTACTGCCCGGCCGTGTGGTGCGCGTCCTCCCATGCGGCGTCCCGGGCCTGTGCCCGGATGGCGGAATCGTCGGACAGGACCAGTTGCAGACTGTTGAGCCGGGCAGCGTCCCCTGCCGCGCGCACGGCTTCCGAAACCGTTCCCGATGCGCTGCCAAGGTCCCGCAACCTCACCAGAAGGCTGCCGGCTGCCACGTAGCCCACGAGTTTCTGCCCTTCCCCGTCCCGCCAAACGAGGTCCGCCCGGACACTCAGCCCTGTCGTCCGGAGATCAGCCGGGGCAACGCCGCGGCCGCGGAGGACGGATCCCACCGCAGCCAGGGCCTCGCCGGCCGCCGAGTACGCTTCCTGCACCGACCCGGCCCGGCACTCCACGCCTACCGAAACCAGCATCAGGTCCGGGGCCGCCTCCGCGGAGCCCGTTCCCGTCACGGTGACCGTGCCGGCGCCAACCTGCACGTGCGGGTCCTGAACCATCACATCCGCCTCCCCGTAAGGGGGTAACCGCCCGCGGCCAGCCCCGCCCGCATTTCAAAAATGTTCGCCGTCCCCGGATTTCCCGTCCGCAGCACCGACCAGCCCGCGGCTGCGAGGTACAACGGGATAAACGGCAGCCCCAGGCACCACGCGTACTGGGTGCAGTGCCGTTCCTCATGCCCCAGGAGTGCCGGGCGGGAGACCAGCTCCGCAGCCGTGCTGCGGCACAGCACCACGTTGCCCAGGGTGTAGGCGTGCGCAAAGGGCAACCGCCAGCGGTAATCTGCGGCAATGACCATGCCGCGGGGACCTCGGCTGATGCGCGTCCGGGCGGCGAGGGCGACGGCGAGCCCGGCCAGGGTGCTTCCGTTAAGGAGGTTGGCTGCCCGCCTGAGCCGCTGGGCCGCCGTCGGGCCCTGAAGGAAACCCGTGCGCTGCCGCAAAGTCATGAGGCCATGGTAACCGGAGGGTTCAACTAGACTGGAGGGCAGTGGCCGCCGGTCCTGCCGGCGAGCCCTGACCTGGTCATTGAATGCCACTGACGTTCAGCATTCATCCATGACCTGCCAGCGACGGACGCGCCGGGCGGGAAACCGCGCGCGGCTGCCCCGCCCGCCGGCAGCCACGACTCGTAGCTAAGAACACTAGATGACTGAAACTTTGCCGGGCGCCGCCATCCCGAACCCCACGGATGAGGCCGCCATCAACGCCGCTGTAGACCAGGCCCTCACCGCCATCGCCGGTGCGGCCACCCTTGACGAGCTGAAGGCGGTGCGCCTTGCCCACAGTGGCGAGAAGTCCCCGCTCAGCCTTGCCAACCGCGAGATCGGCCGGTTGCCCAAGGACCAGAAGGCGCTCGCCGGAAAGCTGATGGGTGCCTCCCGCGGGAAGGTCAACAAGGCGCTCGCCGAGCGTGCCGAAGTGCTGGAGGCAGAAAACGACGCCCGGATCCTGGTGGAGGAAACCGTGGACGTCACGGCCGCTCCGCGCCGCCGCCGTGCCGGTGCCCGCCACCCGCTCTCCACGCTGCAGGACCGCGTGGCGGACATCTTCGTGGGCATGGGCTGGGAAATCGCCGAAGGCCCGGAGGTGGAGTCGGAGTGGTTCAACTTCGACGCCCTGAACTTCAAGCCGGACCATCCTGCCCGCGAAATGCAGGACACCTTCTTCGTGGAACCTCCGGAAGCCCACCTGTTGATGCGCACCCACACCTCACCGGTGCAGGTGCGGTCCATGTTGGAGCGCGAGGTGCCCATCTACGTGCTGTGCCCCGGCAAGGTGTTCCGCACCGACGAGCTGGACGCCACCCACACGCCGGTGTTCCACCAGTTCGAAGGCTTGGCCATTGACAAGAACCTAAGCATGGCCGACCTCCGCGGCACCCTGGAGCACTTCGCCCGGCAGATGTTCGGCGATGAAGCCCAGATCCGGCTGCGCCCCAACTACTTCCCGTTCACCGAGCCCTCCGCCGAGCTGGACATCTTCCACCCCGGCGCCAAGGGCGGGCCGGCCTGGATCGAGTGGGGCGGCTGCGGCATGGTCAACCCCAACGTCCTGCGCGCCGCGGGCATCGACCCGGACGTCTATTCAGGTTTTGCCTTCGGGATGGGCATCGAGCGCACCCTCATGTTCCGCAACGAGGTGGGGGACATGCGCGACATGATCGAAGGCGATGTACGGTTCAGCGAGCACTTCGGGATGGAGATCTAACAGTGCGTATCCCACTTTCATGGCTGCGTGAATTCGCGGCAGTACCGGCCGGAGCAACGGCCGAAGACGTCATGGCAGAGCTGGTCAAGGTCGGCTTCGAGGAGGAAGCGGTCCACCGCCCCACGGACACCCTCCAGGGGCCCATCGTGGTGGGCCAGGTCCTCAGCCTGGTCAAGGAACCGCAGAGCAACGGCAAGACCATCAACTGGTGCCAGGTCCGCGTGGTCCCCGAAGGGCAGGAACAGAAGCTCACCGGCAAGGGCATCGACCCGTCCGGCGTCCAGGGCATCGTTTGCGGCGCGCACAACTTCGTTGAGGGCGACAAGGTGGTGGTCACCCTTCCGGGGGCAGTCCTGCCCGGCGACTTCCACATCTCCGCCCGCAAGACCTACGGGCACCTCTCAGCCGGCATGATCGCTTCCGTCCGCGAACTGGGCATCGGCGAGGACCACGACGGCATCCTGGTGCTGTCCCGCATCGGGCTTGACCCGGAAGTGGGCGCTGACGCCATGGAGCTCCTGGGCCTCTACGACCAGGCCGCGGAAATCAACGTCACCCCGGACCGCGGCTACGCCTTCTCCATCCGTGGCGTGGCCCGTGAGTACGCGCACGCTACGGGTACCGCCTTCACGGACCCGGCAACCAAGGTCCAGGCCCCTGCGGAGCTTTCAGGAGGCTACGGCATCAAGCTCAATGACGATGCCCCCATCTACGGCAAGCCCGGCTGCGACCGCTTCGTAGCACGCACCGTTCGTGGAGTGGATGCAACGAAGCCGACGCCGCAGTGGATGGTGTCCCGGCTCCGGCTGGCCGGCATCCGTTCCATCTCGCTGCCGGTGGACATTTCCAACTACGTCATGCTCGAGCTGGGCCAGCCCACCCACTGCTACGACTTGGACAAGCTGTCCGGGGACATCGTGGTGCGGCGCGCTTCCGCCGGCGAGAAGATCACCACGTTGGACGGCAAGGAACGCACCCTTGACGCCGAGGACCTGCTGATCACCGACGACTCCGGCGCCATCGGGATCGCCGGCGTCATGGGCGGCGCGGCGACTGAAGTGAGCGATTCGACGTCGAACGTCCTGGTGGAGTCGGCGCACTTCGACGAGGTGTCCATCGGGCGCTCGCGGCGCCGGCACAAGCTGCCGTCCGAGGCCTCCAAGCGCTTCGAGCGCGGCGTGGACTGGCAAGTGGCCGGCATCGCGGCCCAGCGCGTGGTGGACCTCCTGGTGGAACTGGCCGGCGGCACGGCGGATGAAGCCGGCACCGACGTTGGCACCGCTCCGGAGACGATCAGCATCGAGCTGCCCGCCGGTTTCGCTGCCGCACGCATCGGCATCGACTTCACCGGGGAACAGATCGTCACCTCCCTTGAGGACTTGGGCGCCGGAGTCGTTAAGAACGACGGCGGCTGGACCGTTACGCCGCCCAGCTGGCGCAGCGACCTGGAGACCCGGGAAGACCTGACCGAGGAGATCGCCCGGCTGGTGGGCTACGACAAGATTCCCGCCACGCTTCCGGTGGCCCCTCCCGGCCGCGGCCTCACCCGTGTCCAGCAGCAGCGCCGGCGCCTCATCCAGGCCCTGGCGGACTTCGGCCTCACCGAGGTCCTGGCGTACCCGTTCGTGTCCAAGGCCGCCAACGACACCTTCGGTGTGGCGGAGCAGGGTGCGGCGCGGAGCGCCGTCAAGCTCGCCAACCCCATCAGCGAGGAGCACGGCTACCTGCGGACGTCCATCCTGCCCGGGCTGATCGAGGTGGCCAAGCGGAACCACTCGCGCGGCTTCCGCGACCTGGCCCTCTTCGAATCCGGCCTGGTGTTCCTGCCCGGCGAAAGCGTGGGCACGGCCTCCATCCCGCCGCTGGGAATCAAGCCCTCCGACGAGGTACTCGATGACCTGTTCGACGGCGTCCCGGACCAGCCGTTCCACCTCGCAGCGGTCCTCACCGGCCATGATTCCCCGGCCGCTGCGTCCCACACCCCCCGGGCGTGGGATTGGGCCGACGCGCTGGATGTTGCCCGCCTTGCCGGCGATGTCCTCGGCGTGGACCTCGTGGTCAGCCAGGGCAGCCACCAGGCGTTCCATCCCGGCCGTACCGCCAGACTTGCGCTGCGGACGGGGGAGACCGTGGGGTACGCAGGCGAACTGCACCCCAAGCTGCTCGCGGCGTCCGACATGCCGGCCCGGACCGTGGCCCTCGAAATCAATGCCGACGCCCTGTTCGAGGCGGCTCCGGACGTGATCGTGGCCCGCCATATCTCCACGTTCCCGGTGGCAACCCAGGATGTGGCCTTGGTGGTTCCGGCGGACGTACCGGCGGACGAGGTTCTCGCCGCACTGCGCGAAGGCGCCGGCGAGCTCCTTGAGGACGTGGCGCTGTTCGACGTCTACTCAGGCAAGGGCATCGAGGAAGGCAAGAAGTCGCTGGCCTTCGGACTCCGTTTCCGGGCCGCTGACCGCACCCTGACGGCTGACGAAGCTTCGATGGCACGCGAAAGTGCAGTGGCCCTGGCTGCTGAACGCTTCGGAGCAGTCCAGCGCTAGAGGGGCCGTTGGTTGCTTCGGCGGCAGGTATTAACGCGGAAGTCCCCGCCACCTCCATGGTTGCGGGGACTTCCGCCACTACCGGGCCCGGCGTCAGGGCACTAGAAGTACCTTGCCGGTGGTCTTGCGGCCCTCAAGGTCGCGGTGCGCCTGCCCGGCCTGGCTCAATGGGTAGCGGGCGCCAATCCGGACCTTCAGGCTGCCGTCAGCGGCGGCGGCAAAAATTTCGTCCGAGCGCCAGCGCCGCTCGGCTGCATCCCGCAGGTAGTGGCCCATGGTGGGGCGCGTCAGGAACAGGGAACCGCCGGCGTTGAGGCGTTGGGGGTCAAAGGGCGGAACGGGGCCCGAGGCGGCACCGAACAGCACCAGCATTCCGCGGACCCGCAAGGCTGCTAGGGAGCCGTCGAACGTATCCTTTCCCACGCCGTCGTAGACGACGTCGACGCCGGTGCCGCTGGTGATGTCCCTGACCCGCTCCGCGAAGCCGTCGTAGCGCAGCACGTGGTCCGCGCCGGCGTCGAGCGCCAGCTGTTCCTTTTCGTTTGTGGAGACGGTGGTGATGACTTCTGCCCCGCGTGCCTTCAACAGCTGGATCAACAGCAACCCCACGCCGCCGGCGCCGGCATGCAGCAGCACCTTGTGGCCGGGCTCCACCTTGAAGGTCGAATTCATCAGGTAGTGCGCAGTGACGCCCTGCAGCGGAAGGGCTGCGGCGGTGAAAACGTCCAGGCCCTTGGGTACCGGCAGCGCAGCGTCCTCATCAACGAGCGCATAGTCTGCGTAGCACTCGATACCCTCAGCGGTGGCTACCCGGTCGCCTACGGCGAAACCGGTCACGCCGTCGCCGACTGCTTCCACCGTGCCCGCGGCCTCCGAGCCGGGTGTGAAGGGGTATGGCACTTTGTAGGTGCCGCTGCGCTTGTACGTGTCGATGAAGTTGACGCCCGCCGCTCCGACATGGATCAGCAATTGTCCGGGGCCTGGAGTGGGAGGTTCAACTTCAACGTAGTCAAGGACTTCCGGACCGCCTGCCTGCCGTGCGACGATTGCGTGCGTCATGGCTCTCCTTTCGCGGGTCCCGGCGTTTCCGGACCCGGCTGCCGAAACCATCCTAGGGACAGGAATGTCCGGGAGGACAAGTGGGCACGCGTCCTTTAGCCAATGTCTATGCATAATTATCGGTACCTATGCATAACTATTGCTGTATAGTCGGAGCATGACTATTTCTGTTGCGGTCTCGGGAGCCAGCGGCTACGCCGGAGGAGAGGTCCTCCGCCTTCTTGCCGGGCACCCCGGCGTGACCATCGGTGCCATCACGGCCCACAGCAACGCCGGATCGCGTCTGGGGGAATTGCAGCCGCACCTGCATGGACTTGCCAGCCGCATCCTTGAGGACACCACGGTGGAAAACCTCTCCGGCCATGACGTCGTCTTCCTGGCGCTGCCGCACGGTGCCTCCGCTGGGATCGCGGCCCAACTGCCGGAGGGGACAGTGGTGATCGACGCCGGCGCCGACCACCGCCTCGAAGACCCTGCCGCCTGGGAAAAGTTCTACGGCTCCGCCCATGCCGGCACCTGGCCCTACGGGCTTCCGGAGCTGCCCGGGCAGCGGGAGGCCCTCAAGGGTGCAAAGCGCATCGCCGTCCCCGGCTGCTACCCGACGTCCGCCCTCCTGGCGCTGACGCCTGGGTTCGCCGCCCACTTGCTGGAACCCGACGACGTCGTGATCGTTTCCGCCTCCGGCACCTCGGGCGCGGGTAAGGCCGCCAAGGTCAACCTGATCGGGTCCGAGGTCATGGGTTCCATGAGCCCTTATGGAGTGGGCGGCGGACACCGGCACACCCCGGAAATCGAGCAGGGCCTCTCCAACGCGGCGGGGGAGCAGGTCACCGTCTCCTTCACGCCTACGCTGGCCCCGATGAGCCGCGGCATCCTGACTACCGCCACCGCGAAGGTGAAGGCCGGCACCACTGCCGCGCAGCTGCGCCTGGCCTGGATCGAGGCGTATGAGGACGAGCCGTTCGTCCACGTGCTTCCGGAAGGCCAGTGGCCCGCAACCAAGTCCGTGCAGGGTTCCAACCACGCTGTTATGCAGGTGGCATTCGACCCCCACGCAGGGCGTGTCGTCGTCACCTGCGTGATCGACAACCTGACCAAGGGCACTGCCGGCGGCGCCGTGCAGTCCATGAACATCGCACTCGGCCTGCCGGAAACCGCCGGCCTCAACCTGCAGGGAGTAGCCCCGTGACCATCACCGCACCCCAGGGATTCCGGGCAGCCGGCGTCACCGCCGGCCTCAAGGCCTCCGGCAAGCCGGATCTCGCTTTGGTCGTCAATGATGGGCCGTCCAAGGCTGCTGCCGCCGTCTTCACCAGCAACAGGGTGGCAGCGGCCCCCGTGCATTGGTCCCGCCAGGTTGTCTCAGATGGCCGCGTGGACGCCGTCATCCTGAACTCCGGCGGAGCCAATGCCTGCACCGGCCCCACCGGTTTCCAGAACACCCACAGCACGGCCGAAAAAGTCGCCGAGGTCCTGGGAATCTCTGCCACCGATGTGTTCGTCTGCTCCACCGGCCTGATCGGCGAGCAGCTGCCCATGGACAAGATCCTGCCGGGCGTTGAAGCTGCCGCTGCTGAGCTCAGCACGGAAGGCGGCCCTGCTGCCGGCACCGCCATCATGACCACTGACAGCGTGCCCAAGTCCGCGCTCTTCATCGGCACCGACGCCGACGGCCAGGAATTCAGCATCGGCGGGATTGCCAAGGGCGCCGGCATGCTGGCTCCCGGCCTGGCGACGATGCTGGTGGTGCTCACCACGGATGCCGTGGTGCAGCCGGAAATGCTCGACGTCGTCCTCCGCGACGCCACCCGCGTCACCTTTGACCGCGCCGACTCGGACGGCTGCATGTCCACCAACGACACCGTCGTCCTGCTCGCCTCGGCAGCCTCCGGTGCGGTGCCCACAGCGGAAGCGTTCGGTGCCGGGCTGACGCAGGTCTGCGCCGAGCTGGCACGCAAACTGATCGCCGATGCCGAGGGCGCCAGCCACGACATCGCCATCCGCACCTTCAACGCAGCCAGCGAAGCAGACGCCGAAACGGTCAGCCGTTCGGTTGCCCGCTCCAACCTGTTCAAGGCAGCCATCTTCGGCAAGGACCCCAACTGGGGCCGCGTGCTCTCGGCCGTGGGCACCACGGATGCTGCCTTTGAGCCGGACAAGCTCAACGTGGCCATGAACGGCGTCCAGATCTGCCGCAACGGCAGCATCGGCGATGACCGCAGCCTGGTGGACCTCGAACCCCGCGAGGTCCTGGTGGAGATCGATTTGCAGGCAGGCGACGCCGAGGCCACCATCTGGACCAACGACCTCACCCATGACTATGTCCACGAAAACAGCGCCTACTCCAGCTAGGGCACGAGCCCGGGCAAAACCCGCCGGGCCCAAACTGCTGTGGAAAGTGACACCATGAACACCCAGACGCGTGAAACCACCAGCATGTCCGCCGCGCAGGACAAGGCTGAAACCCTGATCGAGGCCCTGCCCTGGATCCAGCGGTTCGCCGGCAGCATCATGGTGGTCAAATACGGCGGCAACGCCATGGTCAACGACGAACTCCGGCGCGCCTTTGCCGAGGACATCGTCTTCCTCCATCACGTGGGCATCCACCCCGTGGTGGTCCACGGCGGCGGTCCCCAGATCAACTCCATGCTGGGCCGGCTGGGCATCGAGTCCGAGTTCAAAGGCGGCCTGCGGGTCACCACCCCCGAAGCCATGGAGGTGGTCCGCATGGTCCTCACCGGGCAGGTGGGCCGCGAACTGGTGGGCCTCATCAACTCCCACGGGCCCTACGCCGTCGGCATGTCCGGCGAAGACGGCGGCCTGCTCCGCGCCGTCCGCACCGGCACCGTGGTGGACGGCGAAGAGGTGGACCTCGGCCTGGTGGGCGAGGTGGTGGGCGTCGACCCCGCCGGCATCGTGGACATTCTCGAGGCCGGCCGCATCCCGGTGATCTCCACGGTCGCCCCGGAGATCGTCGACGGCGGAGAGGGCGTGGTGGGCACCGTCCGGTTCCAGCCCACCGGGCAGGTCCTGAACGTCAACGCAGACACCGCCGCGGCTGCCGTCGCCTCAGCGCTTGGCGCCTCCAAGCTGGTGATCCTGACCGACGTCGAAGGCCTATACGCCAACTGGCCCGACAAGTCTTCCCTGATCTCATCCCTCACCGCCTCCGAACTGAGGGAGATGCTGCCGAACCTCCAGTCCGGCATGATCCCCAAGATGGCCGCCTGCCTGAAGGCCGTCGACGAGGGCGTGGAACGGGCACACATCGTGGACGGGCGCCTGGCCCACTCCATGCTTCTTGAAACATTTACGACGGCGGGCATCGGCACCCAGGTAGTCCCGGACGAGGAGATCAACGGATGAACACTATCGAGAAATCACCTGTGACCGAGCTCGTGGAGACCACGGGCCACGCGGGCTCCGAGTGGCTGTCCCGCTACTCCTCTTCGCTCATGAACGTGTTCGGCACGCCGCAGCGGGTCCTGGTCCGCGGGGCCGGCTGCCTGGTGTGGGACGCCGACGGCAAGGAGTACCTGGACCTGCTGGGCGGCATCGCCGTGAACGCCCTGGGCCACGCCCACCCCTTCGTGACCTCGGTCATCGCGAGCCAGCTGGCCACCCTGGGCCACGTCTCAAACTTTTTCACCAGCCCCACACAGGTGGCGCTGGCCGAGAAGCTCCTGGAACTGGCCCACGCCCCCGCCGGTTCGAAGGTGTTCTTCAGCAACTCCGGCACCGAAGCGAACGAGGCCGCCTTCAAGCTGGCCCGCCGCAACACGGGCAACGCGGACACGAAACGCACGAAAATTATTGCCCTTGAAGGCGCGTTCCATGGCCGGACCATGGGAGCCCTGGCGCTCACGGCGAAGGAGGCCTACCGGGCACCCTTCGAGCCGCTGCCCGGCGGTGTGGTGCACATTCCGTTCGGCGACATCGCCGCGCTGGAGGCCGCCGTGGATGACACCGTGGCTGCAGTCTTCCTGGAGCCCATCCAGGGCGAAGCCGGTGTCCGGCCGCTGCCGCCGGGCTACCTCAAGGCCGCGCGTGAAGCCACCAGCAAAGCCGGTGCACTTCTTATCCTCGACGAGGTCCAGACCGGCATAGGCCGGACCGGCAAGTGGTTTGCCAGCGAGGATGCCGGGATCGTCCCCGACGCCATCACGCTGGCCAAGGGGCTGGGCGGCGGGTTCCCCATCGGTGCCCTGATCACGTTCGGTGAGGCGACGTCGTCGTTGTTGTCCGCCGGCCAGCACGGCACCACCTTTGGCGGCAACCCGGTGGCAACCGCGGCGGCCCTTGCCACCCTGCACGCCCTCGAAAGCCAGAACGTGCTGGCCAACGCCGCGGCGGTGGGGGAGCACCTGCGCTCAGCGCTGGCCGCAATCCCCGGCGTCACCGAGGTCCGCGGTGAAGGGCTCCTGATCGGCTTCGACCTGGACGCTGACGTGGCACCGGCGGTGGTGCAGGCCGCCCTCGATGCCGGGTTCATCGTCAACAGCCCGGGCCCGCGCACCATCCGCCTGGCCCCGCCCCTGATCCTCACCACGGCGCAGGCCGACACCTTCCTCGCCGCTTTCCCGGCAATCCTCCAAGCAGCTAAGGACGCCCAGTGACAACCGCAACCCGGCACTTCCTCAAGGACACCGACCTTTCCCCGGCCGAACAGGCGGAAGTCCTGGAGCTGGCCGCCCGCATGAAGGCCGCCCCCTACAGCGTCCAGCCGTATGCCGCGGAAGGCAGCGGCCGAAAGACCGTGGCCGTGATCTTCGACAAGACCTCCACCCGGACCCGCGTCTCCTTCGCCACCGGCATCGCCGACATGGGCGGCAATGCCCTGATCATCAACCCCGGCGAAGCACAGATCGGGCACAAGGAATCCGTAGAGGACACGGCAAAGGTGCTGGAACGGATGGTTTCCACCATCGTGTGGCGCACCGGAGCGCACGCCGGCCTGGTGGCCATGGCGGAGAACTCAAAGGTTCCGGTCATCAACGCCCTCTGCGACGACTACCACCCATGCCAGCTCCTGGCCGACCTGCTGGCAGTGAAGGAACACAAGGGCGAACTCACGGGGCTGACCATGAGCTACCTGGGCGACGCCGCCAACAACATGGCCAACTCCTACCTGCTGGCCGGAGTCACGGCCGGTATGCACGTCCGGATTGCCGGGCCGGAGGGCTACCTGCCGGCCGCTGAGATCGTGGCAGCAGCCGAAGAGCGCGCGGCCGAAACCGGCGGCTCGGTGCTGATCACCACCGACGCCAAGGAAGCCCTGCAGGGGGCAGACGTCGTAGCCACCGACACCTGGGTGTCCATGGGCCAGGAGGCTGAAAAGGAAGCCCGGATGCAGCTGTTCCGGGACTACTCCGTGGACTCTGACGCCATGGCGCTGGCTGCGGATGACGCCGTCGTGCTTCACTGCCTGCCCGCCTACCGCGGCTACGAAATTTCCGCTGATGTCATCGACGGCCCGCAGTCCATCATCTGGGACGAGGCGGAAAACCGCCTTCACGCGCAGAAGGCGCTGATGGCCTGGCTCATGCACCGCTCCGGCCTGGCATTCGTTCACGGACTTGCACCGGTCGAAGGCACCGGAGAAAGCACGTTCTAGTGTCCGCCCAGCCGTCCTCCCCGGGCACCAGCCCTGCCACCAAGACTGCCCGGCAGGCGCGCATCACCGCCATCCTCACCGGGCAGTCTGTGCGTTCCCAGGCGGAACTGGCGGCATTGCTGGCGGACGACGGTGTACAGGTCACCCAGGCCACGCTGTCCCGCGACCTCGTGGAACTCGGGGCCGTCCGGGTGCGCGGCAAGGAAGGCGTGCTGGTGTACGCGGTCCCCGGCGAAGGCGGCGAACGCGGCGCCAAGAGCGGCGTGACCCAGGAAATCCTGGACGCCCGGCTGGCGCGGCTCTGCAGCGAACTGCTGGTCACGGCAGAGGCGTCCGCCAACATCGCCGTCCTCCGGACGCCGCCCGGAGCCGCCAACTTCCTGGCCCTGGCCATCGACCACTCGGTGATGCCGTCCATCCTGGGCACCATCGCCGGCGACGATACCGTCCTGCTGGTCTCCCGCGATCCGCTCGGGGGCCAGGACCTCGCCGCCCGCTTCCTGCAACTGGCCGAGGAAGCCGGGCAATAAGCTTGAAGACAAAGAACCAACCAACCCCAACAAGGAGCATCAAAAGTGACTGAACGCATTGTGCTGGCCTACTCCGGCGGCCTTGACACGTCCGTCGCCATCGGCTGGATCGGTGAAGCCACCGGTGCCGAGGTCATCGCCGTGGCGGTCGACGTCGGACAGGGCGGGGAATCGCTGGAAACCATCCGCCAGCGCGCCCTGGGCTGCGGTGCCGTGGAGGCCTACGTGGCCGACGCATCGGACGAGTTCGCCAACGAATACTGCGTGCCCACCCTTAAAGCCAACGCCCTCTACCAGGGCCACTACCCGCTGGTTTCCGCCATCTCCCGCCCGGTGATCGTCAAGCACCTGGTGAAGGCCGCCCGCGACTTCGGCGCCACCACCGTGGCCCACGGCTGCACCGGCAAGGGCAACGACCAGGTCCGCTTCGAAGTGGGCATCCAGACCCTGGGCCCGGACCTGAAGTGCATCGCACCGGTCCGCGACCTCGCCCTGACCCGCGACAAGGCCATCGCCTTCGCCGAGGAAAAGGGACTGCCCATCGAGACCACCAAGAAGAACCCGTACTCCATCGACCAGAACGTCTGGGGCCGCGCCGTGGAAACCGGCTACCTCGAGGACATCTGGAACGCCCCCACCAAGGACATCTACGACTACACCGCCACCCCGGAGTTCCCGCCGGCACCGGATGAGGTCACCATCTCCTTCGAGGCAGGCGTGCCCGTGGCGATTGACGGCGTCAAGGTCACCCCGCTGCAGGCCATCAAGGAACTCAACCGCCGCGCCGGTGCACAGGGTGTGGGCCGCATCGACGTTGTCGAGGACCGCCTGGTGGGCATCAAGTCCCGCGAAATCTACGAGGCCCCGGGTGCCATGGCGCTGATCACCGCACACAAGCACCTTGAGGACATCACCATCGAACGCGAGCAGGCCCGCTTCAAGGCCACCGTTGGCCAGCGCTGGGCCGAGCTGGTGTACGACGGCCAGTGGTTCTCCCCGCTGAAGCGCTCCCTGGACGCCTTCATCGAGGACACCCAGAAGTACGTCTCCGGCGACATCCGCATGACCCTGCACGGCGGCCAGGCCATCGTCAACGGCCGCCGCTCCGACACCTCGCTGTACGACTTCTCACTGGCCACCTACGACACCGGTGACACCTTCGACCAGTCCCAGGCCAAGGGCTTCATCGAGCTGTGGGGCATGTCCGCCAAGGTTGCCTCCGGCCGCGACATCCGCGTCGCAGGAAAGTAGCCCGCGTGGCTGAGCAAAAAACGGAGGCAACCAACACAGGTGCGCTGTGGGGCGGCCGCTTCGCCGGCGGCCCCGCGGACGCCCTCGCGGCGCTGAGCAAGTCCACCGATTTCGACTGGCGGCTGGCCCGCTACGACATCGCCGGCTCCAAGGCGCACGCCCGCGTGCTGCATAAGGCCCGGCTGCTGGACGACGCCGAGCTGGAAGGCATGCTGGCCGCCCTGACGCAGCTGGACGAGGACGTGGCATCTGGTGCCTACCTGCCCGCCGAGTCTGACGAGGACGTGCACGGTTCCCTGGAACGCGGCCTGATAGAGCGAGCCGGTGCCCAGCTGGGCGGCAAGCTCCGCGCGGGCCGGTCCCGCAACGACCAGGTGGCCACCCTGGGCCGGATGTTCCTGCGCGACCACGCCCGGATCATCGCCCGCGGTGTCCTGGCCACCGTGGACGCGCTCGTGGAGCAGGCCAGGGCGCACCACGGTGTCGCCATGCCGGGCCGCACCCACCTGCAGCACGCCCAGCCGGTCCTGCTCAGCCACCACCTGCTGGCCCACGCCTGGGCCCTGCTGCGCGACGTGCAGCGGCTCCAGGACTGGGACAAGCGGGCCGGCGTTTCGCCGTACGGTTCAGGCGCACTGGCCGGTTCCTCGCTGGGCCTGGACCCGGAAGCGGTGGCGGCCGACCTCGGTTTCTTCTCCGCCGTGCACAATTCGATCGACGGCACCGCGTCCCGCGACGTCTTCGCCGAGTTCGCCTGGGTCTGCTCGATGATCGGCGTGGACCTTTCCCGGATTTCCGAGGAAGTCATCTTCTGGGCCACCAAGGAGTTCTCCTTCGTCACGCTTGATGACTCGTACTCCACGGGGTCCTCGATCATGCCGCAGAAGAAGAACCCGGACGTGGCCGAACTGGCCCGCGGCAAGGCGGGGCGCCTGATCGGCAACCTGACCGGGCTGCTGGCCACGCTCAAGGGACTGCCGCTGGCGTACAACCGCGACCTGCAGGAGGACAAGGAGCCGGTGTTCGACGCCGCCGACACCCTGGAGCTGCTGCTCCCGGCCGTCTCCGGCATGATCGCCACCCTGAAGTTCAATACCGAACGGATGGAATCGCTGGCCCCGCAGGGCTTCGCGCTGGCGACGGACATCGCCGAATGGCTGGTCCGCCAGGGCGTGCCGTTCCGCGAAGCCCACGAGCTGTCCGGTGCCGCCGTCAAGCAGGCGGAGTCCCGCGGCGTTGAGCTGTGGGACCTGACGGACGAAGAGTACGCAGCGATCTCGGAGCACCTGACCCCGGAGGTCCGCACCGTCCTCTCCACCGAGGGTTCGCTAAACAGCCGCAACTCCCAGGGCGGAACGGCACCGGCCGCCGTCGAACGCCAACTGGCTGCGCTGGAAGGCGAGCTGGCCGGCGTGCGGGAGTACGCTGGCTGACACGCCCGCTCACTTCCTGCATGTTTTGAGGAGACGCCCGCTCACTTTCCCCAGGAAAGTGAGCGGGCGTTGCTCTCTAACCTGCAAAACCTGAGCGGGCGTTGGGGGTTGAGGGGCGTTGACCCGCGGCTAGGCTGGGTCCATGAGCGAAACGTTCCGCAAGTTCCTTCGCACCCTGCCCGACTTCCCGTCCGACCTGCCCTCCTTTGACCCGGAGAACGCGCCGCAGGATCCGGCCCTGCTCTTCAAGCAGTGGCTGGACGAGGCGCTCGATGCGGGGGAGCAGCAGCCGCACGCGTTCAGTCTCTCCACGGTGGGCGCCGGGTCGGACGGCGGGGCGCAGCCGTCCTCAAGGATGCTGATTCTCAAGAACATTGACGACGACGGCTGGCACTTTGCCACGTCCCGCACCTCCCGGAAGGGCCGGGAACTGTCGGAGTCGCCCAAGGCCGCGATGAACTTTTACTGGCCCGGTCTGGGCCGGCAAGTCCGCGTGGTGGGCGCCGTGTCCGAACTGTCCGCCGAAGCATCCGCCGTCGATTGGCACGAGCGGCCCCGGGCCGATGGCAGTGACAATCCGCACTGGCAGCTGTACGCCCTGCAGCCCACCGAGATCGAGTTCTGGCAGGCCAGCAACGACGGCCAACACGTGCGCCACCGTGTCGGCGCAGACGGACAGCCGCTGGGCTGACAGCTCCGCTAGGCTGGCCGCATGACCTCTCCAACTCCAGCCGCCCTGCTGGCTGAGCTGCACAAGGCCGCAACGGCGCTGACCGCGGCCATGGACCGCATTCCCGACGGCGGCGAACGCGCTCCGTCCACCCTTCCCCGCTGGAGCCGCGGACACCTCCTGGCCCACATCGCCGGTATCTGCAATGCGTTGGCCCGCCAAGTGGAATACGGCCGGCGCGGTGAAACCGTGGAGCTTTACGACGGCGGCGTGGACGGCCGCAACCGGGCCATCGAACTCGCCGCCGGGCATAGCCTTCAGGAGCACCGCGACGACGTCGCCGCGGCCATGCAGCATGCCCTCACCGCCTTTGATGCGTTGACCGAGGACGAGTGGCAGACCCATATCGCCTTCCGCGACGGCGTAATTTTCGACGCCGGCCTGGCACTTTGGCGGGAACTTGTCATCCACACCTCGGACCTGGACACCGGAACGGGCCCCGAAACCTGGAACAAGGAATTCTGCTCCCACCTGTTCGATTTCCTCGCCGCCCGCGTCCCCGCCGAAACAAGGCTGGTCCTGCAGCCTGTGGCACTTCCGCCGCTGGCCCTCGGAGCCGGCGGCAGCACCGTCGTCGTCAGCGGCATGGTTACCGACATCGCCGCCTGGCTGGCCGGGCGGAAGCCCTCCCTGGACAGCCTGCGCGCCACCGCCGCCGGGGACAGCACGGACCTTCCCAACCTGCTGCCGTGGCCGTCGGCGATGCCGGACCCCAAATAGCACACCGTTGCTCCATCACTTATGGTCCCTTAAACCCGGGTTTTAGGAGCCATAAGTGATGGAGCAGGCGTCAGACGGCTTCCCGGGCGAGCAGGCTCTCCTTGATGCGCAGGCCCCAGCGGAAGCCGCCCAGCGAGCCGTCCGTCCGGATCACGCGGTGGCATGGAACGAACAGTGCGGCGGCGTTGAAAGCGCACGCACTTGCGGCGGCGCGGACGGCGCGCGGGTTGCCGGCCAGGGCAGCGTACTCGGTGTACGTGACCGGTGAACCCGGCTTGATCTGGCGCAGGACGTCCCAGGCATGGGCGCGGAACGGGCCGGACTGCTGAAGGACGGGGACGGCCATGGCAGGGGCAGGGTCGCCGGCGTAAAAGGCCTCGACGGCGGCTGAGATGTCCCCGAGGTCCGCCACCTCCTCTACGGTGTCGGGGCGGAGGGTGGGATGGACCTGCCCGGTGAGTTCGGCAAGGCCGGCAGTCCAGCCCGAGGCAAGGACCACGCCGTCCCTTGCAAGGACCGTGAATGGACCGTCCGGCGTGGACAGCTGCAGCAGTTGGGCTTTCATGGCATCCCTTTCGCAGGAGCGGTGGTTGTCAGGGCGGGCCGGGCAGCAGCGCGCCAAAGGTGCATGGTGGCGTAGGAACGCCACGGGCTGGTCTCGCGGAAGTCGGGGTACAGGGCGCTGTCCCCGGTGGCGTAGTTCCCATTATCGAGGGCACGGATCCCGTTCCGCACCGCGGCGTCGTTGGCAAGGAAGATGTCCGGGGCGCCCAAGACGCGCATTGCCACATACCCCACGGTCCACGGGCCCACACCGGGCACGGGCAGCAGTTTCGCGCGCAGGCCGGCCAGGTCGTCCCCGTATCCGAACTCGAGGTGTCCTTCAGCCATCGCCGCCGCGGCATGCAGCAGCGATTCCGTTCTGCGCCGGGGACCGCGGAGCAGATGGCCCGCCGCCGCGATCTGCTCGGGGGTAGGGAACAGCCGGTCCAGGCCTTCGCCGATGGCACTCGAGGGACTGCCCGCCGCGGACAGCTGGGTCAGCGCGGTCCGGGCAGCCGCCACCGTGATCTGCTGGCCCACCATGGCCCGGACCAGCAGTTCCTGGGGATCCAGCGTCCCGGGCATCCGCATCCCCGGTGCCTGGTCAACGGAGGTGGCCAACCGGGGGTCGGCGGCGAGGGCCTCGTCGATCGCCTCCGGATCGGCGTCCAGGTCGAACAGCCTGCGCACGCGGCTGAGCAGCGCCGGCAGGTCGCGCAGATCCACCGCGCCGACGGTGAGCCTCAACTGCCGCTCCCGGGTGCCGCCGTCGTACTCCACCCGGAAGCGCGCGTCGCCGTGGGGGAGCCGCAGGGTTCGGGCGTAGGAGGTGGGCGTCCCCTCCTCGATTCCGGGGATGGCGCGGGCAGCAAGGAAGGAGAAAATGCCCGGGTCGAACGGCGGGCGGAAGGGCAGGCCCAGCGTCAGGGCGGTGGTTCCGCCGGCGTGTGCCGGGTGCCGGGACGTTTGACGCAGGGCAGTGGGCGTCATCGCGAACACCTCGGCGATGGTCTCATTGAACTGCCGGACGCTGCTGAAGCCCGCTGCAAACGCCACGTCGGCGAGCTTCATGGAGGTGGACACCAGCAGGGTGCGTGCCGTCTGCGCCCTCGCCGCGCGGGCCAGGGAAAGGGGACCGGCGCCGAGTTCCTGGCCCAGGATCCGGTTGAGCTGCCGCGGTGAATAACCCAGCCGGGCGGCAAGGCCTGCCACCCCGTCCCGGTTGATCACGCCGTCGTTGATCAGCCGCATCGCCCGGCCCGCAATGTCCTGCCGCACGTTCCAGGCCGGGGTGCCAGGCACCGCCTCAGGCAGGCAGCGCTTGCACGCCCTATACCCTGCCTCGTGTGCCGCTGCTGACGTTTCATAGAACGTCACATTGGCTGCCTTGGGGGTCCGGGCTGGGCAGGAGGGGCGGCAGTAAATCCCGGTGCTTCGGACTGCGGTGAAGAACTGGCCGTCGAAGCGGGTGTCGCGGGCATCGATTGCCCGGTAGCGCTGCCAGAAGTCCATTCCTCCATCCTGCCAGCCTGCCTCCGCTGCTACTAGCGGAAATCGGACATGGCCGTGGGCGGTGAAAACTGTCGCCGGGCCGCGCTCCAACGGGGATGAAATCCGCAGCAACTGGGTAAGGTCAAGCAATGGATGAAAGCACTTTGGGCGCGGACGGGCTGCGGAACTTCCTGTCCGCCGACGCCCGCGAGCTCGCCCCGCAGCTGTTGGGCGCTGTGCTCACCCATGAGTCCCGTGATGGCGCCGTGTCCATCCGGCTCACCGAGGTGGAGGCCTACATGGGCCCCGAGGACTCCCTGCACCCCGATCCCGGCTCGCACACCTACCGCGGCCCCACGCCCCGCAACGCCCCCATGTTCGGTCCCGCCGGGCACCTCTACGTTTACTTCACCTATGGGATGCACCACTGCACCAACATCGTCTGCGGTCCCGCGGGGGTCGCTTCCGCCCTGCTGCTCCGGGCCGGGGAAGTTGTGGACGGACTGGAACTGGCCCAGCTGCGCCGGCCGACGTCGAAAAGTCCCGCCGACCTGGCCAGCGGGCCCGCCCGTCTCGCCAAAGCGCTGGGATTGACGACGGCGGACAGCGGCCGGGATGCGCTGGCTCCGCCTTTCGGCCTGGAGCTTCCGCCCGGCCCCCGCGGCCCCGTCAGTTCAGGCCCGCGGGTGGGCGTGGCAGGCGCCGGCGGATCCGACGAATACGCGTGGCGGTTCTGGCTCACCGGCGACCCCACCGTGT
This sequence comes from Arthrobacter sp. E1SS-5, assembly GCF_057073715.1. Taxonomy (NCBI): domain Bacteria; kingdom Bacillati; phylum Actinomycetota; class Actinomycetes; order Micrococcales; family Micrococcaceae; genus Arthrobacter; species Arthrobacter sp. E1SS-5. Next base: position 1,591,988 of record NZ_CP172703.1, read on the forward strand.
CCAAATACAAGGCCGCCAAGCCCCGCAGCCGGGCGCGGCCCGCGGCGGCGCCGCGCGGTGCAACGTTTCACAAGCGTTAATCGAAATGGTAGTAGAATGGACGGTCTGTCTTTCGCGATAGGGGAACGTTAATGCTCGACGCCGAATTGGCCCACGAACGGGAGTATGTAGCCGGCCTGTACGCCCGGCTGGAGGAACTCCGGGAGGAAAAGCGCCGCCAGTTGGCGCAAGTCCGTCGTGCCGGAGCCGTGGGCACCATGCAGAACGTTTCCGAACGTGACGCGTTCGCCGCACTGTATGAGGACCGCCTGGCGCAGCTGGATGCGGTGGATGACCGGCTGGTCTTCGGCCGCCTGGACCTGGACTCCGGGGAAGCGCAGTACATCGGCCGCATCGGGCTCACCACCGAGGACCTGCAGCGGCTGATGGTGGACTGGCGCGCCCCCGAGGCAGGGCACTTCTACCAGGCCACCGCGTTTGACCGGCAGGGCGTGCGCCGCCGCCGGCACCTGATCCTGCAGGGACGCGAGGTCAAGGCCATCGAAGACGATGTGCTGGACGCCTCCATGCTCACGGACGCCGATACCCTCCAAGGCGAAGGCGCCCTGCTGGCTGCGCTGAACTCCAAGCGGACGGGCCGCATGTCGGACATCGTCAGCACCATCCAATCCGAGCAGGACCGCATCATCCGGTCCTCCATCTCCGGCGCCGTCGTGGTCCAGGGCGGCCCGGGCACGGGCAAGACCGCCGTGGCCCTGCACCGCGCCGCCTACCTGCTCTACACCCACCGCGACCGCCTCAAGAGTGCAGGCGTGCTCCTGGTGGGCCCGTCGTCGTCGTTCATGAAGTACATCGAACGGGTGCTGCCCTCGCTCGGCGAGACCGGCGTGGTCATGGCCAGCCTGGGCCGCCTGATGCCCGGCATAAACGCGGTGCCCGAAACGAACTCGGACGTCGCCGCCATCAAGGGCCGCCTGGATATGGCTGCCATCGTGGCCAACGCCGTGTCCAACCGCATGCGCGTCCCGCCGCAGAACCGGGTCCTCGAGGTGGACGGACGCAAGCTCACCCTGACGCCCCGGCAGGTCCGCCGGGCCCGGGAACGTGCCCGCGCCACCGGGAAGCCGTACAACGAGGCACGCGTGACGTTCGTGAAGATCCTGCTGCGCGAGCTGACCGAGCAGATGACCGAGCTGGTTGAGGCCGGCAACATCGGCAACAACGCGGACCGCTCCTACCTTGCCGAGGACGTCCGCACCGCCCGCGACGTGCGGATTGCCCTGAACCTGTGCTGGATGCCCATGACGCCGGAGAAGCTGATCTCCGATCTGTTCAGCAAGCCGGAAATCCTGGAGTTCTGCACCCCCAACCTGAGCCCGGCCGAGCGCGCGCTGCTGCAGCGCCCAGCCGATGCCCCCTGGACCGAGTCCGATGTCCCGCTGTTGGACGAGGCCGCCGAACTGCTCGGCGAGCTGGACCCTGCGGCCGGGCGTGGGCTGGCGCAACAGGAGCACGACCGTGCCCGGGACCTGGCCAACGCCAAGCAGACCCTGGTCAACATGGAGGCCGCCGGAGTGGACCCGCTCATGTCCGCCGAAGAGCTGGCCGAGCAGAACCGGGAGCAGGAAGCACGGCAGACCGCCGCCGAACGGGCAACCAGCGACCGCACCTGGGCCTTCGGGCACATTGTGGTGGATGAGGCCCAGGAACTGTCGCCCATGCAGTGGCGGCTGCTGGTGCGCCGCTGCCCGCTGAAGTCCTTCACCATCGTCGGCGACATTGCCCAGACCAGTTCCGTTGCCGGTGCCAACTCCTGGCAGGGGGCCCTGGCACCGATGTTCGGCGACCGGTGGCAGCTGGAGGAATTGACCGTCAACTACCGCACGCCCTCGCAAATCGCGGAGGCAGCGGTCCGGATGGCCAACGCCGCCGGGCTGGTGGTTTCCGCGCCTAAGGCAGTCCGGGAGGGGCGCTGGGAGCCCATCATCGACGAAGTATCCGCCGGCGGCATCGTGGACCGGCTCGTTGAGGTCCTCCCGCAGGAACTTGAAGCGCTCGACGGCGGCCTGCTCGCCGTGATTGCCGACGGTGACCTGCTGCCCGAGGCCACCGCAGCCCTGCGTACCGTGTATGGGCGCCGGATTGGCAGTGGGGCGGGCAGCTACGAACAGGACATTGTGGTGATCAGCCCCCGTGAGGCGAAGGGCCTGGAGTTCGACGGCGTGGTGGTGCTGGAACCGTCAGCAATGCTCAACCACGAACACGGCAAGGTGGGGGACCTTTACGTCGCCATGACCCGCGCCACCCAGCGGCTGCGGCTGATTGCGGCGGAACCGGTACCGGCCGGGATTGCCGGCTGACAGGGCCTTCGGCGTTACTGCTAACTTAGGAAGCGTGCCAGAACTGAACAATCTCGAACCGCAGCGCAACGACCCCACTTTCGCCAACATTTGGCAGGAACTGAAGTGGCGTGGGCTGGTCCATGTCTCCACCGACGAAGCAGAGCTGGAAAAGCTCCTCGCCAACGGGCCGGTCACCTACTATTGCGGCTTCGACCCCACTGCGCCGAGCCTGCACCTGGGCAACCTGGTCCAGCTGCTGGTCATGCGCCGCCTCCAGCTTGCCGGCCACAAGCCGCTGGGACTGGTGGGCGGCTCCACCGGAATGATCGGCGATCCACGTCCGACGGCGGAACGCACCTTGAACACCAAGGACACAGTGGCGGAGTGGGTGGGCTACCTCCAGGCCCAGGTGCAGCGCTTCCTCAGCTTCGAGGGGGACAACGCGGCCAGGATGGTCAACAACCTGGACTGGACGGCTCCCTTAAGCGCCATCGACTTCCTGCGCGAGGTGGGCAAGCACTTCCGCGTGGGCACCATGCTGCGCAAAGACGCCGTGGCATCCCGCCTGAACTCGGACGAGGGCATCAGCTACACGGAGTTCAGCTACCAGATCCTGCAGGGTATGGACTACCTCCAGCTCTACCGCGACTACGGCTGCGTGCTGCAGACCGGTGGCTCGGACCAGTGGGGCAACCTCACCAGCGGTACGGAGCTGATCCGCAAGGTAGAGGGCAAGAGCGTCCATGCACTGGGAACGCCGCTGATCACCAACTCGGACGGAACCAAGTTCGGCAAGAGCGAGGGTAACGCCATCTGGCTCGACGCCGGCATGTGCAGCCCGTACGCCTTCTACCAGTTCTGGCTCAACACGGCAGATGCCGACGTTGTGGACCGACTCAAGGTGTTCACCTTCCTGACGCGGGCCCAGATTGAAGAGATCGCAGTGTCCGTGGCGGAGCGCCCCTTCGCCCGTGAAGGACAGCGGAAGCTCGCTTTCGAGGTGACCTCGCTGGTGCACGGCGTGGAAGCTACCGAGAAGGTGATCGCCGCCTCCGCAGCCCTGTTTGGCAATGGCGACCTGGCCGCGCTGGACAAGGCAACCCTCCAGGCCGCGACTTCCGAACTTCCCACCGCCACCGTGCAGGTGGATGGAATGGGGATCGTGGACCTGCTGGTGGCGTCCGGTCTGTCCGAGAGCAAGTCTGCCGCCCGCCGGACTGTGGGGGAGGGCGGCGCCTACGTGAACAACGAGAAGGTGTCCGATCCTGAAGCCGTGATTTCTGAAGACGAACTCCTGCACGGCCAGTACCTGTTGCTACGCCGGGGCAAGAAGAACCTGGCCACTGTTGAGGTGCTGGTTCCCTAACACCTTCCGCACCTGCATGCACGCCCTTCGGCAGCCGATTTGCACGGCCGCTGGGGCGCGTGTATTGTTTTCTGAGTCGCCGCCGCTGAGTGGTGACAAACCCCCAACTAATGAGAAGCAATTCTTGCCGCGGATCACGCGGACTTGGAGAAATTGCTTCTTATTCTGCTGGGCGGATTCATTCCACCGAGTGAATTCCGGGAGAATCGCCGGATTTGCAAAAGTGAATATGAATGAAATAAGATAAAAACATCGCAGCGAAGAAATACGGAATAGAAATTCTTTGAATTGTTTCCGGGAAGTATTCGAAATGTGTCTGTTGTTTGAGAACTCAATAGTGTGCCAAGTTTGTTGATACCGATTATGTATGTAATTGGTTGAATTTGCCGAATCGTGCCGCCCCTGTGGTGCTGGTTTGGTGTTTTTAGCTGGTTTCAAATTTTGTGCAGCCAATTTTTGCCGTTATTTCCGGTGGTTTTGGTTGTGTCTGTTTGTTTTCAACGGAGAGTTTGATCCTGGCTCAGGATGAACGCTGGCGGCGTGCTTAACACATGCAAGTCGAACGATGAAGGGAGCTTGCTCCTGGATTAGTGGCGAACGGGTGAGTAACACGTGAGTAACCTGCCCTTGACTCTGGGATAAGCCTGGGAAACTGGGTCTAATACCGGATATGACCTTCCATCGCATGGTGGTTGGTGGAAAGCTTTTGTGGTTTTGGATGGACTCGCGGCCTATCAGCTTGTTGGTGGGGTAATGGCCTACCAAGGCGACGACGGGTAGCCGGCCTGAGAGGGTGACCGGCCACACTGGGACTGAGACACGGCCCAGACTCCTACGGGAGGCAGCAGTGGGGAATATTGCACAATGGGCGCAAGCCTGATGCAGCGACGCCGCGTGAGGGATGACGGCCTTCGGGTTGTAAACCTCTTTCAGTAGGGAAGAAGCGAGAGTGACGGTACCTGCAGAAGAAGCGCCGGCTAACTACGTGCCAGCAGCCGCGGTAATACGTAGGGCGCAAGCGTTATCCGGAATTATTGGGCGTAAAGAGCTCGTAGGCGGTTTGTCGCGTCTGCCGTGAAAGTCCGGGGCTCAACTCCGGATCTGCGGTGGGTACGGGCAGACTAGAGTGATGTAGGGGAGACTGGAATTCCTGGTGTAGCGGTGAAATGCGCAGATATCAGGAGGAACACCGATGGCGAAGGCAGGTCTCTGGGCATTAACTGACGCTGAGGAGCGAAAGCATGGGGAGCGAACAGGATTAGATACCCTGGTAGTCCATGCCGTAAACGTTGGGCACTAGGTGTGGGGGACATTCCACGTTTTCCGCGCCGTAGCTAACGCATTAAGTGCCCCGCCTGGGGAGTACGGCCGCAAGGCTAAAACTCAAAGGAATTGACGGGGGCCCGCACAAGCGGCGGAGCATGCGGATTAATTCGATGCAACGCGAAGAACCTTACCAAGGCTTGACATGAACCAGACCGCCGCAGAAATGTGGTTTCCCCTTTGGGGTTGGTTTACAGGTGGTGCATGGTTGTCGTCAGCTCGTGTCGTGAGATGTTGGGTTAAGTCCCGCAACGAGCGCAACCCTCGTTCCATGTTGCCAGCGGGTAGTGCCGGGGACTCATGGGAGACTGCCGGGGTCAACTCGGAGGAAGGTGGGGACGACGTCAAATCATCATGCCCCTTATGTCTTGGGCTTCACGCATGCTACAATGGCCGGTACAAAGGGTTGCGATACTGTGAGGTGGAGCTAATCCCAAAAAGCCGGTCTCAGTTCGGATTGGGGTCTGCAACTCGACCCCATGAAGTCGGAGTCGCTAGTAATCGCAGATCAGCAACGCTGCGGTGAATACGTTCCCGGGCCTTGTACACACCGCCCGTCAAGTCACGAAAGTTGGTAACACCCGAAGCCGGTGGCCTAACCCCTTGTGGGAGGGAGCTGTCGAAGGTGGGACTGGCGATTGGGACTAAGTCGTAACAAGGTAGCCGTACCGGAAGGTGCGGCTGGATCACCTCCTTTCTAAGGAGCACCTACAACTTTCTCATCACGGACGCATGTTGGTGGTGGGGGTTGTCAGGAGTAAAGGCCCGTTGCACGGACGAATGTTTCGTGGCGGGTGCTCAAGGGTGGAATATCAACAAATAGCGGCTGTTTCTTCCTGCGCTTCTTCTCTAGTACGAACCCTGGTGGTTCTGGAACGGTGGGTGCGGGTGGGGATGGTTTAGTGTTTGGCACACTGTTGGGTCCTGAGGCAACAGGACCATGTGGTGGTCTCCGTTTGTGGGGGTTGCCGGGTGGGTTTGTTTGTTTCTGGTTTCCCTGCCATGACGGTTCACGTGCTTTGTGTGTGTGGGTTGTGTGGTGTGGGGTTGTTGTTTGAGAACTACATAGTGGACGCGAGCATCTTGTATAAGAAGCAATTTCCAAGATATTTGAACCTGGATCTGGCCGCACTTTGGTGTGGTTGGTTTCGTGGTTCTCTCGAGTGAGCTTGTTTTTGATCTTTGTGGTCAAGTTTTTAAGAGCACACGGTGGATGCCTTGGCATTAGGAGCCGAAGAAGGACGTAGGAATCTGCGATAAGCCTGGGGGAGTCGATAACCGGACTGTGATCCCAGGGTGTCCGAATGGGGAAACCCCGCTGAGCGCGCGAGTGACTTGGTGACCCGTACCTGAACACATAGGGTGCGTGGGGGGAACGCGGGGAAGTGAAACATCTCAGTACCCGCAGGAAGAGAAAACAATAGTGATTCCGTTAGTAGTGGCGAGCGAACGCGGATCAGGCTAAACCGTTCCATGTGTGATAGCCGGCGGGCGTTGCATGGTCGGGGTTGTGGGACTTTCCGTACCAGTTCTGCCGGGCTGGTGGGGTGTGATGTGCGCGCATAGGTGAACGGTTTTGAAAGGCCGGCCAGAGAGGGTGTTAGTCCCGTAACCGTAATGTGTTTGTACCGCCTGTGAGAGTATCCCAAGTAGTACGGGGCCCGAGGAATCCCGTGCGAATCTGTCAGGACCACCTGATAAGCCTAAATACTCCCTAATGACCGATAGCGGACCAGTACCGTGAGGGAAAGGTGAAAAGTACCCCGGGAGGGGAGTGAAACAGTACCTGAAACCGTGTGCTTACAATCCGTCGGAGCCATCTTTGTTGTGGTGACGGCGTGCCTTTTGAAGAATGAGCCTGCGAGTTAGTGTTACGTCGCGAGGTTAACCCGTGTGGGGCAGCCGTAGCGAAAGCGAGTCTGAATAGGGCGTGTGAGTGGCGTGATCTAGACCCGAAGCGAAGTGATCTACCCATGGCCAGGTTGAAGCGACGGTAAGACGTCGTGGAGGACCGAACCCACTTCAGTTGAAAATGGAGGGGATGAGCTGTGGGTAGGGGTGAAAGGCCAATCAAACTTCGTGATAGCTGGTTCTCCCCGAAATGCATTTAGGTGCAGCGTTGCGTGTTTCTTGCTGGAGGTAGAGCTACTGGATGGCTAATGGGCCCTACAAGGTTACTGACGTCAGCCAAACTCCGAATGCCGGTAAGTGAGAGCGCAGCAGTGAGACTGTGGGGGATAAGCTTCATAGTCGAGAGGGAAACAGCCCAGACCACCAACTAAGGCCCCTAAGCGTGTGCTAAGTGGGAAAGGATGTGGAGTTGCCCAGACAACCAGGAGGTTGGCTTAGAAGCAGCCACCCTTAAAAGAGTGCGTAATAGCTCACTGGTCAAGTGATTCCGCGCCGACAATGTAGCGGGGCTCAAGTACACCGCCGAAGTTGTGGCATTCACACTTGTTCCTAGCCTTCGTGGTTCAGGAGTGTGGATGGGTAGGGGAGCGTCGTGTGGGCGGTGAAGCTGCGGTGTAAACCAGTGGTGGAGCCTACACGAGTGAGAATGCAGGCATGAGTAGCGAAAGACGGGTGAGAAACCCGTCCGCCGAATGATCAAGGGTTCCAGGGTCAAGCTAATCTGCCCTGGGTAAGTCGGGACCTAAGGCGAGGCCGACAGGCGTAGTCGATGGACAACGGGTTGATATTCCCGTACCGGCGAAAAACCGCCCATGCTGAGCGGGGGATACTAACTGCCCGAAACCTGCCTGACACCCCTTGTGGGTGAAGGGTTTTGGTGGAGCGCAGGACCTGATCCCGGGAGGCAAGCGTATTAACAGGTGTGACGCAGGAAGGTAGCCGAGCCGGGCGATGGTTGTCCCGGTCTAAGGATGTAGGGCGAATGGTAGGCAAATCCGCCATTCATATAGCCTGAGATCTGATGGGACCCCCGTATGGGGGGATTCGGTGATCCTATGCTGCCGAGAAAAGCATCGACGCGAGGTTTTAGCCGCCCGTACCCCAAACCGACACAGGTGATCAGGTAGAGAATACCAAGGCGATCGAGAGAATTATGGTTAAGGAACTCGGCAAAATGCCCCCGTAACTTCGGGAGAAGGGGGGCCCCAACCTTGAACACCACTTGCTGGTGGGAGGGGATCGGGGCCGCAGAGACCAGGGGGAAGCGACTGTTTACTAAAAACACAGGTCCGTGCGAAGTCGCAAGACGATGTATACGGACTGACTCCTGCCCGGTGCTGGAAGGTTAAGAGGACCGGTTAGCCTCACGGCGAAGCTGAGAATTTAAGCCCCAGTAAACGGCGGTGGTAACTATAACCATCCTAAGGTAGCGAAATTCCTTGTCGGGTAAGTTCCGACCTGCACGAATGGAGTAACGACTTCCCCGCTGTCTCAACCATAAACTCGGCGAAATTGCAGTACGAGTAAAGATGCTCGTTACGCGCAGCAGGACGGAAAGACCCCGAGACCTTTACTATAGTTTGGTATTGGTGTTCGGAGTGGCTTGTGTAGGATAGGTGGGAGACGTTGAAGCCCGGACGCCAGTTCGGGTGGAGTCATCGTTGAAATACCACTCTGGTCACTTTGGACATCTAACTTCGGCCCGTAATCCGGGTCAGGGACAGTGCCTGATGGGTAGTTTAACTGGGGCGGTTGCCTCCTAAAAAGTAACGGAGGCGCCCAAAGGTTCCCTCAGCCTGGTTGGCAATCAGGTGTCGAGTGTAAGTGCACAAGGGAGCTTGACTGTGAGAGAGACATCTCGAGCAGGGACGAAAGTCGGGACTAGTGATCCGGCGGTACATTGTGGAATGGCCGTCGCTCAACGGATAAAAGGTACCTCGGGGATAACAGGCTGATCTTGCCCAAGAGTCCATATCGACGGCATGGTTTGGCACCTCGATGTCGGCTCGTCGCATCCTGGGGCTGGAGTAGGTCCCAAGGGTTGGGCTGTTCGCCCATTAAAGCGGTACGCGAGCTGGGTTTAGAACGTCGTGAGACAGTTCGGTCCCTATCCGCTGCGCGCGCAGGAAATTTGAGAAGGGCTGTCCTTAGTACGAGAGGACCGGGACGGACGAACCTCTGGTGTGTCAGTTGTACTGCCAAGTGCACCGCTGATTAGCTACGTTCGGATGGGATAACCGCTGAAAGCATCTAAGCGGGAAGCTCGCTTCAAGATGAGATTTCCATACACCTTGTGTGTGAGAGGCCCCCAGCCAGACCACTGGGTTGATAGGCCGGATGTGGAAGCGAGGACTAACGACTCGTGAAGCTGACCGGTACTAATAGGCCAACAACTTACACCACACAGAAAAACATTCTGCTTGCGTCCACTATGTGGTTCCCAACCAACAACCCCTGTTGGTGGAACCATAACTGAATAACAACACCACCAGTCCAACAACACGGACAATGTTGTAACCACCAGTCTTCCCACACCACCCCCGACGGGGTCGGTGACGGGTGAAAGGGTTACGGCGGTCATAGCGTGGGGGAAACGCCCGGTCCCATTCCGAACCCGGAAGCTAAGACCCACAGCGCCGATGGTACTGCACCCGGGAGGGTGTGGGAGAGTAGGTCACCGCCGGAACAACTATTAGGTCGAGGCCCCAACCACACATGGTTGGGGCCTCCCACATTTAAACCAACAAGGCACGTGCGGAACGCCCGCTCACTTCCGGCAGCCAGGGCACGAACCCCCGCTCACCTCTGACGGGTAAACACCCAACCCCAGCTCACCTCTGACAGGAAAATCAGGAATCCCCGCTCACGTCCTTCTCGCGGCACATCCGCGGCCCCTCCAGCGAACCCTGCCAGAGGTGAGCGGGCGCCGGGAGGGAACGTGCAGGATGTGAGCGGGCGCCGGGAGGGAACCTGCAGGATGCGAGCGGGCGTTCACCATCAACCTGCCAGAGATGAGCGGGCGTTCACCATCAACCTGCCAGAGATGAGCGGGCGTCGGGAGGGAACGTGCAGGACGTGAGCGGGCGTCGGGAGGGAACGTGCACGATGTGAGCGGGCTTTAAGGCAGAGGGGCAGGGCTTGGTGTGAAGATGGCCACGATGCCGCTGCCAGGGCTTCTACCGTTCCGGGGAATTTTGCGGCTCCACTAGAATTGATGAAGATGTACGGACTTCGAAGCGCTTGATTTCGGGTTGCGTAGGAAACGAAACGAGCGGCTGCAGTTGCGCCAGTGGTCGGCTCACAACAGGAGGAATCCATATGGCCGAGCACAACGGTGGCAACCGCGGCAACGACCGCGGCGCATTCCGCGGCAACAACAATTCCGGCGGTGAGCCCCGCGGTTTTAGGTCGCGGTCCGACCGTGACGGCAACAACTTCTCCCGCGGCGGAGCCACCGGTGGCGGGGAGCGTAAATCCTACGGTGATCGCGACCGGAAGCCGTTCGGTGATCGTCCGCGCCGTGATGGTGACGGCGACCGTCGGCAGTTCGGCGATCGGGACCGAAAGCCCTACGGTGATCGTGATCGTAAGCTGTTTGGTGATCGTCCCCGTCGTGACGGCGAGGGTGAGCGCCGTCAGTTCGGTGATCGTGATCGTAGGGCGTTTGGTGATCGTCCCCGTCGTGATGGTGATGGTGACCGTCGTGGTATCGGCGGTGGCGACCGTGATCGTAAGCCCTACGGTGATCGTGATCGTAAGCCGTTTGGTGATCGTCCGCGTCGTGATGGTGAGGGTGAGCGCCGCCAGTTCGGCGACCGCGACCGTAAGCCCTACGGTGATCGTGATCGTAAGCCGTTTGGTGATCGTCCGCGCCGTGAAGGCGAAGGCGAGCGCCGTGGTTTCGGCGGTGGCGACCGCGACCGTAAGCCCTACGGCGACCGCGACCGTAAGCCCTACGGTGATCGTGATCGTAAGCCGTTTGGTGATCGTCCGCGCCGTGAAGGCGAAGGTGACCGTCGTGGTTTCGGCGGCGACAACCGCAAGCCCTTCGGAGACCGGCAGGAACGTGCGCCCCGCAGCTTCGACCGTGGCGACGCCCGTGCTGAGTCCGGCCGCGGCGCAGGCCCCCGCAGCTTCGGCCGCGACCGCCAGGAAGAGCGCCCTGCACGCGTGCCCAACGCTGCCGATCTTCGCAGCGCCAACCGGCCGGACCGGGAGCGCTCACCCGAAATCGACGAGGACGTCACGGGCAAGGAACTGGACCGCGCCACGCAGCACCAGATCAAGACCCTCGAATCCAAGAGCTCGGAATGGGTCGCCCGCCACCTGGTCATGGCCGGCCGCCTGATTGACGACGAGCCCGAGCTGGCCTTCCAGCACGCCCTTGCCGCCAGCCGCCGCGGTGGAAGGCTCGCTGCCGTGCGCGAAGCCGTTGGACTGACTGCTTACGCTGCCGGACACTACGGCGAAGCGCTCCGGGAGTTCCGCACCTTCCGGCGCATCAGCGGCTCCAACGTGCACCTGCCCGTGATGGCCGACTGCGAGCGTGGCCTTGGCCGGCCCGACCGCGCCCTTGACGTTGCCCGCTCCGAGGAAGCCCAGGATCTGGACGCTCCAGGCAAGGTCGAATTGGCCATTGTTGCCGCCGGCGCCCGGACCGACCTCGGTCAACTGGATGCGGCAGTGGCGGAGCTTGAGATCCCGCAACTGGACATCAACCGCGCTTTCTCTTACAGCCCGCGCCTCTTCCGCGCCTACGCCGACGCACTGGCAGCGGTGGGGCGTGACGAAGAGTCGCAGAAGTGGAGCCGCCAGGCCGTAGTGGCGGAAAACGCCCTGGGCCAAGGTATGGATGAGGAACCGGAGATCATCGACCTCGGCTGGGACGAGGAAGAAGAGGCCCGGGAAGAGGCTGAGCGCCGCCGGATGCTGGACCGTGCTTCCAAGGCCTCCGGAGCGGTAACGAACCCCGAAACTACGGCAGCTTCCCCGGAAGCTGCTGCAACTGGGAACCCGCGCGTCACCGAAGCGAAGGCCGTCCAGGACAGCAGCGTCGATGACCAGGACGCCGATTACTTCGTTTCCGACGACGCCGAGTCGAATCAGGACTCGGTGGAACACGACGAGCTTGAGCTCGGTTCAGCACCTGGGGACGAGGCCGGCAACGTGGACGCCATGGAAGACCAGGACGCCGTGGAACACCACGACAGCGCCGAAATCTTTGCGGATGAAGAACGGCGGGACTAGGCACCCATGACTGACGTTTCCCTGGTTTCCCGCTTCGACGCCCTGCTGGCCGACCTGGATGGCGTGGTGTACGCAGGTCCGCACGCCATCCCCGGCGCCGTGGAGTCGCTGAAGCAGCTCTCCGGACTGGGCATCGGCTTGGGCTACGTGACGAACAATGCCTCCCGTTCCCCCGCAGAGGTGGCAGCCCACCTGCGCGAACTCGGCGCACCCGCCGAAGACAACCAGGTGGTCAGCTCCTCCCAGGCAGCCGCGGACCTGCTCGCTTCGCTGCTGGCACCCGGGTCACGGATCCTCATCACGGGCAGCCCGGCGCTGGCAAAGGAAATCGAGCTGGCCGGTTTGGTGCCGGTGGGCAGCCAGGACGAGGAGCCGGTGGCCGTGGTTCAGGGCTTCAGCCCCGCCATTGGCTGGAAGGAGCTGGCGGAGGCCACTTACGTGGTGAACGCCGGAGCCCTCTGGGTGGCCACCAACACGGACATGACCATCCCGCAAGCGCGCGGGATCGCGCCGGGGAACGGAACGCTGGTTGCTGCCGTCGCTGCCGCTACTGCCCAGCAGCCAAAGGTCGCGGGCAAGCCGGAGGCTCCGCTGTTCCACTCCGCCGCCAAACGGCTCGGGGCCGAGCGTCCCCTGGTGGTGGGGGACCGGCTGGACACGGACATCCTGGGCGGCAACAACGCCGGCTTTGCCACCGTGGCGGTGCTGACCGGCGTCGACACGCGCGAGACTATCCTTGCGGCGCGTTCCGCCGAACGGCCCAACTACATCATCGGCAACCTGACGGACCTGCACCGCCCCTACCCCGACGTGACGCACGACGACGGCACCTACGCGTGCGGGGAAGCGACGGCCCGCGTGGCCAACGGAGCGGTGGGCATCATCGGCAGCCAGGACGACTTGGACTCCTGGCGCGCGGCGTGCGCTGCCTGGTGGGCGGAGACCCCCGACGCCGCAACCCCGCAGGCACCCAAGCTGGTGTGGCTCAATCACTAGACTGGTTCAATGACTGAGCTGACCGAACCGGACGACTCGACAGCCCAGCCCACCCCGGAGTGGCCTCGCGCGGCCTCCCCGGACAGCGGGCAGGAGATCAACGATCCGCAGGTGGCGCGGGCCGTGGCCAGGCTTTCCGACATACCCGGCCTACCTGCGTCGGATCACGAAGCTGTGTATAACGAACTCCACGACGAACTGCTGGCCGCCCTGAACAGTGATCCCATCGACCAGGTCAGGGCGGCAACCGGCCGCGCCGGCGGGGCGGCCTGATGCCGGTTCGACTCGACCAGGCCCTTGTGGCCCGAGGCCTGGCGAGGTCCCGCACGCATGCAGCCTCGCTTATCGCCGAAGGCAAGGTCACCTCGGGAGGCCAGGTCCTGGCCAAGGCCTCCCTGCAGGTTGACGAAACCCGGGACCTCGCCGTCGAACTTGATGACCAGGACACCTATGCCAGCCGGGCCGCCCACAAGCTGGCCGGTGCCCTGGACGCCTTCCCCGAAGTGTCGGCGCAGGGCAAAAGGTGCCTCGATGCCGGTGCTTCCACCGGCGGTTTCACGGACGTCCTCCTTCGGCGCGGTGCCGCGCAGGTGGTGGCGGTCGACGTCGGGCACGGCCAGTTGGTGCCGCAGCTCCGCGAGGACCCGCGCGTGGATGTCCACGAGGGCATGAACGTCAGGTATATGGCGCCTGAGGACATCGGCGGACCCGCCGCCCTGACTGTGGCGGACCTGTCCTTCATCTCCCTCACCCTGGTGGTGCAGCCGCTGGCGGACTGCACCGAACCCGGCGGCGACCTGGTGCTGATGGTCAAGCCACAGTTCGAGATTGGCAAGGACCGGCTGGGCCGTACCGGCGTGGTCACCTCGGAGCGCGAGCGGCGGATGGCGGTGGAAAAGGTTGCCAGGGCAGCGCTCGACGCCGGGTTGGACCTTTGCGGACTGGCGCCTAGTCCGTTGCCCGGACAGGACGGAAACGTCGAATACTTCCTGTGGATAAAACGCAGGATCAGCAAAGACTTGCCTAAGATCGAAGAGCGAGAGGCAGCAGCCGCTGCGTTGCTCGGACAAATCTGGCCGAACCACTAGAGAGCGGAACCTGATGAGCAGGCGTGTACTGGTCCTTGCCCACACCGGCCGTGAGGAGTCACTGAAAGCCGCCTGGGAAGCCTGCGCCCTGCTGCACGCCTCCGGCATGGTCCCAGTGATGCAGGAATCCGAGCTGGGGGACATGGAGCGGTTCTTCGGGCACCTGGCCCAGCCTGTGGAGGTGCTCCACGACCATGTCCAGCTGCCCGACGTCGAACTCGTCATGGTTCTCGGCGGCGACGGAACCATCCTGCGCGCCGCTGAACTGGTCCGCGAGGTGGACGTGCCGCTGCTCGGCGTCAACCTTGGCCACGTGGGTTTCCTGGCCGAAAGTGAGCGCGCGGACCTGGCCCAGACCGTCGAGTGGGTCGCCAGTCGCGAGTACACGGTGGAAGAGCGCATGACCATCGACGTGCAGGTGTGGGTCCGCGGCCAGAAGATTTGGCACACCTGGGCTTTAAACGAGGCCGCCATCGAGAAAGCCAATCGGGAACGGATGCTGGAAGTGGTGACCGAGGTGGACGAGCGTCCGCTGACGTCCTTCGGCTCTGACGGCATTGTGCTGGCCACCCCCACCGGATCCACCGCCTACGCGTTCTCCGCCGGCGGACCCGTGGTGTGGCCGGAAGTGGAGGCGCTGGTGATCGTGCCCATCAGTGCCCACGCGCTCTTCGCCAAGCCCCTGGTCGTGTCGCCCAGGTCCAAGCTGGCTGTTGAGGTGCTGGGCCGCACCGACGCCCAGGGGGTCCTGTGGTGCGACGGCCGGCGCTCCGTCGACCTGCCGCCCGGTGCCCGCGTGGAAGTGACCAAATCGGCCACCCCCGTCCGGCTGGCCCGCACCCACCAGACCCCGTTCTCGGCACGCCTGGTCCGCAAGTTCGAGCTTCCCATCCACGGTTGGCGCGGCCCGCTGCCCAAGTCCGAGGCCGTGCACACCGGCCCCATTCCCGTGGTGCGGACGCCCCGGCCCATGCCGCCGCTGCCCGTACCGCACGTTGAGAACCCGGGCAGCGAACCCGATCCGTCGACTGCAAAGTGAATCCATGCTTGAAGAACTGAGAATCCGCGATCTGGGCGTCATCACCGACGCAACGCTTCCGCTCGGCCCGGGACTGAGCGTGGTCACCGGCGAAACAGGCGCCGGCAAGACCATGGTGGTCACCGCCGTCGGACTGCTGCTGGGCGCCCGCTCGGACGCAGGGGCCGTCCGCAGCGGGGCCAAAAGCGCCACCGCCGAAGCCGTGCTCAAGCTCGAAACCGGACATCCCGCCGTCGTCCGTGCCCTCGACGCAGGCGCCGACGCGGAGGAGTTCGACGGCGGCACGGAACTGATCCTGGCCCGCCGCCTGGGCGCGGACGGACGGAGCCGGGCGTTCCTTGGCGGCCGCGCCGCCCCCGTGGGCGTCCTGGCCGAGATCGGAGAATCGCTGGTGGTGGTGCACGGCCAGACGGACCAGATCCGGCTCAAGGGCGCCACGGCTCAACGCGAAGCCCTGGACAAGTTCGCCGGCGAAGCGCTGGCCAAACCGCTTGCCGCCTACCAGGACCTTTACAGCCGGTGGAAGGCCAGCCAGGCGGAACTGGACAGCCTCCGCAGTGCCGCCCGCGACAGGCTCCGCGAAGCCGAATCGCTCGAGGCGGCCCTGGCGGAGATCGATGACGTGGATCCCCAGCCGGGGGAGGACGAGCTGCTCAAGGCCGAAGCCGTGAAGCTTGCCAACGTTGAGGAGCTGCGGATTGCCGCCAGCACCGCGCACCAGGCCCTCATCGCCGAGGACTTCGGTGAGGCCGGTGACGCCACCACATTGGTGGACTCGGCCAAACGGACCCTTGAGCACGTGGCTGAGCACGACGCCGAACTGGGGTCAGCGGCCGCCCGGCTGGCGGAAGTGGGCTTCCTGCTCAACGACATCGCCACCGAGTTGGCCAGCTACCAGGCAGGCCTGGACTCCGAGGGCCCGGAACGGCTCGCCGAGATTGAGGACCGGCGCGCCGCCCTGGCCAAGCTGGTCCGAAAATACGCCCCCACCATCGACGAGGTGCTGGAGTGGGCGGACAAGGCACGCGTCCGGTTCGACGAACTGCAGGACGATTCCTCCCGCATCGAGGCCCTGGACGCGGAAGTGGTCCGTGCCGAAGCGGAACTGAAGAAGCAGTCGGCCGCCATCAGCAAGATCCGTGCCAAGGCCGCCAAAGACCTGTCCGCCCGGGTCAGCGCCGAACTGAAGGCCCTGGCCATGGCCGACGCCACGCTGGTGATCAACCTCGATCCGGCTGCACAGCTGAGTCCTTACGGCGCGGACGAGATCAGCTTCCTGCTGCAGCCGCACTCCGGCGCCCCGGCCCGGCCGCTGGGCAAGGGCGCGTCCGGCGGTGAACTGTCACGCGTCATGCTCGCCATCGAAGTGGTGCTGGCCGCCGTCGATCCCGTCCCCACGTTCGTCTTCGACGAAGTGGACGCCGGCGTGGGCGGACGCGCCGCCGTCGAGATCGGCCGCCGCCTGGCCATGCTGGCACGCCACGTGCAGGTGCTGGTGGTCACCCACCTGCCGCAGGTGGCCGCTTTCGCGGACCAGCACATCACGGTGACCAAAACCTCGGTCAGGGGAGCCGACGGCGGCACCGCCAGCGGGTTCACCTCCAGTGATGTCCGCCTCCTTGACGAACCGGAGCGGGTACGTGAGCTGGCCCGGATGCTTGCCGGCCAGGAGGACTCCGAATCGGCGCAGGCCCATGCCCGGGAGCTGCTGGATGACGCCAAGCTGCTGCCGCAGCGGGCCTGACCTGCGCAGCCACGGGAAGGCGTAAATGATGATAGGCTCGAATTCCGTGGTGCAGCGATCAAATTCCCGTGTAAATTCCCGGTTCCCGGGCTCCTCCAAGACGACGAAGCACATTTTTGTCACCGGCGGTGTGGCATCCTCGCTCGGCAAGGGACTGACGGCGTCCAGCCTTGGTCACCTCCTGCGGGCGCGCGGCCTGTCCGTCACGATGCAGAAGCTCGATCCCTACCTGAACGTGGATCCGGGCACAATGAACCCCTTCCAGCACGGTGAGGTCTTCGTCACGGACGACGGCGCCGAAACGGACCTGGACATCGGGCACTACGAGCGCTTCCTCGATGAGAACCTCGAGGGTTCCGCCAACGTGACCACCGGCCAGGTTTACTCCACGGTAATTGCCAAGGAACGCCGCGGCGAGTACCTCGGGGACACCGTCCAGGTCATCCCGCACATCACCGATGAGATCAAGCGCCGCATGCGCCTGCCCGCCGAGGGCAAGAACGCGCCGGACGTCATCATCACCGAAATCGGCGGCACCGTTGGCGACATCGAGTCCCAGCCCTTCCTTGAATCCGCCCGTCAGGTCCGCCAGGACATCGGCCGGAACAATGTGTTCTTCCTCCACGTCTCCCTGGTGCCCTACATCGGCCCGTCCCAGGAACTGAAGACCAAGCCCACCCAGCATTCCGTGGCAGCGCTGCGCTCCATCGGCATCCAGCCGGAGGCCATCGTGATCCGCTCGGACCGCGAAGTGCCCGAGGCCATGCGGGAAAAGATCGGCCGCATGTGCGACGTCGACATCGACGCCGTGGTGAACGCCGCCGATGCCCCCAGCATCTATGACATCCCCAAGACCCTGCACGGCCAGGGACTGGACTCCTACATCGTCCGTGCCCTGGACCTGCCGTTCAAGGACGTCGACTGGACCAGCTGGGACCGCCTCCTTGAGGCCGTCCACAACCCGAAGCACCACGTCGAGATCGCCCTGGTGGGCAAGTACATCGACCTGCCGGACGCCTACCTTTCGGTCACCGAGGCGCTGCGCGCCGGCGGCTTCGCCAACGAGGCCAAGGTCAAGATCCGCTGGGTCCCGTCGGATGAGTGCGAGACCCGTGAGGGCGCCATCAAGGCGCTCGACGGCGTGGACGCCATCTGCGTGCCGGGCGGCTTCGGCATCCGCGGTCTCGAAGGCAAGCTGGGCGCCCTGAAGTTCGCCCGCGAAACCAAGCTGCCGGTTCTGGGCCTGTGCCTTGGCCTGCAGTGCATGGTCATCGAATACGCCCGCAACGTGGTGGGCCTGGAAGGCGCCTCCTCCAGCGAGTTCGAGCCGGACTCCAAGTACCCGGTCATCGCCACCATGGAAGAGCAGCTGGAGTACGTCGAGGGCCGCGGCGACCTGGGCGGCACCATGCGCCTGGGCCTGTACGAAGCCAAGCTCGACGAAGGCTCGGTCATCGCCGGAACCTACGGCAAGACCACCGTCAGCGAACGCCACCGGCACCGCTACGAGGTCAACAACAAATACCGCCAGCAGATCGCGGACAAGGGCCTGGTCTTCTCCGGCACCTCCCCGGACGGCAAGCTGGTGGAGTTCGTCGAGCTGCCCGCCGACGTCCATCCGTACTACGTTGCCACCCAGGCGCACCCCGAGCTGAGCTCGCGGCCCACGCGCCCCCACCCGCTGTTCGCCGGCCTGGTCAAGGCTGCCCTGGACCACCAGAACGCCAACCACCAGGGTGCAGCCGACACGGCAGCGCCCGCGGACGGCGAGCCGGCAGCATCGGGTAGCGTTACCGCTAAGTAGTCAAGAGAACACAAAGGACGGCGCGATGCCTGGTACACCTGAAGCCACCCCTGCCAAACAGGTTTCGGATGCACCAAGCCCGCGCCGTCTTTTGTCTTCCGAGAAGGTCTATGAGGGCCGGATCTGGGACGTCGTCAGCGACACATTCCAGCTCTCCGAGTCCGGAGACGCCCTCACCCGCGACTACATCGACCATCCCGGCGCAGTCGCGGTCCTGCCCATGAACGACAAGGGCCAGATCCTCCTCCTGAAGCAGTACCGGCACCCGGTTGGCATGGACCTTTGGGAGGTTCCCGCGGGCCTGCTGGACGTCGAAGGTGAAGACTTCGTGGTGGGGGCGGCACGCGAACTTGCCGAGGAAGCGGATCTGGCGGCCGGTACCTGGAACGTCCTGGCCGATGTCTTCAACTCCCCGGGATCCTCCAGCGAGGCCATCCGGATCTACCTTGCCCGGGACCTCACCGAGGTGCCGCACCACGAACGCCATGAGCGGACGGACGAGGAAGCGGAAATCGAGTTCCACTGGATCAGCCTTGACGATGCCGTGGCCTCCGTACTGTCCGGCCGCCTGCACAACCCGTCCGCCGTCGTCGGGATCCTTGCCGCCGCGGCCGCCCGGTCCGGCAACTACCAAGACCTCCGCCCCGCCGACGCCCCCTGGCCCGCCCACCCCAGCCAGCGCTGATGGTCCCGGGTCCTTCGGCTGAAGCAGTTCCTTCCGTCCAGCCGGCCGCGGCACCGGCTGCCGGCGCGGCCCGGACGGACGTTCCTCCCGCCATTGACCGGGGAATCACTGACTACCTCCAGCACATGGGCGTGGAACGGGGTCTGGCAGCGAACACCCTGGCGGCCTACCGCCGCGACCTGGCCCGCTACGCCCGCTACCTGGCCGCTGCCGGGTGCACCCGGCCGGAGGAGATCACCCGGCACCATGTCACAGGCTACGTCCGTGCCCTCTCCGATGGGTCCGACGGCGGGTCCACCCTTGGGGTGCGCTCGGCAGCCCGGACGGTGGTGGCCGTCCGGGGGCTGCATAAGTTCTGGGCCCTGGAGGGCTTCACGCCCGCGGACCCAGCCAGCGAAGTCCACCCGCCGATGGCCGGCAAGCGGCTGCCCAAAGCCATCAGCGTCGATGAGGTGACCCGTATCCTGGAGGCCGCGGGAACCGACACCGCAACGGGATTGCGGGACCGCGCCCTCCTGGAATTCCTCTACTCCACCGGCGCCAGGATCAGCGAAGCCGTAGGCCTGGACGTGGACGACATCTCCCTGGCGGAACCGGAATCCGGGCCCGCTGTTGTCCGCCTCTTCGGCAAGGGATCGAAGGAACGGATGGTGCCGCTGGGCTCCTACGGCGCGCGTGCGCTGGATGCCTATTTGGTCCGCGGCCGGCCGCTGCTCGCCGCCAAGGGAAAGGGCACCCCGGCTCTGTTCCTGAATGCCCGCGGCGGGAGGATCAGCCGGCAAAGCGCCTGGACCATCCTGAAGGCGGCGGCGGAGAAAGCAAACATCACCCGGGACGTCTCGCCGCACACCTTGAGGCACTCGTTCGCCACCCATTTGCTCGAAGGGGGCGCCGACGTGCGCGTGGTGCAGGAACTGCTGGGCCACGCGTCCGTAACCACCACCCAGGTGTACACGCTGGTCACTGCGGACACTCTGCGCGAGGTCTATGCTGCGGCCCATCCCCGGGCCCTGGGCTAGGGGACAGGTATGGCTGCAGCGGCAGTAACCCTCTGCTTCCTCCTGCGGGAGGGGGAGAACGGCACGGAGGTGCTCCTGGGGCTGAAGCAGACAGGCTTCGGCAGGGGCAAGATCGTTGGCATTGGCGGCCACGTGGAGCCGGGGGAGACCTCCGCCCAGGCCGTAGTCCGGGAAGTCCTGGAGGAAACCGGGGTGGTGCTCGAGGAAGCGGCCCTGGCCGACGCCGGGGCGGTGCACTTCGTGTTCCCGGCCAGGCCCGAGTGGGACATGAAGACCACCCTTTTCACGGCGCGCACCTGGCAGGGTGAGCCGGCCCCCAGCGACGAGATCCTGCCTGAATGGTTCAGCGTTGCGGCCCTGCCGGTGGAGCGGATGTGGCAGGACGCCGACCATTGGCTGCCGGTGGTGCTCGAAGGCGGCAGGGTCAACGTGGTGGTCACCATGCACACCGACAACGAGTCGGTTGCTTCGTCCGAAAGCCGCCTGGAGTAAACCCCGGCAGTGCCCGTGCTGATAAACGTCCGACGGCGGGCGGCCACCAAAGTGCCCACCCGCCGTCGTCATCTTCCTGCCAGGAGCTACGGAAGGTGCCGTTCCTCCACGCCGTTGTATTCGCTCAACGGTCTGATCAAAGAGTTGGCGTCCAGTTGCTCCATGATATGCGCGGTCCAGCCGGTGATCCGGCTTGCCACGAACAGGGGAGTGAACGTGGGGGTGTCGAAGCCCATCAGGTGGTACGTAGGGCCGGCCGGGTAGTCGAGGTTCGGCTTGATGGCCTTGGCCTCGTCCATCGCCGTTTCCAGTCCGTTGTACAGCCCCAGCAACTCGGGGCGGCCGTAGTGGGCGATCATCTTGTCCAGCGCGGCCTTCATGGTGGGAACCCGGGAATCGCCGTGCTTGTAGACGCGGTGGCCGAAGCCCATGACCTTCTTCTTCTTCGCCAGGGCGTCTTCCATCCAGGCCTTCGCCCGCGCCGCGGCCTCCTCGAGCGACTCCTCCTGGCGGATGCCGATCTCGTCGAAGGTGTGCATCACGGCCTCGTTTGCGCCGCCGTGCAGCGGACCCTTCAGGGCCCCGATCGCTCCAGTCACCGCGGAGTGCAGGTCGGAGAGTGTTGAGGTGATAACCCGGGCGGTGAAGGTGGACGCATTGAAGGAGTGCTCGGCATACAGGATCATCGACACGTTGAAGGCCTCCACCACCTCCGGGACCTGTTCCTCGCCGAAGGCCATCCACAGGAAGTTGGCCGAGTAACCCAGGTCGTCCCGGGGTTCCACGACGTCCTGCCCGTGGCGGCGGCGCTGGTCGTAGGCCACCACCGCGGGCATGGCCGCGAACAGGTCCACGGCCTTGGCCATGTTCGCGTCGCGGGAGGAGTCCTCGGCCAGCGGGTGCCGGGCGCCCATCACGGAAGCTGCAGTCCGGCAGACATCCATCGGGTGGGACGTGGTGGGCAAGGCGTCAATCACCTGCTTCACCACCGGGTCCAGGGCACGGCCGGCGCGCTCCTTCGCCGTGAACTCCGCCAGCTGCTGCTCGGTGGGCAGCTCGCCGTTCCAGAGCAGGTAGGCCACCTCCTCGAAGCTGCACTTGGCGGCCAGCTCCTGGACCGGGTAGCCCCGGTACAGGAGGGAGTTCGTGTCCGGGTTGACCTTGGAAACCGCGGTGTAGTCCACCACGACGCCGGCAAGGCCCTTTTTGATCTCATTTTCAGCCATGCTGAAACTCCTTTGTTCCTAAAGCCTGTGTTCCTGGAGCGGGGTGCCGGCTGCTGCCGGCATCCCCGTGGTGTGAGGGTTGGGTGTCAGATGCCGGGGATTTGGAAGTTGAACACCCCGGTGTCAAAGCGGTTGTAGGCCTCATAGTCGACGAGGTCGTAGAGCCGGGCACGGGTCAGCATGCTTGGGACCTGTGCCTCCTGGGTGCCGTCGGACTTGATCGCTTCCAGAGTACGCTCGGCAGCGCCCATGGCACTACGGAGAAGCGTGACCGGATAAATGATCATGTTGACGCCGACGCCGGCCAGCTGGTCCACGGTAAACAGATCGCTTTTGCCGAACTCGGTCATGTTGGCCAGGATCGGCACGTCCACGGCGTCCCGGATGGCCTGGAACTCGCTGAGATCCTTCATGGCCTCCGGGAAGATGGCGTCCGCTCCGGCCTCAACCAGGGCCTTTGCCCGGTCCTGGGCCGCTTCCAGCCCGTCGGTGGCACGGATATCGGTCCGGGCCATGATCAGGAAGTTGGGGTCACGGCGGGCGTCGGCGGCGGCGCGGATCCGCTTGGTGGCAGTATCCAGGTCCACCACGTTCTTGCCGTCCAAATGGCCGCAGCGCTTGGGGTTGAACTGGTCCTCGATGTGGCAGCCGGCCAGGCCCGCGTTCTCGAGTTCCTGCACGGTGCGGGCCACGTTCATGGGCTCGCCGAAGCCGGTGTCGGCGTCGACGATCGAGGGCAGGTCCGTCATGCGGGCAATCTGGCCGGCACGGGTGGCCACCTCGGTCAGCGTGGTCAGCCCGATGTCCGGGAGGCCAAGGTCGTTGGCCAGGACGGCACCGGAAATGTAGACCCCGGCGAAGCCCTTTTCCTCGATCAAGCGGGCGGAGAGGGGGTTGAACGCGCCGGGGAACTGCTGGATGGTGCCGGAGGAGAGCAGTTCGCGGAAGCGGATCCGCTTCTGCTCCGGGGTGGTCTTGGAGTACAGCATCAGAAGAGTCCCTTCGGTGCCGCGGCCAGGTCGATGACGCCGGGGGCGGCGGTGATGTTCAGCTGGTCCAGTTCGCCGGCGGCGAGCTCCGGGAGGCGTTCGGCGGCGGCAAGGAACCTTTCGATTTCCGCCTCCTCCACCAGTCCTGCGGCGAGGGTGCGGAACTTGTTGACGTACTGCTCGCGGGCGAACGGCCGGGCGCCCAGCGGGTGGGCGTCGGCGACGGCGATCTGGTCGGTGATGACGGTGCCGTCCTTGAGCGTGATTTCGACGGAGCCGCCGAAAGCCTTCTCGGAGATGTCCAGGGAGTGGTAGCGGCGGGTCCATTCGGGGTCTTCCACGGTGGTGACCTTGTGCCACAGCTCCACGGTGTCCGGGCGGGCAGCGCGTGCCGGGGCGTAGGAGTCCACGTGGTGCCAGGCGCCGTCCTGCAGGGCGACGGTGAAGATGTACGGGATGGAGTGGTCCAAAGTTTCCCGGGACGCGGTGGGGCTGTACTTTTGGGGGTCGTTGGCGCCGGATCCGATAACGTAGTGCGTGTGGTGGCTGGTCTTGATCAGCACGGATTCGACGTTGGCCGGGTCGGTCACCTCCGGGTGTTCGCGGTGCAGCTTGCGGGCCAGGTCGATCCAGGCCTGGGCCTGGTACTCGGCCGAGTGTTCCTTGGTGTAGGTGTCCAGGATGGCGCGCTTGGCTTCGCCGGGGGTGGGGAGCGGGACCATGTAGGACGCGTCCGGCCCGTCCAGCATCCACGCGATAACGCCGTCTTCGCCTTCGTAGATGGGCACGGGGGAGGTCTGCCCGCGCATGGCCCGGTCCGCGGATTCGATGGCCATCTTGCCGGCGAACGCCGGGGCATGGGCCTTCCAGGTGGAGATCTCGCCCTTGCGGGACTGCCGGGTGGCGGTGGTGGTGTGCAGCGCCTGGCCGATCGACTGGAAGATGGTTTCGACGTCGAGGCCCAACAGGGTGCCAATGCCGGCGGCCGCGGAGGGGCCCAGGTGCGCCACGTGATCGATCTTGTGCTTGTGCAGGCAGATGGCCTTGACCAGGTTGACCTGGATTTCATAGCCGGTGGCGATGCCGCGGATCAGGTCGTGGCCGCTGGACCCAACGTGCTGTGCGACGGCCAGGATCGGCGGGATGTTGTCGCCGGGGTGGGAGTACTCGGCGGCGAGGAAAGTGTCGTGGTAGTCCAGCTCGCGGACGGCCACGCCGTTGGCCCAGGCGGCCCATTCCGGCGCCACCCGCTCCTCGATGCCGAACACCTTGGAGCCCTGGCCACCGGTGCTGGGGCCGTGGGTGAGTGCCTGGGCGCGGGCCGCAACAATGGGAGCCCGGTTCAGGGAGGCGATGGCCACCGAGGCGTTGTCGATGATGCGGTTGATCACCATGTCAGTCACCTCATCGGAGACGGCGACGGGATCCGCTGCCACCTGGGCGATCTTGTAGGCGAGCTGGTCCTCGCGGGGGAGGTTCTCTTCGCTCTTGTAGACGCGGACGTGGTGTTCCTTAACCATGATGCTCCTTTGGGTGGGATGCGTGGGTTGCTTTGACGTGGGAGAGGCTGCGGTGCAGGTGGACGATGGTGGCCGCCTCGGCGAGCTTGGGGTTGCCGGCTGCAATCGCCTCAGCGATGGCGGCGTGTTCTGCGGCTGCGGCGGTGAGGCGGCGCGCGTCGTCGGCTGCCAGGCGCCGGATCCGGACCAGGTGGACGCGCAGGCTGCGCATGGCCTGGGCCAGGTAGGAATTGGAGATGGCTGCGTCGATGGCGGTGTCCAGCCGCCCCACCAGTTGGTAATAGTCATGGAGGCCGGGCTCACCGCCGCTGATGAGCTCGGGGGCCAGGAGCAGCTCGTGCTGCAGGCGCTGGAACGTCGCGGGGTCGCCGCGCCGGGCGGCCAACGCAGCGGCCCTGCCCTCGAGCGTTTCGCGGAGTTCGAAGAGCTCGTCGATGTCCTCCAGGGAAATGTCGGTAACGACGACGCCGCGACCGCCCGCCGTCGTCAGCCCTTCAGCTGTGAGACGCCCCAGCGCTTCCCGCAGCGGTGTGCGCGAGACGCCCAGGCGTTCGGACTGTTCCACTTCGGCAAGGACCGTTCCGGGCGCCAGGCGCCATTCGATGATGTCCTCTCGCAGGGCCGCATACGCTTTGTCGCTGGCGCGCATGCCGTCCTCCTTCCTCGATAACCTGACCAGTGTATACACAGCACCCACGGAATAACAGTGATTTGCCGTCTTATCCTTAGGGGCTGGAACTTATGTATACAAGTCTCTTGTAACCAAGGCTGCTTTCCCATTAGCATGAGCTGCATCACAATGTCGTGGACGGGATTACCTCATGGTCACCACCAGCTACCGGGACAGTTACCGGCGCAGCGTTGAACAGCCCGAAGATTTCTGGCTGGAGGCAGCGCAAAAGATTTCCTGGACTACTCCTCCCAGCCAGGCCCTGGACGCCGGCCGGGCGCCGCTGTACAGCTGGTTTCCGGACGGCGTCCTGAACACCTGCTACAACGCGCTGGACCGGCATGTTGCCGAGGGCCGGGGAGGGCAGGACGCCCTGATCCATGACTCCGCCATGCTGGGGACGCAGCAGCGGTATACCTACGCGGAGCTCACTGATCTCGTGGCGCGGTTTGCCGGCGTGCTGCGCAGCAATGGCGTGGGGCGGGGGGACCGGGTGGTGATCTACATGCCGATGATCCCGGAAGCCGCCATAGCCATGCTGGCCACTGCCAGGCTGGGCGCGGTCCACTCCGTGGTGTTTGGCGGCTTTGCGCCCAAGGAACTCGCCGCCCGGATCAAGGATGCAGCACCTGCGGCCGTGGTCACCGCTTCGGGCGGGATCGAACCCACCCGCCGCATTGACTACCTGCCGGCCGTCGCTGAGGCGCTTGAGTTGGCTGGCGCGCGGGACCTCCCCGTGCTGGTCAAAGCGCGCCAAGGCTTTGCGTCAACGGCGGCGGACCACGCCGGCTGGCTGGACTGGGATTCGGCCATGGCATCCGCCCAGCCCGCCGATCCGGTCGATGTGAAAGCTACCGACCCGCTCTACATCCTTTACACATCCGGCACCACCGGCACGCCCAAGGGTGTGGTACGGGACAACGGCGGCCACGCCGTCGCCCTGCGCTGGACGCTTGAAAATATTTACGACGTCGGTCCCGGCGACGTGATGTGGACCGCCTCGGACGTTGGCTGGGTGGTGGGGCACTCGTACATCGTGTACGGTCCGCTGCTGGCCGGGGCCACCACCGTGATGTACGAAGGCAAACCGGTGGGGACGCCGGACGCCGGTGCATTCTGGCGGGTGGTCCAGGACCACAAGGTCAACGTGCTCTTTACCGCCCCCACGGCGCTGCGGGCCATCCGCAAGGCCGATCCGGAGGCGTCGCTGCTGGCGGACTATGACGTCTCCAGCCTGCGGACGCTCTTCACGGCCGGTGAGCGGCTGGACACGGACACCTTCCACTGGGCGTCCCGGGTCCTCGGCGTGCCGGTGGTGGACCACTGGTGGCAGACCGAAACCGGCTGGGCCATCTGTGCCAACCCGCGCGGCCTGGAGCGGCTCCCCATCAAGGCCGGCTCCCCAAGCGTTCCGATGCCTGGTTTCCGGCTGCAGATCCTCGACGGCGCGGGCGGGGAAGTGGAGGCCGGAACCGAAGGCAACATCGTGCTGGGCCTGCCACTGCCACCGGGCACCCTCACCACGTTGTGGGGCAACGACGAACGCTTCATCTCCTCCTACTTGCAGGCCTTTGAAGGCTGCTACGCCACGGGTGATTCCGGGTACCGCGATGAGGACGGCTACCTGTTCGTCATGGGCCGCACCGACGACATCATCAACGTCGCCGGCCACCGGCTCTCCACCGGTGCCATGGAACAGGTCATTGGGCAGCACCCGGCAGTGGCCGAATGTGCTGTCATTGGCCTCGCGGACCCCCTCAAGGGCCAGCGTCCCAGCGGCTACGTGGTGCTCAAATCCGGGGTGGACATCCCTGAAGACGTCCTGGCCAAGGATCTGGTGGCGCTGGTCCGACGGGATATCGGCGCCGTTGCGGACTTCAAGCACGTCACGGTGGTGGACGCACTGCCCAAGACGCGCTCCGGGAAGATCCTGCGCAAGACCATGCGCCAGATAGCTGACGGCGAGGAATACACGGTGCCGTCCACCATCGAAGATCCAGGGGTCATTGACCAGTTGGCTGGAGTGCTTCGGGTGGGCAGGTCCCAGGCCGGCTGACACTTGTGGCTGGAACGTCCAGCGCGGCAGGTCAGCGGGCGTTCCAGCGGTATTCGTTCTCCGGCCTGCCAGGCGTGCCGTAGCGGGCTGTCCGGGAAACAGTCCCGGCGTCGGCAAGATACTCAAGGTAGCGCCGGGCCGTTACGCGGGACATGCCCAGGGCATCCATTACCTCGGTGGCGGACACCGCTTCCGGCTGCCCGCGAAGGAACTCCTGTACGGAGCCGAGGGTCGAGGTGGAGAGGCCCTTGGGAAGCGGGAGTTCCGAGGGCGCCCGAAGGCTGGCAAAGGCACGGTCAACCTCGCCCTGGGAGGTGCCGCCCCCCTTGCCCGGAGCAGCGCTGGAACCGGCCAGCTGCTGGCGGAACTGGCGATAATTTGCGAGCTTGTCTGAGAACGTGGCGAACGTGAAGGGCTTGATCAGGTACTGGACCACGCCGATGGCCACGGCGCTGCGGACGATCGCCAACTCGCGTACAGCGGTGATGGCAATGATGTCGGCGAGGATTCCCGCCGAACGCATGCGCCGGGCGATGTCCAGGCCGTGCAGGTCGGGCAGGTTCATGTCCAGCAGGACCAGTTCCACCGGCTCGCCGGCAGCCACGAATTCATTCAGCAGCCGCAGCGCCGACTGGCCGTCCGGCGCTGTCCCGGCAAGTTCAAATCCTTCCAGCCGCCCCACGTAAGCGGCATGGGCTGCTGAGGCAACGGCTTCGTCCTCGACGACGAGGACCCGGATGTTGCTCACTGTCTGTGCTCCTTTTCCGCGGACACTGCTGCAGGCAGGAATACTTCGAACTTGGCACCGTGCCGGCCGTTGACGGCAAGCGTACCGCCCAATCGCTGCACAGCCTGCCGGACCAGGGCCAGGCCGATGCCCCTGCCCCCGGCCGCCGCCTGCTTGGTGCTGTATCCATGCCGGAAGATCCGGTCCGAGTCGGCCGGGTCGATGGGCGTTCCCGAATCGTTGACGGCGATGTCCAGGCCTTCCTCATCAGCCTCCAGCCTCAGCACCACCCGCCGCGGCGGCGGTGCGTCGGCCGCGGCGTCGATGGCGTTGTCCAGCAGGTTGCCCAGAATCGTCACCAGGTCCTGGACGGCAACCCCGGGCGCGGCGCCGGAACCAAGGGTGGATACATCCAGCTGCACGCCCCGTTCGTGGGCCTCCGCAACTTTCCCCATCACCAGCGCGCCCAGCACCGGTTCGTCGATCGAGCTCACCATGTCATCGGTCAACTGCTGGCTCAGGGCCAGGTCCTGCGTGGCAAAGTCCAGGGCTTCCCCGGTCCGGCCCAGTTCCAGGAGCGAAACCATGGTATGCAGGCGGTTGGCGTGTTCGTGGGTCTGGGCCCGCAAGGCGTCGGAAAGGGTCCGCATGGTCTGGAGTTCGCTGCCCAGCGCTTCAATTTCCGTACGGTCCCGGAGGGTTGCCACGGTTCCGTAGACGGGAACCTTCCCGCGCGACCCGGGGGACGCAGGCCCCCGTGCGGGCCCCTGGTTCACCACCAGCACACGCGAGCCCGTCAAAACCATCTCATCCTTGGTGATGCGCCCGGAATCAAACAGGCTGCGCAGTTCGCTGTCCAGGGGGAGTTCCGCCAGCGATGGGGGACGGGTGGGATCGTTGCTGCCGGTTTGGGGCAGGCCCAGCAGTTCGGCAGCCTGGTCGTTGTACATCACCACGCGCTTCCTGGAGTCGACCAGGATGAGGCCTTCGCGTACTGAATGCAGCACCGATTCGTAGTAGGCGAACAGCTGTGCCAGCTGCTCCGGGCCCCAGCCCCGGGTAACGCCTCGGAGATATCGGCCCAGCAGCCAGGAGGCCAGGGAACCGCCCACCAGCAGCGCGAGGCCGAGGCCGAGCAGGGCCGGCAGGCGCCCGGCAAGGGCGACGTCGACGCTGCGGACGGTGACACCGGCGGCCACAAGCGCCTTGACGGATCCGGACGGGTCCTTGACCGGAACAATGGTCCGGACGGACGGTCCAAGGGTGCCCGCCGTTACTTCCGTGAAGGCGCGGCCCTGAAGTGCAGCGTCAATGGAGCCGATATAGGGTTTGCCCAGCTCCTCATCCCGCGGGTGTGTCCAACGCGTCCGGTCCGGCGCCATGATGGTGATGAAATCGACATGCGCCGCCGCGGCCACATCCTTGGCGTACGGCTGCAGCAGGGCGGACGGGTCCGGTGTCGTGGCGGCCTGGAGCACCAGCGGATTGGCGGCGATGGCGGCTGCCACCCCTTCCATGCGGCGGCCTTCTTCGTCGTACGTCCGGTCCCTCGCGTCCACGTACGCGGCGGTTCCCACAATGGCGATAAAGGAGATGACGATCAGCAGGTTCGCCAGGAACAGCCGGCGGGCAATGCTCCAGCGGTGGATCATGCGTACCTCCATCTGACCCTGCGGGCGCCGCGACCAATATGAACGCAACGGTGAGCTGGATCACGGGGTGCCGAATGATGGGTATCACATTGCAAGGACGTGTTGAGCCCAGAGACTGCGCCGCAGCGTCTATCAGAATATCCACAAGGAGACACACATGGCTTCTCAAAGAGGAGAGTCGCTCGAGACCGCGACGCCGCGGCGCAAGGGACTGGACAAGTCCCACTACCTCTACATCGCCGTTATCGCCGCCGTCGTCCTTGGTGCGTTGGTTGGCCTGCTGTTCCCGGAGGTGGGCAAGTCCCTCAAGCCCCTGGGCGACGGCTTCGTCAAGCTGATCAAGATGATGATCGCACCGGTCATCTTCTGCACCATCGTGCTCGGCATCGGTTCCATCGCCAAGGCGGCGACGGTCGGCAAGGTGGGCGGCCTGGCGCTTGGCTACTTCATCATCATGTCCACCTTCGCGCTGGCCATCG
The DNA here is from genome assembly GCF_057073715.1 of Arthrobacter sp. E1SS-5. Classification (NCBI taxonomy): domain Bacteria; kingdom Bacillati; phylum Actinomycetota; class Actinomycetes; order Micrococcales; family Micrococcaceae; genus Arthrobacter; species Arthrobacter sp. E1SS-5. Next base: position 1,622,363 of record NZ_CP172703.1, read on the forward strand.
GCCTCGTGGTCGGCAACATTATCCACCCGGGCGAAGGCCTGAAGCTCACCCCCTACGATCCCAACAAGAAGGCCGCCACGGACAGCACCGTGGACTTCCTGCTCGGCATCATTCCCGGGGACATCCCCGTCCTGCCCACCCTGCTGGCAGCCATCCTGGTCGGCTTCGCACTCCAGAAGATGGGCACCCAGGGTGCTCCCATCCTCCGGGCCATCGGCCACGGACAGGCGCTCGTGTTCCGCATCCTCATCATGATCATGTGGCTCGCCCCGGTAGGTGCGTTCGGCGCCATTGCCGCCGTCGTCGGTGCAACCGGCGTCCAGGCCATCGTGAGCATGTTCACCCTGATGATCGCCTTCTACATCACCTGCGCCCTGTTCATCGTCGTCATCCTGGGCGGCCTTCTCCAGGTGGTCGCCGGCGTCAACATCTTCAAGCTGATGAAGTACCTGGCCCGCGAATACCTCATCATCTTCTCCACCTCGTCCTCCGAGGCCGCCCTCCCGCGGCTGATCGCCAAGATGGAGCACCTGGGTGTCTCCAAGCCCGTCGTCGGCGTCACCGTTCCCACCGGCTACTCCTTCAACCTGGACGGCACGGCCATCTACCTGACCATGGCGTCCCTCTTCGTGGCCAACGCCATGGGAACTCCGCTGGACCTCGGCGCCCAGATCTCCCTGCTGGTCTTCATGATCATCGCCTCCAAGGGCGCCGCCGGCGTGACCGGCGCCGGCCTGGCCACCCTCGCAGCAGGCCTGCAGGCACACCGGCCCGAACTGCTGGGCGGTGTGGGAATCATTGTCGGCATCGACCGCTTCATGTCCGAGGCCCGCGCCCTGACCAACTTCACGGGCAACGCAGTTGCCACGGTCCTGGTGGGCACCTGGGTCAAGGAGATCGACGGCGGCCAGGTTTCCAGGGTCCTCTCCGGCGAACTGCCCTTCGACGAGCAGACCATGATCGCCGGCCACGGCGAAATGGCTCCGAAGGAAGAAGGCGCACTGGAGGCTTCGAAGGCCTAGCCCCCGCGCTCAACCGAACCAGAACCGCCCCCGCAGCATGGCTGCGGGGGCGGTTTTTCGATCCCCGGTGCCTCAACCTTCGACCTCAGCTAGAGGGTCAAGGCTCAACATTCGCGGAAAGTCAAGTTCCGTCGAATACCGTGTCGGGCGCTGTAACCTTGGGAGCAGAACGAACGCCGCAGGCAAGCCGGCGGCAGGAAATCACCGTCATCGAAAGTGTGGACAGATACGTGAGCAGCGAACAGGGTTCAGCAACTCTGGAAGGCACGGAATTCGACCTGGAAAACGCGGTGATGGGCCCCACGGGTCGCCCGTACCGCGAGTTCCCGGAACCCGCACCGCTGTCCTCCCATGGGCCGGCCCGCGTGATCGCCATGGTCAACCAGAAGGGCGGCGTCGGGAAGACCACCTCCACCATCAACCTTGCCGCCGCGCTCGCGGAATACGGCCGCCGCGTCCTGCTGGTGGACTTCGACCCCCAGGGTGCGCTGTCCGCCGGCCTGGGCGTTAACCCGCACGAGCTGGACCTCACCGTGTACAACGTCCTGATGGACCGCAAGGTGGACATCCGGGACGCCATCCACCAGACCGGCGTCGAAAACGTGGACCTGCTGCCGGCCAACATCGACCTCTCCGCGGCTGAAGTGCAGCTGGTCAATGAAGTGGCACGTGAACAGGTCCTGGACCGTGCGCTGAAGAAAGTCGAAGACGACTACGACGTTGTCCTGATCGACTGCCAGCCGTCCCTGGGGCTCCTCACGGTTAATGCCCTCACGGCCGCCCACGGCGTCATCATCCCGCTCATCTGCGAGTTCTTCGCCCTCCGTGCAGTGGCACTCCTGGTCGAAACCATCGACAAGGTGCAGGACCGGTTGAACCCGCGGCTGCAGGTGGACGGCGTACTGGCCACCATGTACGACGCACGGACGCTGCACAGCCGCGAGGTCATCACCCGGCTGGTGGAAGCGTTCGGAGACAAAGTCTTCGAAACCGTCATCAAGCGCTCCATCAAGTTCGCGGACGCCACCGTGGCCGCTGAACCCATCACCAGCTACGCGGGGAACCACGTGGGCGCCGACGCCTACCGCCGGCTCGCCAAGGAGCTGATCTCCCGCGGCGGCGCACCCTAACCACGTCGTGGCCGAATCCAAACCCGGCTTCGAGGTGCGGCTGGCCAACTTCACAGGTCCGTTCGACCTCCTCCTGGGGCTGATCGCCAAGCACCAGCTGGACATTACCGAAGTGGCCATCGCCACCGTCACCGATGAGTTCATCAAGTACATCCGGAAGCTGCAGCAGCTAGGTGAAGAATGGGCCTTGGACGAGGCAAGCGAGTTCCTGGTGATTGCCGCCACCTTGCTTGACCTCAAGGCGGCGCGGCTCCTCCCTGCCGGCGAAGTCGAGGACGACGAGGACATCGCCCTGCTGGAGGCCCGGGACCTCCTTTTCGCCCGCTTGCTTCAGTACAAGGCCTTCAAGCAGGTGGCAGGCATCCTCGGTGAAACCCTGGACCAGGAAGGCCGCCGCTTTCCACGGCAAGTGGCACTGGAAGAACACTTCGCGGCGATGCTGCCCGAACTGGTCTGGAAACACACGCCCCAGCATTTTGCAGCGCTGGCGGAGGCCGCGCTGCGGCCCAAGGCGCCGGCGCAGCCACCGCAGGTGGGGCTTGGTCACCTGCATGGCAGCAACGTCAGCGTCAAGGAGCAGGCAGAACTGCTGGGGCGTAGGCTCCAGCAGGAGTCACCAATGACCTTCCGTTCGCTGATTGCCGACGCCGGCTCCACCCTGGTGGTGGTGGCCCGGTTTTTGGCACTCCTGGAACTGTTCCGGGACCGGGCAGTCGCATTCGACCAGCTCTCCCCGCTGGCGGAGCTTGCCATCCACTGGACGGCCGAAGGCCGGGACTGGTCAGCGGACAACCTGAGCGAAGAATACGAGGAGCAACCGTGACGCCCCAGTTTCCCGAAACCCACCCGCAGGAGGACTCCGACCACGACCTCGACCATCTTCCCGGCGGTGCCAAAGCCGCCCTCGAGGCCGTGCTCATGGTCCTGGACCAACCCGCCAATGAGGAAGAATTGGCGGCAGGGCTTGGCTTGACAGTCCATGCAGTCCGTTCTCTTCTGGCCGAACTGCAACGTGAGTTTGACGGCTATACTGTTAAAGCCCCGGAGATGGATAGTGCCAGCCACGCTGGTATCGGTTCCAGCCCCCGGGGTTTTGAATTGCGGAACATCGCTGGTGGCTGGCGGATTTACTCCCGCACTGAATTCGCCGACATTGTTGGCAAATATGTGCTGGAGGGGCAGACTGCCAGGCTCACCCAAGCGGCCTTGGAAACACTGGCAGTCATCGCATACCGGCAGCCAGTCTCCCGTGCCCGTGTGTCTGCAATTCGCGGCGTCAATGTTGATTCCGTCGTGCGGACGCTCACCCAGCGCGGGCTGATCGAGGACTCAGGAACGGATCCCGAGTCCGGCGCAATCCTGTACCGGACTACCTCCTATTTCCTCGAACGGATGGGAATCAGTTCCGTTGAGGATTTGCCCCAGCTCTCGCCGCACCTTCCGGGGCTCGACGGAATCGCGGAGTTCTACGACGCCGAAACCATGTAGGCAGGCCACCCTGCCCGCAGCAAATATTTTCAGGTTTAGTTATCAGGGCAGACGAAGTCTGCACGGCTGGCTAGGGTTGTCCTTGGACATCGCTGCCGGTCAAAACATATTGAAGGACGGGTCATGACACAGGCGGGACGCCAGGGTTCACCACGTAACGGTTCGGGACGCGGCGGGAACGAACGCAACAATTCCCAGCAGCGCGGTTCACAGGGAGGCAGCTTCAGTGGGGGCTCCCGCGGCGGGACAGGAAAACGCTCTGCCGGCTTCGGCGGCGACCGTCCGCATCGCGCTCCGAAACCGCGCGAGGAACGCTTCATCGATCCCGACCTCGCCGGGAGCCGGCCCGAACGCGGCGCCGAGGGCGCCAAAGGTGCCAAGCCGTCGTCGCGCAAGCCTGCCGCCAGGAAGCCCGGCGCCAAAAAGGCTCCCGGAACTCCCGGCGCACCCAAGCCCAAGCCCCGCACCGGCGCGCCCGGGGCGGCAGCTTCCCGCGCATTCGGCAGCGAACGCTTCGGCCAGAACCTGGGGCCGGTCCGCAAGCCGGCCCGGAAGAAGCATCCCCGCGGCAATGTTCCCCAGTCCGAACTCCACGACGCCGACGGCGTGCGCCTCCAGAAGGTCATGGCGTCCGCAGGAGTCGCCTCCCGGCGCGTCTGCGAGGAAATGATCGCCGAGGGCCGCGTCGAGGTGGACGGCCAGGTTGTCACCGAGCTCGGTGTCCGCGTTGATCCCAAGACCGCAGTGATCCACGTCGACGGCCTGCGGATCCAGCTGGACGAGAACCTGGTGTACATGGTGTTCAACAAGCCCAAGGGCGTGGTGTCCACCATGGAGGACCCCGAAGGCCGGCCCTGCATCAGCGATTTCCTCAAGAACAACAAGAACACCGGCGAACGCCTCTTCCACGTGGGCCGGCTGGACGTCGCCACCGAGGGCCTGCTGCTGCTGACCAACGACGGCGAACTGGCCAACCGGCTGACCCACCCGTCCTACGAAGTGCCCAAGACCTACCTGGTGCAGGTCCGCGGGCCGTTCCCGCAGGGCGTCGGTGCCCAGCTGAAGGCCGGCGTGGAGCTGGAAGACGGCATGGCCGCCGTCGACTCCTTCCGCCTGGTGGATTCCACCCCTGGCCACGTGCTGATCGAAGTTGTGCTGCACTCCGGCAAGAACCGCATCGTGCGCCGCATGTTCGATGCGGTCGGCTTCCCGGTCCAGCGGCTGGTCCGCGTCAAGGTGGGCCCCATCGGGCTGGGCGACCAGCGCCAGGGCAGCATCCGCAACCTGGGCAAGCAGGAAGTCGGCCACCTGCTGGCATCCGTAGGGCTCTGAGGCATGTCCGCCTTCAAAAGCCAAGGCCGCGGCCATCTGGATGGCCCGGTGGTGGTCATTGGCACCGGGCTGCTGGGAACCAGCATTGGGCTGGGCCTGCGCGGGCGCGGCGTGCCCGTGTTCCTTTCGGACCCGTCGCCCACCAACCAGGCGGTGGCCGTTGACATCGGTGCCGGCCGCCCGCTCCCGGAACTGGGCGACGCCTCGCCGCAGCTTGTAGTGGTGGCTGCTCCGCCGGATGTCACGGCCGGCGTCGTCCTTGCCGCGCTGTCGGACTACCCGGATGCCGTGGTTGTCGATATCGCCAGTGTTAAGGCGGAGATCCTGGCCCGGCTGCGGGAATCCGGCGTCGACCTGTCCCGCTACGTGGGGACGCACCCCATGGCAGGACGCGAAAAGTCCGGCCCGGTAGCTGCGCGCGGCGAGCTCTTCACTTCCATGCCGTGGGTGCTGTGCCCCTCGGAGGAAACCTCCGGCCACGCGTTGCAGGTGGCCCGGTCGCTCGCCTCCGACCTTGGGGCTGTCGTCTCGCAGTTCACCGCAGATGAGCACGATGAAGCGGTGGCACTGGTCTCGCACCTGCCCCAGGTCATGTCCTCGCTGCTGGCCAGCCGGCTGCAGGGGACTCCGCTGCACGCGCTGTCCCTGGCGGGCAACGGCCTGCGCGACGTCACCCGGATCGCAGCAAGCGACCCCACCCTGTGGGTCCAGATCCTGGGCGGCAACGCGGCCAAGGTGGTGGAGATCCTCTACGGTGTCCGGGAAGACCTGAACCGACTGATCGGCACTTTGGAGAACCCCGCTGCCCCCGGCGCCAGGCTGGATCTCGCCCAGCTCATCAGTGAGGGGAACGCCGGACAGGCGCGGATCCCCGGGAAACACGGCGGGCCCCCGCAGGCCTACGCGTGGCTCACCGTCCTGGTGGACGACAAGCCTGGCCAAATTGCACAGCTGCTTACCGAGATCGGCGAGATCGGCGTCAATCTGGAGGACATGCGGCTGGACCACTCGTCGGGCCAAAACGTAGGTATGGTTGAAATCTCCGTGTTGCCGGACAAGCACGACCACTTGATCGAAGCCCTTAACGACCGCGGATGGCGGGTACTTCAGTAATGACACAGGAACTCCTCGAATCCATGCGCGCCCTGCGTATCGGCCGCCCGCTGGTGGTGGCCATCGACGGGCCGTCCGGCTCCGGAAAATCCAGCGTGAGCAAGGAAGTTGCCCGCAGGCTGCGGCTGGCCTACCTGGACACCGGTGCCATGTACCGGGCCCTGACCTGGTACTGCGTCACCGAAGGCATCGACCTCGAGGACGGGGCTGCCGTGGAGCAGGCCTCCCGGGACTTTGTCCTTGAGCTGAGCACCAGCCCGCTGGAGGAATATGTCCGGGTGGGTGACGTGGACGTCACGGACGCCATCCGGGAGCCGGCCATCTCAGCCGCTGTCAGCGCCGTCGCCACCACCCTCGGCGCCCGGACCGAACTGATTCGGCGGCAGCGGGACCTGATCGAAAAGCACCACCGCCGGATGGTGGTGGAAGGCAGGGACATCACCACCGTCGTCGCGCCCGGGGCCGAGGTGCGCATGCTCCTCACCGCCAGCGAGGAAGCCCGGCTGCGCCGGCGCGGCCTCCAGCTGGGTGGGACACAGGACGCCGAGCAGCTGGCTGCCCAGGTCACGCACCGGGACGCCAAGGACTCCACCGTGGTGAACTTCACCCAGGCCGCCTCCGGCGTAGTGACGCTGGACTCCTCGGACCTGGACTTCGAACAGACCGTGGATGCTGCCCTCGTGATTGTCACCAAGGTCCTCAACCGTGACTGACGCCGGCGCCGGCCTGCCGTCCGGGCTGACCATGGCATGGAGCCGGCCGGTGGGCTGGATCCTTGACCATCTGGTCTACCGGACCACCGTGACCGGCCGGACCAACGTGCCCACGGGCGGCCCGGTGATCTTCGCAGGCAACCACATCAGCTTCCTTGACGGGCCGGTGATGTTCGGCGCTGCGCCGCGGCCCATGCACATCCTCGTGAAGCAGGAGATGTTCAAAGGATTCCTGGGCAGGGTGCTCACCGCCTCCGGCCAGCTTCCGGTGGACCGGCGCGGGGACCGCACCGCGCTGCAGCGCTGCAAGGACGTCCTCGACGCCGGGCGGTGCGTTGGGATCCTTCCTGAAGGGACCCGGGGGAGCGGGGCAGCCGCGGACATCAACGGCGGCGTGGCCTGGCTGGCACTGAACAGCGGGGCGCCGGTAGTGCCGGTCGCCATCCTGGGCACACGCCAGGGCGATGAGCACCTGGACTTCGTTCCGCGGCCCGGGCGGCGCTTCCACGTCAGTTTCGGCTCCGCCCTCACCCTGGCACGCCGGGCCGGCGAAACCGGCCGTGCTTCAATGGACAGGGCGGCGCAGGAGATCCGTGCAGCGCTGGCAGGGCACGTCCAGGACACTATCCAGGTCAGCGGGCAGCCACTGCCCAATGCTGACCAAAAAGACTTGACAGCAGTAGCCGGGGACGCCGGCAGATGACCACAAAGGACTTGCAATGAGCGACACCACCCAGACTTCCGGGCATTCCGGCGCCGACGACGACTACAGGCCCACAGGCACCGACCAGGTTGCCGAACGGCTGGCAGCGATTGACGACGACGAAGCGGAGTTGCGTGCCGCTTCCCTCCGGGCCGGCCTGGAGGACTACGAGCTTGACGAGGACGACGCCGCCCTGCTGAGCGGCGAGTACGGCGACGAGGACTTTGAGGGCCCCCTCAAGCTGGATCCCGTCCTGGCCATCATCGGCCGGCCGAACGTGGGCAAGTCCACCCTGGTAAACCGCATCCTCGGGCGTCGCGAAGCAGTGGTGGAGGACACCCCGGGTGTCACCCGGGACCGCGTGATGTACTCCGCGCACTGGAACGGCCGCAACTTCACGCTGGTGGACACCGGCGGGTGGGAGCATGACGCGCGCGGCATCCACGCCCGGGTTGCCGAACAGGCCGAGATGGCAGTGGAACTCGCCGACGCCGTGCTGTTCGTGGTTGACTCCGCGGTGGGCGCCACGGCCACGGACGAGGGCGTCATGAAGATGCTCCGCCGCAGCAAGAAGCCGGTCATCATGGTGGCCAACAAAGTGGACGACTTTGCCCAGGAAGCCGACAGCGCCGCGCTTTGGGGCCTCGGCTTCGGCGAGCCCTACCCGGTGTCGGCGCTGCACGGCCGTGGGGTTGCCGACCTCCTGGACCACGTCATGGACGTGCTGCCCGAGTTCTCCACCATCGAAGGCGTGGAACGCTCCGGCGGTCCCCGGCGCGTGGCCCTCATCGGCCGCCCCAACGTTGGCAAGTCCTCGCTGCTGAACAAGCTCGCCGGATCCGAACGCGTGGTGGTGGACAACACCGCCGGCACCACCCGGGACCCCGTGGACGAATTCATCGAACTCGGCGGCCGCACCTGGCGCTTTGTTGATACCGCCGGCATCCGCCGCCGCCAGCACATGGCCCAGGGCGCGGACTACTACGCCTCCCTCCGGACGCAGGCCGCGCTCGAGAAGGCGGAGGTCGCCGTCGTGCTCCTCGCCGTGGACGAGGTCCTCAGCGAGCAGGACGTGCGCATCCTGCAGCTGGCCATCGAGTCCGGGCGCGCCCTGGTCCTGGCCTTCAACAAGTGGGACCTGCTCGATGACGAACGCCGCCGCTACCTGGAGCGCGAGATCGAGCAGGACCTGGCGCACGTCGACTGGGCTCCGCGCGTCAATATCTCCGCAAAGACCGGCTGGCACAAGGACCGCCTGGTTCCTGCGCTGGACCTGGCCCTGGAGAACTGGGACCGGCGCATTGCCACCGGGCGCCTGAATGCCTTCCTCGGCGAGCTCGTGGCCGCGCACCCGCACCCGGTCCGCGGCGGCAAGCAGCCGCGCATCCTCTTCGGCACCCAGGCCTCCAGCCGGCCGCCGAAGTTCGTGTTGTTCACCACCGGATTCCTGGACCCCGGGTACCGCCGTTTCATCACGCGCCGGCTGCGTGAAACCTTCGGATTCGAAGGCACCCCCATCGAAGTCAGCATGCGCGTGCGCGAGAAGCGCAGCCGGAAGCGTTAATTGCGACACACCTTGGGGCTGATCACCGGAAAGTGTCACAGGCACCCCTCCGGATCGTGTAAGCTCTTCTAGGTGGTTCGGCCGGACTGCTGATGAAAACCTTCGGGTTGTATTCAGCGGAGAACGGCGGAACCAGCGGGCTGTAGCGCAGCTTGGTAGCGCACTTGACTGGGGGTCAAGGGGTCGCAGGTTCAAATCCTGTCAGCCCGACCGAAAAGCGGAAAGCGCCGGAGAATTTCTCCGGCGCTTTCCGCTTTTTTGGGTTCCTGGCCATTCTTTGCCCGCGCACCTTCATTTGGACAACTCACCCCGGAAGCCGGAGGTGATTTGTCCGCTTGAGGGTGTCCTGGGCGGTGCCGGGCCCGGGGGACAGTCAGCCGAGGGCGGCGTCGAGGGTGACGAAGCCGTAGCCCGCCGCCCGAAGCTGGGAGATTACCTGTGGGAGGGCTGCGGCGTCGAGTGTTGAGCCGTCGTCGGGGTTCGAGCCGAGGTGCATCAGGACGATCTCCCCGGGCTGGGCGGACGCCATGACGCGCTGGACGATAAAGTCCGGGCCCCGCGTTCCGTTCATGGTCCCTTCCCAGCCCAGGGTGTCAATGGTCCACCGGACTGCCGCGTAGCCGGCGGCGTTGACGTCTGCGATCGTGCGGGAATTGCGGGCCCCGAACGGGAAGCGGAAGAACGGGAGCGGGTCGCCTCCAGCGGCCTCGATGGTCCTCTGTGCGCTGCTGATCTCAGCTGCGATCCCGGCGTCGGTCAGGGTGGTGAAATCCGGGTGGGTCATCGAATGGTTGCCGATCCGATGCCCCGCGTTGTAGATCAGCGCCGGGTCTGAGGGGAACTGGTTGACCCAGTCTCCGGTGAGGAAGAACGTACCAGGGACGCCGTTGGCTGCGAGGATGGCGAGGACCGGGCGGAGAGCGGCGTCGTTCGCGCCGGCGTCGAACGTGAGCGCGACAACCTTCTGGGTAGTCGGAATGCGCTCGAGGTCTACGCCCAGGAGCGCCGAGGGGACGCTGGTGTAGACGACCTCGGTCCTGCCGCTGGCCGCGTGCCACAGGATCGAACCGTGCTGGAAGTCGTTTCTTCGCCCGCCGGTGATGCCGTACTCGCCGCTGGTGGGGTAACCGAGCCGGCTGCGCTCCCAACCGAGGGCCGCCCACTGGGCCCGGATGGCTCCGTACACTTCGTGGGCTCCCGTGGCAGGCGACCAGTAGATCGACGAGCCGGCGTTCGTGCCGCTGAAGTGGTTGTACCTGCCGGCCCCGTCGGGGGCGGCAGTCTCGTCCGTCACGGGAAATCCGAGCACGCCGGCCGGCCCGCCGAGCTCCAAATAGCGTCCGCGGATGGCCCCGTGCACCTCGTGCACTCCGGTGGCGGGGCTCCAGTAGATTGTGCCGCGGGCGAAGTCGTTGTATTGGCCGCCGCCGGGCGTGGCGTTTTCGTCCGTCACGGGGAAGCCAAAGAACCCGGCGGGCCCGCCCAGTGCGAGATAGCGTGCGCGGATGGCCCCGTGCACCTCGTGCGCTCCGGTGGCGGGGCTCCAGTAGATTGTGCCGCGGGCGAAGTCGTTGTACTGGCCGCCGCCGCCGGGCGTGGCGTTTTCGTCCGTCACGGGGAAGCCAAAGAACCCGGCGGGCCCGCCCAGTGCGAGATAGCGTGCGCGGATGGCCCCGTGCACTTCATGTGCTCCGGTGGCGGGGCTCCAGTAGATTGTGCCGCGGACGAAGTCGTTGTACTGGCCGCCGCCGCCGGGGGTGGCGTTTTCGTCGGTCAGGGGAAAGCCAAAGAACCCGGCGGGCCCGCCCAGCGCGAGATAGCGTGCGCGGATGGCCCCGTGCACCTCGCGCGCCCCGGTGCCGGCGCTCCAGTAGATCGTGCCGGCGGTGTAGTCCTGGGCGCGGCCCCCAGCAATGTCATACGCGCCGCCGACGGGCGTGCCGAGGAATGATGCACTGCCGCCGAGCTGCTCGTAGTGCTGGACGATCGCGTCATCGCCGGCCTGCTCAACGGCTATGGACGCTGGAACGCTCCGCTGGGCAGCCACCGCCGGCGCGGCGGCCACGGGCGGCGCAAAGGCGGTGCCCCCGGGACCACCGCCGAGGGCGAGGGCCAAGGCTGTTCCGAGGACGGCGAATCGAGACCGGCGCATTGTGGCCCCTTAGAACTGATCGAGACTTGCGAGCCTTGATCAAGACGCTACGCCCCAGGGGTGTGTCCGGGCAGGACCGGAAGTCCCGAATTACAGGCTTCGGTGCCGGGCCTTCCCTACTTGAGGAACTTCGAGGTCCTGCGGTCCGCCAGGATCTTGCCCTTGGTTTGGCACGTGGGGCAGTACTGCAGGGCCGTGTCCGCGAACGACACCTCCCGGACGGTGTCGCCGCATACAGGGCAGGGCTGGCCGGCCCGGGCGTGCACGCGCATGTGGCTGCGCTTGACGTCCTTCAGGTCCTTTGGAGGCTTGCCGCTGGCCTCGGCCAGCGCTTCACCCAACACGCTGTGGATGGCGTCGTACAACACCTGCACGGTGTCCCGGTCCAGGGACTTTGCGATCGCGAAGGGCGAGATCCGGGCGGCATGCAGGATTTCGTCGCTGTAGGCATTCCCGATGCCTGCAATGACGCTCTGGCTGCGCAGGAGTCCCTTGATTTGCTGGGAACTGCCGGCCAGGATTTCAGCCAGCATGTCGGCGTCGAACGCCTCGGTAAAGGGATCTGGACCCAGCGTGGCGATGCCCGGCACCTCCTGCGGGTCCCGCACCACGTAGACGGCCAGGCTCTTCTTGGTGCCCGCCTCGGTCAGGTCCAGCCCGCGGGGCCCTTCCGGACCCGAGAATGCACACCTGACCGCTATGAGGCCCTTGCCCATCCGGAGCTGGCTGTCGGCAGGGGAGTCGGTGAAACGCACCCAGCCTGCCCGCGCCAGGTGGAACACCAGTGATATGCCCTCCGTGTCGACGCTGATGAATTTTCCGAATCTGCGTACGCCCGACACCGTGCGTCCTTCGATGGCGTTGAAGGGCGGATCCGCCGTCTTGAGCACGGCAAAGGAGACGATCTGCAGTTTGGTGACCACGCAGCCCCGCAGTTGCTCATCCAGGAACCCGGCGAGGCCGGCGACTTCAGGCAGTTCAGGCATGGCCTACCCGCCCAGTTCCGGGGACGCTGCACCGTTGCTTTCATTCATGGCCCCATCTTGTCAGAAAGCCCCGGTGCCGGCCCCGGCAGTTATGCCTATACTTTCAGCGGCGGCCCGTTTTGCGGGCCCCTTTTGACATTGGCGTGTACCCCGATGAAAGGCCCCCCATGAGCAACATTCCCGAAGACCTGTCCTACACCGCGGAACATGAGTGGGTCACCGCCCCCAATGCCGATGGCGTGGTCCGCGTGGGAATTACCGACTTTGCCCAGGACGCCCTTGGAGATGTCGTTTACGCCCAGATGCCCGAAGTGGGCACGAAGATTACGGCAAACGAAGTGGTGGGCGAAGTCGAGTCCACCAAGAGCGTGAGCGACATCTACGCACCCGTTTCCGGGGAGGTCGTGGGCCGCAACGACTCCCTGGACAGCGATTCAGCCCTGATCAACACCGATCCCTACGGTGACGGCTGGCTCATCGAGGTCAAACTCGCCGAACCGGACGCCGTTGAGTCTTTGCTCAGTGCATCCGAGTACGAACAACAGGTAGGCTAAAGCTAACCGGTAATTCCGGTCCGGCCCCGCGCCGCAGGCAACGCGTCTTCGCACGTCAAGCCGGGAACGGGAGCCGGTGCCGGACCTGCTGGCAGGGCCGGCAGAGCAAACGTTGGTTGCGGGTTTGGTGCCCGCAACGTCTAAGAGGAGGAATCCATGGCTGGCCACAGACACAACCCTGCCGATGGGGATTACGGCACGGGTGCGGCTAGGGCGTCGGAGACCACCTCGATCCATCTCACCCCCGTCACCGATGAACCCACCATCGCGCCCAAGCTGTCCTCGGACGAGCGCAACTCGGTTGAGGCGCTGCCCGCAGGTTCGGCGCTGCTCGTGGCCCACAGCGGCCCGAATGCCGGTGCCCGGTTCCTGCTGGATTCGGACGTGACCACCGCGGGCCGCCACCCGGATGCGGACATCTTCCTGGACGACGTCACGGTGTCGCGCCGCCACGTCGAATTCCGGCGCACCGCGCGCAGCTTCGAAGTGGTGGACAAGAACAGCCTCAACGGCACCTACGTCAACCATGACCGGGTGGACCGCGTTGAGCTGAAGTCCGGCAGCGAAGTCCAGATTGGCAAGTTCCGCCTCACCTTCTACCTGAGCCCTGCCACGGCTGCAGGCCGCAGCTGACCCGGGGACCGCTGCCTGTGGCAATGGCACAACCGGAACGCCGGGGCCCCCAGGTCCTGAACATCGGCGAAGTCCTCGCCCAGCTGAGCGCCGACTTCCCGGGCATGACCGCGTCGAAAATCCGGTTCCTTGAAGAAAAGGGACTCATCAACCCGCGGCGCACCCCTGCCGGGTACCGCCAGTATTCCGACGGCGACGTGGAGCGGCTGCGCTTTGTGCTGGCCCTGCAGCGGGACCAGTACCTGCCCCTGAAAGTCATCAAGGACTACCTTGACGCCATCGACAGGGGAGAGCGCCCGGAGAACCTGCCGCCCGGCGTCGTGGTTTCCCCACGCATCGTTTCCGACGAGCTGGCTGCGGAGCTGCAGAACCGCGGCCGGAAGCTCAGCGAGGAACAGCTCCGCACCGAATCCGGCGCCAGCGTTCCCCTGCTGCAGTCACTCTTGAGCTTCGGCCTCATCAGCCACAGCAACGGACAGTTCGACGAGCACGCCCTCCAGGTGGCCCGCGCCTGCGTCCAGCTGGAAAGCCACGGCCTGGAACCCCGGCACCTGAGGCCCTTCCAGGCAGCGGCCGAAAGGGAATTCGGCCTGGTGGAACGTGCGGTCGCGCCGCTTGCCTCCCGCAAGGACTCGGCATCGCAGGCACGGGCAGCCGAGGCCGCCCGCGAAATCAGCGACCTCTGCCTCACCCTGCACAGGGCCCTGGTGCAGGACCACATCTCACGCATGGACATCTGATGATCGAAGTCGAGATTGTAGGCGTTCGCATTGAACTGCCTTCCAACCAGCCGCTGGTCCTGCTTAAGGAGATGCACGGCGAACGCCACGTGCCCATCTGGATCGGCACCCCGGAAGCCAGCGCCATTGCCCTGGCCCAGCAGGGCGTGGTCCCGCCCCGGCCCATGACCCATGACCTGCTCGTGGATGTCGTGGAGACCCTGGGCCACTCCGTGGTCAGCGTGAACATCGTGGCGGTGGAGGACAACATCTTCTACGGGCAGCTGCAGTTTGAAAACGGAACCACTGTCAGCTCACGTGCCTCGGATGCGCTGGCGGTGGCACTGCGCGCCAAGTGCCGGATCTGGTGCGCCGATTCGGTGATGGACGAGGCAGGAGTCCGCATCACCGAGCACGACGAGGGGGAGGACGCCGAGCCCGGCCCCACCGTCGATGAGGAACGCGAAATGCGCCGCTTCCGCGAGTTCCTGGACGACGTGGAACCCGAGGATTTCGACGGCTAAGGTCACGTTAAGGTTAAAGTTAAGGCTGAAAGTTTCGACACGCCTCTTCAAAGCCCCGAAGGTCTTTGACCTCCGGACCCGCCGGGCCTAACGTCGAAGTATCAAGTTTCCTTGCTTACGGCAGCCGCGCAAGTCACACTGGAAAGTGCGCCCCGCGGAAAAATTACACGCATGGTCTTCAGGCCCAGGCAGCCGTATCAGTACCAAGGGAGCGTACGACAAGGAGGATCCAGGTGAGTCCCAAAGGCGAAGCAGGCGGGCTAAAGCAGCCCAAGGCTGGTGTTGCTGTGCCCGTAAGTGGTGCCCAGGGCCTCCTGTTCACCGAGGACCTTCCCGTACTGGACGAAGACGCCGGCTACCGGGGACCCACCGCCTGCAAGGCTGCAGGCATCACCTACCGACAACTTGATTACTGGGCCCGTACCGGCCTCGTGGAACCGGCCGTCCGTGGCGCCGCAGGATCCGGATCCCAGCGGCTGTACGGATTCCGCGACATCCTGGTGCTTAAGGTGGTCAAGCGGCTCCTCGACACCGGTGTGTCCCTGCAGCAGATCCGCACCGCAGTGGAACACCTGCGCGAGCGTGGGGTTGAGGACCTGGCGCAGATCACGCTTATGAGCGACGGCGCCAGCGTCTACGAATGCACGTCGGCAGATGAGGTCATTGACCTGGTCCAGGGCGGCCAGGGCGTCTTCGGCATTGCCGTGGGGCGGGTATGGCGCGAGGTGGAAGGCAGCCTGGCTTCACTGCCCAGCGAACACGCCGCCGAGCAGTCCTTTCCCGACGACGAACTCAGCAAGCGACGGGCCGCGCGGAAAATCAGCTGACCCGTAGGACAACGCATCAGGGGCCGCCCTCCGGCTGGAGGACGGCCCCTGGGCGTTTAAGCCTGGGCGCGCTAAAAGGTTGACCAGCTTCCCGCCTATCTGGCCCGGCTCCGCAGGCCGCTGCGGGTGGCCATCAGGTTGGACAAAAGGTCGTCAAACAGGCCGGCGGCGGACTTGGCCGAGTCCCCGGGCCAGTGATGGACGGGATGGGCGGCGCCCTGGATCTGCTGCCAGTTGGCCTGTTCCGGTATGCGCGGGCTCAGGAGGAGTTCACCGAACATGGACTCCATTTCCGCAAGGCGGTAGGTGTGCTCCGACGAGCCGCTCCGGACACGGTTTGCCACGATCCCGGCCGGAGACAGGTTCGGAGCGAACTCCTGCTTGAACAGCTGGATGGCCCGCATGGTGCGTTCCGTTCCGGCCACGGAGAACAGGCCGGGTTCGGCAACCAGGGCAACCTTGTCGCTGGCGGCCCAGGCCATGCGCGTCAGGCCGTTGAGGGACGGCGGGCAGTCGATCAGCACCAGCTGGTAGTCGTCGGCGCCGGCAAGCACGGCGGAAAGCCGGCGGAGGTCGCGGCGGCCCAGGTCCGGCCGGTCGTAGATGCCCGTGTAGGCGGAGCCGACGGCGACGTCCAGGACGGCGGGCCCGGAGCCGTTCGAGGCGGTGCGGTCAGCCCAGCTGCTGCGGACCACGTTCTCCGCCAGTTTCGCCCTGCGGGGGCTCTTGAGCATCCTCCCTATGTCCAACTGGTCGCCCGGCTGGACACCCAGGGCGGTGGTGGCGTCGGCATGCGGGTCGAGGTCCACCACCAGCGTGCGTACGCCCGCGGCCAGCGCCGCAGACGCCAATCCTGTGGTGACGGAAGTCTTGCCGACTCCACCCTTGAGGCTGCTGATGCTGACTACTTGCACTTGAGAGACCAAAACCTAACGCCGGATGCCGTGTTGGGAGTAATGTTTGCCTCGGCAGAGCCGAAGCCGGACGGTCCTGCCGCCCTACTCATCATATGTTGATGCGTCGGCGAATCCTGCTTTATCGGGCGTCGGCATGCCAGCGACTGTGCTGCCGGGGCGGTTTCCGCCAGCCAGGCTGAAAGCGTTCGGGACATGACGGGAAAATCTGTGACCGTGACCACAAAGATTTGTGTTTGTCCTTGTAGGTCCTAGACACTGTGACCACTCATCGATCCACCCAGCAATGATGCAGGAGAAGTATGTTTTCCAAAGTTCTGGTGGCCAACCGCGGTGAAATCGCGATCAGGGCCTTCCGCGCAGGCTACGAGCTGGGCGCCAAGACCGTTGCCGTTTTTCCCCAAGAGGACCGAAACTCAATCCACCGCCAGAAAGCGGACGAGGCCTACCTGATTGGCGAGGAAGGACACCCCGTCCGGGCATACCTTGACGTTGCGGAGGTGGTGCGCGTTGCCAAGGAGTCCGGCGCTGACGCCATCTACCCGGGCTACGGCTTCCTCTCTGAGAACCCCGGGCTGGCACGTGCGGCAAAGGAAGCGGGCATCACCTTCGTGGGGCCGCCGGCCGAAGTGCTGGAGCTCGCAGGCAACAAGGTGGCGGCATTGAAGGCCGCCCGCGATGCCGGCGTGCCGGTCCTGAAGTCCAGCGAGCCCTCCAAGGACCTGGATGAGCTCCTGGCAGCGGCCGATGAGATCGGATTCCCCATCTTCGCCAAAGCTGTTGCCGGCGGTGGCGGCCGCGGCATGCGCCGGGTGGATACCCGCGAGGCCCTGCCCGAAGCCCTAAAGTCGGCCATGCGTGAAGCGGACGCCGCGTTCGGTGATCCCACCATGTTCCTTGAGCAGGCGGTCCTCCGTCCCCGGCACATCGAAGTGCAGATCCTGGCGGACGCCGAGGGCAACGTCATGCACCTGTTCGAGCGCGACTGTTCCATCCAGCGGCGGCACCAGAAGGTCATCGAGATCGCTCCCGCCCCCAACCTGGACGACAATATCCGCCAGGCCCTCTACCGGGACGCCGTGAAGTTTGCCCAGGCATTGAAGTACGTCAACGCCGGTACGGTGGAGTTCCTGGTGGACACCGAGGGTGAGCGGGCAGGCCAGCACGTGTTCATCGAAATGAACCCGCGGATCCAGGTGGAGCACACGGTTACCGAGGAAGTCACGGATGTGGACCTGGTCCAGGCCCAGATGCGGATCGCCTCCGGCGAGACCCTCGCCGACCTTGGCCTCTCGCAGGACACGGTCAAGCTTCGCGGCGCGGCCCTCCAGAGCCGCATCACCACGGAGGATCCCGCCAACGGCTTCCGCCCCGATGTCGGAAAGATCACCGGGTACCGCTCCGCCGGCGGCGCCGGCGTCCGCCTGGACGGCGGCACGGTGTACTCGGGCGCCGAGATCAGCCCCCACTTCGATTCCATGCTGGTCAAGCTCACCTGCCGCGGCAGGGACTACCCCACCGCGGTTGCCCGCGCCCGTCGTGCCTTGGCGGAGTTCCGCATCCGTGGTGTGTCCACGAACATCCCCTTCCTCCAGGCCGTGCTGGACGATCCCGACTTCATTGCCGGGGACGTTGCCACCAACTTCATCGATCAGCGTCCGGAGCTGCTCAAGGCCCGGGTCTCGGCCGACCGCGGCACCAAGCTCCTCACCTGGCTGGCCGACGTCACCGTCAACAAGCCCAACGGCGAGCTGACGGTGCATTCGGATCCCGCCCACAAGCTGCCCGACGTCAAGGACAGGCAGGCAGAGCCCGGTTCACGGCAGAAGCTCCTTGAGCTGGGCCCGGAAGGCTTCGCGAAGGCACTGCGTGAGCAGAATGCCGTTGCCGTCACCGACACCACTTTCCGCGACGCGCACCAGTCCCTGCTGGCCACCCGCGTCCGCACCCGCGACCTCGTGGCGGCGGGCCCCGCCGTTACAGCCCTGATGCCGCAGCTGCTGTCCGTTGAGGCGTGGGGTGGAGCCACCTACGACGTGGCGCTGCGCTTCCTGGGCGAGGACCCCTGGGACCGGCTGGCGGCCCTGCGCAAGGCCATGCCAAACGTCTGCATCCAGATGCTGCTCCGCGGACGCAACACGGTGGGGTACACGCCCTACCCGGAAGAAGTCACCGAAGCCTTCGTCAACGAGGCCGCCGCCACGGGCATCGACATCTTCCGCATCTTCGATGCCCTGAACGACGTCAACCAAATGGCTCCGGCCATCCGTGCCGTCCGTGCCACCGGCACCGCCGTGGCGGAAGTGGCGCTCTGCTACACCGGCGACATGCTGGACCCGGCAGAGAAGCTCTACACCCTGGACTACTACCTGGGGTTGGCGCAAAAGATCGTCGACGCCGGGGCCCACATCCTGGCGATCAAGGACATGGCCGGGCTGCTGCGTCCCGCCGCTGCTGCCAAGCTCGTTGCGGCGCTCCGTGAGCGCTTCGACCTGCCGGTCCACCTGCACACGCACGACACCGCGGGCGGCCAGCTGGCCACCCTGCTGGCCGCTGTCGACGCCGGCGTGGATGCCGTGGACGTGGCGTCCGCGTCCCTGGCCGGCACCACCAGCCAGGTGTCGGCGTCGGCCCTTGTTGCTGCCCTGGCCCACACACCCCGGGACACCGGCCTCAGCCTGGACGCCGTCAGCTCACTTGAGCCGTACTGGGAAGCGGTCCGCCGCGTCTACGCCCCCTTCGAATCGGGGCTGCCCGGGCCCACCGGCCGGGTGTACAAGCACGAGATCCCCGGTGGCCAGCTGTCCAACCTGCGCCAGCAGGCCATGGCCCTGGGCCTGGGGGAGCGGTTCGAAGCGATCGAGGATATGTACACCGCCGCCGACCGCATCCTGGGACACCTGGTGAAGGTTACGCCGTCCTCCAAGGTGGTGGGCGACCTCGCCCTGCACCTGGTGGGCCTCAATGCCGATCCTGCGGACTTCGAAGCGAACCCGCAGAACTACGACATCCCCGACTCAGTCATCGGCTTCCTGTCCGGCGAGCTCGGTGATCCTCCCGGAGGCTGGCCCGAGCCCTTCCGCACCAAGGCCCTGCAGGGCAGGAGCGTAAAGGTCCGCGACGTCGAACTGAGCTCCGAGGACAGCGCCGCCTTGAAATCCGACTCGAAGACCCGCCAGCACACGCTGAACCGGTTGCTCTTCGATGGCCCCACCAAGGACTACCTGAAGAGCGTGGAGACGTACGGCAACATCTCCGTCCTGGACACCCGCGACTACCTGTACGGCCTCCAGCGCGGCACCGAGCACGAGATTCAGCTGGAACGCGGTGTCCGCCTCATCGCCTCCCTGGAAGCGGTCTCGGAGCCGGACGAAAAGGGTATGCGCACCGTCATGTGCACCCTCAACGGCCAGTCCCGCCCCGTGGTGGTGCGCGACCGTTCCGTGGTGAGCAACGTCAAGGCCGCCGAAAAGGCCGATCCCGCCCAGCCGGGCCAGGTGGCTGCACCGTTCGCCGGCGCCGTCACCGTCACGGTCAAGCCCGGCGATACGGTCAAGGCAGGAGACACCGTGGCAACCATCGAGGCAATGAAGATGGAAGCATCCATCACGACGCCGGTAGCCGGCAAGGTTTCCCGCCTCGCCATTTCCGCCGTCGAGCAGGTCCAGGGTGGAGACCTGATCCTGGTCATCGAGCAGTAGGAAGTTCCAGACGCAACGAAAGGGTCCTCCCATGGCGGGAGGACCCTTTCGTTGTTGTGCGCGTCAAGGGCGCGGGGCTGAGTACATCTCTTCGATGACAGTTTCGAAGTCCTTCATGACCTGCGCCCTTTTCACCTTCATTGAGGGGGTGAGGTGGCCGGAGGCTTCGGTGAAGTCGGCCGCGACGATGCGGAAGGACTTGATGGCCTCGGCCTGGGACACGGACGTGTTGGCTGCCGTGATCAGGTCCTGGACCGCAGCTTTCACCACGGGGTTTTGGGTTGCCTGTTCCAGGGTGGTGTCAGCGGGGAGGTTGTGCCGCTGGAGCCAGCCCGGCAGGGCTTCCTGGTCCAGCGTTACCAGCGCCCCGATGAACGGCCTGTTGTCGCCCACCACCAGTACCTGTGACACCAGTGCGTCGGCCCGGATCTGGTCTTCGAGCAGGGCGGGGATGACGTTCTTGCCGCCGGCGGTGACAATGATTTCCTTCTTGCGGCCGGTAATCCAGACGAAGCCCTCGTCATCCAGCCGGCCGATGTCCCCTGTGTGGAACCAGCCGTCAGTGAAGGCTTCTGCGGTGAGGTCATCCCGCTGGTAGTAGCCCCGCATGACGCATACACCCTTGGCCAGGATCTCGCCGTCGTCGGCGATCTTCACCGCGTTGCCCGGCAGCGGCTTGCCCACCGAGCCGATCTTGATCCGCGACGGCGTATTAACGGTGATGGGGGCTGTGGTCTCGGTGAGGCCGTAGCCCTCCAGCACCTGCAGGCCGATGCCCTGGAAGAAGTGCCCCAGCCGCTCGCCCAGGGGGCCGCCACCGGACACCGCGTGTGCCACGTGTCCGCCCATGGCTGCCCGGAGCTTGCCGTAGACCAGCTTGTCGAACAAAGCGTGCCGCAGCTTCAGGCCCAGTCCCACCCGTCCGTCCTGGCGGGCCTTCGAGAAGGCGATGGCGGTTTCTGCGGCGCGGTGGAAGATGGCGCCCTTGCCGCCGTCCTCTGCCTTGGTCAACGCGGAGTTGTAGACCTTCTCGAAGACCCTGGGCACGGCAAGGATGAAGGTTGGTTCGTAGCTCTGCAGGTCGGCCAACAGGTTCTTGATATCGGGGGTATGGGCCACTGTGGTTCCGGCGGCCATGGCCAGGACCGAGATGTAGCGGGCGAACACGTGGGCCAGCGGCAGGAACATGATGGTCTTGGCCTTCTCATGGACGATCTCGCCGATGATGGCCAGGGCGTTATCCGAGAGTTCCACGAAGTTGCCGTGCGTGAGCTCGCAGCCTTTGGGCCGTCCGGTGGTTCCGGAGGTGTAGATGATGGTGGCCACGTCGTGGAGCCCGGCTGCGCTGCGGCGGGATTCCAGCTGGTCATCACTGACGTCCCGGCCCGCCTCGCGGAGGCTGTCCAGGCCGTTGCCCTCGAGCTGCCACACGTGCTGGACCGCCGTGAGCCCTTCGGCGGTGACGGCCTGGCGGATGACGTTCTCGTGGTGGGCGGACTCGCCGAAAGCGGCAACGGCACCGGAGTCCCCGAGGTTCCAGGCGACCTGGGAGGGGGAGGAGGTCTCGTAGATTGGAACGGAAACCGCGCCGGCGAACCAAATGGAGAAGTCCACCAGTGACCACTCGTAGCGGGTGCGGGACATGATGCCCACACGGTCCCCGGCGCCCACTCCGATGGCGATCAGGCCTTTGGCCAGCGCCCGGACGTCAGCGAGGAACTCGGAGGCTGGGACGTCGCGCCAGGAGCCCTCCGCGTCCAGGCGGGAAAACAGTGCCGGATTGCTGGGCTTCGCCGCCTGCCGCAGCACCAGGTCGGTGATGTTGGTTTCCGGCGGGACAACAACCAGGGGCGGAACACTGAATTCGCGCACTATAGCTCCTTTGATATCCGAAGTCCCGCGCAGGGGGTTGCCTAAAGACTAGTACCCCGGGCGGAACAGTGCAGTACATAAACCTACTGGCGAGTAACTTAGCCGTCAATGGATGCGGCGTGCGGCCCCATATGTCAAGACAATCCTGCCGCCCGCCTAGAATGGTGGACTATGTACGGACCGTTGCCCGGCGATCAGGCCGGCCCCCCGAAAAGACCGTCTCCCTGGCGCCGCCGTCCCGCCACCTACCGCGCCGGACAGCTCCACGGCGGATCCGGTGGACACCTCCGCCTGGGCCGCAAGGGACTGGCCATCGGTATTGATATCGGCGGAACCAAGGTAGCCGCCGGTGTGGTGGACGCAGAAGGGCGCATCCTCAGCGAGGCCCGCCGCTCCACCCCCGGAACGGATCCGCGCGCGGTGGAGCAGGTCATCGTGGAACTGGTGGAGGAGCTCAGCCAGGGGCACCGAATCTGGTCTGTGGGCATCGGCGCTGCCGGGTGGATGGACCTGGCTGGCGGAACCGTCCTCTTCAGCCCACACCTGGCCTGGCGCAACGAGCCGTTGCGTGAGAACCTCCAGCGGCTGCTCCGACGGCCGGTACTCCTGACCAACGACGCCGATGCGGCGGCATGGGCCGAGTGGCGCTTCGGTGCCGGCCAGGGGGAGGACCGGCTGGTCTGCATCACGCTGGGCACCGGTATTGGCGGTGCCATGGTGATGGACGGCCGGGTGGAGCGCGGCCGGTTCGGCGTGGCAGGGGAGTTCGGCCACCAGATCATCATGCCGGGCGGGCACCGGTGCGAATGCGGCAACCGCGGTTGCTGGGAACAGTATGCGTCCGGCAATGCCCTGGGGCGGGAAGCAAGGCTGCTGGCCCGGTCCAACTCACCGGTGGCGCAAGACCTGCTGGCGGCCGTGCACGGACATCCCGAAGCCATTACCGGCGCCATCGTGACCGAATTGGCATTGGCCGGCGACCGCGCTTCCCGCGAGCTGATCGAGGAAGTCGGGGAATGGCTTGGACTTGGTCTGGCCAACCTGGCGGCAGCCCTGGACCCGGGCCTCTTCGTGATCGGCGGCGGCCTCTGCTCGGCCGGCGACCTGCTGGTGGAGCCCGCCCGCAAAGCCTTCGCCCGTAACCTGACGGGCCGGGGCTTCCGCCCGGCCGCGGGCATCGAGCTTGCGGCCCTGGGTCCCAACGCGGGGCTCATCGGTGCGGCCGACCTGTCGCGCGTCAGCAGCCGCGTCCGCAGCTGACCGCGGCTTGTTGACGACGACTTAGCTGACGACGACGGCGGGCCGGGGCGCGCTACACCCTGGCGCCGTCGTCGTCCCCGTTCTTATCCTGCGGCAGCTTCATGATCAGGTACACCGTCCCAAGGACGAACGCGCCAACGATGCCGACAATCGCCAGCAGGGGCGCCGAGCGCCAGAACATCGCCGACAACAGCAGTGCCACGGGGCCACCCACGGCACCGAGCCAGGCCAACACGGTCAGCGGCTCGGTGCCGGCCAGGCTGGGCGGTTCCTCGGGCACGAACTCTTCGTCGCCGTCGTCCACCTCATAGTCCCTGGGACCCTCCGGGGCCCCGCTTGCGTCCTGCCCTTCGGCCTCCGCCTGGCGTTCGGCCGCGGACAGTTCGGCAGGGGCAGTCCCTGCCAGGCCCAGCGGATCGAAGTCGCGGAAGGAGGGCGCCTCCGGTGTTTCCGGGGTGGCTTCCGTCCCGGTGGCCTGCTGTTCCCCGGCACCGGGGGAATCGGGACGTATTGCCACCGTGTCCGACTCAAGCCGTGCCACCAAGTCCAGCCAGACGGCGTCGTCCTGGTTGGCCCCTTGGTCGGGCTGTTCCGAATCAGGCCTGTTCACCGCGCACCTCCTGTCCTGATCCTGCAGGGCTGGCCGGCGTTTCCTGCAGCACGCGCCGGATAAAGTCCACCGAACCCTCGAAGATGCGGTCGGCGTCGTTGTCCAGGGTGGCTACGTGGTAACTGTTCTCGAGCCGGACCACTTCAAGGGGAGCATGCACCAGCCCGCGTCTCAGGACGTCCATGCTGGACTCGGACACCACGTGGTCCACGGTGGAGCGGTAAACCTGGACGGGCGCCGTGACCCGGGGGAGGAGCCGGACGGTGTCCTTGAACATCTTATTCAGTTCATGGGCCGCGGCCACGGGGGTGCGTGCATAGGCGCCCTCATCCACCCCCGCCTTAAGGATGTCGTTGCCAATGGATGGGGTGCTCTTCAAAACCAGCTTGAGGAGTCCGGCCAGCGGCGCCCTCGGATCGTCAATCACCAGGCCGGGGTTCACCAGCAGCACACCAGCCACGGGCCGGGTGGCGGCAACGCGCAGCGCGAGGGCCCCGCCCATGCTCAGGCCGGCCGCGAAAACCTGGTCGCATTCGGCGTCCAGTTCCAGGAAGGCATCGTCCAGGGCGCCGTGCCATTGCTGCCAGCGGGTGCGGGCCAGGTCCTGCCAGGTGGTTCCATGCCCGGGCAGCAAAGGCATCCGGACAGCGAAACCGGCAGCGGCGAATGCCTGGGCCCAGGCGCGAAGGCCATGCGGACTCCCCGTGAAGCCGTGGGAGAGTACCACTCCCGTGCGGGGCCCCTCGCCGTTGAAGACGCTGCTGAACGGGCTGTGGTCCGGACCGGACGTCATGGCGTCTCCAAGGTAGTGGTGCGGCGGGCATGGCCGGCGAAGAATTCGCCCGAGCCGGCAAAGATGGCGGGCGCGTCAACGTCCAGAGTAGCCACATGTCCGCTGCTGGCAAGCTCCTCCACCTCCACGAGGTTCGCGCCCAACCCTTTCCGCAGCAGCGCCAGGGAGGTGGGCGGCACCACGGCATCCGTGCGCGACTTGAAAACCTGGACAGGGGCGTCCACGCTGGGCAGGCCGCGCACGGCGGCACGGAACAGTTTCTTCAGCTCGTGCACCGCAGACAGGGGAGTCAGTGCGTAGTCGCCGTCGTCGGTTGCGGGGGCACCGGTCCGGTCCTCCTGGAGGGGGACGGTGGTGCGCTGGACATACTTGAGGAGGCCGATGATCCGCACCCGCCAGTCGTAGAAGCTCAAGCCCGGGTTCACCACGCTGACCCCGGCCACTGGATGGCGGGCAGCGGCAAGCAGTGCGATGGCCCCGCCCATCGACAGGCCGGCGGTGAAGCAGGCGTCCGTCCGGCCGGCGAGGTCGAGGAAGGCCTTTTCGTAGCTGCGGTACCAGTCCTTCCAGCCAGTCGAGGCGAGCTGGCGCCAGTCCGTACCGTGCCCCGGGAGAAGGGGGACGGTGACGGCGTACCCCAAGTCCGCAAGGTGCTGCGCCCACGGCATGATGCTCAGCGGGCTGCCCGTAAATCCATGGCACAGGGCCACCCCGATGCGGGCATTAACACCGTGGCCTGGATAGCTGAAAGCGGCCGGACGGGGCGGAATGCTGCTTTCAGTCATGACTCCATCGTGTCACTGTTCCACCCAAATCTCACTAGAGTAGGGTTGCATTGAATCGCTGGCCAGGCCCGATGCGGGGACTGGAAGCTGCCTTCCGGAGAGGTTCACCACGTGTTCTATTGGGTCATGAAAAGGATCTTCCTCGGTCCGGTGATCAAGCTGCTTTTTCGGCCTTGGGTCAAAGGCCTGGACAACATCCCGGCGCAGGGGGCGGCCATCATAGCTTCCAACCACCTGTCGTTTTCCGATTCGATTTTCATGCCGCTCATGGTGCGCCGGCCTGTGGTCTTCCTGGCAAAGTCGGAATACTTCACCGGGACGGGCATTAAGGGCAGGCTGACAGCCGCGTTCTTCCGCCTCACCAACCAGCTGCCCATGGACAGGTCCGGCGGCGCGGCATCAGCCGCGTCCCTGAACGCGGGAATGGAAGTGCTCAACGCAGGCGGCCTGCTGGGCATCTACCCCGAGGGCACGCGGAGCCCCGATGGGCGGCTGTACCGCGGCAAGGTGGGCGTGGCCCGGCTTGCACTGCAGGCGGGCGTCCCCGTTATCCCTGTTGCCATGATCGGCACCGACAAGGTCCAGCCCATTGGCAAGCGGCTGCCCAACATTCGGCGGATTGGCATGATCTTCGGTGAACCCCTGGACTTTAGCCAGTACCGTGAGCAGGCCGAGGACAGGACGGTCCAGCGCTCGGTCACGGACCAGATCATGTCCACCCTGCTGCGGCTCTCAGGGCAGGAATACGTGGACGAGTACGCGGCCGTGGTGAAGCTTCGGCTGGCCGGCAAGCCCGGGGAAGCGAAGGCGGCAGCCGAGCCCCTGGCCGCCCCGGTGGCAGCCGGGGGAGAGTTCGTGCAGGACGCCGGGGCCGGCAGTCCCGCCGCCGGGCCTGAGGGCGTAGAGGACGACGCCGGCACAACAGCGGCGGGATAAGGGAACCTTCACAGGGGACACAGCCAAGTTGTGACGGGCACAGCCGGCAGCGTGACGCCCCGGTGCCCTCCGGCGCCGCCCTGCCGCTAGTCTTAGAGGGTGACTGAGCTATCTGCAAAACCCGCCTTTTCACTGTCCAGCACCGCCCAGAGCGGAGCGGCCAACTATCCAGGACTGGACCACTGGCGGGACCTTCCCATCTCCCAGCAGCCCAGCTGGCAGGACCGGGAAGTTTTTGATGCCTCCGTGAAGGAGCTGTCCGTCCTTCCGCCGCTGGTATTCGCAGGCGAAGTGGACGTGCTTCGTGAGCGGCTGGCCGCTGCGGCCCAGGGCAAGGCGTTCCTGCTGCAGGGCGGGGACTGCGCCGAAACCTTCGAGGCCGCTACCGCGGACAAGATCAGCGCCCGCGTCAAGACCATCCTCCAGATGGCCGTGGTCCTCACCTACGGCGCGGCCATGCCCGTCATCAAGATGGGCCGGATGGCAGGCCAGTTCGCCAAGCCCCGTTCCTCCAACGACGAAACCCGCGACGGCGTGACCCTGCCGGCCTACCGCGGCGACATCGTCAATGGTTACGAGTTCACCCCGGAATCCCGCGGGCACGACGCCTCCCGGATGCTGCGCGCATACCACACCTCCGCATCCACGCTGAACCTCATCCGGGCCTTTACACAGGGTGGCTTCGCGGACCTTCGCTCCGTGCACCAGTGGAACAAGGGCTTCACCGAGAACCCCGCGCACGCCCGCTACGAGTCGCTGGCCAGAGACATCGACCGTGCCATCAAGTTCATGGACTCCTGCGGGGCCGACTTCGAGGCCCTCAAGCGGGTCGAGTTCTTCGCAAGCCACGAGGCGCTGCTGCTGGACTACGAGCGGGCACTGACCCGCATCGACTCCCGCACCGGCTTCCCCTACGACACCTCCGCGCACTTCCTGTGGATCGGGGAGCGCACCCGCGAACTGGACCACGCCCACGTCGACTTCCTGTCACGCGTGCGCAACCCCATCGGCGTCAAGCTCGGCCCGTCCACCACCGGCGATGACGCCCTGCGCCTGATCGACAAGCTGGACCCGGACCGCGAGCCCGGCCGCCTGACGTTCATCACCCGCATGGGCGCCGGCAACATCCGCGAAAAGCTGCCGGCCGTCGTCGAAAAGGTCACCGCTTCCGGCGCGCAGGTCCTGTGGGTCACCGACCCCATGCACGGCAACACGGTCACCTCGCCCAACGGCTACAAGACGCGCAATTTCGACGACGTCATCGACGAAGTGCGCGGGTTCTTCGAGGTGCACCACGGCTTGGGCACGGTGCCTGGTGGCCTCCATGTGGAGATGACCGGCGACGACGTGGCCGAGTGCCTGGGCGGCGCAGACCCGATCGACCAGGATGCGTTCCTGGACCGTTACGAGTCCGTCTGCGATCCGCGGCTGAACCACATGCAGTCCCTCGAGATGGCCTTCCTGGTGGCCGGCGCCCTCGCCAAGCACTAGGGACACCACCGCTCAAGGTGGGCCGGCGCTGCCGGCCCACCTTTGCTATACCACGGTGATGGTGACCACCGAGCCCTCAGGAACCTCCCGGTCCACCGGCGACTGGTCCCGCACGGTGCCGAAGAAACCGCCGAGGATGTTGTTTACCCGGACCTGGAAGCCCAGTGCCTCCAGCGCCTTCCGCGCCTCGGAGGCCTGCTTGCCAATGTAGCTGGGGACGTTCACCATTTTGGGGCCCTTGGAGATGGTCAAGGTCACCGTCCCGCCTCTGGTGAGTGTCCCGTTGGCCGGGGATTGGCTGGCCACGTCTCCCTCCGGGACGTTCCGGTCGAACACCTCATCCGGGGCCACACGGGCAGTAAGGCCCGCTGCCTCGAGGGCTGCGACGGCATCATCCTCGGACTTACCGATGACGGAGGGAACTGCAATCGGCTGCGGACCCTTGGAAACCGCAATCGCCACGGGGGTGCCGTGGCGCGCGGGGGTGCCGGCTGCCGGGTCCTGCGACAGGACGATGCCCGCCGCCGCATCCTCATCGAACTTTTCGGCCACGGTCCCCAGCGCCATCTGCGCCGCGTTCAGGGAGCTCTTGGCCTGGTCCAGCGTGCCACCGGTGAGGTTCGGCAACGGAAACAGCTGTGGACCCTTCGACACCAGCAGGGAGACGGGCTGGAACTTCCGGATCTGGGTCCCCGCGGCCGGCTCACTGCCCACCACCAGTCCGGAGGGCACCTCGTCGTCGAACACATCGCTCGTCGTGGAACGGAAACCCACCCCGCTCAGGACCTGCTGGGCCTGGGCCACTGTCTTGTTGGCTACGGCGGGTACGGCGGCGGCCGCGCCGGGTCCCATGCCGAAAAACCATCCGGCGCCGGTGGCCAGCAGGGCGGCGAGGATCAGGACCAGGACCCACATGACGCCGCGCCGCCGCGGGTTTCCCTGCCGGAGCGTACGCACCGGAGTGGCAGCGGCCACGGCCCGGAGCTTTTCGTCTTCCTTGTCGGCACGGCGCTGGGCCCGTTTGCCCAGCCTGGGCGGCGGGGGAGACCATCCGCCGTCTGAATCGTCGTCGTCAGGCAATGCCAGCCCGGGACGCTGGTGGTAGGCCACGGGTGCGGTGTGAGCCTGACCTTCATCCGCCGTGTGCTGTCCGGGCGCTAAGTGCCCGGGCGGGTAAGGCGGCGCAGCAGGCCGCGAAGGCGGCAGGAACGTTGTCGGGTTGCTGGCGTGGGCCAGGACCTCGGTGTGGTGCTGGGACGCGGGACCAACTGCTGCCGGCGGCAGCAGGTCGAGTTCGGCGTCCGTGAGGTGGGTCCGGATATGCCGCAGTTCCTGAAGCAGCGCGTTGCCGTCCACCGGCCGGTTCTCGGGATCGTTGGCGGTGCACCATTGCACCAGTTCGTCCACCTCTCCTGCCAGTCCCGGCACCTGGTCCGACGGCGGCCCTACCGTCCCATTGACGTGCTGGTAGGCCACCTGGATGGGAACCTCGCCCTCGAAAGGCTGGCGGCCGGTCAGCATTTCATACAGCATGATCCCCACCGAGTAGACATCGCTGCGCTCGTCTGCGGGCTTGCCCAAGACCAGTTCCGGTGAGATGTAGGCCACCGTCCCGATCAACGCTCCGGTGCTGGTTGAACTGGTGACGGCACGGGCCAGGCCAAAGTCACCGATCTTGATCCTGCCGTCGTCGGCGATCAGGACATTTTCGGGCTTCACATCACGATGAATGAAACCGGCTGTGTGCGCCGCGCCCAGACCCTCCACCACGGGATCAATCAGTGCCAGTGCCAACCTGGGCGGCAGGGCGCCCCTGTCCCGGATGACATCCCGGAGCGTGTGGCCCTTGATGTACTCCATGACAAGGTAGGCCGTGGTGCCGTCATTGCCTTGGTCCAGGACGCCCACCACGTGGGGGTGCGACAGCCGGGCAGCGGCCTTTGCTTCCCGGCCCAGCCTGCCAAGGAAGTTCTCGTCAGCAGCAAGGTGCGGATGCAGCACCTTGAGCGCCACTTCGCGGTCCAGCCGCTGGTCCACGGCGAGATAGACAGTTGACATGCCGCCGCGGGCAAGCCTGGAGATGACTGCGTAGCGGTTGTCCACCAGCGTCCCTGCAACGGGGTCCGACACGTGTTCCTGCACCTTATGATCCTAATCCCGCAGCAAAACGCGCCCGAAACGAAAGCGGGTCCGAACCGGTAACGGTTCGGACCCGCACTACTGCACTGGTCAGTGTCAGGAGCTCACCTGAAATTCTTCTGGTGGGCCTTGATCGCTGCAAGGTACGCCTTGGTGTCGTCGTACATGCCGTACTTGCTCACCGAGTACTGGCCCTGGTAGTAACCGGCGATCGCCGTGTCCTGGTCCTTGCTGGTGGCCAGCAGCTGCCGGATGATGGCCACGCCGGCTGCGGCGTTGTCGTACGGGTCCAGCAGGTTCAGCTTCCGTCCCACCAGATCCGACGCCCACTGTCCGGAGCTGGGAATGACCTGCATGGTGCCGATTGCGTTCGCCGGCGATACGGCGCGCTGGTTGAAGCCGGACTCCTGGAAGGCAAAGGCAAGGGCCAGGGAGGTGTCCACACCCATGCGGCGCGCCGTGTCGGCAACGATGTTCTTCATCTCGTCCCGTGAGGGAACGGGTGAAGCGTTCAGCAGGGCCTTGTTTTCATTGGCCGAGCTGACAACCGCGGCCGGGTAGCTGAATCCGAGGAACGAGCTGGGCACCAGGGGGGCGGAAGCCGGCTGGGGTGCCGCGGGCTGCGCTGCCGGCTGGCCGGAACCACCGGGGATGACCAGTTTGCTGCCTGGATAAATGATGGTGCTCATGCTCAGCTTGTTGGCAGACAGCAGGTCCGACAGCTTTACCCCGTTGCGGGATGCGATGGCTGAGAGCGTGTCGCCGGCTTTGATCGTGTAGGACCCTGTTGCCGGCGCCGAGGTGCTGGCCAGGGCGGCGGGTGCAGGTGCTGGAGCCGCCGGCGCGGGTGCGGCCGGAGCAGGCGCGGAGCCGCCGCCAACCTTGATCTTCTGTCCCGGATAGATGATGGAACGCATGGAGAGGTTGTTCCAGGTGAAGACATCCGACAGCGCCACGTTGTGCCTGGCCGCGATGGCGCCCAGGGTGTCGCCGGACTTCACCGTATAGGTTGCCCCGGCGCCCGGCGCCGGGGCTGCAGGGGCAGCGGCGGGTGCAGGCGCGGGTGCTGCGGATGTGGGAGAACCGGACAGCTTGAGTTTCTGGCCCGGGTAAATGATGGTGTTGGCCTGCAGGTTGTTCAGCTTGAGGATCTCACCGGTGTCCAGGCCGAACCGGCCCGCGATGGCGCTGACCGTATCGCCGCGGACAATCGTGTACTCGGCGGGGGCCGCCGGCTGGGCCGGCTGGAATGCTGCCGGAATGGTGGTGGAGACAACAGAAGCGGGGATCACGGCGCCGGCTGCCTGCGCCTCGGCCTGGGCCTTCATTGCTGCTGCCAGGCTGCTGGGGATGCTCCGGGCGGGCTGCTGCGCTGCAGCGGGCTGGGCGAGGGCCAGGGATGACAGGACGACCGCTGGCAGTGCCGCGGTGGTGGCGGCAATCATCGGCAGACTCGGTTTGGGGGGCTGCTTGGGCGAGCGGGACATCGTCATCGGAAAGAATCCTCTTCTCAACTGCGGGTGCGGACGCGGACGGGGATGCCGCTGTCAATCTTGATACTACTGTGACTTAAGTTATTACTGTTACAACTGTGATGCATGTGAATCTCTCATGAATTTGCGATTAGCACAAGAAATTCCCGATGCCGTGTAATGCCTTCTTTTTGGGAGTGTCCGCAGGCCAGGGGCGGAATGAATTGCTTCGACTAGGCGCCGGGGCGGGCCGCATGGCAACCTTGATCCGTGAGTAATGTAGAAAACCTGGTGGGTGAGTGGTTGCCACTGCCCGACGTCGCCCGTTTATTGGATGTTTCCATCACCAAGGTGCACAGCCTTATTGATGAACGTGCGCTGGCGGCACTGCGGATAGGCGAACGGAAAATCCGGTCGGTTCCCGCCGAATTCATCCAGGACGGCCAGGTAGTGGACAGCCTTAAGGGCACCATTGTGGTGCTGGCCGATGCCGGTTACTCGGATGAGGACCTTATTGTCTGGCTGTTTACTGCCGACGAGTCACTGCGCGGCCGCCCCATTGATGCCCTCCGGGAAGGCCGCAAGACCGAAATCAGGCGCAGGGCCCAGACCCTGGCCTGGTAAAACGCCGCTTCAGGAGGCTCGGCTGACGGCCGCTTCAGCCAGCTTCCGCAGCGCGGTTTTGGGCAACTCGTCCAAGGGGAGCCCGTCAAGTGCCTCAAATGCCGCAGAGCCGAATTCACTAATAAGGACTTCGGTGGCCTGCAACGCTCCGGAATCTTCGATGATGCGCCGTATTTCCACGATGTCAGCGTCCGACAATTCAGGGCTGCCCAGGCTCGCATCAATGAATGCGGACTCCTCAGGGGAAGCTTGGTCCAGGGCGAGGGCCACCAGGACAGTGCGCTTTCCTTCGCGCAAATCGTCGCCAGCCGGTTTGCCGGTGGTGACCGGATCGCCAAACACGCCAAGCACGTCATCACGGAGCTGGAAGGCTTCGCCCAGCGGAAGGGCGAAGGCGGAATAGCCGCGGAGCAATTCATTCGATGCTCCAGCCAGGGCTCCGCCCAGGGCCAGGGGATGCTCGGTGGAGTATTTGGCGCTCTTGAACCGGATGATGGACTGCGCCCTTCCGACTGCTCCCGCCCGGTCGCGGACAGGTCCCGCCACTTCTTCCAGGATGTCCAGGTACTGGCCGGCCATGACCTCTGCGCGCATCAGGTTGAAAATCAGCCGCGCCCTGCTTCCCGACGCGGCGCGTTCGCCGATATCGGTAAACGCCTCCTCGCTGAAGGACAGGCATAGGTCGCCCGCAAGTATGGCTGCCGCCTGGCCAAACCGTTCGCTGTCCAGGGCCCAGCCCTGGGAGGTATGCAGCTGGCTGAAGCGCCGGTGCACGCTGGGACCACCGCGGCGGGTGTCGGAGCGGTCAATGATGTCGTCATGGATCAACGCGGCGGCCTGGAACAGCTCAAGCGCAGCACCGGCCGTGACCACCTGGCTGGCTCCGGCCTCGCCCCCTGCGCCACGCCAGCCCCAGTAGCACATCAGGGCACGGAGGCGCTTGCCGCCGGTGACCAGGTTCGAGATGGAACCCATGATTGGTTCGATATCCGGGGAGATGCCGGACATCACTGACTGCCGTGCGGTCAGGAAGCCGGTCAGCTCGCCTGCCACGCCTGCCACGAAGTCGGCTTGTTCATTCCGTAGCTGCTCTGCCGCCGTCACTTGGCTGACTCAGCTGCCACGTTGGCGCCAATGGTGAACGTGGAAACGCCGGCGGCTTCGACCACTGAGAGGTTCACGGTCTCGTTGTCACCGCGGACGAAATCCTTGGAAGCCACCCCGCCCACCTTGTCCCCGGGAACGGCCTTGAAGCCCTGGCCTTCCAAGGCCTTTGTATAGAAGTCAAGGACGGAGGCGGTGGGGGCTGTCACCGTCCCGACAAGGGCGGCGGTGGCGGGGGCGGAGGCCTTGTCGAAGCTGCTGGACACCACTGTTGCCCCGGTCATCAGGGGGAGGAGTTGCTGCGGAAAGCCCGCCACCACTGCGCCGACCGTTGCGGAGGTATTGGGCGACGCCGACGGGCTGGGGGAGGCCGTGAGGGCGGTCTGGGTGGCGGCAACGGACGGGGATGGCTCTGCCTGTCCGGATGGGGTCTGGCTGCAGGCGGCCAGGCCCAGCACCGCAGCAGCGGCAAGCGCGGCCAAGCCTGCTGGCTTAGGGATTCCAATAGCCGTCACAGAGACTTTCCTCCTAGTGTTGTTGGCAAAACCAGCCTCCAGTTTAGCCAGCCTCCGCTGCGCCCCTGACAAACAGCAGAGCCATCACAAGCCGATAGGATTGCAGCCGTGGGGCCCGCAGGTACGAATCAGCCATCAGCCGCGCGCCCCCAGGGGCGCCGGCGCACATGCATCATGCACGTGGACATGGATGCCTTCTTTGTTTCAGTGGAGCTCAGGACGCGCCCCGAACTTCGCGGCAAGCCCGTGATCGTCGGCTTCCCCGGAGAGCGCTCGGTTGTCCTGTCCGGCTCCTACGAGGCCCGCGCCTTCGGAGTCAAATCCGCAATGCCCATGGCCGTGGCCATGCGCATGTGTCCGCAGGCGGTGGTCATTGAACCCCGGCACAAGCTTTACTACGAGGTGTCGGGGCAGCTGATGGCCATCTTCGAATCCATCACCGGTCTGGTGGAGCCGCTTAGCGTGGATGAGGCGTTCCTGGACGTCACCGGTGCACTCCGCCGGCTGGGGCCGCCCAGGGGAATCGGCGAGCTGATCCGCCGTCGGGTCGCGGCGGAGCTGGGCATCACCGCCTCCGTGGGAATCGCGGAGACCAAGTTCGTGGCGAAGATTGCCTCCACCCGGTGCAAGCCCGACGGGCTGCTGCTCATCGGGCCGGATGAAACCGTGCCGTATCTGCACAGCCTCCCCGTGGGTGCACTGTGGGGTGTGGGTGCCAAGACCGGGGAGGTCCTGGCGAAGATGGGAATCAGGACGGTGGCGGACGTTGCCGCAACACCGGTGTCCTCGCTCAAGAAGGTCCTGGGAGCCACGGGAGAGCATGTGCACCAGCTTGCCTGGGGCATCGATCCCCGGCCGGTTACCCCCGTGCGGCTGGAAAAGAGCATCGGGGCCGAAGAGACCTTTGCCACGGATACCGACGACGAGGCACTCCTTCGCCGTGAACTCCTGCGGCTCTCGCACCGCACGGCGGCCCGGTTGCGGAGCTCCGGAATGGTGGCCAGGACGGTGGCGCTGAAGCTGCGTTTCGCCGATTTTTCCACGGTAACCCGCAGCAGGACGGTGCAGACGCCGGTGGATAGTGCTCAGCTGATCTACGCAGTGGCGCTGCAGCTCCTGGAGTCGCTCGGAACCAGGGCCATGGCCGTGAGGCTCGTGGGTATCCGGGCGGAGCAGCTCGAGGAGGCGGCGCGCACGTCCCTCCAGCTAAGCATCGACCGCCGTGACGAGAACTGGAGGGCGGCCGAACAGGCCCTTGACGAGGTGACCCGCAGGTTCGGCAGCAAGTCTGTCCTGCCCGCACGTTTGATGGAGCCGGAAAACCGGCCTGGAGACGGCACTCAGCGGCCTGCTTGAGGGGTTCGCCGAAGTCATTGCCGTCTTTCAGATCAGCCCTCAACAATCTATCCTTAGAGATACATAGTTTTCGAGTGAATGGACTTACTGCCGGATCCTCTTGGACATGCTCCCGCTCCCGGGACCGCATGCTGGATTCCCGTTTTGCCGCGGCCGGTGAAACGGGGAACTTACCAGCAACGGCAGGCGTTCTACGGAGTAGAAGTAGTGGCTGGGATCAGCCCGGACGTTGGCCTACAAAAGGAGGTCGTGATGCCGCTGTCGGAGCACGAACAGAAGCTGCTTGAGCAGCTTGAGAAGCAGCTTCACGAGGACGACCCGAAGTTCGCGAACTCAATGGGTTCGGACCCCGGGCGTTCATGGTCCACGAGGCATGTTGTTATTGGGGTCCTGTGCGCGCTGGCAGGTGTCTTCCTGTTACTGGTCGGTGTCACCCTCCAAAACATCTTCGTCGGGGTCCTGGGCTTCGTGGTCATGGGCGGCGGAGTGTACTTCGCCACCATGCGAAGTTCCCGTGGGAGTTCCGCCGCCAAGGGCGGGGGAATAAAACCAGGCAAGCAACGGAGTTCATTCATGAGCAGCCTGGAAGAGCGCTGGGACGAGCGCCGCAGGGGGGAGCCCTAGGCGCCTTGGGCTCCTGCTCCCAGGTCCCTCCATTCCGCTCCCCTGGCACAGGGGATCGCCCGTGAAGACCCGCTACGGCGGGTCTTTTCGCGTTTAAAGGAACACTGCCGACGGCATTCCGGCGTTCCCGGCCCTTGAGGAGTCTCGCCGGGGCCCTGCAGGGCTAAAAAGTCCTCCACTTTCCACCACCGTCCGAATTCCGCGCGATTTCAGGCACTTAATCCCACAATTGCGGTGCCACGGGGGCCGTTTTGCGTTGACTGTGGTGGAAAGTGGAGTAATGTGGAGGACATAAGAGGGTGGTTGCAACATAGGGGATGTGCAGTTCCTGACAGCGGACAGGCGGTGGGCCAGTGTTTCTGGGCACTCACTCGCCGCGTCTGGATGAAAAGGGACGGATCATTCTCCCCGCCAAGTTCCGCGAGGAACTTGCCAGCGGCCTGGTGCTCACAAGGGGCCAGGAACGTTGCATCTACGTCTTCAGTGAGAAGGAATTTGCACGGGTTCACGAGCAAATGCGGGAGGCGCCAATTTCCTCCAAGCAGGCACGTGACTACATCCGTGTATTTCTCTCTGGAGCCTCTGACGAGGTACCTGACAAGCAGGGGCGCGTGACCATTCCACCGGCGCTCCGGGAGTACGCAGGACTCGGAAGGGAACTTGCCGTCATCGGCGCCGGTACCCGCGCCGAGATCTGGGACGCCCAGGCATGGAATGAGTACCTCGCGGAGAAGGAGACGGCCTTTTCCGAAACTGACGATCCCATTCCGGGCATTCTCTGAATCCCGGAGCGGGGCAGCAGGTGGCTTCTTGGATGAGATCTCCAGCCGGCCCACCGGCTGCCAACCTGGCTCACCTTCCCCGGAGCCAGGCGGGCGGAACGGTAGGTGCGGATGGGGATCTGGTCCCAGAAGCAGCAGGTGACAACGACGGCGGGAAAGGACCAGGCATGACCGATCAACCCAAGCCCACGTCCGAACGCCATGTGCCGGTCCTCCGCGACCGGTGCATCAATTTGTTGGCACCGGGGTTCGAAGCGGCGAGGCTCCGCGGTGAAACCCCCATCGCCGTAGACGCAACCCTGGGGATGGGCGGCCACTCGGAGGCTATGCTCCAAAGGTTCCCCGACCTCCACCTCATCGGCATTGACCGTGACGAGGAAGCGCTGGCCCTCGCGGGGGAGCGGCTGGCTCCTTTTTCCGCCCGGACAGACCTGGTCCACGCGGTCTACGACGAAATCCCGGATGTACTGGCAGACCTCGGCGTGGCCGAAGTGCACGGCATCCTGATGGACCTGGGTGTCTCTTCCCTGCAGCTGGATGAACGGGAGCGCGGCTTCGCCTACTCGTTCGATGCCCCGCTGGACATGCGGATGGATACCAGCCGCGGCCAAACGGCAGCGGATGTGGTCAATACCTACAGCGAAGCGGACCTGGTCCGGATCATCCGCAAGTGGGGCGAGGAGAAGTTCGCCGGACGGATCGCCAACAGGATCGTTGAAGCACGTGCGGTAAAGGAATTCACCACCACCGGCGAACTCGTGGAGCAGATCCGGTCCGTGGTGCCGGCCTCCGCCGCGAAGTCCGGCGGACACCCTGCCAAACGGACTTTCCAGGCCCTGCGGATCGAGGTCAACGAAGAACTCGATGTCCTGGAACGCGCCGTCCCCGCCGCCGTCGACTCCCTGGCCCTGGGCGGGCGCATCGTGATCATGTCCTACCACTCCCTGGAGGACAAGATCGTCAAGGGTGTGCTCCAGGCCCGTTCGAAGTCTTCCGCTCCCCTCGGCTTCCCCGTCGAGCTGGAAGAACACAAGCCTGAACTCAAGACCCTGACCAAAGGCACTGAGGTGCCAACCGCCGTCGAAATTGCTGAAAATCCGCGCGCTGCCTCCGCCAGGCTCCGTGCGGCAGAACGAATCAGAGCCAGGAGAGCTGCATGAGCACCGCCGCCGTCAAGAACTTTCCCATCGTTTCCGGCAGTTCGGCGGCCGATGCGAGGCCTGCAGGCGAACCGGGCGGGGCCCGGAAGGGGCGTACACCGCTTTCCGTAGTCCGCACGGCGCCCCGGAAGCGCCGCGCCCCCTTCGTCGTGCTCTGCTTTGCCATGCTCGCCGTCGCCTTGGTGGCCGTACTGGTCCTGAACATCTCGGTGTCCACTGCCCAGTACCAGCTGGTGGAGCTGCGCGCGAAGCAGAGCTCACTGACCAAGGCCAACCAGGACCTCACCCAGCAGGTGCAGAACTTCGAGGCCCCGCAGAACCTGGCGGCCAAAGCCACCGAGCTTGGCATGGTGGCATCCACGGTGAAAGGCCAGATCGACCTGTCCACCCTTTCAGTCACCGGAAAGGCCACCCCCGCAGTCAAGGGTGCAGCAGGGGGAGCGGTGATCCCGGCGCCGGCCGTGGCCGGGCAGCTCATTGTGCCGCCGGCTCCCAAGGGTGCAACGGCGGACAAGGCCACGACACCGGACGCGGGCAAGGCGGCCGCCGCTCCCTCGGCCGGCCCGGCCCCGGCAGCCAACCCGGCACAGGCCGGTGGAGCCCCCGCTGCCCAGGCCGCTGCGGCGGCTCCGGCACCCGCGCTTCACGGTGGCTCCGTCCCGGCGCCCCAGCAGAAGGTCCCCGGACACTAGACCAAGGGGCAGGACAGGCAGCAGCGTCGAGCAGCAAGGAATATCACGGTGGCGGAGAAGACCGGCAAGGCAGCACAAGGCAAGGCACCCAACGCCACGAAACGCTTGCGACTGGGACTGGGCGTCATGCTCACGCTCCTGCTGGTGGTGGGCGGGAAGCTCTTCCTGGTCCAGGGGCTCGACGTCGGGGGCATGGCTGAAGCGGCGCTGAACAGCAGGATGACCTCCGCCATCCTGCCTGCAGAGCGTGGAAGCATCCTGGACTCCCGCGGCACCGTCCTGGCCAACAGCGTGATCCGCTACAACATCGTGGTGGACCAGCGGGTCAACACCAAGACGGAGTCCTACAAGCGGCTGGACCAGACGGACGGCCACGAAAAACTGGTGGACGTCAGCCGCGACCAGGCAATTTCCGAGCTTGCAGCCGCCCTGGGCATGGACGCGAACGCTGTCCGGGATGCCGTCACCGGCCAGCAGCCGTACTACATCGTGGCCAAGGACGTGAAGCCCGACGTCGAGGACCGCATCTCCAAACTCCAGGTGCCCGGCATCGTTGCCGAGGGCGTGAGCAAGCGCGTCTACCCGAATGGCGCCGTGGCCGGGGGAGTGGTGGGCTTCCTCCAGGACGGCACCACCGGCTTGGCCGGCATCGAGCAGACCCAGGACGACCAGCTCAAGGGCAAGGACGGCAAGCGCCTGTTTGAGATCGGCGCCGATGGATTGCGCATCCCGGTGGGCCTTGATGAGCTGACCCCGCCGCAGAACGGCAAGGACGTCAAGCTCACGCTCAACTCCGATCTCCAATACTTTGCCCAGCAGGCCATCCAGAGCCAGGCGGACAAGCTCAGCGCCGAATGGGGCGTCATCATCGTCATGGACGCCAAGACCGGGAACCTCCTTGCCTTGGCCGACACGAACTCACCGGATCCGAACAACCCCGGTCTCGTGGCGGCCAAGGACCGCGGCGTCCGATCCGTGACCGCAGCCTATGAGCCCGGTTCCGTGGAGAAGATGATGACGGCGGCAGCTGTGATCGATGAGGGACTTGCGAAACCGCTGGACACCTTCACTATCCCGCCCACCTACACGGTTGATGGCCAGACGTTCAGCGATGCGTTCACCCACGGAACCGAGGAACGGACACTGGCGGGCATCATCGGGTACTCCATGAACACCGGAACTGTCATGGCCGGCCAGCGGCTCAGCAAGGAACAGCGGTATGACTGGCTGAAGAAGTTCGGCATCGGCGAGGCACCGGACATCGGCCTGCCGGCGACCGCCTCGGGCATCCTCACACCGCCGGATCAGTGGGATGGACGCCAGCAGTACACCGTGCTGTTCGGGCAGGGCGTTTCCCAGTCCACGCTGCAGACCGTCCGTGCCTACCAAAGCATCGCCAACAACGGCGTCATGCTGCAGCCACGGCTCATCGATTCCTACATTTCTCCTGACGGCACCGAGGAGAAGGTGCCCGCCCAGCCGTCGCGGCAGGTCGTCTCCGGCAATACGGCCCAACAGGTCAAGGACATCCTGGAAAGCGCCGTCACCGAGGGCGAAATCAAGGACGCCGGGATCGACGGCTACCGGGTGGGAGCCAAGACCGGCACGTCCGAGTCACCATGCGACGACGGCAAGTCGGGCTACTGCGGCTACACGGCCTCGATTGTGGGAATGGCGCCGATGGATGATCCGCGGTTTATTGTGGAGGTGGTGCTCCAGCGGCCGAAGGGCAGCATCTACGGCATCACCAACGGGCCGGTGTTCCGGTCCGTCATGAGCCAGGCGCTGCGGACCTACAACGTCCAGCCTTCAACCGGTACGCCGGCCAGGATGCCCCAGTACGCCAAATAGCCGCCGCGCGGGGCCGGAAGTACCAGCAGCATCCAGCGCATCACAGTGCCCGGGGCGAACCATGCCGGGCACGCACTAGCACCATCGGAGATCCCCTTGTCAGAGTTCACCACGCCCGGCAGCGACGCTCCCCGGGACGAAAGTCCAGGCCGCTTCCGGCCCGCAGCCGTGGCTGCCGTCCCGCTGGCCGCCGTCGGGCAGGCCCTTCGCGTAGCTGTGCCCGAACCCGCCGCCGACGCGGAGATCACCGGCATATCGCTCAACTCGCGCGCTGTGGAGCCCGGCGACCTGTACGTGGCGCTCCCCGGAGCCAGCAGGCACGGCGCCGACTTCGCCTCCGACGCCATCAGTGCAGGGGCAGTGGCCGTCCTCACCGACGACGCCGGGGCACGGCTGCTCGCCCTGTCCGCGGACACGCCGGTCCCGGTGCTCGTCGTCGGGAATCCCCGCAACGAGGTGGGACCGCTCTCCGCCATGATTTACCGCAGCCAGCCCGATGACGGGCGGCCACTGCGGCTGTTCGGTGTTACCGGAACCAACGGAAAGACCACCACCACCTACTTCATCACCTCCCTGCTGCGTGCCCTCGGGCAGAAAACCGGCCTGATCGGAACCATCGAGATCCTGGCCGGCGGGAAACCGATCCCCAGCCTCCTGACCACGCCCGAATCAACCGAGGTCCACGGGCTCGTGGCGCTCATGCGCGAACGGGGGCTCGACGCCGCCGCCATGGAAGTTTCCTCCCACGCCATCTCCTACCAGCGCGTGGACGGCCTGCTCTTCGACGTCGCGGGTTTCACCAACCTCACCCAGGACCACCTTGACCTGCACAACACCATGGAGGAGTACTTCGCCACCAAGGCCGAACTCTTCACGCCCGGCCGCACCCGCCGGGCGGTGGTAACGGTCGACGACGAGTGGGGACGCCAGTTGGCCGGCCGCACCCAGGTGCCGGTCACCACACTCAGCACGTCAGGCAGCAACCCAGCGGACTGGACCGTCGCAGCAACGGCGCCGCGGGGACTCGGGACCGACTTCACCCTTGCGGGTCCCGGAGGCGCCACCCTGAAGATCCACACCGGATTGCCCGGCAGCTTCAACGTTGCCAACGCGGCCTTGGCTGCACTGATGGTCCTCGCTTCCGGCGTGGACCCGGCCGACCTGCAAGCCGCCCTGGACAATACCGACCCCTTCACGGTGGCCGTGCCCGGACGAATGCAGCTGATCGCCGAGGAGCCCGCCGCCGTGGTGGACTTCGCCCACAACACGGACGCCCTGGCCCGGGCCCTGGAAGCAGTGCGGCCGGCCCAACCGGACTCCCGTCTGATCGTGGTGTTCGGCGCCACCGGACAGCGGGACCAGGGCAAACGACCCGCAATGGGCGCCATCGCGGCACGGCTTGCCGACACCGTAATCATCACCGACGACGACCCCCACGACGAGGACGCGGCAGCGATCCGCTCCGATGTGTTGGCGGGGGCTCGTGAAGCCCTGGACAGCGGGTCATCGACGGCCGAGCTGCTGGAGGTCTTCCCCCGCGACGAAGCCATCCGCCACGCAGTGTCCCTGGCGCGCCCACAGGACACCATCCTGGTGGCGGGCCGGGGGCACGAGGTCTGGCAGGAGGTGAAGGGCGTCAACCTCGCCCTGGACGACAGGGTGGAGCTGCGCAACGCCTTGACAGCCAGGGGATTCAACGTTCTCCATGACGACCGGATAGAGTCCTAGACCGAGATG
Organism: Arthrobacter sp. E1SS-5; assembly: GCF_057073715.1. Lineage (NCBI taxonomy): Bacteria > Bacillati > Actinomycetota > Actinomycetes > Micrococcales > Micrococcaceae > Arthrobacter > Arthrobacter sp. E1SS-5. The sequence goes on from NZ_CP172703.1 coordinate 1,664,241, forward strand.
ATTGCATTTACTGCGGCGGAAATCGCCGAAATCACCAGCGGGCGCCTGGACGCCGATCCCGGACTCACGCCCCTCTCGGTGGTGACGGATTCACGCGAAGCCACACCGGGTTCGCTCTACGTCGCGAAGCCGGGCGAACACGCCGACGGCCACGACTTCATCGACGCCGCCTTCGCCGCGGGTGCCGTGCTGGCACTCGTCGAGCACCCGGTAGCGGCACCGAACGGTGACGCGTACCCGTCGATCGTGGTGACCGACGCTGTCCTGGCCATGGGCGCCCTTGCCGCCGAAGCCGTCCGCCGCATCCGGGCCGCACGTGCGGCAGCAGGAGACCAGCTGACGGTGGTGGGCATCACCGGTTCCGCCGGCAAGACCACCACCAAGGATCTCCTGGCCGGAATCCTGGCCACTCAAGGCAATACGGTGGCGCCCCAGGGCTCCTACAACGGTGAGGTGGGCGTCCCGCTCACGGTCTTCCGGGCCGGCACCGATACCCGCTACCTGGTCATTGAGATGGGGGCCACCGGGATCGGCCACATCCGCTACCTCGCAGAGATGGTCAAGCCGGACATCGGCGTGGTCCTGGCAGTGGGCACTGCGCACGCCGGCGAGTTCGGGGGAGTGGAGAACATTGCGCTTGCCAAGGGTGAAATGGTCGAAGGCCTGACCGCCGGCGGGACCGCAATCATCAACCTTGACGACGAGCGTGTGGCCGCAATGCGCAGCCGTACCACCGCTGCCGTCCTTGGCTTTTCCGCAGAAGGACGCGCAGAAGCGCAGGTCCAGGCGCTCAATGCAGACACCAACGCTGGGGGCAGCCCCGAATTCGACCTCCAGCTTCCGGACGGTGCCGCTCCCCGGCATGTCAGCAGCCGCCTCATCGGTGCGCACCACATGGGAAACCTGCTCGCAGCCGCTGCAGCCGCATGGGCTGCCGGAGTGCCCGGTGACCACATCGCGGATTCGCTGAGCAACCAGGCGGCCGCCAGCCGCTGGCGCATGGAACGCACCGAGCGGGCGGACGGCGTCACCATCATCAACGATGCATACAACGCCAACCCGGAGTCCATGCGGGCCGCGCTTCGAACCCTTGCCGACCTTGGCCGCGGCCGCCGCACCTGGGCGGTCCTGGGGGCCATGCTGGAGCTGGGCGAAGACTCCATCCGGGAGCACACAGCCGTCGGCACCCAGGTAGTGCGCCTCAACATCTCCAGGCTGCTGGTGGTGGGCCGTGAAGCCAGGGCCCTCTACGTTTCGGCCGTGCAGGAAGGCTCCTGGGGGGACGAGTGCCTTTTCGCCGAGACCGTGGATGAGGCCTACGAAGTCCTGGACGCCGAACTCCAGTCCGGCGACCTGGTGTTGTTCAAGTCCTCCAACAGCGTGGGACTTCGCCATTTGGGCGATCGGATAGCATTACCCCCAACCTCCACCCCTGCCGACGAAAGGAGCACTCTGCTGTGATTGCTCTATTGATCGGCGCAGGACTGGCCCTGCTGTGCTCCCTGGTGGGCACCCCGCTTTTCATCCGCCTCCTGGTGCACCGCGGCTACGGCCAGTTCATCCGTGACGACGGCCCCACATCGCACCACACCAAGCGCGGCACCCCCACCATGGGCGGAACCGTGGTGGTGGCCTCCGTGCTGCTTAGTTACGGACTCACGCATCTCATCATGCTGATGATGAACCCTGACTCGCCGGGACCATCCGCCTCAGCCCTGATCCTGCTGTTCCTTATGGTGGGCATGGGCCTGGTGGGCTTCCTGGACGATTTCATCAAGATCTCCCGGCAGCGCAGCCTTGGCCTTAACGCCAAGGCAAAGCTCATCCTCCAGGCCGCCGTAGGCATCATCTTTGCCATCCTGGCGCTGAACTTCCCCAACGGCGCCGGCCTGACGCCCGCGTCAACAAAGATCTCCCTGGTCCGCGACCTGCCCTGGCTCGACCTTGCCTTCGGCGGCACGGTCCTCGGCGCCATCCTCTTCGTCATCTGGTCGAACCTGATCGTCACCGCGGCCACTAACGGCGTGAACCTTACCGACGGCCTGGACGGCCTGGCGGCCGGTGCATCCATCATGGTTTTCGGCGCTTATACCCTGATGGGCATATGGCAGAGCAACCAGGCCTGCGGTTCCCCCCGGGAGGCCGGCAGCGGCTGCTACCTGGTCAGGGACCCCCTGGACCTTGCGCTCCTGGCCGCCATCCTCAGCGCCGCGCTGGTGGGGTTCCTCTGGTGGAACACATCGCCGGCAAAGATCTTCATGGGCGACACCGGTTCGCTGGCCATCGGCGGCGCCGTGGCTGGGTTCGCCATCCTCTCCCGGACCGAACTCCTGCTGGGCATCGTGGGCGGCCTCTTCGTGCTGATCACCCTGTCGGTCATCATCCAGGTGGGCTACTTTAAGGCCACCGGCGGGAAGCGCGTGTTCAAGATGGCACCGTTGCAGCACCACTTTGAGCTAAAGGGGTGGGCCGAAGTGACCGTCGTGGTCCGGTTCTGGATCCTGGGCGGACTCTTCGTCGCGGTCGGGTTGGGCATCTTCTACGCTGAATGGGTTGTACTGCTGTGACCGTTTCCCCACGCCTGGCAAACCTCGTCTCCTGGGACTCCGACTGGGCCGGCCTGCGCGTCGTCGTCACCGGCATCGGGGTATCCGGTTTCGCCGCTGCGGACACCCTGATCGAACTTGGTGCACGCGTCGTGGTGGTCGACGCCGCCACCAGTGACACAGCCCGCGCCCACGCGGACACCCTGAAGATCGTGGGTGCCGCCGACGTGCTGCTCGGCCCCGATGCCGTGACGCACATCCCGCGCATCGACGGCGAACTTCCGGAACTGATCGTGACCTCGCCGGGATGGCGTCCGGACCAGGCGCTGCTCGCCGCAGCGGCACGGGCACACATCGCGGTATGGGGCGACGTCGAACTCGCGTGGCGGGTGCGGACCAGGGAAGGCCGCAAGACGGCTGACTGGCTGGCAATCACCGGCACCAACGGCAAGACCACCACGGTGGGGCTCACCGAATCGATGCTGCGGGCCGCCGGCCTCAAGGCCATCGCCGTCGGCAACGTGGGCACCCCCATCCTGGATGCCCTCCGCGACCCCGTGGAATACGACGTCTTCGCCGTCGAACTCTCCAGCTTCCAGCTGCACTGGGCGGAATCCGTTTCGCCGGTGGCCAGCGTCTGCCTGAACGTTGCCGAAGACCATGTTGACTGGCACGGCTCCTATGATTCCTACCTCGCAGACAAAGCGAAGGTGTACGAGCGAACCCAGAAGGCGTGCATCTACAACGCCGAGCAGATTGAAACCGAGCGCATGGTGGAAAACGCCGACGTCGTGGAAGGCTGCCGTGCGGTGGGCTTCACCACAGTCACACCGGCAATCAGCATGCTTGGAGTGGTGGAAGGGCTGCTGGTGGACCGCGCCTTCATCGAGGAGCGCCGGAACAGCGCGGCTGAACTGGCCTCCATGGCGGACCTGGGACCGCTGGCCCCACGCCACATGGTTGCCAATGCCCTTGCCGCAGCCGGCCTGGTGCGCGCCTATGGCGTGGACGCCAAGGCAGTCCGCCAGGGCATCCTCGACTATGTCCCGGGCGACCACCGCATCCAGCCGGTCGCCCGCATGAATGGCGTCCTCTGGGTCAACGACTCCAAGGCCACCAATCCGCACGCAGCCTCAGCATCCCTGTCGGCCTTCAGCAACGTAGTCTGGATCGCCGGTGGCCTGTCCAAGGGCGTGAGCTACGACGAGCTCGTAAGGGACCACGCCGCGCGCCTCAAGGCCGTGGTACTGATCGGGACGGACACCGCCCACCTCCGGGAAGCCCTCCAGCGACACGCGCCCGATGTCCCGGTGATCGAACCGGAGGCAGGTGAGACTGAAGGGGTGCAGACTGCTTCCGCGTCCGGTGGCACCTCCGGCGGTTCCCCCGGAAAGGGAGAACGGGTGATGTCCCGGGCCGTTGCGTCAGCAGCACGGATCGCCGAATCAGGCGACACCGTGCTGATGGCCCCGGCAGCTGCTTCCATGGATCAGTTCTCTTCCTACGCTCACCGTGGTGGTACTTTCATCGACGCTGTCCGCGAGCTGGTGGAAGGGCAGGCCCACACCGGCGAGGAGTAACGATGGCCAGTACGCCCACCCGGCCCCAGGCCGGCAGGCCCCGCCTTGGCTCCACGGCTGCCGCCTCCCGGCAGCCCGCTTCTGCAGGCCGGAAACTGCGCACCCTGTACCGGCGCTTCTGGGCCGCCCTGGAGGGAACGGGCACGTCCCGGAACGGCTCCACGTACTACCTAATCCTTGGCGCCACCCTTGCGTTGACGGCCATCGGGATCATGATGGTCCTCTCCGCCTCCAGCGTTGAATCGATTGCCGCCGGAAAGTCGCCCTACGGGGACGCGCTAAAGCAGGGTGTCTTTGCGGCCATCGGCATTTTCACCATGTTCGTGTTGTCGCGCATCAATGTCGCCTGGCTGAAGCGGCTCGCCTGGCCCGCTGTCGGGTTCGCCGTGGTGCTCCTTGCCGTGGTGCAGGTGGTTGGCACGGAGATCAACGGCAACCGGAACTGGGTTGACCTGGGCGGCATCACGTTCCAGCCTTCCGAGGCGGCAAAACTCGCCCTGGCGCTGTGGCTGGCCACGGTGCTGGCCAGGAAGGGCAGGCTGCTTAACCGGTGGCAGCACGTGCTGGTCCCCGCCGTCCCCATGGCGGCCATCATCGTCGTGCTGATCCTGGTGGGGAACGACCTGGGCACCGCCATGATCATCATGATGATCATGGCGGCGGCGCTGTTCTTCGCAGGCGTTCCCCTCTACCTCTTTGGCATCGCGGGCCTTATCGCCGCTGCCGGCACGGCGGTCATGGCGGTCACCAGTTCAAACCGCATGTGCCGCATCACCTCATGGTGGACCGGTCAGTCCTGCGCCGACGGCATTGACGCCAACTACCAGGCCACCAACGGCATGTATGGCCTTGCCTCAGGGGGCTGGCTGGGCGTGGGCCTGGGGCAGAGCCGGCAGAAGTACAGCTGGATTCCCGAAGCCCACAACGACTTCATCTTCGCCATCATCGGCGAGGAGCTTGGCCTGGTGGGGACCGTCGTCGTCCTGGTTCTTTTCGCGATCCTCGGCGCTGCGATCTACCGCGTTGTGGTGGCACAGGAGGATATGTTCCATAGGGTCCTTGCGGGCACCATCATGGTGTGGCTGCTGGGCCAGGCCACGGTGAACATGTCCGTGGTCACCGGCCTCATGCCCGTGATCGGCGTGCCGCTGCCGTTTATTTCCTATGGCGGCTCGGCCCTGCTGATGTCGCTGTGTGCCGTGGGGGTGGTCCTCTCGCTGGCCCGGGAACAGATGGCCCCGGCCATGCGCCCCAAGCGGATCCTCAAGTTCAGGATCCGGCCGGGGCGGGACAAGAGCCAACCAAAGAATTCCAGAAAGCGTGCCTAACCCCAGATGACTTCGACAAAACCCTCCATCGTCCTTGCGGGCGGCGGAACCGCCGGCCATATCAGCCCCCTGCTCGCAATTGCCGCCGCCATTCGCAGCGACGCCCCCGATGCCGCCGTCCTTGCCGTCGGAACGCCGGCCGGAATGGAAACCCGCCTGGTTCCCGCTGCCGGCGTGGAGCTTGCCACGATCGACCGCGTGCCTTTTCCGCGGAAGCCGTCCGCGGACCTGCTCCGGCTGCCCGGAAGGCTGGCCGGCGCGGTCCGCCAAGCCGGAGCCATCCTTGACCGGGCGGAGGCTGACGTGCTGGTGGGCGTGGGCGGATACGTCTGCACCCCGATGTACCTGGCGGCGAGGAAGCGTGGCACACCGATCGTGATCCATGAGGCGAATGCCCGCCCCGGGCTGGCCAACCGGGTGGGAGCCTTCCTGGGCGGACGGGTGGCTGTGGCGTTCGACGGCACACCGCTCCGCAACGCCGCACACGTGGGGATGCCCATGCGCAAGGAGATCTCCGGTCTTGACCGGAAGGCCGCCCGTACTGCCGCGCGGGAGGCGCTGGGCCTTGATCCCCAGCAGCCAACCCTGATCGTCACCGGTGGATCATCCGGCGCGCAGAGCATCAACCGGACCGTCGCCGCCGCCGTGGACCTGCTTGCCGGGGCCGGCGTCCAGACCCTGCACATCACCGGCCGCGGCAAAACGGTCCTTGACCAGGCCGGGCAACCCCTCACCGCCAACGGGTACCGGCAGGTGGAGTACATCGACGGAATGGAACTGGCCTATGCCGCCGCGGACCTGCTGCTGGCAAGGTCCGGGGCAGCCACGGTGTCCGAGGTTGCCGCGGTGGGCGTCCCGGCCGTCCTGGTGCCCCTGCCCATCGGTAACGGGGAACAGGCGCTGAACGCAAAGGGCCTGGTAGCGGCGGGCGGCGCACTGCTGGTGGCTGACCGCGACTTCACGGCCGGATGGGTTGAGCGCGAGCTGATTCCGTTGATCACCGATAAAGCACGGCTCGCCGCCATGGAAGCCAAGTCCTACCGGCTCGGCATCCGAAACGCCGACCAGCGCATGGCTGGTCTTGTCCTGGAAGCGGTATCAGCATGAGCCCCCACAACACGCCCGGCCTGGACTCCCTTGGAAAGGTGCACTTCATTGGCATCGGGGGAGTAGGCATGTCCGCCGTGGCCCGCATCATGGTGGCACGCGGCGTCCCCGTCAGCGGCTCCGATGCCAAGGACCTGCCGGTCATGGCAGACCTCGCCGCTGCCGGGGCGCGCATAGCGGTGGGCTACGCACCCGGCAACCTGGGCGACGCGCAGACCGTCGTTGCCGGATCCGCAATCCGCGAAGACAATCCTGAACTGGCGGCAGCGGGGCTGGCGGGGCTGCCGGTGCTGCACCGTTCGCAGGCGCTGGCGGCCACCATGGGCGACGACGTTGTGGTGACCGTGGCCGGAACGCATGGCAAGTCCACCACGACGTCGATGATCACCGTCCTGCTGCGGGCAGCGGGCCTGGATCCCAGCTTCGCCGTGGGAGCCAACATTCCCGCGCTTGGCGTCAACGCTGCCCACGGGGCCTCAGGAATCTTCGTTGCCGAGGCAGACGAGTCCGACGGCTCCTTCCTGAACTACCGGCCCCGCATCGCAGTCGTCACCAACGTGGAGCCTGACCACCTGGACTACTACGGCACCGCTGAAGCCGTGTACCAGTCCTTTGACCGCTTCACGGGGCTGCTGCCCGCGGACGGCCTGCTGGTGGCCTGCGCGGACGATCCCGGCGCCCAGGCCCTCGCTGAGCGGACCAAGGCGCGGGGCAACACGCGGGTGGTCCTGTACGGTACCGGCGAGGCATCGGACATCAGGCTGGACGACGCCGGCCCCGGCCAGGTTGCGGTGGCAACAGGCGGTGCCCGGTACAGCCTGTCGCTGCAGGTTCCCGGCAGGCACAACGCCCTGAACGCCGCCGCAGCCTTCGCCGTTGCCCTTGAACTGGGCGTGGACCCGGCAGCAGCGGCCGAGGGCCTGGCCAGCTTCTCCGGCGCCTCCCGCCGGTTCGAGCTCAAGGGCGAGGAGCGGGGGGTACGGGTGTTTGACGACTATGCCCACCATCCCACTGAAGTCCGTGCGGCCCTGACCGCAGCCCGTTCGGTGGCAGGGGGCAACAAGGTGCATGTCCTGTTCCAGCCGCACCTGTTCTCCCGTACCCGCGAGTTCGCCGCAGAGTTCGCCGACGCCCTTAACCTGGCCGACACCGCCCTGGTCCTGGACATCTACCCCGCCAGGGAAGACCCCATTCCCGGAGTCACCAGCCAGCTCATTGCCGACCACCTCACGGAGGGCGGCCGGTTGGTCAGTGCCGAGGACGCGGTGGAGACGCTCGCCGGAGTGGCAGGGGAGGGGGACGTTGTCCTCACCGTTGGCGCGGGCGACGTCACGGCCTACGGGCCCCGGATTGTGGAGGCGCTGCGTGCCTAGCTCCCGCCGTCCCACCTACGCACCGCCCAGACGGAACACCCGCCCGGATTCCGGCGAGGGTACCAGCGCGCCGGACCAGGCGACAGGAGGGGACATCATCACCGCGTCGCGCAGCATCCCGGACCAGGCGGGGCAGAAACCGGCCCGGAAGCCCGCGAAGGAGCAGAAACCCGCCGGGGCAACGGTCCTGGCGTTCCCCGAACCGAAAGGCCGGCGACGCCGGAAGAAAGTCCTGCTCGCCGTCGGAACCGTGGTTGCGCTGGTGGCCGCCCTGCTGGCCGCGGCAGTCTACTCACCTGTCCTTGCCCTCAAGACAGTCTCAGTCTCCGGCACCCGGCTGCTCACCCCCGAGCAGGTGCAGGCCGCCCTGGAACCCCTACGCGGCAAGCCGCTGCCGCAGATCAGCGACGACGATGTGCGCGGCCTGTTGGGATCCCTGATCCAGGTGAAATCTGTTTCCGTTGAGGCGCGCCCGCCATCCACCCTTGCCGTCGCCGTGCACGAGCGGGTACCCGTGGCCCTGGTCAAGCAGGGGGAGCAGTACCAGTTGGTGGACGTCGATGGTGTGCAGTTAGGCACCACTGATGATCCCGCGGCGGCCTCCCTGCCCGTGATCGACGGCGGCGCCGGGGCGATCGGCCAGGACCTGTTCCGCGCCACCGCGGCGGTCCTGGGTGCACTGCCCGCCGACGTGCTGGCCAAGCTGTCCAATGCCTCAGCGCAGTCCGTGGACGCGGTGGAACTCAAGCTGGTGGACGGCCAGACCATCGTGTGGGGCAACGCCTCGGAGAAGGAACTCAAAGCCAAGGTCCTGGCTGCGCTCCTCAAGGCTCCGGCAGATCCCAAGAACCCGGTCAAGGTCTACGATGTCAGTGTGCCCCGGCACCCCGTGACGCGCTGAGCGCTTTCTTTCCCGGTATTAATCCGACACGCGGACCCGGTTATTGAATGTGTGTTCCAGAGGAAATACCGTCACAGACAAGAGTTACTTGACATAACTCTAACCTTCAAGTGGAGGGTTAGGGTTGAGGGTTTCAAGCTCACCATCAGTTTTCGCAATAAGACACGAACAAGGGACACGTAACGTGGCAGCTCCGCAGAATTACTTGGCCGTCATCAAAGTCGTCGGCATCGGCGGCGGTGGCGTGAACGCAGTCAACCGCATGATCGAGGTCGGCCTCAGGGGTGTTGAGTTCATCGCCATCAACACCGACGCCCAGGCCTTGCTGATGAGCGACGCGGACGTGAAGCTCGACGTCGGACGCGAGCTGACCCGCGGCCTGGGTGCAGGCGCCAACCCCGAGGTGGGCAAGCAGGCCGCCGAGGACCACGCGGACGAAATCGAGGAAGTCCTCCGCGGCGCCGACATGGTCTTCGTCACCGCCGGCGAGGGCGGCGGCACGGGCACCGGCGGCGCGCCGGTCGTTGCCCGCATCGCCCGCTCGCTTGGAGCCCTGACCATCGGTGTGGTCACCCGCCCCTTCACCTTCGAGGGCCGCCGCCGTGCCGGGTCGGCCGAGGCAGGCATCGATGCCCTGCGCGACGAGGTGGACACGCTGATCGTGATCCCCAACGACCGCCTGCTGTCCATCAGCGACCGCAACGTGTCCGTCCTTGACGCGTTCCGCTCCGCTGACCAGGTCCTGCTCTCGGGCGTCCAGGGCATCACGGACCTCATCACCACGCCGGGCCTGATCAACCTCGACTTCGCGGACGTTAAGTCCGTCATGCAGGGCGCCGGCTCAGCCCTTATGGGCATCGGCTCCGCCCGCGGCGAGGACCGCGCCGTCAAGGCAGCCGAACTGGCCATCGCCTCGCCGCTGCTGGAAGCATCCATCGACGGCGCGCACGGCGTGCTGCTGTCCATCCAGGGCGGCTCTGATCTCGGCCTGTTCGAAATCAACGAGGCCGCACGGCTGGTCCAGGAAGTGGCCCACCCCGAAGCCAACATCATCTTCGGTGCCGTTATCGATGACGCCCTTGGCGATGAAGCACGCGTGACCGTGATCGCGGCCGGGTTCGACGACGTCAAGGCCACCTCGCCCTCCATGGACCAGTCCCAGCCGCAGGCCGCCCCGCAGCGGCCCGCTGCCCCTGCGGCCGCTCCGGCCTCGGCGCCGCAAAACGGAAACCACCAGAACAACGGAAACCACCAGCAGAACGTCCAGCCGCTCCACGCCGGCATCGGCGCCGCGGGACTCAGCAACTGGGGCCAGCAGCGTCCCTCGGCCGTCCCCGCGGACTCGGGCTTCGACGTCGACCTGCCTTCCGTGGTGGAGCCGGACCTGACCGGCAACCACCCGGATGACCTGGATGTCCCCGACTTCCTGAAGTAGGCGGCGGCTTGTTCCATTGGCGCGCCGACATCCTGCCCGGGGTGTCGGCCGCATTCACCAATGTGGATGCCGGGAACCTGGCACTGCACGTGGGGGATGATCCCGCTGCGGTCCAGGGCCGCCGCGCGCGCCTGGAGCAGTCCATCGGCGTGGCACCGCAGTCTCTGCGTTTCATGAACCAAGTCCACGGCACCACGGTGGCGCTGATGGACGCGGAGTCGCCGGCCCCTGAAGCCGACGCCATGGTGTCCCTCGGCCTGCCCCTGGCGGTCATGGTGGCGGACTGCATTCCGGTGCTGCTGGCGGGGGAGTCCGGCAACGGCCCGGTCCTTGCGGCCGTCCATGCCGGCCGCCCCGGTGTCGCAAACGGCATCCTGCCGGCCGCGGTGGAGCGCATGGAGTCCCTTGGCGCTGCCCGGATCCGCGCCTGGCTGGGGCCGTCGATCTGCGGGTCCTGCTACGAAGTTCCCGCTGCGCTGCGCGATGACGTGGCCGCCCTGGTTCCCGCAACCCGGAGCACCACGTCCTGGGACACGCCTGCCCTTGACCTTCCAGCCGGGGCGCGGAGCCAGCTGGAAGCCGTTGGGGTGGACGTGGAATACACAGGCGCCTGCACGCTTGAGACGGAAACCCTCTATTCATACCGCCGGGACCGCCATACAGGCCGTTTCGCCGGGCTGGTCTGGTGCCATGACTGAGCTGTCGGCGCCGGGGCAGGGCCAGGGTGAAGACACCCGCACCGCAGAACTTGCCCAGCGGCTTGCCGCGGTACGGTCCCGGATCGCGAAGGCGGCTGACAGCGCGGGCCGCAGCGACCGGCTGCCCGCCCTGATCGTGGTCACCAAGTTCCACCCGGCAGAGGACATCCGGCGGCTTGCAGCCTTGGGGATCAGGGACGTCGGTGAGAACCGCGACCAGGAAGCAGCCGCCAAAGCCCTGGAACTGGCTGACCTTGCCCTCACCTGGCATTTCGTGGGCCAACTGCAGACCAAGAAGGCCAAATCCGTGGCACGCTATGCCTCCGCGGTCCACTCGGTGGACCGGACGCAGCTCGTGGATGCGCTGGCAAAGGCAGTTCGGAACGAGATGGATTCCAGCGGCCGCGCTCCGCTGGACTGCTTTATCCAGGTCAACCTGGAAGATCAAACGGACGACGCCGGCACGCAACGCGGCGGGGCAGCCCCCGCCGATGTGCCGGTCCTGGCAGAGCGGATCGCCGCCGCCGAAGGCCTTAACCTTGCCGGAGTCATGGCGGTTGCCCCGCTGGGAGCGCCGCCGGAGCCGGCGTTCGAAAAGCTTGCCGGGATTTCCGCCCGGCTGGTGGGGGATTACCCCGCTGCGACGGCCATTTCCGCAGGCATGAGCCAGGACCTGGAGGCGGCCATCAAGTTCGGGGCGACACACCTGCGAATCGGTTCCGATATTCTCGGTTCCCGTCCCGCCGTGGGGTAGCGTCGGACCTATTGGAAGTGATGGGCGGGGGACTCCAGTGCTGTCAAATCATTGGGCGGCCCGCTTACGGGACACGATTAGGAGTCGACCATGGCCGGCGCTCTGCGCAAGACAATGATCTATCTTGGGCTCGCCGACGGCGACGAGCATTACGAGCCCGAGCAACAGACCACACGTAAGGATGAGGACGAACCGATGGAAGTTGACCGCGAGGAACGCCGTGCCCCGGCACCGGTCCGCGAAGTCAGCCGCGAGGCGTCCTACGCCCCTGAAGAGGAATACCGCGCCCCTGTGACCCCCATTAAGCGTGCGGCCTCGAGCCGCGAAGAGAACACCGGTCTGCGCCAGATCACTACCATCCACCCGCGCTCCTACAACGATGCCAAGCTCATCGGTGAGAGCTTCCGGGACGGGATTCCGGTAATCATGAATGTCACGGACATGGGTGAGGCCGACGCAAAGCGCCTGGTGGACTTCTCCGCCGGCCTCGTCTTTGGCCTCCGCGGCAGCATCGAGCGGGTGACCAACAAGGTGTTCCTGCTCTCACCGTCATATGTCGAAGTGATCGGTGACGACAAGAAGGCCAGTGATACGCAGGCCAGCTTCTTCAACCAAAGCTGAACATCAGGGCTCGTCAGATGCCAGGCAGGGACACCTGTCTGGCATCTGTGCTGAAATAGACAAGACACCGGCAGCACAACAGCGGCATCCATCATGGACGCGCCGCACGAATATGGAGATATGAAATAAGTCATGGGAATTGTTTTCGGACTTCTCTATCTCGCCCTGCTGCTGTTCTTTGTCGCCCTCATAATCCGCCTGGTGTTCGACTGGGTGCAGATGTTCGCCAGGGAATGGCGTCCGCGGGGCGCGGCCCTGGTGGTGGCCCATGCCGTGTACTCCATCACGGATCCTCCGCTCAAGGGACTCCGGCGGCTCATACCGCCGCTCCGGCTCGGCGGTATTTCCCTGGACCTGGGCTTCCTGATCCTGTTCATCGGAGTCAGCATTGCGATGAGCGTCACCAGGAGCCTGGCCTGAGGCAGCACTTAGACCGGCAATGCAGGTTGTTCCGCTTGCGAGCGGCTACTGTAAAGCGAAGAAACCTCCGGTTTGACACTGCAGTGTTGAATTAGAGTAAGCAGACCAAATTTAGGTACCTTAGTTTTGACGGCCGGAAGGCCTACTGACTAACCAGACCAGTGAGGTGACCAGATGGCTTTGACGCCAGAAGACGTTGTCAACAAGCGCTTTCAGCCCACCAAGTTCCGTGAGGGCTATGACCAGGACGAAGTTGACGACTTCCTGGACGAAATCGTCGTTGAACTCCGCCGCCTGAACCAGGAAAACGACGAGCTCCGCAAGAAGCTCGCCGAGGCCGGTTCCAGCGTGCCGGCAAGCTCCGCTGCCGCACCTGTGGTGGAAAAGGTCCCCGCGCCGGTCAAGGCCGACAAGGATGAGGCCCGCGAGAAGGCGGAAGCGGAAGCCAAGGCCGCCGAAGCCAAGAAGAAGGACGTCGAGCCCGCTGCTCCGGCTGCTGCCGCACCGGCCGCGCCCGCGGCTGTTGCCACTCCCTCCGCCGAATCGGCCGCTGGCCTGCTTGCGATGGCACAGCAGATGCACGACCGCCACGTCGCCGATGGCCAGGCGCAGAAGGACAAGATCATTGCCGAGGCGCAGATCGAAGCCAGCAGCCTCGTCAACGACGCCCAGGAAAAGTCCCGCAAGATCCTCGGCGCACTCGAGCAGCAGCGCTCGGTACTGGAGCGCAAGGTGGAGCAGCTCCGCGGCTTCGAACGCGATTACCGTTCACGCCTGAAGGCCTACATCGAGGGCCAGCTCCGCGACCTGGATGCCCGTGGCTCCGTTGCGACGCCGGAAGTCAGCGAAGCGAACTAAGCCTGGCAGCACGTATTCTGAAAGCCGGTGGCTGGGGATTCCTCGGCCGCCGGCTTTTGGCATTGACGCCCAGTTCCCCGAATTGAAAGCACCATGACTGACGAAATTGCCGCCGACGCGGCACGCCCTGTCCCTCCCCCGCACCGCCCCCGCCGGGCAGTCCTGCTGTCCCTGTTTGCCGGCTTCGCGGTTTTCGCCTACGTCCTGGACCAGCTGACGAAACTCTGGGTGACCTCCTCCATGGTGGAGGGTGAGCGGATCCCCGTGTTGCCACCCCTGCTCCACTGGTATTTCATCCGCAATTCAGGTGCGGCGTTTTCCATTGGCGAGAACGTCACCTGGGTGTTTTCCATCATCATGGCGGGTGTTGCCATCGCCATCCTGTTCCAGGTCCGGAGGCTGGGCTCGGCCTGGTGGTCGCTGGCCTTGGGCCTGCTGCTTGGCGGCGCTTTGGGCAACCTCACGGACCGGCTTTTCCGGGAGCCGTCCTTTGGCATGGGGCACGTGGTGGACTTCATCCAGCTCCCCAACTTCGCCATCTTCAACATCGCCGATTCCGCCGTGGTGTCCGCCGTCGCCATCATCTGCATCCTGACCCTGCGGGGAATCGCCCTCGATGGGACGCGGCTGGGGAGCGGACATAAGGACAAGCCCGGCCATGAGTGAGCGCATCGTCGTCGCCGAAGAGTTTGGCGGCACTCGGGCCGACGCCGGCCTGGCCGGCATCCTGGGCGTGTCCCGTTCCGTTGCGGCATCCCTGTTGGCGGAAGGCCATGTGCTGAACAAAGGCAAGGCGTTGCCAAAGTCGGCGAAACTCGTGGCCGGGGCGGTCCTGGACGTCACCGTCCCGGAACGCCGGGACCCGCTGGAAGTCGTGGAGGAAGCTGTGGAAGGCCTGAACATCCTGCTCGATGATGACGATTTCGTCGTCGTTGACAAGCCCGTCGGCGTGGCAGCCCATCCCTCGCCGGGCTGGGTGGGACCCACCGTGGTGGGCGGGCTCGCCGCTGCCGGCTACCGGATCTCCACCTCCGGCGCCCCGGAGCGGGCCGGCATCGTCCACCGGCTCGACGTCGGGACCTCGGGCGTGATGGTGGTGGCCAAGTCAGAGCGGGCCTACACAGCCCTCAAGCGGGCGTTCAAGGAACGTACCGTGGACAAGGTGTACCACGCGGTGGTGCAGGGCCTGCCGGACCCCCTCACCGGTACCATCGACGCCCCCATCGGCCGCCACCCCGGACACGACTGGCGCTTCGCCGTCATCGAGGACGGCCGGCCCTCGGTGACCCATTACGAGGTCCTGGAGGCATTCGGCAAGGCGAGCCTGGTGGAGGTCCACCTCGAAACCGGGCGGACACACCAGATCCGCGTCCACTTTTCTGCGCTCCGGCACCCCTGCGCCGGCGACCTGACGTATGGTGCTGATCCCCGCCTGGCCGCCAACCTGGGGCTCACGCGGCAGTGGCTGCACGCCCGTGAACTCTCGTTTGACCACCCGGTGACGGGGGAGCGCGTCACCGTCACCAGCGGCTATCCACAGGACCTTGCCTATGCCCTGGAAGTGCTGCAATCCGGCCAGGCCTGACACGGACTGCCTGGCCGGACTGCACGGGGGCAGCGCTTAGAATAGTGCGGTGAGTTCCAGCAATGATTCGTTTGTCCACCTGCACACCCACACCGAATATTCCATGCTGGATGGAGCTGCCCGCCTGGGGGAGCTGTTCGATGAAACCGAGCGGCTGGGCATGCCGGCGCTGGCCACCACCGACCACGGCTACCTGTTTGGAGCGTTCGACTTCTGGCAGAAGGCCAAGGCCAAGGGCATCAAGCCGATCATCGGCGTCGAAGCCTACGTGACTCCCGGGACCGCCCGGACGGACAAGGAACGTGTGCGCTGGGGCGATGAATCCCAGCGCAAGGACGACGTTTCCGGTGGTGGCTCCTACACCCACATGACGCTCCTGAGCTACAACAATGTGGGCATGCGGAACCTCTTCCGCGCCTCATCCATCGCCTCCCTCGACTCGGTCTTCGGTAAGTGGCCGCGGCTGGACCGGGAACTGCTGAACACCTACTCAGAGGGGCTCATTGCCACCACTGGCTGCCCCTCCGGCGAAGTCCAGACCCGGCTCCGGCTGGGCCAGTACCGCGAAGCACTCGAAGCCGCGGCCGAGTTCCGGGACATCTTCGGTGCGGAGAACTACTTCTGCGAGCTGATGGACCACGGGCTGGACATTGAACGGCGGGTTACCGGCGACCTGCTGCGGCTGGCCAAGGACCTGAACCTGCCACTGGTGGCCACGAACGACCTCCACTACACCCACGAGCACGACGCCAAGGCGCACGAGGCCCTGCTGGCCATCCAGTCCGGCTCCACCCTGCTCGAACCCACCTACGACAACGGCGGCTCGCGGTTCGCGTTCTCCGGCAGCGGCTACTACCTCAAGTCCCCGCAGGAGATGCGCGAGCTCTTCCGAGACCACCCGGATGCGTGCGACAACACCCTCCTGATCGCCGAACGCTGCGAAGTCTCCTTCAACACCGACGCCAACTTTATGCCCCGGTTCCCTTGCCCGCCCGGCGAGGACGAAACCTCCTGGCTGGTCAAGGAAGTGGACAAGGGCCTGCAGTACCGCTACCCCGGTGGCGTGCCGGACGCGGTCCGCAAGCAGGCGGACTACGAACTCGGCGTCATCACCTCCATGGGCTTCCCGGGCTACTTCCTGGTGGTTGCAGACTTCATCAACTGGGCCAAGAACAACGGCATCCGCGTAGGTCCCGGGCGTGGCTCGGGTGCAGGTTCCATGGTGGCGTACGCCATGCGCATCACCGACCTGGACCCGCTGCGCCACGGCCTGATCTTCGAACGGTTCCTGAACCCGGACCGCGTCTCCATGCCCGACTTCGACGTCGACTTCGATGACCGGCGCCGTTCCGAGGTCATCGACTACGTCACCCGTAAATACGGTGATGAGCGCGTGGCGATGATTGTCACCTACGGCACCATCAAGACCAAACAGGCCCTCAAGGACTCCTCCCGCGTGCTGGGCTACCCCTTCAGCATGGGCGAGCAGCTCACCAAGGCACTGCCGCCGGCCGTCATGGCCAAGGACATTCCGCTGGCGGACATCCAGAACCCCGAATCCAAGCGCTACAGCGAAGCGGGGGACTTCCGGCAACTGATTGCCACCGACCCCGAGGCTGCCAAAGTCTTCGAGACGGCGTTGGGCATTGAAGGCCTGAAGCGTCAGTGGGGTGTGCACGCCGCGGGCGTCATCATGTCCTCGGACCCCATCATCGACGTCATCCCCATCATGCGCCGCTTCCAGGACGGCCAGGTAATCACCCAGTTCGACTACCCCACGTCCGAGGGCCTGGGCCTGATCAAGATGGACTTCCTGGGCCTGCGGAACCTGACGATCATTTCCGACGCGCTCGAGAACATCAAGATGAACCGCGGCATCGACCTGGACCTGGAAAACCTTGAGCTGGACGACGCCCCGTCCTACGAGCTCCTGGCCCGCGGCGACACCCTGGGCGTGTTCCAGCTCGACGGCGGCCCCATGAGGTCGCTGCTCAAGCTCATGAAGCCTGACAACTTCGAAGACATTTCCGCCGTCCTGGCGCTCTACCGGCCCGGCCCCATGGGCGCCAACGCGCACACCGACTATGCGCTGCGCAAGAACGGCATCCAGGAAGTCATCCCCATCCACCCTGAGCTGGAGGAGCCGCTCAAGGAGATCCTCGGGGGCACCTACGGCCTGATCGTGTACCAGGAGCAGGTCATGGCCGTGGCCCAGAAGCTGGCCGGCTACTCGCTGGGCCAGGCAGATATCCTCCGCCGTGCCATGGGCAAGAAGAAGAAGTCCGAGCTGGACAAGCAGTTTGCCGGATTCTCCCAGGGCATGCAGGACAACGGCTATTCGATGGAAGCCGTCAAGACCCTCTGGGACATCCTGCTGCCGTTCTCCGACTACGCCTTCAACAAGGCCCACTCGGCCGCCTACGGGGTCATTTCGTACTGGACCGCCTACCTCAAGGCCCACTACGCGCCCGAATACATGGCCGCCCTGCTGACCTCGGTGGGCGACGACAAGGACAAGTCGGCGATCTACCTCAACGAATGCCGGCGGATGGGCATCACGGTGCTTCCGCCGGACGTCAACGAGTCTGCCCTGAACTTCACCCCGGTGGGCAACGACATCCGCTTTGGCATGGGTGCCATCCGCAACGTGGGCGTCAACGCAGTCGAAGCCATGGTGAGCACCCGGGAAAGCGAGGGCGCGTTCACCTCCTTCAAGGACTACCTGATGAAGGTTCCGGCCGTGGTCTGCAACAAACGGACCATCGAGTCCCTCATCAAATCGGGTGCCTTTGACTCGCTGGGCCACCAACGCCGCGCCCTGGCGATGATCCATGAAGAAGCGATCGACTCCGTCATCACCCTGAAGCGCAACGAGGCCATTGGCCAGTTCGACCTCTTCGCCGGCTTCGAGGAGGCCGAATCGGAGGCCTCGCTGAGCATCGAAATCCCGGACCTGCCCGAGTGGGAGAAAAAGGACAAGCTCTCCTTCGAGCGGGACATGCTGGGCCTGTACGTGTCGGACCACCCGCTGCAGGGCCTTGAGGGGCTGCTCAGCCAGCACGCCGAAATGAGCATCACCACCATCCTGGGTGAGGACGGGCCGCAGGACGGCGCCATCATCACCATCGCCGGCATGATCACCTCACTGAGCCGGCGCATCGCCAAAGCCAGCGGCAACGCCTACGCGCGGGCCGAGGTGGAGGACCTGGGCGGTTCCATCGAGGTCATGTTCTTCGGCCAGGTCTACGGGCCCATCGCCTCCGTGCTGGCCGAGGACCTGATCGTGGTGGTCAAGGGCCGCCTGCAAAAGCGCGACGACGGCGCCATCACCTTGAACTGCATGGAGCTGTCCGTCCCGGACCTCAGCGAAGGGCTGCACGGGCCCCTGGTGATCACCATGCCCACCCACAAGGCCACCGAAGCCGTGGTCACCGAACTGGGCGATGTGCTGCGCACGCACCGGGGCAACTCGGAGGTCAGGCTGCACCTGCAGGGCGACACCCGCACGGAAATCATGGGGCTTCCCGTCCACCTCCGGGTCAACCCCAGCCCGTCGCTGTTCGGCGACCTGAAGGTCCTGCTGGGCCCGGCCTGCCTGGACGCCTGACAGACCAGGCGCCTGACAAAGACGCGGACGACGGCGGGAAGCACCTCCCGCCGTCGTCCGCGTCTTTTAGTCCGGGCCGGTTTACCCGGGCTAGATTTCGTAGTCGAGCGGCACCGGCTGCCCATAGGCGCCGCCGTGGTACAGGAGGGGCGACCCTTCGCCGCCAACCTGGCCGTCCACCACCTGGACCACCACCACTGCGTTGTTCTCAAAGGAAAGGCGCATCTGCACCTCGCCGATCAGCCACCCGGCGACGTCCTTGAGGATGGGCACCCCGTGCGGACCGGCTTCCCAGTGGTTGCCCTCGAACCGGTTGCCGGGCCGGGCGAAGCGCGCTGCCAGCTCCTGGTTCTCCAGCCCGAGCATGTGCACGCCCAGGTACTGGGTGTTGGCCACCGCGGGCCAGGACCTGGAACTGCGCGCCATGTTGAAGGTGAAGCGCGGCGGCTTGGCCGACAGTGACGCCACGGAGGTGGCGGTGAAACCGTAGGGCTCGTCCTGGTAGTTCACGGTGATGATGGCGACGCCCGCAGCGTGCCGGCGGAACATCTCCCTGAACGTCTGCTCGAACGGCTCGCTGGTGTCGGTCACCGGGACTCCTGTACTAGGGGGCGTAACTCTTCCTCCAAGCGTATTGGGCCGCGGTCACTGCGGGAAAACCGCTGGCGCCGTCAACACCCGGCATGGCGTTCCAGGAAGCTTTGTTAAGGTGTGTTGCATGACAAACTTTGCCCGCCCCGCAAGGCGGCTGCTGCCATGGCCCCTGCTGCTGGTCCCGGCAGCGGCGGGAATTCCGGCCGGTTTCCTGTGGTGGCTCCTGGCGCCGGGCGGGTTGAACCTGATCACGCGCGATCCCGCTTTGGCCTCCGGCAACGCCCCCCTTGTCTGGCTGCCGCGCGACCTTACGCTCGCCGGCATCCTGGTGCTGGCCGGCTGCCTGCTGGCCGTGTTCCTGGCCGACGGCAAACGCCCTGACCCCCAGGCGGCGCTGCTGGCCGGCCTGGTGGGAGCAGCGGCCGGCAGCCTGGTGGCGTGGGGGACTGGCATCCTGGCAGCCCGGCTGTGGGGCCCGGCAGTGGATGCCTCCGCCAACGCGAGCATTACCTTCTCGCTGCGGGCATGGCCGGTGCTGCTGCTGTGGCCTGCCGCCACGGCCGTGTCGGTCTTCGTCCTGGAACTGGTGGGCACGGCGGGCAGGAAGCCCCACGCCGGTGGCCCCGCAACCGGCGGCACCATCAGCCCCGTAAAATAGACGGGTGACCACTTCCCCGGACCTTCCCGCCCCCGTGACAGCCGCCGTCGACTTCCGAACCATCGACCTTCGGGGCCGCCACCTGACCCTCGCTGCCCTGCGTGCCGCTGTTCCCCGCGCCAAGGGCCAGACCGTGGCGGACGCCGAGGACAAGGTCCTGGAGATCATCTCCGCCGTCCGCCGGCGCGGCTTTGCGGCGCTGGCCGAGCTTGCCGAGAGGTTTGACGGCGTGGCGCAGGAGCACCCGCTGGTTCCCAAAGAGGCACTTGCCCAGGCGCTGGACCAGTTGGATCCGGCCGTGCGCGCCGCCCTGGAGGAGTCCATCAGCCGGGCACGCAGATTCGCTGACGGACAGCGCCCGCGGAATGTCGACGTCGAACTGGGCGACGGCGCAGTGGTGAGTCAGAACTGGGTGCCCGTGGCACGGGTGGGGCTGTACGTTCCCGGCGGACTTGCCGTGTACCCGTCGTCAGTGATCATGAACGTTGTGCCCGCCCTGGCGGCAGGCGTGGAATCCATTGCCCTGGCCTCGCCCCCGCAGAAGGAGTTCGGCGGGCTGCCGCACCCCACCATCCTGGCCGCTGCGGCGCTGCTGGGCATCACCGAGGTCTACGCCATCGGCGGGGCCCAGGCTATTGCCGCCTTTGCCTACGGCGTTGAAGCCACGGACGCAGGCCCGGCGCTGGAGCCCGTGGACGTGGTCACCGGGCCCGGCAACATCTTCGTTGCAACGGCAAAGCGCCTGGTCAAGGGGGTCGTTGGCATCGATTCCGAGGCGGGAACCACTGAAATCGCCATCCTCGCCGACGACTCCGCCCAGCCGGCGCTGGTGGCCGCGGACCTCCTCAGCCAGGCCGAGCACGATCCCAAGGCGGCATCGGTCCTCATTACCGATTCCGAGGAGCTGGCCACTGCGGTGCGGGCAGAACTGGCGCTCCAGGCCGCCGCCACCAAGCACTCGGCCAGGGTGCAGGAGGCACTGTCCGGCCCGCAGTCCGGCGTGGTGCTGGTGGACGGCATGGAGCAGGGCATTGCAGCCTGTGACGCGTACGCCGCCGAACACCTGGAAATCATGACCCGGGACGCGGCCGCCGTGGCCGCGCGCATCCGCAATGCCGGCGCCATTTTCGTTGGCGATTACAGCCCTGTCAGCCTGGGCGACTACTGCGCGGGCTCCAACCACGTCCTGCCCACCAGCGGTACCGCAGCCTTCTCGTCCGGGCTGAACGTCACCACTTTCCTGCGCGCCATCCAGGTGATCAACTACAGCCGGGATGCCCTTGCCGAGGTCAGCGGGCACATCGTCAGCCTGTCCCGGGCCGAGGACCTGCCCGCCCACGGTGATGCTGTCACCGCCCGTTTCCCGGGCTTGGGCTGACACCACTACATGTAGTAATTACAGGATTGTTATTACCCCACATCTGCCCGTAAACTGAAAGACGCCACGGCATCGCCCCCCGGCGGTGCTGATGGCCTTCACCGACGTTGCACACCACAAGCGAAAAGGGGGAACGCCATGTACTGCCCGTTCTGCCGCAACCCTGATTCCCGCGTGGTGGACAGCCGGATGACGGACGACGGCTCGGCCATCCGCAGGCGCCGGCAGTGCCCGGAATGCGGCCGCCGGTTCACCACGGTGGAAACCACCAGCTTGTCCGTGATCAAGCGCTCCGGCGTCGGTGAGCCGTTCAGCCGCAGCAAAGTGATCAACGGTGTGCGAAAGGCCTGCCAGGGGCGCCCCGTGAGCGAGGACGACCTCGCCATGCTCGCCCAGGAAGTCGAAGAGCAGATCCGGGCGTCCGGGGCTGCCGAAATCGAGGCCCATGAAGTGGGCCTGGTCATCCTTGGACCGCTGCAGAAACTCGATGAGGTTGCCTACCTCCGCTTTGCCAGCGTGTACCAGGCCTTTGATTCCCTCGAGGACTTCGAGACTGCCATTGCACTGCTCCGCCAGGAGGCCGGCGAAGGCGCCAAGGGCGCGGCCGGTGCCGCAAAGAGCTCGGAGAAGAGCCCCCTCTAAAACTCCGGTGGCGGCAGCGGAGGGGAAGCCGCAGCCGCCACCGGCACCACTCCTACTTGGCCAGCTTGTGCTGGAGCGCGATCTCCAGGGCGGCGCCCACAATGCCTGCCTCGTTCCGCAGGACGGCCGGGACAATCGGGGTGCGGAGCTTGAGGTTGGGCAGGTACTCGTCGGCGCGCTTGGAGATGCCGCCACCCACGATGAACAGTTCCGGTGAGAACAGGAACTCCACATGCGAGAAGTAGCGCTGCAGGAGCACGCTGTACTCGTCCCAGGACAGCCCATCCCGTTCGCGGGCGACGGCGGACGCCTTTGATTCGGCGTCGTGCCCGTCAATTTCAAGGTGACCCAGCTCTGCGTTGGGCACCAGCTTTCCGTCAAAGATGAAGGCTGAACCGATGCCGGTGCCCAGCGTGATCACCAGGACAGTGCCGGCGACGCCTTCGCCGGCCCCGTAGCGGGCCTCTGCCAGGCCGGCGGCGTCGGCGTCGTTGATGACCTCCACCGGGCGGCCCAGCCGGGCGGTGAGGAGGGCGTCGATGTCGGTATCCAGCCAGCTCTTGTCCACGTTGGCAGCGGAGTGGACCACGCCGTGCTGGATGATGCCGGGGAAGGTCACTCCAACGGGGGAGCCGGCCTCCGGGGCCTCGGGGCGCGCCGAGAGTTCGGCCACCACCAAGGCTACGGCCTCGGCAACGGCCTCCGGCGTGGCAGGCTGGGGAGTGGGCACGCGGAAGCGTTCGCCCAGGAGCTTGCCCTTCTTCAGGTCGACAATGCCGCCCTTGATGCCCGTACCACCGATGTCGATGCCGATCAGCGGTGCGTTCTTGTGCGACTTCTCGTCCTTCTTGGCCAATGGGATTCCGTTCTTGACAGGGGCGGGCAGGAAAAGGGGCCGGTATGGGCCCATAACGGGTGTCCGGTCTGCACCGGCAGCCATGCCCGGTGGGCATGGGACAGGCTACGGCAGGGTGAGGATCTCGGCGCCGGTCTCGGTGACCAGCAGGGTGTGCTCGAACTGGGCGGTGCGCTTGCGGTCCCGGGTGACAACGGTCCAGTCGTCACTCCACATGTCCCACTCCACAGTGCCCAGGGTGAGCATCGGTTCGATGGTGAACACCATGCCGGTTTCGATCACCGTGTTGTATGCAGGGGCGGCGTCATAGTGCGGGATGATCAGTCCGGTGTGGAAAGCCTCGCCAACCCCGTGGCCGGTGAAGTCGCGCACCACGCCGTAGCCGAAGCGCTTGGCGTAGGACTGGATGGTCCGGCCGATGACGTTGATTTCCCGCCCCGGCGCCACCGCCTTGATGGCACGGTTCAGCGACTCCTGGGTTCGTTCCACCAGCAGCCGCGATTCCTCGTCCACATCGCCAACCAGGAAGGTGTAGTTGGTGTCGCCGTGGACGCCATTGATGAACGCGGTGATGTCGATATTGAGGATGTCGCCGTCCTGGACCACCGTGCTGTCCGGAATGCCGTGGCAGATGACCTCGTTCAGCGAGGAGCACAGGGACTTTGGGAAACCGCGGTAGCCGAGCGTGGACGGGTACGCGTGGTGGTCCAGCAGGAATTCGTGGCCCACCTTGTCCAGCTCATCCGTGGTGACACCGGGCTGGATGTGCTTGCCCACTTCCACGATGGCCTGCGCTGCGATCTTCCCGGCGATCCGGATCTTTTCGATGGTCTCGGCGGACTTGACCTCAGAGCCGGTGAACTTGGCCGGGGCCGGCTTGCCGACGTACTCAGGACGGGGGATGGACGCCGGTACGGGACGCTGCGGGCTCAGGGTACCCGGGGTAAGGGTGCCAATGGGTGCAGTCGAGGCAAGGGAAGGCATAGATTGATCATATAAGGCACCGCAGAAGGCCTAACAACCGACAAGCGGCGGAGGCACGCGTAAGTGTTTGTGTTACGTGGATCACGTCCCGCTTTCCCTGTCGCCGGAACGAGGAGCAACGATGACTGAGTACTGGTTCAACATCAAGACCCACGAGGTGGAAGAGGACCGGCTGTCGGACTGGAGCCAGCTCATTGGGCCGTACCAGACCCGGGCAGAAGCCGAACACGCGCTGGAAAAGGTGAAGGCGCGAAACGAGGCCTGGGAAAAGGGCGACGACGACTGAAGCGTTGGGCGGGAGGGGCGTCTGAACGGCGCTCCTCCGCGGACTGCCTCGGCCGCGGGCGGCCTCACCTTGACGTCCGCTTCCGGAGCACCGCCCAGACGCCGTCCAGGTGCGGGCGCTGTTGCCGGCAGGTCGCCTCTTCCAGGGCCGTCGGAGCGAAGTTGAAAGTTAGAAGGAATGTTCCGGGCCGGGGAACTGGCCTGACCGGACGTCGTCGCCATAGGCGGTGGCGGCGTCGAGCAGTGTCTTGCGCAGGTCCGCGTACTGCTTCACGAACTTTGCCATCCGGCCGCCCCGCAGTCCGGCCATGTCCTGCCACACCAGAACCTGTCCGGTAGTTGCATTGCCCGCACCGATCCCCACGGTGGGAACACTGACAGCTGCGTCCACGGCCGCTGCCGTCTCTGCGGGCACCATTTCCATCAGCACGCAGAATGCTCCTGCATCGGCGAGGGCGCGGGCATCGTCGATCAGCCGCTGGGCGTCGTCGCCGCGGCCCTGCACGCGGTAACCGCCCAGGGCGTGCTCGCTCTGCGGCGTGAAGCCGATGTGGGCCATGACGGGAATACCCGCCTGCACCATGGCCCGGACCGTTGGTGCGTAGTACTTCCCGCCCTCCATCTTGACAGCGTGCGCCAGGCCTTCCTTCAGGAACCGCACACCGGTTGCCACGGCCTGTTCGGCGCTGACCTCGTAGCTGCCGAAGGGCAGATCCGCCACCACCAGGGCGCGCCTTGCAGAGCGTGCCACGGCACGGCACAGGGGCAGGAGTTCGTCCACGGTGACGGGGAGGCTGGTTTCGTTGCCGTAAACGTTGTTGGAGGCCGAATCTCCCACCAGGAGCACTTCGATGCCTGCGGAATCAAAAATCTCGGCCGTGTACTGCTCGTACGCGGTCAGCATGGCGAACCTGGTGCCGTCCCGCTTGGCCTGCTGGAGGTGATGGAGGCGGACCTTCGCCGGCTTCAGTTCGGCCGGGGCGGGGACGCCGGGGCCACTGCCGTAGGGGGCGGGTACTTCTGCGGACGCGCTGGAGTCGGAGCTGTTGGAGGCCATGGGATGAGCGTAATGCGGTACCGGCTGTCCTAGCTACCGCGCCCGTCCGCCCGGCGGCAGTGATGTGCGTCATGGCGCGGGCCGTGGGGGCAGCAGTGGTGCCGGGAACGGGACCCGGGGGTGGCCCGGAGGCAGGATTAAGCAACCGCGAGGTTAATGCTGTGTTACGCACGGCGCAGGCTTCGGCATCGGCGCAGAATGATTAGTACAGTGTTGATGAACTGCTGCCGGCTTTCCCCTTGCATGGGCCCGGAGCATGGACGTTGACCGGAGAAGAGGCCATCATGGACCGCCAGCAAGAGTTTGTCCTGCGCACAATCGAAGAGCGCGACGTACGTTTCGTACGCCTGTGGTTCACCGACGTCGTGGGATCGCTGAAGTCCGTGGCCCTGGCCCCGGCGGAAGTCGAGGGCGCGTTCGAGGAAGGGCTGGGCTTCGACGGCTCCTCCATTGAAGGCCTGGCCCGGGTGTTCGAATCGGACATGCTGGCCCAGCCCGATCCGGCCACCTTCCAGATCCTCCCGTGGCGCGGTGAAACCGAACAGACGTCGCGGATGTTCTGCGACATCCTCACCCCGGACGGCGAGCCCTCCGCGGCTGACCCGCGCAACGTGCTGAAGCGCACCCTGGCCAAGGCCGCGGACATGGGCTTCACCTGCTACACGCATCCGGAGATCGAGTTCTACCTGCTGAAGTCGCATGAGCCCGGCCCCAACGGCGCACCGGTACCGGTGGATGAAGGCGGGTACTTCGACCACGTCCCGGGCGGGGTGGCCCAGGACTTCCGCCGCACGGCCGTGACCATGCTGGAATCCGTGGGCATCTCCGTGGAGTTCAGCCACCACGAGGCCGGCCCCGGACAGAACGAGATCGACCTCCGGTACGCGGATGCGCTGCAGACCGCGGACAACATCATGACGTTCCGGACCGTCATCAAGGAGGTGGCCCTGCAGCAGGGCACCTACGCCACGTTCATGCCCAAGCCGTTCACCGACCACCCCGGTTCCGGCATGCACACCCACTTCTCCCTGTTCGAGGGTGACAGCAACGCGTTCTTCGAGGCAGGAGCCGAGTTCCAGCTCTCCAAGACCGCCCGCCAGTTCATCGCCGGCATCCTCAAGCACGCCCCGGAGTTCACTGCAGTCACCAACCAGTTCGTCAACTCGTACAAGCGCCTGTGGGGCGGCGGCGAGGCTCCCAGCTACCTCAGCTGGGGCCACAACAACCGTTCCGCGCTGGTCCGTGTGCCGCTGTACAAGCCTGGCAAGGGCCAGTCCGCCCGGATCGAGTACCGCGGCATCGATTCAGCCGCCAACCCGTACCTGGCCTACGCCGTCCTGCTCGGCGCGGGTCTGAAGGGCATCGAGGAAGGCTACGACCTCCCGGCCGCCGCCGAGGACGACGTCTGGTCGCTGAGCTCGGCCGAACGCCGAGCCATGGGCCACGATCCGCTGCCGGCAAGCCTGCACGACGCCATCCGCTCCATGGAGGACTCGGAGCTGATGCCGCAGATCCTGGGCGAACAGGTCTATGAGCACTTCCTGCGCAACAAGCGCGCCGAATGGCAGGACTACCGGCTGCAGGTGACGCCCTACGAGCTGCAGCGCAACCTCGGCATTCTCTAGGTGCCCGGCGTGAGCCTGGCGCGCCGTCTCATCGCGGCCGGATTCAGCGACCTGGAAAAGGGCGAGCGGTTCCTTGCCGCGCGCGAACTTGAGGGGCTGGACCAAGACAGGCTCTTTGCCGGGCTGCAGCTTGCGGCCAGCCCGGACACCGCGCTGCAGTCCCTGGTCCGGTTGATCGAAAAGCATCCCCAGCTGCGCGACCTGGCCGCCGCGGAGCCCGAGGCCAGCGAGCCGATGTACCGGGTCCTCGGCGCCTCGGAGGCGCTGGGGGAGTTCCTCATCCGGCACCCTGAGCACCTGGAAGCCTTCCGGGTCCGGGCCAGTCCCGAACCCCTGCCCGCCGACCCGGGCCGGCTGCGCGCCACGCTCCTGCAGTCCGTCGGCGCGGACCCCCGTGCCGCCCGGCCCGTTGCTGCCGCCACTGGCGTGGACGCCTATGCCGCCCTGCGCACCGCCTACCGCCGCGGCCTGGTGGACCTCGCCGTCAAGGACCTGTGCGCCGCGGACCCGCTGGACTTCCTGCCGGCCGTGGGCGGGGAACTCGCCGACCTGGCCGCGGCCGCCATCGAGGCCGCCCTTGCAGTTTCCCGCGCGGAAGCGGCGGAGCAGCACAGCCCTGCCGAGGTGGCCGACGTCGGCCTGGCAGTGATCGGCATGGGCAAGTGCGGAGCCCGGGAACTGAACTACATTTCCGACGTCGACGTCATCTACGTGGTGGACCCGGGCAGCCTGGAGGACGCCCACGCCAACACCATCGGCACGGTACTGGCCAGCGGCATCTCCCGCGCCATCTCTTCCGTGGCCCGGGAACCCGGCCTGTGGGAGGTGGACGCCAACCTGCGGCCCGAGGGCAAGTCCGGGCCGCTGGTCCGCACCCTCGCTTCCCACGAGACGTACTACGCCAGGTGGGCGGAAAGCTGGGAATTCCAGGCACTGCTCAAGGCCCGGGCCATCGCCGGCGACGCTGCACTGGGCCGTGCCTACGAGGACGCCGTAGCGCCGCTGATCTGGAACTCCGCGGGGCGGGAGGGATTCGTTGAATCCGTCCAGGCCATGCGCCGCAGGGTGACCGAGCACATCCCCGCCGCCGAGGAGCAGCGGCAGATCAAGCTGGGCCGCGGCGGACTGCGCGACGTCGAATTCACCGTGCAGCTGCTCCAGCTGGTGCACGGCAAGGCAGACGAGTCATTACGACGACGGGACACCACCTCCGCGATCGCCGCACTGTCGGCCGGGGGTTACATCGGCCGTTCCGACGCCGCAGCCTTCGACAACGCCTACCGCTACCTGCGGCTGCTGGAACACCGGATCCAGCTGTTCCAGCTGCGCCGCACCCATCTCATGCCGGTGGCTGAGCCGGCGCTGCGCTCCCTGGCCAAGGCCGTGCTGGGGCCGTTCTCCAACGAACGGCCCACCCCGGACTCATTGCTTTCCGCCTGGCAGCGCACCAAGCGCTCCGTCCGCGAACTGCACGAGCGCATCTTTTACCGGCCCCTGCTGAATTCGGCGGCCAAGCTCAGCAGCGAGGACGCCAGGCTCACCCCCGAAGCGGCGCAGGGCCGGCTTGCCGCCCTCGGGTACCGCGACCCGCAGGGAGCAATGCGCCACATCGAGGCCCTGACGGCCGGGGTGAGCCGCCGCGCCGCCCTGCAGCGCCAGCTCCTGCCCATCCTGCTCGATTGGCTCGCCGAAGGCGTGGACCCCGATGCAGGGCTGCTTGCCTTCAGGCGCGTCAGCGAGGCACTGGGAACCACACACTGGTACCTGGGCCTGCTGCGCGACTCCAATGCCGCCGCCGAGCGGCTGTGCCACATGCTCTCCAACTCCCGGCTGATCGCAGACCTCCTGGAAGTCTCGCCGGAGTCCGTGGCATGGCTGGGACAGGACAAGGACCTGGTACCGGTGGGCTTCGAAGGGCAGTGGCAGGAGATCACCGCCAAGATGTCCCGGCACTCGGACCCGGAAAGCGCCATGCGCCTCATCCGGCTGATCCGGCGGCGGGAAATCCTGCGCATCGCCATTGCGGACTCCGCCGGCCTGCTGTACCAGGACCAGGTAGGCAGGGCCCTGGCGGACACGGACCGGGCCGCCGTCCTGGGTGCCCTGCGCGTGGCCGAAGGCATCGTCTCCGCCGGCGGGCCGCTCAAGACGACGGTCCTGGTGGTTGCCATGGGCCGCCAGGGCGGCCGTGAGATCGGCTATGGCTCGGACGCCGATGTCATGTACGTCCATCGCGCCCTTCCCGGCTTCTCCGACGCCGAGGCCCAGGAACAGGCCGCCCGCATCGTGGCCAAGGTGTCCAGCCTGCTCACCCAGCCGCTGAAGCCGGCCATCATGGCAGAACGCGTCCTCCAGATGGACGCCGACCTCCGGCCGGAGGGCAAGAACGGCGCCATGGTGCGCTCCCTGGACTCCTTCGCCGAGTACTACCGCCGCTGGTCCCTCGTT
This sequence comes from Arthrobacter sp. E1SS-5, assembly GCF_057073715.1. Classification (NCBI taxonomy): domain Bacteria; kingdom Bacillati; phylum Actinomycetota; class Actinomycetes; order Micrococcales; family Micrococcaceae; genus Arthrobacter; species Arthrobacter sp. E1SS-5. Next base: position 1,693,581 of record NZ_CP172703.1, read on the forward strand.
TGGGAAGCCCAGGCCCTGCTGCGGGCACGGCCCATGGCAGGCGACGACACCCTGGCCGCCGACTTCCTCGCCCTCATCGACCCCATCCGGTACCCGGAATCGGTGCCGGAACAGGACGTGCGCGAGATCAGGCGCATTAAGGCACGGGTGGAATCCGAGCGGCTGCCGCGTGGAGCCGACCCCGCACGCCACCTCAAACTTGGACGCGGCGGCCTCAGCGACGTTGAGTGGCTGGTCCAGCTGCTCCAGCTCCAGCATGCCGGGAAACATCCGGAGCTCCGGACCACGTCCACGCTGGAGGCTCTTGCGGCCGCCGCGGAACTCGGCCTGCTGGATGATGCCGATGCCGGGCTGCTGGCGGAGGCCTGGCGGCTTGCGAGCCGCATCCGGTCCGCCAACGTCATCTGGAACGGCAAGGCCTCCGATCTTCTCCCTTCCTCCCGCCGCGACCTTGAGGCCGTGGCGCGCTGGTGCGGATACGAGCCCGGGCACGCTGCAGCCCTGGAAGAGGACTACCTGCGGGTGAGCCGGCGGGCACGCGCTGTTTTCGAGCGTGTTTTCTACGGGCACTGACGTGGTCTCTGACACGGGCACTGACTGGGTATGGCTCATCCCGCTGCGGGACCTGGACAGCGATGCCTGCGCCATCCAGTTCGGTGCCATCGCGGGCATGTCGCTGCTGCCCGGCCAGAACCGCTTCGTGGGCGACCCGCTGCGGATGGCCCTGGCAGGACTGGCCGAAGAATCGCGCCGCCCGTACGTCGTGGAGGCAGGGGGTGCCGCGGTCGGCCTGTTGACCCTGCAGGCAGGCGCAGCGGGTCTTGCCGGCTGGCCCGACGACGGGTCGGCCTGGCTGCTGCGCGGGTTCCTCATCGATCGGCGGCACCAGGGCAAAGGGCTGGGGACCCTGGCAGCGGCCGCGGCGGTGGAGGCGGCCCGCAAACTCTCGGTTCGGCACCAAAGCCGCGAGACCGGCGTCGTACTCTCCGTCAATGACGAAAACCCTGCGGGACTCTCTGCTTACCGCCGGGCGGGGTTTGTCGATGCGGGGCCGTATCTGGGCGGGCCGGCGGGGCCGCAGCGGACCATGTTCCACAGCTTCGCCGGAACCCCACATACGTAACGCGCTTCCCGACGTAACCCATCGCGCCGGCATTGCGCTTAGCAAGCGTTTGCCCGATTATGTGGATTGGCGGTGTTCTCCAACCTTGTTGGGGGGAAGGCTGGACAGTCTTCGTCTCGGGGGGCATTCGTCAGGGGGTCCGGCTCCCGGTCTCAGCACGTCTGGAGGCGGGCCCCCACCTTACGGTCTCCGTCCGCGGCCCCGAGGCCTCCGGACACAGCAAAAGGCGGCCACCGGGTGTACCGGTGGCCGCCTTTCGCGGTTTCAGCAGTCCTGCCGGGCAGGCCGCAGGCTAGACGCCGTAGTAGAGCTCGAACTCGTAGGGGTTCGGGCGCAGGGACAGCGGGCGGATCTCGTTCTCGTACTTGTACTCGATCCAGGTGTCGATCAGGTCCTGGGTGAAGACGCCGCCGGCCTGCAGGAACTCGTTGTCCTCGCGCAGTGCCTCCAGGGCTTCCTCAAGCGTGCCCGGAGCCTTGGGGATGTCCTTGGCTTCCTCGGCGGGCAGCTCGTAGAGGTCCTTGTCGATCGGGGCCGGGGGCTCGATGCGGTTGCGGATGCCGTCAATGCCGGCCATCAGCTGGGCAGCGAACGCCAGGTACGGGTTGGAGGAGGGGTCCGGCGCGCGGAACTCGATGCGCTTGGCCTTCGGGTTGGAACCGGTGATGGGGATACGGATACCGGCGGAACGGTTGCCCTGCGAGTAGACCATGTTGACCGGAGCCTCGAAGCCCTTGACCAGGCGGCGGTAGGAGTTCACGGTCGGGTTGGTGAAGGCCAGGACGGCGGAAGCGTGCTTCAGCAGGCCGCCGATGTACCAGCGGGCGGTGTCGGACAGGCCGGCGTAGCCCTTCTCGTCGTAGAACAGCGGCTCGCCACCGTTCCACAGCGACTGGTGGCAGTGCATGCCCGAGCCGTTGTCACCGAAGACCGGCTTGGGCATGAAAGTGACGGACTTGCCCCAGGCGTCAGCCGTGTTCTTGATGACGTACTTGAACTTCTGCAGGTCATCGGCGGCGTGGGTCAGGGTGGTGAACTTGTAGTTGATCTCGGCCTGGCCGGCGGAGCCAACTTCGTGGTGGCTGCGCTCGACCTCGAGGCCGGCTTCGTCCAGGGCGACACACATGGCGTCGCGCAGGTCAGCCTGCTTGTCGGTGGGGGAGACCGGGAAGTAACCGCCCTTGACGGGGGTCTTGTAGCCCAGGTTGCCGCCCTCTTCCTCGCGGCCGGTGTTCCAGTGGGCTTCCTCGGAGTCGATCTTGTAGAAGCTGCCCTGCGGGGAGGACTGGTACTGCACGTTGTCGAACACGAAGAACTCGGCTTCGGGAGCGAAGAACGCGGTGTCGGCGATGCCGGTGGAGGCCAGGTAGGCTTCAGCCTTTTCGGCCACGCCGCGGGGGTCGCGGTGGTAGGGGTCGCCCGTGCGGGGGTTGACGATCGAGAAGTTCAGCGCGAGGGTCTTCTCCATGCGGAAGGTGTCCAGGAACGCGGTGGTGACGTCCGGGATCAGCTGCATGTCAGACTCGGCGATGCCCTGGAAGCCGCGGATGGAAGAACCGTCGAAGAGCTGGCCGTTGACGAAGAAGTCCGCGTCGACGCTCTTGGCGGGGACGTTGAAGTGCTGCTGGACGCCCGGAAGATCGGTGAAGCGGATATCGACGAACTTTACATCTTCGTCCTTGATGAACTTAAGGACTTCGTCCGCAGTCTTGAACATCTATGCTCCTAACGCATATGTAAATATCTGGCATGCAAGCCATATGATCCAGCGCAATCCAAAAGCAGGGACAACGCGGGGTTTCCCTGCTGCATCTACCTGCCGGGGATTGCTTGAAACTGCTAACAGCCTATGGATACGGCATTTCCCGTCCGTGTCCGCATTGTTTCGGGCAGGTTACAGAAAGGCCTGCTATGACCACGCTATCGTCTGTCCACACTGTGGTCGACTCCCATCCACAGTGTGGGCGCGTCCCCCCTGCCTGGATCGGTAAACTTGGACAGTGGTAGATCGCAAAGACATTGGCTCCTGGCTCAGCGGACCGGACACCTCCGGCATCTCGAAGTATCCGGGGGAGCGCCTGGGCCTGCCGGAGTCCGGTCCCGGGTCCATTGCCCGGGCAGGGCGGCGCATTGCGGCCCTCTGCATCGACTGGGGTATTGCGCTGCTCATCAGCAATTTCGCCTTTGGTGGCGATTCCTGGGCCACCCTGGCGGTCTTCGCCATCGAACAGATCCTGCTGGTGGGAACCCTCGGTTACAGCATCGGCCACCGCGTGATGGGCATTGCCGTGATCAAACCGGGCGGCGGTACCCCAGGCCCGCTCGCGGCGCTGGTCAGGTCGGTGCTGCTGTGCCTGGTGATTCCTGCCGTAATCTTCGACCCGGACCAGCGCGGCCTGCACGACAAAGCCATGAACACGCTCCTGATCCGGCGCTAGCCGGTCCCGCCTACACCTCCGGCAGTTCCGTGGTCCGTTTCTGCCGCCGGAAGGCCGGAGCGTTGGTCACCACCACACCCGCAATGACCACCGCGCCGCCCACCAGTTGGGCGGCTGTGTGGACCTGTCCGGCAAGGACGGTCAGGATCGCGGTGAAGACGGTGATGAGGTTGAGGAACACGCCCGCGCCGGCCGCCGGCAGGACCGTCAGGGCGCGGTTCCACAGCAGGTAGGACAGCACTGACGGGAAGATGGCGATAAACAGCAGTGATGCAAGCACGGTGCCCGTTGAGGGAAGCGCCACGCCGCCCGTGGCGAAGCGGACCGGGCCCAGAATGGCCACGACCACCGCTGCCTGGACCGCCGTTGCGGTGATGGGCGGGATCTTCGGCGCCAACCGGCCGATGATGGTGTACGCCGTCCAGACCACGATGGCGCCCACCATGATCACCTCACCGGGGCCGAAACCGGTGGACACCAGGCGCCCAATTTTTCCTCCGCTGATGACGGTCAGGACGCCGGCCAGGGCCATCAGGACCCCTGCTACCGCCAGCGGTGTGAGCCGCTCGCGCAGGAAGACTGCGGCGGCCAGTGTGATCAGCGCAGGATTGAACGCGTTGATCAGCGATGCGTTGAACGCGTCCGTGTGCTCAAGGGCGAAGTACAGGAGGAGGTTGTAGCCGAGCAGGCCGCAGACGCTCAACGCGAGCAACCAGGGCCAGGCGGCCAGGACGGACCGCCAGGACGGCCGCTCCACCACTTGGGCAATCACCAGCAGCGGCACCAGCGCGATGGCCCACCGCAGGAACACCAGGCTCAGGGGGTCGATGCTTTGGACCGCGCCTGCGCCCACTACGTAGTTGCCGGCCCAAAAGAGCGTTGCCCCGAGCAGGGAGAGGACTGCCACCACCCGCCGCCGGCCCTGGGTGCCCTTCACCGGCGCAGTACCTGCCTCAACTGACTTCAAGCCAGGGGTCCTGATCAGCTACGCCCGGCTGGGTTCGAGGCCAGCGTCGGCCTGGTCTGCCCGGGGAGCAGTGAGGTAGCCGCGCCGCCCGGCCCAGCGCTCAAAGAGGATGGTGGCGAACGGGAAGACAGCGGAGGCGCCGGCCAGTACAGCCGCCAGGAACGGCCAGCGCTGCAGGCGCCACAGCGTAAGCGCAGCAACCCCGTAGCCGATGAACAGCGCACCGTGGACAGGCCCGGCAATCTCCACCCCAACCTCCGTGGTGCCGGCAATCCACTTGAAGTACATTCCAGCCAGGAGTGCAGCCCAGCTGCAGGCTTCGGCAATTGCGAGAATGCGGAAGGCGCGGATCACGGTTGTCCTGAGGGGCATGGTCAAGTCCTTTGTCGTAGCTGGATGCGCGGGACGGTCAGGGCGCAAGAAAAACGCCCCGGCGGCCGGCTGTGCCGGTGCCGGGGCGTCCTGTTGGCTAGCGCCCGCGGTTGGGACGGGCCTTGTAGGGATCGATGCCCTTGGGAATGGGAAGCCTGTTGCCCATGGACGCGATGCGCTTGGAGACGGTGCTGACCTCCAGTTTGGTCAGTTCGTTCTTCATCTTGCCCATCTGCTTGGCCACCTGGCTCAACGGCACCTGGCCCTCGCCGCGCCCCGTCTGGATGGTGTGCACGGGGACGTTGGGCAGGATGCGCGCCAGGCGCTTGCGCTCAGCATCGAGCAGCGGCTTCACCCGGTGGGTGGGGCCTTCGCTGACAAGGACGACGCCGGGACGTCCTACGGCGCGGAATACGGCATCCTGCGTGCGCGGGTTGACAGCCACCGGCTGTTCCTCGGTAATCCAGCCCCTCCGGAGTGTCCCCAGGGCAGCGCCGGAGGCACCGGGCTGGTTTTCGATCTGCGCGAACGCGGCCCGTTCGGCTCGGCGGGACAGGATGAAAGTGGCGGCCAGGAGGCCGAGCGGAATGCCGATGATCAGGCCGGTGATCCAGTTATCCAGCCAGAAGCCCACCAGGAAGCTCACGGCCACAACACCCAGGAAGACTGCGAGCATCAGCCACGGAACCATGGGGTCGTGGCGGCGCGTCATGGTGAAGACCTCGCCGATCTGCTTGAGCCTGCTGGGCTTCTTGGCCTTTGCTTCCTTCGGCTTGCGCGAGAACATGCTGCGCTTCACCGCGCTTGAGCCCGCGGAGGTGGAGTTGCTGGAGTCAGGGGATTTCGCCATAGTGCCTCAATTCTACGTGACTTAACCGCAAGGGCCGGACGCTGGAAACTTCCGGCGTCCGGCCCTTGGCCGCTTCACGAATCGGAGGTCAGGAGTGGGCTGCCAGGAGGGTGGCGGCTTCCTGGCGGGTGGTGCCGGAGTCCTGGATGCCGTCGGCGATGTGGGCGAGTTCGGCGGGGATGTCGCGGCCTTTTTTGCGCATGGCGGTGGCCCAGAGCCGGCCGGCGCGGTAGGAGGAGCGGACCAGGGGGCCGGACATGACGCCGAGGAAGCCGATCTCTTCGGCTTCGTGCTGGAGGTCGACGAATTCCTGGGGTTTGACCCAGCGGTCCACGGGCAGGTGCCGCTCACTGGGGCGGAGGTATTGGGTGATGGTGATCAGGTCGCACCCGGCCTGGTGGAGGTCGCGGAGGGCTTCGGAGATTTCTTCGCGGGTTTCGCCCATGCCCAGGATGAGGTTGGATTTGGTGACCATGCCGTGGTTGCGGCCCTGGGTGATGACGTCCAGGGAGCGTTCGTAGCGGAATGCGGGGCGGATCCGCTTGAAGATCCGGGGGACTGTTTCGACGTTGTGGGCGAAGACTTCGGGGTTGGAGTCGCAGATCTCTTTGATGTGGTCGGGGTTGCCGGAGAAGTCGGGGATGAGCAGTTCGACGCCGGTGCCGGGGTTCAGTTCGTGGATCTTGCGGACGGTTTCGGCGTAGAGCCAGACGCCTTCGTCTTCGAGGTCGTCGCGGGCGACGCCGGTGACGGTGGCGTACCGGAGCTGCATGGATTGGACGGAGCGGGCCACCTTGGTGGGTTCGAACCGGTCCAGGGGTGAGGGTTTGCCGGTGTCGATCTGGCAGAAGTCACAGCGGCGGGTGCATTCGGACCCGCCGATGAGGAAGGTGGCTTCCTTGTCTTCCCAGCATTCGAAGATGTTGGGGCAGCCGGCTTCCTCGCAGACGGTGTGCAGGCCTTCTTTTTTCACCAGGTTCTTCAGGCCGACGAACTCCGGGCCCATCTGGACCTTGGCCTTGATCCATTCCGGTTTGCGTTCCACCGGAACCGCAGCGTTGCGCTGCTCGATCCGCAGCATCTTCCGGCCTTCAGGTGCCAATGTCACAGTAGAGCTCCTTCAGGGCTCGAAACCAATGCTTCTTCATGTTTGCGGAATTCCGCGACGAACCGGTCCACGATATCGGCGGGCGTGATTTCCCGGCCCGTCTCCAGGGACATGGTGGTCACCCCGGCGTCGGTGATGCCGCAGGCGATGATCTGCCCGTAGGGTGCCAGGTCGTTGCTGCAGTTGATCGCCACGCCGTGCATGGTGACTCCGTTGAGCACGCGGATGCCGATGGCCGCGATCTTGCGGTCCGGGCCCTTGGCATCGGCCTTGATCCACACGCCGGCCCGTCCCTTGATGCGTTCGGCCTTGATGCCGTAGTCAGCCATGACGGTGATCATGATTTCTTCCAGGCGCTCCACGTAATCCCGGATGCCGGAGCGGTTCTTCAGCTTCAGGATGGGGTAGGCGACCAGCTGTCCCGGGCCATGCCAGGTGAGCTTGCCGCCGCGGTCCACCGGAACCACCGGTGTGCCGTCAAACGGACGCTCATGGTCCTCTGTCAGCTTGCCGGCCGTATAGACGGCGGCGTGCTCCAAAAGCAGGACGGTGCTGGGTGCAACTCCGGCGACAACTTTGTCATGGAGTTCGCGCTGGGCATCCCAGCCTTCCATGTAATCAACGAAGTCGGGGGCAAGACCCAGCTGTGAAAACTCAAGAGTCATGGCATCCAGCTTAGACCCCGGAGCCACGCGGACCCGGTTTAGTGTCCAAGCTCACCGTCGTCCCCATTGTGACTGCGGCACCAGGGCTGTGGATAACTCCTGCAGCCGGGCTGGAACTCGGCTAGACATGGACCATGGATGATGCACAGGCGCCTGAGATCCCCGGTTACGACGTCGGCCGGCTGCTGGGACGGGGCGGCAGCGCCGACGTGTGGCTGGCCAGGGAACAACGGACCGGCAGGGACGTCGCGCTTAAGTGCTTCCGGGCTGCGGGCAGCATTCGGGGCAGCGCGGCCATCACCCAGGAGGAGATCCGGCGGGAGATCCGCATCCTTTCAGTCCTGGACCACCAACACCTGATCAGGGCACACGACGCAGTGCGCGTCGGGGAGCCGAACGGAGTCACGGCGCTGACCATGGACTACGCTGCGGGCGGGTCCCTGGCCCAGCTGGTCGCCGCCCGCGGCAGGCTCACCGTGGGCGAAACCGTCACCGTACTGACTCCCATCGCCCAGGCCTTGGGCTACCTTCACGGCAAAGGGTTTACCCACTCGGATGTATCCCCGGGGAACGTGCTGTTCACCGGACAGGGCAAACCCATGTTGTCGGACGTTGGCGTTGCCCGGATGCTGGGCGATCCCGGCAGTCCGGGAGCGACAGGAACGGCCGGCTTCCTTGACCCGTCCCCGGTGGATGCCGTGCGTGCCGGGCTGCAGCCTGAACGGGACGTTTACTCCGCTGCCGCACTTGGCTGGTACTGCCTGACAGGTGCTGCACCCGGCCGGACTGCCGACCGCCCGCCGCTGTCGCTCCTTGTTCCCGGCGTCCCAAGGGAACTGGCAGCAGCCCTGGAAGCAGGGCTGAACGAGGACCGTCGGCTGCGCCCCAACGCACTGGCACTGGCCACGGCCGTGTACCGCAGTGCAGAACCGCAGCCGGTGGACCTCTCCGACGCTGTCCACCCCACCGTCCTGCCCGAGCTGCTGACACGGCGCCGCGCCGCTCCTGAAACAAAGGGCGCCGGTCTCCGGACGAAACTCCAGGCTCTTCGCCGCCGCCTGGCGACGTCCCGCTGGAGCGCCTTGTCCTTTACTCCGTCATCTGCCAAGCCGCCCGCCGTCCGCTCCAAACGGCGATCCCTGCGGCAACGGCCGCCGTTGGCTGAAAACAAAGGCGCCCTTGCCGCGCACGGGAAACGTACTGTCGCACCCGGCGTCCGGCAAGGGAAACATGCCGGCGGACCCGTTGCCGGCCGGAGGGCGGGGATACGGGCGCGTGCCCTCCTGCCCGCCATTGCCGCCGCGGCCGCCGGAATCTGGTGGCTGTCAGCCACCGGTCATCCGCCGTGGCCAGGAGCCGCCACAACCGGTTCGCTGCCGGCAGCGGCACGCCCGGCCGAAGCCGCTGCGGACGGCGGAACACGGGCCGCTGCACCGGTCGATGAAGCACCGGTCGATGAAGCCAGGCTGCGCGCCCGTTCGGCTGATCCCGCAGTTGCCGTGCAGGGACTTGCCGCGCTGCGGGATCACGCCTTCAGCAGCGGCCGGCTCGAGCTGCTCGCGGAGGTGAACGCGCCAGGCTCCGCTGCAGCTGCCGCCGACCAAAATACTGCTGCCCAGCTCCGCTCTTCCGGGAACCGCCTGGCCGGCTTCAGCAGCGTACTTGCCGAGGTGGCGGCGGAAGAGGGTGCCACGCAGGCCCGCGCCGTCGTCCGGGTGGTCTCCGCAACCTCCGGCTACAGCACGGTCAACGCGGACAACAGCGTGCTTGCCACGGGGGAGCCCAGCAGGCCGCAGCCGCTTCGGTTGGTCCTGGTCTCCGTGGACGGCCAGTGGCGGGTCAGCGAGATCCTCGCCACAGGGTGAAGCAGGGGCTTTCCGGCCTCCATCAAATGCAGCTAGGCGGAGCCGTCCCTGGTTGCCACCCAGCGGGCAGCATCCTCCAGGCTTCCGTGCTGCCACCGGAATCCTCCGGACGCCAGCACCGCCGGTTCCATCCGCTGGCTGTGCAGCAGGAGCTCCTCGCCCAGCCCCGGCATCACCGTACGCAGCACAGGGCCGGGAACCCGCAGCATGGCAGGCCGGTGCAGGGCACGGGCCAGCGCCGCGACGATCGTGTTGACATCCGCCTGTTCGGGAGCCGTCACATTGACCGGGCCGGAGACCGCAGAGTCCAGGAGGAAGAGGAAGGCGGCGCAAACATCCGGAAGCGTGACCCAGGGCCAGAACTGGTGTCCGTTGCCAAAGGGACCGCCAAGGCCCAGCCGCAGCAACGGGAGCAGCTTGCCCAGCGCTCCGCCGGAACGGCTGAAGACAACTCCCGTGCGGGGCAGCACCACGCGCACGCCGGCCGGTGCCGCCAGTGCCGCCTGCTCCCACTCGACGCAGATCTGCGCCAAGGTGCTGGAGCCTGCAGGCGCGTCCTCGCGCAGGACCGTATTGCCGGCGTCGCCATAGTAACCGGAGGCCGACTGGCTGATGAAGGTGGCCGGTGGCGTATCCATTTGCGCCATGGCCTGCACCAGGGTCCTGGTGGGGCCCAAGCGGGAGCTGAACAGCTCTTCCACCCGCTTCCGTGTCCAGGGCCTGTCTCCAATGCCGGCGCCGGAAAGATTGACCACCGCGTCAGCACCGGCAAGCACCGAGGGATCCAGGACGCCGGCCGCCGGATCCCAGCGGACTTCGCCTGCGCCGGCAGGTGGCCGCCGGACCAGGGTCACCACGGAGTGGCCGGCATCGCGGAAGGCTGCGGACATGGAGGTGCCGATGAGCCCGGAGGCGCCGGCCATGACAATATGCATGGTCCATCACACCACGAGAGGGCGGGTTGTGTACCTCCCACGGGGCAGGGGAGGGGTTGACTATGATCGAACGATGACCTCTTCGAGCTACTTCCGTTTCCCGCATTTGCACGGCGATCTGGTCACTTTCGTGGCCGAGGACGACGTGTGGATTGCGCCCCTGAACGGCGGACGTGCCTGGCGCGTCTCATCGCTTCAGCTGCCTGCCCGCAACCCGCGCTTCACCCCGGACGGCAAGCGGCTGGTGTGGACGGTGGTGCAGGGAACGGCTCCGGAGGTTGTGTCGGCAGAGGTCGACGGCGGCGGGTACCGGCAGCTCACGTACTTTGGCCACAGCACCACAAAGGTCAAGGGATTCACCGCCGCGGGCGCCGTGGTGGTCACCAGCGCATTCCGCCAGGCTGAAAGCCGGCACACCCACGCCTACAGCGTCCCCCTCGAGGGCGGCTGGGCACAGGAACTTCCCTACGGCCCCGTGGAGTCAGTGGCGTACGGGCCCGAAGTAGGCGATGAACGCCCGGTGGTGCTGGCAAGTGTGCTGTCCCGCGAACCGGCGTGGTGGAAGCGCTACCGCGGCGGCACGGCCGGGAAGTTGTGGATCGACCGCGACGGCAACGGTGAGTTCGAGCGCCTCCTGCCCGACCTCGACGGCAACCTCACCGACCCGCTTTGGATCGAAGGCCGGATCGCCTTCCTGTCCGACCACGAGGGCTACGGCAATCTCTATTCGGTGCTTCCTGATGGAGAAGACCTGCGCCGGCACACCGACCACCAGGACTTCTACGTCCGGCACGCCGCCACCGACGGCAAGCGGGTCATCTTCGAGTCCGCCGGTGAACTCTGGGTGCTCCGGGACCTGGATTCGGAAGCGGAAAAGCTGGACATCACCCTCGGCTCCGCCTCCCAGACCAGGCGTCCTGCCCTCCTCGACGCCGCCAAGCACCTGGGATCGGTGGCCCCGGACATCACAGGCGCCGCCAGCGCCGTGGAATCGCACGGGACGATTTCCTGGCTGCGGCACAAGGACGGGCCCTCCCGGATCATTGAGGCCACGCCCGGAGTCCGGGGGCGGCTGCCCAGGCCCCTCGGTGACGGCCGGATCGCCTACATCGCCGATCACGGCGGCGTTGAGGCCATCCACATCAAGGACATTGCCGCGCCAGTCCCGCACACCGCAGCGCAGGTGACGGCAGGGAGCGGCAAGGCCGGCAGCGCGGCCGCCTCCGAAACCCCCGGTTCCCCGGACACGGAACAGGCGGGCGCTGAGGGAGCGGAAACTGTCAGCCTGCCCCAGCCCGTTCCTGCATCAGGGGCTGCGGTGCTGGCGGGAAGCTCTGCGCATGTTCCCGCGGACGATGAGCAGCAGGCCGATGTTGCGCCCCAGGACACGGCTCCCGCCGCCGAGGCCCAGTCGCCCGCGGTGGAGGCCGGCATCAGCGTTCCCACGCCGTCGCGCGCCAGCTCCCTTGAGCCCAGCCCGGACGGCCGGTGGATCGCCCTGGGTACTTCCTTCGGCGACGTGTACGTGGTGGACACCCGCAGCGGCCACCTCAGCCAGGTGGCCAGCATCGGCGAAGGCAGTATTTCCGAACTTGCCTGGTCGGCGGATTCGCGCTGGCTGGCGTGGTCCGAGCCGGTCACGTCCTTTGGGTCGCGCAGCCGGCTGCGCCTGGCCACGGTGGAGCAACTTGGCGCCGATCCCGTGGACGTCACCGACGGCCGCTTCCGCGACGCCTCACCGGCCTTCACTCCGGACGGCAAGTTCCTTGCCTTCCTCTCCAACCGCAGCTTCGATCCCGTGTACGACGGGCATTCCTTCGACCTCTCCTTCCCCAGCCCCATCAAGCCGTACCTGGTGGCACTTGCGGCTGAGACGCCGTCGCCCTTTGGCCCATCGGTCGATCCCGCGGGCGCGGAGCAGGAAACGGACGCACAGGGCACGGACAAGGGCGAGGCGGCCGACAGCGCCGTACCTGCCGTCCAGGTGGACGCAGAGGGCCTGGCGCACCGTGTGATTGGCGTTCCCGTTCCGCAGGGCAACTACAGCTCGCTGGAAGCCGTTGACGGCGCCCTCCTCTGGCTCGACTCCGTCCTGTCCGGTGTCACCGGCGACGGAAAGGCCAGCCAGGAAGACAAGGACGCCCGTCCCAGCCTGGTCCGTTATGACATCGCCCGGCGCAAGCAGACCACGCTGGTGGACGCAGTGGACAGCTACCGGCTGACCGGGGACCGCAGCAAGGTGGTGCTGGTTTCCGACAAACAGGTGACCGTGGTCCCCTCGGACGCCAAGGCCGACGAGGAATCGGGCAAGCTGGTCAAGGTTGACCTGGGCAGGATCCGCGTCCTGCTGGATCCGCTCAGCGTCTGGGGACAGGCATTTGATGAAGCCTGGCGGCTGCAGCGCGACTTCTTCTGGACCGAGGACATGGCCGGGCAGGACTGGGAATCCATCCACGCCCGCTACCGGCCAATCGTGGAACGGCTGGGTTCACATGACGACCTGGTGGACCTGCTGTGGGAACTGCACGGCGAGCTGGGGACATCGCACGCCTACGTGCGCCCCGCTGCCGTCACCGAACGCGGCAGCCGCGGACAGGGCCGGCTCGGCGCCGACCTTGCCCACACCGCCAACGGCTGGGAAATCACCCGGATCCTGGCCGGCGAGTCCTCCGATCCGTTGGCTACCTCGCCGCTCACCAGGCCCGGCGTCGGCGCCAAGGCCGGGGACATCCTGCTGGCCATCGATGGGGTCCCCCTGTCCGAAAGCACCACCCCCGCCATGCAGTTGGTGGGAGCGGCAGGCCGCGCTGTGGAGTTGACCCTCCTCAATGGCCCGGGGCACGGTGGTGCTGAGGGCACCCAGCGCCGCGTCGCCGTCGTGCCCGTCAAGGATGAAGAGCGCCTGCGCTACCAGGAATGGGTTGCCGGCAACCGGCGGACCGTCCGTGAGGCCTCCAACGGCACCTTCGGGTACCTGCATATCCCGGACATGATGGCCAACGGCTGGGCGCAGCTGCACCGGGACCTCGATACCGAAACAGCACTGGATGGCCTGATCGTGGACGTGCGCCGCAACCGTGGAGGCCATACCTCGCAGCTTGTTGCGGAACTGATCGGCCGCAAGGTCACCGGATGGAGCATGCCGCGCGGGGAGAAGCCGCGCACGTACCCGCATCACGCGCCGAGGGGCCCGGTAATCATCCTGGCCGACGAGTTCGCAGGATCCGACGGAGACATCATCACCCAGGTCTCAAAGCTGAGGGGCATCGGCCCCGTCATCGGCACGCGCACCTGGGGCGGCGTGGTGGGCATTGACAACCGGTTTGCGCTGGCGGACGGCACCGGAGTCACCCAGCCCCGCTATGCCAACTGGTTCAGCGGCGGCGTGGGCTGGAGCGTGGAAAACTACGGCGTCGACCCCGACATCGAGGTGACCTACCCGCCACACGCCTACGCAGCCGGCCGCGACCCGCAGCTGGAATACGGCATCGGGGCGCTCAAGGAAATGATCCAGGAACTGCCCACGGACCGCCCGCCGGCCCGCTCCGGCTACCGCAAACTGTTGCCTTCGCCGCTGCCGGACCGCCCGCAGGGACGCTAGGAACAGCAAAGGCCCTGTCCTTCCGGTCTTACCGGAAGGACAGGGCCTTTTGCGTTGTGCGGGGCCGGTGGGCCCGGGACTGCTAGGACTGCAGCGTGGCGTCGAGGGTGATCTCGATGCCGGCGAGGGCCTGGGAGACGGGGCAGCCCTTCTTGGCGGCCTCGGCAATGCGCTGGAACTCGTCCTCGGAAATGCCGGGTATGCGGGCGTTGAGGGTCAGGTGGCTGCCGGTGATGCCGGTGCCGGGCTGGAAGCCGACCTCTGACTTGGTGTTGACCTCTTCAGGCGTGAAGCCGGCCTGGCTGAGCTCGTGGCTGAAGGCCATGGAGAAGCAGGCCGAGTGGGCTGCGGCGATCAGCTCTTCCGGGCTGGTCTTGCCGCCGGCAGCTTCGGTGCGCGCCTTCCACGTGACATCGAAGGTGCCCAGGCCCGAGCTGTCCAGGGTGGTGTTGCCCGAGCCCTCGGTCAGGCTTCCGGTCCATACGGTGTGGGCGTTGCGTGTTGTAGCCATGTCTCTCCTCAACGTCGATTCGATCCGGGTCCGGCCGCTGCCGGGCCCACCATTTTCCATCCTAGGGACCAGCCACCTCCGGTGCACGGATTGTCCGCTCTCAGAGGATTATGACCGGTTCCCCGTGACGGGCTCTACTGCCAGATGGTGGCGATGGCGATGTTGACCAGTGCCAGGCCGCCGACGCCGTGAGCGAGTCCGGTGGAGACGGGCTGGCCGTTCTTGACCTTGCGCGAGCCGATGACGGCCAGGACGGCAACCACGACGGCGATGACGAACTTGATGCCCAGCTTGGCGTAATTGGGGTTCGAGTCCGGCAGGAACGGAAGGATGCCCATCATGGCGATGCCGGTGAGCAACTGCAGGAAGGCGCCGTCACGCTGGCGCGGGTGCACGGTGGGGGTCCGCATGGTGGCGATCCAGTAGCCCACGATCATGGCGGCCCCGACGACGTGCAGGAAGACCAGGATGTTGAAGAGTATTGTCATGGCTCCAGCTTAGCCAGTCATTTCTACCGCCTGTAGCAAAGCCACGCGGTGCCCGGGCTGCGGAGGGTTGGCGGGAACGCCGGGTTTAACCGCGACGGCGGCCCCTGCTGCGGGAGGTTTCCCACCCGCAGCAGGGGCCGCCGTCGTTGGACTTTTTTTGGTTACAGTCCCAGGTCCGCTTCGAACGCGCCTTCTTCAAGGCGTGCCTTCAGGGTCTGGAGGAACCGGCCTGCGTCGGCGCCGTCCACCAGGCGGTGGTCGTACGTCAGGGACAGGTACATCATGGAGCGGATGGCGATCGAGTCGTCACCGTTTTCGTCAGCAACCACCACGGGACGCTTGACGATGGCGCCGGTGCCCAGGATGCCAACCTGCGGCTGGTTGATGATCGGGGTGTCGAACAGCGCACCAACCGAACCGATGTTGGTGATGCTGAATGTGCCGCCGGACAGTTCGTCCGGGCCGATCTTGCCGTCGCGGGTGCGGGAAGCAACGTCGGCGATCTTGCCGGCCAGGCCGGCAAGGTTCAGGTTGCCGGCGTCCGCGATGACCGGAACAAGAAGGCCCTTGTCCGTGTCGACGGCGATCGCCAGGTGCTCGGCGCTGTGGTACGTGATCTCCTGCTTTTCCTCGTCGTAGGCAGCGTTGAGCTTGGGGTGCTGCTTCAGGGCCTCGGCAACAGCCTTGGCGATGAAGGGCAGGAAGGTCAGCTTGGTGCCGTTCTGGGCCTGGAACGAGTTCTTGGCACGGGCACGCAGCTTGGCGACCTTGGTCATGTCCACTTCGTGGACCTGGGTCAGCTGGGTGGAGATTTCCAGCGACTCGCGCATGCGCCGGGCGATGACCTGGCGGATGCGGGGAGCCTTCTGGGTGGTGCCGCGCAGCGAGGAGGCTGCTGCGCCGGACGCAGCCGGGGCGGAGGCGGCAGGGGCTGCTGCCGGAGCCGGAGCGGGTGCGGCCTTTGCCTCGGCGGCGGCGATGACATCCTGCTTGCGGATGCGGCCACCAACTCCGGTGCCGGAGAGGCTGGAGATGTCCACGCCGTGCTGGTTGGCCAGCTTGCGGACCAGGGGAGTGACGTAGCCGGACTCGGATCCGCCCGCCGGTGCTGCTTCCTGGGCTGCCGGAGCAGCAGGAGCCTGGGCGGCGGGAGCCGGGGCAGCCTGGGGTGCAGCCTGCTCGGGGGCCTGCTGGGCAGGAACGGCCTGGGCGGGAGCGGTCTGCGCAGGAGCGGACTCTGCCGGTGCAGGCTTGGGGGCTTCCTGCTGGGGAGCGGCCGGTGCAGCCTGCGGAGCCGCGGCAGCGGGAGCGCCCGAGCCAATGACGGCGAGTACGGAGCCAACCTCAGCGGTCTCGTCCTCGTTGACGCGGATTTCCTGCAGGGTGCCGGCAACGGGGGAGGGGATCTCGGTGTCCACCTTGTCGGTGGAAACTTCCAGCAGCGGCTCGTCCACCTCGACGGAGTCTCCGACGGCCTTGAGCCAGCGGGTGACGGTGCCTTCGGTGACGCTTTCACCAAGTGCGGGGAGGGTGACCTCGTGGCTTTCGCCGCCGCCGGCAGCGGGTGCTTCTGCGGCAGGTGCCTCCTGGGCGGGAGCTGCTTCAGCCGGTGCTTCCTGGGCGGGAGCGGCTGCAGGTGCCTCTTCGGCGGGAGCAGCAGCGGGGGCTTCTTCTGCGGGGGCAGAACCGCCGCCGGAGCCGTCACCGATGCGCACCAGCGGCGCACCTACCTCAGCGGTCTCATCTTCAGCGACCAGGATTTCTTCAATCACGCCAGCTACAGGAGAGGGGATTTCAGTGTCTACTTTGTCGGTGGAGACTTCGAGCAGCGGCTCGTCCACCTCTACCCGGTCACCTACCTGCTTGAGCCAGCGGGTGACGGTTCCTTCGGTGACACTCTCACCGAGGGCGGGCAAGTTAACGGATTCAGACATGTCGTCCCCGTTCTCCTTATTGATCTTTAGTGCGAATGGTTGCTGCCTTGTTGGAAGCCTAGTGCACCCGGTCTGCGCGACCGGGTGCGCCGGGCCTGGTAATGCCGGCGAAAATCAGCCGTGGAGCGGCTTGCCGGCCAGTGCCAGGTGGGCTTCGCCGAGGGCTTCGTTCTGGGTGGGGTGTGCGTGCACCAGCTGTGCCACGTCCTCCGGGTAGGCTTCCCAGTTCACGATCAGCTGGGCCTCGCCCACCTGCTCGCCCATGCGGGCGCCGATCATGTGGACGCCCACCACGGGGCCGTCCTTCTGGCGGACCAGCTTGATCAGGCCCGAGGTGCCGAGGATGGAGCTCTTGCCGTTGCCGGCCAGGTTGTATTCCTGGGTCTGCACCTGGTCCTCGCCGAACTTCTCCTTGGCAGCCTTCTCGGTGTAGCCGACGGTGGCGATCTCGGGTTCGGAGTAGGTGACCTTGGGGATGTTGATGTCCTCGACCACTACAGGCTTCAGGCCGGCAATTTCCTCGGCCACGAAGATGCCCTGCTGGTAGCCGCGGTGGGCCAGCTGCACGCCGGGGACGATGTCACCCACGGCGTAGATGTTGCCCACGCCGGTGTGCAGGCGCTCGTTGGTGATGACGAAGCCGCGGTCGATGGTGACGCCGGCTTCCTCGTAGCCCAGGTTGGCCGTGACCGGGCCGCGGCCGACGGCGACCAGCAGCAGGTCGGCTTCGAAGGTCTTGCCGTCCACCAGGGTGACCTTGACGCCGTCGTCATTCTGCTCGACGCCCTGGAAGAAGACGCCGGTGGAGAACTTGATGCCGCGCTTCTTGAAGGCACGCTCAAAGTTCTTGACGATCGTGGCGTCCTCGTTGGGAACGAGGGAGGGCAGGCCTTCGACGATGGTCACGTCCACGCCGAACGACTTCCACACTGAGGCGAACTCGACGCCGATAACGCCGCCGCCCAGGATGATGGCGCTCTTGGGGATGGAGTCCATGGTGAGGGCCTGGTCGGACGTGATGACCTTGCCGCCGATCTCCAGGCCGGGAAGGGTGCGCGAGTAGGAGCCGGTGGCCAGGACAATGTTCTTGCCCTTGTAGGCGGTGCCGTTCACCACGATGGTGTCGGTGCCCTGCAGCTTGCCTTCACCCTCGATGACGGTGATGCCCTTCTTGGACTTGATCAGACCCTGCAGGCCCTTGTACTTGCCGGCGATGATGCCGTCCTTGTACGCGTTGACGGCGTTGATGTCGATGCCGTCGAGGGTGACGTTCACGCCGTACTTGGCGGAATCACGGGCGTGGTCGGCCAGCTCTGCGGAGTGCAGCAGGGCCTTGGTGGGAATGCAGCCGTTGTGGAGGCAGGTGCCACCCAGCTTGGCCTTCTCCACGAGGCCGACGGTGAGGCCGAGCTGTACCGCACGCAGCGCAGCAGCGTATCCGCCGCTGCCGCCACCGAGTACCAGGATGTCGAATTCTTGCGCAGTTGCCTGATCGGCCACTAAAACGCTCCCTCGCGTGAACGATGACGCGATCAGCGCGCATCATCTGGTCTTGGAACTTGCACTGCCGTGATTATGTCAGCAGGGCAACTCTCTTGCATTTGTGACTACCGTGGTTCACCTTAGCGAACCACCTATCCATGCTCCACCTTGGCACTGCGTTTGTGGAGCGCTTGTGTCCAGTGTCACGCGGCCCTGTGGCACAGGAATCACCTGCGCCGCAGGGCCGCGTGGCACCGGGCCGGCAACCGTTGCTAAGCCGCCGCCAGGATGTCCTCCACGTAGGCAACCAGGGTACGGACGGTGCAGCCGGTGCCCTGCTTGTGCGTGTAGCCGTACGGGCTGCCGTTGTTAAAGGACGGTCCTGCAATATCGATGTGCGCCCAGGGGATCTGTTCGCCCGCCTTGTCCTTACCCACGAACTCGCGAAGGAACACAGCGGCGGTCATCATTCCGCCGTGCCGTTCGCCAATGTTGGCCAGGTCGGCCACCTGGGAGTCGAGCGTGGGGCGCAGTTCCTCCGGAAGGGGCATCGGCCACACCAGCTCGCCGGCGCGGTCCGCCGCGGCCTTGAGCGCGCCCGTGACGCTGTCCGAGCCCATGACTCCGGCGGTACGGTTGCCCAGCGCGATCAGCTGCGCGCCGGTAAGGGTTGCGACGTCGATGATGGCGTCCGGGTATTCGCGGCTGGCGGCGACGATGCCGTCTGCCATGACCAGGCGGCCCTCGGCGTCGGTGTTGAGGACCTCCACCGTCTTGCCGCCGAACATGGTCAGGACATCGGCGGGACGTGACGCTCCGCCGCCGGGCATGTTCTCCGCGATGCAGAGCCAGGCGGTCGCCTTGACCGGCAGGCCCAGGCCGGCGAGGGCCAGGACAGTGTTAAGGACGACGGCGGCACCGGCCATGTCGCTCTTCATGTCGCCCATGTTGAGGGCCGGCTTTAGGGAGATTCCGCCGGTGTCAAAGGTGATCCCCTTGCCCACGAGGGCAACCTTGGCCGTGGCCTTGGCGGGGGAGTATTCGACCTTGACCAGCCGCGGCTGCCGGGTGGAGCCCTTGCCCACGCCCATGATGCCGCCGAAGCCTTCCTTTTCAAGGCGCTTCTCGTCCCAGACCGTGACCTTGACAGGCAGGCCCTTGGCCAGGTCCTTGGCGGCCTCGGCGAACGATTCGGGGTACAGGTGGCTGGGCGGGGTGTTGACCAGGGACCGGGTGGCGTTAACGGCCTTGGCCACCAGCCCGGCCCGCTTCAGGGCCGCCTCCAGCTCCGGGGTGCCGGCCAGTTCGGTGAAGATGACCGCATTGCGCACGGGGTCCTTGAGCCCGTCGGAGGAGGACCGGAACTCGGTGAAGGAGTAGGCGCCCAGGGCGGCACCCTCGGCGACGGCCGTGACGTCCTGTACTGTCGCCGTCGGGAATGCCAGGGTGACCGTGGCCAGGCCGGCCAACTGCCGGACAGCCGATCCTGCTGCCCGGCGGAGCGACTCGCCCGTGAGCGGTCCGGTGGCGGGAACCTTGCCGACGCCGGCCAGGACCAGGATGCCGGCCCCGGTTTCGGGCAGGCCCGGCAGGCGCACCAGCTGGTCGGCGGCGCCGGTGACGCCCAGCGCCTTGAGTGAGTCCCCGAGGGCCTCCGCGGACTTCGCCGTCAGGGGGTTGTCCAACAGGACCGGCCCGTCGGTTCCCTGGCCCACCCCGATGACCACTGCATCACTGGGGTTCTTCTTCAGGTCCCGCGCGACGGTACTAAGGTTGACTTCAGTATTCTTGACCACAGGGATGAGTCCTCAATTCTCGAAACGTTCGGGCAGGGATGCATGTTGGGCGCTCTGCCATGGTGGCCCGGATCCGGCCGTTCTGGACGGTCCCCGGGTGCGTGCAAGCCCGCCTGGCAGGCCAGTTCCGATCGTAGCCCTTCGCCGGCGCCGCAGGAGAATTTCCTGAGAGGTGCGCCACACCGGCCGATGGAATGCCCGGTATCCCTGCCGCGTTATGAATGATGTCCACCCGCACCCCTGAAAGGAACATGCCGTGCTTGAACGGATTTCCGGCTCCCTGCTGGACCCCGACGCGCTTTATGCCAGCAACATTGAGCTGTTCCACAGCCCCGAGCTCCAGGGGCTGAACCTGGTGATGGGTTTCACCGGGTTTGCCGATGCCGGCCACGTGGTGAAGCAGATCAACGCAGAACTGCTGGACTCCCTCGATGCCCAGCCAGTTGCGGTCTTCGATGCCGACCAACTGATCGACTACCGGTCACGGCGCCCGCACCTGAGCTTCGTCGAAGACCACATCCAGGATTACCAGGAGCCCAGGCTGGCCCTTTACCGGCTGGTGGATGGACTGGGAAAGCCGTTCCTCCTCCTGGCCGGCTTCGAACCGGACCTGCAGTGGGAACGGTTCGCCCGCGCTGTGGTGAACATTGTGGAGAAGCTGGACGTCAACCTCGTCACCTGGATCCACTCCATTCCCATGCCCGTGCCCCATACCCGTCCCGTTGGGGTTACGGTGCACGGGAACCGGCCGGAACTGATCGAAGGCATCTCGGTGTGGAAGCCCACTGTTGAAGTTCCCGCCGCCGTCGGCCACATCCTGGAACTGCGACTCGTGGAAGCCGGACGCAACGTGGCCGGTTACGTCATCCACGTGCCCCATTACCTCGCCGAGGCCGAGTACCCCACCGCCGCCGTCGCCGGGCTGGAGTACCTGGGCGCCGCCACCTCCCTGATGCTGCCCACCGACCGGCTCCGTGAATCGGG
Source organism: Arthrobacter sp. E1SS-5 (assembly GCF_057073715.1). NCBI lineage: Bacteria > Bacillati > Actinomycetota > Actinomycetes > Micrococcales > Micrococcaceae > Arthrobacter > Arthrobacter sp. E1SS-5. The sequence continues at coordinate 1,714,700 of NZ_CP172703.1, forward strand.
CCGCGAGGTCAGCCGCCAGATCGCCGAGCAGATCGAAGCGTCGGAGGAAGTCCAGCAGGTGGTGTCCCGCCTTGAAACCCGGTACGACGAGAAGGCCGACGGCATCGTGCGCAGGTCGCTTTTGGCCAACGAGAACGATGAGCTTCCGGACGCCGATGACCTGGGCGCCGCCGTTGAGGCCTACCTGGCCAGGGAGAACCCGGGGCAGTAGCGCTGGTCACAACGCCCGGGAAAGCGGCGTCCCGCCGGGCATAATGAAATGGTGACTGCACCCCGCGCCTGGCTTATCTGGACCATCGGAATTTTCGGGTACCTGGTGGCCGTGGCGCAACGGACCTCGTTCGGCGTGGTGGGCCTTGAGGCTACCGAACGTTTCCACGCCACGGCGTCGGCCATCTCCTTTTTCACGGTCCTGCAGCTGCTGGTCTACGCGGGACTCCAGATTCCCGTGGGCCTGCTGGTGGACAGGCTTGGTTCGCGCGTCATGATCGCCGGCGGTGCGTTCCTGATGGGGCTGGGGCAGCTGCAGTTGGCGTTTGCCGACAGCATCCCCGGGGGAGTCCTGGGCCGGGTCCTGGTGGGAGCCGGCGACGCCATGACCTTCATTTCGGTCATCCGGCTCATTCCGCTCTGGTTTGCCCCTGCCCGTGTCCCGCTCGTCACCCAGCTGACCGGCATGTCAGGCCAGTTGGGGCAGCTGTTCAGCGTCCTGCCCTTCGCAACGGTCCTGCACCTGTCCGGCTGGACCCCCGCTTTCCTGATGCTGGCAGGAATGTCTGGACTCGCCGTCGTACTGGTGGTCCTGCTGCTGCAGGATGCGCCCCCTGGCACCGAGCGGCCGCACGCCCGGCAGGGGCTTCGGGCAACCGGGGCCTCGCTGGCCCGCGCCTGGAGCCAACCCGGTACGCGGCTGGGAATGTGGAGCCACTTCACCATCCAGTTCAGCGGAACAGTTTTTGCCATGACGTGGGGCTACCCGTTCCTGATTTCCGGGCAGGGCCTGGACGCGGGCACTGTTGCCGCCCTGATGGCGCTCTACGTCGCCGCGGCCATGGCAGCGGGCCCCTTCATTGGGCGTTTCGTTTCGCGCCACCCACTGCGCCGCTCCACCATGGTGCTGTTGATCGCCGGTGCCACCGCCGCAGCCTGGGCCGCGGTACTGCTGTTGCCCGGGCGGGCTCCGCTGTGGCTGCTGGCGGGCCTGGTGGTGATGCTGGCCATCGGTGGTCCCGGTTCGATGATCGGCTTCGACTTCGCCCGGACCTTCAATCCGGCGCACCGGATCGGCACTGCCACCGGGATCGTGAACGTTGGCGGTTTCATCGCTGCCCTGGTGTCCATCTTCCTCATCGGCCTGGTGCTCGATGTCCTCTACGCCTCCGGGTTCTCGCAGGGGGTGCTGTACGGTTTGGATCCGTTCCGGCTGGCCCTGAGCGTCCAGTTCCTGCTCCTGGCCTTCGGCGCCGCCGCCATCGTAGCCTCCCGCCGGAAAGTGCGCCGGCAGATGGCGGAGCAGGGGATTGTGGTGCCGCCGCTGCGCAGCGCCCTGGCCCGGCAGCGCCGGGAAAGCCTGGCGCGCCGCCGCCAGCCGGCGCGCACCGACGACTGAGGCGTTCCCGTTCCTTCCCTTTGCCACCGTTCCTTCTTTTGTCACTGTTCCTCCACCGGGCTGTTTGCCCACATAGCTGAACCCGACCCTGCCCGCGGCAATGCCGGCGGCGAAAGCTGGAGCCATGACAGCTCCAGAACGATTAACAGTCCGCGGGCCGGAAGACATTCTTGGCTTCATTCCACACAGCCTGGGGTACTGGCCGGCTTCCAGCCTGGTGGCCATGACCCTCCACGGCACCAGGCTTGGCGCCACGCTGCGGCTTGACCTTCCGGCAACTGACGGGCAGGGCGATCCTTTCGGGTTTGCCGGTGCCGTCCGCCGCTACCTTGAGTCGGACCAGGATGCCGACGGCTCGCTGCTGGTCGTCTTCACCAGTGACGCCGGAATGGTCCCGCCGAGCGCTTACGACCTCCTGATCTCCACAGTGCAGTGTTCCCTGGGCCAGGCCGGGATGCCGGTCCGTGCTGCGTGGTTTGTGGGCGATGACTATTGGCGGGACGCCCTGTGCAGCGATGGTTCGTGTTGCCCGCTCCCGGGGCGTCCCGTGCAGGAGATACGGGACAGCATGCTTAACGCCGAAATGGTCTACCGGGGGAGCAGCGTCGGCCCCGCACCAAGGGCCGGCAGTGCGCCGAAACCGCCGGTTCCTGCCATGCACCTGGCCGCGGTCCTTGAAGCACAGGCAGGCTGGGAAGAGGAGCTGGGCGGGCGGTCCCGAAGCCGTGCGCAGTTCAACGCCGTGCTCGGCTTTTGGCAGATGCTGCTTGACCGGGCCCCGGCGGATGCCGGGGTGCCTGATATTGAGCGGGACGCCTTTCTTCGTGCCACGCTCCTGGTCCCCACGTGGCGGGACGCCGTGATGGTGATGGCCGCCGCGGGCAGGAACGCTGCGGAAGCCGGCGCCGAACAGTTCAATGTCTTTCCGGACGGGGGCGGCGGCGATGAATCCGTGGTGGTGCTGCCGCTGCTGCTCCCGCCGGCCGAATTTCCCCTCCGGGCCTCGCCGGCGGGAAAACCGGGGACGGGCATGGCAGGAAGAAGGGCAACTGCCCTTCGGCCGCCGGGCCGGACCCCGGATGGCGCGGCCCGCTCTGGGTCCGTTCCAGCCGGCTACGGCGAGGTGCTCATGGGCCTTGCGCCCGGCGTCCCCGACTGGGCAGGCCTGGAAGCGCTGGACCGGGTCCTCGGGCAATTGGCTGTGCCGGGAGGGCAGGCTGCTGCCGCGGCGCTGACCATGCGCGGCTGGGTGGCGTGGTGCCGGGGCCGCGGTTCCTACGCTGCTGCCTACCTGGGGCAGGCCCTCGAGCTGGAGCCGGAATACCGGCTCGCGGAACTTCTGCTGGATCTCGTAGGCAGGGGAACACTCAGCGGTTGGGCGGCCCGCAAGGAGGCCGCCTGGCAGAAGTTCGGGGAGGACCCTGCCGGGTGAAAGTGGCAGCTGTGGGGCGCGGCGGCCAGAGAAGGAGCAGGATATGCCGCCCGGCACGGGCAAGACCTTCAGCAGGTGGCGGGACTGGATCGAAGCGGGGGAGGCCGGATCCGGGCAAATCATGAGACAATGGATGCCGAGACCCGGTTGGGTCCGTGTATCGAGTGCTTGTAGCGGTCCCCGCGAGGGAACAATACAGCTGCTCCGGGAGTTGTCTTAAGTGACTCTGCCGGCCGTGGTGGCGCTTGGTTTTCATCACGGACTTGACAGGGTCATAGTGGTGTTGCCCGTATGGTGATTCCACAGACCACCGCTAGAAAGGTTTTCTGTGACCCCGTCTTCCACGAAGAAGGATTCCGCCGCCCAGGATGTCTTGTCCCCTGAGGAGAAGCAGGCCGCGACCAATGCCAAGCGGGCAGCTACGCGGGCAGCCAACAAGGCTTCGGCCGGCGCGGCTCCAGCGGACGGCAAGCGCGAGCCCAAGAAGCGTGGGCCCAAGCCTGGCGCCAAGGCTGCAGCAGAGGCTGCAGGAAAGTCCGCCGTTGACGCCGACGAGGTTGAGGACGTTGAGGAAGACCTCGACGTCCTCGAAGGGCCGGACGCAGTAGAGGATGCCGATACCGACGCCGATCCCGTCAAGGGTGCAGTGGGCAGCGGCAAGGGCTTTGTCTACTCCGACGCAGATGATGACGATGCCCCCGTGCAGCAGGTCATGTCTGCCGGCGCCACGGCCGACCCCGTCAAGGACTATTTGAAGCAGATCGGTAAGGTGGCACTGCTCAACGCCGAGCAGGAAGTCGACCTTGCGCTGCGGATCGAAGCCGGGCTGTTCGCCGAGGAAAAGATCGCTGCTGACGACGGCTCCATGGATCCGAAGTACAAGCGCGAACTCGAATTCATCATCCACGACGGCAAGCGCGCCAAGAACCACCTGCTGGAAGCCAACCTCCGCCTGGTGGTCTCACTGGCCAAGCGCTACACCGGCCGCGGCATGCTGTTCCTGGACCTGATCCAGGAAGGCAACCTGGGCTTGATCCGCGCCGTGGAGAAGTTCGACTACACCAAGGGCTTCAAGTTCTCCACCTACGCCACCTGGTGGATCCGCCAGGCGATCACCCGCGCCATGGCCGACCAGGCCCGCACCATCCGTATCCCGGTGCACATGGTTGAAGTCATCAACAAGCTGGCACGCGTCCAGCGCCAGATGCTGCAGGACCTGGGCCGCGAACCCACGCCTGAAGAACTGGCACTGGAGCTGGACATGACCCCCGAAAAGGTGGTCGAGGTCCAGAAGTACGGCCGCGAACCCATTTCGCTGCACACGCCCCTCGGTGAGGACGGCGATTCAGAGTTCGGTGACCTGATCGAGGACTCCGAGGCTGTTGTTCCGGCTGACGCCGTGAGCTTCACCCTCCTGCAGGAGCAGCTGCACTCCGTGCTGGACACCCTCTCCGAACGTGAAGCCGGCGTGGTTGCCATGCGGTTCGGCCTGACTGACGGACAGCCGAAGACTTTAGACGAAATCGGCAAGGTCTATGGCGTCACCCGCGAGCGGATCCGCCAGATCGAATCAAAGACCATGTCCAAGCTTCGCCACCCCTCCAGGTCGCAGGTCCTGCGGGACTACCTGGACTAGGTCCACCGGACAACATAACCGCACGCACCTCCAGGGGCCGCGCCGGGACCACCTTCGGGTGGCTCCGGCGCGGCCCCTGGTTTTGTGCTGCATCTTCACCGTGGGATTTCCGGGCGGCGTGCCATTAAACGCCTGCGGGGCCCTTCCGTTGTGGAAGAGCCCCGCAGGGTTTGTTGTTACCGATGCCTCATCTAGTCGATTTCCACGGCAGCTTTCTCGTGAAGCTTTCCCGTCTCATCGTGCCAGTCGGAGCTCAAGGGCTTGAGCGTTGCCTCGACTGCACGGGCGTGGTGGCCGCAGAACAGCAGCTCACCGCCGGAGGACTCGAGTACAACCCGCACATATGCCTGGGCTCCGCAACGGTCGCACCGGTCGAGTGCGTTGAGTGTGCGGTCTGCCACTGCTGTTGTCATATCGGCCTCCTTAGTAGATCAGTACATCTATATAACCAGCATTCGTATCCAAACCATCGCAAGGATGGGGCAAGTTCGCTGTGCGCGTATCCGCAAGGTTCAGTCAAGAAAGGCCAAGTTCCGCCCGTCACGGACACTGGTGGCAGGCCGCACAACCGCCGGCGGGTGTGGCAAACGGCTCCTGCCGCCGCAGCCCACTACCCTAGAAGGTGCGGTCCCGGCACCGCATCCACGTCCCTGAAGGAGTTCTTTACCAGTGGCACCAAGCTCTGAGTACACCGCCCGGCACCTTTCCGTCCTGGAAGGCCTCGAGGCCGTCCGCAAACGCCCGGGCATGTATATCGGCTCAACCGACTCGCGCGGCCTCATGCACTGCCTCTGGGAAATTATCGACAACTCCGTGGACGAGGCCCTGGCCGGATTCGGCCACGACATCCGCATCATCCTCCATGCGGACAACTCCGTGGAGATCCACGACGACGGCCGCGGCATCCCGATCGACAAGGAGCCCAAGACGGGACTTACCGGCGTCGAGGTTGTCTTCACCAAGCTGCACGCCGGCGGCAAGTTCGGCGGCGGTTCCTACACCGCCTCGGGCGGCCTCCACGGCGTGGGCGCCTCGGTGGTCAACGCCCTGTCCTCCCGCCTGGACGTCGAGGTGGACCGCGGCGGCAAGACCTACCGGATGTCCTTCCGCCGTGGTGAACCCGGCCGCTTCAAGGACACCGGTTCCCGGCTGGACCCGGCCGCGCCGTTCACGCCGTTCGTCAACGACTCCGTCCTGGATGTGGTGGGCAAGGCCAAGCGCGGCGTCACCGGCACCAGGATCCGCTACTGGGCGGACCGGCAGATTTTCACGCCCGATGCCAGGTTCTCCTACGAGGACCTCGTGGCCCGGGCCCGCCAGACCTCCTTCCTGGTGCCCGGCCTCAAGCTCACCGTGCGGGATGAGCGCAGGCTCGCCGGGACGCCCGGTGAAGCAGGCCCCCACGAGGAGGTCTTCCACCACGACGGCGGCATTTCCGAGTTCGTCGAGTTCCTCGCCGCCGATCCTGCCGTCACCGATGTGTGGCGGCTGCACGGCTCCGGGAAGTTCAAGGAGACCGTCCCGGTCCTCGACGAACGCGGCCACAGCCAGCTGGCCGAAGTTGAGCGTGACTGCGAGGTGGACGTAGCGCTCCGCTGGGGCATCGGCTACGACAGCACCGTCCGGAGCTTCGTGAACATCATTGCCACCCCCAAGGGCGGCACGCACCAGTCGGGGTTCGAACAGGCGCTGATCAAGACCTTCCGCAAGGCGGTGGAGGCCAACGCCCGCAAACTGAAGGCCGGCAACGACAAGATCGAAAAGGATGACATCTTCGCCGGCCTGACGGCGGTGCTGACCGTCCGGCTCGCGGAACCCCAGTTCGAAGGCCAGACCAAGGAAATCTTGGGCACCAGCGCCGTCCGCGCCATCGTGGCCCGCGTGGTGGAAAAGGAAATCTCCGCCAAACTGTCCGCCAGCAACCGCAATGACAAAGCGCAGTCCGCGCTGCTGCTGGAAAAGATCGTCAACGAGATGAAATCCCGCATCTCGGCGCGTGTGCACAAGGAGACCCAGCGGCGCAAGAATGCGCTGGAAACCTCCTCCATGCCCACCAAGCTCGCCGACTGCCGGACGGACGACGTCGAACGCTCGGAACTGTTCATCGTGGAAGGTGACTCCGCGCTGGGCACAGCCAAGCTGGCCCGCTCCTCAGACTTCCAGGCCCTGCTGCCCATCCGAGGCAAGATCCTCAACGTACAGAAGGCATCGGTGGGGGACATGCTCTCCAACGCCGAATGTGCAGCCCTCATCCAGGTGGTCGGCGCCGGCTCCGGGCGCAGCTTCGACATCAGCGCCGCCCGCTACGGCAAGGTGATCCTGATGACGGACGCCGACGTTGACGGCGCCCACATCCGGACCCTGCTGCTGACGCTTTTTTTCCGCTACATGCGGCCCATGATCCTCGAAGGCAGGGTGTTCGCCGCGGTGCCCCCGCTGCACCGCGTAGAGGTGATCAACGCCGGGCAAAAGGCCAACGAGATGATCTACACCTACTCGGAAGCCGAACTGCATGTGCTGCTGGCCCGCCTGGCCAAGGAGGGCAAGCGGTACAAGGAACCGATCCAGCGGTACAAGGGCCTGGGGGAAATGGACGCCGAGCAGCTGGCCGAAACCACCATGGACCCACGGCACCGCACCCTGCGCAAGGTGGGGATCGAAAATGCGCAGCAGGCGGAGGAGATCTTCGACTTGCTGATGGGCTCGGATGTCTCCCCGCGCAAGGACTTCATCATCGCCGGGGCGTCCAGCCTGGATCGGGAACGCATCGACGCCTGACGGCGGCGGGTCAGCCGAGCAGTCCGGGAACCACCAGGAGCGCGGTGGGCAGCGCAAGCAGCAGGACGCTGCCTGCCAGGACGGCGCTGCGGATGGCGGAAGGAAGCGGAGGCTGGGGCGTCAGGAGCCGGCTGACGCGGGAAGCTGCGGTACGGACAGCGTCCGAGCCGGTTCCGCCGGAGGACGCCTCAAGCCCGGACAGGGCCAGCGTGGGCGAGGACGGCCGGACGCCACCGGCGCCTGACTCCGTGGCTGAACCGCTTGCCACGATGGCGATGGCCTTGATGAGGGTGGCTTTGCTCTCGGTCCGCAGGGCGACGTCATCGGCCAGCATCTCGATCAGGGAGTTCACGGATTCCTGGGCGAGCCGGGTGGTGGGCAGCCACGGGAGGGCCTGCCGCCAAGCGGCGAAGGCCCAGAGCAGGAGGTGGTGCCGCTGGCTCAGGTGGGCGTTCTCGTGAATCAGGACGGCCCGAAGTTCTGCCGGTTCGAGGGCCGCCATCAGGCCGTCCGAAAGGACTGTTACCGAACGCGCGCCGCCGGGAAGGCAGTACGCCACGGGGGAGTCGTGGCTGATGACCAGGGTCCCGGCGTCCTGGCCGGAGGGTGAGGCCAGCAGGGCAAGCATTTCGCGGTGCCTGCGCCGCTGCCGCTGAATCTTGTAGTACGTCAGCAGCAGGGTGAACACCAGATGGACGGTGAGGAGGGCAGCAGTGGACAGGGCAAAGATGTGCCAGAACCCGAGTGCCGTGGTGGGGGCGTTGAAGAGCACCATGCCGGCAAGGCCGCGTAGGCCTGCGATGAGGTTGTCGCCGATGGGTTCCAGGCCGTAGACCAGCATGGCGCCGATCATCGAGAGCCCGCCTGCAAGCGCGATCGCCTGCCACAGCAGCATGGCCGTGAACGGCGACCTGGCCGGCCATTGGGCCCGTGACAGGAGGATCGGCACCGGCCACGCCAGGATTATCGCAAGGACCGCCAGCAGGTATGAGGCCCAGAACATGGTGTGCTAGACGCGGCCCAGCAGTTTGCGCAGCGTCTCGGCTTCACCTTCGGACACCGAGCCGATGAAGCGGGCCAGGACGGCCTCGCGGTCCGGGGCTGATCCCAGGACCTCGTGCATGAGCTCTGCGGTGTGGTCTGCACGGCTGGACACTGCCTGGTAGCGGTGGGGGCGGGTGCCGCGTTCGCGCTCAACCAGGCCCTTCTTCTCCAGGCGGGAAAGTACGGTAAGCACCGTGGTGACGGCCAGTTCCTTGCCTTCGTGGCCAGGGCCGCCCTGCGCCGCCGACGTGCGCGCCAGCTGGTCCCTCAGGGTATTGGCCGTAGCCGCTTCCTGGCCCGCCCAGAGCAGGTCCATCACTGCCCGTTCCAGTTCACCAAGACTCGCCATGTCACTTTTCCTTTATTTCCCCGCACCGTGCGCCGTAGGGTGCCCGGTGACGTCACGCGGTTGTTCAACTACACAACTAAATTTACCCCGAAAATGCCCAACCTTCTACATCGGGTAGAACATCTGGCGCGCCGCGCCCCGACGCGGGATCCTAGGGGAGGGCAGGAAGTTTCCGTCCGCCCTCGAGGATGTTCTACACTTTGTAGAAGTTAGAGTTCTACGAAGCGTAGAAAACTGCATTGGCTAACAGTAGGGACCGCCATGGACGCCTTGGAAATTGCACGCTGGCAATTCGGTATCACCACCGTCTACCACTTCATGATGGTGCCGCTGACCATCGGCCTGGGCCTGGTGGTGGCCGTCATCCAGACCGCCTGGTTCCGCACCGGAAAGCCCGAATACCTGCGCATGACCAAGTTCTGGGGAAAGCTGTTCCTTATCAACTTCATCATGGGCGTGGCCACGGGCATCGTTCAGGAGTTCCAGTTCGGCATGGCCTGGAGCGAGTACAGCCGCTTCGTGGGGGACGTCTTCGGTGCGCCCCTGGCCCTTGAAGCGCTCCTGGCCTTCTTCGTCGAGTCCACCTTCCTGGGCCTGTGGATCTTCGGCTGGAAGCAGCTCAAGCCGGCCATCCACCTCGCCTGCCTCTGGGTCGCCGTTATCGGCTCGGCGCTTTCCGCCTACTTCATCATCGTGGCCAACAGCTGGATGCAGCACCCGGTAGGGGTGGAAATGATCAACGGCCGGCCCGTCATGACCGACGCCTGGGCGGTCTTCACCAACAACACGGCCCTCGTGGCCGTCCCGCACACCCTGTTCGGCGCCCTCGCCGTGGCCGGCGGCTTCCTCCTGGGCATCGCCTGGTACCACCTGTGGCGGCGGCGGCACGACGGCGTGGACACGGTGGGTGCCGACGGCTGGGTGGTCCCGGGTGAAGACGCCCGCATTCCGGGCCGCGACCGCGCCGACCACAAGGTGTGGATCCGGTCCCTGCGCATCGGCGCCGTGGTGGCCATGATCTCCTTCGCCGGCACCGCTGTCACCGGCGACCTCCAGGGCAAGCTGATGTTCCAGCAGCAGCCCATGAAGATGGCCGCCGCCGAGGCCGCCTGCCACGACGGCACCGGCTTTTCCGTCCTGAGCGTCGGAAACGTCGGCTCAAAGAACTGCGACGACGTGGTGGCCGTGATCGAGGTCCCCGGCATCCTTTCCTTCCTGGCCAAGGGCGACTTCACCACCGAGGTCAAGGGCGTCAACAGCCTGCTGCCCGAGTACAAGGAGAAGTACGGGACCAACCTTCCGGACAACCCGATCTACGGGGACCGCGCCGGCCAGGAAATCCAGTACGTGCCCGTCATGGAGGTCACCTACTGGGGCTTCCGGATGATGATCGGCTTCGGCGGCCTCGCCGCCTTGGCGGCACTGGTGGCCCTCTGGCTCACCCGCAGGGGAACGGTGCCGGAATCCCGGTGGCTCATGCGGCTGGCAGTCTTCGGCATCCTGGCCCCCTTCGGCGCCAACGCCGCCGGCTGGATCTTCACCGAGATGGGCCGCCAGCCCTTCGTCGTGGCGCCCAACCCGGATCCCAGCGGCATCGACCAGGTCTTCATGTTCACCGCCGCTGCCGTGTCCCCGGGTGTCTCCGCCGGAGAGCTCATTGCCTCGCTGGTGGCGCTGACCGCCGTATACGCCGTCCTGCTGGTGGTGGAAGTCAAGCTGCTGGTCAAGTACATCCGCGGCGGTGTGGTGTCCGCGATGCCGGAACTCGCCGCAGCGCCGGCGGACGAGAACGAGGACCAGACGCCCGGCCCCGGCGGTACCAGCGAGTCCAAGCCTGCCGACGACGTCCTGGCCTTCGCCTACTAGCAGAGGAAACAAACAATGGAACTGCTTCCCACCATTTGGTTCATTGCCATCGCGGTGCTGTGGACCGGCTACCTCTTCCTGGAGGGCTTCGACCTGGGGGTCGGGATGCTGATGAAGCTCTTCGCCCGCAACAACACCGAGCGCCGGGTACTGCTGAACACCATCGGCCCTGTGTGGGACGGCAATGAGGTGTGGCTCCTGACCGCCGGAGGCGCCACCTTCGCGGCCTTCCCCCTCTGGTACGCGTCGCTGTTCTCCGCGCTTTACCTTCCCCTGCTGGTGGTCCTGCTGGCCCTGATCTTCCGGGCGGTCGCGTTCGAATACCGGGGCAAGGTGGACACAGACAGCTGGCGGAACCGGTGGGACTGGGCCATCGCGCTGGGCTCCTTCTTCGCGGCGTTCGGTGTGGGCGCGGCCCTGGCCCTCACTACCACCGGCCTTCCGCTGAACGGCAACGGCGACCGCGAGGGCGGCCCCATGGCCTGGTTCAGCGGATACGCACTGCTGGGCGGACTCGCCGTCGTGGGTTTCTCACTCCTCCACGCCCTGGCCTTCCTGGCCCTCAAGACCGACGGAGAGGTCCGGCACCGTGCCCGCCAGTGGGTCGTGCGGCTCCTGCCCGTCCTGCTCCTTCCCATCGCGGCATGGGCCCTTGCCATCCAGTTCCTGGACGGCAAGCCGTGGACGTGGGCCGCCGTCGTGCTGGCCGTTGGTGCCGCCGCCACCGCCTGGCTCCTGGCACGGAACGGCTCCGAGGGCAGGGCGTTCCTGGCCCTGGGTGCCTTCCTGGTCCTGGGCACTGCATCCATTTTCGGGGCCGTGTTCCCCGTGGTGCTGCCCTCCACACTGGACAGCGCGTTTGACCTCACCATCTCCAACGCCTCATCCTCCGACTACACCCTGGGCCTGATGAGCATCGTGGCGGCCTTTGGGCTTCCACTGGTGATCGCCTACCAGGCCTGGACCTACTGGGTGTTCCGCCGCCGCGTCAGCGCTGCGCACATTCCCGAAGCGCACAGCTTCCTCCCTGCCATCGCCGCCAAGGCCTTTACCACCAAGGGCTGACGTGCGGCCAACCTTCCCCACAGGCCCGGCCACCCGGTCCGCAATCTACTGGCTGGGACTGCTCGCCGCGCTCAAGGCCCTGTCCCTGGTCCTCATCGGCCAGGCGTTGGCCTCCATCCTCGCGGGCCTCGCCGCGGGGAACGACGCCTGGGCGCAGCAGATCACCCTGGGTGCCGTCGGCGTCGTCCTTCGCTCCCTGACTGTCTGGGGGCAGGCTGTCGCCGCCCGCCGCGCAGCCCTCGGGGTCAAGGAGGAGCTTCGCGCGGAGCTGCTGGAGCGGGCCCTGCGCAGCGGGGTGCGGGGAACCGGCCCCGGCGACGGCGGCCTGGCCGTCCTGGCCACCCGCGGCCTGGATGCGCTGGACAGCTACTACACCCAATTCCTTCCGGCACTGGTCAACTGCGCCGCCGTTCCGCTGCTGCTGGGGGCCCGGATCCTGTTCGCGGACTGGGTCAGCGCGCTGGTCATTGTGCTGACAGTCCCGCTGATCCCGGTGTTCATGGTGCTGATCGGCCGGTACACCGAGGACAGCGTGCGGGAGGCACAGGCATCGCTGGCGCGGTTGTCCGGCCACATGCTGGAGCTCGCCAAGGGCCTGCCGGTCCTGGTGGGGCTGGGCCGGGCCACGGCGCAGCGCAAGGCCCTGGAGGAGATCTCCGAAGAATACCGCGAGCGCACCATGGGCACCCTGCGGACCGCGTTCCTGTCCGCCCTGGCCCTGGAACTCATTGCCACCATCTCGGTGGCTGTAGTGGCGGTTTTCATTGGTGTGCGGCTGGTCCACGGCGACATGCCGCTGGAGGCGGGCCTGCTGGCACTCCTCCTGGCCCCGGACTGCTACCTTCCGCTGCGGGAACTGGGCACTGCCCACCACGCCAGCGACGACGGCCGGGTGGCGCTCGCGGAAACGGCAGCCATCACGGGCGCGCCCGGGCCAACGCCCCTGCCGGCCGCCATGGCCGGCAGGCCGGGCGCCCCGCTGGAGGTCACAGCACTCACGGTGACCTACGCCGGACGGTCCGGAGCCGCCGTCGGCCCCCTCTCCTTCACCGCACCACAGGACAGGATCACCGCCCTGGACGGTCCAAGCGGGGCCGGCAAGAGCACCGTCCTGGGCGTACTGGCCGGCACCATCGGCAACGGCGGGGGAGCGGACGGGACAGGAAGCAGCGCAGGAACCAGCATCACCGGTTCCATCAGTGGGCTGGACCGCCGTGCCGTGGCCTGGGTTCCCCAGCATCCCGTCATGGTGGCCAACACCGTCCTGGACGAGGTGCTGCTGTACCTCTCGCCGGATTCCACCCATGGCCCGGACCGGTTCGCCGCCGAGGACGCCGCCCGCCGTTGCCTGGAGCGCGCAGGGGCCGGCCACCTCGCCGGCAAGCACCAGGCGGAGCTGAGCCCGGGCGAGCTGCGCCGCGTGGCCCTGGCCCGCGGCCTGGCCCGGATCGACGCAGGCGCCACCCTCCTGCTCCTGGACGAGCCCACGGCGCACCTGGACGACGCCTCGGCCGTCATCGTTGAGAACGCCATCCGGCGGCTCCGGGGCCAGGCCACCGTCATCCTGGTGGCCCATAACCGGCGGACCCGGCAGCTGGCAGACCTGCTGGTGCCGGTGCGGCCAGCGGGTACGGCAACGCCGACGCCGGAGGCGGGCGTTGCTGCGCTCCCGGCAGGCAGCGGCGACACAGGCAGCGCAAGGTCCACGGATACGCCCGTCACAGAGGCTGGTGTCGATGAACGAACGGAAGCCAGGTGTACCAGGGCCTTCGGCCCCGCTCCCGGTGCCACTCCGGGCTCCGGCCGCCTCCTGGCCGCACTCCTCGCCCCGGTCCGCGGCAAATTCGCGGCAGCGGCCTTCGTCGGCACCCTGGCGGCCGTCTTCGCCGTCGCGCTTTCCGGCCTGTCCGGCTGGCTCATCATCCGGGCAAGCGAGCAGCCGCCCATCCTCTACCTCCTGACGGCCATTGTTGGCGTCCGGTTCTTCGGCATCGGCCGCGCGGTGTTCCGCTACTGGGAGCGGCTGCTGCTGCACGATGCCGTGTTCGCAGCCTTGACCCGCCTGCGGGGCCGGCTGTGGGAGTCCCTGAGCCGCAGGGCGCTTTCACTGCGCCGGCTCCTCCAGGGCGGCAACGTGCTGGGCACGGTGATCGACGACGTCGACACCGTCCGCGACCTCCTGCCGCGCGTGGTCCTGCCGCCCGTCACGGCGCTCGCGGTGTCCGTCCTGGCCGTGGCCGCCACCGGAGCCCTGGTCCCGGCCGCCCTTCCCGCAGTGCTTGCGGCAGCCGGCAGCGGCCTGCTGCTGGCGCCCGCGGCCGCCCTGTGGGGTGACCGGAAGTCCGCCAGCGCCGAACAGGCCCTGCGCTCCGGCGTCCTGCGCCGCGTCACGGCCGCCCTGGACGCGCGGGCCGAACTGCACGCCAACGGTGTGGCGCCCCGTGTCCTTGATGCGCTGCTGGCGGAAGACCGGGACGCCACCCGCGCCTCCCAGCGGTCCGCCTGGGCCGACGGGCTGGGGCACGCCGTCGCCACCGCCGCCTGCGGCGCCGCTGCCCTCGCTGCGGCGTGGCTGGCAGGGCCAGAGGTCCTCGCAACCCGCGTTGCCCCGGCCACCGCGGCCGTGGTGGTCCTCCTGCTGCTGGCGCTGGTGGAGCCCTACGCTGCGATGACGACGGCGGTGCGCCAGTTCCCCGCGCTTCGTGCCGTTATGCGCCGGGTGGGGGAGTCGGGGGCTCTTGAGGGAGGCAGCGAAGCGCCTGACGGGCTGCAGTCCGTTCCTGTCAGGGCCGGCGGTGCGCCAGGCGTTGAGCTGGCGGGCCTGGCCGCGGCCTGGCCGGGATGCTCTCCAGTCTTCTCGGGTGTGGACGCGGTGGCGGAGCCCGGGCAATGGCTCGCCGTGACCGGACCCTCAGGCTCCGGCAAATCCACGCTGCTCTCGGTGCTGCTGGGCTTCCTGCCTCCCGCGGCCGGCCAGGTGAAGGTTACCGGCCGGGCGGCGTGGTGCCCGCAGGAGGCACACCTGTTCGACTCCACCATCCGCGGAAACCTGCTGCTGGGAAGGCCCTCCGGCGACGGTGCGTCCCCGGCGAATGAAGAGGAGCTGCAAGGGGTCCTGGCCGCCGTCGGCCTCGCCGGGCTGGTGGGCCGGCTGCCGGCGGGGCTGGACACCCGGATCGGCCCGGGCGGCGCCTTCCTGAGCGGCGGCGAGCGCCAGCGCCTGGCTGTGGCCCGGACCCTCCTGACCGGTGCGGAGGTGATCCTGCTGGATGAGCCCACCGCCCACCTGGACGCGGAATCCGCCGCCGCCATGCTCGCGGACCTGCGTTCCGGCCTGCGGGACCGCACGGTGGTGCTGGTCACGCACAACCCGGCCGATATCGAGGCCGGGGACGGGCGCCTGGACCTCAGCGTATTTTCAGGACAGGCCCAGGCGCCGCTGGCGCGGTTGCGCTGACGCCACTCCCGCTGACGCCGCTCCCGCTGACCCCCGGAAGGGGCAGGGGAAGACCGTGCCCCTAGCCGTTGACGTCGTGAAGGTGATGGACGACGTCGTGCAGGAAGTATTGGGAGAGCGTCAGGACGGTGAACTCGGAGCCGTTGCTGCGCAGCCCCCTGCGTCCCCAGTCTTCTTCGGGGACACCGGCAAAGGACTCGGCCGCCTCGTGTCCTTCTGCCGCCAGTTCGGGGCCCACCTCAGACGGGTCGGCATTGGCATAGTCCTTTTCGATAGCCGTCAGGTCCTGGTCCCAGTCCGCGAAGCGGGCATCATCTGCCGTAAGCATCAGGTTCAGCCGTTGGACGAACAGGGTGAAAACGTCCCGCACGTGGCAGGCGTACTCAACCGCCGACCAGGTGTCATCGTTGGGGCGCTCCGCCGCATCCGGCCGGCGCAGCACGGCCAGCCACCGGGGGATCATGCTTTCGATGCTGCCAGGGACCGTTGCCGGTGTGGCTGAGGAGGCGTCGAAGGAGCATTCCGGGCAGGGGCGGGAAAGGACCCAGGTCCAGTCCTTGGCATCAGGAACGATAGGCATGGGTGCAGTCTAAGCGGTGCGGGCCGGCCCGGCTGTGCCAGCCTGCCGGCCCCTTCTAGGCCTCGGTGGATTCCCCGTCGGGCCAGGCCATGGCCGGGCCCACGGCATCCACGGCCTGGGAGAGCGGGACGCCGGAGCCGTCGCGCCGGCCATGCTCCTGGGGCAGCGACCTTGCCACGCCGGCCGCGGAGGATGCCTTCGCCGGACCATGCCCTGCCCAGGCGAGCAGCAGCATGTCCTCGCCCTTCAGGAACCGGTGCGACCGGACCCCCGCCGTGGCGCGTCCCTTGGCAGGGTATTCGGAGAAGGCGGTGACCTTGGCCGTGCCCGGAGCGGTGCCGGGGAGGGCGCCGTTGGTGCCGGCGATGGTCACCACGACGGCGGCCTCGTCCTTGGGCTGCACGGCGCCGAAGAAGATGACCTGGTCGCCCGCGGCAAGCTTGATTCCCGCCATGCCGCCGGCAGTACGGCCCTGCGGGCGGACGGCGGACGCGGGGAACTTCAGCAGTTGGGCCTCCCGGGTGAGGAATACCAGGTCGGCGTCGTCTGCGCCGGCGGGAGCCACGCCCACCACAACGTCCTTGTCCTTGAGCGTGATGACTTCCCAATCTTCGCGGTTGAGCGGGTAGTCCGGCTGGACGCGCTTGACCACGCCCTGGGCCGTACCGATGGCCAGGACCTCGTCCAGGCGCACGAACGCCACCAGGGATTCGCCCTTCACCAGCGTGAGGAACTCCTTGGCCGGAACGCCGCCGGCGAGGTTGGGCAGCCCGGCCATGGGCGCCAGCACCGGCATGTCCATGACCTGCAGCCGGAGCATTCGGCCCAGCGATGTGACGGCCGCGATCTCGCCCCGGGCCGATGTCCTCACCACCGAGGTGTAAACATCGTGCTTGCTGCGGGGCCCTGCCTCGGCCAGCGGCTCCTGGTTGCTGGTGCGCGCCACCTGCCCGGAGGCTGTGAGGATCGCCCAGCAGGGGTCGTCTGCGATCTCCAGGGACAGCGGGGCGGCTTTGCCCTTCTTGCCATTGGCCCCGGCAAGTTCGGCGGCCACGGTGGGGGATACGGCCTCGGATTCGAGCAGGACGGTGCGGCGCGGGGTGCCGTGTTCCTCGGCGATGGCGCCGAGTTCGTCGGAGACCACGGTGCGCAGCAGTTCCTCAGAGCCCAGGATTGCCTCGAGTTCTGCGATCTCGCGGCGCAGCTCGTCCTGCTCCTTTTCCAGCTCGATCCGGGAGTACTTGGTGAGCTGGCGCAGCCGCAGTTCCAGGATGTAGTTTGCCTGGATCTCGGTGAGGTCGTAGATGGACATCAGCCGCTCGCGGGCCGCGGCGGCCTCGTCCGAGGACCGGATGATCTGGATGACCTCGTCAATGTCCACGATGGCGATGAGGAGGCCCTCCACCAGGTGCAGGCGGTCCTTCTTTTTTCCGAGACGGAACACCGTGCGGCGGCGGACCACGTTGATGCGGTGGTTGACGTAAACGGACAGCAGGTCCACCAGGCCCAGGGTCTGCGGCTGGCCGTCCACCAGGGTGACATTGTTGATGCCGAAGGAGTCCTCCATCGGCGTGTACCGGTAGAGCTGCTGCAGCACGGCGTTCGGGTTGAAGCCGTTCTTGAGCTCGATGACCAGCCGCAGCCCATGCTTGCGGTCGGTCAGGTCAACAATGTCGCTGATGCCGGTCAGCTTCTTGGCGTTGACGGCGTCCTTGATCTTCTCAATTACTTTTTCCGGGCCCACCATGTACGGCAGTTCAGTGACCACCAGGCCGGTGCGGCGCGCGGAGAGCTGTTCAATCTCCACCTTGGCCCGGGTCTTGAAGGAGCCACGGCCGGTGGCGTAGGCGTCCCGGATGCCGTCCAGGCCCACGATCCGGCCACCGCTGGGGAGGTCCGGGCCCGGGACGAACCGCATGAGGTCATCCAAAGTCGCGTCGGGGTTCGCGATCAGGTGCCGGGCCGCGGAGATGACCTCCACCAGGTTGTGCGGGGCCATGTTGGTGGCCATGCCGACGGCGATGCCGGTGGCGCCGTTGACCAGCAGGTTGGGGAAGGCGGCCGGCAGGACGTCCGGCTGCGTGAGCTGGTTGTCGTAGTTGGGGACAAAGTCCACCACGTCTTCGTCGAGGTGGCTGGTGAGCGTGAGGGCGGCGGGAGCAAGCCTGGCCTCTGTGTACCGCGGTGCTGCAGGGCCGTCGTCGAGCGAGCCGAAGTTGCCGTGCCCGTCGATCAGCGGCAGGCGCAGGGAGAAGTCCTGCGCCATGCGCACCATGGCGTCGTAGATGGCGGCGTCGCCGTGCGGGTGCAGCTTGCCCATGACCTCGCCCACCACGCGGGCGCTCTTGACGTGGCCGCGGTCCGGGCGCAGGCCCATGTCGCTCATCATGTAGAGGATGCGGCGCTGCACCGGCTTGAGCCCGTCACGGGCGTCCGGGAGCGCGCGTGAGTAGATCACCGAGTACGCGTACTCCAGGAACGATCCCTGCATCTCGGAGGTGACGTCGATATCGACGATGTTCTCCGTGTAGTTATCGTCTGCGATCGGGGCTGGACTTTGGCGGCGGGCCATGGGGTTTGGTGAATCCTTCTGGGGTTACTGCGCAGCCACTGGGGTGTGCTGCGGGAGTTTTTGGCTAGGCTAAGCCTATGGTGGATCAGCCCGGGGACGGCGAATATCCGGAACATTGGGAAGCCGATGTCGTCCTGCGGGACGGCGGAACAGCGCATTTGCGGCCCATCCACCCGTC
The DNA here is from genome assembly GCF_057073715.1 of Arthrobacter sp. E1SS-5. Taxonomy (NCBI): domain Bacteria; kingdom Bacillati; phylum Actinomycetota; class Actinomycetes; order Micrococcales; family Micrococcaceae; genus Arthrobacter; species Arthrobacter sp. E1SS-5. The sequence goes on from NZ_CP172703.1 coordinate 1,733,266, forward strand.
GGACGCGGAGGCTGTCCAGGCCTTCCATACCGGGCAGTCGCAGAATTCAATCTACATGCGCTTCTTCGCCTTCAAGGCCAGGTTGTCCGCCAAGGAGCTCAAGCGCTTCACCGAGGTGGATTACCGGGACCGGGTGGCATTCGTCATCACCATCCACGGGGAAATCATCGGCATCGGACGCTACGACCGCCTCCCCAATCCCACCGAGGCAGAGGTTGCGTTCAACATCGCCGACGCCCACCAGGGGAGGGGCATCGGCTCCATCCTGCTGGAACACCTTGCCGCCGCTGCACACGAAAACGGGATCCGGAAGTTCACCGCGGAGGTGCTGCCGGAAAACCGGAAGATGCTGATGGTCTTCTCCGACGCCGGATACGACGTCAAGCGCCACTTCGACGACGGCGTCGTCAGCCTCGAGTTCAACATCGACCCCACCGAGAAATCGAGGGCAGTGATGGAGTCCCGCGAGCACCGCGCCGAGGCGAGGAGCGTCCGGGAGCTGCTGGCGCCGTCGTCCGTTGCCGTGGTCGGTGCCAGCCGCAGGTGGGGGACCGTGGGGTACCAGCTGCTGGAGCACATCATTGAGGGCGGCTTCCAGGGCACCGTCTACGCCATCAACCCGGAAGCGCTGGAGCTTGCGGGCATGATGTCCTACGGCAAGCTCTCCGAAGTCCCCGAACCTGTGCAGCTGGCCATCATCGCCGTGCCCTACGAGGAGGTGGCCGGGGTCGTTGCGGAGTGCGCTGCGGCGGGCGTCAAGGGCGTCGTGATCGCTTCGGCGGGCTTCGCGGACGACGGCGAACGCGGCCTGCTGCGGCAACGCGCCCTGGTGCGCCAGGCCCGGGCGAACGGCATGCGGGTGATCGGCCCGGCGTCGCTGGGCATCGCCAACACGCACCCGGACGTGTCATTGAACGCCTCCATGGCCCCCACCATGCCGCTGCGCGGCGGCCTTGGCCTGTTCAGCCAGTCCGCGGCCATCGGCGTCTCGCTCTACGCCGCCTCCAGCCGGCGCCGGCTGGGGGTGTCCAGCCTCCTTTCGGCGGGCAACAGGGCGGATGTTTCCGGCAACGACATGATGCAGTACTGGGAGGACGACGCCGACACCTCCGCCGTGGGCCTGTACCTGGAATCAATCGGCAACCCCCGCAAGTTCTCCCGCATCGCCCGCCGGCTGGCCCGCACCAAGCCCGTAATCGTGGCCAAGTCGGACACCATGGGCCTGCGGCTGCCGCCGGGACATGCGGTCCGGACCACCCAGGCACCGGCCGGGGCGCTGGATGCGATGCTCCGGCAGTCGGGCGTGATCCGGGTGGAAACCGTGGAGCAGCTGGTGGACGTGGCCCAGGTGGTCTCCGGCCGGCCGCTTCCTGCCGGACCGGATATTGCCGTCTTCAGCAACTCGGAGGCGCTGGGCAACGTGGTGGCGGACAGTGCCGTGGCGCACGGGCTGGGGGTGGCGCAGGTGGTCTCCGGACTGGACCTGGACGCCGGCCAGTCGGTGGCCCTGCCCGCACTGCGGAAGGCCCTCCTTGACGCCCTGGCCTCCGACGCCGTGCACGCCGTCGTCGCCGCCCTGCTGCCGGCCCGTGGGCTGACCCCCGACGCCGTAGCCCAGGTCCTGGCCGAATGTTCAGCCAGCGCCGGCAAGCCTGTGGTGGCCGCCTTCACCGGCATCCTGGACCCCGCCATTAATGTGGAAGGCCTGGTGGGCGCGGAGGGATGCACCGTCCCCTGCTATTCCAACCCCGGCGCCGCAGTAGCCGCGCTCGCAGCCGTGGTCCGGTACGCGGAGTGGGCCGCCCGCGACCAGGGGCAGTTTGTGGAACCCGCAGGCTGCGACCCGCGGCAGGCGGAGGCAGAGCTCGACGGACTGCTGCTGGACGTCACCGGCGACCAGCTCAAGCAACTGGACCCGGCGGCAACTGCTTCCCTCCTGGGGCATTACGGCATCTCCGTCCTGCCGTCCCTGCCGTTCACAACCCCTGACGAGGCTGTGGCCGCCGCTGACGCGCTGGGCTGGCCCGTGGTGCTGAAGACCACCGCCCCGGCCCTTCGCCACCGGCTGGACCTTGGCGGGGTGCGCCTGGGCATCGAGGACGCGGAGTCGCTGCGGCTCAATGTGCAGCAAATGCGGCGGGCGCTCGCAACGTACGGAGACCCTGCGCTCGAAGTGCAGGCGATGGCGCCGGTGGGGCAGGCCTGCACCTTCCGGGCCATCGAGGATCCGCTGCTGGGCCCGGTCATCTCATTCGGCCTGGCCGGTGACGCCGTCAACCTGCTCGATGACTGGTCGCACCGGGTGCCGCCGCTCTCCGCTGCGGACGTGCACGATTTCATCCGGGCCCCCCGGGCGTCCCGGAAGCTCTTCGGCTATCAGGGCCTGCCGGCTGTCGACGTGCCGGCCCTGGAAGACCTGGCGGCCAGGCTCGCCTGGATGAAGGACAACCACCCGGAGATTGCGCTGGTGGAGTTCAACCCTGTTTTGTGCGGCCCCGCCGGTGTGACGATCCTCGCTGCCGACGTGCGGATCGGCAACGCTGCCCAGCGCACGGACAGCGCGCGCCGGGCGATGCTGGGCTGACGCGGTTAGCAAGTGACCGGGTGATCTGTGAAAATGGGGGCATGAGCTTCCAGCCTCCCGCGTCGGCGCCCGAAACGCCCGGCAATGAAAACCAGGCCGTCCGCCAGCACAGCTCACACAACCACGGAGCGCAGGGCCAGAGCCTGGAAAACGCGCTGCAGAAGGCAGGCTTCTACCCGCGGCTGGTGTCGGACGTCGTCGACGATGCACTGGACGGCCGGGACTGCGTGGCCCACCTGGTGCACCTGGAAACCCACTTCGACCGGGCCGAGGTGCGCCGACACATCACGGTGCTGGTGCTTACTGCGGACATGCTGGTGATCACCCATGTGGATGACCAGCAGCTGGATGAGGCGGGGGAGCAGATCGTCGCCCAGATCTCCACGGAGTCCGTTCCCGTGGCACAGATCCGGTCCGTGGTCCTGAGCTACATGTACGCGCAGCCGCAGAACTACAAGCCGTCGGACCCCGTCCGCGAACTGACCCTGTCCATCGCCTGGTCCGGCGGACAGCGGCTGGACATGGGCCCGGCCAGCTGCGGCGATCCGCAATGCGAAGCGGACCACGGGTACACCGGAACCATCGCGCAGGAAGACATCGTGCTCCGCATCAGCGCCGAGGCCGATGGCCTGCAGGCCGTGCAGGACGCCAAGCTCTTCGCCCGGGCCCTGCGCGCGGTCAACACCGGTTCCGCTGCCCCCGTCTCCCACGTCCAGTCCATGGCCCCCCGGCCGCGCTCAGGAGTTTTCGGCAACCGGCTCAGCCGCGGGCACCAGCAGCGCTGAGATGCCGGAAGACCGCCACCTCTCTGTAGAAGCCCCCGGACGTACCCCCGACCTTCCGCCCGCTCCCGCCTACGGGCACCGCTCCATCGCCGAGGTCCTGACCAGCGCGGCCGCCAGTCTTGGCGTTGAGGGCTTTACCAACACCCTGGCCCTTCCTGCCGCCGCCAAAGTCTGCATAGTGCTTGCTGACGGCCTTGGCCGGAACCTCCTGAAGCAAAAGGCCGCGCACACTCCCTTCCTGCGCTCGGTGGTGCAGGCGGGCCAGGGGGAGGTTCCGGTGTGGCTGGACTCCGCCTTTCCGTCCACCACCGCTGCAGCACTGTCCAGCTTCGGAACCGGACTTCCGGCCGGGCAGCACGGCATGGTGGGCTACGACGTCCTGGACCCGGACCAGGACAAAGTGGTCAACCTGCTGGGAAACTGGGATCCCGGCGTCGACCCCTCCACCTGGCAGCCGTTCCCCACGGTCTTTGAACGAATTGCCGGGGAGGTGGATGTCAGTACCGTCAGCCTCGCCCAGTTCGACAGCTCGCCCATGACCCGCGCAGCGCTCCGGGGTGGCAGGTTTATCTCCGGGACAACCCCGCACGCACGAACCGGCGCCGCTGCCGAGGCCATGGCCGCCTCCGGACGGTCCCTGATGTATTTCTACGTCAACCAACTAGACAAGGCAGGGCACCGCTACGGCAGCAGGTCCGAACAGTGGGAACACCAGCTGGAAGAGCTCGACGCCACCGTCAAGCGACTCAACTCCTCCCTTCCAGCCGGCACCACCATCCTGCTCACTGCCGACCACGGGATGCTGGACATCCCCGAGTCGCAGCGCATCGATTTCTCCAAGGACCCGGAACTGGTGGACGGAGTCCGCCACACCGCCGGTGAACCGCGGATGGTGCACCTGTACCTGGAGGAGGCGCACCTCGAGTCCGCTGCCGGCGCCCGCGACCGGCTGCTGGGCGCCTGGAAAGCCCGGTTCGGTGACCGGGTGTGGGCCTTCACCCGGGAGCAAGCCATTGCCGGCGGCCTCTTTGGTGACGTGCGACCTGCTGTTGAAGGCAGGATTGGTGACGTGATGATCGCGGCGCGTGACGCCGTCGCGCTTTACGACGGCCGGCGCATGCGGCCCACGGCCATGGAAGTGGTGGGCCAGCACGGCTCACTGACCAAGGCCGAGCGGGAGGTTCCATTGCTCTGCTTCACCGCCGAGGGAAGGAACCGCCGCCGTGGCTGAACTCATCTTCTTCTCGGGCACCATGGACTGCGGCAAATCCACCCTGGCCCTACAGATGGACTACAACCACCGGGCCCGCGGCCGCGGCGGCGTACGGTTCAGTCGCAACGACCGCGCCGGCGAGTCCCGGATCTCAAGCCGCCTGGGGCTGGAGACGGATGCGGTGGAGGTGCTGGACAGCACGGACTTCTGGGAGGAAGTGATGATCCGGCGCACCCAGGGCCAGCGGGTGGACTACCTGATCTGCGATGAAGCCCAGTTCTATACCCCCGAGCAGGTGGAGCAGCTGGCCAAGGTGGTGGACGAAATCGACGTCGACGTCTTCGCCTTCGGCATTACTGCCGACTTCCGCACCCGGTTGTTCCCGGGTTCGCAGCGGCTGATCGAGCTCGCCGACCGCGTGCAGGTGCTCCAGGTGGAGGCGCTGTGCTGGTGCGGCCGCCGGGCCACGCACAACGCCAGGACGGTCGACGGCGTCATGGTCACCGAAGGGGCGCAGGTGGTGGTGGGCGACGTGGACATGGTGGTCGAAGCCGCCGCCCCGGAGGCTGGGCACGTTCCCGTGGTGGGATACGAGACGCTGTGCAGGCGCCACTTCATGCGGCGGGTCACGGCGCACGGTGCTACTTTGATGGCCCAGCAGGACCAGCTGCTGCCGTTCGACGTGGACGCGTGCCTGTGGCGCGGCTCGGGCGGCTTGGGGGAGAAGGACGGGGCCGACGGCGAAGCCTGATCCTGTGGGCCCGCGCCCGCCTTGACCGCTATGGCAGGCCAGAACTCCGGGCTTGGCTCATTCCGGTCCATCGAGTTGGTGCACGACGGAGGCTGAGCCGCTGGCAGCCAGTGGTGGCCCGGACGAGAGAGGCTCGTCCTTGCCAGTGCGCAGTTTGAGTTCGCTGACGAGCGCGCCAACCACAATGAATACGGCGCCGGCGACAGCGATCGGAGGAAGCCGCTCCCCTGCTATGCGCCCGATGACCGCAGCCCAAACAGGCTCTCCGGCGTAGATGATCGTTGCCTTGGTCGGCGAAACCGATTGCTGGGCCCAGTTCATGGTGAGCTGGATGACGCAGCTGAAAGCCCCCAGGGCCACCGCCGCTCCCACCCACACCCATGAGAAAGCAGGCAATTCCTCTCCGGCCATAGGCACGGCAACGAAGCCCAGTGATCCCGCGACGAGCAACTGCACCACGGTCACCCGGCCGAGGTGCACTTTGCCGGCGAACCAACCGATGAGGATGATCTCCGCTGCGATCGGAAGGGTGCTGGCGACCGTCGCGATCTCCCCGGAGCTGAAGGTGAAACCGACACTCGCTGGGTCTGCGAGCAGCACGAGACCGACGAAGGCCAGCCCGGCACCGACCCATGTGGAAAGCCTTGGTGGTTTCCTGAACACCATCCACTGCAGTACCGGCACAAGCGGAACGTAGAGAGCCGTGATGAACGCGGAAGTGCTGCTGTCGATCGTTTGAAGACCAACAGTTTGAAGTCCGTAACCCAGGAAGATCATGACCCCGATTGCTGAGCCTGCCGCAATCTCCTTCAAGGTAATTCCACGAAGGACACGTGCGAAGAGGACGGCGCTGATGAGGCCTGCGGTCAAAAACCGCACGCCAACAAAGAACCACGGTCCGCTGTACCGTACGGCGACATGAACGATTAGGAACGTCGCCCCCCACACTGCCGTGATGAGAACGAGGGCAAGTTCCGGGCGGGAGAACGGGATCCGCGGACGGGTGTGCAACATAATGCCCACCTTATGGTGCAGAATAATGCACATGCAAAATGAGGGAGCAGCCAGGGTCCTGGACCATGTCAGTGCGAACGTACGACGGTTCCGCGCGGCGGCACAACTCAGCCAAGCGGCCTTGGCTGACCGGGCCGGCGTCAGTCGCCGTACCGTCGTCAAGCTGGAGGCTGGTGAGGCGAACATCAGCCTGACAGGTCTCGATCATCTCGCTGACGCGTTGGGTGTTACCTTCGTCGATCTCGTTGCCGCACCGGCCGCGCATCATGCAAACATCAGCGAAGTTGCATGGCGGGGAAACCAGCAGGGCAGTATCGCGGTGCTGCTGGCATCCGTTCCCGCCACCAAAGATGCCCAGCTGTGGGCCTGGACCCTGGAACCAGGCGACCGCTACGACGCGGAGCCTGATCCGGTGGGTTGGTCTGAAATGATTTTCGTCTCCGAAGGATCAATCCGGGTTGAACAAGAAGGCGGAACCACCGACCTCCAGTCCGGTCACCACCTCGCCTTCCCGACCTCCCAGCAGTACGCCTACGCAAACCCGGGCAACACCCGCGCGCGCTTTGTGCGTGTGGTTGTGAGCTGACTCTCTGGCCGTACTTCTCCTGAAGCTGACTTTCGTCGCCCGGCCCTTGGAGCGGGTCTATCCGGTGCTGTACGTTAGCGCGGTCGTGAGACCTTCGTTGTCGTACCCCCTTGTCATGATTGGTTTATGGGAAAGGCAGCGGTGGCTAAGGCTTATACGGACATCCGGGCTGCCCTTGCTGTGTTGAACGCTGAGGTGGACGGGTCCGGGTTGGAGCCGTTTTCGGTGGCTGATCCGTTGGCTGGTTCGGCTGATGGGTGCCTGGACGTTCTGGCCGGTGCCCGGGAGGTGGAGGCCGGGTTCGCTGGTTTGAAGGCGAAGGCTGCGGTGAAGTACGCGGAGAGCGCCTCTGTTGTTGCCGGGCCGGATGTGCCGGTGCAGGCGCAGGAGATGGCGGTCGCGGCGGAGATCGGGTGTGTGCTGGTTTTGGGGCCGCGGGCTGCGTCATCGTTCCTGGCTGCTTCGCATGCGGTTGTTTCCTCGTTGCCGCGAACCCTTGTGGGGCTGCAGGCCGGGACGTTGTCGTGGCAGCACGCGGTGGTGATGGCCGATGAGGCGGCCAGCCTTGATGCTGCGGGGGCGGCGGCGCTGGAAGCGCATTTCCTGGACCCGGACGCCCCTGACGCCCCGGATGTTGCGCGGGGGTGCCCTGCCGGGGAGATGCCGGCGCACCGGTTCAGAGCCAAGGCACGCACCTGGCGTGAACGCCACCATGCCGAGAGCATTGAGAAGCGCCACGCGAAGGGGGTGGCGGATCGGCGGGTGGAGTTCCGGCCGGACCAGGACGGGATGGCGCGGCTGTCTGCGTGTTTGCCCGCAGCTCAGGCGTTGGCCGGGTGGAACCGGCTCACCGCGATGTCCCGGTCACTCCAAGGCCCCCGGGAGTCGCGCACCATGTCCCAGTTGCGGGCCGACACGTTCGCCGATGCGATCCTCGGCAGCGGCGAGGGCAGCGATGGGGCCGGTGACGTCGTTAATGTTGACGCAGCTGAAGTTGCCGATGCCGGGCGGCAACCGTGGCCTTCGCCGATCCGGGCGCAGGTCCTGGTGACGGTTCCGGTGTACTCGTTGATGGCGTTGACCGATGAGTCGGCCATGCTGGACGGTTACGGGCCCATTCCGCCGTCCATGGCCCGGGCCCTGGTCGCGAACGGGGCGGGGTCGTTTTATCGGGTGTTGGTGGATCCGCGGGACGGGGCGCCGCTGGAGATTGGGCGGAAGAGTTACCGGGTGACGGGTGCGATGCGGGCCTGGTTGCGGATGCGGGACGGTAAGTGCCCGTTCCCGGGCTGCAGCAACAACTCCCTGGACAACGATGCCGACCACATCCTCGCCTGGGCTGATGGCGGGACCACCGGGATCAGCAACCTGGGACAACCCTGCCCCAAACACCACAAACTCCGACACGCCACCGGGTGGAAACCCGCCCCGGCCACCAAAAACGAACCACCCGGCTGGCTCTCACCCAGCGGCCGGCACTACCCAAGCGAACACCAGGACTGGGAACCACCACGATGGCCCAAGGGTCTGTCGGCCGGCGGCATCGACATCGTTCATCACCGAGGGTCACCTTGGGAGGATGCCCTGGAGCGATTCCTGCGCGCCCACGCCTGACCGGCTTCGAGTTCCGTTGTCCTGAGTGCGTCAGCTGATACGGCGGTAGCGGATGTGGGTGGCGAGTGGGGAATGCAGCACCTCGATGGGTTCGAAGCCGAAGGACTCAATCCCATCGAACATCCGCTCACCGGAACCGAGAAGAACCGGCGCGATGTCCAGGGTGAGCTCATCGATCACGCCCGCGTTCAGTGCCTGCCGAACAGTAGAGGCTCCGCCCGCGATATCCACCCCTTTGCCGCCGGCGGCATCGAGTGCTGCCGCGTAGGCAGCGTCGAAGCCGCCGGTGACAAAGTGGAAAGTCGTCCCGCCCTCCATCTGGATGGGGTCATGCGCATAATGCGTCAGCACGAACACGGGGGCGTGGTACGGCGGTTCTGGCCCCCACCAGCCGGTCCAGTCAGCATCCCACTCGCCGCGGATAGGGCCATACATGTTCCTGCCCATCACGTACGCTCCCCGTGGGCGCATCAGCCATTCGATCGCGGTCTTGTCGGCGTCGTTGGCCCGGGGATCGCCGATATGCCAGCCATGCAGTTCCAGCCCGCGCTTTCCCAGCGGGTTCTCGCGGCTCTGGTCAGGCCCGGCGACGAAGCCGTCCAGCGACATGGACATATGGCAGGTAGTGTCCGGCACGGGAAACCTCCGTAATTACAGCTTCTGACTGATGGCGTGCCGGGATAGTAGCATGCAGCGCAGGCGGGACGACCCCTACGGAGGCAGAAAAGTCCTTAGTCGCTCCGGGTACCGAAGACGATTTCATCCCAGGACGGCACGCTGGACCGCTTCGGGCGGGCAGGCCGTTCCGGTGCTTCGGTCTCGGGCAGTTGACCGGTGGAAGGTGACGCGTCGTCCTGCTTGGCGGAGCGGCGGGGATTGCTGCCCAGCAGCTCATCAAGCCCAGCACCACCGGAGCCTGCCCCGGGCTCGGAAGCGGAGGGTTTCTGCGGGGACGCGGCAATGGTGATTTCCCTGGTATCCGTGCTGACGCCGTCGTGAAGCCGCAGGCCGTCGTCCTGGCCGTCGCGATGCGGCGGTAGAAGGCTGAGCCGCGAAAGCATCGAAGGCCTGGTGTCCCTGCGCCGGATGAAGGAATCGCCCTGGGCGGCGGGCGCGTCCCGCTGGTCGTCCTGTGGCTCTGGTTCCTTGGCCTCAGGTTCGGCTGTCACCTCTGAAGGGCGGGGATGGGCGGCCGGCACACCGTGGGTGAGGAGCAGTGCCAGTGCGTCATCGGAATCCTCGTCCACACCCAGCCGCTGCCCGCGCCGTGACCTGAGCATGTCCAGCAGGCCATCGGATTCCTTGCCGGCATCCTGGGCGGGGCCGGACTGGCCGCCGGGAGAAGCCTTGGACGTATCCGCGTCAGTCTCGAAATCGAAGGGGCGGTCCGAAACCGCAGTAAGCCGGCGGGCGGGAACAGGGCCATCCAGCGGCTCGAGTTCACTTAGCTGCTGTGCCCAGCGGTTGGTGTTCTGCAGCGACTTCCGGGCCGGGTTGAACGTCCACAGCGCCGGAGGTTCCTCGCCGATTCCGGATGTGCCGCCGGCCTTGGCCTCGAAGCTTGCCGAGACGGTCCATGTACCGTCCTGGCGCCGCCACGAATCCCATTCCACGGTTGCGGGGTCAATGCCATGCGCCGACAGCCGGTGGGCCACCATGTCATCAAGGGTTGCCGGACTGTCGCCGAACGCGGACCGGTAAATGTCATGGCCGGGGGAGGGCGCCGCGACTTCAACTTTCCGCGCCTGCTGGGCAACATACTCGCGTTCCGCCAGGACAGGGCCTTCGTAGCGCTCCACCTTGGCCAGCGGCATCCCGGACAACTCCGCGACGTCCGCAGCGGTGGCGCCGGCGCGGATGCGGGCCTGGATGTCCCTGGGGGACATGGGAACGGCTGGCCGTTCCGCTCGCGGTTTTGCCGTAGACCGGCTGGCTGTCCTGAGTGCCTCATCGATCGGCAGCTGGAACATCTCGCCGCCGGCCCCGCTCAACAGGAGATGTGTCCCGTCGTCGTGCACGCCTACAAGCCGTAGATCCTGCATACAAATCCTCCACCCTGGCATTACTATCAACCGAAACTCTGCCACCCGGCGGCGCGGATTTGGCTCAAGGAGCAGGGCGCGCCGTGATTTTCCGCTGGATCCCCTGGGTTAAAGGGCCGGGACATGGGGGTGAAGGGCCCGGTGCGGGATCCCGCGGGCGTCAGCGCCGGGCCAGGGCCGCGGTCAGCTGGTCCGGATGGCGGGTGGAGGCGAGCCAGTACGGGGTCCGGTCCGCCGGATCAGTGATCTCGATCTTCACCACGGGATCAATCCAGCCGCGGATGCACAGGTAGGCGAGACCGTTCAGCCGGGTGCCGCGCTCCGCCGTCGCCTCTCCGGCAGTGAACTGCTGCACGCCGCCCACAAACCGGCGCTCGATGGTGGCCCTACCGACGGTGAGCGCGTCCCCCGTCACCGTGATGGCGGGGGTTGAGGCAACCAGGAGGACTGCGATGATCGCGAAGAGCACCAGTGCGGCGGTGTATCCCGCCGCCATGCTGATCGGGGCGAAAACCAGGATGCCCGCCGCCGAGACGCCGGCTGCGATGATCCAGATCCAGGCGTTGGGCCACAGTTTTTCCCTGTATACAACGGGTGCCCCGGCAGAGGGCGTGCTGGGGACGAATGCGTGCGGGCTCGATTCGGGCATAGCTCAAGCTTTCCACCTTTGGCTGGGTATTTCATCTTGGGCCGCCTGGTCCGGCCGCCCTGGACAGCCGCGTTCCGGCTGCAAGGACAAGGGCTGCCTAGGCCCGATTTGGGAGCGCGGGTTAGAGTGAGTGACTGTGACTGATCATCCCGCGACGGTAGACCTTGTCCCGGACGCAGCATCGCCCGCTGCTGCGTCCCCCACCCTGCAGGTGCAGTTGAAGATGCTGGATCCGGAGCTGGAAGCGCCCTCCTATGCCCATCCGGGCGACGCCGGCGCCGACCTCCGCGCCCGCGAAGATGTGGTCCTGTTGCCGGGGGAGCGCAAGCTGGTTCCCACCGGCGTGGCCATTGCACTGCCTGACGGATTCGTGGCGCTGATCCACCCCCGGTCCGGCCTGGCCACCAAGCACGGCCTCACGATCGTCAACGCTCCCGGCACCGTAGACGCAGGCTACCGTGGCGAGATTTCGGTAACCCTGCTCAACACCGATTCGACCCAGCCAATCGAGCTGCGGCGCGGCGATAGAATTGCCCAAATGGTCATCCAGCGGGTGGAGCACGCCCAGTTCATTCCTGTCAGTGAATTAAGCGGGTCCGTCCGCGGCACCGGAGGCTTTGGATCCACAGGGGGGTTCACCGTCCCCGGAGCCTGACCCCGGCTGCATCCGCTGCCACGCCAGCATGCACGACGGCGGGACCTCCAGGGGTCCGGCCGGCAGGTTTCAGAACTGGCACATTTGAAGAATTAAGGAGTCACCCATGGTCTTTGGGTTTGGCAGGAAATCAAAGAAGGACGAACCGGCAGAGCCGGTGGAAGAGCTCACGCTCGCGGAGGCCGGCGAAGACGCCCCCGCCCCGGACGCCCGCCGCCAGCACGGCCCGTTCGACGAGTCCGAGATCACCAGCACCGACGGTTTCGTGGACCTGGGCGCCCTGCTGATCACGCCGAGCGAGGGCCTCCAGCTCCGGCTCGAAGTGGAAGAGGCAACACAGCGGGTGGTGGCAGTGACCCTCGACCTGAACGGCTCCAGCCTTCAGCTGCAGGCTTTCGCCGCCCCCAAGACAGAGACGCTCTGGGACGAGATCCGCGAACAGATCGGCCAGTCCGTAGGTGCCCAGGGCGGCCAGGTTGAAGAGGTGGAAGGCGCCTTCGGCACCGAGCTGGTGGCCAAGCTGCCCGCCGGGCTCCCGGACGGCAGCCAGGGCTACCGGGTGGCCCGCTTCATCGGCGTCGACGGCCCCCGCTGGTTCCTGCGCGGCGTCCTGGGCGGACCCGCGGCGCTGGAACGCCCCGCCGCGGAAGCGCTTGAGGCCCTGTTCCGGCAGGTTGTGGTGGTCCGTGGTGACAGCCCCATGCCGCCGCGTGATCTTTTGCAGCTGCGGCTGCCCAAGGACGCCTCCGCCACTCCTCCGCCCGCCGCGCCCACCCTGGAGGAGCCCGAACGTGGTCCGGAAATCACCCAGATCGGCTGAGCCCCACCTCGACGAGGCAGGGACGGGCCCTGGCGGCATCACACCGTTGGGGCAGCTTCCCGCCAGGGGACGTGTCCTGTGCCAGGGGCACATCGAATCGGTGACCTTCGTTCCGCCCGACCGCACCCCCGAGTACAGCGCCATCGTCACCGAGGACGACGCCGGCCGTCCCGCAACAGCGTCGGGCAGGGGCAGGCCCCCAAGGCTCCGCGTGGTCTGGCTGGGACGTCGGCGTGTGCCGGGAATCCAAGCCGGCGCCGAGATTCGGGTGGAGGGAATGCTGGCCCGCGGCAAGGACATGCCCACCATCTTCAATCCGCGTTACGAGATACTGTCCCGGCAGGAGAACGAATGACTGAGCACCAGCCCGACCAGCCATCCGGCGCCGCAGGCCGTACCGGGGGGCCGCGGGAGGGCAGGCCGCAGGCCGCAGGACAGTCCCCGGTTGCCGGCCTCGCCGCAGAATATGCAGCCAAGGCGGGCCTCCACCGCACCCACGACGGGCGCGTGGACGTCCTGCGCAGCGCCGGGGGAGTGCAGGGCATTGCCGAAAGCATTGTTCCCGGCCTGGTGTTCCTGGTGGCCTTCACAGTCACCCGTGAACTGCCGTTGTCCCTGGTGGCTGCCCTGGCGTCGGCGGCCGTGTTCACCGTGGTCCGGCTGGTACAGCGCCGGCCCCTCACCCAGGCCCTGGCGGGCGTGGCAGGCGTCGGCATTTCGGCCTGGCTGGCCAACACCACCGGTAAAGCCGAAGACTTCTACCTCCCCGGCTTCTTCACCAATGCCGCCTACATCCTGGCGATGGTCATCTCGATCGCCGTCAAGTGGCCTGTGGCCGGTCTGCTCTTCGGCTTCATCCGGAATGAGGGCGTGGAGTGGCGCAAGGAGCCGGACCGGGTCAAGGCCTACCGCCTGGGCACCTGGATCATTGTCGCCGTCCTGGCCCTCCGGCTCATCGTGCAGGTGCCCCTGTACCTCATGGGCACTGACGGCCTGGCCGCCCTCGCCACTACCCGGCTGATCATGGGCGCACCCCTGTACATCCTTGGGATCTGGGTGGCCTGGCTCGTGACCCGGCCGGCTCCGGCCGAAACGGAAACCGAAGCCGGCCGGGCGGGCTGACGGCCCAACAAGCTGGCACCTCAGGAAGTACCGGATACCCGGCGCTCAAGCTGCCTGACGTTCAGCCGGCCGCTGCCAACGGTGCGCCGGCCAACCTAACCGTCGAAGCCGTCGTCTTCCGTGGCATGCCCGTGGCCGGCGCCGGCGGGCGTGCTGCTGCCCGCCGGCTGGTGCCCGGCGTCGATGCTGCCGGGCGCGGAGGAGAGCAGTTCCCGGAGCCCGTCCTCAGCGGCGATGGTGGTGACGAAGAAGAGCTCATCGCCGCCGTCGATGACGTCGTCCCGGCTGGGGGTGATGGGTGCCTGGTCCCGCAGGATGGCCACCAGGGTGGCGTCCTCGGGCCAGTGGATGTCTCCCACGGTCATGCCGATCACGTGCGAGTCATGCGGGACGGTGAATTCCACCAGCGATGCCACCCCGGTCTGCAGGGTCAGGAGCCGGACCAGGTCGCCGATCTCCACGGCCTCCTCCACCAGGGCGGTCATGAGCTGCGGGGTGTTGACGGCGACGTCCACGCCCCAGGAGTCGTTGAACATCCAGTCGTTCTTCGGGTTGTTCACCCGGCCAACCGTGCGGCCGACGCCGAACTCGGTCTTCGCCAGCAGGGACACCACCAGGTTGACCTTGTCGTCGCCGGTGGCGGAAACCACAACGTCGGCGTCCTCCACTTTGGCGCCCTGCAGGGTGGAAAGCTCACAGGCGTCGCCCACCAGCCAATGGGCGCCCCGCAGGCCGCTGCGGCCGATTACCTCGGGCTTGAGGTCGATCAGCAGGATCTCGTGCTTGTGCGCCAGCAGTTCCCGGGCGATGGATGACCCGACGCTGCCTGCGCCGACGATAACGACTTTCACTGGTACTCCTTGGCGGGGGCTTTGGCGAGGACCTGGGCGATCTGGGCGCTGCGGTCCACCTGCAGCATGGCGTGCACGGTGTCGCCGTCCTGGTATGCGGTCCCGGCATCGGGAAGGATGCCCTCGCCGAAGCGGGTGAGGTAGGCCACGCGGACATCGGCGGCCTTTTCGATGCTGCTGATCCGGTGCCCGATCCAGCCGGCGTCGAGGTCCAGTTCGGCCAGGACCAGGCGTCCGGACGGCTCACGGAAGTCGCCTGCCAGGTGCTGTTCGGGAAGGATGCGCCGCAGCACCTGGTCCGCGCTCCAGCGAACGGCGGCCACCGTGGGGATGCCCAGGCGCTGGTAGATCTCTGCGCGTCCGGGATCGTAGATGCGCGCGACGACATGCGGCACGTGGAAGGTTTCGCGGGCCACGCGCGTTGCCAGGATATTGGAGTTGTCGCCGCTGGAAACGGCAGCGAAGGCGTAGGCCTCGCCTACTCCTGCCTGCTTGAGGGTTTCGCGGTCAAAGCCCA
This sequence comes from Arthrobacter sp. E1SS-5, assembly GCF_057073715.1. Lineage (NCBI taxonomy): Bacteria > Bacillati > Actinomycetota > Actinomycetes > Micrococcales > Micrococcaceae > Arthrobacter > Arthrobacter sp. E1SS-5. The sequence goes on from NZ_CP172703.1 coordinate 1,748,469, forward strand.
CCCCCGTGACCTTGCGGCCGGTGAAGCCCTGGCGGAGCCGGCGGAAGGCGCGGTCGTCCTGGTCGATGATGGCCACGGAATGCCCGGCATCCTCCAGCGTGTGCGCCAGCGTTGCCCCCACCCGGCCACATCCCATGATCACGAAATGCGCCACCGTATCTCCTCTTTATGTATGTCAGGATCGTGCAGCTAGAACTCTACCGGCATGGTCCTGGTTCGGCCCGGCCGGGGCCCGTCATGACATCGCTCCCGAATCAGACTAGCTTTGTGGGGTGTTGACAATACTGAACGCCGTCAAACGCGTGCTGGTGGGCCGTCCCTTCAGGAATGACCGCCTGTCCCATACCCTGCTCCCAAAGAAGATCGCACTCCCGATCTTCGCATCCGACGCACTGTCCTCCGTGGCCTACGCTCCGGACGAGATCCTGCTGACCCTGGCCCTGGCCGGTGTCAGCGCCGTGGCCATCTCGCCGCTGGTGGGCCTGGCCGTCATGGTGGTGCTGCTCACGGTGGTGGCGTCCTACCGGCAGAATGTGCACGCATACCCGTCGGGCGGCGGCGATTACGAGATCGCCAATGAAAACCTGGGCAAGTACGCGGGGCTGACGGTGGCATCGGCCCTCCTGGTGGACTACGTCCTGACGGTGGCCGTGTCCATGTCCTCGGCCGCCGCCTACCTCACCACGGCTGTGCCGTCACTGCACGGTGAGCAGGCCGTCATAGCCACCATCGGCGTCGTCATCCTTGCCCTGGTGAACCTGCGCGGCATCAAGGAAGCCGGCAGCGTCTTCGCCGTCCCCACCTACATCTTCATGGCTTCCATCCTCGGCATGACGGCAGTGGGCATGTTCCAGGCCGCCACGGGGCAGCTGGGGCAGGCGCCGTCGGCCGCGTTCACCATCGTCCCGGCGGAGGGCTTCGACCAGGGCCTGGTGGGCCTGGCCGGTGCCTTCCTGCTGCTGCGGGCCTTCTCCTCGGGTGCTGCGGCGCTTACGGGCGTGGAGGCGATCAGCAACGGCGTTCCCAACTTCCGGCACCCCAAGAGCAAGAACGCGGCCACCACGCTGCTGCTCCTGGGTGTGATCGGCGCCGCCATGCTGGCCGGCATCATCTACCTGGCCAATGCCACCAAGGTCCACATCGTGCTGGACCCCGCCAAGGAATTCCTGCTGGACGGCAAACCGCTGCCGGAGGGCTACGTCCAGAACCCCGCCATCTCCCAGATCGCCCAGACCATCTTCGGCGCCGGCAGCATTCCCTTCTACATCGTGGTTGCCGCCACCGGCGTCATCCTGGTGTTCGCGTCCAACACCGCCTTCAACGGCTTCCCGGTCCTGGGCTCCATCCTGGCCCAGGACGGCTACCTGCCCCGCCAGCTCCGTACCCGCGGCGACCGCCTCGCGTTCAGCAACGGTGTGCTGGCCCTCGCCGCCGGCGCCCTGGTGCTCATCATTTCGTTCGACGCCGACGTGACAAAGCTCATCCAGCTCTACATCGTGGGTGTTTTCATCTCCTTCACCCTGAGCCAGCTGGGCATGATCCGGCACTGGGGGCGGGAACTGAAACTCGCCAAGGACAAGGCCGTGCGGCGCCGGATGATGAAGTCGCGCACCATCAACACCATTGGCTTCGGCATGACCGGCCTGGTGCTGGTGATCGTGCTCATCACCAAGTTCGAGCAGGGCGCCTGGATCGCCCTGCTGGCCATGTTCATCCTGTTCCTGATCATGTGGAGCATCCGGGCGCACTACGACAACGTGGCCAAGGAACTCGCGGTGGACGAGGATTCCTCCCCCCGGGCGCTTCCCACCCGGGTGCACGCGGTCCTGCTGGTCTCGCACGTGCGCAAGCCGGTCCTGCGGGCCCTCGCCTACGCCCGCGCCTCCCGGCCCTCGCGGCTCGACGCCATCACCGTGGACATTGACCCGGAGGAAACGGCGCACACCATTGCCGACTGGGACAAGCTCGAAATCCCGGTCCCGCTGACCGTCCTCGCCAGCCCCTACCGCGAAACCGTCACGCCCATCATGGACTACGTCAAGCAGATGCGCCTGGACTCCCCGCGGGACCTCATCGTGGTGTACATCCCCGAATACGTGGTGGGCAAGTGGTGGGAGCAGCTGGTGCACAACCAGACGGCCCTGCGCATCAAGACCCGCCTCCACTTCGAGCCCGGCGTCATGGTGGCCAGCGTTCCGTGGCAGCTCAAATCATCCGAAGAAGCAAAGAACCTCCAGGACGTGCAGTGACCAGCAGGACCCCAAGCGCCACCCAGCCCCAGACCCTTGACGCCGGCCACACCGGCGGGGAGGCGGTGCTCGACGTCGGTCCCGTGGCCCATGGCGGGCACAGCGTGGCGCGCCATGAGGGCCGCGTGGTGTTTGTCCGCCACGCCATTCCGGGCGAAAAGGTCCGCGTCCGCCTGACCGACGCGGGGGACAGTGCCAAATTCTGGCGCGCGGATGTCATCGAGGTGCTGGAGGCTTCCCCGGACCGGGTGGAGCACTTCTGGCGCCCGGCGGATTCCCTGCGCGCCTGGCGCCACGGCCATCCGCCGGTTGGCGGCGCCGAGTTCGGCCACATCAGCCTGGCCCGGCAGCGCAGCCTGAAGGCGGACGTGCTGGCCGAGCAGCTCACCCGGCTGGCCGGCTTCGAACATGTACCCTCCGTGTGGACCGGCAGCGTGGAAGCAGTGGGGGAGAAGAACGACGGCGGCGCCGGCCTTGGGTGGCGCACGCGCGCCAGCTTCTCGGTCACCCCCGCCGGCAGGCTGGGAATGCACGCCCACCGTTCCGACCACGTCATCCCGGTGCGGGAAATGCCCCTGGCCAGCGAAGCGATCAACGCCCTGCACCTATGGGACCTGGACCTGCAGGGGGTGGAACGGGTTGAGGTGGCCGCGCCTGCCAACGGCTCGCGCCCGCTGGTGCTCCTGGCCCCGGCTCCCGGAACCAAGGAAAAACGGTTGCGAGCCATCGCCGCCGACGTGCCGGGGGAGGCATCCGTTGCTGGCTTTGATCCGCTGACCGGGCACGTGACGCAACTCCGGGGACGCACTTGGGTGCAGGAATCCGCCGTCGGGCACGAATACCGCGTGACCGGTGAGGGCTTCTGGCAGATCCACCGCGACGCGCCCGGGACCCTTGTGGGGGCTGTGACCGAATTCCTGGAGCCAGGGGACTTCCTGCATCCCGGCGCGGTGGTTGCAGACCTCTACGCCGGCGCGGGGCTCTTCACCGCCGTCCTGGCCGATGCAGTAGGGGAGACCGGAGCAGTGCTCTCCGTGGAAGGGGCGCCCGGAACAAGCCGCGACGCCCGGAAGAACCTTCACTCCGCTGCGCAGGTGGAGGTGGTCCAGGGCCGGGTAGAGCGGGTCCTGCGCCAAAAACCGCGGAATTTCGACGCCCTGGTCCTCGACCCGCCCCGGGCAGGTGCCGGGAAAGCCGTTGTTGGCCAACTGGTCGAATCGCAGCCCCGGGCCATCGCCTACGTGTCCTGCGACCCGGCGTCGTTTGCCCGTGACCTCGGTTACTTCCGCCGCTCAGGATGGCAGCTCACAGGCCTGCGCGCCTTTGATCTCTACCCTCATACCCACCACCTTGAGACGGTGGCACTGCTGACTCCGGGTCCGTGATGCCGCGGGGGTTTTGGACTACGATTGCCGTAGTAGTCCCACGTCGCGCCCGTATTCTCGGCCGGCCGTGTGCAAATTTTCGGGCCCTGGAACTACTTAGGGCGTCCTAACTAGCAGGCGGTCAACCGCGCGACAAAGATGAAACTGTTGCGAGAGGAGTCCTGCGATGAGCACTGTGGACAGTTTCGGTTCAAAAGGCAAACTTAATGTTGCCGGAACCGAATACGAGATTTTCCGGCTGAACTCCGTTGAAGGTGCAGAAAACCTTCCGTTCAGCCTCAAGGTATTGCTTGAAAACCTATTGAGGACCGAAGACGGCGCGAACATCACTGCCGATCACGTTCGCGCTTTGGCAGGCTGGGATCCCAATGCGGAGCCCGATACAGAAATCCAGTTCACGCCGGCACGCGTGATCATGCAGGACTTCACCGGCGTTCCCTGCGTGGTCGACCTTGCCACCATGCGTGAAGCGGTCAAGGACCTCGGCGGCGACCCCAAGCGGGTCAACCCGCTGGCACCGGCCGAAATGGTCATCGACCACTCCGTCCAGATCGATGCGTTCGGCAACGCCGGCGCTCTGGAGCGCAACATGGAGATCGAGTACCAGCGCAACGGGGAGCGTTACCAGTTCCTGCGCTGGGGCCAGACTGCGTTCGACGACTTCAAGGTGGTTCCGCCGGGAACCGGCATCGTGCACCAGGTCAACATCGAGTACCTGGCCCGCACCGTCATGACCCGCGAAGTGGACGGCGCGCTCCGCGCCTACCCTGACACCTGCGTGGGCACCGACTCGCACACCACCATGGTTAACGGCTTGGGCGTCCTGGGCTGGGGCGTTGGCGGCATCGAAGCCGAGGCGGCCATGCTGGGCCAGCCCGTCTCCATGCTGATCCCGCGGGTTGTCGGCTTCAAGCTCAGCGGCAGCATTCCCGCCGGCGCCACCGCCACGGACGTCGTGCTGACCATCACCGAAATGCTCCGCAAGCACGGCGTTGTGGGCAAGTTCGTCGAGTTCTACGGCGAAGGCGTGGCCGAGGTGCCGCTGGCAAACCGCGCCACCATCGGCAACATGAGCCCCGAGTTCGGTTCCACCGCCGCGATGTTCCCCATCGACGACGTCACCCTGGACTACCTGCGCCTCACCGGCCGCTCGGAGCAGAACGTTGCCCTGGTGGAGGCCTACTCCAAGGAACAGGGCCTGTGGCACGATCCTTCCCGCGACATCAAGTTCTCCGAGTACCTGGAACTGGATCTGTCCACGGTTGTTCCGTCCATCGCCGGCCCCAAGCGCCCGCAGGACCGCATTGAACTGACCGAGGCCAAGGACGAGTTCCGCCACGACCTCAAGAACTACGTCCAGCACGATGCCAACGCGGGCACTTTGGACGAGTCCCTCGAAGAGACCTTCCCGGCCTCCGACGCTCCGTCCTTCACCACCGGCGCAACCCACGTTTCGGACACCGACCGCGAACCGCCGAAGTACTCGGCAGCGCACGGCGGTGCCGGACGGATCTCCAGCCCGGTTCCCGTGAAGATGGCCGACGGGCGCGAATTCGAGCTGGACCACGGCGCGGTCACCATCGCGTCCATCACGTCCTGCACCAACACGTCCAACCCCTCGGTCATGCTGGCCGCCGCGGTCCTGGCCCGCAACGCCGTCGAAAAGGGCCTCACGGCCAAGCCGTGGGTCAAGACCTCTGTTGCCCCCGGCTCGAAGGTTGTCACGGACTACTACGAAAAGTCCGGCCTGACCCCCTACCTGGAGAAGCTCGGCTTCTACATCGTGGGTTACGGCTGCGCCACCTGCATCGGCAACTCCGGTCCGCTGGAAGCAGAGATCTCGGAGGCCATCCAGGCCAACGACCTCGCTGTCAGCGCCGTCTTGTCGGGCAACCGCAACTTCGAAGGCCGCATCAACCCGGACGTCAAGATGAACTACCTGGCGTCCCCGCCGCTGGTCATCGCCTACGCCCTGGCCGGATCCATGGACTTCGACTTCGAATCCGACCCCCTGGGCAAGGATGAAGCCGGCAACGACGTCTTCCTGAAGGACATCTGGCCCAACCCGGTTGAGGTGCAGCAGGTCATCGATTCCTCGATCGACAAGGACATGTTCGCCAAGGGTTACGAGGGTGTCTTCGAAGGCGACGACCGCTGGAAGGCGCTCGACACCCCGGCAGGCGACACCTTCGCCTGGGACGAGAAGTCCACCTACGTCCGGAAGCCCCCGTACTTCGAGGGCATGCAGGCGAAGCCGGAGCCCGTCCAGGACATCACCGGTGCCCGCGTGCTCCTGAAGCTCGGCGACTCCGTCACCACCGACCACATCTCCCCGGCCGGTTCGTTCAAGTCCGACACCCCTGCCGGCCAGTACCTGCTGGCCAACGGCGTGGAGCGCAAGGACTTCAACTCCTACGGCTCCCGCCGTGGCAACCACGAAGTGATGATCCGCGGCACGTTCGCCAACATCCGCATCAAGAACCAGCTCCTGGACGGCGTTGAGGGTGGCTTCACCCGCGACTTCACCCAGGCGGACGGCCCGCAGGCCTACGTCTACGACGCCGCCCAGAACTACCAGGCAGCCGGCACCCCGCTGGTGGTCCTGGCAGGCAAGGAGTACGGTTCCGGTTCATCCCGCGACTGGGCCGCCAAGGGCACCGCGCTGCTGGGCGTCAAGGCCGTCATCGCCGAGAGCTACGAGCGCATCCACCGCTCCAACCTCATCGGCATGGGCGTCCTGCCGCTGCAGTACCCGGCCGGCGAGAACGCTGCCAGCCTGGGCCTCACCGGCACGGAGACCTTCTCGGTTGAGGGCGTCACCGCCCTGAACGAGGGCACCACGCCCAAGACCCTGAAAGTCACCGCCACAGCTGAAGACGGCTCCTCGAAGTCGTTCGACGCCGTCCTGCGCATCGATACCCCGGGTGAAGCGGACTACTACCGCAACGGCGGCATCCTGCAGTACGTGCTGCGCCAGATCTCCGCCAACTAGCGGGCTCTGCCAGCAGGCACCATCCCCCGAAGCCCCGGCCGGTCACCGACCAGCCGGGGCTTCGGCTTTTCAGCCACGTCCGGCCCTGCGAACCGAGGCGTTAGAGTTAAACGGCACGTCTACCATCCGAAGGAGGGGCCATTGGGAATCTTGGACACCATCCGGAACCCGCAGGACCTGAACGAGTTGACCGAGGAACAGCTGGAACAGCTGGCTTCGGAGATCAGGGAATTCCTGATCACGAACGTCTCCCAGACGGGCGGCCACCTCGGGCCCAACCTCGGCGTCGTGGAACTGACGCTGGCCGTGCACCGCATTTTCGAATCTCCCCGTGACAGCATCGTCTTCGACACGGGCCACCAGTCCTACGTGCACAAGCTCCTCACCGGACGCCAGGACTTCAGCACGCTCCGCCAGGAAGGCGGCCTCTCCGGCTACCCGGCCCGGGCCGAATCCGAACACGACATCGTGGAAAGCTCCCACGCGTCGTCGTCCCTTTCCTGGGCCGACGGAATCTCCCGCGCCCGCCAGCTCACCGGCGAAGGCTACAGGCATGTGGTAGCCATCGTGGGTGACGGCGCCCTTACAGGTGGCATGGCCTGGGAGGCCATCAACAACATCGCGGCTGACAAGAAGCGCCGCGTGGTGATCGTGGTCAACGACAATGGCCGCTCCTATGCTCCTACGGTGGGCGGATTTGCCGACTACCTCGCCTCACTGCGCCCTACCATCGACTCCTTCCGCGCGGCCCCGGCCTACGAGGGCGCCCTGGACTGGTGGAAGAAGAGGCTGCAAAACGGCGGCCCCGTGGGCCAGTTCACCTACAAGAGCCTGCACGCCATGAAGAAGGGCATTAAGGACTGGTGGGCACCGCAGGGCATGTTCGAGGACCTCGGCATGAAATACATCGGCCCGGTGGACGGCCACAACCTCCAGGCAATGGAGAACGCACTTTCCACTGCCAAGAATTACGGCGGCCCCGTCATCGTCCATGCCATGACCGAAAAAGGCCACGGCTACGCTCCGGCCCGCGCCCACGAAGCTGACCAGTTCCACGCCGTTGGCATCATCGATCCGGAGACGGGCGAGCCCACCGGCAGCGGCAGCGCACAGTCCTGGACCTCCGTGTTCGCGGAGGAGATCGCCGCCATCGCCGACGAACGCGACGACATCGTGGGCATCACCGGCGCCATGCTGATTCCGGTAGGCCTGCACAAGTTTGCGGCCAAACACCCCAAGCGGGTCATCGACGTCGGCATCGCCGAACAGCATGCGCTGACCGCCGCCGCGGGCATGGCCTTCGGCGGGCTGCACCCCGTGGTGGCCGTCTACGCCACGTTCCTGAACCGGGCCTTCGACCAGCTGCTGATGGACGTCGCCCTCCACAAGGCCGGCGTCACCATCGTCCTGGATCGCGCAGGGGTCACCGGCCCCGACGGTGCCAGCCACCACGGCATGTGGGACATGGCCATGGTGCAGATCGTTCCCGGCCTTCACCTGGCGGCGCCCCGTGACGCCACCCGGCTTCGCGAGGAACTTCGCGAGGCCGTGGCCATCAGCGACGCCCCCAGCGTGGTGCGATTCTCCAAGGGATCTGTTGGCCCGGCAGTCGAGGCCCTGGAGCGGCTGAGCGACGGCGTGGACGTCCTCGCCCGCCGCCCCTCCGGCTCCACCGAAAACGACGTGCTCATCGTCAGCGTCGGCGCCATGTCCGAGCTGGCCCTTGACGTTTCCAACCGGCTCGGTGCGCAGGGCATCAGCACCACGGTGGTGGACCCGCGCTGGGTTCTTCCGGTCCGCCAGTCCATCATTGCGCTGGCATCGCACCACCGCTTGGTGATCTGCATCGAGGACGGCGTCCGCGCCGGCGGCGTGGGCTCGCGCATAAGGCAGGAAATGCGGGCGGCAGGAGTGGACACCGCACTGAATGAGGTGGGCCTGCCCGTTGAGTTCCTGGAGCATGGCACCCGCAACCAGGTGCTGGAGCGCGTTGGACTTACCGCCCAGCAGATCACGCACGACGTCGTGGCCCAGGTCCTGGGCACGAAGGTTCCGTTTGCGCGGCCCCTGCCCGGGCAGCAGCACCCCACCACCGGCAGCCTTCCGATCCTGTGAGGGACGAGGATGAACTGAAGTACCCCGGGCCTGCCGGGGAATCCGGACCGGTTCTGCACACCACAACCACACGCGTCCCCAACGGGCTGGAGCCGGGCCAGTTGGTGGTTTCGCGCAACCGTAAGTGGAATGGCAAGGCCCACTGGGTTGTGCCCGGCCGGTACATCGGCGAAGACCAGCACGGCTGGTGGATTTTCCAGGGCACCAACGAGTTCTGTTCCCGCCCGGGCGCCGCCTTCTACACGCGCTCCGACGCGGTCCTGCTGGTGCCGCGGCAGGGTGACTGGGTGGCCACGTTCTACGACTCTGCCCACCCCGGCGGCGTGCGCGTGTACATCGACCTCGCTGTCGGCCACGAGTGGACGCACATCCGGCCCGCGGTGACCGAGTTCCATGTGATCGACATGGACCTGGACGTCATCCGCACGGCCGGCCGCGGCGTCTTCATCGACGACCAGGACGAATTCGCGGAGCACAGCGTCTCCATGCACTACCCGGAGCGGCTGATCCAGGACATCCAGGCCGCCGCGGACGATCTCTACCATGCAGTCAAGGCGCAGCAGGCGCCCTTCGACGGCACCGACGTCGACTGGTTTACCAAAGGACGCAACACATGAGCGGCATTGTCAGGGTCTACAAGCGCGACGACGAAGGCGCCCTCCAGTTCAGGGAAGCCTGGTTCGACGAGGACTACTCCCAGTTCGTGATGAATTTCGGCGCCGTGGGGCACCAGAGCAAGACGGAGGAGACCGACGTTCCCGATGCCGCCGCTGCCGATGGGCTCCTGGACGCCTTTGCGGCGCAGTGCGCTGAGGACGGCTATGCAGAGATCCCCACTGAGGAGCAGTTCTGGGTGGTGGCCCAGTTCGCCCTCAAGACCAGGGAAGGCACGGACCGGGACCGTTACCTGGAGCAGAAGGCCAAGGACGCGCTGATCAGCCACCTGGCATGGCGCGGCCTGGGCACGGTGGAGCGCTCAGAGTTCACCGACTACAAGCTCAACATCTTCTGCCTGTGCCCGGACGTGAACAAGGCGGTCAACGCCATCAAGGTCTGCATCCGCGGCGAGGACCTGGACTTCACCAAGCTCAGCATCGGCGCTGCGCCCTACAAAGACCCGGACCATTTCAAACTCAAGCACTCAGCCAAGCCCGCCGGCAGCTTCAGCCTTTAGGAGACATCGTTGACCAGTTACCGCCGCCTCGGAAAATCAGGCCTCACCGTCTCCACCGTGGGACTTGGCTGCAACAACCTGGGCCGGGCGAACACCGCCACGGAGTCGCAGGACGCAACTGACGCCGTCGTCCATGCCGCGATCGACGCCGGCATCACCCTGTTTGACGTCGCAGACACCTATGGCCGGGAACCGGGCCTCAGTGAGACCATGCTCGGCAAGGCCCTCGGCGCCCGCCGTGGTGACGTGGTCCTGGCCACCAAGTTCGGGATGGATGCCCAGGGCGCTAACGGCCCGGACTTCGGCGCCCGCGGCTCCCGGCGGTACATCATGCAGGCAGTGGAGGCTTCGCTGCGCCGGCTGGGCACCGACTGGATCGACCTGTACCAGTTCCACACCCCGGACCCTCTCACCCCCATCGACGAAACCCTGGCGGCGCTGGACACCCTGGTCCGCAGCGGCAAGGTCCGCTACATCGGGCACTCCAACCGATCCGGCTGGCAGATCGCCCAGGCGGAGTACGTGGCCCGCGAACTGGGCACCGAGCGGTTCATCTCCTCGCAGAACCACTACAACCTCCTGGACCGGCGTGCCGAACTCGAAGTGACCCCGGCAGCCGAGGAGTTCGGCCTGGGCGTGCTGCCGTACTTCCCACTGGCCAACGGGCTGCTCACCGGCAAGTACGCGCCGGGCCACGCGCCTGAAGGGTCGCGCCTCAGCCACACGCGCACCAACCTGGTGAACGACGCGGACTGGGACCAGTTGGGCAGCTTCAGCGCCTTCGCCAAGGAACGCGGCCTGACGGAGATTGAGGTGGCCTTTTCCTGGCTCGCCGCCCAGCCTTCGGTGGCCAGCGTCATCGCTGGCGCCACCAGGCCGGAGCAGGTCAGGCAGAATGCTGAAGCGGCCAACTGGGTCCCCACCCCCGAGGACCTCGCTGAACTGGACGGGATCTTCCCCGCAGTGCCCAAGGTGGCACTCTTCTAGGCAGCCGTGCCCGCCTACCTGCTGGACGTCGATACCGGCATCGACGACGCCCTGGCGCTTGCCTACCTTGCCGCCCTCCCGGAGACCGAGTTCGTGGCGGTGACGGCGACGCCGGGGAACGTGGACGCGGACCACGTGGCCCGCAACACCCTGGCGCTGCTGGAGCTGTGCGGCCGGCCCGGGGTGCAGGTGGCAGTCGGTGCCCGCAAGCCGTTGTCCATTCCGCTGCTCACCACGCCGGAAACCCACGGACCCCAGGGCATCGGCTATGCCGTCCTGCCCGAACCATCCGGCCGGCTCAGCCCGCGGGACGCGGTGGACCTCTGGGTCGAGCACGCCAGGGCCCGGCCGGGGGAGCTCACCGCTCTGATCACGGCCCCGCTAACCAACTTCGCGCTGGCGCTGCGGAAGGAACCGGACCTTCCCGATCTCCTGGCCAAGGTGGTGATCATGGGTGGTGCCTTCTACCACCAGGGCAACACCACGCCCACGGCCGAATGGAACACGCACGTGGATCCCCACGCCGCCAAGGAGGTCTACGCCGCGTACCGGGGACGGCCGGAGGAGAAACTGCCCATCGTCTGCTCGCTGGACACCACCGAACGCATGGAGCTGCACCCCGCCCACGTCACGGCACTGGCCAAGGCTGCGGGTGCCACCGTCCCGGAACTGGTGCTTCCCGGGGATCCCGAGGGCCGGCGCAGCACCTCAGACAACCCGCTGGTCAGGCACCTGTCCGATGCCCTTCGTTTCTATTTCGAATTCCACCGGCACTACGACCAGGGGTACCTGGCCCACGTCCACGACTTTTTCGCCGCCGGAGTCGCCGCCGGCACGCTCGAGTACACCACCCGGCCCGCCACCGTGGACGTCGAAACCGACTCCCCGCTCCTGGTGGGAACCACCGTGGCTGACTTCCGCGGACTCTGGGGCGTGCCCCCCAACGCCCGGGTCGTGTCCGGCAACAACCCGCAGCAGGCCTTTGGTGAGCTCGTGTCCGCCGTCGGGAAGTTGGCCCGGCGGGTGGGATAAAAAGAACTTGGCCGCGGAATGGCCGGTAGAATGGGCTTCGGACCGGCCCGGCGCAGTTGCCGCCGGCCGCTGCCGAGGTGACATAGGCAGCGACACTCCGGCCCGGCACTGCCGGGCCACTGCCTGCATCCCAAAGGAACATTCCCCATGTCATCGCCCTCTTTGACGCTCCCGTCACAGGAACGCATCCCGGCCAGGCGCCGGCTGCTGGAGATCCTCGGCGCCCTGGCCATCGCCGCAACCTACATCTACCTGGTGCTCAACCAGCCGGCCGACATCACCGGCGGCCCGGGCAGCGCCTCAGCCCTGATTGCCCTTACCGGCTTCCTGGCGGGGGCGGTCCTGCTGATCGTCGCCGTCCTGCCCACCCTGCCGGCGTCCACGCTGGTGCTGATCCCGGTGGCTTTGGTCCTGAACATCGTGCTGGGTCAGTTCGTCGGCAGCACCCTGGTGCCCTTCTACCTCGATGCCATTGGCACGGTGCTGATCGCCGTGCTGGCCGGACCGGCAGCCGGCGCAGCCACCGGTGCGCTCAGCAGCATCGTCTGGTCTTTCTTCAACCCCACGGTGCTGCCGTTCGCCGCCGGCGCCGCGCTGATCGGCTGCCTGGCGGGACTGGCAGCGCGCTACGGCCTGTTCCGCCGTTTTTACCTGGCTCCGGTTGCCGGTTTCGTCACCGGGATTATCGCGGGCGTTGTCTCCGCGCCGGTGGCCGCCTTCGTCTTCGGCGGAACCTCGGGCGTCGCCACGGGCGCCATCGTCAGCGCCTTCCGGGCCATGGGCGACACCCTCCTGGCCGCCATCACCAAGCAGGCGCTGATCTCCGACCCCATGGATAAGGCGATCGTGTTCACCATCGTCGCCGTCCTGGTCTACGCGCTGCCCCGCCGGGCACGCCAGCAGTTCCCCTTCATCCGGCGCCACCGGGTCCTGGCCGGCAACACCCCGGCAGCCGAGCCCCGCGTGGACGCCCCGGCCCAGGGTACGGTCCAGGCCCCGGCCAAAGGCACTGCCCACGATTCAGCCCCCAAGGGCTGACCGGACCCTGTGACAGTATCCCCGGCAGTCAGGACTGCAGCGTGACCAGGCGGACGCGGCTTAATCCCCTGACCTGGCTGGTGGCTGCCGGCAGCACGGCGGCCATCACGACGGCGGCTGCAAGTTGGCAGCTGTCGGTCGCCGTGGTTGCCGCGTGCCTTGGCCTGTCCCTGACGGGCGGCACAGCCCGCCGCATGCTGCCGGCTGCCGCCGCCGTCCTGGTCCCGTTTGGGTTGTCACTGCTGGTGCTGCACGGACTGTTCTTCCCTGAAGGGCGCACAGTCCTGGCGGAGTGGGGGCCTGCCCGCATCACGGCAGAAGGCCTGGACTTCGCGGGCCAGCGGATCCTGCAGCTGGCCGCCGTCGTCATGGCCCTGCTGCTGTTCTCGTTCAGCGTCAGAGTTCCTGACCTGGTAGCCGCGTTGTCCGCGCGCGGGGTGCAGGGCAGGTTCGCATTCGTGCTGGCGTCCACCCTGACCCTGCTGCCCGCCATCGCGGCACGGGCACAGCGGATCCGGCAGGCCCAGGAATCACGCGGCCTGGTGGTCACCCGCAGCCTGGTGTCCCGGGTTGGCGCGTTCCGGCTGCAGGCCGTCCCCCTGGTCCTGTCCCTGATCGAGGATGCCGGCACTCGGGCGGCCGCTTTGGAGGCGCGCGGACTGAGCAGTCCCGGCCCGCGTACCAGCTACCGGGAAATTCCCGATTCCAGCCTTCAGCGGACGGCACGCGCGGTTCTGGTGCTGCTTGCCGTGGCAGCGGTGGTGCTCCGTGTGGTGCAGGCAGGCGCGGGTGGCTGAGCGCATGATCGCAGGAAGCCCAGAGAGCGCCAGTAGTGCCAGTGATGCACCCGCGCCTGTGCTTACGGCCGGGATCCGGCATTTCACTTTTCACGACGGGCGCGCCCCTGCACTGCGGGACGTCGTTGTCTCCTTTCCGCCCGGGTCCTTCACAGCCATCCTGGGCGCTTCCGGAGGCGGCAAATCCACCCTGGGCCGCCTCCTGGCAGGCTGGCTGCCACCGGGCGGCCACGGGACCCTGTCAGGGTTCCTTGAGCTGTCCGGCACCCGGTTGGAGTTCGACGGCGGCCCGGGGGATCCGCGGATCAACCCGGCGGAGTGGGGCCGCCACGTGGGCTTCGTCCCGCAGGACCCGGCCACCGTCCTGTCCACCGTCCGGTCGACGGTGGCCGAGGAACTGGCGTTCGGATTGGAAAACGCCGGGATGGAGCGCGCAGCCATGGTGGCGGCCGTGCAGCACACCGCCGGGCTGCTGGGACTGCGCAGCAAGCTGGACCAGGACCCGGCACGGCTCTCCGGTGGCCAGCTGCGCCGCCTGGCCATCGGCTGCGCGATCATCGCAGGCCCCCCGGTACTTGTCATGGACGAGCCCTTCGCCTCCCTGGACGCGGCAGGAGCTGCGGATCTTGCCGCCCTGGTGCGCGACCTCCTGGACCGCGGCACCGCCGTCGTGATCCTCAGCCAGACGCTGGATCCGCTGCTGCGGGAGGCCGGCACCTGGGTGGTGCTGTCGGACGGCACAGTCATCGCCAGCGGTCCGCCTGGCGGTTTGGAGCGGAGCCCTGATGCCCTGCCGGCAGCGATCCGGCGTCCTGTTCCCGTGCAGGCTGCAGCGCGCGCCCTGCCGCGAGCCGCCGGAGTAGAACCAGCGCCCCCTGCGCTGCAGCTCCGGGGTGTGTGCTTCAGATACCCGGAGGCACCAGCCCGCGGCAAGCGAAAGAGGAAATCTGCCCAGGCGGAGGAGCCTGGCCACCCCGGCCTGGTACTGCGCAACGTTGACCTGGCAGTCCATCCGGGTGAGATCGTGGCCGTGACGGGCCCCAACGGCGCCGGCAAATCAACCCTCCTGCGGCACTTCAACGGCCTGCTGCGTCCTACAGCGGGCAGCGTGGCAGTCGGCGGCGTTGACATCGCGGGGGCGCCGGTGGGAAGGACCGCGGCCTCGGTGGGCCTGCTGTTCCAGCAGCCACGTGACCAGTTGTTTGAGCGGACCGTGCTCCGGGAGGTCAGCTTCGGGCTTGACCGCCTGGTGGGCCCGGACATGGCAAGGGAGCGTGCCGCCGCGGCGCTGCAGGCGGTGGGCCTGGTGGCTGCAGCTGAAGAACATCCCGCCGAGCTCCCGGCATCCGCCCAGCGCCTCCTGGCCCTGGCCACCGTCGTGGCACGCAGGCCCGCCGTCCTGGCGCTGGATGAGCCCACCGTGGCGCTGGACGGGGACGGGCTGGCCCTGCTCGATGCCGCCGTAACGTCGGCAGCGGCGGAGGGCGCCGCCGTCGTGCTGGTCACCCACGACCTGGGCTACGCACGCTCGGCGGCGCACCGCACTTTGGCACTGGACGGTGGCCGGCTGGTGCCGGCCTGACCGTCCGGGCCGCCTGGGCAGTAGTGGCGCCAGGCGGCCTGTGGTTGCTTAGCCCTGCACTGCGGAGGCGACGCCGGGGGCCAGGAAGCGCTTGCCGTTGACCCGTTCCGAGGCGCCCACGCGGTCCAGGTACGGCGTCATGCCGCCCAGGAACATCGGCCAGCCCGCACCCAGGATCATGCAGAGGTCGATGTCCTCGGGCCCTGCCACGACGCCCTCGTCCAGCATCAGGCCGATTTCCTCGGCCAGGGCATCCTGGACGCGGCGCAGCACCTGCTCTCCGGTGGAGGGGCTGGTACCGAAGGACATCAGCTCCAGGGTGGAGGCCGGGATAGCCCGTGAGCCGTTCGGCGTGGTCTCCCACAACGCCTTGACGTTGTTGTCGATGAGCTTCTTCAGGTTGGTGGACACCGGGAAGCGGTCCCCGAAGGCTGCGTGCAGCGATTCCTGGACGTGCTGCGCCACCGGCAGGCCCACCATGGCCAGCAGTGTGAACGGCGTCATGGGCAGGCCCATGGGACGCAGGGCGGTGTCCGCCACCTCTGCCGGGGTGCCTTCATCAAACGCGGCCGTCACCTCGCCCATGAGGCGGAGCAGGATGCGGTTGACCACGAAGGCGGCGGCGTCCTTGACCAGTACGCCGGTCTTCTTCAGGGCCTTGGCCAGTTCGAAGGCGGTGGCCAGTACGGCGTCATCGGTCCGCGGGGCCCGGACGATCTCCAGCAGCGGCATGACGGCCACGGGGTTGAAGAAGTGGAAGCCCACCAGCCGCTCGGGGTGCTGCAGGTCGGCGGCCATCTCCGTGACCGAGAGGGAGGACGTGTTGGTGGCCAGGATGCACTCCGGCGACACGATCCCTTCGAGTTCGGCGAAGACCTGCTTCTTGATGTGCAGTTCCTCAAACACGGCCTCGATGACGAAGTCGGCGTCGGCAAACGCTTCCTTGGATACCGAACCCGTCACCAGGGCCTTGGTGCGGTTGGCTGCGTCCTGGCTGACGCGCCCCTTGGCCAGGAGCTTGTCCACCTCGGCATGGACGTAGGCAACGCCCTTGTCCACGCGCGCCTGGTCGATGTCGGTCAGGACCACCGGGACCTTCAGCTGGCGGGCAAAGACCAGTGCCAGCTGGCCGGCCATCAGCCCGGCGCCCACCACGCCCACCTTGGTGACGGGGCGGGCCAGCTTGCGGTCGGGGGCGCCGGCCGGGCGCTTGGCACGCTTCTGCACCAGGTCCAGGAAGGCGTAGACCGTGGAGCGGAACTCGTCCGTCTGCATGAGCTCCGCCAGGGTTTCGCATTCCAGCGCGGCGGATTCCGCGGCCGTCATGGTCCGGTTGGCCTCGAGGAGTTCCAGGACCTTGGCCGGGGCGGGGGAGGCGTTGGAGATCTTGCCCTCGACGAACTTCCGGCCGGCGTCAACTGCCGCGGTCCAGCGGGCCGCGGCATCAGGGGAGGAAGGGTCGACGGCGTTGGGCCGCTCCGGGACCACGTCGCCGGAGATAACTCCCGCGGCCCAGGCGAGCGACTGTTCCAGGAAATCGGCAGGTTCGAAGAGGGCATCGGCGATACCCAGCTTGAAGGCCTGCGTGCCTGAAAGGGTCCGGTTGTTGCTGAGCGGGTTTTCGATCATGACCTTGACCGCGTTCTCCGGGCCCACCAGGCGGGGGAGGATGTAGACGCCGCCCCAGCCGGGCACCAGGCCCAGGAATCCTTCGGGCAGGGCCAGGGCGCCCGCGCCGGTGGACACCGTCCGGTAGGTGGACTGAAGGGCGATCTCCAGGCCGCCGCCCAGGGCAGCTCCGTTGATGAAGGCGAAGCTGGGGACGCCCAGGTCTGCCAGGGTGGCGTAGACGTCGTGGCCCAGCTGTGCCATCCACAGCCCGTGCTCGCGCTGCTCCAGGGACTTCACGGCGGAAAGATCCGCCCCGGCCACCAGGTAGTGCGGCTTGCCGGTCACGCCGACGCCCACGATTTCGCCGCGGGCTGCGCGGTCCCGCAGGCCTTCCAGCACGGTGCCCAGCTCCACCAGGGTGTTGGGGCCCAGGGTGGTCGGCTTCGTGTGGTCAAGGTCGTTGTCCAGGGTGACCAGGGCGAAGGTGCCCGGGCTCGGTTTTCCGGCAGTTCCCGGCAGGGCAATGTCCTGCACGTAGGAGTGGGTCACGGTTTCGTTGGGGAAGAGGTCGGCCAACTTGCGGAAATCTGCGGCGCTCATGCCAGGGCTCCTTCGGAAACGGTAGCGGCGGCGGAAACGGTAGCGGCGGTCTCGCCGGAGGGGGTTCCACTGTAGTCGGGGTGGTGCGGGTTTTCCCAGATCACGGTGCCGCCCATCCCCAGGCCCACGCACATGGTGGTGATCCCGTAGCGCACCGTCGGGTCTTCCTCGAACTGCCGGGCCAGTTGGATCATCAGCCGCACGCCCGAGGAGGCGAGGGGATGGCCCACGGCAATGGCGCCGCCGTACCGGTTCACCCGGGGGTCGTCGTCGGCAATGCCGTAGTGGTCCAGGAAGCTCAGGACCTGGACGGCGAACGCCTCGTTGATTTCGAATAGGCCGATGTTGTCGATGGTCAGCCCGGCGTTCTGCAGCGCCTTTTCGGTGGCGGGTACGGGGCCGATGCCCATCACCTCCGGCTCCACGCCCGCGTAGGCGTAGCTGACCAGCCGCATCTTCACCGGCAAGCCCAGTTCTGCGGCGGCGTCGGAGGACGCCAGGACTGCGGCGGTGGCGCCGTCGTTAAGGCCGGCCGCGTTACCGGCCGTGACCCGGCCGTGGGCGCGGAACGGGGTGCGCAGGCCGGCGAGGTCGGCCGTGGTGGTGCCGGGCCGCGGCGGCTCATCCTTGCTGTGGACGGTCCAGCCCTCGCCGGGCTTGCGGGCAGCGACGGGCACCAGGTCCGGCTGGATCTGCCCGCCCTGGTAGGCCGCCGCCAGCTTGTCCTGGGAAGCCACCGCATACGCGTCCGTGCGCTGCTTGGTGATGGCCGGGAAACGGTCGTGCAGGTTTTCTGCGGTGTTGCCCATGTTCAGTGCGGCCGGGTCCACCAGGCGTTCGGACATGAACCGTGGGTTGGGGTCGGCCCCGGAGCCCATCGGATGGTGGCCCATGTGCTCCACGCCGCCGGCGATCACAACGTCGTAGGCGCCGAAACCGATGCCGCCCGCCGTCGTCGTGACGGCAGTCATGGCACCGGCGCACATGCGGTCGATGGCGAAGCCGGGAACGGTACGCGGGAGGCCTGCCAGCAGGGCGGCGGTCCGGCCCAGGGTGAGGCCCTGGTCGCCCGTCTGGGTGGTAGCGGCAATGGCCACCTCGTCGATCCGCTCCGGCGGCAGGGATGGGTTGCGGCGCAGCAGGCCGCGGATGCATTTCACGATCAGGTCGTCGGCCCGGGTTCCGGCGTAGATTCCTTTCTCGCCGGCCCTGCCGAAGGGTGTGCGGATGCCGTCCACAAAGACGACGTCGCGGACAGTGCGCTGGGATGCGCCGCTTCCGTGCTGGCTCACGTGTAACTCCTCATCGAGACGTAACGCGCCGGTGCATGCCGGAGGGCGGCAGCAGCCTGACGTGGGTCACATCGATGTTACTCGTGAGTAACTTCGCCTGCAAGGGCTGGAATGGTACGGGTTACTGGCCAGCCGCTGCTGCAGACGCCTTCGACTCCTTGGGCGGCAGCGGCTGCGGGTTCAGGAACGCACCGGCAATCAGGGGAGCGGTAAGTTCCACCTGCCACTGCCGGGCACCGAGCTCCAGCAGCTCCGCGGAGATCGACTCCTCCGTAACCTCCGCCGGCGGCCGCCACGCCACCCGCCGCAGGTAATCCGGCGTCAACAGGTTTTCCAGCGGCAGGTTCAGCTCCTCCGCCTTCGCCTGCAGCAGCGGCCGCGCCGTGGCCAGGCGGGCGGCGGCTTCCGGGTCCCGGTCGGCCCAGACCCGGGGCGGCGGCGGAGCGTTGGTGGCCAGGTGCAGCGGCGGCAGTTCCTCCAGGGCGCGGGCCGCCGAGATGCAGCGCAGCCAGCGGGGGGCTTCGCGCTGTGCGGCGCGGCCGTGGAACCCCTTGGTGGTGAGCAGTTGCGGGACGGTGGCGGGCATGGCCTTCGCTGCTGCCACAAGGGCGGAATCGGGAAGCAGCCTGCCCGGGGCCACGTCGCGTTTTTGCGCCAGTGAGTCGCGTTCCAGCCAGAGCTCGCGGACCGCGGCGAGCTGGCGGCGGTCCCGGATCTGGTGCAGGCCGGAGGTCTTGCGCCACGGGTCCACGCGCGGGGGAGCGATGCCCGCCGCCAGGATAGCTGCGAATTCCTGCTCGGCGTACTCCAGCTTCCCGTTGGCCTGCAGCAGTTCGATGAGTTCTTCGCGCAGCTCGGCCAGGACTTCGACGTCAAGTGCGGCGTAGCGCAGCCAAGGCTCGGGCAGCGGGCGGGTGGACCAGTCGGCCGCTGAGTGCTCCTTGGCCAGCCCAAACCCCAGCAGCTGCTCGATGACCGCGGCCAGGCCCACCCGGGGCAACCCCGCAAGCCGTGCGGCGAGTTCGGTGTCGAAGAGCCTGTCCGGCCACATGCCCAGCTCCGACAGGCACGGCAGGTCCTGGCTGGCAGCGTGCAGGATCCATTCGACGCCGCGCAGGGCGTCGTTGATGATCTCCAGGTTCCCGAACGGCTCCGGATCGATCAGCCAGGTACCGGCGCCCTCGCGCCGGATCTGCACCAGGAAGGCGCGTTGCCCGTAGCGGAAGCCGGAAGCGCGCTCGGCGTCCACACCCGCGGGTCCGGTCCCTGCAGCGAGGGCGGCTGCGCAGCGCTCCAGGCCGGACTGCGTTTCGATGACCAGCGGGACGCCCTCCCGTGGAGCGTCGAGGTCGATGATTTCGGGGATGGGGCTGTCAAAGCCCTCCACGGTGATGTGGGGTGCGGCAGCAGCAGCCGGGACGCCGGCTGTGGTGTTTTCCGGAGTGTTTAGGGTCATGATGCCCCCAGTTTACCGGGCTGATCCATAACCGTTCTGTTGGCTTCGGCGCCGGGGCGGGAGGGCGGTGACGCCTTCGGGCAGCGGCGGGAGGCCGGCGAAGGTGCACACCATGTCGGACCAGGCCTCGAGATGGGCCTGGACGTCGGAGGAATCGGGTGTCCAGGAGGCCCGCAGTTCGATGTCGATCGATCCCGGGCGCTCCGCCAAGGTACCGAAGCTCTCGGAGAGGACCCGGGTGGCGGTGCCGCCCGCTGCCCGGTAGCCGGCCTTGTGGTTCTCCAGCGCCTCCACCAGCCAGGTCCACGCCACGGTTCCCAGCATCTGGTCGTTGCCCATCTCCGGTTCCAGCTCGGCCCGGATGTAGGTGACGATGCGGAATTCCCCGTCCCACACCGCCGAGCCCTCCGGGTCATGCAGCAGGATGAAGCGCCCTGTGGCAAGCTCGGTTTCGTCCTCGTCGGCCGCCGGGCCCGCCGTTCCAGAGGCGGCGGCGAAAGCCAGCGCCGCCGGCCCGTGCATAGGCACTGAAGGGGCACCGGCGCCGGGCGCCATCACCTCGGCGCCCAGCGCGACGGCGAAGGGTGCCAGGCGCGCAGGGGCAGGGATTTCCGCGAGCCGCAGTTCCTTGCGGCACCGGGCTTTCCTGAGGGTTCCCAAGGCGTGGAGAAAATCCGGGGGAACCTGGTCAAGTGCGTTCACCTTGGCAGATTACGGTGTGGGACCGGGCGGGGCAGGAAGGCTCGCCGTCAGCGGGCGGTCAGCCCGCCTGTGCGTCCCGGTAGTCCCGGAGCTCATGGCGGATCGCGGCGGCAAAGGCATCAACGTCCTCCTCGGTGGTGTCAAAGGAACACATCCACCGGACTTCCCCCGTGGCTTCATCCCAGTCGTAGAACCGGAAGGAGTTGCGCAGCCTGTCCGCCACACCGGGAGGCAGGATGGCGAAGACGCCGTTGGATTCGGTCTTCTGGGTGGGCCGCACGCCGTCGATCGTGTCGACGGCGGCGCGGAGCCGGGCAGCCATGGCGTTGGCGTGCCTGGCCGAGCGCAGCCAGAGGTCGCCTTCCAGCAGTGCGATGAACTGGGCGGACATGAAGCGCATCTTGGAGGCGAGCTGCATGTCCATCTTGCGCAGGTAGAGCAGGCCGTGGGCTGCTTCAGGGTTCAGTGCCACTACCACTTCGCCGAAGAGCAGTCCGTTCTTGGTGCCGCCGAAGGACAGGATGTCCACCCCGGCGTCCCGGGTGAAGGCGCGAAGGGGCACGCCCAAGTGGGCTGCCGCGTTGGCCAGCCTGGCGCCGTCCATGTGCAGCTTCATGTCTTTGGCGTGCGCGTGGTCGGCAATGGCGCGCACTTCTTCCGGCGTGTAGCAGGTGCCCAGTTCAGTGGTCTGGGTGATGGACACGGCCAGCGGCTGGGCGCGGTGTTCATCGCCCCAGCCCCAGGCCTCACGGTCGATCAGTTCGGGGGTCAGCTTGCCGTCCGGGGTGGGAACGTGCAGGAGCTTGAGTCCGCCGATGCGTTCCGGAGCCCCGTTCTCGTCCATGTTGATGTGGGCGGTGGAGGCGCAGACCACCGCACCCCAGCGGGGGAGGAGGGACTGGAGGGACAGGACGTTGGCACCGGTGCCGTTGAACACCGGGAAGCATTCGATGCCGGGGCCGAAGTGCTCAACCATCAGCTCCTGCAGCCGGGCGGTGTAGTCGTCTTCGCCGTAGGAGACCTGATGCCCTTCGTTGGCCGCGGCCAGCGCCGCCAGGACCTCGGGGTGGACCCCGGAATAGTTGTCCGAGGCGAAGCCGCGCACGTTCGGATCGTGCAGCCGCAGTGCCGCGCCGGTTTCTGCTGTTGTCGTCATAGGGTTGCTCACGCTTTCAGTTTAGGGACAGCCGCGGCCGTCAGTCCGCCAGCCTTAGCCGGGCAGCGTTGAGTTCGGCGGACGGCGTGCCGAAAAGCCGTACGACGGCGGCAGCAAGGTCGGCCACGTCCGTCGCCCCGGGAAACTTCCGCTCCGGGTGGGCGCGGCGGAGCTCGTCGTCCACCAGCGCCTTGACCACCAGGACCGTGGCGGCAGCGTTGCCGCCGCCGGCCTCCGATGCCCGGCGGAAGCCGTCGGCCATGGCCATGGTCCACGCTTCGGCCGCAGCCTTCGCCGCCACGTAGCTGGCGACTGCCGCGGTGGGCTTGTCCAGCGCCGTGGAGGACACCATCGCGAACCGTCCGGAGGCGGACGCCGCAATGTCATCGAAGAAGACGCGCGATACGTTCCGCAGCGTAGTGACGGCGCCGCGTTCCAGGAAATCCCAGTCGTCGTCCGACTGGTCGGCGATCCCCTTGGCTCCGCGCCAGCCGCCCACCAGGTGGATCACGGCGTCTACGGGTCCGGAAGCCGCGGTAATCTCGTCGCGCAGCTTCCTGACCTCGTCCAAAACCGCCAGGTCACACGTGAAGGGGGTGACGCCGTCGCCCGCTTTCTCCGCCGCCGCCGCGATCCTGGCCTGGTCGGACCCTACGATGGCCACGCGGTGCCCCGCGGAGGCGAGGGCGCGGGCCACGGCGATGCCCGAGGCGCCGCTGCCGCCGGTCACCAGGACGCGGACCGGCGCGGAACCAGCCACGGCGCCTGTGGCTGTACCGGTCACAGTGCGGAGCGGCCGGTGATGCCGGCGGTGGACTCAATCACAGGACGCATTTTCTTCTCCAGTGCCTCGTAGAACATGGACAGCGGGAATTCGTCGTCCAGGACCTGGTCCGTGAGGCCCCGGGGTGTCCCCGCCAGCGGCAGCGCGTCCGGGCCCTTGGCCCACACGGAGGCCGGGTTCGGGGTGACGGTGGCGGAGACCAGCTGGTAGGCCGCCAGCCAATGGGCGGTCTTGGGCCGGTCGATGGAACGCCAGTACAGGTCATCGATACTGGCTCCCAAAGCGATGACGGCGTCGGCCACCTCATCCCAGTCGATGGTAAGCCGTGTGTCCGTCCAGTGCAGCACATGCTGCTGGTGCAGCCAGGCGAAAAGGAGCTGGCCGCCCAGGCCGTCGTAGTTGCGGACGCGGCTGCCGGTGATGGCGAAGCGGAAGATGCGGTCGAAGATGATGGCGTACTGCACCAGCTTGGCGTGCCGCCGGGCTTCGGGGTCGGCGTCGTCGTCCTTTTCGATCCGCACCGACTCGCGGAAGGCCGTGAGGTCGCAGCGCAGTTCCTCCAGCGAGTACAGGAAGTAGGGCATCCGCTGCTTGATCATGAAGGGGTCGAACGGCAGGTCGCCGCGCATGTGGGTCCGGTCGTGGATCAGGTCCCACATCACGAACGTGGCTTCAGTGAGGTCCTGGTCCGCCAGGAGTTCCGCGGCGCCTTCCGGCAGCTCCAGGGAAGTGATTTCCGCAGCGGACTTCAGGACGCGGCGGAACCTCGCGGCCTCGCGGTCTGCAAAGATGGCGCCCCAGGTGAAGGTGGGGGTCCGGCTGACCGCCACCGTCTCGGGGAAGAGGACGGCGGAGTTGGTGTCGTAGCCCGGGGTGAAGTCGACGAAGCGGATGGGGACGAACAGCTTGTTGGAGTATTCGCCCGCCTCAAGCCCGGCAATGAACTCCGGCCAGATCACCTCAACCAGTACCGCCTCCACCAGCCGGCTGCTGCTGCCGTTCTGGGTGTACATGGGAAAGACCACCAGGTGCTGGAGGCCGTCATGGCGCAGTTCCTGGGGCTGGAACGCCAGCAGGGAGGACAGGAAGTCCGGAACCGCGAACCCACCGGCGGACCAGGCTTCGAAGTCTGCGCAGGCAGCGTCGAGGTAAGCGGCGTCGTGCGGGAATGCGGGGGCCAGGGCCCTGATCGCCGCCACGATGGTTTCCACGTGCCGGGCTGCTTCCAGACGGTCGGCAGGGTCCGGCACGGACCCATCCTTGACTTGGAGGGCCTGCAGTGCGGTGGCGGCCGTCTTCAGCCGGAGCCAGTCCTGGTTCTGTGCGGAAATGCCGGTAACTGCGCTGGTCAGGGTCTCTGTCATCATCGGCTGCCTTTCTGGGTGCTTGCGTCTCTTTGGCGAGCGTAACAAGCAATCAGCAGACCTTATGCCCAAAGGGATTTGAAGTAAGAAATACTTATTCTCGGGGGCTGCTGGACCGGACCGAGACCAGCCCCCGGCTGTGGGAACAGCGCGGGGGCTGGGGCGTGCCGGTCGGGGTCAGGCACTCGACCCTGGACGAAGGGCCTAGCCCTGGGGCCCGCCTTCTGCGTCATCCTTGCCGACCAGCCGGAGGGAGACAGAGTTGATGCAGTAGCGCTGGTCAGTGGGCGTGCCGTAGCCCTCGCCCTCGAAGACGTGTCCCAGGTGGGAGTCACAGGACGCGCACCGCACTTCGATCCGGTCCATGCCCAGGGTCCGGTCGTGGATGTAGCGGACGTTCCCTTCGGCCAGCGGAGCCCAGAAGGAGGGCCAGCCGCAGTGGGAGTCGAACTTCTCATTGCTGGTGAACAATTCGGCACCACAGGCCCGGCACTGGTAGACGCCTTCGGTGTGGCTGTCCCAGTACTCGCCGGTGTAAGGCCGTTCCGTACCGGCCTGGCGGAGGACGTGGTACTCCTCCGGGGTGAGCTCCTCCCGCCACTGGGCGTCGGTTTTCTGCACCGTGTTTCCCGGGGTGGTGCTTTCCTGGCCGCCACCAACCATGTCAGTTGCCTTGTTGCCGAAGATGCTGTTTCCAAAGATGCTCATAGCATTCCCAACGCTTAGGAGTCGCCGATAAATCCCGAACCGGCGTACAGATGGAGCACAGGCACGCCCAGCTGGTCCTGCGCCTTGTTGGCCCAGTCAGTGTGGAAGGTATCGGCAACGGCATGCGGCCTTGTGATCACCACGGCCTGGGACGCCCCGGTTTCCCGGACCTTCGCCACCAGGCTGTCCACGGCCTTGCCGTCCACCACCTGGCCGGCCACCCCGGAACCCAGCCCCTCCAGGGCGGCGAGCGATGCTGCGAGGGTCTCGTCCGCACGGGCCCGTTCGACGGCGGCATCCGGGTTGCGTGCCGCGAGCTCACGGAAGGCCTTGGCAACGTCCAGCAGGGACAGGTTTTCGAGGAAGTCCACCAGCAGGTGCCGTTCGGTATTTGCCGGCACCAGGACCAGCAGGCGGCTGTCCCCGCCATCCACCAGCCGTTCAATGTTCAGGCGGTCTTCGGCGCCCAGTGGTTCTTCGGTCAGGATGACGATGGGATCACTCATGGCCTTAGCCTAGCGCCGGCAGGGGACACCTGCATCGCACTGCCGGCGCTGGCGGCACACCGCAGGGCGACGTGCCGGTCCCGTCCCGGAATGCGGGTATCGACGGACGCGCCGGTAAGAATAGTCCCATGGCACCTTTCCGGCGAGCGCGCCCTGCAATGAATGCACCCACCCCGGACTCCGGCGGTGTATCGCCCGGGGCAAAGTGGGCCATCGGCGGGGCGATTGCCGGCGGCTCGGTGGCAAGCCTGCTGGGCGCAGGGTCCTCTGCGCTCGCCGTCTACTTTGCCCGCCGCGTGATCACGCCGGCCCGGCAACGTACCGCGGACAAGGAAGTGCTGGCCGTGATCCGGGACGGGCAGAAGCTGCAGGTGATCCTGGCTGCGGACGATGACACCACGGTGGACGGGGTCTACGGGTTCTTTTTCGACGGCGGAAAGGGCCACGCACGTTTCGGCCGCATCATTTCCTACTCGCCGGCGGAACGGACGGTCCTGCGCGAGGTCGAAGCCGTCTACAGCGGGGACCTGTCGACTGCCCGCTGGGGATGGTGGAGCGGGGCCACCTACCCGGACCCGGCCGCCGTCGGGATTCCGGCAGAAGACGTGCTGATTCCGGTGGAGCGGGGCGAAGCGCCCGCCTGGCTGGTGCGCGCCAAGGGAACGGCCCGCACCTGGGCCATCATGGTGCACGGCCGCGGTGCCACCCGGCAGGAAGCCCTCCGGGCGGTGGGCCCGGCCCTGGAGCTGGGACTGACCAGCCTGCTGGTGTCCTACCGGAACGACGGACTGGCCCCCTCGGCCGACGACGGACGGTACGGCCTGGGCTCCACGGAGTGGCAGGACATTGAAGCAGCCATCGACTACGCGCTGGCCCATGGCGCCGAGGAAGTAGTCCTGTTCGGCTGGTCCATGGGAGGAGCCATCTGCCTGCAGACCGCAGACCTGTCCCGCTATCGGCACTTCATCAGGGCCATGGTGCTCGACGCCCCTGTCATCGACTGGGTCACGGTCCTGGCCCACCACGCGCAGCTGAACCGGATCCCGTCCCTGGTGGGCAGGTACGGGCAGCTGATGCTGGGGCATCCGCTGGGGCGCAGGCTCACCGGCCTGTCCGCCCCCGTGGACCTCAAAGTCATGGACTGGGTGTCCCGGGCCGTCGAGCTGCGGACTCCCACGCTCATCATCCACAGCGTTGACGACGAGTACGTACCCTACGGACCCTCCGCCCTGCTGGCTGAACGGAACCCGGAGATGGTCACGTTCGAAACGTTCAACCACGCGCGGCACACCAAGGAATGGAACGTGGATCCGGAACGCTGGGAGCGGCTGGTGAAGGCCTGGCTCCGGCAACAGCTTGCGCCACGCCTCAATCCCGGTTCCAGGCCCGGTCCGGGGTCGGCGGCCCACCCTACTACAACGGGGGCATGACATGGCGAAAAGACAGGGGACCGGGGCGTTGGTTGACCGGGGACGTCTCCTGGCCGCGGACCTTTCCCAACTGGTGACGGCACCGGCAGGCAGGCCAACCCAGGCTTCCCACGCCCCCTTTGACGGCACGCTGGTGGGCGAGGTGCCCGTCTGCACCACGGAAGACGTTGGCGCCGCCGTTGACCGCGCCCGCATCGCCCAGCAGCGTTGGGCCGGCCTCCCGGTGGCTGAACGCCGGGCGGTGATCCGCCGCTTCCGCGAGCTGCTGCTGGACCGGGAACAGGACATCCTGGACCTGGTGCAGGCAGAAAGCGGCAAGGCCCGGCTGAGTGCCTTCGAGGAGTTTGCGGACGTTGTGCTGACGGCAAACTATTACGAGCGCAACGCCGAGCGGTACCTGGGGCCGCGCCGCCGGAAGGGCGCAGCCCCCGTCCTGACCCGCACCACCGAATACCGCGTTCCCAAGGGAGTGGTGGGGGTCATCAGCCCGTGGAACTATCCCTTGACGCTCGCAGTCTCCGACGCCCTGCCAGCCCTTTTGGCCGGAAACGGGATCGTGCTGAAGCCGGATTCCCAGACGCCCTTCACGGCCCTGCTGATGCTCAAACTGCTGAGGGAGGCCGGCCTGCCCGCGGACCTGTTCCAGATCGTCACCGGGCCCGGCGCAGATATCGGCCCTGCCTTGATCGCGCGCGTCGACTTCCTGATGTTCACCGGATCCTCCCAGACCGGCAAGACCGTGGCCAGGCAATGCGGTGAGCGGCTGATCGGCTTCTCCGCCGAACTCGGCGGCAAGAACCCCATGCTGGTGCTGGCCGATGCGGATGTGGCCAAGGCCGCCAGCGGCGCGGTGCACGCGTGTTTTTCGAATTCCGGCCAGCTGTGCGTGAGCATTGAACGGATCTACGTCCACGCTGCCGTTTACGACAGCTTCCTGGCAGCCTTCACGGCCCAGGTGAAGGGGATCCGGATGGGTCCGGGACCGGACTGGGACTTTGGCATGGGGTCCCTCATCAGCGCGGCACAGGTGAAGCGGGTGGACCGCCACGTCCAGGACGCAGTTGCCAAAGGGGCGCAGATTCTCACCGGCGGACGGCGGAGGCCGGACCTGGGGCCATTGTTCTATGAACCCACCGTCCTGGCAGGAGTCACCCCGGACATGCTGCTGGCCCGGGAGGAGACGTTCGGGCCCGTTGTTGCCGTCTACCGGGCAGCGGACGACGACGAAGCCGTGGCACTGGCCAATGATTCCGACTTTGGGCTGAACGGCAGCGTCTGGTCAGCCCGGCACGGGGAAGAGGTGGCCCGCAGGCTTTTGACGGGCACCGTCAACGTCAATGAAGGCTACGCTGCCACGTGGGCCTCCCATGACGCGCCGATTGGCGGGATGAAGGACTCCGGTGCCGGGCGCCGCCACGGGCGGGAAGGAATCCTGAAGTACACCGAACCGCAGACGATAGCCGTACAGCGGCTGCTCCGGGTGGCGCCCGCTCCCGGCATGTCCAACCGGACGTATGCACGGATCATGAAGGGTGCAGTCACCCTGCTGAGCCGCTTCCCCCGAAGCCGGTAGGACACTGCCCGTACCACCCATAACCCGTACCACCCACACCAGGAGAACTGACATGGCCAAAGGAACCCGACTTTCCGGTGCAACACTGTTGATCACGGGAGGGGGAAGCGGGTTGGGCCGCCGCATGGCCCTCGGAGCGGCGCGGCGTGGAAGCCGGGTGGTCATCTGGGACGTGGACGCAAAAGCCGGTGCAGCGGTGCGGGACGAGATCAGGGCGGCAGGAGGGTCAGCCGAGGCCCGGGCCGTGGACGTCACCGACCGGGAAGCGGTGGCTGCTGCCGCCGCCGCAGCCGGCCCCGTGGACGTCCTGGTCAACAACGCCGGGGTGGTCAGCGGGCAACCGCTCCTTGATGCCACGGACGAGGCCATCGAACGGACCATGAACGTCAACGTCATGGCCCTGTACTGGGTAACGCGTGCGTTCCTCGCCGGGATGGCAAGCCGGCGCCACGGAACCGTGGTCACTGTCGCCAGCGCTGCCGGTCTGGTGGGCGTCGCACGCCAGACCGACTACTCCGCCAGCAAGTTCGCCGCCTACGGCTTCAACGAGTCGCTGCGCGCCGAGGTCCGTGCCGCACGGCTTGGCGTCAACACCCTGGTGGTGTGCCCCTACTACATCGATACCGGAATGTTCGACGGCGTCCAGACCCGCTGGCCCATGCTCCTCCCGATCCTCCAGGAAGAAGACGTGGCAACCAAGGTCCTCGACGCCATCGAGGCCGGCCGGCGAAAGCTGGTCCTGCCGCCGCTCGTGAACCTGCTGCCGGTCCTCCGCGTCCTTCCGGTCGGCCTCTTTGACCGGCTTATGGACGTGCTGGGAGTCAACCAGACCATGGACAACTTCACCGGTCGTGCCACCAGCCCTGAAAAATCTGCGAACGGCGGAGGCTTACCCGGCCGTCAGTGAGCCGATGGGCGCCGCGACGGCGTTGGTCAGGCGGACCAGGTCGGCCGGGGCGAGCTCAATGTCCAGGCCCCGCCTGCCGCCCGATACCAGCACGGTGTCCAGGGCCAGGGCGCTGGAATCCAATACTGTGGGGGACGGCTGGCGCTGGCCCAGCGGGGAGATGCCACCCAGGACGTATCCGGTGCGCCGCTGGGCTGCGGCAGGATCGGCCATGGCGGCCTTCTTGGCACCCAGGGCGGCGGCCATGGCCTTCAAGTCCAGGCTCCCGCTCACCGGGACGATGCCCACCGCGAGCCTGCCCTCGACGTCCACCATCAAAGTCTTGAAGACGCGGGACGGTTCGATGCCCAAGGCCTCCGCAGCTTCGGCGCCGTAGCTCGCGGCGGAGGGATCGTGGGTGTAGGGGTGCAGCACAAAGGGAACCCCGGCCGCGGTCAGTGCCGCTGTTGCCGGGGTTCCCTGGGCTGGGTATTTACGCGCCATGGATGCGCGTCAGGCCTGCGTCCCGGACGCCGCCGCCACCTTGCGCTTGATCCTGCCCAGCATCGCGGTCATGCCGCGCATGCGCAGCGGGGTGATGGCGCGGGTAAGCCCCAGCAGTTCCGGCATGTCATCCGGCACGGACAGGATCTCTGCTGCGGACAGACCGTCCAGGCCCTCGTGCAGGACACCGGCGAAACCCCGGGTGGTGGGGGCCTCGGCGGGCGCCTTGAAGTAGAGGCGCACTTCGCCGGCGGGACCGGCGTCGTTGGTCTCTGTCTCGATGGTGAGGAACAGCGGCGACTGGCACTCCACCACCTGCTCAAGGAGCTCAGGGTGGTCCTTGAGCCGGTCGGGGAGCTCCGGCAGTCCCTCCGAAAACTCCAGCAACAGCTGCAGCCGCTCGGGCTCGGACAGGGCCTGGAAATCATCCACGATGGCCGCCAGTGCGGAAGGCAAAGCTTGAGTAGTCATCGGTCCAATTCTACGCGGGGGAGCAGAGGGTCAGGCTCCGACGGCGACGGGCACGGACCCGCGCTCGGCGCCTTTGACGATTGGAACGCGCACGGCGTTGCCCCACTCGGTCCAGGATCCGTCGTAGTTCCGGACGGAATCGAAGCCCAGGAGGTACTTAAGGGCGAACCACGTGTGGCTGGAACGTTCGCCGATGCGGCAGTAGGCCACCACGTCGTCGCCCTCGGTGAGGCCGGCCTCGCCCAGGTAGATGGCCTCCAGTTCCTCCCGGCTGCGGAAGGTGCCGTCGGCGGCAGCGGCGCGGGCCCACGGGATGGACGCTGCGGTGGGGATGTGTCCGCCGCGCAGCGCGCCTTCTTCGGGATAGGCAGGCATGTGGGTGCGCTGACCGGTGTATTCCTCGGGGGAGCGGACGTCGATGAGCGGCTTGCCCAGGTGGGCCAGGACGTCATCCTTGAAGGCCCGGATGGGGGCGTCGTCGCGCTCGACCACCGGGTAGTCGCCGCGGGCAGGTGTTGGCTTGTCCTTGATCAGTTCGCGGCCTTCGGCAACCCACTTGTCCCGGCCGCCGTCGAGCAGCCGGACGTCCTGGTGACCGAAGAGCGTGAACACCCAGAGGGCGTAGGCGGCCCACCAGTTGGACTTGTCGCCGTAGATGACCACGGTGCTGTCCCGGGAAATGCCCTTGGCTGCGGCCAGTTCGGCGAATGCCGCGCCGTCGATGTAGTCACGCGACACTTCGTCGTTCAGGTCGGTGTGCCAGTCGATCTTGACGGCGCCGGGGATGTGGCCGGTCTCGTAGAGCAGCACGTCCTCGTCGGACTCCACAATGATCAGCTCGCCCTTTGCCACCGCGCCGTTCTCGATGGCAGCTGCGAGCCACTCGGTGGAAACGAGCCGCTCCGGGTGGGCATAGGCTGCGAACTTTTCATTCTGTTCAACCGGGTAGGGCATGGCTTGGCCTTTCAGTAAGAGCACGGGAAACCGCGGAACATGCGTTGGAACCTCTTCCCACCCTAGCCAGCGCCCGGGAGGTTGTCCGTATTCCGTTAATAGGGGGAAATGTTGCCTTCATCACGTGGCGGGGCGGCTGGACGGCCTCCCGCCGGGGTACGCCCCGCATTGCCGGTATCCTTTCTGGGGACCAACCACCAGCAGAACGGACCACCTTGGTACAGATCGAACAGCTTGCCGCCCGCACTCCGGCAGTTTCGGTGGACGAACTCTTAAAGGGCTTCTACCCATCGCCGCGGTTTGGGGAGGTTTCCTTTTCGAGCTACCGCCCGGACCCCAAGCAGCCCAGCCAGGCCGCCGCCGTGCGCGCCCTCCAGGGATTTGCCGACGGCGTGGGGTCAGGCAACGGGGGCGGGCTTTTCAAGAAGCTGTTCGGCAAGAAGGACGATTCCAGGGCAGGCATCTACCTGGATGGCGGCTTCGGCGTGGGCAAGACGCACCTGCTGGCGTCCCTGTGGCACGCAGCCCCGGGCCCCAAGGCGTTCGGTACCTTCGTGGAGTACACCAACCTGGTGGGGGCACTGTCCTTCCGCAAGACGGTGGACGCCTTGAGCAGCTACCAGCTGGTCTGCATTGACGAATTCGAACTGGACGATCCGGGCGACACCGTCCTGATGTCCCGGCTCATGCGCGAATTGGCGGATGCCGGCGTCAAGCTTGCCGCCACCTCCAACACCCTGCCGGGCTCCCTGGGCGACGGCCGGTTCGCCGCTGTGGACTTCCAGCGCGAAATCCAGGTCCTGGCAGACCAGTTCGAGGTGATCCGCATCGACGGCGAGGACTTCCGGCACCGTGGCCTTCCCGCCGCGCCGGCCCCGCTGAGGAACAGCGAGCTCAACGCGCACATGAAGGCGGAGTTCGATGGCAAGACTGTGGCCCAGGACGAATTCTCCACGCTCATCCACCACCTCGCCGGCGTGCACCCCAGCCGTTACCGCCAGTTGATCGACGGCATCGACGGCGTGGTGTGGCGGAACGTGGAAACCATCACGGAGCAGGCCGTGGCGCTGCGCTTCGTGGTGCTGGCGGACCGGCTCTACGACAAGGACGTGCCCATCCTGGCCAGCGGCGTTCCGTTCGACAAGCTGTTCACCGAGGAAATGATGACCGGCGGGTACATGAAAAAGTACTTCCGCGCCGTCTCCCGCCTCACCGCCCTGGCCCGCGAAGGCCAGAACCACGAGCCTTCCTAACGGGTTTCCGGTTCGCCGCCGCTTTGCCCCGGCTTCTCCCGCCTGACCAGTGCTCCCCGGACCAGCAGGCCGGCCAGGAGTGCCCAGAAGGCTGAGCCGATGCCTGCAAAGGACAGCCCTGAAGCAGCCATCAGGAAGGTGACAGCGGGGGCGATACGGTCTTCCGGGCGCGCCAGTGCGGCAGACACGGCCGAAGCCAGCGTTCCCAGCAGGGCCAAACCCGCCACGGCTTCGAGCATCCCTGCCGGTGCCCGGTTCACCATGGAGACCAGTGCGGTGGAGACGGCGGCCAGCATCAGGTAGGCCAGCCCGGACGTAAAGCCGGCCACCCAGCGCCTGCTTCGGTCCGCGCCCGCTTCCTCGCCGGCTGCCAGGGCGGCGCTCAGCGCTGCAAGGTTGATGGCATGGCCGCCGAATGGCGCCGCGGCAACTGTCCCCGCTCCCGTGACCAGCATGGCCGGCCGCCATGGTGTCCCATATCCGAAGGAACGCAGCACCGCCACGCCGGGCACATTCTGCGAGGCCATGGTCACCACGAACAACGGGAGGGCGATCCCTGCCATGGCCTGCAGGCTGAAGGCTGGCGTGGTCCACGCGGGTGCGGGCATCAGGGCGCCGGGATCCACGGGCGTACCGGCGGATGCCAGGGAAATACCGATCACAGCCAGGGCCATAAGCAAGGCGGCGGGCACAGCCCAGCGCGGGGCAAACTTCATCATCGCCAGCCAGCAGAGAATCACCGGTGCCACAAACACAGGCACTGTGCCCAGGGCCTTGAAGGGTGCCAGGCAGAGCTGCAGCAGGACCCCGGCCAGCATCGCCTGGGCCAGGGACGAGGGGATCGCCGCCATCACCCTGCCGAGCGCCGGCACCAAACCGGTCAGGGCGAGCAGCAGCCCGGCGGCAACGAAGGCTCCGACGGCGGCCGGCCACCCGCCGTCGGGCATTCCTGACGCCGCAAGCAGCGCCGCGCCCGGCGTGGACCAGGCCAGCGTTACCGGGACCTTGGACCGCCACGCGAGGACAAGGACGCCAAGACCGACGGCGAGCGTCAGTGCCAGCAGGCCGGACGCTGCCTGGGCGGGATCGGCCCCCACTGCCCTGAGCCCGGCCAGGACGACGGCGAACGACGAGGTGAAGCCCACCAGCGCAGTGACAATCCCCGCCACGACGGGCCGGGAATCAAACCTGGTCCGGGCGGCAGGGGGAGTGGCGGAAGATGCGGAGGACTTGGGCATACCCGCAGGCTACCGGGAGGGTACGGGGAAGCGGGAATTACAGGGCATTGCTGGCACAGCCTCAACCGGGCCACGGGCAGACAGTCCTTGGACGCCAAAGGCGCGGGCGCCCCTTAAACGCCAAAGGCGCGGGCGCCGCCTCCCGGCGGGACCCGCGCCCCGTTGACGTGCAGGGGCAAGGCCCTGGCCAAATCCTTTACGGAGCCCTGTCTACCGGCGGAACCGGATTTCCAGGAGCTGCCGGCGGAACCTGCCCGGCGGCAGGTGCCTGGCCCGGGGTTCCGTTCTTGTCAATGAGCTTGGAAGCGCCATCCTGGATTTTGTCGACATGGCCCGCGTACTTGCCGCCGGTCCTGGTGTCGACGAAATCGCCGGCCTTGGTGATGCCGTCCTTGATGGCCTGCTCGTTGCCGCGGATGAGACCCTGAGCCTTGCCCTTTAGATCGTCAATCAAACCCACGAGCACCTCCCTTCTATCGCGGAGCCAGGTCGCTCCTCGCGCATTCGATCCTATCGGGGCGGAGAAGGGGTGCCAAGGGAATTTCGTTCGCCCGGAGCGGATGCGGGGAAACGACAAAAGCAGCTCCGGAGAGCTGCTTTTCGTGGTGGGCGATACTGGGATCGAACCAGTGACCTCTTCCGTGTCAGGGAAGCGCGCTACCGCTGCGCCAATCGCCCGGAACCGGAAGCCCGGTAAGTGGGATAAAAGAGAGCGGACGACGAGATTCGAACTCGCGACATCCACCTTGGCAAGGTGGTGCTCTACCAGCTGAGCTACGTCCGCGTGCAGGTTGTTCCGGTAAACCGGCGGTACTGCGGGCAAGTTTCCTTGCCAGTGGGCGATACTGGGATCGAACCAGTGACCTCTTCCGTGTCAGGGAAGCGCGCTACCGCTGCGCCAATCGCCCATTGACTCCGAAAAATCCGGAGTCCATGGTTTTCACCGAGGTGGGTACGGGATTCGAACCCGTGTATACGGCTTTGCAGGCCGCTGCCTCGCCTCTCGGCCAACCCACCGTGTTAGCGTCGATTCCGAAGAATGTTTGCTGTGACAGTGTCCTGCGAGCGGACGACGAGATTCGAACTCGCGACATCCACCTTGGCAAGGTGGTGCTCTACCAGCTGAGCTACGTCCGCATTTTGGAGGGTTGATTCCTTGCCGTTTCCGGCATTTCCTCGCGTTCCAACGAGTAAAAACAATATAGGAGGTTCCGGGAAACTCCAAATCGCTCCGGCCGCCTGACGTGGAATGGCCTCTGCTTCCGCGTGATTCCAAGGGTTCAGGGACTTACAGGCGTGTAATTTACGACGCCGGGTGGCTGCTTCCGCGGCCGGGCTACGGGTCCGACGTGCTGCTGGAGGCACTTCTGCACGGGGGTGCGTCGGGGCGCCGGGGCCGATTTTTGAAATGGGGCAGTGGTGGGCTAGCATTCAAATGCATCGGGGCGATTGGCGCAGTGGTAGCGCGCTTCGTTCACACCGAAGAGGTCACTGGTTCGAACCCAGTATCGCCCACCGCAGAGGTCCGTTTCCGCTCATCAGCAGCGGAGACGGACCTTTTTCGTGTGCAGCTCCGGCCCTTGGAGCTTTTGTCGGCCCCCTGTGAAAGAGTCTTTTGTATGACTGATCCGCTTCTCGCCCACGCCACCGAATACGGCCGGATGTACGCACGGTCAACGTCTGAGCAGTTCGCCGTGCCTTCCATCACCACCGTGATCAGCCAGCAGCCGCACGGCCTCGACGGGTGGTTTGGATACATGGGTGCCAGCAGCCTGGCCAATGACCCGCTGCTCTCGGACTGCCTGGGGAGCCCGGCCAAGATCAAGCAGGCCATCAACCGCGCTGCCAAGGCTGCAGAAACCTACCGTGACGATGCCGCCAGGCGGGGGGACCGTGTCCATTACTACTGCGAGCAGGTGGCACTGCGTGCGCTTGGGCGCCCGCACGCCATGAAGGAGGCACGCGAAGCCCTGGCCGCCAACGGCGAGGAAGCCTTCGCGGTCCGCTTCGACGAATGGTGGGAACTCTTCCGGGTGGAGCCCATCGCTCCCGAAATCACGGTGTGGAACGACTCCGTGGGCTACGCCGGAACCCTTGACCTGGTAGCGCGTATCAACGGACGCATCTGCCTGATCGACTACAAGACCAAGGGCACCACCCGGGACGGGCTGGTCAAGCCCCTGGATGACAAAGTGGTCATGCAGCTGGTAGCCGGGATGAAGGCGGAAGAAAGCCTGGTGGATGCGGAGGCCGGAACCTGGGAGCCCTGGAAGTATGGGGAAAACCCGGTCCTGCTGGCCGTTGCCATCGGTGAGACAGAAGTCCGGCCCGTCCGGGCCAACCCCGAAGTGCTCAAGCACCACTGGTGGAAGTTCTGCGCGCTGCGCCGGGTCTGGGAACTGAACGCTGACACCATCAGTGCCGGCACGGCCCTGCTGCCCATCGCCCCGCCGCCGCTGGCCCAGGCCCGCACCGCCTAGCTCCGTGCAGCCGCCACAGCTGCACCTAAACTGGATAAGTTCCAATTGCCGCCAACCGTGAGGACAAACAGCGCATGGCTATTCTGAATATCCGCATCATCGGCGATCCTGTGCTGCGCACAGTTGCCGATCCCGTGACGGAATTCGGACCCGAGCTTGCCAAACTGGTCGCCGACATGACCGAGACCATGGAGGACGTGGACGGCGCCGGCCTTGCAGCGCCCCAGGTCGGCGTCAGCAAGCGCGTCTTCACCTACCGCATCGACGGCGTCGAAGGGCACATCATCAACCCTGTGCTGGAGAACAGCGCGGACTACCAGCCGGACCACGTGGAAGGCTGCCTCTCCATCCCGGGCCTCGGGTTCCCGGTCCGCCGCTACCGGTCCACGCGGGTCACCGGCGTGGACATGCATGGAAATCCGGTTTCCATCGAAGGGGAGGGGATGCTGGCACGCTGCTTCCAGCACGAGAACGACCACCTGGACGGCATCCTCTACACCGACCGGCTTGAGGGCGAGGACCGGAAGGCTGCGTTGCGGTCCATCCGCAATGCCAATTACGACGCCGTGACCGAACGCACCACGGCCAAACGCGCCAAAAGCGTGGGCTCGAGTTTCGGCGGGTCCAGCTTCGGCGGAAACAGCACCCCCGGCTCCAGCTTCGGCGCAGCCGGGTGAGGGTCCTCTTCGCGGGAACCCCCGCCGTCGCAGTCCCATCCCTGGACGCGCTGGTCAACGCCGGGTTCGAGGTCGTCGCCGTCCTGACCCGTCCCGATGCGCCCATCGGCCGGAAACGCGTGCTGACGCCGTCGCCGGTTGCGCAACGGGCCGCTGAGCTGGGCATCGATGTCATCCATGCCGCCCGCCTGGACGCGGAGGCCATCGCCAAAATCTCCGCCGTGCAGCCGGATGTTGCCGCCATCGTCGCTTATGGCGGCCTGGTTCCGCCCGCAGCCTTGGGCATCCCGCGGCACGGCTGGGTGAACCTTCACTTCTCCCTGCTTCCCGCCTGGCGCGGGGCCGCCCCTGTCCAGCGGTCCGTCATCGCCGGTGATGACGTCACCGGTGCTGTTACCTTCCAACTCGAGGAAGGCCTGGACACCGGGCCTGTCTTCGGCACCCTCACGGAGGCCGTCAAACAGCAGGACACCGCAGGTGACCTGCTGGAGCGGCTGTCCCACAGCGGTGCGGTGCTGCTGGCACAGACATTGTCGGCCATCGATGCTGGAAAAGCCTCCCCCCAGCCGCAGGCCGGGGAAGTATCACTTGCGCCGAAGCTGACCCTGGAGGACGGCCACCTCAATTGGACCCATCCCGCGCTGGCCATCAGCAGGCAGGCGCGCGGCGTCACCCCGGAGCCGGGCGCCTGGACCCTGCTCGACGGTCAGCGGGTCAAACTCGAGCCTGTGCGGCTCCGGCCGGATGTCACTGACCTGCCCCCAGGCACGGTATCGCTCCACGGGAAGACCGTGTTGGTGGGAACAGGGTCGCATGCCGTGGAACTCACCCGGATCCAGCCCGCCGGGAAAAAGATGATGGCCGCAGCCGACTGGGCACGCGGCATGGCTTCTCTGGAAAGTGTGGTGTTCGAATGAGCAGCTCCGGTGGCAACACAGGCGGACAAGGCAGCACCGGAGGACGGGGCGGGGCCGGGCGGAACGGCCATGGCAGCAGCGGTGGACCCGCTGGCGGCCGTGGCAAGGGCGGGCCCCCGGACACCAGCAGGCGCAATGCCAAGGGGCGGGAACGCAACCGCGGGCCAAAACGGAACTTCACGGAGCAGGCGCCGTCGCAGCGGACCAGGCGTGCCGACCCCGCCCGCCTGGTGGCCTTCGAAGTCCTCCGCGCCGTGGCTGAGGAGGATGCCTACGCCAACCTGGTGCTGCCCGCCCGGATCCGGCACCACCACCTGGACAAGCGGGATGCCGGGTTTGCCACCGAGCTGAGCTACGGGGCCCTGCGTGGCCAAGGCACCTATGACGCCATCCTGGCCCGGTGCGTGGACCGGCCCCTGTCCCAACTGGATCCCGCCGTCCTGGACGCCCTCCGCATCGGCACGCACCAGCTGCTGGCCATGAGGGTCCCGGCGCACGCAGCGCTGGACCAGACCGTCGGGCTGGCCCGCGCCGTCATCGGCGCCGGTCCCTCCGCCTTGATCAACGCGGTCCTGCGAAAAGTGTCCGCACGGACCCTTGAAGAGTGGCTGGACCTGCTGGTGGAAGGTGAAACCGACCAGACGAAGATTGCCGCGCTCCGGTTCGCCCACCCCGAATGGATCGTCCGGGCCATGCGCCAGTCGCTTGTGGCCCACGGCCGGCCCGCCACCGAAATCGACAGCCTGCTGGAGGCGGACAACGCGGCCCCGGTGGTCAACCTGGTGGCCCTTCCCGGCTTGGGCAGCCTGGACGAAGCCCTGGAAAACGGTGCTGCCCCCGGCGAGCTGGTGGAAGGTTCCGCTCTCTCCAGTGGCGGGGACCTGGGCCGCCTTGCATCCGTGCGCGCGGGCACCACGCGGGTGCAGGACGTTGGTTCCCAGTTGGTGGCCAGGGCCCTTGCGGGCGTGGACCTCGGCGCGGCATCAGGGAATGCAGGCGAAGATGGCGCGGCGCCCACCAAAGAAGCGCTTCCGTCCACTGCAGAAGAAGCATGGCTCGATCTCTGCGCCGGCCCGGGAGGAAAAGCTGCCCTCCTTGGTGCCCTGGCGCACCAGCGCGGTGCCACGCTGCTGGCGAACGAACCCGCGCCGCACAGGGCAAAGCTCGTCAGCCAGGCGCTGTCCGCTGTTCCGCACGGGAGCTGGCAGGTCCGCACCGGGGACGGCCGGGAAGTGGGAGCTGAGCAGCCCGAACGGTATAGCCGTGTGCTGGTTGACGTTCCCTGCACCGGGCTGGGGGCACTGCGGCGCAGGCCGGAGTCCCGATGGCGGCGTTCTCCCAAGGACATCACGGACCTGGGCCCGCTGCAGCGCGAGCTGCTGTCCTCCGCCCTTGCGGCAGTCCGTCCCGGGGGAGTGGTGGCCTATGTGACCTGTTCCCCGCATCCGGCCGAGACCACTGCGGTGGTGGCGGACGTCCTGCGCAAGCGTGATGACCTTGAGCTCCTCGACGCCGGCGCCGCCCTTGACGCCGTCAGCCTGACCGGAAGCCTCGATGCGGGGCACGACATGACAGCCCAGCTTTGGCCCCACATTCACCACACCGACGCCATGTTCCTGGCCCTGATCAAGAAGAAGGCCTGAACGGGAGAAACACCCGTGCAGCTTTCAACCACCCCAGCATCCCTCCGTGGGACCACCGCACCTCCGACCGAAAGGCACACACTTGACGCAGTGCTGCATCAACCCGAGCATCCTCTCCGCCGACTTCGTCAACCTTGAGGCCGAACTTCGACGGATCAGCAATGCCGACGCCGTGCACGTGGACGTCATGGACAACCACTTCGTCCCCAACCTGACCATCGGACTTCCCGTCGTCCAGCGCATCCAGGCCGTCAGCCCGGTTCCGCTCGACGCCCACCTCATGATTGCCGATGCCGACCGCTGGGCTCCGGGGTTCGCTGACGCGGGCCTGGCATCGGTCACATTCCACGCCGAAGCCTCCATCGCACCCATCAAGCTGGCCAGGGAGCTGAGGAGCAGGGGAGCCAAGGCGGGGATGGCCCTGCGCCCCGCAACCCCCGTGGAGCCCTACCTGGACATGCTGCCGGAGTTGGACATGCTGCTCATCATGACCGTGGAGCCAGGCTTCGGCGGGCAGGCCTTCCTGGATGTCACCCTGCCCAAGATCCGCAGGGCCCGCGCGGCCGTGGACGGATCAGGGGCGGCCGTGGCCATCCAGGTGGACGGCGGCATCACCGAGGACACCAT
This sequence comes from Arthrobacter sp. E1SS-5, assembly GCF_057073715.1. Classification (NCBI taxonomy): domain Bacteria; kingdom Bacillati; phylum Actinomycetota; class Actinomycetes; order Micrococcales; family Micrococcaceae; genus Arthrobacter; species Arthrobacter sp. E1SS-5. The sequence goes on from NZ_CP172703.1 coordinate 1,788,652, forward strand.
TGAGCGCGCCGCTGAGGCGGGCGCCAATGTCTTCGTGGCAGGCTCCGCCGTTTACGGCGCTGAGGATCCCGCCGCGGCCATCGACCTGCTGCGTGCCAAGGGTGCCCGCACATTACGTGCGGCGACGGAATAACCGGGAGCCCCTTCCGGTTGTGGCACAATAGCAACACACATACGTGCTCCGGGGTCGGTGTAAGTCCGAACCGGCGGTGACAGTCCGCGACCCGCGAGCCGGTGTTCTCTCCAGGAGAATTCCGGCGGACGGTTGAACCGGTGGAATTCCGGTACCGACAGTTAAAGTCTGGATGAGAGAAGCACGTACAGCTGTATCTGTGCAGCCATCGCGCTGCGCAGCGTTCTGCTGTCGTATCCCCGGAGCCATCGCGGTTCGACAGGGAAGGAACGACACACGAATGAACCCCCAGCGATGGCTCTTTAACGCCGAAACTCCTGCCGCTTCGATGGCGTGCCCTCATTCCGCGTCCAGGCAGCCAGCAACGGCCACCGCATGACGGACGCCGTGGAACTTCAAACTGCCGCCGGGGTGGTCACGGCCTTCAGTGCGGAAGAAACCCGGGCCATGGAACATGCCCTCCAGGCAGCCCTGCAGGGACCGCGCGGTGCAAATCCCCTGGTGGGTGCCGTCGTCGTCGGTCCTGACGGACGGGAACTCGTCACGGGTTACCACCGCGGAGCCGGCACCGCGCATGCCGAGGCCGACGCCATTGCCCGGGCTGCCGCCGTCGGCCTGGATCTGTCCGGCTGCACCATGGTGGTCACGCTGGAGCCCTGCAACCATGTGGGCCGCACCGGCCCGTGCACGGAGGCGATCATCGCCGCCGGGATCAACGATGTGGTGTACGCGGTGGACGACCCCCATGACCCCGCTGCCGGTGGCGCCGCAACCCTGCGTGCGGCCGGCGTCCGGGTCCGGAGCGGCCTTGGCGCAGACGAGGCGCTGGACCTGAACCGCCAGTGGTTCGAGGCAGTGGCTGCCAAGCGCCCCTTCGTCACCCTCCACATCGCCCAGACACTGGACGCGCGGATCGCTGCCGAAGACGGCACCAGCCAGTGGATCTCCAGCGCAGAGTCCCTGGCCGATAACCACGGGATCCGCAGCCGCATCGACGCCATCCTGGTGGGCACCCAGACCGTACTGGTGGACAACCCCCGGCTGACCGCCCGGGACACCGAGGGCAACCCGGCGCCAAAGCAGCCAGTCCGGGCCGTCATGGGGCTCCGCGGGATTCCGGAGGACGCCGCCATCCACGGCGACGACGGCCTGGCCGTGCACCTTCCCACCCGGGACCCGCGGCAGGCGCTGTCCATGTTGTACGACGCCGGCACCCGGCACGTCATGGTGGAGGGCGGCTCCAGCATCCTCAGCTCCTTCCTGGCAGCAGGCCTGGTGGATGAACTCATCGTGTACCTGGCGCCAACCCTGCTGGGATCCGGCACCCCCTCGTTGAACGGGCTGGGCATCACCAGCCTCCCCGACGCCCAGCAGTGGGAATGGGACCTGTCCGACGGCGGCGCGGTCCGCATGCTGGGCCGGGACCTTCGACTGCACCTCAGACCGCAGCGCAAAGTTGCACTCGACCACCAACCAACCCGCGCCACCGCGGAGCAAGCCCAGGGAGGCTACTGATGTTCACCGGAATTATTGCCGAGCAGGGGCAAGTGCTGTCCGTGGAGCGTGACGGCGACACCAGCGCCACCCTTCGCCTGCACGCGCCCGGCTCCACCGAGGGCCTGGCACTGGGCGGCTCGATCGCCGTCAACGGAGTCTGCCTCACCGCGACCGAAATTGACGGCAAGGACTTCAGCGTGGACGTTATGGGCGAAACCCTGGTCCGCAGCACCATCGGCGAGCTTGCCGCCGGGGACACCGTTAATCTGGAGCGCTGCGTCCCCGCGGGCGGCCGCCTGGACGGGCACGTGGTGCAGGGACATGTGGACGGTGTAGGCGTCCTGCTGGAACGCGAACCCCAGGGCAACTGGGAACGGCTGCGCTTTGGCGTGCCCACCAACCTGGCCCGCTACATCGCCGAAAAGGGTTCCATCGCCATTGACGGCGTCTCCCTTACGGTAACGGAAGTCAGCCCGGCAGCCGAGCAGGAGCCCTGGTTCGAAGTGGGCCTGATTCCCACCACCCTGGCCGAAACCGGGCTGGGCACCAAGACCACCGGCAGCCGGGTCAACCTGGAAGTGGATGTGCTGGCCAAATACACCGAACGCCTGCTTGCCTTCAGTGGCACTGCAGCATCTGGGACCGGCGCGGCAGGCGGGACGGAAGCAGCCATCGCGGGAGGTGCACGGTGAACGCCGCAGTAGACCTGGAATCCAGCACCGCCGCCGCACCCGTGGCCGCCGCAGCACCGGCCACACCGGGCACACCAGCCAGGGGACTTGACTCCATTGACGACGCCGTGCGCGCCATGGCTGCCGGCCGGCCCGTGCTGGTTGTCGACAACGAGGACCGGGAGAACGAGGGCGACATCATCTTCGCCGCCCAGCACGCCACCCCGGCACTGATGGGCTGGACCATCCGGTACAGCTCCGGCGTCATCTGCGTGCCGTTGACCGGAGACCGCGCCGACGCCCTGGCCCTGCCTCCCATGACGGCCGTCAATGAGGACGCGAAGGGCACCGCCTACACCGTGTCCTGCGACGCCGCCACAGGTGTCAGCACCGGCATCTCTGCGACGGACCGCGCCCTGACCGCCCGCATCCTCGCGGACCCATATGCGGTTCCTGCCTCCGTGACCCGTCCGGGGCATATTTTCCCGCTGCGGGCAGTTGACGGAGGTGTGCGGGAACGCCAGGGCCATACGGAGGCCGCAGTGGACCTGTGCCGCCTGGCGGGCCTGGAGCCTGTCGGGGTGATCGCGGAAGTGGTGTATGACGACGGTGAAATGATGCGCCTGGACGGGCTCCGTTCGTTCGCAGCTGAACATGGGTGCCCCCTGATCTCCATCGAGGACCTCGTGGCGTATCTTGAAGCCGGGGCCGGGGGAGTCCCGCAGGAGGATGCCCGGGCGGTCCCGGGCGAAGAGAAGGAGAAGCCATGACGGCAGCGGCAGCCAGCGACGACAGCCACCAGGACGGTCACCGGAAGCCCCACGCGGTGTCCGGTGAAGCGCCCCATCCCGTCAGCGGAGGGCCCATCGTCCAACTTCCCACTGCCTTTGGCGACTTCGTGGCCCAGGCATGGACGGACCTCGTGACCGGCGTTGAGCACCTGGCCGTCAGTTCCCCCAACCCTCCCACCGATGGAAAAGCTCCCCTGGTGCGCCTGCACTCCGAGTGCCTGACCGGCGACGTCTTCGGTTCGTACCGGTGCGACTGCGGTGAACAGCTTGCCTTCGCACTGGAACTGATCCGGGACAACGGCGGCACCCTGCTCTACCTGCGGGGCCAGGAAGGCCGGGGCATCGGCCTGGCCAACAAGATCAAGGCCTACGCGCTGCAGGAAGCAGGCTTCGACACTGTGGAAGCCAATGAGCAGCTGGGCCTGCCCGTTGATGCCCGGTGCTACAAAGCCGCAGCCCAGATCCTCGCCGAGATGGGGCTGCACGAGGTACGGCTGTTGAGCAACAACCCCGACAAGCAGAACAGGCTGGCCAAGGCCGGGGTGAAGGTCGTGGAAATGGTGCCCACCGAGGTGCCGTCCCGTGAACAGAACATCCGGTACCTGCGTACCAAGAAGGACCGCATGGAACACCGCCTGCTGCTGGACACCCAAGTGGCTCCCGTTTCCGTGCCGGCCCCCGAAACCCCCTACGACCACGAACAAGACTGACGTCTCCAAGAACGAACGGAATAGAAGAACCCATGAGCGGACACGGCGCCCCCGACATTGACCTCAGCACCCTCAATCCGGCCGAAACCTCGCAGCTGAAACTGGCGATCATCGCAGCCAGCTGGCACACCCAGATCATGGACGGGCTCCTGGACGGCGCGCTCCGGGCAGCCAAGGACGCCGGCATCGCCGAGCCCACCGTCCTGCGGGTTCCCGGCAGCTTTGAGCTTCCGGTGGCTGCCGCGCGGCTGGCACCGCACTTTGACGCCGTGGTTGCCCTCGGCGTCGTAATCCGCGGCGGAACCCCGCACTTCGACTACGTCTGCCAGGCCGCGACGTCGGGCCTCACCGACGTCAGCGTCTCCACCGGAGTGCCGGTGGGCTTTGGCGTGCTCACATGCGACAACGAGCAGCAGGGCCTGGACCGCGCCGGCCTGCCGGGCTCCAAGGAGGACAAGGGCCACGAAGCCGTGACCGCGGCACTGGCCACCGCCGTCGTCCTCAAGCAGTACCGCAACTAAACGCTCCAGCGGACGGGTGCGGTGTGTATTCCCTCACATCGCGCCCGTCATGCAAGGGCCCGGGAAGCGCCCTTGCGGCCGCAGCAAGTAGGCTGGAGGGCGTGAAGAATTTCGAGACGCTGTTCGCTGAGCTCAGCGAGAAGGCAGCCACCCGCCCGGAAGGCTCCCGCACCGTCGCTGAATTGGAGTCCGGTGTTCACGGCATCGGCAAAAAAGTCGTTGAGGAAGCAGCCGAAGTATGGATGGCTGCCGAATATGAATCCGATGAAGCCGCGGCCGAGGAAATCTCCCAGCTGCTGTACCACCTGCAGGTTCTGATGCTCGCCAAAGGCCTGACTCTGGAAGACGTCTACAAGCATCTGTAGCCACCGGTCCGGCGCGCCTTTTGCCGCCGGTTCCTGCCGTGGCCTGCACTGCTTGAACACCTAGACATTTCAAATCCAGAAAGAATTTCCCATGCTGCGAGTAGCCGTCCCCAACAAAGGCTCCCTGTCCGAAGCCGCCTCCGCCATGCTCTCCGAAGCCGGATACCGCCAGCGGCGCGACAGCCGTGAGCTGGTCATGGTGGACCCCGACAACGACATCGAGTTCTTCTTCCTCCGTCCCCGCGACATCGCAGTATACGTGGGGCAGGGAACGCTCGACGTCGGCATCACCGGCCGCGACCTGCTCCTGGACGCCGAGGTGGAAGCAGAAGAGCTGCTTCCGCTGGGATTCGCCGCCTCCACCTTCCGCTTCGCCGGGCCGGTAGGCGACTTCAGCTCCGCCGCCGAGCTTGAAGGCAAGCGCCTTGCCACCAGCTACGACGGCCTGCTGCGCAACTACCTTGCCGAGCGCGGCATCAACGCCAAGGTGGTCCGCCTCGATGGCGCCGTTGAGTCATCAGTCCGGCTCGGCGTTGCCGACGCCATCGCCGACGTCGTGGAAACCGGCAACACGCTCAAGGCCGCCGGAATGGAAATCTTCGGCGACGCCATCCTCAAGTCCGAGGCCGTCCTCATCCGGCGCACCGGCAGCGGCGGCGCCGCCAACGGCACCGCAAAGGAGATCGAAGTCCTGATCCGCCGCCTCCAGGGTGTCCTGGTGGCGCGCCAGTACGTGCTGATGGATTACGACATCCGCAAGGAACTCGTGGAAAAGGCCGCCAGCCTGACCCCCGGCCTCGAATCGCCCACCGTCTCGCCGTTGCGCGACTCCGACTGGGTGGCCGTCCGGTCCATGGTGCCCAAGAAGGAAACCAACCGGATCATGGACGAACTGTACGACCTCGGGGCCCGCGCCATCCTGGTCAGCAGCATCCACGCCTGCCGCATCTGACAACCGGCACCCAACAGTCCCGCAGAATATCCAGGAGTTCCCATGGCAGTAGCAGTACGGGTCATTCCCTGCCTCGACGTCGACGCCGGGCGCGTGGTCAAGGGCGTCAACTTTGAGGGCCTCCGCGACGCCGGCGACCCCGTTGAGCTCGCACACCGCTACGACAACGCCGGTGCCGACGAACTGACGTTCCTTGACGTCACCGCCTCCTCCGGCAACCGCGAGACCACCTTCGACGTGGTCCGCCGCACCGCCGAGGAAGTCTTCATCCCGCTGACCGTGGGCGGCGGCGTCCGCGGCGTCGCCGAGGTGGACAAGCTCCTGCGCTACGGCGCCGACAAGGCCTCCATCAATACCGCGGCGGTGGCCCGGCCTGACGTCATCGACGAAATCACCCGGCACTTCGGTTCCCAGGTGCTGGTCCTGTCCGTCGACGCCCGGCGCACCCGCCCGGGGTCCCAGCCCACGCCGTCGGGATTCGAAGTGACCACCCACGGTGGGCGCACCGGCACCGGGATCGACGCGATCGAGTGGGCCAGGGAAGCCGCAGAGCGCGGGGTGGGGGAGATCCTGCTGAACTCGATCGACGCCGACGGCACCAAGGATGGCTTCGACCTCGAGCTGATCAAGCTGGTCCGGGCCGCTGTCAAGGTTCCGATCATCGCCTCCGGCGGGGCGGGGGAACCTGCCCACTTCCCGCCCGCTGTGGCAGCCGGGGCCGACGCCGTCCTGGCCGCCTCGATCTTCCACTGGGGCCCGGACAACATGATGCACCAGGTCAAGGACGCCATTCGCGAAGCGGGCTTCGAAGTACGGTAACAGCAGCCGCAGAAACACAAGGCCGGGTCACGGAGTGACCCGGCCTTGTGTTTTATAGTCCTACTTCCGCGGACTGGAGGAGGGCGACGGCGTCGGGCTGGCCTTCGAAGGTGACCAGGGCGTGGCGCGTGCGGCCGTGGGCGTGCATCAGCAGTTCGCCCGGTTCGCCGACAATTGCCACGGAAACAGGCGCGCGCTTGGCGACGTGGCGCGGACCCGACGGGCGGACCAGCACAATGCCAAGGTCCACGCCGCGGTACAGAATGGCAGCGCGCTTCACCAGTTCGTCCCACAGCGCGTCGGAGTAGGCCTCATCCAAGGCCCTGGGGGCCCACCGGTCCACGGCCCGGCGGACATCCTCGGTGTGGACGAAGTACTCGATCAGGTTGGCGCTTTCGTCCAGCGCCTTGATGCTCATCGGGGAGAGCGCCGGCGGACCCGCGCGGAAGGTGTTCACCAGCCGGGCGTAGTCCTCGTTACCGGTGAGCTTGGCAGCCAGCTTGGCGGTTGCCTGGTCCGACGCCTTGGCCAGCCGCTTGATGACCAGGCCCAGCCCAACGGCGGCCTTCCGCTCGCGCAGGTACAGGTGCGCGGCAAGGTCCCTGGTGCGCCAGCCCTTGCACAGGGTGGGCGCATCAGGGCCGGCCGCAAGCAGGGTTTCGGCCAGGACTTCTCGGGACGGTTCGACGAAATGCATCACTTGTGAAACTAGCACGAGAGCTGTGGAGTTGGGCAGCACTGCAGTGGCCGGTGGCGTGCCGTTGTTCACAACAGGAGAGCGGGTGCGTGAAGGCACTAGACTTGACCCGATGTCTGAGCAGCCAACCCCCGTCCAAACCGCAGGATCCGCCGTGTCCCAAGCGTCGCCGTCGTCCGCTGAAACACACCCGGCCAGCCCCCTTCCGGAAGAGCTGGCAGCCGCGCTCAAGCGCGACGCCGCAGGCCTGGTGGCAGCAGTGGTGCAGCAGTACGACACCAACGAAGTCCTGATGCTCGGCTGGATGGACGATGAAGCCCTGCACCGCACCATGACCACCGGCCGGGTGACGTTCTACTCCCGCTCACGCCAGGAGTACTGGCGCAAGGGCGATACCTCGGGGCACGTCCAGTGGGTCAAATCCGTGGCCATGGACTGCGACGGCGACGCACTGCTGGTGCGCGTCGACCAGGTAGGCGCCGCCTGCCACACGGGCACCCGCACCTGCTTTGACGGCAGGGACCTGGCCGTGGTGGTAGGGCAGGCGGGCTAAGCGGATAACGCTGCCCCGGCCCGCCCCACTACGGCTGCGGCCACCCCAGCAAGCACACCCAAGGTGCCGGCTACGCCGGGCCTTTCGACGAACAGGCGGACAAGCATAGCCATGCAGGACCTTGGAACCATCAGCCCAAGCCTTGAGGAATTCCGGGAACTCGCCGGCCACAGCCGCGTCATCCCCGTCAGGCTCAAGGTCCTGGCCGACGCCGAGACCCCCATCGGCCTGTACCGGAAGCTGGCGCAGGGCCAGCCCGGCACCTTCCTGATGGAATCGGCGGCGGTGGGCGGAGCCTGGTCCCGCTATTCCTTCATCGGCGCCAGGTCCCGCGCCACCCTGACCACCAAAGACGGCCAGGCGCACTGGCTGGGCGAGCCACCGGCCGGCGTGCCGGTCAGCGGCAGCCCCGTGGACGCCATCCGCGACACCATCGACGCCCTGCGCACCGACCGCTTCGAAGGACTGCCGCCCTTCACCTCCGGCCTGGTGGGCTTCCTTGGCTGGGAAACCGTCCGGCACTGGGAACGGCTGGTCAGCCCGCCCGAGGACGACCTGCAACTGCCGGAAATGGCCCTGAACCTGGTCACCGACATGGCCGTGCATGACAACGTGGACGGCACCGTCCTGTTGATCGCCAACGCCATCAACTTCGACAACAGCTCGGAGCGGGTGGACGAGGCCTGGCACGACGCCGTGGCCCGGGTCAAGGAACTCTTGGCCAGGATCAGCGCCCCAGTGGTACAGCCCGTGTCCGTGCTGGCACCCGCAGCCCTGGACTTCGCCTCCAGCGTCCAGGAACGCTGGGATGAAGCCGAATACCTCGCGGCGTTGGACCGCGGCAAGGAAGCCATCGTGGACGGCGAAGTCTTCCAGGTGGTGATCTCGCGCCGGTTCGAGATGGAGTGCAAGGCGCCCGCACTGGACGTGTACCGCGTGCTGCGCAACACCAACCCCAGCCCGTACATGTACATCTTCAGCCTTGCCGACGCCGAGGGCAGGGAGTACTCCATCGTCGGGTCCTCGCCGGAAGCATTGGTGACGGTGACGGGCGAGGAAGTCATTACCCACCCCATCGCCGGCTCCCGCCCCCGCGGGAAGACGGTGGAAGCGGACAAGGCGCTGGCCGAGGAACTCCTGGCGGACCAGAAGGAACGTGCCGAGCACCTGATGCTGGTGGACCTCTCCCGCAACGACCTCTCCAAGGTCTGCGTTGCCGGAACCGTGGACGTCACGCAGTTCATGGAGGTTGAACGCTTCAGCCACATCATGCACCTGGTGTCCACCGTGGTGGGCCGGCTCTCCCCGCAGGCCAAGGCGTACGACGTCCTGAAGGCCACGTTCCCGGCCGGTACCCTTTCCGGGGCGCCCAAGCCGCGTGCCCTGCGGTTGCTCGACGAGCTGGAACCGCACCGCCGCGGCATCTACGGCGGCGTGGTGGGCTATTTGGATTTCGCCGGTGACATGGACATGGCCATCGCCATTCGGTCCGCCCTGATCCGGGAAGGGCGCGCGTACGTCCAGGCCGGCGGCGGCATTGTGGCGGACTCGGTGAACCCAACCGAGGCCCTGGAAACCGTCAACAAGGCCGCCGCGCCGCTGCGGGCAGTGCACACGGCCGGCTCCCTGCACAACATCTCCCCGGAATCCCTCCCCGGCGGGACGGAGTCCTGATGCCCGGCTCCGCAGCCGCCGCCGGCCGCCCAGACAACGCCGATAAGCCGGGCAGGCCAGGCAACGCAGATACGCCGGGCAGGTCCACAAGGTCCCGTGCCGTGCCGGTGTGGGCGCGCAAGTCCAACGTGGTGCTGCTGATCACCCTCCTGGCCCTGGCCGCCTTTGGCACCACCACGCAGACCTGGATGACCGCCACCCTGGACCCCAACCAGGTGGGCCAGGCGGCAGCAGCCCAAAACGCGATCCAGGTGCAAGGCAGCAAGGCTGCCACTACCGTGACGGCACTGGCCCTGGTAGCCCTGGCCGGCGGTCTCGCAGCGACCATTGCCGGCAGGATCGCCCGCTGGGTCATCACCGCCATCATCCTTCTTGCTTCAGCCGGGGTGGCGACCGCCGCGGCCATGGTCCTGGCTGATCCGCTCGCGGCGGCGCAAGGAACCATCGCGGGGGCCACCGGTGTTTCCGGCAGCCAGGCGCACGTAGAGGTCACGGCCTTTCCCGTGCTCGCCGTCGTCGCCGGCTGCCTGCTGGCCCTGGCAGCCCTGTTGATCCTGCCCGCGTCCCGCTACTGGAAGACGCGCACCAAATACGATGCCCCGGGTCCCGCCGGGAGCGCTGCACCGGCCGGCCCGGTGGACGAGATCGACAGCTGGGACCGGCTTTCCCGGGGCGAGGACCCCACCTAAGGCCGGGGCCGCCAGTACGGGCGTGGGGGTTGAAGCCCGTCGGTACGCGGGCGGCAGCCAAAAAATGGCAGAATGTAAGCAGTATCCATCCTGAGGAGATTTTCCATGAGCAAAGCACCTGCGTCCGTTTCCAAGTCAGGCACCCGCACGGTTGCCCCCGGCGCCATTGACCACAGCCAGGAACTGGGCCACGGCAACAGCCCGGCCGCCTGGACCTGCGTCATCGTCATGCTCGTGGGCGCCCTCATCGCAGCCATCGCATTCGTCATCGCCAGCACCCCCATCTTCATCGGCGGCGCCGTTGTCATGGTGATCGGCCTGATCCTCGGTTACGTCATGCGCAAGGCAGGCTACGGCGTCGAAGGCAGCAAGCTGAAGAACTCCGGGCACTGATGGCGACTGTTCTCGATGACATCAATGCCGGTGTCAGGGAGGATATGGAAGCCAGGAAGCGGCTCGTTTCCCTGGCCGAGCTGAAGGATCTGGCCCGGGCCGCGGCACCTGCCCGCGACGCCTGGGCTGCCCTCGGCGGAACCTCCCCAACCCGGGAACAGCTGAAGGTCATTGCCGAAATCAAGCGCCGCAGCCCCTCCAAGGGCGATCTCGCCAGCATCGGGGATCCTGCCTCGCTCGCCCGGCAGTACGCCGACGGCGGTGCTTCCGTGATCAGCGTGCTCACCGAGCAGCGCCGCTTCAACGGGTCGCTGGCCGACCTCGACGCCGTGCGCGCCGCCGTCGACACCCCCTTGCTGCGCAAGGATTTCACGCTTGATGAGTATCAGATCTGGGAAGCCCGTGCCCACGGTGCCGACCTCATCCTCCTGATCGTGGCGGCCCTTTCGGACGCCCAGCTCTCCGAATTCAGCGCCCTCAGCCATGAACTTGGCATGAACGTGCTGGTGGAGACGCACACGGATGAAGAGATCGAGCGTGCCGTCGCGGCCAAAGCGCGCATCATCGGCGTCAACGTGCGCAACCTGAAGACACTCGACGTCGACCGTTCGGTTTTTGCCTCACTGGCGGGGAAGATCCCCGCCGAGGCCGTCGTGGTCGCCGAATCCGGCGTCCGTGACGCTGAAGACGTCACTCACTACGCCGCCAGCGGTGCCAACGCGATACTGGTGGGCGAGGCGCTGGTAAGCCACGCCACCCCGCGCGAACGAATCGCTGAGTTCACTGCCGCGGGCGCCGCCGCCATCGCAGCCCGCGCCTGAGGCACCACTGCGTACCTGATCCTGCGGGGCCGCCGGCCGGCCCCGCGGGACGCACCCCGGCTCCGCGCCGGACCACAAGACTTATGACCGCTATCTACGAACAGGACAGGACTGATGGCTCAAGCACCCTCAGGAAACGCTGACAACAACACCGCGGAAGCATTCCTGCAGGCCGGATCCCTCCGCCACGCCCCGGGGCCGTACTTCGGCAACTACGGCGGGCGATGGATGCCTGAGTCCCTCATCGCCGCCCTGGACGAACTCGAAGAGACTTTCAACAAGGCCAAGGACGATCCCGAGTTCCGGGCCCAAATCGCGGACCTGAACAAGAACTACTCCGGCCGTCCGTCCCTGCTGACGGAGGCCAAGAGGTTTTCCCAGCACGCCGGGGGAGTGCGGGTGTTCCTGAAGCGCGAGGACCTGAACCACACCGGCTCACACAAGATCAACAACGTCCTGGGCCAGGCCCTGCTCGCCAAGCGCATGGGCAAGACCCGCATCATTGCTGAGACCGGTGCCGGCCAGCACGGCGTGGCCAGTGCCACGGCCGCCGCCCTGATGGGCATGGAATGCGTGGTGTACATGGGCGCTGAGGACTGCCGCCGCCAGGCGCTGAACGTCGCCCGGATGGAACTGCTCGGCGCCAAGGTCATTCCGGTCACCAGCGGGTCGCAGACCCTCAAGGACGCCATCAACGATGCCCTCCGCGACTGGGTGGCCAACGTCGCCAACACCCACTACCTGCTGGGAACCGCGGCGGGTGCGCACCCCTTTCCGGCCATGGTGCGGTACTTCCACGAGGTCATCGGAGACGAAGCCCGCGCCCAGATCCTGGAACAGGAGGGACGCCTTCCGGACGCGGTTTGCGCCTGCATCGGCGGCGGTTCCAACGCCATCGGCATCTTCCACGGCTTCCTGGACGATCCTTCCGTGAAGATTTACGGCTTTGAAGCCGGCGGCGAGGGCGTGGAGACCGGCCGGCACGCCGCCACCATCACGCTGGGCAAGCCCGGTGTGCTGCACGGCGCACGCTCCTACCTCATGCAGGACGACGACGGGCAGACCATCGAGTCGCACTCCATTTCCGCCGGCCTGGACTACCCGGGAGTCGGCCCGGAGCACTCCTACCTGGCCGACATCGGCCGGGTCAGCTACGAGCCCATCACGGACAGCGAAGCCATGGAGGCCTTCCGCCTCCTGTGCCGCACCGAGGGCATCATCCCCGCCATCGAGTCCTCGCACGCGCTGGCCGGGGCCATCAAGGTGGGCCAGCGGCTCGCCGCCGAGGACCCTGCCGCCGCGGGGGAGAAGATTGTCATCGTCAACCTGTCCGGGCGCGGTGACAAGGACGTGGCCACCGCCGCCGAATGGTTTGACCTGCTGGACAAGAATTCCGCCGAATCCGAAATCGGCAAAGAGGGGGAGCAGCTGTGAGCAGCGCAGAGATCAACGGCACGGCACGAACGGCCAACCAGGCAGCGGGCACCAGCAAGGCCGCGGCGGCCATTGACAGGGCACGGTCCCAGGGCCGTGCAGCCCTCATCGCGTACCTGCCCGCCGGTTACCCCAGCGTCGAGGAATCCATCGCCGCCGGCATCGCCGCGGCCCGAAACGGCGCCGACCTGATCGAAATCGGCATCCCGTATTCGGATCCCGTCATGGACGGCCAGGTCATCCAGGCCGCCACCACCGAGGCGCTTGCCAAGGGCTTCCACGTCAGCCAGGTGTTCGACGTCGTTGCCGGCATCACCAGCCAGACAGAGGCCGCCGTCCTGGTCATGACCTACTGGAACCCCGTAGTCCGCATGGGCGTGGACGAGTTCTCGCGCCGGCTGGCCGAAGCCGGGGGAGCGGGACTCATCACTCCCGACCTCATTCCCGACGAGGCCGCCGAATGGATGGAAGCCTCGGACAAGTACAGCCTGGACCGGGTCTTCCTCGTGGCGCCTTCCTCCACCCCGGAGCGCATGCAGCGCACTGTGGATGCGAGCCGCGGCTTCGTCTACGCCGTCTCCATCATGGGCGTCACCGGCGCCCGTACCTCGGTGAGCAGCGCCGCCAAGGATGTTGTCTCCGCAGCACACGGCGCCGGCGCGGAACGCGTCTGCGTGGGCCTGGGCGTGTCCAACGCCGACCAGGTACGTGAGATTGCCGCCTACGCAGAAGGCGTCATCGTGGGCACCGCCCTGGTGAAGACGCTGGGCGATGGCGGCGTGGACGCAGTGGCCACCCTCACCAAGGACCTCAGCACCGGCCTGGCGAAGGTCAACGGGGCGACGCAGGAAAGCGGGGCCTAAGGCATGCAGGCACTCCTTCAGGCAGCCGCGGTGGCCCCCGCTCTCGTTCCGGCGAGCATCCCCAGCCCGGACTGGTCCGGCTTCGACATCCCCCTGCCCTGGGGCAGCCTGCGGATCCACGCCTATGCGCTGTGCATCCTGGCCGGAATCATCGTCGGCCTGTGGCTGACATCCGTGCGGTGGGCCAAGCGCGGCGCCCCTGAAGGCAGTGTCTGGGACATCGTCATCTGGGCCATCCCCTTTGGCATCATCGGCGGCCGGCTCTACCACGTGGTCTCATCGCCGGACGCCTACTTCGGTCCCGGCTTCGACGGCACAGGTGACCTCTCCCTCATCCCGCAAATCCAGCGGGGTGGGCTGGGAATCTGGGGCGCCGTCGTCCTTGGCGCCGTTGGCGCCTGGATCGGCTGCCGGCGCAGCGGGGTCAAGCTGAGCGCTTTCGTTGACGCAGCGGCACCCGGATTGCTCCTGGCGCAGGCCATCGGCCGGTGGGGCAACTACTTCAACCAGGAACTCTTCGGCGGGCCCACCACCCTGCCCTGGGGCCTGCAGATCGACCCCAACAACCCCAACTTTCCTGCAGGCATGCCCGCAGACACCCTGTTCCACCCCACCTTCCTCTACGAGTCGCTGTGGAACCTGGCCGGCGTGCTGATCCTGCTCGCCCTGGACCGGCGCTTCCACTTCCGCCGGAGCAGGCTCTTCTGGCTGTACGCCATGTACTACACCCTGGGCCGGGTCTGGATCGAGGCCATGCGCATCGATGACGCAGAGCAGATCAGCATCCTCGGCATCACCACCCGGCTCAACGTGTGGACCAGCATTTTCGTCTTCCTCGCGGCACTGATTGCCTTCATCCTGCTGGGCCTCAAGGGCCGTCCGGATCCGGACACCGTCTACCTGCGGGGCCACGAGCCGGAAAAGGCCGAGGAAGCCGCCACGGATTCGGGCGCCAGTCACAAAGTCCGTGATACGGACAACGTTGTCTCAGATAGTGATTCGCGTGGTAATCTCCCTGATAACCACAGCGGTTCCAGGCATGCTTCCGACCCCACGGAAGAGGCCGCGGCGGCATCGGAAGGCTCGAAGCCCGGAACGGATGCCACGACTGCCGGTCATGCCGGCAGCACAGCCACCGGACCCGCATCGGAGGCAGGCACCGTCAAGTAGGGCGCCGGCCGGGAGGGCAGCAGAGCCACCGCTCGAAGGGCCCGCAAAACCACAATGTCGTGGCATGGGGCAGTCCGGAAAATCAGAAATGGCACCCGGCGCTGCCCTGGGCAGGGGCCTGCGTAACCTTTAGTTCCGCAGGCGGCGCTGACCTACAATTTCCAGTAATCAACACTTTGTTGTGCCCACCGCAGCGGCGCCGACGAGTGGGGCCAACGGTGTCCCTTCCATACGCACGATCAGGAGGAAGGACGTCTCCCATGACCCAAACTCTTAACACTCCCAGCTGGTCCGAACCGGATCAGCCTGAGACTGCACTGTCGCCGTTCAAGCGCTTCGCAGCCATGCCGGAGGCTGCCGGGCTTTACAACCCGGAGCAGGAGAAGGACGCCTGCGGACTGGCCATCATCGCCACCCTGCGCGGCGAGCCCGGGTACGACATCGTCGACGCCGCCCTGACCGCACTGCGCAACCTGGAGCACCGCGGCGCCGTGGGCGCCGACGAAGGCACCGGCGACGGCGCAGGCCTGCTCATGCAGATTCCGGACGAGTTCTTCCGGGCCGTCACCGAGTTCGAGCTGCCCGCCCCCGGCCAGTACGTCGCCGGCACGGCATTCCTGCCGGCCGAGCAGCGGGAGGCCAACGCCGCCAAGGCCGGCATCGAGGGCCTGGCCGCCGACGAGGGCCTGAAGGTCCTTGGCTGGCGCGAAGTGCCTGTTGTCGCCGACCTGGTGGGCGCCATGGCCCGCGCCTGCATGCCTTACTTCTCCCAGCCTTTCCTGGCTTCGGCCAACGGCGAGGAACTGGACCGCAACGAACTGGACTCCCGCGCTTGGCGGATCCGCAAGCGCGCCCAGAACAAGTTCGGCGTCTACTTCCCGTCGCTGTCCTCGCGGACCATCGTCTACAAGGGCATGCTGACCACGGCCCAGCTGGAGCCGTTCTACCCGGACCTCTCGGACAAGCGGTTCAAGACCAAGCTGGCGATCGTCCACTCGCGCTTCTCCACCAACACCTTCCCGTCGTGGCCGCTGGCGCAGCCGTTCCGGACTATCGCCCACAACGGTGAAATCAACACCGTCAAGGGCAACCGGAACTGGATGCGTGCCCGCCAGTCCCAGCTGGCCAACCCGCTGCTGGGTGACTCGCCGGAAGAGCTGTACCCCATCTGCACCCCCGGTGCCTCCGACTCCGCGTCCTTCGACGAGGTAGCGGAACTGCTCTGGCTCTCCGGCCGCCCCATCACGCACTCGATCATGATGATGATCCCGGAGGCCTGGGAAAACCACGCCACCATGGATCCGGCCCGCCGCGCCTTCTATGAGTACCACTCGCTCCTGATGGAACCCTGGGATGGTCCCGCTGCGGTCTCCTTCACGGACGGCAACCTGGTCGGCGCCACGCTGGACCGCAACGGCCTGCGCCCCGGCCGCTTCTGGATCACCGAGGACGGCCTGATCGTCTTCGCCTCCGAGGTGGGCGTGATCGACGTCGAACCCTCCAGGGTGGTCAAGAAGGGCCGTGTTTCCCCGGGCAAGATGTTCCTGGTGGACACCGAGGCCGGCCGCATCATCGACGACGAAGAGGTCAAGGCCGAAGTGGCCGCGGCCAACCCGTGGGCTGAGTGGGTCAAGGACAACCTGATCGACCTCAACGACCTGCCCGAGCGTGAGCACGTGGTGCACACGGCCGCGTCCGTAAATATCCGCCAGCGCACCTTTGGCTACACCACCGAGGAATTGAAGATCCTGCTGGGCCCCATGGCCCGCACCGGCGCCGAGCCGCTGGGCGCAATGGGCTCCGATACGCCCGTGGCCGTGCTGTCCAAGCGCCCGCGCCTGCTGTTCGACTACTTTGTGCAGTCCTTCGCGCAGGTGACCAACCCGCCGCTGGATGCCATCCGCGAAGAACTGGTCACCTCGCTGACCTGTGCCATCGGACCCAACGGCAACCTGCTGGACACCAAGCAGGTCCGCCAGCCCCAGGTCCAGCTGCCGTTCCCGGTGATCAACAACGACCAGCTTGCCAAGATCGCCAACATCGAGGACGCCGACGGCAACCGCGTGGCCATGAAGGTCCGCGGCCTGTACCGCCCCGAAGGCGGCGAAAACGCGCTGCGTGCACGGCTCACTGAGATCTGCGAGCAGGTTTCCGGCGCCATCAACCGGGGTGTGCAGTACGTGGTGCTGTCCGACCGTGACTCCAACGCCCAGTGGGCACCCATCCCGTCGCTGCTGCTGGTCAGCGCCGTGCACCACCACCTGCTGCGCAGCGCCAACCGCACCAAGACCGCGCTGGTGGTTGAGGCCGGCGACGTCCGCGAAACCCACCACGTGGCCGTGCTCATCGGCTACGGCGCCTCCGCCGTCAACCCGTACCTGGCCATGGAATCCGTGGAGCAGCTCATCGCCGCCGGCGACGTCACCGGGGTGACCCCGCAGGACGGCGTCTACAACCTGATCAAGGGCCTGGGCAAGGGCGTCCTGAAGATCATGTCCAAGATGGGCATTTCCACCGTGGCCTCCTACACCGGCGCCCAGACCTTCGAGGCGCTGGGGCTGGGCCAGGAACTGGTGGACGAGTTCTTCGCCGGTACGCATTCCCAGCTGGGCGGCGTGGGCCTGGACGTCATCGCGGCCGAGGTTTCCGCACGCCACCAGATGGCCTACCCGGACGGCGGCATCGAGCAGCCGCACCGGCCCCTGCTGGGCGGCGGCGAGTACCAGTGGCGCCGGGACGGTGAACCCCACCTGTTCAACCCGGAGACCGTCTTCCGGCTGCAGCACGCCACGCGTGAGCGCCGCTACGACATCTTCAAGGCGTACACCAAGGGCGTGGACGACCAGTCCACCAACCTGATGACCCTGCGCGGCCTCCTCAAGTTCAAGAACGAGCGTCCCTCCGTTCCCCTTGAGGAAGTTGAGCCGGTCTCCAGCATCGTCAAGCGGTTCTCCACCGGCGCGATGAGCTACGGTTCCATCTCGCAGGAGGCCCACGAGACGCTGGCCATCGCCATGAACCAGCTGGGCGGCAAGTCCAACACCGGTGAAGGTGGCGAGGACGTTGAGCGCCTGCTGGATCCGAAGCGCCGCTCCGCGGTCAAGCAGATCGCCTCCGGCCGTTTCGGCGTGACCAGCCTCTACCTGACCAACGCCGACGACATCCAGATCAAGATGGCCCAGGGCGCCAAGCCCGGTGAAGGCGGCCAGCTGATGGCCCAGAAGGTCTACCCGTGGGTGGCCCGGACCCGGCACTCGACCCCCGGCGTCGGACTCATCTCCCCGCCCCCGCACCACGACATCTACTCCATCGAGGACCTCGCGCAGCTCATCTACGATGCCAAGCGCGCCAACCCCTCGGCCCGTGTCCACGTAAAGCTGGTCTCCGAAGTCGGGATCGGCACCGTGGCGTCCGGCGTGACCAAGGCGAAGGCCGACGTCGTACTTGTCTCCGGACATGACGGCGGCACCGGCGCCTCGCCGCTGAACTCGCTCAAGCACGCCGGTGTTCCGTGGGAGCTCGGCCTGGCCGAGACGCAGCAGACGCTGATGCTCAACGGCCTGCGCGACCGCGTGGTGGTGCAGGTGGACGGCCAGCTCAAGACCGGCCGCGACGTTGTGATCGCTGCCCTGCTGGGCGGTGAGGAGTTCGGCTTCGCCACCGCACCGCTGGTGGTGGAAGGCTGCATCATGATGCGCGTCTGCCACCTGGACACCTGCCCCGTGGGTGTTGCCACGCAAAACCCGGAGCTGCGCGCACGCTTCAGCGGCAAGCCGGAGTTCGTGGTCAACTTCTTCGAATTCCTTGCCGAGGAAGTCCGCGAGATCCTCGCCGAGCTCGGTTTCCGCAGCCTCGAGGAGGCCATCGGCCACGCCGAGGTCCTGGACACCCGTGACGCGATCGACCACTGGAAGGCCGACGGCCTGGACCTGGACCCGATCCTGCACGGCCTGGAGTTCGACGACGACGCGCCGCTGCGGAACATGACCGGCCAGAACCACGAGCTGGACAAGCACTTCGACCAGCGCCTGATCACCATGGCCACCGAAGCGCTGACGGACCGCAGCCCGGTGAAGATCACCGTGGACGTCATCAACACCGACCGTTCCGTGGGCACCATGCTGGGCCACGTCGTCACCAAGACCTTTGGTACAGACGTCCTGGCCACGGACACCATCGACGTCACGCTGAACGGCACCGCCGGCCAGTCCCTGGGCGCCTTCCTGCCCGCGGGCATCACCCTGCGGCTGTTCGGTGACTCGAACGACTACGTGGGCAAGGGCCTGTCCGGCGGCCGGATCATCGTCCGCCCGGACCGCACCAACGTGTTCAAGGCGGAGACCAACGTCATCGCCGGCAACGTGATCGGTTACGGCGCCACCAGCGGCGAGCTGTTCCTGCGCGGCCAGGTGGGCGAACGCTTCCTGGTCCGCAACTCCGGTGCCACCGCCGTTGTTGAGGGCATTGGCGATCACGGCTGTGAATACATGACCGGCGGCCAGACGCTGATCATCGGACGCACCGGCCGCAACTTCGGCGCCGGCATGTCCGGCGGAACCGCGTACGTCCTGGACCTGCGGACCACCCGCGTCAACAAGCAGGCACTGGAATCCGGTGAGCTGCAGCTGCGCGAGCTGGACGCCGAGGACCGTGACATTGTCCACGGCCTGCTGGTCAAGCACGTGGAAGAAACTGACTCCCAGCTGGCGGCGCGCCTCCTCGAGAACTTCGATGACACCGCTGCCCGCATCACCAAGGTGCTGCCGCGCGACTATGCGGCCGTGCTGCAAACCCGCCTCGACGCCATTGAAGAGGGCCTTGACCCCGACGGCGAAGAAGTATGGTCTCGAATCCTGGAGGTTACCGGTGGCTGATCCACGCGGATTTCTGAAAGTACGCCAGCGTGAAACCCAGCCGCGCCGTCCCGTTCCCGTCCGCATCATGGACTGGAAAGAGGTCTACGAGGCACAGGAAAAGGGCACGCTGAAGGCCCAGGCCGGGCGCTGCATGGACTGCGGCATCCCGTTCTGCCACCAGGGCTGCCCCCTGGGGAACCTCATTCCCGAGTGGAACGACCTCATGTGGCGGGACAAGGGCGAGGAAGCAATCGAGCGGCTGCACGCCACGAACAACTTCCCCGAGTTCACCGGCCGGCTCTGCCCGGCGCCCTGCGAGGCGTCCTGCGTGCTGGGGATCAACCAGCCCGCCGTGACCATCAAGCAGGTGGAAGTCTCGATCATCGACGAGGCCTGGGACAACGGCTGGGTCAGCCCGCTGCCGCCCACGCGCCTCACCGGCAAGACCGTCGCTGTGGTCGGCTCCGGCCCTGCCGGCCTGGCCGTCGCCCAGCAGCTCACCCGGGTGGGCCACACCGTTGCCGTCTACGAGCGTGACGACAAGATCGGCGGCCTGCTGCGCTACGGCATCCCCGACTTCAAGATGGAAAAGGAGCAGGTGGACCGGCGCGTCGAGCAGATGAAGGCCGAAGGCACCCGCTTCCGGACCGGCGTCTCCGTGGGCACCGACGTGACCTGGGAGCAGCTGCGCCGCCGTTACGACGCCGTCGTGGTGTGCACGGGTGCCACCGTTCCGCGGGACCTGCCTATCCCGGGCCGCGACCTGGACGGCGTCCACTTCGCCATGGACTACCTGGTGCCCGCCAACCGCGCGGTGGCAGGGGAAACCATCGAGAACCAGATCAACGCCCACGGCAAGCACGTGGTGATCCTGGGCGGCGGCGATACCGGTGCCGACTGCCTGGGCACTGCCCACCGGCATGGCGCCGCGTCGGTGACCACCCTTGCCATCGGCAAGCAGCCGCCGTCGGAGCGTGCCAGCCACCAGCCGTGGCCGACATTCCCCACCCTCTTCGAGATGGCCAGCGCGCACGAGGAAGGCGGCGAACGCACCTACCTCGCCTCCACCGTCGAGTTCGTTGGCGAGAACGGCAAGCTCACCGGCGTGAAGGTGGCCGAGACCGAGTTCGTTGACGGCAAGCGCCTCCCCAAGGCCGGCACCGAGCGGATCATCCCCGCGGACCTGGTGTTCCTGTCCCTCGGCTTCACCGGCGCTGAACCCGCCGGCATCACCGACCAGGTACACGCCGAATTCGATGGCCGCGGCAACGTGGCCCGCGACGGCTACTACATGACCAACACCGAAGGTGTGTTTGTTGCCGGTGACGCCGGCCGCGGGCAGTCCCTGATTGTGTGGGCCATCGCCGAGGGCCGCGCCGCCGCGGCCGCGGTGGACAAATACCTCATGGGAAGCACCATCCTTCCCGCGCCCGTCGCACCGACGGACCGCGCCATCGCCGTCCTCTAGGGCTGCACCGAGGGTTCACCTCGCCGACAACTTAACCAATGCAAGTGACCAATAGGGTAGGTATATGAGACGCGCAAAAATTGTGGCTACGTTCGGCCCGGCAATTGCCAGCTACGAAAACACCCTCGCGGTGCTGGAAGCCGGCGTTGACGTCGCCCGCATGAACATGAGCCACGGTGACTACACCGTGCATGACAACACCTACGAAAACGTCCGCAAGGCAGCGTCCGACCTGGGCAAGGCCGTGGCCATCATGGCCGACCTCCAGGGCCCCAAGATCCGCCTGGGCCGCTTCGTGGACGGTCCGCACGCGCTGGCCGTCGGTGACACGTTCACCATCACCACCGAGGACGTTCCCGGTACCCAGGAAATCTGCTCCACCACCCTGAAGAGCCTCACCGAGGACGTCAAGGTGGGGGATACCCTGCTGATCGACGACGGCAAGGTGGCAATGCGCGCCACCGCCGTCGACGACGTCAAGGTGGTTGCTGAGGTGACCGTCGGCGGCATGGTGTCCAACAACAAGGGCATCAACCTCCCCGGCGTGGCCGTCAACGTTCCCGCGCTGAGCGAAAAGGATGAGGACGACCTCCGCTGGGCAATCCGCCGCGGTGTCGACCTGGTGGCGCTCTCCTTTGTGCGTGATGCCGCCGACATCACCCGCGTGCACGAGATCATGGATGAGGAAGGCCGCCGCGTGCCGGTCATCGCCAAGATCGAAAAGCCGCAGGCCGTTGACCAGCTGCCCGAGATCATCGACGCCTTCGATGCCATCATGGTGGCCCGTGGCGACCTTGGCGTGGAGCTGCCGCTGGAGGAAGTGCCGATCGTCCAGAAGCGCGCCGTGGAACTGGCACGCCGCTGGGCCAAGCCGGTCATCGTGGCCACCCAGGTGCTCGAATCCATGATCGACAACCCGCGTCCCACCCGTGCAGAGGCATCCGACTGCGCCAACGCCGTGCTCGACGGTGCCGACGCCGTCATGCTCTCCGGCGAGACCAGCGTGGGCAAGTACCCCATCGAGACGGTCAAGACCATGGCCCGGATCATCGAATCCACCGAGGTCCACGGCCTGGAGCGCGTCCCCCCGCTGGGAACCAAGCCCCGGACCCGTGGCGGCGCCATCACGCGTGCCGCCGTCGAAATCGCCGACCAGCTGGACGCCAAGTACATCTGTGCGTTCACCCAGTCCGGTGACTCGGCCCGCCGCCTGTCCCGCCTGCGCCCCATCAAACCGGTCTTCGCCTTCACCCCCGTGGAGCAGGTCTGGAACCAGATGGCCCTGACCTGGGGCATCCAGCCGGTGCTGGTCCAGATGGTGGACCACACGGACGCGATGACCGCCCAGGTTGACCGCAGCCTAGAGGAGATGGGCCTGGTTGAGGACGGCGACCTGGTGGTCATCGCCGCCGGTTCGCCTCCCGGAAAGGCCGGCTCCACCAACTCCCTGAAGGTGCACAAGGTGGGCGACCTCGCCGACTCCACCCGCGGGGGAGAGATCGGCAGCAACCGCGAAAAGCTCGGCCCCTGGCCGGAAAAGAAGAAGAAGAACCAGGCCGCCCAGGCCTAGTCTTCAGACAGAGCGAAGGACCCCCGCCTTTCGGCGGGGGTCCTTTTTGCTGTTTCGTTTTTTGGTGGCCGGTCGCTGTGGTGAGCGTTCCTGGCTGGTGGCCGGGCCGTCGTCGTGATTTCTCCGGGCCCGGCCGGCGCGCTAGTTGACCTGGTTGATGATGGTTTCGGCGACCTCGCGCATGCTGAGGCGGCGGTCCATGGAGGTCTTCTGGATCCAGCGGAAGGCTTCGGGTTCCGTCAGTCCCATTTTGGTGGTCAGCAGGCTCTTGGCGCGTTCCACGAGCTTGCGGGTGGCGAACTGCTCCTGTAGGTCTGAAACTTCGCTCTCCAGGGCCTTGATTTCCTCGTGGCGGGAGAGGGCGATCTCCAGTGCCGGGATGAGGTCCGCGGGCGTGAAGGGCTTGACCACGTAGGCCATGGCGCCGGCGTCGCGGGCGCGTTCCACCAGTTCCTTCTGGCTGAAGGCGGTCAGCAGCACCACGGGGGCGATGCGGGCCTTGACGATCTTCTCGGCGGCCGAGATGCCGTCCATGACGGGCATCTTGACGTCCATGAGGACCAGGTCCGGCTTGAGTTCCTCGGCGAGCTGGACGGCCTTCTCGCCGTTGTCCGCCTCGCCCACAACGTCGTAGCCTTCACCGCGCAGGATCTCGATGATGTCGAGGCGGATAAGGGTTTCATCCTCTGCCACAATGACGCGGCGCGCCGGCTGGGACGTGGGCTTGGACTCCGTCTGTTCAGTCACGGGATCTCCTTGAAAAGGTACGGCGGGACATCACTATCTTAGGTGCCACCGCGGCTGTACTTGGCTTGCAGGGGTTCGTTTGCGGCGACGGCGGCGCGATTCTGGAATTCAGCCTATCTGCATGTAGAGTAATTCCGCGTACGTGAAGCGATCGCGTTGCTCACAGTCAGCTGTGGGCGTAGTTTCGTTCCTCGTATTCCGCGCCCGAGTGGCGGAATTGGCAGACGCGCCGCACTCAAAATGCGGTATCGAAAGGTGTGTGGGTTCGAGTCCCACCTCGGGCACAGTGTTTCTGCAGGTCAAGGGCCTGTTAGCATGAGTGGTGTTGACAAAGCTTGACTTTTCCAGGTCCATCAAGTAGGTGGGCGCTGGGATGCCTAGACGGAACGCGGCGCCCACTGCTGGACAACGCGCCCTTAAATAAGGCTACTTACTATTACTGTTTTAGGTCAAAGGGTGTCGCCTCGCTCCTCATGCGCTCGTTGTCGCTTCTCCGGTTCAGCAGTCGTCGACGATCTTGCCGACCACGCCTCCAATAGTGGCACCCACAGCAGCTCCCCCCGCACCTCCAAAGTAACCCCCGATGACTGCACCGGCGCCGGCAAGGGTGCCTTGCCAGTTACCGCCTGACTTTTTATAGACCACCGTTGAACCGCCGGGCTCGCCGCCGTCGAACACGTAGGATCCGACGGCACCCGAAGCATAGGCAAGTGCAACCGGGCTTGCACTGCCCTTGACCAGCAGTTCCTCATACGCCTTCTTGACTTCCTGATACGCCTTGGCGGCATCCTGCTTCCCGGCGGTCGCCGCATGGCCGAGCTCGCAAATGTGGCTCAGCACCGGCAACTCCTTTTCGGTGATGAAATTGAGCTCATAAAGCTTGGTGAGTACCACCTTGTCGGCTTTGAGGCGGTCGCCACCAGCCTCAGTCATGATGCGCCTGACTTCCCTGGCCGCAGCGCTTTGCATCTCGTAGACGCCGATTCCGCTAAAGGACTCTAAGCTGCCCATTGGAACGCCCTCCTGTTCTTGATCGATGCGCGGGGGACCCGCGCACTCGCAGTTTGCTCTCCTCTGGGACGTAGGGGAATACCCGAAAAATTTGACCGCCCTTTGCGGCGTGTAACTCTGAAGTTTCGTTATCGCCAACGTTGGTCTCCGGGAGGGGGGAGACCTTCTTAGCAGCCCTGGCACCTGCTGGGCTCGGGGCAAAGAGGGCAAGCTCCCGGGAGCATGGTGGTGCAATCCGGGGAGAAGTAGGGGCTGGATGGGGTATGCCGACCCTTATTTCGGGGGTTACGCATGGATGGTGCCGGTGACGGCAGGAATGTCCTCCGGCTGAACAGCAGAGGCAGGGGAGGAGTGAGTTCCGTGACGAAGGCATTTCCTGACGATGCGGAGTGTTGCTGAACGGCCAGGCCGCCCACTGGGTGGACACGCTACCATTCAGTTGTGGCCGTTGCCGGGGTTGTCGGTTGCCGCCGCAGTAGCGCTCGGGTCCCCTTGCCAGTGCTGGACTCGAACATTGACGGGCAGTTGCCGGAGGGCGCGGGTTTGTCCTGTTCAGCGGCGGACCGGAAGCGGCCAGGGCGGTCCTGCAGTCCATCGCGAAATCCTTCATCACGGTGACTTCCCTGACTTTTTCCTCACGGTGGTCACGCTGCAGCTGGCGAGCAGCCAGTTTTCGCCTCGGCTGCTGCGCACTTTTACCGCTGAGCGCTTTGTCCACGGAACGCTTGCCCTGTTCCTGTCGGCCTTTGCCTTTGCCTTTGCGCTGACGGTCCTTCGCAGTGTCCGCTATTAGGCAGGTGGCAGCACTGCCTTTGGCCCCGAGGTTTCGGTGACCGTCGCGTTTACCCTTACCATGGCCAGCGTGGCGGGCCTGGTGCAGTTCCTGGAACACCTCGCCCGGGAGATCCGGCCGAAACCATGCTGCGCCGGGTTGCCAGAGAAGCCCGCGGCACCATCGAACGGGTATCCCCCAAGGAGAGACCCTCCATAGCCTCTGCTTTGCCCGCAGCGCAGCCGGGCAGTTTCGCCGTAACGGCGTCATCCTCCGGTTTTCTTACCTCACTCGACAACGACGCCCCCCGGCTGCGGCGCTGGACTCCGGGGCCGTTGTCCGTGTGAACAGAGAACCCGGGAGTTCCCTTGTGGAGGGCGTCCCATTTGCTACCGCCTGGCCACTGAATCCGGGATGCAGCCTTAGTGCGGACGCTCGGGACAAGTTGTGTCGGGACATTGATGCGGCGGTGACCGTCGGGTTTGGGCGTACCAGTGTCGAGGATGTGGGGTTTGGGTTCCGGCAGCTGGTGGATGTGGGGGCACGGGCCTTGTCACCGGGTGTCAACAACCGAACGACGGCGGTGCATGTCCTCGGCCACCTCTCGGCTCTGCTGTGCAGGCTCGTCGACAGGGAGCCTGCCCCAGAGCCCATCAAGGATGAAAGCCGCCTCATGATTTTACTTCCCGGGCTTCCGGCGCTGATCGACCTTGCGGTGAACCAGGTCAGGAACTACGGGGCTGGAGACCTTGATGTGGCGGGGCGCCTGTTGGAGATCCTGCACGAAGTCGCCTTTTGCGACGGAAAGGGCCGATACCGGGAGGCGGTCCTTCCACCATCTGGACCGTATGCGCGGCGCAATAGCCGGGGCCCGGTACGCGAATCCTGAACGGCGCCGGCTGCTGGACGGTGCAGCGGCTTTGTCCATCGACTTTCGACCTGCGGCCGAAACGTGATGCGCATGTGACCTGCGCCATTCGGGGTGGCGCTAGGCTCTTAAGGGTGTTCAATGGGGAACGGTTGCACGGCAGGCTGCACTGCGAAGTTCGCGGCCTGCCGTGCTGTCCCGTAACAAGGCCGACCAGTACTCTTGCGTGGATCTTGGTGATCTTTCTGCTCTCGGGTGCCGCTTCCCATGTGCAGGGCACACACTACGCAATTACCGGCCACCCGCCTGCAGCGTCTGCATCTTCCGGCTTGGACGTCCCAGCCCCTACCGTTCCCACCGCTTCAGCGGAATCGACACAGCCAGGCACCCCGCCGGCGTCTGTTCCGGACCTGCCTGCCGAAAAGGCCGGAAGCGTTCTCTGGGACGGTACGCGGCTGGGCAAGACCTGTTGTGAACGCCGGCAGGCTCCCCGGTCCGAACCGGCACCAGTAAGGGCGGAGGCACTTAGTTCCTCCGCGTGGGGTTGTCAGGGGACGGTCATGAGGTGTCCCTTCCTCCCTGGCCCGACCGAGCCTCCCCCTTCTTCTCTCAGCGTGGTTCAGCTCGGGGTCGGCCGGACGTAAAAGGCGGTGCTGTTCCGTAAACACCTTTGCCTGCGAACCCGGAAAGACAGTTCAATGATCAACACGTTCACTTCATGGAATCCCGTGCCAGCGCCAGCCGTCGCTTCGAACGGCACAGCCCCGTTCTCCGGGCAGCACCAAGGGGATGCAGGGCGATGAGCCGATCGATGGAAGAGTTGGGGATGGCTTCGGCCGACCCGCAGCTGCAACGCATGCTCGATACCCACATCCACTGCGGGGAAGCGATGCAGGTGGTCTCCCCAACGGAGGCCTCACCGGTTGGCCCAGGGGAGAGAAACGACAACGGCGCCACGCTCACCTACCGCTGCTCGTGCGGTTTCAGCTTCGACGAAAAGACCGACTAGGCATCTTGGCTTTGGACCTGTACCGCTGCGGCAATTTTGCCAGTAGGCGTAGCGCGCGTTCGTTGGACTCGTATTCCGTACGAGTGGTTTAAGAACACCAATAAACGTTACGTAAGAGCTGGGGAGCGGGACGCTTGAGTTCAAATTGCGGGCAGACCGGCTTGATGGCGCCTTTCTTCCCGAGGGGCCCCGCTCGTGAAGAATTTGCCCTCCATGTCATGGGTGGCGGCGGTTGGTCTGGGGACTTATGCCCCTGTTAACTTTCGCTGGGCGTTTCTACCGTTATGTTGTGGTCATTCACTGAAAGGGGTTGATGGGGACTCCGGCTGTTATTCGATTGCTGATATCCGGTCTGCCAACGTCGACGGCGGGTGGTCGATCTACTCCCGGGGTTACTGTGTCAGCCTAAAATTCGGGTGCGGTGCCGGCGTGGTTGCAGTGGAAAACTCTGACCGTTACCGCAGGTGGCGGCGGCGGTGGCGGACGCCCCTAAATAGAGATGGGCGGGGGAAGCGGCGGCCTTGAGCGCCCCTTTCAGGGAGCAGTTCAGACCAGGGCCGCCGCTTCTTTTGACGCATTGTGCCGCGACCAAAACCATGTGAGGAGAATCGATGCGCGCGTCATTATTCAAGGCCCTCCTAGCCACTGTGTGCCTCGCCGTGCCGTTTTCGGTTTCCGCGTGTACTTCAGGCCCCTCCGGTGGAGGCGCGGGCGGAACGACAACGACGCAGTCCACCACGGCTTCGGCAAGCGCCAGTGGATCGGCAAAGGGAAGCACTGAGCCGGGATCGTCTCCATCCGGGTCAGCGGCCGTACCGACTGTAACGGCGTCCCCGGATACAGCGGCCGTGCTCCAGTACCTGATTGAGGAAGAGAAGTTTGCACACGACGTGTACCAGAAGTTCAGCCAACTGTGGGGCGGCGGAGTCTTCGACAACATCGAGGCCAGCGAAGTGATGCACCAGCAGGAGCTGCTGCAGCTCCTTAGGGCGAAGGGAATTCCGGATCCGAGGGTGGACCAGCCCGGGGTCTTCAAGGATCAAAGGATCCAGCAGATGTACACCCGGTACGTACAGCAGGGCGCGGCAAGTGTCACCGAGGCATACAGGGCAGGTGCGGCCATCGAACAACAGGACGTTGAGGATCTGAACAACCAACTCCAGTCGATCACCGACTCTGCTGTTGTCACGGTGCTTCAGCGCCTGCTGGCAGGCTCAAAGACCCATCTCCAGGCCTTTCAGGCACACCTCGGCTGAGCGCCTGGTACGGCGGGAAGACACCACTCATATGAGTGGGCGGGGAGACTTTTTCGAGGTGCAGGTCCAGCCCGGACGCGGGGAAGTTGCCTCCGGCCGTCCGCGTCGTCCTTCCACCGAGACGAAACCTCAAGCCTCATCCAACTGCCGTTCCGAACGTGTTAGTTCGGCTGCTGCGGCTTCGTGGGGAACAACGGACGGCAGTCTGTGCAGGCTTCGAGTTCGGCCGCGCCGGTCTCGGTGGCCAAAGCAAGACGCTCGAGGTCCAGACGCGCACGGAGCGCCCAGGTCATCAACGCCAATGCGAGGACGCCTGCTGCGATCTGGATTGGCGTTTGGCTGTCCTGGTATGTGTTCGCCCACACTAAACCGAGAAGGCCGGCGATCGGCCAGCGCAGATCACATACAGTGGCTGCCGCCCCTATCGGTGCCCCCACGTAACTTCCGGCCAGGAGACCGGTGAGGACAGAGCCGGCGATGACGAACACGTAGCTGATCCAGCCTGCTGCCGGAACAGCCCAACAAACCGGTGGCGATGAGGAGGAAAACGGCGGATCCCGCAGTAGCAGCAACAGCAATGGCAACCCGTCTAGGCGACCACCGAAGGATCACGCCCGGTAGACGCCGCGCCCGGTCCTGGATTTCGTCGGGACCGGCGCCGTTACCGGCATTGTTAGCGGCCGGTCTACTGAATGGCATTGCTGGTCCTTTCGTTGCGATTGTGGCGGAGCTGCATCGCGGTCCAGAAGATGACGACGGCGACCAGCGCGAGGGATGCCAGACCCAATCCTGAGTAGCCTGCCGCGGACAGTACGGGGCCGGCAAGGGCGCCGCCGACAGCGCCGGAAGCGTTCATGCTGAGATCTGAAATGCCCTGAAGTGCTGGCCGGTCCTGCTGGGGCGCGGACTCGGCAACCATCGCAGACCCAGCCACCACCGAAGCTGACCAACCCAGGCCAAGGAGGACCAGGCTCGCGGTGACGGCCCCTCGGGAGTCTGCCGCCACCCCCGCCAGCACCAGCGAGGCAACGAGCATGGCCTGCCCGGCCAGGATGGTCGGCAGCCGTCCTGCCTTGTCCGACATCCAGCCGAAGACCGGTGACAGGGCATACATCCCGGCAATGTGGAGGCTGATCGTCAGGCCGACGACAGTCAGGCTCGCACCGTGGTCGCGCAGGTGCACGGGGGTCATGGACATGAGCGCCACCATGGTTGCGTGGCTGAGTGCCACGGCGGCTACCGCATACCGGGCCTTCGGGTTACTCCGCAGGACCTTGATGCTTCCCTGCGGGCCTGAGGACGTGGTTTCGTGCGCCCTGGTTGCCAGCGCTTCCAGGAGGGGATCAGGACGCAGGGCAGCCGCGTATAGGGCGGCAGCGGCGAGTTGAGCAGCGACAGAGAAGGCAAACGCACCTGTCAGCGGGGGCAGGCCCAGTGCGGCACCCACCGCCTCACCCGGGTCGAAGAGGTTTGGACCCAGGACGGCACCGATGGTCGTTGACCACACCACCACGGACAGGTCGCGACCACGCGAGCCGGGATGCGAAAGATCAGTTGCTGCAAAACGGGCCTGCAGGTTCACTGCTGAACCGGCGCCCAGCAACATCAAACCCAGCAAAAGCAGCGGGAAAACGGCCACTGCCGCAGACAAGATGGCAATTACGGCACCAGCGCCTGAAATGAGAGCACCAGTCGACAACGAGACACGGCGCCCGTGTTTTTGCGCCAGGCGGGCCAACGGCACAGCTGCCAGCGCGGCGCCGAGGGTGCTCATGGTGGCAGCCATCCCGGACCAGGCATTCGAGCCGGAGAGCTGCGCGGCCAGGAGGGAACCCAGGGACAACGTCGCACCCATGCCGATCCCGCCAAGGATTTGGCCACCGACAAGAACGGGAATTACGCGACGCTGCAGCCGCGGGAAGCGGTCGTCGACTCGTTCACCGGTGCCGGGGACCGAAGCGCGTCTTCCCACGGTCTCCGCTGGTGCGCCTTCTGGCTGCATGATGATCCTTTTCGATGGGCGGGGCTTCAACAGGCCCGCGGGTGGCGATGAACGCGGTGCTAGGGCCGCGGCCCGGAAAGCCTAGCGCCCAAAGAGCCTGGCAAAGAAGCTCTTGCCGGACCCGCTCTCCTTCTCATGGCCGGGGCATCGCTGCGAGGCAGGGATCCCCTTCAGGACCTGGTCCACGTGCTGCCCGCATCCGGCCCACGTGACCTTGGCGCATTTGCTGCATGTCACTGCACGGCACATATAAATCTCCTTAGATGGTCATATACAAAGCACAGGAATGCGGTGGTGCGGGTAGGTCCCGCACCACCGCATCTGTTGATACTGCAGTCGTCCGCACGCCGCGCCCAGCGGTCAGGCGGCAATGAGCTGGTTAGACGGCGGGGACGCTGTTGTGCCAGGCGTTCCAGGCGGCGTAGCTGCCGTCGAGTTCGACGACGTCGTACCCGGCGCGGCGCAGGGCGCTGGCGGCCACGGAGTTCCGCACGCCGGACTGGCAGTAGGAGACGATGGTGCCGCCGGCCGGGAGCTCGTCGAGGTGCCACATGACGCGGCCGCCGCTGAGCTGGTAGGAGCCCGGGATGTGGCCGGCCTTGTGCTCGGTCTTGTTGCGGACGTCCAGGACCATGTCGGCGTCGAAACCTTCGAGGTCCTCGGGCTGGATCAGCTTGGGGGTGAAGGTGGGCAGCCCGTCGATGCTGGTCAGGTAGCCTGCCACGTTGTCGATGCCCACGCGGACCAGGTGGTCCCACATGTCCTGCGCCTGCTCCTGGTCCTTGGCCAGGAGCACCAGCGGGTTCTTGTCCGTCTCCGGGTTGACCACCCAGGCACCGTAGCTGGCAACGGACTTCCCGGCCGGGACGTTCAGGGAGCGGACGACGGTGCCTTCGTGCACCTCGCTGTTGGAGCGGGTGTCGATGAAGGTCAGGGTGTCTTCTGCCAGGCCTTCAGCCACGACGGCGGTTTCCAGTTCCTGCAGCGGTGCACGTTCGCCCATGACGTCCGGGCCGACGCGGTTTTCGCGCTTCATGCGGCCGAAGTAGGCGTGCGCGTCGGGCTGGCCGTCGAGGAGTTCGTTGATGAAGCCCTGCTCGTCGTTGGCGGCGAGGTAGGGGCCCCACCAGGCGTAGAGGCGTTCGTAGCCGACGGTTGAGGACGGGATGGCACCCAGGGCCTTGCCGCAGGCGCTGCCGGCGCCGTGGGCGGGGTGCACCTGGACGTAGTCCGGCAGGGTGAGGAACTTGTCGCGCAGGCTGGCGAAGAGCTGCTTGGCGCCCTCGAAGCGGGTGTCGACGCCGCCGGCGGCTTCATCCAGCAGGTCGGGGCGGCCCAGGTCGCCGGAGAAGACAAAGTCCCCGGAGAGCAGGTAGCCGGGCTTGTCGCTGAACGCGCCGTCGGTGACCAGGAAGGACAGGTGTTCGGGGGTGTGCCCCGGGGTGTGCACTGCCTTGATGCTGATGTTGCCCAGGGCGATGGTGTCGCCGTCGTAGAGCCGCTCGCCGTCGAACTCGTACTGCCAGTCCGGGCCGCCCTCGCCGGAGACGTAGATCTTGGCGCCGGTGGCGGCGGCCAGTTCGCGGGTGCCGGAGAGGTAGTCGGCGTGGATGTGGGTCTCGGTGACGGCCACGATCTTCATGCCGTTCTTCGCGGCCAGGTCCTGGTAGACGGCGATGTCGCGGCGGCCGTCCACCACGATCGCTTCGCCCTTGGCCTGGCAGCCGATCAGGTAGCTGGCCTGGGCGAGGTCTTCGTCGTAAATGCGCTCGATAAGCATGTGGTGCTCTCCTTCGGTTTGAAAGGGGATTGGGGGTTGTTCTGCATCCAGTATAGATACCCCCGGGGGTATCTCGCAAGTGGACTGCGGCCTGGGTGCTATGTCCGGTGGAACAGTCGATGAAAGAACGTGCGGAGGCATTCCGGCGCGGTGCCCGGGCCTCGGCCGGGTGGATCTTCGTGGGCTTGTTGGTAGCTGACCGGGTGGCCTGCCCGGTACCACTCGGTGATCCCGCCGGCCACGTTGACCGCGGTGTACCCGCGGTCGGTGAGGAACCGTGCGGCCTGGCTGCTGCGTTTCCCTGACCCGCACATCAGGTGGATCGTGCTGTTTGGCAGGTCGTTGAGCCGGGAGGCCAGCTCGTCCAGGGGGATGTTCAGGCTGTCCGGGACGTGCGCGGTGGCGTGCTCCTCCCGGCTCCGGACGTCCACCAGCGTGGCCCGGGGCCATACCGCGGCGAGTTCGTCCGCCGTGATGCTGCGGAACGTTCGCTGGTCCGGCATGGACTTAGGCGTGCTGGTGTCCGGCTTCGGCCCGGAGCTGGTCCATGTCCACGTTCTTGACGGCCTGGATGACTTCCTCGAGGCCGGTGGCGTTGAGGGCTCCGGGCTGGGAGAAGATGAGGGTCTTGTCCTTGAAGGCCATCAGTGTGGGGATCGAGGTGATGTTTGCCGCGGCGGCCAGTGCCTGTTCGGCCTCGGTGTCCACCTTGGCGAAGGTGATGTCCGGGTGCCGTTCTGCGGCGGCGCCGTAGGTGGGGGCGAACATGCGGCAGGGGCCGCACCAGGCCGCCCAGAAGTCGACGAAGACAATGTTGTTGTCCTCCAGGGTCTGGGCGAAGGATTGCTGGGTGATGTCGATGGTTGCCATGGTCTGTCGTGTCCTTTCGGGCGAAGTTGGTTGGTTGCCCTGTGGTGCGGGGCCTAGGTGGTGGGGAGTCCGGCGCGGGTCCAGGCGGTCATGCCGCCGGCCATGGTGTCTGCCTTGTAGCCGACGCCGTTGAGGGCATCGGCCACGGCGGCGCTGCGGTTGCCGCTGCGGCAGACGGCGATTACGGGGACGGCCGGGTCGAGCTCGCCCAGGCGGGCCTGCAGCTGGCCCATCGGGATGTGCAGGGCGCCGGGGATCATGCCCTCGGCGACTTCAAAGTCCTCGCGGACATCCAGGATGCGCGCCGTGGAGCGGCGCTGGTCGGTCTCGGTGATGGTGATTTCAGCCATGGGTGTTCTCCTGTTGGTAAGGGTCAGGCGGTGACCGTGCCGGCGGTGACCCATGCCGCGACGGCGAAGATGAGTACCGCGAATGAGATCCGGATGTGCTTGTCGTGCAGGCGGCGGGCCAGCCGGGCGGCGAATACGGAACCCAGGATGGCCGGTACCGCGAATGCCAGGGTGGTGGCCCAGTCGATGGTGTAGCCGGCCGCGTGGGCGCTGAACCCGGCGGCCGAGTTGATGACGATGATCGCCAGGGAGGTTCCCACGGCCTGCTTCATTCGCAGGCCCAGGAAGATGGTGAGCGCGGGGGTGATCAGGAAGCCGCCGCCCACGCCGAGCAGTCCGGTCAGGAACCCGACCAGCAGTCCGACGCCTACGGCCTTCGGGGCGCAGGACCGGAAGGCCCGGTTTGGTCCAACGCTGCAGGATCCCTCGGTTTCCCGGGGCTTCTTGAGCATCCGGATGCCCGCGACCACCATGATCACGGCGAATGCGAGCATCAGGATGTTGGGATCCAGCAGCTTGCCCACTGCCGCCCCGGCCCAGGCCGCCGGGATGCCGGCGGCACCCACCAGGGCGATCACGGGCCAGTTCAGGCCCTCCCGGAGGCGGGGGAGCAGGGCCGCCAGCGAGGAGATGCCCACCACCAGCAGCGAGGTGGGGATGGCCTGGGCGGGGCTCATGCCCACGCCGTACACCAGCGCCGGAACGGCGATGATTGACCCGCCGCCGCCCACTACGCCCAGTACGACGCCGACGACGAGCCCCAGTCCCAGGGCCGCGATCATGCCGCAGCGCCCTTTTCAGCCGTCTGCACGGGAAGCTGCAGGATGGCGCTTTCGCGGGTGGGTTCCTTGGCGGCCTTGTTCCACGGCATCGCGGACAGGGCCTTGCCCATGGCGCAGGTGTTGGTCGCGGCCGAGAAGGTCAGCCCGGTGCCGATGGCACCTGCCAGCATGCGGACCTTGGGGGAGACGAACTTGCCGCCGGCCAGGCCGAGCATCACCAGGGAGCCGGCGGCCAGGCGGACCTGCCGTTCCAGGTCCCAGCGGTCCTTGCCCTTGACCACGTCGCCGCCGGCAGCAGCGAAGCCGGGAACCCCGCCGGTGAGGACGTAGGCGGTGTCCAGGCCAACGCTGGCCATGCGCTGGCGGGCCTGCTCGGCGCGGACGCCGGACTGGCAGACCAGGACAACGCGGCTGCCCAGCCGGGCAGCGAGTTCATCGGTGTGCTCGGAGAGCAGGGGCAGCGGAACGTTGTAGGAGCCGCGGATGTGCATGGACTCGAACTCTGCGGCAGAGCGAACGTCGATCACCACGAGGTCCTGGTGCTCCTTGATCCAGGACTGGAGTGCTTCGGGGGCGAGTGCGGTGACGGCGGTGGCTTTGGAAGGGGAAGTCATAAGTGGCCTCTCGGAAGGGGTCGGGTGGATACCCCACCGAGTATTGCAGATACCCCCGGGGGTAGTCAAAAAACCCGCGGGGGTATACAGTTAAGGCCAAGCCCCTTATCAATGGAGACCCCTAATGGAACTGAACCCCACCGAACTCACGCCCGTGATCAACCGCCTCAAGCGTGCCCAGGGCCAGCTCGCCGCCGTCACCCGGATGCTCGAGGAAGGCCGCGACTGCAAGGATGTCGTCACCCAGCTGGCTGCCGTATCCAAGGCCCTCGACCGGGCCGGCTTCGCCATCATCGCCACCGGGCTGGAGCAGTGCATCGTCCAAAAAGACGAAACCATGGACCGGAAGGACCTGGAGAAGCTTTTCCTCTCCCTGGCCTAAGCCCACCTCCCGTCAGTCCACCGGCAACAACCTCAAGGAGCATCATGACCTACACCCTGGCCACCACCGTTTCGCTTCCCTGGGCAGAAGCCGTGGAACGCACCCGCGAAGCCCTTGCCGCGCAGGGGTTCGGAATCCTGACGGAAATCAACGTCCGGTCCACTTTCGAAGCCAAGCTTGGCGCTGAGGCCGCGGACGCCGTCGGGGATTATGTCATCCTTGGTGCCTGCAATCCGGCCCTTGCCAGCCGTGCCCTCGCCGCCGAACCGGAAATGGGTGCCCTGCTGCCCTGCAATGTCGTGGTCCGCCGCAACAGCTCTGCCGAAGCGACCACGGTGGAGGCGATCGACCCGCAGACCATGGTGCAGCTCAGCAGCGCAGCTTCCGTCAAAGAAGTGGCGGATGACGCCGGAACACGCCTGCGCAAGGCCCTTGCCAGCCTGGGCGGGGAACAGTAGCTGATGGCGGTGATCGACGGCCAAGCCGGAAACGGCGGCGAACGCGGCCTGCTCATCCATGCTGCCGGCCCACTTGAGCAGGACGCCCTCGCCGGCATCCTGCGCAGCGCCGCCAACGCCCGCGCCGCCCTCGGCGCTGCCACCGCTATCGAAGTAGTGATCCAGGGCCCCGGCGTCAAGCTCCTCGCAGCAGGCGCCCTCTCCGCCGAAGCCATCAACGACGCGCTGAAGCTGGACCTGCAACTCCTCGCCTGCGGCAACAGCCTCCGGTCAGCAGGCCTGGAAGCTGGTGACCTTGCTGCGGGAGTGGCAACCGTGCCTGCGGCAATCGCCCACCTGGCCCAGCGCCAATGGGACGGCTGGGCTTACGCCCGGCTCTGACACCCGGCAACGCCGGCGCGGAAGAGTAGACGCCGCGAAGCTGCGTAGGCAGCCTCCTTGGCGATATTGCTTTGCGGCATAGTCTCCGGCGGAGCGCAGGGGCATCCACCCCCGGGCGAAACTGCCGGCACTTAGAAATCAGTTCAGTTTCCCACTCGCAGCGAACGGGGACGCAGTTGAAGCCAATAATATTGCTGGACGTGGACGGCGTACTCAATCCGACGCTGTCCGCCCGGAGCGGCCAACCGACGGCCAGCCTGTCCAGCGAAAAGCGGGCGCTGGTACGGCGTTTGTCCCGCAGCGGGAACATCGCGTGGGTGACCACATGGCCCGCGGAGATCCTGGCTCTGCTTGAACCACAGCTCAACCTTGATCCTGCCCCGGGCAGGGTCACCATGGTGTTCCGTAGAGCGGACGAATATGAACCAATGCCAAAACTGCATTCCGTTATCAGGTGGCTTGCCCGCATGACGGCAGCGGGCGAGGCGGACTGGGATTCGGTGGTTTGGATCGATGACGTGCTGGGACCGGACGCGCGGCACTGGGCGCGGGCGCATCACCAGCCTGTGCTGCTTGAGCAGCCGGATGCGCGTCACGGGCTCCTTGAAGAGCACGTGGTCCGGGTCGAAGCATTCAAGCAATCTGCCCCCGGGGCCTGCAACCCGTTGGACTTGAGCGCGCCACCAGGCTGAGGAAGGTTCAGCCCGCCTGGCTGCTGTGGATTCCCAACCGTCGGAATACCGGCACTTTGATCGCATCTGCGATGAGGGCTCCGGCCAAGCCGATGACCGCTACCCCGGCCAGCACGTTTGGCGGCACCGGGGGCATCAGGGTGCCGGTGAGTGCGAGGGTGGCGGCGGCCAGGACGCCCAGGGCTGTGGCCGCCAGCAGCCACTTCGACGGCGGATCTCGCCATGCCGGGGCCCCTGTCCGGACGATGTAGATCGTTAGTTGGCTGCTGAAGACGAGTGTTAGGAAAACAACTGTTCGCAGTTCCTCGATGCCCGCGTGCAGCCAGGGGCCGTGGGCGAGGATCAGGACGGCAGTTGACGCGGCGAGCATGGGGATGGCCACGGCAACGGCGCCGGCAATGATCCTTCCCGCCTGCCATGTGTCCGGTCGTGCGGAGGGTTGGGCCCGGTCGCTGGTGGCTGCCATGCTGACCACATCGTTGGCCAGCAGGAGCAGGGCCATCAGCAGGGGTGTGAAGACGAACGTCTTCCATGCGAAGACTCCCAGCGCCAGCAGCAGCGGGACCTCGATTTTCTTGACGCTGACGTTCAGGGCGTACGTGAGCGACCGCTGGTGGATCCGGCGGCTTTCCTCAACGAGGGCGGCGATGTCGCCAAGACCTCCACGGGCCAGGACGGCCCCGGCGGCGGCCTTAGCCACGTCGGTGGCCCCCTCGACGGCGATGCCCACCTCAGCCTGTTTCAGCGCGGGAGCGTCGTTGACGCCGTCGCCCGTCATCCCGACAATTTTTCCTGCCTGCTGGAGGGCCTTTACGAGGTGGTGCTTGTGTTCGGGGAGGACCTGGGCGACGGCGGCGACCCCGGCGAGGCCGGCGGGAGAAAGTTTCAAATGCCCCGGGGTGATGACGGTGCCCTGCATGCCGATTTTCCGGGCCACAGCAGTGGCGGTTTGGGCGCTGTCGCCGGTGATCATGATGGTGCGGACACCCATGCCGGCGAGTTCCTTGAGGATCTGGGCAGCTTCGGGGCGGGGTGCGTCCGCCAATCCCACCAGCCCGCTATGGGTCCAGGGTCCACCTTCCTTCCGCACTGCCACGGCCAGGACCCGTGCACCTTCGGCAGCCATGCGGGAGATTGCTGCGGGGTCGTCAAACCCGGTCAGTGCGGTTATGACGGCGGGGGCGCCCTTGGTGACTTCAAAGAAGGAGCCTTGGCCATCTGTCCAGGTTGCCTGGGAGCGTTTGGTTGCGGGCTCAAAGGGGGTAAACCCGGTCCGGTTCCAGCCGGGCTCCCCTGGCGGCTCCGCCTTGGCCAGGATTGCCACATCGATCGGATCCTGGGTGGCGGCGTCGGAGGCAGCGGCGGCCAGCCTCAAGGTTTCGCCGGGATCCGTGCCTGCCGTCCCCGTAACGGATGCGACGGCGAGTTGGTTGAGGGTCAGTGTTCCGGTCTTGTCGACGCACAGCACTTCCATTGCGGCTGCATCCTGCAGTACGGAAAGGCGGGTGGTGAGGATGCCGTCCCGGGCAAGGCGCCGGGCACCAAGCGCGCCCGCCAAGGCAAAGGCGGCAGGCAGGGCCACCGGGACCGACGCCAGCAGCAGGACCACGGCGAGGGACAGCACGGTCTCCACGCCCGCGCCGGCCCACGCCAGATAGGCCGTGCCCGCTACGGCGATGACAAGGTCGACGGCGATAAAGACGCGCACCATGCGCAGCACCAGGCCTCCGAGGTGCTCTTTGGGCGCTGACGTACCTACAAGCTGCGCTGTTTTACCGAAGTAGGTGGCGGTTCCTGTTCTCAGGACCCGGGATGTTGCTTCGCCCCTGACGATGACCGTTCCCGAGTAGAGGGTTGAAGCCGCGGTCCGTTCGACCGGCGCGGACTCCCCAGTCAGGCTTGACTGGTCGGCCAGCACATCGCCGTCGATCACTTCCAGGTCCGCGGGGACGAAATCGCCCAACCGTACGTGGACAACGTCTCCCGGGACCAGGCCCGCCGCGGGAACCAGACGCCACACCCCGTCCCGGAGGACCCGGGCCGTAACCTGCAAACGCGAACGCAGCAGCGCCAGCGCCTCCTGCGCCCTGCCCTCCTGGACCAGTCCGATCATCGCATTCAGCACCAGGACCGCGGCAACCAGGGACGCATCAGCCCACCGTCCAAGGGAGAACTCAAGCAGTGCGGTGGCCTCCAGCATCCACGGCACCGGCGCCCAAAACTTCGCTGCCAGCCGCCTGGCCCATCCTTCCCGCTGCTCCGGGACCTCGTTCGGGCCCGTTTTGGCCAGCAGCCTCGCAGCATCCTCCGATGTCAGTCCTTGCAGCATTCGCTAGATCTTCCCTCCGCGTCGAGAAACCAGGCGACGCCTGCGGCCCCACGGGTTGACCCCATCGCTCCGCAGGCGGGTTGCCCAGAGGCCAAGGGCCCGTCGGCAGGGCCGGCGGGGATCACGGCCGGATCGGTGCCTCGAGAAGGCTAGGGACGGCCATTCCGGGAAAGCGCCCTTGGTGCCCCTGAGAGCCGGGGCTGCACGGCCATGGAGCGTCTGCCCCGGAACAGTAGGGCAAATGCAGCAGAACCGGCGAGGAATATCAACCCTGCTACCCAGGTATTTACCCGCAGGCCCAGAATCAGGTTGGCATAGTCAGAGCGCATCAATTCAAAGGCGAAGCGTCCCGCAGTGTAGCCGGCTACATAAAGTGCAAACACGCTGCCTGCGCCCAGAGTGAAGCGCCGGTCCAGATAGAGCAAGATCGCTCCAACCGCCACGCACCAGATCGATTCGTAGAGGAAGGTCGGCTGGAAAAACCCGATGACGACTGGGGCACCTGAAGGGTCCACGATGGCGGTTCCGGTGGCGGGGTCCATCTGATGGATTTGAAGCTTCCACGGCAGCGTGGTCGGATCCCCGTACAGTTCGTTGTTGAACCAGTTTCCCCACCGGCCCAGGGCCTGGGCGAAAACCAGTCCAGGTGCCGCAGCGTCCATGAACGCCACCAACGACACGTTGTTTCTGCGGCAGCCAACCCAGGCCCCGACGATGCCCAGGGCAACTGCCCCCCAAATCCCTAGGCCGCCATCCCAGATAGCAAAGGCGTTCCAGGGATTCCTGCCTGGCTGGAAGTAAAGCTCCGGGTCGGTGAGGACGTGGTAGACGCGCCCGCCGATGATTCCGGCGGGGACCGCCCAGAAACAAATGTCCACAACCTGGCCGGCCTGTCCACCCCGGGCGTGCCAGCGCCGGGACGTCAGCCAGACGGCAAATACTATGCCGGCCATGATGCAGAGCGCATAGAAGTGGATGGTCAGCGGGCCAAGGTGAAAGGCGCTGACTGTTGGGGACGGGATGAATGTCTCACTGCCGGTCATGGGGGTCCTGTTCGGAAGGTGCGTCGGGTCTGGAGTTCATTGCGTGCGCGGCGGATGCCCACGGCGGACCAAAGCGCGGTCAGAACCCACCACCAGGAATTGTCGGATTGGGTCAGTGTAAGGATCAGAAGGATGGTTACCGCTGACGCGTCGAGGAGGAGGACGGGCAAGTACTCGCCCGCCCGGCGCGGCAACGGAGAGCCGGTCATGACTGCGTCTGGTTTTGCTGGGTGGGGGTCTGGTCCTGCAGCTCGTCCTCGATTTCCAGCAATGCGGCGAGGGCGGCCAGGGCAGGGATGGCGTCTTCGATGGCCTGCTGCTCTGCTTGAGGGAGTTGTTGCAGGGCTTGACCCAGACGTCGGTGGTTTGCTGCCTGCCAGGCCGAAAGGACTTCCGTTCCGGCGCTGGTCAAGTTGAGCGTCACGGCCCTGCGATCTCCTGGGCGGGGGGTGCGGTCCACCAAGCCGGAGGTCACCATCTGTTGCACGAGGCTGCTGACTGTGTTCGTTGCCAGCCTTTGCCGGTCTGCGAGGTCGCGGATGCCTATGCCCGGCTCATCGGCCAGTCGCTGAAGGACCTCGACCTGGGCCATGGGCAGCGACTCCCACGGGAAATCCTGCCGGACACTGGAGCGCAGAACCCGGCGGAGGCGGGTTATCACCCCTGTCAGAGACCACGCATCCGCCCTCGGGGATTCGTTCAGCGACGTTGCTGTGGGGGAGGTGGCGAAATCCGACGTGTTCATGTCGTTAGCTTATCGCGGTAGTTCCTACCTAGAATAGTTCTGTGACCGAACAACATGGCTCGGGTGGGGCCGCCTCCAGTGCAGTTGCCGTCCGCGGGTGGGCCAGGCTGTTGCGGGAACCGGCTCGACCGGAATGGGTCCGGCGGCGTCCAGGTGCCCCTTGGCTGGTTGTTGCCACGGTGTGTATCGGCGCATTCATGGGCCAGTTGGATGCCAGCATTGTGACGTTGGCTGTGCCGAGCATCAGAACGGATATGAACGCATCCCTCGCGCAGGTGGAATGGGTGGCGTTGATTTATCTTTTGGTGTTGGTGGGGAGCATCTCGGCGGTTGGCCGGCTGGCTGACATGGTGGGGCGAAAGCTCCTGTACACCTACGGCTTCGCTTTATTTACCCTTGCGTCCCTGGGCTGCGCGCTGGCGCCGGACATTATCTGGCTCCTGGTGGCCCGGGCGGTTCAGGCCGTGGGGGCGAGCATGCTGCAGGCGAACAGTGTGGCGCTGATCCGGACCAGCATGCCCGCCGGTAAACTCGGCAAAGCCATCGGCCTCCAGGGGGCCGCACAGGCGATTGGCCTGGCCATGGGCCCGTCGGTAGGTGGTCTTCTTATTGGCCTTGGCGGCTGGCGGTGGGTTTTCTTCGTCAACATCCCCGCAGGCATCATCGGCATGGTCCTGGGCTGGTTCCTGCTGCCGCGCACACGCGTCAAGGCCGCCCGGGTACCGTTGGACTGGGCAGGGCTGGTGGCTCTGATGCCCGCGGTCGGTGCCCTCCTTCTGTCGTTGTCCGAAGCGTCCCGTTCCGGTTTCGGTAACCTCCCGGTCCTAGGCCTGCTGGCACTGTCAGCCGTTCTTTTCGTCGTCTTCGTCCTGCGGGAACGCAAGGCGCGGCATCCCTTGGTCGATTTGTCCTTGTTCAACGCCGGGACCTTCAGCCGGGGTATCACTACTGGTCTGCTGAGTTATCTCGTTTTGTTCGGGGTCTTGTTCGTCACGCCCCTGCACCTGGAATCGGAGTATTCCCTGCCCCCCGCCCAGGCAGGCTTGCTGCTGACGGTACTTCCGGTGGCTCTGGGTCTCGTAGCGCCCGTCGGGGGCTTCGTGGCAGACCGGCATGGGGCCCGGCTTCCAACCACGGCCGGAATGGTGTTGGCCGCTGCTGGACTGGCCATCCTGGTACTGCCCACCGCAGGCGGTCTGTGGATCACTGCCGGCGCCCTGGCCATCCTGGGAGTTGGACTTGGCCTCTTCACTCCAGCGAACAACGCGGCAGTAGCAGCAGCAGGACATGACCACCAGGCGGGCATGGTCAGCGGTGTGTTGAACATGACCAGGGGAGTCGGAACATCACTCGGAGTCGCCTTGGGTGCGGCAGCGTATTCGCTCGCCCCGGCCCTTACAGACACTGCAGGCGTGCCAGGAGGGTCAGAACTCGGTTTCCAACTGGCTGCCGCACTCCTGGCAGTGCTCGCCGCCCTGGCAGCAGTCCTGTCGTTATTCGGACGGCGCCGCGGTTACAGGAGCGGGAAAAGACATAGATTCCCCTGCCCAAATATCTCGTTGAGGCAGAAACCCAAAGGTAGCTCCGTTCAATTCAAGACCCACCTG
Organism: Arthrobacter sp. E1SS-5; assembly: GCF_057073715.1. Lineage (NCBI taxonomy): Bacteria > Bacillati > Actinomycetota > Actinomycetes > Micrococcales > Micrococcaceae > Arthrobacter > Arthrobacter sp. E1SS-5. The sequence goes on from NZ_CP172703.1 coordinate 1,830,997, forward strand.
CCCCTCCAGAGCTGTACCACGGACGCTCGCACCTTCGCATGTGCGTCAGCCTTTCGAGCTTGCTGGATTCCGCTCCTTGCTGCGGCCGAACCTGCGGGCAATAACCACGTCGGTGGAGGAGTGCGCAAGGATGGACAGGACGATGACGAGGGCGACCAGGTGGTAGATCTGGTCTGCCAGGGCGATGCCTGATTCGAGGATGATCAGCCCGTAGACGACCGAGGCGAAGCCTTTTGGGCCGAACCACATCGCGGTGACCTGTTCGCCGAAACTCAGTTTGGCGCCGATGAAGGACACCAGCAGTGCAAGGGGCCTCGCGATGAGGAGGGCGAGCAGGGCGAAGACCCAGCCGGCGAAAGGGATTTCGCCGAACAGGAAGGTCGGGGTGATGAGGGCGCCGAACACCATGATGGCTGCGAGCTTGAGCAGCTCGGTGACGAGTTCCCCGAACTGTTCGAAGTCGTGCCGTAGCCCCTTGCCGAGCGTGTCAACGGTGATGCCTGCCGCGAAGGCTCCCAGGAAGAGGTTGGCGTGGGTTGCCTGGCAGATCGCCAGGACCAGCAGCCCGATGGACACCGCGAGCAGGGGCTGCATCGACCGGATGGCCTGCAGGAAGGGCAGCCGTTCGAGTCCGAGCACGATGGCAGGAACGAGGATGCCCACGGCGATGCCGAGGACGATTTCCAGCAGGAGTTGCTCGCTGTGCGTATTGCTGCCGCCCGCCGCGGCGAGGAGGACCAGCACGATGGGCAGCGCCAAACCATCGTTGACGCCGGATTCGACGTTGAGCAGATGCCTAAGCCGGGCGGGGACTTCTTCCCTCCCGACAATCGCCGCGGCGAAGACCGGGTCGGTGGGGGCGAGGATGGCTCCGAGCAGGAAGGATTCCAGCCAGGGGAGCCCTACGAGATAGTGCCCGAACACTGCAGTCAGGGCCAGGGTCAGTGGCAGCCCAAACAATAGGGCGCGGCCGGGCAGCCTCCAGGCAACGCCGAGGTCCCGGAACCCGACGCGCATCCCGTCGGTGAAGAGGACCGAGAACAGCGCCAGCTCTGCGAGGCCGCTTACGATCGGGTCCTTGGGGGTGACTGATATGAATCCTAGGGCTCCGGGGCCCAGGAGGAAACCTCCTACGAGAAAGAGCACAGCGGTGGACAGCACAGTCCTGTGGGCCCGTTCAGAGATGAGCACTCCGATGAGCAACAGGACCGCGAATGATAAAAGCAACGCAGTGGCCACGACACCTCCGTTCTCGCTTCCAAGCGGGTCTTCCCCTCGGAGTTTGGTTCACGCTGGCGCGATAAGACGAATCTAGTCGGTAGGCCGTTCGGTCTGGCCACGGCCGGGGAGTAGCGGCATCCCGGCGCTGTAGGGGGCTCATGTGTTGGTGGTTGGCGATGCTCGGGGAGTTGGCCTGCCGGGGTTACCCGATGACGGGGCGTTCTTCGGGGAGTTGGTAGAGCCGGGGTCGGGATGAGAGGGCGAGGGCGGAGGCGACGGTGATGGTTCCGATGCGTCCGGTGAACATGAGCACCATGAGGACCCATTGCGCGTCCGCTGGCAGGACGGGGGTGATTCCGGTGCTGAGGCCGACAGTGGCGAAGGCGGAGATCGCTTCAAAGAGGACTTTGTCCAGCGGGTGGTCGGTGAAGATGAGCAGGAGCATGGTGCTGGTGATCACCGCCGCTACGCCTAGGAGCGCGACGGAGAGTGCCTGCCGCTGGGAGGACGAGCTGATGGAGCGGTGGGCGATGGTGACGTGGTCGCGGCCGCGGACTTCGTTCCAGATCGCGTAGAAGAGCACCATGAACGTGGTGACTTTGATGCCGCCGGCGGTTCCGGCGCTGCCGCCGCCGATGAACATCAGGATGTTGGTGACCATCAAGGTTTCGGGAGATGCCGCCCCATAGTCGATGCTGTTAAACCCCGCGGTGCGGGGGAAGACCGTGCCGGCGAGGGTGGCCAGGAGTTTACCGGGCAGTGACATGGGGCCGAGGGTTTGTTCCCTCTCCCACTCGAAGGCGGCGAAGAGAACGGCACCGGCTGCCAGGAGAATCAGTGAACCGAAGACGGTCAGGCGCAGGTGGACGGTCCAGTCTTTCATCCTGCTGCCGCCCCTGAGCAGGGCGATGAGCACGGGGAAACCCAAGCCACCGGCGATAATTGCGGCGCAAATGGGGATGATGATCCACGGGTCGGCGGCGAAGCCGATGAGGCTGTCGCTGTATAGGGCAAAGCCGGCGTTGTTGAACGCGGAGACCGCGTGGAAGATCCCGTGCCAGAGCGCCGTTCCTGGGTTGTTGTCGTAGGCGAGCCAGAAGCGGACACTAAGGACGGCGGCGGTTGCCGCTTCGAACCCGGCCATAATCCGGGCTACCTGGAACAGGACTGAGCGGACGTCCCCGAAGTTCAGGGTGTGGGTTTCGGACTGTGCGACGAGTTGGCCCCGCAGGCCGATGGTCTTCCGCACGAGCAAAGCCAGCAGGGTCGCCAGGGTCATGATTCCAAACCCGCCGACTTGGATGAGCGCAAGGATCACGCCCTGCCCGAACGGTGTCCAGAAGGTTGCGGTGTCCACGGTCGCCAGACCGGTCACGCACACGGCCGAGACGGACGTAAACAGGGCGGTCAGGAATGGTTCCGGCTGCGCGCTGGTGTGTGCGGCCGGCAGCGCCAGCAGTCCGGCGCCGAGCAGGATCACGACGAGGAACGCCAGCGGCACGAGCCGCACGGGGTGGAGCAGCACGGGGCCGGTGCCTCGCGGCTCCTGGCAGAATCGGGCAGGGATCCGGCCATTCCGGGTTAGACCGCGGAGGGCTGTTCTCTCAGGGCTCATCCGCTGATCTCCTCTGTTACCTAAGGCGGGAATGTAGGCAGCGCACCGCCGCGTGGCCGAACGCATCCATGTCCCAGCGCGTGCAGAACGCAACTTCGCCGAACCTAACAGACAGGGATGCGGTCCTGACCTGGAAAAACGGGGCTCTTAATGAATCCTTAACGCCCGCCGGCATATAGATGGGTGTTTGGTCCTCACGTCGAGGCTCTCAGCCCCCGACGAGCGGCTTTGAGTAGGGGGTACGGCGGTCGACCAGCGCGTTAGGTATAGGGGTTTTGGAGAGCCCCTAATTTTTGCGTAGGGGGATTGCATTGTCGGAGGTGGGATCCGCTTTTAGGCTTACGCGAAAGGGTGTTGGGCCCCGTTGATTCTGGGACAAACGGGTAGCCGCCCCTACCTCTTGTCGTCCCGTCCCAGGAGCCACGCCATGAAAAGCCATCTCCACAAAGCCCGCCTCATCCAAGCCCTGGTCCTGTTACTGGTCCTGGCTGGCTTCAGCTTGGGGGCGCCTGGCCGCGCCGTCGCAGACCCGGTCTACGGCACCCAGAGCATCGCCTATTCGGGAGTCTCAAACCCTCCCACGTCGGACAAGCCGCAGAGCAAATTGTGGTTCAACGACGGGTCCTGGTGGGCTGATATGTGGACTACCGGGGTGGGCTGGAGCATCTACCGGCTGGACCGTCCCTCCAAGACGTGGGTCAACACGGGCATCGTGAACGATACCCGGGCGAGCACGCTCGCGGATGTGCTGTGGGACGGGAACACGCTTTACATCGCCTCCCACGTGGTTACGGTGACCGGGGATGGAACTCCGAAGCCGTCCTTGTCTGGCCAGCCCGCCAAGCTTTACCGGTACAGCTACACGGGCGGAAAATATGTCCTGGATTCAGGATTTCCGACCGTCATTACGAACAACTCAAGCGAATCGATGACCCTCGACAAGGACTCGCTTGGCGGGATTTGGGTTACCTGGACGCAAGTGGCGGGCAGTTCCACCTCGGGGTACACCAACACCGTTTACATGAACTACTCCGCCAACGGTGGCGCTACTTGGAAGGCGCCGTTCGTACTTCCGGTAGCCAGTCCTCATCCGGCGCCGGATGACATTTCGGCGGTGGTGGCGTTTGGCAGGAGCCAAATCGGCGTCATGTGGAGCGATCACACCGCCAACACGGTCTGGTGGGCCACCCACGCCGACGGGAAGGCACCGGATTCGGATTGGAAGCTGCAACCGGCAATGCGGGGCAAGGGCCAGTCCGATGACCACTTGAACCTTAAGACCCTTCAGACAGACACTTCAGGGCGCGTTTTCGCAGCGGTCAAGACCAGCCTGAACGATTACTCCTCGGACAAGACGTTGCCGCAGTTGGTGCTGCTGGTGTTCAAGCCGGGGACGGGCGCTTTTACCCAGTCCACCATCTCCGTCGCAGGGGACTGCGTCTCCCGTCCGCAGATCCTTCTCGATACCCAGAACAACCTGGTCCATGCTTTCCAGACCGCTCCGCCAACGTCTGTGAGCGGTTGCCAGTGGTCAGGAATACCGGGCGCGATCTACGAAAAGACGGCGTCCATGGACAACCCTGTTTTCGGTTCGGGCAGGGGAACGCCGGTGATCCAAAGCGCGTCGGCCTCCAAGATGAATGACGTCACCACCACAAAGCAAAGCGTCAACAGCTCCACGGGGATTGTGATTCTGGCCAGCGATAATTCGGCCAAGCGCTATTGGTACTCTGACCGCCCTCTGGGAACGGGATCCCCGGCGCCGGCCCCGCCCAAAGCCTCGTTCACGGCAACTCCCACATCGGGAACGGCCCCGTTGAACGTGTCGTTTACTGATACCTCCACCGGAACGCCCACGTCCTGGGCCTGGGACTTTGGCGACGGGGGGACCTCCACCGCGCAGAACCCCACCCATAGCTACGCAGCGGCAGGCACTTACACCGCCAAACTGACCGCCACCAACAGCGGCGGGTCAACATCCGCCAATGCCACGATCACGGTCACAGCCGGCACCACACCGCCTCCCGCGACCGGCGGAATCAGCGTAGTGAACTCCAGCACCACCTATTCAGGGACAGCGACCGGAACGTCTAGTCTGTCTGTCCCCGCAGGCGTTGCGGCCGGGGACGTCCTGGTCGCGTCGATTGCCGGTGACCTGAATGCCACAGTGACTCCTCCGGGCGGGTGGACAGCCATTGTTTCAGGCCTCTCCGTCGGCTCCGGCTCGCGCCTTTTCAGCTATTACCACGTGGTGGTTTCCGGTGACCCTGCCAGCTTCACGTGGACGTTTAGCAAGGCGGTGAAATGGGGTGGCGGAATTACCGCCTACCGGGGTGTGGACAACGCCAAGCCTCTGGACGCCAGTGTGGTGACGGCTGTGGATACCAGTTGGACGAAGACGAGTCTCACGGTAGGGGGTGTCACCACCGCAACCAACGGGGCCATGCTGATCGGTGCCATCGCCTGCGACTGCGCCTCGCCCGTATTCACCCCGCCCTCGGGCTGGACGGAACGGTGGGAAGCCGCCGGCGGCCAGACCGCCGAGCACGCTGACATGGTGCAGGCCACGGCCGGCGCTAGCGGCACAGCAACCTGGACATTCAGCGCCGTCCGCGCCGCGGCGGCCTGGCGTACAGCCCTGAAACCGGCCAGTTAGGAACTCAGGTTCAGAAGCTCCAGTGGGTATGGCCGGCCGGCACTTCACGCCACGCCCACACCGCACCAACTATCAACACGCCGGCGTTGGAGGAGCGGCATGTTGCCCCGGTCCGGGGAGTCCGTACCGCATTTCGATGGCGCCCATCATGCCGAGGTCCTCATGGTCCAGGGTGCGGCAGTGGTATGTGGAGCGCCCGCGGAAGTCCGCGAATGCAACCCGGATTGTGACCCATCCGTTTGCTGGAAGATTCACCACATCGCGCTATTCCGGGATGCGGCTCCCTGCCCGTTCTGCTCGAGGACCTGCAGGGCCAGACGTGCAGGTGGAACGCTGCGGGTCCAAAAGCGCTCTTTGTGCAGGTAATGCTCCCTGTTGAGCGGCGGCTTCGCCGGGCCATCGGGGAAGAAGCCAGCGCCACGCCGTCGACCGGCTCTGCTCCAACGTGGTGATATACAGGCCGGTCCGTTACCGGGGCCCGGCACCAGATCTTCCCCCTGAGGCTCCATCCCGAACGCTATAGTTGCCGGAAAAGACAGCCGGCTTCGCCGGTCAGCCAACGCTCTTGGCATCCGGTGGTGCGTGAAACACCGGCCGAAGTAGCCGCGATACCCCCAGGGGTATATAGTGGTAAGCATCACAGGTTCGGACCGGAGTCGGCCTAGCCGGTAGCGGAGCGAAGATGCGCCCGCTGCCGGCTACGCAGGTCGTTCTGTCCGGGCACAAACCCATACGTCCGGCGTGGGCGCTTAAGTGACGCTCGATTGCCGGAGAGGAGCCTCATCAATGTCTATGCACCACGAGATCGTGATCATCGGCGGCGGCAACGCGGGGCTGAGTGTTGCCGCCCGACTCCGCAATGCTGGTCGGACCGATATCGGTCTGATCGAGCCGAGCGAGCAGCACTATTACCAACCGCTGTGGACCCTGGTCGGCGGAGGCGTCGCCGGTCAGGAGGAAACGGTCCGTCCTCAGGCGTCCGTCATGCCTGAGGGGGTTGCCTGGATCAAGGACGCCGCGGCGGACATTGACCCTGAACGCCGCAGTGTCGCCCTCTCCTCTGGTGGTTCCGTCACGTACGACTATCTGGTGGTCTGTCCCGGTATTCAGTTGGACTGGGACAAGGTCCCGGGCATGGCCGCAGCTATGGAGTCTCCGACGGCGTCCAGCAATTATCGATATGAGCTGGCGCCCAAGACCTGGGACATGATCCGCAACCTGAAGTCCGGGACGGCCGTATTCACCCAGCCCTCCGGTCCCATAAAGTGTGCCGGGGCCCCGCAGAAAATTGCTTATCTGGCGGCCGACTACTGGCGCGAACAGGGGGTGCTGGGGGACATCCGGGTGGTCATGGTTTTACCGACACCGGGCATGTTCGGAGTCAAGGTCTTCGCCGATGAACTTGAACGGGTGGTCGACAAGTATGGCATCGAAGTCCGCTTCAACAGTGAAATGACCGAAGTCGACGCCGACGCCGGAACGGTGGTGATCACGGACAACGCGGCAGGTGCCCAGGAATCACTGCACTACGACCTGCTCCATGTTGTGCCGCCGCAGTCCGCCCCGGACTGGCTCAAGCGCACGGCGCTGGCCGATCCGGCTAACCCCGCCGGCTACGTAGACGTGGACAAGCACACTATGCAGCACAAGCGCTACCCGGAGATCTTCGCCCTGGGCGACGCCGGGTCAACCCCGAACTCGAAGACCGGAGCCGCAATCCGCAAGCAGGCCCCAGTTCTAGTGAAGAACCTGCTGGCAGCCATGAAGGGATCACCGCCATCGGCTCAATACTCCGGATACGCTTCATGCCCGCTGACCACGGCGCGAGGAAAGATGCTGCTGGCTGAATTCGACTACACCCTCCAGCCAGCCCCCAGCATCCCTTTCATCGACACCACCAAGGAACGCAGCGACATGTGGCTGCTCAAGCGCTACGGCCTGCCGTTCATGTACTGGAACCTGATCCTCAAGGGGCGCGCCTAAGCCTCCCGAAGTTTCAGTTCTGAAGACTTGGTGTGGGGACCTGGATATCTCGCGGCTTCGCGGAGCTGGCCAAGGTCCGCAGCGGTTACCGCAGGACGCCGGGTCACTACCGTTTAACGGGTCCTGAACTGAACGCGGGGAGTGTGGACAATGTCCACACTCCCCGCGCCGGACCGGCTTGTACGTCCCCAAGCAGGAACAGACCTGGTCACTCAAGGCGCCCCCGGCTACCCCTCTAGCCGACCCTCAAGAAATTCTCTTTGATTTTCTGGTTCTGTGTAACCTTTTTGGCTATCCCGGACAATACAGGGCATGGGGAACCTTGAAAGTGACGAGGACAGCCTTTGGTCCCGCAGCCTGCGGGGTGACGGCGAAGCGTTCGGTGTGTTGTATGACAGGCATCGTGACCGGGTCTTCCGCCATGCTTACCGGCTCGCGGGGAACCATCACGACGCTGAAGACGTCATGGCGGCCGCCTTTTCTGAGCTGTGGCGGCGGCGCGCCAAAGTCCGTGTCGTGGATGGGTCCATCCTTCCCTGGTTGCTGGTCACGACGACGAACATGGCCCGCAATAACGGGCGAGCCACCCTCCGCCACAGGAAGCTCCTGGACTCCCTGCCCCGCGCAGAAGCATCTTCGCAGCCCTTGGAAGGTGACCTTTTTGCCAGTCACCAAGAGAGCCTCCACCAGGACCTCGCCCAGGCTCTTGGAATGCTTAGCGCTAAAGACCTGCACTTAGTGAGTCTGGTCGTCTTTGGAGACTACCCACTCGCTGCCGCAGCAGCCGTTTTGAACATGACTCCCGGGGCCGCCAAGACGCGCATGCATCGGGCAAAACAACAAATGAAAGCTGCCCTCATTGGCAGCACCAGTTCGGGCGCTCCTGCCGTCCGCAGCCAGCCAACTTCAGTCTTGGAAGGAGAACGGTCATGAACCAGCTCCACGTCGATGACCAGTTCAGCAACGCACTAAGGGCGGAACTTGTCGCCCAAGTTCACCAAGCAGCCGCGGTACGTGCCCCGCAGCACACCCGATTTTGGCTCGGTGGCGGGGCGGTGGCCGGCGCATGCCTGCTCGGCGGCATCGGCGCAGCCGCGTCCGGGGTCTTTCAGATTCCCGGCGGGCAGGACGTAACGCCAATGGCTTCACCCGTCACGAAGACCTACACAGGAACCGCGGCAGTGGAACTCGGCGATCCACCGGCAGGCACCACTGACATCGAACTGGCCCTAACCGCACTAACTCCCGGTTCCTTTCAGTTTCCCAATGGTGCCAGCTGCAGCTACACCGAACTCGAAGCTGACACACGCCTGAATTCCTGCCGCTACACGATCTCTCTTGAACCAGGACAGAACAGCGTCACGATCACAACAGAACCCGGGAGCCAATGGCAGCTCACTGCCAAATACGTGAAGCAGGAACGGACCGACCTCGGGGTCAACGCCAAGGGCGAAACTTACGGCATGGAAAGCCCCGAAAACGGAGTCCCGGATCTGATCGACGTAACGGCCACCAACGGAGCAAACGGTTACGTGTACGCCACGGACCTCTACGGCGGGCCTATGCCCACCAGCCCGGAGGACGCGGCTAAGAATTTCAGCACTCCACGCCCCCCACGCGAGATCGCCGTGTTCCTTAGTGACGGCGAAACAAAGGTCGGCGTTTTCATGGCAGCAGGGTCTAGGGCGGTATACCCTCCTACCCGTCGCCTTCTCCAAGACCGTGACAGGACACCCTAGACGGACGAAGCGGGCCAAGCCTTGCTGTCCTCAGGCGAAGCCGTCTTCGGGACCTGCCTTAAGAGATCCATTACTGCGATCGGCGGTCGAGCATCGTCCAGCGTCCCTCTGAGACGACCTCGACTGTAGCGCCGTTCACCGTGATGGCACTCTGATCGTCGAGGGCGTAGGCCGCTCCGACCGATACCGGCCGCCCAGTGCTCGGCCTCGGCAAGGGTGTTCTCGGGGAAGACGTCCAAGTGCGGGAAGATCGAGAAGTCCACCAACCCGAGGGTGCGGTCGTCCGGTGCAGACGGCCACTCCACGAACGCGGAGCCGATTCGCGGGGTCATCACCATGCTGCCGCCACTGACCCCTACCCAGACGGTGTCGACCAGCGAAGGGAGGAGGTCGGCCAAGCCTGACTCCCGCATCCAGTGGTATAGGTATGTGGCCTCGCCACCGGCGACCAGCAGCACGTCGGCCTCCTGGACCCAGGGCACCCAGCGCTCCGCGCCGATCGTGGGGAGCGCAGTCAACTCGAGAACGCCGAGCGACTTCCACCTCAGGGAGGTCATGCCGCCCCATGCGCGCCCGTGCAGGAAGTCCGGTACCTGGACCGGCCACTGCCGGGGGTAGCCCCACTGCGCCGTCGGGATGCAGAGCGCAACGGAGTCGTCGATCGGCTTCCCCAGCAATTCGACCAGCGCATGGCTGATGCTCGGGTTGGTGATGCCTCCAGAAGTGAGAAGAAGCTTCACGATACGCCAGCCCTCAGCGGGTCCAATCCCAGAAGCTGTGCCATTCAGCAAGTATGGCCTTAGTGTGCGCTGAGGCAAAGGAGAAGAGCGTCCGGTCGCGGTCGCTCCAAGGAACGGCTACCCCTTTAGCCAAGCGTCGAAGGAGGCGGCTTCTAGATTTAGGCGCCTTAGCGATCGTAGGCATCAGCGTTTGAAGAATTGAGGTACTTGACGACGGCCAGCCCAATGGTGTTGGCGGCGGCGTATCCAAGCGCCAGCACGATTACAACGATGTTGAACGAGATCCAGAATGGTGAGGAAACTCGGTTGGACAGTGCCAGAACTCCAGGAACAAGTCCGCCGATGGCGCCTGTCACTGATGGAAACCAGGGCTTCTTTCCCCGGCCGTGCTTCATGTCCTCGTTCATGTTCTGCCGAACCTCTTTCGCCATCGCGACCAGCCAGCAGTGGACTGATATTACGTCTACACAGATTGCTGGACCCGACTTGCCTCGCCGCCCCACAAGCCTGTCGGCCAATGCGCGGCTGGTTCGACTGGTCATCGCGTGGCTAGGTCCTTCTCACGTGTTCCCGTAGGCCCGGCCTGGTAGCCTCATGTGCGACCTGCCCCGTCTCGTATCGCTTGGGAAACGAGACGCCTCAATGGGCTAACAGTCGCCTGACCTGCACAGTCCCAGATTTCCTGCAGAATGTTGGACGCGCGATGGCAACGGCGATTCTCGTAACTATGTCCCATAACTTCGCAGCCAAAATCTGGTACTTATCCATGGTTATGAGACAAGTGAGCGGGCGTCGGTCTGAGGTGTTAGAACGAGGCCCGAAGGAAACACACTTTTGGTGTCAGCAGCGTAGCGCTTGGAAAACAACAGAGCCTTCTAAGACACCGCGACCCTGCTCGGGTGGGTCAGGTCCAAATAGCAGGGCGAGCAGCCCAGCTGAGGTCGGGTACCGGTTTGGTACCATGAAGGCATGGCTATGAATCTCCGCGTTCCTGAAGACCTCGATCGGCGGCTGGAGAAGTTGGCTGCTGAGGAACATACGTCCAAGTCCGCGCTTCTGTTGCAGGGCGCAGAGTTGGTTCTGCAGCGCCACGCGCGCCGGCGTGAAATTAGCGAGGGCCTTGATTTTGTGACTAGTCATGACGCTGAGTTGCTTAAGCGCCTTGAGGACGCGTGACAGCGTACCTGGACATTGAGGATGCACTTCAGGTAGTTGATCTGTACGGCTTCCATATCCGTGATGTTGGGTTGTTGGCCTCGGCGTTGGCCAGGCCGGCTACGACTGTCATGGGCGCGGAAGCTTATCCGGAACTCGCGGTGAAGGCGGCAGCATTGTTGGAGTCGGTCGCACGGTTCCACCCACTCGTTGATGGCAACAAACGGACGGCGTGGACGCTCATGGTGCTGCTGTTGTGGATCAATGGTTTCCGGCATGACTTCAGTACGGATGAAGGGTTCGACCTCGTCGTCGGTGTCGCCGCGGGCAGTATCGACTTGCTGGACTCTGCCGCCGAGATTTCCAGGCATTTGGTGCCCCGGTAGTAGTCGCCCAGCGCCCCGAAAGGGGGTGCGGACAATGTCCACAGATTTCGCCTCGTACTGGGCCAAACAGCCTTCGAACTGCCCCGAATTCCGCATGTTTTCGCGGGTTCCCACTTTTTGCAAGGGCTCGAATGTAGTTCGAGTCCCACCTCGGGCACAGCATTTTCCCTCGTCAGAGGCGATTTTGCTTTGACGTGTGTACAAAGCTTGATTTTCGTCGCTCTGACGGGTTGGTTGCAGGCTGTGGCCTGGCCGCCGCGGTAGTCTGTTCAGGTGTGTGGGGTGGCGGGTTCAAGTCCCTGGCTGGTGGGTCCTCCGCCTGCTGAGCTGCGGTTATACAGTTCCTCGTTCCGGTTTTGTCGGGTGGGCCGTTGGTGGCCTACACCTATTCATGTGCCGGGGGAGCGGGAACGACATGACCACAGCGAAGCCGACGCATGACTTCCCTATTTAGGCTGCGGGAACCGTTCGAAAAGCCGCGCACCGTGTGTTTGTCCACTCAACGAGGGTGTGGACATTGTCCACACTTATATCCGCTTGATTGAGGGTGGCACCGGTATCCCTGTTGGGCTTGTAAAGGATGAGGCGGACGACTGAATTCTGCCACAGCTTGTGGCAGTATTGCCGCGTATTCTAAGCCAGGCAAGGCTTCAGACGGAGGGAGCCCGTGCAGCTCGGATTCGCAATCGTCCTGTTCGCCTCTGGACAATTTCAGGCTGTTGCACAATCACTACGCGTCCGCCCACAAATTGGGCACGTGCGGGCACGGCTTTGCGGACCCTATTCTGACGCGCTTTTCGCCGCTGCCCTGACGTCAGGTTGGGGTGTACTCCAAAGCGAGTCGTCGTTATTGGAGAAGACGTAAAGTCCGGCGTGAACCCCAATTATGACCAACCCAGAGCTTACTCCTTCCAGCACACGCAATGCTGACGCTGCCGCCAGACTCGGTGTTCTTCTCTGCCGAGTACGATCCGGTTCTCGTCGGCCAAGAGTTCGCCGAGCGCGCGGTAGGTTTCGCCGAACGCATGGAGCCGGATGCTCCGGGCTTTCACCGCACTCAAACGGTCGATTATGTTTGGGTTGCCAAGGGGCACGTTGTACTTGAGACGGACACCGGGGAAGTGAGTTTGGACGAGAACGACGTCGTGGTGCAGCACGGCACCAGGCAGGCCTGGCGGAATCCCAGGGACAACTCCGCAACCCTGAGTGTCGTCCTCGTGGGCGTTGAGGCCTAAACTCGCTGCCAGGGTTCCCTGCGCAGAATCGGCGCAGACAGGGGAGGAGTGCGTCACATTCGCTTCGATTCCCCTCGTGGCGTCTGGCGACCTGGATGTTTTGTGCTGCAGACCCTTGGCCCCGTGTTCCACTTCGAGGCTGATCTTTTGGGCCTCTGCGAGTGTCCGGCAGCCGCGGCCGACGATGGCTGAGTGATCGGCGAAGATGTCCTTATTGCCGTCGTCGGGAGAGATAAACCCGAAGCCCTTTTCGGCGCTGTACCACGTGACCGTACCTGAAGCTATGCTGCTCCGTTCCTTCTCGCGTGGGTGCCATCGGTTTGGACCCGGGAGTGTGGGTCGTATGCCGGGTGTCGAGCGCGATGGCGCTTCCGAGTATCACGAGCGATAGGGACATGGATGCGATGGCGTCAGTGAGCCAGTGGTAGCCAAGGTAAAGCCTGCTGAGTGTGACAAGGCTGATCCCGAGGACAGCGACAATGCAAATCGCGGCCGTGAGGAGGGATGTTTTCCGCCGTGACAGGACCAGGAACGCGGTGACCAGCAGGAAATCGCAGGCGCCGAGGACGTGGCCGGAGGGAAAGGAGTAGCTGCCGTCCGGGCCGAGCAACATGGCCTGAGCCGGTGGGCGCGGCCGTTGCACGATCGGCAGGATGATCTGGGAGATGACGACGCCGGCCAGCATCGCGCCAGCCAGCATCAGGGGCCGCCAGGCATTTCGGGCGGTGAGCGCCCAGGTAAGGGTGACGACGAGGACAACAATGGGCATGGCGACAGGTCCGAAAATAAAGGCAATAGGAGCCATCACGGTGGTGAATACCGGGGTGCGGAGGGTCAGCAGCCAGTTACGTACAGGCTCGTCCGCCCCGGCGAGCCATGTGTCCTGAACGACGCTGGCCATGGTGAGGGCAAAAAGGGCCGTCCCGATCATGGCCAGGAGCAACGCGATGATGTAGAGCCTGCGTTGCACTCTCAGGCTGACAACCCGTTGTACCCCCATCCAATGGTGGTGGCCTGAGTTCTGTCCCCGCGCTGGTTCGTGCCCTGCTGCCATCGTTTGAGTCCTCTTCCCTGATAGAGCATGAGCGGTCAGCAGGTGCCGGGAGCGGCCTGCCGGGATTGTATGGCGTCGGCCCGAGTCAGCATGCTTCGCCGTTCTGTGCTTGAGTAGTCGGCTGCGCTGATCGCTATGCGCAGCCGGTCCAAGTGATCAAGGATCGCTTCCCGGTTCCGGCCATAGGGGTCGCACCAGGTGAGCTCATCAAGGAGTTCAAGGAGGCGGTTTGCTACCGCCGGGTCTGTGGCACCGTAGTGCCGGGGCTGGTTCATCGCCAGGTCCAGCAGTACCCGGAGCGTGGGAAGGGTCAGCACCAGCCGGATGCGTCCGTCATCGTCGGTGAGGTGTTTGGGTCCGGGGTCTCTGGCGGCAAGCCGGCACAGGAGTGCGGAGAGGTGCCCCATGACGTGCACTGCCGTGGTGGGGTCGTTGATGCCCGGTGACAGCGCCCGGACCGCGACGTCGACCAGCTGCCGGAATCCGTAGGCGACATCCTGGGTGTTGGTGCGCTCAAAGTCGGTGGTAACGGCGGCGTTGGTCCCGTGCTCCAGCTTCTCTGACGTCTCTGAGGTGAAAGTCGCACCAGGTTCTACAGGCCAGGCTGTAGCGAATGGAACGCCGTCGACCAGTGAGCCGCCCGGTCCCTGATCGATTCTGAGGACTGCATGGCAATCCTTCGCCAGTTGGAGGAGCGCGTCTTCGTTAACTGATGTCAGGAAGCCCGAGGACCTGGATTTGATGGGGAGGCTGTCGGGTGGGGCGCCGGGATTGACTCCCTTAGTGGGGCGGTCCTTGGGAAAGACGCGGTCGATGGTTTCCTCGGTTTCGGCGTGGACTCGGCGCATCATGGTTTCCACCCGGATTTCCCTGGTGAGGTGTGCCAGGAAGAGCACCAGGCCAACAACGCTGGCGATGGCCATTACGAATGCGACAGTGACCGAAATTTCGGGGACGAACGCCGTGTTTCCGTTCGCACCGTCCCGCACACTGCGCAGGACTGTTAGAGCAAAGGCAAACGAAGCCAGAAAAAGGGCGAGTGTCCCGTGGACGAAGCGATCGGAAGCGAAAGTGCGCAACAAGCGGGGGGAAAATTGGCTGCTGGCCAGCTGCAGCGTGACGACAGTCAGTGAGAACGTGAGCGATGTGACCGTGATGAGCGAGCCGGAGATCGCCTGCAGGACGGCCCTTGCCGCGTCAGGACCGCCGCTGAACAGGATCACCGACACGCTGTCCGGCAAATGACGATCGGCAGCGGAGTCGATTGCCGGCAAGCCGATACCCAGCCCTACCGCCAAGGCAACGGCAAACGCCGGAAGCGGCCACAGGCGGGCCCTTACCTCATCAAGCCAGTACGCGCCCCGCCCATTCAGCGCCACTGCTGCCTCCACGCTGGGGGTACGTTTGTCATGATGTTCCTTTCACAGATGGCCAGGTCCAGTCTGGCCCGGTGGGACCTGCACCACTGCCGCCTGTGGCAGGAACCATAAGCCTACTGTTTTCGGCGCTTCTTATGGCTGCTGTCGGCGGGACGTTTCTATTAGCAAAGGAGTACTGACGTATGTGGTTCGATACTTGGGCAGATGTCCTTCGTGTCCTGATAGTTGGCACCGTTTCATATGTGGCTCTAGTGCTGGCACTGCGGGTTTCGGGTAAGAGAACCCTTGGACAGCTGAATGCCTTCGATTTCGTCGTTACCGTCGCCATAGGGTCCACCCTTGCGACGATCCTCCTCAGCTCGGACGTCTCCTTCCTCGAAGGCATGGCGGCCCTGGTGCTCCTCGTAGGCCTCCAATTCATCGTGGCCTGGGCCTCAATGCACATGCCGGGAACCAGAGCAGCTGTCACATCGGGACCCGCGGCCCTGGTGATTTCCGGGCAGCTTCAACATGCGGAGCTGCGGCGGAACAGGCTGACCGAATCTGAGGTTCTCCAGGTGGTCCGAGGTACTGGTTCCGGCGACCTGTCCGACATCGCGGCGGTCGTCCTTGAAACAAACGGAACCCTCAGCGTCATTCCCAAGAGCAAACTCGGCAACGGCACAGCCTTACGGGGGTGCGCGGTCTTCCTGAGGATCAGGACCTGGACCACCTTGGGTAGGAGAATTTTCCCGGCACGTTGGGTGAGGCGTAAGCGCCGGCTATTTTGCAACGGTCCGCAGGATCTGACGGGCGATGACTCTGTCGATTCCTGGTAACTGCGTTGCCCGGATGATCCAACGTCGCAGGAGGCGCCGGAAGCGGCTGGCGGGAAGGAATGAAGCAGCTGTTCGTCGCCCTGAAATTTGTGCGGCCTCCACCGTGGGCTTCCATCGCTGCTCGAAGCGCTCAAGAGAAGATGCAATGTCTTCAGCTGAGGCTGTGGTAAGCATGTTTGCCAGGAGTGTGGCACCGGCGACTGCCAGAGATCCGCCTTGCCCTGCCAACAGTGACACGGCGCCACTGGAATCTCCGATGAGAACGACGCGTCCTTTGTGCCATGTCGGCATGACAATCTGGGCGACGAGGTCATCGTAGGGATCGTCAGGGCACAACTGGAGAACGCGCTGCACTGCTTCACCTGTGTCGGCAAATTCAATGCGGAGCCGGTCACGAATGCGGGGCAAGCTGCCATCGCTGCTGGCACCAGTAGCGCCTGCGTCACGGTAGACCAGGAAAGCAGCAACCGAGTCTCCTCGAAGGCCGTATAGGCCGGCCATACGATCGATCGTATCGGTGAGCACAAAACGGTTTCCGAAGGCTGCGTTCAGTTCCGCGTCGTGGACGATGAAGGCTGCCGCACGCATTCCCAGCGGCCGAAGGTACTGTTTTTCAGGACCGAACAGTTGTGCCCGAATCTCTGAGTGGACGCCGTCGGCGCCGATGAGGAGGTCGGCAGCGATGGTCTCTGGAGGAGTTCTCTGGACCCGGACGTACGCGCCTTGGTCGTCGGTTCCCGCGCCGGTCACCTGTGCCCCGTAGCGGAGTTGGATCCTGCCACTGGGAACGTCTTGGAGCAGCGCTTCCCGTGCCGCCTGCTCCATGTCTGGCCTAAGCAGGCTAAGGACCTTGCCGCCTGCCAGTCGGGAGAACCGTTCGTAGCTGATGCTGCAGGTAGGGCGTCCTTTCAGGTCAACGTAGTCAGCTGCGTCGATCTTGTATCCGACGGCTGCGAGGCGCGGGTAGAGGCCGATTTGTTCGGCTGCTTCCACCCCTGCGCCGAAGAAGTCCATCATGTAGCCCTCAGGGCGGGGCGTGGATGATTTTTCGAGCACGAGGACATCCCAGCCGGCCAGCCCGAATTGCCGTGCGGCGACCAAGCCTGCGATGCCTGCTCCCACCACAATGACTTTCACGGCTGTTCCTTTGGCCCCGGCTGGTTCTCTCGTTGCTCAAAAGCAAAGCCGCATTCGCATTGGTAAGTAACTACAGGACCGTCCGGATTGGCCTGCGGAGCTGATTCGTCCACGGCCGGTATCTCGTGCATGAGCTCACCGCAGTGCCTGTGGGAGACCAGCATCCTTCGTACGTCTGGATCGCTTGCGGAAGTGTCACGGTTTTTCATGGGCCTCATGATGCCTCCCATCCTTTCGGGGCGGACTTGAATGTGCGGGTGTAGCGCCGTTGCTTCCATCAGTTTTGTTCCTTCTAGAGTGGGTGACAGTTCCTTTGCAGCGTTCTCACGCAGCATCCAGTCCGGTCCGGGTCGTCTGGGTGAAGGGTGAGCCGGTAAGAGGCCAAGACTTCGGTAGAGGGCGTTCCGACGCGCTTCGTTAGGTCAGCTTCCTCGTCCTCATAGATGGAGGCATCCGCCCAAGCGGTGCAGGCCCTACTCCTGACCCTCTTTCTTGCTGTCTTGTCCAAGTTGCCCTGGGACTGTTGCGGCAGCCCTTTCATTGACTTTCCTGCCCCTTGCCGTTTCCGGAGTCAAAAGGAGTGGTGCCGGTCTCAAAGAGGACAGTGTCAAGGCGCTCCACCCCGCGGACATTGGCGAGGAGTTCGTGCTCCAGCGGTGCGCCGCGTTTGATCACGCTGATCTCACCTGTGGGCTCCAGGATCACGCAGGCGACCTCGCTCCGGTTCCTGATTCCGGCGAGGCGCAGCTTTGGCCACAGCTCCTCTTCCACAAGGTGTGTTCGCTTCAGATTTGAGCGCAGAACTTCGCTGCCTGACATGAGGAGGATGGGCGGGTTGTTCAGCAGGCTCGAGGAACGGTTCCATCGCTGGAGCTGCCCTGCCAGCGCCTGCATAGCGAACAAGGTTGCCAAAGCAAGCAAGCCAGCGCTGAGGGTGGGGGTGTAGCCCAGCGCGGCGCGCCCCAACACAGCACCCAGGGCTACGACCGTGGCGAGATCAGAACTGGACATCCGTGCCAAAGCCCGCTGCCCGAGCAACCGGACTAAGGCTACGAAGGCCAGGTAAATCCCGGCGGTGGACAGAATGACCAACACACCCTGCATGGGCGTCACCGACAGGTCATCCCACATTGTCCACTCCCTCCTCACCGTCCCGGCGCGTGCCGGAAGTCGAAGCCGGACTACATCCCCAGCACCAGGTTCTCAGCGGCAGTAGGCTCTCCCGCAGCCTCGGCGAACAGCGTGAAGGCGGCCGCCACTCTATCCTGGTCGGACGGCGTCAGACGGGTCAGGACAGCTGCGATGTCGCGACGCCGGGCCTCTGTAACTTCTTCAACAACCCGAAGCCCATCTTTTGTCGGAGACACCAGCACCTCCCTGCGGCTTCCGGGGCTTTGCTCCCGGATGATCAGGCCGGCCGCCTCCATCCGGTCGGCGGTCCTGCTGAAACTCGACTGGTGGACTCCGAGCAGTTGTGCCAAGTCACCCATCCTCGCAGGGCCTCGAGAGGCCAGGAGCACCAGGACCCGGAACTGGGGGAGGGACACCGAATCGGGGATTCCCGCCAAGGAGCGGGCAACGATGCCCAGCAGGGCACGCGATGTTGTCAGCGTCTGCTCCAGCGCTTCACGTTCTCGCGCCTGCGCCGTATCCTTATTCATGGCACCCTGCCCAGCTCATGTACCTCCGACCAGCGAGGTAACTTAATCAGATACATATTTTATCTCCCGCCATATGTCGCGTCCAGCACATGCGTTCGGGGACCAAGGGCCGGGTTCTGGTTTAGACCTGATCCACGGTGGAGGTTCCGCCCACGGGTTTATATGAGTCCGCCGGGCTCTGGGTGCTTCCCCTGGATTTTTTAGGAGCGAGATCAGGTGCGGGCAGACCGAATTCATTTTTAAGGGCAGAACGGGCTGCGTACCACCCGCATAGCCCGTGGACGGAGGGGCCGGGCGGTGTCGAGGATGAACAGAGGTAGACACCTTTTGCCGGTGTCTGCCAGGCGTCCGGGGAGATCACCGGGCGTTTGAGCAGCTGCAGCGGTGTAAGGGCCCCGGCAGAGAAGTCACCTCCGACGTAGTTGGGGTTGTATTTGCTGTACTGCTCAGCGGTGATCGAGTGGGTGGCGAGGACCGTGTCCCGGAAGTTCGGCGCGAACTCTTCGATCCTCCGGGTGATGGCTTCAGTCATGTCCGCTGTCGAACCGGCAGGGACGTGGGTGTAGGTCCACAGCACGTGCTGTCCGGCCGGCGCCCGGCTGCTGTCCAGGGTTGAAGGCTGGGAGGCCAGAACAAACGGCTGCTGAGGATGCCGCCCGGCGGCGACCTCGGCTTCTGCCCGGGATATCTCAGCCCTGGTCCCGCCCAGATGGACGGTGGGTGCGTTCATCAGGTCAGGGTTGGCCCAAGGCACCGGGCCGGAGAGCGCGAAATCGACCTTGCTGACGGCGTTGCCGTACCGGAACGAGGCAAGCTTGCGCAGGTAGCCGGTCGGCAGCTCGGCTCCCGCTACTTCCGCCAGTCCCGCTGCAGAAAGGTCCAGCAGGATGGCCTTCGGCCCGGAGGCGCCGCGGAACTCCTCCAGTCCAGTGACAGGGATGTTGAGGACAATGTCACCGCCATGTTCCAGGAGGTCATCTGCCATGGCGTTGGCGATTGATTGGGATCCGCCGACCGGTACCGGCCAGCCACGGGCGTGGGCGTGCGCGACAAGAAGCATTCCCGTGCCGCTGGTAGCCAGGCCTGGCAGGGGGCCGATGCAGTGGCTGCCGACGCCCGTGATCATTGCCGGTGCGGTGTCCTCACGGAAGCGCGTATTCCACCACGGACCACCCTGTTCTACCGTCCGCGCAGCATAGAGGATGGCAGCAACCGGGTGCCGTGGGATGCGAAGCAGCTGGTGCATGGTGAGATCGGTGACGCCGTCGGCACGTTCAACGAGCGGCTGGAAGAGCCGGCGGTATTCTTCCCCGTCACGGCCCAAGCCCTCGGCAGTCCGTCCGAGACTGCGGTACGCGATTCCGGCCCTGGCGGCATCCACTGCATGCGCATAAGAGATGTCGGGCACGATCAGGTCAATCCGGTCCTCCAGGTCAAAGGCCTGAAAGAACGGACTCGCCAATGCCATGGGGTGGACAGCAGAGCAAACATCGTGCCGGAACCCCGGCAGCGTGAGTTCCGAGGTCCTTGTTCCGCCCCCGATCTTGCCTGCTGCCTCGATCACCTGAACTTTCAGCCCGGCGCGTGCCATCGTCACGGCAGCTGCCAGTCCGTTCGGCCCTGCGCCCACAACCACTGCATCCGGTCTCATCAAGAGCGTCCGTTTCCGCGTCCGGTCTGGCTCAAGTTAGCGGCTTCGGGACTGGGTAGAGGCGTGTCGCTGTGCCTTGAGCGGCCGTGTTGGAGTTGCAGGGCGCAGTGGATGAGGGGGAAGTGGCTGAAGGCCTGCGGGGTGTTGCCCAGTTGCCGCTGGTTTTTGGGGTCCCATTCTTCGCTGAGCAGACCGACGTCGTTCCTCAGGTCGAGGAGGCGTTCGAAGAGTGCTTCGGCCTCCTGCCGGCGGCCTATTCCCAGCAGCGCATCGACGAGCCAGAAGGAGCAGGCGAGGAAGACGCCTTCGGTTCCTGGTAACCCATCGTTGCTGGCTTGGGGGTGGTAGCGCAGGACGAAGCCGTCTTCGGTTAGGTGCTCTTGGATGGCGTCGACGGTTCCGATGACGCGGGGGTGGTCGTGGGGCAGGAATCCTACGCGGGGGATTAGCAGGAGGCTGGCGTCCAGCTCTTTGCTTCCGTAGGACTGGACGAATGTGCTGCGTTCGCTGTCGTAGCCATGGGTCATGACGTCTTTGTGGATGGTCGCCCGCAGGGCGGACCACCGCTTTTCGGGGCCGGGCAGGCCATATTGCTGGATTCCTTTGACCATGCGGTCAGCAGCGACCCACGCCATGACTTTGGAGTGGGTGTTGTGACGGCGGGGGCCACGCATTTCCCAGAGCCCGTTGTCGGGCTTGTCCCAGGCGCCTTCAAGGAATTCCATGAGCGCAACCTGGATGTCCCAGGAATCATCACTGCTGCCGTCACGGGAGGCGGCGCGGGTGAGGGATAGCCCGTCCAGAACCTCTCCCCACACGTCCAACTGCAGCTGTGGTGCCGCAGCGTTCCCTGTCCTGACAGGTTTGGAACATTCGAATCCGGACAGCCATGGCAGTTCAATTTCGGGCAGGCGGCGGGTGCCGTCGATCCCGTACATGATTTGGAGCTGGGATGGGTCCCCGGCCACTGCCCGCAGCAGCCACTCACGCCAGGCGGCCGCTTCGTCGACGTAGCCGGCGGCGAGCAGTGACTGCAGCGTCAGGGTCGCATCCCGCAGCCAGCAGAAGCGGTAATCCCAGTTCCTGGCACCTCCCGGGTCCTCCGGCAGGGAAGTGGTGGGGGCGGCCACGATCCCGCCCGTGGGCGAGTAGATGAGCCCTTTGAGGGTGATCAGTGAGCGTTCGACGGCGTCCTTGTACTTTCCTTCCATCCTGCTGCGGCCCGTCCATTCCCGCCAGAAGTCCTCCGTGGTTTGCAGCGCCTCGGAGGCGTCGGTCTTCGGCGGCGTGGGACTGCTGCTGGGCAGCCAACGGAGAACGAAGGGTACTTTTTCGCCGGCCCGCACGGTGAATTCGCTGACCGTGCGCATGTCGCGGCCTTTCAGCGGCGCTTCCGTGGTGAGGTAGGCAGCGTCGGGGCCGGCGATCGCGGTGAGGCCGTGGTCTGCGCGCCTCACCCAGGGCACGATGTGCCCGTAGTCGAAGCGCAGGCAGAGTTCGCCGTACATCTGCACGCTGCCGCTGAGCCCTTCGACAATGCGGACCATGTCCGCGGCGTCATCGCGGATGGGCATGAAGTCGGTGACCCTGACGCTGCCGTCGGCGGTCTCCCAGTCGGTTTCGAGGATCAGGGTGCCCGGGCGGTACCGCCTCCGTGTGCATTTAGGCGCGCCTGCCGGTGCCAGGAGCCATCGGCCGGCATCGGGTGTGTCCAGCAGGGCCGCAAAGCAGGCAGGGGAGTCGAAGTTCGGCAGGCACAGCCAGTCAATCGATCCGCTGGTACTGATCAACGCTGCCGTGTGCAGGTCCCCGACAAGTGCAAAATCACTGATCTCAGGCATCGTTTCCCTTCCTGTCGGCACCCTCGATGAGCTGGGACGGTTGCAAAGAGCGGGAGGCAGAGGTGCGGCCTGCCAGAAGGGCCACGGCCAGGGCCCCGAGGAAGGCAGCTGCAATCAGGACTGGACGGGACCAGCGGGGCTTTTCAGGTAAGCGGACCCGGTGCGCGCCCGTCCCGGTCGTGGTGACCTCACCCGGGGACAGCGCCCATTCGGACGGGGCCGGAAAAATCCCGGGTGGCAGTTTTTCCTCCCGGAGCTCCCGTCGGTGAGCGAGCCGCTCCCGGACTTCCGAGTTTGGGGCAGGTGCCACATTGTCTGCTGCCAGTGCTGTTGGGTAGTCGATGATGTATGGCTCGCCGTAGAAGGCCGAGGACGCGACCGATTCCAGCCAGGTGTCCGGCGGGGGCTGGACGCCATGGGCGGCGAAGGCCGAACGCAGCATGTCCTGGATATCGTCCAGTGCCCTGCCCTGTGCCTGTCGTGTGACGTCGAAGATGGCCAGCTGGAGGTGCAGCTTCTCATCGGCCATTGGGTCCTTGGCTGTTGGGTCCTGTCCGGTGGGGTCGGTGGGCAGGGGTTCAGCGTCTGCAGGGTCGTTGGTACCGGGATGGGTTGTCATGGAGAACCTTTCGGTCGTAGTCGGCCTCGGCTCACGGCTCAGCCGCCTACCTGGTCCACCGTGAAGGCGGCGAGGAATCCGGCGGCGGCGATGAGGCCGGTGAGCAGATGGTGTTCTTCGAAGGCTTCGGGGATCATGGTGTCGGCCAGCATGGCCAGGATGGCGCCGGCGGCCACGGCGGTGATAAAGGCGACGACCTGGCTCGGTGCGCCCTGCAGAAGCAGGAAGCCGACCAACGCCGCGATACCGGACAGGACGGCGATACCGACCCAGACTCCGAAGACGTATTTGGCGCTGCGGCCGGCTCTTTTCATACCGGCCGTGCTGGAAAGGCCTTCGGGGACGTTGGAGATGAAGACGGCGGCCAGCATGGCCGGGCTGACCGCGCCGGCAGTGACCAGTCCCACGCCGAGGACCACTGATTCCGGGATCCCGTCCAGCAGGGCCCCGATGGCGATGGCGGTCCCGCTGCCGGGTTTCTGCTGCTCTGAGGGCTGCTTTCCGTTGGAGCGTTTGCGGTGCTTGGCGCCTTTGAGGGCAAGGAGCGCGTTGGCGGAGACGTAGACCATGGCGCCGGTGGCGAAGCCTCCGATGGTGGGCCACAGGCCGCCGCCGTTGACTGCTTCTTCCACCAGTTCAAAGGCGAGGGCAGAGATCAGCACGCCGGCGCCGAAAGACATGACAGAAGAGACGATTTTCGAGGGGATCTTCCACTTCCATGCCAGGGCGCACCCGACCACCAGTGCACCGCCGGCGATCGTGCCCCACATCCAGGCCTGCAGCCACATCGGCATCAGGAACCCCCTGCCGTCGTACGAACGATGCTGGTAATCCTTCTGTTCACTGCGTTCCCATTTCTCTTGTCGTCATGCTGCAACTGGCCATCACTCACACCCGGTACCGGTCCGCATCAGCGGCGCGGAAAGCTAATCCGTTGCCCGGTCCATCTCCTGGCCGTACCCATCCGCCTTGCGGATCCAAGGTGCCCTCGAAGAAGAGGTTTTCGATGCGGACGTGGTCGTGGAACCATTCGAGGTGGCGGAAGTTGGGGGTGGCGGCGGCGACGGCGGTGCTCAGGTGGGGTGCGCAGTGGCCGGAGATTTCCAGGCCGTGGGCTGCGGCGACGGCCGCGATACGGAGCCATTCGGTGATCCCGCCGCACCGGCTGACGTCCGCTTGGAGGCAGTCGATGGCGTCGGCGGCGCACAGGCGCTGGAAGTAGGGGAGGCCGGTCCCGTATTCGCCGGCCGCCACGTCAGCGTCGACGGCATCCCGCACCACCCGGAGCCCGGCAAGATGGTCACTGGAGACGGGCTCCTCGAACCACGTTACGTTCTCAGCAGCAATAGCACGCATGACGCGGATCGCCTGCTTGGCGGTGTAGGCGCCATTGGCGTCGACAAACAGTTCCACGCCAGGGCCGACGGCGGCACGCGCCTGGCGGATGCGCTCCAGGTCCCTGGGCACCTTGGTTCCATTGTCCTGGCCGATCTTAATCTTCACCCGTGGAATGTGCTGTCCCTGGGCCCAGCCCTCCAGTTGGCTCCGAAGCTGATCTTCCGAATAGCTGGTGAACCCCCCGCTACCGTAGACCGCCACATCGTTCCTGACCGCGCCGAGGAGTTTGTGCAGCGGCAGGTCCAGGAGGCGGGCCTTGAGGTCCCAGAGGGCGCAGTCGACGGCGGACACGGCGTAGGACGCCAGTCCGGTGCTGCCGGGGTTGCGCACCGCCCGGGCCATTGCCCCCGCAGCGGCCGGCACGTCCAGGGCGTCAATGCCGTGGACAGCGGGACTGAGCAGCCCTTCCACCAGGCCCGCTGTGGCGGCCGGCGCGTACGTCCATCCCATGCCCGTGGTCCCGCCCGCCGCGGCCTGGACCAGCACCATGGTGGTGGAGTCCCAGCTGAAGGTGCCGTCCGCTTCGGGCGCGTCAGTGGGCACCCTGTAGGCCGCCGCCTGGACGGAGGTGACGGGGGCCTCGGCTGGGGGCACGGGTCAGCCCTCCTTGTGCGGCAGGAATTCCTGGATCTTGGTCTTGACGCCTTCCTTCACCACGCCCCAGGCGCTGTCATCGCCCTTGACCATGGCTTCGGCTGTCTTCCGTGCCTGTTCCAGGGTGGCGTGCGGTGGAATGGGCGGAATATCGGGGTCGGTGCGGACGTCCAAAAGCGTGGGCCTGTCAGCGGCGAGGGCCTTCTCCCAGGCCGGGCCGACGTCGTCGGGATTGTCCACGTGGATGCCCTGCAGTCCCAGGCTTTCGGCGAACCCGGCGTAGTCCACGTCCGGGAGTGCCTGGGATTCGCGGAAGGCGGGCACTCCGCCCATGGCCCGCATTTCCCAGGTGACCTGGTTGAGGTCGTTGTTGTGCAGGACGGCCACCACCAGGCGGGGGTCGTCCCATTCGTGCCAGTAGTGCTTGATGGTGATCAGCTCGGCGAGTCCGTTCATTTGCATGGCACCGTCACCGGCGAAGGCGATGGCCGGGCGGCCGGGGTGGGCGAATTTGGCGCCGATGGCGTATGGAACACCGGGGCCCATGGTGGCCAGGTTGCCTGACAGTGAGCCGCGGACCTCTCCCCGGAACTTCAGCTGCCGGGCGTACCAGTTGGCTGACGACCCGGAGTCGGCGCTGAGCATGGCATTGGCCGGCAGCCGGGTGGAGAGCTCCGCGAACAGCAGCATGGGGTTGACCGGATCGGCGCTGACCATGGCCTCATCATGCATGGTTTCCCACCAGCGGCTGATGGATGACTCCAGGCCTTCCTGCCAGGACCGGTCCTGCTTGCGCTCAAGGTGCGGGATGAGGGCACGCAGGGCGGTGCCGGCGTCGGCCACGATGTTGAATTCGTTGGTGTACCTCAGCCCAATCATTTTCGGGTCCACGTCGATTTGCACGCCTCGGGCCTGGCCGGGCTCCGGCAGGAACTGGGTGTAGGGGAAGCTGGAGCCGACCGTGAGCAGGGTGTCGCAGTCGCGCATCATCTCGTAGCTGGGGCGGGTGCCCAGCAGGCCGATCGATCCCGTGACGAAGGGCAGGTCGTCGGGCAGCGAGTCCTTGCCCAGCAGGGCCTTGGCCACGCCGGCACCCAGGAGTTCGGCGACTTCACGGACCTCGGCGGCCGCTCCGCGGGCACCCTGTCCGATCAGGATGGCTACCTTGGAGCCCTCATTCAGGAGTTGCGCGGCGCCCCTGATCGACTCACTGTCCGGCTGGATGTCCGGCCAGCGGATTCCGACGCTGGAAGGCACCATCTTGAATTCGTGCGTGGGGGCGGCGTATTCGAGTTCCTGGACGTCCGCTGGGATGATCACGGCCGTGGGTGCCTGCTGCGCCTCTGCAATCCGGATGGCACGGTCGATGACGTTGGGCAGTTGCTGCGGAACGGTGACCATTTGGACGTAGTCCGAGGCGACGTCCTTGAACAGGGTCAGCAGGTCCACCTCCTGCTGGTAGGACCCGCCCATGGCGCTGCGTGCGGTCTGTCCCACGATGGCCACTACTGGAACATGGTCCAGCTTGGCGTCGTACAGCCCGTTGAGGAGGTGGATGGCGCCGGGACCGGAGGTGGCCATGCAGATGGCGGCGCGGTCACTGAACTTGGCGTAGCCCACAGCTTCGAACGCGGCCATCTCCTCGTGCCGGGCCTGGATGAATTTCGGCTGGTTGCCCGCCTTGCCGAAGGCGGCCAGGATGCCGTTGATGCCGTCTCCGGGGAAACCGAAGACCTTGTCCACGCCCCACTCGCCCAGGCGGGAGAGCAGGTAGTCAGCCACTGTAGTTGCCATGATCAGTCTTCCTTCGTGCTCATCGGAACGCCCCTGCGGGCGTCTTGGACCAGGACGCCGGCCGCGCGGGCCGCCAGCGCCATGATGGTCAGGGCCGGGTTCGCGCTGCCCTGGGTGGGCAGGACACTGCCGTCGGTGACCAGCAGGTTGGGTACTGCGAAACTGCGCAGGTTCCGGTCCACCACGCCTTCCTGCTCGCTGGCGGCCATCCGCGCGCCGCCCACCAGGTGCGCGTAGCGGTTGATGGTGATGACTTCCTCCGCTCCGGCCGCGGTCAGGATCCGCTCCATGACCTGCTGCGCTGCGGACATCAGCTGCCGGTCGTTGTCACACTGGCTGTAGCTGAAGCGGGCCACGGGGATGCCGTGGCGGTCCGTTTCGTCCGCCAGCGTCACACGGTTCCCTTCCAGCGGGAGGAACTCGCAGAGCGCGCCCAGGCAGGCCCAATGCGGGTAGTCGCTCATGTACCGGCGGAGCGCCGCGCCCCAGTGCCCCTGCGCTGCAACATGCTCCGCCCACGTGATGGGGAGCGGGGAGACACACTGGATGGAGAAGCCGCGTTTGTAGGGCTTTGACGGGTCTGTTTCGTAGAAGTCCTCGGTGCTGACTTCCGGGGGAGGGGCCTTCCACATCCGCACTTCGGCCTGGAACCGCCCGGCCGTCTGGGGTGCGCCCTGCACCATCAGGTAACGGCCCACCTGGTCGAAGTCGTTGCACATCCCGTCCGGGAAGCGCGGTGATGTGGAGTTCAGCAGCAGGCGGGGCGTTTCGATCGAATAGCCTGCCACGGCCACCAGGCGGGCGCGCTGGAACCTTTGAATGCCGCCCTGGACGTATTCGACGCCGGATGCCAGGCCGGTGCGTTCGTCCAGGCAGATTCTGGTGGCCATGGAGTCGGGCCGGATCTCGGCGCCGTGCGCCAGGGCGTCGGGGACGTGGGTGATCAGCGGTGAGGCCTTGGCGTTGACTTTGCAGCCCTGCAGGCAAAAGCCGCGGTAGATGCAGTGCGGACGGTTGCCGAACCGGCCATTGGCAATGGCCACCGGCCCCACCTTCGCCGTCACGCCGCAAGCATCGGCCCCCCTCAGGAACAGCTCCCCGTTGCCGGAGACCGGGTGCGGCCGGTGAGGGTAGCTGTGCGGATCACCCCACGGCCAGTGTTCGCCGGAAACCGGCAGTTCGGCCTCTATCTCCTCATAGAAGGGCCGGAGTTCGCCGTACTCCAGCGGCCAGTCCGCCCCCACACCGTCCGCGCTGAGGGTGTGGAAGTCGCTGGGATGGAAACGCGGCGTGTAGCCGGCGAAATGGACCATCGAACCGCCCACGCCCCGGCCGGAATTATTGGAACCCAGAGGCACCGGGTCTGTTCCGGCGATCACCCGCGGTTCGGTCCAGTACAGGTGGTGCGAGCCGGCCTCATCGCTGACCCAGTCCTGCTCGGGCTCCCAGAACGGCCCCGCGTCCAGGCCCACGGCCCGCCAGCCGGCCCGCGCGAGACGCTGGAGCAACGTAGCGCCACCGGCGCCGCAGCCCACAATGACGATGTCCACCTCGTCGTCGTCGCCGTACCGGCGCATGTTTTCCCTCAGCCCCAGGTTGCTGCCGGGGCCCTTTGGCAGCAGCCAGGCGGATTCGTTGCGTTCCCGCAGGCTGCTCATGTGTCAGCCCCATGCGTGGGATCCGCTTCAGGCCGGACATCGCGCACCTCGAACGGTTCCAGCCGGTCCACGCCCAGGTTCTTGTAGCCACGGGGGTAGGCCGGGCCGGCGAAGCCGATCTCATCCCAGGCCAGGGGATGGGAGTAGAAAGCGGTGCAGGCATACCGCGTCCACAGGCTCCAGACACGGTCCGCCGGCAACCCGTGCCAGAGATCGCGGTCCAGGTCGCAGATGTCCTGCAGCAGCTTCGCTTGACCGTCCAGACTGAGCAGGGCGAAGGTGCAGTCCATCCGGGACCGGGCCTCCTGGTCGAGTGCGGCCAGGGAGGCCCGCCAGGCCTCGCCGTCCCGGGGCATGTTGTCGTAGTGCCAGCCGTCGGTTTCCTCCTCGGCCAGGCGCGCGTCCACCATGTTCACCACCGGCACCCGCGGTTCCGCGTGCTGGTCCAGCAGCTGATCAAAAAGGGCGCGCGCTGCGGCTTCCTCCGCGGGGGTGAAGAAGCGCACGTCCGGAGGCAGTGCCATCCTGGACTGTACGACGGCGGCCGTTACCGGGTCCCAATGCCGCGCCTGGGCAAGGGTGCTGAAGCCCGGGTAGCGCCCGCCGCCGTCGTCCCTCTGCAGGGGGAGCCCGGTCACGGTTCCCTCCTCAGCACCGAGGCCAGCACACCCATGCCGCCCACCATGGTGACCAGCAGCGGCGCGAACAGCGGCGGCCCCATCTCCAGGTTGTAACGCAGGTTGGACAGGCCACCCGGCTTCTGCCGGATACCCTGCAAATGCAGCCACGTGCCCTGCAGGCCGTTGGCTACGATCGCGGCGCTGGCCAGCGGAAGCGCCGTCTTGGCCATGCGCCGGCTGAAGACCCCGGCCACCCCCGCAGCAGCCCCCAACGGGCCAAGAGCGACCGGGGCCCACATCCATTTGTTGCCGAAACTCGCTTTGTCATGCTCAAGGAAGATCTCCGCGGCGGTGACCAGGGCCCCGGCCGCGGTCAGGGCCGAAAGGGACCGCTCAAACCGGCCAGTCTGCACGTTCCTGATGAACCGGTCGATCCCATGGACCGTTGCCGCTACAGGATCTTCTGCGTGTTGTGTTCTCACAATTCTCCTAACCTGCCACGGGAGGTTTCTTGCACATCGGGGGATGCGTTATCGCAGCGTCTACAGGCCGGCGAAGTAGCTTCTGCAACGATCCCCGTAAGGAACCACCTCGCAGTGGTCTTGGCAAAGTCACCTTGGCGGCCTGGCTGCCGGATCGGGTTCACCCCTGCAATGCTGCCCGCGCTGTGACCGCGGCCGCTACCCGCGCGCCGGAACTCCGGGAATACGCGGCAGGCCAGCGATGCATTCGGGGAAAATCGACCAGTTATTGGTTGGCCACGGCCAGTCTCGGCACTTCCGACGGCCGCTTCACCACAGGAATCCAGTGGTGAAGCGGGCCTTCGGAAAGTCCAACAAGCCATATCTCCATTGAACTCCAACATATGCCGTGCAGCAATAGTTAACGTTTAGCATTTATGCCCTAGTGCCTGGATAAACCGAACTTCTCGCAGTCTCTCCGCACGTTCCGTCAGTAGGAGAGTGCTTCCCGGGCGGTAGTACACCCAAGACTGCCGCAATGGTCCGGGCCTCGCGGGAGTTGAAGCCGCGCAGGAAAAGTGAGAACAAGCTACTGCTGCTGGTCTGGTAGGACTTAACGACCGGCCGAGGGGCGCGTAGTAGGCCGTATGCCGTCCGTGCGGGTTCCGTATGCCGTGTTGTCTCGGGAGTTGTTCGGCGACTGTTTCTGCGGCGTTCTGAGCATGGATGCTGGTGGGGGCGGGAAGTTGTCAGTGCTGAACTTCGGGGCTGCCTGGTTCATGAAGCGTGCCCACTGCATGCCGGCGAGGTCCGCACCGTTGACGACGCTGTAGTAGCGGCCGTTGATGGTGATGTCCTGGTTTATCCATTGCGGTCCGGTGCCTTTGTAGCTGCCGAACCAGGAGGCGGTTGCGACACCCGCGGTGGCACCAACCGTCCAGGTGTTGATGTTCCCGTCGGTTGTCCCGGTCTTGGCGAAGATGTCGTAGCTGGTCTTGTCGACCGGCAGTTTGTATCCCGATCCTTTGATCAGGACGTTCTTGAGCGCGTACGTGACCCCGGCTGCCACTGCGGGTTTGATCGTGCGGTGGCAGTCGGCTGAGGGGACGGGGAGCTGGTTGCCGCGGCTGTCAGTGATGCCGGTGAGTGCTGTGGGGCTGCAGTAGGTGCCGCCGCTGGCGAATGTGGCGTAGGCGTTGGCCATGGTCAGCGGCGCGACGTCAACGGAGCCGATGAGGTTGGAGATTTTGGAGAAATCGTACGGAGCGTTGGTGTGCCCGTTCCTGATGCCGGCCGCTGTGGTCATTTTCTGGACATTGCAGAGATCGAGCTGGCTGGCGGACTGGAACGTGATGGTGTTGATGGATTGGTACAGGCCCTGCAGGACGCTCATTTTGTAGTAATGGTTTGGATCGTCGTTGGGGAGCAGGTGGGTGCCGGCAGCGGGGTCGTACGCCCCCGATGTAGTGCCGCAGCTGTTCTTCCAGGGGTATCCGGTCGGGTACTTTCGCGCTGCGCCGTTGAGGATGGTGTTCATTGATTTCCCGGCGTTGAGCCACTGGGCGAAGATAAAGGGCTTGATGGTGGAGCCCACCTGGAAGCCGCCGGCTCCGTTCAGGGAGTTGCCGTTCTTGTCGTTTGCGGGGAGGGCGAAGTTGCCCATGTAATTTCCCGGGGCAGGGGCCGGATCGTAGTGCGTGTTCTGTGCCATGGCCAGGACTTTTCCGGTGCCGGGCTGAATGCTGACCAGCGCCGTTCCCCGCTGCAGGGGGTCACCGGCTGACATGGTGGCACTGACAAGGGCCTGGGCTTTTTGTTGCAAGGCAGGATCGAGGGTGGTCCGGATGGTCAGGCCGCCGCTGTACAGGAGGGCGCGGCGCGCGTTTTCGTCGGCCCCGTAGGCGGGGTTGTTCAGGATGAGCCTTTGGACGTAGTCGCAGAAGTATGGCGCGGTCCGGGCTGCCACGCAGCCTTGCCGTGTGGGGTGGAGGTCAAGGCCGATGGGGCTCTCCACGCTTTTGGAGTGGGCCGCGGCGGTGATCCGTCCCTGCTCGAGCATCTTGTCCAGAACCAGGTTCCGCCGTGCGAGCGCGTGGTTGGGCTGGGTCACCGGGTCGTAGAAGGACGGATTGTTGATGATTCCGGCCAGTGTGGCCGCCTGGTGCAGGTTCAAGTCCTTCGCGTGGACCCCGAAGTAGTACTTGGCGGCCGCCTCGATGCCGTAGGCATTGTTGCCGAAATAGATGATGTTCAAGTAGCCCTGAAGGATCTGGTCCTTGGTGTGGGTCTTTTCGAGCGAGACCGCTAGTTTCATTTCCCTGAGCTTGTCGCGCAGGGTTTTTTCGGGCCCCAGTCTCACGTCGTCGGGATGTCCTGCGGTGATGTGCGATTGGATGATGACGTTGTTGACGTATTGCTGCGTGATTGTCGAGGCGCCTTGGCGCGCACCACCGGCGGTGGCGGCGAGGGCCCGGAGGATGCCCACCGGGTCAGTGCCGCCATGGTCGTAGAAGCGGGCATCTTCTATCGCGATGATGGCGTCCTGCATGGACTGCGCCATGCTGTCCAGCGGCACGCTGTCCCGGTTCTGGCTGAAGAAGGTGGTTATCAGGGACCCGTCGCTGGCCAGGACCGTGCTGGCCTGGGCCTGCCTGCCGATCTCCAGTTCATCGGGAAAGCTGCTGAGCAGCCTGTTCGAAAATCCAGCCGCCGAGGCGCCGGCTGCCGCGAAGGGAAGCGCCAGTGCGGTCACCAGGACCCCGGCCAGTGCGCTGACAACGGTGAAGAGAAACAGTTTTCCCAGGAACATCCTTGACCTCAGCAACAGGAATCTTCCTTCCCTTTCGTGTCTGCACCCCTGCGGCCACAATGGCTGGCTACTTGCCTTGCGGAACCGTGCTGGTTCCGGGATCGCGCTGCCGCAAAGCCATAACAAGGCGCATCATATGTTCGACGGCATGGGTTCACGCTAGCAGTGGCGTCGGCAGTCGGTGGGTGATTCTCGTTGTCCGGCCGGGATCGTTCCTCTACCGTTATGTCACCAAGGCCGTGGGCGACAGGAAGAAAAGCACACCGTCCCAAGATGCAATGACGCCCGGAGCGTCTGCTAGCGGGTTTCCCGGGCTGGCGATTTCCTGTGGGGCTGGTCCTGGTGGCTCCGGCGCCTGACCGCAATCCATTGGGCGGCAGTGATTGCTGCAGCCACGGCTCCTGTAGTGGCGACAGTGAGCGGGTCGGACTGGACCTTGACGAATACGAAGGCCAGCAGCACGGTGGCGTCGAGAACGATGGCCGTCCAGGGAACCCAGGTTTTGGCCCGGATGCCGTCCGCGAGGTGGAAGATGACACCGGCGTGGACGGCAATGTCCATCGCGAGGTAGAGAATTGCGCCAAGGGAGGCGACTTGGGAGAGGTCAAAGGATGCGGCCAGGATCATGGCCAGCCCGGCTGTGATGTAGAGGGATTGGTGTCCTTCCTTCCCCGGCAGTCCGGGAGCCTGCCCCATGTCCCGGAGCATGTCGTAGAGCTTTGAGACCGAGAACAGGCTGGCAATCAGCCCGGAGAGAGTGGCGACGACGGCGATCACGACGGTGAGGGTTACCCCCCAGGAGCCGAACGTTGGCACCGCGGCCTCGGCCAGCGCGTAGTCCCGGGCTTTTGTTATTTCGCTTACCGAGAGGCTTCCCGTTACCGCTGCGGTGATCAGCAGGTAGAGCAAAGTGCACAGGCCGATGGCGATGATGATGGAACGGCCGATGTTGCGCTTGGGATCGCGGAGGTCAGCGCCTTGGTTGGTGATGGTGGTGAAGCCTTTGTAGGCGAGGATGCACAAGGTAACTCCAGCCAGGAAGCCCACCCATCCCTGCTCGGGGGGAGTGCGTTCCCCGGCGGTGAGCAACCGGCCCAGGGAGCCGGCTCCGGCCGCGATGATGCCGGCCGCCGCCAGGATCGCGATGCCTGCAATCTTGATTCCGGCTGTCACTGTTGCGGAACCCTCCACCCATCGGTTGCCAACGAGGTTGACCAGGGCTGCGCCGGCGATCGCCGCCACGGCCAGCACCGCCACCCAGACTGGGGACCCCTGCAAACCAAAGGGGCGCAACAGGTATGTAGCGAACGTCCTGCCCAGCAGGGATTCGGCCAGGATCATTGATACATACATGAAAAGCGAGAAGGTTCCCGCCACCACCCCGGGCCCGTAGGCGGCTTTGAGCAGCATGGCGATTCCGCCCGACGACGGGTTGGCGGCAGAGTAGCGAATGTACGAGTAGGAGCTGAAAGCCACCACTACGGCACCGGCAAAAAAGGCCCAGGGCACCCAACTGCCGGCAAGTTGCGCCACTTGACCTACAAGGGCAAAAATGCCTGCCCCGATCATCACCCCTGTTCCGAGGGCCACTGATCCTGTCAGTGACAACTTCTTCTTGTTCGAGGATTCGGAGTCCGCGGTCATGCGAAGGTCCCTTCTGTTGTGCTCAAGGGCAACACCGGCGAGTCAGAGCACGCGAATATTTTCCGCCACAGGCCCGCCCGGTCCTTTTCTGACGTCAAACTGTACTTTCAGGTTCTTGTAAAGCACCGGTTGTCCAGTGGCAAGTACGGCCGAGAAGTGGGCAAAGACGTCCTCCGTACCGTCATCAGGAATGATGAAGCCCACGTCCTTTTCGGCGCTGAACCATCTGACCGTTCCTGTTGCCATGCACCTTCATCCTTAATAGTCTCGCCGTCCGGCGAGACGCTGAACCCCTAGTCATAACCGGCGGCATCATATGACTGGGGCCATGAATGCACGCTAGCAGCGGAGGGCAGCCCTTTGCAGGGCGTGGAGTTGGACTGGGTGGATCGTTCCCCTACCGTTATGTTTCCGGATGCTGTCGAGGGCTTGTCGGCGCCATGGTTAATAGCGCTTTGCTGACCGCCATGATCTGCGCGTAAGGCCCCAGCGCTATCCTTCGCACTCGCTGCAGTAGGGGTGGCCGTCCTTTTCTTCTGCGAGCTGGGAGCGATGCCGGACCAGGAAGCAGGAGGAGCAGGTGAATTCGTCTTCCTTTTGGGGCACTACTTCGACGACAAGTTCCTCAGCGATGATGTCGCCGGGAAGGTCCACGCCGTCGACCGATTCGGCTTCTTCCAGTTCCGTGACCACGCTGCGGGCGTCGGGAGTGTTGGCGGCGCGGAGTGCCTCAAGGGACTTCTCTTGAGATTCCTTTACCTCGGAACGAACTTCGTCGTAATCGGTTGCCATAGCGTTTTCGTTTCTCCTTGTCCCGCTCCACGATGCAGCGAAGCCAGGTGAATCGGTGCGAGCAGTTTTTGTTAAATCCTCCTGTGGGGTGGAGGGGCGCTATCGGTGAAAGTGGAAGAAGAACGCCCTGATTGGAATGGATCAGTACTGTGGTAGACCATATTGCCGAAATCTTGGGAACCCGGACGCACTACGCCGGCCACTGAAGTAAAGAAGGGCTTACGTCCCTTGACCATCCAGCGGGCCCGGCAAAAGATGGCCCTGCGTACGGTGGCGGAACCTCCGGGGATGTGAGGATGAAAATGGGTGCCAGTGCATTTCTCATCGTTGTGGGCCTCGATGGTTCTGAATTGTCTTTTGGTGCCCTGAAATGGGCGGTGGAGGAAGCCCGCTTGAGGCAAGGAGCGGTCAGGGCGGTCACGGCCTGGCACTATCCCCCGGTGCCCTCCAGTGTTGAAGACGCCGGACCAAATGACGCCCTTCACTACTTTCAGCGCATGCAGTCTGAAGCGCTGGAGACGGTCGACAGCCAAGGGCTGGAGATTTCGGCGGTGCTTGTCCGCGACCTGCCAGCAAGGGCCTTGCTTGACGCAGCAAAAGACGCCGACCTGCTTGTTGTTGGATCCCGCGGTCACGGAGGTTTCGCAGGGCTGCTGCTCGGGTCGGTCACTAATCAAGTGGCCCATCACGCACCTTGCCCGGTCTTGGTCTTCCGGGCGGCAGGGTAACGGCTCGTAACCCCCGCGGGCGAGGATTGGCCGGCGAGCAGAGGCTCCGGTAGCGAACCGAGTGTGCATTCCTGAATCCGGCAGGTCATCGAAAACCTGTGCGGGACCAGTAGGTCTACAGGCAGGTGCCCGGTCCTCGTGGCCAGCGATGCTTGGAGGGGTCAGCCTAGGGTGGCCCAGACGAGGCCGCCGCCGATGCCCACAGCCAGGGTCAGGAACGCTCCGCTCGTGGCTGCCCGCGCGGGCCAAGCCCGGGGGGTGAAGTCTCCTGCTCCGGGGGTCTCCGGTGAGGCGGTTCGGAAGGCGGGGGCGAGCCAGCGGAGGTAGTAGAAGAGGCTGGCGACGGTGTTGAGTGCTGCGAGGGCGGCGAGCCACCAGAAGCCGCCATCCCACGCTGCAGTAAAGACCGCCAGCTTCCCCAGGAAGACTCCGGTGGGTGGGGTCCCGACCAGGCTGAGGAGGGCCACGACAAGTGCCACGGCGTGCCACGGCCGGGCGGTCGATAGCCCTTCGTAGCCGCGGAGTTCGGCGCGGTCCGGGTAGGCTCCGATGATGGCGAATGCTGTGAGGTTGCTGGCTGCGTAACCGGCCAGGTAGACCAGCACGGAGGGCAACGCCAGCGGGACAGCACCTGCCACGGCGAGGGGCATGAGCAGGTATCCGGCCTGGCTGACCGTGGACCAGCCCAGCAGGCGCCGCGGGTTCTTCTGGCCGAACGCTGCCAGGTTTCCCAGTGTCATGGTCACGGCGGCGAGCAGGGCGACCAGCAGCGGCCACGCTACGGTGCCGGGCATCTGCCCCAGCAAACGGTAGGCGGCCAGGATCCCGCCAATTTTAGGGACCGTGGTGGCGAAGGCGGCAGCCGCGGTTCCGGCCCCTTCGGCGGCATCCGGAACCCAGAAGTGGGCGGGAACGGCTCCTGCCTTGAACATCAGCCCGGCCAGGACGCCCACCAGCCCCACACCGGTTATCGCCCCTGCGGCATGTTCGAGCCCCGACCGGAGGCCGGCGTAGGACGTGGTTCCGGCGGCGGCATAGAGCACGGCGACGCCGAGCATGAGCAGGATGCCGAAGAATGCGCCCTGCAGGTAGGTCTTGAGCGCGGCCTCGGCGCCATTCTTGGTTCTTCCGATGCCGATCAGGGCATACAGCGGGATGCTGGCAAGGAGGAAACCCGCGATGAGCACCAGGAGGTCGGCCGCACCTGTAAGCACGGTCGCGCCGAGGCAAGCCAGCAGGATCAGGGTGTAAGTTTCGCTTTCGCGGTCGGTCGCGCGGAGTTCATTTGTGCCTAGCACGATGACCAACAGTGCCGATACCGCCACCACCAGCCGCCCGGCGCCGGTGCCGGCGTCGATCGTGTAGCTACCGGAGTAGGCGGACGTGGCCGTTCCAGCAACGGCGGCAGCAGCCGCGGTTGCGCTTGCTGCCAGTGCGCCCAGTGCAATGATCCGGCTGATCCATTGCCGTTCCCGGGGAACGAATGATCCGGTCAGCAGAGCGGTGATGGCACCGGTCAGCATCAGGATTTCCGGAAGCAGCGCGAGGGCATCAGCGCCGGGATTCATGGATTCCACTAACGCCTACCCTCCCAGCAGGCTGACCAGCGACGCCGAGGCCGGGCTGATGGTGTCCAGCAAGGGCGCCGGGATGAGGCCGATCAGCACAGAGAGCACCAGCAGGCCGCCTGTGGACCAGGCTTCGGCAGGGCGAAGGTCAGCCAGTCCGGGGGACTTTCCCCGTGGTTCCCCGGTGAACACGCGCTGGAGTGCGCGCAGGAAGAGCGCGGCTGTGATGAGGATGCCGGGAAGTGCGAGGGCGGTCAGGGGGACGGCGCCGATGCTGCCGGCGAAGATCTGGAATTCGGCGATGAAGCCGCTGAAGCCGGGCAGGCCGAGCGAGGCGAAGGCCGCCACGGCGAAGAACGCCGCGAAACGGGGTGCGGGGGAGGCGAGGCCGCCGAAGGCGCCCATGTCGTAGGTGCCGGCCCGGCTGTGCAGAACTCCGGCCAGCAGGAAGAGGGCGCCGGTGATGAGGCCGTGGCTGACCATTTGCGTGATGGCGCCGGTGACTGCTGTTTCCCGGGCTGCGGGGCTGCCGCCGGCACCGGCTGCGGCCAGGGCGAGGACGATGTAGCCCATGTGGTTGACGGAGGTGTAGGCGATCATGCGTTTCAGGTCGCTCTGGGCCAGGGCCACGAGTGCCCCGTACAGAACCGACACCACGCCCACAGCCACCAGGGCAGGGACCCACGCCCGCCAGGCGTCGGGAAGCAGCGGCATCGCGATCCGGACGAAGCCGTAGGTGCCCATTTTCAGCAGCACACCGGCAAGGACGGCTGAGCCGGTGGCGGGCGCATCGGTATGTGCCGGGGGCAGCCAGGTGTGGAACGGGACGGTGGGGGTCTTGATGGCCAGGCCGACAACGACGGCGCCAAGCACCCACAGGCCGGCCGGGTTGTCACGCAGCGGCTGGGTCCGGAGCAGTTCCGGAATATCGAACGTGTGCGGCGCGCCGCCGAGGTAAAGCCCGATGAAGCCCAACAACAGCGCCAGCGAGCCCAGGAACGTGTAGAGGAAGAACTTCAGGGCCGACCGTGCCTTGTCCCCGTGGCCCCATCCGGCGATCACGAAATACATGCCAACGATGGACAGATCGAAGAACAGGAAGAACAGGATGAGGTCCTGGGCGGCGAACAGTCCCACGCTGGTGGCTTCGAGGAACAGGAACAGTGCTGCCCTGGGGGCCGGCCGGTCCCTGGCGCCCCAGTCGTACACGGCGCAGGCAAGGAAGATGACGGCGGTGAGGCCGATCAGGGGCAGCGACAGTCCGTCCACCCCCACGTGGTAGCTGCTTCCCACATTCGGGATCCAGCGAAGGCGTTCCTCATAGGCCAGTCCGTCCGGTCCCGGAGTCCGGTACCCGGCCCACAGGATCGCGGTGAGCACCACCTCGACGGCGGTCGCTCCCAGGAAGAGGGCGCGGGCCATGACTCCGCGTCCGGCGGACATCAGGACTGCCGCCGCCGCGGCCAGGGGGAAGAGGATGGCGAGACTGAGCAAAGTTACCTCACGACGATCAGAAGGACGGCGGCCACCACAATCACTGCGGCAGCCTGGACGTAGTAGTGGTGCAGTTGGCCGGTCTGGGGCCGGCGGGCGGCTGCACCTGCGCGACGGGCGCTGCGGGCAAGCCCACTCACCGCGCCGTCGATGGTCTGTTCCGTGATGGCGGAGCGGCCGGCCAGGCGGGAGGTGGCAGCGGCTGCAGCATCGGTGCCGCGATCCAGCGCCCCGTCAGCGCGATTAAGGCTTCCTGCGCCCTGCAGGACTTTTTCGGCGGCATGCTCCACGCCGCGGGAGAGGACGGCATCATCGAACCGTGCCAGCGAGCGGGCGGCCGCAAGTACCGGGCGTACTAAGACGATGTGGGCGGCACGTTCCATGTGAAGCCAGGCCAGCGCCCCTGGCAGTGGTGGAAGTTTGCCGCCAAGTACCCACACCGGAACCAGGACCGCCGCGGCGAGCACCCCTGACACGACGAGTTCGGGCAGGGAGGACTGGGCCCTGCTGCCCAGGACGCCTCGGACAATGTCACCTGTTGTGCCCAGCACCAGGACACCGGAGAAAGCGGCGCCGGCGGCGAGGACTCCTATCGGGACGAGCTGCCACGGGGTGACAGTACGGCTGCCCGTCTCCTCTGCGTCGTAGCCGGACGCAGTTTCCGGGAGCACCGGTTTCCAGATCAGTGCCACGGCCTTGGCGGCGTACGCGGCGGCGAGAACAGCGCCTGCCAGCCCGGCAATATACAGGGGAAACGAGTGTTCGCGCGCTGCGGTGAGGATGTTGTCCTTGGTGGCCCACAGCGCCAACGGAGGAATCCCGGCGAGGCTGAGCACCGCGACGGTGAACGCGCCGCCCAGCAGGGGCCAGCGGCGCCCGGCCCCGCGAAGGTCGGCCAGTTTCTTGGTGCCGAGTGCCGCCAACCAGGCGCCCGCCGCCAGGAACAGCGAGCTCTTCGTTGCCGCGTGCGCCATCAGGTGCGCGGCACCGCCCGCGGCATCACCCACTCCGGCGGCCATCACCACAAACCCGAGCTGCGCCGCCGTCGACGCCGCCAGCAGTTGCTTGAGGTCCTGCTGGCCGATCGCGATGAAGCCCAGGACCACGGCGGTGGCCGCACCCGCCCACGCCGCCGTGTCCGCAGCCCACCCTGTGGCTGCGAGGAGGGGCTGGACCCGCAGGAGCAGATATCCGCCCATGGCCACCATCGCGGCCGAATGCAGCAGGGCGCTGACCGCACTGGGTCCGTCCATGGCCCGGGAGAGCCAGAAGCTGAACGGCAGCTGCGCCGCCTTGCCAACCGCGGCCACCAGTATCCCGGCGGCAGCAACGTCCCGCCAGGGCCCGGGAAGGCTGTCCAGGCCGGCCAGGGACATGGCATCCCCTGACCATGCGCCGGCGGCCATCGCCGCTCCCGCCGCGAGGTACAGTCCAAGGTCCGCGCTGCGGGTGGCCACAAAGGCCGTCAACCCGGAGGACACGCGCCGTGACTCCCTCCAGTGGAACCCGATAAGGGCGTAGGAAGCCGCTCCCATGATCTCCCATGCGAAGAGCAGCGCGGACAGCGTAGTGGCAGTCACGGTGACCAGCACCGACGCGATGAAAAGCAGCATGAGGCCGTGGAACCGGGCCGGGGCGCCGACGCCGGACGCGGCGGCATAAACCAGGACCAGGAAGGCCACCCCCGCAACGACCGTGAGCAGCAGCGCGCTGAGGGCGTCAACGCTCAGGCCGAACTCGCTTCCCGCCAGGAAGGGCGCGGCCAGGGAAGGGCGCAGGGCCGCGGCTGCGGAGGCGGTGCCCAGCACCAGGGCAGAGACGACGACGGAGAGCGCCGCCGCCGTACGGTCCGCCTTGGCCCCGACGAGGGCAAGCGCTGTTCCGGCGGCTGCCGGAAGGCCGATGAGCAGGATCAGCAGCCAGCTCATCCGGACAGGTCCGATGCCATCTCGGTCATGTCGGTCTGCCGGGAGCGGTGCAGCAGGATCGCAACGGCGAAGCCCATGGCCATTTCCACCGTCATGGCGGCGATCACCACCAGTAGCAGCACCTGGCCATCGGGTGCCGGTGCGAGGAACCACCAGAACGCGGCTGCTGCCAGGAT
This sequence comes from Arthrobacter sp. E1SS-5, assembly GCF_057073715.1. Taxonomy (NCBI): domain Bacteria; kingdom Bacillati; phylum Actinomycetota; class Actinomycetes; order Micrococcales; family Micrococcaceae; genus Arthrobacter; species Arthrobacter sp. E1SS-5. The sequence goes on from NZ_CP172703.1 coordinate 1,871,551, forward strand.
GACGCCGTTCAGCATAAGCTCCAGGCCCATCATGACCATCACCACCACCTGCTGCGACAGCGCGCCATAAAGTCCCACGCAGAACAGGGCGGCCGCCGCGATTAACGCCAGTTGAAGTGTCATTGGTGCCCACCGCCCCCATGGTGCTGCCCATGCCCATCAGCGTGTTCCCCAGTGTGTCCGGCGCCGTGGTCCATCCCGTGCCCGCCGTCGTCCGCATCCTCCAGGGGGAGCAGCGGGTAGGCGCTGTACCTCCCACGCGGGTTTGCCAGGACCAGCGCCGACACCAGTGTGGCGAACAGGACCGGGCTGATGACGAGCATCACGAGCATTTTTGGTTCCATGATGGCTTCGCCCAGGGACCTGGTCAGTTCCCCACCTGCATTGCTTCTGCCCTCCGGCCAGTCGGCGAGCAAAATCCCCGCAGTCAGCAGCAGGAACAGCCCAATGGCCGCCCCGGCTGACAGCTTTTTGCTGTGCACCATGTCCATGGGCATCAGCGCCGGGTTCATGCCCATGAACATGATCATGAAGATGGCCATGACCGCCATCTCCATGACCATCATCAGGACGGTGATCACGCCGATGTACTCCAGCCTGAACTGCAGCAGCATCAAGCCGACGGCCACAAAGGACACTGCCAACGCGTAACTGGCGCGCGCCATTGAATCAGTGCGGAACACCGCCACGCCGGCAGCAAGGGCGATTGCGGCAAGGACGGCAAAGAGAACTGCCTCGGGCATCAGCTGGTCCTTCCGTTAATGGTGATGACGGCGACAAGGAGGACCTGCAGGAGGACAAGGGGCAGCCCCACCACCCAGGCCGGGGCCATGAGTTGCTCCGGCCGCAGTTCCGGGATACGGCGGCGCAGGGCCACGAGCAGCCACAGCAGGACAACGGTCTTGCCAAAGAACCAGAGCCAGTCCGGCAGCAACGGGCCGGAGCCGCCGCCCAGGAACAATGCCACGGCGTAGCCGGCACCTGCCGACAACAGTGAGTAACGGCCGGTCAGGACAAGGAAACGGTCCACACCGGAAAGCTCTGCCGTTACGCCGCCTGTGATGTCTGCGGACATGGGGGCGGTGAAGGGCCGCTGGAGGGAAAATGCCAGCACCGTGGCCAGGAACACCACGAAGGCGGCCGGCATCCACACCACGAACCACAGGTCCTCCTGCGCGGCCACGATGTCACCTATCCGCAGGCTGCCCGCCGCCACGGCAGGAGCAGTCAACGCAAACATCAACGGCAGTTCATAGGCCAAGGCCAAGGCAAGGAACCGGTAAGCGCCCACCAACGGAAACACGCTGTTCTGCCCCCAGCCGGCCAGCCACACGAAGGCCCACACCAGGACGTCCATCGCATTGAACCAGACAAGCCCGACGGCGAGGTCGGACACCACCCAGGCGCCTGCGGGCAGCACGGCCACCTTCAGCGCCGCGGCCACCGTCAACCCGGCCACGCCCACCCTGCGCAGCAGCTCGTCGGCTGCCACGGTGGTCCGCCTTCGCTGCCGGAGCAGCCGGGCAGCCTCCGCAATTGGAGCGAAACCGCCGCCGCGGCGCCCACTGGAGCGTGCGGCCAGTACGCCGTTGACCATCGCCCCGGAGAAGGCCACCACGGCCAGCGCCGCCAGGGCTGCCAGCGGCCCCCAGGCAGGAAGTTGCTGAACCACGCCCGGCGTCATCGCGCCGGTCCTTCCACTGCCGGTACCGGTTGGGGCGAAAGGTCGAGGCTTGCAACTACAAGCCGCACCACGGACAACTCAAGGCCCCGGACCAGGTCAGGCAGGACGTTCAGAGGGACATTGCCTCCCGGCGCAGTGCCGGTCGCAGTGCCTTCCAGCATGGCCAGGAGCCGGTCCCAGGCATCCGTTCCACCGGGTTCCCCGTCCTGCGGGATCCGGCCGACTCCCTGCAGCGTCCGCCGCAATAGCCAGTCCCGGCCCAGCCGTGCACTGGATGCCGCAAGCGACCGCCTGCACTCGTCCAACGCGCCACCATCCAGGGCAGCATCCCGAACCCGTCGTACCTTCGCTGCTTCCCGTGCGGCGCCGGCCAGGTGCAGGAGCCGTGACGCGAGATCCGACTGCCGCACCAAGGCCGCACGCTCCGTCGCAGACGGGCCGCCAACGAGAATCCCAGTGCGCTGGTCGAACGCGTACTCGGCGTCGGCAGCGAAAACGACATCCCCCTGCAACTCGCAGCGCAAAACCAATCCGGCAGGCCAGAACGGAAGATACGGGCCCAGCGGCACCTTCAGGGCATCCAGGTCAAGACCGTCGCGGTCCTTTCCCTCGCCCGCCAGGCCGATCCCGCCCGGCATCGGCATCTCCATGCCGCCGTGGTCCATGCCCTCGTGACTCATGCCGCCGTGGCTCATGCCGCTATGGTCCATACCCTCGTGGTCCATGCCGCTATGGTCCGGGTTCATCTCCGCGTCACTGTCGCCGTCGTCCTTTCCTCTGCGATTCATGCCTTCGTAATCCATGTCCGTGTGGGGATCCCCGCCGCCGTCGTGCTTCCCTCCACCGTCGTCTTCTTTCGGTTCAGGAGCCGTGCGTTCCGCTTCGAGCCGCACCTGTGCTTCCACGTCCAGCAGCTCCCCGACGCAGCCATCCAGCGCAATCCCGGCATGTTCAGGTCCGGTGATCACTGTCCTGCTCCTGGGCCCCGGCAGCTGCTCCCAGAGGCGGTCCACCGCGTCCGTCTGGTCATCCGGAACCTCTCCGCAGATGCAGAGGATGTCCGCGTCGCCAGGTGAAAGCGCCTCCACCCAGCCTCTGCCGGCGATGTGGCCTTCCACCGCCATCCTGGAATGGGAGCCGGCGAAGGCCTCGACCACAAACACGTGGCAGCGCCTCACCGCAGCCCGGGCCAGCACGTGCCTCAGGCCCACTTGAAAGCTCCTTCGCGCCATGCCCACACCACGCCGGCCATCAAAACACCCAGGAACACAAACATCTCTATGACAGCCGACGCGCCGATCCGGGGCACCACAACTGCCCACGGGTACATGAAAAGCATCTCAACGTCGAACGCCAGGAAGACCAGCGTCACCGGGTAGTAGCGGGCGTGATACCGCGAGAGGGCGTGCTGTTCAGGGATCCAGCCGCTGGTGTAGGGCTTGCTGACCAAGGGATTCCTCGCCACAGCCGTCAACTGATGCAGCGCGTACAGGCCACCCACCCCCACAAGCGCAACCGCGAAGGTGATCGCCAGGTTCAGGTAGGCAGACATGCGTTTCCCTTCATAACCAGCCCCCAAATCCAGATCATCAGCATGCTTACAGTAGCGTGTGACTATTACAAGTGGGGAGGCATGCCGCTCCAGAGCCAGGTGGACCTGGAGCCACAAGAACTGGGTTTCGATCTGTTCTGCCTATGGACAGGCAGGGGGAGGCGAAACGATCGTTCCAGGGGACGAATGCAAGGGGAACTCTAGCGGGGGAGACCGGAACAACTCCCATACTCCTCGCCGGGATGGTTCGTGGACGTCCAGAAGGTCGGCGACGCGGCCGTCCTTCCACTTCGCTGAAGGGTGCCTGCCATCGACGCCGTCTTGTATCCGTCACCTTGGAATCAATGTCCCCGAGTTCAGAGCTCCGTTAGCCGGTGAAACTTAGTGCTCGTCGTAGTGGTCGCCATGGGCTGCGTGCTTGTGCCCGTCATGCAGGTAGTCCACATGACCATCGTGCTCGACTGTTTCGTGGCCGCACCCGGGGCCGTGTTCATGGCTGTGCTGATGATCGATGGGGGTGTGGTCGGCCCTGGAGTCGTCCGGATCAACTGGTGAAGCGTGTTCGGGGCTGATGGACATGTTCTTCTCCTCTTTAGCTTGTGCTGCACTTGAATGTGGATGAGGTTTTTTGTTCTTGATTGAACCCGTTTTCAATGATGGTCCTCGTTACTTACGGGGCGCTGGGGACGTCGATGACGACGCCACTGGTTCTGCACACTGCGAGGGCATCTGAGTGGCGGAAGGGGAAACTCGCGCAGCGGGCCGTTCGTGGGGGCCGGCGGCGCCCGCTTTCTACGGGTTGAACACAGATTTGTCGGGTTCATCAGTCCGAAGGCGGGTTGACCGGCTCGCTGCCGCGGGTGACTTTCACGCCTGTGAACTCCGCGTCGACCGGTGCTGTGAACCTCCGACCATTGACCTCGTCGTGCCGCATGAACGTGGGTGGTTCGATGTGGACCAAGAGGCTGTACTCCCCGTCCTCTGGAACATTCCAGTTGCGGGCGTAGTGGTAGAGCATTGGATGCCAGACCAGTTCCTGTTCATACGGGCCCAACTTCTGCCCGCCAGGGGTAATGAGGGCTGCCGTTACCTTGAGGTTTGGGATGAAACGCCCGTCCGCCGCGTCGCAGACAGCGATCTCGACGTGGAGGTTTTCGTTCTTCGGGTTTTGCCAGGAGATCTGTCCGTCCCGGTAGTGATACATCCCTTCGGCGTCCTCGATCGCGTACCCGACCATGTACTCGCCGGCCTGTTGCTTCCCACCGGTGTGCGCCACCTCCTCCACCATGTACTCCAGGGCCTTGCCGAAGGCTTCGCCCTGGGCCTTGGCGAGGTCCAGTTGGGTTTTAGTGGCTTCCGACGTGTCCGGGTCCATGGGGGGCTTTTGGTGTTTTTCCATTAGATTCCTTTCCGCTTGTTGCTGGCTGTGGTTGCGACAGGCGTCAGTGGCCCTCGCGGGATCGCGCTAATTCGGCTGCCGCAAAGGTCAGAGCGATAGCGGCGTTTACGGTAGCGACCGGCCGCCGTCGTTCATCCAAGACGGCTAGGCCTACGGCGGTGAGGGCGTGGAGTATGTCTACCCCGCCGCCGAGAAGATGGAGTGGCTTGCCGCCTCGGGCTGTCACAGCGGCCTGCAGCAGATGGCGTGCACCGAGGATGCGCATCACGATGCGGGCCCGTTCGTCCAGCGCCTGGCCGGTCAGCATCTGCTCTACGGCTCCCGGAGCGATGAGAGCTGCTGCTCCATACGCCGCGCGGACCGCTTCCGTCACCTTCACTGCGCTGCCTTTCGGAGGAGGACACCAACTGCTGCGGCGCTTGCGAGGAGGGCACCGGTGGCGGCGGCCGTGAGGCCGTGGTGATGGGATGCGATGAGCTGGTAGCTGCGTGAAATGGACCTGCTGTCAAAGATTCCGTGGGTGCCGAAATCCTTGGTTGTATCGGCTGGCTTCCAGAGGTTGGCCGGTTGGTCATTGTCCCGGCGGTCCCGGGTTTGTTGTGCCTTGAACCCCGTTTTGGCCAGGTACCGGTCCAGGAGTCCGGGCGCCAGGGCGTTTGCGATTAGGGTCGCGGCCGTGCTGCCGCCCACCCAGTATTCACGTCGCCGGGGTTGGGCTGCGGCGTAGACCACGCCCTGTGCCGCTACTTCCGGCTGGTAGATCGGGGGTACGGGCTGTGCCTGGTGCGGAAGGCGGGATAGGACCCACGAGAATTGCGGGGTGTTAACCGCTGGCATCTGGACCATGGTGGTTTTGACGCCGCTGCGCTCGTGCAGCAGTTCGGTCCTGAGGGACTCGTTGAACCCTTGGATGGCGTGCTTGGCGCCGCAGTACGCTGACTGTAACGGGATCCCGCGGTAGGCCAAGGCGGAGCCCACCTGAACGATCGTCCCTCGGCTCCTGGGCTTCATCCGTCTGAGCGCCGACATGGTCCCATAGACATAGCCCAGGTACGCAACCTCCGTAACGCGTTTGAATTCATCCGGTTGGATGTCACCGAAACGTGCAAAGACCGACGTGAAGGCGACGTTGACCCAGACATCAATTGGCCCGAGTTCCCGCTCCACCCGCTCGGCTGCGGCATCCACCGCTTGGGCGTCACACACGTCGACTGGGATAGCCAAAGCGGTGCCTCCAAAAGATTCGACGTCGGCCGCGGCCGCTGCAAGCCCGGCCTCGCCGCGGGCAAGCAGGGCGACGGCATCGCCTTGCTTGGCGAAGGCGATAGCCGAAGCGCGGCCGATCCCGCCGCTGGCTCCGGTGACGACAACAACTCGAGGTGATGTGTCCATATGCTTCTCCTTGGTTCCGGCCCCTATCTGGGGGCCATTCCGGGGCTCGCGCTAGGTTTGGGTTTATAGGTCCTGTGAAAGCTGGCAGCGGCGAAGGGCTTCAAGATTGGTCGGCGAGGTTTCCGAGGGTGACCCGCAGGGTTTGCGAGGCCGATCCGCGCTGCACGTCAACCTCGACCTGCTGGCCTGGGTCCTGCTTCCTGAGAGCCACGAGCAGGTCCGTTACATTTCCGACCTTTGCACCGGCGAATTTGGTGATGATATCCCCGGCCTTCATGCCTGCCTTTTCCGCCGGGCTCCCCTGGGACACGCTGACAACCAGAGCTCCAGCCGTCGCAGCCAGTGCGAACCGCTGGGCGAGTTGCGGCGTGATGTCCGTCGGGACCACGCCAAGGGCGGCGTGTTTGACCGAACCACTGGCCAGCAGCTGGTCGGCGACGTTCGTGACAGTCGGCGACGGTGTCACGAAGCCGATGGCCACCGCTCCGGAGCTTGGCGGCAGGTACGCCTCGGAGAGCCCGATGACCTGCCCTGTGGAGTCAGCCACGGCTCCGCCGGAGTTGCCAGGGGAAATAGGGGCGTCCGTTTGCAGGAGGTCGATGGCTCCGTGTGGAGACTCCTTGGACGGCGGCATGTTCCGGTGAAGGCTGGACACGATTCCGGCGGTGACCGTTTCCTCCAAGCCCAGGGGGCTTCCTATGACGACTGTCATTGAGCCCACTTCGGGGTCCGACGTGGCGAAGCGGGCGGCGGGGAGGCCCGTCCGGTCAACCTTGAGCACGGCGACGTCCGTGACGTCGTCAACGCCCACCACGGTGCCTTGAGATTGTGAGCCGTCTGCGAACTGGACCTGGACGCTTTTGAAAGGTTGCTTTTGCTGGTCTTCAACGACGTGGGCGTCGGTGACAATGGATCCGTCGCTGTGGTAGATGACACCGCTACCCAGGCCGATGTCTGTGCGTATGGTGACGACAGACGGTTCAACGTCCTTCACGACACCTGGGACTGCGGGTAGGCCTGCTGCAGCAGCTTCGGATGCCGCAGGAGATGGTTGGGCCGGTGATGCTGTTGCGGAACCGGGCGCCGGCCCGGGAGTGCCGGTGCAGCCTGTCAGGGTAAGCGCTGCCGCGGTTGTCCCTGCCGCCGCGTAAAGTCTTAGTGATTTCACGTATTTCTCCTCCTTCGGCCCCCTCCGCGGCTCCTCTTGAATGCCAAGGCCGCAATTGAGCGAGACAAATGGTGTGTGAACGGGACAGTAGGGGATAGGGGCTGCCGCCCGTCAGGGGCGTCCTACTTAGGCACGTACGGGGCGTATTGCGACAGAGTGCCATCGAGCACGGGAACGTCCGTGACTTTGCTGTCGCCTTTGGCTTCGATGGTGAGGTTGGTGCGTGCCCCTGGTGGATCCTGCGTGCTTTGAAGGATGTGTTCTGCTGTGTCGAATCCGATCTTCCCCTTGGCCGGGACTGTCACCTGCACCGTGTCGTCTTTGTCCCTGATTATCAGTCCGATATCTTCGGCTGTGGTGTTAAAAACCGTTCCCAGGAGACGGCCTGGCTGGTTCTCTGCGGCGGAGACAATCGAGATACTCCGTAACTCGAGTCCTTGCAGATCAAGGTTGGAACCGGGGGCTACGGATTTATAGTTATCAGCTTCAGCGTTGTAGCACCCGCTCAGCGCCAGAGCCCCAAGAAGCACCAGCACGGCACTGATAAAGCTGCGAATTACCTTCTTCACCCGCATCGCAATTCCTTCCCTACCAACAGTTCGCATCCGGCCCTTCCTTCGCCGCTCCGGCTCCAGCCATCATGTGTGTTGCTGTCCATGGTTCAGGAGGCGGCTAAGGCTTCGTCGGGGAGGCCCCGGGACGGTGGTCCTGGGGTGACCCTGAGAGCCGGCTCTGCGCAGCTGGGCTATCCGTACCGCGCCCACGACCGCTACCATCAGCCCTCCTGTGAGAGCAGCTATTACGAGCCCGACGCCAAGCGGCAAGGATCCTGACAATCCCAGATACTGCACCCGGACGAGATCCTGGTTCTGGAGGATGAAGACAATCAGCAGACTCAACATCAGCAGGGCCCCCAGCGTCACCGCCCACATCGTGCCTGCCCTGGTGGTGCCGGGCGGGTCACCTCTCGCCTTGCCCAATTCCTTTCCGGCAGCCGGGGGTCTCCCTGGCCGGGGAGGGATCGAAATTCCAGTTACTGACGATTCAGAGCGCATTCCGCTACATCCTTCCGTAAGGTCTCTGCCCCGCCAGGAGCGGAGTTTCCCCCTGTCGGCGCCCCGCCGACCATCCGGGACAAGACAGTCCGGCTCGGCGGGTAGCCGACATGGTTGCAATGTCTACATGGGGCTGACATCTCCAGCTCCGGCCCGGCTCAACGCGCGCAACCGCAGGACCTCCGGAGATCGCTTTAACGTGCCATCGGGATGGGATCCAAAGCACCGCGTGGTGACACCCATATGTCCATTGAACCGCAAAGCATGCATAGGAACAACAGTTAACTGGGAACATTTGATGCTGAAATCTGGGCCGTTGCCTATGCCCCCAAGGTGCTGACGCTCAGCTTTCTAGGTGTACTGCCCAGGGACGTTGGTTCGGTGAATGTGATGACTCGCTGGAGTCGTTGAGCCAAAGGTGAGGACCTCCGGTTGCACAGTGGAGTTGCTTAGACAACCGCTGCAGCGACCAGGAGGTCCTCATGTCCCACGCTAATGCCGCTTTGACTCCACGCCAACGTTTACGCGTCGCGCGTCTGGTCGTGGACCATGGCTGGCCGGTATCCCGGGCTGCCGAGCAGTTCAACTGCTCCTGGCCGACCGCGAAACGGTGGGCGGCCCGTTACGCCGCGATGGGTGAGGCAGGTATGGCTGACAGGTCCTCCCGCCCTTACAGGGTGGCGAACCGGACGCCGCAGCAGCTGGTGCGCAAAGTTGTGCACCTGCGCTGGAAGCAGCGGCTGGGCCCGGTCGCGATCGGAGCGAAACTGGCCATGCCGGCCTCGACGGTGCACGCGGTCTTGGTCCGGTGCCGACTGAACCGCCTTCATCACGTGGACAAGCGCACCGGAGAAGTCATCCGCCGCTACGAACACGAGACTCCCGGAGCGATGATCCATGTCGATGTGAAGAAGCTCGGCAATATCCCCGACGGCGGCGGCTGGCGTTACGTCGGCCGGCAGCAAGGAGGCCGGAACCGGGCAGGAACCCCGGACAAGCCGCGCAGCAGAAACCGCGAGCCGCTGATCGGGACCGCCTATGTCCACACGGTCATCGACGACCACTCCAGGGTCGCCTACGCAGAGATCCACAGCGACGAAACAGCGGCCACCGCAGTAGCGGTCCTGCAAAGAGCTGTATCCTGGTTCGCTGCCCGCGGCGTCACCGTCAAACGGGTCCTCTCCGACAACGGGGCGGCCTACAAATCACATCTCTGGCGCGACGCCTGCCGCGAGCTGGACATCAGGGCAAAGAAGACCCGGCCCTACCGCCCCCAGACCAACGGAAAGATCGAACGCTTCCACCGAACCCTCGCCGACGGATGGGCATTCAAACGCTTCTACGCCACCGAATCAGCCCGCAGAAACGCCCTCCCGGCATGGCTGCACCACTACAATCACCACAGGCCCCACACCGCAATCGGAGGCCACCCGCCCATCAGCCGCTTAATCAACCTGCCTGGGCAGTGCATCTAGGCCGGCGCAGTCCCCGCAGGAAGCACAGTAACTGGGTATCGCCGCCCAATTTGGCTTGGCGGGAAATGCCAGTCTTCTCACTTGGAGGCCGGGACTGGTTCTCCCAATCCTTGGCGTGCAGAAGAGACGTCGGAGCGGGGGATCGACGTTGTCGCACAGAGCCCTCTTCGGCGCGGCTTAAGACCATGCGGCCGCTTCCGTCAACCCCTGGCGGCAGCTGGCGTTGGCTCTTGATTGCGGGCGAACCGGCGCGCGATGACCACGTCGGTGGAGGAGTGGGAGAGAATGGAAAGGACGATGACCAAGGCGACCAGGTGGTAGATCTGGTCGGCCAAGGCAATGCCCGATTCGAGGATGATCAGGCCGTAGACAACTGAGGCAAAGCCTTTGGGTCCGAACCACATCGCCGTGACCTGTTCCCCGAGGCTAAGTTTGGCGCCGATGAAAGACACCAGCAGTGCCAGGGGTCTGGCCACAACGAGGGCGAGCACGGCGAAGACCCACCCACCAAGCGGTATCTCCCCGAACAGGAATGTCGGGGTGATGAGGGCCTGATCCAAGCAGCAGCAGCTCGGACCATTGACACCACCGCCGATGCTTTCAAGGCCACCATCGACGGGAAGGCCGTCGAAAACCGCGGCGATGCGGCCGAAGCTCTCCGGGCATGGGCCGGCAAACACGGTCACCGCCTCATGAATCTCTACGGGTACGACGAACTCGGAACCATCGCCACCCTTGGCGGCCACGAACTCCGCGCAAAACTCGTCCCCGCCCGGGACCTCGACCACGCCACCGTAGAAGTGCGCATCGAAGGCGTACCTAGGGCAACAACCCAGGTCGCCCGCAGGAGCCTGCTCTCCGCTGACATCGGCGCCATCCGACAACTCGAAAACAGAGTTGCCTCCCTGCCACGGCTCGCCGCGGAGGTGGAGTCACGTCGCCAAGAAGCTCTATCTCGAGTCGAACAGGCAGAAAAAGCACTGGCGGAGCCGTTCAAGCACGCCAACGCGCTCAAAGCTGCCCAAGCTAACTCCGCCCGCATCGACCAACTCATGGCCGACGCAGCAAAACCGGAGGAACAACCGCAGGCTGAGCCTCCCGCCGAAATCGACCCCCGACTGGAAAGGATGCACCGCCTGATAAAGGCGTCTTTCCCCGAGCAGTCCACCACGGCGACTGTAGCAGGTACCGCCACAGCAACTCAACAGCGGACGGTAAAACAGCACCGACAGCAGGACTCTGACTACGGGCGCTAAATCTTCTCGCGCAAAATGCTTTGGGACTGGTTGATGCTGTTCTCGTGGCAATCAATAATCAGGGCAAGCCTAATGCGGCCTGGAATTAGTCCAGAGCCAAGGTAGGGCGCTGCTGACCAGTCGCGTCAAACACCAAATTCCAACGGGCGCCGCCGATTCGAAACGACAGAGCAGCTTTGCCATTCAACGCTTCATATGCGCCCATCGGCCCGGTCATGTCGGGGCGTTGACCATAGCCTTTTGTCAGATTTCCGGCAAACCAAGGATCAAGGAGCCCTGAGGAGAACCTGCTCTCAGCTGACTCTCCCAAGGTGAGGGAAGTCTCGGAATATTCCCCATAATGTGTGGTAACCAGGGGAAGTCGGAGAATGATGTCACTCAGCCGCTTGCCTGTCGGGTTTGTAACGAGGAGTTGCACTTTATATTTCCGCTCCCAACCGGGGAGATCCGAAGGGCCAGCCACGGTAGGCCATAGCTCCAGCTTCACCATAGAAGCCTCTTCCTGCATGCGCTGGGCTTCAATGGCCGTCAGTTGGTGGAGCTCGTAGGTATTATTCAGGTCTTCCTTTTCTTTTTCGCCCTTTTTCTGGTCATCGTTCTGAGCAACTTCTCGAAACCTGAGATAGAAGGTAAGGCCGGCGACGATGAAACCGAGCGCAGTCACTCCTACATTTACCCAGGACGCTACTGGTCCCCAGACCGTTTCCAGCGGCACCAAGTGTGTGCCCCAGGCAATGCCAAAGGCGATGGCCGCGAGTACTCCGAGACAAGCAACGGCGAGAAGAATCACTTCTCGCGGAGACCAAGATTGGAAGTAGGCTGACAGGTTTCGTCTACCCGGAGTGTCATCTGACGTGCGGGGCTTCGGGGGAGTGCTGCTCATAAACCCATCTACTCATTCATTCTCTCGACGTACTAACCCATACGTGGCTGATGCAACAGGAGCCAAGACCTTCGAATTGGCCCTAACCCACCGGTACCCGATGAACTTCGGCATCGAGATCAAATTCTTTCGCTCGGCGTTTCAGTAACTTGGGAGGAAAGCTGTACTCGGCTTTGATTTTCACGCCCTCTGTAAGGAACCTGACGCGTTCGTTCTTGGGGTTGATTCCGGACTGCTGCCGGTCGTAAAACCAGACGGGTATTCGCATCTTGCCACCGCTTGCAAGTATCTCTTGTCGTCCGCTCAGTTCGTCCTGATCTATAAGGTGGTCTCCCTTGGTTGCCGTCTTGACGCGAGGGTTGCTAGACAGGCTCAGAGATGGAGCTTCAACGGTCAGCTCAACGTTCATAGCCGGGCCGCTTCCGACATTGGCAATGTCGAAGTAGTAGGCGAAGTATGGGCCTTCTGCCCGCGGAGCTTCCCTCCACGTAGGCCTGAGTACAAGCTCCGGCCGCGGCCGGTGCCAAGTCCTCACCAGGGCTATAACGCTCACTACAAGGGCCAAGAGTGCCACTACGGCGGCGCCACCGGCAGCAAAAAGGGTCAAAACTTTGTTTGTCGCATCGTCCGCCAGATCCATGTCTTTCTTATATCAGCAGAGGGTCTGACTCATGCCAATGAGACTAGCCCTGAAGGTAAATACGGATCCGTGCACTGCTCACGCGGTTTCAGCTGATCAGGTCCCGTCGTTGCTTTCCATGCGTAGATAGCGGTACACCGTAGCCCGGCTGGCGCCGATAATCTTTCCGATATCGTCCGGCGCGAGACCCTGAGCCTTCAGCTGGCCGGTGCGCTTGACCTTAGGGTGGGACGCCGTAATTTCCCGGCGCCCCGCCTTCCGACCGTTTGCCGCCGCCGAAACCATCCCCGCCCTGGTTCGCTCAATGAGCTGGTCACGCTCAAGCTGGGCGAACGCAGACATAACGGTGAGCATGGCCCTACCCATTGGTCCTGTTGTGCTGATGCCTTCCGTGATGCTGCGGAAATGTACGCCCCTGCGCTCTAAGTCGTCGATAAGGGCCAGCAGGTTTCGGGTGTTGCGCCCCAGACGGTCGAGCTTCCATACGACGACCTCGTCACCGTCCCGGAGATGTTCGAGCATCTTCTCTAGCTCTGGCCGCCTCCTGGTGGTCCCACTGACGCCGTGGTCAGTGAAGATCGGGTGGCAGCCCGCGGCTTCTAACGCCGCGTGCTGCAGGGCCGCGTTCTGATCTGCGGTGCTGACCCGGGCATTGTCGTTTTCACAAGTCGGCTGCACAAGCGCCCGCGGAATTCCGGGGTTGTGCAGACGAGTATGGACATTGAAATGTCAGAAGTGCCCTGCACAAGACTGCATTTTGCTCAATAGTCCTCTGCACCAAGCTGCCGGAACTACTTCTTTGGCGCCTGGGGTTCTCCGGTTGCCGGGACCCATCGGTAGAGGGTGGGTACGGAGACTCCCAGGGTGTCGGCGACCTCCCGTGGCGGTGTTCCTTGTTTGAGGAGTTTGCGGGCTGAGCGGATCTTGGCATCCGTCATGATGCGTTTGCGGCCGCCGACCCGTCCTTGTTGGCGGGCGGCCTGCAGGCCGGCCTGCGTGCGTTCGACCATGAGTTCCCGTTCCATCTGGGCCAGGGAAGCCATGACGTTGAAAAAGAAGCGTCCGGAGACCGTTGTGGTGTCGATGGCGTCAGTGAGGCTGATGAATCCGACGCCGCGGTCGCTCAGTCCGCCGGCGAAGTCCAGGAGGTCTTTCACGCTCCGGCCCAAACGGTCCAGCTTCCACACCACCAGAGTGTCACCGTCGCGCAGGTTGTCCAGCGCCTGGTCGAGACCGGGGCGTTGGGACTTGGTGCCGCTGATGGTGTCTTTGTAGATCTTGTCGCATCCGGCCTCATTCAGGGCTTCGACCTGCAGGTCTAGGTTTTGGTCCCGAGTGGAGACCCGGGCGTAGCCGATGCGGTGTGCGGCCATTAGGGGCTTTCTCTTCTCAAAACTCGGTTCGGGGTCTTAGATCGACTGTACCGTTTTGAGAACTATTTGTGAGAACCGACGCGGGGCTGTCGGGATTTCATCATCGAGCCAGTTTTCCGCGCCAGGGCGTCGCGTGACTGCGATAAAGCGAGCCGGCCCGCGATTCTCAATTCGATGCGTTCTTGAAATCCTTCGTTTTCGAGAATGGATCGTCAACGTTGTAGTGAGCGGCGGGCGCCCAGGCGCTGGCCAAGGTTTAGGTTGGTCAACCCATCATCGATGTGAAGGACTGAGGCAGGGACCCGAGTACCTTGTTGCTGGGAAACGCGTACCGATTACGCGGGAAGGAACCAGGCAGAGTCCGTATGGTCATGGCAGGAGCTGGCGGTGAGGGCATTCGGCTGAGACCACGAATGCCTCCCCAGCCATCGCCGGCTCCACCCCCTGTTCCGAGCAAACCTGATGACCGAATGAATGCCTGCCCTTGGAGGGGCGCGGGGCTTCCTTTACTGGCTGGGTCTTTTAGCCTGCGTTCATCGCCGGGAGATCCTCTATGACCTCGCAAATCAACCGGATTTTGCAGCACGGGGCGGGGCCAAGTCTCTGTGATTTTTAGGGTTGCAGGGGGTGACGGTCGAGAGGGATTGTTCCAGACTGGTATTGACTCCTACAGTGGGGCCAGGGCGTGATGATCTGGCCGCCCCGGGCGTTGAGGCGGTAGTACTGGAGAGCCGTCATGAAAGACCCACGTTTTGCTGCCTTGGCGTTGGTTGAGTGCAGCGCTGTCAGTGTCGCGGACCTTTGGGTGAAGTACTTTGCCAAGGGTGGGGATGCTGATTCTGTTGAGTTCGAAGCCTACCTATATGGTCTTTTAGATCCGGGCAGGCATGACGCTCTTATTCTTTCCTGGGTCGTAGACGAGGTCCTGGGCCGTTAAGCACCACAGCCGCTTAAAGGATGCTGGGGGCGCTGGCGATGATGTAGTCCACGGCTACAGGGCCTTTCATGGCCAGGTGGTTACTCGCAGGGTCGATGCCCCACGCTCTCAAGCCGTCCCACAGGGCTTCTGGAGGCTCGATTATCGTATCGTTCATAAGGCACCAGCTGATGTAGAGACCATACAGCTCATCGGGGCTGAGGCCTCGTACGCTGCCGGGCCGGTCCTGCAGGGCGTCTGAAAGGAAACCCACGACGCGAGCGAACTCCACGGCTATCCTCCTTCCCTTCACACAGCAGAAACTGATGGCAGAAGGTCCTGAAGCCACGCTGCCTCCGGCAACACTGTAGCTGTTTAGAGGAGGGACAAGGATCCGGGACCGAAAAGCAACGCAATAAGTGGCCGTGCCACGGATTCTGCACCGCACCCAGTGCTGCGCGTCGCCGGACTCGGTTTAACTGATGGCTCTTGCGCTTGGTCAAGGCCGCCCGGCGCCATGGAGGTGGCCGGCGCCGGCTGGGGGTGGCCGCTGAGTCTCCAGAGATATCTCTCCTCAGGACCTCTCGACGCCGGCCACAACTTGACCCAGAACCTGTCCCCGGGAAAACCAAATGTAACCTTGTTGTCCAGCCTAGGATCCTCTGTCTTTCCCAAGGAGCATTACAGCTCCCTAATCTGCTGATTAGGGGCCGCGTTTCCCGGTCCGGCGACGAGCTGTTTATGGGCCCCAGCCTCCAAAGCTGCCGTCTAACGGTGGGCGGGGCACCGTCGGACCCAAGAAGAGCGTCTTCCCGTGGAGGAAGGTTTCGTACTGCACCTGAGGTCTAGATCCCACCCTGGAATCTTGGTTCAACAAGCCGGGTCTTTGGACCATAGCTGGGAACGGGCCGAGCAGTCAGGCTTTCGGTATGCCGTACTTCCTCGAATACCTAACGGACGTGAGTGCGGGCTGCTTCACGGTGGACGGCCTGGACTTCGTTCACGCCCTGGCCAAGGCAAAAAACGCGTTGCGGGGTCTGGAGTGCATTAGTGCAGCTTTGCTCTTCTCACCTGACCCCAAACCCGCCTTCGGTCAGGGTTCAGCTATCGCGACCTTCACAAAGGACGGAGGCTGGCGCTTCCACGACGAGTGACCGGCCTAGCTCCGAAGAAGTGCCATTACGGGCGTTCCTGCTCCCAAGTGCGCCAATACATCGTGAACTGGGGGGTCCGTTTTCTTCGATGAGCAGAGGTGAAATCCGCGTCGAGGGCTTCGTTGATCACCGGTAGCTGCCAGCTGCCGATAGCGGTGGCGTCTTGCCCCTTGAGCCAGGTCCGCAACCGGTCAAGCACCGGCTGCGTTGCCTCCTCGACGATGTCTTCCACGGTTCCGATAAGGTCGCTGAGACCCTCAGCCAGGGCCAACGGCATCTGGTGGGTGAGAGAAACACCCATGACATCGACGCCTTTTCCCTGGTCATCGAGAATCGCTACCGGCAATGGCATCACCAGTGTCGATTGTGAGTGCGCGACCGTGGTGTTGCGGTAGTTCCGAATGAGGTCATGCACTGCTTGGAGGTGCGCGGGAATGGGTGGGACCATTGACATCTTGTCCAGGCGGGTTCGGACGTTGGAGTCTATGAAGGGACGGATATAGGCCGTGACAGCATGGGAGGTCAGCGGCATCCACAGCGCTGAGTCCTCTCCTGAGGTCAGTGCGCAATCCAGGGCCTGCGCGGCTTCAGAGAGGTCATTCGCGTGGCTTGTCAGCTCAATTAGCAGTCTCGTGTCGGCCGTGTCGGGTAGGACTGCGGCTGGTGGGCGAGGGATCCCCAAAAGCGGTCTCCTCCTTGTCTCCGGATGATCGTTCCTCCAGGGCTAGAGAACAGCAGGCGCCCGGACGGTCAGCGCCGCGTTGAGCATCGGGCACTCAGTAGCTGCGACATCCCCGTTTCTCAAACATCGTAACCACTTGGGCGCAGTTGCTCGGAGCGTGTCCCAGTCATCCGAGAGTGCGCTCTGTTATGGTGAAACGTCCCGCTACTCCAGCTACCCCCAAGGCTGAGAGTAACGGGACATCTTCGTCGATGCAGGCGGCTGTCTTCCGCGGGCTACTGAAAGTCTCTCGGGGGGCATTCCGTACGTCGTCACAGTTGGTATGACGTACAGGGATGTGGAGTGGCCAGACTCAAGATTGGAACAAGAAGGTCCTCACTGACGGGCGGGTCGCTTCAGTCGTCGCCGCTGACTTTCTAGTCTGATTGCTAAGGGCAAGGCCGAGAGCCTTTCCGGAAGCGACGTCAAGGGGGGCGTATGAGTTCAAGTATGCCGGGGAACGAGGAAGCTTCCAGCGAGGTTCCCCCGCGGGGACGGATCCCTGTTCCCACCCCACCAAACAAACCTTTAGCTAGAGCTCGCCTAGTACAACAAAACCAGCGTTCGGCACGCCGGGAGCACGAAGTCCAGCGCGTTACCCGCGACCTTGCCGCACTTGCAATAGCACAGGCGCGATAGTTGACGGAATCCTTCAGACCTCACCAGGACGTGGGGCACGGCGCGGAACCCACGGGGATGACAGGCCTTCTGGCCCCCTCGGCCCCCGCCACCTCCACGCTCAGCCTGATGCACCTGGTCTCCGTTCCGTGGACCAGAAAGCCGCCGGGCCACCAGGTGTACGGGGTCTTCTCTGGCGGGCACGCAGTGAAGGTCACGGACGTGTTGCCTTCCGTCGCCCCGTACTCGGCCACGAGTCCCACGGTCTTTTGCTGCTCCGACGCCACGGTGACGGTGACCGTTTGCCCGGCACGCAGCCAGTACGGATTCTTCATCCATTGAACGCCATTCATGAGCTGCGTTGTGCCATCGCTGGTCTGGGAGAAGTTGTCCCTGATGAACAGCGGATCGACGTTGAAGAGCCTTTCCCCGGATGGGCTGAACCCCGCAGCGTCGGTCTGGCCCTGCAGGCATCCCGCCTCGTAGTGCCCGGCAGGCGGAGGCAGTGCCTTGACGGAGGTTGGGGCCGTGGACGACGAAGGCGGGGAGACGCTCGGAGCGTCCGGCGCCGGAGTGCCGCCGCCGGTGCATCCGGCCAGCAGCAGGATCAAAGGAACCAGTCCGAGTGGATGGCACCGTGTCTGCTCCACCATGCCCTCACGCTACGCCAGCGCGTCGTGGGCGGGAAGTACAGGACGGCGCCTCAGTCTATGCAGTGGTACATGAAGGATCCATCACCGCAGGGTACCCGCGGGAACAGGACAACCAAAGTTCCTCAGTGGGGCCAGAAATAACCGTCATGCTGGGGTCAAAAAGGTTGACTTAGTCACCCGGGCTGTGCAGACGACTTTGGAAATTCGTGCAGACGACTTCGGAAACTGACAATATCCGATACTTCCCAAGACAACCCCTTGCTCATCAAAGGTAACTTTTCCTTTTGTTGAGAATAATGCATGTGAGACACATTGCTGAGACGGACCATGTTCACCGGAATCATTGGAAAGAGGGCGTTTGGAGACGTGACAGCAAGGCGCGCACTGCGGTCCTGACAAAGGATCGTTTGTTGAGATTCATTGGTGGCGCTAGCGTTTGCATTGAAGGCACCGGGGGCGCGGAAGGCAAGCGGGAAGCTTGACGGCTTATGCATCTACTCCCTCAGAGACAATTGGACTATGAGTGCACCCTTGAACGGCGAGATAGCCGCAGCCATTGGCCAGTTCTTCTTCAGAGGTGATGGACCTTCACATTCAGCACTTACACAAGCTTTTACGGCCACCGGTTTATCGGAACACGACCCCTTCAACCCGGCAACGCAAACTCCGAACAAGCAGCAGCGCGTAATCTCCGTTTCGCGGGTTGGGGCACGCAAAGTAGCCACCGCCCGAAAGCTCACTGAAGAGCTACTCGATGCGCTTCGACTCCACGGTAGCTTCAACTCCCCTGAGGACACGCAACGAGTAGAAGGCCTACGTTCGGCACTGGAGCACGCTGGCTGGGGGTTGTCTGCCGATGGGCGACTGCAGCAGCAGGGGAAGATCGACTTAGAGACTGGGGGACGCCCCGCTTTGAACGAGCAGCTAGAACGGTTGCGGAGAAACATAGATGATCCAGCAGCTTTGCTCGGCGGAGCAAAGGAATTGATCGAGGCAATCGCCAAGTTCGTTCTCGAGGAAGGCGGTTTATATCCTGACCCCCGTATCCCGTTCCCCGGGCTGATTGATCTTTCATTCGAACGATTGTCTTTGCTGCCAGCAGTCGTCGGTGAGTCATCGGAAGGCACAAGACAAATCCGCGAAATCTATAGGTCCGCTAAGAAGACAGTCATAGCGATCAATGAGCTGAGAAACCTTCAAGGTACAGGCCACGGCAGAACGCTTCCCACTGGGGTGACAACGGAAGCGGCTCGATACGTCATCCGGGAGGCAACGCACGTTGCCGAGCTGATGCTCACAACTCATGATCGTCTGATGGGCCGATGATGAACCTGCCCCATTCCTTCCCTGGGGCCCGGACAACGGTCGGTTCACGGCCAACTGCCGGAGGTCGCCCAGGAGCGGATGAGCGGTCTAGCGATGTGGGAGGCGGGGGAGTGCGGGCCGTTGGTGCCCCGGTTGGCCGTACCTGCTGGCTGCAGTAAGCGGCCCTAGGAGTTGGAAGACCGGACGGGACTGTCGGAATCAAGAAGTGTTGTGTACCCGTCGGCCCGGTGGAAGAGGCGCCGCCCGGCGCCGTTTTCCTGAATCAGCCATAGGAAGTGGCCGTCATCGGAGATTTCGTCGACGAGTCCGGAGCTTCGGGGGTTTGAGCGGTCCGAGGTCAGCAGCACAACGGAGTCACCTGGTGCCAGGTGGCTCCAGCTTTTCACCTCTTTGCGGAGGTAGTTGGACATGCTTGCGTGGAACATTGGGAGATGTGAGATAGACATGATGGTGGCCTTTGATAGTGCCTACAGCTCGAAGCGGCTACTCGACTAAGTGCTCCGTCGTTTCCCAATTAGACCGGCTCGTCTGAGGGTGCGTCCAAGACTAAGGATCAATATGGTTGATAGGCATGGGCTATCAACTCTGCTGCGGTCGGTGAGCAAGCTGGTGTTCGATTCCCTTAAAGGACAAATCTGTGGATACGCGAAAGCTGAAGTATTTCCTGGCCGTTGTGGATCATGACGGCTTCAATCGGGCTGCAGAGCATCTGCTGATAGCGCAGCCTTCGTTGTCCCAGACCATTGCCAGCCTTGAAAAAGATCTGGGCGTCCCGCTCTTCCATCGGATCGGCCGCCGCGCTGTCCTCAGCGAAGCCGGTCAGGAACTGGTTGGTCCTGCGCGGCTGGTTATGAGGGACCTCGACGCCGCCCAGTCCGCGGTGCAGGCTCTGCGAGGTGTCCGCAGCGGCCAGCTGGACATCATCACGATGCCCTCTCCAGGGATTGAGCCTCTGACTTCGATGATCGCCGGATTCACCCGCTCGCACCCATCGGTTCGGTTGAACGTGGTTGCGGCCTTCACTCCTGAGGAAGTCATCGAATCTGTGCGAAGCGGCAGCACGGAGATCGGGCTGGCAGGCTCGCCCAACCCTATACGCGTACCCGGGGTCCAGGTGCTGGAACTGGAACGGCAGCCACTGATCCTCATTGTGAACCCCCACACGGATACTTTCCGGCCCGGAACAGCGATTCCACGGGAAGATCTGGCCGGCCACCGGCTCATTGCGAGCCAGCGCGGTTCTCTGATGCGCTGGATGGTGGACGATGCCCTGGCCCGCGGCGTGGATTTAGAGATCGTGGTTGAGGTGGCGCACCGGACTTCCATCCTGCCGCTGGTCCTCGCCGGCGTCGGACACGCCGTCATGCCGTCGTCCTGGGCCCCGCTGGCGCATCGGTCCGGGCTGCGCACTCTTCTCATCGAGCCGGTGTCCGACCTCGATGTGGCAATTCTGAGCCGTAAACAGGACCTTACCCCGGCTGCAAAGGCATTTCTCCAAATTGCCGAGCTCCACGCGAGCCGACCAGAAGTGCGTCCTCACGAGCAGCCATAGGCTGATCCTATTTAGCGCATTCAATCTTAGTCTTGGACGCATGTGGGCTACCGCACGTCTACTTGATGAGGAAGGAACGGTGTGACCCCCATAACAGGGAAACACCCCACTCAACGAGGAGACACAGCACCATGAGCAACACCCAGAAGTTCAACATCGCTTCAATCCCCGCCGACGGCGTGGGCAAGGAAGTTGTCGCAGCAGGCCGCCGCGTCCTGGACGCCCTGGCCGAAAACTCCAACGGCAAGTTCGCGTTCGACTGGACCGAGTTCCCCTGGGGCTCGGAGTACTACGCCAAGACGGGCCAGATGATGGACCCCAAGGGTCTGGACGCCCTGAAGGACTTCGACGCCATCTACTTCGGCGCCGTTGGCTGGGAAAACGTCCCGGACCACATCAGCCTCTGGGGCCTGCGCCTGAACATCACCCAGAACTTCGACCAGTGGGCCAACATCCGCCCCGTCAAGTTCCTCCCCGGCGTGCAGTCCCCGCTACGCAAGGCCGACAACACCGAACTCGACTGGGTTGTGGTCCGCGAAAACAGCGAAGGCGAATACGCCGGCCTTGGCGGCCGGAACCTCAGCGGCCGCGGCCCTGGCAACGAGGTCGCCCTGCAGACCGCATTGTTCACCGAAAAGGGCTGCGAACGCATCATGCGCTTCGCCTTCGACCTGGCCCGCACGCGCACGGTCAAGAAGGTCTCCTCGGTCACCAAGTCCAACGCCCAGCAGTACGGCATGGTCCTGTGGGACGAAGTCTTCAACCGCGTCGCCCTGGACTACCCGGACGTGCAGACCGAAAGCGTCCTGGTGGATGCCATGAGCGCCAAGTTCATCCTCAAGCCCGAGGACCTCTCCGTCGTCGTGGCCTCCAACCTGAACGCCGACATCCTCTCCGACCTCGGCTCCGCCCTCGCCGGCAGCCTCGGCCTGGCCGCCAGCGCCAACCTGAACCCGGAGCGCCGCTTCCCGTCCATGTTCGAACCGGTCCACGGATCCGCCCCGGACATCGCAGGCCAGGGCATCAGCAACCCGATCGGTGCCATCGCCTCCGCTGCCCTGATGCTGGACCACTTCGGCCTGCACGAGGAAGCCCGCCGCGTCGAAGCCGCCATTGAAGCAGCCACCGGCGCCGGTCACCTGACCCGCGACGTGGGAGGCGACGCCAACACCGAGGACGTCACCGAAGCCATCATCAAGGCCCTCACGCTCGCCCCGGCAGCCGTCTAAGCAAGCAGCAGCAGCCCCGGCGCCGCCGTCGCGGTTGCCGGCGTCAAGCACGGGGCGGGTAGTGAAGCCATACCGCTGCCCGCCCCGCACCACCTTTCTTTCAGAACATCCTCCAGCGACATTCCACAATGAGGTAGGAATCATGGACCACATCACGACCGCCGGCAAAGCGAATCCGGCCACCAAACCCCGCTGGTACCGCCAGCTCTACTTCTGGGTACTGACCGCGATCGTCATCGGTATCCTCGTCGGCTGGCTGGCGCCGGCCACCGGCATTGCCATGGAGCCGATCGGCACCACCTTCGTGAACGCGATGAAGATGCTGATCGGCCCCATCGTGTTCCTCACGATCGTGGGCGGCATCGCCAGCGTCGCGGACCTGAAGAAGGTGGGCATGACCGGGCTCAAGGCCCTGACCTACTTCCAGATCGGCACCATTTGCGCCCTGGCCTTCGGCCTGGTGGCCATCAATGTCTTCCGCCTCGGCGAAGGCGTCAACGCGGACCCTGGCAGCATCAAGACCTCCGACTCGGCTGCCAAACTGATCGACGCCGGAGCCCACCAGGAATGGTGGCAATTCATCACCAACATCATCCCCACCAGCATCGTCCAGCCGTTCGTGGTGGGTGACATCCTGCAGATCATCTTCATCGCCGTTGTCTTTGGCATCGCACTGAACGCGATGGGCAAGGTCGGCGCCCCGGTCCTTGACGGCGTGCAGCGCCTCACCGGGGTCATGTTCAAGATCCTGGGCTTCATCATGAAAGCAGCACCCCTGGGTGCATTCGGGGCCATGGCCTTCGCGGTAGGCAAGTACGGCGTCTCCTCCCTGACCAGCATGGGCGGACTCATCGCCCTTTTCTACGCCACGTCCATCCTGTTCGTCGTGGTGGTCCTCGGCTCGGTCATGGCGTTCCTGAAGCTGAACATCTTCAGCATGATCCGGCACCTCAAAGAGGAATACATGCTTATCCTGGGCACCTCCACGGCCGAACCTGCCCTGCCCGGCCTGATGCGTAAGCTCGAAAACGCCGGCGTGAAGAAGGAAACCGTCGGGCTCGTCGTACCCACCGGCTACAGCTTCAACCTTGACGGCGCTGCCATCTACCTGTCCCTGGCCGCCCTGTACATCGCCCAGGCCACCAACACCCACCTGAGCATCGGCCAGCAGCTGGGTCTGCTCGCCGTCATGCTCCTGACCTCCAAGGGCGCAGCCGGCGTCGCAGGCGGCGGCTTCATCGCCCTGACAGCCACCCTTGCCACCATCGGCACCATCCCAGCCGCAGGGATCATGCTCATCTTCGGCATCGACAAGTTCATGTCCGAATGCCGCGCGCTGGTCAACTTCACCGGCAACGCCGTCGCCACGCTGTTCATCGCCTGGTGGGACCGCACCCTCGACGCCGACCGCGTCCGGCGCGTATTCGCTGGCGAAGTTCTCGAACCCGTGCGCGGCGAAGATCCCGTCCATGTCGATGAAGTTGCCGATATCGATGAGGACCTTGTCGAATACGGCCACCACTCACCCAAGCAGCACGCTTCGGTGGATGCAGCACCCAAGCACGCCGCCGACGCTGACCTTGGACAGTCCACCGACCTCAGCCCCGCCTACTCGAAAAACGTGTGACATGACCAGCACTACCGCCCCGAAAACCCTGCGGACCCTCATCGCCCCCGACAAGTTCAAAGGCAGCCTCACCGCCAACGAGGTCGCACAGGCCCTGGCCGCAGGGCTTCGCTCCGCCGCTGATGAAGCCGGAACAACCGGAGCGGTCCAGTGCGAACTCCTACCCCTGGCCGACGGCGGCGACGGCAGCGTCGACGCCGCTGTCGCCGCCGGCTTCACCCGCCGCAGCTGCACCGTCGCTGGCCCTACCGGAGACCCCGTTCAGACCAGCATCGCCTACGACGGGACAACTGCAGTTGTAGAAGTCGCCAATACCTGCGGACTCGCACAGCTCCCTCAGGGGAAGCTCGAAGCACTGCAATCCTCCAGCCGTGGATTCGGTGACGCCGTCCTGTTCGCCCTCAGTCTTAACCCCGACAGGATCGTCCTCGCCCTGGGCGGCAGCGCCAGCACTGACGGTGGAATGGGGATGCTCACTGCCCTCGGCTACAGCTTCCACGACGCTGCAGGACGGCAATTTCACGGCAGCGGAACAGCTTTGGGGCAGATAGTATCCGTGAGGCGAACCGAACTCCCGGAGCTGGCCGGTACAGAACTCATCGTCGCCAGCGACGTCCACAACCCCCTGCGCGGCCCCAACGGAGCACCTGCTGTTTTCGGTCCCCAAAAAGGCGCTACAGCAGAGGATGTGGCATTCCTCGACGAGAGCCTGGGCCACTTCGTCGCCAGGATGGCGGAAGCAGGAGTATCCGGCGCGGATTCGCTCGCAGCAAACGAAGGCGCGGGCAGCGCCGGTGGAATCGGCTATGCCTGCCTGCTGCTGGGAGCGAAGCAGGTTTCCGGAGCCGACTACTTCCTCGACCTGCTGGACTTCAACACCCGCAAGGACAACTGCGAAGTCGTCATCACCGGCGAAGGCAGCATCGACGAGCAAACTCTCGCCGGAAAACTGCCTGCAGCGGTGGCCCGGCGATCCGGCAACCGCCCAGTTTTCGCGGTCGCCGGCCGCTCCCTCCTCCCTAAAGAGCGGTGGTCAGACATGAATCTGACCAATGTCTACACTCTGGCCGAATATACGGATCGGGACTCATCCAAAGATCCCCAACTTTCCGCCGCGTTGCTGCAAAAAATCGGCAAAGACATCGGAGCAAGCCTCCTGCAGCTGACCTATACGTAGCGGGAGACCAAAGCACCCGCCCGAGGGTCACACGGGCGGGTGCTTTTTCGTGGTAACCCTCCTGCACGCCGATCCCCTTACGGGGCCACCCAACGGGGACTAGAAGCGCCGCAGACCCCCAAGCTCAACATCGAATCCCCAAGAGAACCAAGGGTAGGTATATGAGACGCGCAAAAATTGTGGCTACGTTCGGCCCGGCAATTGCCAGCTACGAAAACACGCTCGCGGTGCTGGAATCCGGCGTTGACGTCGCCCGCATGAACATGAGCCACGGTGACTACACCGTGCATGACAACACCTACGAGAACGTCCGCAAGGCCGCAGAAGAGCTGGGCAAAGCCGTGGCGATCATGGCCGACCTGCAGGGCCCCAAGATCCGCCTGGGCCGTTTCGTTGACGGCCCGCACGCCCTGGCCGTGGGTGACATCTTCACCATCACCACCGAGGACGTTCCCGGTACCCAGGAAATCTGCTCCACCACCCTGAAGAGCCTCACCGAGGACGTCAAGGTGGGCGATGCCCTGCTGATCGACGACGGCAAGGTGGCCCTGCGCGCCACCGAGGTCGACGACGTCAAGGTCGTCGCCGAGGTCACCGTGGGCGGCATGGTGTCCAACAACAAGGGCATCAACCTCCCCGGCGTGGCCGTCAACGTGCCCGCGCTGAGCGAAAAGGATGAGGACGATCTGCGCTGGGCAATCCGCCGCGGTGTTGACCTAGTCGCGCTGTCGTTTGTCCGCGACGCATCGGACATCAGCCGCGTGCACGAGATTATGGATGAGGAAGGCCGCCGCGTGCCGGTCATCGCCAAGATCGAGAAGCCGCAGGCCGTGGAGCAGCTGCCTGAGATTATCGACGCGTTCGACGCCATTATGGTGGCCCGTGGCGACCTGGGCGTGGAACTGCCGCTGGAGGAAGTGCCGATCGTCCAGAAGCGCGCAGTGGAACTGGCGCGCCGCTGGGCCAAGCCGGTCATCGTGGCCACGCAGGTCCTCGAGTCTATGATCGACAACCCGCGCCCCACCCGTGCAGAAGCTTCGGACTGCGCGAACGCCGTGCTCGACGGTGCCGACGCTGTCATGCTCTCCGGTGAGACAAGCGTGGGGAAGTACCCCATCGAGACCGTGAAGACCATGGCCCGGATCATCGAGTCCACCGAGGTCCATGGCCTGGAGCGCGTCCCCCCGCTGGGGACCAAGCCGCGGACCGGTGGCGGCGCCGTCACCCGTGCCGCCGTCGAAATTGCCGACCAGCTGGACGCGAAGTACATTTGTGCGTTTACCCAGTCCGGTGATTCCGCGCGCCGTCTGTCCCGCCTGCGGCCCATCAAGCCGGTCTTCGCTTTCACCCCGGTGGAGCAGGTGTGGAACCAGATGGCCCTCACTTGGGGCATCCAGCCGGTGCTGGTGCAGATGGTGGACCATACGGACGCCATGACCGCGCAGGTTGACCGCAGCCTTGAAGAGATGGGCCTGGTGCAGGACGGTGACCTGGTGGTCATCGCCGCGGGGTCGCCTCCCGGAAAGGCCGGCTCCACCAACTCACTGAAGGTGCATAAGGTGGGCGACCTCGCCGACTCCACCCGCGGGGGAGAGGTCACGAGCAACAAGGAAAAGCTCGGCCCCTGGCCGGAAAAGAAGAAGAAAAAGGCCAAGGCGTAGTTGTGATGCGCACCGCCCCCGGGTCAATAGCGTGCGCAACAACGGGCCGGAGCTCATCGAGGCTGCCGAACCTGCAGCGAAATAGACTCGTGCGGTGATACTTATGGGCACTGTTACCAACCCGGACGGCAGTTACATCCACATCGAGGCCGAAGGCAACACCTATGAGGAAGCGCGGGAAAATCTCTACGCTCTCTTGGAAGAGGGCCAGAACCTCATCGTGATCCGCACGGATCGCTAACCCACGTGAAGCCGGTCCGGCAGCGTGACATCGTCAGGCGCCAGCTCGGGCCGGGCTCTGAGTAGCCGTAATGGGTGACGGAAGGATCTGCCGGACCAGGCGGTGTCGGCGGAGACCTCAACTACCATAGGTTCCACAAGGGTCAGGGCCACGGGTTCCTTGTCCCTGTTGAACCTGTCCAGGGTCGTACCTTTCACAATGGCCGGCCAGGGATGGTCGCCGTTTGGCGGGTGAAGCCACCTTGCCAGCTCCCTGCCCTCCCTAGCCTTCAGTGGCGTGGACCGGCCCACGATCCGCAGCTCGCCGTCCAGGACCAGACCGGCGACGACCTCGGAAGGTTGGGTGATCGGCCCGATCACCGCGCCGCAAATAACTTCCACGGTTTCTCTGTCCTTCCACTTCAACCAGGAACGGACGCCGGGCGTGTACGGCTGATTCATGCCTTTGATGACCAGCCCTTCGACCCCGGTATGGGGCAGATCTTCAAACCACTGCTCTGCAACAATGCGGTCCGTGGTGGTGGGGGAGAGGGACAGCGGCGGTTCCCAACCGTTGGCCAGTTCTTCGAGGAGCGCCCGCCGCTGAGATAAAGGAAGGTCACGGGCGTCATGACCGGCGACGGCCAGCACATCGAACGCAACGTAATTGGCCGGCGCTGCTGCTACCAGCCCGGGCAGGGTTTTGGGTCCGGCGCCCAGGCGCTGCTGGAGGGCGGTGAAGTTCAGCCGGCCTTGGCTCCAGATCACGGCTTCGCCGTCGATCACGCATCCCGGGGGAACGACCGCAGCGACCGCTGAGCAGAGTTCGGGGAAGTACCCTGTCAGTTCCTTTCCTTGCCGGGACCACAATGTCGCCCCGCGCTCCTCCCGGACTGCAACACATCTGTACCCGTCCCACTTGGGTTCAAACAGCCAGGTCCCGTGTGATGTGTCACCACGTGGCATCTTGTCCACGGCGCGGGCCAGTGCAACTTTCACGGGAGGGATAAGCCCTGCCGGCAACCCGGCCCTGATATCCATGGCCCTTACGCTACGCAGGAGCTGGTTCAGATGTCAGTGATGGCCTCCAGTAGCCACTGTGCAGCGAGGGGTTCCCTGCGCAGGTCGAAGGTCCGCAGCTGCGAGTCCGACCCGCCCAAGCGAACTTGAACACGCCAGTGTTCGATGTCGACGACGTTTCCGACGCCCACGGGGACGCTGCGGCGGGTCTCCCACCATGAGTCTCTGGTGAACCAGTGGACAGGTTCTTCGGTGACGGCCCAGATCCGTCCGTCATAGCGGACGGCCAGGGGGGTGCCGGCCTTGGTAAACCGGACGTCCACAGGGGCGTTGAGGGTAGGGGCTTCTGGGGTGATGGTCATGTACTTGTTGTCTTCCTGGGTGGTGCAGAGGGGCTGGTTAGGCGGCTTTGACGAGGGGGAGTTCATCCCAGTGGGTGGTGTATCGGGGGGAGAGCATGTCGCGTTTCATGGTCCAGTCGGGCCCGCCCCGGATTCCTCCGTGGCCCAGGCCGATGGACCCGCGGCCGTACCGGCGGGTGACGCCCTCCAGCAGGGTTCCGATGTGCCGTTCCTCGTGGGGGTTTTCGAACAGGGACAGGGGTGCCTGGTTGCCGCTGGGGCGCAGGTCGGTGACCATGATCCCGGCCCTGGCGTACCTGACGCCCTCGACAATGCGGGGCAGGAGGGCGTGGCTGGCTTTGGTCAGGATCACCGGGTCGGCGGTGGGCATAGGCAACGGCACGCACACTGATGGGTATGACGTGTCCTTGGGGTTGAAGTGCGAGGTTCCGGCAAACGCGGTCAGGACTTTGGCCTGCAGCCCGTGTTTGGCCAGCCGCGCAGAGGCCTGCTGCCCGTACACGCTCATGACCTGGCGGATCCCGGCTGCGGTGGTGATGGGCTTGGCGAACGACCGGGAGAAGATCAGCTGGTCCCGCCCGATCCGTTCCTCTTCCATGGGGATGCAGGGGGTTCCCTGCAGTTCCAGGACGGTACGCATCACGACGACATTGAACTTGTCCCTGATCGCCACCGGATCGGCCCGGACCAGATCGGCGATGGTGAAGATCCCCATGGTGTTCAGCCGCCTGGTCAGCCGTCCGGCGACGCCCCACACTTCCTCGACGGACAGCCGACCCAGCAGCGCCTCGCGCTCCGGGGCGGGGACAGAGTCCCAGTGGCATACCCCGCCGAAGGCCTTGTTGTTCTTCGCCCACTTGTTGGCCAGCTTCGCCAGCGTCTTCGTCGGTGCGATCCCGACGCAGACCGGCACGCCGACGTTGCGCCGGACAGCCGCTTTCATCGACCGGCCCAGCGCCAGGAGCTCTGCAGGGGTACCTTTGACGCCGAGGAAGGCCTCATCGATGCTGTAAACCTCCAGCCAGGCCGAGTACCGTCCCAGCAGCTCCATCACACGGGAACTGATATCGCCATACAGCTCGTAGTTGCTGGACAGCGCGACCAGGCCCCATTCCTTGGCCCTAGGAGCCAGCTTGAACCAGGGATCGCCCATGCCGATACCCAGGGCCTTGGCTTCGGGGGAGCGGGTGACAGCGCAGCCGTCATTTTTGGACAGCACGATCACGGGCTTGCCTTCCAGGGAAGGGTTGAACGCACGCTCCGCCGAGGCGTAGAAGCAGTTGACGTCCACGTGAGCGATCTGCGGCATGTGCCGCATCAGGGCCGGCTTAGACATGATGCAAACACCGGAAGGCCGTGCCCCATATCGTCAGATCAGACAGGGCCGGCACTTCAATGTCCGGGTACTCAGGGTTCTCCGCCTGCAGGATCACTCCCTTCGGTGTGATCCTCAGCCGCTTGATCGTCAGCTCCCCATCCAGGACAGCGACGACCACGGACCCGTCACGCGGCTCCAGCGCCCGGTCAACGATCAGCTCATCCCCGTCGCTGATCCCGGCCCCGTGCATCGACTCCCCGGACACCCGCACCACGTAGGTGCTAGTGACGTCCTTAATCAGGTGCGCATTCAGGTCGATCCGGCCGTCGAAGTAGTCCTGCGCCGGCGAGGGGAACCCTGCCGCGACCGGCACCGGGGAGACCAGCACCGACAACAGAGACGCGCCCGCATCTATCACGCGGGGACCGACAATGACGCTCACAACACACCTTTTATTCGAATATTTGTTCGATTCCCTAAGCGTACTCGCTGACCCTGACAAAGCAGGATTTCCGGGCGAAGTTGCATGTGATGCAGGATTGTTGACCGGCTACCAAGGGAGGGGTCGCTGCCCACGGCCGGGGACAATTTCATCTGCGTTATCCACCGCTGCTACTGCCGAAGGGAGCTTCCTCGTGGCTCCCAAAAATCCAGCCGTGGATAACCCGCATTGCCCCCAACTGTGGACAGGACCGACGCCGAGCGCGCGGGCGAACCGGGGCTCGCCCTGGTTTTCGCTGCGCTTCAACCAGTTGATGGGCGTCCGCTGGCGCGGCCGGCTGTTGGGTCCAGGGCGCGCCGTCGCAGAGCTCCGGACCCCCTGGCCCTTGTGTGTCTACGACGATGCTCCTATAGTGGTCAAATCGCCCTCTTATGCGGCTGTTGTCGCTCGATTTTGGCAGTGGATCTCGTGGAAGTCGACGTTGCCGGATGCTGCCGGATAAGGGGCCACTGGGGAGCGGCTGCAGAGGGTGGGCGGATGCTACTCCGGGGTCGTCAGTCCTTGGTTTTCCAGCCCATGGCTGTTGTGTAGGCTGCCACGACGTATCCCCCGCCAAAGGACGGGTGGGATTCGGTGGTTTGGCGTAAGGTCGCGCTGGTGCAGCCCAAACCGTGGATAGCGTTCTTGGCCTTGGTGAGGGCGTCGCTGATACCCGTGGCTTCAACCGCAAAACAGCCCGACCCTTTGTCCGTCACGTATGTGAGGAAGAACGCCATGGAGGGAAGTTTGGCAGGACCAGGAGATTTTTCGTACGGCCTAAAGACCCCTCATGGGCATAGGTTTTGACACGTTTAGGGGTCCCATCCCCGGTCTCATTTAGCCAGTTCTTCCAGTGTCACTCTCAGAACTTCTACCTCTAGCCCTTGGAGGAGGGGGATGTCATGAACGAAAGCGTCCAGTTCCAGGACGCCAGCGTTTCCTCCTCGCGATTTGTACTGAAGCCAGAGGTCCTCCATAGAGAGCTCACCTTTTTCCAGGAGGTGCAGGGCTGCGGGGCGAGGATCGTATCTTTCCATCTCGACCTTCTGGATGCAGTTGGGCCGTGTGTTGTCTTTGCTGGAAAGGCATCATGAAAGACCGTGGGACCGCCACTGTTTGACGTCCTATAAGGCTACGCTCTGGCTGGATCTAAGGCTCCGTTCGGTACCCCCTCCTTTACGCTGGTTGGTCAGCCATTGCCGGTAGTCCGCGGCGAGGGTGTCGTTGCGGATGTGCCCGCGTTCCAGACGAGAAATGATGGAAACCCATTGACCAAGTTCCCCAGCTACGGTCGTGATGGTGAGCCCGAGTTCTGTCCGCATGTGGCGGAGGTCGGAGTTGTCAGGTGCCGGCCGCGGGTTGGTGATTTGGCGGTAGATTTCCCTGGCTGCATAGCGTTTGAGGCAGCGCATGATTTCGCGTTTGCCCTTGCCCGCGGACGTACGTTTAGCCACGTAATCCTTGGTCCGCTGGCACGAGCCCATGCGGACCAGCACTACCTGGTGCAAGGCGTTATTGGCGTTGCGGTCGCCGCCTCTACTGAGCCGATGTCGGGTTGTTTTGCCGGACGAGGCTGGTACCGGGGCGACCCCGACAAGTGAAGCGAACTGGGCTTCGTTCCCCAAGCGCTCCGGGTTGTCCCCGACGGTGATCAACAGCTGGCTGGCTACCTCGGTCCCGACTCCCGGGAGATCGCAAAGCAGCGGGGCATAGCTGTCGAGGATTTCCTTGAGCGCCGCGTCGGCAGCTTCAATTTCTACTCCCAAGGCTTGGCAGCGGGCTGCCAATGCCTTGAGCGTCAGAAGAGCGACGTACTCGGGGTCAGCCATGTGCCCGGAAGGTCGGGTGCGCTGCAAGGCAATAATCAGAGCGGAGGTAGGCATTGCCCGGAATTTAGCCCGGATCTTGTCCGGGGACGATACGAGGAGCGCCTTGATCTGGTTGATGGCCGCAGTCCGGGCCTTGATGGCTGACGCGCGTCCGGAACGTACGATCCGCAGGCATTCCACGGGGCCGTCTTTGGCCTTCGGAATCGCCCTCGTCCGTCCCTCGAGCACGGACTTGGCGGCCTGGTAGGCATCCAGGGGATCGGACTTTCCGTTGAGTCTGCGGGCGGCCCGGTTCGGGCGGTTTACCTCCAGCACGGTCAGCCCTTTACTCCGGAGGGTTCGGGCGAGCTCGGCGCCGTAGGACCCTGTGCCTTCGACACCGACGGCGGTGACTGTGCCGTAGCTGGTGATGAAGTCGATGATTTTCCGGTATCCGGACCCCACGGCCAGGAATTCCTTGTCCGCGAGGGGTTTGCCGTGTTCGTTGATGACGGCCACGTGGTGTGTGTCGGCGTGGGTGTCGATGCCCGCGATGACTTTTGTTGGTTTGCTTGCCAAGATGGAAATTGCCCCTCAGTCGCGTCGAATGCTGATTGATCGGGCGCGGGCCAGGTGGGCAGACAAAACGGTAATGGGACTGGTCGTATCAGGCTCCTATGAGGTCATGTCCGCCTGGCTCGACACCCCTTTTAACGGACCTTGCGCCGGCGGACAGATCGTCGGGAAGACAGTGCCGCCTGGTACGTCAGTTTTTGGCTGGGTCACGCCGGCTCAAGGACTGTTCCAGTATTACCGTTTTTGGCTGCTGTCCTTCGGATTGTACGTGCCCGTTCCGGCCCCTCTAGCCCCTCCGTTCCTCCGGGGCCTGCGGCCCGGAAAGTCTTCTCCGGCGCTCCTTCGTCGCTTATTTCCTCCGAAGATTTTCCGGGTCTTGCCCTGCGGGTAGACGGGCCTGCACGTGCACAGCTCCGCAAGCTTCGCCAGCAGCCAAAAACAACTGTGAGTCTTGACGTGGTTGGTCTGGGACTGGCTGGCAGTGTTGGTGCCGGTCGTTCTGCCTGGCGCGTGACTCGAAAAACAATTTGCCCCTTGTGGGTGCGTTTCCCCCGACTTGTCCGCGCTGGGTGGAGCGGCCGGCGTTGGCCTGACCCACGTCGGTGGCTTGATTAGAAGCTTGCCCAGCCTTTGGCGGTTGTGGCTCATCACAGTTTTGCCTCGAAGTGACTTTTTCCCAGGTTCAATGCTGGCCGTCGTGCGGCCGTTCTTGCCCGTTTACCAGGAAGGAGGGTTGCAGCGTTGGCTATCGTTGCTCAGACCCGCCCGTTCGTCATCGGCGTGGACTGTCACGCCCGCACCCACACGTACGCCGTCATTGAGGCCAGCACCAAGCGACAAGTTGCGTGCGAGCAATTCCCAACCACCCCGGCAGGGATTTCCCGCGCCCTCGCCTGGGTGGGCCGAAGGACAGACGGAGATATGGGCTGTCTCTGGGCGATTGAGGGTGTCGGTACTTATGGGGCGCGCCTGGCCAGGGCAGTAAGCGACGCTGGCTACGACGTCGCCGAAGCTCCACGGATGAATGCCAGGCAACGCCGAGGGCTCGGCAAATCCGACCCGCTGGACGCGGCCGCTATTGGAACCGCTGTCCTTGGGTTAGAGGAGTCCGAGCTCCGGGCTCCGCGCCGTGACGAAGGTACCCGCGCCGCACTGCGGATCCTAAGTGCTGCACGTGATCAATTGACCCGGGACCGAACAATGAATGTCAATGCGCTCGTGGCGTTGCTTCGGGCACACGATCTGGGAATCGACGCCCGTAGAGCACTGGTTCCCGCCCAGATCGCCACGATCACCAGATGGCGGGAACGGCAGGAGCCGATCGAATTGTCGACTGCGCGCGAAGAAGCAATTAGGTTGTCGCGCCGCGTTCTCGAAGCGACTACTCAGCTGGCGGCGAACCAGAAGCGCATGACAGAGCTGATCCAGCAAAGCCCCGCAGCGCCGCTGTTGGAGATGGTAGGCGCTGGGGCTGTCACAATCGCTACTGTCCTGACGGCATGGTCGCATCCAGGAAGGGTTCGCAGCGAAGCTGCCTTTGCCTCACTGGCAGGGGTGAATCCCTTGCCCGCCTCGAGCGGTAACACCGTCCGGCACAGGCTCAATCGGGGCGGTGATAGGCGCCTCAACAGAGCTTTGCACACCATCACGATGACCCGAATGGT
Organism: Arthrobacter sp. E1SS-5; assembly: GCF_057073715.1. NCBI lineage: Bacteria > Bacillati > Actinomycetota > Actinomycetes > Micrococcales > Micrococcaceae > Arthrobacter > Arthrobacter sp. E1SS-5. The sequence goes on from NZ_CP172703.1 coordinate 1,905,510, forward strand.
TCACGATCCCGGAACACGTAACTACGTCGCCAAACGTACTCAAGAGGGCCGAAGCTACCGGGAGATCCGTAGATCCCTGAAGCGCTACATCGCCCGGACTCTCTACCGCCAACTTAACACCCTGTACGCCACCGTGGGACCGTCCCCATTTCGAGCCTTGGGGAGTGCCCGTGACCGGGAACAGGATCACAAGACGCACAATATCCAGTTTGATCATGCCGTGACCACGGGGACGTTCGAACTTCCAAGCATAGCGAAGAGCCAGGACAACATGTCCGAGCGGAAGCTGTGTACGGTCCGCTGAACCTTGGCGGGACCTTCCGCAGTTTTGTCCAAGGTTTTGATCAAGACAGTTGCTGGCCGATAGGCAGAGGTCTAGCGTCGGGGCACCACTCGTTGGGGGTTCGGGCTTTCGGTAATAACTGGGGATTGCCGCGGATCTGTTCGTAGAAAGTTCTTGGGGGATGTCTACTGTTCAGCGCTCGATTCGTTCTGCCATTTTTCGGCCAGTCTCAGCCGGTTTCCTTGCTATCAGAGGGTTTCTGACGGCTGTTGCCGTGCTTAGTATCGCAATCGCCGGGCTCAGCGCACCGGCTTTTGCCGTCCCTGAAAACGTCGGTTCGGTTCCCATTGTTCCGTCCTCTGTCCAGGCGCCGGCACTGGCCCCGATGCAAACGACTCCTCAGGTGCAGGCTGGGGTGTTCGTTCCGGTCCAAGCAAGGATTATGGATAGCCGGACCGGATTGGGCGGAGTCACCGGACCGTTGACTCCCAGCACCTGGTACCCATTCCAGGTCCTTGGTCAAGGCGGCGTACCAAGTACAGGAGTTGATGCTGTCTTGGTCAGTCTTACCGTCATCAACGGAACCTCTCCTAACGCCGCAGTCCTGGAGCCCAACACAGCGCGAAATCTTGAAACCACCACGTTGTACTCAGGAGTCAGTGACACGATCTCCAACTCGGCCATCATTGCCGTCGGTTCCGACGGCAAGCTCGCACTGTACTCCACCACATCGCAACAGTTCCTCGTTGACGTCCAGGGCTACTTCACGTCCGGCGATACGCTCGCCCCCGGAGGTTTCGTCTCTGTCCCGACCTCACGGGTGATTGACACCCAGCTTGGCACCGGATACCCGGCGGGAGCATGGTCGGGATCGGGGATCAAGAGCCTGAATTTGAAGGGGAAGGGCGGTGTCCCGGACACTGCGACCGCCGTTTTCGCGAACATCACCGTCATCAATAACAACGATCCCGCCCAGCTGGCGTTTGCCACGTTGCCCGGGGGAGGGTTCGCGACAAACCCCAACGGCTCCGGCACATCGCTGAACTTTCGCGGGGCCGACACCACCGCCGTTGGCGCGGTGCTGAACCTGAACGCTGAAGGCGTGGTCGACATCAAGCACGATCCCTCCTATGCGACAGGTTTCAACGTTCTGATCGACATTCAGGGCTACTTCGACGGGCAAGTCTCCACGAGCTCGTTCACCACTGTCGAGTCGCGCCTGTACGACTCACGTGTCTCAAACACCCCGATCCCGGCGAACAGCACAGTCGAGGTCCAGATCGGTAGTGTGGGCGGTCTCCCGGCGCCGTCGGCCAACGTGGCCGGCGTGATGATGAACGTCACCCCGCTCCCGCTGGGCGGGTCGGGTTTTCTGACCCTATGGCCCGCTGACGAAGCCGAACCCCGTCTTGCCAGCGGTGAAACAAACCTCAGTTCGGTGAACTACACGACCGACTCCGCGTCGAACGTCATCGTCGTCAGGCCCAGCGCCACCACGGGCACCGTTAAGGTCAAGAACACCGGCGCCAATGCGGTGCATGTCGTCATCGATTCCCAGGGCTGGTTCAGCAACGCGAACCTGCTCCCGCCGGTAACGGTAAGTGGCGCGGAATCGGGATCCCGGGGCAAGGCCTCGATGATCCCGCACACCCTGACCGACTCCGCCGAAGTCGCCCTCAACCCGACCAACGGCAACGCCGTGCTCACCGGCCGGCTGTTCAACATCCGCGGGATCGGGCAGGACATCAACGTCGCCTGGCGGTACAACACCAAGTACGACCACCGACCGACACTTTCGATGGGCAGGCTGGAAACAGCCCTTCGGTTTGACCCTCCGACCGGGAACATGATCTACACCGCCCCGGACGGCGGCTGGTACACCTTCACCAACAGCGCCGGCGTGTACACCATGGCGCCGGAACTGAACGCCTCCCTGACCAAGATCTCCGCCGGCGAGTACTGGCTGCGGTTCAACGACACCGGAATCACCAACGTCTACCAGGACGATGGGACCAACTTCGCCCTGGTTCGCTCCGTCGATGCCAACACCACCAACCCGAACACCGTGACCTACACCTACGGCAACGGCCGACTGACGCAGACCACGGACACCCAGGGCCGCACCATCTCCTACGTCTACAACGACACCCGAAACCTGAACCAGCCCTCCGCGATCACCGACAACTCACTGAACCGCACCGTCAACATCGAATACGGCGGCGGCGAAGGACGGATGTCCAAAATCGCCGAAGCCACCGGCGCGGTCACCACCTTCACCTTCACCAACGGCAAACTCAGCTCTTACACCGACGGCCGCACCAACACCACCGGTCTCGTATACGCCGCGGACGGGTGGGTGAACACCATCACCTACGGCCAAGGCTCCAGCGCGGCCGCCACCTGGACGCTGACGCACAACGCGGACGGCAGCGTCTCCTACCTGGCCGACCCGAACAGCAAGCAGACCACCTACACCTTGGACGCGAGCAAGACCCGGGTCCTGACAACCACGGACCCGAACGGCAACAACACCTCGGCCACTTTCGACGGCCACGACAACCGGATTACCAGCACCAACGGATTGGGCCAGAACACGACCGCGGCGTACAACGCGGGCAACTCGCTGACGAAGATCACCTCACCCTTGGCCGGTTCCACGGGAACCGCCGGGGACGTGTCCTTCACCTACCCCACCGCAGTCGGGGACCCGCTACTGAACTACCGACCGGACACCTCCACCACCAGTGAGGGCAACACAAGCACCATCCAGTACGACCCGAACACCAAGAACCCCTCGGCGATCCTGACCCCGGACAACCTGGGCGGCACACCCCGCCGCTACTACCAGGGCGACGCCGCCGGCACGGCCTGCGGTGCCAAGCCCGGGTCGCTGTGCCGGTCCACCGACGGCAACGGCAACGCCACCACCTACGCCTACGATGCTGCCGGGAACGTCACCACGGTGACCCCGCCGGCCCCACTCGGGCCAACGACGTACACCTATGACGCCGCGGGCCGGGTCGCAACAGCCAAGGACGGGAAGAACCAGACCGCGACCTACACCTACGACAACAACGACCGGATCACCCAGATCCGGTACGCCGCGACCTGCGTGGCCGCGTCCTGCGTCGCCTACACCTACGACAATGCTGGGAACCTCACCACCCGCGTTGATGCCGCGGGGACCACCACCTACACCTGGGACGCCCAGAACCGGCCCACGAGCAAGACCATCGGTGGAGTCACCACCTCCGTCACCTACGACGGGGCATCCAACATCCTGACCTACGTTGACCCGCTCGGGACCGTGACCTACCGCTACGACGCGGCCAACCGGCTGGCCGCCCTGGCAGAGCCCGGCGGGTCCTGCCCGGCCACGCTCGTGTTCCCGAACAGCACCAAATGCACCGGCTTCGACTACGACAACGCCAACCGGCGCATCGCGACCAAATACCCGAACGGGGTCAAGAACACCACCACGTACGACGGGGCCGGCAAGATCGCGGCGATCACCGCGACCGACACCGGAAATACGGTCTTGGCCAAGCGGGCCTACACCTACACCCTCAACGGGGCCAAGGACGGCGCGCAGCGCAAAACTATGACCACCCAGGGCGGCACGCTTACCACCTACAACTACGACAAACTCAACCGGCTCACCTCCGCCGTTTCCGGCACGGTCACGGATTCCTGGACGTACGACGCGAACAGCAACCGGCTCACCGAGGCCAAAACCGGGACCCCCACCGTCTACACGACCTTCAACGCAGCCGACCAGCTCTGCTGGCACGCCACCACGCCAGGCACCTGCGCCGCGCCACCGGCCGGGGCGGTCATGTACGGGTACGACGCGAATGGCAACACCACACTTGCCGGGTCCACCGGCACCACGCAGGCCTACAACGTCTTCAACCAATTCATCACCAACACCAGCGGCTCAACGGTGACGAACTACACCTACGCCGGGACCCGCAACGACGAACGCCTCACCGCAGGATCCACCAGCTTCCTCAATGGCACCCTCGGCGTCGCACAGCAAACTAAGACAAGCGGAACAACCTCGTTTGTCAGGGACCCGGACGGCAATCTCGTGAGCATGCGCGACGGTGCCGGGGCCAGCTACTACTACACCACCGACGCGCTCGGCTCCGTCATACTTCTCACCGACGGCGCTCAGGCCAAAGCCGCGACTTACGGCTATGACTCCTGGGGCCAAGCCAGCAGCACCACCGGTACCCAAGCCGACGGCAACCCCTGGGGCTACGCCGGCGGTTATAAAGACACCACCAGTAACCGCATCAAATTCGGCGCCCGCTACTACAACTCCGCACGCGGCCGCTTCACCCAACCTGACCCTTCGGGTCAAGAGTCCAACCGCTACCTCTATGCAGCAGCGAATCCAATCGCCAACGCTGACGTCAGTGGATTATGGTACGTCAGCTTTCCTGTAACGGTATGCCTGATTGGGTGCCAAGGATTCTCCTTGAACTGGGGGAATGACGGTATCTTTTTAGGCCACACCACGGGTATCGGGGCAAGGGCTGAATTGAGCGCAGGTGTGGCAGTCAGCCCTATCGGAGGGCTAGGTGGTTCCGGAGTGGGATCAGTTGAATGTTCTGGTCTTTGGGGCGGAGGAATATTTGGTGGATTAGGTTTGGATATCAACGCACCCGACGCATACGTTGGGGCTGGCGGCGGATGGGGAGGCGGGTGTTCCCTCAACTTTACTGACTACTACAAACTAAATTAGGAGCGGTCTATGTCATCTTTACTTATCGCAGGTATAGCTGCTCTGGGGATAGGCATTGTACTGCTAGTGCTGTCTGCCCCGATGGCGCGTCTTGCCGAAAAGACGAGGGTGCAGCTGATACCGGAGCCCGATTCTAGGGCGTATAAGAGACGAAAGCTGGCGATTATACGCGCAGTGGGAGGTGCTTGGCTAGCAATGGGCTTGGGGCTGGTGGTATACGCGGTAGTCAACAACATTTAATGATCGCGCGTCACCTTTTTGAAGCCGGCCTCAATCTGGAAGATGATGACCAGGCGGAAAATATAGTTGTTCTCATAACTTCAGAACCGCTCTAAATAAACAATTCTCTAAACCTTCTTTTTATTCGCATAACCATGATTCCTTAGGCAGGTGGGCTTGACGTGGCACGAGGTAGGCCGAGTGTTGGATGGGTAGGAATTCTTATCATCATATTCTTTGTTATTGGAATTACGTTATGGGTCATTAAGAATGTCTTACACCTGTACTAGGTTTCGCCGGTGCTGCCCTCTTTCTGGAGGGCGAGGGCCAAAGACCTAAGGGTGTGGCCTGTCAAACCTTTTTGTCTCGAAAAGGAACAGTTTTCCAAGACATTGACCAGGGCCTCAGAAGGGAGAACGACGGCCGCGCGAGCGGGGCGGGAATGACTGGGTCCTTGGCGTCTCGTAAAGGCGTCTTGCAGTGAATCGTCTCGCTGCAGGTGCATCGAGGGCTTTTCGAGTCAGAATCGTCTTGTGAGGCAATTGGGTTACACCCGGGTTAGTACTTCCAGCCAGGACGCCCAGCTGCAGCTGGATGCATTGGTCGCCGCAGGTGTGCAGAAACGCGACGTCTTCGCCGATGTGACCTCGGGCAGCAAGACGGCGATTGAACGGCCCGGAATGAAAAGGCTCCTTGAGTACGCCGAAGAAGGCGACACCGTTGTTGTCTGGCGGGTCGACCGCCTTGGCCGGTCGCTGATTGACGTCTTGAATACTGTGGCGCTGCTACGCGGCCGCGGTGTCCAGGTCCGGTCCATATCCGATGGCATCGACCCGGCCACCTCGACCGGCCGGCTGATGCTGAACATGCTCGCAACACTTGCCGAGTATGAGCGCGAGCTCATCGTGGAGCGGGTCCATGCCGGCATCGCCGTTGCACGCCAGAACGGCACACGGTTTGGCCGGCCTCCGTCCGACCCCGCCGTCATCGCGGACAAACTCGCGATCGCCCGCGCCAAGGGGCGCACCGCCGAGGACGCCGCCCGTCTGGTTGGCTGGAGCCGCGCAACGCTCTACCGCCACCAGCAAGCAAGCGCTGCCCGCGGCGGCACCACGACGTAGCCCGGAAACGACGCGCTCCTGCAGACTTCGGTTTCCGGCCTCGCTTAGCCAGCGCCCGGATCTACTGCACGGTCCTCGCTTCGCTCGGGCTGTAAAGCGTCCTTCTGGTTTTTTGCTGCTGTCCTGCGGATCGTACGTGCCCGCTCCACCGGCTCAACCGTCCTGCGGACGGCTGCGCAGCCGATGCCTTGTGTCGGCGCTTCGCTGATTTCCTCCCACAAGCCATCGGCTGCTTGCCCTTCGGGTTGCCCCGGCTCCGTCGGGCACAGCTCCGCGCTGCTCCGCCAGCAGGCAAAAAACGCCCGGGGGAGAGGGGAAGCTGGCCGGTCACCCAAGCCGCCCCGCCCACCGGATCCTCAGCAAAAGGACGAGAGAAACCATGAACGATCGCACTGCCCGCGCCGCCCTGACCCGCCCCTTCGAACCCGGCGACCGAATCGGCCGCGCCCTTGTGGGCAGGCTCGGCGCGTACGCCGCACTGCGGCTTGCCACCGGCGCCCAACCCGCCCACACCCTCCCGGACGTAACACACCGAGGAAACTGGCCGACGCGTTGAAACGCTGGGCACCCCGGGTCCCGGACCTGGCCCCGGAAAGGGACTTGGCCACCATCGAACGCCTGGGCGGCGGGTTCCTCATCCCCGGGGATGAGCACTGGCCCGAAGGCCTGGACGACCTGCCCGACGCCCCGTACGGGCTCTGGTACCGGGGCAACATCGACAACGGCATCCCCGCACCGTCCCGGTGTGTGGCCCTGACCGGGTCCCGTGACTCCACCAGTTACGGCGCCTCCGTGACAGGCGACATGGCCTACGGGTTGGCCCAACGTGGAATCTGCGTGATTTCAGGGCTTGCATACGGCGTCGACGCACACGCCCACCGTGCCGCAATGGCCGGAAGCCAGGGAGAGGGCCCGGCGACCCTCGCGGTGGTGGCCGGAGGCCTTGATCGTGACTATCCGTCCGGTAACGCTGATCTCGCGGCCGCAATCCGCGCCAACGGCCTGACCCTTTCCGAACTGCCCCCAGGATCCGCCCCGACCCGGTACCGCTTCCTCCAGAGGAACCGCATCATCGCCGCGCTGGCCGGTGTGACTTGTGTCGTGGAAGCCCGCTGGCGCTCGGGGGCGCTGAATACCGCCCACCACGCCGAAACCATTGCCCGGCATGTCGCGGCCGTCCCCGGGAGCGTGCACAGCGCCAACTCGGCAGGATGCCACCGGCTCCTGAAGGAAGGCGGGGCGGTGCTGGTCTCCGACGCGGCCGAACTGGCCGAACTCCTCGCAGGCTGAGCCCTTGAGGTGGCCGTCCCGTTGCTGGGGCGGTCACCGCGGGCGGTCCGCCGTCGTGGCCGGCTTGCGCTATGGGTTGGCGGCGGCGGACCGCCATTTCGCACACACTGCGCCGACGACCACGAGTGCGCGGCCGCCGAAGGTCGAGGTGCCGAAAGCAAGCCCGGGGTGCTGAGGGAAGGTTCGCTGGACTCACCAGGAAACGGGCGTCCGCTGGCGCGGCCGGCTGTTGGGGCCAGTGCCGGCTCCGCAGGGCTCCGCCGCCCCTGGCCCTGGTTGTTGAAAGAGTTTTGGCTGCTGTCCTGACGGATTGTACGTGTCCGCTCCGGCCTGTCTAGCCCCTCCGTTCCTCCGGGGCCTGCGGTGCAGGAAATGTCCCTGCGGCGCTCCTTCGTCGCTGATTTCCTCCGGGAATTTCCCGCCCCTTGCCCTGCGGGTAGACAGGCCTCCGTCGGCCACAGCTCCGCAAGCTTCGCCAGCAGCCAAAACAACAAGGGGGGAGAGGGGAAGCTGGCCGGTCACCAAAGCCGCCCCACCCACCATCATCCTCAGCAAAGGACTTTGAACATGACTGACGCAATCTGCATCTCCACCCCCGCCGACATCCTCGGTTTCATCCCGCACTCCCTCGGGTTCGTACCGCGTGAATCCTTTGTGTTCCTGACCATGCGGGGCAAGACGCTCGGCGCGACACTGCGCGTCGACGCCCCCGCGGCCGCGGAACCCGCCGGTTTCGCCACCTCCATGACGGAATACCTCGCGCTGGACACGCAGGCCACGGCGGTGCTGCTGGCAATCTACACGGCCAGCACCCCCGGACCCGGGCAGCCCCGCCCCTTCCACGACCACGTCGAGGCCGTCATCGACGCGCTAGACAACGCAGGGACTCCACTGCAGGACGCGTGGCTGGTCACCCCGTCGCACTGGCAGAATCTGCTGTGCGACAGCGACGCCGGGTGCTGCCCGCCCGAACCGCTCGAATCCATCACTGACGGGCAACTGAACGCGGAACTGGTGTTCCGAGGAAGCAGCTACCAAAAGACGCCCGGCACCACCTATCCGTCGTTCGCTGGCCCGGAAGACAGGGAGGAGCAGATCCGTCACGCGCTCCCGGGAGTGCTCGGCGCGGACCTGGCCCCGGGCCGGGAACTGTGGGCCGAGGCCCTGACCCGGGACGGATGGATGGACGCGCAGACGGCCATAGAGTTGCTGGCCTGCTTCCAGCGCCCGGACCTGCGCGACACGTTGTTCTGCAACGTGATCGACCCGGAGCTGCCAGACGCCGAGGGAAGCGGCAACCTGCTCGTGGGGGAGGGGATCACCCCGGACTGGGACCGCGTGGACCGGGCACAGGAAACCGCCCGTGACCTCATCGACGCCGCGCCGGAAGGCTACCGCGCGCCCCTGCTGACCCTGATCGGCTGGCTGGCATACCTCAAAGGCCAGTCGTCAGTAGCCGGGGACCACTTCAAGCGCGCCCTGACTGACACACCGGGCTACCGGCTCGCCGAACTGATGGACCAGCTGGTCAGCCGGGGAACCATCGCCCCCGTCGCCAAAAACCAGGACACCGCCTACAAGCGGCACCGCTAGAAGGGGCAGGGGCTGGGCCGGGAAACCGGTCCGGCCCCTTGGGTGCGGTGGCGGCCTCCCCCGCATGCGCTCCTCCGGCCGCCGATCACGCTGCCGCGGGCGCAGCCCCACAAACGGGCAACGGCCGGACGCCGGGCTACAGTGGACAAGGAACACCGTCCACTATGAGCCTGGGGGCCGCACATGAGCCACGAGTACATCGTCACGGACGACGACGCCGCACCCGCCGACGCCACCCACGCCCAGGACATCCTCGAGCTCTCGATGCTGACCATGCCCCAGCCAGGCGCCCCCATCGTCGACATCTCCTGGGAGAAAAACCCGCTGGACCCGTAACTTCATGCAGCGAAGGCGCTGCAGCACCGGTTTCCTTTTGCTGAGGGAAAAACTGAGGCCGGCCCCACGGGGCCGGCCTCAGCCCTCTTAACACAGGAATCGGGCGTCCGCTGGGCGCGGCCGGCGGCGAGGCCAGTGCCGGCTCCGCAGGGCTCCGCTGTCCCTGGCCCTGTTCTGTCTACGACGTCGTGGTTGCTGTCCTGACGCATCGTACGTGTCCGCGCCGGCCATCGAGCCCCTCCTTCGTCGGGGGCTTGCGCGGTGCGTCACGTCCGCCGCGTTGCAGAACAAAGCCGCCATAACGCAGCGCCCGCAAGACTGTTGAGGAAAGCGATAAAGGCATCGCCCGCAGCTGGACGGCCGACGATCAGGTCCAGGGCTACTAATACCAGCGATCCGAGCGCGGCAACCGTGAACACCCCAGTCAGGATCCGGAGCGCGCGGAGAGGACGGCCGGGACGCGCGACCGGATCACTCATGCCCTCACCCTACGCAACAACAAGCGCGGCAGGCGCTCAGGCAGGTCCCTCAACCAGGCTGCCGTAAGCGTACGCAATCCAGGGGCCGGTGCCTACCTCAGGGGTCTCAGCCATCATGACTCGCTTGGTCACTTCAAAGTCAGATGGAGCTCGCCTGTACATCACCTTGACCAGGTCGATGTCCCGGTCGACATGACCATCCGGCCACAGGACGTCATAGCGGAAGCCCGGACCTGACGGCGAAACCACCTTGAGGTGCGAAAGTAGGCGCTGGCTCGGAAGGCGTAAGGGATAGGGTCACTGGCTGGCACGACACCATCCTCACACGGCGAACCACGGGTTGAGTCGATGAATGCTCGCTGGGCTCGCACTGGTTTGCGCTGCGCTTCAACCAGTTGATGGGCGTCCGCTGGCGCGGCCGGCTGTTGGGGCCAGTGCCGGCTCCGCAGGGCTCCGCCGTCCCTGGCCCTGGTTGTTGAAAGAGTTTTGGCTGCTGTCCTGACGGATTGTACGTGTCCGCTCCGGCCGGTATAGCCCCTCCTTCGTCGGGGCCTGCGGTGCAGGAAATGTCCCTGCGGCGCTCCTTCGTCGCTGATTTCCTCCGGGAATTTCCCGCCCCTTGCCCTGCTGGTAGACAGGTCTCCGTCGGCCACAGCTCCGCGAGCTTCGCCAGCAGCCAAAACAACAAGGGGGGAGAGGGGAAGCTGGCCGGTCAGCAAAACCGCCCCAGGCGACAGCCCGGTCCACGCCAGCACCCCTTTTCACCCGCTTGACAGACATAGAAGCGTCGGGGGAGAGGGGAGCTGGCCGGTCACCTAAGCCGCCCCACTCGCCCACCATTTCGGCAAAGAATGGAAGAACACCATGAACGCAATACCCACACTGGAAATGCTCGACCCCACGACTTTGACTGTGGATGTGAACGTCCGCAAGGACGCCGCCCTGACCGCTGACTTCATTGCCAGCGTCAAAGAACACGGTGTGATGGAGCCCGTGATCGCGCACCGCAAGGACGACGGCACGGTGCATGTGCTGATGGGACAGCGCCGCACCCGCGCCGCCGTCGAAGCCCAGCGCCCTGAAATCCCGGTGATGATCATCGAGTCCCCGGAAGAGGCCGAACGGATCGTGACGCAGGTCGTGGAGAACATCCAGCGCGCCGAACTGACCGAAGCGGACGAGGCAGACGCCTACCACCAGCTGTCCCTGATCGGTGTTTCGGCGGCATCGATCGCCAAGAGGACCGGCCGGAAAAAGGCTGCCGTCGAGGGTGCGTTGAAGGCCAAGGCATCCGAGGCCGGGACCGCCGCCCTGGACCGGGGATGGAGCATCGAGACGGCTCTGATCATGGCCGAGTTTGAACAGGACGAGGCCGCGACGGCCGACCTTGAATCAGTTCTCATGGACGACCCCGGCCAGCTGCTCCACGTCGCCCAGCGGTTGCGGGATCAGCGCGAAAGCGCTGCAGCCCTCGCCGCGCTGGTCGCCGAACTCGAAGCCCAGGGTAGGACGATCGTGGAGGACGCCGGACACTACTCCGACGACGAGAACCTCTACGTCACCGCCGCCAAAAGGGAGGACGGGGAACCGGCCAGCGAGGAGGACGCGAACGCCGTCCTGATTACCACGGACTACCGTGGCCAGCACCGGACCCACTCAGTTATCGCAGGCTGGAAGGACACGGGTTTCGTCCCGAAGTACGAACGCTACGACGGCGGCAGCAGCATCCAGAAAGGCCCGATGACCGAGGAACAGAAGGCCGACCGGAAAACCCTGATCGCCAATAACAGAGCGGCCGAGTCGGCCACCATCGTAAGGCGTGAGTTTGTCCGGAACCTGTTGGCGAAGAAGCAAGCGCCGAAGGGCTGGCAGCACTTCACCGCGTACGCGCTCACACACCACCCGGAAACGGTCAGCGGCTATGACGGGGAGGTGGCCGCTGAGATGGTTGGAGCGAAGTCCGACGAGTCGGACCGGTGGGGATGGAACCCGCTGCGGGATCACGTCGCCGCGTCCACGGCCCGGCCGGAGTTCTCTTTGATCGCACTGTTGTGCGCAGGGTATGAAAAGACGCTTGCCAAGGACTCCTGGCGGTCCCCGTCGCAAAGCCACCGGGACTACCTGAACCAGTTGGTCCTCTGGGGATACACCGCAAGTGAGACAGAGCAAATGATTATCGACAGCGGGAAACCCGCCGAGGACGAAGCAGCATAAAGAGCCCCTTGCCGGGCGGAACCCCCACCGCCCGGCAAGGCCCCGACCGCTCACCACGGGCAGGTCCAGGAACCTCCTGTAGGTCGGGCGGTCCGCCGCCCAGGGCGAACCTCAGCAGCCACCCACCAGCGACGGACCGCCATCAACGCCCCCGCCCATTTCCGCGAGACGGTGCCGCGACTTCCCCAACATCCCACGAACACTTCCAGTTGTGACCAGGTACGTATCTTCAGCTAGGCTGAAGCCACAGATTTCCTTTTTTGCCGAAGGACACGAAGGGCCGGCTTACATGAACTGCTCCCCGAAAGTTGGACTGAAAATTCAGTTCTGACTCTCGGGGAGCAGTTTCATGGTTAAGGGCAGTTCGTTGTCTGTAGAGCAGCGCGGGGCCGCAGTGGCTCTGTTTGAACGCGGTTGGGGTACCAGAGCTGTCGCAACAAAGCTTGGAGTAGGTACGAAAGCAGTCCTCCGCCTATACGACAGGTGGCGCGTTCGCGGAGATACTGCTCTTGTGACCAAACCAGTGAAGCGGCTGTACTCGTTCGAGTTCAAGCTCAATGCTGTGCAGCGCTATATTTCCGGCGAGAACAGGGTAGCTCTAGCCAAGGAGCTTGAGCTGTCGTCGCCGCACCTGATCACAGTGTGGGCAGGGCAATATAGGGCTCAAGGCGAGGAAGGCCTGCGCCCGAAACCAAAAGGGCGGCCAAGGAAGAACCCAGAGGTTTCCGCGCAGCCGGAACCAGAGCTGGAGAGGCTGCGCCGCGAGAACGAACGCCTGCGCGCAGAGGTGGCCTTCCTGGGAAAAGTAAACGCCTTGAGGGACGGGGAACGGCGCTAAAGGTTCGCGCTGTCATCGCCCTCAAGGCTGAGCACCGGTTGGAAGTTCTCCTGGACGTAGCCGGGTTAGCGCGGTCCACGTTCTTCTACCACCAGTCCCGACTCAATGGCCCCGATCCGCGGGCATCCCTGAAGGCTGTTATCAGGGAGATTTTCACAAAGAACCATGGCCGGTATGGGCACCGCCGGATCCACATTGAGCTGGGCAAGCAAGGGTGGAGGGTCGCCAAGAAGAGCGTCCTGAAGCTGATGCGTTCCCTGCGTCTGGACTGTAAGGTCCGGAGCAGGAAGCGGTACAACTCCTACCAAGGCGAGCAAGGCGTTGTGGCCCCAAACCTGCTGAAGCGGCAGTTTGAGGCGGATACCCCAAACCAGAAATGGGTCACCGATGTGACCGAGTTCAGCGTCGGTGACAGGAAGCTATACCTCTCACCGATCATGGATCTGTTTGACCGCCAGATCATCTCCTACACAATCGGCACTTCGCCCAACCTGGAGTTGGCCAATACCTCTCTGCGCGGCGCCTTGGCCACGCTGGAAAACGGACAGAAACCCCTCGTGCACTCCGACCAGGGATTCCAGTATCAGCACACCTCCTGGCGCCTGCTCCTGCAGAATGCGGGCGCCATCCAATCGATGTCCCGCAAAGCCAACTGCTACGACAATGCCGTCATGGAGAACTTCTTCGGACACCTCAAGGAAGAGCTCTTCCACCGTGTCCGGTTCCTCAGCATCGAAGCGCTAGAAACTGCACTGCACGAGTACATGCATTGGTACAACACCGAAAGAATTTCCACGAAGCTCAAGGGTTTGAGCCCGGTACAGTATCGTGCTCAGTTGCTCGCCGCATAGGTCCACTGGCAGCCATCCCTATGGGACGACTCAAAGGCAGGTGCGCGGTCGACGCCCGGCAGCTACCAATGTCAAGACAAGAGGTGAAAGACTCCAGACATGGCGAATGCTCAGCATGGTGCGATGTCCAACGAACAGGGATTCCGGAAATACATCTTGGTTTTGCAGTGGCCAGCAACATCTGAGAATGACTTTGATGCGCTTATCTCGATGGAGGATCTGCTTCAGTCTGATCTTCGGGATGAATGCGGCGTCGTAGACGGGCACGACTTTGGCGCCGGCGAGATGAACATCTTCATTGAAACCGACCGACCACTGGAAGCCTTTGATCACGCGAGGACATCGCTGAGCACTGACAAGCGATGGGCCAGCGTACGGGCGGCATACAGGCCGGTAGATGAAGAACGTTATGTAGTCCTTTGGCCGAAGGCGCTTGAAGTGTTCTCAGTGTCATGATGCCAGCAGTCGACTTTACCGATTGCGACGGTGCGGCGTCCGGTGAAGGATCCTCTAGCGAGCGCACTCGGTACCAAGCGGATAGGCCCTCTAGCGATTTACTCGAGCCGCGACCCTGAGGGGCGGGAGGGCTCGTTGCCGTTCAACCTTTTGTCGCTGTTGCGAGACGAAACGGCTATCGCCATAGTAAAGACCACGACGCAGGCTACAGGCACGGCCAACGCATCGGGAGCTATCGGGCTGAAGTTTCTGACTATCCATGCGACACCCGACCCAAGCGGGATCGCCGCAACCAGCCATAACCAATTCATCCAGCGCGGCGGGACTTTCCGTTCTTCCAGGTTCCCCATTGCCGAAGCATAATCCCGCCTCCAGCGGAATTCCCAGCTGCTTTCTTACTGGAACCAAACTGATACCAAGCCAATCCGGGCTGAGATTCGAAGTAGGCCACCGTCCGGTGGAGGATCCTAAACGGCAAGAGCTTAACGAAGAAGTCCCCGTCCGAGTGGGACGGGGACTTCCAGGAAGAGCCGACGCTAGCCGCTAAAGTGGAACTCGCACATTTACGAGTCCAACTTTCGGGGACCACTTCATACAAGCCGGCCCTTCGTGTTTAACATGACGCTGGTGATGGACGCCGTCCCCGACTGTGGTAATCCCCGCCAGTAGCTCGCTGGGAGCCCCCGCGCGCCCTAATACCCGGCAACGTTCGGAACGTTCCTGTGCCTACCGGTCCCGGCCACACGCACTAGATTTGTGTCGTCCCGGCTGAAATAGACCCCACCCCCACACAGGCACGACGGCGATGGTTGGGCTTGGACTATGGGAGAGTTGTCCGGTCTTTTCCTGCCCGCCCTGAATGGAGGCTGTGCACAACCACCGCTTACCCTGGTGAGGTGTTGGCGGCAGGTGCCGTGGTGGTTGTGTGCAGCCGGTCACATGGGTCCCGTCGTCCACTTGTGTGCGGGAAAAGCCCGGAGGAAATTGCTTTTGCCGTGCACCTGTGGGCGAGGGGCGTTTCCCTGGTTACTCAGATGAACTAGGGATGGTGGACCGCATTTCCACGTTCGATGAACATCCTGTGGGCTTGGGTCAACGTTATGCTGGCGCATGTTCGGACTGATCCAGTACCTTGCCGGTCCTGGACGGGCCAACGAGCACACGAACATGCACGTGGTTTGCGCATCCGAGCACATCGTTTCCGTGCTCGACGGGCAGGAGCTCGACGCTGAGAACAGCCGCGAGCTTGGCCGTGAAATGGACTTTGCAAAGAAGGCATTCCGGCCGGATGGGAATGACCGTTCCCACGTGCTGCACGTGTCGCTTTCCCTGGACCCGGAACAGCTGGGAGAGAGCGGCAGCCGGGACGACGAGTTTTGGGAAACCGTCTCACGCAAGTACGTCGCGGAGATGGGCCTGGACGGGTCCGACGGTAAGGCCGCGTGCCGGTGGGTTTCAATCCGGCATGGACTGAGCAAGAAAGGCAATGACCACGTCCACCTTGCTATCTCCATGATCCGTGAAGACGGTACCTGGTGGAGCGATTACAAGAGCAAGTTCAAGTCCCAGAAGGCCGCCCGTGTCATCGAAAAGGACATGGGCCTGCGTGTCCTGGGACAGGGCCTCAAGACCAAGGGAACCAAGCCCGGCGAACTGGAATCACTGGGCCGCCGGCGCGCTGAAGCTTCCTACACGCGGCAGGCCAAAGCAGACCATTCCATGGTGCCCTGGGCAATGCTGGACAAGACTGCCCGTGAACATCTGATCAGCGCTCAGAAGACCATTGAACAGCCACGCATTGAACTGGCACGCCGACTGCGCGGCGCAGGTGCAGGTGCGCGCACGGAAGCCGAGTACGTGCAGCGGCTCCGTGGCTCAGGGTTGCTGGTCCGGCCCTACTTCGCCAAAGGCAGCACATCAGCTGTTGCCGGGTATTCCGTGGCATTCCGTCCCCAGTCGGGGGAGCGTCCTATCTGGTACGGCGGGGGAACCCTGGCCAAAGATCTGTCGTTGCCGGCCTTGCGCCAGCAATGGCCCGCCACTGATCCGTCGGCAGCCGTGCCGGAGTGGAAAGCAGCACAGAAGAACCGTGCGTTCGCCACCGCCGTGCCAGCTGGAGCCGACGTGATTTCAGCTGAGGTAGTGAACGAGTTCTTCCGCGAAATGAAGGACGTTGCTGCACTATTCCGGGACGTGCCGGGAACTGACCCGGCACGCTTCGCTCAGATCGCCCGGCAAGGTGCAGGGGTGCTTTCGGCATGGAGTGTTGCAGCAGGGGCAGAAGGCGACGCGGCCGCCCGGAACCTTGCCGAGGCGGCAGACCTTTTCGCCCGCCACGCGCAGCTGGCCGAGGAACCCAGGCGCGCCGTCGTTCCCACACGGGAAGTCATCGCCGAGATCGCAACCCACCAAGCCATCGGAATGTCCAAGCGGGCGGGGGCATCAGCAGTCCTGGCTGCATGGAGTGATTTCGGAACGCAGCTGGGGAAGGCCTTCAAGGCACACGACTACGGACACGCTACAGACCGGCTCTCCCGCGAGGTCAGGGAAAAGCTGACGCACGTCCAGCGCGCATACCTGTCCGTGGACGGGAACCCGATCCGCCCGCACGTTGGCGGCAAGGCACCCATGAAGGGCGCAGCTGACACGTCGGTGGCCCTCCTTGAACGGCCCATGGGAACGTCCCAGGGCGAGGCCGCTGCCACGGTGCAGAAGCCACGGCCCCGGCTGGAAGTTCTCGAAGAACAATTGCGCGCGGCCGGGTTGCCGGAGCAGACCATCAGGGCACGACTCCAGGCAGAGAAGATCATCACCACCGGGCCACGGCCCGCACAGGGAAAGACACCCACGCCCAGCCCGTCCAGGGCAGCGACACACGGACCGGAACAGAAAACACAACAGAGCAGGGATCAACAGAAAGGCAGGGGATGACGTTGAGCGAATCTGACGGCGTTGATGATTTTGTGGAACAGAACTTTCAGCACGCGCTGGCCATGGCCGCGCAGATCGGTTCGGCAGCTGCACGAACGTGGAAACAACACTCCGAACAAGCACGTGCCGACAACAGCCGGCGCGGCTCCATGGCCCGGCTGGCGTTCGACTCCGAACGGCTCGCAGCTGTAACGGCCCTGGCACCGACGGCCGGTAACCAGTGGTGGGAATCAGCCGGGCAGGCAGACATCGTTGATGCCTACCGCATCGCCACAGCATGGAAGGATCACGACCCCGCGGCCGCAGCGGCCGAGGAAAATATCCGCACCCAGTTGCAGCAACGTTTTGGCTTCGATATCACCGAGGTTGTGCAGGACCAGCAGCGCATTGACGCCGCCCACGACCGGGAGGCATCGGTGGAATCCTGGATGGCGCTGGCACCGGTAGAGCGGTCCACGGCCCAGGCGCCGGAAGCCGTTCAGGCAGCAGCGGAACGGTGGGCCATCACGACCCAAAGCCCGGACTACCAGGACCATATAGTGGGCCAAGCCCAGGCAAACAGTCCTGAGGCCAAAGTTCAGCTGGTGAGGGACTGGCTGGCAGCCGGTTCACCGGAGGTTCGGTCTTTCGGTCCCGAGTATTTGGCAGCGCAGAAACGCTACGACGAACGCGAATCGTCCCGCGCCGAGGCACGGGAACGCGAGGCCGAACAGCGCCGTCAGGACTTCCTGACACGCCAGGGCCGCAACCCCGAGCAGGCAGCTGCCCAGGCGAACACGGCAGGGCCCGCCGAGGCACACAAGGACGCCGAAGGATACAAAGCAGTGGCCGTGGCCGAATACGCCCGGCAGACCAGGCGAAGGAGGACGCGGCGCGGGAGCAGCGGACCGGGCCGACAGCCCTGGAAGAAGAGTGGTACCGGGAAGAGTTCCTTCACAGGGACCCGGATGCTGTTGAATCCGACGTGAAAGCCCAGACAGCGGGCCACGACGCCGCCGCCCACGAAAGCGCCGGCCACACTGCCTCCGACCGTGCGGCGGCCGCCTATGGCAGCGCTGAACACCGGGCAGCCCTCGAAGAGCAGCTGGTCACAGCCGGTGTGCCCGAGCAATCCGTCAGGGCCCGCATGCAGGGCGAGAAAATCCAGAAATACCCCATCACCCACGCCGCAGCGGGAAAGGGCGCTCAGGCCGGGAAAACGCGGGCACCCTCCGCAACCAAAACCCAGGCACAAAGCAAGAACCGCACCCAAGGTCGCTAAACATCACCAGACAACGAAGGCCCTGCACACCGATAGTGTGCAGGGCCTCTTCGTGGGCTTTTACCCGAGTCATATATGGCTGGCAAAGCCTCGTTCAGTTTGCCGCATGGTCTTGAGCCGCCCAGCAGGAGGGTTTGCCGTCTGAATGTCTGTATCGCCCAGCAGGCTGCCCTAATCGTCACGCTTGCACCTAAACAGCTACCACTTGAAACCTCAGCTGCCGTGCGATCCGAGGTGCCTCCGGACGTTATCAGTAGTGATAATGCGCATGCAGCGAAGCGAGGTCCCCCGCGCCCAATGAGGAGTCAGTCGTCGTACAGGGGGAGACCTGGGGCCGCATGACTTGTGCCGTTTCCTGTTCTTGTCCGGCGTGGCGAAGGCCAACAGCGTGTCCCATTTCATGGACGGCCACCCCCTGGAAGGTATACCAGTTGGATCCAGCGGGACAATACAGGCTCCCATTGTCATACCAGGCCCAGGTAGCCTCTGTATCAAAAATCATGTCTGCTTCGATTAGTTTTCCGCCCAAATCCCACCAGATGCAGGTCCATGCAAGCGTGCCGGGGTTAGTTATTTGTTTGAATGTCAACGTACTTCGCAGGTCGGTGAAAAAATTGCATGAACCATCGTGGTTAATGTTTGCGTTGCCAGCGGTCCGACCGTTGTACTGTGTCGTCAGCTTGTTGTTTGGGTAGGACAGGCCGCAATTGTTCGTTCGATTTGTCCAAACTCCGGGAGCGGGAGTCAGATTCCACTCAATCAGGTCAGTGAAAACTGGCGCTGGCCATGATGAACTTTCAGTCAGCCAGAAGCCGTATGTTGTCGTGTTCCAGTTATGCGGCTCTACGTTGATATTGCTGTAAGAGCACTTAGTGCTACTCAATGAGCTGATTCCTGAGGTGTACTTAGCATCTATTGCTTGGGCTGTTGCTAAGTTTCCAATTGCACGTGATGAGCCGTTTGAAAAACGTTCGACAACGGCTAGCTCACCTGTCTCTGACATTTGAGCTGTGATCTCAGGCAGCTCGGGACAACCCTCTTCGACCAAGCCATGCATGCTGTAGCCGGTTCCAGCTTTTGGAATCGTGACCAATTGCCCGCTCTTGAGCCGTACTGTGTTTCCCGCGAGTGCGCAGGCGCGGCCGGGTCCGCTGGGTATGGATTCTTCATCCATAACTTCCGCTGCGACTTCGTTGTCACGTCGATCTTCACATGCAAATGGTTTTGAAATGGCCGTACTTGGAACGGCAGTCAATAAGCCCAGTAGAGCCGAAGTGCACAGAACAGAGACGATTCTATGTAGTTTCAAAACAACATCCCCCAATGTTTCATACCTATGGGCATACTCACACTGGATGCGAGCTTTTACCTCCGTAGGCGTGTGGTCAAGCTAGCAGGGAATTTGTGAGTAGGCAAGGACTTTCGGGGCTAAGAGGTTTACACTGCATGTGTGGCTAGTAGAAACGGAACTGTACGCTCACCGTCTTGGCCCTGGTCTGAGTGGTGGTCATGGGGTGGATTATTGGTCTTGCTCGCATCCATCACCTATTTTTGCCTCAGCGTTGCTAGCCGCAGTTGCAACTCTGTTACGGTTTCAGGTGAAACCTTGTGTAGTGACTTTTACCTAGTTCCGCTAGATCTTCGGCCTTGGTTTCTAGCAATTATGGCCCTGATAGCTTGCTTCTTCATATACCAAATAGTGCGGACATCCACTAAAAAACTTCGCAAACGGAGAATCTAGGATTCGCCCCTTTTCGTAATGCGAATTGAGACTTTGCCATAGAAGCGCCGAAGGATACAAAGCCGTGGCCGTGACCGAATACGCCCGGGCAGACCAGGCCAAGGGTGACGCGCGGCCCACGACGCCGCCCACGAAAGCGCCGGCCACACCGCCTCCGACCGTGCGGCGGCCGCCTATGGCACCGCTGAACACCGGGCAGCCCTCGAAGAGCAGCTGGTCACAGCCGGTGTGCCCGAGCAAGCCGTCAGGGCCCGCATGCAGGGCGAGAAAATCCAGAAATACCCCATCACCCACGCCGCAGCCGGCAAAGGCGCGAAGGCCGGAACAACGCGGGCACCCTCCGCAACCAAGACCCAGGCACAAAGCAAGAACCGCACACGCGGCCGTTAGGCGGCACCAAGCAGAAAAGAGCCCCTGCACACTGATGTGTGCAGGGGCTCTTTTCCTGGTTAAAAGGACGGACCGTGTCTGAAGGAAAATCTGTCCTTCGCGAGCTGGTACACATAGGCCCAATCAGTCTCGCTTTTGACTCCTTCAGGGACCTCCAACGGCGGGTCTTCAGTCAAGGTCGCTGTTGGCATCCTGACCATGGATCGCGTCGGTTTTGGATGGAAATGCGCTGTTGGCAGGTGGTAGAGGATTTCGGGGCAGTAGAGCCCAGTATCGGTGAGGTACCAGCCCTGGCTTCCCTGGATGAAGTCCTTGACCTCTCCATCCAAGGGGATTGCGCCCTCGGTTCTCATGCTGGAGTTAACGGCAGCATCGAGTGACTATGGCAGTTTGATTCAGTACCGGTGTGACGGTTTGAATCAGGACCACCTACGACTCGCCGGTTGCTTGTGACGGTTTGAGTCAGGACCACCTCAGTGTTGCTTTCATCTGTTGAAAGCGAGCTTTTGGAGGTTCCGGATGAGGTTGCGCATGGAGCTGTTTGCCAGGATCCGCCGAGACGCCCGCGTGGAGGGCATGTCGATCCGCGGGCTGGCAAAGCAGTACCAGGTTGGCAGAGATACCGTCCGGCAGGCTTTGTCGGATCCTGTCCCGCCGACGAGAAAGACACCGGTGAGGTCATTTCCGAGGCTGGATCCGTTCAAACCTGCCATCGACGCCATGCTGACTGCGGACACGACCGCGCCGAGGAAGCAGCGCCATACCGCGCGGAGGGTCTTGGCTCGGTTGATTGAAGAGCACGGAGCGGAGGAATTGTCGTATTCGACGGTGCGTGACTACGTGCGGGTGCGCCGGGCGCAGATCGATGTGGAAGCGGGCCGCCGGGTCGAGGTGTTTGTGCCGCAGGAACACGAGCCAGGCGCTGAGGCTGAGGTGGATTTCGGTGAGCTCTGGGTGGTGCTCAATGGTGTGAAGACGAAGTGCCACATGTTTGTCTTCCGTCTCTCCCATTCCGGCAAGGCCATCCACCGGGTCTACCCGACGCAGGCGCAGGAAGCTTTTTTGGAAGGCCATGTTGAGGCATTCAATGAGATCGGGGGCGTGCCGGTCAGGCACATCCGCTACGACAATCTCACCAGCGCGGTCACCGCTGTGGTGTTCGGGCAAGGCAGGCAGCGGCAGGAGAACGACCGGTGGGTGTTGTTCCGGTCGTTTTACGGCTTTGATGCTTTCTACTGCCAGCCCGGCATCGGCGGGGCGCACGAAAAGGGCGGGGTGGAGGGCGAAGTGGGTTGGTTCCGCCGGAACCGGCTCTCCCCGATGCCGGTAGTTGAGTCGCTGAAAGAACTCAACGACCGCATCCGGGCCTGGGAAGCCGAGGACGAGCACCGGCGGATCATGGACAGAATCCACACGATTGGTCAGGACTTCGCCAGCGAACAGCCATCCCTGGCACCTTTGCCGGCGGAGGAGTTTGACCCAGGCCTGGTGCTCAACCCGACTGTGGACAGATCTTCGTTGATCACGGTGCGGATGGTGAAGTATTCCGTTCCGGCGCGGTTCATCGGCCGGAAAGTGCGGGTGTCTTTGCGGGCATCTGAAGTCGTGGTGTTCGACGGCCGCGCTGTGGTGGCTCGGCATCAGCGTGTGGCAGCCAGGTCCGGGCAATCAGTTCAACTGGACCACTATCTCGAGGTTCTCAAAACCAAACCCGGGGCCCTGCCCGGCTCCACCGCGTTGGCCCGGGCGCGGCAATCCGGGACGTTCACCAGCGCCCACGAGGCCTTTTGGGCGGCCTCCCGTCGCGTCAATGGGGACGCCGACGGAACCCGGGAACTCATTGACGTCCTTCTCCTTCACCGGTCCATGGACGCCGGAGACGTCCAGGCGGGGATCACCGCGGCGCTGGGGGTGGGAGCTGTCAGTGCCGATGTTGTCGCCGTGGAGGCACGCAGACACGCAGCGGCCTCTAGCTGGGGTGGGTCCGAATCAGACCGTCATCCGGGTGCTCTTGCTGAAGTGAATGTGCAACGAGTTGTCAGCCTGACCCAGCGCCGGCTCATGGACCCGGCAGCAGTCATCGCGGGACTTCCACCCGACAGGCGCCCCATTCCGTCGATTGGCGCATACGACGAGCTGCTGGCCAAACGCACTGGGAATTCCGCAGGACGAGATTCGAAGGAGAACATCTCATGAGCCCCACCGCACCGCCCACCACGATCACGCCGACCTTGCGCCGCCGCCGGGGCCTGACCGAACAGGCCGCGGTTGCCGCCGTGGACCAGGCCTGCCGCCGCTTGCGTCTGCCCACCGTCCGGGCGGTCCTCGAAGAAGCACTCAGCGTCGCAGGGAAAGAACAACTGTCCTACCAAGGTTTCCTGGCCGAGCTGCTGCTGGCCGAGTGCGACGACCGTGACCGGCGCTCCTCGATTCGCCGCGTCAAAGCCGCAAACTTCCCCAGGGACAAATGGCTCGGAGACTTTGATTTCGACTCGAACCAGAACATCAACCCCGCAACCATCCACACCCTCGCAGGGGGCGATTGGATCCGTAAAGGCGCGCCCCTATGCCTCATCGGAGATTCAGGGACCGGTAAATCCCACCTGCTCATCGGTCTCGGCACCGCGGCCGCGGAGAAGGGCTACCGGGTCAAATACACCCTCGCCACCCGGCTAGTGAACGAACTCGTCGAAGCCGCCGATGAGAAAATGCTGGCCAAAACCATCGCCCGCTACGGTCGCGTCGACCTGCTCTGCATCGACGAACTGGGCTATATGGAACTGGACCGGCGCGGCGCCGAACTACTCTTTCAGGTCCTCACCGAACGGGAAGAAAAGAACTCAATCGCCATCGCCTCCAACGAGTCATTCTCCGGCTGGACGAAGACCTTCACCGACCCACGCCTGTGCGCCGCGATCGTGGACCGCCTCACATTCAACGGAACCATCATCGAAACCGGCACAGACTCCTACCGACTCGCCCACACCATCGCCCAACGCGCTTAGCCTTCCTTCCGCTACAACCGTATGGTTCTACCTGGAACCTGCGGTCGATCCGTTCCTGATTTCTCATGTCCTTTGACAAATTCAGCGACTTTGCAACGATTCGGCGCGGGCTGGGAATGAGTAGGTAAAACACCTAGGAGGCGTGATGGATACGACAGACCTCGATTACCAGCTCTCATCGATGGCGGAGCCTTTGCCGCAGACGGCCGAGCTCGAAGCCCGGCGCATCGCCGCCGTGGCCGTGCCGAGCCGCGTCAGAAAGGGGCGGTCTCTGCGACCGCGATGGGTACTTCCCGTAGTTGTGAGCGCTGGAGTGGCGTTGACCGCGGGTGCGGCCACGGCAATCGTGATGATGTCTCACTGGGGAGGTGTCAGCATGCCGCTTGAAAACGTCCGCAATACCGAGCCGATCCCCGTGAATTGGTTGACTGGCACAGGCCATGAGGAGACATGCAGAGCATGGGTTGAGCTGCGAAACCCCAGCCCAGGAGACATTGTGAAGCTCGATTCCGCGATCCACGCTCACGACTGGTCCGGGCTGGGCCAGCGCCTTTACGACGCAGCTGGCAATCGTGCCGATGATCCAGACGGGGAAACACGCGTCAGCGAGGGCCTTACTTCCGAACTCCAGCGCTTCGCCAACGAGACCTTCCCGGGGATCCACTGGCTCAGCGAGAGCGGGCAGAGCGCCGAACGCGCTGTCGATGCCTGGGGCATGACCTGCGCTCCTGAAGCAGAGTGAACATGGGCACTGAGAATCGCGCCACGCGTGTCGAGAACGCCACCAGAGCGCATGCTCCCGCACTGCTCGCATACTTCGCCCGGCGCGTGGAGCAGCCACACGATGCAGCGGACCTGCTCGCAGAAACACTGTTGGTCCTCTGGCGGCGGGCATCATCCCTTCCGGTGGACGACGCAGAAGTCAGGCCCTGGATGTTCGGCATTGGCCGCAATGTGCTCATGCACCATCGGCGGCGTGTGCTCCGCCAACGGGCCATCTCCGACAAGCTGCGAAGCATTTTGTCAGCAACCCCACGTCCCGGTTTCTCCGAGGCCAACGAACACGACTCCCTTCACTGCGCTATCGGGACACTCGACGCGATCGATCAGGACATCATTGGTTTGGTCCACTGGGAGGGGTTCTCGCTAGTCGAAGTAAGCCGGATTATCGGGATGAAGGAAGGGACCGTCCGCAGCCGATACCACCGTGCTCGCACGACCCTCCGGACACAACTCGAAAGACATCTCGCACACCAATGAGAATCTAGCCGCCCACGTGGTGCGGCAAAATTTCCAGGGCAGCGGTCTACGGCCTGGTGGACCTGAATCAGACCGTCTCGGTGGTCTTGAATTACGTTGACATATTCACCGTGTTTTGTCTTAGATTGATGCCCGAGAGGGTTTTCTGAGGCACGACGCCTCCAAGCGAGGTCCGATCCGTACCGGCCACTGAGGTCCAAAGTCTGTCTACCAGACATGGCGTCTAGCAGCGAGGTGGGTACCGTTTTGGTACCATCGGGGGATGGCTATGAATCTTCGTGTCCCTGAGGACCTCGATCGGCGGCTGGAGAAGTTGGCTGCCGAGGAACATACGTCCAAGTCCGCGCTTCTGTTGCAGGGAGCCGAGTTGGTTCTGCAGCGCCACGCACGCCGACGTGAAATCAGCGCCGGTCTTGATTTTGTTATGAGTCATGACGCTGATCTGCTGAAGCGCCTTGAAGACGCGTGACAGCATACCTGGACATTGAGGATGCACTTCAGGTAGTTGATCGGTACGGCTTCCATATCCGTGATGTCGGGTTGTTGGCCTCGGCCTTGGCCAGGCCGGCTACGACTGTCATGGGCGCGGAGGCTTATCCGGAACTCGCGGTGAAGGCGGCAGCGTTGTTGGAGTCGGTTGCCCGGTTCCATCCACTCATTGATGGGAACAAACGGACGGCATGGACGCTTATGGTGCTGCTGCTGTGGATCAACGGTTACCGGCATGACTTCACCACGGATGAAGGCTTCGACCTCGTCATCGGTGTCGCCGCGGGCAGTATCGACTTGCTGGACACTGCCGCCGAGATTTCCAGGCATTTGGTGCCCCGGTAGTAGTCGCCCAGCGCCCCGAAAGGGGGTGTGGACAATGTCCACAGATTTCGCCTCGTACTGGGCCAGAAAGCCTTCGAACTGGCTCGGATTCCGCATGTTTCCGCCGGTTCCCGGTGTTTGCAAGGGCTGGAATGTAGTTCGAGTCCCACCTCGGGCACGACGTTTTCCCTCGTCAGAGGGTTTTTTGCTTTAACGTGTGTACAAAGCTTGCGCTGAGGCGCCTCTGACGCTAGGAGTGCGGGCGATGGCCCGGCCGCCGCGAAGCCTATTCAGGTGTGTGGGGTGGCGGGCTCAGTGTCCTGGCTGCTGGGCGCTCCGCCTGCTGTGACTGGGTTCTTGTGGCTCCTCATTCCGGTTTTCTAGGTGTAGGCCGGCGGTGGCCTACACCTATTCATGAGCCGGGGGAGTGGGAACAACATGACGTCGCAGATCTCCCTACAGGATGCCCCTGGCAGACAGTCCGAGGACCATCCGCGAGAGCGGTAAACCGGTGTTTGTCCTACCAAAAAAAGTGTGGACACTATCCACGCTTACGTCTGCTTTACTGGGTGGCGACAGGGCCGTACATTGACGAAGCCCCGGCCAACATGGGTGTTGGCCGGGGCTTCAATCTAGTTAGCTTTGCCAGGCTAGGCAGGAAGACCTCGCGCTGCCCTGCTCGGAGCCGCGGTTGCGGCAGCAAGGGCGGCCGTTTCTCGCTCGCTCTGCTGCACCTCGTCGAGTTCCTTGAGCGTGTACTTTTTGGTTTCCTTGGCGGTGAGGGCTGAGATTCCTGCCAGGACCATGAACCCGAGTGCGACCAGGGACGGGCCGACCCAATCCTTTAGGTCAGGGCCAGCGAGTGCTGTCGAAAGTACGGGGCCGATGACGCCCGAGATGGCGAAGCCGACCTGGGTACCGAGGGCGAGTCCGGAGACGCGCAGCCGGCCGGGGAACATCTCTGCGAAGAACGATGGCCAGGACGCGTTCACCATTGAGTAGAAGAGGGAGTAGTTGATGATGCCGAACAGGAAGATCAGGGACCAGTTGCCGGTCGTGATGGACCACAGGTAGGGCACCATGGTGATGCCTACGCCGCCGGTTGCGATGAGGAACATCGTTTTGCGGCCGATTTTGTCTACGAGGAATCCTGCCAGGGGTGTGATTCCGAGGGCGATCACGGCCGAGACTGTGGTGGTCAGGAGCATGGTTGGCTTATCCAGCTTGTAGCCGGCGGTCCCGAATGCCACCGAGAAGGTTTGCATCATATAGCTTGTGCCCGCGATGAGTGCACAGAAGACGATTCGCAGCACCGCGCGCCAGTGGAAGCGCAGAAGGTGCCTGAGGGGGGCGACGTTCGCCTCGGCGGCCTGGAGCTTTGCGAACTCGGGCGGCTCCTGGACGTGGCGGCGGATCAGGTACGCGGCGACGACGACGATGGCGGAGGCCCAGAACGGCAGCCGCCAGCCCCAGCTCAGCAACTGGTCCGAGGGCATAGCGGCGATCGGGATGAAGACCAGCAGGGTGAGCAGGGTTCCGGAGGAGGAGCCCAACGTGGTGAAGCTGGCGAGGAAACCGCGTCGGCCTTCGGAAGCATGCTCCAGGCTCATGGTGATGGCGCTGGGCTGTTCGCCGGAAAGGCACAGTCCTTGGATGACGCGGATTAGCACGAGCAGGATGGGCGCCAGGGGACCGATTTGGGCGTACGTGGGCAGGCAGCCGATCAGGAAGGTGCAGCCGCCGATGCCGAACAGTGTGATCATCATGACGAATTTGCGTCCGCGGCGGTCGCCCATCGGTCCCAGGATGAGGGAGCCGAGGGGTCGTACCGCGTAGCCGACCGCGAAGGTGATCATGGCGAGCAGCACGCTGATGCCCTGGGGCAGCTCGGGTGAAAAGAAGAGC
Organism: Arthrobacter sp. E1SS-5; assembly: GCF_057073715.1. Lineage (NCBI taxonomy): Bacteria > Bacillati > Actinomycetota > Actinomycetes > Micrococcales > Micrococcaceae > Arthrobacter > Arthrobacter sp. E1SS-5. Next base: position 1,933,246 of record NZ_CP172703.1, read on the forward strand.
ACGTTCAGAACCAACGCCGACGAGGTGCCATACACCGCGAAGTCGTAGTACTCCAACGTCGTGCCGATCCAGGCCGCGACTGCGGCCCTGACCGGGGTCTTCCTGGGAAGTGTGGTTTCTGTCATTTCGTCTCCATTGGTGATGGGTGGACACCGGCTGCCGCTGCACCTGGGCTCTCGGAAAGAGATCTCGAGTGAAATATCCGGTTGATCCTGCTGTGAGCTCTCTCGCAAACCGTGTTTACGGCTTTGCGGACCGGCCCCAGACATCAAGTTAACGTTTGCGGTGTGGGTCACACAAAGTCCGCTTTTATGTACCTACATAGCGATTCGTTATGGCATGGAATCGAAGAACGCAGACCTTGGACAGCAGGAAGCTCGAGGTGGAACGGGAGGCCTTGGAGCTGTCCCGCCATCCCTTAGTTCTCAGCGTTGGCGGCTAATGGCGGGCGAGCACTGCTGAGGCTCAGAGGGTGCAACTCGAGTCACAGTCAGTGGCCAGCCGCGCAATTCTGTGGCGACGACGGCGGCTTGCGCTCGGACGGCGCCTCGCCCCTGGCAGGTACTTTTGAGGGCATCAGAGGTGCTGACCGAGGAATTCGGTGGCGATCCGCTGCCAACTGGCTGACTCTTGCGGGCCCTTGGGACTGCTGCACGAGTGTGCCTCGTGATTCGTAACCCACTGGGCTTAGGCTGGCCGAAACACGAGTCCTTTATCCTCGGGCGGAAGACCGCTGGCAGCGGATCAGGCCGGAAAGGTCAACGTGGTTAGGCCCCACCTAAGCGACGCCCCTGGTCACTTTTCGGATCTCGTCGGACTTCAGTCCGCTTGCTCCGGCGAGTTGGTAGTCGTCGAGGAGCCGCGATTTCCTGGCCAGGGCCAGTATCTGCCTACGTTGTTCTTCCGCGCTCCTCCGGGCGCCCGCGGCTGCCGCCAATTCCGCGGCCGTCCCTGCAATGAGGTCAAGGTGCCCGCTTCGGGTTTGGCCTGACGGGTACAGCTCGCCGCGTGCCACCGCGGCAGACCGGATACTGGCGCCAGGCAGGCCGGCGGCCTGTGCGAGGGCGGCCACCTTCACGCCATCACACAGGGCCTGGGCAATGCAGTCACCCAGCTCGGTGGTGAGGGCACGCACCCTGCTGGACCGGAGTGCGATGGTCGTCCGCAGTTGGGCCAGCGTGGCCAGGATTTCCTGGGCCCGGGCTGCGGCCGGATCCCGCTTTGGTGCGCCCCGGTACCGGTAAGCGCGCGGCGCACCGTTGCCTGTCCCGTTACGTACTGCAAGCGGATGCGTCCGTTCATATACCTGGCTTCCGGCCACCTCTGCTCCTTGATCCATAGCCGTTCCGTGTCCGTACGCAGGTGTTGCAGCCGTTCGCGGCCTGCCAAAGGCGCGCCCGATGCCTGGCGGACGTTGCACAACGCGCGGGCCGCCGTCGTACTCCTCCTTGCGGCGCCGTTGTCCACCCTGCACGTTACGCCGCGCCAAAGCCGGTCGGGCAATACTGAAAGTACGTGGTGCTATAGGGGGATGCTGTGGCTGCTCCGTCATAAGGGCTTCTTATCCGTCCACGCACTTTAGGTCTTATCCAAGGCGGTCCCTTCTTCCCTAGGCTCGAATGAATCCCACTCATCGTCCTGGAACCCTGGAAGAGAACATGCCTGAATTCGTGCCTGCCTCACGTGTAACCCGTATCAAATCTTCGCCGAGCGTGGCCGCGGCGGCCCGGGTGAGGGAGCTCAAGGCTGAGGGCCGGCGGATCCTGGACCTGACCGTTGGTGAGCCGGACTTCGATACCCCGCAGCACATCAAGGACGCCGCCATTGCAGCCATCGGCCGCGGCGAAACCAAGTACACGTCCGTCACGGGCACTCCCGAACTCCAGAAGGCCATCCTGCAGACGCTGGAACGCAAGACCGGACAGCAGTACACGCCAGGCGAGATCACCATCGGCGGCGGCGGAAAGCAGGTCATTTTCACTGCCTTTATGGCCACCCTCGATGCCGGGGACGAGGTGGTGATCCCTGCCCCTTACTGGGTGTCCTACCCTGACATGGTGCTGGCCAACGAGGGCACCCCCGTGATCGTTCCCTGTGGCGAGGAGACCGGCTTCAAGCTCACCCCCGCAGCCCTGGCCAACGCGCTCACCGACAACACCAAGTGGGTCATCCTCAATACGCCCTCCAACCCCACCGGTGCCGTCTACTCACGCGAAGAGCTGGCCGGCCTGGCCGCCGTCCTTAAGGATCACCCCTCCGTCTACGTCCTCACCGACGAGATCTACGACGAAATCCACTTCGGCGCCGAACCCATTACCAGCCTGGTGGCGGTGGCACCCGAACTCAAGAACCGCGTGCTGGTCACCAACGGAGTCTCCAAAGCGTACGCCATGACAGGATGGCGGCTGGGATACGCGGGTGGTCCGGCGCCCCTGGTGGCCGCCATCAACAAACTGCAGTCCCAAATGTCCTCCTGCCCGTCGTCCGTCAGCCAGGCTGCCGCCGACGCGGCACTCACCGGGGACCAGACATTCGTGCGCGACAGCATGGAGGTGTACCGGGAGCGGCGGGACAGGGCAGTTGCCGGCCTCAACGCCGTCGAAGGTTTGCACTGCGCGACGCCGGACGGCGCCTTCTACGCCTACGTCAACTGCGGTGGTGCGATTGGAAAGACGACGCCGGAGGGCAAGCAGATTGCCAACGACGAGGACTTCACCATCTACCTGCTCGAGGCGGCTTCCGTAGCAGTTATCCAGGGCTCGGCGTACGGCCTGAGCCCCTACTTCCGGATCTCCTACGCCACCGGGCTGCCCGTGATCGAAGAATCCATCGCTGCCATCGAAAAAGCCGTCCGGGCTTTGGCCTGATCACACCCAACCTTCACCTACAGGAGCAATGCCATGATCCATGTCAAGACAAAATTCGACCGGCCCTCTGAAGATGCCATCCAGCGGCTCTCCAAGTTCTCCTCCGCCACAGTCCACGAGGCGCAGGGCCGTAAAGGCGCCCTGAGCTCGAAGATCAAGCCCATCGACCGCAGCATGTCCTTCTGCGGCCCGGCCGTCACCGTTGTCTGCGCGCCGCGCGACAACCTGATGCTCCAGGTGGCCATCCACTATGCCCAAAAGGGTGACGTTGTCCTGGTTGCAGCCGGAGAGTACGAGGAGGCCGGAACGTTCGGCGACGTGCTGGGCAATGCCATGAAGGCGAAGGGCGTGGCCGGCATGGTCACAGACTCGGGCGTCCGAGACACCAAGGACCTGATCGAACTTGGCCTGCCGGTCTTCTCCGGAAGTGTCTGCATCAAGGGAACGGTCAAGGAAACCATTGGCCCCATCAACCACCCGTTGGTTTTCGGCGATGAGATCGTCCACCCGGGCGACGTCCTGTTGGGCGACGCCGACGGCGTGGTGGTGGTCCGCAAGGACGAGATCGAGGAAGTCATCGGACTGTCCCAGGCACGCGTGGACGCCGAGGACGACCTCATCCGCCGCTACAAGGAAGGCGGCACCACCATTGAGCTGTGCAAGCTCACCGACGTGCTGAAGGCCAAGGGGCTGCTCGTTGAGGATGCGGAGCTGGAGCCTGCGCTGTAGCTCCGTCCGTTGCCGGGTAGCTGCCGTTATGCCTCCTCATAACGGCAGCTACCCAGCATTCGACGGTTAAAACCAAGAGGCCCGGGTTCCTTTCGGAACTCCGGGCCTTGCCTCTTGCGGCTTCTTCGGGCCGGAGGCCTGCTCAGTTCATGCCGGGCAGGAGGTACGCGGGGGGACCCACTTGGGAATCGTCCAGGTACCACATGGTGGCGCCGCTCTTGCCCGGCGGCATCATGCTTCCCTCGAAGACGAACACCGGCTCTGCGGCGGGGCCGTCCTCGGGCCGCCAGAAGCCGTTGGTGGGGCAGTGCGACCCGGTGCCCGCTTTGAGCTGGATTCTTCTTTCCGAAGTTTTCCGGTATTGAAGGCTGGTGATCTTTTTCATGGCTGGGCTCCAAGGAATTTATTTGCGAGGAAGCGCTGTTATTCAGCGACCCTTTATGGCATTTATCCTAGGACTGTCGGTGGGGGCTGAATAAGACGAAACAAGAGTGCCCTGATAAGCCGGCCTTATGGTGCCGCCGGTCATTTGGCCGGCAGTGGAGGGTATTTGCTGCGGAGTATTTCCTGGAGCATTTCCTTGAGGACGAGCAGGACCGCTGAACCGGCCTCGGACAAGGGCTCGTGGTCGGGCGTGCACAGCGCGATCTTGCACTGCAGTGCGGGCTCGATGATCCGCAGGACGCGGAAGTCCTCCTCATGGAACAGGGCATCCGCCGCGGACTTGGGCAGGATAGTCGCCCCGAGGTCCGTGCGCAGCAGCCGGGTGAGGGAGGGCACGGATTCCACCTCGCCTACCAGCTTCAGCTTCAGGCCCTTGTTTTCGATGCCTGCCTGCACCACCTGGCGCAGCGTATGGATCTGCTCCGGCAGGAAAAGGCCCAGCGTCGACACTTCTTCCAGGGTGATGGACTCCGCGTCCGCCGAGACCGGCAATTCCCGGCGAGTGTTCACGATCAGGTACAGGTCCTCCACGATCAAGGTGGTGAACTGTACCCCGCGGATGGGGCCGGGCTCGTAGATGAGCGCCATGTCCAGGCGCCCGTTCTTGATGGCCTCACTCAGCACCCCGCCGTAGATTTCGGTCACGTGGAGGACAATATCGGGGTAGCGCCGTGCCACCTCACTGATGATCCGCGGGGTGAGGCTGGACGCCATGCTGTACGGTGCGATTGCGATGGAGACGCGGCCGGAGGGGGCGGCACCGGAGGCTGCGACGTCATTCCTGGCCTGCTCCACCAGGCGCAGTATGGTCTGGGCGTGCCGGTAGAGGGTGTGGCCCGCCGCGGTGGGCTCGACGCCCTGCTTGCTGCGGATAAGGAGCCTTTGCTTGAGGTCGGTCTCGAGGGCAGACACCTGCTGGCTCAGGGCGGGCTGTGCCACATGGAGTGCGGCCGCCGCTTTGGTGATGCTTCCTGAGTCGACGATCTTGACGAAGTACGCCAGCTTACGGGTGTCCATAGCGCTCCTCTTTCCGGCGGGGACGGCACAGTACGTGGGGGTCATACGTTGGCGCTATGGCGGGACAGGCATTACGTCTTTGTGTGATCCGAGTCTCGGGCATAGGTTAATTGCAGATGACTTATCAGTGACTAGAACATTCTATCCCTGCGGCGGGCATAGCCGTTTCCAATGACAGCATTTATTTCCTGCATAAAGCGGGGCAGGGTTGTCTGGTTGCGTGATATTCAAACTTCTGAAACAAGCTCCAATACATTCTTTGGGTCGGCGTGATTCACGCTGGCGGGGTCATAACCGTCCCCTATCCCGTGACATGGATTATGTCTTTGTGTGGTCGAAATCCCGGTGCCACACTCATTTATGCCCGAACACCCAGCAGAGGAAGGCCCGAAATGCCTGCAGTCGATCTTGTCGCGGATCTTGGTGAAGGCTTTGGTGCCTACTCGATTGGTGACGACAAGGCCCTCCTGGACATCGTGTCCAGCGCAAACATCGCCTGCGGCTTTCATGCAGGCGACCCCGACATCATGAATGCCACGGTGGCCGAATGTGTCCGCAAGGGCGTTGGTATCGGAGCACACCCAAGCTTTCCGGACCTGCGTGGCTTCGGCCGCCGGGCCATGGACCTCACGGCTGACGAAGTCCGCAACGACGTCATCTACCAACTGGGGGCCTTGACCGCGTTCGCCGCCTATCACGGCGGCTCCGTCTCCCATCTGGCACCTCATGGCCGCCTGGGCAACCTCGTGGCAACCAGGGCTGACTACGCCCAGGCCGTCGCCGACGCTGCCGTCCGCGTCAACCCTGGCCTGATCGTACTTGCCCAGGACGGGGAACTGGCTAATGCGGCGACGGATCGCGGACTTCGGGTGGCCATTGTTGGCATCGCCGACCGGGCTTACCAGAAGGACGGTACGCTGGTGCCGCGCAGCCAGCCCGGCGCCGTCATCCATGACCCCGCCGTCATTGTGCAGCGCACCGTCCGGATGGTCTGCGAAGGCCTTATTGAAACCGCGTCCGGCAGCGACCTGCCCATCCAGGCGGACACGGTACTGCTGCACGGGGACAGCCCCGGCGCCGTCGAACTGGCCCGCCTGATACGCAGCGAGCTGGTCGCCGCAGGCGTCACCATCGCCCCGGTGGCCCAAGTCCTCGACGCGAAGCAAGAGGTTTCCTGACCATGACCGTCTCAGCAACAACGCCCCGGAAAGCTTTGGAGATCTACGAGTCCGGCGATGCGGCCCTGCGCGTGGTGGCCCAATCAGGCGACCCGGAAGCCGACTGGGCAACCGTCCACTCCCTGGCTGCCTGGCTGGCAACGGCCGGCGTCGAAGGCCTCCATGGCGCCGTTCCCACCTACGATTCGGTCCTGGTCGAATTCGATCCGTACCTCACTTCTCCACGTCAGGTCCGGGCGTTCGTCCTGCTGGGCATGCGCCAGCTGGACTTCACCGGAACCGTTTTGCGCGAGCCCCGCCGGTTCGAGGTGCCGGTCGTGTACGGCGGCGAATTCGGGCCCGACCTTGAACGCGTGGCGGAGCACCAGGGCCTGGACGTTGGGGACATCATCGCGCGCCACACGGAAAAGACCTATGTCATCCGCTGCCTGGGCGCGCCGGCAGGATCTCCGATGATGGACGGGCCGGACTTCCCCGTCCCGGTGCCCCGGCTGAAAGACCCCCGGTTATCGGTCCCCGCCGGTGCCGTGTCCGTCGCCGGACGCCAGGCAGTGATTGCCCCGGCCGTTGCACCTGGCGGCTGGTGCGTCATTGGGCAGACCCCCCTGTCTGTCCTGGACGTATCCCGTGAACCGCTGGTGCCCTACGTCCCCGGCGACGAGCTGCGTTTCTACCGGATCCCCGCAGACGACTTTGGAAACTTCGCCGGGCAGTTCCTGGAGGCGCGGCCATGACCGGTTCACTCGTCATCCTGCAGCCTGGCCACTCCGTAGTCACCGATCTTGGCCGGACACAGGGGCCCGCCTTTGGCCTACCTGTCAACGGTGCCCTGGACCAGTTTTCCGCCAAGGCCGCAAACATCCTCGCCGGCAACGAAGAGAACCAGCCGCTGCTGGAACTGACCGCCCTGGACTTTAGGATGCGCGCCACTACAGACCTCCTGATCGCGGTCACCGGTGCGACCCTTGACCTCACCGTCGGTGGCCGCGAGTGCCCGCAGTGGGAGCCGGTGTCCGTCCGGGCAGGCGAGGTCGTGGCGGTGCGGGGGATCCGGACCGGACTGCGCGCCTACATCGCCGTCCATGGATCCTTCACCGTCCCCCGGCTGCTGGGCAGCTGCGCGCCGGACACTGTCGTCGGTTTCGGACTGAAACTCGTGGAGGGCTTCCGTCTGGAAACGCGCACGACGACGGCCCCCATCACCCAGCCACACTTCGGGCTGCCGCTGTTCCGTCTTGGCCTCACCAAACCCGCCTTCACCACCAGCCCTGTCATCGACGTCACCGACGGGCCGGACGTGGCGGAATTCGGGGACACAGCGGACTTGCTGTTCACTACGCAGTACACCGTGAGCCCCCGCAGCAACCACATCGGGCTCCGGCTCGGTGGCGCCCTTCCCGAGCGCCAGCTCACGTCGGAAGTGCTCTCCCGCGGCGTTCCGGTCGGGGCCATCGAGGTGCCGTCCCGGGAAGAGCTGCTGGTCCTGCACCGCGGACGCGGTGTCACAGCGGGCTACCCGGTCCTCGCCGTGGTCACCAGCCGCTCCCTGGACCTCCTGGCTCAGGCCAGACCGGGACACAACGTCACCTTTCGAAAGACAACCGTGGCTGAAGCAACGGCAACACATCGGGCGGCGTGCCTTGAACTGGACAGGCTCCGCAGCACCATCCAAACCGTCTTCGGACTGCTCGGCATCGGCGCCGGTGAGCGCTGGCATCAACTCAGCCCAGCGTCAGGAGCCTGACCACCCCCGACCATCAGTCCAGAGGTCCGGTCCCGTGCCGGACCAAGGCCACCCACCATTCCCCACCTTTGGAGAACCAATGTCCTTTTCTGACTACACCACCGCCCTCGTCACCGGAGCATCCACCGGCATGGGCGCCGCCATCGCCGAACGCCTCACCAAGCGCGGCCTCACCGTCCATGCCGTGGCCCGCAACGAGGAACGCCTTGCCGAACTGGCTGACCGCACGGGAGCAGTCCCGCACGTGGTGGACCTGACCGACACCGCCGCGCTGACCGCCGTCGTAAGCGGCCTCAAGGTGGACGTGCTGATTAACTGCGCTGGCGTCTCCCGCCCCGGCAACATCCTGGACTCCTCGGAGCAAGACGTCGACGAACTGGTGGACGTGAACCTCCGCGGACTGCTGCAGCTCACCCGCCTGGTGCTGCCCGGAATGGTCGAGCGGGACCTCGGCCACATCGTCAACATCAGCTCCATCGCCGCTACCTACAACTTCTATGGCCACACGGTCTACCACGCGACCAAGGCCGCCGTGCACCAGACCTCCCGACAGCTCCGCAACGACACCGTGGGCAAGCGCATCCGCGTCACCGAAATCTGCCCGGGCCGCGTGGAGACCGAGATTTTCGGCCGGAACATGGGCGGCAGCCCCGAGGCTATGAAAGAGGCTTGGGAGACGTACTACGAAGGCTACGAGTCACTGACCACCGATGACATTGTCAACGCCCTGGATTACGCCATCGAAACCCCGCGGCACGTGAATGTTGGCATGCTTGAACTCATGCCCACCTTCCAGGTCCCGGGCGGCCTGGTCTTCGACCGCCGGGTTGAAGACTAGCCCAGCAGCAATGTTCCGCCCCCTGCAGCCACCCACCAACAATCGATAGGCTCCACCGATGCAGCACGTGCACACCGTCAGCTTTCCCGACCGCCAGCTCCTGGCCGACCTTTCGCCGCTTCCCGGCGGCCTCCGCGGGGTGGTCTGGGACATGAAGGAAGCACCGGGGGAGGACCTAGGCGCCATCGATGGTGTCATTCTGCCGTACCTGAACGCCGGGGCGGTGCTCGCTTCCCTGGGCCAGGTGGCGGACCTTAGGTTCGTGCAGACGCAGTCAACGGGGTACGACGGCGTTTGCGAGGCGGCTGGTCCGGGCGCCGCAGTGGCAAACGCCTCGGGTGTCCATGCAGCTGCCACCGCTGAACTGGCCGTTGGGCTCATCCTGGCCAAGCTGCGGGGCATCGACCAGGCCGTGAGGGACCAGCAGATTGAAAGCTGGAAACCGCAGCGCCGGCAGTCCCTGGCTGACCGGAAGGTCCTGCTGCTGGGGATCGGCGGAATCGGGAAAGAGCTGGCCCGCCGCCTGGAGCCCTTCGAAGTGACCATCACCCGGGTGGGCAGCTCCGCCCGCATGGACGAGCACGGCCAGGTCCACGGCCCCGATGAGCTGGTGGCATTGGCCGCTGACCACGACATCCTGGTCTCCGTCCTGCCTCTGAACGAGAACACCCATCACCTGGTAGGCCGGGAAGTCCTGGCAGCCCTGCCCGACGGCGCCCTGGTGGTGAACGTGGGCAGAGGACCTGTGATTGAAACCGAGGCGCTCACCGCGGAAGTCGTGTCCGGCCGCCTTAATTGTGCACTCGACGTCGTAGATCCCGAACCACTGCCCGCCGGCCACCCCTTGTGGTCCACGGAGAACGCACTGATCACCCCGCACGTGGGCGGCAACGCCTCAGCCTTTGAGCCACGCATCCTCAAACTGCTCAAAACACAGCTCGAGGCACTCGCCGCCGGCGAAACCCCAAAAAACCTCGTTCAGGACGGACCGTTTGCATGAGCCCGCTCTTCGACCTGACCGGCCGCGTCGCCCTTGTCACCGGCTCCAGCCGGGGTATTGGCTCGTCCCTGGCCCGTGCACTGGCCGACGCCGGCGCCACGGTAGTGCTGAACGGCGTCAACCCCGAGCGGCTCAAGGAAGCTGAGGCAGCACTTGCCGCCGACTTCCTGCCCGGGCGCATCGCCAGCGTCGCCTTCGACGTCACCGACGGCGACGCCGCTGCCCGCAGCATCGCCTGGGTCGAGGAGAACGTGGGCCCGCTGGACATCCTGGTGAACAACGCCGGCGTCCAGCACCGCGTGCCTATGCTGGACCTGGACGTGGCCGACTGGGAACGCGTCCTCTCCACCGACCTCACGAGCGCGTTCTTGGTGGGCCGCGAAGCTGCCCGGCGAATGATCCCGCGCGGCCGCGGCAAGATCATCAACATCTGCTCGGTCCAGACGGACCTGGCCCGTCCCACGATTGCCCCGTACGTGGCGGCCAAGGGCGGCCTGCGGAACCTTACCCGCGCCATGACGGCCGAATGGGCCGCCTCCGGGCTCCAGATCAACGGCATCGCGCCCGGGTACATCCACACCGAAATGACGCAGAACCTGGTGGATGATGAGCAGTTCAACTCATGGATCCTGGGCCGTACCCCGGCCAACCGCTGGGGCACTCCGCAGGACCTTGCCGGTCCGGTGGTGTGGCTGGCCTCCAGCGGCTCGGACTTCGTGAACGGCCAGACAATCTTTATCGACGGCGGAATGACGGTGGTGGTCTGATGTCCCTGAATACTGAGTCCCTTCCCGCTTCGGGTCCTGCCCTGGTGGCCCATGCTGCCGGCGACCTGCGCATCGACGAGGTCCCGCTGCTTCAGCCGGCACCTGATGAAGCGGTTGTGGAAGTCCTGTACGGCGGTATCTGCGGCTCGGACCTGCACTACTGGCTGCACGGCGCCGCCGGGGAGTCGATCCTGAAGGCCCCTCTGGTCCTGGGCCACGAAATATCGGGCGTGGTGGTGCGTGCGGCAGCGAACGGTGCGGGCCCGGACGCCGGGACCGCCGTCGCCGTCCATCCCGCAACGCCCGGTCCTGGTGAGGCAAAATACCCAGCGGACCGGCCCAACCTTTCGCCGGGCTGCACCTATCTGGGCAGCGCGGCCCGCTACCCCCACACCGACGGTGCCTTCAGCAGGTATGTGAACCTGCCGGTCAGGATGCTGCGCGCCCTGCCGGAAGGCTTGGAGCTGCGCACTGCCGCCCTGATCGAGCCGGCTTCAGTGGCCTGGCACGCAGTCTCCCGCGCCGGCGACGTCCGCGGAAAAACTGCGCTGGTCATCGGTTCCGGTCCCATCGGCGCCCTGGCCGTCGCCGTCCTCAAGCGGGCGGGCGCCGCCCGGATCACCGCCGTCGACCTGCACCCCAAGCCGCTGGAGATCGCCAAGGCCGTCGGCGCGGACCAGGTAATCAACGCCGCGGACACTGCGGCGATCGCCGCAGTTGAGGCCGACGTCGTGATCGAATCTTCCGGCAGCCACCACGGCCTGGCCTCCGCCATTCAGGGCGCGGTGCGCGGCGGCACTGTTGTGATGGTTGGACTGCTTCCCACGGGCATGCAGCCGGTGCCCATCTCGCTGGCCATCACCCGCGAGCTGGACCTCAAGGGCTCGTTCCGGTTTAACGACGAGATCGACGAGGTGATCGCCGCCCTCGCGGACGGCTCCCTCCACATCAGCCCCGTCATCACCCACGACTTCCCGCTGGCCGAGGCCCTGCACGCGTTCGAAGTGGCGAAGGACTCCACCAGCTCCGGCAAAGTGCTCCTCAGCTTCGGTGAAGCCAGGGAGGTCCAGTGAGTGACAACCTGCCTCCATTGGTGGTGATGGGCGTATCCGGCTGCGGAAAGTCCACGGTCGGCACGCTGCTGGGCCAGCGCCTGGGCAGGCCGTTCTTCGACGGGGATGACTTCCACCCAGCCGCCAACAAGCAAAAGATGGGCGACGGGATTGCGCTTACGGACGCCGACCGGGAGCCGTGGCTGGGCCGGCTGGGGGAGCTGCTTGCAGGAAAGGCCGACGGCGGCACAGGAGTTCCGCCTATCGTCGCCTGCTCAGCCTTGAAACGACGTTACCGGGACTTGCTACGCAGCTATGCACCGGACGTTGTCTTCATCCATCTGGCCGGCGACGCAGCCACCGTAGGGGCGAGGATGGAAGCGCGGGCCCACGAGTTCATGCCCCCGGCGCTGCTGGCATCCCAGTTTGCCGCGCTGGAGGAACTCGAGCCGGACGAACGGCATGTCAGGGGCGACATCACCCAGCCGCTGGAGGACCTTGTGGCATCGCTTGCCCAGCAGCTCAAGGCAGGCTCAGCGGCGGGGGCCGGACGAGGGACAGCGGTACACGGTACTGTCGGCACCGGCTGAGCGCCGCTCTCTTTCATTCTTCGCTAAGGTGGTGGGCAGTCCACCCCCCTCCATGGCATTCGAGTGACTGTATTTTTACGAGAGCTGCGCTATTTGCTGGCGCCGGCCGTGAGGCCTTCGCGCAGGGTGCGTGGGAATGGCTGGCAGGATCAGGGCCAGCAGGGTGTCGGACAGACCCCTTCCCGGGATCAGCCGACGGCGTTCCGGCAGCAACCATGGTCAGGACCTTGGAAAAGAAGTCCTTCCAGTCCGCACCCTGAATCGCCTGCAGCTGCACTGGGATATCGGGATGCGGGGCGATGAAGGGCTGGATCAAGCCTTGGCGGGCCGCAGCATTCGCTGCCGTCCCCAGGATGGCGGTGTGTAAGGCCCTTGCTGCCACGGCCTGGAATGTCAGCGGCGGTAAGCCGGGCCACGCGCCCACGGTCGGCCCTGCGACCGCGGTCCCTGTCAGGCCCAGCATGGAACGCGGGTGAGTTGTGCAAACCTGCTGCTGGACCGCAGCGAATGTGAAGGGGCTTGCTGCCCCGGTGTCTCTTCAGACGTCATTGTCGGCTCCTCCTAACAGGGTAAACGCGGTCCTTTACTTTTGTTGCCCGCAGGGTTGTTTTGTTTATGCCTGATCCCATGCGAAGACTCGTGGTGGGGAGGCAGGTGCCTCCACCGCAGATGTCAGTTCGTCCAGGGTCGGCGGGTTCGCCCCGGCGCGCTGCACGGTGATGGCCGCTGCGGCTGCTGCGGTGCGTCCCAGCTGCTCCATGACGGTGGGGGCGAAGCCCTCGGTGGCGCGGGTGAGGAGGCCCAGGATGAGTGCTGCCATGTAGGAGTCGCCGGCGCCGATGGTGTCTGCCACCCTCGCTTTGACTGCGGGAACGGTGATGCTGGCGGACGGGGAGGTGAATTGGGAGCCGGCGGCACCTTTGGTTATCACTGCCAGCCCGGCGCCCAGCCGGAGGATGTGCTCAGCGGTTTCTTCCAGTGTTTTCGCGGGGTACAGCCAGTGGGCGTCCTCGTCGCTGAGTTTGACGACGTCGGTCAGTGCGGCGATGTCTTCGAAGGTTGCCTTCGCCGCGGCGTGGCTGCCAAGCAGGGCTGGCCTGATGTTGGGGTCGTAGGTGATGGTGCAATGCTTGTGGGCTTGTTCGAGCAGGGTTTTGACGGCGCCTGCCCCGGGGTGCAGGAAGGTGGCTATGGAACCGGTGTGCAGGACTTTGGGGAAGTAGGCAGGCGTTGCTGTTGGCAGGTCCCAGTGGATGTCGAAGTCGTATTCGGCTGATCCGTCGGGTCCAACGGTTGCGGTGGCTGTCGCCGTGCGGGCGAGGGATTTTGATCCGGGCAGAAGAGTAACTCCCGCCCTGTGGAGGTGGTTCTCTATGGATGTTCCCCGGGCATCGGATGCGATGGCCGTGAGCAGGCCCGTGGTGACGCCCAGGAGCCCGAGGCCGTAGGCGACGTTGGCGGGCGATCCGCCGGGGTATTCCATCTTGCGGTTTGGGGTGGTGACAACATCGATCAGCGCTTCGCCGACAACAACGGCGTCAAGAGGCTGTTGGGCGTCTGGGCGGGCTGGGTTGAGGTATTCCATGTTTGTCTCTCGGGCAGTGTTGGTAGGGGAGCGGCAGGTCATCCCGCAGCCGGGTGGCCGCAGCGGTGGAATGACCTGCCGGAACCGTCTCGGTTGGCGCTAAGTCGCAGCGTTGATCTCGTTGATCTCGTTGACCGTGAGGTTGCCGAAGGTGGCCGTTCCTTCGTTGGCGTAGAGCCGGATGTTGTTGTCACCGTCCAGGGGGAACACACGGTGTGAGTGCACCACCCGTCCGTCTCCGACGAACATTTCAACGCTGGTGCGGTCCACCAGGAGGCGAAGTGTGAGACGCCCTGCCGCGGGATCGATGGGCGTCTGGCTTTCCCCGCCGGTCGGGTTGATGGTGGGTCGCCGGTTGACGTAGGCGAAGGGGCCGCGGAGGAACGCACCGGCGGCGACGTGCCGGCCGCCGCCGGCTGCACGGCAGATCTCAAGGCCGATGTTGGCCGGAGGGGCGGCCGGGTCCCATACCAGCTCGCAGGTCAGGTCATAGGCCAGTGAACTGATATCGAGGTCATGGGTTCCTGTCACCTTGACGTCCCCAAGACGGTGGGTGCGCTTGACGAGGTTGGCCAACCCGGCGGTGGGGGTTGAGACGAGGTGGTAGCTTCCGTCTCCCTTCTTGAGGCGGATGTCGCGCACGATCATGTCATCGCCGTTGTACGCGTCGGTCGCCAGGGTCGGAGTGTTGTGGGGGTAGTCCCAGAAGTTCGCCCATCCAAGCGCCCTGCGCAGGGTGGCATCCTCCGCACCGGAGGAGTCGTGATGGGGGTAGGTCACTGCTCCGTAGAAGTCATAGCCATAGTCCAGCCATTCCGGCTCGGCATGGTCGGGCGCAAACGTGGAGCCGTTGAAGGCCCCTGTCCAGTAGGCGTATGTTGCCGGCAGGCCGCGGCCTTTGCCGTTGGCGCTGGTGCCCAGGATCCAGTGCGAAGTGCCGTCGTCGGCGGTCATGCGGAAAAGGTCCGGGCACTCAAGCATCCCCAGGTCCGTGCGGACGAATTCGCCGACCCGCTGCCAGGAACGCAGATTGGGAGATGTGTAGAAGCCGAGCTTCTGCCCTTCGGCGTTGACCATGAACCACTGCCCGCGGTCAGCGTCCCAGATGACTTTCGGGTCGCGGAAGTCCTGCACGCCTGGGTTCGGAAGTACCGGCGCCGTGCCACCGGGTTGGAACGAGCGCCCACGGTCCGTCGAGTACCAGAGGTATTGTGCCTGCCGGCCCTGGGGTGCCTGCGTTACGAGGGCTATGACAGCGTTCTCACCGTAGCCTGCGGTGTTTTGTTCGTCGATGACAAGGCAGCCTGACCAGCAGTCGCCGTTGTCGTTGCTGAACTTGGGAATCGCGACGCCGCGATCTCTGAAGGAGACGTGGTCGGTGGTGGTCGCGCGGCGCCACGATGTGCCTGCACCGCCCTGCAGGTAGTCGGCGTTGTAGAGGTAGTAGTAGTGGTATTCGCCGTCGATGTAGATGGGCCGCTGAGGGTCGTTCTTCCAGTTGTCGGGGACGCTGAAGTGATAGGTGGGGCGCATGCGGGTTGGTCCTTTTGAGGGCAGCTGGGCTGGCGCGGTGTCGGAAGCGTTTGGCGGCGCTGCTGTCGCTGGCTCGGCCAATGCCGTTGAAAGTGCGAGGGATCCGCTAAGGGCAACGGCTCCGCTTCCGGTCAGGAGGGCACGCCGGGGGACGATGGGTAGCTTGTGCATCTGTTACCTTTCGGTGGGCAGCCTCGCTGCTGCTGGGAGGATGTTGATGTCTTTGGGTAGAGCAGGGCGGTGCCAGTTTTTGGGTTTGAATTTGATGTGGGGCTGCCGGGACAGACGGGACGGGTTGGTCCGTTCTTGGAACAGGAATTTCAGTTTGCAGGTTTTGGTTCCGGTAGGGGTTCTGTCGCCAATGCATGGCCGCCGGCGCCGGCGCGTGGGCGGTAGAGGTGGCAGCGGACCCAGTGGCGGTTGATGGGGTCGCCCACCCGGTGCCGTACGGGCTCCTCGGATGAGCAGCGCTGGTCGGGGTCGCTTTCGAAGGCGCAGGTGGTGGAGGCCATGACGGCCTGCCGAAGGTTGGCGCGGTGAACTGGGTCGTAGGACCCGGCCCTGGCTGGGTCCGGGACGGCTGAGACCAGCAATTGGGTGTAGGGGTGAGCTGGGTTGGCCAGCAGGTCCAGTGATTCGCCCTCTTCAACGATTTCGCCGGCGAACATGACGGCCGTCCGGTCCGCGAGGTACCGGGCGGAGGCGAGGTCGTGGGTGATGTAGAGCATGGAAATGCCCTGCTCATCGCGCAGTTTCCGCATCAGGTTCAGCACGCCGATGCGGACCGATACGTCCAGCATGGACGTTGGTTCGTCGGCGAGGATAACTTCAGGTTCGACGGCGAGGGCACGTGCGATTGCGACGCGTTGACGTTGTCCGCCGGAGAGTTCGTGGGGGTAGGAGTTGAGCATGTCGGTCTGAAGCCCGACGGTGGTCATGAGCTCTTCGAGCCGGCGCCTCGTCTGCTCTTCGGAACCTTGGCCCCTACCACCTTTGCCGTGGATTGTGAGGGACCGTCGGAGGAAGTGCTCAACCCGGTGAGCCGGGTTCAGCGAACCGAAGGGGTCCTGGAAGACCATCTGCAACTGTGACCGGAACGCCCGTGAGGCCTGGAAACGGTCACGCTTGAGAACGTCGACGCCGTCGAGCAGGATGGCACCTTCGCTGGGCTTCTCGAGCCGGGCGACACAGCGGGCCAGGGTGCTTTTGCCTGAGCCGGATTCCCCGACCAGCGCCACGATTTCTCCATGGCCAATGGTCAGGTCGACTCGGTGCAGCGCCCGGACTGCCTGGCTGGAGAACAGGCCGCCTATGTGGAATGACTTACCGAGTCCACGTACCTCAAGGGTCGGGGTCTGGGTCGAAGCATCTGGCCTTGCGGGTGAGTGGACGGCGTGGCTCATTGTGCTGCTCCTTCAAAAACGGCGGCTTCGGCGTCGGCATCAAACGGGGCCACGAAGTGGCCGGGCGCAACTTCGGCGAGGTCCGGGATGTTCCGGAACTTCACGCCGTCGGGCAGGCCCTTAAGTGGGATCCGGGGGCCGGTGAGTGGCGGGAACGCGCCCATGAGCGCCTGGGTGTACGGGTGCCCCGGGGCGGTGTAGATGTCGTGGGCTTTGGCGGTTTCCACGATCCGGCCGCCGTACATGACGGCCATGCGGTGGGAGAGCTCCACCATCAGGGACATGTCGTGAGTGATGAACAGGACGGAGAAGCCCAGTTCGCGCTGGAGGTCTTTGATTTGGGCCATGATTTCCTGCTGCACCACCACGTCCAGGGCGGTGGTGGGCTCGTCCAGAATCAGGAGTGATGGCTTCAGTGCCACGGCCATGGCGATGACGGCGCGTTGCCGCATTCCGCCGGAGAGTTGATGAGGGTACGACTTGAGACGGACCGGGTCGATTCTTACGAGCTCCAGCAGCTCTGCTGCGCGCCGAAGGGATTCCTTACGCGAGTAGCCGGCGTGGGTGGTGAAGATGTCTGCCATCTGTTCCCCGATGGTGAGCACCGGATTCAGCGAGTTCATGGCGGACTGGAACACCATGGCGACGTCCTGCCAGCGGAAACGGCGCAGCTCGTCCTGGCTCATGCCCAGCACATCCTTACCCCCGAACGAGATGCTGCCGGCGGCGATCCTGGCCGGGTCCTTGAGCAGCCGCATGATCGAGTTGGCGATGGTTGATTTTCCGCAACCGGATTCGCCGGCCAGGCCGAACACTTCGCCGGCGCCGATGCTGAAGGAGACGTTGTCCACGGCTGTGGTCGAGCGGGTGTCGCCGATGTACTTGACGGTGAGGTTCTTGACGTCGAGGACCGGTTCGTGCGAGCCGAAGGAGGTTTGGGAGACGGTCACTTTGCCGCGCTCCTTTCGGTGGAGGCGGGTTTGCGGACCTTCCGCAGCCGCGGGTTGGTTACTTCGTCAACGGCGTAGTTGACGAGCGCCAGGGCGAACGCCACCAGCGCGATGCAAAGGCCGGAGGGGATGAAGACCCACCAGCTTCCGGTGAGCAGGGCACCTTCGTTTCCGGCCCAGAAGAGGTTGTTGCCCCAGGAGACGGTGCTGACGTCACCCAGCCCAAGGAATTCGAGGCCGGCCTGGGCGCCGATGCCGTAGATAACGCAGGCAAGCAGTGTTCCCATCACGACCGATGCCATGTTTGGCAGGATTTCGCGGAACATGATCCTGCCGGCGCGCTCACCGGACACGACGGCGGCAGCGACAAAATCCTTGGAGCGGATGGACAGGGCCTGTGAGCGGAGAACACGCGCTGATCCCGCCCATCCCGTAACGGTGAGGACCAGAATCACGGTGCCCAGCCCCGGTGGCAGGAAGGCGGCCAGAATGACGAGCAGCGGTAGCCCGGGAAGGAGAAGGAAGACGTTGGTCAGCAGCGACAGTGCTTCGTCGATGATTTTCCCGAAATAGGCCGATGCCAGCCCGACAAGGATCCCGATGAATGTGGACGCGAACCCCACGGTAAGGCCCACCAGAAGGGAACTTCGGGCGCCGTAGATGGTCAGGGCGAGCACGTCCTGGCCCTTCGCGGTCGTTCCGAGCAGGTATTCACCGTCCGGCTCCAGTGAGGCCATACCGGTGATCCGGGAGGGGTCACCGGGGAACAGTACCGGCGCGGCCAGCGCCAGGACGATGAAGACGAGCATGATGGCCATGCCGGTCATGGCCTTCTTGTTGGTGACGAGTCCGTGGATGAAGCCGCGGTTGGTCTTGCGGGCAGCTTTTGCTTCGGTCGGCTGCTGGAGGATAACGCTGGTCATGGTAGGTCCCTTGGTTACTGGGTACGCAATGCTCAGTTGCTGCGCACGCGGGGGTCGAGGCGGACGTAGAGGATGTCCACCAGGAAGTTCGCCAGCAGCACGGCGGCGGTGATGGTCAGGAACAGGCCCTGCATGAGCGGGTAGTCAAGGCCCTGTACGGCGTTGAGGAGCTGGTAACCGACGCCGGGATAGGCGAACACCACCTCGGTGAGAAGGGCGCCGCCCACGACAAAGCCCAGGCCCATGCCGAAGCTGGTGACGGACGGAAGCATCGCGTTCCGGGCGGCGTACCGGAGCATGATGCGGGCCGGACGGAGGCCCTTGGCTTCGGCCATGGTGATGTAGTCCTCGGAGTTGGTGGCGATCATGGTGTTCCGCATCCCAAGCATCCAGCCACCGATGGAGACCAGCACGATGGTCAGCGCCGGGAGCACGAGGTGGGCGGCGACGTCTCCGAGGAACTCGGTGGTGAACGCCGGCTCCAGGCCGTCGGTGAATGCGTGGCGGATAGGGAACCAGCCCAGAACGACGCCGAACAAGTACAGGGCGCCCATCGCGAGCCAGAAGTAGGGGAAGGAACCGATGAAGACGAGCACGGGAGGCAGGGCCGAGTCGATGGCACCGCCCCGGCGCCATGCTGCCAGGATGCCCAGCAGGTTGCCCACGACGGCGGCAATCACCAGCGCAGTCCCGCCGAGCAGGAGGGTCCAGCCGATCTGGGCCGAGATGACCTCGGTGACAGGGGTGGGGAACCGTGAGATGGAGACGCCCATCTGACCGGTCAGGACGTTGTGCATGTAATCGACGTACTGCTCCCAGAGCGGCCGGGTATCCACGCCGAGCATCTTGCGCAGGGCATCGATCTGTTCGGGTTGCATCTTGCCCTGGGTACGGGCGAACATGCGTGAGACAGGGTCTCCCGGCATGAAACGCGGGAGAAGGAAGTTCAGGGTAATGGAGGCCCAGAAGGCAATGAGGTAGAAACCCAGGCGGCGCAGGATAAAGCGCACGGTGTGCTCCGTTCGGGAGAGGGCGCGGGTCCAGGACGATGTGGTCCCGGGCGGGGCAATTGAAAAGGCACTCGACCGGTGGCAACCGGAAAACGGCAGCGGAAGCCACCGGTCGAGAACTGTGGCAGGCTACTTGCGCGGTTCCAGGGTGGTCAGGACCAGGACGGTGGTGGGGGAGCGGTCCGAGAGCGTTGCGTAGGGGTTGTCCTGCGTGGGCCATCCCGTGAAGTGAACGTCTGTGTAGTCGCCCCATTCAGGGCCCGAGAACAGGGGAACCGTTGGGGCCACCGCATTATATTCCACCTGAAGCTGGTTCGCGACCTGCTTCTGCGCGGCTTCATCTCCGGCGGCGGCGAACTGCTTCAGGAGATCATCAGCTTTCGGGTCGCCGAAACGGTGGTAGTTCTCCGTGGCCTTGACGCCCACCGGCTTGACGGTGGAACTGCCCATAGTGGAGTTGAAATACTTGAACGGGCTGGGGTCGTTCGCACTCCAGACGATGCCGGTGTCGAACGTTCCCTGCTCGTAACCGGAGACGACGGAGGCCCAGTCGGGGGAGTCCACCTTAGCGGTCACGCCGATGGCCTGGAGGTCCTGGGAAATCACATTGGCTACGGAGAGCCAGTCGGAGGAGCTGGCGCCCACGGAGATTTTGAACTCGAAGGGCTTGCCGTCCTTGAGGGTGCGTTTGCCGTCGGCGCCTTTGGGGTAGCCGGCCGCGTCGAGCATCTTGTTCGCTTCGTCGACATTCAGTTTGGTCCACGTGCAGTTGTTTGCAACGTCGGCGTTCTTCCAGCCCGCGTAGTTGCCGGAGAGGCCTGTGCAGTCAGCCTGCGCGGCGTATCCGCTCATGCCGATCTTTGTGACCTGGTCGCGGTCCACCGCCATGCTCAGTGCCTTGCGGACATTCACGTCGTCGAATGGTGCCTTAGTGGTGTTCAACTGCCAGTTAATCATCGCGCCCGTCGGCGGGAACCAGAAGTGGCGGTGGTCCTTGTCCTTGGCGATGAAGGTCTTCTCGATGTTGGGGATGAACTGGGTGGACCAGTCCACATCACCGTTGACGGTTGCCAGGTTGGCGGCATCGTTTCCGGACATGGCCAGCATCTTGATACCGGCGATCTTCTGCTTTTCAGGCTGCCAGTAGTTCGGGTTCATCTTCAGCACGAAGGACTGAGACTGGAAGCTGTCCACCTGGGTGTAGGGGCCGGTTCCGACGGGGTTAGCGTTGCTGTCCTTCGCAGGGTCGGCGATGGATGACCAGATGTGCTTGGGGAGGATGGGAACCTGACCGATCTCATACAGGGCGGGAGACCAGGGTTTGTTGAAGGTGAACGTCACCTTGTCAGCACCGGAGGGAGTGACGGAATCGAGGTACTCGAAGCCGCCCTTGAGCTTCTTCTGCAGCTCGAAGGTATAGGCCACGTCCTCGGCGACGAAGGGCTGGCCATCGGACCACTTCACGCCGTCGCGCAGGGTGAAGGTGATTGACTTGCCGTCTTTGGCAGCGTCCCAGGAGGCGCCCAGCCAAGGGACGGTGTTGCCTTTTGCCGGGTTGTAGACGAACAGGGGTTCGTAGATTGCCTGCTGAACCATTGGGTTCACTGTGGGGGCGAAGGGGTTGAAGTTGCGGTCGAAGGTGCTCATGTCCTCGCGGGGGATGGTGAGGAACGCGCTGGCGTTTGCCGCGGCGTCGGCGCCGCCGGACTTGTTGCCGGTTGCCGAGCAGCCGGTCAGCAGCATCGCGCCTACGGCCAGTCCGGCCGCGGCAATGCGGGCGGACCTGAGGAACCTGGTTTGTGTCATGATTGGTTTTCTCTTCCTGTCTTCATCAGCAAGGTGAAGGGTGGGTGGGGGGTTTGCTCTTCGACGTTGATTTCGCGGTCAGACCGAAGAGCGTTCTAACAGCGGACAGTCGACCAGCTGCTGGTCGGCAGAGATCGGCTGTCCTGCTGTAAGGGCGGCGAGCGTCTGGACTCCCAGAGCGCCCATCTTTTCGAACGGCAACGCAACCGTGGTCAGTTTGGGCCTGAGGTAGGCCGCGATGAGTTCCTGGTTGTCGAAGCCGATCACGGCGATGTCACCGGGGATGGCCAGGCCACGTTCCTTGATGGCGTCGTAAGCGCCCATGGCCATGCGGTCGTTGAGGCAAAAAAGGGCTGTTGGCCTGTCCTTGGCCGGGTACCGGTCAAGGATTTGGCAGGCAGCGTCGTAACCGCCGTCTGCCGTCGCATACCCGGCTACCACCAGCTCTGGGTCAAGCTCCAGGCCTGCGTCGGCCAGGGTCTCCCGGACGCCCTGCAAACGTCCAACAGCTGCAGGGATGGTCGGGTCCAGGTTGATTACACCGATTTTCGTGTGGCCGGCGCGGAGGAGGCGTTCGACGGCGACCCGTCCTCCGGCCCTTTCGTCGGGGATGATCGAGGGCAGTTGACCGTCCAGGTCGAAACAGTTGACGAGCACCGTGGGCACTTCGTGCGCGCTGCGGGGCACATGTACACCGCGGTGGTGCGTTGCGGCGTACAGCAGGCCTTCCACCCGCTGCTCCAACAGCTTCTCGACAGCGGCATCCTCCATTCCCTGGTTGCGGCCGGCCGCGTCGCCCTGGTCTGATGGGGCGATCAGGAGGAACCGGCGGTCAATCCAGGCCTGGTCCTGGGCACCTTTGATGATGTCCACGGCGAAGGGTGCGGTGACAATCTCCGTGACGATCCCGTACCAATCACTGCGTTGGGATGCCAGCGCCCTCGCCCCGGCATTTGGACGGTAGCCCAAAGCCTGAACCGCGTCAGCGATGCGGGTCCGGGTCTCCTCCGAGATGCTGGCGTCTTCGCGGTTGTTCAGCACGAATGAAACAGCCGTGCGGGACACTCCGGCATGCTTGGCTACGTCATTCATGGTGACGCCACGTTGCCGGGTGATGCCGGCTTTGTTGGGGGAGGTGGTCTTCGCCATTGAATGCTCCAGAGGTCTTCATTGAGCGGGGGTTGCCAGTACTGATGCAAATGTAAGGTGTTCGTTCTAATCCCAGTAACTCGCGTTACCTCGGGCTGTGATCTAGGTTACTCGCGTTACTAACGCGTGTCAACACATTTCTTCAGTGGCCCCATGGGCTTCTGGCTCTTTGTCCGGGGCGCTGGGGCGGCAGCCCCGACCATGAGCCGCTGGTGGGCGCGGACAACCCAGCCGTCTTCCGGCCCGGACGTTCGCTGGTCAGGGCCGAGTTTTGAAGGACTCGACCTTCCCTGGGTCTTTTTCGACGACGGGACCGAGGGTTTCATCGATCCTCAGGAGCAGTTCCGGGTCCAGTTTGACGCCTGCGGCCTGGACGTTGTCCACGAGTTGCTCGGGTCGGGATGCTCCCACGATGGCTGCCGAGACGTTCGGGTTCTGCAGTACCCATGCGACCGCGAAGGCTGCCATGGACAGTCGGGCCTCTTCGGCCAGAGGCTTCAATTTCTGGACGCGGGTGAGGATGTCCTCGTTGAGAAAGCGGTGGTCATTTTTCAGCTCGCCGTTGTCGCCGCGGAAGCGGGAGCCTTGCGGGGCCGCAGCGCCCGGGGTGTACTTGCCGGTGAGGACTCCCTGGGCGAGAGGGGACCAGCAGATCTGGCCAATGCCCAGTTCTTCGCTCAGGGGAACGATCTCCTGTTCGATGACGCGCCACAGCATGGAATACTGCGGCTGGTTGGAAATGAGCTGGACCCCAAGGTCCTTGGCAAGGGCAACGCCGGAACGTATCTCGTCCGTCGTCCACTCTGACACCCCGATATAGTGTGCTTTCCCCGCCCGGACAATATCGGCAAAGGCCTGCATTGTCTCTTCCAGCGGGGTCTCGTAGTCGTACCTGTGCGCCTGGTAGAGGTCGACGTAGTCAGTCTGCAGCCGGCGCAGCGATGCGTTGATGGACTCCATGACGTGCTTGCGGGACAAGCCGCGGTCGTTCCGGCCATCCCCGGTAGGGAAGTAGGCCTTGGTAAAGATCTCCACGCTTTCACGCCGTGTTCCTTTGAGCGCCTCACCCAACGCTTCCTCGGCCCGGGTTCCGGCATAGGCGTCGGCAGTGTCGAAGGTGGTGATGCCTAATTCCAGTGCCTGCTTGACGCATTGTGTGGCAGCGGCCTGATCGATCTGCTCACCGTGGGTGACCCAGTTTCCGTAGGCGATTTCGCTGATATACATGCCGGAGGATCCCAGTTTGCGGTATTCCATTAGGCATCGTCCTTTCCGAAGTTGGCGAGTTGGAGCACAGCGTCGGCTGTACCGCCAGTGGAGTAGAGGGTG
The DNA here is from genome assembly GCF_057073715.1 of Arthrobacter sp. E1SS-5. Taxonomy (NCBI): domain Bacteria; kingdom Bacillati; phylum Actinomycetota; class Actinomycetes; order Micrococcales; family Micrococcaceae; genus Arthrobacter; species Arthrobacter sp. E1SS-5. Next base: position 1,957,160 of record NZ_CP172703.1, read on the forward strand.
AGAGATGTATGAGCTGGATCCGGGAAGATCAGTTCGGTCACGGAGACGAGCCCATCGCTCGCGAATACTTCCACCGAGCAATGGTCGACAAAGATCTGCAGGGTGTAGTTGCCATCCTCGCGGACGGCAATTGGGGCGCGGCTGATGGAGGGAAATGCTTCGTGGAAGCCGGTGTCACCGGAGTGGGTGCGGTCGACAATTAGGTCCCCGCTGCCCGGTCGGATCCCGATCCGTGTCCCGACCGTCCCGTCGGCTGACCCTTTGACCACAAGGCCGAGTTCCTCCGCGTCACCAGGGGAAAAGGTGATGTCAATAAGCTGTACCGCCGCACCGCCCTCAACCGGTACATGGCCGTCTACGGTCAGCTGCTGCACCGGACCGGGTGTCGAAGCCGCCCTTAGTTCCGGCACGGGGTGCTGTAGGAGCCGGGGTTGCCGGTTCACGGTAACGAGGGATACGTCCCGGACCAGGCTCATGGGGCTGCGCCACGGAGAAGTGGGGATGTGGTTGGCATACTGCCAGTTGTTCATCCAGCCGATCATCAGCCGCCGCCCGTCCGGAACGTTGCTGAACGATACCGCGGCGTAGTAGTCCCGGCCCCAGTCCAGCCACTGGTAGTCGGGTACGCGCTCTGGGTCCTGCATGCCCTCGGTGAGGGTTGTCTCGGAACGGAACGTGACGCCGTCGAACTCTCCGACGAAGTACTGCCCAGCCGACCCGCCATTCGGCCCTCCGGGGTTCATGTTCACTGTCAGCACCCATTTCATGGCTGCGACGTCGCCGTCAAGGGGCAGCTCAAAGAGATCCGGGCATTCCCAGATCCCGCCTGTGCCGTTTGCGGGGCCGAAGGTGCTGAGGTATTCCCAGTTCTTAAGGTCGTCAGAGCGGTAAAGCAGGACAGTGAAGTCATGGGCTTCCACTGCCACCATTACCCAGTAGCTGCCCGCCGGGCCGTTGTAGCGGAAGACTTTGGGGTCCCGGAATTCCGGCGAGTTCCGGGTGAGAACCGGGTTGGCGGCGTACTTGGTCCAGGTGTAGCCGCCGTCGGTGCTCCACGCGACAGACTGTGCCTGTGTGCCTTGATGGAGGGAGCCCGGTTTGTACGCGCTGGTGTAGATGGCCACCAGGGGAGCGTTCCCGTCCGCGCCAAACCCGCTGGTGTTGTGAGTGTCCACCACGATGCTGCCGGAGAAGATTTCCTCGGCGTCATCGCAGGGGATCGCCACAGGTTGTTCCTTCCAGTTGACGAGGTCCGTGGAGGTGGCGTGACCCCAGGACATGTTGCTGTGAACGTTTCCGAAGGGATTGTTCTGGTAGTAGAGGTGGTAGGTGCCCTCGTGGAAGACAAGCCCATTGGGATCGTTGAGCCACGTATCTTTGGCGGCGAAGTGCATGGCAGGCCTGTAGGCCTCAAGGGTGGAGGTGACGCTGTTCATTGTTCTCTTTTCATGGCCGTGAGTGAGGTTCGAGGACCTGTGGAGGAGGCGTGGGTTGTCGTCTAGGGAGCACCGTGACAATTGAACAGGCTGCGATTGCAGGAGTCGGGTGCTCTCGGGTTCATCGCGTTGGGCGAACGCCTGGGCGGACCTGAAGAAAGAATCTGGTTTGTGTCATGATTGGTTATCTCTTCCTGTCTTCCTTAGCAAGGTGAAGGGTGGGTTGGGGTTTGCTCTTCGACGTTGATTTCGCGGTCAGACCGAAGAGCGCTTTAGTAGCGGACAGCCGATCACCTGCCGGATGGCAGTGGTCGGCTGTCCTGCTCTAAGGAGCGGCGGATGGGCTCCCGAAGTGCTTATTCTTCAAGACTCACGTCTACGAGGGAGGCCGGGGCTTCCCCACCCGTGGCAGCAGCTGTTGGGGCAGCGATGCCCGAATAGGTCGGGGGCAAGTTAGGGAGGCGTTGTCCGCCACGGGATGCTCCAGAAGTTTTCTTCGTTGAACTGGACTTTGGCCACATAGTTTGTGGCTCTATCGTGGTATTGGTGAGGTAACTCGCGTTACCTCGAGCGCGTGATCTAAGTTACCCGCGTTACTCCGTGAGTGTCAATAGGTCGCTGTGCGCTGCGTGCGGCCTGGCTTGAACGGGCTGCCACCCCTCTCCATATCGGGTGCGGTCATCCGGAGCCAGCGCACTTTGAGCGCGGTCAGGGAGAATTGAGTAATAAGCTGGTGCACCGGCGCCGGCGCACTGGCCTACCGAGCTTCCAAGGCCTGCACCAGATGCCGCTCGACCACCACCGTGGCGACCAGGTCCGTCATCTGGTCCAGGCCAGTGGCGTAAACCCGGAAGCGGTAGAGCGTCGGCTTCTCCATCGTGCCGAGCTCAAGGAACTCCGCTTCGCCCGGACCATGGCGGCGCGCTGTTCCTTGCGACAGAGAGATCGAGATCCTTCCACATGTCCTCCTAGGCGGAGGCTGGGTCCTCGTGGGAGGGCTCGGCTGGCCCAGCCGGACCACCGACCAGGACTTCAAATTCCACGTCCATCGGACCGGCGACAATGCCGGCGTCCACGAGGATGTGCAGAAACGCGATGTCTTCGCCGTTGTGACTTCCGCTAGCAAGGCGGCGGTCGAGCGGCCGGGCAATGAAAAGACTTCTGGAGTACGCCGAGGAAGGCGTCATCGTCCTTGTGGCGGGTCGATCCGCTGGGCCGCCACTGATCGACGTCCTGAATACACCGTGGCCCTACTGCGCGGCCGGGGTATCCATGTCCGGTCCATCAGTCGTCAGGGGTACCGTTTTGGTACCATAAAGGCATGGCAATGAATCTTCGTGTCCCTGAAGACCTCGATCGGCGGCTGGAGAAGTTGGCTGCCGAGGAACATACGTCCAAGTCTGCGCTTCTGTTGCAGGGGGCAGAGTTGGTTCTGCAGCGCCATGCGCGCCGACGTGAAATCAGCGAGGGGCTTGATTTTGTCACGAGTCATGACGCTGATCTGCTGAAGCGCCTTGAAGAAGCGTGACAGCGTACCTGGACATTGAGGATGCACTTCAGGTAGTTGATCGGTACGGCTTCCATATCCGCGACGTCGGATTGCTGGCCTCGGCATTGGCCAGGCCGGCTACCACTGTCATGGGCGCGGAAGCCTATCCGGAACTCGCGGTGAAGGCCGCAGCCTTGTTGGAGTCGGTCGCCCGGTTCAATCCACTCGTTGATGGCAACAAACGGACGGCATGGACGCTCATGGTGCTGCTGCTGTGGATCAACGGTTACCGGCATGGCTTCACTACGGATGAAGGCTTCGATCTTGTCGTCGGAGTCGCCGCGGGCACTATTGACTTGCTGGACTCTGCCGGCGAGATTTCCAGGCATCTGGTGCCCCGGTAGTCCTCCTGCGCCCCCAAAGCGGGCGTGGACAATGTCCACACTTTTCTTCTCGTACTGGGCCAAACAGCCTTCGGACTGCCCCGGATTCCGCATGTTTTCGGGGGCTCCCTCAGTGCCCAAGGCCCGGAATGTAGTTCGAGTCCCACCTCGGGCACAGTGTTTCCGCAGGTCAGGGCGAATTGTGCTTCGACGTGTGTATAGAGCCTGTGGCTGGTTTTTGGGGTTCCTCGTTCCGGTTTTGTTGGATGGGGCCGTTGGCGGCCTACACCTATTCATGTGCCGGGGGAGTGGCAACGACATGACCGTCACCGAGTGCTCATAAGTCGGACCGGGAAGCGGTTCATCTAAGGCCGCTCCGGGGGCCGGCCCCTTGACGAAGCCAACAATCAGGCGTAGACGTTTTCGCTGCTACCCGTGATTGGCAGCACCGGTTTGCAGTCCCCATTATTGGTAGGGCCACGCGGTCTACGTATAGTTGAAGGCCCGCGGCCAGTTTGCCAAGGCTGGCAGGGTCCCAATCTGTCCGTGGAAAGGGCAATGGCGTGGCCAATTCTCGCAGTGGAGATTCGGTGATCGGCCGGGTGGTCCGTGTCCTCGAGGCATTTGACCGCGACCGGCAGACCATGACGATGTCGCGCCTTGCCGCCCGCACCAGCCTGCCCCGATCCACGGCGCATCGGCTCGTTGAGGGACTCATTGGCTACGGCCTGATCCGCCGCTCCGATTCCGGTGAACTGCAGATCGGGTTGCGCATGTGGGAAATTGCCACTCGGTCCCAATCGGCGATGGATGTCCGCGAAGCCGCACTGCCGTTTATGGACGATGTTCTCTCCGTGGTCCGCCAGCACACCACACTGGCAGTTCTGGACCAAGGGTCAGCCCTCTACGTCGAGCGCATGTCAGCACGGGATTCCATTCTGGACGCTGCGCGGATCACGGACCGTCTGCCGCTGAATGCCTGTTCACCCGGCCTTGTGATGCTGGCCCATTCCTCGCCCGCCTTCCAGGAGAGCTTCCTCGCCGGGCGGCTGACAAAGCTTACCGACGAAACGCCAACAGATCCCGGACTCATCCGGCGGCATCTTGCCGAGGTTAGGCAGCAGGGATTCGTTGCCTTGCCGGGAATCGGGGTCTCCGAATGGCTGGGCATCGCCGTTCCTGTCTTCGGACCCGAACGCTCCGTTGTGGCGGCGCTCAGCGCCATCGTGCCGCGGGATGAGGGCGACGTTCAGGTCATCGTTCCTGCTCTCATGACGGCGGCCCGCGGAATTTCCCGGACGCTCGCTCCGGTTCGCCGGCCTTCGTTGGGCAGCGACGGCTGAGAGCGTGGCCAAAAAAATTCGAAACAGTGCGTCCGTTGAATGGACGCCGTCGACCTTTCCCGCGCGGTGCGCCTCACAGTGGAAACGAGACGTGGGCCGGCGGACTGCCGGACGGTTGCCCTGACGGTTGCCCTGTTCGCGGTGCACTGACAGGCGCCAGACCGGTCCCGCCTCACCTGTATCCCGGCCCCGATCACCGCTGCCCGGCCAGCGGTGACGAAGCCCCACATGAGAGGACCACGATGCTCGCAGCAACGACGCTCGACACGCACCTTCCACGCAGCGAGGAAGGCAGCCTGCCCTACTCCCACGAACTGCAGTGGCCCAGCGGCCTGGAGCCGTTCAAGGTTGTTGACGACGGCTCCCAGGAGGACCCCTATGCCCACTACACGTGGATGCGCCAGAACGCGCCCGTGCTCCGGTGCTGGTCACCGGTCTCAGATGTCTACTTCATTTCCCGCTACGAGGATGTCCGCAAAGCCTTCCGGGCCCCGAAGATTTTCTCTTCGGAAGTGGTCTCGCCGCCGCCGATGACCTTCCTGACGCTTTTCGATGCGCCGAACCATAACCGTCTGCGCAAGGTTGTGGCCACCGCTTTCACACCCAAGGCCATCAAACTGTTTGAGGACCGAATACGGGAAACGGCCAACGCGCTGCTCGACGATCTCCTCGCCAAGGGCCGCGGCGAAGTGGTGGAGGAGTACGCCATCCAGCTCAGCATGGCCACCATCTCCGCCTTGCTGGACGTCCCCGCCCAGGACTACGAGAAGATGAAGTTCTGGTCCGATGAGACGTTCTCCTCCTTCGGACGGCTCGCCCGGAACGCCCCGGGCACGGGAACCGACAAGGAAAGCGCCCACGACTTCTGGGCCTACCTGAAAGACACCCTGGAGCGCCTCTACGCGGAGGAAAGCCCATCCATGGGCGGGCACATCGCCCGCATGTGGAAGGACGAAGGCATCCTCACAGAACAGGAAGCCAAGGAACTGTGTTCGTTCGTCTTCATCGCCGGACACGACACCACCACCATCCTGCTGGCCAATGCCTTCCGCATCTTTGCCGAACAGCCCGGCCTGCTCACCCGCATCCGCGAGACCCCTGCCGACGCCACACAGTTCGCCGAGGAACTGGCCCGGCACAGCGGCGCCGTCCACCGCGCCAGCCGCATCACCACCGAAGCCGTGGAAGTGGCCGGAGTGGCCATCCCCGCCGGCAGCATCGTTCGCCTGCTCAACGCATCCGCCAGCCGGGACCTCTTCGACGACGGCGACACCTTCGACATGGACCACGACAACAGCAAATCCCTGGGCTTCGGCCACGGCGTGCACAGTTGCCTGGGCCAGCCCCTGGCCCACCTCGAAACCACCATTACCGCCGACGTGCTGGCCCAGCGCCTGGCCTCGGTCACGCTGGACCCAGCCCACCCGATCGAGTGGGTTCGCGGCAACAACCTCACCAACGCGGGCCCCCACCGCATGCACGTCTTCCTGGAGGAACACAATGACTGAGAAAACCACAGACCCTATGGTTATTGTCGGCAGCGGACACGCCGGCGTTGCCGTGGCAGTAGGCCTGCGGACCGGCGGCTGGGACGGCCGGATCGTCCTCATCGATGCCCAACACGGAATGCCCTACGAGCGGCCCCCGCTGTCCAAGGAACTGCTTACGCCCGGTGCCGGAGACAAAACAGCCCTCCTCCGCAAGGAGGACTATTACCAGGCCAGGGGGATAGAGCGCATCACGGGGCATACCGTCGAATCGATCGACCCCGCCGCCCGGGCAGTGATCCTGGCAGATGGCAGCCGGCTCCCGTTCCACGGGCTGGTGCTCGCCACCGGCTCACGTGCCCGCGAGCTTCCCGTGCCAGGTGCGCAGCTTGATGGGGTGCTTGCCCTCCGGACCTACCAGGACGGGCTGGCCATCCAGCGCGCGCTGGTTCCCGGCGCGAACGTGGTGATCATCGGTGCCGGTTTCATCGGCATGGAAGTGGCCGCGGCCGCCGTCAAGAACGGCTGCTCCGTCACGGTGCTGGAGTTCCAGGACCGCGTGATGAAGCGGGTGACCTCCGCACCCGTGTCCGCCTTCTTCGAGGGCCTCCACCGGGACCGGGGCGTCAACCTGAAATTCGGCGCCGCCGTGACCGAACTGCACGGCGAGAGCCGTGTGGAACGCGTCGTGACGTCAGACGGGCGGCACTTCGAGGCCGATGTGGTGGTGGCCGGCATCGGTGTGCTGCCCAACCAGGAGCTCGCTGAAGCCGCGGGGGTGGCCTGCCGGGACGGCGTCCTGGTGGACGAACACTGCCGGACCAACATCCCGGGCATCTACGCCGCCGGGGACGTCACCCGGTTCACCAGCCCGTTTAGCGGCGCCAGCCAACGGCTGGAATCCATCCAGAACGCCAACGCCCAGGCGGAGGCCCTGGTCAGCGACATCCTCGGCAGCCAGCCCCGGACCGCGGAGGTCCCGTGGTTCTGGACCGTCCAGCACGGTGTCCGGCTGCAAACCGCCGGCGTGATGCACCCGGACGACGAAGTCATAGTCCGCGGGGATCCCGCCACCGGGAAATTCTCCGTGGTGTACCTCCGCGAGGGCCGGCTGGCCGCCGTGGACACCGTGGGCGGACTGGCCGATTTCCGCCCGGCCAAGAAGCTCATCCCCGCCGGCCGGCCGCTGGACCCCGCCCTGGTGGCGGACCCGGCCGTGAAACTCGAGGACAGCGCCACCGGCGACGATCCGCGCTCCGCCACCCGCGAGCCCGCCGCAGTACCTGCCTGACACCCCCCCAACTTCCCAGAAAAGAGCACCTGATGAGCACCAACACCCTGACCGTAGTGGACCGCGAAGGCCAGCAGCACGCCGTGCAGTGGGAGCCGAAGCAAAGCCTGATGGAGGCCCTGCGGGACAACGACCTCCCCGTGCTGGCGTCCTGCGGCGGCACAGCCTCCTGCGCCACATGCCACGTCTTCCTGGACGGCGACATCGTCACCAGCCTGGGTGAACGGAGCGAGGACGAGGCCGAGCTGCTGGTGGACGCCGAAGGGTTCAGGGAGGACTGCTCACGGTTGTCCTGCCAGGTCGCGTTTGAGGACCGGCTGGACGGGATGACCGTCACCCTGGCCCCAGAGGAATAGGCCCACATGACAAGTGCCCCCGTCGCCACGAAGGCGACGGGGGCACAGTGCTGTGCGGTGTGGGTGCCTAGCGGACAGGGCTGTCCAGTCCCGCCTCCACCTTGGCGGCGGCATGCTGTCCCCGGCGCAAGGCAGTGCCCTCGAGATACGGTGCGCCCAGGCTTTCAATGGGCGTTCGGTACGTCTCGCGTGAGTAAAAGACACAGACGCCGGCAATGAGCATGCAGACCGTCGCAAAAACAGTCACGGGCATCCAGCCCGTCAAGCCCGGCATCAGCAGCATGCTGGCGATCATAGGAGCGAACCCGGCCAGCACCAGGCCCAGCTGGTTGCCCAGCGCCATGCCCGTGTAGCGCACGGGAGTGGCGAACTGCTCGGCCACATAGGCCGGCCAGACAGCGTTGTACGCCGAGTACAGCACTGTCATGTTCAGGAACGCGGCCAGGAACACCAGCACGATGTTGCCCGAGGACAACGCCAGGAAGTACACAAAAATCGTTGCGGAACATCCGATCGCGGCGGCCAGCAGCAGCGGACGGCGTCCGATCCGGTCCGCGAGCGTCGCAGCCAATGGCATCACCAGCATGGACAGCCCGATCGCGACGGCGTTGACCGTCAGGATGGAGGACCGGTCGAAGCCCGCCGTGGAAGTGGCGTAGGCCAGCCCGAAGACCGTAAACACCGTCTGCATGACCACCATGATGGACATGCCCGCCACGCGCAGCACGTCCGGTGCCTGGAACTTCAGGACCTCCTTGACGGGCATGGGTGCGACCTGTTCCTGCTCCTGCGCTTCCTCGAAGACGGGGGTCTCGTCGAGGTGCGTCCGCACCCAGTAGGCCACGGCGAGGACCACGATGGAGAGCCAGAACGGGACGCGCCAGCCCCAGCTCATCATGGCGTCCTGCGGCAGGGCACTCACCGGAATGAACACCAGGGTGGCCAGGACCATGCCGGAGGCGTAGCCCATCATCACGAAGCTGGTGAAGAAGGCACGTTTTCCGTCCGGGGAGTGCTCCAGCGTGAGGGTGGAGGCGCCCGCGGACTCAGCCCCGGCGGAGAAACCCTGGGCCAGGCGTCCTGCTACCAACAGGATGGGGGCCCAGACCCCCACCTGATCGTAGGTTGGCAGGCAGCCTATGCCCAGCGAGGCCAGGCCCATAATGCCCAGGGTGAGCAGCAGGATCCTCTTGCGGCCCAGCTTGTCGCCGAAATGGCCCATGACCAGCCCGCCCACCGGCCGTGCCACGTACGCGACGCCGAAGGTGGCCAGTGCGCCGATCAGGCCGACGGCGGGGTCGTCGGACGGGAAGAACAGGTGCGGGAACACCAGGGCGGCCGCGGTTCCGTAGATGAAGAAGTCGTAATACTCCAGCGTGCTGCCCAGGAAGGATGCCAGGGCCGCCTTCCGCGGCGTCTTCGGCGGGGCGGTACGTGTGTCGGGTGATATGTGCATGGTGAATCTCCTTAAGACAACGGTGTCTTGGCGGAAGCCGGCTGGGGATCCTCGAGGTGGAAGTCCACCGAGAGGATGTGCAGGCTGTTGGGGAACGAGTACGCCTTCAGCGGCTCGTGGAGAGGGTGCGTGTTGTACACGGCGATGTCCTCGACGGTTTCGAAGTCCGCCACGATGGCGTAATCGAAGGACCGCTCGGTACTGAGCACATCCGGACCGTGTGCCAGATTGAGCATGCCCGGGATGTTGCCGCGCAGCCGGTTGAGTCCGGCGATCCAGGTCTGCTTGTCCTCCGGTGGGAAGTCCGGCTTGAACTTGAACAGGACAGTGTGGCGGATCATCTCAGGCACCTACCAGTTCCGCTGCGTGGTTGCCGCCAGCCAATGAGCCCGGGACGTACTCGGGATCCTGGCCCGCGATGGTCCGCCCGGCGAGGTAACCCATAGTCATGATGGGCCCCAGGGTGGCGCCTGCGCCGGGGTAACCGGCCGCGTAGGCGCTTTCGGTGGTGTTGCCGGCGGCGAACAGGCCCTCGATGGGGCGGTTATCGACGTCGAGCACGCGGGCCAGCCCGTCGGTGGCGATGCCGCCGTTGGTACCGAACGCGCCGTTGACCACCTCCATGGCGTAGAACGGTCCGGTCTGCAGCGGAGCCAGGGACGGGTTGGGGTAGGCGTTGTCCGCGTCTCCCCAGTATTTGTCGTAGGCGCTCTCGCCGCGGCCGAAGTCCGGATCCTCGCCCCGGGCGGCGAAGCCGTTGAACCGGGCCACAGTCTCCACGAGGTTCCGGACGGGAACGTTGATCTTCATGGCGAGCTCTTCCACTGTGGCCGCCTCGGTCAGGTAGGCCGGCGTGGGCTGGCCGGCGCGGTGGGCCAGGATGCCGTAGCGCTCCATGTAGGCGTGGTCCACGATCACATGGGCGGGGGTGTTGAGGGTCTGGTTCGCGGCGGAGTCCCACGACTGCAGGCACCGGGCCAGGTCGTTGTAGTTCTGGGATTCGTTGGCGAAGCGGCGGCCGTGCCGGTTCACCATGATGGATCCCGGGCCCTGGCGTTCGAACCGGAGGAGGGTGCCGATCGGCTGCCCGTCCCGGGTATCGCCGGTCACCGACATGGGTGCCCACCAGGCCTCGCGGGTGCCGCGGGTCTGCCCGCCGATACGCTGGGACATCCGCAGGCCGTCACCGGTGTTGGAAGGCGGCGAGCACATGGTGTACAGCCGTGAGGCCAGCATCGAATCGGCCAGGGCCTTGTCCCATTCGAAGCCTCCGGTGGCCAGCACCACGCCGTCGTTGGCCCGGATGATCTCGCCGGTTTCGAGCTCCACGCCGGTCACCCGGCCGCCGTCGGTCACCAGCCGGTGCCCGCGGGCGCCCGTGGCCAGGGCCGCACCGCTCCGGACCAGGCTGGCCAGCAGCATAGACACCAGCGCCTGGCCCTTCGCCACAAAACCGTCTTTCTGGCGCTGGTCCAGCTCCACCCAGGGGAACTTGGTGAAGGCGCCCCAGGCCTCGTACTCCTGCATGGTGAACGGAGCGCGGCCGTCCGTGCGGACATGTGCGGTGAGGGAACCCAGGGCATCCCCGCTGTTGAAGAGCTCTGGTTCGATGGTGCGTCCGCCGTCGAGCGCGCCGGGCAGATCCTGTCGGTAATCCGGAAAGTTGTCCAGGAATATGAAGCGCACGCCGCACTCGTCCTCTACGAACTGCAGCATCTGGTCCCCGTAGTTCAACGCCGCATCCAGCAGTTCCCCGCGGCCGCGGCCCCGTGCCACCGCACGCACATACCGGGCCGCTGCGGCTTTCGAGTCGGCGATGCCTGCCTCGCGGGCGTGGTGGTTGTCCGCCACCCACAGCATGCCGCCGGACACGGCGGAGGTGCCGCCCAGCAGGTCGCTCTTCTCAAGAACGATGACAGATTTGCCGGCCCGGGCTGCGGTGGCCCCCGCGGTGAGGGCGCCGGCGCCGGAACCCACGACGACGACGTCGTACGTTTCCGCTGCGGTTCCACTGACGAATTTCATGGTGATGCCTTTCGAGAGATGTTCAGTACCGCTGCGCGTTTGGAGGCGGTGCGGCAAGGGTGGGCGGCTCAGACCGCGGTGTAACCGCCGTCGATCACCAGTTCCGAACCGGTGGTAAAGCGGGATTCGTCAGAGGCCAGGTACAGGACGCCGTAGGCGATTTCCTCCGGTTCCCCCTGCCGGGGCAGCGGGTTGGAGCCGAGCAGTTGCTTGTAGTACGCCTCCGGACCAACCGTGGACTGTTCCGCGGAGCGCCGGCTCATCCGCGTGTTCATGGAGCCGGGGTGGATGGAGTTGACCCTGATGCCGTGGGCTCCGTAGGCGGCGGCATCGGACTTGCTGAGCAGCCGGACGGCACCTTTTGTGGCGTGGTAAAGGGGCACACTGCTGCCTCCGGTGAGTCCGTGGATGGAGGAGAAGTTGATGATGCTGCCGGCGCCCTTCTCGATCATGCCGGGGACCACATGCTTGGTCATCAGCCAGACGCCCTTGACGTTGACGTTGAAGATGGTGTCGAAGTCCGTACCGGAGGCGGTGTGGGACGGACCGGCGGGCCCGATGATGCCGGCCGCATTGACCAGGATGTCCGGTGCGCCGATTTCTTCGGTGACGCGGCGGATCGCCTCGGCAACGCTGTCCTCACTGGTGACGTCAACGTCGTACTCCCGGACGTTTTCATGGGCGGCAACGGCCGGTGCCCCTGCCATGTCCAGGCTGGCAACCCGGGCGCCGTGTTCCGCAAACAGCGCTGCCGTGGCGCTGCCAAGGTCCCCCCGGCCGCCGGTGATGACCGCCGTCTTGCCGGCGACCCGTCCGTGCGTGATGTTCATGTTCCGCTCCTCGTCAATCCGCAGCCTCGTCGCTGCGCCTTAGCTACCGTGGCAGGAGTGCTGTGAGCGGAACCACAGGATTACCGATGAACGGTAATCAGTCGCTTCATTGGCTTCGGCGGACAGTTCCTTTGAGCTCGCCCCGCCAGCCCAGGGCGCGCGAAACCCCGCGGGCTCCGGCCATGAGCACCGGCACCCGGGCGGAGTCGTTCTCCTCGGTCCGCGGCACGATGACGCTTAGGGCTGCCACTGCCGTGTTGTCCGGTCCGAACACCGGCACGGCAATGCCAGTGGTCTCGGGAACAATCACGCCGGGCATGGCGGCGAAGCCCCGGTGCCGGATATCGGCCAGGTGGCGCCGCAGCACCATCGGCTCCGTGAGGGTGGTGTCGGTGTATTTGTACAGCGGCCTCGCGAGGATTTTGTCCTGGTAGGCGGCGGGGGAGTGGGCCAGCAGGACCAGTCCCGACGACGTGGCGTGCAGCGGGAGCCGGCCGGCGATTTTGGAAATGTCCACCACAGTTGCGTGGGTGCCGATGCGTTCGATGTAGAGGATCTCGTCCGAATCCAGGATGCCCAGGGTGGTGGCGTGCTGGACCACGGACTGGACGTCCTCCATAAACGGCAGCGCCGCCTCGCGCAGCCCCACCATTTTGGAGCCGCGGGATGCCAGTTCCCACATTTTTGTTCCGATGTGGACGGCGCCGCCCGGCTCGCGCTCCAGGAGGCGCTCGTGCAGCAGTTCGTTGACCAGCCGGTACGTGGTGGTGACCGGGAGCCCGGTCCTGCGGGCCAGTTCGGCGACGGTCATGGTCTGGTGGCGGTCATCGAACGCGCTCACCACCCTGACGAAGCGGGCGATCATCGACTCGCCGGACGCGGAATTGGCCACTGATCCTCCTTGGGATTCCCGATCAATGGTAATGGCGGCTGTGGTGGTTCCCCATCCCCGTTCTACTGGGGGCTGGCATTCCACCCGGCTGCCGCACCGAGGCGCAGCCACTGAACGGAGCAAGAACCATGAGTAAGAGTGTTGTGTGTGATGTCCTGGTGATCGGGTCCGGTGTGGCCGGGATGGCCGCAGCGTTGAAAGCCGCATCGCAGGGACTGACCGTGATTGTTGCCGAGAAGGAGCAGTACTTCGGCGGAACCACCGCGATCTCGGCCGGCTGGGCCTGGGCTCCCGGCAACAAGCAGGGCGTGGAGCAGGGGGACAGCCGCGAGGAAGCGGAAACGTACTTGAAGAACCTCGCGCCGGACACCTTCAACGAGGTTGGCGTCCGCAGCTTCCTGGACACTGTGCCCGAGGCCCTCGACTTCTTCGAGAACGAGACCGATGTGAAGTTCACGTACCCGGAGAAATCCCCGGACTACAAGATGGACTTGCCCGGGGCCAGGCTCTCCGGCCGGGCCATCCTGCCGCAGGACGTTGACGCGCGCGTACTCGGTGACAAGCGCCTCCTGATGCAGCCGTACATGAGCTCCTACACGGTGTTCGGCTACATGCCGCAGGTGGGCCCCGATATCAACGAGTTCTTCCACGTCAACCAGTCGGTCAGGTCCTTCGTATACGTGGCCAAGAAGCTGCTCCGGACCTGGTTCGACGCCGCCCGGTACAAGCGGCCGGTGCTCCGGTCCAACGGCAATGCGCTGATGACGCGCATGGTTAAAAGTGCCGATGACCTGGGCGTCCGGCTCTGGAATTCCTCGCCGGCGCTTTCGCTGACACGGGACGACGCCGGGACCGTCACCGGGGCGGTCATAGGTGGCCAGCATGCCGCCACCGTGACCGCGAAGCTGGGGGTCATCTTGGCTGCCGGCGGATTCTCAGGCAACAAGGAACTGCGCCGGAAGTACTTCCCGCACGACGCCGACGGGGACGACCACTTCACTCCCACCGTGGGCCACGACGGCGACGCCGCCACCCTGGCGCTCAGCGCCGGCGGATATATCGACAACTCGGTGTTCAGCGTGGGCTCCTGGGCGCCTGTCACGGTCTTCAAATACCTCAACGGCAAGGAGCGGCTCTTCCCGCACCTCCGGGCCATCGGGCTGCCAGGGCTGATCGCTGTGGACCGCCACGGCAAACGATTCGGCAACGAGGCCCTCAGCTACCACGACTTCGGCGGCGCCATGATCGGGCACAACCAAGACGAGGACAAGACCTTCGGTTACGTCATCGGCGATGCCAGGACCATGCACAAGTACGGCATCGGCTATGCCAAGCCCTGGCCCATGCCCCGCGGCTACTTCTACAGGACCGGCTACCTGGTCAAAGCCGCCACGCTGGAAGAGCTCGCCGGCAAGCTTGGCATCGACGCCGATGGGCTCAAGGCCACCGTGGCTGAGTTCAACCCGGCTGCCGAACGCGGCGAGGACCCGGCATTCGGCCGAGGCTCCACCCTGTACAACAACTTCCGCGGCGACATGGACCACAAGCCCAACCCCAACCTGGCAATCGTGGGCAAGGGGCCGTACTACGCGGCCAAGATCCAGATGGGCGATCTGGGCACCTTCGCCGGCATTGGCGTCAATGGGTCCTCCGAGGTGGAAACCGAGGAAGGCGCCGCCATTCCGGGGCTGATCGCCGTCGGCTCGGCGGCGGTGAGCGTATTCGGCGGCGGGTACCCGGGCTACGGCTCCCACATCGGCCCCGCCTTGGTCTTCGGGTACCGTGCCGGCCGGGATATTGCCAAGCTCGCCGCCGCGCGCGGCCGGATTTCCGAACTGGTGGACCGTGCATAACGCTGGATCCGCGGTGGTTACCGGGGGAGGCTCCGGGATCGGCGAAGCCATAGCCCTGAAGCTGGGGGAGGCGGGCTACGCGGTGACCATCGGTGACATCGGCGAGGCGACTGCCGGTGTGGCTGCGAAGATCGCGGCCGGGGGCGGGCAGGCACAGTTTGTCCCTACGGACATGACCGACGAAGAGTCGGTCCGCGCCCTGATGGAAACGGCGGCCGCTACCTACGGAAGCCTGGACGTCCTGGTGGCCAACGCCGGCATACCCGAGGTGAAGGCCCCCGTTCACGAACTGGACCTGTCCAAGTGGCAGCGTGTCCTGGACGTCAACCTCACCGGCGTGGCGCTCTGCAACAAGTGGGCCGTGGCCACCATCCTCGAGGGTCGGCGCCGAGGCACAAAACCGCGGACGGCCTCAGTGATAACATGGCATCGATTCTGGCCCACGTGGGGCAAGCAAACAGTAATGCCTACTCCGCAGCAAAGGCAGCCGTCGTCAACTTCACCCGCTCGGCAGCGCTGACGTACGCAAAGGAAGGTATTCGGTTCAACGCCGTGTCACCTGGCTACGTGGACACGCCGTTGCTGGCCCAGTTACCGGAAGAAACACGCTCGCAGATGATTTCCAAACAACCCATCGGGCGGCTGCTTCGGCCCGAGGAGATCGCCAACGTGGTTCTCTTTCTCGCGGGCGACAGTTCGTCGGCGCTGACCGGATCCGTCATCAATGCCGACGGCGGATACACCGCCGTGTAGGGCAGCGGAAGCTTAAAGACGACGACGGCGGCGTCCGGTTGGGTGCCGCCGATCGTCTGCCCACCCCGCCATGTAAACCCATTGCTGGGACTCTGTCTGCTTCGGCAATGCATGCATGGTGCGCCGGCGAGGCAGACGAACGCCTTACACAGAAGTCTCCCGGGAGATACTCAAGAGCAACGTCAGCACGGATCGGGATGGTTCTTGAAGATGCTCGGGACTTGCTCTGTTGAAGTGTGGACATTGTTCCCAGTTTTCGTCTCGTACTGGGCCAGACATCCTTTGGACTGGTCACGATTCCGCGTGTTGTCGGGAGTTCCCAGCGGTTTCAAGAGTTGGAATGTAGTTTGAGTCCCACCTCGGGCACAGTGTTTCCCGTCGTCAGAGGCGTTTTTGCTTTGACGACTGTACAAAGCTTGATTCGCGCACTACTAGGGCCGGGGCACCGGAGAACGCCTTCCAACGATTGGAACCGGGGCCTGCCTGACCGGGGCGCGCCTGCACGGCACGATGGCAGGATGAACTCCAACCCCATCCTTCCGGGCTTCAACCCTGACCCGAGTATCGTCAGCACCCCGGACGGCTACTACTTGGTCACGTCCTCCTTCGAATACCTGCCGGGCCTGCCGGTCTACCACAGCACGGACCTGGAGCGCTGGGAGCTGGTGGGCCGCGTGGCCACGCGGGAGGAACAGGTAGGGATTGCCAACGTCCCCACGCCGGGAGGCGTCTGGGCGCCGACCCTCCGCTACCGGAACGGCGTGTTCTACCTGATCGTCTCGGTGTTCCTTGGCGGCCGGGGCTGTGTGGTGTTCACGGCCACCGATCCCGCCGGGCCATGGAGTGACGGCACCGTCATCGGCGCGGTGGACGGCATCGACCCCGACCTCGCCTGGGATGCGGACGGGACCGCGTACGTGACGTTTGCCCGGCACCATGACGCGATCCAGCAGGTGCGGGTGGACCTCGAGACCGGGGAAGCCCTCGAACAGCCGCGGGCACTGTGGTCCGGCAGCGGGTTGTATCCTCCCGAGGGGCCGCACCTCTACCGGCGCGGTGACTGGTGGTACCTGGTGGCGGCGGAGGGCCGAACGGACCGCGGCCATGCCGTGACGGTGGCCCGCTCGCGGCGCCCGGATGGCCCGTTCGAATCCGCGCCGCACAATCCTGTCCTTACGGCGGCGGGAACCGGTTCGGCCGTCCAGAACACCGGGCACGCAGACCTCGTTGAACTGCCCGACGGCGGAACGGCCATGGTCCTGCTGGGTGTCCGCCCGCTGGGGCTGGCAAAGTCATTCTCACCCTTGGGCCGTGAAACATTCCTGACCGCAGTGGAGTGGGAGGACGGCTGGCCGCACGCGCGGCTTCCCCGGGTGGCAGGTGCCCGGCCGGAGGGACGTGAGTATGACTTCGGCAACGGAACCGGGCTGGAGGACCCGCAATGGATCGGGGTGCGCAGGGTGCCGGCAGAGTTCTCCGGTCCCACCTCCAAGGGGCTCCTGCTCCGGGGTGAAGGCAGCACCATGGGCTCGCCCCGGCCGTGTTTCCTGGCCCAACGCCAGCGCCACCCCGGGATGGAATTCAGGGCGGTGCTCGACGTCACCGCCGGTGCGGGCGGGGTCGCCGTCCGAAACGCCGAGGACAACTGGTTCGGCATGGAAGCCCGCCAGGACGGCGGATGCGTCAGGATCACGGCACGGGCCATCGTCGCAGGCTTTGACCGCACCTGGGAAACAACCATTCCGTCCGGAGACGTTGAACTCGCCATCGTTGCCTGCCCACCGCCGTCGGATTTCAGCGCCGGTGCCGTGGGCGGCGACAGGATCCGCCTCCTGGCGCGCCCTGCCGATGGTGCCATGGACGACGTTCTGCTCACCAAACCCGATGGGAGGCACTGGGCTTTCGAGACCGCCAAAGGCTTCACCGGCCGGGCCTTCGGCGTCTTCGCTGCGGACGGTGAGGTCCTGGTGCGCAGGCTTTCCTATCGCGGTGAGGACTGAACGCTACGCCGCGACGGCGCCTGCCCCGGTCTCGGCCGGGGCAGTGCAGGCAGTCCGCGGTGCTTCGATGGCGGCGAACTGGCCCGTATCCGGCACTCCGGGAAGCTGCACTGCCGGTTCCTCCCGCGCTGCCGGACTGCCGGCCGCACCACGCATACGGAGGAGTGATATGGCGGAAATCAGGAACCAGGCGACGTTCGAGGCAACTGACGGCCATGCCTCGTGAAAGGCCCCGTTCAGGATGAAAGCGCAGGCGCCCACCAGGTTCGCGGTCTGGAAGGCCCTCCCTGCCTTCAGCCACCCCATGGACACCGACAGGAAGGCGCTCAGAATCATCGCTGCGCCCGCCCAGCCGGCTATTTCCCAAACCAGTTCCATCATGCCCCTTCCCAAGTCGTTACCTAACCGCAATTCTGGGGGCCAAAGGAGATGTAGTTCAATTGCATTCTTCTGCAGCCCTGGTTTAGAACTACTTAACATGGATATGGACCCGCGCCGCCTGCTCGTTCTTCTTGCTGTTGCCCGGACGGGCGGCGTGCTCGCGGCCGCCGATGAACTGCGCCTGACGCCCTCCGCGGTGTCCCAGCAAATCACCAAGCTGGAGCGGGAAACCGGGCATGCGCTGATGGTCCGCACTCCAAAGGGCTCAGTGCTGACTCCCGCAGGCCTTGCCATGGCAGAAGCCGGCGAAGAGATTGAACGCGCCCTCAGCGTCGCCCGGACCCGGATGGAGAGCGGAGCCAACATCTCGGGTGTGGTGCGGCTGGGCGGCTTCACCAGCTTTATCCGCACCGTGGTGATTCCCCGGCTGCCCGCGTGGCGGAGCCAGTATCCGCAGCTCCAGATCCGCATCGTGGAGGATGATTTTCCCGCGCTGATGCGGCTGCTCCGGCAACGCCAACTCGACGCCGTGGTGGTGGAACATGACTCAACCACCGCCGGCCAGCATTCACTAGGGGCAGGAATGACCGAGGAACCACTGCTGGATGAACCGTGGAGGTTGGCGGTGCCCACCGGAGCACTGCTTAGCACTGAAAGCGTGGACCTCGGCCGGCTGCCGCTTCCCTGGCTCGGGGTGGATTCTGCAGCCGCCAACTCCGCTGTCCTGGGGCGGCTGCGCCATTCGACAGGCGCCAACATGGAGACGGCCCACCAGTACCAGGAGACCCTGACGGCACTCGCCCTGGTGGCTGCCGGCGAAGGGGTTGCCATCCTGCCCACCCTGGCCCTGGCCGGAGTGGCACATGAAGGGGTGGACATCCTGGACGTTCCGGGGCTGGGGACACGGCGGATCGTCCTGCGGCGGTTCGACGGGCGCCGGCGTTCCAGCACGCCCGTGGACACCGTTGCACGTCTCCTGCGCGAATCCGCGGCGGCGTTCGACACGCGGTCGGCGTCCTGACCGGCGGGGCCTACCCCTGGAAGTGCGTCCGAATACCCGCGCTGGCCTGCGCCTGGAAGCCCAGGTTCCTGGACACGGCCCGGGCGGCGGCACGCACTGCCGGAGCCAGGACATTCGGGGGAGTGGATCCGTCCGGAACCACGATGGACAGCGACGCCACTACGGCCCCCTGCGCGTCGAAGATCGGGGAGGCCACCGATACGGTCCGGGACGGCAGGCTGCGGCGGATCATGGCGGTGCCGGTGCGCCGTACGTCGGAGAGCGTCCGCCGCAGCTGCCCTTCAGGCGTCTCGGAGACACCGGGCTCGTTCTCCGGCGGCCGCTTCAGGATGGTCTCCTGGAACTGCTGGTCCGCGCCGGCCAGCAGCACCAGGCCGATGGCCGTTGACCGCAGCGGCGCCCGGCCGCCCACGCGGTACGCAACCTCGGTGGCGTCCCTGGCCGACAGCCGCTCGATCAGCACCGCCTCCTCGTTGTCCCGCACCGCCAGCAGGACGTGGTGCCGGGTGACCTCGAACAGGTCCTCAAGGTAGGGGAGGGCGATCTCCCGCACCCCGTGTCCGCGCGGCGACAGGGATGCAACCTCCCATAGGCGGACCCCCACGACGTACCTGCCGTCGTCGAGCCTTTCCAACGCGCCCCAGGCCACCAGCCGCGCGATCAGGCGCAGGGCAGTGGGTGCGGGCATGCCCGCATGCCGGGCGAGTTCCGAGAGGGTCAGCGCGCGCCGCCGGTCCGAGAAGACGGCCAGCAGGCTCAGCGCCCGGTCTATGAAAGCCGGACGTTCCTGGCTGGCGGTCAATGGTCGGTGGACCTGCCGGGCGACGTTCTGTTCACGCCTCCTGCGTATCCAGGGACGATCACGACACGCTGGACGATCACGGCTGGGGTCGATTCGGCATCCATGAGGCAGCCCGCAGCGACCCCGGTAAGCCATCCGCGCAGGTGTCCACGTGGTTCCCGCGGTTTCCAGGCAACCAGGGCTCGCGGTTCGTGGGGAGCCGCGGCGAGGCGCGTTCCTTTACCGTGAGATCAATATCCCGCGATTTCGTGCGGAACGTACGGATTTTCAAGTTCTGACTTTTCCTCCGCTGTGAGCGTTAGCTCGAGAGAGGCCACAGCGTCGTGGAGATGTTGTGGCTTGCTCGCGCCGACGATAGGCGCGCTGACCACACTGTTGGAGCGGACCCAAGCCAGGGCCACTTGGGCGCGCGGCACCCCCCGGCGTTCGGCAATAACGCGTACGGCGTCGGCGACTGCCCGGTCGCTGCTCTCGGCGCTGTAGAGCGTCTTACCGAACTCGTCCTTTTCCGAACGGTTGGTTTTCTCGTCCCAGTCCCGGGTAAGTTTGCCGCGGGCCAGCGGACTCCAGGGCAGGACTCCGATCTTTTGGTCGGCGCAGAGGGGGAACATTTCCCGTTCCTCCTCCCGGTATACGAGGTTGTAGTGGTCCTGCATTGTCACAAAGCGGGTCCACCCATTGATCTGCTGCAGGTACAGAGCCTTGCTGAATTGCCATGCGGCCATCGATGAGGCTCCGATGTAGCGGACTCTGCCGGACTTGACGACGTCGTGCAGGGCTTCAAGCGTTTCCTCGATGGGGGTGGCCGGATCCCAACGGTGAATCTGGTACAGATCCACATAGTCCGTCCCCAACCGGGTCAGGCTGGCGTCGAGCTCCGCGAAGATGGCCTTGCGCGAGAGTCCCCTTCCGTTCGGGCCGGGTCGCATCACGCCGTGGACCTTAGTGGCAATCACGATTTCCTCGCGACGGGTGAACTCGGCCAGCGCCCTGCCCACGATCTCCTCGCTGGAGCCGTTGGAGTAGACGTTCGCGGTGTCGAAGAAATTGATGCCGGCATCCACGGCCTGGCGGATCAGCGGCCGGCTCTCACTTTCAGGCAGCGTCCACGGATGGGGGCCCCGCGCGGGATCCCCATAGGTCATGCATCCCAGTGCCAGGGGCGAGATGTCCATGCCCGTGTTGCCGAGCTTTATGTAATCCATGTTCGTCCTCCGCCTTGCAGTCCCGGGCGCAGCTGCAACCCCTGCCCCCACGCTATGTGAAGAACAGCCCCTTGTGGGCGGGCGTCCGCATGGCGACACGGGCGATCCGACTGTCCCGTTCTCGCAGGCATTCGCCGCTCCTGCTGGAATCTTCCGCAACGTGCTTCTCGTGGAGCACCCGACACCTGAGGCGGACGTGATTCCCAGGCAAGTGTCGTAACAAGGCCTGGACTTTTAAAGAAACTTTTTGGCCTGCCGTTAGTGATGGCCGCCGCGCGCATAGTCGCCAGGCCGGCCCTCCATGCTGGCCTGACCACAACTGACTGGGAAAACATCAGAAGCCAGCGCGTATCGCGGCTGGTTGCGTGTCTCATGGAGACGCTGAACGACGGCGTACCGGTGGGTAGATGTCGCGAGGTTGCGCTGCCTTGCCCTGGATTGCGCTACTTTCCGCAGCGAGGCGTTGTGTGTCGACTTTGCCCTGTGCGACGCCATATGAGGGGCCGGTTACTCCCGGTTTCCCCGCATGAATACCGCCCTTCTGCGCTGGATTCATCTCTGCTTCCATGGTGGACACACCAGCCGACCGGGCAAGCCCAGCCCGCACAATCCACCCCAGACGCTCAGGAAGTCCCTTAATGAAAAACACGTCCCTCTCCCGAAGAACCTTCTCCGTCCTTGGCGTGGCCGCGTCTATGTCCACCGTCTCCTTGGTACTGACCGGCTGCGGAGGCCAAGCGACCGCGCAGGGCGGTTCCGGAGCCCCCGAGGTCACGGAACTGCGCTACGAAGGCTCGGCCAACAGCGTCAGCCTTCCCGAGCTAGCCGAGGACCTTGGCTACTTCGGGAATGTGAAGCTGAACTGGGTGGGAAACACCATCAGCGGCCCGGCCAGCATCCAATCGGCCGCCACTGGCGCCACCGATTTCGGCGGCGCGTTCTCCGGCGCGGTGGTCAAGCTCATCGAGGCAGGCGCCCCTGTAACGGCCGTCATTAACTACTACGGGGAAGACGAGAAGACGTTCAACGGCTTCTACGTCAAGGACGACAGTCCTATCCGCACCCCGCGGGATCTCCTCGGCAAGAAGGTGGCCGTCAACACCCTGGGTGCACACTCCGACGCCGTCCTGAACAGCTACCTGAAAAAGAACGGCCTGAGCCAGGACGAAATTGAACAGGTGCAGCTCGTCGTGGTTCCCCCCAACGACACGGAGGAAGCCATCCGCCGCGGCCAGGTGGACGTCGGAGTCCTTGGCGGCGTCCTGCAGGACAACGCCGTCGCCAAGGGCGGCCTTCGTTCCCTGTTCAACGATTACCAGCTGTTCGGAACGTTCGCGGGTGGCCAGTACGTCCTGCGTAAAGACTTCATCCAGCGAAACCCCGAGACCACGAAGATCTTTACCACCGGCGTCGCCAAAGCCATCGAATGGGAGCGCACCACACCCCGTGACGAGGTAATCGCCCGCTTCACCAGCATCATCGAGAAGCGCCAGCGTAATGAAAGCACCGCGGCCTTGAAGTACTGGAAGAGCGTAGGAGTACCGGCCAAGGGAGCCATTACCGACCAGGACTTCAGCCGCTGGTCCGAGTGGCTGAAGGACACCGGCATCGTCACCGGTGACATCACCCCGTCCAAGTACTACACCAACGAATACAACGGATTGCTAAAGGCCTCATCATGACGCAGACTTCCGCACCCAAAATCAGCCTCCAGAACGTCGGGAAAACCTTCACCGTCAGGCCCACCAAGGAGGCCCCGCTCGGATCAACACTCACCGCCCTGGACGGGATCACCCTTGATGTCGCCGCCGGGGAATTCCTCACCCTGGTTGGCCCCAGCGGGTCCGGGAAAACCACTCTCCTGGACCTCCTGGCCGGACTCACCCGGCCAGACACCGGAAAGGTGCTGCTGGACGGCACAGAGGTCACCGGGCCTGGCAAGGATCGGGCCGTCGTCTTCCAGCAATACGCACTGTTTCCCTGGCGCACGGCCGCGGCCAACGTCTCCTTCGGGCTGGAAGGCACAGGACCGGACGGTAAACGGCTCAGTCGCAGGGAACGCACAGAAAAAGCCCGGAGCTATCTTGACCTTGTGGGCCTGGCCGGTTTTGAGGACCGTTACCCCCACGAACTCTCCGGCGGAATGAAGCAGCGCGTGGCAATCGCCAGAAGCCTCGCCTATGAGCCGGACGTCCTGTTGATGGACGAGCCTTTCGCTGCCCTGGATGCCCAGACACGCGAACAGTTGCAGGAGGAGCTGCTGCGGATCTGGCGGACTACCGGGAAGACCATCATCTTCATCACCCACGGCATTGACGAGGCGGTCTACCTGGGCCAGCGCGTCGCTGTGCTCAGCTCGCGGCCGGGCCGCCTCAAGGAGATCGTCCCGATCAACCTTGGAGACAGGACCGGGGGTGGCGATGTCCGGTCCGACGCGGCGTTCGTTGAACACCGACACAAAGTCTGGCAGCTCCTGCACGACGAAGTCCTCAAGGCCCAGCAGGCCGGTCACGCCAAGATCCTCCCCGACGGCACAGCACCCGATGAAGCCCCGCAAGCCACCAGCGGAAAGGCAGCCTGATGAGCGCCCCAACCCTGACTACAGACACTCACCCCACCACTCAGACACCGGCTACTACGCAAACAGCCGACGGCGGGGCTCCCCATAGAAGCCACGCCCCCGCCAAGGGTCTTTCCCAGGTCAAGCGCGTGGGGCTGAACGGGGGCCGTGCCCTGTGGAGGACCGGTGCGGTCCTGCTGTTCCTGCTTCTGTGGGAACTCGGACCCCTCTACCTCGCTCCGGCCTCCACCCGGGTCTTCCTGCCGCCACTGCACGAAGTCCTCGCCGCCCTTGGCGCACTGATCGCCAAAGGCCAACTGCAAAACCACCTCGGAGCCAGCCTTACCCGCTCCGCGTCCGGATTCGGCATCGCCGTGGTTTCCGCCGTCGTACTGGGACTGCTTGTCGCCTGGTACGGAGCCCTTGACCGGTTTCTGAACCCTCTGCTGGAAGTCTTCCGGAATACCGCCGCGCTGGCTCTGCTCCCCGTGTTTACGCTGCTGCTCGGGATCGGCGAAACCTCAAAGATCAGCATCGTGGCCTACGCTGCGTTCTTCCCGGTGCTCCTGAACACCATTGCCGGTGTAAGGACCGTGGACCCCTTGTTGATCAGGGCGGCCCGCTCCCTGGGGCTGTCGAACTTCACGCTCTTCCAGAAAGTCATTCTTCCCTCCGCGGTACCCACCATCTTTACCGGCATCCGAATGGCCGGCACCTCATCGATCCTTGTCCTCATCGCCGCCGAGATGGTCGGGGCAAAGGCTGGCCTGGGCTACCTGATCGTCAACGCACAAAGCAGCTTCCTCATCCCCGACATGTACGCCGGCATCCTGACCGTGTCACTACTCGGATTGGCAGTGAACTATCTGCTGGTCGGCGTCGAACGCCACTTCTCCCGCTGGCGCACCGCCGTCGGCCCCGGGAATGGCTAAAAAACCCCGCAGGCACCATCGCCCCGAACCATAACTGAACCGCAAACGTACCGAACTGTAATGGAAGGAACCATCATGTCCGTCATCACTGAAACCAGGCTTGAGTTCACCAAACTGGGCGCCCGCATCGGCGCTGAGATCCGGGGGCTGGATCTCAGCGCGGATCTCAGCGACGCCACGATCTCCCAGATCCGCGAAGCTCTGAACGAACACAAGGCCCTCGTCTTCCGGGAAGCAAACGTGCTCGACGACGAGGCACAGGTCCGCTTTGCCAGCCGCTTCGGCCCACTCACTAATGCCCACCCCACCGTCGCCTCGGTCGACGGCAAACCGGCGGTGCTTCCGGTGGACAGCGAAAACGGCAGCGCCAACAACTGGCACACTGACGTCACGTTCGTGCTCAACCCGCCCCAGGCCTCCACCCTCCGCAGCATCACCCTGCCTGCCTACGGCGGGGAAACTCTCATTGCGTCCTCGGCCGGCGCCTATCAGGACCTCCCGGATGAACTCCGCAGCTTCGCGGACACGCTCTGGGCGATCCACACCAATGACTACGACTACTCCGTACCCAAGAACCTCGAACACGCAAATGCCGAGGAACGACGCAAGGAATTTACCCGCATCCACTTCGAAACCGCCCACCCGGTGGTCCGGGTCCACCCGCTGACGGGGGAGCGGGGCCTGTTCATCGGCGGATTTGCCCAACGGCTGCGGATCGTGGGGCTGTCCAACACCGAGTCCAAAGACATCCTCCGGCTCCTGCAGGCCTACATCACCCGCCCTGAAAACGTAGTCCGGGTGAACTGGGAACCGAACCAGCTGGTCCTCTTCGACAACCGCATCACCCAGCACTACGCCCCGGACAACTACGATGGACAGCCACGCAAACTGAATCGGGTAACCGTCGCGGGGGACATCCCGGTCGGGGTGGATGGCCGCCACAGCACCGCCATCAAGGGCGACTCGTCCTCCTACTCCGAGACCGTCGTCGTGGACGGGTCCGTGTCGGCAGGGGCGCAGCGATGACCGCCGGGCAGAGGCGGCTGCACCTGAACGCTTTCCTGATGAGCACCGGCCATCATGAGGCGTCATGGCGGCTGCCGGAAAGCAACACCCGTGCAGGGACCGATGTGGCCCATTTCCAGCAACTGGCGCGGACGGCCGAACGCGGGAAACTGGACTCCATCTTCTTTGCAGACTCCCCGGTCCTGCATGGCGACGTCACGCAACGGCCCTACGGGAGCCTGGAACCCACCGTCCTGCTGGCCGCCATAGCGGCCGTCACCGAACGGATCGGACTCATCGCCACCGCATCAACCACGTACAACGAGCCCTACAACCTGGCCCGCCGCTTCGCTTCGTTAGACCAAATCAGCGGCGGCAGGGCCGGATGGAATGTCGTCACCACCGCCGGGGACGCGGCCGCGAAGAACTTCTCCCTGAGCGGTCAGCCAGCCCATGCGGAACGATATGAACGGGCGGCTGAGTTCCTCGACGTCGCAAAGAAGCTCTGGAACAGCTGGGACGATGACGCCATCGTGGCCGACAAGACGGCTGGGGTCTGGGCGGACAACACCCGCGTGCACCAACCGAACCACCACGGCAAGCACTTCCAAGTAGAGGGGGCCCTGGACGTCCCGCGTTCCCTGCAGGGACACCCCGTGATCGTGCAGGCCGGTTCTTCGGAGAACGGCAAGGATTTCGCGGCCCGCTACGCCGAAGCGGTCTTCACCGCGCACCAGACTCTTGCCGACGCCCAAACCTTCTACTCGGACCTGAAGCAACGTACAGCAACAGCCGGCAGGGACCCGGAGGCCATCAAGATCCTGCCCGGCATCGTTCCGGTTATTGCCTCGACGGAACAGGAAGCGCGGCGGCTCGAGCAGGAACTCGACGATCTCATCCTGCCCGAATACGCCCGCAGGCAGCTCGCCGGCGTACTGCGTGTTCCGGCAGAATCACTGAAGCTGGACGAACAATTGCCGGCCGATCTACCGTCCGAAGACCAGATTGAGGGCGCCAAAAGCAGGTCCACGCTGATCGTCAACCTCGCCCGGCGGGAACGCCTTACCGTTCGTCAGCTCATCGGACGGCTGGGTGGCGGCCGCGGGCACCGAACCATCGCTGGCACCCCGGACCAAGTGGCCGAGGCAATACAGGAATGGTTCCACGCCGGCGCCGCGGACGGTTTCAACATCATGCCGCCCGTGCTGCCCTCCGGGCTGGACATCTTCGTGGACCAGGTTGTACCCATCCTGCAGGACCGCGGGCTCTTTCGGCGCGAGTACGCGGGACGAACCCTCCGGGAGCACTTTGGACTAGCCAAACCCGCGGATACATCCACCAGGGTTCCGCTGCTGGTCTAAAACAGGAGGAGAAGAACCCTCCGCCTGTCCGGTAGAAAGCTTCCCGCAAAAATCCCTCCCAACAGTGCACCTCCGAAGGCTGGACTCGACATTACGAGTGCAACCTTCGGAGGTGCAGTTGGCTGGAAGATTCTGCCAGAAGAAGATGAATCTACGTATTCCAGCCCCACCAGCTCCAGTGTCAATGGCCATTGGTTTCTGCCCACGGGCGGCCAGTTAATCGGCCCGCTGGTGGCCAGTAAAGCTGCCCGGTGATGGCCAACAGATCTGCCCACTGAGGGTTGTCGGTGGGGTTGGCCATCGTCGAGGGTTTGTTAGTTCAGTTGGGTGACTCCTTTCCCGGCGAGAGCTTGAGTGAGTCGGATGGAGTCACCGCTGGTTTGGCAGACGTGGGCGTGGTGCAGGAGACGGTCCACGGTTGCCGTGGCCAGGGTTTTGGGCATCAGCTCGTCAAAGCCGGCGGGGTGCAGGTTCGAGCTGATGGCCACGGAGCGTTTCTCGTAGGCGGCGTCCACGACCCGGTAGAGTCCTTCGGCGGCGTCGGTGGCCACCGGGAGAAGGCCGATGTCATCGATCACGACGAGTTCCGCGCGGAGGATCCTGGCCACTGCCCGGGTGACGCTGTCGTCGGTGCGATGCGCACGGATCAGGGCGCCGAGGTCCTCGAGCCTGAACCAAGCAACGCGCATCCCCGCTTCGACGGCTTGCTGGCCGAGCGCTTCGAGGAAGAACGTTTTCCCGGTGCCGGAGGGCCCGCAGACGACCAGGTTCTCGCGTCGGGTGATCCATTCCAGGGTGCGCAGGGCTTGCTGGGTCGGCGCCGGGATCGAGGAGACGGCGGGGTCCCAGACGTCGAAGGTCTTCCCGGTCGGGAAGCCTGCTGCTTTGCGCCGGGTGGCGAGCATGGACCGGGCCCGGCCGGCTGCTTCCTCGGTGAACAGTGCCTTGATGATCTCGGTGGGTTCCCAGCGCTGGGCTCGTGCGGTCGCGATCAGCTCCGGTGCCAGTGCCCGGGCGTGGGGCATCTTCAGTTGCCGCATCAGCGCTTCCAGTTCGGCCGGCAGGGCCGGGGCGGTGGTGTTCGTGGTGGTGACCGGGCTCATCGGCTCTGCTCCTTTGCGGGGGCGCTGGACGGCTCGGCGCCGAGGCCTGCCCAGGCGCTGGTGCCTTGGGTGAGGGACCTGGTTTCGTTAGCGGCGTGGGTGGTGGTGCGGCGGATGTTCGCGTTCAGGATGGAGGGCAGGTCGCCGTGGGCGAACCGGCCGTGCAGCGCGGCGTCTCCCAGGGCACGGTCCACGGACTCGGTCCCGGCGATCTTGGCCAGGGTCACGGCCTCGGCCATTTTCATGTTCATCCGGCCTGTTCCTGCAGCCGCGGCTTCCACGAGCCAGGTCTTGGCGCCGGCGCCGATGGCCAGGAACTCGGCTTCACCGGCGGTGCGTGCCTTCACGGCGTAGTCGCCCGGGGTTCTGGTACTGGTCCCTGGGAAGTGCTCCTCGATGACCGCGGGACTGCCGGGCCTTGCCCGGCCGTGGCGGGCGACTTCGACCGGGCCGGTCGGGCCGTGGTGGACGATGATGACCTGTTCGTCAGGGCCGGTGCCGTGGGAGCGGACGAACACCTTCGCGCCGAGCAAATGCGACGGCACCGAGTACTGGGCGTTCTCGAAGGAGACCATCGGGGTGTTCTCCGGGACTATACGGGCCAGCCCGAACGCGACCGTGTGCGCGGTCTCCGGGATCCGGTGCAGCCGGGCCGCTTCCTCCGCCAAAACCATTGCGGGTTTACGTCGGGTGGCCCGGTGTTCGCGGTTGTTGACCTCGTCCATGAACGCCTCGCAGGCGGCCTCCAGCTCGGCAAAGGAAGCGTAACCGGGCCTCAGGTTCGTGTCGGTGGGCACGAGGTCGGCTTTGGCCAGTTTCACCGACGCTTCGACTCCGCCTTTCGTTGCAGGGTCCGCGGGCTGGCAGGTCAGCACGGTGACCCCGTAGTGCCGGGCGAAGTCCAGGGTCTGCTGGTTCCGCACCGGAACCCCTGCGACATGGGCCGTTGTCACGGTTTTCTCGTTATCGGTCAGCACATACGTTGGTGCCCCGCCCAGAATCCGGAAGCACCGGTCCAATGCGGCGAACACGCTCGGCGCGGTCCGGTCCCGCAACGGGATCACGATCCGGAACCTTGAGAACGCCAGCCAGGCAACGAACAGAATGGTTTTTACGCCGCCGATCCGTGGCCCGTCGCCGAAGTCGTACTGCAGCCACATCCCAGGCTCGGTGATCCACGGCCGGTGCACACGGGTGTGTCCGAGCCGCCACGCGGCCTTGACCTGCGCGATCGCCCGGCGCGTAGACCGCTCCGACCCCCCGTAACCCAGACCGAGCAGCTTCTCGTGGGCCTTATCGGCGCGGATCCGGCCCTTGGACGCCTCCACCCATTCCTCGATCTTAGGCAGGTAAGCGTCCGTGACCCTGGGCCGGGGCGCCGGTTCTGCAATTGGCCGGCCGGCGTCCCGCGCGGCGACGTGCCTGGCTACAGTGTGGTGCGAGCAGCCCGTGAGCTCCGCGGTGGCGCGCAACGATCCGGTCAGATCATAGGCAGCAAGAATTTCCATGATTTCTCCGTCATGCTTCATACAGGGCCTCTTCCTGGGACGACATTTGGTGCGACTAGACACCGTCATCAAATCCCGGGGAGAGGCCCCCGCCGCTTAAGACGCGGCAGGAACAGTTGAGGAAGTGGGCAGATCTCATGGCCACCGCTGGGCAGTTCTACTGGCCATCAGTGGGCAATTACGTGGCCGCCTATGGGCAGTTTTTCATGGCCGCTTACACTCCAGTATGGGCGTACAGTGAACCAAGTCCTGCTGAGCTAAAGCTTGGTGGTGACCTACTCATAAAGCAGGTATGGGATCGAACCCTTGGTATCGAATGCCCCTGCTGTGCGTGCTGCGTCTGCACTTATGGCGCCTGCATCCCCGGGGACCACACCATCCTGCGGTCTGCCGCTGCAAGCGCGAGGAACGGCGAGGATTTGCGGGGCAACAAGGAGCCCGCCTCCCGAAGTGTCGTTCGTCTGCCACCTGGCCAGCGCTAAGTCCTTCTTCACTCACCGCCGTAACTCTGACGGCAGGAGCTACACCCGGCCCACAAAGGACCGGGGCGTGACCTGCCAGTGCCATTGCCACCCCGCCAAACGGGACGCATGAGCCAACAGGACACCATTCCGCGCCAGCCCGGACCACCCGGACCATACGAGACGTACTGGTGCATCTGCTGGTGCCACCGCAACCCAAGAGAGAGACCAACGAAATGACCCAGCCCGAAGATTGGACATGTAGGCACTGCGGCAACATGGTGCTATACCGCATCGACCACAAGCCAACCTGCATCCACTTCCCACACCCGCACACCGAACCCCGCGGGCTGAACTGATAATCGACCGCGGGACCAACCGCAACGGCCACCCTGAACCTGCAAGACAGTACGCGCACATCCAGTACGGCACGGACATGCGGGTATCCGGGGACTGGTGATCACTGCCGGACGTAGCCAAGTATGGCGAATGTGACAAAGCCCGATGACCGGTGGAGGCCTGCCACGGTGCGATGCCGGTGGCGGCGTAAGCCGTCACCGGCATCGGCGAGCGGAAGATAGTGGTAGCTCTTTACATATGCTTGGCTGGGCAACGGTCTGCCCCCTGTCCAGGAGCCCTCTTCCTCAAGCGGGCTCCTGGAGGTTGACGACGCTCGGACGCCGATGGATATGGAACGCAGGAGGTTCAGCTTGGCTCTGGTACCGCAGTCAGACATGGAGATCCGTCCATACCTCGACTCCTTGGGCTTGCCTGGGATTATCGATCTGCATGTGCATTTCATGCCTTCCCAGGTACTGGAAAAGGTGTGGGCGTTCTTTGACCGCGTGGCGGACAGCGGCGCTCCCGCATGGCCCATCACCTATCGCGCATCTGAAGAGGAACGGGTGCGGACACTGAGGGACATGGGAGTGAAGGCTTTCACCACCCTGAATTATGCCCACCGCCCCGGCATGGCGCAGTGGCTCAATGACTACTCGGCGGCATTCGCCTCGAGCCACGCTGACGCCATCCACTCCGCGACGTTCTACCCAGAGCCAGGGGTGGAGGCCGTCGTCGCGGAGAGCTTGAAGCAAGGCGCCCGGATCTTCAAGGTACACATCCAGGTGGGAGGATTCTCACCCTTGGACCCTCGGCTTGCACCGGCCTGGGAGCTCATCGAGGACTCGGGTGCGCCGGTCGTCATCCACTGCGGTAATGGTCCGCACGCCGGCGAATACACCGGACCTGAACCCATCCGCGAACTCATCACGAGGTACCCCGAACTGGTGCTCATCATCGCCCACGCAGGCCTGCCGGAGTACCGGGAGTTCGCCGAGCTTTCCGCGAACAATCCTCACGTCTACCTCGACACCACTATGGTGGGCACCTCCTACATGGAACAGGTCGCCCCGATCCCGCCCGGCTATGTCGACACCCTTGCCGGGCTATCCAACAAAATCGTCTTCGGGACGGATTTTCCTTCGATTCCCTACTCCTACAGCCACCAGATTCAGGTACTCGAAAGCTGGGGACTCGGAAGCCGATGGATGAAGAATGTCCTCTGGCATACACCGCAGGCACTCCTGCGGCTGGACCGTCTGCCTTAAGCTCACCGGATAAGAATGCTGTCCCGCATCTGCTTTCGCGGGTACTCGAAGGGTTGACGGATTTTCTGGACACCCGGGGCCTCTCCTGTCACGATGTGGATGTTGCCGGGCATAGGAGCGTGGCCGGAGACTGTGGGGGGTCATGCTGCGTACTGATTCCGTCCGGCGCAGGCCCGCGCACGGGATGCTCCTGGCTGCTGCGGCGGCCGCCCTGTCCTGTTTCCTCCTGGCCGGGTGCGGCCCCACCCTGACAGGGACAGTCACCGGCGGCAACAGCACCGGGTCCGCTACCAGCACACCGCACAGCGACAGCGACCCCGTCGGCAGGAAGCTGAATCTGCTGGCGACCGACCCCGCCCTGGTCAACCTGCCGGCATGCCTGGCCAGAACCTACGGGCAGCAAACGCCCGCCCATTACGAAACCCCTGGCTTCGGCTACGGCGGCTCCTTCGGCGCCGGGGTGACCGTCACCTTCACCAGCACCGCCAGCCCTGCCGACGTGTACAAAGCCATCGGGGAGAACGCAGCCCGGACCGGCTGGGTAGCCAATGGATCAGACCCGGCAGGCCTGGCCAACAGGTGGGTAAAAACCTACCCGGACGGCACCCCCGCCACCCTCACCCTCAGCAGCGAGGATCCGAACGCGGCGTCGTTGACGCATTCGTATTCCCTGAGCGGCGGAATCTAGGGCGCGCGGCCTGCTGCTTGTGTATGCGCTGTTCCTGGTCCTCAGACTGGCGTTGGTCCTCAACATCGTCTATCTGGTCGCCCTGGCGTTCATGCGCGGGCGGCACGACAACGACTACGGAGCAGTTTCGCTGAAAGTGTTCCCATCCGTTGATGGGCTCCTGC
Organism: Arthrobacter sp. E1SS-5; assembly: GCF_057073715.1. NCBI lineage: Bacteria > Bacillati > Actinomycetota > Actinomycetes > Micrococcales > Micrococcaceae > Arthrobacter > Arthrobacter sp. E1SS-5. The sequence goes on from NZ_CP172703.1 coordinate 1,989,552, forward strand.
CCTAGCTGGAAGCGTTGTACACGTCGAGTCCGAACCGGTTCAGCCCCGGGGCACCGGCGTAACCAAGGTACGGCATGCCAAACGTGTCCTCGATGCTGGCCAGCAGGCTGTAGTGGTTATAGGGCGTGGTTGACCATGTGCCGCCCCTGGTGAACGGGGACAACACCAGGGCGCCCACCCGTCCGCCGCCCATGCCGGTGATGCCGGGCAGGGCCGCGTTGGGGCCTGGGCCCTCACCACAGCAGGCACTGGCATCCGATTGGGGACCGTCGGATTCGTCGAAGGTAATCACCAGGACCCCGTCCTTTTTGAACGCTGGGGAGGAGGTGATGGCCGGCACCCACTGTTTCAGCCATTCGTCGGCGCTGGCGAGCCCGCCGGGCTGCCCGTCGACGCAGGGCGAGTCGTGCCCGTCGTGGCACAGGTTTGGTGTGATCAGCGAAAGATTTGGTGTGGTGTCAGCCGAGGCGAGGTCCGTCTTCAAGGCGGTCAGGTCGACGTCGTTCGCTGCGCAGTCAGGGGACCCGGTGATCCCGGCGAAGTAAACGAACGGGTTGTGCCGCGCAGCATACTGGTCTCCTACCCTTGCCTTCTGGGTGTCGTCCACTGCGCCCAGCGCAGGGTGCCGGCAGGCCGTACCCATGTCCTCCATGTAGCCCTTCCACGTTTTGCCCGCATCCTTCAACTGGCCTGCGACGGTGGGGACGCTGGCCGGGAAGACGCAGCCGTCGCCAACGGCCTGTCCCGGGCCCGCTGTGCCCGTGCCCACGAACGGTGAGTAGGTCTGGCAGTCGGCCTGCATCTGGGCGTTGGGTCCCTGTCCGGAAATCTGCGCGACGTAGTTGGGCTGGGAGTTGTGTGCTGTGCCGTAATACTGATTGAGCAGGACGCCCTGGCTGCGGAGGGTCTGGGAGAGATAGGGAGCGGACGACGCCGGGCCCCAGGTTTCGTCGTAGCCTTTGTTTTCGAGGTTGATCACAAAGACGTGGTTGGCTCCGGGCAGGTAGCCCGGGTTTGAAGCGGGCGCCGCGACAGCGGCACTGCCGGGGGACCGCGTTGTGGACACTTGCATGCCGTACGTGAGGCATGCTGCTGCGAGCATTGCCAGTGCGAGGAAAGCAATGCGTGGTATAGCGCGGCGACGCGTCGTGGATCGTTCGAAGACGGCGGATGATGCTCGAGGTGTGGGTGTGCTGGGGTTCACGGGAGTTTCCATCCATCGGCGAGGGCTTTGTCTCTGAGTCCGGACCATTCCTCGGCTTCCGGCGGACCGCCCGGGGTGCATGCCGGCCCGGCCACGAAGGGCGGGACGAGGTAGGTGGGAGCAGCGAGGTCGGGTGGCGCGCTGAAGTCCAGGACTTCAGCGATGTTCCGCGCGGTCTGGTCCCGGGGAGTGAGGGGCGCCAGGTTCCAGCGCCATTCGATGGCCTTCAGGACCGAGGTGTGGTCGTAGATGTCGTGGGCGACATAGCGGCGCCGGGCGAGGGGTGAGACCACCAGGGAGGGAACGCGGAAGCCGCGCAGTGCGGTGTCCGGTGCGCTTGTCGGTGCTACGTGGTCGTAGAAGCCGCCCCACTCGTCGTAGTTGACCACCAACAGCGTGTTGGCCCACCCGGCACCGGAAGTGACTGCGTTGTATACCTCGGCCAGGAATGTCTCCCCGGAGCGGATGTCGGCGTGGGGGTGGTCGTCCCCGGAGGTGCCGGAGCCCTCGTCGGTGAACCGGGGGTCGACAAAGGACACGGAAGGCAGGGTTCCGGCGCTGGCGTCCGAAAGGAAGTCGGCGTAAGGGTGCGAGATGCCCAGGTACTTCGTGCCCCAGAGTGCCGTGAATGGGATGTCCCCGTAGTAGTACTTGCCGGATACGCCGGCTGCGCCGAGCCGGTCCCAAATGGTTGGAAGCGTGCTGGTGGCGGTGGAGTTGTGGATGCGGTCGGTGGCCGCTGCGTGCTGGTAAAAGCGGTTGGGATAGGTCTCGGCCATGGTCGCTGCGAAGTACCGGTCGCAGACGGTCCAGTCCGGACCGGCCTGACGCCAGAAATCCAGGTCGGTCGAGTCGTAGTACCCAACGGCGAACCCGTCATTTTCCCCGGCGCGGAGCCAGCCGTCATTTTTACCGTTGTTGTACTGGATCCTGCCTCCTTCATAGGAGTGGTCCGGGTCGGGGTGTCCGCAGCCCTGGAAGTCCGTCAGGTGATGTGTGGAGTGCGGGATGCCGTAGCGGTCGGTATAGCCAAGACCGCCCTGCTTCCCGTCCGCACCCGGCATCCAGCCCAAAAAGTGGTCAAAGGAGCGGTTCTCCATCATGACCACAATGATGTGGTCGATGCCGGACGCGTCCGGGGCCGGCAAAGCCGGGGTGCTGGCGGACGCTGCGTTGAGGGTACCCCCGCCGGCCACGGCGGCGGCAGCTGTACCTGCCACCCCAAAGAAGTTGCGCCTGGAAAAATTCATGTCGGTTCCTTTGTTGTCGTGACCTCTACCTGCAATGTCCCCGAGCCTCGCCCGGCCGGGGCCGCAAGTGTTCCCTCGGAGTTTGGGGTACCGCGGGAGCGTCCAGTCACGTGGGTGTTACCTGGCGGGGGTGACGTCGGCCTCGTAGGTGAGGATTTCGGTGCCGTTGCCTTCGTCGCCGTTATCGGGTGCGACCTTCATGGTGAGGTGGCTGCCGGCGGCGGTCATCTTGAACGGGTTGCGGGTGGCAACGTGCCCGGCAGTTGACCACTTCTGGAACGGCACATCGCGGATAACCTCTTTTGACGTGAGGTCGATCATGGCCATGCCGCCAAGCTCATAGGTGGCCGCGGTGCCGCCGGCCGCCGGCGTCTGCGGGAGGTTGGTAACCCCGGCGCAGAGCATCTTGGCGTTGGGCACGTATTGGCAGTCCTGGTAGTCGATGAAGTAGTTGGGGTTTTCCCACGTGGACAGTTCCTTGCCCTGGAGGTCCCACTCTGCGAATCGGCGCGAGCCCCAGGTGTTGCCGACCAGGTGGCCGGTCTGTTTGTCGAAGACTATGCCGCCAAAGTGGTCCTTGGCCTCGAACTGCTTGCGGACGTCAAGGGTGGCTGCGTCAACCTTGTAGATGATTGTGCTGCTGTCAGGCCGGTACTGGGCGACGGGAACCCACACATTGGTACCGTCGAAGTCGATGCCCCCGGGGTGGTACATGTCGCCCTCGCCGAGGGTGATGTCCTTTTGCAGGTTGCCTGCCTTGTCCATGACGAACAGGTGGCCGATGCCCTTGCCGGGGGTTCGGTCGTAACCGCCCTGGGGCGAGGGAAACTTTGTGGTCGGCTCGAGGATCTGGACCGCGGAGAGGAAGATGTGGTCCTGGCTGTAGGCGATGCCCTCTGTATGGAAAGTGGGGAAATTCAGTTTCAGCTTGGAAGTCTGCTGCCAGTCCGTGTTGCGGGTAACGGCATTGAAGTCGTCCGCCAGGTCGGTGTCCGGGGTGTGATGCCCGGACCCGCTGTAATTCTGGATTTCGCTGCGGCCGTCGGCCTGCGCGGCAGTGGTGCCCGCGACGGCACCAGCCAGCAGGACAAGGGTCGCGCCGGTCGTGAGCACGCGTCGGGCGATGGATTTTCCCATGGGGGCCTCATTTAAGGTTGGGGTCTTTAAGTGCTCTCCATAGTTACTGCCGAGTAATTAACCGCGGGCTGCGTCGTGATGAACGGGACATGGCGAAACGGGAGTGCCGGTTGTCGGCAGTTAACGGTCAGATTCCTGGTCCAGGGAACATGCACACCCCTTCGCTGAGCGCGCCCTTCGGACTTTTGCCGGGTGGAAGTGCCAGCCGGGTCCCAATTAATCCTTGCGGTTCAGGTTCCGTTCATTGTCCCGGCGCCGCGGGTTAAGTCCGCATGATGAGACTCGAGCGGTGACTTCACCATGTAAAGCCCATGAGGGCGAAAGTGTTTCCTTGTCTGCTTCCCGCCGCGGATTCCTGGCCGCGGCCCTGGCCGGTGCTGCGGTGACGTTGGCGCCGATGTCGTTTGCGGCCGCAGATACGGGCACCAGCAAGACCCGGACCATTACCGGCCATTTGGATCCTGGCGCCGCTGACTTTGTGTACCTCCCGGTGCAGGTGCCTGCCGGCGTCAACAAGATCAGCGTTTCCTATAGCTACAGCAAGCCCTCGGTCACCCCGGGGCTGCTTTCCAATTCCTGCGACATCGGCATCTTCGATGAGAAGGGCACCGACCTGGCGGGCAGGGGTTTTCGCGGCTGGTCCGGCGGATTCCGTACCGAATTCTTCATTAGTGCCGCCGAGGCCACGCCAGGTTATCTTCCAGGTCCTGTCGGCAAGGGCACCTGGAACATCGCGCTGGGGCCCTACCAGGTGGCCGAGCAAGGCATGGACTACACCGTGAACGTAACTCTCGACTACGGGCCCGACGGAAAACCGTTCCAGCCGCAGTACCCTCCGAAGCAGGTCAACGGCCGGGGAGCCGGGTGGTATCGGGGCGATGCCCACCTGCACACCATCTACTCTGACGGCAAGCGCACCCCGGCCGAGGTCGCAGCGGGAGCGCGTGCGGCGAAGCTCGATTTTATGATCAGCACGGACCACAACACACCGGCCTCCCATGGTGTCTGGGGTCCGCTGGCCGGTGATGACCTGCTCATTCTCACAGGCGAGGAAGTCACCACCCGCAACGGCCACTACCTGGCTCTCGGCGTTGAACCGGGGGACTGGATCGACTGGCGTTACCGGGCCCGGGACAAGGGCTTTGAACAGGAGGCCCAGCACATTCACGCCTCCGGCGGCCTCGTCGTCCCGGCCCACCCTTACTGCCCGTATGTCGCGTGCCGCTGGAAGTTCGGCTATGACGACGCCGACGCCGTCGAAGTGTGGACGGGTCCGTGGACCGCGGACGACGAATACGCGATCAATACCTGGGACGGCATGCTCGCCCATTCCCTGCGCACGGGGTCACGCTGGGTTCCGGCCATGGGCAACAGCGACGCCCACAGCGCGCCCCAGGTCATCGGCCTGCCGCACAACGTCGTCAACGCCGCCGCGCTCTCCCATGACGCGGTGCTGGACGGGCTTCGAAACGGCCGCAGCTGGATCGCCGAATCGGCCGACATCACCCTGGAGCTCACCGTCTCCGCAGGCGGACGCAAGGCTGGTGTCGGGGAGCGTTTGGACGTCGCCCCCGATGCGCAGGTTACGGTCAGTGTTGATGTCTCCGGCGTTCCGAACGGGGTGCTCCGGATCATCACCGATGAGGGCCAGACTCAACAGGTTATCCTCCCCGCCTCGGGCCAGGGCAGCCACAAGTGGATCACCACGGCGCAGCTCTCCGCGTATGTGCGTGTTGAGGTGCGTCACCCGATGGCGGACGGGACGCCCAGCAACGGTACCAACATGGGCACCACGCTGCTGCTCGGCCCCATGGCAGCTCTCACCAACCCGATCTTCCTCGGAAAGAACTAGCGGGCCAGTTTGACAGCAACCCGGGCAGGCGCCTCCCAATGCCGGCCCGGGTTCTGGCCGCTTCTGGTGTGCCGCGGCATTGACCCTGACTCATTCCCCTGCATATAGTTCAAGGTAAAAACTAAAAGGGTGCCTTTGGGGTCTTTCAGTGTTGCCGGGGACGCGCCGCCTGAAACCTCCGGGTACGTGCCCACTTTGAGTCAGCGCAGCGATACCGCTAGGAGACATCATGAAGGTCCTCATCACTGGTGCCCATGGAAAGGTCGGTCGGGCCGCTACCCAGGCAATGATCGATGCCGGGCATGAGGTGCTCACCACCGACCTCACGCGTCCCGGCTTCGAGCGCAAGCCCGAAGGCACGCCGAAGTACATGATGGCCGATCTCACCGACGCTGGGGAAGCCTACTCGGTCGTCCGCGGAGTGGATGCGGTGGTGCACGTTGCGGCAATCCCGGAACCCACAGGTCATCCGCCCCACGTCGTATTCCAGACCAATCTCATGGCGACCTTCAACGTTCTTGAGGCCGCCATTCGATTCGGCGTAAAGCGGTTCGTTTACATCTCCAGTGAGACTGTCCCCGGGTTCTTCTTTCCCGAGCGCGATTTCCTCCCCGAGTACGCACCTGTTGACGAGGAGCACCCGATCCACCCGCAGGACCCCTACGCTCTTTCCAAGCACTTCGGCGAGCAGCTCATGGACGCCGCAATCGCCCGCTCTGACATCCAGTGCATCTCGATTCGGCCCAGCTGGGTGCAGTTCGAAGGCAACTACGAGACAAATCTCGGACCCCAGGTCCGGGATGCGTCCGTCCTCAGCCCCAATCTATGGAGCTACGTCGACGTCTACGACCTCGCCGACGCCATCGTGTTGGCCGCCGAGTCGGACCTCCCCGGACATGAGGTCTTTTACATTGCTTCCCCGGATAATGTGGGTGGCTATGACTTCGCTGAGATCCTGAGCAGGTACTACGGAGACAAGATCGAATTACGTGGCCTTGATCGGACAGATGCTTCGGGCATTTCCAGCGCAAAAGCCCAACGAATGCTGGGTTGGACGCCCAAACGGTCCTGGCGGGACTACCTCGACGTCGAGGGACACATGATCACCCGCTAACCGTCCCAGCGGGTAGGTCGTGCCCTGCGGATGAACGTCACCATGGAGAAATCGGAACTGTTCCGACGCGCCGCCCCTCGCTATCGCTCAGATGCCCCATCCGCTTGGGCGTGCTCAGCGCGACCATCCTGTCCAGCACCGTCAGCGATGGAAAGCTGTTGCTCGTCCTCGCCTCCAGCCGTTGCAGCTCTCCGAGGTCGCGCACCCAGAAAGTCGAGTAGATGTTGGCCGCGCCGGTCACAGCGGCAACGAAGCGGCACTCCGGCCAGGCGGCGAGGCCCTGGCAGATCCGGTCCAGGTCCGCGGCGGGCGCCTGTGCCAACAGCGACGCCTGGATGGGCCATCCCGCCAGGGGGTGGGCTATTTCACAGCGGAATGCGACAATCCCGGAGGACATGAGCCTGCCCAGGCGGCGTCTGGCGGTCGCCGTACTTGTTCCCGTCAACCCGGACAGCTCGGCCCAGCTTAGCCGCCCATCGTGAGCCAAGTGTTGCAGCAAAGAGCGATCCAACCCGTCAAGATCGATGGCGTGCTGGCCCCGGGGGAGGGACATCGTGCCCTTTGCCAGCACGCTAAGCTGCCCCTGGTCCAGGGACCGCAGCCTCCACCGGCTGCCTTCCAGGTACAACGACGTCGTCAACAGGACGGAGACGGCAGAGATGCCCCGTACCCCGTAGACCTTGCCTGTGAGGAAGCGGTCCAGTTCCCTGAGGTCGCGGGTCAGCACGTCGCAGTTGATGTCGTGGCCTCCCGTGGCCACCTCAATGGTGGCCGCTTCCGGGCATCGTGCCAGTTCCTCCACCACATGGGATCGTTCCCGCGGATCGGAGCGGATCATGACGTAGGCGATGCACCGGCTGCGGCTGAATTCCCGGCCGAAAGAGGCAGTTACCCAGGCGAGGCCTGCGGACGACAACCGGTCCCAGCGACGTGCCAGTGTGGTCGCGGTGCTCCCCAGCGGCCGGGCAAGATCGACCCAACTTGCCCGCGGCCGCAGTTGCAGTGCATTCACGAGAGCCAGGTCCAGCTCATCCATGTTGGCTGAATCCTGCAAAGTGGGCTGCTCAATGTCGGATTCTTTCAATTCTGGCGGCCGCATGCACCAAGTGTCACATATTTAACAAAGCCCCCGTCGGCTTTCCCGTTTCCGCTCACCGGAACGCGGGATTGCCGTCGAAACGACCCTGAACCCTTGAAAGTTTGGTTGCTTTGACCGTCTCTGAAACCCGATCAACGTCCCGCGCACAGGAAATGGCCTCACGGATTGCGGGCGACCTGTCCGGCTTTCGGCGTGAGCTGCACCGTATTCCGGAACTGGGCAACGACCTTCCACTCACCCAGAAAAGGGTGCTGGCTGAGCTCGACGGCCTTGGGCTCGAAATCACCACCGGAAAGAAGCTTTCCTCCATCACAGCGGTCTTGCGCGGAGAGGGCCGCCCGGTCAATGGACCCAAGCCCGTCGTCTTGTTGCGTGCCGATATGGACGCCCTTCCGGTCGCGGAAGAGAACGATCTGGCCTATAAATCGACTCACGAGGGGCTAATGCATGCGTGTGGCCACGACATGCATACGGCCGGGCTGTTGGGCGCCGTCCGTATTCTGCACGCGCTCAAGGCGGAACTGGCCGGCGACGTCGTCTTCATGTTCCAGCCGGGCGAAGAAGGACCCGGCGGTGCCCGGCCCATGATTGAAGAAGGCGTATTGACGGCGGCGGGACGGCGCGCGGATGCTGCTTTCGGCCTGCACGTCTTCTCTGCCAGCCAGCCGACCGGCACCTGGTTCGGGCGCCCCGGCCCGCACATGGCCGCCGTCGATGACCTTTCTGTCCGTTTCACAGGGGCAGGTGGACACGGCTCCCAGCCGCATCAGGCCAACGATCCGATCCCGGCCCTGTGCGAGGCGGTGACAGCACTTCAAACCATGGTGACAAGGGCCTTCGACGTGTTCGATCCGGTCGTCCTTACGGTCGGGAAGATCGCTGGCGGGACACGGGAAAACATTATTCCCGACCACGCGGTGTTTGAGGCCACCGTCCGCAGTTTCAGCGCGTCATCGCGGGCGAGCATCAAGGAAAGAAGCGTCCGGCTGATCGAGGGGATTGCCGCCGCCCACGGGCTGCAGGCCTCCGTCGACTACCAGGAGCTGTACCCAGCTACCGTGAACGCCCCCGATGAGTACGACCTCGCCCGTCGGACCATTGTGGATCTGTTTGGTGAAGACCGTTACCGGGCCATGGCGAATCCGATGCCCGGGGCAGAGGATTTTTCCTTCATCGCCAACGAGGTGCCCAGCGCCTTCCTGTTCCTGAGCGCCTGCGCCCACCAGGACCCTGCCCTTGCAGGATCCAACCACTCGCCGCTGGCACTCTTTGATGACGCCGTGCTCCCTGACGCAGCTTCGTGGCTGGCGGAAGTGGCCATCCGTCGCATCAACCAAGGAGCCTAGGGGCAGCTTCATGGGGCTGTTGACCGTAAAGGTCTCCCGGTAACCCGGTTCCCACCTGTCCGCCGTTTTCGCAGTTCCCAGAGATAAAGGTAGCTAAGCCATGGATATGAAGAAATTGAAGACCACTAAGGCCACGGCCCTGGTCGCCGCCGGCCTGATCGCGCTCACGGGATGTACCTCCGCCTCCGAGGCAGGCGGCACCAGCCAGCCTTCCGGCGCGGCAACTTTCGACCCGGCGAGTGTGTCGAAGGACGATGCCCTGGCAGCGCTGGTGCCGGACAAAATCAAGAGCAAGGGAACCTTGGTGGTCGGGTCGGATACCACCTACGCCCCGGCGGAATTCCTTGCGGCCTCCGACGGCCAGACAGCGGTGGGCTACGACATCGACATCGCGAAAGCCATCGGTGCAACCCTGGGCCTGAAGGTGGAGGTACAGACCTCGGGGTTCGATGGCATACTTCCCGCCCTCGGCCCGAAATTCGATCTTGGCGTCTCGTCCTTCTTCATCACCAAGGAACGCAGCAAGGCGGCGAACTTCGTCAGCTACTTCCAGGCCGGCACCCAGTGGGCGACCCAAAAAGGCAACCCAAAGAACGTCAACCTTGACGATCTGTGCGGAAAGCCTGTGAGCGTCCAGACAGGCACCTTCCAGGAAGACCCGGATATTTCCGGCCGCAGCGCCAAGTGCGTGGCGGCAGGAAAGCCCCCTATCGAAGTCGTGTCATTGAAGAACCAAACCGACGTCGCCACCCGCCTCGTTACCGGTGGCGTGGAGTCAATGGCAGCAGGGTCGATCACGACGGCGTACGCCATCGCCCAATCTGACGGCAAGCTGCAGACGCTGGGAGACGTATACGGTGCCTCCCCGGTGGGTATCGCCGTTGCCAAGGATGACCTGCCGCTGGCAGACGCTGTCGCCCAGGCGATGAACAAGCTCATTAAGGACGGCTCATACAAGAAGATCCTCGACGCCTGGGGCACTGGTACCGGATCCATCGACAAGGCGGAAGTCAATCCCCAGGTCAACAAATAGATCGCGAGGGTAGGGGAGGCTGGCGCTGTCAGGCGCCGGCCTCGTCTTCGCCGGACCAGACAGGAGAATCCTAGAAGGGAAAGCCCGGGCGTGAGGCACTGTGAGGCCCTGAGGGGGCTGCTCAGGATCGAGTGCGTCCCTCGCCGCGATGTGCTCGGCGATCCGCTTGATCGTGGCGAGCGTTTTCGGGATGCCGTCCAGCGCCTGCTGCGTTCGCTCGGTGATCTCAGTGGATGCTCTGTCGCCGAACTTTTCCTCGAACATTGCGATCCCGGCTGGCAGAAAGTGCCACGACTCGGTCAGCGTCGTCCCGGTTTCTGCCGGCGTCAAGGTAAAGCCCCAGCGGACGTAGCTGCCACCCACTACCCAGGCGAATTCCCGGCCGCGCTCGGCAGCGACCACCTGCGATCGGGTTTCCCAGGTGCGGTGCGGGAGCTCATTGCGCCCAGTGAACCAGGCCCCGACCTGTCCTGCAGTGGCCTCGTCGTCCCACCAGCACGAAGTGCAGACCGGGCTCCACTCGCCCGTGCGGCTGATGTCGGAGACCAGGTCGTACAGCGTCGTGGCCGAAGCCTGCACTGTGACGGACTCCTGGTGATGGCGGGTGCTTGCCGTATTCATGAATCCATCCTTACAGGCGCCTATTTTTTCTGCCGCCGGCTGCCGCCGTGCCAGTCCTCTTGCTTACCGACCATACCGGGCGTGTATCCGAGGGCAGGAAGCTGTGGCTGTTCGCGCAGACTGCGTTTCAGTTCGGAGAATCCCGGGAAGCGGGCGAGGCCCACCACATGGTCCCACAGCTCGGCGGCCGCGTCCTGGTCCGGCAGTCGGCTGATCACCGGCCCGAAGAAGGCTACCCCGGCGGGTGGCTCAAAGTGAATGATGGGCGTTCCCACATCCTTGCCGGTCAACGCCAGTGCTTCATCCGTCTCCTGACGGATTTCGCGGTCCCACGACTCGTCGTCGAGAGCTTCCGCCAGTGCCAGGGGTAAGCCAGCCTCGGCAAGGATTGGCTCGACGAATCCGCGTGTCCCACGCCGCTCCCGGACTTCAGCCTCGCTGTGCCGGTCCCCTGGGGCTGGGGCAGTTTCGAAGATGTGTTTGCCGAACGCGGCATAGAGCCCTGAGATCGACCCGCGACCATGCTCCGCGCGGGCCCGGGCGGCCACCCGCAGGAGCCGGAGCCCGGCCATGTGTCCGGCTTCGTACTCAGGCGGGAAATGTGCGTCGTAGTCGACGTTGGAGTTGACCAGACGCAACGAGATAAACCGCCAGTCCACGGTATAGTCGCGCTGCGCCTGCACCTGCCGCACCCACTTGCTCGTCATCCAGGCGAACGGGCAGACCGGGTCGAAGTAGAAATTCACATCGGCATCCATACTCCACCCTTACATCGGGCAGTAACTCCCGCCTAATTAAGGGAAAATCCGGTTCGGATGCCATTGGCGTCCCCCTAGCGCGCGAAGGTGCACCAACTCCGGGGCTGCTCACTGCTGGGCATCGAGGCCCTGTCGGTCCAGTGAGAGGTAGACCGTGCGGCCTTCGATGCGGGCGATCGCATCAGCGGCGGCGTAGTAGTTCTCGGCCCAATAGTGCGGAGCCTCAACCTTGAAGTACCCCTGACGGAAGAGTTTGAGGGCCATCTCCGGCGGTACTTTCGGCTCGACCCCTACGATCGAGCCGACCCCGAGACTGATCAGCCCGTGGATCGAGGCCACCCGCTCCTCGAAGGCTGCCGCCTTCGGATCGGGGGCCCGAATGAACTCCACCCGTCCCAGGTCCTCGCCCTGGGCATCGATGACCGACATGCCAACCTGGACCTGCTCGAGCAGACTCACCGTCGCCTCCTTCAAGGACGCAGCATGGACAGTGGTAGGGCGGTATAAAGACTAGGTCCCCTCCCGTGCCCGGGCTAGGGGCTTAGTGCCCCTCTACCACCACATGATCCTGCTTCTCAAGGGAGGGGAAAGGCCAAGGGGATTCCGCCCTTACGGCTGGAAGGAATAGAAGGAGCTCTTCCTGCCTTGTACCCAGTGAGGCTGCCGGCCGCTGGCCGCCTCGCTCGAAAGGACCCTCTTGCCCGTAGCATTCATTCCCTTCACCATGTGCGCCTCCGTGCGCGACGACCACCGGCGCACCTTCCGCACCGACATCGAACGCCTGACTGACGGACACCTTCGGTCAACGCCACTGGACGTGCTCCGCTCGACGAATACCCAGGCCGTATTCCGCGGGGCCGTCCCGAAGGGCCCGCACACAGCCACCGACGCGACCCTTACCCAGTACTTCCAGGACCGTCTCGCCAGCGAGAACATCCACCTTGACCTCAACGTCACCATCGAGCGGTAAGTTGATCTGCGTAGCCCCGGACCACTGTGTGAAGTGGTCCGGGGCTTTTGTTTTACAGGCCGCCGGTAAACGTGAACGAAGCAGGGAGTGGATTCGGGGCTGTGCCGTGGAACAGCACAATTTCGTCGTGGGCTTTCAGGACGACGTCGGTGATTTTCCCGTCCTGCTTGGTGCCGTTGACCGCCACGTTCCACCCGTCGGTACTCGAGTGCGGCGTGCCAGAGGTCTTGTCGGTGCCGTCCAGGACACCCCATTCGGTGAGGAACTGCCCGAGGGTGTAGGTGGCGCCGGCGTTGGGTGCCTCGACGTGGATGACACCGGTTTCATCGTGGCTGTGGAGCGCGGAAATGCCGTTGGGCTGGCCGGCCGTGTTGAAGCTGAAGCCGATGTCGGCCGGGACGGTCACGGGGTTGCCGTCGGTAAAAACGTCGAGGTGCGCGTGGAAGTGTTCGGCAGCGCCTTCGGCGGTGAGTACCTGCAGTCCGGCGGTTTTGATTCGGTCCGCGGCACCCTTGGGATTCAGTCCCCACCCCACGGGGGTGGAGGTGGGGGCGGACGTGGACGTGGGCGCGGATGCCGGAGCGCTGGTGGAGGGGGCCGTGGGCGCCGTGCTTGAGGGGGCGCAGGCTGATGCGGTCAGGACAACGCCGGCCAGCGCGGCCATTAGGGTGATGCGGTTTTGCAACGGACACTGCTTTCGGTCAGAGTAACAGGCACCTCGGGCATGCCTATGGACAGCCTAATAGCCGGTTCCACCTGTCACGGACAGTTTTACGCAGCGGCCGCCCGGTAGCCAGGCGGGAACGCCGGCACCCCTCCCCGCGGTGGCAGGAAGGGGTGCTGTGCTGGCAGGTTCCTAGTAGGTGATGCCGGTGCCGGCGGGACCCCAGCGGATGACGCCGTTCTGGAAATTCTGTGCCACGTTGCCATTGGGCCCTGTCGGGTATTCGCCGCTGGTCGGAAAACCAAGCGGCCCGGTTGGCCCGCCGGCGCCCCGGTACAGGCTGCTGATGCCGCCGAAGACGAAGTAGCCGCCTGAGTTGGGCAGCCAGGTGATGAAGCCGCCCTGGTAGGTCTGGTAGACGCCGCCGTTGGCGGGGATCTCGCCTGATGACGGGTACCCGAGGACGCCGTTCTCAAAGCCGGTGGCCGCCCAGATGGTGCGGACTCCGCCGACTGAAATCTGTGTACCGGTGACGGGGGAGTACAGCAGGGCGCCACGCTGGAAGTTCTGGTAGTAGCCGCCGTCCCTGATGGCGGTCTTGGCGCTGGTTGCCACGCCAAGGTAGGAGCTGTTTTCCCGGTACCGGGCCAGCATCTCACCAGCGATAACCCGTGCACCGGTGGCGGCGCTGTAGGTGATCACGCCGTTCTGGTAGTTCTGGGCGCTCCCGCCGTAGACCGCGTAGATCTCGGAAGTGGGGTAGCCGAGCGCGCCGGCTTCAAAACCGGTCGCGGCCCAGGCGTTTCGGATGGCACCGGTGGAGATGTGGGCCCCCGTGGCGGGGGACCACAGGACGGCTCCGCCCTGGTAGTTCTGGTAGACGCCGCCGTCCCTGATGCCGCCGACTTCGTCTGTGACCGGATATCCCAGGACGCCGTTTTCGAATCCGTAGCTGGCCCACAGGTTCCGGATGGCGCCTGTCGAAACATGGGCTCCGGTGGCCGGGGAGTAGATCAGGGCGCCGTACTGGTAGTTGCGGTACGAGCCACCGTCCTTGAGGCCATAGACCTCGGGGGACACCGGCAGGCCCAGGGCACCGTTGATGGCTGCGGCTTTGACCGCCAGTGGGGTCTGCGTTGTCGGGGTAGGTGACGGTGCCGTGGGCGCCGTTGTGGTGGGGTAGGCCGCCATGTTGGAGACCATCAGGTGCCAGCCGGCGTAGGGTCCGCTGGTGGGGACGACGTAGCCGATGCCGGCGTCCGTGCCGCGCGGATCGAGCATAGCGGCCTTGTGGCCAGGGGAATTCATCCACCAGTCGACGAGTTGGGCAGGGCTGAAGTTGAACCCGATGTTTTCGCGGTACCAGGTGGCGCCGGCCGGGATCTCGTTTCCGCCGGCGTCCGTGCGGTGGATGGTGGCGAAGTCGAAGTTGGGGTCCATCGTGGCGACGCCCAGCTGCTTGGCCCAGTCCTGGGAGACGTCGGCGATCTTCTGGTTCCAGACGAAGGGCCGCGAACCGACCTTCACGCGTTCGGCGTTGATGAGGTCGAAAGTCTGCTTGGTGAACGAGTCGGAAATGGTTGTTGCCGGGACCACGGCGGGGGCCGGCGCAGCGATGGAAGCGGTGGCGGCAGTGAGGCCGCAGGGCACGGTGAGCAGCAGTCCGAGGGTCAGCGCGGACATGCGTGAAGAAGAGAATTTCATGGATACCTTGATTGGGGCCGGGGGGTAATACCGGGAGACGGAACAAGTCTGCCCCGGCCCTATCGCGGGAAACGCCGATTTGTGGTGATGCTGCGGAAAGTCTTGGCAAACACTGCGGAAGCCCAGTTGCCGTGGGTCCGTTCAGGCGCTCAGATCAGCGAAACTCTATTCGACCCCCAGGACGGTGCCCTAAGGGAGTGGTTCCATCCGGTGGCAGCGGCGGGCTCAGCCATCACCGGAGACCGCCGAACAGCAGCAACAGGACAGCCGCGATGCACATGACCGCGATCACCGAAAGTGCCACCCACAGAAGCTTTTTCATGCAGCCCAACCTACTTCAGTGTGAGGGTGCCGCCGTCAGTGCAGCGGCTTGGGCCAACACCCGCGGGCTGGAAACTTCGTCGCTGCAATCCCAAAAAGGAGCGGACGTCGGCGGGCGCCCACCCGCCGTCGTCCGCTTCCTGTCTTCAGTGCCCACCTCCGCAATATGCGCCCCGCGGAAGTTCTTGCGAATATGCAATAGTTGCGAAAAAATAAAAACATAAGTTCCCCGGGGGAGAACGCCAGTGCACGGCAGGGGGTATTGCCCGACGACGCCGGCTCCACGGGAGAGCTACAGGCGTACTGGGGCGCGGTCTGATGAGCCATATCGCGAAGGAGCATTTCCTATGGCACGGAACGTAACGGCAGCAGCGGCAGTTGGTAATACCCGATGGAAGCGGTTGATCCCCGTCGCCATCATCGTCTACATCATTTCGTTCATGGACCGGACCAACATCGGGTTCGCCCTGAACGGGCTCCATCAGGACCTGGGCATTGACGCCGCCCAGCAGGGCCTGGCCGCAGGCATCTTCTTCATCGGCTACCTCGTCCTGCAGATACCAGGCGGGCATCTTGCCGAACATTGGAGTGCGAAGAAGTTCGTGGGCATCATGGTGCTCATCTGGGGCGTGCTGGCTGTCCTTTCCGGGTTCATCCAGAATTTCACCCAACTGCTAGTGGTGCGCTTTTTCCTTGGCGTGGCCGAGGCCGGGATCTGGCCCGCGATCCTTGTACTGATCAGCCACTGGTTCCCCGCCGCTGAACGGGCACGGGCTTATGCGTTCTGGATGATGAACATCGCGATCGCGTCCATCATTACGGCGCCCCTCTCCGGGTGGATCCTCTCTTTCTCGGACTGGCGTTGGCTGTTCATCATCGAGGGCATTTTCCCGTTCATCATTGCGGCCCCCCTGTGGTGGGCCCTCATCGCGGACTACCCGCGCGAAGCAAAGTGGTGCTCGGTCCAGGAGCGTGAATACATCGAGAAGGGACTCGCTGCTGACGCAGCGGCCCATCCACAGCAGGAGAAGCTCGGCCTGCGGCAGGTTGTCTCAAACTCGGTCGTGTGGCGACTGACCCTGGTGTATTTCCTCATCCAGATCGGCTTCTATGGCATCAACATCTGGCTTCCCCATGTCATCAAGACGATTACTTCCGGGTCCTCCCTCGAAGTGGGCCTGATTACGGCGATTCCATACGTGTTGGCAATGTTCGGCCTCTGGTACAACGCCAAAGCAGCCGACCGTTCGGGCCGCTACTCCACGCACGTGCTGCTGTCCATGGCAGTGGGAGCTGTCGCGTTGGTGGTTTCAGTCGCGACCGGCGACAACATGCCGATCCTTGCCGTCACCCTCATCAGCATCGCCGTCGCAGGTGCGCTGGCCTATGACGGTCCCTTCTGGGCTTCGGCATCCCGTGCGATGCCGGTGGCCGTTGCCGGTGCCGCCATGGGATTGATCAATGCGGTAGGCAACCTCGGTGGATTCGTCGGACCCTACGTGGGTGGTTTCCTGCAGGATGTGACGCATGGCAGCTTCCTGGCCACCTCCATCTTCCTGGCGTGTTGCCTGCTGGCAGCGGGCCTGGTGATGCTGACACTGCGCCGCGGCGGTGACCGGCCGGTGGCCGCCGGCCGGTCCCGGGAGGGACAACCCGAAAAGGCCAAGGCAGAATCACGCAGGAGGAATACCCTCTGAAGTTGCACGAGGTACATCGTTGGGCCGGCCTGCCTTGCAGCCCGGCCCCGATGATGCCCCACTGCTTATGAGGCGATCACTCTGCCTGCTCCCCGAAAGCGTCCACTTCCCCGCCTAATCCTGGTGATGGTCTTCCGGGCTGTGCAGGGGAGTATTGCTGTGCCGTGAGCGCCCGTGCTGCAGTTGCAGGGCGCAGTGGATGAGGGGGAAGTGGCTGAAGGCCTGGGGCGTGTTGCCTAGTTGCCGGTGGTTCTTGGGGTCCCATTCTTCGCTGAGCAGGCCAACGTCGTTGCGGAGGCTGAGGAGGCGCTCAAAGAGTTCCTCGGCCTCGCGGCGCCGGTTGATCCCGAGCAGGGCGTCGACCAGCCAGAACGAGCAGGCGAGGAACACCCCTTCCGTCCCGGGCAGGCCATCGTTGCTCGCCTGTGGGCGGTAGCGGAGGACAAAGCCGTCTTCGGTGAGGTGGTGCTGGATAGCTTCCACGGTGCCGACCACCCGGGGATGGTCGTGGGGCAGGAAGCCCACGCGGGGGATCAAAAGGAGGCTCGCGTCCAACTCCTTGCTTCCATAGGACTGGACAAAGGTATTGCGCTCGCTGTCGAAGCCGTTGGTCATGACGTCCTTATGGATGGTGTCGCGCAGCGCCGACCAGCGCCCTTCCGGGCCTGGCAGCCCGGAGTGGCGGATGCCCTTGACCATGCGGTCCGCCGCCACCCAGCACATGACTTTCGAATGCGTGTTGTGGCGGCGGGGACCCCGCATTTCCCAGAGCCCGTTGTCGGGTTTGTCCCAGTTTCCTTCGAGGTATTCCATGAGGGCCACCTGGATGTCCCAGGAATCATCGGCAGTGTCCGGAAAGGCCGCGCGGGTCAGGGAGAGCCCGTCCAGGACCTCACCCCATACATCGAGCTGCAGTTGGGGAGCGGCGGCGTTTCCAATCCTGACCGGTTTGGAACCTTCGAACCCTGCAAGCCACGGCAGTTCCGTTTCCGGGAGGCGGCGGGTGCCGTCGATGCCGTACATGATCTGTAGATCGGCGGGGTCGCCGGCGACGGCGCGCAGCAGCCATTCCCGCCACGCCGCCGCCTCGTCGGTGTAGCCGCCGGCAAGCAGTGACTGCAGGGTCAAGGTGGCATCACGAAGCCAGCAGAACCGGTAATCCCAGTTCCTGGATCCGCCCGGGTCTTCCGGCAGGGAAGTGGTGGGGGCTGCGACGATGCCACCCGTCGGGGAGTAGATGAGCCCCTTGAGGGTGATCAACGAACGTTCAACCGCATCCTTGTACTTTCCTTCCATCCTGCTGCGGCCGATCCAGTTCCGCCAGAAGTTCTCCGTTGTTTCCAGCGCCTTATCCGCATCGGTGTCCAGCGGTGCCGGCTTGCTGCTGGGAACCCACCGGAGTACGAAGGGCACCTTTTCACCGACCCGCACCGTGAAATCACTGATGGTGCGCATGTCCTGGCCCTTGAGCGGGGCTGGGGTAGTGAGGTAGGCGGCGTCCGGGCCTGCGATGGCGGTCAGGCGTTGATTGCTGCGCCTCACCCACGGCACGATATGGCCGTAATCGAAGCGCAGGCAAAGTTCCCCGTACATCTGCACGCTGCCGCGAAGGCCTTCGACAATACGGACTACGTCGGCGCCGTCGTCACGGATAGGCATGAAGTCTGTGATCCTGACGCTTCCATCGGACGTTTCCCACTCGGTTTCGAGGACGAGCGTGCCGGGGCGATACCGCCTGCGTGTGCACTTTCCTGCCCCCGCAGGTGCAAGCAGCCAGCGCCCGGCCGCGGGGGTGTCCAGCAAGGCGGCGAAGCAGGCCGGGGAGTCAAAGTTCGGCAGGCACATCCAGTCGATAGACCCGCTGTTGTTGATCAAAGCAGCCGTGTGCAGGTCCCCCAGGAGCGCGTAATCGCTGATATCAGACATGGCTGGCCTTTCTGCTTTTTACCTTTTTGGCCTCAGCGGACCCGGTATTCGTCAGCTTCAACGGTGCGCAGCGTCAGCCCGCTGCCGGGTCTGTCGCCAAGCTGCAGGGACCCGCCGTCGGGGTCGAGGGTTCCGTCAAAGAAGAGGTTTTCGATGCGGACGTGGTCGTGGAACCATTCGAGGTGGCGGAAGTTGGGGGTGGCGGCGGCGACGGCGGTGCTCAGGTGGGGTGCGCAGTGGCCGGAGATTTCCAGGCCGTGGGCTGCGGCGACGGCCGCGATACGGAGCCATTCGGTGATCCCGCCGCACCGGCTGACGTCCGCTTGGAGGCAGTCGATGGCGTCGGCGGCGCACAGGCGCTGGAAGTAGGGGAGGCCGGTCCCGTATTCGCCGGCCGCCACGTCAGCGTCGACGGCATCCCGCACCACCCGGAGCCCGGCAAGATGGTCACTGGAGACGGGCTCCTCGAACCACGTTACGTTCTCAGCAGCAATAGCACGCATGACGCGGATCGCCTGCTTGGCGGTGTAGGCGCCATTGGCGTCGACAAACAGTTCCACGCCAGGGCCGACGGCGGCACGCGCCTGGCGGATGCGCTCCAGGTCCCGGGGTACGTTGGTTCCATTGTCCTGGCCGATCTTAATCTTCACCCGTGGAATGTGCTGTCCCTGGGCCCAGCCCTCCAGTTGGCTCCGAAGCTGATCTTCCGAATAGGTGGTGAACCCCCCGCTGCCGTAGACCGCCACATCGTTCCTGACCGCGCCGAGGAGTTTGTGCAGCGGCAGGTCCAGGAGGCGGGCCTTGAGGTCCCAGAGGGCGCAGTCGACGGCGGACACGGCGTAGGACGCCAGTCCGGTGCTGCCGGGGTTGCGCACCGCCCGGGCCATTGCCGCCGCAGCGGCCGGCACGTCCAGGGCGTCAATGCCGTGGACAGCGGGACTGAGCAGCCCTTCCACCAGGCCCGCTGTGGCGGCCGGCGCGTACGTCCATCCCATGCCCGTGGTCCCGCCCGCCGCGGCCTGGACCAGCACCATGGTGGTGGAGTCCCAGCTGAAGGTGCCGTCCGCTTCGGGCGCGTCAGTGGGCACCCTGTAGGCCGCCGCCTGGACGGAGGTGACGGGGGCCTCGGCTGGGGGCACGGGTCAGCCCTCCTTGTGCGGCAGGAATTCCTGGATCTTGGTCTTGACGCCTTCCTTCACCACGCCCCAGGCGCTGTCATCGCCCTTGACCATGGCTTCGGCTGTCTTCCGTGCCTGTTCCAGGGTGGCGTGCGGTGGAATGGGCGGAATATCGGGGTCGGTGCGGACGTCCAAAAGCGTGGGCCTGTCAGCGGCGAGGGCCTTCTCCCAGGCCGGGCCGACGTCGTCGGGATTGTCCACGTGGATGCCCTGCAGTCCCAGGCTTTCGGCGAACCCGGCGTAGTCCACGTCCGGGAGTGCCTGGGATTCGCGGAAGGCGGGCACTCCGCCCATGGCCCGCATTTCCCAGGTGACCTGGTTGAGGTCGTTGTTGTGCAGGACGGCCACCACCAGGCGGGGGTCGTCCCATTCGTGCCAGTAGTGCTTGATGGTGATCAGCTCGGCGAGTCCGTTCATTTGCATGGCACCGTCACCGGCGAAGGCGATGGCCGGGCGGCCGGGGTGGGCGAATTTGGCGCCGATGGCGTATGGAACACCGGGGCCCATGGTGGCCAGGTTGCCTGACAGTGAGCCGCGGACCTCTCCCCGGAACTTCAGCTGCCGGGCGTACCAGTTGGCTGACGACCCGGAGTCGGCGCTGAGCATGGCATTGGCCGGCAGCCGGGTGGAGAGCTCCGCGAACAGCAGCATGGGGTTGACCGGATCGGCGCTGACCATGGCCTCATCATGCATGGTTTCCCACCAGCGGCTGATGGATGACTCCAGGCCTTCCTGCCAGGACCGGTCCTGCTTGCGCTCAAGGTGCGGGATGAGGGCACGCAGGGCGGTGCCGGCGTCGGCCACGATGTTGAATTCGTTGGTGTACCTCAGCCCAATCATTTTCGGGTCCACGTCGATTTGCACGCCTCGGGCCTGGCCGGGCTCCGGCAGGAACTGGGTGTAGGGGAAGCTGGAGCCGACCGTGAGCAGGGTGTCGCAGTCGCGCATCATCTCGTAGCTGGGGCGGGTGCCCAGCAGGCCGATCGATCCCGTGACGAAGGGCAGGTCGTCGGGCAGCGAGTCCTTGCCCAGCAGGGCCTTGGCCACGCCGGCACCCAGGAGTTCGGCGACTTCACGGACCTCGGCGGCCGCTCCGCGGGCACCCTGTCCGATCAGGATGGCTACCTTGGAGCCCTCATTCAGGAGTTGCGCGGCGCCCCTGATCGACTCACTGTCCGGCTGGATGTCCGGCCAGCGGATTCCGACGCTGGAAGGCACCATCTTGAATTCGTGCGTGGGGGCGGCGTATTCGAGTTCCTGGACGTCCGCTGGGATGATCACGGCCGTGGGTGCCTGCTGCGCCTCTGCAATCCGGATGGCACGGTCGATGACGTTGGGCAGTTGCTGCGGAACGGTGACCATTTGGACGTAGTCCGAGGCGACGTCCTTGAACAGGGTCAGCAGGTCCACCTCCTGCTGGTAGGACCCGCCCATGGCGCTGCGTGCGGTCTGTCCCACGATGGCCACTACTGGAACATGGTCCAGCTTGGCGTCGTACAGCCCGTTGAGGAGGTGGATGGCGCCGGGACCGGAGGTGGCCATGCAGATGGCGGCGCGGTCACTGAACTTGGCGTAGCCCACAGCTTCGAACGCGGCCATCTCCTCGTGCCGGGCCTGGATGAATTTCGGCTGGTTGCCCGCCTTGCCGAAGGCGGCCAGGATGCCGTTGATGCCGTCTCCGGGGAAACCGAAGACCTTGTCCACGCCCCACTCGCCCAGGCGGGAGAGCAGGTAGTCAGCCACTGTAGTTGCCATGATCAGTCTTCCTTCGTGCTCATCGGAACGCCCCTGCGGGCGTCTTGGACCAGGACGCCGGCCGCGCGGGCCGCCAGCGCCATGATGGTCAGGGCCGGGTTCGCGCTGCCCTGGGTGGGCAGGACACTGCCGTCGGTGACCAGCAGGTTGGGTACTGCGAAACTGCGCAGGTTCCGGTCCACCACGCCTTCCTGCTCGCTGGCGGCCATCCGCGCGCCGCCCACCAGGTGCGCGTAGCGGTTGATGGTGATGACTTCCTCCGCTCCGGCCGCGGTCAGGATCCGCTCCATGACCTGCTGCGCTGCGGACATCAGCTGCCGGTCGTTGTCACACTGGCTGTAGCTGAAGCGGGCCACGGGGATGCCGTGGCGGTCCGTTTCGTCCGCCAGCGTCACACGGTTCCCTTCCAGCGGGAGGAACTCGCAGAGCGCGCCCAGGCAGGCCCAATGCGGGTAGTCGCTCATGTACCGGCGGAGCGCCGCGCCCCAGTGCCCCTGCGCTGCAACATGCTCCGCCCACGTGATGGGGAGCGGGGAGACACACTGGATGGAGAAGCCGCGTTTGTAGGGCTTTGACGGGTCTGTTTCGTAGAAGTCCTCGGTGCTGACTTCCGGGGGAGGGGCCTTCCACATCCGCACTTCGGCCTGGAACCGCCCGGCCGTCTGGGGTGCGCCCTGCACCATCAGGTAACGGCCCACCTGGTCGAAGTCGTTGCACATCCCGTCCGGGAAGCGCGGTGATGTGGAGTTCAGCAGCAGGCGGGGCGTTTCGATCGAATAGCCTGCCACGGCCACCAGGCGGGCGCGCTGGAACCTTTGAATGCCGCCCTGGACGTATTCGACGCCGGATGCCAGGCCGGTGCGTTCGTCCAGGCAGATTCTGGTGGCCATGGAGTCGGGCCGGATCTCGGCGCCGTGCGCCAGGGCGTCGGGGACGTGGGTGATCAGCGGTGAGGCCTTGGCGTTGACTTTGCAGCCCTGCAGGCAAAAGCCGCGGTAGATGCAGTGCGGACGGTTGCCGAACCGGCCATTGGCAATGGCCACCGGCCCCACCTTTGCCGTAACTCCGCAAGCGTTGGCGCCCCTCAGGAAGAGCTCCCCGTTGCCGGAGACCGGGTGCGGCCGGTGGGGGTAGGTGTGGGGATCACCCCACGGCCAGTGTTCGCCGGAAACGGGAAGCTCTGCCTCGATGTCCTCATAAAAGGGCCGGAGTTCGCCGTACTCCAGCGGCCAGTCCGCCCCCACTCCGTCCGCGCTAAGCGTGTGGAAATCGCTGGGATGGAAACGCGGGGTGTAGCCGGCGAAATGGACCATCGAACCGCCCACGCCCCGGCCGGAATTATTGGAGCCCAGAGGCACCGGGTCTGTTCCGGCGATCACCCGCGGTTCGGTCCAGTACAGGTGGTGCGAGCCGGCCTCATCGCTGACCCAGTCCTGCTCGGGCTCCCAGAACGGCCCCGCGTCCAGGCCCACGGCCCGCCAGCCGGCCCGCGCGAGACGCTGGAGCAACGTAGCGCCACCGGCGCCGCAGCCCACAATGACGATGTCCACCTCGTCGTCGTCGCCGTACCGGCGCATGTTTTCCCTCAGCCCCAGGTTGCTGCCGGGGCCCTTTGGCAGCAGCCAGGCGGATTCGTTGCGTTCCCGCAGGCTGCTCATGTGTCAGCCCCATGCGTGGGATCCGCTTCAGGCCGGACATCGCGCACCTCGAACGGTTCCAGCCGGTCCACGCCCAGGTTCTTGTAGCCACGGGGGTAGGCCGGGCCGGCGAAGCCGATCTCATCCCAGGCCAGGGGATGGGAGTAGAAAGCGGTGCAGGCATACCGCGTCCACAGGCTCCAGACACGGTCCGCCGGCAACCCGTGCCAGAGATCGCGGTCCAGGTCGCAGATGTCCTGCAGCAGCTTCGCTTGACCGTCCAGACTGAGCAGGGCGAAGGTGCAGTCCATCCGGGACCGGGCCTCCTGGTCGAGTGCGGCCAGGGAGGCCCGCCAGGCCTCGCCGTCCCGGGGCATGTTGTCGTAGTGCCAGCCGTCGGTTTCCTCCTCGGCCAGGCGCGCGTCCACCATGTTCACCACCGGCACCCGCGGTTCCGCGTGCTGGTCCAGCAGCTGATCAAAAAGGGCGCCCGCTGCGGCTTCCTCCGCGGGGGTGAAGAAGCGCACGTCGGGAGGCAGTGCCATCCTGGACTGTACGACGGCGGCCGTCACCGGGTCCCAGTGCCGCGCCTGGGCGAGGGCGCTGAAGCCCGGGTAGCGCCCGCCGCCGTCGTCCCTCTGCAGGGGGAGCCCTGTCACGGTTCCCTCCTCAGGACCGAGGCCAGCAGGCCCATGCCGCCCACCATGGTGACCAGCAGAGGTGCGAACAGTGGCGGGCCCATCTCCAGGTTGTAACGCAGGTTGGACAGGCCTCCCGGTTTTTGCCGGATGCCCTGCAGATGCAGCCACGTGCCCTGCAGCCCGTTGGCGACGATGGCTGCGCTGGCCAGCGGCAGCGCCGTCTTGGCCATGCGCCGGCTGAAGACCCCTGCCACCCCCGCGGCCGCCCCCAAAGGGCCAAGGGCAACGGGAGCCCACATCCACTTGTTGCCGAAACTCGCCTTGTCATGCTCAAGGAAGATCTCCGCGGCGGTGACCAAGGCCCCCGCCGCCGTCAGCGCTGAAAGGGACCGCTCAAACCGGCCCGTCTGGACATTCCTGATGAGCCGGTCAATCCCATGGACCGTTGCCGCTACAGGATCTTCTGCGTGTTGTGTTCTCACGATTCTCCTAACCTGGACTGGATGTCCCTACCGGCCCTGTGGAACCTTCAAACTTTGCGGGAAAGCAACTATCAGAGGAAACTGGTGCCCATGGATGCAGCTGATGGACCTGAATCAGTCCAGGAACCTTCGAGTCGGGAAGTTGAAGCGGTGATGCGTGCGGCCGATACTCTCTTACGGGTGGTGGCCCGATCTGTTGCCGAGGTGGAGGATGTGGTGAATACCCCCCAGCTGCGGGTCCTGGTCCTGATCCACACCCGCGGGCCGCAAAATCTCGGCGGTGTCGCAGCCGAACTGGGTGTGCATGCCTCCAACGCCACACGCATCTGCGACCGATTGGTGGCTGCCGGCTTACTGGAGCGGCGGGAGGACCCGGCGGACAGGCGGTACGTCCGGCTCGAGCTGACGGCGAAAGGATTTGCGCTGGTGGGTTCCGTGCTGGACCACCGGCGGCAGGCGATTGGAGAGGTCATTTCGAGGATGCCGTCGGGTCGCCGTCCGGCGCTTGCTGCTGCGCTGGAAGCTTTTGCGGCCGCCGCCGGGGGCGAGGGCACCTCCGACGGCCGCTTTACATTGGGAGCCCGGCACGTGAAGTGACCGGATTCTTTTGCAGCAGAAGCCATGTTTTCATTGAACTCCGATACTTGCGCTTTCGCAATGGTTGACGATGCGCTCGTGTGGCTTTACCTTGCGGTCTTTTCCTAGAGCGGTCTGATGCCCCACTGGCCGGTATGGGATTGCCCGGGCTCAAGGGTGATAAGGCCCTCGCCGGAGTTGAAGGCGTCAGGTGCGCACGTCATGGGTTCGACGCCCAGTCCGCTGCGCCGGCGGTCCGGCTGGGGGAGGGTGTCGCCGGTGAAGATTTCCAGGTACGGATAGGTCTCGTCCACCCACAGCTCAACTCCTCCGGACTGGTCCGGACGCAGGAGCTTCACCCGCGCCCGGCCGTCCCCATCGCGGACCAAGTCGGTGTAGGCAACATCGATGTGCCGCCCTCCCAGTTGCTGGGTCTCCTTGAGGTCGTACCCGGTGCCGTCCACGCGTTCATGTCCGGTGGGGATGCCGCGCTCATCCACGGGCAGGAAGGTACGCCCGGGTACTTGGAGCAGGGCGGCGTTAATGGCGCCGGGGCGGCCCACGCCGGTGCTGAGGTATGGATGGGCCCCGGTGCCGAAGGGGCATGGCCCGGGGCTGCGGTTTTCCGCCGTGGTGCGGACGGTCAAGCCGTCCTGGCCGAGCTGATAATCCAGGCGGCAGTGGAGCACCCAGGGCCAGCCTTGGCAGGCGTGCAGCGTATAGGAGAAGGAAATCGAGTCGGCAGTGTGGTCCTGGACGGTCCAGTTCCGCCATCGCGTCAGCCCGTGGATTGCGCCTCCCTTGTCCGGTTCGCTCAGGTCCAGCTGGAGGTGCCTGCCTTCCCAGTTGTAGCCGCCACCCTTGATCCGGTTGGGCCAGGGGATCAGCGACTGTCCACGCGCTCCCGTGCACATGTCCTCCTGCCCGTACCCGTCCAGCAGGTCCCGGCCGTCCTGGCGGTATACGCGCAACGCAGCGCCGACTTCGGTCAGGGTGGCGCTCTGGCGATCGAAGGCAATGACGTATTGCTGGCCTGATGGAAACTGGTGCCCGCTGTCCGCTCCCTGAGGGCCGTCCTGATGGTTCATGACTGTTCGTTCCCTTCGCCGGCTCCTGCCGCGAGGTCCAGGACCACCTTGACGTCGTCGGGCTGGTGTTTGAAGGCGTCCGCGAAGTTTTCCAATATCACCCGGCGGCTGATGAGGCGGCGCAGCCAGTCAGGGTCTGCCTTCGCCAGGGCCTCGGCGCCGGCGTCGTAATGGCGGCGGTTCGCGTTGACGCTGCCAAAAACCACGCCGTTCATCAACACTTCCTCACGGTTGAGCGCGCCCACGTCCACCCCGGTCTGTTTGCCTGTTCCGGAAACGCCTGTCAGGCAGGTGATGGCGTCCTGCGCCCGGCATCTAAGTGCGTCCAGGACCACGGGGGTGACGCCGGTGCACTCAACCAGGATGTTGGGTTTGATGCCGGAATCCGGCAGGGGTTCGCCGTGGTAAGTGGCCCCCAGGTCGCGAACAAGCTGCGGCTTGGGGCCGTCGGTGACGATGTCAAAGACGTGTACGTCCAGGCCTTGCTGGACTCCCAGCAGCGCTGCAAGCAGCCCAACGGGGCCGGCGCCGGTCACGACGGCGGTGTGGGGGTCGAAAAATGCCCGCTGCCCGATCCGGTTGATCTGCTCCCAGGCCTTGGCCACGATCGTGGTGGGTTCCAGCAGGACGCCCACATCCTGCAGGCTGGAGTCCAGTTTCACCACCGCGTCGGAGTCTGCCCGCCAGCGCTCCCGGGCGAAACCGTCCAGGCCCTTGATCCCGTGCTCGGTGTACTTGCCATTGAGGCACATGTCCCATTCCCCGGCGGCGCACGCCTTGCATGGCTCGGGGTCCGGCCGGCGGACAATTCCCACCACCAGGTCGCCTTTGGCCAAGCCGGAGTCCGGGGGAGCTTCGAGGACCCGGCCAAGGTTTTCGTGGCCCAGCACCAGATAATCCTGCCCCGGGGGCGCTTCCCCGTAGTCTGCGGCGATGATCTCACTGTCGGTTCCGCACAGGCCCACGGCCAATGCCTCCACCAGTACCTGGCCCTCGCCGGTCCGGGGGTCTGGAACCTCCCGGAGGTGCAGTGAGTCCTTTTCTCCAGGTGTAACGGCCAACGCGCGCATCATGCCTCCCTTTAGCCACGGATACCCCCTGGCCAGTGTCCCGCGTTATTTGCGCCAGCGCAACGGTATGTGTGGGTGGGGACAACCAGTAGTCACGCTTGCCCCATCCTGTCCGCCTGGTTGTCCTGTGAGGACAATGCGTGGGTGTACCCGGAGACAAAAGGCCCGGACGCTGTAGTCTCCTGGGATGGCATCGTGGCACCGGAACCGGCTCAGTGCCGAACAGGGCGGCTTTGTAGAAACCCTCTTTCCAGGCGTTCGTCTGCTGCGTGACCTTTCGTGGAATGTTGTGGACACCGTCGTCCTGGAAGTGGAGCACCGTGGGCGCAGGTATGTGGTCAAGGCTGCCGGACCCGCCAACCACCACATCGGGCGTGAAATAGACGCACACGGCTCCTTCGCCGCCACCTTGGCTTCCAAGAACAGGGCGCCCAGCCTGGTGAAGGCAAACCGA
Organism: Arthrobacter sp. E1SS-5; assembly: GCF_057073715.1. Taxonomy (NCBI): domain Bacteria; kingdom Bacillati; phylum Actinomycetota; class Actinomycetes; order Micrococcales; family Micrococcaceae; genus Arthrobacter; species Arthrobacter sp. E1SS-5. The sequence goes on from NZ_CP172703.1 coordinate 2,017,129, forward strand.
ATGCTGAACCTGTTGGTGACGGAGTACCTGGACGGTTCCCTGGTGGAAGGAGGCGCGGCCGAATATGCCCTAGACACCTACCTGCAGGCTGGCCAGCTCCTCCGTGGGTTCCACGCTCAAGCGGTACATGTCGACCCGCAGTACGAGGAGGCAGCCACCACCAAGGCGATGGCGTGGTTGGACAAGCCCCACCACATCGAAGAAACTGCCGCAGAAAGAGCGCGAAGCATCCTAGCTGCCTACCGGCCCGAGCCGGTCACGGCCGTCCCAACCCACGGGGACTGGCAACCACGCAACTGGCTGATGAGCGGAACCGAGCTCAGGATCATCGACTTTGGCCGGTTCGGGTTCAGGCCGTCCATCAGCGATTTCTGCCGCTTGGCCGCACAGCAGTGGCGGTCGGGCCCCGAGCTGGAGGATGCCTTTTTCGAGGGCTACGGTTCGGACCCACGAGAAAGCAGACTTTGGAACATAACCATGCTCCGCGAAGCTGTCTCCACCGCAGCCTGGGCGTTTCAGATCGGTGACCATGAGTTTGAGGAACAAGGCCACCGGATGCTCCGGGATGCCCTCGCTCACTACTGACCGGACGCCGCTTCGGGCGGGTTTTGGCGCTTCAGCTCAACATCGTCAACAAGTCGGCAAGGCTGCGAAGCGAGCCGTTTCGTCCAGTACCTTTCCTGTCGAGGTGCACTTGATCTTCCTGATCTTCGATACTTGTTGATCCTGGTTGCCGTTGGTGACGACGGCGGCCCGCAGACCAACGGCACACAGGGCCCGCAACGTTGGTGCCGAATCCTGAAACGCGACCCATGCCTGCTCATAGTTCCGCAGGTAGGTAGCGAAAATTCCGTCTAGCTGCGTGTCGGTTGCGGGAGGAACCGTCCCGATTAAAGGGAGGAACTGGCGGAGCCGCTCGCGGCGCTGTTCCTGGAATGAGATCTCCTTTGCCAGGAACCGGGCGTAGTTGCGCTGCTCGATTTCAAACCAGGAACGTGCCAGCTCCCGACTGGGCTTTCGGTTAAGGTGCCGTAGGAAGCCCTGCAAGCCTGCACGGGCAGACGTGTGATGGTCGAACAAGGTGTTGTCCAGATCGAAGAGGATGGCCCGAATGCGCACCCGCCAACCCTAGCCGAACAGCTTGATGACCGGCGGCAGGGGCGCAGCAGCCGGGCCACTCACCTTCATCAGCCGTCCCGCAGACATCGCCAGGGTGACCATGAGTGTCTGCGCCCATTTCAGCAGCAACATTTTCTAGACTCGCTGCGTGCGCGATGAAGAAGTGCTCCATGCTTACGGTGCCCGGGCTGCAGAGTACGAGAGCCTGTTTGGCTCCGTAGAGGACATGGACGAGCTGGACCGCCGTCGTATCGAACGGTGGGCCACGGGACTTGGAGGGACTGGACTTAACGGACCAGTGCTCGACGCCGGCTGCGGCCCCGGGCACTGGACCCGTTTTCTGCTGGGGAAGGGACTGGACGCCGCCGGTGTTGATCTCGTCCCCGAATTCATCCGGAGTGCCCGCAGCCGCTTTCCGGACGTGCCCTTCCGGGTGGCGTCGCTTCGTGCCCTCGACCTGCCCGACGGCCACCATGCCGGCGTCCTGGCCTGGTATTCCCTTATTCATTTCGCACCCACAGAACTGCCCTCTGTCATCGTGGAGCTTCGGCGTGTCCTGCAACCACGGGGGCGCCTGCTTGTGGGCTTCTTCGAGGGCGAGTCCGGCGAGCCCTTCGACCACGCGGTTACCACGGCGTACTACTGGTCTGTAGACGGAATGGGTGCAATGCTGCGGGACGCCGGCTTCGAGGTCCGGGACGTGGAAAGCCGGCACGACCCCGGCCGGCGGCCGCACGCCGCCATAGCCGCGATCGCTCCGAGCGGGAAGACGAGCTGACGCCGACGCGGCGTTGCCGGGCGGACGTGCCGCTGGAGATCCACGCCACGGGCTTGGAAGTCACGGGCATCCAAGCCCCTGGGGCGCGAATTCATAATGCGGGCGCGGGAACGGACCCTGACTCCACCAAGCTCCTGTAGTCCTGCGCCAGGCCGTGCAATTGTTGGTCCGTCAGGTCACGAACTCCATGCAGGATGAACGGGCTGAGCCACTGCATGCCCAGCCGGCGGGCTGTCGCCTGCAGGGGAATGAGAATGTCGCTGTAGTCCCAGCCATGGAAGCCGCCTGGAGAGTATGCCTCCGTGGTGCCCCCTGTGCTGGTGGCAACCCTTAGCGTTTTGCCCGCAAGCGCCCCCGGGCCACCTGTGCCGTAGGCCCAGCCGCGGACAAGCACCTCATCGAGCCAGGTCTTGAGAATTGCAGGCGGGGAGTACCAGTGCGTTGGGTATTGCAGAACAATGTTCTCCACCGCTTCCACCGATGCCCTTTCGGCCGCGACGTCGATCCGGCCATCCGGATACAGGCGCCGCAAGTCACGCACGGCAACATCGGGCGCCCCTTCCAAGGCGGCAGCGAGGGCACGATTCACCCGCGATTGGCTGATATCAGGATGGTCGAGAAGGACCAGGGTTTGGGTTTTTTCATATGTCATTGTGGTGTTCCTTTTGGCGGGTGGGTGGCGGGGTGTGGGACCGGACTGCTGCCCGGGCCGACGACTTGGCTGCGTCGACTACTGAGCGCGACTGGGTCAGCCTGCCGGTGGCCAGGGCCCCGTCGATCAGCAGGCCAAGATGGCCGGCAAGGTGTTCCGGGTCGGCGGCGTTCGCCTCCCGGCTTAGCTCGAGGAGCCACTCGTGGCGGCGCTTGACATGGAGCAGCGTGGCTTGTCTGGCCGCCGAGTCCAAGGCTGCCTCCACGCCGGCACTGACGAAGGGGCAACCGAAGAATCCGTGCCGGTCGAACGCTGCGGACAGCGCGTCAAAAAGTGCCACGAGCCGGTCCCGGGGCTGGGCTGCCTGTTGGGCCGCGGACTGCAACTGTTCAAGCCAGGTGACATCCGTGCGGGCCAGATAAGCGGCCACGAGGTCATCCTTAGTCCGGAAGTGGGTGTACAGGGTCGACTTGGAGACCCCGGATGCGGCGACCACCTCGTCCACACCCACACCTCGGATGCCGGACTCATAAAACAGTCCCGCTGCTGCCTCCAGGATCCTGTCCACCGATCGGGTGCGGCGCTTTGTCACCATGCCCTCCTTATTCGAACCGATCTGTTCGTATAAGGAAAAGGGCACGTGCTGCATTCCCGGCCGGCTTCCTTTGATCCCTTGAATGGAACTTCTCGTGGAATGCTTCGGGGGAGACACGCCCGACCTTGTCCTGTTACTCCGGCCGTGGTCCGGGGTAAGCTCCAGAAATGGCACCGCGAAGTTTTCTTCAATGGCCGGTCGTCCGTCAGCTGAGCACGGGCGACCTGCTGGGTCGTGGCCCAGCAGTCACATCGGCCAAGACCAAGGCAATAGCTCCCCGCACGGCCACTGCTGACCGTGTGGTGCAGAGCGTGTGCCCCTACTGCGCTGTCGGCTGCGGACAGCGCGTTTACGTAAAGGACGAGAAGGTAGTCCAGATCGAGGGCGATCCGGACTCACCCATTTCACGCGGCCGGCTGTGCCCCAAAGGTTCTGCCAGCGAGCAGCTGGTCAACTCACCGGGCCGGCAGACCAAGGTGCTCTACCGTGCGCCGCGTTCCACCGAGTGGGAACACCTGGACCTTGAAAAGGCCATCGATATGGTGGCTGACCGCTTCATCGAGTCCCGCCGCAGGACCTGGCAGCAGGAAGACGACCAAGGCCGGCTGCTGCGCCGCACCATGGGCATCGCGTCGCTGGGCGGCGCAACCCTGGACAACGAAGAGAACTACCTCATCAAGAAGCTCTTCACGGCTGCAGGGGCGGTGCAGACCGAGAACCAGGCCCGCATATGACACTCCGCCACGGTTCCCAGTTTGGGAGCCTCGTTTGGACGCGGTGGTGCAACGCAATCACTGCAGGACATGGCCAACGCCGACTGCATCGTCATCCAGGGTTCCAACATGGCCGAGTGCCACCCTGTGGGCTATCAGTGGGTGGCGGAGGCGAAGGCGCGCGGAGCGAAGGTTATCCACGTCGATCCCCGCTTCACGCGCACCTCGGCGGTCTCGGATAAGCACATCCCCATTCGGGCCGGCTCTGATGTCGTGCTTCTTGGCGCGCTCATTAACTACGTCATCAGCAATGATCTCTGGTTCAAGGAGTACGTCAGCGCGTACACGAACGCTGCCACCTTGGTGCATGACGATTACCGCGATGCCGAGGATTTGGGCGGCCTGTTCTCCGGCTTCGATCCGGAGAAGGGTGCCTACGACACCTCGTCATGGGCATACGCCGAACGTGAGGACGGCGCCATCGACGAGCCCGGGCCCGGGTCCGAACACGGAGCCAATGGGACGGCGCGCGCTACGGGCCATTCGTATGGCAGCGGTGGTCCGCCCTTGGAGCACGCCGAAGTCCAGCGTGACGATACCCTCCAGGACCCCCGCACCGTTTTCCAGATCGTGAAGCGGCACTACGCCCGTTACACGGCGGAGATGGTGCAGGACATGTGTGGCATCAGCGTGGACGACTTCGAGTACCTGGCGCGCACCATCACGGAGAACTCCGGGCGCGACAGGACCACCTGTTTCGCTTATGCCGTCGGCTGGACCCAGCATTCGCTGGGCACGCAGTTCATCCGCGGCGCGGCCATCCTTCAGCTTCTGCTTGGAAACGTGGGACGCCCGGGCAGCGGAATCATGGCCCTGCGCGGACATGCCAGCATCCAGGGTTCCACCGACATCCCGACGCTGTTCAACCTGCTGCCTGGGTACCTTCCAATGCCCAGCGCGGGCCGCCACGACAGCCTCGAAGAGTATCTGTCCGTTATTGGGTCGAAGCAGCAAAAAGGCTACTGGGCCAACGCCGATGCCTACACCATCAACCTTCTGAAGGCATGGTGGGGCGAGGCCGCCACCGCGGACAACGACTGGGCATACGACTACCTTCCGAGGCTGACCGGAGCCCACGGCACATACGAAACCGTGATGGGCATGCTCGAGGACGAGGTGGAAGGCTACTTTATCCTCGGACAGAACCCCGCGGTCGGTTCGGCCCATGGCCGGATGCAGCGGCTGGGCATGTCGCACCTGAAGTGGCTTGTGGTTCGGGATTTGAACCTCATCGAATCCGCTACCTGGTGGAAAGACGGTCCGGAGATCGAATCGGGAGAGCTGCGCACCGAAGACATCGAGACCGAGGTGTTCTTCATGCCGGCGGCAACCCACGTGGAGAAAGCCGGATCCTTCACGCAGACCCAAAGGCTGCTGCAGTGGCGCCACCAGGCGGTTGCACCGCCAGGGGACTGCCAAAGCGAACTGCAGTTCTTCTTCGAACTGGGCAAGCGGATCCGGGAGAAGCTGGCCGGTTCCCAAGACGAGCGCGACCGTCCGCTGCTCGACCTGACATGGGACTATCCCACGGATGAACACGGTGATCCCGATGCTGAGTCGGTCCTCGCCGAGATCAACGGCCGTCACCTGACGGGTCCGGACGCCGGGAAGCCCCTGTCCTCCTATACGGAGATGCAGGCTGACGGATCGACGTCTGGCGGCTGCTGGATCTACACCGGCGTTTACGCTGACGGGTTCAACCATGCCGCGAACCGCAAGCCGGGCCAGGAACAGGGGCCGGCGGCGTCGGAATGGGGCTGGGCCTGGCCGGCCAACCGCCGGATTCTCTACAACCGCGCCTCGGCCGATCCCGACGGTAAGCCGTGGAGCGAGCGGAAGAAATACATCTGGTGGGACCAGGAACAGGGCAAATGGGTTGGAGACGACGTGCCCGACTTCCCGGTTGACCGCGTTCCGGGCAGCCACCCCGACCCCTCGGTCGGTGGTCCGGCCGCCCTCAGCGGTGATGATCCCTTCATCATGCAGGCTGACGGCAAGGGCTGGCTGTTTGCGCCGAAGGGCCTTATGGACGGACCGCTGCCCACGCACTACGAGGCACAGGAATCACCGGTGGCCAATGCGCTGTATCCGCAGCAGCAGAACCCGGCACGGCTGGTGTTTCCGCGCAAGGACAACCTGAGTGCGCCCAGCGCGGGGATCAATGGCTCCGACGTCTACCCGTACGTCTTCACCACGTACCGGCTGACCGAGCACCACACGGCGGGCGGCATGAGCCGCTGGCTTCCGTACCTGTCCGAGCTGCAACCGGAGATGTTCTGCGAGGTCTCCCCTCAACTGGCTGCAGAGCGGGGTCTGGAACCTTACGGCTGGGCCACGATCATTTCGGCGCGCTCCGCCATCGAGGCCAAGGTGTTGGTCACTGACCGAATGGCACCGCTCAAGGTGGGGGGCCACACTGTGCATCAGATTGGGCTGCCCTACCACTGGGGCGTCGGCAGCAATGCCGTCATCAGCGGCGACGCCGCCAACGATCTGCTGGGCGTGACGCTGGATCCCAATGTCCAGATCCAGGAATCGAAGGTGGCATCCTGCGACATCCGGCCCGGCCGTCGGCCCCGCGGGGAGGAACTGCTTGCCTTGGTTGCTGAGTATCAGCAACGGGCCGGCGTGACCACCGAGACCGGCAACCGCGCCGTTACCGATCCCGCGGCGGAAGGCATCCAACCCCGCCCGGATGAAAAGGGCAGCGCCGAGGGTGGGGAGCACTGATGAGCCTGCTCCCCACCGCTTCAGCCGAAACACACATTGCCCCGCCCGGAGCGCCGCCTGCCGGCGGCGTTCCGGACACCAACCCGACGACGGAGGACTAGATGGGCCAGCTGTCCGGACCGACCGATCCCACCGCCGATGCCCACTGGGAGCACAATCATCCGCGCAAGGGGTTCTTCACCGACACCTCGATCTGCATTGGCTGCAAGGCCTGCGAAGTTGCCTGCAAGGAGTGGAACCACAACCCGCAGGACGGAAACCTGGAATTGCTCGGGTCTTCCTATGACAACACCGGGTCGCTGGGCGCCAGCACGTGGCGGCATGTCGCCTTCATCGAACAGGGCCAGGAACGGATTGTTGAAGCGCGGGAATCAGGCCGCGCCCTGGTCAGCCTGGGCATGCCGCGCGTTGGTCCTCCCGCCGCGGCCACGCCAGTCACGGACCTGGCAGACGCTGATACCACCCCGCCGGACACCGCTGACTTCCGGTGGCTGATGTCCTCGGATGTCTGCAAGCACTGCACGCACGCCGGCTGCCTTGACGTCTGTCCCACCGGCGCGTTGTTCCGCACCGAGTTCGGTACTGTCGTGGTCCAGGACGACGTCTGCAACGGCTGCGGAACCTGCGTGGCTGGGTGCCCATTCGGCGTGATCGAGCGGCGCAGCAACGGTACGGTCAAGGTCGCCAGCAGCAGGGAAGAACAGCACGCCAAGCATCCCGCCGTCCCCAACGAGGGCATCGCCCAGAAGTGCACGCTGTGCTACGACCGGCTGGTTGATGACCAGACACCGGCATGCGCCAAGGCATGCCCGACGACGTCCATCAAGTTCGGCGACCACGATGACATGGTGGACACAGCCCGGGAACGGGTGGCCACCCTGCATGCGCAGGGCATGACCGAAGCAAGGCTTTACGGTGCGAACGAAAACGACGGCGTGGGTGGAACCGGATCGGTCTTCCTGCTGCTCGACGAACCCGAAGTGTACGGGCTTCCGCCGGACCCCCGTGTTCCCACCGCAGACTTGCCGAAGATGTACCGCCGGGCCGGCATGGCCGTGGCGGGTATGGCCGCGGCCGCTGCACTGGCCTTCCTGGGAGGACGGGCGTGACCCTCTCAGAGTTCGACAGCTTCCGTCCATCAGAGCCTGCCCGCCGCCGTCGGGAGGGCGGCAAGCGCGGCACCGGCCGCCGCCGGGACAATGGGGACGGCTCACGGGAAATGCCCATGGTGCCGGAGCCCGAGTTCACCTCGTACTACGGCCGTCCGGTGGTCAAGCCGGCTCCATGGGGCGACGACGTGGCCATCTACCTCTTTTTGGGTGGCGTGGCGGGCGGATCGGCCCTCCTCGGTCTTGGCGGGCAACTGACCGGCCGGCCAATCCTTCGCCGCAACGCCCGGCTGGGTGCCTTGACGGCAGTAAGCGCCGGTGCCGTTGCCCTAGTGAAGGACCTGGGCCGGCCGGAACGTTTCCTGCACATGCTGCGGACCTTCAAGGTGACCTCGCCGATGAGTGTCGGGTCGTGGATCCTCAGCGCCTTCAGCGCGGGCACGGCAGTGACGGCGGTGGCGGAAATTGACCGGATGACCGGAAGCCGGCTTCCGCTGGGTCCGTTGCGGAAAGTCATGTACGCAGTGGAAGGCACGGCCGGCGTCGAAGCAGCGGTCTTTGCCGGGCCATTGGCGGCGTACACGGCCGTCCTGCTTGGCGACACCGCAACTCCGACGTGGAACGCTGCACACGAGGAACTGCCATTCGTCTTCGTCAGCTCGGCCTGCCTCGCTTCTGCCGGCCTCGCCATGGTCACCACACCCACCCACGAGACGGGCCCCGCCAGGAAACTCGCCGTGCTGGGTGTCCTGGGCGACGTCGCTGCCATGAAGGTGATGGAGCGCCGGATGGACCCGGTGGCGGCGGAGCCCCTGCACCAGGGCAAGGCGGGCACCATGCTGAAGTGGAGCGAGCGGTTGGCGTTGGCCGGCGGCCTGGGAACATTGCTCGCCGGACGTAACCGTGTGGTGGCTGCAGTTTCGGGACTGGCGTTGCTCGGCGCTTCCGCCTTGACCCGCTTTGGTGTGTTCGAAGCGGGACTCGCCTCTGCCAGGGATCCGCGGTACACCATCGAACCGCAGAAGAACCGGCTCGCTGCCCGCCGTGCTGCCGGGGTGACCGGGGACGCGATCACCACCGCCAGCTGAGCGGGCAGTCGGGGTCAACGGACCTCGATGCCCCGCCCAGCGGTGGTGTGCCCGATCACGGGGTAACCCGGCAGCTCTCCGATCACCAGCAGGCCGCCTGAGGTCTGGGCGTCGGCCAGAAGCAGCAAGTCGTCTTCGGTGACACCTGCGGCTGCGCCCAGGTGGGGCCGCACCCAATCGAGGTTGCGCCGGGTCCCGCCGGAGACGTAACCGTCGCGGAGGGCCGCCCGCGCGCCCTCGATCAGCGGGACGGCCTTAAGATCGATCACGGCGCCCACTTCCGAAGCGCGGACCATCTTGTGAAGGTGCCCCAGCAGGCCAAAACCGGTCACGTCGGTGGCCGCCCGGATGCCGGCGGCAACCGCGGCGTCGGCTGCGTCCCGGTTGAGGGCCGCCATCGTCTCCACCGCCTCGGCGAACACCTCACCGGTCTGCTTGTGCCGGTTGTTGAGAAGTCCGACGCCGAGCGGCTTGGTGAGCGTGATCGGCAGCCCGGGCTGGGCGGCGTCGTTGCGGAGCAGTCGGTCGGGGTGGGCGACGCCAGTAACGGCCATGCCGTACTTCGGCTCAGGATCGTCAATTGAGTGGCCGCCGAGCACCGGGCAGCCCGCCTGGGACGCCACGCTCAGCCCCCCGCGAAGGACTTCGGTCATCAATTCCATCGGCAGGACACCGCGGGGCCATCCGACGAGGTTGATCGCCGTGACCGGCTTGCCGCCCATCGCGTAGATGTCCGAGAGGGCATTGGCGGCCGCAATCCTGCCCCAGTCGAAAGCATCGTTGACCACGGGAGTAAAAAAGTCAGCGGTGGTAAGGACGGCCAGGTCATCGCGGACCAGGACCGCCGCGGCGTCGTCGCCGCTGTCCAGGCCGACCAGCACCTCCGCGCCCGGCTGGCCGATCAGGCCACGGACCGCGTCCTCAAGTTCACCGGGCGGAATTTTGCAGGCGCAGCCCCCGCCGTGGGCATAGTCGGTGAGCCGGAGCGCACCGGCAACACCATCATCAACTTGCTGGACTGATGTCTGGGCCTCATTCACCCGCCAAGCGTACCCCTCCAGCTAACCCTGCTATATTGAGGCGCGGTGGCGTCCGGGTCCTGGTGGGCCCCCCGGTCTTCAAAACCGGTGAGGCTGAGCATCTCGGCCTGGCGGGTTCGATTCCCGTCCGCCACCGCCAAACTACCGGCGTGACTGCCGCGAAAAGAGGAGGGCTGTGGACCAGGTCGATCCCCGGCGGCTGATTCCCCGCACGAACGACCTGCTGGCGCTGCCGGCCGTCCGCGAGGTCCGGACGCGGCTGAATGAGCGCGTCGTCCGCGATCTCGTCCGGAAGGTCCAGGAGCAGGCCCGCCGCGGTGAGCTGCCTCCCGGCCAGGTGGAACCTGCCCTGCTGGCCGCCCTTGCTTCACACAAAGCAACAACCCTCCGCCCGGTGCTGAACGCAACCGGCGTCATCGTGCACACGAACCTCGGCCGTGCCCCCCTTTCCGCAGCCGCGGTGGAAGCCCTTGTCGCCGCCAGCGGCTACGTTGACGTGGAACTGGACCTGGCAGACGGCAGCCGCTCCCGCCGCGGTGCCGGTGCCCGGGCTGCCCTGCTCGCCGCCTGCCCCGCCGCCGAGGACGCCCTGGTGGTCAACAACGGCGCTGCAGCATTGGTGCTGGCCACCACAGCCCTGGCAGCCGGCCGGGAGGTGGTGGTGAGCCGGGGGGAACTCGTGGAGATCGGCGCAGGCTTTCGGCTGACCGATTTGATGGAGTCGACGGGCGCAGTGCTTCACGAGGTGGGCACAACCAACCGGACGCACCTGCATGACTACGCGGGCGCCCTCGGACCGGACACGGGCTGCGTCCTCAAGGTGCACCCGAGCAACTTCCGGGTGGAAGGCTTCACGTCCGCAGTCCCGATTGACGAACTGAGCCGGGTGACTGCGGCACATGGAATACCACTCGTGGCTGACCTGGGCAGTGGGCTGCTTGCTCCCGACCCCTACCTGCCGGATGAACCGGATGTTGCCTCCGCCCTGGCGGGCGGGGCCGACGTCGTCATTGCCAGCGGTGACAAACTGCTGGGCGGCCCCCAGGCGGGCTTGCTGCTGGGCCGCAAGGAGATCATCAGCAGGCTGGCCCGCCACCCGCTGGCCCGTGCGGTCCGGGCGGACAAGCTTGCCCTGGCTGCCCTGGAGGCGACGGTCGCCGGTGGACCGCCCCCGGTGGTCGAGGCGCTGCACGCCGACGTCGAAGAATTGCGGCGCCGTACTGACAGGCTGGCCGAAGCTCTCGGGGTACCTGTGGAGGCCCATGACGGCCGGGTGGGCGGCGGGGGCGCCCCCGGCTTTCCGCTGCCGGGGTGGGCGCTCCGGCTGCCCGAGGGAATTGCGGGACGCCTCCGTACCGGCCACCCTGCCGTGCTGCCGCGCGTCCACGACGGCGCCTGCCTGATCGACCTGCGCTGTGTGCCGCCCGCCGACGACGACCGGATTCTTGACGCCGTACGCCAGGCATTGGCAACCCTCGATGTGGCAGACGCAGGCAGGGCGGGCTGAACCGTGCACGTCGTTGCCACCGCCGGACATGTCGATTCCGGGAAAAGCACCCTGGTCCGCGCCCTCACCGGCATGGAACCGGACCGCTGGGAGGAAGAGCGGCGCCGAGGGCTGACGATCGACCTCGGCTATGCGTGGACAACGTTGCCGTCGGGCCAGGACGTTGCCTTCGTTGATGTCCCCGGCCATGAACGTTTCCTTGGCAACATGCTTGCGGGCATTGGACCGGCGCCGGTGGTCTGCTTCGTCGTGGCCGCGGACGAGGGCTGGCAGGCCCAGTCGAGCGATCATCGCGATGCGGTCGCCGCGCTTGGAATTGAACACGGCGTTGTAGTGCTCAGCCGCGCGGACCGGGCATCCGGGCAGCGGGCGGCCGATGTGCTGTCGCGGACCCGCACGGAGCTGGCAGGGACCGGGCTGCGGGATGCTCCAGCCATCGCTGTGTCGGCCATCGACGGCACCGGCCTGGCTGAGTTGCGGGCAGCGCTCGACGGCGTCCTGGCCCAGGTGCCTGCCCCCACCACCACTGGCCGGGTCCGGTTGTGGGTGGACCGGTCGTTCACCATCACCGGTTCCGGAACGGTGGTGACCGGAACACTGGCAGCGGGCACCCTCGCCCAGGGTGACAGGCTGGAACTGCTCGGCCACTCAGGGTCCCGGCCGGTGGCGGTCCGCGGCCTGCAGAGCCGCGACACCTCATACCCGTCGGTGGAGCCGGTCAGCCGGGTGGCGTTGAACCTGCGCGACGTTGCCGCAACGGACATCAGGCGCGGGGATGCACTGGTGACCCCTGGCGCCTGGCCCACCACCGGCGTCGTAGGCATCCACCGCACTACCGGGGTGGCCTATACCGAGGTGCCAGAGCAGGTCATGGTGCATGTTGGTACGGCGTCCGTGCCTGCGCGGTTGCGTCCCTTCGGGGCCGACCACGCCCGGCTGGTCCTCGACAGGCCCCTGCCCCTGGTTCTCGGGGACCGGCTGGTGCTCCGCGACCCCGGCAGCCGCTCGGTCCTGGGTGGGGCGCGTATTCTCGACGCCGACCCACCGGAGCTGCGGCGGCGCGGTGACGGTGCAAACTGGGCTGAACGGCTTTCGGGCATGGACCCCGCAGGAGACATTCTGGGGGAAGTGGCTGCCCGCGGAGCCGTCCAGGTGGATCATCTGCGCAAGCTTGGGCTGCTGCCCGGGCTCGACACGGACGCCCCACAGGGTGTGCGGGTTTTCGGTGACTGGTGGGTGCATGCCCCGGTCCTGGAGGCTTGGCAGCACCGGCTGCGCGCTGCGGTCGAGGCGCTGCAGGAGAAGGACCCCCTGGCCCCGGGCCTTTCCATGGGTGCGGCGCGGGACCTGCTCCGGTTGCCTGGGGAGAGGCTGCTTTCCCACGTGATCCGCGGGGCGGAGCTGGAGCAGGAGGGTGGCCACATCCGGTTGCCGGGCAGCCAGGACAATCTTGGTCCCATCGAGCCGGCCATCGTCCAGTTGGAGCGCAGGCTCAGCGCGGCGGCGTTCCACGCGCCGGAAGCCGACGAGCTGGCTGCCCTGGGCCTTGGCGCACGGGAACTGGCTGCCGCAGAACGCACTGGGCGGTTGCTGCGGCTTCGCGATGGGGTGGTGCTGCTTCCCACGGCGCCGGCACTCGCGATGCGCACGCTTGCCGGCCTGGCCCAGCCCTTCACCACCAGCCAGGCACGACAGGCGCTGGACACCACACGCCGGGTTGCGGTTCCACTGCTGGAGCACCTCGATTCGCGCGGCTGGACCAAACGGATTGATGCCGGTCACCGCACAGTGGTGCGCTGACCGGGCTGTCAGGCAGCAGGTCTGGAAAGACGACTAGGCCGGCCCGGTTGACTGGACGCGCCGCAGGATGTCGTCCACCACGCGTGCGAGCGGCGCGGTGGCGTCGATCGCGATGCCGCCACCTGGGATTTCTTCCCGGGTTTGGTACAGGTGCTCAATCAGGTCCCGCTCCTCTTTTCGTCCTCCCCATTCGTCCTCCGGGCGCTGGTCAAGCCGTCGCTTCAACGTTTCCGGGTCCACCTCGAGGACGAAGACAGCATCGAAGAGTTCGATGAACCTGGCGAGATTCCGCGAGCCGCCGCAGAAGAAGGTCACCGCTTCCCGCTGGTCTGCGGCCAACGCCCTGACCTGGTCCACTCTCCAGAGGTGGTGCCGGTGAACGGCGACTCCGGTGATGCCCCCGACCGGCTCGCCGGTTTCCGGGTCACCTTGATAGGCGAGTTCGCGGTCGCCGTTGATGGCCTGATAGCCCCGCCACCGCAGTTCATTGCAGACTGCAGTCTTGCCGGTGCCAGAGCCGCCTTCGATCAGGTAGTTCTTCCTGCCCATGCCTGATGGTACCGATCATGGCCAGGGGGAGTTCTCCCCGTGTCCCTTTCGGGCAGTTGGGCCGGGGGCTGCCTAAGCTGTGGTCATGACAATGCCACCACACGTTTCCGCTACACCGATGAAATCCCTGCTGTACTGGCGGAAGAGCAAGATCAATGGAGCCAAGACGGTGCCCGTAATTGTCAGTATGGATTCTTCAGGGATGTTCCGCATGGTGGATGCCGCGGGCGTGAGTGTGCTCTCTTTGCCTGTGCAGCAGGCGTCATTCCGGTTCACCAGCATGGGAACGATGGTGGTCACAGTGCAGGGGCGCACGTATGACCTGCTGGGCGTCGGGGCGTCAATGTCGCCGGACCCTTCGGCGGAGCAGAAGGCGGAGATGAAGGCGGCCTCCGACGACTTCAAGGACCGCACAGCCCTCAACCGTGCCGGTACCGCGGGGGCTGCCATGAGCGGCGCAGGGGGAGTGGGCGGGGTGGCCGGCATCGCGGGGAGTGCCTTGATGATGTTCTCCTACTACGAGGGGCTCGAAACCATCAAGGCCTGGCAGGCCGTCCTTCCACAGACGGGGGCGCCGGTCCAGACGAGCACGATGAAGGCCGGGCTCTACATGATGCTGGGGCTCGTAGCGGCCATCATCATCGGCATCATTGTTGCAGTCAACGTCCTCTAGGCTGGGTTTTATGCGTGCAATCGTCATGGACAGGATCGCCGGTCCTCTGGCTGTCCAACAGGTAGCCGTACCCGAGGTGCCGGCAGGCGGCGTCCTGGTGACCGTTGCCGCCACCGGCCTCTGCCGCAGCGACTGGCACGCCTGGGCCGGCCACGACGACATCGTGCTGCCGCATGTCCCGGGCCATGAGTTCGCGGGCGTCGTTGCCGCCGTGGGCGCAGGGGTGACCGGGTGGGTGGTCGGCGACAGGGTGACAGCGCCCTTCGTCGAGGGCTGCGGAGCTTGCGAGTGGTGCCGTGGGGGTAACGCGCAGGTTTGCCCCGAACAGCAGCAACCGGGTTTCACCCACTGGGGCTCCTTCGCCGAGCAAGTGGTCATTCACGCTGCGGACACGAACCTCGTCGCAATTCCGGCGGGAGTCAGTTTCGAGGCGGCGGCAAGCCTGGGCTGCCGTTTTGCCACGGCATACCGTGCACTCACTGGCAGGGCAGGCCTTGCCCGCGGCGAGTGGGTCACCATCGTTGGAACCGGCGGGGTGGGCCTTAGCGCCGTCATGATTGCGAAGGCGCTCGGCGGCAAGGTGGTTGCCGTGGACCGGAACCCGGGTGCCCTTGATGTGGCGGCATCCCTCGGAGCCGATCACATCCTGGTGGCCGACGGTTCGGACATCCCCTCCCAAGTGCAGGCCATCACTGGTGGAAGCCACGTCTCCATCGACGCCGTGGGCAGTGAGCAAACCTGTGCTGACGCGCTCCTCAGCCTTCGCCGCCGCGGCCGGCATGTCCAAATCGGGCTCCTCCCGCCGGTGGAGGGCCATCCCCGCGTGCCCATGGCCCGTGTCATCGCCTGGGAACTGGATGTCTTCGGCAGCCACGGCATGGCAGCGGCGGATTACCCCGGCATGCTCGCCCTCATCGCAACGGGGGCGCTGGAACCACAGAAACTCATCGAGCGCATCATCGGGTTGCAGGAAGCCGCCGGGATGCTCCCAAGTTTCGACACGGCGAATGTCGCCGGCATGACGATGATTGATCCCACGCGGTGACGCTTTCGGCCCGTGGATTGGGTGGTTTGATTAGTCAGTGCTCCGTGTAAGACGCTTCATAGTTTTCAGCCTGTTCGTGGTTTGCGCCAGCGCGGTTTTCTCGTTTTGGGCCATGGGACAGCCCGGGGCGGAAGGCCGGGTGGCGTTTTCAGCGCCGCCGCAGGCCGCAGTGACCCTTGGAAGCGGGGCTCGCGGCATGAGCACCGCGGTGAACGTGACTCGCAGTCCCGACGCCGAATGGCTTCGCGCGGCTTCCACGGGCACCGGAATCCCTGCCCGTGCCCTGCGGGCCTATGTTGCTGCTGCCATCACGGCCAATGACTCCACGCCGCGCTGCGGAATCGGCTGGAATACGCTGGCCGCCATCGGCTTCGTTGAATCAGGCCACGGAACCTATGGTGGCGGCAGCCTGGACGCGTCGGGCCAGGCCAGCGGGCCGATCGTGGGCCCGAGCCTCAACGGGTCAGGTTTCGCCGCCATCCCCGACACCGACGCCGGTGCCCTGGACGGTGACGCCAACTGGGACCACGCGGTGGGTCCCATGCAATTCATTCCCTCCACCTGGCGACTTGCAGGAATGGACGGGAACGGGGACGGAACAGCGGACCCGTTCAATATCGACGATGCAGCCCTCAGCGCGGCCACGTATCTATGCGGCCACGGCCGGGACCTAACGACCTCGCAGGGGTGGCGGGAGGCCATCTACGCCTACAACCAGTCCGACGCCTATATCCGCAAGGTGGGTGCGCAGGCCACTGCCTACGCCACGAAAACGGGTACCGCAGAATAATCCACGACTGGCAGTCGATAACTGCCAGTGCCTCCCTGCGGTCAGGCCTGCCAGGTGATGGGGAGTGCCTTCAGCCCGTAGACGATAGTGCTTTCCATGCGCTCCAGGTGGGCCCCGGAAGCCACGGACAGCCCGGGCAGGCGGGCGAGCAGCGCCTCCAGCGCGATCCTCGCCTCAAGCCGGGCCAGTGGTGCGCCCAGGCAAAAATGGATGCCGTGGCCGAACGCCACATGCCGGTTCGGGCTGCGGTCGACGTCGAACTCGGCCGCCCGCTCAAACTGCCGCTCGTCGCGGTTGGCCGAGCCGATCCACGCCACGATCGGTGCCCCGGCCGGGATGCGTTCGCCGCCCACCTCGGTCTCCGCTACGCTCACCCGGTACATCGACTGGACAGGGGAGCGGAAGCGCAAAACCTCTTCGAGGGTGGGAGGCAACAAGGCCGGCTCCTTCAGGAGACGGTCAAGGGTGCCGGGCGATTCGGAAAGGCACAGCACGGCGTTGCCGATCAGGTTGGTAGTGGTCTCGTTGCCCGCGACCAGCAGCAAAGCGCAGAAACCCAGCAGTTCAGGCACCGAGAGTTTCTGGCCTTCAATCTCGGCGGACAGCAGGCTGCTGATCAGGTCCTCACCCGGCTGGCTCCTGCGCTGGTCGATCAGGTCCAGGAAGTACTCGACCATCTCGGATGTGGTGGTGTCCTGGCTGCCGCTGCCCGGACCGGTGCGTGTTTGGCTGACAATGGTGTCCGACCAGTGCTTGAAGCGCTCACGGTCCTGCGCCGGAATGCCCATCAATTCGGAGATCACGATGACCGGCAACGGGTAGGCCAAGTCCTGGATCAGGTCTGCGCTGCCGCCGCGCGCCATGATTCCATCCACCAGTTCGTTCGTGAGGGCGGAGATGCGTGGGGCCAGGGCATCGACTGCTTTGGGCGTGAAAGCCTGGGTGACCAGGGACCGCAGCTGCCGGTGCCGCGGGGGATCAGCCGTGATCAGGCTTGATGCGAACAATTGGCCGGAACCTGATGGCGCGCCGCCGCCCATCCGTGAGGAAAACGTTGCATGCTCGGACAACACCCGCTGGACATCGTCGTACCGGAACACGTGCCAGCTCCCGGATTGCTCATCATGGAAAACCGGGGCGGCCGCCCGCATGCGTTCGTAGTGGGGAAAGGGGTCCAGCGGGTATTGCGTGGACTGGGTGGTGTCCATGGTGGCCTCCCTGACTGACCGTAGAACCTCGATCCTAACCAAAGCCTGCCCCCGGGTCATTAGTCCCGCCGTCGTACGCCATGGCGCTTCACCTTGGAGGCCCTGGACTCCCGTACTCCACCCAGGCCGAGCCGCCGCTCATGCCTCGCGGCGAACCATACGGCGGCCACCATCAGGCCCAGGACGTCCACGAACCCCAGGATGGCCTCCCACGGCATTTGGATGGACCCTCCCCGCAGGTTGTTGTAAAAGGAGCCGAGGGGGACCAGCAGGGGCCAGAGGACGATGAGGTTCCGGGCGACACTGAACGCCACAGCGTAGACCACTCCCAGGCCGAAAAGGAAGAGCATCTCCGACCAGGCCATGCCATAGCCGACGTGGTAAGCGGCGTACAAAGCGGCGGCGCCGGCCACACCCGGGATCGGGCCGAAGCTGGCCTCCAGGCGCGCCTGGACGAAGCCCCTGAAGAAAACTGCCTCGAAGAACCCGACGGTGATGGCGAGGGCCGCCAGGGGCACCCAGTCGACGGGGCGCGGAAGCCGGTACCCCCAAAGGGTGATGACGAACTGCACCGCTGCGAGGACGAGTCCCAAGGCAAACGCCTGGCCCAGGTTTCTGCGGCTGATTCCCAACGAGGCCAGGGACCTCCGCCGGATCCACGAGTTGTATGCGATGGGACCGAGGACACCGAGGAGCATGCCGGCAGCGAACGACAGGAACAGCCCCAGGGTGTTTCCCTGGGTGAAGACCCTGAACGCCAGCCAAAAGAGGGCCACGACGCCCACGTAGAGCGCGGCTACGGCGCCGACGTCAGGCCAGTCAGGATGACCGGCCCAGCGGGGCCGGGAGGTGGGCACAATGAGGGCCAAAACCAGGGCGGCAACGGGAACGCCGACACCGTAAACTGCGGGGTTCCCGAGGGACAGCAGCAGTATTGCGCCGACAAGGAACACGGGCCAGGCAATCCGCGGCAAAGTCCGGGCGGTTCCACCCAGCTTCGTTTCCGACATGACACCCACCTCCAAGTAACGGCGGACTGCATGCATCCAGTCTTTCGTTCGGCAAGCCCGGCCTATAGGGGCGAAGGACCCAGCCGGGCTTGAACACTGCTTCCGCACCGCGCCAAGCCACCGCCGGGGTCAGCGGCCAACCCCCTGCGGCGCGCTTCCCTTGCGCCCCTAGCCCAGGCCCAGGGCGACGGCCAGCTCCGGCCCCAGTGACTTCGCGAAAGTATTCGTCATGTGGTTGTCCCGGTAGACCAAAACATTGCCGATGACGGCAGGGCAAGTGCCGTCCCGGCAAAACAGTTTCGACAGGTCCACGACTTGGACCCCGTCAATGCGCCCGGCTGCGGACACAAGCGCGTCCCCACCGTCCGCAAGGGCCTCGGAAGCCGGCGTGTCACAGGCGCCGCCGCCGGCGTGCTTTTGAACGCATTCCACGGGGTTGCCCTGGGGATATGGCAGGTCCGCGACGACGGCGACGCGCAGCCCGGCAGCGCGCAGGCGGGACAGTGACTGGACATAACCATCCAGCAGCGGGCCATCGGGCCCCCAGGACCAGCCAAGCGCCTTGCGATACCCCGTCTCGCCCATCCCCGCAACCAGCACAAGGTCCGGCTTTGCTGCCGCGATCTTTTCCGCCGTTACAGCGTTTTGGGTGGAGCAGTTGGTGTACACGGTGGCGGCAGACCGCGGCGGCGTCAGCGCAAACGGGCAGCCGTTGCGCACCATGGCGTGGATCCTGAGCGGGATCTTCCGTGAGACGGCGATGAGCGGGTCCACAAACTGGCCGGCATGGGAATCCCCGACAACCACCACAACCGGGGCACCTTGCTGTGCAGTTGACCCGAACCAGCAATCCGTGTCGGGCACCAGGGCGGGGTCGTACACCCCGCAGGCCCCGGCGCTTGTGGCAGGCACGTCCTGCATGGCAACGGAGGGATCAGGGCGGACGGGCAGGCCGGCAGGGACCGGCGCGGGCCGGGCAGACCACGCCTGCGCGCCGGGGTAATCGCGGTCGGACAGCTCGGTGGACAACTGCGCGCGCTTGAATTCGATCACCTGCCAGGACGCCCACGCTGCCACAGACACCACCATCGCCACGCAAAGCGCCACCGCATAGACCTGTCGGTGCGCGCGCCAGCCGGCAGGCCCCGAGTGGTGCCGGAAGCGCTGCTCCACAAGGTGGTAGGAGGCGGCGGCGAGGGCAAGGCTCACGACGGCAAGGATCAGTGCCTCTCTGATGCGCGGTGTGCGGCCCAACAGCGCCACAGCGAAAACGATGACGGGCCAGTGCCACAGGTACAGGGAATACGACACGTCTCCGACGAACGTCATGGGCCGGATGCCAAGGACCCTTGAAGCGGACCAGGGAACGGCCGTTGACAGGGTGCCCGTACGCAGCAGGATGGCGGTGCCGAGCACTGGAATGGCGGCGATGCTGCCAGGGAACGCCATGTCGGTGCTGAAGAGGAAGGCAGGCAGGACGACGGCGGAGACGCCCAGCCACCCGCTGAGCGCTGAAAAGCGGGCGGAGCCCTTCAACATGGTCGGGAGAAGGGCCGCGAGGCCGCCGACGGCGAGTTCCCAGATTCTGGTGGTGGTGGCAAAGTACGCC
Organism: Arthrobacter sp. E1SS-5; assembly: GCF_057073715.1. Lineage (NCBI taxonomy): Bacteria > Bacillati > Actinomycetota > Actinomycetes > Micrococcales > Micrococcaceae > Arthrobacter > Arthrobacter sp. E1SS-5. Next base: position 2,037,204 of record NZ_CP172703.1, read on the forward strand.
ATGGTGTGCTCTTGGTTGCTCAAGTAAATGCTGTAAGCGAACGACGCCAGGGCAGTTATGGACAGGGCCGGGACGATGAACCGGCCCGCTTTTTGCCCTGCAGCCTGGGCCGCGGCGATCAGGCCAAGGAAGAAGAACGGGATGACGAGGTAGAACTGCTCCTCGACGGCGAGGGACCAAAAATGCTGCAGGGGAGAGACTTCCTGCGTCGCCCCCGCATAGGACACGGCGGAAAGTGCCTGGTGCCAGTTTTGTACCTGGAGCAGGGAGAACAGGACATCAAAGGAGATGTTCTGCCAGCGGCTTGGTGCAAGCAGCAGGACAGTGCCGGCCAGGACTGCGGCCAAAACAACTGCCGACGCCGGGAACAGCCTTCGGATGCGCCGCGCGTAGAAGTCGAGGACGGAGATGGACGCCTTCTTCGCGGCTTCCCTTGCAAGTGAGCCAATGATGAGGAAACCCGAGACGACGAAGAACACGTCGACTCCTACGAAGCCGCCCGGCAGGGCTTCCGGCCGCAGATGGTAGATCACCACGATCCCCACGGCCAGCGCGCGAAGGCCCTGGATGTCCGGTCTGGGCCCATGGCTGCTCCGGGCCTGCGCCCGGCGGCCCCTAACCGCGGCGTGCCTCATTGCTCCCCCTCTATAACAACGCTGTCAACCTCCGCCCTGAAGGGGGATTCAAGGCGAGTGAGGCTCGCCGACAGCCGATTTTATCCGAAGACCACGTCCTGTTTATCCGAAGACCACGTCCTGCAGGACCGGGCTCGGATGGGTAGGTTTTGTGGTAGGCATTTTGGGCCCCCTAAGGTTGATGATCGATGAGAGCCCCTGAGAAGACTTCCGATCAGCCGCGCCCCGAATCTGCCCGCGGACCCGTTTTTGTTGATCCCTCGGGCCGGCGCCTGCGGCAGATCCAATTGCTCGGACTGGGGGTGGTTGGGCTGGTGGCGGCTTACGTCATCCTGGTGCTGGCCGCATTTCTTGGCGGTTCAGGGGTTTCCGCGCCTTTCCTTCCGCTGCCGGCCGCTGCCGGGCCGCGCGAAACTCCAGCAAGCCCGCCGCCTGTGGATCCACGGGCCGGCTTGACCGGGCCGGCTACTCCGGTTTTTGAGCAGTCCCCGGCGGACGTCCCGCTGCCTGCTTCTGCTGTTACTGCCGTATCTCGGGTAGCGGGTCCCGCCGTCGTGCCCCCTGCGCCAGCCGCTCCTGCCCCCGCCGCTGCTCCGGTTCCGGCCCCACCGGCAGCGGCCGGGACCGCCGCCGGTTCCGGTGCAACTGCCCCGGCTTCCAGCGGAACAACCCCGGGCTCCCCTGGAACGGCGCCGGGCTCTAGCGGAACGGCGCCGGGTGCCAGCACCACCGCCCCCGGTGCGAGCGGCTCGGCCCCGGGCCAGAGCACACGGCCCACAGCCCCTGCACACCAGTAGGATGATCCGCCTGAATAAGGGTTCCCGGCCCGCCAAGAGCAACGTCCCCGCCAATGTCAAGGCGCATTGGTTTGTCCTTCTCGCCACCCTGATGGCCCTGGGCCTCGCCCTCGTAGTGCAGGGATACATCCATCACCTGGGCGGAGCGCCGGGGGATTCCCTGCCGGCGGACAAAGCAGCAGGCTCCGTCCCCACAACGCTCGCGCACGGCGGCCCCGTGGTGGATTCGGGAGGCGGTGCCGTCACCACCGTGAGCCCGCCGGACCGGACCATTGCCCTGACGTTCGACGACGGGCCGGACCCGGTGTGGACCCCCCGAATCCTCGACGTCCTTCGGGAACACCACGTCCATGCCACCTTCTTCGTCGTTGGCTCCGCCGCCGTGGACAATCCGGACCTTCTGCGCCGCATTGTGGCCGAAGGCCATGAAGTGGGTGTCCACACGCTGACCCATACAGACCTCGGCTCAGCCCCGGAGTGGCGCCGCGAACTGGAGGTGCAGGGCGGACAGGATGCGATTGTGGGGGTCACGGGCCAGGCGGCCTCCCTGCTGCGTCCGCCTTACACGGCCGGCAACGGCGCCATAACGAACGGCATGTGGTCGGCGATGCATGGACTGGCGGATGAAGGCTACCTCACCGTGCTGAGCAGCCTGGACAGCGAGGACTGGCAAACCCCGGGCACCAAAGCGATCGAAGCCAACCTGACACCGCCGGGCCCGCAGGGGCAGGTGGTCCTCATGCACGATGGCGGCGGCGACAGGGAACAGACCGTCGCCGCGCTGGACTCCACACTGTCCCGTTTCGCCGAACAGGGCTACCGCGTCACCACGGTAGGGGACGCCGTAGGCGTTGACACCATGCGACCCGCCTCAAGCATCGAACAGCTGCGCGGATCTGCACTGGTATGGGGCATCCGCCTCAGCGACTTCGTAGTCTGGGCCATCTCCCTGGGGCTCGTTGCCGCCGGCGTGGTGACCTTGCTCCGGGCCGTCCTGGTCATGTTTTTCGCGGCGCGCCACAGCCGTGCCGCACGCCGCCTACCTTCAGCCGGCCGCGGCCGCCGACGGGTGGACGTGATGGTGGGCCCGGCGGTCACCGAACCGGCAACAGTGATTGTCCCCGCCTACAACGAAGCCGCCGGTATCGAAGCCGCCGTCCGGTCCATCCTTGCTTCCACCCATCCGGTTGAGGTCATCGTGGTGGATGACGGTTCCACCGATGGAACCGCGGACATCGTTCAGGCCCTCGGCCTCCCCGGCGTGACCGTCATCCGCAAGGAGAACGGCGGCAAACCGTCCGCCCTGAACGCCGGCATACAGGCGGCCAGCCACGATCTGGTGGTGATGGTGGACGGGGACACCGTCTTCGAGCCGGACACGGTGCGTGCCCTGATCCAGCCCTTCGCCGATCCCCGCGTGGGGGCCATCTCCGGCAACACCAAGGTGGCCAACCGGGGTGGCATCCTGGGTGCCTGGCAGCACATCGAGTACGTGGTGGGCTTCAACCTGGACCGCAGGCTGTTCGACGTCGCCGAGTGCATGCCCACTGTCCCCGGCGCCATTGGTGCCTTCCGCCTCGAAGCCCTCCGCAACGTGGGGGGCGTCAGCGACGATACCCTGGCCGAGGACACCGACCTGACTATGGCACTGTGCCGCGACGGCTGGCGCGTGGTCTACCAGGAGGACGCCAGGGCCTGGACGGAGGCGCCCGCAACGCTTGGCGCCCTCTGGAAGCAGCGGTACCGCTGGTGCTACGGCACCTTGCAGGCGATGTGGAAGCATCGGGGCGCCGTCGTGCAGGGCGGGGCAGCCGGAAAGCTGGGCCGCCGCGGGCTTGGCTACCTGCTGGTCCTCCAGGTGCTGCTTCCGCTGTTCGCGCCCATCGTGGACGTCTTTGCCCTGTACGGCCTGGTTTTCCTCGACCCCCTGCGGATCGCGGCTTTGTGGCTGGTCTTCCTGGTGGTTCAATTCCTGATGGCGGCGTACGCGTTCCGGCTGGACCGGGAACGGCTCGGACCGCTTTGGACGCTTCCTTTGCAGCAGTTCGTCTACCGGCAGCTGATGTACCTCGTGGTCATCCAAGCAGTAGTCACGGCCGTGGCCGGAGTCCACCTGCGGTGGCACCGGATGGAAAGGTACGGCAGCCTGCGCGTCCCGCAGACCCAGGGCCAGGCCTAGGGTAAGTTCCTTCCTATAGGATTCGTGGGCTTCCCGATCCGGGACGCCGCCCGCGCCGCCGCTTTCCGGCGGCGGCAGGCATCCGAATGCAAAGGAGCTCCATTGGCTGGCGAACTGACCATCGGCGGGCTGGAGTGCCTCTTCACGGGCACGGTGTGGGCCGAGGGACCGCTCTGGGTGCCCTCGTCGCAGACCGTGCGGTGGAGCGACATTCCGAATGACCGCATTCTTGAGTTCGATCCCGCCACCGGGGGCACCCGGGATTATGCCGTTGGCGTTGAATACACCAACGGCCGCACCCTCGACGCCGATGGCAGCGTGGTGCAGTGCAGCCACGGCCGGCGCCGGGTGGAGCGGGACACCGAAGGGACCGTAACAGCCCTGGTGGATTCCTTCGAGGGCCGGCGGCTGAACTCACCCAACGACGTGGTGGTGGCCGGCGACTCCAGCATCTGGTTTACGGACCCGCCGTACGGCATTCTGCCGGGAACAAGGGAAGGCCACGAGGGCGAGCAGGAGTACGGCGGCTGCAACGTCTTCCGCTTCGAGCCGTCCACCGGAACGCTCACTGCCGTCATCACGGACCTGGTGCACCCCAACGGACTGGCTTTCTCGCCTGACGAGTCTGTCCTTTACGTTGCGGACACCGCCGGTTCCAGTTATGGGGTACCCCTGCGAATCGCTACCTACAGTGTGGGCCAGGGCCAGTGTTGCGACCGGACCGGCACTTTGGAGCTGGAGGACGGCCATCCGGCAGACGGCTTGAGGGTGGACGTCGAAGGCAGGATCTGGACCTCGGCCGGCCCCTCGGTCCGCGTCTATTCACCGTCCTTTGAACTCCTGGACACCATCGCCGTGCCGGAAACGGTGTCCAACCTGTGCTTCGGCGGTCCGGACGGGCAGGACCTCTACCTCACGGCAACCACCAGCCTGTACCGGATCCGCACCACCACCACGGACGCGGCCGCCCGCACCTTTCCGCCCAACCCCAACTGATCGCGAGGACTCCCATGCAGTACCGGACTTTAGGAAACAGCGGCACCATCGTCACCAACTACGCCCTGGGCACCATGACCTTTGGCGCAGAGGCGACGGAGGAAACCTCCCATGCCATCCTGGACAGCTACTTCGAGGCCGGCGGCAACTTCATCGACACCGCGGACGTATACAGCGCGGGAGTGTCGGAAGAAATTATTGGCCGGTGGCTGGCCAAGCGGCCCGAAGCCAGGGACAGCGCTGTGGTCGGCACCAAGGGGCGCTTCCCCATGGGGACGGCACCGAACGACGTCGGGACGTCCCGCCGGCGCCTGACGCGCGCCTTGGACAATTCCCTCCGCCGCCTGGGCGTGGAACAGATCGACCTTTACCAGATGCACGCATGGGACCCGATCACCCCGCTGGAGGAGACCCTCCGTTTCCTGGACGACGCAGTGGGTAGCGGCAAGATTGCCTACTACGGTTTTTCCAACTTCCTGGGCTGGCAGCTCACCAAGGCCGTCCACATGTCCCGCAGCGAGGGCTGGAACCCGCCCGTGAGCCTGCAGCCGCAGTACAGCCTGCTGGTCCGGGACATCGAGTTCGAAATTGTTCCGGCCGCGCTCGACGCCGGAGTTGGCCTGCTGCCTTGGTCGCCGCTGGGCGGGGGCTGGCTGTCCGGCAAGTACAAGCGGGACCAGCGCCCGTCCGGTGCAACCCGGCTCGGCGAAAACCCGGAACGCGGGATGGAGGCCTGGAAGGCGCGCAACGAGAACCCGCGTACCTGGGCAGTTCTGGACGCCGTTGCGGACATTGCCTCAGCCCATGGCGTCAGCCATTCGCAGGTGGCGCTCGCTTGGCTGGCGGACCGGCCTGCCGTGACCTCCGTGATCCTGGGAGCCCGCACCACTGAGCAGTTGGCCGACAACCTGGCCGCCGCCGGACTGGAACTCACTGCAGACGAAATCTCCCGTCTTACGCAGGCCAGCCAGCCTGCAACCGGCGTCTATCCCTACGGGCCCATGGCCCAGGAGCAGCGCAGCCGCAAGATGGAGGGCGGCCGGTAGCACCCCCGGGACAGGCCGGGGGAGTGCTTGGGCTTACTCTGTATGCCTGAGCACGTCCGGCAGTTCGTCCACATACACCGTTTGTGGCGGGTCGAAGTAGATCACCAGCACTTCAGCGCCCACCGGGAAGTCACTGGCCTTGTCGAACGGGTGGGCGTGGAAGGCCATGATGCCGCCAAGGTAGGGCAGCATGACCTCGCCGATGGTGCCAGGGCCGATCCGCCCGGTCACCCGGCCGATCTTTCCGGTCAGGCTGCGGTCAACGTTCTTGCGCATCCAGTGATCCTCAAACCCGCTAGGAGCCCTGTGCCCTGGCCGGGCGCTTGGCGTCTTCACCCTTACGCAGCGCGGACGCGAGGGCGGGGAGGTAGTCCCCTGCCTGGGCCAGGATTCCGCCCAGCATCTGGTTGACGCCCTCTCCGCCGTTCAGGACGGTCATGTTGCCCACGTGGGAGAAAGGCTCGGCCGCCGCGGCAATGATGGCCGGCATGTTCTCGGCAAGCTGCTGGGATATGACTGCGTCCTGGTTCGTGCCCAACGCTTCGGCGCGCGCCTTGATGCCGTCCGCCTCGGCGAGTGCCTTGGCCTTGATCGCGGAGGCCGCGGCATCACCCTTTGCCCTCGTGGCGGAGGCTTCGGCTTCGCCGGTGACCTTGGTGGCCCCCGCCGTGGCGGCGGCTGCGGTGGCGTTCGCCTGGGCCAGCAGCTCCGTCCGCCGGGCGTTGGCCTGGGCTTCCAGCTCGGTCCGGCGGGCCAGTGCCTCCGCGGCGCTGATGTCCGCGGCCTTCTTGCCCTCCGCTTCGGTCCGAGTGGCGTAGGCCTTGGCATCGGCCGGCTTCCTGACAATGGTTTGGAGCTTCTGTTCCTCCCGGTCTGCCTCGAGTTTGGCCACCTCCGTTTCCTGGACCACCACCTGCTGCCTTGCCGTCGCTTCGGCCAGCGGCCCGGCCTGGGAGGCGTTCGCCCTGGCGCGCTCAGCGTTGGCCTGCGCCACGGACTGCCTGATCGCGGAAGCGCTCTGCGCGTCAGCAATCAACGCTGCCGCCTCCGCCTCCTTCTCCGCCGCTTCCCGGTTCCGGGTGGCCTCCGCGATCCGGGCCTCCATCTTCACCTGGGCGATATGCGGCTTGGCGATGTTCTGGATGTAGCCCGTTGGGTCCTGGAGGTCCTTGATCTGCAGGGAGTCCACCACCAGGCCCAGCTTTTCCATTTCCACCCCACTGGCGCTGCGCACCTGGGAAGCGAGCTTGTCCCGCTCGCGGATAATCTCTTCCACGGTCATGCTGCCGATGATGGAGCGCAGATGGCCCTCGAAGACGTTATATACCTGGCTTTCCATTTTTGGCTGCTGGCCCAGGAAACGACGGGCCGCGTTAGCGATAAACGGTGGGGCATCACCAATCTTGTAAATGACCACGCCCTCCACAACGACCTGGATGCCCTGGGAAGTAACGCAGGAAACCTTGAGCTCGGTTTCATTCAATGTCAGCGACAGCGGCCGCACTGTCTGGAGGCCGGGCAGGACCAGGGCACCTTTGCCGGTGACAATCTTGAAGTCCATTCCTTCCCGGGTTTCCAGGGTTCCGCGGGTCAACCCGGAGATTATGAGGGCCTCATTGGGTTCGGCTACTTTCCACATCAGCTTTGTGGCCACCCAGATAAAGGCAATGGCAAAAAGTACCCCCAAAATAATGGAAATGAGCGGGAAGAACGGCGCAAAGTCCGGCATAACCAGATCCTTTCAATGCCCTGAAGTGTCATCAGGGAAAAGCCCCAACAAATGCAGCCGTCCATTTACCGCAGCGTTGAAGTGCCCTCAATTCCGACGTTCAAGGCCAGCTGTTGTAGACAGTCTGGTTGGGCCCCGCCCAAGAGTCCAGAGATGGGCTGATATTTGCCTGCGGCAACGGAAAAAGGCTTACGACGGAGGCACCCGGCTACCGTCGCCAGGTCTGGGCCGCCGGGGCGGACCACGTCAAGAGGGGAGGCTTTTCTCCAGGTAGCCAAGGGCTTCGCTGGCCGCCCTGGCCGCGTCCGCCACCGCCGGACCCAGCCGCCCGACGTCGTCCGGTCCAACGCGCTGGGTGGGAAACCCGACGCCCAGGACCGCAGCGAGGCGCCCGGAGTGGTTGAAGACTGGAGCGCTGATGGAGCCCACGTCCGAGTTCCGCTCGCCAAAGGCCGCATAGTAGCCCACGGCTTTCGCGTTGCTGACCTGGCTGTCGAGTTTCTCCCACGTATCCGGCGTCGCCGCGGTATAGCTGGTCAGCTCCGTGTCCTCGAGGGCACGGCGGGCTTCGGGATCGAAGGCGAGGAAGATCTTTCCCGGAGCCCCGGCATGCATGGGCATGACTTGCCCCACGAGGAAGGGCCGCATCACCACGTGACGGGTTTCGGCCACTGCAACCACAGTGCGGAAGGCGCCGTCCCGCATGTACAGGCAAGCCGTCTCTCCGGTCCGGTCACGCAGTTCCTGCAGGAAGGGATGGACCAGCCGGACCACATCGAGGCCGAAGGTTCCGGGGGTGGCCCACTGGACCAGGCGCAGTCCGATCCGGTAGCGGTCCCCGTCGCGGTCAAGGAACCCTTCGCGCACCATGTTCTGCACCAGCCGCTGGCATGTACTTGGCGGCAGTCCCGTCTCCCGGACGATCTGTTGGAGAGTCGGTTCCGGGAATTCAATGGAAAAGCAGTTCAGAATCTCGCTGACTTTGCGCAGCACCAGGAGGGGCTGCGCGGATCCGCTGCTTCGCTCTGACGCCAACGTCTTTATCCCTTGCCTCGACTCGATTTTGCCGGGTGTGCGTCGTCATTCTATGGCGCCGCACACTGGCAAGATAATCGTTGACATAGGCAACAAGGACCCGCACTATGGGTTGGAGAACCGCATTGCGGGTCCAGCGGCCTAATTTCGGAAGCCGATTTATCCGATATTCGAAGCCAGGCCGGCGCCCTGCTACATCTGACCAATGGAGTGATGATGAGTATTCAAGGAGTGACCCGGGAGCAGGCCGTACGGCGCGCCACCGTGGCGAGTGTGGTGGGTACAACCATCGAGTGGTACGACTTTTTCCTTTATGGGACTGCCGCCGCGCTGGTGTTTCCCCAGCTGTTCTTTCCGGGCCAAGTAGCCTTTGCCGGTGTGCTCGCCGCTTTCGGCACGCAGTTTGTCGGCTTCGTGGCCAGGCCCATCGGCGCGGCCATCTTCGGCCACTTCGGTGACCGGATTGGACGCAAGACGACGCTCATGGCCACGCTTTTCCTCATGGCCTTTGGAACCGTGCTGATTGGCCTGCTCCCGACGTACGAAAGCATCGGCGTTGCCGCGCCGGTCCTGCTGGTACTGCTGCGCATCATCCAAGGCATCGGCGTGGGCGGCGAGTGGGGCGGTTCGGTGCTGTTGAGCATGGAATGGGGCGACCAGGCCCGCCGCGGCCTGTCCGCCTCCTGGCCGCAGATCGGGGTGCCGCTGGGGCTGGTCCTGTCCACCGGCGTTGTCCGGCTGACAACTGCCGCCACCGGCACCGAGGGATTTGTGGCCTACGGCTGGCGGATCCCCTTCATTCTGAGCATCATCCTGATTGGTGTGGGCCTGTTCGTTCGCCTGCGCGTCATTGAAAGCCCCGAGTTCGATGCCGTCCGGCAGTCCAACAAGGTGGTCAGGGCCCCGATCATCGAGGTGATCCGGAGGCAGCCCAAGGAAATCCTCCTCTCCGCCCTGGTGCGCACGTCGGAACAGGCACCGTTCTACCTGTTCATCACCTTCGTTATCACGTACGCCACCAAGCAGCTGAAGCTGGACAGCAACTCCATCCTCGATGACACGCTGATTGCGGCGGCGCTGGGCCTGATCAGCGTGCCACTGTTCGGGCGGCTTTCAGACCGTTTCGGCCGGCGCCGCGTCTACGGAACCGGCATCGTCCTCACGGCGCTGTTTGCCTTTCCCTACTTTGGACTGTTGAACACCCGGGACGCCCTGTGGGTGGGCGTCGCCGTCGTGGTCAGCCTGATCCTGCACGACATCCAGTACGGCCCGCAGGCTGCCCTGATTGCTGAAAGCTTCGACACCGACATCCGTTACACCGGCGCCGGGCTGGGATACCAGCTGGCCAGCGTGATCGCAGGTGGCCCCGCGCCCCTGATCGCGGCGGCACTGCTGGCGAACTACGGCAACTCGACGTCGATCTCGCTCTACATCATCCTCTGCTGCGTCATCGCCATGCTGGCCCTGATCTTCCTGCCCAGGGCCAAGGGGGCGCTGGCCAAGGACGCCGCTGCCGCCGCGGCGCCCAGGAACCTCTAGGCCGGATGCGGTCTGACTTCGACCCCGGACAGCTGGGTCCGCGGGAGTTCTACGAGTTCCTGACGTCGGTGGTAGTTCCACGTCCCATTGCCTGGGTTTCGAGCACGTCCCCGGCGGGGGTGGACAACCTGGCACCCCACTCCTTCTTCACCGTTGCCTCGGTGGACCCTCCGATCATCCAGTTCACCTCGGTCGGTGAAAAGGACTCGCTGCGGAACATCGAGGCGACGGGGGAGTTCGTGGTGAACCTTGCTCCGGCGGCGCTGATCCAGGAGGTCAATGCCACCGGGACGAACTTCAGTTCCGACGTAAGTGAGTTTGATGCCGCGGGGCTCACCCGCGAGCCCAGCGCAGTGGTCCGGCCGCCCCGGGTCAAGGAGTCCCCGGCGGTCCTGGAGTGCTCCCTGCACCAGACGCTGCGGATGGGCGACTGCGTCCTGGTGTTCGGGCTGGTGGTGCACGGATCGGTCTCAACCGGGGTGCTCCGAAGCGGCCACCCCGATGTCACCGGGCTTGATCCGCTCTCAAGGCTTGGCGGTGATGAGTGGGCCACCCTGGGGCCCATCCAGGACCTTCCGCGGATCCGGGCATCCCAGTGGCCCGGCCGCTTCACGCCGCGCACCCCGCGGCGCCCGGATTAAGTGCAGCGGGGAGGAAAGCCGACGTATGGCCGCCACCATAGGTGTTGAAGAAGTGGAATCTGTCGCCACGCTCTCCTTCGGCAGCGGGCAACGGCTCAATGCCCTTGGGCGCGCCGAGTGGCAGGAGCTGGGGAACGCAGTCCACCGGCTGGCAGCCATGCCGTCCCTGCGCGCCGTGGTGGTGCGGGGCAGGGGAGGAGTGTTCTGTGCCGGCTTTGACGTGCGCGAATGGGAGGGGCGGACGGACGCGGAGATCAGCCGGACGTTCGACGTGATTGAGGCCGCCCTGCAGGCGCTCGAGGACTTGCCTGTTCCCACCGTGGCTGTTGTGGAAGGAGTGGCTGCCGGCGGTGGCTGCCAGCTCGCCCTTGCCTGCGACCTGCAGCTGCTCACCCCGTCAGCCCGCATTGGCATGCCTGTGGCACGCCTGGGCCTGCTGGTACCGGCCACCTTTGCCAACCGCATGGCGCTGCGGATAGGCCCCTCACGAACCAAGGACCTTCTTTATGGCGGCCGTATGCTGACCGCTGACCAGGCCTGGTCCACGGGCCTGGTCACCACCGTGGCCCCTGACCAGGACGCGGATGCGGCGCTGGAGGCGATCCTCGACAACTGGAAGGAAGTTTCAGCGGCTTCCCTGCGGGCCTCAAAGGCAGCGGTGAATGCGGGTCTGGGCCTGCTGACGGACGCCGGCCGCCGGGCAGCACCGGGGCCCGCAGTGGATCCCACCGAGTTCCAGGGCCGGGTCAAGGGCTTTCTGTCCCCTCAGCGAAAAAACCTGTAGACAACGCTGGTCAGGGCTTGTCCCGGTGTGAGGGGCGCACCATTGGAAGCGGCCGCTGCGGCGCTTCCAGGACGGTGACCTCAAGGGGCATCTGGTGCGTCCGGCGCAGGCTGCCGCGCAGGACGTTGTGCAGTCCGTGCGTCACCAGCCTCCGCCGGGTCAGGAACCGGAATTCCGCCCTGTCGGAGGTCACCAGGTCCACGATGGGCCATGCAGCTTCGTCGGCGCTCTGGCCCCACAGCCCGACGACCAACGGCAGGGCGCCCAGGCGATGCTGGTACCCGGGCTGGGAAGTCACCCGGCCCAGGAGGTCGGTCCGCACCAGCCCTGGGTTCATGCCGTGCACCCGGACGCCGGTGCCTTTGGTTTCCAGCCGCAGCGTCTCCGTGAACTGGCGGACCCACCGCTTGCTCGACGCGTACGCGTTCTGCAGGGCGACGGGGCCGCGGTCGCCCTGACCGTACAGGTTGACCAGGTCGCCGTGGCCTTGGGCAAGGAACACCGGCAAGGCCACGCGGGCCCCATGAAAGGTCCCCAGGATGTTCGTTCGCACCACGTGCGTGAAGTCGGCCACGGGCGTGGAGGCCGTCGGCCCGAACACGCCGGACACGCCTGCATTGTTGATCCAGATGTCCAGCGTTCCCCGGTTAAGGGCCTCGTCCCGCAGCGCCTCGACGTCCCCTGGTTCTCCGGTGTCGCAGCGCCTCCCCGACGCCGCGATGCCTTCGGCCTGCAGGCGTCCGACGGCGGCAGCAACGCCGTCGGCCGACCTGGACGCCAGCACCACCGTTGCGCCGTGCAGGCCCAGTGCGCGCGCCATGGCAAAGCCGAGGCCGCGGGATGCGCCGGTCACTACCGCCACGCGGCCTCGAAGCACGTCTCTGGCAAGGGCGCCGCGTTGTAAACGCATCCCTCAGTGATACGCGCCGGCGGGGAGGAGGGCAAGGGCTGCCGGCGGCTAGCGGTTCTGGCCTGCGGAGCGGGCCTGGAGTGCGGCGGCCAGGTAGGGTGCGGTGCGGCTGGTGGCAGAACGCGCGACGGCGGCAGGGCGGCCGGCGGCGACGATCTGCCCGCCGGCGTCGCCACCGGCGGGCCCCAGGTCCATTACCCAGTCGGCGGCGGCCACCACATCCATCTCATGTTCCACCAGGATCACGGTGTTGCCGGTGTCCACCAGCTGGTTGAGTTGGGCCATCAGGAGTTGGACATCCGCTGGGTGCAGTCCCGTGGTTGGCTCATCCAGCAGGTACAGCGTGTGCCCGCGCCGGGCGCGCTGCAGTTCCGTGGCCAGCTTGATCCGTTGCGCCTCGCCGCCGGATAGTTCGGTGGCGGGCTGGCCCAGCCGGAGGTAGCCCAGCCCCACGTCCTGCAGCGTCTGCAGGGAACGGGCGGCGGCGGGAACGCCCGCCAGGAAGCCGGCGGCGGCATCCACCGTCATGCCCAGCACCTCTGCGATGTTCCTGCCCTGGTAGGTGACCTCCAGGGTTTCCGGGTTGTAGCGCGAGCCATGGCAGTCCGGGCACGGACCGTAGCTGCCGGGCAGGAAGAGCAGTTCCACGGCCACGAACCCTTCGCCCTGGCAGGTTTCGCAGCGCCCGCCGGGCACGTTGAACGAAAAACGCCCGGCCCCGAACCCCCGGCTCCTGGCAGCATCGGTGGCAGCGAACTCCTTGCGCACGGCGTCAAACAGTCCGGTATAGGTGGCCAGGTTGGAGCGCGGGGTGCGGCCGATGGGTTTTTGGTCCACCTTGACCAGGCGGTCGATCCGCTCCAGGCCGGTCACGGTGCCCACGGTCACGGATCCGTTGTCTTCGCCCGGATCCGGTTCCTGCTCATCGGCTGCGGGCCCGGTCCCGGACACGGTCCGCAGTGCTGCGCCGGCCACGCCCGCCAGGACCTGGCTGACCAGGGTGGACTTCCCGGAGCCGGAGACACCGGTGACCGCCGTCAGCACGCCGAGGGGAAAAGCCGCATCCAGGTTGCGCAGGTTGTGGCGGTTCACACCGCGCAGCTCAAGCCAGCCCGCGGCCTCCCGGGGCCCACCCTTGCCGGCGTCAGCGCCGCCGTCGGCCGTTGCCGCTTGCCGGGCCTTGTTGACCCGTCCCTCCTGGAAGAGGAAGGGCCGCGTCACGGACTCCGGCACCGCTTCCAGGCCCTGCACCGGGCCGCTGTACAGCACCTTCCCGCCGTCTTCGCCCGCACGGGGCCCCACATCCACCAGCCAGTCCGCGTGGCGGACCAGGTCCATGTTGTGCTCCACCACGAACACCGAGTTCCCGGATGATTTGAGCTGGTCCAGCACGGCCAGGAGGGGTTCGGCGTCCGCGGGATGCAGGCCTGCGGACGGTTCGTCCAGCACGTAGATCACGCCGAAGAGCCCGGAGCGCAGCTGCGTGGCAATCCGGAGTCGCTGCATTTCGCCTGGCGAAAGCGTTGGCGTGGACCGGCCCAATGCCAGGTAGCCCAGGCCAAGCTCCAGCAGCACGTTGATGCGCTGCAGGAGGTCGCGGGTGATGGCCACTGCCACTTCGTTGGACTCGGATGCCTGCTTTCGGGACGCGGTCCGCGCGGCAGCCAGCTCCGTTGTGGGGCGGATAAGCTCCGCCAGTTCGGCCATGGGCACGGCATTGAGCCCGGAAATGGTGTGGCCGGCAAAGGTCACCGCCAGGGCTTCTGGCCGGAGGCCCGTCCCGCCGCAGCGGGGGCAGGGTCCCGTCACCATGAACCGCAGCACCTTCTCCCGCATGGCAGGGCTCTTGGAATCCAGCAGGGTGTGCATGACGTAGCTCTTGGCGCTCCAGAACCTGCCTTTGTAGGGCTTGGCCACGCGGTCCCGCTGCGGCGTCACTTCCACCACGGGTTGTTCTTCGGTGAACAGGATCCAGTCGCGCTGCTTCCGGGGCAGCTGGTGCCAGGGTGTGTCCACGTCGTAGCCCAGGTGGGTCAGGATGTCGCGGAGGTTCTTGCCCTGCCAGGCGCCGGGCCAGGCCGCGATGGCGCCGTCGCGGATGCTGAGGGACGGGTCTGGAACCAGTGAGGCTTCACTGACGGTGTGGGCAGTACCCAGTCCGTGGCACTCCGGGCATGCGCCGGCCGCGGTGTTGGGGGAGAAGGCGTCCGAGTCCAGCGAAGGGGCCCCGTCAGGGTAGGCGCCTGCGCGGGAGAAGAGCATACGCAGCGAATTGGACAGGGTGGTGACGGTTCCAACGGTGGACCGGGAGGTGGCAGTGCCGCGGCGCTGCTGGAGCGCGACGGCGGGCGGCAGCCCGGTGACCTGTTCCACCTTGGGGTTGTGCCCCTGCTGGATGAGCCGGCGGGCGTAGGGCGCCACTGATTCGAAGAACCGGCGCTGCGCTTCGGCGTAGATGGTGCCGAACGCGAGGGACGACTTGCCGGAGCCGGATACGCCGGTGAACGCCACGATCGCATCCCGCGGCACGTCCACGCTGACGTTCCGCAGGTTGTTTTCCCGGGCGCCACGAACCCGGACAAACCCGTCTTCGGCGTGGCCGGCCGCAATGGAGGGTAGGGTCAGTTCGTCGGAGTTCTGTTTGGCGTACACCGCTTCGACTGTAGTGCCGATCCGGAGATGGCCGGAATTTCAGGACCTGTTGGGCCGGCGCGGACGGATTTACACTGAAGCATTCCGCGACGCTGGCAGGCCGGGGGAAGCTGGCCGGGGAAGAAGAGATTAACTACATATTTGGGAAAGGCCGGCCATGGGCAACGCGTCGCAGGGAGCTAACAGGGCAGTATCGGAGGCCGCATCCGCGAGCCGCAGCCCGGCGGTCCGCATGTTGGCCCGGGCAGGATTTGTCTTCATTGGCCTGGTCCATATCCTGATAGGCGTCATTGCCCTGCAGCTGGTCCAGGGCCGGGGCGGCGAGGCCGACCAGTCGGGGGCGATTGGAACCTTGGCATCCAAGCCCGGTGGCGGCATCCTGCTGTGGGCCGGCGCCGTGGCCTGCGGCGCACTTGCCTTGTGGATGCTCAGCGAAGCCTTTTATGGTGCCCGCAGCGAGACTGAGTCCAAGAAGAAGGTGAAAGAGGCGGCCACCGCCGTGGGCAAGGCCGTGGTGTTTGGTTTCCTGGCCTTCACCTTTGCCGTCTTCGCCGCCGGTGGCAGCAAAAACTCCAGCCAGTCGGCCAGCGACTTCACAGCAAAGCTGATGGGAGCGCCCGCCGGGGTGGTGTTTGTCATCGTCGTGGGGCTGGCGATCGTCGGGGCCGGCGTCTTTTATGCCTATCGGGGTGTTTCCCGGAAGTTCATGAAGGACCTTCAGGATCCGGGAAGCGCCCGCACGGCTGTTGAGTGGCTTGGAACAGTGGGCTATGCGGCCAAGGGGGTGGTGCTTGCCGCCGTCGGTGTCCTGATTGTCGTGGCGGCAGCCACAGCCGACCCGTCCAAATCCTCGGGCCTCGACGGCGGCCTGAAGGCCCTCGGCTCACAGCCTTACGGTGTGTTCCTTCTCGCCGCCATCGCCGCCGGACTCATCTGCTACGGCGTGTATTCCATGGCACGGGCACGCTACGGACGGTTCTAGACCGAGCCTTTCCGGTCCAGCCAGGATTACGGGGCCCCAGGCGTCCGGCCGCGTACGGCGGCCAGGGCCGCGCCCAACGGGAGGCGCACTGCAGGCCCGTGGCCGGGGAGGATTACCGACGCGTCCACTCCCTCCAGTTTCCGCAGGACGGCCAGTGCCTCTGCAGGGTCTGAGTGATACATCCTGTGCAGCATCTGCGGCCCGCCGCTCCGGCTGATCGGGTGGCCAGTGACAAACGAATCACCGACGGCGATGACGCCGGCCGCTGGAAGGAGGAGTGCCGCGTTGCCTGGGGTATGGCCGGGCAGGTCGACGGCTTCGGGCCTGCCGGGCAGGGCCCGAAGAGAGGCCGCGTCCCATGCCTGTGCCCCGGAAACAGGCTTGGCCGCCAGCGCCCCGGCCTTGATGGCGTGCAGCATCCAGCGCAGGACGCGGGGCCGCCATGCACGGCGCAGTACCTGGGCAAGGCTGACCTGGTGCTTTTCCGTTCCGCGCACATGGGCCAGTTCCCCGGGGGCGCACAGCACGGGGGTTCCAAACTCCTCGGCGAAGTACGCGGCCGAGCCGGTGTGGTCCACGTGGCCGTGCGTGACCAGCAACGCAAGGGCGTCGGCAGGGTCCAGGCCCAGGTGGCGCAGTGAGGCGAGTACGTGGTGGCGGTCAGCGGGGTAACCGCTGTCGATCAGGATGAATCCCGTCCCGTCCCGGACCACGATCCAGTTGGCAGCCGGCCCTTCAGCGAAGTAGACGCCGGGCGCCTGCACGGACAGGCCGGCTGCGGGGTTCGAGGTAGTTTGCTGCTGCACGGGTCAAGGGTAGCTGCTCAAGCGCGGGACGGCCTTGTGCACGCCTGCCCCCAACGGAGGCCGGCGGGGTACCTAATGCCCTAAGGCTTCCTGTGCAGTCGCTGTGCATCCTGTTGATTCTGGTCACCTTCGCCCTACAGTGAACCCACAATTGCCTACGATGGGACACGGACAATCAACAGATCAGCGGCAGCGAGTCAGCTGCCGCTACGCATTTCGAGGGAGGAGGCAGAACCCATGCACCACAACGCGCATCCCGGGCGCCTTCTGGCAGCGGGTGGTCTTGCCCTTCTCCTGGCCATCACATCCGGAAGCGCCGCCCAGACCCAGCCATCCGCCACGGCGGTGCCTCCGGTCCGCGTGGTGGTGGTGGGGGACTCGCTGAGCACCGGCCACGGTACCTCTCCGCAGCAGGCCTGGCCTGCGCTGATGCGGAAGGATCCGGAGGTGGCCGGCCTGGAAGTCGTCAACGCCGCCGAGGACGGAAGCGGCTATCTCAGCCTGGGCGACTACAACGGAACCTTCGGCAGCCAGGTTGAAGATTTCGTCACCCCGGACACGGGGATCGTGGTCTTCTTCGGATCTGAGAATGACCTTGGCTACCCCCCGGCCGATTTAGGCAGCGCCGCCCTGGCCGCCATGGACCGGGCGGAGACCCTGGCCCCAGAGGCCAGGATCATCGTGGTGGGCCCGCCGTCGTACACCACAACCCCGGATCCCGGGCTGGTGGACATCAGCGACCAGCTCAAGTCCGCTGCCCTGCAGGCCGGCGGGGAGTTCGTGGACCCCATCGCCGAAGGGTGGATCAGCGACGATTTTGACGATCTCATTGGCCCGGACGGCGACCATCCGACCGTTCAGGGGCAGCACTACCTGCTGGACCACATCGGCGCCTACCTTGAGCAGGCAGCCCCGGCGGCTGCAGCGGCACTGGAAGGGCGCCAGGACCCGCGCAAGCCTGCAGCCTAGGCCCACGGACAGGACCAAAAGGCCCGGGACAAAAGTGCCTGGACTGCCCACCTAGACCAAAGGCCAGGGGTAGCGCATGCCCGTGCGGTCCACGGGGAGGACTCCTTCCTGCAGCATGCGCTGGACCCGGCGCTGGAGAGCGGCCACCTCGGCGTCGTTGAGCAGCTCGGCCAAATCCGCCGGCACCGCGGTGGCCAGGGGGCTGATGTCATCGAGCAGGGCCTCGGGAATGGGGTCGCCGGCGAAGTCCCAGATCACCGTCCGGAGTTTGAACGCGGCCGAGAAGCACAGGCCATGGTCGATGCCCCAGATATGGCCGTCGGCGCCGCGCAGCACATGCCCGCTTTTCCGGTCCGTATTGTTCGCCACGTAGTCGAACAGGGCGATCCTCGCCAGTGCGCCGTGCGTTTCGGGGGAGTCTTCGTACAGGGTGAAGTAGTGCTCCCCGAGGTCGCCGTCGATGAACCACTGCAACGATCCCACCCCCAGCGGTGCGTCCGTCCGGACCACTGTGGGTGGGACGATTCCCCACCCCAGTGCTTCGCTGAGCAGGTACGCGGCGCGTTCCCGGCGGTGCAGGCCGGCCTCGAAATCCGCGAGCGGACGCTCGCCGGCAACTGGTTTGTAGACTGCCCAGGCGGAGTCATCCCCGCACGAAAGCTCCGCGAGGAAGGTGGCGTTGCTGCCGCTCATGATGCGGCCGAGCAGTTCCACGCGGCCCTCCGTGAGGAGGGTCAGTTCACGTTCAGGCACCACGGGCTCCATGCGGATGCACGCTTCGTCACGGCGCCCTCAGTCCGCTAAGGGGCTCCGACGTCGAATTCACCGTGAGTACGGCGGGTGCCTGGCCGTCGGTGTAGGAGATTGCCGAGACCGACGCCGGGCTGATCATGATCCGCTGGAAGAGGTCCAGATGGGTGCCCAGCGCGTGGGCCACGGCAGCCTTGATGGGGTCGGCGTGGGAGAAACAGACGACGACGGCACCCGGGTGGGCAGCCCGGAGGGCATCCAGCGTGCCGACGATCCGGGCCTGCATTCCGGAAAATCCCTCGCCGTTGGGAAAGCGGAAAGCGGACGGGTTGTGCTGGACGGTTTGCCACTCCGGCAGGCCGGTCAGGCCGGCGAGCGCCGCACCGGTCCAGTCGCCAAAGTCGCACTCCAGGAGCCCGGCATCTTCGCTGACGGTGAGCCCGGCACGGGCAGCTGACGGCTCGGCCGTCTCCCGTGCCCGTTCCAGCGGCGAGGAATAGATGGCGTGCACGGGCAGGCCGGAAAGGCGTTCAGCCACGGCGTCGGCCTGCGCGCGGCCGCGCTCGGAAAGGTGCAGCCCCGGGGCGCGGCCGGGCAGGACCGTACCAGTGGTGGGCGTCTGGCCGTGGCGGACTAAAAGGATCAAGGTGCTCTGTGTCATTGCGTCTAAGCGTAGCCGCGAGGGGACCCCGTGCCGAGCTTGCGAGGCGCGGGGAGCGGCAAGCGTTACGGCCGGCCCCGGGGAATCTGGAGGAATCTCTCGATTAGCCGCAGGGCCGGGCTTACGGTAGAGAGGTGACTGATCGCCCCGATATCTACACTGTTGGTGAACTCCGTGCGGCAGGCTACGTCCTCAAGGACCTTCGCCACGAGATCCGCGACAATCTCCTCGCCGCCCTGGCGGAGGGGCGTGACCCGT
Organism: Arthrobacter sp. E1SS-5; assembly: GCF_057073715.1. NCBI lineage: Bacteria > Bacillati > Actinomycetota > Actinomycetes > Micrococcales > Micrococcaceae > Arthrobacter > Arthrobacter sp. E1SS-5. Next base: position 2,056,573 of record NZ_CP172703.1, read on the forward strand.
GGCCGGGCCTGTACGGCTTCAGCAGGACGGTTATTCCGCAGCTTGAGCGGGCGCTGATTGCAGGCCATGACATTGTCCTGCTGGGCGAGCGCGGCCAGGGCAAGACCCGCCTGCTCCGGACCCTGGCCGGGCTGCTGGATGAATGGTCCCCCGTGATTGAGGATTCGGAGCTCAACGAGCATCCGTTCGAACCGATTACCGAACAGTCCCGTACCCGTGCCGTCACCGAAGGGGACCGGCTGCGGGTTGCCTGGCGGCACCGTTCGGAGCGCTACGTCGAGAAACTGGCAACGCCGGACACATCGGTGGCAGACCTCATCGGCGATGTGGACCCCATGCGCGTGGCCGAAGGCCGGCGCCTGGGCGACCCCGAAACCATCCACTACGGCCTCATCCCGCGCTCCAACCGCGGCATCATCGCCATCAACGAACTGCCGGACCTTGCCGAACGCATCCAGGTGGCCATGCTCAACGTCATGGAGGAGCGGGACATCCAGATCCGCGGCTATGTGCTGCGCCTGCCGCTGGACGTGCTGGTGGTCGCATCCGCCAACCCGGAGGACTACACCAACCGCGGCCGGATCATCACGCCGCTGAAGGACCGCTTTGGCGCGGAAATTCGGACGCACTACCCGATCGAACTGGAAGACGAGGTCTCTGTCATTAGGCAGGAGGGCCGGCTAGTGGCGGATGTCCCGCCATTCATCCTGGAGATCCTGGCCCGCTACACCAGGGCGCTGCGGCAGTCGCCGGCGATCAACCAGACATCCGGGGTTTCCGCCCGGTTCGCCATTGCCGGGGCGGAAACCATCGCGGCCGCGGCCCTGCGGCGGGCCAGCCTCCGGGGTGAGGACCAGGCCGTGGCCCGGATCATCGACCTGGAACCCGCCGTGGAGGTTCTGACCGGCAAGATCGAGTTCGAATCGGGTGAGGAAGGGCGCGAACAGGGCGTCCTTGACCACCTGCTGCGCACCGCCACCGCCGAAGCAGTCAGGGCCCACTTCCAGGGCTTGGACATGGGCCCGCTCGTGGCCGCCCTCGATGGCCACCGGACTGTCAGCACTGGCGAGCAAGTCACAGCCCGGGAGTTCCTTGGCAACCTCCCGTCGCTGAACGGCTCCGGCCTCTACGAGGAAATTGGCCGGCGCCTCGGTGCGGTGAACGACGGCCAGCGGGCCGCCGCCGTCGAACTCGCCTTGGAAGGCCTGTACCTGGGCCGGCGGATCTCCAAGGAGTCCGACGACGAGGAAACCATCTACGGCTAAGCCCAGGAGGCACCATGGCCATCCACAAACGGCACGCCAAGTACGGCCGGTACACCGGCGGCCCGGACCCGCTCGCCCCGCCGGTGGACCTGGCCGAGGCCCTCGACGCCGTCGCCGAGGACGTCATGGCAGGCTACTCGCCGCGCCACGCCCTGCAGGAGTTCCTGCGCCGGGGCGGCCGGAACCGCGACGGGCTGGACGACCTTGCCCGGCGCGTCCAGCAGCGGCGGCGCGACCTGCTCAGCCGGCACCGGCTGGACGGCACCCTGGACGAAGTGAAGAAACTCCTGGATACTGCCGTGCTGGAAGAACGCAAGCAGCTGGCCCGGGACGCCATGATGGACAACACCGACCGTGCCTTCCGGGAGATGCAGCTGCAGAACCTGCCGCCCTCCACGGCTGCCGCCGTCAACGAGCTGGCCTCCTACGATTGGCAATCCGGTGCAGCACGTGAGGCTTACGAACAAATCAAGGACCTGCTGGGCCGGGAAGTCCTTGAACAGCGGTTCGCCGGGATGAAACAGGCGCTGGAGAGCGCCACCGATGAAGACCGCCAGGCCGTGAGCGCCATGCTCCGGGACCTCAACGAGCTGCTGGACAAGCACCGGCGCGGCGAGGACACGGACGCAGACTTCCAGGAGTTCATGGCCAAACACGGCCAGTACTTCCCGGAGAACCCGCAGTCGGTGGAGGAACTGGTGGATGCCCTCGCACAGCGCGCCGCCGCTGCCCAGCGGCTCCTGCAGTCCATGTCCCCGGACCAGCGTGATGAGCTGATGCGGCTCTCCGCCCAGGCCTTCGGCTCACCCGAACTCATGGCCCAGCTCAGCGAACTCGACGCCACCCTGCAGGCACTGCGCCCGGGCGAGGACTGGACGGGATCGGAACGCTTCGAAGGGCAGGAAGGCCTGGGACTGGGCGACGGCACGGGGGTGCTCCAGGACATCGCGGAACTGGACGAACTGTCGGAGCAGCTGTCCCAGAGCTATAACGGCTCCCGGCTCGATGACCTGGACCTGGACGCCCTCGCCCGGCAGCTGGGGGAAAACGCCGCTGTGAGCGCACGTACCCTGGCGGAGATTGAGCGGGCGATGCAGGACGGCGGCTACCTGCGGCGCGGAGCGGACGGTGACCTTCGGCTGTCCCCGCAGGCCATGCGCCGGCTGGGCAAGTCGCTGCTGCGCGACGCTGCCAGGCAGCTGTCCGGGCGGCAGGGCAGCCGGGACACCAGGATGGCAGGGGCCGCGGGTGAACTGACCGGTTCCAGCCGGCAGTGGGAGTTCGGCGACGCCGAGCCCTGGGACGTCACCCGCACCATGACCAACGCCATCCGACGGACCATGGCCGACGGCGGCGACCCGGCCCGTGGACTGCGGCTCGCGGTGGACGACATCGAAGTAGCGGAGACGGAGGCCCGGACCCAGGCCGCCGTTGCCCTGCTGGTGGACGTGTCCTTCTCCATGGCAGCCGAGGGGCGGTGGGTTCCCATGAAGCGGACGGCGCTCGCGCTGCACCACCTGGTGTCCACCCGCTTCCGCGGTGACCGGCTGCAGCTGATCACGTTCGGCCGCTACGCGCAGTCCATGGACATCGGGGAACTGACGGCCCTGCCGGCCCTGCGCGAACAGGGAACCAACCTGCACCACGGCCTGCTGCTGGCGGGCCGCTTCTTCCGCCAGCACCCGTCCATGCAGCCCGTCCTGCTGGTGGTCACGGACGGCGAACCCACAGCGCACCTCCTGCCCGACGGGGACTCCTGGTTCAACTGGCCGCCGGATGCCGAGACCATCCGCGCCACCATCGGGGAACTGGACCGGCTGGGCCGCATGGGGGCTCAGACCACCTTTTTCCGCCTGGGAAACGACCCCGGCCTGGAACGGTTCATCCAGCGCATGGCGCGGCGCGTGGAGGGCCGCGTGGTGGCGCCCGAGGTGGGCGATCTGGGCGCCGCAGTAGTGGGCGAGTACCTCCGCGCCCACGTCCGCAGCGCCTACGCCGACGGCGACTGGTTCTGATCAGCCATGGGCGAGCTGATGGTGGACCTGATTATCACGCTGGACGGCTGTGCCTCCGGCGAGGGCTGGCCGGGCTGGTGGGGCCTGGAGGGTCCGGAATACCTGGCCTGGCTCCAGCAGGAGGCACGTACGGAGCGCACCTACCTGATGGGAGCCAACACCTACCGCCTCATGTCCGGGATGTCGGAGGATGCAGCGGCCGGGGGTACAGGCTACTCCGAGGACGAGAGCGCTTCGCTGACGGGCCTCGCTGCCGTTCCCAAGGTGGTCTTTTCCGCCAGCCTAACGGCGCCTCTTCAGTGGCCGAACTCCGAACTGGTGGCCGGTGACGCCGTTGAGGCCGTCAGGCGGATGAAGCAGGCCCATACGGGGCCCTTGAGTACCCTGGGCAGCCTCAGCCTTTGCCGGTCCCTGGTGGCAGCCGGCCTGGTGGACCGCTTCCGCCTGGTGGTCTTCCCCCTGATCACCGGCCGGACCGGAAGCGAACGGATCTATGACGGTTACCCTGACGTTGCCCTGGAGATGGTGGACAGCAGGACCTTTGACGGACGCCTCCAGCTGCTCGAGTACATCCCGCGCGTGATCGACGTGCCGCAATGGAGGGGACAGGCGTAGCGCCCTTGGCGCAGGTCAGCGGGAAAGCACCACGATTTCAGTTTCGTAGGCCTGCGAGGAGCGCATGGTCCCGCGGAACCAGCACACCGCATGCACCGCAGCGTCTCCGGGCGGCACTATTGGACGAAGGTTGTCCACCCGGGAGTTGGCTGTCACTGCCTCCCACTCCCACGTACCGCCGCCGTCCCGGGTCCGGCCGGCGTAGATCTCGTAGTGGGCGGTGGTGTCACCGGTCCGGGGATCGACCGGAGCGGAGATGTACACCCGGTCCAGGTCGTAAGGGTCCACCGCACCCAGCCCGGTGTAGTCCTGTTCGTGGGGGAGCAGGGCCGGGCCGGCGGCCGCGAGATGGTGCAGCTGCCAGCGCGTCCCATCGAAGCGCGCGTAGAGCAGGCGGTGATCGTCGACGTCGAGCACCTGTTCCCGCTCCAGGGCACCGTTGACGTCGTTCGCCCGGCAGCTGATGATCGCGGCCAGCTGCGGACCCTCGCCGCGGAGGTCGACAGTCCAGCCGTGGGTGAGGATGTCCCCGTCGAGTTCGGCGCCTGCCTGGAAGACCGTGGTGAGGGAGCTCTGGTTGATGCCGGCCGACCCGATCAGGGGTTTGGAAACCACCCGTCCCTGGGAGTCGTGCAGCGCGTTGTCCCGGACGTAGCCGTGATAGATGCTGTTGTTGAAGTCGCGGGGGTGGTGGTCCGTGGTGATGAGGTCGATGCGGTCGGTGCCGTTGCCGAAGTAGCGGGTGTAGCCGTTGACATAGCCCACCTTCGGCCGGGTAAAGAGCTTTCCGCCGAAACGCCAAGTGGTGCCGTCGTCCTCGGACACCATCAGGGTGGGGTCATCGTTGATGGCCCGGACAAAGTTGTACACGCGGGACTCGGAGTCCAGGCGGTGCAGGTTGGAGTAGGTGGCCCCGCGCCCGTCGGCCAGTTCCGTCCAGTCGAAGCACTGTTCAGGCCCCCATTCGGAGGCGTCGTGGGGCCGCGTGGAGATCCGCCAGCGGGAAAAGTTGTCTGTCTTGTGCTTGGCGTACATGGCCAGGTAGCGGCCGTCCGGCCTGATCAGCAAAGCAGGGGCGTCATGGTCGTCAGGCTCCAGCTTCCGGTGCAGGACATGTACCGTGCTCTGGCCTGTGGCCAGGTCCAGGACTGCAATTTCGATGTTGCCGCCCCGGCTTTCGCCGCCGGAGCCTTCCGGGGCAGCCACCGAGCCCACCAGCAGGGTGTTGGCTTTCGTGTCGACCACGGCCCGCTCGTCCTGGAACCAGCACCATGCGCCGTTGTCATTGATTGTGATCGGGTCCGGGGACATGGCACTCCTGTTATCGGCGGGAAAGCGTATTCCGTTATCCTTGCCCATACCTCTTCCGGGGTCAACGCAACTGCCCCGCTGATATCGAATCGACAGCCGCTCCGGCCGCCGGTCCGCCTGCTGCCGTACGGAGCCATTCCGTGTCAGGATCAAGGTATGCCCCAGCGCCTCATGCTGCTCGACACTGCCTCCCTGTACTTCCGTGCCTTCTACGGCCTGCCGGACACCATCCGCCATCCGGACGGAACGCCGGTCAACGCCGTTCGTGGACTGCTGGACATGATTGCCCGCCTCACCACCGACTACCACGCTACCCATCTGGTGGCCTGCTGGGACGATGATTGGCGGCCCCAGTGGCGGGTGGACCTGCTTCCCACCTACAAGGCCCACCGCGTGGCCCGGGCCGTACCGGACGGCACCGACGTCGAGGTGGTACCGGAGGGTCTCGAAGCGCAGCTGCCCATGATCCGCCGGGTGCTGGAGCTTGCCGGCATTGCCATCGTGGGCGCGGCACAGCATGAGGCCGACGACGTCGTGGGCACCTACGCGAGCCAGGCTGCCTTTCCCGTAGACGTCGTTACGGGCGACCGGGACCTCTTCCAGGTCTGTGACGACGAGCGCGGAGTCCGGGTCATCTACACCGCCCGCGGCATGAAGAACCTCGAAGTCATCACCGAGGAAAGTGTGGTGGCCAAGTACAAGGTCCTGCCCCAGCAGTACGCCGACTATGCCACCTTGCGCGGGGACGCTTCCGACGGCCTGCCCGGTGTGGCGGGAATCGGTGAGAAGACGGCGGCCTCCCTGCTGCTGAAGCACGGCACCTTGGAACGGCTGTTGGCAGCGGCGGAAGAGCCCGACGGCGGGGTGTCCGCACCTGTCCAGGCCAAGCTCACAGCCGCCGCCGCGTACCTGGAAGCAGCCCCCGCCGTCGTCCGCCTGGTGCGCAACCTGGAGCTGCCCACCCTGGATGAGGCCGGCGCCCTGCTGCAACCGGTGACCGGTGGGCGGCGCGCTGAACTCGAGCAGCTGGCAACGGACTGGAACCTGGGCGGATCGGTCCGCCGGCTGCTGACGGCTTTGGACCAGCGCGGTTAGCTGACGCTAATGGCGGTGAAAGCCGCGCTGTGGTGCGTCATTTAAGGACGCGGCGGGCGCCCCGGGATACTTAACGGATGACGCCGGATGTGCAGGGGTGACGCCGGGTTTCGGCCCGTGTCCGTTCATGTCAGGCGGCTTGAACGGGTCTTTTTGGGGATGGTTGGGTGAGGTTACGACCCTGACGAGAGGCCTCTTCCATGACAGTCACTTCAAATCTTGCTCCGCGCCGGCTTCGCGATATTTTCGGAACCTTCGCCAGCGGCCTGACTGTAATCACCGGTTCCACCCCGGACGGACCCGCCGGTTTCACCTGCCAGTCCTTTGCGTCCCTGTCGCTGGATCCGGCCCTGGTCACGTTCAGCCCGGCGCGCACCTCAACCACGTGGCCCGTGCTGCGGAAGGCCGGTTCCTTCACCGTGAATATCCTTCCGGCGGAGCACCAGCACCTCGCCGGGCAGTTCGCCCGCCCGGGAGCAGACAGGTTCGCAGGAGTCAGCCACACGTCGTCGCCGCTGGGAAATCCCGTGCTCGATGATGCGCTCGCCTGGATCGACTGCGAGCTTCACGCGGAGTACGACGGCGGTGACCACACCATCGTGGTGGCTGCGGTGCGCCATCTTCACGCGCGGCACGACGCGGAACCACTGCTGTTCTTCAGGGGCCGGTACTCCGGGCTTGCACCGGCGGAGGGATTGCTCGAAGCGGGGCGCTGAGGGGTCCTGCCACCCCATTGGCGGAAGGGCTTCCATCCCGCACCCGGGAACGCCGGCGGTCTGCACTCTTGCTTCAGGCCCATCCAGTAGTAAGCTTACTGAGCATTACTAGTAAGCTTGCTGATTAAATGGGATGGGAGCAGGAGCCATGGGCGCAATTTTCGGTACGGCCCTGTCACTGATGCTGACCGTTGGCGGTGCGGCGGTCGCCGCGGAGGGTGGCCCCGGAGCCGCCCAGCACTATCTTGCCGGACATGTGCTCCTCGGAGTGGGCATCGGCCTGTTGATCACCACCATGCTGCGGGCGGGTTCCCGGATTCTCCTGGCCCGGGCCGCTTCCCGCGCGGATAAGATCGTCGCGCTGCCCCCCGAAGCTGACCCGGCAACCGTCACCGTGCTGCCCATCCGGTCCACCGCTCCCATGCCGATGCGGGGCAGGCATGCAGCCTAAGGCGGAACCGGCCGCCGCATCTGGACAAGCCGCTGAGGCAGCCGCGGCGCGTCGCGTACCCCTGCGCCGTCGGAGGACCCATGCCCTGATCGTCCTGTGCTGCACCCTGGTTGGCGCCGCGCTGGTGGTTGGAGCGGCGGGCATCCGCTCCGCAGACGCCGACGAGACCGTCCTGCGGGGTTTCCAGATCCGCGTCTTGAGCATCAGCCAGGCGGCGGCAGAGAACAGGATGGACGGGGCACTGGCCGCCCTTCAGGCACTCGAGAAGGACCTGGGCGATGCGGCGGCAGCAGGCCGCCTCTCCGCTGCACGGTACCGCGGCATCGAGACCGCACTCTCGGCCGTGAAGTCGGACATTGCCACAAAAGTAGCCGCCGCCGCAGCACCTGCCGCGCCGGAACCCGGCACAGCGGCTCCTGCCCGTCCCGGCACCAACCAACTCGCCGACACCGCCCAAAGCGAATCCGTCCCCGCTCCCGTAGACCGGGTGCCTGCCGTGGCCCCTGCCCCTGCCCCGGCGGCCGTCCCCGGTGACCAGCGTTCGGACACCGCCAAGGAAGCCAAGGACAGAAACAAAGGCAAGGCGCAGGGGAAGCCCTGACCACAACGGCGGGGCCCACGCCGTCAGGGCAGAATGGACGGATGACTCCACCTGAGGGCTCCCCGTCCGCCGACGTTTTCGACCTTGCGGCCATCGGCGCCGGGCTCGCCTTCGAAGGTTCCCTTCCCGCGTTGCGAAGCGCATTGCAAAGCGCCGGTTCGCCGGGCGCCGCCGTAGTTCAGGCGCCGCCCGGAACAGGCAAGACCACGCTCGTCCCGCCGCTGCTGGCGAATCTGTACGGCCGCCACGGGCGCATCGTCGTCACCCAGCCGAGGCGCGTTGCCGCCCGGGCCGCTGCCCGCCGCCTCACGGTGCTGGACGGAAGGGGACCGGACGCCTGCGGGAAGGACAGCCGCGTGGGCTACACCGTCCGCGGGGAACGCAACGCGGGCCCCGGCACCCGGGTCGAATTTGTCACCCCGGGCATCCTGCTTCACCGCCTGCTGGCCGATCCCGCGCTTGACGGGACCGCCGCCGTCGTCCTGGACGAGGTTCACGAACGCGGGCTGGAGACGGACCTCCTGGTGGGCATGCTCGCGGAGGTCCGGGCGCTGCGGGGCGACCTGGCCGTCGTCGCCATGTCCGCAACGCTGGACGCGCCAAGGTTCGCCGCCCTGCTGGGGGATCCCGACGGCGCCGGGCCGGCACCCGTCGTCGACTGTCCATCCGTGAACCATCCCTTGGAGGTCCAGTGGCTCCCGGCGCCGGCCGCGCGGCTGGACGCCAGGGGAGTGAGCCGTTCCTTCCTGGACCATGTGGCCGGGGCAGCGGCGGACGCCCACACCCGCGCCCTTGCCGCTGGCCAGTCAATTGACGCCCTTGTGTTCCTTCCTGGTGCCAGGGAAGTCTCGCGCGTCGCTGAACTGCTCCGTACCCGGACTGGCCGCACCGTGGAGGTCCTCGAACTCCACGGCCAGGTGGGCGCAGCGGAGCAGGACAGGGCGGTGTCGGGGCGGGGTCCCGGGGATCCGCCGCGCATCATCGTCTCCACCGATCTTGCTGAGTCCTCCCTTACGGTGCCCGGCGTCCGGCTGGTCATCGACTCCGGGCTGGCGCGTGAACCGCGGCGCGATTCGGGCCGGGGCATGAGCGGACTGGTGACGGTTTCCTGCTCCCGCGCATCCGCCGACCAACGTGCCGGCCGTGCCGCCCGGCAAGGGCCGGGAACCGTGGTCCGCTGCTACTCGCAGCAGGCGTACGGGGCGGCCCCCGCCCACGTGACGCCGGAAATCAATGTGGCAGACCTGACCGGCGCCGCCCTCACCCTCGCCTGCTGGGGAGCGCCGGGCGGAAAGGGGCTCGCCCTGCCGGACGCGCCGCCACGGCTCGCGATGGAGGACGCCATCGAGGTGCTCCGCGAGCTGGGCGCCGTGTCCGACGACGGCCATGTGACGAAGGCCGGACGCGCGCTTGCCGGCATACCCGCCGATCCCCGGCTGGCCCGGGCATTGCTCGACGGCGGTGCCTCCCGTGGCCCGCAGCTCGCCGCGGAGGTGGTGGCCGCGCTCTCCGGGGACCACCGTGCCCCGGGCGCAGACCTGCCCCGCCTCGTGTCCCAGCTCCGTGCCGACCCGGGCCCGGCCGGTCGCCGCTGGGCAGAGGAGGCCAAACGCCTGGCCGGGCTGGCCCGGCGGCAAAAGACCGCTGCCGTGGCGGGCCCCGCCATACCTGCCACCGGCGGGGAAGCTGTGGGCGCCGTCGTCGCCCTCGCCTATCCGGACCGGGTGGCCCGGCGCGTGCCCGGCAGCGGTTGTGCCGGGCAGTACTTGCTGACCTCCGGCACCCGGGCAGGCCTGCCCGTTGGCAGCAGCCTGTCGGGGCAGGAATGGCTGGCCGTTGCGGAAGTGTCGCGGGCGGAAGGCCGGGACACTGCCGGCACCGGCGCCGTAATCCGCGCCGCTGCACCGCTCCCGGCCCAGGTGGCCGAATGGGCAGCTTCGCAGCTGTTGGCCGACACCGTGGATGCGGAATTCTCCGGCGGCCGGGTGAGCGCACGCAGGACCAGGCGGCTGGGCGCCATCGTGCTGTCCGCCACGCCCGTCCGGCCGACGGCCGAGCAGGGCAGGAAGGCCGTGGCGGCGGCGCTGCAGTCCCGGGGGCTCACGGCGCTGGAATGGTCGACGGCGGCGTCCGCCTTCCGGCGCCGGCTCGCCTTTCTGCACCGGGGGTTGGGAGAACCTTGGCCGGATGCCTCGGACGCTGCGCTGCTGGCGCGGCTGGAAGACTGGCTGGGGCCGGAGCTGGAAGAGCTCGCTGCCGGCAAGCCGGTCAGTTCCCTTGACCTGGCCCAGCCACTGCGCCGCCTGCTGCCGTGGCCCGAAGCCGCCCGGCTGGACGAGCTTGCGCCGGAAGCCCTTGAGGTGCCGAGCGGCTCCAGGATCCGGATTGACTACCCGGAGCCCGGTGATGGCGCTGCTGCGCCCGTGGTGGCGGTGAAACTGCAGGAGTGCTTTGGCCTGACAGAGTCCCCGAGGCTGCTGGGAGGCCGCGTCCCTGTGCTGTTCCACCTGCTGTCGCCGGCCCGCCGGCCGCTCGCCGTCACCGATGACCTCACTTCATTCTGGTCGGGACCGTACAGCCAGGTGCGGGCGGAAATGCGCGGCCGCTACCCTAAGCACCCCTGGCCGGAGGACCCCTGGTCGGCGCCCGCTACCGCCCGAACCAAACAGCCTAGATAGCTGCAAGCCAGGGACGCTCAGGAGTGCCTGGCAATGAAGTCGGCGACGGGGGCGGCCAGGGATGCCCCCACCTCGTCGGCAGGGCGCTTCTTGCCTGCCACCGCGAACGAATGGTCGCCGCCTTCCACCCACTGCAGGACGGCATTGGGCCCGATCCGGGACACGACGTCGGCCAGGATGTCCGGTGTGGCAAAGGTGTCCCGTGTGCCCTGCAGGAACAGCATGGGCAGAGCCAGCCCGTACAGGTGTTCGTCCCGGAGTTTCTCCGGCTTGCCGGGAGCATGCAGCGGGTAGCCCAAGTACACCAGGCCTGCAGCTTCCATGCCTTCGGCAACGGCCATGGAGGCCATCCTTCCCCCGAACGACTTGCCCGCCGCCCACAGCGGGCCGCCGTCACCATGGGCGTCGCTTTGGGCGCGGGCGGCAGCCATGGCGGCACGCCAGGCGGCGATAGCCAACGGAGCACGGTCGGGAAACTTCCGCCCAGCCTCCCGGTAGGGGAAGTTGAAGCGCAAGGTGGCCAGACCCAGGGTGTTCAGGGCATCGCTGAAGCCGCGGAGGAACGGGTGTTCCATGCCCGCGCCTGCCCCGTGCGCCACCACGACGGTGGCGGTTGGGTTGTCGGGCCGGGCATAGACGGCGGAAAAGGGGGCTTCACCTGCGGCAAGGGCGAACTGCTGATCGGTTGCTGGCATGGGTCAATCATGCCGGAGGCCTGCCGGATGTGCCGGTCCCGGGCGGTTGCGGGGTGTACGTTGTCCCCATGGCGAGTGAACAGACCACCATCACTGTCCCAGGTCCCAACGGCGAGCGCGGGATGCGGATTTCCAGCCCCAGCCGGGTCCTCTGGCCGGACCTGGGCCTCACCAAGCTGGATCTGGTGAACTACATCTGCGATGTGGGGGAGGCGTTCATCGCCGCCAACGGGGACCGGCCCATCTCACTCCAGCGGTATTCGGGCAACATCGACGGCGAGATGTTCTTCTCCAAGAACCCGCCCAAGGGCACGCCGGACTTCATCCGCTCCGTCAAAGTCGTCTACCCCAGTGCCCGGTCCCACCCCCAGCTGGTGTTGGACGAGCCTGCGGCCGCAGTCTGGGCCGTCCAGATGAACACCGTGGTGTTCCACCCGTGGCCTTCGCGCGCCGAAAACACGGACAACCCGGACCAGCTGCGCATCGACCTCGACCCGCAGCCCGGCACCGACTTCGACGACGCCGTCCCCGCCGCCCTGGTGCTGAAGAAGGTGCTGGCCGAGGCCGGGCTCACCTGCTTCATCAAAACCTCCGGCAACCGCGGACTCCACGTCTACGCCCCCATTGAACCGACCCGCGAGTTCCTGGACGTCCGGCACGCGGTCATCGCCGCTGCCCGGGAAGTTGAGCGGCGCATCCCGGACAAAGTGACCACCGCCTGGTGGAAGGAAGAGCGGGGCCGGCGCGTGTTCCTGGACTTCAACCAGGCCAACCGCGACCGCACCATCGCCGGCGCCTACAGCCCGCGGGCGCTTCCGCACGCCCCGGTGTCCTGCCCCATCACCTGGGACGAACTGGAGAGCGCCGATCCAAAGAACTTCACCATCCTCACCGTGCCCGGCCGGCTGAAGACGGTGGGGGATCCCTGGGCGGACTTCAGTGCCAGCCCCGGCACCATCGACACCCTGCTGGAATGGTGGGACCGCGACTGCAAGGCCGGCCTGGGCGAGATGCCGTTCCCGCCGGACTACCCCAAGATGCCGGGCGAACCGCCGCGGGTCCAGCCCAGCCGGGCACGTAAGCAGGACTAGGCCGCACACCACGTAACGGGGCCCTTGCGCACAAACACGGCGGCCGCCGTCGTACTTCACGACGGCGGCCGCCGGCAAAGCGCCCGTCGACGGTTCCCTGCGGCACTCCCGGGCCGGTTATTCGAACCGGGACGGATCTCCCATGCCGCGCCGGACAACCTCGGCCACCCCGCTGGAGAAGTCCACCACGGTGGTGGGCTCGGCGCCGCAGTCCCCGGCATCAATCACGGCATCCACCTGGTGGTCCAGCCGCTCCTTGATCTCCCAGCCCACGGTCAGCGGTTCCTCCTCATCGGGCAGCAGCAACGTGCTGGAGAGCAGCGGCTCGCCCAGTTCGGCCAGCAGCGCCTGCACCACCCTGTTGTCCGGGATGCGCACCCCCACCGTCTTCTTCTTTGGGTGCAGCAGCCGCTTGGGGACCTCCTTGGTGGCAGGCAGGATGAACGTGTAGCTGCCGGGCGTGACGGCCTTGATGCTGCGGAACACGTCATTGCTGATGTTCACGAACTGCCCCAGCTGGGCGAAGTCCCGGCAGACCAGCGTGAAGTGGTGCTTGTCGTCCAGGTGCCGGATGCTCCTGATCCGGTCCAGGGCCTCCCGGTTGCCCATCTGCGCGCCCAGGGCGTAGCAGGAGTCGGTGGGGTAGGCGATCAGGCCGCCGTCGCGGATAATCTTCACTGCCTGCGCAATGGCGCGGGGCTGGGGGTCGTGGGGGTGGACATCAAAGAAACGGGCCATGCCCCGAGCCTACGTTCCCGCGGGCCGGTGCGCACCCATCCTCCGCCGGCGGCGGGCGCGGCGGCGGCACGCATCCGCGGCACCCAATGGTGGGAGAATGTGCGTCATGGCTAGGGAACGCATCGTCATAGGCCTCAACGGCAGCGGCGACGGAGACCTCCTGGTGCACCGCGCCGCCAAGCTCCTCGAGCGGGCAGGCGGTGGTGACATCCTTGCAGTCCACGTCCGGACACCGTCCCGCGCGCAGGGTGAATCGCCGCACGCGCTGGAGTCCCAGCGGCGGCTTGTGGCCGGGATGGGCGGCAGCTATCACGCACTTTCATCCGGCGACGTCGCCGCAGCCCTGCTCGAGTACGCCCGCGCTCACAATGCCACGCACATCCTGGTGGGACAGAGCCGTCACCGGTTTGCAGTGCTATCCGGCGGGAGCGTTGAAGCCCAGGTGGTGCGCGGCGCCGGGGACATCGATGTCCAGGTGGTGTCGCGGCCGGCGGTGTCCAGGCCGACCCTGTCCAGAGGCGCCGGGCAGCGGACCGCACTGGGGCGGCGCAGGGTGATGATTGGGTTTGCGCTCGCCGCCGCGCTTCCGGCCGGGCTGCAACTGCTCCTGGGAGTCTTTGACCACAGTGTGGCCACGGCGGCACTGCTCCAGTTGGCAGGCGCGGTGGCCATCGCCCTGGTGGGGGGCCTCTGGCCGGCCGTGGCGGGAGCATTCTGGAGCAGCGTGCTGGTCAATTACTTTTCCACGCCGCCGCTGCGGGACCTTGCCATCCACGATCCGCAGGACATCCTGTCGCTGGCCGTGTTCGCCGGCGTGGCCGTCGCGGTGGCAGGGGTGGTGGACCGCTCTGCCCGGCGGTCAAAGGAGGCTGCCACGGCGCGGGCTGAGGCCGCCACCCTGGCCGACCTGGCCCTTGCGGCATCCCGCGACGAGGACAACCTGACGGTGCTTTTGGCGGAGGCGGTGAGCGTTTTCGGCGTTACGGGCGCCGCTGTCCTGGCCCGGCCCGGTGCAGGCGACGGGTCCGCAGGAAGCGGTGATGCGGTGGAGACCGCGATGAAGCACGACGCCGGAGCGGACCTGGGGCGGGGCGGCTGGCAGGTTCTTGCCGCGGCCGGGAATGCAGTGGGCCAGCTGGGAGGGGCGCTTGACGGGCCCCTTGGCACGGGGGCTCCTGGAACCACCGTTGAGCAGGTGGATGAGGAGACCACGCTGGTGCTGCTGGGCCGGGAAGTTCCGCCGTCCGGGCGCAGGCTGCTGGCCGCGTTCGCGGTGCACGTCAAAGCCCAGCTCGAGCGCAGCCAGCTGGCAGCCACCCGGACCGAAATGCTGCGCCTCGCCGAGGGGAACGCCATGCGCACGGCCATCCTCCGGGCAGTGTCGCACGACCTCCGCACGCCCCTGGCCGGTATCAAGGTGGCTGCCGGCGGGCTCCTGCAGAACGGCGTCTCCTACACCCCGGCGGAGCAGCATGACCTGCTGGAGACCATCGATGCCTGCACGGACCGGCTGGACCTGCTGGTGGCCAACCTCCTGGACATGTCGCGGATCACCGCGCAATCGGTGGAACCCCTGCTGGCCCCGGTGCGCTGGTCCGGGGCTGTTGAGGCCGCGCTGCGGGGCCTGCCCCAAGGAGCGGTGCGGGTCGCATTGCCCGCCAATATGCCCCCGGTGGATGCCGATCCCGGCCTGCTGGAGAGGGCGGTGGCCAACATCCTGGAGAACGCGCTGAAGTATGCCGCCGGGACGGCTGTGGTGGTGACGGGCGGTGCCGGCGGCAGTGTCCTGGACGGCCATCCCTGCGGGGAGTTGCAGATCATTGACCACGGTCCCGGCGTTCCGGCCCGGAAGGTGGTGGAGATGTTCCGTCCGTTCCAGCGGCTCGACGACACCTCCCCATCCACGGGGATTGGGCTGGGACTTTCGGTGGCGCAGGGCTTCGTCCAGTCGATGCGGGGAACGCTCACCGCCAGGGAAACCCCGGGCGGCGGTCTGACCATGGTGATCCGCCTGCCTCTCTCAACCGGCGTACCGGCAGGCGTCCCCGCCGGTGGCAGCACCGACGCTGCCCACGCAGGCGCCGGGGTGCGGCCATGAGGGCGAACGACGCCGGCACTCCCGGCAGTGGCCAGGCCAAGGCGAGGGTGCTGGTCATTGACGACGATCCGCACCTGTTGAAGGCACTCCGGATCACGCTTGCCGCGCACGGCTACGCCGTGGAGACGGCCGGGGACGGCGCTTCCGCCCTCGCGGCGGCCTCCCGGCTGGCGCCGGACCTGCTGGTCCTGGATCTGGGCCTGCCCGACATGGACGGGACTGAGGTCCTGCGGAACCTGCGCCGGTGGAGCGCTGCGCCCGTCCTGGTCCTGTCCGCCCGCCATGGCTCACCGGACAAGGTGGGCGCCCTGGATGCCGGCGCCGACGACTACATCACCAAGCCCTTCGGCCTGGATGAGCTGCTGGCGCGGCTGCGTGCCCTGCTGCGGAGGGTGCCCCAGGCAGAAACACACCCTTTGGTCAGCTCTGCCGGCTTTACCGTTGATCTCCTGGCAAGGCAGGTCCTGCGTTCCGGGCAGCCGGTGAGGCTTACCCCCACGGAGTGGAACATCCTGGAGATCCTTGTCCGCAACCCGTCCCGGCTCATCTCGCAGCAGCAGTTGCTGGCCGATGTCTGGGGCCCGTCCTACGGCAAGGAAGCCAACTACCTCCGCGTGTACATGGCCCAGTTGAGAAGGAAGCTGGAGGACGATCCCGGAAACCCCCGCCACCTGCTGACCGAAGCCGGCGCGGGCTACCGCTTCGTACCGTGAACCCAGGTATCACCAGGGAAGCATTCCTTCGCGGGGCACCGGATGGGGCAGGATGTTGTCTGCCCCAGTTCCGGCCGATGCGGTTCCGGCCCCTGAGAAGGAGACCCTGCCATGCCGACAGTCCTTAACCCCTACCTGAGCTTCCGCGACAACGCCCGCGAGGCGATGAACTTCTACCAGTCCGTGTTCGGCGGCGAACTGTCGCTCAGCACCTTTGGCGACTTCCAGGCCAGCGACGATCCCGCGGAAGCGCAGAAAATCATGCACGCCATGCTGGTCACCACCCAGGGCCTGGTGCTCATGGGCGCCGATACTCCCAACAGCATGCAGTACCACCCTGGCTCCTCCATATCCATTTCGCTCAGCGGAGACGACGAGGTTGAGCTTCGCGGCTACTACCAGAAGCTCTGCGGCGACGGAGGAACAGTTACTGTTCCCATGGAAAGGGCTCCGTGGGGCGATGTCTTTGGCATGTGCACCGACCGGTTCGGGGTCTCCTGGCTGGTCAACGTCAATGCCGCCCAGGTAACTCCGGCCCCCTGACCTCGGTGCGCTTTCCGGCCGGCTGCCCGATCCTGCCATGCTTCTTGAGGCCGCGCCCCCGGACTGCGAGGATTAAGGGGTGAGGCCCGTCATGGAGTTCTTGTCCGACAAATGGTGGATGGTGTTTCCACTGATGGCGTTCGCCGGCCGCTGGGCCAGCGGCTGGCGGCAGGCAGGCGAGCGCCGGCACCGGCGCCGGGTTGAACTGTACAGGCTCAGGAACCAGGCGCTGGAGGCTGAAAAAGCGTCCGTGGCCGAGGTGCAGGCGCTGATGGATACCCATGACGCCACCAACCGGCGGTGGCTCGACTACGAGCTGGACGTGGGCAAGCTTATCGATTTCCCCATGATGACCGACGTCCGCGAACCCCTCACCGTTGCCTTCCTTCGCGCCAAGCGGGAAGCGGACGGCCAACGGCCCGCCTCCGCCGAAGACCCTCGGTCCGCGGCCGCCCTTGATGCGTACCGGCAGGCGGTCAACAACTTCGCGGTGGCGCTTGACGTGGCCGAGCGCGAGGCCCGGCGCGTCAGGGACAGCAAGTTCAGTGGTCCGGAACGCGAACGGCTGGCCACCGCACGGAAACTGCTGATGATCGCCGAGAACGACGCTGCCACTCCAGCCGAACGGCAGGCCGCGTACAAGCGGGCGCGTCGTGAGCTGGACGGCCTCATCGTCCTGCCCGACGCCACCGTGGCGGCCCTCGAAGAGAAAATCGCGCCGGAGCTGGATGCCGGGCCGCGGCCGCCCCAGTTCCACCAGGGCTGAGTCCCTCCGGGTGCACGTCCCGCCTCATCGCCGGCGCGGAATAACGCCTCCGGAACTGGAGCGGCTCCGGTCTTTCCGGCCCCAACCCGTGTTTTGACCTCATGCCCGGGACGCGTACGATCGATAGGGTTTCCCGCCGGTTGTGCCAGCGCCGCAAGTCATTCCATGCAAACAGCTGGTGAACTATGCTGTGCAAGGCAGCCTGGTAAGTGAAACTGCTGAACGTCGTCTCTGCAGATTGGGCAACAGGTGGATATCACCTTCATGGTGGCGCTGGTCATCGCACTGGCACTATTTTTCGACTTCACGAACGGCTTCCACGACACCGCCAACGCCATGGCAACGCCCATCGCGACAGGTGCCATCAAGCCCAAGACAGCCGTAGCCCTGGCAGCGGTGCTGAACCTCGTGGGCGCATTCCTTTCCACCGAGGTCGCCAAGACGATCTCCGGCGGCATCATCAGGGAGGGATCCGGCGGCGTCCAGATCACCCCGGACATCATCTTCGCCGGGCTGATGGGAGCCGTCCTGTGGAACATGATCACCTGGCTCAAAGGCCTGCCGTCCAGCTCGTCCCACGCGCTGTTCGGCGGCCTTATCGGCGCAGCGGTCGTCGGGGCGGGATTCAGCTCCGTCAACCTTGAAACCCTGCTCCAGAAGGTCATCCTTCCGGCTGTTTTCGCCCCGGTCATTGCCGGCCTTGCCGCCTATGTCTGCACGCGCCTGGCCTACGCGCTGACTTCCCGCCACGACCCCGAGACGGGCACCAAGCTCACCCAGAAGCGCGGCGGCTTCCGCACCGGGCAGGTCTTTACCTCCAGCCTGGTGGCCCTGGCCCACGGCACCAATGACGCCCAGAAGACCATGGGCATCATCACCCTGGTCCTGATCGCCGCCGGAACCCAGGCCCCCGGCTCCGGCCCCCAGCTCTGGGTGATCGCAGCTTGCGCCATGGCCATCGCCATCGGCACCTACGCCGGCGGCTGGCGCATCATCCGCACCATGGGTTCGGGCCTGACGGAGGTCAAGCCAGCCCAGGGTTTCGCCGCCGAGACCAGCACCGCGTCGGCGATCCTGGCATCCTCGCACCTCGGCTTCGCCCTTTCCACCACGCAAGTGGCCTCAGGGTCAGTGATCGGTTCCGGAATGGGCCGCCGCGGGACCACGGTCCGCTGGAACATGGTGGGCAAGATCGCGCTGGGATGGCTGTTCACCCTCCCGGCCGCGGGCGTCGTCGGCGCCCTGACCGCCCTCCTGGTGAAGACCGGCGCCGTGGGCGTCCTCATCGCCGCCGTGGCAGGCAGCGCGGCCGTCCTGTTCATGTTCTTCTACTCACGCAAGTCCTCCGTGAGCCACCAGAACGCCGTCGAGGTGGAGGAAGCCGGCCAGGCCGTCCGCTTTGCAAAGAAGAAGGCGCGGGCCGAAGCCAAGGCGAAAGCCAAGGCGGACGCAAAGGCCAAGGCAGAAGCAAGAGCAACAGCAAACAACCGCAAGGAGACCTAACGATGAAGTGGTTGGAACTCCTGACCGTTGCCGGCGCCACCCTCGTGTCCGCGGCCATTGTGGTGACCCTCTACTCGCTTGGGGTCCGGTTTACGGCCATTGCCGCTGACGCCCAGCAGGCGTCTCCCGGCGTCAAGCGCTCCGTCGCCTACGTATGCTTCGGGTTGTGCGGCGTGGCAGTCCTCTTCGGGCTGTACCTGATCATCCCGTACTTCACGAAGTAGCGCCCCTCTTCACGCAGCCCTGCTGGACGGTTGGTTGGGCCTGCTGATTGGCGGGTCTGCCACGGCTCGCTAGGCTGGGCCCATGCCACGCATCCAGTACTTTGTTGCAGCCTCCCTTGACGGCTTCATCGCCACCACCACCGACGACCTGGGCTGGCTGTTGCAGTTCGACGGTTTCGAAGGCGGAGCGGACAGCTACAACGACTTCATGTCCGGGGTGGGCTGCATTGTCATGGGCGGGGAAACGTTCGCGTGGTTGATGGCGCACGAGCCGGGCAAGTGGCCCTACACCGGCACGCCCACCTACGTGTTCACCCACCACGAATACCGTGCCCCGGACGGGGCAGACATCACTTTTGTCCGCGGGGACGTCCAGGAATTCATCGCGGACTTCCGGCGCGACGCCGGGGACAGGAACATTTGGGTGGTGGGTGGCGGCAACCTCGCGGCCCAGTTTTCCGACGCCGGACTGCTGGATGAGATCATCCTCTCCGTCATTCCAGTGGTCCTGGGTGCAGGGAAGCGGCTGCTGCCGATGCAGGGCCCGACGCCGGCACTTGAGTTGGCTGCTTCCCGCACCTTGGGCAGGGGGATCGTCGAGCTGCGCTACCTGCTTCCCGCGGCATCCCGCCCGCAGGCCTGAGCCAAGCCCTGGGGCTGGCCTGGCTCAGCCGGCGTTGTCCCGGAGCATGTTCGTGATCCGGGCCGTTGAAAGGCGGCGTCCCTGGGCGTCGGTCATGACCACCTCGTGCGTGGTCAGGGTGCGCCCCAGATGGATGGCGCTGCAGGTGCCGGTCACCAGGCCACCGGCGATGGACCGGTGATGCGTGGCGCTGACTTCGATGCCCACCGCGTGGCGGTCCAGACCGGCATGCATGCCCGCTGCGAAGGAGCCCAGGGTTTCCGCGAGCACCACGTGGGCCCCGCCGTGCAGGATCCCGGCCACCTGGGTGTTGCCTTCCACGGGCATGGTGGCAACAGTGCGTTCCGGGCTCATTTCCAGGAAATGGATCCCCATCTTCACCACCAGGGCGCCGACGCCGAACCTGCCCAGCCAGCCGTGCATGTGGTCGGGAATTCCGGCAGCTGCCAGCTCTTCGGCGAATGCGCCCGGCGTGAAATTGTCTGTCATGGCAACTAGGCTGGCACCTGTGAGTGAAACAACCAAACCGGCTCCTTTTCCGTCCCAGGCCATCGATGAGGGGGCTGCCGCGCAGCCCCGCTCCGCCGCCCCAAAGGCTGCCGTAAAGAGCGCCGCACCCGCCGCCGGAGGGTCTGTTTCAGCTACGGAAGCTCCTGTCATTCCCATTACGGACCAGCCGCGCCTGCTGGTGCTGGACGGCCATTCCATGGCGTTCCGTGCGTTCTTCGCCCTGCCGGCGGACAAGTTCTCCACCTCCAACGGCCAGCACACCAACGCCATCCACGGCTTCACGTCCATGCTGATCAACCTCATCAAGGAGCAGCAGCCCACCCACATCGCGGTGGCCTTCGACGTCTCCGACGAATCGACCCACCGGAAGACCGAGTACAGCGAGTACAAGGGCGGACGGAACGAAACCCCCCGCGAAATGAGCGGCCAGATCGACCTCATCGCCCAGGTCATGGAGGCCTGGGGCATCAAGACCATCAAGATGCCCGGCTACGAGGCGGACGACATCCTGGCCACGCTCGCCACCATGGGTGAAAAAGCCGGCTTTGAGGTGCTGCTCGTTTCGGGCGACCGGGATGCCTTCCAGCTCGTCACGGACAACGTTTTTGTGCTGTACCCCAAGAAGGGTGTCAGCGACATCCCCAGGATGGACGCCGCAGCCATCGAAGCAAAGTATTTCGTTCCCCCGTCCCGCTACTCCGACCTCGCCGCCCTGGTGGGGGAGACCGCGGACAACCTCCCGGGCGTCCCTGGCGTCGGGCCGAAGACAGCGGCCAAATGGATCAACCAGTACGGCGGCCTGGAAGGCGTCCTGGAACACCTCGACTCCATCGGCGGAAAAGTCGGGGACTCGCTCCGGGAGAACGTCGAAAACGTCAAACGCAACCGCCGCCTGAACCAGCTGCATACCGATCTCAACCTCCCCGTCACGCTGGAGGACCTCCACGAGCCGCGCCCGGACCAGGCAGCCATCGAGGACCTCTTCGACCAGCTCGAGTTCAAGGCCATCCGCGGCCGCCTGTTCGCCCTTTACGGCGACGCCGACACCCCCGCCGCCGAACGCGAAAGCATCGACACCCCGGACTACACCGTCCCCGCCGGTGCCGCTGAACTGGGCGCCTTCCTGGCTGCCGGCACGGGCCAGCGGTCCGCACTCGCCGTCGACCTCGTCCCGGGCCGGATCGGTGAAGACGCCGCTGCGGTGGCCATCGTCGGCGGCGACGCCGCAGCTTACGTGGACCTCTCCAGCCTGGACGCGGAGACCGAGAACGTACTGGCCGCCTGGCTGCGCGATCCTGAAGCGCCCAAGGTCATGCACGGTTTCAAGGCCGCGCTCAAGGCGTTGACGGCCCGCGGCCTGGAGTTGGAGGGCGTGGTGGACGACACCGCCATTTCCGGCTACCTCATCCAGCCCGACCGCCGCACCTACGAGCTCGCCGAGCTCGCCCAGCACCACCTCAATGTGGGGATTCCCGCGGCCACTGCCAAGGCCGGGCAGCTGGAGCTGTCCTTCGACGGCGACGACAACGCCGCCGCCGACTCCCTGGTCCAGGCCGGCGCCGTCGTGCTGGCCCTGAGCCGCTACTTCGAGGACGAACTCAAGAGCCGCAAGGCAGAGGAACTGCTGTCCACCCTTGAGCTGCCGGTCAGCCGGGTGCTTGCGGACATGGAGCTCGCGGGCATCGCCATCGACATGGACAAGATGGACGACCAGCTTGCCGACCTCGCCAGGGTGATCGACCAGGCCCAGGAACAGGCGTTCGCAGCCATCGGCCACGAGGTCAACCTCGGCTCGCCCAAGCAGTTGCAGACCGTGCTGTTCGAAGAGCTGCAGCTGCCCAAGACCAAGAAGATCAAGTCCGGCTACACCACGGACGCCGCCTCGCTCAAGAACCTCCTGGAAAAAACCGGGCACGAGTTCCTGGTCCAGCTCATGGCGCACCGCGAGGCCGCCAAGCTGCGGCAGATGATCGAGTCGCTGAAGAAGTCCGTCGCGGAGGACGGCCGCATCCACACCACCTATGCGCAAAACGTTGCCGCCACGGGCCGGATCTCATCCAACAACCCCAACCTGCAGAACATCCCCATCCGCAGTGAGGAAGGCCGGCGGGTCCGCGGCATCTTCGTCGTCAGCGACGGCTATGAATGCCTCCTTTCCGCCGACTACTCCCAGATCGAGATGCGCATCATGGCCCACCTCTCCGGAGACGCGGGGCTGATCCAGGCGTACAAGGACGGCGAGGACCTGCACCGGTTCGTCGGCTCCAACATCTTCCACGTCCCCACGGACCAGGTCACCAGCGCCATGCGCTCCAAGGTCAAGGCCATGTCGTATGGCCTTGCCTACGGGTTGACCTCCTTCGGCCTGTCCAAGCAGCTCGAAATTTCCGTTGATGAGGCCCGTACCCTCATGAAGGACTACTTCGACCGCTTCGGCGCCGTCCGCGACTACCTTCGCGGCGTGGTGGACCAGGCCAGGGTGGATGGGTACACGGCCACCATCGAGGGGCGCCGCCGCTACCTGCCGGACCTCACCAGCACCGACCGGCAATTGCGTGAGAACGCTGAACGCATCGCACTGAACAGCCCCATCCAGGGCTCCGCCGCAGACATCATCAAACGCGCCATGCTGGGAGTCCACGCCGAACTGCAGGCCCAGGGCCTGAAGTCCCGCATGCTGCTCCAGGTCCACGACGAGCTGGTCCTTGAGGTGGCTGCGGGGGAGCGGGCTGCCGTGGAGAAGCTGGTGACCGAGCAGATGGCTGCTGCGGCAGACCTCAGCGTCCCCCTGGAGGTCCAGATCGGCGTGGGACCCAGCTGGTACGACGCCGGCCACTAGGTCCGCCGCGGGCGCTGCGGATATGCCTCAGCGTTTTTGCTGGTCAGGCGCCGGATTCATTGGCTAGGCTCGGCTAAATGGGTGATCTGAGCGGAAACTATGAAATCCGGCGCTTTCCTGCTGTATCCAAAGGCAAGGACGGGTACGCCGAAGCTGAGACCTGGGGGAGGGCGGTAGGTTTCGGCTTCCACGATGCCACCCGCACCCCCGAGCACGTGGCGCAGTCAATGGCCACCTACGAGGCCGATGGCAGGATTTTTACCGGTGCCTACCAGACCGGAACGCCGGCGCAGCACTCGCTCCCGGCCGAGGTGCCCGTGGCCACTTTCGGGACGTTGCGGAAAACCCTCAACATCGGTTTTGGCAGGATGCTCGAAGCCCAGATGGTCACGGCGGTCACCGTGCGGACCTCGCACCGCCGGCGCGGCCTGCTGCGCCGCATGATGACCGGGGACCTGCAGGCAGCCAAGGATGACGGGATTGCGGTGGCCGCCCTTACCGCCTCCGAGGGAAGCATCTATGGGCGGTTCGGGTATGGCGTGGCCAGCCTGGAGCGGACTGTCAAAGTGGACACCACGGCACGGTTCAACCTGCGGCACCGGGCCACCGGGAGCGTGGAGGTTGCGGATCCCAAAGTCCTGCTCGACGTTGCCCCCACAGTCTTCGACCGCGTGCATCGGCACACCCCCGGCTCACTCGGGCGCCAGGAGTGGTACCGGCTCCTGGCATCGGGGACGCTGGGCCGTGATGGCAAGGAGGACCCGGCGATCAAGGCGGCGCTGCACTACGCTGCGGACGGCGGCATTGACGGCTACGTCTCCTACAAGTTCGCCGGCTGGGACACCACGCCCGCCACGGTGGAGGTGGTGGACCTTGTTGCCGCAACGGACCACGCCTACCTGGAGCTGTGGCAATACCTTGCCGCCATCGACCTCGTGGAACGGGTGTCCTGGAACGAGGCTCCGGTGGATGATCCCCTGGCCTGGGCGCTGGCGGACCCGCGCTGCATTGACGCGTCGGACAGCCGCGACATGCTCTGGCTCCGCATCCTCGACGTACCGCAGGCGCTGGCCGCCCGGCACTATCCTGCGGACGGACGTCTGGTCCTTGAAGTGACGGACCCGCTGGGCCTCACCGCTGGAACCTTTGCCCTCGACGTCCAAGGCGGCCAGGCCGCCGTCGAACGCGTATCAGCGGGGAAAGTCGACCTGGCGCTGGACGTCTCGGCGCTGTCCTCCATCTACCTCGGCGGGATCAGCCCCGTCACGCTGAGGGCGGCAGGTGCGGTGAGCGAGGCGACACCGGGGGCAGCCTTCAAAGCGCAACAGATGTTCGCGGTGGAGCGGCCCACGCACTGCCTGACACACTTCTAAGCGGCCGCACACTGCCCCGCTCCCGCTTTGACCCGCGTTGCCGGCAGCGACTAGAATAAACGGGCGTGTACCACGTGCACGCACTTGCTGCTCCCCAGGGGCGGCATTGAAAAGCAATCCACAAATCAGGATGACCCGGAGGATCCGTTCGGATTCACCGCGAATCGCGCCTGCGTTCCATGACGCGGGCGCGCCGGTTTTGCCTGACCGACTAACTATCCACAACGGAGCCCCTACTACATGACCATCACCTCCACCGAGAAGCCCGGTACCCCGCAGGTCGCCATCAACGACATCGGTACCGCTGAGGACTTCCTCGCAGCTGTCGACGCCACCATCAAGTACTTCAACGACGGAGATCTCGTCGAAGGTACCGTCGTCAAGGTCGACCGCGATGAAGTCCTGCTCGACATCGGTTACAAGACCGAAGGTGTCATCCCCTCCCGCGAGCTGTCCATCAAGCACGACGTTGACCCCGGGGACGTTGTCTCCGTCGGCGATCAGGTCGAAGCCCTGGTGCTCACCAAGGAAGACAAAGAAGGCCGTCTGATCCTCTCCAAGAAGCGTGCTCAGTACGAGCGTGCTTGGGGCGACATCGAGAAGGTCAAGGAAGAAGACGGTGTCGTCACCGGTACCGTCATCGAGGTTGTCAAGGGTGGTCTTATCCTCGACATCGGCCTGCGCGGCTTCCTGCCCGCATCCCTGGTCGAGATGCGCCGCGTGCGCGACCTGGCTCCGTACATCGGCCAGCAGATCGAAGCCAAGATCATCGAACTGGACAAGAACCGCAACAACGTGGTCCTGTCCCGCCGTGCATGGCTCGAGCAGACCCAGTCCGAGGTCCGCTCCACCTTCCTCAACAAGCTGGAAAAGGGCCAGGTCCGTCCCGGCGTCGTTTCCTCCATCGTCAACTTCGGTGCCTTCGTGGACCTGGGCGGCGTAGACGGCCTGGTCCACGTTTCCGAGCTGTCCTGGAAGCACATCGACCACCCGTCCGAGGTTGTCGAAGTTGGCCAGGAAGTCACCGTCGAGGTCCTCGAGGTCGACCTGGACCGCGAGCGTGTCTCCCTGTCGCTCAAGGCTACGCAGGAAGATCCGTGGCAGACCTTCGCCCGCACCCACGCCCTGGGCCAGGTTGTTCCGGGTAAGGTCACCAAGCTGGTTCCGTTCGGTGCGTTCGTACGCGTCGAAGACGGCATCGAAGGCCTGGTCCACATCTCCGAGCTCGCCGTGCGCCACGTCGAACTGGCCGAGCAGGTTGTCTCCGTTGGCGACGAACTGTTCGTCAAGGTCATCGACATCGACCTGGAACGCCGCCGCATCTCGCTGTCCCTCAAGCAGGCCAACGAGGGCGTCGACGCCGACAGCACCGAATTCGATCCCGCCCTGTACGGCATGGCCGCAGAGTACGACGAAGAGGGCAACTACAAGTACCCCGAGGGCTTCGACCCCGAGTCCAACGAATGGCTCGAGGGCTACGAGAACCAGCGCGCAGCTTGGGAACAGCAGTACGCTGACGCCCAGGCCCGTTGGGAAGCACACAAGAAGCAGGTTGCCCAGCACGCTGCCGACGACGCTGCAGCTGCAACGTCCGGTGACAGCGATTCCGGCGCCACCAGCTACTCCTCCGAGCCTGCTGCCACCGATTCCGGTGCCGGCACCCTGGCTTCGGACGAGGCACTTGCTGCCCTGCGTGAGAAGCTGACCGGCAACTAATTGCCGCCGGCCCGTACTCCGGGCTGACAGCAACAGACCCCCTGCCCACAAGGCAGGGGGTCTGTTGCTTTAAGGTGCTGCGCGGTTGCCGGACCTGCGCCAGTTACCCCGCAAGGTATTGCCGGTCCTTCCGGCCTGCCGGCGCTAGAGCTCGACGACGGCCAGGACAGTACCGTCATCATGCGTCAGTTCCGCCCCGGCGGCCGCCAGCAGCCGCTGGGCGCCCTGGTTCCCCAAGAGGGTGCGCGCAGTGACGCGTTTCAGGCCCGCCCGGCGGGCCTCCGCCAGCACCAGGTCCAGGGCGGCGCTGCCGACACCCCGGGACCGGAAGCTGCGGCCAAGCCAGATGCCGGATTCCGCCGACGGGATGCCGGCGTCAGGGTCGCGCTTGAGGCGCACGGAACCGGCAACGTGGCCGCCGCTGAAGACGGCCCAGGACTTTTCCGCCGCAGGGCCGTCCAGGCCGGCGGCCGCAGCATGGTGGTAGCTGAAGAACCAGGCGGTCCGTTCCAGGTTCCAGCCGGGACCGCCCAGCGGTGGCGCCACCTCATCGGGGGAGGCGTCACGCTTGGCCAGCTCGAGCAGTTGGTCCGCCACTGCCCGGTCAACGTCCACGAGGGTCACGTCAGTCGAGGGGTTCATCCACCCATTCCGTTCCGTCGGGAGTCAGCGTGGCGGACCCTGCCGTGAGCTGCAGGATGCGGTCGGAGGCGGCGGCGATGGCGTCAGCGTCATCGGAGACGGCAATTCGCAGTACGGTGTGCCGGTCCTGGTAGGTGGTGTCCGCCATGACCATGCCGGCGGCCCGCAGGTCATTTTCGAGCCGCCCTGCTGCGGCGTGCGGCACGGCGGTGGAACAGATGCGCCGCCGGCTGCGCCTGACCAGCGGTGCAAGGTCCAGGGACGCCGATACTGATTCAGAGTACGCCCGCACCAGCCCTCCTGCCCCGAGCAGGACCCCGCCAAAGTAGCGTACGACTACGGCGCTGACGTCGCTGAGGTCAGTCACCCCGGGAGCGGTTTCCCTCTTCAGGAGGGCTTCGAGCATGGGGATGCCGGCGGTACCCGCGGGTTCGCCGTCGTCGCTGGACCGCTGGACAGTCCGGTCGGGGCCAATGACAAACGCAGAGCAGTGGTGGCGGGCATCATGGAACTCGCGGCGCAGGCCTGCCACCAGGTCGCGGGCTTCGTCCTCGGTGCCTGCCCGGCGGAGCACGGTGATGAATCTGGAACGCTTGACCTCGAGCTCGTGCCGGTAGTCCTGCCCCGCTGCCAGGGTGGTGTAGGTCGTGGCCCGGCTGTCCGTCTCCTGTGGTGGGTCCGCCGGGTTCAACACCGCTTCAGTCTAGTAGAGAAGCACATTGGGGCTAACGGCCCATGGCAGCGCTTCCTGATGCTCCAGGGGATCATAACCCGCGCGGGGAGACTTACGTGACAGCGGGGCAGGCGGGCCCCTCGGCGGTCCGGAAAGCGTGCTCTAGGGTGGGAGGGTGCTGAAGATCGGATTGACAGGCGGAATTGCCTCTGGGAAATCGGTGGTGGCTGCGCGGCTGTTGGAACGCGGCGCAGTGTTGGTGGACGCGGATGCCCTGGCCCGTGAGGTGGTAGAGCCCGGGACCGAGGGGCTGGAGCGCATCGTCGCAGAATTTGGCGCAGGGATGCTCGACGGCGAGGGACGGCTCAACCGGCCCCGGCTCGGCGAGGCGGTGTTCGGCAACCCGGAACGGCTGGCAACGCTGAACGGCATCGTCCATCCCCTGGTGCGTGCCCGTGCGGCGGCCATCACGGCGGCCGCCGCCGCTGACGCGGTGGTGGTCCAGGACATCCCCCTGCTGGTGGAGACCGGGCAGGGCGCCGCCTTCCACCTGGTGGTAGTGGTGGACGCCCCCGACGATGTGCGGCTGCACCGCATGCAGGAGTTGCGGGGGATGACCGCGGAGGCGGCGCTGTCCCGCATGGCTGCGCAGGCCACGCGACAGGATCGCCTGGCTGCCGCCGACGTCGTCCTGGACAACTCGGGGACAGTGCAGCAATTGCTGGACCAGGTGGACCGGTTGTGGGACGGGCGCCTGCTGCCGTTCGCCCAGAACCTTGCACAAGGGCAACGCGCGCCGCGGCGCGGGGGAGCGGTTTTGGAGCCACACCGCGCGGAGTGGGCGCAGGAGGCAGGCAGGATTGCAGCGAGGATTGCTGCGGCCGCGCCGGACGTCATCCTGGCGGTGGACCACATCGGATCCACCTCTGTGCCCGGCCTGGCCGCCAAGGACGTCATCGACCTGCAGGTGGCGGTGCCGGACCTCGAAGCGGCGGAAAGACTTGCCCCGCTCCTTGCCGCGGCCGGCTTCCCGGCCGTCCGGGGAGTGGAGGCCGATACACCGAAGCCCGGCGATCCTGACCGGTCGGCATGGTTGAAGCGGTTCCACGCCAACGCTGACCCATGCCGTGCCGTCAATGTGCATGTCCGTGCGGCCGGTTCGGCAGGCTGGCGTTATGCCCTGATGTTCCGGGACTGGTTGCGGAACGACCCCGCCGCGCTGAAGCTCTACGCCGGCCACAAGGCGGACCTTGCAGAACGGCACGCCGGTTCGCCCACCACCAGGGCATACGCCGACGCCAAGGAACCCTGGTTCACGGACGAAGCCTGGCCGCGGATGTCGGCGTGGGCTGAGGCAACCGGGTGGGAACCGCCGTCGTACGTGTCCTGACGCCGGGCCGCACACGGGAGGTTGTTCGCCGGTAACGGACGTGGCGGTCCAGTGTCAGTGCCCGGTTGTAAATTAGATCCATGAGCCTTGCGCAGGAAGTCAACCGTGTTGTAGCGCCCTTCGAAGTCATCAGCGAATTCCAGCCTGCGGGCGATCAGCCGGCCGCCATCGCGGAGCTGACGGAGCGCATCAACAACGGCGAGAAGGACGTGGTGCTGCTGGGCGCCACGGGTACCGGTAAGAGCGCCACCACTGCATGGCTGATCGAACAGGTGCAGCGCCCCACCCTGGTGATGGTGCAGAACAAAACACTTGCCGCGCAGCTGGCCAACGAGTTCCGCGAACTCCTGCCCAACAACGCGGTGGAATACTTCGTCTCCTACTATGACTACTACCAGCCCGAGGCCTACGTGGCCCAGACGGACACCTTCATCGAGAAGGACTCGTCCATCAACGAGGAAGTCGAACGGCTGCGGCACTCGGCCACCAATGCGCTGCTGACCCGCCGGGATGTGGTTGTGGTGGCCACGGTTTCCTGCATTTACGGCCTGGGTACCCCGGAGGAATACATCGCCGGAATGGTCACCCTGCGCAAGGGCGCCGAAATGAACCGGGACGACCTCCTCCGCAAGTTCGTCTCCATGCAGTACTCCCGCAACGACATGGACTTCCACAGGGGAACGTTCCGGGTCCGCGGCGACACCGTGGAAATCATTCCCATGTATGAGGAACTGGCCATCCGGATCGAGTTCTTTGGCGACGAGATCGAGAACATCCACACCCTCCACCCGCTCACGGGCGAGGTTATCCGCGACGAAGAGGAGATGTACGTGTTCCCGGCGTCGCACTACGTGGCCGGGCCGGAGCGGATGGCGCGCGCCACCAAGCGGATCGAGGATGAACTGGCCGACCGGCTGAAGGTGCTGGAAAGCCAGAACAAGCTCGTGGAAGCACAGCGCCTGCGCATGCGCACCACGTACGATCTTGAAATGATGCAGCAGATGGGCTTCTGCAACGGCATCGAGAACTATTCGTCCCATATTGACGGGCGCGGGCCAGGCACCGCCCCCCACTGCCTGCTCGATTACTTCCCGGACGACTTCCTGCTGGTGGTGGATGAGTCCCACGTGACCATTCCCCAGATCGGGGCCATGTACGAAGGCGACATGTCGCGGAAGCGGAACCTGGTGGACTTCGGGTTCCGGCTGCCGTCGGCCATGGACAACCGGCCGCTGAAGTGGGACGAGTTCCTGGAACGGGTGGGCCAGACAGTCTACCTTTCGGCCACACCCGGCAAATACGAGTTGGGCAAGGCGGACGGGTTCGTCCAACAGATCATCCGGCCCACCGGCCTCGTCGATCCGGAGGTGGTGGTCAAGCCCACCAAGGGCCAGATCGATGACCTGCTCGGTGAAATCAAGACGCGGGTGGAAAAGGATGAGCGGGTCCTGGTGACCACCCTGACCAAACGCATGGCGGAGGACCTCACGGACTACCTGCTGGGCCACGGCGTCAAGGTCGAATACCTGCACTCGGACGTGGATACCTTGCGGCGCGTGGAGCTTCTGCGTGAACTTCGAATGGGGTCCTTTGACGTCCTGGTGGGCATCAACCTGCTCCGTGAGGGACTCGACCTTCCCGAGGTATCCCTGGTCAGCATCCTGGATGCGGACAAGGAAGGCTTCCTGCGGTCATCCACGTCGCTCATCCAGACCATCGGGCGTGCCGCCCGTAACGTCTCCGGCGAGGTGCACATGTACGCGGACCGCATCACCGATTCCATGGCCAACGCCATCGATGAGACCAACCGGCGGCGGGCCATACAGGTGGCCTACAACAAGGAACACGGCGTGGACCCGCAGCCGCTGCGGAAGAAGATTGCCGACATCACCGACCAACTGGCCAAGGAAGACGCCGACACCGATGCGCTGTTGAACAGCTTCAACTACGGCAAGGGCAAGCGCGGGATCACCGGCGCAACCAAGCCTGATGCCAAGGGGGCAAAGAAGGGTGCGGCCATCGTCCGGGCGGACGGCCTGGCCGCCGCTCCGGCCGAGGACCTGGTGGGTCTGATCGCGCAGATGACCGAACAAATGCACGGAGCCGCTGCCGACCTGCAGTTTGAGGTGGCCGCCCGGATCCGCGACGAGGTCAGCGAACTGAAGAAGGAGCTGCGCCAGATGCAGGCCGCAGGCCACGCCTAGGCCCGGAGTTGACTTACAGCAGCGGCGCGGTTTCCTGGCTACTGCTGCACCGGGAACGGCGGGCACCCCACCAGGGGATGCCCGCCGTTCCCGCTGTTTGAGCCCGGGGCCCTACTTCTTCCTGGCCGAGTCGATCATGTCCTTTGCTTCCTGCATGAGGCCCTTGGCCGCGTCCGAAGGTGACCTGCGGTCGAACAGGACATCGCTGCTGTATCGCTGGATCAGTGCCTGCAC
The DNA here is from genome assembly GCF_057073715.1 of Arthrobacter sp. E1SS-5. NCBI lineage: Bacteria > Bacillati > Actinomycetota > Actinomycetes > Micrococcales > Micrococcaceae > Arthrobacter > Arthrobacter sp. E1SS-5. Next base: position 2,087,915 of record NZ_CP172703.1, read on the forward strand.
CCCGGAAGACCCGGTGGGAGGTACGGGAGGAACATCCTTCAGATCCGGCTTGATGTCCTTGAGGAACGCCGCGGCTGCCTTGTCTGCGGGCGTCAACTGCGGGTCGATCGCTGTCTGGACCTCGGAGTTGGTGGGGAAGCCGCGCTCCGTCAGGATGGTCTTGGCCGCGTCCAGGTTGTTGAGCAGGTAGTTGACTACCTCCGAGGCTTCCTTCGGATGCTTGCTGCGCGAGGAAACGGACCAGAACATGGACGGCTTGTAGGACATGCCGTTGTCCTTGGCGCTGCCGGTGGAGCTGGGCGCCCGCAGGATCTTCACCTCGCTCTTTAGTGCGGACTGGAGCGCATTGACCTGGTTGGTCCACCACCACGACATGGCGGTCTTGCCGGTGGCAAAAAGGGTTTGTTCAACCGGGGCGCTGATGTCCTCCGTGGCGATGTTGGCAGGAGCAGCTGCTCCCTTGTTGCGCAGGTTCAGCACGTTTTCGAAGAAGGACGTGGCGGTGCCTTCCTTGAAGCCGAGACCGCCGTCCGCAGAGTACAGCGACTCGCCGTGCTGCATGGCCCAGGTATTGAGGTCGGAGTCGGTCAGTGAGTAGGAACTGCCGTAGTTGGTCTGGCCGGCCTTGGATGCCGCGGCAGCGATCTGGGCGGCGGTTTTGGTGTAGTCGTCCCAGGTCCAGGTCTTGTCGTCCGGGATGGGCACCCCGTAGTCCTGGAACATCTTGGTGTTGATCATCACGGCCTTGGCGTTCTGGCCCGTGCTTAGGCCGTACTGCTTGCCATCCACCTGGCCGGACTTCAAGGCATCCTGGTCAATCTTAGAGGTGTCGATGTTGCCCTGCTTCGACAGGTCCAGCAGTGCTCCGCGGCCACCGTATTCAGCGATGTAGGCCTGGTCCATCTGGATTACGTCGGGGGAATCATTGGCGGCAGTGGTGGTGGCGAGTTTGTCCCAATAGCTGCTCCAGACGCCGGGCTCGGCCTGGATCTTGATGTTGGGATGCGAGGCCTGGAAAGCGTCGATAACCTGCTGCGTCTCTTTGTTCCGCAGGTCGTTGCCCCACCACGTGAATCGGACGGTGACGTTGCCGCCGCTGTCGCTGGATGAGGAGGCGGAGGAGCAGCCGGTAGCCAGCAGGGCCACGGCGGCGGCGGTGGCGAGGGCCTTGGCCGCCATGCCAGTGCGAAGCGGAGTCTTCATTGACCAACCTTGACTTTGTGGACGAATACTAGGTCGAAGTGAGAAAACGCTTTCTCACTGCGGACGATTATTACAAGCGCCGCAGGGCGGGTCAATAGTTTTTTGGAAACCGTTATCCGAGGCCATGGGGGGGCTTGCCCGGGACATTGGGTGGATACGCGCTGGGGTACAGTTAAAGGCACGTAGGGGAGTATCCCAAGCGCTACGATCGTCAACACGCAGGGCACAGTTGCCCTGCCGGGCGTAGCGGGCCGCCGCATCAGCACCAAGTGCACAGGCAGGCCGGAGAGACTTACACCATTTTGTGTACCCTGCGAAAGGCTTCCCTGTGCTCGACTTGCCCGTATGGTTCGAGGTTGGCTCATTTGCCGTCCTCGGCCTGATTCTCCTGATCGATCTCCTCCTGGTGGTGCGGCGGCCGCACGAACCCTCCATGAAGGAGGCCGGACTGTGGGTGGCCTTCTACGTCACGCTGGCCTTGGCCTTTGCCGGCGCCATGTTCGCTTTCACCGGCCCTGAATTCGGCAGCCAGTTCGTCGCCGGCTGGGTCACGGAGTACAGCCTCAGCATCGACAACCTGTTCGTCTTCATCATCATCATGGCCAGGTTCTCCGTCCCCCGGAAATACCAGCAGGAAGTGTTGATGGTGGGCATCATCATTGCGCTCATCCTGCGCGGCATCTTCATTCTGCTGGGCGCCGTGGTCATCAACCAGTTCAGCTGGGTGTTCTACATCTTCGGTGCCTTCCTGCTCTGGACGGCGTGGAAGCAGGCCCAGGACGAGGGTGAAGAGGAAGAAGACCGCGAGAACCCGCTGATTGCCAAGATCCGCAAGGTCATCCCCATGTCGGAGAAGTTCGACGGCGGCAAGTTGCGGACGGTCGTCAACGGAAAGAAGGTCTTCACCCCCATGGTGATCGTCTTCATCACGATCGGCCTGACGGACCTGCTTTTCGCCGTGGACTCCATCCCGGCAATCTTCGGCCTGACCCAGAGCCCCTTCATCGTCTTTACCGCCAACCTCTTTGCGTTGATGGGACTGCGGCAGCTGTACTTCCTGCTGGGCGGCCTGATGAACCGGCTGATCTACCTCAAGCACGCGTTGTCCGTCATCCTCGCATTCATCGGCGTGAAGCTGGTCCTGCACGCCATGCACGTCAACGAACTGCCGTTCATCAACGGTGGGCACCACATCGAGTGGGCGCCGGAGATCCCCACCTTCGTATCGCTTGCCGTCATTGTCGGCACCATCATTATTGCCGTGGCCGCGAGCCTGCTCAGCTCCAAAGCGCAGGTTGCCGAAGTTGATCCCCGGCTTGAAGAAGACGTCCGGAAGAGCCACAGCGACGCCGAATAGGCCGCGCCGCACGATGAAATCACGGTAGTCCCGGCCGCCTGCGCGGCCGGGACTACCCGTTTTAAACCTTGGTGGGAACAGCGACCCGAACCCCCTGTAGGGCACTCCGCCACAGGTCTATGCTCGGAATATGGCCCGCACACTCGTGAAGGATCAGGGCGTGCGCCAGGTGCAGCGGCGCACCGTTGTGCTCTTGAGCGCGGCCCAGGTGTTCGGTGGACTCGGGACGGGATCAACCGTGTCCATCGGTTCCATCCTGGCCGTGGAACTCTCGGGGTCCAGCGCTTGGGCTGGATCCGTTGCCACCGTAATGACCCTCGGGGCCGCAGCTGCGGCGCTGCCCCTGGCGTCCGTGGCCGAACGGCGCGGCCGCCGCGCTGGGCAGGTGGCGGGACTCTCCGCCGCCCTGGCAGGCGCGGTGCTTATGGTCCTGGCAGTGATATCCGGTTCCTTCATCCTGCTGGTCCTGGGCGCGGCAGGCATCGGAGTGGGAACTGCCGCGAGCCTGCAGGCCAGGTTCGCCGCCGTCGATCTCGCTGCCGCCGAGCACCGCGGCCGGGCGCTGTCCACGGTGGTCTGGGCGGTCACCGTCGGCGCCGTTGCCGGGCCCAATCTCATCCAGCCCGGTACGGCCGTGGGCACCGCACTGGGCCTGCCGCCCATCGCAGGACCCTTCGTGATCTCTGCGGCCGGGCTCCTGACTGCCACCGTGCTCGTGTTCGCCGGCCTCCGACCCGACCCGCTGCTGTTGGCACGCGAACTTGCCGCCGCCAACAACAACGTTGTCACGGACCCCTCGCTGACCAAGGAACCGCCGGCCCCGGTGCTGGACGTCCCGGGCATCGGCGGCCCTGGGTCCGATGTCTCCGGGCAGGGCGTCCCCGCCGGGCCACCGGCCGTCGGAGGCTCCCTTGGCCGTGGGCTGCGGGCCATCCGCAGTTCGCGGACGGCGCTGCTGGCCGTGACCGGGATCGTCGCCGCGCATGCCGTGATGGTGGGCGTAATGTCCATGACTCCGCTGCACCTTCAGCACCTCGTGGAAGGGCCCGGTCCGCATACCGGACATGCCGAAGGGGACGTGCTGGTCATCATCGGCTTCACCGTTTCGCTGCATATTGCCGGGATGTTCGCGCTTTCCCCGGTCATGGGCTGGCTGACGGACAGGGCGGGCCGGATCGAGACCATCATGATCGGCTTCACGGTGCTGGTGGCCGCCGTCGCGATTGCCGGATTCGGGCAGTCCTCAACCACTGCCGTAGCCGTCGGACTGGTCCTGCTGGGCGTGGGCTGGTCTGCGGCCACCATCTCGGGGTCCACGCTGCTGGCTGACAGCGTCGGGCGGGACGCCAAGGTGGCGGTGCAGGGCGTCTCCGACATGCTGATGGGCGCCGCGGGGGCGCTGGGCGGCGCGTTGTCAGGACTGGTCCTGGGCTACGCCGGCTACCTGGGCCTGAATCTCCTGGGCGGAACCATCGGTGCAGCTGTCCTGGCCGCCGCGGTGGTCACCCGGACGTCGCACCGGCAGTCAGCGCCCGCCTGAGCGGGCCATTCCCAAAAGGCGGGCGAAGATCCTCTCACCGTCGTCGGCAATCCCGTCATGATGGAAGTCGGCGGTCTCCCAGACCTGCAGGCCCTGCACTGCTGCCGCGGTGCGCAAGGAGAGGTCCCGGTCCACGTAGATGTCGTCCGAGTACACCGCAGCCGCCACGGGTACGGTGTTGGCGGCAAGCACCCGGGAATCGTAGAGCGGTGGCCAATCCTGCTTGCAGGCCAGCAGCTCCGCGACCTCCTGCAAGGGCGCTAGGGCCGGATCCTGCTCGAAGTACCACGGGTACACCATTTCGCCGGTCAGCAGCAGAGGCTCGGCATCCGGCCTGAACCAGGGGTTCTCGGCGAGCATCCGCCAGGCGGACCAATTAGTGGCTTGCCCCTGGCCGTAAATGGACTCGTGCATCAGGGCATACAGCGGGTTGGAACGGCGGGAAACGACGCCCTGGAGCTGCTCCAGGAAGGCGTCCGAAATCCTTGGCCCGCCCGTCGTCTGCACGAAGGCGTCCTCCAGCAGGTAGTGGAGGCTGTCCACCCGGGTGTTCCCGCCCAGGAATGCCCCCGCCATCTGGAACCGTTCCACGGTAAGGGGCACTCCGTCGGGCATAAACTCGGTTGTTGAGCGCAGGTGGCGGGCAATCCGCTCCACCGTCTCCCGGTCCTCCGGATACCAGCCGAAGTATTCCTCGTTCCGTGCCGCCACGCGCTGGTAGGTGGCGCGGTACACGTCGTCCGCGCCGCCGGTGAGCGGTGCAAGGCCGCCGGTGATGAGCACTTCACGCAGCCCCTCCGGCGCAAAGGACAGGTACGTCAGGGCGCAAAAGCCCCCGTAGCTTTGGCCGTAGATGGTCCAGGGGCCGGAGCCAAGGGCCGCACGGATCAGCTCCGCGTCTGCCACGATCGAGTCTGCCCTGAAATGTTCCAGGTACGCGGCCTGCGCGGCAGCGGAGCCGCGTCCGGGCAGGGTGGTGCGGTCAAGGGGAGTGGAGAGTCCGGTGCCGCGCTGGTCCAACATCAGGATGCGGAAGTCCTGCGCCGCGGCCTTGCTCCAGCCACCCAGCGAACCCCACCTGTTCCCGCGTCCGCCGGGTCCGCCCTGCAGGAACAGAAGCCACGGCAGCGCGCTGGCCGCCTCTTCGCTGTGTGCCGCGGAAACATACTCGCGGGCAAAAACCGTGATGGACTCGCCCAACGGCTCCGAGTGGTCCAGCGGGACCGTGAAGCAGTGCTCCACCGTGCGCATGCCGCGGAACTCGTGCCTGGCCCTTACCTCGTGACGGACCGCTGCGGCAGGGCCGCGCTGCACGTCAACCACGGGCAGGAGCAGGAAGGGAGGCTGCGTGGCCGAACGAATCCAGCGCGTCGCCGGTGAGCCGGAAGGTGGACCAGCCGTCCATCGGGCGGGCCCCGAGGCGGCGGTAGAAGTTGATGGAGGGCTCATTCCAGTCCAGCACGCTCCATTCCACCCGGGCGTAGCCGTTCTCGACGGCGATCGCGGCGAGGTGCTGCAGCAGGGCCTTTCCGTGACCTTCCCCGCGGGCTTCCGGGCGAACGTAAAGGTCCTCCAGGTAAATCCCGTGCACGCCCTCCCAGGTGGAGTAGTTCAGGAACCACAGTGCGAAGCCCTGAACGTCCCCCGCATCATCTTCGGCCATGGCCGCGAACACGCGCGGGTTGTCGCCAAAGAGCGCCTGGTCCAGCAATTCGGGCGTGTTCCGGACGGCGTCGGGTTCCTTTTCGTAATGAGCCAGTTCGTGGATCATGCGGAGAATGGCGGGGACGTCATGCTGGGTTGCGGGGCGGATTACACTCATGGTTCGAGCTTACCGCCGGCACCGGCACGGCCACCGCAGGACCGTGGACAGCCCGAAAGAGCGCAGACGGCCCGCGTCAGAGGCGGTTTACCTCCGTCACCCTGACCATGGCCGTTCCGGTCGCATCGGACTCCGCCAGGTCCACCTCCGCCGAGATCCCCCAGTCGTGGTTGCCCGCCGGATCGTCGAAGATCTGGCGAACCTTCCAGGTCCCCGGTTCCTCGGTGATGATCAGTAGGCCGGGGCCGCGGGCATCGGGACCCGTCCCGATGTCGTCGTGTTCGTCGAAGTAGTCGTCCAGCGCATCTTCCCAGCGTTCGGCACCCCAGCCGGAGCCGCCGTCGAGCTCTCCCAATGCCGTGGAGTCCTCGTCGGCGAACAGTTCAACCCGGCGGAACATTTCGTTGCGCACCATGACCCGGAAAGCGCGGATGTTGGAGGTAAGCGACGGCGGCGGGGGCGGGGGAGCATCGTGCGGCGTCGGGGCCTTCCCGGACGTGAGTTCCTCCCACTCGTCCAAGAGGCTGGAGTCCACCTGCCGGACCAGTTCGCCGAGCCAGGCGATGAGGTCCGCCAGGTCCTCCCGGAGGGCGTCCTGCGGGACGGTCTGGCGCAGTGCCTTGAAGGCGTCGGCGAGGTACCGCAGCACGATGCCTTCGGACCTCGCCAGCCCGTAAAACTGGACGAATTCGCCGAAGTTCATGGCGCGCTCGTACATGTCCCGGACCACGGACTTGGGCGCGAGTTCGAAGTCGCCCACCCATGGGGCGGCCTTCCGGTACACCTCGAAAGCCTCGGCCAGGATGTCTGCCAGCGGCTGCGGGTAGGTCACCTCGTCCAGCATGGCCATCCGCTGGTCGTAGTCGATCCCGTCCGCCTTCATGGCCGCCACCGCTTCACCGCGGGCCTTCTTCTGCTGCGCCGACAGGATCTGGCGCGGTTTCTCCAGGGTCGCCTCGATCACGGACACCACGTCCAGGGCGTACGACGGCGACTCCGGGTCGAGCAGGTCAAGTGCGGCAAGTGCGAAGGGGGAGAGCGGCTGGTTCAGGGCGAAGTTGGGCTGCAGGTGGACGGTCAGCCGGACAGTCCGGCCGTCGGGGCCCTGTTCCTCCGGCGGAATCCGCTCGATGACCTCGGCGGCCAGCAGTTCCCGGTAAATGCCCAGCGCCTTCTTCATCAGCCGCAGCTGGTTGGGGCGCGGCTCGTGGTTCTCGGTGAGCAGCCGCCGGGCCGCCGCGAACGGGTCGCCGGGCCGCTCCATCAGGTTCATCAGCATGGCGTGCGTCACCGTGAAACTCGATGTCAACGGGTCCGGGACAGACTCGACCAGCCGGTTGAAGGTCGGTTCGCCCCAGGACACGAAACCCTCCGGCGGTTTCTTCTTCACCACCTGGCGGAGCTTCTTCTGGTCGTCGCCGAACTTGGCGGTGGCCTTGGCCATCGCCTTGACGTTCTCGATCACGTGCTCGGGCGCCTGCACCACCACCGTCCCGGCGGTGTCGTAGCCAGCGCGGCCGGCCCGCCCCGCAATCTGGTGGAACTCGCGTGAGTTAAGCAGCCGGGTTCGGACGCCGTCGTACTTGCTCAAGGCCGTGAGCAGCACCGTCCGGATGGGCACGTTGATGCCCACGCCCAGCGTGTCCGTACCGCAAATCACCTTCAGCAGTCCCGCCTGTGCCAGCTGCTCCACCAACCGGCGGTACTTTGGCAGCATGCCGGCGTGGTGCACGCCGATCCCGTGGCGCACCAGCCTGTTGAGCGTCTTCCCGAACCCTGCCGCAAACCGGAAGTTGGCGATCAGCTCCGCAATCTTGTCCTTTTCCTCCCTGGTGCACACGTTGATGCTCATCAGGTTCTGGGCGCGGTCAATCGCTTCGAGCTGGCTGAAGTGCACCACGTAGACAGGCACCTGCCTGGTGGACAGCAGCTCCTCCAGGGTCTCGTGGACGGGAGTCTGGTGGTAGTAGTAGTGAAGCGGGATGGGCCGCTCCGCCGAGCTCACCGTGGTGGTGGAACGCCCGGTCAACGCGGTCAGCCCCTCCTCGAACCGGGTGACGTCGCCCAGGGTTGCGGACATAAGCAGGAACTGCGCCTGCGGAAGCTCCAGGAGGGGGACCTGCCAGGCCCAGCCGCGCTGCGGGTCGGAGTAGAAGTGGAACTCATCCATGATCACTGCGCCCAGTTCCGCCGCCGGGCCTTCCCGCAGCGCGATGTTGGCCAGGATCTCCGCCGTGCAGCAGATGATGGGCGCCTCCTGGTTGACCCCGGAGTCGCCGGTGATCATGCCTACGTTCTCTGCGCCGAAAATGTCGCACAGTGCAAAAAACTTCTCCGATACCAGGGCCTTGATGGGCGCCGTGTAGTAGCTGCGCCGGCCGTGGGCCATCGCCTGGAAGTGCGCCGCGATGGCCACCAGCGACTTCCCGGACCCGGTGGGCGTCGCCAGGATGACGTTGGCGCCGGTTGCGAGCTCCATGATGGCCTCGTCCTGCGCCGGGTACAGGGACAGCCCGCGGCTTTCCGTCCACTCCACAAACCGGGTGTAAAGGGCGTCGGGGTCGACGGCGGCGGCTTGGTCTGGGGTGGACAGATCGCTCAGCTGGTCAACGAGTTTCATCGAGTTCAACCTTAGTGCCACGTGGCATACCGGCAGGGCGGTGCTGCCGGGTTAGGCTACGGCTTGCCCGTGTGCGCGTCAGAACCTGGAGATATTCATGAAATGGGATCCCGCAAAGTACGTCGAGTTTGGCGACTATCGCAACAGGCCGTTCTTCGACCTTACGGCGCGGATCCATGCGGAGGGCCCGGCGCAGGTGGTGGACCTTGGCTGCGGGCCCGGGAACCTCACGGCAACACTCGCGGAACGCTGGCCGGGCGCCCGGGTGGTCGGCCTGGATTCGTCCGCGGAGATGCTGGCAAAGGCTGCCCCGCTGGCGGCGAAGATTCCCGCCTTGGCATTCGAGCAGACGGACATTGCCGACTGGATGCCCGCTCACGGGACGGACGTCGTGGTGAGCAACGCCGCCCTGCAGTGGGTCCCGGGCCACCAGGACCTGATGCGGAAGTGGCTCGATGCCCTCCGGCCCGGCGCCTGGTTTGCCATGCAGGTCCCGGGGAACTTCAACGCCCCGTCGCACGCCCTGATGCGGGAACTCGCGGCATCGGACCGGTGGGCGTCCAAGCTGGACGGGGTGCTGCGGGGCGGGGAAACGGTGGGGGAGCCCGGAGACTACCTGGGCATCCTGCTCGACGCCGGCTTCGCGGCGGACGCGTGGGAAACCAGCTACCAGCAGGTGCTGCATGGCCAGGACGCGGTGCTGGAGTGGGTCAGGGGAACGGCGCTCCGGCCAGTGATGGCCGCCCTTAACGAGGATGACGCCAAGCGCTTCGAATCCGAGTACGGCGCCGCGCTGCGGGACGCCTATCCCCAGGGCGTCCACGGCACGGTCTTCCCGTTCCGCCGGATCTTCGCAGTGGGCCGCAAGGATGCCGGCTGATAGTTTTCAAAACCGTCACATGGCGTGACAGCGGTGAAAAGTGATGTGGCTTACAATGGCGTCTGTGGTTTAGGGGTCAAGCCGCTGGCCCCCTCTTCGGCCAAACGCACCTACAGGGGGTATTTTGCTGGTCGGACTCATGAAGCGGCAGCTTGTGGGCCAATACGGTCAGGTCGGAGCCATCGTCTTCCTCCAGCTGGTCCAGGCGGCGGCGAACCTGCTGCTGCCCACGGTGAACGCGGCCATCATCGACGACGGCATCGTCGCCGGAAGGCCTGAGGTAATCTCGCGGCTCGGGGTGCTCATGGCCGTTATCGCCGTGGTGCAGGCCGCCTCGGCCATCGCCGCGGGCTACCTCGGCGCCGTGGTGGCCATGAAGATCGGGCACCGCCTGCGGGCGCAGATGTTCACCAGGATCCAGTCGCTGTCCTCGCAGGATGTGGCCCTGTTCGGAACCCAAAGCCTGACCACCCGCGCAACGAACGATGTCCAGCAGGTCCAGGCATTTGCCGTGCTGGTCTTCACCATGCTTTTTGCCGGCCCGGCCATGGGCATCGGAGGGATCGTACTTGCCGTGCAGCAGGACGTGGCGCTCTCGGCGGTGGTGATCGTCATCGTGCCCCTGCTCCTGCTGATCATGTACCTGATCGTCCGCCGGCTGATCCCGCTCTACCGGGAGGGCCAGGACCTGCTGGACCGGTCCGGCGGCATTCTCCGCGAGCAGATCATTGGCGTTGATGTCATCCGCGCCTTTGTCCGGCAGGGCCACGAAGTGCGGCGGTTCGCGGCGACCAACGCGGGCCTGACGGCCAACAACCTGCAGTCGGCGCTCCTGGTGGCCGGGATGCTGCCGATGATCATGCTGGTGGTCAACATCAGTTCGGTCGCGGTTGTTTGGTTCGGCGGCCACCGCATCCAGGCCGGACTGATGAACCTCGGGGCGCTTACGGCGTTCATCGCCTACATCATGCAGATCCTGCTCGCGATCATGATGTCGATGTACGTCCTCATGACGGCACCCCGCGCCGCCGTCTGCGCCGAACGGATCCAGGCGGTCCTCGGCACCGAGCCGTCCGTCAGCAGTGCAGCGCAGCCGCACGCCCGCCTGGACCACGCCCCTTTGAAGCACCCCCATTTGGACCCGGACCGGCCGGCGGCGCTGACGTTCCAGAGCGTTGGCTTTTCCTATCCGGGTGCAGAAGCCCCTGTTCTTGCCGGCATCAGTTTTACCGCCGCCCCCGGTACCACCACCGCAATCGTCGGCTCCACGGGCAGCGGCAAGACCACCCTGCTGAACCTGGTTCCGCGGTTCCTTGACCCCACGGAGGGGCGGATCATGCTGGCCGGCCAGGACATTCGGAACCTGCCCCTTGACCAGCTCCGCGCCGCCATGGCGATCGTGCCCCAGCACTCCCACCTGTTCACGGGGACCATTGCCGACAACCTGCGGATGGGCGCCCCGGACGCAACGGACGAAGAACTCTGGGCCACCCTGGAGGCGGCACAGACCATGCGTTTCATGCGTGACCTCCCGCTGGGGCTTGCCACCCCTGTTGGCCAGGGCGGCGCCAGCCTGTCGGGCGGGCAGCGGCAAAGGCTGTGCATTGCCAGGGCCCTGCTGCGCAAAGCGCCCCTCTATCTCTTTGATGACAGCTTTTCGGCGCTGGACTACGACACGGACACCAGGCTGCGGCATGCCCTGGACCAGCAGCTCGCCGCGGCAACAACCATCCTGGTTGCAGAGCGGATTTCCGCCGTGGAGGACGCGGAGCTCATATTGGTGCTCGACGACGGTGGGCTCGTTGCGCAGGGGACGCACCAGGAGCTGCTGGAAACCTCAGCCACCTACCGCGAAATTGCCGAGTCCCAGCTCGCGTTGGACGGCACGCTGTGACGGCTGCGGAGGAAGGCGGGGAAGCGAAGCAGGGGTTCTGGCCGACCGCCGGCAGGCTCCTCGGCCTGCTGCGCCCCTTCCGGCTGCACATGCTGGGGGCGGTGGCGGCTACCTGCGCGTTCGCCGGCCTCAACGTTGCCGCCCCAAAGTACCTGGGTGATGCCACCGACGTGGTGGTGGAGGGCATCTTCCAAGGCACCCTGGACCAGCGCCTGGGAATCCTGTTGGCCGCTGTGGCCACTATGTACGTCTTCGCCTCCCTCTTTAATTGGGTGCAGGGCGCACTGACAGCCCGCGCCGTGCAAGGGCTCATGTACGGCCTGCGCGCCTCGGTCGAGGACAAACTTCACCGTCTTCCCTCCACCTACTTCCGGGAACGCTCACGGGGTGATGTCCTGAGCCGGGCCACCAACGACATCGACAACATCGCGCAGGCCCTCAACCAGGTCCTGACCCAGCTGATCGTGTCGGTGCTGATGCTGTTCGGTTCGCTGGCCATGATGCTGTGGATCTCGCCGTTGCTCGCAGCCATTGCCATTGCCACCGTTCCCATCTCCACCTGGATTACATTCCTGGTGGCCAGGAGGTCCCAGGAGCATTTCGCCGTGCAGTGGAAGGAGACCGGCGAACTCAACGCCCACGTGGAGGAATTCGTCAGCGGGCACGAGGTCATTAAAGCTTTCGGCCGGCAGGGACATGCGGTGGAAATTTTCAGCCGCAGCAACGGGCGGCTGGCACGGGCAGCTGCCAAGGCCCAGTACTCGGCGGGGGTGGTCCAGCCGCTGATGGTGCTGATGTCCAACCTCAATTACGTAGCGGTTGCAGTCGTGGGAGCCCTGCAGGTCATTGCGGGAGCCATGACCATTGGGGGCATCCAGGCCTTCATCCAGTTCAGCCGGTTGTTCACCCAGCCGGTAGGCCAGATCGGGGGGCTCCTCAACGTCATGCAGTCCTGCGCGGCGTCCGCGGGCAGGGTTTTCGTGCTTTTGGATGCGCGTGAGGATCCGCAGGAGCCACACCTGCAGGAGCAGGATGGGCGGCCTTCCGTGGCCCCGGCGGGAGGCCCCATCGCTTTCCAGGACGTCACGTTCGGCTACCCTGGCTCCGTCCCCGCGGTCCGCAACCTCACCTTCACGGTGGAACCGGGGCAGTCGGTGGCAATCGTCGGACACACCGGTGCGGGCAAGAGCACGGTGGTGAACCTGCTGATGCGGTTCCTGGAGCCCACCTCCGGCCGGATCACCATGGGCCAAATAAACATCGCGGACATCCCCCGGGACCACCTCCGTGCCCGGTTTGGCGTGGTGCTGCAGGACTCCTGGCTCTTCGCCGGCACCATCCGCGACAACATTGCCTACGGCCGGCCCGACGCCCCGGATGCGGCCATTGTCGCTGCCGCGGAAGCCACCCACGCCGACCGCTTCATCAGGTCCCTGCCGCACGGCTACGACACCGTCCTGGAAAACGGAGGGGATCCGCTCAGCCAGGGCCAGCGGCAGCTCCTGACCATCGCCAGGGCGCAGCTTGCCGAACGCTCCGTACTCGTCCTGGACGAAGCAACCAGTTCGGTGGACTCCAGGACTGAGCTGCTCATCCGCCAGGCGATGCAGCGGCTGCGCCACGGGCGGACAAGCTTCGTGATCGCCCACCGTTTGTCCACCATCCGTAACGCTGATCTAATTCTCGTCATGGACCACGGACGCATCGTCGAGCAGGGAACGCATGGAAGCCTCCTTGCCGCCAACAGCTACTACGCCAGGCTGTACTACGCCCAGTTTGCAGAACGCGACGGCAAGGCCGGCGTCCTGGAGGGTGGCCTGTGAAGGCTGCTGCCGACTTCCCGGGGTCATGGCGGCCCAACCAGGCCAGCAGCGTAGCGCTCTTCGAGCAGCTTCGGCTGCAGGTCATCCACCTGGCGGACAGCGGTGCACTGGCGCCCGGCACCAGGCTCCCCGCGGTGCGGGCCCTCGCGGAACAACTGGACGTCGCCCCGCATACCGTGGCCAGGGCCTACAAGGAGCTGGAGGCGGCCGGCGTGGTCGCCACCCGTGGGCGCAACGGCACCGTGGTTTGTGCCCGGGATGAGCGGCTGGGAGGACTCTCCGACGCCGCGGCCGCGTATGCCGCCGTCGCAAAATCCCAGGGTGCCAGCTTCGCCGAAGCGGTGAAGCTGCTGGCCGCGGCCTACGATGTTCCCTGAGGGCGGAACGGTCAGTGTTCGAAAAAGTTTTCGATTAGCATTATGGGGTGCCTAAAGCCTTAGCTGAAGAAACCCCTGCCCCCTCCGCTTCCCTCGCCGCACCCTCGGCGGCCGCCCTGGAACGCCCGGACCTCTCCCGCCTTGTGGTGAAGGGTGCGCGGGAGCACAACCTCCGCAACGTGGACCTTGACCTGCCGCGCGATGCCATGATCGTCTTCACCGGACTCTCCGGGTCCGGCAAGTCATCCCTGGCGTTCGACACCATCTTTGCCGAGGGCCAGCGGCGCTACGTCGAATCGCTCTCCGCTTACGCACGCCAGTTCCTGGGCCAGGTGGACAAGCCCGACGTCGATTTCATCGAGGGACTCTCCCCGGCGGTTTCCATCGACCAGAAGTCCACCAGCAAGAACCCGCGCTCCACGGTGGGCACCATCACCGAGATCTACGACTACATGCGCCTGCTCTGGGCGCGCGTCGGCCGGCCGCACTGCCCGGTTTGTGGCGAACCCGTATCCAAGCAGACCCCGCAGCAGATTGTCGACCAGCTCCTTGAACTCGACGACGGCACGCGGTTCCAGGTTCTGGCCCCCGTGGTGCGCGGACGCAAGGGTGAGTTCGTTGACCTCTTCAAGGACCTCAGCGCCAAGGGCTACTCGCGGGCACGCGTGGACGGCAACCTCGTCCAGCTGAGCGATCCGCCCAAGCTCGGCAAGCAGTTCAAGCACACCATCGAGGTGGTGGTGGACCGCCTGGTGGTCAAGGAAGGGATCAGCCAGCGGCTGACTGATTCCATCGAGACCGCCCTGGGACTGGCGGAGGGCCGCGTGCTGGCGGAGTTCGTTGACGTTGATGCGGATGCTCCGGAGCGGATCCGGGCGTTCTCGGAAAACCTCGCCTGCCCCAACGAGCACCCGCTCGCCATCGACGAGATTGAGCCCCGCTCCTTCTCCTTCAACAATCCCTTCGGCGCCTGCGCGGCCTGCAGTGGCATCGGCACGCGGCTGGAGGTGGATGAGGAACTCATCGTTCCCAACCCGGAACTGTCCCTGTCCGAGGGCGCCATCGCACCTTGGTCCATGGGAACTGCTACCACGGAGTACTGGAACCGGCTCCTGGAGGGCCTGGCCAAGGAAGTCGGCTTCTCCATGACCACGCCATGGGAAAAGCTGGGCAAGGACGTGCGCCAGATCGTCCTGCACGGCAAGGACCACAAGGTAGTGGTGCAGTACCGCAACCGCTTTGGCCGTGAACGCAAGTACAGCACCGGGTTCGAAGGTGCCATCCAGTACGTCCACCGCAAGCACGGCGAGACCGACTCCGACTGGGCGCGCGACCGCTACGAAGAGTACATGCGGCAGGTTCCCTGCCCTGCGTGCAACGGTGCCCGCCTCAACCCGGCATCACTGTCCGTCCTCATCAACGGCAAGTCCATCGCCGAGGTTGCGGCCCTCCCCATGCGGGAATGCGCAGATTTCCTGAACAACCTTGTGCTGACCGGACGCGAAGCCCAGATCGCCCACCAGGTCCTCAAGGAAATCCAGGCCCGGTTGACCTTCCTCCTGGACGTCGGGCTGGAGTACCTCAACCTGGAGCGGCCCTCGGCCACCCTTTCCGGCGGCGAAGCCCAGCGCATCCGGCTGGCAACCCAGATCGGGTCCGGCCTGGTGGGGGTCCTCTATGTCCTCGACGAACCCTCCATCGGCCTGCACCAGCGCGACAACCGCCGACTGATCGAAACCCTCACCCGGCTCCGCGACATGGGGAACACCCTGATCGTCGTGGAGCACGACGAAGACACCATCCACGTGGCCGACTGGATCGTGGACATCGGACCGGGAGCGGGTGAGCACGGCGGCCAGGTGGTCCACTCCGGCACCTACAAGGAACTGCTGGACAACAGGGAATCGCTGACCGGTGACTACCTGTCCGGCCGCAAGGCCATCGAGGTACCCAAGAAGCGCCGCAAGTATGACAAGAAACGCGAGATCAAGGTCGTGGGCGCGCGCGAGAACAACCTGGTGAACGTCGATGCCGCCTTCCCCCTGGGCCTCTTCACCGCGGTCACCGGCGTGAGCGGTTCGGGCAAGTCGACCCTCGTGAATGAGATCCTCTACAAAGTCCTGGCCAACAAGCTCAACGGCGCCAAGCAGGTAGCCGGACGGCACAAGACGGTCCAGGGCCTGGAGCACCTGGACAAGGTGGTGCACGTCGACCAGAGCCCCATCGGCCGGACCCCGCGGTCCAACCCGGCCACGTACACCGGCGTCTTCGACAACATCCGCAAGCTTTTCGCGGAAACCACCGAAGCCAAGGTGCGCGGCTACCTTCCCGGCCGCTTCTCCTTCAACGTCAAGGGCGGCCGCTGCGAGGCGTGCTCGGGTGACGGCACCCTGAAGATCGAGATGAACTTCCTGCCTGACGTCTACGTCCCCTGCGAGGTGTGCCATGGGGCCCGCTACAACCGGGAGACCCTGGAAGTGCACTACAAGGGCAAAACCATCGCGGATGTGCTCAACATGCCCATCGAAGAGGCCGCCGAATTCTTTGCGGCGTTCTCACCCATCGCGCGGCACCTGAACACCCTGGTGGACGTAGGACTGGGCTACGTGCGGCTGGGCCAGCCCGCCACCACCCTTTCCGGCGGCGAAGCGCAAAGGGTCAAGCTCGCGGCGGAACTGCAAAAGCGCTCCAACGGACGCAGCATCTATGTCCTGGACGAGCCCACCACCGGCCTGCACTTCGAAGACATCCGCAAGCTCCTCATGGTCCTGCAGGGCCTGGTGGACAAGGGCAATACCGTGATCACCATCGAGCACAACCTTGATGTCATCAAGAGCGCGGACTGGCTGGTTGACCTCGGGCCTGACGGCGGTTCGGGCGGCGGACAGATTGTTGCCGCTGGAACGCCGGAACAGGTGGCGAAGTCCAGCGCCAGCCACACCGGGAAGTTCCTGGCCGAAATTCTGGGCTGAGCGAAGGAATTACAACAGAAGTATTCCTCGCCGGGAATGCGAGTTTCAGGCACTCCTGCTGTCGTGAGAAACTAACCCGGTGACTTCAACAACAGTGCCCGTGATCTTTGACCTGGACGGCACTCTTGTCGACCCGGCCGGTGGAATAACCGGGGGGATTGCGTCGGCCCTCCGCGGGCTGGGGCTCCCCGTTCCCGGCCAGGACCTGCTTGACTCGATGATCGGCCCCAAGCTGAGCGATTCACTGCTCAACGTGGCAAAGGTTCCGGCGGACCGCCTGGAAGAGGTGGTCCGCCGCTACCGGGAGTACTACGTCGCCACGGGCATCGCCCAGAGCCGGCTGTACCCGGGCATCCGCGAAATCCTCGAATCATTCGCAGAGGCCGGACGCCCCGTGGCCGTCGCCACCCAGAAACCGCAGCGGCTTGCCCACAAGGTCCTGGCGCACCACGGCATCGACGGATTCTTCCACGGCATCCACGGCTCCGCGGACGACGAAACGTTGGTGGAAGGCGTCCCGCTGGGCAAGACGCAGATCATCGCGGCCGCCCTGCGTGACCTGGACACCCGGCACGCCATAATGGTGGGGGACCGTGCCCAGGACGTCTCCGGAGCGATCGCCAATGGACTTGACTGCATCGGGGTTGTCTGGGGCTTCGCGCCGGATGGCGAGCTGGAGGAAGCCGGCTCCGTGGCGGTCGTCAACACCGGCGACGAACTCGTTGCCGTCATTGAGCGGCTCCAGTCAATCCACACTGCAGCCATGAGCGGGGTGAGCAACGATGGAAATGTTTGATGCCGTCCGCTGGACCACCCGCAACCTGATCGCCGGCACCTGCCGGCCCACCGTCGTCGGACTCGAAAACGTCCCTTCCGACGGTCCCTTCATCGTGGCACCCAACCACCTGTCCTTTTTCGACAGCGTGATCGTACAGGCGCTGATGCCCCGTCCCGTCGCCTTCTTCGCCAAGGCCGAATACTTCACCACCGGCGGCATCAAGGGCAGGGTCATGAAGGCCTTCTTCGAATCCGTGGGGTCCATCCCGGTGGAGCGCGGGGAACAGGCAGCCAGCGTGCAGGCCCTCAAGACCCTGTTGGACATCCTGGAAGCAGGGCGCGGCATCGGCATCTACCCGGAAGGCACCCGCTCCCGTGACGGCATCCTCTACCGGGGGCGCACCGGGGTGGGCTGGCTGGCGCTCACCACGGGGGCGCCCGTGATTCCCGTGGGCCTCATCGGAACCGAGCAGCTTCAGCGCGCCGGCGAAAAAGGCGTCCGGCCCCAGCACTTCACCATGAAGGTGGGGGAGCCGCTGTACTTCGACAAGACGGGACCGGACCACTCCCTTCCCGCCCGCCGTGAGGTTACGGACCGGATCATGGACGCCATCGCCGAACTCAGCGGCCAGGAACGCTCTGCCAGCTACAACCAGAGCAAGTCCACCGAATAGCCCGGCTGGCAAGGAGACCCGGCGCGACTCAGTAGACTTGATAGGTGGCAAATCCAGCAAGTTACCGCCCCAAAACCGGTGAAATCCCCACCAACCCGGGCGTCTACCGGTTCCGTGATCCGCACGGCCGGGTCATTTATGTGGGCAAAGCCAAGAGCCTCCGGTCCCGGCTGAACTCCTATTTCGCCAACCCGGCCGGGCTGCTGCCCAAAACCTACGCGATGGTCCATGCGGCCAGCAGTGTCGAGTGGACCGTAGTGGGCAGCGAGCTGGAGTCGCTGCAGCTGGAATACACCTGGATCAAGGAATTCAAGCCACGGTTCAATGTGGTGTTCCGGGATGACAAGACCTATCCCTACCTCGCCGTAACCATGAGCGAGAAGTACCCCCGGGTGCAGGTGATGCGCGGAGACAAACGGAAGGGGACCCGCTACTTCGGACCCTACACAGCCGGGGCCATCCGGGAAACCATGGACACCCTGCTCCGCGTCTTCCCCGTCCGGAGCTGCAGCGCCGGCGTCTTCAAGCGGGCCGAGGCCAGCGGGCGGCCGTGCCTGCTGGGATACATCGACAAGTGCTCAGCACCCTGCGTGGGCCGGATCTCGCCACAGGACCACCGGGCACTGGCCGACGACTTCTGCGCCTTCATGGGCGGTGAGGCCACCAGGTTCATCAACAAGCTTGAGAAGCAAATGGGCGACGCCGTGGCGAAGCTCGACTATGAGCACGCCGCCAGGCTGCGGGACGACATCACCGCGCTGCGCAAGGTCTTCGAACGGAACGCGGTGGTCCTGTCAGAGGACACCGACGCCGACGTCTTCGCCCTGCACGAAGACGAACTCGAAGCCGCCGTCCAGGTGTTCCACGTCCGCGGTGGCAGGATCCGTGGCCAGCGCGGCTGGGTGGTGGAGAAGGTGGAGGACTTCAGCACCCCTGATTTGGTGGAGCACCTGCTCCAGCAGGTTTACGGCGAGGACGGCGATACCCACGGCCGGCTTCCGCGCGAAGTCCTGGTGCCCGTGGCGCCCAGCAATACTGAGGACCTGGCGAAGTGGCTGGCCGGCATCCGCGGCGCCAAGGTAGACATCCGGGTACCCCAGCGCGGGGACAAGGCGGCGCTGATGTCCACGGTGCGCGAGAACGCCGAGCACGCGCTGAGGCTCCACAAGACCCGGCGCGCGGGGGACATCACCGTCAGGTCGCAGGCCCTCCAGGAACTCCAGGAAGCGCTGGACCTGCCCGTTCCACTGCTGCGGATCGAGTGCTTCGACGTTTCCCACGTACAGGGCACCAACGTGGTGGCCTCCATGGTGGTGGTGGAGGACGGACTCCCCAAGAAGTCCGACTACCGCAAGTTCTCCATTACGGGTCCCGCGGCGTCTGATGACACCGCGGCCATGCACGATGTCCTGACCCGCCGTTTCCGCCACTACCTGCAGGACAAGTCCGCGGAGGTGGATGAGTCTGTCCTGGCGGCGGACGCTCTGGAACCGGACGTAGTGGCAGCGGACGGCCGGCTCGAGGATGGCCAGGCAACCGAAACCGAAGCAGCCGCCCTGGACACCACCACCCCGGCGCCCAAGGCCAAGTTCGCCTACCCGCCCAACCTGGTGGTTGTGGACGGCGGCCAGCCCCAGGTGAACGCCGCGTCCCGCGCCCTGAAGGACCTGGGTATCGATGATGTGTACGTCGTTGGCCTGGCCAAGCGCCTGGAGGAAGTATGGCTGCCGGACAGCGACTTCCCGGTCATCCTGCCCCGCACGTCCCAGGGGCTTTACCTGCTGCAGCGGATCCGTGACGAGGCGCACCGGTTCGCCATCACGTTCCACCGCCAAAAGCGCGGCAAGGCCATGACCGTTTCGGCGCTGGACGCCGTTCCCGGGCTGGGCGCCTCCAAGCGCAAGGCCCTGCTGGCGCACTTCGGCTCGGTCAAGGGCGTGAAGGCTGCCACCGCGGAAGAGCTCGCCCAGGCAAAAGGCATTGGCCCCGCACTGGCCAATGCCATCGTGAACCACTTCGCTGCCGACGGGCCCGAAGCGGTCACAGTGCCGGCGGTCAACATGACCACCGGCGAAATCATTGAATCTTAGCTAGGGTAAAGGACGGGGCAGCGCCATTGCCGCCCATGGGGACAACGAGGAAACGGGGCAGGCTTCATGGCAGACACGACGGCGGAATCCGGGGCCGGGCACGACGGTATGGAACCCGTCAAACCGGTCGAAGCGGAGCTGCTGGTGGTCACCGGAATGTCCGGCGCCGGACGAAGCACGGCCGCCGACGCCCTGGAGGACCACGGCTGGTATGTCGTGGAAAACCTGCCGCCGCAGATGCTGGGAACGCTCGCGGAACTCGTCTCGCACGCACCGCAGTCCATTCCCCGGCTGGCAGTGGTCATCGACGTCCGCAGCAAAGGCCTCTTCGCCGATATCCGTTCGGCCCTGCACGCACTTGCGGCCAGCGGGGTCACCTTCCGGGTCCTGTTCCTTGACGCAAGCGACAACGTCCTGGTCCGGCGGTTTGAACAGGGGCGCCGTCCGCACCCGCTGCAGGGCGGCGGGCGCATCCTTGACGGTATTGCTGCCGAACGTGAGCTGCTGCAGGAACTGCGCGACAGCTCCGACGTCGTCCTTGATACTTCCAACTACAACGTCCACGGCCTGGCCACCGCCATTACGGAGCTTTTCAGCGAAACCGGCCCCGTGGCCCTGCGGCTCAACGTCATGAGCTTCGGCTTCAAGTACGGCCTGCCGGTGGACGCCAACTACGTGGCCGACGTCCGGTTCATCCCCAACCCGCACTGGGTGCCCCAGCTCCGCCCGCAGACAGGCCTGGACAAGGACGTCAGCGACTACGTGCTGGAGGCCGAAGGCGTCAAGAACTTCGTGGACCGCTATGTCCTGGCCCTGGAACCCGTCCTGGAGGGGTACCGCAGGGAAAACAAGCACTACGCCACCATCGCGGTGGGCTGCACCGGCGGCAAGCACCGCTCGGTTGCAGTAGCCGTGGAACTTTCCAAGAAACTCGCGCAGTACCCGCGGGTCACGGTGACCACCGCGCACCGGGATCTGGGCCGCGAGTAATGGCCCTGTTCACCGGAGCCCTGCCCCTGGTGCCGCCGGCCGCTGGTAAGGGCTCGGGCCAGCAGGACAAGGGTCCCAACGTGGTGGCCCTGGGCGGCGGCCACGGCCTGGCGGCCTCGCTCTCGGCACTGCGGCTGCTCACCTCCGAGCTCACCGCGGTAGTCACGGTAGCGGACGACGGCGGTTCTTCCGGGCGTCTGCGCGAGGAGTACGGCGTCCTTCCGCCGGGAGACCTCCGCATGGCACTGTCCGCGCTCTGCGACGACACAGACTGGGGACGGACCTGGCGCGATGTCATGCAGCACCGGTTCCGCGCCGGGAAAGGCCCCGGCGGCTCCCTGGACGAGCACGCCATGGGCAACCTGCTGATCGTGACGCTCTGGGAACTGCTGGGAGACGCCGTGGCAGGACTCAAGTGGGCCGGGGCCCTGCTCGGCGCCCGTGGGCAGGTCCTGCCCATGTCAACCGTTCCGCTCACCATCGAAGGCGATGTGCGCGTGGCCGCCCCGGACGGTGGCACCACCCTCCAGACCATCCGCGGCCAGGCGCGTTGTGCCGTGGCCGGCTCGCTGGAGGAAGTGCGGCTCCTGCCCAAGGCAGCCCCGGCGTGCACTGACGCCCTGACGGCCATCGAACTGGCGGACTGGGTGGTCCTGGGCCCCGGCTCCTGGTACACGTCGGTCCTGCCGCACCTGCTCCTGCCGGAGATGCGGCAGGCATTGTGCAGCACCCCCGCCAAACGCTGCCTGACCATGAACCTCGCCACGGACACCAAGGAAACCAGCGGTATGACCGCGGCCGACCACCTCCACGTCCTCCGGCGCTACGCCCCGGAGTTCAGCGTGGACGTGGTCCTGGCCGATCCGGCGTCGGTGCCGGACCGGCAGGAGTTCGAGAAGGCTGCCGGCATGCTCGGAGCGGAAGTTGTCTTGGGTAAAGTAGGGGCGTCGGGACGCCGGCCCGTCCACGAGCCGCTTCGGCTGGCCACGGCGTACCAGGACATTTTTGGGAACAGTTAGGAAGGTGCCATGGCACTGACAGCATCAGTCAAGGAAGAACTGTCCCGTCTGGACATCAAGAAGTCATCAGTGCGCAAGGCTGAAGTCTCCGCAATGCTCCGGTTCGCCGGGGGACTGCACATCATCTCCGGCAGGATCGTCATCGAGGCGGAAGTGGACCTGGCATCCACTGCCCGCCGGCTCCGTGCCGCCATCGCGGAAGTCTACGGACACCAGAGCGAGATCATCGTGGTCTCCGCCGGCGGACTCCGCCGCGCCAGCCGCTACGTGGTCCGCGTGGTGCGCGACGGCGAGGCGCTGGCCCGGCAAACCGGCCTCCTGGACGGACGCGGCCGACCCGTGCGCGGGCTGCCATCCGCCGTCGTCAATGGTTCAGCGGCGGACGCCGAGGCCGTGTGGCGCGGCGCCTTCCTGGCCCACGGCTCGCTCACCGAACCGGGCCGCTCGTCGTCGCTGGAGGTCACCTGCCCGGGACCCGAATCCGCCCTTGCCCTGGTGGGCGCCGCCCGTCGGCTGGACATCCAGGCCAAAGCGCGGGAGGTCAGGGGAGTGGACCGCGTAGTCATCCGGGACGGGGACACCATCGCCGCGCTCCTGACGCGCATGGGCGCGCATGACGCGCTGATGGTGTGGGAGGAACGCCGCATGCGCAAGGAGGTTAGGGCCACCGCCAACCGGCTTGCGAACTTCGATGACGCCAACCTGAGACGCTCCGCCCAGGCCGCCGTGGCCGCCGGCGCACGCGTGGAACGGGCGCTGGAAATCCTGGGCGACGACGTCCCGGACCACCTGAAATACGCGGGCGAACTGCGGGTGGCCCACAAGCAGGCAAGCCTTGACGAGCTGGGCCGGCTGGCCGACCCCGTCATGACCAAGGACGCCATCGCCGGAAGGATCCGCCGCCTGCTGGCCATGGCGGACAAACGTGCGCTCGACCTGGGCGTTCCCGGGACGGACGCCAATGTGACGCCCGAAATGCTGGACGAGTAAGCGCCCCATAGAATCAAAGAGAATTCCGGGCACCAGCTGCCCGGATGCACAATCCGAGCGTTACCAAACCGGACCTTCGGGTCCACGATATTGGAGGATTTTGTGACCGAGTACGTATTGCCGGAACTCAGCTACGACTACGCCGCCCTTGAACCGCACATCTCCGCGCGGATCATGGAGCTGCACCACAGCAAGCACCACGCCACCTACGTGGCAGGCGCCAACAACGCCCTGGCCCAGTTGGCCGAGGCACGTGAAAAGGGCGACTTCGCCAACATCAACCGGCTCTCCAAGGACCTCGCGTTCCACACCGGCGGCCACATCAACCACTCGGTGTTCTGGAAGAACC
This sequence comes from Arthrobacter sp. E1SS-5, assembly GCF_057073715.1. NCBI lineage: Bacteria > Bacillati > Actinomycetota > Actinomycetes > Micrococcales > Micrococcaceae > Arthrobacter > Arthrobacter sp. E1SS-5. The sequence goes on from NZ_CP172703.1 coordinate 2,111,292, forward strand.
TGTCCCCGGACGGCGGCGACAAGCCCGAAGGTGAGCTGGCTGCCGCAATCGATGACGCGTTCGGCTCCTTTGATGCCTTCCGCGCCCAGTTCTCCGCCGCCGCCCTTGGCCTGCAGGGATCGGGCTGGGGCTTCCTGGCGTACGAGCCCATCGGCGGAAACCTGGTCATCGAGCAGCTCTACGACCAGCAGGGCAACACCGCACTGGGAACCATCCCGCTGCTGATGCTGGACATGTGGGAGCACGCCTTCTACCTGGACTACGTCAACGTCAAGGCCGACTACGTCAAGGCGTTCTGGAACATCGTGAACTGGGCAGATGTTGCCCAGCGCTTCGAGGCAGCACGCGCCAACGCCACGGGACTCATCACCCTCCCGTAGTGACGCGCGTTATACATCGCTGTAACAAACTTCACATTCTGACTTAAAGCGGCCGGGATGTGCACTGTCCGCCCCCGCACTTGCGGGGGCGGACCCAGTTAAACGTAAGATGGGTCACGGAAGGCGGTTAGCCTTCAGCAATGAGGCTGGTCGCCCTCCGTGTAAATCATCTCTGCCCAATGGCGTGCGGGATCTGTTAGTTGGCTTCAACGCCCGCTCAACTAGTAGTGCTTCTCAAAGCACCAAGGAGACTGTAAAAGTGACGACCCGTATTGGTATCAACGGCTTTGGCCGTATCGGCCGCAACTACTTCCGCGCAGCGCTTGCCCAAGGCGCGGACCTGGAGATCGTTGCAGTCAACGACCTCACCAGCCCCGAAGCCCTGGCGCACCTGTTCAAGTACGACTCGGTGGGCGGCCGCCTGAAGGAAACCATCGAGGTCAAGGACGGCAACATCGTCGTCAACGGCAATGTGGTCAAGGTCCTGGCCGAGCGCGACCCCGCCAACCTCCCCTGGGGCGAACTGGGCGTGGACATCGTCATCGAATCCACCGGCTTCTTCACCAAGGCAGCCGACGCGCAGAAGCACATCGCCGCCGGCGCCAAGAAGGTCCTGATCTCCGCTCCGGCCTCGGACGAGGACATCACCATCGTGATGGGTGTCAACCACAACCTCTACGACAACGCCAAGCACAACATCATTTCCAACGCATCGTGCACCACCAACTGCCTGGGTCCGCTGGCCAAGGTGGTCAACGACGAATTCGGCATCGAGCGTGGCCTCATGACCACCGTCCACGCCTACACCGCCGACCAGAACCTCCAGGACGGACCGCACAAGGACCTGCGCCGGGCCCGCGCTGCCGCCATCAACATGGTTCCCACCTCCACCGGTGCCGCCAAGGCCATCGGCCTGGTGCTGCCGGAGCTCAAGGGCAAGCTTGACGGCTACGCCATCCGCGTCCCCGTGCCCACCGGCTCCGCCACCGACCTCACCGTCACCGTGTCCCGCGAGACCACCGTTGAGGAAGTCAACGCCGCCCTCAAGCGCGCCGCCGAGTCCGAAGAGCTCCAGGGCTTCCTGACCTACACGGACGAGCCCATCGTCTCCTCCGACATCGTGGGCGACCCCGCATCCTCCATCTTCGACTCCGGCCTGACCAAGGTCATCGGCAACCAGGTCAAGGTTGTTTCCTGGTATGACAACGAATGGGGCTACTCCAACCGCCTCGTCGACCTCACGGAGCTTGTGGCATCCAAGCTGGGCTAGGGTTAGACACATGACATCTCACACCCTCAACGAACTGATCGCTGAAGGTGTCCGCGGGCGGTACATTCTGGTTCGAAGTGACCTGAATGTGCCGCTCGACGGCTCTACAGTCACTGACGACGGCCGCATCAAGGCCTCACTGCCAGTGCTGGCAAAGCTCACGGACGCCGGTGCCCGCGTGCTGGTAACAGCCCACCTCGGACGCCCCAAGGGCGCTCCTGAGGACAAGTACTCCCTGCGGCCCGCAGTGGACCGGCTCGCCGAACTGGCCGGCTTCAAGGTGACCCTTGCAGCCGACACCGTCGGCGATGCCGCCAAGGCGGCTGCGGCGTCCCTGCAGGACGGCGAAGTACTGGTCCTCGAGAACGTCCGCTTCGACGCCCGCGAAACCAGCAAGGACGACGCCGAACGCGGCGCCTTCGCCGACGAGCTGGTGGCCCTGACCGGCAGCAACGGCGCTTACGTGGATGATGCCTTCGGCGCCGTCCACCGCAAGCACGCCAGCGTCTACGACGTCGCCACCCGGCTGCCGTCGTACCAGGGCGACCTGGTGCACACCGAGGTGGAGGTCCTCCGGAAGCTGACCACCGACACCCAGCGCCCTTACGTCGTGGTGCTCGGCGGCTCGAAGGTCTCGGACAAGCTCGCGGTCATCGCCAACCTGATTGGCAAGGCTGACACCATCCTGGTGGGCGGCGGCATGCTGTTCACCTTCCTGGCAGCCCAAGGCCACAAGGTCGCCTCGAGCCTGCTCGAGGAGGACCAGATTCCGGTGGTCCAGGACTACCTGAAGCGGGCTGCGGACGCGGGGACCGTGTTCGTGGTTCCCACGGACGTCGTCGTGGCGGAGAAGTTTGCCGCCGATGCCGCCCACGAAACGGTGGCCGCCGACGCCATAGAAGGCAGCAGCTTCGGTGCCCAGGGCATCGGCCTGGACATCGGACCTGATACCGCAGCCGCCTTTGCTGAGCAGATCAAGGGCGCGCGCACTGTCTTCTGGAACGGCCCCATGGGCGTCTTCGAGTTCGAGGCATTCTCGGCGGGCACGCGCGCCATTGCCCAGGCCCTGACCGAGACCGGGGGCTTCACCGTGGTGGGCGGCGGCGACTCCGCTGCAGCAGTACGCACCCTGGGGTTCGCAGACGACCAGTTCGGGCACATTTCCACCGGCGGCGGCGCCAGCCTGGAATACCTTGAAGGCAAGGAGCTCCCGGGCCTCAGCGTGCTGGACCGGTAGTACGGCCCCGCAGTCCTCCGGCCGGCAGGTTGCCCGCGGCAGCCTGCCGGCCGCATACATATCAAGAACCTTTTGGAGATCACGTGACTTCGTCAACGAACGGCGCTTTCGACCGCAAGCCCTTCATCGCGGGCAACTGGAAAATGAACATGGACCACGTGCAGGGCATCACCCTCCTGCAGAAGCTGGCATGGACCCTCTCTGACGCCAAGCACGACTACAGCCGCGTTGAGGTGGCAGTCTTCCCGCCGTTCACCGACCTCCGCGGCGTGCAGACCCTGGTCCAGGGCGACGACCTGCAGGTCGCCTATGGCGGCCAGGACCTCTCGCAGTTCGATTCCGGTGCCTACACCGGCGACATTTCGGGCCAGTTCCTGAACAAGCTCGGCTGCACGTACGTCCTGGTGGGCCACAGCGAACGCCGCACCATCCACAACGAATCCGACGACGTCCTCAATGCCAAGGTCAAGGCGGCCTTCAAGCACGGTGTCATCCCCGTTCTCTGCGTCGGTGAAGGCCTGGAGATCCGCCAGGCGGGAACCCACGTTGACCACACCCTGCAGCAGCTTCGGGCCGGAGTGGCCGGACTGACCAACGAACAGGCCGCCGAACTGGTGGTAGCGTACGAGCCGGTCTGGGCCATCGGCACGGGCGAGGTGGCCGGGCCGGAGGACGCGCAGGAAATGTGTGCCGCCATCCGGGCGGAACTCGAAAGCCTCTTCGGTGCCGACGTGGCCGCCAAGACCCGCCTCCTCTACGGCGGCTCGGTCAAGGCCAACAACGCCGCTGCCATACTGCAGGAGCGCGACGTGGACGGCCTCCTGGTGGGCGGCGCCAGCCTTGACCCGGCGGAGTTTGCTAATATTGTCAGGTTCGAGAGCCACCTGGTCGCGGACTAACCCGCAGCCAGCGCACACTCCCGCAAATCCAACTTCTGAAAGGCCGTCGTGGACGTTCTTCATGTCATTCTGCAGATCCTCCTGGGCATCACCAGCCTCCTGCTGACGCTGCTGATCCTCCTGCACAAGGGACGCGGCGGCGGCTTGTCCGATATGTTCGGCGGCGGCATGAGCTCGGGACTCAGCTCTTCAGGTGTGGCAGAACGGAACCTGAACCGCTTCACTATCATCCTGGGCGTCACCTGGGGCGTAGTGATCATCGCACTTGGCCTGATCATGCGGTTCAGCGGCGGCGACTCCTAGGCGCTGAGCAACGACACAAGGTCCTTTCGGCCCTGCCGGCCGCCGGGACTGCCAACTAGACTGTGGCTGACGAAATCCGTCAGCCACAGTTTTTTTGTCGCTGAACGCGGACATGAGGCAGGAGTTGCAATGGTCCACCCAGCATCAGGCTTCCGGGGCACCCGCGCCGGTGTGATAGCAGGTTCCGGCTCGACGCTGCAATCGAATGATGACACGTCGTCCCAGCCTTTGCCGCGCATCAGGGTGTCCTACTGGTGCGCCAAGGGCCACGAAACCCAGCCCGTGTTCCTGAAGATGCCTGAGGATCAGATTCCCGTGACGTGGGACTGCAGGCGCTGCGGCGGCACGGCCACCCGTAACAGCCAGGCACCGGCGCCGGACGACCCCTTCGACGACGGCTACAAGACCCACTTGGAATACGTTAAAGAGCGGCGCTCCGGCCAGGACGCCGAAGATGTCCTGGCCGGAGCACTGGAAAAGCTACGCGCCCGCGGCGTCCTTCCGGACCAGCTGCTGCGGGACACGTGAGGCTGCGTTCTCGTCAATCAGCCACAGGGTGCGGGAGGTGCCGCGGGGGCCTGAGGCCGGCACCTGCACAGGGTTGGCTCCGGCCAAGGCAAGACCTACTGCCCCTGCCTTGTCTTCGCCGGCTACCACCATCCACACCTCGGCCGCCGTATTGATGGCGGGAAGGGTCAGGGAGATCCGCAGCGGCGGCGGCTTGGGGGAGTTCCGGACGCCCACCACCGTGCGGTCCTTTTCCCGGATCCCGGCCTGCTCCGGAAACAGCGATGCGATATGGGCATCGGGGCCTACACCAAGCAGCACCACGTCAAGCCGGGGGAGCGATGACGGTTCCTCCGGCCGGTCGTCGGACATGTCCGCCGCATGCTCGGCCGCTGCCGCTTCCCTCAGTTGCCGGGCGTAATCATCCGCGGCCTCCTCGGGAGTGTCGAAATCGTCAGCGGAGCCGGGCGAATGGATGCGCTCCGGGTCTACCGGAATGTGGGAGAGCAACGCATCGAACGCCTGCTTGGTGTTGCGGTCCGGATCTGCAGAGCCAACAAAGCGCTCGTCACCCCACCAGAAGTTGACCTTGGACCAGTCGACGGCGGGCGCCGCCGGTGAGTCCGCAACGGCCTTCAGCGTGCCGATCCCCACGGTTCCCCCGGTGAGCACCACGGTGGCTTCGCCGTACTTGTCCTGCACATCGACGAGCTTGGTAATCAGGCGTGCAGCGATGGCGGCCATAAGGACGGACGAATCAGGATGGATGCTTACTCGTGGGTCAACGCTCACTGGGTCGGACGCTCCTTAGATTGGTACGTGGCAGTCCAATAGTAATCACTTCACCAAACACTTCATCCGGGTCCAGGCGGCGGAGTTCTTCGGCAAGGCAGTCACGGAGGCTGCGTCGCGGGAGCGAGATCCGCTGGGCCGGCTGGCCCGGCTGGGTCAGTTCCGCCACGGACAGTCCCGGCCGGAAGAGCTGGACATCGCCGCCCGGTCGGGTGAGCCGGACGCGCCGGATCCCGGTTCCGGCCGGGTCCGCCACAATGGTCACGGGGGCATCCAGGGTCAGGGTGAGCCAGGCCGCCAGCAGGATCGTGGAGGGTGAGTCCGAGGCGCCCTCGACGGCGACGGCCGTCACCGGGGAGGAATCCACTTCATCAAGGGCTGCAGCGAGTTGGATGCGCCAGTTGGTGAGGCGCGTCCAGGCGAGGTCGGTGTCGCCGGCCTTATAGGTGCGGTGGATGCGTTCGAGCGCGGCCTGGGGGTCGGGTTCGTTCGCGGAGTCGGTGATCCTTCGGTGCGCGATGGCACCGATGGAGGTTTCGCAGGCGTTCTCGGGCGCGCCGTGCGGCCACCAGGCCACGATCGGGGCGTCCGGAAGCAGCAGCGCGGCGACCAGGGACTCGGATTCGTGCGCGAGCTGACCGTAGCCGCGCAGCACGATCACTTCCGAGGCCCCGGCGTCCCCGCCGACGCGGATCTGCGCGTCCAGCCGGTCCCTGGCGTCCTTCCCGGCGTCGGCGAGCACGATGATCCGGCAGGGATGTTCGCGGGAGGCGTCGTTCGCGGCCTCGATCGCTTCTTCCTCCAGCCCGGACTTGGTGACCACCACGAGGGTCAGGACCCGCCCCAGGGCGATCACGCCGCCCTGCTCACGCAGGGCCATGAGTTTCTTGGAGACCTTGGACGTGGTGGTATCGGGCAGGTTTACGATCATGGCCTTCTCCAGGTTCGTCCGTCACGGGCCAGCAGCTCATCAGCGCTGGCGGGGCCCCAGGAACCGGGGGCGTAGGGTTCGGGCTGTTCGTCCAGCGACGCCCAGTATTCCTCGAACGGGTCAAGGATCTTCCAGGACAGCTCCACTTCCTCATGCCGCGGGAACAACGGCGGCTCACCCAGCAACACATCCAGGATCAAGCGTTCGTAGGCCTCAGGACTGGATTCGGTGAACGAGTGCCCGTAGCCGAAGTCCATGGTCACGTCGCGGACTTCCATCTGGGTGCCGGGGACCTTGGAGCCGAACCGGATAGTCACACCTTCGTCAGGCTGGACCCGGATCACCACCGCGTTCTGCCCAAAGTCATCCTCGCCGTGGTCCCGGAAGAGCAGGTTGGGGGCGCGTTTGAACACCACCGCGATCTCCGTCACCCGCCGGCCCAAACGCTTGCCCGCGCGCAGGTAGAACGGCACCCCGGACCAGCGGCGGGTGTGGATGTCCACCCGGACCGCCGCGTAGGTTTCCGTGGTGGAGTCCGCGGGGATGCCTTCCTCCTCCAGGTAGCCCAGGACTTGCTCGCCGCCCTGCCAGCCACCGCTGAATTGCCCACGGGCCGAATGGGTGGAGAGGTCTTCGGGGAGTTTGACCGCGGCGAGGACCTTTTCCTTTTCCGCGCGCAGGTCATCGGCGTTGAACGAGATCGGTTCTTCCATCGCCGTCAGCGCCAGCAGCTGCAGCAGGTGGTTCTGGATCACGTCCCGGGCCGCGCCGACGCCGTCGTAGTACCCTGCCCGGCCGCCGGTGCCGATGTCCTCGGCCATGGTGATCTGGACATGGTCCACGTAGTTGGCGTTCCAGAGCGGCTCGAACAGCTGGTTCGCGAAACGCAGCGCCAGGATGTTCTGAACCGTTTCCTTGCCCAGGTAGTGGTCAATCCGGAACACCGCATCCGGCGGAAACACCGATTCGACAATGTCGTTCAGCTTCCGCGCCGATTCCAGGTCGTGTCCGAACGGCTTCTCGATCACCACGCGCCGCCATTTATCCCCTTCGGCCTGCGCCAGGCCGTGCTTGGACAGCTGCCGGCAGACCTGTTCGAACGCCTTGGGCGGGATCGACAGATAGAACGCGTGATTCCCGCGGGTGCCGCGGACATCGTCGAGTTCCTTGATGGTCTCGCCAAGCCGCTCAAACGCTGCGTCGTCGTCGAACTCGCCCTGGACAAACCGGATGCCCTCGGACAACTGGTTCCAGACCGCCTCATCAAACGGCGTCCGGGCATGGGCCTGTACGGAGGCTTTCACCTCAGCGGCGAAATCCTCCTTGTCCCACTCCCGGCGGGCGAAACCCACCAACGCGAAACTCGGCGGCAACAACCCTCGGTTGGCCAAGTCATACACAGCCGGCATCAATTTCTTCCGCGCAAGGTCCCCGGTCACCCCAAACAACACAAGCGACGACGGACCGGCGATCCGGTTCAAACGACGGTCACGCGGATCACGCAACGGATTACGCGCGCGGCCCGCGCCCTTCCGGCCGTATTCAGTTTCTGGCATGTTGCTTTTGCGCCTTAGCTTTCGGTTGCGGATGCGCGGGTGGACAGTGCAGCGACGACGTCCTGCAGCTGGGCCACGCCGGCGGCACGGTCAGTGAGGTGGAGGCGCAGCACGGGACGGCCGTGTTCACCCAGGACCTGGGCGTCGCCTGCGGCCTGTGCGGCGATCAGCTCGCCGAAGGTGAACGGGCGGTCCGGGATCCCCAAATCCTCGGTGGGAGCGGCGGTGACCTGGAGGAAGACGCCGATGGCCGGACCACCCTTGTGGAACTGGCCGGTGGAGTGCAGGAACCGCGGGCCCCAGCCGAAGGTCACCGGGCGGCCGGTGACGGCCGCCAGTTCGTCACGGATGCCCTCGAGCCCCGCGAACGCCAGCCTGTCAAAGTAGGCCTGGACGCTCAGGTAGCTGTCGGAGGCGAGCGTGCCCAGCAGAGCCTTGACGGCACCTTCTGCCGTCGCCGCGTCGCCTAGCCAGTCACCGCCCCGCACCTCGATGGCGCCGTCAACAAACGCGGCCGGAGTGGGTTCCGGCTGGGCGTCCAGCAGTCCGCGCGCAGCCACCTTGGCGGCCTCGACGTCGGGCTGGTCGAAGGGGTTGATGCCGAGCAGGCGGCCGGCCACGGCGGTGGCGAACTCCCACACCATCATCTGGGTGGCGAGGCCGCCGGCGATGGCCACCTGGTTTTCGCCGAGTTCGACGTCGGCGTCCGCTGCTACCAGCCGGACCACCAGGACGTCGGACGCGCCGGACGTGACCTCGGGGGCCTGCGGACCTGCAACCACCGGAAGGATGCCAGTGCCCAGTTTGCCGGTTGATTCGGCGATGAGCTGTTCGGCCCAGTCGGCGAAGCCAACGATTCCGGAGCCGTCTTCGGCGATGACGATCTTGTTCCGCAGCGGATTGGTTCCGCCCAGGGCGGTGCCCAAGGCCAGCCCGATGTTCTCGGGTGCGTCATCGTTGAGGATTTCGCAAGCTTCCTCGGCCTCGTCCAGGAAGGCCTGGATGTCCACGCCGGCCAGGCCGGAGGGGACCAGGCCGAAAGCGGTCAGGGCGGAGTAGCGGCCGCCAACGTTGGGGTCTGCGTTGAAGACGGCCCGGTAGCCAGCCTCCCGGGAGGCCTTGTCCAGCGGGGAGCCAGGATCCGTGACGATGATGATCCGGCTCTTGGCGTCCACGCCGGCCTCGGTGAAGGCCTGCTCGAAGATGCGCCGCTGGGAATCGGTCTCCAGGGTTGAACCGGACTTGGACGAGACCACGATGGCGGTCTGGGCCAGCCGGTCCGCGAGGGCGGCCCTGACCTGGTCCGGGTCAGTGCTGTCCAGCACTGTCAGCTCGACGCCGGCTGTGCCCGCGATCACCTCAGGGGCCAGGGAGGATCCGCCCATGCCGCAAAGCACGATCCGGTTGACTCCTTCGGCACGCAGGGCATCACGGAGTTCCAGGATGTCCTTGACCAGGGGCTGGGAGACTGTGGCTGCCTCCACCCATCCGAGGCGGATTGCCGACTCGGACTCCGCGTCGGGACCCCACAGGGTGTGGTCCTTGGCAAAAATCCGGGTGGCAATCCGCTCCTCGACCAGGGCGGGAATGTGCTGCTCAAGCGCCTGCTGGGCAGCGCCGGTGGCGTCGTAGCTGAGAGTGCTCATGGGTGTTAGGAAGCCTTCCGTGCAGAGGCGAGGGCGCCTTCGACGTCGGCCAGCAGTTCTTTCCAGCTGGCCACGAACTTGTCCAGGCCCTCGGTTTCGAGGAGTGCGACGACCTCGTTGTAGGACACGCCAAGCTTTTCCAGGGCGTCGAGCGTGGCGTTGGCGTCATCGTAGGTGCCCTTGACGGTATCGCCGGTGACCACGCCGTGGTCGTAGGTGGCGTCCAGGGTCTTCTCCGGCATGGTGTTGACGACGCCGGGCGCCACCAGTTCGGTGACGTACAGGGTGTCCGGGTAGGCCGGGTCCTTGACACCGGTGGAAGCCCACAGCGGGCGCTGGGGGAGTGCACCGGCATCGGCCAGCAGGGCCCAGCGCTCGGTGGCGAACAGCTCCTCATAGACCTGGTAGGCCAGGCGGGCGTTTGCCAGGCCGGCCTTGCCCTTCAGGGCCTTGGCTTCGTCGGTGCCGATCTTGTCCAGGCGCTTGTCGATTTCGGTGTCCACGCGGGAGACAAAGAACGAGGCGACGGAGTGGATCCTGGACAGGTCGTGGCCCTTTTCCTTGGCCTGCTCCAGTCCGGACTGGAAGGCGTTGATGACCGCACGGTAGCGCTCCAGGGAGAAGATCAGGGTCACGTTGACGCTGATGCCCTCGGCCAGGGTTGCCGTGATGGCTTCGAGGCCCTCGATGGTTGCCGGGATCTTGATGTGGACGTTGTCCTTGTTGACGCGCTGGGAGAGGTGCTTGGCCTCGGCGATGGTCCCTGCGGTGTCCCAGGCGAGGCGCGGGTCCACTTCGATGGAAACGCGCCCGTCCACGCCCTTGGTGGCGGCCGCAACGGGGGCGAACAGGTCGCAGGCATCGGCGACATCGGTGGTGGTGATCTCGAAGATCGTGTCCTCCACGCTGGCACCTTCTGCCGCCTTGCCGGCAATGATCTGGTCGTAGTCAGTGCCGGACGTGATGGCGGCGTGGAAGATCGACGGGTTGGTGGTCACACCAACCACGTTCTTCTCCTCGATGAGCTTGCGGAGGGTGCCCGTTTCCAGGCGTCCGCGGGAAAGGTCGTCGAGCCAGATGGAAACTCCGGCGTCGGAGAGCTGCTGGGTGGGAGTAGTCATTGCTGTATCTCCTGAAATTTGGGTTTAGGCCTGGGTGGCGGCGAGGGAGTCCTTGGCGGCGGCGGCAACTGCTTCTGCCGTGATGCCGAACTCCTGGAACAGCCGCTTGTAGTCGGCGGAAGCGCCGTAGTGCTCAAGGCTGACGGAACGGCCGGCGTCGCCGACGAATTCGCGCCAGCCCAGGGCCAGTCCTGCTTCAACCGAAACACGTGCCTTGACGGCGGCCGGCAGGACGGATTCGCGGTAGGCGGCGTCCTGCTTCTTGAACCATTCAACACACGGCATGGACACGACCCGCGCTGCGATGCCTTCGGCCTGCAGTGCTTCGCGGGCCTGGACGGCCAGCTGGACCTCGGAACCGGTGGCAATCAGGATGACGTCGGCCGGTACGGTGGCGCCGTCCTTGGATGACTCAGCCAGGACGTAGCCGCCCTTTGCCACGCCCGCCGTTGACGCGAAGGTGTCGCCGTCGGCGTCGCCCTCGCCGCGTTCCCAGGTGGGAATGTTCTGGCGGGTCAGGACGATGCCTGCCGGGTTGGCGTGGTTTTCCAGCATGGTCTTCCATGCTGCCGCCACCTCGTTGGCGTCGCCGGGGCGGACAACGTCCAGGCCCACGATGGCGCGCAGTGAGGCGAGCTGCTCAACCGGCTGGTGGGTGGGGCCGTCCTCGCCCAGGCCAATGGAGTCGTGGGTCCAGACGTACAGGGACGGTACACCCATCAGGGCGCCGAGGCGGATGGCGGGCCGCTGGTAATCGGAGAAGATCAGGAAGGTGCCGGAGAACGCGCGGGTGTTGCCGGCCAGGGTGATGCCGTTCACGATCGAGGCGGCAGCGTGCTCACGGATGCCGAAGTGCAGGACGCGGCCGTAAGGGTTGCCGGACCATGCATCCGTCTGCTTGGAGGCAGGGACGAAGGACGGCGAGTCCTCGATGGTGGTGTTGTTGGACTCCGCAAGGTCGGCCGAACCGCCCCACAGTTCGGGCAGGACCGGGCCGAGTGCGTTCAGGACCTTGCCCGATGCCGCGCGGGTGGACACGTCCTTGCCGGCCGGGAAGACCGGGAGGGCTGCGTCGACGCCGGCGGGCAGTTCCTGGGCCTCGAGGCGCTGCAGGAGGCCGGCGCCTTCCGGGTTGGCTTCCTGCCATGCGGTGAAGGACTCTTCCCATTCCTTGCGCTCTGCGGCGCCGCGTTCCACCACCTGGCGGGCGTGGTCCAGGACTTCCTGGTCCACCTGGAAGGACTTGGCGGGGTCGAAGCCGAGGACTTCCTTCAGCGCGGCAACCTCGTCGCCGCCGAGGGCGGAGCCGTGGATCTTTCCGGTGTTCTGCTTCTTGGGTGCCGGGTAGCCGATGATGGTGCGCAGCGAGATGATGGACGGCTTTGAAGTTTCGGCCTTGGCCGCCAGCAGGGCGCTGTAAAGCTCCTGGACGTCTTCCTTGTATTCGCCCGTGCGGGTCCAGTCCACGCGCTGGGTGTGCCAGCCGTAGGCTTCGTAACGCTTGAGCACATCCTCGGTGAAGGCGATGTCGGTGTTGTCTTCGATGGAGATGTGGTTCTCGTCGTAGATGACCACGAGGTTGCCGAGTTCCTGGTGTCCGGCCAGCGACGAGGCTTCGGCGGTGACGCCTTCCTGCAGGTCGCCGTCGGAGGCGATGACCCAGATGGTGTGGTCGAACGGCGACTGGCCGGCGGGAGCGTCGGCGTCGAACAGGCCGCGCTGGCGGCGCTGGGAGTACGCAAAGCCGACCGAGGATGCCAGGCCCTGGCCCAGCGGGCCGGTGGTGATCTCAACGCCGGCTGTGTGCTTGTACTCCGGGTGGCCGGGGGTCAGTGAGCCCCACGTGCGCAGTGCCTCCAGGTCCTTCAGTTCCAGCCCGTAGCCGGAGAGGAACAGCTGGATGTAAAGGGTCAGCGACGTGTGGCCGGGGGACAGGACGAACCGGTCGCGGCCCAGCCACTGCGGATCGCGCGGATCATGGCGCATCAGCTTCTGGAAGAGAAGGTAGGCGGCTGGAGCCAGGCTCATGGCGGTTCCCGGGTGTCCGTTGCCCACCTTCTCCACGGCGTCGGCGGCCAGGACGCGGATGGTGTCCACCGCCTTCTGGTCCAAGCTGGTCCATGACAGTTCTTGCTCTTCCAAATGTGGCACGAAAACCGGGCCCCTCTCTGTGCTGGCGGCGGCCGTACACCGGATCCGGTTGAGGGCGCTTGTGTGGCGCCCGCTGCGGTGTGTACCAGCCGTCCGCCATCGAAACGTTGATCCTTGCATTCAGTCACGGACAGCAGCGGGAATGCGTATTCCACCGCTTTCTTGCTGCGTGCTGATCTTGTGACAGCTTAGCTCTTATCCATACTCCGGGCGGGCCAAATCTCACGTTGTGGACGCAATTTCCCCTTTTGTGAATCACCGTCACGACGCCGTGAGTTAATCTGCTCGAATGGGCGCGTGAGCGATCAAATGTGCATATCGCGGGGCGGGGACACGGCCCTCGGCGCGGTATGATATTCGGAGGCCAACGCCGGGCGCGCATCTCTATCGCCGTCCGGGGTTCCCCGGCTGTTGCACGCACCTGATGCATTTCCTTCCTTAGTGCCGTGCCCGGGCCCGGGCCGCACGACCGGAGCTGCACTGCCAGCCTCAAACTGCCACACAGAACGGGTGACTGCCACCGTGAGCACAACAGATACGCCGCTGAAAGCATCCCGGGCCTCGGGCACCGGGTTTGCCCGTAAGGCCAAGGCGTATCTCGCCCTCACCAAGCCGCGGGTGATCGAGCTGCTCCTGGTCAGCACGCTGCCCACCATGATCTACGCGGAGCGCGGCTTTCCGTCCATCGGGCTGATCCTCGCCACCCTGGTGGGCGGAGCTTTTGCGGCCGGCAGTGCCGGAGCCTTCAACTGCTACATCGACCGTGACATTGACAAACTGATGCACCGCACGGAAAACCGGCCGCTGGTCACCGGTGAGGTCACCCCGCGTGAGGCGCTGGTGTTCTCATGGCTGCTTGGCGCAGCCGCCATCGCCATCCTCTGGTTCGGCGCCAACCCACTGTCGGCGTGGCTGGGGCTGGGGGCCATCTTCTTCTACGTGGTCATCTACACCATGATCCTTAAGCGCCGCACCGCGCAGAATATTGTGTGGGGCGGCGCCGCGGGCTGCTTTCCCGTGCTGATTGCCTGGGCCGCCGTCACCAATTCCGTGGAGTGGCCCGCCATCATCCTGTTCATGGTGATCTTCCTGTGGACCCCGCCGCACTACTGGCCCCTGTCCATGCGCTACGGCGAGGACTACCGGAACGCCAACGTCCCCATGCTCGGCGCCATCGCCGGCGCCAAGGTGGTGTCCGTCCAGGTGGTCCTGTACGCCTGGGCCATGGTGGCCTGCTCGCTGCTGATGATCCCGGCGGGCGGCGCCGGGTGGGTCTACACCCTTACCGCCGTCCTGGCAGGAGCCTGGTTCCTCTATGAGTCCCACGCCCTGTACGGCCGTGCGCAGCGCGAGGATATCCCGGACAAGCGCGCCATGAAGGTTTTCCACGGCTCCATCAGCTACCTGACCCTGCTGTTCATCGCCCTGGCGGTGGACCCCTTCATCGGGCATGCCATCATCGGCTAGTCCGGGTTCGCCATTTGGGCCGAAAGGGCAGCGGCTTCCGCTTCACGCGGAGGTCGCTGTTTCGTTTAAGCGGGCGGGCCACACCTGCCGCCGCCCCTGAAGATGGCCGGCCCCACTTCCCTCCGCTCCGGCGGTTGAGCGTCCCTGCCCGGACCGGGCGTCCGGGCGGCAAATTTGTTGCCCCGGTCAACGACATGACATATTTGTCATATCGATCACCTTTTCTGTCATTAAAACCAAGTTCCTGCTTACGGTGGAGCGGACCCTTCCCCTGAAGCAAAGGAAACTCCATGGAAGCCCGTCCGTCCGCCGTGCCCGCCCCCAGCCACAGCCCGCCAGCAGGGAGGGAAAACCGCGGTCGGTTCTCCTTCCGCCAACCCCTGGTCTTTCGCCACCTTGGGGCCGACGTGCCGGCATCCCTGGTGGTGTTCCTGGTGGCCCTCCCGCTCTCCCTCGGCATTGCGGCCGCGTCGGGAGCGCCCATCATGGCCGGACTCATCGCCGCCGCCGTTGGCGGAATCGTCGCCGGAAGCCTTGGCGGTTCACCGCTGCAGGTAAGCGGACCCGCAGCGGGACTGACCGTCGTCGTGGCCGGCCTGGTCCAGGAATTCGGCTGGCAGGTGACCTGCGCCATCACGGCCGCGGCCGGCGTCGTGCAGCTCCTCCTGGGAATCAGCCGCGTGGGACGCGCCGCCCTTGCCGTCTCGCCGGTAGTGGTCAAGGCCATGCTCGCAGGCATCGGCGTCACCATCATCCTGCAGCAGCTTCACGTGCTGCTCGGGTCCCGGGCCGCCGGATCTGCACTGGAAAACCTCGCAGCCCTGCCCGCAGCCATCACCAACCTTGAACTGCATGCTGCCCTGCTGGGTTTGGCCGTTGTGGCAATCCTCCTGTGCTGGAAGTTCCTGCCGCCCGCTGTGCAGCGGGTGCCCGGCCCCCTCGCCGCGGTCGCGGCGGGCACCGCACTGGCCGTGGCGTTTGCCCCAGGCGTTGAGCGGATCTCCCTGGACGGATCCATTCTCGATGCCATCGCGCTTCCGCAGCTTCCTGACGGGAACTGGCGCGCCTTTGCCTTTGCCATCCTCACCATGGCCCTGATCGCCAGCATCGAATCCCTCCTGTCCGCCGTGGCCGTGGACAAAATGCAGACCGGCCCCCGGACCAACCTCAACCGGGAGCTCATCGGCCAGGGCGCCGCGAACATCGTCTCGGGCTCCCTCGGCGGACTGCCCGTAACAGGCGTTATTGTCCGCAGCGCCACCAACGTGGAGGCGGGCGCCACCACCCGCATGTCCGCAATCCTGCATGGCGTCTGGGTCCTCGCGTTTTCGGCCCTCTTTGCCGGGCTGATCCAGCTGATCCCCCTGGCGGTCCTGGCCGGTTTGCTGGTGGTGATCGGCGCCCGGCTCATCAAGCTGGCCGACATCCGCACCAGCCACCGGACCGGGGACCTGGCCATTTACGCCGTGACCCTGGTGTGCGTGGTGTTCCTGAACCTGCTCGAAGGAGTGATGATCGGCCTGGCCCTCGCGGCCGCCAATGTCCTGTGGCGTGTACTGCGCGCCCCCATCCGCGCCCACCGACCATCGGCCCCGCCGTCGCCCTGGCGTGTGACCGTCGGCGGCTCGTGCAGCTTCTTCGCGCTGCCGAAGCTTAGCGGGGTACTCCAGTCCGTTCCCGCCGGCGCTGATGTGGTGGTGGAGCTGAATGCCGACTATGTGGACCATTCGTTCCGTGAGGCCCTGCTGGCCTGGCAGCGCCAGCACCAGGCCACGGGCGCCACGGTGATCCTTGAAGAGCATGGGAACACCGTGTTCCGGGATGCTTCCAGCCGGGCTCCACGGCGCGAGGAAGCCACCGAACTGCCCCTGCCGCCGCGCACGGTGCCGCTGCTGCTGGGCATCAACAAATACCACCGCCGCTTCGCCCATCAGGTGCGTCCGCTGGTTCATGACCTGACGGACGCGCAAAACCCGGACAGCTTGTTCGTGGCCTGCGTGGATTCCCGCGTCAACCCAAACCTGATCACCAGCAGCGGTCCGGGGGACCTGCTCACCCTGCGGAACGTCGGCAACGTGATGTGCAGCAGCGCGGGCCAGGAAGCCTCGATCGACGCCACCCTGTCCTTCGCCGTCAACGGCCTTGGCGTGCAGTCCCTGGTCATTTGCGGGCATTCCAACTGCGGTGCCATGAAGGCAGTAATGGCAGAGGCTGAGGGCGGCGACAACAGCTCGCTCGGCCCGGAATTCGCTGGCTGGCTGGACCACGCCCGCCCCAGCTACGCGGAACTCCTTGCCGGGCATCCGGTGGGCAGGCAGGCTGCGGCCGACGGCTACAGCACCGTGGACCAGCTGGCCATGGTCAACGTGGCTGTGCAGCTGGCCAAACTCGAACACCATCCCGTGGCCGGACCGGCGCTGGCGGCCGGAAAGGTGCAGGCCCTGGGCCTGTTCTACGACATTGCCACGGCGAAGGTCCTGCGCATCAGTGCCGACGGCATCGAGGACCTGGAAGCCGGGTTTGGCGCCGGGCTGCAGGGGAGGGCTTTGGCCGACCGGTAGCACGCGCAGCACGGTTAAAGGGCAGGCGCCCCGGTCCCAACGGGGCCGGGGCGCCTGGCAGGATAGAGGCCCCTTATTTCACCGCGGTACGCGTTTCCACCGCGCTGGAGTGGGCGATGTCCCAGGCGTTGGTGGATGCGGCCATCAGCAGTGCCGCGCCCAGCATGTGGGCGGCAACCAGCAGCGCCGGGATGCCGTTGTAGTACTGCGTGAAGCCGATGATGGCCTGGAGGATGGTGACGCCCAGGAGCATCAGGACAGCGGTGCGGAACTTGCCGGTGATGCGGCGCCTGGAGACCAGCACCAGGGCCACGACGGTACCTGCGGTGACCAGGTAGGCCGGTACGGCGTGGATGTGCGAGAACAGGTCCCAGTCCAGGTCGTTGCGGGGAGCGTTGGCGTCACCGGCGTGCGGCCCGGCCCCCGTGACCACCACGCCGAGCATCACGGCGACGGCGGAAAAAAGGGCGACGGCGGCTGTCACCGGACGCAGCACGGAAGGCAGTGCGGCGGGCCGGGCGGCAAGGAAGCGGCCGGTACGGCCGAAGGCGCGGTTCACTAACAGGGTGGCGAACACCACCAGGGCCATCGACACCAGGAAGTGCAGGCCCACCACCCACGGGTTGAGGTTGGTGAGGACCGTGACGCCGCCAATCACCGCTTGAGCGGGGATGCTGGCGAGCAGCCCGAGGGCCAGCAGGAAGAGGTCCTTGCGTTCCTTCCGCAGGTTCCACAGGTACACCAGCATGAGGGCGGCCACGGCGGCCAGCACGAACGTCAGCAGTCGGTTGCCGAACTCGATGAAGCCGTGGATGCCCATCTCGGGGGTGTTCACGATCGAGTCCGAGGTACAGCGCGGCCACGTGGGGCAGCCCAGGCCCGATGCGGTCAACCGGACTGCGCCGCCGGTGACCACCAGGAGCGTCTGGCCGATCAGGGACGCTACGGCGAGCCGGCGGATACGGACGTCCACGGTGCGGGGGAGCCGCGAGGCCAGGCGGCCGGCGAACTGGGGAAGGCGTGAAGCCGTGGTCACGATTATCTCAATTCCACTTGAACCAACGGATGGCTGCAGCCCCGGCGAGAACCGTCCAGAGCAGCAGGATGAGGGCGGCGCCGCCGTTCACGGCCCCGCCCAGGAAGGCGGCGCGCATCGATTCGCCCAAAGCGCCGGACGGCAGGAAATGCACCACTGCCTGCGCCGCGGCAGGCAGCCTCTCGGCAGGGATCACGATGCCGCCCATGGCTCCCAGCAGGATCCACAGCAGGTTGGTGATGGCCAGCGTTGCCTCAGGACGGACGG
Source organism: Arthrobacter sp. E1SS-5 (assembly GCF_057073715.1). NCBI lineage: Bacteria > Bacillati > Actinomycetota > Actinomycetes > Micrococcales > Micrococcaceae > Arthrobacter > Arthrobacter sp. E1SS-5. The sequence continues at coordinate 2,129,416 of NZ_CP172703.1, forward strand.
TCCCGGCCACCAGCAGCCCCAGGGCGGTGAACGCCGCCGCGCCCAGCGCCAGCAGGGCCAGTCCCGGAAGCCAGCCGGCCGCCGTCGGCTGCCACCCCAGGGCCAGCGCGACAAGGCCGACCACCACTACCTGGATGCACAGGACGGCCAGGACCGAAAGGACCTTGCCGGCAATCAGGCCGCCCCGGCCCAGCGGCGTGGTGGACAGGAAGCGGAGCACGCCGTAGCGGCGGTCGAAACCGGTGGCGATGCCCTGCCCGGTGAAGGCGGTGGACATGGCGCACAAAGCCAGAATCCCCGGGACGGCCACGTTGATGCGGCTGGAGCCCATGCCGTCCAGGAAGGGTGTCACGGTCAGGCCGACGAGTGCCAGCAGCGGGAGCACGATCGCCAGGATCAGCTGTTCGCCGTTCCGCAGCATGGTCAGTGCCTCGTACTTACCCTGCAGCAGGACGCGGCGCGCCAGGGACGCCGGCTGCTGCGTCTCCTGCAATGCTGCCCCGCTCATCGGATGTCCTTTCCCGATATATCCAAAAAGACGTCTTCAAGGCTACGCGCCTCAAGGCTCAGTGATGCCGGCATGATGCCCTTCGCTTCCCACCACTGCGCCAGCGCAGACAGGTGGCGCGGCGTGAGCGCGCCGGTCACCGTGTAGCTGCCGGCCCGCGCTTCGGAGAATTCCACGTCATCCGGGAGCACAGCGGCCAGGTCCAGTCCGGCCGGGGCTTCGAACGCGAGCGTCCGGACGTGGTCTGCGCCGTGTTCCGTGACCGGGCTGCGCTGCAGCAGTTCCTGGACGGTCCCTTCGGCAACGTTCCGTCCGCCGTCGATGATGTAGACGTAGTCCGCCAGGCGCTGGGCGTCATCCATGAGGTGTGTGGTCAGGATGATTCCCATCCCGCCGTCACGCAGTTCCGCGATCAGGTCAAACACGAGCTGCCGGGACTGCGGGTCCAGGCCTGCGCTGGGCTCGTCAAGGAACAGGACTTCGGGCCGTCCAATCAGGGCGGCGGCAAGCGCCAGCCGCTGCTTCTGGCCCCCGGACAACCTGCGGACGCTGGTGCGGCTGAAGGTATCGATGCCCAGCCGGCCCACCAGGTCCTCCAGCGGCCAGGGGTGGGCGTACAGCCCGGCGATATGCCGCAAGAGCGGCAGGGGCCGGGCCGACGGCGGGAGGCCGCCGTCCTGGAGCATCACACCTACGCGGGAGCGAAGCTCAGCGCCGGCCGTCGCAGGGTCCTGGCCCAGCAGCGAGATGCTGCCGCCGGTACGCTTCTGCAGGCCCTGGGCGCATTCGAGGGTTGTTGTCTTCCCGGCACCGTTGGCGCCGAGCAGGGCAGTTACCTGTCCGCGCTCCGCAACGAGGGAAACGCCGCTGACAACCCGAAGCATCTTGCCGTCCAAACTGGACAAGGGGCCGACGTCCTTGATGAGCCCATGGATGGACAGGACGGGGGACTGGGGGGATCGCACCACAGTATTCTACGGGATGTAGTATTTAGCGCTGTCCCGCCAACCGGGCGCGGGGGCCGGGCAGGGGTGCGGGAAATTCTTGCCCAGTCATAATCGGTTCAAAACCCCCAGGTCAGCCTGCCCTTACTGGAGCCCGGGACTAAATTACGACATGATTGTGTTGTGTATTCCATGACCAACACCACCGCTGTGCCCGTAGCCGGGCCCGGTCGTGCCGCATCCAGTCCTGTGGCTGATGCGGACGAGCGCACCCGGGATCGGGTCCTCGCTGCCGTCCTGGAACACGGACCGGTCAGCGCCGCCGAACTGGGAGACATGCTGGGCTTCACCCCGGCGGCAGTCCGGCGCCATCTTGACCACCTCTCGCGGGCCGGCGTCATTGAAGTCAAGCGGGTTGCCAAGCCCGGTGCAGGTGCCGGGCGCCCCGCGCGCCGCTACGTCCTCAGTTCCCAGGGCCAGTCAAGCCTGGGCAACGACTACCTGGACATCGCCGCGCTGGCGCTTCACGAGTTGCAGAAGGTTGCCGGTCCGGATGCGGTGCGGGCCTTCGCCGAGGAACGGTTTGCGGACATGGAGCGCCGGTACGCGCCCGAAATCGAACAGGCCGGGCCGGACATCCGCGACCGTGCCACCGCGCTTTCAACCGCACTGAGCCGGGACAACTTCGTGGCTTCCGCCGCGACCATCGAGGCCAAGGCGCCGCTGCCCGCGGCGTTGTCCAGCGTGCAGCTCTGCCAGGGCCATTGCCCCATCCAGCAGCTCGCGGCCCGGTTCCCGGTATTCTGCGACGTCGAAACCGAAGTCTTCTCAAGGCTGGTGGGAGTGGACGTACGCCGGCTTTCCACCTTGGCGCGGGGCGGCCACGTCTGCACCACCCATATACCTACAGGCAGGCTGTCTGCCAAACCGGCCCCCGCGCCGGCGGCAGCCCCCGCCGGCCTGGACGAAGTAATCAACCATCAGCAAGAAAGGCCGTGATGACGGACCAACTATCAGAGAAAGCAGTAGCCGAAAACACTGTGATCTCGGAGATTCTGGAAAAGAATCCCGAGCTCCACGGCATCGGCAACTACGAGTACGGCTGGGCCGACAAGAACGACGTTGGCGCCAATGCACGGCGTGGTCTCGATGAAGAGGTAGTCCGGGACATTTCGGCCAAGAAGAGCGAGCCGGAATGGATGCTGGACCTCCGCCTCAAGGGCCTGAAGTACTTCGACCGCAAGCCCATGCCCACCTGGGGTGCAGACCTCTCCGGCATCGACTTCGACAACATCAAGTACTTTGTCCGTTCCACCGAGAAGCAGGCTGCCAGCTGGGAAGACCTCCCGGAAGACATCCGCAACACCTACGAGAAGCTGGGCATCCCGGAAGCCGAGCGCAGCCGCCTGGTTTCCGGCGTTGCCGCCCAGTATGAGTCCGAGGTGGTTTACCACCAGATCCGCGAGGATCTCGAGGCCCAGGGCGTCATCTTCCTGGATACCGACACTGCCCTGAAGGAACACCCGGAGATCTTCCAGGAGTACTTCGGCACCGTGATTCCGGTGGGCGACAACAAGTTCGCGTCGCTGAACACCGCGGTGTGGTCCGGCGGATCCTTCGTGTACGTGCCAAAGGGCGTCCACGTGGACATCCCGCTGCAGGCCTACTTCCGCATCAACACGGAAAACATGGGCCAGTTCGAGCGCACCCTGATCATCGCCGACGAGGACTCCTACGTCCACTACATCGAAGGCTGCACGGCTCCGATCTACACCTCGGACTCGCTGCACTCCGCCGTCGTGGAGATCATCGTGAAGAAGGGCGCCCGCGTCCGCTACACCACCATCCAGAACTGGTCCAACAACGTGTACAACCTGGTGACCAAGCGCGCTGTCTGCGAAGCCGGCGGCACCATGGAATGGGTTGACGGCAACATCGGTTCCAAGGTCACCATGAAGTACCCGGCCGTCTACCTGGTGGGTGAGCACGCCAAGGGCGAGACCCTGTCCATCGCCTTCGCCGGCGAGGGACAGCACCAGGACACCGGCTCCAAGATGGTGCACATCGCGCCGAACACCAAGAGCTCCATCATCTCCAAGTCCGTTGCCCGCGGCGGCGGCCGTGCCGCCTACCGCGGCCTGGTCCAGGTCCGCGAAGGCGCCAAGCACTCGGCCAACACGGTGCGCTGTGATGCCCTCCTGGTGGACACCATCTCCCGTTCGGACACCTACCCGTACATCGACATCCGCGAGGACGATGTGCAGCTGGGACACGAGGCCACCGTTTCCCGCGTCAGCGAGGAGCAGCTCTTCTACCTCATGTCCCGCGGCATGCCCGAGGACGAGGCCATGGCCATGATCGTGCGCGGCTTCATCGAGCCGATCGCCCGCGAACTGCCCATGGAATACGCCCTTGAGCTGAACCGCCTCATCGAACTCCAGATGGAAGGATCCGTCGGTTAATGACTGCCGAAGCAACTACCGAAAAGGCGCGCATCGGCGCACCGTCGATCGCAGGTTTCACCGAGGAAGGCGAACACCTCGTCGCCTCCAAGGTTGACCGCCACCACAGCCACGGCACCCAGGTCATGGCCTCCCGTGCCGAGCGACTCACCAGCCACGACGTGGCCGACTTCGCCGTGCCGAACGGCCGGGAAGAGGAGTGGCGCTTCACGCCGGTGCGTGAACTGGCCAACCTGCTCTCCGACGCTCCGTCGGAAGACGGCGTCCTGGACGTTTCCGTCGAGGCACCCGCCGACGTCGTGCAGCGTACCCTTGGCGCAGGCGAGTCCCCCCGTGGTGCCACCCTGGTCCCCGCCGACCGTGCCGCCGTCGTCGCTTCCGCCAATGCGGGCGGCGCCCAGCTGATTTCCATCCCGGCCAATGCCGAGCTGGACGCTCCCGTACGCGTTCTCCTGACCGGCAACGGCGCGGGCCGCCGCAGCAACTCCCACGTGGTGATCGAGGCCGGGGCCAACAGCCGCGGCGTGGTGATCCTTGAGCACGGCGGCATCGCCGACCACAACGGCAACGTTGAGGTCCTGGTCCGCGAGGGTGCCCAGCTGACCGTGGTTTCCGTGCAGCTGTGGGAAGACGACGCCAAGCACCTGGCCCAGCACGACGCCGAGGTTGCCAAGGACGCCGTTTACAAGCACATCGCCGTAACCCTGGGCGGCAAGATCGTCCGCCTGAACTCCAACGTCCGCTTCGCCGGTGAAGGCGCCGAGGCCGAGCTCCTGGGCCTCTACTTCGCCGACGCCGGCCAGCACCTGGAGCACCGTTCCTTCGTGGACCACAACGTGGCCAACTGCAAGTCCAACGTCCTGTACAAGGGCGCGCTGCAGGGCAAGGGTGCGCACACGGTCTGGGTGGGTGACGTGCTGATCCAGAAGCAGGCCGAAGGCACCGACTCCTATGAGAAGAACCAGAACCTGGTCCTCACCGACGGCTGCCGCGCGGACTCCGTGCCCAACCTCGAGATCGAGACCGGCCTGATCGAGGGTGCCGGCCACGCCAGCGCCACCGGCCGGTTCGATGACGAGCACCTGTTCTACCTGATGGCCCGCGGCATTCCCGAGGATGTTGCCCGCCGCCTGGTGGTCCGCGGCTTCCTCAACGAGATCATCCAGCAGATCAAGGTCCCGGCCCTCGAAGAGCGCCTGACCGAGGCTGTTGAGCGCGAACTCGCGGCAACCGACAACTAGGAACGGGCAGGAACGTATGAGCGGCACACCCAAGGGCGAACTGGTCTGCAACGCCAATGACATCCAGGTCAAGCAGGCACTGCGGATCCTGATCGACGGCTATCCCGTGGCCGTGGTGCGGGACTCGATGGGGGAGATCCACGCCATCGGCGACACCTGCTCGCATGCGGACATTTCCCTGTCCGAGGGCGACGTGGAAGGGTGCGCCATCGAGTGCTGGGGCCACGGCTCCCAGTTCGACCTGCGCAGCGGCCAGCCGCTGCAGCTCCCCGCCTACGATCCTGTCCCGGTGTTCGCCGTCGAACTCGACGGGGACGATGTCTACGTGGACGTCACCAACGTTTTGAACGGCGCAGCAGTAAACAACTAACTGGGCGCCCGCAGCACCAGACTTACGAGCGAAAAAGAAAGAAGAGCATGTCAACTCTTGAGATCAAGGACCTGCACGTCAGCATTGAGACGGAACAGGGCACCAAGGAGATCCTGAAGGGCGTCAGCCTGACCATCAGGACCGGCGAAACCCACGCCATCATGGGCCCGAACGGCTCCGGCAAGTCCACCCTGGCCTCCACCATCGCGGGCCACCCCCGCTACACCGTGACCAGCGGCAGCATCACGCTGGACGGCGAAGACGTGCTGGCCATGAGCGTTGACGAGCGCGCCCGCGCCGGCGTCTTCCTCGCCATGCAGTACCCCGTTGAGGTTCCCGGCGTCACCATGACCAACTTCCTGCGCACCGCCAAGACCGCCATCGACGGCGAAGCGCCCAAGCTGCGTACCTGGACCAAGGACGTCAAGGATGCCATGGAGAAGCTGCGCATCGACGCCGACTTCGCCCAGCGCAACGTCAACGAAGGCTTCTCCGGCGGTGAAAAGAAGCGCGTGGAGATCCTCCAGCTGGAACTCTTCAAGCCCAAGTTCGCCGTCCTGGACGAGACCGACTCCGGCCTGGACGTCGATGCGCTGAAGATCGTGTCCGAGGGCGTCAACCGCGCCCACGCTGAGGGCAACATGGGCACGCTGCTCATCACCCACTACACGCGCATCCTGCGCTACATCAAGCCTGAATTCGTGCACGTGTTCGTGGACGGCCAGGTTGTCGAGGAGGGCGGCCCTGAACTGGCCGACCGCCTTGAGGAAGAAGGCTACGACCGCTACGCCAAGGGCGCCGGCTCAGCCACCATCGCGGCTGAGGCCGCAGTACAGGCCTAGTAAGGACTCATTGTCATGACCGAAATCACGCCGGGCCGCACGGCCCTGGAGGACGTCGAAGAGGCGCTCAAGGACGTCATCGACCCCGAGCTTGGCGTCAACGTCGTGGACCTGGGCCTACTGTACGGCCTGAAGTACTCCGACGACGACGGTGCGCTCCTGATCGACATGACGCTGACCACCGCCGCCTGCCCGCTCACCGATGTGCTCGAGGAGCAGGTGGGCCAGGCCCTGGACGGCGTCGTTGACGACTGGCGCCTGAACTGGGTATGGATGCCGCCATGGGGTCCCGAACGGATCACCGACGACGGCAAGGACCAGATGCGGGCCCTCGGCTTTAACATCTGAATAAGTACGACGACGGCCGGTCACCTTCTCCGCGAAGGTGGCCGGCCGTCGTCGTTGCTTCATCGATTGCTCCCCACCCGCGCCCTAACCTCGCTTCGCTCGGCCAGGGAACCCTGCGGGCGTGGGCCCATGTAACTGCCGTTTTGACCCTTCAAAAGGGCCGTTACGGAGCAGTCTACGGGGTTAGAGGGTGGCGGCGGAGAACGTGTCGCATTGCTGGATGTCGCCGGACTGGTAGCCGCGCGTGAACCAGCGCTGGCGTTCCTCGCTGGAGCCGTGGGTCCAGCCTTCGGGGGAGACGCGGCCGGTGGCTGCCTTCTGGATCCGGTCATCGCCCACCGATGCGGCCGCGGACAAGGCGTCGTTCACGTCCTGCTGGGTGAGGGGTTCCAGGTAGGGCTGGCCGGTGGCGGGGTCCTTGGTGGTGGAGGCGTACTTGGCCCAGAGGCCTGCGTAGCAGTCGGCCTGCAGTTCGGTGCGGACCGAGCCGGACTCCGGCCCCTGCGGATCCTGCTGCGCCCGCTTCAGGTCACCGAGCAGGTTCTGAACGTGGTGGCCGAACTCGTGGGCCACCACGTACTCCTGGGCCAGGGGGCCGCCGGAGGAACCGAACCGGTCCACGAGTTCCTGGAAGAATCCGGGATCGAAGTAGGCGGTGGTGTCCGTGGGGCAGTAGAAGGGACCCACCTCTGAGGTGGCGGGCCCGCAGCCGGTGTTGGTGCTGCCGCTGAAGATCACTGCCTCGGGCTGCGGGTACTGCACCTTGTACTGCTTGAGGTAGCCGGGCCAGAACGCGTTCAGGCTGTTCACGGTGCCGGTGATCCGGCAGTCCAGCCGCGCATCCGCGTCCGCTCCGGTTTTGCAGGCCGGCGCCGTGCCCTGGGACTGCCCGGCGGTGCCGCCGTCAGTCAGGCCGCCGAGCATGTTCGGGTTGATGCCCAGGAGGAGCGCAACAAGCAGGACCAGGCCGCCGCCGATTCCGCCGCCGACCTTCACACCCGTGCCCATGCCCCTTCGGTCCTGGACCTGGCTGGGATCAAGCTGCGCGTTGTCATTGAAACTCATATCGTCACAATACCCGCGGGCCCGGTCCTCAATCCGTGCCGGCCGGTAAAGTTGGTCCGTGCCATTCCTGAACAAGATCCAGCGCTGGGCAGAGCAACGGCCGCACGACACCGCCGTCGTTGTCGCCGGGCGGCGACTCGACTGGGCCGGGCTCCGGGATGCGGCCGCCGGGCTGGTTTCGGAGGCGAAGTCGGTGACCACCCTCTGTGAACCGAACTCCGTGGATTTCGCGGCCAAATTCGCCGCTGCTGTAGCCGGCAGCCGGCAGTGCGCCGTCCTTGACCCGGACTGGCCCGCGCTCCTGCAGGAGGACATTGCCCGGCATGTGGAGGCACACAGTGTCGCAGCCCCGGTGTCCCCCGACGACAGGCTCGTGGATGGTCCGCCGGAGTCCGCCTTCCTGATCGGCCTCACGTCCGGGACCACGTCCGTGCCCAAGGCCTTCACCCGATCCCGGCAGTCCTGGCAGCAGTCCTTCGATGCCTCGATCGAGTTCTTCGGCCTTCGCCAGGGTGATGTCACCCTTGCACCGGGGCCGCTGGCGGCCAGCCTCAACCTGTATGCCCTGGCTGAGTGCCTCTACGCCGGTTCCGAGTTCCAGACGCTGGTAGCGTTCGACGTCGGCGACGTCCACGCCGCCATCACGCACGACCGCGTCACCCGGCTTGTCCTGGTCCCCACCATGCTGCGGATGCTCAGTGAACGAGGCATGACGGGATGCGTTGACGCTTCGGGAATCCGGACCATCATTTGCGCCGGCTCCAAACTCGACGCACGCACCCTCGAAGCTGCCCGGCGCTGGGCCCCGAATGCGACGATCTACGAGTACTACGGCGCCTCCGAGCTGAGCTTCGTATCCGGCCTCGGCCTGGCTGCCGGCCAGGCTGCCGACCACGGCGGCACCGGTATTGGCCGGCCCTTTCCCGGCGTCGAGGTCCGGATCCTCGATGACGGCGGTAGTCAGGTCCCGGACGGCGGGTACGGCAACATCTGCGTCCGCAGCGGCATGGTCAGCAACGGCTACCTGTGGGGCGACGACGGCCAGGCGTTGCGGTCCTTCGGAAGCTGGTACACCGTGGGGGACCAGGGGTATCTCGAGGACGGGGAACTGCACATCCTGGGCCGCCGCGCGGACATGATCCTCACCGCCGGCCGGAACGTGTACCCCCACGAAGTGGAACTCGCCCTGGCCGCAGTCCCTGGTGTGGCGGCAGCCCTTGCCGCCGGTATGCAGGACGATCTGCGCGGCCAGCGGGTGGTGGCCGGCGTGGTTCCGTCCCACGGCGGGATCACCGCTACCCAGCTCAGGGCCGGCCTGGAGGACCTCCTGTCCCGGCATAAGCGTCCCCTGCAGTACTACGTCCTGCCGGAACTTCCCACCATGGACAGGGGCAAGGTCAGCAGGAGCCTGCTGCTGGAGTGGATCAATTCCCGGGACCCAAGGGCGCGTCCCCTTGCCGGCTGACCTGCTGCCGCCGGAGCGCCAACCCGTCATCATCGCCGCCCGCCGGACGCCGGTGTGCCCGGTGAACGGTGCGTTGCGGAGCCTGCGCGCCCATGAGCTCCTGGCGCCGGTCCTAAGGGAACTGGTCTTGGAGGTTGCACTCGATCCCGCCTCCGTCACCGACGTTGTCATCGGAAACGCCGTGGGCGGTGGCGGCAATGTGGCCCGGCTGGCCCTTCTGGAGGCAGGACTACCGGTTGGTGTTCCCGGGATTACAGTCGACCGGCAATGCGGTTCGGGCCTGGACGCCATTGTCCTCGCCGGTCGGATGGTGGCAGCGGGCGGCAGCCCGGTCTATCTCGCTGGGGGAGTGGAAAGCACCAGCACCGCACCCCTGCGCGCCCACAGGACGGACGACGGCGGCGAGGAGTTTTACCGGCGCGCCCAGTTTGTGCCGGAGAGCTTTGGCGATCCGGACATGGGCGTGGCGGCGGAAACGGTAGCGCAGGAATTCGGCATTGGCCGGGGGCGGCAGGACGCCTTCGCGCTGGCCAGCCACCGGAAAGCCCTGGCGGCAATCCAAGAGGGCCGCTTTGCCGACGAGATAGTGCCGCTGGCCACGGCAGGAGGCACAGTTTCGGGCGATGGTGGGCCACGCCGGGGCCTTACCCCCGTCATCATGGGACGGTTTCCGGCCGCCTTCGTGCCCGGAGGAACTGTCACCGCCGGGAACTCCTGCTTTGACGCCGACGCTGCCTCCGCCGTCGTCATCACTTCCCTGGAGCGCGCACGCCTACTAGGGGTACGCGACGCGCTGCTGGTCCGGGGTTCCGCAACCGCAGGCGTCCACCCGCAACTGCTGGGCATCGGTGCTGCGCCGGCTGCCCGTGGACTGCTTGCGGAGGCCGGTGTAGCGGCTGATGAGGTAGGCCTCGTGGAGTTCAACGAGGCCTTTGCATCGCAGACCCTCGCGTGCCTGGACGAGCTGGGGATCGACCCGGACCGGGCCAACCTGGATGGCGGGGCGCTGGCGCTGGGGCACGCCTATGGTGCTTCGGGGGCTGTGCTGGTGACCCGGCTGCTGGCACAGGCCCGGCGGGCAGGAACACCGCGAGCCCTGGCGCTGGCCATGATCAGCATGGCGGGTGGCATGGGCACTGCCGCGCTGCTGGAATATCGGCGCCTCTAGATGCCGGCTTCAGTCCTCGGCCTCGCCCAGGCCTCGGGCGGCGAGTGCTTCACCCGTTTGCCGCGCATAAGCCACTGAGGTGATGAAGACCGGCAGGACCAAAGCACGCGGATTGCGCTCCAGGCCGCGGGCCTTGGCGGAGTCACGGACATCGGCGAAGGTGCCGGCAATGAACGGGATGCTGCGGAGCATGATGCCGATTGTCAGGGCAAAGCGCTCCGGATCCGCGCCGAACCTCGTGAAGGGACGTGCAGCCCGGACCACGCCGTCAAGGAGCCGCTGAATGGGGGTGGTGGCGGTGAGCAGAGACGCGGCCACCACGCAGAGCAGGATGTTCAGCACGATCCTCGCCGCCGTGGCGCCACCGAGTTGCCACCACTGGAAGAGCGCAATCACCAACAGCACGGGGGCAAGCGGCCGGATGGCCTTCCAGAGCCTTTTCACTCCGGCGTCGGAAAGCAGGAAGAGGGCGCAAAGCGCGGCGAGTACGGCTGCGGAGATGCGCCAGTCAACGATGACGAAGGAAACCAGGCCGCAGGCCGCGACCAGGAGGAACTTCAATGCCAGCGGCGCCCGGTGCAGGAGGGAATCGCCGGGCACATAGTTGGCCAGGAGGAAGCCGTGTCCCCTCACTGGACGTCCCGCCCCGTGTTGAGCCCCTGCATGCACCAGGAACGGTAGGCAGTCACTGCATCTGCAGGGGCGCCGTCGAAGGCCACGCGTCCGTCCTCGATCACCAGGACCCGGTCCATGTCCAGGGCCAGTTCGAGGTCGTGCGTGGACAGGATGATCTGCTGGTCCAGGCCCGCCAGCGTCCTGCGCAGCAGTTCGCGGTTGCGCAGGTCCAGGAGGGTGGAGGGCTCGTCGAGGACCAGCACTTTAGGGTCGACGGCGAGCACGGCGGCGAGCGCCATGAGCTGGCGTTCGCCGCCGGACAGTTCGTAGATGCTTTGGTCAGCCAGGTGCAGCAGGCCCAGTCTTTGCAGTGCGGCTTCTGCCTGGCTGCGGCGTTCGGCCGCGTTCCGGATGGACCGGCGCAGGGACAGCTCCACGTCCTCCCTGCCCGTGGGCATGACCAGCTGGGACAGTGGATCGGTGAACACGAACCCCACGTTGCGCCGGACTTTCCGGACGGCACGGACTGTATCGTCGCCGTCGACCGCTACTGTGCCTGTGGTGGGCTGGATGAGCCCGTTGACCAGGCGCAGCAAAGTGGATTTGCCGGAGCCGTTGGCACCGATGATGCCTATGCGCGCTTCCACCAGCCGGAGGTTCACCGGGTGAAGGAGCACCTTAGGGTGCGGGGAGTCCTCCCGTTCGACGGCGACGGACACCTGGGCGAATGTCACAGCGGGCATAGGGGCCTAGGCGCTCTCGGCGGGCTGGGTACGGCGCCGCACGCGGCGCACCAGGACGTCCGGGAAGGCCCGATGAAGGGCGACGGCGATGGCGGCCGCCAGGACGTTCTTGATGATGTCGCCGGGGTAGAAGACGAGGTCGCTCAGGAAGGCCTGCTCCAGTGTGGCCTTGGAGTTCATCGCGATGCCGATGAAGCCCAGCGTGTGCACGAAGACGATGCTCGTGGCTGTCGCGGCGAGGAAGAACCACAGGGCGCGCGACTTGGTGGTGCGCCGGATCACCAGGGTGGCCAGCCATCCCACGACGAAGGCGGCGATGGGGAACGCGATGATGTACCCGGCGGAGGGGCCGGCGAGGATGGCCAGGCCGCTGCGCCCCTGGCTGAAGATGGGCAGGCCGGCCAGGCCCAGAAGCGTGTAGAGCCCGACGGCGGCAAACCCGCGGGTGGGGCCAAGCACCAGTCCGGTGAGCATCACCGCCAGGGTCTGGAAGGTGATGGGGACGCCGAAGCCGTTCAGGGCCAGGCCCGGCACCAAGGCTGCGGCGGCGACCAAGGCAGCGAAAACGGCGATGAGTCCCAGGTCTGTGCCGTTCCAACGGCGACGGTCCGTCGGAGGAGTGGTCTTGGTGGTGATGCTGCTCATGGCGGTCCTGTCGGGGTTGTACAAGCGGAATCTAATGTACAGCCGACGCTACAGATCTTGGGCGGGGTCCATTTTGTAGGGGTTCCACTAACGCGGAGGGTTGCTGCTTTGGGGGTGGGCACAACTCGGGTGGGAAGCGGCTGAATGTTCTACACCGTTGAGCGGGCAACGCCGAATAGCTCGGCAATCTCAGCGGTGGTGTGCGCCCCGCCTTGGTAGACACTGACAACGTGTGCTTCTTGGGCTTTTGAAAGCTTTGGAGGTTTCCCCCGCAGCCGGCCCCGGGCTTTTGCCACCGCCATTCCCTCACGCGTCCTGGCGCGGATCAGGTCGGATTCGAACTCGGCAATCATGCCCAGGACATTGAGCACCAGCTTCCCCACCGGATCGTTGGGGTTATAGACGCTGCCACCAAGGTCGAGGGCAACCCCTTTGCGCGTGAGCTCGTCCGCGATGTCCCGCGGGATCCACCCCAGCCGCTGCAAGAGCTTCGGCACGTTGCGGTCTTTATTCGCCACCAAGGAGTCTGGACTGCGGCGGGTGGGGACTGTCTTGCGGGCGCTCTTCTCCTTTGCCTCAGCGCACACTAAGGCCATACTTGCTGAATGACACAGCTTCTGAGAGTGGACGCGCTGAGGGCCGGCATATCGTGAAGCTTCTTCTCACTTCCGGAGGCATCACCAACCCGAGCATCAGCCATGCGCTGGTCGAATTGCTGGGGAAGCCGATCGACGACGCCGTTGCGCTCTGCGTCCCGACGGCGCAGTGGGGCTACCCCCGGCAGTGGCCGGTCCAGGTACCTGACTTCCTGCACGGGCGCGCATGGGGCGGCATGACCTCCCTGGGGTGGAAGTCGCTCGGCGTTCTCGAGTTGACTGCGCTCTCCACGATCGGCGCGGAGCGCTGGGTGCCTTGGGTCCAGGAGGCCGACGTGCTGCTGGTCGCCGGTGGCGAGGCCACATACCTATACCACTGGATGCGGGAGTCAGGCTTGGTCGACCTTCTCCCTTCGCTGGTCGACACCGTCTGGGTGGGGGTCAGTGGGGGCAGCATGGTGATGACCCCGCGAATCGGCTCCGCGTTCGTGGGGTGGCCGTCTGCACCGGACGACCGCACCCTCGGGTTGGTGGACTTCTCGATCTTCCCTCACTTGGACGTCTTCCCCGAGAACACCCTTGCCGAGGCCGAGCACTGGTTGGCCGGTATCGGCGGACCGGCCTACGCCCTCGACGATCAGAGTGCCATCACGGTGAACGGCGCCACAGTCGAGGTCGTCTCAGAGGGACGCTGGAAGGTGCTCGACCACCGATCGCAGGAATGAATCCATTTCCGGGCGGGGTACGTAGAGCTGGAAGAACGCGTTTATGCCGCTTCCCCGCTCGCCAGGGAATCATCAGCCGGACGCCCTAAAGCTTCAGCACCGCTTTGCCCGGTACCGGGCAACTGTTGGGCTTGGTGGGGGGATCCCACGGGACCGGCTCAAGGTTCTTCTCAAAAATTGGGGACTGCCCGCCCTTTTCATACACAACCACATGGACATTACTGATCCCAGGCCACACCTCGACTGCATTTTGGGTAGCAGCGTCGAGACGAGCCCCTGCAGAGTTCTCAAAGCACTCGCTCTCTCACCTGGACAGTCAAATTCGAATTCCAGGTCGACAGCGGGGCGCCCTACCGCGGAGAAGTCAATCGTAAGGACGTTCGGTTCCAATAGAGTGGCACACGACGGCGTGTAGCAGGCGGTCAGAGAAGATGCGGCGAGGACGAGGAGCGACAGTTCTGGCGCACGCAGGATACGGGGCACTTATCCAAGCTAACCCAGAGGAACCTCTATTGCTATCGAATGGATTTAGTAAAGACGAGGAGTCCAGGACTCATTCAGGGTTGCTACAGTCCGCCTCGCTCGACGATCCTCAGTACTTGTTCCCAAGAGCTACGCGGTACCCGACCAGGGAAGTCCGCCAGGGATGGTGCAGCCGCAACTGGCGCAGCTCCAACGGCACGCGCCCCCTCCATGACTTTTCAATCTCATTGAGCGCTGCGGGGACCGTGGGAGAGCAACCCAATTTGAAGGGATTGTCTCCCACTCCGTCTCTCGGTTCTTCAAACGCTTGAAAAGAATCAAGGGCAGCCGGAATGTCATTTGTCATAGCGTAACCACCGAGGATTGGAGACGGCAGCGGGAGGCCTGCGATCTAGACGATGCCGCCTACTTCATTGATCTTTGCGAGATTGCGGGCAGGGCCCTCGCCCATCTCCATGTAGTCCAGTAGGGCGGTGGGAACTCATAATGGAACCCCTAATGTCTGCGGCGCGGGGCTGACTGTCCTTGCCGACGTCGAGAATCGCCCTTAGATGCTTGCCGCCTGACGGTCTGCGGAGACCCTCGTGAGGAAGTCCTCGACTACGGCCGCGAACTCGTCGGGCCGTTCGATCTGCGGCATGTGCCCGGTCTTGGCGAAGACGTGCGACTCGGCGCGGGGCAGCGCCTCGGCGGCCGCCTCAAGGTGGGTGAACGGCAGGACGTGGTCGTGGTCGCCCCACACCACCAGCGTCGGAACGGCGGACTTGGCGAGCGCCCCGATCAGAGCGGTGCGCCACTCGGCCCGGACACCGGAGATCGTTCCCAGGTCGCGGGCGACGTCGACCAGCGTCCGGCGGTGCGCCTCCCGCTGCGACAGGGCGAGCGCGTGGCCGATGCGGTCGTCCGTGACCAGCGTTTTGTCATAGAAGAGCGACTGGACGGTCCGGCGTGATGCTTTCTCGTCGGGCCGCAGGAGCAGAGCCGCGAGCGGGCGGACCGCAAGGAGGCGAAGGACCAGTGCCACTTCCTTGCCGAATCCGGCGCTGTTGGCCAGCACGAGTGCGGAGACGCGGTCCGGATGGTCGGCAGCCAGCTTCATGGCCACGGCACCGCCGAGCGAGTTGCCCATCACGGGCAGCGGCCCGGAAACCCCGACGGCGTCAAGGAAGGCCGGCAGGATTCCGGCCAGCTTTGCGAGCGTAGTCGTGCCGGGGAGCCGTTCGGAGTACGCGAAGCCGGGAAGGTCGACGCTGTAGACCGTGTGGCGGTCCGAGAGCCGCTCGTGCTGTTCGTTCCAGTCCTCGAGGCTCTGGCCAATGCCGTGCAGCAACAGGACCGGTTCCCCGCTGCCGGTCTTCCGGTAGCGCAGGCGCGTCCCCGCATCGGTGACATGGCCCGTTCCCGGCAGGGCGAGGGGATCCCGTGCCGGGGCTGCGGTTTGCCGGACGGTTTCCCGCACCGGTTGCCCGCGCCGGCCGAACCGGACGTGGTCGGTCAGCCTGCCGGCCCGGAGCAGGGCGAAGTCGCGGAAGTAGTTCTGGTGCAGCCGCCACGGCGAGCCTGTGCCCTGCCGGGGCAACTGATCGGCGCCGCGGAAAATGTAGCCGGCCTTCAGGTCGATCAGCGAAGACAGCGTGCCGTTGACGACGTCGGCGGGCGCCACGGGTACCACCCACTGGAGGTTCCGCCGGTCGAGCTGCTTGATCAGCCTGCAGATGTAGCCGGCGACCAGGTCCGCCTTCAAGGTCCAGGACGCGTTGGTGTAGCCGATGGTAAGGGCGAAGTTCGGGACCCCCTCCAGCATCATGCCCTTGTAGGTGAGGGTTCTGCCGACGTCCACGGGCTCGCCGTCGACGGAAAGCTTCATGCCGCCGATCACCAGCAAATTCAATCCCGTGGCCGTGACAATGACGTCGGCGGGCAGCGACGTGCCGGAGGCCAAGTCAATCCCGTCCGGGGTGATCCGGGAGATCGTGTCGGTCACGATCTCGGCAGTGCCGGCGCTGATGGCCCGGTACAGGTCCCCGTTGGGGATCGCGCAGACCCGCTGGTCCCATGGCTGGTAGGTCGGGGCCAGGTGCGTGTCCACCGGGAAGCCCGCCGGCAGTTTGGCTACTGCCGACTTCCGCAGGATCGCCTTCATCGTCTCGGGCCGCCGCCGGCTGAGCTGGTAGGTGAACATGGAGAAGAGGATGTTCTTGAAGCGTACGACGTCGTATGCCAGTTGCGCGGGCAGCTTGCCCCGGAGGCGGTCGGCCAGGTGGTCCCGCGCGGGCACGGGAGCGATGTAGGTGGGGGAGCGCTGCAGCATCGTTACCTTGGCCGCCGACTTTGCCATGGACGGCACCAGCGTCACGGCCGTGGCGCCGCTGCCGATGACCACCACCTGCTTCCCGTCGTAGTCGAGGTCGGCCGGCCAGTGCTGCGGGTGGACGATCGTTCCGGCAAAGGTGTCGGCCCCGTCAATGGCCGGGGTGAAGCCCTCGTCATAGCGGTAGTAGCCGGAACAGACGGACAGGAACGAGCAGGTGAAGGTGACCGGTTCGGGGGAGGAGGCGGTGACGCTGGACCGGAACTCGCCGCCGGAGGTGTGGACCGCCGTCACGGTCCACAGGGCGGTTTCGCTTGACCATGCGGCGGAAATGACCCGGGTGTTCAGCCGGATCCGCGGCTCCAGGCCCTCGTCGGCGACCGTTGCCTTGATGTACTCGCGGATTGACTCGCCGTCCGCGATCGCCTTGGCGCCGGCCCAGGGCCGGAAGGAGTAGCCGAGCGTGTACATGTCGCTGTCGGACCGGATCCCGGGGTACCGGAACAGGTCCCAGGTCCCCCCGACGGCGTTCCGCGACTCCAGGACAGCGAAGGTTTTTCCGGGTACCTCGCGCTTCAGCCGGCTGGCGAAACCCACGCCGCTCAGCCCAGCGCCGACAATCAACACATCTACGTGTTCGCTCATGCCGCCAAGTTATCGACTTAATGTTGAGGTAGTCAACACTGTGTTGAGAACCGGGGCTAGGATGGGCGCATGGATCAAAGAGGAAGACGCAGCGCGAGGGTTTCCGGCGATGAGCGGCAGGACGCGATCCTGGTAACCGCGGAGACCCTCCTGGCCAGCCGTGCCTTCGATGACGTCTCCATCGAGGACCTGGCCCGGGGTGCCGGCATTTCGCGTCCCACGTTCTACTTCTATTTCCCCTCGAAAGATGCCGTGCTGCTGGCTCTGCTGGACAGGGTCATCACCGAGGTCGAGCACCGGGTAGGCCACCTTTCGCGCGATTTCGAGAGCGACCCGGCGGGCGCCTGGACCCGTTCCATCGGAATGTTTGTTGAGGTGTTCGTCTCCCACCGCGGCGTGTCGACCGCGGCTATCGCAGCGCGCGCCCGCAATGACGAGGTCCGCGGGCTGTGGTCCAGATCGATGCAGTCCTGGGTCGACTTCTCAAGCGACGTCATTCGTGCCGAGCAGGCCCGCGGGGCGGCG
Organism: Arthrobacter sp. E1SS-5; assembly: GCF_057073715.1. NCBI lineage: Bacteria > Bacillati > Actinomycetota > Actinomycetes > Micrococcales > Micrococcaceae > Arthrobacter > Arthrobacter sp. E1SS-5. The sequence goes on from NZ_CP172703.1 coordinate 2,147,117, forward strand.
CCGGGCGGCATCGACGCGCACGATCTTGCGGTGAGCCTGAACCTGATGAACGAACGGGTCATTACTGCTGTACTCAACCGGGAAAGTCCCGCCATCGCGGAGTCCGGAGCCCTGGACGTCCTGTCAACCATCTGGATCCGCAGTATTTACGGGTCCGACAACCCCGGCGGCCGCTAGGCCCGCGCCGAAAGGAAACTCTTATGCCCTCCATCAAGACGCTCACGGTGCTCGGCACCGGAGTGCTCGGCTCCCAGATCGCCTTCCAGGCCGCATTCCACGGTTTCGTGGTCACCGCCTACGACGTCGACGAGGACGCCCTTGCCAAGGCGCGGGACCGTTTCACCCGCCTCGCCGGCATCTACCGGGCACAGGTAGCCGGCGCCTCCGAGGGCAAGACCGAAGCAGCCCTGGCAAACCTCCGCCTCACCGCAGACCTCGGGGACGCCGTCGTCGACGCGGACCTTGTGATCGAAGCCGTTCCCGAACTGCTGGAACTCAAACGCGACGTCTACCGCGAGCTCGCGGAGCGGGCGCCCGCCAAAACCATCTTCGCCACCAACTCCTCCACCCTGCTGCCCAGTGACCTCAAAGACTTCACCGGACGCCCGGACCGCTTCCTTGCGCTCCATTACGCCAACAACATCTGGGCGCAGAACATCGCCGAGGTCATGGGCACCGCCGAAACCGATCCGGCGGTGTATGCCGCTGTCGTCGGCTTTGCCCGGAACAGCGGACTGGAACCGATCGAAATCAGGAAGGAGAAGGCCGGCTACGTCCTGAACTCGCTGCTGGTTCCGCTGCTGAACGCGGCCGCCGGCCTGCTGCTGCAGGGCGTCGCCGACCCGCACACCATTGACAAGACCTGGCGCATCGCGACGGGGGCGCCGAGCGGACCGTTCCAGATCTACGACGTCGTCGGCCTCACCACGGCGTACAACATCGCTTCGGCCTCGCCGGATGCCGGTTCGCAGGCGTTCGCCCGGCACCTGAAGGAGCACTACATCGACCAGGGCAAGCTGGGCGTCGCCTCGGGGGAGGGCTTCTACAAGTACTGAGCCGCGGACCTTTAGTGCTGCTGCAGTTCTTCCCGTTCCAGGTCTTGGACCGGGAGGGCAGGCAGAACTCTTTGCTTGACTCCAAGCAACAATAACAAGCATGCTTATCATTCAAGCTGCGGCAGAGGCTCGATGATGAGGTGAACGATGGAGTGCAATGAAGAACAGCACGCTGTGGTGTCGGTAATCAACACCCTTGCCTGTAAATTCCCGGGACGCTCCAGGGCTGATATTGAGGACGCAGTCTGCGAAGAGTATTCAGCCTTCAACTCGGGTCCGGTGCGGACGATGATCCCCGCAATGGTCGAGCGGGCAGCCATCAAGCGACTCCAAGGCAGCCGCGTCTAGAAGCGCTGCGGACACGGTCGCCAGGGTCTACATCCTGTGCAGCCGGCATACCGTGTTGAGCCGGCCTAATGGGAGTGGCCCACTGAAATACTGGACGGCGTGGCTGACCTGTGTGCAGGGCCTAGTCGCGTCGCATCTGGATGGTGACTTGGTAGGTGTCCAGGCCATCCTCAGTCTCATCGATGCAGAGCGATTCTTCGCCGGTGCCGTCGAACTCCCTCTTGACGCAGCCCATGTACCGCCCCGATACCGGGCCGGCCTCTTTGGATTTCATGCCGAACCTGCTTGCTACTTCGTCAAGACTGACCTTGTGGTTCACGGTCCACGCGGCGCTCAGCCGCAGGCAGGAGGTGTCGATGGAGAGACAGCCCGGATCAACCTTAGGGTTCTCGCGATAGACCTCGACCCAGTCTTTCTGCGGGACCTTGTCTGCCCGGGCCATCATCGCGGCGGCTTTCTCGGCCTGGGAGCCGCCACCGCCGTTGATGCTCTGAACGAGTGCTGTACATGCCGTGAATCCAAGAAGGCACGCCAGGACCACCACCACAGCGATACCGCCCACGATCCAGGCTGTTTTAGTCTTCCTTTTCTGTGGCGGTGGTCCCTGCCACCCTGGCTGCGGGGGCCCGTAGTAGGGATGTTGCTGGTGCTGGGCCTTGCCAGGATGAGCCAGCGTAGCCCGGTGCGGTTGAGGTGGAAACTGCTGCTGGTCGTAATTCATGCCAGAGCCTCAGCGAGCGCAAGCCCGGGTCGCCAGCAGCAATCCCGGCTGCCCTGTTTTCGGCATGACTGCTCGCTGGTCAAGAGCACGCGTCCCCCAATATGTTGATCTCCGGGTGATTTTACGGCTAAAAACCGGCGCGGTGCCGTCGCTGTAGTCGTTTCCGGGGAGCCGCAACGAGGATTCGGCCGCTGTCGGGAAGAATGGGCGCCGTGACAAGTCCCGGAACCATGAACAAAAAGCCCAAGTCGCTCCTACAACGCGTGGGGAATGTGTTGCTCGCCGCCGTGCTGATGCTGGTGGGGCCTGCCCTGATGGTGACCAGCTATCAGCAGGTGGACGCCGACGAAGAGCTTGCCCGCACCGGCGTCCAAGTCTCCGGAACCATCACCTACTTTAGTGACGCCAGGAAGGCATCGAACCGGGACATCACGGTGGAGTACGTGGCGGCCGACGGAGTGACCCGATACGCCGATGCAGCGGTGGATCATGAGCAGCACCCATCCGTGGGCGAGCAGGTCACCGTCGCATACCGCGAACAAGACCCAAACCAAGTAATCGTGCTCGGCTACGAAAGCGAAAGCGAGTTCCTCGGCGGGGTGGGCCTGATCCTGACTGCGATCTTCACAACGCTTGGTCTCATCATCATCGCCACCGGGCTGAGGAGGAGACGCCGGGACAAGGTCCGCAGCTCCGACATGCGCAGCAATGTGACAGGGTCGTGATGGAAGGACCGGCGCCTCGCCGGGACCATGGGTAGAGACAGTTCCAAGTGGCAGCCGAAGGAGGTCCGCCGCGGCTGCCGGCTACATGGAATCCAATGAGTTAGCCTCGTGCCCCACGAGCACCCGGTGCTTGCATCGCTGAGGTCCTGGTTGCCCGCGGTTATGGAGCCAACCCAGTTCCGAGCAGAGCAACGGCTGGAAGCACTGCTTTTCCATCTTTGATCATGGGCGAGACGAGGCGTAGGTATTCATGCTTCATCGCGGACTGCATCGACGGTGTTTGGCTGGTGACGATTTTGCCGATCCCTCCTACGCCGCCTGCCGGGCCGGCCCATAGATCATCAGGATCGATGGTGAAGTCCCAGGCAAGAGTGGTCGTGTGCACGGCGTCCAGACCGGTGCCGACCAGCAGGTCATTCAATCCCTGCTCCGTGCGGTCGAAGTCTTTATCGGCCGGGAGTCGTTGCCGGCCGGGTGCGGTAGCGCCGCTGGCTTCCACGACGTCTAACCAGAGCTTATTGATGGCAGAGAGTTCAGAGGGCCAGATCGTCACAGCGACGACTCCCTGGGGTCGACAGATCCGCTTGAGGTCAGCCACGGCCGCCCGGGGAGCGCCCACGTGATTGACGACAAAATTGGCCAGGACTGCATCAAATGTGTCCGGCATTAAGGGCAGGTCCGGTATTCCGCCCAAGAGAAGCTCTGCCCCAGGTGCCGCTGCACCGGCCAGGGCAAGCATCTCAGCGTCCGGATCGATGCCCGTCACGTTTGCACCGCGGCTTATGGCAAGGGCCGTGAGATTTCCGGTTCCGCAGCCGACATCGGCAAGACGGCGACCCGCCAACCCGCCCAGACTGGCTTCTGCTGCATCGAGCAACGGCACGAGCGCCCCCGCGCACAGGTGCGAAAAACTCTGCGAATATGCCTGGGCCACCCCGGCCCAGTCGCTGGTTCTTTGTTGGTGGATACCGATGGCCGTCACGTTATCTTCGCCCCCAAGCTGTTCGTCATTCTTCCGTTCCAGTCTGGGTCATGTGGTGAGAACCAACCCGCTTATGCTCACGCCTGGCTCCGGCGCGCCCCGACTCGCCCGACGATTGCAGCCCTGAGGGAACGACCAACAGATGCTGTTGTGGGGTTCGTGCGGACGGCTACAAGAGGTTTGAGTTGTTGGTAGCGGTCTGGCGGCTGAGCTTGTCGAGCAGATAAAGCTCTTCTGCGTCCGTGAGGCCGGAACCGAGCTTGTCTGCTGAGGACAGTGGAAGCTCGCTTGTGAGGATATCGGCGAGCGTGTCGTGAAGAGGACGCAGCGCGAGGCCAGCTTCGACGGCTCGCCTGTTCGAGCGGGCATTCAGGCCATACCACTCACGGTCTGCCAACCACAACGGCAGGGACCGTTCACCCGACCACTGGTTTATACCTTGTTCCAGCAGCCATTGTTCAGGTGCCTGGACTACAGGGCCTGCATGGTGTGCCACCAACCGGGCAGTTTCGATGTGCTCCTGCAACGGGACGGGGTCGCCACCGGCGTTGAAGATCCCACTGGCCTTCTTTTCAGCGAGGTGCACGAGCCAGGCCGCGAGATCCCGAACATCGATCAGTGCGGTCGAAAGCTCCGGGGTATTCTGCACGAGGACTTCACCGGCATCATTAGAAGGCTCCGCGAACCGGCGAACCCAGTAGGTGGTTCGTCCCGAAGGGTCTCCGGGACCACCGATGAGTCCAACACGGGCTACGACGCTTCGCTCGGGGCCGAAAGCCTCAAGGACAGCATTTTCGCAGGCCACTTTCGCCGATCCGTAGTCATCCGGGGCACTCATCCGGCCGGCCTCGAGTGGAGGCAAACGCGTTGCGTCCTCATCGGCGCCCGTATCTTCCTGCGAGGCGTAGACGTTGACCGAGGAGACAAAGATGTACCGCTCTGCGACATCACGAAGGTCCCGAACCGCACGACGAACGTGGAACGGTTGCCGCGCGACATCGATGACGGCATCCCACGGATCCACTGAAACGGCGGCCAAAGCATTGTCATCGTCACGATCAGCGCGAACAGAGGTGACTCCGTCCGGGACCCCTTCACCCCGAGCCAGACATGTGACCTCGTGCCCAGACTCCACGGCAGTCTTAGCCACCGTGTATCCAAGCCACGCCGTTCCCCCAAGCACAAGAATTCTCATGCTGGGAGCCTCCCAGCCATCACGTCCCAACGCACCGGCTTTCACTCTCAGCACAACACTTCACGCTGCACCGGAACGGGTGACCCGTTCCCGATCTTTTCCTGGGCGCGCCGTTCTCCGGAACTACTTCCTCCAGTGACCCGGCGTTCCTGTATTGGTAACGTGGGGCACATGCCGATCAAACTCGAGAACGTAGGCATCGCCGTTCGCGACCTGGAAGAGGCCATTGCGTTTTTCACCGACCTCGGGCTGACGGTACTGGGTCGTGACACGGTCAGTGGGGAATGGGCGGACACAGCTGTAGGCCTCGACGGCAACCACGCCAAAATTGCCGTGCTCCAGACCCCGGACGGCAAGGGTCAGCTGGAGTTCTTCGAGTACATTCATCCAGGTGCCATCGAGACAGGCCCTACGCTGCCGAACGAGATCGGGATGCACCGCGTTGCCTTTTCGGTCGATGACATCGATGCCGCCCTCGAGATCGCCGCAAAGCATGGATGCCACCCGCTGCGCGGCGTTGCCACTTACGGAGACGTGTACAAGCTGACGTACGTCCGTGGCCCGAGCGGCATTATTGTGATGCTCGCCCAGGAACTCAACAAGTCCACCAGAGACTAATCACCCCGGCGCACAACGGGTAAGGGGGCCCGCGCCGTGCTGCCATATACTCCGAACATGCCCATCACGCACCCACCCACCCATCCCCAACCGTCCGTCCCGCACCCAGTCGGGGGCAACCTGTGAGCGGCGGGCTCGTCGCCCTGCTGGATGACGTCGCCGCCCTGGCCCGCATCGCGGCAGCCTCGGTGGACGACGTGGCAGCCGGTGCCGCCAAGGCCGGGACCAAGGCCGCCGGCGTCGTAATTGACGACGCCGCCGTCACCCCCCAGTACGTCTCCGGGGCCGACCCGTCCCGCGAGCTGCCAATGATCAAGAAGATCTTCTGGGGCTCCATCCGGAACAAACTCCTGATCATTCTCCCGGCGCTGCTGCTGATCAGCGCCTTCACCCCGGGAGTAATCCCCTTCATCCTCATGCTGGGCGGCACCTACCTCTGCTACGAGGGCGCGGAGAAGGTCTGGCACAAGCTCCGCGGCGGCCACCATGAGGCCGGGGAAGCGCCGGCCGTAGAACGGGGGCCGGAAGCCGAGGCAAAGGTGGTCAAGGGTGCCATCACCACCGACTTCATCCTGTCCTGCGAGATCATGGTCATCTCCATGAATGAGGTGGCAGCGGAGTCCATCTGGATCCGGGCGTTCATCCTGGTCCTGGTGGCATTCGCCATTACCGTGCTCGTGTACGGCGCCGTCGGGCTGATCGTGAAGATGGACGACATTGGAATCCACCTGACCGGCAAGGATTCCGCCCGTGCCAAGCGTTTTGGTGAGCTGCTGGTACGGGGAATGCCGGCCGTGCTCGGTGCGATTACGTTCGTTGGAACCATAGCCATGCTCTGGGTGGGCGGCCACATCATGCTGCAGGGCGCCCACGACCTGGGCTGGCATGCACCGTATGACCTGGTCCACGCCCTCGAGCACCCGGTGGCCGGCGTTGCGGTTGTCGGCGGTCTCTTGGCCTGGCTCGTCAACACCCTGTGTTCAGCAGTCCTCGGACTCATCTGGGGCCTGGTGGTCCTGGCGGTGATCGGCCCGCTCCTGAAAGTCCTGCCTTTTGGCAAGGCAAAGGACGGCCACAGCGAGGCCAACGCTCCGGCTGCAAATGACGGACACCACCCGCAAGACCACAAGGGCTGACCCTGCGGGCCGGCGCCGCCTACACGAGCACAATGCCTAAAACGCGTAGCGGATCCGGCAGTACGGTGCGATCCTGTCGATCAGCGCTGTCAGCTGCTGGACGTAGCCTGCCTTGGTGCGCGCCCGGTACCGGACATTGCTGAAACCGTTCGACGAGACCTTGGCTTCCTGGAGGTCGGGACGCCACAGGACGTTCTCGGCCTGCGGGTGCCAGCCCAGGTTCACTTCGTGCAGTTGCTCGTTATGGGTGAGGAAAATGACCTCGGCCGCCAGCTGCGCCTTGGCTGCCGGGGTCAGCGTCGCGTCGAGCTGGCGGAGCAGCTGCTCCCAATCGGCCAGCCAGGTGTCGGTGATGATGACGGGGGAGAAGTTCACGTGCACCTCGTACCCGGCGTCGACGAACTCGTTGATCGCAGCCAGCCGTTCCGCCACCGGTGATGTCCGGACATCCACCGACTTCGCCAGGTCCGCCGGCATCAGCGAGAAGCGGATCCGGGTGTGGCCACCATGGTTCCAGCTAAGCATTTGCCGGTTGACGAACTTGGTGGCGAAGGACAGCTTGGCATTGGGCAGTTCGCGAAAGAGCGTGACAAGGTCCTCCACGTTGTCGCTGATCATGGCATCCACCGAACAGTCGCTGTTTTCGCCGATGTCGTAGACCCACAGCTCGGGGTCGCACTGGTTGGGTTCGAGCTTGAGTCCCTGGCGTGTGGCGTGCCGTTCCAGCGCCGCGGCGATCTGGTCGATGTTGGCGAACACCGTGACCGGGTTGCTGTAGCCCTTGTGCCGCGGAACATAGCAGTAGGCGCAGGCCATGGCGCACCCGTTGGCCGTGGACGGGGCAATGAAGTCCGCCGACCTGCCGTTCGGCTTGACGGTCAGGGACTTCTTGACCCCAAGGACCAGCGCCTCCGTTTTGATCCGTGACCAGCGCGGCACGTTGGTTTCGTCACCGTGAAGGCCTGGAATGTTCCAATGGTTTTCCACCGGCACGACGTCGGCTTCGGGCCATCGTGCCACGATCTCCCGGCCGCGCGGCAGTTCCAGGGCGGCAGGCTGCGCATAGATACGGCGGATTTGCAGCAGCCGGTCGGAGTCCATGTTTTCATTCTCCTTGAAGGGCCTGGTTGCCGTGGCCAGTTAAGCCCACGGCATCCGTCCCGACCCCCGCACGTGCAGCATGGAAAGTGCGCCGCCTCCCGGACGGTAGACTGGACTGTGCCGTTCTGACGGCCGCTCTGCCCCAGCGTCCCCTGGCACTCCGTGTGCGGACCGTGGCGTTCCCTGTTGTGAAAGGCCTTACCTGCTGTGATTACTGTCCAGGATCTTGAACTGCGTGCCGGTGCCCGGCTCCTGATGGACCAGGTGAGCTTCCGTATCGACAAGGGTGACAAGATCGGCCTGGTGGGCCGCAACGGAGCCGGCAAGACCACGCTGACCCGCGTCCTCGCAGGCGAAGGCCTGCCTGCCGCAGGCAAGGTGACCCGCAGCGGCGAGATTGGCTACCTGCCCCAGGACCCCCGTACCCCGGACATGGAGCAGCTGGCACGGGACCGCATCCTGTCCGCCCGTGGCCTGGACGTCGTGGTCGGCAAGCTTCGGAAGGCGCACGACGAAATGGCCAGCGAGGACGCCGAGGTGCAGCGGAAGGCCATGGGACGGTACGACCGGCTGGAATCCGAATTCCTCGCAGCCGGTGGGTACGCAGCCGAAGCCGAGGCTGCATCAATCTGTTCCAACCTGGCGCTCCCGGACCGGCTGCTGAACCAGCCGCTCAAAACCCTGTCAGGTGGCCAGCGGCGCCGCGTCGAACTGGCACGCATCCTCTACTCGGACGCCGAGACCATGCTCCTCGACGAACCCACCAACCACCTCGATGCCGACTCCATCGCGTGGCTGCGTGACTTCCTCAAAAACCACCAGGGCGGCCTGATCGTCATCAGCCACGACACCGACCTGCTCGAAGCCACCGTCAACAAGGTGTTCCTGCTGGACGCCAACCGCGCCCAGATCGACTTCTACAACATGGACTGGAAGCGCTACCTCCTGCAGCGGGAGACCGACGAGCGGGCCCGGAAGCGGGAACGGGCCAACGCCGAGAAGAAGGCGCAGGTCCTCATGGACCAGGCGAACAAGATGCGGGCCAAGGCCACCAAAGCAGTGGCCGCCCAGAATATGGCCAAGCGCGCCGAGCGCCTGCTGAGCGGACTCGAAGCGGTCCGCGAGCAGGACCGGGTGGCAGCCCTCCGGTTCCCGGACCCCGCACCCTGCGGCAAGACCCCGCTTACCGCGGACGGCCTCAGCAAGTCCTACGGGTCCCTGGAGATCTTCACCGACGTGGACCTGGCCATCGACCGCGGTTCCAAGGTTGTCATCCTGGGGCTCAACGGTGCCGGCAAGACCACCCTGCTGCGCATGCTCGCCGGAGTGGACGCCCCCGATACCGGCGAAGTCATCCCCGGCCACGGGCTCAAGGTGGGCTACTACGCCCAGGAACACGAGACCCTGGACCATCACCGGACCGTCCTGGAGAACATGCGTTCCGCCGCACCGGACATGAAGGACGCCGAGGTCCGCGGCATCCTGGGCTCCTTCCTGTTCTCCGGTGACGATGTGGACAAGCCTGCCGGCGTGCTGTCAGGTGGCGAGAAGACCCGCCTGGCCTTGGCCACCATCGTTGCCTCCAGCGCCAACGTCCTGCTCCTCGACGAACCCACCAACAACCTCGACCCAGCCAGCCGCGCCGAAATCCTGGGCGCGCTGCGCAACTACACCGGCGCCGTCGTTCTGGTCAGCCACGACGAAGGCGCGGTCGAGGCCCTTAACCCGGAACGGGTTGTCATGCTTCCCGACGGGGTTGAGGACCTCTGGAACGAGGACTACCTGGACCTGATCACGCTGGCTTAGCGGACCTGCAGCTCCAGCGCCCCGGTAATGCTCCGGAGCTGGGTGTACGTGATGCTGAACATGGAGTTGTGGTCCCCTGCTCCTGCCCACAGCACCGCATAGGCCTGCAGGGATTCGTCCAGGAGGGTCCTGATCTTCTTCGGGTGGCCCACGGGCGCAACCCCGCCTACCTCCTGGCCCGTGTGTTCCAGCACGAAGGACGGAGAGGCGCGGCGGATCTTGCCCGTCCCGAGTTGCGCCGCGACGAGCGCTGTATCCACGCGGGCGGCCCCGCTGGCCAGGATCAGCAGCGGTTCACCGCTGAGCTCGAAGATCAGGCTGTTGGTGATCGCGGCAACGTCACATTCCAGGGCCGCAGCTGCCGCGGCTGCAGTGGGGACGCCGGCTGAAAAGGATCGCACAGTGTCGCCGAGCCCCGCCGCCACCAAAGCGGAACGCACCAAGGCGACCGGGCCGCCGTCGTACTCCATGCCTCAGTAGCCTTGCGCGTCCAGGAGGGCGTCTTCTTCTTCCTCGGCGGTGGCCTTCTTGCGCTTGCGCGGAGGAGCCGGCCGACGGCGGGGGGTCACCGCTGCGTGCACGGCCTCATTGTCACGCAACTCCTCGTCCTCGGCATCGATCGCGGCGTTCCGCGCCTGCTGCCGCGCCGCGTAGCCGAAGCCCACAAACATCAGGACACCGAAGGCGAACCACTGCAGGGAGTACGACAGGTGGGTGCCCTCGTCCGTGGACGGCTTGGGGAAGGCAACGGGCATCTCGGCTGCCGGCGGCGTTTCCGAGGCGAGCTGGCCGTAGGCGCCGGTGAGCAGTGGGGAGCCCAACTGCGCGGCATAGGTGGGGAGGTCAATGGAAGCGAGCTGGCCTTCGGGGGCGCCGCGCTGAAGCTCCGGCTCACCATGCTTCAAACGCACGACGGCGGTCACCTCACCTGGGGGAGGGGCAGGCACCGCATCGGGGCTGCCCGGATTCTTGTTGCCGATGGGCAACCAACCCCGGTCGATGACAACTGTCTCACCAGTGGTGAGGCGGAAGGGGACCACTACCTCGTAGCCGGGCTGGCCGTTGAGGGGCCGGTTGCGCACAATCCGCTGCCCGGCGGCGTCGTAGGTACCCTTCAACTCAACCTGGGTCCACTCCTTGGCCGGGTCCAGCTGGTTGAACTGGTCCCGTGCCTGGGCGAAGGGGATGGGCGTGGCCGAGTAATTGCTGACCACACGGTTGATTTCGGCGAGGGTCTCCGCGCGCCGGTCCATCTGCCAGCGGCCCAGGAAAACACAGGCGGTGGCAAAGATGGCGGCCAGCAGGAGATAGCCCAGCCACTTGCTGGAAAAGAGGAAACGGTACATCTAGATGTCCTGCTCCAGCGATCCGCCGTCCCCGGCAAGGGGGAGGGTTTCCTTCCAGAGCCCGCGCGTCTGCAGGTAGTCCTCGAGCCATTCCCGGTGGTCGGCGCAGGCCAACCAGGTCTTGCGCCGCTCGGGTGTATGGATTTTGGGGTTGTTCCAGAGAAGCTGCCAGGACGCCTGCGCCCTGCACGCTTTCCGGGAACACATGGCGGTCTCAGACGCGACGTCCGATCCTGCTGCAAAATCGAAAATGCTCATTTGGCTTGCCCCTGCTCTCCGCGTTCCTGGTCATCGTCCTTCACCAGCTCGCCCTGGAGCACGGCGCTTTCCGGTTGGTCTTCGGCGGCCGGGGGAGGCGGGCTTTCAAGCTCGGCCAACGGGGCCGAGTCCAGCAACAGGTCGCTGGGCGTCTCAGCCTTGTCGCTGCCATTGGCGATGACCACCGCAATCCAAGGCAGGAAAACTGCTCCCGCCACGGCAATGATTTTTAACCACCCGTCCACCACGAAAATCAGGATTAGGCAGACCATGCGGATTCCCATGGCCAGGGCGTACTTGATCATCCGCTGGCGCATATCTTCCGAATGTGCGGCCGCGGCGTCCGTAATGCTGTGGACCTCGGCGTCGCCGGAGAACCGGTCCGGTTCTCCGGGCGCGAAACGTCCCGCATGGTTTTCAAGGGTCACGGTGGATGATCACGCTCCAAAGGCTTCCCTTAATTCTCGCACCATCGGCAGTGCTGCCCAAACCCGCCGCGGCCCTGCCGCTAAGATCGGAGGCAGCCCAAACCACACCCCGCAACCGCGGCGCAGCCTGCCGCAGAATTCCGGAGCACCCCTATGACAGAAACAGCGTCCGCACCCCGCAGCGTCCTGGTGACCGGCGGCAACCGCGGTATCGGCCTGGCCATCGCGCAGGCGTTCCTGGCCAACGGCGACAAAGTTGCCGTGACCTACCGCAGTGAAACGCAGCTTCCGGAGGGAATCCTCGGCGTCAAGGCGGACGTCACCGACGAGGCCTCGGTGGATGCTGCCTTCAAGGAAGTGGAAGCGGCTCACGGTCCCGTGGAAGTCCTGGTGGCCAACGCCGGCATCACCAAGGACACCCTGCTCCTGCGCATGAGCGAGGACGACTTCACGTCTGTCATCGACACCAACCTGACCGGAGCCTTCCGGGTGATCAAGCGCGCCTCCAAGGGCATGATCCGGCTCCGGAAGGGCCGTGTGGTCCTGATCTCCTCGGTTTCCGGCCTCTACGGCGCGCCGGGCCAGATCAACTACTCCGCCTCCAAAGCCGGCTTGGTAGGCATCGCCCGGTCCCTTACCCGCGAACTCGGCTCCCGCGGCATCACCGCCAACGTGGTGGCGCCCGGCTTCATCAACACCGACATGACCGCCGAACTGCCTGAGGCCACCCAGAAGGACTACCTGGCCAGCATCCCGGCCGGCCGCTTCGCCGAGGCCGCAGAGGTGGCCAACGTTGTCCGCTGGATCGCCAGCGACGAAGCCGCCTACATCTCCGGCGCTGTTATTCCGGTTGACGGCGGCCTGGGCATGGGCCACTGACCCTGCCGGTCTCCGTCACGGCAGGGTAGGCGCCGCAGGAACTAGCCTGCGGGTCCTTCTTTGTCGAAGTTGGACAAGGGATGCCGGCCACCGCCGCTGGCATGATGGACTGCAGGCCACAACGATTTAGATGTTTCGAACAAAGGAAGCTTGTATGGGACTGCTGGACAACAAGACCGCGATCGTCACCGGATCATCGCGCGGCATTGGCGCTGACGTAGCCAGGATCCTCGCCTCGGAGGGCGCCGCCGTCGTGGTCAATTACCGCCAGAAGGCGCCCCGCGCCAACAAAGTGGTGCAGGGGATCGAAGCCGCGGGTGGCCGCGCCGTCGCCGTGGGCGCGGACCTCACCACCCAGGAAGGCGTGCAGGCCCTCGCCAGCGCCGCCATGGAGAACTTCGGGTCCCTGGACATCCTGGTCCTGAACGCCTCCGGCGGCATGGAAACCGGAATGGGCGAGGACTATGCGCTCAAGCTGAACCGCGACGCACAGATCAACATGCTCAACGCCGCAGTGCCCCTGATGAAGGAAGGCTCGCGGGTGGTCTTCGTGACCAGCCACCAGGCCCACTTCATCAACACCGTCCCCACCATGCCGGCCTACGAGCCGGTGGCCCGCAGCAAGCGCGCCGGCGAGGACGCCCTGCGTGAACTGATTCCGAACCTGGCGGAGAAGGGCATCTCACTGGTGGTGGTGTCCGGCGACATGATCGAAGGCACGGTCACCGCCACGCTCCTGGACCGCTCCACGCCGGGCGCCATCGAGGCCCGCCGCGCGGAAGCTGGCAAGCTGTACTCCGTGGAAGAGTTCGCCCAGGTTGTGGCGGGGATGGCAACGGCCGACGTCGAGTCCGGCCACACCGAATACGCCGGCGGAGCGGATTACTTCGGCAAGAGCGCGGAAACTTCCAGCTAGCAGCAGTTTGCAGAAGGCCCCGGCCACTGGTTAATCCGGTGGGCGGGGCCTTCCCGCTGGTAAGAGGGGACTCAAACCCCGGCGACGTGGCGGACGGCGTCCAGGTATGGCATGTTTAGGGCGGCGTCAGCCACGGCGCGGACGGCAGGCTTGGCGTTGAAGGCCACCCCGATCCCGGCGGCGCCGAGCATGTCCAGGTCGTTCGCGCCGTCGCCCACGGCCACAGTGTGCTCAAGAGCAATGCCTTCGGCGGCAGCCCACTCCCGCAGGTACTTTTCCTTGGCGGCCCTGTCCACCACCGCGCCGAGCACCTTGCCGGTCAGCGCGCCGTCCACGATTTCCAGTTCGTTAGCCTGCCAGTAGTCCAGGCCCAGGTCGGCGGCGATCGGTTCCAGGATCTGGTTGAATCCGCCGGACACCACGGCAACGGTGTGGCCCGCGGCCTTGAATGCGGCCACCAGCTGGTCGGCGCCTTCGCTGAGCTTCACTTCATGGCGGACGGAATGGACGACGTCGGCCGGCAGCCCCGCGAGGACGGCCACGCGGGCGTGGAGGCTTTGGGCGAAGTCCAGTTCACCCCGCATCGCAGCTTCGGTTACGGCTGCAACCTCTTCCCGCTTGCCTGCGTAGGCGGCCAGGAGCTCGATGACCTCCTGCTGGATCAGGGTGGAGTCCACGTCCATGATCAGCAGCTTGCGCGCAGCGGTGCGGAGGGCGGCTGGCACGATGGCAGTGTCAAAACCCTTCGTTGCCGCCTCGGCCACGGCTCCGCGCAGGGCAGAAAGCCCCGCAGCGGTCGCGTCGGGAAGGGCCAGCTCAAGGACCTGGACCTGATAGCGGTCGTCGCCGGACGCCGTTTCGGCGAGCACCTCGGCGCCCTGGGAGGCAAGGATGGAACGCAGCTGCTCCAGCCCGGCGGAGGTTATATTCAGGCCATAGCTGACCGCAGTCACGTTCGGAGTCATGCCTGCAATCTTAGCCAGCGGCGAACGGGTGGCTTGAATTCATTGCGGGCCGCTGCCGCAGGGCCGTTAGGCACCCTTCACACCGGTTATCAGTCATCTTCCGTTTTGTCCTAGTGTCTACTCCTATGAGTGATGTTCTGGAACTGGACTCCGTCAGCGTTGTCCGAGGTAAGAAGACCCTTCTGGACAAGGTTGACTGGCAGGTCAACGAGGGCGAACGGTGGGTCATCCTTGGCCCCAACGGCGCCGGCAAGACCACCCTCCTCCAGATCGCGGCGGCCCGGCTCCACCCGAGCAGCGGCACGGCCGGCATCCTCGACGAAATCCTGGGCCGCGTCGACGTCTTCGAACTCCGGCCGCGCATCGGGCTCTCCTCCGCAGCCCTCGCCACCCAGATTCCCGAACACGAAAACGTCCTGAACGTGGTGGTCACCGCCGCCTACGGCGTCACCGGCCGCTGGCGGGAGGGCTACGAGCGCGACGACGAACGGCGCGCCTTCCGGCTGCTGAACGACTGGGGCATGGGCCCGCTGCTGAACAGGACCTTCGCCACCCTGTCCGAAGGCGAACGCAAGCGCGTCCAGATCGCCCGCGCCCTTATGACCGACCCGGAACTGCTCCTCCTTGACGAACCGGGCGCCGGACTGGACCTGGGCGGCCGCGAAGAGCTGGTCCACAAACTCGCCGAGCTGGCCCGGGACGAGACCGCTCCGGCCATGGTCCTGGTAACGCACCACCTCGAGGAAGTCCCGCCGGGATTCACCCACGCCATGCTGCTGCGCGACGGGGGAGTGGTGGCTGCCGGACCCATCACCGAGGTCCTGACCGAAGAACACCTCAGCACCACCTTCGGGCTCCCGCTTGCGGTGACCGAGAACGCGGGACGCTACACCGCTACAGCACGCCGCTAGAACAGGCCTGCGCAGCTACCTTGGAATTCTTCAGCAGCATCATTGTGTTCATCGCCGGGCTCTGGGCCGGCACCATCAACGCGGTGGTGGGCTCCGGCACCCTGGTCACCTTCCCGGTGCTCATCGCCCTGGGCGTGGCCCCGGTGACTGCCTCCATGAGCAACGCGATGGGTTTGGTCTTCGGCACGGGCGCCGGGGCCTTCGGGTACCGGCGGGAACTGGCCGGCCGCGGACGGCAGGTCATGCGCCTGCTGCCGGCGTCTGTGCTGGGCGGCATCACGGGGGCATATCTGCTGCTTCACCTGCCCGAAAAGGTCTTCCACTACGTGGCCCCGGTCCTGCTGGTCCTGGCCATGCTGATGGTCGTGTTCCAGCCGCGGCTGCAGGACTGGGTCCGCAGGCGCGAGGCCGATCCGGAGCAGGCCGCCAAGGATAAACGCCACGGGATCCTCCTGGTGGTGCTGGTGTACCTGGCCGGTGTGTACGGCGGCTACTTCGTGGCAGCGCAGGGGATCCTGCTGGTGGGCATCCTGGGCGTGTTCCTCAAGGGCACCATCCAGAACGCCAACGCCATGAAGAACTTCCTGGTCCTCGGCGTGAACATGGTGGCCGCCATCTCCTACCTGCTGTTCGCCTTCGACCGGGTCAACTGGCTGGTGGTGCTGCTCATCGCTGTCAGTTCCACCATCGGCGGCCTCACGGGCGCAAAAGTGGGCCGCAAGCTGTCGCCCCGCGTCCTGCGTGCCGTGATCTTCAGCCTGGGCATCGTGGCCCTGACCGTCATGATCGCCAACCTGCTGCAATAATCACCCGGTGACTTTCCACTACCTCGCATCCGCCGACGACCCCCGGGTCAGCGACTACACCACCCTGACCGACGTGCACCTGCGGAAGCTCCGCGAACCGGCCGAGGGCATGTACATCGCCGAATCGTCCCGGGTGCTGCGCCGGGCGCTGGCCGCCGGGCACCAGCCAAGATCGTTCTTCCTCGCCGAAAAGTGGATGGCGGACCTCGACGACATCTTCACGGCGTACCCCGACGTTCCGGCGTTCATCGGCTCGGCTGCCCTGCTCGAGGAAATCACCGGCTTCCACCTCCACCGCGGAGCCATGGCGGCGATGCAGCGCCCCGCCCCGGTGCCGCTGCCGGAGCTTCTGGCCGGGGCACGCCGGGTGGCGGTGCTGGAGGACATCGTGGACCACACCAACGTGGGAGCGATCTTCCGCTCAGCGGCTGCCCTGGATATCGACGCCGTGCTCGTTTCCCCGCGGTGCGGCGACCCGCTCTACCGCCGCAGCGTCAGGGTCAGCATGGGCACCGTGTTCCAGGTTCCCTGGGCACGCCTGCACAACTGGCCAGGGGACCTGCAGGTGCTCAAGGACCACGGCTTCGCCGTCGCGGCACTGGAGCTGACGCCGGACGCGGAGGACGTCGACGCCGTCGCATCCCGCAACCTGGACAAGCTCGCGCTGGTGCTTGGCACGGAAGGGGCAGGCATGAGCCCGGAGACGCTTGCCACCGTCGACCTTGCCGTCAAGATCCCCATGCGCAACGGCGTGGATTCCCTCAATGTTGCTGCCGCCTCCGCCGTGGCCTTCTGGGAGCTTCGCCCACGGGCCTAGCGTCTGGGGCGTGGTTCGTCAGCCCCACCGGCATCGGCTATGATTGATAGCTGGTTGTCCTGCTTTTTCGGCTTCGGCTGATGCAACAGAGCCCAGCCATCCCATTCATACCTGGCAGCTGGCAAAATCCAGCTGCGCGAACAAAGGTCCAATTATGAAGTCTGATACCCACCCGAAGTACGAAGCTGTTGTCTTCAACGACCTGGCCTCCGGCACCAAGTTCCTGACCCGCTCCACCGTGTCTTCCTCCAAGACCATCGAGTGGGAAGACGGGAACACCTACCCGGTCATCGACGTCGAAATCTCTTCCGAGTCCCACCCGTTCTACACGGGCAAGCAGCGCATCATGGACTCTGCAGGCCGCGTCGAGCGCTTCAACGCTCGCTTCAAGGGCTTCGGCGGCAAGAAGTAATTCCTTCGCCCAAGCTTGCACAGGAGGCCCGCACCGGACACGGTGCGGGCCTCCTGCGTTAACCGTGCGCCTGTTTTCTGGGGCAGGATGGGAAGCATGACCGAGTCACGTTTCCCCGCCCATGATGCCGCCAGCAACCAGCGCCTGCACGGGGAGTACAAGGTCCCCGGCGGCAAGCTGGTGGTGGTGGACCTGGCGGTGGTGGATGGGGCCCTGGCGGACGTCTCCGTCAGCGGCGACTTTTTCCTGGAACCCGACGAGGCCCTTGACGACATCAACCGCGCGCTGACCGGGCTCCCGGACACCACGCCTGCCAAGGACCTCGCGGCCGCCGTCACCGCCGCACTACCGGTTGGAGCTGTCCTCTTCGGCTTCTCTGCCGATGCAGTGGCCGTGACCGTGCGCCGCGCCCTGGCCAAGGCCACTTCGTGGGGAGACCACGACTGGAACATCATCGCACCCACGGTACTTCCCACCGAAATCAACGTGGCCCTGGACGAGGTGCTCACGGAGGCCGTTGGCGCGGGGGAGCGCACCCCCACCCTCCGGTTCTGGGACTGGCAGGAGCCGTCGGTGGTGATCGGCAGCTTCCAGTCAGTGCAGAACGAGGTGGACCCCGAGGGCGTCGCCAAACATGGCATCAACGTGGTCCGGCGGATCAGCGGCGGTGGCGCCATGTTCATGGAGGCCGGCAACTGCATCACCTATTCGCTCTACCTGCCCCAAACCCTGGTGGACGGGCTGAGCTTCGCCGACTCCTACCCGTTCCTTGACGCCTGGGTCATGGCCGCACTGGAGAAGCTCGGCATCAACGCCTTCTACATTCCGTTGAATGACATCGCCACGGACCAGGGCAAGATCGGCGGCGCCGCGCAGAAGCGGTTGGCCAATGGGGGCATGCTGCACCACGTCACCATGAGCTATGACATCGACGCCAACAAAATGGTGGAAGTCCTGCGCATCGGCAAGGAGAAGCTCTCCGACAAGGGCACGCGCAGCGCCAAGAAGCGCGTGGACCCGCTACGGCGCCAGACCGGCCTGGCCCGCACGGCCATCATTGAAGCCATGACCCAGGTGTTCAGCGAGCGGTACGGAGCAACACCGTCACAGCTGGCGGGACACGAACTGGCAGCCGCAGAGGAACGGGTGGCAGCAAAGTTCGGCACGCAGGAATGGCTCCACCGCGTCCCCTAGCTCTATCCATTGCTGGGTAGCTGCCGTTTTGGCGCCCGAAAACGGCAGCTACGGAGCAATCGATGGGTGGTGGGCCACGACGGCGGCCTGCGCGGTGAGTGCGCGCAGCAGGTGGCTGCGCTGCTCCACGATGATCCGGCGCAGGGCATGCGGGGCGTCCGGGTTGGCGGCCAGCCATTCGTCGGTCCGCCGTACCACTGAATGCTCTTTGGGACGGGTACCCGCTGCCAGGTCCTGCGCCGCGGGGTAAAGGCCGCGGACGATCCGGCTGGCGATCTCGATGCTGCGTTTGTCCCATACGGTGCTCAGGCAATCGAAGTAGGGCTCTACGTAAGGCTCCAGCAGCGCCGCCGGGGCGGTGGTGAAGCCGTTGATGGTTGCCGTGAGGAGCTGGTTTGAGAGCCCGGTGCCTTCGACTGCCGCACCCCAGGCCGCTGCTTTAACAGCAGGGTCCGGCCGGGATGCCATGGCGGTGGCATGTCCTGCCCGGCCCGACGCCGTGGTGTCGCGGGCCAGTTCGGCGTCCAGTTCCTCCGCGCCGGCCTGCCCATTGGCGGCGAGGGCGTGCCACAGATGCCAGCGGAGCTCGGCGTCCACCGCCAGGCCTTCCACGGGAGCACTGCCGTCGAGCAGGCCGCGGAGGCGGGGGAGCAGGCTCGCGTCATGCCGGCTCAGGGTGGCAAGGGTGCGGGCCCAGGCCAGCTGCTGGTCCGAGCCCGGCATGGCCCGGTCCAGTTCGGCAGCGGCCGCTGCCAGGAAGGCGGAACGCACCTCATCCCTGCTGTCCAGAGGCGTGTAACGTTCGACGGCGGTGATCGCGTTGTCGAGGACGTTCAGCAGGACTCCGATGCCGGTTTCGGCCGGGCCGAAGGCGGCCACGGCCTCCACGTACAGCGATGCGGGGCTTTCGCCGTCCCTGGCGGAGTTCCAGAGCGACGTCCAGCAAAGGGCGCGGGTCATGGGATCGGAAATCCTGTCCAGCGATGCGCGGACCGTTGCCTCGGAGGCCCGGTCCAGCCGCACCTTGGCATAGGTGAGGTCGTCATCGTTGAGCAGGAGGAGCGCAGGCCTCGGCTGGCCGGCGAGCTGGGGGAGGTCTGTTCGGGCGCCGGCCACATCCGTTTCGATGCTGCCGGTCCGCACCAGGGCGCCCTCGGCGTCGAAGTCGTAGGAACCCACACGTAGGCGGTGCGGCCGCAACTCCTCCCGTCCCGTGACCGGGTCCGTTGCTTCCTGGACGATCGTTACCGCGCCCAGCAGGCCGTCGTCGTCCGTTGTTGTGCCTTCTGCCGCACCTTCCGAACTGAAGTCCAAAGACAGCGTGGAAATCCCCGAGGTCTGCAGCCACTGCCGGGCCCAGCCGGACAGCTCGCGCCCGGAGGCGGCATCCAGTGCGGCCAGCAGGTCTGCCAGCGAGGTGTTTCCGTAGGCGTGCTTCCGGAAGTACTCCCGGGAGCCGGCGATGAAGGCGTCAAAACCCACATAGGCCACCAGTTGCTTGAGGACCGAGGCGCCCTTGGCGTAGGTGATGCCGTCGAAGTTTTGCTTGGCCGCTTCGAGGTCCGGGATGTCCGCCACGATGGGGTGGGTGGTGGGCAGCTGGTCCTGCACGTAGGCCCAGGCCTTGCGTTTGTTGGCGAAGTTCACCCACGCGGTTTCCCAGTCGGTGGCCCGGTCAACGCCCAGCGTCCCCATGTAGTCCGCGAACGATTCCTTGAGCCACAGATCGTCCCACCATTGCATGGTCACCAGGTCCCCGAACCACATGTGGGCCATCTCGTGCAGCAGGGTGTTGGCCCGTCCCTGGTACTGGGCGTCGGTGGCGCGGGAGGTGAAGACGTAGCTCTCGGTGAAGGTGACCAGGCCGGGGTTCTCCATGGCGCCGAGGTTGTATTCGGGGACGAAGGCCTGGTCGTACTTGCCCCAGGGGTACGGGTAGTCGAAGAGCCGGTTGAAGAAGTCCAGCCCCTTCTTCGTGAGGTCGAAGAGGTTGTCCGTGTCGAAGGATTCGGCCATGGACGCGCGGCAGTAAAGGGCCAGCGGGACGTCCAGGCGTGTGCCGTCGTCGAGCGTTGCCTGCCAGCGGTCCTCGGCCTTGAAATACGGGCCGGCCAGGACGGTGGTGATGTAGGTGGACATCGGCAGGGTGGTGGCGAAGTCCCAGCAGGCGTTGGCCGGATCGCTGGTGAGCAGGGTGCGGTTCACCTCGGCACCGTTGGAAGCCACCTGCCAATCCGCCGGGGCCATGACGTGGAACGTGTAGGTGGCTTTAAGGTCGGGCTGTTCAAAGTTTGCGAACACCCGGCGGGCGTCGGCGGGCTCGTACTGGGTGTACAGGTAGCACTGGCCATCGGCGGGGTCCACAAACCGGTGCATGCCCTCGCCCGAGCGGCTGTACAGGGCTGTCCCGGTGACCGTCACCTGGTTCTCGGCCCGCAGGTTCTCCAGCCGGATCCGTGCGCCGTCCACCACGTCCTCCACCTGCAGGCTTCTGCCGTTAAGCAACACGCTGTGCACGCTGCTGCCGATGAAGTCCAGGAACGTGCTGGAGCCGGCCTCTGCAGTGAAAGTGATGACGCTGCGGCTGGTGTAGCCGGCGACTGCCGGATCAGCTGCCTGCCGCACATCAAGGGAGACGTCGTAGCTGGTGGTGCTGATCAAGGCTGAACGTTCGGCGGCTTCGCTGCGCTGCAGATTCTCATTTGACACCCGGCTATCTAATCACGGTGTCCGGGCAAGCTCAGCCGGCGATGAGGAACGCCGCCCCCAGACCCAGCGCGGCAATCAGGAACCACGATGCCAGTGCGGCCAGAAGGGCCCGGCCGCCGGTGTGCAGGAGGCTGCGGATCCGCACTGCCGAGCCCAGTCCGAACAGGGCCGCTCCCAGCACGATGTCCTGCAGCGTGGCCCCGGCCTCGAGCCAGCCTTGGGGCAGCCAGCCGGTGGAGCGCAGCGCCACCATGGCCACGAAACCCAGCACGAACAGCGGCACCACCGGCGGCATCTTCGCCATGCTGCCGTCAGCGGCGCCAACGGACCGGGCGCCCCTCCGATGGTGCGCACCCGCCATGGCAGCAACAGGCGCCAGCAGCAGCACCCGCGTGAGTTTGACGACGACGGCGATCGCCAGCGCCGCAGTCCCGGCGGTTTGCGCCGTGGCCACCACCTGGCCCACGTCGTGCACGGACGCGCCGGTCCACGCGCCGAACACGGCTGCCGTCAGTCCCAACGGATGGGCGACGAGGGGCAGGACACCGATGGCGAGCGTTCCGCAGAGGGTCACCAGTGCCACGGGCAGGACGGTTTCGGGGTGCCGGATGCGGCGGACTGCGGCCATGGCGCCAATGGCGGAGGCTCCGCAGATGGAGAACCCGGTGGCCACCAGGAGCGAGGTCACCTTCGGGAGGCGGAAGAGGCGCGAGATGGCGTACGTCCCGGCGAAACTGGCCGCCACCACCGCCACGATCAGAAGCAGCGACAGCCACCCCAAGCCCAGGACGTCCATGACGCTGACCTTCAGGCCCAGGAGGACGATGCCGGCACGCATCAAGTGCTTGCCCGCGAAGTCCAGCCCGGCACGTGCGCGCCCTTCGGTCCATCCGGCGGCGCCGGGAAGATTGGCGGCGAGCACCCCCAACACCACGGCCAGGGTCATCGCGGGGAGTGCAGGCAGCAGTCCATGCACCAGGAACGCCGCGGCGACGGCGGCTGCCGCGGTCAGCAGGCCGGGCGCCAGCGGCGCAAGGACAGGCCGGAACCGGCCATGGCCCGGCTCGGGAAGGCTTCTGCTGACTGGCATTTACCTACTGTGCCCGAAGAGGCCAGTAAAGTACGAACCGGGCCGTTGGTGTCAACACGCCACAATGGATGGCTGTAAATGAATTCGAAACAAAAAGATGGTTGGCTATTGGACATGTCAGACCTATTCCAGGATTACTCCGAGGCCGCTGGCCGCACCGGAGCCTACGACGAGATGTTCGCCCCCGGACAACAGGCCAGGGACTCGTACGGGCAGGTGGCGGAGGCACTCCGGAAGCTGTCCCTGGCGGACGTCAGCGCACGCGCGGACTCCATGGCCCGCACCTTCCTGGACCGCGGTGTCACCTTCGACTACGCGGGTGAGGAACGCCCCTTTCCGCTCGATATCGTGCCGCGGGTCATCCCGGCCGCCGAGTGGGATGTCCTGGAACGCGGCGTCGCGCAGCGGGTGCGCGCCCTGGAAGCCTTCCTGAACGATGTCTACGACAAGATGACGGTGGTGTCCGACGGCGTGATCCCGCGCCAGTTGGTGACCACCAGCGCGCACTTCCACCGGCAGGTCCACGGTTTCGAGCCGGCGGGCGGGGTCCGGGTGCATATCTCCGGCATCGACGTTGTACGCGACGCTGCCGGCACCTTCCGGGTCCTTGAGGACAACGTCCGGGTGCCCTCCGGCGTCAGCTACGTGCTGGAGAACCGGCGCGCCATGGCGAAGGGCCTGCCGGAAGCCTTTGGCCAGCAGCTTATCCGGCCCGTGGAGGAATACCCCCGCCGGCTGCTCTCAGCCCTGCGCAAAACCGCACCGGCCGGTGTTGACGATCCCACCGTCGTCGTCCTGACCCCCGGCGTATTCAACAGCGCCTACTTTGAGCACACCCTCCTGGCTGGCCTTATGGGCGTGGAGCTCGTGGAGGGCCGTGACCTCATCTGCCGGGGAAACCGCGTGTACATGCGGACCACCGCCGGCGAGCAGCGGGTGGACGTGATCTACAAGCGGATCGACGACGACTTCCTGGATCCGCTGCAGTTCCGCTCGGACTCCATGCTCGGCTGCCCCGGACTGGTCAATGCCGCCCGTGCCGGCGGCGTCACCATCGCCAATGCCGTGGGCAATGGCGTTGCCGACGACAAACTGGTTTACAGTTACGTGCCTGACCTGATCCGCTACTACCTGAGCGAGGAGCCCATCATCGCCAACGTGGACACCTACCGCCTTGAGGAGAAGGAAGCCCGGGAGTACACCTTGGACAACCTCGCGGAACTGGTGGTCAAGCCCGTGGACGGCTCCGGCGGCAAGGGCCTGGTCATCGGCCCCGACGCCTCCAACGACGAACTGGACGCCCTTCGCCAGCGGATCATCGCCGACCCCCGCGGCTGGATCGCCCAGCCGGTCCTGCAACTCTCCACGGTTCCCACCCTGGGCGGAGACAAGTTCGGCCCCCGGCACGTGGACCTGCGGCCCTTCGCCGTGAACGACGGCGACAACGTCTGGGTGCTCCCGGGCGGCCTCACCCGCGTGGCCCTGAAGGAGGGCTCCCTGATCGTGAACTCCAGCCAGGGCGGCGGATCCAAGGACACGTGGGTCCTTGCCGACTCACCCCAGATGCCGGTGGAAACCGTGCCCCGGCAGTCCGTCACCGTCCGCGAGCGGGTCTCCGTCTGGCCGGTGGAGAGCAACTGGCGCGACCGCCAGTCGGAGCAGCAGCAGTGAGCGGGGCACCTGACCACATTCCCGCCGTCGGGCACTTCTTTTTCAACGTTCCGGGCGCGCAGGAGGTAGCCGCGAATGCTTAGCCGAATTGCCGAGTCCCTTTTTTGGATCGGCCGCTACGTGGAGCGGGCGGATGGTACCGCCCGCATCCTTGACGTCCACCTGGAACGCCTGAACCACCTTCCCATGGAGGAGCGGAAGAGCGTTGCGCAGGAACTCCTGGCCGTCATGGGAGCCCGGCCGCAGAGCGAGGATTTCGGCCTGCCGGAACTGCTCCACGCCCTGGCCTACGACAAGACCAGTGCCACCTCCATCGCCGGCTCCCTTGGTGCTGCCCGCGAAAACGCGCGCCGGGCCCGGGAGACCGTGTCCTCTGCGCTGTGGGAGAGCCTGAACACCACCTACTACGGGCTGAGCCAGCACCGCAAGGACGTGGTGGGCACGTACCGGTTCTGCAACTGGACCCTGGAGCGGACCGCCATGGTCAGCGGCCTTGCCGATACCACGGTGAGCCATGACGAAAGCTGGCTCTTCCTGGTCCTGGGCCGCTCCCTGGAACGCGCGGACATGACGGCGCGGATGCTCTCCACCCGCGACGTGCTCTCTGCCGGCATGTCTTGGGTCAACATGCTCCGCTGCGCCGGCGCCTACGAATCCTTCCTCCGCACCCGCCGTGCGGCATTCGGCGACCAGCACGCCGCCGAATTCCTGCTCCTGGACCGGCTGTTTCCGCGGTCCATCGTCTATGCGCTGCGGGACGCCGACGAGTGCCTGGCCAAGCTTGACCCGTCCGCGCAGCGCGTGGGTTTCATCAACGACGCCCGCCGCATCGTGGGGCAGGCCCGGACCTTCCTGGAGTTCCACCGGACGGACGACCTCATGTCCGAGCTGCCCGAACACATGGAGCGGGTCCAGAAGGCAGTGTCCCAGGCCTCGGACGCCATTTCCCGTAAGTACTTCAATCAGGCGGATGAACTTGCCTGGGTGGGAGAAGTGTCATGACCCGGTTGAGCATCGTCCACAGGACGGCCTACAAGTACAACAAGCGGGTGACGCTGTCCTACAACGAGGCCCGCATGACACCGCTGACCGACTCGCAGCAGGTGGTCCTGGAATCGGTAGTGAAGGTGGCTCCGTCGCAGGCGGCGGTCAGCACGTACCGGGACTACTGGGGGACCAGGGTCACAGCCTTCGACATGCAGATGCCGCACGAAAGCCTCGAGGTGGTCTCCAACATCACCGTCGAGGTGCACCGGGCGGAGAAGATCCCGGCCGAAGCCGACATCGTGGGCTGGGAGGACCTCAAGTCTCCGGAGACGCTCGACGCCTTCAGCGACTGGCTGCCGCAGTCCCGGCTGAGCGGCCCCGGCGACGAAGTGCTGGGCATCATCCCCGATGTGGTGGCCGGGAAGAATCCGCACGAAGCAGCCATGGCCGTCTTTACCTGGATGCGCGGCGAGATGACCTACATGTCCGGCTCCACCGCCGTCACCACCAACGCCGAGGAAGCCTGGGGCCAGCGCAAGGGCGTGTGCCAGGACCTCGCCCACCTGGCCATCGGTGCCCTGCGCAGCTGCGGAATTCCCGCGCGCTACGTCTCCGGCTACCTGCACCCGCGCTCCAGCGCCGGGATCGGGGAGACCGTTGCCGGGCAGTCGCACGCCTGGCTTGAATGGTGGGACGGGGACTGGCGCAGCTGGGACCCCACCAACCACAAACCCGCCGGCGACTTCCACGTCACGGTGGCCAGGGGCCGCGACTACCGGGACGTGCCCCCGCTGAAGGGCATCCTGTCAGGGGGAGGCGGGTCCGCCCTCAAGGTGAGCGTCGAAATCACCCAACTGGCCTGACACGGCCGGTTCCCCGGCCTTCCCGGCCGGGGAACCCGTCGTCGTACATTTCTTGTTGGCCGCTGTCGGTCTATTCCTGCGACGCCTTTGCGGAGCCGTTGATCTGGGTCCACCAGGTCATCGGATCAGTGACCTTGAAGCGGCGGCCCGTGACCGAGTCCGGGGTGATGCGCACAAAGGCATCCTTCCGGCCGGCCTGCCAGGGAAAGAGGTACAGGCGGGAAGTTTCCAGCACTTCCTCAGTGCTTTTGACCAGCGCAGCGGTGCCCTTGACCACCACGCTCCACGCCAGGCCCGTGTCGGGATCCACCCCGTCCGCCTCGACGGCAACGGCGGCCTCACCGCCGGTGGCTGCGGCCAGCTTGGTTCCCTGGGCGGTGCGGAAGACCAGTGTGCCGCCGTCCACTGTGTAGTTCACCGGGAAGATATCCGGACGCCCGTCCGCCAGCACGGCCAGCCTTCCCACGGACACCGTCCGCAGCATGGCCCAGCATTCGTGGTGTTCGAGGTTCTGCACTTGGGTAGATGACTCGTTGCTCATGCCGTGAGCATACGCCCATCACCAGGGGCTGGGCTTGTAATCCTTCAGGAAGACGCCGTACTGGTCCTCGCCCTTTTCACCCATGACGATGGGATCGTAGACGCGGGCCGCGCCGTCCACCAGGTCCAGGGGAGCATGGAAGCCTTCCTCCATCAGCCGGACCTTGGTGAAGTGCGGACGTTCGTCGGTGATCCACCCCGTGTCTACGGCCGTCATCAGGATGCCGTCCGTGTCCAGCATTTCCTGCGCGCTGGTGCGGGTCATCATGTTCAGGGCAGCCTTGGCCATGTTGGTGTGCGGATGCCCCGGCCCCTTGTAGGCCCTGGAAAACTGGCCTTCCATGGCAGAGACGTTCACGATGTACTTCCGCCGCGCGGTGGAGCGCCTCATGGCGTCGCGGAGGCGGCTGACCAAGAGGAACGGCGCGGTGACGTTGCAGAGCTGCACCTCGAGCATTTCGAGCGGATCCACCTCGTCCACCACCTGCGTCCAGCTGTTGATGGTGGCCAGGTCGGGAACCAGACCGCCGGCGTCGATGGCTGTCCCCGAGGCGATCCGTTCCAGCGACGCGGACCCGGTGGACAGCGCCAGTGAAGTGACGGCGTCGCCGGCCAGGACGGGATGTTCCGTGACGCTGCCGGCAATCGCCAGCGGGTGCTTGTCATGGGCGTGGCCGAAGGTCAGCAGCTCAGGGCCGCCGTTGGCGTGCTCCAGCGCCGCCGGGAGTGGCTCGTCCTCGGCATCGACCAGGGGCTTGTAGGCATTGCCGGACCGGCGCACGGTCTGGGCGGCGTTGTTGATGATGATGTCCAGCGGGCCGGCTTCGTTGAGGGAATCGGTGAGGGCCATGACCTGGGCAGGATCGCGCAGGTCGATGCCCACGATCCGGAGCCGGTGGAGCCACTCGCCGCTGTCCTCCATGGCGGCGAAGCGGCGGGCCGCGTCCTTGGGGAACCGGGTGGTGATGGTGGTGTGCGCCCCATCGCGCAGCAGGCGCAGGGCTATGTACATCCCGATCTTGGCCCGGCCTCCGGTGAGCAGGGCCCGACGCCCGGTGAGGTCGGTCCGGGCGTCACGCTTGCTGTGGCTGAAGGCGGCGCACTCCGGGCACAGCTGGTGGTAGAACGCGTCCACCTGGGTGTAGTGCTGTTTGCAGATGTAGCAGGGGCGGGACCTGATGAGGTGGCCCGCGATCTTGCCGGTGGCGGACGGTTCCAGCTTGTTGCCGCGGGTCTCGTCGTCGATCCGGTCCGGCGCTGCGGTGGCGGTCTGGGCGATGACTGCCCTGTCAGCCTCGGCAATCAAATCGCGCTTGGTGACCCTGCGGTGGCGCTTGACCGCTTTGAACATCTTTCCCGTCGCACGGCGTACCGCGAGATAGTCCGGGTGCTCCTCGTCGTAGGCGTGAATGGTGTTCAGGACCTTGAGGCAGGCCTGGATGTCCTCAGGGGTCAGGTCGGGGGAGCTCATTGGGTCAATTTTACCGCGTGCGCAGCAGGCCGGGGCACCATCAGTGGTGCCCCGGCCTGCTGGCTTGCTGCGGGGAAAGCGGCGGCGATGCGGGCGTCAGGAAAGCCTGCCGGCCGGTGCGGCCTCCGCGGCCGCGGCAGCATGCGTGCCGGCAACCTTGTCCGCGGCCTCGCGCATGTCCGGATACTGCTCCGCAGCGGCCCGGATGGCGCTGGGCAGGACGCTGACATGCTGCGCGGCAAGCTTCCGTTCTTCCTCGCCGGGCTCCGGGACCTCCTGGCCCTTGGACAGGACCGTGATGCCGGATTCGGTGACCTTGAACCCCCGCGCCCGGTCCAGGTCCGGGTCAAGCCCGATGGCAGCACCTGCGGGCACCTTGACGTTCTTGTCCAGGATGGCGCGGTTGATCACTGCCCCTTCACCCACCTGCACCTTGTCCATCAGGACCGAATCGATCACGCGGCCGCTGGTGGCCACGTAGACGTCGTTGGACAGCACCGAGCCTTCCACCACGCCGCCGGAAATCACCACACCGTTGGCCACGATGGAGTCCAGAGCGGTTCCCACGGTGTTGTTCTTGCCGCGGACGAACTTGGCCGGCGGCGAAGTGGTTTGCCGGGTGTAAATGGGCCACTCGGAGTTGTAGAGGTTGAAGACCGGCAGCGGGGAGATGAGGTCCATGTGGGCGTCGTAGAAGGAGTCGATGGTGCCTACGTCGCGCCAGTAGGTGCGGTCGCGCTCAGTGGAGCCGGGGATCTCGTTGAGCGTGAAGTCGTAAACGCCGGCCTCGCCGCGGTTGACGAAGTAGGGGATGATGTCACCGCCCATGTCGTGCTTGGTGTCCAGTCGCTCAGCGTCCACGTGCAGCGCGGCCACCAAGGCGTCGGCGTCAAAGACGTAGTTGCCCATGGAGGCCAGGAACTGGGAGGGGTCCGCGGCAAGACCGGGGGTGCTCGCGGGTTTTTCCACGAACGCTGCGATCTTCTGGGGATCGTTCTGGTCCGTTTCGATGACGCCGAACTGGTTGGCCATGTGCAGCGGCTGCCGGACCGCGGCCACCGTGGCCTTGGCGCCGCTGTTTACGTGCTGGGCAACCATCTGGGCGAAGTCCATCCGGTAGACGTGGTCCGCACCCACCACCACCACGATGTCCGGGTTGGCGTCGTGAATGAGGTTCAGGGACTGGTAGATGGCATTGGCGCTGCCCAGGAACCAGCTCTTGCCCACGCGCTGCTGCGCCGGGACGGAAGCGATGTAGTTGCCGAGCTGGGTGGACATCCGCCAGGTCTCGGAGATGTGCCGGTCAAGGCTATGCGACTTGTACTGGGTCAGCACCACGATCTGCAGGTAGCGGGAATTCACCAGGTTTGACAGCGCGAAGTCGATGAGGCGGTAGCTGCCGGCGAAAGGCACGGCGGGCTTGGCCCGGTCTGCCGTCAGTGGCATAAGCCTGTTTCCCTCGCCGCCTGCGAGGACAATGGCCAGGACTTTTTTTGTTAACGGCATGATGGTCGCTCCTGTACGCCTTCGTAACTCCCAAGACAGTCCGGTATGCCCGGACTCCTTCACACTAGAACAGTTATCCGTGAACGACTACCTTGGGTCTTGTGCGAATAGACATTGTGACTAAAGAGTTCCCGCCGGAGATCTACGGCGGCGCCGGGGTACACGTAGCCGAATTGAGCAGGGTGCTTAGTAAGCACGTTGACCTGCAGGTTCGTGCTTTCGGCGCTCCCCGTGATGCCGATTACCATGGCGCGACGGTAACGTCCTACCAGGTCCCGGAGGACCTTGGCGGAGCGAACGCGGCGGTCCAGACCCTCGGTGTGGACCTGCGCATTGTGCCGGACGTGCAAGGCGCGGACCTGGTCCATTCGCACACCTGGTACGCCAACATGGCAGGCCATCTGGCCTCCCTTCTACACGGAATTCCGCACGTTCTCAGCGCCCACAGCCTGGAGCCGCTCCGGCCTTGGAAGGCTGAACAGCTCGGCGGCGGTTACGCCCTTTCCTCATGGGTGGAGAAGACTGCGTACGAAGCTGCGGCCGCGATCATCGCGGTGTCCGAGGGCATGCGCCAGGACATCCTGCGCAGCTACCCCAACGTTGACCCTGCAAAGGTCCGCGTGGTCCACAACGGCATCGATGTGGAGCTGTGGAGGCGTGACGAAAACGACGACGCCGTCCGCGCCCTGGGCATCGACCCCGCCAAGCCGAGTGTCGTCTTTGTGGGAAGAAACACACGCCAGAAGGGCGTCCCCTACCTCCTGCGGGCGGCGGCGAAGCTGCCGGCGGACGTCCAGCTTGTCCTCTGCCTCGGCGCGGCGGACACCCCGGAACTCGCAGCGGAGACAGCGGCCCTGATCGAGGACCTGCAGAAGCAGCGCACGGGCGTGGTGCTGATCGAGCGGATGCTGCCGCGCCATGAGCTCATCCAGGTGCTCAGCCACGCCACTGCGTTTGCCTGCCCGTCCATCTACGAGCCGCTGGGCATCGTCAACCTCGAAGCCATGGCCTGTGGCGCGGCAGTGGTGGCCAGCGCCACCGGCGGAATCCCCGAGGTCGTGGAGCATGGTCGCACCGGCCTGCTGGTGGACCTGGAGCAGGTCACGGATGGCACGGGGACACCCCTGGATCCGGAAAAGTTCGTCAGCGAGTTTGCCGACGCACTGACCGAAGTAGTGTCCGATCCCGACCGCGCCCGTGCGATGGGACAGGCCGGCCGGGAGCGGGCAGAAAAGCACTTCTCCTGGGAGTCCATCACCGAGACCACCCTTGAGGTGTACCGCTCCGTGCTGCCGGCCGCCGGCTGATCGTCCCGCAAGCACAACGTACGACGGCGCCGCAGTTTGGCTGGTTAGCCCTTGCGGCCCGCCGCGGCGGTCCTGGCGATCAGCACCTTCTCATCCACCGGGGCCTGTCCACTGGCACGTTCATTCCGGAAATGCGTACGGGCTTCGTCCTGGCGCATCTTTTCGGCACCGGTGGCGATGGCTGCACGGACGTGGTCCTCGCCGTATCCAAAGGCGTCCACCAGGTCCAGCGCATGCGGGCGGATCTTCTCCAGCAGCCGGTTGATGTATCCGCCCACCGTGCGGGCCCGCTGCATGGAGAGGCGGCCGTTCATGAGGTACCAGGACAGGTTCTTCTCGATCAGCGACAGGCCGAACAGGTCGCGCAGCCAGGTCAGTACCGTCCTGGTTCCCGGGTCCGCAACCTGGTGCAGGCCTTCCGTGAAGGCCTCCCACTGCAGCAGCTCCGCGTGGGCCTGGGCGGCATCGATGAGTTCGTTCTGGTGCCGGTTGAACAGGGCGGCGCCCTTCTCCTGCGGGAGGCGCTTGCTGCCCTTGAGGGCGGCTCCTGCCTCGGCCACCATGGTCTGCACCCGATCCGTGAGGAGTGCGCGCTGGCTTTCCTCGTCCCGCAGTGCGTTGGCGGCCTTCTGGACCGATCCGGAGTCCGCCACGAACTGGGCCACCTGGCGCAGGCCGGTGCGGTGGACTGCGACGCCGGCTGCCTGGTTCACCACGTAGCGGGCCAGGACGCCGAAGTCCACGTTGCGGAATTCCTTGGCGTAGTCGGCCAGCAGGCGCTTGGCCACCAGCTGGAGCAGGACCGTGTTGTCGCCCTCGAACGTGGCGTACACGTCCAGGTCCGCGCGCAGTGAGGCGAAGCGGTTCTCGATCAGGAACCCTGCGCCGCCGCAGGCCTCACGGCATTCCTGCAGGGTGTCCAGCGCGTGCCAGGTGCTCAACGGCTTCAGCGCTGCCGCCAGGGTCTCCAGGTCCTGGCGGTCTGCGTCGGTGTCGTGGGCGCCGGAGAAGACGTCGTCGAACTTCTCCAGGAGCTGTTCGTGCGCAAAGGCGGCCGCGTAGGTGGTGGCCAAACGGGTGAACAGGCGCCGCTGGTGCCGCTGGTAGTCGAGCAGGACCTCCTCTTCCGTGTGGGAGGAAGCGTTGAACTGGCGGCGCTCGGTGGCGTACTGGATGGCCGCCTTCAAGGCCACCTTGGAGGCGGCGACGGCGGCGCCGTCCAGGGATACCCGGCCCTGGACCAGGGTGCCCAGCATGGTGAAGAAGCGCCGGCCGGGGCTGGCGATGGGTGATGTGTAGGTTCCGTCCGCGTCGACGTTGCCGTACCGGTTCAGGAGGTTGGACCTGGGGATGCGGACATTGGTGAAGTGCAGGCGGCCGTTGTCGATGCCGTTCAGGCCGCCCTTGATGCCGTCGTCCTCGCCGCCGATGCCGGGCAGGAACTCCTTGGTCTGCGGGTCCCGCAGGTCCACGTAGAAGGCGTGGACGCCGTGGTTCACGCCGTGGGTGACCAGCTGGGCGAAGACCACTGCGCCCACGCCGTCAGTGGCGGCGTTGCCGATGTAGTCCTTCCACGCTGCCCGGAAGGGGGTATGGATGACGAACTCTTCGGTGTCGGGATCGTACGTTGCGGTGGTGGCAATGCTGGCCACATCCGAGCCGTGCCCTGTTTCCGTCATGGCGAAGCAGCCAGGGATTTCAAGGTTCATGATTCCCGGCAGCCACTTGGCGTGGTGTTCTGCCGTTCCCAAATGCATCACTGCCGAACCGAAGAGTCCCCACTGGACACCGGCCTTGATCTGGAGCGACGGGTCGGCCACCACCAGTTCCTCAAACCCTGCGATGTTTCCACCGTGGTCGTCGGAGCCGCCCAGGTCAGACGGGAAGGCGCGGTGCACGGCTTCGTTGTCCACGAGGTATTTGAGCTGGCCGAAGACGCGCGCACGGTGGTCCGTGTGGGTCAGGCCCTCCACTTTGTGCAGCTCCGGCCTGGCGGCCAGGTCCCTTGCCTGGAGGCGGACGTCGGCCCACTTTCCCAGGAGCTGCCGGCCCAGTGCCTCGACGTCGACGGCGGGCGTGGAGCTTTTGTCCGGAGTGGCTGCAGAGCTTGCCGCGGGGCGCAGGCCCCTGCGGGCTTGGCGTTCCACTACATCAGTCATGTCACAGTCCTTCTTTGGCGGATAACTTGGTGGTCGGTGAAGCGGGGGTGAGTTCAGGGGCGATGCCAACGCACAGCCACGCCGTGATTTGGCGGGCCATGGTCTCCTGGGTGGGCTTGGCAGGGGAGTCGGGGGTGCTGAGCCACTGTTCGCCGGCGTTGCGCACCAGGCCGATGGCCGCTTTGGGCCAGTACCCGATGACCGCTTCTCCGACGTCGCCGAGGTGCGAGCGCATCGGCTTGGCGATCATGTCCGCGATGGCGTCGAAGAAGTGCCCCAGCGGGCCGCCGGCGGCTGCAGGATGGGCAGGGCCGGCCTGGTCGGCGGGAGCGTAGCTGGTGACGAACGCGTAGACGTTGGGGCTGGTGTCCGCCATTTGCAGGTAGGCCGAGACCATCGCCAGCAGCCCTTCCCGGGGCGTGACGGCGCTTTGCGCAGCCTCCTGGATGCGGTGCTGCATCTGGCTCAGGACCACTTCGCCCACGGCCTGCTGCAGCCCCGCCTTATCCCCGAAGTAACGGTAAAAGACCGACTTGGAGGTTCCGGCGGCGGTGGCGATGTCCTCCATGGAAGCGTCGCTGCCAAGTGCATGCACTGCACGGCGGGCCTGCTTGATCAGTTCCCTGCGGCGTTCTTCCCGGTGGCTTTGCCAACGCGAGGAACGCCCGTCGGAGTTTGCGGTCTGCTCAAGCCCGGCGGCAGGAGTGCGGGCTGTGTCCTGGAAGTTCACGATACCCAGCGTATCAGGTACGCTGGGTATCGGTAACCGCATGTGACCCAAGGAGCCTTCCATGTCCATAGACGGACAGTCCACCCCCGCGCCTGATAAATCAGTTTCAGCCGCCGTCCCTGCAACCCGGAGGGCGGTGATTGTCGGCGGAAACAGAATTCCCTTCGCCCGTGCGGGCGGCGCCTATGCAAAGTCTTCCAACCAGGACATGCTGACCGCTGCCCTGGACGGCCTGATTGCACGCTTCGGACTTCAGGACGAGCGGATCGGCCAGGTGGCAGCGGGCGCGGTGCTCAAGCATTCCAAGGACTTCAACCTCACCAGGGAAGCCGTACTGGGTTCGGCACTCTCCGCCGAGACTCCCGTGTACGACCTCCAGCAGGCTTGTGCCACAGGCCTTGAAACGGTGGTGGGACTGGCGAACAAGATCAAGCTGGGGCAGATCGATTCCGCCATCGCCGGCGGCGTTGATTCGGCGTCCGATGCACCGGTGGTTGTGAGCGAAGGGCTTCGCGAGGTGATCCTGGACCTCCACCGGGCCAAGACGCTTCCGCAGCGGCTGCAGATCCTGAGCCGGCTGCGGCCAAAGGATCTGGCGCCGCTGGCCCCGGGCACGGCAGAGCCCAGGACCGGGCTGACCATGGGCGAGCACCAGGCCCTTACCACCGCGCAGTGGAAGATCTCCCGGGAAGCCCAGGACGAGCTGGCCCTGAACAGCCACCACAACCTTGCCGCCGCATACGAGTCGGGGTTCTTTGATGACCTGATGACCCCGTACCGCGGACTGACGCGTGACGCAAACCTTCGCGCGGACACTTCGATGGAGAAGCTCGCTGGCCTGAAGCCGGTATTTGGCCGCAACCTCGGTGCAGATGCCACCATGACGGCTGGCAACTCCACGCCGCTGACGGACGGCGCCTCCACTGTGCTATTGGCGTCCGACGAGTGGGCAGACGCCCGTGACCTGCCCAAGCTGGCAGCCGTGATTGACGCCGAGGCTGCTGCGGTTGATTTTGTGCACGGCAAGGACGGGTTGCTGATGGCGCCCGTGTTCGCTGTCCCGCGGCTGCTGGCCCGGCAAAACCTGACGTTTGCGGACTTTGACTACTTCGAAATCCACGAAGCCTTTGCCGCCACTGTCCTCAGCACCCTGGCGGCATGGGAGGACGAGGAATTCGGCCGGACCCGCCTGGGCCTGGAAGGTGCCTTCGGGAGCATCGACCGGTCGCGCCTGAACGTCAACGGCTCTTCACTGGCGGCAGGCCACCCGTTCGCCGCAACCGGCGGCCGCATCGTCGGCACCCTGGCCAAGATGCTGCACGACAAGGCGGCCTCCACGGGCCGACCCGCCCGCGGCCTGGTGTCCGTCTGCGCAGCCGGCGGCCAGGGCGTCGTCGCGATCCTGGAATCCCTGTAGGAGGGCGGCGTGGCAGATACATACACACAACTGGTCAACAGCGGCCCGGGCCGCAACCTTGCAAAAAAGCTGGGCCTCCCGCAACCCGCTGTCCTGCGCCGCTATGAGCCGGGCCAGCCGCTGGTGGCGGGCCCCGTCGTCGTCGTGGGGGATACCGCAGGGGCGGACAAGCTTGCCGCGGAACTGCTTTCCTGGGACCTTGACGTCAGGCGGCACGCGGTCCCAGCCGAAAAGCTGGGCGCCATCATCCTTGTCCTGGACGGGGTGGAGCACCCGGCCGACCTGGAAAAGCCCGTCCTGGCCGCGGCCGGTTCGCTCCGCGACCTGCGGGCCGGCGGCCGGATCATCACCTTGTCGCGTCCCGCGGCGGAGGCGTCCTCGCCCCAAGCGGCAGCGGCACGGCAGGGGGTGGATGGCTTCCTGCGCTCCCTTGCCAAGGAACTGCGGGCCGGGGCAACGGGAAATGGGATCCTCCTCGCAGACGGCACCACGTCCACCAGCCCAAGCGCCCTTGGCGCGATCAGGTTCTTCCTCTCCGCCCGCTCCGCATTCGTGGACGGCCAGTTCCTCACGGTTTCAACGGAGGACGGCGTGCTTCCCGCTGACCCCGAACGGCCGCTGGGAGGAAAAGTTGCCGTCGTCACCGGGGCCGCGCGCGGCATCGGAGCCCAGATTGCCCGGACCATGCACCGGGACGGAGCCACGCTTATCCTGGTGGACATCCCGGCTGCCGGGGACCAGTTGGCGTCCGTAGCCAACGAGGTGCGGGGCACCGCCCTGCAGCTGGACATCACCGGCGCGGAAGCGGGGCAACGGATCCTCGACCATTCCGTCCAGCGGCACGGGCGCCTGGACATCGTGGTGCATAACGCGGGTGTCACGCGGGACAAGCTGCTGGCCAACATGGACCCCGCGCGGTGGAACAGCGTCATCAACATCAACATCGCCGCCCAGCTCCGGATCAATGAGGCACTGCTGCAATCCGCGCATCTCGGACCTGCGCCGCGTATCGTTTCAGTTGCCTCCACCAGCGGCATCGCCGGGAACAGGGGACAGACCAACTACGCCGCATCCAAGGGGGGAGTGATGGGAATGGTTCGGGCCAGCGCCCCGCTGTTCGCGTCGCGCGGCGGCACCATCAATGCCGTGGCCCCGGGCTTCATCGAAACCGAGATGACGGCCCGCATCCCGTTCGCCGTGCGAGAGGTGGCACGGCGGCTCAACTCGCTCCAGCAGGGCGGCCTTCCCGCCGACGTTGCGGAAACCATCGCATTCCTGGCCAGCGACGCCGCAGGCGGCATCAACGGGGAGGTGCTGCGGGTGTGCGGGCAGAACCTGGTGGGGGCATGACACTCCAGCAACCAGTGGTCCTGGCCGAGATGCCGTCCCTGTCCAAGCTCTACGTCAACGCCGCCGCGACGGCTGCACGGCGCAGGCTCCTGGGAAACCATGACACCTCGGTCCTTCCGACGGAAAGCCACGAGGTCAGGGGCGTCGCTGTAGACGTCGAAAAGCTCACCGCCTACCAGCACCTGATCGGTGAGACGGCCAGCGACGTCCTGCCGGCCGGTTTTATCCATGCCATCGCATTTCCCCTGGCCATGAGCGTCATGAACCGGGACGACTTTCCACTTCCCCTGCTGGGCATGATCCATTTGCGTAACAGCGTGGAGCAGAGGACACCTTTGGTTTTCACCGACGTTCTGGACATGACCGCCAGGGTGGAAAACCTGCGCGGACACCGCGCGGGCACCCAGGTGGACGTTGTGGCGGAGGTCCGGCCTGCCGGCTCTGCCGAGGTGCACTGGCGCGGGGTGTCCACTTATCTGGCCAAGGGGGTGTTCCTGCCGGGGATCGACAAACCCACTGCCGTCCCGGCAAGGGCCGACTTCACGGCACCGGACCCAACCGCCCTGTGGCACCTGGGTGTGGATGCCGGCCGCGCCTATGCCTCCGTATCGGGGGACTTCAACCCCATCCACCTGAGCGTACTCTCGGCCAAGGCACTGGGAATGCGGCGTTCGATCGCGCATGGCATGTACCTGGCGTCGCGGGCCCTTGCAGATGTGGGCCCGGCCCGGGGCGATTCCTTCAGCTGGGACGTTGAATTCGAAGCACCAGTCTTCCTGCCGTCCCGGGTGGCCCTGGAGATCGACAGCGAACAAAGTGCCTCCGGCGCGTGGAAACACTCCAACTTTGTGGCGTGGAGTCCGCGCTCCGGGCGGCGCCATTTCACCGGCACTGTTGCTGCCCTGTAGACAGTGGCGCGGGACATCCGGCATTAGTCCTTCGGCCGCACCGCACGCAGGATCCGGTGAAGGCTGAGCAGGACCGATTCTGACGCAGGGACCGTTCCCTGCGAAGCGGGCCTGGCGGCGGTGGCGGCCATGCAGGCCTCCACCGCCGCAACGGCAGCGTCGTAGCGGTCCTTCCATTCCTGGGCGTCACCCTCGGTGTCCGTGGACACCAGTTCCCCGGTGGCCGTGATGGCGTCTGCGAGAGGTTCGTTGTCCTGCAAAGGGATGGCGTAGGGCACGTCATCTTCCCAGATCACGTCGGAAAGCACGTCCGTCATGTCCTGGATATGGAAGGTGACCCGTTCCAGGTTTCTCAGGTCCTGGTAATCCCGGTCGATGTCGCGCGGGTGCAGTTTCCGGCGTGGATTGGCGCGGCGGCTGGCGTCCGCTTCCTTGACCAGATGCCGCACTGAGCGTGCCGCTTCCGCCAGTTCGTCCGACCTGCGCGACCAGTCCTCGTGCTCCGGCGGCCATTTCTCCTTGAGGGCGGCGCCCATGTCCGTCAGCTGCCGGCCCAATGCGAGCCGCAGGTCAGCCAGGCTTGAGGCAGCCGCGTTGAGGTGCAACGGAGGGAAGATCAGGAAATTCACTGCAATGCCTACCGCCACTCCTGCCGCCATCTGCACCAGGTAGCCGTACGAGAAATCTTCCGCATTACTGCCGCCGACCAGCAGAACCAGCAGGGCCGCCGTCGGAATCCAATCGCTGCCTGACCCGATGCCCGGCAACCCGCCCAGCAACACGCCCACCCCCATGAACAGGGCGACCGTCAGTGGTGAGGGTTCGCTGATGCTCACCAGGACGAAAGCGAGGCCAATACCCATCGCAAGCCCGGCCAAGGCCTGGGCCCCCTGCTTCACCGAACCGGCGACGTTGTGGTACATCGCCACCAGTGCACCCAGCGGCGCGTAGTACGCGTAGTGCGATGCCGCGCCCGGCATGAGCGGCGCAATGGCGAAGGCAAGCCCCGCCGCTATGGCCGCCTTCCCCGCCAGTTGCAGTCGCTGTGCCGCGAAGGCAGCAGAAAGTCCCGCCACCGATTGTCTAAGAAATTGGGTCCCCCGAGCCCACCGTGCATCCGGCCGTGCCTGAGTATTGCCCATCCGGACAACAGTAGGGCCGGGGGTGCGTCAGGACAAACCTGCTGTTGAGCGCCTTACCTCAGCTGCCAGGCGGTGGGCCCGGCCCGGAGTACGACCCTCTTCCGCGCGCCGGGGGATATACCCGAAGCTCAGGCCATAGGACGGGTCGGCGAACCCGAGGGCCGCGTTGGCGCCCTCGTGGCCGAAGGCGCGGTGGCTGCCAAAGTTCCGCGAGGGATGCGGTTTCATGAAGACGACGGCGAAGGCATTGTCCAGCCCCGAGGACCGGTCCAGTCCCCACACCTGCTCTCGCGTCATTGCCGTGATGGTGTCCGCTGTGAGGAACGGCTCAATGCCCTGGACGCCGGTCGTAGCGGCGGCGTACAACCGGGCCAGTCCGTCAGCAGAGCCCACGCCGCCGGCGGCAGACATGCCCGCGGCGCGCACAGACCGGATGTTTGGCAGTTCCATGATGCCGCTCACCGGGGCGTTGCTGTTTAGGCCCTCAAGGCTGAGGGGGTCCACCCACGGTTGGCCAGGCTCCTCCTCGTAGAGGACGTCCCGGTACCGTGAGTCCAGGTCCTCGGGAAGGCCGAGGAAGAAATCCACTTCCTGGGGTTTGCGGATCCTCCGCTCATAAACATCCTGCAGCGCCTCGCCTGTGGTCCGGCGGCACAACTCCTCCATCAGGATCCCAATGGTGAGCGCGTGGTAGCCGAACTGCCGGCCAGGCTCCCAAGCGGGAGCGGCGGCGGCGAGCCGGCCGGCGGCCCGGGCTGTTGTGAACTCTTCGATGGCAAAGCCGCCGTCAACGCCCAGAAGCCCGGCCTGGTGGGACAGAGCCTCCCTGACCAGCAGCCTGTCCTTTCCATGGGTCGCG
The DNA here is from genome assembly GCF_057073715.1 of Arthrobacter sp. E1SS-5. Taxonomy (NCBI): domain Bacteria; kingdom Bacillati; phylum Actinomycetota; class Actinomycetes; order Micrococcales; family Micrococcaceae; genus Arthrobacter; species Arthrobacter sp. E1SS-5. The sequence continues at coordinate 2,186,445 of NZ_CP172703.1, forward strand.
AACTCGGGCCAGTAGTGGGCCACTGTCTTGTCCAGGTCCAGAACGCCATCCTGCACAAGGAGGGCGATAACCATGGCGGCAACGCCTTTCGAACACGAATACGCGCCGGTCAGCGTGTCGGCGGTCATGTCGGGCCCGCCGGTCAGGCGCACTACCGGCACACCCTGGTGATAGGCAGCCAGTTGCGCGCTGTAACGGGAATCCTCGGCGAGCAGGGACTCGAACAGGGCCAGGACGTTTTCGTATCCCGGCGCCACAAAACCCAGAGAAGTCTGCATGCCTGACAGTGTAGAGGGAAAGCGGTTTCCTTTGCGGGACTAGCGCTCTTTGGCGGCGCCGTGTCCTGGTGCCACTTCCTCACCCTGCCGGACAGGCCCGGGAGGGGTGCCGTCACCGAAGGGGCGCCCGCCCAGGGATTCGCGGCCATGGTCGTGCAGCCATCCGCCGAGGTCAGGGCCCGCGGGAACAATGCCGGTGGGGTTTATGTCCTCATGCACGATGTAGTAATGACGCTTGATCTGCACAAAGTCGATCGTGTCCCCAAAACCCGGCGTTTGGAACAGGTCCCGCGCGTAACCCCACAGGTTGGGCATTTCGCTCAGCTTCTGCCGGTTGCACTTGAAGTGTCCGTGGTACACGGGATCGAACCTGGCGAGCGTGGTGAACAGCCGAACATCCGCCTCGGTGATAGTGTCGCCCACCAGGTAGCGCTGCCGCGAGAGGCGGTCCTCAAGCCAGTCCATCGCAGTCCACAGGCGCTCGTACGCTGAATCGTAAGCCTCCTGCGAGCCGGCGAACCCGCAGCGGTAGACGCCGTTGTTGACCTCCGTGAAGACCCGCTTGTTCACCTGGTCGATCTCGTCGCGGAGGTGCTCGGGGTAGAGCTGCGGGGCGCCGGGCCGGTGGAACTCCGTCCACTCGGTGGAGAAGTCAAGGGTGATTTGGGGGAAGTTGTTGGTCACAACTTCGCCGCTGTTTACATCCACGACGGCGGGCACGGTGATGCCCCGGGGGTAGCCGGGAAAACGCTTGAAGTATGCCTCCTGCAGGCGTTCGATCCCAAGGACCGGGTCCACGCCGCCGGGATCAAGGTCGAAGGTCCAGGACCGGGCGTCGTGGGTGGGGCCGGGCTGGCCCAGTGAAATTGCCTCTTCCAGCCCCAGCAGCCTGCGCACAATGACCGTGCGGTTTGCCCAGGGGCAGGCCCTGGCGGCGATGAGGCGGTATCGCCCGGCTTCTACCGGCCAGCCCGGCTCGCCGTTGCTGCCGGGAGCGGCGTTCCTGGTGATGCGGTCTTCGATGTAATTGGTGTCGCGGGTGAATTCCGCTCCGCCGGTCACATAGGCTCCGCGGGTGCTGTGCCCGTTGATGCCGCCGGCCGCTGTGTGGGTGCTTTCCGTTTCCTGGCTCATGCCACCAGCCTAGGCGCCGCTTTGGGAATCTAGGCGCCTTTCAGCAGGATCATCGAAATTGGCTGCCAGGCCACCAGCCATGCCCCGGTAACGATCAGCGTGAACAGGGTTATCCAGATCCCGGACGGGATCGAGGTGGCGCGGTACAGGAGGTAGGCATCGGAGCTGGACAGCCGGTCCCGGCGGCGGAGGTGCACGTTGGTAAGTTTCAGCAGGTCGCGGACGCCGGCCACCAGCAGTGCCAGGCCGAGGACGACGGCCACGTGACCAACGACGGAAACAGGCGCAAGGAACCCCAGGGCGGCGGCGCCGGCAATGGCTGCCGCGGTGATGGCGAATCCTGCCAGGTTGCGCAGGAAGACCAGTGACGCGGCCAGGACCAGCGCGCTGGTGGCCATGGCTGCCGGGCCCCAACCGTTGAGCCCACACCATACGAAAGCTGCACCCACCATGGCTGGCACAGGGTAGCCCCAGAAACACGACCACGCGGCCGCCAGCCTGCTCCGGCTGTACGTGGTGGTGGTCCCCGAATGATCAAGCCGGAGCCGGATTCCTGTTAGTCGCTGGCCGGAGGTGACGGCGGCAAACGCGTGGCCCAGTTCGTGTGTGGCGGTGGCGAGGAGCCCGAAGTAGCGCCAGCTGCGGCGCGGAATGGACAGGGCAACGGCGGCTGCCAGGGACAGGAGCATCTCAACCCATGTGACGGCAGGCGCCGCTGTTTGGGTGAAGGCCGCGATGAACGCGTTCCATATGTTGGCGGGACTGTCCACCGTTGCCTCCTGGCTGCCGGGCCGAAGCGGGGGAGTGCCGGCGTCGTACGTCTTGTGCCCAACTTTACGAAGCCGGGCTGGGTGAATGCTTAAAACCGAAAGGCACGCCTGGTGCGGCGTGCCTTTCGGGCAAAAGTAGTGGTTTTGCCACTGGTGGAAGGTTTTGACCCTAGCCTTCGCACTCGGTGCAGTAGCTGTGGCCGTCTTTCTGCCGGGCGATCTGGGACCGGTGGCGGACCAGGAAGCAGGAGTAGCAGGTGAACTCGTCCTCAGCCTGCGGGATGACCTGGACTACGAGTTCCTCAGCGACGAATTCGCCGCCAGGGACCCCGGCGCCGTCCAGCCCGTCAGCTTCGTCCAACTCCTGCACGACGCTACGGGCGTCGGGAGCATTCGCTGACTGGAGCTGCTCGAGTGAGTTGTCCTGCGATTCCTTGACGTCGGAACGCAGTTCATCGTAATCGGTTGCCACTTTGGGTGCTTCTCTTTTCTTTGATGGGCTGTCGGGTATGAAACGTACAGCATGGAGCCGGTATTCCCCAACAGGAAGCGTAGATCCGACGCCGATTGGGTAAAGGTTCATAGGAGCGGCCGCGGGTTTGGAACCGTATCGCGGTGGCATGGGCAATGGAGGGACGGCCGGTTGCTGTTCCCTCCGTGTGACGAAAGGGGCAGATTTTGGAGCAACTCACCGCAGAGTTCGGCGGTGCCGGACAAGTCGGCGTGGGTGTCGGTCCCGTGCTGGAGAAGTTCGACGCAGTGTCCAGGATCGTGGTCCTGCGTGGGGGCGGCCTCGGGGACCTGATTTTCGCGATCCCGGCCATGGCGGCGTTGAAGACGGCCTACCCGGCAGCGACCATCACCTTGCTGGGAACGCCGATCCACAAGGCGCTGCTCGCGGCACTGGATAGCCCCGTCGATGAAGTGGTGGTCCTGCCCTTCGCCGAGGGAGTCCGGCCCGGCGAAGAGGATCCGGAAGAGCTGGAGCGGTTCTTTGCGCAGATGCACAGCCGGAACTTCGACCTCGCCGTCCAGGTCCATGGCGGCGGACGGTATTCGAATCCATTCCTGCTGCGCTTGGGGGCGCGCCACACAGTGGGCACCAGGACAGCAGATGCCGCCAGCCTGGAACGCACCATCCCCTACCTCTATTACCAGCACGAACCGCTGCGCGCCCTGGAGGTGGCCGGCTTCGCCGGCGCCTTCCCCATTGACCTTGAGGCCCGGTTGGCACCCATCGTAGGGGGAGCAGCCCCGGAGGCTGCCGACGGCGAGCCCGGCCAGCCGCTGGTGGTGATCCATCCCGGCGCCACCGACCCCCGCCGTCGTTGGCCGGCGGAGAAGTTCGCCGAACTGGCGGCCGCCTGCGCGGCTGACGGGTTCCGCGTGGTCATCGTTGGGGACAGCAGCGAGCAGGACCTGGCGGAGGGAATTGCCGTGCAGGCGGCGTCAGCCGGCGTGCGCTCCGTAGCCGGGGCACTCGACATGGCGGGACTGGTGGCGCTGCTGGCCCAAGCTGATGCTGTCGTGGCGAACGACAGCGGTCCCCGCCACCTTGCGCAGGCGCTGGGCGTGCCCACGGTGGGAATTTTCTGGGCGGGCAACGTGATCAACGCCGGCGCCCTGGGCAGGAGCCTCCACCGCGTGCACGCCTCCTGGGTGACCACCTGCCCCACCTGCGGCGTTGATGTCACCCAGGTCGGCTGGACGGCACCACGCTGTGAACACGACGACTCAGTGGTGGCCGGCATCGGGGTGCCTGAAGTGTACGGGGACGTCCTTAGCCTTACCGCCACCAAGTTCGCCAGGCAGGACGCATGACCGGCGCCGAAACGGCCCGGCAGTCCAGCGACACGATTCCTGCCGATGGGAAGCCGGAGCTCCTGGTCCTGCGGGCCTTGAAGCTGGGCGACCTGCTGGTCGCGGTGCCGGCCTTGAAGGGAATCCGGCGCGCTTTCCCCGAACACCGGCTGCGCTATGCGGCCCAGGGCTGGTTGTCCGAAGCCCTGGGGTTGGTGGGCGGCTATGAGCTGCTCCCGACGCACGGCCTGGATGAGCCGCTGGCGATGGAACCGGGTGTGGTGGACGTGGCCGTCAATCTGCACGGCAGCGGTCCGGAGAGCCAGGGGCGGATCGAGGCGTTGAAGGCACGGCAGACCGTTGGCCACCGAAGTGGGCACCGGGACGGCCCTCCTTGGCGGCCTGAGCTGCACGAGCGCGAACGCTGGGTAAGGCTCGTGGAGTGGCATGGCATCGAAGCCGATCCGCTGGACGTGCAGTTGAACACACCGCACATGCCCAGCCCGGTCCCGGGCGCCACCGTCCTGCACGTGGGGGCTGCCTACGGCAGCAGGCTGTGGCCGGCGGAGCGCTTTGCGGCGGTGGCCGCGGCGCTCGCAGGAGCGGGACACCAGGTGGTGTTCACCGGCGGGACATCGGAACGGGAACGGGCGGAGGAAGTGTGCCGTCTCGCAGGTCTTCCGGGCACCGCCGTCCTTGCCGGGGTGTTGAGCCTTGGCGAGTTCGCCGCCACGATCGCCTCCGCACGCCTGGTGGTCTCGGCCGACACCGGGGCCGCACATCTGGCATCCGCGTACGGGACACCCTCGGTGGTGCTGTTCGGTCCGGCCCCGCCTGAAATCTGGGGCCCCCCTCCGGGGCCGCATGTGGTCCTCACCCGCGCGGAACTCCGGCGCGGGGACACGTTCGCGGCCCAACCCGATCCTGCCCTGCTGGCGGTCCAGGTGCCCGATGTCATGGCTGCCGTAAGGGGGCTGGGGCTTCTGTAAACGCTGTGGAATTACTGGCCGTTGATGTGGGTCCGCAGGGTTGGAGTGCTGCCCCTGCGGCCTAAAATTGGTGCATGAGCACTGAGCTGGAAATCGCCTTGGTGTTGGGAACGGCGTTCTTGTGGATTACCGTGACGCTGACGATCCTGTCCGCCATTGACCGCCCCGAAAGGAAAGCGCGGCGGCAGGAACGGCGCGACATTCGGACGGAGAAGCGGCGGATTGAGTACCGGCCGGTCGCTGCCGGTTCCCACCCCCAGGGGCGCAACCGGCACCCCCGGAGCCGCAGGCTGCACCCGCACTGAGGACGGCGTACTACCGCGGGTGCATCGGCGTGGAGCACCCGCGGTAGCCCGGCCGCGCCCGGTCAGGCGCCCGCCGTCGGACGCTTTGCTCTGTTGGGCTGCTGAACGTGCGACGGACACTGTTTGTCGCTTCCCTTGCCTGCCGCAGCCTTGCGCGTCAAGTCTTGACGGCCTTCCCTGAAACGCTGACACTTTCCCGATGGGAGTAAGCGAAGAGTTGCGGGCGCTGGGCGACGTGGTGGACAGGCTTGCGGTGAAGTTTCCCGCCCTGCCCAGGGAACACATCGAGGACGTGGTCCAGCAGGAGCACAGCCTTTTGGACACCGGCAGGGTCCGCGCGTTCATACCTGTCCTGGTTGAACACGCCGCCCGGGACCGCCTCTCGCGCTGAAACCGGCGAAGCGGATTAGGGTGCAGGTGCGACGTCGATGAGCACCTTCCCGTTGGCTCCCTGTTCCACAGCATCATGCGCTGCGGCCGTCTGCTCCAGGCTGAAGCGCGTCAGGGGCAGCCCGTGGTCGTCGCCGACCCGCAGGGCGCCCGCCGCCAGGGCCTCGGCGACGGCCGCTACAGCATGCTCTTTCTGTCGGTCCGTCACCGTGTAGGTGAGGATGAACTGGTAGCGGACGTTCTTAGTCATGCTTTCGCGGATGGGTACGTTGAGCGATTCCCCGGGATTGGCTGCGTATATGGAGACGGTGCCGCCACGTTTGAGGACCTGCAGGTCTGTTTCGATGTTGGCCGGTGCGTTGACGTCCACGATGATCTCCACACCGTCCGGTGCCGCTGCCTTGACGGCCTGGACCACGTCCTCCGTCCGGTAGTTAACGACCGTTTCAGCGCCGGCACGCCGGGCAAGTTCAGCCTTATGGTCTCCGCTGACGGTGGTGATGACGGCAGCCCCGGCCCAGCGTGCCAGTTGGATAGCCGCGTGCCCCACTGCCCCTGCACCTCCGGTGACCAATACGCTGCGGCCCGCCAGGGCTCCGGGGGAGAGCCTGTCCGGTCCGTCTTCGTTCGAGGTCAGGGCGCGGTGTGCTGTCAGCGCAGGGATTCCCAGCGAGGCACCGGTATCGAAGGATTCGGCGTCTGGTAATGCCACCACCTTATGAGCTGGCACAACGACGTATTCCTGCGCCGTACCTTCATTCCCGGCCCATGCGACATCCCAGAGCCACACACGGTCCCCCACGTTGAAACCGGCTACCCCGGACCCCAGTTGGTCGACAACGCCGGCTCCGTCCTGGTTGGGAACCTTGGGGGCGGCCAGCTTGTTGCTTCCGCTGCCGGACCGTGACTTCCAGTCGGTGGGATTCACCCCGGACACCACCAGACGGACCCGTACTTCGCCCGCACCTGGATCAGCTAACGGTTTGTCCTGCAGCTTCAGGACAGATGACGGACCCGTTGCGTCGTACACGATTGCTTTCACATCTTCTCCCACGTCCGGTTGCAAAATTCCTACGGGTTCCAAGCTACCGCTGCTGGTCAGGGTTTACGGGCGGCATCGGGGTCGGCAGGTGCCTCCGCGCGGCGTTTCTGGATAAGTTCCTTTGTCCGCACCAGGCGCAGGAGGGTTACCAGGATGATGCCGCCGAGCACGTTGAACAGCAGCGTGTAGCCGAACCAGCCCAGCCACTGCGCGTAGTTGATGTCAGCGCCGGAGTGGATCGCAGCGAAGATCAGCAGGGAGTCGAGGATTGAATGGAAGAGCGGCAGCGCAGCCAGCAGGAACCCGCCGATAACGGTGGCCACAATGCGCGCCACGTCGTTGTCCGTGCCTTGCTGCATCCTGCTCATGAGGGTGATGGTGCTTCCGCCCAGGACTGCCAAGGCGATGGACTGCAGTGAGAACGGTGCATCAACGAAATGGTGGGCGCTCTCGCTGACCACCATTGACCATTCGGGAAATGCCACCATGACGATCCAGACGAAGATCCAACCGCCCAGCAGGTTTGATATGAGAGTTCCTCCCCACAGTTTTGCCAGTTGGGTGTAGCTCGCTTCCTTTGCAGCGACGGCCGCAACAGGCATCAGGAAGTTCTCCGTGAACAGCTCACTGTGTGCCAGCAGGAGGGCGATGAGCCCCATGCTGAAAGCCAGGCCCGCGAGCAGATGGTTTCCCGTTTCATGGAGCACCGCCAGGTATGCCATGATGCCGAGGCCCACTTCAAAGCCACCGAACACGCCGGTGACAAGGATGTTCCGCATGGTGCGATGCAGCCGCTCAGCCCCCTGGCCCACCGTCCGTTCGAACGACTCCTGAAGGTCATGCTCAAGTGGGGCGTCGGACTCCCCGAGTTCCCGCCGTCGTTCTTCGCTCATGTGCCTCTCCACTGCCGGATCGCCTGCACTGCTACTGGGTAAGTACCCGCTGGAGCCGGTCCCACCCATCCGGGCACCTGAAATCAGAAGGAGACGACGGCGGGACAGGCGCGGGCGGGAAGAGGCTGAGCAGCTAACGTCCCCGGTTTGGCGGCGCGCCCACTGCTGCCTGGCGTCTCGCGTCTAGCGGCCCAGAATCCAGGAACCGTCCGTGGCCTGGTCAGAAGTCCGGTGCCGCATTCTGCGGACCAGGATGATTAGGGGCAACAACAGCAGTTGAAGGACACCGGCCGCAACCAACAGGGCTACGAACAGTGCGATGACCGGGAGATAGAGGAGAAATACGCCTGCCAGGGTTGCAAGGTACCCTGCAATGAACCCGAGTATGGTCCCGGCATCCATGTGTGCTCCCTGAAAACCATCCCGAACCAGGGGATGCAATAAGTGAACCGCCCACTGCACGACTTAAGAATGATCCAAGATCCACGCGGTTCCGGTGTCAAGGGCACGGGAACACCCGCGGGCAAGCTTGGGGGAATCCAGCCGGGGTTAGGGACCCGCTGGCAGCAGGCAGGGGTGGCTGCGGTGCCGGCCCGGGGGCATGACAAAAGGGCGCACCCCGTTCGCTGGGTACGCCCTTTTGAAGAGTCGCTTGTTAGTCCTTGAAAGCGTCCTTGACCTTCTCGCCGGCCTGCTTCAGGCCGCCCTTTGCCTGGTCCGCCTGGCCTTCGGCCCGCAGGCTCTCATCGCCAGTGGCGTTACCCGCAGCTTCCTTGCCCTTGCCACCGGCCTTTTCGGCAGCGTTCTCAATTTTGTCGCCCAGTCCCATGGTGTTACCTCCTGTGGTTGGCAGCCGTTCGCATCGGCTGACAACATCATAAGCATGCTTAGGATCTATTTTTCAAGTCCTTAGGAGTTTCCGGATTAGAAACGGGTGGTGCCGCGTAGTCCGCGGGGACGGCCGTCCGGGTCAACAATGAACTGGTAGACCGGCTCGGCCCAAAGCCGGTGGAGGGCCGGGACGGGTTCGGGGACGTGCCGGCGCACCTGCCCAGGGGGCCGCGGCGCATGGCGGCCTGTGCTGTGCCAGCGGTCCAGGGCATCGGCCGCGCGGTTCCATACCTGCAACGCCCCACCCATTTGGAGTTGGTGGTCGTCTTCGTCCAGGGCGAGGTGTTCGGCCCACAGCTGCCGCCGCAGCTCCGCGGCGAGAGGCCGGGGCTTTGGGCTGCGTGCTCCGGCGTCCTGCCGGCCTTCGGCAGAGGCGTCCATCACGGCGCAGGTAAGCTCGCTGTCGGTGGTCCAGGACCGGCGGTTGAAATTGTCCGATCCGCAGGTGAACCAGGTGTCATCGATAATGCAGATCTTGGCATGGACGTAGATCGGCGTCCCCTCGGAGTTCTCCAGGTCAAACACCCCCACCCGGTCCGGTGCGGCCCTCCGGAGCATGCTGATGGCGCGCAATTGCCCCAAGCGCCGGGGCGGGCCGCCCAGGAAGCCGTCGGAGTCAGGGTACCTGGGCACCACGATGATCACATTCAGTTCCTGGTTGCGCTCCAAAGCCGCTGCTATTCCGCTTGCCACCTCGGGGGACCACAGATACTGGTCCTCGATGTAGATGAGGGAGCGGGCCTGGCCGAACGCCTTTGCATAGCCCCGCGCGATGCTGCGCTCGCCATCCGGGGCGAACGGGAAGGGCGGGTGCTTCAGGCCGTAGGTGCGCAGCAGCTGTACGGCATGCGGACCGGCCGGGGGCGGGGGAGGAGCGGCCTCCGGAAGTGGCTTGGGGTGCCGCGGCATCCGGGCCAGGCGCTGCAACAGCATCCGGTACGGCGTGTGCCGGTCAAGCGGGTGGGGGTCGTTCCACCGTTCAGCAAACACGGCCAGCACATCGGCAACTACAGGGCCCCGCAGTTCGAGGGCGGCGTCATGCCACGGGGGCCTCTGGCCGTACTTCGAATCCATCTTCACCGCCTGCGGATCCCCGGCATGGCCGGCGTCGTCCCGGCGGCTGTGTGAAAGGTCGATTCCCCCCACGAAGGCGACGTCCCGGGAGGGGTCGTCGCGATGGCGGATGACCACCAGTTTCTGGTGGTGCGAGCCGAACAGCCGCACCCGCTGATCCAACAGGGCCTCCCCGCCGGCGTCGTTGATCTGCCGGCTGAGAAGTTCGTTGGAGCGGCCGCTGATGGGCGCAGAGATGCGCTCGCCGTGGGATCTCCAGACGAGGCCGCGTACTTCCACTCCGGACCTGGCCAGTCCGGCCAGCAACCCACCAATCGTGGTCCCGTCCGCTGCGATCTGCTCGTCGGCGTCGCCGCGCCAGTCTGTGAACCACACCCTGTCACCCGCTTGGAGGCCTCGCAACTCATCCTGCAGCCTGGAGAAGTAGGCCGCTCCATGCACCAGGGGGCGGACCAGGTTGCCTTCTGACCATGCCGGAGTTCCTGCGCCACCCGCCTGGATATCAGACGCGGGGTTGCCACGCTCGACCCAGTTCAGAAACCACTTGCCAACCGTGCTGTCCACTCGGTGCTCCCTTCGGGCCCGGGGGACCGGGCGACTGGGTTCCCAAACTAGCCTACGGACCTGAGCAACCGCTGTCCGCGGAAGGTGCGGCCGCAAGCCCAGCAGCAGCGGCCGATGGAGCGGCGGAATAGGCTTGGCCATAGCCATTTCCCCCGCTAACGAAGATGAGGCACATCACCATGTCACTAAAGGAAAAGCTGAAGGGCGACGTCGTCGTCCATATGAAAGCCGGCAACAAGGTGGCCCTGACCACGGTCCGGAACGTCCTGGGCGAGATCGAAACGCGGGAAAAGTCCGGAAAGACACCCATCGACCTCGATGACCTCCAGGTCACCGCGCTGCTGCAAAAGGAGGCTGCCAAGCGCAGGGACACCGCTGCCACCTATTCCGCGGCGGGCCACGCCGACCGGGCGGAGGCGGAGATCGCCGAGGCTGAGGTGATAGAGACCTACCTGCCAAAGGCACTGACCCGTGAGGAAGCCGAAGCCATCGTCGACGAGGTCATCGGCAGCCTGGAAGCGGACGGCGCCGAGCTGACGATGCGGTCCATGGGGTCCATCATGAAATCCGTTACCCCGAAGATCGGCGGACGCTTCGACGGCAAGGCCGTCAGCGAGATCGTACGGGCCCGGCTGGCCTGACCCCTACCCGGGTGCATTGGGGGGTTTGACCGACATGCATTGGGGGATGATGAGGGGGTCCCGCGGGCGGGGCGATGTTAGTAGGCTCGCTGGTGGAACTGGGAGGCCCAGAGGAGTGGATATGCGCACGAAGAAGACTGGAATGACAAAAGCCCGCATCGGCAACACCGCCATGGGTCTGTTGATCGCCACCACGATTGTTGCCTCTGCCACGGCAGCAACTGCCAACGCCGCAAACAACCCAGCGGTGCCCCCTGGTCCTTCCGCACCGGGGAGTTCTGCGGGCGCGGCGCTGCCCACTGATCAGTTCATCGTCAAATTCAAGCCCTCAGCAGCGGGCAGCGCCGTAGAACGAGGCAAGACCTATGCGAAGGCTGCCGGTGATACCTCCATCGACGTCCGGGAGGTCAAGACCACGGCCGGGGACGCAAAAGTAGTGAAAGCAAGCCGCCGGCTCAACGCTGCCGAGTCCCAGCGGATGCTGGAGAGCATTGCCGCGGGGGCGAATGTCGCTTCAGTGGAGCCTGACATCCTCATGTACCCGTCGGCCACACCCAACGACCCCTACTACGCCCAGCAGTGGGCCCTGTCCGATCCCAATGTCGGCATCCGGGTCCCCTCGGTCTGGGATAAAACCACGGGTACGGGACAGATCGTCGCCGTGGTCGACACCGGCATCACGGCGCACAGCGACCTCAAGGCCAACGTCATTGCGGGCTACGACATGATCGCGGATCCAGCTTCTTCAGGGGACGGCGACGGCAGGGACCCTGATCCCTCCGACCCGGGCGACTTCCGGACCGCAGGCGCCTGCGGTTCCGGCTCCTCCGCCAACTCATCCTGGCACGGAACTCACGTGGCCGGGATTATCGCCGCCGTCGCCAATAACGCCGAGGGAGTCAGCGGCGCAGCTCCCGGCGTGAAGATCGAGCCGGTCCGCGCACTCGGTTCCTGTGGCGGTTACCTCTCTGATGTCTCCGACGGCATTACCTGGGCCTCCGGGGGAACTGTCACCGGCGTACCCGACAACCCCAATCCGGCGAAAACCATTAACCTCAGTGTGGGCGGAACTGCCGCATGCCCTGCCACGATGCAGGCTGCCATTGATGGCGCCGTGAACCGGGGCTCCACGGTTTTCGTGGCTGCAGGCAACGAGAACCAGGCAGCGTCGAACGACGCGCCGGCGAACTGCAACAACGTCATCGCCATCGGCGCCACCAACAAGTCCGGCTCCAAGGCGTCGTACTCGAACTTCGGTCCCGCGGTCGACGTCATGGCCCCGGGAGGCGACACCGATGCGGGGATTCTCTCCACGCTGAATGCCGGAACAACCAGCCCGGGCGCCGAGACCTACGGGTACATGATGGGAACGTCAATGGCCACGCCCATGGCGGCATCTGTTGGCGCCCTAATGAAAGCCGCCGATCCCTCACTGGTGCCATCCCAAATCGAAGCAAAGCTCAAGGCCACCGCCCGTCCCCTCCCGGGAACCTGCTCCGGAGGATGCGGTGCCGGCCTCATCGACGCTTCGGCCGCCGTCGCCGTTCCAGCCCCGCAGACCCCGATAGCTGCCAAGGCAGCGTCCCTGAACGGCGCACTCGGAGCGGCCACCACGGGTGAGGTTTACGGCCTTAAGGACAACGGGGGATACCAGTGTTTCGAGCAAGGATGCATCCTCTACTCGCCTGCATCCGGAGCACATGTCTCCAAGGGCGCCATCCGGGGACTCTGGGCGGCCACGGGCTTTGAGAACGGCCGCCTGGGATACCCGGTGACGGATGAGGTCTCCGGGCTCCGTGACGGCGGCGTCTACCAGAACTACCAGGGCGGGGCCATTATCTGGTCCCCGGCAACGGGAGTACACATCTCGGTGGGCGCGATCCGGGGACTCTGGGCGGCCACTGGCTTTGAGAACGGCCGCCTGGGATACCCGCTGACGGATGAGGTCTCCGGGCTCCGTGACGGCGGCGTCTACCAGAACTACCAGGGCGGGGCCATCATCTGGTCACCGGCAACGGGAGTACACCTCTCCGTGGGAGCAATCCGCGGCGAATGGGCGGCGACCGGTTTCGAGAACGGCGTCCTGGGGTATCCCGTAACAGACGAAGTAACAGGGCTCCGCGACGGCGGCGTCTACCAGAACTACCAACGCGGGGCCATCATCTGGTCACCGGCAACCGGAGCGCACGCGTCTTTTGGGGCCACCCGATCCATCTGGGCCTCAACAGGGTTTGAATCCGGACGCCTTGGCTACCCGACAAGCGACGAATATTCAACCGGCAATGATGGAAGTGTCGCCCAGAACTACCAAGGCGGTGTCATCCACTGGAGTCCGGGCGGTTACTACATCTCCTGGCTGTAGGGGCAAACTGGCCATCGGCTTTCTCTCCGTCCGTCCGGCAACTAACGACCACCTTGCCGCCGTCAGGGTGGGTGTCAGCGTTGCGGTTCCCCTGGCGGCCCTGCTTGTCCTCGGCCGCCCCGACCTGTCCATCTACGCAGTGTTCGGCGCCTTCACGGGAATGTACGGCCGGGACGAGCGCCACCAGCTGCGGCTCTACCACCAGCTGACGGCCGCAGCACTGCTGATCGCCGGGGTCACGGCCGGTGCTGTTCTCTCGGCAGCCCAAGCCGGATCCTGGGTGCTGATCCTGGTGGAATCACTCGCAGCGGGCGTCGGCTCATTGGCGGCAGACCGGGCAAACCTGAAACCTGTTGGGCCGTTCTTCGGCATCTTCGCACTGGGCGCCTGCGCGTCCGTTCCACCCGTTGCCCCGGTTCCGGTCGTCGTCGCTGTCGCCGCCGCCTCTGCAGGCTTTTCGGTAGCGGTCGGCGTGGCTGGCGGGGTCTGGCGCCGGACGTCATGGGAGGCAGGCGTACGCAGGGTAGCCCCATCGCTGACAGGCGCGCGGCTGCGGGTAGCCATAATCCATGCCCTGGCGTACGTCCTCGCCGTCGGCAGCGCGGGAGCAGCAGGCCAGCTCACCGGTGACGGCCATGCCTACTGGGCGATGGCTGCCGCGGCAGTACCGCTTGCCGGAGCCGACTTTGCCGGCCGTATACGGCGCGGGCTCCACCGCATTTTGGGAACCTTCGTCGGCCTCGGCGTCACCGCGCTGATCCTGTCCCAGCAACCTGGTGCGGTGCTGCTGGTGGTCCTGATTGCCGCTTTGCAGTTCCCCACGGAATTGTTCATGACCCGGCACTACGGCTTGGCATTGGTGTTTTTCACGCCATTGATCCTGATCATGACCGAGCTGGCCCATCCCACCGAGCCAGGGATTCTGATTGCGGAGCGGGGCTTGGAAACCCTGATCGGTGCAGTCGTCGGCATGGCGGTGGCGGTCCTTGTCCTTGGCCGCGGTTCGCGGACGGCAGGGAGTCACAATCGTTCGGCGTACCGGGAAGGTCGGTAAAGTGCCCGTGCAGCTGTGGAAACGAAAGAAGCCCCGGAAAATCAAGGATCTTCCGGGGCTTCCCATTTGTGCGCGGAGGGGGACTTGAACCCCCACCCCCTTTCGAGGACTAGCACCTCAAGCTAGCGCGTCTGCCATTCCGCCACCCGCGCAGGTGGTAATTCGCAGAAGCCGTCCCGCCTTTCAGCGTTTCGCGCCTCTCCGAAGCAGCGAGAAAAACTCTAACACGACTTTTCGGAGAACAACGAATCGGGCCAAGTGGGTAGGCTGAGGACAGCGATTCAAGCCCAACGCCGCCCAGTCATTCCCTACCAAGGAGCCTTCAATGCCTGATGTCCTGCCCGAGGATGAAGTTGTCCGGATCTGCCAGGAACTCATCCGGATCGACACCTCCAACTACGGGGACGGGTCGGGGCCGGGGGAGCGGGCGGCAGCAGAGTATGCCGCGGGGCTTATCGAGGAGGTGGGCCTGAGCGCAGAGATCTTCGAGTCCGCGCCCGGCAGGGCAAACGTTGTGACCAGGCTGGCAGGGGAGGACCCGTCGGCCAGCGCCCTGGTGGTCCACGGCCACCTGGATGTTGTCCCCGCACTCCGTGACCAGTGGTCGGTTGACCCGTTTGGCGCAGAACTGAAGGACGGGCTCATCTGGGGCCGCGGCGCCGTCGACATGAAGGACATGGATGCCATGATCCTTTCGGTCCTCCGGAGCTTCGCCAGGGAGGGCAGGAAGCCCAAGCGGGACATCATCTTCGCGTTCTTTGCCGACGAGGAAGCCGGAGGCGTGTACGGGGCCCGGTATGCCGTGGACAACCGCCCCGAACTGTTTGAGGGGGCCACCGAGGCCATCTCCGAGGTCGGCGGGTTCTCAGCCACTATCGGTGGCCAGCGGACGTACCTGCTGCAGACAGCCGAGAAGGGCATCTCCTGGCTCCGTCTGGTTGCCCACGGAAGGGCCGGCCACGGTTCCCAGATCAACACGGACAACGCGGTCACCCGCCTGGCCGCTGCCGTCACCCGGATCGGCGAATACAAGTGGCCCATCGAGCTCACCCCCACCACACGCCAGTTCCTTGACGGGGTGACCGAACTTACAGGCGTGGAGTTCGACGCCGACAATCCGGACCTCCTGCTCAACCAGCTCGGTACGGTGGCCAGGTTCGTCGGCGCCACCTTGCAGAACACCACCAACCCCACCCTCCTCAAGGGCGGCTACAAGCACAACGTCATCCCCGAGTCCGCCGAAGCATTGGTCGACTGCCGCACGCTGCCCGGCCAGGAACAGCAGGTCCTCGAGATCGTGCGTGAACTCGCCGGCAACGGCGTGGACGTCAGCTACGTCCACAACGACGTCTCGCTCGAGGTCCCCTTCGCCGGCAACCTGGTGGACTCCATGATCGACGCGCTCCACAAGGAGGATCCCGGCGCCAAGGTGCTGCCCTACACGCTCTCCGGCGGCACCGACAACAAGTCACTGAGCCGCCTGGGAATCACCGGCTACGGCTTCGCGCCCCTCATGCTTCCGGATGAGCTGGACTTCACCGGCATGTTCCACGGTGTGGACGAGCGCGTCCCGGCCGATTCCCTCAAGTTCGGTGCCCGCGTGCTGAACACCTTGCTGACCAACTACTGAGAGGAACCAGCCATGACCCCGGAGGAACTGCTGCCGGATGAGCTCCTCGAGCGCATCCGCGGCCGCGCCGCCGCATATGACCGCGACAACGCCTTCTTCCACGAGGACCTTCAGGAGCTGGCGGCGGCCGGGTACCTGAAGCTCTTCGTGCCAGCGCCCGACGGCGGCAAGGGGCTCGGGCTTGAAGCGGCGGCGCAGTGCCAGCGCAGGCTGGCAACGGCTGCTCCGGCCACCGCGCTGGCCGTCAACATGCACCTGGTCTGGACCGGCGTCGCCCACGTCCTGGCCACCCGGGGCGACCACTCGCTGGACTTCGTCCTGGAAGAAGCCGCCCAGGGGGAGGTGTTCGCGTTCGGCAACTCGGAGGCCGGCAACGACTCGGTCCTCTTCGACTCCCGGACCACCGCCACGCCGGAACAGGACGGCGGCTACTCGTTCACAGGGACAAAGATCTTCACCAGCCTCTCACCTGCCTGGACCCGCCTGGGCATCTTTGGAAAGGACCCGGATGCCCGGAACGGCGCGGGCGAACTCGTCCACGGCTTCATCAGCCGCGAGACCCCCGGCTACCGGATCCTGGACGACTGGGACACTTTGGGCATGCGGGCCAGCCAGTCCGCCACCACTGTCCTGGACGGTGTGTCCGTCCCAGCGGACCGGATCTTCCGGAAACTTCCCGTCGGCCCCAACGCCGACCCCTTGATTTTCGCCATCTTCGCCTGTTTTGAGAGCCTCCTGGCGGCTGTCTACACGGGGCTGGGCGAACGTGCCCTGGCCGTGGGCGTGAAGACAGTGAAACGCCGGACGTCCTTCAAGAATGGTGGACGCAGCTACGCCCAGGACCCGGACATCCGCTGGAAGGTGGCGGACGCCGCCATGGCCATGGACAACCTGTACCCGCAGCTTCGGTCCGTGACGGCCGACGTCGACGCTTTGGCCGACCACGGGGCCCAATGGTTCCCCAAACTGGTGGGCCTGAAAGTCAACGCCACAGAGACAGCGCGCCGTGTTGTGGACCTGGCCATCCGCGTCAGCGGGGGTTCAAGCTACTTCAGGGGCTCGGAACTGGAGCGGCTCTACCGCGACGTCCTGGCCGGGATGTTCCACCCCTCCGATGACGAATCGGCACACAATACGGTGGCCAACGCCTGGCTGGGCCCCCTGGAAGAGTAGACGGTCCGCTGGGCCCGCATCGGCTAGACGGTCCGCTGGACCTGCATCACCCGGCGCCGCAGCCAAAAGCGCCTGCCGCCGCCCACGTAGAGCTTGCTGCGTTCCAGTTCCCACTTGCCGTATTCGGAGTGCTCAACCAGCCGGCGCCGCGCCTCGGGCAGGGAATCATCAGGGCTGACGGTCAGTACGAGGTACTCGTACTGCCGCAAATAATCCCGTTCCCGCTGGACCGAGCTGGTGAGAAATTGTTCCTTCATTTGCTCTCCATTTTCGTCCTTTTCCCGCTAACGTGAAGTCATGAGCATCGATCCGCGTGTCGCGCTTTCGTCCCTGACCACCGCTTTGGAAGAACACCTTATAGCAGCATCGAACCGGCGCGGGGACGGCGACCCCTCAGTCGAGGCAGCATTTTTCGCAGTTGCCGATGCCTTCGAAGTTTACGAGGACGCGCTCTACGAGGCCTACAACGAAGTGACCCCGCTTCAGGTCTTCGACGACGAGGATGACGAGGACGAGGAAGCCGACGTGGACGACGACGAAGACCTGGAGATCGTCGAGGAATAGCGCCGCCGGCGGAATACCAGCAGCGCTAGGACGCTGCCGAAACGTCCTCGAGGGCCCGCGCGATCTGCGGGGGCAGCGGCGACAGCTGGGCGTCGAGGATTTCCTTCAACTGCACGGGCGTGCGGGCGCCGACGATGGCCGTGGCGACTCCATGCTGGGACAGCAGCCACGACAGCGCCACGTCCTGGGGCGCCCGGCCCAGCCCGTTGGCGGCCATGCACACCGCATCGACGATCCGTGACGGCTTCTCCGCCAGGTACGGCTCCACGTACGCGGCTTCGCTCACCGAAGCGCCGCGGGAACCGGCCGGGATGGTGCCCCGGTATTTCCCGGTGAGGACGCCACGGCCCAGCGGCCCCCAAGCCATGAGGCCAAGCCCTGCGTCCTCAGCGGCCGGCATCAGCTCAGCCTCTGCCGACCGGTTAAGGAACGAGTACTCGGCCTGGACCGCCACCAGCGGGACACTGCTGACGGCAGCGGCCTTCGCGGCCTGCCAGCCTTTGAAGTTGGAGATCCCCGCATACCTGGCCCGCCCGGAACGGACCGCGAAGTCGAGTGCCCCCAGCGTCTCGTCGAGGGGAACGTTGCCGTCCCACGCCTCGGCGAACCAGAGGTCCACATAGTCGGTGCCCAGCCTGGCCAGGCTGGCGTCCAATCCGGTGAGCATCGCAGTGCGCGACGTGTCCACCGCGCGCCGGCCATCCGGCGTCGTCATTCCTGCTTTGGTGGAGATGGAAACCTCGGTGCGCGACACCACGTCACCCAACAGGGAACCAAGGACTGCCTCTGAGGCGCCGCCCGCATATGAAGCCGCGGTGTCCACGTGCCGGCCACCGGCGTCGAGGAAGGTGCGCAGCAGCTCTGAAGCGTCCTGGTCGTCAGTTTCCCCGCCCCAGGACCGGGTGCCCAGGGAGAGGGCTGAAACTCGCAAACCACTGTTGCCGACGTAACGCTGCTGCATAGCAGCAAGCTTACGGGCAGAAGCACCGGTGCCATGCCGTAGGGTCTTAGCGTGAACTGGTTTGAAGCGGCCCTGCTGGGCCTTGTGCAGGGACTGACCGAATTTCTACCGATTTCATCGAGCGCACACCTGCGGATCGTGGGGGAGTTCCTCCCCAACGCGCAGGACCCGGGGGCCGCCTTCACGGCCATCACCCAGCTCGGTACGGAGACCGCCGTACTGATCTTTTTCTGGCGCGACATCGTCCGGATCGTCAAGGCATGGGCCGGGTCCCTCACCGGCAAAGTGCCGCGGCAGGATCCTGACGCCCGGATGGGCTGGCTGGTGATCCTGGGCAGTCTGCCCATCATCGTGCTGGGCCTGCTGTTCCAGGACCAGATCGAATCCGTGCTCCGCAGCATGTGGATCGTGGCCACCATGCTGATCGTCTTCGGCCTTTTCCTTGCCGTGGCCGACGCCACCGGCGCCCAGAAGCGGGACCTGACCCACCTGACGTACAAGCACGGCATCCTCTACGGCCTGGCCCAGGCCCTGGCACTGATTCCCGGTGTCTCCCGCTCCGGCGGCACCATTACCGCAGGCCTGCTCATGGGCTACACGCGGGAAGCCGCGGCACGGTATTCATTCCTGCTGGCCATCCCCGCAGTGTTCGGCAGCGGGCTGTACCAGCTGTACAAGGTGGTCACCAAGGAAGGCATTTCCGGCCCGTTCGGCCTTCCGGAAACCGCCCTTGCCACCGTGATCGCCCTGGTGGTGGGGTACGTCATCATCGGCTGGTTCCTGAAGTTCGTATCAACCCGCAGCTACCGCCTTTTCGTCTGGTACCGGATCTTCCTGGGCCTGGCGCTCTACCTCCTGCTCGGTTTCGGCGTCATCAGCGCCTAGGGCTAGGCTTGGGCTTGTGAAATCCTGGACTTCCCGCCCCGTTCCTGCCCTGCCCGGAAACATGCCCGCCATCCGGCTGTTCGACACCGCGGCAGGCCGCGAAATGGCGCTTGAGCAGGAGGCCAGGCCCTCCATGTATGTCTGCGGCATCACGCCCTACGACGCAACCCACATGGGACATGCGGCCAGCTACGTCGCTTTTGACCTGCTCAACCGCGCCTGGCGCGATGCCGGCAGCGAGGTTTCCTACGTCCAGAACGTGACGGACGTGGACGATCCCCTGCTGGAACGCGCCACCGCCACCGGCGTCGACTGGCGCGACCTCGCCGCGGAGCAGGTGGAACTCTTCCAGACCGACATGGAAGCGCTGAACGTCTTGGCGCCGGACCACTACATTGGCGCGGTGGAATCCATCGGCCTGATCGTCCCCGAGGTGGAACGGCTGGTCAGCATGGGGCTGGCCTACCAGGTGGCAGGCAGCAACGGTGAACCCGACGGGGATGTGTATTACGACGTCGAAGCGGCCGGAAAGCAGTCAACCGCGCCTGACGCCTGGGTACTGGGCTGCATTTCCCACCTTGGCGAGAGCGCCATGCTGGAGCTGTTTGCCGAGCGCGGCGGGGATCCGGGCCGCTCCGGCAAGCGGCAGGCCCTTGATCCGCTGCTCTGGCGCATGGCTCGGCCGGGCGAACCCAGCTGGCCCGGTGGAAGCCTGGGCGCCGGAAGGCCGGGCTGGCACATCGAATGTACCGTCATCGCCCAAAAGTACCTGCCGTCGCCTTTCACCGTGCAGGGCGGTGGCTCGGACCTGATCTTCCCGCACCACGAGATGGGCGCCGGCCACGCGTACTCGCTTGCCGGCGTGCCCCTCGCCCGGCACTACGCCCACGCAGGCATGGTGGGTCTCGACGGCGAAAAGATGAGCAAGTCCAAGGGCAACCTGGTGCTCGTCTCCAAGCTCCGCGCTGCCGGAGAGGACCCGGCTGCAATCCGCCTGGCCATCCTGGCGCACCACTACCGCTCCGACTGGTCGTGGACGGACGAAGGCTTCGCGGCCGCCAAGGCTGACCTGGCGGCGTGGCGGACCGCCCTGGACCACGCTCCCGCAGAATCCGGCGGGCCACTCCTGGCCGAAATGCGTGCAGCGCTGGCAGCAGACCTCAATGCGCCTGCTGCGGTTGCCGCAATCTCACGCTGGGCACGGTCAGCGAACGACGGCGGTGCTGCCGCCAGCGCAGCTGACAGCGCCCTGGTCAAGGACGCGGTGGAGGCCCTCCTGGGCATCCGGCTCTGACGCTTCCAATTCCGAGGACCACAAAAGAGAGGGGCTTGGGCGGGAATTCTCTCGCCCAAGCCCCTCTCTGATTTCCGATCAGGGCCGGTCCTGGCCCCGCCGCTTCAGGTATCGCTCGAATTCCCGGGCGATGGATTCGCCGCTGGCCTCCGGGAGGTCAGCGGTGTCCTTCGCTTCCTCCAACTGCCGGACGTAGGCGGCAATCTCCGGGTCCTCGGTAGCCAGCTCGTCCACGCCGCGTTCCCAGGCGTCGGCCTCCTCGGCCAGTTCATGGGTGTCGAGGGGCACCTGCAGCAACTCCTCGATGCGGTGCAGGAGGGCGAGCTGCGCCTTGGGGGAGGGAGCCTGTGCCACATAGTGCGGCACGGCAGCCCACAACGACACCGCGGGGATACCCGCCAGGAGCGCCACCTCGGAGAGGACGCCCACAATGCCAACCGGGCCTTCATACTGCGAGGCCTCCAGGTTCATGCGCTCCCTGAGCGGGGCGTCGTCGGAGGACGTGCTCACTGGAATGGGGCGGCTGTGCGGGACGTCGGCCAGCAGTGCGCCCACCAGCACGACGTAATCCACATTCAGCGCCTCCGCATGGGCCAGCAGCTCTGCCGTATAGGCGCGCCATTTATAGGACGGTTCCGTGCCCTGCACGAAGATGACGTCCACGTTGGAGTTGGGCGCGGTGGCTTTATAGATCCGGGTGGAAGGCCACTTAATCTTGCGTTCGCCGGCCGCGTTCCTGCGGACCGTGGGGCGCGTGAACTGAAAGTCGTAATACTCGTCGGCATCGATGGATGCCACCTTCTTGCCGCCCCACAACTTGTTCAGGTAGCGCAGCGAATCGCTGGCCGCTTCACCGGCATCATTCCACCCTTCAAAGGCGGCAAGCATCACCGTTACGCGCTGTCCGTCAGCCACTGGCTGCAGGAACCGTTCCCGCTCGGGTCCGGCACCCTGTTCGGCGGTGTCTCCCTCGAAGCTATTCATTTCTTCACCCTACGTCCAAGGTGCAGGGTCGCGCATGGAATGAAGCGCCGCAAATCCACGGGAACCAGTACAAACAGGACCGGCCCTCCCTCATATTCGCCAAGGGCGTAGCCCACAGCCGCCGTCCAGCCACGCCCCGTAGACTGGCCTCATGCGATTTCCTGCCGCCGGTTCACCGCTCAAAGCCGTCCTCTGGGACATGGACGGCACCATTGTGGACACCGAGCCATACTGGATTGCCGCAGAACATGCGCTGGTGGAAGCCCACGGCGGAACATGGAGCCACGACCAGGCAATGCAGCTGGTTGGCCAGTCCCTGACCTTTTCCGCGGGCCTGCTCCAGGAGGCCGGCGTCGAGCTCGAAATCCGCGAAATCATCGACACCCTCACCGCGCAGGTGGTCAGGAGCGTCCAGCAGCAGGTGCCCTGGCGTCCGGGTGCCCGTGAGCTCCTTGAGGAACTGCACCTGGCCGGCGTCCGCTGCGCCCTGGTCACCATGTCCGAGGGCCCGCTGGCCCGCGAAGTGGTGGCCAGCCTTCCCCGGCCCTACTTCGAAGTGCTGGTCACCGGCGATACCGTGAGCCAGGGCAAGCCGCACCCGGAGGCATACCTGACCGCCGTGGAACTGTTGCAGGAGAACGACCCCCATCTCGGCATCCACCACTGCGTCGCCCTCGAGGACTCCGTGCCGGGCGTGGCCGCGGCCGTGGCCTCCGGCGTCGCCACCGTGGCCGTGCCCCACATTGTGCCGCTGCCGGATGACGGCAGCTACGTCCTCTGGGACACCCTCGCCGGCCGCAGCCTGGCCGAACTGGAAGCCCTCCTGCTGCAGGCCGACGCAACCGGAGCGGCCGCGGCCTCAGCAGGTGATGCACGTGGCTGACCCGGGCGGTGGCCAAGACGCCAACCCGGGACGCCGCGAAGGTATCCCGCTGGGACGCATCGCCGGCGTCCCTATTGTCCTTGCCTACTCGTGGTTCGTGATCGCGGCGTTCACCGTGATCGTCTATGGTCCCGTGTTGGCCAGGAACAACCCCATGCTGGGCATGAGCGCATACGTGGTGGCCTTCGCGTACGCCGTCCTGCTCCTGATCTCAGTGCTCGTCCACGAACTCGCGCATGCCCTCACAGCGAAAATCTACGGCTGGCCCACGCAAAGGATCGTCCTTAACCTGTGGGGCGGCCACACGCAGTTCGAAAGCTTTAAATCCTCACCTGGCCGCTCAGTGCTTGTGGCGCTGGCCGGTCCCGCGGCCAACTTCGTACTGGCGGGCGGAGCATGGGTGCTCCTCAACACCGCCAGCATGGGAAGTGTCGCGGAAATCCTGACCAACATTTTCATGTGGGCGAACTTCCTGATCGGCGTCTTCAATGTCCTGCCGGGCCTGCCGCTCGACGGCGGCCGGCTGGTCGAGTCCATTGTCTGGAAGGCAACCGGCAGCCAGGCGAAAGGAACCGTGGCGGCGGGATGGGGCGGGCGCATCATCGTCCTGGCCATTGCCTACTGGTTCCTCCTTCGTCCGTTCCTCGCTGGAGAGAATCCGGACTTCAGCCTCCTCATGATCACCATCCTTGTAGGCGGGTTCCTCTGGATGGGGGCGTCGGCGTCCATCCAGCAAGGCACGATGCGCGGCCGGCTCCCGCTGGTCAGTGCCGCGGCGCTGTCGACGCCTGCCACCGGAATGCCTGCCACCGGCACCGTGCGGGATGCCCTTCGCCTGGGGGCGGCAGGAACAAAATTCGTAGTGGTCTGTGGGCCCGATGGCAGGCCCCAGGGCGTAGTGGACCCGGACGCACTGGCAGCAGTGCCGACTGCTGCCGCCGATACCACCCCCATCACGGCGGTTTCATTTCCACTGGCTGCCGGCGCCTACGTCCCCGAATGGTCCAAAGGGCAGGAGCTGATCCAGTTCCTTTCACAGGTTGAGGGACGCCACTATGCAGTGGTGGACCACAACGGCACGGTCACGGGGCTGATGACCCAGGAGGCGGTCCTTGCTGCCATCACCGGCAAGCGCCCGCGCAACGATAGGCACCCGCAGGGCCAGAACCGGTAGAGTTACCTGCCGGTCGTGCATTGCCGCCGCTGGAACCACAACGTCCCAAGGGGACTGTCCGGCGACGGCACCACAGGTTTACAGGAGCGAGGAAAAACATGAGCAGCGAAACTGCCGTCAACGAAGCCGACGGAGCAGCGCAACCCGGTGCTGCCGCCAGCGGCTCGCAGCCGGTGGGAGCTGCCCGTCGCCGCGGGCCCTTCCGCGAAGGCGAACGCGTCCAGCTCACTGATGAGCGGGGCCGCATGAACACCATCACGCTGGAACGCGGCGGCGCATTCCACACCCACCGCGGGTTCCTGAACCATGACGAAATTATTGGCAAGGTTGACGGGTCCGTAGTGGTGAACAACGTGGGCCAGCAGTACCAGACCCTCCGCCCCTTGCTCTCCGACTTCGTCCTCTCCATGCCGCGTGGCGCCGCCGTCGTCTATCCCAAGGACGCCGGCCAGATCGTCACCATGGCGGACATCTTCCCGGGGGCACGCGTGGTGGAAGCCGGCGTCGGCTCCGGCGCCCTCTCCATTTCCCTGCTCCGCGCCGTAGGCGACAACGGCTACCTGCACTCCTTCGAGCGGCGCCAGGAATTCGCGGACATCGCCCGCGGAAACGTAGAGACCATCTTCGGCGGCCCGCACCCCGCCTGGCAGATCTCCCTTGGTGATTTCCAGGAGGAAGTGGTCAAAGCCGAGGAACCCGGTTCCGTGGACCGCGTGGTCCTGGACATGCTGGCCCCCTGGGAATGCCTCGATGCCGTCGCTACCGTCCTTGCCCCCGGCGGCGTGTGGATCAACTATGTTGCCACCGTTACCCAGCTCTCCCGCACGGCGGAAGCCATCCGCGCGGACGGCCGCTTCACCGAACCCGACGCCTGGGAGTCAATGGTCCGCGGCTGGCACCTTGAAGGTCTCGCCGTCCGTCCCGACCACCGCATGGTGGCCCACACCGGGTTCCTGCTGGTTACACGGCGGCTGGCAGACGGCGTCACCGGCATTTCGGTCAAGCGCCGCCCGTCCAAGACCGAGTTCAACGAAGAGGACGTCAACGCCTGGACCCCGGGTGCCGTGGGGGAGCGGGCCGTATCGGACAAGAAGCTCCGCCGGGCCGCCCGTGACGCCATCGCAGGGACGAATGTGGTGGACACGCCCGAGGTCACGAACTAGTCCACATTTCGGGAGTCTCCATCCCTACCCGCCATCTTGGGACTAATGTCTTAAGAGAAGCGCAGGAAGGGGCTGATACATCATGGAGACACCAAACACGGACTCCGGACGTACACCGGCAGAGCAGTCTGCCGCCAACGACCTCTCGGTTGCTGACCGCCAGGTCAACATACTTCGGGACAAGCTCAGGCATATCGACCGCCAGCTGGCAGCAGCCACGCAGAACAACTCCAAGCTGGTCAGCATGCTTGAGACCGCGAAGGCGGAGATCCTCCGGCTGAAAAACGCCCTGGACCAGGAAGGGCAGCCGCCCTACAGCTTCGGCACCATCCTTCAGATCAACCCGAGGCGGCAACCCGCTCCGGGCAACAGCGGCCAGGCCGCCACTGAAGAATCGGTGGATATCTTCAACGCCGGGCGGAAGATGCGGGTAGGCATCAGCCCGCTGGTGAACATCAACCAGCTTGCAGTGGGGCAGGAAGTGCTCCTGAACGAGGCTCTCCTGATCGTGGCGGGACTGGGCTACGAGCGCGCCGGTGAGCTTGCCACCCTGAAGGAAATGCTGGGACGCGACCGGGCCCTGGTGGTTGGCCGTGCGGATGAAGAACGCGTGGTCCGGCTTTCCGGCGCCCTCCTCTCCGAGAAACTCCGGGTCGGCGATGCCCTCTCCGTCGACTCGCGGACCGGCTACGCCCTGGAAAAGGTGCCGCGCTCCGAGGTGGAGAACCTGGTCCTGGAGGAAGTTCCGGACATTACCTACGAGGACATCGGCGGCCTTGGCCCGCAGATCGAACAGATCCGCGACGCCGTAGAACTGCCGTTCCTGCACCCGGACCTCTACCGGGAACACGGTCTGAAGGCTCCCAAGGGCATCCTCCTGTACGGTCCTCCCGGCTGCGGCAAGACCCTGATCGCCAAGGCCGTTGCCAACTCGCTCGCCGCCCGCGCCGCGGAACGGTCCGGAAATGTTGACTTGAAGAGCTACTTCCTCAACATCAAGGGGCCTGAGCTCCTGGACAAGTACGTGGGTGAAACAGAGCGGCACATCCGCCTGATCTTCTCCCGCGCCCGGGAAAAGGCCTCTGACGGCAGCCCCGTCGTGGTGTTCTTCGACGAGATGGACTCACTGTTCCGCACCCGCGGCACCGGCATCTCGTCCGACGTCGAGACCACCATCGTGCCGCAGCTCCTCAGCGAGATCGACGGCGTGGAGCGCCTCGACAACGTCATCGTCATCGGCGCGTCCAACCGCGAAGATATGATCGACCCCGCCATCCTCCGGCCCGGCCGGTTGGACGTCAAGGTCAAGATCCAGCGGCCCGATGCAGAAGCTGCTGCAGACATCTTCAACAAATACATCACACCGGATCTGCCGTTCCACGAGTCGGACCTGGCCGAACACAACGGGGACATCCAGGCCACCGTTGACGCCATGGTCCAGCGCACGGTGGAAGCGATGTACTCCACAGACAAGTCCAACGAATTCCTGGAGGTCACCTACGCCAACGGTGACACCGAGATGCTGTACTTCAAGGACTTCAACTCCGGCGCGGTGGTGCAGAACGTGGTGGACCGGGCCAAGAAGTACGCCATCAAGGACCTGCTGACCACGCACCAGAAGGGCCTCCGGATCGAGCACCTGCTGCGCGCGGTGGTGGACGAGTTCCGCGAACACGAGGACATGCCCAACACCACCAATCCGGATGACTGGGCACGGATCTCCGGGAAGAAGGGCGAACGGATCACCTACATCCGCACCATCGTCCAGGGCAAGGCCGGCCAGGAGCCGGGCAAGTCCATCGAGACCATGCCGACCACAGGACAGTATCTATGACGGGTGCACAGGGAACCGTCGGCGGGGAGGGCCTCCCCGCCGGCGGGGCCATGCGCGTCATGGGAGCGGAAACCGAATACGGAATACACGCTCCTTCCGCACCTTCCGCCAACGCCACCATGATGAGCGCCAGGGTGGTGCAGGCCTACGCCCAGGTCACCCGGCAACGCGCTGCAGGTGGAGCCGAAACCCGCTGGGACTACACCGACGAAGAGCCGCTGCACGATGCCCGCGGCTGGACAGTGGACAGGGGCGCCGCGCATCCCACCCAGCTGACCGACCAGCCGCCGGTGCTCGACGCGGAAGCGGTCGCCCTGGCCTACGGCCGCGAGGAACTTGAGCTCGACGGCCAGGACGAGTCCGGGACCCTGCTGATGAACATGGTCCTGGGCAACGGGGCCCGGCTGTACGTGGACCACGCCCACCCTGAATACTCAAGCCCCGAAGTCACCAATCCGCGCGACGCCGTGACCTGGGACGCCGCCGGTGACCTGGTGGGCCTGGCCGCCGTCCGCCGGCTGGCCGCGGATCCTGCCCTCCCACCGGTCAACCTGTACAAGAACAACACGGACAACAAGTCCGTGTCCTACGGTTCGCACGAGAACTACCTCATGCCAAGGTCAGTGCCATTCGGGGACATCGTCCGGGGGCTGACGCCGTTTTTCGTGAGCCGGCAGGTGGTCTGTGGTGCCGGCCGGCTGGGACTCGGCCAGGACAGCTCCATCCCCGGCTTCCAAATCAGCCAGCGGGCGGACTTCTTCGAAGCTGAAGTGGGCCTCGAAACCACCATCCGCAGGCCCATCATCAACACCAGGGACGAGCCGCACTCCACCGCGGACAAATACCGGCGCCTGCACGTGATTATCGGAGACGCCAACCTCAGCCAGGTATCCAACTACCTCAAGTTCGGCACCACGGCTATGGTCCTCAGCCTCATTGAAGCGGGGCTTGCGCCCAAAATCGAGGTCTATGAACCCGTCGCAGCCCTCAAGACCGTCAGCCATGACACCTCCCTGACCGCAAAGCTGCGCCTACTGGACGGGCGGCGCGTCACGGCCCTGGACCTCCAGTGGATCTACCACGAAGCTGCGGCCAAACTCGCGCAGGACACCGGCGTGGGTGACGCCGTGGACGGTGACGGGCATACCCACGAGGTCCTGGAGCGGTGGGCGTCCGTCCTCACCCAGTTGGACAGTGACAGGGCCGCCGCCGCCACCTCTGTGGAATGGCTGGCCAAACTCTCCTTACTGGATGGCTACCGCCAGCGTGACGGGCTGGAGTGGAGCGACGCGCGGCTGGGCCTGGTGGATCTTCAGTGGGCGGACATCAGGCCCGAGAAAGGCCTTTACTACCGCCTGCTGTCCAGGAACCGAATGCAGCGGGTGGTGGATGATGCCGCCATCGCTGCCGCAGTAGCGGAACCGCCGGCGGACACCCGGGCCTTCTTCCGGGGCAAGTGCATCAGCAGCTTTGGCAAGGACGTGGTGGGGGCAAGCTGGGACTCCGTCATCTTTGACGTGCCAGGTTACGGAAGGCTTCAGCGGGTGCCCACCCGGGAGCCCCTGAGGGGAACCAAAGCCCTGACCGGAGCGTTGTTCCAGCGCTATCGGGAGGCCGGACCATTCCTCGGGGAACTGCTGGGACACAACAGCACTCCGCCTGCGGCGTAAACCGCGCCGGAACGTCCGTCCCGTGGCAGGATGGGCATATCGGAGGATCCGCCGGATCCACCGAAGGAAGAAGGAGGGAACCCAATGGCAGGCCAGGAGCAGCAACAGCCCCAGTCACGCGACAGCCAGGTCGACGAAGACATCCCCGATGCACCCCCGGCACCGCCTGAGGCGCAGGCCTCGGCATCAACCGAAGGCGTGGACGATCTGCTCGACGAAATCGACGGCGTTCTGGAATCCAACGCCGAGGAGTTCGTCCGGGCATTCGTCCAAAAGGGCGGCCAGTAACCCGGACCCGGAAGGTGGCGCAAGCCGCGGAAGGCCGGGATCTGTACCGACGTTGAAGTACCACGTTCAAGGAGTGATGAGTGCAGGAATCAACCGCCAACCAGGTAGCCGCAAACGCCACCTCGTCCTTTACGGAACACCTTCTACGGGACCGGCCCGAGCTATTGCCCTTTAACCGGTCCCTCCAAGGTGGTGCGTCTGCTGCTGCTCCGGTGCAGGTCCCGCACGCCACCACCATCGTCGCCATGAGCTATGGCGGCGGTGTCCTGATGGCGGGGGACAGGCGGGCCACCATGGGAAACGTCATCGCCAGCAGGCACATCGAGAAGGTTTTTCCTGCAGACCACTTCTCAGTCCTCGGCATCGCCGGAACAGCGGGCATTGCGATCGACCTGACCCGGCTCTTCCAGGTCGAACTCGAACACTACGAAAAGATCGAAGGCACCCAGCTGAGCCTTGAGGGAAAGGCCAACCGGCTGGGGGCCATGATCAGGGGCAACCTTCCGCTGGCCCTGCAGGGTTTGGCGGTAGTGCCCCTGTTCGCGGGATTCGACACCACCGCCGGTGTTGGCCGGTTGTTTTCCTATGACGTCACCGGCGGCAGGTACGAAGAACACGAACACCACACCGTGGGCTCCGGTTCCGTTTTTGCCCGCGGTGCCCTGAAAAAGCTCTGGCGCCCCAACCTCACCGCAGCCGAGGCACTCTCCGTTGCCGTCGAGTCCCTGTATGACGCCGCCGACGACGATTCCGCCACGGGCGGTCCGGATACCGTCCGTCAACTTTGGCCTGTGGTCTACACGGTGGACAGGACGGGTGCCCGCCGGGTGCCGGAGCCGGAACTTGCGGCTGCTTCCCGCGGCGTGATCGAAGCGCGGACCATCGCCGGACGGGAGGCCTGAGATGACCCAGCAGTTTTATGTCTCGCCCGAACAACTGATGAAGGACCGTGCGGATTTCGCGCGGAAAGGCATCGCCCGGGGCCGCTCTGTGGTGGTCATCAGCTGCGCCGAGGGCATTGCCCTCGTCGCTGAGAACCCTTCGCCGTCCCTCCACAAGATCGGCGAAATCTACGACAAAATCGCGTTTGCCGCTGTGGGCAAGTACAACGAATTTGAGAGCCTTCGCCAGGCCGGGGTGCGTTACGCCGACGTCCGGGGGTACTCCTATGACCGCGAAGACGTGACCGCCCGCGGCCTGGCCAGCGTGTATGCGCAGAGCCTGGGCGCCGTCTTCACCGCGGAGCAGAAGCCCTTTGAGGTGGAGCTTGCCGTCGCAGAAGTGGGCCCGACCCAGGCTGAAGACCACCTGTACCGGCTGACGTTTGACGGCTCGATCGCCGACGAACACAGCTTCGTCGTGATGGGTGGCCAGGCGGAGAAGGTGTCGTCCGCCATCGACGCCGGTTGGCAGGCCTCACTTGGCTTCGCCGACGCCGTGCGGCTGGCACTCAAGGGGCTGACACCCGTCCAGGAGGGGGAGCAGCCGGCAGCGCCGCTGCCGCCCAGCGCGCTCGAAGTGGCCGTGCTGGACAGGCTTTCCGAGAGCACCCGAGGCACGCGGCGCGCCTTCCGCAGGCTTAACGACGCGGACATCACAGCACTGCTGGCCTAGGAGGACCACATGGACAAGAGAATCTTCGGCATCGAAACCGAGTTCGGGATCTCTTACTCGAGCCCGGACTCCAGGCCTCTTGCTCCCGAGGAGGTGGCCCGTTACCTCTTCCGCAAGGTGGTCAGCTGGGGCCGTTCGTCCAACGTGTTCCTGACCAACGGTTCGCGGCTGTACCTCGATGTAGGGTCGCACCCTGAATACGCCACGGCAGAATGCGACGATCTTGCCCAGCTGATCGCCCATGATCGTGCCGGTGAGCTGATCCTTGACGACCTGGTGGATGAGGCGCAGGCCCGGCTGGCTGCTGAAGGGTTCAACGGCACCGTTTACCTGTTCAAGAACAACACAGACTCCGCGGGCAACTCCTACGGCAGCCACGAGAACTACCTGATTCCCCGGCGCGGGGAGTTTTCCCGACTTGCCGAGATCCTGATTCCGTTCCTCGTAACCCGGCAGCTCATTGCCGGGGCCGGAAAGATCCTGAAGACCCCCCATGGGGCGACCTACGCGTTCTCCCAGCGCGCCGACCACATCTGGGAGGGTGTCTCCTCCGCCACCACCCGGTCCCGCCCCATCATCAACACCAGGGACGAGCCGCACGCAGATGCCGAGTTCTACCGGCGGCTGCACGTCATCGTCGGAGACTCCAACATGTCCGAGGCGACGGCCCTGATGAAGATCGGCACCGTGGACCTGGTTCTTCGGATGATCGAAGCGGGCGTGATCATGCGTGACATGCGGATGGAAAACCCCATCCGGAGCATCCGGGAAATTTCCCACGACCTCAGCGGCCGCGCACTGGTCCGCCTGGCCAACGGCCGCCAACTCACAGCCCTTGAAATCCAGCAGGAATACCTGACCAAGGTCACGGCGTTCGTCAAGGAACACGGCGCCCACAACCAGCACGTTCCCGTGATCCTGGATCTGTGGGAACGCACGCTGCGCGCCATCGAAACGGGTGACACCAGGGGCATCGACACGGAAATCGACTGGGCCATCAAGAAGAAGCTGATGGACAACTACCGCGAACGGCACGGCCTGGGCCTGGAGGCCCCCCGGATCGCCCAGCTCGACCTTACCTACCATGACATTTCCCGCAGCCGGGGACTCTTCTACCTGCTGCAGTCCCGGGGCGCGGTACGCCGGATCGTCGACGACACGGTCATCAAGAGTGCCGTGGACGCGCCTCCGCAGACCACCCGCGCAAAGCTCCGGGGGGACTTTGTCCGCCGGGCACAGGAACTGGGGCGCGACTACACGGTTGATTGGGTGCACCTGAAGTTGAACGACCGTGCCCACCAGACAATCCTCTGCAAGGACCCCTTCCGCAGCGTCGATGAGCGGGTGGGCGCGCTGCTGGACTCCATGGGCTGATCGGCTCCGGGCTGACGTCCAGCTTCAGGGTCTATTCTGGATAGGGTCCTTTTTAAAGGGACCCTCTCCACGGCACTGTCCGCCGCCATGCGGAATGTCGTATCCACCCTGCCCCGACGAAAGTTTTCCTACGTGCGCCGACTACTAGCAATCCTCCTCCCCGGCCTGCTGCTCCTGACCGCCTGCGGAGGTACAGCCTCCCAGCCCGAGCCCAGCAGCCAGTCCGCCGGGGAGACTGCAAAGTTCGACTCCCTCAAGCTGACCGACAACGGCGACAAGAAGGCCCCGGGTGTGGACTTCGACAAGCCGCTGACCGTCACCCAGCCCACCATCAAAGTGGTCTCCGAAGGCAGCGGCGACACCGTGAAGGCCAACCAGGTCGCCAAAATCTCCATCCTGGCCCTGAACGGCACGGACGGATCCCAGCTGGAGGATACGTTCCCCAACGAACCTCAAAGCTTCGAGCTCAACGATGAGCTCAAGACCAGCAACGCCGTCATCTACAACGCTTTCGTTGGCGCAAAGGTGGGTTCCAGCCTTGCCCTCGCCGTCCCAGGCCAGCAGAGTGCACCGTCGGCAAGTCCCAGCCCGTCCGACAGCGCAAGCCCCAGCGCCAGCGCCGCTGCCGATCCCACCCAGTTGCTGATCATCAAGGTTCTTTCCGCTTCGGACCCCACTCCCGTCCTGGACAAGCCGCAGGGTGAAACCGTGTCGCCTCAGGCGGGGCTGCCCACGGTGACTGAAAAGGACGGCGTACCGGAAATCAACGTGGCGGGTGCGGCCGCGCCCAAGTCTCTCGTATCGCAGGACCTGATTAAGGGCAGCGGTGCCACCGTCAAGGAATCCGACACGCTCACCGTGAACTATGTCGGCGTCAACCTCAGCGACGGCACCAAGTTCGATTCCAGCTTTGACCGTGGCCAGCCGGCCACCTTCCCGCTCTCCGGCGTCATCAAGGGCTGGACCCAGGGCCTGACCGGTAAAACCGTAGGCTCCCGCGTCCTGCTGGTCATCCCCAAGGACCTGGCCTACGGCGACGCCGGCCAGGGCCAGGCGAAGGGTGACCTAGTGTTCGTAGTGGACATCCTCGGGGTCAAGTAGCAAGACTTACAGGGACGCCGCGTCCTCCGCGGCAACCATAAGCACCGACATATAGGAGCAAGCATGTCATTTGGACAGCGGGAATTCGACCGCCAGAAGCCCGAGATCGATTTCCCGGAAGGCGACGTCCCCACGGAACTGGTCATTACCGACATCATCGAGGGTGACGGCCGCGAAGCCAAGGCAGGGGACACGGTCTCCACCCACTACGTCGGCGTTGCGTGGTCCACTGGCGAGGAGTTCGACGCCTCGTGGGGTCGCGGCGCACCGCTGGACTTCCGCGTCGGCGTCGGCCAGGTCATCCAGGGCTGGGACCAGGGGCTGCTGGGCATGAAGGTGGGCGGCCGCCGCCGCCTGGAAATCCCGTCAGAGCTGGCCTACGGCTCCCGTGGCGCCGGCGGGGCCATCGCCCCCAACGAAGCCCTGATCTTCGTCGTGGACCTCGTCGGGGTCCGCTGACCCCAACCAGGAACGAGCCAATGAGCGCGGCTGGATGGAGGGCAACCCTCCGTCCAGCCGCGCTTTCTGCTTTCCCCGGGGGAGTTTAGTAACGTAACCAACGTGTCCGTAACCCGCACTGAACGACTCCTCAACCTGTTGATCGCGCTGCTCAACACCCGCTACGGGCTCCACCGGAGCGAGCTGCGCGACAAGGTCTACCACGACACGTCCGGCAACGACGTCGCGTTCGGGCGGATGTTCGAGCGGGACAAGAATGACCTGCGGGCGATGGGCTTTGACGTCGAGACACTGACGGAGCTGGGCTGGAGCGAAGACGATCCCGCCACCACCCGGTACCGGATCGGCAAAGAATCCAACCGGCTCCCTGATGTCGAGCTTGGGCCCGAGGAGTGGACCGTCCTCCTGCTGGCCTCCCAGCTCTGGGAGCGTGCTGCGCTGGGCACGGCAGCCCAAAGCGCACTGCGGAAGCTGCAGGCATCCGGGCAGCTGGCAGAGGTGGAACTGCCTGCCGGAGTCCAGCCTCGTATCAAACCGGCAGGGCAGGCCTTCGACGACATCGTGGCAGCCATGCACGCCCGGCATCCCGTGACCTTCACGTACCTGGCAGGCAGCACTGGCAAGGAGGAAGAACGGACTGTTGAGCCTTGGGGCCTGGGCAGCCGCTTCGGCCAGTGGTACCTGATGGGCTACGACCGGGCCCGTAAGGCCGCACGGCAGTTCCGGCTTTCCCGCCTCACCAGCGCCGTAACCACCCTCCCACGAGAACAGTACGAGCCGCCGGCCGACTTCAACATCCGGGCGGAGCTGGACCGGCTGCCTGAACTGCCGCTGCGCACCGCCGTCGTGGATGTCCGGAATGGGCACCTCCTGGCCCTTCGCCAGCGGGCGGTCCAGGATGCCGCATTGCAGGCCTCCGGCCGGGCCCGCGACGGCTACGACCGGCTCTTCGTGGAGTACCGTGACCCGGAAATCCTGGCCGAAGAACTGGCATCTTACGGGCCGGACTCCCTGGCAGTGGAACCCGCCGGACTCACCGGGGCCGTACGCCGGCGGCTGCAGGGCGCTGCAGACTTCAGCGCTGCGCCTGTCCCCGCATATACCTTCACCGACACCCGTGCACGCACCGGCAGGAAAGGGACCTCGGAGGACCAGCTCAAGCGAATGCTGCAGCTGGTGCCCTTCCTGGTCCACAACCAGGGCCTCCACATCCAGGACGTCGCCCGCCACTTCGGGGTCACCCGCGAAGAACTCGAGGCGGACCTCCGGATCCTCATTTGCTCCGGATTGCCCGGGGGCTATCCGGATGACCTGCTCGACATCCAGTGGGAGGACGACCACGTCTTCATCACCCAGGACCTTGACCTGAAAAAGCCGGTCCGGTTCACCGTCGAGGAGGCCTGCGCCCTGCTGACGGGGCTCGAGACACTCAATGGACTGCCTGACCTGCCGGGCGGGGGCGCCCTGGAATCGGTCACCCTGAAGCTCCTGGCCGCCGCCGGGGAGGAAGGCCTGCGCGCTGCTTCCATCGCCGGCCCGGAGGTGGCACCCGCGGACGCTGGGACGCACGCCACTGTCCGCCAGGCCATCGAGTCCCGTTCGCAGCTCCACCTAACGTACTTGTCACCTCAGCGGGACGCGGTCACGGAACGCGTCGTGGACCCACTGCGGCTCTATTCCCTGGACAACACGTGGTACTTCGAAGCCTGGTGCCACCTGGTGGACGGGCTCCGGAACTTCCGCCTGGACCGGGTACAGGACGTGCGCCCCAACGGGGCGCCCGCCGGCAAGGCGGGGGAACGGGACAGGGGCGTCCCGGCCAAGCTGTTCACCCCCAACGACGACGACACAACCGTCACGGTCCAACTCACCCGGCAGGGGAGGGGGCTGGCGGAGGACTATTACGCGGAGCGGACAGCCGAACTTCCGGACGGCGGCCTGGTGGCAGAGATCCGGTTCGGCAGCACGGGGTGGCTGCCAATGTTCGTGGCCCAGCACGGTGGCGCGGCCCGCATCCTGGCGCCCACCGACGTAGCCGCCGCCGCGCGGGACTGGCTGGCGGCCGCCCTGGACAGCTACGCCGGATAGACTTTCCAACATGCCTTGGTGGTCCTGGATTCTCATATGGGTGGCGCTCGTCGCCGTATCCCTTCTTTTCTATGTCCTGCTGGGCATCCGTCTTTTCCGGCAGTTCATGGCGACCATGAAGGACCTGAGCGCCGCAGGCGCGAAGCTGGGGCACTTGGGACCCACTGAGGTCCCGGACGAATCCGGTGATTTGTCACGTGCCGTGCCGGGCTCTGCTGTTTTTGCCTCACCCGCTGTCATGCGACATGATTACGAGGCATCCAAACTGGCGCGGCGCGAAGAACGCCGGCGCAGGCGAGTGCAGCGCAAAAAGGACCGGGGCCAGCCACAGGCGCTCGGAGATCTCGACTTCACATAGAAGTAGGATGTAGTTAGAGGAAAGGATTTCCCGTGGGAAGACTCTTTGATGGCCCCTGGCCAATCGTAATCATCATCATCGTTGCTTTGCTTCTCTTCGCCGCCCCCAAGCTTCCGGCCATGGCCCGCAGCCTGGGCCAGTCCATGCGGATCATCAAGTCCGAGGTCAAGGAAATGAAGAACGACGGCAAGGCCGACTCCACCACCGACGCCTCCGGGCCGGTGGAAGGCACCATCGTGAACCACCCCAAGGCGAAGCCCGGTGAGCCGACAGACGGCACTGACGTTCCGCCGTCGACCCGCGCCTGACCTCCCGTGGCACTGTCGCGGGCCCGTAAAGCCAACCCCGAGGGGCGGATGTCGCTTTGGGAGCACCTCAAGGAGCTGAAGAACCGGCTGATCAAGTCGGCGATCGGCGTCGTCATCGGCGGCATTGGGGGCTGGATACTTTACGATCCGCTGCTGAAGGCCCTGGCGGAGCCGGTAGACCGGATTTCGAATGAGACCGGCGGCCTCGCAGCCATCAACTTCGGGACCATCGCGTCGCCCTTCGACTTCAAGCTGCAGATGTCGCTCCTGATCGGTGCTGTCATCTCCAGCCCCATCTGGATCTACCAGCTCTGGGCGTTCATCACGCCCGGCCTGACCTCCAAGGAGCGGCGCTACACCCTGGGTTACATGGCCGCCGCCATCCCGCTGTTCCTGGCCGGAATCTGGGTGGGCTGGCTCGTGGTTCCCCAAGTGGTCCACGCGCTGACCCAGTTCACCCCCGCCGGTTCCTCCAGCGTCATTGATGCCAGGACCTACATCGAATTCGTCACCCGCATGGTGCTGATGCTCGGCCTGGCCTTCCTGGTTCCCGTGGTGCTGGTTGGCGTCAACATGGCGGGCATTGTGTCCGGCCGCACCATCCTCAAGGCCTGGCGCATCACGGTTTTCCTGGTCTTTGTCCTGGCTGCAATCGCCGCCCCGGGTGCTGACGCCATATCGATGTTCATGCTCGCGGGACCGCTGCTTGCACTGTTCTTCGCAGCAATCGGCATCTGCATCATGAACGACAAGCGCCGCGACCGACGCCAGGCCCGGCAGGTGGAGGAGACCGAGGCCACTGCAGACATCGCCACCCCAAGCAGCGAACTCAAGAAGCTCTAGGCTGCCGTTAGGCTTGGGGTATGTCCTCCACCACCGGACCCTTCTCCACCGGCCCCATCGATCCTGAAGAGCTGTCTCCCGCTGAGCGCTACCGTGCCAGCGCCGAACGCAGGGCCGAGTCCGCCACCCCCCTCGGAGCGTTCAGCAGGACCCTGGACTTCGAGCTGGATGACTTCCAGAAGCAGGCATGCCGTTCCCTCCAGGAGGGCAGGGGAGTACTGGTGGCGGCCCCGACCGGTGCCGGCAAGACCATCGTGGGTGAGTTTGCCATCTACCTCGCCCTGCAGCGCGGCCTGAAGGCCTTCTACACCACGCCCATTAAGGCGCTCAGCAACCAGAAGTTCAGCGAACTCACCGAAAAGTATGGTGCGGACAACGTTGGCCTCCTGACCGGTGACACCAGCATCAACGGTGATGCCCAGGTGGTGGTCATGACCACGGAAGTCCTGCGGAACATGCTCTACGCGGAGTCGGCCACCCTGGATGACCTCGGCTACGTGGTGATGGATGAAGTCCACTACCTTGCCGACCGGTTCCGCGGGGCAGTGTGGGAGGAAGTGATCATCCACCTGCCCACCGAGGTGCAGGTCGCCTCGCTCAGTGCCACGGTCTCCAACGCGGAGGAATTCGGCGCTTGGCTGGACACCGTCCGCGGTGACACCGACATTATCGTTTCCGAACACCGGCCAGTGCCGCTGTGGCAGCACGTCATGGTGGGCCGGCAAATCATGGACCTGTTCGCCGGGGAAACCACCTTTGACGAGATCGCCCCGCCCGTTGAGGATGAGGACCAGCAACCTGCCAAGCCCGGCAAATCTGCCGACAACACCAAGGGGCGCGGCTTCGACGTCAACCCGGACCTGCTCACGGTGGCGCAGAGCGAAACCCAGCAGAGTTTCCGCAGCCGTCCGGGGCCCGGGGGCCGCGGCCAACGCGGCAGGCGCGGAAACGACCGCCTGGGGCGGGGCGGAGAGCCCAGGGGAGTGCGGCCGGCCAGCCGCCCGCAGATCATCGCGAGCCTGGACCGGATGGATCTCCTGCCTGCCATCACCTTCATCTTTTCCCGCGCCGGCTGCGAGGCAGCGGTGGCCCAGTGTGTCGGGTCCGGACTGTGGCTCACCACGGAAAGGGAGCAGCGGATCATCGCCCAGCGCGTGGATGAAGCCGGGCAGGACATCCCGCCGGACGACCTCGACGTCCTGGGCTTCTGGACCTGGCGGGATGGCCTGGTCCGCGGTTTTGCTGCCCACCACGCCGGGATGCTGCCCACCTTCAAGGAGGTAGTGGAGAAGCTCTTCGCCGACGGACTGGTGAAGGCTGTCTTCGCCACGGAAACCCTTGCCTTGGGCGTCAACATGCCCGCGCGTTCCGTGGTGCTGGAAAAGCTGGACAAGTTCAACGGCGAAGCCCACGTGGACATCACTGCTGGTGAATACACCCAACTGACCGGCCGGGCTGGCCGCCGCGGGATTGACGTCGAGGGCCACGCCGTGGTGCTGTGGCAGCCCGGAACGGACCCGACGGCGGTGGCAGGCCTGGCGTCCCGGCGCACCTACCCGCTCAATTCGAGCTTCCGGCCCACCTACAACATGAGCATCAACCTCCTGGCGCAGTTTGGCCGGTCCCGGGCCCGCGAAATCCTGGAATCCTCCTTTGCCCAGTTCCAGGCCGACCGCTCCGTTGTGGGCCTGGCCAGGCAGGTACGCAGCCGCGAGGAATCCCTGGCAGGCTACGCCAAGTCCATGACCTGCCACCTGGGCGACTTCACGGAGTATGCCCGGCTGCGCAGGGAACTCTCTGATGCCGAGAGCGCCACGTCCCGGACCAAGTCACGGGTCCAGAAGTCGCTCAGTGGCGACTCCCTTGCCCGTCTCCTGCCGGGGGACGTGGTGAACGTCCCCGGCGGACGCGCCCCGGGGCCCGCCGTCGTGCTCAGCTCCGACCACGGCAGCCGCGAACCCCGGCCTGCCGTGCTCACGCTGGACAACCAGTTGCGCCGCATTGGTACGGATGACCTGGAAGGTCCCATCGCGCCGGTGACCCGGATCCGCATCCCGAAGTCGTTCAATGCCAAGGTGCCCAAGTCACGGCGCGATCTTGCGTCCTCCGCCCGGAACGCGCTGCGGGAGAACCGGCCGCCCGCTCCCGGCCAGAACCGCAACCACGATTTTGGCCGCGGCGCAGCCTTCCCCAACCAGGAGAAGCGCATTGCCGCCCTGCGCCGGGCCCTGAAGGCGCACCCCTGCCATGGATGCAGCGAACGGGAAGACCACGCCCGGTGGTCGGAGCGCTGGTGGAAGCTGCGGCGCGAAACGGACGGGCTGGTCCGACAGATCCAGGGCCGGACCAACACCATCGCCAAAACCTTCGACCGGGTCTGCGATGTCCTGTCCGCCTACGGATATTTGGAGGAGACCGGGGACGGCGGGCTCAAGATCAGCCCGGATGGCCAGCGGCTGCGCCGGATCTACGGCGAGAAGGACCTGCTGATCTCGCAGTCCCTGCGCCTGGGCGCCTTCGATGACCTGGACGCCGCCGAAGTGGCCGCCCTGGCCAGCGTCCTGGTATTCCAGGCCAAACGCGAAGACCGGGGACTGCGGCCGCGGATGCCCAGCGTCTCCCTGGAAACTTCGGTGGACATCGTGGTGAGGGAGTGGTCCGCGCTTGAGGACGTGGAAGAGGAGAACAAGCTTCCGCTGACCGGCGAGCCTGAACTGGGCCTGGTCTGGCCCCTCTACAAGTGGGCCCGCGGCCGCCACCTGCAGGATGTCCTGAGCGGCACCGACCTCGCGGCCGGCGACTTTGTCCGCTGGGTCAAACAGGTGGTGGACCTCCTGGACCAGCTGGCAAAGATCCCCGGCCTTGATCCGCGGCTGGCACGGCTTTGCGCCGAAGCCATCAACCTCATCCGCCGCGGCGTCGTGGCCTACTCATCCGTCCTTTAGTCCCGCTTTTACCCCTGCCGGCCGCCGCCGGCCTGTTCAAACCCCAGGAGTCACTCCCACTATGCCCAGCCCTGAAGCCACGTCCCGCCCCGCCCCGGTGCTGTACCGGAATGGGTCCGTCTACACCGCTGCGGACCCCTTCGCCACGGCCATGCTGGTGGACGGCGACACCGTTGCCTGGGTCGGGTCGGAGCAGGCGGCATCGTCCATTGCCGACAGCTCCATGGAGGTCATCGACCTCCATGGAGCCCTGGTGGCCCCCGGGTTCGTCGATTCGCACATGCACCTGACCGAAACCGGAATCGCACTGGAGTCACTGCAGCTGGGAGCCGTGACCTCCGCCCGCGCCCTGCTGGACGCAGTTGCCGGTGCCGGTGGTAACGGGCCACTGCTTGGCCACGGTTGGGACGAGACCACCTGGGCGGACTCCACCCTGCCCAGCGCCGAGGAACTGGAGCGGGCAGCGGGCGGCCGTCCGGTGTACCTGTCACGGGTGGACGTGCATTCGGCGCTGGTCTCGCCCGCGCTGGCACAGTCCGCGGACCTGCGCGGCAAGGACGGGTACGACGGCGGCGCCCGGGTAACGCGGGCGGCCCACGAAGCAGCCCGGCTGGCAACGCGCCGGCTGCCGCAGGAGTCACTGAAGCGGCACCAGGAGCGTGCCCTGGCGGAGGCAGCGGCCAACGGTTACGTCGCCGTGGCGGAGATGGGGGCGCCGCATATCGGGGGCGCCGAGGATCTCAGGTTTGCTGCCGCCTGGAACGGTGGTGTGGACGGAGGCGGGCGGTTTCCCGAGGTGCTGCCTTATTGGGGCGAGCTGGTTTCGTCCGAGGAGCAGGCCCGCGTCCTCGTTGGGCAGTTCGAAGGAGGCATCCGCGGCCTTGCCGGCGACCT
Source organism: Arthrobacter sp. E1SS-5 (assembly GCF_057073715.1). NCBI lineage: Bacteria > Bacillati > Actinomycetota > Actinomycetes > Micrococcales > Micrococcaceae > Arthrobacter > Arthrobacter sp. E1SS-5. Next base: position 2,227,119 of record NZ_CP172703.1, read on the forward strand.
CAACATTGACGGTTCGCTGGGTTCGCGCACCGCAGCGCTGCGGGCCGGCTACAGCGATGCAGCCCAGGAGCGCGGCGCGCTCTACCTCAGCGTGGACCAGGCGGCGGCACACCTTGCCGCGTGTTCCCTCGCCGGGATCCAGGGCGGGTTCCACGTGATCGGTGATGCCGGGCTTGATGCCGCGCTGGAAGCGCTGGACCTGGCGGCCAAGGAGGTAGGGGAGCAGCGGGTGCGTGCCGCCGGCCACCGGTTTGAGCATGTGGAGATGGCTGATGCCGCTGCTGTGGCCAAGCTGGCCCACTTCTCCGTGACGGTCAGCGCCCAGCCGGCCTTCGATGCAGCCTGGGGCGGAGCAGGCGGACTTTACGAGCAGAGGCTGGGGGAGCGCAGCCGGTCCATGAATCCGTTCGCCGCCTTCTACTCGGCGGGGGTTCCTGTGTGCTTTGGCAGTGACAGTCCCGTCACCCCCCTCCGTCCGTGGGCCAGCGTGCGCGCCTGCGTGGAACATCACAACGCGGCAGAACGGATTTCCGCACGGGCAGCGTTCCTGGGCCACACCCGCGCCGGCTGGAGGGCAGCCCGTCACGCAAACCCCATGGCGGGCCAGCTGGTTCCCGGGGCGCCCGCCAGTTTTGCCGTCTGGGAGGTGGAGGAACTGATGGTCCAGGTGGCCGATGGGCGGGTACAGTCCTGGAGCACCGATCCGCGGGCGAGGACCCCCCTGCTGCCCGCCCTGGACACCGGCTCGGACCCGGTATGCCTTCAGACCGTCAAAAACGGCACCGAACTGTTCGCCAGCCCGGCACTGCGTTCCTGACCCGGGAACCGTCCGCCCTATAATGGGGAGTTGCGCCCGGCGCCGGCAAGCCCGGCACCCGGTGCACCGACCACTTCCACCAGGAAAGGCCCTTTGTGCGCGTCCTTACGATCATTCCCACCTACAACGAACTGGAATCGCTGCCCAAGACGCTCCAGCGCCTTCGGAAGGCCGTTCCGGCGTCGGACGTGCTGGTGGTTGATGACAACAGCCCTGACGGCACCGGGCAACTTGCCGACGGCGTCGCCGCCGAGGATTCCCAGGTCCATGTCCTGCACCGCAAGGGCAAGGAAGGCCTGGGCGCCGCCTACATTGCCGGTTTCAAGTGGGGGCTGGAGGCCGGCTACGACGTCCTGGTCGAAATGGACGCAGACGGTTCCCACCAGCCCGAACAGCTTCCCCAACTGCTCGAAGCGGTGGACCAGGGCGCAGACCTGGCCATGGGGTCGCGCTGGGTTCCCGGCGGCAGCGTGGTCAACTGGCCGCTGTACCGCCAGGCGATTTCCCGCGTGGGAAGCACCTACGCCCGGCTGATGCTGGGCCTGCCCATCAAGGACGTGACGGGCGGCTTCCGCGCGTTCCGCAGGACTACCCTGGAGAAGCTCAACCTGGACCAGGTGGACTCGGTGGGCTACGGCTTCCAGGTGGACCTGGCGTGGCGTGTTGCCAAGCTGGGCCTCCGCATTGAGGAACGGCCCATCACCTTCGTTGAGCGTGAGCTGGGAGCGTCGAAGATGAGCGGCAACATTGTCGTCGAAGCCATGATCAACGTCACCAAGTGGGGTCTGGCCGCCCGGTGGAACACCCTGGCCGGCAAGCTGAAGAACAAGCAGGCATGATCCTCCGTTAGGCGCGGAACCGCAGGGTTCGAACATGCTGGAAAGGGGGCGGCCCCGCACCGAAGTGCGGGGCCGCCCCCTTTTTCTGCGGCTGGCCTGCCTAGGCCGAGCGGCGCTCTCCGCGGCGTTCGCGGAGGATGGTTAGCCGGTCCTCGAGGATCTGTTCGAGTTCAGGCAGGGAACGGCGTTCCAGCAACATGTCCCAGTGGGTGCGCACTGCCTTGTCGTTGCTGGTGTCCGGCTTCTCGCCGTCGACCAGGAGCGCTTCCTTGCCGGTCTTGGAGACCCACACCGGAGGAATTTCCGCCTCGGAGGAGAACGTGACGAAGACCTGCTCGCCATCCGCGCAACGGTATTCAACCCGCTGGCGCGGAGCCGGCTCAACTCCGGACTCGGTCTCCATGCTCTGCGCACCAAGGCGCATGCCCCGCAGGCTGCGATCGCTCATGTTTTCTCCCTCTGGTCGGTTCGCGGATCAGTTCTCCGCGCTAGCCGGTGGCGCCGTGGCACCGCCGGACTACTGTGTGCACTGTGCTGCATCATTGGATTCAACGCATTGCGAAGCTTGGTTGTTCCAGCCGGTATACTCCTGCCGGACAAATACCCAATTATACGGGTGATATTCCGTCAAAGCCAAAACAGGGAGGGTTCCGCGAAAACCGCGGAACCCTCCCCGTTGCCTGCGCTGCTAAGGCTGGCTGCGCTCGGCCGGCGTTTGCTCGAAGAGTCCGGACACGGCCGCTTCGGCATTGGTGCCCCCGATGGCGCTGCCGATGCCCTTCAGGGCTTCCCCAACCTCGCTGGGGATGATCCAGAGTTTGTTGGCCGACCCCTCAGCCAGCTTGGGCAGCGTCTGGAGGTACTGGTAGGCCAGCAGTTTCTGGTCCGGGTTTCCCTTGTGGATCGCATCAAAGACCTTCTGGATCGCCTGGGATTCGCCGTCTGCGCGAAGGATGGCCGCCTTGGCCTCGCCTTCTGCCTTGAGGATTGCAGCCTGGCGCTGGCCTTCTGCCGTCAGGATGGCGGACTGCTTGGTTCCCTCTGCGGTGAGGATGGCGGCGCGGCGGTCACGCTCCGCGCGCATCTGCTTCTCCATGGAATCCTGGATGGAGTGCGGCGGGTCGATGGCCTTGAGTTCCACCCGTGAGACGCGGATGCCCCAACGGCCGGTTGCTTCGTCCAGGACGCCGCGCAGCTGCCCGTTGATCTGGTCGCGGGAGGTGAGCGCTTCCTCCAGGTTGAGTCCGCCCACCACGTTGCGCAGCGTGGTGGTGGTGAGCTGTTCCACGGCCTGGATGTAGTTGGCGATCTCATAAGTGGCCGCACGTGGGTCCGTCACCTGGAAGTAGACCACCGTATCGATGGAAACCACCAGGTTGTCTTCGGTAATGACCGGCTGCGGCGGGAAGGACACCACCTGTTCACGCAGGTCCAGGAGCGGCAGGAGCCGGTCCACGAACGGAATCAGGATCGTCAGGCCCGGGTTGAGCGTCCGCTGGTACTTGCCGAGCCGTTCCACGACGCCGGCACGTGCCTGCGGAATGATCCGGACGGCCCGGACCAAAACTATGATGACAAAGACGATCAGGACCACCAGCACGATGGCCAGCGCGGTTCCGCCTGCGTTATTCATACAACTCCTTGTTCCCCAATTGTCAGGTTGTATCCGGTCCGGCAGCCGCCGTCGGCGGTGCCGAAACCACTGCTGTTGCACCGTCGATGGCCGCTACGACCACTTTCTGGCCCGCGGGAAGGATTCCCGCGGCGGAGCGGGCGCTCCAAATATCGCCGCCGATTTTCACCAGGCCGCCGTCGGAGGTGACTGCTTCCATGACCACGGCCGGTTCGCCAATGAGCCGGTCCACGTTGGTCCGCTGTTCGGACGGACCCTTTTTCAGGTGCGAGAGCGCCACCGGGCGTACAAAGGCAACCATGAGCAGGGAGACAATGCAGAAGATGACCACCTGCAGCCAGGGATCGGCGCCGGCGAAGTCGGCGACCAGTGCAGCGAGTGAACCGCCGCCGAGCATAATGAAAAACAGGTCAAGCGTGATCATTTCGATCACGGCAAACGCCAGGAAGGCCGTGAGCCACACGGCCCACCAGTTTTCCCCAAGCCATTCGAACATCCCTGTTTCCCCCTTCGTCACGGGGGAGCCGCATCCGCGGACCCGCCAGTAACTGTCTTTTCATCCTAGTCCGCGGTCCTGCAGTGTGGGCCGGATCATGGAAGCTGCCGGGGGATAGTGGCCAAGTCGTTACGGGGCACCCTCGGTGATGGGCCGGAAGACAAAGAGCCTGAACTTCGCCTGCGCTGCCACGGGCTCAGGAGTCTCTTCGAGCCGGGCGGCGATCCGCTCCCGGTCCAGGTGGTGGCCCGCAGGTCCCATGAACGCCAAGTCCGTGGCGGCGGCGCGGCTGAGCTCCAGCGCGACGTTGATGTCGAGCGTGCTTTCCGCCTCGAAGTGGCCGGCCATCGCCGCGGCCAGGCGTTCGTCCTTGCCTTCCTCGATCCCAAGCATTCCGGTCACGTCGGCGAGCTCGGCGAGGTGTCCGCTGCGCGGCGTCACCACCACCAACGCGCCCGTGGGGCGCAGGACGCGGGCGAACTCGGCGGGGTTCCGCGGGGCAAAGACCACGGTGACCGCGTCCACCGAATTGCTTTCCACTGGAAAGGGCTGCCAGATGTCCCACACCAGGTTGACCGCTTCGGGATTGAGCCGCGCGGCGCGCCGGAGGGCGAATTTGGAGATGTCCAGGCCGATGGCGGACGTCCGGCGCCCGCTGGCAGCCGCGGCGTCGAGGATTTCACGCAGATAGTGTCCGGTACCCGTTCCCGAGTCCAGCACCACCGAGGCTTCCGCCGGCAGATGGGGCACGACGGCGGCAGCCAGCGCCTGCGCCATGGGCCGGTAGTGGCCGTCCCCCAGGAAGTTGAAACGTGACGCCACCATGGCCGCACTGTCCGGTTCGAAGGGTGAGCCCTTGCCCACCAGGAGGTTGAAGTAGCCCTGGCGGGCGGCGTCGAAGCTGTGGCCGTTGGGACAGATCAGGCGCGGTTGGCGTTCCTCCTCCGCCGCCAGGTGCCCCAGCGGATCTGAGCAGACGGGACAGAGAAGAGAGACATCCGCGGAAGGCATGGGAACAATCTTAGGGCTGGCGGGACCGCAATCCCTCCCCGCATCCCTGCCCACGGGGCAGCTGCTGTCAGTCGATGGAAATGCCGGCCGGGCCGGCGTCGAACCCCAGACCTTCCCGCGCCTTCCCTATGCCCGCCTCCGCCCAGTGCGCCGAATACTCCGCGTTGGTGCTCAGGGACCGGAGCTGGGCCCGGTCGATGTAGAGGATTCCATTAAGGTGATCCGTTTCATGCTGCACGATGCGCGCCTGCCACCCGGTAAACCCGCGTCGCTCCGCCGCGCCGTCGGGCGTCAGATACTCCAGGAGCACCGCCTCCGGGCGCGCCACCACAGCCTGGAGCCCGTTCAGGGAAAGGCACCCCTCATAAAAGGACGCTAGTCCTGGCCCCTCGGGCGAGTACCTCGGATTCAGGATCGCCAGGAACTCCAGGGGGCTGCGGTTCCTCAGGGCTGCAGCTTCCGGGTCGACGTTGAACTGGTCCTCCAGGACAGCAAGTTGAAGGGGAATGCCCAGCTGCGGGGCGGCAAGGCCAACGCCCGGGGCCTCATGCATGGCCTGGCGCATGATCCCGATCAACCGGTGCAGCTGGTCCGCGGACAGCTGGCCGTCGTACTCGGCGGCACGCTGCCGCAATGCCGGGTGGCCCGCCTGGACGATGGGTGGAAGGGACCCGGCGGCCAGGATACGCTCCACCGTCTCACGGATCTCGTCGGCACCGGCAGTTGTTTGGGGAACGGTCTGGGTCATGGGGACAGCCTACTGGCCGGGCCGCGGGGGAACCTTCGGCTAGGGTCTACTGCATGGCTGACACTTCCGTTCCCCCGACATCCCCGCTGAAGCATGTCCTGGACTTCATCCGGGTCCTCGAGGCGGGTGGCGGGTCGGCGGAGATCCGGCCGTTCCTGTCGGATTCGTTCGTGCTGACCGAGGCACCGCATCTGTTGGCTCCTGAGGGCGCCACCCGGACACTGGCGGGGGTCCTTGCCGGCGCGGACCAAAGCCGCCAGGTGGTGAAGGACCAGCAGTTCATCGTGCGGCGCACCACCTGTGAAGGCGGCCGGGTGGTGGTGGAGGCCGACTGGTCCGCCACGGTATTGATGGACCTCCGGTACTGGGACCGCGGCGAGACCATCCGAGCCAGGACGGCGTCGGTCTTTGAGGTGAACGGCGGCGTGATCGTGAGCCAGGACAGCTACGACTGCTATTTCCGGTAACCGCTGCCTGCCCCGGCCCATCCCTGGGCTAGTGCATGGTGAAGCGCCTGGCGGCCCACCGGTTCACTGCCGGTATAGCGGCCGCGGCGCCAATGGCGGCGGTGCGAATTCGCAGGAGCCGTGACGGCAGCGGCCTGCCCAGCATCATGTTTACTTCCGCCTGCCGGCGGGCCAGCACTGCGGCCTTCTGCCGGCTCTTTTCGAACTCCCTGAGCTCCCTGCCGGTCGGCTTGCCAGCCAGGGCCGCGCAGACCACCGGCAGCAGTTCCTTGGCATCCAGCCAGCCCAGGTTCATACCCTGGCCTCCAATCGGGCTGATCTCATGCGCTGCATCTCCCAGCAGCACGGTTCGTCCCGTGACGGTACGGCGGGCGATGGTGGAGCGCACGCTGAAGGCGCTCAGCATGGAATTCGAGGCCGCATCGGGAAGGAACCCGGTCCGGCAGCGGACCAGTTCCGCCAGCTCCTGTGGGCCTGCCGCCGGTCCCGTGGGTTGTCCCAGCCGGACCACCCAGCGGCGCAGGCCGCCAGGCAACGGGAAGGATTCCACAATTCCTTCCGGTTCCAGGAACAGGACGGCTTTGTGCCCGTAGTGCGTGCCGTCGTCGAAATCCCCCATGAGGTAATGATCGGGGTAGGCTGTGCTGGCCACCGGCACCTGCAACGCGCCACGGAGCCTGGACCTGGCACCGTCAGCCACCACGAGCAGGGCTGCTGTGGCGCTGCGGTGCGTGGCACCTGCGCCGGACTCGACCTCCACGGTGACTGTGCCGCCGTCGTCCCTCACCGTGGTGACGTTGGCACCCCTGATGATTGCGCCGGGATCCAGCGCCGTCACGCGTTCTTCCAAAAGCTGCTCCGTGCGGAACTGCGGGAGCGCCAGCACAAAGGGGAAGTCCTTTGATACGGCGCCGAACTCCATGGTCCCCACGGTCTTGCCGCCGCTGACCGCAAGCCCGGTGCTGATACGGATGCCCTCCTGCACCATGGTGGCAGCCACCCCAACCCCGGCAAGTGCCTGCAGGGCCGGAGGGTGGATGCCGATGGCGCGGGTGTGCCGGTTCCGCGTTTGCCGCTGCTCAAAAACCTTGACCGAGACCCCTTCCTGCAGCAGCGCCGCAGCCAGGTACAGGCCCACAGGACCTCCGCCTGCAATCAGAACCTCTGCGTCCACGGTCAGCCCTTACGGTAGGTCAGGACCTGGTGAAAAGCCGACGACCGCTCCACCGACCAGCCCGGGGGAGCGGCGGCAGCCAACTCGGCAGGCCGGTAGCTCCGGCGGATGGAGGTGAGGCCGTCCTGGCGGATGAAGGAGCGGCGGAAGGGGAGCGCGGCAACGCTGAAGAGGGCAAAGGCGATGGGGCTTCGAACAAGGTCGTTGTGCAGGGCCTTCCGTGATGCCAGGATTTCCGAGTCCGCCAACAGATGCCGCAGCTCTTCGGGTCCCAGGTGGTGCAGCATATGGTTGGAAATCACGACGTCGAACGCCGCACCTTCCCGGACCAGCTCACCGCTGTGGGCCTGGCGGAACTCCACGCCCGGCATGGGTGGCCGGCCCTTGGCAAAGCTGGCCGCGCGGGGATCGGGATCGATGCCGGTGATACGCATGGGTATGCCGTCACTGGCTGCCCACCGGGCCAGCATGACCGCCAGGTCGCCGCCGCCGCAGCCGATATCCAGGACGGTCAGCGGCTGCTGGCCCTGCCGTTTGAGGTGGCGCAACTCCCTGTTGTACAGCCGGCGCCACCCCGACAGGAACCGGTTGATGATGCCGAACTGCCGGTAGGTGTTGCCGAGGAGCAAGGGGTCACAGTCGGGGTGGTCCATCTGCTCGATGTCACCGGTGGCGCGCCTGCTAAGCAGGATGCCCATTGTTGTGGAAGCCCGGTCAGGCAAGCGTGGCCTCCGTTGCCCGGCTGTCCTGGAGCAGTGCTTCCTCCCCGGCGTTGTCCAGCCGGGCAGGGTTTGCCGGCCCGCCGGTCAGCTGCCGGAGCTTTGTGAACAGGCCCGTTTCCACGGTCAGGCCCGGGCCAAAGGCCATGGAACAGATCCGTTCATCCCCTTCCCGAAGGGGCTGTTCCAGGATGTGTTTGAGGACGAACAGCACGGTGGCGCTGCTCATGTTTCCAAAATCACGCAGGGTCTCCCGGGCGGGTACCAGTTGGGCGTCGCTGAGGCCCAGCCGGGACTGTACCTTATCCAGGATGCTGCGTCCGCCGGGGTGGATGGCCCAGTGGGGGATTGCCGTGTAGGGGAGTGCCGCCAGCTCCGGTTCCCTGGCCAGGAGCGGTTCCAGCGCATCAACGATGTGGTCGTCTATGATGTGCGGCACGTAGTTGCCAAGCACCATCTCGAAGCCGTTGTCGCCGATGTTCCAGGCCATGGAGTCCTCGCCGACCGGCGTCAGGACAGTTTCGAAGTGGTCCAGCTTCAGCAGCGCGGTCTCCTCAGCGCCCGGCCGGCCCGTCACGACGGCGGCTGCCGCACCATCGGCGAACAGGGCGGAGCCCATGATGGTGTCCGGGTTGTTGGAGGTGCGGACGTGCAGGGAGCACAGTTCAGCGCAGACCACCAGGACGACGGCGTTGGGATCCGCCTCACAGAACAGCTTCGCGGCACGGAGCGCGGGGAAAGCCGCGTAACAGCCCATGAAACCCAGGTGGTAGCGCTGGACAGCAGGACTGAGGCCGAGTTCGCGGACAACCTTGTAGTCAGGGCCCGGGTTGAAGAAGCCGGTGCAGGAAACGGTCACCAGATGAGTTATGTCAAGTAAATCGAGTTCAGGGGCTGCCTCTAGGGCAGCGCGCGAAGCCTGCACGAACAGTTTCGTTGCCTCGCGGGCGAAGATGTCATTGCGGACCTTGGTGCTGGGGTTCAGCAGCAGGCCGGTTTCCTGGTCGTAGAACTGGGGGTTTTCGGAGCGGCCCGTGGTGGTCAGTTCCTCGACGGCGGTGAACCTCGTCTCAATGGCCGCGCCATCAAAGCACGTGTTGACCAGCCGCGAACCCAAACGGGACAAGCCCGGCTGGGCCGCGAACACGTCGCGGGCTTCGGACTGGATCAGCTTTGTCGTCGGAACTGCAGTTTCAAGTGAACGCACGTAGACCGTCATTGATTCATTCTTGACGGGTGCCCGGATAAAGACAATGGCTCCGCGTCCTGACCAGCGCATTCACTGCTGATCCTGGGGCCAGGGTTGCTTGTTGTGGAACCCCGTCCGGAGCCGTTCCTGGAACGCCGATAATCTACATTATGTCAAGTAGTACTGAGAAAGGAGTGCCATTACTGATCAGTGACGACGCCGTATGGAGGCCCCCACCACGGCTCCGAGTCCAAGTCCCAGGGCAAAGCCCCAGAACGGCGACTGGAATAAGGCCAGCCCAAGGCTTATCCCCAGGGCCGCGCCAACCAGGCTGCAAATCCATAAGGCTTTGTTCACTGTGCCTCCAGTAGGCTGGGTTGACCTTGATTCCTGGTGCGACCCTACTGCATCCCTATCCCCTACGCGGGCCGGAACGGGGAGCCCAGCACGGAAGTTGGGTAGCTCCAACCCATGCGCGCCGCAGGCGGGCGTCCTAACCTTTTGGACATGGCGGCAGGCCGGCCGGGCCAGCCGCGGGCGCGGTGAAGAGGTCCCCGGACCTTTTTCTTGTTCATGCAGACGGCGACGGCGCCCCGGTACTCCTTTCATTCCCAAGGACGTCCCATGCAGGAACTCCTCCGCCCGCAGGCATGCACCCATTCCGCCGGCACCTGCCCGGGATGCCGTTCCCGGATGCGCGAGGATGCGCTGCAACAGGCACCAGGAAGGCCCATCATCCTTCTGCGCCCCGCGCCCGTCAGGGTCCGGTCCCTCGCAGCAACTGCTGTCGCCTATACCGTTACGGACGTCCTCGTCGAATGGGACGGAGACGGCGGATACCACCTCCGCTGGGAGGCAAGCTGGCTTGTTCGCCGGTGTGCACCGCAGCAGACAACGGCGCTGTAGGGGCCGTCCTGACTCCCCAACTGAACAGCTTCGCCCGCGACCGGAACCTGGGCCGCGTTTCCCTTTGGTCCCCCACCAGGGACGCGACCTGTCGCAGGGGTGGAGGAAGAGCACCGGCCGTCCAGTTCCTGCAGCGGCATCGAGCAGGACGGACGTCTTTGTCACCGCCTACACCTGGTTCGACAACACACCCTCCGGGTCCGCGGTGATCAGCCATACGGTGCTCCACAAAGCAGCCGGGGGAACCGGGACGTACGCGGATCCGGTGACCATCGCCGTCGGGCATTCATGGAAAACCGGCCAGGATGTCCTGGACATTCCGTCCGGCACCCGGATTTACCTGCCGGACGTCCGCCGCTACTTCATCGTGGAGGACACGTGCGGTGACGGACCCAAACCGGAGGAAGGCCCCTGCCCCACGGGGGCCGAAAAGTACGGTGATGCAGCGCTTTGGATCGATATGTGGATCGGCGGCAAGGCGAGTCCCAGTCCTTTGTGCGCAACTGTGCGCGGAAGGCCACGGGGGTAGGTACGGCCATCTTTATCCCAAAGGACAACTAACAGGTGGCTTCCGGCCACGGCGTCATCCACGACGGCACCTGCGACACGGGCTACGGACAGAAAGCCGCTGCCAAGTGACCTCCGCTGCCGGACGCGGGAATACTCCCAGGAGCGGCGGCTAAGCTCGAACCCATGAGTTCGTTGAAAACGAGGCCGGCAAAGACAGTTCCCGCAAAAGCAGTCCTGGCGGCGGCAGCAGCCGACATCGTGTTGATTCTCGCGTTCGCCGCGATAGGCCGGGACGCCCACCACCGCGAGGAGCCCGTACTGGGGGTTCTCCTGACCGCGTGGCCCTTCCTGGCCGGTGCCGCGCTGGGGTGGATCGCCGCGCGGGCGTGGCGCAGTCCCCTGTCCGTCCTCCGAGCGGGTGTTCCTGCCTGGCTGGGCAGCGTGGTCGCGGGAATGCTGCTCAGGGCGCTGACCGGCCAGACAGTTGTGCTGCCCTTCATCATCGTGGCCACCGTGGCCTTGGCCGTCTTCCTGCTCGGCTACCGCCTCCTGGTCGCCGGAGTTGCGCGGTTCCGCAGCAAGTAAAGGCGGCGGGCCGGCCGCCGGGGAAACAACCGCCCTTGTAATAGGCTGGCAGCAGACAAAACACCTGCCGGGCCCAGCTGCGGCGAAACTGATTGAAGGGGTGCAAAGTGGTTACCGCATTTGTTCTGATCAAGACTGACGCCGCCCGGATTCCCGAGACGGCTGAGGAGATCTCCGCCATCGAAGGCATCAGCGAGGTCTACTCCGTCACCGGGGAATGGGACCTGATCGCTGTCGCGAGGGTACGCCGGCACGAGGACCTGGCCGATGTCATCGCCGACAAGCTCTCCAAAGTTCCCGCCGTGGTGCACACCACCACCCATATCGCGTTCAGGGCGTACTCACAGCACGACCTTGACGCCGCCTTTTCCTTGGGCTTCGAGCAGTAAGCCGACCGCCCGGCTAGGCTCGGGACAAGGAAACCCAGCGGTCCAGGACGGCGGCCGCGGCACCAGAGTCAATGGATTTGGCCGCTCGGGCAAATGCCGTCCGCATGCGTTCCAGGAACGGTCCTTCAGCTTCACGGTCGAAAGCGACCAGGCCGGCTGCGGCGTTAACCAGAACCGCGTCCCGGGCCGGTCCCTCCTTGCCGGCGAGCACATCCCTGACCACGCCCGCGTTGGCCGCCGCATCCCCGCCACGCAACTGGTCGACGGTAGCCAGATTGATGCCGAGGTCCTGGGGCGAGAAATGCAGTTCAGTGACGGCGCCGTTGCGGATCTCCCACACAGTGGAAGGGCCGGTGGTGGTGAGCTCGTCCAGGCCGTCATTGCCGCGGAACACCAGGCCCCTACTCCCCCGGCGGGCCAGGACGCCGGCCACGAGCGGCGCCATCCGCGCGTTGGCGACGCCGACAGCCGACGCCTGCACGTTGGCAGGGTTGGTGAGCGGCCCCAGGAAATTGAAGGCTGTAGGGATGGCCAGCTCACGGCGGGGCACGGCGGTGTGACGGAACGATGGATGGAACACCTGCGCAAAGCAGAAGGTGATGCCTGCCTCTTCGGCGTTCCGGGCCACCTGCGCGATGGACAGGTCGAGACGGACACCGAGCGCTTCAAGCACGTCAGCGGACCCCGACGACGACGATGCAGCACGGTTGCCATGCTTCACCACCTTTGCCCCGGCCCCGGCAGCGACGAGGGCGGCCATGGTGGAGATGTTGACGGTGTTAAGTTGGTCACCACCGGTCCCAACGATGTCCAGTTTTTCACCGGAGATCGCCACCGGGTTGGCGTGGGCGAGCATCGCTTCCACCAGGCCGGAGAGCTCGTCAACCGTTTCACCCTTGGCGCTCAGGGCCACGAGGAACCCGGCAATCTGGGCCGGAGTAGCCTCGCCGGACATGATGGTGTCCATGGCCCAGGAGGTGTTCTCCGCCGAAAGGTCGGTGCCCTTGATCAGTGCGGAGATCAACCGGGGCCAGGTGTTGCCGGACGCTGTGGATGCCAGTGAAGTCACCTGTTGATGCTATCGAGCGATGGCAGGCACTGACCAATGTGAACGGTGCGGGGAACTTTTCCCGGCAATTTCGCGTCTTTGTAGAAAAAGTCCCCGGAAAAGGCGGTTTGCGTTGGGCAGCGCGGACTTTTACAGACATAATGTCTATGTGACATCTGCGACCCATGCCCCCAGTACCCCGGCGCACCCCACGCTGAACCGCCCAAATATGGTTTCTGTCGGAACCGTCGTGTGGCTGTCCAGCGAGTTGATGTTCTTCGCCGGTCTCTTCGCCATGTACTTCACACTGCGCTCCACGAGCGGACAGATGTGGGCGGAAGAGACAGCCAAGCTCAACTTCCCCTTTGCGCTCGTCAACACGATCGTCCTCGTGGCCAGTTCCTTCACTTGCCAGATGGGCGTCTTCGCCGCAGAGCGGCTGCAGCCACGGCGCACCGGCGGCGCCCTGCAGTTCGCCCGCTGGGGAATGAACGAATGGTTCACCCTGACGTTCCTCATGGGCGCGTTCTTCGTTGCAGGCCAGACCACCGAATACGCCATGCTGGTCTCCGAGCACGTCTCGCTCTCCTCCAATGCATACGGCTCAGCGTTCTACATGACCACCGGCTTCCACGGCCTGCACGTCATCGGCGGCCTGATTGCCTTCCTGCTCATCATGGGCCGGTCCTTCGCTGCGAAGAAGTTCGGACATTTCGAAGCAACGTCCGCGATCGTCACCTCTTACTACTGGCACTTCGTTGACGTCGTCTGGATCGGCCTCTTCCTGGTCATCTACGTACTCAAGTAGCCAGCTTTGATTCTTTTTCTACAAGAGGCAGAATTTCAGGTAGCGGCTCCCGGAGCCGGCGCAGGATCGAATAAAGGAACCACCACGTGAAGGCACTCTCACAAAAGCGGCGTCACCCACTTGCAGCAATAGCGCTGCTTCTGATGGGGCTCCTCATTACGGGTGGGCTGTACGCCGTGGCAACCTCCATGAATGAGGCCAAGGCGAGCACCACCACCGCAAGCGCAAGCGACACCGAAGAGGGCGGCAAGCTGTTCGCCGCCAACTGCGCTACCTGCCACGGCATGGGCGCCAGCGGAACCAAGGACGGCCCTTCGCTGGTGGGTGTCGGTGCCGCAGCTGTTGACTTCCAGGTGGGTACCGGCCGCATGCCGATGCAGATGAACGGTCCCCAGGCCATGAAGAAGCCTGTCCAGTTCAACGACCAGCAGATCCACCAGCTTTCAGCCTACGTCGCTTCCCTGGGAGCCGGCCCGGCAATTCCTTCGGAGGACCTGACAAACGGTGGCGGCGATGCAGCCGCCGGTGGCGAGCTCTTCCGCACCAACTGCGCCATGTGCCACAACGCTGCCGCGGCAGGCGGTGCGTTGACCCAGGGTAAGTTTGCTCCCGCCCTGGCGGATGTAAGCGGCAAGCACATCTACGAGGCCATGGCCACGGGCCCTCAGAACATGCCGGTGTTCAACGACGCCAACATCTCGCCTGAAGGTAAGAAGGACATCATCACCTTCCTGAAGCAGATCGAAACCACCGGTTCGCCGGGCGGCGCAAACCTGGGCTCCCTTGGCCCGGTAGCTGAAGGCTTGTTCGTCTGGGTTGCCGGCCTCGGTGTCATCATCGCATTCACCATTTGGCTGACCTCCAGGACGTCCTGACGTTCCGCAGGAAGAACAAACTTCTGCTGCCCAGTCAGCAGCTTGATATTAGAAACTAACCCGGCAACAGCCGGGACGAGAGAAGGATGAGGCGAATTATGGGCAACCATAGTGACGGCAGTCCGAACCACTCGGGCACCGTAGCTACGGCTGGTCAGAATGAGGTGGAGAGGTTCCAGGATCCTGGAATTCCCCCGCATCGTTTGCGCCTGGCTGACACGGACCCGAAGGCCGCAAAGCGGGCAGAACGGCAGGTCGCCTTACTGTTTGGCATTTCTGTTGTTGGAACCCTGATCTTCCTGGTGGCGTACTTCGCCATCGACCTGGGCAACGATTCCAGCATTGCCACTATCCGGCTCCAGAATGCCCTGCTCGGCGTAGGCACTGCCTTCGCCATGCTGGGTATCGGAACCGGCATCGTGCACTGGGCCAAGGCCCTTATGCCCGATCACGAGGTCTCCGAGGAACGCCACGCAATCCGTTACGAGGAGGACCGCCAGGCAGCTGTCCGCATCGTTGACGACATCGTGGAAGAGACCGGCATCAAGCGCCGTCCGCTGATCCGCAACACCCTCCTGGGTGCCGTTGCGCTGGCTCCGCTTCCCGCTGTCGCCATCTTTGGTGACCTGGGACCCCGGCCTGACGACAAGCTCGCACACACCATGTGGGCACCCCAGGACGGAAAGCTGAAGCGCCTTACCCGCGACCCCGATGGAACCCCCATCAAGGCCGCGGACGTCACCATCGGTTCCGCCTTCCACGTAATCCCCGAAGGCCTGAACGAGTTGCAGGAAGGCAAGCTCAACGAGAAGGCCAAGGCCGTTGTGCTCCTCATGCGCCTCGATCCTGCGTCGCTGAACCCTTCCAAGGGCCGCGAAAACTGGGGTTACAACGGCATCGTTGCCTACTCCAAGATCTGCACCCACGTTGGTTGCCCCGTTGCTCTGTACGAGCAGCAGACGCACCACCTGCTGTGCCCGTGCCACCAGTCCACCTTTGACCTCACGCAGGAATGCAAGGTGATCTTCGGCCCCGCCAGCCGTCCTCTCCCCCAGCTGCCCATCGCAGTTGATGACGAGGGCTACCTCGTCGCTACCAGCGACTTCCATGAACCCGTAGGACCAAGTTACTGGGAGCGTGATGAGCATGAGCGCAACATCAACAGCTGAACCCGCTTTCGTCGCCAAAACCAAGACAGGCCGGTTTACCGACTTTGTTGATTCGCGTGTCGGCGGCTCTGGAATCCTCCGCGAATTCGGCCGTAAGGTCTTCCCCGACCACTGGTCATTCATGTTCGGCGAAGTGGCCCTGTACTCCTTCGTCATTCTGTTGCTGTCAGGCACCTTCCTGACGTTCTTCTTCGACCCGTCCATGGCGGAGACGCACTATGACGGCGGCTACGTTCCCCTCAAGGGAGTGGAAATGTCGGTGGCGTACAGCTCGTCGCTGAACATCTCCTTCGACATCCGCGGTGGCCTCTTCATGCGGCAGGTCCACCACTGGGCAGCTCTGCTGTTCGTGGCGTCCATTGCGGTCCACATGCTCAGGGTCTTCTTCACCGGCGCATTCCGCCGCCCGCGTGAAATGAACTGGGTAGTAGGCAGCGTCCTGCTGATCCTTGCCATGGCAGCTGGATTCACCGGCTACTCCCTCCCCGATGACCTGCTCTCCGGCAACGGCCTGCGCATCATCGACGGTGTCATCAAGTCGATCCCGGTTATCGGAACCTACATCTCGTTCTTCCTGTTCGGCGGGGAATTCCCCGGGACTGCCATCATCAGCCGCCTGTACATGCTGCACATCCTGCTGGTGCCGGCGCTGATCCTGCTGATGATCGTCCTGCACCTGTTCATGGTCGTCGTCCACAAGCACACGCAGTACCCCGGCCCGGGCCGCAACGACAACAACGTTGTCGGCTACCCCCTCGGTCCGGTGTACGCAGCCAAAGCCGGTGGATTCTTCTTCATCGTCTTCGGTGTGATTGCCCTGATGGCAGCGTTCTTCACCATCAACCCGATCTGGAACTACGGCCCCTACGACCCGTCACCCGTGTCGGCAGGTACCCAGCCCGACTGGTACATCGGCTTCGTTGACGGCGCCCTCCGCCTGATGCCGGGTAACCCGTACGGTTGGCACGTCGAACAGGTTTGGTTCGGCCACGTGTTCACCTTCAATGTTCTCCTGCCCGCCCTGGTTCCGGCCGGCATCCTGTTCACGGTGATGTTCACCTACCCCTGGATCGAACGCTGGATCACCAAGGACGACCGTGAACACCACGTGCTGGACCGTCCGCGCAACGCCCCGACCCGTACGGCCATCGGCGTAGCAGGTTTCATCTGGTACTGCGTCATGTGGGCAGCTGCAGGTTCCGACCTCATCGCCACCCACTTCCACGTGTCGCTGAACGATGTCACCTACTGGCTGCGCGCACTGTTCTTTATCGGCCCCATCATCGGGTTCATCGTCGCCAAGCGCGTCGCACTTGCGTTGCAGCGCAAGGACCGCGAGATCGCCCTGCATGGCCGGGAGACGGGCCGCATCGTCCGGCTTCCGCACGGTGAGTTCATCGAAGTCCACGCCCCGCTGGATGAGTACAAGCGCTACAAGCTGGTTGGTTTCGAATCGCCCCAGGTTATTCCGGCCATTCCTAACGAACACGGCGTCGTCACCAGCAAGGAGAAGCGCCGCGCGTTCCTCTCGCGCTGGTTCTTCGAGGACCGCGTAGCCCCTGCAACGCCTGCCGAGCTTGAGGCAGCCCATGGCCACGGCCACGAGGCTGTTGAAGCCGCAGAGGGAAGCAAGAGCCTCACGCACTAACATCGAAAGCTCACAGGAAAGGCCCGATCCATTACGGATCGGGCCTTTCCCGTTAACACTCGACTGCAACCGGCTCCAGCCTCATGCAATGGCGCAAAATATGGTCCGCCTAGTGGTTGCGGGCCCTCCGTGCCCCGGGACGCTGGAGAGGCACCCAGAGCTTGTACCGGTCCGCCCGGTAGTACGAGACCGAGTAGTCCACCATGGCCCGTGCCACGAACGCATGGCGCTGGATCTTCAAGAGGGGGGCCCCCACTTCGACGTTGAGGAGCCTGGCCGTGGACGGCGACGCTGCCGTAGCCTCGATCATGTCCTCCCCCCACTCCATGACCAGGCCGAACTGCTCACTGAGGACGTTGTACAACGAGGTGGGCGGCTCGCCGTCGAGCAGGCCGGGAACCCGGTGCGCCGGGATGAAGTTTTCGTCCACACTCATCGGCTCCCCGTCAGCCAGGAGCAGCCGGCGGAACCGAACCAGTGGGGTCCCCTCATCAAGCTGCAGCTCGCGTGCAAGGAAGGCGCTGGCGCCGATCTGTTCGAAACTGAGAACCTTGGCGGCCGGAACCATGCCGCGGCGCTGCATCTCCTCGCTATAGGAGGTGAGCTTCACCTGCAGGTCCAGTTTCGGCCGGCGGACGAATGTCCCCAGGCCCACCACACGCTCGATGACTTCCTCCCCCACCAGGGCATCGATGGCCTGCCGTACGGTCATTCTCGCCAGCCCAAAGCGTTCGGCGAGGTCACGTTCCGATGGAAGAGCCGAACCCGGGGGGCAGGACTGCGCGATATAGGCCCGCAGGATCTCGCGAAGTTGCACGTAGATGGCGGTTCCGCTGGTGCGGTCTATCTCCCCCACTATCGCCGTGGCGCCAGCTGCCATGATCTATCTCCTGCCGTTGGGTTTGAACTCAATATTAGGCCGGGCTAGACCACCTGCTGTACCACCAACCGCGTTGTCGCGGACAGCGCCGGGCGCCGGATATATTTGTTCAGGAAATTTTGCCAACAGACGGGTGGGGCCGTCGTGTGAAGTAGGAGTCGCTTTGCCGATACAGAAGGCCGTGGTGGCTGCGCCCGTGGGCCTGCATGCACGTTCCGCCGCGGTATTCGTCCGTGCGGTGACCGACACAGGGCTGCCGGTTACTATCAGCAAGGCGGGCGCCGGCAAAGTGGATGCGCGGTCCCTGCTTCAGGTAATGACCGCTGACTTTCCGCAGGGCTGCGAGGTCGAACTGGCGGTTAGCGAGACCATGCTGGACGGCGATTTGAGCCGGCGGAAAGCTGAGGAGGCGCTCCGGGAGCTCCGGGCGCTGTTGGAGTCCCAGGGAAGCGCCTGAGGCGCTTTAAGCAGGAATAACGACGTCGGGCCCCACCTTTTGGTGGGGCCCGACGTCGTTATTCTTTTGCTGCCTAGTGCGCGTGGTCTCCGCGGCTGTATTCGTAGACCCAGCCTACGAGGGCCACGATGGCGATGCCGGCGGCAATAGCAATGATCCACGGGCCAAGTGCAAGGCCGGCGAAGCCGGTTGCGCAGGCGATGCCCAGAACCAGGGGCCACCAGCTCCACGGGCTGAAGTGCCCCTGCTCGCCGGCGCCTTCGTGGATTTCAGCGTCGCTGCGGTCCTCGGGACGCAGGCCTACGCGGCGGCCGGTGAAGCCGAGGTAGGCGCCGATCATCCCGGCAAGCCCGCCGACAAGGAGGATGCCCAGGATGCCGACCCACTCCCCCCAGCTGGTCAGGAAGCCATAGATGATCGAGATGGGAAGGAAGAAGAAAACTCCCGAGCCAAAGATCCAGGATTCAATTTTCACTGTGCGGTGTCCTTCTGGTCGGCGTTGCCGAGCACCCCGGCTGCGGGAGCCGGCGACGCAACGGTGTGGACCTGGCGCAGCTCCGGGTGGTGCAGGTCCAGGGCGGGACGCTCCGAACGGATCCGGGGCAGGGACGTGAAGTTGTGGCGCGGCGGCGGGCAGGACGTGGCCCACTCCAGCGAAGCACCAAAGCCCCACGGATCATCGACCTGGACCTTTTCAGCGCTGCGCCAGGTGATGTAGACGTTCCAGAAGAACGGAATCAGCGATGCACCGAGCACGAACGATGCGATGGTGGAGAACTGGTTCATCCACGTGAAGTTGTCCTCCACGAGGTAGTCGGCGTAGCGGCGGGGCATACCCTCGACACCCAGCCAGTGCTGGATCAGGAAGGTGCCGTGGAAGCCGAGGAACAGGAGCCAGAAGTGGATCTTGCCCAGGCGCTCGTTGAGCATCTTGCCGGTCCACTTGGGCCACCAGAAGTAGAACCCGGCGAACATGGCGAACACCACGGTGCCGAACACCACGTAGTGGAAGTGCGCCACCACGAAGTAGGAGTCCGAGACGTGGAAGTCCAGCGGCGGGGACGCCAGGATGATGCCGGTCAGACCGCCGAAGAGGAACGTGATCATGAAGCCGATGCTCCACAGCATAGGCGTTTCGAACGTCAGCGATCCGCGCCACATGGTGCCGATCCAGTTGAAGAACTTCACGCCGGTGGGCACCGCGATGAGCATGGTCATGAACGAGAAGAACGGGAGCAGGACGGCACCGGTGACGTACATGTGGTGCGCCCACACCGTCACCGACAGGGCGGCAATGGCGATCGTGGCGTAGACCAGGCCCTTGTAACCGAAAATCGGCTTGCGGCTGAACACCGGGAAGATCTCCGAGACGATGCCGAAGAACGGCAGCGCGATGATGTACACCTCGGGGTGGCCGAAGAACCAGAACAGGTGCTGCCACAGGACAGCCCCACCGTTCTCGGGATCAAAGATGTGCGCGCCGAACTTGCGGTCGGCGCCCAGGGCGAACAGCGCTGCGGCCAGCGGCGGGAACGCCATGAGTACCAGGATGGCGGTGATCAGCGTGTTCCACGTGAAGATGGGCATCCGCCACATGGTCATGCCCGGGGCCCGCATGCAGATGATGGTGGTGATGAAGTTGACCGCACCCAGGATGGTGCCGAAGCCGGACAGTGCCAGGCCAAAGACCCACAGGTCACCACCGATGCCGGGGGTGAACGTGGTGTTGGACAGCGGCGCGTAGGCGAACCAGCCGAAGGAGGCAGCACCCTGCGGGGTGATGAAGCCGGAAACGGCAATGGTGGAGCCGAACAGGAAGAACCAGAACGCAAGGGCGTTCAGGCGCGGGAACGCAACGTCAGGAGCGCCGATCTGCAGCGGCATGATCACGTTGGCGAATCCGGCGAACAACGGGGTGGCGAACATCAGCAGCATGACCGTGCCGTGCATGGTGAACAGCTGGTTGTACTGCTCTTTGGTCTGCAGGATCTGCATGCCGGGCTCGAACAGCTCGGCACGGATCAGCAGCGCCATGACTCCGCCGAGGCAGAAGAACACGAAGGACGCGATCAGGTACATGTACCCGATGGTCTTGTGGTCGGTGGAGGTGATCCAGTTGACGACGATGCGCCCCTTGGATTTGGGTACCACGGGAGCCGGCAGGACTCCCGCAGGTGCGGATTGGGTGTACGTAGCCACGTCGCTCCCCTTACTTGGTTTCGTTCAGGTTCGGGTTGCGGTCGTACTCCACGCCGAGCAGGCCGGTGTTGCCGTCAGCCTTGAGCTGGTCCATGTGGGCCTGGAATTCAGATTCCGACACCACCTTTACGCGGAACAGCATTTCGGAGTGGTACTCGCCGCAGAGTTCGGCACACTTACCGTCGTAGGTGCCCTCTTTAGTGGGGGTGAACCGGATGTAGTTGGTCTTGCCCGGGATCATGTCGCGCTTCTGAAGGAAGGCGGGAACCCAGAAGGAGTGGATGACGTCGCGGGCGTTGAGTTCGAGGTCAACAGACTTGTTGACCGGCAAGTACAGGGTTGGAAGCTGTTCCTTGTCGATGGTGTTGCCCGTCAGGTGCGCCTGGACGCCTGCCTCGTGGAGGTCTTCCTTGATGACATCGCCGGACTTGTAGTTGAAGTCCCAGGCCCACTGCTTGCCGCGGACGTCCACTACGACGTCGGCCGGCTGGGAGCGGTCATCGATAGCCTGCTGGTCGCGGTCGGTGAAGTAGAAGAACACCAGGACCATGAAGATCGGGATGGTCAGGTAGAAGACCTCGAGGGGGAGGTTGAAGCTGGTCTGCCGGGGGAAGCCTACGGTTCCCTTGCGGCGGCGGTAGGCAACCAGGCACCAGATGATGAGGCCCCACGTAATGGTGCCCACCACGAGCGCAGCAATCCATGAGTTGACCCAGAGGTCCATGATGCGGTCGGTGTTGCTGGTGGTGCCACGTTCAGTGGGCATCCACCCTTTCTCTACCTCTGGCGAACATCCGGTCAAAACCAACGCGCCGGCGATTGCCAAGCTTGAGATCGTGGTGATCGTTTTGCGTCGGCTGCCGGTTCGGTTCTGCGAACTCACAGACGGCCCTTCCTACTTGTTGCTGTTGTCCGGGCAGCCAGAAAGGCGTTCCGGGCACAAAAAAGTTTTACTACTCGGTGTAGAGCTTACCGCTCCGCCGGGCGTTTCGCCCACATGTCCGCGCCGAGCCCCCGTGCCGTTTTGGACGGCAGGGAACCCGGCGCGGACATCAGGCGAAATAACCGGCTTAGTGGAATGAGTCACCGCAGGCGCAGGAGCCTCCGGCGTTCGGGTTGTCGATGGTGAAACCCTGCTTCGAGATGGTGTCTTCGAAGTCGATGCTGGCGCCGCTCAGGTACGGCACGCTCATTTTGTCGACGACTACCTCGACTCCGTCAAAGTCGCGCACGGCGTCGCCATCAAGGAGCCGTTCGTCGAAGTAGAGCTGGTAAATCAACCCTGAGCATCCACCGGGCTGCACTGCAACGCGCAGGCGCAGGTCCGTCCGGCCTTCCTGCTCAAGGAGGCTGCGTACCTTGCCGGCGGCGACATCGGTCAGGTTGACCTCGTGAACGGGCAGTTCGTCGCTGGCCACGGTAGTGGCGGTGCTGGTTTCGTTGGTTGAGGTGCTCATTGGCCTACCTTCTTAGGACGGTCTGGCGGCGCCGCCGGAACGGCGCCTGCCCCTACAAATACGGTATGGGCTATAGCTACATGCTACGCGCGGCAGTCCTGTAGCTCTAACTCCTGGCGTAACCGTCAAAGCACCCGGGTTGTTCCCTGGGAGCAGGCCCACCCGCGCCACATGATCGCGGGCGGCTAGTGCCCGCCTCCCAGGCCCTCGCTGTCCAGCCGCGCCAGCATGAGGGCCTCGGCAAGAACGGCGTTACGGAAGTCGCCGATGTGCAGGGACTCATTGGCGCTGTGGGCACGTGAATCCGGATCCTCCACTCCGGTTACCAGGATCTGCGCTGCGGGATACAGGTCCGTGAGGTCCGCGATGAAGGGAATGGAACCGCCGATGCCGGTTTCCACGGCAGGAACGCCCCACGCCTCCCCCAGGGCCCACATGGCGACGGAGGCAGCTGCGGACGAGGTGTCTGTCCGGAACGGGTTGCCGGCTTCGCCCGGGGTGAAGACAACCTTGGCCCCGAACGGCGCGTTGGCCTCAACGTGCCGGCGGACTGCTTCCATGGCTTCCCCGGGATCCTGGCCCGGTGCCAGCCGCAGGCTGAACTTGGCCCGGGCGCGCGGGAGGAGGGTATTGGAGGCCACTTCCACGGCGGGGGCATCGAAGCCGATGATTGACAGTGCGGGCTTGGTCCACAGCCGTGAGGCGATGCTTCCGGACCCCGAAAGGCGGACGCCGTCAAGCACGGACGCGTCGGCCCGGTAGTCCGCCTCCGGCATCTCCACCGCAGCCGTGTCGCTGGCCACCAGGCCCTTGATGGCCACGTTTCCGTCGTCGTCGTGAAGCGTGGCGATCAGGCGCGACAGCAGTGTGGGTGCGTCCAGGACAGGCCCCCCGTACATGCCGGAGTGCACTGCGTGATCCAGGACCTGCACTTCGATGGTGCCGTCCACCAGTCCCCGCAGGCTGGTGGTCAGGGCAGGGACGCCAACTTTCCAGTTGCTGGAGTCGGCAACCACGATGACGTCGGCCCGCAGCAGCTCACGGTTCGCTTCGAGGAACGAACGGAAGGTGGGTGATCCCGCTTCTTCCTCCCCCTCGATGAAGAACGTCACGCCCAGTCCCAGGGATTCGGCAAGGACCTCGGAAACGGCCGTGTAGGCAGCAATGTGGGTCATGATGCCGGCTTTGTCATCGGCAGCGCCCCGGCCGAACAGGCGGCCGTCCTTCTCGATGGCAGTGAACGGCTCTGTTTCCCACAGCGACTCGTCGCCCACCGGCTGGACGTCATGGTGGGCGTACAGCAGGACCGTCGGCTTTCCTTCCGCTGCGCGACGGCGGGCGACGACGGCCGGGCCGCCGGGCGTGCCATCTGCTTTATTCACCGACAGCACCTGGACCTCAGCAAGCCCAGCGTTCCGAAGGAGTTCCGCGACGGCCTCCGCGCTGCGCTCCAGCGGCGTGCGATCGAAGCTCGGCCAGGCGATTCCAGGAATGGCAACAAGCTCCTTGAGCCGTGCCAGGGTGCGGTCGAAGGAACGGTCAACGGCAGAACGGAGATCTTCCGTCCCCACGTTGACGGCGGGGCCGGCTTCCGGGATGTCTGTGGTGGTGCGCGGGGTGGCCGCGGGTGATGAGGTCATGGCCAAAACATTACCCCCGTCACATTCTGCCCCGGGCCAAGGCAGACAGGCGGCAGGCGGTAGGCGCGCTGCTGCAAGGTATTCTGGTCTGGTGTTCGGACGTAGAAAAGAAGCGCCCTCGGCGCAGCAAACAATAGACCAGCAGGCAGCGGAAGCGGCGGCACGGCAGAACAGTGTGGTGGGCAAGGGCGCCCCTACCCCCACCCGGAAGGCCCAGGAGGCTGCCCGCAAACGCCCGCTGGTCCCCGAGGACCGCAAGGCGTCCAAGGCGGCCGAACGCCAGGCCGTCCAGGACCAGCGGCTGAAGATGCGCCGGGCTCTGGACACCGGTGACGAGAAGTTCCTGCCGCTCCGGGACAAAGGCCCGCAGAAGCGGTTTGCCCGCGACTTCGTGGACGCGCGGTTCAACCTCGGCGAGTACCTGATGTTCGGCGCGCTGGTCTTCGTGCTGGTGTCCCTGGTGGTCCCGGCCTCCAGCGACATGATGATCTACGTCCTGGGCGCATTCTGGGTGATGTTCCTGGCTGTCTTTGTGGACGTTTTCATCCTTTCCCGCAAGCTGCGCAAGCGCCTCACGGAAAAGTTCGGCTCGGTGGAGAGCGGTACTGTCTGGTACGGCTCCATGCGCTCCCTGCAGTTCCGCAAGCTGCGGTTGCCCAAGCCCCAGGTCCAGCGCGGGCAGTACCCCGCCTGATCGGACACCGACTTTAAAGCACAGAAAACCCCCGGCGGAACGATTCCGCCGGGGGTTTTCCATGGTTTAAGTTCTGGCATTCCCGCCAGTTTCAGGAGCGGCGGTTCCTTGCCAGTTGCCTGTTGATCCGTGCCGCCCAGAACGGGCCTTCATAAAGGAACGCCGTGTAGCCCTGCACCAGGGTTGCGCCGGCGTCGAGCCTTTCCTGTACGTCCTGGGCCGACTCCACACCGCCCACCGCCACCAGCGTGAGCGAATCGCCGGTGGCCTTTTTGAGCCGCTTGAGCACGTCGAGGGACCGCGCTTTCAAAGGGGCTCCGGACAGGCCGCCGGCACCGCACCTGGCCACCTGGTCCGCTGGCGAGGCCAGCCCCGTGCGGGCGATGGTGGTGTTGGTGGCGATGATGCCGTCCAGTTTCAGGTCCAGGGCGAGGCGCGCGACGTCGTCGATGTCCTCGTCGCTGAGGTCTGGGGCGATCTTTACCAGCAGTGGCACGTGCCGCCCGGCGGCCCGGTCAGCTTCCTGTCCCACTGCCGTCAGCAGAGGGCGGAGGGTTTCCACGTCCTGAAGCAACCGCAGTCCCGGGGTGTTGGGGGAACTGACATTCACCACCAGGTAGTCCGCGGCAGGTGCCAGGCTGCGGGCGCTCACCAGGTAGTCGTCCACAGCGTCCGCCAACTCCACCACTTTGGTCTTGCCGATGTTGACACCGATGACGGGGCGCACCGACGGGTAACGGCGCTGAAGCGCGGCGCGCGCCGCCTTCAGCCGGGGAGCAACGGCCGTGGCGCCGTCGTTATTGAATCCCATCCGGTTGATGACCGCACGATCCTCCACCAGGCGGAACAACCGCGGCTTTTCATTGCCCGGCTGGGCCTGGCCTGTGATGGTTCCCACTTCAACATGGCCGAACCCAAGTTCGGTGAGGGCCTCAATGCCGAGCCCTTCCTTATCGAAGCCGGCAGCCAGCCCGAAGGGCGAAGGAAACGTAACCCCAAAGGCAGTGGTTTGGAGGGACGGTGCCGGCGCCGTCAACTTCTGCAGGAGCCTCCCGGCGCCTGACGCATGCGCGAGCCGGATGCCTTTGAATCCGATCTTGTGGGCGCGCTCGGCGTCCATCCATGAAAAGGCCAGCCTGAAGAAAGTGGGGTAAACGCGCATGCCTCCAGTTTCCCGTTTCCAGGGGCCGCATACCAAAACGAAGAAGCAGCCGGACCGGAACGGACGCACCCGCCGGGCCGGTCTAGCATGAGGTCATGCAGTGGCAGCAGGACATCCTGGGCGGGGACTTTGAGTCCTATTCCTTTGTGGCCACCGGACCTGATGGTGTGGAGCGGACCGCAACCCTGGTACGGCTGCGGCCCGAGCCGGACAGGGCCGCCGCCGACGGCCGCCGCGGTGCAGTCCTGTTCCTGCACGGCTGGAGCGACTATTTCTTTAACGTGGACCTGGCACGGTTCTGGGCTGGGGCGGGATACGACTTCTACGCCCTGGACATGCACAACCACGGCCGCAGCCTGCGCCCGGAATCACCTGGTGGGTATGTGGCGGACCTCGCGGCATATGACGCCGAGATAGAAGAAGCGCGGCGCATCATACGCGCCGAAGGCGCCCCCGGTCCCCTGGCCTTGATGGGCCATTCCACTGGCGGACTGGTGGCAGCGCTCTGGACCAGCCGCCATCCCGGGGACGTGTCGCTATTGGTCCTCAACAGTCCGTGGCTGGAGATGCACGGAAGCTCACTTGTTCGCCGGGCTGCGGCCGGCATGGTGCGGCCGGTGGCCCGCCTCCGGCCCCAAACAGTCCTCCGCCTGCCCGAACGGGGCCATTACTGGCGCACCATCAGCAGCGCCGCCGACGGCGAGTGGCCGCTTGACGAGCGCTACCGGCCCCGGATGGCGTTCCCCGTGCGGGCGGGGTGGCTGAGGGCGGTACTGGCAGGGCATGCGCGGGTGGCGCGCGGCCTGGGAATCGAAGCGCCGATCCTGGTCCTGCTCTCCAAGGGGAGCGCCAACGGGCTGCTTTGGTCCGAGGAAATGCGCCGCACCGACGCCGTCCTGGACGTCAATACCATCAGCGCGCGGGCGCTGACCCTGGGCCGCACGGTGACCCTTGAGCGGATCGACGGCGCGCTGCACGACGTCTTCCTCTCCCCCGAGCCGATTCGGTCCGATGCCTACTCCAGGCTGGCCCGTTGGCTGCGCGCGTACGGGTGAGGCTATTCCGCTTGGAGCCCCGCCGGGCGATCGTGCCGGACTTCCGCGGGAGCAGCAGCGGCATCCACGGCACCCCCGTAGCGGCGGTCCCTGCGGGCATATTCCTCGACGGCGGCCCAAAGGGTGCGCCTGTCCACGTCCGGCCACAGCGTGTCCATGAAGACGAACTCGGCGTAGGCGGACTGCCAGAGGAGGAAGTTGGACAGCCGCTGCTCGCCGGAGCTGCGCAGGAAGAGGTCCACATCCGGCAGGTCAGGCTCATCGAGGTACTTCTGGATGGTCCGTTCCGTGATGGCACCGGGCTTCAGCTTGCCCGCTGCCACGTCGGCAGCAATGGCGGACACGGCATCGGTGATCTCAGCCCGGCCGCCGTAATTAACACACATGGTCAAATTACAGGTGCTGTTGCCTGCCGTGAACTCCTCGGCCTCTTCGAGCTCCCGGATCACCGAACCCCAGAGCTTCGGGCGCCGGCCGGCCCAGCGGACGCGCACTCCCCAGTCATCGAGCTGGTTCCGCTGCCTTCGCAGCACATCCTTGTTAAATCCCATCAGGAAGCGGACTTCCTCGGGCGACCTGCGCCAGTTCTCCGTGGAGAAGGCGTACACGCTGACGTACTCAATCCCCAGCTCGATGGCGCCGGCCATGACGTCAAGCAGCGCGGGCTCCCCCGCCTTGTGCCCCTCGATCCGGGGCAGGCCCCGCTGGTTGGCCCACCGTCCGTTGCCGTCCATCACGATGGCCACGTGCCGCGGAATGAACTCAGCCGGAATGGAGGGAGCCACCGCACCGGACGGGTGCGGGTAGGGGGCCACCACGGGATGGGTCCGCCTGCGGGCTGCGTTGTTCTTTTTTCCCAGGGCCACTGTCAGCTACGCTCCACATGTTTGAGGGATTTCAATACTCGTTCCAGATGCCACTGCAGGTATGCAGCCACCAGTCCCGCCGCCTCCTTGCGGTGTTGCGCCTGGGAAGCGTCCGCCGTCGTCCAGTCCCCCGTCAGCAGCGCGGCCAGCAGGATCACGGTCTCCGGCGCCGGGGCCGGAGACCCGGGCGGCCTGCACTGCGGGCAAACCATTCCGCCCAGGGGTGCGGAAAACGCCGTGTGCGGGCCGGGCAGGCCGCAGCGCGCGCAGTCGGTGAAACTGGGCGCCCACCCCCCGGTAGCCAGCGCGCGCAGCAGGTAGGAGTCCAAAATAAGGCCGGCGGCATGCTCGTCCCGGCTTAGCGCGGCGAGGGCCCCCACCAGAAGGTTGTACTGCGCGGTGCCGGCCTCGCCATCCACATCCGTAAGTTTCTCCGCCGTCTCGGTCATCGCTGCGGCAACCGTGTACCTGCCGTAGTCCGCAGCGATGCTTCCACCGTAAGCACCTTTGGCGACGGCCTGGGTAACGATGTCCAGCGTGCGCCCGGACACCAGTTGGAGGTCCGCCACCATAAAGGGCTCAAGCCGGGCCCCGAAACGGCTGCTGGTGCGGCGCACACCCTTGGCGACGGCGCGGACCTGCCCATGGTGCTTTGTCAGGAGGGTGATGATTCTGTCCGCCTCGCCCAGCTTGTGGGTGCGGAGCACCACGGCGTCGTCCCGGTACGCCCGGGAGGCGAAAGACTGTTGGGGCACGCTCTATCTTCCCATCCTGCACAGCAACATGCTGCAAAGGCGTGGTGGCGCCGCCGGTTGGAGCGGCGCCACCAGCTGCAGGTATCAGGCCTGGGCGTCCCGGATGGCCCGGTTGACTGCCGAAATGACGGCCTTGAGTGAGGACATGCTGGTGTTGGCGTCGATCCCGACGCCCCAAAGGACCCGCTCCCCCACGGCGCACTCAACGTAGGCAGCGGCCATGGCGTTGCCGCCCTCGGACAGCGCGTGCTCGCTGTAGTCCAGCACCCGGACGTCCACGCCGTCCTCGTGCAGGATGTTCAGCAGGGCCGCGATGGGACCGTTGCCGGTGCCGGTGCGGCTCACCTGGGCACCATCAATGGTGAGGGACGCGTGCAGCGTCATGCCGCCGTCGGCGTCCGTTTCCGTCTTGACGCCGCCCAGGGAGTAGCGTCCCCACTGCCCGTCAGCCTGCCCGGATGGCAGGTATTCGTCCTGGAAGATCTGCCAGAGCTGCGCGCCGCTGACCTCCCCGCCGACGGTGTCGGTGCGGCGCTGAATGACGCCGGAGAACTCGATCTGTGCACGGCGCGGCAGGTCCAGGCTGTGTTCATTCTTCAGCAGGTAGGCCACGCCGCCCTTGCCGGACTGCGAGTTCACGCGGATCACGGCTTCGTAGCTGCGGCCCAGGTCCTTGGGGTCCACGGGCAGGTACGGCACCTGCCAGGTGAAGTCGTCCACGGACTTGCCGGCTGCTGCGGCGTCGCGCTCCAGGGCTTCGAAGCCCTTCTTGATCGCGTCCTGGTGGGAGCCGGAGAAAGCGGTAAACACCAGGTCTCCGCCGTACGGGGACCGCTCCGGGACGGGCAGCTGGTTGCAGTACTCCACGGTGCGGCGGACGTCGTCGATGTTGGAGAAGTCGATCATGGGGTCGATGCCCTGGACGAACAGGTTCAGGCCCAGGGTCACCAGGTCCACGTTGCCGGTGCGTTCGCCGTTGCCGAAGAGGCAGCCTTCGATGCGGTCGGCACCGGCCATGTAGCCCAGTTCGGCCGCGGCAACACCGGTACCGCGGTCATTGTGCGGGTGCAGGGACAGGATGATGCCTTCACGCGGGTGCAGGTGCCGGCTCATCCATTCGATGGAATCTGCGTAGACGTTGGGTGTGGCCATCTCCACGGTGGCGGGCAGGTTGATGATCACCTGGCGGTCCGCTGAGGCTTCAAAGACGTCGGCGACGGCGTTGCACACCCGGACCGCGTACTCCAGTTCAGTGCCGGTGAAGGACTCCGGGGAGTACTCATAGGTCACGTGCGTGTCCGCCAGGGTCTCCTCGTACTTCTTGCACAAGCGGGCGCCCTGGAGGGCGATGTCCAGGATGCCGTCCTCGTCCTGGTTGAAGACCACCCGCCGCTGCAGCACGGAGGTGGAGTTGTAGAGGTGGACGATGGCCTGCCTGGCGCCCACCAGCGATTCGTAGGTCCGTTCGATCAGGTGTTCGCGCGCCTGCGTCAGAACCTGGATGGTGACGTCGTCCGGGATGTGGTTGCCCTCGATGAGCTGGCGGACAAAATCGAAGTCCGTCTGGGACGCGGACGGAAAGCCGACCTCGATCTCCTTGTAACCCATGCGGACCAGCAGGTCGAACATCTTCATCTTGCGGGCCGGGCTCATGGGGTCGATCAGGGCCTGGTTGCCGTCGCGCAGGTCCACCGCGCACCAGCGCGGGGCCTTGGTGATGACTTTGTCCGGCCAGGTGCGGTCCGGGAGTTCAACTTTGATCTGGTCCTGGAACGGCGTGTACCGGTGAGCAGGCATTCCTGAGGGCTTCTGTGCGTTTCGCATGACGTTCGTGGCCTTTTCTATCGATCTTCAGTGAAAGGGTGGCCGGGCAACACAAACTCCGCAGCGAGGGTGGGCCGTGCGCTAGATAGCGTCTGTGGCCTCGCCGCGGCAGCTAAGGAGAAGGAGCTCTGCACGCACTCTTTGAGGGTAACACGGGTGCGTAAGATGAAAGGGCACTACCGTCCGTAAAGTCCAGCATGCAGACGCCGCGGGTGTTCCGCCCGGCAGCGGCGTTCCAGCAAAAGGAGTTGCAGTGCCCATTTCGGGGATCGATCTGTCCACCATTGATCACACAGTCCGGCCGCAGGATGACCTGTACCAGCACGTCAACGGCGCCTGGCTGAAAGCAACCGAGATTCCCGACGACCGGCCCCTGGAGGGAACCTTCACCGCGCTCCGCGACGGCTCGGAGATCGCGGTCCGGGACATCATCGAGGAGGCTGCGGCCAAGGGAGCGGACGCCACCGGGATCGAGCGGAAGATCGGCGACCTCTACAACAGCTTCATGGATGAGGCCGCTGTTGAAGGCAAGGGCATGGAGCCCATCCGCGCGCGGCTGGCCGAGGTTTTCGCCACCGGCTCGGTGCCGGACCTCATCGCACTGGTGGGCCGGTTGTTCCGCGCGGACGTTGGCGGATTGTTCTACATCTACCCTGCCCCCGACGCGGGCAACCCGGACAGGGTCCTGCTGTACACCGGTCAGGGCGGCCTGGGCCTGCCCGACGAGTCGTACTACCGGGAGGAGAAGTTCGCTCCCATCGTCTCCGCCTACACCGGGCATGTGGAGAAGATGTTCAAACTCGCCGGAGTGGCCGATCCCCAAGGCGCAGCCAGCCGGGTTGTGCAGCTGGAGACGAAGCTTGCATCCCACCATTGGGACAACGTCACCCTGCGCGATCCGCAGAAGACCTACAACCTGAAGACGGCCGAAGAAGCCAGCGGGCTCTTCCCGCTCCTGGGCACCTGGTTTGATGCTGCTGGAATCGATGCCGACAAGCGGGCGGAAATCGTGGTGAGCACCCCTGACTTCTTTACCGGCGCGGCTGGACTCCTGGACGAGGTCCCCGTGGAAACCTGGCAGGAGTGGCTGGCCATGCGGGTCATCAGCGGCGCCGCCCCCTACTTGTCCTCGAGCTTCGTGGATGCCAACTTCGCCTTCTACGGCACCACCATCAGCGGCACGCCCCGCAACAAGGACCGGTGGAAGCGGGGCGTCGCCGTCGTCGAGGCCGCCCTGGGCGAAGCCGTCGGGCAGATTTACGTGGCACGCCACTTCCCGGAGACCCACAAGGCACGGATGCAGACCCTGGTGGCGAACCTCATTGAGGCCTACCGCCGCAGCATCACCGGGGTGGGTTGGATGGGTGAGGACACCAAGGCCGAGGCCCTGCGCAAGCTGGAGGCCTTCCGGGCCAAGATCGGCTACCCGGACAAGTGGATTGACTACTCCGCTGTGGAGATCGACCCCAACGACCTCCTCGGCAACGTGGAACGGGCGCATAATGCCGACGTCGACCGGCATCTGGATGAGGTGGGCAAGCCCGTGGACCGGACCAAGTGGCTGATGACGCCGCAGACGGTCAACGCCTACTACCACCCGATGATGAACGAAATTGTGTTCCCGGCCGCCATCCTGCAGCCGCCGTTCTTTACCGCCGACGCCGACGACGCGGTCAACTACGGCGGCATCGGCGCGGTCATCGGGCACGAGATCGGCCACGGCTTTGACGACCAGGGCTCGCAGTTCGACGGCGGCGGAGCCCTGCGCAACTGGTGGACGGACCAGGACCGCCAGGCGTTCGAGGCCCTGACGGCGCGGCTCGTGGCCCAGTATGACGCCCTGTCCCCCACTGCTGCCCCGGGCCACCACGTCAACGGCCGGCTCACGCTCGGTGAAAATATCGGCGATCTGGCAGGCCTGACCATCGCCTACAAGGCGTACCAGATCAGCCTCGACGGCAAGGAACCGGAAGTCCTGGACGGGCTGACCGGGCAGCAGCGCTTCTTCGCGTCCTGGGCGGCGGGCTGGCGCCAGGTGATCCGGCAGGAAGAGGCCGTCCGCCGGCTCGCCACCGATCCCCACTCCCCCAATGAGTTCCGGACCAACGCGATCGCGAAGAACCTGGACTCCTTCCACGACGCGTTCGAGGTTACCGAGGACGACGGAATGTGGATGCCGCCAGCCGAGCGCGTCAGCATCTGGTAGCCAAAAAGTTAGGCCCCGCCGGTACGGCGGGGCCTAACTTTTTGCCGGCGGACTGACACCGTCGCCGTGGCCTGCTGCTACCGCACGATCAGCTCAGGGTTGGCCTGCTGGCAGACTTTGTCTCCTGCAGTCTGGTTGACGATGTCCTGCGGCAAAGCCGGGGCCGTCCCGCCGCCGGCTCCTGCTCCGTAAGTGGTGCCGCTGGTGAAATCGCTGCCGACGTAGACCTGCACGCCCGATACGCCCGGGGCAGGAATCATGAGGGTGGCCGGAATCCCCAGGAGGGCGGCGACGTCGGCCGCCACGTCTGCGAAACCGTTGCCGTAGTACACGGCAGTCTTGGCCACTGGCTGGGCGAGGAACTGGCCGGTCTGCGTGAAGCCGCCGGCCACCAACGCCTGGACGATCTCCTGAGCGCGTCCGCTGACGCCGCTTCCGTTGGCGACAGTGACGGGCTGGATGGCCTTGTTGTACGGCGGCACCGGCGGAGCCGTCTCCGTCGGCGCCGGAGACGGTGATGCCGTCCCGCTGGGCGACGGCGAAGCGGGCGCTGTGGGATCGGTGAGGTCCACGTTCTTCCGCAGCGCCGAGAACAGCTGTGCACCCGCAGGCTCCGCGATAACGAGCCGGTTGGGATCAACGGGCGCCGGCGTGGTGGGCACCGCCACGAATGCCACCTTGCTGATATCGATGTCCTTGAGCCGGGTGCCGATGGTCAGCAGGGTGGGAACGGAGGCAAGCCCGTCGTCAACGGTCAGGTTCTGGGTCACGACGTCGGCGATCTTCAGCATTTTCGCCGGATCGGACAGCGTTCCTTCATCCTTGATCTTGCGGGTCAGCGAGGACAGGAAGCCCTGTTGCGCCTTGATCCGCCCCAGGTCGCCGCCGTCGGCAAAAGCGTGGCGGGTCCGGAGGAACGCAAGCGCCATTTCGCCCTGCACCGTCGATGTTCCTGCGGGCAGCCGCAGCCGGGAATCGGGGTCGTAAACGGCGTCGCTGATGCAGACCTCTACTCCGCCCACTGCATTGGACAGCTCCTTCACGGCGTTGAAGTCGGCCATCATGAAGTGGTCAACCTGCATGCCGGTGAGTTTGTTGACGGTGTCCACGGCACAGCCGATGCCGGCCTCGCTCATGGCCTCGTTGATCATCACACCGCTGCGGGCAGGATAATCTTTGCCGGTCTTCTTGTCCTTGCAGTCGGGGATGTCCACCAGCAGGTCGCGCGGGAAGCTGATGACGTTGACGCGCTTGTTGTCCTCGGAGATGTCCATCAGCATCATCACGTCCGATTTGCCGTAGCCGGTGGAATCGTCGCTGGTTCCGTACTCCGAATTCTTCCCGTCGCGGGTATCCGAGCCGAGTATCAGGATCTGCAACCGGCCGGTGGCATCGTTCCCGGCAGCCTCAGTGTTCTCCCCGCCGGCATTCAGCGGCGCCTTGGAGATGTTGTTCTGGAGCCGGAAGAACCAGAACCCGCCAAAAGCGATAGCGCCTACGAGGACCAGTGCCACCACGCCAGTGACGGCCTTCAGCCACAACGGCATCCCGCGCAGGGGGCCCAGGTGGCGGGCAGCACCAACGGCACCGCCGTTTGCGTGACGGGATACCGGTCCCGTCCCGGCTGACAGGTCAGCCTCGTTGTCGCGTCCATCGCGGCCTCGATCCACCTGGTGAACCTTCCTCTAAGTACGAAATCCGGTCCATTTTAGTGGTCCAGTGGGGAGAACTCGCCGGCGCCCTCCGCCGAACGCCTTTATCGTAGGTCAGAAACCGAGTTTGACCAGCTGTTTCGGGTCGCGCTGCCAGTCTTTGGCCACCTTGACGTGAAGATCCAGGTAGATCCGTGTGCCCAGGAGCGCTTCGATGCCCTTGCGGGCATTGGTTCCCACTTCCCGCAGCCGGCTGCCGCCTTTGCCGATGATGATGGCCTTCTGGGACGGCCGCTCCACGTAGAGGTTGACGCGGACGTCCAGCAAGGGGTTGTCGTCCGGCCGGTCTTCCCGGGGGACGATCTCCTCCACCACCACGGCCAGGGAGTGGGGAAGCTCGTCCCGGACCCCCTCGAGGGCAGCCTCGCGGATGAGCTCGGCAACCATCACCGCCTCGGGCTCGTCCGTCAGTTCACCGTCTGGATACAGGGGCGGCGACGGCGGCATGTGGCTGATCAGGACGTCGGCCACCGTTTCCACCTGGAAACCGTCAGCAGCGGAGACCGGAACAATGTCCTTCCAGCCGTCCTCCCCCATCACCTCACGTCCCAGGGCCGCCACGGCAAGGAGCTGTTCGGTAAGTGCCTGCTTGTCCACGAGGTCCGCCTTGGTGACGATGGCGACCACCGGCTTGCGTCCGACGGCGGCGAGCTGCGCTGCGATGAATTTGTCGCCGGGGCCGATTTTCTCGTTCGCCGGGAGGCAGAATCCAATGGCGTCCACCTCGGCCAGCGTATCTGCAACGAGGTCGTTCAGGCGCTTTCCCAACAGGGTGCGGGGACGGTGCAGCCCCGGCGTGTCCACCAGGATCAGCTGGGCATCGTCACGGTGCACAATGCCGCGGATGGTGTGCCGCGTGGTCTGCGGTTTAGCGGAGGTGATGGCCACTTTTTTGCCCACGAGGGCATTGGTCAGGGTGGACTTGCCCGCGTTGGGCCTGCCGACCAGGACCGAGAACCCGGCGCGGAAGCCGCCGAAGTCGTCCGGTAGTTCAGCCTTATTTTTCTTGCTCACGTGGAACTCCCTGCTGGGTTGCTTCGGCCTCTTCCAGGAGGCCTTCAAGGTCAGTCTCTACTCTTGGTACGGGCGCCGCAATGATGTGGCTGACCCGGTTCCGGCGGCCCTCCAGCCGCTCCGCCCGCAGGGATACGCCCTGCACTTCCACGCTGCTGCCCACGATCGGGACTCGGCCAAGCGCCTTGGCGAGGAGGCCGCCCACGGTGTCCACTTCGTCGTCGTCAATCTCCAGGTCGAACAGCTCACCGAGATCGTCGATGCCCATCCTGGCGCTCACCCGGTAGGAGCCGTCGTCCAGTGCCACCGCTTCGGCGCTCTCGGTGTCGTATTCATCCACGATCTCGCCCACGATTTCCTCGATCAGGTCCTCGAGGGTTACAAGCCCGGCCGTACCGCCGTATTCGTCGATGACGATGGCCACGTGGGTGGATTCCTTCTGCAGTTCGCGCAAGAGGTCGCTGACGGGCTTGGACTCCGGCACGTAGCGGACTTCACGGGCCAGGGACTCCACCAGGGGCGGTTCCTGGTCCGGGCCCAGCTGGTGGATGACCGCGGCAACGTCCTTGAGGTAGACGATGCCGAGGATGTGGTCCGTGTTTTCGTTGATGACCGGGATGCGGGAGTAGCCGGAGCGCAGGAAGAGGGACATTGCCTGGTGCAGGCTGGAGCCGGCGTCGATACTGACGATGTCCGTCCTGGGCACCATGACGGCCCGTACCAGGGTGTCACCGAAGTCGAACACCGACTGGATCATCTCCGCCTCCGTGTCCTCGATCATGTCGGACTCACTGGCCCGGTCCACGAGTTCACGGAACTCCTGCTCGCTGAAGAAGGCGTCATCTCCGCCGGGCGCTCCGGGCGCCGCTGAGCTGCCAATGGCAACCAACCAGCCCGGAACCGGTCCCAGCACGCTGGTGAGGAACCGGACCATGGGGGCGGTGAAGCGGACCACCGCTGTGGAGTGCAGCCGGCCGAGCTGCCGGGGCGAAACTCCCACGATCACGAAGCCCAGGAGGGCCATGATGCCGGTGGCCACCAGGCCGGCGAGCCACACGTTGTCCACCAGGCTGGCGATCAGCACCGCGACGGCGACGGCGGAGGCCATCTCGAACCAGACACGCCAAAACCGCAGGGCCCGGGTGTGGGCCACGGGTTCGGCAAGGATGCGGCGCATGGCGGTGCCGCGGCTCCGGTGCAGTGCCTCTTCGGCGTCGTGGCGGGGAAGGAAGCTGAAGGCGGCCTCGGCAGCGGTCAGCACGGCCGCGACGGCAAGGAAAACCAGTGCCACCGCGACCAGGAGCAGTTGCGTCACTGGGTTGTCTCGGCGGGGGCTTCTTTGCCGGTGAAGCCGGAAAGGAGTTCGCGCTGGAGCCCGAACATCTCGGCTTTTTCTTCCGGCTCGGCGTGGTCGTAGCCCAGCAGGTGCAGGATGCCGTGGGTGGTCAGGAGCAGCATCTCGTCCTGGAGTGAGTGGCCGGCGTTCCGGGCCTGGACCTTGGCCACCTGCGGGCAGATGGCGATGTCGCCCAGCATTCCCTGGGGCGTGGGCCGGTCCGGGGTTCCGGGGGTCAGCTCGTCCATGGGGACCGAGAGCACGTCCGTTGCGCCAGGTTCATCCATCAGCTCAATGTGCAGCTTTTCCATGGCGGGTTCGTCCACCAGGAGAATGGAAAGTTCGGCCTGCGGGTGGATGTAGAGCTGTTCAAAGATGTACCGCGACAGGGCAACGAGCTCCGATTCCTCCACCTGGATGCCGGACTCGTTGTTGACCTCGATGCTCACGCGTGTTCCCCCCGTTTTTCCCTGCTGGCTGAGTGCTTGACCCGGTTGCGCTGGGTTTCGTCCCAGATGCTGTAGGCGTTGACAATGTCTCCGACGAGCCGGTGCCGCACAACGTCGGCGGCGTCCAGGACGGAGAAGTTGACGCCGTCGATGCCTTGCAGGATTTCCTCAACGATCCGCAGCCCGGACCGGGTGCCGAACGGAAGGTCCACCTGGGTGATGTCTCCGGTGACCACCATCTTTGATCCGAATCCAAGCCGGGTGAGGAACATCTTCATCTGTTCCGGCGTGGTGTTTTGGGCTTCGTCGAGAATGATGAAGGCGTCGTTCAGGGTTCGCCCACGCATGTAGGCCAGGGGCGCCACCTCAATGGTGCCGGCTGCCATGAGCCTAGGAATGGATTCCGGGTCCATCATGTCGTGCAGGGCGTCGTAGAGCGGCCTGAGGTAGGGATCGATCTTGTCGCTGAGCGTGCCGGGCAGGAATCCCAGCCGCTCCCCCGCCTCCACTGCGGGGCGGGTGAGGATGATCCTGCTGACCTCTTTTTGCTGCAGTGCCTGCACCGCTTTCGCCATGGCCAGGTAGGTCTTGCCCGTACCAGCGGGCCCGATGCCGAAGATCACCGTATTGGCGTCAATGGCATCCACGTAGTTTTTTTGGTTGAGCGTTTTGGGCCGGATCGTCCGGCCACGGCTGGAGAGGATGTCGTGGGTGAGCACGTCCACGGGATTCTGCAGCGACTGGGTGCGCAGGAGTGACACCAGCTGCTGCAGTACCGCCGGCGTGATGACAGTGCCCCTGGCCACCAGTCCGCGGACCTCCTGGAGGAGCCGCATGATACGGGGGACGTCAGTGACGGGACCACTGATGGACAGTTCGTTGCCGCGGGCGTGGAAGTCGACATCGGGAAACTGCTCTTCGATGAAACGCAGCGCCTCATCGTGGCTGCCAAGTGATTGAACCATCTGGTCGGTGTTCTCAAAGAGGACAACTTCGGTCCGGGTGCCGGGCATGGAGTGGGGAAATTCCCCCGGACTGCCTTCGCCCGTGTTGAGCCGGCGCTTACCATTTGCTGATTCAGTCATGGTGTTGGCCCGCAGGCCCGTGGTCCCCTCGAAGTTCGACATCACTTGTTTGCGTTTGGCTGATGCCGGGGCCCGTTGCGCGGCGCTCCCTGCCCAGCGATCCCTTTATCTTACGCCAGCACCGGTACGGAGCGGATACCTGGCGCAACGGAAGCGTCCACGCCACCCGTGAAATGGCTCCCAAACAAACCCTTAGATATCAACTTCATATCGGCCTCATATCGTTCCAGTTGCAGTTGGCCGGAAGGAGGCACAGAGCGGCTGACCGCGCGCACCGCTGTGCAATGCTGGAAATCCAGCATCTGCTGGGACGCCAGGCCGCCAGGGGGATCGGCCCGCCACGCCAGGAAAGGACAAGGGCAGGACAGTGCCGGAAACCTCTGCGCCCAAAAGGGCAGGACGCCCCATGGGCCGGGTGCGCCCGGCTGTCCTTGCAGGAATCCTGGTGCTTGTTCCGGTCCTGGCCGGCTGTACGGCCGAGGGCGGGCCTTCCCCTGCAGGCACCACCGCGTCGGTCCCGGCCTCCGGCGGCACAATGCCGGACGCCCCCTCCACCAGCGCCCCGCTGGAAACCACGCAGTCCTCCAACAAGGCCCCGGTCTACTGGATTGGCCGCAGCGGCGCGAATATCTTCCTTTACCGTGAATTCCGGGACGTCCCCGAGCAGGACAATCCGGTCACCCGGGCCCTGCGCGCCATGATGTCGGAAAAGCCCCTGGACCCTGATTTCTTCACCCCCTGGCAGAACCCGGACAAACTGGCCACTTCCATTTCAGGCAAGGATGTCATCACCGTCGACGTCTCCGCCGACGCCTTCAACAGCAACCTCGATGCCGACATGGCGGCCCGGGCCATCCAGCAGCTGATCTACACGGCCACCGCGGCGGCTGCCAGTTCGGGCCTGATCGACACCAGCCAGCAGATCCGGGTCCGGATCCTGGTGGATGGCCATACGGACTACGTCGCGTTCGGAAAGATCCAGCTGGGCGCACTCATG
This sequence comes from Arthrobacter sp. E1SS-5, assembly GCF_057073715.1. Lineage (NCBI taxonomy): Bacteria > Bacillati > Actinomycetota > Actinomycetes > Micrococcales > Micrococcaceae > Arthrobacter > Arthrobacter sp. E1SS-5. The sequence continues at coordinate 2,265,938 of NZ_CP172703.1, forward strand.
ACGCGGGCAGCAGGCCTTGTGGCGCCGGTATGGATTATCGACCCCCAGGAAAACACCGACGTGCCGGGCGGCAGCGTGAAGATCACCGGGCGCAGCACCTCACCGGGGGCGAAGCTCCACTGGCAGCTCCTTCGGGCCGGGGACGGCGGCAGCAAAGCGCCCTTCCTTAGCGGGGAAACGACGGCCGGCGCCGAGCAGGGACAGGCGGGCGCCTTCACGCTTGCCCTCAACCTGCCGCCGGGCGACTACGAGCTCCGGGTAGCGCAGGCCGGCTCCGGCGGGGAGCCGGACAAGAACGAGGACACGAGATCCTTTAAGGTCCAGTAGCGGTCCAGCGCCCAAGGATGTCGCTGGCCAGGACGACGGCGGCCGGGCCGGCTGTGGAGGATCGCAGGACATGGTGCCCCAGCAGGGCCGTCACAGCGCCTTTGTCGCAGAGTTTGGTTACTTCCCGCGGGCTGATGCCGCCCTCCGGGCCCACGATCAGCAGGATTTCTCGGGGGCCCATGCCTGCCCTCGCCTGCCACGCCTCCAGGACGGTACGCAGCGGCCGCACGGCGTCTTCATGCAGGATGACCGCCAGGTCCGCCGTTTCCACGGCGGCGGAAAGCGCTGTGGTGTCGACGGCGGAACGCACCTCCGGGATCCAGGCACGCCGCGCCTGCTTGGCGGCCGCCGTCACGGTTGACTCCCACTTGGCATGCGCCCGCGCTGCCCGGTCGCCTTTCCAGCGGACGATGGACCGTTCAGACTGCCAGGGCACGACGGCGTCGATGCCCAATTCGGTGGCTGTCTCAATGGCCAGCTCGTCACGGTCTCCCTTGGCCAGGGCCTGGACCAGCACCAGCCGGACGTCGGGCCTGTCTTCCACTGTCAGGCTGCTGCACTCCACCTCGAGCCCGGACGGCGTGGCCGAGACGACCTTTCCGGTCATTCGGGTGCCGGCGCCGTCGACAATATCCACGGCCTCGCCCGGCGCCAGCCGCTTCACGGTGACGGCGTGCCGCGCCTCGGCCCCTTCGAGGACGAACATGCGGCCCGGCGTCGTTGCGTCCAGGGAACCAGCGGAGGTGAAGAAGACGGGGTTGCTCACCGCTACAGGTTCCCGAACCGGTCCCGGAGCTTGGCGAACATGCCGCCGCTGGCAGCCAACTTGCCCTCGGTAATCTGCTCACCCCGGAGCTTGGCCAGTTGGCGCAGGAGGTCCTCCTGCGCGGAGTCGAGCTTGGCCGGGGTGTCCACCTGCAGGTGGACCTTCAGGTCGCCGCGGCCGTAGCCCCTCAGGTGGGTAACACCCAAGCCGCGGAGGGTGATGATTTCGCCTGACTGGGTTCCCGGCTTGACGTCGATCTCCTGGGTACCGTCGAAGGTTTCCAGGCTGACGTCCGTGCCCAGGGCTGCCGCGGTCATGGGGATGTGCAGGGTGGCGTGCAGATCATCGCTTTCACGCACATACGTGGGGTCGTTGTTGACGCGGATCTCCACGTACAGGTCACCCGCCGGGCCCCCTGCCGGGCCTGCCTCCCCCTGGCCCGAGAGCTGGATGCGGGTACCGGTGGCGACGCCGGCGGGAACCTTGATGGTCAGCGACCGGCGGCTGCGGATGCGGCCCTGGCCACTGCATTCGTTGCAGGGGTCCTTGATGACCGTGCCGAAGCCCTCGCAAGTGCCGCAGGGGGCTGCCGTCATGACCTGGCCGAGGATGGAACGGACGGCCCTCTGGACCTGGCCGCTGCCGCCGCAGATGTCGCAGCGTTCCGGCTGGGTCCCGGGGCGGCAGCACGATCCGTCACAGGTGGGGCAGACCACGGCGGTGTCCACCTCGAGCTTCTTGTTGACTCCGAACACGGCGTCACGGAGGTCGATCCGGACACTGATGAGCGCGTCCTGGCCGCGGCGGACACGCGAGGCAGGGCCCGAAGTGCCGCCGGCGCCAAAGAAGGTGTCGAAGATGTCCTGGAACGCGAATCCCTGGCCTGCATAACCGGCACCGCCGAAGCCATTGTCCGTGCCGTTTTCATTGCCGGTGGTGTCGTAGATCCTGCGCTTCTGGGGGTCGGAAAGGACCTCGTAGGCGTGCGTTACCGCCTTGAAGCGCTCTGCAGCGTCGGCACCTGGGTTAACGTCCGGGTGGAGGGTGCGGGCCAGCTTGCGGTAGGCCTTTTTGATCTCTTCCCCCGTAGCTTCGGGTGAGACTCCAAGGACGTCATAGTGGCTGCTCAAAGTTCGTGTCTCTTCCTTGTAGTACTGCGTTCAGTTGGTCGGCCAGGGCTCTCGTTCCACAGTCGGAGCAAGCTCCGGCGGCCAAGAGTCAGGGCCCCAAAATCCTGGAAAGGTAGCGGGCTACTGCCCTGACGGCGGCCATGGTGGTGGGATAGTCCATTCGGGTAGGACCGAGGATTCCCACTTTGGCTGCGCTGTCCGGACCATAGCCGGTGGCCACCACAGAGGCTTCGGCAAGGCCGTCATAGGGGTTCTCCCTTCCGATGCTGACAGCCACGCCCCGGTGGTCCTGGGCCATCTCGCTCAACAGCCGCAGCATCACCACCTGTTCCTCGAGCGCCTCCAGCACAGGGCCAATGCTCAGCGGAAAGTCCACATTGGACCTGGCGAGGTTGGCGGTGCCGGCCATGACCATGCGGTCTTCCCGGCTGCTCTGGGCCAACGCCTCCAGGCCGAGCGCCAGCGCGTGTGCCGCCTGGCGCTGCGGGTGGGGTGTCGCAGCCACGACGGCGGGAAGGGCCTGGGCGAGTTGGCTCAGCCGGGTTCCCCCGAGCGCGGCAAGAAACCGGGTGCGCAACTCGGCCAGCGCGTCGTCGCCGAGGTCCTGCCCGACGTCGATGACGCGCTGCTCCACCTTGCCGCTGTTGGCGATGAGGACCACGAGGACCTTCCGCGGTGCCAGCAGCACAAATTCGATGTGCCGGACAAGTGCCCTGCTCAGGTGCGGGTACTGGACCACAGCCACCTGGTTGGTCAGCTGCGACAGCAGCCGGACAGTGCGGTCCAGCACGTCGTCAAGGTCATCCGCGCCTTCCAGGAGGGTCTGGATGGCACGGCGTTCTGCCGCCGAAAGGGGCTTGACTGCCGAGATCTGGTCGACAAAGAGCCGGTAACCCTTGTCGGTGGGGATCCGGCCGGCGCTGGTATGGGGGGCGGTAATCAGCCCCTCGTCCTCAAGGGCGGCCATGTCATTGCGGATGGTGGCGCTGGAAACACCAAGATGATGCCGCTCCACCAGGGCCTTCGACCCAACCGGCTCGCGGGAGTGGACGTAATCCTCCACGATGGCCCGCAGTACTTCCAGTTTGCGTGGCTCGCTCACTCTCCACCTCCATCCATGGTCCGGGGCCGCTCGCCCCGCCCGGTGCCACCCAGGGGTTAGCACTCGACATGCCTAAGTGCTAACAGTCTATTATGCCTCGCCCCGTTGTTAGCATTGGTACCGCTCCGGGCGAAACTCCCGGGCTGAGGAGCTAGCGCTAGGCGGATCGATTCCATGGATTACCAGAACTGGGGCCCCCGGGGCATTTCCGCTCCCTCAAGGGCGGAGCTGCCCGAGGTCCCCGTGGAGCGCGGCATGGTGCTTGAGGACGTACAGTCCGGCTGGGTGGGCGCTGTCACCCGCGTGGAGAAATCCGGCGGAATGCACGTCGTGGCATTGGAGGACCGCCGCGGGAAGTCCCGGTCCTTCAAGCTTGGGTTCGGTTTCCTCCTTGAGGGCCAGCCCATCCGATTGATGCCGCCAGCGCCGAAGGCCGCTTCCGGTCTTCCCGCCGGCCGGACCGCCTCCGGTTCGGTGCGCGTTTCCGGCCAGCGCGCCCAGGTTGCCAAGGCAAGCCGGATCTGGGTGGAAGGCAAGCACGACGCCGAACTGGTGGAAAAGGTCTGGGGAGACGACCTGCGCGTGGAAGGCATCGTCGTCGAGCCCCTCCACGGCATCGACGACCTGGCCGCTGCCGTCGCAGACTTCAGGCCCGGCCCGGGCCGCCGCCTCGGCGTGCTGGTGGACCACCTGGTTCCCGATTCGAAGGAATCCCGGATCGCCGACTCCGTGATGGCCTCCCCGGGCGCGGCCGGAAACGTCCTGATCGTCGGCCACCCCTATGTGGACGTCTGGCAGGCAATCCGCCCTGCAGTCCTGGGCATCGAAAAATGGCCCGCCATCCCCCGTGGGCAAGACTGGAAGACCGGGATCCTCAAAGCTTTTGGCTGGCCCCACGCCACAAAGGAAGACATCGGCCTCGGATGGCAGAAGCTGCTGGGCGCCGTACGCACGTACGCGGACCTCGAAGCGTCGCTGCTGGGCCGGGTTGAGGAAGTCATCGATTTCCTTACCGTGCCCTGACGGGCAGGCAACGGCCACAAAGCCAGTATTCTTGGTAGTAGTCAGCACCAACTTGCACCTCAGAAGGACACAGACTGTGGCAGAAAACGCACGTGATCACAGGGACGGCCAGGGCCGTTCCGAGTACCATGGCGTACCCGCCAACGCCCTGCCGCTTACGGCCAGCGAAGACCGCCAATGGGCCACGCTGGCGCACTTCGGCGGAATCCTGGGGTGCATCCCCTCGCTGCTGATCTACCTGATCTTCCGCGACCGCGGGCCGTTTACCGCGCAGGAGTCCAAGGAAGCGTTGAACTTCAGCCTGCCGCCCACCATCGCCGCGGTGCTGGCCAACATCCTGGTCTTCATCCCCTACGTGGGTAACATTTTCGCCGTCATCGCCACACTGATCTGGGTGGCGCTCACGTGCTTCTCCGTGGCCGCCGGCATTCACGTCAACCGCGGCCAGCCGCACCGCTACCAGTACAACCTGCGCTGGATTAAGTAGCCTCAGGCGGCTGTGGAGCCCACACCGCCAGGGCGCGGGCGGGACTAGTCCGGGAGGATGCGGCGGACCACTGCGTCTGCCAGCAACCGGCCCTTGAGGGTCAGGACCAGGCGTCCCCGGAAAGCGGCAGCAGGCTCCACCAGGCCGCCCGCGATCAGCCCGGCCACCTCGTGCCGCCCGGCAGCGCTGAGCGCTGACACGTCGAGCCCTGACTGCAGGCGCGCCTCGAGCATGACTTTTTCCAGGTTCCTGGTTTCCGCGTCCAGGGTTTCCCTGCCGGCAGCCGGCGACAGCCCCTGCGACAGCCGGTTGGCGTAGGCGGATGGGTGCTTGACGTTCCACCAGCGGACCCCGCCCATGTGGGAGTGGGCGCCGGGCCCGATCCCCCACCAGTCGTCACCCCGCCAATAGGCGAGGTTGTGGCGGCACGCCTGCTCCGGAGTGCGCGCCCAGTTGCTGACCTCATACCAGCCAAGCCCGGCTTCGGTGATCAGCTTGTCGGCGAGCTCGTACTTGTCGGCGTGGTCGTCGTCGTCAATTCCCGGGACCTCGCCACGGCGCATCTGGGCCGCCAGCTTGGTGCCCTCCTCGACGATCAGCGCGTAGGCGCTGATGTGGTCGGGCTGGTAGGACAGGGCGGTCTCCAGGGAGTGGCGCCAGTCGGCAAGCGTCTCCCCCGGCGTGCCGTAGATCAGGTCAAGGCTGACAGCCAGGCCGGCTTCCCGGGCCCACTGAACCACCTGCGGAACCCGGCTGGGCGTGTGGGTGCGGTCCAGGACCTTGAGGACGTGCGGAACGGCGGACTGCATGCCGAAGGACACGCGCGTAAAACCGGCTTCCTTGAGGACGGCCAGGGACTCAGGGGTGACCGAGTCAGGGTTGGCTTCCGTGGTGACCTCGGCACCGTCCTCGATGCCCCACTGGTCGATGGCAGCGCGGAGGATCGCCGCAAGGTCATCTGCGGGCAGCAGCGTGGGCGTGCCGCCGCCGAAGAAGACCGTGCTGAGCTTCCGCTCCGGCAGGCCGGAACCGGCCAGCACCCTGGCCGCCAGCGCCACTTCCGACACCGCCGTTTGGGCATACGCGTCCTGGGATGCGCCGCCGCCGAGTTCCGTGGCGGTGTAGGTGTTGAAGTCGCAGTATCCGCAACGCACGGCGCAGAAGGGAATATGGACGTACAGGCCGAATGCCCGGCCCGCCGCACCATCCGCTGCCTGTGCAGGCAGCAGACCGTCCGACGGCGCCGGGTCGCCGAGGGGAAGGACGCTGGGCATCAGCGCGTCCCCCGCTGCGCGGTGGTCACTTCTTCTTTGCCTTGTCCTTCGATTCGTCCGTGGTGAGGGCGGCGATGAAGGCCTCCTGCGGCACTTCCACAGTGCCCACCATCTTCATGCGCTTTTTGCCTTCCTTCTGCTTTTCCAGCAGCTTGCGCTTACGCGAGATGTCACCGCCGTAGCATTTAGCCAGGACGTCCTTGCGGATGGCCCGGATGCTTTCACGGGCGATGATCCGGGAACCGATGGCCGCCTGGATGGGCACCTCGAACTGCTGCCGCGGGATGAGTTCACGGAGCTTGCCGGTCATCATCACGCCGTAGGCGTATGCCTTGTCCCGGTGGGTGATGGCACTAAAGGCGTCAACCTGCTCGCCCTGGAGCATGATGTCCACCTTGACCAGGTCGGCAACCTGCTCGCCGTCGGCTTTCCAGTCCAGCGAGCCGTAGCCCCGGGTCTTCGACTTGAGGATGTCGAAGAAGTCGAAGACGATTTCCGCCAACGGCAGGCGGTATCGGATTTCCACCCGGTCCTCGGAAAGGTAGTCCATGCCGTTCATGACGCCGCGGCGTGACTGGCACAGCTCCATGATGGCGCCCACAAACTCATTGGGGGCCAGGATGGTGGCGGAGACCATGGGTTCGCGTACCTCGGCGATCTTGCCGGTGGGGTACTCGCTGGGGTTGGTCACGCGGACCACCTTCTTGTCCTCCAGGGTCACCTCATATTCCACGTTTGGCGCGGTGGAGATGAGGTCCAGGTTGTATTCGCGCTCCAGGCGTTCGCGGGTGATCTCCAGGTGCAGGAGGCCCAGGAAGCCGACACGGAACCCGAATCCCAGTGCGGCGGAAGTCTCGGGTTCGTACACCAGCGCGGCGTCGTTGAGCATGAGCTTTTCGAGGGCGTCGCGGAGGACCGGGTAGTCGGCGCCGTCCAGCGGATAGAGGCCGGAGAACACCATGGGCTTGGCATCGGCGTAGCCGGGCAGCGACTCGGCGGCCGGCTTGGCCAGGTTGGTGACCGTATCGCCAACCTTGGACTGCCGCACGTCCTTCACACCGGTGATCAGGTAGCCCACTTCACCGACGCCCAGCCCCTTGGAGGGTGTGGGTTCGGGTGAGCTGACGCCGATTTCCAGGAGCTCGTGCGAGGCCCTGGTTGACATCATTTGGATGCGTTCCCGGGGGTGGAGCATGCCGTCCACGACACGCACATAGGTCACCACGCCGCGGTAGGTGTCGTAGACAGAGTCGAAGATCATGGCGCGGGCCGGAGCATCCGGGTCACCCTCCGGCGCGGGCAGGTCCCTGACAATCTTGTCCAGGAGGGCTTCCACGCCGACGCCGGTCTTCCCGGACACGCGCAGGACGTCCTCGGGATCGCCGCCGATCAGGTTGGCCAGCTCGGCTGCGTACTTTTCGGGCTGCGCCGCCGGCAGGTCGATCTTGTTCAGCACCGGAATGATGGTGAGGTTGTTTTCCATGGCCAGGTACAGGTTGGCGAGCGTCTGGGCCTCGATGCCCTGGGCCGCGTCCACCAGCAGGATTGCGCCTTCGCATGCGGCCAGGGACCTGGACACCTCGTAGGTGAAGTCAACGTGGCCCGGGGTGTCGATCATGTTCAGGGCATAACTCACGCCGTCCACCTCCCACGGCATGCGGACAGCCTGGGACTTGATGGTGATGCCGCGTTCACGCTCGATGTCCATGCGGTCCAGGTACTGGGCCTTCATGTCGCGCGCCTGGACCACCCCGGTGGACTGCAGCATCCGGTCAGCAAGGGTGGACTTGCCGTGGTCAATATGCGCGATGATGCAAAAGTTCCGAATGATTGCCGGATCTGTCGCGGCGGGCACCGGTGCGGTGCGGGCCATGGGAGACACGCAGGGTCCTTACTGTTGGCTTTTCTGCAGCCATCCGGCAGGCACGCGAAAGGCGCCTGCGGTCCAGCCGCACATCTTGAACATCCAGTGTCCCACGTCCGGGACTCCGCCACCGCATCCTGACCGGCACCTACAGGGGCGTTTCGGCGGCGCAACGCCGACGATAGGCTGTCCGGATGGCCATTGATCTCCGCTCACTGGGAAACGCCGTCCGGCGCGGGCTGCGCCTGCTGCAGAACCGACCATCCACCCCAAGGGCCCCGGGCCGCCTGCCCGACAGGCCCCCGCGCGGCCGGCGGCCCGCAGCCGGCAGCGGCGTCCCAGAGGCTGGGCCCTACCCTGGGGACTTCCGCGGCCGCTCCGACATCCACTATGCCCCGAAGCCGGACGGCGACCCGGATCCCGGTGAGGTGGTGTGGGCGTGGGTCCCCTATGCAGAGGACCACGGCAAGGGGAAGGACCGGCCGGTCCTTCTGGTGGGGCGTAACGGCCCATACCTCCTGGGACTGATGCTGACCAGCAGGGACAGGGTGCCCGACGGTTCCACTTCATCCGGGTACGTGGACCTTGGTGCCGGCGGCTGGGACAGGCAGGGCAGGGCGAGCGAGGTGCGGCTGGACCGCATCCTTCAGATCCGGCCCGACGGCATCCGGCGGGAAGGCGCGGTACTGGACCGGGCGCGCTTCGATAAAGTGGCGGCCGGGCTCCGGAGGCGACACGGGTGGACGTGACCGGCGCAAATGGCCACTGCCGCCGCTGACCTGCTATTCTTTATTGCTGTGTGTCCGTGCAGGTCGACGGTCACTGATGGTTGGCCGCCATAGGTATCCCCACGCCGCTCAGTCAAGGCCAGCTTGAAAGCCCTCTAGACCATTTCCGCATTACAAAGAGAGTTCACACGTGGCGAATATCAAGTCCCAGAAGAAGCGCATCCTGACCAACGAAAAGGCCCGCCTGCGCAACAACGCAGTCAAGTCCGAGCTGAAGACGGCCATCCGCGCCGTCAACACCGCTGTTGAGTCCGCTGACAAGGAAGCTGCTACTACTGCGCTCGTTTCTGCCAGCCGTAAGCTGGACAAGGCTGTCAGCAAGGGTGTTCTGCACAAGAACAACGCAGCGAACCGCAAGTCGGCGATCTCCAAGAAGGTCAACGCACTCTAAGGTTTCCAGTTCCCACGAACTGATGGTGTGGCCGGTACCCTCGGGTGCCGGCCACACGGATTTAAGCGTTTTGTTCGGGGAGCCGCGGAAGCCCGCCATCGATCGTGACTTGAAACGCCTGTTTATTCTGCTGCAAACGCGGCAAGGCGGCAGGAGCTGAGGCGTCCAGGCGCTATCTGCCCTGGACGGACATGGCAATCACCGTCACGGCGTGCTCCACCGCGTAGACCGGATCCCGGGACAGGCCCTTGACCTGCGCGTCAGCCTCCGCCGTGGCCTGGATGGAGCGCACCAGGCCCTCCGGCGTCCAGCGCCGGACATCCCGTTGCGCCTGCTCCACCAGCCAGGGCTGCATACCCAGTTCCGCGGCAATCTGCGCTGACGATCCAGAGGCACCTGCCACCCGGGCCACCGTCCTCAGCTTGGCTGCGAGGGCTGCCACCAGGGGCACCGGGTCTGCACCGGTGGCGAGGGCGTGGCGCAGGGTGGACAGTGCCACCGGCGCGTTTCCTGCCATTGCCGCGTCGGCCACCTTGAAAGCGGTAGCTTCCACCCGTCCGCCATAATATTTGTCCACCGTGCCCGTGGTGACGGTGGTGCCCGCATCCGCGATCAGTTGGGCGCACGCGGCGGCAAGTTCCGACAGGTCTGCACCCACGGCATTCACCAGCGCCTGGACCGCATCCTGGTTGATGCGCCGGCCGGCCGCCTTGAACTCCGCGGCCACGAATTGGACCTTGTCGGCATCCTTTTTCAGCGGCTGGCAGTCCACGACGGGCCAGCCGTCCTTCCGGATGGCGTCGAGGAGCTTCTTGCCCCGCGCTCCCCCGGTATGCCGGAGCACCACGACGGCGTCCTCCTCCGGGTGCTGGAGGTAAGCGAGGGCATCAGCGAGGAAGGCATCGTTCATGCCCTCCACGGCTTCCACCTCGATGAGCTTGCTTTCGCCGAACAGGGAGGGACTCACCTGCATGGTGAGGGCGCCGGGCTCATAGCCGGCAGCGTTCATGCGGCTCAATTCAACGTCCGGTGCCGCCGCCCTGACCTGCGAACGGATCCTGTCCATCGCCCTGATGCCCAGGTACTCTTCCGGCCCGCTTACCAGCACGATTCGGGCCGGGGCTACATCCCGCCAGGAGGCCGTATTCGATGCCGGGGAGCGGGTTGCTCGCTTTTGCGCAGCGGCCATCGAAGGTCCCTTCCGGAGGTTTTATTGCAGTATCCCAGCCTGCCATGTCTGCGCCCGCGCTCCAAGCCGCAGGCGCTGCGGAACCGTTGCAGCCGCAGTTCCACCCGCCCGATCAGCACCACAGTGGCAGCATGCAATTGCCGTGCCTTGCGGACGACCTGCACGGGCCGGGCCACCGCCCACACGGCGGCGATTGTCACCGCCGAGAGCAACGCCATGGAGAGCAGCCCGGGTACCCCCTCCGGCCAGGGAAGGGCGGAACCCGGCAATTGGGCGGCGCACCGGGCGACGCCACCTACGCCGGCGCTGAACATGCCTGCCACTGCTATCAGCCCCGTAGCCAGCCACGGCAGCAGAACCACCATGGGTACCGCAATGGTACCCAGCAGGGTCACGGGGGCAACCAAAGGCGAGGCCACCACGTTGGCCAGCAGCGAATAGGTTGCAAACTGGGGCTGCAGGAGGACGATCACGGGCCCACACAGCAACTGGGCCGACAACGGGACCGCAACCGCCGCGGCCAGCCACCGAGGCACTGCCGTCGGAATCCAGCCGACGATCCGCCGTCCCAGCAGGATGATGCCCAGCGTGGCCAGGACGGACAGCAGGAATCCGAAACTCGAGCCCAGCTCCGGGTCAGTCAGCAGGAGTCCAATTACAGCGAGGCACAGGAAGCTCAGTCCGCGCCCCGAGCGGCCGCCTGCAAGGGACGCGACACCAATGGCACCCATCAGCGCCGCGCGCATGACGCTCGCGTCAGGTCCCACCAGGACAACGAAGAGGGCCAGGCCGGCGAGGGCGGCTCCTGCAGCAGGAGCGCGGGGCAGCCGGAACCGACGGCACATCACCAGTAACGCGCCCAGGACAAGGCTGCAGTTTGCGCCGCTGACCGCTGTCAAGTGGGTCATGCCCACGGCCTTCATCGAGTTGCCCAGGCCCTCATCCAATGCACTGGTGTCACCGGTGACCATTCCCGGAAGAAGTCCGCGGGCGTCCGGTGGCAGGAATGCGGAGGCGGCAACGAAACGACCCCGCAGCTCCCTCGCTCCCGCCTCCAGCAAAGAACCCTTGTCCAACAGCGGGCTGCCTGAAGGGTTACCGGGACCCGTTGAGGCGTTGAGGTTCCCCGCTTCCTGCCCGCCGGGCTCTGGAGGCCGCAGCTTGCCGGTTGCCCGCAGGGTCTGCCCGGGAACAATGTTCCCCCAGCCCTGTCCGCCCATGATCACCAACCGGGCCCGTATCCGTACCAGAACGCCGCCCGTTGTCACTTCCCGGGTCAACACCGGCACGGACCAGCGTTCCCCCGTTCCTCCCCGGCCGCCGATGGCGCGCGGGTTTCCTGCCACTTCGACCACGGCGACGGCCGTCCTCCCTGCCGCAACCGCCTCTGCGAGTGGACCAGCGGACCGTTGGCTGGAGGCTGTCGCCGAGTGGGCTGCGCCGGCAGCAGCCAGCAGCAAGGAGACTCCCACTGCCGCCCGAAAGGTGCGTCCCCGGGACGCCCGGGCCGCGGGACCTGCCGCCGGCCCGGTGCGGCTGTGGGCACTCTGTTTCCGTCCATCCCTGGCTGCACGGGCCAGGAATGCACCGCCGATCGCCGCCAGGGCGCAGCAGAGGATGGCCAGCTCAGTGGGCGGCAGCCAAAGGCCCGCAAGCGATGCGGCCCACACCAGTGCTGCCGGCAGGGCAAGCCGGAGGTCAGTACGCTTCTGTAGCCCGTCAGGATGTGAGCCGGCTTCTTCCTGGGCCTTGCGGGTGTCAGCGATCCGTGCGCGCAGGCGGTCCAGGCCGGATGCCGGCGTTGTGTCCCGGGCGGCCGGCACTGCATCCACGCCCTGCACGGCCGACTCAATGAACCGGCTCCACGGGCTCGTCACTCCTGGACGCCGGGTTACCGACGTTTGCCTCCGCGGATTTTGCACCGCGGGACGGCCCGTTCCTTTCCCACCCCCGCGGTTCCGGACGGCCCCCACCTGCCGCCTGTCCGTATGTCTCCTGCCCGGATTGCCCGCCACGGCTACCCCTGGACCGTGACCAAGGGAAGCAAGGCCTCAAGCATCTTGGGGCCAACGCCGTCCACGGCGTCCAACTCTTCGACGCTCTGGAAAGGGCCATGTTCCTTCCGCCAGTCCACGATCCGCTGTGCCAGCACCGGGCCTACCTTTGGCAGCGTGTCCAGCTCAGCGGCGCCGGCGGTGTTCAGGTTGACCTTCCCGCCAGGGGCACCCTGCTGCCCGGTGCTGTTCGTCCCCGAGGAGCCGGCGCCGGAACCATCCGGCCCTGTGCCTCCCGAAGCTGCAGCGTCCGTCCCGGCGGGCAGGGGTTCCCCTTGCTGCGGGACGTAGATCTTCTGGCCGTCCTCCACCACCTGCGCAAGGTTGAGCCGGTTGGCATCGCCGTCCGCCAAAACACCACCTGCTGCAGCGACGGCATCATCTACCCGGCTGCCCTGCTGCAGACGGATGACACCAGGTTTGGCAACAGCCCCGGCGACATGAACCACCACCAATCCCGCAGCGCTGGGCTCACTCTGGCCTGAAGCAGGCTCGGGGGGCTGCCCCGCAGCGGCGGCATGCCCGGGTTCTTCTGTGTGTCCCCCGGAGCTGAAACCGCCCAGCGGCAAAGCCTCAGGGACTGCCGATCCTGCCTGGAACCAGAACCACGCGCCGGCGGCCGCGGCCAAAGCAGCCAACAGCACGGCGACGCGCAGGCCGACCCGCCACCGTAGTGAAGGTGCACGGCCGGATTCACTGTCAGCGCCATCCCCGCCGCCGGAGCCCCGGTACTCAAAACCGTTCTCACCCTGGCCATGTTCCATGAGTCCGGGACGGGCGTCGCCGAGGGTCGCCTGAAGCCTGGCCCGTGCGTGCCGCGCCTGCTGACCTGCTGTTCCAGCATTGCGGCGTGACATAGCTCCACCCTAGGAACCCAGTCGGTTGCCCGGCGAGGCACCCATGACCGTATGTGGAAACGTGGCGACGGCGAACGCGGCCCGCAGTCCAGTCCAAGTGGCGGACCCGACTGGCTCAGAAGTCGATCCCCTTGACCAGGGTGATGAATTGTTCCTTGATCTGCTCTTCGGTGGGGCCGGCGTGCGAGATGAGGACCTGTGCGGTGAAGATCGCCATATTCCCGCCCCGGGCCACCATGAGGGACAGGGATGTGACCGGTACATCGCTCGGAGGCCGGAGGGCTTTTGGTCCGCCCGGCTCTGACCGGATGACCAGGACTGCCCTGTCCCCAACCCCTTCAATATTCTGCCCATCCGGCGGCAGCGGCCCTGCGAGCAAGCCGGCGCCGCCCTCATGAACTTCGATGGAGAACATGAGCGAGTCCGGCCCGGGCGTCCCCGGAGCGCCAAATTGATAGCGGCAGTTGCCTTCGCCCGGGAGAACCTGCGCCTGGGTTGTGGTGCCAAAAGCCTCTTTGAGCGCATCAACGCTCACCATGGCGCAAACGGGATTGTTCGTAGTGGTCTGTGGACCGACCGGTGGAGCGGATGGAAGGTCGAGATTCTTGCCGTTGCCCCACCCTGCCTCGACGACCGCCTGCGCGATCGCGCGCGCTGCAGCGTTGCCGTCCGGCACAGGGATCTCCGGCGACACCGGTGGCATGTCCACGATGCGCAGGTCCAGAGACTCGCTGCCCCTGACAGCCTTGAGCACCGAATTTGCTGACGCCCCTCCGGGCTCGCCCCGGAACCACCCCGACCACTGCATACACGCGAAATCACCGATGCCCTCAACCGTCGAGCAGTCAGGGGTCGTCTTCGCCTCGGCTATCTCGGCGGCTGATGCCGGTGAGATCAACGAGACGCTGAGCGCCCGGCTTTTGTTTGATTTGCTCAAGTAGCTGCAGACATACGCACGGCTTCCGGCCGGTTTCCCCTGCTGGCCCATCTGAACCAGATCAGGATCGACCTTCATTGCGATCTCCGGCGTGATCAGGTTACAGGCAGGGCTCCGCGAGCCGGACGAGGAAGGCTGCGGTGATGCGGACGGGGAGGACGGGGTGGGATTGGACGGTGAACCCCCTTGCGCGCAAGCCACAAGGAGTACCGCCAGCGCCACGGAAAGCAAAAGTGCAGGTTTCCGGTAAGCGCTCACTGCTTCCCTTTCTGACCCAAAAACTGCGCCACAAAAGCGGGATAATGTGCTGTAGCAGTCCGCGGCGAAACGGCCTACGAGGGGGTAAGTCCGTCAGAACCCGGGGGCGCAGGCGGGGAACTGTATCCGGAACCTGGTGGAGCCTGCCAGTACCCGGCTTGCGAGTATCTGTCGAACCGTTGCCCCAGCGGGTTCTCGCGCTGCGCGAGCAGCACGATCAGGGCAATCCATCCGAGCACCGGTAGAAGGGTGAGGAGCAGCAACCAGCCGCTGAGGTTGGCATCATGAAGGCGCCGGACCGCCACAGCGAGCGAAGGGACCACGGTGGCGAGAAACCAAATGCCCCCGAGGGCGCTGGAGCCCGTCACCTGCCCATTGACGACTGTCGGGCTGATCGAGTTCAGCACGGCGGAGGCCAGTCCGGAGGCGAGAAACCACCACCAATACTCGCTGCGGCTGGCTCGCCCGGTAAAAACGGCGTACTTCTGGAATACGCGCTTGACTGCCTCGACTGGAGGAGCGCCGTAGTAGGGGAACTCCAGCCCGGGGACGGCGTTCCGCGAAGCGTCTGGGGGCTGCTGCATGGTCATCGAACTGTCCCTTCCGGTCTGCGCTGCCGCCCATGCTACGGAAACGGAGCCCCCAGCACCTGGGCCAGACGGCCCTACTCCAGCACCAGCCGGGGACAAGGCCTCCGTGAAGAAAGGAAACCAGTGTGCTGCGGGGCGGCAGGCCGGGGCCGCTCAGCCCTCACATTCCACGCAGTAGGCGTGACCGTCCTTTTCCCGCGCCTTTTGGGAGCGGTGGCGGACCAGAAAGCAGGACCAGCAGGTGAACTCGTCGTCTGCCTGCGGAATGACCTGGACGACGAGCTCTTCGGCGATGAACTCCCCGCCAGGGGTGAGCCCGTCCAGGGTGTCAGCCTCGTCGAGTTCCTGAACCACGGATTGCGCGTCCGGCGCTTTGGCGGACTTCAGTGCCTCCAGCGAGTTTTCCTGGGATTCCTTGACGTCTGTGCGGAGTTCATCGTAATCAGTTGCCACGAAGGTACATCTCTTTTCGCTTGATGGGTGTTACCGGTGCTCCAACGTACAGCCCAGCGAAAGAATTCCCTGCCTTGAACTGCTCCCTCACCTATGGTGGCCCGCGGGCCCGTCATTTCCCGGCCGCCCGTCGGCTTCCAGCCTGCCCACGATGACCGCGAGGACACCCAGCCCGGCGTGGGCGGCCAGGACCGCGGGCAGGGAGCTGATCTGCGCTGGGGGACAATCCGGCAGAGCCGCTTCCAGCCTGGCTGCCAGGCTTTCAGCCTCCTCCGGGTTGCCGAAATGATGGACGGCAAGGCACACGGACTCACCCGGACGGGGCGCCGCCTCGGCCACCACGATTTCCTCAAGGCGCGCCACGGCCCTGCCGGCAGAACGCACCTTTTCGAGCGGAACGATCCTGCCGCCGTGGACGGCCAGGATGGGTTTGATGGCAAGCATGGTTCCCAGAAGCGACGCTGCGGCTCCGATCCGCCCGCCGCGCCGCAATTGTTCCAGGCTGGGTACGTAGAAAAAGACCTTGGTGCGTTCCGCCTGGGAAGCCGCCGCCGCGGCCACCGCCGCCGGGTCCGCACCAGCGGCCGCGGCTTGGACGGCTGCTTGAACCGCCATCCCCTGCGCCATCCCGACGGTCCGCGTATCGACGACATCCACGGGGATTCCCACCCGGGCTGCAGCAAGCCGGGCGGAATCGGCGGTGCCCGAAAGCTCTCCCGAGATATGGACTGACACGACCGCTTCGAAGCCACGAAGCTCCGCAGCGCGGTAGGCCTGCTCAAATTGGCCCGGTGATGGCCGGGATGTTTTGACCGGTGTCCCCGCGGCCAACGCCACGGCGATGGTCTCCAGGATGTCGTCTTCACCCTCGCCGTAAATTTCCGCCCCCACCATCACCGGCATGGGCGTCACCGTCAGGATTCCATCGCGTGGAAGCCCGCGTGAATAGTCCGCTGGGAGGGCGGCAGCCGAATCGGTGACGACGGCGGTGCGCACCACAGCGCCTCCGCCACGTCCGGTGCCCGGCCGGGGCGCGGGACGGAGGCCGGAAAGCCGTGCACGAACCCATGGCCAGGCCGTGGAGTTACTGTCAGGCAAAGGGCCTCCTGGAGACGGTGACCGGCTCAGCCAGGACCGGCCGCCGGAAAACTCCCAGCGACCGGTCCATGCTGCGGATGCGGCTAGGCCGGGACGATGTTCACCAGCTTAGGGGCACGGACGATCACTGTCCGGATGCCCCGGCCATCGAGGGCACGCTGGACGTTCTCCGAGGCCAGGGCAAGCTCGCGCAGCTGGTCCTCGGAAACTCCCGGGGAAACCTCCAGCCGGTCACGAACCTTGCCCTGCACCTGGACGACAGCGGTGACGGTCTCCTGGACCAGGAGCGCTGGGTCATGCGCGGGCCAGCCGGCATTGGCAACGGAGGCGGGGTGGCCCAGCAGGTTCCACATGTCCTCGGCCGTGTACGGCGCGAAAAGGCTGAGGATCACGGCGACCGCCTCGGCGGCTTCGCGGACTGCGGGATCAGCTGCGCCTGCACCGGAGTCAATCGCCTTGCGGGTGGCATTGACCAGTTCCATCAGCTTCGCCACCACCACGTTGAACTTGTTGGCGTCCAGAAGTTCGGCGGCATCGGCGATGGTGCGGTGCGTGACCGAGCGCAGTGTGCGGTCGCCCGTGGCGAAATCCACTCCGGGCCCGCTGGTGACGTCCTGGGCCAGGCGCCACGCCCGGGCCAGGAACTTGGCGGAGCCTGACGGCGAAACGTCGGCCCAGTCCACGTCGTCTTCGGGCGGGGATGCGAAGACCATCGTCAGGCGCACAGCGTCCACGCCGTACTTGTCCAGCTGTTCGCCGAGGTCAACACCGTTGCCCAGCGACTTGCTCATGGCTTTGCCGCCGTTGAGCACCTGTCCCTGGTTGAGGAGGGCGCTGAAGGGTTCGTCCGCGTCGATCATGCCAAGGTCGTGGATGACCTTGGTGAAGAACCGCGCGTACAGCAAGTGGAGGATGGCGTGCTCCACGCCGCCCACGTACTGGCCTACGGGCATCCAGTCGTTGATCTTCTCCGGATCGAAGGGGCCCTCGGTGTAGTGCGGCGAGACGAACCGCAGGAAGTACCAGGAGGAGTCCACGAACGTGTCCATGGTGTCGGTGTCCCGCTTGGCGGGGCCATGGCAGGTGGGGCATTCCACGTTGACCCAGGACTCGGCGGCGGCCAGCGGCGACGTGCCCTTGGGCGCCAGGTCCTCACCGCGGAGGTCCGCGGGGAGGGTGACCGGCAGCTGTTCATCAGGCACCGGAACCTCACCGCAGGACGGGCAGTGGATGATGGGGATGGGCGTACCCCAGAAACGCTGGCGGCTCAGCAGCCAGTCGCGGAGCCGGAAGTTCACGAACTTCTCGCCCGTCCCCTGCTGCTCCAGCATGGCAATGGCGGCGGGGATGGCCTCGGCCTTGGGCAGGCCGTTGAGCTCGCCGGAGTTGACCAGGGTGCCCTCCCCCGCGGTGGCGGTTCCGGAGACTGCGGGGTCCTCTTCGCCGGTGTCCAGGACGGCGCGGACGGGCAGGTCGAACGCGCGTGCGAAGTCAAGGTCGCGCTGGTCGTGGGCAGGGACGGCCATGATGGCTCCCGTGCCGTAGTCCGCCAGGACGTAGTCCGCGGCCCAGACGGGCAGCTTCTCGCCGTTCAGCGGATTGATCGCGTAGCGGCCGGTGAAGACGCCCGTCTTTTCGCGCTCGGTGGACTGGCGTTCGATCTCCGAGAGGGCCTTGACCCGTTCGCGGTATTCGTCCAATGCGCCGGCGTGTTCTTCGGTGACGAGCTCGACGGCGAGCGGCGCATCGGCTGCCACTACGAAGAACGTTGCCCCGTACAGGGTGTCCGGGCGGGTGGTGAAGACCGTCACCTCCTTGGCGGGCTTGCCGCCGTCGGCCTCGATCACGAAGTTCACGTGCGCACCCTCGGAGCGCCCGATCCAGTTCTTCTGCATGGCCAGGACGCGCTCAGGCCAGTGGCCGCGCAGCTCTTCCATATCGTCCAGCAGGCGGTCGGCGTAATCGGTGATCTTGAAGTACCACTGGTTCAGCGACTTCTTGGTGACGGTGGTGCCGCAGCGCTCGCAGGCACCGTTAACAACCTGCTCGTTGGCCAGTACGGTCTGGTCCTTGGGGCACCAGTTCACCGGGGAGTTCTTGCGGTAAGCCAGGCCGCGCTCGTAGAAGCGCTTGAAGAGCCACTGGGTCCAGCGGTAGTACTCGGGATCGGAGGTGTGCAGGCGGCGCGACCAGTCGGCGGAGATGGCATACCGCTTGAAGGACGCCGCCTGGGTGTCGATGTTGGCGTAGGTCCACTCGCTGGGGTGGGCGTTGCGCTTGATGGCGGCGTTTTCCGCGGGCAGGCCGAAGGAATCCCAGCCGATGGGGTGCAGCACGTCGAAGCCCTGCTGGCGCAGGTAGCGGGCCACCACGTCGCCCATGGCGAACGCTTCGGCGTGGCCCATGTGCAGGTCACCCGACGGGTACGGGAACATGTCCAGCACGTAGCGGCGCTCGCGGGACCCGTCGTCCACCGGGGTGAAGACTTTGAGGTCTTCCCAAACCTGCGGCCACTTGGCCTCCATGGCGGTGAAACTGTAGGTGCCCTCTTCAGGCTCCGCCGATACTGTTGTTGCTGTTCCGGTCTCTGTCTCCGGCTGAACGCCCACTGCTGCCCTCTTCTGTTCTGTTACGGCATCTGTGCTGCCATAACGGCCTGATCCCCCTGCTGCCGGCCCGGCGCAAAGCCCCGGACACACAAAAGCCCCTCACGAAGGGAGGGGCTGCCGCTCAGCTATCCGATAATCGGAAGCCGGCGGCTACGTAAGCAGAAGGATCGCACGCATACCTTCACCTTACCGCCTGTCCACCACTACATGGAAACAGGCGCCGCGCGTTTGGGAGGCCGCGGAAAGGTTGAGGAAGGCGGCCCCTCGCCCGGGTGTGGTGGGCACCGCGATGGGCCCCCTGCTGCGAGGGCCCCACCGCGAGCTTGCGAGCGGAGGGAGCAGCAGGGGACGGGCGGGGCAGGGGCCGCCTTCCTCAACCTAAGTTGGATCTAGCGAACGTCCTCGTCGACCCAATCCATGGACTTGGTGACCGCCTTCTTCCAGAGCCGCATCTGGCGTTCCTGCTCGGCCTGGTCCATCTGCGGTTCCCAGCGCTTGTCCTCTGACCAGTTGGCGGAGCACTCGCCCAGGTCCTTCCAGAACCCGACGGCCAGGCCTGCCGCGTAGGCAGCGCCCAGGGCCGTGGTCTCGATGACCTTCGGGCGGATCACCGGGACGCCAAGGATGTCCGCCTGGAACTGCATCAGGGCGTCGTTGGCCACCATGCCGCCGTCGACCTTCAGTTCGCTCAGCGGCACGCCGGAGTCCGCGTTGACCGCATCCAGCACCTCGCGGGTCTGGAACGCGGTGGCTTCCAGGGCGGCGCGGGCGATGTGGTTCTTGTTGACGAACCGGGTGAGGCCGACGATCGCGCCGCGGGCGTCGGAGCGCCAGTACGGAGCGAACAGGCCGGAGAAGGCCGGGACGATGTAGACGCCGCCGTTGTCCTTGACCGACGCAGCGAGCGTTTCCACTTCAGGGGCGCTGCTGATCATGCCCAGGTTGTCGCGCAGCCACTGCACCAGGGAGCCGGTAACCGCGATGGACCCTTCGAGGGCATAATGCGGTTTTGCGTCGCCCAGCTTGTAACCCACGGTGGTGAGCAGCCCGTTCTTCGAATGGACGATTTCCTCGCCCGTGTTGAAGATCAGGAAGCAGCCCGTGCCATAGGTGTTCTTCGCTTCACCGGTATCGAAGGCGGCCTGGCCGAACGTCGCGGCCTGCTGGTCGCCCAGGATGCCCGCCACCGGCGTCTCGCGGAGCAGCTGTGAGCTGTGGACGGTGCCGTACACCTCGGAGGAGGACTTGATTTCCGGCATCATGCTGCGCGGTACGCCGAAGATGCCCAGGATCTCGTCGTCCCACTGCAGGGTTTCGAGGTCCATGAACAGGGTGCGGGAGGCGTTGGTGACGTCTGTGACGTGGACGCCGCCGTCAACACCGCCGGTCAGGTTCCAGAGGACCCATGCGTCGGTGTTGCCGAAGACCAGGTCCCCGGCCTCGGCCTTCTCCCTGGCGCCGTCAACGTTGTCCAGGATCCATTTGATCTTGGTGCCGGAGAAGTAGGTGGCCAGGGGCAGGCCCACTTTTTGTTTGAAGCGGTCTGCCCCTCCGTCCTTGGCGAGCTGGTCCACGATGTCCTGGGTGCGGGTGTCCTGCCACACGATGGCGTTGTACACGGGCTTGCCCGTTGTCTTGTCCCACACCACGGCGGTCTCCCGCTGGTTGGTGATGCCGACGGCGGCAATATCGTGCCGCGTCAGGTTCGCCTTCGAAAGGGCCGAGCCAATGACCTCACGGGTGTTGTTCCAGATTTCCGTGGCGTCATGTTCCACCCAGCCGGCCTGCGGGAAGATCTGCTCGTGTTCCATCTGTCCGCTGGAGACAATGGCGCCGCTGTGGTCGAAAATGATGGCGCGCGTGCTGGTGGTTCCCTGGTCGATGGCGATTACGTACTGGTTCATGATGACGTCCTTGTCTTTGTTGATTGGAATGGGTACGGGTCAGGCAGCTGCCGTGACGATGATGGGAACGATGCGGGCCACCAGGCCGCCGAGCGCGCCGCCGATCAGCGGTCCGACGACCGGGATCCAGGAGTACGCCCAGTCGCTGGAACCCTTGCCATGGATGGGAAGTACCGCGTGGGCGATGCGGGGGCCAAGGTCACGGGCAGGGTTGATGGCGTAGCCGGTGGGGCCGCCGAGGGAAACACCGATGCCGACCACCAGCAGGGCGACGGCGAGCGGGCCAAGGCCGGAGGGGGTGCCGCCAAAGGCGAGGATCACGAACACCAGCACGAAGGTGCCGATGATCTCGGTGATCAGGTTCCAGCTGCTGGTGCGGATGGCGGGCCCGGTGGAGAAGACGCCGAGCTTGCCGGCGGGCTCGGGCTCGTCATCAAAGTGCTGCTTGTACGCCAGCCAGCAGACCACCGCGCCGAGGAAGGCACCCACCATCTCGCCACCGAAGTAGGTGAGCGTGGAGGCGAAATCCACGGGGACGCCGGGAGCATATTCAGCCTTGCCATTGAGCAGCAGGCCGAGCGTAACGGCGGGGTTCAGGTGCGCGCCCGACTTCGCGGCGACGAAGACACCCGCGAAGACGGCGATTCCCCACCCCCAGGTGACCATCAGGAAACCGCCGTTGTTGCCCTTTGTCCCCCGCAAAGCCACGTTGGCAACGACGCCGCAACCCAACAGGGTCAGCATGCCCGTGCCAAAGACTTCGGAGAGGAAGACTATTCCTAGAGACATCTTTGACTCCTTCTTTGTTTAGTTGTCGGCCCTCCGCGGGTGAAGGACCGTTGGGCCGGGACGCTGGCACGCCCCGGCCGGCTGCCCGGCCTTAGGCGACCAGGCTGTGCATTTCCACGCGGTGGAAACGCTGCAGCACGTCCTGGGCGTGCTTGATCTCAGCGGCGCGGGTTGCAGCGTCCCACTTGAGCGGGACGGCCAGCACCTCCGCCACTTCGTTGAGAAGTTCTCCGGTGACCAGCCCCCGGAAGGCCAGGGAGGTTCGCCGGATGAAGACATCCACCAGGTGCCCCACCTGTTCGTTTGCCGCCATGAACTCCAGTTCACGGACGCTCAATTCGCGGGTGGAACGCAGTGGCTGGTCGGGTTCCGCGTCGAGGTACGCGATCACGGCTTCGGCCCGCGTTCCGTAGCGGGTCAGCAGCCCGGCCGTGCGGTCTGCGTCGCGGCCGGCGCCCATATGTGCCTTGATCCATTTCTGCACACCGGCGTCATCGGCCGGGAAGCCGGCGCCGCCGCCGATGGGGAGCTGCGCGGTCGACACCTTGCGCTGTATGCCGAGTTCGCCGAGGACCTCGTTGGTCAGGTGTTCGGCGAGGGCACGGAAGGTGGTCCACTTGCCACCCACCAGGCTTAGGACGACGGCGCCGCTTCCGTTGGTGCCGGAGGCGCGCCGTTCGATGCGGTAGTCGCGGGAGACGAAGCCGGGCTGGGTGGCGTCGTGGCTTGGCAGGGGGCGCACCCCGGAGAAGGTGTAGACGATGTCGTCGGGCGTCACGTCAATCGAGGGGAAGACGTGGCTGATGAGATCGAAGAAGTACTGGATCTCCTCATCCGTGCAGATGGCGTCCTCCGTCATGTCCGCATCGACGTCGGTGGTGCCCACCAGTACGCGGTCGCCCATGGGGTAGATCAGGACGATCCGGCCGTCGGTGTGCTCGAAGAAGATCTCGCGTCCGCGGCAGGCGGCAAGGAGGCCGGGATGGTCAAGTACGATGTGCGAGCCCTTGGTGCCGCCCATGAAGGACGATGCCGCGCCCATCGACTCGTTGGTGAGGTCCACCCATGCTCCGGTGGTATTGACGATGATGTCGGCTGTGAAGTCGAACTCTTCCCCGGTGAGCTCGTCGCGGAGTCGGACGGTGCTTCCCCGGCCGGTTCCGGGGTTGGGTGCCGATGACATGGACTGCAGCGAGAGGTAGTTGCTGGCGCGGGCTGTGTTCCCCTGGGCGGCAGCCTGGCCATTGGCGGCACGGCCGGCCTTTTCGCCGTCCTGCAGGACGTCGAGGGTCAGCCGCTCGGGGTTGTGGACGGAGGCATCGAAGTAGGTGGCCGTGTATTTGACGTCGGGCCGGAGGGCCGGCAGCTCCTGGAGTGCCGCTTTATGGGTGCGGAACTGGTGCCGGGGAACGGTCCCGCCGTCACGGGAAAACGAATCGTAGAGGCTGAGGCCGGCCTTGATGAGGAACGCGCCGCGTTCCTGGGGCTTGCCTTGCTGCTTGTGCGTCAGGAAGCGCAGCGGTGCGGACAGGATCCCGGAGAAGGTGCTGAAGATGGGGATTGTTGTCTGCAAAGGCTTGACGTAGTGCGGAGCAATTTTCAGCAGGCGGTTGCGTTCCACCACGGACTCCCGGACCAGGCGGAATTCACCATTTTCGAGATACCGGATGCCGCCGTGGATCATGTGCGAGGACGCGCCGCTTGCACCCTGGCAGTAGTCGCCGCGCTCCACCAGTGCGACATCCACGCCCTGCAGTGCCAGGTCACGGAAGGTGCCGACTCCGTTGATGCCACCTCCCACCACCAGTACCTTCGCGTGCGGACGGCGGCGCAGGCTGTGGACCGAGGGGCGTTCGGCTCCCGGAAGGGGCGCGCTGACAGTGGGTTGAACAGATGAATCCTTGGGTCCCAAAACTACTCCCTTGGGGCTTTGTGTGATGCGGACACCGCTGGGTGGCGCCGCCGTTCTGCTCTATTGTTTGGAGAAATGGAAAATGGAGTCAAGGACTATGCACAAACGTGCAGAACGGAACTGAGATGGCACTTTCACGGGACCAGGATGCCCTCCGAGCTGCACAAATGTATTATCTGCAGGATCTGACGATGGACGCGATAGCACGTGAACTGCGCACGTCCCGGTCCACGGTTTCCCGCCTCCTGTCCTCCGCCAGGGAGTCGGGCCTGGTGCAGATCCAGATCCGCAACCCCCTGGATACCGGGCCCGAACTGGAGGGGATGATCCGGCGCCGGTACAACCTGGACGTCCATGTCGTTCCGATCCTCGGGACGCTCAATGAGGCGGAGACCCTGGACCGGGTGGCCATGCAGGCGGCGCGGACCATCGGGCCCGTGGTCGACTCCAACGCCATCATTGGGGTGGCCTGGGGATCCACCCTCAGTGCGGTGAGCAGGCACCTCACCAGGAAGATCACGCATGACAGCGTCATCGTCCAGCTCAACGGCGCCGGCAACATGCACACGACCGGCATCACCTATGCAAGCGACATCATGCGCAGGTTTGGCAGCGCGTACGGGGCACGGGTGGAGCAGTTCCCCGTGCCGGCGTTCTTTGACCATGCCGCCACCAAGACCGCAATGTGGAATGAACGCAGTGTGCGGCGCGTCCTGGAACTGCAGGCCAAGATGAGCATCGCCATTTTTGGCATTGGTTCCGTCCACGCCGACTATCCCAGCCACGTCTACGCTGGCGGCTACCTGGATGAGGACGACTTGAACGCGCTCGCCAACTCGGACGTCGTGGGCGACGTGGCCACCGTCTTCTTCCGCGGCGACGGTTCCTCTGACGGGATCGTCCTGAACGAAAGGTCCACCGGCCCTGCGCTGGCCCAGCTGCGGCAGGTCCGGCGCAGGATCTGCGTGGTGTCGGGAGTGTCCAAGATTAACGGCCTCCGCGGAGCCCTGGCGGCGCGGCTGGCCACCGATCTGATCCTTGACGAAGCCACAGCCCGGCGCCTGGTCGATTACGAGGGACTGACCAGCTGAAGTGGGTAGAGTCGATGCCATGAGAACCTCACCCCGGCTCAGCCTGAACAACGGCGTGCTGATAGACCAGCTCGGCTTCGGGCTCTATAAGGTGCCGCCAGCAGACGCGGCAGGCCTGGTGGCCACCGCGCTCGCCGCCGGGTACCGGCACTTCGACACGGCCGCCATGTACGGCAACGAAACCGGGGTGGCCAGGGGCATCAGTTCCCAACTGGGCGCCGGAGCCGGCAGCGGTGGTTCGGGGGAACTGTTTCCGCCGCTTGGCCGGGAAGACGTGTTCGTCACCACGAAGGTGTGGAACGACCACCACGGCTACGATGCAACCCTGCGGGCCTTCGACGATTCCATGGTCAACCTGGGCCTGGATTACGTGGACATGTACTTGATCCACTGGCCTTGCCCGCGCCGGGGCTTGTTCCCCGAAACCTACCGGGCCTTGGAAACGCTTTACCGCGAGGGCAGGGTCCGCGCCATTGGCGTCAGCAATTTCCAGCCGGCGCACCTGGACCGCCTGCTGCAAAGCGCTGAGGTGGTCCCCGCCGTCAACCAGATAGAACTCCACCCTTGGCTGCAGCAGGAAGCACTGCGCAGCAAGCACGCTGAACTCGGAATCCGCACCGAAGCCTGGAGCCCGCTGGGCCGGGGCCAGGTACTTTCCGATCCCGTCATCCAGGCCTGTGCGGCCGAGCACCGCAGGACGGCCGCCCAGGTGATCCTCCGCTGGCACATGCAACTGGGAAATATCGCCATTCCCAAGGCCAGCTCCGAAGCCCGCATCCGGGAGAACCTGGACGTTTTCGGCTTCGAGCTTTCCGAACGCGACCTGGTGGCCATCAGGGAACTGGACCGCGGGCAGCGGACCGGCTCCCATCCGGACAACGTCAACTAGGCCGGGCATGGATACCGTGAACCCGAAAACTTCCCCCGCGCCCGCGTACCTGAGCCCCGGACTTCCCGCCCGCACGTCCGCGTCCAGCGTGACCCTCGACGGCGGAACGGTAGCCTTCTGGACCTACGAGCCCCTTGAGGAGACGCCGGACACCCGGACCATCCTGGTGGTCCACGGGTTCCGCGGCGACCACCACGGGCTCCTGCGCGTCGCGGACCAGCTCCCGGACATGCGCCTCATCATGCCGGACCTGCCGGGCTTTGGCAGCTCAGAGGCGTTTGCCCGGGACCCGCACTCGGTGGAGCGTTACGGGAAGTTCATCACCGACTTCATGACGTCCCAGGGCCTGGGACCGGACACGGTGCTGCTGGGACATTCCTTCGGCTCCATCGTGGCGGCACACTTCGCAGCCAACAACCCGGATGCCGTAACCCCCCTGATCCTGATCAATCCCATTGCCGCCCCGGCGCTGGAGGGACCAAAAGGCGTCATGACCCGCTTGGCCGTGCTGTACTACCGGCTGGCGGCACGCCTCCCCCGGAAGCCCGGGCTGGCGCTGTTGCGTAATCCGCTGATCGTGCGGGTGATGAGCGAAACCATGGCCAAGACGCGGGACCGGGAGCTGCGCGCCTTCATCCACGGGCAGCACCACGCCTACTTCAGTTCCTTCGCGGACCGGGACAGCCTGCTGGAGTCCTTCACCGCGTCCGTCAGCAACCATGTGGCAGAGGTGGCGGAGCACCTGGAACTTCCTGTGCTGCTGATCGCCGGCGAAAAGGACGAAATTGCCACCCTCCCCAACCAGCACCGCCTCCTGGCCCTGCTGCCGGACGGGCAGCTGAAGGTGATTCCCGGCGTCGGACACCTGATCCACTACGAGACGCCGGAACCGGCCGCCCGCTACATCCGCAGCTTCCTGAAGGACCACCCCGCGTGAAGATTGTCATCGATGCACGTTTCACCCGCACCGACCACCACGACGGCATCAGCCGCTACGGAGCAAGCCTGATTGCTGCCACGGCGAAGATCGCCGACGTGTCCATGCTGGTCTCCGATGTCCGGCAACTGGCCCTCCTTCCAGACGTTCCATACACGCTCATCAGCAGCCCGCTCTCCCCCCGCGAGCTGTTCGTGGCCCGGACGGTCAACGGCATCGGGGCGGACGTGGTGGTGTGCCCCATGCAGACCATGGGCACCTGGGGCCGCAAGTACGGTCTCATCCTCACCCTGCACGACCTCATCTACTACGAGCACCCCGCTCCCCCGGGCTTCCTGCCCGCGCCCGTGCGCGTGCTCTGGCGGCTGTACCACAAGGCATTCTGGCCGCAGCGTTTGCTCCTGAACCGCGCCGATATCGTGGCCACCATCAGCCGCACCACCGAGGCCCTGATGGCCAAGTACCAGCTGACGCGCCGGCCCGTGCGCATCATCGCCAACGCCCCGCAGCCGGCCCAGGAACCCCGCAACCCGGACGATGGTGCGGACAGGACGATCATCTACATGGGCTCGTTCATGCCGTACAAGAATGTGGACACCATGGTGGCGGGCATGGCCGGACTGCCCGGCTACACCCTGCACCTGCTCAGCCGCATCACGCCCCAGCGGCGCGCCGAACTGGAACGCCTCATCCCGCCGGGCGCCTCCGTGATCTTCCACAACGGAGTGACGGATGCGGAGTATGACGCACTGCTGCGGCGCGCCACCGCGCTGGTGAGCCTCTCCAGGGCGGAGGGGTATGGGCTTCCCCTGGTCGAGGCCATGGCTCTGGGCACCCCGGTGATCGCCAGCGACATTCCCATCTTCCGGGAAGTGGGAGCGGACGCTGCACTCTACGTGGACCCGGAGTCCCCGGAGCAGTTCGCCCACGCTGTGGCGCAACTGCAGGATGACGCGCACTGGCAGGACATGTCACGGCGATCCATTGCCCGGGCACGAGAGTTCAGCTGGGACGAATCGGCACGCCAGCTGGTGGACGCCGCCCACGAGGTCATGGCGAAAAGGCGCCGGACCTAAAGCACGTCAACGCCGTCGAGGCGCAGCTGCACCGGGTCGATAGTCCGCTTGGCTGCCACGGCTGCCCGGGTGACCCTCAGGACGCGGACGACGGCGGCAGCCTGGCCGTAAGGGAAGAACAGCAGGGTCCGTACGTCCTCGGCTGAGCGCCTGCCGGAGGGCGGTGTGCTGAACAACAGCGGCGCCGGGCCGGCAGTGCGCAGCGTTATTCCGGCGCGTGCCAGGTCCGCTTCCACGGCACCGGTGTAATGCTCCACAGCGGCCCGCGGCCCCGTCACGGAAGCGACCCGCACAGCCGGCGGCAGCTGCAGCTCCATCCGAAGGGACAATTCCCGCCCGGCGTAACCCTGCGGATCCCAGCGCAGCAACGCGCCGGTTGCTGCCGCGTCCGAGGCCGTGACCACCACCAGCCCCTTGTCCGGAGCGGGACGGACCAAGGCTGCAGCGTTGAACCAACGCCGAACAGTGTCTTCCCCGGCACGGAGGGTTTCGCGGCGCAGCAGGGAATCACCGTCAAGGAGCAACGCGGCGGCATACCCACCCTCTGCCACAGGTTCGGCTCCCACTGTTGCCACCACCAGCGCCTTGCCCGCGCCCACCCTGGCCTTCACCTGATCGCCTGATGACGTGATGACTGTGGTGCCGGGAAACGCGCGGCCAAGTTCCTCAGCAGTGCGCAGGACTCCGGTGGCGCCTTTGCGGAGCCGCCGACCCCCGCAGTGGGAACACTTCCAGTCGGGGGCAGGGGTGGAACACCAGCGGCATTGCGGCAGCGCTGATGTTCCACCCAGTGCCAGGGGTCCTTGGCAGTGGCCGCAGCGGGCCGGTTCACGGCATGTTTCGCACACCAGCGAGGGCGCATAGCCCGCCCTGGCCACCTGTACCAGCACAGGGCCGCGCTCCAGTCCTTCCTTGGCGGCTTGCCACGCGGCGTGCGGGAGACGGGCGACGGTGGCCAGTGGGTCCCGCGCCTGTTCGAAGCTGTCGGCAGTGCTGACGACGCGGGCAACGGTCCTGCGGAGGGTTCCACGCCCGGTTTCGATCGGGACGGCCCAACCGGCGTCCACCAACCGCTGCACTTCGGTGCTGCGGGCATGCCCTGCGAGCAGGCAGGCGGTGCCTTCCTGCTCGGCCCGCAGCAGGAGGACCTCACGGGTATGGGCGTAGGGGGCGCGCTGCTCGATGTGAAGGTCGTCGCCGTCGTCCCAGCAGACCACCAGCCCCAGGTCCTGGACAGGGGCGAAGGCGGCGGACCTGGTCCCGATGGCGATTTTCGCAGTGCCGGCCAACAGCCGGAGGAAATTGCGGTACCGGGGCGTGGGGCCGTCGTCGGCAGTGAGCCGGGCCACCGCCTCCACCGGGACCAGCCCCTTGAGCGCTTCCTCCAGCCGGTCCAGATCCCGGTAATCGGGCACCACCAGCACCGCTCCCCGGCCGGAGGTGTAAGCAGCAGCGGCGGCCTGGGCCAGCAGGTGCGGCCAGCCCGCGGGACCGTACCCCTGCAAGGGGTTGACGACGGCGCGGGGTGATCCTCCACCGGCCAGGTGCCGCAGGAAGGCAGCACCGGTGCGGTACGCGGCCCAGGCGGAAACGTCGGGGGTTCCCGCAACTCCGGGCGCAGGCACCGCTTCCCCTGCACCCAGCGAGTCGGGATGGTCCTTTTCCAGCTTGGCCACCCGTGGCGGCACCGCCAGGCGAAGGACATCGCTGACCGTACCGGCGTACCGGGCAGCAACGGCGGTGGCAAGGTCCCTGACGGCGGGCGTGAGGACCTGGACCGGGGACACCACCTTCGCCAGGGGAACCAGGGTGTGTCCGGCGTCGGACTCCTCCACCCGCTCAAGGAGGAATCCGCTGAGGTCCTGGCCATTGAACTTGACCTTCACCCGAGTTCCAGGCTGGGCAGCCTGGTCCAGCGGCTCCGGGACGGCATAGTCGAAGGGGCGGTCCAGGTGTGGCAGGGAGGACTCGACCAGGACCCGTGCCACCGGCAGCCGGCCAGCGAGGGTAACACCGCCGGGCATTTTGCGTGCAGGAAAACCCTGCAGCAGTGTGGGCTGGACGGAGCTGTCAGGAACCACGACAGTTACCTCCGTTCAGCTACCGGTTCGACATGCACAGCAAAGCACCGGGCACTGACATCAGGCGTTGAAGTACGCCTTCAGGTCGTCAACCCGGTCCAGGCGCTCCCAGGTGAAGTCGGGCTCATCCCGGCCGAAGTGGCCGTGGGCGGCTGTCTTGGCGTAGATAGGCCGTTTCAGGTCCAGGGCATCGATGATGGCCCGGGGACGAAGGTCGAAGATCTCGGCAATGGCTTCGCTGATCCGGGCGGGATCCACGGTCTCGGTGCCGAAGGTCTCCACGTAGGTACCCACCGGCCGTGCCTGGCCGATGGCGTAAGCGATCTGGATTTCGGCGCGCTTGGCCAGGCCTGCGGCCACCACGTTCTTGGCTACCCAGCGCATGGCATAGGCGGCGGAGCGGTCAACCTTGGACGGGTCCTTGCCGGAGAAGGCGCCGCCCCCGTGGCGTGCCATGCCGCCGTAGGTGTCCACGATGATCTTCCGGCCGGTGAGGCCGGCGTCGCCGACGGGGCCGCCGATCACGAACTCGCCGGCAGGGTTGAGGATGTTGGCGGCGCGGGAGATGTCCAGGTTGGCGGCAGCCAGGACAGGTTCAATAACGACGGCGGCGAGATCTGCGCGCAGCTGCTCGAGGCTTGCGCCCTCGGCGTGCTGGCTGGAAATCACCACAGTTTCAACGGACACCGGAACGTCTTTGTCATAGCCCACAGTGACCTGGGTCTTGCCGTCCGGGCGGAGATAAGCCAACTGGCCCGTCTTGCGGACGTCGGTCAGGCGTTCGGACAGCCGGTGGGCCAGCCAAATGGGGGTTGGCATGTAGGACGGGGTCTCGTCGCTGGCGTAGCCGAACATCAGGCCCTGGTCGCCGGCGCCCTGGAGGTCGTAGTCGTCCTCCTGGCGGCCCTCGCGGGCCTCGAGGGAGTTGAAGACGCCACCGGCGATGTCGTTTGACTGCTGGCCGATGGAAACGGACACGCCGCAGCGGGCGCCGTCGAACCCGTTGGCCGAGGAGTCGTACCCGATGCCCAGGATGGTTTCACGGACGATCTGCGGGATTTCGACGTACGCGTCCGTGGTGACTTCGCCAGCCACATGCACCAGGCCGGTGGTGGCCATGGTCTCCACGGCCACGCGGGACTCGGGGTCGGCGGACAGCAGCGCGTCGAGGATGGCGTCGCTGATCTGGTCGCAGATCTTGTCCGGATGGCCTTCAGTGACAGACTCGGACGTGAAGAGCCGGAGCGCGGAGGGCGTGGCCCCATGGGTGTGGGGAAGGTGCAGCGGTAAAGTCACTCAACTACCTTACTGGTTGGTGTTGGTACTCCCATCAGGGAGAAGTCGATAGATGTCCCTGTGCTAAGCGAACGTGGCCAGGAACACCCAGGCCATGGGCGAAACACGTTCAGTTTGAGGGAACGTGGTTCAGTTCGAAACTGATGCGGCTGATGATGGCTTCCGAAACCTCGGTTTTGGAGCCCGAGGCCTCCTGTGGTTCGGAGCCTGAGCGCGAAAGGATGACAACCGAATTGGAGTCCTGCCCGAAGACTTTGTCCGTCCCCACGTGGTTGACCACCAGCAGGTCGCAGCCTTTCCGCTGCAGTTTTGCCTCCGCATAGCCAAGGACGTCGCCCTGGCTGTCCCCGGTCTCCGCCGCGAATCCTACGATGAGCTGCCCGGATTGCGATGGGTCGGCGTTCCGCTGTTCGACGAGCTCCTGCAGGATGTCCGGGTTTCGGACCAGGGAAATGACGGGATCAGCAGTATCGTCCCGCTTTTTGATCTTGGTGTCCGAGACCTCCGCAGGGCGGAAGTCGGCCACGGCTGCTGACATGATGACGACGTCGGACCCGGCAGCGGCAGCCAGCGCGGCCTCGCGGAGTTGCAGGGCAGTTTCCACCCGGACAACCTCCACGCCGGCCGGCGGCGAAACGTCCATGTGGGCTGCCAGCAGCCGCACGGTGGCACCTGCGTTCCGGGCAGCGGCCGCCAGGGCCACGCCCTGCTTGCCGGACGACCGGTTGCCGAGGAAGCGTACGGGGTCCAGCGGTTCGCGGGTGCCGCCGGCGCTGATGGTCACGGTGCGGCCGGCAAGCGGCAGCTGGTAGTCGGACCGTCCCTGCACCAGTGCCATGGCTGCGTCAAAGATCATCTGGGGCTCGGGCAGCCTTCCCGGACCCGAGTCTGCCCCGGTCAAGCGGCCGGAGGCGGGTTCTAGGACGGCGGCGCCGCGGGAGCGCAGGGTTTCGACGTTGGCGCGCGTAGCGGCGTGCTGCCACATTTCTGTATGCATGGCGGGGGCGAAAAGCACGGGGCCGTGTGCCATCAGCAGCGTGTTGGTGAGCAGGTCGCCGGCCTGGCCCGTGGCAGCTTTCGCCAGGAGGTCTGCCGTGGCGGGCGCCACCACCACGAGGTCGGCCTCGTGGCCAAGCCGAACGTGGTTGACCAGGTGCACATCATCGAAAACGCTGTTGCTCACCGGGTTGCCGGACAGCGCTTCCCAGGTGGCGGTTCCGATGAAGCGGGTGGACGCCTCCGTGGGGATCACGGTGACGTCATGGCCGGCTTCAGTAAAAAGCCGGAGGAGCGATGCCACCTTGTAGGCGGCAATCCCTCCCCCGACTCCGAGGACTATGCGCACGTGACCTCCGTCAACAGCAAGTCAGTTTGGCGGCAGGTTTACTCTGCGGCTTCGATCGGCGTGGAAACCAGCTTGCCTTCGTTGATCTCGCGCAGTGCGATCGAGAGCGACTTTTCGTTCAGCTTGGTGTCAACCAGGGGTCCGACGTATTCGAACAGGCCCTCGTGCAGCTGGGCGTAGTAGGCGTTGATCTGACGAGCGCGCTTGGCACCGAAGATCACCAGGCCGTACTTGGAGTCGGCTGCTTCGAGCAGCGAGTCGATCGGCGGGTTGATGATGCCTTCAAGGTTCGTGGACACGGATTCTCCAAATTCCTAGCGGGCTGACGGTTCCGGCAGGTGTGGATGCGGTGTCAGCCCCATGAGTGAAACAAGCTCGTCCGCTGCCCGGCGGACGTCGTCATTGATGACGGTGTGGTCGAACTCCGGTTCAGCAGCAAGTTCCAGTTTAGCGGTTTCCAGGCGCCGCTGCTGTTCTTCCGGCGTTTCGGTGCCCCGGCCCACCAGCCGCCGGACCATTTCGTCCCAGGTGGGCGGTGCGAGGAAGACGAACTGGGCGTCCGGCACGGCTGCCTTGACCTGCCGGGCGCCCTGCAGGTCGATCTCCAGAAGCACGGACCGGCCTTCAGCGATGGCCCGGTTGACGGTGCTCTTCAGGGTGCCGTAGGTGTTCTGGCCGTGGACCACCGCCCATTCCAGGAGTTCACCGTCCGCAATGAGCTGCTCGAACTCCTCCCTGGACTTGAAGAAGTAGTGAACGCCGTCCACTTCCCCGGGCCGGGGCGCGCGGGTGGTGGCGGAGACGGACAGCCACACCTCGGGGTAGTTGTCACGGATGTAGGTGGACACGGTGCCTTTGCCAACAGCCGTCGGACCTGCGAGGACTGTCAGTCCAGGTTTCTTGCTCACGTATTCCTTTTGCCGCAGTTGGGGGAAAGACAGGCGGTGCCTGCCTCAATGCTCGTCTATAAAATCTACCAGCGCCCGGCGCTGGTGGACGCCCAGGCCCCTGACCCTGCGGGACGTTGCGATGCCCAGCTGCTGCATGATCGCGGCGGCCCGAACCTTCCCGATGCCGGGAAGGGCTTCGAGCAGCTCGGAGACTTTCATGCGGGCCAGCGCGTCGTCCTCCAGGGCCGAGCTGATGATGTCCGCCGCGGACCTGTCGCCGTTCCGAAGGCTTTCCTTGGCGGCGGCCCGGGTGGCCCTGGCTGCTGCCGCCTTGCCCAGGGCATCGGCCCGTTCAGACGCAGATAAAGGTCGCAGGACCATCACGGACACCCCCGGAGTCGGCGGATTTCATCCAAGGGCGGCCGCCCTTGGACCTGTCCTGAAACTACCCTCTGGTGCAGCGTGAATCAATGCATCAGGGCAATTGCAGGCTATTGTCCCCGCAGCCCCTCCAGGGTCCGCAGGGCAGCGTCGCGCAGGCCGCGGACCTGCGGCCCCGCCGAAAGGATGTCGCGGCTGGACGTTCCCAGGACCAGCGGGTAGGCAGCACCAAAGGTGGCCCGAAGATCCGCCGGCGTAGCCCCCTGCGCCCCAAGACCGGGCGCCAGGATGGGACCGCGGACGGCCGCAAGATCCAGGTCCAGATCCGCCAGCGCGCTGCCAACGGTGGCACCCACTACCAGGCCTACGGAGCCCAGGCTCCCTGCATACCGCGAGTTCTCGGCGGCCGCGGCTGCAGTGATCCTGCGGGCCACGGAATCCTTTCCGCCCACGTGCTGGACGGAGGCGCCCTCAGGGTTTGAGGTCAGGGCCAGCACGAAGACGCCGCGCCCGGTCTCTGCCGCCAAGTCGAGCGCAGGACGCAGGGATTCAAACCCGAGGTAGGGGCTGAGCGTGACGGAGTCGGCCGCCAGCGGGGACTCATCCCGCAGCCAGGCGTCGGCGTAGGCAGCCATGGTGGACCCAATGTCTCCGCGCTTGGCATCGGCGATGGTCAGAACCGATTCGTCCCGTGCGGTGGCCAGGACCTCCTCCAGCACCGCCATGCCCGCAGATCCATGGCGCTCGTACAGCGCCACCTGCGGCTTGACCGCGGCAGCGAGCGAAGCCACCGCCTCCAGGACGGTGAGGGAAAACCGCCGAAGCCCCTCGGCGTCGTCGTCCAGCCCCCAGCCCTTCAGCAGCGCCGGGTGCGGGTCGATACCCACGCACAGCGGGCCGCGGGCGGCCATGGCCGCGCCGAGCCGGGAGCCGAAGGACTCCCGGCCGGCGCCGGGGGCAGGCGTGCCGGGAACCTGCTCAGGCATGCTGCAGGGCCGCCTTCTGCGATTCCGCAAGCGCTGCCGCGTGCTCCTGCAGGCTGGTGACGGACCATTCGTAGGTGCGCATGGCTTCGATGGCCTGGACGGCGGCGTTGAACTCGGCCACCGTGGTGATGCACGGAATGCCGATGGACGTGGCCGCGGCGCGGATTTCGTAGCCGTCGCTGCGGGCCTCGCCGCCCGAGGGCGTGTTGAAGACCATGTCGATCTCGCCGGCGACGATCAGGTCCGCGATGGTCCCTTCGCCCTCGGCGCTGCTGCCCTCGGCCACCTTGCGGACCGGGGTGGCCTGCAGGCCGTTGCGGCGCAGGACATCGGCGGTACCGCCGGTGGAGACGATCTCGAAGCCGAGGTCCGAGAGGCGCTTGACCGCCATGATGACGGCGCGCTTGTCCCGGTTGGCCACGGAGACGAACACCTTGCCCTCGGTGGGCAGGGCGTTGTTGGCACCGGCCTGGCTCTTAGCGAAGGCGGTGTCGAAGTGCTTGTCGATGCCCATGACCTCGCCGGTGGAGCGCATCTCGGGTCCGAGCAGCGAGTCCACCACCTTGCCCTCGACCGTGCGGAACCGGCTGAACGGCAGCACTGCTTCCTTGACCGCCACCGGGGCGTCCAGCGGCAGGGTAGAGCCATCGCCGGCCTCCGGCAGGATCTTGTAAGCGCCGCGCAGCTGGTTGATGGTCACGCCGGCGCCGATGAGGGCAGCAGCCTTGGCCATCTGGACGCCGGTGGCCTTGGACACGAACGGCACGGTCCGGGACGCACGGGGGTTGGCTTCCAGGACGTACAGGACGTCGGACGCCAGCGCGAACTGGATGTTGATCAGGCCGCGCACGCCCACGCCTTCAGCGATGGCGCGGGTTGCGGTGCGGACGCGTTCGACGACGTTGCTCCCCAGGGTGATCGGCGGCAGGACGCAGGCGGAGTCGCCGGAGTGGATACCGGCTTCCTCGATGTGCTCCATGATGCCGCCCAGGTACATGTCGGTGCCGTCGAAGAGGGCGTCGACGTCAATTTCGACGGCGTCCTCCAGGAACCGATCGATCAGGACCGGGTGGTCCGGGGTGATCTCGGTGGCGTTGGCGATGTAGCGGGAGAGGTTGGGCTCGTCGTAGACAATCTCCATGCCGCGGCCGCCCAGCACGTAGGACGGGCGGACCAGGACGGGGTAGCCGATCTCGTCGGCGATGGTCTTGGCGTCCTCGAAGGAAACCGCCGTGCCGTTCTTGGGCGACACGAGCCCGGCCTTGTCCAGGACGCGGGAAAAGGCGCCGCGGTGCTCGGCGAGGTCGATGGCTTCCGGGGAAGTGCCCAGGATGGGCACGCCGGCGTCGGCCAGCTGCTGGGCCAGCTTCAGCGGGGTCTGGCCGCCGAGCTGGACGAAGACGCCCATGACGCCGCCGGTGCGTTCCTCGGCTGCGATGACTTCCAGGACGTCCTCTAGCGTGAGCGGCTCGAAGTACAGGCGGGTGGAGACGTCGTAGTCGGTGGAGACGGTTTCCGGGTTGCAGTTGACCATGACGGTCTCGTAGCCGGCCTTGCGCAGCGCCATGGAGGCGTGGACGCAGGAGTAGTCGAACTCGATGCCTTGGCCGATGCGGTTGGGGCCCGAGCCGAGGATGAGGATGGAAGGCTTGGAGTGCAGCGCAACCTCGTCCTCCTCGTCGTAGGCCGAGTAGTGGTACGGGGTGTACGCGGCGAACTCGGCGGCGCAGGTGTCCACGGTCTTGTAGACCGGGCGGATGCCCAGGGCCTGGCGCACCCCGCGGACCACTGCCTCGGAGTTGTGCGTCAGGGCGCCGATCTGTTCATCGGAGAAGCCGTGGCGCTTGGCGCGCTGCAGCATCTCCTTCGTGAGGGCGCCGGCCTGGCGGATCTCGCGGGAGACCTCGTTGAGGAGTTCGAGCTGGTCCAGGAACCAGGGATCGATCTTGGTGGCCTCGAAGAGCTGTTCCACGGTGGCACCGCCCAGGAGGGCGCGCTGGACCTGGTGCAGCCGCTCGGTGGTGGGGCGCTTGGCCTTTTCGATCAGCTCTGCGACTTCGTATTCGGGGACGGAGCTGAAGTCCAGCTGCGAGCCCTTCTGTTCCAGGGAGCGCAGGGCCTTCTGGAGGGCCTCGGTGAAGTTGCGGCCCATGGCCATGGCCTCGCCCACGGACTTCATGGTGGTGGTGAGGGTGTTGTCCGCCGCCGGGAACTTCTCGAAGGCGAACCGCGGGACCTTGACCACCACGTAGTCGAGGGTCGGCTCGAAGGACGCGGGGGTCTTCTGCGTGATGTCGTTGGGGATCTCGTCGAGGGTGTATCCCAGGGAGAGCTTGGTGGCGATCTTGGCGATGGCGAAGCCGGTGGCCTTGGACGCCAGCGCCGAGGAGCGGGAGACGCGCGGGTTCATCTCGATGACCACCACGCGGCCGGTCTTGGGGTCGATGGCGAACTGGATGTTGCAGCCGCCGGTGTCCACGCCCACTTCGCGGATGACGGCGATGGCGACGTCGCGCAGCTTCTGGTACTCGCGGTCCGTGAGGGTCAGCGCCGGGGCTACGGTGATGGAGTCACCGGTGTGCACGCCTACGGGATCGAAATTTTCGATGGAGCAGACGACAACCACGTTGTCGTTCTTGTCCCGCATCATCTCGAGCTCGTATTCCTTCCAGCCCAGGATGCTCTCTTCGAGCAGGACCTCGCTGGTGGGGCTGTACTGCAGGCCCTGGCCGACGATGCGGCGCAGGTCTTCCTCGTTGTAGGCAAGTCCGGAGCCCAGGCCGCCCATGGTGAAGGACGGACGGACCACCATGGGGTAACCGAGGTCGACGGCGGCCGTCAAGGCCTCCTCCATGGTGTGGATGATGTGGCTGCGGGCGGACTCGGCGCCGCAGCGCTCCACGACGCCCTTGAACTTCTCGCGGTCCTCGCCGAGCTCGATGGCGGCGATGTTCGCGCCGATCAGCTCCACGTTGTACTTCTCCAGCACGCCGTTCTTGTCCAGGGCGATGGCGGTGTTCAGCGCGGTCTGGCCGCCCAGGGTGGGCAGCACGGCATCCGGGCGCTCCTTGGCGATGATTTTCTCCACCACCTCGGCAGTGATGGGCTCGACGTAGGTGGCGTCGGCGAACTCGGGGTCGGTCATGATGGTGGCCGGGTTGGAGTTCACCAGGATGACCCGCAGGCCTTCCTCCTTGAGGACACGCAGTGCCTGGGTGCCGGAGTAGTCGAACTCGGCGGCCTGGCCGATGACGATCGGGCCGGAACCAATGACGAGGACGCTCTTGAGATCTGTACGTTTCGGCATTACTTCTTGTCCTCAGTCTTGTTGTCGTTTTTGTGTTCAGCGCCGGCCGGGTGGGCGGCGTCCACCGGCTCCTTGGACAGGTTGGCCGTCCGGCCGTCCCGGGTGCCCTCCATGAGTTCGATGAACCGGTCGAACAGGTAGGCAGCGTCGTGCGGGCCGGCTGCAGCTTCCGGGTGGTACTGCACGGAGAACGCCGGGATATCCAGGCAGGCGAGGCCTTCCACGACGTCGTCGTTCAGGCTGGTGTGGCTTACTTCCACCCGCCCGTAGCGTTCCTCCGGAGCCTGGGTGGCGCCGTCGAGCGGGGCGTCCACGGCAAAGCCGTGGTTCTGGGAGGTGATTTCCACCTTGCCGGTGCGGCGGTCCATGACCGGCTGGTTGATGCCGCGGTGGCCGTAGCGGAGCTTGTAGGTGCCAAAGCCCAGTGCGCGGCCCAGGATCTGGTTGCCGAAGCAGATGCCAAAGTACGGGAGCTTCTCGTCCAGGACCGAGCGCAGGAGCTTGACCTGCGCATCGGCAGTGGCGGGGTCGCCGGGGCCGTTGGACATGAAGAACCCGTCCGGGTTGACCGCCTTGACGTCTTCCAGGGTGGCGGTGGCGGGGAGCACGTGGACGCGGACGCCGCGCTCGGCGAACCGGACCGGGGTCATGGCCTTGATGCCGAGGTCGATGGCCGCGATGGTGAAGCGGGGCTCGCCGTCCCAGCCGTGGTCCTTCGGTTCAACCACGTAGGCTTCATCAACGCTGACCTCCTCGGCCAGGCGCGAACCCTCCATGGGGGCGCTGGCCAGGACGGCGGCGACCAGTTCCTTGTCCGTAACCTGGGCGGCCTCACCCGAGAAGATGCCGGCGCGCATGGTCTTGTGCTCGCGGAGGTGCCGGGTGATGGCACGCGTGTCCACGCCCTGGATGCCAACGATGCCCTGGGCCACCAGCTCCTCGTCCAGGGAGCGCTCGGAGCGCCAGTTCGAGGGGCGGCGTGCGGGGTCGCGGACGATGTAGCCGGCCACCCAAATGCGCCGGGACTCGGCGTCGTCATTATTGACACCGGTGTTGCCGATGTGCGGCGCCGTCTGCACCACCAGCTGGCGGGCGTAGGACGGATCGGTGATGGTTTCCTGGTAGCCGGTCATGCCGGTGGCGAACACGGCCTCGCCCAGGGCGGTGCCCGTGGCGCCGTAGCTGGTGCCGCGGAAAATGCGCCCGTCTTCGAGGACCAGCGCAGCCGGGGCCGATACAGGAGCGGAGGTGGTTGCTGTCAATGTATTCGCTTTCACTGTCTTACTTTCCACTGTTGGCACCAGCCGCTGGGGCTGACGAAATCAAATCCTGAAGGGCCTGGTACAGCACGTCCTTGTCCGCCGCGCGGCGGGTCCGGAAGCCGGTGTCCAGTTCATGGGCGCCATGCATCCACGCGAGCACCAGCAGGCCGTCCTTTTCCACAAACTTCCCTGCCATGCCCCTGTCCTGCCGGACACCGGTGAGGGAGGCTGCGGGGATGTAGAGCGCAGGTGCCCCGGACCGCCCGTAGAGGACCCCGTGCGGGTACACCTCGAGGGTGGAGTTGGTGCGGATGCCCAGCCCGTGCACCGCGATCCGGTCAAGCCAGTCACCTGCGGTGGTGGTGGCCACGTACTGCCCATCGGCAGCGGCGGTTGGCTCGCCGGGTGCGGCGGGCACCTGGGGCAGTTGTTCGACGTCGGACTGGCGCTTCAGGCGGTTGCGCCAGCCAACGGCGAGGAGGACAAAGACGACGGCGACAACCGCCAGCATGGCAAGTCCGGGAAGGATCTTGTCCATCAGGCAGCGCCCGCCGGGGTTGCGGCGGCTTCCGGGTGCGGAGTGTTGAGGGCGCCGCCCAGGACGGTGGGGTGGCCCTTGAAGAAGGTGGCCACCACCTTGCCCGGCAGCTCCCTGCCCTTGAACGGGGAGTTGCGTCCCATAGTGGCCATCTGGAAGGGGTCCACCGTCCAGCGGGCCGCGGGGTCAACCAGGATGAGGTTTGCCGGTTCCCCGGCCTCGATGGGACGGCCCTGGTCAGCCAGCCGGCCAATCTTCGCGGCCGCGGTGGAGGTGACCCTGGCGAAGTCCGCCCAGGTCATCAGGCCGGTTTCGATCATGGCGTGCTGGACCACGGACAGGGCGGTTTCCAGCCCGGTCATGCCCATGGCAGCCTGCGCCCACTCGCATTCCTTGTGTTCGCTGGGGTGCGGTGCGTGGTCGGTACCCACAACGTCGATCGTGCCGTCCGCCAGGCCCGCACGCAATGCCTGGACGTCGGCGTCGGTGCGCAGCGGCGGGTTGACCTTGAACACGGGGTCGTAGCTGCGCACCAGGTCGTCGGTCAGCAGCAGGTGGTGCGGGGTGACCTCCGCCGTGACGTCGATGCCGCGCTCCTTGGCCCAGCGGATGATTTCCACCGAGCCGGCCGTGGACACGTGGCACACGTGCAGGCGGGAGCCCACGTGCTGGGCCAGGAGGACGTCCCGGGCGATGATGCTTTCCTCAGCCACGGCGGGCCAGCCGGTGAGGCCCAGGACCGCCGAAACGTCCCCCTCATTCATCTGTGCACCGGCGGTAAGGCGGGGTTCCTGCGCGTGCTGGGCCACCACGCCGTCGAACGCCTTGACGTACTCAAGGGCGCGGCGCATGAGCACGGGGTCATGGACGCAAATGCCATCGTCGGAGAACATCCGGACCCTGGCGCGTGAATCTGCCATGGCGCCCAGTTCAGCCAGCTGCTCCCCTGCCAGGCCGACGGTGACGGCACCTACCGGCCGGACGTCCACCCAGCCGGCGGCAAGGCCCAACGTGTAGACCTGTTCCACCACACCGGCGGTGTCGGCGACGGGGGTGCTGTTGGCCATGGCGTGCACGGCGGTGTAGCCGCCCAGGGCCGCGGCCCGGGTGCCGGTTTCCACGGTTTCGGCGTCTTCGCGGCCAGGTTCACGCAGGTGCGTGTGGACGTCAACCATGCCGGGCAGCGCCACCAGGCCGGCGGCGTCGATGACGGTGGCACCGTCAGCGGAGAGCCCGTGGCCGATCTCGGCGATGATGCCGTCCCGCACCAGCAGGTCAGTGGGGTCGCCGCCCAGGATGGCGGCGCCCTGGATGAGATACGTTCCGGTCTTGGCGGCCATCAGTTGCTCTCCTTGGAGGACGGGGCGGCGGCAGCGTAGGCCGGCGCCCGGGTTGCGGCTGGTTCCCGGGTGTCCCCGGAGAGCAGCAGGTACAGTGCGGCCATCCGCACGGAGACGCCGTTGCGGACCTGGGCCAGGACGGTGGAGCGGGGTGAGTCCGCGGCGGCTGCGCTGATCTCCAGGCCCCGGTTCATGGGGCCCGGATGCATGATGATGGTGTCCGTCATGCCGAGGTCATCGAGTGCCCGAAGCCGGTTGTCGTCGAAACCCCAGCGGCGCGAGTATTCGCGGGTGCTGGGGAAGAACGACGCGTTCATGCGTTCGCCCTGGACCCGGAGCATCATCATGGCATCGACGCCGTTGGCCAGGGTCTGGTCGAGGTCATAGCTGACGCTGCAGGGCCATTTTTCGACCCCGACCGGCAGCAGCGTGGGCGGGGCCACCAGGGTAACTTCAGCACCAAGGGTACGGAGCAGCCAGACGTTGGAGCGCGCCACGCGGGAGTGCAGCACGTCGCCTGCGATGGCCACCCGCATGCCCTTGAGGTCGGTCCCTTCAGAGGCGGTCCCGGCGAGGCGGGCCCAGTGGCGGCGCATGGTGAAGGCGTCGAGCAGGGCCTGGGTGGGGTGTTCGTGGGTGCCGTCGCCGGCGTTGATGACCGCAGCGTCGATCCAGTCAGTGGCGGCCAGGCGGTGGGGCGCCCCGGACGCCCAGTGGCGGATGACGACGGCGTCCGCACCCATGGCGGACAGCGTCTGGGCTGTGTCCTTGAGGGATTCGCCCTTCGAAACTGAGGACCCCTTGGCGGCGAAGTTGATGACATCGGCCGACAACCGCTTGGCCGCCGCTTCAAAGGAGATCCGGGTTCGGGTGGAGTCTTCGAAGAAGAGGTTGACCACGGTGCGGCCACGCAGTGCAGGCAGCTTCTTGACTTCCCGCTCCCCTACGGCCGACATCTCCTCGGCGGTGTCCAGGATGCGGATGGCGTTCGAAAGGCTAAGGTCCTCGGTGGACAGGAGGTGTTTCATGCGCCCCCCTCGATCACGACTTCGTTGACGATGCTTCCGCCGTCGGTGGAGTCCGTCTCTTCCAGCCGGACCCGGACCTTTTCAACGGAGGACGTGGGCAGGTTCTTGCCCACGTGGTCCGCGCGGATGGGAAGTTCGCGGTGGCCCCGGTCGATCAGGACGGCAAGCCTGACGATGCGCGGCCGCCCGAGGTCCACGAGTGCGTCCAGGGCGGCACGGATGGTGCGGCCGGAGTACAGGACGTCGTCGATGAGCACAACCACTTTGTTGTCGATGCCGGTCCGCGGCAGCCTGGTGGGGTACGGAGGGCGGGTCCCCTGATGGGAAAGGTCGTCGCGAAACATGGTGACGTCGAGCTGCCCTGTGATGGCCGCGGCATCAACGGTGTTGTCCGCGGCGGCGATTTTTTCCGCAAGCCGAACGGCCAGCGGGTAGCCGCGGCGGGGAATGCCCAGCAGGACCAGGTCCTGGGAACCCTTGTTGGCTTCGAGGATCTCGTGGGCGATACGAGTGAGGGCCCGGTCAATGTCCGCCTGGTTGAGGACAACCCTGGCTGGAACCGGTGCGCTGGTGACAGATGTCAACGCTCGTCTCCCCTTTCCCCGCCTCACAGGACGGAATTAAAAAAGGAATGATTGCTGTTCAAAATTACCACACGGGCCTGCCGCGCCCGCCCCGGACCAACGCGTTGCTGGTCACATCCCCCGGACCGCCGGACGGAAACCAAGGCCGCTTCCTTTGTGGCGCGGGAGCCCCCGCTTAGGCTTTCGGGTATGCCGATGTATTCGCAGCACCCCTCATCCGGACTTCCCAACGACCCCTACCGCGGCGCGGGTGGGCCGCCCCTGCCGCAGGAGGCGAACCCAAGCTGGATGGGGCAGGTGCAGCCGGAACACTACCGGGCGGCGCCGGGGCACCAGGGCCGGCCGCTGGCGGGCATGGTTCCGCCGCAGGCGCAGGGAACAGTGCTGCAGGCATCGCGGGCCCGCAGCGGGCTTGTTGGTTTGAGCGTTGCCGGCGGGGTGCTGGCTTTCCTGAGCCTGTTCCTGGTGGTGCCGTTCCTTCTGTCCAACACCGGGGCCGCGGGGTTCCTGATTGGTTTCCTGGCGTCCCTGGTCCCGCTTGCTGTGGTGCTGACGGCGGTGCACATCATTGACAGGTGGGAGCCGGAACCCAAGCGGCTCCTGTTTTTCGCCTTCACGTGGGGCGCGGCAGTATCGGTTGCCGTGACGCTGCTGATCCAGCCGTTCTTCGTGATCGCCTTCCAGTTCACGGACCAGCCTGACCTGCAGACGTATATGGCCACCGTGCAGGCACCCATTGTCGAGGAGTTCGCCAAGTCGCTGGGCCTGCTCATCCTCCTGCTGGCGGCCCGGCGGCAGTTCGACGGGCCGGTGGACGGCGTGGTGTTCGCCTTCACCATTGCCGGCGGGTTCGCCTTTACCGAAAACATCCTCTATTTCGGCAGGGCCATCGCTGAATCGGCGTCGCCGGCCAGCGACTTCGCCCAGATCTTCTTCCTGCGCGGCATCATGTCCCCATTCGCCCATGCGATTTTCACCGGCACCACCGGCCTGATCATGGGCTTCGCCGCCAGGCGCTGGCATACTGGCGCGTCGATCGGCGCGTTCTTCGTGGGCCTGCTGCCAGCCATGTTCCTGCACAACAGGTGGAACAGCATGGGCCAGGGATTCCTGCTTGACTACATCGTGGTCCAGGTGCCGATTTTCGTGTTGGCAGTGGCCGGCATCATCTTCCTGCGGGTAGCCGAGAAACGCCTCACCCGCCAGCGCCTGCTGGAGTATTCCGCTGCGGGCTGGTTCACGCCGGCTGAGGTGCAGCTGCTGGCCACCCCCGGCGGCCGGCGGACAGCCCTGGCGTGGGCGGCCAGTGCGGGCAGGAAGCAGCAGATGAAGCAGTTCCTGAAGGCGGCCACCCAGCTGGCCAACACCCGCCAGCGGATCCTGAGCGGACGCGATGTACCCCTCCACCAGGCCGAGGAAAGGCTGCAGCTCCAGCGGATCCTGGCGCTGCGGGCGTCCGTGGCCGGGTGACCCGTCTTTTGCCTCCAACGCAAAAGAACCCCGCCAGTGGCGGGGTTCTTTTGTTGGTCCTGCAGGTTGCTTGTCCTGCGGAGCGTCCTAGGCCAGCAGTGAAGGCTTCAGCTGCTGCAGCCGGCCCAGGAGGCCGTTGATGAACTGCGGGGACTCATCCGTGGACAAAGTCTTGGCCAGCGCAACTGCCTCGCTGACCGCCACGCCGTCAGGGACGTCGTCGTTGTAAAGGAGCTCCCAGGTGCCGATTCGCAGGATGATGCGGTCCACGGACGGCATGCGCTCCAGGCTCCAGCCCTGCGAGTAAGTCTCCAGGAACTCATCGATGGCTGCCTGCTGCGACAGCACTCCTTCGACGATTTCCAGGGTGTAGGGGTTGACCACCTGGTCGGTCTTTTCCCGGCGTGCGCGGAGCACGTCGAACGCCGAAACAGAGCGC
Source organism: Arthrobacter sp. E1SS-5 (assembly GCF_057073715.1). NCBI lineage: Bacteria > Bacillati > Actinomycetota > Actinomycetes > Micrococcales > Micrococcaceae > Arthrobacter > Arthrobacter sp. E1SS-5. The sequence continues at coordinate 2,310,680 of NZ_CP172703.1, forward strand.
TGCTCTGCTTCGAAAAGAACATCCAGTGCCCTGCTGCGGGCTTTACCGCGGGCGCTCACTAGTCGGTGACCCGGCCCAGGTAGCTGCCGTCGCGGGTGTCCACCTTGACCCGGGTGTTGTTTTCGATGAACAGCGGGACCTGGATCTCGTAGCCGGTTTCCAGGGTGGCGGGCTTGGTGCCTGCGGAGGAGCGGTCACCCTGCAGGCCCGGCTCGGTGTAGGTGATTTCGAGGACAACGCTCGGCGGCAGCTCGATGTAGAGGGGGGTGCCGTCGTGGATGGCGATGTTGACCATCTGGTTCTCAAGCATGAAGTTGGTGGCGTCGCCCACCGTGGCACCTGAGACGGTGATCTGGTCGTAGTCCGAGGTGTCCATGAAGACGAAGTCCGCGCCATCCTGGTACAGGTACTGGTAGTCGCGGCGGTCAACGGTGGCGGTCTCGATCTTGAGCCCGGCGTTGAACGTCTTGTCAACAACCTTGCCGGACATCACGTTGCGCATCTTGGTCCGCACAAAGGCGCCGCCCTTGCCGGGCTTGACGTGCTGGAATTCGATGACGTTCCAGAGCTGGCCCTCAAGCTTCAGGACCGTTCCGTTCTTAATGTCGTTAGTGGTTGCCACTGGTTTCCTCTGGTTTCTTTGTCTGGCCGCGTGGTCAGATGCTGTATGCCGCGCGGGCACGCCGCAACGGCCCACCTGCACGTGTTTGTCAAAAATCGCGTGGATGCAAAAATTCCACAACCATTCTACCGGTAAATACCGGGCAGCCTGTCCGCAGCCCTGGCTGCAGCCTCAGCAGGCGAGGTCCAGGACGTCCCTGGCCCGCTGGAGCGCCACGGTGGACGAGTAGATCTGGGCGGCGTCAGCCGACTCCGCCACCCGCAGATCCAATGCCTTGGAGAAGGATTCAACCGCAGCGGAGGTTTGTCCGGCTGCATACTGTGCCCTGCCCAGGTACTGGAGGGCCAGGGCCTCCCCCGGTGTGCCGTGCGCCTCGGCAAGGAGCTGACGGAACAGGCCGACAGCGCGGTCCATCCGGTGGCTGACGCTCAGCACTTCAGCTTCGAAGATGCGCAGGAGGAACGATTCCGGGTCCTTGAACCGGGCTTCGGCGAGCAGCTCGGCAGCCTCGGACGCATGGCCTTCCACCAGCAGCACGAAGATCTGGTCAGCCGGATCCGTGGAGGCGGCCAGGGTTTCCCGGACCACGTCCTCATTGACGATCTGCGGCTGCAGCGTGTCGGGGTTGATGCGGATTCCAGGGAAGCCGGCTTCGGGCCAGTCAGCGGTGCCGCTCATGTCGCCCTGCATCAGGACGCAATCTCCTGGTAGGCCGCGAACAGCAGCGAGGTATCCGGGACGTCGAGGATTCCGGGTTTGGCGATGCCGTCCAGCACCACGAACCGCAGCAGGTCGCCGCGGGATTTCTTGTCGCGGCGCATCCCGTCCAGCAGGCCCTGCCACCGGTCCCGCCGGTAGGTGACCGGAAGCCCAAGGCCGTCGAGGATGCTCCGGTGCCGGTCGGCGTCGGCGTCGCTGAGCCGCCCCACGCTGCGGGCGAGTTCGGCGGCGAACATCATGCCCACCGATACCGCGGCGCCGTGCCGCCAGGAGTACCGTTCCACGAGCTCGATGGCGTGGCCCAGGGTGTGTCCGTAGTTCAGGATTTCACGCAGCCCGGACTCCTTGAGGTCCTCGGAGACCACTTTTGCCTTCACTGCGATGGCCCGCTCGATCAGCTCACGGAGGGCATCGGAGCGGGGGTCCACCACAGCGGCCGGATCCTTCTCCACCAGGTCCAGGATGGCGGGATCGGCGATGAAGCCGCACTTGATGACTTCGGCCAGCCCGGAAATGATCTCGTTCTTCGGGAGTGTGTCCAGGGTGTCCAGGTCGGCCAGGACGGCGGCCGGCGGGTGGAAGGAGCCCACGAGGTTCTTTCCCTCGGCGGTGTTGATACCGGTCTTGCCGCCTACGGACGCGTCCACCATGCCCAGCAGGCTGGTTGGCATATGGATGACCTTGACCCCGCGCAGCCAGGTGGCGGCAACGAATCCGGCGAGGTCGGTAACCGCGCCCCCGCCCACGGCCACAATGGCGTCGGAGCGGGTGAAGTCGTTCTGGCCCAGGACCTGCCAGCAGAAGGCAGCCACCTGGATGTGCTTGCCTTCCTCAGCATCAGGGATCTCCGCGGTAAGGGACGTGAAACCCGCTTCTGCAAGTTCGTCCCGGACGGTGTCACCCGTGAGGCGGAGCGCGCGGGGGTGGATTACCAGGACCCGGCGGACGCGTTCTCCGAGCAGTGCGGGAAGGTCACCAAGGAGGCCGCGGCCGACCACGACGCCGTAGTTGTTGCCGGCGCCTTCGCCGGTGACGTTGATGACTGTTGATTGCGTGTTCACTTTTCAACTTCCTGTTTGGCAGCTGCATGGTTGCGCAGTGCTGCTTCCAGCCGGCCGCCCAGCTCGGATATCGAGCCGTGGCGGACGTCCAGGGTGATGTCAGCCAGCCTTTCGTAGACCGGCCTGCGGGTGGCGAACATGGCCGTCCAGCGGCCCATCGCGTCCCCGGCGAGGAGCGGCCGTCCGGAGTTGCGGGCGATCCTGTCCGCGACCGTTTCGGCGTCGCACTCCAGGTACACGACGGTACAGCGGCTGATCAGCTGCTGCGTGCCTGAGTCGAGCACGGCTCCCCCGCCGAGCGAGATCACCGTGGAGGTTCCATCGGCTTCCTCCACGGCCTCGGCCACGGTCCGGGCCTCAATTTCCCGGAAGGCGTGCTCGCCGCGCCCTGCGAAGATCCCGGCTATGGAGCCGTGGCCGGCGACGATCACGGCGTCGGTGTCAATGAAAGGGACACCCAGCTGCTGGGCGAGCTGCTGGCCGATGGCCGATTTGCCCACGGCCATGGGGCCGATGAGCACAATCGGCCGGCTGCCAACCGCTCCGGAACTGCTGCGGTGGAGCACTACTGGCCGATCGAGTCCAGGGATGCCGGGATGCTGTCCAGGTAGCCCTTGATGTTGCGTGCGGTCTCTGCCACCGAGTCACCGCCGAACTTCTCGATGACCGCTTCGGCGAGGACCAGTGCCACCATGGCCTCGGCCACCACTCCGGCGGCCGGGACTGCGCACACATCCGAGCGCTGGTGGTGTGCCTTGGCCGGCTCGCCGGTGCTGACGTCGATGGTCCGCAGGGCGCGGGGTACAGTGGCGATGGGCTTCATGGCTGCCCGGACGCGGAGGACGTCGCCAATGCTCATGCCGCCTTCGATGCCGCCGGCACGGTTGCTGGCGCGGACAATCCGGCCTTCGCCGTCGCGGAGGATTTCGTCATGGGCAGCGGAGCCGCGGCGTGCTGCCGTCAGGAAACCATCGCCAACCTCCACACCCTTGATGGCCTGGATCCCCATGAGGGCAGCGGCCAGCCTGGCGTCCAAGCGTCGGTCCCAGTGGACATAGCTGCCCAGTCCCGGCGGGAGTCCGTAGGCCAGGACTTCCACCACCCCGCCCAGGGTTTCGCCTTCCTTGTGCGCGGCGTCCACCTCGGCCACCATCGCGTCGGAGGTTTCACGGTCGAAGCAGCGCAGGGGATCGGTGTCCAGGGCGATGACGTCGCTGGGCACGGGCAGCGGACGGCCCTCAGGCACAGTCACGCTGGCGATGGACACCGTGTGGCTGACCAGCTCAATGCCGAGGTGCTTGAGGAACTGCGCGGCCACGGTCCCCAGGGCCACGCGTGTGGCGGTTTCGCGGGCGCTGGCGCGTTCCAGCACCGGGCGGGCCTCGTCGAAGCCGTATTTCTGCATGCCGGTGAAGTCTGCGTGCCCCGGGCGCGGGCGGGTCAGGGGCGCGTTGCGGGCCTGGTCGGCGAGCAGTTCCGGGTCCACGGGATCGGCGGACATGATCTGCTCCCATTTGGGCCATTCGGTGTTTCCCACCTCGATGGCGACCGGACCTCCCTGGGTGCGGCCGTGGCGGACGCCGCCAAGAATGGTCACGACGTCCTGCTCGAACTTCATCCGCGCGCCGCGTCCGTAGCCGAGGCGGCGGCGGGCCAGGGAGTCTGCGATGTTGCCGCTGGTGATTTCCACACCGGCGGGGACGCCCTCAATAATTCCCATCAGAGCCGGACCATGGGATTCACCGGCAGTCAACCAACGCATAATTTCCATCCTGCCACGTAGGGCGGTCAGAACGCCCGCCGGGCAAGGCCGACTGCGTCACACATCACATCTATGACAGCTGCATTAACGTCTTCACCGCGGCGGGTGAAAAGCCGCACCTGCTCCACGGCCTGGTACAGCAGCATCTCCAGCCCAGGCACCACGCGGCCCCCGCCGGCTTGCCATACCGAGGCAATGAGGCTGGGCCAGGGGTCGTAGGCCACGTCCAGCAGCACACCCGGTGTCGCGGTCTTAAGCGCGGCGATTTCCGCAGCGAGTCCGTCTGCCGCGCGGGGCGGCAGGGTGGAGATTACGACGTCGGCTTCCGCCGTTGGGCGGGCGGCCGCGGCAAGGGAGCGGACCTCCAGGGCCATCCCCAGGCTTTCAGCAGCCGCGCGGACGTCTGCGGTGCGGGACGCATCCCGGACGAAGACCTGGACCGTATCGGTGCCCAGTTCCTTCAGCGCAGCGACGGCCGAGGCCGCCGTCCCGCCGCCACCCAGGATGACGGCTGAGGGTGCAGCCGCAGAGCCGGCATGGCACAGGGCGTTGACGATGCCGGTCACGTCCGTGTTGGAGCCCACGGTTTTAACGCCATCGACAGCGTCCTCGAACGTTACGGTATTCACGACGCCCAGGGTCCGCGCCACTCCCCGCACCTCGTCCACCTCGTCCAGCATCGCCGTCTTAAGCGGCATGGTCACGGACAGTCCGCGCCAGCCCGGCTGGTGCCTGATCTGGCGCATGAACGACGGCAGCAGCTCCTCGGTGACGTCGATGGCCGTGTAACTGATGCCGGCACCCAACTGCCCGTAGGCCGCCAGGTGGAGTGCCGGGGATTTTGAGTGGCTGATTGGGTGGCCCAGGACGGCAGCCCGCAGGCTCATGTGCAGCGGCCCGCGTTTGCCTGGCACCATGCGTTGTACTGCTCCACGTAGGCGTTGTGCTCAGCAAGGGTCTTGGCGAACTTGGTTTCCTTGGTGTCCAGGTTCACGGTCACCCAGTAGAGGTAATCGTTGGTCTTTGGCTTGGCTGCCGCGTCGATGGCGGTCTTCCCGGGAGAACCGATGGGGCCCGGGGGCAGCCCGGGGTTCGCGTAGGTGTTGTACGGGTTGGACTTGTCCTTGCGCTGCTCGTCTGTGAAGTTGAAGCTGCGGGTGCCCAGTCCGTACGTGACCGCGGAGTCAACCTGCAGGAAGCCGCCGGTCTGGTCGTTTGGCTTCAGCCGGTTGTAGATTGCGCCGGCAACGTCGCCGTAATCGGCCTGGCCGCCCTCGGCCTGGACAATGCTCGCCACAATGACGGCCTGGTACTGCTTGGCGGGGTCCGTAATGCCCTGCGAGACGAGCTCGTCGGTGGTGGCCTTCACCAGCGCCTGCAGGATGTCCTTGGCCGGAGTACCCAGCGGGAAGCGGTACTCGCCCGGCTGCAGGTAGCCTTCCAGGTTCTTCGCGTTGGCGGGCAGGCCAAACTGGGCGGGCTGGTTGCTGAGCGCCTGCAGCTGCTGAATGGAGACGCCGGACCCCTCCGAGATCGCCTGGAGGGATTCATTGATGCGAAGGCCGGCGCTCAGGGCGAAGTAAATAACCTTGGACTTGTCTTTGCCGGCAAGGACGTTGACGGCATCCGCGTTCTTCATCTCGGTCTTGAAGACGTAGTCGCCCGGGGAAAGAGTTGCGCCCGAAGCGTGGAACGCCTGCATGAAGGTATCCGCGTTGGCCACGACGCGCTGGTTCTCCAGCTCCGATGCAACGGACCTGGTGCCCTCGCCGCTGGCGACGGTCACGCGGACCTCACCCGTACCGGGGCCGGGGAAGTCGGCGGGCTTGCCGCTGCCCAGGAGGGGCTTGAGGAACTGGGCGCCTACGGCCACCGCCGCCACGAAGACAACAAGCGTCAGGAGCAAGGCCAGCAGCCTCCGGCGGCGGCGGACCTTCTTTGAGGGACGTTTCACTACCTCAGTGGACGCGGCGGGAAGGATCCCTGCGACCGGGTCAGGATGCCCTGGTTCGGGATGGGGCTCATGGTCGTAGTCGCCTGCCTCATACGCAGCGTGGCCGTGAACGGCCTCCTGGTAGTCGTGGACGTCCGTTTCATCGTGGATGTGGGCCTCTTGGTGCTCATAGTGGACGTCGTCCGAATGTTGCGGGACGTCCTCGGGGTGGGCGTCCTGATAATCATCCGTGTGCTGGTGCGCTGCGGTGTCGTGGTGCCCGCCGCCGTCGTGCTGCTGGGCCGGCGATTCGTAATGGACTTCGCTGTGGGAAGCGTGCGCGGTTTGTTCGTCCTGGATGGACGGGGGCATGTGCGGTGCCGCCGGAACGTCACCGGCGCCGGGAAGCGGAGCAAAGGTGGATTCGGCTTCCGGAGAAGCTGCGGCCGGTGGTGCGGCCGGTGGCGGCGGAACGTCACCGGTTTCGTAGGCCTGTTCGGGCACGGCGTTCTGGCCCCCTGTATTGAGGGTCTTTTCCCGGGCACGCAGTTCCTTGCGGGTCAGCGGCCGCTGGGCCCCGGTGCCCAGCGGACCGGAGGTGTCATCAATGTTGGCAGGGCTCACTGTTGCCTTCCATTATCTGAAAATCGGGCCGTGTCTGTGGGGGCGGCGCGGACTGGTTCGTCCACCCCACCGGCCCCCAGGTCCACGGACGGGGATGGCGCTGTCACGCGTGAGCCGACATCCGCTCCCCTGGCTTTCTGCATGTCGATGGCGTGCTGAAGAATACCCGCCGCAGCGACCTGATCAACTACTTTACGGTGGTCCCTGCTGCTCATGCCAGCTTCGTGCAGGTTCCGGTGGGCCGTGACACTGCTGAAGCGCTCGTCAACCAGGTTGACCGGGACCGCCAGGCCGCGGCTGGAAAACTCGGCAGCCAGCAGCAACGCATAGTCCGTGGCCATCCTGGCCGAGGCATGTTCCTCGCCCTTCATGGTCCTGGGCAGGCCAACGATAACCTGCACAGCTCCCAGTTCCTCTGCCAGTTTCGCGATGACGCGGACGTCCGAGTTCTTCTTCGCGTTCCGGTCGAAGGTCTTGTAGGGCGTGGCAAGGATCGAATCACGGTCGCAGATGGCGACCCCTACCCGGACTGTGCCGACGTCCACCCCCAGTTTGACGCCCTGGGGGTAGCCGCCGGCAGCAACAGGATTGGTCATCGTGGAGTTAGCGCCTTGAGATGGCGTCGACGACGGCGGCCAGGGCGGCGCCGACCTTGCCGGCGTCCGTGCCGCCGCCCTGGGCAACGTCATCCTTGCCGCCACCGCCGCCGCCCAGCACACCGGCAGCGACCCGGACCAGAGCGCCGGCCTTGACGCCGGCTTCCCTGGCTGCCTCGTTGGTGGCCACCAGGATCAGCGGACGGCCGTTGGCAACGCCGGCTACGGCTACGGCAGCAGCTTCGGAACCGAGGCGGTTGCGCAGGTCCAGGGCCAGGCCGCGGAGGTCATCCGCGCCGCTGACGGTGCCCGCGTCGTGGGCCACCACCCGGACGCCGGCGGCATCCTGCGCGGTGTTGACCAGGTTTGCGGCGGCTGCTGCCAACTGTTCCTTGCGGAGGCGGTCCAACTCCTTCTCCGTGGCCTTCAGCTTGGCCAGGGTGCTGGAAATCCGGTCGGCGAGCTGGCCGGACGGAACCTTCAGCAGGTCGGTCAGTTCGGTGACCAGGGCCCGTTCGGCGGCCAGGTGGCGGAAGGCCTCCATGCCCACGAAAGCCTCCACGCGGCGGTTACCTGAACCCACGGACTGCTCACCCAGGAGGGACAGGCTGCCGATCAGCGAGGTGTTGGCCACATGCGTGCCGCCACACAGCTCGCGCGACCACGCGCCGTCGATCTCCACTACCCGGACTTCGCTGCCGTAGTTCTCGCCGAAAAGCGCCATGGCGCCCATGGCCTTGGCTTCGGCCAGTCCCATGATCTTCGTTTCCACCGCATAGTTGTTGCGGATGGCCAGGTTGGAGACCTCTTCGATCTCCGACCGGGTTGCGGTGCTCAACCCTTCGCCCCAGGCGAAGTCGAAGCGCAGGTAGCCGGCCTTGTTGAAGGATCCGCGCTGCGTCGCCTCAGGACCAAGGATCTGGTGCAGGGCGGCATGGACGATGTGCGTGCCCGTGTGCGCCTGCTCGGCGGCATGGCGGCGTTCACGGTCGACGGCGGCGCGCACCAGCGAATCAGCGCCGATCTCGCCTTCCCGGACAATCGCCTTGTGCACGCTCAGGCCCTTCACCGGGCGCTGGACGTCCAGGACCTCGACGACGAAGCCGTCGCCGGTGATCAGGCCGGTGTCGGCAGCCTGGCCGCCGGCTTCGGCATAGAACGGCGTTTCGGCCAGCACGAGTTCGATCTCGTCCCCGGTGAGGGCCTGCTGGACCTGGCGGCCGGCGCTGAGCAGGCCGCGGACCCGCGACTCGCCTTCCAGCTCGGTGTAGCCCGTGAAGACCGTCTCGCCCTGGGCCAGGAGGTCCTGGAAGACGCTGACGTCCGCGTGTCCGCCCTTCTTGCCCTTGGCATCGGCCTGGGCGCGCTGGCGCTGTTCCTGCATCAGGCTGCGGAAAGCGGCCTCGTCCACCTTGAGTCCGGCCTCTTCGGCCATTTCGAGCGTGAGGTCGATGGGGAAACCGTAGGTGTCGTGCAGGGTGAAGGCGTCGGCACCGGACAGCGGCTGGTTGGCGGCCTTGGATTCCTTGACCGCGTCTTCAAGCCGGGCCGTGCCGGAGGCGATGGTGCGCAGGAATGCCTTCTCTTCGGCGTACGCGATGCGGCTGATCCGGTCGAAGTCGGTCTCCACGATGGGGTACACGCCCTTCATCGCGTCGCGGGAAGCCGGCAGCAGCTGGGGCAGGCAGGCCTCCTCAACGCCGAGCAGGCGCATGGAACGGACTGCGCGGCGGATGAGGCGGCGCAGGACATAGCCACGGCCTTCGTTGGACGGGGTGACGCCGTCGGAGATCAGCATCAGTGCCGAACGGATGTGGTCGGCCACCACGCGCATGCGGACGTCGTCGGTGTGGTGGGGGTCGTCCGGGGTTTCGGCCGAGGTGTATTCCTTGCCGGACAATTCCGCGGCCTTGTCGATGACCGGCCGGACCTGGTCGGTCTCGTACATGTTCTCGACGCCCTGCAGGATCATGGCAAGGCGTTCCATGCCCAGTCCGGTGTCGATGTTCTTTTTGGGCAGTTCGCCCACGATGTCGAAGTCGACCTTCGACCGGACGTTCTCGATCTGGTACTGCATGAACACCAGGTTCCAGATCTCGATGTAGCGGGTCTCGTTCGCGATGGGACCGCCCTCCACGCCGTAGGCGGGTCCGCGGTCGTAGTAGATCTCCGAGCAGGGACCTGCGGGGCCGGGCTGTCCGGTGGACCAGTAGTTGTCAGACTTGCCCATCCGCTGGATGCGCTCCGCGGGGACGCCGGTGTTTTTCAGCCACAGCTCTTCGGCTTCGTCGTCCTCTTCGTAGACCGTGACCCAGAGCCGCTCGGGGGCAAGGCCGTAGCCGCCGTCGTCAACGCTCTTCGTGAGCAGTTCCCAGGCGAACTTAATGGCGTCTTCCTTGAAGTAGTCGCCGAAGGAGAAGTTGCCGCACATCTGGAAAAAAGTGCCATGGCGGGCGGTCTTGCCCACTTCCTCGATGTCGCCGGTACGGATGCACTTTTGCACGCTGGTGGCGCGGGAGTAGGGCGGCTCCTCACGGGCGGTGAGGTAGGGAATGAACGGGACCATGCCGGCCACCGTGAACAGCAGCGAGGGGTCGCTGGAGACCAGCGATGCGGAGGGAACCGCGGTGTGGCCCTTGCTGACAAAAAAGTCCACCCAGCGCTTTGTGATCTCCTGCGACTTCATGAGCTGTTTTCTTACCCTTCTTGGTCCGCGCCGGCGGGCGGCGCGGATATTTCGTTCAAGTGGCCGGTTCCCGGATCGGGTTCCTGCCGGTTGTTGGCTGGCTGCCGGAGCAATGCCCTTCCGGGCTAGCGGCGAACCACTTCGGCGGACTCGATGCCCAGGGCGGTCCTCAGGTCGGTTTCACGTTCGCGCATCCCTGCGCGCACGGCGTCGGCGAAGTCATAGACGCCGTCGGCCAGCCGGCCCACTGCACGGTTCATGCCTTCCGGCCCGAGGCTGGACTGCGCCTGGCTGACTTTGCGGAAAGCGATGACACCGATGGCCACGCCGATTCCCATCCACACAATTCTTTTCATGGTCTTCTTTTCGAATCTAGCGGCTGCGGCGGCCTGCAGCGGGCTTCCGGCGGTTGGCGAAGGCACTGCGCACGCCGTAGCTGAAGGCGGCAACCTTGATCAACGGGGAACCCACGGTGGCGGCAACCAGCGAGGACAGGGCGGAGATGTTGGCGGACGCGTCCGAGACGTTGGACGAGATGCCGTCCACCTTCTTCAACTGCTGGTTGGTGGTGGACACGGTGGCGGTGACCTCATCCATCAGGGGCGTGGCGCCGTCGCTGAGGGACCGGATAGTGGTCCGCATCTCGTCAAAGACCTTCCCCAGCTTCAGGATGGGGACCGCAAGCAACAGGACCAGGAGCGCGAACACCCCGGCAGCGATCAGGCCGGCAATATCGCCACCAGACATAGACGTTCATCTCCTCGAAATTCCGTGATGGGGCTCCATCCGCGGCATGCACGGAAGGCCCGTTTCGCAGATGTCCCCCAAGTACCTTACATACAAAGAAGCCCGCGGCGCTTGCCACGGGCTTCTTTGGATACGCTGCTGGGATTTAGCGTGCGTAGAATTCGACGACGAGCTGCTCTTCGCAGGTCACCGGAATCTCGGAGCGCTTGGGGCGGCGGACCAGGCGTGCCTGCAGGGCCTCCAGCTTGACATCCAGGTAGGCCGGAACGGCAGGCAGGACGTCGCGGTGGGCGCCGGCTGCGGCAACCTGGAGCGGAACCATGGTTTCGCTGCGGCTGTGAACGTGGACCAGCTGGCCCTCGCCGACGCGGAACGACGGACGGTCAACGCGGACGCCGTCAACCATGATGTGGCGGTGCACAACCAGCTGGCGGGCCTGGGCGATGGTGCGGGCGAAGCCGGCACGCAGGACCAGGGCGTCGAGACGCATTTCGAGCAGTTCGATGAGGTTCTCACCGGTGAGGCCCTTGGTGCGGCGGGCTTCTTCGAAGGCACGGGTCATCTGTGCTTCGCGGATGCCGTACTGGGCGCGCAGGCGCTGCTTTTCGCGCAGACGTACGGCGTAGTCGGAGTCCTGCTTCTTGCGGGCACGGCCATGCTCACCGGGGCCGTACGGGCGGCGCTCCATGTACTTGGCGGCCTTGGGGGTCAGAGCAATGCCGAGGGACCGCGAGAGGCGGGCCTGACGGCGAGCACGAGTGTTGTTAGCCACTTGTGTCCTTCCAATATCTGCGGTGTGTCAGTGTTACTGGCCTCCACGATGGAGAGCATCGGCCAACCGCTGCCTTTTGCTACTGGGCGCAGGGCATAACCTGTCCAACGTAAATTGGGGAGATTGTGCGTCCGCGCCTTGCCAGACAAAGATTCAGCTTACCATGCCATTACTTGCCCCGGACAATCTTCCGCAGGCGCTCCAGCCGTTGGGCGATGTCCCGTTCAGCACCGTTGCCCGTGGGCTGGTAGTAGTCGCGGCCCACCAGGTCGTCCGGCGGGTACTGCTGGGTTGCCACGGCGTGCGGCGCGTCGTGGGCGTACTTATAGCCCACGCCATGGCCCAGCTGCTTGGAGCCCGGGTAGTGCGCGTCGCGCAGGTGGGCGGGTATGCCGACGCCGAGGCCGGCCCGCACGTCCGCGATCGCTTTGTTGATACCCATGTAGGCGGCGTTCGACTTTGGTGCGGTGGCCAGGTGGACCACCGCCTCGGCCAGGACGATCCGGCCCTCGGGCATGCCGATAAGCTGCACCGCCTGCGCCGCGGCGACGGCCGTCTGCAGGGCCGTGGGGTCTGCCATGCCCACGTCCTCCGCCGCCGAGATGACAATCCGGCGCGCTACAAACCGCGGGTCCTCCCCCGCCTCAAGCATCCGGGCCAGGTAGTGCAGGGCAGCATCCACGTCCGAGCCCCTGATGGACTTGATGAAGGCGCTGGCCACGTCGTAGTGCTGGTCGCCGGCGCGGTCGTAACGGACGGCAGCTGCGTCCAGGGCGCGCTCGGTGTGCCGCAACTCCACAACGACCGGTTCCCCGGTGACCGGGGCTTCGGTAACCGGCTCATCCGGTGTGCCTTCCTCCCCCACGGAACGCCCGACGTCGTCCGCGTCACCGAAAGCGACGCCCGCCGCGGCTTCCAAAGCCGTAAGGGCCCTGCGGGCATCCCCGCCCGAAAGCCGAACCAGGTGCTCCAGCGCTTCGTCGCTGAGCCGGACCTTGCCGCCCAGCCCCCGCGGATCCTCCACGGCCCGCACCAGCAGGCCCTCGATGTCCGCGTCGGTCAGGGGTTTGAGCGTCAGGAGCAACGAGCGGGAGAGCAGCGGCGAAACTACGGAGAAGGAGGGGTTTTCCGTGGTGGCGGCCACCAGGACCACCCAGCGGTTTTCGACCCCGGGCAGCAGGGCGTCCTGCTGGGCTTTGTTGAAGCGGTGGATCTCGTCCAGGAACAGCACCGTAGTGGTCTTGTACAGGTCCCGGGCGGTCAGGGCGTCGTCCATCACCCTGCGGACATCCTTGACGCCTGCGGTGATGGCGGACAATTCAACGAACTTCCGGCCGGGGCCGCGGGCGATGACGTGCGCCAGCGTGGTCTTGCCGGTGCCGGGCGGACCCCACAAGATCAGCGAGCTGGGGCCGGCCGGACCGGCTGCGTCAGCGCCTGCCCCGGCCGCCAGCTGGCGCAGCGGGGAGCCCTGGCCAAGCAGGTGCTGCTGGCCTACCACCTCGTCAAGGGTGCGCGGCCGCATGCGTACGGCAAGGGGGCTCCGGGGCGAAACCTGGCCCCGTGCGCTGTTGCCCCGGGAACCGGTGCCTGCCCCGGCGACGGGACCGTCGTCGTCGTCATTATCGGGCCCGTTGCCGAAGAGATCATCCACATAGATAGGCTACTTCGAGTCAACCGCTGCTTTCTCCGCCCCAAGGATTCCCCCATGCCTGCCCCTGTTTCTGCCGGCGGACCACCTTCCGTCCGGACCGCCTTCGTGTCAGGCGCCCGGCTGGCGGGCTGGGTTGAACGGTTCGGGGCCTCGCACGGCGGGTACCGCTTGCAGGATGACGACGACGGCCTCCGCCTTGTGGCCGCCGACGGCGCCGCAGCCCTCCTGCAGGCGCCGTGGCCGGCAGACGGACGGCCCGGACGCGGCGCCGGCCCCTTGGAGCGCCTGGCCTCCCTTGCCTCCCAGCCCCGCACGCTGGGACTGTTGCTGGTCCGGCGGGGCGGCTACGGCGTCGGCGTGGCACGTGAGGGCCTGTTGCTCGCGTCCAAGGCGGGTACCCGGTACGTCCAGTCGCGCACGGCCGCGGGCGGCCAGTCCCAGCAGCGCTTCGCCCGCCGGCGTTCCAACCAGGCGGATGCCCTGGTCGCTGCCGTGGCGGAGCAGGCAGGGATGGTGTTCGCCGGCCAGGCCTTCGAGTACCTGGTCCCGGGCGGCGACAGAACGCTCGTTGACTTGGTGCTCGAAGAACGGGCCCTCCGGAACTATGCGCGGCTTCCCCGCCTGGCGTACCTCGACGTGCCGGAACCCCGGGCGGCCGTGGTGAAGAAGGCGGCAGCCGACGCCTGCTCGGTGCGGATCACCGTAACGGATCCGGCCGGGCCGCGGACTTAGGCAACGATGGCTCAGCAGCCAGCGGGGGCCCGGCGGGGCCGTTCCTGCCGGTAGAGGTAGCGGCCGGTTTCCTCGAACCCGGCCTTGGCGTACAACTCCTGCGCGCCGGGGTTTGCTGCGGTCACCAGCAGCCAGAAGCCCGTCACGCCCCGGTGGTTACCGGCCTGCAGCAGCGACCCGAGGATCGCTGACGCGAAGCCTCGGCGGCGCGCTTCCGGCAGGGTGGCCATGCAGTACAGGCCGCCCTGATTGGTGCCTGTGGGAAGCGCAAGGCGCCCGACGGCGGCGGGCCGGCCCTCGTTGTCCCTCGCCAGGGCGTAGACGGAGGGGCAGCCTTCAAGGATTTTTTGGGCGGCGGCCCTGGCGGCCTCCCCGCCGCGGCCGTCCACCTGCCACCAGACCTGGAGCCACTCCTCCGATGGCTCCGGTGAGAGTTCCACAGCCGGGGTGCCCCGGGTGGCTGCAGGACCAGGAACCTGGGTGGCGCCGCGGGTCATCACCAGGGTCTCGGACTGTCGGGTGAAGCCCTCCGCGTCAAGAGCTCCGTGCAGTTCCGCCGCAGCGGGGCCGTCAAACAGTTGGAAGATGACCGGCAAGCGGCGGCTGCGGTACCAGGACCGCGCCTGGCGCAGCAGCGCGGGAAGATCTTGATCCGAGTGGTGGGCGGCGCCCCTCGGCCAGATCGAGTTGGCCCGCTGGGTTACGCCGGCGGCTGCCCGGAGGACCCAGCCACCGGCAGTATGCCGTTCCAAGGCGGGCCAGGCGGCGTCCATGGCGGCCTCGAGCATGGCGAATTCAACCTCCGTGGGTGCCGGCTTTGGGATATCCACCGGATTCATCCTTCCTTAACGGCAGGAGGTCCCCCGGCGGACCGGGGAACCTCTTGCACTGTCACGGCCTCGGGCCGCGGGTACTACTACTGCTTGTCTTCGGGCTTCTTCTTCTCTTCCGGCTTTTTGGCCTCCGGCTTGAAATCAACGCCTGCTTCCTTGCGCTGCTGCGGCGTGATGGGGGCCGGAGCCTCGGTGAGGGGGTCGTGGCCGCCGCCGGACTTCGGGAAGGCGATAACGTCACGAATGGACTCCACTCCGGCCAGCAGCGAGACAACACGGTCCCAGCCGAACGCGATGCCGCCGTGCGGAGGCGCGCCGTACTTGAAGCCTTCGAGCAGGAAGCCAAACTTGGTCTGCGCGTCCTCCTTGTCCAGGCCCATCAGCTCAAAGACGCGCTCCTGCACTTCACGCTGGTGGATACGGATGGAGCCGCCGCCGATTTCGTTGCCGTTGCAGACGATGTCGTAGGCGTAGGAAAGTGCCGACTCCGGGTCCTTGTCGAAAGTGTCCAGGAATTCGGGCTTGGGCGAAGTGAACGCGTGGTGGACGGCTGTCCACTGGCCTCCACCGACAGCGACATCACCGGAAGCGACCGCGGCGGCAGCCGGCTCGAACATAGGGGCGTCCACCACCCAGCAGAACGCCCAGTCGGTGGGGTCGATCAGGCCGGTGCGGTGGCCGATCTCCACGCGGGCTGCACCCAGCAGGGCACGCGACGGGGTCTTCTCGCCTGCGGCGAAGAAGATGCAGTCGCCCGGCTTGGCGCCAACCGCGTCAGCCAGACCGGCGCGCTCGATGTCGGTGAGGTTCTTGGCCACAGGACCGGCGAGTTCGCCGTCTTCCTTGTACAGCACGTAGGCCAGGCCCTTGGCGCCCCGCTGCTTGGCCCATTCCTGCCACGCGTCCAGGGCGCGGCGCGCCTGCGAAGCGCCACCGGGCATGACGACGGCGCCCACGTAGGGTGCCTTGAACACACCGAAGTTGGTGTCCTTGAAGAATTCGGTGAGCTCGGTGAGCTCCTGGCCGAAGCGGAGGTCCGGCTTGTCCGAGCCGTACCGTGCCATGGCGTCAGCGTAGGTGATGCGCTGGATGGGCGTGGGAATCTCCACCCCGATGAGCTGCCATACCGCTTTGACGATGTTTTCGCCGATCCGGATGATGTCGTCCTGGTCCACGAAGCTGGCCTCGATGTCCAGCTGGGTGAATTCCGGCTGCCGGTCCGCGCGGAAGTCTTCGTCCCGGTAGCAGCGGGCAATCTGGTAGTACTTCTCGAAGCCGCCCACCTGCAGCAGCTGCTTGAAAAGCTGCGGGGACTGCGGCAGGGCGTACCAGGAACCCGGGGCCAGGCGTGCCGGAACCAGGAAGTCACGGGCGCCCTCCGGCGTCGAACGCGTCAGCGTGGGCGTCTCGATCTCCACGAAGCCTTCCTGGTGGAGCAGGTCGCGCGCCACCCGGTTGGCCTCGGAGCGGAGCCGCAGGTTGCGGCTGGGGCCGGGGCGGCGCAGGTCCAGGTAGCGGTGCTTGAGGCGGGCTTCCTCGCCGACTTCCACGTGCTCGTCGATCTGGAAGGGCAGCGGGTCGGACGTGTTCAGGATGGTGACGTCCTCGGCGATGACCTCGATCTCACCGGTAGCCAGGGCGGGATTTTCATTGCCCTCCGGACGCCGGGACACCGTGCCTGTGACCTGCAGGACATACTCGTTGCGCAGCCCATGGAACACTTCTTCCTCGCGCACCACCACCTGGGCCACGCCGGAAGCGTCGCGCAGGTCCACGAATGCCACACCACCGTGATCACGACGGCGGCCCACCCAGCCGGCCAGGGTTACGGTTTGTCCAATGTGCTCGGAACGAAGGGATCCGAGGTCATGTGTGCGCAGCACAGCACGCCTTTCTGCGGGAAAACAGTGGGAAGTTCAATATGATCGTTGCGGGAACGATCCCGTCCGAGTTTACCCGCTGGAAAGGGACTGCCGCCGCATGAGCGAACCGCAGCAGCTGCAACGCCGGCTCGGAACCTTTGATGCCACCGCCATCGGACTTGGTTCCATGCTGGGTGCAGGCGTCTTTGTGGTGTTCGCCCCCGCCGCCGCCCTGGCCGGAAAGCTGCTGGTCCTGGCCGTGGTGGTTGCGGGCGTCGTGGCTTACTGCAATGCAGTGGCTTCCGCAGCCCTGGCCGCAAAGTATCCCACCAGCGGCGGAACCTATATTTATGGCCGTAAGCAACTGGGCGAATGGCCCGGCTTCCTGGCCGGCTGGGGTTTCGTGACGGGCAAGACGGCCTCCTGCGCGGCCATGGCGCTGACCTTCGGCAGCTACGTGGCACCGGCTTTTGCTGTTCCCGTGGCCATCGCCGCCGTTGTGGTGCTGACCGGCGTCAACCTGCTGGGCATCACCAGGACCGCACTGCTCACCCGGATCCTGCTGTGCATGGTCCTGGCAACACTGGTTTTCGTTGCCGTCGCAGCAGTGCTGGGGCCGCACCCGGTGACGGCAACGGCAGGGGCTGCGTCCGGCGATGCAGGCGGTGTCCTGCCCGCCGCCGGACTGATGTTCTTCGCCTTCGCCGGCTATGCCAGGATCGCCACGTTGGGCGAAGAAGTCAGGAACCCTGCCCGGGCTATCCCGCGGGCCATCCTCGCAGCCCTGGCAGCAGCGTTCACCATCTACCTGGTACTGGCCCTGCTCCTGTTCGCCCACCTCGGGGACCGGCTTGCCGCCACCCGGACACCACTGCTGGACGCAGTGCTGGACTCCCGCCTGGCCGCGGGCGCGCCGCTGGTGCAGGCCGGAGCGGCCGCCGCCTGCCTGGGCGCCCTGCTTGCACTTATCACCGGGGTGGGCAGGACAACACTGGCCATGGCGAGGGAACGTGACCTTCCCGGACCATTGGCAAAGGTGGGCGGCAGCCACACCGTTCCGTTCGTCGCGGAACTGGCCGTGGCCGCCGTCGTCATCCTGCTCCTGCTGACCACCGACGTGATGACCGTGGTGGGCTTTTCAAGTTTTGGCGTGCTGATGTACTACGCGATTGCGAATGCGTCCGCTTACACGCTCGCGACGCACCCCGGCTACGCTCCACGCTGGCTCAATGCCGTTGGGTTCCTGGGGTGCGTGGTACTTGCCTTCACCCTGCCGGCCGCATCCGTCCTGACCATGGCGGCGGTCCTCGCAGCGGGGGTGGCCGGGCGCTGGCTGGTGCTGCGTTTCCGGCAGCACCAGCCGCAACCGTAGGTACCAGGCCCGGCCGTATGCCGGGTGGCTATACCGAGGCCGGTGCAGGGGCGGTTGTCTCAACCTGAACCGTGAGGTCCTCCAGCGGCGGCATCCAGGTTTCGGGGGCAGCCAGCACCTGTTCGCCGGTGCGGATGTCCTTGACCTGGTGGGTGCCGTCCTCCTCCGTGAACCACACGAAGGGGATGCCCCGCCGGTCCGCAAACTTGATCTGCTTGCCGAATTTGTCCGCCTTGGCCGCAACCTCCGTGGGAATCCCCCGGCTCCGCAGCAGGGCGGCGACGTCCTGGGCCGCTCCCCAGCTGTCGTCATGGTTCAGGGCCACCAGGACGGTGGTGGGAACCGAACGGGAAGCCTTGGCCAGGTCCTGGCTCAGGATCCGGGACACCAGGCGGGTGACGCCGATGGAGAGGCCGACGCCCGGGAACTTGCGGTTGCCCTTGGACGCCAGTGCGTCGTAGCGGCCGCCGGAGCAAATGGAACCCAGCTGTTCGTGGCCCACCAGGACGGTTTCCACCACGGTTCCCGTGTAGTAGTCCAGGCCGCGGGCGATGCTGAGGTCCGCCAGGACCTTGCCCGGTGCCCGCTGGACGGCCGCATCAATCACCTGTTCCAGTTCGTCCAGGCCTTCATCAAGGAGTTCGTTTCTGACGCCCAAGGCCCGGACCTGGGCCACAAAGGAGGTGTCCTCGGTGCGGATGGCAGCCAGCTGCAGGGCTTTGGCGGCCTGCTGGTCCGTGGCGCCCAGCTCTGTTTTCAGCAGCTCTGCGACCTTTTCGGGGCCGATCTTCTCCAGCTTGTCGATGCTGCGCAGCACGCCTGCGGTGTCGTCGAGTCCGATGCCGCGGTAGAAGCCTTCGGCCAGCTTGCGGTTGTTGATCCGGAGGCGGAAGTCGGGGATGGGCAGGGCGCTGAGTGCCTCGGCGATGACCAGCGCGATCTCGACGTCGTAGCGGAAGGGAAGCTCGCCGTCGCCCACCACGTCGATATCCGCCTGGGTGAATTCGCGGGCCCGCCCTTCCTGGGGCCGCTCGCCGCGCCACACCTTCTGGATCTGGTAGCGGCGGAACGGGAAGGACAAATAGCCGGCGTTCTCCACGACATACCGGGCGAACGGAACCGTCAGGTCAAAGTGCAGGGCAAGCGCGTTGGGATCGGCCTTGCCGCCTTTGACGGGGTTTTCGCTTTCATCCTCCTGCAGCCGACTCAGGCCGTACACTTCCTTGTCGATCTCACCCTTCCGGAGCAGCTGGCCCACCGTTTCCACGGCGCGGGTCTCGATCGAGCCAAAGCCGTGCAGTTCAAAAACCCTGCGCAGGGTATCGAGCACATGCAGCTCCACCAGCCGCTCCTCGGGAAGCCACTCGGGGAATCCGGACAGGGAGGCGGTGCGTGCCATGGGGAAGGTTCTCCTTAGGAATGGAAGGTGCGCCGGAACTGCCGCCCCGCGCCCCTCAAAGGTGGCATGCGGCGGCAGCACAGCCAGCCGTGCATAAACTATGTGCGGCAGCCAGTTTATGCGTCATCCGTGTGCATCTCTAATGCAGCGGACCCGCGAAGACTGGCCCCTGACACCTGCGCCCTGCGGCCAACCGCCGGGCATCAGCAGCCCGACGATGAGGAGGACCCTTGGCGGCCAGTTCACGCAGTGCACGCGAAACAAAACGGCGCATCCAACAGATGGAAGCCAAGCGTGAGCTCCGGCGCGGCCAGGAAAAGCGGCGTCAGCGCGACAATCTCGTCGCCGCCGGTGCCGGGGCCGCCGCCGTGGTGCTCGCCGTCGTCCTCCAACTCACTGCGTTCGCCGGCAATCCCACGGAGGACGAATACGCTGCCGCGCAGGCGGGGCTGACGGAACCGTCCGCTTCCGCAAGCTCCTCCCCCACGCCGTCCGCACCGGCAACCAACGGGCCGAACATCCCGGCTGCGGACACGGCGGCCGGCAAAACGTTCTCCGGCCAGCTGCTGCTGAACGGCAGCCCGTTGGGCGTGGAAGTGGACGGGACCAAGGCCCCGCAGGCGGCCGCCGTCTTCAAGTCCCTGAGCGACGAAGGCTACTTCAACGGCAAAACGTGCCATCGGCTCACCACGGCAGACAAGTTCGGCGTCCTGCAGTGCGGTTCCCCCAAGGGGGACGGCCAGGGCGACCCGAACTACACGTGGGGTCCGCTCGAGAACACCCCGGCCGACAACACCTACCCGGCCGGCACCATCGCAGTGGCCCGCACGGGCAACAACGCGTACGGCAACGGAACACAGTTCTTCATTGTCTACAAGGACACGGTCATCCCGGCCGACGCCGCCGGGGGCTACACCGTTGTAGGAAAGGTGACCTCCGGGCTCGACGTCGTCACCACCATCGCGGCCGCAGGAATCACGCCGGGAGCCAGCGACACGGACGGCGCGCCAAAACAACCAGTCACGATAGACTCGTTTTCTCTGAAGTAGGAAGCCGGGCCGGACTGGCCACGGTGAGTACGTGAGTATTTCCCTCCAAGCGAAAGACTTTTAGCGGTGACAGACAGTCAGAAATCCGACGAAACAGCAACAGACCTGACCGAAACGGCAGCTCCTGCCCCCGGCGAGGTTGCCGGTCCTGATGCGAATGCCGAGCAGTCGGCTGCCGCGCCTGAGGCCCCGGCAGCGCCATCGGCACCTGCGCCGGCTCCCGGGCCCCGGCCGTCTGCACCGTCTCCAGCCGCTTTCGCCTCCAGGCCCAAGCCTGCAGCCACCGCACCGGCGGCCGCACCGGCTCCCGCCGCCCCCAGCACCTCGGTGGCCGAGGCGTCCAAGTGGGGCC
The DNA here is from genome assembly GCF_057073715.1 of Arthrobacter sp. E1SS-5. Classification (NCBI taxonomy): domain Bacteria; kingdom Bacillati; phylum Actinomycetota; class Actinomycetes; order Micrococcales; family Micrococcaceae; genus Arthrobacter; species Arthrobacter sp. E1SS-5. The sequence continues at coordinate 2,331,456 of NZ_CP172703.1, forward strand.
GGGTGGAGGGGGACGGCCACGTCTTCCTGAAGATCGACGACGGCGAGCACCCCGTCGGCCAGTACCCGGGTGTCAGCGACGACGAAGCCCTGCTGTACTTCGCGCGGAAGTACGACGACGTCGTGGCGCAGATCGTGCTGCTGGAACAGCGGGTCAGCTCCAAGGCCCCCAGCACCGACATGCAGAAGACGGTGACGCACCTGCGTGAGCAGCTTGCGGAGCGGAACATGGTGGGCGACCTCCGGTCTGCCGAGGCGCGCCTGGATAAGCTGTCCGGCCAGATCACGGAGCTGGAAAAGGCAGAAAAGGCCGAGCACGACGCCGTGCGGGCCTCAGAGCTGGCAGCGCGTGAAGCCATTGTTGCCGAGGCGGAGCAGATTTCCGGCCAGGATCCCGCTCAAACCCAGTGGAAGACTTCCAGCGCCCGGATGAACGAGCTTTTCGAGAACTGGAAGGCAGCCCAGAAGAGCGGCGTGCGGTTGGGCCGCAGCAACGAGGACGCCCTTTGGAAGCGCTTCCGTGCTGCCCGGACGGTTTTCGACCGCCACCGCAGGGCATACTTTTCCCAGCTGGACAGCAACAACTCGGCGGCCAAGGCCGCCAAGGAGAAGCTGATCGCGGAAGCGGAAGCCCTGTCCTCGTCCACGGACTGGGGCTTCGCCGCCGGCGAGTACCGCCGGCTCATGGACCAGTGGAAGGCATCACCCCGGGCCAGCCGCAAGGACGACGACGCGCTGTGGGCACGCTTCCGCGCCGCGCAGGACGTCTTCTTCACGTCGCGCCAGGCTGCCAACGACGAAATCGACCAGGAATACGCGGCAAACCTCACCGTGAAGGAAGCACTGCTGGCCGAAGCCAACACGATTCTTCCCGTGAAGGACCTCGCTGCGGCTAAGAAGGCCCTGCAGTCCATCCGTGACCGCTGGGAAGAGGCCGGCAAGGTGCCGCGGGCGGACATGGGGCGGATTGAAGCCGGGCTGCGGAAGGTGGAGGACGCCGTGCGCCACGCCGAGGAAGAGCAGTGGCAGCGGTCCAACCCTGAGCGCAAGGCACGCACCAACAGTGCACTGTCACAGCTGGAATCCGCCATCGCCGGGCTCCAGGAAGACCTCGCAAAGGCCGAGAAGAGCGGTGACCAGCGCAAGATCAAGGCCGCCCAGGAAGCCCTCGAAGCCCGCCAGGCCTGGCTCGACCAGATCCAGCGGTCCGCCAGCGAGCTGTCCTGACACCCCACTGAGCTGACGGGCCCAGGCCCCGTTCCGGTTATCCACATAACCCGGGCGGGGCCTGTGCCGTTTAAGGGCGTCCGGGCAGGATGGGGCTATGGCCATTCCTCCAACTCCACCCGCCGCCGGCCCGGGCAGGGAAGCCCGCACGCATGCTTCCCGTGTGGGCTGGCAGGAAAATGGTGCGGAAGCCGGCGCAGCGCCCCGCTTTCCGGAACTCTACGCTCCCGGTGGCCCCTTCGCCGGTCCGGAGCTGCAGTCCCTCGCTGCAGATGGCCTGCTGGCCCGCTTCCATCAGCACGGCTACACGCTTCCCGGGATCCCTGTGTCTCCTCAGCTTCGCGCACGGGCAGCGGCAGGGGCCGTACCGGCTGCAATACGGCAGCGCGTTGTTGCGGGGCGGATGACGGCGGCCTGGATCTACGGCTGCGCAGCGGAACCTGACCGCCTGGCCCTGCTGGTGGACGCCAAGCGCAGGGTATCCAGCCTGCGGAATACGCGGGGCTGTACCTTGCATGAAGTGAAGCTGGGCCCGTTCGACGTGATCAGCCTCGGCGGGCTGATGGTGTCCAGTCCCCTGCGGACAGCCCTTGATATCGCCCTGCACGTGGAACCGGAGCGCGCTGTTCCCGCCCTCACCGGGCTGCTGGCACGGCCGCAGCAGGACGTGAAGCTGCGTCTCCTGGTCCGGGCCATCGAGGCGACACCCCGGGTGCCCCACAAGCGGGCGGCCCTGGAAAAACTAGCCCTGCTAGCTCCGGCGTTTGTTCCCGGTGGTGCGGTAGACGTCGAACACCCCGTCGATCCGCCGCACGGCGCTCAGCACGTGGCTGAGGTACTTGGGGTCGCCCATCTCGAAAGCGAACTTTGATATTGCTACCCGATCCGTGGAGGTATGCACGCTGGCCGCAAGGATGTTGACGTGGTTGTCCGACAGGACGCGGGTCACGTCGGAGAGCAGGGACTTGCGGTCCAGAGCCTCAACCTGGATTTCCACCAGGAAGACGCTGGACTGCGTCGGCGCCCAGTCCACGTCCACGATCCGGTCCGGCTGGTCCTTCAGGTCCGAGATGTTCGTGCAGTCGGTCCGGTGTACGGAGACACCGGAGCCCCGGGTCACGAAGCCGAGGATCGGGTCCGGTGGAACCGGAGTGCAGCAGCGGGCCAGCTTGACCCAGACGTCGCCTACACCGCGGACCACGACACCGGAGTCGGAGAAGCGCGCCTTGGTGACCTGGGTGGGGATGCTGACCTCTTCGACGTCATCATCGGCACTCTCATTGCCGCCCAGGCTTTCAATGAGCTTCTCCATGACCGACTGCGCGGACGTGTGTCCGTCGCCCACGCCGGCGTAGAGGCCGGAGATGTCGGCGTACTTGAACTCCTCCGCCACGGCAGCAAGGGCCTCATGCGTCATCAGCCGCTGCAGCGGAAGGTTCTGCTTCCGCATGGCGCGGGTCAGCAGCTCCTTGCCGCGGTCGATCGCCTCTTCGCGGCGTTCCTTGCTGAACCACTGTCGGATCTTGTTGCGCGCCCGGGCGCTTTTGACGAAGTGCTGCCAGTCCTGGCTGGGCCCTGCGCCCTCCGCTTTGGAGGTGAAAATTTCCACCCAGTCGCCATGGTTCAGTTCGCTGTTGAGCGGGACCAGCTTGCCGTTGACCCGGGCGCCGATGGTGCGGTGGCCCACCTCGGTGTGGACCGCATAGGCAAAGTCCACCGGTGTCGACCCCGCCGGTAGGGCCATGACTTCACCCTTGGGGGTGAAGACGAACACTTCGCGGGCGTTGATTTCGAAGCGCAGCGAGTCCAGGAACTCCCCGGGATCCGACGTCTCCTGTTGCCAGTCCACCAGGGACCGCAGCCACCCCATGTCGCCGTCGCGGGGGCTTCCGGGACCAACGGCGGTGCGGTTGGGCTGGTCCTTGTACTTCCAGTGTGCCGCCACACCGTATTCGGCACGGCGGTGCATCTCATGCGTGCGGATCTGGATCTCCACCGGCTTGCCGCCCGGGCCGATGACGGTGGTGTGCAGGGACTGGTACATGTTGAACTTCGGCATCGCGATGTAGTCCTTGAACCTGCCGGGCAGCGGGTTCCAGCGCGAGTGCATGATGCCCAGGGCGGCGTAGCAGTCCCGGACGGAGTCCACCAGGACACGGACGCCCATGAGGTCGTTGATGTCGTCGAAGTCCTTGTCGCGGACAATCATCTTTTGGTAGATGGAGTAGTAGTGCTTGGGCCGGCCGGTAATGGTGGCCTTGATCTTGGCGCCGCGCAGGTCCTCGGTGATCTGGTCGCGGATGACACCCAGGCTCTTTTCCCGCTCGGGGGTCCGGTCCCCCACCATCCGGACGATTTCTTCGTACACCTTGGGATAAAGCGCCGCGAAGGAAAGGTCCTCGAGCTCCCATTTGATGGTGTTCATGCCCAGGCGGTGGGCCAGCGGCGCGAAGATTTCCAGGGTTTCCCGGGCCTTGCGGGCGGAGGATTCAGCGGAGACGAAACGCCAGGTGCGGGCGTTATGCAACCGGTCCGCCAGTTTGATCATCAGGACGCGGATGTCCTTGGCCATGGCCACGACCATTTTGCGGACGGTCTCCGACTGGGCAGCCTCGCCGAAGCTGACCTTATCCAGTTTGGTGACGCCGTCCACCAGCATGGCTACTTCCGGCCCGAAGTCCCGTTTCAGGTCAGCAAGCGTGTAGGGAGTGTCTTCCACGGTGTCGTGCAGCAGCGCTGCAGCCAGCGTGGTGCCGCTGAGGCCCAGTTCAGCGAGAATGGTGGCCACGGCCACGGGGTGGGTGATGTACGGGTCCCCGCTCTTGCGCTTCTGCCCGCGGTGGCTGCGTTCCGCCACGTCAAAGGCGCGCTGGATGAGGTCGAAGTCCTCTTTGGGATTGTTGGCGCGGACCGTGCGGAGCAGCGGCTCAAGAATGGGAGAGTAAGTGGCGGTGCCACGGCCGGTCAGGCGGGCAAGGCGGGAACGGGTGCGCTCACGGCGGCCGGGGAACGTGGCGCGGGATCCTGAGTTGTCAACAGGAACCAGGGAACCAGGGCGCGCGGGCGCTGCCGCACCGGCTTGTACACCGGCAGGATTCTTTTCTTCCTGTGCCGTTGGCGCCGACGCCGAACGTTCTTCCAATGAAGCACCCCTCACCACGTTTTAATTACCCCAGTCTATTCCTCCGGGTGGCCACTTTTATAACCGGGACAGAATAGTCAAGGGCCGGGCGACGCAAGGTCTGCGTCACCCGGCCCTTGATGGCTTTACAGCTGCCTGCGGCTGCCCGTCAGGCTCCGCGGTTGCCGGTCAGGCTTTCGCCGGCGCTGCCGGAGCTGACCGCTCCGCTGCCCCGGCACGGCGCTGTTCGACGCGCCGCGCCTGCTTGACCAGGTCCGGTTCGCCCTGGCGGAGCCATGCGTACATCGGTGCGGCCACGAAGATGGTCGCCGCCGTGCCGATCAGGATCCCGACGAACAGTGCCAGGGAGAGGTCGCGCAGGGTGCCTGCGCCCAGGAGTCCGGCCCCGATGAACAGGATGGCCCCCACGGGAAGGATGGCCACCATCATGGTGTTGATGGACCGCACCAGTGTCTGGTTGACCGCCAGGTTGACCTCCTCGGCGAAGGTCCGGCGCGTGGACGCGTCAATGCCGGAGGTGTTCTCGCGGATCTTGTCGAAGACCACCACCGTGTCGTACAGGGAGTAGCTGAGCACGGTCAGGAAGCCGATGATGGCCGACGGGGTCACCTCAAAATCGCTGAGGGCGTAGACCCCGGCGGTGATGAACATGGTCACCGCCATGCCCGCAAGCGCCGAGAGGGACATCTTCCAGGTGCGGAAGTAGAGGGCCATGAGGAGCGCCGCGAGCAGCACGAACACCACCAGGCCGATCAGCGCCTGCTTTGTTACGTCAGCGCCCCACGTGGGGCCGACGAACGTGGACGTTACCTCATTGTCCGTAACGCCATAGGCGCTGGTGAGGCCCTGCTTGATCTTGAGGGTCTCGTCATCCGTGAGTTTGTCCGTCTGGATACGCATGGTGTTGCCGGCCACGTTTGCCACGCGCGGAACACTGCCGGACACAACGTCGGTGACGGCTTTTTCTCCGATAGTGGCATCGGTGGTCTTGACGTTGGAGACCGTGAATTCAGAGCCGCCACGGAATTCAATACCGAGGTTGAAGCCGCCCTTGGCCACCGGAATGATGATGGACAGCGCCACGCCCACGGCGGCAATGATGAACCAGATCTTCTTGGCGCCGACGAAGTCGTAGGAGCGCTTGCCCGAGTAGAGCTCGTTGCCGAAAGTGGCGAAGCCTGACATTACTTGTTCTCCTTCGCGGACGTCTTGGACGAGCCAGCCAGCTGTTCCTGCTTTTCTGCCAGGCGGCGTTCGGCGATGGTCATGCGGCGCTCGGCCTCGGCCGCCGCGCCCGTGTTCTTGCTGCGGACCACCACAGGCCGGTCCTCCGGGGTCCGGATCCGCCCGGCACCGCGGTACAGCGGCACCGCGCCCAGGCGTTCGGGGTCCAGGCCGGAGAACTTGTGGCCTTCGCCGAAGAAGCGGGTGCGGGCCAAAAGCTGCAGCGTGGGGTGTGTGAACATGAACACCACGATGAGGTCGGCGATGGCGGTCAGGCCCAGGGTGAAGGCGAACCCGCGCACGTTGCCCACGGCGACGAAGTAGAGGACCAGCGCGGCCAGCAGGTTGACCGCCTTGGAGGCCAGGACGGTGCGCTTGGCCCGCTTCCAGCCGTTTTCGACGGCGGACACCAGGCCGCGCCCTTCACGCAGTTCGTCGCGGATGCGTTCGAAGTAGACGATGAACGAGTCGGCTGTCTGGCCGATGGCCACGATAATGCCCGCGACGCCTGCCAGGGACAGTCGGTAGTTTTCCGTCCAGCCGAGGATGGCAATAGCGAGGTAGGTCAGTGCACCGGCCACGACCAGGGACGCAATGGTGACGAAGCCCAGGGCACGGTACTGGAACAGCGAGTAGACCACCACGAGCAAGAGCCCGATCAGGCCGGCCAGCAGGCCCATACGCAGCTGCTCCCCACCCAGTGTGGCGGAAATCTGCTGTTCGCTCTGGATGTCGAAGCTGATGGGAAGTGCGCCGAACTTCAGCTGGTCGGACAGCGCCTTGGCGGTCTGCTCGGTGAAGCCGCCGGTGATCTGCGGACGTCCGTCGGTGATGACGGCCAGCGCCCGCGGCGCGGAGATGACCTGGTCGTCCAGGACGATGGCGAACTGCGCCTTGGGGTCGCTGCCCGACTGCCCGCCGGCGGCCGTGTAGAACTGGTTCAGGCGCTCGGTGACCTCTTTGAACTTCGCCGTACCGTCGGCGTCGAACTGGATGTTGACGGCCCAGTCATTGGTCACCGCACCCTGCGCGCCCTGCTGCAGCTGGAAGCTGGACGTGACAATGTTGCTGCCCTTAACCTCTACCGGACCCAGGATGTACTTGATTGCCGGGGACTTGTCAGTGGCAGGCTCGCAGGTGACCAGCGGCTTGGTGGGATCCGACCGCTGGGACTTTTCGGCGGCGGGGCTGTTGCAGTCCAGTGCCTCGAACTGCTTGTAGATCTCCGGCGTGATCCAGTTGGTGTCGCTGCTGTTGGCCGGGGCGGCCGTCGGCTTGGGCAGCTGGTCCTCTGGAGTCTGCTTCTCCGGGGGCACTGCTGCGCCGTCGCCGTTCAGCAGGACGGGGCGGAAGTTCATGTCGGCGGAGGCCTGGATCAGGTTCCGCGTTTCGGCGGAGGGCGTGCCGGGAAGGCTGACCACCACGTTGCGCCCGGACTGGGTGCTGATTTCGGCCTCGGAGACGCCAGAGCCGTCAACACGCTGGCGGATGATCGCCACGGCCTGGTTGAGCTGCTGCTCGTTGATGTCCGATCCGCCCTCCACTTTGGGAGCGAGGATCATCTGGGTGCCGCCCTCAAGGTCAAGGGCAAGTTTGGGTGCCCAGCTGGCCTGTCCGGCGATGGTGCCGCCTGCCAGGACGGCGGTCAGAGCCGCCAGGAGTACGCCAAGCCAGACCAGGACGCGGAGCCCCGGCTTCTTGCGGCCAGTTCGTGCCATTGTCGATCTTTCTCTTATTCGCGGAGGAACCGCCGGCGCAGGCTGTGGCCCGCGCCGGCGGTGGTCCGCAGCGGTAGAGGGAGGAAAGGGGCCAGCGGGCCTAGCTGTCCTTCTTGCCCTCGTCGTTGAGGCGCTTCAGGGTTTCTTCCGGGGTCTCCGCGCCGGTGGTGGTGCTCCCGGTCTCCGGGGTGGTGAGGGAGGAAGCATCGTCCGGTACCACTGGGGAAGCAGCGGCGGGCTCGGCGGGGGTTTCCACGGCAGGCTCGATGACCTTGGTGACGGCCTGGCGGTGGACCGTGGCAAGGTTGCCCGGAGAAAGTTCAAGGGTGACTTTGTTGTCGGCCTCGTCGATGTCCACGATCCGGCCGAAAAGGCCAAAACTGGTCATGACCTCCACGCCCGGGCCAAACTTCGACTGGAGCTCTGCCTGCTGCTGCTGCGTCTTCTTGTTGCGGCGGAACATCATGAAGATGAACACGCCGAGCATGACGAACAGGAGAATTGACATTGGATCCAAGGGGAATTCCGTTCTTTTTCTGGTACAGCTGGTTTTCCAGCGACGTCGGCTTCGCTTCGGCCGGGGCGGGCTGGTGATGCAGGCAGAGAGCCTGACTTTTCCTTCCCCAAGCGACGGGGGCGTCAGGGCCACCCGCGAAACAAAGACCCGAACGTGCCGGGCGTCATACCAGTCTAAAGGGAAAAGCTGAAGGGAGCCTGCTATTGGCCCTCCGGAGCCCATTCCCCTGCTGCGGAAGCGTCCACGCCGGGATCGAAGAGGTCCAACTGCTCCTGCGCGAAGACGTTGGACGGGATGGCGTAGCCCAAATGCGTCCATGCGGGCGCCAGCGCGATCCTGCCGCGGGGCGTCCGGCCCAGCAGGCCTTCGCGGACCAGGAAGGGTTCGGCGACGGTTTCCACCGTTTCGGTTTCCTCGCCCACGGCAATGGCGAGGGTGGAAAGGCCCACCGGACCGCCGCCGAATTTGGTGATGAGGGCCTCCAGGACGGCCCGGTCCAGCCGGTCCAGTCCTTTCTTGTCCACTTCATACATGTCCAGGGCAGCGGAAGCGGCCCTGGAGTCGATTTGTTCGATGCCGTGCACCAGCGCCCAGTCCCGGACACGGCGCAGCAGGCGGTTGGCGATACGCGGCGTCCCGCGGGACCGGCCGGCGATCTCGGCGAATCCCGCGGAATTGACCTTCAGGTCCAGCAGGCCCGCGGAACGGCGCAGGACCAGCTCCAGTTCCTCGACCGAGTAAAACTCCAGGTGCCCGGTGAAGCCAAACCGGTCGCGAAGGGGCCCCGGCAGCAGACCCGCACGGGTGGTGGCGCCAACCAAGGTGAACGGCGGCAGTTCCAGTGGAATCGCGGTGGCGCCCGCACCCTTGCCCACGACGATGTCGACGCGGAAGTCCTCCATGGCCATGTAGAGCATTTCCTCGGCCGGCCGGGACATGCGGTGGATCTCGTCGAGGAACAGGACCTCGCCTTCGGAGAGCGAGGACAGGATGGCCGCGAGGTCGCCCGCGTGCTGGATGGCGGGTCCGCTGCTGAGGCGCAGCGGGGCGTTCATCTCCGCCGCAACGATCATGGCGAGGGTGGTCTTGCCCAGGCCGGGCGGCCCTGAGAACAGCACGTGGTCCGCGGTGCGTCCGCGCATCCGGGAGGCCTGCAACACCAGTGACAACTGTTTGCGCACCCGGTGCTGGCCAACGAAGTCGTCCAGGTTCTTGGGCCGCAGCGCCGCCTCGATGGCGCGCTCTTCCGGCTCCTCCCCCGCGGCAACCAATGAGGGTTCAGCCACGGGTGCCTACGCGGTTGCCGGCGCGTGCGCCGTCCTGGCCCAGCCACCGGAGCGTGGTGCGGAGGATCTCGGGAACGTTGCCGCGGAAGGACACTTCCGGTTCGTCGGCAAGTGCTTTGTCGATGCTGGCGGAGGCGTCCTTTTCGGACCAGCCCAGGCTGGTCATGGCGGCCACCACCTGGGGCTTCCAGGCGGATTCGGCCGGGGTGCCGGCCCCTGCAGTGGGCGCGGTTCCCTGCGGAACGAGCTTGCCTGCGAGCTCCAGGACGATCCGGCCGGCGACCTTGGGGCCGATTCCGGGGACCTTGGTGAAGGTCTTGCTGTCTCCCGTGTGCGCCGCCACGCGGATGGCCTCGGGATCGTGGACGGCCAGGACGGCGAGGGCAAGCCGGGGGCCGACGCCGCTGACGCTCAGCAGGATGTCAAACACCTCACGCTCGTCGTCGTCCGCGAAGCCGAAGAGCGTCAGGGAGTCCTCGCGCACGATCAGCGAAGTGAACACCTTTCCCTCTTCACCGACGCGGAGGCGGCTGAGGGTCTGCGGGGTGGCGTACACGCTCATCCCGGCGCCGTTGAGGTCAATCACGGCCGTTGACAGGCCAACGTGCGCTACCGTTCCGCGGAGGAAACTGATCAAGGCCGGGCTCCCGTGGTACTGCGGGCCCCAAAGGCGGGGCCCGGCTATCCGAACATATCTACGAATACCCTAGCAAGCAGCAGGGACAATCAGCGTGTGCGGCGCGCCTTCGCCTCCGCTTCGGCCCACGCGCGCTGGGCCGGTGTCAGGGAAGAACTGCCCGGACCGGTCGTGGCCACGGCGGCACCGCTTCCGGCGCGCCACGCATGCGTGATGGCCAGCGCCAGTGCGTCGGCCGCATCGGCGGGCCGCGGAGGGGCGTCCAGCCGGAGGATCTTGGTGACCAGCTTGGTCACAGCGTCCTTATTGGAGGACCCGCTGCCGGTGACAGCTGCCTTCACCTCCGACGGCGTGTGCAGGGCCACCGGGATTCCCCGCCGTGCGGCTGCCGCGATTACCACGCCGGAGGCCTGAGCCACCCCCATCACCGTGCTCACATTGAGCTGCGAGAAAACGCGTTCGACGGCGAGGACCTCCGGCTCGTAGCGGTCCAGCCAATCGTCGATGGCCGTGGCGATCACCAGCAACCGGCGATCGAGGGTTTCGTCCGGGGACGTGCCCACGACGCCGACGGCCACCATGCTGGCGCGCCGGTTCCGTTCAACGTCCACCACGCCAATACCGCACCGGGTGAGGCCGGGATCAACGCCCAGGACACGGAGGGTCACTTGTACTCCGCCCCGGCCAGGGACCCCGGCGCCAACTCCTGCGGACTAGCGGGCAACGCGGGACGTCACTCGGATTCCAGGGCGGCCTGGACGTCGTCGCTGAGGTCGGCGTTGCTGTACACGTTTTGGACGTCGTCGAGGTCCTCGAGGGCATCTGCCAGCTTCAGGAACTTGCGGGCGCCGTCAACATCCAGCTCCACCTGCATCGAGGGCACGAACTCAACTTCGTCCGTGTCGTATTCAATGCCGGCTTCCTTCAACGCTTCACGGATGGCCTGCAGGTCGCCCGGCTCCGAGTGGATCTCGAAGGTCTCCCCGTTGTCCTTGACTTCCTCGGCTCCGGCATCGAGGACGGCCATCAGGACGTCGTCCTCGCTCAGGCCGTTCTTGGGCAGGTTCACCACGCCCTTGCGGGTGAAGAGGTAGCTGACCGAACCGGGGTCGGCAATGGTGCCGCCGTTGCGCGAGATGGCCAGGCGGACCTCGGAAGCTGCACGGTTCTTGTTGTCGGTAAGGCACTCGATGAGGAGGGCCGAACCCTGCGGGCCGCGGGCCTCGTACATGATTTCGGTGTAGTCCACCACTTCGCCGGTGAGGCCGGCGCCGCGCTTGATGGCGCGGTCGATGTTGTCGTTGGGAACCGAGGTCTTCTTGGCCTTGGTCACCGCAAGTTCGAGGCCGGGGTTGCCGGCCATGTCGGGTCCACCCATGCGGGCGGCGACTTCGATGTTCTTGATCAGCTTGGCGAAAGACTTTGCACGCCTGGCGTCAATGACGGCTTTTTTGTGCTTGGTCGTAGCCCATTTGGAGTGGCCTGACATGCTTTACGCTTCTCCTCTGATCATTCGGATAAAAAGTTCGTGTACGCGTTTCTCGCCGGTCACTTCCGGATGGAAGGAGGTGGCCAGCAGCTGGCCGGAACGCACTGCCACAATTCTAGCCGCCCCCGGCAGCTGGGCGGCGTGGGAGGCCTGGCCGGGGTCTGCCGGTTCCACCTGCGCGAGGATCTCGACGCCCTCTCCCACCCGCTCCACCCAAGGACCGCGGATGAAAACTGCATGCACCGGATCCACGCCCGATTCCGTGGCGCTGAAATCGAGGCCCTTGAAGTCCAGGTCGGTTTCGAAGGACTCGCGCTGGCGGCCGAAGGCGTTGCGGCGGACAGTGATGTCAAGGCCGCCGAAGGTCTGCTGGGGCGCACCGGAGAGATCGGTTGCCGGATCTGCGATGTCGGACGCGAGCAGGATCATGCCTGCACAGGAGCCGTATACGGGCAGGCCCTCTCCGATGTACTTGCGAAGGGGGTCGGCAAGGTCGAAGGCCCGGGCCAGCTTATCGATGGCGGTGGACTCGCCGCCTGGAATAATGAGGCCGTCCAGGCCGTCGAGCTCCTCCGGGCGGCGCACGGGTACAGCCTGGGCGCCCGTGGCTTCCGCGGCACGCAGGTGTTCACGAAAGTCGCCCTGGAGGGCCAGGACGCCGATTTTCAGGCCTGACCCCACGCGCGCCTGGGCAGCAGATGGGGGGTTTGTCATCTTTCCAGCATACGGCCCGGGCTGTATGACCATTGCCACCGCCATCCTGCCCGCAGAGGTTGCATGCCGCTGCTGGGATATATTCAAAACATGGTCTTCTACAGTGTTCCGCTCGGCAAGCTGGTCCGGAGGGTGTCCCGGCTGCGGGGCGGCGGGTCCGCCCTGCCGGGCCTGGTGGTCGAAAAAATCGATCCCGGGTTCATGCGGCGGACGCTCACCACCCTGCCCCACGGTGTGGCGGTTGTCAGCGGCACCAACGGCAAGACCACTACCACCAAAATGGTGGTAGAACTGCTGGAAAGCCAGGGCCTCAAGGTTTTCACCAACCGCACCGGCAGCAACTTCACGCGGGGCGTGGCGGCGGCCCTCCTGGGTGAAGTGGACTGGCGCGGCAGGCTGGACGCGGACGTAGCCGTTTTGGAACTCGACGAAGCTCACGCGGTCCACTTCGTGAACAGTGTTCCGCCCCGGTACTGCCTGCTCCTTAACGTGCTGCGCGACCAACTGGACCGCTTTGGCGAGATCGACAAGACCGCGCAGCTCCTGCAGCACATCGCCGCCAAGACCACCGGAACAGTCGTCCTCAACCGTGAGGATCCCCGGGTGGCGCGGATCGCGGACACCCTGACGGGCCAGGAGGTCAAGTACTTCGGCCTTGACGACTCCCTGCTGGGGACCTTTCCCAACGACGATGACATGCGGGCTGCTCCCGGAAGCCCCGCCCCGGCGGGCCTGCCGGAAAAGCCGGCTGCCGACGTCGTGCTCCGGAAAGTGGGCGCGGATAGCGCAGAGTTTGAGTACGACGGCGGTACGGTCACCACGGCGATGAAGCTGCGCGGCGTGTACAACATCTTCAATGCGGCTGCGGCCCTCACCCTTGCCCGCAGCATCTGCGGCGCGGGCGCTGCCACGGCGGACCACGCCACCTTGCTGGAGGCTTTGTCCAAGGTGGCACCGGCCTTTGGCCGTGGTGAAAGCCTCACTGTGGACGGCCAGCCGCTGGACCTGGTGCTGGTGAAGAACCCCAGCGGTTTCCGGCTGGGCCTGAAATCCTTCCCTGCCGCCGGCTACGCCACCATGATCGCCATCAACGACAACTACGCGGACGGCCGGGACATGTCCTGGCTCTGGGACGTGGAGTTCGATTCCCTCCGCGAGGGCGGGGTGGACGTGATCACCGGGTCGCGGGCCTATGACATGGCCTTGCGGCTGCAGTACGACCAGGTTCCCGTGGGAGCCGTGGAAACGGATATCCCCGCCGCACTGACAGCATTCATCAGGGAAGGCCAGGGCAAACCCAAGAGGATCTTCTGCACGTACACAGCCATGCTGGCCATCCGCCGCGAACTGTCCAAAATCACCACCGTGGAGGTTGTCTCGTGAATCCGGCACAAGCAGAGGCGGTAGACAGCGGGTCCAAAGGCACCATCCGCGTGGTCCAGCTCTATCCCCGCGACATGAACATTTACGGCGACTGGGGCAATGCGCTGGTGCTGCAGCGCCGCATCCAGTGGCACGGGTACACCCCGGAACTGCTCGAGTACAACGTTGGCGATCCCTTCCCTGATGGCGTGGACATCATTGTTGGCGGCGGGGGGCAGGACAGTGGGCAGCTGGTGATCCAGGACGACCTGCAGGCCCGGGCCGGCGAACTCAAGGAATTGGCCGAGGACGGCGCGCCCATGCTGGTCATCTGCGGCCTCTACCAGCTCTTCGGACGGTTCTTCAAGACCCGCACGGGCTCTGTCATCCCCGGTATCGGCGTCCTGGACGTGGAAACGCACGGCACCGATGAGCGCCTGATCGGCAACGTCAAGGTCGCAACCACGGAGTTCGGCGAAGTCCTGGGCTACGAAAACCACAGCGGACAGACGACGCTGGGCGACGGGGTCCGGCCGCTCGGTACGGTGGCCAAGGGTACGGGAAACAACAGCAACGACGGCCATGAGGGTGCCCGCTACCGCAACATCGTTGCCAGCTACCTGCATGGCTCGCTGCTGCCCAAGAATCCGGCCATCGCGGATTTCCTCATCCGTACCGCCGCAGAGCGCAAGTTCGGCAGCTTCTCCCCCGGCCATCCGGACGACACCTACGCGGTCCTGGCCCGGGAGCACGCTGCCCGCCGCCCCCGCTGAGCTGGGACGGGCCCTGCCGGATGGCATGCGGGACTGACCGCTCCCTGGAGTGATCTGCTCCCCGACTGGGGCCGCTTCAGTGACGCCTCAACGCCACTGGAAGTATTCGCGGTGGATGTTGGCCCGCCGGACGCCCGCCGCCTGGAAGGCCTTCCGGAACTGGCGCAGCATGACGTCCGGACCGCCCATGAAGACCGACAGGCGGCGCGGTTCGGTGCCCACTGAGGCAAGGACCTCTTCCGGGGTGAGCCGGCCGTCGGCCGCGGTGTCCACCAGATGCACGGTAAGCCGGGGATGCTTCCCCGCGACGGCGGTAATCTCGTCAGCGAACGGAGAGCGTCCTGCCGAGGTGACGAAGAAATGGACCTCTTCCTCCAATTCCCGGTCGGGCTCCGCATCCAGGGCCCGCAACCAACTGAGGAACGGCGTGATTCCCACTCCTCCCGCAATCCAGATCTGGTGTGCGGTGCCGCGGTGCCGGTCGAAACGGCCATAGGGACCACCCACAACCGCCGGCATGCCTGGCTGGACCACGTCGGGGAGCTTTGTTGTGTGGTCTCCAAGTGCCTTGACCGTGATGCTGATTCCACCCTCCGGGGCAGGTCCTGAGATGGAGAACGGGTGCCGCTGCCAGCCGTCGGCGGTTTCGAGGTAGACCATTGCGAACTGGCCGGGCTTGAAGGCCAAAGGGCGGCCCAGGGGACGCAGTGCTACTTCCACCAGGTCGGCAGCAACCGGCCTGACCCCTGCCACCTGATAGTCGTGATGCGGCAGGAAACGGCGCGCCAGCAGTTCCCGGTAGGCATAGAAAACCAGGCCCGTTCCGCCGATGGCCACGTAACTCCAACGCAGCGCGGGCACAGCTTCGAATGCACTGGCATCGAGCAGGCCGTGCAGGAATCCAGCGGCCAGGAACAAGCCGGTCAGGCGGTGGAAGCCCCGCCACCGCTCGTAGCCGCCCACCAGCCGGACCGCCACCTGGACCGGCTTGGACTGGAGAGCGGTAACCACCAGCCGCCGGATGGGTGCCGGAAGCATGGTGCGCCAGCGCGGCAGGATTGCCCACACCACCAGCGCCGCCAGGCCGCAGATGGCCACCACGGCCAGGGTCTTTCCCAGGCTGGTGGCCTCGGGGTTGGCCGCGAGTTCGATGTGCGGCAGCAGCAAAACAGTTGCCGTAATTGCCGCCCTGCGGTGCCAGATGGCGGCGTGGTCAATGCCGCCGAAAACAGGCTCGACAAGGGGAAGGGTACTGACCAGCACCAGTGCGATCGAATACAGCAGCACGGACTCGCCGCCGAAAAGCTGCCCTATGTAGCCCGTGAGGGGCTCGTTTTCGGGACGCGCCAGATACCAGAAGATGCCGTACGCCCCCACGAGCACCATGACCACGCCCGGACCCAGCCACCGGAACGGTATGCCCAGGAAGGTGGTCCCGGGCCTCGTGCCACCTTTGGTCATGGGCCACGGTCTCCTTCGTCATTTCCCGAACTGGGCGTTTGCCCTGCTGGGCGCACTGGTTGCAGTCCTGGCTGGACTCCCTAGCGGCAATTGTAGGGATGCCGGCTGGGAGGACGCTGCCATTGGCGGTGATTGAGAAGCGTGCCCCGCTGTGAAAGGTTTACCCCATGACGAACCCCCTCCTCACCGCCAGTCCCCTGCCCTACGGCCTTCCACCCTTCACGGCGGTCACGCCGGAGCAGTACGGCGAGGCCATCGAAGCGGGCCTGGCCGCGCACCTGGACGAAATTCAGGCCATCGCCTCCAACGCCGAACCGGCCACGTTTAAGAACACGGCCGTCGCGATGGAACGCTCCGGACAACTCCTGAACCGGGCAGCGGCGGCATTCTTTACCCTGGTGTCAGCAGACGCGTCTGAGCAGATCAGGGAACTGGAAACCGTGCTGTCGCCTCGGTTTTCCGCCCACCAGGACGAGGTGTACCTCAACAGGAGGCTGTTTGAGCGCTTTGCAGCCATTGATACGGCCGGCCATGACCCCGAATCCATCCGGCTGGTGGACGAGTACCTCAGGGAGTTCCGCCAGTCAGGCATCCAGCTGGACGGACCGGGCCAGGAACGCCTGCGGGCCATCAACGCCGGGCTGGCCCGGCTGGGCACCGAATTCGGCCAACGGGTCAAAGAAGGAATGACATCCGCGGCCCTCCTGCTGGAGGACGCCCATGACCTGGCGGGCCTGCCCGCCGACGACGTCGCCAGCGCTGCGGAAGCTGCCCGCACCGCCGGGCACGATGGCAAATACCTGCTCACCCTGATCCAGCCCGGCAACCAGCCTGCCCTGGCGTCGCTCGAAAACCGGGACGTCCGCCGTCGTCTCTTCGAAGCATCGATGGCCCGGGGCAGTGACCGCGGCAGCCTGGATGTCCTGGACCTCGCAAAGGAACTGGCCGGGCTGCGGGCGGAAAAGGCGCAGCTGCTGGGTTTCGCCAACTACGCCGAACTGGTGGCGGACCGCCAGACGGCGCCCGACTTCGAGGCAGTGCAGACCATGCTTAGCCGGATGGCACCGGCAGCCGTCCGCAACGCCGACGCCGAGGCTGCAGCCCTGGCCGAGGTTGCCGGCCACCCGCTGGAAGCATGGGACTGGGCCTACTATTCCGCGATGGTGCGTCGGCAGAAGTACGACGTGGACGAACAGGCGCTCCGCCCCTACTTCGAACTGGACCGGGTCATTACCGACGGCGTGTTCTTTGCTGCCACGTCGCTGTACGGCATCACCTTCCAGGAGAGGGCTGATCTCCAGGCGTACCATCCGGATGTGCGCATCTGGGAAGTCCGAAATGAGGACGGCACCAGCCTGGGCCTGTTCCTCGGCGACTACTATGCGCGTGCGTCGAAGCGGGGCGGCGCGTGGATGAACTCGCTCGTTGACCAGTCGGCCCTGCTGGGCACCAAACCCGTGGTGATCAACACGCTCAACATTTCCAAACCGCCTGCGGGAGAGCCGACGCTGCTCACCCTGGACGAGCTGCGCACCCTCTTCCACGAGTTCGGCCACGCCCTGCACGGCCTGTTCTCCAACGTCACCTATCCCCGTTTCTCCGGCACCGCTGTGCCACGGGACTTCGTCGAGTATCCGTCGCAGGTCAACGAGATGTGGATCATGTGGCCGCAGGTGCTGTCCAACTACGCCCGGCACCACGTCACTGGGGAGCCGCTTCCGCAGGACATTGTGGACCGGCTCAACGAATCACGGCTGTGGGGTGAAGGCTTTGCCACCACGGAGTACCTGGGCGCGGCCTTGCTGGACCTGGCCTGGCACACGCTGGAGCCGGGTGAGGTGCCGGACGATGCCGTGGAGTTTGAGGCGAAGGCCCTCGCCGCGGCAGGAATTGCACATCCGCTGATCCCGCCGCGGTACCGGACCGGTTACTTCCAGCACATATTCGCCGGGGCAGGCTACGCGGCGGGCTACTACTCCTACATCTGGAGCGAGGTCCTGGACGCCGAGACGGTGGACTGGTTCACGGAGAACGGCGGTCTCACCAGGAGCAACGGCGATCGCTTCCGCCAGGAGCTCCTGAGCCGCGGCAACAGCCGCGACCCCCTGGACTCCTTCCGGACGCTTCGCGGACGGGACGCCCGGCTGGAGCCCCTGCTAAAGCGCCGCGGCCTGGACTAACCCCATCCATTGCTCCGTAAACGTCGTTTAGAGTCCCGAAAACGACGTTTAAGGAGCAATCGACGGTTAGAACAACATAAAAACGGACGACGCCGGTGCCCCACCGAGAAGGGTGAGGAACCGGCGTCGTCATAAATACCTAAGGCGACCACGAGCGCCAGGCGGGGGTGATCCGGCAGCACGCGTAAAAGGGGCCCCGCGCCCTGACCAGCGACAAAGCCGCCAACGGAGCGCGGGGAATAGCGTGCAGAGGATCAGCGCCGCCTGGCGCCCCAAGAGGACGCCAAAAACGAATTACCAGCCGCGCTCAGCGAGTCGGTGCGGTTGGGGGATCTCGTCGACGTTGATGCCCACCATGGCTTCGCCCAGCCCGCGGGAGGCCTTGGCGATGACGTCGGGGTCGTCGTAGAAGGTGGTGGCCTTGACGACGGCGGCGGCGCGCTGGGCAGGGTTGCCGGACTTGAAGATGCCGGAACCGACGAACACGCCGTCGGCGCCGAGCTGCATCATCATGGCGGCGTCAGCGGGGGTGGCGATGCCGCCTGCGGTGAACAGGACCACGGGGAGCTTGCCGGCGGCAGCGACTTCCTTGACCAGTTCGTAGGGGGCCTGCAGTTCCTTGGCCGCGACGTACAGTTCGTCCTCGGGCAGGGAGGAGAGCTTGGCGATTTCGGAGCGGATCTTGCGCATGTGGCCGGTGGCGTTGGAGACGTCGCCGGTGCCGGCCTCGCCCTTTGAGCGGATCATGGCCGCGCCTTCATTGATGCGGCGCAGGGCCTCACCGAGGTTGGTGGCGCCACAGACGAAGGGGACCTTGAAGTTCCACTTGTCGATGTGGTTGATGTAGTCGGCCGGGGTCAGGACCTCGGACTCGTCGATGTAGTCAACGCCGAGGGACTGCAGGACCTGGGCCTCGACGAAGTGGCCGATGCGGGCCTTGGCCATGACCGGGATGGACACGGCATCGATGATCTGGTCGATCATGTCGGGATCGGACATGCGGGACACGCCGCCCTGGGCGCGGATATCGGCGGGAACACGCTCCAGCGCCATGACCGCCACGGCACCGGCGTCTTCGGCGATGCGGGCCTGCTCGACGTTGACGACGTCCATGATGACGCCGCCCTTGAGCATCTCGGCCATGCCACGCTTCACGCGGCTGCTGCCCGTGACGCTGTTCGCGGACGAACCGGCCTCGTTGCTTACATCAGGTGTAGACACAAAAACCCCTATGGGTAGACAGATGATCTTCGCCGGGCATGCGGCGGCAGCTGCCGGGGGTGCACGCACGGGTTGCCGGGTCCCTTGACCGGGCACTTATATACTAGTCCCCCGCCACGCACCCGGCTTAATCATGCTTAATCAGCGGGCGTGGGTTCCGCCAGCGCCTGCCGGCGGACGGAAACGATGCGCTGCACCACCGTCACGAGGCTCGCCACCGCAAGGAGGACCAGCGTCACCAGGAGGACCACCGGCGGGAGCCCCAGGCCGGTCAGGCCGGTGACCACCAGGACGGATACCAGGCGTTCGGCACGTTCTGCGATGCCCACGTTGGCGGTGAACCCCAGGGATTCGGCCTTGGCCCTGGCGTAGGAAACCACCATGCCCAGGACAAGGCACAGCAGGGCGGAGACGGCGATGGCGGTGTTGTTGCCGCCGGTGAAGAACCAGACGGAAACGCCGGCGAAGAGAGCACCGTCGGCGATCCGGTCCAGGGTGGAGTCGAGGAAGTTGCCCCACCGGCTTTTTACATCCTGCATGCGGGCCATGATGCCGTCCAGGACATCGGAGAAGATGAAGGCCGTAATGAAGAGGGTGCCCCAGAAGAGCTGGCCCAAGGGGTAGAACACCAGGGCTCCTGCAGCAACCCCAGCCGTACCGAGGATTGTCACCGCGTCCGGGGAGACACCGATCTTCAGGAGCCAGCGGGCCAGCGGAGTGAACAGGGCGGTGAAGAAGCCGCGGGCATGCCTATTCAGCATCCGACTCCCCGGGCCAGGCGTTGGCCACCTGCTGACGGACCTCATCGAGGGTCTGGGTGATGGCCTTGGTCTGGGCGATGATGGGGAAGAAGTTGCCGTCCCCGCCCCACCGCGGAACGATGTGCTGGTGCAGGTGCGCTGAGATTCCGGCACCCCCCACCACTCCCTGGTTCATGCCCAGGTTGAAGCCGCCGGGATTGGAGACCTTGCGCAGCACCCGCATGGCCGTTTGGGTCAGGTCAGCGAATTCTGCCGTTTCTTCCACCGTGAGGTCCGTGTAGTCCGGGATGTGCCGGTACGGGCAGACCAGCAGGTGGCCCGGATTATAGGGGAAAAGGTTGAGCACCACGTAGCAGGTCCGGCCGCGGTGGACGATGAGGGCCTCTTCGTCGGTGCGGCCTGGACCCACGCAGAACGGGCAGTCGTTCTCGTTCTTGAACTGGTGCTGCCCGCCCTTGATGTAGGCCATGCGGTGCGGAGTCCACAGGCGCTGAAAGGCGTCCGGGACACCGGCGAGGGCAAAATCGTCGGTAACGCCGTCATCGCCTGGATAACCTGCGCCTGTGTTCTCCTGCACTGTGCTGCTTCCGTTCGGCTAGCTGGTCCGGCTGCGGACGGCGTCGGTGATCCGTTTGACGGCTTCCTCCACCGGTACGCCGTTGTCCTGGCTTCCGTCGCGGAAGCGGAACGACACCGCGCCTGCCTCCGCGTCGTCGCCGCCCGCGATCAGCACGAACGGGATCTTGTCCTTGCTGGCGGTACGGATCTTCTTGGGGAACCGGTCGGATGAAGTGTCCACCTCTGCGCGGATACCGGCAGCCTTAAGCTGGTCCACGACGTCGAACATGTACTCGTTGAACGCCTCGGCAACGGGGATGCCCACCACCTGGACCGGCGCCAGCCAGGCAGGGAACGCACCGGCGTAGTGCTCGGTGAGGACGCCCATGAACCGCTCCACGGAGCCAAACAGCGCGCGGTGGATCATCACGGGGCGCTGGCGGCTGCCATCGGCGGCCTGGAACTCCAGCTCGAAGCGTTCGGGCAGGTTGAAGTCCAGCTGGATGGTGGACATCTGCCAGGTACGCCCCAGCGCATCCTTGGCCTGCACTGAGATCTTCGGACCGTAGAACGCAGCTCCACCCGGGTCCGGCACGAGCTCCAGTCCGGACTCCTGGGCCACCTCGGCCAGGGTCCTGGTGGCTTCTTCCCAGGTGGCGTCGTCGCCGACGTACTTTTCCGGGTCCTTGGTGGACAGTTCCAGGTAGAAGTCGTTCAGCCCGTAGTCCTTGAGCAGGTCCAGGACGAAATTGAGGGTCTTGGTGAGCTCATCCTTCATCTGCTCGCGGGTGCAGTAGATGTGGGCGTCGTCCTGTGTCATGCCACGGACACGGGTGAGGCCGTGCACCACACCGGACTTTTCGTACCGGTAAACCGAGCCGAATTCGAACAGCCGCAGGGGCAGCTCGCGGTAGGACCGGCCGCGGGAGCGGAAGATGAGGTTGTGCATGGGGCAGTTCATCGGCTTCAGGTAGTAGTCCTGGCCGGGCTTGCGGACCGTACCGTCCTCGTTGAGTTCAGCGTCCACGTGCATGGCCGGGAACATGCCGTCCTTGTACCAGTCCAGGTGGCCGGAGACCTCGTACAGGTGCCCCTTGGTGATGTGCGGGGTGTAGACGAACTCGTAGCCTGCTTCGACGTGGCGCTGGCGCGAGTAGTCCTCCATCTCCTTGCGGATGATGCCGCCCTTGGGGTGGAAGACGGGCAGGCCTGAACCGAGCTCGTCCGGGAAGGAGAACAGGTCAAGTTCGGAGCCCAGCTTGCGGTGGTCCCGGCGTTCGGCCTCGGCGATGCGCTCCTGGTAGGCCTTCAGCGCTTCCTTGGTGGGCCAGGCGGTGCCGTAGATGCGCTGCAGCTGCTGGTTCTTCTGGTTGCCCAGCCAGTAGGCCGACGACGAGCGGGTCAGGGCGAAGGCATTGGAGATCAGCTTGGTGTTGGGCAGGTGCGGGCCGCGGCACAGGTCACACCAGACGGTGGTGCCTTCCTTGCGTTCCACATTGTCGTAAATGGTGATGTCGCCGGCACCGACCTCGACGTTCACGCCTTCCCCGGCCTCGGCGGCGTCGTTCTTCTTGCCGAGCAGTTCGAGCTTGTAGGGCTCGTCCTTCATGGCCTCCCGGGCCTCGTCCTCACTGACCACGCGGCGGACGAACTTCTGGTTCTGGTTGACGATCTTCTGCATCATCTTTTCGAGGGTTTTGAGGTCCTCGGGGGTGAACGGCTCGGCAACTTCGAAGTCGAAGTAGAAGCCGTCGGTGATGTAGGGGCCAATGCCGAGCTTGGCGTCGGGACGCAGCTGCTGCACGGCCTGGGCCATCACGTGGGCTGTGGAGTGGCGCAACACGTTCAGGCCGTCGGGCGAATCAATGGTGACACCCTCCACCTCGGCGCCTTCGGGAAGCTCCTGGTCCAGGTCCTTCAGTTCGCCGTTGACGCGGGCAACCACTACGTCCCGGCGCTCAAAGAAGAGTTCCGCACCGGTTGTCCCGGTAGTCACCTTGGTCTCTTCGCCATCGACGAGAAGGGTGATCTGCTGGGCATCTGACACGGGTGTCTCCTATTCAAAGTTGAGGCTTCATAGCTTGTGGCATACGGGGACCACAGCCAGCCACCGTCAATGCTATCGGTTCCGGTCAGGCCCGACCAACGCGGCGCACGGCAGGCCCGCACCATAAAAACTGCAGGCTCATCCGTTAAAACCGGTGATCGCCAATGTCCTGCTGATGCCATCCAGGGGATGGGCCACGTCCCCGCCGCCCGCCGTCGTGGCCTCCGGGAAGGGCAGGGTCTCTGTCCTGCTGAGGTCCCATGCCATGCTTGCACTGATGCTGATGCCCCGGGGACCGGTCCTGCGGGTGGTGCCGCGGATCAGCAGCAGGCGGGTGCCGAACAGGAGCGGCCCGGCACTTTCCTGGGCCTCGTGGAAGAAGACCGAATCCACACAGCCGGTACCGTCGTCGATGCTGATGAACACCACCCTCCTGCCGCCGCGCATGGGAGGCGTTTGGGTTGCAACGCGCACTCCTGCCACCAGCACTTCAGTGCCGTTGCGCAGACTGAGGAGCTTGTCCGCCGTGGTGACTCCCAGCCCTTCCAGCAGCGGCCGGTGGCTGTCGATCAGGTGGGTGCTGACGTCGACGGCCATGAGGTCCAGTTCTGCCCTGACATTTTCCACCAGTGTGGGGGCGGGGAGCCCGGGCTTGATGTTCCGCAGTTCGATGTCGCCCAGGGGAAGCGCCAACTGCCCCTCCAGCACCTCCATGCCTTTGCGGGTTCCGTTGGCGGTTTGGAGCTGCTGCAGGTGCTGCACCAGGTCCGCGCGGTTGGCCTGGCCTCCTGCTTCCCGGTGCAGGGAATCAAAGGCACCCAGTTGGGCAAGGCGCCGGACGCTTGGCTTGCTAAGCCGCGAGCGCGCCCGAAGGTCAGCCAGCGAATCATAGGGCTGCCCGGCCACGATGCGCTTCAATTCGGCGGCCGACAGTCCGTAGATACCGTTCAGGCTGAGGCGGATTCCCAGCCTGCCGGTGTCCTTTCCGGATTCGATCCGCTCCACCCTGTACTCGGCTTTGCTCCTGTTGATGTCGAGGGGAAGGATGGGGATGCCCAGCCGCCGGGCTTCGGCCACCAGAAGCCGTTTGGGATACATTCCGGGATCGTGCTCCCACAAGCCTGCCAGAAAAGCTTCAGGATGGTGTGCTTTGAGCCAGGCGGACTGGTAGGTGGGAACGGCGAAGGCAGCGCCATGGGCCTTGCAGAAGCCGAAACTGGCAAAGGACTTCAACGTCCCCCATACCTTGTCCACTACCTCGGGGGTGTACCCCCTGGCCTTTGCGTGGCGCCGGAAGTATTCCTCCACCTGCGCCTCCCCCACCTCGTTGCTCAACGCCCTGCGGAACTCGTCGGCCTTGGCCAGCCCGCAACCGGTCATGATGTCCAGGGTTTTCAGGATTTGTTCGTGGAAGACCGTAACCCCGTGGGTTTCCTGCAGCACGGGTTTGAGATCCGGATGCGGATACACCTCAGGGGCAAACCCGTGGCGGTGTTCCAGGAAGGGCCGCACCATGTCCGATTTCATCGGCCCTGGGCGGAACAGGGAGATGTCGATGATGAGGTCGTTGAATTCCCGGGGAGCCATCTTGCCGATCAGTTCCCGCTGCCCGGGGGATTCAATCTGGAAGCAGCCCAAGGTGTGCGTGCTCCTGATCAGTTCGTAGGTTGGTTCATCGTCAAGGGGGACGGCGTTAAGGTCGATCCGGCCATCCCCGGCAATGTAATCCGGCCCTGTGCCGTCAGCTCCCAGCGGGTGCCCGCCGGCTGCCACCACCTCTTTTTTGGTGGGGTGGATGCGGATGATTTCCCGTACTGCGAAAGCCATGGCGCTTTGTATGCGGACACCCAGGACATCGAGTTTGAGCATGCCCATGGGATCCATGTCATGTTTATCGAACTGGCTCATGGGCAGGCCAAGCCCGCTTGGCTGGACCGGGGTACGATCCAGAAGCGTGGCATCGCCCAGTATCACCCCGCAGGGGTGCATGGAGATGTGGCGGGGAAGCCGGTCAAGGCGTTCGGTCAGGTCCACCAGCAGGTCCAACTGTTGGTTGCCATCGGTATCGCGCTGTTCAACCCGGCCTGCAAACTCCCGCAGCTCTGGCTTTTCCTGCAGCGCCTCACGGAACTTTCGCGCCGAGAACCGCCACAGTTGCTTTGCGATCTCCCCTACCTCGCCGTCGTCCATACCCAGCGCCAGCCCGGCGTCGCGTACTGCCCCCCGCGCCCGGTATCCGTTCTGCATGCTCATCAGGGTGACCCGTTCAGAGCCGAACCGCTCAAAAATCCGCCGGTAGACGTTGTGGCGTTCAGCGCTTTCGACGTCGATGTCGATGTCTGGAAGGGTGGCGCGGTCGTTGGAAAGGAACCGTTCAAAAATGAGGTCGTGCTGAAGGGGGTTCACATGGCTGACGTCGATCAGGTAGTTGACCAGGCTGGAGGCCCCCGATCCCCTGGCGGCCGCCCTGACCCCCATGTCCTGGATCATCCGGGATACCTCCGCCACCGTGAGGAAGTAGGAGGAGAAACCGAGGTTGTTGATGATGCCCAGCTCATGGTCCAGCCGAAGCAACATGTCCCTCTCAGCCTTGCCGCTGACACCGGCGAACCGCCTGCCGATTCCCGCATGGCAGCGCTGGATGAGTTCGGCGTGCGGATCCTGCTCGATGCCAATGACTGATGCCTCTGGGACCACCGGCTGCTTCCACCCCATATCGGTGGAGGGATCGATCCGGCAGAGGTCGGCGAGCGCCTCGGTCTGGGCCATCAGCTGTTTGAGGTCCGCGGCACCATAACCTGCAGCGGAAATGATCTCCTTCCCCAGTGCAAGCATTTGCTCCCCGGTTTTCAACCACCCCTGTCCGGTTGGCTGCAGCAGCGGCTCCCCTGCCAGTTCCGGCAGGGACTTCAAGGTCCTGGCAGAGTCCAGGACGTCGGCAGTCGGGGCTCCATCGGCAGCGCAATAGCGGACGGCATTGGTGAGGATGGCTGGTACATGGTGTTCCTCGGCCAGCCTGAGCATGCGGACGGCATGGGCAGTGCTGAACGGGGTACCCGGCGCGCTGAGCTGGGAGACGATTTCCGCCACCACTGTTCCCGCGGGCATGGCATCGATCCATTGCTTGAACAGGGTCCGGGGGCGCAGGTACCTCCGCCCGCCCATTGCCCGGCCGACGTCGGAATCAGGGCCGAGCAGGACAGTCAGCACCGGTTTGAGTGTTTGGGGGTCCAGGGTGCGGGAGGCAAGTTCGGCGCGGGTGACTGCCGCGGGCACCGCTCCCCCGGCCTTCCCCGAAGTCCTGGCGTGGGCATCGGAAACCAGGCGGCAAAGCGCACGGTAACCTGCACCGTTGTTGTTGCCCCTGGCCAGCACCACCGCCCGGCCGGCTACCTGCGTGCGGTGATCGCCGTCGTCGTCAAAGACTGCCAGGTCCACCCCCACAATGGGATCGATGCCGGCAGCCATGCAGGCCTTGAGGTGCTTGATGGTGCCGTACAGGCCGTCCCTGTCGGTGCAGGCAAGGGCAGTGGCCCCGTCCGCGGCGGCTGCCATAGCCAACTCCTCCGGCCAGGAGACGCCGTAGTGGGCGCTGAATGCAGTGGAAACGTGAAGGTGGGTGAAGCTCATGCTGTTCTGTTTCAAGCAGTTCTGGGGCGTAGCGCGTCATGGATCCGCAGCAACCGCCACCGGCCGCTGGGGAGGTGGCGGGACAGGTCAAGGGTGAGTGGTTCTGCGCCGGCAGCATCATTGAACTCCCCGGAACGGGATGGCTTCCGGACGGGCAGCACCTGAATGCGCCAGATTTCGTGGTCCACCACGCCCTGCCCGCTTCCCAAGGGAGCCCTGGCGTCCTCCGCCCACCATTGCCGGCGTTCGTACCACCTGACAGGTTCGGCGCAGACCGTGTAGGACCTGCCCGCCCAGGTAATCGATTCAGGCTGGCCTGCGGCGGAACACACGACGTCAACAGACTCACTGAACATGCCCATGACGCCTCCCCGGACGATAAACCTGAAACGAGTATTCGAACATGTATTCGAATACTGCCAGTCTACGCCGCCTCCGCAGCAAAACATAGGCGGGGGTGGACGGAGCGTGCGGCAGGGAGCAGGATGTTGGCATGAGTACCGATGACGCACTCCTCAAGCAGGCAAGCATCAAGGCCCAGGACTCCACCATCCTTGCCACATTCGATATCGACGGCGCCATTCCGGAATCCGGCGCCTACGTGGTGGGGTTGATGGGAGCCTCGCCGGACTATTCATTCCAGCGGCGGCTGTGCATTGAATTCATGAACGGGGAGGCAATCGCCTGCTACTCGTTCAACCGTGACCAGGGGGTCGAGGAGGACTACGACCTGTCCGGGGTGTCCCATTCGGACAACAGCATTACCGGGAGCTTTCCCCTGTCAGCGCTTGATGGGCTGGGGCAGGGGCACGTCATCTCTGCCTTCAGCGAGGCTGACGGACGGGAGTTCCAGCACGGCGTGCCGGTGGAGGAGGCTCTTTAGGCCACCTCCACAAACACTTTAAAGGTCAGCTGTTTTCTTTGTGGATCCGCAGTTCAAGTTCAATGAACGCGGAAATCATGGCCCGGTACGTTGACTCCACGATGTCCGGGTCGATGTCCTTTTTCTCCGCCGCGGAACGGACATGCTCAATGATGCGCTCCACCCGTCCGGGGGCGCGCACCTCGGCGTCATCACCCTTGAGGGTTCCGGCAATCCTGATCAGCCGTTCGCGGCGGGCGATGAGGGTGACAATCTGCTCATCCACCTCGTCAACGGCAATCCGGACGGCCGCGAGCTGTTCCTTGTCCGCCCGGGCATCCCTGTCGTTTCCTTGAATTGTCGCCATCGTCTGACAGTATCGAAGCATGGAGCCCAGAGTCGACTTTATCTCCCTCGGTGTCCGCAACGTTGCGGATTCGCGCGCCTTCTACATTGACGGCCTTGGCTGGCCGGTCCACCGGGAGGAGGCCGGGGAGGTGCTGTTCATCCAGGTGAACCACGGCCTGGTGCTCTCCCTCTGGGACGCGCGCCAGATGCAGGCTGAAGCAGGCACCAATCCCCCGTCCGGCGTCCCCTGCATCACCCTCAGCCACAATGTGGCAAGTCCGGCGGACGTGGACAGGGTCATGGAGGAGGCAGCGGACGCCGGCGCTGCCATCATCGCCGAGCCGGTCACCCAGCCCTGGGGCGGCTATACGGGTTACTTCGCCGACCCCGACGGCTTCCGCTGGGAAGTGGCCTACAACCCCACCTGGGCAGTGGACGACGCCGGCACGGTCACCGTATGAGGGCAGGGTTCCTTAAGCGGGGCTGCTAGAACAGCGCCTCCACCGGGCGGATCAGTTCCGGGCCGTTGTTCCGGACATTGCCCACTTCCTTGCCCACCGACTCAACCTGCCAGTGGGCGGCGGCATCCTTGACCCGTGACCGCACCAGGTCCACGAGCCCGGCCGCGTCATCGGCCTGAGGGTCCAGCCAGGCTTCCATGGTGGCCTGGTCCATGGGCAGGGGTACCCTGTCGTGCAGTTCCGTTAACTTCCCAAAGATGGTGGATTCCGTACCCGGCGGAGGCGTGTCAGCGGTGAGGATGGACATGGACAGCAGCCAGCGCGCCGGCTCCCCCTGGGGCACGGACAGGTCCCTCCACCATTCATAGAGGCCGGCGAAAACCAGGCCGTGGTCCTGGCCCGGGTGCACATAGTACGGCTGTTTGGACTTCCCGGGGCCCTGCTTCCATTCGTAGTAGCCGTCGGCCGGGACTGCGCAGCGCCGGGACTTTGCCGCTTTCCGGAACGCGGGTTTCTCCAGCACCGTTTCGCTCCGCGCGTTGATCATGCTGGACCCGATTTTCAGGTCTTTCGCCCAGGACGGAACCAGGCCCCAGCGTGCCACGTGCAGTTGCCGTACCTGCCTGGGCCCGGCGTCGTCCTCCTTCAGGCGCTCCAGCACGATGGGGACGGCGTCGGTGGGCGCCACATTCCACGACGGCGGGATGCTCGCCTCGTCCTCCAGTTCGGCGTCGAACTCAGCCAGGAGGTCCCCCACGGCACGGGCCATTACGTAGCGTCCACACATGGCACCAGCTTCCCACCGCCCGCCATAAACTGTCATCCGGCACCGCCCCGGCACTGCTGTACGGGGGAATACCGGCGGCCGCGCTACGGTTGAACGTAAGGAAACCTTCCAAGCGACGTAAAGGAGCTCCCTGTGGACTTCACTCCCGAATCCGGCACCATCACCATGTTTTCCACCACCTGGTGCGGCTACTGCAACCGGCTGAAGAAGCAGCTCGATGCGCAGGGCATCGGCTACAACGAAATCAACATCGAAGAGGTGGAGGGGACCGCAGAGCTCGTGGAGCAGCTGAACGGCGGCAACCGGACCGTTCCCACCGTCCTTTTCCCGGACGGCACCGCAGCCACCAACCCGTCTGCGGCAGAGGTCAAGAGCCGCTTGGCCGCCTGATCGGTTACATCCACCTGCGGCGCCCGCCGTACAACTTTTTGCGGGTCATGCCCCCAGGCTGCTGAACGAGGCAGTTTCCAGGGCGGCATGGCCCGCATACGTTTCCAGCAGGGCCTGCTCAACAGCTGCCACGTCCAGGCCGGGCACCAGGTCATTGGCAGCACCGGCGGTGGCAGGGTCCCAGTCCAGGCCCAGTGCCGCGTAGCTGTCCGTGAGGACCTTGCGGATCGGGGCCGAATCCTCCACCACAATGACGGAGCTGAACAGCCATCCGCCGGACACCACCCGCTGGGCAGTTCCCACAAGTTTCAAGCGCCGTGAGCCGTCCTTCGTGTCGGTGCCGTGCACGCTGAATTCACCGGGGCAGTACTCTCCCGGGATCTCGCCCACCGCCGCCTGCACCCCCACGCTTCGCAGCGCCGTCGCAAAAAGTTCGCCAAAGTAGCCGAACCGCCATTTGGACCCGGCCACGGCATCCGCGTCCGGTTCGATATGGTCCACCACCAGCGTGCCCTGGTGGTAGGCGGCAGCGCGTCCCCCCGCCCTGCGGACCAGGGGTTCAAAACCGTTATCGCGGCAGGCCCGGGCTGCGGCATCGAAACCAGGCAGCCGGGTGTCCCGCTGCCCGAACGCCACGGTGGGAGCAGGCCGGTACAGCCGCAGGGTGGGCCCTATCCCGCCACTCCTGGCCCTGGCCAGCAGCTCCAGGCCAAATTCGAGGTCGCGGCCCGCACCAAGGGATACGTCCTGCCGCACCACGGTAAGCGGGCGGAGTCCGGTAGCGGTGTCTTGCATGGCGAAGCTCCCTGGGCTGTGGCGTCGACGGTTTCGGTGGCGACAGGTTTGATGGCGGCCCGGACAGGCCCTCCCTAGGGTACGCCCGACGGCGGCACGGGCCTTAATGCCCCCGGCGGCCCACCCACAGCGCGTGCAGCAGGGGCAAGGCCGATGCTGCCATCAGCACATTGCTTAGCGCCAGGTCGTCGACGCGGACGATCGCGCCTGCGAGCAGCAGCGCGCCGAAAACCACGGCGGAGGCGGAGCGGCGCACAGCCCTTTCAAGCCGGGCACCCTGCCGCTCGAGCCGCGGAACGGCTACCTGAAGGGATCCCTCGTCGATTCGGGTGGCCAGGGCGTCCAGCCGGCGGGGCAGGCGGAAGGCCACGGCGGCGGCGTCGACAGCCTGCCTGGCCACATCCTGCACAACGTTGCCGCGCTCGTCCCGCAGCAGCTGCGCCGCGTAAGGTTCCACCGAGTCCCACAGGTTGAACCGTTCATCGAGGGCGCTGCAGACTCCGGATGTCAGGGACATGGCCCGGATGATCAGCAGGAAGTTTTCCGGCAGCTGGAACGGCAGCGAACGGACCACGTCGCCGAACTCCACGGCAAAATCGCGGAACTCCCGGGGGTCCACTTCGCGCAGCTCGGCAAAGCCCATGCCGCCGAAGCGGGCAAAGAGCTGTGTCATGGCCCGCTCCAGCCCCGCGCTGTCGGCTGACGGCATCAGGACGCCTACATCGTTGATGGCCGCAACAAGTCCCTTGCCATCACGCGCGGCGGCGGCGATCAGCAGCTTCCGCAGCCCGCTGCGGGTGGAGGCTGTTACCTCCCCCATCATGCCGAAGTCGATGAACGTCAGTTTCCATGCAAGTTCCCCTGTTCCTGGCGGAACCGGGGTCACGAAGATATTTCCCGGGTGGGGGTCCGCGTGGAAGAAGCCGTTGGTGAAGAGCTGGTCGAACATGATGGATGCGAACACGGGCGCAACCTCGGCGGGATCGATGCCGGCGGCCCGGAGCGCCCGGACGTCTGTGATCTTGATGGCCGTCACGTCCTCGAGGGTCAGCACGCGGCGGGTGGTCCGCTCCCACACCACGCCCGGAACCTCCACGCGGTCATCGCCGGCGAAGTCCGCGGCGAAACGCTCTGCGTTGACGGCCTCGTGCAGGTAGTCGATTTCCATGAGGCTGGTCTGGGCGAATTCCTCCACAAGGGCCGGCATGTCGGCCCTGCGGGACACGAGCCGGATGTGGCTGAGCCAGCCGGCCACCTTGCGGAGCGCGGCGAGGTCGACGTCGACGATGGCTCCGATGCCGGGGCGCTGCACTTTCAGGACCACGGCGTCGAGCCCGGTGTCGCCGGCGTCAACGGCATTGAGGCGGGCCCGGTGGGCCTGGCCCAGGGAGGCAGCGGCGATGGGCGTTTGGTCCACGGCGGCAAAGACGCTTGCCAGTGGCGTCCCCAGTTCCTGTTCCGCCAGGGCAGAGACGGCCGGGAAGGCGACCGGCGGCACCTCGTCCTGCAGCCCCTCAAGCTCCTTGGTGATCTCCGGTGGAAGGACATCGAGCCGGGAGGAGAGGAACTGGCCCACCTTGATCATTAGGCCGCCGAGTTCCACGGCCAGATCGTGGAACCGCTGCGCGAAGCGGCGCATCCGGCTGGACCGGGTGCGCGCGGAGATCCGGCCGAGTCCTATCCGCGGCAGGAACAGTTCGAACCACCACGTGGCGGCGAGGTTCCGGGCGGCGAAGCGCAGGATGCGCCGGTAGCGCCCCCGGTGCTCGCGCGTGGGCAGCGGGTCGGCGGCCTTGTCCTGGACAGTCGACGCCACCGGGTCAGTCCTGGGCGAGGATGGCGTACAGCCGGCGCCGGGCCTCGTCCAGCGCCGCCACCGCCTGCTGCACCTGTTCCGGCGAGCCGATCCGGGCCACCTGGGCCGCCGCCTGGGCCAGCTCAATCCCGGCTTTGGGGAGGGAAGCAACTCCGGTTCCGGACTGGGTGCCCGCCGGATCCCAGGGGGCAGCACCGTGGTGGGCCGCCACCTCCTCGCGGCCTGCTTCGGTGAGGGAGTAGATCTTCCGGCCGTTGGATTCCTCGGCGCTGATGGTTCCTTCATCGGCCAGCAGCTGCAGGGTGGGATAGACAGAACCAGCGCTGGGCTTCCAGCTGCCGCCGCTGCGCTCCTCGATTTCACGGATGATCTGGTAACCGTGCATGGGCCGCTCTGCGAGCAGGGCCAGGACAGCTACCCTCACCTCGCCTTTCCCGGCACGGGTTCCACCCCGTTTTTCGAACCTGGACCTCAGCTCTTCGACGGCCTGCCACATCCCGTCGAAATTACCGGGACCGAATCCGCCTGCAGGGTATGACGCGCGCATGATGAACTCCTTTGTCAATCGCGAACGATATACAACGATACTCAGCGATACAGGAGGGCACCATAGCTGCCGGTCACGTCCTCCGAAGCGTCAGGATCTGTTCGGCGCGGCCGAACGGGCCCTGCCGGTCGTGCAGCACGGTGGACGTGAGGCCGATCCCGTCACGGCCGAACGACACGGCATTGTCCAGCCCCAGCCACTCCCCCTCAGGCCTGCGGTACATGTGGATCTGCAGGTCCAGGTTGGGGAACGCGTAGCTGTCCTTGCCGGGCGGAACCCGGGCGGCGATGCCGTTGGCGGTGTCAACCAGTCCCATGAGGCGCGCGAAATCCCCACTGTCGGCCCGGTCGGTGAGCGGATGTTCGGTGCGCAGCCACACTTTCCCGGCCCCTGGCCGGTGCCCTTCGGCCACCCGCATTTCGAGGGACCGGATGTAGCCACCGGGCCAGACGGCAGAGCCGTCATAAGGCTTGCATTCGTCAGGGCCCGGAATGGTGGCGTCCTCGACGGCGGCCACCTCGACGGTGTCGCTGGTCATCATCCGCCACCCGGTGGCGCGGATCGCTGTGCGGCCGCCGGCCACCAGTTCGGCCTGCACCAGTTCGATGGTCCTGCCGGGCCGCAGTGTGGTGGTGTCGATCCTGAACTCCCCACCCGGGATCAGGCCAAGGATCTCGTAGCTGATCCGCGCCATCCGCATGTCTTCCCGGGGCTGGTGCCGTTCCAGGACGTCGGCCAGAAGGCCGGATGCCGGTGCCATGTGCTGTTCATGGGCATTCCAGGCGCCCTGGGCGTGGATGGTGGACCGGAACCGGCCCTCTCCCAGGTCCTGGTAGTAAAAGTTGCCCTCGGCGAGTTCGGGCAGGTCTGCAGTCAAGGCTGGCCCCTTACGAAACATTCAGTGAATTGCCACTAACTCTATCCTTCGCGTGAAGGGCGCGCCGGGGCGGCCGGCGAAATGTTGGAGGATGGCGGCGGCAATCCGGCTAGAGTAAGGAACTGGTCCTGTCAGCAACCCTCAAAAGAGGTGTTTCATGCGCGTCATCAGCTACAACCTCCGCAAGCACGCTGCCAGCGGCGAACTCCTCGCCTTGGCACGGAACCATGACATCGATGCGCTGTGCCTCCAGGAAGTGGATGCCAGCGACCTTCCGGAAACCCTGGGCCCCCTCCATCTCGCCGACGCCACCAAGGGCAACCGGCTGGGGCTGGCCATTTATTACCGCAGCAGCCGTTTTACTGCCCTGGACACCCAGTCGTTCGCGTTGAAGAAGTCCATGCATGACAGGGTGCTGGCCCCGGCCCATGAGCGGCTGATCGGCACCAGGGTGATGGACAACGAAACGCAGCATGAGCTGGTGATCGGCTCTTTCCATGCAGCCCCGCTCACGGCCTCCAATTCGTTGCGCCGCAAGCAGATCCACGCGGCGCACGCCGAACTGCTAAGCATGGGCAGGGGCCTGATGACCCTGATGGTGGGCGACTTCAACTACCCGTTCTTCACCAAGAACCTTGACATGCACATGAAGAACTCCGGATACGCCCTGTCCCTCAGCAACAGGCGGACCTACACCCGGTACAAGGTGTTCAAGGGCCACTTCGATTTCGCTACGTCACTGGGCCTGGACATCGCCAGCGTGGAGACGCTGCCGCGCGGCAATTCGGACCATCTGCCGATCCTGGTGACGGCCGAGTACGGCGAAGGCTACTGACAAAAGGCGCAGTCCGGGTTTACCAGGCTTCCCCGGGATCCAGTCGCGGCAGCAGGTCCGGCCAGGCGGCCGCGAAGCCTGGATGCAGCTCCAGGGCCTCCACCTCGGCTACCGGGATCCAGAGCAGCGCAATGCTTTCGGGATCGCTGATGACGGGCTCGAAGGATTCCAGCACCCGCACCACTACGGTGGTGTAGGACCAGTACCCGTGGTCCAGTACCGAGGTGAACAGCACCTCCACACTCTCCGACGGGACCGCAGCCTCCTCAAAGGCCTCCCGGAGCGCGCCTTCCACCGCTTCTTCGCCCTCATGCAGCGCCCCGCCGGGCAGCCCCCACGTTCCCCCGTTGTGGCTCCAGACGGCGCGGTGCTGCAGGAGCACGCCCTTGGCGGGGTCGTAGGCCAGGACGCCGGCTGCGCCGAACCTGCCCCAGTACCGGCCACGGTCCCCTTCCACCCAGGCGTCGCCCGGGTCGCGTGGACCGGAGCGTGGCGGCGGGGTGGAGGATGTGCTGGAGTACGGAAAGTGATCCATTCCCCCAGTCTGACAGGTGGTGCGGCCGGCCGCAGTCCCGCCGCTCCACCCGTCAGGTGTTGTGTGCTCGGTCGACGGCGAAATCGCCGCCGGGATACATGACCGTTTCGTGCCCGTCGTCAAAGCGGACGACATAGGGCGGGCTTCCGCCCTCGCCGCGGACTTCCACAATAACCCCGTGCCGGTCCGAGGACCCCACTGTCCTTCCGTGCACCACGATGCGGTCGCCTTGGGCTGCCTCCATGGCAATCACCTCCCAGCCCCCAGATTACGACTGCCGGGGGCACGGGAACAGGGCACCATGGCAGGATGCGGATATGCCGTTGAACCTTGTCCTCATCGCCGACACCCACGTGCCAAAGCGCGCCAAAGACCTGCCCGGGCCGGTGTGGCGGGCCATCGAAAGTGCCGATGTGGTGTTCCACGCCGGTGACTGGGTGGAGGCGGCGCTGCTGGACGAGTTCGAGCGCCGAAGCAAGCGGCTGCTGGGGGTGTTTGGCAACAACGACGGCCCGGAGCTGCGCCAGCGGCTTCCGGCGACAACCACCACCACGCTGGACGGTGTCCGGTTTGCGATGGTGCACGAGACAGGGCAGGCAAAGGGCCGCGAACAACGGTGCGAAGCGCTGTATCCGGAGGTCGATGTCCTGGTGTTCGGGCACAGCCACATCCCTTGGGACACGGTGTCGCCCGGCGGGTTGCGGCTGCTGAATCCCGGCTCGCCCACGGACCGCCGCCGGCAGCCCTTCTGCACGTTTATGGAAGCGGTGGTGGACGGCGGGCGGCTGGCGGAAGTCAGGCTGGTGGAAGTGCGCCGGGATTGACGTGGCCGGCCCAAACGGCCGCTTGGCAGGGCGGGGTTGCATTGCCTAGGCTAGGGAACCGTAAGCATGCTTAGCTTTTTGGGGTTTTGCTTCAGTTTCCGGGGCGACGAAACAGCCCGAGTCCGCACGAACAGGAGGACCACCATGACTGACCAGTACACCTTCCGCAATCCCGTGACTGCCTACGAAAAGATTTCCCCGCCCAAGCAGCACCAGCCCGAGCCGGGACTGGATGCCGACCTGGCACCCAAGGCCGATCTGGGCGAAGAAACGTACCGGGGAACGGGACGGCTGGAAGGCCGCCGCGCCATCGTGACCGGCGCGGACTCAGGCATCGGTGCCGCAACGGCCATTGCCTTTGCCAGGGAAGGCGCCGACGTCGTCCTTTCCTACCTGCCCCAGGAAGAGGAGGACGCCTCCCGTATTGCCGGGATCATCGAGGCCGCCGGCCGCAAGGCTGTGAAGGTGCCGGGCGATCTCAAGGATTCGGCGACCTGCCGGGAACTGGTGGATACGGCTGTTGCCGTGCTGGGCGGGGTGGACATTTTGGTCAACAACGCCGGGAAACAGGTGGCCCAGGAGGACCTGCAGGACATCACCGACGAGCAGTTCGACCACACCCTGAAGACCAACGTGTACGCCATGTTCTGGGTGACGAAGGCCGCCGTCCCGCACATGCCGGCCGGGTCGACCATCGTCAACACCACGTCGATCCAGGCGTACAACCCGTCCCCCACCCTGGTGGACTACGCCACCACCAAGGCCAGCATCAACAACTTCACCAAGGGGCTGGCGCAGCAACTGGCCCCCAAGGGGATCAGGGTGAACGCCGTGGCGCCGGGGCCCATCTGGACCCCATTGCAGGTCAGCAGCGGCCAGCCCAAGGAGCAGCTGCCGGAATTCGGACAGTCCACTCCCCTGGGCCGGGCAGGACAGCCTGCGGAGCTGGCACCCGCCTACGTCTTCCTGGCCTCACCCGAGTCCAGCTACGTGGTGGGCGAGACGCTGAACGTCAACGGCGGCAGCCCCACGCCCTAGCGTGAGCGCCAGGCTGGCAGGACCGTCAACAGAAGGTCAGTTAGCCGCCTGGCCGGCCAGGATTTCGTCGGTGGCAGGATCAGGCTGGCCGTCGAAGAACTGGGCCAGGACGGTCTTGAACACTGTTTCTCCGGGTGCCGCCCGGAGAAACAGTGTCATGGACGACCGGAGCTTTTTGGCATCGATGCCGCCGAAAATGTCCTCGGCGGACTGGTCGGCATGGTTCGCCAGGACCAGCGCGCACTCCAGCAGCCGCGGTCCCAGTACCTCGTGGTCCAGGTAGGCGCGCGCCTCGGCGAGTGAAGAGATGGCGTACTTGCGGGACGTTGCGCTCTGCCCCAGGCCAGCGATCTGCGGGAAGACGAACCACATCCAGTGCCCGGATTTCCTGCCGACCTGCAGCTCCCCCAGCGCCTGGTCGTAGGTTCCGGCGCTGTTTTGAGCGGCAACAAAACGGTCAAGGTCAAAGTGCTCGTTCATGTGGATCTCCCGGTTTCGAGGTCAAAGGGTCAAATCGTTTTCGAGGGCGGCTGCCGCTGCCTGAAGCTGCGGATCGGGGTCGTCCCGCCACCGGGCCAGGACCACGCTGGCCCGCTGCCGCTCGCGCTCCCCAAGGCCGGACAGCAGCGGCACCAGGACGTCGGCAAGGAGGGGTTGCGCCAGGTCAGCCGCCTGGGCAGAACGCAGGAAGCCTTCCAGCCGGGTCAGGTCCGAATGCCGGAGCAGGCGCACCCTTGACTGCAACAGCACAACGGCCGCCAACCTGCGCTCAAACACCGGACGGGAGCCGGGCCTGGGCTGTCCCCACAGGGCGGAGGCAAGCATCACCGTGGCGTCGTGGTCCAGGTCCTTGAATTTACGCAGCGTGTCGCGCACCGTGCCGCGCACCGCGCCGATGGAGGAGCCATAAGAGTCCAACGCCCAGCCCAGCCGGTTCCCGACGTCGTCCGCACGGTACCAGGCGCCCTCGTTCTGGAGGGTCCGGTCAACGAACTCCACCGCCGCGGACACCACATCCGCCGGGCCGGTCATCGTCCCCGGCCGGACGAGGCGTGCCGGATACAGAACGGCGTCCACGGCCGGGCTTCCAGCCTGCCTTCGGCAATGGGTTCCCCGCACACGGCGCAGGTTCCATAGGTCCCCGCGGCCAGGCGGGCCAGCGCCGCATCTATTTGGTCAAGCCCGGCCGAGCTCTGCTTCAGGAGGGCCGAAGCCTGCGAAAGCTCGAAAGCAATCGTGACCCCTTCGGGATCGTGCTCGTCATCGACATTGGAGTCCTGCCGGGCCGAATTCGCCGCGGCGATATCAGCCCGCAGCGCCGGCAGCAGCTCCAGCCGCCGCGCCCGCTCCTCTTCGAGCAGCACCCGGAACCGGTGGAAATCTGGCATGGAAACAGCCTAGCGGTCCAATGGCGGACTGATGTATGGAAACGGCCGGTTGCGATGAGGGAGCCGCACTATCATCACGGGTCCGTATCCGTAGCGTTACCTCTCTGGATGCCGGGGCTATAAGGCGACGTCAGGCGAGGACGGCCGGTAACATCCACACGTTTGCGTAATTCGAGAGCCGGACCTCGTCTGTTATCCAAATGTGACAATGCCCCTGCATGTGGGTTATGGTCTTCAGGTGTCCCTCTCAGTCGGGACATTCCCATCAGTATGCCGAGCCCTGCCGCTGATCATGGGATACAACCGCTCCAGCTGGCAGGGACGGGGGAACCAAGTTTCCGCGGCCACCTTGTGGCCTTGGGGTTAAGTCGATAGCGCCTCCGTCCGTAACGGGGTTGCTTCCGGCCGGGTATCTCCAGCCCGAACCCGACAGCTCACCCCGCAGGCATGGGAGAGGCGATCAACCGTGTCAAAAAATTCCACCCCTGCCCGTCACCGCGCAACTCCGGCCCGCTCCATTGTTCTCGAGGGCCTCGCCGTGACAGCCAAGTCCCAGGCCCGTTCGCTGGGCCGCCCTGCGCTGGCAGTTGCTGCAGCGTCCGGCATTGCCTTCGGCGTCGGAGCCCCGGCCCACGCCGGTGTCACCGGCCCGGACACCACTGAAAAGACCAACGTGCAGGCCTACTCCGCACCTGCGGCCCCCGTTGCCGCTCCGGCAGCGGCAGCAGGAAGCGTTCACACCGTTGTTTCCGGCGACACCCTCGGAGCCATCGCGTCGGCTTACGGTGTCAGCCTGAACGATGTCCTGTCCGCCAACGGCCTGGCCCTGTCCTCGGTAATCTACCCCGGCGACCAGATCCAGATCCCCGGAGCAAGCTACACCGCGGCACCGGCTCCCGCAGCAGCACCCGTGCAGACTGCAGCCTCCGCTCCGGCCAACACCGTCATGAACATGTCCTACGCCTCGGCCACCCCCGTGTCAGCCCCCACCGGCACGGGCACCGGCGCTGCCATCCTGGCGAACGCCTACAGCCAGCTGGGCGTGCAGCAGGACTGCACTGCCATGGTTGAGAAGGCGCTGCGCTCGGTGGGCAAGTCCGTGGGCGATCTTGCCCCCACCCAGTTCTTCCAGTACGGCACCGTGGTAAGCGCTCCTGCTCCCGGCGACCTGATCATCACCTCCGGCCACGTGGGCGTCTACGCCGGCAACGGCCAGGTTGTCAGCGGCGGCGTGAACGGCTACGACACCGAGGTGCACTCCATCAGCTGGCTCGGCGGCTACTCCGCGGTCCGCGTCGCCTAGTCTTCGCACAACCGCAGGCGCGCAACCGCGCAGGCACTAAACAAGAAGGGCGGCGGCCGGTAAAACCGGCTGCCGCCCTTCTCTTGCATCCGCCCTTCGCGTCTGCAGCTGTCAGGTCCCGCAGAAGGTCATATAGTTGCCGAAGTCTTCAGGGGCGCCTTCCGCGTAGCGTTCAAGCCCGGACCGCTCGGTGAAGGGGTCGCTGACTGCCTCCAGCAGCTGCTCCAAGGGTGACAGGTTTCCGTCCGTGGCAGCGGCCAACGCCTCCTCCACAAGGTGGTTCCTGGGGATGTACGCCGGGTTGACCCTGTCCATCAGCTCCGCATCTGGTTTAAGTGCCTTCCACCGCTCCGCCCAGGAATCAAACGCGGCCAAATCCAGCACCATCCCCCGCACCGGACGAAGCTCGCCCCGGGCCGCCTTGCCAAGGTTACGGAAGAAGAGGGTGTAATCCACGGGGCCGTCCTTCAGGATGGCAATGGCTTCATCCACCAGCCCGGATGCCGCCGCGTCGTCACTTCCTGCGCCGCCGCCGAGTCCCAGCTTCGCCTTCATCCCGCTGGTCCATGCCCTGCTGTAATGCCCCCGGAACCGGCCGAGCACCTCCACCGCCGGGGCCACCGCTTGCTCCTGGTCTTCGTGGATAAGCGGCAGCATCGCCTCCGCCAGCCGGGCAAGGTTCCATTCGGCCAGAACCGGCTGGTTGGCGTAGGCGTAGCGGCCGCTGACGTCGATTGAACTGTAGACGGCCGCAGGATTGAAGGCATCCATGAACGCACAGGGGCCGTAGTCGATGGTTTCCCCTGAGATGGTCATGTTGTCCGTGTTCATGACCCCGTGGACGAATCCCACCAGCATCCAGCGGGCCACCAGTTCCGCCTGCGCGGAGACGACCGACCCGAACAGTGCCAGGTAGGGGTTTTCGGCTTCCGCGGCCTGGGGGTAGTGCCTGCTGATGGCATGGTCCGCCAAGCGCTTCAGAAGGTCGAGGTTCTCGGTGGCACGCGCATATTGGAAGCTGCCCACGCGCAGGTGGCTGCTTGCCACCCTGGCCAGGACGGCGCCCGGCAGCATACCGTCGCGCCGGACCTGGCGGCCCGTGCCCACGACGGCGAGTGCCCTGGTGGTGGGAATGTGCAGGGCGTACATAGCCTCGCTGACGAGGTATTCGCGCAGCATGGGCCCGACGACGGCCCTGCCGTCCCCCGCGCGGGCGAACGGCGTGCGTCCAGAGCCTTTGAGGTGGATGTCCAGGAGTCGTCCGCTCCGGTCCGTGACCTCGCCCAGCAGAAGCGCCCGCCCGTCACCGAGCAGGGGCGAGTATCCGCCGAACTGGTGGCCGGCGTAAGCCTGCGCCACCGGTGTGGCGCCAGGAGGAACGTGATTTCCCACCAGGAGCCGCACGCCTTCGGGACTGCGCAGGTACTCCGCGTCCAGGCCCAAGTCACGCGCCAGTTTCTCGTTGAGGACAAGGAGGCCGGGGCTGGGGGCCTCCTCGGCCTGCCAGGGAACAGCGAGTTCCGACAGTTCACGCGCGAAGCGGCCGTCAAAAGCCACCATGGATTCAGCTGCTGCCGTCATGGTTTAACCCTATCGCCGTCATGATGGTCCGCTGATTCCCGCACCTGGTGCCGCCGCGGAGGCACGGCTATGCGCTGCAGGTCATGGGCTGCGATGACCGTGGTCCCTGCAGCACGTGCCTGCGCCTGCTCCGCAAGCAGGGACATGTCGTCGCCATACCGTGCGGAAAAATGGGTGAGCACCAGCGTCCGGGACTTTCCGGACGCCGCCAGCTCCCCTGCCTGCCCGGCGGTCAGGTGCAAGTACTGGTGCGCCAGCCCGCCGTCGTCGTTGCTGAATGTCGATTCGCTGACCAGAAGGTCCGTGCCCTCGGCCAGTTCCTCCGCGCCGGCGCACGGCGCGGTGTCCATGATGAACGCGAAGCGCTGGCCGGGCCTGGGGACGCTTACGTCCTCCAACGCGACTGCGCCGAAGAAGCCTTGGCGCTGCAGTCGGCCCACGTCAGGCCCTTCGATTCCTGCCGCCCGGAGCCGTTCCGGAAGGAAGGTGCGGCCGTCAGGCTCGGTGAGCAGGTATCCGTACGTCTCGATGCGATGCCTCAGCGGCCGGATCTCCAGGCCGTCCGCCACGGGTCCGGCGCCGGAGTGCGGATGGAGCCGCAGGTCGATACCGGGCGAACTGACAGCCACGAGGGCCTGGACAATCTGTTCGCCGGAGGCAGGATAGTGAAGGTGAACGGGGTGTGAAGCACCGTCCAGGGCCATTCGGGACAGGACCCCCGGCAGGCCGTAGCAGTGGTCTCCGTGCACGTGGGTGAGGCAGATCCTGGTGATCTGGCTTGCCGCCACCCCGGCATGGATCATTTGGCGCTGGGTGCCCTCGCCGGGGTCGAACAAGAGTCCTTCGCCGTCCCAGCGCAGGAAGTACCCGTTGTGGTTCCGTGTGCGGGTGGGAACCTGGGAAGCCGTGCCCAGCACCACGAGTTCACGCACTTGGGGCGTCTGCCGGCTCCGCGTGCAGCCCTTTGGCATATGCTGCCTGGCCGAGGTGCTGGAGGCAGTCCCCCAGGATGCTGACCAGCCGCACTCCGAGGGTTACCGGCGGATCCCAATGTTCGTCGACCACGCGGTCCAGGTCCGGATCATCAATACCCTGCAGGACCTTGGCGGTCTGCCGGTGGACCGCCTCGTAGTATTCCTGCAGGAGCCCGCGGGGCGCCCTGACTGCGTCCACCTGTTCACTGGAGTGGCCGTAGCCCGTGTCCCGTTCCGCAAGCGGGAGCCCGAAACGGGATACAAAGCCTTCTCCCGTCCAAACCTGCTCCAGCCCGGAGGCGGAGGCCACCTGTGCATCTTCCACCCGGCCCGTATGCCAGATCAGCCAGCCGATGGAATTGCCGTTACCGGCAGGACGGCGCTGCAGGTCCGCCTCGTCCAGCCCTTCCAGTGCCTGGCGGACAAGTGAAGGAAGCCGGTCGAAGGC
Source organism: Arthrobacter sp. E1SS-5 (assembly GCF_057073715.1). Lineage (NCBI taxonomy): Bacteria > Bacillati > Actinomycetota > Actinomycetes > Micrococcales > Micrococcaceae > Arthrobacter > Arthrobacter sp. E1SS-5. The sequence continues at coordinate 2,373,211 of NZ_CP172703.1, forward strand.
CTCCAGCAGCAGTTCCTTGGAGTGCATCTCTTTCCTTCCCGCGGTCCGGGCCCCGCGGGCCCGGACCCTTGGACCGCTATCGTTCCAGGTCGTCCGGCTCAAATTGGCTGAGCGGGGAGCCGCCGAAGTTTTCCTCGTCGTCGCTGGCGTCCGCTTCGGGACCTGTGGGGTTTTCGCCGAAATCGACGTCGGCCGCAGCCTCCCCCAGCGTGGGCGTACCGGGGGGCACCTGTTCATCGCCGGAGCGGTAGCGGGCCTGCGCGCTTTCGTCCCGCAGCGTCTGCTCGCTCAGGAAGTCCTCTTCTTCTCCCGAGACCGCCTCGTTCTGCAACAGGGGGTCTTCCTGCCAGCGTTCCGGATTGTTCTCCGCAGCGCCCGGGTAGCTGTCGGGTTCCCCCATCACAGGGTCCAGTTCCAGCGACGATGCCGCGCCGGGAGTTTCGTCGAGAGGCACATCGTCCTCCTCCACAACTTCCAGCTCATCGTCAGGGACGTTCTGCTCAGTCATGATGATGCCTTTCCTGTTGCCGTTCAGCGGACAATAGTAAGCATACTGACGAACTGGCTTGGATGTGAACCGTCCTGGGTAAGGAACAGGCAAATGGGGCAGAAAACGTGATGGCCAGCAAGGAGAATCGCATGGAACCCAAAATGTCCCCCGACGGGCCCCCGGCACAGCCGCCCCGGCCCCAGTCCTTCGCCGCCCGGATGTCCCTCCTATGGACCGACGCATTGGGCCGGGCCGGCATCCGGGCCATCCAGGCACTGTCCGTCCTGGCACTTGCCTGGGTGGCGGTGACGGCCGCCATCCGTGTCCCGCTGGTCACCATCCCGGTGCTGGTTGCGTTAATCCTGGCGTCGGCAATGGCTCCTGCCGTCCGCTGGCTCGCGGCTCGGGGCTGGCCCCGCGCCTTGGCGGTGCTGTCTTCCTTCCTGGTGATCCTGGCGGTGGCGGCCGGAGTGGTGGGTGGAATCATCGCCCTGGTGAGGCAGCAGGCCTCCGTCCTGGCTGCCCGGGCAGAAGCAGGCATTGGCCAGCTGCAGCAATTCATCACCACCGGCCCTGGGGCCCTTACCAGTGACCAGATCGACGCAGCCCGCGGCGAGTTCCAGAAGTTTTTGGCTGGAGGAACCCTGGGCGCCGACGCGCTGACGGGCCTGCGGACGGCCGGGGAGATTGTGGCAGGTTCAGTCCTGACAGCCGTGATCCTGTTCTTTTTCCTCAAGGACGGCGAGAAGATCCGGGGGTTCCTGATCGGATTCCTCCCGGGGACCCGCCAGGGCAAGGCACATTTGGCGGCCGAACGCAGCATCGTGGTGCTGGGCGGCTACGTCCGGGGGACACTCATTATCGCAGCCATTGACGCCGTCATCGTCCTTACCGGGCTCCTGATCCTGCGGGTTCCGTTGGCGGTCCCCCTCGCCGCAGTGGTCTTCCTGGGTGGTTTCATACCGATTATCGGCGCAACCACCGCCGGCAGCCTGGCGGTGCTGGTGGCCCTGGTGGAGAACGGACCGGTTCCCGCGCTGGTGGTCCTGGTGATCCTCGTTGCTGCCAACCAACTGGAACACCACCTCCTCCAGCCCCTCTTCATGGGCCGGGTCCTGAGGATCCACGGGCTGGTGATCATCCTGGCACTGGCCGTGGGGGCAACGCTGGCCGGCGTCATCGGTGCGCTGCTGGCCGTGCCGCTGACCGCCGTCGGCTGGACCATCTACAAGACGCTGGCCGACAGGGACACACCCGGCCCGGAGCCTATCGCTCCGGCCGCGCCCGGGGCGTGAAGCGCCCCTGAACAGCGCTTCCGTGACTTTCGGCCCTAGAGAGCCGGCGGAACCCGGGCCAGTCTTGAATGGCAGAAGCCAGTTCACGACAGGCAGGAAGTGCGGCCATGACATCCCGGAAACCCATCGCTGTGGGCACCAACGACTCAGCACAAAGCCAGGCCGCCGTCGTGTGGGCCGCCCGCCGCGCCCACCGTGCGGACCTGCCGCTGGTAATCCTCCATGTGGTGGACGACCGGTGGGTTGCCGAACCGTATCCGTGGTTTGGAACGCTTCAGCAGGCCGGGGAGGAACTCCTGAAAACAGCCGCCGGACGCCTCGAAGGAACGGTTACGGTCACCCCTGAAACGGAGTTGTTGACCGGCAGCGTGGGCGGGTCCCTTGCCAAGTACTCCAAGAGGACCTCGATGATGGTCATCGGTTCGGGCAGCGGCCACTTCGGCGGCACCCTTGCCGACCGCGCACTCCAGGTGGCCACAGCCGCCAAGGTCCCTGTCGCCGTCGTCGGAACACAGGATCTCGAAGGCAGGTCCGGTGTTGTGGTGGGCGTTGACGGATCCCCGGAATCGACCCAGGCGGTCGCCTTCGCGGCCGCGGAGGCAGACCGCGAAGGCGACGAACTCACCGTCGTGTACGCCGTTGACGTGCCGGATCCCATCATCGACGCCGGCCTGTCGCCCGCAGCCATGGCGGAGCTTATCGCCGACGAGGAACGGGTGGTGCTCTCCGAGGCGGTGGCAGGGCTCAAGGAAGACTACCCGGACTTGATTGTGCACCAGCGGCTTGAAACCGAACGCGGCGCGGTTGCCGCCCTTGTCGAGGCCGCCGCCGGGGCAAGGCTGCTGGTGGTGGGCAGCCGGGGCAAGGGCGCCTTCAAGCGCCTCCTGCTCGGGTCCACCGCGCACGGCGTCCTGAAGCACCTTCCGTGCCCCGTGATCATCACCCGGACTGACGCTGCCAACGCTCTGTAGGCAGTACCGCCTTTGCCGGTCTTCCTGCCAGCACCCTGTATTCCGCGCGCGGAAGGTTTTGACCCCATGAAAAAGCCCGCTGCCATCATCATGCTTATCCTCGGGATCCTCATCACGCTCCCTGGCTTGGCTGCGCTGGCAGGCGGTGCCGTGGCGTCAGCGGTGGGAACCATCCAGGGCGACGGCTACCTGACGTCCGGTACGTCACGCTTTTCCGTCAATTCCTTTGCGCTCACCTCGCCGCGGGCTGACGCAATCGGCGAGGACGTTCCCGGCAGGCTGCCCTTTGACATCGGCACGCTGCGGCTGCGGGCTGCATCAGAGACCCCGGACAAACCGGTGTTCATTGGCATCGGTCCCCAGGCCGACGTGGAGCGGTACCTGTCAGGCGTGCACCACTCGGAGCTGCTGAACATCCGCCAGCAGCCGTTCCGTGCGGACTACCGGGACGTGCCGGGCGGCAACCCGGCGTCTGCCCCGGGGGACCAGCGCTTTTGGACTGCCTCCGCTTCCGGTTCCGGGCAGCAGGAGCTCGCCTGGAACATCGCGCCAGGTACCTGGGAAGTAGTGGTGATGAACGCCGACGCCTCCCAGGGGGTGGATGTGCGGCTGCAGGCAGGCTTCCACTCGGACCTGTTCCAGCCGGCAGCCACGGGCCTGCTGGTGGGCGGGATCATTGCCCTGGTGATCGGCATTCCCCTCATCATCTTTGGGGCCTCCGGCCTCGGCCGGCACGCCGCGCCGCCCCCTGCCGGACCCCCTTCCGCCGGACCGCCCTACGGCGGCCCGGCAACAGGCGCACCGCCCTACGGCGGCCCGGCAACAGGCGGACCGCCCTACGGCGGCCCGGCAACAGGCGCGCCCGCATATCCCCCGCCGTTGACGGGAGCGCCACCGGCACCCGGGGCTGCGACGCCCTCCGGGCCCTTCGCCCCGGTACCAAGCGGTCCCGGCTATCCCGCAAGGCTTTTCGGTGAGCTGGATCCCGCCCTGTCACGGTGGATGTGGCTGGTGAAATGGTTCCTCGCCATCCCGCATTTCATCCTTCTCTTCTTCCTCTGGTTCGCTTTAGTCATTACCACCATCGTGGCCGGGTTCGGCATCCTGTTCACCGGCCGCTACCCGCGGGCGCTGTTCGACTTCAACGTCGGGGTCATGCGGTGGAACTGGCGGGTGGCGTTCTACGCCTACGCCGCCGTCGGCACGGACCTGTATCCGCCGTTCACCCTCAGGCGCACCAATTACCCCGCCGACTTTGACGTGGACTACCCCGAGCGGCTCTCCCGCGGCCTGGTCCTGGTGAAATGGTGGCTTCTCTCGATCCCGCACCTGCTGGTCATCGGCGCGTTTACCAACACCACGTGGCGCTGGCGGGCGGACAACAACTTTGGCGGGACAACCTATGTACAGGACGCGGGACCGTCCCTGCTGGGGGTGCTGGTCCTGATCGCGGCAGTGATCCTGCTGTTCACCGGCCGCTACCCGCGCCCGCTGTTCGACTTCATCCTCGGCGTGGACCGCTGGATCTACCGGGTCCTGGCGTATACCGCACTGATGCGGGACGAATATCCGCCGTTCCGGCTGGACCAGGGCGCCACCGAGCCTGTTTGGCCCGGCGCGGCCATTCCACCGGCCGGTACGCCCTGATCGCGGCAGTGATCCTGCTGTTCACCGGCCGCTACCCGCGCCCGCTGTTCGACTTCATCCTCGGCGTGGACCGCTGGATCTACCGGGTCCTGGCGTATACCGCACTGATGCGGGACGAATATCCGCCGTTCCGGCTGGACCAGGGCGCCACCGAGCCTGTTTGGCCCGGCGCGGCCATTCCACCGGCCGGTACGCCACCCGTCTCTATGCCACCGGCCGGGGCGCCATGACCTTCGGCCCTAGCCCGGGCCCAGGCATGCAGGCATGATTGGCGTGACAGCGCGGGGCAACCCTGCCGGGCCGGACCTTAGGGAGCGAAATGAGCATTGCCGGGGCACCAATCGCCAGGATCGTAGTAGGCGTTGACGGTTCTGAGCCGTCCGTGGAAGCACTCCGCCAGGCGCAGCGGCTCGCCATTCCGCTGCGCGCGAAGGTCCAGGCAATTGCCTGCTGGGAGTACCCGCAGATGTACAGCGGCTACGTCATGATGGGGATCGAAGGCTTCGAGGAAGGTGCCAAAAAGGTCCTGGACGAGGCCGTGGCGCAGGCGTTCGGAGCGGAGACGCCGGCAAATGTCACCTCCACACTGGTCCGCAGCCACCCCCGTGAAGCGCTGATCGACGCCAGCCGCGACGCCGACATGATCGTGGTGGGCCGCCGGGGGCACGGCGGATTCGGCGGCCTGCTCCTGGGCTCCGTCAGCTCCGCCATCGTGGCCCACGCCCACTGTCCCGTCCTGGTGGTGCACACCCCGGAGGAGCACCCCGAAGGTTCCGGGAACAGCTGACCGGGACAGCTCCGGGGCAGGCCACTAACGTCCGGGACGGGTGAGGGCGGTGCCGGCCAGTGAAGCACGACGGCGGACCACCAGGAAGGGGCGGTTGAAGAGTCCGGTGCCGGGATCGGGCAGCCGAAGGCAGGAGGGTGCCCAGGATCCGGCCCACCATGGGCTGCCGGTCCACGAGGTGGTGATCCTGCTGGGAACGGACGCCGCCGGGGGCCTGGGCCATGACGAGGTGCAGCGCCGGCGCGCGCAATTCGGGAGAAACGAGCTTCCGCGGTCGCGCAGCGGGGGCATTGCCCGCAAGCTGGGACGCCAATTCAACAACCCGTTGGTCTATGTCCTCTTGGCCGCCGCCGTGGTGACCGTGTTCCTTGGTGAATTCCTGGATTCGGGGGTCATCCTCGCGGTGGTCCTGGTCAACACGCTGATCGGGTTCGTCCAGGAGGTGCGGGCAGAAGCAGCCCTGGATGCCCTCCACTCGCTGGTCCGCACGCACGCCGCCGTGATGCGCGGCGGTGAAAGGAAGCAGGTCCCCTCCGAGGACCTGGTTCCAGGAGACCTGGTACTGCTCGAGGCGGGAGACAAGGTACCCGCCGACCTGCGCCTGGTACGCCTGTCCTCCCTCCGGGTGGACGAATCCGCACTTACGGGAGAATCTGAGCCCGTGGCCAAGGACGAGGTGGTACTCCCCCGGGTCACGCCCGTGGCTGACCGGAGGAACATGCTGTACAGCGGCACGCTGGTGACCGCCGGCACCGGCGCAGGAATCGTCGTCGCCATCGGCGGCGAAACCGAACTCGGCGAGATCCACCGCCTCATGGGCGCCGTCCGCCCTGTGGCCACGCCGTTGACCCTGAAGCTGGCACGGTTCAGCACCACGCTCACCCTGGCCATCCTTGCCCTCGCCGCCGTGGCCTTCCTCGCCGGCCTGGCCCATGGGGAACGTCCGGGACAAATGTTCACAGCCGCCGTCGCACTGGCCGTGGGCGCCATTCCGGAGGGTCTTCCCGCCGCCGTGACGGTGACCCTTGCCATCGGCGTCCGCAGGATGGCCCGCCGCCGTGCAGTGGTCCGCCGGCTTCCCGTGGTGGAAACGCTGGGCAGCACCACGGTGATTTGCTCGGACAAGACGGGCACTTTCACGGAGAACCAGATGACAGTCCGGACAATCTGGACGCCGTCAGGAAGGTATGACGTCACGGGTTCCGGCTACGGACCGGAGGGGCACATCATCCCGTCAACCGGAGACGGCGTCCGCGGCGGACAGGCGCCTCGCGCGGCAGCGCGGCCGGAGGAGCGGGACGCGGCCCTGTACTGGTCCCTCCTGGGCGGTGCTGCCTGCAATGATGCAGGCATTCGGTCCGAGGGGTCCAGCTGGCAGGTCCGGGGTGACCCTACCGAGGCTGCGATGCTGGTGGCAGCAGGCAAAGGCGGCATCCGGGTCCGGGATTTCCTGGCCTCCAACCCCCGGCAGGCGGAGCAGCCATTCACCTCTGAGCGGCAGTTCATGGCTACACTGCACGCTTCGACGCTTCCCCGCGGCGGCGGCACAGTGTTCGTCAAGGGCGCCGTGGAACGGGTCCTGGACCTCTGCGCCCACGAAATGGACACCGCCGGCGGCGCCAGGCCCCTCCGCAGACATTCGGTGCTCACTGCTGCACACGCGCTCGCGGACACCGGGCTCCGGGTGCTTGCCACCGCCGTGATGCACCTTCCAGCCGACCACGGCCACCTGTCCGCCATGGAGTTGCGGGGCCGGATGACCTTGACCGGGCTCCAGGCCATGCACGATCCGCCGCGGTCAGCGGCCGCGGCCGCAGTCGCGGCCTGCCGGCGCGCCGGGGTGGGAGTCAAGATGATCACGGGAGACCACATACGGACGGCGGTGACCGTAGCCTCGGCGGTTGGTTTGGCAGCGGACCATGACGCCGGGACCGCCCTGACAGGTGCCCAGTTGGACGACATACCGGCCGACCGGTTCCCGGATGCCGTGGAGCGCGCCACGGTGTTTGCACGCGTTTCGCCTGCACAGAAGCTTCGCCTTATTGATGCCCTGCAGTCCCGCGGCCACGTGGCCGCCATGACCGGCGACGGCGTGAACGACGCCCCGGCCCTGCGGCAGGCGAACGTGGGCATTGCGATGGGGCGCACCGGAACCGAGGTGGCCAAGGAGGCAGCGGACATCGTCCTGACCGATGATGACTTCGCCACCATTGAGGCAGCGGTCGAAGAGGGGCGGAATGTCTTCGACAACCTGACCAAATTCATCGTCTGGACCCTCCCCACCAACATGGCCGAAGGACTGGTGATTCTCGTGGCCATCCTGCTGGGGGCGACGCTGCCTATCCTGCCCACCCAGATCCTCTGGATCAACATGACCACCGCCGTCGCCCTTGGACTGATGCTCGCCTTCGAGCCAAAGGAACCGGGCCTGATGTCCCGGCCGCCCCGGGCACCTGACCGCCCCCTCCTGACATGGGCACTCACCGTTCGGATCCTGCTCGTCTCGGCCCTCCTGGTGGCCGGGGCCTGGTGGCTCTTCGAACACGAGGTGGCCGTAGGCGCGTCGGTAGCGCAGGCCCGCACCTCCGCGGTGAATCTCTTCGTGGCGGTGGAGGTGTTCTACCTCTTCAGCTGCCGGTCCCTGACCCGCCCCGCCTGGCGGCTCAGGCCCTTCGGCAACCGCTGGCTGCTCCTCGGCGTCCTGGTCCAGGCAGCCGGCCAACTGGCCCTCACCTACATCCCGCTGATGAACGAGCTCTTCCACACCGCTGCCATAAGCGCAGAGGCGTGGTTGCGGATCCTCGGCCTGGCGCTGCTGGCCGCCATCGTCGTCGCCGTGGACAAGCGCTTCCGGCGCCGGGGCTTTTAGTGCCGCGGGTTCAGCAGCCCGCCTAGGCCGATGCGATTACAGCACCGTCCCGGCAGCGCTGAACAGGACCAACGGCTCTCCCGCCCACGCCGGGAGCGCCCGATACTGAAAGGGAAAGGCAGACGGCTGGCGCCCGCCTTGTAAGACCGGAGGTCGTGGAAGTGTACGGCTGGAATGACGGCATGGGCCTGTGGGGCTATGTCCTGATGAGCATCAGCATGGTGGTGGTCTGGGGGGCGATCATCACCGGTATTGTCCTGCTGGCCCGTTCCCTGCGGGCACCCTCCCAGCACCCCATGCAGCAATCCCCGCGGATGGCGGAGGATGTGCTCGCCGAGCGCTTCGCCCGCGGGGAGATCGACGCGGTGGAATACCAGAACAGGCTGGCCGTCCTGCGTGGCCAGCCGGGTACTTGATTCCGTGCTTTCCGCAGGCAACGGACAGTGGGGTGCAGCTGTGCCACTCTCTGAATTCGAGAAACGCGAACTCGAACTGATCGGTCATGGCCTGGAAGGAGACGATCCCCGGCTCGCCGGCCTGCTCAGCCGGGACATCGCAGCGCTGTCCCTCCGGACCCGCATCAGCCGGGGATTACTGCTCTTCGCCGCAGGCGTGGGCGTCCTCCTCCTTGGCCTGGTGATCCGGGTCCCTTCGGTGGGCATCGCAGGGTTTGCCGTCATGAACGGCGGCGCCTACTGGGCCATCAAGGACCTTCGGTGGTCCTTGCGCAGCAGGAACCGGCACGTTGGGCAACTGGAAGGCAACAACGAATGAACGGGAACGGCAAGGACCTTTCGTCCGAGCAGCAGGCGCTGCAGGCGGTGGAGGCCCACCATGCGGATATGCTGCGGCACCTCAACGGGCTGGTAGGGCTGCTCACCGAGGCCGTGGAGGCGGCCGAACCTGCCGCTGGGCAGGCTGCGCAGGCCACCCTCCTCGACTGGTGTGACAAGGAACTGGTGCCCCATGCCCTGGCCGAGGAGGGTCCGCTCTACAGCGGGCCGCACGGCACGCCTGAGGCCAAACTGCTGGTGGACGGCATGCTGGCCGAGCACCACGTCATCGTCGGCCTGGTCGAGGAACTCAGGACGGCTGACGGGGTCCCTGCCGCAGTTGCGGCCGGTGCCATCCAGCGGATCTTCGCGCTGCATTTGGACAAGGAGAACCGCCTCCTGATGCCTTTCGTCGTCCAGTCTCCCGGGCTGTCACTCGCCCATGCAGTTGAAGGACTGCATGAACTGGTGGGAGAAGGCCGGTCAGGGCACCACGGCTGAACGGGGATGGGCTCCGCCCGCTTCTTCAGCCGCCGCCTCTGTCCGGGTCTCTGTCTCCGGGGCTTCCGCCTCCGGACCGTGAACCACCAGCACCGGGCAGTGCGCGTGGCTCACGCACGCCGAACTCACCGAACCGGGGACGAAGCTCCCGTGCCCCCTCTTGCCGACGATCAGCAGGGACGCATTGCGGCTGGCGTCAATCAGCGCCGGGCCGGGCTTACCCCGGACCAGCCGGGGGTGCACGAACGGAGGCAGTTCCCCGAAAGCCTCTGCGAGGGCCTGGTGGAGTACTTGTTCCGCGGCATACTTGAACCCTTCGATCCCGACGGCGAGGTACACCCCGTAGCCGGCCGGAACGTCCCAGCACGCCCAGGCTTCGACTTTCGCCGACATAGGTTCCGCCATGGCCCGGGCCACCCGGAGCGCGGCGACGGAGGCTTCGGATCCGTCCACGCCAACGATGATCCTCGGGTGCTGTTCAGGGGCATTCATGCCGGCTCCAATCGCTGTCCTGCCATGTACTTTCCTGTGGCCGGGTACTCTCCGGCGGATCGTCCCAGAATGGGCCACAAACGCTTCCCGGGGAAGGGCCGAAGGTCATCAGGTCCGCGCGGCAGGAGCGGCTGGGCCATCGGGCGGTGGGATCCGGTTACGTGGACTTTGGTCCCTTCCCGCACCCGCCTCCCCGGGTAACAATGGGACCAGGCCCTCCCCGGGGCTACCCCGCATGCCGCGGGGTCATGATCCTGAAGACATTGGGAGCGTTCGGTGCACAAGCATGAAGCAGGGACTTATGGGCCAACAGGATCCTTGGGGCCGGTCCGCGTGTTCATCCTCGATGACCATGAGCTTGTCAGGCAGGGGCTGAAGGACCTGCTGGAAGGCGAGGGGTTCCTGGTAGTAGGCGAAAGCGGGTCTGCGGCCGAAGCGACCCGCCGCATCCCGGCCCTGCACCCGGACATTGCCATTCTCGACGGGCGGCTTCCTGACGGTACGGGCATCGAAGTCTGCCGGGACGTTCGTTCCCTCGATCCCCGCCTGCGCTGCCTAATCCTGACCAGCTACGACGACGAACAGGCCCTGCGCGGGGCAGTCCTGGCAGGTGCCTCCGGATACATCCTGAAACAGATCAGGAGCGACGATCTCCTGGCCGGGATCCGGAAGGCCGCTGCCGGCGAATCACTGTTTGACCCGGGGATGGAGCAGCAGATCATCACCGGGCTTTCCACCGTACCGACAGATCCCCGGTTGGAGGGCCTGAGCGCGCAGGAGAAGAAGGTGCTGGCGCTGATCGGCCAGGGGCTGACCAACCGCCAGATCGGCGACGAGCTGTTCCTGGCGGAAAAGACAGTCAAGAACTACGTTTCGTCCATCCTGGCCAAACTGGGCTTCGAGCGCAGGACGCAGGCGGCCGTTTACGTCACCAGGAGCTCACCGGAGTCCGCCTGACCGGACAGGTCAACCGAGTGGTGCCGACCAACGCACAGACGTGCCCTGCCCCGGAACGCTCTCGATGAGGCAGCTGCCCTTCAGCAATTCAGCGCGGTGGCGCATATTCGCCAGGCCGCTCACCTGGCCGGGCTCGGCGAACCCCCGGCCGTTGTCATGGATGAGGAGCTGGACTGCATTCCCGGCACGGGCTTTCCTGCCATCACCGTTCGTACCCGAAGCATCGCCAGGCCCCACGGCAACGGTGACCTGGATGTCGTCGGCGCCGGAATGCCGGAGTGCATTGCTGAGCCCCTCCGACAGTACTGACAACAGATGCACTGCCACATCCTCGCGGATCGAGTCCACCGGTCCGTCCAGGGATACCTTGGGGGTCAGGGCGTAGCTGCGGGAATTCTCCCGGACCACCCGCAGGATCCGGCCCGTCAACGGTTCACGTTCCTCATCCGCTGTGCGGAGGGAGTAGATGGTGTCCCGCAGCTTGCGGATGGTCTCATCGAGTTCGGTGGTCACGGCGGCGATGCGCTCATGCGCCACCGGATCCAGGGTGTAGCGCCGCAGGCTCTGGATACTCAGCCCGGCAGCAAACAGACGCTGGATGACCAGGTCGTGCAGGTCCCGGGCAATCCGTTCCCGGTCCGTGAACAGAAGGTTCTGTTCGCGCAACGCGTTCACACGGGCAAGGTCCAGCGCTAGTCCGATCCGGCTTCCGAAGATGGCGCTGGACTCTGCCTCGGCCTGGCTGAACACAGCAGTACCCTGTGAGCGCGCCAGCAGCAGGACCCCATTGTCGCTGGAGCTGTGCCCAAGCGAGCACACGAGTACGGAGCCAAGCTTTTCCGCTACCCCGTCCTCGAACACCTGCCGCGGATCCTTCACCACCAACGATCCGCCGCCCTCAAGGACGCTCGATACCGCTTGTGAAACCATGAGTTCTTGGCCGGCCTGCAGACCCTGCACCCCGAGGCATGAACGGCAGCGAAGCGTGCCGTCACCGGCCGGAACGGCCACGACTGCAAGCGCGGAGTCCGAGACCTTGAGGGCGGTGTCGGCAACAACATCCAGGTTGTCCCCATCCCCCGGGTGAGAGGTCATGATCAACCTGCTGCTCAGTTCCATCCCCGCCTCGAGCCATTTCTGCCGCCGGCTGCTGTCTTCGAACAGGCGGGCGTTTTGGATCGCCACTCCGGCCGCTGCAGCCAGGGCCACCGCAAGGTCTTCATCTTCCACGGTGAAGTCCTCCCCGCCCTGTTTTTCCGTCAGGTAGAGGTTGCCGAACACTTCATCCCGGACGCGGACCGGCACGCCCAGGAAGGTCCTCATGGGCGGATGGTTCGCGGGAAATCCGGACGTAATGGGGTGTTGGCCAAGGTCATGGAGGCGTAGGGGTTTCGGCTCGCGGATCAAGAGGCCCAGCACGCCGTGGCCGGTAGGAAGGTCGCCGATGGATCGGATTCCTTCTTCGTCGATTCCCACCGTGATGAAGTGGCTCAGCCTTCGGTCCTCTCCGATGACTCCCAATGCGCCGTACCGTGCGCCCACCAGGGCGCAGGCGGACCGCACAAGCCGGTCAAGCACGGCCTCAAGGCTCAGGTCCTCGGCGAGGGCCACCACCGCCGCCAACAGTCCGTTGATCCGTTCCTGCGTGTCAAGCAATTCGTCCCCGCGGGCCGTGAAGTCCCGCATCAGGTCTTCAACTCTGTCCCGCATCGGCGAGCGCCAAGGCTGCTCAGAACTCACGTGCCACCTCCTGCGGCAGGAACCTGCAGCGCTGCAGGTCCCTGGCGCGGTCCAAGAATTCGAAACGGAAGTGCCGGCCTCCGCCCCCAATTCCACCCTCACCTGAGCATGAAGGCGCTTCGCAATTAATTCTAGGAGGGCACGGGGAAAAATACCTTTGATTGTGCCGGAATGGGGGCGCTAGGGGGCGCGGGACCTTTTTCCCTAGCCGGGAACGGCGCCCGGCTTTAGGCTACGGCCATGAATACTGCCGCGACTGAACCGGAAATCAAGGAACTGGGCGTCCACGATTGCTGGCGATACCTTCGTTCAACGTCCCTTTGCAGGATTGCCTTCACCGACGGGGACACGGTGGAGAACTATCCTGTGAACTTTGTCCCCACCAACGGCACCCTGCTCATCCGCACCGGCGAAGGAACAAAGCTTGCCTCCCTCGCTGAACGGAGAGCAGTGGCGGTCGAGGCGGACGGGATGAACCAGTACGGCACCATTGCCTGGAGCGTCATCCTTAAGGGGCACGCGGTGGTCGTGTCCGATGCCGAGGAAACCCAGGACGCCATGGATGCCGGGCTTTCACCCTGGCAGCCCGGCCAAAAGAACATCCTGATCCGGATCACGCCGCAGGAGATCACTGGGCGCAGGTTCGTCATCGCCGCGCCAACCCACTGGTGGCCGCCGCGGGAACCGACCGCGGATTAGGCCGGCAACCGGACGCTCCCCTGCTCCGGCAGAACACTCCCCCAAAGAACCCACAAAGGATGGTCACCCATGGCACCTGCCAAGCCAATCGCCGTCGGCATCACCGATTCCTCGGCGTCCAACGCCGCCCTGTTGTGGGCAGCAGCCCGGGCCAACAGGCACAAGCTCCCCCTCGCCGTCGTGAATGTCGTGGATGACCGGTGGATGGCCGCCGAAGTCCTGCCCTACCTTGAAGTCCTGCGGGAATCGGGCCTGGGCCTGCTGAAGGAAGCCGGCGAGAAGGCCACCGCAGCAGAGCCCGGCCTGCAGGTTACCCTCCAGCTCCTGGAAGGCGGCGTAGGGGCCGCGCTGGGTGACTACTCCAAAAATGCCAGCATGCTGGTCCTGGGCACCAGCGGCCACACCCGCGGCGCGCTGACGGACCGGGCCCTGCAGGCGGCGGCTACGGCAGAGTGCCCCGTGGCTGTCATCGGCGATGCCCAGGAGCACGGCCGCGGCATCGTGGTGGGCGTGGACGGGTCACGGGAATCAACGCAGGCCGTTGCCTTTGCAGCAGCAGAAGCCGACGCCCTCGGGGAGGAGCTGACGGTCCTCTACGCGTTCACCGGCCCCAACCGCTGGATCTCCGCCGGGCTGCCGCAAAGCAGTTTCGCCACCCACGTGATGGAGGAGGAGCAGATCGTGTTGTCCGAGACGGAGGCCGGCCTCCGGCAGGACTACCCGGATCTCAGGGTGCAAACCGTGATGGAAACTGTCCTGGAACCTGCGGACGCCTTGGTCCGGGCAGCTGCCGGCGCCCGCCTGCTGGTGCTGGGCAGCCGCGGCAAGGGTGGCTTTGAAAGGCTCCTTCTGGGGTCCGCGGCACACGCGGTGCTGACCCAGCCGCCCTGCCCAACGGTCATCACCCGCATGCACAGGCAGCAGCACCAGGACTGACCTGCCAGCAGCCTGGCCAGGCCATGACGGTAGCTGGGGACAACGGGGCCCCGGTCCCGGGCGTGGACGCGCGCCATGCCCGGGAGGGGCTCTCCACCGCAGAAGTTCGGGAACGCACTGCTGCCGGCCGCATCAACAGTGTGCCCACGGCTACCAGCAGGACGGTCGGAGAGATTGTCCAGGCCAACGTCTTCACCCTTTTCAACGGCGTGGTGGGAGGGTGCTTCATCCTGCTGTTGGTCCTTGGCCAGTGGCGTGATGCGCTGTTCGGGTTGTCAGCCATCAGCAATTCGCTGATTGGCATCATCCAGGAATACCGGGCCAAGCGCTTGCTTGACCAGCTTGCCATCCTGCATGCCGCCAGGAGCACGGTGGTCAGGAACGGTGCCCGGGAAACCATATCCTCGGAAGAGCTGGTCCCGGACGAGCTGGTGGTACTCAACGCCGGAGACCAGGTCACGGCGGACCTGGTGCTGCTGGACGGGAACCCGCTTGAGGTGGACGAATCGTTGCTGACCGGAGAATCTGAGCCCGTCCCCAAGCAGGGCGGTGCCGTACTGCTCTCCGGTTCCCTGATCCTTGCCGGGAATGGGCGGGCCACCGTGCTCCGGGTGGGACCTGACACATTCGCCTACGGTTTGGCCGCCGAGGCGCGCCGGTTTTCCCTGGTGACGTCCGAGATCCGGCGGGGCCTGGAAAAGGTCTTTGCCGTCATTACCTGGCTGCTTCTTCCCACCGCCCTGCTGCTTACCAATGCGCAGATGCAGGAGCAGGGCGGGTGGGGCGGTGCCATGGCATCAGGGCGGTGGGTGCCGGCGGCCGTGGGCTCCGTTGCGGGCATCATGGCCATGATTCCGCTGGGGCTGCTCCTGATGACCAGCGTGGCCTTCGCCGTGGGCGGGCTCCGGCTTGCCCGCCAAAAAGTGCTGATCCAGGAACTTGCCGCCGTGGAGGTGCTGGCACGGGTGGATGTCCTCTGTTTGGATAAGACCGGCACCTTGTCCTCCGGCTCCATCGTGTTCGACGCCATCCACGACGCCGGGACGGTTCCTGCCCCCGGCTGGCGGCAGGCGCTGGAATGGTTTGGTGCCAACCCGGAGGCCAGCAGCACCGCGGCAGCCATTGGAAAAGCCTTCCCTGCGCAGGTTCCGCCGCAGGAGCAGGACTCGGTTCCCTTCTCCTCTGCCCGTAAGTGGAGCGCGGTGACGTTCGCGGCCGGCTCTCCTGCTGCCGGCACCTGGATCCTGGGAGCACCGGATGCGGTGCTGCACGGTCCCCGCTGCGCAAAGGCGCACGGCGATGCCGCAGCGCTCGCCGCAACGGGCCTGCGGACCCTGGCGCTGGTGTACCTGCCGGCGCCGCTGCCCCCGGATGACGCAGGGACCGGGCTCCCGCCCGAGCTGGTCCCGGTTCTGCTGCTGACCTTCCGCGAGAGCATCCGGCGGGATGCAGCGTCGACGCTGGACTACTTCCGGCGGCAGGGGGTAACAGTCAAGATCATCTCCGGAGATGATCCCCGCACGGTGGGTGCGCTGGCCCGCGGGGTGGGGTTTGGGACCGGTGTTACCTGTGACGCACGCCGGCTTCCTGACGATCCCCTTGAGCTGGAGGAAACGGTGGAGGCCCACAGCCTCTTTGGGAGCGTGACACCGTCCCAGAAACGGGACCTGATCCAGGCCCTGAGGCGGCGGGGGCATACCGTTGCGATGACGGGGGACGGGGTGAACGATGTCCTGGCGCTCAAGGAGGCCGACCTGGGGATTGCCATGGACTCGGCCTCCCCGGCAACCAAGGCCGTGGCCCGCCTGGTCCTGCTGGACGGCCGCTTCGAGCGGCTGCCGGCCGTGGTGGACGAGGGACGGCGTGCCATCAGCAACATCGAGCGCGTTTCCCTGGTCTTCCTGAGCAAAACCGTCTACGCCACCATCATCTCTGTGGTGTCAGGCATCCTGTTGCTGGCCTTTCCCTTCCTGCCCCGGCAACTGTCGGCCCTGGACGGGTTGACCATTGGCCTGCCGGCGTTCTTCCTGGCCCTGCAGCCCGGCGGGCAGCGCTACGCTCCCGGGTTCCTCCGGCGCTCCCTCGCCTTCGCTGTACCGGCGGGCATCTGCGCCGCCCTCTGCGTCCTAACGGTCAGCGGCTACGCCCAGACCTGGGGCGGATACAGCGAAGAGTCGGCGCAGTCCGCGGCCACCGTGACCCTGGGGCTGGTGGCTGCGTGGATCCTGGTGATGGCCTCGCGTCCCCTCAACCCGGTCAAGGTCCTGATCCTTGCCGGAATGTACACAGGGCTGGTCCTGCTGTTCACCGTCCCGGTGGCACAGGACTTCTTCCGCGTGGACTGGCCGACTCCCGGCCTGCTGATCCTTTCCACCTCGGTTGCCGCCGCAGGTTGCGTCGCTATCGAGGTGGTGGGGCGGTTCACGCGGCGGCCATCCATGCGGGGCCGCCACGGCGGGCTGGGACCTTTGACTCTGGAAGCGGCGGCATGGGAAGGGGATGGTGGAACTGCCGGGCACCGCGATGGTCCGGCTTCCACTTGAGCAGGAGGCAAGAATGACTGACCTGATGAGATGGTTCGATACCCGGCGCTCCCCGATGGACGTCATCGAGAGGCTGTTCGAAGGCGATATGGGTTCCTCGGCCATTCGGGTTGAGGAGATGATGGACGGCAACACGCTCGTGGTGCGGGCCGAACTGCCCGGCATAGATCCGGAAAAGGACGTTGACGTTACGGTTGCCGATGGCGTGTTGTCGATCAAGGCGGAGCGGCAGGAGAAGAAGGAGCAAAAGGACAAGGACAGCTACCGGTCCGAATTCCGCTACGGCTCCTTCATGCGCCGCATTCCCCTCCCCAGCGGCGTCCAGCAAGGCGACATCACTGCCTCCTACAAGGACGGCCTGCTCGAAGTCCGGGCTCCGATGCCGGAGCAGGAGCAGGAAGCCGGGGCGTCAAAGATCCCCATCAGCAGGGGTTGAGGACAGGTAAAGTACGACGCCGGTGCCTGGCTTCCCGGGGGGTCCGAACCTTGGGGGCCAGGCACTTTCGCGCGCCGGCCCCGGTTTGATGCACCGGTCAGGCCTGGCGCACCGTCCCGGCCGGCTGCCTCTTGGAAGCCAGCGCCTCCGCCGCTGCAATGACCGGGAGCGTCCGCACGTAGGTGTCAGGGTTCAGGGACACGGAGTCGATGCCCTGGCTGACCAGGAACTCTGCGAGGTCCGGATGGTTGCTGGGCCCCTGTCCGCAGATTCCAATCTTGATGCCGGCGGCGTGGGCCTTGCTGATCGCCTCGGCGATCATGGCCATCACTGCCGGATCCCGCTCGTCGAACAGCCCGGCAAGCTCCTCCGAGTCGCGGTCCACGCCCAACACCAGCTGGGTGAGGTCGTTGGACCCGATGGAGAAGCCGTCAAAGCGCTTGGCGAATTCCGCTGCCAGGACCACGTTCGACGGAATCTCGCACATCATGTAGAGCTGCAGCCCGTCCCTGCCGCGGACCAGTCCATGCTCCTCCATCGCCTGGATCACCTGGTCCGCTTCCCGCACGGTGCGGCAGAAGGGAACCATGACGATGACGTTGCCGAATCCCACCTGCTCGCGTACGCGTTTCAGGGCTTTGCATTCCAGGGCGAACCCTTCCCGGTAGTGGCTGCTGTAGTAGCGGGAAGCGCCACGGAACCCGAGCATGGGGTTTTCCTCCGGGCGTTCAAAGGCGCTGCCGCCAATAAGGTGGCCGTACTCGTTGGTCTTGAAGTCGCTCAGCCGGACGATCACGGGCTTGGGATGGAACGGGGCGGCAATCTTTGCGATCCCGGTGGCCAGCACGTCGATGAAGTACTCCTGGGGGTCTTCATAGCCGTTGGTCAGCTGCCGGATGAGCGCGGCCTCGTCCGGGTCCGCCACTTTCTCCGGATGGACCAGGGCCATGGGGTGGATGCGGATCAGGTTGTTGATGATGAACTCCATCCGGGCCAGGCCCACGCCGGCGGCCGGCAGCCGCCACCATTTGAACGCGGCGGCAGGGCTGGCGATGTTGATCATCACGGCTGTACGGGTGGCTGGAAGCGCCTGCATGTCCACTTCTTCCACTGAGAACTCCAGCAGTCCCTCGTAGACGCGGCCCTCCTCGCCTTCCGCGCAGGACAAAGTGACCTTGACGCCGTCGGACAGTGCTTCCGTGGCGTTGCGCGTTCCCACGACGGCGGGCACGCCCAGTTCGCGGCTGACGATGGCTGCGTGGCTGGTGGGGCCGCCGTGGTCCGTGATGATTCCTGCCGCGCGCTTCATCACGGGCACCCAATCCGGATCCGTCATCCGGGTGACCAGCACGGAGCCGTCAACAAAGGATTCGATGTCCTTGGCATCCCGCACCACGCAGGCCTGGCCCCGGGCAATGGCGTCGCCAATAGCGGCACCGGAGGCCAGGACCTTCCCGGGCTGTGCAAGGTGGTACGTCCGGAACATGGTTGTGCTCCTGCGGGCCTGAACGGTTTCCGGCCTTGCCTGCACCATGAAGAGTTCTCCGGTGATCCCGTCCCTGGCCCACTCCATGTCCATCGGCCGCCCGTAGTGCTCCTCCACGGCAGCGGCCCAGCGGGCAAGCAGGACAACCTCCCGGTCAGCCAGCACCAGCGAGCGCTGCTCCCGTTCGGAGGTCTCCACCATCCTGGTCCGCGCATCCCCACCCTGGCTGTACACCATTTTGCGTTCCTTGGCGCCCAGCTCGCGCTCGATCACGGGGCTGAAACGCTCTTCTGCCAGGAGTGGCTTGAACACCTGGTACTTGTCCGGGTTGATGGTTCCCTGGACCACCGTCTCCCCCAGTCCCCAGGCTGCGCTGATCACCACCACGCCGGGGAAGCCGGACTCGGTGTCGATTGAGAACATCACCCCGGAGGCGCCAAGGTCTGAGCGGACCATCCGCTGCACCCCCACGGACAGGGCGACGTCCAGGTGGTCATATCCCTTCATTTCGCGGTAACTGATGGCGCGGTCCGTGAACAGGGAAGCGTAGCAGCGCCGGCACGCATCCAGGACTGCGCGCCCGCCTGCCACATTCAGGAAGGTTTCCTGCTGGCCGGCGAAACTGGCGTCCGGCAGGTCCTCCGCGGTGGCGCTGCTGCGGACCGCAACCGCAAGCTCCGCCTGCCCCGCCCGCCGGCACAACGCGCTGTAGTGTTCCTGGATGTCCGTGGCAATGTCCTCCGGGAAAGTGGACTGCAGGAACAGCTCCCGAACCGCGGCCCCGGCTTGGCGCAGCGTGGATGTTCCAGCGCGCTGGTCTTCCATGTGCTTCCTGATCCGCGGCTCCAGGCCGTTGGCAGCAAGGAACGCCCGGTAGGCGGCGGCCGTGGTGGCAAATCCCTCGGGAACCCTGACCCCTGCGGACTGCAGCGCGCGGCTCAACTCGCCCAGCGAAGCGTTCTTCCCTCCAACGGAAGGGATGTCCGCGATCCCGGTGTCCTCGATCCACTTGACGTTGGCGTTGGCCAGGGACGTTTCTGCGGCGGCACTCATGGCTTGATTCTGGTCTTCGCCGGCCGGGGCATGCAGAGTCTTAGGTCCTGCTCCGCCGCAGCCGCCCCCGCGCCGACTTGTGCACCCAGTCCGCCGTCAGCACCGCAGGGGCCGCAAGGAGCGCCAGCAGGAAGCCCGCCGGTGTTGGCGGTGCCTGGCCCAGCAGCGTAGCGAGGTAGGGCACGTACAGGCAGGCGGCAAGGATGGCCAGTTCGGCCAGGACGGCCCATACCAGGAGCCTGTTGGTCCCCCACCCCAGCTTCCAGGGAGGCACCGTGGCGCTCCTGCAGGCGAAGGCGTTGGCCAACTGGCCCAGAACGACGGCCGTAAAAGCAGCACCGGAGGCAACCATCAGGAGTCCTGCCTCCGGCACCTGTCCGCGGCTCCATCCGCCGCCGGCCAGGACAGCGGAGAACACGGTCATTTCCATCACGGCCTCCACGGGACCCAGGATGCAGAAGACCCGGATGATCAACTGCCGGTCCATCAGATGCCGCCGTTCGGGTGGCCGGGCCAGGATGCGCCTGCCGGGCGGCTCGGCACCGAGGGCCAGGGCAGGCAGCAGGTCGGTGCCGATGTCCAGGGCCAGGATTTGCAGGACCCCCAGGGCAAGCGGGAACTGGCCGCCAGACAGTGCCCAGATGACGAAGGGGGTCAGTTCCGCCACGTTGTCGGTGAGGTGGTAGGTGAGGAACCGGTGGATGTTGGCGTAGGTGGCCCTGCCCTGTTCGATGGCGGCCACGATGGTGCCGAAATGGTCGTCAAGGAGAACCAGGTCCGCGGCTTCACGCGCCACATCTGTTCCGCTGAGGCCCATGGCCACACCGATGTCCGCTTCGCGGAGGGCCGGGCCGTCGTTGACGCCGTCGCCGGTCATCGCCACCACATGGCCGCGGGCCTGCAGCGCCTTGGCCACGCGGAGCTTTTGCTCGGGCGAGACCCTGCTGACAACCACTCCGTCGCGGTCCAGGAGTGCGCCCAGTATCTGGTCGTCCTCCGGCAGGTCCGCGCCTTCCAGCACCAGCTCGGGGCTGCCGGTCAGCCCGATCTGGCGGGCAATCGCCGCCGCCGTGGCCGGGTGGTCGCCGGTGATCATCGCGATCCTGAGTCCCGCCTGCCGCGCCGTGCGGATTACATCCCCCACATCCGGCCGGGGCGGGTCCTGCAGTCCGATCAGGCCCAGCAGTTCCATGCCGGTTTCAAGCTCCAAGGCTGGAGTGGACTGCCACGCAGCAGGAGTTCCCCCGAGCCGGCGCCGGGCCACGGCGATGACGCGAAGCCCGCGTGCAGCCATCACCTCCACCTGTTCCTTGACCGGGCCGGGCACGGCTTCGCAGACCGGGAGCACGGTTTCTGGAGCGCCTTTGCAGAACAGGTCCGTCCCAACCAGGGCGGATTCCCGGCGCCGCACTGGATCGAACGGCAACCGGCGCCAGGGGGCAGGGCCGGCCTCGGTGCCTGTCAGTCTGCGGGCCAGGACGTCCATGGCCGCTTCCATGGGGTCGCCCTGCGCCCGCCACTGTCCGTCGCGGAGCTCGGCCCGGCCCTGCGAAGCCGTGCGCGCTGCCAGCGCCGCCTCCGCGGCCTCTTCCACCCCGCTCCCCTGGAAACCGCCGTCGGGAGCATATCCCTGGCCCGTCACCTGGACAGGACCGGCCACGGTGAAGACTTCGACGGCGTTCATCCGGTTCTGCGTCAGGGTCCCGGTTTTGTCGGTGCAGATGAAGGTGGTTGAGCCCAGGGTTTCGACTGCTTCGAGGTTCCGGACCAGCCCGCTGCGGCCCGCCATGCGCTGGGCCCCCATGGCCAGTGACAGGGTGACGGTGGGCAGGAGGCCTTCCGGGACCAGTGCAACGGCAACGCCGATGGAAAAAAGGAACGAGTCCCGCCATTGGAAGCCCACCAGCAGCGATGCCAGGAAGAAGACCGCAGCGATGCCCAGCGCCATGCCCGCAGTCACGCGGACGATGCGGCGCAGTTCCTGGGACAGCGGCGTGGGCGGAGGAACTGCCCCGCTGGTCAGGGCAGCGATCCCGGCAAGCCTGGTTCCGGCACCTGTTGCCGACACGGAGGCCTCGCCATAACCGTTGACCAGGAAGGTGCCGCCCCAGGCCGGATCACCCGCAATTTTCGGCACCGGGGCACTTTCGCCGGTCAGCATGGATTCATCCACGGCACAGGCCGACGCTGACAGCAGCACCGTGTCCGCGGGGATGCGGTCGCCGGCAGCGAGCAGCACCACGTCACCGACCACCAGCTCACTGGCGTGGACCTTGCGCACCTTCCCGTCCCGCCGGACCACCACGTCGGCGGGCAGCAGGCCCCGCAGCCTGGCGGCGGCGTGCTGGGCGCGTTCCTGCTGGATGTGCGCGAAAACTCCGTTGACAATGACGACGACGATGATCGCCACCGCGAGTTGCGGCATGTCCGCGATGAAGGCCAGTCCGGCCGCGCACCACAGCATGAGGGCGAAGAAGTGCGTCATTTCGCCCCAGAGCTTCCGCCACTGCGGAACGGGTTTTTCCGCGGGAAGCTGGTTGGGGCCTGCCTGCTTCAGGAGCTGCGCGGCCCGTTCAGAGCTCAGGCCCTCCGCGGTGCTCACACAGCGTCCGCCTCCTGCCCAACCAGGAGCACCGGACAGTTGGAGTGGGCAGCGCACGCCTTGCTGACGGAGCCCATGGACGACTTGAGCAGGCCGCCTTCGCCGTGCCGCCCAACTACCAGCATCTGCGCCCGCCGGCTCTCGTCCACCAGCACCTTCGCCGGTGATCCAAACCTGATGGTTACGTCGATGTTTTCCGGCCGTTCACCGGAGAACGCCCGGCCAAGGGCGTCCTCCACCAGGCGCCCGGCAGCATCTTCCAGCCTTGCGGTGAACTGCCGGTCCGCCCCCTCAAGCCGCTGCATCACCAGGTAGTCCGGCATCCCGATGCAGGAGATGACTTCGAGCCGGGCGCCAAGGCGGGCTGCCAGTGTGCCCGCGTAGCGGAGGGCTGCGGAGGAATATTCGGACCCGTCCACGCCCACAATGACCGGCTTGGCTCCTGTTTCTGCGTTCATGGTCACCACGTTCCCGGCTGCAGCCTGGGTTGGGAAGGGCCGAAAGTCATGCCGCCGGCAGCCTCCGTGGACCGGGTTTCCGGCCGGCACCGGGTTTCCTGTCAGCACCGTGGAGCGCCCTGAGCCCGTTCAGGATGGTGGCCAGGTCAACCAGTTCCTGAAGGAGCGCGCCGGCGACGGCGGGAATGTATCCGGTCATGGCGATGGCCATCAGGACAAGGCTGAGCCCTATTCCCGTCCAGATGCTCACCAGGGCGACAGCCACCGTGCGCTTGCCGATGGCCACGGCCTGGGCCACTTTGGAAAGGTCATCGAGCATGATCACCACGTCCGCCGATTCGCTCGCCGCCGTGGCGCCCTTGGCCCCCATCGCGATCCCGACGTCCGCAGCGGCCAGGACGGGGGCGTCGTTGACGCCGTCGCCCACCATCAGGACCGGCCGTTCCGCCAGGGCGGCGACAGTTTTGACCTTGTCCTCGGGAAGGCACTCAGCCTGGACCCGCCCTATCCCGGCCTCTTCGGCAATGTGGGCGGCCGTGGCGCCGGCATCACCGGTCAGGAGCATGGTGTTCTGCACGCCGAGGCCGCGCAGCCGTTCGAGCGTATCCACGGCGTTTCCCCGCAATGGATCCTTCATGATCAACGCACCGGCGTACCCGCCGTTGACAGCCACGTGGACGGCAAGCTGGCCGCTGTGGACCGCGGCCTCCCGGAAACCGGTGGATGAGCTGCGGACCAGGCCTGCTTTTCCCACCACCACCTGTTGGCCGTCACAGACCGCCTCCACACCGTGGGTAGCGTTTTCCGTCGCCTGCTGCACTGGCAGGAGGGCGAGCCCGACTGCCTGTGCAGCTTCGATTACCGAAGCTGCCAGCACATGCGAAGAGTACTGCTCCGCGGACGCGGCAAGTTGGAGGATCCTCCTGCTCCCCAGCGTCTCCCCGTGGCCAGGTCCCACCCTGACCTCATCGAGGACGGGCCGCCCGGAGGTGAGGGTACCGGTTTTGTCGAAGACCGCGGACTGTGCCTTCGCCAGCTGTTCAAGGGTCCGGGTGTTCTTGATAATGATGCCCTTGTGTGCGGCCTGGCTGGTACCGGCCAGGAACGCCACCGGCGCCGCGATCAGCAGTGGGCAGGGGGTGGCCACCACCAGGACCTGGGCAAATCGCAGCGGCTCGCCGGACAGGAGCCACGCAGTTCCCGCCATGGCCAGGGCGAGGAAGGTAAAGGGCACAGCGTAGCGGTCGGCCATGCGGACTACGGGGGCACGGCTGTTGGAGGCCTCCTCCACCAGGGCAATGATGCGGCTGTACTGCGAGTCGGCCGCGGTGGCCGCTGCCCGCATCCGGATAGCCGCCACGCCGTTGACCGCACCGCTGAGCAACTGTTCCCCCTGGCTCCGTTCCACCGGCAGGCTTTCGCCCGTCAGCGATGATTCATCCAGGGTGGCTGAAGCGGACAGGAGTTCGCCGTCGACGGGTACCAGTTCGGACGGGCGAACCACCAATACGTCCCCGGGCGCAACCTCGCCGATCGGGGTGTCCACCAGCACCGCGCCGGATTCCTCGCGGTGGGCAAAGCGGGGAGCGCGGTCCAGCAGCGACCTTAGTTCCCGCGCCGCGCGGCCTTGGGCGAAATTCTCCAGCGCCTCCCCGCCGGTGAGCATCAGGATCACCACCAGGGCCGCCAGGTACTCGCCCACCGCCACCGTGCTGGCAACGGCCATCAGGGCCAAAAGGTCGATGCCCCACCGGCCCTCGCGCAGCGACCGGACCATGCCGCCTGCGCGCGCCACCACGATAACGGCCGCATAGGCCGACGCGAAGATGCGGACCTGGAGTTCCAGGCCGAACTGAACCAGCACCAGCGTGGCCATGAGCACCAGAAGGGTCAGCGCGACAACGGGATACCGTCTGAGGAAGCCCCAGGACTTTCCCATGGGCGAACTGGCGGGTTCCACGGCATCAAGGCTGCCGGAACCCCCGCCGGCTGCCGTGGGCGGGGACGCCTGCTTCCTCATCCAGGACCCGTCGGCACGAGGCGGTGAAGGTCATCGCACATGGAATTGAACCTACCCTTCTGCCGTGGGGCGGGCTAGGGCATTTGGCCCCGGCTTGTCCCCCACCCCTACCGGGTGACCTTTGGCCCTGCCCCCGGACCAACGAACACCGGCATGCTTGAGGCGCAGACCTGCCGCCGACCCGTACCGGAGCGCATATGAAATCCGTAACGACCAACACCGGCAAGGCTTAGGGAGGCAATCGTCGATGCAACCGCGGACGGTGGAGCAGTTCTTCAACGGAGCCTCCACCGCGTTTGGTCTCTACGAAGAAGCGGAGCGAATGGCGGCAAGCGTGGGACCGCACGAGATAAGGGTGGGCAAGAGCCAGATTTCCTTCCGCCGGCACCGCGGGTTCGCGTACCTTTGGCGGCCCGGGGTCTACGTGAAGTCTTCTGTTCCGCTTGTCCTGTCCCTGGCACTGCCGCGGGACCTGGGGTCGCCGCGCTTCAAGCAGATCGTGCATCCTTCGTCCGGAATCTGGATGCACCACCTGGAACTCACGGACACCACCCAACTTGACGCCGAGGTCCGCACCTGGATGCAGGAAGCGTACGGCGCCGCGGGCTGACAGTTAGAGTCCTATGGCCCTGTCAGGCTGGTGCCGGGACCGCAAGGCTGATGCCATGAGCGAGAATGGCCAGCAGCCCCAAAAAATCCATGTCACAGAACAACCCGTCGCCGTAGTGCGTGAAACGGTCCCGATGGACGCGCTGACCAGCTTCTTCGGCCGTGCCTTCGGCGCTGTTATGGCTGCGGTCCAGATGCAGGGCGCCAGGCCCGCCGGCCCGCCGTTCGCGCGCTACCACGGCATGCCGGGCGAAACCGTGGATGTCGAAGCCGGGTTCCCTGTCGCCGGGGACTTCCGGGGAACAGGCGAAGTGGCCAGCGGATCGCTCCCTGATACAGATGCCTTTGAAGCGGTGCATACCGGCCCTTACGACACGCTGGGTACCACCTACGACGCCATCAGGGAACGGATGGAAGCTGACGGTGCCGCCCCCTCGGACACGATGTGGGAGTACTACCTGACCGACCCGGAACAGCAACCGGATCCTGCAACGTGGCAGACCAGGGTGGTGTGGCCGGTCGCCTGAGGCCGGGAGGGGAGACCTGGAAGAACGGCGCCCGGGAAGGCGGCGCCCGCCGTCGGCGTCATGAACCACTGCGGCGGGTAAAGGCTAAGTCCCACGGCTGCGCCCCGTGGCTGGTTTCCGTCCACCCATCGCGGGCTATCTCTTCGCGGAGCGTAAGAACCCGCATGGCAGGCCAGGGACCTTGGTCACCAGCGGCAATAACCGCGGGACATGGCACCGGGCCAAACGGCACTGTCCGGCCCGCTGATTAAATGGCAGCCTCCAAGCATGAAAAGGCGCGGTGCACCCGGGACCCGGCCGGGGTGGGGCCTCCTCTATCTCACGGCGGGGGCGTCATCGATCCTGTTCGTCCTCCTGCTGATAGCTGCCCTGGTGCTGGACTTCCTGGCACCCCCGCCGGTGCACGGCGGAGCTGCCACCCTCGAGTTCATTGCTGCCAACAAAACGAACTATGTGGCCGAGCAGGTTCTGTGGATCCTGCCGAACATCCTCCCGGTCCTTGTCTTCACGGCCCTCTTCGTGGGGCTGATGCCCTTCCGGAAGAGCCTGCCCCTGATAGCTCTGATTTTTGGCGCCCTGCCCTGGGCGCTCCTGCTTGCCGTCCCGGTCAGCAGCCGGGGGTCCCTCAACCTCGTCTATCTCAGCGACCGCTACATGAGCGCCGCGACAGAAGGTGAACGCAGCGCCTACACCACCGCCGCTGAAGCCATCATCGCCGAAAACAACACACCTGCCATCGCCGGCGTCCTCTCTGCCCTTGGAATTCTCCTGATGGGACTGGCAATGCTCACGGCAGCGGCGCCCTTCCCGCAGTACCTGGCGTGGCTCGGTATTGGAACGGGCGCCTTGGGAGTCCTCAGCGAGGCCCTTCGCCACACGGTCCCCGACTTCTACTGGGGCTACGGCATCCTGCTCTGGTTGTGGTTCATTGCCACCGGAATCGTGTTGATCCGCCTGTCCCGGCCTGCCCGGCTAGCATCCCAGGGGCCGCCAGTCAGGGACTTTGGTCCCTAAAAGGCCGGCCGGGCCCTTTGAGAAGCTGGATTCAGGCCGGAAGACGCACCGTAGCTGGGTTGTGCGTCCCGGTTGCTGGACCGGAAGTCGGGCCAGGCCGCCGTCCGCGTCAACGTCGACGCAGGCAGGACCCTGAGGAGAGAACAAGGCACATGGCAGGTACGTTCGAACTGTTCGTTGATGAAGACTCGCAGATCCGGTTCCGGCTTGTGATGCCCGATGGGCACGTTTTGGCGGTTTCCGGACAATTCACCGACAAACAGGAGGCGGCTGCAGCAATAGCTGAGGTACGCGAATGCGCAGGGACCGGGCTGATCCGGGATGTTGCGCCACCGCCGCCAGGCATTGTGCTCGCAGCGGCCCCGCACCTCCGCTACACCGTCCGTCGCAGCGCCCGCAGGCTCGGCAGCGTGGGCGCAGCATGAGCCGAAGCGCTTGTAAGGCGCAGGCGGACTGCCGCTCAGCCAGTAAGGTCAGTGAGGCCCATCGAGGACGATGGGCCTCACTCCTGTATGCCTCCCGGCGACGCGGCGTCAAAAGACACGCGCCGCCAAAGCCCCAGGGAAAACTAGAAGCCGGACGAACTGCCGGAGCCGGAGAAGCTGCCGCCGCTGCTGCCATAACCGGTGGTGCTGCCGCCGCCCCTGGCCGAGTTGACGCTGCTGACCCCGGTATTGAATCCGGAGCTGAAGGTGGCGACAGAGAAAAACTGGTACGACGGGTACACCGTCCCCAGGATGCTCGGCTCGTAGCTCCGCTGCCGGCGGTGGTCCAGGCCCTCATGCGCCGTCTCCATCTGCTCGCGCATCAGCCGCGCCTCCCGCTCGTTCTTTGCAAAACCCTGGATGACCGTTTCCGCATGGTTCTCCAGGAGTTCCGAAAGCCGGGTACGTGCCTGGTAAAGACGGTCCAGGGCCTTTTCCGGTGATATCCGCCCGTCCGCCAGTTCTGCGGTCCACCGCTCGATCTCCCGCAGGCTTTCGTCGCGGAAGGACCGCAGCGCGGCGGCCGTGGCGGAGTCCCCTTGTCCGTGCCGCTTGGCCAGGAGCTGCTCCAGCCCGGCCAGGTCCTTGCGGAACGGGGCAAGTTGCCGGTCCCAGGCGGTAGGCCAGGTGTCGGCGCGGTTCAACAAGGCGTTGCTGTCCGCGATGACGTCGTCCAGCGCGTCCAGCTCGGCGGCGCTGTCCGCGAACTGGCGGGCAAGCTTGAGGTTCTTCCGGCTGCTCAAGGACCGCTTGCCCAACGCATGCACCTGGTTGGACAGTTGAGTGACGGTGGCATAGCGGCTCAGGAAGGTGCGGTGTTTCTCCAGGACCTGGCTCCCATAGCGGGAGGATTCCGGGATGGTCCCGGCGTTCAGTTCCGTCACGTCCAGGTCCATGCTGACGTTGGAGTAGCTGCGGTCCCCACGTTCGATCTGTTTCCGGCAGGCGCTCCTGGTCACGGCGCGGACGATCAACCATGCGGCAACACTCAGGGCCGCAATGCCGCCAGTAACCCATGCTGTGATCAGGAACGCGGCGGACCGGTACCACGGTTGATTGATGAGTTCGGCCGCACGGCGAATGCCGGCCACCGTGCCGTCAGTCCACTGCGCGTCGCGGAACAGGTCCTTTGACGCGTCCTGAATGTCGCTGCGCTGTTCCAGGGAAACCTTCCGGTCCTCGCCCATGTAGGTCCCCACATGGCGGCCCACAGGGTCGAGCGCGAATATGAACAGCCCGTCGGCCCATTTCTGGCCGTCGGCGCTGATCCACTCGGGATGTTTGGACCGGGCAAACTTGAGGACCTCTTCGTTGAGGTTGTCCTCCGCCGTTCCGTTGTAAGTGAAGACGGCGACTCGGGTGGGCTCGTAAAACTGAATGCGTTAGACGGCGGGCAGCAGGGTGTTCTGGTCAAGCACCCCTGCGGTGTCCTCCACAACGACAGCGACGGGTGCCACCGCGGTGCCCGGCGCCGGGAACCCCAGGAGGAGGGCAGCCACGGCAAGTACCGCCGCGGCAATACGGCTGACCACGCTGCCCATATCCCTCCCCATTACTTAGAATCAGGATGAAACCAAGGAGCAGGGCTGCCAAAGGGCCGAAGGTCCCGCGGGTGATGGCCGGTCCGGGCAGGAGCGCAGTCAGGTGACGCAGGAGCCAAAAGCAGTTGTGGCCGGCTATGACGGATCGGATGAGGCCGCGGCCGCTGTTCGCTGGGCAGCCCGGCACGCCCGGGCGGTGAACTGCCCGCTGAACGTGGTGCACTGTTCAATGTGGCCGCTGCTTACCAGGCATCTCGGCCCGGTGCCGGGCGTGTCCGGCAGCGGCCTGGAGCAGTCCGCCCAGTCCATCCTGGAAGAAGGCATTGCGCATGCGGCAGCGGAGGTTCCGGGCCTTCAGGTCAGGAGCACACTGCTCCACGGACTGCCTGCGCAGCTTCTGGCCCAGGTTTCCACGGGCGAACGGCTGCTGGTTGTCGGCAGCCGCGGCCTGGGCGGTTTCCTGGGCCTGCTGGTGGGGTCGGTGAGCCTGGAACTGGCGGCCACCGCTGCCTGCCCCGTCGCCGTCATCCGCCGGGACCTCCACCCGGACGGGCAGGTCGTCGTCGCCGTCGACGCGTCCGGTTCCCCCGCAGCACTGGAGGATGCCTGCGCCCTTGCAACGGCGTGGCAGGCAGCACTCACCGTGATCCATGTCCAGCACCAGCCCCCGGGCCACCGGCGGCTGGCTACGCAGGAAGCCGAGGCTGAGGCCCAAAGGATCCTGTCGTCCGCGTTGACCCATGCACGTGCTGCGGCACCCGGTATCACCGCTGAGGGAGAGGTCCTCACGGACGGCTCGGTCCCGCACGCCATCCTCCAGGCCTCCGCAGAAGCCCGGATAGTGGTGGTGGGTTCCCACGGCCAGGGCATCCTCAGGGAAACCATGGGTTCCACCGCCCACGCCGTCCTGCACCACGCCCGCGGCCCGGTCCTCATCTCCCGCCGGGGCAGTTGAAGGAGAGGCAGTTGACGCAGTCGCCCACCGGATGATGGGAAGGAATGCGGGTGGAGTGTCGGCCCACTGCCGGCGGAACCTGGCGCCTAAGCTGGTCCGGTGACCCCTGTTCCCTCCCCCGGCCCCTTGGACGTCGTGGTCCATTCCGGACCGGCGGACTGGTGGGTCATCCTTGCGGGGTTAGGCCCCCTGGCCGTCCTCATCGCTGCCCTGCTCGCCTTCTACATCAACTGGCGCACCCTGAAGCAGCGCACTGCCGCCGACAAGACGGCGCTGGAGCAAAAACGCGAAGCCGATGCCGACGCCCTTCGGCAAAAGACCGAGGCGGACAGCCGGGCGGAATGGTGGCGCCGCACCCAGTGGGCATTGGACCGGGCACTGGACCCGGATGAAGGGACCAAGGCGCTGGGGCTGGCAACCCTGGAGGTCCTGGCCAGGAGCGAGTTGGCCCGCACCGAGGAACTCGAATTGTTCGACATAGCCTGGAAAAGCGTGGCCGGGGACGAGAACGGGGATGATGCCGGGGTGGATGCCGCGTTCGGGCAGGAGCCGGCCTTCGTGGACGACCGCGACAACTTAGGCGAGAATGGAATGACGGATGACGACAGTACCAAGGAGGTTGGACCGTGAGCGCAACATCGCCTGAACACCGTTTCATCCACACTCCCCGGAACGCGGCGGCCAAGCCCGCCAGGAAAACCGGTACGGCCGCCGAGCACCGCGTCCAGGTTGCCGCAGCGCGGCTGCGCGTCACGCTTGATCAACGCCTGGGACGCGAAACGCCCGCCAAGACCAAGGCACTGGCCAAGGAACCGATCTAAGTCCCGCTCAGTGTTTAGCGTTCGACGGCGCGTGGCGGGGTTCGGTGTGCAGTGGCTGCAGTAATTCTCGGATGCGACACAAACATGCTGGTGCGCTGGGACTACCAAGCCGTCGTCAAGTGCGTTGCAGAGTTCGGCAGCGCAATCGAGCGGTGGTGCCTGGAGCATCGCCCGGACGTCAGCCCGGGCACCGAAGCCTGGCTCCTGCTGCACGGCAGCAACGAAGCGGCCGCTGGTTTGATCGGTCACGGCGTGGTGGCGTCGGAGCCCTACCATCTGGCCGGAGCGAACGAATGGTTCATCGCCGTCGCCTTCGACGCGCTGCTTCCACTGGGCGAACAGATACGTCCCGGCATCCTTGCCGATGCCCTCCCCCATGACCACTGGGCCAAGGCGGGCGGGCCCTCCCTGGTGGCCCTGCCGCCGTCGTACGAGCCTTCCCTGCGCCGGCTCTGGCGTGCCTGCGGGCCCACGCCGGCGGGCCGCGCCGAGGTGGTCGGCGGCGCCTTGCCGCCGGACGCCGTCAGCACTGTCCAGGTAAGCCGGTTCGAACGGGACCCTGACGCCCGGCGGATCTGCCTGGCGTTCCACGGCACATCGTGCGCGGCCTGTGGGTTCTCATTCGAGTCCGCGTACGGTGGCAGCGCAGCTGAGGCCCTGGCCGTGCACCATCTGGTGCCGCCGGACATGCTGGGCCACGGATATCAGCTCGACCCCATAGCCGACCTCATTCCGCTGTGCCCCAACTGCCATGCGGTGGCCCACAGCGTGAACCCGCCGCGCACGGTGTCCGAACTTCGAAGTATGGGCCCTGCCTCCAGCCAAGTGATGAGGGGTGAGGTGGTGACACCTCTGGCCCTGAGGGCCCAGGAGGATGCGCGGCGGATAAGGGAAGGCAGGCAGGAGTAAGCCCGGGCCGCCGGTAAAATGGAGGAATGACGGTGGCTGCCGATTCCGGTGGCGCATTCCAGTTGGCCCGCCGGGCCAGGACTGCGTTGCGCCGCGTACCTGTGTGGACGTGGCGGCTGCTGATGCGTTCGGTCAGCTCGCGGGAGCGGGTGCGGTTCAACACGGATCCCGTCACCGAGGTGGCATATTTCCACGACCTCGACTACGTCGGTGATGGCCTGCGCGCCCATCGGCTGGATGTACAGACACCCCTGGCACATCAGTCGGGTGAAGATGTGGTGTCGGATGGCGGGGGCCTGCCGGTCTACGTCTATTTCCATGGCGGAGGGTGGACGTCCGGCGACAAGTCGGCGTTGACCAAGTACTGCGCCAACCAGGCCCTCGGCGGGATGGTGGTGGTCAACGTCAACTACCGGCACGCGCCGCGGTTCCATATGGGGCACGTGCTGGAGGACGCGAACGCCGCCCTAGCGTGGGTTGCCGCGAATATCGGGGAGTACGGCGGGGACCCTGCGCGCCTGGTCCTGGGCGGGGACTCCGCGGGCGGACAAATTTCTGCCCTGCTCACCGCCATCAACCTGCGCCCTGAGCTGGCCGCGCACTACTCGCTGCTGCCGGCCGTTCCGGCGGGCCATGTGAAAGGGCTTGTCCAGCACTGCAGCGCCGTTGATTTTTCGGTGTTCTTTGAAAGCGGCTTTGTCCTCAGCCTTAACTTCGTCCGCATGCTGCTGCCGGCCACGGCACCCCTGACCTCAGCACGGCTGCGATCTGCAGCAGGCTACCTGTCCCCCATCGAGTGGCTGGACGGGAACCACCCCCCGGTATTCGTCACCACGTCCGAGCGCGACTTCTTCTACCGTTCCAACCTCAATTTCATCGCACGGCTGCAGGACCATGGCGTTCCCGTGGATGCCCTCGTCTACCCCTGGGCCAGTGCCAACACCGAACACACCTGGCAACAGGATTACCGCTATCCCGAATCGCAGGAGGTGTACCGGCGGCTCCATGCGTTTGTGGGCAACGTGGCCGGTCCTCCCGCTGGCGCTGACTAGGCGCGTCCGGCTGGGCTATCTTGGGACCATGCCGGAGCCGGGCCAAAGAGACTACGGAGTTGATCCCGAGGAGTTTGGCTCTGCCCGAGTGGATGCGGCGGCCCTGCAGGATGCGGAGCTGGGTGATGTCGACTGGTCCGTGCCACCGCCTGGCTCAGTGCAGTTCACGCTGGACGTCCCCAGCGGCAAGCTCGCCGCCATGGCGCTGGGCAATCCGGATGATCCATGCGTGGTCCTGGTGCCGGGCGCCACCGGCTCGAAAGAGGATTTCTCGCTCATGATGCCGGACCTTGCGGGCGCCGGATACTACGCGGTGACGTACGATCTCGCGGGCCAATACCAGTCAGCCGGGGCAGGGCCGGAGAACCTGGTGCCGCCCCGGAAGCATTACGACTACGGGTTGTTCGTGGACGACTTCCTGGCGGTCCTTGAAGGTACAGCCGCCCCCGTGCACGTTGTGGCCTATTCCTTCGCGGGCATCATCGCCCAGCTCGCCTACGTGGAGCGCCCGGATCTCTTCCGGTCCATCACCTTCCTGGGGTGCCCACCGGAACCGGGTCCGAGTTTCCGGGGTGTGAGCCGCATCGGCCGGTTCAGCACGTGGGTCAACGGCAGGGCCGGTGCCGCGCTGCTCATCTGGGGAATCCGCAGCGGGAGGGTGGCCCACGTACCGCCGGGAAGGCAGCGGTTCGTCAATTACCGCTTCCGTTTCACCCGCCGCTCGTCCATCCGCGATATCTACACCCTGATGCAAAACGTTCCGGATCTACGGCAGGAACTGGCTGAGGCAGAGCTTCCCAAGTTCGTGGCCGTCGGCGAGCATGACCTGTGGCCGCTCCAGCTGCACCGGCTGTTTGCGCAGGCGATCCGTGCGCGGATCGGGGTCTACAGGGGTGGGCACAGCCCATGCGAAACGTCCCCGCATGAGTTCAGCCGTGATCTCCTGGCGCTTTATGCGAAAGCGGAGGAGGCGTAGCGAGGGGTTCCTGGCCTGGTAGCGGCACCGTTTCGGCACGCTCGCGAAGGTTGAGCAACATCTTCCGCATCATCCAGATGTCTCCGAATTCCACGAGTGCCGAGAAGGCCATGGCGGGCGGGAAGCAGCGGTACCGGGCACGGATACGGCTGATAACCCGGGTTGAACCGTCGCTGACCGGCTCAAGCTGCCAGGTCCAGCTGGTGTTCCCCGGCGTGCCCCAGACCATGGACAGTGGCGGGTCCATCCTCTGGACCGTTATGCCGTGTCTGCCATCCGGGCTCATGGGGACGACGTCGCCCACGGCGAGGTTCTGCAGCTCAGGAATAATCCGCCGTGCACTTGGCCGGCCAAGGTTGTCGAGGATGTCGTAGCTGTACCAGCCGCCGCGGCCAGCCCCACCTGGACCAGCCACGGCCATATCCTTTCCGGCGCTGCACAGATGGTGATGGCCCTCGTAGCGTTGAAGGCCGGATTGGGCACATATTCGTCGCCGGGCATTGCCCGGGCGACCTCATCCGGCGTGGCGCCCCAGGTGAGCTGCCAGGGACGGAACCAGCGAATACAGGCTCCCACCGCGGCCGCGATCCCCAGCACGGGGAGCAGGCGCGTCGGGAGTCGCATCACCTCAGTTTGGGGACCTGCCGGACCCCGGAACAGTGCCGAATGTCCTGTGGCCCGGTCAACGCCCGGCGAGCCCCTGCAGGATAGCCGCGGCAAGGTGGCCTCCGTTCATCATCGTCAGGAAGCCCACCGCCGGTACGCCCAGCACCCAGGCCGCGCGCCGCCGTCGTGCCTGGACAACAAGGTGCCTGAGCGCGTCGAACTTTTGTTGCAGCACCCGCGGGTCATGTTGCGCGGCCGGACGCTTGTGCCAGGTGCCCGGCTTGCCCGCGACGGCGGAAATACGGGTCAGTTCCGCCCAGGCGGGCACGGGACTGGCCGTGCGCAGCCAGCGCGGAAGCTGGGCGTCGGTGACCACTACCGCCTGCTCGGGGCGCGCCTTTATGGTCAGCGTCTTCGGCTCGACAATGACGACGACGGCAGTCACTTTAACGGGAAAGCCCGCCGCGGCAGTCAGCAGCTTTGAGGCGCGCGCAGCTTCGTGGGCCGCGTTGTAGAGGTGCCGGGTCTTCCTGCCGGCGACCATGAGGGTCCTGCCTGCCACCCAGACAGGCTGACCGGAATGGTTCTTCGTGTGCGCTCTACGCCTCCGGTGAGCTTCCGGGAACTGTGGCATGCGGGCTAGGATCTCCAGCATGCTCCGACGCGATCGTGTGCGTCGGCGGCAGAGGAGGAGGCTGGCGTGGCCCGAGGATCGAAGATGAACGGACCGCACTGGCGTCGCGTGCTGGCGATGCTGGGCAACGCTGATGCCAGGACCGCCTATGCCCAGATAGTGCTGGGCGCGGCCCCTCGTGATGTGCTGCCTGATGTGAAGGAGCAGCGGCGCCAACGGGCCATCGCCGGCCTGCTGGAGTCCGGGCTCGTCCAGCGGCACGCATCCGGTGAGCTGGTCGCTGGGGAAGCGATATTCCGGGACCTGCTGGCCCAGCAGCCCCGACGGCAGCCGCAGACCGGGCTGGACAGGTTCATGCGGCTTGGCCGGATTGAGAGGTATCCCGCCAATCTGGCCGAGCGGCGGGCGCTGTTGGCGAGAATCGCCACGGAGGTCATCGCACCCGCCGAAAAGCTCACTGAGAGACAGGTCAACGAGCGGCTGCTCAGCTATACAGACGACGTGGTGCTGCTGCGCCGCTACATGGTCGACTTCGGCGTGCTGCAGCGCACGCCGTCGGGTTCTTCGTATTCCTTAGCGGAGTAACCCCTCCCCTGCGCTGACGTGGTGTGCAGTATTTTGGACGGCATGAGCGACTCGTCACGGGTGGGGCCGGTAAGCCAGATCAAGGGGGCATTGGCCTTTGGCGCTGTGGCGCTGTTGTGCGTTGTGGCAGGTGGCCTCGTCGCCGCCGTCACGGGCCCGTTTCATCTTGAGCACGGGTCGTGGGCGGCGGCGTATCTCGTTCTCGTCGGAGGAGTGGCGCAGGGTGCCATAGGCACAAGCCAATACTTTTTGGCGGCGCGACGCTTCAGCGGCTGGAGAGTTGTCGCGGAGCTGGTTGCCTGGAACGCTGCAAGCGCGTTCGTTATTGGCGGCACGTTGGTTGCCAACCCCTGGGTGGTCGATGCCGGCGGCGTACTGCTGGTTGTTGCGTTGGCGTTGATGTTTGACACTGTTCGCGGCCCCGGTACAAAGCCGGGATGGGCGCTGTGGGTTTACCGGGCCCTGGTGGCGGTGGTGGCCGTCAGCATCCCCGTCGGACTGGTGTTGGCCCACCTGCGTGCTTCATAACCGCTCCGATTCGGACCGGGGCCGCGTGAGCAGTTTCTCCTGCCCCATATCGTCTAAAGAATCCGCTGAAACATGCGGTGGTCCTGCCACATCCCCGCTATCCGCAAATAGGCTCGCGCGGTGCCGTAGGACTCGAATCCGTTCTTTTCCAGCACCCGCTGCGATGCCGTGTTATGGACCAGGGTCGCGGCCTCAAGCCGATGCAGCGCGAGGTCATGTTTGGCGATGTTGACGGCGGCAGCCACTGCCGCCGTCATGATTCCGGAACCCTGTAAAGCCTGGTCCATCCAATATCCCAGGTGCGCGTTTTGGAAGGCACCCCGCACCATGGAGCTCAAGGTCAGCAGGCCGACCACGTCCTCTTTGCGCACCAATACCATTGGAAGGCCGGTGCCTGCAGAAAGTTCCCGCCGCTGCCTGGTGATCACCTCCTGTTGTCCTTGAACTGTGTTGAACTTGTCGGGACGAATCGGTTCCCACGGCGCAAGATGGGCGCGGTTCTTCTGGAACGCCTCTGTCAGCGCCCTGGCGTCCAGCTTCTGGACCGGCCTGAGGACAACGCCTTCGGGGAGTTCGAAAGAGAAGTTCATTTGTTCACACTACCCAGTAGAAGGATTCCCTTGGACCCGTCACCGTTGTCGGTACCCGCGTGCCCACATGACCTCGGCGATCCCGGCCAGGGCAAGGGGGAAGGTCACGACGACGGCCAGGTGGCGTAGCAGGTTGTAGGGGTTCGTCCAGGCAGCCCACCCCACCAGCATCCCTACAAGGCCGACGCAGACCGTCACCCATATAGGGTTGCCCCGCACATGTGACAACAGGGCCGCCGTCACGGACAACACGCACCCTGCATAGACGTAAGGGCGGCCAACATTCGCCTTTTCCACCAGCGCTGGTTCCGGAGCCCAAACAAAGAACAAAGTCCCGGACAGTCCAATGACGATCAAGGCCATCGAAGCCAGGACCAGCATCGCCCATGCGATGGTTCCGGCCCACCGGCCGAGGAAGTTCATGTCGCCTAGACTACTGACATGCCTACACTTGTTCACGAGTTTTCCTGGCCTGACCGGGTTGTCATCGGCACCGTCGGTGTTCCTGGAGCGCGCACCTTCTACCTGCAAGTACGCACGGGCAAGCAGATCGTGACTATCGCCATGGAGAAGCAGCAGGCAGCTCTGCTCGCGGAGAAGATTGACGATGTTCTCGACCAGCTCAACGCCCTTGAGGGCAATCCCTTCAGCGTTCCCACCACTACTCCCATCGAATTGGTCGATAACGATCCGCTCGAGGCCGTTGAAGAGCAATTCCGAACCGGCGCGATGAGCCTGGGTTGGGACCCCACAACGGCGCAGGTGGTCATCGAGGCTTACCCCATCAGCGATGCGGGTGATGACGACGAAGCCCTCGATCAGGACGACGCTGAAGTACCCGAAATGGTGTTGGTGAAAATGCCGGTGGGCACCGCCCGCGCATTTACCAAGCGCACACGGGAAGTAGTGGGAGCCGGGCGTCCCCTCTGCCCGCTCTGCGGGCAGCCCATGGACGCCGACGGTCACGTCTGCTCCCCTCCCGAAAACTGATGGGGCGCGCCGCGAACAGCCGGCGCAGGGCCTCGAACGCAGGCATCGCTCACATGGGTGTCGATACGACGCGCTGAAGATTCCGGAGAGCGGCAGGGCTGGCTGCGATTTCAATGACGCCACGGTCTGAGTCCAGGCTGATGATCTGAAAGTCCAACGGTACTTCCTGCTTGCCGTCGTGGCGGTTCGCCTTCCGCGGTGGGGACTCCATGACCCTGAGTCCCGTAAGAGCCTTGCTGCGGCCGCTGGCTATCAGTTCGTCATGAATCGTCGGCTGAAAATCGATTTGGCCCGGACCTGGACTGGCGATGCCCACCTGCCATGTGCTGCTGAGCGATCCCGGTGATGAACCGGGGAAACGCAAGAAGATGACAAATTTGCCGTGCTCATCAAGCTTGACGGTGCCTGTCGGGAACGTCGTAAGGAAAAACACGCCGCCACCGATCAGCAGAGCGTAGAAGACGGCATTGGCGACCGCGTCGTCGAGGTCGCCCCCGAGGATGAGACCGGCCGCCAGGATGGCCGCGAAGGCAACGACGCCGACCAAAACTGCACGGAGCGCGGGATGCATTTCGCCCCACTTCCTCATGG
Organism: Arthrobacter sp. E1SS-5; assembly: GCF_057073715.1. Classification (NCBI taxonomy): domain Bacteria; kingdom Bacillati; phylum Actinomycetota; class Actinomycetes; order Micrococcales; family Micrococcaceae; genus Arthrobacter; species Arthrobacter sp. E1SS-5. The sequence goes on from NZ_CP172703.1 coordinate 2,411,379, forward strand.
CGCCATCCTAGGGCCGGACCCTGCCCTCCGCTACGGCTCATCCTTTGTGACCAGGATGAACCGTTCATGGCGGGGAAACGGGTACTAAAGTGGATGCATGGCTGCCAGCCGCAAACCGCTCGACGAGCTGCGCGAAACCATCGGCCACCTGGCCGATCAGCTCAAGCTGCCCGGTTCGGAACGCGTCGACGACCTGGTGGGCGATCTCATCGGTCAGAGGCCCGGGCCGGCCCGGCCACTGTCCGAGCTGCAAGAGGAGCTCGATGCACTGGTTGGGCTGGAGACCGTCAAGGAACAGGTGCGGGCCCTCGTCGCACTGCTGCAGGTGCAGGCGCGCCGTAAGGCACACGGCCTGCCCGAGGTGGCCACATCTCAGCACCTGGTCTTCCTTGGGAATCCGGGCACGGGCAAGACCACCGTGGCGCGGCTCCTGGCCGAGATGTACCGAGCGGTGGGCCTGCTGCAGAAAGGCCACCTGGTGGAGGTGGACCGTTCGGGCCTGGTGGGGCAGTACGTCGGCCAGACCGCCATTAAGACGGACCGGGTGATCCGGCGTTCGCTGGACGGCGTACTGTTCATCGACGAGGCGTACGCGCTGGCGCCCGAGGACGGCCGGATGGACTTCGGCCCCGAGGCGATCGAGGTCCTGTTGAAGCGGATGGAGGACCACCGCCACCGCCTGGTGGTGATCGTGGCCGGGTACCCGCGGCTGATGGAGGCCTTCCTGCTCTCGAACCCCGGGCTGCGCTCCCGGTTCGCCCGCGAGATCACGTTCCCCGACTACTCCATCGACGCACTCCAGACGATTTTCCACCAGATGCTGGCCCAGCACGAGTACAGGCTGGAGCCTGGTGCGGACCAAATGCTGCGCCGAATCCTCGCCGGGCTGCACGCGGGCGAGGACTCCGGCAACGCACGCTTCGCCCGCACGCTGTTCGAGCAGGCGCTCAACCGCCAGGCGCTGCGGCTTTCGCTCGACGAGGAACAAGGTCTCGACACGCTCGATCGCGAGGCCGTCATGACGCTCACCGAGGACGACATCGTCAAGGCCGCACTGGCCCTGGGCGAGGAGCCGGAGCCGGAACCGACGCCGGAACCGGAACAGCCGCGCTGGTGGCGCTGGCTGCTCTGACCGAATCTGCGGCGGGCCTGGACGGTGTCCTAGTAGTCGATGGCCTTCCGGTCCATGGACTTCAGCGCCGCAAGCCGTGCCTCCACTTCGGTCTGCTCGCCGAGGTCTTCCAGGGAGGCGAACTGGGCTTCCAGTGATGAGGCCGCGAGTTCCTGCTGGCCCCGGACCGTGGCTTCCTGGCGGCGGACCTTGTCCTCGTAGCGGCCGATCGCCGATGTCGGGTCCCCGCTGTCCAGGGCCTTGAGGGCCTCGTTTACCTGGGACTGGGTGGCTGCGACCCGGGCACGGTTGACCAGCTCGTTGCGCTTGGCGGTCAGCTCCCTGAGCTTTCCGCGCATCATGTCCAGACCGTTCTTCAGCTGGTCGACTACCTGGTTCTGCGCGGCCAGGTTTGGCTCCTGGGCCTTGGCGGTGGATTCGGCCGTCATCTGCCGGCCGATGGCGACCTTGGCGAGGGCGTCGAACTTGTCCGCGTCAATGCTGTTCCCCGCGGCCCGGAACTCATCGGCTTTCCGGGAGGCGGCGATGGCTTTGCGGCCCCAGGTGTTGGCGTCGTCCATTGCCCTGTTGTAGTCGTCCTCGGCCATGCGGAGGTTGCCGATTGTCTGGGCGACTGCAGCCTCGGCTTCGCGGATGTTCTCCGAGTAGTCGCGGACCATCTGGTCCAGCATCTTCTGCGGGTCTTCGGCGGAGTCCAGGAGGGCGTTCAGGTTGGCCTTGGCGAGCTGGGCGACGCGGGAGAAAATACTCTGCTTCACTGCGGTCTTTCTATCGTTGGTGGAATTCGCATCCTATCCGAAGAGCGGCATCCTGGGACCCAGCGCTAATGAAGCGGCCACTCTTGAGCAAACCTTGTGCCCATCGTGGGCTGCCGTTTAGGAACGGGTCCTATCTTTGAGGAACAGGATCCTGCCGCTGGGGCAGGGTCTACACATGGGGAGAGGGCCGGCGGCCGCAAGCATCCCGGGACCGGATGCAGCCCCCCAAACCGCCGCCGGCCCTTGAACCCGGGCAGTAAACGTCAACGGGATGCTACGAATCCACTACGGTCGTCCATGCCGTGGCGCTCGTCTTGGGGAAAGAGTCCGGCCAGGATCCGGTCCGATTCCGCCTGTGCCGCGACGTCGAAGGCTCCGCCTGTTACCAGCAACTCGTCTGCTCCGGAGGCCGCGAGCAGGTGTTGGATCTGGGTCCGCACCTCGGAGGCAGTGCCGTAGATCGAGGTCGCCATGTTCTTTTCGACCGCTTCCTTTTCCCGTACAGTCAGGCCGGCCCACTCGGCCGGGCCCACGGGCGCCAGGGCAGAGAATTCGCCGGTGGTCCTGGAGCGGGCCAGCGCGACGGCCTCGGGCAAAAGCTGTTCCCGGGCTGCCTGGCGCGTGGCGGCCACTGCTACGTTGGCGGAAACCATGACGAAGGGCCGTTGGAACCAGCGCGATGGACGGAACTGTGAGCGATACCTTTCCAGCGCCGGGAGTCTGCCGTTCTGATCTGTCCGAAACACCGCTGGCCCTCCCAGCACCACTGCCAGGCCGGCGCGGGCTGCAATATCGATTCCCGAACCGGTGGCCAGCACGAAGACCGGTGTCGCCGAGTGGTTCCGTGGCCGGGCAGTGATGGACGCCGTGCCGGACAGGTAGGCAAGCAGTTCGGCCAGCTGGTCTTCAAACCGCTCAGCTTCCTGGTTCCCGGCGCGAAGCGCATCCCGGACTGCCGGGGTGAAACCGACAGACCGGCCGACGCCCAAGTCGATGCGCCCGGGATGAAGGGCCTCCAGTGTGGCCGCCTGTTCGGCCACCACGAGTGGCTGGTGATTGGGAAGCATGATGCCTCCTGAACCAACCCGGATGGAGTGCGTCCGGGCAGCAACGGCGGCCATCAGCACAGCCGGTACGGAACCGGCGATACCTGGTACCGCATGGTGCTCTGCGACCCAGAAGCGGTGGTAACCCAACTCCTCGGCCCGCTGAGCACGTTCCAGCACCCGGTTCAGGGCGTCGGCAGCAGGAAACCCGTCGCGAGCATTGGCACGGTCGAGAATGGAAATCCGTGGAGGGGGAAGGGCCATACTGCTGGAACCACTCCGGGAGAGGAAGAATTCCGCCCCGGAACGCGGACAGGAGTCCGGGTCTTAAACAAATGACCCGCATGCCTCAGCATGCGGGGTCATTCGGTGGGCCTGTTGAAGAAAGATGAAGACTAGAAGTCCCAGTCCTCGTCCTCGGTGTTCACTGCCTTGCCGATCACGTAGGAGGAACCCGAGCCGGAGAAGAAGTCGTGGTTCTCGTCCGCGTTCGGGGACAGGGCCGAGAGGATGGCCGGGTTCACGTCGGTGACGGATGCCGGGAACATCGCCTCGTAGCCCAGGTTCATCAGGGCCTTGTTGGCGTTGTAGTGCAGGAACTTCTTGACGTCCTCGGCCAGGCCCACGCCGTCGTACAGGTCGTGGGTGTACTGGACCTCGTTCTCGTACAGCTCGAAGAGCAGCTCGAACGTGTAGTCCTTGATTTCCTGGCGGCGTTCCTCGGACACGGTTTCCAGCGCACGCTGGAACTTGTAGCCGATGTAGTAGCCGTGCACGGCTTCGTCGCGGATGATCAGGCGGATCAGGTCTGCCGTGTTCGTCAGCTTGGCGCGTGAGGACCAGTACATGGGGAGGTAGAAGCCCGAGTAGAACAGGAAGCTCTCCAGCAGCGTGGAGGCCACCTTGCGCTTGAGCGGATCGTCGCCCTGGTAGTAGTCCATGACGATCTGGGCCTTCTTCTGAAGGTTCTCGTTCTCGGTGGACCAGCGGAATGCCTCGTCGATCTCCTTGGTGGAGGCCAGCGTGGAGAAGATGGACGAGTAGCTCTTGGCGTGCACCGACTCCATGAAGGCGATGTTCGTGTAGACGGCTTCCTCGTGCGGGGTCAGCGCATCCGGGATCAGCGAGACGGCGCCAACGGTGCCCTGGATGGTGTCCAGCAGGGTCAGGCCGGTGAAAACGCGCATGGTGAGCTGCTGCTCAACCGGGGTCAGCGTGTTCCACGACTGGACGTCGTTGGACAGCGGCACCTTCTCCGGCAGCCAGAAGTTGTTCACCAGGCGGTTCCAGACGTCAACGTCCTTATCGTCCTGGATGCGGTTCCAGTTAATGGCCTCGACGTGGCTAAGCAGCTTGACCTTCTCGGTCATGTCATCCCCTAAGCGTTGGGTGGGTTTCACTAAGTTAAAGCGTACGACGGCGGGCGGCCACCCGCCGTCGTACTGGCACCTTTAGTTGACGGTACAACTAGAGCATGCAGCTGACGCAGCCCTCCACTTCCGTTCCTTCCAGCGCGAGCTGGCGGAGTCGGATGTAGTAAATGGTCTTGATGCCCTTCTTCCAGGCGTAAATCTGGGCCTTGTTGATGTCGCGCGTGGTGGCGGTGTCCTTGAAGAACAGCGTCAGCGACAGGCCCTGGTCCACGTGCTGGGTGGCGGCAGCGTAGGTGTCAATGACCTTCTCGTAGCCGATCTCGTACGCATCCTGGTAGTACTCCAGGTTGTCATTCGTCAGGTACGGCGCCGGGTAGTAGACACGGCCCAGCTTGCCTTCCTTGCGGATTTCGATCTTCGACGCCACCGGGTGGATGGAGGAGGTGGAGTTGTTGATGTAGGAGATCGAGCCCGTGGGCGGAACAGCCTGCAGGTTCTGGTTGTAGATGCCGTGCTCCATGACGGAAGCCTTCAGCGCCAGCCAGTCAGCCTGGGTGGGGATGTGGACGTCCTTGAAGAGCTCGCGGACCTTCTCGGTCTGCGGCACCCACTCCTGCTCCGTGTACTTGTCGAAGTATTCACCCGACGCGTACTTGGACTTCTCGAAGCCGCCGAACGTCTGGCCGGTTTCGATGGCCAGCAGGTTGGAGGCGCGGACAGCGTGGTACACCACCGAGTAGAAGTAGATGTTGGTGAAGTCCAGGCCCTCTTCCGAGCCGTAGTGGACCCGCTCACGTGCCAGGTAGCCGTGCAGGTTCATCTGGCCCAGGCCAATGGCGTGGCTCTGGTCGTTGCCCTTGGCGATGGACGGTACCGACGTGATGTTGGACATGTCCGACACTGCCGAGAGGGACCGGATGGCCGTCTCGATGGTCAGGCCGAAGTCCGGGGAGTCCATGGTCTTGGCGATGTTCAGCGAACCCAGGTTGCAGGAGATGTCCTTGCCGGTGTCGGCGTAGGACAGGTCATCGTTGTACGTGGTGGGCTGGGAAACCTGGAGGATTTCCGAGCACAGGTTGGACATGATGATCTTGCCGTCGATCGGGTTGGCCCGGTTCACGGTGTCCTCGAACATGATGTACGGGTAGCCGGATTCGAACTGGATCTCGGCGAGGGTCTGGAAGAACTCGCGCGCCTTGATCTTGGTCTTCTTGATCCGGGAGTCGTCCACCATCTCGTAGTACTTCTCGGTGACCGAGACGTCGGAGAACGGCATGCCGTAGACGCGTTCCACGTCGTAGGGCGAGAACAAGTACATGTCCTCGTCCTTCTTGGCCAGCTCGAACGTGATGTCCGGGATGACGACGCCCAGGGAGAGGGTCTTGATGCGGATCTTTTCGTCCGCGTTCTCGCGCTTGGTGTCCAGGAACCGGTAGATGTCCGGGTGGTGTGCGTGCAGGTACACGGCACCTGCACCCTGGCGGGCGCCGAGCTGGTTTGCGTAGGAGAAGCTGTCTTCGAGGAGCTTCATCACGGGGATGACGCCGGAGGACTGGTTCTCGATCTGCTTGATCGGGGCGCCGACTTCGCGGATGTTCGTCAGCGCGAAGGCCACGCCGCCGCCGCGCTTGGACAGCTGCAGGGCAGAGTTGATGGAGCGTCCGATCGATTCCATGTTGTCTTCGATGCGGAGCAGGAAGCAGGAAACCAGTTCGCCGCGCTGCTTCTTGCCGGCGTTCAGGAACGTGGGGGTGGCCGGCTGGAAGCGGCCTTCGATAATCTCGTCCACCATCTGGGTGGCAAGCTGCTCGTTGCCGCGGGCAAGGTGCAGGGCAACCATGCACACGCGGTCCTCGTAGCGCTCCAGGAAGCGCTTGCCGTCGAACGTCTTCAGGGTGTACGAGGTGTAGAACTTGAAGGCGCCCAGGAAGGTCTCGAAGCGGAACTTCTTCTTGTAGGCGCGGTTGAACAGCTCACGGATGAAGTTCATCGTGTACTGGTCCAGCGTCTCGCGCTCGTAGTACTGGTTCTTCACCAGGTAGTCGAGCTTCTCTTCCAGGTCATGGAAGAACACGGTGTTGTTGTTCACGTGCTGCAGGAAGTACTGGTGCGCAGCCTCGCGGTCCGCGCCGAACTGGATTTCGCCATTGGGACCATAAAGGTTCAGCATGGCGTTCAGCTCGTGATAGCCCAACCCCTTGTAGGCGGCAGGCATCTCAGGTTTCTGGGCCCTGGTTACTTCTGTGTCTGCGACAGTCGTGTCCAAAACTTGTCCAATCCTTGGTTGACCCGGGTGACGTCTTCCGGCGTTCCCATAAGTTCGAATCGATAAAGGTGGGGTACCTGGCATTTGGCGGCGATGATGTCCGCGGCCATGCAGTAGTTGTCCCCGAAGTTTGTGTTGCCGGCGCCAATAACGCCGCGGAGCAGTTTCCTGTTCTGCGGGTTGTTCAGGAACCGGATGACCTGCTTGGGAACGGACCCCTCTCCCCCGGTGCCACCATAGGTGGGCACCACCAGCACGAAGGGCCGGGTGGCGAGAAGGGGTGCGTCCTTTGCATAAAGCGGGATCCGGGCCACCTCACGGCCAAGCTTCGCAACGAAGCGGCTGGTGTTCTCGGATGTGGAGGAAAAGTAGATGAGCTGGCTCTCCGTGAGAGCCTGCCCGGGATCGTTCCGATCTGTGGCCGGCGGGGACACCTCCACACGCTGAGCCGTGTGGTCACGCTGTGCTGTTGGTGCCATGGGAGTCACCTCAGCTTGTAGTTGGTTGCCGGCAGGAAAAGCAGTGGCTCCTAGGCCACGGAAGAAACGGCAGACAGTGCCAGTTCTTCGATCTTGTCCGGGCGGAAGCCGGACCAGTGGTCCTGGTCGGTGACCACAACGGGAGCCTGCATGTAGCCCAGTGCCTTCAGGCGCTCGAGTGCCTCGGCGTCCTGGGAGATGTCAACGCTCTGGTAGGTGATGCCCTTTTTGTCGAGCGCGCGGTAAGTGGCGTTGCACTGAACACAAGCAGGCTTCGTGTAAACCGTTACGGTCATTGTCCCTGTCCCCTTAGTTGAACTCTTGCTGGTGCGGTGTCCCCGTCCAGCTGTATGTAGATACTACATGTAGTGCAGACGCCTCTTTGGAACCCCAAGATGATGTATTACAAGTATGTCATTTAATGCACCTTTAATCCACAGGCAGGACCGGAAAAAATGCCCGGGATCCCGGGTTTTTTGCGGGGTTGGTCCACACCCTGTGGACGGACTTGAACACTTTTGCACACTGCGCGTGTCGTGATTGCCCGGCGTGTCGCCCTGCCTGGCCCACCACAAGAAAAGGGTCCCCCATCACTACATGTAGTGATGGGGGACCCTTGATCCAGCACACGGCAGAGGACGATGTCCTCCGCTTCCTACCTGCTGCCGGGATTGAGCCTGGCGATTGCCGTAGACAGTACGGTGGCGAACCCGCACCAGGCAGCGTACGGCGCCTGCGAAACGCCGGCCGCCCGGTTCAGCCGGTACGTCCGCCGCACCAGGTCGGCGCTGCTGGCCGCAAGCACGGCCGCTTCGGCAGCTCCGAGCCACGGCCGGCGTGAGCGCCAGAAGAACCAGCTCCACGATGCATTGAGGACCAGGTTGGCCGTCAGCGCAGCGCGGTACGCACGGAGTTCCCGGCGGTGGTCCTTACGGACAGGGCCCGGGCTGTCGGCAGCACGGTCCAGTTCAGCAGCCCGGTCCAGGGCGACGGCGGACGTCACCGCCAGATCCGCGTACAAGGCCGTCCACACCGCGGGAAACGCAAGGGCGGGCGGCTGCCAATCCGGCTTGCGCAGCTTAAGGTACCAACTGCTCTGGGGGTCGGTCGCCACCCCGCCTGCCGCGGCGGTGGCGACCGTTGCCGCCGTCGTCCATGCCAGTGTCTTGAGTTTCATGCCTGCTCCTCCCCTTCCCTTAACACGCAAACCTAGAGCTGCGCCTCCCGGCGGTCCAGCACAATCTGCTGGACGTCCAGGTACCCCGACTGGAATCCGGCACGTGAGTAGCAGAGGTAGAACAGCCACATCCGCTGGAATACGGCGTCGAAGCCCAACTCCCCCACTTCCCGCGACCGCGAAAGGAACCGCTCCTCCCACAGCCGCAGGGTCGCGGCGTAGTGGTCGCCCATCCCCATGCGCTCCCGCACGCGCAAGGTGGTGTGCCGCTGCGTCACTCCCTCGATGGCCCTGACCGATGGCAGGAACCCGCCGGGGAAGATGTACTTGTGCACCCACGTGTACGCGTTGCGGGTGGCCAGCATCCGCCCATGCGGCATGGTGATGGCCTGGATGGCCACCTTTCCGCCGGGGGCCAGGACGCGGTCGATCGTCTGGAAGTAGATGGGCCAGTATTCGTAACCCACGGCCTCGATCATTTCCACGGACACCACGGCGTCGTACTCGCCTTCCACCGCCCGGTAGTCCTGCAGGGCCACGGTCACCCGGTCCGCGAACCCGGCCGCCGCGATTCGTGACTCGGCCAGCGCCTTCTGCTCGCTGGAAAGCGTGACGGAGTAAACAGTGGCGCCGCGGGCGGCGGCGCGCAAGGCAAGCTCACCCCACCCGGTGCCGATTTCCAGCAGCCGGGTCCCCTGGCCCACGCCGGCTTTGTCCAGCAGCCGGTCAATCTTTGCCTGTTGGGCCTCCGCCAGGACGTCCCACGCCACCGACGACAGCGGACCGGCCTTGTCCGGGAACAGCGCCGACGAGTAGCTCATGGTGGCGTCCAGGAAGTTGGAAAACAATTCGTTGGACAGGTCGTAGTGCCTTGAGATGTTGCTGCGGGTGTTCTGTTCGGCGTTGCGTTCCTGGCGGGGCGTCCGCGGCAGGTACAGCGAGCGCAGCTTCTGCAGCGGCATGGGGATCAGGGTGTCCACCGACGCGGCGAAGACTTCCAGCACCTCCGCCAGGTCCGAGGCCTCCCAGTCGCCGGCCATGAAAGATTCGCCAAGGCCGATAAGGCCGTTGTCGCCGATACGGTTCTCGAAGGCCCCCGGCCGCACCATGGTCATCACAGGGGCGTCTTGTCCGCCCGTTCCCAGCACCGTTCCGTCCGGGTATTCCACCCGGAGCGGCAGCCGCTTTACCGCGCCCTTGAAGAGCAGGCCGGCAGCTTTGCCGGCCACGTCAGCCTTGAGGCCCGACGGCGGTGCGGCAACACCGGGCCAGCGGTCGGGATCGATGGTGGCGGGCGACGCCGGCACGCCGGATGCGCCCCAGGCTGCGGGCAGGTGCCCGGCAGTGGTGCCGTTGTCGTCAGTCATTGTCATTGAACTGCCTCCTGTGAGGGGTGATGTGGTCTGGCAACGACGGGCAGGCGTCTTGCCCAGAGTTTAATGCCCTGAATCCGGATCAGGGCGGATACCAGCAGCGGCGCGGCAGGCACCGTCAACGCGGCAGCCAGGATGTTCCGGACCGTGGCGGGCCTGCGCCGTCCGTCCATGGTGGCCACGAAGGGCAGCTGCCCCTCCCGGTCCAGGATGATGGATACCGCCAGCCGGTCCCCCGGTGCCGGTAGCTTCATCCGGTACTGCCCGTCGACGTCGTTAAAGGGTGAAACGTAGAACGCCTTCGGCACAGATGCCCGTCCGGCGGTGTCGGTGCGCAGCAGGTAGCAGTGCCGTTCCCCGTAGGTGTTGTGGACCTCGGCCACCACACACTGCAGGTCGCCATTGGAGCGGTAGCACCAGAACAGGGTGAGCGGATTGAACACGTACCCGAACACCCTGGCGCTGGCCAGCATGTGGATGGGGCCGCCGTCGGGCTTTATGCCCTGGGTCCGCAGGTACCGCTCCACGTTGGAGCGGATGCTGGCATCCGGGTCCCCCAGGTGGTCTGCTGCACGGAACACGGCCAGTGGGCGGAGCGGGAAAGGCAGCCGCGGAAGCGCGTCCACGTCCACGAACCAGCTGTAGCTCCGGTACGTGAAGGCGTTCTTCAAGGGACTGCGCCGCACGTGGGAAATGGAGGTGCGGTAAATCGAGGCGTCCATGGTCATGCAGGTTCCGGGGCCAGTTCCCGCTCCCCTTCACCGGCGGTGTCGCCCGGGTCGGCGAGCGCCACCGGCCAGGTGCGGCCCAGCTTTTCCGCGGCCCGCACGCCGGAGAGGGCGCCGTCCTCGTGGAAGCCCCAGCCAAGGTAGGCCCCGGCGTACGCGATCCGGCTGTTGCTCAGGGCGGCGATGGCCTGCTGGGCCTTCACCGATTCAGGGGTGTACTGCGGGTGCTCGTACACCATCCGCTCCAGCACGGCGTCGCCGGCGATCAGCTCCGATTCGCCCAGGCTCACCAGGTAGGGGCGGCCGTCCGCGGGCGTGAGCCGCTGCAGCCGGGTCAGGTCATAGCTCACCAGGACCTTGTCCGGGCGGGCGTCGCAACCCGGAAGCCGGTAGTTCCAAGACGCCTTGGCGTTGTCCGCCGCGGGCAGGACGGCGGGGTCCTGGTGGAACACGGTGTGGTTCACCGAATAGGGCATTCCGCCCAGCGCTTCCTTCTCCTCGGGCGTGGCGTCGGCCAGGAACCCCAGTGCCTGCGCAGGATGGGTGGCAATGACGACCGCGTCAAAGTCTTCCAGCCCGCTGTCCGTTGCGAGCTCCACCCCGTCAGGCAGCCGCCGGATGGCCATGACGGGCGTGTTCAGCCGGACGTCGCTGAGTGTTGCGGCTAGTTTTTCCACGTACCGGGCCGAGCCGCCGGTGACCGTGCGCCACTGTGGCGAGCCCTTGATGCCCAGCATCCCGTGATGGCCAAGGAAGGTGAACAGGTAGCGTGCGGGATAGGCAAGGGCGGTGGTGGGATCGCAGGACCAGACGGCACTGACCACGGGGGTCATGAAGTGGGAAATGAAGTACGTGCTGAACTTCTCCCGCTCCAGGAAGGCGCCGAGCGTCAGTTCCGGGATGTCCACTTCGTCGCTGACGGCCGACGGCGGCGCGGTCCTGAGCAGTTCCCTCGCCTTCCGGTAAAAGCGGGTGACCTCCAGCAGCATCAGCAGGTAGCGGCCACGCAGCAGGCTGGAGGGCTTGGCGATGATCCCCCGGGCACCATCCCGGGCACCGGCGTATTCCAGTCCGCAGCCGTCGCAGCGGATGGACATGCTCATCTCCGAGTCCTGCGTTTCAACGCCGAGTTCGGCGAACAGACGCAGCAAGGTGGGATAGGTGCGCTCGTTATGCACGATGAACCCGGTGTCCACCCCGATCACGCTTCCGTCGGGCTGCGGCATGTCGTGGGTGTGGGCGTGGCCTCCCAGCCGTGAGTCTGCTTCGAACAGGGTGACGTCGTCCTGCCTGTTCAGGACATAGGCGGCTGTCAGTCCTGCCACGCCGCTGCCGATGACGGCGATGCGCCGCCTGCCTGCACTTCCTGCTGGGTTAAGTGACAACTTATGCTCCTCTGCTGAACATTTGTCGCTGGGCCGGGTATACAGATGGCAGTTCGGCGCAGTAGCGGCGGCGGATGGGTGCAGTACTGTGGGCTGGTGGTAAATCCCGTGCACTTGAAGACCCTCCTGGAGGTCACGCGGCTGGGCTCGTTCGCTGCGGCAGCGGCGACGCTCGGCTACACGGCATCGGCCGTCTCGCAGCAGATGTCCGCGCTGGAGCGGGAAACCGGCGTAACCCTCTTCCAGCGGTCGGCGCGTGCCGTGGTCCCCACGGAAGCCGCCGTCGTCATGACCCGCCATGCCGCCAAGGTGCTCACCGACATCGAGGCACTCATGGCCGCCGCGTCAAGGACGCAGGACAGCGAAAGCCAGGAGCTGCGGCTGGGGATCTTCCCCAGCCTGGCCACCTACGTCCTGCCCCGGATCCTCAAGAACCCGGCGTGGAAGAAACTCGGCATTGACCTGCGGGTATCCGTCGCGGAGCCCGGCCAGACCATCCAGGGCCTGCGCACCGGCGGGGACCTGGACCTGGCGGTGGTGTTCCAGGTGGGGCAGACGGGCTTCGCCTGGCCCAACACCATCAACCGGCAATGGATCGGCGACGACGACTTCAGGGTGGTGCTGCCGGCGGGCTGGGGCTTCCGGGCCGATGCCAAGGTGGCCGCGGACCACCTTTCGGAGATGCCATGGATCATGCACCACCCCGGCACCAGCGACGCCATGGTGATCGAACGGCTGTTCGCCGGCTGCAACCTCCACCCCCGCGTGGTTGCACACAGCGACGACTTCCACGCAAGCCTGGAAATGGCCGCAGCCGGGCTGGGCGCGGCCCTGGTTCCGGAGTTGGCGCTGCGGAACAAACCGGCAGGGGTCGTGGTGCTGGACGTGCCCGAAATCCGGCTGGCACGGAACGTATTTGCGCTGCTGATCAACGACCGGAAGACCGCGCGGGTGCAGCTTTTCGTTGACCTGCTGGCGGAAACCCTTGCCGGGATGCGCACCGCAGTGAATTAGGGCCGAACGCTGGAATGGTCTGCGCTTCGGGTCTATGTTGAGACTATGAACAAGGTAGCGAGCCAGCACTTTGGGGAGATCGAGCTCAACCACGGCATGGATCACCTCTTCGCGGCCCAGCATGAACTGCGGGGCCACCCGCTGGAACTCGACCTGAACATCAACGCGCACGACCACTTTGACGAAGCCGCGCTTCGCAAAGTCGAATACCGGCTGCGCTTCCTCCCCGAACTGGTGGACGAGGTCCGCGCAATGATCGCGGAAGAGCTTGAGCAGGAGGGCACCAGCCCCCAGGAGTACCTGCACTTCCACTGCAACGCACTCAAGGACGAGCATCTGCACAAGGTGTTCGGCGTCCAGGACCGCAGCCAGCTCACCAACGAGGTCTTCCTCAAGGCCCTGAAACTGGGCCACGTTGCCATCTACCCTGGCCAGCCTGAGCGCTACTTCGTCATGGACTTCACTTTGGGCCAGCACTTCACCGATGAGGTCCTGGTGGCGTGCGCCGACCAGGACGGCGTGGTGGACGACGAGATCGTCTGGGAGTCCTGAATCGACTGCTCCGTAATCGTCGTTATGGACGCTCATAAAGACCATTACGGAGCAATCGATGGGGCGTTCGACTCTGGCTCCGCCGCGCCGGTGGTATCAGCATGGGACTCATGCAAGAAGTCAGGGCCGGCACGTTTCGGCTCGCCGCGTCACTGCTCCTGGCCGGCGTGCTGGCCTCGATAATTGCCGGCGTGTTCCATGCAGGGTCCCATGATGCAAACGACCACGTTGCCTCGTTCACGGCGTACGCCAACAGCGGCATCTGGACCGCCGTTCACCTCGGTCAGTTCGTGGGGATGGCGTTGGTATGCGCGGCCCTCGTCTCCCTGTGGGCAGCCCTTGAGGTCCGTCAGCACGCTGTGGCCTGGGTTGCCCGGTTTGGTGCCCTTTCCGCCGCTGCGGCCCTGGCGCTTTATGCGGCACTCCAAGCGGTGGACGGCGTGGCTTTGAAGCAGGCGGTGGACGCCTGGGCCGCTGCCCCGGAGCCCGAAAAAGCAGCCCGTTTCGCTGCGGCCGAGGGCATCCGCTGGCTGGAATGGGGCATGCGCAGCTACCAAAGCTTCCTGCTCGGAGCTGCCCTGTTGCTCCTTGGGATTGCTGTGGCTGCCACACATCGTGTTCCCCGGATCATCGGACTACTCATGGCGCTGTCCGGGCTGGCCTACGTGGCCCAGGGGTGGATCATCGGAGAATCCGGGTTTTCCGACGCCAACTCGGTGCCTACTTTGGTCGGCATCGTGGCAATCGTCGCCGCAAGCGTTTGGCTGGCAGTCAGCGCCTGGCGGATGAAGCAGACGACGGCGGCCGGTCACCTCAGGTGACCAAACCGCCGTCGTCCGCTTCTCAAAGTCCGACGCGCTGGCGCACCGGACCTTGAGCCTTTAGCCCGATTCCCTACTTGGCCGCTTGCAGCAGTTCCGCGCGGACCGTTTGGGTGGCCTTGACCAGGTTCCGCAGCGACTCCTCGGTCTCGGCGTAGCCGCGGGTCTTCAGGCCGCAGTCCGGGTTGACCCAAAGCTGGCGGGACGGGACGTGCTTGACGGCCGTGGACAGCAGCTCGGTGACCTCGGCCTCGCCGGGAACGCGGGGCGAGTGGATGTCGTAGACACCCGGACCAACCCCGCGGCCGAAGCCGTGGGATTCGAGATCGTGGACAACCTCCATGCGGGAGCGGGCGGCCTCGATGGAGGTAACATCGGCGTCCAGGCCGTCGATAGCGTCGATGATCACGCCGAACTCCGAGTAGCAGAGATGGGTGTGGATCTGGGTGGAGTCGGCGGCGCCGGCCGTGGCCAGGCGGAAGGAATCCACCGACCATTTGAGGTAGTCAGGCTGGTCTGCCTTGCGCAGCGGGAGCAGTTCGCGCAGGGCGGGCTCGTCCACCTGGATGATCCTGATGCCTGCTGCTTCGAGATCGGCGATCTCATCACGCAGCGCCAGGCCGACCTGGTTGGCGGTTTCAGCCAGCGGCTGGTCGTCGCGGACGAAGGACCACGCGAGGATGGTGACCGGACCGGTGAGCATGCCCTTCATCGGCTTTGCGGTCAGCGACTGCGCGTACTCCGCCCACTTGACGGTGATGGGGGCGCTGCGGGTGACATCGCCCCAGAGGATCGACGGACGGGTGCAGCGTGAGCCGTACGACTGGACCCAGCCGTGCACCGTCACGTCGAAGCCCTCGAGGTTCTCGGCGAAGTACTGCACCATGTCGTTGCGCTCCGGTTCGCCGTGCACCAGGACGTCGTAGCCCAGCTCTTCCTGCAGGTCCACTACGCGCTTGATTTCATCCTTCATGAGCTGTTCGTACTGCCCATCACTCAGCTCGCCCTTGGTGTTGCGGGCGCGGGCGGAACGGATCCCGGAGGTCTGCGGGAAGGAACCGATGGTTGTCGTGGGCAGCGGCGGCAAATGCAGGGCCTCTTCCTGGGCAGCCTCGCGCACGGCATAGTCGGAGCGGGTGAAGTCTGCGGCGGAAAGCGCTCCGGTGCGGGCCCTGACGTCGGCGCGGCGGACCCCTTCCGCCGCGGCGCGGGAAGCGATCACGGCAGTGGCCTCTTGGACGGCAGCCTTGGCCGAGGCCGGGTCCGCGAGGTAGGACGCCAGGGTCTTGACCTCTACGGCCTTCTGGTCCGAGAAGGCCAGCCAGCTGCGGAGCTGCTCTGACAGCTGGGTTTCCTCGGCAACGTCATGCGGGACGTGCTGGGTGGAGGTGGAGGTGGAGACAGCGAGCCTGCCGGCGGCGGCCTTCAGCTGGTCGAGCCTGGCGGCGGAGGCGGCAAGGTCGTTGCGCCAGATGTTGTGGCCGTCCACGACGCCGGCCACCAGGGTTTTGTTGCCCAGCCCCGCCAGCGCGGCGGCGGAGGGAACGGCACCCTTGAAGACGTCGATGTGAAGGGCCTCGATGTTGGTGGCGGCGAGGGTGCCCAGCTGGCCTTCGAGCGAGCCGTACGGGGTGGAAACGAGGATCTGCGGACGGTTGGCCTCGGCGGTCAGCACCTCATAAGCCCGTGCAACAGCTGCTTCGACCTCTGCAGCCGGGGTCTCCTGGTCGACCACCAGCGCGGGCTCCTCGAGCTGCACCCAGTGGGCGCCGGCGTCGGCGAGCTTTTCGAGCAGCTGGACGTAGACGGGCAGGATGTCTTCGAGGCGGGACAGCGGTGCGAAACCGGCCGGGGCGTCGTCGGAGGCCTTGGACAGGAGCAGGTAGGTCACCGGCCCAACGATGTAGGGGCGGGTTTCGATCCCGTTGGCCAGGGCGAACGCGAACTCGTCAACCTTGGCGGTGGACGCCAGGGTGAACCCGGTTTCGGGGCCGATCTCCGGAACCAGGTAGTGGTAGTTGGTGTCGAACCACTTGGTCATTTCCAGCGGCTGCTGTTCCCTGTTGCCGCGGGCCAGCGTGAAGTAGCCGTCGATGTCCAGCTGCCCATCGGCGTTAAGCAGCTTGCCGAAGCGGGCAGGCACGGCGCCCAGGTGGGCAGTGGTGTCGAGGACCTGGTCGTAGTAGGAGAAGGTGCCTGGCACGGCGGCGGCCTCGGTGAGGCCGAGTTCCTGAAGGCGGCGGGCGGTGGCCAGCTGGATGTCCTTGGCGGCGGCGTCCAGGGCGGCGGCGTCGATCCTGCCGGCCCAGTAGGCCTCCACCGCCTTCTTGAGTTCCCGGCGCCGGCCGATGCGGGGGTAGCCGAGAAGTGAAGCGGACGGGAACGGGGTGCGGGGGGTGTTCTGTTCAGTCATGGGTACTCCTGGAAGTGGGAAGGGCGCGCGGATCAGCGCAGCGCGAAGGAACGCAGCACGGAATGGTGCGCGCAGTGATGGAGATGCTTAGTGGTGCGGCCGGTCAGGCGGCAGCGTGGAGAGACTCCAGCTCGGTCAGCTGGCGAGGAGGCTGCGGGCGATTGATTCCCGCCGGCTGTGCTGGCTGCCGGGACGGCTGCGCCGGGGAAGGGCGAGCTTGTCCAGCACTTCCAGCGCGCTTTGGTGCTCGTTAAAGGTGTAGATGTGGATGCCGGGGGCGCCGGCGTCCAGGGCAGCGTTGGCCAGGTCCACCGTGGCATCGACTCCGATATGGAGCCGCTCCAGGTCGGAATCGGCAGCGCCCAGCTTGGCCATCAGTTCCGGCGCGGGCTCCACACCGGTGAGCTGACCGAGGCGGTTGAGCCGGCGGAGGCTGGTGAGCGGCATGACGCCGGGGATGATGGGGATGGTCACGCCGGCCCGCCGGGCCCTGGTGAGCAGGTCGGCGTATTGGCTGGTCTCGAAGAACACCTGCGTGATGGCGAAGTCGGCGCCGGAACGCTGCTTGGCCAGCAGCACCTCGACGTCGTGCTCCTCGCTGGGCGATTCCGGGTGGCGGGCGGGGTACGCCGCCACGCCGACGGCGATTTTGCCGGCGCACAGCAGGGCCGAGCGGCGCTGCTCCACGCGGCGAATGAGTTCAATGAGGTCCTGGGCGTACCGGAGGGATCCGGCGGGTGCGCTGGCGTCCTTGGGAAGGTCTCCGCGCAGGGCAAGGATGCCCCGTACGCCGGTGTCCAGCAGTTCGCCCACGATCGCTGCAAGTTCCTGGGGGCTGTTGCCCACGCAGGTCAGGTGGGCCAGAGGCCGGAGATTGGTCTCCAGCAGGAGCCGGTTGATGAGTTCGATGGCGGTGTCCCGGTTGGAGCCGCTGGCGCCATAGGTCACGGAGACATAATCCGGCTCAGTGGTTTCCAGTTCGCGGATGGTGGTCCAGAGCGTTTCCGCTGCTGCAGGCGAACGGGGCGGGAACAGCTCATAGGAAAGCGCCACGGGAGCGGCTTCGGAGAGGTTCGGGTGTGCGTCAATCAGGCTTGGTGGTGACATTTGCGTCCTTGGCTTTGGGCCATTGCCTGCTTCCCGCCGACTTAACGGCGGCGATACCGGCAATGAGTTGAGTTTGGGGAACACGGAGGGACTCCACCAGGGACGCAGCCGCGACTGTTACGCCTTGCATGAAGTAGTCCGTGAGCAAATGTCAGGCCCACATGGGGGCACCCACACCCTCCAGACGGAGGATCGCTGACACGTTACCGCGGTAACTTGTCCACGACTCTATGGGCAGTGGTGGGTGGAGGACAAGTCGGCGCCGAATTAAGACACTGTTTTACAGGTGGTTTTCCGAGGCAACAGAATTTTCTTCGCCGGAACATGCCTTCACCACGGGCGCTCCACGGCTCTCCCGTCCCCGCCGTCCAGGTACTCTTCCCGTTCGCGCCCGCTGTTCCGCTCCCGCTCGGCTTGCCGTGCGCTGTCCTGGAGCTGGTCGAGCTGGCCCTGCCGGGGATCTGCTGATGGGTTCGGGGGCGGGTCCGCCCCTGGTGCCGGCGTCCCGCCCGCAGCCTGTCCGGCAGCCCCGAGCTTGCCCTCCAGCCTCTCCTTGGCATCATCGAGCCGGCCGCCGGTGTCGGGATTCCCGGCCAGGCATGCTTCCGGTGCCTGCCCGGCCGTTGCCAGCGCTTCCTGGAACAACAGGACGGCCGACGCCGGGTCCCCGGCCTGCTGCCGCTGGTCACCCAGGCGTTCGATCGCCAGCACAAGGTTGACCCGGATGATGCACCCGTCCCCCGAGTTGGCGGGAACCATACTTAGAGCTTGTTCAAACTGTGTCCTGGCACGTGCATAGTCCTCCGCCGCCACGGCTGCGTCACCGGCCGCGAACGGCGCCTTGTGCGGCTCCACGACGTTGGCGAATTCAAGGCCCCGGGCGGCGGCATCAACGGCGGGAGCGTTTCCGGCGGAAAAACCGGCGGCGGCGCGGTCAGCGAGGATACCCAGGCTGAGCAGTTTGGCGGCGAAGCACAGCACCAGGAGCACCGGCAGCACGGACCAAAGGAGCAGGCGGCGCCTTCGGGAATGCGGTGTCGACTGTGCGGTCACGGCTTTTCCTCCTTCCGGCCTGCGCGCGGGAGTCCGCAAAGCTGCCCTACGAGTGCCACGGCTTCCGGCAGGGCAAGCAGGAAGGCGCCGGCAGCGAGGATCCAGTAGAACTCCGTCCCTGCCGCCAGCGAACCATCACCGTCTGCGTGTTCCACCCTTCCGGGGTGCGCCTGCTGCATCATGTCAGCAACAGGGGCGCCTGCAACGCGATGGACGTATGGCACCCCAAGCTGCCCGGCGATGGCCTGCAGCCGTCCCTCGTCAATCATGGAGAGCGCGTCGCCGGTGCTGCCGGGCCGGTTGTCCTGGACGTAACCGCCACTCGGGGTGCCGGCCGCCCCTCCGGCGGTCCCGCCGTCGTCCGTCCCTGTGTTCTCCTTCATCCGGCCGCCTCCGGGCGTGCCGTAACCCAGCACTGCTCCCCCGGCCACCAATCCGCCGTCGACCTTCAGGGGCTCCGGCTCCCTGCCGTCGGTCTGCTCGCCGTCGCCCAGGTAGTACACCAGCCGCGGCCTGCCCGGGTGGCTGTCCCTGGCCGCTGCCAGCCGCTCGGTCAGCACTTGCCTGGCTGCGGTGATGCTGCTGCCCTTGGCGTAGGCGGTCACCTGCGGTTCCAGGACGTCCGTGATGGTTTCCAGGGCAAGGGTGTCGGTGCTCAGCGGCATGCGGACGTGCGCAGTGGTGTCGAACGTGATGACGGAGAACCGGGCGCCGGGCAATTGTTCGGCGATGGCCATGATGTCCTTCCGGACGCCGTCCAGCCGCGGGCTTCCGTTGCCGTAGTCCTCGGCCACCATGCTGGTGGTGGTATCCACCACGAAGAACACGTTCAGGTCGGCGCTGGCGGCCTGGACGGTGCCGCCCGGAAGGTGCGGCCGCAGGACCGCTGCAAGAAGCAGCAGGACAATGGTTCCGCGCCGCAGCCAGGTCCTGCTGCGGAGGTGGACGCGCTGCAGCCGCCAAAGAACGGCGCAAAGGGCAAGGGCAGACAGCAGCGCGGCGGCCAGCGGCACGCCAGGGACATCTGCGAATACAGCCCGGGGCGCCCCCTGGACCGCCGTCGTCTCCGTCTGCTCAATCCCGGTGACAATCCCGGCCACGGCGTCCGGGCTGTCAAGGGCAAAGTAGGCGCCGCCGGTGGACTCTGCGGCTGCCCGCAGTCGTGCGCCGGGCTGGTCAGGACCGGAGCCGTAGTCCAGGTCCGCCGGGTTCAGCGCATAGACGTGGACGGACCGCTCCCTGGCCAATCCGGCCGCCTGGTCCAGCGTCATGATGGGTTTGCCGGACAGGAAATTGTCTGTCGCAAGCACCACAGACCGCGAGCGCTGGGGGTCGCTTCCCCCGCCGGTGGCCTCCTGGGACTTGCCGGCGCCTGGGAAGCTGTTGAGGCAGGACGCCAGGCCGTCGCCGATCAGGGACGAGCCCCTGCCGCTCCACGTGCCATCAAGGAATCCGGAGCTTCCGGGTTTGCCGTCGAAGGCGTCCTTGGCGCCCTGAAGTTGTTCCTGCGCGTAGGCGTAGTCGTCCGTCAACGGAAAGACCTGGATGGCGCTGCTGTCGAAGATGGTCAGGCCGATCCGTTCGCCGTCGAACTCCCGTGCGAGTTTGGCGAAGACGTCCAGAACCGCGGCGTCGGCGCTGCTCATGGAGCCGGAGGCATCAAGGCAGAGCATGATGTCCCGGTTGTGCTGCTCCGGCCTGACGGTATCCATCGCCACGGGGCGTGCCGCGGCTGCCGCGGTGGACACCAGCAACAGGACCAGCGCTGTTCCGGCCAGGGCCAGCCACCGCCGGTACCGCCGGAGGGCTGCCTGGTATTCCGGCAGCGCGGTGAGCCTGTCCGCGTGCGCCACGGGCCGTCGTCGTACGCTGCTCCCCCCGTTGCGCCGCAGCGCAACCCATACCGCAACCCCGGCCGCGGCGGCCGCTACGGGCAGCAGCCACCAGAACATCAGCTCCACGCGCGCACCGCCGCCGAGGCTCTAGCCGCGGACGCAGCCACGGAAGGCAGCGGCCCGGGACCGAATTCCGCGGGGTAGAGGTCCTGGACGGCGTCGGCCGCTACGGGAAGGGGATGACGGGCGAGGTCCTGGTGGGTCATCCTGGTCGCATCCACACCCGTGGCATCCCGGACGAACCCGCGCAGCAGGAGGCTGATCTCCTGATGCGCGGGGCGCGCATCCAGGGTGCCCGCCGCCGCTGCCTGCTCCACGTCGCGGATACGCTGCAGGTAGGCTGCCTTGAGGGAAGGCAGGTCGGTCAGCGCGGACCGTCCCTTCGCACTCCCGGCCGGCTCCGGGCGCCAGGCTGTGCGGGTGGTGGCCAGCACGAAGACGTACCAGCCTGCCACCAGGACGAGCAGCGCGACTCCACACCACGCCCAGGCCGTGCTGTACTGCAGCGGGGCGAAGAACCCGGGATCAGCCTGCACGCCGGTGCCTCTCCAGGAGCGCGAACAGTCCGGTGATGACATCCCCGGTGCCCGCCACGTCCCCTTCAGTGATTCCGGCTGCGCGCAGCATGGCCTTCCGGCCCGCATCACGCTCCGAGGTCGCTTTCGTGTAGGCGGCCTCCACGCCGGCGGACACTCCCGGCGGCCAGGGCAGGAGGGACTCATCGGCCACGCTGTAGGTTTCAGGGGAATCGGGCTCAGTGGCGGGTGCCAGGTCCGCGTCCCGCACTGTCAGCCACAGGACTTCGTGCTGGGCCCGGAGCCGGCGCAGGAGCTGGGCGGTGGCAGCGTCCGCCGCCAGTTCGTCCGCCACGACGAAGAGCAGTTGGCGGCCCTTGACGTTGCGTGCCACGTAGCCCAGCTGGTCCTGGATGCTGCTGGGCGCCCCGTCGAGGCGGGCATGGGAGTCCACGTGCCTGAGGAGCCGTTCCAGGTGGGCTTCGCCGCCTTTCGCCGGCAGGGAGCGGGTCCCGGTGGAGTCGCCGCACACCAGGCCCACCACGTCACCGTGCCGGTGGGCCAGATAGCCCATGACGCCCAGGGCAAGCACGGCAATGTCTTTTTTCGTTTCCCCGGACCGAGCCTCCGCCGCCATATTCCGTCCTGTGTCGGTAACCAGGAGGACTGTCTGCCGGCGGACGGCCACGTAGCGCCGGATCAGGGGCGATCCGTGCCGGGCTGTGGCC
Organism: Arthrobacter sp. E1SS-5; assembly: GCF_057073715.1. NCBI lineage: Bacteria > Bacillati > Actinomycetota > Actinomycetes > Micrococcales > Micrococcaceae > Arthrobacter > Arthrobacter sp. E1SS-5. The sequence goes on from NZ_CP172703.1 coordinate 2,433,194, forward strand.
TTCCAGTCGATGTCGCGCACCTCGTCACCCGGTATGTAGGCGCGCAGGTCGTCAAAGTCCAGGCTGCGGCCCCTGAACACGGAACCGTACTCGCCGTCGAGCATTCCACGTGCTTTGCGGTGCGCGAAGATGGCCATCTTCGACTTCACCCGCTGAAGGAGGCTGGCCATGCGGGATCAGGGAGTCTGGACGGCGGCCACGACGGCGTCAATCACGGCTTCGACCGGGACCTGCTCGGCCACTGCGTCGAAGTTCAGGATCAACCGGTGCCGCAGCACCCGGTGGGCCAGGGACCTGATGTCCTCCGGGATCACGTGGTCACGGCCGTGCAGCAGCGCCACCGCACGCGCAGCCTGGCTGAAGGCGATGCTGGCCCGGGGGCTGGCGCCGAATTCGATGAAGCCGGCCAGCCGGGCATCAATGTATTGGGAGGCGTTCCGCGTTACGTAGACCAGCCCCACGATGTAGTTGACGATTGACGGATCGAGGTAGACCCGCCCCACCAGGTCCTGGATTTCGGTGATGGCGTCCAGGGAGGCAGCGGCTGCCGGTTTTTGTTCGCGGGTGTAGACGCCGGCATCGATCCTCCGGATCACCTCTGCCTCTTCCGCGGGAGTGGGGTAATCCAGCACGTCCTTGAGCATGAAGCGGTCCATCTGGGCCTCGGGCAACTGGTAGGTGCCCTCCTGCTCGATGGGATTCTGGGTTGCCAGGACCAGGAACGGCGCGGGCAGGGGGTGGTCCTGCCCGCCAATGGAGGTCTGACGTTCCTGCATGGCCTCAAGCATGGCGCTCTGGGTCTTGGCGCTGGAACGGTTGATCTCATCCAGCAGCACGATATTGGCATGCACCGGGCCGAGTTGGGTGCGGAAGTTTCCCTTGGCGGCATCGTAGATCTGGGTCCCTACGATGTCGCTGGGCAGCAGGTCAGGAGTACACTGGATCCTTCGGAATTCGGCGCTCACGGCTTCGGCGAGGGTTTGCGCGGCCGTGGTCTTGGCCAGTCCCGGGACGCTTTCCAGGAGGATGTGGCCGCCGGTCAGCAATCCCACCAGCAACGACTCCCGCAGCCGGGACTGCCCCACCACTTTTGCATCGAAACTGCGGGAAATGTTGGCCGCCACCTGCTGCGCCCTGGCCAGCTCCGCCGGCTGGATTCTTGCGGGCACGCTGGTCGAAAGCACTGGATTCCCCCTGAAGACGGTGTTGGGCGCACGGGCCGGGCCGGCCATGTTCCGCCCGCCATCCTATCCAAGCCGGAGCCCTGGAGTCCGGCAATGGGCACCACTCCCCTAAAGGGACCTGCAGGTCTATCCTTTTGCCATGATTGAGCTTCCAGCCAGTTACAAGGAATACCTCGCGGACAAGAGCCAGCACTTCGTGGACACGGTCCGGCCGGTCCTGATGCAGTCTGCGGCGGAAAAGCTGCACGGGGTCCGGGTGGTGAACAATCCCACGGGGCATCAGGCGCACCTGGACGATACCCTGCCCTTCGGCGTGGTGCTTGAGGACATTGACTAGCCCCTGACGGCTCCTGCAAGGGCCAGTGCGTTGCCGGATCCGCGCGCCACGATGGCGTACAGGGCCAGGACCGGAACGGAATAGAGAATCGAGAATGCGGCCAGCTGGCCGTAGGCCACCGCGCCGTGCTGGCCAAAAAAGCTGAAAATCGACACAGCGGCGGGCTGGCTGGCCTCCGACAGCAGGAGCACGAAAGGAACAAAGAAGTTTCCCCATGCCTGGATGAAGACAAAGATGAACACCACGCCCAGTCCCGGTCCCATGAGCGGAAGCACGATGGACCGCAGCCCGGACAACCTGGATGCACCATCAACCCACGCCGCCTCCTCCAGGGCCACCGGCACGGCGTCCATGAAGTTCCTGGTCATCCAGATGGCCATGGGAAGGCTGGTGGCGGCCAGGAACAGCACTGTGGCAGGCATGGAGTCCAGCAGCCGAAGCTGGACGAACAATCCGTAGACCGGCACCATGATGGCGGTGACGGGAAGGCAGGTGCCGAACAGGATGGCCGACATGAACGGAGTGTTGAACCGGGACCGGTAGCGGGACAGAGGATAGGCGGCCAGCACGGCTGCCGCGAGCGTAACGACGCCGGTTCCGGCCGATAGCAGCAGGCTGTTCCACAGTGGCCGGAGCAGCAACTCCGGAGTGAAGACGGCGGCGAAGTTGTCCAGTCCGGGCTGCTGCGGAACCTTGGTGGAGTGCCCGGCGGCGGGATCCAGGGATCCGAGGACCAGCCATAGCAGCGGCAGCAGGAAACACGCACCGATCAGCAACAGGACCACGTCCGCCCACGCGCTGCGGGTACGCCCGTGCCGGCCCGTCACGGTTTCTTCTCCCTGAGCAGGCGCAGGTATGCCAGTCCGAACACGGCTCCGATCAGGATGAGGACCACAGCGACGGCCGTGCCGTAGCCGATGTCGCCAAACTTGAAGGCCTCCTGGTAGGCCAGGACAGGCAAGGTGGTGCTGCCGTTGGCGGGACCACCGGCGGTCATTACCCAGATCAGGGTGAAGACGGCGAGGGTCTGCAGCGTGACCAGCATCAGGTTGGTGGCGATGCTGCTCCGGATCACCGGCAGGGTAATGAACGCCAGCCGCTGCCAGGCACCGGCACCGTCCATCTGTGCGGCCTCGGTCAGCTCGGCCGGGACGCCGTTCAGCGCGGCCCGGTACACCAGCATGGAAAAGGCTGTCCCGCGCCAGGTGTTCGCCAGGATCACAGCCGCCATGGGGACGGCGTAAAGCCAGTCGGTTTCGGCCAGCCCAAAAGCGCCGAGCAACTGGTTGAATGTGCCATCCCGGCTGAAGAAGGCATAGGCGGCGAAGGCCGCCACGATTTCCGGCAGGACCCACGCCGCCACGACGGCGGTGCCAACAGTTGCCGAAATCGTCGGGCGCGCGCGCCGCATGAGGACCGCCAGGGCCAATCCCAGCATGTTCTGGCCCGCGATGGCCGAACCTGCCACGAACAGCACTGTCAGCACCACCGAAAGCGGGAAGGCAGGATCCTGCAGCAGCCGCTGGTAGTTCTCCAGTCCCACCCACTCGGGGTTCCTGGCGTGCCGGCCGGTCAGTCCGGCGTTGGTGAGCGAGGCGTGGAAGGCCCACATCACGGGGCCGGCCAGGAACACGGCCAGCAGCACGACGGCGGGCAGCACCGGCAGGTAGCGGAGCACCTGCCGGCCGCGGTGGTTGGCGGCCACTGCTACTTCCGGATGGTCTTGTCGCCACCCACAATGCCGGCCACGGCCGTGTCATAGTCGGCCGCCGCCTGCTCCGGGGTCCGCTTGCCGGTGATGACAACCTCGGTGGCTTCCTGGACGGCAGCGGAAATCCGCGGGTAGTCGGAGGTGGCCGGCCGGAACCGGGTGACGGACACCAGGCCGGAGACATCCTTCACGAACGGGTTGGCGGACTGGTAGCCGGGATCGGCTGCGACGTCGGTGCGGACCGCGATCTGCGAACTGGCCACCGTGAACGCCAGCGAATTCTTTGCGTTGAGGGCAGTGGTGAGGAAATTGAAGGCCAGGTCCGGCTGCCCGGTTTCTGCGCCGACGGCCAGGGTCCAGCCACCGGACATGCTGACCTTGCCGGGTGCCGCTCCGTTCTGTGTGGGGAACGGGGCGACGCCCATGTCCTGCGCGTAGCCTGGCCACGCGTAACTCCCGCCGTCCTGCCAGAATGACGGCGCGTAGGAGCCTTCCACGGTTGCCCCCAGTTTTGCCTTGGGGAACCATTCGCCGAACACTTTCTTCCAGACGTTCGGGTCCAGCGCTTCAGCCGGGGGAACGGCCAGGTGCTCCCCATAGAGCGTTCCGAGGAAAGTGAGCGAGTCCCTGAACCCTGCCGAGCCGACGACCCATTTCTTGGAGTCCTGGTCGTAGAGGCTTGCTCCGGTGCCGTACAGGAGTTCGTAGAACCCCTGCATGACGGTTCCTTCACCGGTGCCCTTGCCGGCGTACATGTTGAAGGGGATCACGTCAGGGTTGGCGGCCTTGATCTTCCGGGCGGTGTCCAGGATGTCCTGCCAGCTGGACGGGTTCCAGGGCACTCCAACGCCGGCTGCCTCAAAAACCTTCTTGTTGTACCAGATGGCCCGGGTGTCAGTGCCCAACGGGACCGCGTACGTGCCGCCGTCGTCCGCTTTTCCCGCTTCCTTCGCGGCGTTGTCGAAGGTGGCCCAGTCCCCCCAGCCTGCCAGGCGGCTGTCCAGGTTCAGAAGGTACCCGGCGTCCACGTCGGAGCGGACCTTGAAGGTGTCTTCGTAGAAGACGTCCGGGGCAGTCGAGGGCGACCGCAGGGCCAGGGCCAGCTTGGTGCCGTAGTCATCGTCGTTGGCCTGGATGGGCTGCAGTTCAACCCTGACGCCCTGGTTGGCGGCTTCAAACTCCTTTTTCGCCTCCTGCAGCATGGTGTCCAGGGCGGTGAAGGAGTCTGTCTTCTGGTAGGCCACCTTGATGGTCTTATCGCCGCCGGCCGGATCTGCGGGTGTACAGGCGGTGAGGACCAGGACCGCGGCGGCCAGCAGGGATGCTGTCTTGGATGCCCGGCGAAACATGCCGGTCAGCTTTCCAGCAGGAGCCGCTGGGCACGGGGCGCGAGGGTATGTTCCAGGACCAGGGAAGCGGCCCCGATAGCCCCGACGTCCTCCCCCACGCCTGTGCCTACTACCTCGATGGGGTGGATCAGACGGACATCGCTGTTGGCATCCAGGAGCGGCGGGATCAGTTCCAGGTATCGCTGCGCCAGGCAGGTCCAGAACGGGCCGCCAAAGACCACGCGTTCCACGTCAAGGGTGTTGGTGACCACCGAAGCGGCCCTGGCAACCAAGGTGGCTGACTTGTCCAGGATGGCGGAGGCCCGTTCATCTCCTGCGTACGCAAGTGCGCAAAGTTCAGAGAAGCTCTGCTGGATTTCGGCGGCGCTCCCGGCCGCGGGGCCCTGCAGGATTCCGGCTGCTTCCGCCTCTGCCACCAGGACCTGCGGGATGGCGGAGGATTTCACGCAGCCGCGCTGGCCGCAGTCGCAGACCGGCCCGTCCGGGTCCACCACGATGTGGCCGATTTCGCCGGCGTTGCCGGAGGTGCCCCGGACTACTTCGTCGTTGAGCACGATGCCGCAGCCGATACCCGTGCCCATATACATGAAGATGAAGCTGCCGGCGCCGCTGGGGCCGCCTGCCCATGTTTCGGCCACCGCGGCGCTGGTGACGTCCTTGTCCACGAGCACCGAGTAGCCGGTGGCCCTGGCCAGCGCGTCGCGCAGCTCCACCCTGTCCCAGCCCGGCAGCAGCGGCGGGTCCACCACGGTGCCGTTATCCAGGTCGATGGGGCCGGGTGCAGCCACTCCCAGTCCTGCGATGCGGCTGCGGTCCACGCCCGAATCCTCCACGAGCTGGGCGATCTCCGCGGCAATGGTGGCGATGACGGCGGACGGATCATTGCCGCCGGGTGTCTTGATCCGGGAATGCCGCACCACGGCTCCCACGAGGTCCAGGACCACAAACGTGGTGACGGCGGGGTCCAAGTGGACCCCCAGGGCGTACATGCCGCCGGGATTGAGGCGGAGGATGGTCCGCGGCTTGCCCGGACCGCTGCCCTCCTTGCCGGCCTCGACGATCAGGTTCTGGTCCAGCAGGCGGCGTGAAATATTGGAGATGGTCTGCGGGGACAGGCCCACGATCTGGGCCAGCTCGACCCGGCTGAGACCACCGGACGTCCTGCGGATTGCGTCGAGGATGACGGTGAGGTTGAAGTCACCCATCCTTGGCAGGTTGGTTCCGCGTCTCGGAGATGATTGGCGGATCTCAGACACTGTTTCCCCTAAACGTCTTCGGCTACCGGTGATGGTGATGCTTTGAATCGTACGTTAAGGGTGCGCCCCCGCCCACATGTGCGGACGGCGGCGCGGCGCGGATGACTATCTCCGGTCAGCGGAGGCGGCGTGTGCTGCGCGTGACGGTGAATTTCGGGTTCATTCCCTCCACCACGGTGGGACCGACATACCGCTCCAGTGCCGGAAGGTAGGCCAGGTGCCGGTTGAAGACGGTCCACAGCTCTCCCCCGGGAGCCAGCACCCGCCCCGCGGCCTCAATCATCTTCAGCCCGGCGCCCGCGTGGACACCGGCGCCGACGTGGAAGGGCGGGTTGAGCAGCACGGTGTCCACTGCACCGGCTGGAAAGGTGCTGAGCGCATCGTCCTGCAGGACCGTGATCCGGCCCGCGAGTCCATTCGCACGGGCCGTGGCGAGGGCGGATTGCACGGCGGCCGCTGACTGGTCCGTAGCCGTCACTTCGGCGGCGGGGAAATGGCGGGCATACATGGCGGCGAGGATCCCGGTGCCGCAGCCCAGGTCCACGGCGTGGCGCGCCGGCTTCATGGCGGGCAGGAACGTCAGGAGGAACCGTGTGCCGATGTCCAGCCGTGGACCGGCAAAGACAGCGCCATGTGCGGCCACGTCCAGGTCCAGCTCAGCCACGTGCTCCACTACCGGGAAGCGCGGGGCGGCAATGGCAGGCTTGGGGCCGCTGCACAGAAGGACCCGCGACTTTTGCCGTGCGAGCTGCGGCTGCACGGACACGAAGTACCGTTCAAGGACTGCGTTCATGCCCAGCGACATGTGCTTCACCCGGCCTCCTGCCAACAACCGGACGTCCGGCGCCGCGTACCGCGCTATGGCCGTGGCAATTTCCTCCAGTTCGGCGAGGGTCTTGGGGAGCTGGAGCAGGACCGTTCCTGCTCCCTCCAGCAGTTCCCGGCCAAGGGGCAGCTGGACGAAACCGGTTTCGGCGACTGCGGATCCGGCAGCCTCCCGGCGGGATTGCAACCCGGCTGTCTGTCCAGCATCGAGTTCGGCCGCGTTGAGCCGCAGGGCCCTTTCCCCGGTGATGAGGTCCTGGTGCACGCGCAGCGACGCGGGGGCAAGCACGGCGGAAGCGCCGAGCGTCAAGGCACCGTAGCGGTCACCGATGACGGCCATGGTGCTGCCGGCCCGCCCGAGCTGCACGGCCGTCCCCAGCAGCAGCCGGTCTGTCGCGTCCCACGCCTGCAGATTGGGAGCCTCCACATCGGGCCGCCGGCGCAGGACGTGGAAAATGTCCTCCAGCGTGTTTGCTGCCACCGGTGTCCTGCCGCCTTCTGTTGCGATTGCCGGCCCCGGCGCCCGGGGCATCACCCCCACGTTACCGGTTCCGCCGCCGCCGCCATTCCAGGCAGTCCCATGATTGCCGCCACTGCTGCCCGGCCTGCCCGGTTGGCACCAATGGTGGACGACGACGGGCCGTAACCCACCAGGTGGACGCGTGGCTCGGCTGCCACTTGGGTGCCCTCCATGGCGATCCCGCCGCCGGGCCCCCGCAGGTGAAGCGGCGCGAGATGTTCCAGTTCGGCCCGGAAGCCGGTAGCCCAGAGGATGACGTCGGCTTTCAGGAGGCTCCCGTCCGCCCGGCGGACCCCGTCGGGCTCGATGGAGGTGAACATCGGCTGCCGGTTGAGTGCGCCGCGTTCTTTGGCGGCGCGCAATGCAGGCGTCCAGATCAGTCCCGTCACGGAAACCACGCTCTGTGGAGGAAGCCCACGGCGGACCCGTTCCTCTACCAGCGCCACGGCGTCGTGGCCGGCCTTGGCATCGAACGGCGCGTCCCGCCACACCGGTTCCCGGCGGGTGAACCAGCTGGTGGTGGTGACGCGGGATATTTCCTCGAGCAGGCCTACGGCGGAAATACCCCCGCCTACGACGATGACGTGCCGGCCGCGAAACTCGTCAGCGGAGACGTAGTCCGCGACGTGCAGCTGGCGGCCGCGGAACGAGTTCCGGCCGGGATAGATGGGCCAGAAGGGGCGGGTCCACGTACCGGTGGCGTTGATGACCGCCTTGGCCGTCCAGTCGCCGTCGGATGTTTCGATCCGCAACCGCCCGGCCGGATTGTCGTCTTCCCGGCTGACAGCGCGGACCTTGACGGGCCGGCGGACGGAGAGGCCCAGCTCCGCTTCATAGTTGCCAAAGTAGCGGGTCAGGAATTCGGAGCTGGGTTCGGCGGGGTCCACCTCCGGCTTGGGGATGCCGGGCAGGTCGCTGATCCCGTTGACGGTGGCCATGCGCAGGCTCTTCCAGCGGTGCCGCCACGCACCGCCCGGACCTTCCTCGGCGTCGAGCACGGCATAGTCGAGTCCCCGGCGCTGGAGGTGGTAGGCGGCCGAGAGGCCGGCCTGGCCCGCACCGATGACCACCACATCGGTTGGGGCAGGAATCACTCCCCCATGATAGTCGCGCCTGTGATAGTCGCGGGGGCCAGCGCGGCCTTAGGGTGGGCGCATGGACACTGGAGCAGCAGTACCAAGCGGAACCGGAACCAGGGGGCACGCCGCCCGGTTGGAAAAGGCCCTGGGGGTGGTGCTGGACACCGGGCAGATACCCCTCCGGCTGCGGGCGTGGGACGGCTCGGAGGCGGGCCCCGCCGGCGCGCCGGTCCTGGAGTTCAAGTCCCGGAAGGCCCTGCGGCGGATGCTTTGGTCGCCCGGGCAACTGGGCCTGAGCCGGGCGTATGTGGCCGGCGAGATCGACAGCCCGGGCGACATCTTCGCCGCGTTCACGGCGTTGAGTTCGGCCGGCAAGTTCGCCGAGCCCGGTCCGTTCAGGCCGCTCTCCGCGGGTGAACTCTGGCTGCTCCTGCGCACCGCGGTCCGGCTCGGGGCTGTCGGCCCCAACCCGGCGCCGCCGCCCGAGGAGGCTCGCGTCGCCAGGAAAGGCAGGATGCACTCCAAGGGGCGTGATGCGGCCGCCATCTCGCACCATTACGACGTCGGCAACGACTTTTACGCCCTGGTGCTGGGTCCGTCCATGGTTTATTCATGCGCCGTGTGGCCCGCCGACGGAGCCGCACGGCCGGCAGGTAACAGAGTGGACGCGGGCCCGGGCGTGGACGCTGGCGGGATCGACGGCGCCGTGGACGGTGGCCTGGATGCCGCGCAGGAAGCCAAGTTGGACCTGGTGTGCCGGAAGCTGGGCCTCCACCCCGGAATGCGGGTCTTGGATGTGGGCTGCGGGTGGGGCAGCTTCGCCATCCACGCTGCAGCCCGGTACGGCGTCACAGTGGTGGGCGTGACGCTTTCGGCGGAGCAGGCGGTCCTGGCGCGCAAGCGAGCGGCAGAAGCCGGTCTGACAGACAAGGTGGAGATCCGGGTGCAGGATTACCGGGACGTGCAGGACGGGCCGTTCGACGCCATCAGTTCCATCGGAATGTCGGAGCACGTGGGACGGGCCCAGACCCCTGCCTACGCCGCGGCGCTTTTCGCGCTGCTGCGCCCAGGCGGCCGGCTGCTGAACCACGCCATCTCTTGGAACGCCGGGCCCACCAGCCCGGATCCGGACTCGTTCATCCCCCGGTACGTCTTCCCGGACGGCGAAATGATCAGCCTCGGCGAGATGGTGTCCGCCTTGGAAGCCGCCCGGTTCGAAGTGCTCGACGTGGAGGCCCTGAGGCGCCACTACGCCCTGACACTCCGGGCATGGGTCAGCCGGCTGGAGCGGAACTGGGACGCGGCCGTCCGGCTGGCCGGCGAAGGGCGCGCGCGGGTGTGGCGGCTGTACATGGCTGCCAGCGCACTGGGATTCGAAAACGGGTTGACCGGCGTCAACCAGGTCCTGGTCCGGCGGCCGGGCGGGGAAGAACCGCCGCTGCGGCGGGATGGCTGGCTGTGACGCAGGTGCATTGCAGCGCTGCAATCACGGGCAGCTGGCGCCCCGGACGCAGCGGACCCATGCAAGCGCCCTCCTGCCGGGACGTAACCCGGCAGGAGGGCGGTCTACCCCGGCGCTGCCCCCGATCGATGCTGCGGGGCACCTGTGGCCGGCAGGCCGGGCACCTGCGCCGTCAGGCGACCGGTGAAGGGCCGCCCGGCTGGGTGAAATGCTGGGTCTTCTCGATCTGTACCACCTTCGGGTCCGTTTCATCCGCCGCATAGTCGGTGGGCCGGGTGAGATCCTCGCCTGTCCGGACCTTCAGTGCCCGCAGCACCACGGTCAGGACGACGGCGACCACCAGGTTCAGCGCGAAGGCTGACACCGCGATGTAGACGCTGAAGTCAGTCCCGGGGATGGGGGCCACCGAGCCGCCGAAGTGTGCCTTGGTGACCGGATTGACCACGTTGTAGGCGGACACGGTGCCGAAGATAATGCCAACCGCCCAGCCGATCAGCAGCGCCCAGCGGTCGAACCACCGGGTGTAGAGGCCTGCCACCACCGCCGGGAAGGTCTGCAGGATCCAGATGCCGCCCAGCAGCTGCATGTTGATGGCTGCGGACTGGTCCATGGCGATGACGAAGACCAGGGCGCCCACCTTCACCACCAGCGAGACGATCTTGGACACTTTCGCCTCAGTCCTGGCATCAACGTCAGGCCGGATGAAGTCCCGGTAGATGTTGCGCGTGAACATGTTGGCGGCCGCGATGGACATAATGGCTGCCGGCACCAGGGCGCCGATGGCGATGGCGGCCAGCGCGATGCCGGCGAACCAGGCCGGGAAGTGGTCAAGGAACAATTGCGGAACCACCAGCTGCGGGTTGACGGAGCCGTCCAAGTCTATGGGCTTGGTGCCAGCCTGGATGGCGACGAAGCCCAGCAGTGCAAGGAACCCCAGCATCAGCGAGTACAGCGGCAGGATGGCCGCATTGCGCCGGATGGTATTGCGGGCCTTCGAGGCGAGTACCGCGGTCACCGAATGCGGATACATGAACAGCGCCATGGCCGAGCCCAGTGCCAGCGACCAGTACGCGGAGTAGTTGGCCCCTCCCGGGATGAAGACGCCGGCCGGCTTGCCCGTGGCTTGGTTCACTGTGCCCAGCTTCGACTGGGCGGAGCCAAAGATCGTGTCCCACCCGCCGAACTTGATGGGCAGGTAGATCACGGCAACGATCACGGCAAGGTAGATCAGCAGGTCCTTGACGACGGCGATCATCGCCGGGGCGCGCAGGCCCGACGTGTAGGTGTAGGCGGCAAGGACCACGAAGGCCAGGATCAGCGGCAGGTCAGTCAAGAGCACGTTGCCGGAGCTGCCCAGGCCAAGAACCGTGAGCACGGCCTTGATGCCCACCAGTTGCAGGGCGATGTAGGGCATGGTGGCAACAATGCCTGTGATGGCGACGGCAAGGGAGAGCCAGCGGCTGCCGTAGCGTCCGCCGACAAAGTCTGCGGAGGTCACGTAGCCGTGGCGGTGGGAGACCGACCACAGCCGGCTCATGATGATGAAGATGATGGGGTACAGAACGATTGTGTAGGGGACGGCGAAGAAGCCGCTCACCGCGCCAGTGGCCCACATGGCCGCCGGCACCGCCACGAACGTGTACGCGGTGTACAGGTCCCCGCCCAACAGGAACCAGGTGATCCAGGTACCGAATCCGCGGCCGCCCAGACCCCACTCATCCAGGCTGTGCAATCCTTCCACTTCCGTGCTGCGGCGCCACCTGGCGGCCAGGAAGCCCATTACGGCGACGACGACAAAGAGCAGCACGACGATAACAAGCGCCGTCCAGTTGACCTGCCGGCCGGTCATGGCCGCTCCCCTTCCATGCCGGCCCCGGCAGAGGCTGCCCCTTCCTGGGGTGCGCCGCCGGCACGGGCCTCCGCCCGCCGTCGTCGGTCCTCCTTGGTCACCAGCCAATAGGCGCTGCCGGTAAGAATGGCCGAAATGGGCACCCACAGGAGCTGGTACCAGTAGAAGAACGGCATGCCGCCAAGCCGCGGCGCATCAAAGGCGTAAAGCTGGGGCATCAGGGGGAACAGGATGGCGGCGGCCAACAGTATGCCGGCGCCGATATAGGGGGCGGGCCTGGCCGGCCCGCGGATGGCAGTGTCGCGCGTCAGGCGCGATCCTTCGGGAACAGTTTCACCGTTCGGGCTGTAGCCGGAACCATCTGCGTGGGACATCTGTGACCTCCTCGTCAGCCCGTCCCGCGGCCGCCGCTTTGGAGGAAAGCAGTCCGGAGGCGGAACGATGTGCCCTCAACCACAGTTGTACCGCGCTTTGACCTGCGCCGGAAGAGTTTCAGTCCACGAACAGTTGCCGCTGGCAACAAGAAAGGGAACCATCACCAGGTGATGGTTCCCTTTCTTCCATGTATCGGTGGAGCTGAGGGGACTCGAACCCCTGACCCCCTGCATGCCATGCAGGTGCGCTACCAGCTGCGCCACAGCCCCGTACTTTTGTCCCTTCCGGTCGAATTCCCCGGAGCAACCTGACCAGAGTAATGCACTTTTCCGCTGGACGCCAATCGGCCCTCAACAGCCTGAAACCGGGCCTTCCCCACGCACCTGCCACTGGACAAATCACCGGGAAACGCGGGGGTGTGAAGTCCGGGCGGCGGTGCAGTCCACGCCAGCAGGGAGGGACGGGAAACAAAAAAGTCCGCTGGAACCATAGGTTCCAGCGGACTTACCGGTGGAGCTGAGGGGACTCGAACCCCTGACCCCCTGCATGCCATGCAGGTGCGCTACCAGCTGCGCCACAGCCCCGGATTGTTGCCGTTCCGAGAAACTTTTTTCCGGGTCTCCCCGAAGCAACTCAAATATCTTAGAACAGCAATTCCGAAAATTCCAAATCGGGAATATTCGCCGGCCGGGGCGGCCTACTCGCTCTCGGTTGCTGCACCAGCTTTGGCGGACGCATCGTCGCCGAGCTGCAGGTCCACCACGGGGCAGTCCTTCCAGAGGCGCTCCAGGGCATAGAACACGCGGTCTTCCTCGTGCTGGACGTGGATGACGACGTCGGCGTAGTCCAGCAGGACCCACCGTCCGCCGGAACGGCCCTCGCGGCGCACCGGACGCAGGTCCTGCTTGGCCAGTTCTTCCTCGATGCCGTCGACAATGGCGTTGACCTGGCGTTCGCTGGGCGCCGACGCGATCAGGAAAACGTCAGCCAGGGCCAGGCGTTCGCTCACATCCATGGCGACGATGTCCTGGGCGATCTTGTCCGCGGCGGCCTTGGCGGCCGTACGGGCAATGGCGATGGATGATTCTGTTGCAGTCACGGGACTCCTTGATTGTGTTAAGTGCTGGTGCCGGCAGGCAGGTCAGCGGGACATGCCGCTGACGATCAGGATGATGCCGGCAACGAGGGCCAGGATCCCGAACGCGAGAATGCAGAACTGGAGGATCCGGTTCCGCCGGGCCCTGGTCAGGCCGGCGGTGGCGGCGTCCAGTGGATCGAGGCCGTAAGCCGAGCTGGCGGGAACGCGGGGAAGGTCCTCAAAGAGGTCTTCCGACTGATTGTCCGGCTGGCCCGCCGGACGCGTCACCGGTTTGGGACGGCCTGCTGCCTTCGCGGCAGCCTCCGCCCGGGCAATGACCTGGGAACGGCCGGTGGCCGGGTCAGCCGCAGGCGCCTTGGGCCGGGCGGCAGGTTTACGCTTCCCGCCAGGCGGCACCTTTGTCCCCGGGGAAACCTTCGTACCGGGCCTGGTGGTTACGGGAACATGGGAGGTTGCCGGCGGCTTCATCACCGGACGTTCGACGCCGGGCACCTGGACAAACTCGAGCGGAGTGACCATCGCCAGGTTGTTGGCGGTGGACGGGCCGGGTTTGTTGGCTGTGGACGGGTTGGGCTTGTCCGTGGGAGCGGCAGTCCTGCCCTGGACGGCAGGGGTCCCCGCCTGCTCGGCAAGCTTCTGCCGGGCCATGGCCCGGCGGTTCAGCACGGCGGCACGTTCTGCGAGGGCGATCTGCTCGGCCAGGATCTCCGGATCCACGGCTTCGGGATCCATGGAGGCAATGTGCTCCATCTTGGCAATCTGGTTTCGCGCCTGTGCGGCGATGAGTTCCCGCGCTTCCAGTGCCTGTTCGACAGTCATGCCTTCCGGGGCGCTTCCGGGAGCCTGGGTGGGGCTGTCCGGTTTCTGGCCCTCGGGCTTATTCCCAGGCCCGCCGCCCTTTCCAGGGCCGCGGGAAGGCTGGGAAGGCGGCGCGGCGGGAGCTGGAGCGGCAGCCTGGACAACGGGGTTGGCCGCCGTCAGTGCCTGCTCTTTCAGTTGCTGCAAACGCAGCTGGCGCCGCGTGGGTGGCCCCCCGGCGGAAAGCTGCCCTTCCTTTTCCTCGAGCTCCTTGATGGCGCGCAGCGTGGCGCGGTCCCGGGCCCGGATTTGGGACGAACGCTGGGAGGGCGTCTGGTCCGGGGCTGTTTGGGGGCGCGCTGCCGGTGCAGGCGCGCGGTCAGCCGGCCGGTCGGCGGCAGGCGGGCGTTGCTCCGTGGAAGGCGGGGTGGCCTGTTGGGCTTCCCTGGCCTTCCGGAGTTCCCGGCGGCTGCGGATTGGTGGCTGTTCCTGACTCATTGAGAACTCATTCAGTACTGGCTGGTTCGCGTGGTTCGGAAGTTTGTTCCTCCGCGCCTGCGGGCGCGTCGGAATACAGGCCGTACTTGGCGATGTACTGAACCACCCCGTCCGGGACCAGGTACCAGACCGGATTGTTCGCCGCCACGCGGGCACGGCAATCGGTTGACGAGATGGCCATCGCCGGAACTTCCAGGAGGCTGACGTCTTCACGGCCCATGCCATCCAGGACGTGTCCGGGCCGCGTGACTCCCACGAAGTGCGCCAGCGACCAGAGTTCGTCGATGTCCTTCCATGACAGGATCTGCGCCAGGGCGTCCGCCCCGGTGATGAAGAACAGATCCGCGTCCGGGCGTTGTGCCCGCAGGTCGCGCAGGGTGTCGATGGTGTAGGTGGGACCGGGACGGTCCACATCGACGCGGCTGACGGTGAACCGCGGATTGGACGCCGTGGCGATGACGGTCATCAGGTAGCGGTGCTCAGGCTCGCTGACCTGTTTGTGGGACTTTTGCCATGGCTGCCCGGTGGGGACGAAGACAACCTCGTCAAGGTCGAATTCCGCCGCGACCTCGCTGGCCGCAACAAGGTGGCCGTGGTGGATGGGATCGAACGTCCCGCCCATCACGCCCAGCCGCAGCCTCCCCCGGGCACCATTGCGGTGCAGGTTGTGGGAAATCTTAGTGACCCTGCCCGCGATCGTGCTTGTTGGGGTGCTGCCGGTGCGGATCGGCGTGCTCGTCGGTGGCAGCGTGCCGGTTGCCCAGGTTGTTGTAGGACCAGGCGATGAACATCAGGACCACCAGGATGGCGAACATGGATACACCGAAGACCCACGGCTCAGCCCACAGAGGCGCAGGCTCCTCATGGCCTGATTCACCGGCGGCGGCGACGGACATGGCAATCTGCTGGAGCAGCATTTTCTCCCCTTGTTCAAGGATTTAAAGGCAGCGGAACCTTCCACTGCCTTACGGGTTCTGGTCTATGTTACCGCGTTGCTACCCGCGGACCTGGCCTTCACCCTGGACGATCCACTTCGTGGTGGTGAGCTCGGTCAGCCCCATCGGACCGCGGGCGTGCAGCTTCTGGGTGGAAATGCCCACCTCGGCACCAAGGCCCAGCTCGCCGCCGTCGGTAAAGCGGGTGGAAGCGTTGACGATTACCGCCGCCGAATCCACCTCCGCAATGAATCGTTCCGCGTTGGCAAGGTGGTTGGTGAGGATCGCCTCGGTGTGTCCCGTGGACCAGGTCCGGATGTGCTGGACGGCTTCATCCAGGCTGTCCACCATGCCCACTGCCAGGTCGAGGTCCATGTACTCGGTCCCCCAGTCCGCGTCTGTCGCCGCTTCGGTCTCGACGCCGGGCAGCGCTGCCTTGATGCGGTCGTCCACGTGGAGGCGGACGCCTGCGTTGCGGAGGGCGGTGGCGACGGCGGGCAGCACCTTTGAACCTGAGTGGACCAGCAACGTCTCCACGGTGTTGCAGACGCTGGGCCGCTGGGTCTTGGCGTTGAGCAGGATCTCCACGGCCATATTTTCGTCAGCGGACTCGTCGATAAAGATGTGGACGTTGCCCTCCCCTGTCTCGATGACGGGCACGGCGGAATTGGTCACGACGGTCTGGATCAGGTCCCGGCCGCCGCGGGGAATCAGCACGTCCACCCGGCCGCGCGCCTTCATCAGGACGTTGGCACCGGCGCGGCCGAACTGGTCCACGGTCTGCACGGCGTCGGCGGGAAGGCCAACTGATTCGAGGGCCTCCCGGAGCACGCGCACCAGGACCTGGTTGGTGGCTTCCGCTGCACTGCCGCCGCGCAGGATGACGGCGTTGCCGCTCTTGAGGGCCAGCCCCGCGATGTCAACGGTGACGTTGGGACGTGCCTCGTAGATCGCTGCCACCACGCCCATGGGCACGTTGACCTGGCGGAGGCGCAGGCCGTTGGGCAGGGTCTGGCCGCGGACCACGTTGCCTACGGGGTCGGGGAGATTGGCGAGGTTCTCAAGGGCCGACACCAGGCCGGCAACCCGGGCTTCGGTGAGGGTAAGCCGGTCCAGGAGGGCCTTGGAGGTGCCGTTGTCCTTGCCCCGCTGCACATCCATGGCATTGGCGGCGAGGATGGCCTGGACGTTCTCCTGCAGCGCGGCACCCACGGCGCGGAGGCCGCGGTCTTTCCAGGCGCGGTTGGCGGTGGACATCCTGCGGGCTGCGTGGCGGGAGCGGTCGGCAATGGCGTGGACCGCAGCTTCCACATCCGCGGGGGAAAGAGCGTCCACTGCTGATGCCTGCCCTGCCGACGGACCCGGCTGCGCCTGCGCAGCAATGGTTCCGGAATTTTCAGCAGTATGGATCAGGGCTTCAGTCATGCTCCAAGTTTAGGCGAGCCTGCAGCTCACAACAGCACCAGGTCATCAACATGAACAACTTCGCGGTCGTAGCCGCTGCCCAGCTCCTCACCAAGTTCCCTGGTGGACCTTCCCAGCATGTGGGGCAGCTCCTGGGATGAGTAGTTGACCAGTCCACGGGCAACAACGGTGCCGTCAGCGCCCGCCAGTTCCACGGCGTCGCCCGGCTCAAAGTCTCCGTGGATGGCGGAAATGCCCGCCGGCAGCAGGGAGGTGTGGTGGTGCAGCACGGCGCGGACAGCTCCATCGTCCAGGACCAGGCGGCCCTGCACAGAGGCGACGTGGGCCAACCACAGGAGGCGGACCGGTTTGCGCGCACCGTTGACGGAGAACCAGGTGCCCACGTCCTCGCCGTTCAGGGCCGCGGCGGCGTTGGGTGTGGAAGTCACCAGGGCGTGGATGCCGGAGCCGGCGGCCATGCTGGCAGCTTCTACCTTGGTCATCATGCCGCCGGTGCCCACGCCGGCCTTGCCCGCCTTGCCGATGGACACGCCCTCAAGGTCGTGCGCGCCGGTGACCAGGGGGATGCGCTTGGCACCCTGGGCGGGCGGACCGTCATAGAGGGAGTCGACGTCGGACAGCAGCACGAGTGCGTCGGCCCGCACCAGGTGGGCCACCAGGGCGGCAAGCCTGTCGTTGTCGCCGAAGCGGATTTCGTGGGTGGCAACGGTATCGTTTTCGTTGACCACGGGGACCACGCCGAGGTTCAGCAGCCGGTCCATGGCGCGCAGGGCATTGGTGTGCTGGCTGCGCCGCATCAGGTCCTCGGCCGTGAGCAGGACCTGGCTGACGGTGACGCCGTGCGCGCCGAAGGCCTGCGTGTAGCGGGCCATCAGCAGGCCCTGGCCCACGCTGGCAGCGGCCTGCTGGGTGGCGAGGTCGCGGGGCCGCTTTGCCAGTCCCAGCGGAGCCAGTCCGGCGGCGATGGCGCCGGAGGACACCAGGATGATCTCGGCGCCGGCGTTGCGCTTGGCCGCAAGCGCATCCGCCAGGGCGGTGAGCGACTCTTCAGAAATGCCGCCCTTGATGCTGGTCAGCGAGGATGAGCCCACCTTCACCACGATTCGCCGGGCACCTGCCAGCGCACTCCGATCCGCGGCGTGCCCGGCCGGTTCCGCGGTCAAGCTCCTAGAGGTCATCGTCGGCGTCCAGTCCGCTTTCCTTGAGGGGCTGGGCGGCGCGGCGGCCACTGACGGATTCGGTCCAGATCCCGGCTTTCCGTTCCGCCTCAAGCTCGGCGCGGGCAGCAGCCTTGGCCTCCCGGCGTTCCAGCTGCTCCTCGCGCTTCTGGCTGCGGGTGGGGCGGTCGCCGATATCGGCGAACCGGGGATCGGTGCCACGTGGCGAGGCAAGCAGTTCGGCCCCTGCCATCATGGTGGGCTCCCAGTCGAAGACGACGCCGTCGTCCCCGCCGATGACCACGGTGTCCCCCGGCTTGGCGCCCTGCTTGAACAGCTCGGTCTCCACGCCGAGCTTGGCCAGGCGGTCTGCGAGGTAGCCAATGGCTTCCTCGTTGGTGAAGTCGGTCTGCTTGACCCAGCGCTCGGGCTTTTCACCCAGGACGCGGAACAGCGGCTCCAGGTTCTTCTCCTCGCGGCGGATCTTGAACCCTGCTTCATTGACGGCGCGCGGCCGCAGCACGGTGGGCTGGACCTTGGGCGGGGCGGCGGCTACGGCGTCCCGCGCGGCCTGGACAATCTCGGCCATGGCGAAGCCGAGCTGGCGCAGTCCCTCGTGGCTGGTAGCAGAGACTTCGAAGACGCGGTAACCGCGCGATTCGAGTTCCGGGCGCACAAACTCTGCCATGTCCTTGCCGTCCGGCAGGTCCACCTTGTTGAGGGCAACCAGGCGGGGGCGGTGGTTCAGGGGGACCACCTCGCCGTCCTGGCCGGCATAGCTCATGTCGACGGCGTACTTTTCCAGCTCACCCTCGATGATGGCGAGGTCGGAGAGAGGGTCCCGGTCCGATTCCAGGGTGCCGCAGTCCAGCACGTGCACCAAGGCAGCGCAGCGCTCAACGTGGCGCAGGAAGTTGTGCCCCAGCCCGCGTCCCTCGCTGGCTCCTTCGATGAGGCCGGGAACATCGGCAATGGTGAAGCGGACATCGCCTGCCTGCACCACGCCCAGGTTGGGAACCAGGGTGGTGAACGGGTAGTCGGCGATCTTGGGGCGGGCGGCGGACATCGCTGCGATGAGGCTGGACTTGCCCGCGGACGGGAAGCCCACCAGTGCGATATCCGCGATGGACTTCAGTTCCAGCACGATGTCGCGGGAGTCACCCTCGAGGCCCAGCAGCGCGAAGCCGGGGGCGCGGCGCTTTTGCGATGAGAGGGCGGCGTTGCCGAGCCCGCCCAAGCCTCCGGCGGCCGCTACGTACTCGGCACCCTCACCAACGAGGTCGGCGAGCAGGGTGCCGTCCTTGGTCTTGACCACCGTGCCGTCCGGAACGGGCAGCACCAGGGTCTCGCCGTTCTTGCCTCCGCGCCAGTCACCCATGCCGGGGCCGCCGTTGCTGGCGTGCCGGTGGGGTGCGTGGTGGTAGTCGAGGAGTGTGGTGGTCTGGTGATCGACGCGAAGGATCACGTCACCGCCGTTGCCGCCGTTGCCGCCGTCGGGCCCACCCAGCGGCTTGAACTTCTCGCGGTGGACGGAGACGCATCCGTGGCCGCCCGATCCGCCGGATACGTGCAGGACTACCCGGTCTACAAAGCTGGCCACGTGGATCTCCTCAAATGCTGTTTACCTGGCGTCCGGAACGCCACATCGATTGTAATGCGGTTAAAAGAACAGTGGAGCGGACCCACAGGCCCGCTCCACCGCTTCAGAACTGGTTGTTACTCTGCAGCTGCAGCAGCAACGATGTTGACCACGCGACGACCGCGGCGGGTGCCGAATTCGACGGCGCCCGGGGTCAGTGCGAACAGGGTGTCGTCACCGCCACGGCCAACGCCGGCGCCCGGGTGGAAGTGGGTGCCACGCTGGCGGACGATGATCTCGCCTGCGGAAACCACCTGGCCGCCGAAGCGCTTGACGCCGAGGTACTGAGCGTTGGAATCGCGGCCGTTGCGAGTGGAGCTCGCGCCCTTTTTATGTGCCATCTGAAATGCCTGCCTTTGAAATTCTGGGGAATCTGTTGGAAAACCTGAACAGTAACCGGTGGTTACTTGATGCCGGTGATCTTGACCTTGGTCAGTTCCTGGCGGTGACCCTGGCGCTTCTTGTAGCCGGTCTTGTTCTTGTACTTCTGGATGACAATCTTAGGACCACGCAGGTCCTGGAGGATTTCAGCCGTAACAGTTACCTTGGCCAGGTCAGCGGCGGCGGAGGTGACCTTGTCACCGTCAACCAGGAGCAGTGCGGGCAGCTCGATGGTGCTGCCGGCTCCACCGGCGACGCGGTTCAGGGTAACGAAGTCTCCAACGGAAACCTTCTCTTGGCGGCCGCCTGCGCGGACAATCGCGTACACCACTTGGGAACTCACTTCTCTCGACGTTTATTACAAAATTTGCGTGCGGCACCCGGCTCAGAAATTGGCTGGGTTCCCGCTGTGCCTCAACGCCGTGGATTTCCCGGGGAAATCCGTGAGCCGTCCCGGTGGAAAAGTCCGCTTGTTATGCACAGCGAATTGCTCCAGGGTCATAACCCAAGTGTTGGCGTAAGCACCGAGGATCCAGAATACGCTAAATCCGTCCACGGCCGCAAATGAGGCTGGTTCCGGCGGCCCGGCTGTGGTAGTAACCACAAACCCGGCGGGCAGCACCGCAACCATGCTCCCCCATCATAGCGGCGGCGCCGCCGGCAGCCGTCAGGAATGCAGTCTCGGCGCGTCGAAGAATTCCACTTCCAGGCGGCAGGACTGCTTGAACGCGGTGACCATCGCTGCCCTTTCATGGTCGGAGGCTTTCCGCCCCGCTTCATCCACGATGGAAACAGCCCGGCGGGTGGCTTCGGCGAAGGCCTCGTCGGCATAGGTGCGGAGCCAGGCAGCGTAGGCATGCCCGTCCGGCTCACCGGAGGCAATGAACTGCTCGTGCAGCTTCTCCCCCACCTCGGCATAGAGCCAGAAGCAGGGCAGGACGGCGGCAGCAAGGACGGCATAAGAGCCCGACGCCGAAGCTGCGGTGAGGTGGTCCACGTAGGCCTTAGTGACGGGGCCGAGGCCGCTCTGGGCGGGCCGGGTGCTGAGCCAGGAGCGGTGGAGTTCCGTTTCCACCTCAAGGCAATGCTGGGCCGATCCTGCCCAGAACAACTGTTCGGCCTCCGAGGGGGCCAGGGCGCTGGTGCGGGCCAGCACACGGGAGTACCCGTTGAGGTACAGGGCGTCCTGGGCCAGGTAGTAGGCAAAGTCCTTCTCGGGCAGGTCTCCGGCGGCCAGGCCGCGGATGAAGTCCAGCGCATAGATGTCGTCGAGGTCCTGCTGGGCTTCCACCCACAGCCGGGCCGCGAAGCCGCCTTCCTGCAGTGCCGGCCGCAGGTGGTGGAAGTGGTGCACCGGTCCGTTTCCCTGGCCCACCTCCAGCAGGCCCGAGTTCTCGAGAGCGCCGGCCAGCCAGGGCTTGACCGTCCGCAGTGATGCTTCCCAGTCGCCCAGGCGGGCCTGCACCGTTGCCATGGCCGAGGAAAGGGAGCAGCCGGTGCCGTGGCTGTTGCGGGTGGCGATCCGGTTGCCCGGGACTTCCACTACGTCCTGCCCCAGCAGGCCCGCGGTGTTGACCAGCGCGTCCGGGCAGTGCTCCCCTGCAAGGTGCCCGCCCTTGACCAGCACGGTAGCCCCGGTGGCATCGGCCAGGCGCCGGCCCTGGGCCAGTGCCTCGTCCCCGCTCTCCGCGGGATCCGCTTCCACCAGCATGGCCAGTTCGGGCAAGTTGGGGGTGATGAGATGGGCGAGGGGCAGCAGTTCCCGCAGCGCGGCTTCCGCCGACGCCTGCAGCAGCCGGTCACCGCTGGTGGCAACCATCACCGGGTCAAGGACCACGACGGCGGGACGCACCTTTTCGAGCCACCCTCGCACAGTTCGGATCACTTCCCTGTCACCCAGCATGCCGATCTTGACGGCGTCGATACTGATGTCGTCACTGACCGCATCCAGCTGCTGGGCCAGGAAGGCGGCCGGCGGAACATGCACGGCCTGCACGCCCTGCGTGTTCTGGGCCGTGAGGGCGGTGATGACGGCCATGCCATAGCCCCCGTGGGCAGCGATGCTTTTCAGATCTGCCTGGATGCCTGCCCCGCCTGACGGGTCCGAGCCCGCAATGGAGAGGACGCGCGGAACGTCACGGCCTGCGGGCAAGGCGGCGGATGCATCGGATGCAGTGGGCAGGGGCATGGAAAGGGTGGAAGACAAGAGACATCCCTTCGCCGGTACTAGCCGGACAGGTTCAACGGGTCTGGATCTCAGCCGGCCTTCTGCGCGGCACCCCGTGTCGGTTTCCAGCCTAGCTGCTGGGGCCCGTCCGCAGGAAAGGTGACAGCACCTGCGCAAAGGTGAACGGCTGCCGTACGCAGGAATCCCCGCCCTGCGGACGTTTCCCCCTGTAATTCACGGGGGAGCCGTCCACTGAACGGGGACTCCTGGATGTTCCTACGCTGCTGCCGGCCTCAGCCTTTACAGCTCCGAGGCCGGAACGCCGACGCCGAGGATGATGGGTTCCTCCGCCGCCTTGCCCGGTTCCGCGGTGGCCTGTGCCTTGTCCGTTTCCGGGGCCTTGGCCGCGTGCGAATGGCCCCCGGCAGTGGCCTGGACGTTCTCGTGGTGCTGGACAGCGGTCTCGTTGGCGGCACCTTGGGCACGGCTGGCGCCGCGGTGGCGCCGCGGCCTACGCTGCCGGGACTGTTCCAGCGTGTGGTCCGAATAGTCCTTTTCGGCTGGAGCTTCCACTGCGGGGCGGGCTTCCGCTCCCCCGGTTCCGGCTTCCCGTTCCGGCGCGGGCTGTTCCGTTGCCGGCTGTTCCGCTGCCTTCGGCGCCTCGGCAGCCTTGGCCGGAGCATCCTCCATGGACGACGCCGGCTGGCCGAGGTGGGCGAATGCTTCAGCGAGCCGGTCTAGGGTGAGGGCCGGCTTGGGCTGCTGTTCCTCCGCGTGCTCCACGAACGGAAGCGGGACTTCCTCGCCGCCGAACGTCAGGACAGCTGCGGGACGCGTGGGGGTGTCGGCGTCGTGCTTTTCCTCTGCCGGAGCGGGCGCAGGCGGAGCGGCCGGCACCTGGCGGGTTGCCGCCACCTCATCGTCGTGCAGGTGCGCGGCGTGGGCAGCAGCGGCGATGTTTGCCAGGGCGAGGCGGGTGGCTTCCGCCTTGGCGTGCCGCTCGGCGTCCGTGGGCTCCGGGTGGACGGTGTGGACCTGGACGGCAGGGACTGGCGCGGCTTCGGTCTGCTGGCCGCCGCGTCCGCGCCGCCGCTTGCGCTCCGAACGTGCGCCGGGCTGGTTGTTGTCGGTCCGCTGGCCTTCGGTGCGGTGGGCTTCCGGCCGGGCTTCGGGCCGGTTGTCGCTGCGCTGGACATGGTGGTGCTCGGCGGCAACGACGTTGGCGCGGCGGTGCTCCACGGGATCGTCGTGGGTCACCATGCCGCGGCCGGCGCAGGCCTCGCACTGTTCACCAAAGACTTCCAGCAACCCGGTACCCATGCGCTTGCGGGTCATCTGGACCAGGCCGAGGGAGGTCACTTCAGCCACTTGGTGCTTGGTGCGGTCGCGGCCCAGGCATTCCACCAGGCGGCGCAGCACCAGGTCGCGGTTGGATTCGAGCACCATGTCGATGAAGTCGATCACGATGATGCCGCCGATGTCGCGCAGCCGGAGCTGGCGCACCACTTCCTCGGCAGCTTCGAGGTTGTTCTTGGTGACGGTTTCCTCGAGGTTGCCGCCGCTGCCGGTGAACTTGCCGGTGTTGACGTCCACCACGGTCATGGCCTCGGTGCGGTCGATCACCAGGGAGCCGCCGGAGGGCAGGAAGACCTTCCGTTCGAGGGCCTTGTGGATCTGCTCGTCAATGCGCCAGGCGGAGAAGATGTCCTGGTCTTTGGTCCACTTTTCGAGGCGGCCCACCAGGTCCGGGGCCACGTAGGTAACGTAGGCCTCGATGGTGTCCCACGCCTCCTCACCGGAGACGATGAGCTTGGAGAAGTCCTCGTTGAAGACGTCGCGGACCACCTTGATGGTCAGGTCCGGCTCGCCGTAGAGCAGTTCGGGCGCAAGGATCTTAGTGGAGGCCGACTGGCTTTCAATGCCTTCCCACTGGGCCCGCAGCCGGTTGATGTCGTGCGTGAGCTCTTCCTCGGAAGCGCCCTCGGCGGCCGTACGGACAATCACGCCGGCGTGCTCGGGCAGGCGGTCCTTGAGGATGCGCTTGAGGCGGTTCCGTTCGACGTCGGGCAGCTTGCGGGAGATGCCGGTCATGGATCCGCCGGGTACGTACACCAAGTAGCGTCCGGGCAGCGAGATCTGGCTGGTGAGGCGGGCGCCCTTGTGGCCCACGGGGTCCTTGGTGACCTGTACCAGGACGGTATCGCCGGACTTCAGCGCGTTCTCGATGCGGCGCTGCTTGCCCTCGAGGTTCACGGCTTCCCAGTTGACCTCGCCGGCGTACAGCACCGCGTTGCGGCCGCGCCCGATGTCAACGAACGCCGCTTCCATGGACGGCAGGACATTCTGGACCTTGCCCAGGTACACGTTGCCGATCAGCGAGTCCTGCTGGGTCTTGGATACGAAGTGCTCGGCCAGCACGCCGTCTTCCAAGACCGCGATCTGGATCCTGTCGTCGCGCTGGCGCACGATCATCTGCCGGTCAACGGACTCGCGGCGGGCCAGGAACTCGGCCTCGGTGATGACGGTGCGGCGGCGGCCCGTGTCGCGGGATTCGCGGCGGCGCTGTTTTTTCGCCTCCAGTCGCGTGGAGCCTTTGACGCTGGTGACGCGGTTGCTGGCGGGCGCCTCGCTCACGGTCCGCGGGGCGCGGACCCGGGTCACCGTGTTGGGCGGGTCGTCCTCGCTGCCGCCGGTCAGTTCCAGGTCCTGGTCACCGCGGCGGCGGCGGCGCCGGCGGCGGGAGGTGACACCCTCCTCAAGCTGCCCGGCCGTATCCTCGTCGGCCTCGTCCTCGGCGTCGGCTTCGGCGCTGCCGTCCTGGTTGTCCTCTTCAGCCCTGTCCCCGATCCGGCTGCGGCCCCTGCGGCCCCGGCTGCGGCGCCGGCGGCGGCTGGAGGAATCGTCCGTATCTTCGGTTTCTTCCTCCTCAGGCTCCTCGGCAGCGGGGGCAGCGGGACGGACCACGGTGCTGAGGTCCGGCGCCTGGAAGAGCACCGAGGTGGGGGAAGCGGGTTCCAGGAACAGGGAGGCGAAGGGGCTGGCGGCGGCAGGCTCTTCGGTCTTTGCTGCAGCGGGGGCCGCCTGCTGCGGTTCTTCGGCTTTTTCCCCGGTCTGCGCGACGGCGGGCTCGACGGTGTGCTCCTGCTCCGGCTGCTCTGCCTGCTCCACGGCAGGTTCCTGTGCGGATGCGGCTTCCTGGACCGGTTCCTGCGCGGCGGCATCCGCTGCTGCTGATCCCTCAGCCACGGCTTCAGTGGCGGCAGGGGCGGGCTCGGCGCTGGCGGGAGAGGAAACCTTGCGGGTGGCTACCCGACGGCGGCGCACCGGCTTGCTTTCGACGTCCGCCGTTGGTTCCTCCGCGGGTGCGACCGCGGCAGCTTCAGCGGCGACACGCTCGTCGGCAGGGGTGGGCTCCGCCGCGAAGGCGGGCAGCGGCTCCGCAACCTCCACCTTCTTCCGGGCACGGGTGCGTCGGGCCGGAGCCTTGGGTGTCTTTTCCGCGTCGTCGGACTGCGTGGCTTCAGCCTGGACGGAAACCGCTTCTTCCGGAGCCGCTGCCACGGCCTCCGTCACTTCGTCCGTTGCCTTCGGGGCCGCTTTGCGCCGGGCGCGTGGAGCCTTCTTGGGTGCCGCGGCCTCCGCCGCTGCTTCTTCGTTAACGGCCAGTTCCTGATCATTGTCCATATGTGGCAACACTCCTGCCCCTGACGTACCGCCACATCCGGCACCCATTGGGGCACATATTGTCAAAACCCGCAGGCGTTGACAGAAGTCAAGTGGATACTCCCAGGTTCGCACCGTCGTTGGGGTGCGGCAGCCCGTAGGAGCCGGTGGATGTTCTGAAAACCCGTTGTTCTGCGTGCCACAACCAGGTGCCGCCCAATGGAGTTGCGGGTGTGCCGGAAGAATCCGAAGCCTGCCCTGCTCATCATTGGCGGTCTTGGGAACAAACCACCGGACCGGAGTCCGAATGTGGATCGGCTTCCAGCCACGTTCATTCTCTCATACCCGGGCTGGATCGCCGCGGAGGCGGGAGCTGCTGTTCCGGTTTCTGTGTAATGGCTTCAGCCGCCGGCGTTACAATCAGGCACAGGAGCACCGGACGAAAAGGACGCAATACCCATGCCCAGCATCTCCCCCGTCAGCGCCCGTGAAGAGAATCGCGCCGCCGATTCCCACGCAACTGCGGCTACCGCCGTTCCGCGGATGGCCCGGAACCGGCCTTTCGGCTGGCTGCTGGTCATCACGGGCATCGTGGGCTGGCTGGCGTCCGGAACCCTGGTCCTGGAAAAGCTTGAGGTACTCAAGGACCCCAACCACGCCACGGTATGCGATGTGAACCCTTGGATCTCGTGCGGCCAGGTGATGCAGACCTGGCAGAGTTCGGTGTTCGGCTTCCCCAACATGTTCATCGGCATCGTGGCCTTCGCCATCACCACCACCGTGGGCATGGCCTTGCTTTCGGGAGCCACCTTCGCCCGCTGGTACTGGCTGGGACTGCAGGCAGGCGTCACGCTTGGTTTTGCGTTCGTGGTGTGGCTGTGGTCCCAGGCCCTCTACTCAATCCACATCCTGTGCCCTTTCTGCATGATCGTCTGGGCGGCCATGATTCCGCTCTTCGTGTGGACCACCATCAGGAACATCAGCGCCGGCGTCATCCCCATGCCTGCAGGCGCAGCCCGTGTCCTGGGTGATTCCGGCTGGATCATCACCGCCCTGCTGTACGTAGCGGTCATCGCCACCATTTTCTTCGCGTTCATCCAGGTCTTCGTGGGGACCTCCGGCTTCTAAACCCCCTTCCGCTCCCCCGCCAGATGACAGATAAGGCCAATGTTCATCAAGAACATTGGCCTCATCTGTCAGTTCGCGGTTTCTGGGTCCGCGGGGTCTCCGGTTAGTTGAACCAGATCTTGATCTCGCGCTCAGCGGAATCGGTTGAGTCGGAGCCGTGCACCAGGTTCTGCTGCACTTTCAGGCCCCAGTCCCGGCCGAAGTCGCCGCGGATGGTGCCGGGGGCCGCCGTCGTGGGGTCCGTGGTGCCGGCCAGCGAGCGGAAGCCTTCGATGACGCGGTGGCCTTCGAAGATCGCCGCCACCACGGGCCCGCTGAGCATGAACTCCACCAGCGGCTCGTAGAACGGCTTGCCCACGTGCTCCTCGTAGTGCTGCTCCAGCAGTTCACGGGTGGCGTCAACCTTTTTCAGCTCAACCAGGCTGTAGCCCTTGGCTTCGATGCGGGCCAGGATGGCGCCGGTCAGGTTACGGGCGACGCCGTCGGGCTTGATCAGGACGAGGGTGCGCTCTGTAGTCACAACTGCTCCAATGCGTTGGTGGGGTTTCGGGTCAAGTCTACGGGGACAGGCTTACGGGGACGGGCCTACGGAGTTTGGGGCTGGGGCGGGCCGGAGGCCTGGTCCGGGTGGGCGGCTTCCCATTCCGCCTGCTCGCGTGCGCGCTGCGCGGCTTCGCGGTCCAGCCGGATGCCGGTGCGGATCCCGTACCACCACGCAACGGCGAAGAGGGCTCCCACCAGGAACATGGCCGGCTCGAAAATACCCGTGAGGACCAGGACGAGCTGCAGGATCCACCCCAAACCGATGCCCCAGGGCTTGTTGAGGACGGCGCAGGCGGCGATCATCACCACGCTGAGGGCAATGCCCACCCCCAGGATCACCGCCGGCGGAAACTCGCCCCGGCGCAGGCCAAACACCACCAGGGTGGCGAAAAACATGACGAAGGCTTCCAGCAGCAGCACCGTGGAGGCGAACATGACCTTGGTGGAGCGGCGCTTCTTCGGCATGCCGGGGCGCCATTCGCGCTGGGCTTTAGTCAATCTGGCCATGGTCACGCCTCCGTTTTTCCGAGCAGGATCCGTGCTTCGGCCACGAGCGTGATGGACCCTGTGACCAGCACGCCGCCGGAGAGGTCCTCGTTGGCTTCGGCGCGTTCCACTGCCCATTCCAGGGCGTCGTCCAGCTTCTCGGCTACATGCACGTTGTCCTCACCGAACCCCAGGTCGATCGCGAGCTCGGCCAGTTCCGCGGCGGGGACGGCGCGGGGCGAGTTGGACTGGGTGAAGCAGTATTCCTCCGCCACCTCGCCCAGGGATTCTTTGAGCTCCCGCAGGATCTCTTCGGCGTCCTTCTCCTTGAGCACGCCGACGACGGGAACCAGCTTGGTGAAGGTGAATGCTTCCTGGAGCGCGGCCGCGGAGGCCTTGATGCCGTCGGGGTTGTGGGCGGCATCAACGATGATGGTGGGCGCCGTGCGAACCACCTCAAGCCGTCCGGGTGACGTCACGGCGGCGAAGCCTTCCTGCAGGACGTCGAAGGGCAGTTCCTTCTCGCCGCCGAAGAACGCCTCCAGCGCCGCGACTGCAACCGCCGCGTTCTGTGCCTGGTGCGCACCGTGCAGCGGCACCAGCAGGTCCGGGTAGCGGCCGGCGATGCCCTGGATGGTGACCATCTGCCCGCCAACGGCAACTGTCCGTGACTCGACACCGAACTCCACGCCCTCGAAGCGGAACGGCACGCCCACTTCCTTGGCCTTCTCCAGCAGAACCTGCGCTGCGTCCAGGGGCTGGGCCGCGCTGATGAGGTAGCCGCCGGGCTTGATGATGCCGGCCTTTTCGTAGGCGATGTCCGCCGTCGTATCCCCCAGCAGGTCCGTGTGGTCCAGCGAGATGGGGGTCACCACGGAGACCTGGCCGTCGCCCACGTTGGTGGCATCGGTGATGCCGCCCAGGCCTACCTCGATGATGGCCACATTGACCGGCTGGTCGGCGAAGATGGCGAAGCCCAGGATGGTGAGGCACTCGAAGTAGGTCAGCCGGGGCTGCCCTTCGGCTTCGAGTTCGGCGTCCACGATCTGCAGGTAGGGCCTGATTTCGTCCCAGATCCGGACGAACGTCTCGTCGGATACGGGGTGGCCGTCGATGCTGATCCGTTCGGTGACCTTGGACAGGTGCGGGCTGGTGTAGCGGCCGGTACTCAGGCCCTGGGCGCGGAGCACGGATTCGATCATCCGGGATGTGGAGGTCTTGCCGTTGGTGCCGGTCACGTGGATGATCGGGTACGCCTTGTTCGGTTCCCCGAGCACGTCCATGGCGCGGTACAGCGGCGCCAGCCGGGGCTCCATCTTGTTTTCCGGCGCCCGTCCCAGCAGCTCGGCGTAGACGCTTTCCACGGAAAATTCGTCGGTCATGTCCTAGGCCTCCACTTTTTCAACCACGACGGCGGGTTCGGACACCTCGGCCGGTTCAGCGGCCAGGTCCACTGTCAGCGTCTCGCCCTTGACCAGTTCAACGTTGGCCAGCAGCGCATCCACCACGTTCTGCGCGGCGGTGACCGTGGTCCGGATCCGGTCGCTGACGTTGAGGCCGGCATCTTTCCGGGCCTGCTGGATAGCGCGGACCATGTCCCGCGCCAGCCCTTCGGCTTCCAGTTCCGGGGTGACTTCCGTGTTCAGCACCACGAACCCGCCGCCGGGCAGCACCGCAACAGCTGCCGAACCGCCGTCGGACTCTGCCACTACCGTCTCCAGCGTGTACTCCTGGGGCTCCAACTGCAGCCCGCCTGCGGTCACCACGCCGTTGTCGTCCACTGACCAGTCACCGGACTTGGAGCCCTTGATGGCAACCTGGACGTTCTTGCCCAGGCGCGGGCCGGCGGCACGGGCGTTGACCACCAGTTTCTGCTGGATGCCAAACTCCTCGGGGGAAGCCGTGGCGGCGTCCAGCAGGCGGACGGAACGCAGGTTGAGTTCATCGGCGACGACGGCGGCAAAGCCTTCCAGCGCGTCCGCGCCGGGTGCCACCACGGTGAGTTCCTGCAGCGGAAGGCGGACGCGCAGGTTGGCTGCCTTGCGGAGCGAAGACCCGGTGGAGCAGATCTGCTGCACCCGGTCCATGGCTTCCACCAGGGACGGGTTCGCCGGGAAGAGGTCCGCATCCGGCCAGTCGGCGAGGTGCACGGACCGGCCGCCGGTCAGGCCGCGCCAGATCTCCTCGGAAACCAGCGGCAGCAGGGAGGCTGCAGCGCGGGTCACCGTCTCCAACGCGGTGAACAGGGCGTCGAACGCATCCTGGTCCTCGTCGAAGAACCGCTGCCGGCTGCGGCGGACGTACCAGTTGGTGAGCATGTCCAGGTAGCTGCGCAGCGAGTCGCAGGCCCCTGAGATGTCGTAAGTGTCCAGCTGGGCGGTCATTGTGCGCACCAGGTCGCCGGTATTGGCCAGCAGGTACTGGTCCAGGGTGTCCCGGTAGCCCTCGTAGCGCAGCTTCGCGTCGTAGCCGGAACCACCGTTTGCGGCGTTCGTGTACAGGGTGAAGAAGCTGTACACGTTCCACAGTGGCAGGATGACCTGGCGGACGCCGTCGCGGATGCCCTGTTCGGTGACGATCAGGTTCCCGCCGCGGAGGATGGGGCTGGACATCAGGAACCAGCGCATGGCGTCGGAGCCGTCGCGGTCCAGGACCTCGGAGACGTCCGGGTAGTTGCGCAGGCTCTTGGACATCTTCTGGCCGTCCGAGCCCAGCACAATGCCGTGGCTGATGACGTTGCGGAAGGCCGGCCGGTCGAACAGCGCCGTGGACAGGATGTGCAACATGTAGAACCAGCCGCGGGTCTGGCCGATGTACTCCACGATGAAGTCCGCGGGGTTGTGGGTGTTGAACCAGGCCTCGTTCTCGAACGGGTAGTGCACCTGGCCGTAAGGCATGGAACCGGAGTCGAACCAGACATCCAGCACGTCCTCCACGCGGCGCATGACGGACTGGCCCTCTTCGGGGGTGCGGGGGTCGTCCGGGTTGGGCCGGGTGAGCTCGTCGATGAACGGCCGGTGCAGGTCCACCTGGCCGTCCTTGTTCAGCGGGAGCCGGCCGAAGTCCGCTTCGATCTCCGCAAGGGAGCCGTAGACGTCGGTGCGCGGGTACTCGGGATCAGTGGACTGCCATACCGGGATGGGGCTGCCCCAAAAACGGTTGCGGCTGATGGACCAGTCGCGGGCGTTCTCCAGCCACTTGCCGAACTGGCCGTCCTTGACGTTGCCCGGGATCCAGTTGATCTCCTGGTTCAGTTCCGACATCCGGTCCTTGAACTTGGTGACCTCCACGTACCAGGAGGACACAGCGCGGTAGATCAGCGGGTTGCGGCAGCGCCAGCAGTGCGGGTAGCTGTGCTCGTAGCTCGCCTGGCGCACCAGCCGGCCCTGCGCCCGGAGCACCTGGGTGATGGGCTTGTTGGCTTCGAAGACCTGCAGGCCGACGATGTCGTGGAGGGCACCGTGCTTGAACAGGGGCAGGAACTTTGCGCCCTCGTCCACGGACAGGACTACGGGAATTCCTGCTTCCTCGCAGACTTTCTGGTCGTCTTCACCGTAGGCGGGTGCCTGGTGCACGATGCCCGTGCCGTCGGTGGTGGTGACGTAGTCGGCCACCACGAAGCGCCAGGCGTTCTCCATGCCGTACTTCTCGTTGTCGGCGAAGTCGTCCCAGAGCCGCTGGTACTCCAGGCCCTCCAGTTCAGCGCCGGTGTGGGTGGACACGACGGCGGCTTCCGCAGCTTCGAAGCTGTCGTAGCCCAGGTCCTTGGCGTAGCTGCCCAGCAGGTCGGCGGCCAGCAGGAAGCTGCCCGTGACAGGGGCGTCGGCAGAGGCGGCTTTGATGCCGTTGGGTCCGGCGGGCAGCACGGCGTACGTGATGGAAGGCCCGACGGCGAGCGCGGCGTTGGTGGGCAGCGTCCAGGGGGTGGTGGTCCAGGCGAGCGCCTGCACGCCGGCAAGCTCCTTCGACAGCTCCGATTCCCCTGCCAGGATGGGGAACGTGACCGTGACGGTCTGGTC
Organism: Arthrobacter sp. E1SS-5; assembly: GCF_057073715.1. NCBI lineage: Bacteria > Bacillati > Actinomycetota > Actinomycetes > Micrococcales > Micrococcaceae > Arthrobacter > Arthrobacter sp. E1SS-5. The sequence goes on from NZ_CP172703.1 coordinate 2,465,079, forward strand.
CTGCCGGTTCTTGTAAACGTCGTCGTCCATGCGCAGTTCGTGGTTGGACAGCGGGGTTTCGTCCTTCCAGCAGTACGGAAGGACGCGGTAGCCGTTGTACGTCAGGCCCTTGTCGTGCAGCTGCTTGAACGCCCAGAGGACCGATTCCATGTACTCGACGTTGAGCGTCTTGTAGTCGTTGTCGAAGTCCACCCAGCGGGCCTGGCGGGTAACGTAGCTGCGCCATTCGTCGGCATACTTCATCACCGATGCGCGGCAGGCGTCATTGAACTTGTCGATGCCCATGGCTTCGATCTGGGTCTTGTCCGTCATCCCCAGCTGCTTCATCGCCTCAAGCTCTGCGGGCAGGCCGTGGGTGTCCCAGCCGAACCGGCGTTCCACCCGCTTGCCGCGCTGGGTCTGGTAGCGACCCACCAGGTCCTTGGCGTAACCGGTCAGGAGGTGGCCGTAGTGCGGCAGGCCGTTGGCAAAGGGCGGGCCGTCGTAGAACACAAACTCGTTGCTGCCCGGCTCACCGCCGGGAACGTCGGCGCTGCGCTGGTCGACGCTGGCCTGGAAGGTGCCATCCTGGTCCCAGTACTTCAGGATGCGCTCTTCGATCTCCGGGAACTTCACGGAGGCGGAAACGCCGGCGCTGCTGTTGGAGGAAGTGCTGGAGGCTGAGGCCTTGGGGTAAAACGTCATGTTCGACATCCTGGGTTGAGCGTGGTGAACTCCCGGCAGCGGCCGGAGGTTCCGTTCAGGATGCGAGGACGGCTGCCGTGCCGTCCCTAAGACGTCACGCCCACCGCGGTACCACCTCACTTACCGGTGCCGCATGTTCCCAAAGGAACACCTGCCGCCCCGGCCTCTCATTACTGCTGTGACGGGCTTACCCGTCCGGTTCTACTGGCGCGGCGTACCTTGGAGGCAGCGGCCGCGGGTTCTTCCGGAAGCTCACCGGTGATTGCCGGGTCATAGCCACTCCAGAGTCTACTATCGAGGCAGCTCCAGTGCCATTCAGCACGAGCCCCACAGGTCAGGTCCATGCCGCCCTTCCGAATGAGTACCGCTCCAATCGACCAGTGTGCCCTCCCGGGGCTGACGCAGACCCGCGCATTGCCTAGACTCGCCTCATGGCAGCTTCCGGCCGCCCCGCGTGGGGTCGGCGTGCAACCACGGCCTGCAGATGGCTGTTCATTCCGGTCGCCCTGCCGGTAGGGGCGGTGTCAGTCATCCGCGCCGTCCCTGCCGATTGGCCCCTGCCGGCGGTCCAGCTCGTTGCGTTTACGCCCTGGTTCGCGGTGCCGGCTGCCGCGGCCCTGCTTCTTGCTTTCCTGGGACGGAGGCGATGGCAGCAGGCGGTGGCCGCGGCTTTGCTGGGTTGCCAGTTGTTCTGGCTGTTCCCGCTGGACGTCCGGGAACCTGCTGCCGAGGCTGCCGGGGCCCGGGCATCCCTGGTTGCCATGAGCATCAACGCGGAGTTGGGCGGTGCGGACGCCGCCGGAATCGTGGCCCTGGTCCGTCAAGAACGCGTGCAACTGCTGGCCATCGAGGAGTACACACCCCAATTGGCGCGAAGGCTTATGGCGGAAGGGCTGGACGGGCTGCTTCCCCATCGGGTCGCCCATGCCAGGGATGGCGCCGGCGGCACTGCCATCTACTCCTCGTACAACCTTGAGGATGCCGGCGTGCTCCCCGGCACCCAGTTCACCATGTCGGTTGCCCGGCTTAACATCGGCGCCGGGAGCCTGCAGGTGGTGGCCGTCCATACCCTGGCACCGGTAGGCAACGGCCTCCATCAGTGGCGCAGCGACCTGGCCACGGTGGCCGGGTCGGACAACGGTTCCCGGCCCCTGCTGCTGGCGGGCGACTTCAACGCCACCTTCGACCACCGGGAGTTCCGGGCCCTGCTGGCCGGACAGGGCGCTGGCCGGCCGCTGGTGGACGTTGCCGGCTCGCTGGGAAGCAGGCTGGTGCCCACCTGGCCGATGCGCGGCTTCCGCCTGCCCGGAATTACGCTCGACCACCTGGTGACCAGCCCGGACATCAGGGGCTCGGGATACTCCGTCCACCGGGTTGCCGACACGGACCACGCGGCGGTGGTGGCAACCCTGCATATCCAGGTTCCCTAGCTTTGTCTGCCCCGCTCAGCCCTTCCGGATGAGCTTGTAGTTGGCGGCCTGCGCCACCGGCCGGATGACGATCTGGTCCAGGTTGACGTGGTGCGGGACGTTGACGGCGTAGCGGACCACGTCGGCCACATCCTCCGCCGTCAACGGCTTCTCCACGCCCTGGTAGACCTTGCCGGCGGCCTGCGGGTCTCCCAGGCGGTTCAGGGCGAACTCCTCGGTCTGCACCAGGCCCGGTGCCACCTCGATGACACGCAGGTTGTGCTCGGCTTCCTCCAACCGCAGCGCGTTGGTCAGGGCGTGCTGGCCGAACTTGGCGGCGTTGTAGCCACCGCCGCCCTCGTACGCGTCCAGGCCCGCGGTGGAGGTCAGGTTCAACACCGTTCCTTCACCGGTGGCCCTCAGCATCGGCAGGAAGGCCCGGGTGAGCTTCATGGTCCCCAGTACGTTGACACGGTACATCCACTCCCAGTCGGCTGTGCTGGCATCGCCAACCTTGTCGGCGCCGCGGGCGCCGCCGGCGATGTTGACCAGCGTGTCGATGCCGCCTGCGTCGGTGACCTGCGCGAGGAGCCGGGACACGTCGTCGTCCTCTGCAATGTCTGCCGGAATCGCGATGGCACCGGTTTCGCTTTCCAAGGCCGCCAGGCGTTCGGCGCGGCGTGCCACGGCGAAGACCGTCCATCCGTCGGCGCGCAGCGCACGCACTGCCGCCTCCCCGATTCCGCTGCTCGCGCCGGTTACCAGTGCTGCCTTTTTCTGCAAGTCCTTCGTCATGGCACCACCCTAGCGGGATCAGCCGGCCGGACGTCCCTGGAGGTACTCAAGCAGGACCCGGGCATTGTTTTCCTCCGTGTTGCGGGCGGCGTAAAGGAGTGTGACCCGGGGGTGGCCGGCGGCCAGCTCCAGCAGGGCCTCCACTGCCGGGTTGGAGTCCAGTTCCAGCCGGTAGTGGTCGGTGAATTCGGCGAACCGCTCGGGGCGGTGGTTGAACTCCTTGCGCAGCTCTGTGGAGGGCGCCACGTCCTTGAGCCAAAGGTCGACGGCGGCACCTTCCTTGGGCATCCCACGGGGCCAGAGCCGGTCCACCAGCACCCGGAAGCCGTCGTCGTCCGCCGGCGGCTCATAGATGCGCTTCACTCTGAAGGTGCCTTGGATATCTCCCATATGGCGCATGCTACCCGCGCCCGAACGCAGGCGGGTCCACCGGGTTGGGTGGGATGCAAGCGGGCATGAAAGAATTGCCCAATGGCTGAAGACACGCAGGGTACAGACACGCCCACCACCGCCCCCATCAACGTTCCGGACAAGCCGGCCCTCGAAGGCCTCGAAAGTGCGCTCACCCAGCGCTGGCTTGCCGAGGGAACCTACAAGTTCAACCCCGATACCACCCGGGAGCAGGTCTACTCGATCGACACTCCCCCGCCCACCGCGTCGGGATCCCTGCATGTGGGGCACATGTTCTCCTTCACCCAAACGGACGTCCAGGCCCGCTACATGCGCATGACCGGCAAGAACGTCTTTTACCCGATGGGCTGGGACGACAACGGCCTGCCGACCGAACGCCGCGTCCAGAACTACTACGGCGTCCGCTGCGATCCCGCCATCCCCTACAACGCCGATTACCGTCCGCCGGCCCAGCCCGCAAAGAACCAGCGCGACTTCGACGTTGTGTCACGCCAGAACTTCATCGAACTGTGCGAAGAACTGGCTGTCGAGGACGAGAAAGTCTTCGAAAACCTGTTCCAGACCCTGGGCCTCTCCGTGGACTGGGACCTGACCTACCGCACTATCGATGACACCTCCCGGGCAGTGTCCCAGCGCGCCTTCCTGGCCAACCTGGCCGCCGGCGACGCCTACATGGCCGAAGCGCCCACATTGTGGGACGTCACCTTCCGCACCGCCGTAGCGCAGGCCGAGCTGGAGGACCGCGACGTCCCCGGCGCCTACTACCGGTACCCCTTCTTCACCGAAGACGGCCACAAGGTCTTCATCGAAACCACCCGCCCGGAGCTGCTCGCTGCCTGCGCCGCCCTGGTGGCAAACCCCGAAGACGAGCGGTACCAGCCGCTGTTCGGCAAGACGGTAAAGTCCCCGCTCTTCGGCGTTGAGCTCGAGGTCAAGGCCCACCCGCTGGCCAAGGCGGACAAGGGGTCCGGCATTGCGATGGTGTGCACCTTCGGCGACCTGACCGACGTCACCTGGTGGCGTGAGCTGCAGCTTCCCACGCGCCCCATCATGGGCCGTGACGGCCGCATCATCGCCGAAACACCGGACTGGATCACCAGCGAAGCCGGTAAGCAGGCCTACGCGGCCATCGCCGGCAAGACTGCCTTCTCTGCCAAGGAAGCCGTGGTGGAACTGCTCAAGGAAGCGGACCTGCTGGACGGCGAACCGAAGAAGATCACCCACCCGGTGAACTTCTTCGAGAAGGGCGACAAGCCCCTGGAAGTGGTTACCTCCCGCCAGTGGTACATCCGCAACGGCGGCCGCGACGAGGACCGCCGCGAACGCCTCATCGGCCGGGGCAAGGAAATCGACTTCCACCCGTCCTTCATGCGCTCCCGCTACGAGAACTGGATCGCCGGCCTGAACGGTGACTGGCTGGTTTCCCGCCAGCGGTTCTTCGGCGTGCCCATCCCGGTCTGGTACCCGCTCGATGCACAGGGCAACCCTGACTACGACAACCCCATCCTGCCCTCGGACGAGCTGCTGCCCGTGGACCCCGCGGCCGACGCCGCCCCGGGCTTCGACGAGTCACAGCGCGACCAGCCCAACGGCTTCACGGGCGACGCCGACGTCCTGGACACGTGGGCAACGTCTTCGCTGACCCCGCAGATTGTGGGCGGCTGGAGCCGGGACGAGGACCTGTTCGCCAAGGTCTTCCCGTTCGATCTCCGCCCGCAGGGCCACGACATCATCCGTACCTGGCTGTTCTCCTCCGTGGTCCGCGCCGACGCGCTCCAGAAGTGCGCGCCCTGGAAGCATGCGGCCATTTCCGGCTGGATTCTGGACCCGGACCGTAAAAAGATGTCCAAGTCCAAGGGCAACGTGGTAGTCCCTACCGATGTCCTGAACGAATACGGCTCCGATGCTGTGCGCTACTGGGCTGCGTCCGCTCGGCTGGGTGCGGACACCGCTTATGAGATCGCGCAGATGAAGATCGGCCGCCGCCTGGCCATCAAGCTGCTGAACGCCTCCAAGTTCGTGCTGAACCTCGGCGCCACAGAAAACTCCGTACTCACCGGAGACCTCGGCGTCCTGACGAATCCCTTGGACCGGGCACTGCTGGCCCAGCTTGCCGACGTCGTGGCACAGTCCACCAAGGCGTTCGACAACTACGATTACGCACGCGCCCTGCAGCTCACGGAGTCCTTCTTCTGGCAGTTCACGGACGATTACGTCGAGCTGATCAAGGACCGCGCCTACGGAGCCGCCGGCGAAGCTGAGCAGGCATCCGTGCTGGCTGCCTTGGCCACCACCCTGGACACCCTGCTGCGGCTCTTCGCCCCGTTCCTCCCGTTCGCCACGGAGGAAGTGTGGAGCTGGTGGCGCAATGGCTCCGTGCACCTCGCCGAATGGCCGGCTGCGCTGGAGATCCCCGGCGGGGACACCACCATGCTGGCAACGGTTGGCGTGGCCCTCAGCGGTGTACGCAAGGCCAAGTCGGAGGCCAAGGTCAAGCAGCGCACCGAAGTGCTGTCCGCAACCATCACCGCCCCTGAGGCGCTGACGGCACAGCTGCAGGCCGGGCTGGCTGATCTGAAAGCGGCGTCAAACGCCCGTGAGATCACTTTGGCGGTGGGTGACGGCGACCTTGCAGTGACCGACGTTGCCCTTGCACCGAGCGACGAGCCTGCCAAGGCCTGATTCCCGGACGTTTCCGGACACAGGGGAAGCCCCATCAGCGTTTTGCCGTTGGTGGGGCTTCGACTGTTTCGGCCATCCGGTGACGTGATCTGATGGTCTGGCAGGATCCGCTGATCTTCAGGTCTTACTACCCCGTCACTGGTAGCTTGCAGCGACTTTGCCGATGGCTGCGTAAACTGCATATCACTGAATCTTTGGCTCCTGCGTCCCCTTCTTTCGAAGTGGTATGAACAATTGTTCTCCCGCCCAGGACCACGTGCAAGGGCCCCGGGAAAACTACATTTCGGTAGTTTTCCCGGGGCCCTTGGCTTTCCGGTTTTGGTGGCCGGGCGGCCGCCGGTCAGTCGAATTCGGGGCTTTCGGTGCGGCTGCGCTTCAGCTCGAAGAAGTGCGGGTAAGCCGCAATCGTCGTGGTGGCGTCCCAGATGCGTCCGGCTTCCTCACCCCGCGGAACGCGGGTCAGGACGGGACCAAAAAAGGCGGTTCCATTGAAGGCCACCACAGGGGTGCCGACATCCTGGCCCACGAGCGAAATGCCTTCCTCATGGCTGGCCCGCAGCTGCTGGTCGTAGGCGTCGGTGTTGGCGGCATCGGCCAGCGAGGCCGGAAGGCCGCACTCAGCAAGCGCCTTGGTGATGACCGCCGCCCGGTCCTTCATCCCCTGGTTGTGGATCAGGCTGCCCATGGCATCATAGAGCGGTTTGATGAACAGCGGCCCGTGTTCTTCCCTGGCGGCGATGATCACCCGGACCATGCCCCAGGCGTTGTCCATGGACTCGCGGTAACCGGGGTCCAGGTCGCGTCCCTCATTCAGGACGGCAAGGCTCATCACGTGCCACTCGGTCTCGATGTCGCGGACGCTTTCCACCTCACCGATCCAGCGGGAGGTGACCCAGGCGAACGGGCACAGGGGGTCGAACCAGAAATCGGCTTTGTTCTTGGCAGGCGAAGTCACAAAGGTCCTCTCGGTCAGGCAGACTTACGGCGCTTGGCCACGTGCGGAATCATGGTGGGTTCGGCTCCCCGGAGGACCACGTCTTCGGTGATCACTACGCTGGCAACGTCCTCGCGGCTGGGAAGATCGAACATCACGGGAAGCAGGACCTCTTCGAGAATGGCGCGCAGGCCGCGGGCACCGGTGCCGCGCTCCAGGGCCTGGTCCGCGATGGCTTCCAGGGCGGTGTCATCAAAGACCAGTTCCACGCCATCGATCTGGAACATCTTCTGGTACTGCTTCACCAAGGCGTTCTTGGGCGTGGAAAGGATCTGGATCAGGGCGTCCCGGTCCAGGTTGGACACCGTGGTGATCACGGGGAGCCTGCCGATGAATTCGGGGATCAGCCCGAATTTCAGCAGGTCCTCCGGCATGACCTCGCCGTAGGAATCAACCTTCTTGCTGGCCTCATTCAGAGGTGCCCCAAAACCGATGCCCTTGCGGCCGGAGCGGGACCCGATGATTTCCTCCAGGCCTGCGAAGGCTCCGGCGACGATGAACAGGACGTTGGTGGTGTCGATCTGGATGAATTCCTGGTGCGGGTGCTTGCGTCCGCCCTGCGGCGGAACGGAGGCCACGGTGCCCTCCAGGATCTTCAGGAGCGCCTGCTGCACACCCTCGCCGGAAACGTCACGGGTAATGGAGGGGTTTTCGCTCTTGCGCGAAATCTTGTCGATCTCGTCGATGTAGATGATGCCCTGTTCGGCCTTCTTGACGTCGTAGTCCGCGGCCTGGATGAGTTTGAGGAGGATGTTCTCCACATCCTCACCCACGTAGCCGGCCTCGGTGAGGGCGGTGGCATCCGCTACGGCGAAGGGAACGTTCAGGCGCCGGGCAAGGGTTTGGGCGAGGTAGGTCTTACCGCAGCCGGTGGGGCCGATGAGGAGGATGTTGGATTTGGCGATTTCGACGTCGTCGTGGTGCCCGCCCTCCCCCAGGCTCCCGGACTTTGGCGCATGACCTGCCTGGATGCGCTTGTAGTGGTTATAAACCGCGACGGCGAGGGAGCGCTTGGCAGGCTCCTGGCCGATGACGTATTCCTGGAGGAAGTCGAAGATTTCACGAGGCTTGGGCAATTCGAAGCTGCCCAGGTCGGCCACCTCGGCCAGCTCCTCTTCGATGATTTCGTTGCACAACTCGATGCATTCATCGCAGATGTAAACACCGGGCCCGGCAATGAGCTTGCGCACCTGCTTCTGGCTCTTTCCACAGAAAGAGCACTTCAGCAGATCCGTGCTCTCGCCAATCCGAGCCATATGTGAACCCCTTAGTATCCCGCTGCCAGGCAGCCCTGCACCGTTGCTGAAATCTTCCGGACCAGCGCGGACCGGATTGTGACACCATCCACTCTAGGTCACATTCGGCCCCAAGGGTGGAAAGAAAAGGCCGGTGCGGCCAAATGAACAGGGCCGCACCGGCTTTCCGTACTACTACCTCGTGATTGCCTGAGGCTTGATCTTGCGTGAATCAAGCACCTGGTCGATGAGGCCGTATGCCTGGGCCTCATCCGCGGTGAGGATCTTGTCGCGCTCGATGTCGTTGTTGACCTGCTCCGACGTGCGGCCGGAGTGCTGCGCCAAGGTGTCCTCGAGCCAGGAGCGCATGCGCATGACCTCTGCCGCCTGGATCTCCAGGTCGGAGGCCTGGCCGCCCTGGCCGCCGGACAGTGCCGGCTGGTGGATCAGGACGCGGGCATTGGGCAGGGCAAGCCGCTTGCCGGGGGTACCGGCCGCCAGCAGGACCGCAGCCGCGCTGGCGGCCTGGCCCAGGCAAACGGTCTGGATCTCGGGACGGATGTACTGCATGGTGTCGTAGATGGCCGTCATGGCCGTGAACGATCCACCGGGCGAGTTGATGTAGATGGTGATGTCGCGGTCCGGGTCCGTGGACTCGAGGACCAGCAGCTGCGCCATGATGTCGTCAGCGGAAGCGTCGTCCACCTGTACGCCGAGGAAGATGATGCGGTCCTCGAAGAGCTTGGTGTATGGGTCCTGGCGCTTGAAGCCGTAAGGGGTGCGTTCCTCGAACTGCGGCAGTACGTAGCGGCTGGACGGAAGATTGCCGGCTGACCACCCGAAGTTGTAGTTCATTGTGTTTGCTCCTGATCGAAGGGGTTCTGGATGCCGGTTAGCTCTGGGAGTCGGATTCGCCGGAGGAACCGTTGGATGTTCCACCGCCGCCGGACACGGAGCCGGCGTGCGCGGCGATCTTGTCGAAGAAACCATATTCGAGTGCCTCTGCGGCAGTGAACCACTTGTCGCGGTCGTTGTCCTTGAGGATGGTTTCCACGGTCTGGCCGGTCTGTTCAGCGGTCAGTTCCGCCATGACCTTCTTCATGTGCAGGATGAGTTCGGCCTGGATTTTGATGTCGGACGCGGTACCGCCGATGCCGCCGGAAGGCTGGTGCATCAGCACGCGGGCGTTGGGGGTGGCGTAGCGCTTGCCCTTGGTGCCCGAGGAAAGCAGGAACTGGCCCATGGAAGCGGCAAGGCCGGTGGCGACGGTGACGACGTCGTTGGGGATGAACTGCATGGTGTCGTAGATAGCCATGCCTGCCGTGACGGAGCCGCCGGGCGAGTTGATGTAGAGGTAGATGTCCTTTTCCGGGTTCTCGGCCGAGAGCAGGAGCAGCTGCGAGCAGATCGCGTTGGCGTTGTCGTCACGCACCTCCGAGCCCAGCCAGATGATCCGCTCCTTGAGAAGGCGGTTGTAAATGTAGTTGTCCTGGGCTGCAGGATCGACGGTCGCCATCCGGGGGGCCTCTGAGTGCTGTGACATGTTTACTTACCTCTCACTGGTGACGGTGACATCACTGAAAATCACTACTTGGACACTAACCGGTTTCGCCGGTGTTTTGTTCGCGCACTGACGGCTGTTCGCTGACGGCGCACGATCGTCGAATCGGCGGTGTGTTGTTACAGCTTCAACGCGAACGGCCCCCGGATCGGAGTGATCCAGGGGCCGTGCTGCGGGTCGGTGAGGACTAGGCCTTGGCCTCTGCGGCAGCGTCCTCGGCTTCGACAACCTCGGTCTCAGCGGCGTCAGCTTCGGTGGCGTCAGCGTCGGCTGCGGGAGCCTCCTCGCCGCCGGGGCGGACGAAGTCGCTCAGGTCCACTGCCTTGCCCTCGGTGTCGGTCACCGTGGCCTGGCCCAGGACGACGGCCAGCGCCTTACGGCGGCGGACCTCGGAAACCATCATGGGAACCTGGCCGCTCTGATCGATGATCTGGGCGAACTGGTTGGGGTCCATGCCGTACTGGCTGGCGGTAGTGACGATGTAGTCGATCAGCTCGTTCTGGCTGACGTTGACTTCTTCCTTCTCCGCGATGGCGTCGAGGATGATTTCGTTCTGGAAGGCGCGGGCCGTGTTGGCGCGGACCTCTTCGCGGTGCTCCTCGGTGTCGTGCTCGCCGTCTCCGTGGCCGTTGCCCTCCTGGAAGTGTGCTTCGAGCTGCTCTTCGACGACGGAATCCGGAACGGGGACCTCGACGAGTTCCACCAGCTTGTCCAGGACCTTGTCGCGGGCTTCAACGCCCTGCTCCACGACCTTGGAGTCGGCAGCCTGCTTGGCAAGGTCTTCACGCAGCTCGGCGAGGGTGTCGAACTCGGAGGCGAGCTGGGCGAAGTCATCGTTCGCCTCGGGCAGTTCGCGCTCCTTGACGGCCTTGACCACAACCTTGACCTGGGCTGCTTCGCCGGCGTGGTCGCCGCCCACCAGGGTGGTGTCGAAGATGGCGTCCTCGTCTGCGCTGAGCCCGGTGACGGCCTCGTCCATGCCCTCGAGCATGGTGCCGGCGCCAACCTGGTAGGACAGGCCGGCAGCGGAGTCGACCTCTTCGCCGTCGATGGTGGCGGTGATGTCGATGGTGAGGAAGTCGCCGTCGGCAGCGGGACGGTCAACGGACTTCAGGGTGCCGAAGCGCCCGCGCAGTTCGTCAAGGGCCTTGTCAACGTCGGCTTCGGAGGATTCCGCAGCAGCAACCTGAACCTCGATGCCGGCGTAGTCCGGGAGTTCGATCTCGGGGCGGACGTCCACCTCTGCGGCGAACTTCAGGCCGCCGTCGGTTGCCGAGGGATCGGGCACCTCGGTGATTTCCACCTCGGGACGGCTCAGGGGGCGGATGCCGGACTCCTGCACGGCAGCCTGGTACCAGCCGTTCAGGCCCTCGTTGATGGCCGTCTCCAGGACGTAGCCACGGCCGACGCGCTGGTCGATGAGCTTGGCGGGAACCTTGCCCTTGCGGAACCCGGGCACCTGGATCTGCGAGGCAACAGTCTTGTAGGCCGAGTCGATGCTGGGCTTCAGTTCCTCAAAGGGGACCTCAACATTGAGCTTGACCCGCGTGGGGGTGAGGTTCTCGACAGCGCTCTTCACGGTCTAAGTACTCCTGGGTTGTGGGATGGGTTTCTGCAACGCATTGTGTCCAGGCCGACTGGTCCTGGCCGCAGAGTCGGGGTGACAGGATTTGAACCTGCGACTTCCTGCTCCCAAAGCAGGCGCTCTAGCCAAGCTGAGCTACACCCCGTAAGTGCACAGGCAAGTCTACGGTGATACGCGTCGCGATTGCACATTTGACACGTAGGCCATGGATTAGGTTTAGTTGTATCCGGCTTGAACAGCCAGCCCGGAGTTTCCGCGAAAAACGGATCTTCCTTCGGGGACGTAGCTTAATGGTAAAGCCTCAGTCTTCCAAACTGATTACGCGGGTTCGATTCCCGTCGTCCCCTCCAGAACGGTAAAGGCCCCTCACCTGAGGGGCCTTTTTCTGTTCCTGTTTTCTATTCCTGCGGCTGCTGGCAGAACGGGCACCAGTAGAGGTTCCGTCCGGCGAGCTCAGCGGTCAGCACGACGGTGCGGCAAACCCGGCAGGGCAGTCCGTGCCGCTTGTAGACGAAATGGACGTCGTCACGGTGCGGAAAGCTGGCGCTCTTCGCCGGAACGGGCACGCCCGCCGCAGCTGCCTTCGCAGCCGTGGTGCCGTCGAGCGTCCAATATTTCGGCGGGGTGGTGATGATCCGCCCGTCCGCCACGCCGTCGGTCATGACGGCCACGATGTCGCGCCAGAGCTTGCGGGCGTCGCCGTCCGCCAGTGCGCTTCCGGGCAGCCACGGGTCCAGGCGGCGGCGGAACAGGACTTCGGCGCGGTAGACGTTCCCGACGCCGGCAATCACCTTTTGGTCCATGAGCAGCGCCGCCAGCGCGGTCTTCCGCGACCGAAGGTTCGCAGCGAACCTGCCGGCGTCCCCGCGCAGGTTCCGCAACGGGTCAGGCCCCAGCCGGGCCAGTACCGCGTCCGCTTCCGCCGCGGTGATGGTTTCGCAGGTGGTGGCACCGCGAAGGTCCGCCCAGCCGTGGCTTCCGGCGAGCCTGACCCGCACGGCCCCGACGGGTGCCGGCGGTCCGGCGTACGGTGCGCCGCCGTCGTTATCCCCGTCAGCGAATGCCTCCTGCTCCCCTACCCGCCGCGGGGCACCGATGCTCGAGGCGCCGCTGAAGGTGCTGTCACCTCCGAAACTCCAGGCGCCGTACAGGCCCAGGTGGACATGCAGCACCAGCGAGTTGTCGAAATGCAGGAACAGGTGCTTGCCGTGTGCCTCGGCGGCAACCATGGTGCGGCCGTCCAGCAGCGCCGCTCCCCCACTGAACCGGCCCTGCGGACTGGAAACAGCCAACGCTTCGCCGGTGAAGACGTCACCGAACTGCCGGGCGAGCCTGCGGACGGAATGGCCCTCAGGCACTACTCGATGACCTCGCCGGTTGCCTCGAACACGGCGATTTTTTCGATCCGGCGGATGTGGCGCTCATCGTTGCTGAACGGTTCGGCCAGGAATGCCTCGACCAGTTCGGTGGCTTCTTCCACCGTGTGCTGGCGGCCGCCCAGGGCCACCACGTTGGCGTCGTTGTGCTCGCGGGCCAGGGTTGCAGTGGAGAGGTTCCAGGCGAGGGCGGCGCGGATGCCCCTGACCTTGTTGGCGGCGATCTGTTCGCCGTTGCCGGAGCCGCCCAGCACGATGCCAAGGGCGTGGATGCCGGCCTCCCGGTCTGCCACCACGGCAAGGGCGGCGTTGATGCAGAAGGACGGGTAGTCGTCCTGGGCGTCGTAGACCTGGGGACCGTGGTCCACCACCTCATATCCCTTCCCGGTCAGGTGGGACACCAGGTGGGCGCTGAGCTCCATTCCTGCGTGGTCGGTGGCGATGTGGACCCGCGGGAAGGCAGGGGTAGTGGTCACGTGCTAAGTCCGTTCATTTCGTGGGGCTGGCGGGGCGCCGGTGGAGGCCGGAACGACACCGATAAGGATACTAGGACGGGCCGCGCCTCAGGATTCCGGCCGTCTGCCGGCAGGTGGCGGGCTTCCGCCGCGACGGGCCCTGGCGGCCACCCGGGTGAGGACTTCGGCCAGCCGCGCGGCCGAAGCCTGGCTTCCGCCGCTGACGGCGACGCGCTGGCCGTCGGTCTTGCTGACGACGACGGCGGGCCCGCTGCTGACCAGCATGGCGGCGGTTCCGCGGTGGTGGCGGTAGCCCCACCCGCCATAGTCCGCCGCTTTGACGTCCGCGGCGCTGGCATCTGAAATGGCGCCGGCAGGCACGTCCATGACCGGGACCACCCCGGCCAGCAGAACCTTCAACCCTCGCCGGTCCGCCCTGATGCGGGCAAAGAGGAACGCGGCCCCGATGACAGCCAGGACAACCAGGAGGATCCCCAGCCACGGCACCACCACCGCAATCAGTGCTGCCGGGAACAGGGAGGCGATGGCGATCATTACGAAGACCGAACTCCGGGCATGCACCCAGAGCCGGATGCTGTCCCTGGCAAGGTCGGGATCCAGTTCCCTGGCGATGGCAACCTGCAGGGCCCGGTCGTCATCCGGCGACCATTGCCGGTCCGCCTTGTACACCATGCCCATTGAAACGCCGAGCGATACAGCGGCACCACTGCCGAGGGCGAGGACGGTCATGTCCACATGCGACTGCCGGGCGTCGGCCAGCCCGGTTTGGCCGATCAGCCCGGCGGCAAGGGCCGAGGTGACGAACAGGCTGAGGAACAGCCCCGCCCCCATCATGATGCGCCGCATCATGACCGGCCTGCCAAGGGGTACCGCCTGCAGCAGGACCGCCCAGCCTGCCACGACGATTCCTGCGGCACCAACCCCTACATAGGCGCCGAACGGCGCGAAGGCTGCACCGCCGTCGTCAGTCCACTGGATGGCGAGTGGATCCGGGAGGTCCGGACGCAGCAGGAACGCGCAGTAGACAAAGGCGGCGGCCAGCACAACGGGGAACCCGACAGCAAAACGCATCGCCTTGGTGTCCACCGAATCCAGCAGCTTTCCCATGTATTCAACGCTACCCCTGCGGCAGCCCCGCCAACCGTCCGGCCCGGCAGGGAACCGGCTGTGACCTGCGCAACTTGCCAAGGACTGCAGGGATGGAAGAATGCATCACAGTGCCGGAACCGGGACCACCGGCCGGCAGCCGCAACTTCTCTGGAGGACCTCCTTTGCCAGGCATGAACCTGACGCGCGCCGAAGCCCGTGAGCGCGCCGAACTGATCACCGTCGAGTCCTACGATGTCAACCTTGACCTGACCCGCGGCGGCGAGGTCTTTGGCAGCACCACCACCGTGAAATTCACGGCGGCACCGGGATCGTCCAGTTTCATCGACGCTGTCACCCGGACAGTGCACGGCGTGACCCTGAACGGCCGCAGCCTTGACCCGGCAACCGTGTCGGATGGCGTGAGGATCCAGCTGCCGGACCTGGCGGAGCACAACGAGCTGACCATTGTGGCCGACATGCCCTACATGAACACCGGCGAAGGCCTGCACCGGTTCGTGGACCCGGTGGACAACGAGGTCTACCTGTACACGCAGTTTGAGGTTCCCGACTCCCGCCGGATGTTCAGCGTGTTCGAGCAGCCGGACCTGAAGGCCACGTTTGCCTTCACCGTCACGGCGCCTTCGCACTGGGACGTCATCTCCAACTCCCCCACACCTTCGCCGGAGGAAGCCGCCCCGGCAGAAGACGGCTCGGCCAGGTCCGTGTGGACGTTCGCGCCGACGCCCCGGCTGTCCTCCTACGTCACGGCCCTGATTGCCGGCCCTTACCAGTCCGTCCGCAGCGAGGTCACCAGCTCCGACGGCCGCGTGGTCCCGCTCGGGGTCTTTGCCCGTAAGTCGCTGATGCAGTACCTGGACGCGGACAACATCTTCGAACTCACCCGCCAGGGCTTCGAATTCTTCGAGGCGCAGTTCGGCTGCCCGTACCCGTTCGAGAAGTACGACCAGTTGTTTGTTCCGGAGTTCAATGCCGGCGCCATGGAGAACGCCGGGGCGGTCACCATCCTGGAAGGCTACGTTTTCCGCAGCAAGGTCACCGGGGCCCAGATCGAGCGCCGCGCCATCACCGTGCTCCACGAACTGGCGCACATGTGGTTCGGCGACCTGGTGACCATGCGCTGGTGGAACGACCTGTGGCTCAACGAGTCCTTCGCCGAATACATGTCCCACCTCGCCGCCGTCGAGGCCACATCCTTCACCAGTGCCTGGACCACGTTCGCATCCGTGGAGAAGTCCTGGGCCTACCGGCAGGACCAGCTCCCCACCACGCACCCCATCTTCGCCGAGATCAACGACCTGCAGGACGTAGAGGTCAACTTCGACGGCATCACCTACGCCAAGGGCGCCTCGGTGCTCCGGCAGCTAGTGGCCTGGGTGGGGCCGGAACAGTTCATGGCCGGTGTCCGCGAGTACTTTGCCAAGCACTCCTGGCACAACACGGAACTAAGCGACCTGCTGGTGGAACTGGAGAAGGCCAGCGGACGCGACCTGGATGACTGGGGCCGGCAGTGGCTGGAGACCGCCGGGGTCAACACCCTGGCCCCCGAGCTGGACGTGGACCCGGACGGGACGCTGAGGTCCTTTGCCATCCAGCAGTCGGCGGTTCCCGAATGGCCCACGCTCCGCCCGCACCGCCTGGCCGTAGGGTTCTACAACCTGAACGGCGCAGGCAAGCTGGAGCGGGTGCACCGCGAGGAGCTGGATGTCGACGGCGAACGTACTGAGGTGCCGGCACTGGCCGGCCTTGCCCAGCCGGACCTGATCCTCATCAACGACGACGACCTCGCCTACGCCAAGGTGCGGCTGGATCCCAAGTCGCTGGCCACCGCCACCGCCCGCCTGAAGGACTTCGCCGAAAGCCTGCCCAGGACCCTGGTATGGAACTCGGCATGGGACGCCGCCCGGGACGGCGAGACTCCGGCCCGGAAGTACGTGGAGCTGATCCTGGCCAACGTGGCCGCGGAGACCGACTCGTCCGTGATCCTGGTCCAGCTCCGACAGCTGGCCACCACCCTGAATTTCTATGTGGCCGAAGAACACCGCGAGGCAACCACGGTGGCGGCCGCGGACCGGCTGTGGGATCTGGCTGCGGAGGTTCCGGCAGGCTCCGACGGACAGCTGCAGTTCGTCAAGGCATTCGCCCTCCTGGCGCGCAGCGGGTCACAGCTGGACCGCGTGGCCGGCCTGCTGGACGGGTCGGTGGCTTTGGAAGGACTGAGCCTGGACCAGGACCTCCGGTGGGAACTGGTGGCCTCGCTGGTGGCCGGCGGCGGGATGGGCCAGGACGGCATCGACACTGAACTGCAGCGGGACAACACCTCCAGCGGACAGAATGCGGCGGCGCTGGCAAAGGCCGCCATCCCCACCCCGGAGGCAAAGGCCGCGGCCTGGGAGTCCATCGTGGTCAAGGGCGAACTGTCCAACGCGCTGCAGGGATCGGCGGTGACCGGCTTCATGCGGGTGCTGGACCGCTCCCTCCTGGAGCCGTACTCCGAAAAGTACTTCGCGGCTGTGCCGGGCATCGTGGCAACCCGCACCCACGCACTTGCCCAGCAGATCGTCGTCGGCCTCTATCCGGCGCTGCTGACCACGCAGGCCACCATCGACCGGACCGATGGCTTCTTGGCGTCGCTGCCGGCCGAAAGCGCCGCACTGCGCCGCATGATGCTGGAAAACCGCGACGGCGTTGCGCGCGCCCTGAGAGCACGCGCCGCCGACGTGGTGACGGACGGCAGCCCGCAGTGAGCCTCGGCGAACACCACTACTCCCTGGCAGTCCAGTGGACCGGCAACCGCGGAGACGGCACCTCGTCCTACCGGAGCTACTCGCGCGACCATGACGTGCTCATTCCGGGCCTGCCGCCCCTGAAGGGCTCCGCCGACCCCACGTTCCACGGGGACCGGGAACGGTACAACCCGGAGCAGCTCCTCCTGGCCGCGCTGGCCCAGTGCCACATGCTCTCCTATCTGCATGTGGCCGTGAAGCACGGCGTGGTGGTCACTGACTACCGGGACGAGGCAACCGGGCTGATGCGGCTGAACCGGGACGGCAGCGGCCAGTTCGAGCGGGTGGTCCTGCATCCGCACGTGACGGTGGCCGACGCCGCGCAGGCCGAACTGGCCGCGTCGCTGCACCACGAGGCCAACCAGGTCTGCTTCATCGCCCGGAGCGTGAACTTCCCGGTGGAGCACCGGCCGGAGACCATGGCGGGCTAGAGCCGGACCGGGCTGCCTGGATGCGCATTGCTCCACGCTGCGGCGCTAGGGTTGAAAGAGAACAGAGCAATACCCCAAGGAGCTACTTCCACCCATGGTCAGCATGTTGTCCCTCCTCCCCCCTGTCGCCAGCCAGCCAAGCGGCGTAAGCATCCCGGGGATCGTGATCAGCCTCGGCATCGGCGTCGCCGTTTGGCTGGCGGCCACCTTCGTCATCTCGCGCATCACCAAGCGCGTCGCGGCGGGAAGCAATTTCTTCAGGAAGCCCACCTTCAGATGGGCGGCACCGGCCTTCCGTGCCCTGGACCACGAACGGCGGGTCCAGCGCGCGGAGACGATCGGTTCGCTCCTGAACAGTGTGGTGGGCGTGCTGGTGGTGATCATCACCGGCATGTACGTGCTGCAGAACCTGGACATCAATATCACCCCGTTGCTCACCAGCGTGGGCATCCTGGGTGTTGCCATCGGCTTCGGCGCCCAGCAGCTGATCCGGGACTTCCTGGCCGGCATCTTTATTACCATTGAGGACCAGTACGGGATCGGCGACGTGATCGAAACCAGCGAAGTGGTGGGCGTGGTGGAGTCCATGGGCCTGCGCATCACCCGCGTCCGCTCGGACGACGGCGCCATCTGGTACCTGCGCAACGGCGAGATCCTGCGAGTGGGCAACCGGTCGCAGGGGCGCTACGTCCCGCTGCACGAATCCGACGACGGGACCACCGACCAGGGCTCGGCGCACGTTGAGACCAAGAAGACAGACCAGAAAGCCGGGGACTAGCATGTCGCTTCCCATCGAGCCGCGCCGCCCTGACCAGGGGCAGCGGCCACCGCTGATGCAGAACGATCCCTTCAGCAAGCCGGAGTACACCGACAGCTTCTATGATGCCGTGGGCGGCCACGACACCTTCGTGAAGCTGATCGACGTCTTCTACGACGGCGTGGCCACCGATCCGCTGCTGCGTCCGATGTACCCGGAAGAGGACCTGGCCCCTGCCAAGCGCCGGTTCCTGATGTTCCTGGAGCAGTATTGGGGCGGCCCCACTACTTACGGCGAGGAACGCGGCCACCCGCGCCTGCGGATGCGGCACATGCCCTTCAAGGTCACTCCCGAGGCAAAGGACCGGTGGCTGTTCCACATGCGCACCGCTGTGGATGCCCTGGAATTGCCGCCGCTCTACGAAGGCACCCTGTGGGACTACATGGAGCGGGCCGCCCTGTCCATGGTGAACAGCCCTTCGGGATCCTGAGCTCCTGGTATCCGCCGGAGCAGATACGGCCGCAGGGGCCTAAAGCAGGCCGCTGCCGGTCCGGGCCAGGACGTGGCCTCGGGGACCGCTAAGCCGGAACCAGCGGCCGGCGCGGTACAGCTTCTGGTCTCCGTCGCCAAGGAAGCCCAGCGCGAAGGCTGCGAATGCGGCGCCGGCGGGCAGTCCGGCGTCGTCAAATTCCCTGCCCCACACGGACGCCCGTGCGTTGTTGACGATGAGGGCGCCAGGCTTGTCCGGCACGATATTCGCAACTTCGGCAATACCTGACTCCGCAGCAGCCCGGAGCCGGGCGTCGCTGAGCGATCCCAGCAGCTCCCACCCGCCCCGGGGCGCCCCTACCCCGGTCCACGACTCGGTGACGGTGGTGGGCGGAACCGGCAGTTCGGCGTCCTGATCCCCTACCCGCGCCAGCCGGTCCAGGACGGATGACAGCGCAACGGTGACATCTGTCGCGGACGGTTCCGCCAAGGCCATTGTGCGCAGGCCCAGGATGGTGGGGGTCGATTCGCCCAGGAGCCTGGGCCGCAGGGCGCACACATATGCGGCAAGGACGGAGCCGGCGGCCTGCAGGCGGATGGCTCCTGCATCGTCGATGGCCTTGGCCCGGGTGGCAAACGTCCTCAGGTCGGCCAGATCGCGGGGATCGGCGAAACGGAAGGACGAGGTGAGAAGTTCAGACACACCTAAGACACTACCGGCTGCAGTCCGGTTGAGCGGTTCGCCGGGCGCCGTCTAGAGTCGGACCATGACTGAAGCCGAAGCCGGACTGCTGGCGCCGCCAAGCGGAGACCCCACCTCATCGCTGATTGAACTGCTGGACCTTGGTGAGCTCGAGGGCGCGCGAACGGATGAGGACATTTTCCTGGGTCCCTCACAGCGGCAGCCGCACCACAGGGTGTTCGGCGGGCAAGTGCTGGCGCAGTCGCTGGTCGCGGCCACAAGGACGGTGGATCCGGAGCGGTTCGTGCACTCCATGCACGGCTACTTCCTGCGGCCCGGCGACGCCAACAAACCCATCACCTTCGGGGTGCAGCGGCTGCGCGACGGCCGGTCCTTCTCCGCCAGGCGCGTCCACGCCTACCAGGACGGGGTGCCCATCCTGTCCATGATTGCCTCCTTTCAGGGTGAAGATGAAGGCATCGACCACTCCTCCGCCATGCCGGCTGGAATCCCGGACCCTGAGTCACTGCCCAGCACAGCTGACCTGCTGGGGAAGTTCGACCATCCCGTGGCCAGGCATTGGGCGTACGAGCGCCCCTTTGACATCCGGCACGTGGACCCGCCGCTGTACGTTTCCGCATCCGGGCCGCGCGATGCCCGCAACGCCGTGTGGATGAAGACCTTCGGCCCGATGCCGGACGACTCCAACCTGCACCGCGCCGCCCTGGCCTACGCCAGCGACTACACCCTTCTCGAATCCATCCTGCGGCGGCACGGCCTGAACTGGACCACCCCGGGGATGAACGTAGCCAGCCTGGACCACGCGATGTGGTGGCACCGCCCGGCGCGGGTGGACGAGTGGCTGCTTTACGTCCAGGAGTCCCCCAGCGCCCACGGCGCCCGCGGACTGGCCACCGGCAAGATTTTCGACCGTGAGGGCCACCACGTCGCCTCGGTTGCCCAGGAGGGCATGGTCCGCGTTCCCACCGTCCCAAAGGACGCATAGAACCTACCGGCAGCTCCAGCGGCACTTTTACCCGTGGGAATGGGTAAGGCCGGCACCGGGTGAACTGTTCAACTTGAACAGTTCACTTCGGGTGCCGGCCTTACTCTTATGCGCTGGTCATCCGTTGCCGGACCCGCGGACTAGTCGCGGGTGAGGCGCCGGTGGGTGACGCGGTGCGGCTTGGCTGCGTCGGGGCCCAGCCGCTGGACCTTGTTCTCCTCATAGGATTCGAAGTTGCCCTCGAACCAGTACCACTTGGAGGGGTTGTCGTCGTCGCCCTCGTAGGCCAGGATGTGGGTGGCCACCCGGTCCAGGAACCAGCGATCGTGCGAAACCACCACGGCGCAGCCGGGGAACTCGAGCAGCGCGTTTTCCAGGCTGCTTAGGGTTTCGACGTCGAGGTCGTTGGTGGGCTCATCAAGCAGCAGCAGGTTGCCGCCCTGTTTCAGGGTAAGCGCGAGGTTCAGCCGGTTCCGTTCACCGCCGGAGAGGACACCGGCCTTCTTCTGCTGGTCCGGGCCCTTGAAGCCGAATGCGGCCACGTAGGCGCGGGACGGCATCTCGACGTTGCCCACCTGGATGAAGTCGAGCCCGTCGGACACGACCTCCCACAGGGTTTTGTTGGGGTCGATGCCGCCGCGGCTCTGGTCCGCGTAGGAGATCTTGACCGAATCACCGATCTTCAGGTCGCCGCCGTCGAGCGGCTCCAGGCCGACGATGGTCTTGAAGAGGGTGGTCTTGCCCACGCCGTTGGGGCCAATGACGCCCACGATGCCGTTGCGGGGCAAGGTGAAGGACAGCCCGTCGATCAGGACCCGGTCCTCGAAGCCCTTCTGGAGGTTTTTGGCCTCCAGGACCAGGCCGCCCAGGCGGGGTCCCGGCGGAATCTGGATCTCTTCGAAGTCAAGCTTGCGGGTGCGGTCTGCCTCCGCAGCCATCTCCTCGTAGCGGGCCAGACGGGCCTTCGACTTGGTTTGGCGGCCCTTAGCGTTGGAGCGGACCCACTCGAGTTCCTCGGCAAGGCGCTTGGCCTGCTTGGCGTCCTTCTTGCCTTGGATTTCCAGGCGGGCGCGCTTCTTCTCCAGGTAGGTGGAGTAGTTGCCTTCGTAGGGGTACAGGTGGCCGCGGTCCACTTCGGCAATCCATTCAGCCACGTGGTCCAGGAAGTAGCGGTCGTGGGTCACGGCAAGGACGGCGCCGGGGTAGCTGGAGAGGTGCTGTTCGAGCCACAGCACGCTCTCGGCGTCCAGGTGGTTGGTGGGCTCATCGAGGAGCAGCAGGTCCGGCTTCTGCAGGAGCAGCTTGCAAAGTGCCACTCGGCGGCGTTCACCACCGGAAAGGTTGGTGACATCGGCGTCGGCCGGCGGGCAGCGCAGCGCGTCCATGGCCTGTTCCAACTGGGAGTCGAGGTCCCACGCATCGGCGGCGTCGATGGCTTCCTGCAGCTTGCCCATCTCTTCGAGGAGGGTGTCATAGTCAGCGTCGGGGCTGGCCATTTCCTCTGAAATCTCGTTGAAGCGCTGGATCTTTCCGTAGATCTCGCCCACGCCTTCCTGGACGTTGCCCAGGACGGTCTTTTCCTCGTTCAGGGGCGGTTCCTGGAGCAGGATGCCCACGCTGTAGCCGGGGCTGAGCCTGGCCTCACCGTTGGAGGGCGTGTCCAGGCCGGCCATGATCTTCAGGATGGTGGACTTACCGGCACCGTTGGGGCCCACAACACCGATCTTGGCGCCCGGGAAGAAGGACATGCTTACGTCATCAAGGATGAGTTTTTCGCCAACGGCCTTGCGGGCCTTGGTCATTGTGTAGATAAATTCCGCCATGGTCTCAAATCTAGTGGGTTGGCGGGCAGATCTCACATTTGCAGCCGGCAGGCCTCGGCGATCAGGACCCCACGAAACATTTGCCGCTGGCCAGCACCGGTAGGACCGTGACGGTTACGGCGCCTTCACGCACCTGCCCGATGACACAATCCCTCCCCTGCAGCACGGCCGCTTCGATGGCATCCGCTTCCAGTCCGGTGGGCGTCCGGCTTTGCGAGACCTGGAGAACACCAGGCGCGATACCTGCACCCGTCAGGGCTTCGCTGACCTGCGCTGTGGCCGGCTTGGGGGTTCCGCTTGCCAGTTTGGTCAGAGTGTCCGTAACAGTGCGTTTCACCGTCTCGGTGGCCGCCGCAGCCGCTTGCGCCCCACCGGACGTGTCGGCCAGCGGTTCTCCGCTGGGACGGGTGCTTCCCGGAGCCGAACCAGCTGCCTGGGCCGGCTCCTGCGTTGCACCGCCGGTTGCCTTGGCCTGCGATGACGTCTGCCCGCCATTGGTCCCAATTGCCGGTTGGCTTGCGGAAGGCCCGGCAACACACCCTGACAGGACACAGGCCACGACGGCGCATGCCAGTGCTGCACCGGCGCGTTTGTTCGGCCGCTGGTAAGGGGTGGGTTGCATGGTGTCATTCTGCCATGGAAGCAGGCAGGCACCGGCGTGTACGACCGGCACCGGGGATGGGCCTGCGGGAAACATCGTCCGGAACCATCCGCAGCAACAGGCGGCCTGCCATCAGGCATTTGGCGGGCGGACGGAGGGCGGCCGGGGGGTGCCGCCGTCCGTCCGCCCGAACTGAAGGGGGACGCTTGTACCTGATGCGTGTTTCCTAGACTTCGGCGAGTTCCCCCGTTTCCAGGTCCAGCGAGGCGAGGGTACCGTCACTGTCCTCGATGACGACGGCGGGTTGGCCGTGGTCCTCGGGGTGTTCGTCCTCGTGGTCCTCCAGATCATCCGGAACCTGGTCCATTCCGGTGGCGTCATCGGGAACCGGCGGCTGCTCCACCAGGGAGAGTGCCGGCCTGGATGCGGTACGAATGAAGTTTGCCGACCCAAAGGTGAGATCGTGCCCCACGGCCTCCGCGTCGATGATGGTGGAGTGGTATACCCGGCCGTCCTTTTCCCAGGTGTGGATCTTCAGCTTGCCCACGACGATGACCGGCTGGCCCTTCCTGATGCTGCACCCCAGGGTTCCAGCAAGGTTGCGGTAGCCCTGGACGGTGAACCAGTTGGTGGGTCCGTCACCCCAGGTCTTGGATGCCCGGTCAAAACGACGGGCGGTGGACCCGAGCCGGAAGGAGGCGGTTGCTACTCCTCCTGGCGTGGTGGAACTCGTTATCTCCGTGGCCACGAAGCCACGGATGGTGATTATCGTTTCGCTCATGTCTACGTCCTGTCTGGATGGTGGCGCCTTAGCAGGCATGACCAGCATCGCGCCGGACAACGCCGGGCGGCAGGCACGGGTTTTCATATGTGGACAACAACCGCCGTCGGACCACATGTGGAGGAGGGGTGGCGGCAGGATGCCGCCACCTGCACCTCGGGCAAGGTAAACTTTTGGAGGCGCCGGCCCGAGGGCCGGAAGCCGACGCCTCAGTAGCTCAGGGGATAGAGCAGCGGCCTTCTAATCCGCCGGTCGGGGGTTCGATTCCCTCCTGGGGCACCGGAAAATGCGGTCCCGGCCAGTCGACGCGCTGGGCGGGACCGCATTCTTGTTCTCTTCGGAGCACTCAATGGTCTGCTCTTCCTGCAGGAAAGTCCTTCATCCGGCCTCCTCGTTTTGATGCCGGAAGATCCCGTCCATTAGATTAAGTCCGGCATTCCATGGGGGAATGGGATGAGGGCAGGTCCAGTGAAAACGCGGGTGGCAAGAGCGCTGTCATACATCGGCGCACTGGTACTGGTCAGCCTGCTGTCATGGATGAGGCTCCCGGCGCACGCGCAGGGCGTCCTCTGGGCAGAGGACGGGGCCGTCTTCTTGTCGGATGCTATGGCTCCTGACGATCGGTGGACACCATTCAAGCCCTACGCCGGATACTTGCATTTCATACCCCGCATAGCCGCGGAGATCGTGGTGCGTGCGTTCCCTGTACCTGATTATGCGTACGCGATGAATTTCCTGGCCTGCGCAGCCCTCGCCTGCATAGCACTGATGACCTTCCACTGCTCCAGTTCCCTGACGACGAGTGTATGGATACGTGGAGCATGGGCAGCAATCCCCATATTCGTCAACGTGGGAGCGATTGAAACACTTGGCAACTTCGCGAATCTGCACTGGTACTTACTCTGGCTCGCCCCATGGCTCCTGATCAAACCAGCAAGAACGCGGGCTGAAGCAGTCCTGCTGTTCGCTGCAGCATTCGCCACGGCAACGACGGAGATCATATCGGTCCTCTTCACGCCGTTGTTCTTCTACCGCTGGCGCAACCGCAGCCTGTGGCCTGCGAAAGCAGGCCTTGCACTGGGATTGTGTGCCCAGGTGTACACCACGGTTACTTATCCCAGGGCTCCGTACACGCAATACCAGCTGGATCCCGCATCACTTATCTACGGGTGGCCGCTAAACACCGCGGGCCCCCTGGTCTATGGTTACGCACGGGCACTCACACAGCAGATCGTCAATTTCGGCGCCGCACCGATAATTTTGGCGTTCCTGATCGTAGCTGTCGCCGCGGCTGCCGTCTTCATATACGGGCGGCGGCAGCACCGCCGCCTGGCGATGATGTTCCTCTCCGCGTCCATCCTGGTGTGGATTGCCTGCGCCGCGGCGAACCCCGCTCCCTTCCTCGATTACGCCCGGTTTACCGACGCCGATTGGATCGAACAGTTCGCTTTCACCCGATATTCGGTTGCAGCCACCATGTTTGTCCTGGCCATAGTGCCGGTGCTTTCATCAGCGTTGGTGAGGTGGGCACTCTGGACACAACCCGCGATCCTGGTCGGTTTTAGCCTGCTCCTCGCATCCATGTACTTCCCTCCCTTCACGACCAGGGACTCGGGCCCCGCCTGGGCTGAACAAGTGGCCGCAGGGGCAGAGAAGTGCAGTTCCGGCGGTGCGACCGCTTTCACCGCTGCTGTTGCGCCGCACTACTTCACCGGCTCCGTCGAGATACCCTGCCCGGCGCTCGAAAAATGACTGGCGGGAAGATCAACAGGTCAACCTGCTGAAAACGCGGCTATTTCCGTCAGCGCTACTGCAGCCGGTGCGGCGCCTCCACCAGCGACCGGATGACGCTGCCGGCTGCACCCAGCAGGGCTCCCGATTCGCCCACCGCGGAGACTGTGACCTGTTCCGACGCATACTTGCCCGGCGCGTACTTCTGCACGCTTTCGATCAAGGGACCGCGCAGCCATGGCTCGAGGACCGCGAAATGCCCGCCAAGGACCACCGACTGAATATTGACCACCCGTGCCGTGGAGGCGAGCGCGATGCCCAGGCAGCGGCCCGCCCGTTCAACGGCGGCAACCGCCTCAGGGTCTCCGGCGTCCAGCGCCCCCAGCAGCGCGGACATGCTGGCGGACCGTGATGCAGTCTCCGGGGCGACGCCGGACGCGGCGAAAATGGCGTCCTGGCCGGCCACAGTTTCCAGGCACCCGGTACCGCCGCAGGAACAGCGGCTGCCGTCCGGCTCCACCACGATGTGCCCCACTTCGCCGGCATGGCCTTGCGGACCCGTGAACAGTTCGGACCCGATGACGATCCCGCCACCGACACCCACTTCACCGGAGACAAACAGGAAGTCGGAGGCACCATTCGGCCGGTACCTCAGTTCCGCCAAGGCTGCGGCATTGGCCTCATTGAAGAGCGCCACACCCAGGGGGGCTTCGGGCAGCAAAGCACCAAGGTCAAGGTCCACATCGACCCAGCCAAGGTTTGGGGCGGTAAGCACCCGCGCCGCAGCAGGGTCAACGAGTCCAGGAACGGCCAGCCCTCCGCCGAGGACCTCGACCCCCCGTTCGCCCGCCGCACGCCGTACCCGTGCAACCAGGACTGCCAGCGCCGCCAGCACCGCGGCATCCGGGCTGTTGCGGTTATCGCGCTCCTTGACCTCACGGATCAGGACATTCCCGGCCAGGTCAACCACGGCCGCCGAGATGTAGTCCACATTGATTTCCATCCCCATGACGGCGCGGCCGGGGTTGAGCTCCAGTCCCACACCCGGCCGGCCGCGCCCCTGCGGGTTCAGGCCTATTTCCCGGATGATTCCGGCGTCCAGGAGGTCCAGCACCAGGCTGGATACCGACGCCTTGGTCAAGCCTGTGG
Source organism: Arthrobacter sp. E1SS-5 (assembly GCF_057073715.1). Classification (NCBI taxonomy): domain Bacteria; kingdom Bacillati; phylum Actinomycetota; class Actinomycetes; order Micrococcales; family Micrococcaceae; genus Arthrobacter; species Arthrobacter sp. E1SS-5. The sequence continues at coordinate 2,491,630 of NZ_CP172703.1, forward strand.
CACCCGCGATCTGCGCCCGGCTGGGACAGGTGCCGCGGGGGAATTCAGCAATCGCGCCCAGGACCAGGGCTAGGTTGCTGCGCCGGACATCCCCCACGCTTCCGGGGGCTGCGCCTCCCGGTCCCGCCACTGCAGGCGCCGGCATCACCATCACAAAGCTCCTCAGTCTATGGCTCCGATAAATTTTCCGGCTGTGGCAGCTGGACCTATTGACCCCACCCTACGTCCGCTCATATAGTTCAGGCAATGAACTAATGCTTCGCAATCCCGCGGGGCCCTCGATGCAAGGACGCAATCATGACCCTCTCCCCCACCCCTGCCGACAAATTCACGTTTGGCCTCTGGACCGTCGGCTGGACCGGCGCCGACCCGTTCGGCGTCGCAACCCGCAAGGCCCTCGACCCGGTTGAAGCAGTGCACAAGCTCAGCGAGCTGGGCGCGTACGGCATCACCTTCCATGACAACGACCTGGTTCCGTTTGACGCCTCCGCCTCGGAACGGGAGCTGATCCTGAAGAACTTCCGGGCAGCCCTGGCTGAGACCGGGCTGAAGGTACCGATGGTCACCACCAACCTCTTCAGCCACCCCGTGTTCAAGGACGGCGGCTTCACCTCCAATGACCGCTCGATCCGCCGCTTCGCCCTGTCCAAGGTCCTGCGCAACATCGACCTCGCCGCCGAACTCGGCGCCGATACATTTGTCATGTGGGGCGGCCGCGAAGGCAGCGAATACGACGGATCGAAGGATTTGGCGGCCGCCCTGGACCGCATGAAGGAGGGCGTGGACACCGCCGCCGGCTACATCAAGGAAAAGGGCTACAACCTCCGCATCGCCCTGGAGCCCAAGCCGAACGAACCCCGCGGCGACATCTTCCTGCCCACCGTGGGCCATGGCCTGGCCTTCATCGCCCAGCTGGAACACGGCGACATCGTGGGCCTGAACCCGGAGACCGGCCACGAGCAGATGGCAGGGCTGAACTTTACCCACGGCATCGCCCAGGCTCTGTGGGCCGGCAAGCTCTTCCACATCGACCTCAACGGCCAGCGCGGCATCAAGTACGACCAGGACCTGGTCTTCGGCCACGGCGACCTTACCAGCGCCTTCTTCACCGTCGACCTGCTGGAGAACGGCTTCCCGAACGGCGGCCCCACGTACGACGGCCCCCGCCACTTCGACTACAAGCCCTCCCGCACCGACGGCTACGACGGCGTGTGGGAATCCGCCAAGGCCAACATGGCCATGTACCTCCTGCTCAAGGAACGTGCCCTGGCCTTCCGTGCGGACCCGCAGGTACAGGAAGCCCTCAAGACCTCAGGCGTCTTCGAACTCGGCGAGTCCACCCTCGCCGCCGGTGAAAGCACCGCGGACCTGCTCGCAGATGCCGCAGCGTTTGAGGACTTCGACGCCGACAAGGCGGCCGAGCGCTCCTTCGCGTTCGTCCGGCTCAACCAGCTGGCCATCGAGCACCTCCTGGGCGCGCACTAGCCGACCCATACCCGCTGCGGGGCCTTGGAGATGATCCAGGCCCCGCAGCGTTTCCATTCCTGCGCAAAGACATTCCTGCACAAAGAAAAGAACAGCCATGCCGCTCGTAGCCGGAGTCGACAGCTCCACACAGTCCTGCAAAGTAGTCATCCGCGATGCGGACACCGGAGCGCTCGTCCGCCAGGGCCGGGCCGCGCACCCCGAGGGCACCGAGGTTCACCCGGACCACTGGTGGACTGCCCTGCAAAAGGCCGTGGCGGACGCCGGCGGCCTCGATGACGTCAGTGCAGTCTCTATCGGGGGCCAGCAGCACGGCATGGTCTGTCTGGACAGCGATGGCGCGGTGGTCCGTCCGGCGCTGCTGTGGAATGACACCCGCAGCGCAGGCGCAGCCGCTGAACTCATCGAGAGTGCCGGCGGCGGCGATCCCGCCGCCGGAGCGCAGTACTGGGCCGATGCCACCGGCACCGTTCCGGTCGCATCCCTGACGGTGACCAAGCTTCGCTGGCTGGCAGCCAACGAGCCGGAAAACGCCGCAAAGGTGGCCGCGGTCTGCCTCCCGCATGACTGGCTGACCTGGCGGCTCGCCGGCTATGGCCCCGGCAGCGGAGCAGAGGGTCTGGCCGCCCTGGCCACCGACCGCTCGGATGCCTCAGGCACGGGGTACTATTCGACGGCCGAGGGCACGTACCTTCCGGACGTCCTGGCCGCATCGCTGGGCCATGTGCCGGCCCTTCCCCGGGTCCTCGGGCCGCTGGAAACGGCGGGAAAGACGCCGACAGGCACTCTCCTGGCTGCCGGCGCCGGGGACAACGCGGCCGCAGCCCTCGGCGCGGGAGCCGCACTGGGCGACGTGGTGATGTCGCTGGGCACGTCCGGCACCGTATTTGCAGTGTCTGACAGCCCGGCGGCAGATCCTTCCGGGCTGGTGGCAGGATTCGCGGATGCGGCCGGCCACTACCTGCCGCTGGTATGCACGTTGAACGCCACCCGCATCTTCGATGCCACGGCTGCCCTGCTGGGAATGGACCTGGCGGAGTTCAACCAGCTGGCATTGTCCGCTGGTCCCGGCGCGGGTGGTCTCACGCTGGTCCCCTACTTCGACGGCGAGCGGACGCCCAACCTGCCGGATGCCACCGGTTCACTGCATGGCATCATCCGGGCCAACTACACCCCTGCCAACCTGGCGCGCGCCGCCGTCGAAGGCGTGGTCTGCTCCCTGGCCGACGGCCTGGCGGCCCTGCAGGCGCAAGGCGTGCAGCCAAAGCGGATCCTCCTGGTCGGCGGGGGTGCCCAGTCGGTTGCCGTGCAGGAAGTCGCCGCCAGCCTGCTGGGGACAGCCGTCACCGTCCCCCAGCCGGGTGAGTACGTTGCCGACGGTGCCGCGCGCCAGGCGGCCGCGGCACTCACCGGACAGTTTCCCACGTGGGCGGCAGACGCCGTCGACCTTCCGCAGGGGAAGGACGACGCCGGCGTGCTGGCGAGGTACCGCAGGTTCGCCTCGTTGTACGCCACGGCCGGCAGCCAGGGCTAGCACCGGGAAACGCACAGGCAAAAGGACCCGGACCGGCGGTGGGACAACCACCGCGGGCCGGGTCCTTTCATGTGGGGCGCAGGCTCCTGCCGTGACGTAGCAGGAGCCCGCGGTCTTGGATCAGGTCAGGCGTACGGCAGGACGAGTTCCGCGTACCGCTCCTTGACCGTGGCCAGGACAGCGTTGCCGTCCGTGTCCCAGATCTCCTGATTGAAAATTTCCACCTCGATGTCACCGGTGTACCCGGCCCCGCGCACCCAGGCGCCGATGGTGGCAAAGTCCACCACGCCGTCGCCCATGTACCCCCGGGACAGCAGCGGATCGGCAGCGATGGGCATGTTGAAGTCGCACACCTGGTAGGAGGCGATCCGGTTCTCCCGTCCGGCACGCTCAATCTGGGACTTCAGTTCGGGGTCCCACCACACATGGAAGGTATCGACGGCGACCCCTACCGTAGCGGCATCGAACGGCGCCGCGAGGTCCAGGGCCTGGCCCAGGGTGGAGATGAGTGCGCGGTCCGCAGCGTACATCGGATGCAGTGGCTCCAGCACCAGGCGGACGCCGTTTTCCTGCGCGAAGGGCACCAGGTCAGCGAGCCGGTCGGCCACGCGCTGCCGGGCGGCCACGATGTCCTTCTCCCCCGGAGCCAGGCCGCCGACCACCAGGAACAACTCCCTGGTGTCCAGGGCCACGGCCTCGAGGATGGCCGCACGGTTGTCTGCGAGCGCGGCGGCCTGTCCGTCGGCGTCGGCAGCGGTAAGGAATCCGCCACGGCAAAGGGAGGAAACCCGGAGCCCGGCGTCCTTGATGAGGCGTGCAGCCTTATCCAGTCCGGCTTCCTCGATGCGGTCCCGCCAGGGCCCGATTGCCGGAATCCCCGCGTTGACACAGCCCTCGACAACCTGGGCGAGCGTCCACTTCTTAGTGGTGGCGCTGTTGATGGAGAGGCGGGAGAAGTCGCTCATACTCCCACCCCGTTGATCCGCAGGTAGTCGGACATTCGGAAGGCTGCCAGTGCCGGATCCCTCAGCAGGCCGGCCTTGTCAGCCAGCTCAAAGGTCCTGGACAGGTGGCACACCGAGCGACCCGAGTGCAGTCCGCCCACCATCTGGAAGCCGGGCTGTTTGCCGTTGAGCCAGGACATGAAGGCGATGCCGGTCTTGTAGTAGAACGTGGGGGCGCTGAAAATGTGCTTGCCCAGTTCGCGAGTGGAGTCCAGGATCTCGCGTGCCTTGGCGGCGTTTCCGGCCTCGTAGTTCTGCAGGGCCACCGAGGCGGCCGGGTAGATGGCGGCGAAGATCCCCAGCAGGGCATCCGAGTGGTGGGTACCGTCGCCGTCAATGAGCTCGGGGTAGTTGAAGTCATCGCCGGTGTAAAGGCGAACGCCCTCGGGCAGGGCAGCGCGCAGGGCCACCTCGTGGCCGGCGTCGAGCAGCGAGACCTTGACGCCGTCCACTTTGTCCGCGTTGTCCCGGATCAGGCCCAGGAAGGTTTCGGTGGCCGTGGCAATGTCGTCGGAGCCCCAGTAGCCGGCGAGGGCGGGGTCGAACATGGTGCCCAGCCAGTGCAGGATGACCGGTTGGTCCACTTCCTGCAGCAGCGTGGAGTAGACGCGAAGGTAATCCTCCGGACCGCGGGCCACCTTTGCCAGGGCACGGGACGCCATCAGGATGACCTTGGGCCCGGCCTCGGTGATGACGGCGATCTGTTCGCGGTAGGCCTCGAGGACTGCCTTGATCCCGGCCTCGCCAATGGGCAGGGCGTCGATGTCCAGCTGATCCGTGCCGGCACCGCAGGATACGAGGTCCCGCACGGACTTGCCGGCGGTAGCCGGGCTGTTGGCTGACACCACCGAGGCAGCCTCCACCCCCGTGCGCTTGATGAGCTGCTGCGTGGCGGCCCAGTCCAGGCCCATGCCGCGCTGGGCGGTATCCATGGCATCTGCAACGCCCAAGCCGTAGGACCACAACTCATGCCGGTAGGCCATGGTGGCGTCCCAGTCGAGGCGTGCGGGGGCGCCCGGGGTGTTGTCGGCGAGGACCTCGGGAATGACGTGGGCGGCGGCGTACGCACGGCGCGCCGTCAGGGGTGCAGTGGGCCGGGCCCAGGCAGTGCCGCCCTGCAGGCGGTACTCCCTGGTGCCGCCGTCTTCGGAGGGAAGGATGAGTGAAGTCATTAGAGGCTGATCTCCGGGATGTCGATGGTGCGGCGTTCGTCGCTGGAGCGCAGGCCAAGCTCGGCCAACTGGACACCGCGGGCGGCGGACAGCAGGCCGAAGCGGTGTTCGCGGCCGGCCACCACATCGCGAAGGAACTCTTCCCACTGCAGCTTGAAGCCGTTGTCCAGCTCGGCGTTGGCGGGAACTTCCTGCCACTGGTCCCGGAAGGACTCGGTGACGGGGAGGTCGGGGTTCCAGACCGGCTTGGGAGTGTGCGCGCGCTGCTGGGCGACGCACTTGTTCAGGCCGGCAACTGCGGAGCCGAGCGTGCCGTCCACCTGGAATTCCACCAGTTCGTCACGGTAGACGCGCACTGCCCAGGAGGAGTTGATCTGGCCGATGACCTCGTCGCCCCCCGGGGTCTCGAGCTCGAAAATGCCGTAGGAAGCGTCGTCCGCGGTGGCTTTGTATTCCTTGCCCGCTTCGTCCCAGCGCGCGGGGATGTGGGTGGCCGTTTTGGCGTTGACGCTCTTGACCTTGCCGATGATGCCCTCAAGGACATAGTTCCAGTGGCAGAACATGTCCGTGGTCATTCCGCCGCCGTCTTCCTTGCGGTAGTTCCAGGACGGGCGCTGGGCCGCCTGGATGTCGCCTTCGAAGACCCAGTAGCCGAACTCGCCACGGATGGAGAGGATGCGGCCGAAGAAGCCCTCATCCACCAGGCGGCGGAGCTTGACCAGGCCGGGAAGGTAGAGCTTGTCATGGACCACGCCGGCGGTGACGCCGGCTTCCTTGCCGATCCGCGCCAGCTCGATGGCCTCTTCCAGCGTTTCCGCCGTGGGCTTCTCCGTAAAGATGTGCTTTCCCGCCAGCATTGCCTTCTTCAGGGTGGCGGCGCGCAGGCTGGTCATGGAGGCATCGAAAACGACGTCGACAGTGGGGTCGTTGATCACGGCGTCCAGATCGGTGGTCCATTCAGAGACCTTGTGCTTTTCCGCCAGCTCCCGGATCTTGGCCTCATTGCGGCCCACCAGGATCGGCTCCACCTGGACCCGGGTACCGTCCTCGAGGGTGAAGCCGCCGGCGTCACGGATGGGCAGGATGGAGCGCAGCAGGTGCTGGCGGTAACCCATCCGGCCGGTAATGCCGTTCATGGCGATGCGGATCGTTTTCGTTTCGAAGCCCATGTGTCCTCCACGGTGAGTGAGCAATAGTACTGAAGTTGGTTGGGAAAGCGCGTTCCCGCTTCTTCAATGATGCACGGCGCGGTTCCCCTTGGCAAGCGCTTTCCGGAAGTACTTTGAACTGCCATAATGTGCTTAGCCCTTGAGCCCCAACCTACGACCAGGAGATGCCGTGGCTGCAAGTACCCTTACCGAGGTGGCACGCCTTGCCGGCGTCTCCCCCGCCACGGCTTCACGCGTGCTGAACGGCTCGGCCCGCAAGCCGGGGAAGGACATCGCCGAGCGGGTGCGGCAGGCGGCAGACTCGCTGGGCTACATTCCGAACGCGCAGGCCCAGGGGCTGGCGAAATCCAGCTCGGGCCTGATCGGGTTGATCGTCCACGACATCGCCGACCCCTACTTCGCCGCCATCGCACGGGGAGTCCAGGAAGCCGCGAGGGAACAGCGCAAAATGGTGCTGCTGGCCACCACCGGGGGCGGACCGGCGGAGGAGAAGGAAGCGGTGGCCGCCTTCGCTGCCCGCCGCGCGGACTCGATCGTCATTGCCGGATCCCGCTCCTGCCGGGAGGAGGACCAGGACGGCAACGCCGAACTGGCTGCGGAGCTTGACCGGTACTGCCGGAACGGCGGCCAGGTGGCTGTCGTGGGACATCCCGTGGTGGGTGCCACCGTCCAGGACGGGTACCACGTGGTCAAAGTCCCCAACCGGGAGCTCGCCGGCCAGTTGGCCGCCGAACTTGCGGCAGGCTGGGACGGCAGCTTCGTCATTGTCGCCGGACCCGAGGGTCTCCTGACCTCCGATGACCGCGTGCGCGGCTTCCAGGAGGGACTGGAGCACGCAGGGCGGGCAAAGGCCGAAATGTTCAGGACCGCCTTCAACCGGTCCGGCGGCTATGAGGCCGGGCTTGAACTGGCCGAACGGATCAAGGCGGCCCAGCCCGGCGGGACGGGGGCACAGAAGCTCTGCATTTTCGCCGTCAATGATGTGATGGCCATCGGAGTGGCGGCAGCCCTCCGCACGGCGGGACTGCGCATCCCGCGGGACGCCGCGATCGCCGGCTTCGACGACATCGAAACCCTTCGGGACTTCCGGCCGGCTCTTTCCACCGTCCGCCTGCCGCTGGAAGACATTGGACGCTTTGCCACCCGGGCCACGGGTCCTCAGCCCAACAGCGAGGAGGCGGACGACGCTCTTCTTAGCGACGTTACCGGCGAGGTCACGTTGCGGCGCAGCACGGAAGCTGCCTGATGGCGCCCCGAGGACTAACCGCCGTTCCGGCACAGCCGGAAGCCACTGGGCCCCGGCCGGCAATCCTGGTCCTCCCCGGTGGAGGCTATGCCCGCCAGGCGGACCATGAGGCCGAACCCGTGGCGGAGTGGCTCGCTTCCCTTGGCATCCACGCCTTCGTCCTGCGCTACCGCGTGGCCCCGCACCGGCATCCGGCGCCTCTGGAAGACGCCAAGGAAGCCATGCTGCACATCCGGAGCGGGCAGCACGGTCTCGCTGTGGACCCGGACCGGGTGGGCGTCTTGGGCTTCTCGGCCGGGGGGCACCTGGCCGCCACCCTGAGCACGGCCGCGCCTACGCGGAACCCGCGGCTTGACCTTGCCGCCGCGGTGCCGGACCTCACGGTGCTGTGCTATCCCGTGGCGTCGCTGACCCACGAAACGCATCAGGGATCGGTGGCGAACCTCCTTGGCGACGCACCGCCGTCGAACCTCCTGGCTGCCCTGTCGGCGGAACTGAACGTCACTCCCGGGACTCCCCAGGCATTCCTCTGGCACACCGCCGACGACGAAGCCGTGCCGGTGAGCAACAGCCTGAACTACGCCAAGGCCCTATTCGCTGCCGGGGTTCAGGCGGAACTCCACGTCTTCCCCCAGGGACGCCACGGACTGGGACTTGCCCCAGGCGAGGCAGGGCCGGAACAGTGGACTTCGTTGTGCGCGGCGTGGCTGGAACGTGCCGGTTGGGCGGACGCCCGCGCGGTGACCGCTGCAGCCAGCCAACGCTAGTCCAGGGCCCGGATGCTCCAGGCCGCCGAATGGGACTGGCCGGCCTGCAGGTGTACCAGGTCCGTTCCCGAATGCAGGGCGTCGGGCGGGCAGGTCATGGGTTCAACGGCCAGCCCCAGCCGGTCCGGGCCAATCGGCTTGTCACCGGTGTGCACCTGCACCCAGGGCCACTCTGTTCCCCACTCCAGCTCCACGCCGGTGCCGGACGGGTCGTGCACGCGCACCCGTGCCAGGCCGGAACCGTCGCGGGAAATATCCGTAAAGGCGTGGTCGATCTTGACCTGCCCCAGGCGCCGGACCGAACGGAAGTCGAAGGCGTCGCCGTCAACCTGGCGCAAGGCTACGGGCAGCAGCCGGTCGGGCGTGACCTCAAGGTAGGTGCGGGCAGGAAGTTCCAGCGACCAGTCATCCAGCGGGGAGGCGCCTGCGACGAGGTAGGGGTGCGGGCATACCCCGTACGGGGCGGTGACAGAACCGGTGTTGACCGCATGCACCGTCGCATGGAAGCCATCTTCCGCAAGGGAATATGTAACGGTCACGTCGAGATCGCCCGGGTAGTCGGGGCCGGACGGGATGTGGCATGTCAGGACCGCCCGGTCTTGGGCCGCTTCCTTGATTTCCCACGCCCGGTGGATCGCCAGGCCGTGGAGGGCGGAGCCGCGTTCCGGTTCGTTGACGGCCGCAGCATAGGACTTTCCGGCGTAGGTGTAGGTGCCGTCCGCGAGCCGGTTGGGCCAGGGCGCGCAGATGACTCCCCTGTAGTCGGGAACGGGGCCGTCGGGGCCGAAGCCCACCACCAGGTCCCGGCCGCCATGGCGCAGTTCGCGAAGCGCTCCTCCCCGTACGGTCACGACGGCGGAGTAGGCTCCGTGGGCCAGGTGGACTTCTGTTCCGGGCATGGGTTCCCTCTGCTTCAGTATGTGTTAGCGCTCACCAGCGTACCGCACACCCCGGTGCCATACTGGCTAAGGTTGCGCTCATGGAAGAGGCTGCTGACCAGGACCTTGTTGCCGCCGTCCGGGGGGCGCTGCGGGAGCTCGCCGACCCGGCGCGGGCGGCAGGCGCCCAGGCGTACATGAAGTCCGCACTGCCCTCCCTGGGTGTGCGGGTTCCCGAAGTGCGGAACATCGCCGCTTGGGCTGCCCGGGAGTTCCCACCGGCATCCGCCGCACAGCTGCGCGCCACGGTCCTGGAGCTGTGGCGTAGTTCCACCTTCCGGGAGGAGCGCTACGCCGCGATCGACCTGACGGCGCACCGGGTGCTGGCCGTGGACCTGGACATGCTGCCGGTCTACGAGGAAATCATCCGGACCGGCGCATGGTGGGACTTCGCCGACGGCGTGTCCGGCCGGATCTGCGGCCTGCTGTCCACGCATCCCGGCGAGATGTCCAGGGTGCTCCGGCAGTGGAGCCGGGATCCGGACTTTTGGATCCGCAGGGCGGCCATCACCTCGCAGCTGCGGGCCAGGAAGAGCACCGATCCGGAGCTGCTCGCCGCCGTCATTGAGCCGAACCTCGCAGACAGGGAGTTCTTCATCAGGAAGGCGATCGGCTGGGCGCTGCGCGAGTACGCCAAGACGGCGCCGGAGTGGGTGGAGGGGTTTGTCGCCCGGCACAAGGCGGACATGAGCCCGCTGTCGCGAAGGGAAGCCCTGCGCCGGTTGACGGTCGGAGCGCCGCAGTAGCTTGGCTGCTAGATGACCGGGCGTTCGACGACGGGCTCGTGCGTCTTGCGGAACAGCCGGCGGGTGCCGGGATCCCAGAAGATCAGGTACAGGGCAAACAGGAGGGCCGTCAACGCCGCGGCCACGCGGGCCAGGGCCAGCGCGAAGCCCAGGTCCTGGGTCTGGAGGTACGGGAAGACGTCCAGCTGATCCGAGATGGCATAGATCATGAAGAACGACACCACAAAGTACAGCGCCTTGACCTGCCAGTCGTTGCGGATGCCCGTGACGGCGAAAAGCGGTATCAGCCAGACGACGTACCAGGACTGGATGATGGGAGCCAGCAGGACCACTGCGGCCAGGGAAAGCGTCAGGCGGCGCATCAGGCGGTCGTAATCACCCTTGAAGATTTGCCAGGCGATGATGCCCACGGCAAGCAGCTTCCCGGCGTCGAACACCCATCCCGCGGGTACCGACCCGTCAAAGCCCAACGCGGTCGCCAGGGACCCCACCACCTGGCCGATCAACCCGACCGGGGCGTACCAGATGGAGATGCTGCCCGGGGCGGACAGCCCATTGATCCACCCGAATCCGAAACCGTTGACCATGCTCATCGCAGTCAGTAGCCCCAGGCTGAGTCCTGCCGTCAGCGCCCAGAACGCCACCTTCCGCAGCCACCCGGCATTCTTGCCTGCCCACAACAGTCCAATGAACGGCAGGAAGACAATGGTGATGGGCTTCACCGCAATGGAAAGGGTCACCAGCAGGATGCCGCGGAGCTGCCGCCGGGTGGCTGAGTAGTACAGCCCGGCCAGTGCCAGCCCGATCATCAGGGAGTCGTTATGGACGCTGGCGATGAAGTTGGTCAGGAAGAGCGGGTTGGCCACAGTGAGCCAGAGGGCCCGGTGCGGGTTGACGCCGTGCAGTTCGGCCAGCCGGGGAACGTAAATGACGCACAGCACCACGCCGGCCAGAGCCACCAGCCGGAAGAGCATGACGCAGGCCTCCGGCTGGACATTGGTGACCCAGACGACGAACTGCTCGATCCACAGGAACAGCTGGCCGTAGGGAACAGGCGCCTCAGTCCACATCTTGTCTGCGCCGAGCTGGAAGTAGTTGGACAGGGCGGAGATGCCGTTTTCGTACGGGTTGAACCCCTCCACCATGAGGCGGCCCTGCCCGATATAGGCGTAAACGTCGCGGCTGAACAGCGGCACGCTGAACATCATCGGCAGCCCCCAGGCCACCACAGCGGCCAGGGTTGCCTTCCGCGCCTGGTTGCCCCACACGCGGACTTTCTGGCCAAGCCGCAGCCACGCGCGCACCAGGAGCATCCCGCCTATGGCCACCAGGATGATGGACAGCGCCACGCCCGGGGCTTCGGTGCGCATCCAGATGAAGAGGGGCATGCGGCGGAGTTCCGAGACAGGGGCCAGCCAGCCGACGCCTATGGATCCGACCAGCATGAACATGGAGCCCACAAAACCGGCAAGCAGGGGTGAGCGCGGATTGTCCACCTCGGCTTTGCCCTCCCGGGCATTGCCGGCCGCCGCCATCTCCCCCGTTATGGGCACAGGCGCCGTCATCTCAGGATCGTCCAATCTTCTTGCGTTTCCGCTGTTCGCCCGGCAGGCGATGCGGGCCGGGCCGGGATATGGTTCAGGGCCGAAGGGCGACCCGCCGCGTACCCGAAATCCTAGCATCGGCAGGGCGTCCGGAAGTGTAACGGTAGGCTGGTCCGGTGCCTATATCTAACGAACGCATCGTCTGGATCGACTGTGAAATGACCGGTCTGGACATCAAGAATGACGCCCTCATTGAGGTGGCAGCCCTGGTCACCGACTCGGAATTGAACATCCTGGGTGACGGCGTGGACGTGGTGATCAAACCCGATGATGCCGCGGTGGCGCAAATGTCCGATTTTGTTCGGGACATGCACACCAAATCCGGGCTCCTGGCGGAACTGCCGCACGGCAGGACCATGGCAGAAGCGGAGGCCGCCGTGATGGAGTACATCTCCGCCTGGGTTCCGGATCCGCGGAAAGCACCACTGGGCGGCAACTCCGTGGGAACCGACCGCGTGTTCCTGTCACGGGACATGCCGGCGGTGGTGGAGCACCTGCACTACCGCGTGATCGACGTCAGCACCATCAAGGAGTTGTCGCGCCGCTGGTACGCCAGGGCCTACTTCCAGTCGCCCGCAAAAAAGGGTGGCCATCGCGCGCTCGGGGACATCAAGGACTCCATCGACGAGCTGCGATACTACCGCGAAGCGGTCTTCGTGCCCGCGCCCGGACCGGACAGTGCCACGGCCCAGAAGATCGCCCAGGGGATCGTCAACGGAGACGGCGCCACACAGTCTGCGGAGTAATCTGCGCCACGTTTCGATGAATTTTGCCCCAAATGGCAGAAAGTGGACAAAGCACCCCTTCCGAGCAGGTAAGCTATTTGAGTTGCGTTTCCGGGGAGCCGCTACAGCGGACATCCCTTGAGGCACATGGTGGGCGTAGCTCAGTTGGCAGAGCGCCTGGTTGTGGTCCAGGAGGTCGCGGGTTCAACCCCCGTCGCTCACCCTCACGGGCGGCACATACAGCCGTCACTAAAGGAGGCCGCACCGGATATCCGGTGCGGCCTCCTTTATTGTGTCCCACCGGGGTACGTGCACTGCAGCCGGGAACACCGCGAAGCCGAAGGACTACTGATATGACCGTTCTGCCGATCACCATCTGGGGCGAACCCGTCCTGCACCGGCGCGCCAGCGAGGTGGAGGTTTTCGACGACGAACTGCGCAGCCTGATTGCCGACATGTTCGAGACCAACGACGCCGCCAACGGCGTGGGCCTTGCCGCCCCGCAAATTGGCGTCGGCAAGCGGATCTTCGTGTATAAGTACGCCAACGACGACGGCGCTCCCCCAACCGGCGTCGTCGTGAATCCCGTCCTGACCCTGTCCAAGGTCTCCGGCGCCGCTCCCGACCCCGACGAGGAGGAAGAGGGCTGCCTGTCCTTCCCCGGCGAGCAGTATCCGCTCAAGCGGGCGGAGTGGGCACGGGTGGAAGGCTTCGATGGGGACGGAAACCCGGTGAAATTCGAGGCGACAGGTTGGTTCGCCAGGGTCATCCAGCACGAATACGACCACCTGGACGGCAAGCTGTACGTCAACCGCCTGATGGACCGCTACTCCCGGAAGGCCATGAAGCAGGCCAAGAAGAACGGATGGGGCGTACCAGGACTGACGTGGATGCCCGGCGTGGATCCCGACCCGTTCGGCCACTGAGGCTCAAAGGCATTTTCCACTGATACGGAAAGGCCCGCGCCCCCTCGAAAGGGCGTTGCTCAGCGGGCCGTGGCGGGCTGCTGGACCCTGATGGTCTGCTGCTGCGGGCAGGATGCGAGGACCCGTTTCATGGCGTCCTTTTCAGCCGCCGTCACCCAGAGCCCGTAGGCCGCCTTTACCGAGATTTGGCGTGCAACATAATGGCAGCGGATGGCCGTGTTTTTCGGCAGCCAGGTGGCCGCATCCCCCGCGCTTTTTTGCTGGTTGGCAGCGCCGTCGGCGGCAATAAGGTTCAGGGGGTCGTTGGCCAGGCTTTGGCGTTCCTTCGGTCCCAGCCCCTGGGCTCCCTTTTGCCAGGCATCGCCCAGTGCTACCACATGGTCGATTTGGACGGCGCGGCTGCTGTCGGAACCGCGGCGGAAGTCCAGGTCCTGGCCCGTGTAGGGTTCGCGGAAGTGCCCGGCCGTTACCTTGCACGTGGATCCTTCGGTGAAGACCACATCAGCGAGGTCCCTGCGCAGGATGTCATTGCGGGTGTCGCAGCCGTTCCGGTCAACATCGAGCCAGGCCTGGCCGAAAGCCTCCCGGCTGTAATCGGTGTTCGGTGCCCGGCCCTTTACGGCGAGGCCCTCCAGCGCCGAGGCAGCGGTCCCCGGCGGTACGGCATGGGGCTCCTGCACCGGTTTCATCCACGCAGCGTCGAAGACAGGTGCCTCCGTTGGTCCCTGCTGCGCAGGCCCGGCCGCGGCGAACTGGCCGGCGGTGAAGAACCAGAAAAGCGCTGCCAGGATGGCAGCAGCCGCTGTGATGAGCATTGCCCACGCCTGCCGGGAACGGCGGCGAACGCGGCGGTAGGCAGACCAGCTGATGGTCACGGGGTGGACGGCGGAAGGGAATAGTCGGGCACCCCACGAGCCTAGGACGAAGGGCACGTCCGGCCGTTGATATCCACACTGTTGGGGACGAGTGATGGGTCACACGGCCGGGCGGCCAGTCCGTGGTTACTGCTCCCGGGTGACCCTTCGAAGGTCCTCCTCGGCGATGGCCAGCAGTCCCTCCAACTGGCGTACCCGCTCGTCGGAAACATCGCCGGTCTTCTGCCCGGCGCGGGCCCGTTCCAGCAGCCGGACGGCTTCCTTATGGTTGGCCTTGGCTACGTCCAAGGCGTGTTCGAGGGTGGTTTCGTGCTGAAGAGTCGATTCGTTGTCCATGCCACCAGTGTGGTCCCGATTCCCGACTGATTCCAGAGAACCAGCCGGGAATTCGCAGGACGTGACGGACTCGTTAGACAGCGATCGCGGCCAGCGCGGCGGCGCTTTCCTTGGCGGGGAACGACGGCGGGTTGACGCCTGCCATCTCCTCCATGACCCGGACCACCTGGCAGCTGTAGCCGAACTCGTTGTCGTACCAGACGTAGAGGACCAGGTTCTTGTCCGTGGACACGGTGGCCAGGCCGTCCACGATGCCGGCGCGGCGTGAACCGACGAAGTCGGTGGAGACGACCTCGGGCGAGTCGATGTAGTCGATCTGCTTGCGCAGGTCCGAGTGCAGCGACATCTCGCGCAGGTAGTTGTTCACCTCGTCCTTGGTGGTTCCGTTCTCGAGGGTGAGGTTCAGGATGGCCAGTGACACGTCCGGGGTGGGGACACGGATGGAGCTTCCGGTGAGCTTGCCCAGGAGCTCGGGCAGGGCCTTGGCCACAGCCTTGGCGGCGCCGGTTTCGGTGATAACCATGTTCAGCGCTGCGGAACGGCCGCGGCGGTCGCCCTTGTGGAAGTTGTCGATCAGGTTCTGGTCGTTGGTGAAGGAGTGGACGGTCTCCACGTGGCCGTGGACCACGCCGAACTTGTCGTTGATGGCCTTCAGGACCGGGGTAATGGCGTTGGTGGTGCACGAAGCCGCGGAGACGATCTTGTCCGAATCCGTGATGTCCCGGTGGTTGATGCCATGGACGATGTTCTTCAGTTCACCCTTGCCTGGAGCGGTCAGCAGGACCCGGGCAACGCCCTTGCTCTGCAGGTGCTGGCCCAGCCCCTCGGCGTCGCGCCAGCGGCCGGTGTTGTCCACCACCAGGGCGTTGTTGATTCCGTAGGCCGTGTAGTCGATGGTGGCGGGGTCGTTCGAGTAGATGACCTGGATCCGAACGCCGTTGGCCGTGATCGTGTTGGCTTCCTCGTCGATCCGGATGGTGCCCTCGAAGGAGCCGTGGACAGAGTCGCGGCGCAGCAGGCTGGCGCGCTTGGAGAGGTCGTTGTCGGAGCCACGGCGCACCACGATGGCGCGCAGGCGCAGGCCGTGGCCGCCACCAGCCTTTTCGATGAGGAGGCGTGCCAGGAGCCGTCCGATGCGGCCAAAGCCGTAGAGCACAACGTCGGTGCTGGTGCGGTCGTCGCCGCCCCGCTTGCCTACGATCTCGGCCAGTTCGGCCCGCAGGAATTCTTCAAGGGAGGCGCCATTGCCTTCTTCCTTGAACTTCTGGTTCAACCGGGCGATGTCGATCGCGGCGGCGCCCAGCTCAAGCCCGGCCAGGGTGTTCAGCAGCGGTGCGGTCTCCTCCAGGAGCAGCTCGTCCTTGGCCATCCGGCGCGCAAAGCGGTGTGCCTTGAGGATGTTCATGGTGGACTTGTTGATCAGGCTCCGACCGTGGATGCTGGTCACCACGTTGTTTTCACGGTACAGCCTGCCGATGACCGGAATCATGGCCTCGGCAAGGGCCTCCCGGCCCATCCACGTATCAAGACAAGAATCAGACGTCTGGCTCACAGAAATACCTTCCTCGGTTCAGCCGTGTACGTCCTCGTACACGGATGTAGGCCACCTGATGATGTCCAGGGGCACCGGCACCTGCAGGGATTTCCCCCAGGCACCTGGATCGCGTGCAAAGAAAAACCGCCGGCTGCGAACGCAACTTTCGGCGGTAGAACTCCTGCGTCCGGGATCAATTCTAATTTGGCCCGCTCCGGGGAACACGCTTGCACTGCGTGAAATCACTCACACGGCTCCATCGCGCCTGCAGTGCCGGCAGCGGCTCAATTGTGGATAGCCGAGTACAGGTTCAGGCTGGCGGAAAACACCAGCCAGGAAAAGTACGGCAGCACCAGGTAACCGGCGGCGGCGTCCACCGGTCCGAACTTGAGGATGAGGAACCCCAGGGTTGCGGTGAGGGCACAAATGACCACAAAGGCAGACCACAGGGCCACCGCTCCGAGCATTGGGTACAGCGCGAAGAAGGTCACCGGCCACGCGGTGTTGAACAGCAGCTGCGCTGCATATCCAACCAGGGTGCCTCCGGTGAGCCCGCCCTTGCGCCAGACCAGCCAGGCAGCAGCAGCCACGCCGGCATAAAGGACCATCCACGTGGCCCGGAACATCCACGACGGCGGCATCCACGGCGCTTTCAGCGACGTTGCGTACCAGCCGTTGGAGTTGAGGGCGATCGGAACCGAGGCGAGCACCCAGGCCAGGGCGGAAAGGCCAAGGAAACCGGCCAGCGCAATGCCTTGGAAACGGGCGCCGGGAACATCCGCAGCGGATGCGGGGCGGGGTGGGTGAATTACGGGCACGGTTCAGCATCCCCGACGAGTTGTCCGTGGTCAAACACGGTTTGCGGATGGGACAGCCGGTACGCCGGGTTCTGTTCTCCCCTTCCGTTACCGGAAATGGGAGCGACGGCCATCCATCTACGAGTACCGTTGCCGGCACCCTCCAGCGGCCTACCCGGACACTCGGGCGGGCAGCCCTCGAACGTGTCCTGTCTGGCCTTGCTCCGGGTGGGGTTTACCTAGCCTTCCCGGTCACCCGGAAAGCTGGTGGTCTCTTACACCACCGTTTCACCCTTACCTGCCCTTCCGGCCAAAGCCGGAATGCAGGCGGTCTGTTTTCTGTGGCACTGGCCTGCGGGTTACCCCGAGTGGGCGTTACCCACCACCCTGCCCTGTGGAGCCCGGACGTTCCTCGAGCCACTTGCGTGGCGCGCGGCCGTCTGGCTGTCCCATCCGCATCCAGTCTACCGGCGCCGCCGGCCGTCTTCGTCGCCGGTAGGATCGGACGGTGCTGATTCTGCTTCCCCCTTCCGAAGGCAAGACGCCCGCGCTGAGGGGTTCCGCCGTCGACTGGTCCACCCTGGGCTTTCCGGAGCTCAACCCATACCGGGCCAAGGTCCTTGAGGCATTGGGGACGGTCAGCGCGCACCAGGACGCCCTCGCCTTGCTGGGCGTGGGCGCATCGTTGCGTGACGACGTCGAACGCAACACGCGGCTGCACGCCGAACCGGCGGCGCCGGCACACAGCATCTATTCCGGCGTCCTATACGACGCCCTAGGCTACCGGACCCTGACGAAGGCCCAGCGACGCAAGGCCGATGAGTCGGTTCTGGTGATCTCTGCGCTGTGGGGAGCCCTGCGCTTTGGCGACAGCGTTCCCGCGTACCGATTGTCCATGGGAACGGCCTTGCCCGACCTCGGCCGGCTGGCTCCCTTCTGGAAGGGGCAGCTCGGCGATACTTTGGGCGCCGCCGCCCAGGGACACCTGCTGGTGGACTGCCGCTCCAGCACTTATGCCGCCGCGTGGGCTCCCCCGCCGGAACAGACGGTCTCCGTGAACGTCTTCACCGAGACCAGCGGAGTCCGCAAGGTGGTGAGCCACTTCGCCAAGCACACCCGCGGCGAACTAGCGCGGCACCTGCTGGTGCGCCGGGGAAAGACCCCTGCCGCGCCGTCGGACCTGCTCAAAGCTGCCCGCGAAAAGTGGGATGCCGAACTCGTACCGGGCACCGCCCGCAAGCCGCACGCCCTCAACATCATCCTGCCGGGCTGACCTGCCACGCTGTTGTAGCCGGGAAAGGCTACCGCGCGCTCAGGACCACTCGTCGGAGCGGACCAGGATGGCGCCGGAGTCCGGGCAAAAGACGATCTCGTCGGAAGCTGCAGCCTTGATCTCGGCGAGGTCGCCGGGACTGAGCTTCATGCCGGAGGCTTCCGAGGTGCCGTGGAAGAGCCGCGCCGCGCCCACTCCGCGCTTCGCCAGGGTCTTTTCGTAGACCGCCAGCATGGCCGCGTCCAGGCCGCCAGCGAAGTCGGCGCGCTGGGAGCGCAGCCCTGCGGCTTCGGTTTCCACCTCGGTGAGGGCAGCATCCAGTTCAGCGCGGATGGTGCCAAAGGAGCCTTGAATGTCATCGACGATCTGTTGCTGGGCCGTCTGGCGCTCCCGCAGCGATTCGAGCCGCTCCATGACTTCCAGCTCCGCGTCCTCAAGGTCCGAGCGCCGCTTGTTCAAGGATGCGATGTCCTTTTGCAGGGCCACCAGGTCCTTCGAAAGGCCGGTGCCGCTGTTGAGCCTGGCCTCGTCGCGTTCGATCCGCGAGGCAACCTGTTCCACGTCGGCCTCCGCCCGTTTCAGCTCGGCCTCCGCGTCGTGCACGGCTACTTTGGCCGCGCCCAGTTCACCGTTCGCTACGGACAGCGCGGCTTCAAGGTCTTTGATGCGGGGATCGTTTTCCAGTGTCCGGCGGCGGTTGGCGAGGCCCTTCAGCCGGGCGTCGAGCCCCTGCAGTTCGAGCAACTTCAACTGTTCCGCCGGTGCTGCCTTGGCCACTGTTACCTCCGCTGGATTCCTTCCGGCCTGGACCGGGCGCCGAACCGGCGCTTCCTAGACTCTAGCGCCTGGCGGGCTCCTACGGCTTGCTTAGCCAGGGGTCAGGATGAAGTCCCAGGGATCGGTGTTGGTGGTGCTGACGCGGATCTCCACATCATGGCCCTGGTCAGCCAGGACGTTGCCCAAAGCTGCCGCCGCGGCAGGCAGCCAGAGCCACTCGCTGGCGAAATGCGAGACATCCACCAGGTAGGGCCGCCCGTTGAGGGCAGCCTCGCGCGCCTCGGACGCGGGGTGGTGGCGAAGGTCCGCGGTGACGTAGACGTCGGCGTTGCTGGCCCGCACTTCGGAAAACAGCGAGTCCCCGGCGCCGCCGCACACCGCGATGCGCCGCACCAGCCCGTCCTTGTCTCCTGAGACACGCACTCCCCCTGCCACGGACGGAAGAATCCCGTAAACGCGTGCCGCGAAGTCACCCAGGCTCATGGCTTCGGCGAGGTCGCCCACCCGGCCAATGCCTTCCTCCGGCAGTCCGTTGGCGGCAGTGGTGAGCGGGGCTGCGTCCTGGAGCCCCAGGGCGTCGGCCAGGACGTCGGAAACACCTCCGACGGCGGAGTCCCCGTTGGTGTGCACGGTCAGCAGTGCCGTCCCCGACTCGATGAGCCGGTGGACGGCCCGGCCCTTGGCGGACGTGGCGGCCACCGACGTGACGCCCTTGAGCAACAGCGGGTGGTGCGTGATGAGCAGCTCGGCTCCCCACTCAACGGCTTCCTCGATGACTTCCAGCGTGGGATCCACTGCGAACATCACCTTGGACACGGCCGCAGACGGGTGGCCTGCCACCAGTCCCACCTCGTCCCAGCCTTCCGCCAGCGACTCCGGCCACAGTTCCTCCACTGCCAGGAGCAGCTCAGCCAGGGTGGGAGCGTCGGCGGAACCGGCCGGAGCCGGCGTGTCGGCGGAGGGTTCGCCGTCGTGATCTGCCTTGCCGGTAGCGTCGGTGTCCACAGGTTCCATAGTCTTAGTTTTACCCCATCGGCTTCAGACCGCCGCAGTTTGTGCCGTGCGCGCCAAGGGCCGCGGGGAATGATCCGGCGCCGCCAACCATTGAAGAGGTCATGAAAACTTTTGTTCTGGGCGGAGGGTGCTTCTGGTGCCTTGACGCCGTCTACCAGAAGACCAGGGGCGTGACCTCGGTGGTATCGGGCTACACCGGCGGCCATGATCCCGAGCCCGACTATTACTCGGTCTGCAGCGGAACGACCGGGCACGCCGAGGTTGTGGCGGTGACCTTCGATGAGGAGGTCATCCCGGCCGAAGTCGTGCTCGATATGTTCTTCGCCCTGCACGACCCCACCACCCTGAACCGCCAGGGTTACGACGTGGGTACCCAGTACCGTTCCTCCATGTTTTACGAAACCGACGAGGAGAAGGTCCTGTTCGAGGAAGCGATCGAACGCAACCAGGCCCTGTGGCCGCACCCGATCGTCACCGAGGTCAGCCGCCTGCCCCGGTTCCATGTTGCGGAGGAATTCCACCAGAACTACTACGCCAAACACCCCGAGCAGGGGTACTGCCAGGTGATCATCAACCCTAAGCTGGCCAAGGCGCGGAAATATTACTCTGCATGGCTTAACGCTTAGCCACCGTTTCACGGCCTCGTTAGGCTGACCTCAGTATTCACCCCTTAGAGATAGGCGTATGTACATGGCACGGATCTATGACGATGTGACGCAACTGGTCGGCGGGACCCCGCTGGTCCGGTTGAACCGGCTCAGCGAGGGGCTGGACGCCACCGTTGCCGTGAAGCTGGAGTTCTACAACCCGGCCAACAGCGTCAAGGACCGCATCGGCGTTGCCATCATCGACGCCGCTGAAAAGTCGGGCGCCCTGAAGCCCGGCGGCACCATCGTCGAAGGCACGTCCGGAAACACCGGAATCGCCCTTGCCATGGTGGGTGCTGCCCGCGGCTACAAGGTCATCCTGACCATGCCCGAGACCATGTCCACGGAACGCCGGGTCATGCTGCGCGCCTTCGGTGCCGAAATCGTCCTTACCCCGGGATCCGAGGGTATGCGCGGTGCCGTCGAAAAGGCCCAGGAGATCGTGGCCAACACCGAAAACTCCATCTGGGCGCAGCAGTTCGCCAACGAAGCCAACCCGGAGATCCACCGCAAGACCACCGCTGAGGAGGTCTGGGCCGATACCGACGGCGCCGTGGACATCTTCGTTGCCGGCATCGGCACCGGCGGAACCATCACGGGCGTGGGCCAGGTCCTGAAGGAGCGCAAGCCCGGCGTGCAGATTGTGGCCGTGGAACCGAAGGACTCCGCCATCCTTAATGGGGGCGCCCCCGGCCCGCACAAGATCCAGGGCCTGGGCGCCAACTTCATCCCGGAACTGCTGGACACCAGCGTCTACGACGAGGTCCTGGACGCCACTCTGGAGGATTCTGTCCGCGTGGCCCGTGACCTGGGCGTCAAGGAGGGCATCCTGGGAGGTATCTCCTCCGGCGCCATCGTCTGGGGCGCCCTGGAACTGGCCAAGCGCCCCGAAAACGCAGGCAAGCTGATCGTGGCTGTGGTGTGCGACTTCGGTGAGCGTTACATCTCCACCGTGCTCTATGACGACATCCGCGGCTGATCAGTCCGCTGTCCGCCCGTTTCCTGTAGAAAGAACTTTGTGGGCTTTTTCGCAAGACTGAAGGAAGACCTCGACGCCGCCCGGTCCCATGACCCGGCGGCTCGAGGTTCTTTTGAGAACTTTTTCGCCTATTCCGGCCTGCACGCCATCTGGATCCACCGGCTGACCCACCGCATGTGGCAGAACCCGGCCCTGCGTTTCCCGGCACGGCTCCTGTCCCAGCTGGGGCGCTCCTGGACCGGTATCGAAATCCATCCTGGCGCCACGATCGGCCGGCGGTTCTTTATTGACCACGGCATGGGCGTGGTGATCGGCGAGACTGCCGAGATCGGCGAGGACGTGATGATCTACCACGGAGTGACGCTCGGCGGCCGCTCCCTGGCCAGGATCAAGCGGCACCCCACGATCGGCGACCGGGTCACCATCGGCGCGGGAGCAAAGGTCCTGGGTCCAATCACCATCGGCCGCGACAGTGCCGTGGGCGCCAACGCAGTGGTGGTCAAGGACGCGCCGCCGGAGTCGATTGTGACTGGTGTCCCCGCTAAATGGCGGCACCGCGATGCGCAGCGGGAAACCAAACCCGCAGTGGATCCTGCCGAGTACGACATCGAATACCGGATTTAACCCGTTTCCGAGCACTGACAAAGGCGGGCAGTTCCACCGGGAAACCGGGGAACTGCCCGCCTTTTGCTTTACGGCAGCAGCTCCTAGTGCGTGTCCACCGCTTCAACCTCGGACTTGTCCTCGCCCCACAGGGTGTGGAAGGTACCTTCGGTGTCGATGCGTCCGTACGTGTGTGCACCGAAGAGGTCGCGCTGGCCCTGGATCAGGGCGGCGGCTACGCGCTTGCGGCGCAGGCCGTCGTAGTAGGCCAGCGATGAGGAGAACACCGGGACCGGGATGCCGAGTTGGACGGCCGTGGCGACGACGCGGCGCCAGGCCGGCAGGGCGTCGGCGATGGCCTTGGTGAACGCCGGGGCGAACAGCAGGTTTGCAGGCTTCTCGTCAGCCGCGTAGGCCTTGGTGATGTCCTTGAGGAGCTCGGCGCGGATGATGCAGCCGGCGCGCCACAGGGAGGCGATTTCGTCCAGCTTCAGGTCCCAGCCGTATTCCTTGGCGGCGGAAGTCAGCATGTCCAGGCCCTGGGCGTAGGAGACCAGCTTGGAGGCGTAGAGGGCCTGGCGGACGTCCTCGACGAACGTCTCCGGGATCTCGACGGTGGCCTCATTGCCGGCCAGGAGTTCCTGGCCCAGCTTGCGCTGTGCGGCCTGGGAGGAGAGGGCGCGGGCAAAAACGGATTCGGCGATGCCGGAAACCGGCGAGCCAAGTTCCAGCGCGGAGATAACGGTCCAGCGGCCGGTGCCCTTCTGGCCGGCGGCATCAACGACGACGTCGACGAACGGCTTTCCGGTCTTGGCATCTACGTGGCCCAGGACCTCGGCGGAGATTTCGATCAGGAAGGAGGACAGCTCCCCCTTGTTCCAGTCGGAGAAGATCTTTGCCTGCTGGGCAGGCTCGATGCCTGCGCCGGAGCGGAGCAGGTCGAAGGCTTCGCCGATGACCTGCATGTCGGCGTATTCGATGCCGTTGTGGACCATTTTGACGAAGTGTCCCGCACCGTCGGTACCGATCCACGCGCAGCAGGGCTCGCCGTCGACCTTGGCGGAGATCTTTTCCAGCAGCGGGCCGAGTGCCTTGTAGGACTCCTTGGAGCCGCCGGGCATGATGGACGGGCCGTTCAGTGCGCCCTCCTCGCCGCCGGAGACACCGACGCCCACGAAGTGCAGGTCCTTCTTGGCCAGCGCCGCTTCCCGGCGGCGGGTGTCCTCGTAGTGGGAGTTGCCGGCATCGATGATGATGTCGCCCGGCTCCAGCAGCGGCTCCAGCTGCTCGATGACAGAGTCCACGGGCTTGCCGGCCTTTACCATGATGAGCACGCGGCGCGGCTTCTCCAGGGAGTCAACCAGTTCCTGCAGGGTCTCGGTCCGGATGAAGTCACCCTCCGAACCGTGCTTTTCCAGCAGCGCGTCCGTCTTCTCCACCGACCTGTTGTGCAGGGCAACCGTGAACCCGTTGCGGGCCAGGTTGCGGGCCAGGTTGGCGCCCATGACGGCGAGGCCGGTGACACCGATGTGTGCAGACATCAATAACTCCAATTCATTGTTCGCCTCCGGCTGCAGGCTTCCATGGCGGAAAGTCACCGGGGCTAATCAGGGGGTCGGAATAAAGCATATATATTCTGGCGGTGACGCGAAAGTAACGTCCGCGCCGTGGAACCCTATTTGTGTCGGTGCCAGTCTAGGACTACCGCCCTGGTCTCTGCCGCTGAGGTCCGGCGGCGCACTTCCCGCTGGCAGACACGGAGTTTCCAACAACTAGGCTTATCAGCATGACCAGCAGCCTCCACCACCGTGCCATCGAAAACCTTGGCACCCGGATTATCTCTGGGGAGCTGCCCGCCGGCCACGTCATGCTCGCCGAGCAACTTGAGGATGAACTGAAAGTTTCCCGTTCCGTAATCCGGGAAGCAGTCAGGGTCCTGCAGTCGCTGGGGCTGGTGGAAACAACCAAGCGGGTGGGCATCCGGGTGTTGCCGTCAAGCCGCTGGAATCCCTTCGACCCGCAGGTAATCCGGTGGCGGTTGGCCAGCGACGCCCGCGGCGCACAGCTGCGTTCCCTTGCCGAACTGCGGGCCGCGGTGGAACCGGCGGCCGCAGAACTGGCAGCACAAAACGCCCCGGCGCCGTTGCGGATGGAGCTCGTGGATGTTGCCCACGCGATGCGGGAAGCCGGGAACAACGGGGAGGTTGCCCGCTTCCTGGAACTGGACATCCGGTTCCACTCGCTGCTGCTTTCGGGTTCGGGCAACGAGATGTTCGCCAACCTTATGGGCCAGGTGGCCGAAACGTTGACAGGCCGTACTGTCCACGGCCTGATGCCGGACCACCCGCACCAGGCCGCGCTGCAGTGGCATGAGGACGTGGCGGACGCGATTGCCAGGGGCGACGCCGCATCTGCCCGGGAAGCGTCCGATCGGATCATGCGCCGCACCATGTCCCAGATGGCCGATACCTGGACGCAACAGCCACGGGTGTTCATCCCCGTCCGACAATAAAGCGGCGCCCTCTGCCGTGGGCAAAGTTCCGCTTCCCTGCCCCAAAGGCCCCGGCTGGCGTCATGAAAGGCGGGCAGCTTTTTGTTTCCGGCAGTTCACGGTATATTCATTCCAGGCCCTCCCCCGCGGCATCCCCCAATAGTCGCGGTGGAGGGTTTTCCAATGCCCGGAACCAGCCCGAATGCCGGCGGGCCCTCAGGCTGCCCCTGCTGCGGATTCCCTCAGCCGCCACCCGCCGCCCACGCCGTCGCGCTGCAGGTACATGGTGGCCAGGGCTGACCTGCTGTTGTTTCCCAGCCTGACCTGCAGCTGCAGGACCTCGACGTCCACGCTGCCGCTGCCCTTTGGCATGCGGCGGCTGGTTTCCCACCAGTTGACTCGCTCGAACCATCTGACCGGCTCGGCACCCACGGCCCATTCCCTGCCCCTGCTCAGCACCGCCGTCGGCATTCCGTCGCTGTCTGTGTGCACTATGACGTGTTCCATTGCTGCAACCTATGGCAAGGGTCAGACAATGGCCCCAGGACGAATGAAAAAACCCCGCTGCCTCCGCCAAGGGCGGGGCAACGGGGTTTGGCTGGTGGGTCCTACCGGGATCGAACCGATGACATCCACGGTGTAAACGTGGCGCTCTACCAGCTGAGCTAAAGACCCAAAACGCGTTGATTCCGGCCGTTCCGCCGCAACCAACGAACATAGACTCTACCGGACTGGAGGCAGGAAACGCGAATCGGGACGGAACCGCGCCTAGAGGGAGGGAAGTTCAGCCGCAAGGTACTGCAGTGCCTGGCTGACCCCCGCCTCGAGCTTGATGGTTGCCCTGTCGTCACCCCGGGTGGCACCCCGGTTAATGATGACCACTGGCTTGTCCTCCTTGGCGGCGTGCCTGACAAACCGCAGGCCGCTCATGACCGTCAGGGACGAACCGGCAACCAGCAGGGCAGCAGCCTGGTCCACCATGGCGTATGAGCGTTCAACCCGGTCCTTTGGGACGTTTTCACCGAAGTAGACGAAGTCGGGCTTCAACGTTCCGCCGCAGGCTGGACAGACCGCCACCACAAAGCTGTCAATGAGGGCTTGGTCTTCCACGGTGGCGTCGGCGTCCGGCGCCATTTCCACCAGGCCGGTTGCTGCAGCCCGCTCCAGGAAATCTGGGTTGAGTTCTTCGAAAACACCGGCAAGGAGCCGCCGCGAGTAGGTACGCCCGCAGTCAAGGCAGATTACCTGGTCATACCTGCCATGGAGATCAACGACGTTGGAGCTGCCTGCGTCCTGGTGCAGCCGGTCAACGTTCTGTGTGATCAGTCCGGTGAGGTAGCCGCGCCGTTCCAGTTCCGCGGCGGAGTAGTGGCCCTGGTTGGGGTCAGCGTGCCGCATATGCGACCAGCCGATGTGGTTCCTGGCCCAGTAACGCCGCCGGTTGTCTGCGTGGCGGACGAATTCCTGGTAAGTCATGGGCGACCGGGGCGGCGAATCCGGGCCGCGGTAATCCGGGATGCCTGAATCGGTACTGAGCCCGGCACCCGTCAGCAGCGCGAACGGGGCGCCGGCGAGCAGGTCACGGACCCGGACCAGCACCTCCAGTTCCTCCCCTGATGGCGGTGCAGGGGGCACCGGCGGCATGCTGGCAAAGCCGGTAAGACCTGTCCCCCGCCGCTGCCCAGGCATGGCGGCTCAGGCCTGCTTCAGGTCCGCCAAGGCGCTGCGGTACTCATTAAAGTCGCGCGCCTGGCCGCGCGGATTCACCACGCTGTAGCGGACCTTGCCTTCGGAGTCGATGATGAAGGTGGCCCGTTTGGCCATACCACTGCCGGCGTCGAACACTCCGTATGCTGCGGCAACCGCGCCATGCGGCCAAAAGTCGGCGAGGAGGTCGAAGTTGTAGCCTTCCTGCGCGGCGTATGCGCGGAGGCTGTACTTACTGTCTACGGACACTGCCAGGACCACTGCGTTCGAGTCCTCGAACATGCGCAGGTTGTCCCGTATTTCGCACAGCTCTCCAGTGCAGATGCCGGAGAAGGCAAAGGGATAGAAAACGAGCGCTACGTTTTGCCCGCGGAAAGATGACAACCGAACAGGCTCGCCATACTGGTTGGCGAGCTCAAAGTCAGGCGCTGCTGCTCCCAGGGCAGGGACAGCTGCAGAAGCGGCCTCAACCGCTGCCGTCATTTGTTCTTCCTGCTGACCAGGCGGGTAGCGCTCCAGTCCTTGGAAACTCCGGCGGAGGTGGTGACATGCAGGCCGGCGGTTGGTGCGGCTTCCTGGATGTCTGCAGGTGAGACGTATCCGTCCCTGCCGGATTTGGGGGTAAGGACCCAGACAACGCCGTTTTCGCTCAGTGTGGTGAGGGAATCCACCAGGCTGTCCACCAGGTCGCCATCGCCGTCGCGCCACCAGAGGATAACGGCATCAGCCACTTCGTGGTCGTCCTCGTCCAGCATCTCGGAACCGGTGAGGTCCTCAATGTCGTCACGCAAGTCGAAATCGACATCGTCGTCGTAACCGAACTCCTGAATCAGATCCCCGTTTTTGAAACCCAATTTTTCCGCCACATTTACCGAAGTGGCGGCGTCGGCCTCGCTCACGTGTTCCTCCAATACCTCATATATGCGGTCTGCATAGTGATTTCCATTACTCCCAGCCAACACCCTTTGCGTCTGTGCTTCAAGCTGCCGCCCCCGGGATTGCGCATATTTTGCGTCACACCCCGGGGCGACAACCCCGTCGCAGGGGCTTTTTGCCACACAAACAGTATGACGAACGAAATACAACTGGAGCACCGGGCCGCAGCTACGCATCGGCTTGCCGTCAGGGCTAGAGTGGCTGATGACAACTATGCCTGCGGGACGACAACCGTGTGACTCCGTGCAGACATAGGAGCGCTAGGAAGCTGCCCGGCACACATGACCGGGCTGTTGTAACCGATACGTCGCACACGGCGTATATACGCCGGGCAGTCACCCTGCCTGGCCTGAGTGCGCCGATTCATGCGCGCAAAGAGAGGTTGGACGTGGCTGCAGGAGAAGATACCTCCCATATCCTCAGCGGGTTGACTAACCAGCTGCCTGATCGTGATCCGGAAGAGACTGCCGAGTGGGTTGAGTCCCTGGATGCGTTGATCAGGGAACAGGGCACCGAGCGTGCCCAATACATCATGCGGAGCCTGCTGCAGCGCGCTGGCGCGCAGAGCGTGGGTGTGCCGATGGTGACCACCACCGATTACGTGAACACCATCCCGGTGGACCAGGAAGCCGAGTTCCCGGGCAACGAGGAATACGAGCGCCGCTACCGGGCGTACATGCGGTGGAACGCCGCGGTCATGGTGCACCGGGCGCAGCGGCCCGATATCGGCGTCGGCGGGCACATCTCCACCTACGCCGGTGCCGCGACCCTGTACGAGGTCGGGTTCAACCACTTCTTCCGCGGCAAGGACCACCCCGGCGGCGGGGACCAGGTCTTCTTCCAGGGCCACGCCTCCCCCGGCATGTACGCCCGGGCCTTCATGGAAGGCCGCCTGTCCGAGGAGGACCTGGACGGGTTCCGGCAGGAAAAGTCCCGTGAAGGCCACGCCCTGTCCTCCTACCCGCACCCCAGGTTGATGCCGCACTTCTGGGAATTCCCCACCGTGTCCATGGGCATCGGGCCGATGAACGCGATCTACCAGGCCCAGAACAACCGCTACCTGCACAACCGCGGCCTGAAAGACACCTCCGACCAGCAGGTCTGGGCGTTCCTGGGCGACGGGGAAATGGACGAACCCGAATCCCGCGGCCTGCTCCAGCTCGCCGCGAACGAGAACCTGGACAACCTGAACTTCGTGATCAACTGCAACCTCCAGCGCCTGGACGGTCCGGTGCGGGGCAACGGCAAGATCATGCAGGAACTCGAAGCGTTCTTCCGCGGCGCGGGCTGGAACGTGATCAAGGTCGTCTGGGGCCGGGAGTGGGATGACCTGCTCACCCGCGACACCGACGGGTCCCTCGTGAAAATCATGAACGAAACCGTCGATGGGGACTACCAGACCTACAAGGCAGAATCCGGCGGGTTCGTCCGCGAACACTTCTTCGGCAAGACCCCGCAGACCAAAGACCTCGTCGCGGACCTGACCGATGACCAGATCTGGAACCTCAAGCGCGGCGGCCACGACTACCGCAAGGTCTACGCCGCCTACAAAGCAGCCACCGAATTCAAGGGCAAACCCACCGTCATCCTCGCCCACACCGTCAAGGGCTACGGCCTCGGCCCCCACTTCGAAGGCCGCAACGCCACCCACCAGATGAAAAAACTCACTCTGGATGACCTGAAGAAGTTCCGCGACCACCTCCGGATCCCCGTCACCGACGAGCAGCTGGAAAAGGACTCGTACCGGCCGCCGTACTACCACCCCGGTAACGACGCCCCCGAAATCAAGTACATGATGGAGCGCCGCGCCGCGCTGGGCGGATCAGTCCCGGAGCGCCGCAACACCCACGCCGAGATCGTGCTGCCCGAGGCGAAGTCCTACGAGGTTGCCAAGCGCGGTTCCGGCAAGCAGATGGCCGCCACCACCATGGCGTTCGTCCGCCTGCTCAAGGACCTGATGCGGGACAAGAACTTCGGCAAGCACATCGCCCCGATCATCCCCGACGAAGCCCGCACCTTCGGCATGGACGCGTTCTTCCCCACCGCGAAGATCTACAACCCCAAGGGCCAGAACTACCTGTCGGTGGACCGTGACCTGGTCCTGGCGTACAAGGAGTCCCCCGCGGGCCAGCTGATCCACCCCGGCATCAACGAAGCCGGCGCCGTGGCAGCATTCACCGCCGCCGGAACCTCCTACGCCACCCACGGCATCCCCCTGGTCCCGGTCTACGTGTTCTACTCCATGTTCGGCTTCCAGCGCACCGGAGACGCCTTCTGGGCAGCCGCGGACCAAATGACCCGCGGCTTCATCATCGGCGCCACCGCAGGACGGACCACCCTCACCGGCGAAGGCCTCCAGCACGCCGACGGCCACTCCCCCCTGCTGGCCTCCACCAACCCCGCCGTGCTCACCTACGACCCCGCCTACGGCTACGAAATCGGACACATCGTCCGCGCCGGCCTGGAACGGATGTACGGGGAGAACTCGACGGACAAAAACGTCATGTACTACCTCACCGTGTACAACGAACCCATCATCCAGCCCGCAGAACCGGAGAACCTCGACGTCGAAGGCGTCATCAAGGGCATCTACCTGCTCGCCCCGGCAAAGATCGACGGGCCCCGAACCCAGATCCTCGCCTCCGGCGTCTCCGTCCCCTGGGCCCTCGAAGCCCAGCGCGTGCTGGCCGATGACTGGAACGTCTCCGCCGACGTCTGGTCCGTGACCTCCTGGAACGAACTGCGCCGCGACGGCCTCGCCGCCGAAGAGGAAGCCTTCCTCAACCCCGGCCAACCCGCACGCGTCCCCTTCGTCACCCAGCAACTCGAAGGAGCCACCGGCCCCATCGTCGCCGTATCCGACTACATGAAGGCCGTCCCGGACCAAATCCGGCAATTCGTCCCCAACGAATACGCCACCCTCGGCGCCGACGGCTTCGGCTTCTCCGACACCCGCGCAGCAGCCCGCCGCTACTTCAAAAACGACACCCACTCCGTCGTAGTGCGTGCCCTTGAAATGCTGGCGCGCCGCGGCGAGGTGGATGTCGACGCACCGGTGAAGGCGATCGAGAAGTACAAGCTGCTCAACGTCAACGCCGGCACCACCGGCAACGCCGGAGGCGAAGCCTAGCCTTCCGGCCGGACAGCGGAACCGGCAGTAAACGACGGCGGTCCTCACCCCAGAAGGTGAGGGCCGCCGTCGTTCGTTTCAAAAGCAGCTGGAACGCTGTGACCCAGCGCAAAGCGGATTGTAGCCTTCGCACAAATGGAGCTTGCGCGGCGGTGGCCGTATGCTCAAAGAATGCCAGCACCAGCAAGCCCGTCTTCGAAGCGGAAACCGCCCGCGCCGAAGGTCACCCCGGAGAAGTCCGAGACCCTCAAGCAGCTCCGGGCCAACGTGGGACAACTCTCCACCACCACCATGCGCAAGCTTGAACAGTCGCTGCCGTGGTACAGCAGGCTCAGCGCTGACGAGCGGTCGGCACTGGGCATGGTGGCGCAGAACGGAATCGCTGCCTTCGTCACCTGGTATGAGCGGCCCAGCTCGCCGTCATGGATCCTCACCGACGTCTTCGGGACCGCCCCCACTGAGCTGACCCGTTCCATCAGCCTCCAGAAGGCACTGCAGCTGATCAGGATCGTGGTGGAAGTGGTGGAGGACCAGGTTCCGGTCATCGCACCGGAGGCAGACCAACCCTCTCTTCGCGAGGCCGTCCTGCGCTACTCCCGCGAAGTCGCCTTTGCCGCCGCGGATGTTTACGCACGGGCTGCCGAATCCCGCGGATCCTGGGATACGCGCCTGGAAGCCCTGATCGTGGACGCAATCCTGCGCGGCGAAAACACCGACGCCCTGCGCTCCCGCATCGCTGCCCTTGGCTGGAAGGCGCAGGAACGTTTCACGGTCATGGTGGGCAATTCACCGTCCGAACCCAGCGCCAGCTACGTCAGCGAACTGCGCCGAATGGCCGGACGATACGCCGAGGATGCACTGGTGGGGATCCAGGGCGACCGGCTGATCCTCATCCTCGGCGGGGTTCAGGACCGCGAAACCGCCTACGTGAAACTGAGCGACATGTTCGCCCCCGGCCCCGTGGTCTATGGCCCGGAGGCCAGCTCGCTCCTGGAGGCCAGCGGGTCCGCCCAATCTGCGTTTGCCGGGCTGACCGCAGCCCGGGCCTGGCCCTCCGCACCCCGCCCGGTGGCCGCCGATGACCTGCTGCCGGAGCGGGTTATTTCCGGAGACGACGCTGCCCGCCGCTCCCTGGTGAAGAACATCTACCGGCCGCTGCTGGCAGCCTCCAACGGCCTGGTGGAAACGCTGGGAACGTACCTGGAGCTCGGGCATTCCCTGGAGGCCACGGCGCGGGAACTCTTCGTGCACGCCAACACCGTCCGGTACCGCCTGAAGCGGGTCTGCGACGTCACCGGCTGGGACCCGCTGCTGCCGCGGGAGGCGTTCGTGCTCCAGGCGGCACTGGTGGTGGGCCGTCTTTCAGCCCCGCCCAAGGCCGCCACGGAGCGCCAGGCTTCCCGGAACCAGGCCTGAGGCATTGTAGACTTCCTACAACCTGACCCCGTGAGCTTGGTGCGGAGAAACACCGCTGGATCACACAGTAATTTGGAAAGCTGGTTACGTGCTTGCAATAGTCTGCCCTGGACAGGGCTCGCAGACCCCGGGTTTTCTGGCCCCTTGGCTGGAACTACCCTCGGTGGCAGGCCAGCTGGCCTCCCTGAGTGACATCGCAGGCATTGACCTGATAGCCCACGGGACCACCTCTGACGAGGAAACCATCAAGGATACTGCCGTGGCGCAGCCCCTGATCGTCGCCGCGGGTCTGGTCACCGCCGCTTCCCTCTTCGATGTTGAACTCAACTCCCTTCCGGTCATCCTGGCCGGACACTCTGTTGGCGAAATTACCGCCGCCGCCCTCGCCGGCGTGCTGACGGAGCAGGAAGCCATGACGTTCGTCCGGGAGCGCGCCAACAGCATGGCCGCCGCGGCAGCCGTCACCCCCACCGGCATGAGCGCCGTCGTGGGCGGTGACCCGGCCGAGGTGCTTGCCGCGATCGAGGCGTCCGGCGCAGCGCCGGCGAATGTCAACGGTGCCGGCCAAACAGTCGCCGCAGGTACTTTCGAACAGCTCAAGGCGCTGGCCGACAACCCGCCCGCCAAGGCGCGCGTCATTCCACTCAAGGTGGCCGGCGCATTCCACACCAGCCACATGGCACCTGCAGTCAGCGCCCTGGAGGCGCTCGCTCCGCAGCTGAACCCGGTGGCACCGAAGGTGCCCCTGCTGTCGAATTACGACGGCGGGGAAGTCACCGACGGGGGTGCCGCCGTCGAAAGCCTGATCGCCCAGGTGTCCCGCCCGGTGCGCTGGGACCTCTGCATGGAAAGCATGGTTAAGCGCGGCGTTACCGGGCTGATCGAACTGGCTCCTGCGGGCACCCTGGCCGGACTCGCCAAGCGCGGAATGCCCGGCGTCAAAACCGTTGCAGTCAAGACCCCCGACGACCTTTCCGCCGCGCTGGCGCTCTTCGCAGAACTGGAGGGCAACGCATGAGCGTTCCCACGCTGAAGCAGGCTCCCATCCAGGAGCACACCCGGATCGTGGGCCTCGGTGCTTACCGGCCGGACGTCATCGTCACCAACGACGACGTATGCCAGTGGATCGATTCCTCGGACGAGTGGATCCGCCAGCGTACGGGCATCATCACCCGCCACCGCGCTGCCGCGGACGTCAGCGTGATCGACATGGCTGAGGGCGCAGCCCGCGAAGCCATGGAGAAGGCCGGCATTGACGGTTCGGACCTCGGCGCAGTGATTGTCTCCACCGTGACCCACCCCTACGCCACACCGTCGGCCGCAGCAAGCCTGGCCGACCGGATCGGCGCCACTCCGGCTCCCGCCTTTGACATCTCCGCAGCGTGTGCCGGGTACTGCTACGGCATTGCCCAGGCCGACGCCCTGGTCCGCTCCGGCGCCGCCAAGTATGTCCTGGTGGTCGGCGCAGAAAAACTGTCGGATGTCATTGACAACCGCGAACGCACCATTTCCTTCCTCCTTGGCGACGGTGCCGGCGCCGTCGTCATCGGCCCCTCCGACACCCCGGGCATCGCCCCGTCGGTATGGGGTTCGGACGGCAGCAAGTGGAATGCCATTGGCATGACCCGTTCGCTGCTGGATGTCCGCGACCTGGGACTCGCCGCCCGCCAGTCCGACTCCACGGGCGACCTTGCACTTCTGGAGGAAGCCCAGGAGCTGTACCCCACCCTCCGGCAGGACGGACAGACCGTATTCCGCTGGGCAGTGTGGGAAATGGCCAAGGTGGCCCAGCAGGCGCTCGATGCCGCAGGCATCGAAGCCGAGGACCTGGTGGCCTTCATCCCCCACCAGGCCAACATGCGCATCATCGACGAGATGGTGAAGAAGCTGAAGCTGCCCGAGACGGTTACAGTGGCACGGGACATTGCCGAAGCCGGCAACACCTCCGCTGCCTCCATCCCGCTGGCAACGCACCGGCTCCTGCAGGAGAACCCCGGGCTGAGCGGCGGGCTGGCCCTGCAGATCGGTTTCGGTGCCGGGCTGGTTTTCGGCGCACAGGTAGTTGTCGTTCCCTAGATACGCCCAAGGGCCGCAACCGCGGCCTGGACCGTTTCCGGCAGCCCCTGCCGGCAATACAAGAAAAGGAGCCACCAATGGCTAGCAACGAAGAGATCCTGGCCGGCCTGGCTGAAATCGTCAACGAGGAAACCGGCCTGGCCCCGGAGGCTGTCGAGCTGGACAAGTCCTTCACCGAGGACCTGGACATCGACTCCATCTCCATGATGACCATCGTGGTCAACGCCGAGGAAAAGTTCGGCGTCCGCATCCCGGACGAAGAGGTCAAGAACCTCAAGACTGTTGGCGACGCTGTCAGCTTCATCGCCGGAGCACAGGCCTAGTCACAGGCTTTTCGCCGTCTGACGGCTTGGCAGGGCTGCCGGTCCGGATTGACCGGACCGGCAGCCCGCCGCATTTATCCGGCACAGTACCCGGACCGGGGCTGGCCCATCATCAACATGTGCGGGACCCTGCGGTGGACGCAGGCGGATTCCCCACCGACGAAAGAGTGATCCCATGACGCGCAAAGTAGTCATTACCGGTCTGGGTGCCACCACGCCCATCGGCGGCGATGTCCCCACGATGTGGAACAACGCCCTCAAGGGGGTCTCCGGTGCCCGCACCCTGGAGGACGACTGGGTAGCCAAGTACGAGCTTCCCGTGCACTTCGCCGCCCGGTGCAGCACGCCGGCCCTCGACGTGCTGAGCCGTGTTGAGGCCAAGCGGATGGACCCCTCCACCCAGTTCGGCGTCATCGCCGCCCGCGAAGCCTGGGCTGACTCCGGCATCACGGAAATCGACCAGGACCGCCTGGCCGTTGCCTTCGCCACCGGCATTGGTGGCGTCTGGACCCTGCTCGATGCCTGGGACACGCTGAAGGAAAAGGGACCCCGCCGGGTTCTGCCCATGACCGTTCCCATGCTGATGCCCAACGGTGTCGCCGCCGCCGTCAGCCTTGACCTTGGTGCCCGCGCCGGCGCCCACACCCCCGTCTCCGCCTGCGCCTCCGGCACCGAGGCCATGCATCTTGGCCTGGAGCTCATCCGGTCCGGCAAGGCGGACGTGGTGATGTGCGGTGGCGCGGAAGCTGCCATCCACCCCATGCCGCTGGCGGCGTTCGCCTCCATGCAGGCACTGTCCCGCCGGAACGACGAACCCGAGCGGGCCTCCCGTCCGTACGACACTGACCGCGACGGCTTTGTCATGGGTGAAGGCGCCGGAGCCCTCGTCCTCGAAGCAGAGGAACACGCCCTTGCCCGTGGAGCCCGCATCTACGCCGAGCTCGCCGGAACGTCCGTCACCGCCGACGCCTACCACATCACGGCCCCGGACCCCGAAGGGCTCGGCGCAACCCGCGCGCTGAAGGCTGCCATGTTCGATGGCCGGATCCACGCCGAAGACGTGGTGCACGTGAATGCACACGCCACCTCCACCCCCGTTGGCGACAAGCCCGAGTACACGGCGCTGCGCGCCGCCCTGGGCACCCACGTGGACAACGTGGCCGTCTCCGCCACCAAGTCGCAGATGGGCCACCTCCTGGGAGCCTCCGGTGCGGTGGAGGCTGTCCTCACCGTCCTGGCCGTCCACGAGCGCAAGGCGCCGGTCACCATCAACCTCGAAAACCAGGATCCTGAGATCCCGCTCGACGTGGTCACCTCCGCCCGCGACCTGCCCGCAGGAAACATTGTGGCCCTGAGCAACTCGTTCGGCTTCGGCGGCCACAACGCCGTGGTGGCCATCCGCAGCGTGTAGTCGCTGCGGGCAACTGTCCCGGATACCAGAGGAGGCCCCGCCGGCTGGCGGGGCCTCCTTTGTGCTATGGATGTGTTGGTGCGGTTTTGGCCGTCCTGGAGACGCCCTGGAAGGGACGACGGCGGTCAGCCCACCTGGTGGAGCCAGCGGACGGGAGCCCCTTCGGCAGCGTGCCGGAACGGCTCGAGTTCCTCATCCCAGGCCTCGCCCAGGGCGAGGGACAGTTCATGGTAGACAGCGGAGGGGTCACCGGCGCCGGACTCATACGCGTAGCGGATGCGGTCCTCGGACACCATGATGTTGCCGTGTACGTCGGTGACGGCATGGAAAATTCCCAGGTCGGGGGTGTGCGACCAGCGGCCGCCGTCCACGCCCTGGCTGGGCTCCTCAGTCACCTCATACCGAAGGTGCGCCCAGCCACGGAGGCAGGACGCCAATTTCGATCCCGTACCGGGTGCGCCGGTCCAGGACAGCTCGGCCCGGAACATTCCGGGCGCAGCGGGCTGAGCGGTCCACTCAAGATCCGTCCGCTTATCCACCACAGCACCCACCGCCCACTCAACGTGGGGGCACAGCGCCGTAGGGGCCGAGTGAACGAACAGCACACCGCGGGTCGTTGCAACAGACATTCCATCCTCCATAGCTCTAGGTACGTCTTCCCCAACGACCTCTGCCTGGATGGAACTGCCATGCCTTTAACTGCGGCGGTGGTTCCCTGTATTCAGATGTATCAGATTAAGCTGTGTCCGGGCTTGCCGCGCCGCACGAAACCCCTAAGGGCTTCAAGCGGCACTTGAAAGTTGCCGGACGTGACTCTAATTGTGCCGCACCTCATGGAATTACGCCAGTGCGATTAGCTGCGGTGGTCAAGCCCTGGGATGGGCCTGCTGATAGCTCTTCCGCAGGCGGTCCACCGAGACGTGCGTGTAGATCTGGGTGGTGGCCAGGCTGCTGTGGCCCAGGATCTCCTGCACGGCGCGAAGGTCCGCGCCGCCGTCGAGCAGATGGGTGGCGGCAGAGTGCCGGAGCGCGTGGGGTCCTGTCGCGGAGGTATCTCCCAGCGCCTCGAAGAGAATGTTCACCAGGGCGCGGACCTGGCGCTGGTCAACCCGTCCGCCGCGGGCTCCGAGAAAAAGCGCCGGCCCGCTGGTCTCCTTGGCCAGTGCCGTGCGCCCCCGCCGGAGCCAGTCGTCGAGGGCTACGGCTGCAGGGACTCCGAACGGGACTGTGCGTTCCTTGTTGCCCTTGCCGATGACCCGTAGCGTCCGGCGGTCCGGGTCCAAGTCATCGACGTCCAGGCCCACGAGTTCCCCCACCCGGATACCTGTGGCGTAGAGGAGTTCGACCATGGCCCGGTTCCGAACAGCCATGGGTTCGCCCTGCATGGCGGAGATTTCGAGCCGCTCCAGGATGCGCGTGAGCTGGGAGGCCTGCAGGACACCCGGCAGCGACCCTTCGCGCTTGGGTGCCTTCAGCCGCAGCGCAGGGTCCACGTCGATAAGTTCCTCGCGGAGTGCCCAGGCCGTGAAGGTCCGGGCCGTGGCAGAACGGCGGGCGAGCGTTGCCCGGGAGGCGCCCGATGAACTTTGATTGCCGAGCCAGCGGCGGAACGTTCCGAGTTCAAGGTCCTTCAGCGCTGCCACGCCTTCCGATGCCGCGTGGGACAGGAAGCTGCGCAGATCGCCCAGGTAGGCACGGCGGGTATGGGCCGATACCGCACGTTCCCCGGACAAGTAACCGGCAAAGCCGTCCAGGGCCTTGCCGAGCTCCACCGGCAGTTCATCATTTTCCACTCCTCTACTTTCCCAGTTGCATGGCCTCCGCCCCAGGTGGACACGGTCATCCCTTGCCACGTTTCCACCCGCCCCGTTCGGACACCGCGAGTCCCAGCAGCCCCAGCCGGCCCAGCCCTGCCCGCACTGAGTCCTGGCCAAGCCCGGCCACGGCCGAGAGCTTTTCCACGGAAGTGGTGGAACGCAGCGGCAGCGCGTCCAGCAGGATCAGGTCCTCCAGGGTCAGGCCGTCCTGTACCGCAGCTGGCGCCGTTCGCTGTTCCGGCAGGGCGGTTCCGCTCGGTGACGCCAGCTCGGCCACCTCCCCGGCGTCGGTGACGCAGACCGCACCCCCGTCCCGAAGGAGCCGGTGGCAGCCGGCGGAATTGGCGCTGTGCACCGATCCGGGAACGGCGCCGACGGCACGGCCCAGGGTCTCAGCGTGGTGGGCCGTATTGAGTGCCCCTGAGCGCCAGCGTGCCTCCACCACCACGGTGACCGCGGAGAGGGCCGCTATCAGCCGGTTCCGTTGCAGGAACCGGTAGCGCGTTGGTGCCGACCCCGGCGGCACCTCTGCCAGTACCGCACCCTGGTTGGCCACGGCTCGGAGCAGGTCATCGTTGCCTGATGGATAGAAGCGGTCCACTCCCCCAGCCATGACGGCGATGGTGGGGACAGCGGACGAGCCGCCGGCAAGCGCTGCCCGGTGTGCATGGGCATCGATGCCGTAAGCCCCGCCCGATACCACCGTAAAACCGCGCTGTGCCAGCGAGTACGCAAGGTCCCCTGTCACGGCAGCCCCATAACTGGTGCTGTCCCTGGATCCCACCAGGGCGATGCACTTGTCCATGACCGGCAATGGCTGCTGCTGGCCACGCCACCAGAGACAGATGGGCTCCTGGATTCCCAGGTCCGCGAGTTGGGCGGGCCAGAGCTCATCCCCAGGAATAATGAGGCGGCCACCGAGACGGGCCATGGTGGCAAGGTCGCGTTCCGGTGCAAGGTCGGGAAGCCGCGGCTGCCAGCGCTTCATTGCGGCGGCCAGCCCCGCCCAGCTTTCACCGGCGCCGCTGTCCGCCAGCAGCAGGGTGATCTCACGCTCCAGGTCAGGCCCTGCCGCTACCTGGCCGGTGGCGATGCGCAGGGCGTCGGTTGCCCCTGCGATCTGCACGAGGGCCAGGCCGGCGGTGTCCTGCGGCTCCATCAGCCGAGAGAGTGCGGCCCGGGCCACCCGTTCCGCGTCCAAACCCGATTCCTTCTTCACGCCCGGTCCCTCTTCCACGCCCAGTTCCTTCAGCCCGTTCTGTCCTGCCACGCCTGTCACGCCGCAACGGCCGCAGCCTGCCGCAGGCCCAGCGCCTGCCCGATGTCGTTCGTGTCCGGCGAGTCCCGGTGCCCCAGGTCCGCCAGGGTCCATGCCAGCCGGAGGACCCGGTCATACCCCCGCGCGGTCAGCACTCCCCGTTCCAGGGACTGGTCCAGGATCCGGGTGGCACCCGCTGGAAGCCGCAGCTCACCGCGAAGGACCCGCCCCGGCACCTGCGAGTTCGTTTCGAGGCCGAAGCAGTGCAGGCGTTCAGCCTGCCTGGCCCGGGCGTCCAGCACCCGGCGTGCTATCGATGCGGTGTCCTCTTCGGTGCCGGTCTGTCCGAACTCGGCCAGGGACACCCGCTCCACCTGCAGCTGGATGTCCACCCGGTCCAGCAGGGGCCCGGACATCCTGGCCAGGTACCGGCGGCGCATCATGGGCGTACAGGTGCAGTCCAGGCCCTTGCCCGATGCCTTGCCGCAGGGGCAGGGATTGGCGGCGAGCACAAGCTGGAAGCGGGCCGGATAGGCTGCCGTCCCGGCAGACCGGTGGATCACCAGCTCTCCGCTTTCCAACGGCTGCCGCAAGGCATCCAGGACGCGCCGTTCGTATTCGGGCGCCTCGTCAAGGAAGAGCACGCCGCGGTGGGCCCTGGAAGCAGCGCCTGGCCTGGGCAGGCCCGAGCCGCCGCCGATGATGGCTGCGGCGGTGGCTGAATGATGGGGGTTCTCGAAGGGCGGCCGGCGCAGGAGCTGCACCGAGGAGGCCGGCAGTCCGCACAGCGAGTGGATGGCCGTGACCTCCATTGACTCATGGTCGCCAAGGTCCGGCAGAAGACCGGGCAGCCGCTCCGCCAGCATGGTCTTGCCCGCGCCCGGCGGCCCGGTGAGGAGCAGATGATGGGCCCCTGCGGCTGCAACTTCCAGCGCCCTGCGGGCATCGCCCTGGCCGGAGACATCTGCCATGTCCGGACACAGCCCGGTCTGTGGAGCCCCCTCCGTGTCATCGTCGGCGTCGTCCGGTTCGAAATCCAGGGCAAGCTCCTGGGGATCAGCCCCAAAGTCGAGGGCCAGCCGGGCAAGTGTGCGGTAGCCGCGCACCTGGGCACCCGGGACAAGGGAAGCCTCGGCAAAATTTGCTTGTGCCACCACGATCTCCGGGTAGCCGGCCTGGACCGACGCCATGACTGCAGGCAGGATGCCCCGGACGGGACGCAGCCTTCCATCGAGTCCAAGCTCAGCGATGAAGACAGTGCGTCCGGTGGGCTTGATGTCGTTCGCCGCACGGAGCACGGCCATGGTCACCGCAAGGTCGAACCCGGAGCCGCGCTTGGGGAGTGAGGCAGGAATGAGGTTGGCGGTGATCTTCCTGCGGCTGAGCGGTATGCCCGAGTTCTTGGCCGCTGAACGGATGCGCTCCTTGGCCTCGTTCAGCGAAGCATCCGGCAGGCCCAGGATGACAAATGCCGGGAGGGTCTGGCCGATGTCCACCTCAACCTCGACCAGGTAACCATTCAGTCCCACCAGGGCGATGGAGTAGGTGCGGCCGAGCGCCATCACCCCACCCCCTTGAGGTGCTCCACCACAGGTTCGCCAGCGCCGTCGTCCACTACGGCGATAACGTCCACGCGGCGCAGCGGCATCCGCAGTTCCCGGTCCCGGCACCATGCTCCGCCCAGGCGGTGCAGCCGTGCCAGCTTTTCCGGTCCCACCGCTTCGAAGGGGTGGCCGTAGTCCAGGGAGCGGCGGGTCTTCACCTCGGCGATGACCAGGGCATCGCCGTCAAGGGCAACGATGTCGATCTCACCCTCAGCGCACCGCCAGTTGCGCTCCACCACCAGCATGCCCAGAGCTTCAAGGAAGCCGGCGGCGAGGTCCTCGCCGTGCCTGCCCAACAGGTCTTTTGATTTCATGTCTACCTCCGCAACCAGCCTGGCGGCGGAGGCATGCGGAGGACAGAAGGACCCCGCCGTATGTGGACAGGGCCTGGTGTTGAGGGGAAGTGGGGCTCCCCCGATGAGTCCTAGTTGCCCAGGTCCACGTCCTTGGGCAGGGCCAGCTCCTCGTTGCGGGGCAGTTCCTCGACGTTGACGTCCTTGAAGGTCAGGACCCTGACGCTTTTGACGAACCGGGCCGAGCGGTAGACGTCCCAGACCCAGGCATCCTGGAGGGTCAAGTCGAAGTAGACCTCGCCGTCGGCGCTGCGGGCCTGGAGGTCCACGTGGTTGGCAAGGTAGAAGCGGCGCTCGGTCTCGACAACATAGCTGAACAGGCCGACGACGTCGCGGTATTCACGGTAGAGCTGAAGCTCCATGTCGGTTTCATAGTTCTCAAGATCTTCAGCACTCATGCTTCCATCTTGCACCATGTCCGGCACCCCTGGAGCCTGGCGCAGGACTCAGTCTTCGTACGGCTCTTCCCCGTCAGGGACGTCCGCAGCCTGCAGCTCCCCGCCCAGCAGACGCCAGCTGACCCGGTGGTAGGGCGTGGGGCCGGCAGCGCGGAGCACGTTCCGGTGGGCTGCGGTGGCGTACCCCTTGTTGATCTCCCAGCCGTAATCGGGGTACTCGCTGTGCAGTTCCCGCATCATCCGGTCCCGCTCCACCTTGGCGATGACACTGGCAGCGGCCACGCTGAGGCACTGCATGTCCGCCTTGACCTTGGTGTGGACGGGGGCCTCACACCCCACCTCCAGCACGGGCTGGTCGAACAGGGACAGCTGCTCCGCCGGGGAAAGCCAGTTGTGGCTTCCATCCAGCAGCACCGCCTCCGGAAGGATTCCGGTCTCCAGGATCGCCCCCCATGCCCGGGTTCCGGCCAGCCGCAGTGCGGCAATGATCCCCAGCGAATCGATCTCGGCCGCGCTGGCATGCCCCACTGCCGAGGCGACGCTCCATCGCCGCACCAGGGGATCCAGCCGTTCCCGTTCCGCGGGGCTAAGGAGCTTGCTGTCCCGCACGCCCGCCAACGGCTTTTGGCGTTCGAGGTCTACGACGGCGATTCCCACGCTGACTGGGCCTGCGAGGGCCCCGCGGCCCACCTCATCCACCCCGGCCAGGAACCGTACCCCCTGCGCCTTGAAGGTCCGCTCATGCCGCAGCGTGGGGGCCTTGCCGCCACGTGCCGCCGGCTTGGAGCCTGCACGAGCCTTCGCTGCCGGAGCAGCCTGCACTGCTGCAGAAGCCTGTACTGCCGGGGACATGGTCAGCGCGCCGCCGGGACGCTCTTGAAGACGTCCGGGTAGTTGTCCAGGGTCTTGATCCTGTTCAGAGGCCACGCGATCACGGCAGCCTTTCCTTCCAGGTCTTTGAGGTCAATGAATCCGCCGTCGGTTTCCATGTGGGCCCGCGAGTCGGCGGAGTGGTTGCGGTTGTCACCCATGACCCACACCTTGCCTTCCGGGACGGTGACGTCAAAGTTGCGGACCTGCGGCACTTCTGCGGGGTTGATGTAGGTCTCGTCGATGGAGGTTCCGTTAATGGTCAGTTTACCGCCGGCGTCGCAGCAGACCACGTGGTCTCCCGGCAGTCCGATGACGCGCTTGACCAGGTGCTGGTCGGTGTTGTCGGGCAGGAGGCCAACGAACGTCAGGCCGTCCTGGACCCAGGTGAACGGGCCTTGTGCCTTGGGCGGAGCCGGGGGCAGCCAGCCCTTGGTGTCGCGGAACACCACAACGTCCCCGCGGCTCAGGGCAAACGGCTCCGGGACCAGGAGGTTGACGAAAATCCGGTCGTCCACATCCAGGGTGTTCACCATGGATTCGGAAGGGATGAAGAATGCCCGGAAGAGGAACGTCTTGATGAGGAAGGACAGCACCACGGCGATGACCACCACCGTGGCGATTTCCTTCAGCCATCCGAGGAAGGGGTTGCCGGTGGACTTGCCGGCAGCCTTGGACGCTCCCCGGTTGCGCCTGTGGACGGAGGCGGACGCATCGGTGCCCTCCCCCGAAGCCGGCGTGGAGGAGGCGTGGACGGCCGGCGTTTCTGAAGCGCCGTCGTGGCGCGGTTCAGGTTTTCGCGCGTGGTTCTCGGGCATTTACCGTCCGTTCTGTGTTTTTGGCCCCGTTGCGGGCGGCCGTGCTACAGGTGCAAATCTATCAAGCGGCCAAAGGATCTGGACCGGCCGGCCGATCACCCGGTCCAGCGGCACCAGCCCGCCGCCAGGGGCGCCGAGCAGGCTGCGGGAGTCAGCGGAGACGGAGCGGTGGTCCCCCATCAGCCACAGCCTGCCTTCGGGAACCACGGTGCTGAATTTCTGGGTACTGGGAACGTCCCCTGGGAAGATGTAGGGCTCGTCGAGGGGCACGCCGTTGACGGTAACCTTCCCGGCGGCGTCGCAGCAGACCACTGTGTCGCCGGGAACGCCGATGGCCCTTTTAACGTAGGTGGTGTCGCTGCCGGCGATGCCGAGCCATTGCAGGGCGGAGGCGGCTGCATCCGCCAAGGGGCCCTTGCCGCTGTTCAGCGGGGCGAAACTGCCCCGGCCGTCAAAGACCACCACGTCGCCGCGCCGGATGGGTTCGGATTGGAAGTCCGTGCGCGAGACCAGGATGCGGTCCCCGCCTTCCAGGAGCGGCTCCATGGACTCCGACGGGATGAAGTAGACGTCCAGCCACAGTGAGCGCACCAACCCGCTGATGGCAACGGCAAGGAGCAGCGCCGCCACAACGACAAAACGCCAGCCCTTTTTGCGGGGCTGGCGTTTTGTCTGGTGCATGGTCCGTATCCTGGCGCTGGTGCATTGCTCCGGCGCTTGCCGGCTACGGCCGCGCTCCAGCCTGGCAATAAGTCCGGGGAGGACTTACTTGGCGGAGCTGAAGTCGCGCTTTTCCTTGATCTTGGCGGCCTTACCGCGCAGCGCACGCATGTAGTACAGCTTGGCGCGGCGGACGTCACCCTTGGTGACAACCTCGATCTTTTCGATGATCGGGGAGTGCACCGGGAAGGTACGCTCCACACCCACACCGAAGGAAACCTTGCGGACAGTGAAGGTCTCGCGCACGCCATCGCCCTGGCGGCCCAGGACGAAGCCCTGGAAGACCTGGACACGGGTGTTCTTGCCTTCGATGATGTTCACGTGCACCTTGAGGGTGTCGCCGGCGCGGAACTCGGGAACATCGTTGCGCAGCGAGGCTGCATCGACGGAGTCGAGAATATGCATGATTGCACTCCTGGTGAACGCCACAGGTCATTCACTTTGGGTCACGGCAGGC
This sequence comes from Arthrobacter sp. E1SS-5, assembly GCF_057073715.1. Lineage (NCBI taxonomy): Bacteria > Bacillati > Actinomycetota > Actinomycetes > Micrococcales > Micrococcaceae > Arthrobacter > Arthrobacter sp. E1SS-5. The sequence continues at coordinate 2,535,566 of NZ_CP172703.1, forward strand.
AAGTCGGCCCGCTGGAAGGCGCGCCGGGCAACACCGCCGAAGTAAAGTGGTCCGGCCGCTTCAAGGGTTGATGGGGCCGGTTGTCAGGCTGTTGGCCGCGCTACCCCCTGTGGCAGGTGCGGACCCAGCAGACACAAGTCTTAATTTTGCCACAGCAGCAGGGTTACGCCAATTCCGCCGGGGTTAGTCCTCCTGTGCGGCGCCCGGTTCCGGGCGGCGGACCAGGCGGCCGTCCACGACGTCGTAGCCCAGGTTGTGCAGTTCCGTGCGGTCGGCACGCGGGAGGCTGCCGGCGTCGAACCCCTGCAGGAGGTCCGGGCGGCGGTCCGCCGTCCTGCGGTACTGTTCGTGTCGGCGCCACTGCGCAATTTTGCCGTGGTTGCCGCTGAGGAGCACCGGCGGCACTTCGCGGTCCCGCCAGACTGAAGGCTTGGTGTAGACCGGGTATTCCAGGAGCCCGTCGGAGTGGGATTCCTCCACCAGGGACTCGGGATTGCCCACAACGCCGGGGAGCAGTCGGCCGATGGCCTCCACCATGGCCAGGACGGCCACTTCCCCGCCGTTGAGCACGTAGTCACCCAGGCTGACGGGCCGGACGGTGAAGTGTTCCTGAGCCCATTCGATGACGCGTTCATCGATGCCTTCGTAGCGCCCGCATGCAAATGCCAGGTGCTGCTCCTCCGCCAGTTCATAGGCGAGGGCCTGCGTGAACCGTTCCCCTGCGGGAGACGGAACGATGAGCACGGGCCTGTGCTGCGGATCGGGGCGCCCTTCCGCCACGGCGGCGAGGGCCTGCGCCCAGGGTTCGGGCTTCATGACCATTCCGGCACCGCCACCATAGGGGGTGTCGTCCACGGAACGGTGCTTGTCGGTGGTGAAGCTGCGCAGGTCGTGGACGTGCAGGTCCAGGATTCCGTCCTGGCGGGCCTTGCCGATCAGCGACAGTTCCAGCGGGGCAAGGTATTCAGGGAAGATGCTGACGACGTCGATCCGCATCTAGTCCGTGCCTTCCGTTCCGGGGGCGGCGGCTTCGTCGGAGTTGAGTTCGAAGAGTCCGTCCGGCGGGGTGAGGAGGATGTAGCCTTCCTCAACGTGGACCTCGGGCACGATTTGTTCCACGAACGGGATGAGGATTTCTTCACCGCCGGGAGTGGTGACCATGAGCAGGTCCTGGACGGGCATGGTGTTCAGCGCCGTCACTTTGCCCACCACCTGTGAGCCGACCCGGGCCTCAAGGCCGACGAGTTCGTGCTCGTACCAGCCCTCGTCGTCGTCCTCGTCGAGCTCCTCGGTTTCGATGAACAGCTTGGCGCCGCGCAGGGTCTCCGCCCGGTTGCGGTCGGCAACTTCCTCGAAACCCAGCAGGAGGATGTCCTTGTTCCAGCGGGCACTGCTCACGGTGAGGGGACCGGACGCTGCAGGCTCAACCACGAACGCAGTGCCGGGGACAAAGCGGTCTTCCGGGGCGTCCGTCAGCACCTGGACGGTGACTTCTCCGCGTATGCCGTGCGGCTTGCCGATCCGCGCCACCTGAAGCTGCATCTGTTCCTCTGTTCCGGGTTGTGGTGTTTCTGGTGAAAGAACTGTGTTGTTGAAAGCAAACCGGCCCCTCCACCTGGTGGTGGAGGGGCCGGAGCAGGAACTGAATGTTGCCGAGCGCTCAGCGGCGGCGGTCGGTGTCGACGACGTCGACGCGGACCGGTTCGCCGCCGGCCAGTGCTGCCACCACGGTGCGCAATGCGCGGGCCGTGCGGCCCTGGCGGCCAATCACCCGTCCAAGGTCGTCCTGGTGAACGCGCACCTCGAGGGTGTCCCCCCGGCGGTTGCTCTTCGAACTGACCTTGACATCATCCGGGGAATCGACGATTCCGCGGACCAGGTGCTCCAGCGCTTCTGCCAGCAATCTACTCAGCCTCGGTGGTCTCAGCTTCGGCGTCGGTCGGGGCCTCGGCAGCGTCAGACTTGGAGGCCTTCTTGGTGATGGCTTCCGGGATGATGACCGAGCCCTTCTCCGGGGCAACGAAGGATTCCTTCTCGACCTTGGTCTTGAGGGTGCCTTCCTGGCCCGGCAGGCCCTTGAACTTCTGCCAGTCACCGGTGATCTTCAGGATGGCGGCAACCTGCTCGGACGGCTGGGCGCCGACGGACAGCCAGTACTGGGCACGCTCTGAGTTGACCTCGATGTATGAGGGCTCTTCGGTGGGGTGGTACTTGCCGATCTCCTCGATGGCACGGCCGTCACGCTTGGTGCGTGCGTCCGCAACGACGATGCGGTAGTACGGGGCGCGCATCTTGCCGAAGCGCTTAAGGCGAATCTTTACGGCCACTTTTGTGGTCACTCCTGTTTCAGAAAAGGGGTGAACCCGGCTTTCTGCACCCGTGGGGCGGGCCGTACTTGCGGGCTCGAAGGACAGGATCCGGACGCGGAGAGAGGGGCCGCGCGGATCGAGTACCTGTCCATTGTGCCAGATGAGCGCGGTTATTTCGACTTGGCGCAGGTGCGGCGGACGCGCCGGCTGCACGAGGAGCGCCGGAGGCTACCAGGACCGGGTTCAGGCGGACCAGACATAGAGTCCAGTCCGCTCGGAATCGTCGATGCCGGAGGCAAGTTGGGCCAGTTGCTGCACATAGGTCCGGGCAAGTCCGGCGTCGAACGGCATGTCCTCCTGGGCGGCCCACTGTTCGGCCACATCGTCGAGGACGTTGCCTTCACCTTCGGTTTCGTAGGTGAGCAGGTCCGCCAGGGCGCGGACCATGGCGGGCGGAACGGCGAGGAGCGAATCGCTGGAGACATCCACCATGGTCAGCTCGTAGTCGGCCCCGCCTGCGTGGACGGCCGTGCCCGCCAGGTCACCGAGTTGCTCGACCTCAAAGTCGCTGATCCCCTCGATCCGCACCGCCTGGCCGGCGGGGCGGCCGGCCGCCGCGGAGCCGCTTCCTTGATCGAGGATGCCGGCGCGTTTCAGCGCGGCGTCATGGGTGGCGACAAAGATCTCGGTGAAGCCCATGGCGGTTGCCCTTCTTCCGTTGGCGGAACAGCGCGCCGGGCGCTGGTGCAGCCCGGCCGTACGGCATCAGCCTAGTAGTTGCCCGTGTGTCGGCGCACACCAGCACCCTAATCTGCCGCGGTGCCGTGCAAACGCCCGGCCAAGGTCGGCCGTCAGCGGACAGCCACCCGGATCCGGTTGCGCCACGGGTCCTCGAAGCGGAGCTCGGCACCGGTGTGGTGCGAGGCCACTCCGGCAACCTTGAGGCGGTCGGCCAGCGCCCCGACGTCGTCCCCTGAAGGAACCTCGATCAGCACTTCCCCAAGCCCCAGCGTGTCCTTGCGGGGCCCGGCACCGCGACTGTTCCAGACGTTCATTGCCATGTGGTGGTGGTAGCGGCCGGCGGATACGAACAAGGCCTGCCCGTGCCAGCCTGCCGTCTTTTCGAAGCCGAGGGTTCCCACGTAGAAGTCCCGGGCAGTCTGGACGTCGCCCACCTGGAGGTGCACGTGCCCAACACCGGCGGACGTTTGCCGCTGGCCTTCCAGGGACTGCTCCGTAAGGTATTGCTCCAGGTACCGCTGCGGCGGCAGGGCAAGGCTGTCCATCACCACGTCCGTTCCGTTCCAGGACCAGTTGCTGCGCGGTCGGTCCCAGTACAGCTCAATGCCGTTGCCTTCGGGATCGGTGAAGTAGAAGGCCTCGCTCACCAGGTGGTCGGCGCTGCCGGTGAAGGATCGCGGCTCATACTGGGCGGCGGTGGCGACCGTGGCGGCCAGGGAGGCCTGGTCCTCGAACAGCAGGGCAGTGTGGAACAGGCCCGCCTCTCCCCTGCCGGGAAGATGCAGCCCGGGCGCCGGTGCCAGGTGGACCAAAGGGGTCCCGAGGCGGCCAAGGTAGAGCCCGCCGTCCTGCTCAGCCACCACCTCAAGCCCCAGCGCGCGCTGGTAATAGTCGGTCATGAGCTTCATGTCCCCCACCTTGAGCATCACGGTGCCCATGGCGAGGTCGGCAGGAAGAAGATCCTGGCTGCTGGCTGCTGCGGTCATTGAAGGCTCCTTGTGTTGGAGGCCGTCCCGTTGGCGGCCTGTCACATAGTAAAATTACTTGAAGCTTCAATTTATTCCAAGTTTCCCGGGCTCTTCCAGTCAGCGGACGATGCGGCCGCCCAGCACCACGTGTTCCAGGTCCCTGATGGTTTCCGGTGCGGCCCGCGGGTCCTCCCGGCACACCACGACGTCGGCCCGTGCCCCTTCTGCCAAGCCGTCCGCCCCCAGCCAGGCGCGGGCTGCCCAGCAGGCGGCATCCAGTGCTGCTGCCATCGGCAGCCCGGCCTGGTGCAGTGCCAGGATCTCGTCAGCGATCCTGCCGTGGCGGATCGTGCTGCCCGCGTCAGTTCCGGCGAAGATCCGCACCCCCGCGGCATGCGCCTCCGCCACCCGTTCCAGCCTGCGTTCCCACAGGGCGCGCATATGTGCGGCGTACCGGGGGAACTTGGGGTCCGCCTGTGCAGCGATGTCCGGAAAGGTTGCGATGTTGATAAGGGTGGGCACGATTGGCACCCCCTGCTCGGCGAACCGGGGCAGGTGGCGGGGCAGCAGGCCCGTGGCATGTTCAATGCAGTCGATGCCGGCGTCCAGCATCTGATCGAGGGTGTCCTCGGCGAAGCAGTGCGCCGTCACCCGGGCACCTTCCTCATGGGCTGCCTGGACGGCGTCACGCACGACGGCGGCAGGAAAGGAAGGCGCCAGGTCGCCGGCGCTGCGGTCAATCCAGTCACCCATCAGCTTGACCCAGCCGTCGCCGTGGCGGGCCTGCTTGCGGACCGCCTCCACAAGGCCTTCCGGCTCCACCTCCTCAGCGAAGCCGCGCAAATAGCGGCGCGTCCGCGCCACATGGCGCCCGGCACGGATCAGCACGGGATAGTCCCGGCCGCCCTGCATCCAGCGGGTGTCGGCCGGCGATCCGGCGTCGCGGACCAGCAGGGTTCCTGCGTTGAGGTCGGCCAGGGCCTGGTTTTCAGCTGTTGCGGCGTCAACGGGGCCGCCTGGGCCGAGCCCGATGTGGCAGTGGGCGTCAACGAACCCGGGCAGTACCCAGCCGTCAAGGACCCTGCCGGGCTCCGTCCCAGGCGGGGTGAAGGTGAGGGTCCCGTCCACGGACCAAAGCCCGTACCTGACGCTGTCCGGTCCGGTCAGGACGGGTCCGCTGAATTCAATGACTTCCGGCATCAGGACTTCCTTTCGCTGCCCGGACAGGCTAGCACCGGGAAATGTGACAAGGCAGTTCCAGGGGCCTGTGGTAGCTTCGTTCCTGACCACACGGGTGCCCCTGCAGGGGCTGAGATCGGGCTGATGCAGCCTGCGACCGTTGAACCTGTCCGGGTAATGCCGGCGAAGGAAGTGAGTATTCCCTTGAGTACACAAAACACCCAGTTGAACCCTGCCCTCCTGCCGTCCGCCGGCGAGCCCGGCGACGCAGCGGAATATCCGGTGACCCAATCCCTGAAGTCCCACTCGCTCGCCTATGTCGAGGACGAAAAAGCGGGAATCCGGGTGCCGGTGACGGAAATTGCCTTGGAGCCGTCACCCAACGGCCAGGCGAACCCGCCGTTCCGGACCTACCGGACCGCAGGGCCGGGCAGCGACCCCGTGCGCGGCCTGGCACCCTTCCGCTCAGAATGGATTGCGGGGCGCGGGGACACCGAGCCCTACAGCGGCCGGGAGCGCAACCTGCTCGACGACGGCCGCTCGGCTGTGCGCCGGGGTGCCGCCTCCGCGGAGTGGAAGGGTGCCCAGCCGGTGCCCCGCCGCGCCGTCGACGGCCGCACAGTGACGCAGATGCACTATGCGCGGCAGGGCATCATCACCCAGGAAATGCGCTTCGTGGCGCTGCGCGAAAACTGCGACGTGGAGCTGGTGCGCAGTGAGCTCGCGGCGGGCCGGGCGATCATCCCCAGCAACATCAACCATCCGGAATCCGAGCCGATGATCATCGGCAAGGCCTTCGTGGTGAAGATCAACGCCAACATCGGCAACTCCGCAGTAACCAGCTCCATCGCGGAGGAGGTGGACAAGCTGCAGTGGGCCACCCAGTGGGGTGCCGACACAGTGATGGATTTGTCCACCGGCGACGACATCCACACCACGCGGGAGTGGATCATCCGCAACTCCCCCGTACCGATCGGCACCGTGCCCATCTACCAGGCGCTGGAAAAGGTCAACGGCGAGGCCAACGCCCTGACGTGGGAAATCTTCCGGGACACCGTGATCGAGCAGTGTGAACAGGGTGTGGACTACATGACCATCCACGCCGGGGTGCTGCTGCGCTACGTCCCGCTGACAGCCAACCGGGTAACGGGCATCGTCTCCCGCGGCGGCTCGATCATGGCGGGATGGTGCCTGGCCCACCACCAGGAGAACTTCCTGTACACCCACTTCGATGAGCTGTGCGGGATCTTCGCGAAGTACGACGTCGCCTTTTCCCTGGGGGACGGTTTGCGCCCGGGCTCGACGGCGGACGCCAACGACGCGGCCCAGTTCGCGGAGCTGGACACGCTCGCCGAACTAACGCAGCGCGCCTGGAAGTACGACGTGCAGGTGATGGTGGAAGGCCCGGGCCACGTGCCGTTCCATCTGGTTCGGGAAAACGTCGAGCGCCAGCAGGAGCTGTGCAAGGGCGCGCCGTTCTACACCCTGGGGCCGCTGGTGACTGACGTTGCCCCTGGCTATGACCACATCACCTCGGCCATCGGTGCCACCGAGATTGCCCGGTACGGGACCGCCATGCTCTGCTATGTCACCCCGAAGGAGCACCTGGGCCTGCCGAACAAGGACGATGTAAAGACCGGCGTGATCACCTACAAGATTGCGGCGCACGCGGCGGACCTCGCCAAGGGCCACCCCGGCGCCCACGAACGGGACGACGCGCTGTCCAAGGCCCGCTTCGAGTTCCGCTGGCGCGACCAGTTTGCCCTGTCGCTGGACCCTGTCACCGCCGAGGCCTTCCACGACGAGACCCTGCCGGCGGAACCCGCCAAGACGGCGCACTTCTGTTCCATGTGCGGGCCGAAGTTCTGTTCGATGCGGATCAGCCAGGACATCCGGGACGAATTCGGCTCAGCGGAGGCCCAGGCTGCGGTCGCCGGCGTGGCGTCGGGGATGCGGGCGAAAAGTGAGGAGTTCCTGGCTGCGGGCGGCAAGGTCTACCTGCCCGAACTGCGGGTGCCCGCGGAAAGCTGACCGGCTGCAGCGCTGGATGCCAGCCGCGCCCGGCTCAGGAAGCCCGGGCCGGCTGGCTCCGGCCGACCTGCCGGATGAACTGGCGGATGGCCTGGTCCCCTTCCGGGGAGTCCTGGGGCCGGTGCCCTCCCGCTGCGACGTGGTGCAGGGCGCCGGTCTCCCGGAGGTATCCGGCAATTTCCTCATAGAGTGGTTCCCAGCCGCCGGTCAGGACCAGCGTGGGCACGCCGGGAACGATGTGCAGCGGTGCCTCCCACGAAGGCGACTGGAGCCGGAGCCTGCGGGCGGACCGCTTCTCCTCCATGGTGGCAGGCTGCTGGAGGTCCGTGGCGTAGACCCGGCGGACGAATTCGCGCTGGAAGTCTTCGTCGCTGAGTTGGTGGCGCACGTCGAAGAGGGGCTGCATCAGGCTGATGTGGGCGGCCGTGGCCGGCAGTTCCGCGGTCAGCGAGAGGCACGCCGGTTCCACCAGGGTCAATGAAAAGACCAGGTCGGGACGTTCCACCGCGGCCATCATGGCGGCGATGGCCCCCTGGGAATGCGCCACCACGTGGCCGCCCGCGGCGCCGCGCCCGTCGTCCGCCAAGGACCGCAGGATAATGGCGGTGTCTTCGGCGAACGAGGACTCCACCGGATCCGCGACGGCATCGTAGCCGTGCCGGCGCAGGAACAGCGCGTCATAGGACAGTGCCATGCCGTGCTGGCGCGGCCACGCGGCGGCGCCGAAGTTTCCGGCGCCGTGCACGAACACTACCCTCTGCTTGAACATGTCCCAACCCTATTCCACGCTGCCGGCATCCCCACCGAAAAGCGCCAGGTGTCGTCTTGAGCGATCAAAACGACACCTGGCGCTGCACGATGGTGGTGAACTGCTACTTGCCCAGGAACTTGTCGAAGCCCTTGGGGAGGTTCAGCTGGGACGGGTCGAAGTCGCCACCCTGCTGGCCGAAGGCGGCTCCGGTGGGCAGTGCCTTGGCAGCATTGGCGCGCCGGGCTTCGGCTTCCTTGCGCTCCTGCGCAGCCTTGGCCGGGTTGCCGGACTTGGCCTTCTTCTTGGGCGCGTTCTTGGCGTTCTTCCGCGCACCGCCGCCGGCTCCGGGCAGGCCGGGCATCCCTGGCATTCCCGGCATTCCACCCTGGGCCATCTTCTTCATCATCTTCTGGGCCTGCGCAAACCGTTCCAGCAGGCCGTTGACCTCGGACACGTGGACGCCGGAACCACGGGCGATGCGGGCGCGGCGCGAACCGTTGATGATCTTCGGGGCAAGCCGCTCGTGCGGGGTCATGGACCGGACAATCGCCTCGACACGGTCGATCTCCCGCTCGTCGAACTGCTCCAGCTGCTGCCGGATGTTCTGCGCGCCCGGCATCATCATGAGCATCTTCTTCATGGAGCCCATGTTGCGGATCTGCTGCATCTGGGCCAGGAAGTCCTCAAGGGTGAAGTCTTCCTGGTCGGCGAACTTCTTCGCCATCCGGGCGGCTTCATCCTTGTCCCAGGCCTTCTCAGCCTGTTCGATGAGCGTGAGGATGTCGCCCATGTCCAGGATGCGCGAGGCCATCCGGTCCGGGTGGAAGAGCTCGAAATCGTCCAGCCCTTCACCCGTGGAGGCGAACATGACGGGCTTGCCCGTCACTGACGAAACGGAAAGCGCGGCACCGCCGCGGGCATCGCCGTCGAGCTTGGACAGCACGATGCCGGTGAAGTTGACGCCTTCATCGAAGGCGAGGGCCGTGTTCACGGCGTCCTGGCCGATCATGGAGTCGACCACGAAGAGGACTTCGTTGGGGACGATGGCGCGGCGGATCTGGCGGGCCTGTTCCATCATGTCCGCGTCCACACCAAGGCGGCCGGCGGTGTCGACGATGACGACGTCGTGCAGCTTCTGGCGTGCTTCCTCGACGCCGGCCCGGGCGACGGCGACCGGGTCGCCGGCGGGCTGGTCCAGTTCCTGGGAGGTGGCGCCGGGGTGCGGTGCGAAAACCGGCACGTTGGCGCGCTGGCCCACCACCTGCAGCTGCGTGACGGCGTTGGGGCGCTGGAGGTCGCAGGCCACCAGCATGGGGCTGTGGCCCTGGGCCTTCAGCCACTTGGACAGCTTGCCCGCGAGGGTGGTCTTGCCCGCACCCTGAAGGCCGGCAAGCATGATGATGGTGGGGCCGTTCTTGGCCAGCCGGATGCGCCGGGTCTCGCCGCCAAGGATCTCCTGGAGTTCCTCGTTGACGATCTTGACAATCTGCTGGCTGGGGTTCAGCGCGGCAGAGACCTCGGCGCCCAGGGCGCGTTCGCGGACCCGGCCGGTGAATTCGCGGACCACCGGTACGGCGACGTCGGCGTCCAGGAGGGCACGGCGGATCTCGCGGACGGTGGCATCAACATCGGCCTCCGTAAGGCGGCCCTTGCCGCGGAGATTCTTGAAGGTTGCTGTCAACCGGTCAGAGAGTGAATTGAACACGCGCCGTGAACTTCTTTCAGGAGATGATCGGGACTCGACTATCTAGGGTATCAAGTCAGACACCTAAGGTGGCATGCTGGCCAAATGACGAGCCAAACAACTGTCAAGACCCTGCTAATCCTCGGCGCCTCGGGCGACCTCACCGGCCGCCTCCTCCTGCCGGGCCTGGCGCGGCTTGTTGCCGCAGGCCGGGCCGCTGGCCTCAGCCTGGTGGGGGCCGGTTCTGACCCATGGACGCCCGAACAGTGGCGAGAGCGGGTCCAGTCATCGTTTGCGGCGGCAGCCGGGGCAGCGGATGAGCCGGGCAAGGAAGCCCTGGACCTGCTGCAGAAGGAGACGGTGTACCACCAGGTGGATGTGACGGCCAAGGGCGCGCTGGCTGCCCTGCTGAAAACCCTTGAAGGCCCGGTGGCCGTCTACTTCGCACTGCCACCCCGCATCAGCCAGCTGGCATGCGAGACCCTGCAGCCTGGCGAAGTTGCAGCCGGCACGCGCCTGGTGATGGAGAAGCCTTTTGGCTCCAGTGAGGAGTCCGCCCGCTCCCTCAACCAGACGTTGGCGCGCCTCGTCCCGGAGGACCACATCCACCGGGTGGACCACTTCCTGGGCAAGGCCACAGTCCTCAACATCCTGGGCCTGCGGTTCGCAAACAACTTCCTGGAGCCGGTGTGGAACCGGCAGCACGTGGAAAAGGTGGAAATCTTCTTCGACGAGGACCTGGCCCTGGAGGGGCGCGCCCGCTACTACGACGGCGCCGGCGCCCTCCGGGACATGATCCAGAGCCACCTCCTGCAGGTCATGGCCGTGATGGCCATCGAGCCTCCGGCCACCATCGGCGAGCGCGACCTGCGCGACGCAGTGTCCACCGTCCTTCGCGCCAGCAGCGTCAGCGCACCCTTCACCGATTCAACACGCAGGGCCCGTTATACGGCCGGCACCGTGGCAGGCAAAGAGGTTCCCGACTACGCCAGGGAGGAAGGTGTGGACGCCAGCCGGGAAACGGAGACGCTCGCCGAAATCCAGGTGGGCATCGACAACTGGCGCTGGCGCGGCGTTCCGTTCATCCTGCGCTCGGGCAAGGCCCTGGGCGACAAGCGCAAGGAGGCCGTGGTCACCTTCCTTCCGGTACCCCACCTCCCCCAGGGCTTCACCGGGGTGGACTCCCCCAACCAGCTGCGGATCGGTTTTGGCCCGGACACGCTGGAGTTCGACGTCGACGTCAACGGTCCAGGAAACATCTTCAGCCTGGGCCGGGTCACCCTGGAAGCGGAACTGAGTGCCTCCGACCTGCTGCCCTACGGTGAGGTGCTGGAAGGCGTACTGTCCGGTGACCCGCTGTTGTCAGTGCGGGGTGACACGGCGGAGGACTGCTGGCGGATTGTTGAGCCCGTGCTCAAGGCATGGGCGCAGGGGGAAGTACCCCTGGAGGAGTACGACGCCGGCTCGGCGGGCCCGGCCTCCTGGCCCACCAACCGGCAACAGGACTGAGCGGTCCACGGCAACGTGGGCGTGACAATTTAAACGTCAGCAGGACGGGCGGGACCTTCCGGTTCCCGCCCGTCCTGCTGATTTTCCAGTTACTGCTGTCCGCTGGGGCCGCAGTGCTCCGCCCTAGATGGCGGCCACCCCGCGTTCCCCTGTGCGGACCCGCACTGCCTCATGGACGTCCATGGTCCAGACCTTGCCGTCCCCGGCCCTGCCGGTGTTGGAGCTGGCAATGATCACGTCAAGGATGTCATCGGCCTGTTCGTCCGTGGCCAGGACTTCCACCCGGATCTTGGGCAACAGGTCCACGTTGTATTCCGCCCCGCGGTACACCTCGGTGTAGCCCCGCTGCCGGCCGTAGCCGCTGGCCGCGCTGACCGTGAGGCCCTGGACGCCGTAGGCTTCCAGCCCTTCCCTGATGGCTTCGAGCTTTTCCGGCCTGACGATTGCGGTGATCAGTTTCATGCCCCCACGCTTTCCTTACCTGTTGCTGACTGTGCCTTCTGCGCTTCCAATGCCTGCGCGGCTTCAGGGGATACGCCCTTGCCGGTGATCAGGTCGTGCAGCGGCTGGAAGCTTCCGCCGTGGCCGCTGAGGCCGAACTCGTAGGCAGTCTCGGCGTGCAGGCTGAGGTCCACACCCACCGTTTCCTGTTCCTGCGAGACGCGGAAGCCCATGGTCTTGTGGATCGCCAGGGCGATGATGGTGGTCAGGATCGCGGAGTAGGCGATGGCGATGCCGGCTGCCGCGAGCTGTGCCCAGAGCTGCGCCAGTCCGCCGCCGTAGAAGAGGCCGCCGCCAACACCGTCGGTGGGCAGTGCGATGAAGCCCAGGGCAACGGTGCCGATGATGCCGGAGACAAGGTGTACGCCCACGACGTCGAGCGAGTCATCGAAGCCCCAGCGGAATTTCAGCCCGACTGCCAGGGCGGAGGCCACGCCGGCCACGACGCCCAGGCCCAGGGCACCCACGGGGCTGACGTTGGCGCAGGCCGGAGTGATGGCAACCAGGCCCGCAACCACACCGGATGCGGCGCCGAGCGAGGTGGGGTGTCCGTCGCGGATGCGCTCGGTGACAAGCCAGCCGAGCATGGCGGCTGCCGGGGCGGCGAGGGTGTTGACCCAGATCAGGCCGCCCTGTTCGGCAGTGGTGGCTGCGCCGCCGTTGAAGCCGAACCAGCCGAACCAGAGGATGGCCGCGCCAAGCATGACGAACGGGATGTTGTGCGGACGGTGGTTGGGGTCCTTGCCGAAGCCCTTGCGGTTGCCGATGATCAGGACCAGGATGAGCGCGGCCACGCCGGCGTTGATGTGGACCACAGTGCCGCCGGCGAAGTCGATGGCGGGGCCGAGGGCCTTGCCGATGGCGCCTTCGGGGCCGAAGAGGCCGCCGCCCCACACCATGTAGGCAAGCGGGCAGTACACCAGGGTGACCCAAACCGGGACGAACACGGACCAGGCGCCGAACTTGGCACGGTCTGCGATGGCGCCGCTGATCAGTGCCACCGTGATGATGGCGAACGTTGCGGCGTAGCCCACCTTGATCAGGCCGTCGGGGGTGTTGATGCCCTCAAGGCCGAACGTGGCGAAGGGGTTGCCGACGATCTCCATGAACCCTTCCCCGGAGCTCATGGAGGCGCCCCACAGGACCCAGACAACGCCCACCATGCCGATGGAGATGAAACTCATCATCATCATGTTCAGGGCTGCTTTGGCGCGGGTCATGCCGCCGTAGAAGAATGCCAGACCGGGTGTCATGAACAGCACAAGGGCTGCCGCCACCATGACCCAAACGTGACCTGCGGTAAGTTCCATGGTGCACGTCCTCTCTCATCGAATCTTGCGGAAAAGCTCCGCCTGCCAACGCCTTTAGCGTCCTGTAAAGAGTGTGTGGGTGGCGTGTTTCGCCCGCAGAGGATTTAGATTGCCGGCCTGTTACAACAACCTCAAGGAAGTAAATGGTGCATATCCGCCTTGTTACGGTTATGTTTCCGCACCCGCGCAGCCACCCGGCTCCCTTTCCAGCAAGGACTTGCACAGCATGACGGCACCACCCCGCGCCAGCAGCGCCACCTCAAGGTTTTGGGCCCGGCTGCGGCCGCAGCGGGAGAAGCTCCCCCGCGACATCAAGGTGATGCTGGCCGCGGCCTTCCTCATAGCGCTTGGATTCGGGCTTGTTGCGCCCGTATTGCCGCAGTTCGCCACAACCTTTGGGGTGGGCAACACGGAGGCCGCCGTCATTGTGGCGATCTTCGCGTTCATGCGCCTGGCCTTTGCTCCGGCCGGCGGTGCCCTGATTGGCAAGCGGGGAGAACGCCCAATCTACGTCGCGGGACTGTTGATTGTGGCACTGTCCACCGCCGCATGCGCGTTCGCCCAGGACTACTGGCAGTTGCTGCTGTTCCGCGGCCTTGGCGGGGCAGGCTCGGTGATGTTTACCGTGGCATCAATGGCCCTGGTGGTCCGGCTGGCGCCGCCCCAAAGCAGGGGAAGGGTCTCGGGCGCGTATGCCTCAGCGTTCCTGATCGGGAATGTGTGCGGGCCCATCGTGGGCGGACTCCTGGCCGGGCTGGGCCTGCGGGTGCCGTTCCTCGCCTACGCCGCGGCCCTGCTGGTTGCCGCGTTCGTGGTGCAGACCCAGCTCAGCCATCAGCGCAGGGACGGCGGAGACGCCCAGAAGCGGGCACCGGACATGCGCTTCGGCGAAGCATTGGGCGCAGGCACCTACCGTTCGGCGCTCGCCTCCAGTTTCGCCAACGGCTGGGCCACCTTTGGCGTGCGGATGGCAACGGTGCCGCTGTTCGCCGCGGCCGCTTTCGGAGCAGGCCCGCAGGCCGCCGGCCTGGCCTTGGCCGTGTTCGCTGCCGGCAACGCCGCCGCGCTCACTTTCTCGGGGCGCCTTGCGGACTCAGTGGGACGCAAGCCCATGATGATTGCGGGTTTGCTGGTGGCAGCCCTGGCAACCGCGGCGATCGGGATCGCCACCGACCTGTTCTGGTTCCTTGCAGCGTCGACGCTCGCCGGCATGGGATCCGGCCTCTTCGGCCCCGCCCAGCAGGCTGCCGTGGCAGATGTCATCGGCAACGGCCGCTCCGGCGGCAAGGTGCTGGCCATCTACCAGATGATGTCCGACGTCGGCGCGATCGTCGGGCCGGTCGTGGCAGGGCTGCTGGCGGACCGGCTGGGCTTCGGCTGGGCCTTCGGGGTGACCGGCGGCATCATGCTCCTGGCCGCCGTCGCCTGGCTCCCCACCCGCGAGACGCTTCGTACGGCCGGGTCGTAGCCTGCGGTGCAGGCCGGGGACCAGGCCAAATACGCAGTTAGCCGGTTCAGCAGTCAGCTAGTTGAGCAGGGCGTCGACGAAGCTCTCGGTGTCGAACGGGGCCAGGTCGTCGGCGCCTTCGCCCAGTCCGATGAGCTTGACGGGCACGCCCAGTGTTTTCTGGATGGCGACGACGATGCCGCCCTTGGCAGTCCCGTCCAGCTTGGTCAGGACGATGCCGGTGATGTTGACCACCTCGGAAAAGACCCGGGCCTGGTTCAGGCCGTTCTGGCCGGTGGTGGCGTCGAGGACCAGTAGGACCTCGTCCACTTCTGCCAGCTTCTCCACCACACGCTTGACCTTGCCCAGTTCGTCCATCAGGCCCACCTTGTTCTGCAGGCGTCCGGCAGTGTCGATCATGACTACGTCGACTTCCTGCTCGATGCCTGCCTTCACGGCCTCGTAGGCAACCGAGGCGGGGTCGGCGCCGTCGATGTCCGACTTCACGGTGGGGACGCCAACGCGCTGGCCCCACGTGGCCAGCTGCTCGGCGGCGGCGGCACGGAAGGTGTCCGCGGCACCGAGCAGGACGTCCTTGTCCTCGGCAACCAGCACGCGGGCCAGCTTGCCCACGGTGGTGGTCTTGCCTACGCCGTTCACGCCCACCACCATCATGACGGCGGGCTTCTCGGCATGGCGCTGGACGTTGAGGCTGCGGTCCATGGTGGGATCCACGAGCTTGATGAGTTCTTCGCGGAGCATGGTCTTGACGTGTTCCGGGGTACGGGTGCCCAGGACCTTGACCCGCTCCCGCAGGGCGTCCACGAGCTGCATGGTGGGTTCGGTTCCCAGGTCAGCCAGCAGGAGGGTTTCCTCCACCTCGTCCCAGACACTCTCGTCGATCCGGTCGCTGGACAGCAGCGCCAGCAGGCCCTTGCCCATGATGTTGTTGGAGCGGACCAGCCGTTCGCGCAGGCGGGTGAGGCGCCCTGCGACAGGGAGCGGTGTTTCGACGGGAATGGTTTCCAGTCCGGCCGCATTGTCCGGAACTGTTGTGGTGTCCAGGCCCTCGAGGTCGACGCCCGCGGGGCCCGTGCGTTCAATCGTTCCGTCACGGTCCGCCACCGCCGTGCTGCCGCCGGAGCGGATCTCGGGGTCGTTCGCGTCCCGGGTTCCGGGGTACCGGGTGATGTTCCTTCGCGTCTTGAGCAGGACCGGAATCAGCGCGCCGATGACCACCAGCGCAGCAAGAATGGACAGGACAATGGGAAGGATGTCATTCACTCCCCTAGCTTCTCACAAACGGCATGCCCCATTCCGGCGCCTGCCACGCAGTTGACCTGCCCCTTCGCACCGTTCCCCGGGCTGCTGCTACACCTCGGCGCCGAGGCGCTGGCTGATCACGGTGGAGACGCCGTCGCCCCTCATGGTTACGCCGTACAGCGCGTCCGCCACTTCCATGGTGCGCTTTTGGTGGGTGATGACGATGAGCTGGCTGGATTCCCGAAGTTCCTCGAAAATGGTGATCAGCCGGCCCAGGTTGGTGTCGTCCAGTGCCGCTTCAACCTCATCCATGACGTAGAACGGCGAGGGCCGGGCCTTGAAGATGGCCACCAGCAGCGCCACCGCGGTCAGGGACCGCTCGCCGCCGGAGAGCAGCGACAGCCGCTTGATCTTCTTGCCCGCGGGACGGGCCTCCACCTCGATGCCGGTGGTCAGCATGTCTGAGGGGTCGGTGAGGACCAGCCGGCCTTCGCCGCCGGGAAAAAGGCGGTCGAACACCCTGGTGAACTGCGCCTGGGTGTCCTCGAAGGCTTCGGCGAAGACGCGCTGGACGCGGTCGTCCACTTCCTTGATGATGTCCAGCAGGTCCCGGCGGCTGGCCTTGAGGTCCTCCAGCTGGGTGCTGAGGAATTGGTGCCTCTCCTCCAGCGCAGCGAATTCCTCAAGTGCCAGGGGGTTGACCTTGCCCAGGCTGGCCAGGTCCCGTTCCGCCTTCCGCAGCCGCTTCTCCTGTTCTTGCCGGACGTAGGGCTTTCCTTCCACGATCTCCTGCCCGCCGGCGTCAACGGGGGCGCGGAGGGCTGCCCACTTGTCACCGGTTTCCTCCGCGGGAACGGGAACGGGGACGTGCGGGCCGAACTCCTCCACCAGCGCCTCGGGGGTGATGCCCAGCTCGTCCACGGAGCGGGTCTCCACCGCCTCGATCCTGGCCCGCTGCTGGGTCCGGGCCAGCTCATCACGGTGCACATTGTCGGTGAGCTGGGCCAGGTCCCGGGCCAGGGCGTCGTTCGCCTCCCGGATGTCACGCAGTCCGCGGTCACGCAGCTCGCGGTTCTCCTCCGCCAGGTCCCGTTCGTGCCGGGCCAGGTCCACGGAGACATCCACGAAGCCGAGTGCCAGTTCCACGCCCGCGGAGACAGCGGCTGCCCGTTTGGCCTGGATCCGGCGGCGCCGGGCGCGCTCCGCGGCTTCCTCCCGGGCACGGCGCTCGGTGGCGGCCGCGCGTTCCAGCGATGCCACCCGGTTGCGGGTGGCAGCGAGCTGCTCCTCGGCACTGCGCAGGGACAGCCGTGCCTCAACTTCCGCTGCACGGGCGGCGGATGCGGCACGCGCCAGGGCATCGCGCTGTTCCGTTGAGGGTTCCTCTTCAACGGGTGCCTCCTGGGCTGCCGCCAGGCGGGCGGTGACGGCCGCGAGCGCTTCCTGCTCGGCAGCGACATTCTCTTCCGCCCGCGCCAGGGACGCGGCCATCCGTTCGCTCTCCCCCACGGCGCTGCGCAGGACGGAGTTCAGGTGGCCCAGGCGCTCAGCGACCGCGGCGAGGCGGGCATCGGACTCGTGCAGCTTGTCCAGGGCAGCGTCCGCTTCCTCCTGGGCACCTGCGCGCCGTGCCTCGGCGCCGGCCAGTGCGAACCTGTTCCGCTCCAGGTCCGCGGTGACCGCAGAAAGGCTGCGGCCGGCGTCGTCCACTGCCGCCTGCACCTCGAGCAGTGACGGTGCCTTTGCCGAACCGCCGGCCGCCGTCAACGCCGTGAAGACGTCCCCCTCAGGGGTGACCACCGTGAGTCCGGGCACTGAGTCCACCAGCGCGGCCGCGGCGTCGATGCCGGGGACGACGGCGGTTCCGGCCAGCAGGTGCCGGACCAGAGCCAGGTGCTCCGCGGGTCCGTCCACGAGGCCGGCAGCCCACTGCGCACCTTCGGGCAGCCGGACGGTGGGGCCCCCACCTTGGTGTCCGTCCCCCTGGTGGCCCGCCGCAGCCGAGGCGAGGAGCAGCGACGCGCGCCCGGCGTCGTCGTCCTTGAGCCGCTGCAGCACCCCAACGGCCGTGTCCTTGTCCTGGACCAGCACTGCCTCGGATGCCTGCCCGAGCGCGGCGGCAATGGCCGCTTCATAGCCGGCCTGAACGGTGATCGAGGCGGCAACGCTTCCCTGCACCCCCGAAAGGCCGGACTCCAGCACGTGCCGGGCGCCGTCCTTGCGGTCAAGGCCCAGCTTGAGGGCGTCGAGCCGGGCGGCCAGGGCATCCCGTTTGCGGACCCCTTCGTTGACGGCGGCCTTGAGGTCCGCGATCTCCTGGAGCACAGCGTCCAGGGCCTCGCTGGCAGCCTCATAGTCGGCGTCAAGGGATTCTTCCCCCTCCTCCACGCCCGCCACCTGGTTCTCCAGCGCCGTGAACTCGGCCTGGGCACGGGCGCGGCGTTCCGTTCCGGCGGTAAGGGATTCGCGCAGCCGTCCCAGTTCCGCCTGCGCGGACTCCACCCGGGACCTGGCGGCCGCCACCTGGCCGGCCAGCCGTGCCAGTCCTTCGCGGCGGTCGGCGGCAGCGCGGAGCTGGGCGGTGAGCCGCTGGTCCTCGGCCAGGGCCGCCTGCTCCGCTTCGGCCTTTGCGGCGCTGGCCGTCTCCAGGGCACTGCGCCTTGTGTCGATGTCCTGTTCAAGCTCGGCCAGCTCCTGCCGCACCCGGGCGGCCTGGCGTTCGAGCTGTTCGGGGTCCCGGCCTGGGGCGGGGGCGGCATCTTCGGAACCCAGCAGGCGGCTGCGTTCAGTGGCCAGCGAGCCGAGCGACCTCAGCCGCTCCCGGGCCGTGGAGAGCCGGTACCAGGTGTCACGGGCGGCGTTCAGTCGCGGTGTGGCCTCTGCCGCAAGTTGCTCCAGCCCTGCCTGCTGCCTGCGGCCCGCTTCGAGTTCCTGTTCGACGGCGGTCCGCCGGGCTTTGAGCGCGGCTTCGTCCGCCACGTCCTGCTCCAGTGCCAGCTGCAGTTGAACGAGGTCGTCGGCGAGCAGTCGGGCGCGGGCGTCCCTGACGTCGAACTGGACGCGCTGCGCGCGGCGGGCCACCTCCGCCTGCTTGCCCAGGGGCGTCAGCTGGCGCCGGATTTCCCCGGTGAGGTCGGTGAGGCGCTGGAGGTTGGCCTGCATGGCTTCCAGTTTCCGCACGGTGCGTTCCTTGCGCCGGCGGTGCTTGAGGATCCCGGCGGCCTCCTCGATGAAGCCGCGGCGGTCCTCGGGGGTGGCGTGCAGCACGCGGTCCAGCTGGCCCTGGCCCACGATGACATGCATCTCCCGGCCCAGCCCGGAGTCGGAGAGCAGTTCCTGGATATCCAGCAGCCGGCAGCCGGCACCGTTGATGGCGTACTCGGAGCCGCCCGTACGGAACAGCGTCCGCGAAATGGTGACTTCGCTGTATTCGATGGGCAGGGCGCCGTCGGTGTTGTCGATGGTGAGCGAAACGTGGGCCCGGCCCAGGGGCGGCCGTCCGGACGTCCCGGCGAAAATAACGTCCTCCATCTTGCCGCCGCGGAGGGTTTTGGCGCCTTGCTCGCCCATGACCCAGGCCAGGGCGTCCACCACGTTGGACTTCCCGGATCCGTTGGGACCCACCACGGCGGTGACGCCGGGTTCGAAGTCGAAGGTGGTGGCAGACGCAAAGGACTTGAACCCCCGGACGGTCAGGCTTTTGAGGTGCAAGGCTTTTCTGGTCTCCTGGAGCGGGTAGGGCATGATTGCGGGAACCGGCTCACTACAATCTACTGCGCAGGACCGACATTTCCCCGCAGCAGCGCCCGGAAGCCAACGCCTGCGCCACGGGTGGATATGCATGATCCGGGCAGGCAAAGGCATAGTTAAGCTCTTGAGCCTGCGTTTTTGTGGGTACAGTCACCGCAGGAATGCGGGACGGAAACGAAGAGGGGCTTGAAATTGGCAGGTAATGCAACCTTCCGCCACAGCAACACCGCGCTGCTCTCGGTCAGCAGCGTTGAAGCTCCGAGGATTGTGAGCTCCACCGACTTTGACCGGCGCCTGGCGTCAACCCTGCAGCGGCTGAAGTTCCCGCCGCGGCTGCTGGAACGCGTCGCAGGCATCACGCACCGCCGCTGGTGGGCCGCAGGCACGTCGTTCGATGACGCTGCGGTGGAAGCCGGTGCCAAGGCCCTGGCCGAGGCAGGCATCGAAGCATCCGAGATCGGCCTGCTGATCAACACCTCGGTGACCAGGCGCAACCTCGAACCGTCCGTAGCGGTGAAGATCCATCACGGACTCAGCCTTCCGTCGTCGGCCATGAACTTCGACCTTGCCAACGCCTGCCTGGGCTTCGTCAACGCCCTGACCCTGGCTGCCAACATGATCGACTCGGGCCAGATCAAGTACGCCGTCATTGTCAATGGCGAGGACGCCCAGCTGACCCAGGAGGCCACCCTGGAGCGCCTCCAGCGGCCCGAAACCACCCGGGCGGACTTCAACCGCGAGTTCGCCACGCTGACGCTCGGCTCCGGAGCGGCCGCCGCCGTGCTGGGACCGGCGGATGAGCACCCGGGCGCCCACCGCGTGGTGGGCGGCGTAATGCGCGCCGGCACTGAACACCACGAACTGTGCGTGGGCGGCATCGACGGCATGCACACCGATACAAAGGGACTGCTCGACGGCGGCCTGCAGCTCGTCGTCGACGCCTGGCATGAGGCCCAGCCGGAGTGGGACTGGGCGGCCATGGACCGCTACGTCACCCACCAGGTCAGCAATGCCTACACGCAGGCCATCATCGAAGCGATCGACCTGGACGCCGACAAGGTGCCCATCACGTTCCCGCACTGGGGCAATGTGGGGCCCGCTTCCCTTCCCATGACGCTTGCAGCGGAGTCGCAGTCGCTGGCAAGCGGTGACCGGGTCCTGTGCATGGGCGTGGGGTCCGGCCTCAACACCGCCATGCTGGAAATCGTTTGGTGATGGCCGACTGGCCCGGCGTTCACGCCGAATGGTCACGCGAACTCGATGTCCCTTCCACCTCCGGCGTTGATGCGCCGGGCACCGTGCACCGCTGGCACCTGCTGGATAACGGCGCGGAGCTCGCCCGCCGCGGCCTCACCCCGCACGGGACGCTGCTGTGCGTGCACGGCAACCCCACCTGGTCCTACCTGTGGCGGAGCCTGCTGGCCGCGGGCTCCGATGCCGCACATCCGTGGCGTGTGGTAGCCGTGGACCAGCTGGACATGGGGTTCTCGGAGCGGACCGGAACGTTCCGGCGGCTGGCTGACAGGATCAACGACCTGGGCGATCTTACGGACGTGCTGGGCCTGGAGGGGCCTGTCGTTTCGGTGGGCCATGACTGGGGCGGCCTCATCAGCCTTGGCTGGGCACTGGCGCACGAAGACCAGCTGGCCGGTGTGGTCCTGACCAACACCGCCGTGCACCAGCCTGAAGGCAGCCCCATCCCGGCGGCGCTGCGGCTTGCCCTGCATCCTGCCGTCCACAAGTGGGGAACCACCACCTCTGGCGCCTTCCTTCGGGTGACGCATTCGCTGGCGCACCCGCCACTGCCCGCGGAGGTCCGCAACGCTTACATGGCCCCCTACCGCGGAGCATCCAGGCGCGCCGGGGTGGGCAACTTTGTCGCGGACATTCCCGCCGACGCGACGCATCCCAGCTTTGCCGCGCTCACCGCGGTGGCGGAAGGCGTGCGCAGGCTGGATGTTCCAGCCCTGATGTTGTGGGGCCCGCGCGACCCCATCTTCTCCGACCGCTACCTGAAGGACCTCATTGGCCGGCTTCCGCATGCGGAGGTGCACCGCTATGAGGGCGCGGGGCACCTGGTGGCGGAGGACCGGGACATTGCCGCGCCGGTCTTCGACTGGCTTGCGGGGCGCGTCACCGGTGGTGGAACCGGTCCTGCCGACACCCCCGCCGTAGAAGCCACTGACGACTTTGAGCCCCTGTGGGCACCCCTTGCCGGACTGGCGGCGGGACCAGCGGGCGACGGGAGGGCCGTCGTCGAAATGGCACCGGACGGCACCGTGGCCCGCTTCCTGACGTGGAAGCAGCTGGAGGCGGATGTGGACCACCTCGCCGCGGGCCTGCAGAAGGCAGGCGTTGGGCCCGGCAGCCGGGTGAGCCTGATGGTTCCGCCCGGGGTGGACCTCACCGTCGCCCTGTACGCCTGCCTGCGGCTCGGCGCGGTGTTGGTCGTCGCCGATGCCGGGCTGGGCACCAGGGGCCTGAGCCGGGCAGTCAAGGGCGCCACCCCTGACGTCCTCATCGGGATCGACAAGGCCCTGGCCGCCGCCCGGGTCCTCGGATGGGCGGCCCGGCGCATCAGCGTGGACGAGCTCCCGGCAGGGCGCCGCCGTCTCCTCGGGGTGGAAACCTCCCTTGCCGCCCTGGCCAAGGCAGGTTCAGAAGGGACCGGAGCGGGCGGCAGTGCCGCGACGTCCCTGCCGCGCCCGGACTCCCCCGCCGCCGTCCTCTTCACCTCCGGTTCCACTGGTCCCGCCAAGGGTGTGCTCTATACCCACCGGCAGCTTGCCGCCATGCGGGACACCGTGGCCCAGACCTTTGGGATCCGTCCCGGACAGCGCCTGGTGGCCGGCTTCGCACCCTTTGCCCTGCTGGGGCCCGCGCTGGGGGCCGTCTCGGTGACGCCGGCCATGGATGTCACCGCACCCCGCACCCTGACTGCACGCGCCCTCGCCGATGCCGCCGCGGCCATCGATGCCACCGTGGTCTTTGCGTCGCCCGCAGCCCTGCGCAACTTCGTCGCCACCCGTGGCGGACTGACTACGGAGGGCACCGCAGCACTCGGACGCGTTGACCTGCTCCTCTCCGCCGGCGCACCCGTTCCGGAAGCGCTCCTCGCGGAAGTACAGCAACTGGTGCCCCGCGCCTCGCTGCACACCCCCTATGGGATGACGGAGGCGCTGCCCGTCACCGACATCAGCCTCGAACAAATCCAGGCCGCCGCCGCTGATGCCGACGCCGGAACGATGACGGGCGCGGGCAACGGCGTCTGCGTAGGCTGGCCCGTCCACGGCACCCGCGTAGCCGTCATCCCCCTGGCGCCCGATGGCACAGCACCCGGCTCCGTGCCCGTCACCGATGCGGGCATCACGGGAGAAATCCTGGTCAGTGCGCCACACGTCAAAGACGCTTATGACCGCCTCTGGCTGACCCAGGAGCTGAGCAGCGGCCCCGCCGGATGGCACCGCACCGGGGACGTGGGCCACTTCGACGGCCAGGGACGGCTGTGGGTGGAAGGCCGCCTTGCACACGCGGTCACGGCGCCTGGCGGAGTGGTGACCCCGGTAGGCCCGGAACAGGCCATCGAAGGCGTGGACGGTATCCGCATGGCAGCCGTGGTGGGTGTGGGGCCGGCAGGGACGCAAGCCGTTGCCGCCGTTGTCGAAACCGACCCGCCGACAACCAAAGCCGGCCTCGCCGGGGCGGAGTTGGCGGGGAAGGTGCGGGCCGCCGCCCGCAGCGCAGGCGTGTCAATCGCTGCCGTCCTGGTTGTCCCCGCGCAGCCCACGGACATCCGCCACAATGCAAAAATCGACAGGACGCGGCTGTCCCGCTGGGCCTCGTCCGTGCTGGCCGGCGGCCGTGCGGGGACGCCATGAGGGTGCTGGTCACCGGTGCCAGCGGGCTGCTGGGCCGCGAGGTGGCAAGCCTTTTGGTGCGGAAGGGACATACGGTCACCACTTTCCAGCGGCGCCCATCAGGTGTCGACGGCGTGACGGACCACAGTGGCTCCCTCACCGATGAGGCAGGGGTCACCGCCGCCGTCCAGGACGTTGATGGTGTGATCCACCTGGCCGCCAAGGTTTCCTTCACCGGCCGTGCGCAGGAGTTCAACGAAGTGAACGTCCAGGGCACCCGGCGGCTGCTCCGGGCAGCACGCGCAGCGGGGGTCATTGACTTCGTCTTCGTGTCCTCGCCCTCCGTGGCCAACTCGGGCGCCGCCATTGCAGGGCTGGGTGCAGAACCGGCTGACCCGGTGCATGCCCACGGCGACTACTCACGCACCAAGGCGGAGGCGGAACTGCTGGCCCTTGCTGCGGACGCACCGGACTTCCGTGTCGCCGCGGTGCGCCCGCACGTGGTGTGGGGCCCCGGGGACATCCAACTCGTGGAACGCGTGCTGGCACGGGCGGCCCGGAAGAGG
The DNA here is from genome assembly GCF_057073715.1 of Arthrobacter sp. E1SS-5. Taxonomy (NCBI): domain Bacteria; kingdom Bacillati; phylum Actinomycetota; class Actinomycetes; order Micrococcales; family Micrococcaceae; genus Arthrobacter; species Arthrobacter sp. E1SS-5. The sequence continues at coordinate 2,559,432 of NZ_CP172703.1, forward strand.
TTGCCGCTGCTGGATGCCGGCGCTGCCCTGATCGACACCACGTATGTGGACAACGCGGCGGCCGCCATCGTTGCCGCGCTGGAACGCATGGGGCACATCCATGGCCGGGCGCTGGTAGTCACCAACGGCGAGCCCCGGCCCGTGGGCGAACTCATCGCAGGCATCTGTGCTGCCGGCGGCGTGCCGGCGCCGGCGTGGTCGGTTCCGGGCCCTGTGGCCCGGCTGGCAGGATCAGTGGTGGAGCGGGCGTGGCTTCGGCTTGGCAAGCAGGACGAGCCACCCATGACCAGGTTCCTCGCCGAGCAGTTGTCCACGGCGCACTGGTTCGACCAGCGGGAAACCCAGTCGCTCCTGGCCTGGACCCCCGAAGTATCCATCGACGAAGGCCTCGCGCGGCTGGCGGGCTACTACGGCTCCCGTTGAGCGGGCCCGCTGCCAGGCGGATGGTCCGCTACCAGCGGCCGTTGCGGGGCCGCGGCTGGCACACGGGGCAGGTATGGGATGAACGGTTCATGAACTGGTCCCGGCGGATGGTCGCATTGATACCCGCGGCGGCGCACCGCTTGCACGGCTCCCCCTGCCGGCCGTAGGCATTGAGGGACCGGTCAAAGTAGCCTGAGGCGCCGTTGACGTTGACGTACAGCGAATCGAAGCTGGTCCCGCCTGCTGCCAGGGCATCGAGCATCACCTCGCGGGCGCTGTCGAGGACGCGCTGGGCTTCACTGCGGCGCAGGGTGTCGGTGGCCCGGGCGAAGTGCAGCCGGGCGCGCCACAGTGCTTCGTCGGCATAGATGTTGCCGATGCCGGACACCAGTCCCTGGTCCAGCAGCGCCCGCTTCAGCCCCGTTTTGCGTTTCCGGAGGCGCTGGTAGAAGAGGTCGAAGGAGAAGGCAGGGTCCAGGGGGTCGCGGGCAATGTGTGCTGCTTCCTCCGCAATCAGGGGAAGGGGCGATTCCGCCAGTCCGCCGGGCGCGCCGTCGTCCGTGGGCACGAGCGTGGTGACGAAGAGTCCGCCGAAGATCCGCTGGTCCACGAACCGGAGTTGCTCCGGCATCCCGTCCCGCGGGCTGAGCCGGAACCGGACTTTGAGGTGCTTTTCATCGGGGACGGCCGAGCCCTGCATCAGCAACTGCCCGCTCATGCCCAAGTGCGCCATCAGGGCAATTTCGGGCAGGCCACCGCTTTCCCGGTTCTCCCGTCCGGCAGCAGTGCTGTCCGCCAGGGGCATCCAGAGGAACTTTCCCCGGCGCACGACGTCGGACACAGTGGCGCCTTCGAGGTTGCCGATGAAGTCCTCAACGCCAAGGGCGTGGCGGCGGATGGAACGCGGATCAAGGACTTCGACGGCATGGATGGACCTGCCGCGGACCCAGTTCACCAGGCCGCGGCGGACAACCTCCACCTCGGGCAGTTCGGGCATGGACGCTACTGTGCGGCCACGGAGGTTGCACCGGTACTGGACGCCGACTGGGCCGGGGCGCCGGAAAGCACCCGCCACGCGTCTGCCGCGGCTTCCTGTTCCGCTTCCTTTTTGGAGTGCCCCGACCCCTTGCCGTAGGCGGTTCCACCGATATTCAGGACAGCGGTAAAGGTGCGGGCGTGGTCCGGTCCGGACCCCTCCACGGCGTAGTGGATGCTGCCCAGCTGCCGGCTGGCTGCGAGTTCCTGGATGCTGGTCTTCCAGTCGGTGCCGGCGCCCAGGACGGCGGCATCCTTCAGCAGCGGACCGATCAGCCGCATGACCAGTTGGCGCGCTGTCTCGATGTCGTTGGAGACATAGGTTGCCCCGATCAGGGCTTCCATGGTGTCCGCCAGGATGGAGGCTTTGTTCTTGCCATGGGTGAGCTTCTCGCCCTGGCCAAGGTAGATATATTCCCCGATGCCCAGGCTGCGGCCGATGCCGGCCAGCGCGCGGGTACTGACGACGGCGGACCGCCGCTTGGCGAGTTCGCCTTCGGGCAGGTCCGGGTTGTCCCGGTAGAGGGCATCGGTGACGGAGAATCCCAGGATGGAATCGCCCAGGAACTCGAGCCGCTCATTGGTGGGAATGCCGCCGTTTTCGTAGGCGTACGAACGGTGGGTGAGCGCAAGACGAAGCGTCCCGGCGTCAATAGAGACACCGAGACGCTTCAGAAGCTCTTCAGTTGAAGACATCAGTCAGCCTGTTGGGCCGATTAGACGTCAGCGACCTTGCGGCCCTTGTACTCAAGGAACAGCGCGGTGCCAGCAGAGTCGGTAACGACCTTTGCCTGGTGCGGCAGGCTGTAGGTGACCTGGCCGTTCTCAACGGTCTTCACCAGGTGGGGGGCGGTCGCCTTCCACTGCGAGCGGCGGGCGCGGGTATTCGAGCGAGACATTTTCCGCTTGGGAACAGCCACGGCTAACTCATTTCTCTCTAGACAAACACGTACAAATCAATTTTGCCGGTCAGGCTTAGCCATATCAGCTAGGGCAGCCCAGCGAGGATCCAGGACCTCGTGGTGGTGCCCCGGCTCGTCTTCCAGGCGAACTCCGCATTCGGAGCAAAGGCCCTGGCAGTCTTCCCGGCACACCGGCTGGAACGGCAGATTGGTGACAACCGCGTCCCGCAACACCGGTTCAAGATCGATTACATCGTGCTCGACTCGACGTTGCTCTTCATCTTCTTCTCCGTCCGAGAACTCAGCGCCCTCGTAGAAGAAAAGTTCTTGCACATTGACCTCCAGGTCATACGCAAGGGGATCCAGGCATCGGCCGCACTCGCCGGTTACTTCGGCGACAACGGTTCCTGATACCAGAATTCCTTCGTGTACGGCCTCAAGCCTCAGGTCGAGCTCGACATCCGAGCCTTCCTGAACACCAATGAGCGCCACACCAAGATCACCCGGTGCGGGTACATGTTCCTTCAGCGTCCGCATGCTTCCCGGGCTGCGCCCGAGGTCCTTGACGTCGAACGCCAGGGGCGAACCAGCATCTCTGTTAATGAGAACTCCTGTTGAACATATGACCGACGTACCATCTTAGCCTGAAGAGCCATGGTGACTCAAACCGGCAGGAGGCAGCGCCGAAGTACCGATCCAGCCTACCGCCTTGGCTGCTGATCGGGCGAAGGCTCGCCGGCAACCATGCGGCGGTGCACGGACCGGGGCACGTAGTCCGAGACGCTGCCGCCCAGGACCGCCACCTCTTTGATCAGGGTGGACGACAGGTGGACGTAGCTTGCCTCGGCCGGAAGGAAAACAGTCTCCACGCCGCTTAGCTGGCGGTTCATGGTGGCCATCGGAAGCTCGTAGTCGAAGTCCGACGATGACCGCAGTCCCTTGACGATGGCGGACACACCCCGCTGGCGGCAATATTCCGCCAGGAGGCCCTCGCCCACCGGTTCCACCACAATGCCCTTAAGCGATGCGAGGGTTTCCCGTGCCATTTCCAGCCGTTCCTCGAGGCTGAACATGTACTTCTTGGCGTAGTTGGTGGAGATGGCCACAATGACCTCGTCGAAAAGACCGGCGGCCCGCGCAATGACTTCGAGATGGCCGTTGTGGATGGGGTCGAAGGATCCGGGGCACACAGCGCGTCTCATGGTTTGAACCTACCCCATCGAAAGGCCGGGATACCATGGCTGGATGCATCCACCACGGGAACTTTCCACCCGCCTGGCACCTGCTCCCTGGCAGCGGACCGCGCTCGGGGCCAACCTCCTCGCTCCGGACGGCGGCCTGGGTGTCACCATCTTCGAAGAGATGACAACCCTGGCCGTCCAGACCGGCGCCATCAACCTGGGACAGGGTTTCCCCGATGAGGACGGGCCGGCGGAAATCAGGGAAGCCGCCCGCGCCGCCATCGCCGCAGGGGCCAACCAGTACGCCCCCGGCAAGGGACTGCCCCAGCTCCGGGAGGCGGTGGCCGCGCACCAGGAACGCTTCTATGGGCTGTCACCGGACCCCGCAACCGAAGTCATCATCACCACCGGGGCCACCGAAGGGATCGCCGCCTCACTCCTGGCATTCGCCGGACCGGGCGATGAGGTCCTGACCTTCGAACCGTTCTACGACTCCTACGGCGCCGTCATCGGCCTCTCGGGCGCCACACACGCCACCGTGCCCCTGGCCGCCCCGGACTTCCTGCCCGACGCCGCTGCACTGGAGGCTGCCTTCAACGAGCGGACGCGGGTGGTGCTGCTGAACAATCCGCACAATCCCACGGGCGCCGTGTTTCCTCCGGAGATCCTGCAGCGCGTGGTGGACCTTGCGGAAAAGCACGACAGCATCATCATCACCGACGAGGTGTACGAGCACCTCACCTTCGGAGTCCGCCATACCCCGGTGGCGACACTGCCGGGGGCCGCCGGCCGGACCATCACCATCTCCTCCGCCGGCAAGACCTTCTCCCTGACCGGTTGGAAGATCGGCTGGTTGAGCGGACCGGAGGACCTGGTCGCGGCCGTCCGCACCGTGAAGCAGTTCCTCACCTACAGTTCGGGAACTCCCTTCCAGGCTGCGATCGCCACAGGACTGGCCCTGCCGGACGACTTCTACACCGGCATCGCCGCCGCCCTGGAACAGAAGCGAGACATCCTCAGCGCCGGACTCCGGGCCGCGGGCTTTGACGTCTTCACCCCAAGAGGAACCTACTTCGTCAATGTGGATACCGCACCGCTGGGCATCACCGACGCGCTGGACCTCGCCCGGCGGCTGCCGGCGCTGGTGGGGGTGGCCGCCATCCCCGTTCCGGTGTTCTGCCACCCGGAGGGAGCCGAACGCACCCGCAGCCTGCTCCGGTTTGCCTTCTGCAAGAAGACGGAAGTCCTGGAGGAGGCGGCCACGCGGCTGGCAACCCTGCGCGGCAGGCTCTGATGTCCGGCGGCAAGAGCGGGTCCGCCAGCCGCTTCCTCCGGACAACGGGCCAGCACGCCACAATCGACCCCGATGCGTTCACCGATGACAGTTTTGTACTCACTATCGGCGGAGCCGAACAGTCCCATGTGAACCTGGACCACCCGGAGGAGATCTTCTACGAGTACCTCCGCAGGATCGGGCACCTGGTGGATCTCGCCGCACCGCCCGGAGAACCCATCAGGGCCCTGCACCTCGGAGCAGGGGCGCTGACCCTGGCGCGGTACATCCAGGCCACCCGCCCCGGCTCCATCCAGTACGCCGTGGAGCTGGAACGCGAACTGCTCGACTTTGTCCTCCGGCATCTTCCCATGCCTGAGGGAACGGATCTCACCACGATCATCGGCGACGCCCGCGAGGCACTCGGCGCGCTTGCTCCGGACCCCGCGTTCGACGTCGTCATCCTGGACATCTTTTCCGGTCCTGAAGCACCCGGGCACATCGCCACCAGTGGCTTCTACCAAGAGGCCCGGGAACGCTTGCGCCCGGAAGGGCTGCTGATCGTCAATGTCGGCGACGAGGCGGCCCTCACACTGGTCAGGAGCCAGGTGGCCGCGATGCGCGAAGCCATGGGCGATGTTGGCGCCTTCGCGGAAGCGGGGATGTTCGAGGGCCGGTACCCGGGCAACATCATCCTGGCCGGCACCCAGGGCAACTGGCCGGAAGCCTGGACGGCCGAACTGACCGCGCGGGGCCCGCACCCGGCGCGGGTCCTGGCCGGGGTGGACCTGGACCCCTTCTCGGGCTAGCCCCGCAGGGAGCCCGGCCCTTCCGCCTCCGGCACGGCATCCCCAGCCCCTGCGTCGTCAGGCACGTCATCGGCGGCGATTGCGTCGGGAACGAACGGCTCGGCGAACCACAGCCGGGTTTCCCCGTATTTCTTCTCGGCGAACCTCGTCAGGGCGCCGGGCCATCCCGGTTCCGGCGAGCGTGAGGACCGTTCCACCACCACTACCGCACCGGGGGCCAGGTGCGCGGCAAGTTTCTCCAGGACTGCGGACAGGCCGGCCTCCTCCAGCGGGTACGGCGGATCAAGGAACACCAGGTCCCAGGCCGCGTCTTCTGGGGCGCGGTCCAGGAAGGGGTCGGCTTTGGTGCGGTGCACGGTGACGGCTTTGCGGCCCAGCACGCCATTAATCAGGTCCGCGTTGCGCTGGCACACGGCGCTGGCCCTGGCGTCGGACTCCACCAGCTCCACGGTCCGCGCTCCCCTGCTGCCACTTTCCACACCCAGGGCGCCCGAGCCGGCGTACAGGTCCAGCACGCGGGCTCCCGCAATCACGTCAAAGGCATCGAGGCGGGAGAACAGCGCTTCCTTGACGCGGTCCGTGGTGGGTCTGGTCAAGGAGCCCGGGACGGCTGTCAGCGGGGTACCGCCCGCAGCACCGGCAATGATCCGGGTCACCGCGCCCACCGCAATTCCGCACCCGCTGGGCTTCCATTGCTAACCGCGTTCAAGGAACGCCTCCTTCTCGGGGTTCAGGTACTTTTCGATGGCATCGGCAAGTTCCGGGTGGCCTGACAGCAGCGGATCCCGGCCGACGATGGCCTGGGCGTCTTCCCTGGCGCGGGCAATGACGTCTTCATGGTCGAGGACCCGCAGCAGCTTCAACGTTGACCGCCCGCCGGATTGGGAGGCACCCAGGATGTCGCCTTCCCGCCGGAGCTTGAGGTCTTCCTGCGACAGGACAAAGCCGTCCGTGGTTGCGGCAACGGCTTCCAGCCGCCGCCTGCTGGGGTGGCCGGGTTCCAGGGAAGTGACCAGCAGGCAGGTCCCGGGCAGGCCGCCGCGGCCAACCCGGCCGCGGAGCTGGTGCAGCTGCGAAATCCCGAACCTGTCGGCGTCCAGGATGACCATCAGGGTGGCGTTGTGCACGTCCACACCCACTTCGATCACCGTGGTGGAGACCAGCAGCTTGATGCGGTTGGCAGTGAACCCGGCCATGGTGTCCGTTTTCAGCTCCGGATCCTGGCGTCCGTGGAGCGGGGCGAGGTCAACCCCTGCCAGCGAGGGTTCAGCCAGCAGGTAATCCACGACGCCGGTGACCGACGCTAGCTCCCGGCCTTCCTCCGCCTCCACGCCCGGCGGCGCGGCCTCCCCTGGACTGAAATCGCCGTCGTCGTCTGTTCCAATCTTGGGACAGACCACGTACACCTGGTGGCCGGCGTCGATCTCCTCCCGGGCGCGGGCCCAGATCCGTGCCGCCCAGGCCGGGTTCTCCGCAAGGCCCACGAGGTGGGTGGTGATTGGGGCCCTGCCCTTGGGCAGTTCATCGAGGGTGGAGGTTTCCAGGTCGCCAAAAACGGTCATGGCCACGGTCCGGGGAATGGGCGTGGCGGTCATGACCAGCAGGTGCGGCGGCTTCCGGGCCTTGGCCCGGAGGGCGTCGCGCTGTTCAACGCCGAAGCGGTGCTGTTCATCCACCACGATCAGGCCGAGGTCGTAAAAGGATACGTTGTCGCTGAGCAACGCGTGGGTGCCGATGATGATCCCCGCCGTCCCGGACGCGGCGTCGAGCATTGCCTGTTTGCGGGCAGCCGTAGGCATGGACCCGGTCAGCAGCGTGACCTGGACGGAAGGCCCGTTGCCGCCGGCCAGCCCGCCCAGGAGTCCATCGCTGGACAACGGGCCCATGGTGCGCCGGATGGAGTCATAGTGTTGGGCTGCGAGGACTTCGGTGGGGGCAAGAAGAGCGGCCTGTCCCCCGGCGTCCACCACCTGCAGCATGGCCCGCAGCGCCACGACAGTCTTGCCGGAGCCCACCTCGCCCTGCAGCAGCCGGTTCATGGGCGTGTCCTGCGCCAGTTCCGTTGCCAGGGTCTTCCCGACGGCGGCCTGGCCGGCTGTGAGGCTGAACGGCAGGTTTTGATCGAACGCGGACAGGATCCCTTCGTTGACAGGACGCCGCGCGGTGGCTTCCTCGGCGGCGAGCTGCGCACGACGGCGGGCCAGCGCGGACTGCAGCACCAGGGCTTCCTGGTAGCGGAGCCGCTCCCTGGCGCGTTTCCAGTCGGCCGCCGTCTCCGGCGCATGGATTAGCCGGTAGGCGTCCGCAACGGAAAGGAAGCCCTCCCGGGCTGCCACGGCCTGCGGAAGCGGGTCCGCCAACGAGCCGAGCTCCGCGGTTTCCAGCAGTGTGGCGATCACCTTCTGGATCTTCCAGCTGGGGAGCTTGGCCGTGGCCGGATACACCGGAATGGGCATGGCCGCCAGTTTCTCCGGATCACCACTGCCCGGAGTGAAGGGGTCTTCGTCCAGGATGAGGAAGTCCGGGTTGGTGAGGCCCAGCTGACCTTTAAACCGCGTGACCTTCCCGGAGAACAGGGCGCGCCGGCCTTGCAGCAGTTCAGCTTTTGCCTTGTAGCCGTTGAAGAAGCTGATCTTCAGCGTCCCCGGCACTTTGCCGCGGTAGTCCTGGCCTCCCACCAGCCGCAGCCCCTGCTGCCCGTCGTCGTCGGAAACGATGACGTCCGTGATGGTTCCGCGGCGTGCCTGCATGTGCCGGGTGGTGCTGGACAACACCCGGGCGATCAGGGTGACTTCCTCGTCGAGCGGTAGCTCGCTGATGGGCGTCAGTTCACCGCGGGTCAGGTAGCGGCGGGGAAAGTAATTAAGCAGGCCTTCGACGGTGGTGATGCCGAGGTGTTTCTCGATGACCGCGGCGGACCTTTTTCCGATCCGCCGTTCAAGGGCCAGGTCCAGCTCAGCGTTCATGCCCGCCGGTATTCACCGCATCCGCGGCCGGATCCCGGGGAAGCGCCAGCTCACTGATGCTGATTTGGGACGGCTCACCGAGGGACCGGATGATGCCCACGGCGGGGTCCGGGTCCGGGACGTGCACGTGGACCCGCCACCGGTAGTTGCCGTCCGGGTCCGGGCCGCTGCCCACTTGGCTCATGATCACGGACTCGCCGATCTCGTCGAGCCGCTGCCGCAGGGTGGCCGCGTTCAGGGGTGAGAGGGTAATGGTGCACATGACTTCCACGCCGTCGTCGTCCGGCATGGAAGCGTGGATGTGGGGATCCGAAACGTCGTAGCCATGCAGCCCGTCGAGGAGCTCGTCCTGCAGTTCCTGGCCCATCACGGCGGAGCGGAGGCAGTCGAGGATCAGCAGCATACCCACGCCGCCGGCGTCCACCACCCGGGCGGTCTGCAGCGCATCGAGCTGCTCCTCGGTGTGGACCACCGCGGCCAGCGCCCCCTCCACGGCGGCATCGAGGGTGAGCCCCAGGGCATGGTTGCTGTCATCGCCGTCCTGCCCGGCGTCAACGGCGGCTGCCGCACGGGCCGCCGCTTCCATGACGGACAGCATGGTTCCAGGAACGGGGTCGCTCAAGGCGGACCATGCGCGGATCTGGGCACGGTTGAGGGCCGCAGCGAGGAGAGTGGACGTCATCCGGGTGTGTCCGGCCAACGGCTCGGCCGCAGCGCAAAGGAACACCGAGAAAAGCGTTCCGGAGTTTCCGCGCGCCTCCTCCATGGCTGCCTGCCCGGCGGTGGCCAGCACTTCCCCGACGTCGACCGGGGCGGGCTGGTCTTCGCCAAGCACCAGGGAACGGGCCGCAGCGCGGACGGTGAGGTACAGGTTGGTACCCGTATCACCGTCGGCTACCGGGAAGATGTTGATGGCGTTCAGGCGGTCGCTGTGGTTGCCCAGGGCAGTTTCAGCCTTGCCCAGCCACCTCTTCATCGCCAGCGCGTTGGCGGCAACCTTAGTGTGCAAAGTGATCCCATCCCCCGGTGTCCGCGGCCCGGCCCGCTGTCAGGACGCCCGGGCCATCGTCGGTACCGAGTGCATGTATCGAGCCTAGCGCAGTGAATCCGGGTGGCAGCTGAACATCGTCAGGGAATGTGGCCAGCAGTCCATGGTCCTCACCGCCACCCAGCACCCACTGCGCAGGATCGGCACCCAGCAGGGCGGCAGCAGGGGCCAGGACCTCCGCGAGTTCGGCCAGGCGGGCAGGGTCGAGGGCGACGGCGACATTGCTGGCGGCAGCCAGCCTCCTGCCGTCCCGCAGGAGGCCGTCCGAGATGTCGAGCATTGCCGTGGCCCCTGCGGCCCGGGCTGCCGGACCCGCCGCCAGCGGCGGACGCGGGCGGCACTGCAGGTCCAGGAAGACACGCTCAGCCGGGCCCAGCGTGTCCACGGGGACATCCGCTTCAAGCAGGGTCAGGCCGGCCGCTGCATGGCCCACTGTGCCGGCCAGCGCCAGGATGTCCCCCGCGCGGGCGCCGGAGCGGAGGACCGGCCGCCCGCCGTCGAGCGTTCCCAGCACCGCCACCGTCACCGAAATTTCGCGCCCGCGGCCCAGGTCACCGCCGGCCACGGAACAGCGGACTGCCCCGAGTTCCCGGATTCCAGCCGTGAGGCCGTCCGCAAGCTCCTCCACCCAGCTCACGGGCGTGTCAACGGGAAGGGTGAGGCTGACCACCATGGACGTGGCCTGTGCCCCCATGGCATTGATGTCGCTGAGGTTCTGCGCGGCAGCTTTCCAGCCGACATCGAATCCGGTGGTGCGGTAGCCGTTGGGCCAGAGGAGCCGGAAATCCTGGTCCTGGACCTGGGTGTCGATGCTGATGACCGTTTTTCCGTCCGGGGCGGCGACGACGGCGGCGTCATCCCCGGGTCCCAGCAGCGTGCTGGCGGCATGCCCGGCCTCCATCCGGAGGCGCGGAAAGATCCGGGCCAGCAGGTCGGCTTCGGAAAGGCCGGCGACGGTGGGCTGGCGGTCAACGCGGTTACGGAGGTCTTCAGGCACGCCACTACGCTACCGCGCCGGACTGACATTGTGTCCGGGCGGGGACGGCGGCGGCGATAGGCTGGAAGCATGCACCAGCCCCACCTGCCCCTGTCCGCCCGCGCCGCCAGGATGGCGGTGGTGGGGGCGGTCGCCGCTCTTTCCCTGACCGCGTGCTCACCCGCAGTGGACGTCACTGCCGCCAAGGACGCCGCCAACCCGGCCTGTGCGCCGATGATGCTGGCACTGCCCGATTCCATTGGCGATTCAAAGCTGCGGAAGACCAACAGCCAGGGCACCGCGGCCTGGGGCGATCCCTCGCTGGTCATCCTCCGCTGCGGCGTCAACGTGCCAGGGCCCACTACCGACCGTTGCGTCACCGTTAACGGGGTCGACTGGGTCATCAAGGAAGGCGACCCCGTCTGGACGCTGACCACCTACGGCCGGGAACCCGCCACGGAAATCCTGATGGACCCGGACAAGATCAGTTCAGCAACAGTGCTGGCGGACCTTGCAGCAGCGGCTGCGAAGGTCCCATCCGTCCGGAACTGCGTGGGCCAGGAGGACCTGCAGAACCTGCCGAAGAGCCAGTAGGTTCCGACGAACCCGGCCAGCGGCCCAGGGCCCGCGCCGGTGGGTTCCCTGACCGAAGCGAACCGAGGTTAGGGTGCCGGTGGGGCTCAGCGAAGGCCGGTCTTGCGGTTCAACGCCAGGTAGATCAGCTCATCGATCAGGTCCGCGTATTCCAGGCCGGAGGCTGCCCACATCTGCGGGTACATGCTCTTGGGCGTGAAGCCGGGCATGGTGTTGATCTCGTTGATGATGAGCTCACCGTCGGGCGTGTAGAAGAAGTCCACGCGGCTCAGGCCCTCGGCTCCCACGGCGTCGAAGGCCGTGGCCGCCAGTTCGCGGACCCGGGAGATGGCCTCGGCCGGGATGTCCGCCGGGCAGCTCAGCGCCGCGGCATCATCCTCGACGTATTTGGCGTTAAAGTCGTAGAACTCATGGGTCCCGCCGGAGACCGCGATTTCACCCGGCATGGAGGTACGGGGCGCGTCTGTGCCCCTGCCTTCCAGGACGGCGCATTCAATCTCGCGTCCCACGATTCCGGCTTCGATCACGAGTTTGAGGTCGTGGCGGCGGGCTTCTTCGATGGCGGCGTCCAGCTCCTCCAGGGAGTCCACCTTGGAGATGCCCATGGACGAGCCCGCCCGGGCAGGCTTGACGAACACAGGGAACCCCAGCCGGTCCACCTGCTTCCGCACGGATTCGGGGTCCTTTCGCCACTGCCGGTCCGTCACGACCACATAGGGACCCACGCGGAGTCCGGCAGCTTCGAAAACAACCTTCATGTAGTGCTTGTCCATGCCGACGGCGGAGGCCAGGACTCCCGCGCCAACGTACCGGGTGTCCGACAATTCCAGGAGTCCCTGGATGGTGCCGTCCTCGCCGAACGGGCCGTGCAGCAGCGGGAAGACCACGTCCACAGCGCCCAGTTCCTGCGGAACCTGGTTGGGCGACGCCACGATCAGCTGGTGTTCCCCGCCGATCTCCGCCAGGGTGACGGTCTCCGATGACGGCACCACCTCGGGGAGGGCTGATGCCGCGAGGGACCACTGGGCCGTTTCCGCCGGGGCAAGGACCCACTGGCCGGTCTTGGCGATCCCGATGGGGATCACCTCGTACTTGTCCTTATTGATCGCGCCCAGGACACCGGCGGCGGTCACGCAGCTCACGGCATGCTCGCTGGAGCGCCCGCCGAAGAGTACGGCAACGCGCGGTTTCCTGCTGGAGGCCGTTTCCCCGTGGATGGTTGTGTCTTGGGACATGGTCAGTAATCGCCTTCAGGTTTCAATTCCCGGGACAGCAGAACCGGCCCCAGTTGGTCAACGGACAGCTTGCCTGCAAGCACCGCCACAACGGCGGCAGTAATGGGCATCTCGACGCCGAGCTTGCCGGCGAGTTCATGGACGGCCTGGCCTGACTTGATGCCTTCGGCGGTCTGGGTCATCTTGCGGCCCACCTCCTCCAGCGTCAGGCCCTGGCCCAGCAGCCTGCCGGCGGTATGGTTCCGGGACAGCGCGGACGAACAGGTTGCCACGAGATCTCCCAGGCCGGCGAGCCCGGCCATGGTTTTGGCCTCGCCGCCCAGCGCCAGCGCGAGGCGGGACGTTTCCGCGAGTCCGCGGGTGATCACCGAGGCCTTGGTGTTGTCCCCCATCTCCTTGCCCTCGCAGATTCCCACGGCCAGCGCGATCACGTTCTTGACGATGCCGCCGATTTCGACGCCGACGACGTCCGTGGTGGTGTACGGCCGGAAGTAGGGGGCGGTGCAGGTCCTGGCAAGCCAGCCGGCCGTGGCGGAGTCCGTGCAGGCCACGACGGATGCCGTGGGCTCCTCGCGGGCAATTTCCATGGCGAGGTTGGGTCCGGAGACGACGGCGATACGTTCCAGCGGCAGGTCCAGTTCCTGGCTGATGACCTCGCTCATCCGGGCGTCCGTTCCCAGCTCCAGGCCCTTCATAAGGGAGACGACGACGGCCCCTGGGGCGATCATGTCCTTCCACTCCCGCAGCTGGGGACGCAGTGACTGGGCCGGAACGGCGACCACCACAAGTTCGGCTCCCGCCAGCACCTGGCGGACGTCGGTGGACGCCGTGATGCTCTCCGGCAGGACGATGTCCTTGAGGTAGTCGCTGTTGCGGTGGCTGGTGTTGATCTCCTCCACCACCTCGGCGCGCCTGCCCCACAGCTTGATGGCACGCTGCGTTCCCGTGGCGATGGCTGCGTCTGCAAGGATTTTCGCGAAGGTGGTCCCCCAGGACCCGGCGCCCAGAACGGCGACAGTGCGGGCCGCTCCCGGCTTTGCGTCAGCGGTCACGGAGCTTCCGTTCCTGCACCGGGGTGCTGTCCGCGTTCCACGAAACGCCCATGCTTGGCCTGCTGCTGCTTTGCCGGGTCCCAGCGTTCCGCCGGCGGCTGCTCACCGCGCAGGCCGGCAAGAAGCGCCGTGATCGCGTCCATGATCACGTCCGTGGCCTCCGTCAGCGTCGCCTTGTCCAGGGGACGGCCGCTGAACGCGCTCAGGTCCACCGGATCCCCCACCACAATCCGTGAATGCTTCCGCGGGAACAGGTGGAAACGCTTGCCGTACCGGGGGAACACCTCGTGCGCACCCCAGTGGGCGATGGGCACCACCGGAATTCCACCTTCGAGGGCGAGCCGGGCAGCGCCCGTGTGCCCCTTCATCGGCCACAGGTCAGGATCGCGGGTCAGCGTGCCCTCGGGGTAGATGATGATGGCACCGCCCTCAGCCACGATCTCCTGTGCCACCTGCAGCGAGCGGTTCGCTCCCGCCGTCGAACGCTCCACCGGCACCTGCTTGGTGGCTTTCAGGAGCGGGCCCAGGCCAGGCACCTTGAACAGCGATGCCTTGGCGAGGAAATGCGGCGCACGCCTCTGGTTGTAGAGCATGTGGCCCACCACCAGCGGGTCGATTTCGGTGCAGTGGTTGGGAGCGGCGATGAAGCCGCTGGCGGGAAGTTTGTCTGTGCCCTCCCACGTCTTGGACATCATCAGGTTCAGCAATGGCCGGGCGATGCCGGCGATGAACACAAATGTGGCCCTGCTCTTGGCAGATTCCTTCACTGTCCGCTCTACTTCGTGGTGGTGATGTCGAAATCGGCACCGAGTCCTGCAAGCTTCTCGGTGAAACGCTCGTAGCCGCGGTTGATGATGTCGATGCCGGTGACCCGTGAAGTTCCGGTGGCGGCCAGGGCGGCGATCAGGTGGCTGAAGCCGCCGCGCAGGTCCGGAACGTCGATGTCGGTGCCCTTGAGCTGGGTGGGGCCGGAAATCACGGCTGAGTGCAGGAAGTTTCGCTGGCCGAACCGGCATGGGACACTGCCCAGGCACTCCCGGTGGACCTGGATGCTGGCGCCCATGCGGATCAGGGCGTCAGTGAAGCCGAACCGGTTCTCGTACACCGTTTCGTGGACGATCGAGACGCCCTCGGCCTGGGTGAGGGCCACCACGAGCGGCTGCTGCCAGTCCGTCATGAAGCCGGGGTGGACGTCGGTTTCAAGCACCAGCGGGTTGAGCTTTCCGCCCTTGTGGTAGAACCGGATGCCGTCCTCGCCGATGTCCATGCCGCCGCCCACCTTGCGGTAGGTGTTCAGGAACGTCATCATGTCGCGCTGGGACGCACCCTCGACGAAGATGTCTCCGCGGGTTACCAGCGCAGCCGAAGCCCAGGAGGCCGACTCGTTGCGGTCCGAGAGGGCACGGTGGTTGTAGCCGCCCAGGTCGCGGACGCCCTCGATGCGGATGGTGCGGTCCGTCTGGACGCTGATGATGGCACCCATCTTCTGCAGCACCGCGATGAGGTCAACGATTTCCGGCTCGGTGGCTGCGCCGGACAGTTCCGTGATGCCCTCTGCGCGGGTGGCGCTCAGCAGGACCTGCTCGGTGGCGCCCACGGACGGGTACGGCAGTGAGATTTTGGCTCCGTGCAGTCCCTTGGGCGCTGAGATGTGGATGCCGCCGGGGCGTTTCTCCACCACGGCGCCGAACTGGCGCAGGACGTCCAGGTGGTAGTCGATGGGGCGGTCGCCGATCTTGCAGCCGCCCAGGTCCGGGATGAAGGCTTCGCCGATGGCGTGGATCAGCGGCCCGCACAGCAGGATGGGGATGCGCGAGTCTCCGGCGTGCGCGTCGATGGCCGTGCTGGGCGCCGTCTTGGCCGCCTTGGGGTCGAGGGTGAGATCACCGTTGACCGGATCCTTTTCCACGGTCACGCCGTGCAGTTGGAGCAGGGAGGTGACCACCTCCACGTCCTTGATTTCCGGCACGTTCCGCAACACCGAGGGTTCGTTGCCCAGCAACGCCGCAACCATGGCCTTGGGGACAAGATTCTTTGCCCCACGGACGCTGACGCGGCCTGTAAGCGGGACACCGCCGCGGATTGTCAGAACACTACTCATATACCGGTTTCCTCACGATCACTAGCCCCCAAAACCTTGCAAAGGCTCGAACCAAGCATAGGAGGTCGCGTTACCGAACCGAAATAAGGGGGCACCGGCGGCGGGGCGTGGCGGACGCACCCCGCCGCGGGAATGGTGGCGGAAAGCTAGGACAGCTTCGCCGGCAGGGTCTTGGGCTTGAACGCCGGACGGGTCGCCTCGTAGGCGGTAATGTCCGCTTCATGCTGGAGGGTCAGCCCGATGTCGTCGAGGCCTTCCAGGAGCCGCCAGCGGGTGTAGTCGTCGATCTCGAACGGCGCCACGATGTTGCCGCACACCACGGTCTTGGATTCGAGGTCCACCGTCACCTGGGTGCCCGGCGCGTTCTCGAGTTCCTTCCAGATGAGTTCGATGTCGTCCTGGGCCACCTGCGCGGCCAGCAGCCCCTGCTTGCCCGAGTTGCCACGGAAGATGTCCGCGAAACGGGATGACAGCACGGCCCTGAAGCCGTAGTCCTTCAGGGCCCACACAGCGTGCTCGCGGGAGGAGCCGGTGCCGAAGTCCGGGCCGGCCACCAGCACGGAGCCGGCGTTGTACGGCTCCTGGTTGAGGATGAAGGAGGAGTCCTTGCGCCAGGCGGAGAACAGGGCGTCTTCGAACCCGGTGCGGGTGATGCGTTTGAGGTACACCGCCGGGATGATCTGGTCGGTGTCAACATTGCTCTGGCGCAGCGGGACGCCGATGCCGGTGTGCTTGGTGAACTTTTCCATGGTGTCTGTCCTAGGCTGCGTCGATGCGGATGGCGGCGGGTTCGGGTGCCGGTTCAAGATCCGACGGCGAGCTGAGCGTGCCGCGCACCGCCGTGGCTGCCGCCACCACCGGGGAGACCAGGTGCGTGCGGCCGCCCTTGCCCTGGCGTCCTTCAAAGTTTCGGTTGGACGTGGAAGCGCAGCGCTCCCCCGGCTCCAGCTGGTCCGGGTTCATGCCCAGGCACATGGAGCAGCCGGCAAACCGCCATTCGGCGCCGAAGTCCTTGAACACCCGGTCCAGGCCCTCGGCCTCGGCTTCGAGCCGGACACGGGCCGAACCCGGAACGACCAGCATCCGGACCTTCGGGTCCTTTTCGCGGCCGCGGATGATGTCCGCCGCGGCGCGCAGGTCCTCGATGCGCGAGTTGGTGCAGGAGCCCAGGAAGACCGTGTCCACCCGGATGTCCTTCATTGGCGTTCCGGCTTCCAGGCCCATGTACTGCAGGGCTCGCTCGGCAGCGGCCTTGGCGTTTTCATCCCCGAAGTCTGCCGGGTTGGGTACGGACTCGGAAAGGGAGACGCCCTGGCCGGGGTTGGTGCCCCAGGTGACGAACGGCTCCAGCGTGTCGGCGTCCAGGTCCACCTGGGCATCGAACACGGCATCGTCGTCGGTCTTCAGCGTGTTCCAGTATTCGACGGCGGCGTCCCACTCAGCGCCTTCGGGCGCGTGGGGGCGGCCCAACATGTACGCATACGTAGTCTCGTCCGGGGCGACCATGCCGGCCCGGGCGCCGGCTTCGATGGACATGTTGCAGATGGTCATCCGGGCGTCCATGGACAGGGCGCGGATGGCGGAGCCGCGGTATTCCAGGACGTAGCCCTGCCCGCCGCCCGTGCCGATCTTGGCAATGACGGCCAGGATAATGTCCTTGGCCGTGACGCCGGGACGCAGCGTTCCCTCGACGTTGATGGCCATGGTCTTGAACGGCTTGAGCGACAGGGTCTGGGTGGCCATGACATGCTCCACCTCGGAGGTGCCAATGCCCATGGCCAGGGCACCGAAGGCGCCATGGGTGGAAGTGTGCGAGTCGCCGCAGACAACGGTCATGCCGGGCTGGGTGAGGCCCAGCTGCGGGCCCACCACGTGGACGATACCCTGCTCGGCGTCTCCCAGGCTGTGCAGCCGGACACCGAACTCCGCGCAGTTGTGGCGCAGGGTCTCGATCTGGGTGCGGCTCGTCAGATCGGCAATCGGCTTATCGATGTCCAGCGTGGGAGTGTTGTGGTCCTCGGTGGCGATGGTCAGGTCCGGGCGGCGCAGCTTGCGGCCAGCCAGCCGCAGGCCTTCAAACGCCTGCGGGGACGTGACTTCGTGGACCAGGTGGAGGTCGATGAACAGAAGGTCGGGCTGGGCGTTGGCGCCTTCGCCGTCACCTTTGCGCACCACGTGTGCGTCCCAGACTTTCTCGGCCAATGTCTTTGCCATGGCCATCTCCCTTCACTGCTGTTTGGCTGATTAGTCCAACTGAATCAGGACGGCTCCGCGCTGCGCCAGCCGAAAGATTTGCATCTCAGATATTGAGACGGCAATATCATTACATGGACAATTCTAGTGGAGTCGGTGTCATTGATAAAGCGGCCCAGGTGCTCGACGCACTCGAGGCAGGACCCACCACGCTGGCGCAGCTGGTGGCCGCTACCGGACTGGCCCGGCCCACCGTCCATCGCCTCGCTCTGGCACTGGTGCACCACCGGCTGGTCAGCCGCGACATCCAGGGCCGGTTCGTCCTTGGCAGCCGGCTCGTGGAGCTCGCCTCGGCCGCCGGCGAGGACCGCCTGATCGCCTCCGCGGGGCCTGTGCTGATGCAGTTGCGCGATGCCACGGGTGAAAGCGCGCAGATCTTCCGGCGGCAGGGTGATTGGCGCGTCTGCGTCGCCTCCGCCGAACGTCCCATCGGGCTCCGCGACACCATTCCCGTCGGCACCCAATTGTCCATGAAAGCCGGCTCCGCCGCCCAGGTCCTGCTCGCCTGGGAGGACCATGACCGGCTCCTCGAGGGCCTGCAGTCGGCGCGCTTCACGCCCACCGTCCTGGCAGGCGTACGACGGCGGGGCTGGGGGCAGAGCCTTGGCGAACGAGAACCCGGGGTCGCCTCCGTCTCGGCTCCCGTCCGCGGTCCGTCCGGCAGGGTGATTGCCGCCGTCTCCATTTCCGGACCCATTGAGCGGCTGACCCGCCAGCCTGGGCGACTGCACGCGGAAGTGGTATGCAACGCCGGCCGGATCCTCACCGAGGCATTGCGGAAAAACAACGACTAACACCCTCCGCTCCCCCGGCCGTTCCCGCCGCTAGGCTGTGGCCATGGGCAGCTACGCAGTGTTCCTCCGCGGCATCAATGTGGGCGGAATCAATATCAGGATGGCCGATCTTCGGGACGCACTGAAGAAGTGCGGCTTCCAGGACGCGAAGACCCTTTTGGCCAGTGGAAACGTGGTGCTCTCCAGCACCCTGGACGCAGCCGCGGTCAAGCAGGAATGCGAGCAGTGCCTGCGCGCAGCGTTTGGTTACGAGGCGTGGGTGGTTGTCCTGGACGCCGGGAGGGTGGCCCAGCTGGTGCAAGCCTGCCCGTATCCCGACGACGACAAGTCCACCCACAGCTACATCACCCTGTCATCGGACACCGCAGTCCTGGACGAGCTGGAAACAGCAGGGTCGGCACTGGAGCAGCATGATCAGCACCGGCTGGCGCCCGAAGCCCTCGCCTGGCTGGCGCCCGTGGGCGGAACGCTGGACAGTCCCTTCAGCAAGATCAGCGCCAAGGCGAAGTTCAAGGCCGCGACCACCACCCGGAACCTGCGCACTTTGATCAAGGTCCGCGACGCGGCAGAGGCCCTCCCAGCCGGCCCGGCGAAAGGCGCCTAGGCCCCTGCCTTCTTCAGCGCCTTGTTAAAGGCAGCCAGCCGGCCAATCTCCGCCTCCACCGGGACCACCACCAGCTCCTCAGCGGCACCTGCGACGGCACCGTTGAGCCGCCGTCGAGCCCTTGCAGCACGCGCCCGCGCAGCAGCTGCCGCAATAAAGCGGCCGGTGTTGGCCAGGAAGATCCCCAACACCACGCCGAACGCGATCATCAAAGTGGGCACCGGCCATCCCTCCACACGGGGCACCTCCGGCGCCGGCAACTGCAGGTAGGCCAGCCCGGCCAGGACGCCCAGCCAGCCCAGGCCGCCCAGGACCGTCAGCAGCGCCAGCCACTGCACGATGTTGAAGACTCCCCACCACCAGGCCTTGCGGTTGGCCCCGAGGTCCGTTCCGGCGATGGCCTGGTCCAGCGCGTCGGGCAGCTTGTCCCTTCCGGCCCTGGCTGTCCCGCGGATCGCCGCCCGCCAGGGTCCCGGCGCTCCCGCGCTGGCGGAATCCGTAAATTCCCTGACCGCCGCATCCGTCCTTGCCCGTTCCGGGGCGCCGGCGGGCGGCAGCGATGTCCTGTTCAGTTCGGAAGGCGTATCGCGCCGCAGGTTGAGCCGCCGCAGCGGGTCGGGCCGGAATCGGGAGAGCCAGCGGGTTACCGGCCAGCCCGTCCTGCGCACGGACTCCAACCGGTAGGACTGCCCCACGGCCCGCACCACGGCAGGGACGTTCGCTGCCTGGGCCAGTTCCTCAGCCAGCCTCGTCGTTGCCCCGGCGCGCACCCCGGCGGCGTCCCCTTCACCGGCCGCGCGCCGCAGGTCCTCCGCCGCTTTGGTCACATCGGCTTCCAGCCGCCGGGACTGGGCCTGGCGCTTGACGGCGACCTTTCGGATGGCAGCACGCACTTCGGGGATTCCCGCTCCGGTCACTGCTGACGATGCCAGAACCCGCACCTGTCCCAGGCCCTCACCTGCCAGGATCGCGTGCAATGAGTCGAGCACCGGCTGCACGTCATGCGCAGGCAGCCGGTCCACCTGGTTCAGCACCACGAGGGTGACCGCGCCGTGGGTTGCAAGGGGCGCCAGGAATCCGTTGTGGACTGCCGCGTCCGCATATTTTTGCGGGTCGAGCACCCAGACCAGGACGTCCACCATGCCTACCATCCGCTGCACGATTTCACGGTTGGCCGCCCGGGTGGAGTCGAAGTCAGGCAGGTCCAGCAGGATCAGCCCCGTCTGTTCATCAGCGAAGCCGTCCACCGGTGCGGCGTGGTGCCGGTTTCCCACCTCCAGCCAGTCCAGGAGCGCCTCGCTCCCCGTCGCTCCCCAGACCTCCGCCAATGGTTCCGACGTGGTGGGACGGCGCGCCGCCGCCGTCGCGATTTCCGCACCGCTGACGGCGTTGAACAGGGAGGACTTGCCGCTGCCCGTCGCGCCGAAAAAACCCACCACGGTATGGTCGGCGGACAAGGAGCGGCGGGAACTGGCGCGCTCCAGGACATCGAACGCTTCCTGCAGCGCCTCGTCCGGAACCACCCCTTCCCCCAGTTCGCGGGCGTCCTGGAGTGCCTGGAGCCGGCTGTCCAGCTTCGTGGACCCGCGCGCCCCGCTGTGGCGGCTCACGCCTTTCCCGCCAGCTGTGCAAGTGACCCGGCCTGGGCAGCAAGACGCAGTGCGAGGCCGGGATTTTCCTCCGGCAGGCGCTGCAGGAACTTCTGCTGTTCATCCTTCAGGAGTTGTTCGCAGCGCACCGCGAGGTCGTCACGGGCCTTGGCCGCCATGCGTCGCACCGCGTCCTCACCGAACACGGCCTCCAGCAGGCGCTGGCCCACGACGGCGGTGCCGCCTGCGACGCCAACCTCAAGACCCGTCAGTCCGGCCGTCATGGAGAACACCACGATCATCAGCGCGGCACCGAGCCCGTTGATGCCAAAGGACAACCAGCGGGCCTGCGTGCGCTTGCCCTGCCCTTCCGTGCGGATCAGCTCCATCAAGGCTTCCTGCCAGGCCCGGATTTCGGCTGCAGCCCGGTCGGCGAAACCTGCGGTCGCGCCCGACAGATCGTCCCGGCCCAGCAGTTGGCGGCCTGCCGGATCGGAACGCCAACGCTGGTCCGTGTCCTCGGCAGCGTTGGCTGCTTCGTCGAGGATCACCGCCTGCAGCCCGGTCTCAATGGCCGCCTCCACCCGGACCGCAGGCGCCGGCTCACCCCGGAAGAAGGCGCCCAGCCGGTCCCTGAAACGCCCCACGTTCTGCTCAAGCGTCCGGAAAAACTCACCGGTGCCCACAAAGTCCTGCCAGCGCGCCAGGACCTCGCCGCGCAGCAGCGCGCCGTCCCGGGTGGCGTCGAGGATCCGGGCGGCCGCGTCACCGTAGGCAGCCACGGCATCGGCTTCAAGCCGTGCAGCTGCCCTTTCCTGTTCGCGGAGTGCCTCCGCGATGTCCGTGATGCGCTGGGCCAGGGCGCGGACGGCGCCGTTCAGGGTCCGGCGGGCGACGTCGGCCCTGCCTGCGGCGTCGGCGGCCAGCGACGACAGCCACCCGCGCAGCTCATCCACGGTTCCTGCAGGCAACATGCCGGCCTGGTCCAGGACGGTCTCCTGGATCACGAAAAGGCGGCTTGCCGAGAGCCCTTCACGGTCGAGAAGTCCCCTGAGGTCCTGGCTCACCTCCGCCTCGGCGCCCTGCGGTACACGGTCCAGCACCACCGCCACGGTGATGTCACGGGAAGCGGCGTCCAGGAGCAGCTTCCAGGGAACAGCGTCCGCGTACCGGTTGGCCGTGGTGACAAACACCCACAGGTCCGCAGCGGCAAGGAGCTGCCCCGCCAGCAGGCGGTTCTGGTCTGAAATGGAGTCGACGTCGGGGGCGTCGAGGAGGGCGATTCCCGCAGGCACGGCAGGGTCGGCCAGCAGCACCAGCGAGTCGACGGCCGTGCTCGCCGCGCCGGCCTGGGCCTCGAGCGCGGGACTGGCCGCCAGGGTTCCGCGGATCCGGCTCAGTCCCGGCAGGACGCGCTGCCCCTCAAACCAGCTCGCTTCGGCCGGATTGTGCAACAGGATGGGCTGGCGGGTGGTGGGGCGGATGGCACCGGCGCGGGTCACGGGATGACCCACGAGCCCGTTCACCAAGGTCGACTTTCCCGCACCCGTGGAGCCGCCGACGACGGCAAGCAGCGGGGCGTCCAGGCTGCGGTACCGGGGAAGGATGTAGTCATCAAGTTGTGCTCTTGCGGCCGACGTTTCCCTCCGCGCCTGCTCCGCACCCGGCAGGGCCAGCGGCAGCACGACATCGTCCAGGCCGTCACGGACTTCCTCCAGCAGCGTCACCGCCGCCGCGGCCTGCGGCGCCGTCTGGGCGGGGCGGTGGTGCTCGTTGTGGGAGGTCACAGCAACATCATGCCAGTTGAGGCTTCCTTGGGCGTTGACGCGGCGCGTCGCCCACAGTCGTGCACTCCCCGCCTGAAGGACAACTCCCCGCGAAATGACGAGGGGTCTTGTCCGTCTACAGGGGATTCCAGTGACCGGCATTGGGGGAAACAGAAATGGCCCCGGGCTGTTGCCCGGGACCATTCCGGTGGTGACCCCAGCGGGATTCGAACCCGCGTTACCGCCGTGAGAGGGCGGCGTACTAGGCCGCTATACGATGGGGCCAAGTACTTTCGGCAGCGTTTCCGCTGCTCAAGCTCAGTGAGTATTTCACACACTTTGCTTTGGTTTCAAATCGGCGAACCGAGTGGAAACCTTCTGTTTTGCGGCTGAAATTAGCCCTCAAACCAGAGCTGGGATACCAGGACTCGAACCTAGAATGACGGTACCAGAAACCGTAGTGTTGCCAATTACACCATATCCCAATGGTACTTTCGGGCCGGTTTTCAGGGCGTTTTCCCTGCTCCGTGCGCCTCAGCACGAGAAATTACTTTACCCGAGACTTTCGGCTCGCACAAATCGACATCGCAGGCGCACCCGGACTCCCGCCAAAAGCAATCCCGCAAAACCCTTGCCCAGCCTCCAGACATGTGGTTACTCTCGAGTAAGTTACTCATCAGTAACAACCTCCCCGCCCTATCCACCGGGCACCCACGAGGAAAACGGGAACGCCTTACCAACTACGGTTCGCACCGCCGGGCAGCGTCGTCCGGCGGAGAGTTAGGAAGTGTCAGCGTTGACAACCCGCACAGCATCCATCGCAGCAGCCAAACCTCGAATTCGCTCCCAGTCCATCGCCGTCGTCGCGCTGTCCCTCTTGTTGGTTCTCTTTCTTGCCTTCTACACCTACCTCACAGGCCAGATCTCCAACGGTGCCGCGCAGCTAATGGATGGCGCCGAGCAGGCATCCGCGGGCGCTGACCAACTCAAGGACGGTTCGGGCCAGTTGGCCACAGGCGCCGGCGCAGCCAATAAGGGAGCGGTGCAGGTGAAGGACGGCGCCGCCAAGGTGAAGGACGGCAGCGCCGCCTTGAACGCAGGCGCCGCACAACTGCAGAGCGGCGCGGGAAGGATTTACACCGGGGTGCGCGACCAACTGGCGCCCGGTGTAGACAAACTGCACGCCGGTACCACCAAGCTCCAGAATGACGTCCTGAACAAACTCGTTCCAGGCGTCTACCAGGTGGACGACGGCGCAAAGAAGCTTCAGGCCGGCGCCGTCGCCCTTTCGGCGGCCCTCACCCCGACCGCTGCCGGAAACGCGCCCAACAACCTTGCCGACGGCGCCGGGCAGTTGGCTGCCGGAACGGAGCAGCTCGCAGCGGGAGCCGGGCAACTTGACGCGGGCGCCGGCAGCCTCAGCGCCGGGACAGGGGCGCTCAAGAGCGGAACAGCACAGCTGAAGGGTTACCCGGGTGCGGGCAACGATCCCACCAAGGGCGACGGGCTGGCCGCGCTCAGCCAAGGGCTGGACCAGCTTGAAGCGGCGGCGAACGGCCCCCAGGGCCTGGTGCCGCTTGCAGTGATCAAGGACCAGATTGCCAAATTGGCCGACGGCGGGCGGCGGGCCTACGCAGGGGCGGGCCAGCTGGATGCGGGTGCAGCAAAGCTGAACGACGGCGCCGCGCAGCTGAAGGCCGGAACGGACAAGCTGAACACGGGTGCAGGCCAGTTGAACGACGGCGCAGGACGGCTGAAGGCAGGCTTCGCCACCCTGGCGCAAAAACTCAATGCGACGGACCCGCAGAACCCGGGAGTAGTGCTCGGCACCACCATGCTGGCAGAGGGGACCACAAAAATCCGGGTGGGCATGGACGGTGTTCCCGGCGACCCGGACCACCCCGGCCTGATCTACGCCGCCAACAGCCTGCAGGACGGCACCACCAAACTCAGCGCCGGAGTCAACGGCGACGGCGACCCGGACCACCCGGGCCTGCTGGCCGGGACCCAGGCGCTTTCCGACGGCACTGTCACCCTAAGCCAGGGCACAGGCCAACTACAGTCGGGCTCCGCCCAGCTGGCCGACGGCACGGGGAAACTGGCTGACGGCAACGGCAAACTGGACGATGGATCGGGCCAACTCGCCGATGGCGCCGGCAAACTGGCGGACGGCAACTCAAGGATCGCGGCCGGGACGGAGGAACTGCACACCAAGGTTGCGGCTGTCTCGCCGTCGTCGTGGCTCAACAGCCCCGCGATTGCGCTGCTGCTCGTGGCACTGCTGGTGGCTGCCGCCGTCGCCGCCTACCTGGTCCTTCGCCGAAGGTCAGCCGGCCTCAAAGCCGCCTGACGGGCACCGACCCCGTTGACCGGATGGCCACGTCCTTCGCGAAGGGCGCGGCCATCCGGGCCTATCGCAGCACCCGAACTATTGCAGCAGCTGGTTCAGGGAAGCCACCATGCCGCCGTCGAAGTCTTCCACGACCTCGCCGGAGCGGTTGAGCCACACACCCAACAGCCCCGCCGCCGTCGAGCCCTCCGCGTCAAGCAGCCGGTTGTCGCCCACATAGAGCGTCTCGCCGGGGGCAGTGCCCAGCAGCCGGACGCCTTCCAGGTACATTGCCGGATTCGGCTTGGCGACGCCCAGGGTGTCGGTGCCCACCAGGTGGGTGACCCGCTCCAGTCCGGCACCGTCCAGCTTGGCCCGCTGGTAGTCATGGACGTTGTTGCTCACGGCACCGTAAGGGATACCCGCGGCGTCAAGAATGTCGAGCAGCGGCAGCACGTCGGGAAACGGTTTGACGTACGCGGGCTGCTTTTCCATGTAGGCGCTCAGCCACCGGTGCGATTCCTCGCCGTCGGCAAGTTCCACGCCAAAGTGCCCCAGGGCGGCCCGGCCCCGGAGCAGGCGCTGTTCGTTGAACGTCAGCTCCCCCGCAAGGTAGCGGTCGTAGTAGTGCGTGCTCTCGTGCGTGAAGATGCGCCCGAACCTCTCCCACCCGGCCTGGTCCAGGCCGGGGAGGAGGTGTTCACTGACTTCGCGCAGTGCGGTGGTCATGGAGTACTCGAGGTCCACCAGGGTGTCATCGATGTCGAACAGGACGCCCCGGACAAGCCCGAACGGTGTGTTTAGAGCGGCGGCAGGCGCCTGGCTGGGGGCGGACATCAGCCGCGGAAGGCGCGGAGCCGGCGCAGTGAGGACTCCTTGCCCAGGATCACCATGGACTCAAACAGCGGCGGCGAGACGCGGCGGCCGGAAACGGCCGTGCGCACGGGGCCGAAGGCCAGCCGCGGCTTGATGCCCATGTCCTCCACCAGGGCCTGCTTGAGGGCAGCCTGGATGTCTTCCGCCGTCCAGTCAGCCAGCGGGTCAAGGGCGGCGATGGCGGCGTCCAGCACCTCCGAAAGATTGGCCGGAAGGCCCTTGCGCGCGTCATCGGCGATATCGATGGCGTCGTCCGCTTTGAACAGGAAAGCCAGCATCTCCGGCGCTTCACCCAGCAGGGTGATGCGTTCCTGGACCAGCGGTGCGGCCTCGGTGAGGATCTCTTCCTCGCGGTCGGTCAGGATCTCCCCCACCAGCCCGGCCTCGCGCAGGTAGTGCGCCACGCGGTCGCGGAAAACCTTCGGCTCGAGCATCCGGACGTGGGTGCCGTTGATGGCCTCGGCCTTCTTCAGGTCGAAGCGTGCCGGGTTGCCCAGGACGTCGTGGATGTCGAAGTGCTCCACGAGCTGCTCCACGGTGAAGATGTCCTCGTCCGCGCTGAGGGACCAGCCCAACAGGGACAGGTAGTTCAGCAGTCCTTCGGGGATGAAGCCCCGCTCCCGGTGCAGGAACAGGCTGGACTCGGGATCGCGCTTGGAGAGCTTCTTGTTGCCCTGTCCCATGACATAGGGCAGGTGGCCGAACTCCGGCATGTATTCGGCGACGCCAATGGCGTACAGCGCCCGGTAGAGGGCCACCTGGCGGGGTGTGGAGCTGAGCAGGTCCTCGCCGCGCAACACGTGGGTGATTCCCATCAGGGCGTCATCCACCGGGTTCACCAGGGTGTACAAGGGAGCGCCGTTGGCGCGCACCACAGCAAAGTCCGGCACGGATCCGGCCTTGAAGGTGATCTCGCCGCGCACCAGGTCAGTGAAGGTGATGTCCTCGTCCGGCATGCGCAGGCGAAGGACAGCCTGCCGGCCCTCCGCCCGGTACTGGGCCAGCTGCTCCTCCGTCAGGTGCCGGTCAAAGCCGTCGTAGCCAAGCTTCGGGTCACGGCCGGCAGCGCGGTGACGTGCCTCGATCTCCTCAGGGGTGGAGAAGGACTCGTAGATGAACCCGCCCTCATGCAGCCGCTTGATGACGTCCTGGTAGATGTCGCCGCGCTGGGACTGCCGGTACGGCTCGTGCGGGCCGCCCACCTCCACGCCCTCGTCCCAGTCGATGCCCAGCCACTTCAGGGCGTCCAGCAGCTGGTGGTAGCTTTCCTCGCTGTCCCGTGCCGCGTCCGTGTCCTCGATGCGGAAGACCAGGGTGCCCTTGGTGTGGCGCGCGTAGGCCCAGTTGAACAGGGCCGTGCGGATCAGTCCAACGTGCGGGGTGCCCGTGGGTGAGGGGCAGAAACGGACTCGGACGGGCGTTTCGGCGGTAACGGGCGGAATGGAGGCGGCAGGTGACGAAGAAGCGATACTCATAGTGGCTTCAACTTTACCCGCCTGGCCGGGGCCGGCCTTCCGCCCGGCAGGACTGGGCCCGGGACAGCGTTACCGGCGGACGATGGGGTTGGACAGCCGGCCGATGCCCTCGATTTCCACCTCGAAGCGGTCGCCTTCCTTGACCAGGCCCACGCCCGCGGGTGTCCCGGTCATAATGACGTCGCCGGGCAGCAGGGTGAAGGCCTGCGACACCAGCGACACGAGTTCGCGCACGCCGCGGATCATCTGGCTGGTGCTGCCGTCCTGGCGCACCTCCCCGTTGAGCCGGCCCTGGATCTGCAGGTCCTCCGTGTCCAGGTCGGTTTCGATCCATGGTCCCAGCGGGGCTGAGGTGTCGAAGCCCTTGGCACGGGTCCACTGCAGGTCGGTCTTCTGGACGTCACGGGCAGTGAGGTCGTTGCCGCAGGTGTAACCAAAGATGACGTCATCCACGCGCTCTTCCGGCACGTCCTTGCAGATGCGGCCGATGACCACGCAGAGTTCGGCTTCGAACGAGACCTCTTCGGAGAACTCGGGCAGCACCACGGGATCATTCGGGCCCACGACGGCCGTGTTCGGCTTGAGGAACAACAGCGGCTGCGCCGGTACTTCGTTGCCCAGCTCCTTGGCGTGCTCCACGAAGTTCCGGCCCACCCCGATCACCTTGCTGCGCGGAATGATCGGCGCCAGCAGCCGGACGTCCTCCAGCTTGTGGCGCACGGAAGTGCGCTCCACGCCGTTGAAGAAGGGGTCGCCGTGGATGACAGTGATTTCCTCACTGCCGGGTTCACCTTCCACGACGCCGTACAGGGGATCGGAATCGACTACAAACCTGGCAATACGCATGGGTCCTACCCTACCGTCCCGCCGCCGTCGTCCTGCCCGCCATTGCTGCCGCGCAGGTAGGAAAGCTGCGCCGCCACGGACAGTTCCGCAGCGCGGCGGACGGAAGGGCCGACGTCGGCATAAACGGCGTCAGCCACCTCCCCGACGGTCGCGTCCCGGCCCAGCCGGTGCAACGCCGCGCGGATCTGCGCCAGCCGTTCCTCCCGGTGGGTCCGGTAGCCATGGACGATGGCTTCGAGGGACGGCAGCACCGGCCCGTGCGCCGGCAGGACGGTTGCAGGACCCAGCGCCGCCAACCGGTCCAGGGACGCGAGGTAGTCACCCAGCGTGCCGTCCGGGTAGTCCAGGACGGTGGTCCCCCGCCCGAGCACGGTATCGCCGGTCAGCACTGCACCGGACTCTCCGTCTGCCGGGAGGTGGAAGCAGACGGAGTCCGAGGTGTGCCCGGGCGTGGCCAGCACGGTGATCTCCAGCCCTGCCGCCCGGATGACTTCTCCGTCCAAGAGCGGCGCTCCCCCACCATGGCAATGGAGCGGGTCCGCGGCGCGGACCGGTGCCCCCGTCAGCTGATGCAGGCGGGCAGAACCGGCCGTGTGGTCCGCGTGGCGGTGGGTTACCAGGACGAGCTCGACGGCGCCGGCACCGGCGAGTGCCGCCAGGTGCGTTTCGTCGTGGGGTCCCGGGTCCACCACCACCGTGCTCGAGTGGCCGGAGGCGCGCAGGATGTAGGAATTGGTGCCGTCCAGGCTCATGGGTCCGGGGTTGGGGGCCAGGATGAACTGGGTGAGGCCGGAGCTGCGTTGCATGGTGGGGCCGGAATCAGTGGTCACGAACCCATCCTTGCACGCGGGCCTCTTTCCAATTGGGCAGCCGTTCCCCAGTCGGCGCCCGTCACCACCGGCGGAATAGAACGTCCGCAGCCCGGAGTTGGCACACAGTGACAGCACTACGATCACCACCAGGAAGCCGGATACCTCCCATGAGCACAGCAACACTTGCAGACCTTCTCGCCCAAGCGGACGCGGACGGCCACGACCACTCGGCAACCGAGAAGGCCACCGGCCTCCTGCACATCCACAACCACGCCACCGGCAGCATCGTCTGGTTTCCCACCTGGAAGAAATTCCGCGAAACGGCTGACTGGACGGAAGCCGTCTCCGGGGTCACTGCGGAATTGGATGCGGCCTCCGCACCTGCGGACCAGGCCGGCGCGGCCATCCTGGCGGCAGACCTGGAGGCCCTGCTGGAGCAGGCGGCCCGGTCCAGCGACGCCAGCGTGTTCGTACAGGAAAACCTCACCCGCCACCTGACCAGGGCCTGGGCCGTGGGCGACGCCGTGGCCAAGGCCAACAACAAAGACCTGTTCGGTGCCGGCGCCACGCCCTCCGTCTACGCCGGTTACCCCTACGATGTCTATGCCCAGGACGGCGGCGTTTTTGCCACCACGCTCTGGAACGACCTGATCGACGCCCGCCGCAACCGGGCCCTCGCCGAGGAAGCGGCCCGCAAGGCACTCAAGCCGGTCTCGCGCAAGGCCATGAAGAACGCCGCCCGGAAGGCCGCGCGGCGCTGACCACCCGCCGTCGGCGGGAACGCAGAACGGCGCCTGCCGAACCTAAGTCCGGCAGGCGCCGTCGTACTTAAGACGCTTGACTATGCCAGGCGGGTGAGCCAGCCGTGGGTGTCCGGTTCCGCGCCGGTCTGGATGCCCAGGAGCTTTTCGCGGATGGCCATGGTGACCTCGCCGGCCTTGGCGTCCTCGGAACCGATGAACTCGGTGGCGTCCTTGAGGACTCCGATGGGCGTGATGACCGCTGCGGTGCCGCAGGCGAACACCTCGGTGATCTCGCCGGAGGCCACGCCGTCGCGCCATTCATCCAGGGTGATCTTGCGCTCGGCCACCTCACGGCCCATGTCCCTGGCCACCTGGATCACGGACATGCGGGTGACGCCCTCCAGGATGGTGCCGGTCAGCGCGGGCGTGGCCAGCGATCCGTCCTTCAGGACGAAGAAGACGTTCATGCCGCCCAGCTCTTCCACGGCGTTGTCGTTGGCCTGGTCCAGGAACAGCACCTGCTTGCAGCCGTTGGCTTCCGCCTCCTGCTGGGCGATCAGTGAGGCTGCGTAGTTGCCGCCGCACTTGGCATCGCCGGTGCCGCCGCGGCCTGCGCGGGCGTACTGGCGGGAGATCCAGATGGAAACGGGCTTCAGCTCGCCGCCGAAGTAGTTGCCGGCCGGTGAGGCGATGACCCGGAAGGAAACCTCGCGGGCGGCACGGACGCCCAGGAAGGCCTCGGTGGCGATCATGAAGGGCCGCAGGTACAGGGCTTCGCCGTCGCCGGAGGGCACCCATTCCTTATCCACGGCCACCAGCTCGCGGATGGCGCTGAGGAAGTATTCGGCCGGCAGCTCGGGCAGGGCCAGGCGGCGGGCCGACTTGTTCAGGCGCGCCGCGTTGGCCTCGGGCCGGAAGGTCCACACGGAGCCATCCGCGTGCCGGTAGGCCTTGAGGCCCTCAAAGATCTCCTGGCCGTAGTGGAACACGGCAGCCGAGGGATCCAGCACGATCGGACCGTAGGGTTCGATCCGGGCGTCGTGCCAGCCGCCGTTGCCGTCCGCGTCAACGCTGTAGTCGACGATGGCGGTGTGGTCGGTGAAGTAGTTGCCAAATCCCGGGTTCGCCAGGATGGCTGCACGCTCTTCGGCGGACTTCGGGTTCTCCGAGGGCTGCCGGGTGAATTCGACGCCATGGGCGGTCTGAGTCATGGTTCCTCCACGATCGGCCGCCCGCGGTTCTGCGCTGAACAACGGGGCGGCATTTGGTGATTCGAGACAAGCTTACGCCCGAAGCCGGCGGCAGCCCGCCGGGGCGTTTACAGCTACAGGCCGGCGGCGATGGCGTCGCCGATTGCGCTGGTGCTGCGTGCGGTGCCGTCGCGCTTTTCGACGTCGGCAACCACCGCGGCTTCGATCTTCCGGGCGGCTTCGGCGTAGCCCAGGTGGTCCAGCAGGAGCACGGCGGAGAGGATGGCCGCCGTGGGGTCCGCCTTGCCCTGGCCGGCGATGTCCGGCGCGGAACCGTGGACCGGCTCGAACATGGATGGTGCGGTGCGGTCCATGTTGATGTTGCCCGATGCTGCCAGGCCGATCCCGCCGGTGACGGCCGCTGCAAGGTCGGTGATGATGTCGCCAAACAGGTTGTCGGTGACGATCACGTCGAAGCGGGACGGGTCCGTGACCATGAAGATGGTGGCGGCGTCAATGTGCAGGTAGTCGTGGGTGACCTCGGGGAATTCCTGCGCAACGGCTTCAACGGTGCGCTTCCACAGGTGCCCGGCATAGACCAGGACGTTGTGCTTATGCACCAGGGTGACGTGCTTGCGCTCCCTTGCACTGGCGCGGCGGAACGCGTCCCGGACCACCCGCTCCACGCCGTGGGCGGTATTCAGGGAGACCTCGGTGGCTACCTCGTGCGGCGTGCCCGCCCGCAGGCTGCCGCCGTTTCCGACGTAGGGGCCCTCGGTTCCTTCGCGGACCACGATGAAGTCGATCGTTCCTGGGTTGGCCAGCGGGCTGCCCACGGTGCCGTAAAGCCGCGACGGCCGCAGGTTGACGTAGTGGTCCAGGCTGAAACGGAGCTTGAGCAGCAGTTCACGCTCGATGAGTCCCGACGGGATGCGGGTGTCACCCGGGGCGGCCCCCACGGCGCCGAACAGGATGGCGTCGCGCTTCTTCAGGTCTTCCAGGACGTGGTCCGGGAGGGTCTCCCCCGTGGCAAGCCAGTGCCCGGCGCCGAGTTCGTAGTGCGTCGGCTTGAGCTGCACACCCTCCGCGGCCACCGCCTTTTCCAGGACTTTGAGGGCCTCGGCGATGACCTCGGGGCCGATGCCGTCGCCGGGAATTACTGCAAGATCGATGGAGGATGCGCTCATGTTTTCAGGGTAGCCAAGACATCCATATGGTGGTCAACCTGTCTCAGCTTTTGGACAGGAGCGCATCGCCCCAACGTCTTGCTACTCCGCGGGTTCCTCGAACTTGGGGAAAACGGGGGTAGGGGCGGGCAGCCCGGTGCCGGGCACGATGGGGGTGGATATCGCGGTGAACAGCCGCGCATCGCCTTCCGGCTGGCCCAGCGCATCGAGGAGCTTGGCGGTGGCGTTCGGCATCACCGGCTGGGCCAAAATGGCCACGATCCGCAACACCTCCAGGGTCACGTACAGCACGGTGTTCATGCGTTCGACGTCGGTCTTCCGCAGTACCCAGGGGGCCTGCTCAGCGAAGTAGGCGTTGGTGTGGTGCAGCACGCCCCAGATGGCCTCCAGGGCACGGCTGAATTCCTGCTTGTCGAAGGCGGCGCGGGCCGCCTCCAGCAGTCCGTTGGCCTGGGCCAGGATGGCGTCGTCCTCCGCGGTGAACGCGCCGGGCGTAGGCACGGCGGCGCCGCAGTTCTTGGCCACCATCGACAGCGACCGCTGGGCCAGGTTGCCGAAGTTGTTGGCCAGGTCGGAGTTCATGCGGCCCACGATGGCATCATGGTTGTAGCTGCCGTCCGCCCCAAACGGGACCTCGCGCAGGAAGAAGAACCGCACCTGGTCCAGGCCGTAGCGGGCCACGAAGTCCGCCGGGGCCACCACGTTGCCCAGGGACTTGGACATCTTGACCCCGTTGTTGTGCAGGAACCCGTGGATCATGACCCGCTTGGGCAGCTCCAGCCCGGCGCTCATCAGGAAGGCAGGCCAGTAGATGGCGTGGAACCGGGAGATGTCCTTGCCGATGATGTGCACGTCGGCGGGCCAGAACTTCCGGAACTTCTCCGACTCGGTGTCCGGGTAGCCCACACCGGTGAGGTAGTTGGTCAGCGCATCCACCCACACATACATCACGTGCTTGTCGTTGCCGGGGACGGGAACGCCCCAGTCGAAGGTGGTGCGGCTGATGGACAGGTCCTCCAGGCCGCGCTTGACGAAGCTGATGACCTCGTTGAAGCGGTACTGCGGGGCGCCGAACTCCGGGTGGGACTCGTAGAGGGCCAGCAGCTTGTCCTGGTAGGCGGAGAGCCGGAAGAAGTAGCTCTCCTCAGCCGTCCACGTCACTTCGGTGTCCGTCTCTTTCGAGTAGCGCACGCCGTCGTCCTTCACCACCGTCTCATCCTCGGCGTAGAACGCCTCGTCCCGGACGGAGTACCAGCCCTCGTACTTGTCGAGGTAGATGTCGCCATTGGCTTCCATCTTTTTCCAGATGGCCTGCGACGCCGCGTAGTGGTCGGCATCGGTGGTGCGGATGAAGCGGTCGTAACTGATGCCAAGGGCGGAATGCGCGGCCTGGTAGATTTCCGCGTTGCGGTCCACCAGCTCCTTGGGGGTGATGCCTTCCTTCTCCGCCGTCTGGGCAATCTTCATGCCGTGCTCGTCGGTGCCCGTCAGGAACATCACGTCATAGCCGTCCAGGCGCTTGAAGCGCGCCATGGCGTCGGTGGCAATGTACTCGTAGGCGTGTCCGATGTGCGGCACGCCGTTGGGGTAGGTGATGGCCGTGGTGATGTAGAACGGCGTTTTCTCTGGAGCAGTCACGGTTGGACGGTTACCTTCGGTGCGGTGGAGTGGGCTAGATCAGTTCTGTCAGGGTATCGCTCAGCCGGACCAGTTCGTGGTCGTGCGAGGCCACCAGGACGGCAATCCCGTCCGAGGTGGTGTCCTTCAGGATGCTGATGATGCGGTTGGCGGAGGCACGGTCCAGCGAGGCGGTGGGCTCGTCCACCACCAGCACCCTGGTGCCGAGGATCAGTGCGCGGGCGATGGCCACGCGCTGCCGTTCACCGCCGGACAGCTGGGCGGGACGGTGCCGCATGCGCCGGCCCAGGCCCACCAGGTCCAGCAGGTCCTTGGCCATGTCGCGCCGCTGGTCCACCTCGCCGTCGGGGACGGCGGGCAGGAGCACGTTCTCCAACGCGCTCATTCCGTCGATCAGGGCGCCGCCCTGGTCGACGTAGCCAATGAGGGCGCGACGGCGGTCGGCGATTTCGTCGTCACCCATGCTTTCGAGCGAATCGCCTTCCCAGAAGACGCGGCCCGACGTCGGCAGGGTGAGTCCCGCGCCGACGGTCAGGATGCTGGTCTTGCCGGAGCCGCTTCGGCCGGCGACGCAGTGCATCTCCCCCGCGTGCAGGGTCAGGTCGAAGCCCTCCACCACGCTCACCGCTTCGGCGCCGCCCTTGCCGCCGCCGTAGCGGATGGTGATGTCGCGCATCTCCAGCGGGGTGGCGTGGTCTGCCGACTTGACGATGGTGTTGGCCCGGGTCTGCAGGGGGACCTCATTGGCGCCGCTCCTGCGGCTGCGCTGGACGTTCGTCGGGTTTGTCATTGGACCACTTTCGTTGCAATCGGTATCCAGCAAATTACAGCCACAAGCCCGGCCACGGCAGCCCAGATGGCTGCATAGGGGGCCAGCAGCAGGCCGATGCCCAGGGCGCCCAGCACGCCCAGCGGCAGGGCCACGGTTCCCACCAGCGCGTTTTCGAACAGCCGGACCTGGCGGAGCATATCGGGGTTCCAGCCCATGGCCTGGAGGATGCCAAGGTACTGCCGCTTGGCGTTGAGCTCGAACCGGCCGGTGACCAGGGTCAGCACCAGCCCCACGGCCACCCCGGCAACCGCCAGCAGGATGCTGGGCAGCGTCACGCTGGCTGCGGCCAGGCCGCTGAGGGCGCTGGCGCCGGCTGCCCGCGGGATGTCGATCAGCAGCGCGATCAGCCCGCCCACCGCGGCACCGAAGACGCCGACGGCGACAGCCAGGGACAACGTGTTGAACTTGTTGGTGCTCAGCTGCCGGTTGGCGAAGGTCAGCGGGGAATCGACCTGGATGAGCCGTTCGTCATGCTGCGGCTCCTGGTCGATCACGTCGCGGTGGCGCAGCTGCTGGGCGGCAAAGAGGGCGGCCCCACAGTACAGGAGCACGACGGCGGCACACACCAAAGCGGTGGCGAGGCTCCAGCTCAGCAGGCTGAGCACAAGACCGGCGGCGGCGAGCAGTACGGCCCCCACGCCGAATTCCTCAAGCACCCAGCTGCGGATCCGCCGCTGGGTCCAGCCCATGGCCCGCAAGGTGCCTGCTTCGCTGCGGCGCTTCCGGATGTAGCTGACGGTCGATGCACCCGTCAGCAGGGCTGCTCCGCACAACGTCAGGAAGAGAAGGGTGATGTTGGTTCCGGACAATGCTCCGGTGACGGCCTCTGCAGCGTTCTGCCGGACCCAGGACTGCTGGACCGTGCCCAGCGCCGATTCCTTGCCGGCTCCGTCCTTGGAGTAGCCGGGGACGAAGATGCTGGTGTCCTCACGGGCGGAACCGGCCACCACGGTGGCGTCCAGTCCCATGTCCCGGATCTCGGCGGCGAGCTTCTCCACCTCGGGCTGGGCGTCCTTCCAGCTGCCCGGTGCCTTGGCGCGGACACGGACGGCGTCGATGACGGCGGCGTTCTGCTTGTAGCCGCGTGCTGCTGCGAGGCCATAGAAGTCGGTGATGGCCCCGGCGGACTGGCTGGCGAGTCCGGTGGCACTCAGCGAAGGCTTCAGCTGTGCCTCGGGCACGTCCTTCCCGGACGCATCCTTGACCAGGGTGAACGGGGTGGGGTCGTACCCGCCCAACGGGAGCTTGTTGACGTCGCCCGAGGCTGCCTCCACGGCGGCGGGGTCGAACGTGCCGTAAACCATGGGCAGCGGCTGCGCAGCCTGTTGCTGCCCGGTGGACAGGTTGTCCCGGTAGGACCGCTCGTCCACCGGGTCGCGCTGGGTCTGGTCAACGGGCGCGCCGCTGGATGCCTTGTCGGGCAGGCGGTTGACGGTGACCCATTCGCCCGGCACAGCCGTCTTGTCCACGGCACCGTTGGAGGCGGTGCCGCCATCGGTGTACTTGGGGGCGCCGGCGAAGTTGGTGCTCCACTTGGCAGGTGTGTACAGGCCCGGGTTGAAGTTACCGTTGGCGCCCAGCAGCGAGGAGTGGTCCGTTGAACCCGGCCAGGACAGCACGAAGGGGTCCTTGGAGACAAATGGCAGGTAATCCTTGCCCAGGGACTTCGAAACGGTACCGACGTCCTTGACCACCTTGCCGGCGTCGTCAATCTCCTCGATCTTGACGTTGTACTTCAGGTCCAGCGAGGTGCCGGAACGGACGATCAGCGGAACGGCCTGGGAGGCGCTGGTGAGCTGGCCGGTGCGCTTTGCCTGCTGGTACTGGGTCATCAGGGGCGCCCAGTACTTGAGCTTGACGCCGAGGAAGTCGGGGCCTTCCTTAAGCTGGTCCATGCTGATGCCGCTGGTGAAAAGCCCTTCCAGGTAGCGGCCCACGGCACCGGCACCGCGTGCGTCGGCCGGCGGCGCCTTCTCCAGCGGAGCCAGGAAGTCGCCGGCCGAGCCAAGGAGGGCCCGCTCGGCGGCGGGATCAACGGCCACCACGGATTCGGTGACCTCGGGGGCGAGCGGCAGTGCCACGGACAGGTTGAAGAGGTTGTGCTCGGAGCCGCCCGCCGGGGCGGGGAATTTGATGCCCGTCTCCCCCGCCGGCGCGGCGATGCGGATGCTGCTGCCGCCGGCCGCCTTCTCCTCCACGAGCTTGGCCTTGCCGAGCGTTCCTTCGGCGGTGGTCTTGAACAGCGTCTGCTCGGTGCTGCCGTCGGAGCTGACGGCGCTGGCCGTGAGCCGGTACTTCTTGGCCGTGTCCGTCAGCACGGATTCGGCCGCCGGCCACTTGTCCGGAGCGGTGGCGCCCGCGGCCTGGTCGGACGTGGCGGTACCGGCCAGGCCGGCGTTGTAGCCCAGGTAGTCCATGGCGTCCAGGCGCGGCGTTTCCAGGTTCTGGGTGACGCGCGAGACCAGGCTGATTGGGGCGGCCACGGAGGTGCCGGACAGCTTCCGGATGGAGTCCAGCTGGTCGAAGCCGATGCCGCCGGCGCCGTTGGCGATTTCCGGCTGCAGGAGTGCCCCGGAGGGCGCCTTGGCCTGGACCAGGATGTCGTAGAGCCCCCTTGAGTTTTCATCGACCGTCCGGTTGAGCGCAGCCTGTGACTGGCTTTGGACGAGGACCGACAAGCACATGGCTGCGATCAAGATGGCCGCGGTCAACAGCAGCACCCTGCTTCTGATGAACCTCTGGACGGCGTTCATGGAACTCCCTGAAACCTGGATTGCGTGCGCACACGTCCATCCGCCCGGGCAGACGTGGACAATGACGGACGGATGTGCAAAAGGTATTGGCCGGTCTGCCGGCTACGGTCCTGAATCAGGACTTAGCCATTGTAAGCAGACCGGCCAATCATATGTGGCTCCGCCTTGACGTGCCCTTGCGGAGGAGCGGTTACGGCGTTTCGGCCGGTGTGTCGCGCTAGTCTTCCAGGTCCACTTCCCGGACCATCTCGGCGCCGATGCCGGCCTTTATGGCGTCCAGCACCTGCTGGGGAACGGAGCTGTCGATGGTCAGCAGCGCCAGGACCTGGCCGCCCTCGTTGGAGCGCGCCACCTGCATGCCGGCGATGTTGATGTTGTTCATGCCCAGGATGTGGCCAATGGTTCCGATGACACCGGGGCGGTCGGTGTAGGCAACCACCACGAGGTGCTCGCTGATGGGGATCTCAACCTCGAAGCCGTTGATGCCCACCAGCTTCTCGATCTGCTTGGGTCCGGTCAGGGTGCCGGACACGGAGATCTGGCTGCCGTCGCTGAGGGCGCCGCGCAGGGTCAGGACGTTGCGGTAGGACTCGGTCTCCGGGGTGGTGATCAGGCGGACGTTGATGCCGCGCTGCTCGGCGATGACCGGGGCGTTGACGTAGGACACCTGCTCGGTCACGACGTCGGCGAAGATGCCCTTCAGTGCCGCGAGTTCCAGGACCTTGACGTCCAGGGAGGAGATCTCGCCGGCCACTTCGACGTCGAACTGCGTCAGGGAGGCGTGGGTCAGCGCGGTGAAGATGCGGCCCAGCTTCTCGATCAGCGGGATGCCCGGGCGGACGTCGGGTGCAATGACGCCGCCGGCAACGTTGACGGCGTCCGGCACCAGCTCGCCGGCGAGGGCCAGGCGGACCGACTTGGCAACGGAGACGCCGGCCTTTTCCTGGGCCTCGTCCGTGGAGGCGCCCAGGTGCGGGGTGACCACCACGTTGTCGAGCTTGAAGAACGGCAGGTCGGTGCTGGGCTCCTTGGCGAAGACGTCAACGCCGGCACCGGCTATCTCGCCGTCCTGCAGGGCGGTGAAGAGGGCTTCCTCGTCCACCAGGCCGCCGCGGGCCACGTTCACCACGTAGGCGGTCTTTTTCATCTTCTTGAAGGCGTCGGCGCCCAGCATGCCCACCGTCTCGGGTGTCTTGGGCATGTGGATGGTGATGAAGTCGGACTGGGACAGCAGCTCGTCCAGGGTTACCAGCTGAACGCCCAGCTGCGCGGCGCGGGCCGAGGTGATGTAGGGATCGTAGGCCAGGATCTTGGTGTCGAAACCCTTGAGCCGGGCTGCCACCAGGGCGCCGATGCGGCCCAGGCCGATGATGCCGATCTTCTTTTCAAACAGCTCGATGCCGGTGTACTTGGAGCGCTTCCATTCGCCGTCCTTGAGGGCGGCGCTGGCCTGCGGGATGTGCCGGGCCAGGCTGAGGATGTGGCCTACGGTGAGCTCGGCGGCGGAAACGATGTTGGAGGTCGGCGCGTTGACCACCATTACGCCGGCCTGGGTGGCGGCCTTGATGTCCACGTTGTCCAGGCCCACGCCGGCACGGGCGATGACCTTGAGGTTCTTGGCCGCGGCGATGGCTTCGGCGTCCACCTGGGTGGCGGAGCGGACCAGGATGGCGTCTACGTCACTGATCGCCGAGAGCAGCTGGGAACGGTCGGCGCCGTCGGTCTGGCGGATTTCGAAGTCCGGGCCGAGGGCCTCGACGGTGGCGGGGGAAAGTTCTTCGGCGAGCAGTACTACGGGTTTTGACACGGCTGATCCTCTGCGTTGCAGTCCTGGGGATGGAAACAAGTCTAGGCCGACGGAAAGGCCGGGCTCACATTGTTAAGTGTGAGCCCGGCCTCACCGGTGCGGTCTGTGTGGTTGCTCCGCAGCCTTAGCGGGCTGCGGAGCCTTCCACGTAGTCCACGTCCTGCTGCTGCCAGGAGAACAGGGCGCGCAGCTCGCGGCCCACGGCCTCGATGGGGTGCTGCTCGGCTTTGGCGCGCAGTTCCTTGAACTCCACGGCGCCGTTGTCCTGGTCCTCGATGAAGCGCTTGGCGAACGCGCCGGACTGGATGTCGGCCAGGACGGCCTTCATGTTTTCCTTCACCTCGGGGGTGATCACGCGGGGACCGGAGACGTAGTCGCCGTACTCAGCGGTATCGGAGACGCTCCAGCGCTGCTTGGCGATGCCGCCTTCCCACATGAGGTCGACGATGAGCTTGAGCTCGTGCAGCACCTCGAAGTAGGCGATCTGCGGCTGGTAGCCGGCCTCGGTGAGGGTTTCGAAGCCGTACTGGATCAGCTGGGACACGCCGCCGCACAGGACGGACTGCTCACCGAAGAGGTCGGTTTCGGTTTCTTCGGTGAAGGTGGTCTTGATGACGCCGGCGCGGGTGCCGCCGATGGCCTTGGCGTAGGACTTGGCCAGCTCCCATGCGTTGCCGGATGCGTCCTGCTCGACGGCGATGATGTCCGGGATGCCGCGGCCGGCCTCGAACTCGCGGCGAACGGTGTGGCCCGGAGCCTTCGGGGCCACCAGGATGACGTCAACGCCTTCCGGCGCCTGGATGTAGCCGAAGCGGATGTTGAAGCCGTGCGCGAAGGCCAGGGCCTTGCCGGGCTTCAGCTTGTCCTTGATGGAGTCGTTGTAGATCGTGCGCTGGTGCTGGTCCGGCGCCAGGATCATGATGACGTCGGCCCATTCGGCGGCGTCGGCAACGTTCTTGACCTGGAAGCCGGCGTCCTCGGCCTTGGCGGTGGACTTGGAGCCTTCCTTCAGGGCGATGACGACCTCGACGCCGGAATCGCGCAGGTTCAGCGCGTGGGCGTGGCCCTGGGAACCGTAGCCAACGATCGCAACCTTGCGGCCCTGGATGATCGAGAGATCGGCGTCGTCGTCGTAGAACATTTCAGTCACTTGCGTAACTCCTCTTGAGTGGTTTTCTAGATAGTGGTCTTGCGGTGCTGCGGTTACGGGCGCGGATGCCGCCGTGGGCTTGACGCCTAGGCGGAGCGGAGCGCCCGGTCACTCATGGAGCGGGATCCCCGTCCAACGGCCAGGGTGCCGGACTGCACAATTTCGCGGATGCCGAAGGGCTCCAGCACTGAAAGCAGGGCTGTGAGCTTTTCGGGATGGCCGGTGGCCTCAATGACGACGGAGTCGGTGGACACGTCAACCACTGAGGCGCGGAACAGGTCTGCGGCCTGGGTTACCTGCAGGCGTGTTGCGGCATCCGCACGTACTTTGACCAGGATGTGGTCGCGCTGTACGGAAGATTCGGGGGTGAGCTCAACGATCTTGATGACGTTGACCAGCTTGTTCAGCTGCTTGGTGACCTGCTCGATGAGGTCGCCGTCGGCGTCGACCACCACCGTCATGCGGGAAACGCCCGGCACTTCGGTGGGGCCAACGGCCAGGGAGTTGATGTTGAAGGCGCGGCGGGCGAAGAGGCTGGCCACGCGGGTCAGGACGCCGGGCTTGTCCTCAACCAGGACGGAAAGTGTGTGGCGGGTCATGCTCAGTCTTCCTCTTCCCATTCCGGGGTCATGTTGCGGGCAACCTGGATCTGGTCGTTGCTCACGCCGGCGGGCACCATCGGCCACACCATGGAGTTGGGGCTCACCACGAAGTCGATGACCACGGGACGGTCATTGATCTCGAGGGCCTTCTGGATGGTGGCATCGATGTCCTCTTCGCGTTCAACGCGGAAGGATGCGCAGCCGTAGGCCTCCCCCAGCTTGACGAAGTCCGGGATGCGGACGGTGTCGTGGCCGGTGTTGAGGTCGGTGTTGGAGTAGCGGCCCTCGTAGAAGAGGGTCTGCCACTGCCGCACCATGCCCAGCGAGGAGTTGTTGATGACAGCAACCTTGATGGGGATGTTGTTGATGGCGCAGGTGGCCAGCTCCTGGTTGGTCATCTGGAAGCAGCCGTCGCCGTCGATGGCCCAGACCACGCGGTCCGGCTCACCCACCTTGGCGCCCATGGCCGCCGGGACGGCATAGCCCATGGTGCCGGCGCCGCCGGAGTTCAACCAGGCGTGCGGGCGCTCGTACTTGATGAACTGCGCGGCCCACATCTGGTGCTGGCCCACGCCCGCCACGTACACGCCTTCGGGACCGGTCAGCTCGCCGATCCGCTTGATGACCTTCTGCGGGGCGATGAGGCCGTCGTCCGGTTCGGTCCAGCCCAGCGGGTAGGTGTCCTTGAGGTTGTTAAGGAATGCCCACCAGGTGGTGAGGTCCGGGGTGCCGGAAGCCTCGAACTGGCTCCGGACGGCCTCGGTCAGCTCCGGGATGATCTCCTTGACGGACCCGACGATGGGCACGTCCGCGGTGCGGTTCTTGGAGATCTCCGCGGGGTCGATGTCCGCGTGGATGACCTTGGCGTTGGGTGCGAAGGTCTTCAGCACGCCGGTAACGCGGTCGTCGAAGCGGGCCCCGAGGGTGATCAGCAGGTCGGACTGCTGCAGGGCGGTGACGGCGGAAACGCTGCCGTGCATGCCGGGCATGCCCACGTGCTGCGGGTGCGAATCCGGGAACGCGCCCTTGGCCATCAGGGTGGTCACCACGGGCGCGCCGGTTGCTTCGGCAAGGGCGAAGAGTTCGGCCGAGGCGTGGGCCTTGACCACGCCGCCGCCCACGTACAGGACAGGCTTGGTGGAGGCCGCAATGAGCTTCGCAGCCTCCCGCACCTGCTTGTTGTGGCCGCGGGTGACCGGACGGTAGCCAGGCAGGTCGATCTTCGGCGGCCAGGAGAAGGTCATCTGGCCCACCTGGGCATCCTTTGCCACGTCCACGAGCACGGGGCCGGGACGGCCGGTGGAGGCCAGGTGGAAGGCCTCGGCCATCACGTGCGGGATGTCATTGGGGTCGGTCACCAGGAAGGAGTGCTTGGTGATGGGCATCGTAATGCCCACAATGTCTGCTTCCTGGAACGCGTCGGTGCCGATGACGCCGCTGGATACCTGGCCGGTGATGGCCACCAGGGGCACGGAGTCCATATGGGCATCCATGATGGCGGTAACGAGGTTGGTGGCCCCGGGGCCGGAGGTGGCGATGCACACGCCCACCCGCCCGGTGACCATGGCGTAGCCTTGCGCGGCGTGGCCGGCTCCCTGTTCGTGACGGACCAGCACGTGGTTCATGGTGGAGGCCATCAGGGGGTCGTAGGTGGGCAGGATCGCGCCACCAGGCAAACCGAAAATGTCGTCGACGCCGAGTTCTTCGAGCGAGCGGACGATTGCTTGCGAGCCGGTCATCACCGTCGGGGGTACGACGTTGTTCGGCCCAAGGACAGGAGAGACGGCAGCAAGGTCGCCGACGACGGCGGCATGATCAGCCGTCCGGTCGGCGCGTTCCGGAGCCTTGGCGGCTCCAGCGGACTTGGTGGCCATCAGCGAGGGGCTGATGGGCGATCCTTTGCTCATCGGACTCTTCCTTGTGGATCTTCTCTGGTTTTGGAACTGGTTATAACGGTGGGAATAAAAAAACCCCTCGGCCTGGCGGCTTTTGAGGGGTTTGCGCGTGACGGTTCGTTACCAGGGGGCTAATGTGCCACGCGCTTGGTAAGGACGACGACGGTGCCGGCGGTAACGAAAGTCATGCGTTCAGTTTTCCCTCTTGGCAAGATGGGTGTCAACGAGCAACAACCCTATCTCACCATGTGGACCCCGTTGTCCACCAACTGATCCCATCAGCATGGAATCTTTTCCTCAGCGGCCCACCCTAGCCCGGAAGGGCTTAATAAGGTTGACGCCGAGGGGCCCCTTTGGTGCGGCGCTCAGCGCCGCACCAAAGGGGAAGGCGTCAGCCGGTGTAAGCCCCGGTTGACGCGCTGTGGACCAGCTTGGCGTACTTGGCGAGCACGCCCTTGGTGTACCTGGCCGGCAGCGGCTCCCAGCCAACCTTGCGGGCCTCGAGTTCCGCTTCGTCCACCAGCAAGTCGAAGGTGCGTGCGGCGATGTCCACCCGGATCCTGTCTCCGTCCTTCACAAAGGCGATGGGGCCGCCGTCGACCGCTTCCGGCGCAACATGCCCGATGCACAGGCCGGTGGTGCCGCCGGAGAACCGCCCGTCGGTGAGGAGCAGGACGTCCTTGCCCAGGCCGGCACCCTTGATGGCGCCGGTGATCGCAAGCATTTCGCGCATGCCCGGCCCGCCTTTGGGGCCCTCATAGCGGATCACCACAACGTCGCCGGCGTGGATCTGGCCGTTGTCCAGCGCGTCCAGGGCGCCCTGTTCGCGCTCGAAGACGCGGGCTGTTCCCTCGAAGACGTCGGCGTCGAACCCGGCACTCTTGACCACGGCGCCTTCGGGGGCCATCGATCCGTGCAGGATGGTGATGCCGCCGGTTTTGTGGATGGGGTTGTCCAGGGCGCGCAGGATCTTCCCGTCGACGTCCGGCGGGTTGATCGCGGCGAGGTTTTCCGCGACGGTCTTGCCCGTGACGGTGAGGCAGTCGCCGTGCAGCAGGCCGG
The DNA here is from genome assembly GCF_057073715.1 of Arthrobacter sp. E1SS-5. NCBI lineage: Bacteria > Bacillati > Actinomycetota > Actinomycetes > Micrococcales > Micrococcaceae > Arthrobacter > Arthrobacter sp. E1SS-5. The sequence continues at coordinate 2,603,230 of NZ_CP172703.1, forward strand.
CGTCGAGCAGTGCCTTCATAATTACCGGCACGCCGCCGATCCTGTCGACATCAGTCATGACGTAGCGGCCGAACGGCTTGAGGTCGCCCAGGTGCGGAATCCTGTCGCCGATGCGGTTGAAGTCGTCGAGGGTCAGTTCAACCTCGGCTTCGCGGGCGATGGCCAGCAGGTGCAGGACGGCGTTCGTGGAGCCGCCGAACGCCATGGTGACGGCGATGGCGTTCTCAAAGGCCTCCCGGGTCATGATGTCGCGTGCCGTGATGCCCAGGCGCAGCAGGTTGACCACCGCTTCGCCGGACTTGCGCGCGAATTCATCACGACGGCGGTCTGCCGAGGGAGGGGCGGCGGAGCCGGGGAGGGACATGCCCAGGGCCTCGCCGATGCAGGCCATCGTGTTGGCCGTGTACATTCCGCCGCAAGCGCCTTCGCCCGGGCAGATGGCCTTCTCGATGCGGGTCAGGTCTTCCATGCTCATCTTGCCTGCCGCGCAGGCGCCGACGGCCTCGAAGGCGTCGATAAGGGTGACTTCCTTTTCGGAGCCGTCCTCAAGCTTGACCCAGCCGGGCATGATGGACCCCGCGTAGAGGAAGACGCTGGCAAGGTCCAGCCGGGCGGCCGCCATGAGCATGCCGGGCAGGGACTTGTCGCAGCCTGCCAGCAGGACGGAACCGTCAATCCGCTCGGCCTGCATCACGGTCTCGACGGAGTCTGCAATGACTTCACGGGAGACCAGGGAGAAGTGCATGCCTTCGTGGCCCATGGAGATGCCGTCGGACACCGAGATGGTGCCGAACTGCATGGGGAAGCCGCCGCCGGCGTGGACGCCTTCCTTGGCGCCCTGGGCCAGCCGGTTAAGCGAAAGGTTGCAGGGGGTGATCTCATTCCACGAGCTCGCCACGCCCACCTGGGGCTTTGCGAAGTCGTCATCACCCATGCCGACGGCCCGGAACATGCCCCGCGCTGGGGCTGCATGGATCCCGTCGGTGACGACGCGGCTGCGGGGCTTGATGTCAGGCTTGGTATCGGCTGCGATCCGGCTGTCACTCATAGGGGAAAGTCTAGGGCTCGGGCAGTGGCGGAGACGACAGCCATCGGCACATTTGGGCGAAAATGCGGCTGATCCTTGTTCAATTGCTGGACGCGCGTCTCAGAATTCGAGACAGACCGGATCCACGTCCGCCCGGGAGCCTGCCGGTGGTGGGCAACCCCGGGGCATGCACCCCGTGCGCGCGGCGTCTCTGGACAGCGGTGGTGACCCGACGTAGCGTCGGGGCAGGACACCCATCCACACCTTGGACCGAAGGGCTTGCCATGGACATTATTTTCTGGATCATCCTCGTCGTCATCATCGCCGCCATCATCCTGTGGCTGCTCAACCGCAAGAGAACAGCCAACCCTCCCGGCGGACCGTCGGCCGGAACCGGGACCGGCGGCGCGCGCACCGACGGGGCCCTCGAGGGCGGCAGCGCTGCAGCGTCCGCCCAGGCCGCTGGAACCACCGGCATCCCCACAGCAGCTGGATTCGGCCGGCCGGCTGAACCGGCAGCGCCCTCCACGGCCGAGGAGCCGGCGGACTCCGCGGCCACCTCCGGCAGCGGGGAGCGGGAAGAACGACGGCGCCAGGACGAGGCCGCCGACCAGGCAGAGTGGGAAACCCAGTGGTCCGAAGCCGGCGCCGGATCCCGGTCCGGTTCCTCCGCTACAAGCGGGACGGCAACGCCGCCGGCGCCTTCGGCGGGTGCCGCCTCCCCGGAGACCGCCGCGCAGCAAGGTGCAGCGGCGGAAGCTCCCGCAGGCCAGCCCTCCCCCACCACGGGCCGTCCGCTGCACCATGACGAATACACGGCACCCCACGCCCCGACGCTTCCGGGTGCCGAAACGGCCGCAGTGGAAAGCTCAGACGAGGCCGGCACCCCAGCAGCCGGGACGGCCGGCGGGCAGGCGCCCCAGCACCGGGCAGACAATCCCGGTTCTGCGAGCGCCCAGGGCGGGGCTTCACAGCCCGTTTCCTCCGGCACGGCCCCGGCCGGCGCCGATGCGGCCCATGGTGACGCCGCAGCGCTCCATGGAGACGCCGGTGCCGCTGAAACGCTGGAACGGGCACAGTCTTCCGCGCTGGTTGAGAACGGGGCGGACCACCGCCAGCCATCCGGCCCGGACGCAGAATTCACCCAGGGCCCGAGCGGTGCTCCGGGGCAGGCCTCCGCCGTCCCCGAACCTTCCGGACATCTCGCAGCAAACGAGCCTTACGGTGCCGGCTCCGCAGCGCCGGGACCCGACGGGAGCGGGCCCGAAGACTACACGGTCAAGGGTGACGCTGCCGCGATGGTCTACTACGAAGAAGGACACCCGGACTATGAGCAGACCAAAGCGGAAGTGTGGTTTGAATCCGCTGCGCACGCAGAGGCCGCGGGTTTCCGCGCACCGCGGCGCAGGCGGCTCTAGCAGGACAAAGGCCCGTCGCTTTGCGGCGGGCCTTTCTTGCCTGGCCGTATGCCTTGCAGTGGCCGCCTGTACGGGACCTCCCCCGCCGGCACCCGCCACAAGCCCTGACGGTACCAGCACCCCGGCGGAAAGCGCCGTTGCTGTCCCCACTCGAACTGGTACCCCTATTCCTGCGCCCGCAGTCCAGGAGCGCTTGGAGTTGCAGTTGGACACTCCCTGGGCCGCAGTCTTCCTCCCCGACGGCACGGCCATCATCTCCGAGCGCGGCACCGCACTGCTGAAAGCCGTCCGGGACAGGAAGGCCACTACCCTCGGGAAGGTCCCTGGCGTGGTACCCGGCGGCGAAGGCGGCCTGCTGGGCCTGGCCCTCTCACCGCACTTTGACTCGGACCGCTACCTGTACGCCTACCTGACCAGCCAGGAAGACAACCGGATTGTCCGGCTTGCCCTCGACAGCACTCCCGACGGCTCCCTGACGCTCGGCCAGCCCCAAGCCGTGTTCTCGGGCATACCCAAAGCCAACACGCACAACGGCGGCAGGATCCGGTTTGGTCCTGACGGGTTCCTCTATGTAGGCACCGGCGACGCCCAGCGCCGCGACCAGCCCCAGGACCGCAACGCGCTGGGCGGCAAGATACTCCGGCTCACCCCTGATGGCAGCCCGGCACCGGGGAATCCCTTCGGCAATGCCGTGTACAGCCTGGGCCACCGCAACGTACAGGGCCTGGCCTGGGACAACACCGGCAGGCTGTGGGCCACCGAGTTCGGACCCGATGTGGACGACGAACTGAACCTGATCCTGCCGGGTGCCAACTACGGCTGGCCCGAAGTCACCGGGGCACCGCACCGCTCCGGCTTCCAGGACGCAAAGGTCGTATGGCCCTCCACCAGCGAAGCATCCCCCAGCGGGTTGGAAATCGTGGGCGGCATTGCCTACTTGGGGGCACTCCGCGGCGAAAGGCTATGGCTGGTCCCACTGTCCGGAACGGAAGCAGGAGTACCTGTGGCCTATTTCACAGGACAGTATGGGCGGATCCGGGACGTGATCAGGACTCCCGCAGGCGGCTTTTGGATGCTGACGAACGGTGAAAACCCTGATTTTGCGCTGGTTTTGCGGCCTTCCCCGTGACACAGAGACTGCTGGCGGCGCCGATTTCACTTGCACCAAAAGTTCGTGTAGAGTTTCATGTCGTTGCGGAGATCAACGGGAAAGAAAAAGCCCGGGGATGGAAGCAAAAAGATGCACCTCTAGCTCAATTGGCAGAGCAATTGACTCTTAATCAATGGGTTCCGGGTTCAAGTCCCGGGGGGTGCACCACTGGGAAAACAACCCCGGTTTGTGGAAACACAAACCGGGGTTGTTCTGTTTTCCCCTTACTTCATCAAGCGCTCCCCCTCGGCCCCCGGGTGCACCCCGATCATCGATTGCTGAGTAATTGCCGTTTTCGTCACTCAAAACGACAGGTGGGCCCACGCCGGCAGGGTTCCCTGGCCGAGCTTGCGAGGCCAGGGGGCCGGTGGGGAGCAATCGATGGTTGGGGGCGGAGAGGGTACGACGGCGGGTAGCGGCCGGGCGCAAAAAGAGCAGCCCCGGCGGCGGGCGGCGGCCGGGGGCGGAGAGGGTACGACGGCGGGCGGCGGCCGGGGGCGGAGAGGTACGACGGCGGGCGGCGGCCGGGCACAAAAAAGCGCGGCCCGGCCATACAAGACCAGGTCCGCGCTTATGCAGTCGGTGCCATAGGCGGCTACTTGGCCACGTTATCCATGAGGGCTCCGGCGTTGCTGGGTGTGGTGGCAAACTGGCTGGCGAGCTCACGCACAACGGCTTTGAGTTCCTGGCGCAGCAGTTCGGGGTCGATCGACGCTGACGCCAGCACCGAACGCTCCATCTCCACCGCCTGGGCAACGGCTTCCTTGCCCTGCTCGGTCAGCGACACCACATGGCTCCTGCGGTCAGAGGTGCTGCGTACCCGGGCGATGTGGCCGTGGGCCTCAAGCCGGCTGAGCGTCTTGCCCATGGTCTGGGCCTGGACGCGGACGTACTGAGCGAGTTGGGCCTGGGTCATGGGTCCTTGCGCGGCAAGGACTTCGATGGCGATAACACCGGCGTGGGTGAGTCCGATGGCGCCAAGTTTTTCGTTCCATGAGTGTTCAACGAGGCGCGCAGCAGTGGACAGAAGGCGCCCTGTGGGCCAGTGATCCATATCAGGCATAGCAGCAAGTATAACCAAGTGCCGATTAGCACTCGCTCCACGTGCTTATTAGGCTGTTGTGTCCCGCCCGCAACAAGGAGAAAAACAATGGCTGAAAGACTCGTTACCGGCGACAATGCACCCGCTTTCACCCTGCAGGATTCAACCGGCAAGGACGTCAGCCTGGCTCCCCGGCCCGGGCGCTCCACGATCGTCTACTTCTACCCGGCCGCCTCCACCCCCGGCTGCACCAAGGAGGCCTGCGATTTTCGCGACAGCCTGGCTTCCCTCCAGGCGGCAGGCTTCGATGTCCTGGGCATCTCGCCGGACCCCGTCGAAAAACTCGCCAAGTTCGCTGACAAAGAGTCCCTGACGTTCCCGCTGCTCTCCGACGCGGACCACGCGGTGGCCGAGGCATACGGCGCCTGGGGCGAGAAGAAGAACTACGGCAAAACCTACGAGGGCCTGATCCGGTCCACCATCGTGGTGGATCCGGACGGCAAGGTGGCACTGGCCCAGTACAACGTGCGTGCCACGGGACACGTTGCCAAGCTGAGGCGGGACCTCAACCTGGACGCCTGACCCGGCCGCGGCTGCCCGGCCCACCGCCGGGGCGACGCTACAATGGAACCTGTCATCCGCCGTCGTACTTTCAACGCGCCGGATGACGCGCGCGAGTGGTGAAATTGGCAGACACGCAGGATTTAGGTTCCTGTGCCTTCGGGCGTGGGGGTTCAAGTCCCCCCTTGCGCACCTGGCGATTCCCCCGGCTCCGGCCGGGGGATTCGTGCGTTAAGCAGTCCCCGGCCCGGTGCCGGTTCCTGCTTCAATTCGAAAAACTCCAAAGATCCACCCATCCGCCGCTGCCCACCGGCCGAATAGCCATTGAGACACCAGCCAAGGGCAGGTGCTTACCGCAAGGCAGACCGCACGCCGACGGCACAACGTCCGACGGCGGCAGGCAAACGATCCAAGGAGAACTGAAATGCAGACCTTCAAGCGCACCACTTTCACCGTCGCAGGCGTTGCAGCGGCCGCTCTGCTCAGCCTCACCGCATGCGGCGGCTCGGGCAGCACATCGGGATCCTCGGCGTCGTCCGCGCCGATGGCATCGTCGCCCAGCTCCAGCATGGCGTCCCCGTCCAGCTCCGCCATGGCGTCTCCGTCCGCCAGCTCCTCGGCCGGCATGATGGACCCCGCCGCCAACCTCGTTGGGCCGGGTTGCGCCGCCTATGCCAAGCAGGTTCCCACCGGTGCAGGCTCGGTGGAGGGCATGGCCCTTGACCCGGTGGCCGTGGCAGCGTCCAACAACCCCATCCTGACCACGCTGACCGCTGCCGTCTCCGGCAAGCTAAACCCGAAGGTCAACCTGGTGGACACCCTCAACGGAGGCGAATTCACCGTCTTCGCCCCGGTTGACGACGCCTTCAAGAAGATCGACCCCGCCACCATCGAGACCCTGAAGACGGACGATGCCCTCCTGAGCAAGATCCTGACCTACCACGTAGTCCCCGGCCAGATCACCCCTGACAAGATCGCCGGCACCCACGCCACGGTCGAGGGTGGTTCCGTGACCGTGACAGGCAGCGGCGACAACCTCAAGGTGGACAACGCCAACGTGGTTTGCGGCGGTGTCAAGACCAAGAACGCAACGGTGTACCTGATCGATTCGGTCCTCATGCCCAAGTAAGCCCTCCCGTAAGGCCCCCCAACAAAAGGCCGGGTCCGCTGGCGCCAGCGGGCCCGGCCTTGGCGCGCCGGGCGGCGTTCCGGGTCCAACTCCGATTCCTGTCCCCTAGACTGGATCCCGGCCCGCAAGCGGCGGAACCGGCAGCATCCAGAGGTGATAAACGAGTGCCCAGCAGTACTTCGCGGCGTACGGTCATCAAGGCCGGCGCCGTCCTCATGGCGCTGGGCGTGACATCGTGCACAGGCATGCCGTCCCCTTCCCCCACCTCCGGTACGCCCAGCACCACCCCGGCGGAGCCTGCGGCCACCTTCAACTTCGGTACGGCCGCCCAGCCCCTGGGCCTGGACCCGGCGCTGTCCAACGACGTGGAGTCGCAGCGCATCACCCGGCAGATCCTCGAAGGCCTGGTGGGCGTGGACCAGACCACCGGCAAGCCCACCCCGCTGCTGGCCACCGAGTGGAATGAGTCCAACGACGGCCGCACCTATACGTTCAAGCTCCGCACGGGAGTCACCTTCCAGGACGGCACGCCCTTCAACGCCGACGCCGTCTGCACCAACTTCAACCGCTGGTTCAATTTCCCCGTGGCACTGCGGAAGCAGGCACCGGGAAGCTCCTTCAAGGGCGTGTTCAAGGCATACTCGGACGAGCCCGGCCTCTCCATCTTCAAAAGCTGTACGGCGCCGGCACCCGATACCGTGCAGATCGACCTTACCCAGCGCTTCACCGCGTTCCTCCAGGCGCTGACCCTGCCCGCCTTTGCCATCGCGTCCCCTGCGGCCCTCGCGTCCGGGAAAGCCGACATCCTGGACCAGAACCGGGGCGGCCAGGCCATGTCTGCGTTCGCGACAAACCCGGTGGGAACGGGCCCCTTCACCCTCGCCGCCTGGGGCACTGACAATGTGACGTTGTCCAGCAACCGGAACTACTGGGGCGACCGGGGCCAGATCGCCACCATCAACTTCATGGCCTACAACCACCCGCAGACCCGCCTCCAGGCACTGCTGGACGGCACGATCGACGGCTACGACGCCGTGACAGTGGGCAACTTCGACCAACTGGTGAAGCGCGGCAAGCAGATTGTCCAGCGCGATCCGTTCTCCGTGATGTACGTGGGCATGAACCAGGACGTCCCGGTTCTCCAAAACCAGAAGATCCGGCAGGCGGTGGAGCTGGCCATCGACAAGGAAACGTTGATCCGGAAGTTCTTCATCGACAACACCGCCAAGGCCACGCAGTTCGTGCCGCCCAAGATCAGTGGCTTCAACAACGATGCGCCGGAGCTGGGGCACGACCCGGCGAAGGCCAAGGACTACCTGAAGGAGGGTGGCTACGCCGGCGAGGAACTGAAGTTCTATTACCCCCTGAACGTCACCCGGCCCTACCTGCCCACGCCGGAGAAGGTGTACGCCGAACTCAGCCGCCAGCTCACCGCCGTCGGCTTCAACATCAAGCCTGTCCCGGTGGACTGGTCCGACGGGTACCTGCAGAAAGTCCAGTCCGCCGGCGACCACGCGCTCCACATCCTCGGCTGGAACGGCTCCTACTCTGACGCTGACAACTTCGTGGGCCCGCTCTTCGGGGAGAAAAACGGCGAGTTCGGGTACCAGGATCCGCAGGTCTTTTCGAAGATCAACCGGGCCCGTGGACTGCCCGACGGCAAGGAGCGGGATGACCTTTATCACACCATCAATGCCCAGATAGCCGCGACGGTGCCGGCCGTTCCCGTCGCCTTCCCCATTTCCGCGCTTGCCCTCTCGGACCGGGTGCAGAGTTACCCGGCATCCCCGGTCTTAAATGAAGTTTTTACGAAGGTCCAGCTGAAGTCTTGACGGACCGGCCCAATTTCAGTATGTGGCCCGCGCGGGGATATTCTGTGACAGCCAGAGCCGCTGCAATCGGAGACTGATCGTGACCTTCATTTCCAAGACCCCACACGCCGACGTTGTCCTGATAGGCGGCGGCATAATGAGCGCCACGCTGGGGGCATTCCTCAAGCAGCTGGAGCCGGACTGGACCATCTCCCTGTTCGAACGGCTGGACCAGCCGGGGCTCGAGAGCTCAGATCCCTGGAACAACGCAGGAACGGGCCACGCCGCCCTCTGCGAGCTCAACTACTCCCCCGCAGCCAAGGACGGCTCGGTCAACCCCGCCAAGGCACTGCTCATCAACGAACAGTTCCAGCTGTCCCGCCAGTTCTGGTCCCACCTGGTGGACAACAGCCTCATTGGGTCACCCAAGGGCTTCATCAACACGGTTCCGCACATGAGCTTCGTGATCGGCGAGGACCACAGCCGGTTCCTGAAGACCCGCTACGAGGCACTGAAGCCGCACACCCTGTTCCGGAGCATGGAGTTCTCCGAGGACCACGCGCAGATCGCCAAGTGGGCCCCGCTCATCGTCAAGGGCCGCGACCCGCAGCAGAAGATCGCCGCCACCCGCGCCGCCGAGGGCACCGACGTGGACTTCGGCGCGCTGACCCGTGAGCTGACCACCTACCTGGGGAACAACGGCGTCGAAATCAACTACGGCCATGACGTCACCGGCATCACCCGCGCGTCCGACGGCGGCTGGGACCTGACGCTGAAGTACCCCAAGTCCGGGGAACACGGCAAAATCCACGCGAAGTTCGTTTTCGTCGGCGCCGGCGGCGGTGCCCTGCACCTGCTCCAGGCCTCCGGCATTCCGGAGAGCAAGGGCTACGGCGGGTTCCCGGTCTCCGGCCAGTTCTTCCGCTGCACCGATGAAACCATCGCCGCCCAGCACAGCGCCAAGGTGTACGGCCAGGCCTCGGTGGGCGCTCCCCCCATGTCCGTCCCGCACCTGGATACCCGCTACGTCAACGGCAAGCGCTCCCTCCTGTTCGGACCGTACGCGGGCTTCTCCACCAACTTCCTCAAGAACGGCTCCTACCTGGACCTGCCCCTGTCCATCCGCCCGGGCAACATCATCCCGATGCTCGCCGTGGCCAAGGACAACATGGACCTCACCGCCTACCTGGTGAAGGAAGTGGTCAAGAAGCACGACCAGAAGGTCGAAGCACTGCGCGAGTACTACCCGGAGGCAAAGGGCGGGGACTGGGAACTCATCACGGCCGGCCAGCGTGTACAGATCATCAAGAAAGACCCGCAAAAGGGCGGCATCCTTCAGTTCGGAACCGAAGTGATCGCCGGCCGCGACGGCTCCATCGGTGCGCTCCTGGGCGCTTCGCCCGGAGCCTCGACCGCTGTCCCCATCATGATCGAGCTGCTGCAGAAGACGTTCCCGAAGAATTTCAAGGGCTGGCAGTCCAAGCTTAAGGACATGATGCCCGGCTACGGGGTGAAGCTGGATGAAAATCCGGACCTCGCCGCGGAGCTGGAACGGGCCACGGCCAAGTCCCTCCAGCTGGAGAGCGTTTCCGCCAGCCACTGACCCTGCCGGGGCCAGCGGCTGGCACCCCCAGGGCATGTACCAGTCACTTAAACCCCCAGGAGACCACCCATGTTCCGGCTGGCGCACCTTTCCCTGGCGAACCGGGCCCTGATCGCGCTGATCACGGTCTTCGCCTCGGTCTTTGGCGTGATCACGATGTCATCGCTGAAACAGGAGCTCATTCCTTCCATTGAGTTCCCGCAGATCACGGTGCTCAGCTCCATGCCGGGCGCGTCGCCGGAAGTGGTGGACAAGCAGGTCAGCGGTCCGCTCGAGAAGGCGCTGAACGGCGTGGAGGGGCTGGAATCCACCTCCTCCACGTCGCGCACCGGCGTCTCCCAGATCACCATGGTGTTCACCTACGGATCGAACCTGGACCGGGCCCGGAACCAAATCGACCGGGCCATCTCCAACGCCAAGCGGACCCTGCCCAGCGACGTCCAGCCGCAGGCCATCGCCGGCAGCATCAGCGACTTCCCCATCGTCTTCCTGGCAGTATCCTCGGACAGGCCGCTCAGCGACCTGAACGCGGACCTGCAGCGCCTCAGCGTGCCCCGGCTGCAGAAGATCGACGGCGTCCGCAGCGCTGACGTGACCGGCGGCGCCACCCAGCACATCGAGATCCTCCCCCGGGCTGACGCGATGGCCGCGGCGGGAACGGGCCTCACCGCCATCCGGGACGCCCTGTCCAACAACGGCGCGCTGGTTCCTGCGGGCACCCTCGAGGACCAGGGAAAGACCCTGTCACTGCAGATCGGCAGCCCGGTGGATTCCCTGGATGCCATCAAGGCGCTGCCGTTGGCCGGCGCAAAAAACGCGGCCACCATCGGCTCTGTGGCCGATGTGTCGATCAAGGATGACGAACGCACCTCCATCACCCGCACGAACGGGGCAGAGACCCTTGCCGTCTCCGTCACCAAGAAGCCCGAGGGCGACACGGTGGCGATTTCGCACGCGGTGCGGGACTCCCTGAATGAGCTCGAAGCGGAACTGGGTTCAAACGCCAAGTTCACCCCCGTCTTCGACCAGGCACCCTTCATCGAAAAGTCCATCAAGGACCTCACCACCGAAGGCCTGCTGGGGCTGGGGTTCGCCGTCGCCGTCATCCTCCTGTTCCTCATGTCCGCCCGGTCCACCCTGGTCACCGCGGTGTCCATACCGTTGTCCCTGCTGATCACCTTCATTGGGCTGTCGGGCACCGGCTACTCTTTGAACATCCTGACGCTCGGCGCGCTCACCATCGCGATCGGCCGGGTGGTGGACGACTCGATCGTGGTCATCGAAAACATCAAACGGCACCTGAGCTACGGCGAGGAAAAGTCGACGGCGATCCTCACCGCCATCCGGGAAGTGGCCGGCGCCATCACGGCGTCCACCCTGACCACGGTGGCGGTGTTCCTGCCCATCGCCTTCGTCGGCGAGCTTGCCGGTGAGCTGTTCCGGCCGTTTGCCCTGACGGTGACCATGGCACTGCTGGCCTCGCTGCTGGTTTCCCTCACCATCGTTCCGGTGCTCGCCTACTGGTTCCTCAAAAACCCCAAGGCCCGGGCTGCAGCCCCCGCAGGTTCCGCCGAAGCGCGGCGGATGGCCGAAGAGGCGAAGGCGAAAGCCCACGACGCCGAACAGCGCAGCCGCCTGCAGCGCGGCTACCTCCCCATCCTTCGGTCAACCCAGAGGCACCCGGTAATCACGCTGGTGGCCGCTGTCCTGGTGCTCGGTGCCACCGGAGCCATGACGCCGCTGCTGGCCACGAACCTGCTGGGCAATTCCGGGCAGAACAGCCTGACGGTCCGCCAGGTGCTGCCTGCCGGCACCAGCCTCGCTGACACGAGTGCTGCAGCCATCCGCCTCGAGGAGGTACTGCGCGGCATCGACGGCATCAAGGACGTACAGGTGACCTCGGGCAACGCCCAGGCCGGCTTCGCCGCCCTCACCTCCACCGGATCCTCCAACTCCACCTTCACAGTGGTCACGGATGAAAAGGCCGACCAGGAACGGCTCCAGGACACCGTGCGTTCGGAGCTTGCCAAGGTGCCCGACGCCGGCAAGGTTTCCGTAGGCACCCAGCAGGGCGGCTTCGGCACCTCCTCCACCGTGGACATCACCCTGAAGGCAGCCACCAGCGCCGACCTGAAGTCCGCCAGCGACACCATGGTCTCGGCCATGACCGGCGTGCCCGGCACCAGCGAGGTGGAAAGCAACCTGGCCGCCAGCAACCCGGTTGTGCAGGTCAAGGTGGACCGGGCCAAAGCCACAGCCGCCGGACTGAACGAGGAACAGGTGGCCGGGGTCCTTGCATCCACCATCAGCCCCATCCCCGCCGGCACCGTGCGGATCGACACCAACGACTTCCCCGTCCGGATCGGCCAGGGCACCAAGTTCACCAGCATCGACGCCGTCCGGAACATCCCGCTGCCTGCCGGCGGCCGGCCGGTGACGCTGGGCAGCATCGCCTCCGTGGAGCAGGTGGACGTCCCCGTCTCCATCACCGCCAGCAACGGTGAGCGCACCGCCAAAGTGTCAATCACGCCGTCGGGCTCCAACCTGGGTGCGGTGAACAGCGAAGTCCAGAAGCGGCTGGCCGACGTCCAGCTGCCGCCGGGGGTCACCGCCACGATCGGCGGCGCCACCACCCAGCAGGCCGAATCCTTCCGCCAGCTGGGCCTGGCCCTGCTGGCGGCCATCGCCATTGTGTATGTGATCATGGTGGCCACCTTCAAGTCCCTCGTCCAGCCCCTGATCCTGCTGGTCTCGGTTCCGTTCGCGGCCACCGGTGCCGTGGCCCTGCTGCTGCTCACCGGAGTGCCCCTGGGACTGCCGTCGCTCATCGGCATGCTGATGCTGGTGGGCATCGTGGTCACCAACGCGATCGTGCTGATCGACCTGATCAACCAGTACCGGCAGCCGCGCGACGGCCGTCCCGGCATGAACGTGGCGGATGCCATCACCAACGGCGCACGCCAGCGCCTGCGGCCCATCCTGATGACGGCGCTGGCTACCGTGTTCGCCCTGACCCCCATGGCGCTGGGCCTCACCGGCGGCGGCGGCTTCATCTCGCAGCCGCTGGCCGTGGTGGTGATCGGCGGCCTGGTGTCCTCCACGGCCCTGACCCTGATCCTGGTCCCCGTGCTGTACCGGCTGGTGGAGGGGCGGCGCGAGAAGAAGGCACTGCTGAAGGACCTGCGGGCCAGCCCGGAGCCCGGCGTGAAGACAGGGCCGGGGTCCGACGTCGACGCGGAGTTCCGGGACTGGACCACCGGCCAGGTTCCCAAGGTCAGCGGCCGCCGCGCGGCCCCCGGCGCCGAATAGCGCACGCCGCTCACGGCGATGCCCGTACCGCCCCGCGGTGCGGGCATCGCCGTTTAACGCACCGTCCCGCGTTGGACGAATGCGGGAATAACCACGGCTGCCCGGTGTTACAGAAGGCGATAGATGCAAATGCATCTAAATTGGTCTAGAATGGGACCAAGCCCAGCAAGCCCAGGAACGGAAAGGCACGCCATGCAAATCGGTGTTTTCAGCGTCAGCGACATCACCACGGACCCCACCACGGGCCGCACCCCCACCGAGCACGAACGCATTAAGGCCTCGGTGGCCATCGCCAAGAAGGTCGAGGAAATCGGCATGGATGTTTACGCCCTGGGCGAGCACCACAACCGGCCCTTTTTCTCCTCCTCCCCTACCACCACCCTGGCCTACATCGCAGCCCAGACCGAACGGATCATCCTTTCCACGGCCACCACGCTGATCACCACGAATGACCCCGTAAAGATCGCCGAGGACTTCGCCATGCTGCAGCACCTTGCGGACGGACGGGTGGACCTGGTCCTGGGCCGCGGCAATACGGCCCCGGTGTATCCCTGGTTCGGCAAGAACATCCAGGACGGCGTGGAGCTGGCCATCGAGAACTACAGTCTCCTGCGCAGGCTCTGGGATGAGGACACCGTGAACTGGTCCGGCAAGTTCCGCACCCCGCTGCAGAACTTCACCTCCACGCCGCGTCCGCTGGACGGCGTGGCCCCCTTTGTGTGGCACGGCTCCATCCGCACCCCGCAGATCGCCGAGGTCGCGGCCTACTTTGGTGACGGGTTCTTCGCCAACAACATCTTCTGGCCCAAGGAGCACTACCAGCAGCTCATCGGCCTCTACCGTGAACGCTACGAGCACTACGGCCACGGCAAGGCGGACCAGGCCATCGTCGGCCTCGGCGGCCAGTTCTTCATGCGGAAGAACTCCCAGGACGCCGTGAAGGAATTCCGGCCGTACTTCGACAACGCCCCCGTCTACGGCCACGGGCCGTCCCTGGAGGACTTCACTTCGCAGACCCCGCTGACCGTGGGCAGCCCGCAGGAAGTCATCGAAAAGACGCTGACCTTCCGCGAGTACTTCGGCGACTACCAGCGCCAGCTCTTCCTGATCGACCATGCCGGGCTGCCGTTGAAGACCGTGCTGGAGCAGCTGGACCTGTTCGGCGAGGAAGTCCTGCCCGTCCTGCGCAAGGAATACGCGGCCCTCAAGCCCGCGCACGTCCCGGAACCGCCAACCCACGCCGGACGCGTGGCAACCCTGCTGGCATCGCAGGACGCCGCAGAAGCCACTTCGGAGGCGTAATGGCTGCGGGGGGATCCGAATCGCCGGTGCGGCTGGCGGCCGAAACGTGGGAATCGCTGTTCCGGGCGCAGGTTGCCGTGATGCGGAAGCTGCAGTCCGGGCCGGCATTCCGGAAGCTGGCACTCAATGAGTACGACGTCCTGTTCACGCTGTCCCGCTGCCCGTCAGGCTGGCTGCGGCTGAACGAGCTCAACGACAATGTCCTGTTGAGCCAGTCCAGCCTCAGCAGGCTGGTGGAGCGGCTCGAAAAGCGGGGGCTGGTGGCCCGGATGCCGGCGCCGGAGGACGGCCGTGGCGTTCTGTTGAAGCTGACGGACGAAGGGCGCGAGCTGCAGAAGGAGATTGGCCGGGAGCACGTGCGGGACATCTCGGCGCTGGTGGGTCCCGCGCTGACAGCCGCCGAGCAGAAGGAACTGATGCGGCTTACGGACAAACTGCGGAACTCGCTGGGCCCCCTGCCGCGGAAACGCTAGCCGAGTTGCACCAGCTGTGCAGGATCCTCAGCCGGCAGGTCCCCGTTGACCACCGCGGTGACGCGCAGCTGGTTCAGCACCAGGCTTCCGCCCACCGTGGACAGGAAGGCAGTATCCGACGAGTCGCGGCCGGCGGTAATGCGCAGCATCGACTCCCGCGGGGCCAGCCCCGTGGGGTCGATGATGTGCCAGGCGCCTTCCACGTAGGCTTCCGCCACGGCATGGAAGTCCATGGGGTTCAGGCCGGGGGCATAAACCGCGGCAAGGCGGGCGGGGATGTCCTTGGAGCGGAGCAGCGCGATGGCCAGGTGGGCGAAGTCGCGGCAGACGCCGCGCCGGCTGAGCAGGGTTTCCACCGCGCCGTCGGTGCCGCGGGAGGAGCCGCTGATGTACCGCAGTTCACCGTTAACCCAGTCGCGGACGGCGTGGACCAGGTCCGCCCCCTGGACCCCTTCGAACTCCGCGTACGACGTGGGCAGCAGCCGGTCCGACTCGGCATAGCGGCTGGGCCGCACGTAGCGGATCCGGTCTGCCAGGCTGGCCTCCTCCGGCAGGCCCCGGCCGGTCACCGTGGCGGAGTATTCCACCGTGACCTCGGTGGGCTCGGGGAACTCCATGTAGTGGAACCGGCCGCCGTGGTGGTCCGAAACATCCGTGAGCGGAACGTCGGCTCCGCCGGCGGTCACGGACAGGCTTTCGTCGAAGGACGAGTAGCCGCTGTTCCTCGCTACGGCGATGGCCATGGCCACCTTGGTGTTGGCGATGGTCCTGAAAACCAGGCGTGCGGAAACAGAGCGTTCCATGTCTCTCCGGGGGTGTTGGGGGCGGACGGAAAGTCGCGTGCCCCGGCACCTGGTGAGTGCGGGAAGCGGGACTAGTTTTTGACCTTCAGCGACATTAGCATCCGCTGCACGTTGGCGAAGTCACTGCTGTCGTTGACGTACTGCGCTGCCTGGCCCAGGGTGTCAAAGGCCTTCGCCGGAGCCACCTTCTGGTCCGGGGCGAAGGCTGTGAGCGCCACCAGGTCGCCGAAGGAGTAGTCCCCCTTGCCGGCGGGGCCGCGTACCACGTTCCGCAGCTCGCACGCCTTGCCGTCCGCGCCGCCCACCAGGTTGGTGATGCCGTAGGAGCCGAAGTAGCGGTAGCCCTGGATCACCCGGTAGACCATCCGGGGCGGGATGGTTCCTTCCCCGCCCTGCGCGGCGGGTTCGATGGGTACGCTGCTGATCACGGTGTACGGGTGCTTTGCGCTGTCCGGGCAGTCAGCGGACGACGGCGGGAGTCCCGTCCTGAGCGCGGCAACGAAGGTACCGTCGGGCTTCTTCACGTCAACCTTCAGTCCGCCGGGAAGGACGCCTTCCTCCGTTGGCACGGACTGGGCGATCCAGTCCGCCGGCAGGTCGAAGCTGACCGTCTTTGCGGAGTCCGAGAACGTCTTCCAGGCAGCGGCAGTGGCCGCGCCCTGCGGTCCGGCCGGCGTTGCGGAGGTGGCTCCAGGGCTGCTGCCGGTTGCACCCGGGGTGGCTCCCTGCGCGGGGCTGCCAGACGTTGCCACCCCGTTCGCAGCCGTTCCGGAGGGTGCCGGCTGCGCCGTCCAGCCGGAGCTTCCGGACGGTGTTCCGGAGCAGGCCGCCAGCAGGAATGCGGCAGCAACAAGGGATGCTCCGGAAAAAAGGGGGGATGCTGCCTTGCCTGTCATGGAAGCAAGCCTAGCGGCGCTCCGTCCGCTACCCTGCGCGCACGCGGGGGTGTTTTTCGCATCACTGCGGGCCCTTCCGCGGGCCAAACAACCAGCTGCCAGCCGGGGCACCTGCCCGGCGTGCCGCCGTCGGACATTTACCATCCCGGGCTGGGACTAGGCTGGAAGCTATGGCGGAAGAGCAGAACGGCGCAGCCGAAGAGAACCCCGCGGACAACTCCGCCCTGAACATGTCCGCCGTGGATGTTGCCGACTGGCGGCTGCGGACCTTCGCTCTGTACGACGCTGTCCGCCGGATCTCTGCGGAGAGCCCGTCCGAGGCGCACTCGTACTGGCGCCACCAGCGCGACCTGATGTTCGCCACCCATCCCGCGTCCGCGCTGACCGCAGCGGACAAGGCGCGCTTCTCCGGCCTGAAGACCGCCGACTACGATCCCATCTACCGTTTCCACGTCCCGCTGACAAAGGAGGGCGCCGGCCGGGAGATGAGCGTGGACACCGGAACCGACGGCGTGGTCCACTTTGTCCGGCTGGGCACCTTTGATCTTCCCGAAATGGGCCAGCTGGGGGTGTGGAAGATCCACGGCTACGGCGGCGGGATCTTCGTCCCGTTCCGGGACGCGACGGCCGGCCAGCCGGGTGGAAGCTACGGGGCGGGCCGCTACCTGCTGGACACCATCAAGGGTGCCTTCCACGGTGTGAACGGCAGCGGTCCCGGCGCCACGTTCGTCCTGGACTTCAATTTCGCCTACAACCCGTCCTGCGCCTACAACGAAGCGTGGGCCTGCCCCCTGCCCGGGCCGTCCAACCGGCTGGCTGTGGACATCCCCGTCGGCGAGCTGTACTGACCCGTGGCGGGTCGTGGCAACGCTTCCGAGTGCGCACCCTGGCTCTTCCCTGTCCGCGGCACTGACAATATTGCCGGTGCCGCCGCGTGAGGGAGGAAACGTCAGCCCTGGCAGGGCCGGAGACCGCCACCCGGCGCTTTCCCGCCACCAGGCACCACCGCGGAGTCCTGCGCTTTCCCGTCGTCCGGCAGCTGATCCGCTTCTCCGGCGTCGGCGTCATCTGCACGGCGGCGTCCCTGGGCATCTATGCGCTGCTGCGGCCCTGGCTTGGCGCCCAGCTGGCCAACGCGGTGGCACTGGTCCTCACGTCCCTGTTGAACACGGCGCTGAACCGGCGGCTGACCTTCAAGATCGCCGGGCAGCAGCGCCGCACACGCGACCACCTCAACGGCCTGGTGGTGATCGGTGTGGCCCTGGTGATCACCGGCAGCAGCCTGGGTGTGCTGCACTGGTTCAACCCGGCCGCCACGGTAGGGGACGAACTCGTCGCCACCACGCTGTCCGGCTTCCTGGCCACCGCAGTGCGGTTCAGCATGCTGCGGCACTGGATCTTCCGCCGGGCACGGCACCGCTGAACAACGGCATCGCTGATTCTAGGGCAGGGACTGTCAGTGCCGCTGGCCCGCGCCCAGGTTTTTGACGCTGCCCACCGCCGCTTGTACGGCGGCTGAGGCCGCCGCCAGGTCCTCCTGCGTCACTGAAGCGTCGAAACTGAACCGGACAGCGGTCTGGGCCACCTCGGCGGGAATCCCCATGGCCGTGAGCACGGGCGACGGCGCATCGGAGCCGGCAGCGCACGCCGAGCCGCTGGAGCAGACCACGCCGCGCCGTTCCAGTTCCAGGAGGACGGACTCGCCGCTGGTGCCGGGAAAGCAGAACGAGGCCACCGACGGGAGGCGTTCGGAGGGGTGGCCGGTAAGGATGGCCTCGGGTACTCCTGCCAGCACGGCGCCGATGAACCGGTCACGCAGTGCTTGCACCCGGGCCTGCTGCTCTGCCTGGCGGTCCTGGGCAAGCCCGAGGGCAGTGGCCAGGCCCACCGCCCCAGCCACGTTTTCGGTCCCGGAACGGCGGCCCCGTTCCTGCCCGCCACCGTGGATGACCGGTTCCAGCCGGACGCGGTTCCGGACGAACAGCGCGCCGCAGCCTTTAGGTGCACCGAGCTTGTGCCCGGAGATGCTCATGGCGTCCACGCCCAGGGACCTTGTGTCCAAAGGCAGCCAGCCGGCGGCCTGGACAGCGTCCGTATGAAACGGGATGCCATGGGCGTGGGCAAGCTCCGCCAGGGCGGGGATGGGCTGGACGGTTCCCACCTCATTGTTGGCGTACATGATGCTCACCAGGGCCGTTTCCGGATGCAGCACGGCTGACAGGGCCTCCGGCGTGACGCGGCCAGCGGCGTCCACCGGCACCACGTCCACGGTAAAGCCGTGAAAGCGTTCCAGGTACCGCGCGGATTCCTCCACTGCCGGATGTTCGACGGCGCTGATCACCACCCGGTCCAGCTGCGGGTTTGCGGCCTGCCGGGCCAGGGCGATTCCCTTGACGGCCAGGTTGTCCGCCTCGGTACCGCCGGAGGTGAAAACCACCTCGCCCTGCCGGCAGCCAAGGACGGCCGCGACTGCAGACCGCGCCCCTGCGAGCGCTGCCGCGGCCGACTCGCCGAGGGTGTGGTGGCTGGACGGGTTGCCGAATCCGCCGGTGAGGTGGGGCCACATGGCGTCCAGCACCTCCCGGCGGACGGGGGTAGTGGCGGCTGCGTCGAGGAAGATCACGGCATCCTCACCCGGCGGTCAGTTCGACGTCGAGGCCCAGGTCCAGGGCGGCCACGGTGTGGGTGAGTGCACCCACGGAGATGACATCCACGCCCGTGGCGGCAATGGCGGCAACCGTGCCGGGGTTTACGTTGCCGCTGGCCTCCACGCGTGCGCGTCCGGCCACGAGTGCCACGCCGTCCTTCAGCTCTGCCACCGTGAAGTTGTCCAGCATGATGGTGTCCACTCCCGCGGCCAGCACGGGCTCGATCTGGTCCATGCGGTCCACTTCCACTTCGAAGTGGGTGGTGTGGCCCAGCTGTGCCTTGGCGGCGAGCAGGAGTTCCGTAAGCCTTGCAGGGTCTCCCCCTGTCATCACGGCGAGGTGGTTGTCCTTGGCCAGCACGGCGTCGGAGAGGCTGTAGCGGTGGTTCGCTCCGCCGCCACACCGTACGGCGAAGCGTTCCAGGATCCGCAGGCCGGGGGTGGTCTTGCGCGTGTCGGTGATGCGGGCCCGGGTTCCCTCGGTGAGCCGCACGAACTCCGCGGTCTTCGTGGCGATGGCGGACATCCGCTGGACGAGGTTCAGCGCCACCCGTTCTGCCATCAGCACCGAGCGGGCAGCGCCGCTGACCCGTGCGAGGTGCGTGCCGGCGTCGAACGTTTCACCGTCCGCCAGCAGGAGCTCCACCTGGGTGGCGGGGTCCACCAGCTGCATGGCGTCCCGGAAGACGGTGGCGCCGCTGAGGACGCCGGGGACGCGGGCGTTGAGGACTGCGGTGGCGCGGGCATCTGCCGGGATGAGCAGCTGCGAGGTGATGTCCCCGCCGGGTGCATCCTCGGCGAAGGCCCGTTCCAGGATCTCCTTGACGGGGGCCGGAGGAAGGGTGAGGTCCAGTGCCGGCCGCAGTGCGGCGGCTGGGTCGATCACGGCGGTTTCAGTCATGGAGCAGGCTCGCTTTCTGGCGCGGAGGGTAGGAAGTTTCAGTCTGCAGGGGATCGTCATCGCGGTAGTGCGCCCCCAAGGATTCACGGCGGTCAAGGGCGGCAGCAACCAGCAGCCGTGCGGCCAGCAAGAGGTTGCGGTCCTCAAGAACCACAGGGTCAACAGAGGAAGCAACAGCATCAGGACGGACGACGCCGGTCCACCGGTCAAGCGTGGCAGCCGCCTGAAGCAACAGCTCCCCGGAGCGCAACACCCCGGCATGCGAGGTCATCAAAGAACGGAGCGTCCCGCGCGAGAAGGCAGTATCCAGACCCCTAGCCCCGCCGGAGCTGGACGGCCAACTCCCGGCGAGCGCACCTGGCTGATCCACCGCACCTTCTAAAGCAGCAGGGACGGTGACGTGCGCACTTGCGTGTCGCGGCAGGGATGCGGAAGCGTGCGTCAAGGGGAGGCCGCCCGCGGCCGAGACAGCACGCGGAGCATCGCTGACGCGGGACGCGTCCCAGCCCGGGTCACCGGATAGGAAAGCTTCAACAGCGCGGCGGCCGAAGACGAGTCCCTCGAGGAGGGAGTTGCTGGCCAGCCGGTTTGCCCCTTGGACGCCCGTGCACGCAACTTCCCCGGCGGCATAGAGGCCGGGAACGGTAGTGCGGGCGGAAAGGTCGGTGCGGACCCCGCCCATCCAGTAGTGCGCGGCGGGGGCGACGGGGACCAGTTCGCGGGTCCAGTCGATGCCGGCGTCGAGGGTTTTGCGGGTAAGGGTGGGGAACCGGCGGCGGAGGAAGCCTGCCCCCTTGGCCTGTTCGATGGTCCGGGCGTCGAGGTAGACGTGGCCGGTGGGGTCGCCGAGCTTGGCCAGGTGGAGGGCGATGCTGCGGGAGACAACGTCGCGGGGGGCCAGTTCGGCGTCGGGATGGTATGCCTTCATGAAGCGCCGGCCGTTGGCGTCAAGCAGGACGGCCCCTTCGCCGCGGACCGCTTCGGAGATGAGCAGCGGCCCATCGAGACGGTCGGGGTGGGCGGCGGAGCCGACCAGGCAGGTGGGGTGGAACTGGAAGAACTCCAGGTCCGCGGTAGCCGCACCGGCGCGGACGGCGAGCGCCAGTCCGTCGGCGGTGGCCACTGCGGGGTTGGTGGTCTGGGCGAACAGCTGGCCTGCTCCCCCAGTGGCGAGCAGGACGGCGTCGGCGTCCAGGCGGGCGTTCCTGCCGTCGTGCAGGTATTCCACGCCCTCCACCCTTCCGTAGCGGGTGACGAGCCCTGTGGCATGGGCGTGGGTGAGGACCGCGAGCTTTCCCTCGTCCCGCCGGGCCAGCACTGCCTGGATGAGCGCACCGGCGACGCGGGCACCGGTGGCGTCGCCGCCTGCGTGCAGAATGCGCGGGGCACTGTGGGCAGCTTCGAGCCCCAGGGCCGGGCCGCCGTCGTGCGTTGCGTCAGTGGGTGTTGCCCCGGCGCGGCCTGCATCGAAGGCGACCCCGTAGCGCTGAAGGCCCGCGATGTCGCGGCGCGCTTCCGTGCACATCAGCCGGACCGCGGCTTCGTCGCAGTGTCCCGCGCCGGCACGGAGGGTGTCCGCGATGTGCGCCGCCACCGTGTCACCCGGTGCGGGCGTGTCCAGTACGGCGGAAATGCCGCCCTGCGCGTACCAGGTGTTGCTCTGATCCAACGCACCCTTGGTCAGGAGCACCACATCCGCGCCGGCGTCGGCGGCCAGGAGCGCCGCGTAGAGGCCGGCGATGCCACTGCCGACGACGGCCAGACGCCCGGTCATTACGGCCTCGCAGCGAGCATGCGCTCGAGCGCGGTCCTGGCATTGTCCTGCACGTCCTCATCCACGGTGATGCGGTTGACCACACGGCCGGCCACCAGTTCCTCCAGTACCCACGCCAGGTAGCCGGGATGGATGCGGTACATGGTGGAGCACGGGCAGATCACCGGGTCCAGGCAGAAAATGGTGTGCTGCGGATACTCGGCGGCAAGCCGGTTCACCATGTTGATCTCGGTGCCGATCGCGAACGTGGTGGGCTCGGTGGCGGCGGCGATGGCCTTTCTAATGAAGTCCGTGGAACCGGCGGAATCCGCGGCGTCCACCACCTCCATGGGGCACTCAGGGTGGACGATGACCTGGACGCCCGGGAACTCCGCCCGGGCCTTCTCGATTTGCGCCACGCTGAACCGCTTGTGCACGGAGCAGAACCCGTGCCACAGGATCACGCGGGAGTCCAACAGCGTCTGTTCGTCGTTGCCGCCCAGGTCCTTGCGCGGGTTCCACATGGGCATCTGCTCCAGCGGCACACCCAGGGCCTTGGCGGTGTTGCGGCCCAAGTGCTGGTCGGGGAAGAACAGCACCCGCTGCGCGCGCTGGAAGGCCCACTCCAGCACAGTTTTCGCGTTGGAGGAGGTGCAGACGATGCCGCCGTGCTCACCGCAGAACGCCTTCAGGGCTGCGGAGGAATTCATGTAGGTGACGGGGAGGACCGGAACCCGGCCTTCGGCGTCGGGCTCGGTGCCGAGGATCTCCGTCAGCTGCTCCCAGCATTCCTCCACGGAGTCCGCGTCCGCCATGTCGGCCATGGAGCAGCCGGCGGCGAGGTTGGGCAGGATGACGGCCTGCTCCGGCGTGGAGAGGATGTCCGCGGTCTCGGCCATGAAGTGGACGCCGCAGAAGATGATCGCCTCCGCATCCGGGCGGGTGAGCGCCGCGTTGGCCAGCTGGAAGGAGTCGCCCACGAAGTCCGCGTACTGGATGACTTCATCGCGCTGGTAGAAGTGGCCCAGGATCACCGCGCGGTCCCCCAGCGCGGCCTTGGCTGCTTTGATGCGTTCCCCGAGCTCGGCGTCGCTGGCCAGCTTGTATCCCTCGGGCAGCTGGCCCTGGCGCGGCGTGCTGGCCGGGGCCGGATCGGCGCTGGACGCTCCGGGACCGTAGGCCGGGATCCCTGCGAGCGCCTCGGCCAGGTCGTAGTCCCACGGGCCCTTGGCCAGTGCCGGGCTGCAGGTGCTGCGTTCAGCGGCTGCGCCCTTTTCGGCCTGTTCGCGCGTGATCAGCTGGATTGCCGTGTTGACGCTGCTCATGGTGTGCTCCTGTTATCTGGGTCAAGGCCTGGCCGGCCGGTAAAGCGGTAGAGGCGTGGCGGGCGGTGCTTGCCGCCCTGGAGGTACTCCCCGGTTTCTTCGATTTCCGGGGTGGCTTTGAGTTGACGCCGGAAGTTGGCGGGGTCCAGCTGGCGGTCAAGGACGGCTTCATACACTTCGCGGACCTGGGCCAGCGTGAAGTACTCCCCCAGCAGGTGGTATGCCACCGAGCCGTAGGCCAGCTTGTTGCGCAGGCGCCAGAGCGCGTAATCGACAATGGCGTTGTGGTCGAAGGCCAGCTCACCCAGCCGGTCCGCGCGGAACCATTTCACGTTTTCGGACTCGTCTGCGAGCGCTGCTTCTGTGGGCTGCACCAGGGCCCAGTAGACGATGGAGACGACCCGTTGGGTGGGTGAACGGTGGAGGCCGCCGAAAGCGTACAGCTGCTCCAGGTAGCTGGGTGCAAGGCCGGTGGTCTCTCGCAGGTTCCTGGCCGCAGCGTCCTGGAGCGACTCGTCATGGCTCAGCGGACCACCCGGTAATGCCCACAACCCCTTGAACGGTTCCCGGATGCGGCGCACCAGTGGAAGCCACAGGGTGGGACGGCCGGAGGTGGCGCTGGGCCGGAGGGCGAAAATTACCGTGGAAATGGCCAGCGACGGCGGAGCGGCCTGCCGCTCGGAAACATTAGCCGAGCTGTAATACACCCGTCCCACCACCTTCCGTCATCCTCGACTGCCGGCATTGGGCCGGCCATCCTTAGTTATGGTCATCTTGACCAAAACTAATTCTACGGCCGGGCGTTCCCGAAGGGAAATGTTTCTGCCCACGTATTTCCAGGCGCAGCCCGGATCCAGGTCATGCCGTCCGCTACAGGTCATTCCAACTCCTGCCGCGGATACGGGTTGCCGGTTCCGCCCCCCCGTTTCCGGCCAGCCCCTCAGAAGCGGTAAATTCAATAGGTCCCAAAAGGACCCCCGGGCCCCTGGCCCCGGACCCATCAAGCCCCAGAAGGTGCACCTGCCCATGACGATGAAGTCTGCCCATACGCCATCGACCGCCACACCAAAGGCCGCAGCCGTCCACAGCATGAAGCCCCGCCAGCTGACCATGATGGGGCTGGGCAGCGCCATCGGGGCCGGGCTGTTCCTGGGGTCGGGTGCCGGAGTCCAGGCGGCAGGGCCCGCAGTGCTCATCTCCTACCTCGTGGCCGGAACCCTGATCATCCTGGTCATGTGGGCCCTCGGTGAGATGGCGGCAGCAAACCCGAACAGCGGGGCCTTCTCCGTGTATGCGCAGCGTGCGCTGGGCCGCACGGCAGGGGCCACCATCGGCTGGCTGTGGTGGCTGCAGCTGGTGGTGGTGATCGCAGCCGAGGCCCTGGGTGCGGCCGGCCTGCTGTTCTCCGTCTGGCCGGTGGTCCCGGTCTGGACGCTGGCGCTGCTGTTCATGGTGGTGTTCACCGCCATCAACCTGGCCGGGGTACGGAACTTCGGTGAGTTCGAGTTCTGGTTCGCAATCCTCAAAGTGGCCGTGATCGTCCTGTTCCTTGGAGTTGGTGCAGCGCTGCTCCTGGGCCTGCTGCCCGACGTCGACTCTCCCGGCGCGTCAAACCTCACCGGCAATTTCGCGCCGCAAGGCCTGGGCGGCGTAGCTGCTGCACTGTTCGTGGTGATCTTCGCGTTTGGCGGGACGGAGATTGTGTCGGTGGCGGCCGCCGAAACCCAGGACCCGGAACGCAGCGTGGGCAAGGCCATCCGCACGGTGGTGTGGCGGATCCTCGTGTTCTACATCGGCTCCGTCTTCGTCATCGCCGCCGTCCTTCCCGCCACTTCCAAAAGCCTTGCCTCCCCCTTTGCCGGCGTCCTCGACGCGGCCCGGATCCCCGGCGCGTCCACCGCCATCACGCTGGTGGCCGTAGTCGCACTCCTCTCCGCCCTTAATGCCAATCTTTACGGCGCCTCGCGCATGGTCTACTCGCTTGCCCAGCGGGGCGAGGCGCCGCGCGTCCTGACCCGCCTCAACCGCGCTGGCGTGCCCCTGCCCGCGGTGGCGGTGTCCGTGGCCTTCGGATTCGTGGCCACCGTCCTGGAACTCCTGTTCCCGGACCGTATCCTGCCCGCGCTGTTCCAGCTGGTGGGATCGACGTGCCTGGTGGTTTGGGGCAGCGCCCTGATCTCCCAGCTGATCCTTCGGCGGCGGGCAGACCGCGACGGGACCGCGCTGCCCCTGCGGATGAAGGGCTTTCCCGGCCTGACCATCCTGGGCCTGGTGCTGCTGGGCCTGATCTTCGCCGTCGGCTTCAGCGCGGAGGGCAGCCGCGTGCAGCTGTTCAGCACCTTCGCACTGATCGCCGGCATCGCGCTGGCCTGCGCCGCAGGAGCCCGGCTGACCGGCAGGAACCGGACCGCCAACAGGTAGAGTGGTGCGTACCTTTCCACTGAAGACGCACCGATGCGCCGGGCCCGCCCAGGCGCCGTACCTGATTGGGGACTGACACCATGACCGGCAGGCACAGCGGCCAGCAGCAGGCGCACACCGTTGAAGGCACCGACCCGCAGCTGTACGTGGCAGTTCATGAACCCGCGGCCGACGCAGGGCTTAGGCCCGTCCTGCTGCTGCATGGCTTCTCCTCCTCGTCCAAGCTCAACTGGGAGGACACGGGCTGGGTCTCGGCACTGCTCGACGCCGGCCGGCGGGTGATCACGGTGGACCTGCCGGGCCACGGCCGCAGTGGTGCGCCCGAGGACATGGATTCCTACTCCCCCAGCCGGATCCGCGCGGACCTGCTGCAGGCAGCGTTCGACGCCGGCGCCCGGCCTTTGCAGGACGGCGATCCTTCCAGCGGGCTGGACGTGGTGGGCTATTCCCTGGGCTCCCGGCTCGCCTGGGAGTTTGCGGCAACCCAGCCCGAGCTGGTGCACCGGCTGGTGCTCGGCGGCCCCAACGACTCCGACCCCCTGGCGGCCTTCGACCTCGCAGCCGCCCAGGACTACCTGGCTGACGGCACTCCGATCAAGGACGAGTCCACCGCCCAACTGCTCAAGATGGCGCTGCTGCTGCCCAGCAACAACATTTTCGCGCTCCTGTCCCTCGTGGAGGCCATCAAAGCGGAGCCCTATGACCCGGCCGAAGCGGTCCCCCACGTTCCCATGCTGCTGGTGGCTGGAGACAAGGACGAACGGGCCGCCACGTTGCCCAAGCTTGCCGAGCTCGCCGGCAGTGCAGGGTCCATGGCCGAACAGGTGATCCTTCCGGGCCGGAACCACACCAACGCCATCACCAGCAGGGCCTTCAAACAGGCCGCCATTTCGTTCCTGGCCGTCTGAGCGATGCCCCGGGCTGCTGACGGGCAGCCTTTGATGCGTTCGCCGCCGGCGGGCTGCAGCGGCGAGGAAGAGAACGCCGGGAAGGACACATGGGAATGCGTTTCGAGGACCGCACTGCGGCCGGACAACGCCTTGCCGCTGCCCTGGCCCAGTTCCGGGAGCGCCCGGACACCGTGGTCCTGGGCCTGGCCCGCGGGGGCGTCGGTGTCGCGGCGGCGGCGGCAACTGCGCTGGGCCTGCCCCTGGGCACTGTCCTGGTGCGCAAGCTGGGGATCCCCGGGCACGAGGAAACCGCCTACGGTGCCCTGGCCATGACCCGCGGCCGCACGGTCCGGCTGATCAATAGGCCGCTGCTGGAGCAGGTCCTTGAACATGGAGTGTCCCAGGAATCACTGAACGCCGTGGAAGCACGCGAAAGGGCTGAACTGCTCCGCCGGGCAGAGCTCTACCCGGGGGCCGTTATGGACATGGTGGACAAGACGGTGCTTCTGGTGGATGACGGCCTGGCCACTGGCGCTACGATGCGCGCCGCCGTCGAGGCCGTGCGGGAAGGTGGCGCTGCTGCGGTGGTTGCCGCCGCCCCCGTGGGTTCCGTCCATGCCCAGGCATTGCTCGAGCGGGTTTGCGACGCGGTGGTCTGCCTGCACCTGCCCGGGAAGTTCCGGGCCGTGGGGAGCTACTACCGGCACTTTCCCCAACTGGGCGACGATGACGCAGTCAGGCTGCTGGCAGAGTAGCAACACCTGGACATACAGCAGGCCCGGACCAAGCGGTCCGGGCCTGCTGTTTGTGCGTTTGGCGACGGGTGGGCCCACGCCGTCCGGGTTCCCTGGCCGAAGCGAAGCGAGGTTAGGGGGACGGTGGCTGGGCCCACGCCGTCAGGGTTCCCTGGCCGAAGCGAAGCGAGGTTAGGGGGACGGTGGGGACTAGTGGTGGCTGCTGACACCCAGCGGACGGCCCTTGGTTTCCTTGGCCAGCACCACGCCGACGGCGGAGATCACGCAGAGGATCATGATGTAGATGCCGATTGAGCCGGTCCACTTGGTGGACTGCAGCAGTGACTCCGCGATGGTGGCCGCGAAGGCGCCGCCCAGGATGGCGCCGAAGGCGTACCCGATGGAGATGCCGGAGTAGCGGACGTTTGCCGGGAACATTTCTGCGTACATGGCGGACATGGGTCCGTACGACAGGCCCAGGCCAACGGTCAGGACGAACAGGGCGACGCCGTAAAGCATGATGTCCTTGGTGTCGATCAGGGCAAACATGGGGATCATCCAGGCGAAGACGATGGCGTAACCGATCAGGAAGGTCTTGACGCGGCCAATGCGGTCCGAGAGCCATCCGCCCACCAGGGTGAAGATCAGCCAGCCGAAGGAAGCCAGGGTGGTGGCCAGGAGGATTTGCGGGGTGGGCATCTTCAGCGTCTTGGTGGCGTAGGAGATGAAGAACGCAATCAGCAGGTAGCCGGCCGCGTTGTTGCCGATGAAGATCAGGGTGGAGTACAGCACCGGCAGCTTGTGGTTCCGGATCAGTTCGCCCAGCGGCGCCTTGCTCTCCTTCTTGCGCAGGGCCATTTCCTGGAAGACCGGGCTTTCGGCGACGGCCCGGCGAATCAGGTAGCCCACCACGATCAGGACGATGGAGAGCAGGAACGGCACGCGCCAGCCCCAGGCCGCGAAGTCTTCCTTCGACATGCTGGTGTTGAGGAAGAAAAGCAGGCCGGTGGCCAGGATCATGCCCACGGGCACGCCGATCTGCGGGTAGGCGCCGAACAAGCCGCGGCGGTTGACTGGCGCGTGTTCGACGGCCATGAGGGCGGCACCGCCCCATTCGCCGCCGGCGGAGAAGCCCTGGATGACCCGCAGCAGGATCAGCAGCACGGGAGCCCAGGCGCCGATTTGCGCGTAAGTGGGCAGCATGCCGATGAGGGCGGTGGCCGCACCCATCATCACCAGGGTGAAGACCAGCATGGCCTTCCGGCCCAGGCGGTCACCCAGGTGACCGGCGATGACGGCGCCGAGCGGGCGGAACAGGAAGCTGATGCCGATGAGGGCGAAGGAAAGGATCTGGGCCAGGCCGGGGTTGGACTCGTTCAAGGGTGCGAGGAAAAGCGGTGACAGCAGCGTTGCAGTCAGCTGGGCAAAGATGAAGAAGTCGTACCACTCGATTGTGGTGCCGACCAGGGTGCCGGCGAGGACCTTGCGCTCCTCCCGCCGACTGCTGGGGCCAGCGAGGGTATCCACCTTGGAAGGTGTGGTCATTGAAACTCCATTGTTTATTGGGCAGCAATGCCACCCGGACGCCTTCAGAATTACCGACAGAACGGTCAGTTAGTTAGTAGGGTACTACGAAATTGTGATGCGGAACACGAACTTTGGGGATTTTCGGCTGCAAAGCAGCCTTGAGAAACTTGTTCTATATTTGAACTGCAAGTTCGTATAGAGGACAATACCGTCTCCCGCGAAGTGAGACAAGGGTCACGGCAGGGGCGCCCTGCAACCTAGGATGGACAACATGACTCCTCCAGCAGCCGCAGCACAAGCCGGAACTGCGCCGCAGGCTTCGCCCTCCCAGACACTGTCACGCGGCATTCGTGCGCTTGAGATCCTTGCGGCTGCCCCCGGCCCGCTGACCATCGCCGAACTGGCCGAGGCCATGGGTGTCCACCGTTCGGTGGCATACCGGATCCTGCGCACCCTGGAAGACCACTCCCTCCTGGTCCGTGACGACGCCGGAAGGGTCCAGCCGGGGCCCGGCCTGGCGGTCCTGGCACGCGGCGTATCCCGCAACCTGCAAAGCGCCGCCCTCCCGGAGCTCACCCAGCTGGCAAATTCGCTGGACATGACGGCTTTCGTGGCGGTCTGGGACCACCACGACTGCATCACGCTCGTTACGGTCGAACCGCGGCATTCGGGAGCCAGCGTGGCCCAGCGTCCCGGCACGCGCCACCCGATCAATGCCGGGGCGCCGGGTATTGCCATCCAGTCGGCCCTCACCGAACCCGAGTGGGACCGGCTGGACACGGGGATCCCCTACCGGCCGGAGGCGTTGGAAGCGCGGCGGAGGGGCTACTCGGCCAGCCATGACGAGGTCATTGCGGGGGTCTCCTCGCTGGCAGCCCCGGTCCGGGTGCCTGGCGGTCGTCCGGCCGCCCTCGCCGTCGTCTACATCCGCTCCGCCCAGGACCCGGAAGCAGTGGGGGCGGCCATCGCCGAAAGCGCGGCACGGATCGAGAGCCAGCTCGCTTAGCAGAACGCCAGCATGGCAAAACAGCGGCCGGGCGGGCGCTCCAGGGTTGGCTGTCAGGCCTTTTGGCGAAGCACGACGGCGGCTCCCGCGCCAAGCAGCGCAAGCGCCAGCGCGGCGCAGACCGGGACAAGGAACGCGGCGCCGTGGCCGTACAGCTGCGCCAATTGTCCCCCAACAGAGGACCCGAGGGCCGTTCCGGCAACAATCCCGCTGGCGAGCGCGGTCATGACAGTACCCAGCCTGCCGGCGGGCGCCACCCTTCCGCCCACGGCGAAGACGGTGACCATCACCGGGCCCACCGGCAGCCCGAGAAGCAGCAGGACCGCCGCCATCATGGGCAGTGACGACGGAACCAGCAGCAGGACGGCCAGTCCCGCCATCAGGACAGCACAGAGCACCCAGCGCAGCGGGAGCCCTGCACGGCGGGGCCAATAGGCAACCGAGAGTGCCGCGGCAGCCGAGCTGAGGCCCATGACGGCATACAGGAGCCCCGCTATTTCGGAGCCGGCGAGCCCGGCGGCGAAAGCGCTCAGGGCAGCCTGGGTGGAGCCAAAGAAGGTCCCCATGCAGACCATGGCAAAGACCGGCAGGGCCACTACCCACGGCAGCTTCGAAGTGTTCGTGTCCCCGGCACCCTGGCGTTTCCCGTCCGGCGAACGACGGGCGGCCGGAACCGCCCGGTGGGTGGGATGGACAGCGAAGCCCGGCACAAGCGTGCTGGTCATGGCCGCGGCCATGACCAGCGGAAGCCACGGCGCAACGAGGCTGGCCAGGATTCCCACCAGGGCCGGCCCCAGGACGAAGGTCACCTCATCCGCGGTGCTCTCGTAGGACAGTGCCGTATCCAGGTCGCGGGCAGGATCCGAGAGTGGAGCCGAACCGTCCGCGTTGGCCGTCAGGAACATCCACCGTACGCGCGCCAGGGGGCCCACCTGCGGGCTGGTGGCACCGGCGGCAAAGGCAACTGCCAGGACAGCGAGAGGGAAATCTCCAGCTGCAGCAGTGGCGTTGGCGGTGAGCACCAGGGCCAGTACGGCCAGGGTATTGAGCACAGCCGAGAGCAGCAGGACTGGACGCTGTCCCCTCCTGTCCGCCAGGGACCCCAGCAGCGGGGCGCCAAGGCCCGAGCCGATCCCCACCGCGCCGGCGGCTGTTCCGCCGGCGGCAAAGGAGCCGCTGACGGAAGTGACCAGGGTTAGGGTGCCCATGGTCAGCATGGCCAGGGGAAGCCTCGCGAAGAGCCCCAGGGGGATGAAACTCCGGCCTGCGAGCAGCGGGAGACGCAGGAAGCGTCCGGGCGCTGCCCCTTCCGCCGGGTTCGAGGCGGAGATGCGGGCAGGGGCGTCGTTCGTGCTTGAAGGAGATGTGCGTGGAGTCAATTCCGGGCTCGTTCAGTAAGTGCGCATCGTCCCTCCTCCCGATGCGCGCGACCCGGTAACGCGTACAAGTATATCGGCCGTGGTCAGACGAGCGCGTCCAGGCTTTCGGAGATCCGCAGCGTGGAACCGTTCCGGCTCTTGTGCACCTGCAGCTGCGTACCGATCCGCTGTTTCATCTCGGCCACATGGCTGACAAGTCCCACTACCCTGCCGCCGTCGCGGAGCCCCTCAAGGGCATCCATCACCTGTTCCAGCGACTGTTCGTCCAGGCTTCCAAAGCCCTCATCCACGAACAGGGTCTCGATTTCAACTCCTCCGGCTTCCTGCTGGACAACGTCCGCCAGGCCCAGGGCCAGGGACAGCGACGCCATGAAGGATTCGCCGCCGGACAGGGTGGACGTGTCCCGGCGGTAGCCTGTCCACTGGTCCACTACTTCGAGTCCCAGCCCTGACTTTGCACCGCGCGCGGCCTTGGCGTCCGTGTGCTGGAGCAGGTACCGGCCATCGCTCATGGCCACCAGCCGTTCGGACGCGGCGAGGGCCACCTGTTCCAGCCGCGCGGCCAGGACGTAGCTGTTAAGGCTCATCCGGTAGGTGTTCTCGCCCCGGCCGGACGCGGCATCAGCCAATCCCGCCAGCATCTGTGCCTTCTCCGCAGGCTCCCGTGACGAGCAGGCCAGAGTCTCGTATTCAGCAGCGATCGACGTCAGCGAGGCCAGGCAACGGGCTGCCAGGCCCGCGGCCAGATCGGCCTCCCGCGCGTCGTTCTGGGCAGCAGCGGCTCCGGCACGCATTCCTGCCAGCCGCTCGTCGTCCACCTGAAAGCCCTCCCCGGCTTCCGCCAGCGCGAGCACGATGTCCTCGGACTCGAACAATCCCGCCACGCGGGCGGCCTCGTCCCGGGCAGCGCGTATTGCGGCGTCCAGGGCGGCGGCCTCAGGGGCTTCAAGGAGCTGGCCGCGGACGTCGGCGACGGTGGCGAAGCCTGCTTCCGGCAGGGCGCGTTCAAGGTGTTCCTGCGCTTCGCCGGCCTGGAGCAATGCAGCATCAAGGCGGGCCTGGGCTTCCACGGCTTTATCCAGGACCGCCACGGCTTCCTCGAGTGCCCGCAGGCGGCGGTCCAGGCTCCGGTGACCGCCGCGCAGGCCTGCCAGGCCCTGGTCCAGCGAAGTTGCCTGTTCAGCTTGCTCGGCAAGGGAAGCAGCGACCCGGGAAAGGTCCGCCTCGGCTTCGGCCACACTGGACCGTGCCTCACCGAGGCCCGCATCCAGTACTTCGAGCCGTT
Organism: Arthrobacter sp. E1SS-5; assembly: GCF_057073715.1. Taxonomy (NCBI): domain Bacteria; kingdom Bacillati; phylum Actinomycetota; class Actinomycetes; order Micrococcales; family Micrococcaceae; genus Arthrobacter; species Arthrobacter sp. E1SS-5. The sequence goes on from NZ_CP172703.1 coordinate 2,635,622, forward strand.
GCCGCCTGCCCTGGAGTTCCTCCATTGCCTGCTCGGCGTCGTTTGCGGCAGCAAGGGCACCGTCCGCGGCAGCGCGCGCTTCTGCCTCAGGGGTGTTCCCGCCCTGTCCGGCGAGGACAGCCACCGCCTGCTCGGCCTTGGCAAGCTCCGCGCTGACCGAGGCGTGGGCTGCCTCCGCAGCCTCGAAAATGGTGTGGGCTTCTTCCTCTTCCTGGGCCAGGCCCGGGCCTCCGCTGCCTGCGTCCGCGGGACTGGGATGGTGCCCGCTGCCGCACACGGCGCAGGGTTCCCCGTCGACCAGCTTCGCGGCCAGTTCGGATGCGGCATTGGCCAGGCGTTCCTCCCGCACGTCCAGCCAGCGGCGCTTGGCCTCCAGCAGGTTTTCCCGCGAGTCCGCGTGGCGGGCTTTGACGAGGCCCAATGCTTTTATGGCGGACCCGTGGCGCCGGACCACGTCCAGCAGTTCCGCGGCGGCGGAGGCTTCCTTGCGGCGCAGTGCGGCGTCGGTGGACCGGATTTCGAGCCCGTCCATACCTTCCACCAGCTGTTCACGTTCCACCAGCAGCCGCGAGACGGTGTTGCCCAGCGCCTCCACGGCCTGCTGCAGTTCCTCCTGTTTCCCGGACAGCACCTGTTGCCGCTTTCGGAGGTCCCGGAGCCTGTCCTCGTCCGGCAGCCGTGCCTCGACGACCGCCAGCAGCGAACGCAGCCGGCCCAGTTCTTCCGCGGCCCCCGGCATGCCGCCCTTGGCGGCAGTGCTACGTTCACCGGCTCCGGAGGTTTCGGCGGAGGCTGCGGACTCCAAGGCGGCACCGGCAGCTTCCGCCGCCGTTTCCAGGCCGAGCTGGGCAAGTTCCCCGCCATCGACGGCGGCAAGCCGGAGCAGCGTCATGGCGGATTCGGCCGCGGCGGCGGCGCTACGCACCTTGGCCGACGCTGCGTCCACGGCCTGCAGCTGTCCCTGGAGGACTTCGGCCTGGCGGTGGCGCCCCAGCCGGGACAGGAGCTCCTCCTGCCCTTGTGCCCCTTCTTCCACGGCCTCCTGCCGCTGGATGGCAGCCTGGAGTTTCCGGTTCCGCTCATGCCGCGCAGCCTCCTGTTCCGCCTCGTGGCGGCGGTCCTTGCTGGCGGCCTCGGCGGCAGCGGCGCGGTCCCTCAGCTCCGCAAGGCGCAGCGCGGCGGAATCCTGCAGCCACGCCAGGCGGCGGGGAACGTCATCGGCGGGTGGGGCGCCGTCCTCAGGGAGCTGCAGCGGGGCGGCTTCGGTTTCGGCCCGCGAGGCCAGGAGTCCGAGTTGGCTGGACAGGACCGTCACATCCTCCCGGGCGGCGACGGACTGGCGGGAAAGTTCCTGTTCCAGGGCCTCAAACCGCTGGGTGCCGAAAAGCTTCTGCAGCAGGTCCAGTCGGTCGGCGGCCTTGGAGCGGAGGAAGGCAGCGAAGTCGCCTTGGGGCAGCATCACCACGCGGGTGAACTGTTCGCGGTCCATGCCCAGCAGCGCCATGATTTCGGCGCCGGCTTCGTCGTTTCGGGCCGACTTTTCCACCCAGACCCCGTCCACCCGCTCGCGGAGCAGTGTTTTGGCCTGTTGTACTGTGAAGCCGTTCTTACCCCTGGCGCTGGGCTTGTCCCAGGCCGGGGAGCGTGTCACCTCGAACCGGCGGCCCTGCGCGGAAAACTCACAGGTGACGGCAGGTTCCTGCCCGGGCTCGGCGTGATCGCTGCGCAGCCGCTTGCCGTCCTGCCGGGCCCCCGGAACAGACCCGTAAAGGGCAAAGCAGATGGCATCCAGCACGCTGGTCTTTCCCGCGCCCGTAGGTCCGTTCAGCAGGAAAAGACCATGGGCGCTGAGCCGGTCAAAGTCGATGTCCTCGGTGCCAGCGAAAGGGCCGAACCCCGAGATGCGCAGATGGTGGATCCTCACCGCGATGCCTCCAGCAGCCTGACGTTTTCCAGCGCCGCGGCGAGCGCAGCTTTTTCCGCCTGGTCCGCGCTCCGACCCCTCACGTGTTCCAGGAAGCCGCAGCAGACAGCGAGGTCGTCCGGTGCACCGGCAAGCCTGCTGCTGTAGCTGGCCTGCGCAGGGGCCGATCCGCCCTGGGGATCGAATACCAGGACCAGGGTGTCCGGAAACCGGGTGCGGAGCCGTTCCATGGCACGGGCGGGACGCTGGGCGTCAGTCAGGGTGATCTGGCAATAGGCGGCTTCGGCCCAGGCATGGGCGGGTTCAGCCAGGAGGTCCTCCAGCTCCCCCCGCAGTACGGCCAGGGCACGCGGCGCTTCCCATTGGACCTCCGACACAGAGGTGAGCCCCTCCGGACCGATGTCCACGAGCCAGGCCCCTTTTTGGTGGGTGGACTCGGAGAAGGAATAGGCCAGCGGAGAGCCTGAATACCTGACGCTTTCCGACAATTGTTGCCGGCCGTGCAGGTGGCCCAGGGCCGTGTAGCTGAAGCCGTCAAACAGGTCCAGCGGCACAGCGCCGACCCCACCGATGCTGAGGTCCCGCTCGCTGTCCGAACTGATCCCGCCGCTGGCGAACGTGTGGGCCAGGACCACCGAGTGGACCGCGGCGGACTCCGACCGGCGCGCGACGTCCTCCCGGATCAGGCCGGTTGCTGCGCGGGTGACCTCGAAATGGCTCGCCGTTTCCACCCCGAGCTGCTCACTGACAAGCCGGGGCTCAAGCCACGGGATGCCGTAAAGCGCCAGCACGGCGTCCCTGCCGGCCGCATCCGTTCCCAGCGGGAGCAGGAGGGGTTGGGCCAGGTCTTCCACCCTGGTGCGCAGGTGCACTCCCCCGCGCTCCAGCAGCCGGGAGGCAAAGCCGAGCCGGATGGCGGAGTCGTGGTTGCCGCTGGTGAGGACCACTTTGGCGCCTGTGGCAGTGAGCCGGACCAGCGCGTCGTCAAGCAGGTGGACCACGTCCACGCCCGGGAGCGCGCGGTCGTAAACGTCCCCGGCAATCAGGACGACGTCGACGCCGTCGCGCTTGACCGCTGCCACCAGCTGGTCAACAAAGGCGCGCTGGGCCTCCAGCATACCGACGCCGTGGAACGAACGGCCAAGATGCCAATCCGAGGTGTGAAGTAACCGCATATTCCTAAGCTATCGGCAGCCACTGACACTTTAGAAAAACGCCGCGGTGCGGCGCCTCGGTGCCGTGATCAGGACCGCTTCCCGTCGAAGAATTCCTGGGCCTCGCTGACGCGGGGCTTCTCCCGGCCAGCCGTAGCGGGCGTACCGGCGCCGGTGCCGGGGGCCGCGGCGCCGTCGTCGTCATTGCCCAGGGTGGCCCCGTCCAGGCTGTCCGCGCCCGGACCGTCCGTATCGGGGCCGTCGGCGTCGGCGTCGTCCGCTTCCGGCAGGTCCGCGTCGGTGCGTATCCGGCCGCCACCAGCCTTGCCATCGTTGGAACGCGCATTGGCGACAGCAGGCTCAGCGCCCGTCGTGATCCGGAACGCCAGGCCCGCAATTGCGGCGCCGGCCAGGGGCGCCACCAGGAAGACCCACAGCTGCCCCATGGCCCAGCCGGAGCTGAAGACGGCGGAGGCCACGGCGCGGGCAGGGTTGAAGGGCAGGTTTCCCACCGACTGGCCAACCTGGAGCAGCGCCGCGAAGGACAGTCCGACGGCAACGGCTGCCACGGTGCGGTTGCCGCCGCGGCCGGCTGCGCCGAGGAAGACTGCCACGATGATCGCGGCGCCCAGCAGTTCCAGGAGCACGACGGCGGCGAGGGGCGCCTGGATGATGGAGTGGTCAGCAAAACCTGCTGCCACGGTGTCGAAGGCCGTGCGGCTGTCCGGGATGCTGGGCAGGGTCCGGAGGATGCCGAACAGGGCGAGGGCGCCCACCAGGGCACCCAGCACCTGGGCTGCGGCGTAGGCTGCGGCGGCGCCGGCACGGATCCGCCCGGCGAGGAGGTGCCCCAAGGTGATGGCGGGGTTGAAGTGGCCGCCGGAGACATGTCCGAAGGCGAGCATCGCGGCAGTGATGGCCAGTCCGGCAGCAAGCGCGGCGGGCACAGGGCTGGACTGCGGAATGCTGAACAGGGGCACACCCAGCCCGGCCACGGCCAGGAAGAGGCTGCCGAAGGCCTCGGCCACCAGGCGGGGCAGCAGGCCGCCGGGGGCGGTGGCAGTACCGCCGGGCTGCAGTGCGTCGCGGGCTGGGACTGGGGTGCTCATGGGGGAAACCTTACGTGTGGGAGTCAAGTGGTTGCTGGCGGACTGGCCACGGCAATCCGAGCAGTATTCCAGCCGAGGCTGTGCGTTTGCTGGACACCAGCTGTTGACGGTGCGCCAGGGCCACGGGTTGACCCGCGGGCGTGCAGGGGACGGTACATTGACAGCATGAGCTCTGACCCCGGTATTCCCGCGCCCACCCTTAAGTCCCGGATTCACGGCTGCCTGCTGGGCGGGGCGCTGGGAGATGCGCTGGGGTACGCGGTGGAGTTCGATTCCATCGGCGACATCCGGGAACGGTTCGGTGCGCACGGCCTGACCGGGCTTGGGGACCTGTCCGGCCCCTGCCACTTTTCCGATGACACGCAGCTGTCCCTGTATACCGTCGACGGCCTGGTGGAGGCGCTGGAATGGGCCAACGCCGGGGTGGGTGCGGACGTGAACGCCTGCCTTTGGCTGGCCTACCTGCGCTGGCTGGCCGCCCAGGGCGAGGACGCCGGGCCGTCAGCACCGGCACCCCAGCCCCGCTGGATCGACGGCAACGAGGTGCTTCGGCAGCGCCGGCACCCGGACAAGGACTGCATCAGCGGGCTGGCCAGCGGAGAGATGGGAACCACGCTCCGCCCCGTCAATCCCGGCGCGAAAGGCCCCGGAACGGTGATGCGGTCAGCGCCGTTTGGGCTGATTCCGCACATCACGCCCGACGCCGTCTACAAGCTGAGTGCCGACGCCGCCGCCCTGACGCACGGGCATCCCGCGGCCCAGCAAAGTGCCGGAATCTTCAGCCTGCTGATCCACCGGCTGGTGTCCGGGGAGGCGCTGAGTGACGCTGCGGCCGCAGTCGCGGCCCGCGCCGCCAGCCTGCCGGAGGTCGCGCCGGAATTGCCGGAGCGCTTGGAGGCCGCCCTCCTCCTCGCGGAGAAGGCACCTGTTGCCCCGGAGGAGCTGGTGCAGGCACTGGGCGAAGGATGGCTGGCGGAGGAGGCCTTCGCCGTCGCGCTTTACGCCGTCCTTGCCACGCTCCCGGCCGGCACTGCGGACGCGCAGCCGGACCAGCATTTCCGGGATGCCCTGGCAGTGGCCGTCAACCACAGCGGCGGCAGCAACACCACAGGCTCGCTGGCGGGAAACATCCTGGGCGCCCTGTACGGGGAGGACTGCCTGCCGGCGGAATGGGTCCAGGCCCTCGAAGCGCCGGAGGTCATCCGGGGCATGGGCGATCAGCTGGTAAAGGTTACGACCGGCGAAGGCTGATGTTGTTGCAGGCCTCGCAGACGTCCTCCGGGATCAGTCCGCGGCGCTGCAGGAACCCGAAAATGGTGCAGCCAAGGCAGAATCCGGCGAAGGCCTCCAGTGACGCCGCCACCACCAGAACGGCCAGGAGCGTCCAGGCCGCCGGTGCCGCGCCTGCAGCGAACAGGAGCAGGGCTGCGGTGGACACTGCCGCGCCGATCCCCTGCGCAAAGCGCTTGGGCGGCCCGGAAACCAGCCGCACCTTCCCCAGCCGCGGAGTGATCACCTTCACCGAGAGCAGGGCCAGGGGCGAAATCCGCGGGCCGAAAAGCAGCCGGAGCCAGAACCCGACGGCAATGGCCAGCAGCCCCCACCCGGAACCTGCCACGGCGGTGACGACGGCGAGCAGCACCACGAGCGCGGCCGTGACCCGGGCGGCGTACTCATTGACGGGATTGGGAAACGCGAACAGGGAGGACATGACGCAAGAGTAGGAGGCGGCTGCCAGGCGGCCAAGCTTTGTTGCGCCGGATTACCGTGGGCGCCCCGGAGCGCGGCGGGTCAGGGCATGCCAGTCAGGGCATGGTGCTCAAGCACTGACCGCCGGTGCCATCGCGCCGTTCCAGCTATCCGCACCGCCAGCCTGCGGACTTCCGGGGACGTCCCCGCCCACCATCTGCAGGAACTCGCCTTCGGACAGCACCTCGATGGCCTGTCCCCGCTCGTGCAGTTCCAGGACGCGGCGCGCCTTTCCGGTGAGCCTGCCCGAGCGCAGGTCGGAGGCAACAAACCCGTCCCCCACCACCAGGACCGTGGTGCGGGCCGTGACGCGGCTTTCCGTGCGGGCGCCGCAGCGGGCCGAGCGGAGCTTCGCCTCCGGGCGGTTGATGGAAAGCTGCCCGGTGAATACGACTGTCTGGGCGTACAGCGGGTGGCTGGGTTCGGCGTCCGCATTGGGCTCGGGGTTGGCCCCTTCCTCTGGCCAGCCGGACTGGAACCGTCTGACCAGTGCGGCGCCGTTGCCCGAGGCTCCGGCGACCGCCGCGAGGCTGGGCTTGGACAGGTCGCCGCTGGCTGGATCAAAGGCGTGTTGGCGCGGTACGGCCAGGCCCAGCGAAAGATAGAGCTCGGCAATGCTGTTGGCACCGTTGCGGGCGGCGATGTCAATGAGGATGCCGGCGCAGGCACGGGCATCCTCCGTAGCGTCGTGGTGGTTGACCAGCGGGACGCCTGCTTCCTCGGCGGCAAACGGGAGCGAGTTGGAGACCAGCGAATAGCAGCGCCGGGACAGCATGACGGTGCAGACATAGTCGTAGGCGGGGCCGGGCAGGCCGGATACTTCAAGCGCCGAGCGGATCACGCCCAAGTCGAACGCGGCGTTGTGGGCTGCCAATACATCGTCTCCGATGAAGGCGCCGATCTCGGGGAAGAGCTCACCAAAGCGGGGCATGCCGGCAACATCGGCCGGAGTGATCCCGTGGATCCGAACATTGTGATGGTCAAAGTGGTCGTACCCGGACGGTGGACGCATCAGCCACGAGGCCTCTTCGACGATCCTGCCGCCCCTGACCTTCGTCAGCCCCACGGAGCACGGGGAGCCGCGGAAGCCGTTGGCCGTTTCGAAGTCGATCGCCGTAAAGTCCAAACCCACGGCCCCTACCTTACCGCCGCGGACGTCCGGCCACGGGCGGGACAGGCCCGTCAAGTACCCTTGAGGGGTGAACTTTCCTGTGATGAATGACCTCGCTGTGTCCATGCTGGCAGGCGCGGGACCGGTCCAGCCGAGAATGGCTTCCTTCCTGCCCGATTGGCTGAACCCCCAGGTCTTCCTGGCCGATCCGGCGCTCGCCCCCTGGGTGGTGCTGCTGGTGTGCGGAATCATCTTCGCTGAGACAGGCCTGCTGGTGGGATTCTTCCTGCCCGGCGACTCCATGCTGTTCACCGCCGGCCTGCTGGTGGCCACGGGCACCATCAAATTCAACATCTGGCTGCTGGCCCTGCTGATCGTGGTCTCGGCGATCATCGGCAACCAGACCGGGTACCTCATCGGGTCCAAGGCGGGGCCCGCCATCTTCAACAAGCCCAACTCCAAGCTGTTCAAGCGGGAAAACGTGGAGAACGCCCACGCATTCTTTGAAAAGCACGGCGGCAAAGCCCTGATCCTGGCCCGCTTCGTGCCCATCATCCGCACCTTCGTTCCCGTCATTGTGGGCGTTGCACAGATGAGCAAGCGGAAGTTCTTCCTCTACAACGTCATCGGCGCCGTGCTCTGGGGCGGCGGCGTCACGCTGCTCGGCTACCTGCTGGGTGACAAGGTGCCGTGGGTCCGCGACAACCTGGACATCATCTTCATTGCCATCGTGCTGGTCTCGGTGATTCCCATCGGGATCGAGGTCCTGCGCGGCCTGTCGGCCAAGCGCCAGGCCCAGGCCTACGGCACCGACGCCGTGGATGAGTTCATCGAGGAGCACGGGCCGGAAGAGGACCAGAAGACGCCCCGCAACATCCACGGCAGCCGGCCGGAGTAGCAGCGCCGTACCCTCCAGCGGCAGCAAAAAGGTGCGCACCCCACGCGGGGTGCGCACCTTTTTTGATATCTCCTAGCCCGCCTCTTCCAGGGCTGCAATAATCGCGGGCAGCAGCGCCCGGAACGCCTTTCCGCGGTGGCTGATGGCGTTCTTTTCCTCGGCAGACAGTTCGGCGCAGCTGCGGTCCTCGCCGGCGGGCTGAAGCACCGGGTCGTAGCCAAACCCGCCGGCTCCCCGAGGTTCGCGCAGGAGGATCCCCTCAAGCTGGCCGTACTCCACCACTTCCCGGCCGGGCCCCTCGCCATCCGCCGGCAGGGCCAGGGCGGCAGCGCACACGAACGCGGCCCCGCGGTGCTCATCCGGGACATCGGACAGTTGGTTCAGCAGGAGTTCCAAATTGGCGGTATCGTCACCGTGCCGCCCGGCCCAGCGGGCGGAGAAGATACCAGGAGCCCCGCCCATGACGTCCACGGCCAGTCCGGAGTCGTCTGCAATGGCCACCAGGCCGGTGGCGCCGGCCACTGCCCGCGCCTTCAGCAGCGAGTTCTCGGCAAACGTCACGCCGGTTTCGACGACGTCCGGCGCACCAGCCGCAGCGGCGTCCACCACCTGGGTGTCGACGTCGAGTCCGGGCACCTGCCCGCGCAACAGTTCGCGGAGCTCCCGGAGTTTGCCTTTGTTGTGCGTGGCGAGCACCAGCCGGGGCGCCGCGCCGCTCACAGGGTGTCCGCCAGCGTCTCGCGCTGGATCGCGGCCAGCTGGGCCGTACCGAGCAGCGCAAGGTCCAGCAGCTGGTTCAGCTCATCCCGGTCGAACGGGGCGCCCTCCGCGGTGCCCTGCACCTCCACGAACTTGCCCGAGCCCGTGACCACCACGTTCATGTCGGTTTCGGCCCGGACGTCCTCCACGTACGGCAGGTCCAGCATGGGGACCCCGTCGATGATTCCCACGGACACCGCTGCGATGGTATCAATCAGCGGCTGCGCATTCCGGGCGATCAGCTTGTTGTCGCGGGCAAAGCGGATGGAATCGGCCAGGGCAACATAGGCGCCGGTGATGGCTGCGGTGCGGGTGCCGCCGTCGGCCTGGAGGACGTCGCAGTCCAGAACAATGGTGTTCTCGCCGAGGGCCTTGGTGTCGATGATGGAGCGCAGCGAGCGTCCGATCAGCCGCGAAATCTCGTGGGTGCGGCCGCCGATCTTGCCCTTGACGGACTCACGGTCCGAACGGGTGTTGGTGGCGCGGGGCAGCATGGCGTACTCCGCCGTGACCCAGCCGCGGCCCTCGCCTTTGAGCCAGCGCGGAACACCCGCGGTCAGCGAGGCCGTGCACAGCACCCTGGTGTTGCCGAACTCGATCAGTGCGGATCCTTCAGCCTGGTTGGACCATCCGCGGGTGATGCTGATGGGCCGGAGCTGGTCGGGGGCACGGCCGTCGGCGCGCACAATGGGCACTGCAGTTGCTTCAGATGTCATGCCTTTAGCTTATCGAGTGCCGCTGCGGCCGGTGGCGGTGCAGCGGGCGCCGGCGAGGACACCGCCGCACGGCAAACACAAGCCGGCTAGATGGTGTAGTGCACGCCCGCCACCGCAACGGCAACGTCGCCCGGGAACACCGGGCGGGCTTCGGCCATGACGGTGGTCTGGGAGGTCCACACCGGGATGTGGGTCAGCAGGAGCCGCCGCGCACCGGCAGCTGCCGCCGCTTCCCCGGCCCGCTTGCCCGTGAGGTGGACGTCATTGATGCCGTCGTCCCGGCCCTCTTCGAAAGCTGCCTCGCACAGGAACAGGTCCGCGTCCTTGGCAGCTTCCTCGAGGCCGGAACAGGAATCGGTATCACCGGAATAGGTCAGGACGCGGGACACCGGGGTGCCGTCCTTACCCGGTTCAACCACTTCCACCCGGAGGGCGTAGGCCTCCTCGATGGGATGGTTGACCGTGAACGGGGTGACGGTGAAGGGGCCCACGGTCACCGGCTTGCGTTCGGTCCAGTTGGTGAAGTCGAACTCTTCATGCATGCCCGGGTCCAGGTCCAGCCCGTAGGCGGTGGCCATCCGGTCCGCCGTGGCGGCGGGGCCCCAAACGGGAATCCGGCCGCGGCCCCAGCCTCCGGGCTTCCAGCGAATGGCCACGTGCAGGCCGCACAGGTCCATACAGTGGTCCGGGTGCAGGTGGGTGAGGAAGATCGCGTCGATGTCCTCCAGGTCCGTGTAGCGCTGGATGGCCCCCAGGGCGCCGCTGCCGAGGTCCATCACCACCTTCCAGGTCCGCTCGCCGTCGGTGGCGGTCAGGAGGTAGCACGACGCCGGCGAGCCGGGCCCGGGGAACGAGCCCGTGCAACCCACAATGGTCAGCTTCACTGGCCGGGACCTCCGGTGCGGCAGGCGTCGGCAAACCCGCCCACGAAGTTGGAGATCCTGGGCCGGTTCCGCGCGCTCTGTGCCGCGGCGATCATCTCCGGGGTGATGCGGGCCAGGCTCCCCGTGGGGTACTGCGCGGCTACGTGGTCCACGTGCCGGACGGACAGGACCTCCGGGCCCAGGAACCGCCGGGCGAGCGCCTCGAACTGCCCCGCGTCGCCGGTGGCTACAAAGTGGTGCTCGGGAGGGGCCTCCGAGGTGCGCTGCAGGTTGTGGGTGGCGAGGGCACGGTAGACATCCTTGGCGGTCTCCTCGGCGCTGGAGACCAGGGTGACGTCGGCGCCCATGACGTAGGAGATCACGCCTGTCAGCAGGGGGTAGTGCGTGCAGCCCAGCACCACGGTGTCGACGCCGGCAGACTTGAGCGGGGCCAGGTATTCCTCCGCGACGGCCAGAAGTCCGGGACCGGTGGTGATGCCGGCCTCCACGTAGCTGACGAACTCGGGACAGGCGGCGGAGGTGATCTCTAGGTCCGGCGCGGCGGCAAAGGTGTCGTCATAGGCGCGCGAACCAATGGTTGCCGAGGTTCCGATCACGCCGACCTTCCCGCTGCGGGTGGCGGCAACGGCGCGCCGCACCGCGGGCTGGATGACCTCGATCACCGGGATGCCGTACCTGGCGGTGTACCGCTCACGGGCGTCCCGCAGGACAGCGGCCGACGCCGAGTTGCAGGCGATGGTGAGCAGCTTGACGCCGGAGTCCACCAGTTCGTCCATCACGCCCAGGGCGTTGGCCCGCACCTCCGCGATGGGCAGCGGCCCGTACGGGCCGTGGGCGGTGTCCCCCACATAGAGGATCGACTCATTGGGAAGCTGGTCGATGATGGAGCGGGCCACGGTGAGGCCGCCAACGCCGGAATCGAAGACGCCGATGGGCCGGGCTTCAGGGGCGGCGGCCGGCAGGTCACTTGCGGCGGCCGCGGGCGATGTTTCCGCCGGTGGTTCCGCGCTCGAGGCTGTTGTCATGGTTATTCGAGGATAGGTGGTCCCGGAAGCGTCAGTCATCATCTTGTGTCCGGCGACTCGTGTCTGCTGTGTCACAGCGGACGGCCTCCCCCTGGCCGCCGTGACTCACCGGCGGGATTCCAGGGACTGCAGCATGGCCTGGACCAGGGACTCCTGCAGCCAGGTGGTGAAGTTGTACACCAGCGCCAGGTAGCTCTCCACATCCTCGGCCTGGGACCAGTCCTGCATGCGGTGGACATGCTCGGCGTCGGCTTCGTCCCTGATGTCCAACCGCTCTGCCAGCACAAGGCGCACATCGTTCAGCGCCATCGACCAATGCTTTGCGCCCTCGGGCGTGAGCACGATCTCGTCCTTGTCCAGGTCCAGCGCCGCCGCACGCAGCGCACCGATCTTTGTTTCCCGCAGTGAACGCTCGGTGAGCTGGCGGAACTCAAGGGAGGCGCCGCCGTCGTCCTTTACCACGTTGGGCAGCAGCCGCTTAACGGCACGGTCCGTTGGCTCGGCCACGTCCATGTCGAGCCCGATCAGCGCCGCCAGCGGGTCCTGCCCGGCGCGGTCCTCCGGCTGGAGCATGGAAATGACATCGTCAATCAGGCTGCGCAGCAGGTCCCGTTCGGCCGGTTCCAGGTACCCGGTGATGCCTTTGAGTCCATATTTGAATGCCTTAGCCACGCTTCCCCTTACCCTGGCCCGGACCGCCGGACTTGCCTGAATTGCCGCCGGGGCCACCGCTGGCCTTCTCCACCGTGGCCCAGAGCCCGAACCCGTGCATGGCCACGGCGTGGCGCTCCACCTGTTCCTTGCTGCCCGAGGCGACGATGGACCGGCCCTTCTTGTGGACCTCCATCATCAGCTTGTTCGCCTTGGTCTCCGAATAGCCAAAGTAGCTTTGGAACACGTAGCTGACGTAGCTCATGAGATTGACGGGATCGTTCCAGATCACCAGGTTCCAGGGGATGTCCGGCGCGGTCAGGGAGTCGGTGGACTCTGCTGTACCGGTCCGGATGCCCTCCTGTGTATCAGGGCCGGGCGCAACGCTTATGGTCATCTGTCCATTCTATGGGGCGCATGGGCCCACGCCGGCGAGGGCCCCACGGCGAAGCGAAGCGAGACGCGGGAGCCGGTGGGTGGGCCCACGCCGGCGAGGGCCCCACGGCGAAGCGAAGCGAGACGCGGGAGCCGGTGGGGACTAGAGTGACTGTCGTGAGCACCTCAGCCGGCTGGGACCATCCCCGCACGTCCTTTTATACCGACCACTACGAGCTGACCATGCTGCAGGCAGCCCTCCATTCGGGGGCCGCGCACCGCAGGTCGGTGTTCGAGGCGTTCGCGCGGCGGCTGCCCGACGGACGGCGCTACGGCATCGTTGCCGGCACCGGGCGACTCCTGGAGGGCATTGCGGACTTCCGCTTCGGGGAGGCCGAGCTGGAGTTCCTGGAACGTACACGCGTGGTCAACCAGGAGACGCTGGAATACCTGGCCAACTACAAATTCTCCGGGGACATCTGGGGCTACGCCGAAGGCGACGCGTACTTCCCCAACTCGCCCATCCTGATTGTGGAGGCGTCGTTCGCGGAAGCCTGCATGCTGGAGACCTACCTGCTCTCGGTGCTGAACCACGACACCGCCATCGCCTCCGCCGCTTCGCGGATGGTGAGCGCGGCGGGCGGCCGGCCCTGCATCGAAATGGGCTCACGGCGCACCCATGAGGAAGCCGCCACAGCATCGGCGCGGGCCGCCATCATCGCCGGCTTTGACAGCACCTCCAACCTCGAGGCGGGCATCCGCTACGGCGTGAAGACCGTGGGCACCGCCGCCCACTCCTTCACCCTCCTGCACGACACGGAGCGGGAGGCCTTCGAGGCCCAGATTGCCTCGCTGGGCGAGGGCACGTCCCTCCTGGTGGACACGTATGACGTCGAAAAGGCCGTCCGCACGGCCGTTGACCTGGCAGGGCCCCGGCTGGGCGCCGTCCGGCTGGACTCGGGCGACCTGGTGGCCCAGGCACAGTGGGTGCGCCGGCTGCTGGACGACCTGGGCAACGAGCACACCAAGATCGTGGTCACCTCCGACCTGGACGAGTACGCCATCGCGGCCCTGCAGTCAGCCCCTGTGGACTCCTATGGGGTGGGCACCTCGCTGGTGACCGGTTCCGGCGCCCCCACCGCCAGCATGGTCTACAAACTGGTCAGCCGCACGGACGATGACGGCAACTTCGTATCCGTGGCAAAGGCTGCCAAGAACAAGGCCAGCGTGGGCGGGCGCAAGTACGCGCTGCGGAAGCTGGACGAACGCGGCAGGGCCACCGCCGAGGTGGTGGGCGTGGGCCACCGGCCTGAGGACGACGGCAACGACCGCCCGCTGCTGCAGCAGTTCATGAAGAACGGCGAACTGCTTCCGGGTTGGACCGGGCACGAGGGCGTGCTCCGCGCGCGGCAGCGCCATGCGGACTCCATGGCCGAACTGCCGCCCGTGGTCAACCGCTTGCAGCGCGGCGAGGCCGCAATTCCCACTCTCTACGAAGACAACTAAGGAGCACTGATGGCCCGCGCTTTGATCATCGTGGATGTCCAGAACGATTTCTGCGAGGGCGGCTCGCTTGCCGTTCCGGGCGGGGCGGCGGTGGCTGGAGCCATCAGCGAGTACCTGGACGCCCATCACCGCGAGTTCGACTATGTCATCGCCACCCAGGACTGGCACATTGATCCCGGCAGCCACTTCTCGGATACGCCGGACTACAAGGACAGCTGGCCGCGGCACTGCGTGGCAGGCACCCGCGGAGCGGAGCTCCACCCGGACCTGGACACCGAATATGTGGACGCGTACTTCCGGAAAGGACAGTTCGCTGCCGCCTACTCCGGGTTCGAGGGCCTGCTGGCTCCCGAGGACGCCGTCCCCACGGGCGAACGCCAGGCCGGGGCGCTGCCTGGCGGCGGCGGTGAAATGGACGCCGAGTCACTGGAGCCGGGCGACGACGCCATCGGCCTCGACGACTGGCTGCAGAGCCACGACGTGGAGGACCTGGTGGTGGTGGGCATCGCCACCGACTACTGCGTGAAGGCCACGGCACTGGATGCCGTCCAGGCAGGGTACGGCGTCACGGTGGTGAGGTCGCTGACCGCCGGGATCGCCGAGGACCTGGAAGACACCGTGGCCGAGCTGGAACTCGGCGGGGCCGACATCGCCTGAGCCGCTACTTGCGGCCCACGAACCAGTCCTGGAGCTTGCGCAGCCGGGACTTCAGCTGTTCCTCGTTGGCCTGCGCCACGGGCGGGCCGCCGCAGACGGTCCGCAGCTTGGTGTGGACCACACCGTGGGGCGTGCCGGTCCGGGCGGACCACGCCGCCACGTTCTTGGCCAGCTCGTTGCGCAGGTCCATCAGCATGCGGTGGTCCGGCACGGCGGGTGCGGCACTTTCAGCGGACGCGGCAGGAGCCTTACGGTTCCGCCGGTTCAACTGCTCGTGCTGGCGTTGGCGCAGGAGCATACCCACCTGCTCGGCATCCAGGAGCCCGGGGATGCCCAGGAAGTCCATTTCGTCGTCGGACCCCACTTCGCCGCCGGTGCCGAACTCGCCGCCGTCGAACAGCACCCGGTCAAAGGAGGCCTGGGAGTCCAGCGCCTCGAACTTGCCCTTGGTCAGGCTGTCCGAGGCCTTTTCCTCCCGGTTGGCCTCGTCCATCAGCGAGTCTTCCGGGTTGAACAGGCCGTCGCCATCCTCCTTTTCCGGCCGGTCCAGCGCGTGGTCCCGCTCCATCTCCATGGAGTTGGCCAGCGCCATCAACTGCGGGACGGAAGGCAGGAAGACCGACGCCGTCTCGCCCCTTTTGCGGGCACGCACGAAGCGTCCCACGGCCTGGGCGAAGAACAGCGGGGTTGACGTGGAGGTGGCGTAGACGCCGACGGAGAGCCGGGGCACGTCAACGCCTTCGGACACCATGCGGACGGCCACCATCCAGCGCTTGTCTCCGGCCGAAAATTCCTCGATCTTGCTGGAGGCCTTGGCGTCGTCGGAGAGAATGACGGTGGGTGATTCGCCCGTGATCCTCTTGAGCTGGCCGGCGTAGGCGCGGGCGTCCTCGTGGTCGGTGGCGATGACAAGGCCACCGGCGTCTGGCACGGTCCGACGGACTTCGCTGAGCCTCCTGTCGGCACCGGCAAGGACGGCGGGAATCCACTCCCCCGCCGGGTTCAGCGCGGTACGCCAGGCGTGGGACGTGATGTCCTTGGTCACCGCAGCCTCGCCAAGCGACGCAGCCATCTCCTCGCCGGCACTGGTGCGCCAGCGCATCTGGCCGGAGTAGGCCATGAACATCACGGGGCGCACCACGTGGTCCCGGAGCGCGTTGCCGTAGCCATAGGTGTAGTCAGCCTTGGAGCGCCGGATGCCGTCCCGGTCCTCCGCGTACTCCACGAACGGGATGGGCGAGGTGTCCGAGCGGAACGGCGTACCCGTCAGGGAGAGCCGGCGCACTGCGGGATCGAACGCTTCGCGCAGGCCGTCACCCCAGGAGAGGGCTTCGCCGCCATGGTGGATTTCGTCGAGGATCACCAGGGTGCGCGCGGCCTCTGTCTTGGCGCGGTGCAGCATTGGCTTGCTGGCAACCTGGGCATACGTAACGGCAACGCCGATGAAGCCACGGCCGTGCTGGCCGTCGGAGTTCTTGAAGTTGGGGTCGATGGCGATGCCCACTTTCGCGGCCGCGTCCGCCCACTGGCGCTTCAGGTGGTCCGTGGGCGCAACGATGGTCACGCGGTTCACGGCACCTGAATCGATCAGGGTGGAGGCGATCCGGAGCGCAAAGGTGGTTTTACCGGCACCGGGGGTTGCCACCGCGAGGAAGTCGCGGGGGCTGTTCTTCAGGTAGAGGTCGAGGGCTTCCTGCTGCCAGGCACGGAGTTTCGGGGCGGTTCCCCAGGCTGCACGTTCCGGGTAGGCCGGAGGCAGGGTGGGGCCGCCAAAGAGCGTCTCCGTCACTACTTGTTGTTGCCCGAGCCGCCCGGACCCTTCCCGCCGTCGTTGCCCGGGCGGAGGCCGTCATAGACTTCCTTGCACTCGGGGCAAACGGGGAATTTCTTCGGATCCCGGCCCGGGGTCCAGACCTTGCCGCACAGGGCAATGACGGGTTCCCCGGTCATGGCGGACTCCATGATCTTTTCCTTTCGCACATAGTGTGCGAAGCGCTCCCGGTCCCCCGGTTCCACTTCCTGGCGCAGTTCCTCGCGCTCAATGGTGGCCGTGGACGTTCCAGCCCCGGAAAGCTCGCGCATGGGGTCGTTTTCGAGAGGGTCCGTCATGCTAGTCATGCCATCCATCTTAGCCGTTCCGCCGGCCGCGCGTTCGACGGCGGTACGCCCGCGCCGGGATCCGGCACCGCCCGCCGTCGTGCTTTTTGCTCCGAGGCGGCGCACCTGCAGGCCTTGCTAGAGCCCCTGCCAAGTGGGCTTGTTTTCGTAGGTATGGCGGTAGAAATCCGCCAGCTTCAAGGCCGAGGCAGCGGCCTCGTCCAGCAGGACGGTGGCGTGCGGATGGAACTGCAGTATGGATGCGGGGCAGATGGCGGCGACGGGACCCTCCACGAAATCGCGTACGGCCTGGGCCTTCTGCGCGCCCGTGGCCACGAGGACCACGTGGCGCGCTGCCATGATGGTGGCCAGGCCTTGGGTGATGACGTGGTGCGGCACCTCCGCGAGGCTGTCGAAGAACCGGGCGTTGTCCCGGCGTGTCTGTTCGATCAGGCTTTTGATCCGCGTCCGGGAGGCGAAGGAAGAGCCTGGTTCGTTGAAGCCGATGTGACCGTCGGTGCCCACGCCGAGCAGCTGCAGGTCCACGCCGCCGGCCGCAATGATGGCCTGTTCATAGGCTTCGCAGGAAGCGGGGATGTCTGCCGCGGTTCCGTCGGGGCCATGGACGTTCTCCGGCGCGATGTTCACCCTGTTGGTGAACTCCCGTCGGACCACCTCACGGTAGGACTCGGGGTGGCCGGCGGGCAGGCCCACGTACTCGTCCAGTGCAAAAGCAGAGGTCCCGCTGAAGTCCAGGCCCTGTTCGTGCCGGACGGCGAGCTCATCGTAGACGGGCAGCGGCGAGGAGCCCGTGGCCAGGCCCAGGACAGCGTTGGGCTTGCGCCGGATGAGCTGTTCAATGGCGTCGGCAGCGAGCTTTCCAATCTGCCTGCTGCCGCCAAGGATCACTATCTCCATGGTGTTCCTTTCCTTGAGCTGTCAGCGGTTGACGGTGACTTGTGCCAGAAGCTCGGGTCCGCGCGCATCGAGCCACTTGCCGCCCAGCCGTACACCGGCCAGGAAGAGGACCAGGCCCAGGACGACACCCGCCGCCAGGGTGAGCCAGCCGAACAGGATGTTCCCTGTCACTGCGTTTGCCACCAGCAGCGCGCCCTCGGGCAGGACCAGGACAATCAGGACCAGCATTCCCACGAATTGCACGGCCATGGTCTGCCCCACGTTGCCGGGAGGCTTCTTGAACGGGCTGTCCCCGGGCAATGGAACGATGACCGTGTACCGGGCAGACACCACCGAGGACAGGCCCAGGCCGGTGAAGAGGATTCCCAGGCTGAGCCCCAGCTGTCCTGGCAACGCCGTCCAGTTGCCGGTGAACGCCGCGTAGCCCAGCGAGAACACCAGCACCACCGGCAGGGCGAACGTCAGGCACGCCAATGCCCTGCCCAGCCTGTCGGCCACGCCGCGGACGCCGGTGGCCAGGTGCAGCGCGAAGGCGGTGTTGTCGTAGGAGACGTCGGCGGAGATTGACCAGGCCAGGATGAACGCGGCCAGCGGGGCCAGGAAGGCCAGGCTGCCGTAGCTTCCGGTTTGCGTTCCCTGGAACGCCAGCACCACGGGCAGCAGCGGGATGACCACCAGGGAACCGGAGTAGCGCGGGTCCCGGAGCCAGTAAGTGAGCGACCTTGCCATCACCGCACCGGCGGGGGTGGCAGGCAGCACGCCGAACAGCCCCAGCTTCCCGCCCCTGCGCTTCCCGGCACCGGCGTAGGGCGGGGTGACCAGCGCACGCTCGAGCAGCAGCTTCCAGCACCAGGCAAGGGCGCCCAGGACAACCACCGAAAGCAGCAGCTTCACCCCGGCCTCCGCGGGACGCCCGGACGCGATGTCACCGCCGAGGGCCCACGGGGCGCCAAGCGGCGTCCAGGAGAGGCTCCGGGCGAACTCCGGGAGGAACCCGGTGGAGGCGGAGATGCCGCGCCCAACGCCTGCGACGATGGGGCCCAGCAGGACCAGGGGCACCATGAACGCGATGGCGCTGATGTCCTTGAACCGCCGGGAGGCAGCAAGGCTTGCCGTAGCCGTGGTGACCGCCTTGGCGAGGACCACGCAGGTCATGACGCCAAGGCATGCGCCGAGCAGGGCTGCGAGCGCGGGCAGCACTCCGCGGGACCAGGTGGCCACCGTGGACAGGGCCACCAGCGCGGTGGCCAGGCCGGGAATGCCGATCAACCCGCCGAGCGCCAGGCCGGCGAGCATCTGCTTCATGGGTATGGCGAAGGTGGTGAAGCGGGCCGGGTCCAAGGTCATGTCCGTGGCCGAGGCCACCACCGGAACCACACCCCAGCCCAGAACTGCGGCGGAACCGCCCAGGACCACCGCTGTATGGGCGGTCACGGGTCCGGCCCCCCGGAGCAGGACGAGCGCGATGACCAGTGTTGCCACGACTCCCAGCGCGTAGAGTCCCGCGATGGCCATGCCCACCAGCTGCCAGGGGCTGCGGCGCAGTCCGTTGCGCAGCAGCGTGAGCTTGAGCCTCAGAAGGTGCGCAACCATTCCAGCCCTTCCGTGTGGCTGTGCCCGCCCACCAACTGTACAAACCGGTCCTCCAAGGACATGCCGTTGCGCACTTCGTCAACCGTTCCCGCCGCCAGGAGCCGGCCGCGGGCCACCACCGCGACGTGGTCGCACATGCGCTGCACCAGGTCCATGACGTGGCTGGAAACGATGACCGTTCCACCGGAGGCGACGTACCGGTCCAGGATGGACCGGATGTTCGCTGCCGACACCGGATCGACGGCTTCGAAGGGCTCATCCAGCACCAGGAGCCGCGGGGCGTGGATCAGGGCGGACGCCAGGGCGATTTTCTTGGTCATGCCGGCGGAGTAGTCCACCACCAGCGTGCCGGCGTCCTGGGTAAGGTCCATGGCCGCCAGCAGCTCCCCCACCCGGGCGGCCACCACCGCCTTGTCCATGCCGCGCAACAGCCCGGCATACGTGATCAGCTGCTCTCCGCTGAGCCGGTCGAACAAGCGGACACCGTCGGGCAGGATGCCCATGAACCGCTTGGCTTCCAGCGGGTGCTGCCAGACGTCCACGCCATGCACCACAGCAGTTCCGAAGTCGGGGCGCAGGAGGCCGGTGGCCATGGACAGCGTGGTGGTCTTGCCTGCACCGTTGGGACCCACGATGCCGAAAAACGAACCCGCCGGGACTTCCAGGCT
This sequence comes from Arthrobacter sp. E1SS-5, assembly GCF_057073715.1. Lineage (NCBI taxonomy): Bacteria > Bacillati > Actinomycetota > Actinomycetes > Micrococcales > Micrococcaceae > Arthrobacter > Arthrobacter sp. E1SS-5. Next base: position 2,655,416 of record NZ_CP172703.1, read on the forward strand.
GATGCCGTCCACCGCGATTTTCCTGCCGAACCGTTTCGCCAGCCCGCGGAGGGAAAGGGCCGCCGTTGGCCCGGGATTCGGCGCCTGATCAGGTGTCGGAGCAGTCATGGTGCCAGCCTAGTCGGCGGACCAGCGCCGCGGGGGTGCGAAACTTACGGAATGGACATCGCGTTGGGTTTGCTGGTGATCGTTGCCGTGGTGTGTGCCGGCAGCGCCCTGGGCCGCAAACTGAATATCCCCGTTCCCCTGCTGCTGGTGCTGGCCGGGGTGGCGGGATCGTTCCTGCCGCTCATTCCGCCGGTTGAGCTGAACCCGGAGCTGGTGTTGGTTGGCCTGCTCCCGCCATTGCTTTACGCGGCCGCGTTCCGCACGTCGCTGTTCGACTTCAAGACCAACCGACGTTCCATAGGGCTCCTGTCCGTGGGGTACGTCATCTTCGGAACCCTGGGCGTGGGGGTGGTGGTGTGGTGGCTGTTTCCGGAAATCCCGTTGGCCGCCGCCTTCGCCCTGGGCGCCGTGGTGGCGCCTCCGGATGCGGTAGCCGCCACGGCCATTGCCCGCAAAGTGGGAATGCCCCGCCGGATCGTCAACATCCTGGAAGGCGAATCGCTGGTCAATGACGCCACGGCGCTGGTGTGCCTGCGGGCAGCGGTAGCGGCCATCGCGGGTTCGGTCTCCGCCCTGGACGTCGCCGGCGGGTTCGTGGTGGCCGCCGGCGGCGGCCTGGCGGTGGGCCTCGCCGTCGCGTATGTCCTCACTGAAATCCGGAAACGTGTCCACAACGTGGCCATCAACACTTCCACATCACTGATGGCACCTTTCGTTTCCTACCTGCCCGCCGAGGCCATCCACGCGTCCGGCGTGCTCGCCGTCGTCGTCACCGGCCTGGTGATGGGCACCAAGGCACCGTCCATGCCCAACGGCGCCGCGCGGCAAAGCGCCAGGAGCAACTGGGACACCATCCAGTTCCTCCTGGAGAACTCAGTGTTCCTGCTCATCGGCCTGCAGGTACGGACCATCGTCGAAAGCGTCCAGGACGATTCCCTGGGCGCGGGGCGCGTGTGGCTTGGCTGCGCGGTGATCCTTCTGGCCGTGCTGGTACTGCGGCCCGTCTGGGTCTTCCCGGCCACCTACCTGCCCCGCCTGATCCCTTCCGTGCAGCGGGCAGACCCGGCACCGCCCTGGCAGTTCCCGGCCATCGTGTCGTGGGCCGGCATGCGCGGCGTGGTCACCCTGGCCGCCGTCCTGACCCTGCCCGATGATTTGGAGCACCGCAACGTGCTGGTCCTGGCGGCCATGGTGGTGGTGGGCGGCACGCTGGTGCTGCAGGGATTCACGCTGCCCGCCCTGGTGCGGGCGCTGGGGGTGCCGGGGCCGGACCGGCGGGAGGACGCCCTGAACCAGGCCTCGCTGATGCAGCTGGCCACGGCGGCAGGAATGGAGCGGCTGGAACAGCTGCGGCGGGAGAGCGACCCGCCGGAGGTCATGGACATGCTCCGGCGCCGGACCCAGGAACGCGGGCTGGCGGCCTGGGAGCGCCTGGGCAGGCCGGCGGCCGAGGCCGCAACCCCCAGCCAGCGCTACGCCCAGCTGCGGATGGCCATGCTGGAGGCTGAGCGGGACAAGGTGCTGGAGCTCAGGCGCGGCGGGGACTTTGCCCATGAAGTGCTCAGCGAAGTCCTGGAGCGGCTGGACGTGGAGGAGTCCATGCTGGACGCTTCCTTCAATGAGCTCGATTCCGCCGCCGAGGGCGGCGGCGGCGAGGGGCTGTCCCAGCCGGGCGGCGTGTGCGACCACCTTACGGCTGCCCTGCCGGCACCGGTCCCCGACAGCCCTGCCTGCGCCGGGTGCGAACGGGAGGGAACCTCGCCGGTGCACCTGCGCATGTGCCTGGCCTGCGGGACCATTGGCTGCTGCGACTCCTCAGCCGGCCGCCATGCCAGCCGCCACTTCAAGGAAACGGGCCACCCCGTCATGCGCAGTGCGGAGCCCGGCGAAGACTGGCGCTGGTGCTACGTGGACGAGTTGCTGGGCTGACCGGGTGTGGCCGGCGGGCGTACCTTGCGGATCCGGATCGGGCCCTTCGCCGTGGCGGGATCGACGACGGTTCCGCCCTGGGTGATGTGCACCTGGCCGGCGTCGACCAGGCGCCGGGCGGCCTCCCGTGCCGGTTCCATGAGGTGGCGCCATTCGTCGCCTCCCACGGCCCTGGCGGCATCGGACGGGCAGATGGTGGAGGTTGCCGCCCTGGCCGCCAGGAGTTCCAGGATCTTGGCTTCCAGCTGCCCTTCAACCGGGTTTCGCTGATCATTCCCGCCGCTGCGCGCCATGCCGGACTCCCTGCGTCAAAAGATACGGTTTAGAAGGTGCGCCGCGGGACAGCCCGCTCGTACTGGGGCGGCCAGGGAAGGTCGTGGCCCAGCTCGAAGGCGGCACGGAGCCACCAGTGCGGATCGCGCAGCGCGGCCCGGGCGATGAAGACCCCGTCGGCCTGTCCGGTGGCAATGGCGTGCTCCGCCTGGCCGGGAGTGGTCACCAAGCCCACCGTGCCGGTGGCGATGCCGGCCTCATCGCGGATGGCTGCCGAGAAACCGGTCTGGTAGCCAAGCCCCGGCTTGATCTGCTGGTGGGCAACAGCTCCCCCGCTGGAGACGTCCACCAGGTCCACACCGTGGGCAGCCGCGTCCCGGGCCAGCCGGACCGACGCCGCCTGGTCCACGCCGCCCGGCGCCCAGTCGGTGGCCGAGACCCGGAGCAGCAACGGCATCGAATCAGGAATTACCGCCCTGACGGCATCAACCACGGCCAGCATCAGCCGGTTCCGTCCGGCCTCGTCCCCGCCCCATTCGTCCTCACGCTGGTTGATCAGCGGACTCTGGAACTGGTGCAGGAGGTAGCCGTGCGCCCCGTGGATCTCCATGGTGTCAAAACCGGCATCCACAGCACGGACAGCGGCGGCGGCAAAGTCGTCGATGACGCCGTGGATCTGCTCCACGGTCATGGCGGCAGGCGCCGCGTAGCCCTCAAAGGACGTGGTGGACGGGCCCACAGTCTCCCAGCCTCCCTCGGACACCGGGACGCTGCCGTGCTTGCCGGAAAAAGGCCAGTACGTGGAGGCTTTCCGGCCGGCGTGGGCCAGCTGGACCCCGATTTTGGTGCCGGCCACGCCGTTCCGGTGGACGAAGGAAATGATCCGCTCCCACGCCGCCGCCTGCTCGTCGTTGTAGAGGCCTGCGTCGCGGGGGCTGATCCGGCCCTCGGCGTTCACTGCGGCGGCCTCGGTGAGGATCATCGCCGCGCCGCCCACGGCAAAACCGCCCAGGTGCACCAGGTGCCAGTCGTGCGGAACGCCCGGGGCGTCGTCGGGATCGCAGCTGTACTGGCACATGGGCGACACCCAGCCCCGGTGCTGCAGCTCCATGGAACGCAGGGTCAGCGGCTGGAACAGGGCCGGCATTAGAACAGCACCCGCGCGAGTGCCTGGCGCGCCTTTGCCACGCGCTCGTCACCGGCGCCCACCACGTCGAACAGTTCCAGGAGCCGCACGCGGGCGGCCTCGCGTTCGGGGCCAAAATTCCTGCCAATGAAGGCCACCACGCGGTTCAGCGCGTCCTCCACGTGCCCGCCGGCCACGTCCAGGTCCGCCACGCCAAGCTGCGCGTCCAGGTTGTCCGGTTCGTTGGCGGCAAGTGCACGCAGCGCGTCGCTGTCCTGGGCGGACACCGACTGCAGCCGTTCCATCAGCTCCACCTGCGCCAGACCCGCCTTGGCATCATGGTCCGACGGCATTTCCTTCAATGCCTGGCGGTAGGCTTCGGCGGCTGCGGCGTAGTCGCCGGCCTCAATGGCGTCAAACGCCGCCTGGTGCAGCGGCGGCAGCGGGGCAGGCTCCTGGGCGCCGGACGCGCCCGCATCCAGGCTTCCGGTGACCCCGTTCGCCGCGGCAACCTTGAGGAGTTCGTCGAAGAGGCTGCGCACCTGCTGCTCGTCCGCTGCGCCTTGGAAGAGCGGCACCGGCTGTCCCTTGAGGACGGCAACGGCAGTGGGAACAGCCTGCACCTGGAAGGCCTGGGCAAGCTGCGGGAAGGCTTCAATGTCAGCCGCCCCAAGGACCAGGCGTCCGCCGTAGGAGGCCACCACCCGGTCAAGGGTGTCCAGCATCCTGCTGGACTCCGGCGAGTAGGGGGCCCACAGTGCAAACACCACCGGCACCTGCGCGGACAGCTCAACCAGCTGCTGGAAGTTCGCTTCGGTGACGTTGACTTTGAGTTCCGGCCCTCCGTCGGGGCCGCCGGGCTGCGCCCCCTGGGGCGTTCCCGCCGCGGGCCCGGAAGGAGCCGGGCCGGACGGAGCTGCTGGGCGCTTCAGCGAAGAAAGGTCGACGGCGCCGCGCAGGTTAAGCAGGTTGGCAGCGGCAGGAGGGACTGGGCGGGAAGCTGGCGAACTCATGTTTCCCACTCTAGCCACTCTCCGGCCGCTGCCGGTGGTAATAGGTCCAGGCCCTACTTGAAGCTGGCGCCGACCAGGCCGCGGGTGGCGGCAACAAGCTTCATCGGGTCCGTGGAACCTGCCGGGGGCACATAGACCGCCATGGATTCGGCGAAGTTCAGGACCATGCCCGTGGTGGTTTCCTTGCCGCCGGCCAGGGCTGCGGCGTCGTCACCGATGCTGAGCTTGTCACCGGCCGCCTTGGGAGTGCCTTCGAAGCCGAAGTTGATGCGGCCCAGGACCAGGGCCCCGCCGTCAGCGGTGCGGAACACGACGGTATTTTCCGGAACCACCTTGTGGGTGAAGGAGAAGTTGCCGTTTTCGCCTGACTTCACCACCTCGGCCTGGTAGGACAGGGTGTCCGCGATGTACGGCGAGGACTGGCCTTCGACCAGCTTGTCCTTGAAGGGCGAGTCGGCCGATGTAAGACGATCGGCGAGTCCGGACATCGCTTCCTCGCCGCTGTAGAGCAGGCCGGACTTGTCCGAGGCGGCAAGGGTTTCGGTGCCCCCGCGGTTGATGTTGGGGAACGTGGTGCCCGGCTGGAGGGGCGTGGTTTCCGTCAGCTTGTAGTTCTCGCGCGGCGACTGCTGGACCAGGGTGAGGATCTGCGGAACCACGTTGCCTTCACCCTGGGTCACGGCCAGCACCGAACGTGGCCAGTTCCGGTCGCTGGTGACCACGTACGTCAGCAGCTTGGTGGAGCGCACCGGCATCCGCGGCTCGTAGGAGCCAACCTGGGAGCGGATCTTGTAATTCTGCGTGCGGATCTCCAGTTCGGGTCCGCCTACCCGGCCGGCAAGTTTCGCCGCATCCTTGGCTGCGTCCCCGGCATCGGTGGCGCTGGAGACCTGCTCCAGGATCCGGCGGAACTGGGCGTCGAGCAGGACCGGCACAGTGGCTGCTTCCTTGGCAGGCGACGAGGCACTGCCGGAAGGCTGCGGGCTGGGGCTGGCCGCCTGGGCGGCGGTGGCGGAACCTGCCAGTACGGCGGCAGCAACGGCGGCTGCCACCATGGTGGCCTTGGAGGAGGACGAGGACGACGACGGCGCCTGGTTTTGGGTGCCGTTTGGTGTCCCTGGGTTCAGTACGCCCTCGTTCTGTGAGCCGGCGCCGGCCGGCTTGGCATTGCGTGCACGGGCGCGGCGGGCATAGCTGCTGCTGCCGCCGTCGCTGTTGTGGCCATCGCTGCCGTGACCGTCGCCTTCGCCGTTCTTCCGGCGGGCTGCCAGCAGCGCCAGGACGATTCCCGCCACGATCAGCAGGCTGCCCAGGACCATCAGCGGCACAGCCCAGGGGGTGGAGGTGTCGTTCGGGAACGTCATGGACACGGAGGCAGGCGCCGGCTTGGTGCCATCGGAGGCGAGCAGGAGGGTCCACTCGCCGTCAGCCGGCGGGGTCCACGTGTACTCAAGCTCACCGCTGGCGTTCTCGTTGGTCACCCACAGGTCGGAGCCGGCCGGGTTCGGGGCCGCAGCATCGCCGTCGGCGTGGTCAACCTGGAGTGACTTTTCGTCTTCGGAAACCCCGGTGATGGTGTTGTGGGCCGTCTTCCCAACCCAGGCATCGACGTCGTCGGGGCGGCCTGATGCCAGCATGAAGTTTCCGTCGCCCTGGATGTTGATCTTGACGGTTCCGCCATGCAGGGTGCGCAGCTTCTGGTCAATGACCGTCAGCGGCGCGGCGGCGGCGTCGGCCGGCGCGGAGGCGGTGAACGTCTCGGATGGAGCCCAGATGGTTCTCTGGCCGATGCCGGCCAAAAGTGTCAGGAGGCCGAGCAGCACAAGTGCGGCTGCAGTCTTTAAACGCAAGGGAAACACCTATCATCAGCGGGGGTTTGCCTTCAATAGTAACCTTTTTGTTACCAGGGGCCCCTGTCCGGATCTTCCACACCCTTCCCTGCGGGCCCCCGGGCTGCGCCTTCGGCAGGTGGTGGCAAGCCTGCTGATAGTGTTTGCGATGATCATCACACCGGCCCGCGAAGGCGGAGCCACGCACGGAACAGGCCCCTAGAACCAGTGACTGACAAGACGGACCCGTCCTCGGCGGCAGCCGCAAATCCCGGGGATCCCAAGGGCCCTGTCCCCGCTCCGGTACCTCCCCTCGGTATGGCGGCAACAGCCCGCCGCAGGGGTACTGCCGCAGCAGCCCTTGGACAGGTGGTCCGCCGCCTTCGGCAGCCCCTGCCCGGGGCGCAGCCCCGGCTCCGGTTCGAGATGCCGCCGGAATACACCGGGCAGGCCCCGGACACGGAGCACGGCGGCGATGAGGAGCCCCAGTTCGGCCACCCGGGTCCGCGCATGTCACCGCAGCATCCGCTGTACATGGGCTTCATGGGTACTGTCGGCGTGGGCCTGGCGCTGTTGGTCTACTGGATCGGCTCCCACACTACGCAGCTGCTGCTGTGGATCGTGGCGGCACTGTTTATCGCCCTGGGCCTGGAGCCCGTGGTGGGCTGGCTGGAGAGCCGCAAAATTCCCCGGCCGGCGGGAATCCTGGTCTCGGTGGCGGTCCTGATGGGCGCCGTCGTCGGATTCTTCGCCACGCTCATTCCCACCATCGTGGAACAGGTCTCCGAGATCGTGCGGCAGGCACCGGACTGGATGCACAACTTCATGGACTCGGATTTCTTCCGCAGCCTTGACGACCAGTTCGGCGTGCGCGACCGCATCACCGAGGAGGTCAACAAGTTCGTCAACGACCCCGCCGCGATGGGCGGCATTTTCGGCGGCGTGCTGGGCTTCGGATCCACCGTGGCCAATGGCCTCTTCGGCGCCCTCATTGTCCTGGTACTGAGCCTGTACTTCCTGGCAGCGCTGCCGGCCATGAAGAAGTGGGGCTACCGCCTGGCACCACGCTCGCGGCGAAAGCGCGTGGCCGCCCTCTCGGAGGAAATCACCCGTTCAGTGGGAAACTACGTGATCGGCCAGGCCTGCGTGGCGCTGCTCAACGCCACCTTTGCCTTCGTGGTGATGTCCATCGTGGGCGTCCCCTTCGCGCTGCTCCTGGCGTTCGTAGTGGTCCTGCTTGCCTTTATCCCCCTGGTGGGCGGCATGATCGCAGGCATCGTGGTAACCCTCGTGTCCCTGACCGAAGGCTGGCAGGTGGCCGCCATCTACGCCATCTGCTACTTCGCCTACCTGCAGTTCGAGGCGTACTTCATCTCACCGCGCATCATGCAGAAGGCGGTTGCCGTGCCCGGTGCCGTGGCGGTGATCTCGGTCATCGCCGGAGGCAGCCTCCTGGGCGTCCTGGGGGCCCTGATCGCGATCCCTACCGCCGCCGCCGTACTGCTGCTGGTCCGGGAGATCTACATTGTCCGGCAGGACCAGCACTAAGGGTCCGGCAAACCCAGCACTGACCCCGCTGTCCGGCGGCGGCCTGTAGCGCCGCCCAGCCGGGCGTGCGTGCTAGGCCCCGGCAGTCGCCGTCGGGCCGTCCCAGTCGTGCGGCAACTCCGCGCCTTGCCCGGGACTGACCTGCACCACAATGTCGTTCAGGACCCGGGCAGCGTACTTCTCCCCCACCCACAGGTGCTTGGCCCCGGCCACGCCCACCACCCGGGCCTGCGGCACCATACTGAACCGGGCGGTGGCCTCCGCAGGCTGCAGGAAGTCATCGTGCTCCGGCACCAGGACGGTGAGGGGCTTGCCGGACTCCGCCCACAGCTGCAGGTGCTTGTCCGTGGCGCGGTGCAGTGGTGGCGACAGCAGTACCGCGCCTTCGATCTGGCCGGCTACCGGCTCCACGGCACCGTACATCAGGGCCAGTTCCGTGCCGAAGGACCATCCCACGAGCCAGCGGTTGGGCAGGCCCCGTTCGACGGCGAAACGGACGGCCGCCTCAACGTCATGGCGTTCTCCGATTCCTTCCTCGAAGCCCCCGCTGCTGGTGCCCCGGGGAGAAGCGGTACCCCGGGTGTTGAAGCGCAGTACCGCGATGCCGGCCAGCGCCGGCAGCCGGTAGGAGGCCTTGCGGAAGACGTGGGAGTCCATGAAGCCGCCGTGCGTGGGCAGCGGGTGGAGCGTGATCAGCGTGGCCTTCACCGGACCGGATTCGGGCAGGGCCAGCTCCCCCACCAGGGTGTGGCCGTCCTCCGTCTGCAGCTCGATGTTCTCGCGCCGGGCGGGCAGGACCGTGGAGGCACGGATGGGAACGGGGCCCTGGGCCTGGGTGAACTGGTACGACGCCGGATCAAAAGTCATGCCTGCCAGCTTAGCGACAGCGGGGGCATCCGGCGTTCCCCGCCGGTACCTTCGACGGGCACCCCGCTCAGCGGTAGCGGTAGCTGCGCGTCAGCCAGCAGTTGGTGTGCCAGTGCCGGCGCTCGGCCAGGCCGGCGGCGGCGCCGAAGAGGTGGTCGTCCTTCCAGACCACCAGGTGCGCAACCCCCGGCAGCACCGCTGTGGAGCACTCCGGGCAGATGTAGGTCTTCTCAGCGTTCCTGGCGGTCATGGTGCGCACCATCCACTCACCGTCAGGGGCGCTCTCCCTGCGGGCGATTCCGGCCCGCGCACGTTCCAGGTCCAGCTCGGGAACGTCGCCGTTGCTTTTCCGCCCTGCGCCTCTGCCGGAAACGGGACCCCGGCCGGAAGCGGGACGGCGGGGACGGTTGGAGCGCGGCATGTATCCATTCTGCCCCAGCCGCGCCACTGCCCCTGGATCGCGCCCCGCAAGGTGCGTCCCGCCGTCGGACACTGCCGGCCCCGGCCCACGCGATAGTCTGTACGGCGTGCGACTTGTGATAGCCCATTGCTCCGTTGATTACGTTGGCCGGCTCAAAGCCCATCTCCCCCTCGCCACCCGGCTCCTGCTGGTGAAGGCGGACGGCTCGGTGCTGGTCCATTCCGACGGCGGTTCCTACAAGCCGCTGAACTGGATGAGCCCTCCGGCCACGCTCCGGGTTTCGTCCCCGGACGAGGTGGACCTGGAGCTCGGCGTAATGGAGCAGTGGACCGTCCAGTCCGCCAAGACCGATGACCGGCTGATCATCAACATCCACGAAAAGATCAGCGAGTCCTCGCATGACCTGGGCGTGGACCCGGGGCTGATCAAGGACGGCGTGGAGGCTGACCTGCAGCGGCTGCTGGCCGAACAGATTGAAACCCTGGGCGAGGGCTACTCCCTCATCAGGCGCGAGTACTTCACGGCGATTGGTCCCGTGGACATCCTGGCCCGGGACGCCGACGGCGCCACGGTGGCCATTGAGCTTAAACGCCGGGGAGACATTGACGGCGTGGAGCAGCTCACGAGGTACCTCGAGTTGCTCAACCGCGATCCCTTGCTGGCACCTGTGCGCGGCATCTTTGCCGCCCAGCAGATCAAGCCGCAGGCAAAGGTGCTGGCCAACGACCGCGGAATCGACTGCGTAACGCTTGACTACGACGCGATGCGCGGAGTGGACGACAGCGAATCCCGGCTCTTCTAGCCGTTTCCATTGTTGCTTCAGGCACCTAAATGGCAGCATTCGAAGCAGGTCTCTTCGTCACCTGTTTTTTACCTAAATTTTCGCCTTTTTGCTGTTCGGGCCGTTGACCTGCGGGAACAGGCATGAAATTCTTATCTCAGTCTTTGTGTAGGTGTTTTTCATGCTCGCAAGACATGTTGCGAGCGCGAAGCTCCTGCAGCGTCGGGCCCCTTTCCGGGCGTGGCAATCCAGGATTCTTCTCGCGGAGTGACCAAGGGCGGCACGAGGTGTGCCGGTCTTAAAAAGTTCCACAATGAGGAGAAATAAATGGCACAGGGAACCGTCAAGTGGTTCAACGCTGAAAAGGGCTTCGGCTTCATCACCCCGGACGACTCCGATGGCGATGTCTTCGTTCACTACTCCGAAATCCAGACCGGCGGCTTCAAGACCCTCGACGAGAACCAGCGCGTTCAGTTCGAAATCGGCCAGGGTGCCAAGGGCCCCCAGGCCACCGGCGTAACTGTCGTCTAAGTAAACCGCCCGGCCGCTTCCGCGGCTGTCAGCGACAAATGGTCCCCGGCAATTCTGCCGGGGACCATTTTGTATTTCCGAGAATTTGGCAGCGTAAATGCCACATTACTGCCGGGCACTATCCAGCGGGGCATTTCCAGGATGGCTTAACGGCCTTTAGGTGACCAATTTACGGACCAGCCGGGCACCCTGTGCCAGGGACAGGCCGGGGAGGTAGGCCCGGGTCAGCGCGCGGCCGATGGCGGGCAGGTGCAGCGGGTCCTGGTAGTACAGGTAGAGCGCCCGGTACTCCGGCTTGAACCTCGATTTGAACGCCGCCAGGGAGCGGAACCCGTAGACCGGTTCAAGCGCGTGGCCTACCAGATCCAGGATCCTGACGAGGTTCTGCGCGCCCTCGTCGGTGGCGCCCGCTTCCGTGCTTCCGTCCGCCGTCCCCGTTTCCTCCGCGGCGGCTCCCGTCCCCGGCTGCCCGTCCGGTCGGCTGGCCAGCGGCGAGCCGGAAAGGGAGATCATGTCCACCGAGTCCCGCAACTCGAGGACAGCCGAGGCGATCAGGAATTCCATCACGCCCGGGAATCCCTCGCTGCCCCGGCGCATGACGTCCAGGGTCCGGCTCACCAGCCGCCCGCCGTCGTACACGGGCAGCCAACTGGTCACGCCGTGGACCGTGCCGTTGCCGTCCACCGCCAGGCAGCAGAGAACCTCCTCGTCATCGAGTTCGTCGACTCCCCCTAGCGTGAAGCCCATTTCCGGAACCGACTTGGTGGCCGCCCACTCCTCGGACACTTCGTTCAGCCGTGACCGCAGCGCCGGCGGCAATGAGTGGTACGAGCCCCAGACCGCGTGAACCCCGAGCTTCGCCGCGCGGTTCAGCGCTGTCCGGACGTTCTGCCACTCCTTGCCCTTGAACTCGAGCTCATCCAGCGCCAGGCGGGTCTCCTGGGCAACGGCAACGCGGGAAAAACCGCGCTCCCTGAGTACCGGCCACATGGTGTCGTCACAGGAATAGAGCGCAGGCACCAGGGCCTGGCTGCGGCAGTAATCCAGGAATCCCTCGGTCACCCGCTGCTCAGCCCCGCGGTCGCCGATCGCACCGCCCAGGGTCAGCGCCACGGTCCCGTGCTGCTGGAACGCCATACCACCTGCGCCGTCGGGGCTGAACCAGTAGGTGTTGGGCTCCCAGAGTGCCATCCATGACAGTGGGCCCCCGCCCTGGTGGAGCAGGTCCCGGGCGCGGTCCCGGTCCTGCCGCCCGAAGTTGAGGCCGTGGTGCCGGCCCACCAGCACCCACCACACGGCCACCAGGGCTACCAGCCAGAACACCGGACCGGAATAGGCGAACAACAGCGCCTCGGCACTGTCCTGCTCAGGAAAGACCCGGCGGAAATGCTGTGGAATGGGCACCGGAACATACTGCCGCGCCAGCTCGGCGAAAAGGCCCAGCAACCCGCCGTCGCGGGCCAGGCCCCCGGACAAAAACCAGGCCACGGTGTAGGAGCTGGCCAGGGCAAGCCAGGTTCCGCACACAACAGCACCGAGCACGCGGCGGGCGCCGGGACGGGTCTGCACGCGGAACTGCCGCCGGTTCAGCCACAGGACCACCGCCAGCAGCAACGGGACAACCACGAGCGGAAGCACGTGCGCGAAGGCCGAGGACAGCGGCGTGGCATGCGTCCCCTGCAGGCGGGACGGGACCAGGGCGAACAGGGCAAGGTAGACGGCGGCCAGCGCGGTAACAGCCAGCTGGATGGCCAGGGCGATGTTGAGCGCCAGCCGGCGGCCGCGCCGCATGCCGTCCGCGCAGATCAGCAGCAGGATCACCGGCACCACCGCCAGCGCCAAACCGAACGGACCGGCAAATCCCGCCCGACCGGTCTCCAGGCAGGACGCGTCAACCGTGGCGCCGCAGTTGAACACCAGTTGGCTGAGGGTGGGCATCGGGCTCAGCACGACGTCGCGCAGCAGGGCCAACGGGCCCGTGGGCGCCCGCGTGATGCCGGTCAGGATGGGTCCCACGGCAAACACCGCGACGGTGAGGGCCAGCAGGTTCCTGGTCTCGCGCCCGGTGGAGCGGTGGCGGTGGAGGCGGCCCTGGTCCCCCTGGATCCACCAGCCTGCCAGGAGGCCAAGAAGCGCGCCGATCAGGCCGATCACCGTCTCCGCATGTCCCACGTAAAGAACCAGGAGGAGCGAAATGGACAGCACCACGGTGCGGAGCCGGCGCTGCCACAGCAGGGTGATCCGGGCGCTGGCGGCCAGGCCGGCGGTCAGCACAGGGGCGTAGGGGCCAATCAGGTTGTCATCGGCCATGGTGTCCAGCCAGCCGTCCCCCACATATCCTGCCAGCTGGGTCACCAGGAGGAACACGGTGACCGCCGCGAACTGGCCGCCGAAGAACAGTCCGACGGCGGCCCGCCGGCCCAGCCTGCGCTCGGCAAGTCCCAGCAGGAGGACCATCATCAGCGACGCCGCGATGTAAGCCAGCGGGTTGGTGGCGAAGAAGAGGCTGGTGAACAGCGACCACCACTGCCCGCCGCGCAGGCCGGGGCCACTGACGGAGGCGAGCCCCAGGAGCTGCTCCGGCGGCCCGTCCAGGAAGCTTCCGGTCAGGGCGGCGGTGGCGAGGAAGGCAATAACCACCCCGAGAGTGAACGGCATGGACCTCAGCGTGCTCAGCGCCTGCTGCACCGCGGGGCGTCCGACGGCGGCCCACATCAGGGCGGCCGTGCGGTTGGGGTTCCTGGCGGTCACCACTGCATCCCCCACTGGCTGCCGAGGAACTGCAGGGCGTCGGCAAAGCGCTTGGATGAGGTGTCCCAGGAGTGGCCGGTATGTTCCACTACGTGCGCCTGCACCGTGAAGCCGGCGCCCTCCGCTGCCGCGGCCAGCGTCTGGAGATTTGCCACGAACTCCGGATCGTTCTGGCCTGCCGTGAGGTACATCCCGTGGGACTCGAACCGTTGGTGTTTCATAATCTCCAGTGGAGTCTGCCGCGTGAAATCATCGGGGTTTCCGGGGAAGGCTGCGTCGATGGTCTTCTGCCGTTCCTTGGCGATTGCCGGCTCCGCTTCGCTGGAGAAGGCCAGCACGTCGGCGTAGATGTCAGGGTGCCTGGTTCCCATTTGCACCGCGCAGGTGCCGCCGAAGGAGAAGCCGCCAATGGCCCAGTGGCTGTGGTTGGTGTCCACCGCCAGGGTGGATCCGATCCACTGTGGCACGTCCTGTGAAAGGTAGGTATCCGCTTTGGCGATGCGGCTGTCCATGCACATGGTGTTGGCGGACTGTGAGCCGTTGGGATCCGGGATGACCACCACGGGTGACACCCCGCCGTGGGCGGCGGCAAAGGAATCCATATGGCCGCGGATGGCGCCGCCGGTGAGCCAGTCGGCGGGACCGCCGGGCTGCCCGGCCACCAGGACCAGCACGGGCAGGGCGGGCCGGTTGGTGGCAAAGTAGGCCGGCGGAAGGTAGATGTAGGCATCGCGGGTGTTCATCCCTGACATCGTTCCGGGAATCGCGGCCTTGCGCAGTTCACCTCCGGCCGGCAGCTCAGCCTGCGGCTTCCAGCCCTGCAGCGGCAGGCCGTCGGCTTCCCCGGGGTGGCGCATGAGGTCCTGCTCCGGCGCGGGAATGCGGGCCAGTGCCGTGCCCAGCAGGTCGCTGACGGTCCTGTTCAGGCCAAAGTAGGCGTTGATCTGGATCGCAGACAGCAGCATCACCAGCAGCGCGGCGAGGAGCCCTCCTCCGCGGCCGCCCCAGCTGGTCCGGGGCAGCCGGAGCAGGCACAGGAGCAGTGCCGCCACACCCGGCACCAGCCACAGCAGGACGGGGTCGGGCAGGTCCTCAGGAAAGATGGTGAAGATGTTGATGAGCGCCCAGTGCACGGTACCAACCAGGGCAAATGCGGCTGCAGCGGCGATGAGGATGCGGACAGCCCATGCCCGGACGCGGTGGACCGGAACCACGGCGGCGCGCCAGGGTGGCACCAGGAGATAGGCGGCGCCGCCCATTCCCAATACCAGCACGGTTCCATAGAGCGGACCGTCGGTGAGCCGGATGTCTAAAAGCCAGTCCACGTTGGCTAGCGCCAGGTCCCCACACCAATGACGGGACCTGCTTCCAGCCAGGATGACAGTCCCGTGTAGGCGTCGAATTTCATGGCCAGGTGCAGGTCCTGCCCCTCGTAGCGGAGTTCGACGATCACCACGTCCGGCTGGACCTTCACCGCCTCCGCTTCGGTAGGCTTCCGGCGGCCCAGCAGCTCCAGCGAGCTGCGTTTGAATGTGTACTTGGGGCGGACGCTCAAGGAGATGAGCCTGAACCATTCAAGGTCATTGTCCTGATAACGACAAACCCCCATCTGCCAGCTGTTTCCAGCTACGCAAATGGAGGCGTCCACCGTGCCGAGGGCACGCCGCAGGTTGAAGCGGCGCACCCCCGAAAGGCACAGTGCAAAAATCAGCAATCCGAACGCGATTGCCAGTGCGATGAACGAAATACCCGGTGCGTCCATCAAGGTCTTGCTAGCGGATCCCAGCGGTAGCCGAGCCGCCCAACTGGGCATTGTCAGCAACGATCACCACGCGGTTGTTGTCGACGGAGAAGAACCCGCCGTCGACGTCCACCGCAATACGGTCCCCGGAAACCGGCTGGATCGCCAGTTCACCCTCGGCCAGGATCGCCAGCAGGGGCGAGTGGCCGGGCAGGATTCCGATTTCACCATCGCTGGTGCGGGCCTTGACCATCTTGGCCGCTCCGGACCACACAAAGTGGTCCGCTGCGACAATCTCAACCTCAAGCTCAGCCATATTACTTGGTCTGTTCCTGGATCTTGGCCCACTGGCGCTCGACATCATCGAGGCCGCCGACGTTGAAGAACGCCTGCTCCGCGATGTGGTCCAGTTCGCCGTCGCAGATCGCCGCGAAGCCTTCAACGGTGTCCTTGATGGAAACCGTGGAGCCTTCAACACCGGTGAACTGCTTGGCGGTGTAGGTGTTCTGCGAGAGGAACTGCTGGATGCGGCGTGCACGCGACACGACGATCTTGTCCTCTTCGGAGAGTTCATCGACACCGAGGATGGCGATGATGTCCTGGAGTTCCTTGTTCTTCTGCAGGATCTGCTTCACCCGGACGGCCGTGTTGTAGTGGTCCTTGCCGATGTACTGGGGATCCAGGATGCGGGAAGTGGACGTCAGCGGGTCAACGGCCGGGTAGAGGCCACGGGAGGCGATTTCACGGGAAAGTTCCGTGGTGGCATCCAGGTGCGCGAAGGTGGTGGCCGGGGCGGGGTCGGTGTAGTCATCTGCGGGAACGTAGATGGCCTGCATCGAGGTGATGGAGTGCCCCTTGGTGGAGGTGATGCGCTCCTGCAGGAGGCCCATCTCGTCCGCCAGGTTGGGCTGGTAACCCACGGCCGAAGGCATACGGCCGAGGAGGGTGGAGACCTCGGAACCTGCCTGGGTGAACCGGAAGATGTTGTCGATGAAGAGCAGCACGTCCTGGTTCTGCACATCGCGGAAGTACTCCGCCATGGTCAGCGCGGACAGGGCCACGCGGAGGCGCGTTCCCGGCGGCTCGTCCATCTGGCCGAAGACAAGGGCGGTGTCCTTGAGGACGCCTGCCTCTTCCATTTCAACCCAGAGGTCGTTGCCCTCACGGGTACGCTCCCCAACACCGGCGAACACGGAGGTACCACCGAAGTTGCGGGCAACACGGGTGATCATTTCCTGGATCAGAACGGTCTTGCCCACGCCGGCGCCGCCGAAGAGGCCGATCTTTCCACCCTTGATGTACGGGGTGAGGAGGTCGATGACCTTGATGCCGGTCTCCAGCATCTCGGTGGAACCTTCGAGCGAAGCGAAGTTGGGGGCCTTGCGGTGGATGGGCCAGCGTTCGCTGACCTCCAGCTCCGACTCGGCAACGTCCAGGGGCTGGCCCAGCACGTTGAAGATGTGGCCCTTGACGCCGTCACCGACGGGAACGGAGATGGGCGCGCCGGTGTCCACCACGGAGGTGCCGCGGACAAGGCCGTCGGTTGCCTGCAGGGAGATGGCGCGGACGAGGTTGTCACCCAGGTGCTGGGAGGTCTCGAACGTGATGGTCTTGGTCTCACCGTTGAGAGTAATCTCGGTGGTGAGGGCGTTGTAGATCGACGGGATTGCGTCAGCCGGGAATTCGACGTCGACAACCGGGCCGATTACGCGCGCAATACGGCCGGTGGCACCGGCCGTTGCGGCTACGCGTTCGGTAGCAGTGGCAGTCATCTCTCTCACTTCACTCAGTAGATGGCGTGGGGTTAAGTTTATCTGTGGTGGTGCTGGTTCCGCGTAAACCGGGGCGTTGGAGGCTACGACGCAAGGGCGTCGGCACCGGCAACAATCTCGGAGAGTTCCTGCGTGATTTCGGCCTGGCGGGCCGTGTTGCGCAGACGCGTGTACTTCTTGATCAGTTCCGTTGCGTTGTCGCCTGCCGACTTCATCGCCCGCTGGCGGGCAGCCAGCTCCGATGCTGCGGCCTGCAGCATCGCGGCAAACAGCCGCGATTCGATGTAGCGCGGCAGCAGTGCGTCAAGGACCCGCTCGGTTTCCGGCTCGAACTCGTACAGCGGCAGCAGCTCCGATTCGGAGGCGGCTTGCTCTTCCACTACCTCCAGCGGCAGGAGGCGGATAACCGTGGGCTCCTGAGTAACCATCGACTTGAAGCGCGTGTACACAACATGGATCTCGTCCACGCCGCCCTCAGCGAAGTCCGTGGCAAAATCGTTGAGCAGTGCCGCGCCGATTTCACGGGCGGTGCTGAACTCGGGGGCGTCGGTTCCTCCGGTCCAGACCCGCGCATACTCGCGGTTCCGGAAATCGAAGTAGGCCTGGGCCTTGCGGCCCACGAGGTAGGTCTTGACTTCCTTGCCTTCGGCGTGGAGCAGCTCGTTGAGACCTTCCGCCTGCTTGAGGACACCGGCAGAGTAGGACCCAGCCAGGCCGCGGTCCGAGGTAATTACCAGGACGGCGGCACGGCGGATCTGCTCCGGCTCAGTGGTCAGCGGGTGGTCGATTTCGCTTTGGCTGGCGACAGCAGAAACGGCGCGCGTGATCGCGTTCGCGTAAGGCAGTGAAGCTGCTACGCGCGCACGGGCCTTCCCGATGCGCGACGTAGCGATCAGTTCCATCGCCTTGAAGATCTTGCGCATCGACGTGGTCGAGCTGATCTTCTGGCGGTAGACCCGGATCTGGGCTCCCATACTTATCCTTTCCTAACATTCCGTAGCCGGTGTGCCGGGCCCTGGGGCCCGGCACACCGGCGGTGCGGAACTAGCGCTTCTGCTTGACGATCTTTTCCTGGTCGACTTCGCCCTCGGAGATAGCGTCATGCTCCTCGTGGCCGGCGCCTACCAGGTGGTTGTCACCCTCGCCGAAGAAGCCCTTCTTGAAGTCCACGATGGAGGACTTCAGAGCGGCAACGGTGTCGTCGTCCAGCACATTGGTCTGGGCCAGCGTGGTCAGGATCGAGGACTTGTGGCGCAGGTGCTCCAGGAACTCGGCTTCGAAGCGGCTGATGTCCTCGACGGGAACGTCATCCAGGTAGCCGTTGGTGCCGGCCCAGATGGAGACGACCTGGTCCTCGACCGGGAACGGCGAGTACTGGCCCTGCTTGAGCAGTTCCATCAGGCGGGCACCACGGGTCAGCTGCTGGCGGGACGCAGCATCCAGGTCGGACGCGAACATCGCGAACGCCTGCATGTCGCGGTACTGTGCCAGGTCCAGCTTCAAGGTACCGGAGACCTTCTTCATGGACTTCACCTGGGCGGCACCGCCAACGCGCGACACGGACACACCCACGTCAACAGCGGGACGCTGGTTGGCGTTGAAGAGGTCGGACTGCAGGAAGATCTGGCCGTCGGTGATGGAGATGACGTTGGTCGGGATGTAGGCGGACACGTCGTTCGCCTTGGTCTCGATCAGCGGCAGGCCCGTCATGGAGCCGGCACCGAGCTCGTCGGAGAGCTTGGCACAACGCTCCAGCAGGCGGGAGTGCAGGTAGAAGACGTCGCCCGGGTAGGCTTCGCGTCCCGGCGGGCGGCGCAGCAGCAGCGACACGGCGCGGTAGGCTTCGGCCTGCTTGGACAGGTCATCGAACACGATCAGGACGTGCTTGCCGCCGTACATCCAGTGCTGGCCGATGGCCGAGCCGGCGTACGGTGCCAGGTACTTGAAGCCTGCGGGGTCGGACGCGGGAGAAGCCACGATGGTGGTGTACTCCAGCGCGCCGTTGTCCTCAAGAGTCTGGCGGATGGCGGCAATGGTGGACGCCTTCTGGCCGATGGCGACGTAGATGCAGCGGACCTGCTTGTTGACATCGCCCGAGGCCCAGTTGGCCTTCTGGTTGATGATGGTGTCGATCGCGATGGCGGACTTGCCCGTCTGGCGGTCGCCAATGATCAGCTGGCGCTGGCCGCGGCCGATCGGGATCATCGCGTCGATGGCCTTGAGGCCGGTCTGCATCGGCTCGTGGACCGACTTGCGCTGGGTCACGCCGGGGGCCTGAAGCTCCAGTGCGCGGGTGGTCTCGGCCTTGATCTCGCCGAGGTCGTCGATGGGCACGCCCAGCGGGTCGACAACGCGGCCAAGGAAGGCATCGCCAACGGGAACGGACAGAACCTGTCCGGTCCGGTGGACTTCCTGGCCTTCTTCGATGCCGGTGAAGTCGCCGAGGACGATGACGCCGATTTCGCGGACGTCGAGGTTCTGGGCCAGGCCCAGGGTGCCGTCCTCAAAGCGCAGCAGCTCGTTCGCCATGACCGAGGGAAGGCCCTCAACACGGGCGATGCCGTCACTAGCGGTGGTTACGCGGCCGACCTCTACGCGCTCTGCGTTCCCGGGTTCGTAGGACGCCGCGAACTCGTTCAGCGCATTACGGACGTCGTCGGCGTTGATGGTCAATTCGGCCATCTGCAGTCCCTGCTCTCCTGTTTGTGATCACCGCAAACGGTGACCGGGGTTTCTATCAGTTGTGTTGTGCTTGTCCGGCTAGCCGGCCAGCTGGCGTTGCAGTTCGCCCAGCCGGGTGAGGACCGAAGCGTCGAGCACCTCGTCACCTACCTGGACACGGATGCCGCCAATGAGCGCCGGGTCAACGTTGATGTTGACCTTCAGTTCCCGCCCGTACAGATTGTTCAGGCCTGCCTGGAGGCGTGCCAGCTGCGACTGCGACAAAGGACGGGTCACACTGACCGTTGCAATCCAGCGCTGCTGCCGCTTGGCCGCCAGTTCGGCAAACCGTTCCACAAGCCGGGTGGGCTTGATCCCGCGGGGCTGGCTGACTGCCTGCGTGATGAGGACTTTGGCTTCCTCACTGACGCCGGGCACCAGCTTCCCGGCAAGGGCGCACTTGGCCGCTGCGCTTGCCTGCGGTTCGGACAGAGCACGTTGTACCTCGTGGCTGGAGGCAACAGCCTGGTTGAAGGAAAACAGATCGTTTTCCAGTTCTTCCAGGCCAGTGATTCCGGAGGCAGAAACGGCCGACTTGTTTTCAGCAACGGAAATGACCACCGTTGCGGCAAGAGTCTCGAGTGCATCGCCGATGTCACGCGCCGATGCCCAGCGTGAGCTGGCCAGTCCGCCCGCGATCTCAGCAGCATCAGCGGAGACTTTTCCGCCAACCAGCTGCCTGACCAGCGCCGACTTTTCATCGCCGCTGCGGGAGGGGTCAGTCAGGGCCCGGCGCAAGCCAGCCGAGCTGTCCACCATTCCCAGAATTCCGAAGAGTTCCTTTGCCAGCTGCAGCGACGCCGTAGGAAGCTTTGCTTCCAACGCGGCCAGGGCTGTTGCCAGCGATTCGCTCGATACGCCTGCCATTACTTAGCTGCACCTGCGTTCTGGGACTCCAGATCTGCCAGGAAGCGGTCCACTACCCGTGCTGCCCGTGCGTCGTCGTCGAGGGACTCGCCCACGATGCGGCCGGCAAGGGTGGTGGCCAGGGTGCCTACCTCAGAGCGCAGGGACACAACTGCCGCCTGGCGCTCGGATTCGATCTGCGCGTGGGCCTGTGCGGTGATGCGGGCAGACTCTGCTGCCGCCTTCTCCTTGAGATCCGCGAGGATCTGGGCACCTTCGGCGCGGGCTTCCTCACGGATGCGGTTGGCTTCGGTGCGGGCGTCGGTCAGCTGCTGCTTGTACTCTTCGAGTGCAGCAGACGCCTCAGCCTGGGCCTTTTCAGCCTTGGCGATGCCGCCTTCAATGGCCTCGGCACGCTCGGCGAAGGTCTTCTCGAACATCGGGACAACGTACTTGACCACGATGAAGAAGAGGATGGCAAAGCCCACGAAGACAACCAGCATTTCCCAGGCATTGGGAACAAGGGGGTTGACGTCGCCTTCAGCGGCGGCTGAGATGATCAGCTGATGCATATTTCACCCGTCCTTATCTACTCGGTTCTGAATGTTCGCTGACGTTCTGAAGGTTTACTTGAGAACGAAAGCGAAGACCAGGCCCAGGATGGCGAGTGCTTCGGTCAGCGCCAGGCCAAGGAATGCGATCGGCTGCAGGACGCGCTGGGCTTCCGGCTGGCGTGCAACGCCGTTGATGTAGGCAGCGAACACGAGACCCACACCGATACCACCGCCGATAGCCGAGAGGCCATAGCCGATGAGGTTGAGGGAGCCGTTGATGGAGCCTTCCATTTTTTTTCCTTTCAAGATGCCGCTTTGTGCGGCAGGTTGTTTGGGTTGCTTCATCCCCGCGAGGGGAAGACTGTGGTGTGCCGGCGGAGCATGGCTCCCCCGGCGGGGTGCCTAGTGGCTGTCGGCGTGCAGCGCGCCTTCGATGTAGATCGCGGTCAGCAGCGTGAAGACGTAGGCCTGCAGGACCATGATCAGGGCTTCGAGCATGTACATGGCGATGGCACCTGCCAGGACCAGGACCGAGGTGCCCTTCAGCAGGACGTTCTCCTGCATGATGAGGTACTCGATGCCGGAGCCGGCGATCATCACGATCAGGTGGCCGGCGAGCATGGTGGCGAACAGACGGAGGCTGTGCGTTACGGGCCGGACCACGAAGTTCGAGATGATCTCAATGGGGATGACGATCGGCAGGATGTACCACGGAACACCCGAGGGGACGGTGGCCAGCTTGAAGTAGCGCAGGCCGTTCTTCTTGATGCCGATGGCGATCCAGGTGACGTAGACCAGTCCGGCCAGCACGTACGCTCCACCCACGTGCGAGAAAGTGGGGAGCTGGAACACCGGGATGGCGCCGTAGATGTTGTTGACCAGGATGAAGAAGAACAGGCTGAAGAGCAGCGGGACGTACTTGATGAAGTCCCTGCCGCCGATGATGTCCTTGGCGATGCCGTTGCGGACGAAGCCGTAGGCGGCCTCGCCGGCGAACTGGAGCTTGCCGGGTACCAGCTGCTGCTTGCGTGCGGCCAGCACGAAGAAGACGGCGATAAAGACGACAGAGAGGAGGACCAGCAGCATCTGCTTGGAGAATCCTTCTGCGGCACCCCACGGCAGGATTGCCGGCAAATGCATTTCGTTAATACCAGGAGGAGTGAACTCTCCTGAATCTTGGGCCGGGAGCGCAAGCGCGATCAACGCGTTTCCTCTCTGCAGTGTCCATCATTGGGCGTTGGGCGGGGTCCGGCAGCCTGACAGCCTGCTGTTCCCCCTGTGAAATTATTTGGCATTATCTTCTCCGTCCTGGGACGGTGCGCTGGGAGCATGGCGCTCATCAGCATTTTTACGGGAACTGGTGAGGCCGTGCATGTGGGAAAGGTAGAAACCTCCGACGGCTCCGAGCAGAGCGCCTGCGAGCACAATCCAGCGCGTTCCCCACAGATAATCCAGTCCCCACCCTATCAAACTCCAGACGATGATTCCGCCAATGATGTAGCTGAATACAGCCATTCCAGCGTTGTAGCCGCCATCGGTGGAAGCGTCGGAAGCAGCGGGCGCGGAGGCTTTGGATCCCCGTTTGCCGTGGGCGGCGCCTGCGGACTTCTTCGGGTCACGCATCAGTTGCTCCCCTGTCTTCTGGATCGTTGTAGATCTGGAGGCGGGCCCGGCTGAAGCCATGGATCTCTGCAACCTGCCAAAGGACGACGGCAACCACCGCGCCAATGATGAACCACCGGCCGTGGAGCCATTCCGGAGCACCGATGGCGAACAGGACCACGGCAAAGCCCACCACCTTGATGAAGTAGGTGGCGACAAACATGCCAATCGCCCCCGACGGGTTGCTGCGTCCCACGAAGTGCCCCACCAACAGGCTGATGCCAA
This sequence comes from Arthrobacter sp. E1SS-5, assembly GCF_057073715.1. Lineage (NCBI taxonomy): Bacteria > Bacillati > Actinomycetota > Actinomycetes > Micrococcales > Micrococcaceae > Arthrobacter > Arthrobacter sp. E1SS-5. The sequence continues at coordinate 2,678,114 of NZ_CP172703.1, forward strand.
AGAAAAGCATCACCAGCAGGCCACCGAGGACGCTCGATACGGCGCCGGTGAACCCGTTTAGGAGTGCGGCCGGGATGGCACACAACACAAGTCCCGCCGCTGCGGCGATGGAACTGCGCTTGAGCAGGTTCAGCCACAGTGAGGGCGTGGGACCGGAAGCGCCAACAGGACCATTGCCGGAGGCAGGTCCGGATTCGGCGTTGGAGGTCATTCGATCCCAATCGTCGGCACCACGTGGCAAATGGCCAGGAGGCAGGGGGTGGAGTGGCAGCTTGGGCTGCCCCTAAATTCTACACGAGATAGAAATAATTCAGAACCGGCGTTACGCCGTCGTCTCCCCGTTGCCGCGCGACAGGTAGGGCCACGCCGTGACCAGTCCCATGACCAACGTGGCAAAGATATCGACCGCTAGCACGATTTGCCAGGGGAAGATTGCGAACGCGAGGCCGCCGAAGGACAGCACTGCCGTCCACAGGTACATCAGGATCACGGCGGTGCGGTGGGAGTAGCCGATGTCCAGGAGCTTATGGTGCAGGTGGCCGCGGTCCGCAGACCACGGCGAACGTCCACGGGCCGTCCTGCGCACTACGGCAAGCCCCAGGTCCAGCAGTGGAAGGAACAGGACGGCGAACGGAAGCAGGATGGGGATCACCGTTGAGATGCCGTTGGCGCGGTCGTAGAGGCCCGAGGAGATCTGCCCCGTGGAGACGACGCCGGCCGAGGCCATGAGCAGTCCGATCAACATGGCGCCGGAATCGCCCATGAAGATCTTTGACGGAAACCAGTTGTGCGGCAGGAACCCCAGGCAGCCGCCCACCAGCACGGCCGTGATGAGGGTTGCCAGGTCCGAGTAGTCCAGCAGTACCGCGTTCCGGTGCACCCAGTAGGCGGTGAAGAAGAATGCCGTGCCGCCGATAATGGCCACCCCGGCGGCGAGGCCGTCCAGTCCGTCGATGAAGTTGAAGGCATTCATGGTGGTCACGATCAGTCCCGCTGTCAGCACCACCCGGAGCGTTTCGTTTTGCAGGTAGATGGGCTCCGGAATCCAGGGAACGATGGTCATCCGGACACCCCAGAGGGCCACGGTCAGGCCGGCCGCGCTTTGGCCGATCAGCTTGACCCACCACCGGATGTCCAGCAGGTCATCCGCCACGCCCACCAGGACGATCACGGCGGCGCCGGCCAGGACGCCCCAGGGTGAGAAATTGTTCCGGTAAATGTCCTTGACGAAGAACGACTGGCTGGCCACAACCAGCGCCACCATGATGCCCAGGAAGATCGCGACGCCGCCCAACCTGGAGACGGGGATGGAGTGCATGTCCCGGCTGCGGATTGGCAGGTGCAGCTCGAGCCTGTGGCCGACCACCCGGGCGCCCCATGTGGCGGCGTAGGACACGATGGCAGCCGTCAGCCCCATAAGCAGGTACATGATCATGCGGCAGGCACCGTCCGGGGAGTAATGCTGTCGAAGCCGTTCAGCTGCGCCGGCAGCCGGTCCATGGTGGAAGGGCTCACTGGCCGGGAATCTGTTCTTCGATAAATGAAACTTCTCCGTCGCCGAGCGCGCAGCAGGCAGTGCGCCAGACTTACGCGCAGCGCCTTACAGGGCTGTATTACAGTGGACTCTAGTCAAAGATACTAGTGCCATCGGCACCATGGCTCCGCGCCACACGGGCGCACAACAGGTGGGGAACTCCCTGGCGGCCATGCGGAAAGGACCCCCATGACCCCCCGCATTGCGGTTGCCGCCGTGACGTTTGACCGGCCCAAGGAACTGTCGGTCCTGCTGGATTCGATCAACGCGCAGAGCCGGCAGGTGGACACCATTTGCCTTGTGGACAGCGGCACAACCCCTGCCGCGGAGGTTGCGGCGGCGCACCCGAACGTTGAGTATGTACGCTCCGAGGCCAACCTGGGCGGCGCCGGGGGGTTTGCGCTGGCAGCGCTAAAGGCGGTCGCCAGCGGCGCCCGCTGGGTTTGGATGATGGACGACGACGCCGAGCCGGCCGATCCGGAATGCCTCGCCACGCTGCTTCGTGAGGCCGAGGCCCGCGACCTGGAAGCCGTGGTCCCCTTGGTGACAGCACCGGGCCATCCCGACCGGCTGTCCTTTTTCTTCCGCCTTGACGGCAAGGTCACCCACGACCGCGCGGAGGTTGAAAAGCTCGGCTTCCTGCCCAACGACGGGCACTTTTTCAACGGCGCGCTGATCCGGTCGGACGTGTTCTTCAAAGTGGGCCTGCCGGATATGCGGCTGTTCATCCGCGGCGACGAGGTGGATTTCACCATTCGGCTCCGCAAGGCGGGGATCCGTTTCGGCACGGTGACCACCACCGCCATTACGCACCCGCATGCCTTTTCGGAAACCCAGCATGTCTACGGCGCCCGCTGGCATGTGATCGTTCCGGACTCCGCCTTCAAGCGGTTCTACTACTACCGGAACCGCGGTTACCTGATCCGCCGGTACTTCCGGGTGCGCTCGTTCGTGGCCGACGTGGGCGGCTACCTGGGCTACTTCCTGCAGCGCCGTGACCTGCGGGGCTTGTTGGGCTGGGCGCGTTCGTTCACCACCGGCCTGCGCGGCAAGGGCTTTGCCCCGCTGGAGGACCAGAAGTTCTAGGCCGGGCCCCGGTCTTTGATCCGCCGGGCAACCAGGAGCCACAGCAGGACCCAGGGTTCCCCCAACACGCGGTAGGCAACACGGCGTGGATGCAGGAGCAAACGCCAGGCCCACTCCAGCCCCATCCGGCCCAGCCAGCGCGGAGCGAGTTTCTGGACTCCCGCCAACTGTTCGATGGCCCCGCCCACGGCGCAGTAGACAGCGGGGGGCATGTCGCCCAGCCGCCGCTGCAGCACTTCCTCCTGGAGCGGCATGCCCAGGCCGAGCAGGACAAGCTGCGGCTGTTCGCGGTGCAGCCAAGCCACGGCGGCGTCCTCAAGGGCAGCACCCCAGCCCTCCCCCGGGAAGCCGGCGACATGGGCGCTCGGAACGATGTCCTTCAGCCTGCTCACAGCGCCTGCATTGGCATCGGCGCCGGCGCCGATCACGGCAATCCGTTCAAGGCCGCGCACCTGGTGAAGTGCAGGCAGCCAGTCGGTTGAACCAAGCCGGTAATCCATCACCGGGCCCTCGGCGTTGCCGGTCCTCCCCCAGAGCCACAGCACCGGGGCGCCGTCCAGGAGCACGATGTCGCTTTCCTCGTACAGCCGGCGGAAGCCGTCGTCGGACAAGGTGAGCGTGACGCTGTGCAGGTTATGGCCCAGGACTGTCCGGGTGGACCCGTCCTCGATGAACCGGTTGAGTTCCTCGACCAACTCGGGAACGCGCAGGGGTGTCGCGTGGACGTCCAGGACGGGAATCTGCTGCCGGTCCAGCGCCATCAAGGCTGCTGGTTCCCGGCCGGCGCGGTGGGCTCTGCGTCGGCAGCCGGGACAGCGGTGGAGCCAGAGGCGGCAGGTGCGTGACCGGCGTCGTCCACCGCCTCCCCCGCGCCCGCCTGCTCCGGCGCGGGTTCCTCTTCGGCCATGGCGATCTCACCCAGGCCCAGGATTCCCGGGACGTGTTCGCGCAGCCGGTCCAGGCTCACGGCGCCGTTGCGGACCACGCGCAGGACGGGTCCCGTGGCGTCCACGATGGTTGAGGGCACGCCGGCTTCGCCTTCCAGCGGGCGCTGGCCGCCTTCCAGGTACACCTCCACCGAGTCGGCGAGCTGTTCCCGCGCGCCCGCGGCCGTCCCGGCAGGGGCCTGGCCGGTGCGGTTGGCGGAGGAAACCGCAAGCGGACCGGTCAGGGTCAGCAGTTCCAGGGCAACTTCGTCGGCGGGCATCCGCAGCGCAACGGTTCCCTTGGTTTCGCCAAGGTCCCAGTCCAGCGACGGCTGCGCGTGCAGGATGAGGGTCAGGCCGCCGGGCCAGAATGCCTCGGCCAGCTTGCGGGCGTCCGCCGAAACCTCGGTGGCCAGGCCGTCCAGTGCGTTGATGCGCGGGATCAGGACGGGCGGCGGCATGGTGCGGCTGCGTCCCTTCGATACCAGCAGCATGGTGACGGCCTGCGGCGAGAATGCGTCCGCGCCGATGCCGTAAACCGTGTCCGTGGGGAGCACGACGCACTTCTTTTCGCTGATGGCACGCTGGGCGTGTTCCAGGCCCCGGGCCCGCTCGTCGTCACTGGTGCAGTCATAAGTTGTGGTCACTGGCCCATTCTTTCATTTCCGTGTGGACTGGTCCGCGAGCACGGCACTGGTGGCGCGCTCCTTGCCGTTCAGGTCCAGGTGCGTGGTGATGGCTGTCCAAGTTCCGCTCCTGCCAAGCATGGCGGCAATCCAGCCGGCCTGGACTTCGGCGTGTTCCATCACGAAGTAGCCCCCGGGCCGCAGCAGCCGGGCAGCGGAGGCGGCCGCCGCCGTCGGAAGTTCCATGCCGTCCGCTCCCCCGCCGTACAAGGCCTCGGGAGGATCGTGCAGGGCTACCTCGGGTTCATTCGGGATGGCCTCGGCGGGGATGTACGGCGGGTTGGAAATGACGACGTCGACGGTTCCGTTGAGTTCCGCGAAAGCGTCGCGCAGGTCCCCCAGGATGAGGTTGACCCCCAACGGCGCCAGGTTTTTCGACGCCCAGGCGTGCGCGAAGGGGCTGTACTCGACGGCGTGGACCTCTGCGCCGGGTATTTCGTGGGCCATGGAGCCCGCGATGGCGCCGGACCCGGTCCCCAGGTCTACGATGCGTGGCTGCGGCATTCCCTTGACATGGTCAATGGCCAGTTGCACCACGGTTTCTGTCTCTGGCCGCGGAATGAACACGCCGGGTCCCACGGCCAGCTCCAGGTAGCGGAAATGCGCCACCCCGGTGATGTGCTGCAGCGGGATGCGGCGGGCACGGTCGGCCACGAGTTCGGTATAACCCTCCGGCTCGGGAGTGTCACCCAGCATCAAAGAGCGAAGGCGCCCCAGCCCGACGTTGAGCAGGTGGTCCGCCAGCAGCTCTGCATCGGCCCGGGGGCTGGGGACGCCGGCTTCCGCCAGGAGCGCCGCCGCCTCCCGGACAGCCGCTGCCAGGGTCCGGGACGGCGCCGCGGAGGTGGGCTCGGTCATGGGCATGGATCCGGTCAGTCGCCGATGGCGTCCAGGCGGGCCTGCTCGTCCATCTCGATGGCGGACTGGATGACCGGTTCCAGGTCGCCGTTCATGACCTGGTCCAGGTTGTACGCCTTGTAGCCGGTGCGGTGGTCCGCGATCCGGTTTTCGGGGTAGTTGTAGGTACGGATGCGCTCCGAGCGGTCCATGGTGCGGATCTGCGACTTGCGCTGGGCCGAGTTTTCGGCGTCGATCTGCTCCTGTTGGTGCGCCAGGATGCGTGCCCGCAGGACGCGCATGCCGGCTTCGCGGTTCTGCAGCTGCGACTTCTCGTTCTGCATGGCCACCACGATGCCGGTGGGAAGGTGCGTGATGCGGACGGCGGAGTCCGTCGTGTTCACGGACTGCCCGCCCGGACCCGAGGACCGGTACACGTCGATCTTGAGGTCGTTCTGGTTGATCTCGAGTTCTTCGGGCTCGTCCACTTCGGGCAGGACCAGCACGCCTGCGGCGGACGTGTGGATGCGCCCCTGCGATTCGGTCACGGGCACGCGCTGGACGCGGTGCACGCCGCCTTCGAACTTGAGCCGGGCGTAAACACCTTCGGCGGGGTCGTTGGAGTTGCCCTTGACGGCCACCTGGACGTCCTTGTACCCGCCAAGGTCGGATTCGGTGGCGGAGATGATTTCGGTCTTCCAGCCGCGGGACTCCGCGTAGCGGGTGTACATGCGCAGCAGGTCGCCGGCGAACAGGGCAGCTTCGTCGCCGCCTTCACCGCCCTTGACCTCAAGGATCACGTTGCGGGCATCGTCAGGGTCGCGCGGAATGAGGAGGCGGCGAAGCTTGGCCGCGGCGGTCTCGAGTGAGGCCTCCAGCTCGGGCACCTCGGCAGCGAACTCGGGATCCTCGGCAGCCATCTCCTTGGCAGCGGCAAGGTCATCCCGAAGGCCCTCCCACTTGTGGTAGGCCTCAACAATGCCATTAAGCTGAGCCGACCGCCGCCCAAGCTTCCGGGCCAGCCGCTGGTCAGCATAAACAGCAGGATCCCCGAGCTGCGCCTGAATGGAGTCATGCTCATCAAGCAGGCCCTGTACGGACTCAAACATCTATAAACCTCTTTCGACTTGTACAAGTCTAATGACAAACAAAAACGGGAAAGCGGCTGGTGACTTAACGAGGAAGCCGCACGGATTTTTCCGCCCCGGGAGTGGCATCGGGCCTGCCGAAGCTGGGAGGCTGACGATCGAAGATCGAAAGCCTCCCAGCGTAGGGGCGGGGGCGGAAAAATCCGTGCGGCGTCAGCACCGGGGCAGCAGATCAGCCGCTCCCCGATGCGTTACTTGTCGTTATCCGACTTCGCACCAAGCGTCGTCTTCTGCACCTGCATGAGGAACTCGACGTTGCTCTGGGTTTCCCGGATCTTGTTGGTGAGCAGTTCAAGGCTCTGCTGGGTTTCGAGTCCGGAGAGGACGCGGCGCAGCTTCCACATGATCTTGACTTCTTCGGGCGAGAGCAGGTTTTCCTCGCGGCGGGTGCCGGACGCGTTGACGTCCACGGCGGGGAAGATGCGCTTGTCGGCCAGCTGGCGGGACAGGCGGAGCTCCATGTTGCCGGTGCCCTTGAACTCTTCGAAGATGACCTCGTCCATCTTGGAACCGGTCTCGACGAGGGCGGTGGCCAGGATGGTGAGCGAGCCGCCGTTCTCGATGTTGCGGGCGGCGCCGAAGAAGCGCTTGGGCGGGTAGAGGGCTGCGGAATCGACGCCACCGGACAGGATGCGGCCGGAGGCCGGGGCTGCCAGGTTGTAGGCACGGCCCAGGCGGGTCATGGAGTCGAGGAGGACCACCACGTCCATGCCCATCTCCACGAGGCGCTTGGCGCGTTCGATGGAAAGTTCGGCCACGGTGGTGTGGTCGTCGGCGGGACGGTCGAAGGTGGAGGCAATGACCTCGCCCTTGACGGTGCGCTGCATGTCCGTGACTTCTTCGGGGCGTTCGTCAACCAGCACCATCATGAGGTGGACCTCAGGGTTGTTGGTGGTGATTGCGTTGGCAATGGACTGCAGGATGAGCGTCTTGCCGGCCTTGGGCGGGGAGACGATCAGGCCGCGCTGGCCCTTGCCGATCGGGGCCACAAGGTCGATGACGCGGGGACCGATTTTTTTGGGGTCGGTCTCCAGGCGCAGGCGCTCGGACGGGTACAGCGGAACGAGCTTGGCGAACTCGACGCGATCCTTCAGCTCTTCGGGCGTCTTGCCGTTGACGGAGGTGACGCGGACCAGGGCGTTAAACTTCTGGCGGTTGGACTGCTGGTTGCGGTCCTCGCCTTCCCGGGGTGCACGGATGGCGCCGACTACGGCGTCGCCCTTGCGCAGGTTGTACTTCTTGACCTGGGCGAGGGAGACGTAAACGTCGTTGGGGCCGGGCAGGTAGCCGGAGGTGCGGATGAATGCGTAGTTCTCCAGGACGTCCAGGATGCCGGCAACCGGCAGCAGGACGTCGTCTTCGGTGACCTCGACGTCGTCCACGTCCGGGCCCTGGTTGCGGCCGCGGCGGCGGTCGTTGCGGTCGCGGAAGCGGTCGTTGCGCGAGTTGTCCCGGTCCTGGCCGCCGGAGCGGTCGTTCCGGTCGCGGCGGTTGCGGCGGTTGCGGCGGCTTCCGCCGTCTGAATCGTCGTTGTCGCGGTTGTCCCGGCCGCCTTCGCGCTGGCCTGCCTCGCGGCTGCCCTGGTTGTCGCGGCCGCCGTCGGAGTCGCGGTCGCGGCCGCGGGTACGGCCGCCTTCGCGGCGTTCGGTGCGCTGGCCGGCGTCGCCTGCTTCAGTTGCGGGGGCTTCGGTGCGCTGCTCGCCGGAACGCTGTTCCGCGGACGGCTGCTCTGCCGGGGTCTCCACCGGGGCTTCCTGGACGGAGGCGGCAGCGGCTTCGCTGCGGCGGCGGTTGCGGGTGCGCGGCTGGCGGCGCTCAGCAGCACCTTCCGTTGCCTCGGGTGCTTCGGCAGGAGCGGCCGACGGCGCCTCGACAGTTGCGGCGGCGGGTGCGGCGGTCTCCACAACGGGAGCTTCGGCTGCCGGGGCAACCACGCCGTCGCTGACGGCGCGGCGGCTGCGGCCGCGTCCACGTGCACGGGTGCCTTCCGCTGCAGGAGCTTCTGCGGCAGGGGCCTCCGAAGCGGAAACAGGTGCGGTAGCAGCCGGAGCCACAGTGCTTTCCGGAGCCTTTTCCGCTGACTTCGCGGGGGCCTTGGCGGTGAGGGTCCCTGCGCGATGGGCGGAGATGGCCGAGACCAGGTCCCCCTTGCGCATGCGGGATCCGCCGGAGATACCGAGCTGGCTGGCAAGGGCCTGCAGCTGGGCGAGCTTCAGGCCGGCGAGGCCGCTGCTCTTGGCGGGTGCGGCCGTTGATTCGGCAGCAGAAGTTGTGTGTTCCACAGCTGGTGACAGCTCAGTGGTTTCGGTCACGAAGGATCCTTCCCCCTCGACGGCGTCCAGACTGGGAGCTGGACGCGATGATTTGATCTGGGCTGCAGTTCAGATCTGCAGCCGGTATTGTTCGGCCTTGCCGGTTGGATTTCGGCCAGCAGGGCCGGATACTGATTCACCTTGCGCTGCGCCCATGGCACAACGCCGGGCTGACGGTTCAGGGGCAGTTGGATGCTGCAAATTCCTGCGACAGACCAAGCAGGCGGCACCGGAATACATTCACAGTGGTAGATCAAACAGCAACTGAATGCAGGAGCAGATCAGGTAGGCGGAATTACCGCCGGTGCAAGTCCACCTTAGCACCTTCGACGTCCACTGCGAGCTTCAGCACGCGCCAGCCGATGTCCGGCGTGTTCTCCGCCGTGAAGGCTTCGATGAAGGCCACAGCGTCCGTGGCCTGCGCCTCTCCGTTGGCAAGCACCAGGACGGTTGGCCCGGCACCGGAAACCACTGCGGCATAGCCTGCCTTGCGGAGGGCGGCAATCAGTGCCGCACTGGGCCGCATGGCCTCCGCGCGGTAGCTCTGGTGCAGGTAGTCTTCCGTGCCCGGCAGCAGGAATTCCGGCTGCTGTGTGAGTGCGTGGATCAGCAGCGCTGCCCTGCCGGAATTCATTGCCGCGGCGTGGTGTCCCACCGAGGCCGGCAGCAGTGCCCTGGCGGCTTCGGTGGAGAGCTCGAAGTCCGGCACCGCCACGACGGGGATGACGGACCCGGCAACCGTGGCACTGGTGCTGCTGTACTGCTCACTGTCCTGCCATGACAGCGCCAGTCCGCCGAAAATCGCGGGTGCGACGTTGTCCGGGTGGCCTTCCAGTTCGCTGGTGAGCTGGAGGATCCAGTCCTTTCCGCGGCGGCTTTCCGCGGGCACCATGGCGTTGGCAGCCGAGACTGCGGCCACCACGGCCGACGCGGAGGAGCCCAACCCACGGCCGTGCGGGTTGACGTTCCGGGCCGTCACCTTCAGGCCGCCGTGGCGGTAGCCCAGCCGCTCAAACGCCGCGTCCATGGCCCTGATGACCAGGTGGCTGGCGTCCCGCGGCAGGGTGTCGGCACCCTCGCCGCTGAGCTCGAACACGAGTTCGTCCGTATCCAGGCTTTCCACCGTCAGTGTGTCGTGCAGTGCCAGCGCCAGCCCAAGGCTGTCGTAGCCGGGCCCAAGGTTGGCCGTGGTAGCGGGAACGCGGACGGTGACGCGCTGGCCCGGCTCAATCAGTTGCAGTCCGACGGCGGCCTGCGAGGTGGTGTCCAAGGCTATTTTTCTTCCAGTCCCAGCTCAGCGGCTACGGTGACGACGTCGTTCGGAACCTTGACCGGCTGGACGTCACTGCCGTCTTCGGTACGGAGGGCCCACTGGGGGTCCTTGAGTCCGTGCCCGGTAACGGTGATGACGATCTTCTTTCCGCTGGGAACCTCGCCGGCGGCATGCTTCTTGAGCAGGCCTGCCACGCCGGCGGCGGAACCGGGCTCCACGAAGACGCCTTCCTTCGATGACAGCCAGCGGTGGGCATTCAGGATCTCTTCATCGGTAACGGCATCGATGAGCCCGCCCGATTCGTCACGGGCGCCCACCGCCCCGTCCCAGGAGGCGGGGTTTCCGATGCGGATGGCGGTGGCGATGGTATCCGGTTCGGTGATGGGGTGGCCCGCAACAAAGGGTGCAGCCCCGGCGGCCTGGAAGCCCCACATGGCGGGGGTCTTGGTGGACACCGCGGGCAGGGTGCCGGCGGTGTCGGACTCGAAGGGAGCAGAGTATTCCTTGTAGCCCTTCCAGTACGCGGTGATGTTGCCGGCGTTCCCGACGGGCAGGACGTGGATGTCGGGTGCGTCGCCCAGGGCGTCCACCACTTCGAAGGCGCCTGTCTTCTGGCCCTGGATGCGGGCAGGGTTGACGGAGTTCACCAGGAAAACGGGGTAGGACTCCCCCAGCTTGCGGGCGATGTCCAGGCAGTTGTCAAAGTTGCCGTCCACCTGCAGAAGGGTGGCGCCGTGGGCGATCGCCTGGCTGAGCTTGCCCATGGAGATCTTGCCTTCCGGCACCAGGACGGCGCACTTCAGGCCGGCAGCGGTTGCGTAGGCGGCGGCGGATGCGGACGTGTTGCCGGTGGAAGCACACACCACTGCCTTGGCCCCTGAAGCGACGGCTGCAGTCATGGCCATGGTCATGCCGCGGTCCTTGAAGGAGCCGGTGGGGTTCATGCCTTCCACCTTGAGGTAGACCTCGGAACCGGTCAGTTCAGAGAGCTTTTGTGCGTGCACCAGCGGGGTGCCGCCCTCGCCCAGGGTGATGACCCTGGTGGACTCCGTCACGGGCAGACGGTCAGCGTATTCGCGGATGACACCGCGCCATTGGTGAGCCACTTAGACTCCTTCTACCCGCAAAACGGATGTAACTGAATTGATGACGTCCAGGCCCTTCACGGCCTCGACGGTGGCTGCAAGGGCAGCCTCTGACGCGCGGTGGGTGACGATCCGCAGTTCGGCCGATTCCACCTTGGAACCGGCATCGCGGTGGATGGTCTGCCGCATGATTTCAATGGAGACGCCGTGCTCGGCGAAGAGCTGCGCGATTTTGGCCAGCACGCCGGGCTGGTCCGCGACATCCAGGCCGATGTAGTAGCTGGTGGTGGCTGCATCGATGGGCAGGGCGGGGACGTGGCCCGTAGTGGTTTCGGTTCTCCCGGGACCGCCCAGGACCAGCCGGCGCGCTGCGGAGACAAGGTCGCCCAGGACGGCGGAGGCGGTGGGGGTTCCTCCGGCGCCCTGGCCGTAGAACATCAGTTCACCGGCGTTCTCAGCCTCGATGAACACAGCATTGAATGCACCACGGACTGCAGCGAGGGGATGTTCACGGGGCAGGAGGGTGGGGTGCACGCGGACGGACACGCCTTCCTTGCCGTCTGCATCAACGAGTTTCTCCGCGATGGCCAGCAGCTTGATGACGAAGCCGGCGTCCTTGGCCGCGGCGATGTCGGAGGCGCTGACGGACGTAATGCCTTCGCAGTGGACATCGTCCAGGGAGAAGCGGGTGTGGAAGGACAGCGAGGCGAGGATGGCAGCCTTCGCGGCGGCGTCGTGGCCTTCGACGTCGGCGGTGGGGTCCGCCTCCGCGTAGCCAAGCCGCTGGGCTTCGGCGAGGGCGTCGGCAAACTGTGCGCCGGTGGTGTCCATCTGGTCAAGGATGAAGTTGGTGGTGCCGTTGACGATGCCCAGCACCCGGGTAATCCGGTCGCCGGAGAGGCTGTCGCGGATGGGCCGGAGGATGGGGATAGCTCCGGCGACGGCGGCCTCGTAGGACAGCTGGACGCCTGCTTTGTCGGCCTCTTCGTAAAGCGTGGGGCCGTCCTGGGCCAGGAGCGCCTTGTTGCCGGTGACCACGCAGGCACCATTGCGCAGTGCGGAGAGGATCAGCGTGCGGGCCGGTTCGATGCCGCCCATCAGCTCGATGACCAGGTCGGCGTCCTTAACCAGGGTGTCGGCGTCGGTGGTGAAGAGCTCCTGGGGCAGGTCCACGTCGCGGGGGGCGTTGACGTTGCGCACTGCAATCCCGCTGAGCTGGAGTCGGGCTCCGGTGCGGGCGGCAAGGGCATCAGCGTCCTCAATCAGGATCCGCGCAACCTGGGCCCCAACGTTGCCACAGCCCAGCAGGGCTACTTTCAGCGTTCGCATTTCCGTCATTCAGGCTCCCATGTCGCGGCTCAGCAAATCTTCTTCGGTTTCCCCGCGGACAATCAGCCGGGCAGATCCATCGCGCACCGCGACAACGCCCGGCCGGGCCAGATAGTTGTAGTTGCTCGAGAGGGCCCAGCAGTAGGCGCCGGTTCCCGGGACAGCGAGCAGATCACCGGCTGCCACGTCCTCGGGCAGATATACATCTCTAACAACTATGTCGCCGCTCTCGCAATGTTTGCCCACCACGCGGGACAGCTGCGGGGCCGCGCCTGAGGCGCGGGAAGCCAGGACAGCCGAATAATCCGCGTCGTACAGCACCGGACGGGCGTTGTCGCTCATACCGCCGTCCACCGAAACATAGCGGCGGGGATACGTAACGTTGTTGCCCGCGTCACCGTCGCCGGAAGCCCCGGGAGCGTCCACGCGGACGGTCTTCAGGGTGCCCACTTCATAGAGGGTGAACGTGGTGCTGCCCACGATGGCGCGTCCGGGCTCGATGGAGATGCGCGGCGCGCCGATGCCCAGCTCGGCGCAGGTGGAACGCACGACGGCGGCCATGGCGTTCGCGATCTCGGCTGCGGGCCGGGGCGTGTCCACGGGGGTGTAGGCAATGCCGTAGCCGCCGCCGAGGTCCAGTTCCGGCATGGTGATGGAGTACTTTTCCTGCATGGCGGCCAGGAAGCGCAGCAGCTTCTCGGCGGCCATGGCGAAGCCGTCCGGCTCGAAAATCTGTGAGCCGATGTGGCAGTGCAGGCCCAGCAGATCGATGCCGGGGTGCGCCGCTGCCGCTGCCACCGCTTCCTCGGCGGCGGAGACCCCAGCCTCGTCCGTGGTGTCCGCTGCCATGGAGAGGCCAAACTTCTGGTCCTCGTGGGCTGTGGCGATGAATTCGTGCGTGTGGGCGTGGACGCCGGGGGTGAGCCGCAGCATGACCTTCGCCTGCTCCCCGCGGGCCTGCGCCAGGGCACCAACACGCGCGAGTTCGTCCAGGCTGTCCACCACGATGCGGCCCAGCCTCATGTCGAGCGCCCGGTTGATTTCGGCGTCGGACTTGTTGTTGCCGTGCAGCGCAACGCGCTCCCCCGCGATGCCGGCGCGTGCTGCCACCGCCAGTTCGCCGCCGGAGGCGGTGTCCAGGCGCAGCCCTTCCTCCTCCACCCACTTCACCACGGCGGTGCAGAGGAAGGACTTTCCGGCGTAATAGACGTCCACGCCGCCGCAGATATCGGCGAAGGCAGCGCCGAAAGAGTCCTTAAAGGCGCGGGCACGCGCCCGGAAGTCGGCCTCGTCCATGACGAACAGGGGCGTGCCGAACTGCTGCTTAAGGGCATCGACGGAAACTCCCCCGACGGCGAGTGCGCCGTCGTCGTTCCGCTTCACGGTCTCGGCCCACATCGGTTCCTGAAGGGCATTCAGGTCCTTCGGGACCGCAAGCCATTCCGGGGCAAGCGGGGAGGCGGCAGTGCTGGTGTCCTGTGCAGTCATGGTGCTTACATCCGTTCCGGCGCGGACACGCCGAGCAAGTCAAGGCCGTTGGCCAGTACCTGGCTGGTGGCGTCGTTGAGCCACAGCCGGGTGCGGTTGAGGTCGGTGACGGGTTCTTCACCCATGGGGGCGATCCGGCAGGCGTCGTACCAGCGGTGGTAAGCACCGGCGATGGCCTCAAGGTGCCGTGCCACCCGGTGCGGTTCACGCAGTTCCGCGGCCTTGGCCACAATCGACGGGTAGCTGCCCAGGTGGGACAGCAGTTCGTTTTCGGTTGCATGGTCCAGGAGCGCAGCGTCAAAGCTGTCCTGGCCATCCATCTGCCGTTCGACGCCGGCAGCCACGGCGTTGCGGGCTGCGCCGCGGGAGCGCGCATGGGCGTACTGGACGTAAAACACCGGGTTCTCGTTGCTGTGCTTCTTCAGCAGTTCCGGATCGAGCGTCAGCGGCGAATCGGCGGGGAACCGTGCCAGCGAGTAGCGCACCGCGTCCTTGCCAAGCCAGTTGATCAGGTCCTTGAGCTCAATGATGTTGCCGGCCCGCTTGGACAGCTTGGCGCCGTTGACGGACACCAGCTGGCCAATGAGCACCTCGATGTTGACTTCGGGATCGTCGCCGGCGGCGGCGGCGATGGCCTTCAGCCGGTTGATGTAGCCGTGGTGGTCGGCACCCAGGAGGTAGATCTTTTCCGTAAACCCGCGGTCCTTCTTGGACAGGTAGTAGGCGGCGTCGGCGGCGAAGTAGGTGGGCTCGCCGTTGGCGCGGATCATCACGCGGTCCTTGTCATCGCCAAAGTCCGTGGTCCGCAGCCAGACCGCCCCGCCGTCGTCGAACACGTGGCCCTGTTCGCGCAGGCGCGCCACGGCACTTTCGATGGCGCCGGCGTCGTGCAGTTCCTGCTCGGAAAAGAAGACGTCGAACTCAACGCCAAAGTCTGCCAGGGTGGCCTTGATGTCCTTCATCTGGGCTTCGTAGGCGGCGGCGCGGATCACCGGCAGGGCGGCAACCTCGGTGAGTTCCCGGATGTCCGGATGCGCCGAAAGTACCTCATGGCCCAGGTCGGCGATGTACTGGCCGGGGTAGCCGCCGTCGGGCACGGGAAGGCCGTGCAGCCGGGAGTACACGGAGTTGGCGAAGGTGTTCATCTGCGAGCCGGCGTCGTTGATGTAGTACTCCGCCGTGACGTCGGCGCCGGAGGCGCGCAGCACGCGCGCAATGGAGTCGCCCAGTGCGGCCCAGCGGGTGTGCCCGATGTGCAGCGGCCCGGTGGGGTTGGCGGAGACGAACTCCATGTTGACCGTGTGCCCGGCGAGCGCGGTGTTGGTGCCGTACTCCGTGCCCGCCTCAACAATGGCCTTGGCGAGGGCACCGGCGGCTGCGGCGTCCACGGTGATGTTCAGGAAGCCCGGGCCGGCGATGTCAACGGCAGAAACACCGTCGATGGCCTTGAGCCGGCTGCTAAGGATGGAGGCGAACTCCCGCGGGTTGGTTCCCGCCTGCTTGGCGAGCTGCAGGGCAATGTTGGTGGCCCAGTCGCCGTGCTCCCGGTTCTTGGGTCGCTCTACGCGCACGTCGGCCGGAATAGCTGACACAGCAAGGGCAATATCGCCGGCGGCGACGGCGTCCTTGAGGCAGGCGGATATGGCGAGGGAAAGTTCTTCGGGAGTCACCCCTCTAGCCTACCGGGGGCCAGTGACAGCAAAGAATTTGGCGGCAGCGGCTGCGCCCGAACTGAGGCCGCTCTGCCCCGTTCGGGGTGGGTCCCGGCGACGGTTTTCCCTTGCGGGCCACCTTCCTGCTAAGCTCTAGGACGTCCCGCCGGGAACGGCAGGATATCCGGATTGCCCTCGTAGCTCAGGGGATAGAGCGTCTGCCTCCGGAGCAGAAGGCCGTAGGTTCGAATCCTACCGAGGGCACAAAGAAAAACCCCGCCGCTTCAGTGAAGCGGCGGGGTTTTTCGTTTGCCGTCCGGGGCATGCCGTCAGAAACGCAACGCTGCCTCGTCCATCGTGGCCAGGGTAAGCACGGCTTCCTCCACCGTTTCGTGGTCCTCCAGCTCACGCTCGATCCGCCGCAGCACCACCGCGACCTCGTGCTCCGGATGGTTCCCCTGGAGATCCACGGCCGCTACGAGGTACAGCTTGCGCGGGCCCACGAATTCCAGGTGCAGGTAGGTGAGCCGGGCGATGTCCTGGTGCTCCAGTACCCGGCGGGCCATGGACCGCTCAATATCAGGTGTGACGCCCTGCCCCACCAGGAAGCGCCTGTTGCGGTCGATCAGGACGACGGCGACGACGGCGAGCAGCACGCCGACGACGATCGAACCGATCGCGTCCGGCAGCGGTGATCCGGTGACCTGGTGCAGGAACACGCCCGCGAACGCCACGACGAGGCCGATCAGCGCTGCCGCGTCCTCGGCGAAGACGGCGCGCAGGGTGGGGTCGGAGCTGATGAGGACCTGTTCGAGCGTGTGCCGTTCCAGCTCATGGGCCGCCTTCCGTGTTTGCCGAAAGGCCTGGACAAAGGAAATCCCTTCCAGGACAAAGGCCACGGCCAGGACCACGTACGCCACCGCGAAGTCAGCTGCCGGCTGCGGATCAATGATTTCCTGGACGCCGTGCATGATGGACACCACGGCGCCGGCGGTGAAGAGACCGAAAGCGGCGAACATCGACCATACGTAGGCTTCACGGCCGTAGCCCATCGGGTGGCTCTTGTCCCGGGGCCGGGCGGAGCGCCGCTCCGCAAGGAAAAGGAACACCTGGTTTCCGGTATCCGCCCAGGAATGGGCGGCCTCCGCGGCCATTGAGGCTGAGCCCGTAAGGACGGCCGCTACCGACTTCGCAGTTGCCACCAGGGTGTTCGCGGCGAAGGCGATGATGACCGTGAACAGGGTGGAGCCGGACTTTTCTCGCTTTTCGGTTTCAGCCATGCCGTTACCGTACCCACCAGGACCGGCAACAGCACCCGGGAGGGTGCACAATTCCTGCGGCGGGTTCCCGGCGATTGTCAGTGCCCGCTCCTAGGCTGAAACCACCTAGCTGAGGGAGTACGCCATGAACGTCCAGTTCTGTTCCATCGTTCCGCCCTACCTGCTGCGGCGCCTCGCGCAGCAGGATGCGCCCGGATTCTCTTCGGCGGCGAGCGCCGCCAGGAAGGCCTTGGGCCACGTCGAATCATTCCAGGCCGCGCGGGCCCAGGCTGTACCGGCCCTCCCGCCCGGCCTCCGGCAGGTGAAACCAGGACCAGTCAGCCGCACCATCTACGATGCTGCCGGCGAGGAAACGCTCCCCGGCAGGCTGGTCCGGGACGAAGGCGGGAAGGCCACCGGTGACGCCGCAGCGGATGAAGCCTACGACGGGCTGGGGAACACGCACCGACTCTACGCTGACGCGTTCGGACGCGATTCCGTGGACGGGCGCGGACTGAAGCTGGACGCCACGGTGCATTTCGGCAAGCTTTATGACAACGCCTTCTGGAACGGCAGCCAGATGGTATTCGGCGACGGCGACGGAGACGTCTTCCAGCGCTTCACAAAGTCGGTCAGCGTCATTGGACACGAACTGGCACACGGGGTAACCCAGTACTCGGCGGGACTTGCGTACCGGAACCAGGCGGGTGCCTTGAACGAATCAATGTCGGATGTCTTCGGTGCCCTCGTGGAACAGTTCGTGAAGAACCAGTCCGCCGCCGAGGCGAGCTGGCTTATTGGGGAAGGCCTCTTCACGGCCAAGGTGCAGGGACTCGCCCTTCGGTCCATGAAAGCGCCCGGAACGGCGTACGACGACGACGTGCTGGGCAAGGACCCGCAGCCGGACTCCATGGACTCGTATGTGCGGACCAGTGCAGACAACGGCGGCGTCCACATCAACTCCGGCATCCCCAACCGCGCCTTTTACCTCGTGGCCGATGCCCTGGGCGGCTGCGCCTGGGAGGCACCGGGCCGGATCTGGTACGAGACCCTGACCAACGGCTCACTGCCCGCCGCGGCCACCTTCACGGTCTTTGCCCGCGCCACGGTGCGTGCCGCCGCAGACCTTTTCGGCGCCGCCTCCCCGGAGCATGACGCCGTAAGGGCTGCGTGGGAAACTGTAAAGGTCAAGGTTTAACCACTGCCCTGCTGCCCGTCCGTGGCAGCGGGGCCAATTGGAAGCCCAGGGGCCAAGCCATGAAGATCAAGGTGGAGCGCACCGGCGGGATCGCGGCGATGACGAGGGTGTGGACGGTTGACGCCCGCACGGACAGCGACCTGAGCCAATGGCAGCCCATTCTGGAGGCCTGCCCATGGGATGCGGTTCCCAGCACCGCGCGGGCAGCGGCGGCCGCCTTCGAGGCGCCGCAGCCGGACCGCTTCATCTACTCCATCACGGCCGGGCAGCGGAGGGCTGCCCTCCCCGAACAGGCCGTCACAGGCCCGTGGCGCATCCTGGTGGACACCGCACGGGCTGCCTCTGAGGGGTCTGCCGGTGCGCACCGTCCCGGGCCGGACGATGATGCGGGGGACGGCAGCCCAAGCTGAAGGGCCGGCCGCACGCAGACGTCGCATAAAGGCCCGTTGGCGACGGCAGTAGACTGGTCTGCAGCCATGACTTTTCATATCTCCTATCCCGCCGAGCTGCCGGTTTCCGAGCGCCGCGAGGACCTGATGGCCGCCATAGCCGCCAACCAGGTGACCATCATCGCCGGCGAGACCGGCTCCGGGAAAACCACCCAGATCCCCAAGATGTGCCTGGAGCTGGGCCTGGGCGAGAAGGGCCTCATCGGGCACACGCAGCCCCGGCGGCTGGCGGCCCGGACGGTGGCCGAGCGCATCGCGGAGGAGCTCGGCGTCGAGATCGGCCAGGAAATCGGCTTCCAGGTCCGGTTCACGGGTGAGGTCAGCAAGGCGACCAAGGTCAAGCTGATGACCGACGGCATCCTGCTCGCCGAGATCCAGCGGGACAAACTGCTGCGCAAGTACAGCACCATCATCATTGACGAGGCGCACGAACGCAGCCTCAACATCGACTTCATCCTGGGATACCTCAAGCGGATCCTGCCGCAGCGGCCGGACCTGAAGGTCATCATCACCTCGGCCACCATCGATCCGGAACGGTTCGCCAACCACTTCGGTACCCCGGAAAATCCGGCACCCATTATCGAAGTCTCCGGCCGGACCTACCCGGTGGAGATCCGCTACCGCCCCCTCACGCAGGCGGCCGCAGACGATGAGGAGGCCTCTGACGATGAGCTCGAAGAGGACCGCGATCCCCTGGATGCCGTCTGCGACGCGGTGGACGAACTGGCAGCGGAAGCGCCCGGGGACATCCTGGTGTTCTTTTCGGGCGAACGGGAGATCCGCGACGCCGCCGACGCCCTGCAGTCCCGGATCCAGTCCAACCGGAGGCTGGCCAACACGGAGATCCTCCCCCTGTTCGCCCGGCTGAGCCTGCAGGAGCAGCACAAGGTGTTCCACCCGGGCAGCAAGCGCAGGATCGTGCTGGCCACCAACGTGGCGGAAACATCCCTGACCGTGCCGGGCATCAAGTACGTCATCGATACCGGTACGGCGCGCATCTCGCGGTATTCGCACCGCACCAAGGTCCAGCGCCTGCCCATTGAACGCGTCTCGCAGGCATCGGCCAACCAGCGCTCAGGCCGCTGCGGCCGTGTGTCCGACGGCATCGCGATCCGGCTGTACTCCGAGGAAGACTTCGAGTCCCGGCCCCGGTTTACGGATCCGGAAATCCTGCGCACCAACCTGGCCGCCGTCATCCTCCAGATGACGGCGATGGGCGTGGCGAAAGGCCCCAAGGATGTTGAGGAATTCCCCTTCGTCGAACCGCCGGAAACCCGGGCCATCAACGACGGCGTCACCCTCCTTCGCGAGCTGGGCGCCCTCGCCCCGCCGCGCCCCCAGGGCAAAGGCGGCAGGACCGAAGCAGCCGAAGGCCGGGGCGGGCAAAGGGGTGGCGGCCTAACCGCCGTCGGACAGAAACTCGCCCAACTGCCCGTGGATCCGCGCCTTGGCCGCATGATCGTGGAAGCCGGAAAACGGGGGTGCGTCCGGGAAGTCATGGTCCTGGCTGCCGCCCTCACCATCCAGGACCCGCGCGAACGGCCCACGGACAAGCAGCAGCTGGCAGCGGAAAAGCACAACCGCTTCCGCGATGAGAATTCCGACTTCACCGGCTACCTCAATCTCTGGAACTACCTGCAGGAGAAGCAGCAGGAACTGTCGTCGTCAGCCTTCCGCAGGTTGTGCCGTGCCGAATTCATCAACTACCTGCGCGTGCGGGAATGGCAGGACCTCTTTACCCAGCTGCGCCAGCTCGCCCGGCCGCTGGGCATCACGCTGGACAACAAGCGCCTGGCCGACCCCGTGGGCAACCATGACGGCATCCATATCAGCCTGCTCTCCGGGCTCCTGAGCCATATCGGCATCCTGGATGAGCGCAAGCGCGAATATGCCGGCGCCCGGGGCAGCCGGTTCGCCATCTTCCCGGGGTCCGCGCTGTTCAAGAAGTCCCCCACGTTCGTCATGGTGGCGGAGCTGGTGGAAACAAGCAGGCTCTGGGCCCGGGTGGCCGCAAAGTTCGATCCCCTGTGGGCCGAACAGGTGGCTCCGGACCTGGTCAAGCGCAGCTACAGCGAACCGCACTGGTCCACCAAGCAGGGCGCCGTGATGGCCTACGAAAAGGTCACCCTTTACGGCGTTCCGATCATCGCGCAGCGTCGCATCAATTACGGCCGCGTGGATCCGGTGGTGGCCCGTGAACTCTTCATCAGGCATGCCCTGGTGGAAGGCGATTGGCGTACCCACCACAAATTCTTCCACCGCAACCGCGCCCTCCTGCATGAGGTCGAGGAACTTGAGGCCCGCATGCGCCGCAGGGACCTGCTGGTGGATGACGAGACGCTGTTCGAGTTCTACGACGCCAGGATCGGTCCGGACGTCGTCTCCGAGCGGCACTTCGACAAATGGTGGAAAGATGCCCGTCGGGAAAACCCGGACCTCCTGGATTACGACAAGTCGCTGCTCCTGAGCGGGGACGCTGACGACCTGGACGAATCCAAGTACCCGAAGACCTGGCTGCACAAGGGCTTCGAGCTCCCGCTGACGTACGAATTCCATCCGGTGGCGCCGGGTTCTGCCCCCGACCCGTCGGACGGCGTCACGGCCGAAGTGCCGGTCCTGTTCCTGAACCAGCTGGATGACGCGCCGTTCCGCTGGCTGATTCCAGGCCAGCGTGTGGAGCTGGTAACCGCCCTGATCAAGTCGCTGCCCAAGCAGGTCCGGAAGAATTTTGTTCCCGCGCCCGATGTTGCACGGCAGGCGGTGGCCCTCCTCGAATCGGACTTCGATCCTGCCAGGGACGAGCTGGAACCGTCGCTGGAACTTGCGCTGCGGCGGATTCGCGGCGCCATCATCCCGCCCGGTTCCTGGAACTGGGACGCCGTGCCCCCTCACCTGCGGGTGAGTTTCAAAGTGGTGGACAGCAAGGGCGAAGTCCTGGGCGAAGGCAAGGACCTGGCGGAACTGCAGGAGCGGCTTGCCCCCGCCACCCGCCGCGCCATCGCCGAATCGCTCGGCGCTACCCCGGCCTCCGCAGCTGCCGGCACGTCCAAGCGGCACAACGGCAAGGTGTCCGACGGCGGACCGGCCGCACGCCAGCAGGGTGCCAGGGTGCCGGCAGCCCCTGCCGGGGCCGGGTTCGTGGAGCAGGAAGGGCTGACGGAATGGGCTGTCGGCACCATCGAGCGCCGGGTGAGCAGCATGGTCAAGGGCCACACTGTCACCGGTTATCCGGCCCTGGTGGACCAGGGCAAGTCCGTGTCCCTGCGTGTGTTCCAGACCGCCGAAGAGCAGCTCGATGCAATGCGCGGCGGCGTGATCCGGCTGCTGGCCCTTCGTGTTCCGGCACCTGACCGGTACGTCCTGGAGCACCTGAGCAACACCGAGAAGCTCACCTTCAGCCAGAACCCTCATGGTTCGGTGTCCGCCCTCATCGCGGACTGCGCGCTGGCGGCCATCGACAAGCTCACGCCCGTGGAACTGCCGTGGGACCGCAAGGCTTTCGATGCGTTGTACGAGGTGGTGCGCGCGGAACTGATCGACACGGTCTTTTCGGTCACTGCCGTCGTGGAGCGCATCCTGTCCAGCACCCGGCGGATCGAAAAGCAGCTCAAGGGCACCACCAGCCTGGCCCTGATCAGCGCACTGAACGACATCAAAAGCCAGCTTGAGCAGCTGGTGTATCCCGGCTTTGTAGCACGGACGGGCTACGCGCAATTAAGCCAGCTGCCGCGTTACCTGGCTGCTATAGAGAAGCGGCTGGAGCGCCTCCCCGGAAACGTGCAGCGGGATGCCCTGAACATGGCGGTGGTGCAGCGGCTCGAAGATGATTACGACGACGCTGTTTCGGCGCTGCTGCCGGGACGGGGTGCCGGACGGGAGTTAACCCAGGTGCGCTGGATGATCGAGGAACTCCGGGTGAGCCTGTTCGCCGTCGAACTCGGCACGGCCTATTCGGTCTCCGAGAAACGCATCCGCGCCGTACTCAACAAGGCGCTGGCACCGGCCTAGCAGCGGCCCCTACGAGAGGAACACATGAAGCTCACGCTTGCCCAAGGACCTGCAGGGACGGAAATTGCCGGGCTCGGCCATGCCCAGCCGGCACGCATCATGGACAACCATGAGCTCGAAGGCATGATGGACACGAGCGATGAGTGGATCCGCCAACGGACCGGCATCGTCACCAGGCACATCGCCGGCGAGGGCGAAACCGTGGTGGACCTCGCGATTCCCGCCGCCCGGATGGCGCTGGCCGATTCGGGAGTCACTGCGCAGGACATTGACCTGGTGGTGGTGGCCACGACGACGGCGGCCGAGCGGTCCCCGAATACTGCGGGCCGGGTGGCCCAGGCGCTCTGCCTGGGCAGGGACGGCCGGGGACCCGCGATCATGGACGTCAACACAGCCTGCTCCGGGTTCGAGTACGCCCTGGGCGTGGCGGACCAGGCCATTCGCTGCGGAAGCGCGTCCCACGCAATCGTGGTCGGCGCGGAGACCCTCTCAGCCGTGACCGACTGGACGGACCGCGCGACGGCGGTGCTGACCGCCGACGGTGCCGGCGCCGCCGTCGTGCGCCCCTCCGACACTGCCCGCATCGGTCCAGTGGTTTGGGGCTCGGAGGGCGGCATGGCTGACGCTGTCACCATCTCCCCGCCCTCGGGCCGCTTTTCACAAAACGGCCGTGAAGTGCTGCGCTGGGCCCTCACCAGGGCCCCGGAACGCGCCCGCGAAACCGTAGCCCGCGCCGGGCTGGAGCTGGACGACATCCAGGTCCTCGCCGCCCACCAGGCCAACCTGCGCATCATCGAACCGCTCGCGGAAGCCCTGGGCCTGACGGACAGGATCGTCATCACCGACGTGACGGAGTCGGGGAACACCTCCGCCGCCAGCGTGCCGCTGGGGTTGAGCAAATGGTGGCACGCCGGGAAGATCCCGGCGGACGTTCCCGCGCTGCTGTTTGGATTTGGCGGCGGATTCACGTACGCGGGCATGGTGGCCATGACGCCGCGCGGGCACTAAAACTGTATACGCCCGCGCCGCCCGTGCCCGCCACAGCAGCAGCGGGCACGGAACTGGTCAGGACGCCGGAACGAACTCGCCGTAGCCGGCCGCGCGGAGGCCTTCGCGCAGCTTCTCCGCGTTGGTGTCCAAGACCTCGGGGGCCGGGTTCTGGTCCGCTGAGCCAAAGTCGAAGTCGGCCATGCTGCGCGACGGCCACACGTGGACGTGCAGGTGGTCCACCTCATAGCCTGCCACGATCAGCCCGGCCCGTCGGGCCCCGAAGATGTCCACCTGGACCGCCCCGATGCGTCGCGCCACCTCCATGACCCTGGCAAGGGTTTCCGGCGACGCATCAGTCCAGCGGTCCACTTCCTCGGTGGGAACCACCAGGGTGTGGCCGTCGGCGAGCGGGCCGGTGGTCAGGAACGCGGACACGTCGTCCTCGCGCCAGACGAACCGGCCGGGAATCTCACCCTTCAGGATCTTCGTGAACAGCGTGCTCATGCGTTTGCCTCCTCGGCGGCTGCCGGCAGTGTGCTGGTATCCAGCACGAACCGGTACTTTACGTCTCCAGCGACCATCCGGTCGTAGGCCTCATTCAGCTGTCCGGCGGACACCATCTCGATATCGGCCACCACCCCGTGCTCCGCGCAGAAATCCAGCATCTCCTGGGTTTCGGCGATGCCGCCGATCAGCGATCCCGCGTAGGCGATCCTGCGGCGGATCAGCGAGCCCGGGTTGACCGGTGGCATGGCTTCCGACGGCAGGCCCAGCTGGAACAGGGCGCCATCCACGCGCAGGGTGCGGAAGAACGGGTTCAGGTCGTGCGGGGCGGCAACGGTGTCGATGATGATGTCGATGGTGCGCTCCGCGGCAGCCATCGCGGTTTCGTCCCGGGAGAGGACCACCTCGTCGGCCCCCAACTCCAGCGCAGCGGCAACCTTGGACTCCGAGGTGGTGAAGACCACCACCTTCGCGCCCATTGCCTTGGCCAGCTTGACGGCCATGTGGCCCAGTCCGCCGAGGCCCACCACGCCCACCACGTCGCCTTCTTCGACGTCGAAGTGCCGCAGCGGGGAAAACGTCGTGACGCCCGCGCACAGGAGGGGCGCGGCGGCGGCCGGGTCCAGTGAGTCCGGAACGCGCAGGACATAGCGGCGGTCCACCACGATGGACGAGGAGTAGCCGCCTTGGGTGATGGCGTCGCCGTTCCTGCGGTCCTTCGCACCGTACGTTCCGGTCATTCCCTTTTCGCAGTACTGCTCCAGGCCGTCCAGGCAGCTGTCGCACTCGCGGCAGGAGTCCACCATGCAGCCCACGCCCACCCTGTCGCCCACGGCAAAGTCGGTGACGTCGGACCCGATCCTGCTGACTGTTCCCACGATTTCGTGGCCTGGTACCAGCGGGTAGGTCTGGCCGCCCCATTCGCCCCGGGTCGCGTGCACATCGGAGTGGCAGAGCCCGCAGAAATCGATGCCGATCTCAACGTCGTCCGGTTTGGGCGCGCGCCTCGCCACGGTCAGTGGGACCAATCCGCTGTCTCCGGATACTGCACCGCAGGCCGCGGCAAGGGTGCCGGCTTCCGCTGCGGCACCGGCTTTGGGGGCAGGAACAATGGGTTTGGCAAGGGGCGGTGGTACGGGGCGTCCTGGTGTCATAGTGCGACGCTACCCCCGGCTCCTGCGGAGTTTCCAGCCGGCGACCTGCCCGCCCCGGCATCCGTCCCGCCGGCCGGTTCCGGGCCGACGGCAACCGGCAGTTCCGGGCGGTTGGACCATTCCGAGAAAGAGCCGGGATACAACGCCGCCCGGAACCCGGCAAGTTCCAACGCAGCAACCTCATGGGCTGCAGTGACTCCCGACCCGCAGTAAACCGCCACCGGCGTTCCCTCCTGGACCCCGAGATCCTCAAACCTCCGCCGCAACTCCGCCGCCGGCAGGAACCGCCCGGCGGCATCCACGTTGTCCGTCGTGGGGGCACTAACCGCACCGGGAATGTGGCCGGCGCGCGGATCCACGGGCTCAATCTCGCCCCGGTACCTCTCCCCTGCCCTCGCGTCGAGCAACAGGCCGCTGCGCGCCCAGCCGGCGGCAGCACCGGCGTCGGCCACGGGCATGTGCCCACTGCCCAGCTCCACGTCACCGGGCTTGGGCTGGACCGGGCCCGACTGGAGCGGGAGTCCGGCCGCCCGCCAAGCTGCCAAACCGCCGTCGAGCAGGCTGACATTGGAAAGGCCGGCGTCACGCAGCATCCACCACAGCCTCGCTGCTGCCATGTTGCCGCTGTCATCGTAGCCAACCACCGCGTCGCCGTTCCGGATTCCCCAGCGCCGGGCCGTCTCCTGGAACTGTTCCGGCGTCGGCAGGGGATGCCGCCCGTGGTCCGGAACCGCCGGATCAGAAAGTTCAGTGGCCAGGTCGACGAAGACCGCGCCCGGCAGGTGTTCCGCGAGGTAGTGTTCACGGCCGTGCGGATCACCCAGAGCCCAGCGCACGTCCAGCAGCACCGTCCGGTGCCCGGCGGCAAGCCTGGCCTCGAGTTCCGCTACGTCGATCAACGGCTTCATTGGACTCCCTACGCCTTGTACTGCGAACCACGCTTAAGTACTGCCACTGAGGGCAGTACTGCCAACGGGTCCCACTCTAGACGGATGGCCCGTGGGCCGCGGGTAGGCTTGATTGGTGACGATCGAGGGCAGGGCCGGCAACAGCAGCAACGGAACAGACCGGGAGTGGGCTGACAGCGCCATCCGCACCATCAAAGCGGAGAACAACCGGTCCGCGGACACCCACCTTTACGCGGTGCCGCTGCCGGAGCACTGGGGTATCCAGCTGTACCTCAAGGACGAGTCGACGCACCGTTCCGGCAGCCTCAAGCACCGGCTGGCAAGGTCACTTTTCCTGTTTGGGCTGGTCAATGGCTGGATCCGGCAGGACACCACCATCGTCGAGGCTTCCAGCGGCAGCACTGCGGTGTCGGAAGCGTATTTTGCCCAGCTCCTGGGACTTCCCTTCATCGCCGTCATGGCCCGCACCACCAGCCAGGAAAAAATCGCCCTGATTGAGCAGTTTGGCGGCTCCTGCCTCCTGGTGGAGAACGCATCGGACGTGTATGCCGTGGCAGAAGACGTAGCCGCCACCTGCAACGGGCATTACATGGACCAGTTCACGTACGCGGAGCGGGCCACCGACTGGCGCGGGAACAACAACATTGCCGAATCGATCTTCGGCCAGCTCAGCCAGGAACCGCACCCCGTGCCGGAGTGGGTGGTGGTGGGCGCGGGCACGGGCGGAACCAGCGCCACCATCGGCCGGTACCTGCGCTACCACTCGCATCCCACCAAGCTGCTGGTGGTGGACCCCGAAAACTCCGCGTTTTACCCCGGCTGGCTGGGTGGGGCGGACGGGCAGCCCACCGGCCTGCCGTCGCGGATCGAAGGCATTGGCCGGACCCGGATGGAGCCGAGCTTCATCCCCACCGTTATCGACCGGATGGTCCGGGTACCGGACGCGGCTTCGGTTGCCGCGATGCGGCACCTGGACTCCTACGCGGGCCTGCATGCCGGCCCGTCAACGGGCACCAATCTCTGGGGCGTGTGGGAAACCGTAGCCCAACTTCTGTCCGAAGGCCGGCAGGGCAGCGTCGTTTCGTTGATGTGCGACGGCGGCGACCGGTATGCGGGCACGCACTGGAACCAGGAGTGGCTTGCTTCCCAGGGGTTGGATCCGGCGCCTTACGAAGCGGCAATCGCGCGCTTCCTGGACACCGGGGAATGGACCGGCGCGCCGGGCTAGACTTCCACGGACTCCCGCGGGGCCAGGTGCCGGTACTCCGTGCCGTACTTGGCACCGATCCGCTTGACGTGCCCTTCAACGATGCCCAGGCCGTTGTCATTGAGCAGCCCGTCGTGGATCTGGAACGCGCGCGGCGCCCGCACTCCAATCACGAAGTCCACTACTTCCGCGGACTTGCTCCACGGTGCGTGCAGCGGGACCAGGAGGGTTTGGACCTCCAGACCGTCAGGGATGATGAACGAGTCCCCCGGGTGGTACACGTTGCCGTCCACCAGGAACCCGATGTTGGCCACCATGGGAATCTGGGGGTGGATCAGGGCATGCTGGCCGCCGAAGCTGCGGATGTCGAAGCCGGCAGCCTGGAACGACGATCCCGGTTCCACGGTATGGATCCTGTCCGCTGCGTCCGGAGCTTCCCCGCGCAGCTGGCCGGCGACGCCCTCGGGCGCGTACAGCTCCAGGTCATTATCCCTTTCCAGCGCTTCCACCACCGCCTTGGTGTCAAGGTGGTCTGCGTGTTCGTGGGTTACCAGGACGGCCTGGGCTCCTGCCAGTGCCTCGGCGGATTCGGAGAATGTGCCCGGATCAAGGACCAGGACGCCGCCTTCCTTCTCGAGCCGGATACAGGCATGGGTGTATTTGGTCAGCTTCATAGCGCCAGCCTAGGGTCCGTTCCGGAAGGGTGTCCACGAACGCGGCCGGCAAATCCGGCTGCAGGACGCCGGCTGGTAATCTTGATGTCTGCCCCCCACGGAAGCGAGTTCGTCCATGCCGATCGGCGTCAAGGCTGATTCCGCCGCCCCATCCCCGGCAGGAGGCGGCAAGGAACAGCGCGTTACCAAACAGCGGAAAGCCGTCAGCGCAGCCCTGGACAGCCTCGATGACTTTGTCAGCACGCAGGAGCTGTACCGGATCCTGCAGAACCAGGGCGTCTCCGTTTCACTGGCCACTGCCTACCGGATCCTGCAGTCACTGGCGGACGAAGGCCTGGTGGACGTGCTGCGCAACGGCGACGGTGAGGCTGTGTACCGGCGCTGCGCCGTGACCGGCCACCACCATCACCTGCTGTGCAGGAACTGCGGAAAGGCAGTGGAGGTGGAAGCACCGGCCGTGGAAACGTGGGCGGTGCGCATGGCGGCTGAACACGGGTTTACCGAAGTGGACCACACCGTGGAAATTTTCGGCCTCTGCCCGGACTGCACTGCCCTTAGGGCTGCCGGGAAACTGTAAGGACCCGGCCGTTGATGCCGCGGGCGTCGCGCACAGAGCCGATGATGCGGCACACCACATAAATCAGGAACGACAATGTGGTGACGTACGGGCTGATCGGGATCCGTCCACCCAGCGCCAGCAGGATGCCGCCAACGGTCGCTGTCACGGCGAACACCACGCTCAGGACTACCACCGGTACCGGTGATGACGTGACCCGCAGCGCTGCTGCTGCGGGCGTAATCAGCAGGGCAAGTACCAGCAGGGCCCCCACAACCTGGATGGACAGGGCCACACTGACGCCCAGGACAATCATGAACACGAGCCCCAGCGTGCGGACTGGGACTCCCCTGGCTTCGGCGAGCTCGGGGTCCACGCTGGCGAAGTTCAGCGGGCGCCAGACGGCCACCAGCACAAGCACAACCACGACGGCGGTCCCCGCCAGCGCCTGCAGCTGGACGGTGTCCACGGAGACGATCTGGCCGGTCAGCAGGCCGAATTTGTTTGCGGCACGGCCCTGGTACAGGGATAGGAAGAGGATTCCAAGTCCCAGGCCGAACGGCATGATGACGCCGATGATCGAGTTCTTATCCCTGGCCCGGACCCCCATCAGGCCCAGCAGCAGGGCAGCCGCCACCGATCCGATGAGCGAGCCAAATACCACGTCCGCGCCAACCAGCAGGGCGAAGGCGGCCCCGGCGAAGGAAAGTTCGGAGATGCCGTGGACCGCGAAGGCGAGGTCCCGCTTCATGACGAACGTTCCCACCAGGCCGCCGAGGAGGCCCAAAATGGCCCCTGCCCAGATCGAGTTCTGGACCAGGACCAACAGTTCGCCATAGTTGTCGAAATTGAAGATGGCACCCAAAATGCTGTTGGCGTCCATCAGGCCACCTCCCCTGCCAGCGAGTCTGCGTCGTGGTGGTGGTGGGTGGTGGCGTCCGGCAGGCCGACCACGACGATCCTGCCGTTGGCATGGATTACCTCCACGTGGCTGCCGTAAAGGTCTGAAAGTACTTCCGTGGTCATGACCTCTTCCGGCGCCCCGACCCGGAAACGTCCCCCCGCCAGGTAGAGCACCCGGTCCACGTAGTCGATGATCGGATTGATTTCGTGAGTAACGAAGACGACGGCACTGTCGTGTTCCCGGCTTTGCTGGTGGATCAGGGCACTGACTGCCTGCTGGTGGTGGAGGTCAAGGGACAGCAACGGTTCGTCGCAGAGCAGCACCTTGGGATCCGTCGCCAGCGCCTGTGCCACCCTGAGCCGCTGCTGCTCTCCGCCGGAGAGCTGGCCGACCGGGACTTTGGCGTAGTCAGAGGCTCCCACCAGTTCCAGCAACTCGTCCACCCTGCGGTTGGTTTTGCGGGCTGAAAGCCGGATCCCGAACTTGTGGCCGTCCACCCCGAGGGCCACCAGGTCACGGGCGCGCATAGGGGTATCCGGGGCAAACGACTTCTGCTGGGGAATGTAGCCGATCAGGCTGCTGCCGCGTTCCACCGGATGACCGTCCAGTGTTGCCTGTCCGGACTGCAGCTTTTGCAGGCCCAGCAGGACCTTAAGGAAACTTGTCTTGCCGCTGCCGTTGGGGCCCAGCACGGCGAAAAACTCCCCGGGCCTGATGTCCAGGTCCAGGTCCTCCCAAAGTATGCGCTGGCCGAATGCGAGGCACGCCCCTTTTAGGCTTACGACGGATTTCACCTAGTTTGTCTCCAAAACCTTGCTGATGTTGTTCACATTGTCCGTCATCCACTGCAGGTAGGTCTTGCCCTCAGGCAGGGTCTCAGTGAAATCGACAACCGGAACACCTGCGGATTCGGCCGCCTTTTTCAATGCCTCCGTCTGCGGGCCTTCCGTTTGGGCGTTGTAGGCCAGGAAGCGGACGGACTTCGAGCCAACCAGGTCCGTGGCCTCCTTCAGCACTGCGGGAGGAACGTCGCTGCCCTCTTCGATGGCAGCGGTGTATTGCCCAGGCGTGGCGTTCACCAGTCCCGCCTCTTCCAACAGGTACAGCGGGACAGGTTCCGTGACTGCAACACGGCTGCCCGGCGCGGCCGTCTTCATGGCCTCCACCTTGGACTGAAGCTGCGACAGGGAGGACTTGAAGGAGTCCGCATTGGCAGTAAAGGAGGCAGCCGAGGCAGGATCCAGCGACGCCAACTTACCCGCAATGGCGTCGGCCACTCGCTCCATGGCCGGCAGGCTGTACCAGACATGCTCATTCAGGCCGCCGTGATCGTGTTCGTCGTGGCCGCCGGCTCCCTCTGCGGCTGTTGCCGACGCACCGGCCGTGGCTTCCTCCGGGTGGGCAAGGCCGGAAATCTCGACGGCGGTCAACACGTTTGCGCTGTCAATTTTGCTGCTCTCCACCAGGGTATGGATGAAGTCGTCGTAGCCGCCCCCGTTCTCAATGACCAACTTCGACTTGGACACGGCCAGCCGGTCCTGGGCGTTCGCCTCGTAGGAGTGCGGATCCTGCCCGGCATTGTTGATGATCGAGGTGACCCTGACCCTGTCACCGCCTACGGTCCGTGCGATGTCCCCGTATACGTTCGTTGACGCCACCACGTTGATGCCCTGCGCCGCGTCCGGGGCCTGCGACGGCTGGGGGCTGCATGCGCTGAGCAGGAGCCCGACGCCTGTCAGGGCAGCAAGGAAGGAGCTGGCGGTGGCTGTACGGCGCACGGAAAACCTCAGTTCACACAGAAAGGAAAGGCAACACAGCCAAGCCTATACCTAAATGCGAATGATTCCTATTTAGATTCTGGAACGGGGTCGGGTGGCCCGTGGCCCCTCTGCACAGCGGAGGGGCCACGGGATGTCAGCTCCCGTTCGGCTGTCCCAGCCGGCGGATTCCGGTGGCCTGGGTTGCGTCCCGGATCTCGCCGACGAGCTGTTCGATGACGTCCTCCAGGAAAAGGACACCCCTGGTGTTGCCATCGGGGCCGATGACCCGCGCCAGGTGGGATCCTGTCCGCTGCATGACGGACATGGCCTTTTCGATCTCGTCGCCCAGGGAAAGGTTGGCCAGCGAGCGGATGCGGCTCTCGGCAATCGGCAGCTCGTAGCCCGACTCCGGAATGGACAGCACATCCTTCACGTGGAGGTAGCCGTACAGCATGTCCTCGTCATCCAGCATGGGGAACCGCGAGAAGCCGGTTCTGCTGACGGCCTTCTCAAACTCCACCGGCGTGGTCGAAGCCCCCAGCATGACGAGCTTCTCGAGCGGCACCATGATGTCCTCCGCCGTGTGCTCAGAGAACTCGAGTGCACCGGTGATCAGCCCGGCGTCGTCGTCCACCAGTCCGTGGCGGGTGGACTCCTGCACGATCGACTGCACCTCTTCCAGCGTGAAGGAGGATGTGACCTCGTCCTTGGGCTCGATCCGCATCAGCTTCAGGATGTGGTTGGCGGACCAGTTGAGTGCTGAAATCACAGGGTGGACCAGGCGTGAGATGAACAGCAGTGGCGGGGCCAGGAACAGGGCCGCCTTGTCGGCCACGGACACCGAGATGTTCTTGGGCACCATCTCGCCGAACGTTACGTGCAGGAACGTCACCACCATCAGGGCCACGGCGAAGGCCGCAACGTCGGCCGCTTCCGCCGGCAGGCCCACGGTCTCCATGGGGACAGCCAGCAGGTGGTGGATTGCCGGCTCGGCCACCAGCAGGATCAGCAGCGAACAGACAGTGATCCCCAACTGTGCGCAGGCCAGCATCAGGGAGACGTTTTCCATGGCCCGCAGGGTGGTCTGGGCGCGCTTGGATCCGGTGTCGGCGAGAGGCTCGATCTGGCTGCGGCGCGCTGACATGATGGCGAATTCAGCGGCCACAAAAAAGGCGTTGCCCAGCAGGAGGAACCCCAGCCAGAAAATTCCGGCCCAGTCGCTCATGGCTTGCTCCTGTCATTGGCATCATGCGCAGCCGGTTCCGCCATTGGGTGGAAGCAGATGCGGTCAATCCTGCGGCCGTCCATCCTGGTGACGCTGAGTGTTCCGCCGTTGACGTCCACTGTGTCGCCGACGAGGGCGATCCTGCCCAGTTTGCTCATCACATAGCCGCCCACGGTTTCGTAGGCCGCCTCATCCGGAACACTCAGGCCCGGGATCTGCTCGGACAATTCGTCGGGCCGGAGGAGCCCGGGGAAATACCAGTCGCCGGAGGCGCTTTGCAGGAGTCCCGGGCGGACCTTGTCGTGTTCGTCCGCCACCTCCCCCACGATCTCCTCCACCAGGTCCTCCAGGGTGGCGATTCCGGCGGTTCCGCCGTACTCGTCCAGCACCACAGCCAACTGCAGGTTGCCTTCCCGCAGTTCGGCCAGCAGCGCATCCAGGTGGATGGTCTCCGGAACGCGCAGTACCTCGGTCATGATGGCGCCGGCTTCGAGGTTCTGCCGGCGTTCCCACGGAACGGCAACGGCTTTCTTGACGTGCACCAGGCCGCGGATGTCGTCGGCGGAGTCACCGATGACGGGGAACCGCGAGTACCCGGTCCGGCGTGCCGCGTCCACCACGTCGGACACCGGCTGGTCGGCGTCGATCGTCTCCAGCCGGATGCGCGGCGTCATCACGTCCGCCGCTGTCCGTGAGGAGAAATTCAAGGTTCGGGCAATGAAGTTGGCAGTCCCGGCGTCGAGCGTTCCCATCGCCGCGGACCTGCGGACCAGCGAGGCAAGCTCTGCCGGCGTCCGCGCACCCGAAATCTCCTCTTTGGCTTCCAGCCCAAAGATGTGAAGGATCCGGTTGGAGAAACCGTTGAGGACCAGGATGGCCGGCTTGAAGATCGTGGTGAAGACCAGCTGCGGCCCCGCCAGGGCCCGGCCCACGGGGAAGGCCAGCGCGATCGCCATATTTTTCGGCACCAGCTCACCCAGGAGCATGGACAGCAGCGTCGCCAGGACCATTGCCAGGATGAGTGAGACGGACTGCACCGCCACAGCGGGAAGTCCGACGGCGGCCAGCGGCGCCTCAAGGAGGCGGCCCACGGACGGTTCCATGACGTAACCGGTGAGCAGCGTGGTCAAGGTGATGCCGAGCTGGCAACTGGACAACTGGGTTGACAGCGACTTAAGGCAGGTGAGCAGGGGCACTGCCCCCGTGTCGCCGTCGTCGATTGCGCGCTGGACCGTGGGCTGGTCCAGTGCGATGAGGGAGAATTCGACGGCAACAAAGAACCCTGTGCCGGCGATCAGCAGCAAGCCTGCTGCAAGGAGAAGCCACTCCATTCAGCATCCCGCCCGACGTGCGGAAGCTGCCTCAAGCGTGCTCAATAGGAAGGTTGGGAAGCTGTTACGTCCCGGCGGAGGATGGTCGGCAGATACCGATGCCTGGTCCGTGCGGGTGGCGGCAAGCTGGGCCGTTGGCTGGTGATGGGCGCGTTGTCGGGGTTTGCCGGCTCTGTGGGCGGACTGCGCGGCGCTTCTGTTCACGCTGCGCTGACAGCGCCCAGGCCGGCACCTAGATTTACTGTCCATAAGAATTTCAGTCTACAGGAGCACCCCTCTGCCGGAGGGGCGGCACTGCGGTGGAAAGCGCCCTGCTTCCGGCCTGCGGGAGCCGTTGCGGTGGTGGCCGGGGGTCGCCGGCGGAGCCGGAATGGCCGGTATATTTCCGGCCCCGTACGCCGCGTCATGATTTGGGTCACCCTTATTGGCAGTTAACACGGAATGCTCACTAGACTTGCAAAGGTCCGGGTTCAGAGGACAGAGACTGGTTCGAACGTAGTGCTGAAGCACCGGGGGGCCAAAGAGAAATCAAACTCATGGAAGAGGCGTATTTCAAGTGCCAGAGCAGCCAAGCCACCGTCTACCAGAGGAATTTGGCGGGAACGAGTGGCTCGTTGACGAACTGTACGAGCAGTACCAGCAGGACAAGAACGCGGTGGATGCCAAGTGGTGGCCGCTGTTTGAATCCTTCGACTCGGGCAACGGTTCTTCTTCCAACGGAAATTCCGCGCACACTGCCAACCCTCCCACCAGGGAACTCCCCGTCGTGAAACCGGCTCCGGCACCGTCGCCGGCAGCTGCCCCTGCAACTCCCCCGGCGGCGCCGCCTGCCGCTGCCCCGGCCACCCCTGCAGCAGCCCCCGCGCCCGTCAAGAAGGCCCCGGCAACCGAGGCCCGCGACGGCGGCAAGAAGACTGAAGCGGCCACCGGCTCGCAGCCCATCCCGGCCCAGCTGCCCAAGAACGTCAAGGCCCCCACCGCCCCGGAGGAAGACGTCGTCTCCGTCCTCCGCGGCCCGGCCAAGGCCATCGCCACCAACATGGTCACCAGCCTCCAGGTGCCCACGGCCACCAGCGTGCGCGCCATTCCCGCAAAGCTGCTCATCGACAACCGCGTGGTCATCAACTCCAACCTGGCCCGCGCCCGCGGCGGCAAGGTGTCCTTCACGCACCTCATCGGCTATGCCGTGATCCGGGCGTTGTCCCAGTTCCCGTCGATGAACGTGTACTACGACGAGGTGGACGGCAAGCCCGTCGCGGTCCAGCCGGCACACGTCAACTTCGGCATCGCCATCGATATGCCTAAGCCCGACGGCACCCGCCTCCTCATGGTCCCGAACATCAAGAAGGCCGAGACCCTCAACTTCGCCGAGTTCTGGCATACCTACGAGGACCTCATCAAGCGGGCCCGCAACGGCAAGCTCACCGCTGAGGACCACCAGGGCACCACTGTGTCCCTGACCAACCCCGGCGGCATCGGAACCGTGCACTCGGTGCCGCGCCTTTCCAAGGGCCAGGCAGCCATCATCGGCGTCGGCGCCCTCGACTACCCCGCTGAGTTCCAGGGCGCCAGCGAGAAGATCATCGCCCAGAACGCCATCAGCAAGGTCCTCACCCTGACCTCGACCTACGACCACCGCGTCATCCAGGGCGCCGGCAGCGGCGAGTTCCTGAAGCTGGTCCACCAGCTCCTGCTGGGTGCACAGAACTTCTACGACGAGATTTTTGAAGCACTGCGCATCCCCTACGAGCCCGTCCGCTGGAGCCCCGACCTGCAGGTGGACCCGGCCGACGAGATCAACAAGGTGGCCCGGATCCAGCAGCTGATCCACTCCTTCCGCGTTCGCGGCCACCTCATGGCTGACACCGATCCGCTGGAATACGTGCAGCGCAAGCACCCGGACCTTGACGTCCTCACCTACGGCCTGACCCTCTGGGACCTGGACCGCGAATGGCCCACCGGCGGCTTCGGCGGCAAGCCGATGCTGAAGTTCCGCGACATCCTTGGCGTCCTCCGCGATGCCTACTGCCGCACCACGGGCATCGAGTACATGCACATCCAGGAACCTGCCGAGCGCAAGTGGTTCCAGGACCAGCTGGAACACCCCTACTCCAAGCCCAGCCGGGAAGAGCAGCTGCGGATCGTCTCCAAGCTGAACGCTGCCGAGGCATTCGAAACCTTCCTGCAGACCAAGTTCGTGGGCCAGAAGCGCTTCTCCCTCGAGGGCGGCGAGTCCCTGATCCCGCTGCTGGACGCGATCATGTCCGATGCCGCCGACGACGGCCTGGACGAGGTTGCCATCGGCATGGCCCACCGTGGCCGCCTCAACGTCCTGACCAACATCGCCGGCAAGACCTACGCCCAGGTGTTCCGCGAATTCGAGGGTACGCAGGATCCCCGCTCCGTCCAGGGATCCGGCGACGTCAAGTACCACCTGGGCACCGAAGGCACGTTCACCTCGGACAACGGCAAGGAAACCAAGGTCTACCTCGCCGCCAACCCGTCGCACCTGGAAGCCGTGGACTCCGTCCTTGAGGGCATCGTCCGGGCCAAGCAGGACCGCTTGGACCAGGGCGAATCGTTCCCCGTCCTGCCCATCATGGTGCACGGTGACGCAGCCTTCGCCGGACAGGGTGTGGTGGCCGAGACCCTCAACCTGTCCCAGCTCCGCGGCTACCGCACCGGTGGCACCATCCACATCGTGGTCAACAACCAGGTGGGCTTCACCACCGCCCCGTCGTCGTCGCGTTCGTCCACGTACTCCACGGACGTTGCCAAGATGATCCAGGCGCCCGTATTCCACGTGAACGGCGACGACCCTGAAGCCGTTGTCCGCATCGGCCAGTTGGCCTACGAGTTCCGGCAGCGTTTCCACAAGGACGTCGTCATCGACATGGTGTGCTACCGCCGCCGGGGCCACAACGAGGGTGACGACCCCTCGATGACCCAGCCGCTGATGTACAACCTGATCGAAGCCAAGCGCTCCGTCCGCAAGCTGTACACCGAGTCGCTCATCGGCCGCGGAGACATCACCGAGGAAGAAGCCGAGCAGCTGCTCCGCGACTACCAGGAACGGCTGGAGCGGGTCTTCGCCGAGACCCACGCCGCCCAGACCTCACCGATTCCGATCGTGACCGCGGATTCCGCCGCCGTGTCCGATATTGAACGGCCAAAGTCCCAGCAGTCCGATTCCAGCGTCAGCGCGCCGGCCTCCACGGCCATCAGCGCCGAAACGCTGGCCCGAATCGGTAAGGCCCACGTGGAGATCCCCGAGGGCTTCACGGTCCACCCCAAGCTGAAGCAGCTGCTCGAAAAGCGCGAGCAGAT
Source organism: Arthrobacter sp. E1SS-5 (assembly GCF_057073715.1). Lineage (NCBI taxonomy): Bacteria > Bacillati > Actinomycetota > Actinomycetes > Micrococcales > Micrococcaceae > Arthrobacter > Arthrobacter sp. E1SS-5. The sequence goes on from NZ_CP172703.1 coordinate 2,714,924, forward strand.
GTCCCGCCAGGGCGGCATCGACTGGGGCTTCGGCGAGATCGCTGCCTTCGGCTCGCTGATCATGGAAGGCGTCCCCGTACGCCTGGCCGGCCAGGACTCCCGCCGCGGTACGTTCGTCCAGCGCCACGCTGTCTTCCACGACCGCGCCAACGGCAAGGAATGGCTGCCCCTCGGCAACCTCTCTGACGGCCAGGCCAAGCTGTGGATCTACGACTCCCTGCTGTCCGAATACGCGGCCATGGGCTTCGAGTACGGCTACTCCGTGGAGCGCCCGGATGCCCTGGTCCTCTGGGAGGCCCAGTTCGGTGACTTCGTCAACGGTGCACAGACCATCATCGATGAGTTCATTTCCTCGGCAGAGCAGAAGTGGGGACAGCGCTCTTCGCTGGTCCTGATGCTTCCGCACGGCTACGAAGGCCAGGGTCCGGACCACTCCTCGGCAAGGATCGAGCGCTTCCTGCAGCTGTGCGCGGAGGACAACATGATCGTGGCCAACCCCACCACAGCCGCCTCGCACTTCCACCTGCTGCGCCGCCAGGCGTACAGCCGCCCCCGCAAGCCGCTGATCATCTTCACGCCCAAGCAGCTGCTTCGCCTGAAGGCCGCCGCCTCGTCCGTGGAGGACTTCACCAGCGGCACGTTCCGCCCGGTCATTGGTGAGCATGAGCAGCTGCCGGCCACCGCCGTCGAACGCGTGCTCCTGGTCTCCGGCCGCCTGTACTACGATCTCCTGTCCACCCGGCAGAAGACCGGCGACCAGACCACTGCCATCGTCCGCGTGGAGCAGCTGTACCCGCTGCCGCACCAGGAGATCGCAGCGGAACTCGCCAAGTACCCCAACGCCGAAGTGGTGTGGGCACAGGACGAGCCCGCAAACCAGGGACCGTGGCCGTTCGTCGGCCTGCACCTGCCGGAGATCCTTGACCGGCGCGTGCGGCTGGTGTCCCGGCCGGCATCCGCCTCCACCGCCGCCGGTTCCATGAAGCGCCACGCTGCGGAACAGGATGCCCTCCTGAAGCAGGCATTTGAACGGAAGTAAGCAGTAAGGCTGCCCGGCCGGACGTCGAAATACCAGACTCCGGCCGGGCAGTTCTGTTTAATGGACTGACAGCGCCGCCTTCAACCTCCGCAGCCGCGGCGGCGGTGGCAGCGGCCGTCCGAAGTAGACCCGTACCGAAGTAAAGAGGAACGCGTGGAAGACAGGAAGCTGCGGATCGCAGCTGTAGGAGATGAATTGCTGGCCGGACTGGGCGATCCCCGGGCGCTTGGCTGGCTGGGCCGGGTGCTGGCCCGCACTCCCCAGGACGGCATGCTGCTGGAAAGCTATGCGCTCCCCTGCCCGCAGGAAGGCACCGAGGGACTGGCGGCACGCTGGCTCGACGAAGCGGGCCGCCGTTTCAGCGCCCAGGCGGAGAACCGGCTGGTGATCGGCCTGTCCGGACGTGACATCGAGTTCGGCCTGTCCACCGCACGGAGCAGGCTGAACCTGGCCAACATCCTGGACTCGGCTTCCCAGAACCGCATCGAGGTTTTCGTAGTGGGACCGCCCCCCACGCTCGATCCAGCCCAAAACCGGCGGCTTGACGAGTTGAATACCGCCTTCGCGGATGTCACCACGCGGCGCAAGCACCTTTACGTCGATACCTTCTCACCCCTCCTGAACCACGAGCAGTGGCGCCAGGACCTCGCCGCCAACGGCGGTACACCGGGCCAGGCCGGTTACGGCCTCATGGCTTGGCTGGTGCTGCACCGCGGGTGGTTCCAGTGGCTGGGCCTGGAGGCACCGCAGTAGGCTTTCGAGATATATCTTGACCCTGCCCGGCGGCGCCGATAGGTTGAAGTGGCAACGCGATATATCGCCTTTTGGAGGGGACCGTGACCGAGGAAACCTGGACTGTTGAGAACCCGCAGACCATCGTCATAGCGGACGTGGCGTCCCTCAAGCTGGGGATGGTCCGCGGCAGCTTCCACGTCGTCGCGCACGCCGAACCCGTGGTCCGGCTCGAGGTGTCCGAGGTCCACGGGGACCCGGTGGCCGTCTCCCTCAGCGGCGGCAGGCTGGAGGTCCGGCACCAACTGCACGGTGCCCAGGGCTGGTTCAAGAACCTGATGGAGACGGTCAACCACAACAGCGGGAACTCCGCCGTCATCACCATTGCAGTTCCAGGCAACGTCGAGGTGGAAGCGGGAACTGTGAGCGGGGACGGACTGGTGTCCGGCACTTCCGCCCACGTGCGCCTCAACACCGTCTCCGGGACGGTCGCCGCAGAAGGTACGTCCGGCGAACTGCAGGTCAACACCGTCAGCGGAAGCGTGGCCGTCCGGGACCACCGCGGCGTACTCACCGCGAAGAGCGTCTCCGGGGAGGTTACGGCGTCCGGCCACTTCACCAATGTGCGCACCAACACCGTCAGCGGCCACCTCAGCTTCGACCTGCTCGATTTCACCCGCGACTTTGGCTCGAATTCGGTATCCGGCGACCTCACCATCCGACTGCCCCATGACGTAGGCGTGGACATTGTGGCCAAGTCGGCCGGCGGTGCGGTGGTCCTTGACGGCCAGCAGTGCCTCTTGGCCAACGGCAAGGTGGAGACCATTGCCGGGCCGGATGGGCAACTGATGCTGGTGCGGACCAACTCCGTGTCCGGCAAGACCTCGATCTTCCACGCTCCCGCACCCGTTGACGGCGGCAAAGCGGAACGCTGATGCCGCCCGTCTTCGCACATGGAGCGTTGCGCCTCTACCTCCTGGCCCTCCTCGAAGGCGGGCCCAAACACGGTTACGAGCTCATCAAGGCGCTCAAGGACCGGTTTGGCGGAACCTATGCGCCCAGCGCCGGAACCATCTACCCAAGGCTGGGCAAACTCGAGGAGGACGGCCTGGTGTCCACCGAACCGGCAGGGCGGCGCACCAACTACCGCATCACCGCAGCGGGCCTCGCAGAGCTGGACCGGCGCCGGGACGACGTGGCGGGCGTGGAGAACGGCATCGCAGCCTCAATGCAACGCCGTGACGTTGAATTGATGCTGCAGCAGTTCAGTGAGGACCTCCGTGCAGAGCTGAGCCGGTACGCCCTGCGCGGGCCCATAGGCCCGGCGACCCTGGAAACCGTCCGTGCAGTCCTGGAAGACGCCCGGGCAGCCATCCACAGCACCCTGCGCCGCTAGGGGGCAGGGGCCGAACGCACTGCCGCAGGTCATCCGCCGTTTCCCGGTTCGCGGGGCGCCAGATCATGTGGGAGACTGGAGGGCAGCTCTTTTGAGTACCAACAGTAAGGAGGCCAGCTATGAGCAAGCGTGCACGCAAGCGTCGTGACCGTAAGCGTGGCGGCGCGAACCACGGGAAGCGCCCCAACACCTAGGCACATGCCAGGAACTACGGTTCAAGCGAAGGACCCCGCAAGCCACTCGGCTTGCGGGGTCCTTTGCTGTCTGCGGCCCAGGTCCGCACACTGAAGCTATATGCCTACGCCTCCACGGGGCGGATCGTGTGAATCCTGTCCAGGATGGCGTTCTTCAGGTTGTCCGGCGCGGACTCGGTGCACGAGCGCTTGACCATGTTGCGGATGACGCACTCGAGGTCATACTGCTGCGTGCACTCAGGGCACTCATCCAAGTGGTTCTTGATCTCGGTCAGGTCCTCACGGGTCAACGCCCCGTCAAGGTATTCGTAGATGCGTTGCATCCGGGTGTCGTCGCAATCGCCCAATCCCTGGCAGTCGCTCATTTCCTGTTCTCCTGTGCTTTGCTTCCTGCCGCTTCCGACGAATCCGCGGCTGTTTTGAATCCCCGCTCGGCAGCGTATTCCGCGAGCATGTCCCGCAACATTCGCCGGCCGCGGTGCAGCCGGGACATCACGGTGCCGATGGGGGTGTTCATGATGTCTGAAATTTCCTTGTAGGCGAAGCCCTCCACGTCGGCGAAATACACCGCCAGGCGGAACTCTTCAGGGATATCCTGCAGGGCCCGCTTCACGTCAGAATCCGGAAGGTGGTCCAAGGCCTCGGCCTCAGCCGAACGCAGTCCGCTCGACGTATGCGACTCCGCCCGTGCCAGCTGCCAGTCCTCAATGCTGTCCGAATTGGACTGCAACGGCTCGCGCTGCCGTTTGCGGTACAGGTTGATGTACGTGTTGGTAAGGATCCGGTACAGCCAGGCCTTCAGGTTGGTTCCCGGCTTGTACTGGTGGAACGCCGAGAAGGCCTTGGTGTAGGCCTCCTGGACCAGGTCCTCCGCGTCCGACGGGTTCCGGGCCATGCGCATGGCGGCCGAGTACAACTGGTCCACATACTGCATGGCGTCCCGCTCGAAGCGCAGGCGGCGCTCCTCCATGGTCTCCGTGGAGACATCCAGTCCGGAGCCGTCATTCGGGCCGGCTTCGGCGGTCTCCGAACCAGGACCGCCCTGGCCGGACGGCAGGGGCGCGGCTCCCGCCTTTCCGTTCACTTCGGCGGGGGTAGCCTCATACATGGCCGCGACGGCCGGATCCAAGGTGCTCATTGCCTTCAAGTCTACTGTCCGGCTTCCCGCCCGGGGCATGCCGTACTCCAGCGGCTCCGCGGCAAGACTATCCACTGCCACCGGCCCCGCCGGTCTGGTTCCGTCCAACACCTTCCCCAAGGCCCAACTCCGCTCCGTATCGGGTGAATGATCGCCTGGGCCCCTGTCACGAACCCGACATCGATAACCGCCCCCCGCGGGCAAATATTCCCCAAAAGTGCAAGACTAGGACCGACTCCGCCGCTCGCCGCGGCTCGTCCATCCAGGAGGAAATCCATGTCCTTTGTCCGCACGCTCGCCCGCCCCATGCTTGCCTCCAGTTTCGTTCTTGCCGGACTGGACAAGCTCAAGAACTCCGACGACACTGCCCGGCAGCTCTCGCCGCTCCTGCGCAAGGCGGCGGCCTCACTCCCCTTCCAGGCGAGTGAGAAGACCCTGGCGCGCGTGATCGGTGGTACCCAGGTGGGAGCCGGCGTCCTGTTCGGCCTTGGCAAGTTCTCCCGGCTCTCGGCGGGCCTTCTGACCGTGGTCTCGCTCCTCAATACCTTTGTTGAGTGGCGCAGTGCGGACATCAGCAGCAAGGAAGGGCGCGAGAACCGCCGGAACCAGCTGCTTAAGAACCTCTCGCTGAGCGGCGGGGCGTTGCTGGCTTCCGTGGACACCGCCGGCAAGCCGGGCCTGGCCTGGCGTGCCGAGCACTTGGCCGCCGATGCCCGCAGGAACGCCTCGCACCTTGCTGCCGATGCGCGCCGCACCACCACCAAGAAGCTGGACAAGGCGGACAAAGTTGTACGCCGTGCAGTACACGCCACGGGAGCATAAGCACGAATGACCGCAACAGCTGCCACCCGGGACGGGTCAGGAACACCTGTGGAGCACTGGGCCGCCCCCTTTGCGTCCCGGCCCGTCGATGCCACCGTGACGGTGCCTGGATCCAAGTCCCTGACCAACAGGTACTTGGTCCTGGCCGCCCTGGCAGAGGGTCCATCCCGGCTGCGGGCACCCCTGCACTCCAGGGATTCCGCACTGATGATCGACGCGCTCCGGCAGCTTGGTGCCACCATTACCGAGGTGCCCGGGGACGGCGACTTTGGCCCTGACCTGGAGGTGGTTCCGCTGCCGGCAGCCGCCGGGGCATCCCTCACCAGGATCGACTGTGGGCTGGCCGGCACCGTCATGCGGTTCGTTCCGCCGCTGGCGGCGCTGCGCAACGGAACCAGCGTGTTCGACGGCGACCCGCACGCCCGGAAGCGTCCCATGGGCACCATCATCGAGGCCCTCAAGGCGCTGGGCGTGGCTGTTGCGTCCGAGGACGGCTCCGCGGCGTCGTCGCTCCCGTTCGTGGTGGAAGGCAAGGGCACGGTGCGGGGCGGCCATCTGGTGATCGACGCCAGCGCCTCGTCCCAGTTCGTTTCCGCCCTCCTCCTGGTGGGGGCGAGGTTTGACGAAGGGCTGCACCTGGAACATGTGGGTAAGCCGGTGCCCAGCCTGGACCACATCAACATGACCGTGGCTGTCCTGCGAGGTGCGGGCGTGTCCGTTGACGATTCCGTTCCCAACCATTGGGTGGTGGCGCCCGGGCCCATCCGTGCCTTCGACCAGCGGATCGAGCAGGACCTGTCCAACGCCGGTCCGTTCCTGGCGGCCGCACTGGCTTCGAAGGGTACGGTGCGGATTCCCAACTGGCCGGCGGAAACCCAGCAGGTGGGAGACCTGTGGCGCGACATCCTCGCGGAAATGGGCGCACACGTCACCCTGGCCGACGGCGTCCTGACCGTCACCGGCGGCCAGGAGATCAAGGGCGGCAACTTTGCCGACACCAGTGAGCTGGCCCCCACCGTCGCAGCCCTGTGCGCGCTCGCCACCGGTCCCTCCCGGCTCACGGGCATCGCCCACCTGCGCGGACACGAGACGGACCGGCTCGCGGCGCTGGTGGCGGAAATCAACCGGCTTGGCGGAGACGCAGAGGAAACCAGCGACGGCCTGGTCATCCGCCCCGCCCGTCTGCATGCCGGCGTCGTCCGCAGTTACGCCGACCACCGCATGGCAACTGCCGGCGCCATCCTGGGCCTGGCAGTGAAGGGCGTGCAGGTGGAGGACATTGCCACCACCGCCAAGACCATGCCTGATTTTCCCCAGCTGTGGGCAGGCATGCTGGCCCAGGACGCCGCAGCGGCATCCGGACCGGAGGAGCCCAGCGGTGGCGCGGCGCACTGACTCCTGGGACGAATCAGACGTCCGTATCCGGCCCAACAAAAAGGGTTCCAGGCCCCGCACCAAGGACAGGCCCAGCCACGACGACGCCGTCACCGGACGGATCATCACCGTGGACCGTGGCCGGTACACGGCAGTGGTGGGTGAGGACTCGAAGAACGAACGCGTGGTCATAGCGGCACGCGCCCGAGAACTTCGCCGCTCGCCGGTGGTTGCCGGTGACTTCGTCTCGCTTGTGGGAGACGTGTCGGGAGCGCCGGACACGCTGGCCCGCCTGGTGAAGATCCAGGACCGCAAAACGCTCCTGCGCCGCAGCGCGGACGACACGGACCCGATCGAACGGGCCGTGGTGGCCAACGCGGACCAGCTGGTGATTGTGGTGGCGGCGGCCAATCCGGAGCCGCGGACCGGATTCATCGATCGTGCCCTGGTGGCCGCGTACGATGCCGGAATCGAACCGATCCTGCTGGTCACCAAGGCCGACGTCAAGGACCCCGCGGATCTATTGTCCAACTACACCCACCTGGACTTCCCGGTGATCATCAGCCGGACTGCTGACGCCCAGGCCTCGGGCATCGACGCGCGCTCCGACGACGGCCTTTCGGCCCGGCTGGACAGCGCCGCCGTTGCCGAGCTTCGCGCGCACCTGGACGGCCAGGTCACGGTGATGCTCGGACACTCGGGCGTGGGCAAGTCCACCATGGTCAACGCGCTGACCGGGGCCGAGCGGGCCACCGGCGGAGTCAACGCGGTGACCGGCCGGGGCCGGCACACGTCGTCGTCGGCCCTGGCGCTGCGGCTGGCGGACGCGCCGGCCGGCAGCTGGATCATCGATACCCCGGGCATCAGATCCTTCGGCCTGGCCCACGTGGACCCTGACCGGATCCTGCGCTCGTTCCCGGACCTCTCCCCCGGCATCGAGAACTGCGAACGGGGCTGCAAGCACACGGCAACTGCAGTGGACTGCGGCCTCGACGACTGGGTGGCGGACGGACACGCAGGTCCCACTGGTCCCGCACGGCTCGCGTCGCTGCGGCGGCTGCTCGGCACCGATCCGAGGATGGAAGCACAGGAAACCAAGGAGCTCGGCAGCGTCAACTGACGCGTTCTCCCCGGAAGAAGCGTGGGCAGACGGTAGTTTGGAACCATGATCCAACCCGCTTCGAGCTACAACGATGACCTGCGCCTGGCACATGTCCTGGCCGACTCCGTGGATGACCAGACCATGAGCCGCTTCAAGGCCCTGGACCTCCACGTTGAGACCAAGCCGGACCTGACGCCGGTCACCGATGCGGACAAGGCCGCCGAGGAAGCGATCCGCGGGCAGCTCTCGCGTTCCCGCCCCCGTGACGCGGTCCTGGGCGAAGAGTTCGGCAGCACTGGCCACGGTTCGCGGCGCTGGATCATCGACCCCATCGACGGGACCAAGAACTTTGTCCGCGGCGTTCCGGTCTGGGCTACCCTGATCGCCCTGGTTGACGAGGGAGAGCCGGCGGTGGGCGTGGTCAGCGCCCCGGCCCTGGGCAAGCGCTGGTGGGCGGCGAAGGGGATGGGCGCGTACATGGGCAGGTCCCTGGCGGCTGCCACACGGCTCCGCGTCTCCAACGTCTCCAGCCTCGCCGATGCCTCCCTCTCCTACTCCAGCCTCACCGGCTGGAAGGAACGGGGAAACCTCGACGAGTTCCTGGGCCTCACCGAAGACGTGTGGCGGACACGCGCCTATGGCGATTTTTGGTCGTACTGCATGGTGGCCGAGGGCTCCGTGGACATTGCCTGTGAACCGGAGCTGAACCTCTACGACATGGCCGCCCTGGTGCCGATCGTGGTGGAGGCCGGCGGCCGTTTCACGTCCCTGGAAGGCGAGGACGGCCCCTTTGGCGGGAACGCCCTGGCCACCAACTCCATCCTGCACTCAGAGGTGCTGCACCGCCTGAACCCTTACCTGGATGATTTGCTGTAACGGTTGACTTTTCTACGGGAAAACGAATAAAGCGACGGCGGGCACCTCCCAAAGGAGGTGGCCGCCGTCGTTTATTCGGCAGCGCGTAACAAAGGGCTTAACAATCGCTGCAGGTTCAGCCTTGGCCGCCGCATGTCCTACGCTTTTATCCAGGTCACGAGTGCCAGCGCTAAACCCCGGTTTGCTGGCCGGCAACCCTCCATTCGCGGTGGGGTGCCCCGGGTGACGACCAGGCCGGTCCGGAGCGGATGCGGCAAGCGCGGATTCCACTATGCCGGAGTCCTGTATTCAAGTGAGGTCTCTGTGACAACTGCCACCGTCTCCCCCCAGCCCGCCACCACCGAATCGGCCGTTGCTGCTGAACGCCACGCCGTTGCCGGACGGCCCCTCGCGGCGGTCACCGGCGCGGAAATCCAGGCGCCGCTCATTACCGGCGGCCACGTGCGCTACGCGAACCTTGACTATGGCGCATCCGCCCCGGCGCTCTCCGTGGTGTCCGCCTACCTGAACGAGATCCTGCCCTACTACGCCAGCGTCCACCGCGGGGCAGGGTACGCCTCCCAGATCAGCACCTCGGTTTACGAGAACGCGCGCAGCATTGTCCGCGATTTCGTTGGGGGCCGCCCGGACGACTCGGTCATCTTCACGCGCAACACCACGGATTCGCTCAACCTGCTGGCAGGTTGTCTTCCCATCAGAGATGGCCGGCCCGCCGGCGATGTGCTCTACCTGGACATCGAACACCACGCCAACCTGCTGCCCTGGCAGGGCGTACCGCACCGGAGCATCGTGGCGGCAGAGACGGTCGCTGGCACCGTTGACGCCGTCCGCGCGGAGCTGGAGCAGGGCGGGGTCAGCCTGCTGGCAGTCACCGGCGCTTCAAACGTCACCGGCGAGATCCTTCCCATCCGGGCCCTGGCCGCGCTGGCCCACCAGCACGGGGCACGGATCGTGGTGGATGCTGCCCAACTCGCACCGCACCGCCGGGTGGACATCAGCGCCGACGGCATCGACTACCTCGCGTTTTCCGGCCACAAGCTGTACGCACCGTTCGGCGCCGGCGTCCTGGTGGGACGCCCTGACTGGTTGGACGCGGGCGTCCCGCACCTTGCCGGCGGCGGCGCGGTGAAGGAAGCAAGGCTCGACGGCGTCAGCTGGGCCAGCGGGCCGGCACGCCACGAGGGGGGCTCACCGAACGTCCTCGGAGCCGCCACCCTGGCCCGCGCCACACAGGTCCTCGCGGGGCTGGACCAGGACCGGTGGCACGCCCACGAATCGGCCATCCGCTCCTTCCTCGTGGAGGGCCTGCAAAACATCAACGGGGTCACGGTCCACCAGATCTTTAAGGACAGCAACCCGGAAACGGACACCATCGGCGTGGTCAACTTCTCCGTCGAGGGCTACGACGCAGGACTGGTGGCTGCCTACCTCGCCGCCGAGCACGGCGTGGGCCTGCGCGATGGACGCTTCTGCGCCCATCCCCTGCTGAAGCGCCTCGGCCTGCCGTCCGGCTCGCTTCGGGCCAGCTTCGGCGTCGGATCCCGGCTGGAGGATGCCGAACGCCTGCTCGCGGGCATCCGCGCGCTGCGCAGCAAGGGGCTGGGCTGGGACTACGTGGTGGACGCCGGCCGGTGGGTGCCGGCCAACGACGCCCGCACCTACCCGCACTGGGCACCCAACACCCCGGGAACGGCCGGCGCCGCCCCCTGCATCGACGACTAGGCAGCTTCAGGGAAGGGGCCACCCTTCCAGGCAGCCACCGGTGACCGTCTGTGCGGTAAATTCGAAGGGAGATCACCGGCAGCAACAGAAGGAGGCCACGCGTGGTTCGGGGTGGCCCCAGGCTCGATCACGGGCGGCGCCGGGAGCTCGGGCAGAGCTTCCAGGACGGCGGCAGGCAGTACCATCGCATCCGCCCGGGATACCCGGAGGAATCGGTCCGCTGGCTGGTGCCCACCGATGCCCACGACGCACTGGACGTCGGTGCCGGTACCGGGAAGTTCACCGCGTTGCTGCTGGACCAGGGCCTGGACGTCACCGCCGTCGACCCCTCCGCCGACATGTTTGCCCAGCTGAAGGCCCACTGCCCTGGCGCCAGGGCTGTGGTGGGAACCGCCGAGGCGACCGGCCTGGCCGATTCATGCTTCGACGTCGTCACCGTTGCCCAGGCCTGGCACTGGTGCGACCCGCTGGCCGCAAGCACCGAACTCGCCCGGGTACTGCGTCCGCACGGAACCCTGGGCCTGGTCTGGAACCAGCTGGACACCTCGGTGCCCTGGGTACACCGGCTCTCGCGCATTATGCACGCAGGTGACGTGTACCGGCCGGGCCACAAACCCGCGGTGGGGCCTGAATTCCACGGGCTCGAAGGACATGTCACCCACTGGCTGGACACGGTGACCACCACGGACCTGATGGAGCTCACCAAGTCCCGCAGCTACTACCTGCGTGCCAATGAGGCCACACGGGCGAAAGTCCTGGGAAACCTGGACTGGTACCTGCACGAGCACCTTGCGTACGCCCCCGACCAGCAGCTGGAACTCCCCTACCTCACGTTGGCCTGGCGCGCCGTCAAGGCGTGACCGGCGCAGCACATGCTGCCGCTGCGGCTCAACCGGTAGGCTTGGACCTGTGAAGACCAGCGCGCCCTCCTCCTCGATCGAGGATTACGTCAAGGTCATCTATTCGTTCACTGAATGGCAGGACAAGCCCATCACGTCCTCGCAGCTGGCACAGCGGCTGGGAGTGGCCAATTCCTCGGTTTCCGAGATGGTCCGCAAGCTCAAGGACCAGGGCCTGGTGGACCACAAACCGTACAGCGCCGTCACCCTCACCGACGCCGGACTGCGGCTGGCCCTGGCCATGGTCCGCCGCCACCGGCTGATCGAGACCTACCTTGTCCAGCGCCTCGGCTACAGCTGGGACGAGGTCCACGATGAAGCTGAACAGCTGGAGCACGCGGTCTCTGACACGTTCATTGAACGCGTCGCGGCCAAGCTCGGAGACCCGAAGCGGGACCCGCACGGCGATCCCATCCCCACTGCCGACGGCCAGGTGCTGATGCCGCGCGCCCACCTGCTCGCCGAACTGGACGAAGGCCACAGCGGCCGAATCACCCGGATCAGCGATGACAACCCTGAGCTGCTGCGGTACCTCGCCGCCCAGGACATCGACCTCGACGCTGACGTGGAAGTGCTGGGACGGCGCCCGTTCGGCGGCGCCCTGGTGGTCCGGATCGGCAGGTCCGACGCACCCCGGGACTTCGACCTTGCCGATGAAATCGCCTCAGCGCTGTGGGTCTCCAGCGACACCCCCCACCCGGGCTGCCTCCTGGACAAACCCTGACCCTGCGATGCCACCCGGCTCCAGCCCGGCGATTTGGCCGCCTCCCGTATGGTTGAAGGTGATGATCAGCAGACGCGACGCGGCAATTACCCTTGATGTTCCCCTTGAAATGGCACAGCGCCACGGCCTGCCCAAGTGGATGACGGAGGCCGAACTCCGCAGCATTCTGGACAATCCCCCGCCCTGGCTGGTGCAGTCGCGCGCCAACCGGACGGGGAAGCGGCCGGTATGGGTCCACCTGGAATGCGCCGTCTGCGGCTATGAGGAAGCGGCGCGCCCCAAGAAGTGGTGGCCCGACTTCACGTACGTGGTGTGCGGACACCACCCCCCGGCAGACATCCCGCCCGTCCGCGCCGGCTGCGTCCGCAGCGAGTACGACGGCGTGGGGACGCGTTTCGTGGGCATTGCGGACGTGGAAGCGCCACCGGTTCGCCAATAGGTCACCGGGCATGTCTGCGCAAGATGCCGGTCCGCCGTCGAACCCTAAGCCGTGCCGCTGGCTGTCATTTCCTCCGGAACAGCGGTGAGGTGCAGTTCCGCGCCGTCGCGCAGCACTGCCACCTCGAGCGGCTGCCCGATGGCGTCCGCAAACAGGAGCCGCTGCAGGCTCTCGGCGTTGTTTACAGCGCGGCCCCCGGCTGTGACGATGATGTCCCTTGCCGACAGGCCCGCCTTGTCCGCGGGTGAACCGGGCAGCACCTCCACCACGCGAAGCCCTTCGCGCAGCCCGGTCCAGATCACCGCGCTGGGCGTAAGCTGGATCGGCGTGCTGACCAGGCCAAGGTAGGCGCGGCGCACCCGACCGTCCGCCAGGAGCGCGGAGATGATCCTGCGCGTGGTGGCGTTGATGGGGATAGCCAGTCCCAGTCCGGCGCCCGCCACCGCGGTGTTGATGCCCACGATCCTGGCATGCGTGTCTGCCAGCGCACCGCCGGAGTTTCCGGGGTTTAGGGCCGCGTCCGTCTGGATGACATCCTCGATGACGCGCCTGTTACCCCCTGACCAGACAGGGATGGCACGGCCCAGGCCGCTGACCACCCCCGCGGTTACGGAGCCCGCAAGCCCCAGCGGGTTCCCCACCGCCACCACCAGCTGTCCCACGCGCAGGGACTCCGCCGCACCGAACTCGGCAGGCCGGACTTTGGGCCGGGAACCGTGGACTACTGCGAGGTCGGACAGTGGGTCTGCGCCCACCAGCTCGAGTTCCATCTTGCTGCCGTCGCCAAAGACCGCATAGCCCTGCCGCGTACCGGCCACGACGTGCGAATTAGTGAGCAGGTAGCCGTCCTCAGTGAAGAGCACCGCCGAGCCGGCTCCCACCCTGACCCGGCCGTTGCGGCGCTGGGCAGTCATCTCGATGGCCGCCACGTGCGGGGTCACCGCTGCCGCTACCCGCATGACGGTCCGGGAGTAGGCGTCCAGGACGTCGTCGTCCTCCGGTTGCTGGAACTCCGGCGCCGCTTCCATGGCGCACCTCCTGCCTGCGTTCCGCCCTGTTCCGCCATAGTCAGCCGGGGCGGCGGTTTGCCCCTGAGGGGCCTTATGAAAAACAACGACGGCCGAGACCCGCCCAGTCCCGCCTTCGCTACGCCTTGGGTGAACGCAAACTTCACGAGCGGTTGTCTTCCAGCCTCAAAATTCCATCAAGTTGAGGAATTGGCTATGCCGGCGCTGCTAGCTTGATGCAATGTCACGGGGAAGTCACGGTTCGGCGCCGGTTAAGCACGCAGAAAAAGCCCGCATCGAGTGGATCGACGCGGCACGCGGGCTTTGCGTCGCAGCGGTGGTCCTTTTCCACGTAGGGCTGTGGCATTTCCTGAAGTTTGAGCACGACAGCAGTGTGGCCTTCACGTTCTGGGACGCGGTGGCAACAGGACTTGGATCCGTGCGGATGCCGCTCCTTCTTGCGGTTTCCGGGATCCTTGCCGCTTCCAAGGTCCGCCACGGGTTCGGCAACGGAAAGGCGTGGAGCTCCAGCCTGAGCAACTACTACCTGTACGCTGTCTGGCTGCTTGTCTATGCGCTTCTCAGCATCGTCCTGGCAGGTTCCCCGCGGCCCCAGCGGGTGGTATCCGTCGGTGACTTCTTCCTGCAGCTGATAGCTCCGGATACTCCGCTGTGGTTTATTTTCGCCTTGGCCGTCTACGTACCACTGCTGACCTTCTGCCGGAAGCTCCCGCCGTCGGTGGTTCTGGCCGCCCTTGCCGTCCTGAGCGTCCTCACTGCCCTGGTTATGGACAGCACCGCGGGGCAGTGGGGCAAGGTGCCGGAGCTGGCCGTTTTCTTCGCGGCAGGTGTGTACGGGAAGAAGCTCTTCCTGCACATTGCCGAGGCGCGCAGGGTGCTCTGCTTCGCTGTGGCGGCCCCAGTCTTCGTCGCCCTGATGGCGCTGCCGGAGATACATCCCGGCATCGACCAGGCCGTCTATATCCTGCAGGGATTGGCGGCGGCCGCGGCACTTGTGGCCTTCATCAGTGCCGTCACCAGGTACCGGCCCATTGCCGCGGCAGGGTCGTGGGTGGGCCGCCGGACCCTTGGCATTTACCTCCTGCACACGCCGATCATGGACTTCCTGGTCCTGGCTTTCCATGGGCCCTTGTCACCGGTTGCGCCGGCCATCTCAAGCTCTGTGCCCATCGCCCTGCTGTACCCCCTGGTGCTGACGTGCGGAGTCATCGCAGCCTGCGTAGGCTGCGAATACCTCCTCAGGAAGTGCGGGCTCGCCTTCCTCTTCCAGCGTCCCGGCGCGGCCCCGGGCGGGGTCTCCACCCGTGCGCGCCTGCTGACCAGGCTCTAGGATCGGTACCATGACTGATTCCCCTGCAGGGTCCCAAACGGACATCCTGCCCGCCGATGAGTGCTGGAAGTATCTTCGGTCCTCCTACATCGGCAGGCTGGCGGTCATCAACGGCGACATTCCGGAGATCTTTCCCGTGAATTTCTCCGTGATCGGGGAAACTTTGATATTCCGAACCGCGCCGGGCACCAAGCTTCGCGCACTGCTCAGCGGTGCGGTTGCCGCCTTCGAGGTGGACGGGCTTAATCCCTATGCCACGGAAGTCTGGAGCGTGGTTGCGAAGGGCAGGCCCGAACCCTTTGACGAGACCCGGATGTCCCTGCCGGACGGTGACGCAGACCGCGAACCGTGGCAGCCCGGTATCAAGGACCACCTGGTGGCCCTCACGCCGACGGACCTCACCGGGCGCAGGTTCGCGGTCAGATCGCGCACCCGGTGGTGGCCGCCGGTGGATTTTTCCGCCGACTGGCTATAGGGATTGACCTTCGTCGCCGGCCTGCTTTGTCACTCACGCTTCGGTTTTACTGGGCGCTTCAGGGTTGGAGGACCACCTTGAGTGCCTTGGTCTCGGCGGCGCGTGAGAAGGTGTCGTAGGCGTCGAGGAACTGATCGAAGCCAAAATGGTGTGTGGCGAACTTTTCCGCCCGGATTTTTCCCTGTGACACCAGCTTGAGCAGCATGGGCGTGGTGTTGGTATTCACCAGTCCCATGCTGATGTTGATGTTCCGGATCCAAAGATCCTCGAGGTGCAGTTCCACCAGTTTTCCGTGCACTCCTACGTTGGCCACCGAACCGCCCGGCCGGACAATGTCGGTGCACATCGCAAACGTTGCCGGTACGCCCACCGCTTCGATGGCCACGTCGACGCCGTGTCCGCCTGTGAGGGCCAGGACCTGTTCCTTCCAGTCAGCGCTGCCGGAGAGGACCGTGTCCGTGGCCCCGAACTCCTTCGCCTTGTGGAGGCGGTTGGCGTCCAAGTCGATGGCCACCACAGTGGCGGCGCCATAAAGCCCTGCCGTGGTGATAGCCGCCAGACCCACCGGCCCTGCACCCACCACCGCCACGCTGTCGCCGGGCTTGACCCTGCCGTACTGGACCCCGATTTCGAATCCGGTGGGAAGGATGTCCGAGAGCATGACAGCCTGTTCATCGCTCACGCCCGCAGGCAACAGGTGCAGAGAGTTGTCAGCGTAGGGCACGCGGACGTATTCGGCCTGGGTGCCGTCGATCAGGTGGCCGAAGATCCATCCGGTGCCCTGCTGGCCTTCTGCTCCAAGGCAGTGTGAGTACAGGCCCGACTTGCAGTTGGCGCAGTGTCCGCAGGATTTGATGCAGGAGATGATGACGCGGTCGTTCACCTTGAGGCCGGCCACAGAGGGTCCGGTCTCCACGACCGTGCCCACTCCCTCGTGCCCCAATATCCGCCCTTGCTGTACGGCGGGCACGTCACCTTTGAGGATGTGGAGGTCGGTACCGCAGATGGTGGTGGTATCGACTTTGACGATTGCGTCGCCGGGTTGCTGGATGCGTGGGTCGGGGACGTCGGTCCAGGACTTCTCGCCGGGTCCGCCGTAGACGAGGGCTTTCATGGGCTTCTCCTTAGTGTGAGGGCCGGCGCAGCGCCGAGAGGGCAAGCGCCTGCAGGAACTCCGCCCCGTTTGGCGCTGCCCCGAACAGGGGCGTAACCAGCCCCCCGCCGCAGGTTCACCAGCATGGCCACCTTTCGCAGGGAAGATCCGGTTCCCGCGTTGCCTCCCCAGCGTCCCATCGGCCCTCCCGGCCTCCAAGGGCCTTAGGTCCTTCCCTTCAGGCCGGGCCTTTGTGCCCTTTTCGGAGGCAGGAGGGTTGCCTACGCTGTGGCGTATGACTGACAACACGAACGTACCGGCGCCGGAAATCCTTGACGCGGAGGAATGCTGGGCACTCCTCTCCCAGACCGGGGTGGGACGGCTGGCCGTCATCGCCGACGGCCATCCCGACGTCTTCCCCGTCAACTACAAGGTGGACGGCCAATCGCTGGTTTTCCGCACGGGCAGCGGCACCAAGCAGCAGGCGATCCAATCGAATGCCGTTGTTGCACTGGAAGCCGATGCGGTCAGCTCACAGTTCGGCCTTGCCTGGAGCGTTGTCATCAAGGGCAAGGCACAGGAGACGACGCCCACAGGCCCTGACCTGGATGACATCCGCCGTGCCCTGTTTCCGTGGCAGGGCGTCGGGCAGGAGCACTTCATCCGCATCACGCCGGAGTCCATCACGGGGAGGCGCTTTACCGTAAGCGCGCCGCTGCTTTGGCAGACCCCGCTGGATGACGCAACCCGGGCGGGCTTCGAATAAACGGCCGGGGGGCGGAGGCACCGGGGCAGGAGGCGCTGTGCGCGCATGGTGGGTGAACGAGCCCGGGCCCATATCCACCCATCCCCTGGTGCTGGGACACAGGGCCACCCCCAGGCCGGCCGCCCGCGAACTCCTGGTGGAAGTTACCGTCTGCGGCCTCTGCCGCACAGACCTCCATCTCGCTGAAGGAGACCTGGCACCGCAGCATCCGCACGTGGTGCCCGGCCACGAAGCAGTCGGCGTCGTCGTTGAAACAGGGACGGACTGCTCCCGCTTCAGGCCAGGAGACAGGGTTGGGGTGGCCTGGCTCGGCGGGACCTGCGGCAAGTGTCCCTACTGCAGCCGAGGTGAGGAGAATCTCTGCACGTCACCGGTCTTCACCGGTTGGGACCGGGACGGCGGCTACGCGGAGCACCTCACGGTGGCGGAGGACTTCGCCTATCCTCTGCCTGCCTCGTTCACCGACGAACAGGCTGCACCCTTGCTGTGTTCCGGAATCATTGGGTACCGCGCCCTGAAACGCGCCGCGCTGCCGGTCGGCGGACGCCTGGGCATCTACGGGTTTGGCAGTTCAGCCCATATCACGGCCCAGTTGGCGCTCAAACAGGGCGCCTCCGTGTTCGTGATGACGCGTTCGGCGAGCGCGCGGTCACTGGCACTGGAGTTGGGAGCGGAGTATGCCGGCGACGCGTACGCCGAACCGCCGGTACCTCTCGATTCCGCCATCCTGTTTGCCCCGGCAGGCGACCTGGTTCCCGTCGCGCTGCGTGCCTTGGACCGTGGCGGGACGCTGGCCATTGCCGGGATCCACCTTAGCGACATCCCGGCCCTGAATTACGCCAGGGAACTCTTTTTCGAACGGCAAGTGCGGAGCGTGACTGCCAACACCAGGAAGGACGGGCATGAGTTCCTGACCCTCGCAGCCCGGCTTTCGCTGGCCCTCACCACCACGGTCTACCCGTTTGACGCCGCGGACAAAGCTCTGGAAGACCTGGCAGCGGACAGGGTTACCGGATCGGCGGTCCTGCGGGTCCGATCGGAACATGATGCCCGATAGTTTTGCAGGGCGCTCAAACCAAGGAATCCGCGCACCCGGGAAGGCCCGCCCAGGAACCCGCGCGCTTCCCGTCACTGGGGCACTTCAGCCGAACAGGACGGCGGCTTCCTGGTAGCGCGCCTCCGGCACCACTTTCAGTTCCCCCAGCGCCTCCTCCAGCCCGACATTCACGATGTCCGTGCCACGCAGCGACACCATAGTTCCCCATCTCCCCGCCGCTGCGGATTCGACGGCGGCCAGGCCCAGGCGGGTGGCAAGGACACGGTCGAAGGCCGTGGGTTCGCCGCCGCGCTGGATGTGGCCCAGGACCGTGGCCCGGGTTTCGATGCCGGTCCTGATCTGAAGTTCACCTTCAAGCAGCAGTCCAATGCCGCCCAGGCGTGGCCTGCCAAAAGTATCCAGGCCGCGGGGGGCGTAAGGCGCCGCGTGCCCCTCGGGTGCGAAGGCTTCGGCCACCACCACAAGGGGCGCCCTGCCGCGGTCACGGGCGGACAGCACCCACGAACAGACCTGGTCCAGGGATACGGGATGTTCCGGTATCAGGATGGCGTGCGCGCCAGAAGCCATCCCGGAATGCAGCGCTATCCATCCGGCGTTGCGGCCCATCACTTCGGCAACCATACAGCGGTGATGGGATTCTCCCGTGGTCCGCAGGCGGTCTATTGCTTCCGTAGCAGTTTGGACTGCGGTGTCAAAGCCAAAGGTGTAATCCGTGGCGCCGAGGTCGTTGTCGATGGTCTTGGGCACCCCCACCACATTGATGCCTTGGGCGCACAGTTCCCGGGCAGCCGCCAGCGTCCCCTCTCCCCGATGGCGATCAGGCCTTCCAGTCCGTTGCGCCGAAAACAGGCCCGTACCCCGTCGATTCCCTTGCCCACCAGCGGGTTGGTCCGGGACGTTCCCAGGATGGTCCCGCCCAGGCGTGAGATCCCACGGACGCCCGTCCGGGGCAAGGGAACGGCGTCCTGTTCCAGGACACCCCGCCACCCGTCCCTGAATCCAACGAATTCGTACCCGTGGGCGACATCCCCACCCAGTACCGCTCCCCGGATGACGGCGTTGACCCCCGGGCAGTCACCACCACTGGTGAGGATCCCCAGCCGCTTCACGACGCCGCCAATCCAGGGGCCCGGGCAGGCATCGGAAAGTGCCGGGTCCGGCCGGGAGGCAAGACAACATCGGTGCCGTACACATGCACTTTGATGGGGCCGGCGTCGCCGGGGGCGGAGGCAATGCTCATCCGGCCGTCCTTGAGGTGCACCCGAAGCCGGTGGCCTCTGTACAGGACCTCAAAGGCCACCGCGCGAAGACCCGTGGGCAGGTTGGGCGCGAACACAATAGTCTCCCCGCTGAACCGCAGGCCCGCGAAGCTGCGCTGGACCACGTCGATCGTGCCGCCCATTGCACCCAAATGGATCCCCGCGCGCGTGGTGCCGTGCTGGGTGTCGTCCAGATCGGCGTCGAGCGCTTCCCGGAAGCTGTCCCAGGCCCTGTCCGCGTCCAGGCCTGCCAGGACAGATGCGTGCGCAACCCTGCTCAGCGTGGATCCGTGGGCAGTCCTGGCCAGATAGTACTCGATGGTCCGGTTGAGTTGTTCCTGGGAAAATCCGTAATGCAGCCGCTGGAGGATGGTGACCAGTCCTTCGTGGCCCAGCAGGTAGGGCAGCATGAGGACATCCGCCTGTTTTGCCAGTTTGTAGCAGTTGGTCGCATCGTTTTCGGCTTCCAGGATCAGGTCCAGGCGTTCAATGTCGCCGTACTCGTCCCGGTAATGTTCCCAATCAAGCTCCTTCAAGTCCCCGTAGCCCTCGAACTGGCTGATGACGCCGTCACTGTGAAAGGGGACGTACATCGCGCTTGCCATGTGCGCCCACCCGGCTGTTTCCTCATCGGTGACACCCAGGCGTTCCATGAGTCCGGCACGCTCGCTGCCATGGAGGAAGGACGTGATGCCCACCGCCTGGGAGCAGACCCACGCCGCCATAACGTTGGTGTAGGCATTATCGTCCAGGCCTGGTTTGTCCCGGCCAGGGTAGCCTGTGTGGTATTCGTCCGGTCCCACCACGCCACACAGGTGGTACCGGCCGCCCTGCTCGTCGTAGCAGGCCAGGGAACGGAAGAACCTGGCAACCTCGATGACCAACTCAGCCCCTTTTTGCAGGAGCCAAATCTTGTTGCCGGTGGCCTGGAAGTACTGCCAGGCGTTGAAGGCAACGGCCAGGCCAGAGTGGACCTGCAGATGGGAGTGGTCTTTCACCCACCTTCCGGATCTTTCGTTGAACAACCATTTCGGGGTCTCCTCGGTCCCGTCACTGCCGCTCTGCCATGGGAACTTGGCCCCCGCCAGCCCGGCCACCACTGCAGCGTGCCGGGCAGCGGGAAGCCGCCGCCACCGGTAATCGAGCACGGAGCGGGCA
The DNA here is from genome assembly GCF_057073715.1 of Arthrobacter sp. E1SS-5. Taxonomy (NCBI): domain Bacteria; kingdom Bacillati; phylum Actinomycetota; class Actinomycetes; order Micrococcales; family Micrococcaceae; genus Arthrobacter; species Arthrobacter sp. E1SS-5. The sequence goes on from NZ_CP172703.1 coordinate 2,735,547, forward strand.
ATGTCGGGCGTCCTTGAGGTGAGTACCGGCAGGACGAACAGCTCATCCCAAAAGACGTGGCCGCGGTAGCCTTCGCCGTGCAGGCCGCGTGCGGTGACGCCGGCATCGAGTTCGGCCGTATGGTGCGTCAATGTCTGCAGCAGGTGGAAGATGTGCAGGTTGAGAACCAGTTGCACCTGGACCGGGGCGTCTATGTCCACCAGGAATGGCCGGAGTTCGCGCCGCCAGGCCTCCTCATGCGCCGCCAGCAACGCATCATAGTCTCCGCCCATGCGCTCCAGCACGGCCCTGGCCCCCGTCTCCGGGGAGGAGATGGCGCGGTCCCGGGAGGTCACCACTGCCACTGTCTTGGTGATCCGTGCCGCCTTGCCCGCCTCAAGGGGAAGCAGGAGGATGTGGAAGTGGTACGCCCCTTTGCTGCCCTCCTCGATTCCGGCCGCCTCCTGGGACACGATTGTTCGGTGGGCTGCGGCGATGCGGATCAGGCTTTGGGTCGTTTCCACTTCCACGACGGAGGTGGTGGCGGGTGGCACCTCCGGGCCGGAGCCACGCGGCGCAGTCCTGTCGGCGAGATGGACGTCGGAGCCCATGGCGCGTTCAGGCAGGTTGGCATTACGCACTGCGGCGTTGATGCCGCTACGGACCTCCAGGTCACCGGTCCAGCCCAGCGCGGTGATCACCGTTTCGAGGACCAGCAGGTGGGGTTCGGCCATGGATACAAAGCGGGTTTGCACCACTTCCAGCCGCCGGTGGTCCGCACCCTCCAACAGCAGCCTGCGCTCAAGCAGCGCTTTCTTAAGGTCCAGGACACGGCGCTCCCGGACTGCGGTCATCCCTCCCTCTGACCACCACGGTTGGCCGGGCAGGCGCAGATCAAGCGGCAGGCAGTCGGGTGCGTTGACCATGTGTTCTTCCAGCAGCGTCTCACCGGCTGCCTTGGCCAGGACCCTGTTGTACACGCCCGCAAGGTACATTCCGGCGTAGCTGAAGGGGCCGCCCTCTGGTGCCGCACCCCGCACGCCCATGTAGCCGTTGCCCAGGGTGGTCAGGGCTTCCCGGTGTCCCTCATGCGCCGCGTCGAACCCTTCGTAGACGAGGTGCCATGCGTTGCCGATGACTTGCCCCAGGTCCAGCTCTCTCACGTCGTTGAGGACGATTCCGGCTCCGGCTGCTTCGAGCTGGCGGCGGTTGCCCGTGCGGTCGATTCCCACCACAAGGCCGAACCCGCCCCGCCGGCCGGCTTCAACCCCCGCCGCCGAATCCTCCACCACCACGGCGTGTGCCGGGGCCACCCCGAGTCGAGATGCGGCCGCGAGAAACACGTCCGGTGCAGGCTTTCCGCGCAGGCCCAGCCCGGCCGCCGTCGTTCCATCCATCACTACGTGGAACAGATCGTGGATGCCTGCCGTTTGCAGGACCAATGCGGCGTTGCGGCTTGAGGTGACCACGGCGGTTGGAACCGCCGCGCCCGCAAGCCGTTGCAGCAGTTCGAGCGTCCCGGGATAGCTCTGGACGCCGTCGTCCCGGAGGTGCTGCAGGAAGTATTCGTTCTTCCACGCGCCCAAGCCGAATCCGGTCCAGGCTCCGGCCTCGTCGGTCTCTTTTCCCTTTTCGACCCGCACTCCGCGGGCGGCCAGGAACCTCACCACCCCTTCCTCACGCGGCATCCCGTCAAGGAAGGTGAGATAGTCCGCCCTGCTGAGGGTGGCACGGTTGGCGCCCGCCGGAACCCGTGGATCGTGCAGGATCCGGTCAAACGCATCCTTCCACGCAGCCTGGTGGACCAGCGCCGTGTTGGTGACCACACCATCGAGGTCGAAAATGACGGCGTCGAATGGTGGCTTGGCGGCAGCGGCGGTGGGCGACCCGATCATAGGACAGTGGTACCAGCAAGCCTGCGTTACGGAAAGGGCCGATGGGCCCGGCGCCGGCTACGCAGTGCCTCGGCTTGCGGCGTGTCCCACATGGTTCCACCACGTCAGCGGCGACGTGATGGTGAAGCGCCTGCCGCTGACGGAGGTGGGGACAATTCGGACGAAGTGATCCTTTTCGCCCGCCTGCCAGGGAAAGAGGGTCAGTCCGGCCCCGGAGAGGAGTTCCTCCGAAGGATCCAGGATGACGGCCCTGCCTTTGACCAGTACGCTCCACGCCCGGGACGTGTCATGGCCGTCGGCTTCGAGCGCGACGGCGAGTGGTCCCCCGGCTGCACGCAGCTTGGTTCCTTCCCCGGTGCGAAAAAGAACAGACTGTTGGTCCACCTTGAAGTTGACCGGAAAGACTTCCGGATACCCGTCCACCAGTACCGCCAAGTGGCCGACGGACACTCCCCGGAGGAGGTCCCAGCATGTTCCGGCATCCAGGACTTCGGTGGGCGTTTGCGGCGCGTCATTGTGCATGATCCGAAAATAGCGGCGCTCCGGCCCGAATGCTAGAGCATTTCGTCCCAGCCGAGGAGCCGCGTTTCCGTGCACACTCCCGGCACGCGATCACCGGTGCAGGGCAAAGAAAAAGCACCCCGGTCCGAAGTCCGGGGTGCTTTCGAGCGTCGGGCGATCCGTAGAGGATGGCCCGAACCGTGGGGTGGAGATGGGGGGAATTGAACCCCCGTCCGATGTCGTGTTGTCAGGGCTTCTCCGGGCGCAGTTTGCGTCGGATTTTCTCGGCCCCAGCCATGCTGCAAACAGCTGGCTGATCCGGGCCCAGTCATCTAAAAGTCCCGTTTACTCCGATGACGGGAGCAAACAGCAGTGGCTATCTAAATGACGCCAGGATCCGGGGCGATAGCAACCCCGGGCTGACGGACTGTCTTACTGCTTAGGCAGCGAGAGCGAAGTCAGTGCGCTTAGATTCGGCACTTATTGGTTTGCAGAAAGCGTTTACGAGATAATTCTGCATCCTCGGCCCGCTTCACCTGTCGCGACTAACACCGTCGAAACCGATCATCCCCGTATTTTGTTACCAAACCGGCTGGCAAGCCTGCCGGACTATCCATACTAACGCATGCCCCGGCGAAATAATTCCTACCGGCGCCGGTTGCGTTCGCGCATCTCGCGCTGAGCCTCGCGGTTGTCCTGCTGCTCCCGCAGTGTCTGCCGCTTGTCGTACTCGCGTTTACCGCGGGCAACAGCGATTTCCACCTTGGCGCGGCCGTCCACGAAGTAGAGCTGCAGCGGCACGATGGTGTAGCCGGCTTCCTGAACCTTGCGGGAGATCTTGATGAGCTCCTCGCGGTGCAGCAGCAGCTTGCGGCGCCGGCGGGCAGCATGATTGGTCCAGCTGCCCTGGTTGTACTCGGGAATGTGGACGGCTTCCATCCACAGTTCGTCGTTGTAAAACGTGCAGAATCCGTCCACCATCGAGGCGTGGCCCTCGCGCAGGGACTTCACCTCGGTACCCATCAGCGCGATGCCGGCCTCGTAAGTGTCCAGCACGTGGTAGTCGTGCCGGGCCTTGCGGTTGGTGGCCACCACCTTACGGCCACTTTCTTTAGGCACGGAAAAACTCCTCAAGTTCAGGTTGGCAGCTCCCCGCCTGGCGGCGCGGAGCTATCCCAGTCTACGGCAGCGCTGTTCTGCCCTACAGCAGGCCCATAGGGTCTACGGCCTTGCCGTTGAGCCAGGTTTCGAAGTGGGCGTGGCAGCCGGTGGAGTTGCCGGTGCTGCCGGAGTAGGCAATGAGCTGGCCCTGGGAAACGTGCTGCCCGTTCGAGACGACGATGCTGGAGTTGTGGTAGTAGATGGTGGTCAGGGTGTTCCCCTGCACCAGGCCATGATCGATCTTGACGCGCCACCCGCCGCCATCGGCGGAGTTCCAGCCGGAGCTGAAGACCTCCCCCGCCGCGGCCGCATATACGGGGGTGCCGCAGGCGGCACCGAAGTCGATTCCGGTGTGCATGTAGCCGCCGGTGCCGTAGAAGTCGATCGTTCCCGGCGGGGTGGTGCGGTAACCAAAGCCCGAGGTGATGGGGATGCTGCCGTCGAAGGGGTGGCGAAGGCCAAAGGCCGACGGCGACCCTACCGCCGGCGGTACGTACGGCTGGACGGGCGGGGCCGGGCGGTTCGCTGCCGCGGCCGCAGCGGCAGCGGCAGCGGCAGCCGCAGCCGCAGCCTCTGCCTGCCGGCGCTGCTCCGCTTCCCACGCCTCCCGGGCTTTGCGGTCGCGTTCTGCGATCTCGTTGGCCACTTGGTTCTGGTTGGCCTGGACACCGGCCAGTTGGGCCTGGATTCCCGGCTTGGCGGCCTGGAGCTCAGCGTCAAGGCGCGTGGTGTCTGCGATCAGTTGGTCCACTTGGGCCTTCTTGGCCGCTGCTTCGTCGCGCGCGGCCTTTTCCCGTTCCAGCGCGGCGTCGGCTTTGGCCTTGAGGTCCTTGATCTCCGCTTCCACGGCCTGGAGGCGGGCTTCGGAGTTGACGTTGGTGGCGTTCTGCTGGTTGAGCTTGTCCATGGCTGCGTTCTGGCTGCGCATGGCCTGGTCCGCCAGGTCCATGGTTTCAGTCAGGCTGCTGCCGCTGTTGGAACCGAAGAACAGTGACAGGTTGGAGGGAACGCCGCCGGATTTGTAGGCCTGCGTGGCGATCTGGCCGATCAGTTTCTTGGTGTCGGCGATCTTCTGTTTGTCCGTTTCCAGCTGCTGGGTAATCTTGGCCTTGTTCTGCTGGGCCATGTCCACACGCGCGGCCAGTGCCTCAGACTCCTTGACCGCGCTGGCCACGCGGCCCTGCGCGTCGAGCAGCGCCTGCTGGGCACCCGGCAACTGGCCCTGGTAGATCACCAGGTCGCCGGCGGCCTTGGCAATCCGGGAATCGACAAATTCGAGGGAAGCCTGCACGCGTGCGGCTTCTGCTTCGAGCGCGGCTTTGCGGTCCTCGAGGTCGTCGGCGAAGGCGACGGGCGTGGCAACGGCCATGCCGGCGGAGAGCATGACGGTGAGCACGCCGCTGACGATCCCCAAGCGGCGCGTAGCGGCCCGCCCCCGGCTGTGCCGTGGACGGGGCAAGGTTTGATCAGTTACGTTCATGGGCATTCCTTGGTCGGTGTGCACAGCCTAAACGCGCAAATATCTACGTAAGGTCAAGAGAGACGAAATTCCTGCCAAGGATCCGCCAAGGACCAGCAGCGCCGGAGCGAGGATCAGCGTCTGGCCGGAGGAGATGAAGGCCGTATCGGGGTACTGGCGCGACATGTAGTCGCCCAGGAAGAACCGCGCCACCGCCCAGAGCGTGGCCGACGCAAGGGCGGCGCCGATGACTGCTGCGATGACGCCTTCCAGGATGAACGGCAGCTGGATCACGGTTTTGGAGGCCCCGACGAGCCGCATAATTCCGGTTTCCCGGCGCCGGCTGAACGCGGAGAGCCTGATGGTGGTGGCGATCAGCAGGATGGCGCAGACGATCATGACGCCTGCGATGCCCACGGCCACCAGGGAGGCCCCGTTCATCACCGAGAACAGGCGTTCAAGCAGTTGGCGCTGGTCAATCACCGTTTCAACGCCAGGCTGGGACGAGAACGTCTCACTGATGATCTGGTATTTTTCCGGGTCCTTCATGTTGATCCGGAACGATGCCGGCAGCTGGTCCGGCGTCACAGAATCGACGATGGGCGAATTGGAGAACTGGTCCTTGAAGTGCTTGTACGCCTCATCCTTGGACTCGAACTGGAAGTCGTTGATGTACTGCGCCACGGCCGGGGACTCCAGGAGTGCGTTGAGGCCCTGTTGCTGCTCGGGGGTGACCGGCCCGGACGCGCAACCGGGCGCCGTCGAACCTTCGCTGCACAGGAAGATGGCTACCTGGACTTTGTCGTACCAGTAGCCTTTCATCTGGTTGATCTGCATCTGCAGCATGCCTGCAGCGCCCACGAAGGTGAGGGAAACGAACGTCACCAGGATGACCGAGACCACCATGGAAAGGTTGCGGCGCAGGCCGCTGCCGATCTCGGACAGAATAAACGCGAGCCTCATCGCTGGGCCTCGCCTTCGTCGCTCTTGCCCGGCAGGGCGCCGTCGGGCGTCTCCCTGCCGCTGGCGTCCTTCAGGCGCCGGGACTGGCCGACGACGGGAATCATCGAGGTGTACAGGGCCTTGGCTTCGTCGCGGATCACCACGCCGTTCTTGAGCTCGACCACCCGCTTGCGCATCTCGTTGACGATGTCGTCGTCGTGCGTGGCCATCACCACGGTGGTTCCGTTCTGGTTGATCTTGTCCAGCACACCCATGATGCCCATGGAGGTGGTGGGGTCCAGGTTTCCGGTAGGTTCGTCGGCGAGGAGGATCCCGGGGCGGTTGACCACGGCGCGGGCGATGGCGACGCGCTGCTGCTCGCCGCCGGAGAGCTCGTGCGGCATGCGGTGTTCCTTGCCCTCAAGTCCTACCGTTTTGAGGACCTCGGGGACCGTATCGCGGATGACGCTGCGGCTCTTGCCGATGACCTGCATGGCGAAGGCAACGTTGGCGAACACGTTCTTTTGGGGCAGGAGGCGGAAGTCCTGGAAGACCACGCCGATGCCCCGGCGAAGGCGCGGAACGCGCCAGCTGGAAATCCTGGCTACGTTCTGGCCGGCGACATAGACGGCGCCGGAGGTGGCGCGGTCTTCCTTGAGCACGAGCCGGAGGAAGGTGGACTTTCCGGAGCCGGACGCACCGACGAGGAAGGCGAATTCGCCGCGATCAATCTCAAGGGTGACGGAGTCCAGCGCCGGTCGGGCTTTCTGGTCGTAAACCTTGGTGACATTTTCGAATCGGATCATGGCCCTAAGTACCCTGCAGGGCATGGCTGATTCTTCTGATGCAGCCCAGTTCTGCAGCCGGTGCACGGGTCTTCGTTTGGGGGAAAGTAGGGCCCCGGCCCCTTGACTATACGCAAAACGTCCGGTGGTTGGCCGGGCTTGTGGGGCGTGTCGCCGGATCAGCGCTCCCCCCGCCTTGGAGCCGAGGCTACTTTTCGGCGTTCCGGTTGTCAGTACGCCAGCGGATGCCCGCGTCGATAAAGTCGTCTATTTCGCCGTCGAACACTGCGGCGGTGTTGCCCACCTCGTGCTCGGTGCGCAGGTCTTTCACCATTTGGTACGGGTTCAGCACGTAGGAGCGCATCTGGTCGCCCCAGGACGCCTTGACGTCCCCCGCCAGCGCCTTCTTTTCCGCATCCTCCTGCTCCTTTTTCAAGAGCAGGAGGCGGGACTGCAGCACGCGCATGGCAGCTGCACGGTTCTGCAGCTGCGACTTTTCGTTCTGCATGGACACCACGGTGCCCGTGGGGATATGGGTAAGCCGGACAGCGGAGTCGGTGGTGTTCACCGACTGGCCGCCGGGCCCGGACGAACGGAACACATCCACCCTGATTTCGTTGTCGGGGATGTCGATCGAGTCGGTCTGTTCGATCAGCGGGATGACTTCAACAGCAGCGAAGGAGGTCTGCCGGCGGCCCTGGTTATCAAACGGGCTGATCCTGACAAGGCGGTGCGTCCCGGCTTCCACACTGAGGGTCCCGTACGCGTAGGGCGCCTTCACCTCGAAGGTGGCGGACTTGAGCCCGGCCTCCTCCGCATAGGAGGTATCCATGACAGTAGTGGGATAGCCATGCCGTTCCGCCCACCGGAGGTACATGCGCATGAGCATCTCCGCGAAGTCTGCGGCATCCACGCCGCCCGCGCCCGCGCGGATGGAAACCACGGCTTCGCGCTCGTCGTACTCGCCCGAGAGCAGCGTCACGACTTCCAGGTCCTTGAGGGCTTTCTTGATGGACTCAAGTTCGGCCGCGGCCTCCCCCATCGAGTCGGCGTCGTCCTCATCCTGTCCGAGTTCAACCAGGACCTCCAGATCATCGATCCGGGCGGCAAGATTGGTGAGGCGTTCCAGTTCCGACTGCCGGTGGGAGAGCCGCGAGGTGATTTTCTGCGCGGCCGCGGGGTCGTCCCAAAGGTCCGGCTCCCCTGCCCGCTCGCTGAGTTCGGCGATGTCTTCCTTGAGTGCCTCCACGTCGGTAACGCGTTCAATGGACTCGTAGGTGGCGCGGAGCGCGCGGATTTCAGCGGAAAAATCAATATTGGCCATGGTGGTTTAAGCCTACGCTATCGGGGCATACCGCCCGGCTCGGCGCGTGAGCTGCTTCTATGCCCGTTGTCGTGACGGTTGGCCGGACAAAGCTTCACCGGGTCGTTCTTAGCGGGTAAGGCGTGAACGCGCGGTGGAGGTCGCCTCGATGCGGATGCCGTCAGGAACCAGGAAATTCACTACGGGCGGGTGCACGGCGGCAGTGAGCACCACGACGGCGGTGGAACCGTCCGGTGTGCCCGTTGCCCCGGCGACGGCAAGGCCGGAAAAGCGCTGGGAGGCGGGGCTCCTGGCGACGAAATCTGCGGCCACATTTCGGACCCGGGCCGAATTGAGGATAGCGGACGGGCTTCCGCCATCTGCTGAGACTTCGCCCAGTGTATAGCTGTCGGCCGCCGCCAGCGAGGCCCCGTCGGCCAAGGACAGGAGGCGCTTGTGCTCCAGGGACACCCCCGTTATGCCGATGACCACCGTAGCTACCAAGAGCGCCAGGAGCACATAGCCGAGGATCATCACCATCAGCTGTCCGCTTTCGTCCGCTTCCCCGCGGGTCACCGGTACCGACCTACGAGCTGGGTGGAAGACGCTTCCACCTCTGTTGCGGACAACCCTTCGGCAAACGGCATGAACGGCAAGGGCACATTCAGGCTGACAGTCACTGTTACCGCAGTACCCGCCGCCTGGCAGTCTGCGGGATTGCAGGCGGTGGTCACGGTGGCGCGGTCCGGTTGGTGCCCGAAGTCGGAAAGGGCAAGGGCCACCGCCTGCTCTGCGGCGGCCTGCGCCGTCGAGGAATCGGGCTGCGCGACAAAAACCTTCGCAGCCTGGTCCGCGGCGCCCACCACCGCAAAAGAGCCTCCCTGGATCTGGCCAACCGTAATCACGAAGTACACGAGCGGGACCATCAACAGGAGTGCAAGGAAGGTGAACTCGACTACCGCGCTTCCGTGTTCATGCGGGCGGCCCGTTTGTCGGGCACCGTGGGCCCGTAGGGAAAGTTTGGATACGGCGCCCTGCCCAGGCCCTTGAAAGGCGCAACCCGTCTCGTATTCTGCCCGTCTCTGCAGGCACAGCGCTATTGCCAACCGCGCCCAAAAGCGCAGGTGGACGTTGGAACAGGACCGGACTGTGGCCCCGCGCGATGATGTGGAACAGGACGCATCAGGGCTGAATGGCCGCATGCCCTTTCACCTCCAGCATGTCCCGCGGTCCGATCAGACCGATAACGGGCATTGGAGACCGGACCGTCACCTCCAGTGTGCGCATCCCTTGCACGTTTACTTCCCGGGTATTGATCTGCTCCGCGAAGCCTTGGTTCAACGCCATGCTTATGAGGCTGCGGGTTCGCTCCTCCGCGTCGGAAGCGGTGCGGTCAGCAAGGGTTCCATACCGCGCCCCCGATGCAGCCGCGTCAATGAGGGTATTCCTGACGTGCAATACCAGCGTCAGTTGGATGATCGCCAGGAAGAACATTGTCAGCAGCGCGCCGACCAGGACAAAGTCCACAACGGCCGAACCCCGCTCACCGTGCCGGGACAACTCAGGCTGCACAGCCGGCCCGGGAGCGGACGCCCTCATGGTTCAGTTCCCCACCTTGTCCATTGCCTGGTTGAACATCGCCTCCAGCGCGGGGCCTGCGAGCGCCAGCAGGGCTGCGACCAGGACGGCGGACATCAGGGTTATCATCACCCAGCCCGGAACGTCACCGCGTTCAGGATCATCGCCTGGGTTCGTCGCGGTCAAGTCGCCGTTATCCTGTTCATCGCGGCATTGTCCACCCCCAAGACGGCCCGGCCGGGCCGTCCGTTTCACCTCTAACTGGAGCAAGGCCGCAAGGCCAAGAAGCAGCATCACGAAGCGGGTTCCCATGGTTTTCATCTTGCGTCCTATTCCTGTTTCCTAGAGGGGACATGCAGTTGTTGCTGGAGGGCGGTATCGCGTTTGGCGACCATCAGAAGCCCAGGTTGATGGCGGCGATGCCGGGAAATACCGCGAAGACGACGGTTAGGGGAAGCACCCCGAAAACCAGGGGCACCATCATCGCGATCTCCTTTTTCCCGGCAGCTTCCATAAGGTCGCGCTTCGCTGAATCGCGTACGTCCTGCGCCTGCGCGCGAAGCACGTCCGCCAACGGCGTTCCTCTTTCCACCGCCACAATGATCCCGTCGACGAACCTGACCAGCGGTGCAAGGTCCGTTCGTGCAGAAAACTCCTGGAGGGCCGCCACCAAGGGCTTGCCGGCTCTTGTCTCCGCGAGGATCTTTGAAAACTCCTTGGACAGTTCACCCTTCGCACTCCTGCACACACGGTCCAGACCGCCCGTGGCGCTCTCACCGGCGCCAACGGCCAGGGCCATCAATTCGGCAAGACTGGGAAACTCCGCCATTATCCGTGTTTCCCGCCGGCGAACCTGGGCGCCAAGCCAGTAGTCCCGCAGCACGAAACCTGCTGCAGCACTGCCGATGATCACCGCCGCCGCAAAAAACGGATTGAACCTGCCGGCTGATGCTCCGATCAGGACGACGATCAGTGAGACGACAAAACCGGCCGCAGCCCACAGCAATTGCTCTGCGCGGAAATCAAGGGGAGATTTGTTGATTCCCGCTTGGGCGAGTCGCCTACCGGTGGCCCCGGGCGAAGGGTTGAGCTTTCCCAAGGTGGTGAGCCAGTCCCGGAAGACCGGCCGGAGAATCCGTTCAAGCGGGCCGAACGGAGTGAGGTTCTGCTCCCCGGCGCGCAGGAGCCGCGACTCCAGGTTCTGGGACTTCAGCTGCGGCTCGATCCGTTCAGACAACGTTATGGGGCGCATGGGAGGAGACCGGAAGATAACCAGCCATAATCCGAGGCCCAAGGCAATCCCACAGATTACGGCGGCAGGGGAAACAGTCATCAACGCAGCACCCTTTCGTCCTGCGGCAGTGCCCCGATTTTCAACATCACTGTGTAGCAAACCAGGGAAACCACCAGCCCACCGAGCAGCACGGCGGCGCCCGCGGGCGTGTTGTAGGCCTGAATTGCTTCCGGTCTGGTGGCCAGCAGAATCATGACAATCCAGGGGGCAGCAACGGCGAGCCGGGCCGCATTAATGGTCCAGGACTGGCGTGCCTCAAGTTCACTGCGGGTGCGGGCATTTTCGCGCAGGAATTCTGCCAAGGTCCCCAGAAGCTTTCCCAGGTCTGCCCCGCCCACTTCCCGTGTCAGCCGGAGTGCTTCGATGATGCGGTCAGCCACGGGATCGGCAAGCCGCTGTTTCAGCTTGTTGAGAGAACCGTCGAATTGGCCACCGGCCCGGTAGTCAGCCCCGAACTCCCGGAAGATTGGCCGCAGGTCCTCGGGCCCTTTGTCACCAAGCTGGATAAGGGCTTCAGGCAAGGGCAGGCCTGCGCGGATTGCGGAGCGAAGGTGATCAACAACGTCTGGCCAGAGTTGACGCAGCATAGCCGTCCTCTTTTTAGCCCTCCACCGGAGGAGGGTGACTGGCAGCCAGCCGCCGAAAAGGGCGAAGCAACAGGCGATAGGCCAGGAGCGGCTGAGACCATAGAAGACCAGGGCCACGAATACCCCGAGCCCGAGGCAAGTCCCAACGAAACCGCGGGGTGAGACTTTATCTACTCCGGCGCCCGCGAGCAGGTCTGCGAGCCGGCCCGGCTTCCGCTCCCGCTTTCCATGGTCCGGCGTATCCCAGCAGGACCACCAAATCAGGAAGAAGCCAACCCCTGCCGCGGTTCCCACCATCGCCGCGATCATCGCGGATCCAGCAGCGCGGCGACGTCGTACCCTGCCTTCGAAAACTTCTCCGCTGCGGGCATGGCGTTGGCACGCGGCTGCAGGACTCCGTTTTCCAGGGCAAAGACCAGAGACGATTCGATAATTCCGTTTTCAACGCGGCGTCCCAATGACAGGACTTGGGTTACCTGCCGCCGCCCGTCGGCGTGCCGGCTGCAATGCACCACGAGGTCTATGCAAGACGCAACAGTGGGGACGACGAAAGCGCTGGAAATGTTCTCTCCGGCAAGCAACGGGAGCGTGCAGATTTTGGTTACTGCATCGTGTGCCGAATTGGCGTGGACGGTACACATGCCAGGAAGCCCCGGTTTACTTGAAACGCAACTCACTCGCGCACCCCCTTCCTTTGCCTCAGGCAACACGGTCTTGACATGAAGCTGGTGGCAGCCCGCTTAGACGTAGCATTTCCTTTTGTTGCCTGGGGATCCGCCCCAATGGAATCGAGCGCAAGGAATGGCAAGCATGAGTGACTCCCCAGCCCCCACCAGCGACCCGGGCGAGGCTCGCTTTCAGTGGAAGACTCTCGCCCTATGGGCCGTCACCTTCGCACTCGTCTCTCTGACAGCGCTTGCGATAGTCGCCACAATCACACAGGCGGACACTCTGTCAGTCGTCGCGCTAGCTCTCGCCGTCCTGGCCTTTGTTGTGCAGATCATCGTGTTCATCGTCCAAGGCAACGCCGCCTCTCAGCAGGCGGCGGACGCGGCGGCGCTCAACGCTCAGACGCTCAGGGCATTGGCCACCATCGAGGCAAAGTCTGAGGGTACTCGTGAAACGGTGAATAAGATGAACGACCGCCTATTCGAGTTCGCGTTTACTAAGGCAAGCCTCGAGGCCGAGTCCTCGAGCACCCCTCAGCCAGCCCTCAAGGTACTAGCGATGGCGAAGGGAATTATCGAAGACAAGAGCACTGACGGAACGCCTCCTTCAACGACAACAGGGAACGCAAACGTCTCGCCGTCTCCCTTGACCCCATCGAATGAGCCGCCCGCTAAGCCGCTCATCGACAGGCCGCTAACTCAAGCCGAGGTCGAAGAGGTCGAGCGCTTGGTGGAGTCACTTGACCTTGGGCCAACCAGGTCAAACCTCCTTCCCATCATGGGCCTGTACCGACTCGGACAGGACTTGTTGTCTGCCGAACAAGCAGGCCGAGCGGGGCAAGCAGGCATGGGTGCGATAAACGGTGATGCCGTTCTGCACAAAGCGGGACTAGTCCGGCGGAAACGCGTCAGCTGGAGCAGCCAGCCGAAATACGTCCTGACGGACAAGGGCCGGCTGGTAGCCAAATCACTCCTAATCACCCCCGCCCCGTCAAGTGAAAAGATCGTTTCGTGGCGACGCTTTGCGGAAGACCTAGAGGCGGACGTAATCCGACGCCGAGAAAGGTATCGCAGGGCTGAAGAAGGAATCCCTATAGACGATTGATCTTCGTTCGGCCAGGTCAACAAAGGGTTTGGACAAACAGTGGGAGTTGTCGCTTGAGGCGCAACTCGACCCGGTGGTTGACCCAGGTTCTGTGTAGTCCTGAGTCCATCCCGCCAGTCGCATTGCTAAGGAAGTGCTTCGATGGATGTGAACAATAGGGAGTGGGCCCTAGCGTTCTGGGGGGCTGCTGCCTTGGCGGCAGTCATCCTAATTCCCGCTGCCCGTAGGCTTGCTGCGCCAGTGCTGGAGGCACTTCGCACCCGCTACATACTGGTGCCCTTTGCGGTTATGGTTCTGTACGTCGCTGCCCTCGTAACGTTCGCCTGGCAGGCACAGCTTTGGAATCTCAAGCTCGCGACGCCGACGATTGTTTGGTTCGCAACCGTAGCCGTGGTGTCGTTTTTCCAGCTGAACCGGGCCATGAAAGAAAGGCGCTACTTCCGGAAGGTCTTGCTGGAGGCCGTCAGCCTTCCTCCGACTGTTCAGTTCCTTGTGGATTTGTACCCATTCTCCCTACCGGTTGAGATCGTCCTTCAGGGCGCTCTCCTGGTTCTTGGAGTGTTACTTGGCTTTGCTGTGGCAATGCCTGAATACCGCAGCGTCAGGCGCGTCCTTGAGTTCGTCGTCTACGGAACCGGATTGGTGGTCGCAGCCAACAGTGTCATTCAGATAGTGACCAACTGGTCACGCATCGACTTCGCAGGCGAAGGAGCTAAGTTCGCTGTCCCCATCGTCATGACGCTCCTGTTCGTGCCATTTCTGTATGGACTCACTTTGTACGCCTCATACCAGGCGGCTGCAAAGCACATGCAGCGGGTAAGACCACCAGGAACTTCCCTCAAGTGGCCGATGATCGCCCTTGTTACGAAGACACGGTTCAGCGTGCGACGAATCGCAGAGGTAACGCCCCGCACCCGGATGCTCATGGCCGAAACTTCGTCTTGGCGCGCAGCATCGGAAGCATTTGACGAGGGCAGGGCTTTAGAGAGTGCCCGCCAGCAGGAGTTGAGGGACAAGCAGCAGCGACTCATCGACAATGCTGGTCTACCAGGCGCTGGCCCGGACGGCCAACGCCTGGATCAGAGGGAGTTCGAGGGCACCAAAGAAGCTCTGCGCTACCTTCACATGTGCCAGGCGGGTCACTACCGTAGCGGGGGGCGGTACAGGATAGACCTTCTCGACATCATAGGATCAGACACCTTTGCCCAGAAAGGGCTGCCCGAAGGGGCGCTGCTAACCATGAAGGTTTCAGATGATGGGCAACAATGGTGGGCCTGGCGACAAACGATAACGGGATGGGTATTCGGCATTGGAGCCATGGAGGCTCCAAATGATCGTTGGGAGTATGACGGCCCAGACATACCTTCTGGTGGCCCAGGAAGTGACCAGGGGTGGAGGCACTTTATGGTGCCTGCCGAACCTCACCAGCACTGGTAGAACTCGATGGCCGAGCTTTCTGGATAAGGTTAAATGCTGGCAAGGCCACGTGCGCCCTGACTACCTGGCCGCTCCGCTTAGGCTCCGCGCCCTACTCCTGAAAGATCCTCTGTGAACCCAACCGACCAGGCAACCCTGGAGACACTTAATGCCTTGGCCCAAAGCGACGGCATAGCAATCTCAGCCAGGAGGCTGGCTGAGCACATCGGCCGGAGCAGAGAAACAGCAGCAAGGTCTCTGGGGAGACTTGTCCGAAGCGGACATATCGAAGTTGTGAGGTCCTCACGAGGCATACAGAGTGCCCGCTATCGCGTGCTCCAACCCCGACAAGAACCTATACAAAACCCTGACAACAATAGGAGCCCCGAACCAGGCTTTGAGGGCGTTCGCGACGTGTTCAGGAGCCAGGATTTGTATGGCGCTGGGCGCTTGTATGAGCAAGCCCCCAAAGGTACCGCCCTGACGGTGGGCGAGATTATGGAACTGGGTGTAACCCGCTCTCGCGGTGGAGTGGTTGGCCAGTTGATGAAGTTGGAGTCCCTCCCCATTCCCCTGGTCTCGAGCCAGCCCGATCCTTCCCACCGCCAGCGGAAGCTATGGGTGTTCGACGAACTCACACCTGAGGTGGAAGCAGTGATCCTTGATCACTTGAGCGGCCTGGAAGGACGCTTCCGACCACGACAACGACGTGTGCAGGAGATGCAACACCTTAGTGAGCAGGAGATGAACCGTGAGCGGTTGGGCATGGAGCCGTACGAGGTCATTGCCAACCGTGACATACTCCCCCACGTCCTCGAACACCCCATCACGGGTTGCTTGTTCTTCTTCGATTCGGACGAATACCGCGTCGATTATGGCAGGTTGCATCCGTGGTACACGGGGATCGCCGCACATCGTGTCGTTTGGATTGCCAAGCGTGGCCCTGTCCCAGCAGGCCACGACCTCCACCACGATTGCTGGGTGCCGCCCTGCGTCAACGTTGACCACCTCCTTATGGTTACCGAAGCTGAACACCGAAGAATCCACGCTGAAGAAACGCCGGATCACCTACTGAGGCGATAAGCGGTATCCCGTACAGACGGAGGGGGGCTATGGACACCGGGGCTCGCGCTCCCGCTGATCGCAGCCTCCCGACGGCACGACAGCCCTGATTAGCTGTCGCTCGTCCTGGGATACAGCCGGGCCCCAATGAGCCTTCAAATCCCGGACCCGTCACTCCCCAACATGTACGCGACCTGAGACGCTGAGACGACCGGGGAGAGGTCGAGATCGCTTTGGGGGTCACCCCCCCGGGGGGTGTGTCTACTTCACTTTGTTGGTTGGGTCGTCC
The DNA here is from genome assembly GCF_057073715.1 of Arthrobacter sp. E1SS-5. Classification (NCBI taxonomy): domain Bacteria; kingdom Bacillati; phylum Actinomycetota; class Actinomycetes; order Micrococcales; family Micrococcaceae; genus Arthrobacter; species Arthrobacter sp. E1SS-5. Next base: position 2,751,571 of record NZ_CP172703.1, read on the forward strand.
TTGCTGCGGAGCAGTACCACCAGTACCACCAAACAGAAAAACTGGTACCCGTTCATCTCGGGGAGCGTTGCAAGGGCGGCGAGAGCGGCCACCGTTTCGGCAAGGTCTTTCTTTATCACTACTGGTTCCACTGCTTTCGGTTGACGTGACAGGACGGCCGGGCCAGGCTCATGCCCGGCCGCTCACCCTTCTCTATGCGTCCAGGCCCCCGACGGGCGCCTCAGGGCGGGCCCGCCAGTGGATGGGCTGGTCACGTACCAATCTGTAAAGGTGGGGCACCTGGCATTTGACGGCGATGATGCCCGAAGGGACACACGATAATGTCAGTTATCATGTGGGTATGGAACTTGAACCGATCACTCACCCAGCGGGCAATGAGCAACGGCACGGCCACATCATTGCGGCTTGGAAGCTGGCGCAGACTTCACCCCACACGCTGCGTGCGTACAGCAAGAGCATGACGGACTTCTGTTCCTGGCTGGATGCCAGGGCAATGGACCTCCTGACAGTGAAGCGTCCCATTATCGACGGCTACCGCCACACGTTGGCCGGTAGCCCGGCCACCGTCGCGGCCAAGCTGGCGGCGCTGTCCAGCTTCTATCGTTACGCAGTATCGGCTGACGTGATTACGGGCGGTAATCCGGTGGAGCTGGTGAAGCGTCCCACGGTGGACGCTGACCACTCCAGCACTGAGGGCATGACGAAAGACCAGGCACGGGCACTGCTGGCGGCGGCACGGGCTGACGGCCCGCGCTCCCACGCTCTTGTGTCGCTGTTGCTGTTCACCGGCGTCCGCCTCAGTGAGGCTCTGAATGCCAGCACAACGGACTACGGCCACGACACCGGCCACCGGACGCTGAGCATCCGGCGCAAGGGTGGCAAGGATGGGAAGGTGGCCGTGCCGGCCCCTGCTGTGGAGGCGCTGAATGCCTACCTGGGAACGTCTGGCCGTGAGCTGGTGACAGGCACGGAAGGCACGGGCCTGCCGTTGTTCACCACGGCTACCGGGAAACGCTGGGCGGCGTCGGAGGCATTCCGTACCGTGCAGCGGCTGGCAAAAGTGGCTGGTGTGGAGGGGAAGATCAGTCCCCACTCCCTGCGGCACACGTTCGCAACGCTGGCACTGGACGCGGGAACCACCTTGCATGACCTTCAGGACAGCATGGGCCATGCTGATCCCCGGACCACTCGCCGCTATGACCGGGCGCGGGGCACCTTGGCTAAGGCTGCGGGTTACGACGTGGCACGCGCCCTCGCTTAGGAGTGAACGGCCAGGGCAACCCCACGAGGCACCTGTATCCACCGCCCCCTGACGGCCTGGGAGGGCCTAACAGGGGTTGGGTGGCACTAACTTGCCTGAGTCAGCTTTTAGCGCCTCCTAGACCTTCCTGCTACATCGCTGTCGGAAGGCAGCCTTATCCTGCCGGTTCAACATTCGTCGGACGGTCCGGTCCAAGCACGGGCTGAATCATGAAGCCGTAGGGCATGGGTTTGTCCCAGGACCCCGCTTCCGCCTTCCACTGCTCCACCATCTCAGCCGTCGCGTGAAGCGCTGCCCCTGACTTCACCACGATCTGCACGCTTCCGGGGTCAAAGACTCTAGCGCTCCCCCGGGAATGACGGTGCAGTATCACGATGAAGTGATCCCTAATCCATGCACGCTTGCGCTCCACGTGCAGGCCGTACCACGCTTCGGCAGAGGAAGTATCAGACCAGTCAACTTCATCGGACAATTCAACCTCTTGCCGACGTGCCCGCTCTTCATCCAGTTCTGCCAATTTCGCCTGAATGTCGGACAGCTTCTGCTTACTGATTCGAGACATTACGGTCAGTTGCTCAGCGTCAATGACGCCCTCTCCGAAGAGGCGGGCAGCATGATTCAGGTTCTCACGGTGGGCAACCTCTTCCGTCCGCAGACTCTGAATCACAGCCGGGTCCACTGGCGCATTAGACGCCCTGTGTGCAGCCATTGCGAGGAAGAAAAGGACTTGACGCTCCACGTGCTCGTCCACGTATGACATGCGCTTGTTGACATGCCCCGGCCCGCTTTCAGCGCACCGGTAAATCATGTGCTTAACACCTTTACGGTCTACGATCTGCCCAGACTTCATAGGGCGCAGGCACTCGCATAGCGCAATGCCCGCCAGCAGGTGCTTGACCTTGTTTGTTTGTGACCGCCGACGGGACGGATCGGTCAACACGGACTTCGTCGCTTCCCAGATATGACGCTCCACGATGGGCGGAAACTGCGAATCCCCCACTATGTCGCCCTTCCACTCCGCGAGACCGGCGTTCCGGGGTCGCAATAGCATCTGACGGAGAGTGGCGTAGGACCAGGCCCCGCCACGCGTGGTCTTAACACCCACCTCCGCAAGGCTTTGAATGAAAGAACCCAGGGACAAGCCAGCAAGAACGTGGGAGTGCGCGTCCCTGACCACCTGGGCTTCTTCGTCATCCAGCGTTGGGACGCCGCCAACAATTTGCCATCCGAACGGCCGTTGCCCGCCGAGCCACTTACCTTCCAGCGCATTTTGCTCCTGCGCCCTGCGCACCCTGTCGGCCTTGTGTGCTGATTCATATCGCGCCACCTGCCCGAGCAGACCAGCCCTGAGAATTCCTTCCGGTGTGGTGAGGTCAACCTCTCCACCCTTCACGGCGTAATTCTTTATCGAGTGCTGCTTCGTTAGCGCTATGTACTCTTCAAGCTCTATCGGGCTACGGTGCAATCGGTCCGAGTGCCAATAAATGACCACATCCAGTAGCCCCTCCTTTATGGACGCCAGCAGCCTTCGGTATCCCGGTCGCGGCTTGCCTGAGTAGGCGCTGACGTCGTTGTCACTGAAGACGGCCACGACCTTGAAGCCCAGCGACTCCGCAAGCGCCTGGCAGTCTTCGGTTTGGCGCTGCACGCCGAGCCCCTCGCCCTTTTTGTCGTCAGATATCCGAGCGTAGATCGCCGCTCTCGAGTGCTCCATCCCGCCAGCCTATCGTGCGCTGCGTTTTGTGCGACATCCGGGAGGCCGCTATTGAGAGCGATCAGCATGTCCAGGCTCTCGGCTTCCCGCACCTCCCCCACCACCAACCGGTCCGGACGCATCCGCAGAGCCTCCTTCACCAGCCGACGAAGTGGAATTTCCCCCTCGCCTTCGAGGTTCGGCTGCCTGCACTGCAGTCCTACGACGTCCCGGAGCGGGAACTGAAGCTCGAATATTTCCTCAACAGTGATGACGCGCTCCCGGCTTCCGATGCTGGCCGCCAGGCAGTTCAGCATGGTTGTCTTACCTGCCTGTGTCGCCCCGGAAACGAGGATATTGAGGCCGCTGGAGACCGCCGCGCCGAGAAACCGTGCGGCCTGTGGCGTCAGCGTCCCCAACTCCACCAGATGTTCGAGACGGCTTGCTTTCACAACGAACTTGCGGATGTTCACCGCCCAGTGGCGGCGGGTCACGTCCGGAATAACAACATGCAGCCTGGAACCGTCAGGTAAAGCGGCGTCGACAAAAGGGGAAGACATGTCCAGCCTTCTGCCGGAGCTCTTGAGCATGCGCTCCACCAGGTCCCGCACCTGCTGCTCCGAAAGGCTTATCGACGTCAGCTCTGACTCACCGTTGCGCGCCACATAGATTTCGTTGGGGGCGTTGAGCCAGATCTCCTCAATGGATGGATCATCAAGGAGGGGTTGGAGTACACCGAACCCTGCGACCGCATCGAAAAGGAACCGACGGGCCGCGTCAAGGGGACCAAGGGGCGGAAGGGGTCCCATCAGGGCCCGTTCGTCGTAGTCGGTGACCGCGGCTTCGACCAATCGACGGACCTCGCCCGCCTGCCTGAGCGGGTCCAGCCCGCGGCGGCGAATGAGCTCGCGGACTTCGTCCTCGACTATTCCCAGCGCGTCCATATGTTCCCCCATACAACTGCCGCCCCCGGCGGAGGCAGTGCGACTGAGGTCCAGCCTAAAGAGCAGGGAACAGGCTGCCAAGTCATACGGATAAAGCTGTGGACAAAGGAGTTCCGCCGGCATCAGACCGTTTAGCTGATCCCTGCTCGTTATGCTTATCGGGTCCGTCTCCGCTGCCGCGCAACAAGTGGTCAGCAGAAGCGGCCCCGTGGGAGCGCAGGTACAGCCTTGGCTACGTTACGGGAATTCTGCGTCCACTAGTTATTTTGATCCTGTCGCTACATCTGACTTGAACGGGTTATTCCTCAGCCGGGACTTTAAGGCAAGTGCCGGGGCTTCTACGAAACGGAAGCTGAGCCAGGCCAAAGGCAATGTCAGACCAAGGCTCAGCAATATGTACGGGATCAAGGGAAGGTCAGGCCTTCCTATTTCCAGAATGTTCTGAACTGGGACGCCGTAAATATAAACCCCATACGAAAGATCCGTTTTGGCGCCTATCGATTGGAAGGGCAGAACGGAGCCCAGAGCCATGATGATCACGGCCAACGGCAGTGGGGCCAAAACAGAAGCGGTCTCCGTGAAGATGCCCAACACAAGTAGAGCCGCGGACAGTGCAACAGCAGGCCGAACACGGACCCTGTCGGAGTACTGGAACAGCAGGGCTCCGGCGCAAAATGCTGCAACAAGTGGTGCCACAAGAGTGTACAGACTGGCGGGAATCCATCCCTCCAGCTTTGCCGCCGAAACGGCACTGGCAGCGAGGAATCCAGCACCGATCAGCCCCGCTCGGAGTTTCTCATTTTTGATATAGCAAACCGTTCCCACGCCGACGTAGCAGGAAGCCTCCCAGAAAAGCGTCCAGAGGGAGCCGTTCCAGATACCCGGCACTGGCACGTTTGGCACAGTCGTACCGATGTTGGTTTGACTTATGAATGGGGGGTACAGAAGGAAATTGCGCGCCAGGTAACTCAGCGAGTCGAGGAGAGTAAATGTGCCCGAAGATCCAACCAGCAAAGACAGGGGGGCAAAAACAAAGGCGACAGCAAGCAAGCAGACAAGGAACCCAGGATAAATCCTAAGGAAGCGCGCAGTGTAGAAGGACCACTGCGACTGCCCGTTGAGCCGGCTACGGGTAATAAGGTAACCGGACACAGCAAAAAACCCGAGGACCGCCCACGTACCGAGGTGTTCCCCGCCAGCCTCCGGTTCTGCCCCAAGGTTTCCAATCACCAACGAATGAGAAACAATTACGGAGGCTGCCAGAAGCAGGCGGATTGCGTTCAGCGAATTCCGATGAGGATCGAATAGCGAGTACAGCGTGCCGCCAAGGGGACGAATGCCTGTAGATATGCTTCTTGTTGGCATAACACCCTTTCACTGACTTGGCCGACCCAAAGGAGTGGCAGCTGGAGATTGGGGTTGTTGCGCATAAGCCGTTGTCCCCAATATGACCGGCATCACCAAAACCGAAATGGTTGGCAGCGGCCAGCGGGAATTCTATCAGCACTACGCACAGCTGCCCGTCACCACGTTGGCGGGTCGCAGACCTTACGGCTTACTGGTGTTGAGCTGACGCGGCGTCGGGACCTACCGGCTCAGCACCGACGGACTATGATTTGCCTGTTTAAGCACAGTGCCCCTGCCGTTTCCCTGCGGCGAAGCCAGCAACTGGTAGAGGCAGTATCCGGCTATACCCAAAACAACAATGTATGCAAGTGTCAGCCCTTGCCATGAAAAGGGCGGCTGCCAGTGGGGGGCGAACATTTCAGTCCAGTTGACGTGTCCCTCCGCAATTCCGACCGTGTAGCGCCTCAACCCTTGAAGCAAAAGGTAAGTATGGGCAAGTGCTCCGGCCACGAGACCCCACCTGACTATCGACAAAGTACGCGTCGAAGTTCGGAATGCAGCGAAACGTCCCGCGACTCCACATGCCAGAAGCAGGACCACCAGCACCGCCAGGATGTAGCGACCCTGCCAGATCCACCCCACCTTCTCGCTTGACGACGCTTGCAGCGCCACAGGCGCCACCAGCACAACCACGGTCAGCAGAGCTACAGACCACCTAGCCCGCAGGGGCCTGGCCGTCATGCCGACAATCAGAACAACGCCCATGGCCAGGACCCACGCATACACCACGGCAGGTGGTGGAGGAGTATCCAGCCAGCCAAGGACCCCCACGTATTCCGGGACGTAAATAAAGGTGTGGTCCATCATGGTCACCGCTGCCACATCGCTGGGAACGGGTGTTCCGGCAAGGAGGCTGTCAAAGCTGTTGGAGCCTACGACCCAGCCAAGTGCAAAGACACAGGCCGCCCCGAGAAAGGCCACCGGAGCCCAGCTTGGACGATAACGGAAGACCCGTCCGAGCGCCTTCAGGTTGTAGGCGAGGACAGCAGCAGCTACCACCACAGCCAACCACAGCAATGAGACTGGTCGTGTGTTGGCAAGAAGTGCTCCCGCAACAGCCAGGCACCAAATTTTCGCGTGCGAGTCCTGCAGCGCGCGGCTCCGCTCCAGCAAAGAGCAAAGGCACATAAAGACGCTGGCAGCCGTGCTGATTTCCAGGGCGGTGGGATTGATGCTCGCCGACAGGAAGAGTACCGCGGGCGTTATGGCGACGGCTGCCGCGAGCGAAGGCCAAACGAAGCGCCGAAGACTGGAGGCCGCCCAAAACATGGTGGCAAGGAAAAAGGCGCACACCCAGGTGCTTACCAGCCGCATGGCATAGAGAGCTGTTTCGCCACTCAATCCACGGCTTGCCAGCCCGACAATCCCGTAGTAGACGGGGTTGTAGTTACCTGCTGATGTAAATGCGGTTGTTGTACCCCGATCAGCGGCATCAATAGGCAGGGTGCAGTCTGCCGTTACTTCCGGATGGTGCGCGAAGCAAAGGTTGCTTTCCAGTTTCGCGATGTAGCCCGGGACTTGAACCGCGAGACGCTCGCCCTGGACACCGGTGGAGCTGCCGGTGAACTGTCCCCGTGCCACCGCCGCGGCTTTCACAGTGTGGGCCGGCTCGTCAGGTGCGGACATCAAAGGGGAAGCGAAGCACCAGACAGTGCCCAGCAGTCCGATCAACAGCCAAGCGACAACCAGCACTTTGACGGGAGAAGGGCGTTCCGGGCGGCCGGCAGAGGCTGGTCCGGGGATGGCGAGTCGTTTTGAATGGGTTCTTGGCATGATAATTTGATGTTACTAGGAGGTCAGCTCGTAACGTCTGGAGTCTCCGTTATGCCGGGGAGGACACCAAGGCGCGTGCGATTTTCAAGAACCACACCACCAGCCAGCAGAACACCCGGGCAAAGTAGTGTCCTGCGCACCCGGGTCCGCAAGTTGTACCAGAACTCCGTGCTCAGATTCCTCTTTGTAGGCGGGCTCTCCTTTGCTTTGGATTTGGGGCTTCTTGTACTCCTTCACGAGGTGGTCGGCGTAGATCTCGTCATAGCGACCCCAATCGCCTTCCTGGTAAGCCTGGTCTTCAACTACTTTCTGCAGCGCATCTTCACCTTCCAGGCCACCAATCATCACGGTATTAGTGCCGCAAAGTACATCTCCCTGGTGATATTCAATGTCGTTGTAAGCGATTTCATCGTCACTGGCTTTGACGCGCTGGGGTGGTACTACATCATCGGCAAGGGAACCTCGACCGTGCTCACCACAGTCTGGAACTATTTCCTTTACAGGGAATGGATCTTCAAGAACAAGGTAGCGCCCTTGGAGAAGTCCCGCGCCTAGACTCCCCCCCGGCAGGGCTGGGCCACCGCTCCTGGACTTTCTGTTTTTGGAGCACACTTCCCGGCGTCTTCGCAGCCCTGTTTTCCAGGTCTACCTTCAACGCTTGAGCTCCTGAGTCACAGGGGCAACATCAGAACCACTGGTTACATGGCACCCCGCGATGCTATGGTGAGCGCGTTAATTATCGGCACCACCTGTCCCACGTGTCTTCCCTGGGGGGGAAGCACCTGAGCAGTAATCAAGAATGAGCGCTCAGCGGAGCGCTTGTTTGTCTCCGGAGCACATATGAAGCGGAACCTGTCTCAGTCCCGTCACCAAGCCCTGAAATCCATCGGGATCGTCGTACTCGCCACCTCCCTGCTGACGGGTCCAGGTCTTACCGGGCTTGCGGCCGCAGTAGAGCCAACGCCCTCTCCGTCGCCGTCATCATCTCAAAGTGCCGTGCCGGGTAATGCAACCGCGGCGACCCCCAGCCCCAGTCCTTCCGTTACCGCTGGAACCGCTGCCCCGGTCCCAGCGCCCACCCCGTCAGCTCCCTCCACCCCGACCCCGTCCGCGTCGGCAACGCAAACCATGGCCGAAGCCGTCGGTCGCGGCGCTGAAATGGGCCAACGTTCCGCCAGGGTGACAGCTTCATCCGCTACTACCGCCAAAAAAAGCCCGAGTTTGGAGTCCCTCTCAACCCAAGGAACATGGATGCCCACATTCGGGGTCCAGGGACTCGACGTCAGTGGCTACCAGCCCAACGTCGACTGGCAGCAGCAGTGGAACATGGGTGCGAGATTTGCATATGTAAAGGCCAGCGAGGGCAATTACATGACCAACGACCAGTTCAGCGCGCAGTACCAGGGCTCCCGGAACGTCGGAATGATTCGCGGCGCCTACCACTTTGCGATTCCGAACTGGTCGTCAGGAGCCGACCAGGCACGGTATTTCGTAGCGAATGGCGGTGGCTGGTCAGCGGACGGTTACACCATGCCGCCCGTCCTGGACTTCGAGTTCAATCCGTATGAGGGCCGGACCATCAACGGTTTCTACTTCGGAAATACCTGCTACAACATGACGCCCGGGCAGCTGACCTCCTGGGTCCAGGACTTTGGAAACACCATGAAGTCCTTGACCGGCCGGCTTCCGGCAATTTACACAAACACAAGCTGGTGGAACCAGTGCCTCGGCAACCCGTCGGGCTTCGGTGACTATCCTCTGTGGGTTGCCGCTTACCCCGGGGCGCCTACTAACGATGCCGGGCCGATTCCAACAGGCAGTTGGAGCACCTACAGCATTTGGCAGTACAGCAGCACTGGACCGTTCGCGGGCGACTCGAACGTCTGGAACGGTGACTATCCATCGCTGCAGCGGCTGGCAGGGTCAGCGCTTCCCACGGGAAGCTTCGATTCCCTGTCGATAACAGGCAGCGGAACCCAGTTTTCGCTGCGTGCGCGTGGCTGGTCGGTTGATCTTGCCAACACCGCCGCTTCAAACCAGACACACGTGTACGTCACGTCGCCGGATGGCACCACCACGGGTTATGCGTGGACGGCCAATGCCTACAGACCCGATGTCGACCAGGCCCTGGGCTATGGACCGAACCACGGTTTCGACGGATCTATCCCTATCAGCCGCTCGGGCACATACACTGCATGCGCCTATTCGATTGGCACCTTTGGCAATACGCCCCTTGGCTGCAAGAGCGTCACCGCTACAGGGATCGGTGTGCCTGTAGGCAGCTTTGACAGCCTCACAAGCGTCGTTGCGGTCGACAAAGTCACACTGCAACTCAAAGGTTGGGCAGTCGACCAGGCCAATCCATCCGCGTCGTCGTACGCAGACGCCTACGTAACGGCACCGAATGGGACAACTACCGGTTACCGCATGACGGCAAACACCTCCCGGCCAGACGTGCAATCAGCGACGGGACTGGGCTCCAACCACGGCTTTGACTATCAGGTCCCCGTAACAGCGCCGGGGTCTTACAAGGTCTGCACATATGCGATAGGGCAGAATGCAAACACTCCCTTGGGGTGCAGGACTGTAAGCATCGACGCCAATCCATCGCCCATAGGAAGTTACGACACCCTGTCCATATCCCAGGCGGCCAACTCTGCGGCCCTTCAGGTCACTGGCTGGGCTCTGGATCCCACCCAGCCCGCCACGAGCATTCCGGTCAACGTGTACATTTCCGCCAAAGACGGAACAACCGTGACGACTCCTGCGCCCTTGAACGTCACGGCAAACCTGAAAAGGCCGGATGTGAACTCCGCCTTGGGGACAGTGGGTGATCATGGTTTCCAAGCCGGGCTCCCCATCACCGCAACCGGCACGTATTCGGTCTGTGCCCAGGCTGTGGGCGTGGCACCCGTCTCCAACGGGCCCACCTTGCTTGGTTGCAAGAACTTCACGGTCAGTTCTACGCCGCCCACCATGGGTTTCCTCGACAGCGCCGGCATCCAGGTGTCCAATGGACAGACTGCCGTCGTAACGCAAGGCTGGACCCTGGACCCTGCCTTGCCCGCCATTTCCAATCCGGTACACGCCTACATCACCTATCCTGACGGAAGCACTAAAGGCTACGCGTTCACCGCGAATTTGAAGCGGCCGGATGTCAACAGCGCCCTGCAGACAGTCGGTGACCACGGCTATTCGACATCGGTCCCCATCACCGCCCGCGGCCAATACCGCGTCTGCACTTACGGGGTTGCGGTCTCAATATTTGCTGCGTACAACTCCCAGTTAGGATGCCGCACGTTGACCTACTAGGACACGAATAAGGGGGGTGAAGCCGCGGCTTCACCCCCCTTATTCGTGTCCGGGCCCTAGGGACTACTTGCCAGCCAGGAGCTCCAACAGGTAAGCGCCGTAACCGCTCTTGACCAACGGCTCGGCCCGTTCACGGAGTTCGTCGTCAGTCAGGAAGCCCAGCCGCCACGAAATCTCCTCCGGGGCACCAATTTTCAGGCCCTGCCTGTTTTCGACGGTCCGAATAAAGTTGGAGGCATCGTTGAGGTCATTGAAGGTACCGGTATCGAGCCAGGCAGTTCCACGAGGCAGAATCTCGACCTGCAGCTTCCCGGCTTCCAGGTAGATGCGGTTTACGTCGGTGATTTCCAGTTCCCCCCGGGCAGAGGGCTTCAGGTTCTTGGCGATATCAACCACATTGTTGTCATAAAAATACAGGCCAGGAACCGCGTAATGGCTCTTCGGAGCCGCCGGCTTCTCCTCCAGCGAGAGGGCCTTGCCATTGTCGTCGAATTCCACCACACCGTAAGCGGAGGGATCTTTGACCCAGTACCCGAAGACGGCCCCACCGTCGATGGTCTTGAAGCGGCGCAGCTGGGTCCCCATGCCCTGGCCGTAGAAGATGTTGTCGCCCAGCACCAGTGCCACGCTGTCATCGCCAATGTGGTCGGCACCGAGGACAAAGGCCTGGGCCAATCCATCGGGCGAAGGCTGCTGCTTATAGGTGATTGAAACGCCGAACCGTGAGCCATCCCCCAGCAAGCGTTCAAACTGCTCCGCGTCGTGCGGCGTCGTGATGATGAGGATGTCCCGGATACCTGCAAGGATCAACGTTGACAGCGGGTAGTAGATCATTGGCTTGTCGTAGACCGGTACCAACTGCTTGCTGACACCCAGCGTGATGGGATGAAGCCTGGAGCCGGTTCCGCCGGCAAGTATTATTCCGCGCATGCCCCCATCTTTCCCTTCGCTTAGGGCAGCAGCAAATCCGGTAGTCTAGGGAATTATGCAGCGACTTCTAGTGACCGGCGGAGCCGGCTTTATCGGCTCAAACTTTGTCCACTACGTTATCGAAAACACCGAAGACCATGTCACTGTTCTGGACAAGCTGACCTACGCGGGCAACCTTGAGTCGCTGAAGGGCCTTCCGCAGGAACGCTTCAACTTCGTACAGGGAGACATCGCAGACGCGGCGCTTGTAGATGGCCTGGTTGCCGACGCCGATGTAGTTGTCCACTATGCTGCTGAGTCCCACAACGACAACTCCCTCCACGACCCCCGCCCGTTCCTGGACACCAACATTGTCGGCACCTACACGCTGATTGAAGCAGCCCGAAAGCACAGCAAGCGCTTCCACCATATTTCTACTGACGAGGTCTACGGAGACCTGGAACTGGATGCCCCGGAGCGCTTCACGGAGCAAACTCCCTACAATCCATCCAGCCCCTACTCCTCCACCAAGGCCGGATCCGACCTTCTGGTTCGGGCATGGGTACGGTCCTTCGGCCTGCAGGCCACCATCAGCAACTGCTCCAACAACTACGGTCCGTATCAGCACGTGGAGAAGTTCATCCCCCGGCAGATCACCAACGTAATCGACGGAATCCGCCCCAAGCTCTACGGCAAGGGCGAGAACGTCAGGGACTGGATCCACGCCAACGACCATTCCTCGGCCGTACTTGCCATCATCGCCAAGGGAACCATCGGCGAAACGTACCTGATCGGGGCCGACGGCGAAAAGAACAACAAAGAAGTTGTCGAACTGATCCTTAAGCACATGGGCCAGTCCCCTGACGCGTACGACCACGTGATTGACCGCCCCGGACACGACCTGCGGTATGCCATTGACTCCACCAAGCTCCGCAATGAGCTCGGCTGGGAGCCCAGGTTCTCCAATTTCGATGAGGGAATCGAAAACACCATCGCGTGGTACCGGGAAAACGAGGCTTGGTGGCGTCCACAGAAAGCTGCCACCGAGGCCAAGTACAAGGAACAGGGCCAGTAACAAATGTCCCTGGAGTTCTCAAAGAAGCTTGCTGCCCACCAAACCCCGATTCCCGGCGTCGTCCTCTACGACCTTCCGGTGCACGGCGACAACCGGGGATGGTTCAAGGAGAACTGGCAGCGGGAAAAGATGGTGGCCCTCGGGCTGCCCGATTTCCGGCCGGTCCAGAACAACATTTCCTACAACGAAAAAGCCGGCACCACCCGCGGGATCCACGCCGAACCTTGGGACAAGTTCATCTCTGTTGCCACCGGCCGTATTTTCGGGGCATGGGTCGATCTGCGTGAAGGGCCCTCCTTTGGGGCTGTCTACACGGCAGAGCTTGATCCAAGCCAGGCCATCTTCATTCCACGGGGGGTCGGCAACGCCTTCCAGACACTTGAGGACAACACGGCGTACACCTACCTGGTAAATGACCACTGGTCCGCGGACGCACAGGGTCAGTACACCTTCCTCAACCTCGCGGATGAGACAGCGGCAATCGAGTGGCCGATTCCACTTGCCCAGGCCGAGCTCTCCGACAAGGACAAGGCACACCCACGGATGGCTGACGTCGCACCGATGCCCGCGAGGAAGATCCTTGTGGTGGGTGCGGACGGGCAGCTGGGCAAAGCCCTGCGCAGGACGTACGACGGCGACGCAACGGTTGAGTTCGCAAGCCGGGCAGAGTTTGACCTCACCAGCGAGGCCAGTTACACGGGCAGGAACTGGAAGAACTACTCCACCATCATCAACGCTGCCGCCTACACTGCCGTCGACGCTGCAGAAACGGCAGAGGGTCGCAGCGCCTCCTGGTCAATCAACGTTGCCGCCGTGGCGCACCTGGCGCGCACCGCCGTCGAGCATAACCTCACTCTGGTGCATGTCTCCTCGGACTATGTCTTCGACGGAACTTCGGACAGCCACGACGAGGATGAGTCCTTCACGCCCCTGGGCGTCTATGGGCAGACCAAGGCCGCCGGCGACGCGGTGGTCAGCGTCGTTCCGCGCCACTACATCGTCAGGACGAGCTGGGTCATTGGGGAAGGCAATAACTTTGTCCGCACCATGGCCAGCCTCGCGCGCAAGGGCGTCAAACCCTCAGTGGTCAACGACCAAAAGGGCCGGCTGAGTTTCACAGAAGACATCGCGGCCTTCATTCGACACCTGCTGGATGGGGACGCGGCCCATGGGACGTACAACTTCAGCAATGGCGGCCCGGTGAAAAGCTGGGCGGATATCGCAGGAGACGTCTACGAGCAATCCGGAGCAGCCCGGGCTGACGTCACCGGCATCACGACCGCCGAGTACTTCAAGGACAAAGCGGCGGCTCCCCGTCCACTTAACAGTGGCCTTGACCTGACGAAGGTACGGTCGACGGGCTTCGAAGTTGTCGACGCCGATCAGCGGCTGGCAACATACCTCAAATTGGAAAACGATAAGGCATGACACCTGCAGAGCCAGCCAAGCGCACTCTTGTCATCATGCCGGCCTGGAACGAATCGGAGGCCATCGGCAACACTGTCCGTGAGGTCTTTGAATTTGGGCCTGCCTGCGATGTGCTCGTAGTGGACGACGGTTCACGGGACAACACAGCACAGGTGGCCCGCGACGCCGGCGCACTGGTCGTACAGCTTCCCTTCAATATGGGGGTGGGCGGCGCCATGCGGACCGGGTTCAAGTACGCCAAGATGCACGGATATGACCAGGTCATCCAGGTCGACTCGGACGGCCAGCATGATCCCCGCGATATTAAGGCCGTTCTTGACGGCCTTAACGAAGCAGATATCGTCATCGGTGCCCGCTTCGCAGACAAAGGCAATTACACCGTCCGTGGACCGCGTAAGTGGGCCATGAACGTCCTTGCCTGGACCATTTCCAGGATCGCCGGGACCACGCTTACCGATGTAACCTCGGGCTTCCGCGCTGCCAACGCAAAAGCAATCCGGCAGTATGTGGACCACTACCCGGCTGAGTACCTCGGCGACACCATCGATTCCCTGGTGGTTGCTATCCGCTCCGGATGCACGGTGCGCCAGGTTGGAGTCTCCATGCGGGAACGGCAGGGCGGAACACCAAGCCATGACCCCTTGAAGGCTGCCATCTACCTGGGCCGCTCAGCTTTTGCCCTTCTCTTCGCTTTGACGCGCAAGAAGAACGACCCGTCATCCAACTAGGAGTTTCCATGGCCACCCTCGTTGGCTTTATCTTTGTGCTGGGCATCCTGCTGATCATTTTCGAGATGCTCCGCCGCCGGCACCTGCGGGAAAAGTATGCCGTCCTATGGATCATCATCGGCGTCGGAGTGCTCGTCCTGGTTGCCTTCCCACAGCTCCTGTTCTGGGCCAGTGGACTGCTTGGCGTCCAGGTACCTTCCAATCTCCTTTTCACGATGGCGCTGCTGCTGCTCGTGTTGGTCTGCCTTCACCTGTCCTTCGAACAGTCCCAGGCGGAGGACGAGATTCGGGTCCTGGCCGAGGAAGTAGGTATTCTCCGCCTCAAGATGCAGGAGTTGGAGACCCGTGCAACAAGGGACCAACCTGCTCCGGGCAGTGATGCTGGTAGTGTCGGGAAACCGCCCGAAACCACGGCTTAAAACACGTCAGGTGGCTGCCGGCCTAAGCCGGCAGCCACCTGACTGATTTAAAGCCTCCTACGAGACCACGTGCTTCAGCAGCCGGGGCAGGGAGTCTGTTTTACCGACAGCCAGTGAACGGGCGACGAGGGTGGCAGCGTTAAGCCGTGAGGTCGTGTGGAAAGCCGCAGCCCGTGCTGTCCGCTGCCAGCCGAGCTCACGGAAGCGGCGCGCCTGCCCTTCAAAGAATGCCCGCTCCTCATCAAAGCGCCGCCCGTCCAGGGCTTTCACGGAGGAGTCTGACGCCGAGTGGCGCCGGTAAAGGAATGCGAGGGTGGGGTCAACCACCATCGAGCCGTTTTCGGCGGCGATGTCGAGCAGCAGTGCGAGGTCCTGCACGACGTGCAGTCCTTCCGTGAAGCCGATGCGTCGGATCACGTCCGTTCGCCAGGCGAGAGACGGGAAGTAAGCCCAGTCAGCGCGCACGAGGCTGGTGGCCATCTTTTCGCCCTGGAGGAGAACCGGTTCCTTGGTGGTAGGCGCGTAGACCTTTTTTACGATGTCGACCAGGGGCGAGCAGGCACGGCCTTTCTCGTCAATCACTTGCACGCCGGGCTGGACCACGCTGGCTTGCGGGAAGGCCTCGAATGCCTTGGAAACGACGGACAAGTAGTTGGGCAGCATGATGTCGTCAGCACCCATAACAACCACGATCGGCGCATCCGCCAATTCCAGCGCCTTGCGGTAATTGCCGTTGGCACCGAGGTTCGTTTCGTTCTTCTGGTACGTCACCCGGGGATCGGAGATGGATTCGAACCAACGCTGGGGTTCCGGGCTTGGAAACCCGTCATCCACCACTATGAGGCGCCAGTCTTCAAACTGCTGGCTCATGACACTCTGGGCAGCAAGTTTCATCAGGTCGACATCCCCATAGTAGGGAAGCAATACGTCAATGGCCATGTGCCAGGTAGGTCCTTTTCTTGAATCAACACAGGTGGGATCTGTCTGCCCGGTAATGAGCACCCCGATAATGCTACCCCGTCACCGCTTGTCACCCTCGTCGGGCGTCTGGACAGACCACGGTCAGCGGGGGCGAATGGAAGGGCTCTACCAGCCAACGATAGACTGGGCCGTGCTGCCTGACAGTCCCCTCGCATGCGGGTCGGTCAATCCGGATAAGCGAAAAGGAACAGTGAGACGTGACGCTCCAGAGTGACGCCCGAGTGGTGGCCATTATTTCAGCATTCCACCCCCCTGAGGACCTGCCCGAAAGGGTTCTGGAGCTCAACAAGCAAGTGGCACAGACCGTGGTGGTGGACGATGGTTCCGACGTAAACCGCTCCAGCCCCGTATTGCAGGAGCTCGAAGGGATGGGCTGCTCGGTAATCCGGATGCCAGGAAATGTCGGCATTGCCGCCGCCCTCAACGCCGGGATCGATCTGGCGCTCAAGAACTGGTCCCCCGACTTTGTGTTGACCCTGGACCAGGATTCCGCGCTGGATCCCGGCTACGTCGCTGCGGCACTGGAGACCTTTGCAGAAGCC
Organism: Arthrobacter sp. E1SS-5; assembly: GCF_057073715.1. Classification (NCBI taxonomy): domain Bacteria; kingdom Bacillati; phylum Actinomycetota; class Actinomycetes; order Micrococcales; family Micrococcaceae; genus Arthrobacter; species Arthrobacter sp. E1SS-5. Next base: position 2,768,043 of record NZ_CP172703.1, read on the forward strand.
AAGGCCAAGGGAATCGAGCCGGGGCTCATCAGCGCCCAGTCGCACAATGGACTCAACGTTCCCCTGCTCACCCGAAGGGCGGAGTTTCCCGAGGCGTTCGATCCCCTGCAGTCCGGCGCCCTGATACCCGTCTCCACCCTTAAGTCCGTTGGCATGATGGACGAGCGGCTCTTCATCGACTGCGTGGACTCGGAATTCAACCTGCGCGTACGGTCGCATGGCCTTGCGACTTTAATAGGAAAAGGCTGCAATATGACCCACTCACTGGGGCACGCACAGCCGATGATGTTGTTCGGGTGGCACGTAACGGTTTTGGGCATCAAACGGCACGTCCACTCGCATGCGCCGTTCCGGGTCTATTACATAACCCGGAACAGCATTTACCTGTGGCGCCAATACGGTGCACGCTTTCCGGGCTGGCTCGTTCGCCGGCTCCGCTTCCAATTGGAAAGCGACATCTTCAGGCTGCTGTACGGCGCCAACCGCAAAGGCCAACTGCGCGCGCTCGCCCGGGGTTGCTGGGATGGCTGGACGGGACGGCTTGGGAAAATCGATCCTTCGCTGCAGGAACGGATCAGTTCATGAGCACAAAAGAGGCTGTCAGGGTATCTGTCTGCATGGCCACCTACAATGGCCAGGACTACGTTGGGGAGCAAATAGCGTCCATCCTCGACCAACTCTCGCCGGAGGATGAACTCATCATCGTTGACGATGCCTCCAAGGATGCAACGACCGACGTCGTCCGCAGCATCAATGATCCGCGCATAGTGCTCCTTCCGAGCCGGGAAAACCAGGGCTATGTTGCCAGCTTCGAGAAGGCTATCGCGGCGAGCAGAGGCGCCTACATCATGCTCTCTGACCAGGACGACGTCTGGATACCCGGGCGGCTGGACAAACTGCTGAAATCCCTGCAAACCAAGGCATTCGCGGCAAGCAACTTCACCGTGTTCGGCGGCCCTGCCAACAAACTGCAGAAAGTGCAATTGAAGGAGGCCGACAGCCGGCGGTGGCTATCCAACCTGGTCACCACGTGGATCGGCATCCGGCCCTACTACGGCTGCACCATGGCTTTCCGCGCCGACGCAAAACGGCTCATCCTTCCTTTCCCGCCGTTCTTGACGGAAACGCATGACCAGTGGATAGCAATCGTGGCGAACCTCAACCGGGAAATGGCACACGTGGAATCCGCCACCGTGGCACGCCGTTTGCACGAGCAAAATACCACCCCCAAATCGCGGCGGCCGGTTTCCGTTATTATCCGGGCAAGGATCATGCTGCTCCGTGCCTTCTTCGTTGCCCTAAGTCGAAAGCTCCAGACCAAATGACCGGTTTGCCTTCAACTCCGCCCTTGTCTGCCCAAACCTTTGCGGGATCATACGGAGCGGTGGCTCTAGCCGCCTACGAGCCTGATGAAGCGATGTTCGCGCGCCAACTTCTGTCCATCCAGGCACAGACGCATAAAGAGTTCGTATGCCTTATCTCAGTTGACGGCAACTTCGAACGGGTTCAGGACATCGTGAAGCGCACGTGCGGCGACGATGACCGTTTCCGCGTACTCGGTTACGACAACAGGCTCGGGTTCCATCACAACTTTGAGCGGGCGCTGCAGAAAGTTCCGGCGGAAGCCCGCTGGGTTGCCCTCAGCGACCAGGATGACTACTGGTATCCCCAGAAGCTGACCAAGCTATTGCCGTACCTGGACGATTGCGCGCTTGTGACCTGTCAGGCGCGGGTAGTGTCAGCGGAAATTTCAATGACGGATCCCGACCCAGCCAAAGGCGAGTTGACAGACCGGAAGAATGTTGGCGCAGCCGATCTTTTCGCCAACAATCAAGTCACCGGCTCGCTGTGTGCCTTTCGCCGCGAAGTCCTCGACTTGGCGCTGCCTTTTCCGTCCCTGGCTGCGCCGTCCCAGTACCACGACCACTGGATCGCACTTTGCGCCATGGCCGGAAATGGCATCCGGATCCAAGACTCCGTGCTGCAGGATTACGTCCAACATGGCGGCAACGTAGTCGGGGAATCCAGCCAGAGCCTTGTCGGCTCGGTCCGGAACACCTTCCGGTTCGTCCGCCGCTACGAAGGCAAGGCCTCCCCCCGGAGTATTTGCAGGATCATTTACAAGACGGGGCTGGGCTGGCGGACGCTAATGGCCCGTACGCTCCTGCAGCGTGGTCAGCCAGCGGGGCAACCCTTCCCGGCCGACCTGACCGAAGCCTTGGATGTATATGCCAAGCCCCGCAGCATACGGCTTGTGCAGCTTCTGGCCGGCGGTTGGCGTCGCAGGAACGTACCCATGATGAGGGTCCTGGAGATCCTGCTCGGCACCGTTGTCCGGCCTTGGTGCCGCTAGGGCCGGGAACTGAACTGCTTCTGTTTCTCGGGCGGCAGGGTGGCGAACAGGTCGCCCGGCTGGAGCGCTTCGGGCATGCGGACCATCCCATGGGCGAGGCCCCGTGCGGTGCTCGAGACCCAGAGCCGCTTGTTTCCAGCAATCTTGAACTGATGGAGCGCCAGTACTGACAACTCCGCAAGCCTGAAGAGCGGACGCTGAGTAAGCGACCACGGCCGAGGGTTGAGGCGGGTGATCCACAACTGGTTTCGCAGGTAGTAGTAAAGGCGCCCGCCCATGTCCTTTTTACCGGCGTTATTGGGGTGCTTCATGCGCGCCTCGACTATGTGGATGCCGAAGGAGGTACGGGCCAAGCGCTTGGTGTATTCAACGTCGTCAAACCAAATGAAGAAGTCTGCATAGGGAAGGGGCATCGCCGCCGAAAGCTTGAGATCGACAAGGGCTCCTACAAACGTGGTGTGCGTCAGCGCAATGCCCCCCAGCTTCCGGGCGACAAGCTGAGCATTCGCGTCTGTCGACACTGCTGGAAGGTTCCCTTGGACAACCGCTCCGGTCTCGTCTTCAACAAGCGGCGCGGCAAATCCTGGCCGCGGTTCGCTCTCCATCGCAGCAACGAGGGGCGCCAATGCATCCCTTCTGGGCTCGGCGTCGTCGTCCATCAACCAGGCGAGACTGTGCCCATGCTTCAAGGCAAGCTCAAGACCCCAAGCGAATCCGCCGGCCCCACCCAGATTCGCCCCGGTTTCAAAGAGTGTGATGCCTGGGTGGTTTTGCCGTACGTAATCGGCACTGCCGTCAGTGGAGCCATTTTCGACCACGATGATCTCATCCAGTGGCCGAGTTTGCTCCTCCAATGCCGTGAGGCACTTCTTCAGATAATCCAGTCTATTGAAGGACACAACTACGGCTGCTACGGACATGGACCATCCTGACTTTGCGGTGCGAGTTACCAATACAGCTTAGTGGACCGGCGTGGGCTTGCGGAGCGGCAGAGCCCTCGCTGCTCTAAGCTGGAGACTTTGGCGCTTAACCTGCGCCTGGGATCGAAAGGTTGGTCTAAGCGTCATGAAGGCAATCATGGCCGCCCTGTTTCGCATGGGTACCTTCGCTCTCACCGTTGGAGCAGGAACTGTCGTCGGTCTTCTCGCGATTCCAATCATCACGAGGGTGGTGGGTGCCGATGCGTGGGCGGTGCAGGTTCTCGTGCAGACGCTCGCAACCCTGTTTGGTGTCATCGTTGCTTTCGGCTGGGGAACAATAGGTCCAGGTCTTGTAGCCTCCCATGACCGCAAGGATCGGCCTCAGCTTTTTTTGGACTCGCTCATTACCCGCACCTACCTCCTGCTCGCGGTGGCTCCTGTCATGATGGTCGTCCTGGCAGTGCTGCGCCCCCGGGAAGCTGTGTTTGTTTCCATCGCTTCAGCCGCCTACCTCATGCCATTCGTCGGAGCTTCCTGGTACTTTGTCGGCGAGGGCAGGCCCATGAGGCTGTTCCTCTTTGATGCCCTTCCCCAGCTGCTCGGTACGGTGGCAGGCGTGGGCGTTCTGGTGATGACCGGGGATTTCACGTTACTGGTCATCACGCAATTGGTCTTCAACATTTGCGCTGTTGTGATCAGTTCCAGTGTGATACTTCGGGATGGTCGCGGCCAACTGGTGCCCAACTTTTCCCCGCGGAACTCTTTCCACCAAATGGCGCAGCAGCGGCACGGGGTCATCACGGCAGCCACTGGAAGCTTCTACGTCAACCTGCCCATGGTGGCGGTGAATATGGTAATTCCCGCGCAATTGGCGAGCTACGCCATCGCAGATCGTCTTTTTCGCTTCTCGGTCACGGCTTTCTCCCCGGTTCTGCAGTTCGTTCAAGGTTGGATTCCGGAGGCGGGTACTGGCTCCACGACCCATAGGATCAGACGGGCGGCGCAACTTGCCCCAGTACTGGGGATTGTCGGTGGTTCTGTTCTCGCGGCGGCAGGACCCTGGGCCGCTCAGCTCTTGGTTCCTGGACCAAACAATTTCGGCTTTAACCTGAGTGTTCCCGTTGGTATGAGTTTTGCAGCCGTTGCCGTGTCACAAGTCATTGGGCTTGCATGCCTGGTACCCATTGGCAAGGCCAGGGAGTTGGCGAGGTCAACTTTGGTTGGGGCCGTTCTTGGCACCCCATTAATCCTGTTGGGGGCAGCAAACTTTGGTGTGGCCGGAGTGATCTGGGGAATGGCAGTTTCGGAAGTGGCGGTTGCCGCATTCCAGGTTTATGTACTCCAGCGTTATCTTCGTAGATAGCGACAAGTGGCGCCCCACCCATGGTCCGGGAAGGCCTCAAACAGTGGGCCGGAACGCTACTTTGAGGACCAATCCTCAAACTTCCGCTGCCAGCACTAAGGAGCAGGGCACAGGTCAAGCCTGTAGAGCTTGGCTTCACCCTGTGAGTCCTCGAGCGTGGCCAAACCTGCAGCTATGAGAGCGTCCAGTCCTTTGTAGCCACTGTCCCGGCCGTGTACTTCACGGTGCCCGAAGTCGAGGATGTACTCGATCTTCAGGCTTTCTACCGTGGGGCACACGGCAGGATCGTCCTTGGAAGGGACAGGCCCGTTGAGTAGCGGCGCTGCGCCTTGCGGAACAGCACTTAGGATGTGCAGCTGGACGAGCTTGCGGTCAGCGAAGGCGTAGGCGAGCGAGCTGCCATTCCAGGGATTCCCGACCATGAGGGCATCTTTGGGTACTTCTCCGGGCAGGCGTTTGATGAGCGCCAGCTCATCAGTGGAGACCAGCGGCGAATTCTCCGACAACCGATAGGATCCTGCCATCGAAGCTTGCGCCTGGCTGACGTTGCCGCGTTGAGTGGCCGCTGCCAAAGCCACAACCATGACGATCCCCGCAGCGGTGAGGAGAACCGCGGGACGCAGCCTGTTCCTCGTGGTTGCCCCCTCTAAGGTTTGGCTTGGCCGCCTCTTGTTCAGGAAGCCGGCAGCCAGCGCCAGGGCGGAGGACAACCAGCACCAGACCTCGACGGCGCCCCTGCAGGCCAGCGGGATGGTCACCAATGGCAGGAGTGCGGCCAGGCGTGGCGGGTCGTTGTACCAGATACCGGTGAGAGACAGCCGGAAGTCGTCCGCAGGAAAGGAACTGACGACGACGAAGAGAGCTGCCGCGACAAGGTAAGTTCCCAGCAGCCATACCTTGCGGCCGGAACGGATGATCAGGTAGACGCCAAGGAGCGTCAGCGCCATGACGGCCCATGCAACAGGGCGCCCGATCGCTGAGCTGGCAATCAGTTCCCCGAGGGCCTGGCCCGTCGTCTCCACCGGTGGCCAGAAGGCAGCCTCCGCAGGGGGACGCACGACGTCCCACAGAAGGCGGATCAGTACGACGGCGGCAATGAGAGCCAGCCCCAAGGCGGCCGACACCATCAGCCGCCCCCTGCCCCTCCGGGACCTGATGGTTTCCGCGAAGACGCGGACGTAGACGTAAAAGGCGGGAGGCAACATCAACGCAAGCCAGGCCATGGCGGCGCTGGGATGGGCGAGGGCCATACCGGGAAGAACAGCCAGCAACAGAAGCAGGCTCATAATCCTGGAACCGTAGGACACGGCGGACAAGCCAAGGGCGTCCACTCCCAGGGCCAACACCAGGGGCAGCAGGGCCACCGCCAGGAAATTCGGGTAGAGGACTCCGAAATCCAGGAGGGAGATGGGGAACGCGCCAAAGGCGGCAGACAGCACACCTGCCGTGATGCTGACCGCGGGACGGCGTCCCCAGAACGTCTGCGCGAGATAAATGCATCCAAGCGGCCACACCAGGGCAGCGACGATGATGTTGACGGCATTCACCGCCGACGTAATTTCCCCACCACCGGCGCTCACGAGCAGGGACACCACGTCGTGCCATGCGGCGGGATACGACCCCGCACCTGTCATGGCGTTGAGGGTGAGGGAGGAACCGGACCCAGTATCGAGAATGTACCGTACCGCATTCAAGTGGAAGACGTTATCGAAGGTCTGCGAGAACGACTCAGGCGACCCGATGGCGTTCAGGAGCCTGCGCCCTATCAGGAATGCTGCCAAGGCTGCTGCCGCTAAAGATGCGACGATCCAGTGGCGCGGCCTGTCGTCAGCAGCAAACTCAACCGGTTTGGCTCTCTTTCGAAGCAAAACGGAAGCTGCAAAGGCTACTGCGGCCATCCCGATGGTTACCGCCACCACCGGCAACAGCGACCACGTGACTCCAACAAAGGGTGCGGCGATGGCAGCCACACCGATGACAGAGACGCTAACGCCCGGAGCTGCCGCGACCGCCCGCGGTGTGCCAAGCCGCGCAGCCAAGCCAACGGCAAGTCCCGGAATGAATAGCAGAGCCACTGCAAGGAGAAACTGCGGTACTGCGTCAAACCAGGACAAAAATCCTCCGAAAAGTTGTCGGCACGCCAGCCGAAGCGGCACCTCGTGCCGCTGTGGTCAATCAAAAAGTGAACGCAACCGTTGCCCTGCTGCGGACAACGCCCGTCAGGCCCTCAGAATCGAGACGGCCTCATGGATGGGTCCATCGAATTTCACGTTACCGTGCTCCATCAGGATTCCCCGGTCACAAATGCGGGAAACGAGGTCCAAGTCATGGCTTACCACAACCAGCGTCTTTCCCTCGTGCGCCAGTTCCTGGATCTTATCGATGCATTTGCGCTGGAAAGGCTCGTCACCCACCGCGAGGATCTCGTCGATCAGGAAGACTTCCGGGTCTGTGTGCACAGCAACCGAAAAAGCCAGGCGCAGGTACATCCCGGAAGAATAGAACTTGACCTCGGTATCGATGAACTGGCCGATCTCGGAAAATTCGACAATATCGTCGAACCTCTCCTTGATCTGCTGCTCGGTCATTCCCAGGATGGCACCGTTAAGGAACACGTTGTCCCGCCCGGAGAGGTCGGGGTGGAAGCCGGCACCTACTTCGATGAGTCCGGCAACCCGGCCCCGCGTCTTCACCGTTCCGGTGTCGGGAAGCATTACTCCCGAAATATGCTTGAGGAGAGTGGATTTGCCTGAACCGTTCAGGCCCAGGAGCGCCACAGTCTCCCCTGCCTCGACGTCAAGAGATACGTTTTTCAGGGCATGGAACTTTTCGGAAAGATCCCCCTTGCGCCCTTTTATCAGCCAAACGACGGCTTCCTTGATAGACCGTGTGTGGCGCAGGACAAACTGCTTGCTGATATCCGAAACTTCAATTGCCTTGACCACTTAGAGCTCCTGCGCGAAACGGCCCTCAAGGCGCCGAAAGGTGAATTGGCCCAAGAGGAGGATGACCAGCGCCACGCCCAGTCCCACAAAGAGCCAGAGACTGAAGAGATTCGGCGGCATGGCCACGGATCCGTCCGTTGTGGGGAACCAGAACGCATAATGAAAAAGCTCCACCCCGATAGTGATCGGGTTTGCCTGGTAGACGGCGAACCACCCGGCACCAAGCTTGGCCTGGACCATGGACCATGCATACATCACGGGGGAAGCCCAGGTGGCGACCATCAGGAGCATGTCCACCAGGTTCTCCGAATCCCGGAAGTAGACGTTGGCCGCCCCGAACAGGAGACCAAGTCCAGTGGCGAGCAGAGCGACGATAACGAAACCCGCAACCGCAGCCAGCAATTGAATGAGGTTGGGATGCCAGCCGGCCAGGACACACCCGATGACCAGCACCACCAGCTGTGGGAAGAAGTGCACAGCCGACACCCAGACCGAAGCAACGGGGAAGAGCTCGCGCGGAAGGTAGATCTTCTTGATGAGGTTTCCGTTATTGACTATCGACCGCGCAGCGTTGCCCAGGGCCTCGGTGAAGAAGTTGATGAGAACAATGCCGGAGAACAGGTAGACCGCATAGTTTGAAAGCCCTTCCGGGTTCCGCGCGCTCCGCTCAAGGCCGAGGAAAACCCCCAAGGCCACATAGAAAACAATGAACTGCACCCCTGGCTTCACGTACGACCAGAGAAGGCCCAGCACAGAGCCCCGGTAACGCACCTTGAGTTCCTTGCGGACCAGCAGCTTGAGCAGGAACCCGGACTGCCTGATGTCGCGCAGCCCACCGCCCAGCCCGGGAGTGGTCAACTCCCCGGATGCGATTGCGCTCACTTGATCTCGTTCTGGGTGTGTTGCTCGAACGTCTTCCTCCAGGACTCCATGGAGGTCAGCTCGGAAACGGCGGCTTTGTACTTCTTACTGAGAGCAGGCCACTCCTTCAGCAGGGCAGAGTGGAGCTTGGCGCTTTCGGCCAGCATCTTCCGCAGCCGCTGGGGATCACGCCGGTACCAGGAGGCCCCTGTCCCCTCGGCATTGGACACCACGGCACTGTCATACTGTGCCATCCGCCACCACCGGTTGTCCTGGTGCGCAATTGTCGTTTGCGGGCGCTCGGCGCTGGTGCCCTTGACCGGGCTCGCCAGTTGCCTGACAACGGTCTTTGCGGCCCAGGGAAGGAGCGTCAGCTTGCCCGGCTGGGAGGGGCCGTGGCCGCGGCGTGGCGGCTTATCCATCTTCGGCGCAGGGAAGTCCTCCGGGTCTGGCCGGAAAACAGCGTCAGAGTGTGCAGACATCATGTCGCGGATCTGCGGCAGCTTGGCAGACAGCAGCCCTGGCAGGGCATCCGGGCCCTTCAGCACATCTTCCAACGCCCACTGCCGGCCCTGCGCAGTGGCGTACTGCATTGAGACGAGGTGCTTGACGTCGGCGTACTGCGACTCCTTGATGACCCTGCCGCCGAACTCGTAGGGGCTGTGAAGGAGCGCGGCGACCACCCTGTTGCGGGCGTGGAAGTAGGCCTGCCAGCCAACAAGGTCGTCCTTGTCGATCCATGAAACATGCCAGACAGCCGAGCCGGGCAAGGACACTGTCGGGTAGCCGGCGGCCTTGGCCCGCAGCCCGTACTCGGAATCGTCCCACTTGATGAACAGCGGGAGTGACAGTCCGATTTCGCGGATTACCTGGGTGGGGATGAGGCACATCCACCAGCCGTTGTAATCGACGTCGCAACGCCGGTGCAGCCAGGGGGTCTGGCGAAGGTTGGACGACAGGAAGTCGTGACCCAGGATCATGTCCTCGCTGGGGAGCGATGGCTGGAACCTGTAAGGATTGACCACCTCGCCGAAGGTGTGCAGCACGGTGCGGTTGTAGAGGTCGAACATATGACCGCCGACGAGAGTCGGCGTCTTGCACCGATCCGCGAAAGTCAGCAGTCGAATGATGCTCTCCGGTTCGACAACCACGTCATCATCCATCAACAGGGCGTAGTCGCTGCCGTTCTCTACGGCTTCAAACATGCCGCGGGCGAACCCGCCCGAGCCACCCAGATTGGACTGGTTGATGATGCGCAGCTTGCCGTTGAGGGACCGCTTAACTTCGTCGAAGCCTTCTGCGTCGGCAAGCTTCTGCGTCCCCTGGTCCACAATCAGAATTTCCTGCACGTGGGCAAGTGCTTCTTCGCTTTCCGCAAGGAGGCGCAGGTTGTTCAGGCAGAAGTCCGTCTTGTTCAGCGTGGTGATTTGGAGCGTGACGGACCCCGGAGTTGTTTCAACCGCTGCTCCCTGCCACTCGGCGTCGAGCATGATCAACGGCTCTGTACCAGCGAGCAAGTCAAACCAGTACCATCCGCCATCACCGAAGGGTGCGAGCGAAAGCTCAAAGGTGCTTTCCGCCGTGCCTTCAACCCTGCGGGTGTCCACCCGCTGCAGGGACCCGCGCGCATTCGACTTGTACACGATGACGGAGCCGGTCCCTTGGGTCCGGACCTGCAGCCTGACCTTGTCCACGGTGGTCCACCGCCGCCAATAGCTGGCCGGGAATGCATTGAAGTAGGAACCGAAGGACACCCGCTCGCCTGAGCGGACAGACGTTGAGTGGCGTGAAAGGAAGTCTTCCACGTGGGCTTCCTTGGTGGGGCTGCTGATGGTCCGGGCCTTGCTGGCCTTCCCGTCACGGTCCCCGGCAGTAGGCAGTTGGATACCGGTAGCGGTGCCCATGTCCATGTACAGGGGAACCGTATCCATCTGGCTTGCACTGGGCAGGATCACGCGTTGAAGCGTCTGCCACGCCTGCGGGCTTCCCGCCCGGTCAGACTTCACGGACTTCTTCGTCTTGTTGTCGGTAGGGACGCTCATGCGTCGACTCCCCCGCTTTCAAGCTGTACGCCGCTTTCGAAGTGCGGCCTGATCTTGTTATCGAACATGCTCAACGCGGCTCCGATGGCCATGTGCATGTCCAGGTACTTGTAGGTGCCCAACCGGCCACCGAACAGAACATCCTTCTCTGCCGCTGCCAGGTCGCGGTACTTGAGCAGGCGCTCCCTGTCCGCGGAGGTGTTGACAGGGTAGTAGGGCTCGTCGCCCTTTTCGGCAAAACGGGAGAACTCGCGCATGATGACCGTCTTTTCGGTCTGGTAGTCGCGCTCCGGGTGGAAGTGGCGGGGTTCGATGATGCGGGTGTAGGGAACATCGGCGTCGTTGTAGTTCACAACGGACGTGCCCTGGAAGTCACCCATCTCCAGGACTTCTTCCTCGAAGTCGATGGTGCGCCAGGACAGGTCGCCCTCGGCGTAGTCGAAGTAGCGGTCAACAGGGCCGGTGTAGACGACCGGGATGTTGCCCACAACCTTGTTCTTGCTGTACTCGTGGGATTCGTCGAAGAAGTCCGTGTTGAGCCGCACCTCGATGTTGGGGTGCTCCGCCATCTTTTCGATCCATGCGGTGTAGCCGTTGGTCGGCAGGCCCTCGTACTTGTCGTTGAAGTACCGGTTGTCGTAGTTGTAACGGACGGGCAACCGGGAGATTATGCCCGCCGGAAGGTCTTTGGGGTCCGTCTGCCACTGCTTGCCGGTGTAGTGCTTGATGAACGCTTCGTACAACGGGCGGCCAATGAGCTGGATGCCCTTGTCATTCAGATTTTGCGGGTCCGTTCCGGCCAGTTCGCCGGCCTGTTCCTTGATGAGGTCCCTGGCCTCGCCGGGGGTGAGGTTGGCCCGGAAGAACTGGTTGATTGTGGCCAGGTTGATCGGCAGCGAATAGACCTCGCCCTTGTGGACGCCATAGACCTTATGGACGTAGTCAGTGAAGGTGGTAAACCTGTTGACGTACTCCCACACCCGCTCGTTGGAGGTGTGGAAAAGATGGGCGCCATACCGGTGGATTTCAATCCCGGTCTGCTCTTCCTTTTCGCTGTACGCGTTTCCGCCGATGTGATGGCGACGGTCGATGACGACGACCTTCAGGCCGAGCTCAGTGGCGGCCTGTTCTGCGATTGTCAGGCCAAAAAAGCCGGACCCTACGATGACGAGGTCAGCGGTCACAAAATCTCCTGGTTCGAATGCGGGCAGCGCAATGGTGCGCATTGTCTGCTGCTCTAGCCTACCCGAGGGACTGCACAGGCCGTCGAATCAGCCCGTCGGCTGTGAGCCGGGACACAGCCGTCCGTCAGGCAAGGCGCAGTGTCCCGTCGTCTTCGATGTAGGCCTCCCCCGTCCCGGGGCAGATCCACTGCCCGCCCTCCTGCCGGAGCGGCTGGCCGGCCCTCCCCACCCAGCCAATACGACGCGCGGGTACCCCGGCAACGAGCGCAAAGTCCGGCACGTCCTTGGTGACGACGGCGCCTGCCGCCACCGTGGCCCACGCGCCAATGGTAAGGGGTGCTATGCAGACTGCCCGCGCCCCGATAGCGGCCCCCTGCCGGATGGTAACACCCACTTTGTTCCAGTCGTCCTCGGTCTTGAGGGCGCCCTGGGGGGTAACAGCGCGGGGAAAGACATCGTTGGTCAGCACCGCTGCCGGACCAATAAAGACACCTGCTTCCAGGACTGCGGGCTCGTACACCAGCGCGTAATTCTGGACCTTGCAGTTCTCCCCCAGGACCACCCCAGGCCCGATATAAGCGCCGCGGCCGATGACGCAGTTCTCCCCCAGGCGTGCTGCCTCCCGCACTTGTGCCAGATGCCACACCTTGCTGCCTGCCCCGATACGGGCTCCGGCATCAACATCCGCGCTGTCAGCGATCGTGGTCAAGGGGACTCCTTCGCAGCTCTCGGACCGCGGTGGCCAGGTCCAGGGTGTAGCGATCTTAACCGCCCTCTCACGTTACGGGGAGACCGGAAACCACACGTTTATCCACATAGCACGTGAAGTGCCTGCCCCGTCATACCGGCCGTGGCTAGCGTGTGGGTAAATACATGAAGGATCCCCACCATGACATTCAACTGCACGCTGGTTGGCGCCCCGGGATCACCGGAGGTCCAGCCACCTGTGGAACTATCCATCCATGCCCCGTTTGGCACGTCCGGCTCCGTGATTCACCAGCAGTTGGTACGCAAGTTCGGCACAGGCGCTGTCACTGTGGACGGGAAAGATCTATGCTCCCTGGTGCTGGGCGTACCACCGCTGGTGGAGGCGGCCATCCTTGTCGATGGCGGCACCGCACCTTTGAGGCTTCGGCCTCAACGTCCACGGGGCGGCGGTCCTTCGGCTCCGCTGGCCCTCACGGTTGACAGCGGCGCGGCAGCGGGGACGATTGTCCGGCTCCAGCGTGGCAGCTACAGCATTGGCCGCAGCGGCACGAGGATAGTCATTCCGGATCCGGAGCTTTCCCGCGAACACGCCCGCGTGGTCGTTACGGAGACGGACATTATGTTGGTCGACCTGGACAGTGCCAACGGGACATACGTCAACGGAGAGCGGATCCGCAGCACGGTCATCTCCACGGACTCCAGCATCAGGTGTGGGCAGTCGAACCTGTCACTGGTCTTTGCAGAACTGCCTGTCCGGGTCCTGGCAGATGCTGGAAAGTCGGTGGCTGACCCGATCGTGGTAGCGGGCCGGGTCGACGCCGGTAACCGTCCTGTAGTCCTTGTCACCGCAGTTCTGCCCCTGGCAATCGGGGTGCTGCTCGCTACGCTCACCGGCATGTGGATGTTCCTCGCCTTTTCCCTGGCGTCCGCGTTCCCAGTCCTGGTTACCGCACTCACCGGAAGGCGGCAGAAGCGGGAACTGTCCGACGCCGTGGATGCTGCTGTCGAGGAAGACAGAGAACGCCGACGGCGGTGCGCCCCTCCCCTGTCGCTCGTAGCGTTGGCAGGGGACCGGGGAAAGGAGATGCCCTGTGACGGTTCGGGCACGGATGGCATCTGGCTGCGGGTGGGCCAGGCAGAGCAGGCACCGAACGTCCGGGTCGATCCGATTGGCGCTGCCCAAGTGGTTCCATCGGCTGGAACAGCGCCTTTCCTGCTCGACCCGGGCCGCCCGCTCACCACGGTGGGCGGCCCGCGGTTTGCCACCGACGGGGTCATCCGCGCCCTCCTCATGCAACTGGCGGGGTACCCGCGCGCGTGCACCACCCACGTCGTCGTCCACGGGATGGCGGGAACCCTTCCACTCGCTGCCCGGTACCTTTCCCGGGTGACGCTCACGGCAACAGCCAGTGCCGGGCTCAGGGTCGTGACCAGCAACCATCCGTCGGGCTGCGAGCGCGGGGTTCTGTTGATTCGGGGAGAAACCTCCACCCTTGAGGCTGAAAACCGGGTCCGCGAAGCAGCACTCCGGCACGGGTGGCAGGTTCTGCATTTCCTTCCGGACGCAGGGGAACGGCCCGCACCCGATGTCCTTCTATCCGAACGACACTCGGTGGCACTGTTGGACCTCCGCGAGACGGTCTTCGTCCCTGACCTGGTGCCGGAAGAAGTGTTCACCCGTTTTTGCCGGCGACTGGCAGGCGAACACTCCCGGGGCAGGGAACCGGGCACGGGTGTGCCGGCTGCGTGCAGCCTCGAACAGGTCCTGACCCTCACTCCGGAGGCCACCGCCGACCGCTGGAACTCCAGCGAACAGGATGACGGGCTGGCTGCACCACTGGGACTGAGTGCAGCCGGAACGAAGTACATCGACCTCCATGCCGACGGACCCCACCTTCTGGTCGCAGGAACCACCGGTTCGGGAAAGTCGGAACTGCTCCGGAGCCTCACCCTTGCCCTCGCCCTGAGCCACCCGCCGGAACGGGTCAACTTCTTCTTCATCGATTTCAAGGGCGGTTCAGGACTGGGCCCGCTGGGCAACCTTGTGCACTGTGTCGGCTTGCAGACGGACCTTTCCAATGGCGAAATGGACCGGACGCTGACGTCACTCCGCGCCGAAGTGCGACTTCGGGAGAGTTGCCTTTCAGCCGCCCGCGTCCCGGACATTTCCGCCTACCGCTCCACACCTGCGGCCCGGGACTTTGTCCTCCCCCATCTGGTTATTGTCATCGACGAGTTCCGGATGCTGGTTGACGACGCCCCGGAAGCACTGCGTGAACTGCTGCGGATTGCAGCCATCGGGCGGTCGCTCGGCATCCACTTGGTGATGGCAACGCAGCGACCGCAGGGCGCCCTGACGGCGGACATCCGTGCCAACGTCACCTCGAGCATTGCCCTTCGCGTGCAGTCGGAGATGGAGTCGGTGGATATCGTCAACTCGAAGGCCGCCGCTGCCATCAGTGTCGACTCGCCGGGCCGCGCCTTCCTGACCCGCGGAGCGGAGGCGGCAGAGGAGTTCCAGGCAGCTTCCCTGGCCCCACCTGCCGGGGTGACCCGTCCCGCCGCCGTTGCAGTCCACCGGACAACTGACTACCTCGGCGCCCACGGCGACGAACCCGGCCCTGGGCCAGCCGCTGTGCCAACCCCCGCGGGGGTGGTGGAACCGCTGACAACCATGGTGCGGAACCTGTGGGCCGGCCAGGAAAAGGCCCTGCCACGGAGGCCTGTAGCTCCGCCCTTGCCGGAGCAACTGGAAGAACCAGCTCCGGGTGACCCCTTCCCCTTCCGGGGCCCGGCAACCACCAACCCCAGCGGGGTGGAACCTCTGCCGTCGGCCCGCCGGGTACCGCTGGGCTTGATGGATCGACCTGAAAAGCAGAAAGTAGAGGCCCTGGTGTGGAGCCCCGCCCACCACGGTCACGTTGCATTCATCGGCAGTGCCGCATCCGGCGCCGGAGAAGGCCTGGAACTGGCCGTCCACAAACTGATGCTCACCCCTGCTGAAACACACTTTTATCTGCTGGACGCCGCGGGAGGCTTTCTGCCGCTGGCCCGGGCAGCCAGGACGGGCGCTCATGCTGGACTGCATGAGCTGCGGCGGGGAGTACGCATCCTGGAGCGGCTGGCGCGGGAACTTAGGCAGCGGCTGAGCAGTCCATCCGGCAGCCCTACACCCCTGGTCCTCGTCATCTCCGGTTGGGGATCCTGGGTTTCAGCCTTCCGGTCGGGACCGTTGGCCTGGGCTGAGGACCTGGTCCACGACCTCGTTCGTGACGGCGCCAGGGCAGGAATCACGCTGCTGCTCTCCGGCGAGCGCGAACTGGTAATGGCCAGGTTCTTTGGCACCCTTCCCAACCGCTTCTATTTTCCGGCCGGTTCCACGGAAGAAAGCCGGGGGATGTGGCCACGGCTGCCCTCGGTCCCGGCCGTCCAGGGCCGGGCAGCAGTCTTTGGCCCTGTCTCCGGCGGAGGCCCCGCAGCGTGCCAGTTTTACCGCACCTCTGCCCCAGGCATCGCCGGCATCCCCAATAACCTGCCTGCCGCATCGCCCCCATTCCGGGTGGAACCCCTCCCGGCGACAATCACGGTCAGGCAGGTTGCAGCGTTGGGAGAGTCAACGCGGGTTGGTCATGTCCCCGAACAGTCATCACCAAGCCAAGATGGGGTTGACGGAGGCCAGGAAGGGGTTGACAGAGGGCCCCGTTCCGCGTTGGCAGGAACAGCGCCCTCCGGAAGCGACCGACGCCGGCGCGGGATCCTCCTCGGAGTATCCGGGGACGAAGTTGCTCCGCTGTCTTTTCGGCTGCCCCGCGGCGGTGCCATGGCGATCCTCGGCAGCACCGGAAGCGGCAAGACCAATGCCTTGCACGCACTCAAGGCGCTCAACCCGGAGCTGTCCTGGTGCACCTGTCCCGACCCGCCGGACGCGGCCGGAAGTTTTTGGGCTGGGCTGCTGGTGCAGGCCGAGGCAGGAAAGATGCCCCGAGGGTCAATTCTCCTTGTTGATGATGTGGATTTGCTTACCCCACCCGCAGTACGCGACCTCGGCCGCCTGAATGCCCTCGGCTACCCAGCCGTGGTCACCGCCGCTTTCAGCCCGGCGCTCCTCCAGCGCGTTCCGCTGGTCATGGACTCCAGGGCATCGGGCATTGGGCTGCTGCTCTGTCCGCGCTCACCAGCTGACGGCGACCTGTTCGGGACCCGCTTCGAAAGCGAGCCGAATCCCCCGCCCGGCCGCGGCGTGCTGATCTCAGGCGGCCGGTCCTGCCCCCTTCAGGTGGCCTGGGCGGGAACGTGAGAGCGGGCTTCACCACCCCTAAACATGAAAGCCACGGATTGGGAAGGCGAAGGCAGCAGGTCAGAGGGTGGGCGGCGCGGTCCCTGTGCGGGAGGCATGGTTTATCACCCTGTTGGAGAACAGGAGAACGATGGCGATGACCGCCGGAACCACCATTGCGAGCCCTGCGACGACCAGGCCGCTGGTTATTGCCGGTACTCCGATGGTCAGCACGAACAGTTGGGCCACCAGGGCGGCCGCCCTGGTCCAGCGGAAGCCCCGGTAGAGAAAGACAGCCACGGCATAGAGCCAGGCGGAGAAGGCCAGCAGGAGGCCCAAGGTGAAGACCGCGCCCCAGAAGGACAGGACGGGGCTCCCGGACAGCAACTCGTAGGCGTACCACCCCGCTGCCACCAGGAGCGCGGAAGCCTCGGCAGCTGCCACAATCGCTACCACCTTGGCCCCGCCCGGCACCGTCGCCGGGCGATCGGTGCCTCCGCTGGAGTTATCGGGAGAAGAGGGGGTACCTGCTGGGTTCACCGGGGGTCTTGACACACTGGCACCCTACCGGACATAGTCGGACACTGGTGAAGGCGCCGGCCGACACTGTGATGCATCGCTCAGGTTTCGTGGGATTTCGGGCGTTATTACCCCTTGTTTACACAGCGTTAACATGACAGGCTTGATGCAGATGACCAAGGGGGCCCAGAGGGCCCTTTTCCTTTGTAGCCACTAGTGAATAATTTCACAAAGGCAATCCCCAGAAATGGAGCAACTGATCAGCATGGATTGGCGTAATCGCGCAGCGTGCCTCGACAAGGACCCGGAACTGTTCTTCCCCGTCGGGAATACAGGGCCGGCCCTCCTGCAGATTGAGGAAGCCAAGAGCGTCTGCCGGCGGTGCCCCGTCGTGGACACGTGCCTGCAGTGGGCGCTGGAATCCGGCCAGGATGCCGGTGTCTGGGGCGGCATGAGCGAAGATGAGCGCCGCGCCCTGAAACGGCGCGCTGCCCGTGCACGCCGCGCCTCCTAGTAAGGCCCCCAACGGCAGGGCAAGAGCCCAGAATAGCTAAGACAGAGGCCCCGGGACTATCCGCATTGGATTGTCCCGGGGCCTTTGTCTGTTCTTTTGCCGGTGATGGCCTTCCTGCCGGCGTGCGCTGGCAGGGAGGCCGTGCCCTACTTGCCGGCCAGGCTCAGCCGGATCTTGACTTCGGTTCCGCCGCCCCCGCGGCGCTGCCACGTGATGGTGCCGCCCAGTTCGCTGGTGACCAAAGTCCGCACGATCTGCAGGCCCAGTCCCTCAACGTGCGGGGTTTCGGGAAGTCCCACGCCGTCGTCGGCAATGGTTACCGTCAGCTCCTCGCCGTCCTCGCCTTCGGACCGGTCGGCAACAAGCCAAACTGTTCCCGCCCTTCCCTCAAGCCCGTGCTCCACGGCGTTGGTCACCAGTTCGTTGATGACCAGGGCAAGCGGGGTTGCGAGATCGCTGGGAAGTTCGCCAAATGTGCCCGCCCGTTCGGTCCGGACCTGCTGGGAGGGAGACGCCACCTCTGCGGACAGCCGGAACTGGCGCCCGATCAGCTCGTCAAAATCCACACTCTGGGTGAGGCCCTGCGACAAGGTCTCGTGAACCAGCGCAATGGTGGCAACACGCCGCATCGCCTGTTCCAAGCCCTGCTTTGCCTCGTCGCTCACCATGCGGCGGGACTGCATCCGCAGGAGCGCAGCCACCGTCTGGAGATTGTTCTTGACCCGGTGGTGGATTTCCCGGATGGTGGCGTCCTTGGTCACCAACTCCATCTCACGACGACGCAGTTCGGAGACGTCGCGGCAGAGCACCAGCGCGCCAAACCGCTGCTGCTCATCACGGAGCGGAATGGCCCGCAGGGACAGGCTCACCCCCCGGGACTCAATTTCGCTGCGCCACGGCATGCGCCCGGTCACCACCAGCGGCAGGGTTTCATCGACCATCCGGCGGTCCTTCAGCAGGCCGGCCGTAACCTCCGCGAGCGACCGGCCCTCCAAAGACTCGCCGTCACCCAACCGCCGAAAGGCCGACACACCATTGGGGCTGGCGTACTGCACCACGCCGTCGGCATCCAGCCTGATCAGCCCGTCCCCCACGCGGGGAGCACCCCGGCGTGACCCCGTGGGCGAAGCGAAGTCCGGCCACAGGCCCAGGGTTCCCATCCGCAGGAGGTCGTACGCGCACTGGCGGTAGGTCAGTTCCAGCCGGGACGGCATCCGGGAGCTGGACAAGTCCATGTGCGTGGTGACCACCGCAAGTGTCCTGCCGTTGCGGACCATGGGGACGGCTTCCACCCGCAGGGCCATCTCGCTGTTCCAGTTCGTTTCGCTGGAACGCTCGATGGTCCTGCTGTTCCACGCCTTGTCCACAAGTGGTTGCAGATCGGACCTGATGCCTTCGCCCACAAAGTCGCTGTGGAACGCGGTGTGGGTGGTGGAGGGCCGCACGTGTGCCAGGGCAATGTAGCCAAGCTCCGGGTGGGGGAACCACAGCGCCAGGTCGGCGAACGCCAGGTCCGCCACCATCTGCCAGTCCCCCACCAGGAGGTGCAGCCATTCGGCATCGCCCGGCCCGAAATCAGCGTGTTCCCTGATGGGGTCCGTAAAGATTGCCACTGCACCTCCATTTGCGACGCCGGCTTGCTAGCGTCGGACGATTGACCTCAAGAGCCTCAATGCTACCGACAGTGAGGCCATGTCGTCGGCCTCCAGGGCGTTCACCTCATCGAACATGCTCTTGGCCCGGCCCAGCTGCTCGGCGTTCTGGGCCTCCCAATCCTTGAGCCGCGCGTCGGGCGACTCAGCGGCGGACGTGGCGTCCAGCACCGCCGTCGTCATATCCGACACTGTCGAGTAGAGGTCATCGCGCAAGGCAGCCCGGGCCAGGGCCTGCCACCTGTCCTGCCGGGGCAGGCTGCTGATCCGTTCCAGCAGCGAGTCCGCGTGGAAGCGGTTGAATACTGTGTAATAAACAGCCGCAATCTCCTCGACGGGGTCCTTCCGGGAGCGGCCGATCTTGGCGATGTCCAGCAGCACGAAGCTCTCGAACAGCTCGGCCCAGCGCAGGGCAAGGTCTTCGGGAAGCTGCCACTCGCGGCCCTTGGCCAGCCATGCCGCCACCCGCTCGCGGTCATCGCCGCGCAGATAGTCGAGCAGCCGGGCCCGCATCGGATCCATCAGCGGCTTGAACTCGGACACCACCTCGGCGATGGGGCGCGAGACACTTTCCTGGCTGAGCAGCCAGCGGACTGCCCGGTCCAGGAGCCGGCGGATGTCCAGGTGGACGGCGCTCCAGTGCTCGGTGGGGAACGAAGCGGGCAGGCTGTTCAGTTCCGACACCATCGCGTCGAGTTCGTACACCTCGCGCAGGGCTACGAAAGCCTTGGCCACCGCCACTTCGCTGGCCGATGTTTCCTCCATGACCCGGAAGGCGAAGGTGATGCCGCCGAGGTTGATCATGTCGTTCGCCACCACGGTGGCGATGATTTCGCGGCGCAGCGGATGCGTGTCCAGCTCGGCGTCGAATCGTTCGCGCACCTGGTGCGGGAAGTAGGAACGCAGCGTCCCACGGAACCACGGATCGTCCGCGAGGTCGCTGTCCCGCAGGGCCGACGCCAGCTCGATCTTGGCGTAGGCGGCCAGCACCGACAGCTCCGGAGAGGTCAGTCCCTGGCCTTGCTGCAGCCGCTCCCGAAGGGCTTCCGTGGTTGGCAGTGCCTCCAGGTCCCGGTTCAGGTCCGCGGTTTTCTCCAGCCAGTCCATGAGCCGTTCATAGCTGGGGCTCCACTCCGCCACCCGGGTGCGGTCGTTCAGGAGCAGGATGTTCTGGTCGATGTTGTCTTCCAGGACCAGACGGCCCACCTCGTCGGTCATCGAGGCCAGGAAGTCCGCCCGTTCATCGGCGGGCAGCTTGCCGGCAGCGACCATCCGGTCCACGAAGATCTTGATGTTGACCTCGTGGTCCGAGCAGTCCACGCCCGCGGAGTTGTCAATGGCATCCGTGTTGAGGATGACACCCTGCAGGGCTGCCTCGATGCGGCCGCGCTGCGTCATACCCAGGTTCCCACCCTCGCCTACCACCTTGACCCGCAGGTCGCGGCCGTTGACGCGGATCGCGTCGTTGGCCTTGTCCCCCACAGAGGCGTTGGACTCTGAGCTTGCCTTGACGTAGGTCCCGATTCCGCCGTTGTACAGCAGGTCGGCCGGTGCCAGCAGGATGGCACGCAGGAGTTCCGGCGGGCTGAGTTCAGTGGTGTCCGCCGGCAACCCCAGGGCGGTGCGCACCTGCGCGGATACCGGGATGGACTTGGCCTGGCGGGCAAAGATCCCGCCGCCTTCGCTGATCAGCGACTTGTCATAGTCGTCCCAGGAGGACCGGGGCAGCTCGAACAGCCGCTGCCGCTCCGCAAAAGAGG
The DNA here is from genome assembly GCF_057073715.1 of Arthrobacter sp. E1SS-5. Classification (NCBI taxonomy): domain Bacteria; kingdom Bacillati; phylum Actinomycetota; class Actinomycetes; order Micrococcales; family Micrococcaceae; genus Arthrobacter; species Arthrobacter sp. E1SS-5. The sequence goes on from NZ_CP172703.1 coordinate 2,789,140, forward strand.
ATTCCTCATCCGGATCCGGATCCAGGAAGATGTGCCGGTGGTCGAATGCGGCAAGCAGACGGATGTGCCGGGACAGGAGCATTCCGTTTCCGAAGACATCCCCGGACATGTCACCCACCCCCACCACGGTGAACGGTTCCGTCTGGGTATCCAGGTCCAGCTCGCTGAAGTGCCGCTTCACCGATTCCCAGGCGCCGCGCGCCGTGATGCCCATGGCTTTGTGGTCGTAGCCCACGGAGCCGCCCGAGGCGAAGGCGTCGCCCAGCCAGAAGCCGTACTCCGCTGACAGGCCGTTGGCGATGTCAGAGAAAGTAGCCGTACCCTTGTCCGCGGCAACTACAAGGTAGGAGTCGTCGTCGTCATGCCTGACAACGTTCGACGGCGGCACAAGCCGCTGGCCGTCACCTTCGGTCAGGAGGTTGTCGGTAAGGTCCAGCAGCCCCCGGATGAACGTCTTGTAGCTTTCGACGCCTTCAGCCATCCAGGCGGCACGGTCCGTGGACGGATCCGGGAGTTGCTTGGCGAAGAAGCCGCCCTTTGCCCCCGTGGGCACGATCACGGCGTTCTTGACGGTTTGCGCCTTGACCAAGCCAAGGATTTCGGTCCGGAAATCCTCCCGCCGGTCCGACCAGCGGAGCCCGCCGCGCGCCACCTTGCCAAACCGAAGGTGCACACCTTCCACCCGGGGAGCGTACACCCAGATTTCGAACATCGGCCGCGGGAAAGGCAGCCCTTCGATCTGCGCCGGATCCAGCTTGAAGCTGAGGTGCGGCTTGTCCTGGTAGAAGTTGGTGCGGAGGGTCGCCTCAATCAGGTTGACGAAGGTCCGCAGCACGCGGTCGGCATCGAGCGTTGCAACCTTTTCGATGGAGGCTGCCAGTTCCTGCCGCACGGATCCCTGGGCCTCTGCACGGCTGTCTTCACCCAGTGCCGGGTCAAAGCGGGCCGCAAAGAGCGCGGTCAGGCCCCTGGTCACGTCCGGATTGGCAAGGAGCGTGTCCGCCATGAAGCCGAAGGAGCTGCTGTTGCCCATCTGGCGCATGTAGCGGGCGTAGGCCCGCAGCACGGTGATCTGCCGCCAGTGCAGGCCTTCCCGAAGCACCAGCCGGTCAAAGCTGTCCGATTCCGCGGCACCGGTGACGGCCGCGCCAAAGGACTCAGCCAGCAACTCGCCCGTGGACATCGGGTCCACTGCTCCCGGGTACTTGAGGCCCAGGTCATAAAGGAAGAAGTCCCGGTGGTCCGCCGTTTCGATTTCAAACGGGCGCTCGTCCAGGACTTCAAGTCCAAGGTTGTGGAAGTACGGCAGGATCTGGCTCAGGCTCTTGGGCTCCAGCATGTATAGCTTGACCCGGGCATCCTCCTCCAGCGTGGCACCGGCACCTTCGGGAAGGTACACATGCACGCCGGGCCGGTCCTGCTGTGCGCCGGTGCTCCGCTCGGCCGCAGCCCCGTACTTCTCAAAGCGGGCAATATCCTCCAGCGCGTCCTCTACTTCGTAGTCCACCCGGTAGCTGGCTGGGAACGCCTCGGCCCAGACGGCGGCAAGTTCCTTGGCTTCGGCCGGGTCACGCCCTTCACGCAGGACTTCCGCGATGCCTTCGCTCCACGACCTTGCCGCCCGGACCAGCCGCTTTTCCAGCTCATCGCTGTTGACATGGCTGACGTCGGCGTCCTTGGGCAAGCGGATACGGAAGAAGAGCCGCGCGAGGGCCGATTCGGTCATCCGCGCTTCGTAGTCGATCGAGACTGCCTGGAACGTTTCCCGCAGTTCCTGTTCGATGCGGAGTCTGACGTTGGTGGTGTAGCGGTCGCGGGGCAGGTAGACGACCGCGGACATGAAGCGGCCGTAGATGTCGGGCCTCAGGAACAGGCGGGTGCGCCGCCGTTCCTGCAGCTTTTGGATTCCCAGGGCGGTGGCGGCAAGGTCTGGGACTTCGATCTGGAACAGCTCGTCGCGGGGATAGGTTTCCAAAATTCCCAGCAGGTCCTTGCCGGAGTGCGAATCCGGCGGGAAACCCGCGTTCTGCAACACGGCGTCCACCTTCTCCCGGACAATGGGAATGTCGCGGACGGAACCGGCGTAGGCGCTGGTGGCGAAGAGTCCGATGAAGCGCCGCTCGCCGTTGACGTTCCCCGCAGCATCAAAGCTTTTGACGCCGATGTAGTCCAGGTAGGCGGACCGGTGAACGGTGGAACGCGAGTTGGCTTTGGTGATGACGAGCGCACGCTTTTCCCGTGCCTTTTTGCGGCCGGTGTCGGTCAGGTGCTGAATGTGCGGGGAGTCCGCGGCGGCGCGCAGCAGCCCGAGTCCGCTGTCCTCGCGCAATTCGAGGACGTCTTCCCCGTCCACGTTGAGCAGGTCGTATTCGCGATAGCCGAGGAACGTGAAGTTCCCATCGTCCAGCCACCGCAACAGGTCCTTTGCCTGCCGGAGTTCGGCAATCTGTACAGAATTTGCCACCCGGTCCAGGCTTTCGGCGATTTCCAGCGCCTTCTGGCGCATCCTGGGCCAGTCCTCCACGGCGGCCCGGACATCGTTCAGCACGCGGGTAAGGCCCTCGAGCAGCGACGTCTTCGTTTCGTCCGGGACGCGCTGGATTTCGACGGCGATCCACGACTCCATGTGGGAGGCGTTCTCACCCTGGGCGATCAGGTGGGAAAGGTTGGGCATCGCGGCGGTGTCGCCGCTGGAAATCCCGAGGTGTGCCGGAACCCTGTTGACCTTGACCAGCTCACCGCTTTCCCGGTTGCGGGTAGCCACGAAAAGCGGGTGGACGACGAGCTTGATGGCTGCGTGCTGCCGGACAAGTTCGGCGTTTACCGAATCCACCAGGAATGGCATGTCGTCGGTAACGACAAAGATGACGCTGCTGTCTTCCTCGTCGGCAATCGAGATCCTCGCCTGTCCGGGTTGCCGCACTGAAGCTGCGCGGCGGTGCTCTTCAGCCCGGGTTTCCAGCACATCGCGCGGGTAGGTGCGCGCATCCTCCTCAGCCAGGTGCTGGTAGTAGTCCCCCATGAAACCCTCAAGGCCTTCAATGGAGAGGGGCTGGTCCTCCACACTGGATCCAGACGACATCGACAACGCCTCCATCAGAGATATTCGCCGCACCTTTGCAGCTCTTATGGCGAGCCTAGTCCTTCGCCCTGCCCCGTGGTGTGGAAGAAAATACAGAGGATTTGCGCTTTCGCTGGTCTGGTGCACAAACGAGCCCGCGAATCGCCCGGCGTAAGTCCGACTCCGGGGCAGCCTCCAGCAGCAGGGATCCTCCCAGGAGGGCGGCATCGGCGGCGCGCGGATCATGGGGCAGGAATGCCTTCAGTTCCGGCGCCGGCCCGTACCTTTCCCATGCATCCCGCAATTGGCGCTCAGGATCCCTCCCCACGGAGGAGGAACGCACTTTGTTCATCAGGACAGTAGGTGACGCCTGCGGAACCGCGTCTTCAAGCTCGGCGAGCGCACGCACCAGCCGGGGTACACCCACGGGATCAGCTGCGCCGACGGCATAGACAGTGTCTGCCAGCTCCAGCGGCCGCAGTGTGGCCGCGTTCCGGCGCGGCGCCATGGTGTCGAAGCTCAGTTCCTCATCGGCTTCCAGGCAGAAGCCGGTATCAACTACCAGCACATCGGCGATCTCCCGGGCCCGCTCAAGGACCAGCGCCAGGGCTGTGGCACGGATTTCCGTCCATCGGTCCGCACGGGTAATTCCCGTCAGCACCCGGAACTGCCCTGATGCCGTAGCGACCGTAGCAGCGATCTTTCGGAGTGCATCCGTATCCAGCTGCCCCTGATCGGCGAGCCTGCACGCCTGGGCCAGGCCGGCTGACTCGTCCAGGAGACCAAGTACTGCGGCTACGCTTGCGCCGTATGTGTCGGCGTCGACCAGGAGGACGTCCTGCCCGTCGGCGGCCATCTCCCCGGCGATGTTCACCGCCACGGTGGTCCTTCCCGGAGACCCCGCCGGCCCCCAGACGACGATGAGCCGTCCGCTTCCACGCCCTTCCGCCGCCTGCTCCGGCTCCGCGGGATCGGTTGCCAGCGCAGCTCCGGGATCAGCGGCTGCGCTGAGGCTGGCCGGACGGCCCGCACCCGTAAGCTGGGCGACGGCGTCGGCAATCCTGCCCGAAAGCTCCGCCGATTCGACCCCCGCCAACGCCGAGGCGACACCAATTTTCCGGAGCCGCGCCGCCTCCTCTGCACTGTCGGTCAGCGCGATGACCGCGACGCCGACTGCTCCCAGGCGGTCCACCAGGGAAGCAGTCAATCCCTCGGACCCATCGGCAACCACGGCTGCCCGGGCCAGTCCGCTCTGGCAGGCCGCCAGCAGTTCGGCAAGTTCCGCGCACCGGCGCACCACCGTGACCGGACCGTGCAGTCGTTCAAGGCCGCCAACCAAATCCTCACGGCTTTGGCCGACGGTGACGACGGGGATGTTCATCGGGCACCACCCGGGTTCCACACGACGGAGATCTTTGCCTCATTTGCCTGGGCACCCAGCAAGGCAGGCATCTGCTTGTCCTCGACCAGGACCATGAGCACGGTGGTTTTCGATGACCCTAGGGCGGTGGACCCATTCGCAACCTCTGCAATCTCCGCTCCGGGAAGGATGAGCTTGGGCTCGCTGAATCCGTTTTTCGCGTCGGGCTGGGCCACCCAGACGTCCACACGGGCGCCGGCGACCGCCTGCGATGGCAGGGTCTGCTCGACATTGAGGGCAACGGGCTTCCGGTCCAACTGGTCCACTGCACCAAGGCTCGCCCTGGGGACAAGCTGGTCTTTTCCAATCCTCTGCATAGCGACGACATCCTGGGGCAGGCCGGCCTCCACTGTGATGTAGTGCTGTTCCGTATCCCCCAGCCGGACCTTGGCGGCCACCACATTCTCCCGCGTCAGGCGCTCGCCCACAGCGATGCCCTCCCGCGCCGCATAGACCTCAGTGGCGCGGTCTGCACTGCCAACCAGGAAGATGACCCCCGCTATGGATGCCAGGACCAGGAGGATGCCCACCAACAGCCGAGGGTCCTTCCACGAAGGGCGCTTTAGCCGCGCCGCTGTGGCGCTTGAATCAGGAACCATACCGTTCTCCCCCTAGGTATACCGAACCTGCCCGCTCTGGCCGGACTCCTCATTGTTACCGCAAGGCCACGCGAACAAAAGTCAATTATCCAAATACGGCCAAACTGTGGATAACAGGCACATGAGGGGCCACTTGATGGCAAAATGGATGCATGCCAAGGTTCCTCACGCTTGCCGATGTAGCAGAGCAGCTCCAGATAAACTCCCCTGCCGCATACGCCTTGGTCCGCAGCGGCGAACTGAAGGCCATCCAGGTGGGCGGCCGCGGGCAATGGCGGGTGGAGGAGAAGATGCTGGAGCAGTACATCGAGGAACGCTACGCCGAGGCCAGCCGCATGATCCAGGAATCACGCTCCAAGTCTGTTTGACGCCGTACACCCTTCACGGTTCCCCAGCCGGAGTCAGCCGGCCTTGGGCGACCTGATCATGGCCAAGGCAGTGAATGGGATAGCTGACACGTCACCGACACTCCGGCTCCTCCGCACCTCCCCGGGAGTGACCGAGGCCAGGTCTACATAGTCCCGGCCGACACGGTCGATAACGCCGGCCAGCCGCTGTGGGCCGGCTCCCCCTGCGATCGTCACGGACAATTCCGCACGGTCGCGGGCAAGGCCCCGGAGGGAGTGGGCGAGCCCGATTGAGCGGCGAACCTGTGAGTTCTCCGGCAACGCGTGCCTGCCGAGGCCGACGTAACGCGCCGCAGCCGCGTAGGGGATGAGCACTTGGTGCTGCCCTTCATCAAGAACAAGCGCGTCCGCTCCGGCATGCCTGAGTTCCCCGCGCGCTGATTCTCCGCAAAGCAGGTAAACAGTGATGCGACATCCAACGGCCGCACGCAGCCGGTGCTCGAGTGGCAGACTGACCATCTCAGCCCGGGCCCGCTCATTGATCTCGCTGTCGAGCGCCAAACGGTCAGCCTCTGCGAACTGGCTTTCCATGTCATCGAAGAGAGCATCCCAGCGCATCCCGTCAGCGTAAGTTGCCCTGCCCGGCCAGTCAACGGCCTCACCTTTTCCTCTCCAACGTATGGACAAATCCGGATGCGTGCGCTCAGACTAGGTCAAGCGCTATCAAACAGCATCAAACACCATCAAAGGAGAAGTAATGGGACCCTCCGAAGAGGCAAAGTGGTCCGACGCCGTCATGGCTCTGGCTGTTCTGGCATTGGGTGTCCTGCTTTGCTTCCTGGGGGCCGGCCTGCTGAGACAGTGGCAGGACTCCGCAGCCCGCAACCTGGACGCACCTGTGGGTGTTCTTCTGGGGGCGGCAGCAGCGGCAGCCGGCATGGGCATCTTGCTGTGGTGGGTCTTTTCGATCCTGACCGCAGGCGCCTCTGTCCTGCTGGAACGCCTCGGGCGACGCCGTGCCGCGGCGTCCGCCCGCAATCTGTCTCCGGCCTTCATGCGGCGGGCAGTGGTTGCCGCTCTGTCGCTGCAGTTAGTGGCAGGAGCCGCAGCGAATGCCGCGCCGGCCGCGCCAGGGCCTGAGTGGGCACCAACACAGGCATATGCGGTGTCAGTGCCATCACCCCTTGCGGCCGTGGGCCCTGTTGGGGAGGGAGCCAGGAGCAGTGGCGCCGGGGGTACGGAGGTCACAACGCCAACGGTTGCTGCGAAGGACGTGCAAGAAGGTCCTGCAATGGGGCGGAGTTTAGGCAGCGATCTCCCTGACGCCACGCTGCACCCCGGTTGGCAGCCCGCTCCCCCGGTGGTGGAACCCGGGTTGTTGACCGGACCGCAGACGAGAGGTGCCTCCGGTCCAGCCTCGGGTGGCCAGGCAACTGCAGTAACCGTCCTGGCCGGCGACACATTATGGGACATCGTGGCGACCTACCTGGGGCCGGAGGCATCGGACGTGGACGTAGCCCTCGAATGGCCGCGGTGGTACGCAGCAAACCGCGCCCTGATCGGTGGAAGCCCTGACGTCCTGCTTCCCGGCCAAATACTTCAGGCGCCTGCGGCGTCATAGCGAGGGCCACCCGAGCCAGGGTGTCTCCCGCGAATTCCGGCCGGCCGCCCGACGGGTCCAGCCTGCCACACAATCCATCAGACGATTTGAAGCTAGGGGAACAGAATGACTGCAGCGACACCTGTCCGGACCATCCAGGGGCTGCCCGCCACTAAGGGTAACGGTGGGAGGGGCACGGCAAAAACGCGCCCTGTGCCGGTACCGATGGCCCAGCCGCCCGGGGCGAAGCCGCCTCTGCAGCCGGTCAATGAGGCAGCGGAAGTCAGGGCGATCACGCGGGGTACGATTCAGGCCTCCATGGAAGTCCTGGCCGGAATCCGTCCCGTCCACCAGTTGGCCCGGCGCCTTGACCCCCGGTGCCTGGCGTCCCTGCAGCACCGCGCGGCGTTGATCAGGCGCGAACTGACGAGAACGGGAAATCCTGCTCTGGCCCGGCTGCACCGGAACTCCGTGGTCCGCTCGGTGCGGGTATGTGAGGTGGCCGACGGTATCTATGAGGCGAGCGCTGTGGTGGTGGACGATGTACGCGCCCGTGCTGTTGCTGTCCGGCTTGAGCGCAGCAAGCAGGTATGGCGGATAGTTGAACTCGTCATCGGCTGATCCGTTGAGGGACGGTTGGCGGGGAGATGTAACAAGGCAGGCAGCAAGAAGGGCAGCGACGCTTCCGTCCCTGCCCTTCCTGCCATACTTTCCGGCGGTGTTGCTAACGCTTCTTCTTCTTCGCGGGCCGTTTCGCTGCGTCCTGGGCTGCTGCCTTGGCAGGATTTCCGGAGCGTCCGCCCCCGGACCGGGTTTCCACCCGGGTCTGGGTTCCACCGCCCTCACTGGGAGCGGTGTACTGCAGCTGAGCCGGCTTCTCCGGAGCTTCCAGGCCGGCAGCGTGCACCTGGGGGTCCATATGCTCGGTGTGGCCCCCGGCAGCGTCCTGCACAACCACATCCTGGGCAGGGGTGACTTCCACCTCAAGGTTGAAGAGGAAACCAACGCTTTCCTCCCGGATGGCTTCCATCATGCTTTGGAACATCGCAAAACCTTCGCGCTGGTACTCCACCAGCGGATCGCGTTGTGCCATGGCCCGGAGGCCGATGCCTTCCTTGAGGTAGTCCATCTCGTAGAGGTGTTCCTGCCACTTTCGGCCGATGACGGAAAGCACCACGCGGCGCTCAAGCTCCCGCATGCTTTCGGAACCAATGACCTCTTCCCGGGCCTGGTACACCAGGCGGGCATCGGAAAGGATTTCCTCCTTCAGCATCTCCACGGTGACCCTGGACTTGCCGCCGGCCTCATCGATGATGTCTTCGGCGGTAACGCTGACAGGGTAGAGCGTCTTGAGGTTTGTCCACAGCTGGTGGAAGTCCCAGTCGTCGCCGTTTCCTTCGGCGGTTGCGGCGTCGATGAGTGCGGTGATGGTGTCCTCGACGAAGAACTGCACCTTTTCGTGCAGGTCGTCGCCCTCAAGGATGCGCCGGCGGTCGCTGTAGATGGCCTCACGCTGGCGGTTGAGGACGTCGTCGTACTTCAGCACATTCTTGCGCTGCTCGGCGTTGCGGCCTTCCACCTGTCCCTGGGCGGAAGCGATGGCGCGCGAGACGAGCTTGGATTCCAGTGCCACGTCATCCGGGACGGAGCTGTTCATCAAGCGCTCTGCGGCACCGGAGTTGAAGAGCCGCATCAGGTCATCGGTCAGCGAGAGGTAGAACCGTGATTCGCCGGGGTCGCCCTGTCGGCCGGACCGGCCGCGGAGCTGGTTGTCGATGCGGCGTGACTCGTGGCGTTCGGTGCCCAGGACGTAGAGTCCTCCGAGGTTCAAAACTTCCTCGTGTTCATCCTTTACGGACTGCCTGGCTTCTTCAAGGGCAGCGGGCCACGCGGCCTCGTACTCTTCGGAGTTCTCCTCCGGGTCCAGCCCACGTTTGGCGAGCTCGGCGACGGCAGTGAATTCGGCGTTGCCGCCCAGCATGATGTCGGTACCGCGGCCGGCCATGTTGGTGGCCACGGTGACGGCGCCCTTCCGGCCTGCCTGGGCCACGATGGCGGCTTCACGTGCATGGTTCTTGGCGTTCAGGACCTCGTGCCGGATGCCCTCCTTGGCCAGGAGCTTGGACAGGTATTCGCTCTTCTCCACGCTGGTGGTGCCAACAAGGACGGGCTGGCCTTTTTCGTGCCGTTCGGCGATATCGCGGACCACGGCGTCGAACTTTACAACTTCGTTCTTGAACACAAGGTCGGACTGGTCGATCCGCTGCATGTCCCGGTTGGTGGGGATGGCCACAACACCCAGCTTGTAGGTGCTCATGAACTCAGCGGCCTCAGTTTCGGCGGTGCCCGTCATGCCCGAAAGCTTGCTGTACATGCGGAAGTAGTTCTGCAGCGTCACGGTGGCCAGCGTCTGGTTCTCGGCCTTGATCTCGACGCCTTCCTTGGCCTCGATCGCCTGGTGCATGCCTTCGTTGTAGCGGCGTCCCGCAAGGATGCGGCCGGTGTGCTCGTCGACGATCAGGACTTCGCCGTCCAGGATGACGTAGTCCTTGTCCCGCTTGAACAGTTCCTTGGCCTTGATGGCGTTGTTCAGGAATCCGATCAGCGGGGTGTTGGCGGATTCGTACAGGTTGGTGATGCCGAGGTAGTCCTCGACCTTCTCGATCCCGCTCTCCAGGACGCCAACCGTGCGCTTCTTTTCGTCGACTTCGTAGTCCTTCTCAGGCTGCAGCCGGAGCACGACTTTTGCGAACTCGCTGTACCAGCGGTTGGTGTCGCCCTGGGCCGGACCGGAGATGATCAGCGGCGTCCGCGCCTCGTCAATCAGGATGGAGTCGACTTCGTCGACGATGGCGAAGTTGTGGCCGCGCTGGACCAGTTCATTGCGGTCCCACGCCATGTTGTCGCGCAGGTAGTCGAACCCGAACTCGTTGTTGGTTCCGTAGGTGATGTCCGCGGCGTACTGCTGGCGGCGCACGGCAGGATCCTGGTTGGCGAGGATAACGCCGCTGGTCAGCCCGAGGAAGCGGTACACGCGGCCCATAAGCTCGGACTGGTATTCGGCCAGGTAGTCGTTGACGGTGACCACGTGCACGCCCTTGCCGGTGAGGGCGTTCAGGTAGGCGGGAGCGGTCGCCACCAGGGTCTTGCCTTCACCGGTCTTCATTTCGGCAATATTGCCCAGGTGCAGGGCGGCGCCGCCCATCAGCTGGACATCGAAGTGGCGCATCCCCAGCGTTCTTGAGGAGGCTTCGCGCACGGCGGCAAAGGCCTCCGGAAGCAGGTCGTCGAGTTTTTCACCGTCCCGGTGGCGTTCGCGGAGACGGTCGGTCTCCTCGCGCAGCTCGGCGTCGGTAAAGGTCTTGAACGAATCTTCGAGGGCGTTGATGGAATCGGCATAGTTCCGCAGCTGCCGGAGTGTTTTTTTGTCACCCGTGCGGAGAATTTTTTCGATAAGTGATGCCACGTGAAGATGCTCCCAGTCTGATGCCGCCGAATTCTGGCGTGTTCAGTCTACGGGAGAGACACGCGGCCGGTGCCCCTTTTCCCTAAGAGCGGATACTCCCTACAGGCGTGCCAGCTCTTGGGACAGACCCGCCGCGAGGTCACCTGCCTCCTCTACTTCCACCTCCGGCAGGCCAAGCCATTGGGCCATCAGCTTCAGCTCCGCAGCGAGTTCGACGGCGGTGTCCACCGGCGCGTCCGGCTCGGCAAAAGCGGACCTCACCAGCAGCCGGCCGCCCGCCCTGTCCGCTTTCAGGTCCACCCGTGCCACAATCCGGTCGCGAAGCAGGAAAGGCAGGACGTAGTACCCGAAACGCCGTTTTGGCGCCGGCGTGTAGATCTCGATCCGGTAATGGAACCCGAACAGTTCCCACAGGCGCCGGCGTTCGAAAACCAGGGAATCGAAGGGGCTCAACAGGGCACGACCGGTGGCACGCCGTGGCAGTGATGCTTCCACATGCCGAAAGACGGCCCGCCCCCAACCAGCCACTTTGACAGGTTCAAGCCGGCCTTGCTGCACGAGGTGCTCCACGGCCTGGGCGGTTGCCTTGACCGGCGTCCGGAAGTAATCGGCGAAGCAGCGGATACTTCCGATTCCATGTGCCAGCGCGGCCGCGTCGGTGAGCCGTTGGAGTGCAGCAGTTGGGTCCACTTCCCGCACTTCAGGAGCCGGGTACGGCAGGACCTTCGTTGTCAGGGTGTACCTGCGCTCGAATTGCCCGGTCCTGGAAGCCGCCGATACCAGACCCTCTTCAAAGAGATCTTCCAGCACGCGTTTAACCGCATTCCAGTTCCATCCCCAGTTGTTCGACTGTTTTTCCTCCACATGGCCAAGCCGCGCTGTCAGTTCCGAGGCGGTCAGGGGCCGGGACCGGGCGAGGACTGCCAGGATCCTGCCGGCGAAGTCAGCACGGATACCGGGGTCAAGCCGGGAGGCGCCTACCCAGGACCGCTTCTGCCATGGAAGCAGGTCCTGGTAATGCTCCGGCCGGATGTAGCTGGCTTCGTGGGCCCAGTACTCCAGCATTCGGCGCGGATGGCTGGCTGACATGCGTTGCAGGATCTCGCGGTCGTAATCGCCAAGCCGGGAATAGAAGGGCAGGAAGTGGCTCCGGACCAAAACGTTGACGGAGTCGATCTGGACGAGCTGAAGCCGGGCAAAAGTACGGCCCACCGTCCGTGCTGTCACGGGGCCGGCGGGCCGTCCTTTATGAAGTCCCTGTGCTGCCAGTGCGATCCGCCGGGCCTGGTCAAGGCTCAGCGTTGCTGACAATTCAGTCCTCTCTGGCGGTGGTTTTGTCCACCTTAAGCGTTGGCGGCGGCGTCATCGGAGCGGTACGCCAGGACCTTTTCCTCCACGGCAGTGTCCCCTGGCTCGCATTCGTGGTCCAGGGTGATGACTCCGTAGGTCCAGCCGCGGCGGCGGTACACGACGGACGGCGTGTTGGTCGCCTTGTCCACGAAAAGATAGAAGTCATGGCCGACGAGCTCCATGTTGTCCACGGCATCGTCGAGCGTCATTGAAGCAGCGGGGAAGACCTTGCGCCGGATCAGTACCGGTGAGTTCCCGGCCGGAATGTCATTTTCAACGTCGTAGGGGGATTTTTCTTCCGGTGCCGGCGAGGATTCGCTCCTGCGGTTGGCTTCAAGGTACAGCGGTTCGTGCGCGCTGGCTGGTTCAAGGGTGGCTGTTGCTTCACGGACAGCCTTGGGAGTGTGGCGGCCATGGTGGACCTTCTTGCGGTCCTTGGCCCGACGGAGCCGCTCAAGCAGCTTGTTGTAGGCAAGGTCAAAGGCGGCAAATTTGTCTGGGGCGCTCGCTTCGGCGCGGATTACAGGACCCCGGCCCAGGACTGTCACCTCGACCGTCAACTGGTCGCCGGTTTGCCGGGCATTGGTCTCCTTGGAGACTTTCGTATCGACACGCTGGATCTTGTCACCCAGCGATTCGATTTTTGCGATCTTTTCCCCGGCGTATTCGCGGAACCGGTCTGAAACTGTCAGATTTCGTCCGCTGATCATAAACTCCATGGTGCCCTCCAAATGACTTCGGTGACACGACGGCGGCACTTCCCTGGGCCCTGCTGCCTGACAGTCGAGCCCCTCTCCGAGCCGCCATCGAAAGGTACATTCTGTTCTTGGTACCCACCTCAGACGTTAGTTCATAGCCACCCGTTATTCATCCTTTCCCGGTTTATTTTTTTCTAAGTCATGGTGGTTCCGTGGCGGCCCTGCGAGTGCCGCGTCCGGGTCAGGTGCGTCGGGCGGGCGTGTCGCCGCCAGGACGACGGCGCCCCTCACCTGGGCGCCGGCGAGGTGCAGCGCCCGGGCTGCTTCGCCAAGGGTGGCGCCGGTGGTCAGGACGTCGTCGATGAGGATGCAGGGGCGCCCTGCGACCTTTGCCCGGACGCTGGACTTGACCTGCATGGATCCCCGGACCCGTCGTGACCGGGCTCCCCTGCCCAGGCCCTTTTGACCCGCCAAAGCCTTCCGGCTTACAAGCCCCTTGTACCTGTCCGGGAACCGACCCCCGGGCGCCGGGGTCTTACGCAGGACATCGGCGACATCGAACCCCGGCAACTGCCGTGCCGCTTGCTTCAGCAACAGGTGGACGGGGCTGAACCCCCGGCTGAGGTATGCCGACGTGCTGGTGGGCACCGGTACCAGCAGGAACCCGGCGCCGTCACGGGCTGCCGCCCTGACTGCCGAGGCCAGCGCGCGGCCAAGGCTTTTGCCGAGCTGGTGCTGCCCGTGCCGTTTGAACGACAGCAGCCCCTGCGCCAGTTCGTCCCGGTACACTCCTGCCGCCACCACTGGCAATATGGCTGTCCCCGCGACGTCCATCAGGGCAGGTGCCCCCCTTTCCGCACGGAAGGGCTGCCTGGTCAGCTGCCGGAGGCGGCCGGCGCAGGATGGGCAAAGACTGTGGTCTTCTGATCCGCAGCAGACGCAGTCCACCGGGACCGCCAAAGCGAGGAGGTCTTCCGCAGCACCAGCCACCCAGTCGAGAAGTCGCAGGGAGGCGGCGTGGTGTTCAGCGCGGTGCAGTGCCGCCGAGGGCGGGTGCGGGGCAAGATCCGGATCCATTGCCCTGGTTCTGTTGCGGCCGCGATCATCGGAGTCCGTCTTTGGGGTCAGGGTGTTCACCATTTCACCCTGGCCCAGATCCCGAGCCGGCGGGCAGCCGCGCGGCGGCTATGTGGACAAGGCCACCAACGCGGCGAAGCGCTGCGCTGCCTGCAGTTGCGGGCAGGAGCGGGTCAGCCCGGGAACGCAGGATCGATAGGGCCTTTGATTTGCGGCGACCAACCATTGCCGAGGCGCTGGAAGATCCCTTCCCCGGATTGTATGTAGAGGTCGTCGGCGCCGTTTCCGGCGCTGATGGCCACCACGCCCGGCCAGGGAGCCAGCTGCTGCGGCTGCCCGGAAGTCAGGGACAGCAGTTCCGGCGTCACATTCGTACCTGCCGCCCCCTTCATCACCGCAACGGTGGTGCCGTTCACCCAAACACCCTGGTCGGGATCACTGGAAGCCACCAGGGTGATGGGCGCCGTCAGCTCCCGGGGAGTGCCGTCCCCCGCCCGGATCACGCCAGCTATTTGCACTTTGGACTTGCCGTTTTGTTCGGAGATGACCAGGGCGCGCACGCCGTCGCGCGAGATGCGGAGCTCCTTCACCGTGCGGCCGGCCAGCCATGCTGGTGCCAGCGTTACGGACGGAACTGCCGCTCCTTCCGCCACGCCGGCGGGGTGGAACGCCACTACCTCAGTGGCACCGGTGGCGCCCGGCCCCGCTGTCCATACCCAGTCGTTGAGGTTGATGGACGGGCGGCTGAGAGTGGTCCTGGTGGTCAGCGCACGCGCCGGTTGCCCTGGGCTGATGCTGTACAGGGTGGTCCGGCCGTCGTTGAGGAAGGCCGCAGTCTGCGAGACCGGGGACTCGGCGGGATACCGGGGATTGAGCGCGGAAACCGGCTGCATGTCGGGAAGCGGCGACACCCTGTTGTTCTCGTACCGCACCAGCTCATTGCCACTGATGGCGATCTGCCGCGACGGCACGGTCTTGTCCAGCACCGGGGGAAGAACACTCCCGTTGTCCTCCACCCGGACCAGGTCCTGGTTGGCACGCAGCTCAACGTTGACCACATCGGGCTGGCTTCGGAACGTGAGCGTCAGCTGCATCTGCATGCGCAGCCGGTCCTCGGCTGACGTTTCCGTCAATTCCTTGGCCGTCAGGTCCACCTGTGCCGCCCCGGACACCACGGGCACTGATTCACGGGCGAGCTTGATGCCCGAGGGAAAGGCGCTGGCGACGGCGCCGCGCAGGTATGGAGCAGGGCCGGCCAGCAGTGCGCTGGTCATGGCCTTGACCGTCTTGTTCTTCAGGAACCAGCGGACGTCGGGAACGGCGTAGGTGAAGGTGGGGTCGTAGAAGTAGATGGGGTAGGCACCGTAGATCACCTTGAACGTCTCCTCCGCGATGGCGGTCCCATCCGGAATCGCGGAGATCCGCCACTCCCCGTCCACCTGCGTCACCGTCACGGGAATGCGCTCCACTGTTCCGGGCGGCGATTGTGTGGCGATGCCATCCGCGTTCACGGAGTAGGAGACGTCGAGTTCATAGTTGAAGACGTTCTCGGTGCCCGTGGGAACAACGCGTGCCTCCCGGTACACCAGCGCGCGCTTGTCCGGTTTCCAGGACACTGCCGATGCCTGCGTGAGGTACTGCCGGGCCACCGCATAGTCGTCCTCGTAGCCGCTGCCGGCACGGTAAAAGTAGTCGATGATGGTTTCCGGTGATGCGCCCGGTTGCGGCGCTGCGGGAAGGAACACCGGTGCGCTGACGTTTCCTGCGCTGCTTTCGCTGCTCTTCCCCACAGGGCCGGACGTGGGAATCCGCGCGCACCCCGACAGCAGGACCATCAGCAGTGCCAGCAACGCCGCCGGGTACTTCGCGTGGGACACCGCCGGCCTCATGGTGTCTCCTCGGGAGCCCGCGGCGGAGCAGGCCTGGGGTTGGCTGTCTGCAGCACCAGCATGTTTTTGTAGTCCTGTTCTGCCGGGATACTTCCCGGTGCCCCCGGAAAGGTCACGTCCTTCGGTTCCAGCTGCACGGGCGATTCGGCGATCACGACATCCTGGCGCAGTGGAAGGGTGAGCCGGAAGTTGGCGCCGTCGCCCTTCCGTCCCCAGGCCTGCAGCCAGCCATGGTGCAGTTTTGTGTCTTCCATGGCGATGGACAATCCCAGGCCGCTGCCGCCGGTGGTGCGGGCGCGGGCGGGATCGGCACGCCAGAACCTGTCGAAAACCCGGGCAGCCTGTGCCTGGTCCATGCCGATGCCATGGTCCCGGACGGCGACGCCCACGGCAGTTTCATTGGCCGCCACCGTGACCGTGACCGGTTTACCCTCACCGTGCTCCACCGCGTTCAGGATCAGGTTCCGCAAAATCCTGTCAATCCGCCGGGCGTCCATTTCCACGATCATGGAACCTTCGGGGGCAGCGAAGATGATTTCGGAGCCATACTCCGCGGCCACGGGTGCCGCTCCTTCAATGACGTGGGCGATCACCTGGAGCAGGTCCTCCGGCTCAGCATCAAGCATTGCCACGCCCGCGTCGAAGCGGCTGATTTCAAGAAGGTCGGAGAGGAGGGACTGGAACCGTTCCACCTGGTTGTAGAGCAGCTCCGCGGACCGCTTGTTGATGGGATCGAAGTCATCCCGCGCGTCGTAGAGGACTTCTGCTGCCATGCGGACGGTGGTCAACGGCGTCCGCAATTCGTGCGAGACGTCGGAGACAAATCGCTGCTGCATCTGCGAAAGCGTTGCAAGTTGGGTGATCTGCTCCTGCAGGCTGGCTGCCATGTGGTTGAAGGAAGCGCCAAGGCGGGCCACTTCGTCCTCGCCCCTGACTACCATGCGCTCCTGCAGCTGCCCGGCTGCCAGTTTCTCGGACACCATGGCGGCGTGGCTGACCGGGCTGACCACGTTGCGGGTGACGTACCAGGCTACGGCGCCGATCAGGAGGACAAGCACCGCACCGCCGGCCCACAGGACGCTTTGGATTTCGTTGAGGGTCTGCTGGGCGGTATTCAGGTCATAGATCAGGTAAAGCTCATAAACCGTGCCGTTGAAGGTCACTTTGTTCCCCACGGCGATTCCCGGGCGGTCCTCGGTGCCCACCGGGATGACCGTGGAGGCCCAGTACTGGTCTTTGCCGGAGTCCTGGACTGCCTTCCGCAGGTCCGCCGGAATGACACTGACGGTCAGCTGGTCCGAGGCTCTTGACTCCACCCAGCGGTTCCGGGGTTTGGTCTGGTTTGGCATCGCTTCGAAGACGTAGCGTCGCTGGATGACCGAACCCCGGCCTTCCACGGCGCTCAGCGTGTCCGAAACCAAGGTGATGACGCTGGACTGGTCGGTGACCTGGGCGCCGTCGAACGTGTCCTGCACCTGCTTGACGTTGTACCGGGTCTCCGACTCCGCCTGCGTCAGCCGCTCCTGGAACAGGTTGTTGG
Source organism: Arthrobacter sp. E1SS-5 (assembly GCF_057073715.1). Lineage (NCBI taxonomy): Bacteria > Bacillati > Actinomycetota > Actinomycetes > Micrococcales > Micrococcaceae > Arthrobacter > Arthrobacter sp. E1SS-5. Next base: position 2,806,187 of record NZ_CP172703.1, read on the forward strand.
CGATCTGGTTGGACAGGTATGCGCCGACAACGGCGAACGAGGTCACAGCCAGCATCAGGGTGGTGAGGACCGTACGGAACTGCAGGGACCGGCGCCAGCGCTGCTGCAGGGCGCGGCCAAGGTACCTCAGGCCGGGAAGGAAGCGGCGGACGCCGGTGCGGACCAGGCGTGCCACGCGCAGGGCGACGATCAGGGCACGCCGCTGCCAAATCCTTGCCCGGAATGCCACATGCCTGAGGACGGGAGCGATGCCGTCCCCAGGGCCGGGCGCGCCCTGTGCGGCGGCCTCGCTTGCGGCGCCCTGGCGTTGGGTGATGTCCCCCGCGGCGTCGTCCTGGCCCGCGGTGGTCCCGTTCGGGCCGCCAACCTCATTGGGCGGGGTTGTGCGCTGGTCCGGTTCCCCGCCCTGCGCAGCGGGGTCAGACCCCTGCTTTGTAGCCGACACCACGCACCGTCAATACAACTTCCGGGGCTTCCGGGTCCTGTTCGATCTTGGACCGCAGCCGCTGGACATGGACGTTGACCAATCTGGTGTCGGCAGCGTGGCGGTATCCCCAGACCTGCTCCAGCAGCAGCTCCCGCGTGAATACCTGCCAGGGTTTACGGGCCAGTGCCACCAGGAGATCGAATTCCAGCGGGGTGAGGGAGATCCGCTCACTGCCGCGGCTGACGGTGTGGCCGGCGACATCGATGGTGATGTCGGCGATGCGAAGAGTCTCGGGCGCCTTCTGGTCCCCGGGGCGAAGGCGGGCCCGCACGCGTGCCACCAGCTCAGCGGGTTTGAAGGGTTTGGGCACGTAGTCGTCAGCACCGGACTCCAGGCCGCGGACGACGTCGGAGGTGTCCGATTTGGCGGTGAGCATCACGATGGGCACGTCCGACTCACCGCGGATCTGCCGGCAGACCTCGATGCCGTCCATGCCGGGAAGCATGAGGTCGAGCAGGACCAGGTCCGGCCGCGATGACCGGAAGATGTCCAGCGCCTGGGCGCCGTCGGCGCAGAAAACCGGCTCAAAGCCGTCATTACGGAGGACAATTCCAATCATCTCGGCCAGCGCTTCGTCATCGTCTACCACCAGAATGCGTGCCTTCATAGCTATATATTCCCTTATCGAAATGGGTTTGTCCTATTGAGCGGCTTCCGGCATGGCGGGAGTACTAGGCCGTCCGACGCCGGAACTATAGTCTTGGGGTCATGTGCTGTGCTGCCGGTGCGCACGTTCCGGCGCGTGGCAGGCGGACTGGTATTGGGGGAGGAATCAGTGTCACCACAGGAGTCAGGGGCCGGGGATCCCGGGCAGGATCAGCCGGGCGACGCACCGGACGGCAGCCCGGCTGCGCCGGCAGGCACGCCTGGACCGGGGATGGCCGGACAGGAGACGCACAGACCAGGCGAGGGTGTCTGGGACCAGCCGTGGGCGGCACCGGGACACCTGCCACGCGAAGGCCAGCAACCAGGGCCCGGGCAGCAATCACCCTGGGAGCGCCGGCAGCCATGGCAGCAGCAGTCGCAAACGCAGCCGCAGCAATGGCGGCAACCGGCCGGCCAGCAGCCGTCCGGGAATAGCCCGTACGCGGGCGGGCCGTACCCCGGCGCGTCCACCTCCGGGGCGCAGGCATACGGCGGCAACGCCTACGGCGGCCAGGCATACGGCGGTCAGCCCCAGAATGCCTCACCGGACAACGGGTCTCGGTACACGGGCTCGCCGTATCCATCTGCGTCGTATCCATCTGCGCCTTATGGAGCCTCTCCCTATGGAGCATCACCTTACGGAGCTTCACCGGCCGGGCAGCCGCGGTATGTGGCCCCACCCAAGCCGGGGATCATTCCCTTGCGGCCCCTGATGTTCGGGGAAGTCCTGGACGGATCGTTCCAGGCCATCAGGCGCAATGCCAAGGCAATGCTCGGAGCCGGTTTGCTCGCGCAATCACTGTCCGCCATCCTCGCTGCGGTGGTCACAGCGCTCCTTGCCACCTCCGCGGGGTCCGTCGAGGGCTGGGCTGAAACGGCCAGCAGCGCCGAGCTCACTTCCCTGGGGTTCGGGCTGACGGCCGGATTTGCCGTCATGTCCCTCTTGTCGGTGTTCATTTCCGCCATCGTGCAGGGCGCCATGGTGGTGCCCGTGGCGCGTTCCATCCTGAACCGGCCCACCGGCTTCCGCAGCATGCTGTCGCTGGCGCGTCCAAGCTTCGGCGCGCTCGCCAGGTTGGCGGCTTTGCTGGTGGCGGCGGTTCTGGTCACCACGGCGCTCTTCTTCGCCATCATTGTTTTCCTGTTCTCCAGCGTCCGGGGCGCGGCCGTACTGCTGGTCCTCCCCCTCATGCTTGCTTTTGGTGTCGCCGTTGCATGGGTGGCGGTGAAGGTCATGGTGGCGCCTGCCGCCGTCGTTATCGAGGAAGTCGGGGCCCTTGCCGGCATCCGGCGCTCCTGGGATTTAACGCGGGCCAACTGGTGGCGAATCCTGGGCATCAGCCTGGTGGTGGCCATCCTGGTTGGCGTGGTCACGCAGGTGGTACTGATTCCGGTAAGCATCCTGCCCGCGTTCGTTTCCGGTGTTGTCTCGCCGCACGGCGGCAGCGGACAGGACGCCACAATGGGCGTCGTCATGGGCCTCGTCACGGCAGTGATCGGTGCCTTGGTGGGCGCCGTGGCCTACGCATACCAAACGTCCGTTATGGCGCTGCTTTACATGGACCTGCGGATGCGCAAGGACGGCCTGGACATCGCCCTGCTGCGCCAGCTGGAGACCGGCGCTGATCCTGACGGCATCCCGGGCCGGGGAACGCAGGCAGGCGGCAGCACGCCGCACCCCGGATACGGGACGGCACCAGGGTCGCCGGGGGCATGGCCGTATGGCCGCTGAACCTCCGGTGCTCCCTGATTCGGCGGAAGCACGGCGCTGGGCGGTGGAGGAGCTGGCCAAACCGGAATACCGGGACGCCGCCCCGTCCTGGCTGGACACCCTCTGGCGGAACTTCCTCGACTGGCTGCAGTCTCTGGGCGGCTCCTCCGGGGACCCGGCAGCGGTGCCCAGCCCGGTCATCGCCCTCGTCATTGCGGCCATCATCGCAGCCGCCATCATCCTCGCCCGCCCCCGGCTGAACGCCCGCGCGCGGAAAGCCAGGGACGTCTTCGAAAGCGAGGCCTCCATGTCAGCCGCGGACTACCGGAACCGGGCAGACACCGCAGCCGCGGCCGGAAAGTGGGGGGACGCCGTCGTCGACCGTTTCCGGGCGGTGGTCCGCAGCGCTGAAGACCGCACTGTACTGGACCCGCAGCCGGGCCGTACCGCGGATGAAGCGGCGCGGGCACTGTCCATACCTTTCAGTACTGAATCGGGGCGATTGCTGCGGGCGGCGGCCGTCTTTGATGGCATCCGGTATGGGAACAGGGCAGCAGGCAGGGCCGACTACCAGGAGATGACGGGTCTGGACTCCGCCTTGGACGCCATGAAACCGGTTCCAGCCGGCAGCGCGGTACGGCTGCCATGAGCGGGTCCGCTACTGATACCAGGCGGCCCGGGCCGGACGGCAGCCTGGCAGACACTTCGGAAGCCGCTCCCCAGCAGTCCACCTTGCGGGCCGGGAAGTTCCTCGCGTGGCTGCGGCAGCACCGTGGACTAACGGCAGCGGGTGTTTTGGTGGCTGCTGCATTGGCACTGGTGATCGGCACGCAACTAGCTCCCAAGGGCGACACCATTCCCCTCTCCGTCCACAATGCCGGGCCGGACGGGGCCAGGGCGTTGGGCGAAATCCTGGGGCGGCACGGAGTCTCCGTCCACACGCCCGCCCGCTTCGACGCAGCGCTGGAGGACCTGCGCTCCGGCTCCTCCCCTACCCTCCTGCTGTACGACAGGAACGGCATCCTTGGTGAGCCGCAACTGGCTGCCCTGATGTCGGCCGCTGACAAAGTGGTGGTGGTTTCCCCCAGGCTGGAAACCCTCACGGCCCTTGACAGCGGGATCCGCCAGGCCGGTGTGATTCCCGATGGCTTCCCGGTCCTGGAGCCCGGATGCACGCACCCGGACGCGGAGGCAGCAGGACAAGTCACGGGCCAAGGTGGCTTCGTGTACGACGGCGGGACGTCCTGTTACCGGGCAGCGGGGACCGCCGGGATGCTCGCCGTCAGCAACGACGGACGCCTGGCCGTGCTGGGCAACAGGGCCGTGCTGGGCAACGACGAGCTGGATGAACTTGGCAACGCCGCGCTCGCGGTCCGGATGCTCGGTAAGTCGCCGGACCTTGTCTGGTACCTGCCCTCGCTGGAGGACGTAGCGGTGACCGGATCCGGGAAAACACTCGATGACCTTGCACCGGACTGGGCCCGCTTCCTGGGCCCCTGGCTGGTCCTGGTGGCACTGGCCGCAGTCCTGTGGCGGGGGCGCCGCCACGGCCCGCTGGTGTTCGAGCCGCTGCCGGTGGTGGTCAAGGCTGTTGAGACGGCGGAAGGGCGCGCCCGGCTCTACCAGGATTCCCGCTCCATCGGGCAGGCCCGGGACAACCTGCGGGCCGGGCTGCTGGTGCGGCTCTCCGGAAAGCTCCGCCTGGGCCCAGGCGCCACTGCCGAGGACACCATAGCCGCGGCAGCCAGGTTCCTCGGCATGGACGCTACCGTCATCCGCGCGCTGATAAACGAACACCCCGCAACCGAAGCCCGGCTGGTGGCCTGGTCACAGTCGCTGAACAAACTCGAGAAAGAGGTCATGACCCGATGAGCGAACAGAGCAGTGGCCCGGGAACCCTTAATGCCATGGACTCCGGCAGCTACATGGGCGACGACGGCGCGCGGCAGGCATTGCTTGCTGTCCGTCGGGAAGTGGCAAAGGCAGTGGTGGGACAGGACGCCACCGTCACCGGCCTCTTGATTGCCCTGCTGTCGCAGGGGCACGTGCTGCTGGAGGGTGTACCCGGAGTTGCCAAGACCCTGCTGGTCCGGGCGCTCTCTTCCGCCTTGAGCCTGGACACCAAGCGCGTGCAGTTCACCCCCGACCTCATGCCAGGCGATGTCACCGGTTCTCTGGTTTACGACTCCCACACTTCCGAATTCAGTTTCCGGGAGGGACCTGTTTTCACCAACCTGCTGTTGGCTGATGAGATCAACCGCACCCCTCCAAAGACCCAGGCTTCGCTCCTCGAAGCCATGGAAGAGCGGCAGGTATCGGTGGACGGCGCCTCCCGGCGGCTGCCGGCGCCCTTCCTTGTGGCGGCCACGCAGAATCCGGTGGAGTACGAGGGGACCTACGCCCTGCCGGAGGCGCAACTGGACAGGTTCCTGCTCAAGCTCACCATGCCGCTGCCTGAGCGCGGGGACGAAATTGAAGTCATCCGCCGCCATGCCGCCGGGTTCGATCCCCGGGACCTGGCAGCAGCCGGCGTCCGGGCGGTGGCCGGCGCGGAGGACCTGGAACGGGCGCGGGAGGCAGTGACGCGGGTGGCCGTGGAACCGGAAATCATCGCGTACATCGTCGACCTGGTGCGGGCAACCCGGGCCGCCCCTTCATTCCAGCTGGGCGTATCACCCCGCGGTGCCACTGCACTCCTCAACACCTCACGGTCCTGGGCATGGCTCTCCGGCCGCCCGTTCGTCACCCCTGACGACGTTAAGGCACTGGCCCTGCCGTGCCTGCGGCACCGGGTGGCCCTGCAGCCCGAAGCCCAGATGGACGGCGTCCGGGTGGACGATGTCCTGGGCAGCATCCTGGCGTCCGTCCCCGTCCCACGCTGATGGCCGTCTCGGGACGCTTCGTTGCGCTGGTGCTGCTTGGCCTGGTGCCGGTGCTGCTGTCCCCGGGGTGGCTGACCGTGCTTGCCACCGCCGCCGTGCTTGCGGCCCTGTTGGTGGCGGACCTGGTCTTCGCGGCCTCCCTCCGCCGGGTCAGCGTGGTGCGCGCGGAGCCGGAAAACGTGACGCTTAACAGGTCGGTGGACGCCGTCCTCACGGTCCGAAACAGCGGCAGCCGCGCGCTCCGGGGATCGCTGCGGGATGGCTGGCAACCGTCCGCCGGGGCACAGAACCCGGTCCAGGACGTCGACGTACCGGCCGGGGAAGGCAGGCGCTACGATGTCCGGCTGCTGCCGGTCCGAAGGGGTGACCTGGCAGCGCCGCACGTGACGCTTCGCTCGTTCGGGCCCCTGCGCCTGGCCGCCCGCCAGCGCACCATCGAATGCCCCGGCTCAGTGCGGGTATTGCCGCCCTTCCATTCCAGGCGGCACCTGCCCTCGAAACTGCTGAAACTGCGCGAACTCGACGGGAAGGCCGCCGTCCAGATCCGCGGCGCCGGCACCGAGTTCGACTCCCTGCGCGACTACGTCCGCGGCGATGACGTCCGCTCCATCGACTGGCGCGCCACGGCCAGGCGCTCCGCAGTGGTGGTCCGGACGTGGCGCCCGGAACGGGACCGGCGGGTGGTGATGGTCCTCGACACGTCCCGCACGTCCGCGGCCAGGATTGGTGACGAAACGCGTCTGGACACCGGGATCGAGGCGGCACTCCTCCTGGGGGTACTGGCCGAACGGGGCGGAGACCGGGTGGACTTCGTGGCCTTCGACCGCAGGACGCGGGCGCGGGCAGGCTCTGCCGGGCAGGGCACCATCCTGGGCCGGATGGTCCAGGCCATGGCGCCCCTTGACGCCGAACTGATCGAGATGGACTGGCCCGCCGTCCCTGCGCAGGTCCGGGCCGTATCCACGCACCGGTCCCTCGTGGTGCTGCTGACGTCACTGGACGGTGGAGCGCCGGAAGAGGGCCTGCTGCCGGTGGCCGAGCGGCTGGCCAGCCAGCATGTGGTGGTAGTGGCGGCCGTCCGCGACCCCCAACTGGGTGCCATGCTCAGGGAACGAAACGACGCCACTGGAGTCTTCCGCGCGGCAGCGGCTGAGCGGGCACTCCTGCAGCGTGCGGCGGTGACCGCGGAGCTGCGGCGCTATGGAGTGGAGGTGGTGGACGCCGAGCCCCACGAACTGCCGCCCCGGCTGGCGGACATGTACATCCGGCTCAAGGCTGCCGGTAGATTGTGAACCCGAAAGACAATCAGCCCCTTTTGGCACAACGTCACCGGCAAACGGAGGTCCACTACATGAACGTCCCCATCTACCGGCAGGCCCTGGGTACGGCGTTCTCCCGGCTGCAGCCCGAGCTGCAGGAGTATTTCTCGCTGGCGCCGGGATCCGGGCACTACGGCGTGGGGGAAGGTACGTTCGACGTCGTAGGCTGCCGCCAGCGGTGGCTGCGCCCCTTGCTCCGGCTCACCGGGGGCGAAGAAGCCTTCTTTCCCGAGTACGGTGAGAACATCCCGTTCCGGATCGAGAACCACGCGCACCAGGATCCGTTCGGCCGCTCCAGCCTCACCGCCCGGCGCGAAATACGCTTCGCGGAACGCACCCGGCTTTTCCAGGACACCACAAGCGCCACCACCCGGGCCGGTGCCACCCAGCTGGTGGACTACGTGGGACGGTACCGGCGCCTGGTAACTGACTTGAACCTCAGCGTCACCCTGGAAGGAAGGCTGCGCGGCGTATCAGAAGCTTCCCGGCTCTTCCTGGGCCCGCTCCGGGTACCCCTTCCGGCAGCCCTGGACGCCAAGGCCTATGCCGAACAGTGGTGGGACCCGGCGGAGGGCAGCAACGGACGGCACCGCATCCAGGTGAAAGTTATCCAGCCACAGATCGGCTTGGTCCTGGTGTACGCGGGTGCCTTCGACTACCGGCTGCGGCCCTACAGCGGGGGCAGCTCCGCGCAGAGCTTTCTTCCCCGCTATGCCCAACCGGACCGCTGGGAAAACAGGGTCTAGCGCCTACCCCAGTACCTGCTGGTTGAGGCCGTCAGCCACCTGGGTCAGCCTGCCCAGGACCGCTGTGGCCTGTGCGGGCGTGAGACCGGCCAGTCCTGCCGAGGGCGTCACCCTGGTGGCGGCCAGCAGCGAAGCCGGAAGGCCCAGCTGGCGCCAGGGACGCCACACGGACTCCACGCAGTCGGCAACCTTGGGCAGCGGGCCGCCCGAAACCTCCAGGGCGCCTGCCCAGAACTGTTTCCCGGCCTCCACTGCTCCGGCCACCTGCTCCCACTGGCGGTTGGTCAACGCCCTCAGCGGCAACGCAACGCCGTCAGCACCCGCGGCCAGGGCCAGCTCGATCGGCGCCTCGATCTCCGGAAACGACACCACCACGTCAGCGGCACCGGCTGCGCGCAGGGCATCCAGCACCAGGCGCCAGGACTCGCGCGCTTCCGACGCAGGTACCGCCCGGAGCGTGCGGTAGCCGCTGGCGGTTGGAATGGTTCCCGCCAGCACGGAGGCGATGGCGGGCTCATCCACCTGCACCACCAAGCGGGCACCCGGAACGGCTGCCGCCACCCGCGTGAGGTAACCGCCCACTCCGGCTGCGAGGGAAGCGGCCAGATCCCGCCGGGCGCCGTGGTCCAGCAGCGCGCGCTCACCGTTGTGCAGGTACAGGCCTGCGGCAAGGCTCAGCGGGCCCACCAACTGCACCTTGAATTCGGCAGCGGAAACGTCTTCCGCCCCCGCCACATCCGCGAGCACGTTCAGGTCGGTGGATAGCGCCGATGCGGCGCGCCGCATGTCCCTGCCGGGCCGGTCCACGAGGCGCCACCCATGGGGCTGGACATCCACCGCGAGTTCCTCCAGGAGGGAGGCGGTACGGCCCAGGGCGTCGGAACCGACACCGCGGTCCGGAAGCTCGGGCAGGTACGGCAGGTGTGGGCTGCCGAGCTCGCCCCGGATAATACGGGTTGCCTCGAGAGGGTCGTCGCCCGGCCACGGACTCAGTGCCGTTGCCGTGACCTCCGTGGCTTTGTGTGAAGGGGCCGCCGCATCAGCGGGAAGCTGGGCGGACCCACCTTGGTACTGTTCCCGGCTCACGCCAGTGCGGAGGTCTGGGACTGTTGGCCGGAGGAGGCCTGGTGGTCCTCGGCGATGGCCTCGTGGTGGCGGATCACCTCACCGATGATGAAGTTGAGGAATTTTTCGGCAAATGCCGGGTCAAGGTGCGCGTCCTCGGCAAGGCGGCGCAGGCGTGCGATCTGGGCAGCTTCCCGCCCTGGGTCACCGGCGGGCAGGCGGTGTGCAGCCTTGAGGAAACCCACCTTTTGAGTGGCTTTGAAGCGTTCAGCCAGGAGATACACCAAGGTGGCATCAATGTTGTCAATGCTGGAACGGATGGACAGCAGTTCAGCCATCACCGATTCGTCCACGTGGCCTGCCAGGGAACTGGCGGTGGGATCGAAATCATCGGAGCCAGGAGGAATGGGGTTGTGCTGCGTCATGGCTCCAGTCTATGGGAGCCGACGGAATCACCGCGGGGTGTGAAGCGCCGGTGCCGGCAGCCTGCCGGCACCGGCGCTTCACTGCGTGACGCACTGCAGGTCAGATGCCCAGGAGCGCCCGGTGCTCCTCCCGGCGTTTCGCCTGTTCGGCCGGGTCAGGAACGGGCAGGGATGCAATCAGCCGCCGCGTGTAGTCATGCTGCGGGTTGCCCATCACCTGGCTGCCGATACCCTGCTCCACCAGCTTGCCCTTGTACAACACGCCAACCCAGGAGGACAGGATGTCCACCACCGCAAGATCGTGGCTGATGAAGAGGCAGCCGAACCCAAACTCCTCCTGAATGTCCCTGAACAGCTCCAGGACCTTCGCCTGCACCGAAACGTCCAGGGCCGACGTCGGCTCATCCGCTATCAGCAGCCGGGGGTTCAGGCTCAGGGCACGCGCCAGTGATGCCCGCTGCCGCTGGCCGCCGGACAGCTCGTGCGGGTAACGCCCCGCGTACGACGCCGGCAGCTGGACTGATTCGAGCAGCTCACCAACGCGCTTGCGCGCCTGGGCATCGCTTGGCCTCGTGTGGATGAGCATCGGCTCTGCAATGCACTCGCCAATGGTCAGCTGCGGGTTGAAGGAGGCGGCCGGGTCCTGGAACACGAAGCCAATATCCTTGCGCAGCGGCTTGAAAGTGCGCTCGCGAAGGTTCAGCATCTCGTAGCCCAGCACCTTGAGGCTCCCGCCGGTGGTGCGGTTGAGCCCGGCGATGGCGCGGCCGATGGTGGTCTTTCCGGACCCTGACTCCCCCACGAGGCCAAACACCTCGCCCTTGGACAGGGTGAAACTGACACCATCCACGGCTTTGAAGGCGGGCGCCCCAAGCCGCCCCGGGTACTCGATCTCCAGGTTGTCGGCAGCCACCAGCACTTCCTCATCCTGGTGGCGGCGTTCGGTCAGGCCCGCCGACGCCGAGTTGCGGCCCAGGTGCGGCACCGCGGCAAGGAGGTTGCGGGTGTATTCCTGCCTTGGTTCGGCGAACAGCGTCTTCGCAGGAGCTTCCTCCACGACGTCGCCCTGGTACATCACCACCACACGGTCCGCCAGGTCCGCCACCACGCCCATGTTGTGCGTGATCAATACGATCGAGGTGCCGTACTTGTCCCGCAGGTCCCGGAGGAGTTCCAGGATTTCGGCCTGGACGGTGACATCCAGGGCGGTGGTGGGTTCGTCGGCAACAATGAGGCCGGGGTTCAGCGCCAGCGCCGCGGCGATCACCACCCGCTGCTTCTGCCCGCCGGAGAACTGGTGCGGGTAGTAGTTGACACGGTGTTCGGGATCGGGGATGCCCACCTTGCGCAGGGCCTCGATGCCGCGGGCTTTGGCTTCCTTCGCGGACACCCGTCCCCCGCCGTTCGCTCCCGCATGGGCACGGATGCCTTCGGCGATCTGCCACCCCACCGTAAACACGGGGTTCAGGGCGGTGGACGGTTCCTGGAACACCATGGCCACGTCGCGGCCGCGGATCTGGCGCAGCCGCCCCGGGCTGAGGCTGATGACGTTGGCGCCGTTGATCAGCACCGCGCCCGAACTCACGGCAGTTTCCGGAAGCAGGCCCAGGATGGTTTTCGCGGTCACCGTTTTACCGGAGCCGGACTCGCCAACGATGGCCAGCACCTCGCCGGCCCTGACCTCCAGGCTGACATCCTTGACGGCGCGCACGTCACCGCCGTCCGTGGCGAACGTGACTTTCAGGTGGTCGATGTCCAGGACTGTTTTACGGTCCTGGTCCTGCTGGTCAGACAGTGAACCGAGGTTTTCGCTCACGGGTTGCTCAATTCTGTTTCGGGGCCGGATCCGCCGGAAGCAGCGGTTGCAGCGGGAGCGGCCGGCGTAGCGCCGATGCCCTTGCGGCCGCTGCGTCTGCGGCCGCGGAGGCGCGGATCGTTGAGGTCGTTGATGCTTTCGCCCACCAGCGTCAACCCAAGGACTGTCCAGACGATGGCCAGGCCTGGGAAAAGGCCCGTCCACCAGATGCCCGATGTGGTGTCCGCGAGCGCCTTGTTCAGGTCAAAGCCCCATTCCGCTGCAGAGCTCGGTTCGATGCCGAAGCCCAGGAAGCCCAGCCCGGCCAGCGTCAGGATGGCTTCGGACGCGTTGAGGGTGAAGATCAGCGGCAAGGTGCGGGTGGCGTTGCGGTAGATGTGCCGGGTCATGATGCGGATGTTCGACGCGCCCACCACTTTGGCGGACTCGACGAAGGGTTCCGCCTTGAGGCGGATGGTCTCTGCCCTGATCACCCTGAAGTACTGCGGGATGAACACCACCGTGATGGAGATGGCAGCGGCCAGGATCCCGCCGAACAGGCTGGACTGTCCACCGCTAATGACGATGGCCATCACGATGGCAACCAGCAGTGACGGGAACGCATAGATCGCGTCGGCCACCACCACGAGGACACGGTCCAGCCACCCGCCGATGTAACCGCTCACCAAACCGAGGATGACGCCGGCGAAAATGGAGAGGACCACGGCCACGATGATGACCAGGAGAGCCGTCTGAGTTCCCCAAATGACCCGCGAGAGGACGTCGTAGCCGCCTACCGTGGTGCCCAGGAGGTGTTTGCCCCCTGGGGCCTGCTGGGTGGGGAAGCTGCCGTCAGCGTCGGACAGCTGCGCGAAGCCGTAGGGCGCCAGCAGTGGTGCGGCCAGCGCGGTGATCAGGAAGATGCCGGTGAGGACCAGGCCCACCACCAGCATGAAGCGCTGCAGGCCGACGCTCTTGTTGAAGTGCGAAACAACCGGCAGCCGCCGGAACATGGAAGTCCGCGGATTGGCGACGGGTTCGAGGGTTGCATTGGCAGACATTCTTAGTACCTCACGCGGGGGTCGATCAGCGCGGCGATGATGTCCACGATGAAGTTGGTGACGGCGACGATGACGGCCAGCAGCACCACAATGCCCTGGACGGCCACGAAGTCGCGCGCCGTGAGGTAGTTGGCCAGCTGGAAACCAAGGCCTTTCCATTCGAAGGTGGTCTCGGTCAGCACCGCTCCCCCGAGGAGGACAGCGATCTGCAGGCCCATGACCGTGATGATCGGAATCAGGGCCGGTTTGTAGGCATGCTTGGTGACCAGGCGGAACTCGCTGACGCCGCGTGAGCGGCCGGCTTCAACGTAGTCCTTTCCGAGCGTGCCGATGACGTTGGTCCGGACCAGGCGCAGGAAGACGCCGGCCGTCAGGAATCCCAGAGCCAGCGCGGGAAGGACGGCGTGGGACATCACATCGCTGAAGGCGGCCATGTTGCCGCTGCGCAGGGCGTCCAGCCAGTAGATGCCGGTAGGAGCTTCCAGTGCGGTGAGGGACAGCTCGGTCCTGGTGCCGGCTCGGCCGGCGACGGGAAGCCAGCCCAGCCACACCGAGAACACCAGCTTGAGCAGCATGCCGGCGAAGAAAACCGGGGTGGCGTAGAAGAGGATGGCCAGGATCCGGAGCACGGCGTCCGGGAGGTGGTCACGCCGGTGCGCGGCCACCATGCCGAGCGGGATTCCCACCAGCAGGGCGACGATGAGGGCGTTGATGGCCAACTCCAGTGTGGCCGAGCCGTAGGTGGTCAGCATCTCGGTGACCTGGCGGTTGTCCGAGAGCGTTGTGCCGAAGTTTCCTGTGACCAGCTGGCCCAGGTATTCGAAGTACTGCACGATCAGCGGCCGGTCATAGCCGGCGGCGTGGATCCGTTCCTGCAGCTGGTCCGGGGGCAGCCGGCCGCCCATGGCGGCCGTGATGGGGTCCCCGGTGATCCGCATGAGGAAGAAGACCATCGTGACGAGAATGAGGATGGTTGGGAAAATCAGAAGGAAGCGGACCAGGATGTACTGGCCCAGCCCTCCGCCTGCCTGCTTTTTCTTGGGCGGAAGGAGTGCGTCCGCGTCACTGGGTGGCGCGTCAATCAAAGTTGTCATCGGTACCTGGATTCGTGGTGACCGGGAGCCAGCAGTCCCCTCGGTGCTGGCTGATGACCGGCAAAAGGCGGGACACCGTTGCGGCGTCCCGCCTCTGGCCTGTCAGAGCCCGATGGGGGTGGAGTGCCTACTTGGACAGGACGCCAAGGCGGGTCTTGAAGGAAGGATCAAGGGTCTTTTCGACGCCCTTGACATCTTTCCCCGCCACCAGCAGCTGCGAGCCCTGGAGAAGCGGCAGGGTGGAAAGGTCCTTGGCCACAGCCGTCTGGACATCGCCGATCAGCTTCTGGCGCTCGGTCTTGTCCGGGGTGGTGAGCTGCTTCTGCACCAGGTCCGTGACGGTCGGGTTCTCGTAGTGGTTCTTCAGGAAGTTGCCGGGGATGAAGAACGGCGTGAGGTAGTTGTCAGCATCGGAGTAGTCCGGGAACCACCCCAGCTGGTACACCGGGTAGGCGTCGGCGGTGCGTGCCTTGGAGTAGGTCACCCACTCGGTGGACTGCAGGTCCACGGTGAACAGGCCTGACTTCTCCAGCTGCTCTTTCACCATGGCGTACTCGTCGCCGGAGGACTTGCCGTAGTGGTCCGGGTTGTACTGCAGCTTGATGTTGACCGGACCGGTGATGCCGGCATCGGACAGGGTCTTCTTGGCCTTGTCCAGGCTCGGCTTGCCGCTGCCGTCGCCGTACATCTCCTTCATGGGCTGGGTTGCACCCGGCAGGCCGTCAGCGACCACTGAGTACGCGGGAACGTAGGTTCCCTTGTAGACCTGGTCGGAGATGGCCTGGCGGTCCACGATGTCAGCCATGGCCTGGCGGACCGCCAGGGCCTTGGCTGGGTTGGCTTCCGGCGTCTTGGCGCCGAAGGGCATGGTGTCGAAGTTGAAGACGATGTAGCGGAGCTCACCACCCGGGCCCTTGTAGACCTTAACCTTGGAGTCCTTGTCCAGGTCCGCGGCGTCGGTTGCGGTCAGGCTGCGGCCGGCAACGTCGATGTTGCCACCCTGGACGTCCAGCTTCAGGTTGTTGGAGTCCGCGTAGTACTTGATGACGGCGCTGTCGTTGGCGGGCTTGCCCAGCAGTCCGTTGTAGTCCGGGTTGCTCTTGAGGCTGACAAGTTCGTTCTTCTTGTAGGAATCGATGGTGTAGGGGCCTGCGAAGGGCTTGCCGGCGACGATGTCTTCATCGCTCATCACTTTGTCGGCCGGGAAGACTTCCTCGTCCACGATCGGCCCGGTGTTGGTACCCAGGACGCTGGGGAACACCTGGTCATTGCCGGCCTTGAGGGTGAACACCACCGTGGTGTCATCCTTGGCTTCAACCGACTTGAGGTTGGACAGCAGGGAGGCGGGACCGTTGGGATCGTCAATCTTCACCACGCGGTCGTAGGAGAATTTCACATCCGAGGCGGTCAGGGCGTGCCCGTTGGCGAACTTCAGGTTGGGCTTAAGCTTCACCGTGAACTCCGTCGGCGAGGTAAAGGACGCGGACTCAGCGATGTCCGGGCTGACTTCAGCTGAGCCGGGCTTGGAGTTCATCAGGAAGGGGTAGACCTGGTTCATCACCAGGAAGGACCCGGCGTCATAGGAGCCGGCGGGGTCGAGGGTGACGACCTTGTCGGTCGTTCCAAAAGTGATGGCACCGCCACCGGCGCTTCCGCCGCTCGACGTTCCACCGCCGCCGCCCGATGGCCCGGTGCAGGCTGTCAGGGCCAGGGCGGAAATGCCTGCCAGCGCGATGGCGCGGTGCAGGCCAGTTGTGCTCTTGATCATCTGTGAACTTTCTGTCCGATGAGTACGCGCCCACCGGAGACACGGGCAATGTTGTACCCCTGCCCCGGCGGGCAGTGCTGATCCCCTGATTCAATCAGAGAGTCAGCCCTCAAGACCGCCAATTCCGTGACTTGAAACACAAAATTTATCTCATTGGTACTGTTGCCCACTGGCCGGACAGAGCCTGCTGGCGCCGGCCCGCATAAAGTTCCGGGGACGGCAAGGCACTGCCCCGGTGATACCCGGAACAGTGCCTTGGATCGAACAAGTTACAGGGCGGCCCGCTGGAGCGAGCGCGCAGCGTCAATGGTTGCCTGGCCCAGCACCCTGGTGCCCTGGTACAGGACCACGGTCTGGCCGGGAGCCACGCCCCGCAGCGGTGTCACCACCCGGACCACCAACTGGCTTGCCGCAGTGCCGTCCGCGGCGGGCTCCATCCACGCCGTCGCCGGCACCGGATCCCCATGGGCCCGCACCTGTGCGTAGCAGTCGAATTCGGCTCCGGTTTCCACTTCTGCGATGGGAAGGCCTGCCCAGGACACCTTGATGCCGCGGATCTCATCGATGGCCAGCAGCGCTGCGGGGCCCACCACTACCTTGTTTTCCTTGGGCCGGATTTCCAGCACGAAGCGGGGCTTGCCGTCAGCAGCAGGAGTCCCCAGCTTGAGTCCGCGCCGCTGGCCGACAGTGAACGCGTTGGCACCCGGGTGCTCCCCCACCTTGGCTCCTGTCTCATCCACGATGTCGCCGCTGGTCATGTCGATCTTTTCGGCAAGCCAGCCCGCGGTGTCGCCGTCGGGGATGAAGCAGATGTCGTGGCTGTCCGGCTTGTTGGCCACCGACAGGCCGCGCCGCTCCGCTTCGGCCCGCACCTCGGCCTTTGAGGGGGTGTCCGCCAGCGGGAACATGGAGTGCTTGAGCTGTTCGTGTGTGAGGACGCCCAGGACGTAGCTCTGGTCCTTGGCCCAGTCGGCAGCGCGGTGCAGTTCCCGGTTGCCGTCGGCGTCCTCGATGACCTTTGCGTAGTGCCCGGTGCAGACGGCGTCGAAGCCCAGGGCGATGGCCTTCTCCAGCAGGGCGGCGAACTTGATGCGCTCGTTGCAGCGCATGCAGGGGTTGGGCGTTCTGCCGGCCGCGTATTCGTCGATGAAGTCCTGGACGACGTCTTCCTTGAAGCGCTCGGAAAAATCCCACACGTAGTAGGGAATGCCGAGCACGTCGCAGGCACGCCACGCGTCGCGGGAGTCCTCGATGGTGCAGCATCCGCGGCTGCCGGTGCGCAGGGTTCCGGGCATGCGCGACAGGGCCAGGTGGACGCCGACGACGTCGTGCCCGGCCTCCACCGCGCGGGCGGCGGCAACAGCGGAGTCAACTCCGCCGCTCATGGCTGCTAGTACTCGCATGCTGGCTTTCTGTTGGGGGATGCTTGCTCTCCGGGGCCGCAATGAATCGGCCGCAGCGGCGGCGGAAACGATCTTCGACTATCCATTCTACGGCTGCAGGCAAATCGGCCGGAAAAAGTATGGGTGAAGGTCACGCCCCGCCCGGCACCTGCCGTGCCACGGTCCCTGCGGTCTGGATCGAGGACTCATGCCCAGCCATGCCCGCCTGGCGCGCACGGGCATAAGCTTCAGGCAGAGCCGCAAGCAGGGCGTCGACGTCGGCTTCGGTGGAAGCGTGCCCCAGGCTGAAGCGCTGGGCTCCGCGCGCCGTTTCCTCGTCCAGCCCCATGGCCAGCAGCACGTGGGAGGGCCGGGGCACGCCGGCCGTGCACGCCGACCCGGTGGACGATTCGATGCCCGCCAGGTCAAGCAGGAACAGCAGCGAGTCCCCTTCGCAGCCGGGAAACGTGAAATGGGCGTTGCCGGGAAGCCGGCCGCCGCCGGGCGCACCGCGAAGGACTGCTTCCGGCACCCGTTCACGGACGCCGTCGATCAGCCTGTCCCGCAGCGCGGCGATCCGTGCCGACTCCGTGGGAAGCGCTGCCGTGACAGCTTCCGCGGCTGCAGCGAAGGCAGCAATGGAAGCGGTGTCCAGGGTGCCGGAGCGGACGTCGCGTTCCTGCCCGCCGCCATGCTGCACGGGCGTCAATTTCACCGCCCGTCCCAGCAGGAGTGCCCCCACCCCGACGGGACCCCCGATTTTGTGCCCGGAGATGGACATGGCGTCCAGGCCGGAATCCTTGAAGTGCACCGGCACCGAGCCGAACGCCTGGACTGCATCGGAATGCACCGGGACGCCCGCACCATGGGCCAGTTCAACGATGTGCCGGACCGGCTGGATGGTGCCCACCTCATTGTTGGCCCACATGACGGTCACCAGCGCCACGCTGCCCGGGTCGCGCGCAAGTTCAGTTTCGATCGCGTTGAGGTCCAGCACCCCTTCGCCGTCCACCGGCAGCCAGGTCACCTGGGCGCCTTCGTGGCGCTCAAGCCATTCCACGGTGTCAAGGACCGCGTGGTGTTCGACGGCGGAACAAAGGATGCGCCGCCGTCGGGGGTCTTCTGCCACCCGGGACCAGTACATGCCCTTCACCGCGAGATTGTCCGACTCGGTGCCTCCCGAGGTGAAGATCACCTCCGAGGGGTGGGCTCCCGCCGCCGCGGCAATGGCCTCCCGCGCATCCTCCACGGCGCGGCGGGCACGCCGGCCGGACCCATGCAGCGATGAGGGGTTGCCGGTCCGCGCGAGTTCCCGGGTCAAGGCGGCGAGCGCGGCACCGGAAAGCGGCGTGGTGGCGGCATGATCGAGGTAGGCGGGCATCCTCCAATTCTATCGTCCCGCGCCCCGGCTCCGGGGGGCGCCGTTAGCCGGCGCCCTTGATCCGGGCACAGCAATGACCGGGTCCGGAGGCCCCGGCAACCCGGTCCTCGGGACTGCCGCAGCCAACCGCCGCCCCCCGCAGGAAGGCACCGTTCATGTCGCACACCACTGTTGCGTGGGCCCGCGAAAGCCTATGGAAGGGGCAGTTGGGCAGCAGGTAGCCGCCCTCACCATCAGGCTGTGGCTGGTAGCCCGCTTCCGACAGGAAATCCTCCAGCCCGCCGGCCGCTTCTGCGAGCTCCCGGCCCTTCCGGAACGCGATGTGGCGCAGTGACTCCCCCACTGGCCCGCCTTCGGCCTGCGAAGACTCGATGGCAGCCGCCATCAGTTCGCCGGCAAGGTCATAGTTCCGGTCCGGCACGGAGGCTCCCACTTCACCGCCCACCGGCCGGTACATCTTGGCCGGACGTCCCGACCCTGGCCCCGTCCTGCCCGCGGGCTTATGGAACTCCACGGCCAGCAGTCCATCCTGGACCAGCCTGTCGAGGTGGAAGGAAACGGTGCTCCGCGCCATGCCTGCCGCCTCGGCCACTTCATCCCGCCCCATGGGCCGGCGTGACGCCGCCACCAGCTCGAACAGCTGCAACCTCTTGTCATCCGTGAGTGAAGCGACTGCGGCGATCCTGTCCGCCCAGGGAAGTCGGTACATGGTGCCTCCAAATCCAAATACAAGATCTATTGATTATAGAACAGGAGCTTTCTAAAATTACGATACCTACTTTTAGAAGGAGTACACCATGAAATCAGCATCGGCAGTGCGCACCCAGCATGCACTCGCCACCATGCCGGCGGCACGGCAGGCCTTCCTGCTGCTGCGCACCGTCTTTACCGTTGCACCCATCCTTTTCGGCCTGGACAAGTTCACGAACATCCTCACCCAGTGGACCGTCTACCTGGCGCCCCAGGCCACCGCGGTGGTGCCGCTGCCTCCCCAGACCTTCATGTATGTCGTCGGGGTGGTGGAGATCATCGCTGGCGTGGTTGTGGCGGTGCGGCCAAAGTACGGCTCACTGCTGGTGGCCGCCTGGCTGGCTGGAATCATCATCAACCTGCTGCTGCTGGGAAGCTTCTACGACGTTGCCCTGCGGGACTTCGGGCTCCTGGTAGGCGCCCTGGCCCTCAACCGGCTGTCAGCGGAGACCAGTCGGTCCGCCGTGTAGCCCGTTCTGTCCGCGGAAGCGGGTGTTCCGTGCAAAGAATCCGCCGGCAGCTGTGCCCTCCAGCCGCCGGCGGCCTTGTGCCGGCTGGCCGACCTGCCAACTGGCCACGTCAAGCACCGGGAGGAAGCAGCGGCATGTAGCGGCGGACGTCGTTGCGCGCTGATGCCAACGCCGCCGCATCCGGGCAGGACACCGATATATAGGCCGACGAATCCGCCATACCAAAAACCCTCGCCAGCACCGCAGTGAACCGTCCGCCCGGGGCCGCCTGCTCCAGCACCAGCACTTCGACGTTCTTGCCCGGAGCATCCGGGGTGCCGCCCCACTGCAATGTTTCCGTCTTCAAATACGAGGGCTGGATGGTGCCGTCCAGGTACTGGAAAAGCGCAATGGTGGAGTCCCTGTCCCCGCCCCGCGCCAGCGGAGCCTGGCCTGTACTGACACGGGCCGCGACAACGCAGCCATCCGTCTTTGCGTATTGGCTGGCACCGGCCACGTTTTCCTTTTCGAGCTTCCAGCCCGGCGCGCCTTTCAGCTCATCAGAGATGCCCACCGGCACTCCGGGCGCGAGCGTCCCGCCGGCAGCGAAGGGCAGGTCCCGCGCCGCTACGGCGGCGGCGTCGTATCCAGGGGTGATGGTGGGAGTGGCCAGCACCGGAGTGTCTGACTTTGCGGCCGGTACGGAAGGATCCGGAACACCTACGCTGCAGCCGCCCAAGAGCACAGCGCAGAGGCATGCGAAGGCGAGCGGCACTCCCCTATGCCGTGCCCTGCCGGGCCGCCCAGCCGTCGTCGGCATTTCCATTTCCACCCCTGTTTGTTTCCTTCCGGCCGCGGGTCCCCGTTCAGCCGCGCAGGCACGAGTCTAGACTCCGGTCCGCCGGGAACCCGCAAGCACCCGGCGTTCGTTGTCACGGCATGGCCGCCTCAAGTGCTGGCTAGACTGGGCGGGCACCGGTTTTCCCCGACGGAAAACCGGAAGCCGCGCATGACGAAAAGGAAGAATGCTTGACCGAGAGCAGCAGCTCCCACTACCAGGTCCTTCGCGTGGCCGTCACCGCCACCGACAAGGAAATCAAGGTGGCCTACCGCCGCGCGGCCCGGGTTGCGCATCCGGACCACGGCGGTGATGCCGCAACCTTCCGGCGCGTGACTGCTGCCTACGAGACCCTGATCGATCCGCAGCGGCGGAAAGCCTACGACCGGTCCTACGGCGCCGGTCCAGTCCGCGGCGCTGCGCCCGACGACGGCGCCCACTTTGATGCCCCGGCCGCCAGAAGCAGGGCGTCGGCGACCGTCCGGAGGCCAGGCAACGGCAGGAACACCGCAGGCGATCCGCCGATCTACGTTCCGCCGTACGAAGGAAACGACGTTCCCCTCATCCCCCTGGCCCAAGCCCGCCAGCAGGTTCACGGGATGCCGCGGAAACGCGGCGTCTTTGGTGCTGAGGCCCGGATCCAGCGGGAAATGCGCACCGTGCAGCTGCTGACCCGGCAGGTGCTGCCGGCCATTCCCGCCGCCCGGCTCATCAACGGACTGCAATCCCCGGCGGACAACAGCCACATCGACCATGCGATCCTCGCCGGCTACCGGCTGGCCCTGGTCAACTCCATGCTCCTGCCCAGGGGCGCCTACGCCTGGGACGGCAGGACGCTCAACCATGGCGGCCGTTCCGTGGCGCCTCCGCAGCTGGCGCGAGTGGTGTGGGCCATGCAGGAAATCTTCCCTGAGCTCAACGTCACCGGATGGACGGTGGTGCACGGTCCGGACGGAAACCTCCATGAACCCGTGATCGACCACCACCGGCGACCGGCCGGTGCCCTGGAGACCGTCCAGATCGTGAACGCGGCGGGGATGGTGCGGGGCCTGAAGGATTTCCTTGCCTCCGGGCCCGCACCCAACACGGTGAACGTCGCAGTCCTGGCCAGGCTGCTGCGCGGCATGCACTGACGGTGGTGGCTAGGATGGGGAGGTGTTCCGCATCCTTTTCCATGAACCAGAGATTCCCGGCAATACCGGCAACGCCATCCGCCTCGCCGCCATCACGGGTGCCGAACTGCACCTGGTGGAACCTCTTGGCTTCGACTTTTCCGACGCCAAGCTGCGCCGGGCCGGGCTGGACTACCACGACCTCGCCGTCGTGACCGTGCACAAGACCATCGAGGACGCCTGGCAGCACCTCCAGCCCGAGCGCGTCTACGCGTTCACCTCTGACGGCACCACCAGCTACACGGACATCGCCTACGCCCCGGGCGACGTCCTGATGTTTGGCCGCGAATCCGTCGGGCTGCCGGCGGAACTGAAGAACGATGCCCACGTGACTGCCACGGTGCGGCTGCCCATGTTGCCGGCCCTGCGTTCCCTCAACCTGGCCAATGCCGCCTCCATCGCTGTCTATGAGGCCTGGCGCCAGCAGGGATTTGCGGGGGCAAGGCTTTAGGATCCCGCTCCGCATCACGGAAAATCTTTACCCGCCGTCCCATCCGCGCCCTGCCCAGCTCCGAACAGCTTCTGTAGGCAGTCGAGCGGACCAGGACCAAGGAGCGGCAGGTGACACTACTGGAGGCAGGATCCAGGCCGGACAGCCGCAGCCGGCACGGCACTGCTGAGGATTCGCCGCCCGGAGACTTATGCTTGGACGTAATGGAAACTCCCAACGCGCCGAATTCCGAGGGCTCCGCCGCGGTGACTGACCCACCTGCTGACCTTAGCCAACGCCTCTCGGTCCTGCTGGCGGGCATCGCCCGGGGGGACCAGGCGTCGTTTGCCGAGTTTTACCAGCTGACGTCCCGGCGGGTTTTCGGCATGGCGCGACGCGTCTTGATCGATCCCGAACTCAGCGAGGACACCACCCAGGAGGTCTTCCTCCAGGTCTGGCAGAACGCCGCGAAGTTTGATCCGCAGGCAGGCAGCCCGCTCTCCTGGCTGATGACCATCTCGCACCGGCGGGCCGTGGACAAGGTGCGCTCGTCGCAGTCCTCCACGGACAGGGAAGCCAGGTACGGTGCCAGCACGCAGGACATCGACCACGACACCGTTTCCGATGAAGTGGGCAGCCGGCTGGAAGCGGAAGCTGTGGTCCGCTGCCTGGGGACGCTGACGGAAACACAGCAGGAATCCGTCCGCCTGGCCTACTACGGCGGCCTTACTTACCGTGAGGTGGCCGAACGGCTGAATGCGGCAGTGCCCACTATCAAGTCCCGCATCCGCGACGGACTGATCCGATTGAAGACATGTTTGGGGGTGAGTTGAGATGAGCGGAATGGATGAAGGCCGCAACGGCCGGTCAAGTTCCTTCGGTGACACTGTGGCGATGGATCTTGCCGCAGGCCGTGCCGTGGACCTCGCCGAGCTCTACGCCCTTGACGCGGTCACGGAGCAGGAACGCGATGCCATCGACCGGTACATCTCCACCGCCCCGGAGCCGGAGCGGCTGGCCTTCCTTGCACGCGTCCGGCAGTCCCGGGAGACGCTGGCCCGAACTTTCCGGGCGGAGGAGGAACCGCCGTCGGACCTGTTCGAACGGATCGTCGCCCAGCTTCCTGCCCAACTCCCCAGCCAGGATAAACCGGCAGCAGGCGACGCACCGACGCCGGCCGGAGGCACGCCGCAGGCTTCTTCGCAGGGCACCCCTGCCAGCTCCAGTACACAGGATGAGCTGGCGCAGGCCCGCAAGCGCCGCGAGGAGCGGCGCGGCCCGTCCGGCACCCGGCGTTGGCTGGTGGGCGTTGCGGCAGCAGCGGCCATCGCGCTCGGCGGTGTGGGCGTGGGCGCCTACATGGCCGACCAGAACGATCCCGTCAACCAGGTGGCCAGGGCAAGCGACTTGCGCGAGGCGTCCGTGAACGTTGCCGGCGGCGGCAAGGCCACCCTGCTGATTTCAACATCCGAGGATGCTGCCGTAGTGAAGATGAGCGGCGTACCCGCTCCCCCTGCGGGCAAGGTCTACCAAATGTGGCTGATCCCCAAGGACGGTTCGGCACCGGTGTCGCAGGGGCTGATGGACGAGCAGGCCCTCTCCAAGCCTGCCGTGGTCCAGGGCATCCATTCTGCCGCGTCGCTGGGCATCACGGTCGAGCCGGCCGGCGGGTCCAAGGCCCCCACGCTGCCTACCGTAGCGGCGGCTCCGCTCGGAGCCTGAGGTTCGAGTCCCGGCAACAGGAAAGCGCCCCCGGTTCTTTATGGGAAGAACCGGGGGCGCTTTTCCGTCCTAGAAACCTGCGATGGTGTCAGGCCCGTTGACGGCCACCACGTGGAAGGCTTCCGCACTGCGCCCTTCCTGCAGCCCTGCCCTGGCGGCATTGTGCTGCATTCCCCGGCGGACGGTGGCCTCCATCGCCGCGACGTCGGGGTGCTGGCTGACATGGACGTGGATTGCGGCCAGCTTGGCGTCCACATGGTCCGTGATATCCACGAAGTGGTTTTCCCGTTCCCCGGGCCCCGCGTAGAGCCACAGCCATGGCAGCTTGTAGGCCTCGAGCCCGGCTTCGGCCAGTTCCGGGTAGGCGAAGGGGTTTTCGAGTGCCGGATACACGGCCCGCGTCACCGTTTCCCCCACGGCCAGATGGTCGGGGTGGCTCTTCTGGATCCGCTCCCAGTTCCGTTCCGGATGCATGGCAAGGACGACGTCGGGACGGATCTGGCGGATCAGGCGCACCACCTCCTTCATCACCTCGTGCGACGGCTCGAGGTATCCGTCCCGCTGGTGGAGGTAGTGGATGTCGGTGACGCCGACCAGCTTGGCGGCCCGGCGCTGTTCGGCGTCGCGCATGGCAATGATGTCCGCGCGGTGGGCCGGGTCGAAGCCGCCCGCGTCGCCGTCGGTCATGATGCAGTAGCTGACCTGTACGCCGGCCGCCGTCCAGGCGGCGACGGTTCCTGCAGCGCCAAAGTCGATGTCGTCAGGATGGGCCGCAAAACAGAGCACCCGCTCAACCCGGTGCGTATCCGGGTTGAACGGGCTCCCTGCCTGCGCCGAGGAGGCAGTCAACGAATCAGCCCTTGCGCTTCTTGATCTCAGCGGCGGCCTGCGGCAGGACATCGAAGACGTCGCCGATGATGCCGAAGTCCGCAATCTCG
The DNA here is from genome assembly GCF_057073715.1 of Arthrobacter sp. E1SS-5. Classification (NCBI taxonomy): domain Bacteria; kingdom Bacillati; phylum Actinomycetota; class Actinomycetes; order Micrococcales; family Micrococcaceae; genus Arthrobacter; species Arthrobacter sp. E1SS-5. The sequence goes on from NZ_CP172703.1 coordinate 2,830,247, forward strand.
AAGACCGGGGATTCTGCATCCTTGTTGACCGCAATGATGACCTTGGACGTCTGCATGCCGGCCTTCTGCTGGATGGCGCCGGAGATGCCCGCGGAAATGTACAGCTGCGGGGAAACGGTCTTGCCGGTCTGCCCCACCTGGGCGTCATGGCTGATCCAGCCCGCGTCCGTGGCGGCGCGGGAGGCGCCGACAGCTGCTCCAAGGGCATCGGCCAGTTCTTCGACGGGACCGAAGTCGCCGTCCATGCCGCGTCCGCCGGCCACCACGATCCGCGCGTCGGTGAGGTCGGGCCGGCCGCTGGCCACCTTCTGCTGCCGCTCGGTGATGCGGGCCGCTGCGGCTACCGCGGGAACCTCCACCGTGGCAGTCCCGGGAGTTGTGGGGGCAGACGCGGGCTCCGGGGTGACGTTGTTGGCCTTCAGGGTCACTACGGACACGGGGGTGCTGGCCTTGCAGGCGGTGTTGTAGGAACCGGCCAGCACCGATTTGTGCGCAGTGCCGTCCGCGTCCACGGCCACGACGTCGGTGATGACGCCCGCGTTCAACCGGATGCCCACCCGGGCTGCGATCTCCTTACCCTCGGGCGAGTTGTCCAGCAGGACGATGCCAGCACCAGTGGTTTCAGCGGCGGCGGCAACATAGGCGGCCTTCGGTGCCACCAGGAAGTCATCCAGGTCCTGGGCCGACGGGCGCAGGATGCCGCCCACACCGTAATCGGCGAAGGTGGCAGCGACGCCGTCGGAGAGTTCGCCGTTGAGCGCCACTGTGCTCTCACCCAGGGAACGGGCCAGGGTCAGCAGTTCGAGGCTGCTCTTCTTGAGCGACGCGCCGGGGTTGTCGATGAATACGAGTACTTTTGCCATGTCGGTGTCCCTCTTAGAGCAGCTTCTGGGCGGCCAGGAAGTCAACCAGCTTGATGCCGGCGTCGCCCTCGTCGGTGATGATGGTGCCTGCGGTCCTGGGCGGCCGCTGCTCCGCGCTGATCACGCTGGTCCAGGAACCGGCGAAGCCCACCTGCGCTGGCTGCACGCCGATATCGGCCAGGGACAGGGTGGTGATGCTCTTGCGCTTTGCGGCGATGATGCCCTTGAAGTTGGGGTACCGGGGTTCGTTGATCTGGTCCGTGACGGACACGACTGCGGGCAACGGTGACTCCACCGTTTCAGACGATGTGTCGGCGTCGCGGCGGGCGGTCAGGCGGCCGCCGTCCACCTGGAGCGTGGACGCGAACGTGACCTGGGGCAGCCCAAGCCGCTCGGCCAGCTGCGCCGGAACAAGGGAGGTCTCGCCGTCGGTGGAGGCCATGCCCGTGATCACCAGGTCCACGTCGCCCAGGTGCCGAACTGCTGCGGCCAGGGCAAGCGAGGTGGCCGCGGCGTCGGATCCCGCCAAGGCGTCGTCCGTGAGGTGCACGCCTTCGGTGGCGCCCATCTGCAGTGACTTCTTGACTGCGTTGACGGCTCCGGCCGGTCCCATGCTGAGGGCAATGACCTGGTTGCCCGCCTTGCTTCCGCCGCGCGCCTCGGCCAGCTGCAGGGCTGCTTCAAGGGCGTATTCGTCAAGCTCGGACAGAATGCTTTCGTCGCGGTCCGCGGTGTTGCCCGCCCCGTTGAGGTGGCGGTCGAACTGGGCGTCCGGTACATGTTTGACCAGGACTACGATCTTCAATGTCTCTTCCACTGTGTTTACAGCAGCCTTCCATGCTTGTGGACAGCCAGCCGGGTGGGCTTGGCCGCGGAATGCCCGGCAGGCGGGTAGCTCCTAGCTAACCATATCGGCGTGTCCCCGCGCCCTCTTCCATTAACGCCTGTTTCAGCGCCGCTTCCCGGGCAGGGACTGACGACGGCGGCGCCCCCTTTGGTGGGGACGCCGCCGTCGTCATGGCCTGGGTCAGTGCCGTCCTGCCTTAGCTGGCTGCCGCGCCCAGCGTGACATCGAACGTCTGTTCACTGCCGCCGCGCTGCACGGTGATCTTCACCTTGGATCCTGCCGGCTGTTCCCGGACCGCAGCGGTCAACTGGTTCGGCTCGCCGATGGTGAGGTCGTTGAACTTGGTGATGACGTCGCCCGCCTTGATGCCGGCCTTGCCCGCTGCGGAATTGGCATCGACGGTGGCTACGTCGGCGCCAACGGAGAACTCGGAGGCAGCGCCGGAGGTGGTCTTGGCCTTGACGCTGACGCCGAGCTGCCCGTGGGAGGCCTTGCCGCTGTCGATGATTTCCTGTGCCACGCGCTTGGCATGGTTGATCGGGATGCTGAACCCGACGCCGATATTGCCGCTCTGCGAGGTGGAGGTGCCTGAGCCGGCGGACGCGATGGCCACGTTCACGCCGATGATCTCGCCTTTGCTGTTCACCAGGGCGCCGCCGGAGTTGCCGGGATTGATGGCCGCGTCCGTCTGGATCACGTTGATGGCGATGGAACCCTCACTGGAGTTCTGCTGGCTCTGTCCGCCACCCGGAGGTGCGAACTGGAATCCCTGGTCGCCGCCCTGGCTGTTGTCACCGCCCTTGGGCGCTGCCGACGATGCCACGCTGATGGTCCGGTTGAGGGTGGACACGATGCCGTCCGTGACGGTTCCGGTCAGGCCCAGCGGGGAACCGATGGCGATGGCAGTATCCCCCACGTTCAACTTGGAAGAGTCACCAAGGGTGGCAGGGGTGAGGCCGGAGGTGTCGTCCACCTTGATGACGGCGAGGTCGGACAGGGGGTCGGTACCCACCAGCTTTGCCGGCAGGACCTTTCCGTCGCTGGTGCGGATCTCAAGGGTGGCATTGGCGGTCTGGCCGTCCAGGGTCACCACGTGGGTGTTGGTCAGGATGTGCCCTTGGTCATCAAGGACAATGCCGGAACCGGTGCCGCCGGAGCTGCCGCTGGTGGCGCTGATGGTGACCACGCTGGGCGAGGCCTTCACAGCCGCTGCGGTAATGGCGTTGACGTCGTCCTTGTTGTTGACGATGACAGTACCGGGCTGGCTGTTGGTGCCAACGGTCGACGTGCTGGAGGCGTTGTGTCCGGAGAGCTCGCCCGCGCCAACCGTCGCCACTCCGCCGCCCACCAGGCCTGCTGCGAGGATACTGGCCACAAGGGTGCCGATGCCGAACGTTGCTTTCCGGCGCGGGGCGTCCTTGGGGTTGGGCGCCAGGCCGACGCTCCCGTTGGGCGTGCCGTGGCCGGTGCCGTGCATGGGCTGGCCATTCTGGTGCTGCTGCTGGCCGTAGTATCCAGGCTGGCCGTCCTGGTGCTGCTGGCCATAGTTTGCGGGCTGTCCGTAAAAAGGCTGCCGCTGCGGGTAGACGGGGCGTGGTGCGCCCGGCAATTCCTGGGTGTGGTGGTCACCCGCCTGCGGCCGGTCCAGCCGCTCCGTGTTGTTCTGTGGGCCGGGGTTATTTTGGGAGGCCTGGTTGCCTTGAGGGGTGCCGGCTCCGCCGGCGTTCCCATACTGAGTTTCCGACTGGCGGCCGCCAGGCTGTTCCGCGCCCTGCTGGTGCCACGGGTTCCGGCTCTGCGCGCCGTTGTCCTTAGGGACCGGTCCTGGGGTTTGATTCTCAGTCATGAGACTTCCTTTCATCCTCGTCTGCCATTAACTATGAACCGTTCCGCTGGAACAAGCTCGGATGTTTGCTGAGAGCTTCCTGAACGCTTTGAGCAAGGCTCCTTGCCCGCAAGGCGTTTCGCTGGAGGCATATTCGGTCGCATGGACTGCCTGTGGGGTGCACCATAGAATCAAGATGAAATGCCACAGCGACCTGCGGCTTCACACCAAGCGTGGGGGCGCTGCTGGATTCGACGACTGATTCGTCCCGAATCGGTGTCAGGCGTGCTGAAGGGTTGCACATGCGGTCAAAGTTCAAACGTATCCTCGCCGTGATCGGCCTTGCCGGGCTGCTGGCGGTACCCGCCCGCGCCGCATGGGCCGAAGACCCGGTCACCATCCCCTCGGGGACCAACATCGTTGACAACGCCAACGTGCTGGGCAGCCGGAAAGGCGAAGTCCAGGATGCCATCCAGAAGCTGCTGAAGGACCACAAGTACAACCTGTACGTGGTCACGGTGAAGTCGTTCGACAACCCCTCTGACCCGACTGCCTGGAGCCAGGCCGTGGCAAAGACAAAGGGCATGGGCAAGGCCGATGTCATCCTTGCCATCGCCACCGACCAAGGTAAGTACTACTTCTCCCCCAACTCGGCCAGCGCCATTTACTCCAAGCGGAGCAACATCACCCAGAACGCGGTAGTCGCCAATCTCGCCGGCGGCAAAAAGGACTATGCCCAGGCCGCCATCGACACCGCATCCGCCGTGGGCGACGCTGCCGGCGGCGGCAGCGGCAACGTCTCGTCCGGGAACGGAGCCGGCGCCGGTGTCCTGGTGGGCGCAGGCGTGGTGGTGGCCGGTGGCGGGGCCTACCTGTACTACCGGAACCGCCGGAAGAAGGCCGCGGGCCAGGCGGCCTCCAGCGGAAGCTATGGACCCCAGGGTGCCGAGCTGGACCCGCTGGCGTCGCTCAGCGTTGAGGAACTTCGCCGCAAGAGCGGTTCGCTGCTGATCGAGGCCGATGACGCCATCAAGTCCAGCGAGCAGGAACTCGGATTCGCCCAGGCGCAGTACGGGGACGCCGCCGTCGGGAACTTCACCAAGGCCCTGGCGGAAGCGAAGGCCCACATGACGGAGTCCTTTAAGCTGCAGCAGCAGCTCGATGACCACATTCCGGATACGGAAGAACAGCAGCGGACCTGGCTGGGCGAGATCATCCGCCGCTCCGAGGCCGCCCTGGAATCGCTCCAGGAGCAAAAGGCTGACTTTGACTCCCTGCGTGAGTTGGAGAAGAACGCTCCACAGGCCCTCACGGCCGTCAATGCCGGAGCCCGCGAAGCGGACGCCAAGATCTCCAGCGCCGAACAGTCCCTGGCGGCCATGCGGTCCAAGTATGCCGACAGCGCCCTGGTGCAGGTCTCGGACAATATCGTCCAGGCCAAGGAACGCCTGGCCTTTGTGCAGAACGCATCCGAAACCGCGCAGCAAAAGCTCGGTGAGGGCGAAAGCAGCATGGCAGCTGTGGCCGTCCGCGCAGCCGAGGAGAGCCTGCACCAGACCAACGTCCTCCTGGACGCCATCTCCAAGGTAGCCGGCAACCTCGACGAGGCCCGCAACGGGCTCGAAGCCGCAGTTGTGGACACCTCCCAGGACCTGGCCCAGGCAAAGGCCATGATCCAATCCGGCACGCATGCCGAACTCGCAGGACCGGTAGCCGCGGTGGAAGCGGCCCTGGCGCAGGTGAAGACGGAGATCCAAGGCGGGAAGATCGACCCCATCGCCACCCTTCAACGGGTAGAGACGGCCCACCAGTCCCTGGACCAGGCCCTGACCGGCATCCGCAACCAGCAGGAGCAGGCACGGCGCGCCCAGGCATCACTGCAGCAAACCATCATGTCGGCGCAGGCCCAGATCAGCGCCACCTCCGACTACATCACCGCCCGCCGCGGCGGTGTGGGAACCGAGGCGCGCACACGCCTGGCGGAGTCCCAGCGGAACCTCGACTACGCGCTGTCCATCGCGCGGACCGATCCGGTAACCGCACTCACTTACGCCCAGCAGGCCCACGCCCTTGCGGCGCAGGCGGCGCAGCTGGCCCAGGCCGACGTCGAGCACTTCGACGGCTACGCGAACCAGGGGTTCGGGCGCGGGGGCATGTTCGGCGGCGGAGGCGGCGGCGGACTGGGCGGCGCCATTCTGGGCGGCATCCTGATCAACTCCATCCTTAACGGCGGCCACGGCGGCTGGGGCGGCGGAGGTGGCTGGGGCGGCGACGGCGGAGGCGGCTGGGGCGGCGACTCCGGCGGCTTCGGCGGTGGAGACTTTGGCGGCGGCGATTTCGGCGGCGGAGACTCCGGCAGTTTCTAAAGACTTCCGCCGGACACACCGGATGATCCCGGCGGGCGGACAGACGAAGTACACCACTGTGCACCGGTTCCAGTGGTCAACAAAGAGCAGGACGAAAGGCAAACACCATGGTTAAGCAGTCCATTTTCGGCCGGATCGCACAGCTGGCAAAGGCGAACATCAACTCTTTGCTGGACAACGCCGAGGACCCGCAGAAGATGCTGGACCAGATGGTCCGCGACTACACCAACAACATCGCCGAAGCCGAGTCCGCCGTGGCGCAGACCATCGGCAACCTCCGGATGCTGGAAGACGACTACAACGAAGACGTCAAGAACGCGCGCGACTGGGGAAACAAGGCGCTTGCCGCCTCCCGCAAGGCAGACGAGTTCCGTGCGGGCGGCGACGTAGCCGACGCCGAGAAGTTCGACAACCTGGCAAAGGTGGCCCTGCAGCGGCAGATGGCCGCCGAAAGCGAAGCCAAGGGCGCAGAGCCGAGCATTGCCTCCCAGCGCGAGGTAGTGGACAAGCTGAAAACCGGCCTTGACCAGATGAAGAACAAGCTCAACCAGCTGACCAGCAAGCGCAACGAGCTTGTTGCCCGATCCAAGACCGCAGCCGCGCAGACCCAGGTGCACGATGCCATCAAGAGCATCGACATCATGGACCCCACCAGCGAAGTGGGCCGCTTCGAGGAGAAGATCCGCCGCGAAGAGGCCAAGGTCCGTGGCCAGCAGGAGCTTGCAGCCTCCAGCCTGGACGCCCAGTTCAACCAGCTGGAGGACCTGGGTGAGCAGACCGAGATCGAAGCCCGCCTGGCGGCGCTCAAGGCCGGCGGCAATTCCAAGCCTGCCCTGGGTGCAGCAAGCCCGGCGTCGTCAGAATCGACGGTCGACGAGGCAGACTTCGACAAGCTGTAAAGGCCCTGCAGTACGTCGCCAGGTGATACACGGCTATGGCCGGGACCGCGGTCCCGGCCATAGTTGTGTCCGCTGTGTGTAGCGTGGTGCCATGGCTTCTTCCGAAGGAACGTCCCTGGTCTGGTTGCGCGATGATTTGCGGTTGGACGATAACCCCGCACTGTCGGAAGCGGCCGGCCGTGGCTTGCCGCTCACTGTCGTTTACATCCTCGACGATGAGTCCCACGGCGTGCGGCCCCTCGGTGGCGCCGCCCGGTGGTGGCTGCACCATTCCCTGGCAGCACTCTCTGCGGACCTCGAAAGCCGGGGATCGCGCTTGGTACTTCGCCGTGGCCCTGCCGGAGAAACAATCAGGACGCTAGCCATCCAGACGAAGGCAAGCCACTTCTTCTGGAACCGCCGCTACGGGCAGCCGGAACGGACCATCGACGCCGACCTCAAGGAGTGGGCAGGCAGCCACGGGATGCAGGCGTCAAGCTTCCAGGCGAACCTCCTCTTCGAGCCGTGGACCGTCAAGACCGGGGCAGGCGGCCCCTACAAGGTCTATTCGCCGTTCTGGCGGGCCTGCCTCGCGTCACACGACATCCGGGAACCCTTCGAGGCACCGGACACCCTTCCGGAGCCTGCGCCATCGGGACGCGGCCTCCCTGCCAGCGACACGCTCAGCAGCTGGGACCTCCTGCCTTCCTCCCCCGACTGGAGCGGCGGCCTGGCTGCCACCTGGCAGCCCGGGGAATCGGGCGCCCAGCAGCGCCTGGAAGACTTCCTGGACGGTCCCATCGAGGACTACGGAACGGGCAGGAACCTCCCCGGCACCGAAGGCACCAGCCGACTGTCACCGCACCTCCGGTTCGGGGAGGTCAGCCCGTTCCGGGTATGGCGGGAGATCCGGCGCCGGCATCCGCACAAAGTCCCTTCCGACGTCGGTACCTACCGGGCCGAGCTGGGCTGGCGGGAATTCAACTGGCACCTGCTGTACCACAATCCCGATCTAGCCACCCGCAACTTCCGTCCGGCCTTCGATAACTTCCAGTGGGCCCCCGCCAACCGTGAAGAGCTCGCCGCCTGGCAGCAGGGCAACACGGGCTACCCGCTGGTGGATGCCGGGATGCGGCAGTTGTGGCAGACGGGCTGGATGCACAACCGGGTGCGGATGGCCGCCGCATCGTTCCTGGTCAAAAACCTCCTCACCGACTGGCGGATCGGGGAGGAATGGTTCTGGGACACGCTGGTGGATGCGGACGCCGCCAACAACCCCGCCAACTGGCAGTGGGTGGCCGGGTCCGGGGCGGACGCCTCGCCCTACTACCGGATCTTCAATCCCGTCACCCAGAGCAAGAAATTCGACCCCGACGGCAGCTACCTGCGGACCTTCATTCCGGAGCTCCAGGACCTCAAGGGCAAGGGCATCCACGAGCCGTGGACGGTTGAAGCGGAAGGATATCCCAAGCCGCTCGTGGACCTGCCCGAATCGCGGGAACGCGCCCTCGACGCCTACCAGAAGATCAAAAGCGCCTGACCCCTCGCATCGGCCCTGGAGCCGTCAGCGGCTGACCTTGCCCATCAGGGAGGCGATGGGCCGCAGGAAGATGGGGCGGGCAAGGAACCAGGCGGCCACCATAACGGCGACCGAAGCCAGGAACACCCAGAAGCCGAACCAGCCGTCGTCGTCGCTCCCTCCGTACATATGGTTCAGGTTCCGCAGTGCACCGGTGGTAAGCACCAGGAAGACGTGAACCACGATGAAGGCGACAAAGTAGATCATGACCGGGAAGTGGACGGCGCGGGCCCATTCGATGGGGAACGCCTTGTTCAGGCCCGCAGCCTTCCTGGGCCAGGCGCCGGACATCCGCAGGCCCGTGATGAACGCCAGCGGTGCCGCGATGAAGACGGTCACGAAGTAGGCCATCAGCTGCAGCGCGTTGTAATTGATCCAGCCGTCCTCAGTGGGCCAGTCCAGGGAGGCGTACTGCAGTGCGGCCGAGAGCGCGTTGGGGAAAATGTCCCAGCTGGTGGGAACGATGCGCATCCATTGCCCTGTGGCGAACAGCAGGACGGCGAAGATGAGCCCGTTCAGGATCCAGAGGGCATCCAGAGTCAGGTGGAACCAGAGCTCAAGGCTGATCTTGGTGGGCGCGTTCCTGGTGCGGATCAAGCCCTTGTTGTTCCTGGTCCAGTGGCCACTGGGCCGCGTGGTGGTCCGCACCTGCCAGCCGGTACGGATGATCAAGAGCAGGAAGAAAGCGTTGAGGAAGTGCTGCCACGCCAGCCAGGCGGGGAATCCCACGGGGGCGTTGTCTGGCAGTTTCGACTGGCCCGGGTAGTCGGCGACGAAGGAAGCCACCGCCGGAAGCCCCATGAGCAGCTTGGCGATCAGCACCACCAGGACCACGGCCACGAGGACGGCGGGAACCACCCAGTAAAGCCGGGACCGCTTGCCCGTCGCGGCGCCGGGCTTCTTCGTGGGTGTGGCCATCGAACAACATACCTCTCAGGAAGGACAGGGGCTGCCCGCAGATCGCGGGGCCCTTCGAAAGAGAATACTAGGAACTGGGCGCATCCAAGGAAACGGAAAACCCCGGCCGGCGTAACTGCCGGTCGGGGCCTTCATAAGTTGCGGGGACAGGATTTGAACCTGTGACCTCTGGGTTATGAGCCCAGCGAGCTACCGAACTGCTCCACCCCGCGTCGCTTGATCAACACTACCCTACTTTTGGCGCTGCCCGGACCACGGTCTCTGCCTGACGTGAAGTGCCGATGACTCATTCGTGATGGCCAGCGGGCAAAGCAAAAGGCCCGGACATTGTTTCCAATGTCCGGGCCTTTCCTCAGTTGCGGGGACAGGATTTGAACCTGTGACCTCTGGGTTATGAGCCCAGCGAGCTACCGAACTGCTCCACCCCGCGTCGCAAGATCTACTTTACCGGGAGGTGAACCCCAGGCCAAATCGGAGCGGCGTGACGTCCGTTACGCCAGCCCGGCACCCGCTCCCCCAAGGGTTCGAATGCCGGGCTGCCGCCGTCGTACTACCGCCCCGCTGACGCGGACGGTGAAGGCGTGGCCGAAGGCGAGGCGGAAGCTGCGGGGGCCGGGTTGGCCTCCGGAACAGTCGCCGGGATCTTGGCCTCGGCGTCCATGGCCTTCTTCAGCGCCGCAGCAACCTTCTTCTGCGCGTCACCGTAGGCAGCGAAGTCGCCGGCCGCAAGCGCGCTCTGGCCGGCCTGGATGGCCGAATTCGCCTCATCCAGCGCCGCCTTCAGCTGGGCCTTCGCATCCGCCTCGGCCGGCGTGGCGGGCGCGGGACCAGCCGGCGTCTGGCCGTTGTTGGCGGAGTCACCTGCGGCCGCACCGGAATCCCCGCCGAAGAGCTGCTTGAGAGCGGCGTCCAGGGTAGGCGCGAAGCCCACCTTGTCTCCAAAGGCCACCAGGACGCGCTGCAGCGTTGGGTAGGACGTCTCACCTGTTGACTTGAGGTAGACCGGCTGGACGTAGAGGATGCCGCCGCCCACGGGCAGGGTAAGCAGGTTGCCGTTCAGTACGTCCGAGGCGCCCTGCCGCAGCAGGTTAAGCGCCTGGGACACTGTGGGATCTGAGTTGAACTTGTTCTGCGCCTGCCCGGGACCGGGAACCTGAGTCTCCGGCGGGATCTGCAGCAGCCGCAGCTTGCCGTAGCCGTCTGCCTTCACGCCGGGCTGGTTTCCTGCATCGGAGTCGGCGGCGAGGAAGCCGTACAGGACGTTGCGGGCATTTCCGTTGACGATCTGCGGGATGAACGAAGACGTCAGCTGGAAGGCAGGCTTCTGCTGGTCCGGCATCTGCAGCGACATGTAGAACGGCGGCTGCTTCACGTCCGTGCTCACGGTGGGATCGGCAGGCGTGCTCCACGCGTCGTTGTTCTTGTAGAAGCTGGTGGGATCCGTCACGTGGTACTGCCCCAGCAGTTCACGCTGGACCTTGAACAGGTCCTCCGGGTACCGGACGTGGCTCATCAGGGCGCCGGACATCTCTGAATACGGCTTCAGCGTTGAGGGGAAGACCTTCTGCCAGGCCTTCAGGACAGGATCCGTGTCGTCCCAGGCATACAGGGTGACCGAACCGTCATATGCGTCCACCGTTGCCTTCACAGAGTTGCGGATGTAGTTCACGGTGCTGTTGGGCAGGGCCACGGCACGGCCGGAGCTCGTCTGCGAATCAGCGGTGGCATCCGACAATGACTTCTGCTGTGAGTACGGGAAGTACTGGCTGGTGGTGTAGCCGTCCACGATCCACTTGACCCGGCCGTCCACCACCGCCGGATACGCACCTCCGTCAACCGTCAGGTACGGGGCCACCTTCTGGACCCGTTCGCGGGGGCTGCGGTCATAGAGGATCTGGGACTGCGGGTTCACGCCGTCCGACAGCAGCAGGTCCGAGGACTGGAACTTGATGGCATAGAGGATCTTGTTAAAGAACGAGCCCACGTTCGGGCCGCCGTTGCCCTTGAAGGTGTACTGGGTCTCCCCCTCCCCTTCCTTGCCGGAGGGCCGGTCCTGCTCACGGGGCGTGGCGCCGTCGGGGGCGCCCACGATGGAGTATTCGGGTGAGGACTCGCCGAAGTAGATCCTGGGTTCGTAGGTGCTGTCATTGCCCAGAACGCCGGTTGACGGAATGCCGGACTGCAGGAATTCAGGTTTGCCATCAGCCGTGAACTTGTTGCCCTTGGCGGCCACCACCCCATAGCCGTGGGTGTACACCACGTGCTGGTTAAGCCAGCCCTGCTGGTTGGTCTGCACGTTGGTGGGGTTCAGTTCCCGTACCGCGATCACGGTGTCCTGGATCTTGCCGTCCACCTCGTAGCGGTCCACGTTAAGGGCCTTGGGGAACTGGTAGTACGGGCGGTACTGTTCCAGCTGCGCAAAAGCGTCCGAAATCAGGTTCGGGTCCAGGAGGCGGATGTTGGCCGTGGTCTGGGCATCCGGGGCCAGGGCGCCGGTGTTGGCCGTATTGGTGGCGTCGTAACGGGTTTCCTGGATGCCGTCCAAGCCATAGGCCTTGCGCGTGTTCTCGATGTTGCGCTTGATGTATTCGCTTTCCAGCGTCTGCTCGGACGGGCGGACCTGGAACTGCTGGATGACCCACGGATAGACACCGCCGGCCAGGATGGATGTGATGATCAGCATGGCAGTGCCGATCACCGGCAGGCGCCAGCGGCCGATTACGGCAGCCACGATGAACAGGATGGCCACCAGCACGGCGGCCACGGCGAGGATGGCCTTGGTGGGGATGACTGCGTTCACGTCCGTGTAGAGGGCACCGGCCCAGCGGCCGCCGTTGCTCTGTACCGAAGAGTAGCGGTCCAGCCAGAAGTTGACGCCCAGGAGCACCAGGAACGCGGCGCCCGTGACGGCGATGTGGATCTGCGCGGCGCGGCTGGTGAAAACGCCACGCTCCATCAGGCGGATGCTGCCGTAGAGGTAGTGGGTGAGGATGCCGGCGATGCCCGCAATCACCACCACGCTGATCAGGAATCCGGTCACAAACCCGAGGAACGGCAGGGTCATCAGGTAGAAGCTGATGTCCATGTTGAACTGCGGATCGGCCTGGCCGAAGCCCACCTGGTTGAAGAACAGCAGGACTTTCTGCCACTGGCTGGCGGCCGCGCTGCCGGCAAACAAGCCGAAGAGGACCGGCAGGCCAACCATGACAATCCTGCGAACAGGCTCCAGCTGCGCCTGGTACCGGTTGAGGTTGTCGCGGACCTCCGAGTCAGGCGCGTAGACGGGCCTGGAGTTGTAGGCAATGCGGATCGAGAAGAAGACGGCAGCGAACATAATGCCGAAGCCGGCCACGAATGTTGCGATCTTTGCGAGGTTCTCGGTGATGAAGACTTCGACGAAGCCCAGCTGCCGGTACCAGAGGACGTCGGTCCAGACGTTGGCAAAGAAAATGAACCCCACCACCACCAGGGCGACGACGATCAAGGTGGGCGTCAGGGCGCCGCGCCGGGAAGGGGGCCTGCCTGTGGACATGGTGCTGGCGGGACGGGACAAACTGGGTACCTCATAGCTGGTCGTCGAGATTCGAAGCGTGCGAGCGACGTACGGTACCGGTCAAACGGCTGGTTTCGTCCGTCATCTGTGCCACGAGTGGCGGTGAAGCTTAGTTCCTGTCGAGTCTAGTTGGGCCCAGTCTAGTGCTGGCGCCGGTGCTATTTGCCCGTGCACGCCGGAAGTGCGGAGGTGTCCTGCCCGCTTCCTGCCAGCTCCACTGCGTGCCGTGCCTCGGCCAGATTCTGCACACGGACCACCTGGAGGCCGTCTGGAATGTGGCCGGCAACCTCGTCACAGTTGCCGGCAGGCGCCAGGAAGAGGGTGGCCCCGGCGGAGCGCGCCCCCCGCATCTTCTGGCCGATGCCACCGATGGGGCCCACCGCTCCGTCCGGGGATATGGTGCCCGTGCCGGCGATGTGCTTGCCGCCCGTGAGGTCGCCCGGCGTGACGGTGTCGATAATGCCCAGCGAGAACATGAGGCCTGCGCTGGGCCCGCCCACCTTGTCCAGCGAGATTTGCACCTGGAACGGGAAAGTGAAGAGATATTTCAACATGACACCCAGGATGAAGCGGCCCTGGCCATTGTCCTTGGGGGTGATCTGGACCGTGACAGGCTGGCCCGCCCGCTCAACTGTCACCGTTGCCGGCGCCCCCTTGCCCGCGGCCAGTTCATCCTGGATAACGGACAGTGAGGTGATGTCCTTGCCGTTGATGGCCTTGAGGATGTCGCCCTGCTGGATCTTGCCTGCGGACGCCGAGTCCTTGGACAGGTCCGCGGCCTGGAGCTGCTGGCCGAACGGGATCTTGAGTTCGTTCAGCGCGGAGGCAACGGCGTTCTCCTGCGACGTGGCCATGGCCACCGCGCTCTGTTCCTGGGCCTCTTCCTTGGTGGTGCCGGTCGGATAGATCAACTCCACCGGGTATACGGCCTTGGAGCCGTCCAGCCAGGCGGAGAAGGCGTCGAGGATGCTGACGGAGCCCGTGGGGCCGCCGTCAACGTACACCGTGGTCAGATCGAGGCTCCCGGCAGCGGGATAGGTTTCATGGCCGCTGACATTAATCACCGGATGGCCCTGGCTCTCCCCCAGGGTGTTGTAGGTGGGCCCGGGAGACTCGATGACATAGGGCACTGGAACGGTACCCACGGCAATCCCCAAACCCAACGCCGCCAGTCCGGCAACCATCATGGTGGAAAGCCGCCTGCGGGGGCGCCCGCCGTCGTAATACCCGGAGCCGCCTCCCGCGCCCTCGGTGCCGCTTCCACCGGTGCTTTCCGGTGGACCGCCGGCACCCACAGGCGCGGGAGTGGAGAAGGGGGAAACGTCGGGAACGTGGTCCTCGGAGGGATGTCCGCCACGGGTTGTAGTCACCCCCCAACACTACGCGGTGACGGCGCGCCGGGGAGCGCTTTGCCTAGAGCGAACGACGGCGGCGGACGGCAGACAGCCGACCCACGCCGGGGTACCGTGAAGGTTGATCAACAGTCACACCATCGATCGGCGGGACCATGACCTCCAACCCACTCAATCCGTCCAACGGCGACGACAATCCCAAGGATCCGTTGACCGAAATGCTGCAGAACCTGATGGGCGGCAAGGGGATGGAAAACTTCGACCCCGCCGAACTCGCCAAGGCCGCCGGCCTTCCGGACGACCCCAACCTGCTGGCACAGATGTTCTCCCAGGTGCAGGCGATGATGAGCGCCCCGTCCGAAGGCCCCGTTAACTGGACGCTGGCCCACGACAACGCCCGGCGCGTGGCTGCAAGCAATTCTGATCCGTCGGTCACTGCCCAGCAGTCGCGGGACGTGGACGAAGCCCTCCGCCTCGCCGAGCTGTGGCTGGACCCCGTCACCGACCTGCCCTCCACCGGCCTGATCGGCAAAGCCTGGTCGCGCGCCGAGTGGGTGGAGGCCACCTTGGGGACCTGGAAGCGGCTGACTGAGCCCGTGGCCAACAGCATCGCCAACGCCCTGTCCTCCGCCATGACCGAGCAGATGCCCGAGGAAATGAAAGCCATGATGGGCGGGGCCTCGTCCATGCTGCAGAACATGGGCGGCGCGATCTTCGGCATGCAGCTGGGGCAGGCCATCGGCGCCCTCTCCCAGGACGTGGTGAGCTCCACCGACATCGGTGTTCCCCTCGCCGACCTCGAAATGGCGCTCCTGCCCACAAATGTTGCCGCGTTCGGTGCCGGCCTGTCCCTGCCCGAAAACGACATCCGGCTGTTCCTTGCCGTACGGGAAGCCGCGCACGCACGCCTCTTCGTGCAGGTCCCGTGGCTGCGCGGCCACCTGCTGGGCGCCATTGAGGCATACGCCCGGGGCATCCACATCGACACCTCACGCATCGAAGAGCTCGCCCGCGACCTCGACCCCAGCAACCCCGAGGGCATCCAGGAGGCCCTGTCCCAGGGTGTCTTCATGCCGCAGCGGACCCCCGCCCAGGAACAGGCCCTGGAGAAGCTCGAGACGGCGCTGGCCCTGGTGGAAGGCTGGGTGGATGAACTGACCGCTGCTGCCACCGAAAAGGTCCTGCCGTCCGCGGGCGCGCTGCGCGAAACAGTGCGGCGCCGGCGGGCAACCGGCGGCCCGGCGGAACACGCCTTTGCTTCCCTGGTGGGACTCGAGTTGCGGCCGCGCAGGCTCCGCGACGCCGCCACCCTGTGGGCCAGCCTGAAGGAAGAGCGCGGCATCGAAGGCCGTGACGCCATCTGGCACCACCCCGACCTGCTGCCCACCGCCGAGGACCTGGATGACCCGAAGGGCTTCAGCTCACGCCGCAAGCTCGCCGAAGCCAGCGACAGCGAAGTGGATGATGCCCTGCAGAAGCTGCTCAGCGGCGGATTCGAGAACACCGCCGAAGCCGACAGCTCCGAGGGTGGGGACGGGGACGCCGGGGGCAAGGACTCGCGGGGCAAGGACGACGACGGCGGAACCGACCAGCCCAGGGGCTGACACTTAGCCGGCGGGCCAGGAATTCCTGGCCCGCCGGGGTGTTTAACCCGCCGGAACAAAGGCCGGATTCCCCGGGGAAGGGTCTAGTCCGCGTCTCCGAACCACTCGCCGGGCAGCTGCCCTGCGGGTGCTTGGCTTCCGCCCGAATCCCCTCGATCCAGGCCCTGGGGTGCCAGGCCACGGGACGTGGCAAACGAGACGCCCTCGAGGAACGCCTTGGCCCGCTGGGTTTCCGGGTACGCCTCCAGCAGCTTCCAGAACGCCGCGTTGTGCGAGGCCACCAAAAGGTGGGCCAGTTCGTGGAGCAGGACGTAGTCGATGACCCACTGCGGCATTGGCCGCAGCTTGTCCGACAGGCGGATGGTTCCGTCGGCAGGTGTGGCGGACCCCCACCGGGAGTTCTGGTTGCCCACCCACCGGACGGATGCAGGACGTGACCGGCCGCCCAGGTACTGGGCGGACAGCTGAGCCGCATGGGCTGCAAGGGCCTCGTCGGTGGCAGGACGCCGGCGGCCGGATGCTGCCTGCCGCTCCCCCTGTTTGTGGAGTTTGGCCAGCATGCGCTGAACCCACTCCCGCTCCTGCGCAGCAGTGAAACGGGCCGGGATGGCAACCACCGCCGTCCCGTCTTCCCAGAACGCCGCAACCGTGCGAGTCCGCCGGGCAGACCGCCGCACCTCCACGGGGGAACCGTCGGCAGTGGCCAGGTCCGCGGCCGGCTGGGGTGCCGGCTGCCGGGCCGGTGTCTGCCGGGGGCTGCTGTTGGGATTGCGCCTCACAGGACGGAGCTTTCGGCCAGGACCCGGAGGACGTCTTCCCCGTACCTTTCCAGCTTGGACGGACCCACGCCGGCGAGCCCCGACAGTTCCTCCAGTGACGCCGGCCGGGCCTCGGCAATGGCCGTGAGGGTGGCATCGGTGAACACCACGAACGCCGGAACGTCCGCGGACTGCGCCACGTCCCGGCGCCAGCTGCGGAGGGCGTCGAAGGTCTGTTCCTCGTAGGTGGGCGGGCACGCGTTGCAGCGGCCCACCTTCCGTTCGGCTCCGGTGGCAAGCATGCTGCCGCAGACCCGGCAGACGGCGGGGGCGGCAGCCTTGCGGCGGGGCACCGTTCCCTTCCCCCGGGTACTTGAGCTTGCTACCGAGTCAGGCCGCAGGCCGTCGAGAAACCGTGACGGTTTGCGATTGGCCCGGCCTCCGGGAGTCCTTGCCGTGCTCCATGACAGGGACAGGTGTTCGCGTGCGCGGGTGATGCCGACATACAGCAGGCGGCGTTCCTCATCCACCGATTCAGGTGAGTCGGCGAAGGAAATGGGCATCAGCCCTTCGCTGAGGCCCACCAGGAAGACGGCATCCCATTCCAGGCCCTTGGCGGCGTGGAGCGAGGCGAGAGTGACGCCCTGCACGGTGGGCGCATGCTGGGCGAGTGAGCGTTCCTGTAGTTCGTTGACGAAGTCCGCCAGGCCGAACTGGGCTCCGCGGTTCTGCACCAGCTCATCGGCCAGCGCCACCAGGGCCGCCAGCGACTCCCAGCGTTCACGCAGGGCCCCGCCACTGTGCGGCGCGGATTCGGTGTAGCCCAGGGAGGAAACGATGTCGCGCACCAGCTGCCCTAGAGGGTCGGGGGTATCCGTTTCGGACACAGCCCTGGTGGCTGCGCGCAGCTGCAGGATCGCGTCCCGGACCTCCTTGCGGGCAAAGAAGCGTTCCCCGCCCCGTAGCTGGTAGCCGATGCCCGCCGCTGCCAGCGCCTGCTCGTACGCCTCGGACTGCCCGTTGGTGCGGAAAAGGACAGCAACCTGGCTGGCCGGAGTGCCGTCGTCGAGCAGTGCCTTGATCTTCTGCGCCACTGTGGCGGCTTCCGCTTCGTCATCCGTGCACTCGGTGAACTGGGGTGCAGGCCCGGCAGGGCGCTGGGCCACGAGCTGCAGGGGTGTGGCCCAGGCAGCGTCGGCGGTGGGCCCTCCGCTGGCGCGGCCGGCCAGCAGGTCATTGGCCAGTTTCACCACCTGCGGTGTTGAACGGTAGTCCCTGATGAGCTTGACTACGTTGGCCTGCGGATAGCGGGCCTTGAAGCCCAGGAGGTGCCGGGGCGATGCGCCGGTAAAGGAGTAGATGGTCTGGCTGGCGTCGCCCACAACGCAGAGTTCGTCCCGGCCGCCGAGCCAGAGCTCCAGGAGCCGCTGCTGCAGCGGTGACACGTCCTGGTATTCGTCCACCACGAAGTGCCGGTACTGTTCGCGGACGGTGGCGGCTACCCTTTCGTCCTCCTGCAGGATGCCCACCGTGATCAGCAGGACGTCCTCGAAGTCAATCACGTTGCGGTCGGTCTTAACGTCCTCATAGGCCTGGAAGACGCGCGCCACCGCGGTGAGGTCGAACCCGCCGGGCGCGCCCCTCCCCTGGGCGTTTTCCAGGTAGTTGGCAGGTGTCAGCATTGATACCTTGGCCCACTCGATTTCGGAGGCAAGGTCCCGGATGGATGCGCGGTCGGTGCTGAGCCTGAGCCGGCGGGCCGCCTCCGCAAGCAGCTGGGCCTTGTGGTCCAGCAGGTTGGGCAGCGTGCCGCCTACAGCCTGTGGCCAAAAGAACTGCAACTGGCGCAGGGCGGCAGCGTGGAAGGTCCGTGCCTGCACATTTCCCGCGCCAAGGTCCCGCAGGCGGCTGCGCATCTCGGCGGCGGCGCGGGCGGTGAAGGTGACCGCGAGGAGGCGCTGCGGCGTATAGACCCCGGAGTGCACACCGTAGGCGATGCGGTGCGTGATGGCGCGGGTCTTTCCGGTTCCCGCCCCGGCCAGCACGCACAGCGGCCCGTTCAGGGTGCTGGCCACCTCACGCTGTTCGTCGTCCAGCCCTCCAAGGATTCGGTCCTCAAGGGAACCTGATCCATCAAAAATCTCTGTAGTCACTTCTGCTGCTTTGTTTCTCGACTACCGCGTGCTGGTGTCTGGTGGATGGAATAACTTAGGCGTCGGCCAGGTCCTGGATCCGGCCGCCGTACCAGTGCTCGATCAGGGAGCGGGCGATGGAGAGCCTGGTGGAAATGGTGATCTCCCCGCTGAGCACCGCTTCCTGGAGTTCCTCCCGGCTGAACCAGCGGGCCCTGGTGACCTCCACGCCGTCGGGCGTTGCCTCAGCGTCCTCGGTAACGGCGGTAAATCCAAGCATAAGGGAGGCCGGGAACGGCCACGACTGGGAGCCCAAGTACTGGCAGGCGGTGACACGCACTCCCACCTCTTCCTGGATTTCCCGGACCACCGCTTCTTCGAGCGACTCCCCGGGCTCAACGAATCCGGCCAGGGTGGAGTAATTCCGTGCATCCAAGGGGCCGCCGCCGCCCAGGAGCAGCCGGCCGTCCCGGCCTACCACCGTGACAATGATGGCGGGGTCGGTCCGGGGAAAATGCTCGGAGTTGTCTGCCGGGCACCGGCGCACCCAGCCGCCGGCTTCCACCTGGGTGGGTGTGCCGCAGCGGGGGCAGTGGGTGTGGGCTGCATGCCAGTTGGCAATGGCGCTGGACTCCACGAAAAGGGCAGTGGAAGTGGCGGTCAATCCTGCCGCGACCTCCCTGAACCCGGCCCAGGCTGCGTCGGCGGGAATCCCGGCAGTGCCGGGATCAGGGGGTTCAGGCAGTACGAACAGGAGCAGTTCGGTACCGGCTGGGAGATCAGCAGCGGGCAGTGCCGATCCCAGATACACGACGAGCTCCGGCGCGGATCCTGCCTCCGTGAGTTCCGCAAGGAGGGCTCTGGCCCCGGTCAGGACCAGATTGCTGCCCCGCACAAGTCCCTGGCGCCGGGACAGGACTGCGGCCATCGCCTCCGGTCCGGCCAGCAACTCATCCACCATGCCGGGCCGCCCGCGCACCGCAGATCCGCGGTCCACCAGGGCCGGCCTGACAGGGAGCAGTGTGTCCACAAGGTGGTTTGCCGGCAGAGGCGTGGGCTTGGCCTGCTGGACGGGTGTTACGGACTCCGTATGGCTCATGGTTCCACCGTACTGACTGCCACGGACATTTCACATTTCCCGGGCAATTGCCTGCGTGGGTCCCCCGTCTATTTGCGGCTATCTCAAGACTCGCCGCGGCCGGACCGCGCTCCGGGACGGCACGCAACTTACCGTGGAACGGTGAGAAGAAAACCGATTGAACTGGCGGCGATTGCAACCGCGGCAGTCCCCGGACTGACCCCGACGGCCGTTAGCTCTGCGCCGGATGATCCCGCGGACTTCGACTCAGCCCTGCTCCTTGACTCCGAGGGAAAGCGCTGGCGGGTCCGGTCGCCGCGGCACGCCGAGGCCAGCGCCCGGCTGGAAACAGAGTTCCTGGTGCTACGGGCTTTCGCGCCCGGCGTGCGGGCGGAACTGCCGTTCCTCATGCCGACCGTGGCCGGCAGTGTCCGCTTGGGGACCCTGAGCACTTTCGTTTACTCGCACCTGTCCGGCAGTACGCGCAGCGTGGAGGAACTGACGTCGGGCCCTGCTGGCCTGGGCCGCGAGATCGGCTCCGCCCTGGCCGCGGTCCATGACCTGCCGCGGTCGCTGGTCAGCAACGCCGATCTTCCCAGCTACACCCCCAATGAATTCCGCCAACGGAGGCTGAACGAACTGGACCAGGCAGCAACCACCGGGAGGATTCCTGCCACGCTGCTGCGCCGCTGGGAACACGCCATGGAGGACGTGTCCCTGTGGCGGTTCAACCCCTGCGTGGTCCACGGCGACCTGCACGAGGACAACCTTCTGGTGGAGTCCGGACGGGTTACCGCAGTCACTGGCTGGACCGACCTGCGCATCGGCGACCCTGCCGACGACTTTGCCTGGCTGGTTGCATCCAATGAGCAGGACTTCATTGACACTGTACTGGCGGCCTACACGTCCAGTCGGCGGGACGTCCCGGACCAGCACCTGCTGCGCCGGGCCGCCCTGTCCGCGGAGTTCGCCCTGGCGCAGTACCTGGTCAAGGGGCTGGCCGCTGGTGACGCGGAAATGGTCACCGAGGCGGAGGGGATGCTGGAAAGCCTCGCCAGCGACATCGCCGAGTACGGCGGGCAGCCGATCAGCGTTGAGCCGCTGCCGGCCAAGAACGTGCCGGAGACGTCCGGAGCAGCAGCGGCTGGCGGGGCTTCCGTGACAGCCCACGTAACCGGGAGTGGCAGTTCCGCCGTCACACCTGCCGTTACAGTCATCCCCGTCCCCGCGCAGGCCGGCCCCGGCCAAACTGGTCCTGCCAGCCCTGCGGCTGCCCAATCCGCCCCCGGCAGCCCTGCGGCTTCCCAACAGGCCGTGAAGGCACAACCCGCCGCTGGCGGCCAGGGGGCAGCCCAGGCAGAGCACGTCGTGCACGCCAGTCCTGCCGTTCATGTAGCCCCCATTCCGCCGGAACCGCCAACTGGGGAAAGCAAAGCCCTGGCGGGCCAGGAGCAGGAAGAAAAGGGTCCGGACGACACGTCAACAGCCGCCATCTCAGTCATAAACGTCAAACAGGGCTGAACTTCGCGGGTGCTGCACTTGGGCCGGCCCCGGGAGCTGGCCGCCGCGCCTTGGCTCCGGTCCCGGCCGGACGGTCCAGGCCTGCCCGTGCTAGGGCCGGCTGAGCGCCGCAGCAACAATTCCTTCCAACTCGGCGGCCGTTCCCAGGTCGTGCGGCCGGACCACGGCGTTATCGGCAACGTAGAAGAACGCGGCCCGCACATCCTCCAGCGGCACATTATTCAGTCGCGCCCACGCCAGCCGGTACACCGCGAGCTGGATCGAACGGGTCTTCAGCTGTGCCCCGGACGGGCGGCGTCCGGTCTTCCAGTCCACCAGGTCCCAGCGGCCGTCGGCATCCCGGAACACCGCATCCACCCGGCCGCGGACCACCACCTCGCCCACCCTCGTTTCCACAGGGACCTCAACGAACGCGGGCGACCTGTCGGCCCACGGGGAAGCCTTGAAGGTGGCCACCATCTCGTCGAGGTTGTAAGCGGCATCGATGTGGTCGTCTGAACCCGGCGCTTCACCGAGGTCCAGCATCCCTGCCGTTCCAAAGTACTCCTCGACCCATGCGTGGAAGGCGGTGCCCTTGCGCGCCGACATACCGGGTTCACGCGGCACGGGCCGGCGCAGCCGTCCCAAGACAGCGTGGGGATCATCGCCGAGGTCAACAAGGGTTGAAGCGGAGATGTGGGTGGGCAGGTGCACATCCTGGCCGCTGGACCTTCTTGCCCTGCGCTCCAGCAGTAAGGCCGCTTCACGGGCCCAGCCTGCCGCGGCGCCCGTAAGTTCCGGCCGGGCCCCCGGCAGTGGGTTGCTCCCCTGCCCCGGGATGTTGTGCTGCCCCGCCACTTCCCCGGGAACCTGGCTGCCGGCGCCTGCCTCCAGAATCCCCAGCACTCGTTGGGCGGCTGCTTCCATGGCTGTCCGGCGTCCGCGGGCCAGGCGCAGGCGTTCTCCGCTCCGCGGGTCCACCGGCCCTTCCAGTGGATCGTACGGCCAGCCTGCTTCTTCTGTTTCGAGGGTCAGCGGGCTCTGCTCGGGAAGAGCGGCTTCTTCCAGCGAAAGCGGGTGGACCACCGCTTTCGGAGGCGAGGCACCGTCCCCCGGCTGCGTCAGGGTTTCAAGCTCGGCAAGGAACGGTGACATCTCCGCCCGCACGGCCCGTGAACCAACCCAGGCGGCGCTGGAAACCCACAGCACGTGCTTGGCCCTGGTATAGGCAACATAGGCCAGGCGCCGTTCCTCCGACTCGCCGTGCGCCTGTACGCCGGCCTTGTAGTCCTTTTCGGCGTCCAGCCAGCCTTTTTGGTCCGGCTGGTCAAGGTCCCACTGCGGCAGGTCGGCCCGGTCCCCGCGCAGGGGCCACGGCAGCGCGGCGGCACCACTGCTCCAGCGGGAGTCCCTGTCGCTGGGGAAGGCGCCCGCGTTCATTCCGGGGACAAACACCACATCCCACTCCAGGCCCTTGGATGCGTGCACGGTCAGCAGCTGCACCGCTTCCCGGTTGACGTCGCTGGCGGGCGCTTCCAGCCCGTTCTCTTCCGCCGATGCAGCCTCCAGCCAGGACAGGAACGCGAGGATGTCCACCCGCTGGGAGGTGCGAAGGAAACCGGCAGCTGCATCCTGAAAAGCATCGAGGTTGCGGCGGGCCTGATGGATGCTGATCCCCGGGCGGGCCGCCACCTCGATATCCAGCAGCATGGCCCTCTCCACCTCACCCACAAGCGTGGTCAGATCGTCACCCAGAGAGGCCCGCAGTTGCCGCAGCTCGGTGGACAAGCGCGACAACCGGCTGCGCGCCCCCGTGCTGAGGGAACGGCCATTCGGCGACGTCCACCCGTCCCGGGGCAGGAAGTCCAACGCTTCCACCAGGCTGGCCCCGTCAGTCAGGTCACCCTCGAGGATTGGCGCGTCTGCCTCATCGCTGTCGATGTCAGGGTTGTCAACGTCTAAGCCCTGTGCTGCCCTTTCCCGGTGCCGGGCCAGCTGATGCGACCAGTCGCGCAACGCCATGAGGTCTGCGGGACCTATCCGCCACCGGGCGCCGGCAAGCAGCCGCATCAGGGCGTCGGAGCGGCCGGGATCTGCGAGCACCCGCAAGGTAGCCACAAGGTCGACGATCTCCGGGGTGTCCAGTAGCCCTCCAAGACCCACAATTTCGTAAGGGATCCCCCGGGCTTCGAACTGCCGCCGGACGGTCTCCATCTGGGCACGCCGGCGGCACAGCACTGCGATGGCCGGAGGCTCGGCAGTGCCGTCGGACCTGACCTCAAAGTCGGTGACCCGATATTTGAGGACATCGTCGGAAAGGGCTGCGGCTTCCTCCACATCGCTGGCAAAACGGCCAACAACCACAGTCCCCTCCACGGCAAATGGACTCGGCTGCAGTGGAGGGACCTCGGCGGCGGCGGCCTTGCCCCCGGCGGGTCCGTTTTGTGCAGCTGCCCTGCCGAGGGACTGGGACATGACATTGGCGGCTGCGAGAATGGACCGGCCATTCCGCCACGCCGTTGTCAGGTAGGAGGTTGGAGCCGGCGCCCAACCTCCTCCCGATTCCGCCTGGCCGGTGCGGACGGGAAACTCACGGACGAAATGGAACAACTGTCCCGCGGAAGCGCCACGGAACCCATAGATTGATTGGTTGGGGTCACCCACCGCTGTCACGGCATGGCCGTCGCCGAAGAGACGGGAAAAGAGGACCAGTTGGGCGTAGGACGTGTCCTGGAACTCGTCCAGCAAAACCACCTTGTACCGCTGACGCTCCATCTGGGCCGCCAGCGGAACATCCTGTGCCACCTTGGCGGCGAGCGCCACCAGGTCACCGAAATCGAGTGCCCCCCGGGCACGTTTGGCTGCGGCGTAACGGCCCACCATGTCGGCGACGCTTGCGCGGGTCCGCAGCATGCCTGCAAGGTCCGCGGCCGCTTTGGGCGGGTTCTTCATCTTGCCGGCAAGGTACGGCAGGGACTCAAACTCCGAAAGGCGCGCCATAAGCCACGCTTCGACGTCTTCGGGTTCCTGGAGGTGCTCTGCGCACTCTCCCGCCAGCTGGATGACCGCTTTGACAAGGGTGGATTTCGCGGCCCGGAAGTGGGCGTATTCGCCGTCGTACGCTTCGACCACTTCGCTTGCCAGCTGCCAGGCCTGCGCTCCGCCCAGCAGTACCACGTCCCGCTCCACGCCAAGCCTCAGCCCGTAGTCCGAAACAATGCCACTTGCGAACGAATGGTAGGTGGACACCTTGGGCTCCAGGGCGTCACTGCTGAGCAGGCCCTTGGGGAACATCCCCTTCACGGTGTCCCTGGCGGCCAGGCGCTGCAGGGCCAGGAGCTTTGTTCTGATGCGGCTGGCCAGCTCACCCGCAGCCTTGCGGGTGAAGGTCACGCCTAGGACCTCCTCCGGGGTGACCCAGCCGTTGGCCACCAGCCACACCACCCTGTCCGCCATGGTGGCGGTCTTTCCCGAGCCCGCGCCCGCGATCACCAGGCGGGGTGCCAAAGGCGAGGAGATGATGGCGGATTGCTCGGGTGTAGGGGTGTTCTTTTCTCCGAGGAGCACGGAAAGTTCTTCCGGACTGAAGCGTACGTGCGGTGTAACGTCCTCCACAGGCAGCGTGGAGAGTGCCTCGCTCATTCGGTCACCTGCCTTCCGCGCACACATAAGGGGCATACTTCGGGGAGCCGGCAACCATGGCCGCCATGGCTGCCTTTTGAGGGGTCGTGCCGGGCAATGAACTCGCTGCCGCCCATCACCGCGGCGGCGTTCTTGACCATGTCCAATGCCCAGTTCTCCTGCGGATCGAGTGGTTCCTGCTGCTGGATGGCAGGGCTCTTGGCTGTGGTCCCGAGCTGCGCCAGCACCGCTCCGCCGGGCTGGCCGGACCCCGGGGACCCGGTGTCGAAGCCACCGGCCAGCACCGCGGCCTGGTAGGCACCAAGCTGCGGATGGCGGGACAACTCGCCGTTGCCCGGCTGCCGCTTCCCGGTCTTGAGGTCCACCACCACCAGGCGGCCTTCGCCGTCGATCTCCAGCCTGTCCACTTGCCCGCGCAGGACCGCCTCCCGCGGCGCTGCCTCATCCACCGGCACCGTGCCAAGTGGCACTTCGAAGTCCTGTTCCACGCCCAGCAGGCTGCGGCCTTCGCTCCTCATGGACAGCACGTATTGCGCCAGCTTCCGCACCATGGCCTCGGCACGCTGGAAGTCCAGCCTTCCCTCCCAGTTGTCCTTCATGCCCAGCGCCGGCCACCGGCGGACCAGTTCAGCAACGTACTCGGATCCGGACGCGTCCGGCATGTCCTGGGCGATCGCGTGCACAAGAGTCCCGAGGCTCCGGGCGAAATCGGTTGCCGGTTCCCCTCCCGCCGCCTGGACGAACCAGTCCAGCGGCGACTTTTGCACCGTCTCCACCTTCGAGGGGGACACGGAAACCGTTCCGCCCGGGGGAACAACCGCGCCGGAGGACGTCAGGGGCGCCAGCCCCCACCAGCTGTCGGGGTGTGCGCCCGCAACCGCGGGCTGCGCTGCGGCCAGGTGCGCCAGGACCGTGGCTGCTTCCTGCGCCTGCCCCGGGTCCCCATCCAGCTGGGCATACTGCCGGAGTTCAGCAACCAGCGCGCGCAACGTCATGGGCCGTTCCACCTGGGTGAACGCCCGGCCCTCCTGGCCCGGCCCCAAGGGCGCAACGAAGTCCAGGAAGGACGACGGCTGGTCGTCTTCCGATGACACTGCCGTACACACCAGCACCTCCCGTGCACGGGAAACCGCGGTGGAGAAGCTTCGAAGCTCGTCGTAGCGGATGTCGCGCAACCGGCTCAAGGGATCGCGCTGGAGGGCATAGGCGGGACCATGCTCCACAGCGTCCGCGTACAGCGTGCTTCCGAGAAGCTCGCCCCGGAGCCTCGTATTGGGCCATACACCTTCCTGCAGCCCGGCGATAATCACCACCGGCCATTCCCGGCCTGCAGCACTTGCAGGGGTCATCAGCTCAACAGCGTCATCGAGCTGGGCGCGGGCGGCAAGGGTGTCCATGGGAAGTTCCTGGTTCAGGAGGTATTCGAGGAACTGTTCAGGGCCGGCGCCGGGCATCTGGTCCACGTAGCGCTCCGCCGTCTGGAAGAGCGCCATCATCGCGTCAAGGTCGCGGTCAGCACGGGCCCCGTGGGGTCCGCCCTCCAGTGCCGCCGCCGTCCAGGCCGACGAGAGCCCGGTGGAGTCCCACAGTGCCCACAGGACCGTCTCGGCGTTGGCTCCGGGCAGGGTTGCAGCCTCCCTCCCGGCGTGGATCATTCGGGCAGTGCGGCGGGCGGCGCGGCCCTCAATACCCAACGCACCCAGCGCGCCGGGTTCGAGCAGGGCTTCGACCAGGAGGGCATCACTGGCGCGCCCCCCACCGCCCAGGAGTTCCTCCCGCCGCAGCGACTGGCGCAGCCTGCGCAGCTCGATGGAGGTGGCCCCGCCGATGCGGGAGGTCAGCAATGAAACCGCAGCTTCCGGTGTCAACAGCGCCGGGTCCAGCGCGACAGCGAAGGCATCCAGAAGCGGACGCACAGCCACCTCATCCCGGACCGCGGACTCCGCCACCGGTACGCGTACGGGAATGCCCTGCCCGGAAAGGTACCGCTGCAGCTCGCTGACCTGGCCACCGTTGCGCACGATGACAGCAATGTCAGCAAGGTCGCGGTTGTGGTTGATGTGCTGGTCCAGGATCCGCTGCGCGACGTACCGCAGCTCATGCACGGGAGTAGGAACCAAGTGGGCCTCCACCCTGCCCGTCACCGGCTGGCGTGCAGGCTGTACGGGATGTTCAGGCTTATCAGGCCATGAGGGTTGCTCAAGGCGGCGGGCCAGCTGCCCGCCCGCGCGCTGGGAAATGCGGCCTGCGACGTTCAACCAGGCCTGGGCCACGGCAGGCGTGAGGCCGTGGGCATTCCAGAGCGGACGCTCGCTGACGGCCCCCGTGGCCGCGAGCAGCCGGGGCAGTTCAGCCACCAGATCGGGCCGGGCTCCCCGGAAGCCCTGGACCACGGTGTCCGGGGATGAGGTCACGTAGCAGTCCTTGCCGGCGGTGATGTCCGCCAGCAGCTCGAAGATGGCGGGGTTCGCTTCCTGGATATCGTCGACCAGGACAACCTGCAGCCGGGCGCGTTCCGCAGCGAGGAAATCGGGTGAGTCCTGGAAGATCTGCCGGGCCGCGGTAATGATTCCAGCGGGATCGAAGGCCTCCGGCATCCGCAGGTCCAGGACGTCCCGGTATTCGGCGTACAAGGCTGCTGCGGCCTTCCAGTCCGGCCGGTCGCAGTCAACCGCGAGTTGCGCAAGGTCTTCGGCTGTGCGGCCTGATTCAATGATGCGGTCGAAGAGCTGCCGCACTTCCTGGCGGAAACCGCGGGTTTCCATGGCACCGTGCAGGTCCGCGGGCCAGGGCAGTTCCAGTCCCGGAAGCCGGTGGCCCTCAAGGAGTTCCTTGATGATGAGGTCCTGCTCAGGGCCTGAGAGCAGGCGCGGCGGCCGGGACAGCGGAATAACTCCTTCTGCCTTGGCCCGGCGGATCAGGTCGAATGCATAGGAAGCCCATGTCCTGGCCGGTGTGGTGCTGAGGCTCCTGTCCAGCCGCGCGGTGAAACGGTCCCGCAGGAAATCCGCTGCAAGGCGGGTGGGCGCAAGGATCAGCATGCGTTCGGGATCGACGCCGTCACGCAAGACCCGCTGGACAGCGGCCTCGACGAGGACGGTGGTCTTTCCCGTGCCCGGAGCGCCCGGCACCAGGACGGGCCCCGAGCCCTGGACGACGTCAACCGCCGCCTGCTGGTCCGGTGTGAGCCGGGGCGCGTCCGCGTGCGCCCGCCGTGGCGGGAGCAGCCGAAGGGCGGGGGTCTCCGGCAGGCCACTGCTGTTTTCGGAGTCCCCTGTGCCCGGTACGGCGGGCTCCTGGCCAATCCCAGGCTCTTGCCGGTGCGGGTCCCAAGGGCCGGTCAAAGGAATCGTTACGGTCACAAATTCATTCCATCATCAGCCACCGACAATCTGTGGAGGCGGCGCTCCAGGTCCTCGGCAACGGCATCAATACTGTCAAAATCACTGTCTGCCGGTGCCCATCGCGCGGTCCCCAGATCCACCCGCCACCGCCCCTCCCCGGTGCGCAAGTAGGAACTGTAGGCCCCCAGAAGCGGGGTTCCTTCGTCAAGGTAAAGGAGCAGAGCCTCGGCTTCATGGCCCTGCGGTGCATGGCCGCTGGCTTTCAGGACGCGCCACCAGGGAACACCTCCGCCATGGTGGCTCATGACGTAACCCACCTGGCGGGGACCTCCTGACCCCAGGAGCTCGGAGACGTCCCCGTACGAGACCGCGGACCCTGCAGGCACCAGCCTGACAACGGCCAGGACCGCTTGGACGTACTCATTCCGCATTGATCCAATGTAGCCGCAGTGGCGCTCCCGGAAATTGTCGGTGGGTCCCCTTAGCGTTGAAGCATGAGTTCCTGGAACATGCTCCCCCGCGCAGCCTTCGATCTTGAGACCACCGGCCGCAATTCAAGGGCGGCACGAATCGTCACGGCATCCATCACCGTGGTGGACCACGAAGGCCAGGTCATTACCGAGCACGAGTGGCTGGCCGATCCCGGCGTTGAAATCCCCACCGAGGCAAGCGACGTCCACGGCATCACCACGGAGCAGGCAAGGCGGGACGGGCGGCCCGCACACGAGGTCACGCGGGAAGTGGCGGGCGTCCTCCAGGAGCTCTTTGATTCCGGAACCCCGGTGATCGCCTTCAACGCCAGCTATGATTTCACGGTCCTTGCCGCCGAGTCGGCCCGCTACGGGATCCCGCAGCTCACCCGCTTCCCCGTCCTGGACCCGTACATCATGAACAAGCAGGTTGACAGGTACCGCAAGGGCAAACGCACACTCACCGCGCTTTGCGAGGAGTACGGAGTGGTCCTGGACAATGCCCACACGTCGGCTGCCGATGCCCTGGCAACCCTCCGCGTCCTTGATGCGATGGCGGGAAAGTTTCCCAAGCTGATGATGCCCGCCAGCCAGCTGCACCAGCTGCAGGTGGACTGGGCGGTCAGCCAGGCGGCGGACTTCCAGGGGTATCTTCGAAAGACCAAGCCGGCGGCCGTCATCGAAGGAGACTGGCCCGTACTTCCGCCGCAGGACGCCACGGCCGGTGGCTTCTAGGCCGCCGGGCCTACTCCAAGTGGGAGGCATGTCACAGTCACGCCGCGAAACAAACGGGCCGCTACCCACCGAGCCTGGTTCGCCTTCATGCGCGCGCTCCGCTCCAAATACTGCGCCTAAAGCCGATCCAGCGCATAAAATTCGGCATCAGTGGCAGCAGAGGGCAGGTTGCTTCGGCCCAGGCTCCGGTTCCGCCTTGGTGAGACAATAAAGTTTTGCGGTCACCCCTGCCCCGGACAGCCCAACCCGTGCCGGGCAGGTGCCAGGCGCCACAGCGCTGCCTTGCGGCCCGGTCGACTTACGACTCACATGAAAGTGACAACCTGATGAAAATCAAAGCGATGAAGTGGCTCACTACCGCTCCCGTTGCACTTGCCCTCGCGGTGTCCCTCGCAGCCTGCGGCGGCGGATCTTCCCAGCCCAGCGGCACCCCCACGGATGCGCTGAAGGGCAGTGACCAGCAGACGCTGGACAAGTACACCACTGCCAACGTGACCCCGATCGACAAGATTGACAAGAGCAAGCTCGGCCTCGCCACCGAGGGCACCCTGCGCGTGGGGACCTTGTCAGACGCCCCGCCGAATATCTTTGTTGATGCGTCCGGCAAGTTCACCGGCTACGACAATGAGCTTCTGCGTGCCATGGCCGACAAGCTGGGGCTCAAGATCGAGTTCGCCTCCACCAAGTTCCAGGCGCTTCTCAGCCAGGTCAAGAACAAGCAGTTCGACGTCGGCTCCTCCTCGATTTCCACCACGGACGCCCGCCGTGAAACGGTTGCCTTCACCAATGGTTACGATTTCGGCTACATGGCTCTGGTAACCAAGGAAAACGCCAAGGTTCAGACGTTCGCCGAGCTGAAGAGCGGCCTTCGCATCGGCGTCGTTAGCGGCAGTGTCCAGGAAGACTACGTCAAGAACACCCTGAACATTGAGCCCGTTTCCTTCCCTGACTACAACACCGTCTTTGCCAGCCTGAAGAGCGGGCAGGTGGACGCCTGGGTGGCTCCTTCCCAGCAGGCCACCGGCCAGGTCAAGCCCGGAGACGGCACGAAAATCGCCGAGAAGAAGCTCAACACGCAGAACTTCACCGCGTACGCCGTGGCCAAGGACAACCCTGCGCTGCTCGAAGCGCTGAACTCGGCCCTTGACGCCATAGTTGCCGATGGCACTTGGTCCAAGCTGACTGCCCAGTGGTACACGGACCGCCCGACGGCTGCCGAGCAGACCCCCGAGGGTTGGAAGCCGGGCAGCAAGGCCGTCAAGGTCCCAGCGAACTAGACACCGGCTACCCAGAAAAGATAGCGACGCCATATGGATTTCCTGACACGACTCGGAGAGACCTTCCTTGACTGGGAGAAGATCGCCGAGGTTCTGCCAAGCATGTTCACTGTGGGCCTGCCCAACACCCTGGTCCTTGCGATCACTTCGGGACTTATCGGGGCCTTCGCCGGCTTGATCCTGGCTCTCATGGGAATTTCGCGGAATCCTGTGGCACGATGGGCGGCCCGGGTGTACACAGACGTATTTCGTGGACTCCCGGCCGTCCTCACCATCCTGGTCATCGGCCTTGGGTTCGGACCAATCTTCCGCGAGATGACCGGTAGCAACAGCCCCTACCCCATGGGAGTTGCAGCTCTGTCGCTCATGGCCGCCGCGTACACGGGCGAAATCTTCCGTTCCGGCATCCAGAGCGTGGACAAAGGGCAGCTTGAGGCGTCGCGCGCCCTGGGGTTCGGCTACGGCGCATCCATGCGGCTCGTAGTGGTTCCCCAGGGTATCCGCAGGGTGCTTCCTGCCCTCATGAACCAGTTCATTGCGCTGATCAAGGATTCCTCATTGGTCTTCACCTTGGGCTTGCTGGCCACGGAACGGGAACTGTTCCAGATCGGCCAGGACGCCGCCGCCCGCAGCGGGAACTTGTCCCCGTACGTGGCAGCGGCGATTTTCTACCTCGCCATGACCATTCCGCTCACCCACCTGGTCAACTACATCGACGCCAGGCTGCGTACCGGGCGGCCCGAAAAGAAAGAACCGGACGACGCCGCAGCCGTCGTTGGAAAGGGAGCCCAGGCATGAGCGAATTCGCATCAGGAACCCTGAGCGCCAAGAACATCCACCTTTCCTTTGGCAGTAACCACGTCCTGCGGGGCATTGACCTGCACGTTCCGCAGGGCACCACCGCATCCGTCATCGGACCGTCGGGCTCGGGCAAGTCCACCCTGCTAAGAGTGATGAACCGGCTGATCGAGCCGGACCAGGGCGACATCCTGCTGGATGGCCGTTCCGTGCTGAAGGACAACCCGGACGAACTCCGCCGCCGGATCGGCATGGTGTTCCAGCAGTTCAACCTGTTCCCGCACAAGACCGTGGAGGAAAACGTCTCCCTGGCCCTGCGGAAACTGCGCAAGCTCTCCAAGGAGCAGGCGCGCAGCGAAGCGTTGGAACAGCTGGACCTGGTGGGCCTGAAGCACAAGGCGGATTCGCGCCCGGCCAACCTCTCCGGCGGCCAGCAGCAGCGCGTGGCCATCGCAAGGGCGCTTGCCATGAAGCCCGAGGTCATGTTCTTTGACGAAGCCACCTCCGCACTGGACCCTGAGCTGGTCAAGGGCGTTCTGGCGTTGATGACGGACCTGGCGAAGGGCGGCATGACCATGGTGGTGGTGACCCACGAGATGGGCTTCTCCCGCAACGTTTCGGACTCGGTAACCTTCATGGATGCCGGCGTGGTGGTGGAAACCGGGTCCCCTGAGCAGCTCTTCACCGAGCCCAGGACGGACCGGCTCAAGGGCTTCCTCTCGGACGTCCTGTAGCGAACCAACGGGAAATCCCCGTCTCCCGGACATTTCCCCCTCACAAGAGGCGGGGATTTGTCTGGAAGACGGGGATTTTTCGGTTAGTACCCGACGGCGGGATGCGCCTTTCGGCCCGGGCTCAGCCCTGTGCGGCGGCTGCTGCCTTCGCTGCCGCGGGGAGGGCGTCGTAGATGCGGTTCATGGCGGCGTCGTCGTGGGCGGCCGACAGGAACCAGGCCTCGAAGACCGACGGCGGCAGGTAGACCCCGGATTCCAGCATGGAGTGGAAGAACGGGGCGTAGCGGAACGCCTCCTGGGCCTGGGCGTCGGCGTAGCTGTGCACGCCGTGGGCCGAGGTTCCGAAGGCCACCGAGAAGAGGTTCCCGGCAAACTGGATGGAGTGGTCCACACCCGCGGCATCCAGCGCGTTGGACAGCGCCGAGGAGAGCTCCAGCGACCGGACGTCGATGAAGGAGTAGACGTCGCGGGTGGCGTGGGTCAGCGTTGCCACACCCGCCGCCATCGCCACCGGGTTTCCGGACAGGGTTCCTGCCTGGTACACCGGGCCCGTGGGGGCCAGGTAGTCCATGACGTCGGCACGGCCGCCGAGTGCCGCCGTCGGCATTCCACCGCCGATGACCTTGCCGAAGGTAAGCAGGTCGGGCGTCCAGGGGTCCTCGGCGTCGGGCGCCCCGCCGGTGAGGCCCCAGTAGCCGGAGTAGCCGGTACGGAAGCCGGTGAGGACCTCATCGACGATGAGGAGTGCGCCGTGCTCGCGGGTGATCCGGGACAGCCCGGCGTTGAATCCCTCGGCAGGAGTGACGACGCCCATATTGGCCGGCGCGGCCTCGGTGATGACCGCCGCGATGTTCTGGCCGTGGGCGGCGAAGGCTTCCTTGACGGCCGTGAGGTCGTTGTAGGGCAGCACCAGGGTCTCGGCGGCCGTGGCCTCCGTGACGCCCGCGGAACCGGGCAGGGCCAGGGTGGCCACGCCGGAGCCCGCCGCGGCCAGGAGACCGTCCAGGTGGCCGTGGTAGCAGCCGGCAAACTTGATGATGAGGTTGCGGCCGGTGAACCCTCGCGCCAGCCGAACGGCGGTCATGGTGGCCTCGGTGCCGGTGGACACCATGCGGAGGCGTTCGACGGCGGGGACGCGTTCCTTGACGATCTCCGCGAGGTTGGCCTCGTCAGGGGTGGAGGCACCGAAGGACAGGCCGCGGTCGACGGCGGCGTGCACGGCATCCAGGACGGCAGGGTGGGCGTGGCCCAGGAGCGCCGGGCCCCAGGAGCAGACGAGGTCGACGTATTCCTTGCCGTCGGCGTCCGTCAGGTACGGGCCCTTGGCGGAGACCATGAAGCGCGGCGTTCCGCCGACGGAACCGAAAGCCCGGACCGGGGAGTTGACGCCGCCCGGCATCAGCTGGCGGGCGCGGTCGAAGAGTGCCTCGTTGCGAGGATTGCTGGAAGTCATGGTTCCTATTCTCTCAGTTAGCCGGAAGGCACAGTTAGCCGGCGAGCAGCTCCGCCACGCGGGGCGCCACCGCCGTACCCATCAGTTCGATGGAGCGCATCATGGCCGCGTGCGGGAGCGGCCCGTTGCTGTATTTGAGGTCGAAGCGGTCCACGCCCAGGTTCCGCTTGAGCCGGACGATCTTTTGGGCCACTGTTTCCGGCGATCCGACGTACAGGGCGCCCTCGGTGGAGCACAGGGCATCGAACTCGCCCCGCCCCGCCGGCCCCCATCCGCGCTCGGCCCCCAGCTTGTTGCGCAGCTTGAGCCAGTGCGGGAACAGCTCTTCCCGGGCCTGCTCGTCGGTATCGGCGACGTGGCCGGGTGAGTGGGTGGCAACCTGCTGCATGGGGTGCCCGTACTTGGCCATCGCCTCACGGTACAGGTCCGCCAGCGGCTTGAAGCCGCGCGGCTGGCCGCCGATGATGGCGAAGATGATCGGGTAGCCGTACTGGGCGCAGCGGAGCACTGATTCCGGCGTGCCGCCCACTCCGATCCAGGTGGGCAGGAGGTGGTGTTCCAGCGTCGGGTAGACGCTCAGGCCGGCGAGTGCCGGCCGGGTGCGGCCCTCCCAGCGCACGGGCTTTTGCGCCCGCACCTTGTGGAACAGCTCGAGTTTCTCCTCGAACAGGACCTCGTAGTCGGCCAGGTCCAGCCCGAACAGCGGGAAGGATTCGATGAACGATCCGCGGCCCAGCATCACTTCAGCGCGCCCGTTGGAGATGGCGTCCACCGTGGCGAACCGTTGGAATACCCGGATGGGGTCGTCGGAACTCAGGACCGTGACGGCGGAGCCCAGGCGGATGCGGGATGTTCGCGCTGCGGCAGCGGCCAGGAAGACCTCCGGCGCGGACACGGCGTAGTCCTTGCGGTGGTGCTCCCCCACGCCAAAGGCGTGGAGTCCGACGGAGTCCGCCAGTTCCGCCTGTTCCAGCAGCTGGCGCAGGACCTGGGCGTGCGGCTGCGGGTTGCCGTCGGGATTCTCACCAACGTCGCCGAAGGTGTTCAGGCCCAGGAGGATCCGGTCCTCCCCCACCGGTGCGGTGGGAGAGGCAGCAGTCCCGTCCGTCACCGGGAGTCCTTGAGCCAGCCGGCCAGTTCGGCGGCCCAGTAAGTGAGGACGGTGTGGGCTCCCGCGCGCCGGATGCCCAGCACTGATTCGGTGATGGCGGCCCGGCGGTCGATCCAACCGTTGGCGGCCGCGGCCTCGATCATCGCGTATTCGCCGGAGATCTGGTAGGCGGATACGGGCACGGGACTCATGGCGGCAACGTCCGCCACAATGTCCAGGTAGCTCATGGCCGGCTTGACCATGATGATGTCGGCGCCCTCGGCCAGGTCCAGTTCCACCTCGCGCAGGGCTTCGGTGCGGTTGCCGGCATCCATCTGGTAGGTCCGGCGGTCGCCCTTCAGCTGGGAGTCCACCGCTTCACGGAACGGGCCGTAGAACGCGGAGGCGTACTTTGCCGCGTAGGCGATGAGTGAGGTGTTGACGTGGCCGGCCTCATCCAGGGCCGAGCGGATGGCGGCGATCTGGCCGTCCATCATGCCCGACGGGCCCAGCATGTGGGCCCCGGCCTCCGCCTGCGCCACCGCCATGCGGGCGTAGATCTCCACGGTGCGGTCGTTGTCCACGTACCCGTCGGCGTCGAGCACTCCGCAGTGGCCGTGGTCGGTGAATTCGTCCAGGCACACGTCGCTCATGATCACCAGGTCGTCACCCACCTCGGCACGGACGTCCCGGATGGCCTTGTTCAGCACACCGTCCGGGTCAAGCGCTGCCGAGCCTTCGGGGTCGCGGGTTTCGGGGATACCGAAGAGCATGATGCCGCCCAGGCCAAGCTCAACGGCTTCGCCCGCGGCGCGCTTCAGGGTGTCGGTGGTGTGCTGGACCACGCCGGGCATGGACGTGATGGGGTTGGGTTCGGTGAGGCCTTCCCGGATGAACGCTGGAAGGATGAGTTCCGCCGGCGCAAGACGGGTTTCGGCGGTCAATCGGCGCATGGCGGGGGTGGTGCGCAGGCGGCGGGGGCGTTGGTTGGGGAAAGTCATGGATCCTGTCCTTCGCATTGGTTGTAAAGCCTTTTTGGGGAAGTGCCGGTCCCGGTCAGGGCGGGTTGAGTGCTTTGGCCACGGCCGCCACCAGCCCGTCCGGCGTCGGCTCAACCGCCACCGCCGCCACGTCCAGGCCCACGGCGGCGGCCTGGTCCGCCGTCGTACGTCCTATGGCCACCAGTCGGCAGCCGCCCAGCGGCCCCAGCGCGGCGATCCGGCGAACGGCGCTCGGGGAGGCTGCGATCACGGCGGCGATTCGTCCGGCGGAGATGTCCGCTGCGGCGGTTTCCGGCGTCAGGAGGGAGTACGACGGCGGTTGCGGGCCGGCGTCGCTGTCCTCCGGCTGCACGGCGAGCCGTCGCTCCGCTGCCGCAGGGTAGTCCACGGTGCGGTATGCGGTCACCGCGTCAACGGAACTGCCCGCGGCCGCCAGGCCCTCCGCGAGGGCGGGTGCGGCGATGTCCGCCTGGGGCAGGAACACTCTGCCGCCGCCGGGCCACACTGCCAGCAGGCCCGCAGCCGACTGTTCTCCGTCCGGGGTGAGGGTTACGGCCAGTCCGCCTGCCTCCAGCAGCCGGTGCGTCGCGGGACCGACGGCGGCGATCCGGGTACGGGAAGGAACCAGCCGGTCCAGGCGCAGGCCGCGTTCAGCCGCCTTTTCCTTCAGGACGTGCACGCTGGTGGCACTGCTGACCACCAGCCAATCGAAGGCGCCCGCCGCGAGGGCATCGCAGGCGACGTCCAGCGCGTGCTGGTCCGGGGCCCGTTCGAAGTCGATGAGCGGGAGCAGTACCGGCGTGGCACCGGCATCGCGCAGGGCTGCCACCAGGGCTGCGGAGCGTTCGGGGCTGCGCGTGACCAGGACCCGGACCCCGCCGAGCGGCTTGCCGCCGTTCGGATCGTCCGGTCCGGATCTGCTGGATGGCTGCGTCATTGCCAGGTCAGGACGCCTGCAGGTCTGCGATGTCGGCGGCTCCGGCGGCCAGGAGGGCTTCAGCCAGTTCGATTCCCAGCAGGGTGGCACCGACTTCGGTCAGCCCGTCGGTAGCGCGCTTGTCCCGCACCGTGTCCGTACCGTCGACGGCGCACACCACGGCCTCCAGGTGCAGCATGCTGCCCTTCCGGTAGGCGTAGGCGCCGACGGGAGCTGCGCAGCCTGCTTCGAGCCGGGCCAGCAGGGCGCGTTCGGCGGTGACAGCCAAGCGGGTGTCGGGGTCGTCCAGCGCGGCCAGGGCCTGGGCCAGGACCGCCCGGGATCCTTCGTCCGATCCAGGCTTTGGCGGGGCGTCGGCGGTGCGGCACTCGATGGCCAGGGATCCCTGGCCGGCGGCGGGCAGCATGACGTCGGTTTCGAGGTACTCGGTGACGGCGTCCAGCCTGTCGATCCGCTCCAGGCCGGCTGCGGCGAGGACGACGGCATCGAGGTCGCAGGACTTGCCGGCTACCACCTGGTTCGTGGAGTTGCCGGGCAATCCGGGAACACGGCCCAGGCGGGTGTCCACGTTGCCGCGGATATCGACAATGTCCAGGTCCGCACGGGCGGCGCGCAACTGGGCTGCACGCCGGGGCGAACCTGTGCCTACGCGGGCACCGGCCGGCAGGTCTGCCAGCTTGAGTCCGTCGCGGGCGCACAGGACGTCGCGGACGTCGACGCGGCGCGGGGTGGCGGCAAGGCTCAGTCCGACTGCGGCCCCGGTGGGCAGGTCCTTGAGCGAATGAACCGCTACGTCGCACTCATTGCGCAGCAGCGCATCACGCAGGGCAGCGACGAAGACGCCCGTGCCGCCCATCTGGGACAACGACCCGGTGAGGACGTCGCCATCGGTGCGGACGTGCACCAGTTCCACCGGGAAACCTCCGACGGCGGCCAGCTGGTCTGCGGTCTGCTGTGTCTGGGTGAGCGCCAGCTTGCTGGCGCGGGTTCCAATGCGGACTGTCACGGCTGGGCCGTTTCCCCGGCAGCAGCGGCCGGGTAGGGGTCGTGGCCGGTGCCAACCGTGGTGTCGGCGCCTGCGATGGTGGGCTTTTCGCCGCGGAAGTTGGCGCAGCATCCCGGCCGGCAGACGTCGTACCAGGGACCAAGATCCGTCAGGGCCGGGCGGTCGCTGATGTTGTTGGCCACGGTCCGTTCGCAGATGAGGTCCACCAGGCCGTCGACGAACTTACGGTGCGTCCCCGGCGTGGGGACACGGGTGGCGGCCAGGCCCAGGTTGGCGCAGGTTTCCATCGCCTCGGTGTCCAGGTCCCAGACAACTTCCATGTGGTCGCTGACGAAGCCAAGCGGGACGATGACGATGCCCTTGACGCCCTGGCCTGACAGCTCCTCGATGGCGTCGTTAATGTCCGGTTCCAGCCACGGCACGTGCGGGGCACCCGAACGGGACTGGTACACAAGGGACCACGGTGCGGTCAGCCCGGATTCGCCCTGGACGCGCTCGATGACGGCAGCGGCATTGGCGAGGTGCTGGGCCACATAGGCGGACCCTTCCTCGAACTCCCGCGGCTCACCCTCGGACCGGCCCGCTGCTTCGGCGTCGCGGGTGGGGATGGAGTGGGTGGCGAACAGGATGTGCACGGGGGCGTCGGGCGTTCCGGCTTCGGCCAGCTTGGCGCGGACCTCCGCCAGGCCGTCGGCGGTGCCTTCCACGAAGGGCTCCACGAAGCCGGGGTGGTCGAAGTACTGGCGGACCTTGTCCACCTCGAGTTTGCCGTCCAGGCCGGTCTCCGTCAGCGCTATGCCAATGTCCTCGCGGTACTGGCGGCAGCTGGAGTAGCAGGAGTAGGCACTGGTGGTGAGCATCAGCACCCGGCGGTGGCCGGCGTCGTACGCTTCCTGCAGTGTCTCCGGGATATAGGGCGCCCAGTTGCGGTTGCCCCACAGCACGGGGAGCTCGATGCCGCGGGCGGCCAGTTCGGCTTCCAGCGCTGCCTTGAGCTCGCGGTTCTGCTGGTTGATGGGGCTGATGCCGCCGTTGGCCCGGTAGTGGTGCGAGACTTCCTCAAGCCGTTCGTCCGGGATGCCGCGGCCGCGGGTGACGTTGCGGAGGAACGGAATGACGTCCTCCTGTCCCTCCGGGCCGCCGAAGGAGGCGAGCAGGACGGCGTCGTAATTTTTCGGCGCCATGCGTCCTGCTTCGGTGACGGGGTTGACGGCAGTGGCCTGCTGTTCGGGGCTCATGCCAGCACCTCGGCAACTTCCTCGGCGGTGATCCGGCGTCCGGTGTAGAAGGGGATTTCTTCACGGACATGGTTCCGTGCCTCGGTTGAGCGGAGGTGCCGCATCAAGTCCACCAGGTCCACCAGTTCCGGCGCTTCCAGGCCCAGGATCCATTCCCAGTCGCCCAGGGCGAAGGAGGACACGGTGTTGGAGATGACCTGCGGGAAGTCGCGTCCCAGCAGGCCGTGGTCGCGGAGCATCTTGCCGCGCTCGGCCTCGGGCAGGAGGTACCACTCGTAGGAGCGGACGAACGGGTAGACGCAAAGCCACTCGGCCGGAGCCACGCCCCGTGAGTAGGCGGGCGTGTGGTTCTTGGCGAACTCGGCTTCGCGGTGCACACCCATGGCGGACCAGACGATTTCGGTGCCGGCGAAGAGCGTGCTGCGGCGGATATCGCGGATGGCCTGCTGCAGGGCTTCCGGCTTGGGACCGTGGAGCCACACCATGACGTCGGCGTCGGCGCGCATGGCGGAGACGTCGTAGCTTCCCCGGTGGGTCACGCCGGCAGCGGCGAGCCGCTCCAGCAGCGCCTCGAAGTCGGCGGCGGCATTGGCGCTGCGGACCACTGACTCCGACCGCTTGAAGACCGTCCAAAGGGTAAAGAACTGCTCGGCTGATTCTTCGGTTTTAGTGACAGATTCGGCAGAAGTGTGGCTCATGGTTACAAGTTTGCCCCTTCCCTGCCCCCAAGACGAAACCGAATAGTTCTACAACTCGTAGAAGTGTGCAAAGTCACATTCAAGGGTGCCTTTGGTCATCTTCATGTAGGGCTTTTAGAAGCGGCGCATCCGCAGGAACACCAGCCCCGCGGCGGCTCCTACACCCACCAGGCCCGCCCCCAGCCACACCATGGCATCCGGCACATCCGGCAGCGGCCCGGTGGATGACACTGCCCGGCCCGGGCCGGCAGGTGCACCGGCAGCCTGTGGCGCGCGGGTGGGCAGGGACTGGCGCGCGTTGATGGACAGCGCAGTTGGAAGGGCCGGGCCAGGCGTTGCTTCTGCGCCGCTGGTCCCTGCACCGCTTGCCCCTGCGCCCGTGGTGCCCTCCTGGCCCGCAGCATTGACGTTGGCCGCAAAGATTCCCGGGACCGCAGAGCTATCCGCTCCGGCGGCACCCGACACGGCGGACCGTGCACTGGCGGCTGGATCGACCCGTCCCGGAACACCTCCTGTTCCCATCCCACTGGCTGGAGCCGGGGACTGAACGGGAGCGCCTGCCACATTGGAGTTCCCGGCAGCGGGGGCAGCGCCGGACGCCGAGGGGGATCCCGGCCGGACGGTGGCCGGGGCGGATCCGGTGCCGGTTGGAGCCGCGGGGTCTGTGGTCCGGGTGGCAGGTGCCAGCGGCGTCCCGGAGGCCGTCGGCGACGGGGAGGGCGTGGTACTTGCAGTCGCGGAACCTGTGATCACCGGAAGCAAGGTACCCGGCAGGGAGATGGACGGGGACGGGGCCCCCGGGGCCCGGGTTGCAGGGGTGCCGGCAGGGGCGTCACCCTGATGTCCGGGTGCACCGTTTTCATCGCCCCGGCTGGCTTCCTGCTGCCCCGGGATGCCTTGACCGGAAGCGATGGTAAGTCCGAACGCCGCCGCGGATGCTGCCGCGGAAGCCTGCACCGGCGGGTCCTGGGGAGGGGAAACTGCATCGTCAGCCAAGGCTGCCTGGACGCCGGTGGAAAGAACCAGTACCGCTCCGACGGCCGCTGCTGCGGTGCCGCGTCGGATTCCCCCATGGATACCGGTCCGGGACAGTGAAAGCTCGGACCTGTTTGAAACCATAGTCATCGACCCTAACCAGAACGGTTGGCCGATTGAAAACCGGAGAGACCGGCGGAGGTGGGCTGGACGGGCTTAGGAAACCGCGCTTAGACGCCTGACCAGCAGCGATGCTCAGGCGGCGGCCAGTTGGCCGATTTGCTCACGTGTGTCGGCAACGACGGCGGCCAATCCATTCCCCGCCACCCAGCCGCCAACGACGGCCAGGCCGCCGGCAGCAGTGCAGGCCCGGCGGATTTCCGCTGCGCGGGCACGGTGCCCCACCGCCGCGAACGGCAGGGCTCCGCGCCACCGGACCACGTCCCAGCCCCGCACGTCTTCACCCACAATGCGGACGCTGAGCAGGGCGGACGCGTCACGGACGGCGGCCGCGAACAGCTCTTCATCGGTTTGCGGCCCCGCAGGCTGGGCGGAAGCGCCATCCACCCGGCCGTAGGAGAGGCGCACCACGTGCCTCCCGGGACCGGCGGCAGCAGCCAGCCAGTCCCATTTGCCGGTGGCATGCGTCAGGGCCTTGGCCTGAATCCCCGGCGTTTGCGGGGCCACCAGGATTCCGGTTCCCCGGGGCCTTCGGTCCAGGTCCGGTTTGTCCAGGACCAGCGTGACCAGCTTGACGTCCGGCCCGGAGGCCGGCTTCTTCCCTGCGATGGCAGGAACGGCACCTTCCAGGAGCTCGACGGCGGCAGGGCCGTCCACGGCCATGGCCAGCAAGGCACCGCTATAGGAAGTTCCGGCCGCTTCCACGCGCCAGCCGTCCCGGGTGCGGGCGACAGCCGTGGCGGGAGTGCCCGGCAGCAGCGTCACGCCCAGGCGCTGAAGATCCGCCACCAGGGCGTCCACCAGGATGTGCATGCCGCCTTCGAGGCCGGCGACGGCGGAGCCTGCCTTGGCAGGCTCACCTGGCTGGTTTGGGTGGGCTTGGTGCGCTGGTTGTCCTTGCTGGGCCCGTTGGGCTGCCGCCGTACCTGCGCGGCGGCGCTGCGCCAGCACCGCCGCCGCGAGCGAGCCGTGCTTCCGCAGGCCCGCACGGAGACCCGGGGCCACCATGTCGACGTCCAGCAGGGCGGGGTCGGCTGAGTGGACGCCGCCCACCACCGGCGAGACGAGCCGTTCCAGCACCCGTGAACCCATCCGGGCCCGGACCAGCGCGGCCACGCTGGTAACCCCCGCGCCGGCTCCTACGGAGGAAGGCAGCAAGCGGTCCAGGGAGGCGCGCAGCGAGCCGAGTGTGCCCAGGGTGCGGCGGACCTCAGGATCCCAGGGGTTCGCCGGAATGCCCAGGACTCCGGTCCGGGGCAGTTCGCGGGGCCCGTCCGGAAGCTGCACCCAGGCACCGCCGGGCCGCGGGGGAACGATCTTTCCGCCCAGGCCGAGCTCGGCGCAGAGCCGGGCGACGGCGTCGGACCTTGTGGCGAACGACTCGGCGCCGCTGTCAAGGGTGAGTCCGGCCACCACGTGGCTGCCCACGCAGCCGCCCCATGACGTCCCCGCTTCAAGGACTGTCACCTGGTGGCCGGCGGCGGCAAGTTCCCGGGCGGACAGGAGCCCGGAGATCCCGCCGCCCACCACCAACGCTGTGCCGGGCGCTGCCGGAGAGCTGCCCACGGGTTTACTCCGGTGAAATGGAGTGGATGAGTTTCACGACCCGGGTCAGGACGTCGGGGTCCGTTTCCGGCGGTACGCCATGGCCAAGGTTCAGGACGTGGCCCGGAGCTGCCGATCCCGCGGCTATGACCTCGCGGACGTGGGCTTCGAGGATTTCCCAGGGGGCTGACAGCAGCGCGGGGTCGATGTTTCCCTGCAGCGGGACCGTTCCGCCCAGGCGGCGGTTCGCCTCGTCGAGCGGCAGCCGGTAGTCAACGCCCACCACGTCCACGCCTACGTCGCGCATGGCCACGAGGAGTTCGGAGGCGCCGGTGCCAAAGTGGATCAGCGGGGCGCCGAGGTGGCGGACATGGTCCAGGGCACGGGCCGACGCCGGCGCAACATATTTGGTGTAGTCGGCCAGTCCCAGCGAGCCTGCCCAGGAGTCGAAGAGCTGGGCGGCGGAGGCGCCCGCCTCGAGCTGGGCCTGGAGGAACATGCCGGAGGCGTCGGCAGCCCAGTTGGCCAACGCGGCCCAGGTCTCCGGGTCCGCGTGCATCATGGTCCGGGGGCCAAGGTGGTCGCGGGACGGCTTTCCCTCCACCATGTAGGCGGCAAGGGTAAAGGGTGCACCGGCGAAGCCGATCAGGGGTGTCTTGCCCAGCTCGGCCACGGTCAGCCGGACGGCTTCGCGGATGGGCTCCAGGGCTTCCCAGGTGAGCTGCGGCAGGGCGGCAACGTCGGCCGCGGTGCGCACGGGCTTTTCCAGGACGGGCCCCACCCCGGGCACGATGTCCACTCCAACGCCCGCCAGCTTCAAGGGGATCACGATGTCGGAGAAGAAGATGCCTGCGTCCACGTCGTGGCGGCGGACGGGCTGCAGGGTAATCTCGGAGGCCAGCTCAGGACGGAGGCAGGAGTCCAGCATCGCG
The DNA here is from genome assembly GCF_057073715.1 of Arthrobacter sp. E1SS-5. Classification (NCBI taxonomy): domain Bacteria; kingdom Bacillati; phylum Actinomycetota; class Actinomycetes; order Micrococcales; family Micrococcaceae; genus Arthrobacter; species Arthrobacter sp. E1SS-5. The sequence goes on from NZ_CP172703.1 coordinate 2,873,555, forward strand.
ATGCCCTCGCGCACCTTCAGGTATTCCGGCAGCGACCGGCCCGCCTGCCGCATGAACCACACGGGACGGCGGGACGGCTTGCCCCCGCGGTAAGCCGTGATCAGCGGGGAGTCGGCGGTGCGGCCGTCCATCAGTGGATGGTCTGCGGCGAGGGCGCCGGCAGCTGAGACGGCGGGGCTAGGAGTCATGCTTTTGATTGTGCCCAAAAAGAGCAGCAAAAGATAACGACAACCTGTCGCTGCCAGGGCCGGGTCAAGTGAGGTGGCGCGAATCACCTCGACGTGTGGCGACTATCCTTTCCGGAGGTTGTTCTACCGGGCGACGAAAAAGCTATGATTGGTCTGCTGTGGTTCTTTTCTCATTGGTGGCTACACACGCCGACATCGATCTTGAAACCGTTGCTCAGTTGAGCAACGGTTCCTCCGGGATTGCCGCATCCGCGCTGACCGAATCCCCTGCCGTGGCCGGGGCGGTGGTCCTTGCCACCTGCAACCGCTACGAAATCTACGGTGAGGCGCCCAACCCGAACGACGTCGAAGCGGCCCGGGCAGCCCTCGTATCCCGGATCAGCGAGGCCAGTGGCCTGGCCGAACCCCTCGTGTCCCGTTCCTTCAGCACCCGGACCGGACCCGAGGTGACCCAGCACCTGTTCGCCGTCAGCGCGGGACTGGACTCCGCCGTCGTGGGTGAACGCGAAATTGCCGGGCAGGTGCGGCGGGCGCTGATCAACGCCCAGCACGATGGCACCGCCAGCGCCGGCCTGGTCCGGCTGTTCCAGGCCGCCTCAAAGACCGCCAAGGACGTGGGCGCCCAGACCGCCCTTGGTTCCCGCGGCCTTTCCATCGTCTCCGTGGCACTGGACCTGGCCACCGATCTTTCCGAAAACCCTGACTGGTCAACCAAGAAGGTTGTGCTGTTCGGGACCGGGGCCTACGCCGGGGCCACCATGGCACTCCTGCGTGAACGCGGCTGCACGGACATCTCCGTCTTTTCCTCATCCGGCCGGGCAGAAGGCTTCGTGGCCTCGCGCGGCGGCGTGGCCCTGGACGTGGACTCCCTGCGGCCCGCGGTGGCAGCTGCCGACGTCATGATCGGCTGCAGCGGTTCGGATACCCGCGTTGAGGCGGATGAACTGGCGCAGGTCCGCGCCGATTCCGCGCAGCCCCTGATCGCCATCGACCTGGCCCTCACGCACGACTTCGACCCCGCCGTCGGCGAGCTGGACGGCGTGGAGCTGCTGACCCTCGAATCGGTCCGGCTCGCGGCACCGCAGGAACAGGCGGAATCGCTCGCCCAGGCCAGCGGCATCGTTAAGGGTGCGGCGAAGGCCTTTGAGCAGGAACGCGAAGCCCGCTCCGTCGATTCGGCCATCGTTGCCCTCCGGCGCCACACCATGAACGTGCTGGACGCGGAAATGGAAAAGGTCCGGGCCCGGCACGGCTGCACCGCCGCCGCCGAAGAAGTGGAGTTTGCCCTCCGCCGCATGGTCAAGCAGTTGCTGCACGTGCCTACGGTGCGCGCCCGCGAACTCGCCGCCAACGGCCAGCAGGACGACTACGTGGCAGCGCTGGAAGCGTTGTACGGCATCACCGTCGAACAGCCCGCCACCTCCCCCGCTGCTTCCGCTGCACCCGCTGAGGCCGAGTGCCCGGTGGACCACAAAGGCCGCGAAACCGCCTGACCCACCCCTAAGTTGCTCTATCAGATATGGCTCCCAAACCATCGGTTTGGGAGCCATATCTGATAGAGCACGCAGTTAGTAGACGGGCTTTTCGGGTTCCACGTCCCGCACCCAGGCCAGGATCCCGCCGTCGAGATGGCTCACCCGCTGATAGCCGGCCTGCCGCGCCGCCGCCAGCACGTTGGCGGAACGGGTCCCGGCCTTGCAGTGGAACACGATGTCCCGGTCCTGCGGAAGTTCATCCCAGGCCTCGCCGGCCAGGATGCGGCCCTGCGGGATGAGCGTGGCGCCATCGATCCGCACGATGTCGTACTCCCCTGCTTCCCGGACGTCCACCAGCTCGAAATCCTTGAGCCCGGCTTTCCGCGAGGCGAGCATGGTGGCGAGCTGCGTGGCGGTGACCGTGTGTTCCTTGTCCGCTTCGGCTGCGGGGGCAATGCCACAGAAAGCCTCGTAGTCCGTCAGTTCGGTGATGGGTTCCGCCGCAGGGTCCTTGGACACGCGGATCTCGCGCCAGCTGCCGCCCAGGGCGTCGAACAGTGCCACACGCCCCAGCAGGGAACGTCCGACGCCGGTAATCAACTTCACTGCTTCGGTCACCATCAGCGACCCCACGGCAGCGCACAGCATGCCGAACACGCCGCCCTCACCGCAGGAAGGAACCGAACCTGCGGGCGGCGCCTCCGGGTAGAGGTCGCGGTAGGTGGGGCCGTGCTTTTCCCAGAAGACGCTGACCTGGCCATCGAAACGGAAGATGGAACCCCACACGTAGGGCTTGCCCAGGATGGCGGCGGCGTCGTTGACCAGGTAGCGCGTGGCGAAGTTGTCGGCACCGTCCAGGATGAGGTCGTATCCGCTGAACAGCTCAAGGGCGTTGGACGAGTCCAGGCGCACGTTGTGCAGCCGGACGTCCACCAGCGGATTCAGCTCGGCGATGGCATCGCGCGCCGACTCGATTTTGGGCCGTCCCACATCGCTCACCCCGTGGATGACCTGGCGCTGCAGGTTGCTCAGGTCCACCACGTCGTCGTCAATGATGCCAATGGTGCCAACACCCGCCGCGGCAAGGTACAGCAGTGCCGGGGCGCCCAACCCGCCGGCCCCGATCACCAGGACCTTGGCGTTCTTGAGCCGCCGCTGCCCCAGTGCTCCGATCTCGGGAATGATCAGGTGCCGGGAGTACCGCTCCACCTCGTCCGGGGTCAGGTCCGCAGCCGGTTCCACCAGCGGATCCAGGGAAAGGGTTGAAACATTTGCGGTGAAAGACGAAGCCATACTTCAATGTATGCCCCGGGATACCGCCGGGTCATATTACCCCGCAGTAAAGTGAAGGGTAACTGCAATGGAAAGAAGGACAACTGTGGTCCCTGAAGCACGGGCCGACCGCCCGCCCGCCGCCGAACCGCAAACTCCCTCCCGCCCCGCAGGCCAACGGTCCGCCCGGCTGCCCCGGGATGAGCGCCGCGCCCAACTCCTTGCTGCGGCCCAGGAAGTGTTCGTTGCCAACGGCTACCACGGCGCTGCCATGGACGAGATCGCTGAGACTGCCCATGTGAGCAAACCGGTGCTGTACCAGCACTTCCCTTCCAAACGCGACCTGTACCTCGCCCTGCTCGAAAGCCACCTGGCATCCCTGACCGAATTGATGCTCGGTGCCCTGAACTCCACCACGGACAACGACGAACGCGTCCAGGCCGTCATGCGCGCGTACTTCCACTTCATCGCCAGCGACGACCAGGCCCACCGGCTGGTCTTCGAATCCGACCTGATCAACGATCCCGACGTCAGCTCCCGGCTGGAGACTTTCAACCGGACCTTCGCCGATGCCATTGCACGGGTCATCGCCGAGGACACCAAGCTCCCCCATCTCGAGGCGGAACTGCTGGGCCGCGGCCTGGCCGGAATGGCGCAGGTCAGTGCACGGTACTGGCTGGAAACCGATGGCAACCTGGACCTCGATGTGGCCAGCGACCTCATCTACCGTTTAGCTTGGCGCGGAATCTCTCGCTTCCCCAAAGAGTCCTAGACTACAAATAAGACAACACCTCGTAGAGAAGTACGAGCACTTCACAGGCTGGGAGGCCCCCTTGGAAATTAAGATCGGCGTTCAGAACGTTGGCCGCGAAATCGTACTGGAATCGACCCAGGATGCCGAGACGGTGGCCAAGGTTGTTGGCGAGGCCATCAGCGAAGGCAATGAGCTGCGCCTCAAGGATGACAAGGGACGCCTGATTATCGTTCCCGGGAATGCCCTGGCATACGTCGAAATCGGAGCAGAAGAGGTCCGCCGCGTGGGCTTCGGCCAGTTCTAGCCCGCGCGTAGGAGGAGATCCATGCTTTCGCTGACCATCGTGGTGCTGGCCACCGCCGCCGGCGGTTTCATCGTCTGGGCCAATGACAAGCGCCACGCCAAGTACGGCGCGGTGCTTCCGGCGGGTATCGCCGTGGGTGTCGCAGCCCTGGCATGGATCATCCTGATGGCGGCCGGCTTCGGCTACCTGCCCGGCCTGACCTGGCTTCCCTGGGTCCTGCCCATGGTCCTGGGCATTGCTGCCGCCATCGGCGCAGTGGTCTACCTGGGCCGCACGCGCGCCCGCCACGACATGGAGCGGCTGACCGCCATCCTGCGGCGCTAAGCGTCCTTAAACGAGCTGTGGCCACCACCCGCCCGGGTGGTGGCCACAGCTGCTTAACGTCAGAGGAACTCCGCCCTGCCCTCCATGGCCGACGACGCGAGGGCGTGCTCCCGGCGGGGAATGCGGCCTGCTGCCCGCGCCATCCTGCCCGCGATCACAGCGTGCTTGAAGGCCTCGCCCATGAGGGCGGGATTCTGCGCGCGCGTCACGGCCGTGGCCAGCAGTACTGCGTCACAGCCCAGCTCCATGGCAAGGGCGGCGTCGGATGCCGTCCCGATGCCGGCGTCCAGGACCACCGGGACCGACGCGCGCGACACGATCAGCTCGATGTTGTGCGGGTTCAGGATTCCCAGGCCTGTGCCGATGGGCGCACCCAGGGGCATCACGGCGGTGGCGCCGAGGTTTTCGAGCCGCAGCGCAAGAACGGGATCATCGTTGGTATAGGCGAAGACCTTGAAGCCGCGGTTGACCAGCTGTTCCGTGGCCTCCACGAGTTCCACGGCGTCCGGCAGGAGGGTCTGTTCGTCGGCGATGACTTCGAGCTTCACCCAGTCGGTCTCCAGGGCCTCCCGCGCCAGTTCCGCCGTGAGGACCGCGTCCCTGGCGGTGAAGCAGCCGGCGGTGTTGGGCAGCACCCGGATCCCGTGGTCCACCAGCAGCTGGAACAGCGATCCGGTTTCCGCGGTTGAGTAGCGCCGCATGGCCACCGTGGTCAGGGCGGTGCCGGAGGCCAGGAGCGCTGCGCCCAGGCCGTCCAGGCTCGGTGCCCCGCCTGTGCCCATGATGAGGCGGGAGCCGAGGGCCACGCCGTCGATCACCAGGGCGTCGCCGGCACCGGTGTTTCCGGCGGGGTTGATGGTGCTGGTTTCGGTCATGGCGTCAGCCTCCCTGTACTGCGGTAACGAGTTCAATGTCGTCGCCCTCGGCGAGCGCGGTGGCGAACCATTGGCTGCGCGGCACCACCTGGGCGTTATGTGCGACGGCGACGCCCAGCTTCCCGCCGTCCGTCGCCTGCCCATTGTCAGCCAGCGGACGCCCCGTGACCTCGCTGACGAGCATGGTGATGGAGGCGCCGTCCGCCACCGTGTGCGGGTTTCCGTTGAGGGTGATGTTCACGCTGTCTCCTTGATGTCGGTGCGTTGGGTGGCCGTTGCCGGCCTGGAGAACCGTTCCGGGCTGAAGGGCGCCCAACGGGGGTCGGGTTTTCCGTCCAGCAGCCCCGTGCAGATAGCTGCTGCGGCAGGGGTGAGCAGGACGCCGTGCCGGAAGAAGCCGGTGGCGATGATGAGCCCCGGGACGTGGCCCGCTTCCGCTCCGGCCCCTTCGCCCCTTGGGGTCGGGCCCACCGGCACCCGTCCCAGCAGCGGCGCGTTGTCCGGGGTTCCGGGCCGGGCCCGGGCGGTGGACTCCAGGAGTTCGAGTTCAGCGACGGCGGGCACCAGGGCCTGGGCATCGCGCAGCAGCTGGTAGACGCCGCCGGCACTGACGGCATCGGACAGGGCGTCCTCGCGCTGGGTGGCTCCGATCACCACGGTCCCGTCCTGCCGCGGCACGATGTACACCGGAATTCCGTGGACCAGCCCCCGCACCGTAGCTGTCACCAGGGGCTGGAGGTGGCGGGGAACTGCCAGCCGGAGGATGTCCCCGTGCACGGGCCGCAGCGGCAGTTCGAGGCCGGGGGGAAGGTCCGCGAGCGCACCTGACTGCAGGCCGTTGGCCACCACGGTTTCCGTTGCCAGGACGGTGCCGCCACCGGCGAGCCGGACTCCTGCCACCGTTCCGCCGTCCCACAACAGCCCGGCTGCCCGGTCCGGCACGGCGTACCCGTCCACCGCCCCTGCCACAGCCGGGCCCGGCAACTCCTGCGCGGCGCGGGCCAGCGCCAGCCGCAGGGCCGCCACCAACCGCCGGGGATCCACCTGGTGGTCCGCGGGGGTGTCGAGGGCGCAGGCGATGGCGGGACTGAGGAGGGGTTCGCGTTGGCGCGCCTCCCGCACGGTGAGGGGTTCCACCGCCAGCCCGTGGGCCTGCTGGACCGTGCGCAGGTCCATCAGCGCGCGGCGGTCTGCGGCGTCGGCACCCACGGCGAGTGTCGGCGTCGTCAGGTATCCGGAATCCGCGCCCGATGCATCGGCGAGACCGGCAGCGAACCCCGGCCACCGCGACGATGCCTCCAGCATGAGTTCCAGGAGGTCTTCCTCCTGGTAGTGCAGTTCGCTCACCGGGGCCAGCATGCCGGCGGCGGCCCAGCTGGCGCCGGAACCGGGCGCGTCGTCAATGAGGACGACGGAGCGTCCGGAACGCTGCACCTCCCAGGCGATGCCGTGTCCCACCACTCCCCCGCCAATGACGGCGACGTCGGCCCGTAGTGTTGCCGGAAGGGTGGAGGGGATGGACGCATCATCGGACGCGGGATGGGCAGTGCCGGGGGTACGCATGTGGGTTCCTTCCCTACGCCGGCATTAACCGGATCAGGTCAAGCGGTCGGCTCTGACGCCCTCTCAGCCCGGCGCTTTGTGACAGCTGCCGCGGGCTCCCGCAGTACCTCCCCAGTTTAGAGGAATTAGGCTTGCAGGCATGAATGCGACCACCCCATCCTTTCCTGCAGGTTCCCACGCTCCAGCCGGCGGAGTCGCCAATGCCGAGGTTGTCAACGCCCGGGACAATGAGGCCCTCAAGGCTGCCCGCCTGTACCTCTGCACCGATGCGCGGCGGGACCGCGGCGACTTTGCGGAGTTCGTGGACGCGGCGTTTGCCGGCGGCGTGGACATCATCCAGCTGCGGGACAAGACCATCGAGGCCGCCGAGGAACTGGACCTTTTGGCGGTGCTGAAGGAAGTGGCGGTGCGGCACGGCAAGCTGTGGGCGGTTAATGACCGCGCCGACATCGCCGTGCTTTCCGGGGCCCCTGTGTTCCACATTGGCCAGAAGGACCTGCCGCTGGCGGCAGCACGCACGCTGGTCAACGGGAACGCCGCCATCGGACTTTCCAGCCACACGGCTGAACAGGTGGATGCCGCCCTTGCCGCCACCGCCGGCCCCTCCGGCCTGGACTACTTCTGCGTGGGTCCGGTCTGGGCCACGCCCACCAAACCCGGCAGGGCCGCCGTCGGTCCCGACCTGGTGAAGTATGCAGCCGGGGCGTCCCGGCAGGCTGGGGATCCGGTGCCCTGGTTTGCCATTGGCGGCATCGACCACGGCAACGTCCACCAGGTGGCGGAGGCGGGCGCGCGCAGGATCGTGGTGGTCCGTGCCATCACCGAAGCCCCTGATCCCGCCGCCGCTGCTGCCTCCCTCCTCGACGCGCTGGACGCCGCCGGCTCCTGAGCCTGCTTAATCCCGGAACTTGGGGCTACGCTGAATTTTGTGTCACATCATCGGCTGGCCCCCAACGTCCACGACCATAAGAACGCCTTGGAAGAGGCGCTGGGCCTGCTGCGGACGGAACTTGAACTTCCGGGTCCATACCCCGCCGAAGCCGTGGAAGACGCCCTCGCTGCCGTGGCCGCGCTGCAGCTTCCGTCCTACGACCTGACCGCCGTAGAGTTCGTCACCATCGATCCGGCGTCCTCCACCGACCTGGACCAGGCAGTGTTCATCGAATTGGACGGGGACGGCTACCGCGTGATGTATGCGATCGCCGATGTTCCGGCCTTCGTTGCGCCGGGAGGTCCCCTGGACGCCGAGACGCGGCGGCGCGGCCAGACGTTCTACGCCCCGGACGGCCGGATCCCGCTGCACCCGGAGGTCATCAGCGAAGGGGCCGGGAGCCTGCTTCCCGGCCAGGAGTGTTCTGCCTTCGTCTGGGACTTCACTCTCGACGCCGAAGCAACCGTCCTGGCAGTAGGCGTCCGTCGGGCGCGTGTCCGCAGCCGCGACAAGCTCAGCTACAAGGGCGCCCAGGCAGACCTCGACGCCGGGACGGCCTCCCCCGTGCTCCATTTGCTCCGCGAGGTGGGCCTGAAGCGGGTGGCACTGGAGCGGGCCCGTGAAGGCGCCAGCCTCAACATGCCCGAGCAGGAGATTGTCCAACTGCCCGACGGCGGCTACCGGATTGACGCGGTTCCACAGCTTCCGGTGGAGGACTGGAACGCGCAGATTTCGCTGATGACCGGGATGGCGGCCGCTGAGCTCATGCTTGAGGGCAAGGTGGGCATCCTGCGCACCATGCCGGCACCGGATGAACGGTCCCTGAGGCACTTCCGGCTGCAGACGGAGGTGCTGGGCAGGCCGTGGGACGGCGAAGTCAGCTACGGCGAATACCTGCGCTCCCTGGATCCCACCGACCCGAGGCAGCTGGCCATCATGCATTCGGCAGGCATGCTGTTCCGCGGAGCGTCCTACACCGCCTTCGATGGAACCGTCCCCGAGGACGGAATCCAGTCCGCCATCGGCGCGGCCTATGCCCACACCACCGCGCCGCTGCGCCGCTTGGTGGACCGCTTCGTTCTGGTCATCTGCGAGGCCCTGAGCAACGGCGGCGATGTTCCCGGTTGGGCACGCGAAGCCCTGCCGCTGCTGCCGGGCATCATGGCGGGATCGGACCAGCTGGCATCCCGGATGGAACGCCTGGCCCTGGACACCGTGGAGGCGGCGCTGCTGTTGAACCACATCGGGCAGGAGTTCGACGCGATCGTGATCTCCGGGTCCAAGCCGCAGAACGGCAACGGCAACAACGGGAAGAATGGCAACGGCAATGGGAAGAACGGCAACGGGAGCTCCGGGATCATCCAGATCGCAGAACCCGCGGTGACCGCTCGCTGCGCCGGCGAATTGGAGTCCGGCACCAAGGTCCGGGTCCGGCTGGTGTCCTCTGACATCACCACCCGGGAGATCCACTTCGAACTGGTCCGCTGAGCAACCAGCGGACGCCGCAAGCGGGCCGAAACCGTGTTTCTGCACCCATGCGGCTAGACTGGAGGAGTAGAACTGGATGCCCGGTCGTTGATTTCCTCCATTTGAAACCAACAAGCCCGCCCCTACGCGATCTTGAGAATTGCCCGCTGGTCCCCAGTGCCAGCATTAGATAGCCCGCGATCGGCTTCCACTGGAATTGCTTGCGCGCCAGAGCGTGCTCCGGAGCGGCCAGCCCTGGCCGGCCCGTTGAGCAGGCAGCGCCAATGCCTAAATGAATAAGGAAACTCCCCTGTGAGTGAATTGCATACCCACCAGCTTCTGAGCGACGTGTCCGGTACGGAGACCATCGAACCGGAAGAGACCATCATCTCGGACGAGACGCCGCACGAGATCGCCGAAAAGTCCTTTGCCGACTACAACGTCCGCGACGACATCGTGGAGTCCCTGGCCGACGCCGGGATTACCCACCCCTTTCCCATCCAGGCCATGACCCTGCCGGTAGCCCTGGGCGGCCACGACATCATCGGCCAGGCCAAAACCGGAACCGGCAAGACCCTGGGCTTCGGCATTCCGGCGCTCCAGCGCGTCATCGGCCAGGACGACCCCGGCTACGCCAAGCTGGCCGTGCCGGGAGCCCCGCAGGCCCTGGTCATCGTTCCCACCCGTGAACTGGCGGTCCAGGTGGCCAGCGACCTTCAGACCGCGTCGCGCAAGCGCAACGCCAGGATCGCCACCATCTACGGCGGCCGGGCGTACGAGCCCCAGATTGAATCCCTGAAGAAGGGTGTAGAGGTAGTGGTCGGCACCCCCGGCCGGTTGATCGACCTCTACAAGCAGAAGCACCTGAGCCTGAAGAACGTCAAAATCGTGGTCCTGGACGAAGCCGACGAGATGCTGGACCTCGGCTTCCTGCCGGACGTGGAGACCCTGATCGCTGCCACCCCCGCCGTCCGCCAGACACTGCTGTTCTCCGCCACGATGCCCGGCCCGGTCATCGCCATGGCCCGCCGGTACATGACCCAGCCCACCCACATCCGCGCCGCGGATCCGGAGGACGAGGGCCTGACCAAGCGGGACATCCGCCAGCTGATCTACCGTGCGCACAGCATGGACAAGACCGAAGTGGTGGCACGCATCCTGCAGGCGCGCGGGCGCGGGCGGACCATCATCTTCACCAAGACCAAGCGCACCGCCGCCAAGGTGGCCGAGGAACTGGTGGACCGCGGCTTCGCTGCCGCCGCCCTCCACGGCGACCTGGGCCAGGGCGCCCGTGAACAAGCGCTGCGTGCCTTCCGCAACAACAAGGTGGACGTTCTGGTGGCCACGGACGTGGCGGCCCGCGGCATCGACGTCGAGGACGTCACCCACGTGATCAACTACCAGTGCGTGGAAGACGAGAAGATCTACCTGCACCGGGTGGGCCGCACCGGCCGGGCCGGGAACAAGGGCACCGCGGTCACGTTTGTGGACTGGGACGATGTCCCACGCTGGGCACTGATCAACAAGGCACTGGGCCTCAACGTGCCCGAACCCGTCGAAACCTACTCATCCTCGCCGCACCTGTACACGGACCTGGACATTCCCGAGGGCACCAAGGGCCGCCTGCCGCGCGACAAGCGAACCCTGGCCGGCGTCGACGCAGAGGTCCTCGAGGACCTTGGCGAGACCGGTAAGAAGAACAGCCGCGGCGGCCGGGACTCGTCCCGGTCCCGGGACGGACGCGGACGCAGCAAGGGCGGCAACCGCGAAGGAGGCCGCAGCAGTGATTCAGCCGGCCAATCAGGCGAGCGCCGCCGTCGTACGTCCAACCCGGAAGCCGCACCTGCCGGTGAAGCTGCCGCCCCGGCAGCCGATGGCGGCCAGCCGTCGCGCGCCCGCCGTACCCGCACCCGCACCCGCCGCCGCAACGGCGAAGTGGTGGCGGGCGCCGACAAGGGCACGCAGCCTGGCATCTCCGAGGGCTAACTGCCCCGATGACTGACACTGTTTGGGCGCCGGACGGCGGCAGCCTGGTGGTGCACGCGGACAACGCGGAGTACCTCCCCACGCTGCCGGACGGCGCCTTCACACTGATTTACGTGGACCCGCCCTTCAACACCGGCCGGCCGCAGCAGCGCCAGGAAACCCGCATGGTGGTCAACGCTGAAGGCAGCGGGGACCGGGTGGGTTTCAAGGGCCGCTCCTACGACACCATCAAGGGCGCCCTGCACCGCTACGACGACGCGTTCAGCGACTACTGGTCCTTCCTGGAACCGCGGCTCGTGGAAGCCTGGCGGCTCCTTGCCGACGATGGAACCCTGTACCTGCACCTGGACTACCGCGAGGTGCACTACGCCAAGGTCATGCTGGACGCCATCTTTGGCCGGGAATGCTTCCTGAACGAGATCATCTGGGCCTACGACTACGGCGCCCGCGCAAAAAACCGGTGGCCCACCAAGCACGACAACATCCTGGTGTACGTCAAGAACCCGGCCAAGTACCACTTCGACAGCGCCGAGGTGGACCGCGAACCCTACATGGCCCCCGGCCTGGTAACCCCGGCCAAGCGGGAGCTGGGAAAGCTGCCCACGGATGTCTGGTGGCACACCATCGTCTCGCCCACCGGCAAGGAAAAGACCGGCTACCCCACGCAGAAGCCGGAGGGCCTGGTCCGGCGCGTCGTCGCTGCCTCGTCCCGTCCCGGGGACTGGTGCCTGGACTTCTTCGCCGGCTCCGGCACCCTGGGGGCAGTGGCCGCGAAGCTGGGCCGGAAGTTCGTGTGCGTGGACCAGAACCAGCCGGCCATCGACATCATGGCCAAGCGGCTGGGTGCGCACGCCACCCTGGTGACCCGCCAGCCCAGCTAAGTTCCCGCCGGCCCTTCGGGGCCGGCCTGCGTCTTAGGGGCGGACGACGACGGCTCCCGTGCCGAGTTCCTCGATCCGCGCCAGCATGCCCGGTGCCGTGAGGTTCTCCCCGAGCAGGTTGGGCTTCCCGGTTCCGTGGTAGTCGGAGGACCCGGTGACCAGCAGGTCGTGCTTCGCCGCGAGCCTCCGGAGGAAGGCGCGGCCCTCCTCCGGATTATCCCGGTGGTCGATTTCCAGCCCTGCCAGGCCGGCGTCGATCATCTCGCGGTACGTACGCTCCCCCACGATCCGCCCCCGCGCAGAGGCCACGGGGTGGGCGAACACCGGCACGCCGCCGGCGGCACGGACAAGTTCGACGGCGGTGGCAGGGTCCGGAGCGTAGTGCGGAATGAAGTACCGCGAGCGGGAGGTAAGGATGGAGGCGAAGGCCTCTGAACGGTCCTCCACCACCCCTGCGGCAACGAGGGCGTCAGCGATGTGCGGCCGTCCCAGGGTGGCGCCGGGCGCGACGTGGTGGATCACGTCGTCCCACGTGAGTGGATAGTCTTCAGCCAGGATGGTCACCATCCGCTCGGCCCGGGTCTGCCGGGAATCCTTGGCCTTGGTGATCTCCTCCAGGAGGCCGGGATGGGTGGGATCGTGCAGGTAGCTCAGGAGGTGGACGCTGATGCCCTCCTCCGTCCGGCAGGACACCTCCATCCCCGGTACCAGGGCCACCCCGTATGTTGCAGCGGCGGCGGAAGCCTCCGCCCAGCCTGCCGTTGAATCGTGGTCGGTCAGCGCCACCACGTCTAACCCCGCACGGGCAGCAGAGGCCATGACATCGGCAGGGGTCTCGGTGCCATCGGAGACATTGGAGTGGGCATGCAGGTCAATCCTCACTTATCCAGCGTAGTGGACCGGGAACAAGAGACCGGGGAGGCCTGTTCGCTTAGCCGGGACGCTGGTGAGACGATGGTGCCGTGAACGATGCCGAAAACACCCAAAACTCTGCTTCCCAGCCGTTGGAGGAGCGCGTCAACAACCGCTCCCAGCGGCCCAGTTCCAACGCCTTCAAGGCCTTCATGGCCAGCAACTGGGCGCCGTCCAGCCAGGAGCTTCCCCAGCTGGACGCCGTGGCCCCCTATGCCGCGAACCGGCGCAAGGCGATCTCTGCCCTGTTCAAAGGTGAACGCCTGGTCATCCCCGCAGGGCCGTTGAAGGTCCGGTCCAACGACTGCGACTACCGTTTCCGCCCGTACTCCGGCTTCGCGCACTTGACCGGTCTCGGCCTGGACCACGAGCCGGACGCGGTCCTGATCCTTGAACCGGTGGAAGAGGGAACAGGCGACGACGGCGGGAACCACCGCGCCACGCTTTACTTCCGGCCGCTGGCCGGCAGGGACACCGAACAGTTCTACGCGGACTCCCGCTCGGGTGAGTTCTGGATCGGGGCCCGTCCCACCCTCGAAGAGTTCGAGGCCCGCCTGGGCCTGGCCACCGCACACATCGACCAGCTGGAAACAGCCATCACCAAGGACGTGGGCGCCCCGGAAATCGGCGGCATCTCGATCCGCCTGGTCCGTAAGGTCGACGAGAACCTCGACGCCCTGGTGGACACCGCCCGCTACAACACCGCCAGGGACCCCGAAAACCTGGACCTGGGCGTCCTGGATGCCCTGGACGAGAAGCTCAGCGAGGCCCTCTCCGAACTGCGCCTGTTGAAGGACGAGTGGGAAATTGAGCAGATGAAGATTGCGGTGTCCGCCACCGTGGAAGGCTTCGAAGAGGTTGTTAAGGCCCTGCCCCGGGCCCTCACACACGCCCGCGGCGAACGCGTGGTTGAAGGAGCATTCTTCGCCAGGGCCCGCGAGGTGGGGAACGAACTCGGCTACGACACCATCGCAGCGTCCGGCAACAACGCCACGGTGCTGCACTGGACCCGCAACACCGGGCGCATCCACGCCGGCGAACTCCTGCTCCTGGACGCCGGAGTCGAGGCCGACTCGCTCTACACCGCGGACATCACCCGGACGCTTCCGGCCAGCGGCACCTTCAGCGACGTCCAGCGCAAGGTCTACCAGGCGGTCCTCGATGCAGCCGATGCCGGTTTCGCCGCCGCCCAGCCGGGGACCAAGTTCCGCGACATCCACACCGCGGCCACCACGGTCCTGGCCGAGCGCCTTTCCGAGTGGGGAATCCTGCCCGTCAGCGTTGAGGAGGCGATCAGCCCGGAAGGCCAGCAGCACCGCCGCTGGATGCCGCACGGCACAAGCCACCATTTGGGACTGGACGTGCACGACTGCGCGCAGGCCAAGCGGGAACTCTACCTCGACGGCGTCCTGACCGAAGGCATGGTGTTCACCATCGAGCCTGGCCTGTACTTCAAGAAGGAAGACCTGGCGATCCCGGAGGAGTACCGCGGCATCGGCGTCCGGATCGAGGACGACATCCTCATGACCGCTGATGGCCCCGTCAACCTCAGTGCCGCCCTGCCTCGCAATGCGGAAGACGTGGAGGACTGGATGGCCGGGATCTACCGGACCGAAGAAGCCTGATCCAGGGCAGCGATGAACAAAGAGCGGGACCGCCGGATTCTTTCCGGCGGTCCCGCTCTTTGTGCGCCCCGATGTCAGGCCCGGTAAACGTGCCGGCTGCTACTGCCGGTGTTCGCCCTGGTGCTGGTCGCCCTCGGATCCGTAATGTTCTTCCGCACGGTGCGCTCCACCATGGTGTTCCTGCTGGTCCGCAGCATGTTCCGGGCTATGTCCCGGTCCTTGTTGCCCGGCATCCGCGGCGGGACCCTGCGGGACCCTGACGCCGTACTGCGGGCGGCCGTCCGGCAGGTCCGGGTAGCGGACCGAACGGACGGGCTGCTGCTGCTGGCCGCCGCCATACTGCTGATTGCCCTGCTGCTGCCCGGCGTCGTGCGGATACGCCTGTCCGTCCTGGGCCGATGCACCGTGCTCGGGCCCTTCGTGGGAAGGGCCGGCAGGCCGCTGGCCGTACGGATCGTTCCAGCCGGCTGGACGCGCAGGCCCCTGCTGCTGCGGATGCTGCTGCTGGTAAGGCTGGTTGTAGTAGTCGTTTTGCGTGTAGGGGCCGTGGCCGGAGGCAGCGTCGGAACGGGACATCGGCAACTGCTGGAGCAGGCGCCGGGCCTCGTGGGCTGCTTCCGGGGCCACGATGACGTCGTAGTTCGTTGCCACCACCTGGCTAGTGGACGTGAAGTCGCGCTTGCCGCGCTGCATGGCGTAGGTAACGATGCCAAAGAGCATGAAGAAGGCGGCGCCCATCAGCACCGATGTCATGATCGAAAAGTATCCGGGGGAAGGCGCGAAGAAGGACAGCATGACCCCCACGAACAGGCCAAACCACATGCCGCTCAATGCCCCGGAAAGTGCCACCCGGGGGTAGCTCAGCCGCCCCGTCACCCGCTCCACCATCTTCAGCTCATTGCCCACGATGGAGACCATCTGGACCGGGAACTGCTGGTCCGCCAGGTAGTCCACGGCTTTTTGGGCGTCGAGGTAGGAGGTGTAGGAGCCAACGGTGTCACCGGTGGGAACAGCCCGGGCATCGTCCGGTCCGTTCGGGGCGCCGGCCCTGGGTGCACCAAATAAGTTCGACATAACCCCATTCTTGCCCATCAAGGTGGGTGCTGCCTGTAAATTCAGCTAAAAGAGAGCAGACTCGGTAGCCTGTAGTGGTGAGCACAACACCTGCACGCGTCTTCGTGGCGCGCCTTCTGGGCCTCGATGTCTTCGACCCGCTGGGCGACCGGCTGGGCCGGTTGCGCGATGTTGTTGTGCTGTCCCGCGGGACCCAGGGTGCCCCGCACGTGGTGGGCATCGTGGTGGAAGTTCCGGGCAAGAAGCGCGTCTTCGTTCCCATGACCCGCATCACCTCCATCGACCAGACCCAGGTCATCTGCACCGGCCTGGTCAACCTGCGCCGGTTTGAACAGCGCGGGGCGGAGACCCTGGTGGTGGCCGAGATGTTCGACCGGCGCGTCACGCTCCGCGACGGCAGCGGCGACGCCACCATCGAAGACATCGCCATTGACCAGCACCGGTCCCGCGACTGGTTCGTCAGCAAGCTCTTCGTCCGGCGCGGGCACTCGCTGTCGCCCCTGAGCCGGCTGCGCCGCAACGAGACCCTGATCATCGACTGGGCGGACGCCCAGCAGGGCCAGAAGACCGAGCCGCAGGCCGCCACGCAGTTTGTGGCCAACCACGAGGACCTCAAACCCGCCGACTTCGCCGAGGCGCTCCAGGAGATGAGCGACAAGCGCCGCTTCGAGGTGGCCAGCGAACTCCAGGACGAACGCCTGGCGGACGTCCTGCAGGAGCTCCCGGAGGACGACCAGGTGGAGATCCTCTCCGCGCTGGATGTCCAGCGCGCAGCCGATGTCCTGGAGGAGATGGACCCGGACGACGCCGCCGACCTCCTCGGTGAGCTTCCCTCCGCGCAGGCCGAGGAACTGCTCCAGCTGATGGAGCCCGAAGGCGCCGAGGACGTCCGCCGCCTGCTCGAATATGACGAGGACACGGCCGGCGGCCTGATGACCCCCGTCCCGGTGATCCTCCCCCCGGAAGCCACCGTCGCCGAAGCCCTGGCCCATGTCAGGCGCGAGGAGCTCTCCCCCGCGCTGGCGTCGTCGATCTTCATTGCCCGGCCGCCGTTGGAAACGCCTACCGGCCGCTTCCTGGGCGTGGTGCACATCCAGCAGCTGCTGCGTTTCCCGCCGTTCGAGGCACTGGGAAACCTGGTGGACAAGAACCTGGAACCGCTGTCCGACCAGGCGCACATCAGCGAAGTGGCTCGGACCTTGGCCACGTATAACCTGAACTCCCTCCCGGTGATCAATGACGCCGGCCGGCTTGTGGGGGCGGTGACTGTTGATGACGTATTGGATCATTTGTTGCCGGACGACTGGCGCGCCCATGATGGCGAAGCCCCGATAAGAAAGCTCGGTGGCCGCATTGGCTGATATCAGTGCTCCGAAGAACCCCAACCAGCGGAACCTGGCCAAAGCGGAATCAAAAGGCAGCCTCGACACACCCCTGAGCGGCAGGCAACGGATCCTGCCCACGTTCCGCCCGGACCCCGATGCGTTCGGGCACG
This sequence comes from Arthrobacter sp. E1SS-5, assembly GCF_057073715.1. Lineage (NCBI taxonomy): Bacteria > Bacillati > Actinomycetota > Actinomycetes > Micrococcales > Micrococcaceae > Arthrobacter > Arthrobacter sp. E1SS-5. The sequence goes on from NZ_CP172703.1 coordinate 2,890,681, forward strand.
CCACCGAGGCCTTTGCCCGGTTCATGGGTACGCCCCAGTTCCTGGTGTACATGACGGTGTTCTGCATCTTTTGGCTGGGCTGGAACACGTGGGCGCCCACGGAGTGGCAGTTCGACTCCCGGGACCTTGGTTTCACGCTGCTGACCCTGATGCTGTCGCTGCAGGCCTCCTACGCAGCACCCCTGCTGCTGCTCGCGCAAAACCGGCAGGATGACCGCGACCGCGTCTCCCTGCAGCAGGACCGCCAGCGCGCCGAACGCAACCTGTCCGATACCGAGTACCTCACCCGGGAGCTTGCCTCCCTTCGGATCGCACTGCGCGAGGTAGCCACCCGCGACTACGTCCGGGCCGAGCTTCGTTCCCTCCTTGAGGACCTGCTCGAAGCCCAGGAGGAGCTGCGCGCCCACGACGACACCGGGCCGGGCTCGCACGAGTCACAGCGGGACAAGGTCAAGGACAAGCTTCGTGAACAACGGGACCGGCAGCGCAGCCCGCGTACCCAGCAGATCCCCCGGGTCAAACCCGGCCACTCTGCCCAATGACCGCCAGGCCGTCCACTTTCCGGCGGCCCGCAACCGCATGAAAGCCGAGGCTCCTCCCATGAGCGCCCCCATCGATCCCGCAACAGCAAGCGCCGCCCCACTGCACCAGGCCGTCAATGACGCCCTGGCCACGGTCATCGATCCCGAACTTCGCCGCCCCATCACCGAGCTGGGCATGGTGGATTCCGTCCAGGTGTCCGACGACGGCAAGGTCACCGTGGCGGTCCTGCTCACCATCGCGGGCTGCCCGCTGCGGGACACCATTACCGCCGATTCCCAAAAGGCCCTTTCCGCCGTCCCCGGTGTCACCGCCGTCGACGTCGAACTTAAGGTGATGGACCAGGCTCAGCGCGACGCGCTCAAGGAGAAGCTGCGCGGCGCGGGCGGGCAGCGCAGCATCCCGTTCAATGACCCCGGCTCGCTCACCAAGGTCTACGCGGTGGCCAGCGGCAAGGGCGGGGTGGGAAAATCCTCCGTCACGGTCAACCTGGCCAGCGCCCTGGCCGCCCAGGGCCTCCGGGTGGGCATCGTGGACGCGGATGTGTACGGCTTCTCCGTCCCGGCATTGATGGGCATCACGCAAAAACCCACCCAGGTGGACGACATGATCCTTCCCCCGGTGGCGTACGGGGTGAAGGTGATTTCCATCGGTATGTTCGTCACCGGCAACAAGCCGGTCGCCTGGCGCGGACCCATGCTGCACCGCGCCCTGGAACAGTTCCTCACCGACGTCTACTTCGGCGACCTGGATGCCCTGTTCCTGGACCTTCCGCCGGGCACGGGTGACATTGCCATCTCCGTTGCCCAGCTGCTGCCCAAGGCCGAAATCCTGGTGGTCACCACACCTCAGGCGGCAGCGGCAGACGTCGCAGAGCGGGCCGGCGCGATTGCCACCCAGACCGGGCAGAAGATCGCGGGCGTCATTGAGAACATGTCCTACCTGGAAATGCCCGACGGCGGGCGGATGGAACTCTTTGGAAGCGGCGGCGGGGCAGTCCTCACCGAACGCCTCAGCGCCACGGTAGGTACTGACGTGCCGCTGCTGGGCCAGATTCCCCTGGACATCCAGTTGCGGGAAGGCGGGGACTCCGGGGTGCCCATCGTCCTGGGCCAGCCGGATTCGGCGGGAGCGGCGGCGCTGGCGGCCATTGCAGGGCAGTTGGCGGCCAAACCCCGCGGCCTGGCCGGGATGAAGCTGGGGCTGCAGCCCCGCTGAGCTGTAAGCCCCGTTGAGCAGGCAGGCCTCAAGTGGCTTCGGTGTCGAACGGGGCAACCTCGCCCGGGGCCAACCTCTCCACTACCCTCTCGGGCCGTGCAGGAGCTGACTCGGCTGCTGCCGCTGCGCCGGAGACCGCAGCCACGGCGGCGGGAGCGCCCGCGCTCACTGGCTTAGTGTCGTCGTCGAGCAGTGCTTCCTTGATGATGCGTCGGGGATCGTACTGGCGCGGATCGTACTTCTTCCAGTCGACATCGTCGATGTCGATGCCCACTTCTTCCTTGATCTGTTCCCGCGCACCGTTGGCCATGCGGCGGACTTCCTTGACCAGGTTCGCCAGCTTCTGGGTATATTCAGGCAGCCGCTGGGGGCCGATCACCAGCACGCCAATGATCAGCAGAAGAATGAACTCCGGGCCGTTGATTCCAAACACTTTAGGAAGATTACCCTTTCCGGGCTGCGAGTGACGATTCCCGTCCCGCGGACGGAGCAACAGTTCGCGTCACTGGGTAAACAGCGCCGCGATCTTGCCGAACCCGCGTTCCAGCCGTGCCTCCAGCGGCTCGGCTGCCTGCCCCTCGGAGCTGTCCGGAACGGCAGCCGCCACACCTTCTGCGGCGCTGTCCGCAAGCCGTTTGAGGATGGGCAGGGCTTGGTTGGACTGCGCGGCGGGCAGGTCGGAGCGGTAGGTAATGGTGAGGCCTTCCGCACGGTAGGTGGCGGCCCTTGGTGACGTGGCCCAATCCTGCGACGGGCCCGCTTTCTCGCCAGCTCCGGCGGCTTCCGCCGGCGCATTTCCGGCAGCGGCAACCTGTGCTGCCGCCTGCCCGGTGACGGGATGCTGTTCCGTGACGGTGGCGTGATGCGCGCCGTCGGTAAGCCAAAGCTCCACCGCAGGCTGGCCGTCAACAACCAGCGCCTTGGCCGATTCCACGTGGAATCCCATGGCCTGCAGGTCGGGGCAGGCCCAGCCTTCAAAGCGCAGTGTTGCAAGCTGTGCCGTGGTCAACGTCCTGCCGTCCGCCGGTGTCTGCGAGGAGACATGCGAAAAGGCCGCCTCCGTGCCCACCGCCCCGCCGGCCGTGGGATCTCCAGCCGCCGTGAATGCCCCAACGGCCAGTACCCCGGCAGCAGCCACTGTTCCGCCGGCGGTCAGCGCAAGGGCCCGGGCGGCCAGGCGGGAAGTGCTGCTGTGGTCTACGGACGCTGCCGGCTGCGCGGCCAGTTCCGAGGTGCGCGCCAGCAACCGTGCAGTCAGGTCATCGCTGGCGGGCGGTATGGGAGCGTCCCGAAGACGCTCCAGGTACTGGCGTTCCCGGCGAACGGTGGCAGCACACTCCTGGCAGGCCTCCAGGTGGCTGCCCGTGCGCTGATGCCTGCCGCCGAAAGGAAACTGGGACCTCATGTGCCGTTCAGAGGATGCCGGCGATGCGCGGCATCTTGAGCTTGCGGCGGGACTGCTGCGGGCGCGGGTCGCGGTGGGCCAGCTTCTCCCGGAGCATGGTCCTGCCACGATGGATGCGCGAGCGGACGGTCCCCAGCTTGACGCCCAACGCCTCTGCGACTTCGTCGTAGGACAGCCCCTCGAGGTCGCACAGGACCACGGCGGCGCGGAAGTCCGGCGGAAGTTCCTCCAGCGCGGCCTGCACGTCAAGGTCGAGGTTGTTCAGTTCGAAGCTTTGCTCGGGTCCGGGCTCGCGGCCCGGCAGCCTGGACTCTGCGTCCTCCGCCAGGGCATCGAAACGGATGCGGGTCTTCCGGCGTGCCTGGTCAAGGAACAAGTTGGTGGTGATGCGGTGGAGCCAGCCGTCGAGCGTTCCGGGCTTGAAGTTGTCCAGGGAACGGAAGACGCGGACGAACACTTCCTGGGTGAGGTCCTCAGCATCGAACTTGTTGCCGGTCAGGCGGTAGGCCAGCCGGTAGACCTTCGCGGAATGGTTGGTGACCACTTCTTCCCAGGTGGGACGGACCCACTCATCGTCGGGATTGTTGACTGCAGGGACAGGTGCCACAACTGAAGATGACATCGTCCACTCCCCTCGTGGAATGCTAACGCCCGGATACTGTTGACATCTCTGATTCGGCGCCGGTCACCTTTTGGATGAGCGGATACCAATCATGTCAAACTTGGCTGGGAATTTCCTGACTGCAGGCAAACTTCAGCCTTGGGCGCAATGGGTCCTTCCCCGGCCTGCCCGGCCGGACACAGTAGGCTTGGGGAGACATTCCCCCCCTTACGCCCAGAAAGCGAAATCCATGAGCGCCGACAAGTCCAGCAGCTGGTCCTACGCAGAAGATCTGCCCGCTGAGGATGAGGTTATGCTTCGGGCCCGGGAGCGTTCGTTTGAATTGGGCGTCAGCGCCATCAGCCCCGGTGTGGGCGCCGTCCTCACGGTGCTGGCTGCTGCCTCCAAGGCCCAGACCGCCGTTGAAATCGGCACGGGCGCCGGCGTCTCCGGCGTGTGCCTCCTGCGCGGCCTGAGCCCGCACGCGGTCCTGACCACCATCGACGTGGACGTCGAACACCTGAGGGCGGCCCGCGAGGCATTCGCCGAGGCCGGCAGCCCGGCCAACCGTACGCGCACCATTTCCGGCCGCGCGGGCGATGTCCTGCCGCGGCTGACGGACGGGGCCTATGACCTGGTGTTCATCGACGCGGACAAGCCCGGCCTCCCCGGATATGTGGAACAGGCCATCCGGCTGCTCAAGCGTTCCGGGCTCCTGGTCATCAACGACGCCCTGGACAAGGACAAGGTGGCCAACCCCGCCGGCCGGGAGCCCAACACGGTGACCCTGCGTCAGGTGGGCAAGGCAATCCGCGACGACGACAGGCTGGCTTCAGCAATGCTTCCCACCGGGGACGGCCTGCTGGTGGCCGTCAAGAAATAGGGATCCCCCGAAGACGGATAGGGTCCGCAGCCCGCAGGCTGCGGACCCTGTCCGGCACGATTATTCGGTAACGCCGACCAGGCATTCCTTGAGGTTGGCTGCTTCGGCAGCGTTCAGTTCGACCACCAGGCGTCCGCCGCCTTCGAGCGGGACGCGCATGATCAGGCTGCGGCCCTCCTTGGTGACTTCCATTGGGCCGTCGCCGGTGCGTGGTTTCATCGCCGCCATGAGGAATTCCCCTCCATTTTGTCCCAGGACTGATCAGCCCGGGCGGGCTGTGTCCGCATGTCGATCAGGCGGCTATGGCGTCGGTGTTGGATCCACCGCCAAGGCTGCGCGTCTTCTGAATGCTTTTGTCCTTGCTTACCTATCATTATCGCGGAATTACCCGCGCGTAGCTAATCGATGGACATTTTCCTGGGCGTGTTATTCCCGCCCTGACCTGCGCAGAAGCATCTTTTGCTAGGGCGGATAATCCCCTCCGCCGGGCAGTGGCGCCCACGCCCACAGCCACACGATCCACACGACCTGCAGCAGCAGGAACATCACCACAACGGTCCCCCGGTATGCCCTTGACCGGGAAAGGAACACCGCGCCCAGGGCCAGCGGAAACAATGGCAGCAGCATCCTGAAAGTACTGGTCTGCGGGTGGAGGAAGGCCAGCAGGTAGCCCATGTAGCAGGCGCACCACAGCCTCAGTTCGACGCCGAGCCGCACCACCGGGCGAAGGAACAGCATCGCGGCGAACAGTGCCACGAACACCACGGGGGCAAGGATGCCCAGCACGGGGCCAAAAAGTTCGACGCCGGTGTCGAACCACGGTTTGAAAGGCACCAGGTCCTGGCCTCGCCACACCGTCTCCGTCTTGGTATAGGCCTGCGGGTCACCCGTGGCCGCCCACGCCACTGCGGGCCAGGCAAGGGCGGCGACGCCCGCTACGGCGGTGAGCCCGGTAAGTGCCGCAAGGTCCCGGCCGGTGTGGCTTGCCTCGTCGCTGCCGCGCTGCGGGCCGGCGCGGAGGAACGCGGCGGCGCGGAAGACCAGGAGCAGCCCCACCATGGCGGCAAAGGGGACACCCACCGGCCGGGACAGGCACAGCAGGACCACCACGGGCATGGCCCACAAGTACTGCCGGCGCACCACCAGCAGCAGGGCCCACGCAAGCAGCAGGAGCGACAGGGGTTCGGCGTAGGGCACCTGGAGGACGGCGGAGACGGGGAAGGCCGAGAAGAACGCAACACCCCACAGGGCGGTGGCATGGCCGGCCTTCTGCCGGAACAGTTGGTACACCGCCAGCGCTGCGCCGAAGCCGGCCAGCGTGGCGATCAGCGTGAGCGAGGCGGCGGGGTTGAGGCCGGTGAGGCGGCTGAGTCCGCCGGCCAGTGCCGGAAAGAGGGGGTAGAAGGCCCAGGTGTTTTCCTGCACATTGCCGGCGCTGTCCGTGGGAAGAACCGACGGGTAGCCGTTGGCGATGACCTGGCCGTACCAGCGCGCGTCCCAGATGTTGATGAAGTTCCAGTAGTCCGGCTTTGGCGGGAACCAAGGGTTGGGGCCCTGGTGGAGAGCCGCTGCCATGAAGATGCAGGCGGAAACCAGCCTCGCCGCCGCATACAGGGCCATCACTTGGAGCCAGGACGGCCAGCGGCGGAGGGCGGAAGCCACGCGGTGGGCTGCATTGCCGGCGGACGCCAGCGGGTTGCGGCGGGCCACCGTACTCACAGGCCGCCCTTCCCCGGTGTTGCATCCTCAGGGACCTGCCCCGAACTGCCGTCATGGAGCCCGGCCTCTCCGGCGCTTACTGTGCCCGGCTCTTCCCCTGCCTCATCCCCCGAGGCGGAGCCGGCGTCGGACGCCTGTTCCGCGGGGTCCTCCGGGGCTTCCGGCCGGCTGCGCAACTCAGCTATTTCCGCGTCCTTTGCAGCCAGCTGGTCCCGGAGCTCGTCCAGGACCTGGTCCACCTGGTCCATCCGGTAGCCGCGCAGGCCCAGCGAGAAGCGCAGCCGGGTCACATCTTCCGGAACGGCGTGTTCGGGAAGGAGCACTGGCGGAAGGTTCGCGGGCGGCTCTTCGAATCCGCCGTCCAGGAGTGCAGGCAGCCCGGTGTTGCCGGTGGTGCGGGAACGCCGGCCCAGGCCGGCCCAAAGGACCGCCGCCACCAGCACGACGGCGAGGAAAACGAGGAAGAAGCTCACGGTTCCATCGTGCCAGACCGCCGGCTGGAACCGTTGCGCCAGGCTACTCCGGGCGCTGCTCGCCGTTCATGGCCGGGGCCACCGCGACGTGCAGGACGCGGTCCACGGCTTCCGCGGGGTCGTCCACCAGCTGGATGAGGTCCAGATCCTTTTCGGAAACCATTCCCTCGGCCACCAGTGTGCCCCGGATCCAGTCAATCATCGGTCCCCAGAAGTCGACGCCGAGGAGCACGATGGGGAAGGACGTCACCTTCCGCGTCTGCACCAGGACCATTGCTTCGAACAGCTCGTCCAACGTCCCCAGCCCGCCGGGGAGCACGATGAAGCCCTGGGCGTATTTGACGAACATGGTCTTGCGGGCGAAGAAGTAGCGGAAGTTGATGCCCAGGTCCACCCACTGGTTCAGGCCCTGTTCGAACGGCAGCTCGATGCCCAGGCCCACTGACACCCCGTTGCCTTCCACTGTTCCCCGGTTGGCCGCCTCCATGGAGCCCGGGCCGCCGCCGGTGATTACGGCGACTCCGGCCTCGGCGAGCTTGCGGCCCACTTCCACACCCATCTCGTAGTAGATGCTGCCGGGTTTGGTGCGGGCTGAACCGAAGACGCTGACCGCTTTTCCAATGTCCGCGAGCGCGCCGAAGCCTTCCACGAACTCGCTCTGGATCCGCAGCACACGCCATGGATCGGTGTGGACGAACTGGCCGGGGCCCTTGGTATCAAGCAGATGCTGGTCCGACATTTCCACTGCCGCCTGCTTGCGGCGCAGCTCAAGGGGCCCCTTGCGGCGCGGCTGGGAATTCTTGGCCGGATCTGCGTTGATGCTCATTCACCTAGGCTAACCTCCAACTGCAGGTATCTCTTGAATCACGATCAGCATGAAGTTGGGGTGATTGGCGTCATAACCCACGGTTGTTCGCTAGATTCTTTCCTATGACTACTCATGTGCCCGGCGATACTCTCGTCTCCCTGAACGCCGTTAATAAGCATTACGGCCAGCTGCACGTTCTGAAGGACATCAACCTGCAGGTCCGCAAGGGCGAGGTTGTTGTGGTCATCGGACCCTCCGGTTCCGGTAAGTCCACCCTCTGCCGGGCCATCAACCGCCTGGAGACCATCGAGGGCGGAACCATCAGCATCGACGGGAAAGTCCTCCCCGAGGAAGGCAAGGAACTCGCCCAGCTCCGCGCCGACGTCGGAATGGTGTTCCAGTCGTTCAACCTGTTCGCGCACAAAACCATCCTTGAAAACGTGACCCTGGGGCCCATCAAGGTCAAGGGCGTTTCCAAGGGGACCGCGGAAAAGGACGCCATGGCACTCCTGGAACGGGTGGGCGTGGGCCACCAGGCCCCCAAGCTCCCGGCCCAGCTCTCCGGCGGCCAGCAGCAGCGCGTCGCGATTGCCCGCGCCTTGGCAATGAAGCCGAAGGTCATGCTGTTCGACGAGCCCACCTCCGCCCTGGACCCCGAAATGATCAACGAGGTCCTGGACGTCATGGTCCAGCTCGCCAAGGAAGGCATGACCATGATCGTGGTCACGCACGAGATGGGCTTCGCCCGCAAGGCCGCTGACCGGGTGGTTTTCATGGCCGATGGCCAGATCGTGGAAGATGCCACCCCGGAGGAATTCTTCACCAACCCGAAGAGTGACCGCGCCAAGGACTTCCTGTCCAAGCTGCTCACCCACTGACTCAACCGAACAAACACACTTCAGTTCGCATCCAGGCCGGAAAACCCACGGCCATCAATGAAAGGAATGTCATGAAGACATTTATGTCCCGGCGAAAGTCTTTCGTCGTGGCGGCTACCGCTGCCCTTGCCCTGTCCCTCAGCGCCTGCGGCGGCGGCGACTCCGGCGGGTCCAGCAACCCGAGCCCGGTCGAGAAGCCCTCCTTCGCTGCCGGAACCACCATGGAGAAGCTGGCCTCCGCCGGCACCATCAAGATCGGCACCAAGTTCGACCAGCCGCTGTTCGGCCAGGTGGGCCTGGACGGCAAGCCTGTCGGTTTCGACGTTGAGATCGGCAAGCTGATCGCCGCCAAGCTGGGCATTCCCGCGGACAAGATCGAATGGTCGGAGACCGTTTCGGCCAACCGCGAGCCCTTCATCCAGCAGGGCAAGGTGGACCTGGTCATCGCCACCTACACCATCAGCGACAAGCGCAAGCAGGTTGTGGACTTCGCCGGCCCGTACTACGAAGCCGGCCAGGCACTCATGGTGAACAAGGACAACGACACCATCAAGAAGCCCGAGGACGTCAAGGGCAAGAAGGTCTGCTCCGTCACGGGTTCCACCCCGGCAGCCACCATCGTGGACAAGTACGGTGCGGAACTGGTTCCGGCCGCCACCTACTCCGCCTGCCTCGAGCCGCTGCGCAACAAGCAGGTTGAAGCCGTGACCACTGACAACGTGATCCTCGCCGGCTTCGTCGACAAGGAACCGGACGCCTTCAAGCTGGCTTCTGACGAAACCTTCACCAAGGAGCCTTACGGGATCGGCCTGAAGAAGGGCGACACCGAGTTCCGTAACTGGATCAACGACCAGCTGGAGTCCTTCGAAAAGGACGGCTCCTACAAGAAGGCTTGGGAAGCCACTGCAGGTTCGGTCATCAAGACCGCACCGAGCCTCCCGGCCATCGACCGCTACTAAACAGCGTCCACGCTGCCGGGGCCGCACAACGGCCCCGGCAGCACAGCTTTTAATCCGTCCACGCTTACAGCCGAAGGATCTTATGGACGTCATCATTGAAAACCTGCCCCTGTACTGGAGCGGTTTTCTTCGTACGCTTTTCCTCTCCGTCGTTTCCGGTATCTTCGCGTTGATCCTCGGCACCCTGCTGGCCGCGGCGCGCGTCTCCCCGGTTGCGGCGCTGCGCGGTTTCAGCACCGTCTACGTGGAGATTTTGCGCAACACCCCGCTGACCATCGCCTTCTTCTTCGCAGCCGTCGTGCTCCCGCGGCTTGGGGTCAAGTTTGAGCAGTTCGAAGTCGCCGCGATCATCGCCCTCAGCACCTACACCGCAGCGTTCATCGCCGAAGCTGTCCGCTCAGGTGTCAACAGCGTGCCCGTGGGCCAGGCCGAAGCCGCCCGCAGTATCGGCATGAAGTTCGGCCAAGTGCTAACGCTCATCATCCTCCCCCAGGCCCTGCGGACGGTGATCCCGCCGCTGATCAACATCCTGATCGCCCTGGTTAAGAACTCCTCCGTGGCCGGCGCGTTCTTCGTCCTTGAACTTTTCGGCTACGGCCGGCAGCTGGCCAACGCCAACGGCGATGCCGTCATCACCGTCCTGTTGGGCACCGCGTTCTTCTATCTGCTCCTCACCGTTCCGCTGGGAATCCTCGCCAACACGGTGGAACGAAAGGTGGCGATTGCCCGATGAGCTCCGTCCTGTACGACGTTCCCGGCCCCAAAGCACGCCGGATCTCCCTCATTGCATCGATCATCGGCGGCCTGCTGATCCTCGGCCTGCTGGCCTGGATCATCATGACCCTTGGCCAGCAGGGCATCTTCGAGGCCCGCCGCTGGCAGATCTTCACCCGCGCCGACGTGTGGCGGCTGCTTGGCAACGGGCTCGGCGCCACGCTTGCCGCGGCGGCCATTGCTGCAGTGATCGCCTTCCCGCTGGGCCTGCTGCTGTGCCTGCTGCGCATTTCCGACGCGGCCGCGATCCGGGTCCCCATGCGGATCATCCTGGAATTCCTGCGCGGCATGCCCGTGGTCCTGATGATGCTCTTCATCCTGCTGGGGTTCCGCACCTCCGCGTTTGTGGCCGTCATCGCCGGACTGGTGCTTTACAACGCCGCCGTCTTCGCGGAGATCATCCGCGCCGGCATCCAGTCCCTGCCCAAGGGACAGCGCGAGGCGGCGCTGGCCATCGGCCTGACCAGCTACAAGTCCCGCATGCTGATCGAATTGCCGCAGGCCATCCGGCGCATGATGCCCTCGCTGGTGGCGCAGATGGTGGTGCTCCTGAAGGACACTTCCCTGGGCTACATCGTGGCCTACGGTGAGCTGCTGCGCGCGGTTCAGGTCATGGCGGACTTCCTGGGTCCGCAGTACCTGTTCCCCGTATTCTTCGTGGCTGCTGCCATCTATATCGCCATCAACATCTCGGTCTCACGGCTCGCCGTGTGGATCGAGCGCCGCGGCTCCAAGAAAGCCGCCGGCGGAACGGCCAAGGCGGAACCGGACGTCCTGGAAGCTGCGGCTCCCTAGTCCCCGCGGCTTTCCACGAAAGAGGGCCGGAACTCTCCCGCGGGAGTTCCGGCCCTCTACTGCTTAAGTCTTCCTCAGGCAGCGAGCCAGTTTTGGAGCGCGGCAAGGCATTTGCGGATGGCGTCGGCGTGGACGTGCTCGTTGTCCTTGTGCGCAAGCAGCGCATCGCCGGGGCCGAAGTTCACCGCCGGGATGCCCAGTTCGCTGAAGCGGGCGACGTCGGTCCAGCCGTATTTGGGCTTGGGCTCGGCTCCCACGGCGGCAACGAAGGAGGCGGCGGCCGGGTGCTGCAGCCCGGGCCGGGCCCCGGCAGCGGCATCGGTCCGCACCACGTCGAAGCCTTCCAGCAGTTCCCGGACGTGCGCTTCGGCCTGGTCCGGCGTCTTGTCCGGAGCGAACCGGTAGTTGATCTCCACTACGCAGCGGTCCGGGATGACGTTGCCGGCGGTGCCGCCGTTGATCTTCACCGCGTTAAGGCTTTCCCGGTACTCCAGCCCGTCGACGTTAATGGTCCGGGGTTCATAGGCTGCCAGGCGGGCCAGGATGGGCGCTGCGGCGTGGATGGCGTTGCTTCCCATCCAGGCCCGGGCCGAGTGCGCTGCTTCCCCCGCCGTGCTGGCCTCGAACCGGCTCGTCCCGTTGCAGCCGCCCTCCACTGTGCCGTCGGTCGGCTCCAGCAGGATGGCGAAGTCTCCCTGCAGCAGGTCTCCGTGGTTCCGGACCAGGCGCCCCAGGCCGCTTTTGACCGCCTCCACTTCCTCGTGGTCATAAAACACAAAAGTGACGTCCCGCTTGGGCTGCGCGCCGCCGTCGAACAATCCTGCGGCCAAAGCCAGCTGCACCGCCACACCGCCCTTCATGTCCGTGGCGCCGCGGCCATAGAGGATGCCCTCGCCCGGAACCCCGGACTCCCAGCTGGAGGGGACAGTGCCCCTGGAACCTTCGGTGAGCGGCAGCGGGACCGTGTCCAAGTGTCCGGCCAGGATCACCCGTTCACTGCGGCCGAGATCCGTCCGCGCGATGATCGCATCACCGTCACGCACCACGCTGAGCTGCGGAACCTCCAGCAGGGCGGCCTCGACGGCGTCCGCCAGCTGCGTTTCGTTGCCGGACACACTGTTGATATCCATCAGGGCTGCGGTCAGCAAGGCCACGTCCTGGCGGAGGTCAAGGGTGGACACGGCAGGATCAGGGGCGGTTTCAGCAGTCACGAAGCCAGTCTAGTTCGAACCGCCCGCCCGGCCCTCGATAGACTGGGGCACATGACTGAGACCGCTTCCTCCGCCGTGCCCGAAACCCTGACCTCAACCGCTGACGACCGTTCCGCCTATGGCTTTGGCGTGGCCACCATCGCCATTGCCGGCAGCGAGGCGACCGTCCTGGACGTCTGGTTCCCGGCACCGGCACTTGGTGTTGCGGCGGAAGACCTCCGCTCCGTGGAAAACGCCGACGAAGCCCTGACCCGCATCGCGGAGAATGGCGCCGACGAGGACCGCGGCACGGAGCAGAAGGTGGTCTTCGTCCAGATCAACCTGGATGAGGCCCCCGCCGACACCGCTGACGCCTACCTGCGCCTGCACCTGCTCTCACACCGCCTGGTCCAGCCCAACACCATCAACCTGGACGGCATCTTCGGCAAGCTCCCCAATGTCGTGTGGACCAACTTCGGGCCGGCCGCCGTCGAGGGCTTCGAACTGACCCGCGCAAAGCTGCGGCGCCGTGGTGCCGTCACCGTCTACGGCATCGACAAGTTCCCGCGCATGGTGGATTACGTGGTGCCCAGCGGCGTCCGGATTGCCGACGCCGACCGGGTCCGCCTTGGTGCCCACCTCGCGGCCGGCACCACGGTCATGCATGAAGGCTTCGTCAACTTCAACGCCGGCACGCTGGGTACTTCCATGGTGGAGGGCCGGATCTCCGCCGGCGTGGTGACCGGCGACGGCAGCGACGTTGGCGGCGGCGCCTCGATCATGGGCACCCTCTCCGGCGGGGGCAAGGAAAAGATCACCATCGGAGAGCGCGTCCTGCTGGGCGCCAACTCCGGCGTGGGCATCAGCATCGGCGACGATTCGGTGGTGGAGGCAGGACTCTACGTCACGGCAGGCACCCGCGTCCGCGTTCCAGGGCCCAAGGACGAGGTAGGCGAAGACACCACCAAGATCGTCAAGGCCGCCGAACTCTCCGGCGTCCCCAACCTGCTGTTCCGCCGCAACTCCACCACCGGCGCAGTGGAGGCCCTTCCCCGCAAGGGCCAGACCGTTGAACTGAACGACGCCCTGCACGCCAACTAGTTCCTTCATGGCACCTCTGTCTGTGGCGCGCAGGCGCGGCCTGCGGCGCCTGGCGGTGCTGCTCCTTACCCTCGCGCTGATAGCCGGGGGCATCTACACGGCCGTGTATTTTGTGCAGCGTTCCGAGACCCTCGTTTCGGAACGCTGCACAGCCAGGTCCGGCGACCGGAGCGGGGAGCTGGCACCCGACCAGGCTGCCAATGCCGCTTTGATCACTGCGGCGGCTGTCCGGCGGGGCCTGCCCCCGCGTGCCGCCACCATCGCCCTGGCCACGGCCATGCAGGAGTCCAAGCTGCGCAACATCGGCCACGGCGACCAGGCCGGCCCCGATTCGCGCGGGCTCTTCCAGCAGCGGCCCTCCCAGGGCTGGGGCACCGAGGCGCAGATCATGGACCCCTACTACGCCGTCAACGCGTTCTACGACGCGCTGGTGAAGATTCCCGGCTACGAGACCCTTGACATCACCGATGCCGCCCAGCAGGTCCAGCGCTCCGCCTTTCCAAAGGCATACGCGCAGCATGAGGAAATGGGACGGGCATTCGCGTCGGGGCTCACCGGACAAACGCCGGCCGGAGTCCAGTGCACGCTGCGCTCCCCCACCGCGGGCGGGAATTCCGCGGCGGTGGCCACCGAACTGGACCAGGCCTATGGCGGCGTGGACAGCCGGGTGGACGGTGCCACCTTGGTAGTGGACTCCCAGGGGGCACTCGCATGGTCGGTTGCCCAGTGGGCGGTCGCCAACGCCAAGGACCTGTCCGTCGTGCGGGTGGATGTGGAGGGGCACACATGGCAGCGTGCCGGCGGCGACGGCTGGCAGGTGACAGGTTCCCCTGACGGCGAGGTGCGCATCACTGTACGGACGGCCGACGGCGGCAGCTGAGCGCCGCCGTCGGGCCTCCTGTGCGGGGCCTAGACCAGGATTTCCAGCACCGGCTGGACGTAGCTGCGGAACAGCTCGGGCTGGCTCATCAGCTCCTGGCTCATGATGATCTTGTCGGGTTCCAGGTACCAGGCCCGCTGCTCATCCAGCGGCAGCTCGATGATGGTCAGCTTGAAATCCCGCGGGTCGCGGCCCACTTCCATCAGCCTGTCGTCAACCATGTCCTGGAGCAGCTGGTCGGTCCCGGTGGCCACGCGCTCGGCTTCGAGCTCTGCATATTCGCTCCTGCGCTCCCTGGCCCAGGTAAGCGCGGACCCGAAGTGTGCCTGCAGTACGCGCTGCAGGGCCGGGGAGTTGCCGAAGGCTTCGAAGCTGGGCGGCGAGAGTTCCGGCGACGACTGCGGATAGGCCTTGAGCAGCTGTTCCCACCAGGCCTCCCATTCGGTCTTCAGTGCGCTGAGGCCGCCCACGTCTGCGGTCAGGTGTTTGTGATCGGCGGGGCGGATTTTGGGCGCCGCGTGGGACAGCATGGGGCGGCCCACGCCATTGAGGCCGGCCGCGTCCCGGACGTAGAGCGCAATCATCATCGGCCCGGACGTGTCCGTAGTGATCTGCCACCCTGAACCGCTTGCGTGCTGCATCCGAAGTCCTTCCCTGGCCTGCTTCTGCGGGGCGCCGTGACCGGTCCGGCGTGCCCGGCTATCAGTCTATTCCCGCAGCCATTTCGCGGTAGTACCTGCCGTCCGGCGGGCGGGTCCGGCCGATTAGCGGGGCAGTCCGTCCAGGTGCCGCTCCAGGACGTCGCGGCACATCTGCGCGGTCATCCATCCTGGCTGCAGCAAGGCATGCATGAGCAGGCCGTCCAGGGTGGCCAGGAGCCGTTCGGCCTCCACCACCAGGTTCTCCTGGGGTTCGTCGTCCGGGAGGAGGGAGGCCACCACGCCGCCCACGATGGCCGCGACCTCGCGGTGGCTGCGGTCGGCTTCGGCGGTAAGGAAGGGCCTGATCCGCGCGGCGTTCTTGAAGGCCAGCCAGGCGCAGGCCTCCATGGCTGTTTCCTCGTCCAGCGGAAGCATGCCGCCCAGGAGGGTTAAAACCGCGGCCCGCTGCTCCGGGCTGCCCCCGGCTGCATCCTGCACGGGCGGCAGCAGTCCCTCCAGCCGGGAAACCACCCGGTCCACCACCGTCCCGAAGGAGAAGGCCAGCAGCTCCTCACTCCCCTGGAAGTAGTGCCGGACAGAACCAACGGCCAGCCCGGCTTCATCCGCCACTTCGCGCAGGGACGCCCGCTCCAGCCCGTCGACGGCAATAATGCGGAGGACCGCCTGGACAACATCCTGCCGCCTTGCGTCGGCGTCAACTATTTTGGGCACCATCCTTATTAGCACGGATGTGCTTCCACCACCGCACCCGGGCGCCCGGCATCCGGAACGCTGCCGCGGCGGGCGGTCCGCGTGGGATAGCGTTGAGCCATGAAAATCTTGGTTACAGGGGGCACCGGTTACATCGGTTCCCACACTGTTCTTTCCCTGCAGGAAGCCGGCCACGACGTGGTCGTCATCGACAACCTGGTCAACTCCAGCGAGGAATCGCTGCGGCGCGTGGCTGAACTCAGCGGCAAGGCCGCCGAATTCCACCACGTGGACCTGGTGGACGAGGCCGCCGTCGAAAAGGTCTTTGCCGGCAGCGCCATTGATGCCGTCATCCACTTCGCCGGACTCAAGGCCGTGGGCGAATCGGTGCAGGAGCCGCTGAAGTACTACTACAACAACCTGGTAGGCACCCTGAACCTGATCCGCGTCATGGACCGGCATGACGTCCGGTCCATCGTCTTCAGCTCCTCAGCCACCGTTTACGGCGAACACAACCCCATCCCCTATGTGGAGAAGATGGAGATCGGCGCCAACAACCCCTACGGACGCACCAAGGAACAGATCGAGGACATCCTCTCCGACCTCGGCGCGGCCGACTCCCGCTGGCACATAGCACTGCTGCGCTACTTCAACCCGGTGGGCGCGCACCCTTCAGGCCGCATCGGCGAGGACCCCCAGGGCATCCCCAACAACCTTGTCCCGTTCATCGCCCAGGTGGCCGTTGGCCGCCGCGAGAAGCTCATGGTGTTCGGCGGCGACTACGACACTCCCGACGGCACCTGCCTGCGCGACTACATCCACGTGGTGGACCTCGCCGAGGGGCACGTCGCGGCACTGAACCATATCGCGGGACGCACCGGCGTCTTCCGCTGGAACCTGGGCTCCGGTAAGGGCTCCTCCGTCCTGGAGGTCCTCCGTTCGTTCGAGAAGGCCGTGGGCAGGCCCATCCCCTACGAGATCACTGGCCGCCGTGCGGGAGACCTTCCTGCCTTCTGGGCCGACGCCACCTCCGCGCTGGCGGACTTGAGCTGGTCCACCACCAAGACCGTCGACCAGATGTGCGAGGACCACTGGCGCTGGCAAAAAAACAACCCGCAGGGCTACGCCTCCTGACCCTCCCCCGTCGATTGCTGACTACTTGTCGTTTTGGGGCCCCAGAACGACAAGTAGGCAGCAATCGATGGTATTTGAACGCGAAACGGCCGCCCACCTGTGGAAGGTGGGCGGCCGTCGTCGTTATTGCTAACGTGCCGGGTAGTCGCGCTCCGGCTCACCGATGTACAGCTGACGCGGGCGGCCGATCTTGGTGTTCGGATCGCTGATCATTTCGCGCCACTGGGCAATCCAGCCCGGCAGGCGGCCAATGGCGAACAGGACCGTGAACATCTTCTCGGGGAAGCCCATGGCCTTGTAGATCAGGCCGGTGTAGAAGTCCACGTTCGGGTAGAGCTTGCGCTGGATGAAGTAGTCATCGCTGAGCGCCTTCTCTTCCAGGCGCATGGCGATATCCAGCAGTTCGTCGTTGCCGCCGAGCTTGCTGAGGATCTCGTGGGCCGTGGCCTTGACGATCTTGGCGCGCGGATCGTAGTTCTTGTAGACGCGGTGCCCGAAGCCCATGAGGCGGACGCCGTCTTCCTTGTTCTTGACCTTTTCCATGTAGTCCTCGGGCTTGAGGCCCTCGGCCTGGATCTGGCGGAGCATCTTCAGCACGGCCTCGTTGGCGCCGCCGTGGGCGGGTCCGAAGAGGGCGTTGATACCGGCCGACACAGAGGCGAACAGGTTGGCGTTGGAGGAGCCCACCAGGCGCACGGTGGAGGTGGAGCAGTTCTGCTCGTGGTCCGCGTGCAGGATGAGGAGCAGGTCAAGTGCCTTGACGATCACCGGGTCCAGCTCGTACTGCTCGGCAGGCAGGCCGAAGCTCAGGCGCAGGAAGTTCTCCACTAGGTTCATGGAGTTGTCCGGGTACAGCATGGGCTGGCCGATGGACTTCTTGTGTGCGTAGGCGGCGATGACCGGCAGCTTGGCCATCAGGCGGATGGTGGAAACCTCCACCTGCTCGGCGTTGAACGGATCCAGCGAGTCCTGGTAGAAGGTGGACAGCGCGGACACGGCCGAGGAGAGCACCGGCATGGGGTGTGCGTCGCGGGGGAAGCCGCCGAAGAAGCCCTTGAGCTCCTCGTGCAGCAGGGTGTGGCGGCGGATCTTCTGGTCGAACTCGTCCAGCTCAGTGGGCGTGGGCAGGTTGCCGTAGATCAGCAGGTAGGACACCTCCAGGAAGCTGGAGTGCTGCGCCAGCTGCTCGATGGGGTATCCGCGGTAGCGCAGGATGCCTGCATCGCCATCGATGTAGGTGATGGCGGACGTGGTTGCTGCGGTGTTCATGAACCCGGGGTCGAAGGTAACGGCACCGGTCTGCTTCAGCAGCTTGGAGACGTCGTAACCTTCGTTCCCTTCAACAACCTGGATGCGCGGGAGCTTCAGCTCGCCACCTGCGTGGAGCAGGGTCGCAGCATTGTTGGTCTCAGTCATGGAGTCCCCTTCATGAGGCGTCTTTGGCCTCTGTCGAAAGCTTGATCCAACATCAGGTGAGCCGTGCACGAAGCCTGAAGAGACAGGTTCCAACACCCGGGCTGCCTTCTTGTAGAAAGCCACCATTGATCAGTTAAAAAGTACCGCTCCTTGGCGGGTGTCACTAATCCGCGGCCCGCCAGTGCGGCCTGGAACACGCCCGATGTGGGGCGAGTCACACGAATATTACGTGCCCTTAGGAGCTTACTTCGGCCAGCCGCGCCACAGCTGCATCGATCCGCTCATCTGAGCCGGTCAGGGCGACACGGACATAGCCATTGCCCGCATCCCCGTAAAAGACCCCTGGCCCCACGACGATGCCCCGCTCAGCCAGCCGGGCAACGGTGTCCCAGGTGCCCTCTCCTGCCGTCGACCAAAGGTAGAGGCCGGCGTCGGAATCCTTGATTTCCAAGCCGAAGTCCAGCAGCGCAGGGAACAGGCGATCGCGCCGGCCCCGGTACAGGTCCTTCTGCGCCTCAACGTGCGCGTCGTCGCCGAGGGCCACCCGCATGGCTTCCTGGATGGGGTACGGCACGATCATGCCTGCGTGCTTGCGGCTGTTGACCAGGTTCGGCATCAGGTCCGGGTCGCCGGCCACGAACGCTGCGCGGTAGCCGGCCAGGTTGGACTGCTTGCTGAGCGAGTAGACGGCGAGCAGGCCCTGGTGCGAGCCGCCGGCCACGCGGGGATCGAGGATGCTGGGGACGCGCTGGCCGCCGCGCTGAACGTCCCAGCCGCCCCAGCCGAGCTCCGCGTAGCATTCGTCCGACGCCACCACGGCACCCAGTTCGCGGGCCTGGACCACCAGCGCCTTCAGGGACTCCGCATCGCGGACGCTGCCCGTGGGGTTGCCCGGCGAGTTGACCCAGATGAGGCGGACCCGTGCGCGGGTGGCCTCGTCCAGCTCGTCCAGGTTGTCCGTGGCCACGGACGTGACCCCCGCAAGGGTCGCGCCGATATCGTACGTCGGGTAGGCCACCTTGGGACGTACGACGACGTCTCCGGGCTTGAGGCCCAGCAGCAGCGGCAGCCACGCAACGAGTTCCTTGGAGCCCACGGTGGGCATGATGTTGCGGGGATCGAGGCCGGACACGCCGCGCCGCCGTTCGAACCAGCCAGCGATGGCCTCCCGCAACGCCGGAGTGCCGTGGACCGTGGGGTAGCCGGGTGCGTTGGCGGCCGCCTTCAGGGCATCCTGCACCAGCTGCGGCGTGGGATCCACCGGCGTCCCGATGGAGAGGTTGACGGCTCCACCGGGATGCTCAGCGGCTTTGGCCACGTACGGTGCCATGGCCTCCCAGGGGTAGTCGGGCAGGTCCAGGCCAAACGAATTCACTGCTGCGGTCACGTTGTCCGTCCGCGTCAGTGGTCTTGGTTCTGCGGCGGCAGGGCGGCGATCATCGGGTGGTCCTTGCCGGTGTTGCCGACCTTGGCTGCGCCGCCCGGGGAGCCAAGGTCATCGAAGAACTCGACGTTTGCCTTGTAGTAGTCGGCCCATTCCTCCGGGGTGTCGTCCTCGTAGTAGATCGCCTCAACCGGGCACACCGGTTCGCAGGCGCCACAGTCGACGCACTCATCCGGATGGATGTACAGCGAACGCTCACCTTCATAGATGCAGTCGACGGGGCATTCTTCAATACATGCCTTGTCCTTGACATCCACACACGGCTGCGCGATTACGTACGTCACGTCCCTGGCCTCTCCACGTTGGGGTTCCGGCGTCCCGCCGGCTCTTGCATCCGGCGGCACAGCCGGAGTCTGACATCTGAGCCTATTATCTCCCAGCCCGTTCCCGCGAACCTAGCCGGGCACCCTAGTATGAACTGGTGAGTCAGCCAGTACCTGCGCCAGCGCGTTTCCTTGCCTCAGCTGAGCCAGGCACGCGGGTGGTGGTGCGCTACCAAATCGAAGGTGGCCTCACGGACGCGTTGGGGCATCTGCTGGCCTGCGACGCCGGTTCCTGCACCGTGCGCACCCGGCAGGCCGACGTCGTAATTCCCCTTGACCGCGTGGTGGCGGCCAAGGAAGTCCCGCCCGCTCCCCCGCGCCGGCGACCTGCTGCCCGCCAGTCCCCTCCTGCCCAGTAAGCGGCGAAGTCATTGCGCAGGGACTGTCCCTGCGCAATGAAGCCCGCCTTCACTGCGCAGAACGGTACGTGGCAAGAGCCTGCTGGACCATCTGCACGAGCTCCCGGGGTTCGTTAAGCACCATCTCGAAGGTCACGCGCAAGGTTGGCACTCCGCGGAGAACGCCCGCATTCCAACGCCGCCTATCCTCGCGGTAAGCCTCCCGGCTGCTGTGGTGGGCGTAACCGTCCGTCTCAATACCAAGCAGGCCGTCAACGAGCAGGTCCAGGTGTCCCATCCCAGGGACCCTGACCTGCAGCTCGACCGTGTGCCCGGCTTCCTCCAACAAATACCGCGCCATCGTTTCTAAGACGGACCCGGATTGGGGGCGGATCCGTGCCACCAACTCCCGGAGGCCCTTTTCGCGGACGGCCGGAAACCGCTCCCGCAGGGCAGGAAGTTGGATGAGCCCGTTCTTGACCGCGGATTCCGCAATGGTCAGCCCCTCCAGTGGCGCCAGGCAGCGCAACGACTGGCACACGACGTCCAGGGGTGTCAGCGGAATCCGGCTGCGATGCACGATGCAACCAGGGATCGGCCTGCCGTGGGATGCGGCCAGATGCGGTCTGTCGGGTTGGCTGACAACCCACAGGCCAGCAGCGCTGGCAGCCCGAGACGCAGCCCAGGACCGCGTGATGGCGGCCCGCGTGGATAAGTCCCGGGTCCGCCTGCGGGTGGGCATAGACGCCCCGGGCAATCCTTTGGACTGAGCCCGTGGCCACCCCCGACTCCAGGTTACGGCGTGAAACTCCCACCATTGACAGTGCGTGGGTACTGGCAACACCCCCTAGGGCAGCCAGGGCTTCGGAAACAGTCGGCATAACTGCATGCTTGCCGGTTACGGAGCCGGACGCAGGGCCGGGAAACCGCTATGTGGACAACCGTCCGTGCGCGGTGGCAGCGCGGCTCGTTGTGCACTGACAGTCCCTACACAATGAACCGCTACGCCATTGCGCCGGCGAGCCCGTTAAAGCAGAACGCCACCGGTGAATACCGGTGGCGTTCTGTGGACCTGCGGAGTTACTAGGCCTTGGCGCGGGCGCGGTTGGCCTTGGCGCGCTCGTTGGTGTCCAGGATCACCTTGCGGATACGGATGGCCTCCGGGGTCACCTCGACGCACTCGTCCTCGCGGGCGAACTCCAGGGACTCTTCCAGGGTGAGCTCCCGCGGCGGGGTCAGGTTCTCGAAGGTGTCGGAGGAAGCGGCACGCATGTTGGTGAGCTTCTTTTCCTTCGTGATGTTGACGTCCATGTCGTCGGCGCGGGAGTTCTCGCCCACGATCATGCCTTCATAGACCTCGGACGTGGGCTTCACGAAGAAGGAGCCGCGTTCCTGCAGGTTGATCATGGCGAACGGGGTAACAACACCGGCGCGGTCGGCAACCATGGAACCGTTGGTGCGGTACTCGATGGGGCCGGCCCAGGGCTCGTAGCCTTCGGAGATGGAGGCTGCGATGCCGGCGCCGCGGGTGTCGGTGAGGAACCGGGTGCGGAAACCGATCAGGCCACGGGCCGGAACGATGAACTCCATGCGGCACCAGCCGGTACCGTGGTTGGCCATGTTGGTCATGCGGCCCTTGCGGGCTGCCATGAGCTGCGTCACGGCACCAAGGTATTCCTCAGGCACGTCGATGGTCATGTGCTCCATGGGCTCATGGATCTTGCCATCAATGGTCTTGGTAACCACCTGGGGCTTGCCCACGGTGAGCTCGAAGCCTTCGCGGCGCATCTGCTCAACCAGGATGGCCAGCGCCAGCTCGCCACGGCCCTGGACTTCCCAGGCGTCGGGACGCTCGGTGGGGAGCACCTTGATGGAGACGTTACCGATCAGTTCCTTATCCAGGCGGTCCTTCACCTGGCGGGCCGTGACCTTGGCGCCCTTAACCTTGCCGGCCAGCGGGGAGGTGTTGATGCCGATGGTCATGGAGATCGCGGGGTCGTCCACGGTGATCAGCGGCAGAGGCTGCGGGTTCTCGACGTCGGTGAGGGTTTCGCCAATGGTGATGTCCTCGATGCCGGCGACGGCGACGATTTCGCCGGGGCCGGCGGACTCGGCAGGAACACGCTCAAGAGCCTTGGTGGCGAGCAGTTCGGTGATTTTGACGGTCTTGAGCTCACCATTCTGGCGGGCCCAAGCCACCTGCTGGCCCTTGCGGAGGGTGCCATTGTAGATGCGGAGCAGGGCGAGACGGCCCAGGAACGGGGAGGCGTCCAGGTTGGTGACGTGGGCCTGCAGGACGCCCTCGGGGTTGTAGGTGGGGGCCGGGATGTGTTCGACGATGGTCTTGAAGAGCGGTTCGAGGTCCTCGTTCTCCGGGGCGGTGCCGTCAGCGGGCTGTTCGAGGGACGCGCGGCCAACCTTGGCTGCAGCGTAGACGACGGGAACTTCGAGGATCTTGTCCAGGTCGAGGTCGGGAACTTCGTCCGCCAGGTCGGAGGCCAGGCCGAGGAGCAGGTCCATGGACTCGTGGACGACTTCCTCGATGCGGGCATCGGGACGGTCGGTCTTGTTGACCAGCAGGATGACAGGCAGGTGGGCGGCGAGGGCCTTGCGGAGGACGAAGCGGGTCTGCGGCAGCGGACCCTCGGAGGCGTCAACGAGGAGGACGACGCCATCGACCATGGACAGGCCGCGCTCCACCTCGCCGCCGAAGTCGGCGTGGCCGGGGGTGTCGATAACGTTGATGGTGATGGTCTCGCCGTTGGAGGACGGACCGTTGTAGGCCACCGTGGTGTTCTTGGCCAGGATGGTGATGCCCTTTTCGCGCTCGAGGTCACCGGAGTCCATCACGCGGTCTTCGAGGTGGTTGTGCTCGGCAAAGGAGTTGGTCTGCTTGAGCATGGCATCGACCAAAGTGGTCTTGCCGTGGTCAACGTGGGCCACAATCGCGACGTTGCGCAGATCACTGCGCGATGCAGTGGCTACCGCGGTGTTGGTGGTGGTTTCAGACATGCGTAATGGCTCGATTCAGTGGAGTCAGCTGTTGTATCGCGACATTTCCAACTGGAACGCACGACGGACTTGGCCCTTAACACAGGGCGTCTTCTCCCAGTCTAAACGCTGCGGCAAGTGAAGGCCTAAATCCGGACGGATCCGGGGCTGCCATCGGGCCCCGGGATCACCCCTGGCTGCCAGGTCACACTCACTGGATAAATACCCGTCAATGCCCCATTATTGCTGTTGATGAGCAGCCCATCGCCCCGCAAAGAATCCCCTGGTCCCGCGCGCGTGCTCGCGCGCGCCGCGGTGCTGGCCCTTGCCACGGGACTTGTCCTTGCCGCCCCCGGGCAGCAGGCAGACGTGGCACCTAATGAAGCGGCCACCACAGAGAGCTATCTGCCATCCGCACTGCTCAGGGCCAACGCCGTCGGCCAGCCTAATGCAACGCCGTACGCGTCAGGAGTCGACCTCTCAACGGTACTGACCCGCCCTGCACTGTTCCCGGGTGAGATTTACCGCAACCCGGTCTTTGGACGCAATGAGGTGGTGGTGGCGAATCCCAGGAGCACCGCCGTGCTGATCGGCGACTCCCAGTCCGTACCCGATGACAGCTGGCCGCGCAGGGCCCTGGCAGGCCTGGGCTACAACGTCCACTTCTGCGGCTACGGCGGCACGGGGTTCACCGCTGCCAACGGAAAAGTGGGCAACTACATCGATGCCCTCGAACGGGGCGACTGGCTGATGCCGACCGGAGAACCAGGCCTGATCGTCATTGAAGGCGGCGGCAACGACGCTGCCCGGGGAGCCTCCGACGCGCAAATCAGTTCCAACGCCAACCGGCTCATCGACGCCTTGAAAGCCAGGTACCCCGGCACCCGGATCGTGATGGTGGGAACCCTTGCGCGCGGAGCCCAGGACGGCGGCGGCCGGCGGAGCCAGGTGGACGCACTGCTCGCGGGCATCGCAGCCCGGCAGCGCGTCACGTTCGTGAGCACCGGCGACTGGCTGACCAAATACAACCTGACCCAGCACCTTGCCGACGCCGTCCATATGGATGCCGAAGGGCGGAAGCAGCTTGGCGGGGTCCTGGAGCGCCGCATGCGCGAACTCGGGGTTCCCGCTGCCCCGGGCGCCGCACAGTCGCTGGCATCTACCGGAGCGAACGGCAAAAACGGCTGAAGCCGGGACCAGAAGGCCCCGGCTCCAACCGTCAGGATCAAAGCTCCCGCTGCGCCCCGGCTATGCCACCTCGGGCGGAAGCATCAGCTTCGCGCCGGGGATGGCATTGAGCAGGGCCTTCGTGTAGTCCTGCTTAGGCGACTCGAAGACCTCGTCCGTGGAACCGGTCTCCACCAGGCGGCCCTTCTCCATCACGCACACGTGGTCCGCGATCTGCCGCACCACGGCAAGGTCGTGCGTGATGAACAGATAAGTCAGGCCCAGGTTGGCCTGCAGGTCCGCCAGCAGGTTCAGCACCTGTGCCTGCACCAGCACGTCCAGGGCGGAAACTGCCTCGTCACAGATGATGACCTCGGGGTCCAGCGCCAGTGCGCGCGCAATGGCAACACGCTGCCGCTGACCGCCTGACAGCTCGTTCGGGTACCGCTGCATGGTGGACTGCGGCAGAGCCACCTGGTCCAGCAGTTCGCGCACCTTCTTCTCCCGGCTGGCCTGGTCCCCGATCTTGTGCACCCGAAGCGGTTCTTCAATGGTGCGGTAGATGTTGTACATCGGGTCGAGGGAGCCGTACGGATCCTGGAAGATGGGCTGGACGCGCCGGCGGAACTTGAACAGTTCGGCAGGTTTCAGTGCCGAGGTGTCGACTCCGTCAAACAGGATCCTGCCCTCCGTGGGCTTTTCCAGCTGGAGCACCATCTTGGCCACCGTGGACTTGCCGGAACCCGACTCACCCACGATCGCCGTCGTGGTTCCCCGCCTGACGTCAAAGCTCACGCCGTCCACCGCGGCGAAGTCCGTCGTCTTGCCCAGCCCCTGGCGCAGCTTGTAGACCTTGCGCAGGTCCTGGATCTGCAGGAAGGTGTCCGATTTTGCAGTCTCGGCTGCCGGTGCCAGCAAGTCCGCGGTCTCCAGGCCCTGCTCCCTGGCAGCCTGGATACGGCGGCTGGCCAGGGACGGCGCGGACTCCACGAGCCGCTGGGTGTACGGGTGCTGCGGGTTGCGGAGCAGTTCCAGCGAGGGGCCCGCTTCAACCACGCGGCCCTGGTACATGACCACCACTTTGTCTGCACGCTCGGCTGCAAGGCCCAGGTCGTGGGTGATCAGCAGCACCGAGGTGCCCAGTTCGTTGGTCATCGTCTCCAGGTGGTCCAGGATCTGCCGCTGGACGGTGACGTCGAGGGCCGACGTCGGCTCGTCCGCAATCAGCAGGCGGGGCTGGCAGGAGAGGCCAATGGCGATCAGCGCGCGCTGGCGCATGCCGCCCGAGAACTCATGCGGGTACTGGTTGGCCCGGCGCTTGGCGTCCGGCAGCCCCGCCTCGGAGAGCACCTTGGCAATATCGTCCGGCCCGCTGGGGCGGCCGTTTGCCTTCAGTGTTTCCCGGACCTGGTAGCCGATCTTCCACACGGGGTTGAGGTTGGACATGGGGTCCTGCGGAACCATGCCGATCGTGTTGCCGCGCAGCTCGATCATGCGCTGCTCGGTGGTGTGGGCAATGTCCTCGCCGTCGAGCAGGATCTGTCCGCCGGACACCCGGCCGTTGTTGGGCAGGAGCCCAATGGCCGCGAGGGCCGTGGTGGATTTGCCGGAACCCGACTCCCCCACGATGGCGACCGTTTCACCCGGCATGATGGTCAGGTGTGCGTTCCGCACTGCCTGGACCTCGCCGCCACCGGTCTTGAAGGTGATGGCGAGATCGCGGATTTCGAGCAGCGGCCTGACGCCGGTGGTGCCGGCCTCATCAATGCGGACGTCTGGACTTGTCATCTCTTTATCTCTCATCGCTGACGGCTCTTCGGGTCGAGGGCGTCGCGTACAGCGTCGCCCAGCATGATGAAGCTCAGCACCGTGATGGACAGCGCCGCGGCCGGGTAGAGCATGATTTCCGGCCGGGTCCTGATGGACGCCTGGGCGCCGGCAATGTCGTTACCCCAGGACATGATGCTCTGCGGCAGGCCAATGCCCAGGAAGGACAGCGTGGCTTCGGCCACGATGAACACGCCAAGTTCCAGCGTTGCCAGGACGATGATCGGAGCCAGGGCGTTCGGCAGGACGTGGCGGATCAGCGCGCCGAACTTGGAAACACCCA
The DNA here is from genome assembly GCF_057073715.1 of Arthrobacter sp. E1SS-5. NCBI lineage: Bacteria > Bacillati > Actinomycetota > Actinomycetes > Micrococcales > Micrococcaceae > Arthrobacter > Arthrobacter sp. E1SS-5. The sequence goes on from NZ_CP172703.1 coordinate 2,917,180, forward strand.
GCGAGCGGGCTGCGGTGACAAAGTCGGAATTGCGTACCTCAATGACTGCGCCGCGCGTAATGCGTGCCATTTGCGGCCACGCCAGGAGCGAAATGACGAACACCACGGTCCACACGCTCTTGTTCTCGCGGAACAAGGGCAACTGCGTGATCACCAGCGCGCCAAGAACCAGAGGCAGTGCGAAGAAGATGTCACCCAGGCGGGCAAGCACAGCGTCAATCCAGCCGCCGTAATATCCGGCAATGGCGCCAATGGTCACGCCGATCACCAGAACGCAGAGCACCGAGAGCAGGCCCACTGACAGCGAGGCCTGGGTGCCATGAATCACCCTGGAGTACACATCGCAGCCCTGGAAGGTGAAGCCGAACGGGTGTCCGGCAGTGGGGGCGCCTTCCGAGTTCCCCAGTTCGCAGCCTTCGTTGGGCGGCGTGGACGTGAAAAGTCCGGGGAACAGCGCAATGACGATCAGGGCAAGGATCAGCAGTGCCGAGATGATGAACAGCGGACGACGGCGGAGCTTGCGCCACGCGTCGGCCCACAGGCTGAGCGGGGCCTGGTCAGTCTTGACGGCATCCGTCGCCTGCAGCGGCGTCTCTTCAATGGGGGCCACGAAGTGGCTGTTATTACTGGTCATAGCGAATCCTCGGGTCAAGCCAGGCGTACAGGAGATCGACAAGCAGGTTGGCCACGACGAACACCAGCACCAGCACGCTGACGATGGAGACGATGGTGGGACCTTCACTGCGGAGGACTGCCTGGTAAAGCTTGTTGCCGACACCGGGAACGTTGAAGATGCCCTCCGTGACGATGGCACCGCCCATCAGGCCGCCAAGGTTGGCGCCCAGGTAGGTCACCACCGGGATCAGCGAGTTACGCAGAATATGTGCCAGGACCACCCGGGGCCGTGACAGGCCCTTGGCCGTGGCAGTCCGGACGTAGTCGGCGTTCATGTTTTCGCTGACTGAAGCGCGGGTCAGGCGCAGGACGTAGGCAAACGAAACAAGCCCCAAAACAATTGCGGGCAGCAACAAGGTGCCCCAGTTCGCATTGGCACCTACCGTCGGCTTGGCCCAGCCCAGCTGCACGCCGAAGACGAGCTGGAAAACGAAGCCGAGGACAAAGGTGGGAACCGCGATCACCACCAGCGAAGCCACCAGGACGGTGGAGTCGAACCAGCCGCCGCGGCGCAGGCCGGCGAACACGCCGAAGGCCACGCCGAAGATGGCCTGGATGGCCAGCGCCTCGATGGCGAGCATCGCCGTAACCGGGAAGACACGCGCCAGGCTGGCGGCGATGGGCTGGCCGGTGAAGTCATTGCCCAGGTTGAAGGTGAAGAGGTTCTTGAGGAACAGACCGTACTGGACCCAGAAGGGCTGGTCGAGGTGGTACTGGCTGCGCAGGGTGTCGATGACTGCCTGCGGGGGCTGGCGGTCGCCGAACAGCGCGGCGATGGGGTCACCGGGCAGTGCGAACACCATGTAGTACACCAGGAGGGTAGTGCCGAGGAACACAGGGATCACCTGCAGGAGTCGGCGCAGAATAAACCGGATCACAGGATTACCTGCCTTCCGGAAGGGGGGATAACACGTTCATGAATGCCTTCCTGCCGCTTGCAAGCCAATGGGGGCCCGGACGTAACCGGAACCCCCATCAGCTTGTCGGCAAGTTAGATCTTGGAACTACTTGGCCGTGATGCCGTAGTAGAGAATTTCACCGTTCCAGCCGGTTTCGGCCTTCACGATGTTGTTGCTCCACACGATCGGGCGTGCCTGGTCCCAGAGCGGCAGGCCGGGCAGGTCCTGGAACAGGATCTCCTGTGCCTGGTTGAACTTGGCGTTGGCCTCGTCCGTGCTCTTGGCAGCCAGGCCCTCCTTGAGGAGCTTGTCGAACTCGGGGTTCGAGTACTTCTCGTAGTTGGAGGATGCGCCTGTGGCCCAGACCGGTCCCAGGAAGTTGTACAGCGACGGGTAGTCACCCTGCCAGCCGGCGCGGGTCAGGCCAGGCAGCTGCTGGGTCTTGCGCAGGTTCAGGACTTCGGCGAACTTGGCGAACGGCTGGATTTCAGCCTGGATGCCGAGGTTGTTCTTGAAGCCGTTGGCCACGGCGTCGATCCATTCCTTGTTGCCACCATCGGTGTTGGAGGCAATCTGGAGCGGCTTGGAGTCGTCGTACGGCTGGATCTTGTTTGCCTGTGCCCACAGGTCCTTTGCCTTGGCGGGATCGAAGTTCAGGACTTCGCTGCCCTTGAGGCCTTCCTTGAATCCGTCGATGACCGGCGGGGCAAAGGCCTTGGCGGGGGTGCGGGTGCCGTTGAAGACCACCTTGGCGATTTCCTCGCGGTTGATGGCGTAGGACAGTGCCTGGCGGCGCAGCTTGCCGGCTTCACCCTGGAAGTTCGGGTTGTAGCCCGGGATGTTCAGGGTGGAATCGGTGGCTACAGCCTTGGTGGCGTTGCGGTCCGGGAAGTCGTTGACGTAGGTCTTCAAAGCGTTGGACGGAAGAACGTCGGTGATATCCAGGTTGTCCGACTGCAGGTCCGTGTATGCGGGGCCCGGGTCGGTGTAGAACTTGAACGTAACGCCGCCGTTCTTGGCCTCGCGGGTGCCCTTGTAGTCGGCGTTCTTCACCAGGGTGATCGACTGGTCGTGGACCCAGGAGCCCTGCTTTTCGAACTTGTACGGTCCGTTACCCACCGGGTTTTCACCGAAGGTCTTGGGATCGGCCAGCGCGGCGGAAGGCAGCGGGTAGAAGGCGGAGTAGCCAAGGCGCAGCGACCAGTCAGCCTCGGGCTGGGCAAGCTTAACCGTGATGGTGGAATCGTCAGTGGCCTGCAGGCCGGACATCGTGTCCGCCTTGGGGGCAGGCGTGCTGGTGGTCTTGCCGTCGGCGCTCTTCGTAGTGTTCACCGCCGAGACATCTTCATAGCCGGCGATGGACTCGAAGAAGAATCCGTTGTTCTGCAGGTTCTTGGAGTTTGCGGCGAAGTTCCAGGAGTCCACGAAGGTCTTTGCCGTAATGGCCTCGCCGTTGGTGAACTTCTGGCCCTGCTTGACCTTGATGGTCCAGTTCTGGGCGTCTGATGACTCGATGGAATCGGCCAGTGCATTGACGGCCTTGCCATTCGCGTCGTAGCTGCGGAGGCCTTCGAACAGCAGGTTCACGACGCGGCCGCCGTAAACCTCATTGGTGTTTGCCGGCAGCAACGGGTTTTGTGGCTCGTTGCTGTAGGCGGTGATGACCTTGTTCGGATCCCCGGCAGCGTTGCTGGATCCGTCAGTGCTGCCGCCGCCGCCGGCGCCGCACCCGGTCAGGGCAAGCGTGGCGATTGCCACGATGCCCAGTGCTTTGGAAGTGCGCGTAAAACGCATTCCGCCTCCTATGAGTTGTGGGAGAGATATAGGGGAATCTTGTGCTTCCCCGTAGGCCGGACGCAGCTGGCCGCTGTGACGGAACCTACACAATACGAGTTAGCCTAACTGCACGTAGTCCAGATATTGGTACTCCGTTGCCAAACCGTGACCGGCGCAGTGCAATGCCCCGGGGATGGGTGGGAAGTTAGGCACGTCACATGCTACTCGCCGGTAAGCCGTACGGCGAATCGGGCAGGGGCAGCCGGGGCAAGGGGCGAAAGACCCTAAGTCACGCGGCCGGGTTGGACAGCCGCCACTCCCAAACGTTCCACCAGATGCCCAGGGGGCCGGGACTGGTCTTGATGCCCGCTACCCGGGAGCTAAAGGCCGTTGTTCCCAGCGTCTGGTAGAGCGGGAGGCCATACGCGTCCTCCCAGATGTGCTTATCGATTTCGGCCAGGAGTTCGTCCTGTTTGCCCAGGTCCGTGGTCACGGCCAGCTGCTCCATGATCTTGTCCGCGTCGGCGTCGGAATATCCCGTGAAGTTGCTGCCCGCGCCGGTGCGGAAGATCTGCGGCACCCGGCTGACCCCAGCCTCCGTGCCGATCCATCCGGACAAGGCTGCGTCATACCCGCCGCGGCTGAGCGCGGCGGCCCAGTCGGCGCTTCCCTGCCCGCCGTCAACTACCCGGAATCCAGCCAGTGCGGCCGAGTCGCGGATCAGGGCGAACGATTTGGCCCGGTTCGGATTATCGCGGTTATAGAGAATGCGGACGCTGGGGGTGGCATCCTTCAGGAGCTTCTTTGCCCCTTCAATGTCCACCTTGGCGTAATCGGAGGAACCGTTTTTCTTCACGGTGTCGTCGTACTTTGGCTGTCCCGGCAGGAACACCTGTGAATCCAACGGCTTGTTGTCCGGCACTTGGCTGCCCACCACGGCGTCCATAATCGCCTGCCGCGGCACTGTTTTGAGGAAGGCTTCCCTGACATCTTTGTTCGCAAAGGGCCCGGAGAAGTTGAGGTCCAGGTGGTCGTAGCCGGACTGTTTGTACCGTTCCACGGTAATGCCCTGGCCCGACAGGCCGGTCAGCAGACTGTCCGTGGCGGCTGAGGGCTGGGGTGAGATGATGTCGGCCTGGCCGTTGCGGAGGGCATCCACCGCTGCCGGTACCGCCCCGGTGAACCTGACATTGATCTCGTCCAGCCAGGGTTCGGCGCCCCATGTGTAGTCCCGGTTGCGGACAAGTTTCATCGAGACTTCCGGGACGATGTCCCGGACGATGTAGGGGCCGCTGGACAGGTAGAGTGCCGGGTCGTCGGGCACGGATTTTGTGTTGAACCCGGTGTTCCAGAAGTCGCTGACTTTCTTGAGTGCAGGGTTCGACGCAGGCTTGTCCGGGTTGCCCCGTGGCGTGTCCTTGAGCAGCGTCACCAGGTCTTCCTCATCGTTGAGTCCGCTCTTGGCGGCAACGACGTGGGCCGGGAGTCCGACGTCGAACGCCACTTCCCAGTCCGCGTACGGTGCGGCGTACTCGATGGTGATGGAACGCCCGTCGGATCCGATTTCAGGAAACCGGGTGCCGGCGAGGCCAGTGGTATCGGAGGCAACCGAGAAGTACTTGGTTCCCTTGCGGGCAGCAGGATCGACATCGTCGTAATAGCCCGACCCTGCGGCCCAGCTCAATAGGAGGTCGGCCGCTCCGATGGGCGCGCCGTCGGACCACTTGACTCCCTCGTTGACGAGGTACTTCACCTTGAGCGGTTGGTCGGAAACCTTTTCGAAGTGGCCAAACTTATCGTTGCGGACAACCTTGGACGTGTCATCGAGGTAGAAGAAGCCCGAGTGTGTGATGGCACCGATCTTCGAGTTGATGTCGGTGTTGCCATTGGCGCTGTAAGGGTTGAACGAGGAGAAGGCGTTGACCTCCGCCACCGTAACGCTGCCACCGCGCTTTGCCTCCCCCACCACAACGGACGGGGCGCCGCCGCCCGAGCAACCGGAGAGAACCAGGGCGGCCGACAATGCGGCGACGAGCAATTGCATAAGACGCCGTACCGGCATGCCGCCTCCTTGTGTTTTTCCTCTTGGGAAGACTCGGGTCGCCGGGAATCGGGCCCTACAACTTCAGGATACTTGGTGCTGCGCCCTGTGCAGGGGACGCGATCACCGCTCAGCAACGCCCGGTGGTTCCACCAGCAGACGCTCACAGCCAGGCCCGCTGACGAGCCGCGCAACCCTCCGCTGGTGGTCCTCCAGCACCCCGGCACCCAACCGGTCAAGGAGGGACACAAGCATTCTCGAACGCGGGTTGCGCGCAAAGACCTGCCGGTGGCCGTCAACGAAAATCCAGTAAAGGGCATCCCAGTCGGCGGTCCACTCCCCCGGCGGCAGGTCCGACATCTTCCGCAGGTAATTGCTGCCGGATACGTAGGGTTTGGTGGTGATGTCGGCGCCGGCGGCGAACTGGCTCATAGCGTAGACATTGGGCACCATGACCCAGTCGTAGGCATCAATGAACATCGCCATGAACCACTCGTAGGCAGCGTCCGGGTGGATCCGCAGCAGGGACATGGCATTGCCGAGCACCATTAGGCGTTCGATGTGGTGGGCGTATCCGGTGTCCAGGACGCGGGAGACAACCAAGTCCACCGGAGCCAAGCCGGTGCGGGCATCCCACCAGCCCGTACCAAGTTCGTTCCGGTGGTTCAGCAGGTTGACCGTTCGCATCCGGCGCCCGCGCAGCCGGTACGTCGACCGCATGTACTCCCGCCACCCAATGACCTGCCTTACGAACCCTTCCAGGGAGGCAAGGGGGGTGTTGTCGCCTGCACCGTCCAGGACCGCCTCCAACACGTCCGCAGGGTTCAGCAGGCCGATGTTGAGGATTGGCGTCAGCAGTCCATGGTTGATGAACGGATGCGTGGTGGAAATGGCATCCTCATAGGGACCAAAACCGTCGAGGCGGTCAGATACAAACTCCGCCAGGTGCTCCCTGGCCTCTTCCTGGGTGGTGGGCCATGCGAAGAGGCGGGGATCGCCGGGCGCGTCCGGGAATTCCTCGGCCACCCAATGGATGGCCGATTCCACATCCCGGGCAGCGTCACTGTCGCGGGGATCTTGCGGCTCCGCGGGGTTGGCCGGCGCGTCCAGATCGAACATTCCCTGCCCCTGGAGGGCCTGGTGGTCCCCGAACCTGCCTACTGCGGGAGGGGTGTAGCTCCGGGGCAGCCTTTTGCGGTTGCCGGCGTCGAAGGACCATTTCCCGCCAACGGGCGCTCCCCCCTTCTCCACGAGGATGCCGAGCCGCCGGCGTTGCCAGACGTAAAAGTCGTGCAGCCTGGGGCGGTTGGCGGCAAACCATTGCGTAATTTGGTCGCGGGATGTCAAGAAGTTGGGCGTCTCCAGCACGTCCTCGCTGCGCATGGTGTAGCCGCCGTTCGCAAGCCCGGCCACAAGGTCCTGTTCAAGCCAGTCGTCGACGACGTCGAACCAGGTGACGGTGCGCGGCCGCCGCCGGCGGATCACGTCGGCCAGCTGGTCGCGGGAGGACTGGGAACCGTCGCTGTGGAGGACCACCACTTCATGCCCGAGGGCACCCAGCTGGCGGGCGAAGCCTGCCATCGATGCCCGGTGCAGGACGAGCTTGTGGGAGTGGAAGGAATACTGGCGAAAGTAAAGATCGTGCTCGATGAGCACAAAGATGGTGTCCTTGCCCGCACCCACCCATTGCTGCTCGAAAAGCTGGTGGGGCAGGACCAGTCGCACGGGCGGACGGGGTGTCATAACGCAACACTAAGGCAGCCCACGCTCTTGCGGGGCTGCCTTAGTGTTGCGGAGGCACTGCATTGCAGGGCCGGTGTGTGGGCCTGCTCAGACGTTGAACCGAAATTCAACCACGTCGCCGTCGGCCATGACGTATTCCTTGCCTTCGATCCGCACCTTGCCGCGGGACTTTGCCTCGGCCATTGAGCCGGCATCGACCAGGTCCTCGAAGGAGACGACTTCGGCCTTGATGAAGCCGCGCTGGAAGTCGGAGTGGATGACACCTGCCGCCTGCGGTGCCGTATCCCCCTGCCGGATGGTCCAGGCCCGTGCTTCCTTGGGGCCGGCCGTGAGGTAGGTCTGCAGCCCCAGAGTGTGGAAGCCGACGCGGGCCAGCTGGTCCAGGCCGGACTCGTCCTGGCCGTTCATCTCGAGCATCTCGCGGGCCTCTTCCTCGTCCAGTTCGACGAGGTCCGCTTCGAGCTTGGCGTCAAGGAAAATGCAGTCTGCCGGAGCCACCATGGCCCGCAGCTCCTCCTGCTTCTCCGGGCTGCCCAGGATGCCTTCGTCGGCATTGAAGACGTAAATGAAGGGCTTGGCCGTCAGCAGGCCCAGTTCCTTGAGGTGTTCCATCTCCAATTTGTCGCTCTTTATGGAGGAGTAGATGGTGTCACCGCGTTCCAGCACTGCCTGCGCGGCCTTGATTGCTGCGAGTTCGGCGGCTTCGCGCTTCTTGATCTTGACTTCTTTTTCGATCCGCGGGATGGCCTTTTCGATGGTCTGCAGGTCCGCGAGGATCAGTTCGGTGTTGATGGTTTCCATGTCCGAGCGCGGGTCCACTTTGCCGTCGACATGCACCACGTCGGGGTCGTCGAAGACCCGGACAACCTCGGCAATGGCCTCAGCCTCGCGGATGTTGGCCAGGAACTGGTTGCCCAGCCCCTCCCCCTCGGATGCTCCCTTGACGATGCCGGCAATGTCGACGAAGGACACGGCTGCGGGCAGGATGCGCTGGGAACCGAAGATGCCGGCAAGCTTCTGAAGCCTGGGATCCGGGAGGTTCACCACCCCAACATTGGGTTCGATCGTGGCGAACGGATAGTTCGCGGCCAGGACCTGGTTGCGGGTAAGCGCGTTGAAGAGGGTTGATTTGCCGACGTTGGGCAGTCCGACGATGCCAATAGTAAGAGCCACGAGCATTGATTCTACCCGCCGGGCCGCCGGGGACAGTACCGGGGAATGTCACTGCCGGTGAATGTCAGAGCCCCGTGCAACAGTGAAGCCATGGATGCTTTTGCCTTGATTCTGGCCCTCTTCATGCTGCTGTTGGGCGCCCTCGCCGGCGCCGCTGCCACCTACTTTTCCCTGCGCCGGAACTCGCATGGGCTGGAGGCGGACTTTGACCAGGTTTCGTCCCGCCTTTCGGAGGTCACGGCCCAGTTGGCAGCGGCCGACGCCGAGCGCCGGCTTTTGGCGGCACAGAACCGTGAGCTGGGTGAGGCAAGGACCCAGGACGGCAGTGTGCTGCGCGCGCTGGCCCCGGTGGCCGAGAAGCTCTCCGCTGTCCAGCAGCAGGTGGCATTGCTGGAGCGGGACCGGGTTGAGCAGTACGGCCAGTTGGCCCAGCAGCTGCAGGAGGCCAGGCTCTCGGATGAACAGCTCATCCGGTCCACGCATGCCCTGGAGTCGGCCTTGCGCTCAAACAGCGCCAGGGGCCAGTGGGGAGAGGTGCAGCTTCGCCGGGTGGTGGAGGCTGCGGGCATGCTCCGCCACGTGGACTTCGTGGAACAGGTCCACAGCGCCGGCCATGACTCAGCTGTCCGCCCGGACCTGGTGGTGCAGTTGCCGGGCGAAAAGCATTTGGTGGTGGATGCGAAGGTTCCGCTCTCGTCCTACCTCGAGGCACAGGAACTGGGCGCCGTGGATCCGGGCCCGGGCCGGCCGGTGGGATCCACTGCGAAAGACGGAAGGAACCGGCAGGCCCTGCTCACCGCACACGCCAAGGCCCTGAGGGCACACGTCGATGCGCTGGGCACCAAGAAGTATTGGGACATCCCGGGGAACTCGCCGGAACTGGTGGTGTGCTTCATCCCGGCCGAATCCATCCTGGCGGCCGCCTTGACAGCTGACGCCGGGCTCCTGGACCACGCCCTGTCCCGCAATGTTGTACTCGCATCCCCAAGCACCCTGCTGGCCGTGCTGAAATCCGTGGCATTCACCTGGCGCCAGGACGTCCTGACGGACAGTGCGCGCGAACTGTTCGAGCTCGCACGGCAGTTGTATGACCGGATGGGCACGCTGGGTGAGAACGTCAGCAAGCTGGGATCTTCACTGAAGACTTCTGTGGACCGCTACAACGCCATGGTCGGGACCCTGGAAGCGCGGATCCTCCCCACCGCCCGGAAACTTAACAGCCTCGAAGAGTCGGGCCTCACCACGCCTCCGGTGGTGGAGGTAACCCCGCGCGCGCTGGTGGCACCCGAACTTCAGGGTGAAGACGAAGCGGCCTGACGCGCCCCTGAAGACAAGTGGGGCCGGGCAGTCAGTGACTGCCCGGCCCCACCGCTCAAATGCTGATTAATTGCGCTGGCTGTGTGCCCTGATTGTTTTCAGTTGCGGGACCGGCGGCCGCCCAGGGCGCGGCTGACGTCGCCGGACTGCTTCAGGGTTGCGCGCAGCTCCTTGGGCAGTGAGAACAGCAGGTCTTCTTCGGCCGTAACCACTTCCTCCACGGTGCCATAACCGTAATCGGCCAGGAGCCTCAGCACGTCCTGTACCAGCACCTCCGGCACGGAGGCCCCCGACGTGACGCCCACGCTGGCAACGCCTTCAAACCATGCTTCGTCAACCTCATTGGCGAAGTCGACGCGGTAGGAGGCCTTGGCACCGTACTCGAGCGCCACCTCCACCAGCCGGACGGAGTTGGACGAGTTGGCCGAGCCCACCACGATCACCAGATCCGCCTTGGGCGCGATCTTCTTGATGGCCACCTGCCGGTTGGTGGTGGCGTAGCAGATGTCATCGCTGGGCGGATCCTGCAGGGTGGGGAACCGTTCCTTGAGCAGCCGGACGGTCTCCATGGTCTCGTCAACACTCAGCGTGGTCTGGGAAAGCCAGATGACCTTTTCGGGGTCGCGGACGGTCACCTTGTCCACTTCGTGGGGGCCGTTGATGATCTGGATGTGCTCCGGCGCTTCACCGGAGGTGCCTTCCACTTCCTCGTGGCCGTCGTGGCCGATCAGGAGGATGTCGAAATCGTCCTTGGCGAAGCGGACGGCTTCCCTGTGCACCTTGGTGACCAGCGGGCAGGTGGCATCGATGGTGCGCAGGCCGCGGTCTTCCGCGGACTGGACCACAGCCGGGGAGACGCCATGGGCGGAGAAAATCACCAAAGCGCCCTCGGGAACTTCGTCGGTCTCGTCCACAAAGATGGCGCCCTTTTCCTCCAGGGAGCTGACCACGTGGACGTTGTGGACGATCTGCTTGCGGACATACACGGGTGGGCCGTAGTGTTCCAGCGCCTTCTCGACCGCAATGACGGCCCGGTCAACGCCGGCGCAGTAGCCGCGGGGGGCAGCCAGCAGCACCTTCTTGGGACCGTTGACGGGAGCCGCGGCTGCTACTTCCTCAGGCGAACGGCGCCTGCGTGGAATGGTTGGCATCGAAAGGGGAACGGCCGTGGTGGTCATCCCTCCATGTTACCGGCTGGTCCGCGCCCGTTTTCGGGATGCGAACAACGTCACAATGCCCGCTGCCGCCAGGACGCCACCTGTGATTGCTGCAGCGGTGATCCACCCCTGGAAGTCCGCGCCCGCGGCGGCCAGGAACTCGTCACGGAACATGTTGGCCATTGCATTGCCGGTGTCGGTTGCCTGGGCACGGGCCGAGCCCAGCTGCAACCCAGCCCCCCACAGGGCGGCGACCGCCAATCCGCCAACGCCGGCTGCCAACAGCACGGTCCAGCGGCGCCGCGCAGCGACCAACGCCAGCAGGAACGCTGCAGCCGAACCGATGGCCAGGATGTAGCCCATCGGCGCATAAGTGGCGAGGCGCTCCGTCCATTCCCTTTGCGCGGGCTGGCCGACGTTGATCAGGGTTTGCTCTGGCGGATTCAGGGGAAGCCGCGTGGTCCGGGAGATCTCCTCCGCGCCGAGGGCTACCAAAGGGGCCACGTCGAGGGTCAGCGAAGACGGCGAAGCGCCGGCCTGGGGATCCGCCGAGGGGTCGGCGAAACTCAAACGGTGGCTTCGGCGGAGCGTCTCCTCCCAAGCCGCCGGGTAGCCGGGCAGCCCGGTGAGCGACTCCGCCGCCTTTTCAAGCATCGGTTCGACCAGTCCCGAAAGAAATCCCGGGACTGATCCGGTGTCAATCGTTCCCACGGCCGCCCCAGCCAGTTTCCGCTGGAAGTCCCCGTCCTTGCCGAGCGGAGCGGCCAGGCGGACAAACCCGTCTTCCTGGACAATGTTCCGGTCCACCCAGATGGCGGGAACGGCGACAGCGGCCAGGAGGATGCCCAGCACGGTGGCAATGGCAGAGACAAAAGTACGCACAACAGGTCCTTCGGGGTTGGGGGCCTACACCCATCCTAGGCAGGACAGTTGGGCTGTCCCTGTCAGTCCCCGGTGCTACACCTTATGTATAAGGTTGAATGAAGCCCCCAAAGAGATGAAGGACCGCATGCCCGCTGCACCAGCTTCCCTATGGCGTCCGCATGTCTGAGCAGGCGTCCCTTCCGGGTGCCGCCCCCAGTACGCTGCCGGCTACCGCCGCGGAAACCAGCCCGGACAACCCATGGCCCCTGCAGCTGCTGTCGCAGAAGCTGAAGGCCCACATTGACCGAACACCGTCCGCATGGGTGGAAGGCCAGGTCATCGAACTGAACCGCCGCGGCAGCAACGCCTACCTGACTCTTCGCGACGTGGACGCAGAGGTCTCTCTGCCGGCATCCGTGTGGACCAAGGTGCTGGAACGCCAGAACATTCCACTGGAGCGCGGGTCGCGGGTGGTGGCACTGCTGAAGCCGGAGTTCTGGCTGAAAACGGGCAGGCTCAACATGATGGTGCGGGACATCCGGCCGGTGGGACTTGGTGACCTGCTGGCAAGGATTGAGCGGCTGCGCCAGGCCCTGGCGGCGGAAGGCCTGTTCGCAGACTCCAGGAAGAAGCCCCTGCCCCTGCTGCCGCACCGGATTGGCCTTATCACAGGCCGCGACTCAGATGCGAAGAAGGACATCCTGCGCAACGCAGCCCTGCGGTGGCCGGCGGTTGAATTTGAGATCCGCGAGGTGGCCGTCCAGGGGAACACGGCCGTGGCCCAGGTGGTCCGTGCCCTGCGCGAACTGGATACCCGGCCGGAGGTGGACGTGATCGTCATCGCCCGCGGCGGCGGAGCGCTGGAAGACCTTTTGCCATTCAACAGCGAAGACCTGATCCGCGCGGTGGCTGCCGCCGCGACTCCCGTGGTGAGCGCCATCGGCCACGAGGCAGACCGTCCGCTGTTGGACTATGTCGCGGACCTGCGCGCCTCCACCCCCACCGATGCCGCCAAGCGGATCGTGCCGGAGGTCTCTGAAGAGCTTGCCGGAGTACGCCAGGCGCGCGAACAGCTGCGCCGTTGCGTGGAGCGGCTGGTGGACCGGGAATCGGACCGGTTGGCGGCCCTGCACTCGCGGCCCGTCATGGCGGCGCCAGAAGGCATGGTCTCGGTCCGGGCCGAGGAAATTGAACGGCTCCTGCGCCGTTCGTCCGCTGCCGTAAGTTCCACCGTGGTGCGCGCAGCAGACCAGCTTGAACACCTCAAAGCCCAGGTACGCGCGCTGTCCCCGCAGAAGACGCTGGACCGGGGGTACGCCGTCGTCGAACTGGCGGGAGACCAGGCCGCGCGGATCGCCGAAGCCGGGCACGCAGTTGTCCGCCGCCCCGCCGAGGCGCCTGCCGGTGCCGCCCTGTCCATCCGCGTGGCAGAGGGGCGCCTCGGCGCCACGTCCACTGGACCTGTGCAGTCCACCGGCGGATCCCAACCGGGAAACACAGACCACCACGAGGAGTTGGAAGAAAAAGCATGACGGAACAGAAACCAGAGCCGGACGTCGCAGTTCTGAGCTACGAGGAAGCCCGGGAACAGCTCATCGCCGTGGTAGGCAGGCTGGAGGCGGGAGGCGCAAGCCTTGAGGAATCGCTGGCGCTGTGGGAACGGGGCGAGGCACTGGCCGCGCGCTGCGAGGAGTGGCTGGAAGGCGCGCGGAAGCGCCTGGCTGCAGCCCGGGACCAACCACTGTAGCTAGCGGGTCACCCGCAGCAATAAGTCCGCCGAACGGATGTCGGCAGCGGATCCCCAGCAGCGGATTTTCAGGAACGGGCCACCAGTTCGCGCTCCGTGGCGACGTCGAATTCAGCCTTTGGCCATTTGAGATTCATCCCGGACAGGGCGCCCAGCAGCAGCTGCTGGACCGCGATCCGGGCATACCATTTCTTGTTGGCCGGGACGACGTGCCAGGGCGCGTCCGGCGTGCTCGTTTCGCCGATCGCCGCCTGGTAGGCGTCCATGTAGTCGTTCCAAAAGGCACGCTCGTCCAGGTCGCCGTGGCTGTATTTCCAGTGCTTGGCAGGATTGTCCAGCCGGGCCAGCAGGCGTTCCTTCTGCTCGTCCCCGCTGATGTGCAGCATTACCTTGACCACCTTGGTACCGGAATCCGTCAGCCTCGCCTCGAATTCGTTGATGGCAACGTACCGTCGCTTGATCTCATCCGGGCTGGCCCATCCGTGAACCCGGTGGATGAGGACGTCCTCGTAGTGGGAACGGTCAAACACACCCACCATGCCGGCGGCCGGCACTTCCTTCTCGATCCTCCACAGGAAGTCGTAGGACTTTTCCTCGTCGGTGGGTGCCTTGAACGCCTTGAACTGGACTCCCTGCGGGTTCATGGACGCCATGACGTGGCTGACGATCCCGCCCTTGCCGGCGGTGTCCATGGCCTGCAGGATCAGCAGGACCCGCTTGGTCCCGCCGAAGCGGGACTCGGCGAAGAGCTTTTCCTGCAGCTCGGAAAGTTCGTCGTCCATCTCCGCGAGGAGCAACTTGCCGTCATCCTTGTTTCCGCTGTAGCCGGGGGTCGAGTTGGGATCCACTGCGGCCAGGGAGAAACCCTCCCCCGCCCGAAGGGTTTGGGCAGGATGCTGGTCGAATCCGACGACGCGGGCCATGGGAATCCTTTCGGCAAGGTTGCACGGACCGGCGGCCCGTGAGCACAGGCTAGTTCCCCTGGTACCTGCTTAGGAAGTCCCCCATCCGGCCAATGGCTTCCTCGATGTCTTTCACGTTGGGCAGCGTCACCATACGGAAATGGTCCGGGCGGACCCAGTTGAAGGCGCGGCCATGGGACAGCAGGATCTTCTGTTCCCGCAGGAGGTCGAGGACGAACTTCTCGTCGTCCCGGATGCGGTACACCTCGGGGTCCAGGCGCGGGAAGAGGTACAGTGCGCCTCTTGCCTGCTGGGTGCTGACGCCGGGGATGGCGTTGAGCATGTCGTAGGCCTTGTTCCGCTGCTCCAGCAGGCGCCCGCCCGGGAGGATGAGGTCGTTGATGCTCTGGTAGCCGCCCAGTGCGGTCTGGATGGCGTGCTGGGCCGGGACGTTGGCGCACAGGCGCATGTTGGCCAGGAGGTTGATGCCTTCGAGGTAGTCGGCGGCCTCCTTCTTGGGGCCGGATATGGCCATCCAGCCGGCCCGGTAGCCACAGACCCGGTAGGCCTTGGACAGCCCGCTGAACGTCAGGCACAGGACGTGGTCGTCGGTGAGCTTGGCAAGGTTTACGTGGACGGCATCCTCGTACAGGATTTTTTCGTAGATCTCGTCGGCGAAGATCACCAGCCCGTGCTTTTCAGCCAGGGCAACAATGCGCTTCAGCGTCTCTTCCGGGTAGACGGCGCCCGTCGGGTTGTTCGGGTTGATGACCACGATTCCCTTGGTGCGGGGCGTGATTTTGGCTTCCATGTCCTCAAGGTCAGGCTGCCAGCCGGATTCCTCGTCGCAAAGGTAGTGGACGGGCTTGCCGCCGGCGAGCGCCACGGAGGCCGTCCACAGCGGGTAGTCCGGCGTGGGGATGAGGACCTCGTCGTCGGCATCCAGCAACGCCATCAGGGACATGGTGATGAGCTCGCTGACACCGTTGCCCAGGTAGATGTCATCGACGTGGATGTTCTGGATACCGCGGGTCTGGTAGTACTGCGACACCGCGGTGCGTGCGGAGAAGATGCCGCGAGAATCGCTGTAGCCCTGCGCGTGCGGCAGGTGGCGGATCATGTCCACCAGGATGGCGTCCGGTGCCTCGAAGCCGAACGGGGCCGGGTTGCCGATGTTCAGTTTGAGGATCCGGTGGCCCTCCGCCTCCATCTGCTGGGCGGCCTGCAGGATCGGTCCACGGATGTCATAGAGAACGTTGTGAAGCTTCGTGGACTGCCTGAATTCTGCCATTCCTCAAATATGCCACAGGAAGGATGCATCCCCGTTGAGACATCCACCACATGGCGACGGCGGCTGCCGGACCTTTGAAAGTCCGGCAGCCGCCGTCGTCAGCACCGAAGTTTCCCCTCGCGGGAGGGGCGGCACAATGCCTACTTGACGATGCCCTTCTCCTTGAGCCAGTTGTTGGCCGCCGTCTTGGCGTCCTGCTTCTGGCTGCCGCTGACCGCGCGGTTGAGGTTGATCAGGTCATCGGTGGTGAGGGTGCTGGACACCGAGTTCAGCGCCTGCTTTGCCTTGTCCGTCATCTTCGCCTTGTTGTACAGCGGCAGGACCTGCTGGGCGATGAAGTTGTTCTTCGGATCGTCAAGCACCACCAGGTCGTTGTCGGCGATGGAGGGCGTGGTGGTGTAGATGTCAGCCACCTGCACCTGGTCCTCCAGCAGCGCCTTCAGCGTGACCGGACCCCCGCCGTCGCTGAAAGGCTCCAGCTTCTTGGGGACGCAGTTGTAGTTCTTCTTCAGGCCCGGCAGGCCGTAGGCGCGCTCGGCGAACGTGGCCGGTGCCCCCACCACGATGTCGCTGCACACCTTGGCCAGGTCCTCGATGGACTTCAGCTGGTATTTCTCCGCTGTTGCCTTGGTGACCACCATGGCGTCCTTGTCTTCAGCCTTGGCTGCGTCCAGCACGGCCAGCCCGTCGGGCAGCTTGCCCGGCAGCGCCTTGATGATATCGCCGGCGGAGACTTCCTTGGCTTCCTTGTCCACGTACAGCAGCAGGTTGCCGCTGTAATCCGGCACCACGTCCACCGAACCGTCCTGGACCGCCTTGAAATAGACCTCGCGGGAGCCGATGTTCGGTTTGGTGGTGGCGGTGATTCCGTTGGCGTTGAGCGCGCCGGCGTAAAGCTCTGCGATGATCTGGCTCTCCGGGAAGTCGGCCGAGCCCACCACCAGGGAAGTTGCTTCACCGGAAGCCCCGCTGCTGGACGCGGGTGCGTTCTTCAGCGGATCCGACGAACCGCCGCAGGCGGACAGCACCACGGCCAGGCCAACTCCGGCAGCGAGGCCACTGAATGCCCGCCTGCCGAGGCGCTGGGGACGGCTATCTTTCATGACTTACCTCCTTGTACAACAGTCTCCGCAACAGCGGGGTCTGTGAGATCAACCGCAGCCTCCTGGCTGCGGTAGGACAGCTTCGAGGGCCCTTGGGTCAGGAACAGCCTCTGGAACAGGGACAGGACGAGGTCGACCGCGATGGCCAGCACAGCGATGAGGAGGGAACCTCCCAGCATCTGGGGGAAGTCGCTGAGGACCAGGCCGTCGAAGAGATAGCGGCCCAAGCCCCCCAGGTTGATGTAGGCAACCACGGAGACGGTGGCGATCACCTGCAGCACGCCTGTGCGGAATCCACCGAACATAACGTGGAGCGCGTTAGGCAGCTCGGCCCGGAACAGGACCTGCAGTTCCGTCATGCCCATGGCGCGGGCGGCGTCCACGACGTTCCGGTCCACGCTGGAGATCCCGGCGTAAGTTCCGGCCAGGAGCGGCGGGACTGTGAGGATCACCAGGGCCCAGACCGGTGGCATCAGCCCGATGCCGGCCAGAAGCACGAACAGGATCAGCAGGCCAAGGGTGGGAAGCGCACGGAGGGCCCCGGCCAGCGCCACGACGGCCACCCGGCCCTTTCCCGTGTGGCCGACAAAAAGCCCGACCGGAACGGCGATTGCGGTGGCGATGAGCATGACCAGGCCGGTGTACTGGAGGTGCTCCCCCACCCGGGTTGGGATGCCCATGCTTCCGGACCAGTGGAGCGGGTCGGCGAGCCACGCGAACGTATCGGCAAAGACGTTGCTCACGCTGGTCCTCCCGCCGTTGACACGGACGGCTCGGCAGCGGCCGCTCCGAGGGGGTGGGACCCGACGCTGCCGTCCCGCCGGCTGCCAGCCCGCTCCCAAGGTGTGAGGATGCGTTCCAGCAGGACAAGGACAGCGTCCATCACCAGCGCAAGGACCAGGATGGCGATAATGCCAATCACTACTTCGGTGACGAAGTCGCGCTGCAGGCCGTCGGTGAAGAGCATGCCGAGGTTCCCGACCCCCAGAAGCGCCGCAACGCTGACCAGCGAGATGTTGCTGACGGAGACAACCCGCAGCCCGGCAAACATGACAGGCAGCGAGAGCGGCAGGTCCACCTGGAGGAACCTGGCAAGCGGTTTGAAGCCCATGGCCTGCGCGGCCTGGCTGATGTCCGCGTCCACGGAATCAAATGCATCCAGGGCGGCGCGGACCAGCAGGGCCACCGCGTAGATGGTCAGTGCCACCACCACGTTGAGAGGGTCCAGGATGCGGGTCCCCAGGATGGTGGGCAGGATGATGAACAGTGCCAGCGACGGGATGGTGTACAAGAGGGAGGATGCGGTCAGCACCACGGAACGCAACGCCCTGTTGCGACGCGCCAACTGCGCCAACGGGATGGAAATCAACAGGCCCAGGACCATGGGAACAATGGCCAACACCAAGTGCTGGCCAGCGCGCTCGAAGATCATGCCGCTGTTGGCAAGGAACCAATCCATCAGAGGGCTGCCTGCCGAACCTGGCGTGCTTCCTCAATCAGGGCCAGCACTTCACCGCCCCGGACCACGCCAAGGACCTTGCCGTCCGCATCAACGGCGACGCCCAGGCCCGACGGCGAAGACAGTGCTGCATCCAGGGCGCGCCGAAGGCTCTCTCCGGGCCGGAACAGCGAACCGCCGGGAATGATATCGGTTTCGGTGCCCGGCGCCGTCCACCCGAGCGGACGCATGTCCGCGTCCGCCACCAGCTGCCAGCCACCCGCTGCGCTTGAATCAGACTCGTATCCGCCCTCGGAGCGGATGATCGTCGGCACCGGGTGGACCACGACTCCGTCGGATGGGCTGAAACCGAGGTGCCGGAAGCCGCGGTCCCGGCCGACGAAGGACGCAACGAAGTTGTTGGCCGGCGCCCGAAGGATCTCCTCTGGGGTGGCGTACTGGGCCAGTTTGCCGCCGGTGGCAAAGACTGCCACCTTGTCGCCCAGGATGGTGGCTTCATCGATGTCGTGGGTTACGAACACGATCGTCTTGGCCAGGTCCTTCTGGAGGCGCAGCAGCTCCTGCTGGAGTTCCTCCCGGACCACGGGATCCACTGCGCTGAAAGGCTCATCCATGAGGAGGATGGGTGGATCCGCGGCGAGGGCACGCGCCACACCCACCCGCTGCTGCTGGCCGCCGGACAGCTGTGAGGGGTATCGGCTGCCCAGGGAGTGGGCCAGGCCCACCACATCCAGGAGCTCCCCTGCACGACGGCGGGCGTCGGCCCTGGACACTCCGTTCAGCCGGGGAACGGTGGCGATGTTGTCCAGCACCGAACGGTGCGGCAGCAGCCCGGCGGATTGCATGACGTACCCCATGGAACGGCGCAGTTCCGCCGCCGGCACAGAGGTAACATCCCGGCCATCCACGGTGATGGTCCCGGACGTTGGTTCAACCATGCGGTTGATCATCCGCAAGGAAGTTGTCTTTCCGCAGCCCGAGGGGCCGACAAAGACAGTGATGGTGCCCTTGGCAATGGACATGGACAGCCCATCCACGGCAGGCTGACCGCCCGGATATTGCTTGGTAACGCTCTGGAACTCGATCATCGCTTGGTCCATGGTGCGGACTTACCTGTTCTCTCGGACGGAGTGCTCCCAGCACCGCGACATTGCCATCAGCATGCTGATAGTTACGGTAGCCCAATCGGGGCCGGCCTTCAGCAGCTAATGCCCTAATCCACGCAAAGGAATCCCTACTGTAACCATTCGGTGCCCTGGCCCGCGCGGATGGGTATCAATATCCTGCAGGCGCGCCGCTCCCTTCGGCTCCCTGTGCTTAAAGTAAAGGCGTGACCAACTTGGAAGTTTCACCCCAGGAAGAGCTCTGCCCGCCTGCCACCGCCGAGGAAACCTCAGGCCCCTGCCTTCAGCTGTGGCCTGAACGTGAGGTTCCCCTGGGAGGCGTCCGCGCCATGAACGTCAAACGGACGCTGCCGCAGCGCGGGCTTCCCACCATCGGCGCCTGGTGCTTCCTGGACAGCTTCGGCCCGGACCGGACCGCCATGTCCGTCCTTCCGCACCCGCACATCGGGCTGCAGACGGTGACCTGGCCGTTGGCGGGGCACATCCGGCACCGGGACAGCGTGGGCAGCGATGTGGTGGTGCGCCCCGGGGAGCTGAACATCATGACTGCCGGGCAGGGCGTGTCGCACTCGGAGTTCGCGGTGCTTCCTTCCGACGGCGGCCAGGAGTTGCCGCTGCAGCGGGGCCTGCAGCTGTGGGTTGCCCTTCCTGACGGGGACCGGCACAGGGAACCGGCGTTCGAACAGCACCGCGAGCTGCCGCGCGCCGCCGGCCGGGGCTACACCGCCACCGTGATGGTGGGCGAGCTCGCGGGAGAGGCATCGCCTGCCACGATGTACTCGCCCATTGTCGGGGCTGACGTCTCCTGCGAAGGCGACACGGTGCTTCCGTTGGAGCCCACGTTCGAGCACGGTATTTTGGTGCTCGACGGCGGCCTGGCGGTGGACGGCCAGGACCTGCCGGCGGGGCCGCTGGGCTACCTGGGCACCGGCCGCAGCGAGCTGCGGATGCAGGCGCGCCCCGGTACCCGCTTCCTGCTGATTGGCGGAGAGCCGTTCGGTGAGGAACTGCTGATGTGGTGGAACTTCGTGGGCCGCACGCACGACGAAGTGGAACAGGCCCGGGACGACTGGGAAGCGCAGGCGGGGCTGCCGGATATCGAAACGGCCGCCGCCCGCTACGGCCTGGTGCCCGGGCACGGTCCCGACGCCGGGGCGGAAGCAGGACGCATCCCGGCTCCCCCGCTTCCCGGCGTTCGGCTGACGCCCCGAAAGCGCTCCGTCAGCTAGGAGTCCTGCCTGAAGGGTCAGGCGGGCTCTGCCAGGAGCTGCAGGACACCGAACACCGGTTCCTGGTCCAGGACCCGCACATCCAGGATGCCCGCCGCGGCAAGGTTCCGGCGGAATGACTCCTGCAGGGGCGCAACGTTCATCCCCAGCCCGCCGCCCAGGATTACGGGCCCCTCAATTTTCAGCTGGCCCAGCACCTGTCCCGCCAGGGCGGCAAGGTCCCGCCCGGCCTGGTCCAGCAGGGCTGCACTGTCCTGGTGCCCGGCAGCTGCCGCCTCCACCACGTGCCTGGCCTGCTGGGCCCAGAAACGGCGCCCGGTGTCCGGGGAGTGGAACAGCGCAATGAGCTTATTGGGGTGGTCCAGCCCGCAGGACTGCAGAAGGGCTGCGGTGAGCTGGTCGATCGGCAGGCCCTGGTTCATCCTGCGGAGGCTGTGCCGAACGGCTTCCCGCCCCAGCCAATAGCCGCTGCCTTCATCCCCCAGCAGGTAGCCCCAGCCGCCTGCCCGGGCCTCGCCGCCGTCGGCATTGCGTCCCCAGGCGGCCGAGCCGGTTCCCGCGATGACGGCCACGCCCGTGCCGGCACGGCCGGCCGCCAGCAGCAGGCGGGAATCGTGGACAACGGTGATGACTGCTTCCGGGACCAGCGGCTGGATCAGGGCAGCCAGGGCGGCGGCGTCCTCGTCGGTGTCGATTCCGCCGGACCCGGCATACACCCGGTCCACGCGCCCACCGCCGATCCGGCCAAAAAGCTCCGCCAGGTTGCGGGCCGCCTGGTCCCGGGTGACGTTCTGGACGTTGGAACTGCCCGCCGAATCGTCCGCGACCGGGTGGCCGTCCTCAAAGCGGACGCCGTGCGTCTTGGTGCCGCCGATGTCCAGGCCGATCGTGACGCCGCGAAGCGGATTCACAGGAAGAGGGATGCCGTGCCCCGGCTCGCTTGGGGATTCTGCGGCCGTCTCGACGCGATGGGCGAATGGGTTTTGGATGTTCGTCACGTCACAAGGGTACTTGCGGGGACGGCTTGCCGGTGCGGCACCCGGCCGCGCCCTGGCCCTTGGCCCCGCCATCCGCCGTCGGACGGCATACCTGGTCAGCGGCCCGCCTTGGTGACCAGCCCGGCCAACAGGCCGGGGCCTTGGGCCACCACCAGTTCGCGGAAGAGCCTGGCCGGAGCCGGTTCACTTTCAGGCTTCCGGCGCCGCCAGCTCACGCCGACCTCCCGGAAGGCGAGCGGGGAATCGAGCGCCACTTCCACCCACCCCAGGTCACCCGTTTCGGGTCGCAAGACCCGGCCGGGTGCGTCACCTCCCGGCGGCAGGATGCTGACGCCAAGGCCTGCCGAAACCAGTCCCCGGACCGTGTGGGAATCCTGGCTTTCGAAGGCAATCCGCGGGCGGTACCCGGCCTCGCGGAACAGGGCGTCGGTCAGGGACCGCAGCCCGTACCCGGGCCCCAGGGCAACGAACGGCTCGGTCCGGATATCGGCCATAGCCGCCTTCCGCTGCCGCGACAGCGGGTGGCCATGGTGCACCACCAGCCGGAGCGGCTCCCGGTACAGGGGCGCCGAATCGAGGTTCTTGCCGGGCGGGGCCACGGGCGCGGTGAGGGCAAGGTCGGCTTCCCCGGAGGCAAGCTCCTCCAGGCAGCTGCTCCGGGCGCCCTGGCTGAGCCGGAAGGCGGTTCCCGGGTGCCGGGCGCGGAAGGCGCTGATCAGCAGGGGCAGCGTGGCTTCGCCGAAGGTGTGCTGGAAGGACACGGACACAGTGCCCCTGACCACCTCGGATTCATTCCGGACCAGGTCCAGCCCGGCCTGGAACTCCGCGAGCGCGTGCTCGATGTAGGGCAGCAGGGTACGGGCGGCGGGAGTCAGGCGGACCCCGCGCCCGTCCCGGACCAGGAGTTCGGTGCCGACGGCGGCGCTGGCCCGGGCCAGCGCCCTGCTCACCGTTGACTGGGGTACTCCGAGCAGTTCCGCTGTCTCCGTCACGTGCTCGGTGCGGCCCAGCTCGGCCAGTAGCGGCAGGAGCGGCAGCAGCTGGGCCAACTGTTTCCGGTCCGGTTCCATGGCTCCTCTTTCCGCCGTGAGCAATCCGATTTTGATATCAGTCTGGCAGGAAACATGCATTGGAAGCATCCGTCAGCGGAGGACTACGCTGACTGGATGCCACAGAACGCACCGGCCGGCACCGGCCCTTCCACTGCTTGGAGTGGCCACCCCAAGGGATCGCGGGCCTACGGCCGGATCCTCGCCGGCCTGGCGTGCGCCGGTGTGGCCACTTTCGCGCAGCTCTACTCAACCCAGGCGGTGCTGCCCCTCATGGCGGCCGACCTGGACATCACTGCGGCCGAGGCCGCCCTGACCATCTCGCTGGCCACCGTGGGGCTGGCCGCCACGGTGATCCCCTGGTCCTTCCTGGCAGACCGTATTGGCCGGGTGAAGGCCATGATGTGGGGCATCACCGCGGCCACCGTCCTGGGCCTGCTGGTGCCGTTGTCCGCGAACTTCACCATGCTGCTTGTGCTGCGGTTGCTGGAAGGCATGGCCCTGGGCGGCATCCCCGCCATCGCCATCGCCTACCTCAACGAAGAGGTCAGCAAAGCCCATGCCGCGTTGGCAGCAGGAAGCTATGTTGCCGGCACCACCCTCGGGGGCCTGTCCGGCCGGCTCGTGGCGGGGCCGGTTGGCGAACTGTGGGGCTGGCGATCGGCGGCCTTGGCTGTGTCCCTGCTGGCGACCGTTGCCGCCGTCGTATTCCTTGTCCTGGTGCCCCGGGCCCGGGGATTCGTTCCGGCTAAGGCCACAGGCCTCCGGAGCGCCATCCAAACGCTCGCGGCCCATCTGCGGAATGTCCGGCTGCTGGCCATCTACGCGCAGGCGTTCCTGATGATGGGCGGCTTCGTGGCCGTTTACAACTACTTGGGTTTCCGGCTCTCCGCTGCGCCGTTCGGACTCCCCGCCACAGTGATCAGCCTGATCTTCCTGGCCTACCTGTCCGGCACTGTCTCCTCCCGCTGGGCGGCGGGCCTGACCACAAGGTTCGGCCGCCGGAACGTCCTGCTCGCGGGACTTGCGCTTGCCGTGGCCGGCCTCGCCCTGACCCTCATTTCGTCCCTGGTGCTGATCCTGACCGGACTGGTGGTGTTCACCGGGGGCTTTTTCGCCGCCCACAGCATCGGATCCGGGTGGACCGGCGCCATCGCCAGTACCGGCCGGGCCCAGGCGGCCTCGCTGTACAACCTGGCCTACTACCTGGGCTCCAGCCTCCTGGGGTGGGCCGGCGGCCTGGTCTTCCAGGCCTGGGGCTGGGGCGCCCTTGCGGGAGCCGTTATGGCCCTGGCGTGCCTCACTGCCGCAACTGTCGCCTTCGTCCACCCCCGGACCGAAAAGCTCCCTGCCTGAGGCCCGCCGCGCCACTTATGAATTATGCGGCTTGAACAGCCGCAAGCGTGGTCTGAATATTCGGCGGGGCGCGCCCCTGCTGCGCGGATGGCGGCAATTCTGCGGTCTAGGATGAACGGAAGACCGCGTGGAAGGAACCGCAGTGAGCACGAACCCCAGGAACACCAGGCCCGGGCCGCATCTTGAGCCGTTGGACGCCATTGACGAACGGCTCCTGGAAGCCCTCGTTTCCGATGCCAGGATTTCCAACAAACAGCTCGCCGAACTGGTAGGGATCGCCCCGTCCACAGCCCTGATGCGCACCCGCGCGCTGTCGGAACGCGGCATCGTGCAGGGCTATGAGGCGAAGCTGAACCTGTCGGCGATCGGCAGGTCCGTACAGGCGCTGGTGGCCGTGCGGCTCCGCGCCCACGACCGGGACCAGATCGACCGTTTCACCGCGCGCGTCCCGCACCTGCCGGCCGTGCTCTCCACCTTCCACACCTCAGGTTCAGTGGACTACCTGCTGCACATCGCCGTCGGGAGCACCGAGGACCTGCGGGACTGGGTCCTGGACAACCTCGCCACCGATCCCGTGGTGGGGCACACCGAGACGACGCTCGTATTCGAACACATCCAGGGCAACCACGGTCCCCTTCCGAACTAGCGCCGTCTATCGGGGGAGGTCACTTTCGCCGCCGGACGACGATGGCGGCGAATGTCCAGGCTGACAGGCCAAGGGCCGCCGCGCCGCACAGCAGGACGAAGCCCTGGACGGCCGGGGCCATGCCGAACGCGGCACTGGCCCAGCCAAGGCCCAGGACCGGCACCGCGCTCCCCAGGTAGGTGATGACATAGACGGTGCTGATGATTTGGGCGTGGCGGGCCGGCTCCACCTTGTCCGCAACGTCGTTGAAGACGATCCGGAACGCCAGGCCCTGCCCCAGCCCGGCTGCAATGGCGGCCGCCACCAGCAACAGCGGGCTGTGCCATGCGCCGGCGGCCCCCAATAGGATGACGGAGACGCCAAGGACGGCCAGGCCCGCGGGGAGGGTCAGGCGGCCGCGCACGGTCACCAGTTGGCTCAGGGCTGACGCCGCCAAGGGCAGGCCGGCGAGTACACCGATCAGCGGCCGGGAGTCCGTGCCCAGGACCTGCGCAAAGTAGCCCGGTGCCAAGGACAGGGAGAAGCCAAACACGGCAAAGCTCAGGAAGCCGACGCCGGAGGCCAGCCAGAAAGCGCCCCTCGCCTGGCGTGAAACGGACGGCCGGCGCGGCGCAAGGGCGTGCATCGGGCGGGACGCCGCGGGGGCCATGATGGCCGGGCGGGCACGGACCAGGTACAGCGGGACCAGGAGCCCGGCCAGCAGCAGCGAGTGGACGACGTACGGGGCCGTTGTGGGGCCTGGAAGCAGCGACAGCAGCCCGCCGATGACAGGGCCCGCGGCCACTCCTCCGGATGAGGCCAGCAGGGTAAAACGCGATGCCCACTCCGGGCGGGACGGAAGCAGCTCACGGAGGGCAGCGGCGCTTGCCCCGGTGGCAAGCGCAACGGCCATACCCTGCAGCGCACGCCCGGCACAGAGGGCAGCCAATGTTGCCGCTTCCGCAAAGATCCAGCCGCCAGCCAGCCCGGCCAGCACAGCAACCAGGAGGGCAGCACGCCGGCCAATATGGTCGGACCAGTGGCCCGCCAGCAGCAGGGTTCCCACCAGCGCCAGGACGTAGCTGGCGAAAGCTGCGGTCACCTCAAGGCTGGAGAGCCCCAGGTTTGCCTGCAGCAGCGGGTAGAGCGGCGTGGCAAGGTTGGCACCCACCAGGAGCAGGAAGATGGCCGCGCCGGATATCACCAGCCGCGCCGTGGTCGAGGCATTCCATCCACTGGGCGCTGCCGCTGCCGGACGCATGCGCAGTTCGCTGAAGACCGTCAATGTGCCGCCTTAGGGATCGCCGCGGCAGGTGGTCCTTGTGGGAGCCGGCGCGCGGATACAACTGTGTTGCTCCAAGAATGCGGCAGGGTTGCGTGATCAATCCGTTTTCACGTGGATAATTGAGCAGGATCATCAACTTCCGGCTTCCAACGTGATGGAGAGTGACGGTTTTGAACAAGTTGGACCCTACCGACCTGAAGATCCTCCTGGCCCTCATCAGGGATCCCCGGATCCAGATCGGCGAGCTTAGTGAGTCCCTGGGCATTGCCCGCAACACCGCGCAGTCGCGGGTGCGGCGCTTGTTGCGCGCCGGGGTGCTGCGTCCGGGCGGGCGTGAGGTTGACCTGGAGGCGGTGGGCTATGACGTGGTGGCGTTCGTGACCATTGAGGTTTCCCACCGCGAGCTCGATGGGGTCGTGGCGGCGCTGAGGCTCATTCCGCAGGTCCTGGAGGTCCACGAAATCTCCGGCCGTGGCGATGTCTGGTGCCGGGTGGTGGCCACGGACACCCACAACCTTCAGGCGTCCCTGAGGCAGGTCCTGAGGATCAAAGGCGTGATCCGGACAGAAACGGTGCTCGCCCTGCACACGCATATCCCCTACCGGACGGAGCCCCTCATCAGCGGCCTCAGCACCGGCGCAGCTTCGGCCGCTAGGATTTCCTGAATGACCATCATCGATAACGCCGTCTACGTCAACGGCGTCCGCCACGCAGAGCCTGAAAGCCTGGAGCAGACCTTTGAGACCCTGGCCCGGCATGGCGGTATGGCCTGGATCGGGCTCTACCGGCCCACCGTCGAGGAAATGGCTGCCGTGGCCGCCGAGTTCGGGCTCCATGCCCTTGCCGTGGAGGATGCTGTTTCGGCCCACCAGCGGCCCAAGCTGGAGCGTTACGATGACAACCTCTTCACCGTTCTGCGGCCGGCCAGGTACCTGGACGAGGACGAGACCGTGGAGTTCGGTGAACTCCACGTCTTCACGGGCAGGAATTTCGTGGTGACCGTGCGGCACGCCGAAACAGCGGGTGTGGCCACGGTACGGCGGCGTCTGGAGTCAAGGCCGGATCTTCTCCAGCACGGGCCCGAAGCGGTGTTGTACGCCCTGCTGGACCGCGTGGTGGACGACTACGCCCCGGTGGTGGCCGGGTTGGAGAACGACATTGACGAGATTGAGGACCAGCTGTTCAGCGGCGACTCCGCCGTGTCCCGCCGGATCTATGAACTGGCGCGCGAAGTTATCCAGTTCCAGCGCGCCATCCACCCCTTGCCGGAGATGCTGGACCAGCTCAAGAGGGGCTTCGAAAAGTACCAGGTTGAAGGCGACCTGCGGCACAGCCTGCGCGATGTGGAAGACCATGTTGAGCGGGTGATTTCCCGGGCCGATTCCTTCCGGGACCTGTTGCAGAATGCCCTGACCCTGGACGGAACGCTTACCGCGAACCGGCAGAATGAGGCCAGCGCCGAGCAGAACGAGCAGGTGAAGAAGATCTCCTCCTGGGCTGCCATCCTGTTCGCGCCCTCCTTCGTCGCCGGGATCTATGGGATGAACTTCGACAACATGCCCGAGCTCCACTGGGCCTTCGGCTATCCCTACGCGCTGGTGCTCATGGTTGCCGCCGGGGCCCTCATGTACGGGATCTTCAAAAAGAAGGGCTGGATCTAGGGATCCTGGCCCCCGCAGCCTTTCCGGCTGCCAGTGCCGCCCGCGCATTGCCCGCGGCATGCACCAGGACCGATACCGCCAGGAAGGCGATCAGGACCTGTCCGGTGGCCACCAGCACCCTGGGCCAGCCGCCGTCGAGGGTGGGATCAAGGAAGTCATAGACGTACCATCCGTCCAACCCGCCCCGGATCCACGAGAAGGCCAGGAACACTACGGGGTAGCCCAGCCACGCAACGGGCCGCCACCAGGGGCCGCGGACCGTACGGGTCACCAAGACCCAGTCAAGGGCCGCCACCAGCGGGGCCAGGCGGTGGTGGACAAGCTGTGGCCAATACAAGTCCAGGGTCCACCAGGGTTCTCCTGGCGGAGCCACGAGCACCACGTAGATGATCCCGGTCATCACCAGGTACAGGACCAAGGCCCCGAAAAAGTGGTCCCACCAGGACGGCAGAGAGCTCCGCAGGCGTACTCCGGAAATAATCAGGACCACACCGAAAACGAGGTTCCCCTGCACGGTGAATTCCGAATACAGCTGGGGGATGTCCACGTCATTGCCGGGGAGGGTGGCATCCACGGTCTTCTGGACCACCGCGGCAAGAACGAGCAAGCCTGTCAAGATCCGGGTGACACGAATCCACGGACGGTCCGGGTGCAGGGCGTGGTTGGCGGCGAGGTTACGGCGGATCGGAGGAACCAATGGCGCCGGACCGCCCGGCTTCGCTGCAAGGCTCATGGAGCCAGCGTGGCGCCGCCGGTACGAAAAGACCAGGGTCCTTGGATGGTTTATTACCCCGCCTACCGGCCCAAC
This sequence comes from Arthrobacter sp. E1SS-5, assembly GCF_057073715.1. NCBI lineage: Bacteria > Bacillati > Actinomycetota > Actinomycetes > Micrococcales > Micrococcaceae > Arthrobacter > Arthrobacter sp. E1SS-5. The sequence goes on from NZ_CP172703.1 coordinate 2,945,462, forward strand.
AGCCGCCGGCAGGCGGATGATGGTCAGGCGTTCGTCCTGCGTTTCAGCCAACCCCAGACGCCGGTGGCAACGAAGAGGACCAGCCCGATGATGGCGAGCCAGAGAAGGCCCTTCACGACGAAGCCGAGGATGGACAGGATGAGCCAGAGGACCAGAAGGCCGATAATGATTCCCATGGGCCTACTCTAGGCCCGGGCAATCGGAATGGGGCGGGCACCGCCCAGCGTTTCGCGGACCGGCTTCGGAGCATCGGGCAGGTAGGCACGAAAAAGCCCGCTGTTTCCAGCGGGCTTTGATGTGGAGCTAAGGAGATTCGAACTCCTGACCTCTTCGATGCGAACGAAGCGCTCTACCAACTGAGCTATAGCCCCGGAACTGGCTGCCTCCTGCAAGGTGTTCCAGGCTGGTGCGGAACCGGTGTCCCTAGGCTACAAATTTTCCATCCCTAACGCCAATTGACGTGCGGGCACCTGTCCGGAATGAGGGGCTCCCCCGCCTGGCCTTAGGCGCGGCGGCGCTGGAGGACGTCGTCGAGGTTGCTCAGCGCGCTCTGTGCCTTGGACAACTGCTGGGCGCCCAACTGCTCCGCTTCGCCGGCTTCTGCTGCCGCGGCCCCGGCAGCGCCCTTCTTCAGGGACGGCTTCCCGACTGCTTTGGGCGCCTCCGGAAGTTCCAGCGGCTGCGGCTCGGGGCGCTCAGCCTTGGCCGCTTCCACGTAAACAGGTTTGGGAACCTCCACCGGTTCCCAGGGCGTGCCCACGGGAATGACGGACGGAGCCGCTGCGCTGGTGTCCCCTGCAGCCACAGCGACGGCGAGGGCCGCTTCACGCAGCTCAACGGCCGTCAGCGGCTTAACCTTCGCCTGGCCCGCTTCGGCATCGAAAAGGGTGCTTTCCGGCAGTACGGGGGCAGCCTCGGGCTTGGCAGGTATAACGACGGCGTCTTCCGGGCGGTGTGCCGGGGCGCTCATGGCAGAGCGGAAGGCGGCGTTCACCTTCGCCTTGCGGTCGCGGACAGCGAGCCAGCGCAGCAGTGCAACCGACGCGGCCGTCAACAGAGTGCAGGTGAGGGGAAGAGCCGGCGAACCGACGCCGAACGGAAGCAGCACGCCCGAGATGAAAGCGGTGACCAGGGACAGCAGCCCCACAAGGGCCAGGGCCGTGCGGCCGTAGCGGACGCGGAACCTGGCCGGGGGTGGGGTGCTTGCAGTGCCTGCAGCGGGTGCGGCACTCTTCCTGGGTTCCATGGCTTTCTCCTGCTGGGCGGCGACGTTCAGGACCAGGCCGGGGTGCGGATCCGGCCTTTCATCGGCGGGGGCGTCTGTCAGGAAGTCGCCGGCAGGCTGGAATTGGTGCCGGCGGTTCCGGAGGACGTAAGGGGCAACCCATACAATCCAGAGCGCGACGGCAACCACAAGGATCACTGAGCTGCTAAGGGGGAAGTCCACACTCAAAACCGTATGAGCATCATGCCTGCTCAGGCCGCATTACCAAGGGTGTGTCGTGCCCCTGTGGGCGAACCATCAAGTTTATGACCGGCGTGACGCCAGCCAGGGACCCAGCAGGCCTTCCGGTACTTCTTCCGCGGTGAGGGCGAAGGAGCGGTGGTCTGCCCACTTGCCGTTGATGTGCAGGAAGCGGGGACGGTAGCCCTCGTCCCGGAACCCCAGTTTCTCCACCACGCGCAGGCTTGGTCCGTTCTCGGGCCGGATATTGATTTCCATCCGGTGCAGGCCGAGTGCCCGGAAGCAGTGGTCGGTTACCAGCGCCACGGAGGTGGGCGCTATCCCCCGTCCTGCCCTGTCCCGGTCCACCCAGTACCCCAGGGTGGCCATCATGGCCGAACCCCAGACGATGGAAGACACTGTCAGCTGTCCCACGATGGCGGGGTTCCGAAGGCCCGGCTGCCATTCGGTGATGAGGAAAGGCAGTGCAGTGGCCTGGGCAGCCTGGATATTGAGAGAGCGGACCATGTGCCGGTAGTCAGGGAGGCCACCAGCAGGGTCCGGGTTGGACGCCTCCCACGGCGCCAGCCAGTCGCTGTTGCGCGACCGTACCTCGGTCCACTCTTTCTTGTCGCGGTACCGGATGGGCCGCAGGACCAGGTCGCCGCATTCAAGGGTGACCGGCCAAATGGGACCTGTGCGCATGGGGTTACCGGGAAAGGCCGACGGCGAAGCCGGGCAGCCATTCCCGCAGGCCCGGACCCAGGTCTTCGCTGTCGACGGCCAGCTGGACGCAGGCCTTGAGGTAGCTCAGTTTGTCTCCGGTGTCGTAGCGGCGGCCGCGGAACACCACACCGTAGACGCCATGCCCCTCGCCGTCACCTGAGGCGAGTTCCTGGAGGGCATCCGTCAGCTGGATTTCACCGCCACGTCCCGGCTTAGTGTGCTCGAGGACTTCGAACACTGCCGGGTGCAGGACGTAGCGCCCGATCAGCGCAAGGTTGGACGGTGCTTCCTCCGGTGAGGGCTTTTCAACCAGCCGGTTGACGCGGACGTAGTCTTCGCCGTCAATCTCCTGAATGTCGGCGCAGCCGTAGGCACTGATCTGCGAGGGTTCCACCTCGATGAGCGCGACGACGGACCCTCCCGTTTTCGCCTGCACGTCGATCATGGTGCTGAGCAGTTCGTCGCGGGCATCGATCAGGTCGTCCCCCAGCAGGACGGCGAAGGCTTCGTTGCCCACGTGCTGCTTTGCGCGAAGTACCGCGTGACCCAGTCCGTGGGGGTCGCCCTGCCGGACGTAGTGGATGTCGCCCAGCTGGCTGGCCGCCTGGATGGATGCAAGCTTTTCGGTGTCTCCCTTGCCCTCCAGCGTCGATTCAAGGGAGGGCACCCTGTCGAAGTGGTCTTCCAGGGCGCGTTTGTTCCGGCCGGTAATCATCAAAACGTCGTTGAGGCCTACATGCACGGCTTCCTCCACCACATACTGGATGGCAGGCTTATCCACGACGGGAAGCATTTCCTTGGGCATCGCCTTGGTGGCGGGCAGGAACCTGGTGCCCAGGCCCGCGGCGGGAATGACGGCTTTGCGGACTCTGGGGTTACTGGTGCTCACCGGACTAATCTAACGTCAGCGTCAAGCATTTAAGTAACCATCGGCGCGGCAGGCCGGCACCCGGCCGGAAGCCGTGCAGAACCGGCAACGCAGGAAGGACACCATGCTGCAGGAGACGAACGCCGTCAAGGATGATATCCGGGCCTCCCACCGGCGCCGGCGCGCGGGGCTGACGCCGGCGCAACTGGAGACGGCAGGCAGCGCCCTGGCTGTGCACGGGGAAGCCTGGGCCGCGACGGTCACCGGCGGCCAGCCCGGCATTGCGTGCGTGTACCTGGGGGTGGGACAGGAACCGCCCACCCTGCCGCTCATTAATGCCCTGCACAGCAGCGGGCACAAGGTGCTGCTTCCGGTGTGCGAACCCGGCAGGGAGTTGAGCTGGGTGTTTTGGACGCCCGAAGCAGGCTTCGAGCGCAGTAAGTATGCACCCATCCTTGAGCCCGCCGGTCCCCGGCACGGGCCTGAGACGGCAGGTGAAGCGGCAGTCCTTTTCATTCCGGCCACCGCGGTGGACCGTGCCGGCAACAGGATCGGCCAGGGCGGCGGGTACTACGACAAGTTCCTGGGGCATCTGGCGACGGCCGGGAAGGAAATTCCGCTGGCCGCTGTTATCTACGACGATGAATTGCTGCCTGCGGGACGGATTCCTGCGGAGGAATTCGACCGGCCGGTCCCGGCGGTCCTGGTGCCGTCCGGGTACCAGCCGCTCACTGGCGGCGCCTGACCCCGGGCCATCCGGGGGCAGTGATAGAATTAGCACTCAGGCCCTGCGACTGCTAATGGTTTACCAGGTGGCAGCACGGGACCTCTCGTTTGCCCAAGAGGAGGAGCACCAGTGCCAACATATGCTTACGCCTGCAAGGATTGCGGCCACGCCTTCGACATTGTCCAGTCGTTCTCGGACAGCAGCCTGACGTCCTGCCCTGAATGCCAGGGTACGTTGCGCAAGAAGTTCAACAGCGTGGGTGTCGTCTTCAAGGGCTCCGGTTTCTACCGCACCGACTCGCGCGATTCCAAGGGCAGCTCCGTCTCCCCTGCGCCGGCCGCCGCTCCGGCTGCGCCCGCTGCTTCCCCCGCCGTTTCGGCGCCGGCTGCAGCAGCCAGCTGAACAGGAATAAGTCTTAAGTACGACGGCGGCCGGCGCGTTCCAGCGCCGGCCGCCTTTGTCCACATAGCGTTCGTTCCGGATGCCCCGCCGCGTTTACCGCAACTAGCGTGGGCGCATGTCCAGACTTCCCAGCCGTCGCCGCGACCGCTACCGGCCTCCCACCAGCCCTGGAAACGTTGCACGCCGCGGTAAAGACCGTTCGCCGGGGGCACGGTTAGCCGGGTGGCTGAACCGCAACCGCAGGCTCGTCGCAGCGTTGTTGCTATGCGGAGCTGCAGCCCTTGCGGTGCAGCAGCTCACTCCTCCCCCGCTCGCCACTGTTACGGCTTTGGCCGCAGCCCGGGATCTTCCTGCGGGGACCGCCGTGACGGCAACAGATCTGGCACACCTCCAGGTGCCGCCGGGAATGGTGGCTGACGGATTCTTGCAGGATGACGCGGCCGCAGCGGGCAAGCAACTGGCCGCACCGTTGCGCAAGGGCCAACTCCTCACGGACGCTCAACTGCTCGGCCCGGGGCTGCTGGCGGGCACGCCGCCAGGGTCAGCGGCAGTTCCCCTCCGCATGGCGGACGCCGCATCCATCCAGCTGGTCTCCCCCGGCCAGCTGGTCAACGTGGTGCTGACATCGGCCAATGGGTTTGACCAGCAGGGCCCCTCCCAGGTCCTGGCATCAGCCGTCCCCGTCCTCTGGACGTCGAACAACGGCGGCCAGGGCGGGCAATGGCTGGGTACCACCGAGACCGATGGACTGATTGTGGTAGCCGCCAACGCGGAACAATCGTCCCGCCTGGCCGGAGCCTCAACCCAGGGCCGGCTGTTCTTCGTCCTGGTCGGCCCGCCGTGACATGAGCCGCGCCGGGCAGAGCCGGAGCGCCAGTTAGACGAACCCGCATGCCGGGTCCAGCCGGACGCCGGGTAGTCGATCCCGCATGTCCGGGCCAACCCATACGCACGTCCAACCCGGACCCCGCGGTCCGCCCCCGTGCGATCAGGCACAGTGCGGTCAGCCCCAGTGCGGTGGCTTCTGTTCCTTCAGCCAGGTGTCGTGATCGTCCTCCCGGTCACCCCAGCTGCGGGCATCGTCCTCAGCAGCCTTGCTCGGAAGGATTTCCTCACTGCCACCCTGTGCTGTGCGTGCGGCCGGGGCGGATGCCGCAGTGTCCCCGGAGGAGGCAGGGCCAGCACCTGGTGCAGTCTCTTGGTTCTTGTTCCGGTCGTGGTGCATATCTTCCTCGGGCCCGGCGTTCCCGGCCCTGTCTTCCTTACTCGGGTTTTCGTTGCTCACGGGGTCTGCCTCCTCGGTTTTCGGGCTGCCGGCACGCCTGCCCTGGCCGTGCTGACCCGAACCGGCGCCGGAGCGGTCCGCGCCGGACCCGTCCGAGTTGCCGTCGGCGCTGTGCCGGACTGTCCCGGCTTCCTGGCGGTCCCCGTCGCTGTCCAGGTTTCCGGCCGCCCCGCCGGGCAGGTAGGAGGCGGCGGATGGTGCAGTATCGATTCCATTGAGCGCCTGGTGGACGTCGTCGTCAAGGAATCCCGTGGAGGTGGTGCTCCTGCCCGGCAGCACGATGTTCTCAAGTCCCAGGTACCCGGCAATGCGGTCGGCGCAGGTGGAGGGGTCGGTGAAGACTTCGATGGTCCACAGCGGCATGTAGCGCCAGCCCAGGCGTTCCAGCAGTTCCGGCCGCAGCCTGCTGCGTTCACGCACGCTCATGGCCCGGTACTGCTTGGTGCCGTCGGACTCGATGGCAACAGGCCGGGGCAGGTCCAGGTCGTCCTGGCCCATGGTGTTCAGGGGGTCGGCCGCGGCAACAACGTCGATGGCGCCGTCGTACTGGTGCCAAACCCTGGCGCCGCGGGCGCGGAGCCTGTCCCCCAGGTCCGCCACCAGGGGGTCCGCTCCCAGCGCCTGTTCGCTGGCAGCGGCACGGGACGCCGGGGTGCCGAGGTCGGTGTTGCCGGAGATCTCCCGGTCCAGCAGCGTGTACAGGTCCACCGCGCCATGGGTGAGGCGGGTGTGGTCCAGGTCTTCCGGCCGGAAGCAGGTCAGCACGTGCAGGGAGCGCCGTGCCCGGGTCATGGCAAGGGCAAACTTCTCCCGGCCGCCCTCTGCGGACAGCGGCCCGAAGTTGTGGAGGGCACGGCCGTGCGGGGTCCGCCCGAATCCCGGCGAGAAGATGACGTGGTCACGGACCAGGCCCTGGGCGCGTTCCAGGTCAACCACCCGGAAGGACTCCGGGCCGGCCCCGAAGAATCCGGCCAGGCCGGGCTGATTGGACAGCTGGAGCCGTATTGACTCGCCAATCCGGGCCGCGTGCCGGAGGCTGGCGGTCACCACGGCGAGCGAGGTGCGGGGACGCAGCCGGGCGTGCTCAAAGACCAGTTCCACAACGCGGTTGACCTCTGCCACCACGGATTCCACGCCCTCGTGGTCGGCACTGGGCAGACCGGTGCCGTCCGGCAGGTACTCAACCAGCAGGGAGCGGTCCAGCCCCGTGGCGGACTGGCCTTCCGGCAGACGGCGCAGGCCGCCGTCGTAAAAGCTCTTGCTCAGCTGGAGGACCAGGTCCTCATCCACCGCGCGGTACACCACGTTGAGCTGCCATACCGGCAGGACGGCGGAGAGCGCGGTAAAGGCGCTTTCCACACGGTGGTGCGCCGATTCTCCGGGCGCCAGCCGCTCCACCCCTACGGTGAAGGTCCGCGGCGTGGCAATGCGGGAATCGCCGAAGGCAATGACCTGCCGGGCACGGGCAATCGAGGGCAGGACCGCCTGCAGGGAGGTGGCCTCCGCATCGAGGATCACCACTGCGTCGAAGTGCTGTTCGGCTGGAAGCAGGCCCGTCATGAGGTAGGGGCTGACAGACCAGACGGGAACCAGTATGCCGATCAGGTCCGGAGCCTGTGCGGTGAGGGCGGGCAGGGAGACCCGTCCGTCCTTGAGCAGGCTGCGCAAAAGGCCGGCCTGCCGCGGCTGGGCGGCAATAGCGGTGCGCCACCTCTCCGCCAGGGCCCATCGCAGCCGGGCTGCGCCGCTGGCAATATGCGCGTTGTCCGCGAGGCGGTACTCCGCTTCGAGCTGGCGCAGGGCGTCGCCGTCGGACATGGCAAGGTAGTCGTCACCGCTGATCATGGCCTCCAGCGCGGACTGCCACCACGCCAGTTCCAGTTCGGCCGCGACCGATCCTTCGGGCACTTCCCGTTCGGCAAGGTCGGCAAGGAGTTCACCGAGGCCGTTCTCGCGCATGCTCTCGATGAGGAGCGTGCGTTCGGGCAGGGTCTTGAGCGTGTCGGTGTCCGCCACCAGGCGTTCCAGGCGTTCCATCAGCTGCCGGTAGGGAACACCGGTCAGTGACCCGCCGTCTTCCGTATGCCGCAGCGCCTCGCCCAGTTGCGCCAGCTCCTTGTCCAGGGAGCGGTACATGGCGTTCATTTCGGCCAGGCCCGATGGAACGGCGGGGTGCCGCTGTGTTGTGGCGTAGCCCGCCCACAGGGCCCGCTGTTCCTGGACCAGCAGCAGGGACGAGTGCAGGTCCGCGATGTGAACGCCGGGGCGCACATATTCCTTGGCCACCCGGCGCAGCCTGGAGCGCTGCATGGCGGTCAATTCGATGCCGCGCTCACGCCGCCACGAGGACGGCGCAGTGGCGGAGATCAGGTCCGTCACCGGGCGGTCGAAGATGTCCGGGGTGAACTTGTCCAGGCTGCCGCGGACGGCAAGCAGCAGTTCAAGCTGTTCGCCCCACTCCGCGAAGGATTCGCCCAAGCGGATTTCGGCGTGCTCGGCAACGGCGTCCATGCGGTCACGGAGGATGGGAAGGCTCTTGGCCACGGACCGGACCAGGTCCTGCGCTTCCTCGGTTTCCTTGCGGGTCAGCAACCTTGCGCCGTGCCAGGGGCTGGTGGTGGCCGCCTTGCTGAAGCTGCCCAGCTCGGCAGCCCGGCGCAGACGGCCAGCCAGTTCCTCACGGTCCCGGATGCTGTCCAGCACGCTGCGCTTAAGCCGGACGGTAGTGGCCGGTGCCGGGTGGATGGAGGTAAGTTCGGCGAGGGACTGCATGGCCTGGTAGGGCGAGCAGCCCCAGCGTTCGCGGACGTTGTGCAGCGATGCCACGTGGTCCATCAGCGCGTGCCGGTGCTCGGTAAGGGTGTTGTGCAGGTTCCCCAGCTGCGGTTCCAACGACTTCTCGTTGCGGACAATCGCCCGGACCAGTTGGCCCTTCAGCTGTTGGGCCGTGACGTTCCCGGTGAGCTGGAACAGGATGGACTCCAGGCCCAGCGACTCCAGGTTCCCGGAGACCTCGTTCAGGCTGGCACGGCGGTCGCCCACCACCAGCACTGTCTTGCCGGCATCCACCAGGGCGCCGATGGTGTTGATCGCGGTCTGTGTCTGGCCGGTGCCGGGCGGGCTGCTGACCACCAGGGAGTCCCCGGCGCGGGCTGCGTCGATCACATACTGCTGGTCCGTGTCCGCGTCCAGCAGGAGCAGCTCATCCTTGGGGTGCCGGTTGTCCAGGTTCGGGAAGCGGGACGGGTCCGGTTCCTCGACGTCCACCATCTCGCCGCCGGCCGCGGTGGCCAGCGCGGACACGATGGGGTGGGTGTCGTTGATCCAGGGGTCGTCCAGGTTGCCGGAGAGGTCGGCGAAGGTGGAAACGAGCAGGTTGTGCTGGGTTTCCGCTCCGTGGATGGGCCGAATCAGGGTGGCCAGCCGGTCAAGGACCGGCTGGGGGTCGAACCGGGCGGTGCTGTATGCCAGGCGGGTGACGGCGTTGACGTCAAAGACAATGCCGTGGATGTTCTTCAGGTGCCGCACCAATGCAGGGTTGATTTGCGCCTGCTCGGTGAGCTGCAGTTCAAAGTCGTCCTCCCCCGGCCGGACCGTGAGGGAAATGGCGGTCAGCATCACAGGAGCGGAGATGCGCTGGGGCTTACCCCCGACGGCGGAGGTCCACACCACGGTGCCCGCCGACAGGTACCCGGCGTCGATGCCGCGGTCGTTGGCGAGCTCGAAGATCTTGGACCGGATGTTGCGCGAAGCCCTGGCCGCCACCACGTACTGCTGCCGGTCCCGGATCAGGGTGGAGAGGCGGGTACGGCGCCCGGCCATGAGCTGGGCGAGTCCGGAGGGGTGTGCCGAGGTGAGGTCGATGGAACCTTCGGGCGTCTTGGTGAAGCGCAGCATCGTGTCCGCGCCGGTGACGGGTTTGAGCCCGGACAGCCATTTACGAAGCTCTTCCGAGCCCTCCGGGTGGCCTTGACCAACTGACACTTCTGCCTTCTTTTCTGCGTTTGCACGTGACGCCCTGGACCATACCGGCATAGGTTCGAGAGTAGCCGCTTCGGCACCGGACTTGAGCGACCGCAACACTGGAGCACGGGAATTTGCGGAGGATTCGTTGGGGAAAAGCAGTGGCCGGCCCCCGCTGGCGGAGGCCGGCCACTTAGGATGCTATTCCCACTCGATAGTTCCCGGCGGCTTGCTGGTGACGTCCAGCACCACGCGGTTGACGCCGTCCACCTCGTTGGTGATCCGGTTGGAAATCCTGGCCAGGAGATCGTAGGGCAGGCGCGACCAGTCGGCGGTCATGGCGTCCTCGGAGGACACGGGACGCAGCACGATGGGGTGGCCATAGGTGCGGCCGTCGCCCATGACGCCGACGCTGCGGACGTCCGCCAGCAGCACTACCGGCATTTGCCATACCTCGTTGTCCAGGCCGGCCGCGGTCAGTTCGGCGCGGGCGATGGCGTCTGCCTTGCGGAGCAGGTCCAGCCGTTCCTTGGTGATGTCGCCGACGATCCGGATGCCCAGGCCCGGGCCGGGGAACGGCTGGCGGCCAACGATTTCCTGCGGCAGGCCCAGCTGGGCGCCGACAGCGCGGACCTCGTCCTTGAACAGCGCACGCAGCGGCTCAACGAGCTCGAACTGCAGGTCCTCGGGAAGGCCACCCACGTTGTGGTGGCTCTTGATGTTCGCAGCACCTTCGCCGCCGCCGGATTCGACGACGTCCGGGTACAGGGTTCCCTGGACCAGGAACTTGATCTTCTCGCCGTGCGCGGCGGCCTCGGCAATGATGGCCAGTTCGGCTTCTTCGAAGGCGCGGATGAACTCGCGGCCAATGATCTTGCGCTTGGTTTCGGGGTCACTGACGCCGGCCAGTGCCGAGAGGAAGCGCTCCTGCTCGTTGGCCACGTACAGCTTGACGCCGGTGGCAGCCACGAAGTCGCGCTCCACCTGCTCGGCTTCGCCCTCACGCAGCAGTCCGTGGTCCACGAACACGCAGGTGAGCTGGTCGCCCACCGCGCGCTGGACCAGGGCAGCCGCCACTGCAGAATCCACGCCGCCGGAGAGGCCGCAAATAACCCGGGCGTCGCCGATCTGCTGGCGGATGCGCTCCACCTGCTCTTCGAGGATGTTGCCCGTGGTCCAGTTCGGCTCGATCTTGGCGCAGTTGAACAGGAAGTTCTCCAGCACCTGCTGGCCATAGGCGGAGTGCTTGACCTCCGGGTGCCATTGCACGCCGAAGAGGCCCTTTTCCTCGTTGGCGAAGGCTGCCACTTCAGCGCCTGCCGTCGTGGCAAGAACTTCAAAGCCTTCCGGCGCGCGGTGCACGGAGTCGCCGTGGCTCATCCAGGTCTTCTGGTGCTGGGGCATGCCTTCAAGGACGGAGCGGGCATCACCCAGGATGGTGGTCTCGGTGGAGCCGTACTCCCGCAGTCCGGTCTTGTCCACCTTGCCGCCCAGCGCGTTGGCCATGGCCTGGAACCCGTAGCAGATGCCAAAGACGGGAACGCCGGCTTCGAAGAGGTCGGCACCCACGCTCGGGGCGCCGTCGGCATAAACGCTGGAGGGGCCTCCGGACAGGATGATGGCGGCGGGGTTCTTGGCCAGGAGCTGCTCGGTGGAGTAAGTATGCGGAACCACTTCCGAATACACATTCGCTTCCCTGACGCGGCGGGCAATCAGCTGCGCGTACTGGGCACCGTAATCAACAACCAGCACCGGCTTCTGGGAAGTCTGGGATGCAGTGGGAGTAGTCACCGTAATAGCCTACTTGGCGCCGTTGCACCGGCGCATCTTGGGACGCCGCGCTGTGACGGAGCGAACGTCCGACGGCGGGCGACCGGCTACCGATGCGGGTCTGCCGGGGAGCGGCTCAGTAGCGCTGCGGCGCCTGCGGGTTGGCGGCCAGTTCGGCCTCCACCTCGGCGTGGAACTTCTTCTCGACGATGAAGGACAGGAAGGGCACGACGCCGCCGAGTGCCAGCAGGACCAGTTTCAGGAACGGCCAGCGCATGAGGGACCACAGGCGGAAGTTGGAGATCAGGTACACCACGTACATCCAGCCGTGCACGATCAGCACCGTGACGGAGACGTTGACGCCGTTGATCACCCCGGCCGGCTCGGCGTCGGCGAATCCGAAGCCGAAGGGCTGGCCGGTCACGGCGTTGGTGCCGCCCGCGAACAGGTACTGCCCGAAGCCGTACCGCACCACGAGTTCGGCGCAGAGCAGGAGCAGCATGGTTCCGGTGAGGTAGGCCATGACCTTGTAGAACTTCAGGGCGGACCGGATCTGCGCCTCCGTACCGCCGAAGCGGCGTTTCTTGCCGGAAGTCTTGCCGCCGGATGCCTGCGGGGACGGAGTGGCGGGTTTCGGATCAATCATGGCTGTACCTTCTGCTGGTGCTGGTCAGGCTGCTGCTGTTCAGGCCCGTGTGGAGGAGGCGGTGTTTCGTGGAGCCCGCCTTCGGGGGCCTCCTCGGCGTCCTCGAGGGCCTCCTCGAGATCGCGGTGGTAGTCGTCCTTGACCAGCCGCCACCAGATGAAGAAGGCGAAGCCGGCGAAGACGACCCATTCGATGGAGTAGAACAGGTTCAGCCAGTTGATGTGCTGTTCAGGGGGCTGCGGCCCGATGTTCAGGGGCAGGAGTTTTCCGGGGACGGCTGCCGCGCTGAGGTCCTGGCCGCCCACCGCTTCTGCAGTGGCAGACACAAAGCCCGGGTAGCTGCTCACATCCCAGTAGTTGATTAGCTCGGCGACGGAAACCGCCGAGGCCTCTCCCGGCTTCGGCGCCTTCCCAGCCACCGGCGCCTCCGATGGCAGGAGGCGTCCCGTGAGTTCAACAACGCCCGACGGCGGTGCTGCCGCGTCGTCGGGCTGCGCAACCCACCCCCGTGCCACCGGGATCCAGGTCTGCGGAGATGCGCCCGCGCCGGTCAGGGTGGGGGCTCCGTTGACCGCGAAGGCGGATACCACCCAGTAGCCGCTTTTGCCGTCGTGGAGCCTGCCCGGAACCAGGACCTGCTTGTCGGGGCTGTACGTTCCCTGCGCCGTGACCATCTGGTCTGCGACGCTTCCATGGAAGAACTCCCCCGGCTGCAGGGTGCCTGTGAGCGGTTGGACCTGTTCGGAAGCCGGGTTGACCGGCACTTCGGGTTGGGTGGAGCGGCCGAACTGCCACTGGCTCAGCAGCACGAAGACCCCGGAGAGAACGATCGCAAAGATAAAGCCTGCGATCCATCGGGGCTTAAGGGCTGTTTTCCACACGTCTTAACCGTACTTTGTACTTCTGTAGAACAACTAAACGCCAGGGCATCCGGACCGGAAACGGGACGGTCCATCCCTTACATGCCTAGTGGTCGAAGAACACCAGGCTGGAATTGATGAGTTCAGCGATCACTTCGGCGTCGTAGGCCCGCCGCAGCGACTCCCGGAATGATTCCTTGGACAGCGACCGGGCCAGGGTGGCCAGCACCTCCAGGTGGTCGGAGAAGGAGCTGGCCGGGGTGGCGATGAGCAGGATGACTGTGGCCGGGCCGTCGGCGGCACCGAAGTCCAGCGCATGGCCGTACTTGGCGATTCCCACCGCAATCGACGTTTGGGAGACGAATTCGCTCCTCGCATGCGGCAACCCGATGCCGCCCGGGAGTCCCGTGGCCAGCTGGTGCTCCCGGGCGTTGACGTTCTTCAGGAACCCGTCAAGATCCGAGATCCGCCCGGCGGAGTACAGCCGCTCTGCCAGTTGGTTGGTGGCGTCGGTCTTGTCCTTCGCCTCCATTTCCAGGATTACCATGTCGGCGGTGGTCAGGTGGGCGTCATACGGGTCCAGTGGTTCCGCCAAGGCGTATCCCTTCGGTCAGCAGTGGGGCTAGCGGCCCCTCAACGCAAGGGCACGATGTCTTCCGCGCCCAGGCGGGCGGCGTCTGCGGATTCGTCGTCCGGCTGTTGCTGGCTAAGGCGTTCCGCTTCCACGCGGGCAAGGTAGTGGCGGACTTCGTTTTCGCGCTGCGCCTCGCTCCAGCCAAGGACGTCACCCATCAGTTTAGCGACAACGGGGGCGGCGGACACGCCGCGGTCCCAGGCCTCGATGGAGATCCTAGTCCGCCGGGTCAGGACGTCCTGCACGTGGCGGGCACCTTCGTGCGTGGCTGCGTACACGGCCTCCGCCTGCAGGTAGTCGTCTGCTCCGGGGATGGGCTCAGCCAGCTCAGGATTCTGCTTGATGATTTCTAGCACTTCGGGCGTCATGGACCCGTACCGGTTGAGCAGGTGCTCGATCCGCGCCACGTGGACCCCGGATTCCTCGGCGGTACGGTTCCGGCGGTTCCAGGCCGCCCGGAATCCGCTGGCGCCCAGCAGCGGAATGGTCTCGGTGCAGCTGGGCGGCACCCGCTCGTCCATGGTGCGGGTGGCCTCATCGACGGCGTCCTTGGCCATGACCCGGTAGGTGGTCCATTTGCCCCCGGCCACCACCACCAGGCCGGGAACCGGGTGGGCAACCACATGTTCACGGGAGAGCTTGGCGGTGGAGTCGTTTTCGCCGGCAAGCAGCGGCCGCAGCCCCGCGTAAACCCCTTCGACGTCTTCCCTGGTCAGTGGCCGCTTGAGTACCTGGTTCACGTGTTCCAGGACGTAGTCAATGTCCTTGCTGGAGGCGGCGGGGTGGGCCTTGTCCAGGTGCCAGTCGGTGTCGGTGGTGCCGATGATCCAGTGCCGACCCCATGGGATGACGAACAGTACAGACTTCTCGGTGCGCAGGATCAGCCCCACCGTGGACTGGAAGCGGTCCCGCGGAACCACAAGGTGGATGCCCTTGGAGGCGCGGACCCTCAACTGGCCCCGGTCGGTCACCATGGCCTGGGTTTCGTCGGTCCACACACCCGTGGCGTTGATGACCTGCTTGGCGCGGACGCTGAACTGCGTGCCGTCCTCGCGGTTCTCCACCTTGGCCCCGACCACCCGCTCACCCTCGCGCAGGAAGTCCACCACCTTCATCTGGTTCACGGCATGGGCACCGTAGTAGGCAGCGGTGCGGACCAGGTTGGCGCAGTATTTAGCGTCATCCACCTGGCCGTCGTAGTACCTGATGGACCCTACGAAGGCATCATCCTTCAGGCTGGGGGCGGCGCGCAGGGTGCCGCGCTTGCTCAGGTGCTTGTGGAACGGCACACCGCGGCTGTGTCCGCTGGAGATGGACATGATGTCATACAGCGCGATGCCGGCACCTACATAGGGCCGCTCGATGAACGGCTTGGTGAGCGGGTAGAGGAAGGGCACCGGCCGGGCCAGGTGCGGCGCGATCTCGGAGAGCAGCAGCCCGCGTTCCTGCAGGGCTTCCTTGACCAGGGCGAAATCCAGCATTTCCAGGTAACGCAGGCCGCCGTGGATGAGTTTGGACGACCGGGAAGAAGTGCCCGCGGCCCAGTCGCTGGCCTCGACGATGCCCACGCTCAGCCCACGGGTCACGGCATCCAGCGCGGCTCCGACACCAACGATGCCGCCGCCGACAATCAGGATGTCCAGTTCCTGGCCGGGTTCCGTGGTGGCGCGCAGCCGCTGGATGGATGCTTCCCTGGCTTCGGGGCCAAGGACCCCGCCGTTTGCAGGAACACTCTTCATTGAACGCCTCCAGTGCCTCTAGTGCCGGTAGTAAACCCACACTACTTGCAAGTGGCGTGCTTTGGGCAGGGCCGGGTGGTGCCCACCCGGCCCTGACCTGTGCTTAGTTTCCTTCGTAAGGAGATACGACGACGTCAACCCGCTGGAATTCCTTCAGGTCCGAATAGCCGGTGGTCGCCATGGAGCGCCGCAGCGCCCCGATGAGGTTGGACGTGCCGTTGGTGTGGTGGCCCGGTCCGAAAAGGACCTCCTCCAGCGGGCCCACGGTGCCGACGTTGGCGCGGTCCCCGCGCGGCAGTTCGGTGTGGTGGGCTTCCTGGCCCCAGTGCCAGCCCTTGCCCGGTGCTTCTTCCGCCCTGGCCAGGGCACTGCCCAGCATGACGGCGTCGGCGCCCATGGCGATTGCCTTGACAATGTCACCTGAGGTGCCCATGCCGCCGTCGGCAATGACGTGCACGTAGCGGCCGCCGGACTCGTCCATGTAGTCGCGGCGGGCGGCCGCGACGTCGGAGATGGCGGAGGCCATGGGCGAGTGGATGCCCAGCGCGCGCCGCGTGGTGGTGGTTGCACCGCCGCCGAAGCCCACCAGCACGCCGGCAGCGCCGGTGCGCATGAGGTGCAGCGCCGGGGTGTAGCCCGCAGCGCCGCCGACGATGACGGGGACGTCGAGTTCATAGATGAACTGCTTCAGGTTCAGCGGCTCGTGGTCCTTGGAGACATGCTCTGCCGACACGGTGGTGCCGCGGATCACGAAGATGTCGACGCCGGCAGCCAGGACCGTCTTGTAGTGCTCCTGGGTGCGCTGCGGGGTGAGGGATCCGGCCACGGTGACGCCGGCTTCCCGGATCTCGGCCAGGCGCGAGGTAATCAGTTCAGGCTGGATGGGTGCCTGGTACAGCTCCTGCATCCGACCGGTGACGGCGGGGCTGTTGGTCTCGTCCTCCAGCGCGGCAATTTCATCGAGGACCGACTGCGGGTCCTCGTACCGGGTCCAGAGGCCTTCCAGGTCCAGCACGCCGAGGCCGCCCAGCTTTCCCAGGGCAATGGCGGTCTGCGGGGACATGGCGGAGTCCATTGGGGCGGCGATCACCGGCATGTCGAACTGGTAGGCGTCGATCTGCCAGGAGACGGAGACGTCCTTGGGGTCGCGGGTGCGACGGTTGGGGACGATTGCAATGTCATCCAGGGAGTAGGCACGACGCCCACGCTTGCCACGGCCGATCTCGATCTCATAAGTCACTGCTCTAGGTTATCCCAGCAGGTCCGCTGGCCTGGCCCGGGCCGGACCTGAAGGTCATCGCTGGCCCTGGCAACTGCTCCCAGCAAGCACGTAGCCTTGGGCAGGGGGCTTCGGTGGATGCTCCCGCGATAGCTTCCACGATTGGGCCTCCTTCCGATATGACGCACTCCATTCCTTTTCCCGCCGACACGCCTGTCCATTCGCTCGACCATTGGCTCTCCCCGGAACTGGCCCGGGTCAGCCCACCGGACGCCCCGTCCCGGCTGCGCCAACTGGCGGATGCCCAGGGCACCTTGGCCGCCGGCTGGAGCGGGGCGATCGCCGGCGGACCCGTCCTGGCCCTGGCAGGAGCCTTCACTTCCGTGATGTCGGGGAATCCTGCGGCAGCGCTCGTCCTGGTCCCGCTGGGGACTGTGCTGATGGTGCTGGGCATGTTGGGGTGGAAACGGGCCCGGGCTGTCCTGCCCAAGACCGACAAGGTCCTGATCACCCGTGGCCCCGGATCTGCCCGCGGCGGCATCGGCATGGTGTCGTTCCTGGCGGCCATTGTCGGCGCGTTCCTTTTTCCCACCCTGCCCTCTGCCGCGGCGAAGGGCGCCGGTGAGGTCACCGTCCTGGTGGGCATCTACGTACTCATGCTGGCCCTCCTGGTCGCGTGCATCATCGTCCCGTCGGCGGTCCTGGGCCGGGCCCGGCAGTCGTTCCGCCTGCGGGTGCAAACCAATCCGAGCCTTCGGAGGGCAGTCGAGGCGGACCTGGCCGTTTGGCGCGATCCGTACGGCAACGCCACGTACGGGCCGCTCTGACATCCGGGAAGCGCAGGAGTGCGATGGGCAACCGCTGGACATTTGACGGCCATATCGCCGGGCTTGGTACGGCCTCCGGACTGCGCGCCGTGGTGGGGATCTGGCAGGACTCCCCCTTTGGCTCATTCGCCGACGTCATGGTGCAACAACCTTCGGGACACCGGCTGCTGCTGGCTCCTACACCGGACGTTGCCGGCTTCATCGCCGCCACCTACAGCTTTGACGAGGTGCAGGTGGTGGACGTTTCCGCCTCGCTCGCCGGCCACAGCTTAACGGTCGACGCCGGCCCGCTGGACGTCAGGGCCGTCACCGGCCCCAGGACCCTTCTCGGGTCAGCGCTGCGGGCGGTGCCCCGGCGCTTGGCCGTCCATCCCCGCTGGCTCGCCGCGGTCAATCCGTTCGCCGCGCTGGCGGCACCCGGCGCCCGCACCTACGGTACTGCGGGCAGCGGAAGGACGGAGTTCTATGGGGTGACGGACCTGCACCACGTAACGTCCGCCGTCGTCCGCTGGAATGGTGCCGATGCCGGAGCGCTGGCGCCGATCCGGCCACTGGTGACATTCGGCTTCAGCAGCGTCCCTCCCCGCCCAAGCATCGCCCGCGTGTGCACCACCGTGGTGGAGACGTGATGGAGACGACGACGGGCAACCTTGACCGACAGGAACATGCGCTGGGATACTCCCACAGCAGGGCCCGTGTCTTTTGGTTTTGGTGGATGGGGATGGTCTTCGCCGTACCCGGAGCGGTTCAGGCGATTGTTTTGGCCGGCACTGGCCAGAATCCCGGGAATGGACTCGTGCTGGCATTCCTGGGCGTGGCCATCTCCGGCGCAGGCTGGCTGATGGCTATTGGGCCCCGGTTTACGCGCAGTGCACCCCACCCGGCCTACGACGTGAACCGTGCTGAGCAGTACATCCGGCTTGTTCCCGGAACAGTGATCGGCATGGTGGCAGCAGTGCTGGCGCTGGTTGCAGCCATACTGGTGGCCGCACCGCGCGGTACCTCCCCTGACGTCCTGCCCATCCTTGCGTTGCTGGTGGCGTTTCCCTTGTCAGCCGGAGCAGGAATGCTGTACTCGCGGCACCTGCATCGGCACAGGGACCGTCTCTATACCGCCTGGTTGCGGCGCCGCTGAGGCCAACCAGGCGCGGATCGCGAGCTTCGAGAACCTGCGTCAGACTCCTTCAGATTCCTCCACGGAAAGCTGGGATTCGAACATCCGGAAGTAGCGTCCCCGAAGCGCCACGAGTTCCTTGTGGGTTCCCTGCTCCACGATCCGCCCGTCCTCCAGCATGTAGACCACGTCCGCCTTCTCGATCGTGGCGAGCCGGTGGCTGATGGCGATGATGGTGCTGCTGCGGTCCGCGAAGAGACGCGTGAAGATGCGGTGCTCGGCGAGGGCGTCGATGGCCGAAGTGGGTTCGTCCATCACCATAAAGGAAGCGTCGCGGTAGAAGTTCCGGGCCATCGCCAGACGTTGCCACTGACCGCCGCTCAGCCCGCTGCCCTTCCGGCCGCGCGGGTCTTCCATCCAATTGCTGACGTGATTGTCCAGCCCGTTGGGCAGTTTGTTGATGAAGTCGAGTGCTTCGGCGTCTGCTGCTGCCCGCGTGATCCGGCCGTCATCGCGGGGGCTCTCCACGTCGCCGAAGTAGATGTTCTCGGCTGCTGTGGCGAACTCGTACTTCAGGAACTCCTGGCTGAGCACTGCCAGGTGCCGGTGCCAGGAGGTCACGTCGACGGCGGCGAGATCCACGCCGTCGAGCAGTACCTGTCCTGAGTCGGGGCGGTAGAGGCCGGCCAGGATGCGGATCAGGGTGGACTTCCCGGCCCCGTTCTCCCCCACGATGGCAATGTGCTGGCCCTGGCGGATGGTGAGGCTGATGCCCTTGATCACCTCAATGTCGCTGCCTGTGTACGTGAAGCGGATGTCCCTCAGCTCCACCTCCTTGGGCGCCTCCAGCAGCGGAGGCGCGTGTTCGCTGTGCACCTGCAGCGCCATGAAGAGCTCGTAGTCCTTCAGGTTGGCGAGATCCTCGTCGATGGAGCTCAGGGAGGAGACTAGGTTGTTGGCCGTGGACAGCGCGCGGCTGACGATTTGCTGGACGTAGAGGAACTGGCCCACGGGGGCTGCGCGGGTGATGATCTGGCCCACTACCCAGATCAGCGAGACTACCTCTGCGCCATATTGCAGCGCGTCCGCCGCCAGTTGTTTGGGGATGTAGCGCCGCTGGTAATCCAGGCGCCGCCGCTCATCCGCGTCGCGGAGGCGGGCACGGAAATCCATCAGGAATCCAACGATGCCGTAGAGCCGCATCTCCGCGATGTGCTGGGGCCGCAGGAGGTTGGTTTCGATCATGCGGCGTTGGCGGCGCGAGTCCACCTGCGTGTTCCAGTGCGCGATCTGCTCCCGGGAGAGCTTGAACTGCAAGTACACGCTCGGGACTATGGCCACCAGGACGATGACGGCGATCCACCAGCTGACCAGCAGCAGGGCACCGATGGCCAGGACCACGGAGACCAACTGCGTGAAGATGGCGGCAATCCGGTCCAGGACGCGGGCATAGGAGTCGGAGAACCGTTTGGCGCGGTCGTAAAGGTCCACCGTCTCCTTGTCGTCGTAGCGCCAGAACTCCAGGGACAGGAACCGTTCATACATCTGGTCCCCCACGATCGCGCCCACTTTGAAACTCATCAGCTGCTGGATATATCGGTCCACGCTGTTGAAGGCACCCCAGAACAACCCCAGCGCTGCCGTGATGATGACGTAGACGACAGCGCTTTGGCCTGCTCCGCCGTCGCCCGCGTATGCCGCGGCCAGCGCCGAGGTGGTGAGGGACGCGAAGTAGGTGGTGACCAACGGCAGCACGGCGGAAATCACGGAGCCGAGCACTTTCATGACCACGGCGCCCGGGGATGCACGGAAGCTCACGCGGAGGACTTGTGCCACGGCCTTGGCATAGGGGCGCAGGGCAAGCCGCTTTTGCGGGTCGCGTTTGGGCGTCAGCTCCGCCGGATGGCGCGGTTGGGACATGGAATCAGCCTAGTGCCGCACCCCTGGGTACGGCGGAGGTCAGTACTCCTCGCCGTACTCGTACTCTGGAAAGTCGAAGCAGGCACTGAAGCTGCTTACGTGCACACTCTCTGGCCCGTCCCAGATGCCCACAATGACGTGCGTGCCGTCAGCATGACGTAGTTCCACCACACGTTCACCGTCCTTGTCGGTGCTGTCCCTCACTTTCCAGCCCTCCATACCGGACATGCTGTCCCGGACTTCATCCAAATACTCGTTTCGATCCAATCCCGGCTTCAGTTCAACCTGACCTGTACCGGCCCACTTCTTCCGGTCGCCGCCGCAGGGCAAGAGGCTCGAAGAGTCACTTTCAAAGACGGAAACCACCAGGTCCTTCGGTACCTGTTCAACGATCCGGTGCTGGAGGTTGAGAACTTTGGTTTTCGCTTCCTGAAGGGTCATGTCTTGCATCTGTTTGCCTGCTCCTACTGATCCGCACGATGAAAGGCCCATGGCAAAGATGATCGCTGTCGCGGCCAGCCGTGGCGCACCGCGCATACGAAATGCCCTCACTGAGAAATTTCCTTCAAGATATCCGAGAGCGCAACGTTCTCCGGCCCGATTGATGTGATGAGGCTGTGGTTTTCCATGCTGATCGGGTCGCTCCAATCAACTCCGTCCGAAGGTGCATAAAGGTGCTTCTCGAAGGCAGGTTCCTTCATCGGGTAATTCGCACCCACAGCGCCGGTGAGTTCGACTGTCCAGAGAAGGTCGGGGTACGTAAAGGTGACGTATTGCGTGCGGGCATCCGGTGCCCAGCCGGGCGGAATTGCTGCCCCGGACAGAGCGATCACCTTGTCGTAGTGGGCACCTGCCGCTTCTGAACCGGTAAGGTTCCGCGCTCCCCAGCTATGGCCCACTCCAACGGTCCGCGCGCCCGCTGGTTTTTCCAAGTCAACGGCAGCCTGGAAGTCCTTTAGGACCGGCGACGTGGCCGCCACGAAATTATCGTCCCTAGCCTCCACGACAAAAGCCTCCGGACCGCCGTCGGGGAACTCCGTGCCCTTGTAAACAAAGGCTGCGGTGCTTTTAGGCAAGCCGTTACTTTCCAGGTAGCGAGCTATGTGCTGCGCATCCCCTTTATAAAACGACGCCTCGTTGGTGAGCGTGCCGGGCACGTAGGTAATGACTGCAGAGGTGTCCGGGCCATAGGTACCAATCATCTCCACAATTGAGTTTTGCGAGGGATCATAGGCGGCGAGCTGCACGTCGCCAGCGACCACCCGGCGGAAGTAGTCCACTCCGTCCTTCTGGCGCACGCCCCACGCTCTGAGTTCGGCTGCGTAGCGCTCCGGATAGCCTGAGTACACCAGCATCAACGGATCGAACACTGGTGCGGGATCGTTCTTGGTCAGCCAGTCAATTCGGCTTTGCGCGTTGGCGCGGTTCGCTTCAATCCGCGCAGAGAAGGGTATGCCGTTGGTGTTTCCCGCCTCGACAGGGTAGTTCCGGATGAAGGTTTGCTGCTGGGAAGCAGTCAGGCTCAGCCACCAGGTGCGGACTTCAGCAGCGGATTTGCCCTTGATGTCGCCCGGCCCGGGAACCGGTGCCTGCACTCCTGGACGCGGACCGGCGACAATAAGACCGCCGCTTCCCGCACTTGCCGTCTCCTGTTCGGTTGCCTGCCGCACCAACTCTTCGGCTGCTAGCTTGAGGAACAGAGCTGCGGCGGACAGGGAACGGCTATGGCTTGTTTTCCAGTCCCCTCGGAACCTCTCCGCATCAGGGCCGGGCCAGCGGGTGGCGTCCACGCCTGCGCCAAGCAACTGCCGTTGTCCATCAAGGCTCCGCCCTGCCGACCGGAGGCTGGCAGCCAGCAGCCTGAGCTGGGCGACGTCCGCCCCATAGAAAGTGCCTGCCACTGCTTCCCCCAACCCGCACGGATATTTCTCCAACGACTATAGTAATTATCGCAAAAAATTGGGATGGGCAGAAATGCCCATCCCAATCGAGGTCTAGCGGGAGCCGTAGTTGGGCGCCTCGACGGTCATCTGGATATCGTGCGGGTGCGATTCCTTCAAGCCGGCGGAGGTGATCCGGACGAACTTGCCGCGGACCTTCAGCTCGGGGATGGTGGGCGCGCCGGTGTAGAACATGGTCTGCCGCAGGCCGCCGACCAGCTGGTAGGCCACGGAGGACAGCGGGCCGCGGTAGGCAACCCGGCCTTCGATGCCTTCGGGGATCAGCTTGTCGTCACCGGACACGTCAGCCTGGAAGTAGCGGTCCTTGGAGTAGGAGGTGTTCTTGCCGCGCGACTGCATGGCGCCCAGGGAGCCCATGCCGCGGTAGGACTTGAACTGCTTGCCGTTGACGAAGATCAGCTCGCCCGGGGACTCGTCGCAACCGGCGAGCAGGGAGCCGAGCATGACCGTGTCCGCTCCGGCAACCAGCGCCTTGCCGATGTCGCCGGAGTACTGCAGGCCGCCGTCGGCGATCAGCGGCACGCCGGCCGGCATGGCCGCCTTGGCCGATTCGTAGATGGCGGTGATCTGCGGGACACCGACGCCGGCCACCACGCGGGTGGTGCAGATGGAGCCGGGGCCAACGCCCACCTTGATGCCGTCGGCCCCGGCGTCGATCAGCGCCTGGGCGCCTTCGCGGGTGGCCGCCTGGCCGCCGATGATGTCCACGTGCGCCGCGGCGGGCTCTGACTTCAGCCGGTGGATCATGTCCAGCACGCCTTGGGAGTGGCCGTTGGCGGTGTCCACGAACAGGGCGTCAACGCCGGCGTCCACGAGGGTCATGGCGCGCTCCCAGCCGTCCCCGAAGAAGCCGATGGCGGCACCGACGCGCAGGCGGCCTTCGTCGTCCTTGGTGGCCAGCGGGTACTGCTCGGCCTTGGTGAAGTCCTTGGTGGTGATCAGGCCCTTGAGCCGCCCCTGGTCATCAACGAGCGGGAGCTTTTCGATCTTGTTGGTGGCCAGCTTGTGCGAGGCTTCCTCGCGGCTGATGCCTACGTGCCCGGTGACCAGAGGCATCTTGGTCATGACGTCGCTGACCAGCCGCAGCGGGAAATCAGACTCCGGGACGAACCGGGTGTCGCGGTTGGTGACAATGCCCAGCAGGCGGTTGTCCTCGTCCACCACGGGCAGGCCTGAGACACGGTAGTGGGCGCACAGATCGTCCAGTTCCCGCAGCGTTGCCTCGGGGCGGATGGTGAGCGGGTTGGTGATCATGCCCGACTCGCTGCGCTTGACCCGGTCCACCTGGTCCGCCTGGTCGGCGATGGACAGGTTGCGGTGCACCACGCCCAAGCCGCCCTGGCGGGCCATGGCGATGGCCATGCGGGACTCCGTGACGGTATCCATCGCGGCGGAAAGCAGCGGGGTCTGCACGCTGATCCGCTTGGAGATCCGGGAGGACGTGTCGGCCTCGGACGGGATGACGTCGGTGTGGCCCGGCAGGAGGAGGACGTCGTCGTAGGTCAGGCCAATGAAGCCAAAGGGGTTGTGTTCGGGCTCGGTCATGAGTGCGCCTCTTACCTTGGTTGCTGGGTCACGGGTAGGGGTTGCAGCCGATGACCAGCCCGTGATTACGGAACTGGCCTGTGCAGACGATCCTGCGGGAGC
Source organism: Arthrobacter sp. E1SS-5 (assembly GCF_057073715.1). Taxonomy (NCBI): domain Bacteria; kingdom Bacillati; phylum Actinomycetota; class Actinomycetes; order Micrococcales; family Micrococcaceae; genus Arthrobacter; species Arthrobacter sp. E1SS-5. The sequence goes on from NZ_CP172703.1 coordinate 2,969,214, forward strand.
ACCGTGCAGCACGGCATTCCGGGGGCAGAAAGTGTTGAGTAAATATTAGAACCTTGGCGCCAATCCCCCTATTCCAGGCCCCGGATGTGAGCAATGGCACTCCCCACCCGTTCCCTAGCCTCGCAAGCTCGGCCAGGGAACCCGACGGGTGTGGGCCCACGGTCAGCTCCAGCCCGTGGCCGCCAGCAGCCGCTGCTCGAACATGGGGATCATGCTCTCCACGTAGGTCCTGGTCAAGTGGTTGTCGTCCTTATAGACGTAGACGTTTCCCACCACTGCCGGGCAGACGCCGCGGGCGCAGATGAAATCACTCATGTCCATCAGGTGCAGTCCAGGCAGCTTGCCGCGGTAGTTCTCCAAGGGCGACGGTTCCACCAGGGATTCGGCCAGCGCCGGATTGCAGGCCGCCGCAGTGGCACCGTGCCGCTGGGCGCACTGCGGCATGTTGAACGTGAACCGCGGGTTGTCCCGGATTCCCACCACCTCGATTCCCGCGTCGGCGAATGGCCGCACGCCTTCGATGTATCCCGGCACTTCGGTTTCGAACGGAGCTTCCTCATGGGTCAGCGAAGCCACCGTGAACACAGCATCCGGCATGTGCTCCAGGACGTAGGCGGAACTGGCGCGGTTGTAAGCGTTGCACTCGGCACTCCGCGCCTCCGACCCCGCGCCGAACCGGCAGGCCGGCATCAGCAGTGTTACCAGTTCCCAGCCCCGGGCAGCGGCAACCGGGGCCAGGGCGGCAAGGTACTGCTGGGCATGGGAGTCTCCCAGCACCACGATGCGCTTTGAGGAAGGTTCCTCCGGGAGCTCCTGCCGGCAGCCTTCGAGAATTGGATCGGTAGTGGCATTGGCGCCAGTGCAGGGCGAGTCGATGCCGGCCCAGTCGTTGTCCAGCGCGGTGGGCCCGGGGATGGTCCGGGCCCTGGGGGCGGGCGTGTTTTCGTTCTCCGGGGTGAGTGCCAGCGCCCCTGGCGTCAGCTCCCTCTGTTGTGCCGCCGTCGCACGTTCCTCCGCACTGAGCGATGTCTGCCAAACGGCAACGGGCCCTGCCAGCAGGGCACCACACGCAACAACGACGACGGCGGTGCGCCAGGCGCGGAGCTTGGGCCAGTGCCATTCACGCAGGGGCTTCTCGACAAAGCGGGTGGTCAGGATGGCGAGCACGATAGAGGCCGCGACGATGCCAAGGCCCTGCCTGAGGTTGGGCGCCTCTACGCCGGTGGCCGCAAGGGCCAGCACCAGGAGGGGCCAGTGCCACAGGTACAGGGCGTAGGAGTTATCGCCCAGTGCGACGGCGGGCCGGCTGCTGAGGAGGCGGTCCACCCCGAACCTGCTGCCGGTCTGCCCCGCAACAATCATCGCGGCCGCCGAAACCGTTGGCCACAGCGCCACGTACCCGGGGAAGGAGCGGTCAACGGTCAGGACCAGCCCGCACGAAACCATGCCTGCCAGTCCGGCCCAGCCCAGCACTACCCGGAATATGCGGCCGGGCTTCAGGTACGGCAGCACCAGCGCCAGCAACGACCCCAGCGCAAACTCCCACAGCCGGGCCCTGGTATCGAAGTAGGCGTAGGCCTGGTTGGTGGCGGTCTGTTCCATGGAATAGGCCAGGGACAGCACAAACACGGTCCCGAACACGACGGCGAGCAGGCCGCGGTAGGTCAGCCGGCGCAGACGGGGTACCCGCCGCAGCCCGGCCAGCGCAAAGGCCGTGGCGGCGAAGATCAGCGGCCACAGGATGAAGACCTGGCCCTGGATGGACAGCGACCAGAAGTGCTGCAACGGACTGGCACCCGCATGGTCCTGCGCGTAGTAATCAACGGCGGCGTCTGCAAGCAGCCAATTCTGGCGGTAGAGCAGGGACGCCCAGGCCTGGTCGAGCACCTCCGGCCAGCGCCCCTGGGGCAGGATCAACCAGGTGCCGGCCAGGACTCCGAGGATCACCACGACGACGGCGGGCAGCAGGCGCTTGAACAGGTGCAGCCAGTGCGCCAGGAGTCGGAAGGGCTTGCCTGACTCCGCCTTGCGGACGAAGGAAAGGGTGAGCAGGAAAGCTGAAATCAGCAGGAAAATGTCCACACCACCGGACACGCGGCCCAACCAGACGTGGTAGGCCACCACCATCAGGACAGCCAGGGCGCGCAGGCCCTGGACCTCAGGGCGGAAGGAGGACTTTCTGGGCTTCGAAGGCGCCGGGTCTACTGAGGGGGCTTTGCTGCCTGTTGCTGCCTGCGGCATCAGACCGCCCAGCCCGCAACTGCCAGCAGCCGCTTGGCAAACTCATCCGCCATGCTGGCCGCATATTCAGCACTCAGGTGGTTGTCGTCCAGGTACACATACACATTGCCCACCACGGCTGGGCACTCCGTCGGGGTGCAGATCCGGTCTGTAAGGTCCACCAAAGACAAACCGGGCAGAAGGGCCATGTCCAGGGTGTCGAACGGGCTGCTGGCCGGAGAATTGTTGCTGACCGGCGGGCGGCAGGCCTGGGCCTCGGCGCCTTCCCGCACCACACATTCCGCCATGTTGAAGGAAAAGCGCGGGTTGTCCCGGAGGGCAACAACCTGGATCCCCTGGCCCAGCCACCCGGAGACCATCTCCTCGAAGCCGGGCGTCAGCGCCTCGGCAGGACTCGAAGGTGCCGCCGCAGTCCCCACCACGATGATCACGTCGGGCTTCTGCCTGGCGATTTCCTTCTGGACGTCCGCATTAAAGGCGTCGCAGTCAGCGCTTTCTCCCAGGTCCCGCGGCGTCGCCTTGCAGGCGCCCTTCAGAATGGAGTACAAAAGCCAGTTCTTTTGGGCTGCCAGCGGTTTAACGGCACCCGACCACTGCTGCGCATGGCTGTCCCCGAGCACCAGGACGCGCTTGGAGGGTTCACCTGCGGGCCGCTGTTCGAAGCACGATCCCTTCAGCAAGCGGCTCTCCGGGGCGATCTCTTCCGTACACGGCCCGTCCAGGGACACCCAGTCCTTGGTGAGATCCGCCGCCAGCGGCAAGAGGGACGCATCCGCGGCCGGTGTTCCGGCCGCGTAATCGGGGTCAAGGACGCGGGAGCCCGGGTTGTTGGCGATCTTCTGTGCCTCCACCGCGCGGCGTTCCATCTCAAGCTGGAAATTCCAGCCGGAGAGGGGCAGCGCTGCCACAGCCACTGCCAGCATGATGGCCAGAACCGCCCTTCGCTTCCGGACTTCCGGCCATTTCCATTCCCGCCACGGCTTTTCGATGTAGCGGGTGGTCAGGTAGGCGAGCGCCAGGGCAACCAGGATGATGACAGAGCCGGACAGCCAACCCGCGTGGTCCTTGCCGCTCCAGGCGAGAGCGAGTACCAGGAGTGGCCAGTGCCACAGGTACAGGGCGTAGGAGATGTCGCCGAGCTTGACAAGCGGCTTGGCGGAGAGGATGCGGTCTATCCCTGCGGCGCTTTCCGTTTGGCCTGCCACGATGACCATGGCTGCGGCGACGGTTGGCCACAGCGCGGCGATACCGGGGAAAGCCCCCTGCACGTCAAGAACAATGCCGCACGCCAGCATGGCCAGGACGCCCGCCCAGCCCATGATGACGCGGGTCCGGCGCCGGAAACGCAGGCCGGGGAGGATCAGGGCCACGAGCGTGCCCAGGGCGAATTCCCACAGCCGGGCGCCCGTGTCGAAGTAGGCCTGCACCTGGTTGGTGGCGGTGAAGATGATGGAGTAGCCCAGCGAACCAAGGAAGATGGCGAAGAAGATGTAGGCGAGCAGGGGACGGTAGGACAACCGGTAGCGCCTTGCCGTCCAGCCGGCCACCGCGAAGATCAGGGGCCACAGGATGAAGATCTGCCCCTGGATGGACAGCGACCAAAAGTGCTGGAAGGGGCTGGCCAGGCTGTGGTCGTTGGCGTAGTAGTCCACCGCGTCCCGCTGCAACAGCCGGTTCTCCGAGTAGGTGAGGGAGGCCCAGCCCTGCGCGATGAGGTCCAGCCACCGTGTCGGTGGAAGGACCAGGGCGGACACAGCCAGGGTTGCCACGATGACGGTGACAGCTGCCGGGAGAAGCCGCCGGAACAGGTGGAGCCAGTGTTTCGCGAGGGCGAAGGGCTGCTTCCGGTCATGGCGTCCAAGGAATTGAAGCGTCATCAGGAAGGCGGAAATAAAGAGGAAGACATCGACCCCGCCGGACACGCGCCCGAACCAGACGTGGTAGGTCACCACCATGAGGACAGCCAGCGACCGAAGGCCCTGGATCTCCGGCCGGAAAGATGGCTTCCGCTGCCTTGCAGCGACACTTGGCCTGGGTTCCGGTGCCTTCGGGGTTTCCGTTATCGACACAAGAACCTCTCAAAATCCTGCCAGCCAAAGCAGCAAGCCTAGCCAACGCCGCCTTTAACGGCTAATCAACACGGCGGTCCGGACTAAGCTGGCCACAACCGGCGAAGGGAGCGGGGATGGTTGTCCAGCTGCGGATTTGTGTGCCCGGGGAGCTGTCCGCGGTAACGGTACAGACCTGCCGGGACCAGCAGGGTGTGGCGGAAGTCATGGTGGCCAAGGGGGCGGCCGTGGTGCCCCCGGGCGACGTTCTGGAGGTTCTCATCGCCCGCGAGGCCGTGGAGGAACTGCTCGAAAAACTGGAAATCCTGAAGATCCGGGACGAGGGCTCGATCGCCATGACCACGCCGGAATTCGTCCTCTCGAGAAAGGCGGACCAGGCAGAGCGGTCCGCCCCCGGGGACGGTGCGGACGCAGTGATCTGGGACGACGTGACCCGGCAAACCGGCGAGGATTCCCGGCTGACGTGGAACTTCCTCGCGTTCCTGGTCCTGGCCACGCAGCTCGCAGGAATCGGCATTGTGACCGATTCCCCGATTGCCATCGTGGGCGCCATGGCGGTTGGCCCCGAGTTCGGACCGCTGGCCGCGCTGGCTGTTTCGCTTGCCACCCGGCAGTGGAAGCTTGGCCGGCGGGCCGCCGTCGCGTTGGGCGTGGGCTTTCCCGTTGCCATGGTGCTGGCGGCACTCACTGCCTGGCTTTCGGTGCCGCTGGGGCTTTTCCCGCGTGATGCCCTGGACAAGGGCTCGGCAGTCGAATTCATCTACCACCCGGGGCCCTATTCACTGATTGTCGCGGTGCTGGCGGGGATCGCGGGAATGCTGTCCATCATTGGCCGGCGTTCCGCCGCGCTGATCGGCGTTTTCATCTCCGTGACCACCGTGCCGGCGGCCGGGTACGTGGCGGTCGCCTTAGTGTTGGGCGAATACCAGAAGGCGGCAGGCTCTGCCCTTCAGCTGCTGCTCAACCTGGTGGGCATCGTGGTGGCCGCCTTGGCAGTCCTGCTCTTTTACCGGGTGGTCGCCAGGCGCGTGCCGGACGGGGTGGCGCGGAGGCTGCAGCGCCAGCGAAGCGGAGCGCGCCGCTAGCCGCCCTACGCTCCGCTAGGGGCGCAGCAGGCCGCGCAGGGTCTGGATGGTGTCCGCTTCGGCCGGAACTTTGTCATCGCGGTAGCGCTTGACGCGCGCGAAGCGCAGCGCGATTCCTCCGGGATAGCGCGGGGACTGCTGCACGCCGTCGATGGCAATTTCGACGACGGTGACGGGGTCCACCCAGACGGTGCCGGCAGTGCGCCGCACCTCAAGCTCCTGGAATCTTTCGGTCTGCCAGCGCAGCAGTTCGTCGGTGAGGCCTTTGAAGGTCTTGCCCACCATCACGTAACCGCCGGGTTGGCCGAACTCTCCGGCAGGGTCGAGGGCCCCCAGGTGCAGGTTGGACAGCAGCCCCGTGCGCCGCCCGGATCCCCATTCGCAGGCGAGCACCACCAGGTCATAGGTCAGGACCGGCTTCACTTTTACCCAGTTCGATCCACGCCGGCCGGCGGCATAAGTGGATCCGATCGCCTTCACCACAACACCCTCATGGCCGGCCGCCAGCGCATCCTGTGAGACACGTTCCGCAACTGCCGGGTCAGCCGTGACCTCCCCGGGAATCCGGTGGGCAGGGGCGATGCGCTCCAGCACTTCGATGCGGCGGGCCAACGGCTCATCCAGCAGGTCTCGGCCATCAATGTGCAGCACATCAAAGAACCAGGGATGCAAAACTGTTTCCCGCGCCGCATCCGCGCCAAACCGTGCCATGGTTTCCTGGAAGGGCCGCGGACCGCCTTCCTCGTCGAGGGCCAGGGTCTCGCCGTCCAGGATTACGTGCCGCAGCGGCAGGCCGCGGACCACTTCCACCACTTCGGGAAGCCGGTGGGTGACGTCGGCCAGGTTGCGGGTGTAGATGCTGACGTCATCGTCGGCGCGGTGGACCTGGATGCGCGCGCCGTCGAGCTTGTATTCCACCGAGGCCTCCCCCGTGGTTTCCAGTGCTGCGCCGGGGCTGGCCGCGGTGGAGGCAAGCATGGGCAGCACCGGGCGGCCCACCACCAGTCCGACGGCGTCCAGCTCGGCCTGGGTGCCCGTGATGGACAGGAGGGCTGTTTCGCCCAGGTCCCCGGAGAGCATGGCGGCACGCCGGACGGCTTCCACCGGCTTCCCGGCAGCACGGGCCACGGCATCCGTGAGGACTCCTTCCAAGGCGCCGGTGCGCAGTTCGCCAAGCAGGACGCCCGTGATGAACGACTGCTCCGGCCCGGTGGCAGCCGCCATCAGTTTCCGCAGGGTTGCTGCCCGTTCCGCGCCCGATCCGGCACCGGCCGCAGCGAGCAAGCGGTCCAGCGCCGCATCGAAATCTGCCACGGTCAGGCTTGGCTCGCCGGCCGGCTCCTCCTTGGCCGCTGCCACCGCGCTCCATCCCACGCCCACGCGGCCCTGCCGGGGCTTGGCGGTGAGCAAACCCACCGCCGTCGGGATCTCCGCGGGCTCAAGCCGGAGCAGCAGGCTTGCCAAGGCGTCGACTTTCGCCAGCCGGGAGCGGGTGGACGCAACGGACGTGGTGGTTTCCACCAGCTCAAGGAGCAGCATGGGACCATCCTGCCACGGCTCTGGACAGCCTCCCGGCCCTGCTCCACAATGGGCGCGTGGGGATCATTGTCGCGAACCTGTTCATCACCCTCGACGGCGTATACCAGGCGCCCGGCGGCCGGGAAGAAGACACCGAAGGCGGCTTCGAATTGGGCGGCTGGCAGGCACCGGTGTCCGACGACGAAGCGGGCGCCGCCATTGCTGCCGGGATCAGCCGCATGGACGCCTTGCTTCTGGGCCGGGAGACCTACGACATCTTCGCTTCCTATTGGCCGCACCAGTCCGGTGACATCGCGGACGCACTCAACGGGGTGCCCAGGTTCGTCGTATCCAGCTCCCTGCACGATCCCGATTGGGCAGGTACCACTGTGCTGCCGGATGCCGCCGCCGCAGGCAGGCTCCGGGAGGACTACGGGCAGGTGCACATGTTCGGCAGCGGGGTCCTCATCCGGTCCCTCCTGGCCGCAGGAGTGCTGGACCGCCTTCATCTCTGGCTTTATCCCGTCACGCTCGGACAAGGCAAGCGCCTGTTCGACGACGGCGCCGTACCCACCACCTTCCGCCTCGCCGAGCCGGCCCGCAGCTTCCCCAAAGGTGCTGTCTCCCTGGTCTACGAGCCAGCGGGCGGAGTGGAAACGCGGGACATGGCGGCGGGTTAAAGGGGCCTCGTTCAGGGGACATGAAAAAGGCTGGCCCGGCAAATGCCGGACCAGCCTTCTCAGCCAAAGAGCTGGGCCCACGCCGTCAGGGTTCCCTGACCGAGCGAAGCGAGGTTAGGGAGACGGTGGGGACTAGTGGCTGTGGCCTGCGTGCTCGTCCTCTTCGGCCGGCTTCTCCACAACCAGGGTCTCGGTGGTGAGAACCAGGGCGGCGATGGAGGCCGCGTTGCGGAGGGCTGCACGGGTGACCTTGACGGGGTCGATGACGCCCGCGGCGATCAGGTCCTCGTACTCGCCGGACTTGGCGTTGAAGCCGTTGTTGATCTCGGCGTCGGCAACCTTGGCGGCGACCACGTAACCGTCGAAGCCTGCGTTCTGGGCGATCCAGCGCAGTGGCTGCACCAGCGCGCGGCGGACGATGCCAACGGCGGCTGCGGCGTCGCCTTCAAGGGCCTTGACCGAGGCGTCCTCGTCCAATGCCTTGAGGGCGTGGACCAGGGCTGAACCGCCACCGGAGACGATGCCTTCTTCGAGGGCAGCGCGGGTGGAGGACACGGCGTCCTCGATGCGGTGCTTCTTTTCCTTGAGCTCAACCTCGGTGGCGGCGCCGACCTTGATGACGCCGATGCCGCCGGCCAGCTTGGCCAGGCGCTCCTGGAGCTTTTCGCGGTCCCAGTCGGAGTCCGTGCGGGTCAGCTCGGCGCGCAGCTGGGCAACCCGTGCCGATACATCCTCCGCCGAACCGGCGCCGTCCACGATGGTGGTGTTGTCCTTGGTGACGGTGATGCGGCGGGCAGTACCCAGCACCTCCAGGCCAACCGAGTCCAGGCTCAGGCCCAGCTCCGGGGAGACAACCTGCGCACCGGTGAGGGTGGCGATGTCCTGCAGCATGGCCTTGCGGCGGTCACCGAAGCCCGGAGCCTTGACGGCGACGACGTTCAGGGTGCCCCGGATGCGGTTGACGATCAGCGTGGACAGGGCCTCGCCCTCAACGTCTTCGGCAATGATGAACAGCGGCTTGGAGGCTTGCAGCGCCTTTTCGAGCAGCGGCAGGAATTCCTGGATGGAGGAGATCTTGCCCTGGTTGATCAGGATGAGTGCGTCCTCGAGGACAGCTTCCTGGCGCTCCGCGTCGGTGACGAAGTACGGGGACAGGTAGCCCTTGTCGAACTGCATGCCCTCGGTGAGGACCAGTTCGGTCTGCGTGGTGGAGGACTCTTCAATGGTGATGACGCCATCCTTGCCCACCTTGCCGAAGGCTTCGGCCAGGAGCTCGCCGATTTCGTCGCTCTGCGCGGAGATGGCGGCAACGTTTGCCACCTGGGTGCCTTCAACCGGCCGGGCGTTCTCCAGCAGGCGGGCAGCCACGGCTTCAACCGAAACTTCGATGCCGCGCTTGATCTGGCCGGGGGCAGCGCCGGCTGCAACGTTGCGCAGGCCTTCCTTGACCAGGGCCTGGGCCAGGACCGTTGCGGTGGTGGTGCCGTCACCGGCAACGTCATTGGTCTTGGTGGCTACTTCCTTGGCCAGCTGGGCGCCAAGGTTCTCGTAGGGGTCGTCCAGTTCCACTTCGCGGGCGATGGTGACGCCGTCGTTCGTGATGGTGGGGGCGCCCCACTTCTTGTCCAGGACGACGTTGCGGCCGCGGGGGCCGAGCGTCACCTTGACGGTGTTCGCGAGCTTATCGATGCCGGCCTCAAGGGACCGGCGGGCAGCGTCATCAAACGCAAGCTGCTTTGCCATGGTTTTGTCCTTTCAAAGACAGAACCCCGCACTGCCGGCCAGCATGAGCATGGCCGGCGGCACGGGGATCCGAAAGAGTTACTTGACGACGATCGCCAGGACGTCGCGGGCGGACAGCACCAGGTACTCGGTGCCGCCGGTCTTGACTTCGGTTCCGCCGTACTTGGAGTAGATGACGACGTCGCCAACGGCCACGTCGACGGGAACGCGGTTGCCATCTTCGAAGCGGCCGGGGCCTACTGCAACAACTTCGCCTTCCTGCGGCTTCTCCTGTGCGGAGTCCGGGATGACCAGGCCGGAAGCCGTGGTCTGCTCGGCTTCGAGCGGGCGGACAACGATACGATCCTCAAGAGGCTTAATAGAGACCGACACTCGGACCTCTCCTTTTCGTCAGCAAATTCGTGGACTGGAAAGCTTTCCGCCGTAGCTGGCAAACCGTCGTCGCGGTGCCGGCAGCAGCCTGGCTGGCAGCTCTTCATGTGTTAGCACCCTCCTAGGGAGAGTGCTAATGAAGACTCTATGTAAGGGTTAGCACTCGGTCAAGGTGAGTGCCAACGTTTCGTCACGGGCGTACGCCTTCGCCGGACGTACGACGCCGGGTTGCGGGCGGAAGCCGCGGCGCGCCTACCGGCCCAGGTCGTCGAAGTCCACGTCCTCGCCCCCGTCGGAATCGCCGCCGCCCTGCTGCCGCCCGCGGTAGAGGACCCATCCGGACACCGCTGCGGCGAGCAGCGAAATGACGAGGAAAACGATGCTCCCTGACCGGGCGCCGTCGTACAGCCCGCGGATGTCCCGCGACTCCTGGCTGTTGTCTCCGATGTCGTTGCCGCCTACCGAATAGACGGTGGCGTTGAAGGTGTCCAGCAGGAAGATGATTACCAGCAGGGCGATGCAAACCACGGCCACCACGGCAGCGGCAATCAGGACGGAACGGGCAAGCCGGGCGGCCCTGCTGTGCCTGGGCTCGTGGTCCGCGGTCTCCCCGGGGGCTGCGCTCTCATCCATGGTTTCAACAGTATCCGCATCCCGGCCGTGCGCTCCTCCACTAGGCTGGAACCCATGGCTCACGCTCCCCAGGACCAGATTGCACAGGACCAGATCGCACCGCTGCTGACCCCCGAAGGCTGGGAGTTGCTGGCATCCCTGGGCCCCTACCGGGACGAGGATTCGTTCGAGCTCAATTCGGCGCTCAGGAAGGCCGGGCACTCCCCCGAACTCGTATCCGCCGTGCTTACGCAGTCGCGGCTGCGCACCCGGGCGGAGGCGAAATTCGGCGAGTTTGCCCGCCAGATGCTCTTCACCCAGGCCGGATTGGAGCAGGCCACGCGCCTGAACGTCGCCGCCCACCACGCACGCCGCTTCGCGGCTGCCGGGATCAAGCACGTGGCAGACCTGGGTTGCGGCCTCGGCGCCGACTCACTGGCTCTGGCTTCCCTGGACATCAACGTCACCGCCGTCGAAATGGATGAGACCACCGCGGCCTGCGCCACAGTGAACCTCATCCCGTTCCCCAACGCCACGGTGGTGCACGCCGACGCGGCAGCGGTTCCGATGGAAGGGATCGACGGCGTCTGGCTGGATCCGGCCCGCCGCGTCACCTTCACCTCCGGCACCAAACGGATCTGGGACCCCGAGGCGTTCTCGCCGCCGTTGTCCTTCGTGGAGTCGCTCGCCGCCGAGGGGAAAGCGGTGGGAGTGAAGATGGGCCCGGGCATGCCACACGACTCCGTGCCCGCCGGGTGCGAGGCCCAATGGGTATCGGTGGGCGGCGATGTCACCGAGGTGACCCTGTGGTTCAACGCCGTGCGCAGGCCCGGCGTCCGCCGCGCTGCCCTGGTCCTGGGTTCCCAAGGGCCGGCCGAGCTCACCAGCGGGGAGGACTTCGGCGCCGGCCCGACAGCGCCGGTGGGAGCTGTGGAGGGGTACCTGTACGAACCTGACGGCGCCGTGATCCGCGCCGGGTTGGTGGCAGATGTGGCGCTGGAACTCGGCGCGCATTTGGTGGATGAGCACATCGCCTACATCTGCGCCCCGGAACTCCTGGACACCCCCTTCGCCAGGGCCTACAAGGTCCTGGAGGTCATGCCCTACAACGTCAGGGCGCTGAAGGCGTGGGTGAAGCGGGAGGGCATCACCGTGCTGGAGATCAAGAAGCGCGGCACCGCGGTGACCCCGGAAGAGCTGCGGAAGCAGCTGCTGCCGGGCGGGAAGGGTGCGGCTAAAAAGGGCGGTAAAAAGGCCACCCTGGTCCTGACCCGCATCGGCGAGGACCGGGTGGCCATCGTGGTGGATCCCGTCTGACACACTGGCCGGGAGCCCCTGCCGGCGCTACTGGGCGCGCATGAACTCCTCTGCGGCCCGCACCTGCCCGGGAGTGGGCCGCACCCCCGTGTACAGGACGAACTGCTCCAGCGCCTGGATGGTGGCCACCTCGGCACCGGTGATCACCGGCTTGCCGGCAGCCCGGGCCGCGCGGATCAGCGGCGTTTCGGCAGGCAGCGCCACCACATCGAACACCACGCGGGCGGCCTCGATGGCTTCCGCCGGGAAGGCCAGGCTGTCCGCTTCCGCCCCTCCCGCCATGCCGATGGGGGTGACGTTGATGATCAGGTCGGCCGTCCCGCCGTCGAGCCCTGCACGCCACTGGAAGCCGTACTGGCCGGCGAGCGCGCGTCCTGCCGCCTCGTTCCGGGCGATGACGGTGACGTCCTTGAAGCCCCCGTCCCGCAGGGCAGCCACCGTGGCCTTGGCCATTCCCCCGGCGCCCTGGACCAGCACCGAATAGTCAGTGGGCACCGCATTGCTGGCCAGCAGCTGCTCGATCGCCGTGTAATCGGTGTTGTACGCCTTGAGGTGGCCGTCGGTGTTCACGATCGTGTTCACGGAGTCGATGGCCTTGGCGGACGGGTCCATCTCGTCCACCAGCGCGATGACGTCTTCCTTGTACGGCATCGAGATGGCGCAGCCGCGGATGCCCAGCCCGCGGACGCCGGCGATGGCCTGCTCCAGGTTGGTGGGCGCGAACGCCTTGTAGATCCAGTTCAGGTCCAGCTGGCCGTACAGGTGGTTGTGGAACCGGGTCCCGTTGTTGCTGGGGCGGGCCGAGAGCGAGATGCAAAGGGTCATGTCTTTATTCAGAATGGGCACCAGTCCATTAAACCCGCGTTCACCTCCCGCCGTGGTGCGGTCAGGGGCAGCCGGTTCCGGCAGGGAAGGGCCCGACGGCGGCGGGCAGCTTCCCTGGAGCGGCCGCCTTCCCTGCAAGCACGGCGGCCAGCGCATCGAAGGCGGCGTCGGTATGCCCATAGAGTGCCAGCTTCACCGGCGCACTGGAGCCCTGAAGCGGCCACGGGGCATCCAGGGCCACGGCGATGTCGCCCCCGGCCGGTTTCCCGCCAAAGCCGATCAGGTTGACCAGCGGTCCCGAACCGATCCTGATGCCTGCGCGGGCAGCGGCGGCTTCGAAGCGCTCCCGGTCCGCCGGTCCCCCGCCGGCCACCCGCACGGAGCCGGGTACCAGTGGTCCGGCGCAGGGACCGGACACCACCGTGACGGCAGACGCCGACACCTGGGCCGACAAGGCGGCAGCACTTCCTGCCGGAGCACCGGCGCCCGGCGTTCCGGGAGCAGGCGAGGTCCGGGCATGCCAGATCATCATGGTGGCCACCCGCTGCGCTGCCTCATCCAGCCGGGCGGCGGGAAGGGTGCCCGCGGCAATGGCCTGGACGATGGCGGCGTGGGCCTGTGCCACGTCCGCCGGCATCAGCAGCAGGTCGGCGCCGGCGGCGAGCGCCTTCACCGCGGCAGCGCCGGCCGGGTACTGGTTGTCTACTGCGCCCATGTTGAGGGCATCGGTTACGGCCACACCCTTGAAGCCCAGCCCCCTCAGTGCCGCGTAACTCGGGGCAGAGAGCGACGACGGCACGCCGGGTTCCAGCGCAGGCACGGCAATGTGACCGGTCATGATGATCGGCAGGCCCGCGGCGACGGCGGCCTGGAAAGGTTTCCAGTCCCTGGCCCTGAGCGCGTCGATCCCGGCCGGCTGGACGGGAAGGCTCACGTGCGAGTCTGCCGTCACGGATCCGTGCCCCGGAAAGTGCTTAACGCTGGGGAGCACGCCGGCGTCCAGCATGCCCTGCGAGAAGGCCACGCCGTGGGTGGCCGCTGCGGCAGGGTCGGCGGACATGGAACGGGCCCCGATGGTGGGGTCGCTGGGCCCGATGGTCACGTCGGTGTCGGGGGCGAAGTCCAAGTCGAAGCCCAGTAGAGCCAGCTCACCCGCCAGGCCCCTGCCGGCTTTGCGCGTCAGGTCCGGGTTTCCGGCGGCGCCGTAGCTCATGGGCGTGGGCCAGTCGGTGAGGGGCGCCCCGAGGCGTGCCACGGCTCCGCCTTCCTGGTCCACCCCGATGATCCCGGGCCAGCGCCGGCCGTCGGCCGCAACAGCCTGCAGCAGCCGCTGGTTCACGGCTCCCATGGCTGCCACGTCGACGTTTCCCCGGGCGTCCAGCGGCACGTTGTCGCCCATGATGATGGACCCCGCAAGATGCAGCCGCTGGATCAGCGCGGCATGGGCCTCCACCTTGTTGCCCGTGAAAAACGGGAGCAGGACCTGCCCGGCCTTTTGCTCCGGCGACATCGCCGCCACGGCCGCCACGGCAGCGTCCTGGTCGCGCTGCTCCGGCCCCCACCCCAAAGCCCGGGAACCCGGGTCAGGTGAAGGAGAAGCCGAAGGAGGTGCCGGCGTCGTACTTGCCGATGCCGCTGGGGACGCCCCGGTGGGCGGCGCGGAGGACGACGGCGGGGCCGCGCTTGGGGATGGGGAACACGAGGCCAGGGCCAGGGCTGACAAGGCCAGGAGGAGGGGGAAGAATTTGGCAGGGCTGTGACGCAGGGGGAATGGTGCCATCAATAGGATGCTACCCCTGCCCTATAGACTTGAAACACCCGTTCGCCTGCCGGCAGCAGCCTGTGAGCGGCATCAGCCAGCGGCAAACCGGAGAGTAAGGAAACGTGTGAAGATCGACTTCGCGTCATCGAGGCAGTCAACCCTCGGTGTTGAGTGGGAGCTTGCCTTGGTGGACGGAAAGACGGGCGAGCTCGCCTCCGTGGCCAACCAGGTGCTCCGCGGCGTGGCCTCCCGCCACCCCGAACTCAACGAAGACGACGAACATCCGCACATCAAGCAGGAACTGCTGCTGAACACGGTGGAGCTGGTCACGGGAATCTGCGAGACAGCGGCGGAGGCCAAGCAGGACCTCAGCCGGTCCGTTGCCGCCGTCCGTGAAATCACCGATCCCATGGGCGTGGAGCTGTTCTGCGCCGGAAGCCATCCGTTCAGCCCGCCGCAGCTGCAGCCGGTGACGGACAAGGCACGCTACGCCAAGCTGATCGACCGGACCCAGTGGTGGGGCCGGCAGATGGTCATCTACGGCGTCCACGTGCACGTGGGGCTGGACCGCCGGGACAAGGTGCTCCCCGTCCTGGATGGCCTGGTCAACTACTTCCCGCATTTCCAGGCGCTCTCCGCGTCCAGCCCGTATTGGGGCGGCGAGGACACCGGCTACGCCTCCCAGCGCGCCTTGATGTTCCAGCAGCTGCCCACGGCGGGGCTGCCCTTCCAGTTCAAGTCCTGGGAAGAATACGAGTCCTACGTGCAGGACATGTTCACCACAGGCGTCATCGACACCATCTCGGAGATCCGCTGGGACATCCGGCCCGTCCCGGCACTGGGCACCATTGAGATGCGCATCTGCGACGGCCTGGCCACGCTGGAGGAAGTGGGCGCCATCGCGGCCCTCACCCAGTGCCTGGTGGATGAGTTCTCCACCATCCTGGACAACGGCGGCACCATCCCCACCATGCCGCCGTGGCACGTCCAGGAGAACAAGTGGCGGGCGGCCCGGTACGGCCTGGACGCCATCATCATCCTTGACGCGGCGGGCCACGAGCAGCTGGTCACCGACCACCTGCTGGAGACGCTGAACCGGCTGGAACCGGTGGCGGCCAAGCTGCGCTGCTCCGACGAGCTTGCCGACGTGGAGAAGATCATCCGCCGCGGGGCCGGCTACCAGCGCCAGCGCCGGGTGGCGGAGGAGAACGGCGGGAACCTGCAGGCCGTGGTGCTGGACCTGGTCAAGCAGATGCGCAACGGCCCCACCGCCTGAGTGGGTTTGACGCTTCAGGCGGGGAGCGACACCGAGGTGACCGGCATGGAGGAATCCGGGGCGAATCCGATTCCGCTGGGCTCGACGCCCGCCATCACCAGCTGGGCACCGAGGGCGGCCACCATGGCGCCGTTGTCCGTGCACAGGTCCAGGGGCGGAACGTGCAGCCGGATGCCGGCCGAGGCGCAGCGCTGCCCCGTCAGTTCCCGCAGGCGCGAGTTGGCTGCCACGCCGCCGCCCAGCAGGACGTCCTTGATGCCGTGCTCGCGGCAGGCCAGGACCGCCTTGGACGAGATCACGTCCACTACGGCCTCCTGGAACGCCGCTGCGATGTCTGCCACGGGGATCTCTTCATCGCGCGCCTCGAACTGCTCCACGCACCGGGCCACCGCCGTCTTGAGTCCGCTGAAGGACCAGTCGTACCGGTGCGGCCCGGGCTCATCCGCCGTGCCCATGTACTTGGGCTGGGTGAGGCCGCGGGGAAAACGTATCGCCTTCGGGTTGCCGTTGCGGGCCATCTTGTCGATCGCCGGGCCGCCCGGGTAGCCAAGCCCCAGAATGCGGGCCACCTTGTCGTAGGCCTCGCCGGCGGCGTCGTCGATGGTGGAGCCGAGGAGTTCCACGTCGCTGGTGATGCTGTTGATCCGCAGGATTTCGGTGTGGCCGCCGGACACCAGCAGGGCCCCCAGGTTTTCCGGCAGCTCCTGCTTCCGGCCGCTTGCACGGTCATCCAGAAGTCCCACGCCCACGTGGGCCACCAGGTGGTTGATCGCGAACAGGGGCTTGCCGGTGGCGACGGCGAGCGCCTTGGCAGCGCACACGCCCACCATGAGCGCGCCGGCCAGCCCGGGTCCGGAGGTGACGGCGATGGCGTCCACTTCCTCCAGGCCCACGCCGGCGTCTGACAGGGCCTGTTCAAGGGTGGGCACGAAGGCATCAAGGTGCGCCCGGGAAGCGATCTCCGGGATGACTCCGCCGAAGCGGACGTGCTCATCCATGGAGGAAGAGACCGTGTTGGTCAGGAGTTCGGTGCCGCGGACGATCCCTACGCCGGTTTCGTCGCAGGACGATTCAATGCCCAGTACCAGGGGCTGTTCACGGTTCATGCCTGGCCTGCCTCCGTTGCTTGATGGCCTTCAGTAGGTGGTGCGGTCAGCTGGAGGCGCATGATCAGGGCGTCCACGCCGTCGCGGTAATAGCGGGGCCGGGTGTGGATCTGTTCGAAGCCGAACCGCACATACAGTTGCTGCGCCCGGGGGTTGTCGGCACGGACTTCCAGGAGGACGTCGGCGGCGCCGCGCTGCCGGGCCTCGTCGATCAGGTGCGTGAGCAGGGTGCTGCCGATGCCGCGGCCCTCATAGTCGGGGACGACGGCGATGGTCTGGACGTCCGCGATGGGCTCGATGCACATGAGGCCGGCGTAGCCCACGATGCCGTCGCTGCCCTCCGCCACCAGGTAGCGGCGGGTCTCCGGCTGGGAGAGCTCGTCCAGGAACATCTGCACGGGCCAGGCGTCAATGGGGAAGAGCTTGTGTTCGAGAATGCCGACGGCGGGCACGTCGTCCAGGGTCATGTCGCGGATGGTGATTCCGGCCATGCGGGGGTCCGAAAGGGTGGTCACAGTGCCCGCTTCCGTGGTCCGGGAACCTGCGCGTCCGATTCGCGCAGGTAGAGGGGGGTGGAGTCCAGCAGGGCGTGTCCGGCGGCGAGACGCGCGAGGGCGAACTGGCCAAGGTACAGGGCGTCCGGCTGCTCGCCGTCGAACTCGGGGTGGGCCTGGAGCGTCTCGGCGTAGAGCCCGGCACCTGCACCGAAGGCGGGCAGGTCCGGAAGGTCTGCCGCGAAGCCGACGTGCGGACCGTCCTCCAGCTGCGGCAGCTGGGCATCGCTGAGGCTGTAGCGGGCCCAGTAGACCTCCTTGCGGCGGGCGTCCGTGACCACCAGGAACCCGGAAGGGGCCGCCGTGGATTCAGCAACTTCAAGGGCCACGGCGTCCAGGCTCATCACGCCGTGCAGGGGCTTGCCCCAGGCGAAAGCCAGGGTGCGCGCCGTGGCAATGCCCGAACGCAGGCCGGTGAAGGGGCCGGGACCCACGCCCACCACGATGGCGTCGACGTCCTGCCCCTTGACGCCCGCTTCGGACAGCATGGTGTGGATGCCCGGGGCGAGTACCTCCGCGTGGCTGCGGGTGTCTTCCGTGGCGAAGCTTGCCACTACGCTTTCCGGGGCGTCATCGGAGACCAGCGCGGCGCTGGCCACGGCTGAGGTATCGATGGCGAGGATCAACACGGGTTGCTCCCTTCCGGGCTTCCGAGTTCGGGAGCTGTTGCCCACCGGGGCCCGTAGCCGCGCATCACAATGGTGCGGGGCTCGTCGGTGTCCTCGCCGTCAAAGTCCAGGTCCGCGGAGGTTCCGGCCGCTCCCCCGGGAGCGGATCCTGCAGTCCCCAGCCCGATACCACCCAGTCCGATGGCACGGTGCAGGTCGATTTCCAGCCGGCTGTCGCTGAGGTGTTCCACCCGTTCATGCCCCCACTCCACCACCGTGACGGAGGAATCCATGGTGTTTTCAAGGTCGATGTCGTCGATCTCCGCGGCTGAGCCCAGCCGGTAGGCGTCCACGTGGACCAGGTCCGGGCCGCCGGGACGCCGACCGTCCGGCAGGTTGGGATGGATCCGGACCAGGACGAAGGTGGGCGAGATGATGCCGGCTCGGACCCCAAGGCCCTCGCCGAGGCCCTGCGTGAAGGTGGTCTTCCCGGCCCCCAGCTCGCCGGAGAGCACCAGCAGGTCACCGGCCTGCAGCACCTCCGCCAAACGGGCGCCGAACGCGTGGGTCTGTTCCGCCGTCGTCGCGGTAAACGTCTTTTCCCAGTTGGCGGCCAACTGCCCGGACGCGCTCATGCGGCTCCCGCCTTGCCGCTCACGCCTGCCAGGCCCTGGCTGTTGTCCGCAGGATTGTCCTCGTTGATAAAACGGCGGGGGACGCGGGGGCTGATCCGGGTCACCACCTCGTAGTTGATGGTTCCGGCGGCGCGCGCCCAGTCGTCAACGGTGGGCCCCCCGTCGGCGCCGTTACCGAACAGTTCCGCTTCCGTGCCCTGCAGGCCGGCTCCTGATGCTTCCGGCCCCAGGTCAATGACCATCTGGTCCATGGCAATCCGCCCCACCACGGGGTAGGTCTTGCCCGCGACGCGGACCGGACCGCCGGTGGCGACGCGGGGAACGCCGTCGGCATAACCCAGCGGAATGAGCGCAAGGGTGCTCGCTTCCCTGGTGCGGTAGTGCAGCCCGTAGGAGACCCCCTGCCCCGCGGGAACCTGCTTGCACTGCGACACCAGGGTGCGCAGCGTCATGGCGGGGCGGAGGCCCAGCTCAGCGGAGGTGGTCCCGTCGAACGGCGAAAGCCCGTAGATGCCCAGGCCGACGCGTACCAGGTCGAAGTGGGTGTCCGGCCGGGACAACGTGGCGGGGGTGTTGGCCAGGTGCCGGACCTCAAGATCCACGCCCGCATCCTCGGCGATGGCCAGCGCCTCACGGAAGGCTGCCACCTGCTGGTCCGTTTCGGGCCGCTCCGGTTCGTCAGCGACGGCCAGGTGGGAGAAGATGCCCACCACGCGCAGCAGTCCCTGGTCCTGGTATTCCACGGCCTCCCCCACCAGCCTGTCCCAGGTCTCAGGGGTGGCGCCGTTGCGGCCAAGCCCGGTGTCCACTTTGAGGTGGATACGTGCGGGGCGTTCCTGCTCACGTGCCGCGGCAACGATGCGTTCCAGCTCCCAGCCCGAGCAGCCGATGTCGACGCCGGCAGCCACGGCCGCGCCGAAGTTGCTGTCCGTGGTGTGCAGCCAGGCCAGCAGTGGTGCGTCAACTCCGGCGGCGCGCAGCGCGAGGGCCTCGGAAATGTGGGCCACACCCAGCCAGGAGGCGCCTGCCTGCAGGGCTGCGCGGGCCACCGGAACGGCGCCGTGCCCGTAGGCATCGGCCTTCACGACGGCCATGACTTTCGCGGGGGAAGCAGCGGCGGCAAGCCGGCGGACGTTGTGCCGGATGGCGTCCAGGTCGATCACGGCGGACCGCTCATGGCGGGGGTCCGGCCCGGAGGCAGCGCTGAATTCACCGGTTGTTGCGGGGTAGGTCACCTAACTGATTCTAGTGCGGGCACTTCACGCCGAATAATCAGGGGCTCCAGCACTGCTTAGGCATCGGACAGGTGCGCGATCGTGGCTGCTGCCCTGCGCTGGGCCGCCAGCGGCACGTCCTCGATGATGTCAGCCAGGAACCCGAAGCGCCGCAGCCATTGGCTGGTCTGCCGTTCCGGCCGGGCGTTGGCGCGTTTCCACCAGTCGGCGATGTCCCCCCAGCCCGGTGCTGCCAGGGATCCGCCCACCTGCTGCACGGCCAGCGATGCGCAAAGGTTGGCGAACCGCAGCCTGTCCCCCAGCGGCCAGCCGGCGAGGGTGCCCACGATGAACGCCGCGTCAAAGCAGTCACCAGCTCCCGTGGGGTCATGGGCCTTGACCGGAAGCGACGGGACCCACTCCTCCTCCCCTGTTTCCGAGTCCACTGCCATGGCACCCTGCGCTCCGAGGGTCACCACCGCCACGGGAACACGGTCCGCCAGTGCGTAAAGGGCATTCCACGGGCTGTCCTTGCCGGTGAAGGCCATGGCCTCGCGTTGGTTGGGCAGGAAGGCGTAAAAGTACTGCAGGTTGTCCAGCCGCACCGGCGCCCATTCCCCGCTGGGGTCCCAGCCCACGTCCCCGAACAGCTTTACTCCGGCCGAATGCGCAGCCCGGGCCCACGGTTCCATCTCCAGGCCCACCTCCGCGATGCCGGCGAGCGCGTTGGGTGGGTCTCCGATCAGTTCGGAGTTTGTCACCGGGGCGGAGTGACCGTGGGTCACCAGGGAACGGTCCTGATCGACGCAGAGGGACACGGTAACAGGCGAGTGCCAGCCCGGAACGCGGCGGGACAGGCTGAGGTCCACGTGCTCCTGGCCGGAGAGGATCTTCCAGTTGAAGTCCCCGTATCCGTCATCCCCGAAAGCCGCCGCAAGCCCGGTGCGGAGCCCCAGCCTGGCGGCGGCGATGGCCTGGTTCGCCACCCCGCCGGGGCAGCTGCCCATGCCGTCGCTCCAAATCTCCGTGCCTGGTTCGGGCCCGTGCGGCAGTCCCGTGAAGATGATGTCCTGGAAAACGGTCCCGGCGAGCAGGAGGTCGAACCCCGGCTCGGCGTGCGATCGGACGGCAGCCAGCGGATCGAAGGGGCGGGCTGGCATCGCGTCCATAGAGCGCAGAATACGCCGCACCGCCGTGCTGCGGTAGGGGCTTTGGAACAGTCTGGACACGTTGTCAGAGGCCGGTCCTAGACTTCATGCATGCGGCTGATGATTGCCGGCGGCGGGGGTTTCCGGGTGCCGCTCATATACCGGGCTTTAGTGTCCGGGCCCTTTTCCGGGCTGGTCACCGAGCTGGTGCTGTACGACATCGATCCCGGCCGCCTGCAGGCCGTCACCTCGGTGCTGCAGAGCATGCCCGCGAGCCAGGGTGGGCTGCTTCCCGTGCGTGCAACTACGGATCTTGTGGACGCCGTTGTTGGTACCGACATGGTGTTCGCGGCGATCCGCCCGGGCGGCACGGCCGGGCGGATCGCCGATGAGAAGGTGGCCCAGAACCTTGGGCTGCTGGGGCAGGAAACCACCGGCGCCGGCGGGATTTCCTACGCCCTCCGGACCATTCCGCACATGCTCGGCTTTGCCCGGCTGATGCGGGAGCACTGCCCGGACGCCTGGCTGGTCAACTTCACCAATCCGGCCGGCATGGTTACGGAGGCGCTCCTCCCTGTCCTGGGCAACCAGGTCGTGGGGATCTGCGACTCGGCGGGCGGTCTGGTGCAGCGGGCCGCCCGTGCTGCCGGCGTCCCCTTGGCTGAGGGACGGCTCGACGGCGTGGGCTACTACGGGTTGAACCACTTGGGCTGGCTGTACCGGCTGGAGTCCGGTGGGAGGGATGTGCTGCCTGGCCTGTTGGCGGACGCCGGTGCCCTGCAGACGTTCGAGGAGGGCAGGCTCTTCCCGCAGCCGTTCCTGGCCGCGCTTGGACTGCTGCCCAACGAGTACCTGTATTACTACTACCAGCAGGGCCCTGCCCGGCGGGCAATGCAGGCCATGGCGCAGACCCGCGGTGAAACCATCCACAGCCAGCAGCAGGAGCTGTATCCGCGGCTGGCCACTGCAGGGCCCCATGCCTTCCGGCTGTGGGAGGAGGCCCGGCGGTCGCGGGAGGAGGGGTACCTGGCAGAGGCGCGGAGTGACGGCGAGCGCCGGACCGAGGAAGACCTGGCGGGTGGCGGGTATGAACGGGTGGCGCTGGCCGCCATGCGCGCCCTGGCCGGTGGTGGGGAGGCCCAGCTGATCCTCAATACCCGGAACGCACTGCCGCCCTTGGCTCATCCGGAAACGCGGGCACCTGAACCGGCCCCGGCCGGCCCAAGCCCTTCCCAACCCGCCATTCCCGGCCTTCCCGCGGACGCCGTCGTCGAAGTCCCCTGCACTGTCACCACCGCAGGCGCCGTTCCGCAGCCGCAGCAGCTGCCCGCCGGCGCGCAGCTCGAGCTGCTCCAGCGGGTCAAGGAGGTGGAAAGGCTCACGGTCCAGGCCGCCACAACCGGGGACCGTGCGGCCGCACTTGCGGCCTTCGCCCGGCATCCGCTGGTGGATTCTGCGGACCTGGCCGCCAGGCTCCTGGCCGGCTACGAACAGGAATTTCCGGATGTGGGGAAGATGTGGGAGGGCGGTGGGCGTTACGGGAAGGAGTAGTGTTTTACCGAATGCGCACTGAACCGGCTCCGCTCACACGCGCCGGCGCCCGGAAGGAGGTTCCATGGCACTGATCCGTAGGGTCGCTTTGCTCTCCCTCCACACCTCCCCCATGGAACAGCCCGGTTCGGGTGATGCCGGCGGAATGAACGTCTACATCCGCGAGCTGGCGTCCGCGCTGGCCGAGGCGGGTGTTGAGGTGGAGATCTTTACACGCGCCACTTCCGTTGACCAGCCCGCCGTCGAGCATCCCGATCCCGGTGTGTGCGTGCACAACGTGCTGGCCGGGCCGCCCAGGAAGATCCCCAAGGAGGAGCTGCCCGGGCTGCTGCACGCCATGGTGGCGGAGATCGAGCAGATCCGCCGGCGCCAGCCACACGGGCGCTATGACGTGATTCATTCGCACTACTGGGTGTCAGGGATCGCCGGGTTGGAGCTGTCCCAGCTGTGGGGCGTGCCGCTGGTGCACACCATGCACACCATGGCCAAGGTCAAGAACCTGCTGTTGGAGTCCGGCGAGCAGCCGGAGCCGCGGCGGCGTGAGCTGGGCGAGCACTGCATTGTGGAGGGTGCGTCCAGGCTCATCGCCAACACCAGCTCCGAGGCCGCCGAGCTCGTATCCCACTACGGGGCCACCTACGACCGCATCGATATCGCGCCGCCCGGCGTGGACCTCGCCACGTTCACCCCGGCGTTCCGGGCACGGTCCAGGGCGGAGCACGGCGTCAGCCCCGACACCTTCCACTTGGTCTTCGCCGGCCGGATCCAGCGGCTGAAAGGTCCGCAGGTGCTGGTCAAGGCCGCCGCGCTGCTGCGGAAACGCCGCCCGGACATCGACCTGCGCGTCACCATCCTGGGCGCACTGAGCGGCAACAAGGAATTCAACCTCCGCTGCCTGATTAAGGAGGCAGGAATGGACGACGTCGTCACGCAGCTTCCGCCCGTCAAGGCACCCGAGCTTGCGTCCTGGTTCCGCGCGGCCGACGTTGTGGTGATGCCGTCCTTCAGCGAATCCTTCGGGCTGGTGGCCCTTGAGGCCCAGGCCTGCGGCACGCCGGTGGTGGCCACCCGCGTGGGCGGGCTGTCCCGTGCGATCTTCCACGGCCGCACCGGGCTCCTGGTGGACGGCCACCACGCTGCCGACTGGGCCGATGCACTGGAGGCCCTGTACGACGACCCCGCCACCCGCGAGGACCTGGGGCGGGCCGCCGCCATCCGCGCGCAGAACTCCGGCTGGCAGCGCACTGCCGCCATCACGCTGGAAAGCTACCATGCCGCCGTCGACAACTTTGTGGTCCGCCGCCTGGCCCCGGTGGTTCCCGCTTCCTAACGTTCCTTCGTCCTCCGCCCTGCTCCTGTTAGCTTAGGGGCAGGTCTCCGGCGCGGGCCGGTGCAGGAAAGGACAAGGATGTCAGCGTTTCCTTCTGATCTTGAAATAGCACGTGCTGCCCGGATCCAGCCCATTGGGGACATCGCAGCAGCCGCCGGGATCAACGCCGACGCCCTGGAGATGTACGGGCGGTACAAGGCGAAGATCGATCCGGGCCGCCTCGCTGCCCCCGCTCCGCACGGCAAGGTGGTGTTGGTCTCGGCCATGTCCCCCACCCCGGCGGGCGAGGGCAAATCCACCACCACCGTTGGGCTGGCGGACTCGCTGGCGCGGGCCGGACACAAGGTGATGATTGCCCTCCGGGAGCCGTCGCTGGGTCCGGTCCTGGGCATGAAGGGCGGTGCCACCGGCGGGGGTTATTCGCAGGTGCTGCCCATGGACGAGATCAACCTGCATTTCACCGGGGACTTCCACGCAATCACGTCGGCCAACAACGCATTGATGGCGCTGGTGGACAACCATATTTACCAGGGCAACGCGCTGAACATCGATCCGCGCCGGATGACGTTCAAGCGCGTCCTGGACATGAACGACCGGTCCCTGCGGGAGGTGGTCATTGGCCTGGGCGGGCCGACGCAGGGCGTGCCGCGCCAGGACGGGTTCGACATCACGGTGGCGTCGGAGATCATGGCCGTTTTCTGCCTCGCCACGGACCTGGCGGACCTCCGCGCCCGGCTGGGGCGCATCACGTTCGGTTACACCTACGACCGGAAACCCGTGACGGTAGCGGACTTGGGTGTCGAAGGGGCTCTAACGCTGCTCCTGAAGGAGGCGGTCAAGCCGAACCTGGTGCAGACCATCGCGGGTACGCCGGCCTTGGTGCACGGCGGCCCCTTCGCGAACATCGCGCACGGCTGCAACTCGCTGATTGCCACCCAGACCGCCCGGCGGCTGGCGGACATCGTGGTGACGGAGGCCGGCTTCGGGGCGGACCTGGGGGCCGAGAAGTTCATGGACATCAAGGCGCGGTACGGCGGCCTGGCCCCGTCCGCCGTCGTGGTGGTGGCTACCGTGCGTGCCCTGAAGATGCAGGGCGGGGTGGCGAAGGACCAGTTGACCCGCCCGGATGTTGCTGCCCTTGAGGCGGGCGTGGTCAACCTGCGCAGGCATGTGCGCAACGTGGAGAAGTTCGGGGTCACGCCGGTGGTGGCCATCAATCAGTTCTCGTCCGATTCGCCCGAGGAACTCGACTGGCTGCTGGCGTGGTGCGCGGCGGAGGGGGTACGGGCGGCCGTTGCCGACGTGTGGGGCCGTGGCGGCGGGGGCGATGGCGGTGACGAGCTCGCGGCATTGGTGGCCCAGGCATTGGAGACGCCCAGCAGTTTCCGGCATCTATATCCGCTGGAGCTGCCTGTGGAGGACAAGATCCGCACTATCGCCCAGGAGATCTACGGCGCCGACGGCGTGGACTTCTCCGTTCCGGCGCTGAAGCGGTTGGCCGATATCGAGCGGAACGGCTGGGGCTCCCTGCCGGTCTGCATGGCCAAGACCCAGTACTCGTTCACGGACGACGCCTCCCGCCTCGGCGCGCCCAAGGGATTCACCATCCACGTCCGGGACCTGCTGCCGAAGACCGGCGCGGGCTTCATCGTGGCCCTGACCGGTGCGGTGATGACCATGCCGGGCCTCCCCGCCCTCCCCGCCGCCCTGCGGATGGATGTGGACGCGGAAGGCAACCCCATAGGCCTCACCTAGCCCAACGCCCCATCACATCCTGCCTACTTCCACCAACGCCCGATCACCTCCCGCCTACTTTCCACCAACGCCCGACCATCTTGGAACCATCCAGGACTGTTCCTGTGGATAACTTCTGCAGTGGTCTAGCCTTCTACGCCAGAATGCCAGCATGCATAAGCGCGCTGATCTACCGCGGTCCCTGGCAAGCTCCCCGTTCACATACGACTCGGCGGTGACTGCCGGTGTGTCAGCGAAGCGGCTGCGGAAGGATGACGTGGTCCACGTCAGCCGGCGGTTGTACCGCCCGTCAACTTGGAGCTTCGAATTGGAAGCCGCGGCACGGGTCCTCTCCGAAGTTTCGCCAGGCGCGTGGATTTCACACGTCACAGCTGCACGTTTGCACTGCCAACTGCTCCCCGCGTGGCTGTCGGACTCAACTGAACTGCATATGAGCAAACCGAAGCACTTACCGCAGGTGCGCCGGAAAGGTGTGGTTGCCCATAAGGTCATAACAAGTGCAGACGAAATCGAAACTGTCGACGGTATCCGCATCAGCACCCGTTCCCGAACCTGGCTCGACTTGGCCCGGCGGCTGTCGCTGGCTGAGCTGGTCTGCCTTGGAGACCAAATCATTCGCATCCCCCGAGCGGAGTTTGAAGCCAGGTCACAGCCCTTTGACACATTGGAGGGTCTCAGCGCTTTGGTCAGCCGACACCCTAATCTTCAGGGGGTCGTGCGTGCCCGGGAAGCGTTGGAGTTGATGAGGGTCGGCGCTGATTCGGCACCGGAATCGATGCTGCGGCTGGCCATGCTTGACGCGAACCTGCCAGAACCTGACCTGCAAATCGCACTTCGACCGAATGATGCAGCTTCCCCTACTGCCGACCTGGGCTACCGTCACCGGCGCCTTGCAGTCCAGTACGACGGCGGTCACCATCTTCTTGAGGCTCAGCGACTGAGTGATCGACGGCGCGACAAAGCCTTCGAATCAGCTGGGTGGACGGTTCTGGTATTCACCAAGGACGATGCCACGGACGGTTTTCAACGAGCTATAGCGGCAATCAAACGGCACCTTCGTACGGCGTGGATTGACCATTCCTACTTGGCCGGTTTTGCTGGAAACGGGTGAACAAAACACCACCACCTCCAAGACGCAGCCGCCTGGTTTACGCTCCTCAGGGGACGGGAAGTGATGGCGCATTTCGGGAGAATACGCAGGACGTGATGGCGCGTCCTTGAAAAGCCGGAAAAGGGTGAGCGGGCGTGTTAACGGTGAACGCTCCCCCACCCGGACGTGTGAAGGAGCGTCCTAAAGCGGCGCGTAAAGGTTAGCGCTCCACGTCGCCGCGGATGAAGGCTTCGACCTTTTCGCGGGCGAGGTCGTCGTTGAACTGCTCCGGCGGGGACTTCATGAAGTAGCTCGACGCCGACAGCAGCGGGCCGCCGATGCCACGGTCCAGGCCGATCTTGGCGGCCCGGATAGCATCGATGATCACGCCGGCGGAGTTCGGGGAATCCCACACCTCCAGCTTGTACTCCAGCGACACCGGGGCGTCGCCGAAGTTCCGGCCTTCGAGGCGCACGAACGCCCACTTGCGGTCATCGAGCCACTGGACGTAGTCGGACGGGCCGATGTGCACGTCCTTGGCAGCGAGTTCGGCCTCAACGTTGGAGGTCACGGCCTGGGTCTTGGAGATCTTCTTGGACTCCAGCCGGTCACGTTCCAGCATGTTCTTGAAGTCCATGTTGCCGCCGACGTTCAGCTGGTAGGTCCGGTCCAGGGTCACGCCCCGGTCCTCGAACAGCTTGGCCATGACGCGGTGGGTGATGGTGGCGCCGATCTGGCTCTTGATGTCATCGCCCACGATGGGCACACCGGCGGCGGTGAACTTGTCGGCCCACTCCTTGGTCCCGGCGATGAAGACCGGCAGGGCGTTCACGAAGGCAACGCCGGCGTCAATCGCTGCCTGGGCGTAGAACTCGGCAGCCTCCTGCGAACCGACCGGCAGGTAGCAGACCATGACGTCAACTTTGGCGTCCTTCAGGGCCTGCACCACGTCCACGGGCTCTTCGGTGGACTGCTCGATGGTCTCCAGGTAGTACTTGCCCAGGCCGTCCAGGGTGTGGCCGCGCTGGACCGTGACACCGGTGGGGGGAACGTCGGCGATCTTGATGGTGTTGTTCTCGCTCGCCGAGATGGCATCTGAAAGGTCAACGCCGACCTTCTTGCCGTCCACGTCAAACGCGGCGACGAACTCAACATCACCCACGTGGTACGGGCCAAACTCAACATGCATGAGGCCCGGAACAGTATCCGCGGGATCGGCGTCCTTGTAGTACTGGACGCCCTGCACCAGCGAGGCGGCGCAGTTGCCCACGCCAACGATTGCAACACGAATGGGATGTGAAGACACAGAACTCCTTTGGGGACAAACGTCAGCCTGCCTGGTTTGCCGCCATGGAATGGACGACGGCGGCCGGCTGGCTTGGCGCCGCGCGGCGCCTTTTCATACTACCCAACACAGCGGGACCGGCAGTTGTTCCGCCGGCCCCGCTGTGTAATGAAAACTAAGCCCGTTAGGCGTTCTGCTTCCAGAGGTTAATGTCCGACTCCACCGCGAATTCGTCGATGGCGGTCAGTTCGTCATCAGAGAAGCCGAGGTTGTTGATGGCGGACAGGCTGTCCTCCAACTGCCGGACGCTGGAGGCGCCGATCAACGCTGACGTGACGGGCGAGCCCTTGGGCTGGTCACGCAGGATCCAGGCGATGGCCATCTGGGCCAGTGTCTGTCCGCGGCCTTCGGCGATCTTCCGCAGCCCGCGGACCCGGTCCAGTTTCTCCTCGGTGATGGACTCTTCGGAGAGGAAGCGGGCCTTGGCTGCACGCGAGTCGGCGGGAATGCCGTGGAGGTAGCGGTCCGTGAGCATTCCCTGTGCCAGGGGCGAGAACGCGATGGATCCGGCGCCCACCTGGTCCAGCACCTCGTACAGGTTGGGCGATCCGTCTTCGGTCCAGCGGTTGAGCATGGAGTAGCTGGGCTGGTGGATCAGCAGCGGTGTGCCGAGTTCCTTGAGGATCCGGGCGGCCTCGAGGGTCTGCTCCGGCGTGTAGGAGGAGATGCCGGCGTACAGGGCCTTGCCGGAGCGGACGGCGTAGTCCAGGGCGCCCATGGTTTCCTCCATGGGAGTTTCGGGATCGGGGCGGTGGCTGTAGAAGATGTCCACATAGTCCAGGCCCATGCGCTGCAGCGACTGGTCCAGGCTGGAGATCAGGTATTTGCGGGATCCCCATTCACCGTAGGGACCGGGCCACATGTAGTAGCCGGCCTTGGTGGAGATGACCAGCTCGTCGCGGTAGGGCTTGAAGTCGTCCCGCAGGTGCCGGCCAAAGTTCGTTTCGGCGGACCCGTCCGGCGGCCCGTAGTTGTTGGCGAGGTCGAAGTGGTTCACGCCGAGGTCGAAGGCACGGCGGAGGATGTCGCGCTGTTCCTCGAAGCGCTTGTCGTCGCCGAAGTTGTGCCACAGGCCCAGGGAGATGGCCGGGAGCTTGAGGCCGCTGCGGCCCACCCGGCGGTAGGGCATGGATTCGTAGCGGTTGTCCGCTGCAATGTACGTCATACGTTCCATCCTGCCAGTTGTGACCCGCGCTACACGGGAGGTTGTTAGCGCTAAGAGAAAAAGTTACGCCGGGCGCGCATGCCCCCGGCGTAACTTCGGATTCAGGACTTGAGGATCGCCGCACTCCACGGCGCCAGGGCGAGGGACCCGCTGTCCAAGGCGTTCCCGTCGTCCGTGGCCAGGAGGAGGTCGCCGGCCACATCGTCCAGCCGGACCTTGGCGTCCGTCAGGTTCACCAGCACCTCAACGGAGCCGCGCCGGAAGCGCAGCCAGCCGGCGTCGTCGTCGAACGAAACCTCCGTCTCACCAAAGCCGAGACCCGCCACCTCCGGATGTGAACGGCGCAGCGCCGTCAGCGACTTGTACAGCTCCAGCAGCCGCGCGTGGTCACCGGTGGAAGCCTCGGACCAGTCCAGCTTGGACCTGCGGAAGGTTTCCGGGTTTTGCGGGTCAGGCACGACGGCGGGATCCCACCCCATGCGCTCGAATTCCTTGATGCGCCCTTCCGCGGTGGCCTTTCCGAGCTCCGGTTCGGGGTGCGAGGTGAAGAACTGCCACGGCGTGGAGGCCCCGTATTCCTCACCCATGAACAGCATGGGCGTGAACGGTGAGGTCAGCGTGAGCACCGCGGCCACGGCCAGCTGCCCATAGGACAGCGACTGCGAGAGCCTGTCCCCCGTGGCCCGGTTGCCGATCTGGTCGTGGTTCTGGTTGCAGACCACCAGTGCAGCCGGGTGTGCCAGCGAGGCGTTGATGGGCCGGCCGTGGTGCCGGCCGCGGAAGCTGGAGTAGCTGCCGTCGTGCAGGAACCCGTCCTTCAGCACCTTGGCCAGTACCGCAAGAGACTCAAAGTCCGAGTAGTAGCCCGTGGTTTCGCCGCTGACACTGACGTGCACCGCATGGTGGAAATCGTCGCTCCACTGCCCTTCCAACCCGTACCCGTTGACGTCCCGGGGATAGATCAGGCGCGGGTTGTTGAGGTCCGATTCCGCGATGAGGGTCTTGGGCAGCCCGGTCTCAGCCGAAACGGCGTCGCCCAGGGCTCCCAGGTCCTCCAGGATGTGCACGGCCCGCTCGTCCCGCAGCGCGTGCACGGCATCGAGCCGGAGCCCGTCCACGTGGTAGTCGCGCAGCCACAGGGCGGCGTTGTCCAGGATGTATTCCCGCACCACGTCGGAGCCGGGCCCGTCCAGGTTCACCGAGTCGCCCCAGGTGTTGGCGTCGCCCTGCTTCAGGTACGGGCCGAACTTGGGGAGGTAGTTTCCGCTGGGCCCCAGGTGGTTGTACACCACGTCCTGGATGACGCCGAGGCCTGCGCCGTGGGCGGCGTCGACAAACCGCTGGTAGGCAGCGGGCCCACCGTAGCCTTCATGCACGGTGTACCACTGGACGCCGTCGTATCCCCAGTTGTGGGTGCCGTTGAAGCCGTTGACCGGCAGCAGTTCGATGAAGTCGATGCCCAGGTCCACCAGGTAGCCCAGCTTCTCCGCCGCTGCGTCGAGGGTTCCTTCGGGTGTGAAAGTGCCCACGTGGAGCTCGTAGATGACCGCCCCCTGCAGTTCCTTGCCGCGCCAGCCGGAATCCTGCCAGGCGTAGGCGGAAGGATCATAGGTGCGGGACTGCTTGTGGACGCCGTCCGGGAGCCGCCGGGACCGCGGATCCGGAATAGGGGTGGTGTCCCCGTCCAGCAGGTAGCCGTAGTCCACGTCCCCATCCGCGGGGGCGTCGGGCGCCGTCCACCATCCTTCGGATCCCGGCGCGGTGTCCTTCTTCTGCATGGGGTATTGCCGGCCGTCGGCCAACAACACCACCGACGAAGCGTCCGGGGCCCACACATCGAAGCGTTCGGATCCAACGTTGACCAGGGTCATGCCTTTTCTCCATCCACAGGTGCCAGCAGGGCCACCGGGTAGGTACCCAGCACCTCCGCGACCGAAACCTGGCCGGGTCCGTAGCTGGCCCCGGTGAGTTCGTCGCGCATGGCAGTGGAAAGGTCGACGGCGGTATCCCGCCATCCGCCGCCGGCCTGCAGCCCGGCAGGGAGCCGGGTGGCCAGCGTGAGGGCGCCGGAGGAAGCGTCGGTTCCGCGGCTGAACGCGAGCAGGTGCTCTGCGGCGGCGCCGGCGGCGGTCACGGGCGTGTATCCCTGGAACAGCTCCGGCCGGTCCCGGCGCAGGCGCAGTGCCCGCGAGGTGACCAGAAGCTTGCTGGCCTCGGTGCCCGCGTCCGGCAACGCACCGGCGTCGAGCTTTGCCAGTTCGTCCTGACGTGCACCAAAGTCCACGGGCCGGCGGTTGTCCGGGTCCGTGAGCGAGCGTTCCCAGAACTCGCTGCCCTGGTAGACGTCCGGCACGCCGGGCATGGTCAGCTGGACCAGCTTGGCGGAGACCGAGTTGGCTGCGGAGAAGGCGTCGATCCGGTCCACGAAGTCCGTGACCACCTTGGCGACCTCGGCGTCGTCGAAGACCGCGTCGACGGCGGCCTTCACCTTGGACTCGAAGTCCTCGTTGGGGTCGGTCCACTTGGTGGAGTTGCCGGCCTCCCGGGCCGCCTTTTCGGCGTAGCCCTGCAGCCGTTCCCGGCTTGCCGGCCAGGCACCGACGATCGCCTGCCACAGCAGGTTCTCGTATGGTCCGTCCGGGACCGGCGCCAGTTTCCGCAGTTCCGCCAGTGTTTCCGCCCATTCCTCCGGCAGCTCGGCGATAACCGAGATCCGTGCCCGGGCGTCCTCGCTGCGCTTGGTGTCGTGGGTGGACAGCGTGGTCATGGAGAGCGGCAGCTCCTGCTGGCGGCGCTCCATCCGCTGGTGGAATTCCTCCGGGGACACTGCGAACTCGGTGGGTTCGGCGCCCACCTCGGTCAGGGTGCCCAGGCGGGTGTAGCGGTAGAACGCGGTGTCCTCCACGCCCTTGGCCATGACCATGCCGGAGGTCTGCTGGAACCGGATGGCGATGGGATTGGCAGGATCCAGGAGCAGCGGAAGGAGGGTTCCTACGGCCACTTCCAGGTCCGGCCGGTGGGCAGCGGCGGACTCGCACGCCTCCTTGAGGACGTCGGCGCCCACCGGCAGGTAGGACCGGTAGACCGGGAAGGACGCGATGATCTCCGCGATGGCGTCCGCTGCCTGGTCAACGCTGAGCCCGTGGGATTCGGGGACCAGCCGTGCCAGCCGCAGCACCTCGGAGCGCAGGATGCCGTCAGCGATCATGCGCTTGGTGCCGCGGATCATCTCGGCGTAGTCGGCGGGCTCGGAGGTACCCCGCAGGGAAGCATCCAGCGCGTCCAGCGCCTGCTGCCCCGCCGGGTCAACGAAGACCCGGTCCACGTCAGCCAGCGCGTCATAGCCGGTGGTGCCTTCGCAGGCAAAGTCCTGCGGCAGCACTTCGCCCGGTTCCAGGATCTTTTCCACCAGGACGTACGCGCCGCCGCTGAGGTCCTTGAGCCAGCGGAGGTAGCCGGCGGGATCGGCCAAGCCGTCCGGGTGGTCCACGCGGAGCCCGTCCACCAGGCCCTCGGTGAACCAGCGGCCCACCTCGGCATGGGCCTTTTCGAAGACCGACGGCTCCTCCACCCGGATGCCGGCCAGTGTGGTGACCGCGAAGAAGCGCCGGTAGTTGAGCTCGGCGTCGGCGCGGCGCCAGTCCATCAGCTGGTAGTGCTGGCGGCTGTGCACGTCCTGCGGGGAGTCACCTTCGCTGTACGTGCCCTCGGCCAGCGGGAACCGGTGGTCGTAGTAGCGGAGCTCGCCGTCCTTGACCTCCAGCTTGTCCAGGTCGTCGTCCGAGCCGAGCATGGGCAGCCGGACCTTTCCGGCGCCCAGGTCCCAGTCGACGTCGAACGCTTCCGCATAGGGTGACTCGCGGCCTTCCTTGAGCAGTGACCACCACCAGGGGTTCTGCACGGGAGTGGCCACACCGACGTGGTTGGGCACGATGTCCACCAGGACGCCCATGCCGTGTTCGCGGGCCGCCTTGGACAGGGCCAACAGGCCCTCCGCGCCGCCGCGGTCCGGGTCCACGGCGGATGGATCGGTCACGTCGTAGCCGTGGTCCGAGCCCTTCTCCGCGGTGAGGATGGGCGACAGGTACACCCAGTCGACGCCGAGGTCCTTCAGGTAGGGGACCTTGTCGGCGGCGTCGAAGAGGGTGAAGCTGCTGCGGATCTGGAGGCGGTAAGTGGAGACCGGGGTCTTCATGCCTTGGCTTCCTCGTCCGCGCCCGTTGCCCTTGCCTCGCTTGCTTCTGCCGCCTTGGTCTGGGCTTCCACCATCTCCTCCTGGGCTTCCTCCTGCTCGGCCATGGACGCGATCGAGGCGGCTGCGGAGTAGTCAACCTCTTCCTCCGGGCCGGAGTAGGCGCGCAGGACCACCATGGACTTCGCGTCCAGCTTCAGCGTGGCACCGGCCTTGAGCGGCTCGTAGTCGTCTGCCTGGGCGGCGGTGTCGAACTGGACCTCCCAGTACTGCGAGTACTCCTCGGACGGAAGGCAGAAATCCACAGCGTCGTCGTGGGCGTTGAAGGCCATGATGAAGCTGTCATCGGTGATCCGGCGGCCGCGGGAATCCTGTTCCTGGATGCCGTCACCGTTGTAGAACACGCCGATGGTCCGGCCAAAGCCGCTCCCCCAGTCCTCCGGCAGCATTTCGGTGCCGTCGGTCTTCAGCCAGACGATGTCCGGCAGCTTCTCGCCTTCGCCACGGCGGACCGGGCGGCCGTCGAAGAAGCGGCTGCGGCGGAACGTGGGGTGGTCGTGGCGCAGCTTGTTCACGAAGGCGGTGAACTCCACCAGCGGCTGGTCCATGGCCTCCCAGTGGATCCAGCTGAGCTCGGAGTCCTGGCAGTAGGTGTTGTTGTTGCCCTGCTGCGTGCGGCCGAGTTCATCCCCGTGCAGCAGCATGGGAACGCCCTGGGAGAGCAGCAGCGTACCGATGAAGTTGCGCTGCTGGCGGGCGCGCAATGCCAACACCTTCTCGTCGTCCGTATCGCCTTCCACGCCGCAGTTCCAAGAGCGGTTGTGCGATTCGCCGTCGTTGTTGCCTTCGCCGTTGGCGTCGTTGTGCTTCTCGTTGTAGGACACCAGGTCCCGCATGGTGAAGCCGTCGTGGGCGGTGACGAAGTTGATTGACGCCACCGGGCGGCGGGCGGAGCTTTCGTACAGGTCGGCGGAGCCGGTGAGGCGGGACGCAAACTCGCCCAGGGTGGAGGGCTCGCCGCGCCAGAAGTCGCGGACGGTGTCGCGGAACTTGCCGTTCCATTCCGTCCACTGCGGCGGGAAGTTGCCCACTTGGTAGCCGCCCGGGCCAACGTCCCATGGCTCGGCGATCAGCTTGACCTGGGAAACTACGGGGTCCTGCTGGATGAGTTCGAAGAAGGTGGAGAGCTTGTCCACGTCGTAGAACTCACGGGCCAGCGTGGAGGCGAGGTCGAAGCGGAAACCGTCCACGTGCATCTCGGTGACCCAGTAGCGCAGGGAATCCATGAGCAGCTGCAGGGAGTGCGGGTGGCGGACGTTCAGCGAGTTGCCGGTGCCGGTGTAGTCCATGTAGTGCTTGCAGTCGTTGTCCACCAGGCGGTAGTAGGCCTGGTTGTCGATGCCCTTGAAGGACAGCGTGGGGCCCAGGTGGTTGCCTTCGGCAGTGTGGTTGTAGACGACGTCGAGGATCACTTCGATGCCGGCGCGGTGCAGGTCGCGGACCATGGCCTTGAATTCCTGGACCTGGTGCCCCACGTCGCCGGTGGCGCTGTAGGTGTTCTGCGGCGCGAAGAAGCCGATGGTGTTGTAGCCCCAGTAGTTGTTGAGGCCCTTTTCCACCAGGGTGCCGTCGTTGACGAACTGGTGGACCGGCATGAGCTCGATGGCGGTGGCGCCCACCTTCTTCAGGTGCTCAATTACGGCGGGGTGTGCCACGCCTGCGTAGGTGCCGCGCTGCTCTTCGGGGATCTCCGGGTGCAGCTGGGTGAGGCCCTTGACGTGGGCTTCGTAGATAACCGACTGGTGGTACGGGATCTTCAGCTGGCGGTCGCCGTCCCACTCGAAGAACGGGTTGATGACAACGCCGTGCATGGTGTGCGGCGCAGAGTCGGCGTCGTTGCGGGAATCGGGGTCGCCAAACTCGTAGGAGAAGAGCGCGGGATCCCAGTCGATCTGCCCCTGGATGGCCTTGGCGTAGGGGTCCAGCAGGAGCTTGTTGGGGTTGAAGCGGTTGCCGCTTGCGGGATCGTAGGGTCCGTGCACGCGGTAGCCGTACTTCTGGCCGGGCTGGATGTGCGGCAGGTAGCAGTGCCACACGTAGCCGTCCACCTCGGTCAGCTCGATCCGGGTCTCGGTCAGGTCATCGGCCAGGAGGCAGAGTTCAACCCGCTCTGCCCGTTCGCTGAACAGGGCGAAATTGGTGCCGGTGCCGTCAAAGGTAGCTCCCAGCGGGTAGGCATTTCCAGGCCAGACTTCCATCGTGCTCCTCATTTGTTGGTCAGCAGCAGACGGCATTGGAACGCCCCTACTGCTGGTGCGAACTAATGCCTACCGTAGTGGTTGGCTGTGACTATTACGCTTCCAGGCTCCATAGTTACTAAGCATGCTGACTTTACCCCAAATTTCGGGTAGGGCATCCGCAACGCGGCCTGCGGTGATGGGGCCACCGGACACAGCCTCCGACGCGGCCCGCCCCGCCTGGCCGTGCAGTGCCGCGCCAAGTGCGGCAATGGCGGCCCACCGCCCGTCCGGTTCGACGCCCAGCTGACGGAAGCGGCCGACGTCGGACCCCGCCTGGGCGAGCAGCGCGCCAATGATGCCGGCCAGGACGTCCCCGCTGCCGGCGGTCGCGAGCCACGGCGTGCCATCCGCCTGGCTGTAGGTGGCGCCCCAGGGCGCGGCCACAAGCGTCGTGGCGCCCTTGAGCAGGACGGTAGCCCCGGTACGGTCGGCCGCATGGCGGACGGCACCTAGCGTTGCGGCTTCCACCGATTCCCGGTCCTCCCCGCGGCCCAGGCGATGGAACAGCGACGCAAGCTCACCGGCGTGCGGCGTCAGCACCACATGCGGGGCCAGGATCGCGGGCAGTGCGGGCAGTGCGCCGGCGTCTGCCACGACGGGAAGGTCCGACGCGATCGCGTCCCGGGCGCGGGTGAGTTGTTCGTGGTCATGCGGGCCCATGCCCGAGCCCACCAGCCAGGCCTGCACCCGGTTTTCGGCCACCGTTCCGGTGCTGCAGACAACTTCCGGGCAGGACTGGCGGACCAGGTCCGCTACCGACGGCGGCCCGAGGTACCGGACCATGCCCACGCCGGCGGCCAGCGCACCCCGGCAGGCAAGGACAGCGGCGCCGGGGTAGTTCTCGGATCCGGCCACCACTCCCAGCACCCCGCGGGAGTATTTTTGGGCCCGGCGGGCAGGGTGCGGCAGGAGGCGCGCGAGGTCGGGGTTCTCGAGGCGGCGAAGGGCAGGCTCGGGCAGGTGCTCCTCAATCCCGATCGGCACCACCAGGACGCGGCCGGCATAATCGGCGCCGGGATCGGCAAGCAACCCTGACTTTGCACCGCCGAACGTGACGGTCAGATCAGCCGGCAGGACCGGGGCGGCAGCCTCGCCGGTATCGGCGTCCACTCCGCTGGGAAGGTCGCAGGCCATCACAAAGCCGTGGCGGTGCGCGTCCGTGATGGCCTGTATGAGGTCCGCGGCGCTCCCCCGCAGCCCGCCCTTGGCGCCGGTCCCCAGGACGGCATCAATCACGACGTCGGCCTCGGCGGCTTCGCCGGCAAGCCCCGGCAGTGCCGCCTCGGTGAGCCGGTGCACCCTGCCGCCGGCACGCTCAAATGCGGCCAAGCCGGCCGGGTGGGCCGCATCTCCGGTGAGTACCGCCGTCGTGCGCATCCCACGGGACGCAAGGAAAGCGGCAGCATACAAGCCGTCCCCCCCGTTGTTGCCCTTGCCCACCAGCACCACGACGCGAGCACCGTTCAGTCGGGTGCCCCTGTCCTTGAGTTCATGGACGACGGCGTTGGCCAGCCCATGCGCGGCGCGCTGCATGAGCGCGTCCCCCAGTCCGGCGGCCAGGAGGGGTTCCTCGGCTGCGCGGACCTGCGTTCCGGTGTAGGCGCTGATCATGGCGGCCGCCCGGATCAGCCCTCGGCCAGGACCGTAGCAGTGGCAATGCCGCCGTCGTGGCTAATGGACAGGTGCCAGCGCTTGACGCCCTTGGCCTCGGCTACTGCCAGGACCGTGCCCTTCACCTGGACGGTGGGCCCGTTCTGGTCCAGGCCGATCCAGCAGTCCTGCCAGTTCATGCCGGCAGGGGCGCCCAGCACCTTTGCCACGGCTTCCTTCGCGGCGAACCGGGCAGCCAGGGAGCGGGTGTTCAGGTCCCGTTCCGCAGGTACGAACAGGCGGTCCCTCAGGCCCGGTGTCCGTTCCAGCTGGCGGCCGAACCGCTCGATGTCTACTACGTCTACCCCAATGCCAACGATCATGCGGTTCATTCTACGGTTGCACCCCTCGGCCGGAGGCCGGTCCACGCCGCTGGCCGCCGCTGTCCGCCATCAGCGCAAAAGCTGGACTTTAACGCGCAAACCCCGGGCCTTGAGGGCCCGGGGTTTGCGTCTGACATCAATTACTCGACGGTGACGCTCTTGGCGAGGTTGCGGGGCTGGTCCACGTCGTAGCCCTTGGCTGCGGCGAGTTCCGCGGCGAAGATCTGCAGCGGGACGGTGGTCAGCAGGGGCATGAGCAGGGTGGGGGTTTCCGGGACGTAGAAGACGTACTCGGCGTAGGCCTTCACCGCTTCGTCGCCTTCCTCGGCGATGACCAGGGTCCGGGCGCCGCGGGCGCGGACTTCCTGGATGTTGGAGACCACCTTGGAGTGCAGCGAATCGCGCCCGCGCGGGGACGGGACCACGACGAACACCGGCTGGCCTTCATCGATCAGGGCGATGGGGCCGTGCTTGAGCTCACCGGCGGCGAAGCCCTCGGCGTGGATGTACGCGATTTCCTTGAGCTTCAGCGCACCCTCCAGGGCCACGGGGTAACCCACATGCCGGCCCAGGAACAGCACCGACTTCTCGTCCGCCATGGACCGGGCCAGCTCGCGCAGCGGGCCCGCGTTGTCCAGGATCGTCTGGATCTTGGCGGGGATCTTGCTCAGGTCCGCCAGGACGTCCTTGATCTGGCCCGAGAAGATGTTCCCGCGCAGCTGCGCCAGGTACAGGCCCAGCAGGTACGCGGCGGTGATCTGGGCCAGGAACGCCTTGGTGGAGGCCACCGCGATTTCCGGGCCGGCGTGCGTGTACAGCACGGCGTCGGATTCACGCGGGATGGTGGAGCCGTTGGTGTTGCAGATCGAAATGGTCTTCGCGCCCTGTTCGCGGGCGTAGCGGACGGCCATCAGGGTGTCCATGGTCTCCCCTGACTGGGAGATGGAGACCACCAGGGTGTTCTCGTCCAGGATCGGGTCCCGGTAGCGGAACTCGTGCGCGAGCTCCACCTCGGTGGGGATCCGGCACCAGTTCTCAATCGCGTACTTGGCCACCGTGCCGGCGTAGGCGGCGGTGCCGCAGGCCAGCACGATGATCTTGTTGACCTGCTTCAACAGCTCCGGATCGATCCGCAGCTCGTCCAGGGTCAGCTTGCCGTCCAAGTCCGACCGGCCCAGCAGGGTCTGCGCCACCGCATCGGGCTGGTCATGGATTTCCTTCTCCATGAACGAGGAGAAGCCGCCCTTTTCCGCCGAGGCCGGGTCCCAGTCCACGTGGTATTCCTTGCCCGCGGCCGGGTTGCCGAAGAAATCGGTGATCGCCACGGAGTCTGCGGTGATCGTCACGATCTGGTCCTGGCCCAGCTCCACCGCGCGGCGGGTGTAGTCGATGAACCCGGACACGTCCGAGCCCAGGAAGTTCTCCCCCTCGCCCAGGCCCACCACCAGGGGTGAGTTACGGCGGGCGGCCACGACGACGTCGGGCTGGTCCGCGTGCACCGCGAGCAGGGTGAAGGCACCCTCCAGGCGCTGGCAGGCCAGCTCCATCGCGCGGGTCAGGCCACCGTTGGCCGGGTCCCCGCCCAATTGGTTGCGCAGGATGTCAGCCAGCAGCGCGGCGGCGACCTCGGTGTCCGTCTCGGACAGGAACGTCACGCCCTTCTCCAGCAACTCCTGCTTGAGTTCGGCGAAGTTTTCGATGATGCCGTTGTGGATCACGGCGAGCTTGCCGCCGTCCGCCAGGTGCGGGTGCGCGTTGCGGTCCGTCGGGCCGCCGTGCGTCGCCCACCGGGTGTGCCCGATCCCGGTCAGGGTCTCCGGCAGCGGCCGGGCCTCCAGCTCACCAATCAGGTTGCTCAGCTTCCCGGACTTCTTGCGGGCCTCAATGGTGCCATCAGACACCACAGCCACACCGGCAGAGTCATAACCGCGGTACTCCAGGCGGCGCAGTCCCTCAAGGACAACGTCCAACGCACTGTGACCATTAATTGCACCGTCAGTCGAACGGCCTACATACCCCACGATTCCACACATAGGCTCAAGACTATCGGCAGCGTGCCTGTTGCTCTAAACCGGCGGGCCCCGTTGCCCGAGCCCTGTGACCTACGCCGCGCTGAGCAGGGGCGTCATTTCGCGATGGGCCGGGCGCGGGGCAGAATCTTTAGGTGACTTCGCAACGCAACGACGCGAACGGGGAGGGTGCCTCGCCGTTCGTGGAGCTGGACCGGCACACCTGGTCCCGCCTCGCAGCCCAGATGGAACAGCCCCTTAATGAAGAGGACGTGCTGCGCCTTCGCGGGCTCGGCGACCCCCTGGACATCAACGAAGTCAGGGACGTTTACCTGCCGCTGTCCCGGCTCCTGCACCTGTATGTGGAGGCGGCTGGGCAGCTGCACGCGGCCACCACCACGTTCCTGGGTGAGCAGACCCAGCGCACCCCGTTCGTGATCGGCGTCGCCGGTTCCGTGGCCGTTGGCAAGTCCACCATCGCGCGCGTGCTGCGGGAGATGCTGCGCCGCTGGCCCGGCACCCCCAACGTGGAGCTCATCACCACTGACGGTTTCCTCTATCCCCTGGCCGAGCTCAAGCGCCGGCAGCTGCTGGACCGGAAGGGTTTCCCGGAGTCCTATGACCGCCGGGCGCTGCTGCGGTTCGTGAGCGAGATCAAGGGCGGGGCCGAGGAAGTGCGCGCGCCCTGGTACTCCCATGTCACGTACGACATCGTGCCCGGCAAGGAAGTGGTGGTCCGCCGCCCCGACGTACTCATCGTGGAGGGCCTGAACGTGCTGGCCCCGGCCCGGCCCCGGCACGACGGCCGGCAGGGCCTGGCCCTGAGCGACTTCTTCGACTTCTCCATCTATGTGGATGCCAAGACCTCCTACATTGAGGAGTGGTACGTGGACCGGTTCCGGAAGCTGCGGAGCACGGCGTTCGCGCAGCCGGAGTCCTACTTCCACCGCTACGCCACGCTGTCCGACGAGGAAGCCGAGAGCACCGCGCGGGACATCTGGAAACGGATCAACGAGCCCAACCTGGAGGAGAACGTGCTTCCCACGCGGGGCCGCGCACAGCTGGTGCTGACCAAAGAGGCGGACCACTCCATCCGCCGCATGCTGCTCCGGAAGGTGTAGCACAGGTGTGCTACCAATGCGGCTCCCCCAGCCGGCGCAGCTTCGCCCAGTTCCTCGCAGCGGGGGCCGGACTGACTGTCCTGGCAGCCTGCACACCGGAGGCACCCAAGGCGGTGGCGCCGTCGTCGTCCGCTGCTTCCTCCGCTTCCCTCTCCCCTACCGCCGCTGCTGCTTCGGCCAGTACGACGGCGGAAACGGCCACCGTGGGCCAGTCACCGGAGGCGCCGTCCCCCACTCCGTCCCCGTCGGCCACCCTGGCGCGGCAGTTTTCGCTCGATGACCCGGCAAGCCCGTGGGTGATCGTAAACAAGCACCGGCCGTTGAAGCCGGCGGACTATGTGCCGGCTGACCTGGCGCGTCCCGCCGTCGCCATCTCTGCCGCCGGTGAGGCCGCGCTCCTGAACAGTACGACGGCGGCCGCCGCCGAGGCGATGTTCGCGGCGGCCTCACGGGATGGCGTGGCGATGGTCCTGGCGAGCGGCTACCGCTCGTACAACACGCAGGTGGCCACCTACAACGGGTACGTCGCGGCGCGGGGACAGGCCGACGCCGACACCGCCAGCGCGCGGCCCGGCCATTCGGAGCACCAGACGGGGTGGGCGTTCGACATCGGCGACGGCGGCGGGGCGTGCAGCTTTGAGCCGTGCTTCGCCGAACAGCCGGCGGCTGCCTGGGCGAAGGCGAACGGGCACCGGTTCGGGTTCGTGGTGCGGTATCCGTGGA
Source organism: Arthrobacter sp. E1SS-5 (assembly GCF_057073715.1). Lineage (NCBI taxonomy): Bacteria > Bacillati > Actinomycetota > Actinomycetes > Micrococcales > Micrococcaceae > Arthrobacter > Arthrobacter sp. E1SS-5. The sequence goes on from NZ_CP172703.1 coordinate 3,010,533, forward strand.
TGCTGCATCCCATCACGGGGTACTTCTACGAGCCGTGGCACCTGCGGTACGTGGGAGTGGAGGCGGCCACGGACATGCTGAACCGCGGCATCGGCACGCTAGAGGAATACTTCGGCCTCGAAGCGGCGCCCGCGTACCTGTGATGCCGGTGCGCTAGGTTGGTTTCCATGCTTACTGGATTCAAGAACTTCATCATGAAGGGCAATGTGGTTGACCTTGCGGTCGCCGTGGTCATGGGTACTGCGTTCGGCGCGGTGGTGACGGCGTTGGTGAACAAGGTGCTGATGCCCTTCGTCTCCGGCCTGGTGGGTGCGCCCAACTTCGACAGCTTCGCTCGTGTGGAACTGAACGGTAACGCCATCGAGTTCGGGGTGCTACTGACCGCGGTGGTGAACTTCCTGCTGATCGCTGCTGCCATCTACTTCGTGGTGGTGATGCCAATGAACCTGATGATCGAGCGCCGCAACCGCCGGCTGGGAATTAACAAGGATGTGAAGAAGGATGCTGCCGAGGATCCGCAGGTGGCGCTGCTGACCGAGATCCGGGACGCGCTGAAAGAGCGCACGCTCTAAGTCTCCCTGTTAAACGCCAAGTGGCCCGTCTCCCTCATGGGAGGCGGGCCACAGTGATATGCGGTTCGATCGTTGACATTCGGCACCGCTCGCCAAAGGATGGCCAAATGGGGGACTCGATCAAAAGCCGCATGGGATCGACATCACTGACTCTCCGCAGGTCGATGCCGTCCGCCACGCTGCTGCTTGTTATTGGGGCAGTCGCTGCACGGCTCCTGCTCTTGCCCTACGAGAGCGAAGATGCCGCCACCTTCCTCTTGCCCTGGATGGAGCAGTTCCGAGACCGAGGCGTTTGGGCGCTCGGAGGGGAATTCTCAAACTACAACTTCCCGTACTTGTTCCTGCTGTTCCTGGTCAGCCTTCTGCCCGTTGACCCACTGTTCGCCGTCAAACTGGTATCTCTTGCGGGTGATGTCCTCCTGGCGATCGCAGTGACCATGCTGGCGGAAGTAGCAGGGCCTTCCAAGCTGGCACCGCGGATGATGGGAGCCATATCGCTGCTGGTGCCCACGGTTCTCCTCAACGCCGCGATGTGGGGCCAATGCGACTCGATCTATACAGCGTTTCTTTTGTTGTCGGCCCGAAGCCTGCTTAGGAACAACATCAATTCCGCATGGACGGTGTGGGGGGTCGCCGTCGCGTTCAAATTACAGGCGGTATTTCTCCTCCCGGCACTTGCCGCGGTCTCCCTTCGGCGCGGCCCCCGGATGCCAGGTCCGCTGCTGGCCACCGCCGTTTGGTTGGCGCTCAGCCTGCCGCCTGTGCTATTCGGGCGGTCTGTGGTAGATACCCTCACAATCTATGTGCGGCAAACACAAGACGACCGATTGATTTCAGGGGCAGCAAATGTCTTTGCGCTATTCCCAGACGTGAGCGCATCCGAAGGACGATGGTGGGGAATCATGCTTTGCGCCATCGCCATCACTGTTGCGGCCTTCGCTTACTGGCGCGGTCAGGACACTTCTGACCGTCGGCTTCTGCTGTGCATTACGTCAGCCGCCATTTGCCCGCTGTTGCTCCCGCAGATGCATGACCGGTATTTTTTCCCTGCCGAAGTGATGTCGCTCCTACTGCTGGGCAGGCCGCAAATCCGCCTGGTTCCTTGCCTGTTGGCCGCAACGGGAACGTTTATCTATTTCCTGTATTTCGCGAAGAACAGTTACGCCGCTCCTCTTATCGTTGCCTTTTTGATCCAGACCGTGGCCGTTGTCTTCCTGTACAGAGCACTTATTCCGAGCAGTAAGTCTACTTACGGCTCATTCATTCATTAGCAAATTCCAGTGCGAGCTCTGCGCGGACCACCTGCGCCAAGTGTTCGGCGATGGACTGGGCGGTTTCCTCGTCGGCCGCTTCGACCATCACCCGGACCACAGGTTCTGTTCCGGAGGGGCGGAGGAGGACACGGCCGGTGTCACCCAAGGCGGCTTCGGCGGCTCCAACAGCTTGGGCCAGGACATCACTGCTGCCCACCTTGCTGCGGTCCACGCCCTTGACGTTGATGAGGACCTGCGGGAGCTTGGTCATGACCGTGGCCAGTTCCTTGAGCGGCTTGCCGGTCAGGGCCACCTGCGCGGCTAGCTGCAGGCCGGTCAGCAGACCGTCGCCGGTGGTTGCATGGTCGGAGAAGATGACGTGGCCGGACTGCTCACCGCCGAGGTTGTAACCGCCATCGCGCATGCCTTCGAGGACGTAGCGGTCCCCCACGGCAGTTTCCATGATGGTGATGCCTGCGTCGCGGAGGGCGATCTTCAACCCGAGGTTGCTCATGACGGTGGCCACCAGGACGTCGTCCTTGAGCTTTCCGGACTTCTTGAGCGCCACGGCCAGGATGGCCATAATCTGGTCGCCGTCCACCTCGTTGCCTTCGTGGTCAACGGCGAGGCAGCGGTCGGCGTCGCCGTCGTGGGCGATTCCCAGGTCCGCGCCGTGTTTGACCACGGCCTCTTTGAGGGGACCGAGGTGGGTGGAGCCGACGCCGTCGTTGATGTTCAGGCCATCCGGATCGGCGCCGATGACGATGAGCCGGGCGCCGGCGTCCTTGAAGAGCTGGGGTGAGCAGCCGCTGGCGGCACCGTTGGCGCAGTCGAGCACCACGGTGAGGCCGTCCAGTCGGTGCGGCAGCGTGCGCAGCAGGTGAACGATGTAGCGGTCCTCGGCGTCGGAGAAGCGCTGGATGCGGCCTACGTCGGCGCCTGTAGGCCGGACGGCTTCCTTGCCCATCTGGGCTTCGATGGCGTCCTCCACCTCGTCAGGCAGCTTCTGGCCGCCGCGAGCGAAGAACTTGATGCCGTTATCCGGCGCGGGGTTGTGCGAAGCGGAAATCATCACGCCGAAGTCCGCGTCCAGGTCCGCCACCAGGTAGGCCGCAGCGGGGGTGGGCAGAACCCCGGCGTCGTAGACATCGATGCCCGAGCTGGACAGCCCGGCTTCAACGGCGGCGGCAATGAATTCGCCACTGGCACGCGGGTCCCGGGCCAGTACGGCACGGGGGCGGGAGCCGTTGGAGTTGCGGTCGTGGCCAAGCACGACGGCGGCCGCCTGGGCCAGTTGCAGGGCCAGTTCTGCCGTCAGCAGGCCGTTGGCAAGCCCGCGGACACCATCAGTTCCAAATAATCTAGGCACCGGTCAAGTGTAGAGGATGGGGGCGGGGGGCTCAGATCCTGAGCGGGCAGCCGAGAAGGTTGACCGTATCTTGAGCCCCCAAAGCCGGCTTCTTGGATATGCTCTCGGCAACGCTGGATCAAGCAACATAATTGGGGGCTGAACGATGCTGGCATCTGAACGAAACTTGACCAGCCTCACTGGTCTTCGATTCTTTGCAGCGCTGGCGGTGGTCCTCTACCACTTAAGGATCTACTTTCCGCAAATCGGAGACGGCCTTTCCATGTTTGGTTATGGTTTTACCGCCGTCAGCTTTTTCTTCGTGCTTTCGGGATTCGTGCTCACGTGGTCCCAAAACGGCGACATGAAACCCGGGAAGTTTTACCTCCGCCGAATCGCCAGAATTTGGCCACTTCATCTACTGACGATGTTCTTGGCGCTCTGGGCCCCGCAACTACCGACGTCATCCGGGATCTCTGTGCTGGGCACCCTGTCTGTCGCAACCCTTACCCAGGCGTGGATACCCGCCAGCCCGTTCCTCAACTCGTTCAATGGCGTGTCGTGGTCCCTGTCATGCGAGGCATTCTTTTACCTCGTGTTTCCGTTGCTGTTCACCCATTTCAAACGCACCAGCCGGAGGTACCCGGCTTTTGTAGCCGTGCCGGTGGGCACCGTTGCACTGTTTGCGCTCCTGGCGGCGGTCACGTCCATACCGACGGCGGACTATTTGCTGGTAGGCATGCCGCTCTTTCGGCTGGGCGAATTTGTGCTCGGCATGTTTGTTGCACGGCTCATGAAATCGGGGTGGCGGCCAAAATTAGCTGTTGAACAGTCGCTGGGCTTGGTGGCCGTCCTGACCGCTGGGCTCTTCACTGCGTCCTATTTTGTGAACGGAAATAGGGGTCCTGTTCCAGCAACACTCGCCAATGTCGTCATGCTTCCTGGCTTCATCTGCTTGATAGCGGCGTGCGCCAAGCGGGACATTGACGGTAGAACCAGCATATTTGGACGCCGCTGCTTCACCAGGCTGGGTCAATGGTCATTTGCCCTGTATCTGATTCATGAGGTGATCCTCCGCTCGCTGCGACCCTGGACCGAGTTTGCGTCGACTCCGGAAGTTTGGGCCCTTGCCGCCGTCGTGATCTTCCTGTCGGTCGCGGCTTGCGGAGTCCTTCACGAACTCGTGGAGAAGCCGCTGGAACGAAAGCTGCGATCTTGGACGGAGACAGTCGGGAACTCCTTCCGGCACGTCCCTGCCGGGCCCAAGTAGTTACTCCCCCTTCCAAACACCGCCAGGCACCCACTACTTGGATTTCAAGGACGAGTACCTGTCTTTCCCCAAAAGCCTCGCTCCCGGCACATGAGCCCTCCTACGATCCATGCATGACACCTAGCTATGGGGGCTTGGCGCTCGAAATTGTGGTACCGGTTTTCAATGAGGAAGCCGTACTCGAACGCAGCATCTCAAGACTCTCCGAATATCTCTCACAGGAAATGTCGTCGACATGGAAGATCACCATTGCCGACAATGCGAGCACCGACAGGACTCCTGCGATCGCTGCCCGCCTCAGCGAGCAGCTGCCCAATGTCGAATACCGCCGTCTTGAAATCAAAGGGCGCGGTTACGCACTTCGCGATGCATGGAGCGCGTCTGAAGCAAAAGTCCTGGCCTACCTGGACGTGGACCTATCCACGGATCTTGCAGCTCTCCCCCCGCTCGTGGCCCCGCTGCTGTCCGGGCACTCGGACATTTCGATCGGCACAAGACTGGGCCAGAGCTCACGCGTCAGCCGCGGCCCAAAGCGGGAATTCATTTCCCGGTCTTACAACTTCCTGCTCCGCCGCACCATGCAGGTCCGCTTCTCCGACGCGCAGTGTGGCTTCAAGGCAATAAGGGCCGAGGTGGCCAAGCGGTTACTTCCGCATGTGGAGGACAATGGCTGGTTCTTCGATACGGAGTTGCTGATTATCGCTGAGCGATCCGGGCTAAGGATCCATGAAATTCCCGTTGACTGGATTGATGACCCCGACAGCCGGGTCAACATAAAGCAGACTGCCCTGGACGACCTCCGAGGGATGGTCCGCGTCGCTGGTTCCCTGGTGAAGGGCTCCATTCCAGTACAAGCGATCTATGCCGAACTCGGGCGGGGCCCGATAGTCCCGCCTGGCCGGCCCAGCTTTTTTGGCCAGGTTGTGAGGTTCGGCCTTGTTGGCCTTGTCTCCACGCTCGCTTTCGCTCTGTTGTACCTGATTCTCCAAGCACCCTTCGGCGCACAGCAAGCCAATTTTCTCGCCTTGCTGCTGACGGCCGTGGGCAACACCGCCGCGAACAGGCGGTTCACCTTCGGCATCAGCGGTCCGGCCAAACTGTTTACCCAACAGTTCCAAGGCCTCGTCGTCTTCCTTCTGGCGTGGGCCATAACGTCCTCGGCACTGACGGTCCTGCATCTGGTGAATCCGGACCCGGTCCCGAGTACCGAGCTTCTTGTGCTGACCGCCGCCAACGTTGTCGCCACCTTGCTGCGGTTCGTGCTCCTGCGCCTTTGGGTGTTCAGGGCTCGGCGCAGTCACGAACGTTCCGGACTTGTTGCCTTCCGGCCTGTTCGACAGTCCTTCCGGTGAGCACCCCACCGATTAGCATGACTCCGGCCCGCTCGGCGGCACCGAAGCAGGCAAATTCTGTTCAGCCGGACTTCTAAGGGGAGAACGTTGACGGCTTCTCTATCTCCAGCATTCGCAGCGGACTCCAAAAATGCGGCCATCCGGCTTATTCGTGGCCTGGTCAGGGGGCGCCCCCAGGATCCCTTGTGGGAGCGCCCGATTCTGCTCATCATCCTTACCCTGAACGGGCTCCTCCACTTCTGGAACCTGGGAATCAATGGCTGGGCCAACTACTTTTACAGCGCAGCGGTTCAATCAGGAACGCAGAGTTTGTTTTCAGCATTTTTTGGCTCATCGGACTGGGGCAACTCCATCACCGTGGACAAGCCCCCGCTCAGCTTATGGGTCATGGAGATGTCCACCAGGATATTTGGATTCACTCCCCTCGCGATGCTGGCGCCCCAAGCAATCATGGGGATCGCATCTACGCTGCTCATTTACGTTATCGTTCGTCGAAACTTCCCGCCGGCATCAGCGCTTTTCGCCGCCGCTGTCTTCTTCTCGACGCCCATCGTGGTCCTGATGTCGCGGTACAACAACCCTGACCCTCTCATGCTCTTGCTGATGCTCGCGTCGGTCTACGCGATGCAACACGCTATCGAATCGAATCGGCTGAAGCATCTCGTAGTGGCAGGCGTAGCCGTGGGGCTGGCCTTCATGACCAAACAGCTTCAGGGGCTCTTGGTATTGCCCAGCCTCGGTGTCGCCTATCTGCTGTGGGGTGACTCGAGCTGGTACCAAAAACTGAAGCATGCCAGCATTTCAGGCGTCGTCATGGTTCTCACGGGCGGTCTGTGGATGACCGTGGTTGACCTGATACCTGGGAATGCGCGCCCTTACGTCGGGGGCTCGCATTCCAACAGCGTGCTTGAGTTGACGCTGGCCTATAACGGGGTGGACCGCATCGTGGGGAACGAGGACGATGCTGCAGCGAATCTCATTCCTCAACAGTTCAGGCAAGTTGATTCGGACGCCGGGCTTAGCCGGCTTCTAAATGCGAACTATGGCCAGGAAATTGGCTGGATGCTCCCCGCGGCAATCATCGGCGCACTGCTGATCATTGTTGCGTGGAGGCTGCTGCCGCACGAACGGGGGCCAAAGGCACTGGCATTCATAGCCGTCACATGGTTCCTCGGCACCTATCTGGTGCTGAGCTTCATGGGGAACCAGATCCACACGTACTACACCGAAGGGCTTTCAGCGCCTATGGCACTTACACTCGGTGTTGCCAGCGGCGTATACGTGCGGCACCGCAGGCGTTTGGTGATCAGGGCTGCAGCAGCGGTCGCGATCCTGGCAACTGCGGTGTGCGGCTGGCTCATCCTGAGCAGCGTGACGGGGTGGCCAGGGTGGCTGGGCAACGCCGTGCTCCTTGTGGGCGCATTGGGAGCGGCACTGTCCGTTGTACGGCCCCCTGCTCGCTGGTTGGAGGTTGCCGCGGCAACCGTCGCGCTGACCGCAATGCTGGCGGGGCCCCTTCTCACTTCAGCCCTCAATACAACGCTCCCGCAGAATGGCTCCAATCCAGTTTCAGGGCAGCTGACTAAAAACCCTGCCAGCATCAACCGCTTTTTGGATGACATGAAGCATGGAAACCCGGCCTGGGCTTACGACGTTGCGTTTGGTCAGGTGCCCCAAGCTGCCATCCTCGACAAACTGGCAGCCTCCCATACGTGCCTCTGGTCCGCCGCCACCACAGCCTCGCAGACAGCTGCGCGGCTCCAATTGGGTGCTGATCGTCCCGTCATGCCACTTGGTGGATTCGCCGGCTCAGACCCGTCACCCACACTTCAGGCTTTCAAAGACCATGTTGGGAATGGAGAGATTTGCTATTTCCTGCCACAGGACGAATTCCTCGACACCCAGGCCAAGGACGGTACCGTCAGTGAAATTTCAGCCTGGGTAAGAGGGCATTTTGCGTCTGAGACGGTTGATGGTCAACGCATCTATGACCTGTCGAAACCCATCCAGTGAACAAAGACGCCATCCCAGCGAATGGCTTGATCTGCGTGCTCCTGGCAGGACCGTGAGTCCGGCCTCTGGGCCTCTGCGGAGAGAATTCGGACAGCAAAAAGCCCGCACCGCTAGAAAGCGGGACGGGCTTTTGTGCAAGCGGATTTAGCGCTTGGAGTACTGCTGAGCCTTGCGGGCCTTCTTGAGACCGGCCTTCTTACGCTCGATGACACGGGCGTCGCGGGACAGGTAACCGGCCTTCTTGAGGGTCGGGCGGTTGTTCTCGACGTCGATCTCGTTCAGCGAACGGGCGATGCCGAGGCGCAGGGCGCCGGCCTGGCCGGAGATGCCACCACCGTGGATGCGGGCGATGACGTCGTAGGCGCCTTCGAGATCAAGGATCTTGAAGGGCTCGTTGACGTCCTGCTGGTGCAGCTTGTTCGGGAAGTAGTTCGCCAGCTCGCGGCCGTTGATAGTCCACTTGCCGGTGCCGGGCACAACGCGAACGCGTGCAACGGCTTCCTTGCGGCGGCCAACAGCTGCGCCGGCAACGGTCAGTGCCGGGCGTTCCTTCTTGGGAGCAGCTTCAGCAGCGGAGCTCTCAGAGGTGTAGCTGGTCAGGTTTTCCTCGGCCTCGGGGGCCTCGGTGGTCAGTTCTTCGTTCTGAGCCACGATTCTCCTTGTATTAAGTAAGTTGTTTGGTGGCCAGGACTACTGGGCGACCTGGGTGATTTCGAAAGTCTTGGGCTGCTGGGCGGCGTGGGGGTGCTCAGCACCGCGGTACACCTTCAGCTTGCCGAGCTGCTGGGCAGCCAGGGAGTTCTTGGGGAGCATGCCCTTGATGGCCTTCTCAACGGCGCGGACCGGGTTGGTTTCCAGCAGTTCCGCGTAGTTAACGGAGGTCAGGCCGCCCGGGTAGCCGGAGTGGCGGTATGCGCGCTTCTGCTCCAGCTTGGAACCGGTCAGGGCGACCTTCTCAGCGTTGATGATGATGACGAAGTCGCCCATGTCCATGTGGGACGCGAAAGTGGCCTTGTGCTTGCCGCGCAGCAGGATTGCGGTCTGGCTTGCAAGACGACCAAGGACAACGTCGGTGGCGTCAATGACGTGCCACTGGCGGTTGATATCGCCGGGCTTCGGGGTGTACGTACGCACGGTGTTTGCCTCGTTCTTGTTCTGGCGTTCTTGTTTAGGTGGCACTAGCTCGTGCACCTACTGTCTGCGCGCTACCGGAACAGAGGTGAGGGCTCCATGTAACCAGTCATCCTGAGGTTCCGAATGTGCACGTTCGAGTAGTTATCCTGCAACCGGATTCTCGAGCGGGCACGCACCATCGGAATAGGACACGCACAACGACTTACAAGATTAGCGCGTCAGGCGGTTCAGGGTCAAAATGGGGTAGCCGGCGGCCGACTCAGCGCCCGCCGGCCTTACCGCACAGGGGGCACAGTGGCATTTGGAGGGGGCTGGGGCCCTACCGACTGGATCATGGCCTTGGTCGTTGGCGTGCTGGGGTGCCTCTTCTCCCCCGCGGCTGAGATCCTGATCTCCCGCTTTGTCCCCCGGTTGGGCGGCGTCCCGCCACGCCACGTCAGGATCACGACGGCGGCAGCGACGGGCGTAGCGTGCGCCGCCTTCGCACTTCGACTTGGGAATACGCCGGCAATCCTCCCGGCCCTGATACTCCTTGCAGTGATCGGTATGCAATTGGCCCGGGTGGACATTAACCTCCATCTATTGCCGAACCCGCTCGTGTTGATTCTGCTATTGGGCGGTTTTTTACTTTTAGCGGCATCGGCGCTATTTAGTCAGCAAACTGACTACCTGGTCCGCGCCGCGGTCGGCGCCGTCATTTTATTCGTTGCCTATCTGATTTTGGCGTTAATTTCACCCGGCGGCATTGGCATGGGGGATGTGAAGCTGGCAGCACCCGTCGGGCTTTACCTGGGGTACCTAGGTTGGAGCCACCTTCTTTATGGCGGCCTGCTGGGCTTCATCGTCAACGGGGTGGGCACCGCTGTGCTGCTCGCTGGAAAACGCCGGAATATGGCTAAGGAAGTGCCCCACGGTCCGGCCATGCTGGGCGCCCTGGCCCTCACGGCGCTGCTCTTCCCCTAGCAGGAAGCACCGCCTCCAAAGCGCCCCCAATGCCTCTCGGGCGAGCGCTTCCAAGTAGTCGGGTGACCACCCGCCCCGCTCCCTAAGTACCTTTCCGGGTAATCGAGTACGCCGGTTCACCGTGCCTCAAAAAAGACGAGTACCACTACGCATTGTTGCCCAATAGCGTCAAGTGACAATCTCTTCTTAGCGAAGTCCAGCCGCTAAGGATTTATGGGGGCAGCTGGGAATTCGTTGAAATGCACATCACTTCAAATTTCACCGAATTAAGGAAAATACAATGACTTCTCTTATGGTCTCGATGATGGCATTCGTTGCCGGCGTCAAGGATCGCTTCTCCTCCGAAAAGGGTGCAACGGCGACAGAATACTCGCTGCTGGTCGCCTTCATCGCCCTGATCATCATCGTCGGCGTCACTGCCTTCGGCGGAGCCCTCAACACCTGGTTCACCAGCCTGGGCACCAAGGTCGGCACCTGGTAGGTCGTAGCCTCCCGAGTGCGCCGCAGCCCTGCCACCGAGCGGACGCGGCGCACTCCTGGCAGCGAGCAGCAGTTTGAAGCTGCCAGCCATTGGTCGCCTGGGGCGATCAGCCGGCGCATCAGCGACCGTGCCAGAACAAAGAATTAGGAACAGAAATGACTTCACTCATGGTCTCCGTGCTCGCCCTCGTAGCGGGCCTGAAGGATCGCGTCTCCTCGGAGAGGGGCGCAACTGCAACGGAGTACTCGCTGCTCGTGGCGTTCATTGCACTCATCATCATCGTCGGCGTCACCGCCTTCGGCTCCGCGCTGAACACCTGGTTCACCAGCCTGGGCACCACCGTCGGCGGCTGGTAGCCCAACCAATCTTTCGGGTGTGCCGCCAATGGCGGCACACCCGAAATCGCATTCGACCTCGGGGGATCCGTTGAAAAAGATCCGCAAAGAAAACTCGAAAGAAAAGAGCCGTGGCGCGGTGGCCGTGGAGTTTGCGCTGGTGACTCCTATCCTTCTGGCCCTAGTCGTAGGCATCGTGGAGTTCGCAAACGCCTACAACGCGCAGATATCCGTTACCCAGGCCGCCCGTGAAGCCGCCAGGACCATGGCTGTTAAGAACAGCCAGACGGACGCTAAGGCCGCAGCAGTCGCGGGTGCCCCAGGTGTCAACTCTGCGGCTTTCGCATACACCTTCAGCCCGACAGACTGCGCGCCGAACACCACGGCAAAGGTAACAATCACCTACACCTCTTCGACACTAACCGGATTGTTCGGAAGTTCTGTCACCGTCACCGGGGTTGGAGCAATGCAATGCAACGGAACGTGAAACCCGGCGAGAAAGAGCGGGGAGCTGCCGGCGTGCTCGTTGCGGTGATGATGGTTGTCCTCATCGGTGCCGGTGCCCTGGCTGTCGACACGGGCCAAATCTATGCCGAACGGGCTCAGCTGCAGAACGCGGCGGATGCCGGCGCGCTTGCAGGAGCAGGCCTTTGCTTCAAATCGGGTGGCTGCACTCAAGTCGAGGTATCGGCTCTTGCCACGACGCTGGCCAACAGCAACTCAAACGACGGTAAGTCCACGGTGGAGTCCGTGGACCTTTCGGTCGCGGGCCAGGTCTCTGTAACCACATCCACAAAAGATGGCACCAGCAACGCCGGCTACCTGACCAAGATGTTCGCCAGCGCACTCAACGCACCACCTGCGAAGGTAGGAGCCACGGCAACTGCAAAGTGGTATTACCCCAAAAAGGGTGTGACCGTGCTCCCCCTGACGTTCGCTTCCTGTGAGTTCAAGGACGACGGGGTCGCGCACAAAGTCTTCATTCAGGGCGGGGCCCTGGACTGCAACGGGCTCAACCCCTCAAACCAGATCATCCCTGGTGGTTTCGCTTGGCTTGCACCCGACGGCGGCACAGGCTGCACCGTCACGGCTGAAGTCGGGCAGTGGAGCATGACGAGCGCAGGCGCCGCAGTGCCAAACGGCTGCATCGACCTCTTCAACCCATCAATAAATCCAACGCTGGCGAATTCGACCGTCGCGTTACCCGTCTACAAGTACACCTGCGCCGGAATGCCCGCCGCTCAGTTCGGCACGTGTAACGGCAGTTCGGTGCAGTACTACATCGAGAAGTGGGCTGGCTTCAAGCTGCAGGCATGGAACCTCAGCGGCCAGGCGAAGTACGACCCGACCAATGTCTTCACCGGCAGTGAAAAAGGCCTCTACGGAACCTTCGTCGGTTACAGCGCAGATCCAAGCATCTTCTCTGAGTACACAACAACGCCCAATGGCAACGTCATTGTCCCAACACTGATCAAGTAGATAGACCCAAAGGGGAAGAAAGTGAAAGCACGCCTACTGGGAGGCATCGCCGCGCTAGCCATCGCGATAACCGGCACATTCCTTCTTATTACATACGTCCAAAGCGCCGACGCACGTGCCATGGCTGGAACCGAAACTTCCGAAGTTTTCGTAGTCCAGACGGCAGTTCCCGCGGGAACGCCCGCCAGCGACCTCGGGGGGTCGGTTGCCAAGAAGCCCATTCCTAAGTCAGCGCTTGCCCCGGACAGCGTTACAGACCTCAAAGATCTCGGGGCGAAAGTGACAGCTGTTGCGCTCGTTCCTGGGGAACAGCTTCTTTCCAGCCGGCTCGTGGAAAAAGAATCGTTCCTCGGGCCATCAAGAGTTGCCGTTCCTGACGGTATGCAAGAGATCTCGCTGAAACTTCCCATCGAGCGCGTCGTGGGCGGCAAGATCGCGGCAGGTGACACAGTCGGTATCTTCGTCTCTCTCACCGAGACATCCACTAATGGGGCCGGCCAGACCGCGACCCAATCCGCAGGTACTCAACTTACGTTCCACAAGGTACTGGTCACAGCTGCCCAGTTAAGTAACGGCAGCCCTGCCCAACAGGACTCAACGCAAAAGTCCGATGGGTCCCTCAACTCTGGTAGCAATGCCCAAAGCGACGGAAACTACCTGATCACAGTCGCCCGTAATTCCGTTGACGCGGAACGCCTGGTTTACGCAGCTGAATTCGGCAAGATCTACATGTCGAAGGAGCCTACAGGCGCCACTGAAGGCAACACAGGTGTGGTGGACAAGACGAAGGTTTTCCGATGAGCCGCTTCGTACTTATCACGCCGAACACCGATTTCGAACGAAGGGTCCGCATGGCCACGGCCGGTATGCCGGGTTCCCTCCAGTTCTTTCAAGCCGACTATCTCCCACAAGGGCCGGAAGAAGTCCTGGGACAGCTCCTCGGGGAGCCGCCGGAGGTCTTCATCCTTGGTCCGGGCCTGCCCGCCGACGATGCTATGAAGTTCGCAGCAGTAATGGACCTGCAGTACCCGGAGATCAGTATGATCCTGGTGGCCGGCGAATCATCAGACGTCGCCATACAAGCCATGAGGGCCGGCATTCGTGACCTGCTCGATCCGTCAGCAGACGTGGATCATATCCGGATCATCGTTGAGCGCGCCAGCCTGGCTTCCGCTGGCCGTAGGCGGGGTCTGGCCCCCAGCAGCTCCGAGCACCACGAGCACGCCGCCGGTGGCCGGATCATAGCGGTCATATCTCCAAAAGGCGGGGTAGGGAAGACAACAGTAGCCACAAACATCGCGGTCGGGCTCGGCAAGATCGCCCCAATGGGAGTGGTGATTGTAGACCTCGATTTGCAGTTCGGAGACGTGGCGAGTGGTCTGATGCTTGAACCTGAGCACACCATCACGGACGCGGTGGTAGGCGCTGCAAGCCAAGACTCAATGGTCCTGAAGACCTATCTGACAGTTCATCCTGCTGGGATCTATGCACTTTGTGCACCGAAGAATCCAGTTGAGATGGACAGGATCAGCGGAGAAAATGTCAGCCACCTCCTGTCCCAGCTACGGCAGGAGTTCCAGTACGTCGTCGTGGACACTGCACCAGGGCTAGGCGAACACGTGCTCGCCACTCTGGAACTGGCTTCCGACGCAGTTTGGATCTGCGGGATGGACGTGCCTAGTATCCGCGGCTTGCGTACCGGAAACCAGATCCTCTCTGAGCTCAACCTTCTCCCGGAAGGCCGTCACGTTGTCCTCAACATGGCCGACCGCAGGAGCGGCCTGACGCTCCAGGATGTTGAAGCAACGATCGGCGCACCGGTTGACGTGGTGCTTCCCCGGTCAAAGTCGCTTCCATTTTCCACGAACAAGGGCGTCCCCGTTCTCCAGGACGGAAGCAGGGATCCGGCAGCCAAGGGTCTCCGGCAGCTCGTGGAGCGGTTCAAACCGAATTGGGAAGCAAGACCACATAAGAAGTTGCACCGAAGGGCGGTAGTTCAGTGAACCTTTCACGCAGGCTCGAAAAGATAAGGGGTACGGAGCCGGAACCGTCATTGACGGAAGCGGAGCAGGCGAATCCGTTCGCGCCCCAGGCCGCCATTCCAGAGCCGGCAACGTTGGGACGAATCCACGAGGCCAAGGCGGCGGAGGCGTCTGTAGTCGTTGAACTGGCACCAACAGCAGCAGTGGCAAGCAGCGCTCTCGGTTCCCTGAAGGAACGCGCAAGCCAGGCGCTGTACGAGCGCCTGGGCGCCCGCATTACAGATTCATCGCTTGAGGAAAGCGAACTTCACCAGTACGTGAAGGACGAGTTGAAGAGTGTAGTAGACGAGGAACAGGTTCCGCTAACGTCGGCAGAACGACAGCGGCTGATCCGGGAGATCATCGATGATGTTCTTGGACACGGACCCATCCAACGCTTCCTGGACGATCCGTCAATCACAGAAGTAATGGTCAACCGCTTCGACCAGGTCTACATTGAACGCGCCGGGAAATTGACGCTCACCGATACCAAGTTCGCCTCGGACGAAGCCCTGCGCCGCGTTATCGAACGCATTGTTTCGAAGGTGGGCCGGCGCATAGACGAATCGTCTCCTCTCGTGGATGCCCGGTTGGCTGACGGTTCCCGTGTCAATGCGATCATTCCTCCCTTGGCTGTTAACGGACCAGCCCTGACCATCAGGAAGTTTGGCGGAGATGCGCTCACCGTTGACAAGCTGATCGCGTTCGGCAGCCTTTCTCCGGAAATGGCTGAACTTCTACAAGCATGCGTCCTGGCAAGGATGAACATCATCGTTTCGGGCGGCACAGGCACGGGCAAAACGACGTTGCTCAACGCCCTTTCGTCATTCATTCCCGCCTCTGACCGCATCGTAACCATTGAGGACGCCGTTGAGCTGCAACTCCAGCAGGACCACGTTGTCCGTTTGGAGAGCCGGCCGGCAAATATTGAGGGCAAGGGGGAAATCGCCATCAGGGACCTGGTGAGGAACTCACTGCGCATGCGCCCTGACCGCATAGTGGTTGGCGAAGTGCGTGGCGGGGAGTGCCTCGACATGCTCCAGGCTATGAACACTGGTCACGACGGTTCCCTCTCCACTGTCCACGCCAATTCACCGCGCGATGCCATTGCGCGTCTGGAGACGTTGGTTCTGATGGCGGGCATGGATCTGCCGCTGCGGGCGGTCAGGGAGCAAGTTGCATCCGCGGTAAATCTCATCGTCCACATCTCAAGACTCCGCGATGGCACCCGGCGAGTAACCCATATAACCGAAGTCCAAGGCATGGAAGGGGACATCGTCACGCTCCAGGACGCTTTCGTCTTTGACTATGCAGCCGGCATTGATGCCAGCGGCAGGTTCCTGGGGAAGCCCATCCCAACCGGTGTTCGGCCTCGCTTCACCGACCGCTTCCACGAACTCGGCATCCGCGTTTCGCCACACATTTTCGGTGCTGACCCAGTCAGGGGCAGGTAGTCATGGCCGGCGAGGTTCCCGTAACACTGTTCATGGCGGGACTCTTTCTGGTCTACGTTTCCTTGGGCTTGCTTTTCACCTTTGTTTGGAGAGGAAAGTCAGGCGTTCCGTTGTCGCGGCGACGTCCGGACATGGCCGACCATTCTTCGAGCCTCACTCGGCTGACTAACCAGGCCGTGGGCGCCCTCAACCGGGGGTTGAAGAAGCGCCCTACAAGCATTTTCAGCAGGGAAAAACTGGAGCAGGCAGGCCTCAACAAGGAGCCTGGCGACTATTTACTGATGGCTGGAGCCATCACATTGGTTGCAGCTGTGGCCGCGTTCTTCCTGGGTGGTCTGGGCATGAGCATCCTTGCCCTTATCCTTACACCGTTCCTCCTTTATCTCGTCCTGAACTTACTGATTGCGAGGCGTCGTAAGGCTTTTGACGCCGAAGTTCCGGACACACTTCAGATGTTTTCAGGTGGGCTCCGTGCCGGCCATAGCCTACTCAGGGCGATTGACGCTGCCGCGCAGGAAAACCAAGGGCCCATGGCAGAAGAACTCAGCAGGATCGTCAATGAGACAAGAATTGGTCGGGACCTGGGTGAGTCTATGGCTGACGTGTCTCGTAGGACTGCAAGCGAAGACTTCTACTGGATCGCCCAGGCCATCGAAATCCATCGCGAAGTGGGCGGCGATTTGGCCGAGGTACTGGACCACGTAGGCGAAACCATCCGGGACCGCAATCAGGTGAAGGGCCAGGTCCGCGCCCTCAGCGCCGAGGGCCGCATCTCCGCATTGGTTCTCATGGCGCTACCAATCCTGATGTTCATCGGGCTGGTGACATTCAACCCAACCTATTCACGGGTTTTCACAACGACGTTCATCGGCTTCGTTATGCTGGCCGCCGCTGTCGCTCTCCTCTCCATCGGCGGCCTCTGGCTCAGCCGCATCATCAAGCCGAAGTACTAGGGGTGAACAATGCAACCCATCGCATTAGCCGCAATACTGGCCATAGTCGTACCCATCTCCGGGATGGTCTGGCTGTCCTTTACCGGAGACCGGGCAGGTTTGCGACGAATCAAAGCCAACCTCGGCGGTCGCCCCAGCCAAGCCTCCCAGTCTCTGAACGTCACCCAACAGCTTGCCGATTTGTCACGACGCATCACGCCCCGAGGATACGAAGCGTGGCTTGACAAGCAACTGTCAGGGGCAGGGCGGCCAAAGCAATGGCCGCTTGCCCGGCTCCTGATGGTCAAGCCTATGCTGGCCTTCGGGGGCGCACTCCTGGGATTTCTGGTCTTCCTTGGAGCACCCTCAGCAGGCAGGTTTGCGATCGCCCTGGTGATAGTGGCACTGGCCTACTTCCTGCCCGACATCCTCCTCCGAAACTTCGCACAGAAGCGTCGTGAAGCCATCCGTCTGGAGCTGCCGAACGCGCTCGATCAGATGCTGATTTCGGTTCAAGCCGGACTCGGATTTGAAACTGCCATGGGAAGGGCCGGAGAGAACGGCAGAGGCCCTCTGGCCGACGAACTCATCCGGACCCTCCAGGACATTCAGGTAGGTCGGTCCCGTAAAGAAGCCTATCTGGCCCTGTCGGAACGCGTGGATGTCCCTGCGGTGAGAACGTTTGTCCGGGCCGTGGTCCAGGCTGACACCTACGGCATTGCCATCGCCGGCGTCCTGAAGGCTCAAGCGAAAGACATGCGCATCAAACGCCGCCAACTTGCGGAAGAACACGCCATGAAGATGCCGGTAAAGATGCTTTTCCCGCTGATCTTCTTCATCCTTCCAACGCTCTTCATTATTCTGCTCGGCCCGGCCGTCCTGCAGATCATGGCAGTTTTTTCCTAGGAGTCGGGCATGCTGCAACGAATCCAAGACGTTTTGAAGCTACGGGCACAGACTCTGCGGGTGCTGACAACAGGTCAACACGGAGCCATTGCTACCGAATACGGAGTACTGGTCGCATTCCTTGCCATGGCTTTGGTACTCGGTGTCACTACCTTCGGCCAAGCCCTGAATATGCATTACCAGACCCTGGCCGCCGCACTGAGTACCGCGCTGGGGATTCCATAGGTTACTTTCCCTGGAAGCGCTCCGCGCGCCCAAAAGACCGGACCCCCTCGGCACCCAGAACCGAGGGGGTCCTTTGGTTAAAGATCACCCAATCCCAGCTGGGCAAAAAAAGCGGCTGAAAATGCCGGGTCCATCGACCGCCTGAATTTCTTTGGAGATCGAGATGAAAGTTGTCGGATTCTTTGTGGCACTCTTTGCAGCCAGCGCGTTAACCGGCTGCCTAGCCCAGGGGATGCTCGAACGGACTCGCCCGCCCGAAAAGCCTCGTTCTGCTGAAACTTCCTCGGTGTCCCAGGCCCCACTGTCTCTGCAGGGATCCTCGGGTACCTTCCATATCCTCGACAGCAAGGGCCGGACCTTCCACCTGGCCTATGACTACGCGCCCTCGCGAGTAAAGACCCGTCCAGTGGACTTTGGCAGCTCCAAATTTACAGAGGTACAAGTTGAGGCGGCTTACAGGTTGACAATACTTAGCACGTCAGAGACCCAAACCCTGTCCTTCCAACCAACCTCTGTTTGGGAGGCAACTTTCGGGCTTTACGCGCTTTGGGAGTCGCCGAATACGCTTTGCGACGGCCTGCTTGGGCCGGGTCGAAAAAGGTAACTGGTGCGGGGTGGAACTAGCTCACTTCCACATCGAACAGAAAGTCCTTCCGGGCACCTCATTGCAGCTCACACCGCACCCCGGGTTTTCGGACTCCTACCCCGTGCAAGGTGGGACAGTCGCGGTTGACCCCTCCCACCTGCCAGGAATCAGGAATGCGTTGGCTCGGCCCGACAACATTGCCATCACATACCAGGGCAAGGACGGCGGCCGCTTCGTCAACTCCTGCTATCGGGAAGCCAACCAAAGGTACAACCCACAGCATGCGGCAGACCTGCGGGACTGGGATCTCCTGGTGGCCGCACGCGACGGGGTGTGCCGCCCGTTCATGGACAAGAGCATCTTCCCAGGCATGTCCACCTCCGCGGATCCGGATGGCGGGTACACCTACCTCGACTAAACCGCTGGTCCGGACTCAGGGTAGGCATAGAAAAGACGCAGTGAAAGCGCAGGAAACGTACAAGGCGTAAAGCCTTTGCGCAGGATGTTGCAAGATCGGGTCAACTCCGGATCAAGCGTTGCTAACTTCGATTCAGTGCTGGTGCAGGGCCAGCCAATCCGTCTCGCACAGGAGTCTCAGATGCTTTCTCTCTACACCAACATCATGACCCGCTTCCGCAGCGAAAAGGGCGCAACCGCCGTTGAATACGGCATCATGGTCGCCCTCATCGCGGTCGTCATCATCGTCGCCGTCAGCACCCTCGGAGGCCAGCTCGGCACCCTCTTCACCGGCGTCACGACTGATATCGCACACCCGAGCACTACCGCCGTTCCTTCCCCGTAGTGAACCGCGACCGCCGTTCCGGACCCCATATCGAAACGGCGGCGCTCTGCCCGGCTGAAACAAGCAATCCAAGAGGAGGTGCAGCAGGTGAAACGTGATTCGGAGCGCGGCGCGGCCGCCGTCGAATTCGCGATCCTGCTGCCCCTCCTCTTGATGCTTGTGCTGGGAACCATCGAATTTGGCCGGGCGTACAACGCCCAGATCACCCTGACCAACGCAGCCCGCGACGGGGTACGGGTCATGGCGATCAACAATGATCCAACCGCCGCCAAGAAAGCAGCGCAGAACGCGGCGGCATCGGTCAGCACTATCCCCGTCTCAGACATCACGCTCAGCAGCACCACCTGCAGCACGGGGAACCAGGTAACGCTGACCATCAAGTACACGCTGTCCACCATCACCGGTATCGCCGGCCCGTTCCCGATGACAGGCAAAGGGGTAATGCTGTGCGGCGGCTGAGTAGGAACAACCGCGCCACTGAGCATGGCGAGCGCGGCGCCATCAGCGTCATCGTCGCCATTCTGCTGGTCACCCTCCTTGGCTTCGTGGCCATCGCCGTCGACGTCGGCGTGATCTACTCGGAACGCGCCCAACTCCAAAATGGCGCGGACGCCTCCGCAATCGCAGTCGCCCAGAAGTGCGCCCGCAACCCAGCAGACGCCTTGTGTTCGACGACGTCCTCGCTCGCGGGCAGCCTGGCGAACCAAAACGCGCTGGACGGCATGAGTAACGTCAACAACATCCAGTTAGACACAACGGCCAGGACTGTTTCGGTCACCACCACATCCAAGGAAAAGGGAGCTCCGGACAATTCGGTCTCCCTCTTCTTTGCCGGAGTGCTGGGCATCCCCTCCAAAGAGGTTGGTGCGAAGGCGTCGGCTGTTTGGGGCAGCCCCAAAGCAGGACGCACTGCTTTCCCGCTTGCCTTTTCCATCTGTCAGGTCAAGGGCTATGTCGACGGCGGCCTGCAGCTTCTCCAGGACCATGGCCAGAATGCCAATGCTTCCTGCAATTACGGGCCCTCAGGAGCGGCGGTGTCCGGCGGCTACGGATGGCTGGTCCAGGACGCCGGAAAATGCGGCGGCACCATCGACCTGGCAGTGAGCGAGGGCGGCAGCGACCCGGGCAACAACGCGCCTGGCAACTGCGATGCCACGCTTAACGGCTGGGGTGCAGACATCACAGCCGGCAAGAAGGTCATCGTGCTGCTTCCCGTCTTCAACAAAATCACCGGCACTGGATCGGGAGCGATCTACAGCCTGGTCTCCTTTGCAGCCTTTGACATCACGGGATGGCGATTCAGCGGCGGCACAGGGCTTCCCTATGAATTCCAAAGCGCCAAGTCCACGACCACCGGCGTGACCACGGCAACGCAATGCACCGGCAACTGCCGCGGCGTCATCGGCAAGTTTGTCACCTACGTTTCCCTCGCCGACGGGTACACCCTTGGCCCCGTCGACCCCTATGGCGCCACCATCGTCCGCCTCGGCCTCTAGCACTACCCCCATCAGGAGAAAAACGTGAAGTCTCGCATGCTCGCCGGCACGGCCGCCGTCGCCCTGGCGCTTGTGGGAGCCCTTCTCATCATCGTCTACGCGAACGGCGCCGACGCACGGGCCATGGCCAGCACCAACCCCAAGAAAGTGCTGGTGGTCCAAAAGGCCATCCCCGCCGGAACGCCGGTGAACGACATGACAGCCTCACTGGTCATTGAGGACGTTCCAGCGGCGGGAGTAGCCGCCACCGCCCTCACGTCCTTGGATGGTAAGGGCGGAACCGTTGCCGCGGTGGACCTGGTCCCCGGCGAACAGCTCCTCGCAGAACGTCTCGTTGCACCATCCGATGCGAAGAGCAGCAGCGCCGCCAAGGTTCCGGCAGGGCTGCAGGAAGTGACCTTCGAGCTGGAGCCAAAGATGGTGGTTGGCGGCCGCCTCGAAGCCGGCGACCATGTTGCCATTGGATTCAGCTTCCCTGGTGGCGCAGATAAGAGTAAACCCGGCGAAGCCACCACCCAGCTTTCTCTCCGCAAGGTCCTCGTCACTGCCGTCCAGCGTGCCACGCAACCAACTGCAAAGCCTACGGACGGGACAAACCCGCAGGACACCACCCTTCCCCAAGGTTCCTTCATGGTGACCGTGGCGGTTAGCGACGTGGACGCAAGCAAGATCATCTACACCAACCTCAACGGCAGCCTCTGGCTCACCAAGGAACCCCTCGACGCCCAGGACAACGGCGGCTTCATCGCCAGGAAGGACAACGTGTACAAATGAGCCGTTTCGTCCTTCTCTCCCCCAACGCCGAGTTCGACCAGAAGCTGCGCGCCGCCGTCGCCCACGGCCTGCGCGGCAGCGTCCAGACCATCGCCAGTGACATCCTCCCGGCAGGCCCGGCGGAACTGTTCGGCCTCCTCAACCAGGAGCAGCCCGAGGTCCTCATCATCGGCCCGGACGTCCCCTATGAAGAGGCGTTGAGGTTCGCCAAGGTCTTCGACGTCCAGCTCCCCGGCCTGAGCCTGGTCCTCGTCAGCGACGTGGACCCGGACTTCCTGCTGCACGCCATGCGCGCGGGCATCCGTGACATCCTCAGCCCGCAGGCCGACGCAGCTGAAATCAGGGTGCTGCTGGAACGCGCCTGCCAGTCCTTCGCCACCCGCCACCGCGGCCCCGAGCAGCAGCAGGCGGAAAACGGCAGGGGCCTGGTCATCGGCATCTTCTCCCCAAAGGGCGGCGTGGGCAAAACCACGCTGGCCACCAACATCGCCATCGGCCTGGGCCAGATCGCGCCCATGAGCGTGGTGATCGTGGACCTGGACCTGCAGTTCGGGGACGTCGCCTCCGGCCTCTATCTCAACCCGCAGCACACGGTCACGGACGCCGTCACCCCGGCCGCCGCCCAGGACCCGTTGGTCCTCAAGGCCTTCCTCACGGTGCACCCGGCGGGCATCTACGCGCTGTGCGCCCCGCCCAACCCGGTGGACGCGGACCATATCACTCCGGAACAGGTCAGCCACCTGGTGGAACAGCTGGCGCAGGAGTTCCAGTATGTGGTGATTGACACCGCCCCCGGCATGCCGGAAATCGGGCTCGCCGCCATGGAGCAGTGCACCGACGTTGTGTGGGTCAGCGCCATGGACATCCCCAGCCTGCGCGGCCTCCGCTCCGGGCTGGAGGTCCTCCGCCAGCTGGACATCATGCCCGAATCCCGCCACGTGGTCCTGAACATGGCCGACGCCAAAGCCGGCCTCAACGTCCAGGACGTTGAATCCACCATCGGCGCGCCCGTGGACGTCAGCGTCCCCCGCTCCCGTGCCGTGGCACTGTCAACCAACCGCGGCATCCCCGTCCTCCAGGAATCGAAAAAGGACCCCGCCGTCAAAAGCCTCCGCCAGCTCGTGGAGCGCTTCAACCCGGCCTGGCGCGCCCAGGCTCAGCGGAAGCTTCACCGAAGGGTGGTTATCTGATGAAACTCTCCGAACGCATCAGCGCGGCACAGAGCCGCAACCAGGTGTCGGGGGGCACCGCGCTGCTCGAGCCGCCGCGCCCGGTGCCGGCGCCTTCGCCGACCCCGGCGGAAAGCACGGAGCGGCACCTTCCGGCGCATGCCGCCGTCGTACATGCAACGCACGACGCCGGCGCGCAGCAGGTGCCCACGGCACCCAAGGTGGACGTCTTCGCAGCCATGAAGGACAGGGCGGCCACCGCCCTGTTCGAGCGCATGGGAACCCGCTTCAACGATGCCGCCGTCACCGAGCAGGAACTGAGGAGCACTGCCAAGGAAGAGCTCACCCGCATCGTGGACGCCGAGCAGGTGCCGCTGACACCTGAGGAGCGCACCCGCCTGGTCCGCGACGTTGCCGACGACGTGCTGGGCTACGGCCCCCTCCAGCGCCTGCTGGAGGATCCCGCTGTCACCGAAATCATGGTCAACCGCATGGACCAGATCTACGTGGAACGCAAAGGCAAGCTCACGCTCACCGAGTCCCGGTTCAGCTCCGAGGAGCACCTGCGCAAGGTCATCGAACGTATCGTCTCCAAGGTGGGCCGCCGCATCGACGAGTCCTCCCCGCTGGTGGACGCGCGCCTTGAGGACGGCTCCCGTGTGAACGCCGTCATCCCGCCGCTGGCCGTGGGCGGTTCCTCGCTGACCATCCGAAAGTTCAGCAAGACCCCGCTGACGGTCCGCAACCTGATCGACTTCGGCACCCTGACACCCGAAATGGCCGAACTATTGAACGCCTGCGTCAAAGCCAAGCTGAACATCATCGTCTCCGGCGGTACCGGCACCGGCAAGACCACGCTGCTCAACGTCCTGTCCTCATTCCTGCCCCACGACGAACGCATTGTCACCATCGAGGACGCCGTTGAACTGCAGATCCAGCAGGACCACGTGGTCCGGCTGGAGAGCCGCCCACCGAACACTGAGGGCAAGGGCGCGGTGACCATCCGTGAGCTTCTCCGCAACTCCCTCCGTATGCGCCCCGACCGGATCGTGGTGGGCGAGGTCCGTGGCGGCGAGTCCCTGGACATGCTGCAGGCCATGAACACCGGCCACGACGGCTCCCTCTCCACCGTTCACTCCAACTCCCCCCGCGACGCCGTGGCCCGCCTCGAAACCCTGGTGCTGATGGCCGGCATGGACCTTCCGCTGCGCGCCATCCGCGAGCAGATCGCCTCCGCCGTGAACCTCATCGTCCAGATCTCGAGGCTCCGCGACGGCTCCCGCCGCATCACCCACGTCACCGAGGTGCAGGGCATGGAAGGCGACATCGTTACGCTCCAGGATGCCTTCGTCTTTGACTACTCCGCAGGCGTGGACGCGCAGGGACGGTTCCTGGGCCGGCCGGTGGCGACGGGCATTCGGCCGCGGTTCATCGACCGGTTCGAGGACCTGGGCATCCACGTGTCGCCGGCAGTGTTCGCCACCCCGCTGGGCCCGGGCGCGAAGTAGGGACTGAGCCATGATCATCGCTATCGGAAGCGTCATCCTCCTGGCAGCCATCGTCCTGCTCGGGGTGGCCGTGCTCCTGCCGAGCGCACCCTCGGTGCCGCTGGACCGCCGTCGTCCGTTTGAGCCCGAGCCGCCTTCCTCCCTCTCCCGCCTGGCGCTGTCCGGTGTCAGGTCCTTCGAACGGTTACTCGCGGGCCGGAACGTCAAACTGTTTTCCCGCGCGGAACTGGAGAATGCAGGCCTGCGCCTCAGCCAAGCCGAATTCTTCCTGCTGGTGGGCATCGGCGCCTGTGTCGGCATGCTGGTGGGCACCGTGACCGTGGGTCCCCTGGTGGGACTGCTGCTTGCCCTGCTGGCTCCGTTCGTGGGCAAACTGGTCCTCGGCTTCCTGGCCGGCAAGCGCCGCACCGCCTTCGACGGGCAGCTGGGCGACACGCTGCAGCTGCTCTCCGGCGGCCTCCGGGCCGGCCACAGTATCCTGCGCGCCATCGACGCGGCGGCGGCTGAGTCCCAGAAGCCGACGTCGGAGGAGATGCGGCGGGTGATCACCGAAACCAGCCTGGGCCGCGACCTTCTTGCTGCGCTCAACGACACCGCCGACAGGATGAAGAACGAGGACTTCATCTGGATCTCCCAGGCCATCCAGATCAACCGCGAAGTCGGCGGCAACTTGGCCGAGGTGCTGGACCAGGTCAACGAGACCATCCGCGAGCGCGCGGAGATCAAGGGGCACATCAAGGCCCTTGCCGCGGAAGGCAAGTTCTCCGCCTACATCCTCATCGCCATGCCGTTCGGCATCGTGGCCATGCTGCTCGCCGTGAGCCCGAGCTACATGAACTCGATGTTCACCCATCCCCTGGGCTGGGTGATGATCGGCTCTTCGTTTGTCCTGATGACCATCGGCGCGCTGTGGATGCGCAAGATCATCGACCTGAAGTTCTGAGGACACCATGAACCTGATAGTTCTCCTCTCCGTCCTGCTGGTCTGTGTCCCGGTGGCGGCGCTGGCGTGGTCCGTCCTGACCGTGGACAAGCAGGGGCGCGTGGCAGTCACCGAGTTGCTGTCCCGCGGCGCACCGGCGGTTGCTGCGGCACCAACCGGAGCGCCGGCGCGGCTCGAGGCCCTGGGGCGGCGCCTCACTCCCCCGGCCTATGTCGCGTTCCTGGACCGGCTCCTGTCCCTCGCCGGCCGGCCCGCCTCCATGCCGCTGGGAAAGATGCTGGGATCGAAGGTCGGCCTTGGCGTGGCGGGGGCTGCGATTGGCCTCTATCTGACCTCCATCGGCAGCTCACCGATAATGAAACTCGCCGGGCTCTTCGTCGTGGTCCTTGGATACTTCATCCCTGACCTCCTCCTCTACAGCAAGGGCCAGGAGCGGCAAAAGGCGATGCAGCTGGAGCTGGCCAACACCCTGGACCAGATGCTCATCTCCGTGGAAGCCGGGCTTGGTTTCGAAGGTGCCATGGCCCGCGCCGGCGAGAACGGCAAGGGCCCGCTCGCAGAGGAACTGGTCCGCACCCTGCAGGACATGCAGGTGGGACGCAGCCGCAGGGAGTCCTATATCGCCCTGGCCGAGCGGACCAATATTCCGGAGCTGCGCAGCTTTGTGCAGGCGGTGGTGCAGGCCGATACTTACGGCATCGCCATCAGCCGGGTACTGCGCGTCCAAGCCAAGGTCATGCGGGTCAAGCGGCGCCAGCGGGCCGAGGAAAAGGCCATGAAGCTGCCCGTCATGATCCTTTTCCCGCTGCTGTTCTTTATCTTCCCGGTCCTCTTCATCGCCATTTTGGGACCGGCCGTGATCAATGCGGTGATGACCCTCAGCGGGCAGTAGCGCCTACGCAGGGCGACGGCAAGTTTGCCTCAAGGTTTACACAGAATGATGACAAATAGGCCAACGACGGATTTCCAGGAAGTAGCCTTGAAGAATGCACAGTACCGATCCCGGTTCCAGCGGAAAGAGCCCCGCTGCGGACTCCCCGCTGCCCGGGGTCGCTCTACCTGCTCCTGCCGTTCCCGCTCCCAGTGTGGGACCTTCACTCGAGGCGGCGAATCTTTTGCCACTGATTGATACTGCTGTCCTGGACGAGCTTGAAGAGGAACTGGCCGGTACCGGACTGGCCCAGCGCTTCGCCCGCGACTATGCCGCCATGTGGGACCTCCGGTTAACCCGGCTGGGAACAGCTGTGGACAGCCAGGATGAAGACTCCGCCCTGGACGCCGTCATCAGCCTCAAGATCAGCTCCGCCATGGTGGGCGGCGTCAGGCTGGCCAGGCTCGCCGAACTCCTGGAAGGGCTGATCCGGCAGGGCGATTTTGCCCAGGGCCAAGCCATGATGGCCGGCGTAGCCCTGGACGGGGCACGCACAGTCTCCGAGCTGCAGGCAACCTACATCCTGGAAAAGGGCTGACCCCTCAGTTCCGAGAGTCAGCACCCTGAGGATCGCTGCTAGGCGTCGTCCGGACGCCGCGGCGCCAACCGGTAGCCCACCCCGCGGACCGTCTGCAGCCAGCGCGGCGACAGCTGGTCCTCCTTGAGCTTGCGCCGCAGGTTTCCCACGTGGACCTCCACGGCGCGCTCGTCCGCTTCGCTGATATATGTCTCCCGGTCGTAAAACTCACCCCGGACCGCCCGCACCAGGTCAGCCCTGGTGCACACGGCACCGCCGCCCTTCAGCAGCACGTGGAGGAGGTCGAACTCACTTCGGGTTAGTCCCAGCGGCTGGCCTTTGATTTCCACGGTGCGCGTCCTGTGGTTCAGCAGGAGCCCGTTGTGCTGCAGGACTCCGGGCTCTGTGTGGGAGGAAGGAGCCGGGGCCTGGCCCCAGGACGTGGACGGGTTCTGCCCGTCCGCCTCATGCCGGGGCCTGCGCATCATTGCCGCCACCCGCGCCCGCAGTTCCCTGGGCCTGAAGGGTTTGGCAATGTAGTCGTCCGCCCCCGCATTGAGCGCCGACAGCAGGTCCGGTTCCTCCGTGCGGCCGGTCAGCATCACCACATATGCGTTGCTGAAATTCCGGATCCGCCGCAAAACCTCAAACCCGTCAATATCCGGCAGGCCAATATCGAGCGTCACGACATTTGCCTGCTTGCTGCGGACTACGTCAACCCCGGTCCGCCCATCCACCGCTGAATGCACCTCGAAGCCCGCCTGGGTCAAAACACCTTCCAGGAGGTTACGCACGTCGGCGTCATCCTCGATTACTACAGCTACACCAAGATCGTCCATTGCTATCCCTGCGCCAGGCGAAGATGGCCCCCCCATTGGCCCAGCGCCAATGCCAATCCCGCTCCAACCATTTATACGCTACTAGTAAGCCCGACTGATGACACCCAGATCGGCGCCCAAAATTGAAAAGTCAATTATTATGACAAGACATGTGCAATATCCATGGGAAAGGGTGATTGCCCAAGGTAACTGGGGGGAATTGATAGACCTTGGCGGCAACTGCTTTCCAAATGCGAAGGGGTACGAGTCAGAAACATGGCTGAGCCGTTGTTCCAGCGTGGACCCGGCCGCATCTTCCGCCGGTTGGGACCCCGTGCCCAAGTGGCATTGTGTCAGCTCCCCCTTACCTTCCTTGTGGCTGCCATTGCCGTGTCCACACCGTTCGCCTGGCCTTCCCTGACGCACAGCCCCCTGTATGTGGCCGGAATAGTCCTGCACGCAATCCTGTTCCTTGGCTGCTTCCTGGTCCCCTGGGAACGGCTGGCACACCGCCCCTACCTGCTGATTCCCGTCCTAGATTTCGCCGCCATCGGTTTCCTCCGCAATGGCGCGGCGCCCCTCTTGCCTGGCCTTGCGGTGCTGGTGGTCTTCCCGGTCATTTGGCTCTCCGCCTCCGGCATGCTGGCACGCAGCAGCCTGGTGCTCAGCTTCCTGGGGCCGTTGCTGATCATGCTTCCGTCAGCCGCTGCCGACTTCCCAGCTGTAACCGCCTCCGACTTCACCATCGTCGTTCTCTTTCCTGTCATGATGCTCGCCGTGTCCCTGGCCATCCGCTTTGCCAGCGTGAGCCTCCGGCAGCAGCAGGCCGAACTGGCGGACAAGGACCGCGAACTCCGGGACCTGCTGGCCGCGAGCCGGGAACGCGAGAAGCTGCTGGAAACCGTACTGGACGCCACCGACGTCGGTATTGCCGCCGTCGACCGTGCCGGCCACTTCCTGGTGTCCAACAGCCGGCAGCGCAACTTCCGACGCGCCACGGGAGCCGACGAAGCCATTCCCGGGCAGGGGCACCAGCTGATCTTCGGGCAGGACCGCCGCACCTTGCTACCGCGGGACCGCAGGCCCATCAGCCGGGCCATGGCCGGTGAGTCGTTCGCCGATTACCTCGTGTGGGCGGGCGAGGGACCGGAGCAGCGTGCCGTGTCCACCGCCGCCCGCCCGCTGGTCAGCGAGGACGGCCGGCTCACCGGTGCCGTGGTGGTCTACAGCGACGTCACCGGTTGGGTGGAGTCCCTGGCGGCCAACCAGGAACTCATCTCCAATGTCTCGCACGAATTCAAGACCCCGCTCAACTCGATCCTGGGCAATGTAGATTTGGTGCTGGAAGACCCCGATGAGCTGCCCGAGCATGTGTCCAAGCGCCTGTTGGTGGTGCAGCGCAACGCTGAACGGATGCTGGACCTGGTGGCCGACCTGACCGCTTCCGCCTCCACTACCCTGAACGTGCACCCAAAGCGGACCGACCTGGCCAGCCTGGTGGAGACCAGCCTGAGTTCCGCCCAGGCTTCGGCCCTGCGGTCCCATGTGGAGATCGCCGCCGATGTTCCGTCACCCCTGTGGGCCTACGCGGACCCGCTGCGGATCGGGCAGGTGCTGGACAACCTGGTGTCCAACGCCATCAAATACAGTCCCGACGGCGGCACCGTCAGCATCAGCGCGCAGGCAGACCGGCAGTGGGTGCGGTTGAGCGTCACGGACACCGGCATGGGTATGTCCCGCGAGGACGCCGCCAGGGCTTTCAACCGCTTCTTCCGCGCCGAATCCGCCCAGAAGGCGGCCATTCCCGGGGCGGGGCTGGGGCTTTCCATCACCCGCATGATTGTGGAGCGGCACGGTGGCAGCATCATGTGCGAGAGCGGCGAGGGCCGGGGCAGCACCTTCACGGTGACGCTGCCGGCAGAAGGCCCGCCCCCGGCCTTCTAATCAGTATTCCCGGACGGCCCTTGTCTGCTCGGCGCGCGCCAGCAACTCGCTGTCCGACGGGTAGGCCACTTCCTCCAGCACCAGGGGATGCGGAGCCGCAAGGACAGACTTGGCGTCCCGCTTCTGCAGCAGCAGCCGCTCGTGCAGCCAGCCCGGCTGCACAGCGCCCTCCCCCACGTACAGGGCGGAGCCGATCAGTGCCCGCACCATGTTGTGGCAGAACGCATCAGCCTGGACGGTGGCCACGATGACGCCGTCCCCGCCGCGCCGGAACTCGAAGCGCTGCAGCTCGCGGATGGTGGTGGCGCCCTCGCGTGGCTTGCAGAACGACAGGAAGTTCTGCAGGCCCAGCAGCTGCGAGGCGCCCTCGTTGAGCAGGTCAACGTCCTGCGGGTTTTTGTGCCATAACGTGAAGTACCGCTCCAGCGGGTGCCACAGCGCCGGGCCGTCGGCGATCCGGTAGCTGTAGCGCCGCCACAGCGCCGAAAAACGTGCGTCGAAGCCCTCCGGTGCCAAGGCAATGGAGTGCACCTCCACGGCGCCGGGGAGGTCGCCCAGGGCACGGTTCAGTGCGCCGCGGAGCCTGCGCATCATGGCGACGGCGGGATCCAGTTCGTGCCCGCGTGGCATTCCCTGCCACTCGGCTTCGGTAAGGTCCAGGTGGACCACCTGCCCGCGGGCGTGGACGCCGGCGTCGGTCCGGCCTGCAACGGTGACCCGGACCGGGCGGCGGACCAAAAGCTCAATGGCTTCCTCCAGCACGCCCTGGACAGTCCGCAGGCCCGGCTGCACGGCCCACCCGCTGAACGGACCGCCGTCGTAGGAAAGATCAAGCCGGATACGCAAAAACCCGCCGCCCCCTGGAACGGGGGCCGCGGGTTTTTGGTGGTTCACAGACCTAAGTCTATGCGAAGGGAATCAGCGAATTACTTCGCGTCCTTCTCTTCGGCTGCGGGAGCCTCGGCAGCTTCCTCAGCAGCAGGTGCCTCTTCGGTTGCAGCTTCCTCAGCAGCAGGTGCCTCTTCGGTTGAAGCAGCTTCCTCAGCGGCCGGAGCCTCTTCAACGGGAGCTTCCTCGGCGGCCGGAGCAGCCTTGGCGGCAGCCTGGGTAGCCTCGGCTACGACGGCCTGCTTGGCGGAAACCGGCTCGAGGACCAGTTCGATGACAGCCATGGGAGCGTTGTCGCCCTTGCGGTTGCCGATCTTGGTGATGCGGGTGTAGCCGCCTTCGCGGTTCTCCACAGCCTGCGCGATGTCGGTAAACAGCTCGTGGACGACGCCCTTGTTGCTGATCAGGCCGAGCACGCGGCGGCGGGAAGCGAGGTCGCCACGCTTGGCGAAGGTGACCAGGCGCTCTGCGTACGGCTTCAGGCGCTTGGCCTTGGTCACCGTGGTGGTGATCCGCTTGTGCTCGAACAGGGATGCTGCCAGGTTCGCGAGCATGAGGCGCTCGTGAGCCGGGCCGCCGCCGAGGCGCGGACCCTTAGTGGGGGTAGGCATAATTGTTTCTCCTCATGTGGAAGCCGTGGGCGGCACACCATGGTGCTGCCCGCCGGCCAAGGTCTGGTTTAGAGTTCGTCGTCGCCGAACGCGGCGTCGTCCTCTTCGATTGCTGCGGCGCGTGCTGCGAGGTCAAAACCGGGAGGCGAGTCCTTGAGGGACAGGCCCAGTTCAACCAGCTTTGCCTTGACCTCGTCAATGGACTTGGCACCGAAGTTGCGGATGTCCATCAGGTCAGCCTCGGAGCGGGCAACGAGTTCACCCACGGTGTGGATGCCCTCACGCTTGAGGCAGTTGTAGGACCGGACGGTGAGGTCCAGATCCTCGATCGGCAGTGCCATGTCGGCTGCCAGGGCAGCGTCGGTGGGCGACGGGCCGATCTCGATACCTTCAGCTGCGGTGTTCAGCTCACGGGCCAGACCGAACAGTTCCACCAGGGTGGTGCCTGCGGAAGCAACGGCATCGCGCGGGGCGATGGCCTGCTTGGTCTCGACGTCGACAATCAGCTTGTCGAAGTCGGTGCGCTGCTCAACACGGGTTGCTTCCACGCGGAAAGTAACCTTCAGCACCGGCGAGTAGATGGAGTCGACCGGGATGCGGCCGATCTCTGCGTCGCCGGACTTGTTCTGAGCTGCCGAAACGTAGCCGCGGCCGCGCTCGATGGTCAGTTCGAGTTCGAACTTGCCCTTCGAGTTCAGCGTGGCGATGTGCAGATCCGGGTTGTGGAATTCGACGCCGGCCGGCGGAGCGATGTCCGCGGCGGTGACGACTCCGGGGCCCTGCTTGCGCAGGTAAGCCACGACAGGCTCGTCGTGCTCGGAGGAAACCGACAGGCTCTTGATGTTAAGGATGATCTCGGTGACATCTTCCTTGACACCCGGAACCGTGGTGAACTCGTGCAGCACACCATCGATCCGGATGCTGGTTACGGCAGCACCGGGGATGGAGGAGAGCAGGGTACGGCGGAGGGAGTTTCCGAGGGTGTAGCCGAAGCCCGGTTCCAGCGGTTCAATGATGAAACGCGAACGGTTTTCGGAGACGACCTCTTCGGAGAGGGTGGGGCGCTGTGCAATGAGCACTTAGGTTTCCTTTCGGCGAGCATCCGCTATATGACGCAACACAGGTGGTGGAAATTCGGTCTGAAGACTTAACGCGCTGGGCTTGCCCGGACCATCGCTGGTCCGGGCAAGCTCCTGCTGCGGAAAAGAATTAGACGCGGCGGCGCTTCGGCGGGCGGCAGCCGTTGTGGGCTGCGGGGGTGACGTCCTGGATGGAGCCAACCTCGAGGCCTGCGGCCTGCAGCGAACGGATGGCGGTCTCGCGTCCGGAACCCGGTCCCTTGACGAAAACGTCTACCTTGCGCATGCCGTGCTCCTGCGCACGCTTGGCAGCGGCTTCGGCAGCCATCTGCGCAGCGAACGGGGTGGACTTACGCGAGCCCTTGAAGCCAACCTCACCGGAGGAAGCCCAGGAAATAACAGCGCCGGTCGGGTCCGTGATGGACACGATGGTGTTGTTAAAGGTGCTCTTGATGTGCGCCTGGCCAAGCGCGATATTTTTCTTGTCCTTCTTACGCGGCTTGCGAACCGCGCCACGAGTCTTCGGGGGCATTTTTTCTCCTACAGAAAGTTATTGGGGAAAGCCGTTACTTGGGCCCACACTTGCAGGGTTCCCTGAAATCGCGTCAGCGATTTTAGGGGGCAAGTGGGGATTAGCGGGCCTTCTTCTTGCCGGCGACGGTACGCTTCGGGCCCTTGCGGGTACGTGCGTTGGTCTTCGTACGCTGACCGCGTACGGGCAGGCCCTTGCGGTGGCGCAGGCCTTCGTAGCTGCCGATTTCAACCTTGCGGCGGATATCTGCTGCTACTTCGCGGCGAAGGTCACCCTCAACCTTGTAGTTGCCTTCAATGTAGTCACGCAGCTCAACCAGCTGGGCGTCAGTCAGGTCCTTGACGCGAACGTCAGCGCTGATGCCCGTGGCAGCCAGGGTTTCGTGTGCACGGGTCTTGCCCACGCCGTAGATGTAAGTAAGCGCAATTTCCAGCCGCTTTTCGCGGGGAATGTCTACGCCAGCGAGACGAGCCATAGTGGCAGTACTCCTTGATAAACCGGAGGTCGTAGGCAGTACACCCGCACAATCCGTGCGGCCCCAGCCTCCGACCGGGGGTTAGCTGTCCGGACTCTTTCGAGCTCAATGTTCCAGATCAGCTTGTGCTGCCTTTATTTACTTGCGTGGGTTAGCAACCCAGGATTTCCTTCAGGGAAGGAAATTAGCCCTGGCGCTGCTTGTGGCGCGGGTTCTCGCAGATCACCATGACCCGGCCATTACGGCGGATCACTTTGCACTTTTCGCAGATCTGCTTGACGCTCGGCTTGACCTTCATGGCATTCCTTTGCGTGTAGCAGTTGGGTCAACTGGAGCGGCAGCCAGTTTGTCCTGACGCCGCCCAGCAATTTACTTGTAGCGGTAGACGATACGACCACGGGTGAGGTCGTACGGGCTCAGCTCCACCACTACGCGGTCCTCAGGGAGGATTCGGATGTAGTGCTGACGCATCTTTCCAGAGATGTGTGCCAGAACGATGTGCTTGTTGGTGAGCTCAACGCGAAACATCGCGTTAGGTAGCGCCTCGGTCACAACGCCTTCGATCTCAATGACCCCGTCCTTCTTGGCCATACCCTCCGCTAACTGTTGTTGCCGCAGCCCCGCCGGATTGCACCGGGCATGACCACGAACGTTTTTGTTGGATCGATTGCCGTCCCCAGGCCCAAAAGGGCGTGGCAGTCCAGACAACCAACAAACAACACTACCCCGTCAGCCGGTAAAAGTTAAATCGGCCATAGTAGCCTAGCGGAGCGGTACGCACCATATTCACCCGCGGGGGTGGTGACGGTTTCAGCGCTGGCCACGCCGTCAAGGATGGCCAAACGTACGACGTCGGCTGCCGCACTCTGCAGCGTCATAAGGCTCAGCTGCCGGGCAGCTTCGTCCGATCGGTCAAGCGCCACGGCCTGCGTAGCCAAACAGAAAACAGTGTCGCCGTCGGCAAGGGTGTGCGAAGGATTGAGAGCTCTCGCGATTCCGGCATGGGAAGCAGAGGCCGTCCGCTTGCACTCGGCCACATCCAGAACGGCGTTAGTTGCGACGACGACAAGCGTGGTGTTCAGAGGCTGCGGATGAGCACTGCCGTCTGGGTCCGGCGCAGCTGACCCAAGGGGCAGGCCGAGCGCGTTGACGATGGCGAGGGCTCCGACAACCACTCCGTTGTCCAGCGTGACTGAAGCTGTTCCTACGCCGCCCTTGAACTGTCCCCTGCCGATGAGCGCGCCGGTGCCGGCGCCCACGTTGCCGCGTTCGACGTCGTGCCCCTCCTTTTGCGCTGCTGCGGCGGCCGTTGCCGCGTAGCCCATGTCCGGCGTCGGGCGTGCGGAGAAGTCGCCTCCCCTGCCAAGGTCGAAGATGGCGGCGGCGGGAACAATGGGCACCACTCCCCCGGGGACGGCGAAGCCGCGGCCGTTTTCCTCGCACCAGCGCTGGGCTCCTGCCGCTGACGTCAGCCCGTACGCGCTGCCCCCGGTGAGGACCACGGCGTCCACGCGGCTGACCAGGGTGGTGGGATCCAGGGCATCCGTTTCGTGGGTGGCGGGTCCGCCGCCCTGGACATCCACCGAGCCCACCGTACCCGGCCGGGGCAGGACCACGGTTACGCCCGTCAGCCAGCCGTCGCCGGCGTTTTGGACATGGCCCACGCGGATGCCCGCGACGTCGGTAATGGTTCCCATGCCCCTATTCTCCCCTTCGCTGGCGCGCCCCTGCCGCAGAAGCAAACTTTATGCGAGACTGCAAACAACACAGGGTTAATGGGCAAGGAAGCCTTTGTTAACTATCAAAGGAGAAGGGCTTTTTCAGGGGTTTCGCCCACCGACAATGTGGTGAAGTAATGGCTTGATTCCCCTTACCCGCGAGACCGGCCACAAGCTGGCTCCGAAACCCGTGAGAGATCCGCATGACACGTCAACTCTCCCCGCGGCCCTCCACCAGGCCCGCTGACCCCGCGGCCGGTGCCGCCAAGATACCCCGCAGGCGGTGGACCGCCAGGAGCCGCCGCGACTTCTTCGTTTTCCTTGCCATGGCGTTGCCCAACCTGGTGCTGATCGCAGTCTTCACCTACCGTCCGCTGTTCAGCAACATGTACTACTCCACGCTGGACTGGACCTTGGGCTCCCCCACCGCTACCGTGGTGGGCCTTGCCAACTACGTCACCTTCTTCAACAGCAACGATGCGCCCAAGGTCCTCGGCACCACGGCGGTGTTCACCCTGGTCACGGTTGGCGGGTCCATGGTGCTGGGCCTGCTGATCGCACTGGCCCTCAACGCCAAAGTCCGCGGCACCACGTTCGCCCGGTCCGCCGTCTTTGCCCCCTATGTGCTCTCCGGTGTTGGCGTGGGCCTGGTGTGGCTGTTCATCTTCGACCCCGGCTACGGCGTCCTGGCCTGGCTGCTGCGGGGCATCGGGCAGCAGAGCCCGCAGTGGATCAATGATCCCCAGCTTTCGCTGGTCATGGTCATCCTGGTCTACGTCTGGAAGAACCTTGGCTACTGCGCCGTGGTGTACCTGGCCGGGCTGCAGTCCCTTCCCAAGGAAGTCATGGAGGCCGCCTCCCTGGACGGCGCCAACGGATTCCGGCGCTTCATGAGCATCTCGCTGCCACTGCTGTCCCCCACCACGTTCTTCCTCCTGATCACCACCATGCTCAGCTCGCTGCAGGCCTTCGACCTCATCCGGATCATGACCCCGCTGGGCACCGGCACCAGCACGCTGATCTACGAGGCCTACCTCCAGGCGTTCGGCGCCTACAACAGGGCCGGCTACTCGGCGGCCATCTCCGTGGTGCTGTTCGCCATCCTCCTGGTCATCACCGTGCTCCAGCTGCGGTTCGTGGAACGAAAGGTGCACTACTCGTGACCTCCCTGTCGCCGGTCAACCCGGATCCCGCCGCTCCTGCCGTTCCCGGGCCCACCCAGGACCTCCGCCGCGACCGCCCGTTCTCGCGCCGCAACCTGATCCAGACGGTGGTAGGCGGGTACCTGCCCCTGCTCATCGCCACCTTGGTGGTCTTCCTGCCACTGCTGTGGATGGTGCTGAGCTCCTTTAAGCAGTCCGGCGAAATCGTCACCACGGACCTGAGGATCCTGCCGGAGAGCCTCAACCTGGAGAACTACCGGACGGCCATGACCACGGTTCCCTTTGGACAGTTCTTCCTGAACAGCACCATCGTCACCCTGGCCGGGGCCACCATCAAGGTGATCCTGGCGATCCTGACGGCGTACGCCCTGGTCTTTGTCCGTTTTCCCTTCCGGAACTTCATCTTCCTGCTGATCCTGGTGGCCCTCATGGTGCCGCCGCAGGTGTCCATCCTGCCCAACTTCATCCTGATCGCCGGGATGGGCGGCAAGAACACACTGTGGGGCATCATCCTTCCCGGTTTGGGCACTGCATTCGGCACATTCCTGCTGCGCCAGCACTTCCGCACCCTGCCCAACTCCATCCTCGAGTCGGCCGAGATGGACGGCGCGGGCCACTGGCGCCGTCTGTGGCAGATCGTGGTCCCGGTCTCGGTGCCGTCCATCGCCACCGTGGCGCTGGTGACGATCGTGACCGAGTGGAATGACTACATCTGGCCGCTCATCATCACAGACCGACCCGAAACCATGACACTTCCCGTGGGGCTGACACTGCTGCAGAACAACGAGAGCAACGCCGCCGGCTGGGGCGTCCTCATGGCCGGCGCGGTCCTGGTCATCGTCCCCATCCTGATCATCTTCGCCGCCCTGCAGCGCTACATCGTGGCGGGCCTCACCCAAGGGAGCGTGACCGGTTGAGCTGTCGGCCGCCGTCGTACTTTCCAACCTTCGACTTTCACATTCTCAAAGGCAACAACCGAAAGGAACTGTCATGACACTGCATCTGGACCGGAGGCATTTTCTGGGCCTTGCAGGGGTAACCGCCTCTGCCGCTGCCCTGGCCGCGTGCGGCGGACCCTCAACCACCGGCGGCGGCCAGGCCACCTCCCAGGCGGCCGACATCGACTTCAACGGTGTGAAGCCGGCGGCCAAAATCGACTTCTGGTCCAGCCACCCCGGCCAGTCGCAGGATGTTGAGAAGAGCCTGATCGAGAAATTCCAGGCCAAGAACCCCGGCATCACCGTCAACCTGGTGACAGCCGGCGCCAACTACGAGGAAATCGCGCAGAAGTTCCAGACAGCGCAGGCGGCCAAGTCGGGCCTTCCGGGCGTGGTGGTCCTCTCTGACGTCTGGTGGTTCCGTTACTACACCAATGGCAGCATCATCCCTGTGGACAGCCTCACCAAGCAGCTGAACATGAAGATGGACGATTTCCAGCAGTCGCTGGTCAACGACTACAAGTACGACGGCAAGCAGTGGGCGCTCCCCTACGGCCGCTCAACCCCGCTGTTCTACTACAACAAGGACCACTTTGCCGCTGCCGGTCTTCCGGACCGCGCACCCAAGACCTGGGACGAATTCGGCCAGTGGGCACCGAAACTGAAGGCCGCTTCCGGCGCCCAGTACGCCTACATCTACCCCGCCCTGGCCGGCTACGCGGGCTGGACGCTGCAGAACATGCTGTGGGGCTGGGGCGGCGGCTGGTCCAAGGAATGGGACATCACCTGTGATTCCGCCGAGTCAGTGGCCGCCCTGCAGTGGGCCCAGGATTCGATCTACAAGGACAAGTGGGCGGGCGTTTCCTCCAAGGAAGCCGCGGACGACTTCTCGGCCGGCCTGACTTCCGCCACCATCGCCTCCACCGGCTCGCTGCTGGGGATCCTGAAGTCGGCCAAGTTCAACGTGGGGGTCGGCTTCCTGCCCGGCGGCCCCAAGGCCACCACCAACGTCTGCCCAACGGGTGGCGCAGGCCTGGGCATCCCCAGCGGAATCAGCAAGGAGGAACAGCTCGCCGCCGGGATGTTCCTCGATTTCGTTACCCAGCCGGAGAGCACCGTCGAGTTCTCTGCCGCCACCGGCTACATGCCCACCCGGAAGTCGGCGGACATGAGCGCTGTCCTGGCCAAGACACCGCAGATCAAGACTGCAGTGGACCAGCTCGCGGTCACCAAGGTCCAGGACAACGCCCGTGTGTTCCTGCCCGGAGCCGACCAGGAGATGGCAAAGGCAGCCGCGAAGATCCTCACCCAGCAGGGCGACGTGAAGTCCACCATGACGGACCTGAAGAACACCCTGCAGAGCATCTACGACCGCGACGTGAAGCCGAAGCTGAAGTCGTAGCGGAGTCTTCGCAACCAGTTCGACACGGAAAAGCCCTGGCGACCCCTGTATTCAGGAGTCGCCAGGGCTTTTCCGTGTCGCCGGCGAACGCGCGCCTCCCTTACGGGATCGGCACCGGGGTGACGCCGAGGGGCGCCAGGTGCTCCGCGCCGCCGTCGGGCGCTGAAAGCACCCAGATGCCCTTCTCGTGCACCGCCACGGAATGCTCCCACTGGCAGGAGCGCTTGCCGTCCGTGGTCACCACGGTCCAGTCATCCTCCAGGACAGCGGTTTCGATGCCGCCGCGGACCAGCATGGGCTCGATGGCGAGGCAAAGGCCCGGCTTGATCTTGGGGCCGCGGTGGTTGGTGCGGTAGTTCAAGACATCCGGAGCCATGTGCATCTCGGAACCGATGCCGTGGCCCACGTAATCCTCCAGGATGCCCAGCGGCTTGCCGGGCACGGACGAAACGAAGTCATCGATCGCCGCGCCGATATCGCCCACGTGCGAGCCAGTGGCCAGCGCGGCGATGCCGCGCCACATTGCGGCGTGCGTGATGTCGGAGAGCCGCTGGTCCTCCGGGTCCGCGGTACCCACGATCACCGTGCGCGCGGAGTCCGAGTGCCAGCCGTTGACGATCGCCCCGCCGTCAATGGAGATGATGTCCCCGTCCTGCAGGACCCGGCTGCCGGGAATGCCGTGCACCACTTCCTCATTCACGGAGGTGCAGATGGTGGCCGGGAAACCGTGGTAGCCCAGGAAGTTTGACTTCGCGCCTGCCTCATTGAGGACAGCGGAGAAGACGTCATCAAGGTGCTTGGTGGTGACCCCCGGCACCGCGGCGGCAACGGCGGCGTCCAGTGCACGGCTGAGGACCAGGCCTGCCTCGTGCATGGTGCGCATCTGGGCGTTGTTCTTGAATTCGATGCGGGGCTGGCCGAAGGCCATGGTGTTTCCTTTCAAATGGCTGAGGCTCCTCCCGGATGCCGGGAGGAGCCTCGATAGAACCGGGGCCGCCTTTGGTCAGGCTGCCTGTGCTGCCTTAATGGCCTGCATCACGCGGTTGGTGACTTCGTCGATGGGACCGATCCCGTCGACCTGAGTGAGGATGCCGCGCTCGGCGTACTTCGACACCACGGCTTCGGTCTGCTCGTGGTACAGGTCCAGGCGGTGGCGGATGACGGCTTCGTTGTCGTCGCTCCGGCCCGTTTCCTTGGCCCGGCCCAGGAGGCGGTGCACCAGTTCCTCGTCGTCGGCGGTCAGCTGGAGGACCACGTCGAGCTTCTCGTCGCCGTCGGCGAGGATCTCGTCAAGGTAATCCACCTGCGCGGTGGTACGCGGGTAGCCGTCCAGGAGGAATCCGTTGTTCACGTCGGACTCGCCAAGGCGGTCACGGACCATCTTGTTGGTCACGCTGTCCGGAACAAAGTCACCGTTGTCCATGAACTTCTTAGCCTCGAGGCCAAGCGGGGTTTCACCCTTCACGTTGGCCCGGAAGATGTCACCGGTGGAGATGGCCACAACGCCGAGGCGTTCTGAGATCCGCTCCGCCTGCGTTCCTTTTCCGGAACCGGGAGGTCCAATAATCAGCATTCTCGTCATCGCAAAAGCCCTTCGTAGTGACGTTGTTGTAGCTGCGCATCAATCTGCTTTACGGTCTCCAAACCAACGCCCACCATGATCAGGATCGAGGTGCCACCGAACGGGAAGTTCTGGTTTGCGTTGATCAGTACCAGTGCCACCAGCGGAATCAGTGCCACGAAGCCCAGGTAAAGGGCGCCGGGCAGGGTGATCCGTGAGAGCACGTACTGCAGGTAATCAGCGGTCGGCCTGCCGGCGCGGATACCTGGAATGAAGCCGCCGTACTTCTTCATGTTGTCGGAGACTTCTTCAGGGTTGAAGGTAATCGCGACGTAGAAGTAGGTGAAGAACACGATCAGGACGAAGTAAACCGCCATATAGATCGGGTGGTCGCCACGGGTCAGGTTGTTGTTGATCCACTCAACCCACGGCTGGATGGGCTCGCCGTTCCGGGGCTGGTTGAACTGTGCGATCAACCCTGGAATGTAGAGCATGGAGGAAGCGAAGATCACCGGAATGACGCCGGCCATGTTCACCTTGATGGGAATGTAGGTGCTGGTGCCGCCCACGGTGCGGCGCCCGATCATGCGTTTGGCGTACTGCACGGGAATCCGGCGCTGCGACTGTTCCACGAAGACCACCAGGGCAACGGTGAGCAGGCCCACGGCGAGGACGATGAAGAAGGTCCCCGGACCCTGGGAGGTCCAGATGGCGCCCAGCGAGGTGGGGAACTGCGCAGCGATGGAGGTGAAGATGAGCAGCGACATGCCGTTGCCCACGCCCTTCTCCGTGACGAGCTCGCCCATCCACATGATCAGGCCGGTACCGGCCGTCAGCGTGATGATGATCAGGATGGTGGTGATGATGCTGGAGTCCGGGATCACCGGCAGCTGGCAGCCGGGCAGCAACTGCCCGGAGCGGGCCAGGGACACCAGGGTGGTGGCGTTGAGCAGGCCAAGGGCGATGGTGAGGTAGCGGGTGTACTGGGTCAGCTTGGACTGGCCCGAGGCGCCCTCTTCATAGAGTTGCTGGAACCGGGGAATGACCACCCGGAGCAGCTGCACGATGATGCTCGCCGTGATGTAAGGCATGATGCCCAGGGCGAAGATGGACACCTGGAGCAACGCGCCGCCGCTGAAGAGGTTAACGAGCTGGTACAACCCGCCGGCGGTCTTACCGCTCTGCAAGCATTGCTGGACATTCTGGTAGTTCACACCTGGCGAGGGGATGAAGGCACCCAAGCGGAAGATAGTGATGATTGCCAGCGTGAACAACAACTTGCGTCGCAGATCAGGCGTACGAAAGGCCCGGCCAAATGCGCTAAGCAAGCGTCCTCCTGTGGTGTCAATAAGGGTGGGGTGGCGGAATTTGATAAATCCCGACAACCGAGTCTAACGGTTGGATGCGCCCTGCGAACAATCCGCGGCAGCGCGCATGCGCCGGATGGCCGGAAAATTTCGCCCGGCGGATATGAAAAACTCCCGGCATCCGGGGCCAAAGCCCACGGATACCGGGAGTTCAACAGCTGGCGCCGTCCCTTACAGGGCGGTGGTGCTTCCGCCTGCTGCAGCGATCTTTTCAGCGGCGCTGGCCGAGAATGCGTGGACGGTGACGTCAACCTTGACGTTGATGTCGCCGGTGCCAAGCACCTTGACGGGCTGGTTCTTGCGAACGGCACCCTTTTCGACCAGGTTCTCCACGGTGACTGCGCCACCTTCCGGGAACAGCTCGTTGAGCTTGTCCAGGTTTACAACCTGGAACTCAACCCGGAACGGGTTCTTGAAGCCACGCAGCTTGGGCAGGCGCATGTGCAGCGGCAGCTGGCCGCCGGCAAAGCCAGCCTTCACCTGGTAGCGGGCAGCCGTACCCTTGGTACCGCGGCCGGCGGTCTTACCCTTGGATGCCTCACCACGACCAACACGGGTCTTGGCGGTCTTGGCACCCGGGGCGGGACGCAGGTGGTGAACCTTCAGGGCGTTCTGCTTCTCAGCAGCCTGTGCCTTATCAGCAGTGTTCTCTGCCATTTACTTCGCCTCCTCTACCTTTACCAGGTGCGGAACCGTGTTGAGCATTCCAACGGTCACGGCGTCGGCGGTACGGACAACGGTGTGTCCGATCCGCTTCAGGCCGAGGGACCGCAGGGTGTCGCGCTGGTTCTGCTTGCCGCCAATGGCGGACTTGATCTGAGTGATTTCCAACTGGGCGTCGGAAGGGACCAGGTTCTTAGCCATGACTAAACACCTGCCTTCGGAGCCAGAAGGGCCTTCACCAGTGCCTGGGGAGCTACCTCGTCCAGCGGCAGGCCGCGGCGTGCTGCCACTGCTGCCGGCTCTTCGAGGCGCTTCAGGGCATCAACGGTCGCGTGAACGATGTTGATGGCGTTGGAGGAACCGAGCGACTTGGAGAGGATGTCGTGGATGCCCACGCACTCCAGAACTGCACGGACCGGACCACCGGCGATAACACCGGTACCGGCGGAAGCCGGACGCAGCATGACGACGCCGGCGGCGGCTTCACCCTGAACGCGGTGCGGGATGGTGTTGCCAACGCGCGGAACGCGGAAGAAGGACTTCTTGGCCTCTTCAACGCCCTTGGCGATAGCAGCGGGAACTTCCTTGGCCTTGCCGTAGCCCACGCCGACCATGCCGTTACCGTCACCAACGACGACCAGTGCGGTGAAGCTGAAGCGACGACCACCCTTGACGACCTTGGAAACGCGGTTGATGGTGACAACGCGCTCTACGAACTGGTTCTTTTCGGCTTCGCGGCCACCGTCGCGGCCACCACGGCCACCGCGGTCGCCGCGGCCCTGGCCACGGTCTCCACGCTCGCCACGACGGGCGCCACCACGGCGGTCGTCGGCAGCGGGGGCAGTGGTCTCAGCAGCTGCGGCTTCGGGGGCCTTCTGATCTGCAGACACAGTGTCCTTTTCCTTGTTTGCTTCGGTCACAGTGACAGCCCACCTTCGCGTGCACCGTCAGCGACGGCGGCAATCCGGCCGTGGTACTTGTTACCACCACGGTCGAAGACAACAGCCTCGACGCCGGCAGCCTTGGCACGTTCGGCAACGAGTTCGCCGACGCGCTTGGCCTTGGCAGTCTTGTCACCGTCGAATGCACGAAGGTCAGCTTCCAGAGTGGACGCGCTTGCTACGGTCTGGCCAATGGTGTCATCGACAACCTGGACAAATACGTGGCGTGCGGAGCGGTTGACCACCAGGCGGGGGCGGGCAGCCGTACCGGAAATGCGCTTGCGGATACGAAGCTGGCGGCGGCTGCGACCAGCAGCCTTGCTCTTGTTCGTACGCTTCTTGTTAATGGAGATGGCCATGGTTACTTACCAGCCTTTCCGACCTTGCGGCGGATGACTTCGCCGGCGTAACGGATGCCCTTGCCCTTGTAGGGGTCCGGCTTCCGCAGCTTGCGAATGTTGGCAGCAACCTCGCCGACCTGCTGCTTGTTGATACCTGAGACAGAGAGCTTGGTCGGTCCCTCTACTGCAAAGGTGATGCCGGCCGGAGCCGAAACGCTGACCGGGTGGCTGTAGCCAAGAGCGAACTCAAGGTCAGATCCCTTGGCCTGAACGCGGTAACCGGTACCGACGATTTCAAGCTTCTTCTCGTAGCCTGCGGTGACGCCCTGGATCATGTTGGCGATCAGGGTGCGGGTCAGGCCGTGGAGTGAACGGGAGGCGCGCTCGTCGTTCGGGCGGGTGACGGTCAGGGTGTTCTCGTCCAGGGCAACCTCAATGGGGCTGGCCACAGTGTGGGTCAGCTCTCCCTTGGAACCCTTGACGCTGACGACAGAGCCGTCAACCTTGACCTCAACGCCGGCAGGAACGGTGATGGGGAGACGTCCAATACGTGACATTATTCTCTTCCTTTCCCGTTACCAGACGTACGCGAGGACTTCGCCGCCCACGCCCTTCTTGCCGGCCTGCTTGTCAGTCAGGAGGCCGGAAGAGGTGGACAGGATTGCGATACCCAGGCCACCCAGCACGTGAGGCAGGTTGGTGGACTTCGCGTAAACGCGGAGACCCGGCTTGGAGATGCGGCGAACACCGGCGATGGAACGCTCGCGGTTCGGACCGAACTTGAGTTCGAGGGTCAGCTTCTTGCCAACCTCAGCGTCCTCTTCCTTCCAGCCGGCGATGAAACCTTCGGCCTTGAGGATGTCGGCAACGCGTGCCTTGAGCTTGCTGTAAGGCATAGACACGGAGTCGTGGTATGCCGAGTTTGCGTTACGCAGGCGCGTAAGCATATCTGCGACAGGATCTGTCATTGTCATGTGGGCTCATGCCCTTCCTCGTAACGGTTTCCGCCGTTCCGTCCCTTGCGGGGCGCAGCGGCCGGACCTTTTACGTAGTTAATTAAGCTTCGGTTTTGAACGGGAAACCAAGCGCCTTGAGCAGCGCGCGGCCTTCGTCGTCGGTCTTGGCGGTGGTCACAACCGTGATGTCCATACCGCGGACGCGGTCGATCTTGTCCTGGTCGATTTCGTGGAACATAACCTGCTCGGTCAGACCGAAGGTGTAGTTGCCATTGCCATCGAACTGCTTGCCGCTGAGGCCGCGGAAGTCGCGGATACGGGGCAGCGCCAGGCTGACCAGGCGGTCCACGAATTCCCACATGCGGTCGCCACGCAGGGTTGCGTGTGCACCGATGGGCATGCCTTCACGCAGCTTGAACTGTGCGATCGACTTGCGGGCCTTGGTAACCTGCGGCTTCTGGCCGGTGATCTGGGTGAGGTCGCGGACAGCGCCGTCGATCAGCTTGGAGTCCTTGGCGGCATCTCCAACACCCATGTTCACAACAACCTTCACCAGGCGGGGTACCTGGTTCACGTTCTGGTACTTGAACTCATCCTGGAGCTGGCCCTTGATGGTTTCGGCGTACTTGGTCTTCAGACGAGGAACGATCTTCGTTGCCGGAGTCTCGAGAGTCTCAGTCATTAGATGTCCTTCCCGGAGCTCTTGGACACGCGGATGCGGACGGTCTTCTTGACACCGTTCTTCTCCACAGTGTCGA
The DNA here is from genome assembly GCF_057073715.1 of Arthrobacter sp. E1SS-5. NCBI lineage: Bacteria > Bacillati > Actinomycetota > Actinomycetes > Micrococcales > Micrococcaceae > Arthrobacter > Arthrobacter sp. E1SS-5. The sequence goes on from NZ_CP172703.1 coordinate 3,055,152, forward strand.
GGCGGAAGCCCACGCGGGTCGGCTTCTTGGTCGACGGGTCAACCAGGGCCACGTTGGAAATGTGGATCGGGGCCTCTACAACCTCGATGCCGCCGGTCTTGGTGCCGCGCTGCGACTGTCCAACACGGGTGTGCTTGGTGACGCGGTTGACGCCCTCAACCAGCACGCGGTTGGTGTCGGTGAATACGCGCAGAACCTTGCCCTGCTTGCCGCGGTCGCCGCCGCGCTCAGCCTTGGCGCCAGTGATGACCTGAACCAGGTCACCCTTCTTGATCTTTGCAGCCATGGACTAGAGCACCTCCGGAGCCAGAGAAACGATCTTCATGAACTTCTTGTCACGCAGTTCACGACCAACCGGTCCGAAGATACGGGTACCGCGGGGGTCACCGTCGTTCTTCAGGATCACAGCTGCGTTCTCGTCAAACTTGATGTAGGAACCATCCGCACGGCGGCGTTCCTTCTTGGTACGGACGATGACGGCCTTGACCACATCGCCCTTCTTTACGTTGCCGCCAGGGATTGCGTCCTTGACGGTGGCGACAATGACGTCACCGATGCCTGCGTAGCGACGGCCGGATCCACCGAGAACGCGAATGGTAAGGATTTCCTTAGCACCCGTGTTGTCGGCGACCTTCAGTCGCGACTCCTGCTGAATCACTATTTACTCCTTGCGTCGCGCCGGTTCTCAGGCCGTGATCTTGCTACGGAATGAGCCTTGCGGAACGGTTGATCGGGGTGTCTCTTGACCTGCCTGGATTTTGCCAGACCAGGCCTAAACGCCCGTGCCAGAAGCAGTTGCTCCCACCCGGTCCGGGACGAATCCCGGGCGCACAGGGGCACTATGCTGTGGCACGCTTGTTTACGAGGTTGATGATGGCGCGCGAAAGGCGCCATACAAACTCAATATCCTAGCACGTTTTCCGCCGGTTCCCATATCACCGCTGTCCCTGCTGCCGCAAGCAGGAACAACGTACGACGGCGTCACGCAGGGCAGCCTTTCGGCGCCCCCGGGGGTGCCACTCCCCCGCGAAGCCGGCCCCCGCTCACCTTTGGCATGTCCCACCACAACCCCCGCTCACCTTTGGCATGTCCCACCACAACCCCCGCTCACCTTTGGCACGTCCCAACACAACCCCCGCTCACTTGCTTGAAGAGAGTGAGCGGGCGTTGCAGGAAAAGCGCCCAAAAAGTGAGCGGGCGTTGCAGGAAAAGCGGCCAAAAGTGAGCGGGCGTTGGCGGGGCGTACGACGGCGTCACGCAGGACAGCCTTTCGGCGCACCCTGGGTGCCACTCCCGCGCCAAACCAGGTCACGCCGTCGTCCGCTAAGGCGAAAAGGCGCCTGGCCTGACGCTCGTGTTAAAACGAGGAGGCCCCCACTCCGTAAGGAGCAGGGGCCTCAGCTAAGCAGCAGGTGCTACTTGGCCTTCTCGAGGATTTCCACGAGCCGCCAGTTCTTGGTGGCGGACAGCGGACGGGTCTCGGCGATGACAACGAGGTCGCCGATGCCGGCGGTGTTCTCTTCGTCGTGTGCCTTGACCTTGGAGGTGCGGCGGATGACCTTGCCGTACAGTGCGTGCTTCACGCGGTCTTCAACCTCGACAACGATGGTCTTTTCCATCTTGTCGGAGACCACGTAGCCGCGACGGGTCTTGCGGTAACCGCGCTGCCCAGCCTTGGCTTCGGTAGCAGTTTCGGTCACGTTCTGGTCCTTTTCACTCACTTGGCGTCCTCCTCGGTCTCAGCCTTTTCAGCCTTGTCGGCCTTCTTGGTTGAAGCCTTCTTGGACTTCTTCTCTTCCTTGGCTTCCACAACCGGTGCGGCAACCTCGGCACGAATGCCCAGCTCGCGTTCGCGGAGAACGGTGTAGATGCGTGCGATGTCCTTCTTTACCGCGCGCAGGCGACCGTGGTTCTCCAGCTGTCCGGTGGCGGACTGGAAACGCAGGTTGAACAGCTCTTCCTTGGCCTTGCGGAGTTCTTCAACGAGACGCTCGTTGTCGAAACCGTCCAGCTGTGCGGGAGCCAGATCCTTGGATCCTACTGCCATTTCTATTCACCACCCTCGCGACGCACAATGCGTGCCTTCAACGGCAGCTTGTGGATTGCCAGGCGCAGGGCCTCGCGAGCTACCTCTTCATTGACACCGGAGAGTTCGAACAGAACCCGGCCCGGCTTGACGTTGGCGACCCACCATTCCGGCGAACCCTTACCGGAACCCATGCGGGTTTCGGCAGGCTTCTTGGTCAGCGGACGGTCCGGGTAGATGTTGATCCAGACCTTACCGCCACGCTTGATGTGGCGGGTCATGGCGATACGAGCGGACTCGATCTGACGGTTGGTGACGTATGCCGGGCTCAGGGCCTGGATGCCGTACTCACCGAAGGAGACCTGGGTGCCGCCCGTAGCAGCGCCGGAACGACCCGGGTGGTGCTGCTTACGGTGCTTTACTCGACGTGGGATAAGCATTTAAGCCTGTCCTCCTTCTGCAGCAGCAGGTGCTGCTTCAACTGCCGGTGCTTCGGCAGCAGGAGCTGCGTCAGCGGCCGGGCGGTCGTTGCGACGGCGGCGGTCACCGCGGTCAGCGCCACCCGGGCGGCCGGGACGGTCGCCACGTCCACCGCGGGACGGAGCGGCAGCAGCCTGTGCAGCCAGTTCCTTCGCGGTGACGTCACCCTTGTAGATCCAGACCTTCACACCGATGCGGCCGAAGGTGGTCTTGGCTTCGTAGAAGCCGTAGTCGATGTTCGCGCGGAGGGTGTGCAGGGGCACACGGCCTTCGCGGTAGAACTCCGAGCGGGACATTTCAGCGCCACCCAGGCGGCCCGAGCAGGCGATACGGATGCCCTTGGCACCTGCACGCTGTGCGGACTGCATGGCCTTCTTCATCGCACGGCGGAAAGCCACGCGGGAAGTCAGCTGCTCTGCAACGCCCTGGGCCACAAGCTGGGCTTCCATCTCGGGGTTCTTGACCTCGAGGATGTTCAGCTGGACCTGCTTGCCGGTGAGCTTTTCGAGCTCGCCGCGGATGCGGTCTGCTTCTGCTCCACGGCGGCCGATGACGATGCCGGGACGGGCCGTGTGGATGTCCACGCGGACGCGGTCACGGGTGCGCTCGATTTCGACCTTGGCGATACCGGCGCGCTCCATGCCCGTGGACATGAGCTGGCGGATGCGGATGTCTTCGCGAACGAAGTCCTTGTACCGCTGGCCGGCCTTGGTGCTGTCAGCGAACCAGTGCGATACGTGATCGGTGGTGATGCCGAGTCGGAACCCGTGCGGGTTTACTTTCTGTCCCACTTAGCGAGCCTCCTCTTTCTCCGGGGTAGCGACTACCACGGTGATGTGGCTGGTGCGCTTCTTGATCTGAAATGCACGACCCTGGGCACGCGGCTGGAACCGCTTCATGGTCGGGCCTTCATCAACAAACGCTTCGCTGATGATGAGGTCGCCTTCGTCAAACGCCACACCATCGCGGTCCGCGAGGACCCGGGCGTTGGCGACTGCCGACTGAACTACCTTGAATACCGGCTCCGAAGCTGCCTGCGGGGCAAACTTCAGAATTGCCAGAGCCTCATTCGCTTGCAATCCACGAACAAGGTTGACGACGCGCCGGGCCTTCATAGGCGTTACGCGGATGTGGCGCGCAATTGCCTTGGCTTCCATTGCTTTCCTTCTCTCGTCTTTGACGTAAACGCAGGCGCCTAGCGGCGCTTGCCCTTACGGTCGTCCTTGACATGGCCGCGGAATGTCCGCGTGGGAGCGAATTCGCCGAGCTTGTGCCCGACCATCGACTCAGTGACAAACACCGGGATGTGCTTGCGTCCGTCGTGTACGGCGATCGTGTGTCCGAGCATGTCGGGGATGATCATCGAACGGCGGGACCAGGTCTTGATGACGTTCTTGGTGCCCTTTTCGTTTTCCCTGGCTACCTTCACAAAGAGGTGCTGGTCAACGAAAGGACCTTTTTTCAGGCTGCGTGGCATGTGTCCAGGCTCCTATCGCTTGTTCTTGCCAGTACGACGGCGACGCACAATAAGCTTGTCGCTCTCTTTGTTGGGGCGGCGGGTGCGGCCTTCACGCTTACCGTTCGGGTTCACGGGGTTACGACCACCGGAAGTCTTACCTTCACCACCACCGTGCGGGTGGTCAACCGGGTTCATGGCGACACCACGGACGGTCGGGCGGACGCCCTTCCACCGCATACGGCCGGCCTTGCCCCAGTTGATGTTCGACTGCTCGGCGTTGCCAACTTCGCCGACGGTTGCGCGGCAGCGCACGTCGACGTTGCGGATTTCACCGGAGGGCAGACGCAGCTGGGCGAAGCGGCCTTCCTTGGCAACAAGCTGGATGGATGCACCGGCGGAGCGGCCCATCTTGGCGCCGCCGCCCGGACGCAGTTCAACTGCGTGGATGACGGTACCCACCGGGATGTTGAGCAGCGGCAGGTTGTTACCGGGCTTGATGTCAGCACCGGCACCTGCCTCAACAACGTCACCCTGGGAGAGCTTGTTGGGAGCGATGATGTAACGCTTGGTGCCATCAACGTAGTGCAGGAGGGCGATGCGAGCCGTGCGGTTCGGATCGTACTCGATTTCGGCAACGCGGGCGTTCACGCCGTCCTTGTCGTGGCGACGGAAGTCGATCAGACGGTACTGGCGCTTGTGTCCACCACCCTTGTGACGCGTGGTGATCTTACCGGTGTTGTTACGGCCGCCCTTCTTGGGCAGCGGACGTACCAACGACTTTTCCGGCGTCGACCGCGTGATTTCGATAAAGTCCGCTACGCTCGAGCCACGACGGCCCGGGGTAGTCGGCTTGTATTTACGGATTCCCATAATTTATTTCCTCGTTAAAGTGGTCTCCGCTACGCGAGCGGACCGCCGAAGATGTCGATGGTGCCTTCTTTGAGGGTGACAATCGCACGCTTGGTGTTCTTGCGGGTACCCCATCCGAATTTGGTGCGCTTGCGCTTACCGGCACGGTTGATGGTGTTGATCGATTCGACCTTGACGGAGAAGATCTTCTCCACCGCCAGCTTGATCTCGGTCTTGTTCGAACGGGGGTCCACCAGGAAGGTGTACTTGCCCTCGTCGATCAGGCCGTAGCTTTTTTCCGACACGACGGGTGCAAGCACGACGTCGCGGGGATCCTTGATGGTGGCTGCACTCACTTGGCATCCTCCTCGTTCTTTGCTGCCTTAGCGGCAACGAATGCGTCGTAGGCAGCCTTGGTGAAGACAACGTCATCAGAGACGAGAACGTCGTAGGTGTTCAGCTGGTCTGCGTACAGAACGTGAACGCCGGCGAGGTTGCGCACGGACAGTGCCGCAACATCGTTATCGCGCTCGATGACGACCAGCAGGTTCTTGCGGTCGGAAACGCCGCGAAGCGTTGCCAGGGCAGTCTTGGAAGACGGCTTGTCTCCTGCAACCAGCTCGGAGACAACGTGGATGCGACCATTGCGGGCCCGGTCAGACAGTGCGCCGCGCAGTGCAGCAGCAATCATCTTCTTGGGGGTGCGCTGGCTGTAGTCACGCGGGGTGGGACCGTGGACAATGCCACCGCCGGTCATGTGCGGAGCACGGACGGAACCCTGACGGGCGCGGCCGGTACCCTTCTGCTTGAACGGCTTGCGTCCTGCACCGGAAACTTCAGCGCGGGTCTTGGTCTTGTGGGTTCCCTGGCGGGCAGCAGCGAGCTGGGCAACGACAACCTGGTGCAGCAGCGGCACGTTGGTCTGAACGTCGAAGATCTCTGCAGGCAGGTCAACCTGGACAGTGTTAGCCATTGAACTAGGCTCCCTTCACGGCGGTACGTACGAAGACGACCTGGCCGCGGGCACCGGGAACGGCACCCTTGATCAGGAGCAGCGACTTCTCGACGTCAACCGCGTGAACGGTGAGGTTCAGCGTGGTGTGACGAACGGCGCCCATGCGGCCGGCCATTCTCATGCCCTTGAAGACGCGGCTCGGGGTGGATGCGCCACCGATTGAACCGGGCTTACGGTGGTTCTTGTGGGCACCGTGGGAAGCTCCAACGCCGTGGAAGCCGTGACGCTTCATAACACCGGCGAAGCCCTTACCCTTGGTGGTCCCGACGACGTCGATCTTCTGGCCGGCCTCGAAGAGCTCTACGGAGAGCTCCTGGCCCAGCTCGTACTCGGCAGCATCTGCGGTACGGAGTTCGACGACGTGGCGGCGAGGCGTGACGCCTGCCTTTTCAAAGTGACCAGCCAGCGGCTTGGTGACCTTGCGGGGATCGATCTGGCCGTAGCCGATCTGAACGGCGACGTAGCCATCAACTTCTGCATTGCGCAGCTGGGTGATGACGTTCGAGTCTGCCTGGACCACAGTGACGGGGATGAGCTTGTTGTTCTCGTCCCAGACCTGGGTCATGCCGAGCTTCGTGCCCAGCAGGCCCTTTACGTTACGGGTTGCGGTCATAGTTTCTCAGCACCTCCCTACAGCTTGATTTCGATGTTCACGTCAGCCGGCAGGTCGAGACGCATGAGCGAGTCAACAGCCTTCGGCGTGGGATCGATGATGTCGATAAGACGCTTGTGCGTGCGCATTTCAAAGTGCTCGCGGCTGTCCTTGTACTTGTGCGGAGAGCGGATAACGCAGTACACGTTCTTCTCCGTGGGCAGCGGCACGGGGCCAACTACCGTTGCGCCTGCGCGCGTGACCGTCTCAACGATCTTCCGTGCTGAAACGTCAATGACCTCGTGGTCGTATGACTTCAGCCGGATGCGGATTTTTTGTCCCGCCATGTCGCCTGACTCTCTTTCAGTCTGTGCTTCCCCGGTTTAGGGCTGCCCTGTTCACTTACTCGTTGTATGGCTGCCGAAGCATTTGAGGTCGTAACCACCATCCGCCGCACAAGCTGAATCCGGATAAATCCGGGTTCCTCAACCTGCCGGCGCAACCGACCCCCGCGGTCGGGCGTGTCGCGCTGAACACGCATACAAATCCGCAAATTCCATTGGGGTGGGTTATGTTTGGTCTTCCACTTGGACCCTGCACCCGGCATTATCCGGATCGGGACGCGAAGAAGCGCTTGAACAACTCATCTAGTATGCCGGAAATACGCGGCAGATGCGAATCGGCCCTGAATCGGCGCCGGTCAGAACCATTGCAGCGGGCAGGAACCGGCTGGATGATAGGGGCATGACCCTGGAAAGCACCGAATCGGTGACGGAACTGGCCGGGCGCGTGCCGCCGTCGTTCATCCTTGGCGTCGCGGCAGCGGCGTTCCAAATTGAAGGCGCACTCAAGGCCGGAGGTCGCGGACCGTCCGGATGGGATGCCTTTGCGGAGAAGCCTGGGGCCATCCTGGACGGGCACTCCCCCGCAGTTGCGTGCGACCACTACAACAGGCTTCCCGAGGACGTGGCGCTGTTGAAGGAACTGGGCGTCGATTCCTATCGGTTCTCACTGTCCTGGCCGCGCATCCAACCTGACGGCCGGGGCGGCTTCAATGCCGAAGGCCTGGACTTCTACGACCGCCTGATCGACCAACTGCTCGAAGCCGGCGTCTCCCCCATGGCAACGCTCTACCACTGGGACACCCCCTTGCCTCTGGAACACCGCGGCGGCTGGCTGAACCGGGACACCGCCGAACGGTTCGGCGACTATGCCAGGGCCGCCGGTGAGCGGTTCGGGGACCGGGTGGCCCAGTGGGTCACGCTTAACGAACCGGTCTCGGTCACCCTGAATGGCTACGCGCTGGGCGTGCATGCGCCCGGCCGCCGGCTTCTTTTCGATGCCCTTCCCGCCATCCACCACCAGCTCCTGGCGCATGGGTTGGGGGTACAGGCCCTGCGGGCAGCGGGAGTGGCAGGCGGCATCGGACTGACCAACCTGCACTCCCCCGTCAGGCCCGCCAGCCGGAAGATCGGGGACCGCCTGGTGGCGCACCTCTACGACCTGCTGATGAACAGGATCTACGCGGACCCGGTGCTGCTGGGCCGGTACCCGTCGCTGCCGTTGTATGCGAAACCCTGGCTGCGTTCCATCGGCAGGATCTCCGACGCGGACCTCAAAACCATCCACCAGCCCCTGGATTTTTACGGACTCAACTACTACTTCCCGGTCAAGGTGGCCTTGGGACCTGGCATTACACCCCTGCCTGCGGACATGCACCAGGAGCTCGCCAAGCTGCCCTTCCACGAGGTGGGATACCCGGAGTACGGCAGCACGGGCTTCGGCTGGCCTGTGGCGCCGGAACACCTGGGCATCCTGCTGCAGGAAATGCGGGACCGGTACGGGCAGGCCCTGCCGCCGGTGTACATCACCGAGGGCGGCGCCAGTTTCCCGGAACCTGACCGAGTGTCGGGGACGCTCGAGGATAGCGACCGGGTGGAGTACCTGGCGGGACACCTGGGGGCGGCGCTGGAGGCCACGGCCCCCGGCGGCATAGCGGAGGGCGTGGACCTGCGCGGCTATTTCGTGTGGACGCTCATGGACAACTTTGAGTGGGCCGCCGGCTATTCGCAGCGTTTTGGCCTGGTGCACGTGGACTTTGAGACGCTGCAGCGGACGCCGAAAAGGTCCTTTTACTGGTACCAGGCGCTGTCCCATGCAAGGGGCGGCCGGGGAGACTAGCCCGGCCGGCCTTGCGGGTCAGGCGTGTCCGGTGACGGTCAGGAAGATCAGCACGCAGTTCAGTCCCACGATCAGGGTTGCACTGGTCCAGCCGGCGATGCGGAGGGGCCTGGAATCGACATGGATGCCCATCACCTTGCGGCTTCCGGTCAGCCGGATCAGCGGAATCAGCGCGAACGGGATGCCGAAGCTCAGGAGGACCTGGCTGAGGACCAGAGCCACCGTGGGTTCGATGCCCGCGCCCAGGACCAGCAACGCAGGGATCAGGGTCACGGTCCGGCGGACCAGCAGCGGAATCCTCATCTTCAGCAGGCCGCCCATGATGGTGGCACCTGCGTAACACCCCACGGAGGTGGATGCGAGCCCCGAGGCCAGCAGGCCTACAGCGAAGACGACGCCGATGACCGGACCGAGTGCAGACGTGACGGCCGCGTGGGCACCGGCAATGGTGTCAGTGCCTTCCACTCCCCGGAGGCTGGTGGCGGCCAGGAGCAGCATGGCGATATTTACGACGCCGGCAAGCACCAGGGCGCCGGCAACGTCCACGCGGGTGGTCCGGATTAATTGCGTCCTGGTGGCAGGATCCTTCGAGAAGCCATGGCGGTCGCGGGCAAGGGCTGAGTGCAGGTAGATTGCGTGCGGCATGACGGTGGCCCCGAGCATGCTGGCGGCGAGCAGGACTGTATCGGTGCCCTCGAAGCGGGGCACCAGCCCGGCCAAGGCCCCGCCCGCGTCCGGCGGAGCGACGAACAGGCCCGAGACGAATCCCACGGCGATCACGCCAAGAAGGGTGAGGATTGCAAACTCGAAGGACTTCTGGCTCCGCCGCGACTGCAGGGCCAGCAGCAGCATGGAGGCCAGGCCAATGATGACCCCGCCGGCAAGCAGTGGCAGGCCGAACAGCAGGTTGAGCGCCACGGCCCCACCGATGACCTCGGCCAGATCCGTGGCCCCCGCAACGACCTCAGCCTGGACCCAGTAGGCTCGCCGTCGGCGGGTTCCCAGCCGCTGCCCCAGGATTTCCGGCAGGCTCATTCCGGTAGCGAGCCCAAGCTTGGCGGACTGGTACTGGATGAGGACGGCCATCGCATTGGCGGCCACGAGGACCCAGACCAGCAGGTACCCAAAGCTGGCACCGGCTGTCAGGTTGGCTGCCACGTTTCCGGGGTCCACATATGCAATGGCTGCCACGAAGGCAGGCCCCAGCAGCAGGAGGCGGGACCAGAACCCGGGGGTGGCGGTTCGCGCCGTCATAGTCGATAAAGCCATTACACGTCCTCGTCATTGCGGCGTCACTAAGACGAGGATACCGCGAGTTTAGGTGTACCGAAAAGTAGTTATAAGGGCTACCGGCAAAGCACTCGGCGGACTCGCTGCTACTGGTTTTTGTTAGCCCTGTTGATCCGCTTGGCCCGGTCGATCTCGTGCCGGAAGTTCCTTCTGACCCAGAAAACCCCGCCCACCACAACAACCGCGATGATCAGGAAAATAAGCCATCCCATGATGATCTCCTCTCAGTGCTGCAACAGTATCAGGGGCCGCTTTAACGAAAGAACGGCCCCGCTGCGTGAAGCAGCGGGGCCGTCTTAAGAGATCAGTAAGTTACTACTTGATGATCTTGGTAACGCGTCCCGAACCAACGGTGCGGCCGCCTTCGCGGATTGCGAAGCCGAGGCCCTCTTCCATAGCGATGGGCTGGATGAGCGCAACGGTCATCTCAGTGTTGTCGCCAGGCATAACCATTTCCGTGCCCTCGGGCAGGGTGATAACGCCGGTTACGTCCGTGGTACGGAAGTAGAACTGCGGGCGGTAGTTGGAGTAGAACGGGTTGTGACGTCCGCCTTCGTCCTTGGAGAGGATGTAGACGTTGGCCTCGAAGTCGGTGTGCGGGGTGATGGAACCCGGCTTGACGACAACCTGGCCACGCTCGACATCGTCGCGCTTCAGACCGCGGAGCAGCAGGCCACAGTTCTCGCCGGCCCATGCTTCGTCGAGCTGCTTGTGGAACATCTCGATACCGGTAACCGTGGTCTTCTGGACCGGGCGGATGCCGACGATCTCGACCTCGGAGTTGATGGCGAGGGTTCCACGCTCGGCGCGGCCCGTAACAACGGTGCCACGACCGGTGATGGTGAAGACATCTTCGATCGGCATCAGGAACGGCTTGTCGCGGTCACGTACGGGGTCCGGAACGGACTCGTCGACAGCAGCCATCAGGTCCTCAACGGACTTGACCCACTCGGGGTCGCCTTCCAGGGCCTTCAGGCCGGAAACGCGGACCACCGGAGCGTTGTCGCCATCGAAGCCCTGCGAGCTCAGGAGCTCACGAACTTCCATTTCGACGAGGTCGAGGAGTTCCTCGTCATCGACCATGTCAGCCTTGTTCAGCGCGACCAGCAGGTAGGGAACACCAACCTGGCGGGCGAGCAGAACGTGCTCGCGGGTCTGAGCCATCGGGCCGTCGGTAGCGGCAACCACGAGGATTGCGCCGTCCATCTGAGCGGCACCGGTGATCATGTTCTTGATGTAGTCAGCGTGGCCGGGGGCGTCAACGTGTGCGTAGTGACGCTTCTCGGTCTGGTACTCCACGTGGGAGATGTTGATGGTAATACCGCGCTGACGCTCTTCGGGTGCAGAGTCGATCGACGCGAAGTCACGCTTCTCGTTGAGATCCGGGTACTTGTCGTACAGCACCTTGGAAATGGCGGCCGTCAGCGTCGTCTTACCGTGGTCAACGTGACCAATGGTGCCGATGTTGACGTGCGGCTTAGTCCGCTCGAACTTTGCCTTTGCCACAGGTTCCTCCTAGAACGTTTACAAATAGCTTGCCCTCCAGCCGCGCTTGTCGCGGTAGAACTCAGGCAAGTCTACTTGGGGGGCTTTGGATTGGTGAAATCGCAGATTCAGGAACTAATACTAGTCCCCTGAGCCTGTTCGTGCAGGGGGCCGGCCTGGACCGGCCGGCCTCCTGCACCGGATTCGTTGACCTTGGTGGCCGCCGTACCCGGGGTGTTCGCTTTGAAAGTCCGGAAAGGACTACTCGCCGCGGGACTTCTGGATGATCTCGTCGGCAACAGCCTTCGGGACCTCGGCGTAGCTGTTGAACGTCATGGAGTACACAGCGCGGCCCTGGGTCTTGGAGCGCAGGTCACCGATGTAACCGAACATGCCGGACAGCGGCACGTGCGCACGGACAACCTTGACACCGGCGGCATCTTCCATGGACTGCATCTGGCCACGGCGGGAGTTGAGGTCACCGATAACGTCACCCATGTATTCCTCAGGGGTGCGGACCTCTACATCCATCAGCGGTTCAAGCAGGACAGGGTTCGCCTTGCGCGCGGCTTCCTTGAAAGCCATGCGGCCGGCGATCTTGAACGCCATTTCCGAGGAGTCAACATCGTGGTACGCGCCGTCAAGCAGCGTGGCCTTGATGCCGACAACCGGGTAACCGGCCAGGACGCCGTCGTTCAGCGCGTCCTGGATGCCCGCGTCAACAGACGGGATGTATTCGCGCGGAACGCGGCCACCGGTGACCTTGTTCTCGAACTCGTACAGCTCGCCCTCGGCGGTGTCCAGCGGCTCGATGGCAATCTGGACCTTTGCGAACTGGCCCGAACCACCGGTCTGCTTCTTGTGCGTGTAGTCGTGCTTCTCGACTGCGCGCTTGATGGTTTCGCGGTAAGCAACCTGCGGCTTGCCCACGTTGGCCTCGACCTTGAATTCGCGGCGCATGCGGTCCACCAGGATGTCCAGGTGGAGCTCGCCCATGCCGGCGATGATGGTCTGGCCGGTGTCTTCGTTGAGGGACACCTGGAAGGTGGGGTCCTCAGCGGAGAGCTTCTGGATGGCCGTGGAGAGCTTCTCCTGGTCACCCTTGGTGTTCGGCTCGATGGCCACGGAGATCACGGGCTCGGGGAAGCTCATGGATTCCAGGACGATCTGGTTGTTGGAGTCGCACAGGGTGTCGCCCGTGGTGGTGTCCTTCAGGCCGATGGCTGCGTAGATGTGGCCAGCGGTAGCGGCGTCAACCGGCATTTCCTTGTTGGCGTGCATCTGGAACAGCTTGCCGATGCGCTCCTTCTTGCCCTTGGTGGAGTTGACCACCTGGGCACCGGATTCCACGTGACCGGAGTACACGCGGATGAAGGTCAGCTGGCCGAAGAACGGGTGCGCGGCAATCTTGAACGCCAGAGCAGAGAACGGCTCGTCGGCGGAAGGCTTGCGCGTCAGTTCCTTCTCTTCGTCCTTGGGATCGTGACCGATCATCGGGGGAACGTCGAGCGGGTTCGGCAGGTAGTCCACAACTGCATCGAGCATGGGCTGGACGCCGCGGTTCTTGAAGGCGGAGCCACAGAACACCGGGTACAGCTCGGAGTTGATGGTCATCTTGCGGATGCCGGCCTTGAGCTCGTCGATGGTGAGCTCTTCGCCTTCCAGGTACTTCTCCATGAGTTCCTCGGAGGACTCGGCGACGGTCTCAACGAGGTTCGCCCGGTACTCTTCGGCCTTCTCCTGGAGGTCCGCGGGGATCTCCTGGATTTCGTACTTGGCACCCATGGTCACGTCGCCCTTGGCGTCGCCCGGCCAAACCAGGGCACGCATGTAGAGCAGGTCGACGACGCCGATGAAGTCGTTCTCGGCACCGATGGGCAGCTGCATGACCAGCGGCTTGGCACCGAGGCGGCTGATGATGGTGTCTACGGTGAAGTAGAAGTCAGCACCGAGCTTGTCCATCTTGTTGACGAAGCAGATACGCGGCACGTTGTACTTGTCAGCCTGGCGCCATACGGTCTCGGACTGCGGCTCAACGCCTTCCTTGCCGTCGAAGACGGCAACTGCACCGTCGAGGACGCGCAGGGAGCGCTCAACCTCAACCGTGAAGTCGACGTGGCCGGGGGTGTCGATGATGTTGATCTGGTTGTTTTCCCAGAAGCAGGTCACGGCGGCAGACGTGATGGTGATGCCGCGTTCCTTTTCCTGTTCCATCCAGTCAGTGGTCGAAGCGCCGTCGTGCGTTTCGCCGATCTTGTGGTTCACACCCGTGTAGAACAGGATGCGCTCGGTTGTGGTGGTCTTGCCGGCATCAATGTGGGCCATGATGCCGATGTTGCGGACCTTGCTAAGGTCGGTAAGCACGTCCTGTGCCACGGGGTCTCCTTTTGGGATGGACTACACGTTCGCCGCCGGCTCGGTTGAGCCGGCGGCGGCCGGGGAGTATTACCAGCGGTAGTGTGCGAAGGCCTTGTTGGACTCGGCCATCTTGTGGGTGTCTTCGCGACGCTTCACAGCGGCACCGAGACCGTTGGACGCATCCAGGATTTCGTTCTGGAGGCGTTCGGTCATCGTCTTTTCACGGCGGGCCTTGGAGTAGCCAACCAGCCAACGCAGTGCGAGTGCGGTGGAACGGCCCGGCTTGACCTCAACCGGAACCTGGTAGGTGGCGCCACCGACACGGCGGGAGCGGACCTCGAGGGAAGGCTTGACGTTGTCCATGGCCTTCTTCAGGGCTGCAACGGGGTCGCCGCCGGACTTGGCGCGTGCGCCTTCGAGTGCACCGTAGACAATGCGCTCTGCCGTGGACTTCTTGCCGTCAACGAGCACCTTGTTGATGAGCTGGGTTACCAGCGGGGAACCGTATACCGGATCCGAAACGAGCGGCCGCTTGGGGGCCGGACCCTTGCGAGGCATATTACTTCTTCTCCATCTTTGCGCCGTAGCGGCTGCGGGCCTGCTTACGGTTCTTCACACCCTGGGTATCGAGGGCGCCACGGACGATCTTGTAGCGGACACCCGGGAGGTCCTTCACACGACCACCGCGAACGAGCACAATGGAGTGCTCCTGCAGGTTGTGGCCAACACCGGGGATGTAGGCGGTAACTTCCACGCCGCCGTTGAGGCGCACACGTGCCACCTTACGCAGAGCCGAGTTCGGCTTCTTCGGGGTGGTGGTGTAGACGCGGGTGCAGACACCGCGGCGCATGGGGCTGCCCTTAAGCGCGGGAGCCTTGGTCTTTGAGACCTTAGGCGTGCGGCCCTTGCGGACCAGCTGGTTAATCGTAGGCACTCTCGTGTTCTCCGTTTTATCCGGAGTGGCTGTTTCCGGCCACTCTCCTGTTGCGTTGCCCCGCCGCCCGGGCCCTGAAGGGAATCTCCATGGCGGCGAAGGCGAAGCCTTAATAGTCGGATCGCACACCGGGACGAAACATACATTCCTGCAGTTCCCTAGGCATGCAAAAATGTGGCATACGTTGCACAAGAACCCTGCAAACCGGAAACGTCGCTCTGGTCCAGCCTCTCAGCTGATACCGGCGCACTCATCCACTGCCACAATAACAATTGGTAACCAGTTTAGCACGGACAGGCTCTATGCCTTAATCGAGGGGTTAAACGGGGATGGTCCCCCACCTTGCGGTGCGGGACCATCCCTTGGTCAGGCTTCGCCTATCAGCGGAAGTCGTTGCCCAGGTCGTAGTCATCCAGCGGGATGGCGTGGAACTCGGGAGCTCCGTCACCTCCCAGGGTGTCGTACGAGAAGTCACTGAATGCGCTGGGGCCGGTGAACAGGTTGGCCTTTGCTTCTTCAGTGGGCTCGACGGTGACCTCGGTGTAGCGCGGGAGGCCCGTGCCGGCCGGGATCAGCTTACCGATGATGACGTTCTCCTTGAGGCCCAGCAGCGGATCGCTCTTGCCTTCCATGGCCGCCTGCGTCAGGACGCGGGTGGTCTCCTGGAAGGAAGCTGCGGACAGCCAGGACTCGGTGGCCAGCGACGCCTTGGTGATGCCCATGAGTTCAGGACGCCCGGAAGCCGGAGTCTTGCCCTCGGACACAACACGGCGGTTGGCTTCCTCAAACCGGCTGCGCTCGGCGAGCTCGCCGGGCAGCAGATCGGATTCACCGGACTCGATGACCGTGACGCGGCGCAGCATCTGGCGGACGATAACCTCGACGTGCTTGTCGTGGATACCGATGCCCTGGCTGCGGTACACGCCCTGGACTTCGTCCACCAGGAACTTCTGTGCCGCACGCGGACCCATGATGCGCAGGACCTGCTTGGGGTCCACCGGGCCGTTGATCAGCTTCTGGCCGACGGAGACGTGGTCGCCGTCTTCGATCAGCAGGCGTGAGCGGCGCAGCACCGGGTAGGCGATCTCTTCCGAGCCGTCATCCGGGGTGATGACCAGGCGCATCTGGCGCTCGGACTCTTCGATGGTGATGCGGCCGGCTGCTTCAGCAATCGGTGCAACACCCTTCGGAGTACGGGCTTCGAAGAGCTCCTGGATACGGGGCAGACCCTGGGTGATGTCGTCGCCACCACCGGCGGACACAGCACCACCGGTGTGGAACGTACGCATGGTCAGCTGGGTACCGGGCTCACCGATGGACTGTGCGGCGATGATGCCCACGGCCTCGCCGATGTCCACGGTCTTGCCGGTGGCCAGCGAACGGCCGTAGCACAGGGCGCAGGTGCCGACGCTGGACTCACAGGTGAGTACGGAGCGGACCTTGACCTCGGTGATGCCTGCCTTGAAGAGCTCGTCGATAACGACGTCGCCGCAGTCAGTGCCGGCGGCTGCGAGGACGTTGCCCTCGGAGTCCACGACGTCGACGGCCAGCGTACGTGCGTAAGCGCTGTTCTCGACGTTCTCGTCCAGGACCAGCTCACCGTTGGAGTCGGCGACGGCGATGGGCGTGACCAGGCCGCGCTCGGTGCCGCAGTCCTCTTCACGGACGATGACGTCCTGCGAGACGTCCACCAGACGACGGGTCAGGTAACCCGAGTTGGCGGTACGCAGAGCGGTATCGGCGAGGCCCTTACGGGCACCGTGCGTGGCGATGAAGTATTCCAGCACCGACAGGCCCTCGCGGTAGGAGGACTTGATGGGACGCGGAATGATCTCACCCTTCGGGTTGGCCACCAGGCCACGGATACCCGCAATCTGGCGGACCTGCATCCAGTTACCACGTGCACCGGAGGACACCATGCGGTTGATGGTGTTCATCGGGGACAGGCTCTCACGCATCACCGAGGCGATGTCGTTGGTGGCCTTGTTCCAGATCTCGATGAGCTCCTGGCGGCGCTCGTCGTCATCGATCAGGCCCTTATCGTACTGGCCCTGGATCTTGGCGGCGCGCTCTTCGTACCCGGCAAGGATTTCCGGCTTGGCAGCAGGAACCTCGATGTCGGAGATGGCGACCGTGACGCCTGAACGGGTTGCCCAGTAGAAACCGGCATCCTTCAGGTTGTCCAGCGTTGCAGCGGTGACAACCTTCGGGTAGCGCTCGGCGAGGTCGTTGACGATGCGGGACAGTTCGCCCTTGTCGGCAACAGCCTCAACCCAGGGGTAGTCCTCGGGCAGGGTCTCGTTGAAGATGACCTGGCCCAGGGAGGTTTTAACCAGAGCCGGCTCGCCCTGCTCCCAGCCTTCGGGAGCTTCCCAGCCGGCGTACGGGACGAAGCCTTCGAGGCGGATCTTGACCTGCGAGTTCAGGTGCAGCTCGCGGGCGTCGAAGGCCATGATGGCTTCCGAAACCGAACCGAAGACGCGGCCTTCACCGGCTGAACCCTTGCGCTTGGTGGTCAGGTGGTACAGGCCGATGATCATATCCTGCGAAGGCAGGGTGACCGGGCGTCCGTCAGAGGGCTTCAGGATGTTGTTGGAGGACAGCATCAGGATGCGGGCTTCAGCCTGCGCCTCGGGGCTCAGCGGCAGGTGGACTGCCATCTGGTCGCCGTCGAAGTCGGCGTTGAACGCGCCACAAACCAGCGGGTGCAGCTGGATTGCCTTGCCTTCAACAAGCTGCGGCTCGAACGCCTGGATGCCCAGGCGGTGCAGGGTAGGTGCACGGTTGAGCAGCACCGGGTGTTCGGTGATGATCTCTTCGAGCACGTCCCAGACCTGCGGGCGGTAGCGCTCCACCATCCGCTTTGCGGACTTGATGTTCTGGGCGTGGTTGAGGTCAACCAGGCGCTTCATCACGAACGGCTTGAAGAGCTCCAGGGCCATCTGCTTGGGCAGGCCGCACTGGTGCAGCTTCAGCTGCGGGCCGACGACGATGACCGAACGGCCGGAGTAGTCGACGCGCTTGCCGAGGAGGTTCTGGCGGAAACGGCCCTGCTTGCCCTTGAGCATGTCGCTCAGGGACTTCAGCGGACGGTTGCCCGGTCCGGTGACCGGACGGCCGCGGCGGCCGTTGTCGAAGAGGCTGTCAACAGCTTCCTGAAGCATGCGCTTCTCGTTGTTGACGATGATCTCCGGAGCACCCAGGTCAAGCAGGCGCTTGAGGCGGTTGTTGCGGTTGATCACGCGGCGGTACAGGTCGTTGAGGTCGGAGGTCGCGAAGCGGCCACCGTCCAGCTGGACCATGGGGCGCAGTTCCGGCGGGATCACCGGGACGGCGTCGAGGACCATGCCGAGCGGGCTGTTGTTGGTGGTCAGGAATGCGTTGACCACCTTCAGGCGCTTGAGGGCACGGGTCTTGCGCTGGCCCTTGCCGTTGGCGATGACGTCGCGCAGTGCCTCGGACTCGGCCTGCATGTCGAAGTTCTCAAGGCGCTTCTTGATGGCTTCGGCACCCATGGAGCCTTCGAAGTACATGCCGTAGCGGTCGCGCAGTTCGCGGTACAGGCCTTCGTCACCTTCGAGGTCGGCGACCTTCAGGTTTTTGAAGCGGTCCCAGACCTGCTCGAGGCGTTCGATATCGGCGTCGGCACGCTTGCGCACGTTGGCCATCTGGCGGTCGGCGGAGTCGCGGGCCTTCTTCTTGTCCGCGGCCTTGGCACCTTCGCCCTCAAGGCGGGCGATTTCGCCTTCGAGGTCGCGGGCGATCGCGGCGATGTCGGCGTCGCGGTTGTCGATCAGCTGCTTCTTCTCGATGTCGTGCTCAACCTGCAGGTTGGGCAGTTCCTCGTGGCGGGCAGCCTCGTCGACGCTGGTGATCATGTAGGCAGCGAAGTAGATGACCTTTTCGAGGTCCTTCGGAGCCAGGTCAAGGAGGTAGCCCAGGCGGGACGGAACACCCTTGAAGTACCAGATGTGCGTGACCGGAGCGGCCAGTTCGATGTGGCCCATGCGCTCACGGCGGACCTTGGCGCGGGTAACTTCGACGCCACAGCGCTCACAGATGATGCCCTTGAAGCGCACGCGCTTGTACTTGCCGCAGTAGCATTCCCAGTCGCGGGACGGGCCGAAGATCTTCTCGCAGAAGAGGCCGTCCTTCTCGGGCTTGAGCGTGCGGTAGTTGATGGTTTCCGGCTTCTTAACCTCGCCGTAAGACCAGCCGCGGATGTCTTCCGCGGTGGCGAGGCCGATCTGCATGAGGCCGAAGGAGGATTCGCTGGACATATGGTCCCTGTTCTCTCTTGTTCTCTAAATTCTGAAGTCTTGGTGCGGGATGAGGGAGGCGGCGTACGACGGCGGGTTCCCACCCGCCGTCGTACGGGCGCCTGCTAGACCTCTTCTACGGAGCTGGGCTCTGCGCGAGACAGATCGATGCCCAGTTCCTCCGCAGCCGTGAAGACTGCGTCATCAGAGTCACGCATTTCAATTGTGGTTCCGTCCGTGGAAAGAACTTCCACGTTCAGGCACAGCGACTGCATTTCCTTGATCAAGACCTTGAAGGATTCGGGAACGCCCGGCTCGGGGATGTTCTCGCCCTTGACGATCGCTTCGTAGACCTTCACACGACCGTGGATGTCATCCGACTTGATCGTGAGGAGTTCCTGGAGCGTGTAGGCGGCGCCGTAAGCTTCGAGCGCCCACACTTCCATTTCACCGAAGCGCTGGCCACCGAACTGCGCCTTACCACCCAGCGGCTGCTGCGTGATCATGGAGTACGGACCGGTGGAGCGTGCGTGGATCTTGTCGTCCACCAGGTGGTGGAGCTTCAGGATGTACATGTAGCCGACCGAGATCGGATCCGGGAACGGCTCGCCGGAGCGGCCGTCAAACAGGCGCGTCTTGCCGGAGGAGTTGATCAGGCGGTCACCATCGCGGGTCACGTTGGTGGAATCCAGCAGGCCCGTGATTTCCTCTTCGCGGGCGCCATCGAACACCGGCGTTGCAACAGTGGTGGGACCACTCTCGCGCGGCAGGTTGGGCAGCTGCTTGACCCACTCGGGCTCGCCTTCGATCTTCCAACCGGTCTTGGCAACCCAGCCGAGGTGCGTTTCGAGCACCTGGCCCACGTTCATACGGCCCGGAACACCCAGCGGGTTCAGGACGATGTCAACGGGGGTGCCGTCGGCAAGGAAGGGCATGTCCTCGATCGGCAGGATCTTGGAGATAACACCCTTGTTGCCGTGGCGGCCGGCGAGCTTGTCGCCGTCGGTGATCTTGCGCTTGGCGGCCACGTAGACGCGGACCAGCTGGTTGACGCCCGGGGGCAGCTCGTCGTCGTTGTCGCGGTCGAAGACGCGCACGCCGATGACGGTGCCGGACTCGCCGTGGGGCACCTTCAGGGAGGTGTCGCGCACTTCGCGGGACTTCTCGCCGAAGATGGCGCGCAGCAGGCGCTCCTCCGGGGTCAGCTCGGTTTCACCCTTCGGGGTGACCTTTCCGACCAGGATGTCCCCTGCTTCAACCTCCGCACCAATGTGGATGATGCCGCGCTCGTCCAGCCCAGCGAGGACTTCCTCGGACACGTTGGGGATGTCACGGGTGATTTCCTCGGCACCAAGCTTGGTGTCGCGGGCGTCGATCTCGTGCTCCTCGATGTGGATGGAGGAAAGGACGTCCTCGGCAACGATGCGCTGCGAGAGGATGATGGCGTCCTCGAAGTTGTGGCCTTCCCATGACATGAATGCCACGAGCAGGTTCTTGCCGAGTGCCAGTTCACCCTGGTCCGTTGCCGGACCGTCGGCGATGATGCCGCCAACTTCCAGGCGCTGGCCCTCGTTCACCAGGACGCGGTGGTTGTAGCAGTTGCCCTGGTTGGAGCGGGCGAACTTGTTGATGCGGTAGTTGGTCTCGGTGCCGTCGTCATTGAGCATGATGACGAGCTCGGCGGAAACCTCGGTGACCACACCGGCCTTCTTGGCGATGACAACGTCACCGGCGTCGACGGCGGCGGCGCGCTCCATGCCGGTGCCCACGACGGGGGCCTCGGAACGGACCAGCGGCACAGCCTGGCGCTGCATGTTGGCACCCATGAGTGCGCGGTTGGCGTCGTCGTGCTCCAGGAACGGGATCAGGGCCGTAGCCACGGACACCATCTGGCGCGGGGAGACGTCCATGAACTCAACGTCTTCGGCCGGAACCAGGACGGGCTCGCCCCCACCACCACGGGCACGGACCAGGACGGTGTCTTCGGAGAAGCGGTTGTTCTCGTCCAGTGGCGCGTTGGCCTGGGCGATCAGCACCTCGGCCTCGTCGTCGGCCGTCAGGTACTGGACGTCGTCGGATACGACGCCGTCCTTGACCAGGCGGTACGGGGTTTCAATGAAGCCGAACGGGTTGATGCGTCCGTAGGATGCCAGCGAACCGATCAGGCCAATGTTGGGGCCTTCAGGGGTTTCAATGGGGCACATGCGTCCGTAGTGGGACGGGTGCACGTCACGGACTTCCATGCCGGCGCGGTCACGGGACAGACCGCCGGGGCCAAGGGCCGACAGGCGGCGCTTGTGGGTCAGGCCCGACAGCGGGTTGTTCTGGTCCATGAACTGCGACAGCTGGGAGGTTCCGAAGAACTCCTTGATGGCTGCCACGACGGGACGGATGTTGATCAGGGTCTGCGGCGTGATGGCCTCGACGTCCTGGGTGGTCATACGTTCGCGGACAACGCGCTCCATACGGGACAGGCCGGTGCGGACCTGGTTCTCGATGAGCTCGCCCACGGCGCGGATGCGGCGGTTGCCGAAGTGGTCGATGTCGTCAATTTCGACGCGCAGGTCCACTTCCTGGCCATCGCGGGTGCCCTTGATGGTCTTCTCGCCGGCGTGCAGCGCGACGAGGAACTTGATCATGGCAACGATGTCTTCAACGTGCAGGACAGAAGCTTCCTTGTCGCCAAGGGAGCGGTCGATGCCCAGCTTGCGGTTGATCTTGTAGCGGCCAACCTTGGCCAGATCGTAGCGCTTGGAGTTGAAGTACAGGTTGTCCAGCAGGGACTGGGCAGCCTCGACGGTGGGCGGCTCGCCCGGACGCAGCTTGCGGTAGATGTCCAGCAGGGCGTCTTCGCGGGTTTCGGTGGCGTCCTTCTCCAGGGTTGCCCGCATGGAGTCGTACTGGCCGAACTCTTCGAGGATCTGGCCTTCGGTCCAGCCGAGGGCCTTCAGCAGGACGGTGACGGACTGCTTGCGCTTGCGGTCGAGGCGCACGCCAACCTGGTCGCGCTTGTCGATCTCGAGCTCGAACCATGCACCGCGGGACGGGATGATCTTGGCAGTGAAGATGTCCTTGTCGCTGGTCTTGTCGGCGGCGCGCTCAAAGTAGGCGCCCGGCGAACGGACCAGCTGGGAGACGACGACACGCTCGGTGCCGTTGACGACGAAGGTGCCCTTCTCGGTCATTAGCGGGAAGTCACCCATGAACACGGTCTGCTGCTTGATTTCGCCCGTGTTGTTGTTCATGAACTCGGCCTTGACGTACAACGGAGCCGAGTAGGTGGCGTCCCGGTCCTTGCACTCAGCCATGGTGTACTTGGGGTCAGCGAACTCCGGATCGGAGAAGCTCAGGGACATGGTGCCCTGGAAATCCTCGATCGGGGAGATCTCTTCGAAGATGTCCGACAGGCCGGACGTGGTGGCGACGCTGAGATCGTTTTCTTCGACAGCCTTTGCCACGCGTGCCTGCCAGCGCTCATTGCCGACCAGCCAGTCAAAGCTGTCCGTCTGCAGGGCAAGCAGATTCGGAACGTCAAGAGGTTCGTGAATCTTTGCGAATGAGAGCCGGCGAGTGGCACCATCAGTGCTGTCGGCAGTGTTAGCGGTTTCGTTATTAGAGGTGCTCGAGGCGACCAAGAGGGATCCTTCCACAGACCTTCAGGCGTTTTCAGATCTCCCCCGCTGTGCACCCTGCGAAGTGACTCCGCAGCGCTACCATCCGGTTCCGCTATATGACCCGGGACCCGGAACTGGCTATGCTGTGACCGTTGTTACGGCACGTTGATTGCCAGCTGCCGGGCGTTGCCCACCGCTATATGAAGGCTGAAGGTAAACAGGGAAGACGCAAATATCTACGATACGGCAAAACGGCCTACGTGTCTACCCCACATCCGGCCGGATTGCAAGCACCGGATATCCGGCTCCCAGCTGCCGTCTCCCGGCCCCCTGCGTCAGAGCCGGAGCGTCACGCCCGCTGCCGTGCACGCCGCGGAGTTGGCGAAGACGGCATCCCTGACGGCGTCCTGGGATTCCTGCGCCGGCTTTCCGCCGGACTCCGCCGCGGAGGACCGGTCCATCGCCAGCAGACCCAGGGAACTGAACAGCCCCCTGAGGTCACCGGAGACCGTGTCCTTTGCATCCTGAGCCTTCAGGTACACGTCTTCGTAGCCGTTGGAGTCAGTGGGAGCCACGGCTCCATAGTCCGCCACCAGCTTATTAAAGAGTTCGCAGGCCTCGCGGGTGGCGGCCGCGTTGGCGCCCTGGCTTGCCGTGCCGGCAGCTGTGCCGCCGGCTGCGGGGCTGCTGCTCACCGTTTCCCGGCCCGGGGCCGAAGAAGACGGGCTGGACTGGGCCGAGTCCGCCGGAGCCGGCGTGGACGATGCCGACGCGGACGGTGCCGGCGTGGATACAGAGCAGCCCGCCAGAGCCCACCCTGCGGCTACTGCGATCGCTGCCGCTGTCACTGTCTTCTTCATGATTCCCACTCCGTCCGTCCCGCCTGCCGGCCGGTTCCCCGCAAAGCGCATCCCCCGCAAAGCCTCGCCATCCACCCTACGCAAGCAGCCGCCGTCGTGCACCATGCGCTGATGGGTACCGCTCCCCTGCCGGGGATGCACCGAAGCCAGGAATGCACATAGGCGTCCCAGCGTTTGAATAGTAGGGTGACCAGGCTCACGATAGCCTTGGTGGCCTACACCGGAACCGGATTGAAAGTGGTAACCATGGTCAACTCTCCTGACAGCAGCGACGTTGTCATCCTCGGGGCGGCACGGACTCCGCAGGGCCGGATCAACGGCCAACTCTCAAGCCTCACGGCAGTGGACCTCGGTGCCCACGCCATCAAGGCCGCACTGGAAGGCAGCGGCGTGGAGGCCACCGACGTGGAGGCGGTCATCATGGGGCAGGTGCTCCAGGCGGGGGCCGGACAGAACCCCGCACGGCAGAGCGCCATCGGCGCCGGCATCGGATGGAACGTCCCGGCGGTAACGGTCAACAAGGTGTGCCTTTCCGGTCTGACGGCGGTAATCGATGCCGCCCGAATGATCCGCGCCGGCGAGGCCTCAGTGGTGGTGGCGGGCGGGCAGGAGTCGATGAGCCGGGCCCCGCACCTGCTGCCCGGATCGCGCCAGGGGTGGACGTACGGGTCCATCCAGGCGCTGGACGCTGCCGCACACGACGGCCTGACTGATGCCTTTGACGGGCAGTCCATGGGGCTGTCCACCGAGACGCGCAACCTCACGCTGGGCATCGACCGCGCTTCCCAGGACAACGTGGCTGCCCAGTCGCACCAGCGCGCGGCGCTTGCGGCCAAGAATGGAACGTTCGACGGCGAGATCGCACCTGTCAGCGTCAAGCAGCGCAAGGGCGACCCGCTGGTGGTGGATACCGACGAGGGCGTCCGCCCGAATACGTCGGTGGAGTCGCTGGCCGGCCTGCGCGCGGCCTTCGTCACCGACGGCACCATCACGGCGGGCAACTCTTCTCCCCTGTCGGACGGCGCCGCCGCCCTGGTGCTCTCTTCGCGCGGCTACGCGGAGGAGCACGGGCTGGAGTACCTGGCGGTGGTGGGAAAGCCGGGGCAGGTCGCAGGGCCTGACAACTCCCTGCACTCCCAGCCTTCGAACGCCATCATGAATGCCCTTGGCAAGGCCGGCTGGAGCACCTCCGATCTGGACTTCATCGAGATCAATGAGGCTTTCGGCTCCGTCGCGGTGCAGTCCCTCAAGGACCTGGACTACCCCCTGGAAAAGTGCAACATCCACGGCGGCGCCATCGCACTGGGGCACCCGATTGGCGCCTCCGGGGCCCGGCTGGCCGCCCATGCTGCCCATGAGCTGAAGCGGCGCGGCACCGGCAAGGCTGCCGTATCTCTCTGCGGCGGGGGCGGGCAGGGCGAGGCCCTCCTGCTGTACCGCGACTAATGGCGGGCGCATCGCGAAACGGAGCGGACGGCGTCGGACAGGAACGGGTCCTGGCCGACGCCGAAGCCCGGGGCCTGCAGGTCGAGGTGGTGGAGCGGCCCGCGGCGAAGAGCCTCCAAGAGGCCGCGGACATCCTGGGCATCAACCCGGCGGACATCGTCAAGTCCCTGGTGGTCAAGCACAAGGACGGGACCTTCCTGTTCGCCCTGATCCCGGGCGACCGGCAAATCTCCTGGCCCAAGCTGCGCACGCTGGTGGGCGTGAACAAGCTGTCCCTGCCACCGGCCGAAACGGCACTGGAGGCGACCGGCTATGAGCGGGGCACCATAACGCCCCTGGGCAGCACCACCGCATGGCCTGTCTACGCCGACGCCACGATCACCGGACGCCGCATCTCCATGGGGGCCGGCGCCCACGGCTACAGCGCCTTTGTTGACGCCGACGCACTCACGGCGGCCCTGGACGCGGTGGTGGCCGACATCAGCGAGCCCGGCTAGCGCCGGAAACCGGGTTAAAGCAGGAAACCCCGCCCCACTGGTTCGCAGTGGGGCGGGGTGTCCGAAGGAAAAAGCGCTGTTACTTGAGGGTAACGGTGGCGCCTGCAGCCTCGAGCTGCTCCTTGGCCTTCTCGGCAGCTTCCTTGTTGGCGCCTTCGAGGACAGCCTTGGGGGCGCTGTCAACCAGGTCCTTGGCTTCCTTGAGGCCGAGGGAGGTGATGGCGCGAACTTCCTTGATGACTGCGATCTTCTTGTCACCGGCAGATTCGAGGATGACGTCGAAGTCGGTCTTCTCTTCAACCTCTTCAGCAGCTCCGCCACCGGCAGGGCCGGCAACGGCTACAGCAGCAGCGGTAACTTCGAAGGTCTCTTCGAAGAGCTTGACGAACTCGGAGAGCTCGATGATGGTCAGTTCCTTGAAAGCTTCAATGAGCTCTTCGTTGCTGAGCTTCGCCATGGTAGGCGTCCTTCCTGTTGTGGTGTCCGAACGGCGCTGGGCCGGACAGGCACCGGAGTCTGGTGGGGGTAAGAGAATTAGTTCTCTTCGGCAGCGGGAGCTTCAGCGGCGGGCGCTTCTGCTTCAGCGGCGGGAGCTTCTTCAGCGGCGGGCGCTTCGGCAGCTGCCGGTGCACCGTTCTCTTCTTCAAGCTTGAGGCGCAGTGCGTCGATGATGCGTGCAGCTGCGGCAGCAGGGGCCTTGAGGACGCCTGCAACCTTGGCGAGCTGCAGCTCGCGGGACTCGAGGGCAGCCAGTGCGGCAACCTCGCTGGCGTCCAGCGCCTTGCCCTCGAAGTAGCCGGTCTTGATGACCAGCTGCTTGTTGGCCTTGGCAAAATCCGTCAGGCTCTTGGCAGCGGCAACTGCGTCACCCTTGATGAACGCGATTGCAGTGGGGCCGGCAAGCTGGCCGTCGAATGCTTCGACGCCGGCTTCCTTGGCTGCAATGGCGGTCAGGGTGTTCTTGACGACCGCGAACTTGGTGTCCTGGCCGAGAGAAACACGCAGCTGCTTGAGCTGTGCAACGGTGAGCCCGCGGTATTCGGTCAGGACAGCGGCGTTCGATTCCTTGAAATCGTTAGTGATCTCAGCTACTGCTGAAACCTTGGTAGGCGTTGCCATAACCCTCCTTCCGGGGATAGTGCCGGTATTCGACGGTCCCCGCTCAAGAGAGCTAAAACTAAAAACGCCCCGCGCAGATGCACGGGGCTTGGCTCAACACGGCTGTACCATGGAGCTTTGCTTCGTTCACCTGCGCCGGCCGCCCTGCGTTGAGGGTCCTTCGTCCGGAAAGCCACTGTGGTCCCCAGCGCACAACTGCAGAGTTGAGCCATGTTCAGGAGAGTGGATTTCCAACAACCGACGGTCTTTGGTACCTCCAGCTTACGCGAGGCACGGCCCGCCCGCCAAATCGGGGCTCAACTGGTGCTGGTGCGTAGGGTTGGAAGCTCCTTTTGCCAGATTCCCGTGACCCCCGCCGTCTGGAAGCCGAGCTGCTTATTGACCGTCAGCAGGTACCGGTTCTCCGGCGCGTTCCAGGTGTAGATAATGCGTGCATCCGGGAACTGCTCGCTGAGCCGTTCCATATTGGCCACCTTGATCAGCAGGCCCAGCTTGTTGCCGCGGTGCTCCTGCAGGATCAGGGTATCGTCCTGGAACACGACGTCGGCCCGGTGCGCCAGCACCGTGATGGTGGTCAGTCCCACCAGCGTTCCCGTGGCGATGTGCTCCACGGCGGTGACCACTGTCCGCCTCCCCTGGGCGATGGCAACGTCTTCCGCCTCCCGGAGGATGCCGGCGTCGAACACCATGTCCTGCTCAATCGGCGCATCCAGCGACGGGTCAACGTCCACTCCGGCCTGGTTTTCAAGGGCTGCCACCGCTTCCAGCCAGCGTTCGGGGCAGCGGTCCGTCCAGTGGTGCAGCCGGTACCTGCCGTTGTTGGCCTCCTCCGCTTCGGCTTGGAGGTCGGCCACCAGCTTGGTGTCCAAAGGAAGAAGGCAGGAACTGAACTGCTCGATGTGCTGCAGCGTGTATCCGGTCTTCCGTGCGAACTCCACTTCCCGGCTCTCCAGCGGCACGAACCCCTGGCCCGATCCGGGGACCAGCTGGGCCTGCTGAAACTCGTGCAGCGACGCGCCGGGGTGGTTGGTGTCCACCAGGATCATGGTGCGCCCTTCGCCGCGGGCCAGGTGTTCGGCGGCCTCCAGCAGCCGGCGTCCCACACCCTGCCGCTGGTACTCCGGCAGGATGTCCAGAGTGAGCTCGGCGAGGTCAAGATGGTCGGTCAGGGGCAGCGCGATGTCCACCGTGCCCACGATGGCAGCGTCGACCTTCGCCACCAGGATCAGCTGGCGCTCATAGGGGTCCGCGAACTCCAACAGCTTCTCAAGCGGCCCATAGGCGAGATCGTCACTTCCCCAGGTCTGCATCCGTACCTTGCGGCCCACTTCCACGGCCGCCAGGAAGTCCGCAGCGTCCGGGGTGTCCAGTGAGTCGGGGATCCAGAGCTGCTCGATCTTAACGTCTATTGCCATTCGGGCATCATCCCAGCCGTTTCTGCCACTCACCTTCATAGCCAGCAGGCCTGAATCCGAGTGCAATATTTATCGCCAGCATATGCTGGTTTTCGCCGGCATTCCATGCCGGGCGCCGAGCGCGCCGAAGGACATTTTTCCCGCCGGGCAGGCGGAAGTACGACGGCGGCAATCACCGACGAAGCGAGGGCAGGACGGGGCACGGGTTCAGCCAGCCTGGAGAAGGCGCGGGTGCAAAAAAGAAGACCGTCCCGGCGCTGATGCGCCGGGACGGTCTTCTTTATGCTCAGGAACCAGTCCGGAGCGGGAACTTCAATCGAGGACTACGCCTCGGTGAGCACCTTGGTGACGTTGGGGTCCACGGAGATGCCCGGGCCGAACGTGGTGGCCACGGTGGCCTTCTGGATGTAGCGGCCCTTGGCAGCGGACGGCTTGAGGCGGAGGACCTCTTCCAGGGCTGCTGCGTAGTTCTCGGCCAGCTTCGTGGTGTCGAAGGAGACCTTGCCGATGATGAAGTGCAGGTTGGAGTGCTTGTCGACGCGGAAGTCGATCTTGCCGCCCTTGATGTCGTTGACGGCCTTGGTGACATCGGGGGTCACGGTGCCCGTCTTCGGGTTCGGCATCAGGTTACGCGGGCCCAGGACCTTACCGAGGCGGCCAACCTTGCCCATGAGGTCGGGGGTGGCAACGGCTGCGTCGAAGTCGGTCCAGCCACCGGCGATCTTTTCGATCAGGTCGTCGGAGCCAACGAAGTCGGCACCGGCTGCGATTGCGGCCTCTGCCTTGTCGCCCGTGGCGAAGACCAGGACGCGGGCGGTCTTACCGGTGCCGTGGGGCAGGTTGACGGTGCCGCGGACCATCTGGTCAGCCTTGCGGGGGTCGACGCCGAGGCGGAAAGCAACCTCAACGGTGGCGTCGAACTTGGACGGGTTGGTGTCCTTGGCCAGCGTTACTGCCTCGAGCGGTGCGTAGTGCTTGGTTGCATCGATCTTGGCGGCTGCTGCCTCATATGCTTTGCTGCGCTTTGCCATGCTGCTTGTTTCTCCTTGTGCAGTTGTGGTCTGCGGACCGCGCCGGGCCCTGCCACAGTCGCCCAATCCGGTTCGTTATCCGGCCGGATGGCCAACATTTGAATTTTAGTGGTGCCGGTTTCCCGGTAGTGCCGCCCGTCGTCGTCAATTACCCTGACGCTGGACAGCGGTAAAGGGGTATTAGCCCTCGACGGTGATGCCCATGGAGCGGGCGGTGCCGGCGATGATCTTCGCTGCGCCTTCGAGGCTGGTGGCGTTGAGGTCTTCCATCTTGGTGGAGGCGATCTCGTTGACCTGGGCCTGGGTCAGCTTGGCAACCTTGACGGTGTGCGGGGTGGATGAACCCTTGGCAACGCCTGCAGCCTTCTTGATGAGCTCTGCAGCCGGCGGGGTCTTGGTGATGAACGTGAAGGAGCGGTCCTCGTAGACCGTGATTTCCACGGGGATGACGTTTCCGCGCTGGGCTTCCGTCGCAGCGTTGTACGCCTTGCAGAATTCCATGATGTTGACACCGTGCTGGCCAAGCGCAGGACCGATCGGCGGGGCCGGGTTGGCGGCACCTGCCTGGATCTGCAGCTTGATGAGGCCGGTGACCTTCTTCTTGGGAGCCAATGTAGGGTCCTTCTCTCAATAACGTCCTGGGACACAGGAGCGTGCCTCAGGTTTTTGGCCGCCATGGCAAGGCGGCCGGCCGTTCCGGTGCCGCTAAGCGGGCGGCGCCGGGACGAATTCTAGGATTCTCAAATCTTGGTGACCTGGTTGAACGCCAGGGTGACGGGCGTTTCGCGCTCGAAGATGGAGACCAGCACCACGAGGGTCTGGGACTCGGGCTTGATCTCGGAGATCGTGGCGGGAAGGGTCTCGAAGGGGCCTTCCTTGACGATGACGGACTCGCCAACCTCGAAGTCCACAGCCACGGGAGCCTGGTTCTGCTTGTTGACCGGCTTGCCCTTCTCGGCCTGCTCTTCTTCGAAGACAGGGGCGAGCATGGAGAAGACCTCGTCCAAACGCAGCGGGACCGGGTTGTGGGCGTTGCCGACGAAGCCGGTGACGCCGGGGGTGTGGCGGACGGCACCCCAGGAGGCGTCGGTCAGGTCCATGCGGACCAGGACGTAGCCGGGGATGCGGACGCGGTTGATCACCTTGCGCTGGGCGTTCTTGATCTCCACGACTTCTTCCATGGGGACCTGGATTTCGAAGATGTAATCTTCCATGTCCAGGGTCTGGATGCGGGTTTCAAGGTTGGCCTTTACGCGGTTTTCGTAACCGGCGTAGGAGTGGATGACGTACCAGTCACCTTCCTGGCGGCGCAGCTTGGCCTTGAATTCCTCGGCCGGGTCTGCAGCTGCAGAGGCTGCCGCGGCGGCAAGGGCGTCGGTCTCGTCGTCGCCGGCTTCTGCGTCTGCGTCGGCAACGTCGGAGGCGGCGTCGTCGGATTCGGGCGCGGAGGACTCAACCTCGGACTCTTCGCCGGCTTCTGCCGTGACGTCCGGGGATTCTTCCAGCCCAGTCTCGGTTACCTCGAGCTCCTGCTCAGACACTTGGTCTCCTGCTTCCTCATTGCCTAACATGCCTATTTAAATGGCTCAATTCCGCACACCGGTGCATCCTTCCCTGTTTCGGGGCGGAACACGCGGCCTGCGGACCGTGCAGCCTTAGCTGTCCTTGGAGCCGGTACCGCCGAAGATCCAGCTGACAGCGGTTCCAAAACCTATGTCCAGCAGGCTGACGATGACCATCATGATGGCCACGAACACCAGCACCACGAGCGTGTAGTTGATCAGTTCCTTGCGGGTGGGGGCAACAACCTTCTTCAGTTCGCCGATGATCTGGCGGACGAAAAGTGCAATACGGGCGAAGAAGCTTGCCTTGGCTTCCTTCTTAGCTGGGCGGCCCTTGGAGCTGCTGGCAGCTGTTTCGGTCACCTGGTCCTCGCTCATCTTTGCAATGGTGGATTACCCGGCCCTGATCAGAACCATGGTTGCTGCGCCTGTTCCGGGCTTCCGCCCGGAACAGCTTGCGCAGGGCAGACAGGACTCGAACCTGCAACCTGCGGTTTTGGAGACCGCTGCGCTACCAATTGCGCCACTACCCTATGGAGTGAATACCACTCTTTGACGACCCAACACCAGCTTGAACTGGGGCACACGTCATCATCCGTGTTTCAACACCGGTGAACCAGTCTACGCAAGAACTTCGCATAGGTAAAACCAGCCCGTTCCGGCCCGTCCGAACCACCGGCCTGAAACCTGCTGCGCGGGGCAGTCATAAATCAAAACCGGCACCCCGGAGGGTCCGGTGAACAGCATAGAGTAGAAATCGTCGAATCCACATTCCAGCCTCCGGGCTGCAAGCGAAGAACGGACCTGCCATGTCTGCCGCCCGCGTTTCCCAACGCATTTCCGCCATTGCCGAATCCGCAACCCTGGCCGTCGATGCCAAGGCCAAGGCGCTGAAGGCAGCTGGCCGGCCGGTGATTGGCTTCGGTGCGGGCGAACCCGACTTTCCCACCCCGGACTACATCGTCCAGGCAGCCATTGAGGCTGCGGGCCAGCCCAAGTTCCACCGCTACTCCCCCGCCGGCGGGCTGCCCGAGCTGAAGAAGGCCATCGCCGAGAAGACCCTGCGCGATTCGGGCTACAAGGTTGACCCGTCACAGGTGCTGGTGACCAACGGCGGCAAGCAGGCCGTCTACAACACGTTCGCCACCCTGGTGGATCCGGGCGATGAAGTCCTTGTGCCTGCCCCGTTCTGGACCACCTACCCGGAAGCCATCCGGTTGGCCGGCGGCGTCCCCGTGGAGGTCTTCGCAGGACCGGAACAGGACTACCTGGTGACCGTCGAACAGCTCGAAGCAGCCGTCACTGACCGCACCAAGATCCTTTTGTTCGTCTCGCCGTCGAACCCCACCGGCGCCGTCTACTCCCCGGAGCAGGTGGCCGAGATTGGCAAGTGGGCCGCGGCCAAGGGCCTGTGGGTGGTCACGGACGAGATCTATGAGCACCTGACCTACGACGGCGTACCCTTCACCTCCATCGCCACTGCTGCCCCGGAACTGGGCGACAAGGTGGTCATCCTCAACGGCGTGGCCAAGACCTATGCCATGACCGGCTGGCGTGTGGGCTGGATGATCGGACCCGCCGACGTCATCAAGGCGGCCACCAACCTCCAGTCGCACGCCACCTCCAACGTGTCCAACATCATGCAGATTGCCGCCCTCGCCGCTGTCTCCGGGCCGCTGACCGCCGTCGACGAGATGAAGGTGGCTTTCGACCGCCGCCGCAAGGCGATCGTCGCCGGGCTGAACGCCATCCCCGGTGTTGAATGCCCGACGCCGAAGGGCGCCTTCTACGTGTACGCGGACGTCCGCGCGCTCCTGGGCAAGGAATTCCCGACGGCGTCCGGCAGCGCCACGCCGCAGACCTCCGCCGAGCTGGCCTCGCTGATCCTCGACGAGGTTGAGGTGGCAGTGGTTCCGGGCGAGGCCTTCGGCCCCTCCGGCTTCCTGCGGCTGTCCTATGCCTTGGGCGACGACGATCTCGCCACGGGTGTGCAGCGCCTGCAGGACTTCCTGGGCAAGGCCCAGTAACGCCCGCTCACTTTTGACAGGCAAAACCCAAACGCCCGCTCACTTTCTTAGGGAAAGTGCGCGGGCGTTTGGGTTTAAGGCGTAAGAGCTGATCGGGCGTTTGGGAAAATGTTGCCAAAGGTGAGCGGGCGTTGGGGTTTAAGGCGGAAGAGCTGAGCGGGCGTTGGGGAAACAGTTGCCAAAAGTGAGCGGGCGTTGGGTTAGAGGAGGCGGCGCTCCGCGGCCCACTTGGTCAGTTCGTGGCGGCTGGAGAGCTGGAGCTTGCGCAGCACTGCCGACACGTGGGTTTCCACGGTCTTGATGCTGATGAAGAGTTCCTTGGCCACTTCCTTGTAGCTGTAGCCGCGGGCTATGAGGCGCATGACCTCGAGTTCGCGGGCGGAGAGCTTGTCCAGTTCGTCGTCGGCGATGTCCGCGGGGGCGGTTCCGAAGGCGTCCAGGACGAACCCGGCAAGGCGGGGGGAAAAAACGGCGTCGCCGCCGGCCACGCGGAACACGGCGTCGGTGATCTCGGCGCCGGAGATGGTCTTGGTGACGTAGCCCCGTGCGCCGGCGCGGATCACGGCCACCACGTCCTCGGCCGCATCGGAGACGCTCAGGGCCAGGAAACGCGTGGTGGACAGCAACGCGGCGGAACCGGCGATAACCTCCCGCCCACCGCCCCCGAGGCCGCCGGGCAGGTGTACGTCCAGGAGGACAACGTCGGGCCGCTGTTCCGCGATCACGGCGATGGCCTGTTCCACCGTGGCGGCCTCCCCCACCACCTGGATGCTGGCGTCGAGGTCGGCTTTCAGCCCGGACCGGAAAATGGCGTGGTCATCCACGATGACCACCCGCACGGAGGCGGCGGGGCGGCCGCTTCCGACGCCTGTCCCAAGTGCACCTGTCCCCTGTGTACCTGTCCCTTGGCCCGTGTTCATGATTTCCCTTCCGCATGTTCTGCTGCAGCCGGCAGCTTGAGCCGGACCTCGGTGCCGTCCCCCGTGCTGATGATGGCAGCCGAACCACCGTGGCGTTTCATCCTGCCAACAATCGATTCCCGCACACCCAGCCGGTCCGCCGGTACGTCGCCCAGCTCGAAGCCGGGCCCCCTGTCCTTGATGAAGATCTCTGCCGGCCCGTCCGACGCCTCCAGGTAGACCGAGACGGTGCCGCCGCCGTGGCGTGACGCGTTGAGCATGGCCTCGCGGCTGGCCTGGACCAGGGCTTCGTGTGCCTCGGTCATGGCCGCATCACCAACGGTGACCACCTCCACGGCGTTGCCCAGCAGGTCCTCCACCTCGGCGGCAACCGCCTTGATGCGGTCTGAGAGTTGCCCGCTTTCGCGGCCCGGGTCCTGGAACAGCCAGCCCCGCAGCTCACGTTCCTGGGCACGGGCCAGGCGGACGACGTCGTGCTCATTCCCCGCCCGCCGCTGGATCAGGGCGAGCGTCTGCAGCACGGAATCGTGGAGATGGGCAGCGATCTCTGCCCGTTCCGTCTCCCGGATCCTGCCGGCCCGCTCAGCCTCCAGGTCGCGCCAGAACTTCAGCGCCCACGGCAGCAGGACCAGCACCACCCCGCCCAGCACGGCCACGGAGGCAAGCAGCGCGAGCCACGTCTGTTCCCACGATCCGGAGCCGGAGACCATCACCAGCACGCCGGCCACCACCAGGGCCAGTCCGGCGGCGAGCCGCCCCCATCCGCCGGCTTGGTCCGCCTTGGTCTTGTCCACCAGTCCGGCGCGCCGGGTTTCGTCCAGTTGCATCCAGGCGATGGAGGCGCCGCCCAGAACGGCGGCGGCGGGGATCAGCGTGCCGAGGGATACGTCCACGCCCAGCAGCTGGGCAATCATGATTCCGGCCACCAGCAGGAGCCCGCAGCCCAGGAGGATTTCCTTGCCGTACCGCATGCCGCGCACCCGGAACCATGGTGGGGCGGCGGATGCCGGGCCGTCGGGGACGGAACCGTCGGCTCCTGTTGGCGTCCCGGCGTCGGGCGCTGCTCCCTGCGCCGGATAGCCCGGGGTGGCCGGGCCCTGAATCGGCTGGCCCGGCATTGGCTGGCTTACGGCCGGGGCAATGGGCGACGCCGGGCGGCGGGCATTGCGGCGGGCGGCCTCATCCGCCGTGGGAACCATGATCCACAGCCACGCGTAGAAGACCAGGCCTGCACCGCCAGCGAAGGAGGCGAGAACCATGCCCAACCGAACGTTCTTGACCGGCCAGCCCAGGTGAGCGGCCAGGCCCGAACACACCCCGGCGATGACACGGTCGCTGCTCCGTGCCAGGGGCGGGCGTGCCGGGAGGGTTGTCATGGATCAATCCAAGCACGGATCAGGGTGGCCCGGACCGCATCCGGCCTGTTCCCGGGGACAGCTCAGGGACGGTTCAGGGTTTCCCCCAGTAGAGCGGCAACGGGCCCGGACGGGAGGATCGAGGTATGAACTCGCAGACTCCCTCCCCCGACGACGAACACCCTGCCGAACCTCTCCCTGAAGGGCCGCGAGGTACGGGCAGCGAGCGGCCCACCGAGCCGCTGGCATCTTCCGATTCGACGCCCTCTGCGCCTGCGCCGGATCCCTCCGCTGGAGATAGTGCAGGTTCGGGCCCTGGTACTGATGCGAACCCCGGCGCTGCTCCCGGCAACGGATACTCCTTCCAAAACAGCCCGCCTCCAGCCCCTTCCACGGACTTCTTCGGATGGATCCGCAGTCACGGTATCTACCGGGGCAACGACCGGTGGATCGGCGGCGTGTGCAGCGGCATCGCCCACCGGCTGAATGTGGACCCCATCATCATCCGCGGCGTCTTCATCGTCCTGACCCTCTTGGCCGGCATCGGCGTGCTGCTCTACGGCCTGGCATGGGCCTTCCTTCCGGAGCCGGATGGCAGGATCCACGTGCAGGAAGCCGGCGCCGGGCGCTGGTCAAGCGGCATGACGGGCTCCCTGATCGCCACCGTCCTGGGACTAACGGGCCTGGGTGGAGGGTTCTGGGGGTGGAGCCACAACGGGCTGAGCGGCCTGCTGTGGACCGTCTTCTGGGTGGGCGGCGCGATCTACCTGGTCTACTACCTCTCCCAGCGCAACAAGGCCCACCCCACTGTGGCCGGCCACGGACCTGTCCACGGTACGACCCACCCCATGGGACACTCCGGCACGGGCTACACGTCATCCTTCTCCGCCGGCACGGCTCCGGCACCGGCACCTGGCCAACCTTCGGCGTCCGGCAGCGGTGCGCCTACCTACGGCGGGGCGCCTACCTATGGCAGTGCGCCCACCTATCCCGGTGGCACGGGGTCCAGCCAAGGCGGCTACGGCACCACAGGCGCGGGAACCGGCAGCGGGTATGCCGGCACCGTTCCCCCGGGCAGGGTCCCCGGCGCAGGTGCACCCGGCGGTGGCTCACCGGGCGGCCCCGGCAGCGGAGTACCCGGCGGCAGCAGCTACCCGGCACCATGGGTCCCGCCGCGGCCGCCAAAGCCCCGGCCGTCCGGTCCCGGCGCCCCGGCCGTCGCCATCGCAACCGGCTGCGCCTTGCTGGTAGGCGGCGGGCTCAAGGCACTGGACGCCGCCAACCTCATCCACCTGGGCGGTTCCGCAAACGCCATTGTGTGGGCCAGCGCGGCCGCGGTCCTGGGCCTGGGCATCCTGGTAGCGGGCCTCCGCGGCCGGACCGCGGGCATCCTGAGCCTCTTCGCCGTGATCGCCCTTGTTACCGGTGGCGTCTACAACACGGTGGACGACGGCCGGATGCGCTTCCAGCAGGTGGACTGGAACCCGGCAAGCATAGAGGAGGCCCGCGGGGGCATCGACATCACCGCCGGCCGGGGAACCGTGGACCTCACGGGCCTGTCCCCAACCGCCCCCCTGGCCTCCGACGTCGTGGTTCCCCTGGACATCACCGCCAGCAACGTCACCGTGGTGATCCCGCACAACGTGCCCGTGGACATCAAGGCGGACATGACCATGGGGAACCTGAACGAGGCAAGCGGCCAGCGCGGCGGCACCACCACCCGCGAAAGCAGCTACAACACGGACAGGCCCGGCAACCACCTGGTGGTGCAGATCGACGGCACCTTCAGCAACGTCACCATCCAGGAAGGCAACTGACATGGACAGCAGCAACATCACGACGACGGAAACGGGTACCGGGGGCCCGGCACCTGCCAGGGTGGGAACGGTGGTGTGGGGACTGATCGTCCTGGCGCTGGCGGCACTGATCATCGTGGCGCAACTGGGCATCGTCACCCTCAACGGCACCTACGTCTTGATCGGCCTCATGATCGGGGCGGGCGTGGCCCTGGTGGTGGGCGGCCTGCTCTCGGCCCGGAAACGTGACAACGAACCAACTACAGGGAAGTCTTGAACCATGGATAAGTTCTTCAGCATTGTCAGGGGCTTTGGCCTGAAGCGCGGCCCGCAGCGCTGGCTTGGCGGGGTGCTGGGTGGCATCGCGGCGCGGCTCAACGTGGACGTGGCCTACGTGCGCATCGCGTTCCTGCTGTTCTGCCTGCTCCCCGGACCCGCCGTGATCTTCTACCTCCTGGCTTGGATCATCATTCCGGACCAGCGCAACGAAATCCTGCTCCAGACGTTCCTGGACCGCCGGTCGCTGAACCGGCCCTGACCGGCCCCTTCCGGTCGCTTGTAGGGACCCGGCTTCCACCCACCGGACCAAGGCCCCTGCCTGACGCGAATGATTCGCGCAGGCAGGGGCCTTTCGCTGTTCCCCGCTTCTTGACAGCGCACCCCTATGTAACCGGTTTGTGTCGTACCCCACACACCCCACTACACTTCTAGGTGAGCTCAGCGTGGCGCTCTGCCTGTAAACCTTCTCCCAGGATTTGAGCCGAACATGAAAATTGGAATCCTCACCAGCGGTGGCGACTGCCCCGGATTGAACGCCGTCATCCGCGGCGCAGTGCTGAAAGGCATCGCCGTCCATGGCCAGGAATTCGTCGGATTCCGCGATGGCTGGCGCGGTGTGGTGGAGGGCGACATCATCGACATCCCCCGCACCATGGTCCGCGGTATAGCCAAGCAGGGCGGCACCATCCTGGGCACCTCCCGCACCAACCCGTTCGAAAACGGCGGCGGCCCCGAGGCCATCAAGGCCCACCTGGACCGGCTGGGCATCGATGCAATCATCGCCATCGGTGGTGAGGGAACCCTGGCTGCCGCCAAGCGCCTGACCGACGCCGGCCTGAAAATTGTCGGCGTCCCCAAGACGGTGGACAACGACCTCGACGCCACCGACTACACCTTCGGTTTCGACACCGCAGTGCAGATCGCCACCGAGGCCATCGACCGGCTGCGCACCACGGGTGAATCGCACCACCGCTGCATGATCGCCGAAGTGATGGGCCGGCACGTGGGCTGGATCGCACTGCATGCGGGCATGGCCGCCGGTGCCCACGCCATCCTCATTCCCGAGCAGAAGGTCAGCATCGAGCAGATCACCGAGTGGGTCAAGGAAGCCCAGGCCCGCGGCCGCGCACCCTTGGTGGTTGTCGCCGAAGGGTTTGTGCCCGAGCACATGGAAAGCCCGCACTCCGAGCGCGGCCTGGACACCTTCGGCCGGCCGCGCCTGGGCGGCATCGCCGACCAGCTGGCCCCCGAACTCGAAGCCCGGACCGGCATCGAGACCCGCGCCACCATCCTGGGCCACATCCAGCGCGGCGGCGTCCCGTCCGCATTCGACCGTGTCCTCGCGACCCGGTTGGGCATGGCCGCCATCGACTCCGTGGTGGAGGGCTACTGGGGCACCATGGTGGCGCTCAAGGGCACTGACATCCGCCACGTGGCCTTCGAGGAGGCGCTGGGCCAGCTCAAGACCGTCCCGCAAAACCGGTACGACGAAGCCGCGGTCCTGTTCGGCTAAGCCTGTCCTGTTCGGCTAAGCCTTCGGGCCGCCCTAGGCTGGGACTATGACACTCGATCCCGGCTCTGCGGCCATCATCCAGCTGGCGTGGGCGCGCCGGCTGGGCCTTGACGACGACGCTTTCGGTGACGCTTTGGCGTCCGGGAAAAGGATTGTCCGGGCCGACGAATCATGCCGCACCGTGGAGTTCGTTCGGTTGTTCGGGAGTTCGGCGCTGGTGGGCCCGCAGAGCGTGATCGATGCCGCTGCGGGCATTCCCGATGAGGAGATGGCCCAGCACGTCACGCTCCTGAAACTGACCAGGGAACGCGGTGGCCACGGACTGGGTGCAGCTGCCCTGTTCTTCGCGGACGACCTTCCGCTTCAGCAGCCGTCCGAAGAACTGACCGTCTCGCACGGCAACCCCGAGGCGATAGAGCTGGAGGGGCGCTGCCCGCCGGACGACGTCAACGAAGTGGGACTCTCCGACCTGGAGAACCGCTTCACCATCGTGCATCAGCTGGACGGCAGGCGCGTGCCCCTGGCCTGCGGTGCCTACGGGGAATGGGAAGGCCTGCTGGCCAACCTGGGCGTGCTGGTGGATCCTGAGTGGCGCCGCCGGGGCCTTGGCGCGCTGGCGGGGTCCATCGCGGCCCACGAGGCACTCGCCGCCGGGCTGACCCTGCAGTGGCGCGCGGACGTCAGCAACACCGGATGCCTGGCCCTGGCCCGGAAACTCGGGCTTTCAGCCGGCGGAATCCAGACCAGCGTCCACCTTCGCTGACTGCCCGGGGCCGGCACCGTCCGCAGCACCCCAGCCCTGCACGG
The DNA here is from genome assembly GCF_057073715.1 of Arthrobacter sp. E1SS-5. Lineage (NCBI taxonomy): Bacteria > Bacillati > Actinomycetota > Actinomycetes > Micrococcales > Micrococcaceae > Arthrobacter > Arthrobacter sp. E1SS-5. The sequence continues at coordinate 3,094,321 of NZ_CP172703.1, forward strand.
GCTTGGGCTTGGCGAAGAACAGCGCCACCGCCGCCCCGGCCAGCACCACGGCAGCGGGCAGCAAGATGGACTGGGCCATCGCTGTCGAGAATCCAGCATGCAGGAACTCGGGCAGGCTGCCTCCCATGGTCATCCCCTCGCCGGCGCCGGCACCCGGACGGCCGCTGGGAAGTTCAGCGGCAAGCCTGGACTGGATCAGGACGGCTATGGCCGCGCTGCCCAGTACGGCCCCAATCTGGCGGGTGGTGTTGTAGACGCCGGAACCCGCGCCCGCCTGGCGGGGAGGCAGGTTCCGGGTGGCCGTGGTGCTGAGCGGGGCCCAGATGCCTGCGTTGGCAAAGCCAAGGACCGCGCTTGGCAGCAGGAAGAGCAGGATGGGAGTGTCAGGCTGCATCAGCAGGCCGTTCCAGACCAGGGCGACAGCCATCAAGACCAGACCGGAAGCGGCGAGGTATTTCGGGTTGACCCGGTCCACGATCTTTCCCACCACCGGTGCCATGCCTCCCGAGATCAGCGCCATGGGCACCATCAGGAGTGCTGACTGGGTGGGCGTCAGGCCGCGGACAAGCTGGTAGTAGAAGATCAGCGGCAGGCCGAAGGACGTCACCGTGAACCCCACCATGGTGATGCCGAGGTTGGCGAGGGAGAAGTTCCGGTCCCGGAACAGTCCCAGCGGCAGCAGCGGCTCACCCTTGTTGAACCGCTGCCAGGCCACGAACGCGGCCAGCACGACAAGGCCGGCGATGATCAGGCCCCACACGCTGATGGGACCGGTAATGGTGCCCCAGTTGTACGTCTCGCCTTCCTGGATGCCGAACACCAGCAGGAAGAGCCCGACGGCGCTCAGCAGGACGCCGGGAATATCGAACCGGTGCGGGTGGGTACTCAGCGCCGGGACGTTGCGCGTCGCCAGGATGAAGCCAACGACGCCGATGGGCACGTTGATGAAGAAGATCCACTCCCAGCCAAGGCCGTCCACCAGGACACCGCCCAGGATGGGGCCCACCAGGGTGGCCATCCCGGCCGTGGCGCCCCAGATGGCCATTGCGGAGCCGCGCCGGTCGGGCGGGAAGATACGGGTGATGACCGCCATGGTCTGGGGCGTCATCACGGCTGCGCCAAGCCCCTGGATCACACGTGCGGCGATGAGGGTTTCCACATTTTGGGCCAGCCCGCACCAGAGGGACGCCAGAGTGAACACCACCAGGCCCAGCAGGTACAGCCGCCTGGGCCCGAACCTGTCGCCAAGCCGTCCCGTAATAAGCAGCGGAACGGCGTAGGCCAGCAGGTAGGCACTGGTCACCCAGATCACCGAGTTGATGTCGGCGTGCAGGCCCTCCATGATCCGGGGATTCGCCACGGAGACGATGGTGCTGTCGATCAGGATCATGAAGAACCCGATCACCAGGGACCACAGTGCCGGCCACGGCTTTTCTACGTTTTCCACTCTGTCATCCTTTTGAAGTTGTGGCTGTGCCGGGCTGAACCCGGGTGAGGCTAGCCCAGCAGGTCCAGGATCTCCGTGCGGGCAAACATTTGCGCCGCGGCACGGGCCGAGGGCGCACCGGCGTCCGGATCCGCTCCGGCGCCCAGCAGGACCCGGGCCACGTCCGTGTAACCCTTGAATGCCGCACCGGCGAGGGGCGTCTGCCCCCGGTCATTGGCGGTGTTGGCGTCGGCCCCGTGCTGCAGGAGCAGCTCAACGGTGCCGGCGTGGCCATGGTACGCGGCCAGCATCAGCAGGGAATCCCCCGCAGCGTTCGTCATGGTGGCGGGGGCGCCGGCGTCCAGGTAGGCACCCAGCAGCGCACTGTTGCCCTCCCGCGCAGCCTGGAAGAGCGTATGCGCCAAAGCCAGAGCGTCGTCGTCGCGCCCTTCCGCTGCCTCTGTCCCAGCGTGGACGGGCGTGGTGTTTTCGGTCATCAGCGTGGCCCCCTCAGGAATCCGGTCTGGCGCCCCACAACCTGGCCGGCGTCGGGGGCGACGATGAGTTCCTGGGCGGCCGGATAGGGCTCGTCGCCGTCCAGGACCGTCAGTATTTCATCGGGGGCAACGGAACGCTTTATGACCGCCAAAGCCACGGGCCCCATCTCGTAGTGCTGCCCCACGGAAGTCACCGTTCCCACTTTCCGCTCCCCCGCCAAGACCGGGCTGCCGGCGGCGGGCAGGGTGTGCTGCGAGCCGTCCAGCTGCAGGAAGACCAGCCGGCGCGGTGGGTGGCCCAGGTTGTGGACGCGGGCGATGGTTTCCTGCCCCTTGTAGCAGCCCTTGGCCAGGTGCACGGCGGTGCGCAGCAGGTCCAGTTCGTGCGGAATGGTCTTGTCATCGGTTTCGGCGCCGATGCGGGGGCGCCAGGCGGCAATGCGCAGGGCTTCGGCGGCGAGCACGCCTGCCAGCGGGCGGCCGGCAACGGCGTCCTCCAGTTCGGCGGCAGGGACCAGGTACTCGAACCATGGACGGTCCACGCCTGGATGGTTCTCTTCGGAAACGGTGGCGTAGGAGTAGCCGCCGGCGCCCACGTGCGGCCACGGATCCTGCCAGGCAAGGTAGGCGGACCATTCGGGGACCGCACGGGTGCTTCCCATCACGGCCCAGTCCGCCGAAACGTCGGCGATTTCCACCCGCAGCATGAACTTCATCCGGTTGAGGTAGTCAGCCAGCGGCGCGGCCTCGGCGGCCTCCACGATCAGCCACGTGGTCCCGCCGTCGTCAACCACCCGGGCGTCGAAGTCAATGCGGCCCTGGACGCTCAGGAGCAGCAGCTCGCTGGACTCGCCGGGCTTGAGGGCTGCCACCTGCTGTGAGGACAGGGTGTTGAGCCAGCTCAGCCGGTCCGGCCCGGTGACGGTAACCACGCCGCGGTGGGAAAGGTCGACGACGGCGGTTCCGGCTGCGAGGGCGCGCTGCTCGCGCAGCGGCTCACCGTAGTGGGCGGCGACACCGGCGTCGGGGCCGGCGGCCTCGACGGCGCCCGGGCGCGACAACAAAGGGCTGGGCGTAATCATATGAAGTAGAAGTCCTCACGGGTCTGCGGTATTCCGGGTTCCCGGGAATTGCGTGGAACCCTGCTCAGGAAACGCGGTGCAGGAACGCGGAGGCGTGGGCCTCCAGTCCCTTGCCGGCCTCTCCGCCGGTGGCAACGTCCCACCGCCACAACAGGTTGCCGTCCACCAGGCCGAAGATCCTGGTGGCCGCGCTGTAGTCCTTGGAGTGGCTGCCGCGCATCACCATGTCGGTGGTCAGCTGGATCTGCGGGCCTTTGATCTGGCCGTAGTACAGCTCCGAGATTCCGCCAGGGTGCGAGATGGACACGGAGATGTCGAAGCCGCCGTCCTTGTTCCGCAGCGCTTCCACCTCGTCGGCGCTCTTCAACACCGGCACGATGTCTGCCGGCACCAGGCCGGGACCGCCGTCGGCATCCAACTGCTTGCGCTCCAGTGCCCAGAAACCTGTCTCGACGGTCAGCGGCCGCAGCCGTGTCCCTTCGTCGTCGGTCAGCCAGCTTTCGGCACGGTACTGAAGGTACGGCAAGCCGTTGTGGGTGAACGAGACATGCTGCAGGAAGTGCTCGGAATCCTCGTCGCCGCTGCCGAGACGGCCGCGGCCCTCCCACTCACCAATGAGCCAGGAAAGGGGGACGAGTTCAGGGGTCAGGTCTGTAGGAATCTCAATAGGCATTGGTCTTACCTCCAGATGCGGCTGGCACCGGAAAAGGGGTGGCTACTTCTGGCCCTTGAAGAGGCGGTAAACCACGAAACCGGCGAACCAGGCCATGGACAGGCTCGCGATGCCGAGCAGGACAAGGAAGAAGATTTCAAAAGCAAGTACGGACATGGTGCCATCCTAACCCGTTAGTAGATGAGTAGTTTGTCGATGAAGTAAGCGAGGGACCCCACAGCCGAAACCGGGGCAAGGCCCATGCTCAGTGCGGCGGGGATGTTCAGCGGGGCACCCCGGAGCGTGGCAAGACGGCGGAAGCTGGCCAGGACCGCACCCACCACCACGCCGAAGACGGCGGCCGGCAGGACGGCGATATCAGACAGGACCAGTCCCGCGAGCGGACCTGCCAGTCCGGCCAGCACCACTCCCAGCGGCGCCACGATGCTGTCCGGCCAGCGAATGAGCCCGGCAAGCAGGGCCACGGCCGCACTGACGGCCGCCACCAGGAGCATCTCGCGGACGCCGTTGAAGCGGGCGCCGGCGATCCAGCCCGCTCCCAGGCAGGACAGCAGGACGCCTGCGCAGCATCCAAGGGTGGATTCGAGCCGCTGCGCCTGGCCGGTGCCGCGGATCAGCTGCACCACGAAGACGGCCATCATCCCCAGCGCCACAAATGTCGGTGTCCAGTCCAGATACCCGGGAGCCGGAGTCAGGGCAGCGGCCACTGCGGACGCCGCACCGGGCAGGGCGATGACGGCGGCAAGGGTCTTCTTGGCGGGAATGCGCAGGAAGTGCGGCCAGCCAATGCCCACGGCCGCGGCGATCACGATGCCCACTGCCACGAGCGCCTCCGGTGAGGCATAGACCCCCGCGATGATGGCGATGAGGCCGGCGATCCCAACGACCCCGACGGTCCAGGAACCAAGCGAACGCACGGGTGCCTGCAATTCGGCCGTCATGCGGGGCCCGGCCTGTGCTTCGTCGGTGCACTCACTGCGCTGTTTTCCCATCCTGGCGTTCGGCCGGAAGGCTGGTCCGCCCCCTCGTGGCAGGGCTGGTCAGCCCTGGTTCAATCCTGCCTTATGTGAACCGGATATGTCGCAAATCGGGCCTGTTCATGGCCGCAATCTGTGGCTGGAAGGGGGCCGCCGGGTATACTCAAGGTTCAGCTACGCTCCCTGCTGAGGTGGCTGGCCGGCGGCGTGCCGACGGTCCAAAAACCTCCTGCAGGAAGCCAGTACCGGCCGGTGAGAAACCGGTTCAGTCGCCCAATGATGCGCGGACGGCCCTTGGAGGAACAATGTCGCACATCCTGTTACTGACCAACAGCACCGGTTCTTCGGTGGACATCCTGCCTGCCCTCGAGTTGCTGAACCACCGGGTTCATATCCTGCCCGCCGAACCCACCGCCCTGCTGGAAACGGACCCCTGCGACATCGTCCTGCTGGACGCCCGCAAGGACCTGGTGGGCGCCCGCTCCCTCACCCAGCTCCTGAAAGCCACCGGCCTCTCCGCTCCGCTGGTGCTGATCCTGACCGAAGGCGGCATGGCTGCAGTCTCGTCGGCCTGGGCTGTTGACGACATCGTCCTCGATTCCGCCGGTCCCGCCGAGGTGGAGGCCCGCATCCGGCTGTCCGTTGCCCGTGCCGTCCCGGAACAGGAAGACGCCCCAAGCGAAATCCGCGCCGCCGGCGTCATCATCGACGAAGCCAGCTACACTGCCCGGGTAAACGGGGCGCCGCTGAACCTGACCTTCAAGGAGTTCGAGCTCCTGAAGTACCTTGCCCAGCACCCCGGCCGCGTCTTCACCCGCCAGCAATTGCTAACCGAGGTCTGGGGCTACGACTACTACGGCGGCACCCGCACCGTGGACGTCCACGTCCGGCGCCTGCGGGCCAAGCTCGGAGCGGACCACGAGAACCTCATCAGCACGGTAAGGAACGTCGGCTACCGCCTCACCCTGGTCCGGCAGCAGGAAGACGAACTCACCGAAGCCTGAGCCCCGACCCGCGCCGACGTATAGCCTTGGCTCATGACTCCAGCGCATCCGCAGAAGTGGCCCGTCCGTGTCCTCCGTGGCGGAGTTGACCAGCAACTCCTGAAAGACTGCCGGGATCTCCTGGCCGCCGCCGAGGAATCAGACGGCAACCCCTCCATTTCCGAACAGACCCTGGTGACCATGCGTGCCGGGGATTCCGCCGGGCACACGCTGCTGACACTGGCCCTGTACGCCCCGGACGAGGACTCCGATCCCGCCACCGCCCAGGACCTGGCAGGTTTCGCCGTGGTGGTCGAAGAGCCGGACGGCAACGGCATCCTGGAAATCGCCGTCCACCCCTCCTACCGGAACCAGGGTGTGGCGGACCGGCTGGTGGGTGCGCTCAAGGAGGTACGGGGATTTGACGGGCTGAAGGCGTGGTCCCACGGGAACCACGAAGCCGCTGCCGATCTCGCCGCACGCTACGGCTATGCGCCGGTGCGGGAGTTGTGGAAGATGCGGATGACGACGGCGGGAGCGGACCTGCCCGATGCCGGGCTCCCGGAGGGTGTGGCCATCCGCACCTTCGTGCCCGGCAAGGACGAGGATTCCTGGCTGGCCGCGAACCGGGCGGCGTTTGCCCACCACCCGGAACAGGGCAACCTGACCAGGGCCGACCTCGAGGCACGCATGGCGGAAGACTGGTTTGATCCCGCCGGATTCTTCCTGGCCGAGGACCGGGACGGGCGGCTGCTGGGTTACCACTGGACGAAGGTCCACCCGCGGCATGGCGCGCATCCGGCCATCGGCGAGGTGTATGTGGTGGGAGTGACGCCGCAGGCGCAGGGCATGGGCCTGGGCAAGGCCCTGACCATCGCGGGCCTCAAGCACCTCCGTGACGTGGGGTTGACCGCCGTCATGCTCTACGTCGATGCGGACAACACCGCGGCAGTGGCCCTCTACCGGCGTTTGGGATTCACCCGCTGGGACATGGACGTCATGTACGGTCCGGCGGCAGGGTGACCGGAGCAGCCTCAACAAACCCTGCTGCCGGGTAAAACAACGGCTGTGGCCGGAGTGATTGCTTGTAAGGTTGGAAGGGAACCGCGCGGGGCGGAAGCGCCGGCACCAAAGCGCCAGCAAAAGGAGTTGCCATGAACCCGGAACCCTCCGGAACAGCCACGTCCCAGGATGTAGCGGTGCCAGTGCGGGCGCGCTTCGGCTCCTCCGAGGTACCGGCATCCAGGGCAACCCAGGACCGCATCGACATCCCGGAGTTCGCGCCTAACCTGCAGCCGGAGGGCGATATCCGGCCGGACCGGTTCCTGGACCGCGAGCTGAGCTGGCTTGCCTTCAATTCCCGGGTGCTGGAGCTGGCCGAAGACCCCACCCTGCACCTGCTGGAGCGCGTCAACTTCCTGTCCATCTTCGCCTCCAACCTGGATGAGTTCTTCATGGTCCGCGTGGCCGGACTCAAGCGCCGCATCGCCACCGGCCTGGCCGTCCCCTCCCCTGCCGGGCTGAGCCCGGTCGAGGTGCTGGAGAGCATCAGCGAGGAGGCACACCGGCTGCAGGAACGGCACGCCCAGGTGTACGCGGACCAGATCCGGCCGGCGCTGGCGTACGAGCACATCCACCTCATGCAGTGGGACGAACTGGACGACGCCGCCCAGCAGCAGCTCAGCGCCATGTTCGCGGAAAAAGTCTTCCCCATCCTCACTCCCCTGGCCGTTGACCCGGCACATCCCTTCCCCTACATCTCGGGCCTGTCGCTGAACCTGGCCGTGGTGGTCCGGAACCCCGTCAGCGACAAGGAACTCTTCGCCCGCGTCAAAGTCCCGGACCAGCTGCCGCGACTGATCTCCATCGACGGTCCCCGCGCCGGTGCCGTACCCGGTCGGGTTGCCCGCTTCATTGCGCTTGAGGAAGTGATTGCCGTCCACCTGGACAAGCTGTTCCCCGGCATGGAGGTCCTGGAGCACCACACCTTCCGCGTCACCCGGAACGAGGACGTGGAGGTGGAAGAGGACGACGCCGAAAACCTCCTGCAGGCCCTGGAGAAGGAACTCCTGCGCCGCCGCTTCGGGCCGCCGGTCAGGCTGGAAGTCACCAATGACATCAACCCCAACATCCGCGCGCTCCTGATCCGCGAACTGGGCGTGGAGGAATCCGAGGTGTACTCGGTGCCGGCTCCGCTGGACCTCCGGGGATTGTCCGTCATCGCCGGCATCGACCGGGCCGACCTGCACTACCCGAAGCACGTCCCGCACACCTCCCGCTACCTGAACGAGTCCGAGACCTCCAAGGCCGCGAACGTGTTCGCCGCCATGCGCCGCCGGGACATCCTGCTGCACCACCCCTACGACTCGTTCTCCACCTCCGTCCAGGCGTTCCTGGAACAGGCTGCGGCGGACCCGAAGGTCCAGGCCATCAAGCAGACCCTGTACCGCACGTCCGGCGATTCCCCCATCGTTGATGCCCTGATCGACGCCGCCGAGGCCGGCAAGCAGGTCCTTGCACTGGTGGAGATCAAAGCCCGCTTTGATGAACAGGCCAACATTTCCTGGGCGCGGAAGCTGGAGCAGGCCGGCGTGCACGTTGTCTACGGCATCGTTGGCCTGAAGACGCACTGCAAGCTGTCGCTGGTGGTCCGCCAGGAAGTGGACGGCCTGCGCCGCTACTGCCACATCGGCACCGGCAACTACCACCCCCGCACCGCGCGGTACTACGAGGACCTGGGCCTGCTGACCGCCAACGACCAGGTGGGCGAGGACTTGTCCAAGCTGTTCAACCAGCTCTCCGGCTACGCCCCCAAGTCCACCTTCAAGCGGCTCCTGGTGGCACCCCGGTCCGTCAGGTCGGGACTCATCGACCGGATCGAGGCCGAGATCCGCAACGCCCGTGCGGGAGTGCCGGGCCACGTGCAGATCAAGGTGAACTCCATGGTGGACGAGGCCATCATCGACTCGCTCTACCGCGCATCCCAAGCGGGAGTGAAGGTGGACGTGGTGGTCCGCGGCATCTGCTCACTGCGCCCCGGCGTTCCCGGCCTGAGCGAGAACATCACGGTCCGCTCCATCCTGGGCCGGTTCCTGGAGCACTCGCGGGTGTTCGCTTTCGCCAACGGCGGCGACCCAGTGGTGTACATCGGCTCCGCGGACATGATGCACCGGAACCTGGACCGCCGGGTGGAAGCGCTGGTCCAGTTGGCCAGCCCCGATGACATCAACTACGTCCTGGACCTCATGCGGCGTTACATGGACCCCGAAACTTCCAGCTGGCACCTGGACAACGAGGGCCACTGGACACGGCACCACTTGTCCGAGGACGGGAAGCCGCTTGAAGACGTCCAGTCCTGGCTGCTGGCATCCCGGCCGCGGCAACGCAGCCTGAGCCGGCGATAGGCAGCCGCGTGTCGAGCGATGCACTCGTAGCTGACCAGACCGACCACCCGGGGGAACCCGTAGCCGTCACCGCCGCGGGGGCCATCCCCTGGCGGATCAACAAGGACCGCCTTGAGGTCCTGCTGATCCACCGGCCCCGCTATGACGATTGGTCCTGGCCCAAGGGAAAGATCGACGCCGGCGAGACGGTCCCCGAATGCGCTGTCCGTGAGGTCTGGGAGGAGATCGGCCTCCGGGCGCCGCTGGGCATCCCGCTGCCCCCTATCCACTACCACGTGGCATCAGGCCTCAAGGTGGTCCACTACTGGGCGGTCAGGGTCAACGGCGACGCCTTGGTGCCGGACGGCAAGGAGGTGGACAGCGTCATGTGGTGCGCCCCTGAGAAGGCGGCCCGCCTGCTGTCCAACCCGTCCGACGTCGTCCCCCTTGAATACCTGCGGGACGCGCACGAACGGGACGCACTGGAGACGTGGCCGCTGCTGGTGCTCCGCCACGCCAAGGCAAAGCCCCGCTCATCCTGGAGCAAGGCCGAGGGCGAGCGTCCCCTGGCCGCCACGGGCACCCGGCAGGCGCAGGCGGTTGGCCGGCTCCTGCAGTCCTGGAAGCCGATGCGGGTGGTCACCAGCCCCTGGCTGCGATGTGTGGCCACCGTTGCTCCCTACGCCCGGGCGACGGGTGCCAAGGTGAAGCTGGCGGAAGGCCTGACGGAGCACAAGCACCAGCGCAGCCCCAAGAAGACAGCCGCCGTCGTCAATTCGCTGTTCGACAAGCAGCGGTCCGTGGTGGTCTGCACGCACAGGCCAGCCCTGCCGACTGTGCTCAGGCAACTTGCGGCACACATGCCTGCACATCTGGCGAAGCGGCTGCCGGCCCATGAACCGTACCTCTCTCCGGGCGAGGTGGTGGTTTGCCACGTGGCCTGCAACGGGAGGAAAGGCGTTGTGGCGGTGGAGCAGTTCAAGCCGTTTGAAGACTAGCGCAAGCCGAGGTTGACCCAGCGGACCCCGCAGCATTGACTTAGTGGACCACGCACACTTTTGGGGGAAAAATGCAGGCTGCCACGATCGCTGTTGTCCATGATGTTCCACCTGCGGCCGTTCTCTGGCCGCTCCTGCTCACCGCTGGGGTCTACCTCCTGCTTCGATACCTGATCCGTGGTGCCCGGGGCCACGAAGTATCGGCAGCGGCGTCCCGGCACGCGTTCTGCATCGGAGTTCTTGGTTGGCTGGGAAGTTCACTGCTTCCGGCAGCCAACGCCGGGATCCTCCCGGTACCGGAAACCGCCAGCCGACCTGTCGGGATTTTGCCGGCCCTCGCCTGGCCGGTTCTCGGCTGCCTGGCCGTGCACATCCTCGGCCAACTGAGCTATTCCCGTGCCCCGACCGTGGAAGCCCAGGCTGGAGCTGTCCGGCCCATCCGCACCTTCCTGCCGCGCCGCCTGGCCTGGACCGTCGCGGCGGTCTTCCTGTTTTCTGCCGCGCAAATCGTACGGACATCCACGCTGTCAGGCTTCGCCGCCCATCCCTACGGTTCGCGTCCGGACGGTTCGGGTGGATATGCCACCTTCGGCGGGGAAGGCCGGATTCCCGGCGTTGAACTCGCGGCCTACCTTGGCGGGGCGCTTCTCGTTCTGGCGGTGGGGACCCTGCTTGTGCTGGCACTGACCGCCCGGCGGCCGCCGATGGCTGGACTGGGCAGTAAGGCCGATGGACTCCTCAGGACCATCACCGCGAACCGGCTCCTGCGCACTGTCGCAACAGTTGCTGCAGGTCTGGCAGCCATCGCGGGCAACCACGCGGCCCGCCCCGATCCTGGCACCGGGCCGGCCAACTGGTTCAACCCTGCAGGGGTCCTTAACCTGGCTGTCCTGCTGGTGATGCTGCTGTGGGCCCCGCCCCGGCTTCCCGGGCCATCGCCGGCCCGGGGGAACGGCGCGGCGGGTGCGCAGCCGGTGACGAAGCTGCTGGTCTCCATCGGTGCGGTCATGGGGCTGGCCGCATTCCTGCCTGTCCCCGCCGCAATCTTCGTCCCGGGAGCGCTTACCGGGCATCCCGCGCTTTTCGTGGCCGGGTCAGCTGTCTCGGTCCTGGCGGTTGTTTCCCTCGGCGAGGTGGTGGTCCACAGGAATTACGGGACGGCCGGCGGACCCCGCCGTTGGCCGCGCCAAACAGTCTCCCCCGCTATGGCATATACGTTCGTTATCGCGGCGGCGATTCTTGTGGCTGCAATTTGTGTTGTTGCCTGGCGGCAGGCCGGGTTGCAGGTAGGCCCGTCGTGGATGATGGCCGCCTGGACCAGCGCGGCAACGGCGCTCTTTTCCTGCGTTCCCCTGGTGCTTGCCGGCACTCGTAACAGCGTCCCGGGACCTGCCCAGGGACTCGACGCCGCCCTCCGCGCCATCACCGTGCACCGCGTGGTCCGGACCCTCGCCGCGTTCCTGGTCGCCCAGGCAGGGTTGCTGCTGATGAGCGAAGGGACAAAGCTGCACCGGGCGTCGCCACCCGGGCAGGAACCGTGGGACTTCGCGTGGCAGGCGGCGCCCGCCGTCGGGGTTCTCTTGGCCACCGCCGCAGTGGTGATCGCGGTGATCCCCGTTGCAGGAGTTCGCTCCAGCGGAGACGCGCCAGTGCCGCCAGCGAACAACCCCCAGCCAGTAGACTTGACGGGTGAGCATCCCAACGCCTTATGAAGACCTCCTGCGCGATGTCATGGCCACCGGCACCCATAAATCGGACCGCACGGGCACCGGAACAACCAGCGTTTTCGGCCGCCAGATCCGCTTCGATCTCTCTAAAAGCTTCCCGCTGATCACCACCAAGCGGGTCCACTTCAAGTCCGTGGCGGTGGAACTCCTGTGGTTCCTGCGCGGCGAAACCAACATCAAGTGGATGACGGACCAGGGCGTCACCATTTGGAACGAGTGGGCGGACGAGGACGGGGACCTCGGCCCGGTCTACGGCGTGCAGTGGCGCAGCTGGCCCACTCCGGACGGCGGCCACATCGACCAGATCGCCGAGCTTATCGATAACCTGAGGTCCAACCCGGATTCCCGCAGGCACATCGTCTCGGCCTGGAACGTCTCGGAACTCAACGACATGGCGCTCCCGCCCTGCCACGCGTTCTTCCAGTTCTACGTGGCCAACGGCAAACTCTCCTGCCAGCTGTACCAGCGCTCGGCGGACATGTTCCTGGGCGTCCCCTTCAACATCGCCTCCTACGCGCTGCTGACCTGCATGGTTGCCCAGCAGGTTGGCCTGGAGCCGGGCGAGTTCGTGTGGACCGGCGGTGATGTGCATATTTACGAGAACCACATGGACCAGGTGCTCAAGCAGCTGGAACGCGAGCCCTACGAATACCCGCAGCTGAAGATCACCCGCAAGCCGGCGTCGATCTTCGACTACACCCTTGAGGACTTCGAAGTGGTGGGCTACAAGCACCACCCCACGATCAAGGCGCCGATTGCCGTATGAGCACCGAAAACTCCACGGATCCCCAGTCCTTCACGGAGGAGCTGGCCGCCTCGATCACCGGCGTCGGGCTGGTCTGGGCGCAGACCTCCGACGGTGTGATCGGCAAGGACGGGGACATGCCTTGGCACCTGCCCGAGGACCTCAAGCACTTCACCAAGCTGACCACCGGGCATCCGGTCATCATGGGCCGCAAAACCTGGCTGTCCTTCCCGGACAAGTACCGTCCCCTGCCCGGCCGCACCAATATTGTGATCACCCGGCAAAAAAGCTGGGCGGACACGCCTGAGGCGGAGGGCGCCGTCGTGGTTCCTTCCCTGGATGACGCGCTCCTTGAGTCGCAGTTTGTCGACGGCGGCGAAACGGTATGGATCCTGGGCGGCGGCGAAGTGTTCCGCCAGTCCACCGAACTCGCCAACGTCGCGGTGGTCACCACCATCGATGTCAAGGCCGACGGCGACACCTTCGCTCCCGAGCTCGGCCCCAGTTGGGAGGCGTCCGCCTCCGTCCCGCCGGACGGGTGGCTGACGGCGGCCAACGGTACGCGCTACCGATTCACCAAATGGACCCGGACCGAGGGCTAGGAACATGCTGAAAAAACCGGAAACCCTGTTCGTCCTGGGTTACATGCTGCTGCCCCTACTGGCACTGCTCTCAGCGATTGTGGGCCTCACCATGATCCTGGGCGGCAACAAGATCGCCGGGGCCATCGTGCTGGTGGTGGTCACCCAGGTGTTCACCTTCGGCGCGTTCTTCGCGCTGCGCGCGCGGAAGGCAGCCGTCCTGGAGCAGTCGGACCGCAGTTAGCGCTTTTGGCAGCGGCATGGGGAGGCCACCCCATCGCGGGTGGCGCGGTCCTGGCCTAGGCTGGGGCACGCAGCACTCTGGGGGCTGCTGGATGAATATTGGGGGGAATCCTGGTGGCAGGAACTTTGTGGGGCGCCGACGTCGAGCAACTTCGGGCCCTCGCGCAGCAGTTCAACAAGACGGCCGACCTGCTGCAGCAGCAGTCGACGCAGCTAAGCAGCCAGATCAACAACAACCCGGCCTGGAAAGGCGCAGACGCCCAGCGGTTCCGGTCTGACTGGAACAGCAGCCACCGCACGCTCCTTCAGCAGACTGTCTCGCGGCTGCAGCAGGAATCGAAGGTGCTGCTCAGGAATGCAGATGAGCAGGAAAAGGCGAGCACCAACGGCGCAGGCGCTGTTGGTGGACCTGGCACCGGTTCGCCCACCGGCAACAACGGTCCCCGCCCGCCAATCCCGGGGCAGGGCAGCAACGATCCCTGGGGCCCGGACTGGCTAACGGATCCAAACTCCCCGTTCCGCAGCGGCTGGGATATCTACAACCTCACCAAGGCACTACCGAATCTCCGGGCAGGACTGTTCGATCTTCCCCACTTCATTGGCAAGGCAGACAACCTCGGCGAGTTCCTCTTCTCCAGGGACTTCCGGACCGCGGCGAAGGCATTCCAGGACTCGAACATGCTGAGCCAGTATTTCAACACCTCGTCAGAGTTATTCGACGGCAGGTGGGACACTGCACTGAACCTCGCCGAGGGCGGCAAGGCAGCGAAGTTCTTCGAGTTCGGCGGTAAAGCCTTGGGCGGAATCGGGGTCGGTCTTGACGTGCTTGACACTGTCAACAACATCAAGGAAGGCGACGGATGGGCCGCCCTCTACTCTGGAGTTAAGGCCGGCCTGGGAGTGGCGAGTTTCGCTCCCCCTCCTGTAGGAACAGCGGCGATGGTAGCGTCCGGCGCACTGGCCATCTACGACAATGTTCCGATAGTCAAGGAGACAGTCAATGCCATCGGCGGGTCCATCGCTGATGGTGCCAAGGAAGCCTGGGAAGGTGCCGGGGATGCCGCCGAAAAGGTCGGCGACTTCTTTGGATTCTGAGCCCACAAGGAGAGGTATCGACGATGACTGAGACAACTGCGGAAACCACCGCCATACCCGATGCCATCGGATACGGCTTTGCCGAGATAGCCGCCCTAGCAACCCTCCGGGGCGGCGAGGCTGGAGTGCTCAGCGCGGAAGCCCTGAGAGTGGCCGGCTACCTGGACAATACGGACATGGTGAGCGCAGGTGCGTCGTCTCTGGTGGCCCGTGGACTCGCCAAGGCCGAAAGCGATGGACTCCTCTCCGTATCAGGACCAACTGCCGCGGTCGCCGCTGTCCTCTCTTCCGCCAGCCGTCGCATTGAAATATCGCTGCTGACCGCAGAAGGGGGCGATAGCGTTATCTGCATGGAAGGCGACGACCTGCATCTCCTGTTCCAGCCCCGCGCCTACTTCACCTGGTGGGCAATGGCGCAGAGACCCGACGTCACGGCCGCCGAGGCCAACCTCCTGGTCATCAAACAGCATCTGCGCGACAACCCCCACGGCGGTGCCACGCTCCGGCGCCGCGAGGATCCCACGGGACAGACCCTGTATGTGAAGAAGGGCGGCGACGAGTCCTGGACTATCGGCCTCTCCACTCCCGGACAAAAAGACATAGCCGAAACTAGGGGTGTGGACGACGCAGTCCTCCTTCGCCACATCCAAATCATCCGTCAGGACTGACTGTGACATTCGACCGAGACCGTGAACGCCGCAATGACGCCGTCTATGCCGAGCACAAGGCAGCGCTTGCCCGGGGTGAGAAGCGGGTACTGCGCAGGACAGATACAGGTGAACTGCACAGCTACCCGGGCGACGAGATCGGATTTTCACCCGGCCGTGGACACGTGCAGGTGCGAACGTGGTGGGGTATGGGAATCCTGACCGCCGTTATGGCGGTCCTGGTCGTTCTTTCCCTGGTGATACTGCTGAGGCCGGTAACCGACGGTGGCCAGCCGTTCTGGGGCGCCCTTGTTCTCACCGCGTTCGGCATTTTCGGAGCGTGGTACACCTTCGGCATGGCAAGGGACGAGTACCGGGCCAAGAGGCTGCGTAAGGAACGGCACGCGCCGGAACCCGGAGCAGGACATGTCAACCAGTGATTCTCCGCACAGGATCCGACCGCCTGCGGCTTCCCGATAAAGCGCGAGTCGCCCAGGGCGATCGGTCCTGCCGTACAGAAGCTACTTGTGGATCGGCCTTACTTCTACGCCACGGGAATGGACCGCACCGTCCATGCCTATACAAAGGACAAATGGGGTGTTGGCGGCTCCCAGCCAACCGGAAACTACTCGGTTCATACGACTACAGGGCTCGTTGTCGTGACAGCCCTCATGACCATTCCAGCCCTCGGCGCACCCCTGATGCTGATCATTGCGCTTGCCAGCCTCAATGTAATTGTTGTCATTTTCGGACTGCTCGGTACTGTCCTCTTTACAGGAGGCTGGCTCCTGGGAGTCCGCAGCCTTCGCCGCGAACTGCGGGCGTCCAAAAAGCGCAAGCTGAAAGGGTTGCCTAAACCGCGTTTTGCCCTCACCGATGACCAGGCACGCGCCTGGTTCGAATCGAATCCGTCACACATCACCATCACCCGCGAAAACTTCCCTGATAGCACTCGTCCGTTTCCTGGGGACGCGCCAGCCACTTAGCAGTCCGGGATCCCTGGCGCTCAACCAGGGACCGCGCCGCTGCTCACCCAAAACCTCACAACGGAAGTGGAAATTAATGAACGACGCCGCTCCTGGACCAACAGAGCCGGGCCGCGGGAAGGGTTACTACCGGCAGCAGGTGGATCTCGAGGCCGCGAAACAGAGACTCACTGTCGAGAAATATGGGGTCTACAAGGGCTCAACCGGCAGCGCCATCAGGCCCATCAACTCGGCTGGCGGCCTACTGTTCCTTGCTATCTTGATCTCAGTGTTTTCAGCTGTTGTCTGTGGAACGGCCATCATTCTGCTCACGGGCGAAGGGGTCACCAACTGGGTGCAATTCGTCGTCGGCTGCGCCATTGTCATCGTCCTGGTGCCCACGTCATGGGCTTACTACTTCAAAGAGCGCAAGGCTGCACTCCTCCGGAAGGCGGCCGGGAAGACCCTTGAACCTCCTACCCGCCGCTCAAGCCGGCCGGACTGGTAACGGCAGCCGACAGCAAAAAGCCGCCTGACGCCGTCGTACTTTATGACCGAACCCCGGCGCCGGGCGTGACGTAACCGACTGCGCCCTTCCGGATGCGAAGTCTAAACTGGACCAATGACTACAGCAGCTACCCCTTCCGTCGGCCTGGTCGGATGGCGCGGCATGGTCGGTTCCGTCCTGATGCAGCGCATGCAGGACGAGGGCGACTTCGCCAACATCAACCCGGTGTTCTTCTCCACCTCCAACGCGGGAGGTGCCGCGCCGTCCTTCGCTGACGGCGCCGGCAAGCTCGAGAATGCGTTCGACCTCGACACCCTGGCCAAGCTGCCCATTATCGTCACCGCCCAGGGCGGCGACTACACCAAGCAGGTCCACGGCGAGCTGCGCAGCCGCGGCTGGGACGGCCTCTGGATCGACGCCGCCTCCACCCTGCGCATGAACGACGACTCGATCATCGTGCTGGACCCCATCAACCGCGACGTCATCGACAAGGGCCTGGTCAACGGCACCAAGGACTTCATCGGCGGCAACTGCACCGTCTCCTGCATGCTCATGGGCCTCGGCGGCCTGTTCAAGAACGGCCTGGTCGAATGGGGAACCTCCATGACCTACCAGGCAGCCTCCGGCGGCGGCGCCCGGCACATGCGTGAGCTCCTCAGCCAGTTCGGCACGCTCAACGCCGAGGTCAGCACGGAACTGGATGACCCGGCGTCGGCCATCCTGGACATCGACCGCAAGGTCCTGGCCCACCAGCGCACCGACATCGACGCCACCCAGTTCGGCGTCCCACTGGCCGGCTCCCTGATCCCCTGGATCGATGCTGACCTGGGCAACGGGCAGTCCAAGGAAGAGTGGAAGGCCGGGGTGGAAACCAACAAGATCCTGGGCACTTCCGAGGAAAACCATGTGATCATGGACGGGCTCTGCGTCCGCATCGGCGCCATGCGCTCCCACTCCCAGGCCCTGACGCTGAAGCTCCGCGAGGACCTGTCGGTCGCCGAGATCGAGAAGCTGCTGGATGAGGACAACCAGTGGGCCAAGGTGGTTCCCAACACCAAGGAAGCCTCAATGGCCGAGCTGACTCCGGTGGCCGCCTCCGGCACCCTGGACATCCCGGTGGGCCGCATCCGCAAGATGGAGATGGGCCCGCAGTACATCAGCGCGTTCACCGTGGGCGACCAGCTCCTCTGGGGCGCCGCCGAGCCGCTGCGCCGCATGCTCAACATCGCCACCGGCAACCTGTAACGCCGACAACTGGCTCACGAGCGGCCCCTGCCCGGACGGGCAGGGGCCGCTCGCATGCAGGACCGGTCAGGTGGCCAGGAACCTCGTGTACCTCCGGGCGGCCTTAATGAGGGCGGCCTGCGCGGCGGGGCCCAGTGGCTGGGTTTCGTCAAAGAGTTCGGGTACGACGACGGCACGCGGCCCCGCGCCCTGCAGCGCCCAGGTGCCGATCACCTTCCCCCCGGCGACCACCGTCTTCTTGAAAACGCCGTTTCCGCCGGGCACGATCAGGTCGGCATGCCCATGGTTCAGGACCAGCGTCCGGTCCGTGTAGCCGAGCACGAACTCGTCGAAACCGGGCAGCAGGTGAAGGGACCGCGCACCTGGCACGCCTGAGTCCAGGAGGGCCGCCACGTCAGGCGAGACCCAATAGCTGGTTCCCGCAAACTCCACTTCCACGAGCTCGTGTCGGATGTGCTCAAGCGCCGCACGTACCTCGGTCAGCGGCAGCTGGGTCCACCAGGCAAAGTCGCGGAGGGTGGCTGGTCCATGGCTGCGGATGTACCGCAGCAGGAACTCGGCGACCGCCTCCTCGCGCTCCATGGCCCGGGATACCGGAATCCACTGGTCGAAGGCCGCGATCAGCTGCTGGTTGCCGGCAAGGGGCCCCAACACCAGCCATCCGTGCCGGCACAGCGAACCCAGGAGATGGATCCCCCGCTGGCCCTGCGTCGGTTGGCCACCGGCGTCGAACACCTTAAACAGCTCTGAGCGGCTGATGGGACCCTCAGCCACGATGCGGTCCAGCGCCAGATCGCGTGCCTTCGCCACGTCCGGCCAGGTAATGTCCAGCTGCCGGTGCCGCGCGGCAATGCTCCTGGTCAGCCGCTCGGCCGTCAGGCCCAGCATCCACCGCAGGTCCTCGGGAGCAACCAGATGCAGCGTCCCCCGCATGGGCCAGGAACGGACCACGGCGCCCGTATCGAGAGCGGCCCGCACGTCGGCGACTCCGGCCCCGGGCACCCGGACACCTACCGCCCACAGTGCCGCCTGCAGGTCCTGTGCCTGCATGGCGGTCATCCAACGCACCAACTCCGGCACGGAGGTGCCGGCATCCTCGGTGAGCCGCTGGGACGCGAGCCTTAGCCGCCCCATGATCCTCGGGTCGCGCAAACCAGCTCGTGCAGCCATGCGCCCATCCTAGGCCCGGCCGCAGGTACAGGACACGGACTGGGCGGTTAGAGCTCCAGGCCGATCAGCAGCGGCTCGGGGTGCAGCGAAATACCAAATTGGCGTTCGACGCCGGCCCGCACCTCCCGTGCCACGGCCACCATGTCAGCGGCGCTTGCTGAGCCGCGGTTAGTGATGGCCAGGGTGTGCTTGGTGGACAGCGAGGCGCGGCCGCCGGCCACGCCTTCCGGTCCCAAACCAAAGCCCTTGCCGAACCCTGCCTGGTCGATCAACCATGCTGCCGACAGTTTCACCAGCCCGTCCCGCCCGGCCGGGTAGCGGGGCGCCGCTTCCGGCAGCTTGTCCGCCACGTCGGCGGGAACAATCGGGTTGGTGAAGAACGAACCGGTGGAGTAGGTGTCCCTGTCCGCGGCGTCCCACACCATGCCCTTGGAGCCGCGCAGCCGGAGCACTTCACGGCGGACATCGTTGGCATAGGCGCGCTTACCCACCTCCACGCCCAGGGCCCGGGCCAGTTCGGCATACCGGATGGGGGCACTCATCCGCCCCAGCGGCAGCTGGAATTCCACCGTGAGGACCACGTACCGGGGCGAGCCGTTGACGGTGGTCTGCTTGAGGATGGAATCCCGGTAGCCGAATTTCAGCTCGGAATTCGTGAAGGTCTGCACGGCATTCCGCTGGCGGTCCCAGGTGCGGACGGCGGCGATGGTCTGGGAAACTTCCGCACCGTAGGCGCCCACGTTCTGGACGGGGGTGGCGCCGGTTGAGCCGGGAATGCCGGAGAGCGCCTCGATGCCGGACCAGGCATGGCGGACGGCGTGCTCCACAAGCTTGTCCCAGTTGTGGCCGGCCTGCACCACCACGGCCACTCCCCCGCAGGAGTCCTCTGCGTTGACCGTGAACCCCTCGGAGGCGATCTTGATGACGGTTCCGGGGAACCCGTCGTCAGACACCAGGAGGTTGGACCCGCCGCTGATGATCAGCACCTGCTCACCGGCGGCATCGGCGGAATGGACGGCGTCGATGATCTCCGCCTCGGTCCGGGCCTCGATGAACGTACCGGCGGGGCCGCCGACGGCGGACGTGGTCAGGGAGGAAAGCAGGGTGGGAGTCACCCGTCAACAATACTAGGGAAACCTATACGGCCTTCCGGGCTACCGGTGACAGGACGAAGCTCACGGCCAGCATCACCATCACGGCCAGGAGCGAGTGCAGGATGCCGACGTGTTCGGCGAGCAGGCCCAGCAGCGGCGGTCCGCAGAGGAACGCGGCATAGCCGATCGTGGACACAACGGACACGCGGGCTGCGGCCAGGGCGGGATCGTCGGCAGCGGCGGACATGCCCACCGGGAAGCCCAGGGAGGCTCCGAGCCCCCACGCAGCAAGTCCCGCGTATGCCAGCCAAGGGACCGGGGCGAAGACGAAGATGCCTAGTCCCACCACAGCCATGGCCGCGCACCACCGCATGACGGGCACCCGCCCGAAGCGGTCCAGTAGCGGCGTTCCGGCAAACCGGCCGATGGTCATGAACGTGACGAAAAGGCCGTACCCGGCAGCGCCGGCGGCATCGCTTTGCCCGTGGCCATCCGCCAGCGCCAAGGCTACCCAGTCCCCCGCCGCACCTTCGGCCAGGGCCAGGCCCAGCACCAGGACCCCCAGCAGCAGGGTCCGGCGGTCCCGCCAGGCCTGGGCGATCTTGCGCTTGTTGTCCAGCGGCGCCTCGGTTGTTGTCCCGGCAGGAATTACGGGGATGGGCCCGGTGGTGGGGTCTTCAAAGTTGTCCGGTGAGTAGCTGCGCTCCCCCGCCACCGGGGTGACGTCGGCACGGAACCAGGAGGCCGCCGTCGCCACCGATACTGCCACCACCGACCCTGCAGCCGCGAGGTGCCAGAACACCGGCAGGGACACGGCCGCAGCCAGCGCACCGAGCCCTGCGCCGGCCACCGTTCCCAGGCTGAACGCTCCGTGGAGCCGGGGCATGATGTGCCGGCCCACCGCGCGTTCCACCGCCGCGCCCTCCACGTTGGAAGCGGTGTTCCAGCTCCCTGTGCCAAGGCCGATGATTGCCAGGCCGATGGCTGTTGCGATCGGGCTTTCCAGCACGGTTGTGCCAAAACCGGTGGTCAGCAGGCCGGCGCCCACCATGATGCTGCCCGCGCGGATAGTCCGCTTAGAGCCCAAGCGCAGCACGATGAGGCCTGAGGCGGATACGGAAGCGAACGAGCCCAGCGTCATGCACAGCAGGATGACGCCCACGTTGCCCGGGGTCAGGTCCAGCGCGTCCCGGATGGCCGGCAGGCGGGACACCCAGGAGGCAAAGGCAAGGCCGCTGGCGCCGTAGGCAATGACGACGGCGTTGCGCCAGGCGGTGACTTGGGCGGCGGTTGCGGTGGTTCCTGCAGGAGTGGCCAAAAGGTGCAGCTTAGGACAGCTTGACGAGGGCCTGGGCCTTCATCAGGACCTTTTGCCCTGCGGATACCACGGTAAGGTCGATGCGCGCCGTGTTGGCTTCGGCGTCGAGCTTTCCGATGATGCCGGTGACCTCGATGGTGGCGCCGGGTGCTTCGGTCCCAGTGGTGTCGGTGACCAGGACTGGCTTGGTGAAGCGGGTCTGGAAGTCCATGACGGCGCCCGGATCGCCGGCCCACTCAGTCACGAGCTGGACGGCCGAGCCCATGGTGAACATGCCGTGCGCGATCACCCCCGGCAGTTCCACGCTGGTGGCGAAGGCCTCGTTCCAGTGAATGGGGTTGAAGTCACCGGAAGCGCCGGCGTACTTGACCAAATCGGTACGGGTGACCTCAATGGTGCGGCTGCCGATCTCCTGGCCGGGGCTGAGTTCGTGAATGCTAAGGCTCATGGCTACTGTCCCTCTCCCCGGACCAGGATGGATGACGTGGTGGTGGTGACGGGCTCACGTGAGTCACCGGAACCCAGGGCGAAGATCTCCGAGCGGGTGGTGATCATGGCCCCGCCGCCCATGGCGCGGACGCCGTCCACGTGCAGCTCCGCCACGAGGCGGTCGCCGGCGACGATGGGCCGGTGGTGGGTGAACCGCTGGTCGGCGTGGACCACGCGGGAGAAGTCGATGCCTGCTTCCGGATCCTGGATCAGCTGGGCATCGGCGCGCTGGGCGATGATGATGGCGAAGGTGGGCGGTGCTACCAGGTCGTCGTGGCCCAGGGCCTTGGCTGCTTCCACGTCGAAGTGTGCAGGGTGGGTGGCTTTCACGGCGCGGGCGAATTCGCGGATTTTTTCGCGGCCAACGTCGTACACCTCTGCGGCAGGGTAGCTTCGGCCCTGCAGATCCGGATTGATAGTCATGGATTCCAGCCTATCGCCCGCATGTTGGCGGGCAGAAAAGGGCCCGCCGCGGTTACTGGGCCCGCTACCGGCGGAGGTTCCTGCGGATGGCCTGCCCGCGGACCACGAGGCCGACGACGTGCAGGACCAAGCCGAGCCCGATCAGCGGCAGGGAGGCCATGGCCAGTCCTTGGTTGCCGCTGGTGTTGCCGATGAGGGTGAGGATGATGCCGACGGCGATCAGGCCCATAGCGCTGAAAACAAGGATTTTATAGCGGGTTGGCGCAGTGGCCCAGAATTCGTTCAGCACCGTTCAAGTCTACCGGCCGCGGCCGGCCGGCCCCGGTCAGGCTCAGAACAAGGCTTCCTGGACTGCGGGCAACGCCGAAGTGAAGTCGCCCAGGACGATGGTCCGCGCGGCCAGTTGGGACAGGTTGACCACGAAGTCGGCGTCCGAGCCGCCCAGCCGGACCAACGCGTTCGCGCCGCTGAGGGCGGCAATGTCGAAGCCGTGCTGCCCCGCGTCCAGGAAATGCGGGTAAGCGTGACGCGGCTTGTGTCCGTAGCGGCCGCCTGTGCCGTACAGTGCGTCAGCAGGCCCGGGCCGCGTCCACTGCTCCTCCACAGCTTCGAAACCCTCGACTGCGGTGCGCGCCAGGAGGGCTCGAGCGTCCCCGGCGGCAGCGGCGTTGCCGGCGTCCAAGGCTGTGGCCGGTTGCGGCTGCAGTAGCCCCTCGGCCTTGGCCGCCGAGCGCACCTGCTGCGTCAGCCCGACGTCGGCCGTCACCAGGTCCTCAAGGATGCGCACCACCCGGCCGTCCTGCGCCCGGGCAACATAACGTGCCACCGCGGCCCCCTGCTCCGCGAGCCGGTTCCACTTCCGCGGGCCGGACGCCGTTCCCACCTTGGTGGAGCCACCGGCGAAGGTGGCCACGTAGAGCCAGTGCTCCTGCATCAGGTAGTCGCGCAGGCCTGGGGTGACCCGTCCGCCACGATGAAAATCGTGCATCAGCCGCGACTCGTCCAGCACGAAGCACCGCTCGCACTGCTTTCCCCGCACGGCCGGAGCAGCGGAGGTACAGAGTACGTGGCTGCGGGAGCCGGCGGACTGGACCGTGACGTGGCCAAGGCAGAACCTGCCGGGTTCCACCACCTGGAAGCCGAGCCGTTGGCCCGGGCCGAGAGCGACCTGCCGGGACTCCCCCTCCGGTGACTGGAGGCGCAGAACCGGGCTGCCGCCGTCGTCCGCCAGCCCATCCCAAAAGACCCCGTGGACCAGATAGCGGGTATCGGTCACGGGGTCTCCTGAAGTGGTGGGTTGGCGCTACAGCGCGGGCTGCACCCCAAAGGCTACCGCGAGCTTCATGATCTTCTCGGCGCGGCCCAGGCGGGGCAGGTCGGAACCGTCACGGATGACGCGGCCGTTGGCTTCGAAATCATTCATGAAGTCCGTGGCCCAGGCGACGTCCGACGGCGTGGGGCTGATGACCTCGTTGATGACCGGGGTCTGGTCGATGGCCAGGCAGAGCTTGCCGGTCATGCCCATCATTACCGTGATGCCGGTCTGTTCGCGCAGAATGGGGTGGTTGGTGCCCACAGTGGGCCCGTCAATGGGGCCCGGCAGGTTGCCAACGCGGCTGGCCACCACCAGCTTGGCGCGCGGGTAGGCCATGGCTTCCGGGGTGGCGGCCATGCCGGTGTCGCGGCGGAAGTCGCCGGAACCGAAGGCCAGGCGGAACGCGCCCTGGGCCTTGGCGATGTGGTTGGCTTCCTCGATTCCGAGGGCGGATTCCACCAGCGGGATGACGGGCGTCTTGCCGTCCATACGGTGGTAGCTTTCGGTCACCTGGTCTGCCGATTCGGTCTTGGCCAGCATGACGCCCAGCAGGCCGGGGGTACCACGCAGGCCGGCGAGGTCGTCGGCCCAGAACGGGCTGGTGGCGTCGTTGATGCGGACCCAGGCCTTGCCGCCGGCAGTCAGCCAGTCGATGACGTTGTTCCGGGCCTGGTCCTTCTGCGAGGGGTCCACGGCATCTTCAATATCCAGGATGATCGAGTCAGCGCGGGACACGGCCGACTGGTCAAAGAGCTCAGGCTTCATGGCATTGACCAGCAGCCATGAGCGGGCGATCTCGGCGGGGATATTCCGTTCCGGCCTAACGGTTTCGGCGGCGATGGTAGACGTCATGCCTTCTACAGTATCCGGCCCGTAAGCGGCTCGGCGAAGAAAACGGCCGGCTTGTGAGGATCAATACGAACTAAACGCGATGTGACTGGCTTAGTGGGAAAGCAGCCGGCAGTAGTTGTCGTTGTGGAGCTTCAAAACGACAACTACTGCCAGTCAATTGGGAGGGTCAGGGGATGTTGCTGCCGCGCGCCGTGATCCACAGTTTGTACCAGTCGGCACGGGTCAGAGCCTTGGCCACCCGGGCGGCGTCGGCGCAGGCATGGATCCGGTCGGGGTTAACCGTGCCGATCACCGGCGCGATCCCGGCCGGGTGCTTCATGAGCCACCCCAGGAGGATGGCTTCGCCGGTGCTGCCGTACTCCCGTGCCAGTTCCGCCACTAGTTCGCCAGTGGCTGCCTCCGCAGAGGTGGGATTTTCCTGCTCGGCGCCGGTGTAAACGCCCTTGGCCAGGGAGCCGTAGGCCTGCAAGGTGATGTTGTTGCGGCTGCAGAACTCCAGCGTGCCGTGCGGGAAGCTGTAGTCCAGGTGCTCCGGATGGTTGACCAGGACCTGGCTTTCCAGCCACGCCCGCTTGAGCAGGCTCATCTCCAGCTGGTTGGCCACTACGGGCGTCTCCAGCCGGTCCTGCAGCACCTCGATCTGCGCCGCGGACATGTTGGAGACACCCAGCTGCCGCACCTTCCCTTCGGCCATGAGCTGCCCGACGGCGGACGCCACCTCGGCAGGGTCCGCCAAGGGGTCCGGGCGGTGCAGCAGGAGGATGTCCACGTAGTCGGTCCGGAGCCGTTTGAGGCTGCCGTTGACCCGTTCCAGGATGGCGTCCCGGCTCAGGTCGTAGTGGGTCTGCAGGCCGCGTTCGTTCAACCGGATGCCACATTTGGTCTGCAGACGGATACGCTCCCGCAGGCCCGGCTCGGCAGCCAGCACCTCACCGAACACCGCTTCCGACTTGCCGGTGCGGTAGATGTCCGCATGATCGAACAAGGTGATACCGGCGTCCAGGGCGGCCAGGACGGCAGCGGCGGCCTGGTCCACATGGTGTGCTTCATGCGGTTCCCCGGACCAGCTGCCGCCCAGGCCCATGCAGCCATAGATGACTTCCTGCATCAGGACGTCCCGCCCGGACACGTTCCCGGCATCAGCGCAGCCAGGCAGTGGTGTTGGCCGGCAGCTTGCCGTCTTCCAGCGGCGCGCTGCTGACCAGGACCTCGCCGGCGGGCAGGTCCACGGCGGTGTCCCCGAAGTTGGTCACGGACTGCCAGCCGTTGGGGCGCTTGAAGTGCAGGACATTGGGGTTGCCGTTCTCCACCCACTCCAGCTCTTCGCCGGTGAGTAGTTCGCGGCGGAGTTTCAGGGCCTTGCGGTAGAGCTCCAAAGTGGAACCTTCGGTGCCGTCCTGGGCCTCGACGGCGTACTTGCTGAACCAGTCCGGCTGCGGCAGGTGGGAGCCGCCGTCGCCAAAGCCGAAGGAGGTGCCTTCCACCTTCCAGGGCAGCGGCACACGGCAGCCGTCGCGGCCGACCTCCACGCCCTTGTTGCGGAAGAAGGACGGGTCCTGGCGTTCGGATTCCGGGATCTCGGCCACTTCCTGCAGGCCCAGTTCCTCGCCCTGGTACAGGTACGCAGAGCCGGGCACGGCGAGCATCAGCAAGGTGGCGGCGCGGGCGCGGCGCTCACCGAGTTCAACGTCCAACTGGTCCTTGGGGCCGCCGGCGAGCAGCCAGTCCTTGCCGTCCTGGCCCTTGGCGCCGGCCTTTTCCTTGGCAATCTGGGGCAGGCCGTAGCGGGTGGCGTGCCGCACAACATCGTGGTTGGAGAACACCCAGGTGGAAGAGGCGCCGGTGGCGGCGGCCTCGGCCAGGTTGCGGGTGATGATCTCCTTGTACTCGGCGGCATCGAAGTCGGCCTGCAGCAGGTCGAAGTTGAAGGCCTGGCCCAGGCCCTGGGGGCTGGCGTAGCGGGCGCGGCGGGTAGCGTGCACCCAGGCTTCGGCCACCGCGGTGCGGGGCGGGTTGTATTCGTTGAACACCTCACGCCATTCCGCATAGATCTCGTGCACTTCATCGCGGTCCCAGAACGGGTGCGTGCCGTCGTCGAATCCGTCCACGCCGGTGTTGGCGGCGCTCAGTTCCAGCTTGGACAGCAACGGTTCGGTGAGGTCCTTGGTGAGGGCATGTGCCACGTCCACGCGGAAACCGTCAACGCCCCGGTCGGACCAGAAGCGGAGGGTCTTGAGAAAGTCGTCGCGGATCTCGCGGTTGGACCAGTTCAGGTCCGGCTGCTCCTTCGCGAAGATGTGCATGTACCACTGGCCGGGGGTGCCGTCCGGTTCGGTGATGCGTTCCCACGCCGCTCCGCCGAACACGGAGTCCCAGTCCGACGGCGGGAACTCACCGTTGGGGCCTTTGCCGTCCCGGAAGATGTAGCGGTCACGGGCGGCGGAGCCCTTCGGTGAGGCCAGCGCCTCCTGGAACCACTGGTGCCGGTCCGAGGAGTGATTGGGGACGATGTCGGCAATCAACTTGATGCCGGCGTCGTGCAGGGCCTTGGCCATCTCATCGAAGTCGGCCAGCGTGCCCAGCTTGGGGTCGACGTCACGGTAATCGTCAACGTCATAACCGCCGTCGGCGAGCGCGGACGGGTAGAACGGGCTCAGCCAGACGGCGTCGATTCCCAGCGCCTTAAGGTACGGGACCTTGGCGGTGATGCCCTTGAGATCGCCGATGCCGTCGCCGTTGGAATCGGCGAAGCTGCGGGGGTAGATCTGGTAGACGGATGCCTGGCGCCACCAGTTGGGGTCGGCCAGACGATCGGAGTCGGACAGGGTTGCCAGCGTGGCAGTGGTGGACAAGGACTAACCCTCTTCTTCAGTGCGGTTATATTTATATTGATCCTAAATTTACTTCCTCAAGTATTATCTGGTGCTTTGCACAGGAAGGTCAACACCATGCCCGAACCGGTTCCGGCGACTCCCCAGTTGCTGCGGCGCGTCAGCGCCGGCGCGGTCCTGGAATTCATGCGCACCACGGCTGCGGTGACGGTCACGGACGTCATGGCTGCCACCGGGCTTACCCGCGCCACCACCATCGCCGTCTGCGAGGATCTGGTGCGGCGCGGCTGGATCCTGGAACTGGAGAACCAACGCGAATTTGGGGGATACCAAAAGGGCCGCCCCGCGCGCCGGTTCGAGCTCAACGGACGGGCGGGCGTGGTCCTGGGCATGGACATCGGCTTCTCCAAGGTCACTGTGGTGGTCTCCGATCTCCGGGGCAACACCCTCGGCCGGTCCAGCCGCCCCTTCCAGGCCGGCGACGTGGGCTCGAAGGAACGCATCGCCTTCATTGACGGCGTGGCCATGGCGGCGCTGCGTTCCGCGGAGACCGGGCCTGAACAGGTACTGGCCGTCTGCGCCGGGGTGGCGGCACCCGTGGACCGGCACGGGGACGTGGTGGCCACGCAAGAATTCTGGGGACTGTTCGACCTCGGGCTGCGGCCGGCCCTTAAGGAGACCCGCGGATGGACGGTGCTGCTGGAGAACGATGCCAACCTTGCAGCCCTTGGTGACCGGTGGCAGGGGGCGGCCGCCGGCGTAGACGACGTTGTGGTGATCCTGGCCAGTGAACGGCTGGGGTCGGGCATCGTGGAAGGCGGCCGGCTGGTGCACGGAAGCCGCGGCAGCGCCGGGGAACTTGCCTACCTGGACCTGGTGGAAGGCGTAGGTGACACCTACGGCATCGCCCACCTGGCCCGGACCTGGGCAGCCGAGGCACTGGCCACGGACAGGCCCACTGCCCTCCGCGATTTCCGGCCAGGGCGGGTGGAGGCCGAGCAGGTCTTCGCCGCAGCGGCCCGAGGGGATTCTGTGGCCCTGGGCATCCTGGACCGGCTGGCGGACAGGATGGCACGGGTGGTGGGCACCGTGGCCACCCTGCTCAACCCCGAGCTGGTGGTGATCGGCGGCGGCGTGGCCAATTCAGCGGACGTCCTCCTGGCGCCCATCAGCGAGCGCCTGAAGGAGTTCACTGCCACCCCCGCCCGCGTGGCGGTGTCGCCGCTGGGTGACTCCATCGTGACGGTGGGCGCGGTACGGTGCGCGCTGGACTACGTGGAGAAGAACTCCCTGGACCTGGAATTGGCTGCCCCGGCGTGAGCCCCGCTATTCCGGCATGACCATGGTGCGCAGGTCCAGCTGCCGCAGCACCCTGTCCGCCACCTCGGGATCCATGTCCGGTTCGTTCCGGGCTGCCACCACTTCCTGCCGGGCCGCGTCCAGTGCGATGGTCTGCACGGCGATCGCCAGCTCGCGTCCGCGCTGGCGCTTTTCCGCCAGGGGCTCGTTCCGCAGGCTGCCGTCCGTCAGTTCCGCGTGCAGGCGCCGCATTCTGTCCTTGACCAGGGCCACCTTCTCCGGTGGGAGGTCCGTCATCAAGTCGTGCTGTTTCAGGGCCGCTACCGCGGCGGCCTGGGCCCTGGTGGCCAGCAGCCGGACGGCGTCGCGTTCGGCCGTGCCGTCCTCGGAAGCTTTGAGGACCCGCATCAGCCATGGCAGCGTCAGGCCCGGAAGTACCAGCGTGGCCAGCAGCACGGCGCAGGCGATGACCAGCAGGTAGTCCCTTCCCGGGAACGGCGTGCCGTCTGCCAACGTCAGCGGCAGTGCCAGGGCCAGCGCCAGGGTGGCCAGGCCGCGCATGCCGCACCACGTCAGGATGAGGACTTCCTTCAGCGATGTGGGCTGCAGCAGGTTCCTGCGTTTCCTGGCGCCCAGGGCCAGGACGCCCAGCCACAGGAACCGGACCGCGAAGACCAGGACACAGACCACCAGGGACACCCCGATCATGCCGAAGATTTCCGTCCCCTCATCCCGGATGACATGACGGATTTCCAGCCCCACCAGACCGAACGCCAGTCCCGTGGCCAGCAGCTCCACCACATCCCAGAAGGCGTTCCGGGTGACCCGCTCGGCAGCATCCTGCGGGCGGGCGTGGCGCTGCATTTCCAGGGCGGTGACCACCACGGCAATGACGCCGGAGGCATGCACCTCCTCCGCCAGGATGTACGCGGCGAACGGCACCACCAGGGTCACGGCACTCCGGGCAACCATGGACGTGACCAGCCGGGTGATGAGCGCGATCAGCCAGCCCATGGCGACGCCGACCAGCACGGCAAGTGCCGCTCCCACCAGGAACTGCAGGACGACGTCGGCCCCCACCTTGGTGCCGCCGACGGCAGCCGCCACGGCCGCCTGGAAGATGACAATGGCGGCCGCGTCGTTGAACAGCCCCTCGCTCTGCAGGACGGTGATCAGGCGGCGGGGCATGTGCACGCGGCCCGCGACGGATTCCACGGCCACAGGATCCGGCGGGGCCACCATGGCGCCCAAGGCAATGGCGGCGGGAATACCGATGCCTGGGATCATCAGCCACGCGGCCCCGGCCACCACGGCAGTGCTGATCACCACCAAGGCCACGGCCAGCATGATCAGGGTCCGCCACCGGACGCGGAACACGGCCCAGGAGCTTCGCTGGGCGGTGGCGAACAGCAGCGGCGGCAGGAAGATGGGGAGGATCAGCTCCGGTTCAATTTCCAGGTCCGGGAAGCCCGGAATGAACGTCAGGGCCACCGCCAGGAGGAGCATCAGGACCGGGTACGGCAGTCGCAGCCTGTCCCCCAGGCCCACCGCCACCACCGTGGCCAGCAGCAGTCCGACTATTAGCGCGAGCTGATCCATAAGCCTCTTCCCCGCCGGCGCCTACGGGCGCGGTTCCAGTGCAGCGGCCACCGGCAGGGTGCCGTCGCGGAACTCGATGGTCCGGCCCGCGGTCTGCGGCAGGTCCAGCACCGCCGCCGCCACGATCGCCACGTTGGCGCGGGAGGTTTCCCGTTCCCCTTCCGGCGAGGGGTCGACGTCGATCCGTCCCGTTCCAGGGTTGTCTGTCAGGGCGCCGGGCCCCAGGATGGTCCACGCCAGCCCGGTTCCGCGCAGGTACTCGTCCGCGGCTGCCTTGGCTTCGGCGTAGGCAAAGAAGCTGCTGTCCTCCGGCACCCCGTGGTCCTTGCCGGCGCCGAAGTAGGACACCATTACGTAACGGTTTACCCCCGCCTGGGCAGCGGCGTCCATGGACCGGATGGCAGCATCCCGGTCCACCGCGTAGGTGCGGTCCGGGTTGCCGCCGCCGGCGCCTGCGGACCAGACCACGGCGTCGTGCCCGGCGAGCGCCTCCGCGATGGCCGCCGTCGTGGAATTTTCCACGTCCAGGACCGACGGAGTGGCGCCGGTGGCATTGACGTCGCCGGCATGGTCCGGGTTTCGGATGAACGAGGTCACGGAGTGGCCCTCGCCGGTGAGCAGTTCGGACAGGAGGAGGGCCACTTTTCCGTGGCCGCCAATGATGGCGATGCGTGTCATGCACCCATTCTGCCCGCCAGGCACCGACAGGCAGAAGCGACATGGCCATGGACAGGGCCTTTGTGCCCTGTCCCGGGTTTCCGGAACCCACCTAGCTTGGGGGCATGGCTGCCGGACCCCATGCGGGGTTAGATGGACCCGCATCAGAAGCGATGTTGAAGCTGGGCCGTTTCTTCACGAAGTGGGACCAGACAAAGGACGGCAGGGCGGTGTTCCGCGAGGGCGGCCGCAAGGGTGACATCTTCTACCGCGACCGCTGGAGCCACGACAAGGTGGTGCGCTCCACCCATGGAGTGAACTGCACTGGTTCGTGCTCCTGGAAGGTGTACGTCAAGGACGGCATCATCACGTGGGAGTCGCAGCAGACGGACTACCCCTCGGTAGGGGCCGACAGCCCGGAGTATGAACCACGGGGCTGCCCGCGCGGGGCGGCCTTTTCCTGGTACACCTACTCCCCCACCCGGGTGCGTTTCCCCTACGCCCGGGGCGTCCTGGTGGAGATGTACCGGGAAGCCAAGGCCCGGCTGGGCGATCCCGTACTGGCCTTCGCAGAGGTCGCCGCGGACCCGGAGAAGCGCCGCCGCTACCAGCAGGCCCGCGGCAAGGGCGGGCTGGTGCGCGTGTCCTGGCAGGAAGCCATCGAGATCGCCGCCGCCGCCCACGTGAACACCATCAAGACCTACGGCCCGGACCGCTGCGCGGGCTTCTCACCCATCCCGGCCATGTCCATGGTCTCCCATGCTGTGGGCACCCGCTTCATCCAGCTCATCGGCGGAGTGATGACGTCCTTCTACGACTGGTACGCGGACCTTCCCGTAGCCAGCCCCCAGGTGTTCGGAGACCAGACCGACGTTCCCGAGTCCGGGGACTGGTGGGATGCCCGGTACCTGATGATGTGGGGCTCCAACGTTCCGGTGACGCGCACGCCGGACGCCCACTGGATGACCGAAGTCCGGTACCGCGGCACCAAGGTGGTCACTGTCAGCCCGGACTATGCGGACAACACCAAGTTCGCCGACGAATGGCTCCCCGCCCAGGCCGGGACGGACGCGGCCCTCGCCATGGCCATGGGCCACGTGATGCTGAAGGAATTCTTCGTGGACCGGCAGGTGCCGTTCTTCACCGACTACGTCAAGCAGTTCACAGACCTTCCCTTCCTGGTCAGGCTGGAGAAGAACAACGACGGCGCGCTCACGCCGTCGAAATTCCTCACCGCCCTTGACGTCCCCAGTGAGTCTTTGGCCGAGGATGCAGCGTTCCGCACAGTCCTGTACGACAAGGCGGCGGGGCGGCCCGCCGTTCCCAACGGATCCATGGGGTTCCGGTACTCGGGCAGCGGCGAAGGCAAGTGGAACCTGGATCTCGAAGGAATCGAGCCCGCCCTGTCCCTCAAGGAAGTGTCCGCCGAGAGTGCCGAAATCCTGCTCCCCTGTTTCGAGGATGCAGGCGGCGAGGGCAGCATCCTGCGCCGCGGTGTTCCCGCCATGGAGGTCGGCGGCCATCTGGTCACCACGGTGTTCGACCTGATGCTGGCCCAGTACGGCGTGGGCCGGGAAGGCCTGCCCGGCGACTGGGCGGCCGGCTATGACGATGCCGCCACGCCCTACACGCCTGCCTGGCAGGAGGAGATCACCAGCGTCCCCGCCCAGGCCTGCATCCGGGTGGCCCGTGAGTTCGCCCGCAACGCCGAGCAGTCCAAGGGCCGCTCGATGATCATCATGGGCGCCGGCATCTGCCAATGGTTCCACGGCGACACCACCTACCGCGCCGTCCTGGCCCTGGTGATGCTCACCGGCTGCATGGGCCGCAATGGAGGGGGTTGGGCGCACTACGTGGGCCAGGAAAAGACCCGGCCGGTCACCGGCTGGGTGTCCCTGGCCAACGCACTGGACTGGTCGCGGCCGCCAAGGACCATGACCGGCACCAGCTACTGGTACATGCACACTGACCAGTGGAGGCAGGACGGGTTTTCGGCGGACGCCCTGAAGTCCCCGCTGTCCACCGGGAAGCTCGACGGCATGCACACGGCGGACGCCATCGCCCAGTCCGCCCGGCTGGGGTGGATGCCCTTCTACCCCCAGTTCGACCGCAACCCGCTGGACGTGGCGGATGAGGCGGAGGCCGCCGTCGCCGCCGGCACTGCCGCTGATGCGCCGTCCTTCATTGCCGAAGCCCTGAAGAACCGCTCCCTCAACCCTGCCATTGAGGACGTGGACGCACCGCAGAACTGGCCGCGCACCCTGGTGCTCTGGCGGTCCAACCTGTTCGGCTCCTCCGCCAAGGGCAACGAGTACTTCCTCCGGAACCTGCTGGGAACCCACCACAACGTCCTGGGCGGTGACAGCACGGAGGAGCTCAAACCCCGGGACGTGGCCTGGCATGGGACGGCGCCGGAGGGAAAGCTGGACCTCCTGGTCTCCGCCGACTTCCGGATGACCTCCACCACGCTGCTGTCCGACGTCGTGTTCCCGGCCGCCACCTGGTACGAAAAGCACGACCTCTCCTCCACGGACATGCACCCGTTCGTGCACGCCTTCAGCCCCGCGATCGACCCGCCCTGGGAAACCAAGACCGACTTCGACACCTTCCACCTCCTGGCCCGGGAGTTCTCCCGGCTCGCCAGGACGCACCTGGGCGTACGGAAGGACCTGGTCAGCGTGCCGCTGACGCATGACACCCCCGGCCAGCTGGCACAGCCCGGCGGGCGGGTCCGGGACTGGCGGGATCCGGACATCCCCGCGGTGCCCGGGCAGAACATGCCCGTCTTTTCCATAGTGGAGCGGGACTATACGGCCATCGCGGACAAACTCGCCGCCGTCGGGCCGCTGGCCGACCGGCTGGGCTTCACCGTCAAGAACGTCACCTACAACATGGCCCGGCCGGTGGCCAGGCTGGGCCATGCCAACGGGGTGATGCTGGGCGGCGCGGCGGACGGGCGCCCGGCCATGGACACGGACGCGAAGATGGCCGAAGCGATCCTTGCGTTCTCCGGCACCACCAACGGCCTGCTGTCCGTCCAGGGCTTCAAGGAGCTGGAGGTCCGCACGGGCCGGAAGCTGGCTGACCTGGCCGAGGGCTCGGAGGAAAAGTTCATCACCTTCGCCCAGACCCAGGCGGGTCCCGTCCCGGTGATCACGTCCCCGGAATGGTCCGGTTCCGAGACCGGCGGGCGGCGGTACGCGCCGTTCACCATCAACATCGAGCGGCTCAAGCCCTTCCACACGCTCACCGGCCGGATGCATTTCTTCCTGGACCACGACTGGATCACGGACATCGGCGAAAACCTGCCCATCTACCGGCCGCCGCTGGACATGCACCGGCTCTTCGGCGAGCCGCGGCTGGGCTCCGATGGCGCCATGGAGGTCACAGTGCGGTACCTGACCCCGCACTCGAAGTGGTCCATCCACTCCGAATACCAGGACAACCTGCTGATGCTTTCCCTGTCCCGCGGCGGACCCACCGTGTGGATGAGCCCGGAGGACGCGGAAGTCATCCAGGTCCGGGACAACGACTGGGTGGAGTGCACCAACGTCAACGGCGTGCTGGTGGCCCGCGCAATCGTCAGCCACCGCATGCCGGCCGGCGTGGTCTACGTCCACCATGCCCAGGAACGCACCATCGACGTGCCCAAGTCCGAGGCCACCGGGCGGCGCGGCGGCATCCACAACTCCGTGACCCGGCTGCTGGTGAAACCCTCGCACCTGGCCGGCGGTTACGCCCAGCTGGCCTACGCCTTCAACTACCTCGGCCCCACCGGAAACCAGCGCGACATGGTGGCCACAGTG
The DNA here is from genome assembly GCF_057073715.1 of Arthrobacter sp. E1SS-5. NCBI lineage: Bacteria > Bacillati > Actinomycetota > Actinomycetes > Micrococcales > Micrococcaceae > Arthrobacter > Arthrobacter sp. E1SS-5. Next base: position 3,128,949 of record NZ_CP172703.1, read on the forward strand.
CGCCGCCGCTCGCAGGAGGTGCAGTACTGATGCGTGTGATGGCCCAAATGGGCATGGTGATGAACCTGGACAAGTGCATCGGCTGCCACACCTGCTCCGTGACCTGCAAGCAGGCCTGGACCAACCGGGCTGGCACCGAATACGTGTGGTTCAACAACGTGGAGACCAGGCCCGGGCAGGGCTACCCCCGCCGCTACGAGGACCAGGAGCGCTGGTACGGCGGCTGGACCCTGAACCGGCGCGGCAGGCTGGTACTCAAGGCCGGAGGACGGGTCAAGAAGCTGTTCGGCATCTTCGCAAGCCCCGTCCAGCCTGAGCTCAAGGACTACTACGAGCCCTGGACCTACGACTACAAAACCCTGGTGGACGCCCCCCTGGGCGACGACTTTCCCGTGGCCCGGCCCAAGTCCCTGATCACCGGTGAGGACACCAAAATCACCTGGTCCGCCAACTGGGACGACAACCTGGGCGGTTCCCGGGACCACGGGCATCTGGACCCGCTGGTGGAGAAGGTGCGGAGGGAGTCCGAGGACAAGATCAAGTTCGCATACGAGCAGACGTTCATGTTCTACCTGCCCCGGATCTGCGAGCACTGCCTGAACCCGTCCTGCATGGCGTCCTGCCCGTCGGGCGCGATCTATAAGCGGGTGGAGGACGGGATCGTGCTGGTGGACCAGGACCGGTGCCGCGGCTGGCGGCAGTGCGTCACCGGCTGCCCGTACAAGAAGATCTACTTCAACCACAAGACCGGCAAGGCCGAGAAGTGCACGTTCTGCTACCCCCGCGCGGAGGTCGGGCTGCCCACCGTCTGCTCCGAGACGTGCGTGGGGCGGCTGCGCTACCTGGGGCTGTTTTTGTACGACGCCGATGCCGTCACCGCGGCAGCGTCCGTCACCGACCCGCAGGACCTCTACGACGCCCAGATGGACGTGCTGCTGGACCCCCACGACCCCCGCGTCCAGGCCGAAGCGCGGGCGCAGGGCATCCCGGAGGACTGGCTCGACGCCGCCCGCCGCTCCCCCGTCTACGCCCTCGCCAAGGTGTACAAGGTGGCCCTCCCGCTGCACCCGGAGTACCGCACCATGCCCATGGTCTGGTACGTGCCGCCGCTCTCACCCGTAGTGGATCTGCTCCGCGACCAGGGGCACGACGCCGAGGACGCCGGCAACCTGTTCGGCGCCATCGACGCGCTGCGGATCCCGGTGGAGTACCTGGCCGAACTCTTCACCGCCGGGGACACGGAACGGGTCACCGCCGTGCTGCGGAAGCTCGCGGCCATGCGGTCCTTCATGCGCGGCATCAGCCTGGGCGAAGACCCGGACGAGGTCATCCCGGAGTCCGTGGGCATGGACGGGCAAAGCATGTACGACATGTACCGGCTGATGGCGATCGCCAAATACAGCGAGCGCTACGTCATCCCCACGGCACACCTGGAGCAGGCGCACGACCTTGAGGAACTGGGCTGTTCGCTGGATTTCGACGGCGGCCCGGGCATGCAGGATTCGGCACCGTTCGGCGAGGCGAGCGGCAGGCCCGTCCCGGTGGCCGTTGACACCTTCCACGCGCTGCGGGACCGGCAGAGCACCGACACGATCGCGGCCGGCTCCAGCCTGCATGGCCGGGTAAACCTGCTGAACTGGGACGGCCGCGGCGCACCGCCGGGACTGTTCCCGGACAAGCCTTCCCCGGACAGGGGCCCGGAGCCGAACACCCTGGCCGCAGCCGAGGACCAGCCATGAAGCCGTTAACCATGCACCGCCGTGACCGCGTGGTGTATCTCGCCGCGGCCTGGTGCCTGTCCTATCCGGACGGGGAACTGGTGGAACGCGTTCCCCTGGTCCGGGCCGCCCTGGCCGAGTTTCCCGGGGCACTCCCGGAGTTCGCGCCGGTGCTGGACTTCCTGGCTACCACCCCGCCCATGGATCTGCAGGCCCAGTACGTCCGCGAATTCGACCTGGGCAGGCGGCACGCCCTGCACCTGAGCTACTGGACGGACGGCGACACCCGGCGCCGCGGCGAGGTGCTGGCCTCCTTCAAGGAGGCCTACCGGCGCAGCGGGGTCCTGGTAAACCTGGACGGGGAACTCCCGGACTACCTGCCCATGGTGCTGGAATTCGCCGCCCGGGTGGACGGCCAGGCAGGGCGGGAATTGCTGACGCGCTACCGCGCCAGCCTGGAAATGCTCCGGCTCGGGCTGCTGCGGGACAACCTCCCCCATACCCGGATCCTGGCGGCCATCTGCGCCACCTTGCCCGGGAAGTCACCGCAGGACGAGCAGGAAGTGATGCGCATGGCCGGCTACGGTCCGCCCACCGAAAGCGTGGGGCTCGATCCCTACGACCCACGGCTGCTGCCCGTCAGGAAGGGCTGACCATGCAGGCACTGAGGGCGCTTCCGGAGACAGAGCCGGGACCCGCCGTCGTGCTTAACACCTGGGACACTGTCCTGTGGGGCGTCCTGCCCTACGTCATGGCGGTGATGCTGGTGGGCGGACTGGTGTGGCGCTACCGGTACGACCAGTTCGGCTGGACCACCAGGTCCTCCCAGCTGTACGAGTCGCGGCTGCTGCGGATTGCCTCCCCGCTGTTCCACTTCGGGCTGCTGGCTGTCATCGCCGGGCACTTCTTCGGCCTGGTGATCCCGATGGCCTGGACCGCGGCGGTGGGGATGAGCCAGGAGTTCTACCATTTCAATGCCCTGCTGGTTGGCGGCATCGCCGGGGTTGCGACGCTGGGCGGAATCGCACTGCTGATCTACCGCCGCCGCACCACCGGGCCGGTGTTCATGGCCACCACCAAAAACGACAAGACCATGTACGTGGTGCTGACCGCTGCCATCGTGTTCGGGCTGTGGACCACTTTGGCCAGCGTTTTCGAAGGCGAACACGGGCACAACTACCGGGAAACCGTGGCGCCGTGGTTCCGGTCTCTATTCATTTTCCAGCCGGACATCGCGGCGATGGCCGCGGCGCCGTTCTCCTTCCACTTGCACACCCTGGTGGGGATGGCGCTGTTCGTCATCTGGCCGTTCACGCGGCTGGTGCATGCCTTTACCGCGCCGCTGCACTATCTGTTCCGCCCGTACATCGTCTACCGATCCCGGGACAGGGAGACGAAGGGCCGGGGCTGGTCCGCCGTGGGCACGCCGGACCGGGACACCCGCAACCGCTGACCGGCGGTGCGTTTTAGACAATGTGCTGAGGAGCTAGCCGTGGCCGGAACAACCCCAACGCCAGTTACCGGAAGGGCGTTGAACCTTGCGCTCGCGACGGCGGCCTCCGTGGCAGGCTTCTGGGCGTGGAACACGGTGGCCACGCTGGGTGCCTTCTACACGCAGGACCTGGCGCTGACACCGGCCGCCACGGGGGTCCTGGTGGCCATGCCTGTGTTCGTTGGGTCGCTGGGCCGGATCGTGGTGGGCACCCTGACGGACAAGTACGGCGGCAGGGCCATGTTCACGTTCGTGCTGCTGGCGGCCATCCCTCCCATCCTCCTGGTGTCCCTGGGCGGCCTCATCAGTTCGTTCGCGCTGGTGCTGGGTGCCGGGCTGCTGCTGGGCGTGGCCGGAACAGTATTTGCCGTTGGGATTCCCTTCGTCAGTGCCTGGTACGAGCCGGCCCGCCGAGGGTTCGCCACCGGCGTCTTCGGTGCCGGCATGGGCGGGACGGCGCTGGCGGCCTTCCTGAATCCCCGGCTGGTGGCAGGAATCGGCTACTTCCCGACGCACCTGCTGATCGCCGGTGTCCTGGCCGTCATGGCGGCGCTGGTCTGGTTCCTCATGAAGGAGTCCCCCGGCTGGGCACCCAACCACGCACCGGTGCTGCCCAAGCTGATGGACGCGGCCAGGACGGCGGTCACCTGGAAAATGTGCTTCCTGTACGCCGTGGTCTTCGGCGGCTTTGTATCCTTTGCCACCTACCTGCCCACCTATTTGCGCGACGTCTACAGCTTCGACCCCGCCGGCGCCGGGGCGCGGACCGCGGGATTCGCCCTGGCAGCCGTCCTGGCCCGTCCCGTAGGCGGCGTGCTGGCTGACAGGCTCGGCCCCAAGCCGGTGGTCCTGGTGGCCCTCGGCGCGGTGGCCGTCCTGGGCTGGGTGGTGAACCTGCGGCCGGACGGCGAGGTCCCGGCGGGTGCCACGTTCGTCGCCATGGCTGCCGCGCTTGGGCTGGGGACCGGCGGTGTGTTTGCGTGGGTCGGCGTCCTGTCCCCCGCCGGAAAGGTGGGCAGCATCACCGGCATCGTCAGCGCCGCCGGCGGCCTGGGCGGCTACTTTCCCCCGCTGGTCATGGGTGCAACGTACGACGCCGTGACGCGCAGCTACTCGATCGGGCTGCTCCTGCTGGTGGGCACGGCCCTGGTGGCCCTGGTGTTCACCCTCCTCGCGGTCCAGCCCAAGGCCGGCACCGCGGCGGTTCAGAGGGCCCGGTAACGCAGGTACACCACGCCGTTGCCGAACCGGCGCTCCTCCAGCAGTTCCAGCTTCAGGTCCAAGCCGTCGGGCAGGAAGCGCAGGCCGCCGCCCACCGTAACCGGGTTGATGAACAGCTGGTACTCGTCCACCAGCCCGGCCTTAAGGGCGTGCGCGGCGAGGGTGGGGCCGCCGATGCTGATGTTCCTGTCGCTGCTGGATTTCAGTTCCTGCACCGCCTCCGGAGCGAACTGCCGCTCCAGCCGGGTCCTTGGCGTGGCGACGGTGTCCAGCGACGTCGAGTACACCACCTTGTCCGCTCCCTGCCAGATGCGGGCGTAGTCCTGGATCACCGGTGGGTCTTCGGGCGCGCCCATGGTCTCCCAGACTGACATCACGTCATACATGCGGCGGCCCATGAGGTAGGTGCCCACGTCCCGCTCCAGGTCATTGATGAAGGCGTGGATTTCCTCGTCCGGCATGGACCAGGCGAAGTTGCCGTCGGGGTCTGCCGTGTAGCCGTCCAGGGACATGATTGCGGAGTAGAGCAGCTGCGCCATGGGCCCATTCTGCCGGTACTGGGCAGATCCCGCACGCAATTTAAAGCAGGTTCGCTGCCAGGGTCCTGCCGATGAAGGTCCCGTACCGCTCAGCCGACCAGCCCCGTTTCAGAACCAGCGTTTCGTAAAGCTCAGCCGCGGTGCAGGTGAACATGACATCTGCCGCTTCCCTGGCGCTGAGCCCTGGCCGAAGGAGTCCCCTGCCCACCAACTGCCGCGCGTTGTGCAGCATCCGCCGGTACCGTGCTTCGTCGACCTCATTCAGCAGCGCTGCCATGGTGGCATCACCGCCGGCAGCAGCCTCGCGGATGAGCAGGAACACCGGCGCCCCGAGCGGGCTCACCTCGGTGGTGAAGCGGCCGAACTGCTCCATGAGGGCGGCAGGGTCGGTGCTGGCCAGCTGGGCCAGGTCGGATCGTTCCTCGGCCGGAGACCCACCGGCACCGAGGAGGCTCTCCTCGTAAATTGCCCGGACCAGCCCCGGTTTGCCGCCGAAATTCTTGTAGATGGTCTCTGGTGATACCCCCGCAGCCTCGGCGATTTCGGCGATGGTGGTGGCGCCGAATCCCTTCGCCAGGAACAGTTCACGGGCGCGGGCACGGACCGTACGTAGCGACTCTGCGGCCAGCTTCCGCCGTCGGCCTGCGTCATAACGGCGTACGCCAGGCACTTTCCCGGAAGCATTGACTGGGCTTTGCATGCCGTCCTAGACTCCAATCAATACAGTCAACTGTATTGAAATCAATCTAACAGGTCACTGCCTCGCCCGCCGAGGCACCAAGGAGTTTTTCCATGGACACGCCAGACGGCGTGGACCGCCTCCCCGACGGCCCTGTTCGCCGCATGTTTACCGCAGCCGGGCAACACAACCTCGACGCCATGGTGGCCGAGTTTGCCGGCGACTATGTCAATACCACCCCAAACCACCCCTCCCGCAGCTTCACCGGAAGCGCCCAGGTCCGGTCCAACTGGTCTGCGTTGTTCGCGGGCGTCCCCGACCTAAGCGTGCAGGTTGTCGATGCCGCAACGGGCACCGATGGCAAGGTCTGGGTTGAGTGGGCATCCCATGGCACCCGGCGCGACGGCATCGCCGTCGTGCAGGCCGGGATAGGCATCTTCACCCTTCGCGATGACCGCATTGCTGCCGTCAGGTTCTACCTGGAGCCGGTGGATCAGGACACCGGGGACGTGAATGCCGCGGTCCGGGCAATGGCCGGGGCCGGACCGGAAGGAGCCGTGCCATGATCCTCCTGGTTGGGGCCACCGGTGACTTGGGTGGCCGGATCGCAAAGCGGCTGCGCGCTGACGGACACGAGGTCCGATGCCTGGTCCGGCGCAACACTGACGATTCGTCGCTGAGGGCGATCGGGGCGGAAATTGTGCGCGGAGACCTCACCGAGCCCGCCACGCTGCCGCCCGCGTGCCAGGGCGTGGAAACGGTGATCGCCACCGCTACTGCCATAAGCCGCCGCCTGCAGGGCAGCAGCCCGGCCAGCATCCGGGATGTGGATGAGGTAGGCATGGGGCACCTTATTGATGCTGCGGAGGCGGCAGGCGTGCAACGGTTCGTCTACCTGTCATTCGGCGGGGTTGATACCGCTGTTGAAACACCTTTGAGGCACGCCAAGCTGGCCATGGAGAGGCGCCTGTCGGCTTCTGCCATGCGGACTGTAATTGTCCGGCCGGACGCGTTTCAGGAAGTTCATTTGTCCCCCATCAGCCGCTTCGATGTGGCGGCCGGCAAGGTGTCCGTGATTGGAAAGGGCAACACGAAGGCGCGGTGGGTGGCGACGGATGATGTGGCGGCCCTCCTTTGCGCCGTCGCCCTCGAGCCGGACCCGCCCCAGCGGGTCGAGTTTGGCGGCCCGGAGCCGCTGACCAAGAACGAAGCGAGCCTGCTGGCCGCGGAGTTGATGCATCGCACCATAAAGGTGCAGCACATGCCCCGCCCCTTGGCACGACTCGCCGTCAGGGTGCTCAGCCGCCGCAGGGATGGTTTGGCCTCTGCCCTGGGGGCCGGCCTGACGACAGACCTCCACGAGGCCACCTGGGACGACAAACCCCTGCGCCAGCGCGGGATCAATCCGCGGCCCGTCAGCGACTTCCTCAGGGAGCAGGCCCGGTCACACGCCGAAAGGTGAAGCTGCGTCAACGTTCCCGGGACACCAGGAACTGCTGCCCCAGGGTCCAGAGGTTGGAGACCGTCCAGTAGACCAGGACGCCGATGGGAAAAAAGATCCCGCCGACGCCGAAGACCAGCGGCAGGACGTAGAGGAGTACCTTCTGCTGGCGCATCAGGGGGCTGTCGCTGCCGTGCCCGGCGAGCGTCCGTGAGGCCACCAGTTTCTGCGTCAGGAACTGGCAGGCAATCATCACCAGGATCATCACGACGGCGAGGACGGCCACGGCGGTGGGGTCGCCGCCGCCGTGCAGCAGCGAGGCGGACAGCGGCGCGCCAAAGATGCCGGCGGAATCGAACTGGGCCACCTGGTCCCGGCCCAGGGCGCCGATACCTTGGCCCTGCGGCGCGGCGCTGGAGATTCCGGACAGTACCTGGAACAGGGCCAGAAAGAACGGCGCCTGGATCAGCAGCGGCAGGCAGGCGGAGAACGGGTTGGTGCCGTGCTTCTTGTACAGGGCCATCTGTTCCTGGGCCATGGCCTGCCGGGATGCCTGGTCCGTCCTGCCCTTGTACCTGTCCTGGAGCTCTTTAAGCTCCGGCTGCAGGAGGCGCATCCGGCGCTGGGTGCGGACCTGCGCCAGGAAAACGGGGATCAGCGCAGCACGGATGACCAGGACCAGCCCGATGATGGCCAGCGTCCACGTCCAGCCACCTGCTGCCGGCATGCCTGCCGCGGCCAGCCCGTCATGGAAAGCCACCAGGATAACGGACACCAGCCACCGGAACGGCTCCATCACCGCCGCGAAAAAGTCCACCGAATCCCCCATCCGCCAGTTGCTGCAAAGCTACCGGGCATCAGGGAAACAAGAAAGCCCCCGGATCCTTGAGGAATCCGGGGGCTTAGCCTGTAGCGGTGGGGAGGCTCGATCTCCCGACCTCACGATTATGAGTCGTGCGCTCTAACCAACTGAGCTACACCGCCACGAATGAGAAAAACCTGCGTCAAGCCGGTCAAACCGCCTTGACGCAGGCCCTCATTCAGAGCCCCCCACCGGAATCGATCCGGTGACCTCGTTCTTACCAAGAACGCGCTCTACCACTGAGCTAGGGGGGCAACGAGTAAATACTCTACCGGAAGATTTCCGCACCAACAAATCGGCGGCCGGGGCGCTCCCGGGACCAGGGAACGCTGCCAAACCGGAACCCCGGAAGGCCAGCTTTCCGCGGATTTACGGGGCTGGAGCGGCCATGGACAGGAGAGCCTACGACGACGGGAGGCACCTTTTGGAGGTCCAACGCCTCCATGCCGGGAGCGGAATGTGTCCATCCCCACACCCAATCGTTTAAAAGCCGATGGGCCGGCTCGAAAGCCGGCCCATCGCCGTCGTCAATTACTCAAACCTGCGGAAGGTTTACCACTTGCCCTTACGGTTGAAGTCGCCCTGGCGGGGCTTGCGGAAGCCGTCACCGTGGCCGCTGAAGGAACGCTCGGAACGCTCGCTGTACGAACGGCCGCCGCGGTCAGCGGAGGACCGTTCGCCGTCGTTCTTCCGGAATTCCTTCTTGAAGCCGCCGTTGCCCTTGAAGTTGCCGCCGCGGTTGCCCTGGTAGCTGGGGCGGTCGCCGGAGGGACGGCGTCCGTTGTCCAGTTCCAGGTGGATCAGCTCGCCGCCGATCCGGGTGCGGGACAGTGCGCGCAGCTGGTCCTGGCTCAGGTCCGCGGGCAGTTCCACCAGGGAGTGGTCCGAACGGATGTCGATGCCGCCGATCTGTGCGGAGGAGATGCCGCCCTCATTGGCGATGGCGCCAACGATCGAGCCGGGCATGACCCGCTGGCGGCGTCCCACCGCGATGCGGTAGGTGGCGTTGCCTTCGGTCAGCTGGCGGCTGGGACCGCGTGAGCCGAAGCCGTCCTTGGAGCGCTCGCGCTTCTGGAACTCGGGAGCAGCAGGCAGTTCCTTGACCAGCAGCGGCTGCCCGCCCTGGGCCATGACAGCCAGTGCCGCAGCGATTTCTGCTGCCGGCACCTTGTGCTCTTCCTCGTAGGAGGCGATGAGGTCGCGGAACATGGCCACGTCCTCGGAAGCGAGCGTCTCGGTGATCCGGTCCGCGAACTTGCCCAGGCGAAGGGTGTTCACGGTCTCCGCGGTGGGCAGGTGCATCTGCTCCACCGGCTGGCGGGTGGCCTTCTCGATGGCGCGCAGCAGGTACTTCTCCCGCGGCGTCATGAACAGGATGGCGTCACCGTTGCGGCCCGCGCGGCCGGTGCGGCCAATCCGGTGCACGTAGGACTCGGTGTCGTGCGGGATGTCGTAGTTGATGACGTGGCTGATGCGCTCCACGTCCAGGCCGCGGGCGGCAACGTCGGTGGCCACCAGGATGTCGATCCGGCCTTCCTTCAGCGCGTCAACGGTACGCTCACGCTGCTGCTGCGGGATGTCGCCGTTGATGGCGGCAGCCTGGAAACCGCGGGACTTCAGCTTGTCAGCCAGGTCCTCGGTGGCCATCTTGGTGCGCACGAAGGCGATGACGCCGTCGAACTCTTCCACCTCAAGGATGCGGGTCATGGCATCGAGCTTCTGCGGGCCCATGATCTGGAGGTACCGCTGGCGGATGTTGTTGCCCGTGGTGGTCTTGGTCTTGACCGAGATCTCTGCGGGATCGTTCAGGTACTGCTTGGACATGCGGCGGATCTGGCCCGGCATGGTGGCCGAGAACAGCGCCACCTGGCGGTCCTCGGGGGTCTGCTGGAAGATCTGCTCCACGTCTTCGGCGAAGCCCATGCGCAGCATCTCGTCAGCCTCGTCAAGCACCAGGTACTGGAGTTCGGAGAGGTCCAGGGAACCCTTGGAGATGTGGTCGATCACGCGGCCGGGGGTACCCACCACCACCTGGGCGCCGCGGCGCAGGCCGGCCAGCTGGGGACCATAGGCAGAGCCGCCGTAGACGGGCAGCACGGTGAAGTCATCGATGTGCTTGGCGTACGAGGTGAAGGCCTCGGCCACCTGGAGGGCCAGCTCGCGGGTGGGGGCCAGGACCAGGGCCTGGGTCTTGCGGGAGGGGCCGTTGAGGTCGTGGAGTTCGGCCAGGCGGGACAGTGCCGGCACTGCGAATGCTGCAGTCTTGCCGGTACCGGTCTGTGCCAGGCCCACCACGTCGCGGCCTTCGAGCAGCAGCGGGATGGTGGCTGCCTGGATGGGGGACGGCTTTTCGTACCCGACATCCTGGAGGGCGGCAAGGACGCGGCCGTCGATGCCGAGGTCGGTGAACTTCACGGCGTTTTCGTCAGCGTCCGCGGCAGGTGCCGCGGTTGCGGGAGCCTCAGCGTTCGCGGGAGCCTCAGCGGCGGCCACGGGGGCGTCCTCAATAACGGCGGTGGTTTCGTTCTGGTTTTCGGGCATAGGGAAATTCCTCATCCATAGGGGGCCAGGCGGCACTACCCAAGGTGAGCGGAGCCGCAGTACACGTGCCGATGGTGCCGGGCAAACGTTGACCGGCCGGTCACAGAAGTCCGGCGCTTTCGCAATCCCATGGCAGGACTTCGCGCTGCATCTCTTGGCTGCTATCCCAGCAGTCTGTACAGCGTTTCTCTTTAGCCGGCTCTCCCTATGAAAATGCCCGCATCGCTTGCGCGGGCCCCAACACTTGCCAGTCCTGCCTCAAAAATTGGGCAGGAATAAGGGATTTCCGGAGTGGGGGATGTTTCAAGTGTAGGGCACGCAGGCACCGCGGCGTTAATCGAACGGGCGACGGCGGCGGTGAGCTTGCGCACACAGCCCGCCCTGGGCGGCACCCCGGGAAAGAAGGGCTACTGCGCCAGCCGCCGCAGCAGTACCTCAAACCTGGCGTGGTATTCGTCCTGGAGCCTGATCTCGCCGTCGGCCTCTGCACCGCGGAGGGCCTCGATGGCCTCTGCGTCCGGTTCACTGAACCACCTGCCGATGGTGATCCCGTGGCGCGGGACGAACGTCCGCTCGATGGTGTCGCCGGCCCGGATGCTGCCGGTGCGGATGACGCGCAGGTACGTCCCCACCCGCCCCTCGTCCGTGAACCGCTTGACCCACTGCGGCTCCTTCATCCGGCGCTGGAACGTGGCGCAAGGGGTGCGCGGGGAGGTGACTTCGAGTACGACGTCGGACCCCACCTTCCAGCGCTCCCCGATCACCGCGTGGGTGGCTTCAATGCCGGACACCCTCAGGTTCTCGCCGAAGCTGCCCGGCGGCAGTTCCCGGCCCAAAGCGCCGGCCCAGTAATCGGCGTCGGCCTGGGAGTATGCGTAGACGGCCTGGTCCTCCCCGCCGTGGTGTGCCCGGTTGGCCTGGATGTCCCCGCGCAGTCCAAGCTTGTGCACCTTGACGGCACCACTTGCCGGACGCTTGTCGATGGCAGTGACGCCGATGCTTCCCTGGTCCCCCACGAGTTGGTGGACGCGGCAGACGGCAAGGACAGAACCTGATTCCATGGCATCAGTCTAGGGTTCCCCGGCGCGCCGTTCCCGGCTGCCGGCCATGGGCAGTTCTCCCCTGCTGCCGCATTGCGTTCCTACTCGCAGGCGGCACCGGCAGGGACTACGCTGATTCGAGACTTGCATTGGGGGGCAGTGCTGCGCCCAAATCGTGCGGACAACTGAGGGGGACGCCGTGGACTCGAACCAGAAAAACCCACAAGGGGAACCGGAGGACGGGCCCCCGAATGGGGCGGACAGCGCCGGGGGCAGCAGTGGTGCGGGCAACAGTGCCAAGCCCCCGCCCTGGCAGGTGCCCAAGCCTGAGTTGCGTCCCGAGCTCCTCAACGAACCAGTCACCCCGGTGGACCCGTTTGCGCGCGAGCGGGAAAAGCAGCTCAACAATGGCGCGGCGCGGAAGAAGCGCTCCCAGCGCCGGGCGGTGGTGGTGGGCCTCGGCGTGACCGCCCTCCTGGCCGGCACCATTACAGCCGTGGTGGCCAGCAACGAGGACGATCCCGAGTATGCCCAGGTGTGCTTCAACGATGAAACCGGCGAGCGCGTTGAGGACAGGAACTGCGACAGCTCGGCGGGCCGCAGCGGTGGCATCTACGCCTGGTACTTCTATTCGCGCGGCGCCAGCGTTCCCTCCATCGGCCAGAACCGGTCCACCGCGCCCAACTACACCCGGACCGTTCCCAGCGGGGCCAAGGCCTCCACGGGCTACAGCAGCAAGGGCGGCACGGTGAGCCGCGGCGGCTTTGGGTCAAGCGCCAAGAGCGGTTCCAGCGGCGGCGGCGGAAAGGTTTCGGGGGGCTGACGGATGAAAAGAATGTTGTCTGAGCCCCGGCCGGACTGGAAGCAAAAGATCGAGGAGCAGGGCCTGGTCTTCTCCACCACCACCATGGACGACGGGCGCCGCATCGAATACTGGAACGAGTCGGCGTTCTATGAATTCACCATGGACGAGGTGGAGACCCTCGAGGTGGTGGCCGAGGACATGCACCGGATGTGCCTTGAGGCCGCCAAGTTCCTGGCCACCGGCGCCATGGGCAGCATCGGCATCGGTCCCCAGGCCCTGGAGCTGGCAGCCGAATCCCTGCAGGCCGGCGACGTGGACGTCTACGGCAGGTTCGACTTCATCTACGACGGGCAGGGCGGCCCCGCCAAAATGCTCGAATACAACGCGGACACGCCCACCGGACTCATCGAGGCCGCCGTGGCCCAGTGGTTCTGGCTGCAGGACGTCCATCCGGAAAAGGACCAGTGGAACGGCATCCACGAGTCCCTGATCCGGCAGTGGAAGAAATTCCAGTACCGGACGGGAATGAGCACCTTGCACGTGGCCCATTCGGAGGTGGAGGAGTCCGGCGAGGACTGGATGACCGCCGCGTATATGCGCGACGTGGCCAGCCAGGCCGGTTGGACCACCATCGGCATCAATATGTCCGATATTGGGTGGGACCCCAACCTGAACCGCTTCGTGGACCTGGACAATTTCATGATCAGCACCATCTTCAAGCTCTATCCCTGGGAGCTGATGGTGAAGGAGGAGTTCGGCCCGCGGCTGCTGCAGCGTGCCCACAACCCGCGCTGGGTGGAACCTGCCTGGAAGATGCTGCTCTCCAACAAAGCCCTGCTGGCCGCGCTCTGGCACCTCTACCCCAACCACCCCAACCTGCTGCCGGCCTACCTGACCGATCCCGGACCACTGAAGGAATGGGTCGGCAAACCTCTGCACGGCCGCGAAGGCGACAACATCCGAATCCACGCGGACGGCATCAACCTGGAGCAGCCGGGCGGGTATGGCCGCGAGGGCTGGTGCTACCAGCAGTACCACCCGTTGCCGGACTTCGACGGCAACCGTCCAGTCCTGGGGCTCTGGGTGGTGGACGGCGAGTCCGTGGGCTGCGGCATCCGCGAATCCGACGGGCCGGTCACTGACTACTTCTGCCGCTTCGTCCCCAACACCATTGACGCACCGGCGCCGCTGTCAGCGGTTGCCGACTCCACCAAGGCAGGAATCACCCTATGAGTACGGACATGACGACGACGGGCGCCTCCGGAGGCGGTCCGGGCACCCCGGTGCCGGCCAAGGGGCTGCGGGCCGGAATCCTTGACCTGGGCGACTCAGTGATGCTGGGGCTGGCCTCCACCGCGCCGGTGTACTCGCTGGCCGCCACCCTGGGCCTGATCGTTGCCGTCAACGGCAACTACACTCCCCTGATCCTCCTGCTGGGCTTCATCCCGGTCCTGTTCATCGCCTATGCCTTCCGTGAGCTCAACAGCGCCATCCCGGACTGCGGCACCACGTTCACCTGGTCCCGCCAGGCCTTCGGCCCCTGGGCAGGCTGGCTGGGCGGGTGGGGCGTCGCGCTTGCCGGAATCGTGGTCCTGGCCAACCTGGCGCAGGTGGCCGGGCAGTACCTGTGGCTGCTGGTGGGCGACGGGTCGCTGGCGCAGAATAAGGTTCTGGTCACCGGGACGGGCCTGCTGTTCATCGTGCTGATGACCCTGGTGAATTACCGCGGGATCCGGCTGGGCGAACACGTCCAGCGCGTGCTCACCTACGTCCAGTACATAGCGCTGGGCATCTTCGCGCTTGCCATCGTGCTGCGGATTGTTGGTGGTGCCCCCGAAGGCCAGGCCTTCGATTTTGAATGGTTCAACCCTGTGGGGGCCTTCACCGATCCCGGCGCCGTGGTGCATGGCGCCCTGCTGGCCCTTTTCATCTACTGGGGCTGGGACACCTGCCTGGCGGTCAACGAGGAAACCGAGGACCCGTCCAAGACCCCCGGCCGCGGCGCCGTGATCTCGGCCTTTGTCCTGGTGGCCATCTACGTTTCCGTGGCGCTCCTGGTGATGATGTACGCCACGGTGGGCTCGGAGGGCATCGGCCTGGGCAACGAGGCGAACAAGGACGACGTGTTCCTGGCCATGAAGGACGTGGTGCTGGGGCCGTGGGGCTGGCTGATCGTCGTCGCGGTCCTGGCCTCTGTCCTGTCCTCCACGCAGACCACCATCCTGCCCACCGCCCGCGGCACCCTGTCCATGGGGGTCCACGGCGCCCTGCCGGCCAGGTTCGCGGAGGTGCACCCGAAGAACCAGACACCCGGCTTCTCCACGCAGGTGATGGGCGGCGCGGCCGCGGCCTATTACGTGGCCATGAGCTTCCTGAGTGAGAACCTGCTGGCGGACTCCATCAGTGCCATCAGCCTCTTCATCGCCTTCTACTACGCCCTCACCGGCTTCGCCTGCTTCTGGTACTTCCGCGGATCACTTCGGAAGTCCGCCCGCAACCTCTGGTTCCGCGGCATCCTGCCCCTGGTGGGCGCGCTGCTGCTGACCGCCGCGTTCTTCATTTCCGCTGTGCAGATGTGGGACCCGGCGTACGGCGATACGCAGATCTTCGGCGTGGGCGGAGCGTTCGTAAGCGGTGTGGTGCTGCTGGCCCTCGGTGTGGTGCTGGCTGCCGTTTGCCGGTTCCTGCCCGCCACCCGCGGCTACTTCCTGACTAAGAAATGACGGATGAACACATGACAGGCGAAGAAATGACTGCTGAAGCCCCGGCCGCCGGCCTGTCAGACGTCCTGGACCTTGACTCCCTGCTGTCAGCGGGGGAACTGGAACTGCGGCAAAGGGTCCGGGACTTCACCAACCAGCGCATCAAGCCGGACATCGCCCGCTGGTATGAGGACGCCGTCTTCCCCCTGGAGCTGGCGCCGGAGCTGGGCGAGCTGGGCGTCCTGGGCATGCACCTGGAGGGCTACGGCTGCCCCGGCCGCTCCGCCGTCGAATACGGCCTTGCCGCGATGGAGCTGGAAGCCGGCGACTCCGGGATCCGCACGTTCGTATCCGTCCAGGGCTCGCTGGCCATGACCGCCATCCACACCTGGGGCTCGGAGGAGCAGAAGCAGGAGTGGCTGCCGCGGATGGCGGCGGGCGAAGTCATTGGCTGCTTTGCCCTGACCGAACCCACTGCGGGTTCGGACCCGGCGTCCATGGCCACCTTCGCCCGACGCGACGGCACAGGGGACGACGCCGGTTGGGTCCTCAACGGCGCCAAGCGCTGGATCGGCCTGGCGTCAGTGGCCGGCGTGATGGTGGTGTGGGCCATGACGGACGACGGCGTCCACGGCTTCCTGGTGCCGGCCGGCACCCCCGGCGTGACCGCCACACCAATCCCCCAGAAGCTGTCCATGCGCGCATCCATCCAGTGCGACGTGGTGTTCGACGACGTCAGGCTGGGTCCCGAGGCCCTGTTGCCGGGAGCACGGGGGCTGCGCGGCCCGTTCACCTGCCTGAACGAGGCCCGCTACGGCATCGCCTGGGGCGCCATGGGCGCGGCCCGCGATTCCTATGAGGCGGCCCTGGCGTACTCGCAGGACCGGCTGCAGTTCGGCAAGCCGCTGGCCGGCTACCAGCTCACGCAGGAAAAACTGGTGAACATGCTGGTGGAAATCCAGAAGGGCACGCTGCTGGCACTTCACCTCGGCCGGCTCAAGGATGCGGGGGCTATTCGGCCGGAGCAAATTTCGCTGGGCAAGCTCAACAACGTGCGGGAAGCCATCGCCGTGGCACGGGAGGCCCGGTCCATTCTGGGCGGCAACGGCATCACCACCGACTACTCACCGCTGCGGCACGCTGCCAACCTGGAGTCGGTGCGGACCTATGAGGGCACCGACGAGGTCCACACCCTGATCCTGGGCCGGCACATCACCGGCCTGGACGCGTTCCACTGACCCCCGGGTTGGGAGGAGTTACGCGGAGAAGCCGCCGTCTGCCTTGATCAGCTGGCCGGACACCCAGCGGCCGGCCGGGGAGAGCAGAAAGGCCACGGTTCCGGCAACGTCCGATGGGGTGCCCAGCCGGCCGGTGGGCTGCTGCGCGGTGAGCTCCTCGCGGATGTCGGTCGTCATCCAACCCGTATCCACCGGGCCCGGGTTCAGCACGTTCGCTGAGATCCCCCGCGGGCCCAGCTCGCGGGCGGCGGCAATCACGATCCTGTCCAGCGCCCCCTTCGAGGCGCCGTATGGAAGGTTGAACGCTGTGTGGTCGCTGGTCAGCGCAACGATCGCGCCGCCGCCGTCCGTTGCCTGCCGGGCGAAAGCGGCAATCAGCTGCCAGCTGGCGCGGGTGTTCACCGCGAAGTGCCGGTCGAAGGATTCGATGGTGGTGTCCAGCACACCCGAATCCACCGACTCGGCGTGGCTGAGCACCAGGCCCTGCAGCGGTCCGGCCAGCTGCGCGGACTCCGCAACCAGCCGGTCCGGGACGCCCGGGTCCTGGAGATCGGCCGACAGGACGTGGACCTTGGCACCGATGGCCTCCAGCTCCGCGGTAAGCCGGACCACGTCCTCCGGTTCGCTCCCCCAGGGCATGCGGGCGTCGTAGTCGGCCCAGTAGGACAGGACCAGGTCCCAGCCGTCCGCAGCGAGCTGCCGGGCGATGCCGGCGCCGATGCCGGCCAGGCGCCCCACTCCAGTGACCAGGGCAACGGGGCGGGCGGGGACGGGCACGGTGGATTCCATTCGACCAGCCTAGCCGCGGCTGGTGCCCGTGCTGCTCAGGCCGCTGCCGGCTCCGCTTCCTTTGAGCCTTTGTGCCGGCGGATGGTGGCGCTGATGACCGCGGCGATGGTGCACATGGCCGCCGCTCCCAGCCAGGCGTAGGTGTAGTGCCCGGTGGCATCGCGGAGGGCGCCGGCAGCGACGGCGGCCGCAGCGGCCCCGAGCTGGTGGGCGGCGAAGACCCACCCGAAAACCACGCTGCCGTCCGCCCCAAACGTTTCGCGGCAGATGGCTGCCGTGGGCGGAACGGTGGCCACCCAGTCCAGGCCATAGATCACTACGAACACGATCATGCTGGGCTGCACCTCGGCGTTGAGCAGCAGCGGCAGCACCAGCAGGCCGATGCCGCGGAACTGGTAGTAGACAGCCAGCAGGATGCGGGGGTTGAAGCGGTCCGTCAGCCAGCCGGAGGCGATGGTGCCGATGATGTCGAAGATTCCGACGACGGCGAGCAGCCCCGCTGCGGTGGTTTCGGGCATGCCGTGGTCGTGCGCGGAGGGGATGAAGTGGGTGCCGATCAAGCCGTTGGTGGTGGCGCCGCAGATGGCGAACCCGGCCGCCAGCGCCCAGAAGGTCCTGACCTTGCTGGCGCGGCGGAGCACCTGCAGGGCACGGATGGCGGCGTTGGTCCGGGGGCCGCTGTCCCGGACCAGTGCGGCCTCTTGAGCTTCGAGGTCCACCGGCGCAGCACCGTAGGGCAGCACCCCGACGTCGGCCGGCGAGTTCTTGAGGAACTTCAGCACCAGCGGGACCACGGCCAGCGCGCCGGCGGCGATCAGCAGCGAGGCCTGCCGCCAGCCGGGGTCCTGGGCCAGCATGGCGATGAAGGGCAGGAACACGAGCTGCCCGGCCTCGCTGCCGGCGGTGAGGATGCCGATCACCAGTCCGCGGCTTTTGGTGAACCAGGTGTTGGCGATGGTGGCGGCAAAGACCAGGGCCATGGAGCCCGTACCGAGCCCGATCAGCAGGCCCCAGGTCAGCAGGATCTGCCAGGACTGGTTCACCAGGACGGTCAGGGCGCTGCCCATGCCGATCAGGACCAGTGCCGTGGCGGTGACGGCCCTGACCCCGAACCGCTCCATCAGGGCGGCGGCGAACGGTGCGGTCAGGCCGAAGAGGACCAAGTTGATGCTCACGGCCGCGGACAACACGGTGGTGGACCAGCCGAACTCCTGCTGGAGCGGGACCATGAGGACACCCGGGGCGGCCCGGAACCCTGCTGCCCCGACGAGGGCAAGGAACGCGACGGCGGCCACCATCCAGGCGGGGTGCAGGCGCGTGCGCTTACGTGGCGGCGAGGGGAGGGCAGCGGAGTCCGCGGGAACCTTGGAGGCCTCTTCAGGCAGGGTGCTCATGCGGCTGATCCCTTCGCGGAAGCAGTGGACAACGGAATGGGCTGCTCAGACCTGGCCCGGCTGTGCCAGCTGGTGTTAGCCGCGGTCAGCCTTTCCCCGCATTCCGTGCAGGTGTCCGCCGAGGTGGTGGGCTTCCCGCACCCGGCATGGATGACGTAGAGGTGCGCCTTGTCCGAGGGCGCCGGCAGGTGCTTCTCCGCCCAGATGGTCACCGCGTTCAGGACCGGGAGCGCGTCCTCACCCATGGGGGTGAGGACGTACTCCCGGCGGGTGCGGCCGCCGTCGTCATATGCCTTTTTCGCCAGCAGCCCCGACTCAACCAGGCCTGCCAGGCGCTTGGTGAGGACCGAGTCCGCCACCTCCAGCCGGTCCTTCATGGCATCAAAGCGGCCGTTTCCAAAGAAGACCTCGCGCAGCACCAGGATGCTCCAGGGGTCGCCCAGGATGTCCAGGCCGCGGGCCATGCTGCAGTTGCGTTGGGACCAGTCGGATCGAAGAGGCATACGGAAAAAGCTAGTTGACTTTCTTGAAGAAAGCTAGGGTTTCCGGAGGGATGTTAAGGGATGTTGGAGAACGCCCGGTCCAGGTCCGCGATCAGGTCCTCCGCGTCCTCGATGCCGCAAGAGAGGCGCAGCAGGTTCACGGGGACGGCCAGCTCGGTGCCCTTGACCGAAGCGTGGGTCATTTCGGAGGGGTAGTTCATGAGCGACTCGATCCCGCCCAGGGACTCCGCCAGCGTGAACACGGACGTGGACTCGGCCACCTTCCTGGCAGCAGCTTCACCGCCCTTGAACTGGACGGACACCATGCCGCCGAACTTGCGCATCTGGCGCTTGGCCAGCTCGTGGCCCGGGTGGTGTGGCAGGCCCGGGTAGAGGACGGCCTCCACCTCGGGGCGTTCCAGCAGCCATTCGGCCACGGCCTGCCCGTTCTCGCTGTGCCGGTCCATCCGGACGCCCAGCGTCTTCAGGCCGCGGGTGGTCAGGAACGCATCCATCGGCCCGGACACGGCGCCCACGGCGAACTGCACGAAGCCGATTTTCTCGGCCAGCTCTGCGTCCTTCACAACGACGGCGCCGCCCACCACGTCGGAGTGGCCGCCGATGTACTTGGTGGTGGAATGGACCACCACGTCGGCACCCAGGGCGAGCGGGTTCTGCAGGTACGGGGACGCGAAGGTGTTGTCGACGACAAGGAGGGCGCCGGCGTCGTGCGCAATGTCGGCGAGCGCCACGATGTCGGTGATCTTCATCAGCGGGTTGGACGGCGTCTCCACCCACACGAACCGGGTCTTGTGGGCTTCCACCGCATGGCGGACCCGGTCCAGGTTGGCCATGTCCACGGGCGTGTTGCCGATGCCCCAGTCCCCCAGAACCCGGCTGATCAACCGGTACGTGCCGCCGTACGCGTCGTTGCCCAGCACAATGTGGTCCCCGGGACGGGTCAGCGCGCGGATGAGGGCGTCCTCGGCGGCGAGGCCGGAGCTGAAGCTGTACGCGTGGGTGCCCAGTTCCAGCGCCGCGAGCTGTTCCTGCAGCGCGTCCCGGGTGGGGTTGCCGCCACGGCCGTACTCGTAGCCGCTGCGCAGGCCGCCGATGCCGTCCTGCGCGTACGTGGAGCTGAAGTGCAGCGGCGGCACCACGGCACCGGTGCGGGGCTCGAAGTCCTGGCCGGCGTGCACGGCGCGGGTGTTGAAACCCTGGTTTTCAGAGGCAGGCATGATGCTCCTTTATTGGTAGCGCAGTTCAGTTGCTGAGATAGGCCAGCAGGTCGTGCCGGGTGAGGATGCCCACGGGCGCGCCCACGAACGTAACCATCAGGGTGTCCGAGTCCGAGAGCAACTCCCTGGCAGCGGAGATGGTTTCCAGTGATCCGATGACGGGCAGCTTGGGCCCCATGTGCTCGGAGATCTTGTCCGTCAGCTTGGCTTCGCCGCGGAACAGCTTGGCGGTCAAGGTGCGCTCGTCCACGGCACCCAGGACCTCACCCATGACCACGGGCGGTTCCTGGGACAGGACCGGGATGTGGCTGACGCCGAACTCGTTCATGATGTTGATGACGTCGCGCACCGACTCGTTGGGGTGGATGTGCACCAGGTCCGGCAGTTCGCCGTTCTTGGACTTGATGACCTCCCCCACCGAGGTTTCTTCGCCGCCGGAAAGGAACCCGTAGGAACGCATCCACTGGTCGTTGAAGATCTTGGCAAGGTAGCCGCGGCCTGAGTCAGGAAGGATGACCACGACGACGGCGCTTTCCGGCAGCTCCCTGGCCGCATGCAGGGCCGCTACTACAGCCATGCCCGAGGAGCCGCCCACCAACAGCCCCTCTTCCCGGGCCAGGCGGCGGGTCATGGCAAAGGAGTCGGCGTCGGTGACAGCGATGACGTCGTCCGGGATGGTCTTGTCGTAGTTCGCCGGCCACATGTCTTCGCCCACGCCCTCGACGAAGTAGGGCCGGCCGGTACCGCCTGAGTAGACCGAGCCTGCCGGGTCCGCGCCAATGATCCGTACCACCCCGCCGTCGGACTCCGGCCTGTCAGCCGAAACCTCCTTAAGGTACCGGCCGGTGCCGGTGATGGTGCCGCCCGTGCCGGCGCCGATGACCACGTGGGTGACCTTGCCGTCGGTGTCCCGCCAGATTTCCGGGCCCGTGGTCTTGTAGTGGCTGCCCGGTGCCGCAGGATTGGAGAACTGGTCCGGCTTGAACGCGCCGGGGGTCTCGCGCGTGATCCGGTCGGACACACCGTAGTAGCTTTGCGGGCTGTCCGGCGGAACCGATGTGGGGGTGACCACCACTTCAGCGCCGTAGGCCTGGAGCACGGCACGTTTGTCCTCGCCCACCTTGTCCGGGACCACGAAGACGCACTTGTAGCCCTTCTGCTGTGCCACCAGGGCCAGGCCCACCCCGGTGTTGCCGGATGTGGGCTCCACGATGGTGCCGCCGGGCTTCAGCTTGCCCTCGCGTTCGGCGTCCTCGATCATCTGCGCCGCGATGCGGTCCTTGATGGAGCCGCCGGGGTTCAGGTACTCCAGCTTGACCAGGACGGTGGCTTTGATGCCTTCGGTCACGTGGTTGAGTTTGATGAGCGGGGTATTGCCGATGAGGTCCAGGATGGACTGGGCGTACTTCATAGGTACAAAACTACCGCTTCCTGTGAGCCCTTCCCTGCCGGGGGTGCGAGGATAGCCCGGTGAAGCAGTTCGCATGGCTCAAAGCCGCCCGGAGTTACCTGCTGCCCGGCGCCATCCTGGCAGCGGGCGTGGCCACCCTGGCCTGGGGCGTACTCCCCCTGCCAGCGTTCGGGGAGCTGGCAACCCGCACCATTCCCATCCTTGCCTTCGTCCTGGCCATGTCCCTGGTCACCGAACTGGTGGACGAGGCAGGGTTGTTCCGGGTGGTGACGGACCGGCTTGCGGCCTTGGGCCGGGGGCGCGTCTTCCTGCTATGGCTCCTGGTGGTGGCAGTAGCCACGGTGTCCACGGTATTCCTGTCCCTGGATACCACCGCCGTGCTGGTGACTCCCGTTGTGGTCCTCCTCGCAGTCCATGCCCGGATCCCGCCGCTGCCGTTTGCGCTGACCAGCATCTGGCTGGCCAATACCGCTTCCCTGCTGCTGCCGGTCTCCAACCTGACCAACCTCCTGGCCCAGGACCGGTTGGGCCTGACCCCGTGGCGCTTTGCGGGGCTGGTCTGGGCCCCTGCCCTGGTTGGCCTGCTGGTCCCGCTTGCCCTGCTCTGGCTCGCGTTCCGCCGGGACCTGCGCGGCACCTACGGGCCGCAGCCGGCGCATCCCGTCCGCGACACCACCCTGTTGAAGGCGGCGGCCGTCACGCTCCTGGTCCTGCTGCCCGCGCTGGTGTCCGGGATACCCGTCCAGTACCCGGCACTCGCCGCGGCCGCCGTCCTGCTGGCGGTCTTCCTCCGCCGCAGGCCCTCCGTGCTGCGGTGGTCCATGGTCCCCTGGCGGCCGCTGATGCTGACGGTGGGCCTGTTCATGCTGATGGAGGCCCTGCACGCGCATGGGCTCACCACCCTGCTGGCAGGTGTGGCCGGGTCCGGGGACACCCTGCCCGCACTGCTGCAACTGGCCAGCGTCGGGGCGGCCGCGGCCAACGCCGCCAACAACCTTCCCGCCTATCTGGCGCTGGAACCGGTGGCGGGATCGCCGGCCAGGCTGGCTGCCCTGCTGATCGGGGTGAACCTGGGCCCGCTGGTGACCCCGTGGGCCTCGCTCGCCACGCTGCTGTGGCACGAGCGGCTGCGCGTCCTGAACGTCCCCATCAGGTGGGGAGGGTTCGCCGCAGCTGGCCTGGTGGCCGTTGCGCTGACCGTCCCGCTGGCCGTCCTAACGCTGTGGGCCGTGTCCGGGATGCCCTGAGGCCCGGCTCTCGATCAGCTGCCCGCTCCCGGGCCCGCCCCGGGAAGGTTTTCCCACAGGCCCATGACGTTGCCCTCGGGGTCCTTGAAGTACGCGGTGTAGCCCATTCCTGGAATCTCGTTCTTGGGCATGACCACCGAGCCGCCCAGTTGTTCCACGCTCTTGAGGGTGGCGTTGATGTCCGGAACGTCGACTGTGATGACCGGGGTAGTGATCCGGCCGTCCCTGGCCATCATTCCCCCGTTGATGGCGCCCGCGGCCGCCGGTTGGCCGTCGTCGTCCATGTCCGTGGTGATGACCATGCTGTAGTCCATCCCCGGCACCGCCTCGATCCGCCAGCCCAGCGCCTCCTGGTAGAACTTCCTGGCCCGCTTCTGGTCGTCCGCGGGGATCTCGAAATGCACTACTCCGCCCATCATTGCCCTCCGTGTTCCGTTATTCGGGGTCATTTGCCGGTCGCCCGGGTGCCACGGTGATCGTAATCCGGGCCCGGAAGGCGCAGAAGGGCCGATGGTCCCGCCGCTGTCGGTGGTCCGTGGGACGATGGAAGGCATGACGATCGCAGAGGCACCTCCCCGGCTGGCAGCCGCGGCGGACGTGTCCCTGCGGTGGTATCCGGAGGCTCCCTACAGTCTTTCCCGCACCCTTGCGCCGCTCCTGCGCGGCAACAGTGATCCTTCGTTCAGCGTCCAGGGGGACGTCATCTGGAACGCATTTACGACGCCGGACGGCCCGGCAACCATGCGGCTCGCCCCGGCGGGCGGCGGCGAAGCAGGCGTGCCGTTGGTGGACATCCAGGCATGGGGCCCCGGGGCTGCGGCCGCCGTGGAAGCGGCACCCCGGCTGCTGGGTGCGGACGACGATTGGCGCGGTTTCGACGACCCCTCCTTCTATGCCACCCTCCCCCGTATGGTCCGGGAGGCGCGGCGGCGCTGCCTCGCGGTGCGGCTGCCCTCCAGCGGCCGCATGGTGGACCAGCTGGTGCCGATCATCCTGGAACAGAAGGTGACGGTGATTGAGGCGCGGCGCGCCTACCGCTACCTGACACACCGCTATGGAACGCCGGCTCCCCCGGCCGGAACGTCCACACCGGCGGGCCTCGTCGTGCCACCGACCGCGGCGCAGTGGCTGCAGGTTCCCAGCTGGGAGTGGCACAAGGCCGGCGTAGGACCCCAGCGCTCGGCCACGGTCATGCGGGCGTTGCGTTCCGCCGTCGCGCTCGAACGCCTTGCCGCATTGCCGGCCGGGCAGGCAGCCGAGAAGATGCAGGTGATCCCCGGCATCGGGGTGTGGACCGCGGCCGAGGTAGTCCAGCGCACGCATGGCTGCCCGGACTCCATTTCGGTTGGTGACTACCACCTGGCGGCATACGTGGGGGCGGCACTGACCGGACGCCGGACCGACGACGCCGGCATGCTCCGGCTGCTGGAACCCTGGCGCGGGCACCGGCAGCGCGTGGTCAGGATGATCCAGAGCACCGGTTACCGCAAGCCCACCTTCGGCCCCCGCATGACCATCCAGGACCACCGCGGGCACTGACCCTGCGGGCCGTGATCCGGGCGCGCACCACGGGCCCTCTTTTCAACCCGGTGCTTGACCGGCCGCGCAGTGGGTACGGCCATTGGTGAGAGCCGCCCGCCGGGGCGGAGGGCTGCACAGGACGGAAGGGACCCCATGAGCACCAACCCAGTCAGCACGAACCGGGCCAGCAGCGAGCGGCAGGCCGCCGGCCCCGCAGCCCTGGACCCCGATGCACAGGACCCCACCGCCGATGACCCGAACAGTGATGATCCCACCGTCGCCGACCCAATGGGGGACGAGAAGGTGCGGCTCCAGCTGGCCATCTTCGAGGTCACCCGGGACGCCGATGGCAGGAGCCTCGCCGAGATCCAGGAGATGCTGCGCGCCGCCTTCGCACGGCACGGCGTCGAGACACCGCCGGGCACCTGGCTGGAATCGGTGGCATCCTCAGCCTTTTACGGTGAGCCGTACATCGTGAACCTTCCTGCGGCGGTGGTCGCAGACACGATTGTGCCCGCCCCGAACCAGGAGGTCCGGGACCGGCTGGCCGCCCAGCGTGAGCTCCAGCAGGAAAAGCTCCCGGCCGGTATCTTCCCCTCCCAGGAAGACTGGAACATCCCCCGCAGCGAGACGACCGGCGGCAGTACCCGCACGCTGTCGCTGCCGCAGTGGGAAAGCGGAGCGGTCCTGGCCCTGGCGGCACTGGCAGCCGTTGCCGTCGCCGCCGTCGTGGCTGTCCGGGCGGGAACCAGCCGCAGGCGCCGCGTAAACGCCTAGAGGCCCAGCCGGGCCACGGCTTCCTCGCGCATCTGGACCTTGCGGATCTTCCCCGAAACCGTCATGGGGAAACTCTCCCTGACTTCCACATAGCGGGGGATCTTGTAGTGGGCCAGCTGCCCGCGGCAGAACTCGGTGAGGGATTCAGCGGTCAGCGGCCCTGCCCCTGGCTTGAGGATGACGCAGGCCATCAGTTCCTCGCCGTACCGCGAATCCGGGACCCCGATCACCTGCACGTCCTGGATGTCGGGGTGGGTGTACAGGAACTCTTCGATCTCGCGGGGGTAAATGTTCTCGCCGCCCCGGATCACCATGTCCTTGATTCGGCCTTCCACCACCACGTACCCGTCGTCATCCATGCGGGCGAGGTCTCCGGTGTGCATCCACCCGTCGGCGTCGATGGCCTCAGCCGTCTTGTCCGGCTGGTTCCAATACCCTGCCATCACGGCATAGCCGCGGGTGCAGAGTTCGCCGATCTGCCCGCGCTCCAGCTCCTCGCCGGTGGCAGGGTCCACGATCCTGCTCTCCAGCTGCGGCATGGTGCGTCCCACTGTCTCGGTGCGCTGCTGGAGCGTGTCCCCCTTGCGGGTCATGGTGGACACCGGCGAGGTCTCGGTCATGCCGTAGCAGATGGCCACATCCACCATGTTCATCTCCGAAATCACCCGGTTCATCACCTCGATGGGGCACAGCGAACCCGCCATCACACCGGTACGGAGCGTGGACAGGTCGTAGCTGCCGAAGTCGGCAAGGGCCAGCTCGGCGATGAACATGGTGGGCACGCCGTACAGCGACGTCCCCTCAAAATCCTGGACCGCCTCGAGGGCGGCGGCGGGAGAAAAGCCGCGCCCCGGGATGATCGTGGCGGCACCATGGCTGAGCGCATTGAGGTTGCCGATCACCATGCCGAAGCAGTGGTAGAACGGCACGGGGATGACCACCCGGTCCCGTTCCGTGTAGCCCAGCAGCTCGCCGATCGCGAAGCCGTTGTTCAGGATGTTGTGGTGCGTCAGCGTTGCACCTTTGGGGAATCCGGTGGTGCCGGACGTGTACTGCAGGTTGATGGGGTCGTGCGGCGAAAGGTCGGCCATGCGGGCCTGCAGGACCGAATGCGCCACGCCGTCCGCCCGGGTGAGCAGTTCGGCGTACGTGAGTTCCGCGTCGCTTTGGGGGCTGCCGGCTTTGAGTAGATCCAGGCCGTGGTCCGGGAGGAAGACGAGCTCCCGCAGATCCGGGCAGGTAAGGAGCGCCTGGCGGGCCATGGCCACGTAGTCGCTGTTGTTGTCCGAGGGCGCCGTGACCAGCACGCGCATGCCGTTCTGCTTGACCACGAATTCGAGTTCATGGCTGCGGTAGGCGGGGTTGACGTTGACCAGGATGGCGCCGACTTTGGCGGTGGCGTACTGCAGCAGCGTCCATTCGGCGCAGTTGGGGCTCCAGATGCCCACCCGCTCCCCCTTGGCGACGCCCAGGGCGAGGAGCGCACGTGCCAGCCGGTCGACGTCGTCGTTCATCTTGGTGTAGCTCCAGCGCCGGGCGTCACCGCCCGGTACCGGCGCGGCCTCTATCAGGGCGTCATGGAGCGGAAACTGCGCCACCACCCGCTCAAAGTTGGCGCCGATGGTTTCCTCCAGGAGCGGGACGTCAGTGTCCCCGGCTGTGTAAGCACGCATGAAGGCACGCTACCAACAGGATCACGGCAGGAGAAGGACGACAGGCGGGGAAACGGACGCAACAGAACCGGCGGGTTCGGCGGCGCCCGGTATTGTGAAAACCATGAGTGCACCCATTGACCTGATAGCAACGTTCATCCCCAACGAGGGCGAGTTCCACCGCGTGAAGCTCGCGCTGGATATCGCGATCGATGAGGTGGTGAAGGAGCCCGGCTGCATCCGTTACGAGCTGACCGAGGCCACGGAGGAAAAGCTGGTCCTGACCGAGCAGTGGGCGTCCCAGGAGGATCTGGACAAGCACTCCAAGGGCACCGCAGTGCAGGACCTGAACGAGTCGCTGAGCGCGCTGCTGGCCGAGCCGGTGAAGGTGGAACGCGTCTAGCGCAAAGCCTTAAACACAGAATGCGGGACCTCCAATGGGAGGTCCCGCATTTGCTTAAGAGTCTTAGAAGTCGGGGATCTGCGTACCGTCCTGGGTGCCGCCCTGGGATCCGGCGGGCCTGCTTGCCGCCGCTTCTGCTTCCTCCCGCTGCTTGGCCACGTGGGCGTGGACTTCTTCCATGTCCAGCGCCTTCACGGCGTCCACCACCTGTTCCAGCTGCTGGGCGTTCAGAGCGCCGGGCTGGGAGAACACCAGCACCTTTTCGCGGAAGGCCATCAGCGTGGGGATGGAGGTGATGCCTGCCTCCGCCGCGAGCTGCTGCTCGGCTTCGGTGTCAACCTTGGTGAAGAGGACGTCGGGGTGCTTCTCCGAGACCGCGGAGTACGTGGGGCCGAACTGCTTGCAGGGACCGCACCATTCTGCCCAGAAATCGACCAGGACAATGTCGTTGCCTTCGATCGTGGATGCGAACTTTTCACCTGTGATGTCAAGGGTAGCCATGTGTCCACGGTACGCGCCCGGCCCGTCCCTGTCGCGCCTGTTCGCTCCCCGCGTCATTGGGAATAGCAGGAAGGACGACGCCGGCACCCGGCTTTCAGGCGCCGGCGCCCCAGAGGTGGGGCGCCGGTGTGCGGCTGCCGGGGAGGGCGCTGGAGGCGCGCCATTCGTGGATCCACTCGGGAAGCATGAGGTCTGCGGGCGGGGCGCCGAATTCCGCGAGGATGTCCTCCTGGCTTACCGGGCCGGCCTTGGTGACCAGCCGGGTGGCGATGTAGGCACGTGCGTAAATCTCGCCGTCGGCCACCATGCGCTGCTCGAAGAAGATGGCCTTGGTGTCCAGCCCGATGATGCGGGTCTCGATGGTGTATTCCTGCCACAGCTGGAGTGATTTTCGGAAGGAGATGGTTTCGGCCGACACCACCGGGCTCCACCCCCGCCGGCGCATCCGCTTCCAGACGCCGCTGCGCACCATCAGGTCAAACCGGCCCAGGTCCATCAGGGAGAGGTACATGCCGTTGTTGACGTGCATGGCGATGTCGATGTCCGTCGGCAGTACCCGCAGCGGCAGCGACGACGCTTCCCAGACAGCGAGAGGCGGGCGCCGGGACGAACGGAAGAGCAGCAGAAGGGTTCTCAGGAGCAGGTGCATAGGCTAATGCTACCCGTCAGTAACATCTTGCGGCCTGCTGCCTGGGGCCATCCGCCGTAGGATTTCCTGCATGACGCAGCAACGCTACCGGGCCCTGGCGGAGTGGCCCCTGATGGCTACGGCGCTGGTGTTCCTGGCCGCTTATGCGTGGCAGGTGATCGGCCGCATTGAGGGCGCGGGTGCCGATTGGCTTGAGGCCGTCATGTGGGTGACTTGGTGCATCTTCGTCCTGGATTACGCGGCGAACCTGTGGCTGGCCGAGAACCGCCGGCAGTGGTTCGTCCGGAACCTGCACGAGCTGGTGATCGTGGCGTTGCCGTTCTTCCGGCCCCTGCGCCTGCTGCGCCTGGTGACGCTGCTGTCCGTGCTGCACCGCACCGTGGGCGAGACGTTGCGCGGCCGGGTGGTCACTTACGTTGCGGCCTCCGCGGCGCTGCTGGTCTTTGTAGGGGCGCTGGCGGTGCTGGATGTGGAGCAGTGGGCGCCTGATGCCAAGATCACCACGTTCGGCGACGCCCTGTGGTGGGCCACCGCCACCATTACCACGGTGGGTTACGGGGACATGTATCCGGTGACACCCATCGGCCGCCTGGTGGCCACGGCGCTGATGATGAGCGGTATCGCGGTGCTGGGTGTTGTCACCGCCTCCATCGCGTCCTGGCTGGTCCAACGCGTCGAGGACACCGCTGAATCCGTGGCCGAGGCAGTGGAGGAACCGGTCCGGGTTGAGGTGGCGGAACTGGTGGCGGAGATTGCCCTGCTGCGCCGGGAAATCGCGGAACTGCGGGACCACCGCCCGCTGTGACGGCAAGTACCGGGCCTTCGGGGGTTGAGTAGGGGGTCCCGGGCGGGCGAGTACCGGGCCGGAAAAGTCGGGTAATTCCTACTGGTGCCTGCCCCTTGGCGTGATTCCTAGACTCGGGATTCCTAGGACCAACACGCACTGGCAGGTCCCCCGGGTGGCTTCCGGGAGACCTTCCTTCACGCGGAGCTCCGCATTTTCTGGGTGTGCGGATGCCTCCAACCTGTACCGCCAGCGGCTCCGTCGTTCGCCGGGGCCGGCGGTGCAATGACATCTCGCTCCGTCCAGTCCCGGCGTGCACCGCATGCCCGGACAGGACCGATCCCTGATGGGCAACCCATGAACAAGCCTTCCTCCCCCTCCCCCGACGTCACCAGCCGGAGCTTCGCCACCGACGAACCCCGCACGGACCTCAGCACCGGCCATCCGGTTATCAGCAACAAGCTTTGGGCCGGCATGGCCACCGCGGCAGTGGTGGCCGCCGTGGGCGTCGGCGCCCTGGCCGCGCCGCCCGCCTCCCTCAATGGAAGTACGACGGCGGCCGCCCAGGTTGCGGAAGCCGCCTCACCGCCGTCGCCCAGCACCCCCGCCGAAGCGCCTTCCGGCCCCGGGTCC
The DNA here is from genome assembly GCF_057073715.1 of Arthrobacter sp. E1SS-5. Classification (NCBI taxonomy): domain Bacteria; kingdom Bacillati; phylum Actinomycetota; class Actinomycetes; order Micrococcales; family Micrococcaceae; genus Arthrobacter; species Arthrobacter sp. E1SS-5. Next base: position 3,158,708 of record NZ_CP172703.1, read on the forward strand.
GGGCAGGGAGACCAAGGCGCCGTTGCCGCGGTGGCGGCCCAGGCAGCCGCCCCGGCTGCGGAGGCGCCGCCTGCCCCTCCTGCGGAACCCGCTCCTGCGCCGGAACCAGTGCCCCCTGTCCAACCCGCGCCCGCACCGGCCCCCGAACCCGCCGGTGACCCCAACCTCTACACCGTGGTGCCCGGTGACACCGTGGGGGCGATCGCCGCGGACCATGGCGTGGACATGAACGCGATGCTCGCAGCCAACGGACTGAGCGCCTACAGCATCATCTACCCGGGCGAGACGCTGCTGCTGACCGGCCCGCCAGTAGCGGTCGCCGCCCCTGCACCGGCGCCGGCTGCCGCACCTGAGCCCGCCGCGGCACCGGCTCCAGCCGCGGCGCCCGCTCCTGCGCCCGCTCCCGTGGCCGTCCCTGCAGCGCCCGCCGTCCGCACCATCTACGTTGCGGGCTCGGGCGGACAGTCCATGGTTGACGCCTGCATCGGGCCGATCCACTACACGCCGAACGACGGCTACTCGCTGTTCATCACCGAGCACGACTTCTGCGGCGGGTGGGCCCGGTTCTCCGGGATCGGTGTGGGCGAGACGGTGAGCATTCCGGGCTACGGCACCTACACGGTGACGGGTCGCGGCACGGTTCCCAACCCGGGAACCACCAATGACGTCATCGGGGTGTTCGGCGGCTTCCCCCGGGCCATCCTGCAGACCTGTATCCCGGGGACCAGCACGATGCTCCTGATCGCGCTGAACTGAACCTGTCCCACCGCAGGACTTCCTAAGCTTGTCCGCGGGTCCTGGCCTTCAGGGGCTGGATCCGCGGACAAGGCCATGATTGCCTGCGCTAGATGCCGTGGCGTTCCGAGATGTGTTCCACCAGTTCACCCACGCGCTGTTCGGAGTAGTTGCGCGCAATGTCGCCCTGGCTGATGATGCCCACCAGCTTGTGGTCCGAGATCACCGGGAGCCTGCGGACCTGGTGCTGCTCCATCATGTCGATGGCTGCATCAACGTTGGCGTCGGCATCAACGCAGTACGGCTTGCCGGCAGCGAGGTCGCGGGCCATCATCTGGCCCGGGTCGCGGCCGGCGGCGACGCACTTGAGCACGATGTCACGATCGGTGATCATGCCCTTCAACTTGCCGTCGTCACCGCAGATGGGAAGAGCTCCGCAATCGAGGTCCCGCATCAGCCGGGCAGCCTCCTGAAGGGATTCATTCTCCCCGACACATCGCGCATCAGTAGTCATGAATTCGCGTACGGCACTCATTGAATCCTCCTTCATCGATATGGGATATCGACGCAGGGCACCGGAGCACATGCGCCGATGCTGCCAGATTACGCCCGCCCCAAGAGGGTGTCGACGGCGGACGAAGGCTTCTTTCGGAGGGTTCACGAGGAGAGCCAGGCAACGAAAAAGCCTCCGGAACCTGATGGTTCCGGAGGCTTTCCTTGGGTGGCAGATGAGGGATTCGAACCCCCGTAGGCGTTGCCAGCTGATTTACAGTCAGCCCCCTTTGGCCGCTCGGGTAATCTGCCGAACTTCAAAAGAAGTACCCGCCGATGCAGTGTTCGGAAGGGCCGTTTCCGGTCCGTTCCGCTTCAGTAACCGCGGGCAAGACAACTTTACAGAACTTCGGGCGAAGAATCGAATCGGGTCCTGCGGCACCTCAAAAGCCCCGAAAATACGCCAAAAAGCGGACTCACGCCTGGCCCAGGATGCGCCCCGCCAGCTTGGCCTCGAAGCTGAGCGCCTGTTCTTCGGTGATCTGGTTCAACTGGACTGCCCGCTGGAGGTCTGCGCGCACGCCGTCCATCCGGGAGGAGGCGTCTGCCGCCGGGCTGAAGACGATGGATGCCGCCACCGCTGCCGCGGCCACTGACGTTGCGGCTGTTGCCACCGCCCCGGCTGCTGCGGTGGTGGTGCGGGTGACGTAACGGGCGGCTTTGCGGTGCATCGTGGTGTTCCCTTCAACTGCTGTACATCTGGTCCAACTCTGGCCACCCCTCCTTCGTTCCGCCGGTGCTTCCGCTGAGAGGGAACTGTGAAATGCGCATCCCACCGGGCGGGGCATCCGTACTAGGCTGGAACGCAGGAATCCAGGCCCTGTCCTTCGCGCAGGGTTCCCATCAGCAAAAGGAGAGTCATGGCAGGCGAGTCAACGTTCGACGTCGTAAGCAAGGTGGACAAGCAGGAAGTGGCCAACGCACTCAACCAGTCACAGAAGGAAATTGCCCAGCGCTATGACTTCAAGGGCGTCGGTGCCGAGATCGACTTCAGTGGCGAAAAAATCCTCATGAAGGCCAACTCGGAGGAACGCGTCAAGGCTGTCCTGGACGTCTTCCAGTCCAAGCTGATCAAGCGCGGCATCTCGCTGAAGTCCCTGGACGAAGGCGAGCCCTACGCCTCCGGCAAGGAGTACCGCCTGGAGGCCTCCATCAAGGAAGGCATCGCCCAGGACCTGGCCAAGAAGATCAACAAGCTGATCCGCGACGAAGCCCCCAAGTCCGTCAAGTCCCAGATCCAGGGCGACGAACTCCGCGTTTCGTCCAAGTCCCGTGACGATCTGCAGGCCACCATGGCCCTGCTGAAGGACTTCGAGGAAGCCGACCTGCAGTTCGTGAACTTCCGCAGCTAGCCCCCGCCGTCGTTTTCGACGCGCGAGAGGATCCTCGCTGCGCAAAAAGGCCGGCGCACCCCGAATTTGGGGTGCGCCGGCCTTTTTGCGTGTCGGCGGCGGTTAACCGCGTCGCAGCACCCCAGGCGCAGCAAGGGCAACAGACGCCGAACGCGAGCGGCAGGATATTACGGCACATTTAGTTTGCGTAATCCCGCAGGCCGGGTAACCTCTTTCTTAGGTCTTCCTAAGTAAGGCTTACCTGAGTGAAAGAACTTCCATGACTGCCAACTTCCTGATCGGCCTGCGCGAAGGACTCGAAGCCACCCTGGTGGTAGTCCTGCTGATGGCCTACCTGGCCAAGACGGACCGACGCCACCTCATCCCCCGCATTTGGGCTGGTGTTGCGGCGGCGGTGGCTGTGTCGGCCGGCTTCGGCGCGCTCCTGACCTTCGGTCCCAAAGGACTCACCTTCGAGGCGCAGGAGGCGATCGGCGGCACCCTCTCCATCCTCGCCGTCGGCCTGGTCACGTGGATGGTTTTCTGGATGGCCCGTACCGCGCGGACGCTGGGAAGCGACCTGAAGTCCCGCGTCGACAAGTCAGCCGGCGGATCCGGGTGGGGCCTGGCCGTGGTTGCCGCCATTGCGGTGGGACGTGAGGGCCTGGAAACGGCGCTCTTCCTGTGGGCCGCGGCCAAGGCAACGGGTGAATCCACCCAACCGCTTGCCGGCGCCCTCCTCGGCCTGGCCACCGCGGCCGGCTTCGGTTACCTGTTGCACCGCGGCGTCCTGAAAGTGAACCTCTCCCGGTTCTTCACCTGGACCGGCGCCGCGCTCGTCATCATCGCCGGCGGCGTCCTGTCCTACGGAATCCACGACCTCCAGGAGGCCGGCCTGCTGCCGGGGCTGCATTCCCTGGCCTTCGACATCAGCGGCACCGTCCCGCCGTCGTCGTGGTACGGCACCTTGCTGAAGGGAACCTTGAACTTCTCTCCCGCCACAACCTGGCTTGAAGCAGCCGCCTGGCTCCTCTACGTCCTGCCGGTGCTGTTCCTGTACCTGCGCATCAACCGCAAGACACCGCCCAGCCCCGCTGCCTCCGCCGCCAACCCCGCCGGCAAGGCCGTCGCAGCCGCTTAACTCCCCGCCACCCGCACCCAAAGGAATCCCCCATGCCTGGCTTCACCCTGCCCAAAAACCAACTGCCCAACAATGCCGCCCGCGGTACCAAGCTCGCTTCGCTGGCGGCCGCCGTCGTCGCTGTCCCGTTGCTCCTGACCGGCTGCACGGACAACACCAAGGCCTCGGACGCCTCCGGGGGTGCCATCGACGTGGTCAGCTCGAACACCGACTGCAAAGTCTCGGCAACCAGCGTCCCCAGCGGCAACCTCACATTCTCGGTCAAGAATGAAGGCACCGAAGTTACGGAGTTCTACCTGCTGGCAGCCGACGGGCTGCGCATCCTGGGCGAAGTGGAGAACATTGGCCCGGGGCTGAGCCGCAACCTGGTGGTGACCGCCCCGGCCGGCAGCTACACCACCGCCTGCAAGCCCGGCATGGAAGGCGACGGGATCAGGGGTGCGCTGGAGGTGACCCAGTCCGGGAACCAGCCGTCTGCGGACGCCGACTTCCAGCACCTGCTCGACACTGCCACCTCCCAGTACGCGTCCTACGTCAAGGACCAGGGCGAACAGCTGCTCACCGGCACTGAACAGTTCGCCGCAGCTTTCGCGGCCGGCGACGCCGGTGAGGCGAAGCGGCTGTACGCGGCTACCCGGCAGCACTGGGAACGGATTGAGCCCGTTGCCGAATCCTTCGGGGACCTGGACCCGCAGCTGGATGCACGCGAGGCCGACCTCGAACCGGGCCAGGAATGGACCGGCTGGCACCGCGCGGAAAAGGACCTCTTCCCGCCCGCCGGCTACACCGCCATGACGCCTGCCGAACGCTCAGCCATCGCCGAGCGCATGGTGGCCGACACCAAGGATCTGGTGGAACGCACCCGCACACTTGAGATTTCCGCGGACATGCTGGGCAACGGCGCCAAGGAACTCCTCGACGAAGTGGCCACGGGCAAGGTGACCGGTGAAGAGGAGATCTGGTCCCACACCGACCTCTGGGACTTCCAGGCGAACGTTGACGGCGCGCGCATTGCGTTCGACGGCCTGAAGCCCGCCCTGCTGCAGAAGGACCCCGCCCTGGCCGCCTCACTGGACGAGAAGTTCGCGGCGCTGCAGGCTGAACTGGCCACCCATGCCCAGGGCGCGGATTTCACCTCCTACGACAAACTGACTCCGGAACAGGTCCAGCGGCTCGCCTCGCTGGTTGACGCCCTCGGGGAACCGCTGTCCCGGCTGACCGCGGCGGTGGTCCTGTGACCGGGTGCCCGTTTGGCGGCCGGCCCCCGGAAGCTTCCGGGCTTTCCGGCCCACCTTCTGGTTCAGGCGGCGGTGAACAGTCGACGGCGGGATCCCGCCTGAGCCGGCGCGGTCTGTTTGGCATCGCCGGACTGGGGGGCGCCGCCGCGGGGCTCGCTGCCGGCTTCCTGGGTCACGACGCCGTCGCTGCCTCCGCTGCGCCCGCGCCTGCTGCCGACGACTCTGTTGTCCCCTTCCATGGGGTCCACCAGGCCGGCATCACCACCCCCGCCCAGGACCGCCTCCACATGGCGGCGTTCGATGTCACCACGACCAAGCGTGAAGAACTCATCCAACTGCTCAAGGACTGGACCGAGGCTGCGGCAGCGCTCACCGCGGGCCGGCCGGCGGGGGCAACGGGTGCCATCGACGGGCCCTACGGCGCACCGCCCGAGGACACCGGCGAGGCCCTGGACCTCAATGCGGGCAAGTTGACCCTCACCTTCGGGTTCGGCGGCAGCCTCTTCGAGAAGGACGGAACTGCCCGCTTTGGCCTGGACGGGCGGCGGCCCGAGGCCCTGGTCGACCTGCCACACTTTCCCGGCGACGACCTGGATCCTGCCCGCAGCGGCGGTGACCTGGTGGTCCAGGCGTGTGCAGACGACCCCCAGGTGGCAGTCCACGCCATCCGGAACCTGGCCCGGATAGGATTCGGGAAGGTCCGGGTCCGGTGGTCACAGCTGGGCTTTGGCCGGACGTCCTCCACCTCCCGCGCCCAGCAGACCCCGCGGAACCTGTTCGGGTTCAAGGACGGCACCAACAACCTCAAGGTTGAGGACGCGCAACTGCTGGACCAGCACGTGTGGGCCCAGGTGCACCGGCCGGAGGACGACTGGCTGGCGGGCGGCAGCTATCTGGTGGCGCGCCGGATCCGGATGCACATCGAGATCTGGGACCGGACCTCGCTGGGCGAGCAGGAAGGCCTGATCGGCAGGACCAAGGGGACCGGCTCGCCCCTGTCCGGCGGGGAGGAGTTCAGCGAGCCGGATTTCGCCCGCCAGGGCAAGGGCGGCAAGCCCCTGATTCCGCTCGATTCGCATGTCCGGATGGCACACCCCGCCCAGAACGGCGGCGTGCGGATGCTCCGCCGCGGCTACAACTACACGGACGGGTCCGACGGCGTGGGCCACCTCGACGCCGGACTGTTCTTCATCGCCTTCGTCACCGACCCGCGGACCCACTACGTGCCCATGCAGCTGGCCATGGCCAAGGGCGACACGCTGGCCGTGGAGTACCTGAAGCACACCGGCTCCGGGCTGTTCGCGGTCCCCGGCGGGGTGAAGCCCGGCGGTTTCATAGGGGACGGCCTCTTCACCTAGGGTGGGACCGTCCGGACGCGCTCCGATCCGGCTACAGCTGCCGGCCGGCCATCCGCTCCAGCCGGGCGATCCGGTCCCGCATGGGCGGGTGCGTGGCGAACAGCTTGTTCATCGCCCCGCCGCGGAACGGGTTGGCGATCATCAGGTGCGAGGCGTTCACCAGCCGCTGGTCCTGCGGCAGCGGCGCAAGGCCGACGCCGCGCTCAATCTTGGCCAGGGCTGAGGCGAGCGCCAGCGGATCGCCGGTGAGCTGCGAACCGTCCTCGTCGGCGTCGTACTCCCTGGTGCGGGAGATGGCCATCTGGATCAGTGACGCCGCGAAGGGCGCCAGCAGCGCCATGGCGATCATGGCCAGCGGGTTGGCGTTGCGCCGGTCGCCGCCGCCGAAGAACAGCAGCATCTGCCCCACCGAGGTGATGACGCCGGCGACGGCAGCCGCCACCGAGGAGGTAAGGATGTCCCGGTTGTAGACGTGCATGAGTTCGTGGCCCAGGACGCCGCGGAGCTCACGGGCGTCCAGGAGCTGCAGGATGCCTTCGGTGCAGCAGACGGCCGCGTTCCGCGGGTTGCGGCCGGTGGCGAAGGCGTTGGGGTTCATCGTGGGCGAGACATAGATGCGCGGCATGGGCTGGTTGGCGCGCATCGACAGCTCGCGGACGATTTGGTAGAGCTGCGGCGCCTGGGCTTCGGTCACCGGGAAGGCCTGCATGGACCGGATGGCGATCTTGTCACTGTTCCAATAGCCGTAGAACGTGGTGCCGACGCCGATCAGCGCCATGATCCAGATGGGCGCCGAACTCCGCGTCCCCACTCCGATCAGCCCGCCGAGGCCCAGCAGCACCGCCCACAGAACCCCGAACAGTGCGGCGGTCTTCAGGCCGTTGTGATGGTTGTGCACGTTTCCTCCTTGCTTAAGGAACGGCTTGCTAGGGCACCGGGTTCCGGGCATCGTATTTCCGGAAACCGGGCTGCAGTTTCGCCGCCAGCCACGCCCCCGCGATGCACAGCACACCGCCAACCAGCAGGACCCAGCCCTCGCTCAAAAGCTTAGTCGCGCCGCCGGCCAGCAGGTCCCCGATCCGCGGGCCGCCGGCCACCACCACGATGAAGACGCCCTGCAGCCGCCCGCGCAGGTGGTCGGGGGCTGCAGCCTGGAGGATGGTGTTCCGGAAGACGCTGCTGATGGAGTCCGCGATGCCGGCAAGGGCGCAGCACACCGCGGCGGGCAGCAGCCACACGGTCACGGCGCCGTCCGGGGCGGGGCCCGCGAGGAGCACCACCAGGCCGAACGCGCCGATGGAGGCGCCCCAGCCCATGACGGATACGACGACGGCAGTCCCCTGGCGGCGGACGCTGCCCAGCGGGCCGGAGAACAGGCCTGCCAGGAAAGCCCCGACGGCGGTGCACGCCAGCAGGATGCCCACGGTTGCCTCTCCGCCGCCGATCATCAGCGCCGCGACGGCCGGGAGCAACGCCCGCGGCTGGGCAAGGACCATGGCCACGAGGTCGATGATGAAGGTCATGCGGAGGTTGCGCCGGGTACCCAGGAAACGGAACCCCTCGATCACGGAACGGGTGCCGGGCCTGCCGCCGGCTCCGGCGGGCGGCATGGGCGGGAGCCGGTACACAGCCCACAGGACGAAGGCGAAGCTGGCGAAGTCGATGGTGTAGGTCCAGCCGAACCCCAGCCAGGCCACCAGGACTCCGGCCAGGAGGGGCCCCGCGGTCATGGCCAGGCCCATGGACAGCATGCTGAGCGCGTTGGCCGCGGGCAGGAGTTCCTTCCGGATCAGCATAGGGATGATGGCACTGCGGGCCGGCTGGTTGATGGCCTGGGCTCCACTTTGCAGTGCCACGAGCAGGTACAGCAGCCAGACGCTGCCCAGGTGCAGCCAGGCCTGGAGCGCGATCAGGCCGGTGGTCAGCCACAGCACTGCGGAGGCGAGCAGGGCGATGCGGCGGCGGTCGTGCGCGTCGGCGATGGACCCGCCCATCAGGCCGCCGATTACCAGGGGAACCAGCGCGAAGATGCCCAGCAGCCCCACATAGAAGCTGTCCTGGGTCAGCCGGTACACCTCGAGGCTCACGGCAACCAGGGTGAGCTGGCTCCCGACGGCGGACACAGCCGATCCCAGCCAGAGCCGGCGGAATGCGGGGCTTTCCTTGAGCGGCGCGACATCGGCAAGTATTTTCCCCACCCGGCAACAGTAGCGGGCAACACGGGAAGGTAAGCCAAGCCTTATTGTGAGTTGGTCATAATAAGTGCTTCAATGGAGCCATGACGGAGCACTTTGACGGCCAGGAAGCGTGGGCTGCAGCCCTGCGCGCCCACGGCCGCAGGGTGACCAAGCAGCGGCTCGCTGTACTCGCCGCCGTCGAACGCCACCCGCATTCCCCTGCCGAAAGCATCCTTGCCGCCGCCCGCGCCGAGCTTCCCGAACTGACGGCCCAGTCCGTGTATGTGGTCCTTGGTGACCTGACGGACCTGCACATGCTGCGCCGTTTCGAGCCGCCGCACTCCCCCGCCCTGTATGAAACCCGCGTGGGCGACAACCACCACCACGCCATCTGCATCAGCTGCGGCCGCGTGGAAGACGTGGACTGCGCCGTCGGCCACGCACCCTGCCTCACCCCGCACTGGAACCCGGACGCCAAGCCCATGACCATCCAGATTGCGGACGTCATGTACCAGGGCATCTGCCAGGAATGCCAGCAGGCCCAGCAACTTCCTCCCCATAGTCCCTCGCAAGAAAAAGAGAAATAGGAGAACAATGACTGCCGTTTCCACAACCCAGTCAGGTGCGCCGGTTACGTCCGATGCACACTCGAAGTCAGTTGGTGCCGATGGTGCCATCATCCTGACTGACCACTACCTGGTGGAGAAGCTCGCCCAGTTCAACCGTGAGCGGGTTCCGGAGCGCGTAGTGCACGCCAAGGGCGGCGGTGCATTCGGCACGTTCAAGACCACCGAGGATGTTTCCAAGTACACCAAGGCCGCATTCCTGCAGCCGGGCGTCGAGACCGAAATGCTGATCCGCTTCTCCTCCGTTGCGGGCGAGAACGGCTCACCGGACACCTGGCGGGACCCCCGCGGGTTCGCCGTGAAGTTCTACACCAGCGAGGGCAACTACGACCTCGTGGGCAACAACACCCCCGTCTTCTTCATCCGCGACGGCATCAAGTTCCCGGACTTCATCCACTCGCAGAAGCGCCTCCCGGGCACGCACCTGCGCGACGCCGACATGCAGTGGGATTTCTGGACCCTGTCCCCCGAGTCCGCCCACCAGGTCACCTGGCTGATGGGTGACCGCGGCCTGCCCGCCTCCTGGCGCGAAATGCAGGGCTACGGCTCGCACACCTACCAGTGGATCAACGCCGACGGCGAGCGTTTCTGGGTCAAGTACCACTTCAAGTCCAACCAGGGCGTGAACTCCATGAGCTCCGAGCAGGCAGAACAGCTTGCCGGTTCCGACGCGGACTTCTACATCCGCGACCTGTCCGAGAACATCGAGGCCGGCAACTTCCCGTCCTGGGACCTGCATGTGCAGGTCATGCCGTACGAGGACGCCAAGACCTACCGCTTCAACCCGTTCGACCTCACCAAGGTGTGGCCGCACGCGGACTACCCGCTGATCAAGGTGGGCACCATGGAGCTGAACAAGAACCCGGCGAACTACTTCGCGCAGATCGAGCAGGCCACCTTCGCGCCGTCGAACTTCGTGCCCGGCATCGCCGCCAGCCCGGACAAGATGCTGCAGGCCCGCATCTTCTCCTACGCGGACGCACACCGCTACCGCGTGGGCACCAACCACGCGCAGATCCCGGTGAACCAGCCCAAGAACCAGGTCAACAACTACAGCCAGGACGGCCAGGGACGTTTCCTGTTCAACGCCCCCTCGGTTCCGGTCTACGCCCCCAACACCTTTGGCGGCCCGGCTGCAGTTGAGCCGCAGAACGCTGCGGGCGGCTGGGAGAACGACGGCGAACTGACCCTCGCCGCGCACTCCCTCCACGCCGAGGACGGCGACTTCGTTCAGGCCGGTGCGCTCTACCGCGAGGTTTACAACGAAGGTGAAAAGGCCCGCTTCCTGGAGACCATCACCGGTGCGGTGGGCGGCGTGAAGCGTTCCGACATCAAGGAACGCGCCATCCAGTACTGGACCAACGTCGACGCCGAACTGGGCGCCAAGCTGCGCGCCAACCTCGGTGCCGGGGCTGCCCCGTCGGCTCCGGCTTCGGATGCTGAGTCCGCCAACAAGATCGGCTAGACAGGCTTCCTGCAGGCTGAACTGAAAGACCACCCCTCCACGGGCTTGTCGTGGAGGGGTGGTCTTTTTTGCACATACGGTCCTGGTCCCCTGGCCGGCTCTCCGGCGGCCCTCCTAGGCTCCGTTCATGGACACAATTGCAGGCATTCCCCCGGAAGCCTTCCGGTTCTATGCGGAGCTGGAAGAGAACAACAACCGCGAGTGGTGGCTTGGCCACAAGGACGTGTACGACGCCGCAGTCAGGGAGCCGCTGTGGGCACTTTTGGCCGAGCTCGAGCCGGAGTTTGGTCCGGCCAAGCTGTTCCGCCCCTACCGGGACGTCCGCTTTTCGCAGGACAAGTCCCCCTACAAGACGGCCCAGGGCGCCTTCGCCACCCGTCAGGAAGGGGTGGGCTATTACCTCCAGGTCAGCGCCGACGGGCTGCTGGTGGGAGGCGGGTACCGTTCCCATACGCCTGCGCAGCTGGCCAGGTTCCGGGCGGCAGCAGACGCCCCAGGCAGCGGTACTTCCCTGCAGGAGATCGTGGATGCGATCGCTGCGGCGGGCTTCCGCGTTGAAGGCGAGAAGCTCAAGACAGTCCCCCGCGGCTTCGACCGGCACCATCCGCGGGCCGAGCTTCTCAAGCACAAGACCCTGTATACGGGAGTGGACCTGGGCCAGGAGGAATGGATGTCCACGGAGGCTGCAGCGGCGGAGATTGCCGGCAGGTGGCGGCAGCTGCGGCCGCTCGTCGAGTGGGTGGGGAGGTACGCGGCACCGTGAACAGCATCGAATCTACCGGCGGAAACGGGACTGCCCGCCCGGCAGAGGCCGGGCGGGCAGTTGGACAACTCGGAAGGCGGGCCGTCAGGTGCGGCTCAGCTCGTCCTCGTCATCAGGCTCTTCTGCCGTGTGCGAAGCCTTGCCGGCGGTGCCGTTGACCGTGGCGTTGGCCTCGGCGAAGCGCTCGTTGAGCCGCGAGTGGCGCTGGCCGTAGGCGAAGTAGATGGCCAGGCCCAGGACCAGCCAGAACGCGAAGAAGATCCAGGTCTCCACGGCCAGGTTGGTCATCAGGTACAGGCACAGCACGGCGGAAACCACTGGCAGGACCTTGCCGAACGGGACGCGGAAGGCAGGCTTGAGGTCCGGGCGCTTCTTGCGGAGCACCAGGATGCCCAGGCTGACCACCACGAAGGCGGACAGCGTGCCGATGTTAATCATTTCCTCGAGCAGGTCCACGTTGGTGAGGCCTGCCACCAGGGCAACCGCGGTGCCGCAAATGATCTGGAGGCGGGCCGGCGTTGCGCGCTTGTCGCTGGTCTTGGACAGCGCGCGCGGCAGCAGGCCGTCGCGGCTCATGGCCAGCACCACGCGGGACAAGCCCATGAGGAGCACCATGATGACGGTGGTCAGGCCCACCAGGGAACCGAAGGCGATGACCTTGGCGGCGGAGGTGTCGCCGACCGCTTCGAAAGCGGTGGTGAGGGTGGGGCTCTTGGCTTCGGCCAGCTGGGTGTAGGACACCATGCCGGTCAGGGCGAGGGAGACCAGGATGTAAAGCAGCGTTACCAGGGCCAGGCCGCCGAAGATGCCGCGAGGCAGGGTCTTCTGCGGGTTCTTCACTTCCTCGGCGGAGGTGGCCACCACGTCGAAGCCGATGAAGGCGAAGAACACCAGGGCGGCACCGGCAAAGATGCCCATGGTGCCGTACTGGGCGGGGGCAGCGCCGGTCAGGAAGCCGAAGAAGGACTGCTTCAGGACGTCCGCGGCGCCGGTGCCCGCGGTGGGCTCGGCTGCTGGAACGAAGGGAGTGTAGTTTTCGAACTTCACGTACGTGAAGCCCACCACGATCACGAACAGCACCACGGCGATCTTGATCAGCGTGAAGATGTTGCCCACGCGGGCGGAGAGCTTGGTGCCCAGCACCAGCAGCACGGTGAAGATGGCCACAATCAGGAAGGCGCCCCAGTAAAGGTCCACACCGCCCAGCGAGATGGCCGGCGGGACGTCGAGGCCGGTGAGGGCAAACACCTTGCTGAGGTAGATGCCCCAGTATTTGGCGATCACGGCCGCTGCAGTGAACAGCTCAAGGATCAGGTTCCAGCCGATGATCCAGGCAAGGAGTTCGCCCATGGTGGCGTAGGTGAAGACATAGGCCGACCCCGCCACGGGGATGGCGGTGGCGAACTCGGCGTAGCACATGATGGCCAGCGCGCAGGTGATGGCGGCGATGGCGAAGGAGAGCGTGACGGCGGGACCGGCGAAGTTGGCGGCAGCCTTGGCACCCACCGAGAAGATACCGGCACCGACAGCAACGGCGACGCCCATGATCATGAGGTCCCAGGTGCTGAGGGAACGCTTGAGCTTGCGTCCGGGCTCATCGGCGTCGGCGATCGACTGCTCGATGGATTTTGTCCGCAGAAGGTTCATAAGGGGGGTCACAATCTTGGTTTGTGAGGGAAACAGACCTATCAACGATAGTGTCCATCCACTGGACGGTCCCAATCGTCCCAAATAGTGAGATGTCGTTATTACCCTAAACGCCGAACATTCTTCTGCCCAACGAACTCGGGGCCCTCCGAATGGAGAGCCCCGAGTGGCGCTGAGTCGAACTTCCTAGACCGGCCAGTCCATCAGCGTTGACCGGATGAGGAAGCGTTTGCCCTCCGGCGCTTCCACCGAAAAGCCGCTCCCCCGTCCGGGGACAACGTCGATGGTCAGGTGGGTGTGGCTCCAGTAATTGAACTGTTCCCTCGACATCCAGAACTCAAGCGGCATGGGCTGCAGACCGTCGGAGAGATCGAACAGTCCCAGCAGGACGTCCGAGTCGCCGGTCATGAACTCCCCCGCCGGGTAACACATTGGCGAGGACCCGTCGCAGCAGCCGCCGGACTGGTGGAACATGAGCGGGCCGTGCCGGTCCCACAGGATGCGCAGCAGGTCCACAGCGTCTGGCGTGAGCGCCACCCGGGAAAAGTCCTCCCCGGGCAGCGTCACGGCGGCGTCCAGCCTGGTCGGAACCATGGCTTAGAAGAAGCCCAGCTTGTTTTCGTCGTAGCTGACCAGCAGGTTCTTGGTCTGCTGGTAGTGGTCCAGCATCATGGCGTGGTTCTCGCGCCCGATGCCCGAGGACTTGTAGCCGCCGAAAGCGGCACCTGCCGGGTAGGCGTGGTAGTTGTTCACCCAGACACGGCCGGCCTGGATCTCGCGGCCGGCGCGGTAGGCCACGTTGCCGTTGCGGGACCATACACCCGCGCCCAGGCCGTACAGGGTGTCATTGGCGATGCCCATGGCGTCGTTGTAGTCGCTGAATTTCGTCACCGCCACGACGGGTCCGAAGATCTCCTCCTGGAAGATCCGCATCCGGTTGTGGCCTTCGAACACGGTGGGCTGGACGTAGAAGCCGCCGGCCAGGTCGCCCGGCAGCTCGGCACGGGCACCGCCGGTGAGGATCCTGGCGCCTTCCTGCTTTCCGATGTCGATGTAGGACAGAATTTTCTCCAGCTGGTCATTGGACGCCTGCGCGCCCACCTGGGTTTCGGTGTCCAGCGGGTTGCCTTGGATCATCTTTTCCACCCGGGCCACTGCGTCTGCCATGAAGGACTCGTAGATGTCCTCCTGGATCAGCGCCCGCGAGGGGCAGGTGCAGACCTCGCCCTGGTTGAAGGCGAACAGCGCAAAGCCCTCCTGGGCTTTGTCATAGAAGGCGTCGTTTTCCTGGGCAACATCGTTGAAGAAGATGTTGGGGCTCTTGCCGCCCAGTTCCAGGGTGACGGGGATGAGGTTCTGGCTGGCGTACTGGCTGATCAGCCGCCCGGTGGTGGTCTCACCGGTGAAGGCGATCTTCCGGATCCGGGAGCTGGATGCCAGCGGCTTGCCGGCCTCCACGCCGAAGCCATTGACCACGTTGACCACACCGGCGGGCAGTAGGTCCGCGATGAGCTCCATCAGCACCAGGATGGACGACGGCGTCTGCTCGGCGGGCTTGAGTACCACGGTGTTGCCGGCGGCGAGCGCGGGGGCCAGCTTCCAGACGGCCATCAGGATGGGGAAGTTCCAGGGGATGATCTGGCCCACCACGCCGAGCGGCTCGTGGAAGTGGTAAGCCGTGGTGTTCTCGTCCAGCTGGGAGAGGCTGCCTTCCTGGGCCCGGACGGCGGAGGCGAAGTAGCGGAAGTGGTCCGAGGCCAGCGGCAGGTCCGCGTTGAGGGTTTCCCGGACGGGCTTGCCGTTGTCCCAGGTTTCGGCCACGGCCAGCATTTCGAGGTTCTCGTCGATGCGGTCGGCGATCTTGTTCAGGATGGCGGCGCGCTCCGCCACGGAGGTCTTTCCCCAGGAGGGGGCGGCTTTGTGCGCCGCGTCCAGCGCCAGTTCGATGTCCTCCGCCGTGCCGCGGGCCACCTCGCAGAATGCCTTGCCCGTCACCGGGGTGACGTTCTCGAAGTATTGGCCCTTCACCGGGGCCACCCATTCGCCGCCAATCCAGTTCTCGTACCGGTCCTTGAAGGTGACCTTCGAACCGTCGGTTCCCGGCTGTGCGTAAACGGTCATGTGCTTAGCTCCTTTGCTGTGCAGAAGGCGGCCCCGTTAGGGCGCTGCCGATGGACCCAGCGTAGGAGCGGGAAGGTTGCAGCAACGTTGCAGGGGTGTGGCCTGCGCCATAGACGGGGTGCAGGCCTGGCATTCAGGCGCGGAGTTCGGCTTCCAGCCGTTCCAGGTCGGCGACGATGGCGGCGCGCTTGGGTGAGCGCGGCGGCAGGAGGCGGAGCGCGGCGCGGCGGATGCCGACGTCGTCCCTTGCCTCAGGCAGCGCGGCGTACTTGAGCAGGGACTCGGCGCTGCCATCGGTAAGGACAGCTTCCCGGAGCAGGGACGAAACCCTGTTCCTCAGGTCCACGATGCCGGGCGCCTCGGAGCGCGGAAGCACCTCGCCGCGGTAGATCTCCAGGGCAATCCGGTGCGCCCCGCGCTGCAGGCAGCTGAGCACCTGGCCCGTGTCCGGCACCAGGTCCAGCGGGAGCCGGTACGGACGTGAGCCGGGAACTGCGTCCGGGCTCAGCTCCTGGATGACCTTGCGGAGGCGGACCATCTCGGCCCGGAGCGTAATGGTGGAACCCTGTCCCGGGTACAGCAGGGAGCCGAGCTCCTCGGCACTGAGCCCGTCCGGGTGCGTGCTGAGGAGGGCAAGGATCTCGCTGTGCCGGGCGGACAGGGAGACCGTCCGCCCACCCAGGCTGAGCAGCGCCTGGTCGCGGCCCAGCAGTTGCAGGCTGTTCCGGTAGAGGCTGCCTTCCCTGCCCCGGCCGCCGTCCCCCGCACCTGGTGCCTGCCTGCTTCCGGAAGCCGTGGACCGCCGCCGTACGGGTTTCCTGGCCAGCTCCGCGGCATGCTGCAGGCGCTCCACCCGCAGCTGCGCCTGGGCGGCGGCCACCGTGGCCTCCACCAGCGACAGCGTATGCGGGGCCACCGCTGTGTCCGTACCGGTAATGTCCACGACGCCGAGCATGGCGCCGGAGTCCGGGTCATGGAAAGGGACGGCGGTGCAGCTCCAGGGTTGAACGGCGCGCTGGTAGTGCTCGGCACCGGCGATCTGGATCCCCCGGCCCAGGGCAAGGGCGGTTCCGGGTGCGCTGGTGCCGACGCTGGCCTCGGACCAGTCTGCGCCGGGAACGAACATCATGCCTTCGGCGCGCCGCTGGAGGGTGGGGTCGCCGTCCACCCACAGCAGCCTGCCCACTTCATCGCCCACGGCCACCAGGAGGCCGCTGTCGTGGCTGGGCTGGACCAGGAGTTTATTGATTACCGGCATGATGGCGGCCAGGGGGTGCTGCCGGCGGTAGTCCTCCAACTCGTCCCAATCGAAGGCCAGCGGTGCGGCGGTATTGTCCGGGTTGGCTTTGAAACGTGCGGACCGCTGCCAGGACTCCCGGATGAGCTTGCGCAGGCCCGGAACTTCGGGGGTGGCATCGCCCAGGCCCGGAATTCCGGGAGTGAGGGCGTCCAGGCGCTCGTGCCCGGCCAGCGCGGCACGCTGGCGGGATTCAGGATGGAGCAGGTTCGTCATCGAACTCCCGGTCCAGGGTTTTAGCCAGCCATGCAGGGCTGGAGGGTGGCCAAGCCAGCATAGCTGGCCAAAAAGCCCGTGTCATGGGTGTATCCGGACCAGCTCCTCCAGGGCGTCCGCTCCGGCAGAAGCTCCCCCTGCCGCAGCGTAGCCCTGGGCAACCCGCCGCGCGCCCGGCGCTTTGGCCAGTGCCTGGTGGACGGCGGCGCGCAGCTTCTCCGGGCTGAGGTGCTTCCGGTTCAGCCGCACCCCGGCGTCCGCGGCCTCCACCCTGGCCGCGACCTCGTGCTGGTCACGGCCGAACGGAACCACCACCACCGGAACCCCCTTGGACAGCGCCTTTTGGGTGGCCCCCATCCCGCCGTGCGTGACGGCAACGGCGGCATGCTCAAGGACCGGGCCGTGGGGGACGAAATGCTCGAGCCTCGCGTTGGACGGCACAGGCTCGAGGCTCTCGGTTCCGGAGGCGCGGTGGGCACCGGCAGAACCGGTTTCCGCCGCCGGCAAGGTGGCGACGACGGTGAAGGGCTCTGCGGCCAGCCCCGCCAGGGCGGCCCGGACAATGGCTTCGTCCGCCTGGTATTCGGACGAGGTGGTCACCAGGACCAGTGGATCCTCCGCGTTCTGGAGCCACGTTGGAGGGTTGACCGGAGGCTCCCATGGGAGTGCGCCGATCATGCGCACGCCGGGGCCCCAGTCGGGGTGCGGGTATTCGAACGGTCGGGACGTGGCCACGAGCATCAGCGGCGAGGTCCGGAACATGTCGTCGGCACCGCTGACGGGCGGAAGCTTGCCGCCGGACAGTTCAGCCCGCAGGGAGTTGATGTTCGGCAGCATCAGCTTTTCGACGGCGCCGATCACCAGCCGCCGGGCCAGCGCGTCCCGGGCCCTCCCCAGCAGCCCGGGCATGGGGGCGAGTCCGGGACCAAACGGAGGCGTGCCCTTCGACTGCAGCGGCGGAGTGTAGGGGCTGAACGTGGCCCACGGCAGTCCCGATGCCTCCGCCTGGATGCGGGCTCCCCATGCGTTGATGTCGATGAGCAGCAGGTCGGGGTCCACATCATCGATGGCTTTCTGGAGGTCGGGGGCGTCGACGCGGGCGCGGGCAGTGAAGGTTTCCACGCTGGAAGCCAAGGCCGCTTTTGCCTTGCCGGCCTGATAATCCGCGGCCTCCACCGCAAGGATCCTGTCATCCAGCGGCCGCGCCTGGAGTCCTTCCGCAAGGAGCACGGGAACCTGCCGGCGGAGAGTGCGGACATGGACCTCGTGCCCGCGGGCCTTCAGCTCCTGAAGCAGCGGGACCATCGGGAAGAGGTGGCCGATGGCGGGTGAGGTGTAGGCAAGGACAGTGGACATCAGGACCTCCGCGTGAAGGGTTCCAGCATTTCGAGCAGGGAATGTGCCACCTGGTCCCGGCAAAGCCCGGCGTCGAGGCGGAGCAGCTTCCAGGTGTAGACGTCGCAGAGCGCGACGAACTGGGCCAGCCGGCGGTCGTGCTCCGGGCTGTCCTGCAGGGGTTCCAGGAACGGGGCGAAGACCATGGCGCACCACTGGCGGTGCAGGAGGCGGCCCCCTTCGGTGATCCGGCCCAGTTCAGGCGAGGAGTGTTCCTCCGCGAGCAGCTTCAGGGCCAGGCTGCCGGTGGTTTCGTAGTGCTGCAGGAGATTGTCGACGGCGGCCGGCACGTCGCCGGGAGGAGCAGCGTTGCGCTCGCTGCCCACCCGGTCCATCGCGGCCGCGCTGCAGGCCTCAATGAGGCCTGCCCGGTCTCCGAACCTGCGGATGACGGTCTGGACCGTCACGCCGGCCCGCGCAGCAACGGCGCCCAGCGTGACGTCGGCGAGCGGGCCCTCCATGAAGAGGTCCTCGGTAGCCTGCAGGATGCGACGCCCGGTCTGGGCGGCGGCGGAAGTCCGCTTGGGCGAATCGTAGGGCCGGCTCCTGGCCGCCGCCGTATTCATGTTAATCAGATTAACTCGAATACAGCCCGCAGACAGGGCCCAAGGTCCCGGGATCGGGTCAGCTGCGCGAGATGCGGATCATGTCCTCGCGCGGCACCACCTTGATGCGTTCGCGCACCACGTGGTCCAGTTCTTCAGGGCCGGTCCAGGCCGCGCCCAGGCCTGCCTCGTGCGCATCGAGCTTGTTCCACCCTTCCCAGGTGGTGTATTCGATGCCGCGTTCCTCAAGGAGATCGATGATGGCCTGCGGATCCGGGTTGCTGGCCGCGGGCAGGTTCAGCCGGTCCTCCAGCAGGAAGCCGATGGTCTCCAACGCGTCACCCTTGGTGTGCCCGATCAACCCGACGGGACCGCGCTTGATCCACCCCGTGGTGTAGACACCAGGGACCGGGTTGCCTTCGGCATCCAATACGCGGCCGCCCTCGTTGGGGATGACGCCGCTCTTGGCGTCGTATTCCAGTTCATCCAGGGCCGAGCCGTGGTAGCCAATGGCCCGGTAGACGGCCTGGACCGGGTACTCGACATACTCCCCCGTCCCCTTGGCGTTGCCTGTCCCGTCCAGCTGCATGCGCTCGAACTTGATGCCACCCACCTTGCCTGTGCCGTCGTCGAGCACTTCAACGGGGTTGTGCAGGAAGTGCAGGTGCAGCCTGCGCGAGGAGGGGTTTTCGGATTCCGCGTGCTCCTCCACCAACCAGTTGGTGAGGGTGTTCACCATGGTCTTCACCTGGTTGTTGGTGCGGATGGCCTCGTCCGAGGCCTCGTCGAATTCGAAGTCCTCGGGGTACAGGACAATGTCCACGTCGTCCATGTGGCTGAGCTCGCGCAGCTCCAGCGGCGTGAACTTGACCTGGGCCGGCCCGCGGCGGCCGAAGACGTGCACGTCGGTGACAGGCGAGGACTTGAGGCCGGCGTAAACGTTGTCCGGGATCTCGGTGGTAAGCAGTTCCTCGGGGTGCTTGACCAGCATGCGGGCCACGTCCAGGGCCACGTTCCCGTTGCCGATGACGGCGATTTCCCTGGCCTCCAAGGGCCACTCCCGCGGCACGTCCGGGTGGCCGTCATACCAGGAGACGAAGTCGGCGCCGCCGAAGGAGCCCTCAAGGTTGATGCCCGGGATGTCCAGGTCCGCGTCCTTGACGGCACCCGTGGAGAAGATGACGGCGTCGTAGAAGGCGCGGAAATCGTGCAGCGTGAGGTCCCGGCCGTAGGTCACGTTGCCCAGGAAGCGGATGTCGCCGCGGTCAAGGACCTTGTGCAGGGCGTTGACGATGCCCTTGATACGGGGGTGGTCAGGGGCCACGCCGTACCTGATCAGGCCGTAGGGCGCAGGGTAGGCCTCGAAGAGATCGATGCTGACCTGGAAGTCGCCATCCTTCACGCCGCTGGACTTGGTGAGGATGTCCGCAGCATAGACTCCTGCCGGTCCCGCGCCGACGATGGCAACGCGGAGGGGACGGTTGGCTGGGGTTTCGCTGTGGTTGGACACCGGGAGCCCTTCTGACTGGTCCTGCTCATGATCCATGAGGGTGCGCAGCATGGTGCAGCGCACAGTCCCCCATTCTAGTTGGCGGGCAGGGGCACAACCTTGCCTTCGCGGTACAGCAGCGCGCGCAGTTCCGCTTCCGCCGAGTCCAGCCGTTTCGGGTCGATGGTTTCACCGTCGTGGTAGTGGTCCACCACGCGGGGATCCACGTAGCTCTTCCGGGCGATGGAAGGGGTGTTGCCCAGCGTCTCCGCGGCGTCATACATTGCCCGGCTGATGGCCCGCTTGCGCTTGGCGGCAGTGCGCTGGGCGCCCGTGCGGGCAAGGCTTTCCGCAGCAGCCACCGTTCCACGCAAGGTCCGGAAGTCCTTGGCCGTGAAGTCGGACCCGGTGCGCTCCTTCACGTAGGCATTGATGTCCGCACTGGTGACGGGGCGCCAGGTCCTGCCCTCCTTGTAGGCCAGGAGCCGGGCGTTGGGGCCGCGGCGCTTGAGCAGGCGCAGCAGGACGGCGAGGTCCGGATCCCGGATTTCCGATTCCCAGTCCTTGCCGCTCTTGGCCGGGAAGCGCAGCAGGATACGATCCTTGCGCACCTGGACATGGGCGCACAGCAGGGTGGCAAGGCCGCGGCTGCCGTTCTCGTTCGTGTACCGCTCAGAGCCCACACGGAGCGACCCGCTGTCCAGCATGCGGAAGGCGCCGGCCAGGACGCGTTCGCGGGGGAAGCCGTCGCTGCGCAGGTCCATGGTGACGCGCCGACGGGCTGCGGGCAGCGATTCGGCCAACTGGAGGGAGCGGTCGAACTTCACCCGGTCCTTACGCTCGCGCCACTCGGGATGGTAGATGTACTGGCGGCGGCCGACAGCGTCCACGCCGGTGGCCTGGATGTGGCCGTTCTCAAACGGGGCGATCCAGACGTCGGTCCAGGCCGGCGGGATGCCGATGCTTTCCAGCCGGTCGCGGATGGGACCGGCCGGAAGCGTGGAGCCGTCCAGGTCCCGGTAACTGAAGCCCTTGCCGGCGGCCACCCTGCGGTAGCCACGGCCCGAGGCATTGCTGCGCCGGAGCCTCATGGGGCGGGCTTCGGCAGAGGCGCACGTGTCATGAAAGCAAGCCTACTGATTATTTTCCGGATTGCCGCCTGCCGGCTGGAATACCTGCCGGCTGGATGCTGTTATTGACAGCGTGCCCATGCCAGAAGGAAGCTCTCCAGCCACGCCCGTCGCCACCCCGGCCGCCTCTCCCTCCGCGGCAAAATCGACAGCAGGTGCCCCGGCACCGGCGCGTCCCGGGCCCGCGGGCAAGGACACGACGGCGGGAATGCTGTTTGGCATCGGCGCGTACGTTTTGTGGGGGCTGCTCCCCCTGTACTTCTTCATCCTGATGCCGGCGGGCGCCGTCGAAATCGTCGCCAACCGCGTGGTCTGGTCGCTGCTGTTCTGCGCACTCCTGATCACCGTCACCAGGACGTGGCGGGTGCTTGCCGCGGCCCTGAAGGACCGGCGGGTTTTTGGCTCCCTGGCGCTGGCTGCGTTCCTGATCGCCATCAACTGGCTGACCTACACCTACGGCGTGACCACGGGACAGGCCGTGGAAACGTCCCTGGGCTACTTCATCAACCCACTGGTCTCGGTGCTGCTGGGCGTGCTGGTGCTGAAGGAAAGGCTGCGGCCGCTCCAGTGGGCCGCGGTGGCTGTAGGTTTCCTGGCGGTGGGTGTCCTCACCTACTCGTACGGGAAACTGCCCTGGATCGCCCTGACGCTGGCGTTCAGCTTTGGCCTGTACGGCTTCGTGAAGAACCGGGTGGGCTCGAAGGTGGATGCCATCACCAGCCTCAGCGTAGAGACCATGGTGCTCGCCCCTCTGGCTGCCGTGGCCATGGTGGTCCTTGCCGCGGGCGGCGGTTCCACCCTGACTTCCCAAGGCGCGGGGCACTTCTGGCTGCTGCTGGCGTCCGGCGTGATCACGGCGGTGCCGCTGCTGTTCTTCGGTGCCTCCGCGCGCCGGCTGCCCATGACCACCATCGGACTGCTCCAGTACTTCGCCCCCGTCCTGCAGTTCCTGGTGGCCTTGCTCGTGTTCCGCGAGACCATGACCGTTGAGCGCTGGATCGGGTTCGGGGTGGTGTGGCTGGCCCTGGTGCTGCTGACCCTGGACATGCTGCGGGCGGCACGCAGGAACTCGCTGGCCCGCAGGGCGCTCCGCAAGGCCGCCTGATCACCCACCCAGGGCGCGCTTCACGGCGTCGTACGCGGGCGTAGGCTTTCCGTCGTTGAACAGGTGGTCGTGGCCCTGCCGGAGGCTCCCGCCGTCGTCAATCCACCAGTCGTAACGGTTGTCAACGCCCCAGGTGGTGTAGGAAACGCAGGTGCGCGAGCGCAGGCAGGTGGCCAGGACCGTGGCGTACTGCTTCGCCTGGGCTGCGGTCCCCTGATCATCCGTGACGTCGTTTTCTGAAATGCGGACGTGCAGCCCGGCGTCCCCGAAGGTCTTGAGCGTTCGGGTGAGGTCGTCTGCGGAAATGGCATCGGTCTTGAGGTCGTAGACGTGCGCCTGGAGGCCTGCACCATAGATGTGGCCGCCCTGCGCATTGGTGTCGAGAATGAGCTTGAGCAGGGCGTCCTGGCGCCGTCCCGGCACATCGGCGCCGTTCTCGTTGATGTACTGCTTGACCTCCGGATCGGCGGCGTACACAGCTCTGGAGACCACCGCGGGATACCCGGGCCCGAAGGCGCGGTACCAGATGTTCTGCTGCAGGCTGGTCCCTTGGTTGACATCGAACGGCTCGTTCACCACGTCCAGGGATGCCAGCCTGCCCTTGAAGTGCGCCACCACGGTGCTGACGTAGTCCAGCAGTGCAGCGCCAGTGGCCTGCCGGTCCGCTTCGGAGCCGGTGGGCAGCTCCTGCATCCAGCGGGGCATGGCCTCCGTGAAGGCGATGGTGTGGCCGTGCACCGCCATGCCCTTGCTTTGCGCAATGGCCAGGATGGCGTCGGCCTCTTCGAAGGTGTAGACGCCCTGCTGCGGGGAGAGGAACTGCGGCTTCATGGCGTTTTCCGGGGTGAGCGCCCCGAAGTTTCCCACGAACTCCCGCGCGTAGTCCTCGTCGCCGGTGAGGGGTCCAAGGGCCACGGCTGCGCCGACCAGGAAGTCGGGACGGATCTTGGCGGCCAGGGCCTGCAGCCCGTCTGCAGACCGCTGCGCGTCTGCCGCCGCGGCCCCCGATGTGCGCAGTCCGGTACTTCCCGGGGCCACTGCCTTCAGCGAAGTGATTTCAAAGTCCCCGGAGTCGCTGGAGAACCCCAG
The DNA here is from genome assembly GCF_057073715.1 of Arthrobacter sp. E1SS-5. Classification (NCBI taxonomy): domain Bacteria; kingdom Bacillati; phylum Actinomycetota; class Actinomycetes; order Micrococcales; family Micrococcaceae; genus Arthrobacter; species Arthrobacter sp. E1SS-5. The sequence continues at coordinate 3,182,128 of NZ_CP172703.1, forward strand.
CCACAGTTGCCCGGATGAGAAGACCTTGCCCAGGGGCAGCGAGGAGAGCGTGTCGCTGCCGCTGGCAACGGCCAGCGTATCGCCGGACCGGCGCACCGTGAGCGGAGCAGCCGCGTCCTTCACCGCCACGTGCTCGTCATGGACGGGTACCGGCTGGGTCACGTCCTTCTTTTGTGCGCCGTCGAAGACTGCGATCCTCAACCCGTCGCCTTGCAGCGTAAGCCGTACGCCGGCCGGCTCCACGCGGAACTCGTCCGCAATGACTGGCGGCCGGTTGTATATGGCCCAGGATGCGTCCGCGGTGACATCCGCGAAGGTGGCGCTCAGCGAAAAGTCCCCGCCGACCACCAGGTGGGTGCCGGCCAGGTTGAGCGGAGGGTCCGGCTGGCCACCTTGCCCGCTCTGCTCCACGATCCGCCGGGCAGTGGGGGTCACCTGCAGTCCGCCGCTGCCGGTCCGGACGCCGGGGACGTCCTGCCAGTCCACGTGCAGCAGGTCCAGCGTCACGTCGGGTTTGGGCGGGGAGCAGGAAGCGAGGATGACGAGGAGGGCGGACGCCAGCACCACCGTCAATGCGTGCGGGCGTCCGGCCATCCTTCGTCTTCTTCCCTGTAACCAGGACTTGGCGCGGCTACGACTTGGTCCAGCGGACGTCGTCGAAATAGGCCTGCAGCCCTGAATTGCCCTGGACGATGACCTGCAGGCTCGCCTTGGCCACCGCTGTGCTGCTCGGCGAGTACGTCAGGTCAACATTGGTCACGCCGCCGGCCGAGACACCGAGCTTCCACTGCCCGGAAATCCACTGCCCGGCGGAGTTGTATTCGTCAATGTAAAAGCCCATCTCGCCGCTGGTCCGCGCCGTGATGTTGAGGTAGCTGGCAATCCTGTAGCTGCCGGCGGCCACCGCCACCTGCGGGGAGAACAGGTGCCTGTTGGCCGTGGTGGCCGCCATCTTGACCGAGTTCACCGGGTTGGCCGGGCTTCCGTGGTTTGCTGCGTCAGCCACGATGGTGGACGCCGAGTCCGTCCTCCAGCCCGAGCTGATGCCGGCGTCAAACGTACCGTTCGCCACCAGGTTCGGGGATTGCGTGGGAGGTGCTGCCGCCCCAAGGGCCATCATCTGCATGTTGTCCAGGTAGGCGGTGATGCCTGTGCCGGTCACGTAGACCTGGAGGCTGGCAGACGCCACGGATGTGGAGCTGGGAGTGTAGGTGAAGTTCATCGACTCCACCCAGATGCTGTTTTCCCGCTTGCGGAACTGCCCGGAAATCCACTGCCCGGCGGCGTTGTACTCGTCCACGTAGAACCCCACTTCGCCGGAGGAGATTGAGGCGACGTTGAGGTAGGCCTTGTACAGGTAGCTGTTGGCTGCCGAGACCGGAACCTTCGGCGAGAACAGGTGGCCTGCAGCGGAACCGGACACCAGCTTCACGGACTTGGCGGGATCGGGGTAGCTGCCGTGGTTCCCGGAGTCAGCGGTGATCGCAGCCGGGGCGTCGGTCCGCCACCCGTCGGCGATTCCGTTATTGAACGTCGGGTTAGGGAGCAGGTTGGGGCTGCCGTTCACCAGGCCCTTGCTGACATTGACGTTCCTGATCTGGCCGGCCGCCACCTTGGTCTGCACATAAGCGGCCAGCTGGTCCAGCTCCGCCGTACCGTACTGGTAGTCGTCCGGGGTCTTGCTCGGCGAAGGCCTGATGTCGTGGAACGTGAAGATCGCCCAGGTCTTGTTCGCGATCGCCTCGTCCACCTTGGCCTTCAGGGTGGACACCGGAGTGGTCACCTCCTGCACGGGGGTGTTGTGGAGCAGGAGGTCGCCGAGCGGCCAGATGTTGTTGCCCACGTCGGCGAAGCCGCGCATGGAGCTGTAGTACTTGGCGATCTGGGCAAGGGTCGACATGTCGTAGTCGCCGTACGGCGTGGCGAGGGCCGTGGCATTGAAGCCATGCGCCGCCAGCGCCGACCGGCTGTTGGCCAGCTCGGCATCCACCTGGGCAGCCGTCAGCTTGGTCGCCTGGCAGTCATTGCCCACGCTCACAAGGCACTGGTGGTCAACGGTATGCGAGCCGATCTCCCAGCCGTAGGTGTTCTGCAGCTGGGTGATCTGGTCCCACGTCATGTACGGAACGTCCGTATTGGCGCGGCAGTTGTTCGGCACCGTGGTCATGCCCACGCAGTTGGTAATGATGTAGCTGGTGCCGGTGAGCCCGTACTTCTTGAGTGTGGGGGCCGCCTGCGTCAGGGCATTCTGCATGCCGTCGTCGAAGGTGAAGGACACGAGCGGAGTTGGGGCGGGATTGTCCACCGCGGCATTGGCGGCCGCAGGGGACAGAAGTGCGGCCGCCACGGCCCACACCGCCGCCCCAATGGTCAATAGCTTGGCGCGGTGCCGCGCCAGGCTGGATCTTGATCTGATCATGACTTTCTCCTTCTTTCGGATGGCGAAGGCGCCGTGTTTCACCGCCTGGTGGTGGTCACGGGCCCTGCAACTGCTCGAACGCCCGGGCAACCGGTTTGACCTGGATGCCGCTTTCGTCGATGAGCTGCAGCTGGGTTGCGAGGACGTCGCTGGTGATGGTGCTCCTGTCCGCCGCAATAGTGTTTTTCTGGGTGCCCGATGAATCGGGGGCTGCGATTTGGTGGTACACGAGGATCAGCCAGCCGTTGGACCGGGAGGTTTCGGCGAGCGCTTCCTTGAGGGTCTCCGGCGTTGTTGCGTCTGTGATGTAAAGGACTTTCAGGTCGTGAGGGTTGATGTTCTGCCTGGTGTTGATGCCGTCGCCGGTGCCCCGCACGATCTTGAAGTACTTGGCCGCATACCAGTCCACCTGCGGGTCGGAGCGCCCGTACGGGGGTGCCAGGTCGTCGGTGGGCAGGCCCGCGGCTGCCAGGGCATCCTCGCTCCTGCGCAGCTCGTCGTCCAGCCGGCCGGTGCCCACGGAGGTAAGGTCCACGTGCTGGTAACTGTGGGCGGCGATCTCGTGCCCGGCCTGGCTCAGCTGCTGCACCTCTGCCGCGGTGATGAAGTTCGGCGTCTCGATGGAACTTGCGTTGACGTACTGGGTGGACTTGAAGCCGTGCTTGTCCAGCAGGGGCAGGGCGCGGTCGTACACCGACTGCCAGCCGTCGTCGAACGTAATGGAGACCATGGGCTGCTGCCAGCGCAGCGGTCCCGGCCGGGTGACATCCAGCAGCGAAAAGTCGCGGACAGCGGTGGTGCCGTTCCCGTGCGAAATGACGGTGACCATCGCGGTGTCCGCCCCGTCCGGGACTTGGAACGACTCCTTGACGGTGGTCCACTCCCCCGCCGGAGGCACTGTCTCCAGGTTCCGGAACTTGCGCCCGCCGCCGGCGAGCTCAAATTCTGCCACCACGTCCACCGGGAGGTCGGATTTGTAGGTCGCAGTGAAGGTGAAATAGCGGTCGGGGGTCACCGGGATGGGCTGGTACTGCCACTTCGCTTCCCCGTTCTGGTAATTTCCTACCCTGGTCCAGAGGAAGCTGCCGCGTCCGTCCTCGCCGCGGCCGGACTCCACCGTGGACGTCCCGGACGAGTAGGGGGACCAGAAGGCGGGCCGGGCAGGATCGGTTCCGGCAAACCCCGGGTTGGGGATCACGTTGGGACCCCCTGCTCCGGATGCGGGAAGCTGGACGTCCTCTGCCGCCTCAAGGTAAGCGCCCTCCACTTGGAACGTGCCGGCGGAGGCGAAGCGGAAGACGTACTGCACCGCCGTCGTGGTGTCCCCGCTGTTGAACGCGTCGCTGACCGTGAATGCCGACGTGCCCGGCCGTTCCAGCGGGTTCCGCAGCTGCTCCAGGGTGGTGCTGCCGTCCTTGTGGTACTTGCGGGCCAGCAGCCTGAAATCGGGGTCGGTGGTGGTAAATGCCTTGAAGAAGTAGGTCTTGCCGGCTTCGAGGTCCACCCGCGGGCTGCTGAGGGTGACATCACCCGAGGCGTACTGGCTGATGGTGAGTTTGAGCGCCTGCCCGCCCATCTGTCCGGCCGCCAGTTCCAGCGATGTCCTGGCGTCACCGCTGTGCCCGGCGATCCAGCCGCCGGAAGGGTCCAGGGAGGAACCGGCCGACGGCGACGGGCCGGGTGTGGCGGATGGTCCGGCTATGGCGGGGAAAAGTGCCGGCAGCAGGTTGGCTCCCGGCCGGGGCTGGGCGAAGCTGCCCGTCTTCGCCGTGTACGCCAGCCACCCGGCACTGATCATGAGGACCAAAACAGTGATGATGACGAGGGGGTTCAGCAGTACCCGGCGTATCCTCCGGCGCTTAGGCGGCACTGGTCACCACCCCCGCGCTGCCGGCCCGCTGCGGGGACTTCCAGGTGTTGATCTCGGGACGCCGGACCAGGCCGCGGGAGCGTGCGATGCAGCGGACAGCTGCCACCAGCTGGACCAGGTCCATGATGTAGAACAGGAAGTAGGCCGTGGGTGCGTACAGGCAGAGCCTGGTGCGTTCCCGCGGCGTGAGGTTCTCATCCATCAGGACCGTCAGCAGCGTGTAGGCGGTGATGGTGGCGTAGGAACCAATGATCAGGGCCGGCGTGTACGTGGCAAGCGACCAGTACACGGCATATGTCCAGGCCAAGGGTGACACGAGCAGCGTGAACTCGCTCAGCAGGGCCATCGGCATGCGGTAATACGCCAGGGTCCGGCTGTACCGGCGGCTGGGGTTCAGCGCCATGCCGCGGTATTTGATGAGGTTCTGGATGCTGCCGTACTTCCACCGGTAGCGCTGCTTGGCCAGGGCCCGGAACGTGAGCACGCCTTCGGTCCTGGCCACCACGTCCGCGCCGTAGACCATGCGGAACCGCCGGTTGCCCAGGTGCGTGATCTTTGCGCTCAGGCCGATGTCCTCAGTCACGGTGTCCGTATCGTAGAAGTCCACTTTGCGCAGCACGCGCATCCGGTATGTGGAGGCCACTCCGCCCACCACGTACTCGCAGTTCAGCAGCGAGTAGAGCTTCTTTGAGCGGTAGCCGATCATGTGTTCGAAGCGCTGCAGGATGCCCAGGGCTGTGGTCTCCTCCATGATCTGGACGTTCGCCGCCACACCGGCCACGTACGGGTCGTCGAAGTAGGACAGCGCGTTGGTGATGGCGTCCGGCTGGATGACCGAGTCGGCGTCGAGGGTCATCACGTACTGGCCGCGGGCAAAACGCCGGAGCACCGCGTTGAGTGCGGCGCCCTTCCCCACGTTCCTGTGCATCCGCACCAGGCGCAGGTTCATTTCGCTATGGCGCAGCTGGTAGTCGCGGACCAGGCGGCCGGTAAGGTCACTGGATGCGTCGTCCGCCACGAGGACCTCGAAGGAGCGGTAGGTGCTGTTCCGGACCGAGTCGAGTGTCCGGACGATCACCGCTTCCTCGTTATGCGCTGCAACCACAATGGACACCAGGCCGGGTACCTCGGGGAGCGCCCTGCGGGTCCAGGTGGCCGTGGCCGCGCACTCGGGCTGGTAAGCGGTGGGCAGCCGGACGCCCCTGATCCCTTTCCGCCGCTGCTGCCAGATGTCATAGAAATTGGCGCCAGCCAGGTAGAGGCCAAAGTGCACCACGTACAGGATGCTGACGCCCGCGAACAGCCAGAAGATCAGGAGCGCGATGTCCATCAGCTCACCCGTCCACTGAATGGCTGGCCAGCACGTTCGTCGCGGCCTCGGGCAGCGGAACGTTGGCCGGCTGGAGCAGGTCCATGCCGGCCCTGATCACAGGAACCACGGCGATGGCAGGCAGGACAACCGGTGGGACTGCAGGTTTCGCGGCAGGTTTGGCGGCAGCCTCCGTGGATCCGGAGACGTTGGCGCCGGAACCCGCCCCGGCAGTGCCAGGTGCCGGAGCAGCTGCTGCCGCGATCCTGGCCAGGGCCCTGCGTGCGGCGCGCCGGTAGAAGCGGATGCCGATGAAGCGGATGACCACGGTGAGGGTGACCACACTCCACAGCACCAGGCTCAGCTGGGCCACGAAACCCAGCAGGCTTTCAAACATCGCTCCGTCCCGGCCGAAGGTGGCTTGTGCCGGCACTGCTGCAGGCATTGCGAAGCTTCCCGGATGCGTCACTGCCATCCCCCTTGTCTCAAGCAAGAAGTCCGTCGTTGGGCTTTGGGGTATCACCACCTGGGGTGCCCAAACACCAGGCGTTGGATGAAGTACCTGTCATTAGCGCCAAGGGAGGGCAGCGTCATTACCCTGCGGCTGACATGATAGGAGCGTGAGTGGCTCCGCTTTTTGGGGTGTGGGGGCGGCGCCTTAGGCAACCGGCGTCGCGCGCAGCCCAACCCGTTTATAGGTTCAAAATTACGTATCCCTGCGGAGGACGGACACGAGTAACGGGTACTCAATAAACAATTTGAGGGTTACCTACCGACACCGCCGTTGGGGGCACCGCTGCTTCGCCGCCGGCGGTGGCCTGATGTTAGGTAGTTGAAGCCGTGCCGCGAGGGGGCGTAGGTACCCGCAAGCGAGGCTTTCCCGGCAACAGAAAAGGGCAGCACCCCGGCGGGGTGCTGCCCTTTTCAGGAGCGGGTCTCAGGCTTCTACGCGTTGGCCTTGATGGCGCCGGCGAGGACTTCCAGGCCGTCTGCCAGCAGCTCATCGGTGATGACCAGCGGCGGCAGCAGGCGGATGACGTTGCCGTAGGTGCCGCAGGTGAGGATGATGACGCCTTCCTTCAGGCAGGCGGCGGCAACAGCCTTGGTCAGTTCCGGGTTCGGTTCCTTGGAGCCTGCCTGGACAAGTTCGACGGCGAGCATGGCACCTCGGCCACGGACGTCACCGATTACGTCGGTTCCGGCGCCGGCCAGTTCAGCCTGGAGCTCGTTCAGGCGTGCCGTGGCGATGGATTCGATGTGGCGGGCACGGCCGTTCAGGTCGTATTCCTCCATGGAACCGATGGCGGCCAGCGCAGCGGCGCACGCCACCGGGTTGCCGCCGTAGGTGCCGCCCAGGCCACCCGGGTGCACGGCGTCCAGCAGGTCGGCGCGGCCGGTGATGGCGGACAGCGGCATGCCGCCGGCGATGCCCTTGGCCATGGTCAAGATGTCCGGGACAACGCCCTCGTGGTTGACGGCGAACCATTCGCCGGTGCGGCAGAAGCCGGACTGGACTTCGTCGGCGATGAAGACGATGCCCTTCTCCTTGGCCCAGGCGGCCAGCGCCGGGAGGAAGCCCTCGGCCGGGACGATGAAGCCACCCTCGCCCTGGATGGGTTCGATGATGATCGCGGCAACCTGGTCGCCGCCGATCTGCTTCTCGATCATGGTGATGGCGCGCTTGGCGGCCTCGGCACCGGTGATGGCGGAGTTTTCCTCGCGGTACGGGTAGCTCATGGGCATCCGGTAGACCTCGGGCGCGAACGGGCCGAAGTTGGTCTTGTACGGCATGGCCTTGGCAGTCAGCGCCATGGTCAGGTTGGTGCGGCCGTGGTAGGCGTGGTCAAAGGCGACGACGGCGTCCCGGCCGGTTGCCAGGCGGGCCACCTTGACGGCGTTTTCCACTGCCTCGGCGCCGGAGTTGAAGAGGACGGTGCGCTTTTCGTGGTCGCCGGGGGTGAGGCGGTTCAGCTGCTCTGCGACCGCTACGTAGCCTTCGTAAGGGGTGACCATGAAGCAGGTGTGGGTGAAGTGCTCCACGGCTTCCTTGACCGCACCGACCACGGCGGGGTCGGAGGCGCCCACGCTGGTCACGGCGATGCCTGAGCCGAGGTCGATGAAGGAGTTGCCGTCGACGTCCTGGATGATTCCGCCGTCGGCGTCGGCCACGTAGACCGGAACGCTGGAGGCGACGCCGGCAGCCACCACGGACTTGCGGCGTTCAGTCAGTGCCACGGACTTGGGGCCGGGGAAGTCGGCCTGGACGTTGCGCTTCTGCTCGAGGCGGAACGTGATGTCTGATGCGGTGGTGGTCATGGCTTTTACTTTCTCTTACTTGGAGCCCACGCCGGCCGGGTTCCCTGGCCGAAGCGGAGCGAGGTTAGGGCGCCGGTGGGGAGCGTCAGGAATCGAGGGCGGACATGACGTGCTTGATGCGCGTGTAGTCCTCCACGCCGTACATGGAGAGGTCCTTGCCGTAGCCGGACTGCTTGAAACCGCCGTGCGGCATTTCGGCGGTGAGGAGGATGTGGGTGTTGATCCAGACGGCGCCGAAGTCCAGGTCGCGGCTGAGCCGCATGGCGGTGCCGTGGTTGGTGGTCCAGACGCTTGAGGCCAGGGCGTAGTCGACGTCATTGGCCATGGCCACGGCTTCTTCCTCCGTGCTGAACTTCTGGACGGTGATGACGGGGCCGAAGGTTTCCTTCTGCACCACGTCGTCGGTCTGGTTGGCTCCGGTGATGATGGTGGGCTCGAAGAAGAAGCCCTTCTCCCCCGCACGGTGCCCGCCGGTCTCGATCCTGCAGTTGGCGGGCAGGCTCTCCACCACGGAGGTGACGGCGTTGAAGTGGTTGATGTTGTTCAGCGGGCCGAAGTAGTTGTCTTCGTCGTTCTGCGAGCCGGTGTGCAGGGTCCGGGTGTGCTCCACCATGGCGGCCACGACGTCGTCGTGGACGGATTCCTCCACCAGCACGCGGGTGATGGCGGTGCAGTCCTGGCCTGCGTTGAAGAAGGCGAACTCGGCGATGGCCGCGGCGCTCTTCTTGATGTCGGCGTCCTTGAAGACGATGGCCGGTGCCTTGCCGCCCAGTTCCAGGTGGGCGCGCTTGAGGCCCTTCGCGGCACCGGAGGCGACGGCGATGCCCGCCCGGACCGAGCCAGTGATGGACACCAGGCCGGGGACCTTGTGCTCCACCATCAAGGCGCCGGTTTCTCCGGTGCCGAGCACAACGTTCAGCACGCCGGCGGGCAGGATCTCCCCGGCGAGCCGGGCAAGCACCAGGGTGGATTCGGGGGTGGTGTCGGAAGGCTTGAGGACCACGGTGTTGCCCGCCGCGAGCGCGGGACCGATCTTCCAGATGGCCATCAGGAACGGGTAGTTCCACGGGGCCACCTGGGCCACCACGCCGATGGGTTCGCGGCGGACGTAGGAGGTGTGGCCCTCGAAGTACTCGCCGGCGGACTTGCCCTCGAGGATGCGGGCGGCACCGGCGAAGAAGCGCAGCTGGTCGGCACCGGCGGCCACTTCCTCGGAGGCAATGAGCGACCGGACCTGGCCGGTGTTGCGGTGCTGGGCCTCGACCAGTTCGTCGCTGTTGGCCTCGATGGCGTCCGCGAGCTTGAGCAGCATCAGCTGGCGCTGGCCCGGGGTGACGTGCTTCCAGGTCCGAAAGGCATCCTTGGCGGCCGCCATGGCAGCGTCCACGTCCGCCTGCACCGACACGGGAGCCTGGGCCACCACTTCGCCGTTGGCGGGGTTGACCACGTCCAGCAGGGTGGTGCCGGCGGGGGTGACGAACTTCCCGTTGATGAAGTTCTGCAAGGTTTGGACCACGGTGTGCAACCTCTTTCGTAAGGGCCATCTGCGGCCGGGCGGAGACCAGGACGGATGGATGGAACTGCCTTGAGCCTATGCCAGCGCCCAAGCGGGGTGAATAGCCACCTGCACACCCTTGCAGAAGGGGTTTAGTGCGGTTGCCCAGCTCACGTTTATCCTTGCTTCATGGCCATTTCCCTTGCTGCCCTGGTGGGCGTGACGTCCTTGAAGCTGTCCAAGGCGGGCGTGGCGGAGACTACCTGGAACCAGGACATCAACTGGGTTGCGGTGACCGAGCTGGAGGATCCCCAGCGGTTCCTCAACGGCGGCGAACTGGTCCTCACCACGGGCCTGCGGCTGCGCTCAGCGCCCGAGCAGCGCCGCTTTGTCCGCCAGGTGCAGCGCGCCGGCGCCGTGGGCATCGGCTTTGGTGTGGGACTGTCCCACGAGGCGGTGCCGCCGGCCCTCCTGGCGGAGGCCAACCGGTGGGGCCTGCCCGTGGTGGAGGTGCCATACGAGACCCCGTTCATCGCCATCACCAAGCTGGTGGCCGACGCCCAGTCCGCGGACCACTACGCCAAGCTGGAACGGCTGATCGCCGGGCACCAGGTGCTGGCGCGGGCGCTGCTGACCGGCGGCGGCCTCGCGGAGCTGCTGAAGAACCTTGGCGGCATGCTGCGCACGGATATCGCGCTCACCCAGTTCACGGCGCAGCTTTATAACAGCAGCAGCACCCACCCGTCCGCGGACACCTGGTCCAGTTACCCCGTGCCCACGGGCCGACGCGACGCCTGCACCCTGTGGGTGCGCCAGCCCTTCGAGGACACCGGCATCATCGGCTACGCACAGAACCTGATCAGCGTGGAGCTGAACAACATGGTCAAGCAGCGGCAGGCCCAGCGCGCCCTCTGCGGGCAGGTGCTGGAGGACGTGATCCACGGGGCGCTGGAGACCAGCGAGGCGCAGCGCCGGCTGGCCGGCGTCGGCGTGAACAGCACCCGCAAGAACGTGGTGCTGCTGGCCGTGTCCGCCGCCCACGGCAAGGCCCTGGGGAGCACCTCGGTGCCGCAGGAACTGGAGAAGTCCGTTGCCGCCGTCGTGGGCAAGGACCTGGTGCTGGTGGTCAATGACGACGGCGGCAGCGCACCTGCGCTGGCACGCAAGCTGAGTGACCACCTCGCCGAGGCCGGAATCCACGCCACGATCGGCATCGGCGGGGCGTACACCAAACCGAACGGGCTGCGCTGGAGCTACTTCGAGGCCCGCGATGCCGCCAGCCACGGCCTGCCGGTGAACGAACCGGAGCGGTTGAGCCTGACCTCCCTGCTGCTGGCCAGCGAGGACGTGCCGCTGGCGGACATGGCGCACGAGTCGCTGAACCCCCTGCGGTCCTTCGACGCCGCGCACGGCTCGGAACTCATGGCCACGCTGGAGAGCTACCTGAACAACAACGGCTCGGTGGCGGCGGTGGCGGAGGAGCTCACGCTGCACCGCAACACGGTCCGGTACCGGCTGGCCCAGATCACCGAGCTCACAGGCTACGACCCCGCGGTCACCGCGGACCGGGTGCAGCTGTGGCTTGCGCTGGCGGTGGCGCGGTTGTCGGCGCGGCAGGGCAAGTAGCCCCGTACACAACCTCAGATCACGCCGTGACCCAATAGGTCGCGCGACTTCTTCCACGCCTTCCGGGACCCGGCCTTTGCCGCCAGCATCCGTTCTTCCTGCTGGTTGAGCAGGTCCGCGTAGATGGCTGCCGTGGCCGGATCGCTGTAGTCCGCGGCGATGGCGGCGAGCAGGTCGCGGGCCACGACGGCGTCCTGGAAGCGGCCCAGGATTTTTTGCTGCCGGTGCGCGGCCTTGACCACCTTGCCGGCGCGCTTGCCGTGCACCAGGGCCGCCGATTCGGCCACGTGGCGCAGCCGCTTTGCGTCTTTGCGGACGCGGTGGAGGGCAAGCTCCTCCTCCCTGCCGCGCCGGGCCCCCTTGACCGCCTTGTATGAACGGCGCAGGCGTTTGGCTGCTTTGTCCACCGCCTTCGCCGCAGCCCGCCGTCCGGGAGCCACTGCTTCGGCACGGACGGGCGGGTTGTCCCGGAAATCCTCCAGCTTATCGAGGAGCCGGAAGTAGCGGGCGGATCCCAAGGCTTCCCGCAGGAGCCGATAGGCCGCGTCATAATCGCTGCCGGTACGCTGTTCCACGCTTGCCGTGGCGCCGGCGACGCCCTCCCCCGGCGGCAGTGCGCCCAGTTGTTCGCGGAGCTGTTTCCCCAGGACCTCGGCGTCGCGCGGCTGGCCCAGCAGCTGGCCCAGCCATTTCAGTTCGCTGCGCAGCTTGCGCACCGGCGATGCCCGGTAGAGCCGGCCGTAGGCAGCCAGGACGGAGCGGATGCGGCGGGTCGCCGAACGCATGGCATGCACGGCGTCGGGCTCCTCGTTCCGGACGTCGGCGTCGCTTGCGAGGATCTGGTCGATCTGCGCGGCCACGTAGACGGTGACGACGGCGGCAGCCGGGGCGCGCTTTCCGGCCAGGAGGGCGGGGCTGCTTTCGGCCCCATCAGCACCGCTGGGAGCCTCACCGCCGGCAGGAGCTTCACCGCCGGCGGCAGCGGCCCGCTTCCCCGCCTTGCTGCCACTGCCCAGGGCGCGGGCCAGTTTGGAGGCGTGCCCGGCGGGCCGGGCACCGGCGGCGGTGAGCAGTTCCTCCACGGGGCCGAAGAGGTCAGGGTCACCGTGGACCAGTTCCAGCTCCCATTCACGCCACTCCTGCCGGGGCGCGTCCGGCCCGTCCTCCAGCCGCACGGCGGTGACGTGGTCGTCGGCGAGGTCGGCCAGGTGAACGCCGTCCTCCCCGTAGAGGGGGTAGGTGGTGCGCCGGGTTTCCAGCCGGACCACCGGGGCCGGGACAGTCCCCCGGAGGTAGGCATGGAGGTGGGTGAGCAGGCTGTCCGGGACGACGTCGGGCCGGCCGAGCGGTGCGTGCAGCTCGGTCCGGTGCTGCGGGCCTTCCCCGGCTGCGGCTGCCTGCGGCGGGAGCTTCAGGTGCCACCCGGCGTCCTTGCCTCCGGTGCGGCGGCGAAGTGTGATGCGGCGGGCGGCCAGGCCGTGCTTGGGAGTGTCGAAGTACACCGCCTCCAGCAGGTCCGTGTGCGGTTTGCCCGTCCGGGCCACCCCAGGGGCCTGCTCCAGTGCCGGCACTTCGGCGGCAGCGTCGACGTCGTACTTCTTCTCGATCTCAAGTCCCCGGGAAGCCTCCACAGCCGTCCTTCCAGCGCCGCCTGGTCTACGCCAGGCCCTCCGACAGTCCGATGGCAGTCTATTGCAGGCGCCGCTTGCGGGGAGAGGTTGGCCACAAAGACAGAAACATCAAACGTCCAACCTTTACGGTGGAGGTATGCCCGCCACTCCCCCTGCCCCCGTCACCGCCCACGCCTCCCCGCCCGCCGTCCCGGACACTGAAGTCCAGGACACTGAAACGGCAGCCGGGACAGTTCCTGCGAAGCCGCGCTCCGCCGTCGTGTTTGGTGTCATTGCGCTGGTGCTGATCGGGCTGAACCTGCGCGCCGGCATCACCGGGGCCTCCGCGCTGCTGCACGACCTCCAGGCCGTGCTGGGCTATGGGGCGCTGGTGGCGGCCATCATCCCGTCCATCCCCACGCTCTGCTTTGCGGTGGCCGGGGCGGCGACATCATGGCTCAGCGGCAAGGTGGGAGTGGAGAAAGCCATCCTGCTGTCGCTGGCGCTGCTGGCCGGCGGGCTGCTGCTGCGCGGCATCCCCGCCACCGGAATGCTGGTGGCCGGCAGCGTGGTGGGCATGTCCGGGCTTGCCATCTGCAATGTGGCCATGCCGTCCTTCATCCGGGAGCATTTCGCCTCCCGGACCTCCCTCATGACCGCCGTCTACACGGTGACCATGACCACCGGCGGCACCCTGACCTCCGTCCTGGTGGTTCCGCTGGCGCAGGCCCTGGGATCCCCGTCTGCCGCCGTGGGTGCCGTGGGCATCGCCGCCGTGGCAGCCTTCCTGGGATTCCTGCCCGTGGCCCTGCACGCCCACCGGCACACCGTCCGCACCGCGGCCGGACACGTTTCCCCGTGGCCGCTGCTGCGGACCCGCAAGGGCCAGCTCCTCACCGCGATCTTCACCCTGCAGGCACTGCTGGCGTACGCCCTGCTGAGCTGGTTCCCGTACATGCTCACCACCATGGGCCTGGGCGCGTCAGAGAGCGGGCTGATGTTCGGGCTGATGCAGCTTGTTTCCGTCCCGGCAGGCATGGTGCTGATCGCCCTCGGCGCCCGGCCGGGCATGCTGCGCCCGGCCTTCTACCTGGTGAGCATCACCATGGTGGTGGGGATCGCGGCGCTGCTGGTCCTCCCTGTGGGGATGGCCGCCATCCCCGCTGTCCTGCTCGGTTTTGGCCTGGGCATCTTCCCGCTGGTGATGGTAATGATCAGCCGCAGCGGAACCAGCACCGCCGAAACCACAGCCCTGTCCACCCTGGCCCAGTCCTCGGGATACCTGCTGGCCACCGTGGGCCCGTTCGGCATGGGGCTGCTGCACAGCGCCACCGGCGGCTGGCAGCTGCCCCTGGTGCTGCTGCTGGGGCTGGCCCTGGTACAGATCGTGGTGTCCCACCTGCTTACCGGGAAGGCCATGGCCGGTAAGGCCGCCGTCGGCCCCGCTGCCGGAAGCCCCGCCGGGACCGCTGCCGGACTATCCAACCGCACGGAAGGAAAATAGCATCATGTCCTTGAGCCCTTCGGTCCGTCCGCCGCTCGCCGCCGAAGTCACGGCCAAGCTGCGGGAAATGGTGCACTCCGGCGAGTGGCCGCTGAACCAGCGCATCCCTCCCGAACCTGAGCTCGTGGCCAGGCTGGGCGTTTCCCGCGGCACCCTGCGCGAAGCGGTCAAGGCCCTGGCCCACGGCGGCATGCTGGAGGTGCGGCGCGGGGACGGCACCTACGTGCGCGCCACCAGCGAGATGTCCGGCGCGGCCCGCCGCATGTACCAGGACCACACAGAGCAGCACATCCTGGAGGTCCGGCTTGGCCTGGACACCCAGGCGGCGCGGCTGGCAGCCCGCAATGCAACGGACTACGACGTCACGGCCCTGCGTGCGCTCCTCGCCGCCCGGGACCAGGCCTGGAAGAACGGGGACTTCGAAGCCTGGGCGGACGCCGACTGGCACTTCCACGAAGGCATTGCCCGGGCGTCCGGCAACCCCCTGCTGCACGAGCTCTACGCGAGCTTTGGGACGGTGTTCCACCAGGACCTGCTGACGCAGCAGCGCCGGCCAGGCTTCAACGGGCTGCCCCGGGACGGCCACGAAACCCTGCTCGAGGCCATCGAACGGCGGGATGGGGACGCCGCCGTGGCCACCGTGAACCGGAACCTGAACTCCTGCGCGGAGTGGCTGGCGGAATAGTTCGGCATACAAACAGCGGCCCGGCACTTAGGTGCCGGACCGTCGTCGTACGCTTTGTGCTTCTTATCCGGCCTAGTCGCCGCGCAGGCCCGAGAAGACGTTCTTGGGGCGCTGCATCTCGCCGTGCTTGGCGCCGAGGATGATCACCAGGGCCGCGAAGCCCGGGATGGCCCACTGCAGGAGCTTGAGCTGCTGCTGGGCTGACTTGAGCTCGTCCGAGGCTGCACCGTGCGGCTCCGTTGCCCCCTGGGCACCTTCACCGGCAAGCTTCTCCACCTTCTTGCCCAGCACGCCCGAGTACAGGGTCACCGCAGCACCGGCGACCGTAACGGCGGTCTTGATGGCGGTATCGCGGGCCACGCCCTCCTGCTTGGCGATGCGGCCCTTGTTTTCCCACGCGATGGCGAGGTCCGCCACCAGGTGGGAGGCGAAAGCCGCGGTCTGGAACGGAGCCCACTTCATCCAGCCAGCGCTGGAAAGCCGGGTGCGCTCTGCGGGGTCCTTGGCCTGTGCCGCTGCCCCGTTGAGCCCGATGGCACCCATCAGGGATCCACCAAACCATGCTGCTGCCGTCAGGTCGTGAACTGAACGGGCAATGAGATTTCCTGCCATGATGTGCATTCCTAACGTTGTGAACTGGTTCAGGTTGCCGCTGGGCGGCAGACTTCGCTTGCCGTGCCCCATCGAAGTATGGTGGGGCCATGGTAAGCACACTTACTAATATTACGAAAGCCCGCTCCGGACAGGGCGTACCGCGTAATATCGTCGCCATGGGAAACACAGGGACATTGTTCGGCTGGGCCTTCGGGAACCCCGCCCGTGAAAGTGACAGCGGCTACGTGGACGGACTTGAGCGCGAGGCGCTCCGCAATGCCAAGCAAACGGCAAAGGCCAAAGGCGTGGACGTTGTGGCAGGTTCCGAAGTGTTCACTGTCCTCAGCGCAGACGAATCCCTGGTGGAGCTGGACAACGCCCCCGGCCAACTGGTGGTCCGCTGTACCGTGCACGTTCAGGGACCGGGCGCAGAAAAGCTGCGGGCCGAAGGGCCCATGAACGGCTGACGGATGTCCAACGGCGAATCCACGCTCAGGCAGGCCGCGGACGCTGTCGAGGAGGCCTCCAACCACAAGGTCCTGGATGTGCTGGCCCGCGCCGGGTTTGCCGTCATGGCCCTGCTCCACGTCATCCTGGGTGCCATCGCCATTGCCATCGCTCTCGGGCATCCGGGCGAAGCCGAGCCCACCGGGGCCATCGCCCAACTGGCGGACAACACGTGGGGCCCGTTCGTCATGTGGGGGTGCGTGGTGGCCTGCCTCGGCCTTGCCCTCTGGCAGGCCAGCGAAGCGACCTTGCGGGCTCGAAGCCTCCCGCGCAAAGAACGGCTGGCCAAGCTGGTTTCCTCAGGGTTCCTGGCCGTCGCCTACGGCAGCGTGGGCCTGACCTTCGTCGGCTTCGCGCTGGACCATCGCAGCGACTCGGGTGACAACACGCGCGACTTCAGCGCCGCCCTGATGGACCACCCGGTGGGGCCGTGGCTCCTGGTGGCCCTGGGCCTGACCATCCTGGGCATCGGCATCTACTTCATCGTTAAGGGGTTGCGGCGCGGCTTCAAGGAAGAACTGTCCCATTTTGAGGGCACGCGGCGCGGCAGGCTTATCGACAGCCTGGGCGTCACGGGCCACGTGGCCAAGGGCCTGGCACTGGACCTCACCGGGCTGCTGTTCATCATTGCCGCGGCCAAGCACCGGCCCGAGGAATCAACGGGGCTGGACGGCAGCCTCAAAGCCCTGCAGGGCCATCCCTTCGGGCCCACCCTGCTGGTGGCGATCGGCGCCGGATTCATCGCCTACGGGATTTTCGCCCTGATCCGTGCCCGGTTCGGCCGCATGTAGTCCCGGGGTTTGTGGGTAGGAAGGAAGCATGACCCAACAGCTGCGCGTAGTTTCCGCCGTCACCGGAAGTGCCGGGCAGTCCTTCGCTGCCCTCTTCCGGCTCCTCAAACTTGCGCGGCCTGACCGGCCCATCCACCCGGAGGGCCTCGGCTTGACCGGAGAGCTCACCAGGACCGGCAACCCGGCCGGCCCCAGCGGCATCGACTGGCTGGACTCCCCCGGCACCGACCAAGTGGTGGCCCGTTTCTCGCGGTCCGTGGGCCTGCCGCAGGCGCTGCCGGACATCCTGGGCCTGGCCCTCCGGGTTTCGCCCCAGGGCCTGCCCGCTGCAGGCGGTGACCGCGCTGCAGGCCCTGCCGACGTGCTGTTTGCCTCCACCGGGTGGGGCCTGCCCGGGCGGTTCCTGCTGATGCCGCGGCTGGACGTCACCGGAGCCACCATGACCACGCTCATGCCGTACCGCGGCCGGCGCGGTCCCGTCCTGCTGGGCCTGCGCACCCGCAGCCTCCCGCCGGGATCGCTGTCGTCCGGGGAATGGGTGCTGGGACTACACTGGGCCGCGCCGGGCGGATCCTGGCGGGAGTGCGGTGAGTTGCGGCTGCACGCCGGGGCCGCTCCTGCCGACATCCCCCTGCGGTTCGATCCCCTGGAGAACCAGCCGCCCGGGGCCGAAGCCTACGGATGGACCCGGCGCCTGCGGAAGCCGTCCTACCGGGCCGCACGACGGCCCGCACCTCCCGCCGTCGTACGCGCCAAGCAACCTGCGCGCCCAAAGAACGCTCCCGTAACACTTCAGCAAAGCACCACCGGAACCGGAAGGAACACCATGTCCACCGTCTCGCTGCTGTTCAACGCATCCTCCGCCGACGTCTGGCGGGTCATCTCTGACGGCTGGCTCTATTCGGGCTGGGTGGTGGGAGCCTCCCGGATCAGGGACGTGGACGCCGAATGGCCGCAGGCCGGCGCCCAGCTGCACCACTCCGTGGGGACCTGGCCGTTGGTCATCGACGACAGCACCAAGGTGGCCGCCGTGGAGCCCGGCCGCTCCCTGGAACTCGTTGCACGCGGCTGGCCCATGGGCGAGGCCAAGGTGGAGATTACGCTGGAGGACCGCGGGAACCAGTGCCGGGTGACCATCGCCGAGGACGCCATCCGCGGGCCGGGCAAGCTGATGCCCAAGTTCCTGCGCGATCGGCTGATTTCTGCCCGGAACCGCGAAACCCTCCGGCGCCTGGAGTTGATGGCGATCGGCGGCGCGGGGAAGTAGCGCAGCCCGGTTAACACAGCTTAAATGCCGGAACCGCGGGCCCATTGGCCCCGCGGTTCCTGCATTTAGGTTCTAGACCTGGGCAGCGACGCCGTCGCGGGAGATGTCCACCATGTCCCCGCGCGGCACCACCTTGATGCGCTCACGCTTGACGTCAACGCCGTGCGAGCCGCCGGCCTCCGTGGCCGCTGCGCCGAGGGCGAGTTCGTGCGCATCGAGGGCCAGCCAGCCTTCCCAGCTGGTGAACTTCACGCCGCGGGCATCGAGGAGTTCGACGACGGCGTCCTCTGCGGGTGCCGAGGCGACGGGAAGGTTTTCGCGGTCTTCCAGCAGGTACGTGACGGTTTCCAGGGCGTCGCCCTTGGTGTGGCCGATGAGCCCGACCGGTCCGCGCTTGATCCAGCCGGTGGCGTACAGGCCCGGCACGTGGGTGCCGTCGGCAGCCAGGACGCGGCCGCCGTCGTTCGTTACCACGCCCTTCTTGTGGTCGAACTCGACGTCCGGCAGGGCGGAGCCGAAGTAGCCGATGGCCCGGTAGACGGCCTGCACGGGGTAGTCCACGTACTCACCGGTGCCGCGGGCGTTGCCGGTGCCGTCCAGCTCGGTGCGCTCGAACTTGATGCCGGCCACTTTGCCGGGGGTCTCGGCGTCGTCGTAGATCTCCACCGGGCTGTGCAGGAAGTGCAGGTGCAGGCGGCGGGAAGCCTTCAGCTCAGAAAGGTCCTCGGGCTGCTCGGCGATCCAATTGGTGAGCGTGCCCACCATGGTCTTGGTCTGGTTGTTGGTCTGGATCTGGCGGTCCGATTCCTCGTCGAACTCGAAGTCCTCCGGGTACAGGATGATGTCCACGTCCTTGGAGTGGGACAGCTCGCGCAGCTCCAGCGGGGTGAACTTGACCTGGGCGGGGCCGCGGCGGCCGAAGACGTGCACGTCGGTCACCGGGGACGCCTTCAGGCCGGCGTAGACGTTGTCCGGGATTTCGGTGACCAGCAGGTCGTCGGCGTGCTTGGACAGGACGCGGGCCACGTCCAGGGCCACGTTGCCGTTGCCGATGACCGCGATCTCCTTGGCCTCCAGGGGCCATTCGCGCGGGACGTCCGGGTGGCCGTCGTACCAGGAGACGAAGTCGGCGCCGCCGAAGGAGCCCTCCAGCTCGACGCCGGGGATGTTCAGGTCCGCGTCCTTGATGGCGCCGGTGGCGAAGATGACGGCGTCGTAGTGCTTGCGGAGGTCCTCGATGGTGAGGTCGGTGCCGTAGTCCACGTTGCCGAAGAAGCGGATGTCGCCGCGGTCCAGCACCTTGTGCAGGGCGTTGACGATGCCCTTGATGCGGGGGTGGTCCGGGGCCACGCCGTAGCGGATCAGGCCGTAGGGTGCCGGGTAGCGGTCAAAGAGGTCGATGCTGACGGTCAGCTCGCCGCTCTTGACGGCTTCGCTCTTGGTGAGGATGTCGGCGGCGTAGACACCGGCCGGGCCGGAGCCCACGACGGCGACGCGCAGCGGACGCTCAGCAGATCCTACGGTGGTGCTGGATGACACGGCTGTGTTCCTTTTCTTCTGCATCGATTGCTGAGTACTTGTCGTTTTGAACGCTCATAACGACAAGTACGGAGCAATCGATGGGTTTCAGGTGGTGAGGGCGGTCTTGCGGGGGCTGTTCGGGGTGGTGGTGCTGTAGTCAGCGGTTTTGAAGTGCGCCGGGGCGAAGGGGCTCACGCGCACCACGTCACCGATGACAATCACGGCAGGATTTGCGACGCCGGCCGCCTGGGCCTGGTCGGCGATGGAACCGAGCGTGCCAATGGTGACACGCTGGTCCGGCAAATAGCCGTTTTCCACGATACCAACAGGTGTGTCCAGCGGCAGTCCGGCTTCGCCCAGCGCGGACGCGGATTCGCGCAGCTGGCCGACGCCCATGAGCAGGACGATGGTGTGGTCTGCCCGGGCCGGGATCTCGGAGAGTTCCTCGTGGCCGGTGACCACGCTGAAGCCCTTGGCCAGGCCGCGGTGGGTGACCGGAATCCCGGCCGCTGCGGGAACGGAGATGGCGGACGTGACGCCGGAAACCACTTCCACCTCCACGCCGTGCTGCCGGCAGTATTCGGCCTCCTCGCCACCGCGGCCCAGCACGTACGGGTCGCCGCCCTTGAGCCGGACCACGCGGTGGCCCTTCAAGGCTTCTTCCACCAGGATGCGGTTGATCTCTGCCTGCGGCACGGGGTGGTGGCCGGGGGTCTTGCCCACTTCGATGACGCGGACGTCGGGGGCAAGTTCATTCAGCAGTTCCCGCGGGCCCAGGCGGTCGGCCACTACGACGTCAGCCTGTCCCAGGAGCCGGCGGCCGCGGACGGTGATGAGGCCGGTGTCCCCGGGGCCGCCGCCCACCAGGGCCACGCTGCCTTGGTGCGCGCGGCGGCGGCGCAGCGGCAGGTCGCCCGTTTCCAGGGCGGTTGCCACGGCATCGCGGACGGCCATGGCGCGGCGCGGGTCTCCCCCGGCGTTGACGGCGATCTTGACGTCGTCCACCACGGCGACGGCGGGGGTCCAGGCGGCGGAAGCTTCATGGTTGGAGGCGTTGACGCACCAGACCCGCTGCGCCTCGGCGTCGGCCGATACCTGGGCGTCCACCTCAGGTTCACCGGTAGCTGTCTGGACGAACCAGACGCCGTCGACGTCGCTTGAAAGGTAGGGGCGCGCTTCCCAGGTGAGGAGGCCGGCGTCGGCCATCTCCTGCAGCGCGGGCGAGGCAACCGGGGCCACGACGGTGACCACGGCACCGGCGTCCAGCAGTCCCTTGGCGCGGCGGGCAGCAACGGGGCCGCCGCCCACCACCAGCACCGGGCGGCCGAGCAGCCGCAGCGCGGTGGGGTAAATGTCCTGAATTGCCATGAATCAACGGTAGGGCGGCGTCACATTCGCCAACAAAGGCCGAGCAACACCAGTTCACGTGAGGTAACGCTGCGTCACAAAGGGTTTTCAGGCACCCGTGGCGAGGAACCGGCCCCTGTCGCTGATGAGCCGCCTCAGGTACCGGGCCAGGATGAGGCGCTCGACGGCGCGGCCCAGGACTCCCAGCGGGGCGGTGAACTCTACGCGGTCCGTCATGATGCTTCCGGCGGCGGTCGGCTGGAATTCGTGGACGTGCCGGAAGGCCTTGAAGGGGCCCTTCACCTGTTCGTCGGTGAAGCTGCGGGCGTATTCGAAGGAGGTGATCCGGCTGGTCATGGTGAGCGGAATGCCGAAGTGCTTCGCCCGCCACGTGACCTCCTGGCCCTCCCCGATGAGCCCGCTGGTGATGCCGGCAACTGCCCGCTCCCCCGAGTCCTTCTGCGAGTCCACGTGCAGGTCGATGTTGCGCGCCAGGTCGAAGAGCCGCTCCACCGGCAGGGCGGACTCGGTGCGGCACACGAAACTGGCGGTCATGGCGCCAGTCTGCCACGCATCAAGGAGACAGCAGAGCCCGACGGCGGGAGGTCGCCGTCGGGCTCTCAGCTTTGTTGGGTGCGGGGCTGGGTTGGGAAGGGCCGGGTCAGCGGGTGCTGCCGGCCAGGAGGCCGCGGCGGCGGAGGAGTCGCTTCTCGATGGGCCCGAAGACCAGCAGCTCGATGAGGATGCCGACGCCAAGGATCAGCAGGATGGCGGCCATCACGATGGTCATGTCGGACAGGTCGCGGCCCTGGTCCAGCAGGGAGCCCAGGCCGAAGCCGATGGTGCCTCCCACGGCGATGATTTCCGCCGCCATGAGTGAGCGCCAGGAGAAGGCCCAGCCCTGCTTGAGGCCGCTGAGGTAGCCGGGCAGTGCGGCGGGAAGGATCACCTGCAGCGCCATCTGCAGCCGGGATGCGCCCAGAACCGTTCCCACGCGGCGGTACTGGGGCGGGATCTGGTCCACGCCGGAAATCAGCCCGTTGATGATGGAGGGGATGGCGCCCATGAACACCACGAAGTACACGGTGGCATCCGTGAGGCCGAACCAGATGATGGCCGCCGGAACCCATGCGACGGACGGCAGCACCTGGAGGCCGGAGATCAGCGGTCCAAATGCGCGTCGAAGCGGGGCAACCTGGGCCAGGAGCAGGCCGACCGGCGTGGCAATCGCCACCGAAATCAGGAAGCCCACCACGCCGCGCTGCAGTGAGGTCCACATGGATCCCTGCAGCTTGCCTTCGCTCCACAGCACCCCCATCTGGCCCACCACGTCCAGCGGCCCGGGAACCAGGTCTCGCCGCTTCACACCGAGCGACACATAGAACTGCCAGATGAGCACCAGGACCACCAGGGCGGCCACCGGCAGCAGAATCCGGCTCCAGTCGACGCGGTGCTTGCGGTCTGCGTCGGACTGCAGCGAGTCCAAGCCGGATTCAAGCTCGCGGAGGTCCTCGTTGCCGGTGGAGGTCCGGGTCAGGGCGGCATGCACATGGTCCGTAGGAGTGGCATCTAAGGCATCGGCCGAAGGACCCGCCGCGAGCTTGCGAGTGGCGGGAAGGCCGCTGCCGCTGTCGGAGCCGGACGCTTCGTCCGAAGGACGAAAGCCGTCCGGCGAAGGGGCGGGCGCGGCATCCGGCGCGGAGCCAGACAGGAACTTACTTGGCATGGCGGCGAATCTCCTCCCGCAGCCGGGCGGTGATGACCCCGGTCAGCTGTCCGGCCAGGCCGGCGTCAGTTCGGTGTTCCTCCGTGACGGCCCATTCCTGGACCACGCGGCCTGGGCGGGAGGACAGCAGCAGGACGCGCTGGCCCAGGCGGACGGCCTCGCGGACGTTGTGGGTGACGAAGACGATGGTGCGCCCGGTTTCCTTCCAGATGCGTTCGAGTTCGTCGTGCAGCAGGTCGCGGGTGATGGCGTCGAGGGCGGCGAACGGCTCATCCATGAGCAGCAGTTGCCGGTCCTGTGCCAGGGAACGTGCAAGGGACACGCGCTGCCGCATGCCGCCGGACAGCTCGTGCGGGCGCTTGTCCCCGGCGGAGCCCAGGTGCACCAGCTCGAGGAGCTCCTGTGCCTTTGTACGGCGTTCGGCTTTGCCCACGCCGCGCAGCTTCAGGGCCAGTTCGATGTTTTCCCGGGCGGTCAGCCACGGGAAGAGGGCAGCGTCCTGGAACATGAAGGCGGCGCCGTCGCTGGGCACTTCCAGGGCGCCCGACGTCGGCGCTTCAAGTCCCGCGATGATGTTCAGGAGGGTGGATTTGCCGCAGCCGGAGGCACCGAGGAGGGCAACGAACTCGCCTTGCCTGATGTTGGCGTTGACGTCGTCAAGTACCGGGGCGCCATCGCCGAAGCGCTTGCCCAGGTGTTCCAGTACTACTGGCATGGTGGCGTCCTTAAGTGGTGGTGGATCAGTCCTGGCCGAGGCCGGCGGCTGAGATCTTGTCCGCGCCGCCGGTCACCTGGTTCAGGGGGCTGAGGTCGAAGAGGCCGTTGATGTCGGCCTTTTTGGTGGTGCCGGCGTCGATGCCGTCCTGCAGCAGCTTGGGGTAACTGCCCGCCAGCGGGTCAAGAGTGAAGGTGATGTTCGCCAGCGACCGGGCCAGGACATCAGCCGGCAGCGCGGCCCCGGCGGATTCCTGCAGCGAGGAGTTGATGAGGCTGGCCTTCTCATCGGCCGGTGCCGAGTTGAGCCACGCAACGGAATCCGCATTGCCCTTCAGCAGGGCCTTGACGGTGTCGGGGTGGTCAGCGGCGAACTTCTGGTTCACGATCAGGATGGTGGTGGGGAATTCGCCGGGCTTGCCGGTGCCGGCCCCATCCCACAGGTCCTTTTCATCCACCAGCACCTTGGCGCCGGCCTGGAGCACCAGACGCGATGCCCACGGCTCAGGCAGCCACGCGCCGTCGAGCTTTCCGTCCTGGAACAGCTTGAGCGTCTGGGAGTTGTCCGTGGGGTTGATGGCCACGTCGCCGCTGCCGTCCACGCTGGTCTTGTAGCCCTGCTTGGTGAGCCAGGCCCGGAGTGCGACGTCCTGGGTGCCGCCGAGCTGCGGAGTTGCCAGGGTCTTGCCCCGAAGGTCGGCAGCGGAGTTGATGCCGGGCTTGACCACCAGCTGCGCACCGCCTGCCGCGGCTCCGGCGATCACGCGCACAGACTGGCCCTGGCTCTTGGCGAAGGAGTTGATGGCGGGGTTGGGGCCGATGTACGCGGCATCGATGGCCCCGGCATTCAAGGCCTCGATCGCTGCCGGACCCGCGTTGAAGGTCTCGGTGCTGAGCCTGGTGCTGCCAAGGGCGTCCGCCAGGAATCCCTTCTTGACGCCTACCAGAGCCGGAGCGTGGGTGACGTTCCCGAAGTAGCCGAGTTTCAACTCTGCGGCGGGGGTGGGCTCAGCGGCCTGCGCCTCGGCGTTGCGGGAGATGTTGGAGGCCACAATGGCCCCGAGGGCGATCAGCAGGACCAGCCCGATGGCCAGGGCAGCCTCGACGGCGCGCTTGCGCGTGGGGACCGCGCTTTCGCCTGCCACGATGCGGGTCATCCCAGGCTTGGAACTAGTCATTGCTTCACCATAGGGAGTGGCCCAAACCCGTTCAACGGAGCGGAAACGGGGGGTCACGCACGTTCATCTGGCGTCACATTCTGCCGGGCGGTTGCCCCGTCGGGCAGGTTTAATTGCCTTTGACGTTGACCAGCTGCCGGAGTTTGTGCCGCACCGTGACCAGGTCCGCGGCGTCCTGCATGACCTGGTCGATCGGCTTGTAGGCGGCCGGGATTTCGTCGATGAAGGCCTCGGACGCCCGGAACTCGATGCCACGCATGGCGCGTTTCAGTTCCTCCAGGGTGAAGGTCTTCCGCGCTGCGTTGCGGGAGTATTCACGCCCGGCCCCGTGCGGGGAGGAGTTCAGTGACGCCGTGTTCCCCCGGCCTTCCACGACATACGACGCCGTTCCCATGGATCCCGGGATCAGTCCCGGATCGCCGTGGGCTGCTTTGATGGCTCCCTTTCGGGACACCCACACGGGCTTGCCGTAGTGCGTCTCCTGCTGGGTGAAGTTGTGGTGGCAGTTGATCCGTTCGCGTTCCTGCACCGATCCGCCCACCCAGCGGCTGAACTGGGCAGTCACCCGGTCCATCATTTCCTCCCGGTTCAGCAGCGCGAAGTGCTGGGCCCACCGCAGTTCAGCGATGTACCGCTCGAACTGTGGCGTGCCCTCGTCCAGGTACGCGAGGTCTGGATCCGGCAGGTAGATCTGGTTCTTCCGGGTGACGTGCTGGGCGATGCCGATGTGGTGCTGGGCGATCCTGTTGCCGATGCCCCGCGAGCCCGAATGCAGGAAGAGCCACACGCCGTCGGATTCGTCCGCGGAAATCTCGATGAAGTGGTTTCCAGACCCCAGGGAGCCCAACTGCAGCTCCCATTTGGCCACGTACTGGCCCGGGTTGAAGCCTGCCTTCGCGGCCCGCTGCTTCAGCTCGGCGATCCTCGGCTCGGCGGTGGGGAGGATCTTCCGGTTGTTGTTCCCGGCGGACAACGGGATGACCCGCTCGATGTCCTCGCGGAGGCTCTTCCGGTCCCTCGGCAGGTCTTTTACCGAGTACTGGGTCCGCACCGCGATCATGCCGCATCCGATGTCCACGCCAACGGCCGCCGGGATGATGGCGCGGAGCGTGGGGATCACCGAACCCACGGTGGCGCCCTTGCCCAGATGTGCGTCCGGCATCAGTGCCAGGTGGGGGTAGATGAATGGCAGGGCCGCCGTCATCACCGCCTGTTCGCGGGTCTTGTCATCCAGGATCGACGCCCAGTTCAAGAGCTTCGGGCTGATGGTCTCCATACTTTAAGCCTGCCCCGGAAATGGACCCGGAAACGGCAAAACCGAAAGTTCTGAAGAGGCTGAGCCCCTGTCGCTGAGGCTACGCGGCGGCGGTGAGCCGGTGGCGTGGGGCGCGGGCGGCGGGCCTGGCGGGCAGCAGGCGGCGCAGGTTGAACCAGGTGAACAGGGCCAGCCCCAGGTACAGGCTGAGTTCCATGACTTCGCCGTATTCGGAGATGCCGTAATCGGGAGACGGCCACACCAGCAGACGGAAGAGCCGGTAGGCCGCGGCCAGCCCGAAGGCCGGCACCAGGCACAGCGGCGGGATGAGCAGCTGCGCGGAACGAAGGTTTTTCCTACGGGCGCGGACCGCGTTCCAGATCAAGGGTGCGCAGGCACCGTACAGGCTTGCCAGGAGCATGGCGGCGGGGACCAGTTCCTGCACGCCGCCGATATTGTGCACGGTGGTCTCCCCCTGCCGGTTGATCGCCTCCATAGCCTCCGGCGTCTGCCAGCCGAAGATGCGTTGGCCCCAGGAAATCTCCTCTCCCGCGAGGAACCACACGCCGGCGGCCACCACCCCATACAGCAATGCCACGGCTTTGTGCCCGGTCTTGTAAAGGCGGAAAGCAACGAGGGGGAGGAAAATGCCCGCGGCCAGGAGGGAGAAGAACTGGAACCACTCGATCAGGGAGTCCTCGTCCAGCAGCCAGATGTAGAGCGGCGGGTGCAGGACTGTGGCAGCCGTAGCGAGTGCAATGCCAAGCGGCAGCAGCGCGAGGATCAGCCCGCGGCGCGGGGAGATTCCCCATTCACGGGTGTCCCGCGCGAAGCGGATAGCGGCTTTGGTGTTCCACCGGTGGATAGCCGGCATCGTGTCCCCCTTGACGAAAACAGGCCGGGACCTGGAATCGCGGCACCGGCGAAGCGATGCCTGAGCTTCCCATGCCTCCCTGCAGCCGCGACAGGCCGGGCGGAAACCTCTGCGGTTTATTGTGCGGGTTACCACAGGGACGCGAAATCGCCGGAACCGTGCGGAGTAGCCGTAGGGAAGATACGGCGGTCCGGCACTGTTCCGGCGATTCGGGTGAGGACTAGATGCTGTAGCGCTCGTCCTCGTGGTCGCCCGGGTGGTCCTTGACCAGGCCCGCGGCCAGAGTGTTGCCGTCCAGCGGGTCGATCACCAGGAACGCGCCGGTGCGGCGGTGGTGCAGGTAGTTCTCCAGCGGCAGCGGCGCGGCGAGCCGGAGCTGCGCGTGGCCGATGTCGTTGAGCTCCAG
Organism: Arthrobacter sp. E1SS-5; assembly: GCF_057073715.1. Lineage (NCBI taxonomy): Bacteria > Bacillati > Actinomycetota > Actinomycetes > Micrococcales > Micrococcaceae > Arthrobacter > Arthrobacter sp. E1SS-5. The sequence goes on from NZ_CP172703.1 coordinate 3,209,142, forward strand.
GCTGGAAGCGCCCTCAAGCTTGAAGGTGGACAGGTCCAGCTTGCCGGAGACGCTGCGGACCATCGCCTGGACGGTGCGGGTGCCGTGCTTGACCAGAACCTTCTGGCCTTCGCGCAGCGGCTTGGGCGAGAGCCAGCAAAGCGCCGCGTAGAGGTCGGCTGAGGCTTCCCGAACCGTGCCGGCAGCAGCGATGGTGTCGCCGCGGGCGACGTCGAACTCGTCGGCCAGCCGGATGGCCACCGACTGCGGGGCGGCGGCTTCCTCCAGGGATGCACCGGCGAAGTCGATGCCCACCACGGTGGTGGTGCGGGGCGACTGGCCCGGCGTCAGCACGGAGACTGTGTCCCCCACCTTCACCGAGCCTTCGGTGATCTGGCCGGCGTACGCGCGGTAGTCACGGTAGGCCTCGGCATCCAGTCCGGCGGCGACGGCGTCGGGTGCCAGGGCGCCCTGCGGCCGGATGACCAGCTGCACGGGGAAGCGGAAGCTTTCCAGATGGCTTTCGAGTTCGTCGGCGGCGGGCAGGGTTTCGAGGACCTCCAGCAGCGCGGGCCCCGTGTACCAGGGGGTGCGCTCGGAGCGCTCCACTACGTTGTCGCCGTCGAGCGCGGACACCGGGATGACCGTGAGATCTGTGATGCCGCCTGCGTTGAATTCATCCCGGCCCAGGCCCAGTTCGCGGCCCACCTGCTGCACGTCGGCTTCGATGTCGCGGAATACGGACTCGCTGAAGTCCACCAGGTCGATCTTGTTCACGGCCACGATCACGTGCGCCACGCGCAGCAGCTGCAGCACGGACAGGTGCCGGCGGGTCTGCTCCAGGACACCCTTGCGGGCGTCAATGAGGACGACGACGGCATCCGCAGTGGACGCGCCCGTCACCGTGTTCTTGGTGTACTGCACGTGCCCCGGGCAGTCGGCCAGGATGAAGCTGCGCTGGTCGGTGGCGAAGTAGCGGTAGGCCACGTCGATGGTGATGCCCTGTTCGCGCTCGGCACGCAGGCCGTCGGTCAGCAGCGCCAGGTCGATCCCGCCCTTTTCGCCACCGAAGCCCCGGTCCGCTGAGGTGCGGGCGACGGCGTCGAGCGTGTCCGCGAGGATCGCCTTGGAATCATGAAGGAGGCGGCCCACCAAAGTGGACTTGCCGTCGTCGACTGATCCTGCCGTGGCAAAGCGGAAGAGCGTGGTGGGCAGGGCTGTTTCCAGGCCACCGGCGGAGCCGGACAAAACAGTTTCGGTGGTCATTAGAAGTACCCGTCCTTCTTGCGGTCTTCCATGGCGGCCTCGGAGATGCGGTCATCTGCGCGGGTGGCGCCACGTTCGGTCAGGGTGGAGGCCGCAACTTCAACCACCACGTCGGACACCGTGAAGGCGTTGGACTCCACGGCGCCGGTGCAGGACATGTCCCCCACGGTGCGGTAGCGGACGGTCTTGGTGATGACTTCCTCGCCCTCACGCGGCTGGGACACTTCGCCCACCGCGCGCCACATGCCGTCGCGGGCGAAAACCTCGCGCTCGTGGGCGTAGTACAGGCCGGGCAGCTCGATGTTCTCGCGCTCGATGTAGCGCCAGATGTCCAGCTCCGTCCAGTTACTGATGGGGAACGCACGGACGTGCTGGCCCACGGTGTGGCGGCCGTTGTACAGGTTCCACAGCTCGGGGCGCTGGTTGCGCGGGTCCCACTGGCCGAACTCGTCGCGCAGGCTCAGGATGCGCTCCTTGGCGCGGGCCTTGTCCTCATCGCGGCGGCCGCCGCCGAACACGGCGTCGAACTTGTTCTGCTGGATGGCGTCGAGCAGCGGGACGGTTTGCAGCGGGTTGCGGGTGCCGTCGGCACGCTCGGCGAGTTCGCCGCGGTCGATGAACTCCTGCACGGAACCGACAACGAGCTTCAGGCCCAGCCGCTCAACTGTGCGGTCGCGGAAGTCGATGACCTCGGGGAAGTTGTGTCCGGTGTCCACGTGCAGCACGGGGAACGGAACCTTTCCCGGCCAGAACGCCTTGGTGGCCAGGTGCAGCATCACCACGGAGTCCTTGCCGCCGGAGAACAGCAGCGCCGGCTTCTCGAACTCGGCGACAACCTCGCGGATGATGTGGATGGCCTCGGATTCGAGGGTGTCCAGGCTGGACAGTCGGGTTGAGACGCCGGCCTCGGCCACCTGGGTCTCCTCGGTCAGTGAAGTGCTCATACGTGAAGTCCGCATTCTGTCTTGTCGGATCCTGCCCAGCGGCCGGCTCGGGGGTCTTCGCCGGGCGCCACCTTGCGGGTGCAGGGCTGGCAGCCAATGGAGGGGTAACCCTGGGAAAGCAGCGGGTTGACGGGCAAAAGGTTGTCGTCCGAGTACTGGACCAGCTGGTCGAACGTCCATGCGGCCACGGGGTTGACCTTGACGAGGCCGTTCTTCTCGTCCCAGGTGACCAGCGGGGTGTTGGTGCGGGTGGGGGCTTCGTCGCGGCGGACGCCGGTGAACCACAGTTCGTAGCCGGCCAGGGTGCGCTGCAGCGGGGCCACTTTGCGGAGGGCGCAGCACTGGGCGGCGTCGCGGGCAAAGAGGTCCTTGCCGAGGAGCCGGTCCTGCTGCTCAACGGTGGTCTCCGGAAGCACATCCACCACGTTGACGCGGAGGTTTGCGGCCACCTCGTCACGCGTGGCGTAGGTTTCCGGGAAGTGGTAGCCGGTCTCCAGGAACAGGACGTCGACGCCGGGCATCTGGTCTGCCACCAGGGCCGGCAGGACGGCGTCGGCCATGGAGCAGGCGACGGCGACGGCGGCCAGGTCGAAGTTGCGCTCCACCCAGGCGATGACATCGCGGGCGGGGGCATCCCAGCCGAGCTCGGCGGCGCCGGCTTCGGCCAGGGCCTTGAGCTCTTCCGTGGGGCGCTTGGCAGGCGCGGGTGCGAGATGCTTTGCCATTACTGCAGTGCCTCCTCGTCTGCGGCGTGGGCCCATTCGGCGAAGGTCTGGCTTTCGGAGCGGTCGGCCACGAAACGGCGGACCACGCGCTCCACGTAATCGGGCAGGTCGTCCACGTACACCTTCAGGCCGCGGACGGTGCGTCCCAGACCGGCTTCCTCGCGGTCGTTGTTTGCCAGCCCGCCGCCCAGGTGGACCTGGAAACCCGGGGAGGGGTCGCCGTCGGGCGTTGGCAGCATCATGCCCTTCAAGCCGATGTCCGCGGTCTGGATGCGGGCGCAGGAGTTGGGGCAGCCGTTGATGTGCAGGGAGAGGGCTGCGGGGAGCTGGCCCGAGTCCGCAAGGTCTGCAAGCCGGCGTTCCAGCTCGGCAACCGCGCTGGCTGCCGTCATCTTGGTTTCGACGATGGCCAGCTTGCAGTACTCAATGCCGGTGCAGGCGATGGTGCCGCGGCGGAACACAGACGGCCGGGCGGACAGGCCAAGGGCGTCCAGTTCGGCGATGAGCGGCTCCACGTGCTCCTTCTCGACGTCCAGCACCACGATCTTCTGGTGCGGGGTGGTGCGCAGCCGGTAGGAGCCGCGGGCCTCCAGGGTGTCGGCGAGCTTGACCAGGCCGGAGCCGGAGAGGCGGCCGCCCAGCGGGGTGGCACCGATGAAGAACTTGCCGTCCTTCTGTTCGTGCACGCCCACGTGGTCGCCGGGGGTGGCGGGCTTGGGTGCGGCCGGGCCGTCGGCCAGCTTGTAGCCCAGGTATTCGTCCTCGAGGACCTGGCGGAACTTCTCGGTGCCCCAGTCGGCCAGCAGGAACTTCAGGCGGGCCTTGGTGCGCATGCGGCGGTAACCGTAGTCGCGGAAGATGCTGGTGACGCCGAGCCACACGTCGGCGGCCTGGTCCGGCTGGACGAAGGCGCCCAGTCGCTTGCCGAGCATCGGGTTGGTGGACAGCGCGCCGCCCACCCAGAGGTCGTAGCCGGCACCGAGTTCGGGGTGGCGGACACCCACCAGTGCGATGTCGTTGATCTCGTGGACCACGTCCTGGCTGGGGTGGCCGGTGATGGCGGTCTTGTACTTGCGCGGCAGGTTGGACACGATCGGGTTGCCGATGAAGCGGCGGCCCAGCTCCTCGATGAGGGGGGTTGGGTCGATGATCTCGTCCTTGGCGATGCCGGCCACGGGCGAACCCAGGATCACGCGGGGCACGTCGCCGCAGGCTTCGGTGGTGGACAGGCCAACTGCTTCGAGCCGGCGCCAGATTTCGGGGACGTTCTCCACCTCCACCCAGTGCAGCTGGATGTTCTGGCGGTCGGTGACGTCCGCGGAGTCGCGGGCGAAGTCCACCGAGATCTGGCCGATGACGCGCAGCTGCTCGGTGGTGAGCGCGCCGCCGTCGATCCTGACCCGGAGCATGAAGTACTTGTCCTCAAGCTCGTGCGGCTCCAGGGTTGCGGTCTTGCCGCCGTCGATCCCCTGCTTGCGCTGGGTGTACAGGCCCCACCAGCGGAACCTGCCATGCAGGTCCTGGCTGGGGATGGCGTCGAAGCCTTCCTTGGCGTAGATGGACTCGATACGCTCGCGGACGTTCAGGCCGTCGTCTTCCTGCTTCCAGGTTTCGTTGGCGTTCAGCGGCGTCTTGCCGTCCACTTTCCACTGTCCGTGCGGCTTTGCGGCAGGGCGGGACGGGCGGGCGGGGCGCTTGGCAACTGCGGAGTCCGCGGACGCTCCGGCTAGAGCTGTATCAGTCATGCATCGACTGTAGGGCGCCCCCGAATCACGTCACAAAGGCCCGGAAACGCTGAGTCACCTAGGGAAATATTTCGTCACGAAACGCCGGACGGCCTTGAACAGGCCACCCTGCTGTGCATCGGACGGTGCCTGGTTTGAGGCTTCTGTTGGGAGCGCCGCGGGCTCTTCCTGCATCTTGGCGACGGCGGCGTCGTACCTGTCCAGCGCAATCTCCGCCAGCGTGCCGGACGGCAGCAGGGGTTCGGTCACGACGTCGGCACCCGCCTTGGCCAGCTGGTCGTGGAAGAAGCCCGGCGCCAGGAGGTACGAGGCAATCACCACGCGGCCACCGACGTCGACGGCTCCTGCGGACTCCCCCGCCCCGGCACCTCCGGCGAGTTCCTCCCGGAGCATGGCGACGGCGTCGGGCACGGAAGGCTGGGCAGACGCACCATAGGCCGCCACCATCCGGTTTGAACGCAACTGCTGCAGCTGGCCCAGCAGCTCCTCGACGCTGACGGCGGCGTTGGGGTTTGACGAACCTGCGGCTGCCAGCACGATGACGTCGTTGTCCGTAGTGCCGGCCTCGCGCAGCCGCTGGTCCAACAGCGCGGCCAGACGCGGATCGGGCCCCAGCGGGGCGGCCGCGGCACTGCCCGGACGGCTCTTCACAGCCCGCGCGATATCCACCTTCACGTGGTACCCGACGCTCAGCAACAGCGGCACCACCACCGCCGGCTCCCCCTCCGGAAGGCCCGCCACCACATCCACCAGGTCCGGCTGCTGGACGTCCACATAGGCTTCGCGGACGTCAAGGCCGGGGCGCAGTTCCGCGATGGCAGCGCGCAGGGCATTGACCTCAGCGGCCCCCTGTGTGTTGGACGTCCCATGGGCGCAGGCGATCATGATGGGGCTGTTCATAGGGGCTAGCGTAACGTTGGAGCAGCCCTGTCCGCCCTCTTTGAAATACCGGGACGCCCCATGACATTCGCCTTTGACAACTCCCCGGTGTGGCTGGATCTGCTGGGCGTGTTTTTCTTCGCCGTCTCGGGTTCGCTGCTGGCGGCGCGGAAGCAGATTGACATTGTCGGATCGCTGCTTCTGGCCTCGTTGGTAGGCCTGGGCGGCGGTGTGATCCGTGACGTCATCCTTGTCATCGTTCCGGCGGCCTTCACCAATCCCGCGTACCTGGCCCCGCCTCTGCTGGCCACGGTGTTGGTGTTCTTCCTGTTCTCCAGCGTGCAGCGGTATACGTCGCTGCTGATCCTTTTCGACGCCGCCGGCCTGGCCCTGTTCTGCATGACCGGCACCCTCAAGGCGCTGGCCACGGGGTTAAATCCCGTGGCTTCAGTGCTGCTGGGAGTGACCACGGCTGTAGGCGGCGGCCTGCTGCGTGACATCACGGCCAACGAGGTCCCCGAACTTTTCAACCCAAAGGACATCTACGCACTGCCGGCGTTCCTCGGTTCCTCGTTGACGGCGGTGCTTTGGGTGCTGGGCGTGTTCAATGTCCTCACAGCAGCCGGCATTGCGGCCCTGGTTTTCACGTTCCGTGTCCTGGCCTGGCGGCGCTCGTGGCAGGCGCCCCTTGCCGTCCGGGGCTGGCAGCGGCGGCCCACCGATTCGGGGCTCTGAGAGTTAGCCTGCCTGTCATTTTGGGGTGGTCCGGATTGGCTAGGATATGAGCATGACTGACATGTTCCTCGAGAAGTTCAAAGCGCTTGTTCCGAAGTATCTCGAGGATGAATGGCAGGAAGAGGACGGCCTGACCCCCGAGGAACTGGACAAGGCCCTGGCCGAGCACCAGTTCCAGATCCCCCTGGTCCTGCGCGAGTTCTACCTCGCCCTGGGCGGCTGCGAGGACCTGATGGAGGCGTACCACTACTTCTGGGACCCGGACGAGCTCGAAGTCGATGATGAGGGCTTCCTGATGTTCCTTGAGGATGAGGACGAGGAGTACACCTGGGGCTTCCGCATCGGCGACCTCAGCGTCCCGGACCCCATCGTCTACCGCCGCAACAACGCCCGCGGCCAGTGGAAGTCCGAGGAAGGCACCTTCTCCGAGTTCGTCTTCGACATGTTCGAGTGGGCCTTCGAGGAAGACGAAGAGGAAGAGTAGGCCTCCTCCTGGCTGCTGCTGAATTTCCCCACCTTTGGGAACGTCCGACGGCGTGTCCCCCGGTTTTGACGGCGCGTCTGCGGTGGTGCGGATCAAACCTGGGGAATTTCAGCGGATGACGCTGCCTTTGAGCACCTGCCAGATCTCGGCAACCACCTTCTGCGGGTTGTAGACGACGTCGGGGTAACCGTACCGCAGGACGGCATAGCCGCTAAGGGTACCGGCGTTATTCCGCGACCGGTCCTTTTTGACCTGTCGCGGCTCAAGATGGCTGCTGCCGTCGATCTCGACGATCAGGAACCCTTCCAGCAGGAAGTCGACAAAGCCGATGCCCGGCAACTCGACCTGGGTCTGCGTAAAGATGCCCTCGGCACGGAACAGGAAGCGGGCCACGACTTCGATCGGCGAGTCAGCCGTGCCGTCAACCAGACCCAGCACTTTCCGGGCAGCACCGTTCCGGTTTCCCGGCAGCCGCTGGCGCAGATAGGGCAACGTAGTCACGCCTTGGCGCACGGCGCTCTCCACCATTACCGCCGCTTCAACCTCTGGCAGGCACCGCAGGCCGTGGACGAGTATGTCGGTGATGCTTGCAACGGGCTCCGCTGTTCCATGCGGAACCAGGGTTTCGCGGTGCACCACCGCGTCTGGAGGTCCGGCGTGCCGGCAGAGCAGGTGCATCTTCTCCGGCTGGTGCAGCAACCATAGCCCACGGTGGTCAGCTCCCGAGGCGCATGTGAGCAGCCCATTACCCAGCACTGCAGCGACGAAGTCCGAGGGGGCTCCCGGCAGGGCCAGCACTCCCTGCCTGAGTCGGCGGACTTGACCGGATGCCACGGCGTTACGGATGTCCCGATCCGAAAATCCAGCCCTCAGGAGCGTTTGTGTGCGGGCAACCGAGCCTGCGTGATCGAGGAATCGGCAAAGCTCCATAGAGCCAGCACAGCGGAGGGCTGCTCCCGCCAGAAGGCATCAGCCCGGCTATGTGTGTAACCAGCCAGCTGAAGTTCCCAGGTTTGGGAAGCCCGCGCAGCATGTCGCAGGGACGCGCCGGCGCCCGGAGGGACCTGCAACTGAAACATGTGGAGACTCAGCAGGAAAAGGCCGTGACAGACCAGGTAAAGAAGGACTTGCGCATTATGACAAAGCTGTCATAAACTATTCACGGATCCGCTAAACGCCTCCGGCGGGTCTGATGCGAACGGAGAGATAGCCCCGGTTCACAACAACTTCGGTTGCTGCGGACCGGGGCTATCCCGTTAAGCGCTTAGCCCTGTCATCGACTGCTGAGCAGTTGTCGTTTTGGCGCGCGAAAACGACAACTAGTCAGCAGTGGAGGCCAAAAAGAAGCCCGGCACCCCTTGGCGAATCACCAGAGGTACCGGGCTCCCAACGAACGAAAATCAGCTGGCGCGGTCCACCACGGCAAGCGCGAAGTTGGAGAGCGAATCCTTAACCACGCCTTCCGGCAGCGGAGCCAGGGCTTCGATGGCCTCGTTGGCCCACTGGCGCGCCACCACCCAGGACTCTGCGGTCACAGGGTGTTCGCGCAGCCCGGCAACAGCGGCGGCCAGGGCCTCGTCGGAGGACAGGTCGCCGTCAATCAGTTTCAGGAGGTCGACGGCGGACTGGTCGCCAGCAGCGGCAGCCTTGCGCAGGAGCAGCACGGGCAGGGTGGGAACCCCTTCGCGCAGGTCCGTTCCCGGGGACTTGCCGGACTTCACCTTGACCCCGGTGACGTCGATGACGTCGTCGGCCAACTGGAAGGCCACGCCCACCTTCTCGCCGTATTCCACCAGCACGTCCTCGTACGCCTCGGCTCCGGAGAAGATGGCACCGAACTGGCCCGAGGCCGCCACCAGCGAACCGGTCTTGTCAGCGATCACGGACAGGTAATGCTCAATGGGGTCCTCATCAGGGCGGGGACCGACAGTCTCGTGCAGCTGGCCCAGGCACAGCCGCTCGAAGGTCCGGGCCTGGATGCCGAGAGCCCGGCCGCCCAGTTCGGACACCAGGATGGAGGCCCGGGCGAAGATCAGGTCGCCGGTGAGGACGGCCACGGAGTTTCCCCATACCTCGTGGGCCGTGGGGGCACCGCGCCGGAACGGGGCGGAGTCCATGACGTCGTCGTGGTACAGGGTTGCCAGGTGCGTCAGTTCAACCACGACGGCGGCCTGCACCACGGCGGGCAGGGATGCGTCCCCGAGGTGGGCGCAGAGGAGGGTCAGCAGCGGGCGGATGCGCTTGCCGCCGGCTTCCACCAGGTGGCGCGACGTTGCGTCAGCGAGGGGGTCCGAGTTGGCGATGGCTTCACGGAGTTTTTTCTCCACCTTGGCCAGGTTGGTGGTGATGGCCGGGCCCAGTTCGGCGTCCCCCGCGATGGCCGCAAAGCCTGCCGGCAGCTGGAGTCCGGTGGCTATGGCGGTGGTGTTGAGGCTGGGTTCGGAGTCCGGCAGGCCGTGCCCGGCGTGCGTCCAGCTCTGGTCTGCGGATTTGGTCACGGGTTAACCCTAACTTTTTGTTGCGGATACCGCTGGTTCGAAGCTGGCGAGGTATTGGATGTGGCCGGAACCAACGATTCCAGGACGCGGATCACCCGGTCCTCAAAGCCCTTCGCGGAAGGGTCCGTGAGGTTGGCCAGGAGCCGGACCACGAACCGCATCAGCACCGGAATCGGCATGCCGGTCCGCAGCGCCAGTTTCATGACGGCGGGCTTGCCGATCAAGGCGGCGAAGGCCCGCCCCAGCGTGAAGTGCGATCCCCACTGGTCCCGCACATAGTCTGCGTACCGCGCGAGGTGGGCGTCGGCGTCGTACGTCCCGCCCGAAGCAGCCGTGCGTGAGGAGGCGTCGATGATGAACTCCGCCGCAAACCGGGCGGACTCCATCGCGTAGGAGATGCCCTCGCCATTGAACGGTGACACCATGCCGCCGGCGTCGCCCAGGAGCAACAAGCCGGGCGAGTAGTGCGGGGTACGGTTGAAGCCCATGGGCAGCGCCGCACCGCGGATCTCCCCCACCTGGTTCTCCGGTGTGAAGGCCCACTCGGCAGGCATTCCGGCCGTCCACTCGCGCAGGACCTGCTTGTAGTCCAGCTTGCCGAACTCCTTGGAGGAGTTCAGGATGCCCAGGCCCACGTTGGAGGTACCGTCGCCCACGCCGAACACCCAGCCGTAGCCGGGCAGCAGCTTGCCGTCGCGGCCGGGAAGCTCCAGCCAGCCTTCCATCCAGTCGTCGTCGGTGCGCGGCGATGTGAAATAGGTGCGGACGGCGACGCCAAGCGGGCGGTCGTCACGCTTTTGGATCCCCAGGGACACGGACGTGCGCGTCGAGTTGCCGTCGGCAGCGAGGACGACGTCGGCGCTGAACTCGCACGCCTCCCCCGTCTTGCGTCCGGACTCGTCAAGGAGCGCTGCGCGGACACCGGTGACGCGGCCGCCGTCGTTGGTCAGGGCGTCGGTGACGCTGTGCCGCTCAAGGATGGTGGCACCCGCTGACTCGGCATGCCGGGCCAGTTCCTCGTCGAAGCCAAGGCGGGTGCGGATCAGCCCGTACTCCGGAAAGTCGGAGACCTCGGGCCAGGGCAGCTCGATGGTGCGGCCGCCCGCAATCAGGCGCAGGCCCTTGTTCCGGCGCCAGCCCTCACCTTCGGGGTGGGGCAGGCCGAGCTTCTGGATTTCGCGGACCGCGCGGGGGGTCAGGCCGTCGCCGCAGACCTTCTCACGCGGAAACGCAGTCTTTTCCAGGACCGTAACGTCCAGTCCGGCCTTGGCCAAGTAATACGCGGCAGTGGATCCGGCCGGCCCTGCGCCGACTATCAGTACCTTCACAGGTCAGCGGACGATGTTGCGGCGTAGCTTGGCCACCGGGCCCTTGTGGGCGGCGATGGCGGCGGCAGCGCCCTCAGGCGAGGAGTCGGCAGGCTTGAACGCGCGGTGCACGGCAACGATGCCGCCTGTGAGGTTGCGGTAGGTGACTTTCTCCCAGCCGCTTTCCTGCAGCCAGGCGGCCAGGTGGTCCTGGTCCGGCCAGGCGCGGATGGATTCGGCAAGGTAGACGTAGGCATCCGGGTTGGAGGCGACCTTGGTGGCGATCGCGGGCAGCGCGCGCATCAGGTATTCGGTGTACATGGTGCGCCACAGCGGAACCACGGGCTGCGAGAACTCCGCGATAACCACGCGGCCGCCGGGCTTGGTGACGCGAAGCATCTCCTGCAGCGCTTTCTTGGGCTCGTTCACGTTGCGCAGGCCGAAGGAGATTGTGCTCGCGTCAAAGGTGTTGTCGGCGAACGGCAGGTTGGTGGCGTCCCCCGCGACGAAGTCGATGTCAGGGCGGCGGCGCTTGCCCACCTTCAGCATCCCGAGGGAGAAGTCGCAGGCAACTACATCTATTCCGGCGTCGGCATATGGCTCGCTAGAGGTGCCGGTTCCGGCCGCGAGATCCAGGACGCGCTGGCCCTTGGAGACTTCCATGGCATCCACCACGATCTTCCGCCAGCGGCGGGTCTGCCCCATGGAGAGGACATCGTTGACGACGTCGTATTTCGGTGCGACGTCGTCAAACATCGTGGCTACTTCGTCCGGACGCTTATCCAAGGATGCTCGGTTCACCATGACATTGTCTCAAATGTTCCTGACGCTCCTGACCAGCCCTGCTGCACCCCCGGTTCGCGCCGTGCGCCGGGAGGGGCGCGTCCTACGCGGGAGTAGTGTTGTCTCATCATGACGAGCACGTTCCGCACCTTGACAGTCCCCCTGGATGGCAAAGCGTTCCCCGGGGGACTGCCTTCGTTCCTGGTCCGGGACGACGTTCTCTGCTGGACCCGCCGCGAAGCCGGCCTGGCAGGCTTCGGGGAAATAGGTCGGTTCACTGCCACCGGCCCGGACCGCTTCCTTGAGGCGGACATCTGGTGGCGGCACCTGGTCCTGGAGGCGGACGTCACGGACTCCGTGGAGTTGCCAGGTACCGGCCCCGTGGCTTTTGGCTCCTTTGCCTTCTCCAAGACTTCCGCCCACGAATCCCGGCTGATCGTGCCGGAAATCGTGGTGGGCGTCCGGGACAACCAGGCCTGGCTCACCCAGTTGACGTTCGACGACGGCCCGCTCACCGAAGAGACGGCCCTCGCCGCCCTGGACCGCTGGCTCACCAGCGCTCCCCGCCCTGCCCGGGAAGGCGCGACGGCGGCAGCGGACTCCGCCGGGAACGCCTCCGTTGGTGCCGTGCCCCACGCGGCGGGCGGCGCCGTCGTCCGTCCCCTCCCCCTGGCCGCCGGTGCAACGCTGCACACCGGCTCGCTCAGCGAGGAAGCGTGGATGGATGCCGTGGCCGCCGGGGTTGCCGAAATCCGCACGGGCGCCCTGGAGAAGCTGGTGCTGGCCCGGGATGTGGTGGCAACTATTCCTTCCGGCGTACATGCCGCAGATGTCCTGCGCGAACTCGCCGCCCGGTACCGCGAATGCTGGACGTATGGGGTGGACGGGCTGGTGGGGGCGACACCCGAGATGCTGATCCAGGTGGAGGGGCGCACCGCCCAGGCCCGCGTGCTGGCCGGCACCCTTGACCGCCGCGACGCGCACGGCGAGGACGGTTCCCCGATGGACTACGCGACGCGGGTGCTGGCCGGCTCCGACAAGCAGCGGCACGAACATGAGATCGCCATTCAGTCCCTCACCAGGCAGCTGGCGCCGTTCTCGGAGGCAATGAACGCCCATGATGAGCCGTTCATTCTTGAGCTGCCCAATGTGTGGCATCTGGCCTCGGACGTCAAGGCGGAACTTACCGAGGTGGAGGGCCACGTGCCCACCTGCCTGGCCCTGATCAACGCCCTGCACCCCACCGCCGCCGTGTGCGGGACCCCCACCTTGGTGGCGGGTGAGCTGATCCGCAAGCTGGAGCACCTGGACCGCGGCCCGTATGCCGGTCCAGTGGGCTGGCTGGATGCGGCCGGCAACGGGGAGTGGGGCATTGCGCTGCGCGGTGCCGTCATCGAGTCGCCGGAATCGGTGCGGCTGTATGCCGGCTGCGGCATCGTGGACGGTTCGCAGCCGGAGGCGGAGCTGGCGGAAACGTGGGCCAAGTTCCGGCCGATGCTGGAGTCTCTGGGCATCAGCAGCTGACGTTCCTTCAGCCCCTTAGTGGGTAGGAGTCTGGAATGACAGACTGCTCCCGCTCTGGAAGGCTTGATTTTGTCCCCGCTACAGTTATCCAATAGTGAAACTTAGTTGCGTGTGACGTACCTCTCTTGTTGAGCGTTACACTATAAGCCGCGTTAGTACCTCATAGCCCCTGCAACAAAAGGTAAGAAATGCAGACTCCCCGTACCCTCCTGGGCACCACCAAGCTGACCGCTGCCACTATGATCGCCATCAGCGCCCTGGCCCTCTCAGCATGCACGAACGCCTCGGAAACGGGTCCCTCCAGCGCGGCCACCTCTTCGGGCAGCGCCAGCACCAGCTTTGATCCCAGCACGGTCAAGAAGGACGATGCCCTGGCCGCCATGGTCCCGGACGCCATCAAGTCCAAGGGCACCATCACGGTGGGCTCCGACACCAGCTACGCCCCGGCCGAGTTCCTTGGTCCGGATGGCCAGACTCCGGTGGGCTACGACGTGGACATCGCCAAGGCCATCGGCGCCACCCTGGGCCTCAAGGTCCAGGTCCAGACCGCAGAGTTCACCGGCATCCTCCCGGCCCTCGGCCCCAAGTACGACCTGGGCATCTCCTCGTTCACCATCAACCCGGAGCGCCTGGGCGCGGTGAACATGGTCAGCTACTTCAACGCCGGCACCGCGTGGGCCGTGAAGAAGGGCAACCCCAACAAGTTCTCCCTGGACGACGTGTGCGGAAAGTCCATCGGTGTGCAGACCGGCACCGTCCAGGAAGACCCGGACCTCTCCGACCGCAACAAGAAGTGCGTGGCTGAGGGCAAGAAGCCCATCGACATCGTCACCCTGAAGAACCAGACGGACGTCACCACCCGCCTGGTCAACGGCAGCATCGACGCCATGGCCGCCGACTCCCCCATCATCGGCTACGCCCTGACCCAGACCAACGGCCAGCTCGAGAAGCTGGGCGACGTCTACGATTCCGCTCCCCAGGGCATCGCTGTGGCCAAGGCCGACACCGCCTGGGCCGACGTCATCCAGAAGACCGTCACCAAGCTGATGGAAGACGGCTCCTACAAGAAGATCCTGGACGGCTGGGGCAACTCCGAGGGCGCCATCACCAAGTCCGAGGTCAACCCGGCGGTTAAGTCTTGAGTTTTCGCGTTACCGACGACAAGTCAGGCGTGCACATGGAACACCATCAACACCGGGACGAACCGGTACTGAACAAGTCAGTGCCGGTTCGCCACCCCGGCCGGTGGATCAGCGCCGTCATCATCCTTCTCCTGGTGGCGGCATTCCTGCAGAGCCTGTTCACCAATCCCAACTTCCGCTGGGACATTGTGGGCACCTACATCCTGGACGTGAAGGTTGTCCAGGGTGTGGGCTGGACCCTCCTGCTGACGGTCGCGTCGATGGTTTTGGCCATTATCCTGGCGATCCTGCTCGCGGTAATGCGGCAGTCTGACAACCCGGTGTTCCGCTGGACCAGCTGGGTGTGGGTGTGGTTCTTCCGTGGAACCCCCGTCTACACGCAGCTGGTGTTCTGGGGCCTGGTGACGGTTCTCTATCCGGCCTTCACCCTGGGCATCCCGTTTGGGCCGGAACTCTTCAGCTACGCACTTTCGGATCCCAGCAAGGGCCTGATCCCCGCGATCCTGGGCCTGGGCCTCAACGAATCCGCGTACCTCGCGGAGATCTTCCGTGCCGGCCTCAAGTCCGTGGACAAGGGCCAGCAGGAAGCAGCCGAGGCGCTGGGCATGTCCAAGGGCAAGATCATGTGGCGGATCATCCTGCCGCAGGCCATGCGGATCATCGTGCCGCCAACAGGCAACGAAACCATCGGCATGCTGAAGACCACCTCCCTGGTCCTCGCTGTTCCGTTCACCCTGGACCTGACGTTTGCCACCAACGCCCTGGCCAACCGCATCTACCTCCCGATCCCGCTTTTGATCGTTGCCGCGTTCTGGTACCTCCTGGTCACCAGCATCCTCATGGTGGGCCAGCACTACCTTGAGGCGTACTACGGCAAGGGTGTGGACAACGCAGCCCCTGCGGCCGTCAACCCTGCCGCTGCGAAAGCGGCAGGCCCCGGCGCCGACGCGCAGCGGTCGATGAAGACGGACTTCCCCGAGGAGAGTGCACGATGACCGTCACAGCAGAAAAGCCGCTGGTCAAGATCGAAGGCCTGCACAAGTACTACGGCCACCACCATGTGCTGCGGGGCATCGACATGACCGTCAACCAGGGCGAGGTCTCCGTGGTGATCGGGCCTTCGGGTTCGGGCAAGTCCACCATGCTGCGCTGCGTGAACCTCCTGGAGAGCATCAGCGCCGGGCGGATCTCCGTGGGCGGCCAGCTGATCGGCTACCGCGAGGTCAACGGCAGGCTCCACGACCTCAAGACCAAGGAGATCGCCGCCCAGCGCCGTGAAATCGGCATGGTGTTCCAGCGGTTCAACCTGTTTCCGCACAAGACCGCGCTCCAGAACGTGATGGAAGCGCCGGTCCACGTGAAGGGCCAGTCCAAGTCCGAGGCGCAAAAGCGTGCGCTGGAGCTGCTGGACCGGGTGGGGCTCGGCGACCGCGCAGGCCACTACCCCTCCCAGCTCTCCGGCGGCCAGCAGCAGCGCGTCGCCATCGCCCGTGCACTGGCCATGGAGCCGGAGCTCATGCTGTTTGATGAGCCCACCTCGGCCCTCGACCCCGAGCTGGTGGGAGATGTCCTGAACGTGATGAAGGACCTGGCCAAGTCGGGCATGACCATGATCGTGGTGACCCACGAGATCGGCTTCGCCCGCGAGGTCGGGGACACGCTGACGTTCATGGACGGCGGCGTGGTGGTGGAATCGGGCGACCCCCGTGAGATCATCGCCAACCCGCAGCATGCGCGCACCAAGGAGTTCCTGGGCCGCGTGCTCTGAGCTCATTTTCGACACGCAAATGCCCTGTCGCTACCGGTATTCCGGCAGCGGCGGGGCATTTCCGCGTCGTGGGGTAATTTCCGGGTCGAAAGACTACTGCCCGGCGAGAACGCCCTCCACCGCGGCGGCTACCGCTTCCTTGATCCTGGAGTGGAGCTGCCGGAGCGACCGGCGGTCTGTGCGGACCTCCACGATGCTGCGCCCCTGCACAGGCCGATCGAGCGCTTCGGCGAGTCCCGCCGTCGTACTTACCAGTGAGTGTCCGACGCCGTACGCTGCGGCGAGTGCCGCGATGTCGACCGAGTGCGGGGTGCCAAAGAGCCGTTCGACGGTGTCTCCGTAGCGGCCGCCTTCTTCCACTCCCCCGTGTTCGAGCAGGCCGAAGATGGCGCCGCCGGAATCATTCAGGACCACAATGCGCAGGTCCGGCTGCTCCTCCCCAGTGCCGAGCAGGAGACCGCCGGCGTCGTGCAGGAACGTGACGTCCCCCATCAGCACAGTGGTTTCCTGCCGGCCGCCCAGGGCGATGCCGGTGGCGGTGGAAATGGTGCCGTCGATGCCGGCCAGTCCCCGGTTGGCATACACGGTGGCGGCGGGATCGGGGGCAGGCAGGCCCGCAAGGTCCACGTCCCGGATGCCGTTGGAGGAACCGAGCAGCAGCTGGCCGCGGGCGTTCTTCCACACCAGCGAGGCGACGGAAGGACCCGTGGCGGCGGCCTCGGCGGACAACACCTGGTCCAGCGCGTGCTGCGCGGCCGAGCCGGCGAGCAGCCACGTGTCCAGCCAGTCCGGTGCGCCGCGGCCGGCGAAATCAGCCAAGTCCGCGAGGTTCTCCAGCGGCAGCTCGGTGCGGCGCCCGGGCTCATACCAGGCGACCGGAACCGGCTGGTACAGGGCCGATTCGACGTCGGACCGGGCCAGGAGCGCGGCCACCGGGCGGGAGAGGGTAGGCCTGCCGAACAGCACCACGCGCTCGATCGGCTGCACCGAGCCGGGCCCGAAGTGCTCCAGCAGCAACCGGTACGGGCCCACCGCATTGGGGCCGAACCGTGAGTTGGAGGATGGCTCGGCCAGCAGCGGCAGGTTGTGGGCGCGGGCGAACGCCTCGGCCACCGGACCGGCGTCGTGCCCTGCCAGCACCACTGTGCGCCGTTCAGGCAGCGTCGCCGGTGCCGGGGGAAGGTTCATCACCAGCGGCTCGGTGCCCACCCGGTAGCGTTGCCGGTCCGCAGCCTGGGGCAGCCCCTCTTCAGGAGCGGGAACCAGGGGGTCACGGAACGCGAGGTTGAGCTGGACCGGGCCGGGCGGCAGCTCCGGGAAGGCGCCCGTGGCAGCGGACAGCCCGGTCTGGATGGCGCGCTGCGGATTGCTTCCGGCCGGGACATCGGCGGCAAAGCGGACCTGCTCGCCGAAAAGGTCCGGCTGGATGGTGGTTTGGTTGGCGCCGGTCCCGCGGAGCTCGTCGGGCCGGTCCGCGGACAGGACAATCAGCGGGACTGCAGCATGGTTGGCCTCCATCACGGCCGGCATCAGGTTTCCGACGGCGGTACCCGACGTGGTGAGCACCGCTGCGGGCGAACCGGTGGACAGTGCCAGACCCAGCGCCGTGAACCCGGCGGACCGCTCGTCGATCCGGACCAGCAGATCCACCCGGCCCGCCGCCGATGCCTCCGCCAGGGCGTATGCCATGGGGGCCGACCTGGAGCCCGGCGATACCACCACGTGCCGCACCCCGCCGTCGAGCAAAACCTCGACGGCGATCCGCGCCGCGGCCAGCGCCCTCAGTTCAGGAGCGTCCAAGCCGGAGGCATCATCGGTGTGCGCGGCATCGGAAGGGGCGGCGTCGGGGGCAGGCTCGTTCAACGAAGTCACCCAACCAGTCTGCCACCCTCCAACGCCCGCTCACCTATGACAGCCAATTCCCCATCCCGCGCTCACCTTTGGCAGTTCAAAATGAAACGCCCGCTCACCTGCCCGTCCCGGGAGGGACGGAAGGTGAGCGGGCGTTTCAGGAAAGACCGTCAAAAGTGAGCGGGCGTTTCAGGGGACTAGCCGCGGAACACCTGGACCACCGCGGGACGGGGCGCGCGCACCTTGCCGGGTGCCGGCGTCGTGCCTGCCGGGACGTAGTCCGGGAAGAAGGAGTTGGGCGCCTCGAAGGTGCCGTCCTCACCCGGGTGCTGCACGGAGACAAACACCATGCGCTCGTCGTCGTGGATGACGGGGCCACAGGTTTCGGCGTCGCGCGGGACGGACAGGAACTGCTCAACCTTGCCGCGCTCGGCACCGTCCAGGGTGACCTTGAAGAGCCCGTCGTTGTAGCCGATGCCGGAGGGGGCGCCGTCGGTGGAGATCCAGAGGTTGCCCACGGAGTCGAAGGCCACGTTGTCCGGGCAGGAGATGGGCGAAACCTTGTCCACAGGGTAGCCCGAGAAGTAGGTGACATCGCCCTGGGCCGGATCGCCGCAAACCATCAGGAGGGTCCAGTTGAACTTGGTGGACGTCTGGTCGCCGGTTTCGGTGATCTCAACGATGTGCCCGTCACGGTTCTGTGTGCGCGGGTTGACCTCGGTGGCACCTTCCTTGGTGCCGGTGCCGCGGTCCGAGTTGTTGGTGCAGACCACGTACACCTTGCCGGTGTGCAGGCTGGGCTGGACGTCCTCGCAGCGGTCCATCTTGGTGGGCCCCACCTTGTCTGCGGCCAGGCGCGTGTACACCAGGACCTCTTCGACGGACATGCCCGGAACGGCGGACTTGCCGCCGACCACCAGCGGCAGCCATTCGCCGGAGCCGTCGAATGCGCCGTCGGAGGGAAGCGCCCCGGTACCGGTGATCTCTGCAGCCGGTGAATTGCCCGTGAACTTGGCGACGTACAGGTCGCCCTCGGAGAGCAGGTTCATGTTGTTGCGGCGGTCGCCTTCAACATACTTGCCCTTGGAGACGAACTTGTAGAGGTAGTCGAACTTCTCGTCGTCGCCCATGTAGGCCACCACGTGGCCGGATTCGGCCACGATCACGTTGGCGCCCTCGTGCTTGAAACGGCCCATGGCGGAGCGCTTCTTGGGGGTGGAGGTGGGGTCGAACGGGTCAACTTCGACGATCCAGCCAAAGCGGTTGGACTCGTTCTCGTAGCCGGGGTTGCGTGTGTCGAAGCGGGGATCGTCCAGTTCCCACTGGCGGGCGGTGGGCTTGGCGGTGAGGCCGTAGCGCTTGTCGCCGGCCGATGTGCCCCCGGCGACGAAGTAGCCGTTGAAGTTTTCCTCGCCGGAGAGGATGGTGCCCCAGGGGGTGGTGCCGCCGGAGCAGTTGCCGAACGTGCCCTTGATGGCTCGGCCGGAGGGGTCGGCCACCGTCTTGACCAGGGCCGAGCCGGCAACGGGGCCGGTCAGTTCGTAGGTGGTGTCGGAGAGGTAGCGGCGGTTCAGCGGCGCGCCCTTCACGTAGCTCCACGGCTTGGTGGTGTTCTTGCGCTCGAGTTCCACCACGGCCAGGCCGTGGGCGGCGCGGCCGATTGCGCGGGTTTCCACCGGGTCGTAGCCGGCGGGCACCATGATGTTTTCGTTGGTGTACTCGTGGTTGGTGAACAGCACCGCACGGCGGCCCTTGCTGCCGGGAATCTCCACGATGTCCGTGTAGTCGTTGTTGTAGCCGAACTGCCGGGCCTGGGCTGCGGCCGTCTGGTTGTTCAGGTCGAACTCAGGGGAATCGTTGAACAGCGGGTCGCCCCAGCGGATAATCGGCTGCCAGGTGAAGCCCTCCGGCACGGTGAACGCGTCGACTGCCTTGTCGACCGGCTTGATGGCGGTGAACTGCAGCTTGGAGTTGCCGAAGCCTTCCTTGGCGGCCTTGGACAGGCCTGCGGCAGAGGCAGGTTCGGCGGAGTTCACTACTGAGTTAAGGGCGACGGCGAGCGCACCCGCGGCGCCCAGGCCCAGGGCGGCGCGGCGGGACAGGGTGGCGGAGGCGATGTCCCGGAAGTAGCTGTTGGAGCTGGTGTTGCAGACGTCGCCGGCGCAGGCGTTGTCGCACTTGAGTGCGCACGTAACGGGGCTGCGCTTGCCCTTGGTATGGCCGAGCATAGGCAGCAGGGTGAACTTGCGGGCAGTTTCAGACATGGGGAACCTTCCAAGGAATGTCTTTTGGGGTGCCCGATCACCCTTCCAGCCGGTTCCTACCGGAAGCCATCAATTGGGTGAAGTTATGGTTAACCGCCCGTGACCCGCAGGAACGTTGCCGAATCCCTCATCGAGTGCTCCGCAGCGGGAAGAAGGCGCGGACCGGGAGCAGGAGCCCGATCAGCGAGAGAGCAATGAAAACCACTTGGTGAACGTGGTCATTGCCCGGCGGAAGGTTCCCGGCCAGATGCAGCATCCAAAAGACGGGGTAGAACCAGAGCGCGTACCAGGCCCACCGTTCGCGCCGCCGGTACGGCACCAGCACGATCACCATGCCGAACAGGCCCAGTCCCGCGGAGGCCAGTCCGTCCGCGCGGTACAGGCCGGCGTCCCCGTTCGGCGGAAACAGGGCAACCACCCCGCCAAACACCAGGATGCCCAGGCTGACGGCAGCGAGGCAGAGCCAACCGATCCGCACCGTTAGATTCACCCCGCGCACGACGCCACCCTACCGCCTCATCCATTGCTGAGTAATCGTCGTTTTCCGGCCTGAAAACGGCAGTTACGGAGCAATCGATGGGGTGAGGAGGGCGTGGACGCGGCGGAGCCGGTCCAGCCACCAGTCCCGCCGTTCCGCCGGAGCCGCGAACCGCTCAAGCAGCCCGGCGTCGGCGGCCACGTCGCGGAGGCGGATGGCGCCGTCGTCGGCCACCAGGGGATCCAGCGTGACGTCCGATTCAAAAAGCGACACCGTGCCCAGGCCGCAGGCGTACGGCAGGTCGGGCAGCGCGGCGGCCAGGGCCAGACCGGCGCGGATGCCCACGGAGGTGTCCAGGGCGGAACTGACGACGGCGGGAAGCCCGGCCTGTGCCACGATGTCCAGGGCCCGCCGCACTCCCCCAAGCGGCGCCACCTTGACCACGATCAGGTCCGCCGCACCGGCCCGGGCCACCCGGAGGGGATCGGTTTCCTTCCGGACGCTCTCGTCCGCCGCGATCAGCACCGGCGTGCCGGCACCCTGCAGCCGGCGCCGTACTTCTGCCAGTTCCTCGATGGAAGGCACCGGCTGCTCGGCGTACTCCAGACCGACGGGCGCCAGCCGGGTCAGGGCCTCCATGGCACCGGACACGTCCCACCCGCCGTTGGCGTCCACGCGGACGCCGGCCTCCGGCAAGGCGGCGCGGACGGCGTGAAGCCGGGCAACGTCGTCGTCCAAGGACTGCCCCTGCTCCGCAACCTTTACCTTCACCGCATCCACCCGGCCGAACCGGGCCAGCACGTCCGGCACCCGGTCCGCCGGAACCGCGGGCACCGTGGCATTGACCGGGATGGAGGTGCGCAAGGGGGCCGGGTACCCCTGCCATCCGGCCTCGATGGCGGCCGCCAGCCAGCGCGAGGCCTCGGCATCGCCGTACTCCGGGAAGGGGCAGAACTCGCCCCAGCCCACGGGCCCGCCGAGCAGGAGCGATTCGCGCTGCATTATGCCGCGGAACTTCACCCGCATGGGCAGGCTCACCACGTGGGCGGCCGCCAGCAGCTCCTCGAGTGGCGGAACGGCCAGGCGGAACTGGGCAGAGTCAGGCGGAAGGCCGGGGTTGGGCATGCCGTTCACTGTACGCCGCAAACGCAGGGCACCAAGGCTATTCCCGCACCACCCGGATGGTGCCAAGGGACTGATCCGCGGGGTCGGGCAGGACCATGCCGGCCTTCAGCCCCGATTCCAGGTACTCCACGACGGCCTCGTTGATGCGCTCACCCGGCACGATCACCGGGATGCCCGGCGGGTACGGGGTGATCTGCTCCGCGGCCACGCGTCCCACAGCTTCGCGTGCGGGCACGTCCTCGCGGGGGCCGAAGAAGGCGTCCCGCGGAAGCATCACGGTCTCCAGTTCCAGGCCCGACGGCGACGGCAGGTCCACCTGGGCAGGGGCAGGAAGCGTTGGAGCTGCTTCGATGAGGGCCTGCAGCGCGTCCAGGAGCCGCTGGGCCGAGGCGTCATCGTCGGCCATGGACAGGGTGGCCATGATGCGGCGGTGGTCACTGAGCCCCATGTCCAGCCGGCGGTTCTCGCGCAGCCAGTCGGCCGCCTGGTACCCGCTGATGCCCAGTCCTGACACGTCCATCAGGATCTGCATGCGGTCCAGGTCGTGGGAGGATTCGGCTGCCAGGAGCTCGTCCTCGAGCACATGGATTCCTGGGAGCGCCTCGATCCCGGTCCGCAGCCGCCGGGCCAGGTCCAGGGCGTTGCCCAGGAGCTCGGCGCCGTGCTGCACCATCTGCCGGCGCCAGCCATCCATGGCCGAGTACAGGATGACGTTGGGGCTGGTGGTCATCAGCAGGTCCGCGCATTCGGAGAGGTGCGCCGGGTCCACCAGGTCGCCCTGGATGTGGTAGACCGAGCCCTGCTCAAACCCGGCGCCCATCTTGTGCACGGACACCACGCAGACATCCGCCCCGGCACTCATCGCCCAGGTTGGAAGGCCTTCATGGAAGGGAAGGTGCGCGCCCCATGCCTCATCGACGATCAGGGGCTTCCCCCGGTCGTGGCAGACCTTGGCAATCCCGGCGATGTCCGCGCATGTTCCGTAGGGCGTGGGGCTGACGATCAGGGCCCCCGCCGCGTCCGGATAGCGCTCCCACATCTCCTCCACGTCCGCGGCCGACGGCGGGTGCGCCAGGTGCAGCTTGGAGTCCCAGCGGGGCCGGATCCACCGCGGCTGGATCCCGGAAAACACCAGCCCCGCGGTGATGGACTTGTGGGCGTCCCGGCTCACCAGCAGGTCGCCCTTGCCCGCCGCGACGGCCAGGACGGCGGCCTTCACCGACAGCGAGCTTCCGCAGGTGGAGAAGAAGGCCTGCTCCGCGCCCACGGCATCCGCCATCAGCTGCTCGGCCTTTTTCAGGTATCCGCCAGAGGACGATCGGTCATCCAGGCCCCCCGAGGCCAGGACGTCAGAGGCGGAATGTGTCCCCGCCGAGGATTTCCCGGACGCGCGGATCCGCGCCGCGGCCCTGGCGGTGGCCGGGAGGGGTGAAACCGTAGCGGTCAAGCCGGTGGTAGCGGTCCAGGGCGTCCAGCATGGGAGCTTCGTTGTGGTCCACGTTGTTGTTCCTTTCGTTGGAGCGGTCAGGATGGCCAGGAGGCTTTGAGGGCGGGGACGACGGCGGCAGTACGGTCGGGTGGCCAGCTCCCCTTGGGTTTGGCACCGGCAGAACCGGCGGCCGCTTCGTTCAGGCGCCGGTCAGGGTGGTCCAGACGCCGATGCCGCCGGCCACCAGCATGACCGCTGCAGTGAACCAGCCGAGCGTGGTTGCAAGCCAGCCGTTCCGGTACTCGCCCATGATGGCCTTGTCCCGGGAGATCAGCATGGTGACCACCAGGAAGGGTGCGGCGGCGATGCCGTTGATGGTGGCGCTGAAGACCAGGAGGCCAATGGGATCGTTGGAGAAGAAGCTGATGAGGACACCGGCTACCATCCCAACGCCCAGCAGTGCGTAAAACAACGGGGCCCGCCGCGGGCTGAGGTCCAGCCCCCAGTCCTTTCCGAGCAGGCCGGACAGTCCCGCTGCGCCTGATGCGGCAAGGACCGGCACCCCCAGGATGCCGGTGCCGATGAACCCGGCGGCGAACAGGAATTTGGCGGCCGGCCCCACCACTGGTTCCAGCGCCTTGGCTACGTCGGCAGCCGTATTCACGTCAGTGCCGTTCCTCCCGAGGGTGGCCGCAGTGGCCACCATGATGGCGAACATCACCAGGACGGAGAAGACCATCCCGATGAAGACGTCCGCCCGCGCCTTGCGGAGGGTATGGGCGGCCGCAGCTGCGTCCGGGCGGTCCTGCAGCCCTACTGCCTGGTCACCGCCATGGTCCTCGGCGCGCAACTCCTGGACGCGGTGGGCGCTTTGCCAAAAGAACAGGTACGGCGAGATGGTGGTGCCCAGCACGGCAACGATCAGGCCAAGGTACTCCGGGGCGAAGCTGAACTTCAGTCCCAGTATTCCTTCCAGGACATCCGGCCAGTCGACGTTGGCCACGAACAGGACCGCGACGTACGCAAGCAGTGTGAGGCACAGCCACTTGAAGACCTTGGCAATGACGGCAAAGGATCCGCTCATGAGGGCCACCGCGATGCCTATGCCGGCAAGACCGCTCCACAAATGGTCCGGGCCCGCACCGAGCAACTGCATGCCCTGCCCGATCGCCATCAGGTCTGCGGCGGCATTAAGGACGTTGCCCACCAGCAGGGCCACGATCAGTATTCCGATCACCACCCGGGGGCGGCGGGAGAACTTGCGCCGCGCCAGCCAGCCAAGGCTTTCGCCGGTGGCCAGAGCCGTGCGGTCACAAATTTCCTGGACTGCCATCATCATGGGCAGGGTCACCGGCACTGTCCACAACATCCCGTTGGAAAAGGTGGCTCCGGCCTTGGCGTAGGTGGCAATCCCTGACGGGTCATCGTCGGCGGCACCGGTCACAAGGCCGGGGCCCAGCAGAGAACCGAAGCGGCGCAGGTGGGACTTCCGCCTGGCGCTGGTCGCCGTGCCGTCAGTTTGGGGCCGTCCTGTTGTTTCGGCCTTGCTCATCCAGTCTTCTCCACTCACCTTCGACTACTAAGCCGCCAACTACTAAGCAGGCTTAGGATTCTGAGCCCATGGTAGGCCATGAAGCTGAAAGGACCTCTTTAGGGGAAGCTGCTTCAAATCCACTTGTTGTGCTTGAACGCCAGGTAGAGGACCAGTCCCATGGCCACCATCACGCCCAGCGCATACGGGTAGCCGTACGTCCAGCCCAGCTCGGGCATATTGGCGAAGTTCATGCCGTAAATGGACGCCACCAGGGTGGGGGCAAACAGGATCGCCGCCCAGGACGAAATCCTTTTGACCTGCTCGTTCTGTTCAAAGCTGGACTCGGTCATCCGCTGCATCTCGTCGTTCTGCCGTTGGGCCACCAGGGCCGCATTGACGGCGAGCGCGTTCTGGAGCAGGGCCCGGAAAGACGCCACGCGCTCATTCAGCCGCAACACGTGGTCCAGGACATCGCGCAGGTGGTCTTGAAGCTCCACGCCAAGCGGACGGTTTGTGGTCCCGGCCATCAGCTGCTGGAGGATCCCCACCAGCGGGCTGGTGGCCCGTTGGAAGGTGATGACCTGCCGGGAGAGCTCGTAAATCCTGCGGGAGACCTCTGGGTCCGCACCAAAAAGGTCATCCTCGATTTCGTCAATATCGTTCTCCAAGCCGGCCGCCACGGGCTCGTACTCATCCACCACCTGGTCCAGGATGCCGTACAGTACGGCGTCGGGGCCCAGGGCCAGGAACTCCGGCATGGCCTCCATCCGGCGCCTGACCTTGGCCAGGTCCGGCGACTCGGCGTGCCGCACGGTGACCACGTACTCGTCACCCACGAAGACGTGGATTTCGCCGAAGTCCACCTTTTCCACATCGTCGCGGTACCTGGCCGGCCGAAGCACCAGGAACAGGCACTCGCCGTAGTGCTCCAGCTTGGCCCGCTGGTGCCCTGCCAACGCGTCTTCAATGGCCAGCGGGTTAAGGTCGAATTCCTCGCCCACCGACTGCAGTTCCTCCGCATCCGGCCGGTACAGTCCGATCCACGCCATGCCTTCGCGCTGCCGGAGCAGGAAGTAGGTCTCGTCCAGGTCTTCCGGGTCCTCGGTGCGGAATCCGTTGACGTAAACAGCGTTGTCAATGATGGTCACTGCCGGCCTCCCGCTCGCGCTCCCAGTCATCCAGCAGCCCCGGCATCCGCGAGTTCAGGAACCGGTAGAACCTGGCCATCTCGGCCACCCGCGCCCGTGCAGCCGATCCTTCGGGGAGGGTTTCGGCCGTGGCATCGGTCAAGGCCGCCAGCTTCTCGTAAACCGGGCTGTTCCGCATGGACACCACGTACCACTCATCCGTATGGAGGGCGTAGAGGTCGCGGCGGCTTCCTGGCTGCGAGACCCGGTGCACGAAGCCCACGGTTTGCAGGTACCGCACCGCGCCCGACACTGCCGCGGCACTGGCTCCCAGCCGCTCCGACAGCTCTGCGGCGGTGAGGCTTCCCTGTTCCGAGGACACCAGCGCCAGCAAGGTCCGGGCCGGCATCTTGGGGAAGCCCGCGGCGGCGAAGGCGGCGGCAGTCCTCTCGGCAGCGGCGGCCGTCAGTTCCGTGGTCCGAAGCGATGCGCCGATGTCGGTGCTCATGCCGCGCCCACCTCCCGCCGGCGCATCAGCGCAACCGCCAGCACGGCCGCACCCACGGCTACCGCCAGCATCCACCATGCGCCGCTCCAGTCCGTGGCGTCCCCGTGCGGGACCGGAGTATGGGCGAAGGGCGACAGGTCGCGCAGGCTCTGGTCGATGCCCAGCATGCCGCCCAGGATGCCGAGCACCACGCCCAGGGCCAGCAGCGCCCAGCTGGCGGCGATGGTCGCTGCCGGCCACAGCACGAAGACCAGCGCCGGGACGGAAAGGTAGATCAGGGCCGCCGGCAGCTGCGCCAGCGCGGTTTGCCAGAGGGCATCGGCGGACATGGAGGTATCGCCGGAGCCGGCCAGCGTCGCCCACGCCCCAACTCCCGCCAGGCCCACCACCAGCACCACGGCCGCTGCGCCCAGCAACAAGTAACCGGCCAGCCACCGGACGCGGCCCACCGGGGCGGACAGCAGGAGTTCGGCGGTCCCGGCCGCTTCCTCCTGCCGCAGCCTGATCACGGCCTGGAGCGCACACGCCGCCGCCAGGACCCCGCCCATCGAGAAGAGCACCGACACCATGAGCTGGGTGAGCGAGGTGCCCTGGGACTGGAGCATGGCGCGCAGCGTGGCGGTGATGTTGGTGTCAGGGGTGTCGACGGCGGCAATCGCCTTTCCGAGCGAGCCCGCCAGCAGGCCCAGGGCCAGCCCGCTGAGCGCCCAGCCAAAGATTGACCCGGACTGCAGCCGAAGCGCCAGGGCCACCGGGCTCCGCAGCCCCGGCCGCGCGGCGGCGCGCCCGGGCCGGGTTCCCCAGACGCTGGCCCCACTGTCACGGGTGCGGAGGATAAGCCAAGCTGCCGTGAGGCAGGCGGCGCCGAGCCCCACCGGCAGCAGCAGCGGCCAGGTGCGGTTTCCGGAGTAGGCGTACGTCTGCTGGCCCCAGCCGATGGGTGAGAACCAGCTGGCCGGCCCTTCGGTCATTGTGGTCCCGCTGGCACCGGGGGTTCCGATGGCGTCGCCGATTCCGCGGAGCACGTAGGCCAGCACTACCAGCGCGGCTGAGACGCCGTTCGCGCCGCGTGAGGTTCCCATGAACTGGGCCACCAGCAGCCCCACACCAAGGAAGCAGAGGCCGACGGCGCCCGTTGCGGCTCCGGCGGTCAGGGAACCTTGCAGGTCCAGGCCCTGGGAGGCGAACCCCGCGAAGACCGCGAGCGCCACGAGGATGTTCGCGGTGGCGCCGTGCAGCAGCGTGGCTGCGTCAGGCAGCAGGCGTCCGGCCGGCGTTGCGGCGACCAGTTCGGCTGTGCCGGTTTCCTCATCCGCACGGGTATGGCGCACCGCGAGGAACGTGCTCATCAGGCCTGCCAGAAGGGCAAGGAAGGCGTAGATCAGGAAGAACGTAAACGCCCCCTGGTCTGCGCCCCGGGGCAGGCCGCGGAGCATCAGGATGGCCGGAGTGGCGATGGCCACCTGCAGGATCTCGGTGCGGCTGGCCACGTTCCCGTAGGTCTGGGTGACCGCGGCCGCCGCAAACAAAGCGAAGGCGCCGATGGCCACCACCCAGCTGAGGAGCTGCCAGCGGTCCCGCCGCAGCCGCTGGCGCCAAAGGACCAGGAGGACTTCCATGTCAGCTCCGTCCCCTGGCGCCCAGCAGGTGCCGCCGCGGACCGTTTGCCCCGGCAGCAGGAGCATCGGGCTCCGGTGCAGCCGACCTGTCCCCGTAGTGCCGCAGGAACAGCTCCTCCAGGGACGGCGGGACAATCGTAAGGCCCTGAACGCCCAGGGCGCCCAGCGCCGGAAGCACCTCGGCGATCCGGTCCGAGTCGGCGCTGAACCGGACCCGTCCGGCGTCGACCGCCAGGTCATGCACGGCGCCCAACCGGGCCAAGGCCTCGGGATCCAAACCGTCCGCGGCGAAGGAAACCTCGGACCGGGTGAGGTGCCGCAGAGACTCCAGCGTGCCGCCGTCGACAATTCTGCCGGCGCGGATGATGCTTACCCGGTGGCACAACACCTCCACCTCGGACAGAATGTGGCTGGACAGCAGCACGGTGGCGCCGCGGCCCACCGCGGCCAGCAGCTCCCTGCGGAAGACCTCCTCCATGAGCGGGTCAAGGCCACTGGTGGGCTCATCCAGGAGGTAGAGATCGGCCTCGGTGGCGAGGGCTGCGATCAGTGCGACTTTTTGCCGGTTGCCCTTGGAGTACGTGCGCCCCTTCCTGGCCGGATCGAAGTCGAACACCTGGCACAGCCGGTCCTTCCGGCGCCGGTACGCGTCCCCGTCTGCGGCGCCGCCACGGAGCCGGGACAGCAGGTCGATGGTCTCGCCGCCGGAGAGATTGGGCCAGAGCCGGACGTCGCCGGGAACGTAGGCCAGCCGCCGGTGCAGCCCGGCAGCCTGGGTCCAGGGTTCCAGGCCCAGGACCGTGGCGGTGCCTGAAGTTGCCCTCGCCAGGCCCAGGAGGATCCGCAGGGTGGTGGATTTCCCGGCGCCGTTGGGGCCCAGGAAACCGTGGATTTCACCGCGCTGGACTTCGAGGT
Organism: Arthrobacter sp. E1SS-5; assembly: GCF_057073715.1. Lineage (NCBI taxonomy): Bacteria > Bacillati > Actinomycetota > Actinomycetes > Micrococcales > Micrococcaceae > Arthrobacter > Arthrobacter sp. E1SS-5. The sequence goes on from NZ_CP172703.1 coordinate 3,237,771, forward strand.
CGAGGCCGTCCAGGGCCCTGACCCGGCCGAAGTGCTTGTGCAGGTTCGCTGTCTGGACAACGGTGTTCATGGTCAAAGTCTTCGAAGTTTTCACAAGTTTGTGAAGGCACTAAAGTCCCAACTATGACCCCCGAAAAGCCGCTGCCCACTGGGCAGGCCACCAGCCCGGCAACGGCACCTCTCTACGCCGCGGGGTTCGTCACCGCTTTCGGCGCCCACAGCATCGCGGCCGGACTCGGTTCGCAGAGTGGCAACATCGGCCTGACCCTGCTGAACCTGGGCATCCTGCTGGCCCTCTACGACGTGGCCGAGGTGTTCCTCAAACCGGTCTTCGGCGCGCTCAGCGACCGGATCGGCGCCAAGCCCGTCATCGTCGGCGGACTCTTCGCTTTCGCCGCCCTGTCCCTGATCGGCCTGGGGGCCGCGGACCCGTTGATCCTTGCCCTCGCCCGGCTGGGACAGGGCGCGGCGGCATCTGCCTTTTCGCCGTCGTCGTCCGCCATGGTGGCACGCATGGCCCGGGGCGGAAAGGCGGGCACCTACTTTGGCCGGTACGGGTCCTGGAAAAGCCTGGGTTACATCATCGGCCCGCCGCTGGGTGCGGGCCTGATCCTGGCCGGCGGGTTTCCGCTGCTGTTTGGAACGCTTTCCGCGCTGGCGGCCGCGACCGCCGTGTGGGTCCTGGTGTCCGTGCCGCACCTGGCGCCGCTGCCGCGGAAGCGGTACACGGTGGTGGACCTGGCGCGGCAGGTGGGTGAACGCCGTTTCCTGGTGCCCACGCTGGTGCTGGCCGCCGCAACGGGCGCGCTGGGTGCCGCCGTCGGCTTCCTCCCGGCACTGGCCACCCGGCACGGCATGGACGCCTTCGCGGGCACGGCCGCGGTAAGCGTCGTGGCACTGGGCTCGGTGCTCACCCAGCCGTGGATCGGGAGGCTGCGGGACCGCAACGCCGTGACCGACAACAGGGGCACGACGGCGGGCCTGCTGCTCATTGCCGCGGGGATCGGTTTGGTGGCGGCGGCCCCGGGAGTGGTCACCATCTTCGTCGCCGCGGCCTTCATCGGGACAGGCATCGGAGCTGTGACCCCCTTGGGCTTCGCGCACCTGGCGGACACCACGCCACCCGAGCGGATGGGCCGGACCATGGGCTCGGCTGAACTTGGGCGCGAACTGGGCGACGCCGGTGGACCCTTGCTGGTGGGCGGCATCGCCACTGCCACGGCGCTGCCGCTCGGGCTGGGGGCACTGGCCCTGCTGGTGGCCGCCGCGAGCATCCCCCGGCTTGCCGCGATCAAGCCCGCCGGGCCCAGCTCCTGAGCGGTCTTCCAGCTTTTTGTGTCACCCTTAACCGCGATGACTTCTTCACGGCAACTGCCCACCAGGACCCCGGCCCGGCCTGCGCCGGGCTCGGCGTTCCTGTTCGTGCTGTCCACGGTAGCGTGCATTGCGGGGCTGATGGCCACCTATTACTTCTTTGTCCAGACCGCCACGGGCCAGTTTATTGACGAGTCCGCGCTGGTGGAAGCAGTGGACATCCATGGACCGGCGGGGAAGGCAGCCACCCAGTTCCTGGACCTGCTGCCCACCATTTCACTGGTCATGGCCGCCGTGGTGGTCCTGTTTGTCACCGTGATCCGGCGGCACTGGGCCGAGGCCGGGATCGCCGTGGCCGCCTGCGTCGCCGCGAACGTGGCCACGCAGGTGCTGAAGGACCTGCTGCCGCCGCGCCCGGACAAGGGGGTGCTGACGCTGGAACTGAACTCGCTGCCGTCCGGCCACACCACCCTGGCGGCGTCGGCCGCGGCCGCGGTCTTCCTCATGGCGTCCCCGCGCTGGCGGCCCATGGCGGGCTTCATCGGCGGCACCTTCGCCATCGCCTCCGGCGTATCCACCCTGATCAACCAGTGGCACCGGCCCGCGGACGTGGTGGCGGCGTTCCTGCTGGTGGGGGCGTTCATGATTCCGGCGGGCTGGCTGATCCTCCGGCGCGGTTCCTGGAACGAGTGGGACGGGTTCGGCGAACACATCGGCTCCGCGCGGATCTGGCTTACCCTGCCGGTGCTGATCGGGCTGGCGTCCGCGGGGGTTGCGGTGTATTCGCTGATCATGATTGCCCCCAGCCCGTGGCAGCAGACCAGCACCACCAACTACTTCTGGGCCGGCATCTCGCTGATCGTCATCGCGGGGTACCTGGCCACCGTGGCCACCACGTCCCTGTTCGCGTTTGCGGCACGACGGCGGAACGCACCGCGGCGCTAGCGTCACCTTGGAGTGCCGCCCGCGCCGCTAATCATCGTCCAAGTCAAAATCACATGTTATCGGTGTCACCAAGGTCCTTGGCATCGCGTCCCATGCTCTCATTCATGGCAGCAGCGAGTTCGATGTCGTCAGGGTATCTGGCCGCCGGGCGCCCAGTTGCCTTAGCCAGCTTCTCCAGCGTGGCCAGGTGCTGGCGGGCAAGCTCGATGGCCAGTTCCTCGATGATGCTGGGACCGTTGCGCACCACCAGGTCGCTCAGGAAGGCCCGGAGGCTGCCGGCCGGCCGGCCCTTTGCTTTGGCGTCGGCAGCCACCAGCCTGGTAAGCGCCGCGGCGGCGAGCGCAGGTTTGTCGCTGAAAAGCTCCATGTGATCCCCCGTAGCGATGGGCGGTGATGGAACCGTCATCGGTAGCTACAACTTAGCCCTCTTTGTGCCTGCGCCATAAGGGGTATGGGCCCCGCTAAGGGGCGTGCGGGCCCTGGCCCGGGGGTGCCGGGCGGGGCTTAGGGGTTTCCCGTTCCCGGTAGTTTTCCGGTCAGGCGCGGGGACCCTGTGCCTGCGCCGGCACCCCCGCCCAGGTTTCGCGCTCGGGCACGTGCTGCAGCACCGCAGAGCCCAGTCCAATCTGCGAATAGTCCCCTACGCTGGGCCCATCGCCAACGCCGGCGCTCATGCCCAGTTCTGCCGCCCGGCCGATGCGGGTGCCCTCCCCCACCGACACTCGGGGGGACAGCGTGGCGAAGTCCCCCACGCGGACACTGCAGCCCACGTTGACTTGGGGCTTCAAGAGCACATGGGAGCCAATGCTGGCCTGCGGCGCGATGGTGGCATTGCGCATCACAATGCTGCCGGGGCCAATCCGGGAGTCCCGGGGCACGCGGACGCCAGGATCCACCACGGCGGCGTACCGGTCTTCGTCCAGGCCGAGGAGGGACAGCCTTTCGACGAGCGCCTCCCGCTCACGGCCGCCGGGAAGGCATACGGTGAACAGCGCCCGCCTGAAAGCAGGGGCATCGGTGATTGCGCCCATCACCACGGTACCGTCGATGGAGGTGCCCAGCAGGTCGGGGTCGTCATCCAGGATCCCCAGCACGTCGTATTCCCCACTGCTCCGGACCGCCGCGAGGACTTCCCGCGCCAACCCGCTCATGGCCAGCAACATCAACTCGCTCAAGGTGCGCCTCTTCCAGCCCCTGCCCATGGTGCAGGACATCGTGCGGCCCGTTCACCTGCTGCTTGATACCTGGCTGTCCTAGAACCCTATGCCGGACTGGTGCGGCAGGAAAGGTTTGCGGGCCGGAAGATTCACCCGCGGGTGTGGCAGTAGCACGAAAAAGGGTTTTGTGGGGAGGTCTTGATCAAACCTTGAGGATTTCGAGGCCCTTAGCTTGAGCGGTGCAGTGAATAGTTACAGGTGCCTGGGCGGCGTTTTGAAGTAGGCGCCGCCAGGCACTCCCTTCACACCTCCCGGGGCGGACGTTGCCCCCGTGTTCCTAGTCCAAGGGCTCGAGCCGCTTGCGCAGCAGGCAAAACTCGTTTCCTTCAGGATCCTGCAGGACGTGCCACTGCTCCTGGCCGGTCTGCCCCACATCCGCCGGCCGCGCACCGAGCGCCAGCAGGCGTTCCAGCTCGGCGTCCTGGTCCCGGTCCACCGGATTGACGTCTATGTGCAGCGGAAGCCTCCCCACGCGCGGGTTGCTGCTGGGGCTGAGGAAGATCGTTGGCTGCGCTCCCCCGAACCCGGCGTCCGGCGGCCCGATCTCGATCGCACCGTCCTCCCTGTCAAGCTCCACATAACCAAGCACGTCACTCCAGAACTTTGCGAGCAGTTCGGGATCGGCGCAATTCAGGACCAGCTCACTGATACGGCATGACATGGTGCCAGTGTACGGACCGGCTTCACCTGCCAGCCGGCTGACACGGAGGGAACGTACGACGGCGGAACGCACCTTCCGGCGGAGCCGCACCTTCCGCGCTCACTGCTTTCGGTCCCGCTGTTCCCTGTCGACGCCGGCAGTCAGCTCCGACGCGCATCTTCCTTCTCGACAAGCCTCTTCATCCTCGAGGCGCATCTTCCCCAGCGCAGCCCAAATATCGGGAGCGCAGGAGCAGCCGCGCGTCGGAAATGAACATGCGCATCGCTCGTACAAGAAAGCGAGCTCGGCGGGAGGCGGCGCCGCTGCGTTGGGGGTGTTGCAGCGGCACCTTCTTCCGCCGAGCTGGCACTTCAGGCGCAATAAATTTTCTTGTTTCCGGTACCTATTTCCAGGTTCACTTTCACGGTTGTCGTTGACTGCAGGCCACTGGCGAAGGTGGCCACAATCTTGATCGTGGCCGGCGTCGTGCTGATCTGGCTGAAAATGGTGGAATCGCCCCAGACCAATACGCTTCCGGATGTGCCGAACGGTCCGGACGCGTCTGTGCTCGTGCCGTAGATCCCGTTGGTCCCTGCGGCCGAGAACGTGAGCTTTGTCGGGGCCTCTGAAAATCCCGAGTACGCCAGTGAAACAGATTTGTTGGCAGTATCTCCAGCGCTGCAAACCGGCGTCGGAAACACAGGCGCAGACCAGGTGCCGGATGCTGTGACCGTCATGGTCGCCGTCGCGCTTTGCTGCCAAAGGGCCGACGCCGATGCCCCGCCAACGCCCAGCAGCACAGTGAGCACGAAGGCCCCGACGGCGATCGCCGCACCAGGTACATCCCGCAACCGTGCCATTTAGGCCGCCTCAGCGTCCGTGGCGTCGTCCCGTTTCCGGGTTTTGCGCACCGACCTGTACACCGTGATGGCCCCGTACCCGATCAAGGCGACTGCGGCGATCACCGTCCAAGTACCCCGGTCGGAGTTCCCCAGGAAGTTCGCCACAAAACCCACATACGGAACTGCATAGAACAGCTTGCCCTTGACCTGGATGGCGCGGACGGGGTTGGCATCGTTGGCGCCATTGTTGTCGCCCTTGGTGATCAGCGTCTTCTCTCCCTGCTGGGTGGAACCGAAGCCAACAATCCGGTGCGTTTCCACGTCCGGCCGGCCGGAGTAGAGCTGGAAGGTGATGACGTCGCCGTACTTGAGCTCGTCGAACGGTACGGGCTTCATCACCATGAAGGTGCCCGGCGGGTACTTCTGCGCCATCGACTTGGTGAGGATGGTGTAGGTCTGTGAACCCGTGGCCACCGGCACCACGATGAGGACCAGGGCAGCAAACAGGGCCACCAGCATGGCTGCCATGCTTGCGAAACGTCCGACGGCGGCCCAGGCACCATGGCCGGTACGTCGACGCGTGCGGGTGGTCGCCACAGTTCCGGGAGCCTGATCGGCAGGTTGGCCAAGCGGGCGTTCGGTCAGGTCAGCAGCCACTGGGCACCCCGCAAAGCTGCCGTGCGGTGAGCTGGAGCGAAATGTTCACTGCCTGTCCTTTCACTGTGGCCGGAGCACTGGAGTCCAGGCTGATCTGGAAGCAGAAGACGGTGGAACCGCCTTTCAGCACCGTGGGCGAGACCAGCCCTGCAGAACCGATCGGTGCGAAGCCGGTGGCGGTGCTGCACTCCGTGGAGGAAGCGGCACTCTTTGCGTTGACGCGGACGTAGCTGGCAAGGCTTCCGCCGTTGACGTTCGCGATGGTGGGCTGGCTTGCCGTTATGGCGGTGTTGAACTGGCCGCCGGCGTTGGTGTTGTTGGTGACCACCACTCCCCCGTAGACCGAGGTGCCCGGACCAAGGGTCCCGGCGGGCGACAACGTCAGGGTTGCTGGCGCCCCGTTGGACAGTGTCATGGTGGTGGATTGTCGGGTGTTGACCGCGGTCATCGTCGTGTCGAACGAGGCCGACGTGATGGTCCCCGGGGAGGCCGAAGCCGCCGCGCTCCACAACGCGTATGTTCCCTGCACCGTGAACAGGCCCAGGACAACTGCAACGGCGGTCAGTGCCGCCGCCTGCAGCCTGCGCTTGGTGCGCATGGGTCCCTCCTGGTCTGTGGGTCCTGTTTCCTGCCGTTTCGGCCGGGCGACGATCGGCCGCCCGGGCCGGGTTAGCTAAGAAGCGGACTTTACAACCTGCTGCAGCGTGTATGTCACTTTGCCCAAGTTGTACGTAGCGTTGACGTCTTCGAGGTTGGGGGTTGCGCTCAAGAACTGGAAAGTGGTTGATGCGGTGACCGTCTGTGTGTCGCTTCCACTTACTGGCGACAGCACAGTTGTGGGAAGAACATCGCCCGCCGTGTTGGTGAGCTTCAGCGGATCGATTTTCACATTTTTGTCGGTGAAGCTGCTCACTACGGCTTTGTCCAGGCTGATGTTTGCCGCCATATTATTGCCAACCAGTTTTACCGAGAGAGTCTGGGTGTAGGTGAGCGTGTCCCCTGGCACTACATGGTAGGTACCGGCATTGATCTGTGAGGTGACGTCAGTGGTACCCGCCATCCACTTACCGGCGGGGGCTTTGACGTCCATGTCGCCCGCGACGATGGTTCCGGGGTTTGCAGTGTCGGCAGTATTCCATGCGGCGAGGGTTCCACCGCCGCCCAGCAGCAGTGCTGCGCCAACGGCGATGGCTGCGGTTCCCTTGATCAGAGTACTGTTCTTCATGATGTGTCCCCTCAGACTTGGTGGTGTGCTGTGGCCTAACTGAGGACCACTTTGCAGGGCCAACCTCAGGAAGTGAGGGGGTAAAGCGTCAACAAAAGCTCAAGGTATTTGAAAGTTCAACCGAGGTCTGACCTGCGCTTCTATCGCTAATGACCCTAAAGTCACAGGTCGCTGAAGTAGCCAACCAACGTGTTCCTATTCAGCGAGCGCAGCGTCAAGAATGTCCAGGGCGTTGGCCCGTATAACCCCGAATGCCTGGTCCGGCCGGAGACCTGCCTCATCGCGCAGCCAGACATAGGCTTCGATGCCGGCAACCGCGCGAAGCCGGACAGCCAAGGCGGCGGTATCGATCCCGGAGCCTGTGGTTTCCAATGGGGAGAGGGCCTCGCGGTACCAGCCCACAGCCCGGCCGCCGCGAAGAGTGGGGCGGGCTGCGCCCGGGGTCAGGGACAGCCGCAGCGATGCCCGCAGCTGCGGTTCCCAGGCCCGAATGAAGTCGAAGTGCGCGTCAAGGGTCCGCTCCAAGCGGGCGCGGACGTCCGACGGCCGGTCCTCACCCAGCAGCGACCCCAGCCCGGTCTCGGGGAGGGCCGCGTGCAGGAGGGATTCCTTGTCCGGAAAATACCGGTACGCAGTGGTCCGGGAGATGCCGGCAATGGCAGCGACCTCTGCAACAGACGGATCCCGCCCGTCCTTCAGCAAGTCCCGGAGGACAGAGACCAATTCATCGCGCGTGCGCGACTTCTGCCGGGTCCTGCCGGTCTCCAGATATTTGTCGTTGTGGCGTACGGGCACAGGACTTATGATACATACGTACCGTGATGGTACGGACGTCCCATAAAAAACAGGGGTTTCCCATGGCCGATCCAATTGCAGTGAATCCGCAGCATTACCGGCTGGTCTTCGAGAACGACCGGGTCCGCGTCCTTGAGTACAGCGACGGTCCAGGGGACAGCACCGGCACGCATTCGCATCCGGACAGTGTGATGGTCACGCTCAGTTCATTCGCCCGCCGGCTCCAATCAGGAGGCCGGGAAGTGGATGTAAAACTGGACCAAGGGCAGGCCCGCTGGCTCGATGCCCAGGAACATTCCGGCACGAATACCGGCACCACGCCTACCCACTGCCTCTTCATCGAACTTAAGGAACCGCGCCCGGGCACATCAGGCGGCGAGGAACAGCATGCGCCAGCCAGCCAGGCCGGCCGCCTTGGCCCTGCCGCTTCTTAGCCCGCCTCCCCCGCCAGCAACAGCCGGCACCAGGCATCGGCCAGCCAGTCGGCGAACCGTCCCGGGCTCCATCCGCGCTGGTCCACCAGCAGCAACCAGTACTCGGGCCCGTTCATGCTCCACACCGCGTCGGCGAGCTCTGCGGCCGGGCGATCGGCCCGCAGCTCCCCGGTAGCCGCAAGGTCCTCAACAAACTTCAGCATGTTCGCTGCGCGGCGGTCAGAGATCTCCCGCCAGAGCGCAGCGCAGTCGGGGTCGGTCCCGGCAGCATCTCGCAGGGCCACGTACACGGGCGCGAGCCGGGGCTGGATGCCGGCCAGGGCGTGGGCATAGATCGAGATCTTTTCGGTCGCGCCCTCGGCTTCCCGGAGGCGAATCACGTAGTCGCGGCTCTCGGCGGGAACAGCCTGCCCGGTCCCTGAGATGGCTGTCTCCACCACTTCCCGCAGCAGGTCCGGCTTGCGTCCAATCGCGGCGTAGACAGTGTCGACGGCGACGCCCGCCCTCCGAGCAATGCCCGCCACAGTTGTGGAACCGTAGCCTTCCCCAACAAACAACTCACGCGCGGCAGCCAGCACGGCATCGCGGGTTGCGGCTGCCTGCTCCTTCCGCCGGGGCGAGTGGTAGCGGCGTGCAGGGGCATTGACTTCACTCATGGGCAGGCCTAACCTTAATTCATCCGAATACTATTCGGATGAATTTTAGCAGGAAGCCCCGGGCCACTGAGAGCCCAGCGCAACGAAGGCGGCACAGGGGTGGAAGGGCAGGGCACCATGTCAGAGCACTTCGACACCGTCGTGATCGGCGGCGGCCAAGCCGGATTGGCCATGGGCTACCACTTGTCCCGCCTGAAGCGTCCCTTCGTCATCCTTGACGAGAACACCAGAACCGGAGACAGCTGGCGCACCCGCTGGGACTCGCTTCGGCTGTTCACCCCAGCCCGGTACGACGCCCTCCCCGGCAGCCGCTACCCCGCCCCGCCCTGGTCCTACCCGTCACGGGAAGAGTTCGCCGACTACCTCAGCGGCTACGCGGACCGCTTCGCGCTGCCGGTGCGGAACAACGTCCGGGTCACCGGCCTCAGCCACAACGGTCAGAGCTTTGTCATCGAAACGGACCACCAACGCATCGAGGCCGGCAACGTGGTGGTCGCACCAGGCTGGGACCGCAAGCCCAAGGTGCCGGTATTCGCAGAGCAGCTCAGCCCCCAGATCAAGCAGCTCACGGCGGGAAGCTACAAGAACCCGAAGGACCTCGCACCGGGCCCCGTCCTGGTGGTCGGTGCGGGCAACTCCGGTGCGGACATCGCCCTGGAGCTTGCCCCAACCCGGAGGACGTATCTCTCCGGCAGGCACCCCGGCGAGATCCCCTGGCCCATCGATGCCCTGGCCACCCGCCCCCTCACCCTCGCCGTCTTCTTCGCGTTTTCCCACATCCTGAACCTCAACACGCCTGCCGGCCGGAAGGCCCGCCCGCAAATCCTTGCGCACAGCGGGCCCCTGGTCAGGGTGAAGAACCGCGACTTGGTGCGTGCCGGCGTCGAACGCGTTCCCAGGACCGAAGGAACCAGGGACGGGCAGCCCGTGCTCGCGGATGGCCGGGCACTCGAGGTAGCCAACATCATTTGGTGCACAGGTTTCCGCCCTGGCCTGGAGTGGATCCACCTGCCGGTGTTTGGCCCGGACGCCGAACTGGAACAGGACCGCGGGGTGGCCACATCGCAGGCGGGACTCTACTTCTTGGGCGCCATCTTCCAGCAGTCGCTGGCGTCCTCCATGGTCCACGGGGTGGGGAGGGACGCGGCCTTCATCGCCCGGCGCATCGCCGCGCAGGAACCGCGCACGGCAACGATGCCCCGGCCACAAAAAGAAGTCAGGCAGGAAGGTTCAGCTGCTCCACAATGATGCGGGCGGTCCCGGGATCGCCCAGGATCCTGAAGTGCCCGGCCACCGGCAGTTCGATGTTGGTGGCCCCGGGCAGGACGCTTCCCTCCGGAATGTGCGGATCGAACGGCCCGTAGATGGACGTGATGCGGCTGTTGATCGCCAACTCCCGGGACATCTGGAGGGTCAGGGCATTCCGTGGCGAGAAGATCCGCAGGCTGGGCAGCAGCATGTAGCGGGCATACCGCGAGCCGGAAAACGGTGCGCACACGGAGATCATCCGGTCGATCCGGTGCTCGGGATCCAGGGACAGCATGGTGTACTTGCCGATCAGCCCGCCCTTGCTGTGCGCCACCAGGATGGCGCCGCGCAGCCCGGCCTCCTCGAGGTGCTGGGCCACGAGCTTGGCGGCCTCCGGGACCTTCAATTTGTTGCGCTGGAGCACGGTGACCACATGGACGGGATGCCCGGCGTCGTGGATGGCCTGGATGACCGGCATCATGAACTGCCAGTTTTCGTACACCCCGGGGATGATCACCACGGGCGCGCGGGTCCCGTTGCGGAAGGATGCCGGCTGCACGCGCGACAGGAAGCCGCGCACCTGCCAGCCCGCGGCGTACACATAGTCCTGCGCCCACCACACGGCCTTCTGCAGTGGACTGATGCGGGCAACGGCGCCGGGATCACTCATGTGACGAGAATAGCGCCGGCCGGGGCACTACCCACCAACCGGGCAGGTAAACACGCTCAGTAGTTGCGGCGGTGCTTCAGGCGGGGAATCACGACGGCGAACACGGCCGCCGCCGCAAACCCCAGGATGCCCGTGGCTGAGATCCCCGGGCCCAGCGAGGCGACCGCGGTCACCCCGGAGAGGAGGACGGGACCGCCGGTGGATCCGGCGTCGGCCATGAACCGCCAGAGGCCCAGGAACTGGCCCCGGCCGCGGTCCGGCGAGAAGTCGGCGCCAAGGGTCATCACCAGCCCGGAGCTGATGCCGTTGCCAAAGCCGATCAGCAGCGCCGCCAGCAGCAGACCCACAAATGAGCCGGTGAGCGGGATCAGCAGCAGCGCGGTGCCCATGAGCAGCGTAGACGGGACTGCCACCCATTGCCGGCCCTTACGGTCCATCAGTTTCCCGGCGGGATAGAACACCAGCATGTCGATCGCGCCGGACAGCCCGTAGATCAGGGACGCCGAGGTGGCGTCCATCCCCAGGTGGTCGGACCAGAGCGGAATCACCACCTGGCGGGAGGACCGCAGCGCGCTGAGCAACAGGATGCCCACGCCCAGCGAAAGGAACACGCCGGCGTGCGAGACCGCCACGCTCCGGAGCGTGGGCTGGGGGCCGGGGTCACCGCCCGAGTGGACCTCCGGCGTCGTCAGGTCCGGAATGGTGAGCGACAGCAGCGCGGCGGCCGCCATGGCCACCACGCCCACCCAGTAGGCACCGGCGAGGCCGAGGAACTGCATCACGGCGGCCCCCGCGAACGGACCTATGAATACGCCGATGCGGTTCACGCCGCCCAGCGTGGACAGCGCCCGGGCGCGGAACCCGACGGGCACTGCCTCGGTGAGGTACTTCTGCCGGGCCAGGCCAAAGACCGCCCCGGACATCCCGACGACGGCCATCGCCGCCGCGAGCAGCCACAGTCCGTTTGAGGCGAGGGTGGAGGCGGCGGCTGCTGCTGCCAGCGCCAGGCCAGCGGCGACGGCGGCGCCCACAATCGACCAGCGCTCACCGAAGCGGAGGGTCACCAGGGACGCCGGCAGGTTGAAGAACCAGGACCCCAGCCCGATCAGGGTGACGATCAGCGCCGCCACCGCCACTGAAGCGCCCAGTTCGCGGGCGGACAACGCCACCACCGGGAGGATGGCACCTTGCCCGATTCCGAAAAGCAGTGTGGGGCCGAAAGCGGCAACGGCAATACTGCGCAGGCTGAAGGGCTCAGGGTCATCCGGGGAAGTCATCAGATTTATCCTATGGCCGTCCGTTGTGGTCCCCCTGCATTGGAAAAGGGGGGCCACTACGGGGGTCCGTCCGCCGCCCTGCGCCCTAGAATCGCCTTGAGCAGCACATTGGGGTGATGCCACTTGGCGGGATTGCACGGAACTCCGGGTGACGAAGGGGTGGTGGAGCGTCTGCAGGACCTTGTCCTGAAGACGCCGGACATGGCGGAGCTCCTCCATGAACTCGTGACCCTCTCTGCCGCAGCGCTTTCCGTCCACAGCAGGCTGCTCTGCGGCGTCACCATGGTGCGGAAGAAGAAGCCGGCGACCGTTGCCACCAGCCACCCCCGGGTCAAGGCCATGGATGAGTTGCAGTATGCCTACGGCGACGGGCCGTGCCTGACCGCCCTGCGGGACCTGGACACCGTCTATATCCCCACGCTGCATGAGGAGAGCCGCTGGCCCCACTACTGCGCCACGGCCTGGTCCGAAGGCATCCGCTCCATCCTCTCGGTTCCGGTACCGCTGGAGGGGGAAGCAAGTGCCGCGCTGAACCTTTATGCGGCCCAAACGCATGCGTTCAGCGACGAAGCGATCCACAAGGCGGAGGTGCACGCAGGCCAGGCGTCCAAGGCGCTGCGCCTTGCCGTGCGCCTGGCCCAACTGGCGGAAGACCGGGACAACCTGGCCGCAGCACTGGAGTCACGGACCATCATTGACCTGGCTACGGGAATCATCATGGCCCAGAACAACTGCAACCAGGACACTGCCATCAAGGTTCTGCGGAGCGCCTCCAACACCCGCAACCGGAAGCTTCGGGATGTAGCGGCCTTGCTGGTGGCGTCGGTGGGCAAGGATCCCAACGTCATTACCCACTTCGACTGAGGCGTTGTTTCACCAGGGCTGGGTTCACCGGGCGCGCGGCTCGAATCCCGCCAGCGCCCGGAAGAAGTTCACCACCTCGACAATGCCGCCAATGATCGATCCCACGATGCCAAGCACCAGGAGTACCCGCACCACCACCGGCCAGCCGGACCAGCTGGTGCCGAAATCGAAGGGGAAGACTTCCCACATCCGCAGCATGGCGGCCACCCCGATGCCCATGACCACGATGTTCCCCAGCGAAAGGAGGGCCCGGGCATGGATCACCGCGCAGACCAGGTTCACGATGATGCCCGCGATCAGGGAGGCATTGATGAGGTCGAGGACGCGGTTCATGTCCGCAGTGAGGAACGGCAGCACCTGCCAGCCCGGCCAGATGTTGATCCCCCAGAGCAGCAGGGCGTTGATCACCGCCGAGCCAACGTTGCCGCTCCGGCTGGTGGTAGTCCTGGCCGCCATGCCACGCCCCTCCCCGGTGCCCCTGTCCCGCGTCCACTCCATTGCCCTGAACGGCCCTGCCCTGGAATCGATTGCTCCGTACTTGTCGTTTTCAGCGTCCAAAACGGCAGTTACTCAGCAATCGATGAGGGAAACGGGGCTGGGGGCGCCAGCGGACGTGACATCAGGTTCGCGCCTCGGGCAGCAGCGAGGGAAGTGCCGAAGGTCCCAGCCGCGTTTGGAACGGTGGGTCAACCAGCAGGTGATGGGCTAAAGGAGGTCAGTAACCGGCCAGGACTTCGGCGGCCTTGCCGTTCGCTGCCGCGTTCACCAGTTCTTCTGCCACGATGTGCAGCTTGGTGTTGGCGTGCTGGCTTCTGGTGGCCAGGACCTGGAATGCGGCAGGGCCGTCCACTCCGTGCAACGCCATGACAATGCCCTTGGCCTGTTCAATCAGGGCTTTATGCCCGTAGGCTCCCTCAATGGCTTCCTCGGCCACGTGCTGGGATTCGATGCGCAGGCTCTGGGTCACATCCACCATGAAGCCGCGGACGTAGTCCACCTGTCCGGAGGGCTCCGCAACAGCCTGTAGGGCGGAAAAAACGCGCCGTTCCTTGCCGCGGACGTCGATGACCCGGTGCAGCAGGGCCCCCTGGCCGCCGCCTTTCAGGAGGTCCGCCCAGAGTCCGAGCACGGCCTCCCGGTCCATTGGGTGCTTGTGCGCCATGAACAGTTCGAAGGTGGGTACCACCTCACCCTGTTTGAGCCCGTGGATGCCGTACATGCCCTCTGACCACTCCATTTTCCCGGAAGGGACATGCACTTTGAAGGTCCCGGATGGACACTCCGCGGAGGGCTGCAGCGGATAGAGATACGTATCAAGCTTTGACCACATGCATTCCTCCCAAAGTCAGGTCTGCGCACCGGCGGGCGAACGGCACCCACCATAACCGACCAAGCTGAAAAGGACATGTCATATGCCGCCCAGCAGACCCCGGAAAAGTGCAGGGGTCACAAAAATGCCGGGACGGAGTACTGTTCGCGGTATGGGGCGCTGGTGGTCTGCGCCTACAGCCAAGGGGAGGTCATTTCATGGGTGAAGTGTGGATCCGCACGCTGGGCAACGGGCTGGTCCGGGCCGATCGAGTCACCGAGATTACATCCACCCGCGGGTCCCGGCAGGAGGACCGCGGGTATTCATTGAAGGTCATCGTGGACGGCAAGAGCCACGTGCTGATTGACGACGGCGGGTTGCAGGGTTCCCTGCCCGAGCGGCTGGAGTATGCCAGGCACATGGAGGACGCCCTGCTGCTGGCCATCGACGAGGCGCGCGGCAGCGACGTGTCCATGGTGGTCTCCTACGAGCCGGAACGCGAGCGCTGGTCGGCCGCTCCCGTATCAGTTTTAACGGGAAGGCTCCCCGAAGTCGTCTGACCCAGGGAGCCTTCCCATCCACCGACAACTTAGCTGTGTGTCGGTTCCTCGACCAGGGCGGTGGCGATGCTGGCAGCATCCTCCAGCGCGGCGAGGAAGCGCTCCGCGTCCAGGGCCGCGGCGCAGCCGGTGCCGGCGGCCGTGATGGCCTGGCGGTAGCGGTGGTCCACGGCGTCGCCGCAGGCAAAGACGCCCGGCAGGTTGGTGCATGTGGTGGGCGAGTCCACCTTGATGTAACCTTCCTCGTCCAGGTCCACCTGGCCGGCTACGAGGTCCGTGCGCGGCAGGTGGCCGATGGCCACGAAGATGCCTGTGGCGTCCTGCTGCCGGGTTTCCCCGGTGCGGGTGTCCGTGAGGGTGACGCCGGTGACCTTGCCGTCGCCGTGAATGGCCGTGACGGCCGAGTTCCAGGCAAAGCTGATCTTGGGGTTGTCCTTGGCGCGCTGGGCCATAATGCGCGAGGCCCGGAGTTCGCCCTTGCGCACGACGACGGTCACGGACTTTCCGAAGCGGGTCAGGAAGGTTGCTTCCTCCATGGCGGAGTCACCGCCGCCCACCACGATGATGTCCTGCTCACGGAAGAAGAACCCGTCGCAGGTGGCGCACCAGGAAACACCGTGGCCGCTGAACTTCTTCTCTTCCGGCAGGCCGAGTTCCTTGTAGGCGGAGCCGGTGGCCAGGATGACGGCCTTTGCCTTGTAAGTCTCCCCGCCGCCGGTGACCACGCGCTTGACCGGACCAGCGAGGTCAACGGACGTGGCGTCGTCGTACTCAATGCGCGCGCCGAACTTTTCCGCCTGCTGCTGCAGCCCGTCCATCAGTTCCGGGCCCTGGACGCCACCGGGGAAGCCGGGGAAGTTTTCCACCTCAGTGGTGTTCATCAGCGCGCCGCCGGCGGTGACGGACCCGGCCAGGACCAGGGGGTTCAGGCCGGCTCGGGCGGCGTAGATGGCGGCGGTGTAGCCGGAGGGGCCGGAGCCGATGATGATCAGCTGTTCTTTGCTCATTGCTTGTCCTTCGGTGGGAGTACTACTGGGCGTCCGCGTGCTGCGCGGGCAGGAGTTCGGTGATCAGTTTCTCGATGCGTGCCTTGATCTCATCACGGATTGGACGAACGGAGTCAACGCCCTTGCCGGCCGGATCCTCCAGTTCCCAGTCCTCGTAACGCTTGCCCGGGAACACTGGACACTCATCACCGCACCCCATGGTGATCACCACGTCCGATTCTTTCACTGCCTCGGCGGTAAGCATCTTCGGGACCTCCGCGGAGAGGTCAATGCCCACCTCCGCCATGGCCTCAACCGCCGCCGGATTCACCTTCTCCGCGGGCTGGGAGCCCGCGGAACGCACCTCCACCGCTCCCCGGGACAGGGAGGCCAGGAAAGCGGCCGCCATCTTGGAACGGCCTGCGTTGTGGACGCAGACAAAGAGGACGGAAGGCTTGCCGGCAGGATCGGTACCCATGGATGCTCCTCAAACTGATAGGAAACTACTTGCGGTGTAATAAACGTCACTGTGTTGCGCTCGTCACACTGGTTGCCTAATCTAGTTGAGGCTTAAGCAAACAGGCCATGCAAGAAGCTGCAGCGTCGCAGCCAATGCCGGGGAAGGCTTTACAACTTGAACTCTAAGCTGAACATCGTAGTCCGGGTGGATCTGGACCACAGCAAGGCCCAGGTGATTGCAAAGGGGCATATCACCATTCACAGCGTCAACGCCCTCTATGTAGTGGCAAAGCGTGCCAACTCCCTCAAGGGAGGCCTGGACCTGGAGCTTGACGTCTCCAGCGCCCTGGTTGATGAGGAGGCGCTGGACATGCTCCATACGGCCTCCGAAACCCGGCACCTGCCCGCGAAGATCGATCCGGACCAGGCGCCGTGCACCATCAGCGTGCTGGCCGCCCGGCGACATCAGCGCCCCAGGGCCGTTCGCCTGGCCGCATAAAACCCTCCGGCCGCTCGCCGCGCCCACTTTTCGGGCCAGAGCCGGCCGGCCACATTTTTGCTTTGCCGCTCCCAGCGACCCGAAGCGCCGCTGCATCTGAACAGACGGATGGCTGCGCTTCGGGCTCCTCGGAGCTTTTACCGACCTTTTGCCGGGTGTTAGAGCAGTTGAGCGCCGCCCGCCAGGATTTCCTGGAGCTCCTCGACGGTGAGGCCGGCAGCTTTGCCAAGAGCCTCCGGGGCCGCGCCCAGCCGGGAAGCGGCACGCACCGCGTTTTCGAAGCGTTCCTGCGCGGCGTCCATCTCCCACTGCAGGCTTTCCAGCATGGCCGATTCCAGCCGCACGGCCTCCATGGAATCGGCGGTGATGCCCACGTCCAGCCTGAAGCCGCAGGCGCAGGTCCACTCCCTGGAGTCAAGTTCCGTGGAAGCCCAGCTCAGCGACGGGACCGGCACTGGGGTGGACCGCATTGCGGCGCCGCAGTGGAATGGGGCGGCCGGATCATCCTGGCCGAGGCTTGAGTGTCCCGCGGGAAAGGAGGAGCCAGGCACTCCCGTGGGGTGGTTCAAGTCGATTGACACCGACTCCTGCGGACGTTCACCACGGTCCTCAATGAAGGTCGATTGTCCCGGTGCCTGAGGTTCAAGTACTGCAGTCATTCGATCCGCCATCCAGTTGATAAACAAGTATGTAGCTAGTCTAACTAGGATTCTGTTTCTGTCTACCGCGCGATGACGGTGGGTTTGGCATCGACGGTATCCACAGCTTCCCGCATCCGCTCCAGGAACTGCATCACAGCCTTTATTTCCTCGGGAGACAGTGATTCGGCGGCCTCCAGCATGCGCTTGTGCATCTGGTTGAGGTTGTGCCGCACCCCTTCGCCGGCTCCGGGGGTGGGCCTGAGAATCACGGCGCGCCGGTCGGTGGGGTGGGGTTCGCGCGTTAGGTAGCCGCTGGCCACCAACCGGTCGACGAGGCTGGTCATCGATGCTGAGGTGATACCCAAGCGTGCGGCGAGTTCCGTGGGCCGGATTCCGATGCCGGCAGCCTCCGCGTCGATAAGGTAGCGCAGGGCCAGGAGGTCGGTCTCCCCTATCGCCATGGAGGAACGGGTACGCCTTCTCATCGCACTCTCGGATGTCCGGAATTCCCGGAGGGCGTTGATCACGTCGACGGCTCTGGGCTGGACCCCCTCAGCGGGTGGGTACCAGTAGCCTTCGCTTGCACCATGCGGGTTCATGCGAATTCCTTCGATATCCTACTTGCTTGGCCGTCTAACAAACCCATCGTAGCCCACTCATAGCCGCTCCACCTCCATAGCGATGAAAGCCGAACAAGTACCCTCGCAGTCCAGGCGGAAAAGTAGAGTACCGGCTACTCGTGCCCCTGCCCCGGCCGCCCAATAGGTTTCTATGAACCCACCGCACCCGTAGCTGGTGGGCGTAATCGAATGGGGGTGCGTCGGTGGCAGTTGGCCCGGCAAACAACAAAGGGCCCGAGCGGCACGGGTTCCTGCTGGACTTGGTAACAGGGGCCGACGCCGAGGCAGGGTCCCTGCAGATACTCGCCGACGCTGCAGCCCGTTGGGTGAGTACCGCGGCCGGTGCTGCGATCGAGTGCGGCGCAGTGCTGCACCGGCAGCGGTCCTGTCCTGCCTCCGCCGGAAGCTCACCGGTTGCGGCCGGCCTGGCAGCGTCAGAGGACGAACACGGGGACGGTCCCACAGCGTTGGGCTCCGCACTGTCCGCTCCCACAGTGATCAACCAGGCGGGCGCCCGCTGGCAGGCCTACCGGAGGCGTTTGGCGGACAGCGGCTACGGTGCAGCCCTTGCCGTTCCCCTGGACCTAAAACCCGGTTCAGCCGGCGCCCTGGTCTTCCTTGCCCCGGCCAACGTCGGATTCAGCGCGAAGGTTGTCAATGAAGCGGCCTGGTTCGCCGGGGTGGCATCCCACAGCTTGAAGCTGGCACTGGACGTCCACGGCGTCATCCGTGCCGGCGATAACCTGAAGCAGGTACTGGAGAGCAGGACCAGCATCGACGTTGCCTGCGGAGTACTCATGGCGCAGAACCGCTGCTCCTACACGGAGGCCTTCAGCAAGCTGGCCGGCACCTCCAGGAACCGCAACCTCAAAGTCCGCAGCGTCGCGGACAGCATCCTCCGCGCCATGCCCAGCGGCGCGCCCGGAACCCGTTTCGAACCTCCGGCCATCGCCTAGAACCTGGCGTGCAAACCTTCGCGGCAAGGCCTGCTTACCGCGGCCCTAGTGGCGCGCCCGTGCCCGGATAAAGGTTGCCGCTACCAGTCCTGCGCAACCGAGTGAAGCCAGCATGCCGCCAAGAGCCATGAAGTAATCGGTAATGGTCATTGTCCTGCGCCCCTTCCCTGTAACTGCGTGATGAGCCCAAGCTACGCGGCGAAACTCAGCGTTCTCTGAAGGATCGCCAGCACATTTGGTCAAGATCCGGTTAAGGAAATCTGCGGGGATCCACATACTTTGACCCGTGATCTTCTCTTTATAACGGCGTTCCGTATTATTCATGCATGTGGACTAAACAAAGCCAGAGCTTCTGCCCCACGTGCGGCAGGACCACCAATCACGTCACCCACTTCCAAAAGGACGACGCCGGCTCCCTGGTTGCGGACGTCCGCTGCGCCGAGTGCCCGGACGCCTCGGGGGCGGTCGCCTAGGCAGTCAAGTCCCCTGAGTCGACAGGCAGGACGACCGCGAAAATCACCAAGGCGGCAGCCTGCACCGCCGTGACAGTGACGGCAAGCGCGAAGATCGACTGTTCGTAAAGCAGGCCAATCAGGAAGCTGCCTGCCAGCCAGGCCAGGCCGTAGCAGGCGGTGAACATTCCGTAGGCACTCCCCCGCCGGGCTGCAGGAGCGAGTCCCGCCACGCCGGCCCGCATGGTGCTTTCCTGCACGCCCATCGCCGCTCCCCACACCAGCACCCCAGCCACCGCGAGCGCCGTGTTGTTGCTGAAGCCCAGCCACGGGACTGCGGCGGCAAGCACCGGCAGGACTAGGAGCACCCGCAGTCCCACCCGGTCAAAAAACCAGCCGGAGACCAGGGCTGCCACGGCGTCCACACCCATGGCCCCGGCGTACAGCACCGGGACCAGCGCCGGCGGCAGGAGCCCGGTGGCCACCAGGTGGAACGAGAGCAGCCCGAACGTTGCGTAGCCGAACATCGTCAGGCTGCTGAACGCAGCATAGAGCCAGTACTGGCGCGGCATCCCGGCAGCCTCGCCTGAAACGGGGCTGGTCTCCCCGGGCTCCGCGTCAAGGGGCGGCCCATCAAGAGGTTTCGCCGCAGCCGGCTCTGCGCCGGCCGATTTGGAGGCATCAGGCTGCAGCGGGGCGAGCTCGTAAACGGCAGGATCGGGAACCCTGCGCCTCAGCCAGAACAAGACCAGCATGGCCGCCAGCCCGGGCACAGCCAGCAGCAGGAACCCGGGCCCGTAGTTGCCGGACAGCGCCAGGGCCATTCCCACCAGCAGCGGCCCCACCAAGGCGCCCACCTGGTCCAGCGCCTCATGCAGCGCGAACGCTTTTCCCCTCCCCAGCGCGGAACCGGCCTCCGCGAGCATGGTGTCCTTCGCAGGGCTCCTCACGGCCTTGCCCAGACGCTCGGCCAGGACCAGCAGGCAGGCAATCCAGAGTGCGTCGGTGATCCCGAGCAGGGGCACGGAGACCGCGGTCAGGGCATAACCGCTGATGGCGAGGGCCCACCGCAGCGCGGGCCGGTCAGCCAGCCGCCCAAACACCAGGCGGAGGACCAGGGCCACGGCCTCGCCGGCACCGGTGACCACACTGATCAGGAGCGCCGAAGCCCCCAACGCACCAAGGAAGGGCCCGGCGACGCTCCGCGCGCCCTCGTACACCATGTCCATCAGCGCACTGACAATCCCGAAAGCCAGGATGAAGCGGATGGCGGTCATCGGCGCTGCGGGAAGGGTACCCCCGGCGCTACCGCTGGTGCTCATGCTCCCGGGACTGCCGCACGGCACCATTCGACCCGGCACGGTCAGACCCAACCCGGGTTGAGCCGGAGCGTTCGGGGGCAGCGCGCTTGAATCCGGCACCGCGCCCGAGTGCCCGGCCCAGGCGGGTGCCGCGGCCGGCGGGAGGAACAGTACCTTCCGGACGCGTCACCGCCAGGATCACCCCGATTCCCGCCAGGGAGGACACCATCGCCGACCCGCCGTACGAGATGAACGGCAGCGGCACGCCAATCACGGGCAGCAGCCCGCTGACCATGGAGATGTTGATCACCGCCTGCCCCAGGATCCAGGTGATCACGCTGCAGGCCACGATCCGGGAGAATGTGTCCGTGGTCCGGGCGATCGTCTTGAACACGGCGATGGCCAGGGTGGCGAACAGACCCAGCACCAGCAGCGTTCCGGCCAAGCCAAGTTCCTCGCCCAGGATGGAGAAGATGAAGTCGTTGTGCGCTTCAGGGATCCAGTTCCACTTCTGCCGGCTCTGCCCCAGGCCCACGCCGAACCAGCTGCCCGAAGCCAGGGCGTACGCGCCATGCTGCGCCTGGTAGCCCATGCCCTGCGCGTCCTCGTCGGAACCCATGCCCAGCCAGGAGGAGATCCGGCCCATCCTGTTGCCGCTGGTGGCCGCAAGCACCAGGGCAGCCGCCACGCATATGAGTCCGGCCACGGAGAACACCTTCATCCGAACGCCGCCGTAGAACATAGTGGCTGCCAGGATCATCATGATGATCAAAGTGGTGCCCAGGTCGTGCCCCAGCGCCACGATGCCCATAATCAGCGCGCCGGCCGGTGCCAGCGGCATGACCGCGTGCTTCCACTGCCCCAGCAGGGCCTGCTTGCGGTCCAGGATCCAGGCTCCCCACACAATCAGCGAGAGCTTGGCGAATTCGGACGGCTGCGCAGTGAAACCACCCACGCTGATCCAGTTCCGGTTGCCATTCACGGTCATGCCCAGCGGCGTGAACACCAGCACCAGGGCAAACAGGGAACCGATCAGCATCGGCCAGCCCAGCCACCGGATCCGCCGCACGGGCATCCGCGCCAGCGCCAGCATGAGCACCACGCCGGCCACGGTCCACATGGCCTGCTTCAGGGGAAGATCATACGGATTGTTTCCTGCCGCCACGGATTCCACGGACGACGCCGATGCCACCTCCACGAGTCCGATCGCCGAGAGCGTTAGCACCACCGCCAGGATCAGCGGCCGCAGGCGGCCCGGCGAGTCGTCCTCCAGCCACACCGCCAGTTTGCCCAGCCCGCGCCGGGCAGGAGGACGCGTTAACCGCTGCTTTTGTCCTGTACCCATCTGTCCGTTCCTCAGCCTGCACCCGGGGTCTCCCGCAGGGCCGGGCCCACCGCCCGGGCGGTTACCGCCGAGAAGAAAGAGTACGCCCACCCCGGCACTGAAGGACGCGGGGACACCCGGCAAGTCAAGGGTTCTAGGCGAATTGCCAGCTTCGGCCTGTAAGGTAGCGGAAACCTGTCCCCTCCCGAAGGTCCTTTTGTCGTGTTCGGTTCCAGAAAATCCCCCGGCGCGGAACAGGAAAGCTCCAGCCCCCTTGCCTACCCTGCGCAAGGTGAGCTGTACGCCGCCAGTTCGCGCCATGTCCGGCCCCGCCGTGCCCCGCGCTGGGTCAAGGCCCTCACGGCCGTGGTGTCCGTCCTGCTTTTGGGCGTTCTGGCCTTTGGCGGCTACTGGGCGTGGCGCCTGCAGTCCAACATCAGTACCTCGCAGCTGTCCGCGGGCGGGCAGCGGACAGAAGGTGCCGTGAATGACAGCACCGACCGGCTGCAGATTTTGGTGCTGGGATCGGACACGCGGAGCGGCAGCAACAGCCAATACGGCACCGCGGACCAGTCTTCGGGGTACGGCCAGTCTGACGTGATGATGCTGCTGGACATCTCGGCGGACAACAAGCACGTCAACGTCGTCAGCTTCCCGCGCGACCTGCTGGTGGATGTCCCGGCGTGCACCGATTCCAAGACCAACCAGACGTATCCGGAGCAAAAGAGCGCCATGATCAACAGCGCCATGGCGCAGGCCGGAATCGGCTGCGCCGTGGATACGGTAAACAAGCTGACGGGCCTTGAGGTGGACCACTTCATGATGGCGGACTTCAACGCCGTCAAGGAGCTGTCCAACGCGGTGGGCGGCGTGGAGGTCTGCGTGACCGAGGCCGTCAACGATCCCGATTCGCACCTGAACCTGCCGGCCGGAACCTCCCAGGTGCAGGGCGACCAGGCACTGGCCTTCCTGCGGACCCGGCACGCGTTCGCCAACGGCGGGGACCTGGGCCGCATCCAGGCGCAGCAGGGCTTCCTTGCCTCGCTCAGCCGCAAGCTCAAGTCCGAAGGCACCCTTGGCAACCCGCAAAAAGTGCTGAGCATCGCCGACACCATCACCAAGAACCTGACGGTGGATTCCGGCCTGGCCTCCGTCCCTTCCCTGCTGACCATCGCCAACCGGCTGAAGAACATCGATCCGGCCAACATCAACTTCATCACCACGCCCACGGTTCCCGCGCCGCAGGACCCCAACCGGCTGGCCCTGGACGAACCGGCCGCGTCCAACTTCTTCAAGGCCCTGCGCAACAGCCCGGACCTGAGCCAGCCTGCCCCGGCAGCGCCGGAGGCTCCGGCGGCGCCCGCGGCACCTGCCTACGACAAGTCGCTGCAGCCGGTCTCCATCGCCAACGGCACCGGCGTGACAGGACGCAGCAAGGCGATCGCCGGGCTGCTGTCCGACGCAGGGTTCACCAAACTCACCCAACTGCCGGCCCAGGCACAGGGCCAGACCATGGTCTACTACTCCGCCGGGTTCGAGGACGTGGCCGGCGACATTGCCGCACTGTTCGGCCTGCCGGCCAGCAGCGTCCAGCAGGTGGCCAACATCCAGGGCGTGCAACTGTACGCCGGCACGGACTTTGCCTCGGGCACCAAACCCGCCGCACCGCCGTCGTCCGCTGATTCGTCCGGAAGCGTGGTGGCACAGACCGGCAGCGACCAGAAGTGCCAGACGGCCAACCCGCTGGGCTAGCGGCACGCGGGCTGGCAGCTGACGGCAATCCCTGACGGCCGGACTGCCGTCAGGCATCTCGCAGGATCCACTTTTGCGTGAATACAGCCTCCGCTGTACTTTGGGATCATGCAGACCCTGACCCATGCCCCGGTGCTGGCCCGGTTCGGCTACGCCGTCTCGGACCCCACCCGCGCCCGCGTGCTCCTGGCCCTGGCCGAGTCCCCGTCCTATCCGTCGGACCTGGCGGACAGCCTTGCCGTATCGCGGCAAAGCATGTCCAACCACCTGACCTGCCTGCGCGGCTGCGGCCTGGTGGTGGCTGTCCCGGATGGGCGCAGGAGCCGCTATGAGCTGGCCGATGCCCGGATCGGACACGCCGTCAAGGACCTGCTGAGCGTTGTCCTGGCGGTGGACCCTGCCTGCTGCGCCCCCGATGGTGAGTGCCTCGCATGAACCCCGCACTGGACACACCAACTTCCGCGCGCCGGCGAGTCCTGAGCCGGCGGATCAGGCTCTTCGCGGCAGCCACCATCACCTACAACGTGATTGAGGCCGTCGTGGCGCTGTGGGCGGGTGGTGTAGCTGACTCATCGGCCTTGATCGGTTTCGGCCTGGACTCCGTCATTGAAGTAACCTCCGCACTCGCGCTGTCCTGGCAGTTCTCAACAAGGGATCCGGAGCGGCGTGAACACCTGACCCTGCGCATCATTGCGGTGTCGTTCTTCGCACTGGCGGCGTTCGTAGCCGTGGACTCCATCCGCTCCCTGGCCGGCGGAGGCGAAGCGCAGCACTCCCTTCCGGGTATCGTGATCGCTGCGCTGAGCCTGGCCATCATGCCCGTCCTGTCCTGGGCGCAGCGCCGTGCAGGACGGGAGCTCGGGTCCAGGACCGCCGTCGCCGACTCCAAGCAGACATTGCTGTGTACGTACCTCTCCGCCGTGCTGTTGGTGGGGCTTGTCCTGAACAGCACCCTGGGCTGGTGGTGGGCCGATGCGGGCGCTGCACTGGTCATCGCGGGCATTGCGGTGCGGGAAGGCATCAACGCCTGGCGGGGGGACGCCTGCTGTGCGGTACCCCATGTTGCCGCCCGTGGCGACGCCGATGATTGTTGCGCTGCACCGGAAGCACCGGCGAGCGATGCAGCAGAAGACGCATGCTGCCCCGGCTGCTCCGGGTCCACCCCTGTTTCCGCGGCCGCGCCGCAACCGCTGGGCCTGCCAACCATCAGGAAGGGCTGAGCCGTGGGCAGCGGCCACGACCACAGCCACGAGGTGGCAGATCCGCTCAGCCAGCGCGGCAAACTGCTGCTGGTCTTCGCCATCACGTTCACGGTGATGGTGGCCGAGATCGTGGGAACGGTCCTTACCGGCAGCCTGGCCCTGCTGGCCGACGCCGGACACATGTTCACGGACTCCGCCGGCCTGCTGATCGCGGTGATTGCTGCATCGCTGGCCCTGAAGCCACCAACCTTCAAACGCACCTGGGGCTACAAGCGTGCCGAGATCCTGGCCGCGGCCGGGCAGGCCGCCCTGCTGCTGGGCGTGGGCGGATTCGTCATCTTCGAGGGCATCCGCCGCCTGTTCGAGCCACCGGAGGTAGGCGGCCCGCTGATGCTCTGGTTCGGCGTCATCGGCCTGGCCGGCAACGCCGTGGGACTGCTGGTCCTCGCCTCCGGCCGCCACCATAGCTTCAACATGAAGGCGGCGTTCCTGGAGGTGCTCAACGACGCCCTGGGTTCCATCGCGGTAATCGTTGCCGCGCTGGTCATTGCCCTGACGGGCTGGACCCGGGCTGACGCCGTCGTCTCCCTCCTCATCGGCGCCCTCATCATCCCCCGCACCCTGAAACTTCTTCGGGACACGGCCAACGTGCTGATGGAGAGCACTCCCCCGGGACTCGACCTCGCCGAGGTGCGCAGCCACATCCTGGCCCTGCCGCATGTGCTTGATGTCCACGACCTGCACGCATCCCTGGTGTCCTCCGGGGTGCCTGTCCTGTCCGCGCACGTTACGGTGGAGGACGAATGCATGCGCGACGGCCATGCAGCCTCCATCCTTGCGGACCTCCAGCGCTGCGTCGCCAACGACTTCGACGTCAGCGTTGAACACTCCACCTTCCAGATCGAACCCGCCGCCCACCGCGACCAGGAAAGCATCCCGCACTGATGACCCAGGCCCCTCCCATGTCCAAAGCTTCCGCACCAGAACCGGGTCCCGCCGCCGGAACTGCACGTAAAATCCGGGCGGTCCTGTGGGTCCTGATCGGTGCCGCGGTGGCTGCCGGGCTGATCTGGGTGGCCGTTGCCGGCGCCACCAAGCCCGCCGCTGCCCCCGCGTCCGCCCCTGCCGGGGAAGCCCAGCTGGTACGTACGGACAGCCACCGCATCACGTCGCCGGCCACCGAGAAGGCGCAGCTCGTGGAGTTCCTCGACTTCGAATGCGAATCCTGCCTGGCCGCCCAGCCACTGGTGGAGCAGCTGAAGAAGGAGTATGGGGACCGGATCAGCTTTGTGCACCGGTATTTCCCGTTGCCCGGACACCGGAACTCGGGCACCGCGGCCCTCGCCGTCGAGGCCGCCGCTCAGCAGGGCAAGTACCAGGAGATGGTTGCCCGCATGTTCCAGACCCAGACCGCATGGGGCGGAAAGCAGGACTCGCAGGCCCACGTCTTCCGGACTTACGCGCAGGAACTCAACCTGGACATGGCCAGCTACGACGCCGCGGTGGCGGACCCGGGCACCGAGGAACGCATCCGGCGCGACATCGCCGACGGCCGCGCCCTGGGCGTCACAGGCACGCCCACCTTCTTCCTCAACGGCAAAAAGCTGGTGCTGAACACCGAAGACCAGTTCCGGCAGCTGCTCGACGACGCATCACACTGACCGCCCCTGCGCCGGCACCGGTCAGGCCGGTACCGGTTTTCCGGCAGGCTCCGAGGGGGAAGGCACGACGGCGGGATCAAGCCTTTTGTTCGCCCAGCGGCGTAGCGGCCGCTCAACGCAGCGGTAGGACGCGTATGCCGGCAGCACGGTGAGGACTGCCGTCAGCGCAATCCGGAGCGGCAACGCCGGGATCAGCGGCATTAGCAGCAGGTAGACCGGCAGGTGCCAGAGGTACAAACCGTAGGACAGATCGCGGCCGGGGCGGGCCAGCCAGGGGTGGCTGAGGATGCGGGACAGGAAGCCCGCGGGCTGGAGGACCAGGGAGCCGATCAGTACGGCGGCCAGCAGTGCGAGCGCGGTGGGGCCGGCCGTCCAAAAGACATTGAACCAAGTGCCGGGCGTGTCCGGTTCCTTGAGCAGGAACAGGGCTCCCAAAAGTGCGCTGCCGGCCAGGGGCGCGCCCCAGCGGGACGCCGATTGCAGGGCAGTGTGCAGCCGCGAGCCCTGGCGGACGGCAGTGAACAGCAGGGCGAGGGCGCAGCCGATCAGCAGCTGGTCGGCCCGGGTGTCCGGCCCGTTGTAGATCCGGTCCAGTGGTTCGCCGGCGTTCACCAGCAGGAACCGGTTCAGCACGAAGGCGGCGGCCAGGGCCACGGTGGCGAAGGCTGTGGTGCGGATCCTCCAGAACCGGAGCATCACCAGCAGGAGCAGCGGCCAGACCAGGTAAAACTGTTCCTCAACGGCCAGGGTCCACGTGGGGCCCAGGGTCTCGCCGGCGATGGAGTCGCCGAACATGCCGAAGTGCGCCAGGTTCATCACGTATGCGGCAGCCGGAAGGACAAACCCCGCCTGCCCGCCCCAGCCTGAGGCAGGGAACAGGAAGCCGGCGGCGAGGATTACCGCGCAGAGCACCAGCAGGGCCGGCCAGAGCCGGGCCAGGCGTTTGGCGTAGAAGATACCAAGGTGGAGCCGGCCGGTGGCGAGCCGTTCCTTCATGATCAGCAGGGTGATCACGAAGCCGCTGAGGGCGAAGAACACGTCCACGCCGATCGAGCCGCCGGGCATGGATTCGGTGGCGGTGTGGAAGAAGAACACGCCCGTTACGGCGATGGTTCGGAGGCCGTCCAAGGCATGCTTGCGTCCCGCGATGGGGCCCGTTTCGGGCGCCGCCGGGCGATCTGGCACTGACATCATTCCGCTGCTCAACCTCAAAACCACTAAGCAAGCATATATAACGTTTCCATAACTGGCCTGAACGGGAACTGGGAAAATGCTGACTTCGGACTTGGATACATGCGCCCTTGTGGCTGCCTGGTGACCCTTCTAGGGTGAACACATGGTTGAGCAGGACTTGGCAGATGACCTCGCGGGACTCGTCGATCTTGTTGCCGGCATGGCGGACATTAAATCCGTGCTGGACGGCCTCACCGGCCTTGCTGCCGCCAGCATGAGCAGCACCGTCGGAGTGCCCATTGAGTGTGCCGTGACCCTGCACCGGCGAAAACGCACAGCCACCATCGGCGGGAGCAGCGGCAGGGCGACGGTCATCGACCGCATTGAACAAAGCCTGGGCGACGGCCCCTGCATCGAGGCCCTGGAAAGCGGCGTTCCCGTCCTGCTCGGCGATGTGGCGTCCGACCCCCGGTGGCCGGAGTACCGCAGCGCCCTGTCCGCCGCGGGTATCGCCGGTTCGCTGGGTATCCCGATGAGATTGGAGGACGACGCCGGAGCGGTCCTTGATTTCTTCGCTCCCGTCAGTGGGCTCTTCGATGAGCAGGCAGTGGCCGACGGGGTACGTTTCGCCGACATGGCAGGGAAGGCGCTGCGCCTGGCCGTCCGGATCGCGGCGGCGGACCAGCGTGCCGAAAACATGAAGGCGGCCATGGACACCAGGACCGTGATTGACCTCGCCTGCGGGATCATCATGGCGGAGAACAAGTGCACCAAGGACAGGGCTTTCGAGATTCTCCGCAGTGCGTCCAATACCCGGAATCAGAAGCTCAATGAGCTGGCCGAATCGCTAGTGAACCGATTCGCAGCGCCGGAAGATGCCAAGGCCCACTTCGAGGACTGAAGTTCCAGGAAAACAAGCCCGGGAGCCAGCGACGCTGCTGGCTCCCGGAGCGTACGACGCGAGCGTGGTCCACCCCCGATACTGGATTTCCCTGGGCCACACCCGCGTCAGCTTTACGGGTGGTTGCGTCGAGAAGCAGTTGCTGGACCGGGCCCCGGCCTGAATGGCGGGGAGTCGTCATCGGTTTCAAGACGGCAACACAGAGGCCGTCTGCCTGACCTGGAACCAGCCTAACGCTCTCCCGCGGCTGGGAAGAAGGGACTGCATCCCCAATCTTTGATCAATTTCCCTTGATTAATGGATCTGTAGCCGGCAGCCCCTTGACCACCGGACACCAGTGCCCGGCGCCCCGAGAAGGGGCGCCGGGCTCACTGTGATGTGCTGCTTACTGCATACCTCGGCCCTTGCCGGATGCGTCATTGCCATTGCCCGCATGGGTAACGGAGGCAACGGCTCCGGTCTGCTCGTCGAGCATCACCTTGTCGTTCCGCAGGTGGTGGAAGTTGAACATGCTGCTGATCGATCCGGCCGTGGCGTCAGCCGAGGCATCGCCGATCTGTCCGGTGTTCCAGTTGTCTTCGATGAAGCGCAGAACCGAGGCCTGGTCGGTTTCCGTGTGGTCCACAAAGTTCTTCTTCGCGTACGGGGAGATGACAACCAGCGGCTGCCGGGGACCCGGGCCGCAGCGGTCAGCGTAGCCGCCAGCCATGGGCACCCCCGCGGCCGCGGCACTCTGGCACCACCCGGCGTCGTCCGTTGTGTTGGAGGAGTTCTTGACCTGGGCGGCCACGTGGTCATACCAGCCGTCGGAGTCGTCATAGGCGATCACCACGGCGGTGTCCTCCCAGTTCCTGGACTGCTGGATCTGGTTCACGGTCTTGGTGATGAAGTTCTGCTCATCGACGGGGTCCGAGTAGGCGGCATGGCCGTCCTGGAACATCCCGGCCTTCAGGAAGGACACCGCGGGCATGTTGTCGGTGTTGACCACCTTGTCGAAGTCGGTCAGGTCGTACTGGTGGTTGGCCTGGCCGTTGTGCCCGATTTCCGCGTCTGAAGCCGGAGCCAGGTGGTGCGGGTTGGCGGTGGAGGCGTAGTACTGGAACGGCTGGTGGTGCGGGGAGTAGTCCACCACGGAGGCGCCGGCGGCGTTGGTGTGGCTGGACAGGCAGGAAGCCGGGGTGGTGCCTGTCGCGGCGGTGGTGGGGGTGAACCCGCCCTGGAACCAGCCCCAGGAGGTGCCCTGGGCGTTGAGCAGGTCACCGATGTTCTTGCCGGTCATGCCCGCCAGGTTGTTGGTCTTGGCGTGGCTGTTGTTGGAGCAGTCGTCGTAGACCGGGTCCGGGTCATTGATGACCGTGCCCACGCCGCTGGCGTCGGGGACGCGGACGGTATAGTCGCTGGTGGTGGGCGTTACCGGCTGGCCAGCGGCGGTGAATTCCTTGACACCGTGGGTCTGGCCGGAGACCAGGTTGAGGGCGCCGGGGGTGGACGGACCGAAAACGGTGCTGAAGTGGTTGTCGCTCATCGCGTAGTTCTGGGCGTAATTCCAGATGCCCGTGACGGTATTGCCGTCGTAATAGTCCATGGTCAGGCCGGGCCGGCCGTACTGGTTGGCGCCGCAGGCGTCGCGGCTGGTGAACTGGACAAACTGGTCCATGGCTCCGCCGTTGTAGGCCTTCTGCTCGGCGGTGTAGCCGTGGTCCTGGTCGCAGGTGACGGCCTGCATGGGCGAGAGCCGCGCGGGCTGGACCGAGTTGGGGTTGTTCGGTGCCAGCAGGCCTGCGTTGGCCAAGGTGTTGATGTCCTTGGGCGTATCCTCCGCCGCCGTGAATGCAGACGCCGGGGTACCGCTGCCCTGCTGGGTCTCACCTGCCGTGTTGGCCGCCTTGGGGTAGGTGGCGAAGTAGTGGTCGAAGGAGACGTTCTCCTGGAAGATCACCACCACGTGCTTGATGGGCGTGGCTGTGCTGCCGTGATCGCCGGCGGCGGCGGGACCGGCGAAGCCTGCGGTCAGGGTGCAGGCGGTAAGTGCCACCGCGCCCGTGGCGGCGGCCATCCGCTTTCTGCTGAATCGTTGTCCGTGGGACGAGCTCATTGGGGAGCCTCTCAAATTGGTATTAGCCGAGACTCCCCCAAATTACTTTTGTGTCATTAACCGCTGCCGGCTTGCGGATGAACGGCCGTTCACCTTCCGGCCATGGTCCAGCTGCCTGGTGTTGTCCGGACTCCCAGTCATCCGTTCCACCATGCCGGAGACCCCCTTCTCGGCAATGGCAGGCGCTGCTAGCATGACCGTGCAGACAACGATGTCCGTCCATAAGGAGCCCTCATGCCCACGCGCCTCAACCCCTACCTGAGCTTCCGCAGCAACGCACGGGAAGCCATGGAGTTTTACAAAAACGTCTTCGGCGGCGAGCTGAACATGAGCACTTTCGCCGACTTTCACGCAAGCCAGGACCCCGCAGAAGACAACCTGGTAATGCATGCACAGCTTGACGGCCCGGCAGGGCTCACCCTGATGGGGTCGGACACTCCGGCCCGCATGGACTACAACCCCGGGAACACGTTCAGCGTCTCCCTCAGCGGCGACGATGAAGCCGAACTGCGGGGCTACTGGGACAAGCTGTCCGACGGCGGGACCGTGACAATGCCGCTGGAGAAGGCCATCTGGGGCGACGCCTTTGGCATGTGCACCGACAAGTTCGGCATCCAGTGGCTGGTCAACATCGCCGGCCCCAAGGAGTAAGCGCGTTCACACCGCTCCCCCAGCCCGGCGGCTGGTGTTCTACGACTGCTTCACACCAAACCAGGTGGCAAGGGCCTCACGGAGCCCATGCGCTGACCCTTCGCCCACCCGGGCGACGTAACCGTCGGGCCTGACCAGGACTGCCGTCGGGGCATACACCGCGCCCAGCACCGGAAGCTGCCACGCGGCGTCGTACGTTGCCCTGACATGCTGCACCCGAGTCGCCCATCGCCCCGGCGTCAACCCGGGAGCGCCGAGCTCAAGGAGCACCGGCCGGCCCTGGTGCAGGAACTGGTACACCCGGGCCGGTCCGTCGGTTGTCGCGACGTCCAGGTCGGGCATGCGGCGGCCGAGCAGCGGGTGGCCGGGACCCAGGTCGTAGGCGACGTCCAGCCCGGTGACCAGCGCCGCGATGGGGGCGCCTGCAGCGTCAACCCGGAGCGCCTCATCCAGCAGGTCGCGCAGCGCCTCCTGCCGCGGGTCGGCCTTCTGGAAGAGGGACTGCGCCATGGTGTACTTGAGCGACCGGGCCCCGGCAGGATGGCGCTCCGCGTGGTAGGTGTCCAGCAGCTCGTCGCCCGAGGCCCCCAGCACCACCTGCCCCAGCTTCCAGCCCAGGTTAACGGCGTCCTGCAGCCCCAGCCCAATGCCCAGGCCGCCGGTGGGCGAGTGGACGTGCGCCGCGTCGCCGGCCAGCAGCACCGGGCCTTTCCGGTAGGACTCCGCCTGCCGGGTGGCGTCGGTGAAGCGCGAGAGCCAGCTGGGGCTGTGCACGCCGAAGTCCGTGCCGAACACCTCGACCAAAGCCTGCTTCAGGTCATCCAGGGTGGGCTCGGCCGCCGGGGCGAGTGAGGCCTCGGTGACCACCACCCGGACCACGCCGTCCCCCATCGGGTACAGTCCATGGATGCCGCGGGCGTCCACCTTGCCCTGCTGGCCGGGCTCCCCCGCCACCTTTACCTCGGCGATCAGGCTGCTCCGGGTCGCATCCGGCCCCACCAACGGGATGCCGGCTGAACGCCGCACCACGCTGCGCCCGCCGTCGGCACCCACGACATACCGGGCGCGCACCGGCCCCTCCCCCGCCAGCTCCACGTCCGCGCCGCCGTCGTCCGCTGAGACCCCGGTGACCTCCACCCCGCGCCGGATCTGCACGCCCAACTCCTCCACCCACTCGAGCAGCAGCCGCTCGATGTGGTTCTGGAACAGCGCCAGCGTGTAGGGGTGGCGCGTGGGCAGGGAGCCCAGGTCCAGCTGCGTTCTGCAGCTCCCCCGCCAGCATCAGCCCCGTAGGTCCGCTCCCCACTATGACAACGTCATGCATACCCAACCGTGCCCTTCCTTTTCGACCGACAGTATGCGGTACCCCCGGGGCCTTGCCGCAAGGCCACGGGGGCGCGGTACCTTGGAAATGGAAGGAGTCGCAGCCCGGCGCGCGAATCGCCGCCGACATCCCGGGCAGGCCTTCCATCCGCTGGAGGTGTCATGGCATCCATCCGCTCTTACTTCCGTGCCCGATATCGGCGTCCGGCACCGATCCACCAGCCGCCGGTGGTGTTGCTGGCCGTGTGCATCCTCCTGGCCGGAAGCCTTTCAGTGGCCGCAGTGAGGCAACCCGCCGCTGATCGTGCGGCCGCGGTCCAGGGCGGACTCCTCTTCGGACTCGGGCCGCAGGCCCACGGGGCGCTGGACGAGCGCATCGTCAAAGAGGCGCCGGTCAACATGGTTACCAGCTGGTACAACTACCGGACTGACATGGGTTTCTTCGACATTTACCGGACCGCCGTCACGCCTCAGATCTACGCTGCCGGAAAGGCCATGCACCTGGTGATCTGGGACGGCTATCCGCGGCCGGGAACCCCCGGCGGAAGCCCTGACGGCATCGTGCAGACCAAGTACGGGCCGGTCTGCGGCGAGGCCTACCCCTTGTCCAGGGAGTTCCAAACGGACATGGTGCAGCTGGCAAAGAACACCGGCGGCCCGGCGTCGGGGCCTCCCCTGTATGTCTCCATGTTCACCGAGTTCCAGACGTACCCGTGCCGCGAAGACGGGAACTATTGGGACACCGGGCAGGCCTACTACCGCGCGCTGAAGGACGCGTACCTGGAGGCGAAGGATGCCTTCCATACCTACGCCCCCAACTCCAAAGTCGCCCTGACGTGGGGCGGCTGGGCTGCAACATTTGATGACCCCGCACGCGGCGGCGGCCGGTCCATGCTGCACTATTTCAAGGACGTCATGGATGAATCGGACTTCCAGTCGTTCCAGGCGATGGGCATCCACGAGAACGTGGAGCAGACCACCTGGATGGTGAAGGCGCTGCATGGCTACGGAAACGGTTTGTCCCTGCTGGCGCACTACAAGCCGGACAACGACTCGCTGGCGGTATACGACGCCGATATGAAAGGGTTCTTTACTGATTCCAAGATGGCCGAACTCAAGGCGAACGGCCTTTTCGGGTTCAGCTTCCTGTCGCAGGAGCTGCTGATGTCCAGCGAGGCCCGCTTCCAGCAGGCGAAGGCGGCCATCACCAGGTACCAGGAGCCGGTCCCGCCCTGGCCGCTGAAGTGAGGGTGCCGCAGCTGGCGGAGGTGGGATGGTACGACGGCGGCACGCGGCTTTTGCCCCGAAGCCGTCCTTTCCAAATTAGTTGCGTTAGGTTGTCGATTTCCGCTTCCGCTGCGCGTCGTATGGGTAGGAGCTTCTCCGACGGGAAGCCCTTAACCAGACCGGAAGGGAGCACGACATGTCCAAGTATCTGATTCTGATCTACCAGGACGAGGCAGTGGCCAGGCAGGCCGAAGGGGAATCCATCAGCGCCAGCTACCAGGAGTTCCAGCGGCGGCGCGGGTCCTCCCTGCTCGGCGGGGCTGCCCTGCATCCGTCCTCCACGGCGACCTCGATCCGCCGTGATGGATCCGGCGGTTTCGCGGTGACGGATGGCCCGTTCGTGGAATCGAAGGAAACCCTGGGCGGCTACTACATGATCGAAGCAGCCGACCTCGATGAGGCGCTGGAAATCGCCAAGGAGGTCCCGGCCGGCGTCGGAGTCGACGTGTGGCCGGTGCGGGTGGCCAACTGATGCCGCGGGCCGCCAGCGCAGAAGTTGCTGCCGCGGTGGCGGACGCCCACCGCCGGGAGTGGGCGTTCGTGCTGGCGGCCACGGTGCGGGTTGCGGGTGACATCGACACCGCAGAGGAGGCGGTACAGGACGCGTACGCCACTGCTCTGTCCACATGGGGCGGGAGCGGAATCCCCCGCAACCCGGGGGCGTGGCTCACGGTGGCGGCCCGACGCCGGGCCCTGGACCTTCGACGGCGGGCAGCCGCCGCGGAGCGCGCGCTGCCCAAACTGGTGGCTCCCGGGGAGCCTGGAGTCGAAGAGACGGTTGTCGGGGACATGGTCACCGAAGACGGGGACAGCGGGGACCTCCCGGATGACCGGCTCCGGCTGATCTTCACCTGCTGCCACCCGGCCCTGGCGTTCGAGGCCCAGGTGGCACTGACCCTGCGGCTCCTGTGCGGGCTCTCGACGGCCGAGGTGGCCCGGGCGTTCCTGGTCCCTGAAACCACCATGGCGGCCCGCATCACCAGGGCGAAGAAGAAGATCACTGCAGCGCATATCCCGTACCGAGTGCCGGCGTCGTCGGAGCTGCAGGAGCGCTTGGACGGGGTGCTGTCGGTTGTTTACCTCGTCTACACCACGGGGCACACGGCTCCGTCGGGAGCAGACCTGATGCGGCGGGACCTCGCCGAGCGGGGCCTTGAGCTGGCGAAAATGCTGCGCGTCCTGCTCCCCCACGATTCCGATGTTGCCGGGCTCCTTGCCCTGATCCTGCTCACCGAGGCCCGCACCGGTGCCCGGGTCAACGGAAATCATGACGTCGTTCTGCTCGAGAACCAGGACCGGTCCAAGTGGGACCGGCAGGCTATCGAGGAAGGGGTGGCGCTGCTGCGGGAGGCGCTGGCAGCTCGGCCTCCGGGCCGCTTTGCCCTTATGGCGGCCATTGCGGCGGTGCATGACGAGAGCGGGTCCTGGTCCGACACCGACTGGCACGAGATCCTGGGCCTGTATGACCTGCTCATGGAGAGGTGGCCCTCCCCGGTGGTTCGGCTCAACCGGGCCATTGCCCTCGGTTTCGCCGCGGGCCCCGCTGAAGGGCTGGCGGAACTGGACGCGCTCGGCGCCGAACCACAGCTGGCACGCTACCCCTACCTGGCTGCCGCCCGCGGCGATTTCCTGACCCGGCTTGGCCGCCTGGAAGAGGCGCGGGTGGCCTTCGGGGAGGCGCTGATCCTCACCGACAACGACGTGGAACGGCGGTTTCTCCAGGGCCGGATAAGTGAACTGACGGGGTAGGCCCTGCCCCCAGTGTGCAGGCAAAAGGGAAGGCCCCTCCTTAGGAGGGGCCTTCAACGTAGTGGTCATTTGTCGTTTGGTATCGGTCAGCGGTGATGCGCAATCCCCCTTCCCGGACGCCCCCGGCGCCCATCCGGACTATGACGCGTTCCACTTTAATAAGGAGCGGCCAGTGCGTAAAGACCCTAATAGGGAAAAATTTAGGGCACGACGGCGCCCGGCCGCCGTCGTCAAATTGCCTCTGGCACTGGTGCGTCTGTTGTTCTATAACTAATAGAACAAAGGCAAGGGGTGAAGGCGTTGATCCTCAACGTAGACCTGGCTGCTGAGGTGCCCATCTACCAGCAGATCCGGGACCAGATCGTCGAGGCGATCGCCCACGGCGCGCTCACCGAGGGCAGTACGCTGCCGCCCACCCGAACGCTGGCTGCCGATTTCGGCATCAACTTCCATACCGTCAACAAGGCTTACGATCTCCTTCGGCAGGAAGGGCTGATCCGTCTCAGCCGCAAGACCGGAGCGGTGGTGACCGCAAGTGCGGCGGAGCAGCTGCTCCCCTCGGACTGGGCCGCAAGGGCCCGGACCCTTCTGGCCGAAGCCGTTGCCCGCGGGGTGCCGGCCGACCAGGTGCTTCAAACCTGCCAAGCGCTCCTCGCTTCATTTGGCCAACCGCAGCAGGAGGACAAGCGATGACCATTTCCATCATCCTGGGCTTCATCCTGCTGGGACTGGTGCTGCTGCTCGCACTGGTGCTGCCGTCGGTCACCAGCGGCACGGTGCCTTTTGGGGTGCGGATCCCGGCCCAGTACTCAACCCACCCCGTGGTGGCGGAGCAGGCGCGCCGTTACCGCCGGCGCGTCCTGACCTGCGGGGGTGTCATTGGCGTGGTGGGCGTGGGGAGCCTCGCACTCACACGTCAGCCGCTGCTGCTCCCATTGTCTGTGCTGGTACTCGTGGGCCTCTGGTACGGCTGCTTCTTCCTGGCACACCAGGAGATCCGGGCAGCGAAGGTCGACGGCGGCTGGTTCGAGGGCCTGCACCAAGGCGTCGCGGTGGACACCGGGCTGAGGACCAACCCGCCGCGGTTTCCCTGGCGCTGGCTGGCACCTGCCGTACTCATCACTGCCGCCACCGCGGTCATCGGCATCCTGATCTATCCGTCCATGCCCCAAACCCTGGTGGTGCACTATGCCGGCAATGGAGCGGCCGACCGGGTGGAGGCCAAATCGGTTGGCTCGGCCTTTTCGCTGGTCTTCCTGCAGGTGGGTCTCACCGCGCTGCTGGCCGGCCTGGCTGCGGCCATTATCCGAAGCCGGGCGGATCTTGACCCGGCCCGGCCGGAGGGTTCCGCACGCTGGGCCCGGCATTACATGTCGTTGGGAGCCAAAGCGCTGCTGGGACTGGTGGCGATGATCGATCTGGGCTTGATGGCGTCATCCCTGTTGATGTGGACCGGAACTGTTACCCGGTGGGCGCCTCTGGTGATCGTTGTCCCGGTCCTGGCCGCCGTGGTGGCAGCGGTGACGGTCCTGGCCAGGAACAACGCGGACCGCGGCGGGGATGGGGAGGACACAGGACTGACGCACCGTGACGATGACAGGTTCTGGCGCGCCGGCCTCATCTACATCAATCGGGACGATCCAGCGCTGCTGGTTCCCCGCAGGTTCGGCATTGGATGGACCCTGAACTTCGGGGACCCTCGGGCGGCGATGCTGCTGGCCGGCCTGGTAGCGCTGATCGTTTTGGTGATCACGCTCCGCTTTGGCGGCTGAGCGATTACGACGGCGGCGGCCGGCCCCGTCGCAGCCACCGTTACTGGATCAGGTAGTGGCGTTCCTCGGCCAGCGACTCTTTGGCTGCCTTGGGGAATACGGCCTTTGACAGCGCTTTCAGTCCGATCACCGGAAGCAGCACGGCGGCGGCACCCACGGACAGGGCAGTCAGGGCCAGGTTTTCGAGCGCGCCGACCTCGGGTGCCTGCGGAGCAGTATTAACCAAGATTCTGACCCTTTTGTGAGACCGGTGGGGACACCAACATTACGGCAGGCTGCGGAGCCAAGGAAAAGCACGACGGCGGGACGCGCCGCCGTCGTGCTCCAGCCCTGCGGGATGCTGCCTGCTAGACGGGCATCCTGCGGAGCGTGAGGTAAGACCCAGCGGCAAGGACCGCCGCCAGCAGGAGGCCCCACAAGGTAAGGCCCAAAGAACCGGTGACTGCGAACCATTGCGCCACAACCGGCCACGCCTGCTGGAAGGTCACAAGGGCGACGAACCCCACCAGCACCAGGCCGGTGGCCAGCAGCGCGCTGGCGAGCCCCAGCGCTCCAAAGCGCCTGAAGATCGTGGCGAACCAGAACCCGAGCACGAAGAAAAGCACGGCCAAGACAAAGTAGGTGAGGGCGGCCGCAAGCGGACCTGCCGCCCATACCCACTCCAGGTAGGAAAAGTAGGCGTTGAAGCCGTACCCGGCGGTTGCCTGCTCCAGCAGGCCCAGCAGGACAAACACTGCGGACATCCCGGTTGCGCTCACAGCCGCGGCAGCCAGCGAGCCAAGGAAGAACTCCCGCCGTGTCAGGCTCATCGCCTGGGAAAACGGAAACGTCATGGTCATTGCCTGGATACCGATGGCGAGGAAGTACCACAGTGGAGCCTGCGCACCACCGCCGGCTTTCACGCCGGTCTGCCCTGCGCCGCCAACGATCCAGAAGATGAGCATGGACAGGACCCAGGAACCGCCCAGTATCAGGACCGGAACCCAGAGGAACGTCCGCTTGTTGAGGAATTGCAGACGGACCACGTTGAGCATGCGGTTGCGCGGGACGGACCGTTGCACGGCGCGGTTGAGGGTGGTCATCGGAGGCTTCCTTCCGGGGCGGCCGGGTCCACGGGGCGGATGCCGGCGGACCGCTGCTGGGTGAGGCGGACAATGAGCTGCTGCAGGGAGACGGGGGCCAGTTCGAGGCCGTCCGCCGCGAGCGTGGCGCTTTCGGTTGCATCCAAGTGGCCAAGGAAGGTCACGGAGGCGACCCGGCCCAGACTCTCGCGGTGGATGACTTCGCGTCCGCCAACTGCCCGATCGACCGCGCCCGCATCACCCACGACGTTGGTGGCCATGGCACGGGCGCCCTCGGCTGATTGGTCCATGATGATGCGGCCCGCGTCAATAAGGAGCACGCGTTCGATGAGGTTTGATACCTCGTCGATGAGGTGGCTGGAGAGGAGGATGGTCCGGGGGTGCTCCGCGTAGTCAGCCAGCAGACGGTCGTAGAACGTCTGCCGCGCTACGGCGTCCAGCCCCAGGTACGGCTCGTCGAAAAAGGTAATTTCCGCACGGGAGGCAAGCCCGATGATGACGCCGACGGCGGAGAGCTGCCCGCGCGACAGCTTCTTGATGGTCCGTTTCAGGGGCAGCTGGAAGTCGTCAATGAGTTCGTCCGCCAAGCCCTGGTCCCAGTTGGGGAAGAAGAGCCGCGCCGCTGCGAGGGCGTGGCGCGCGGAGGCATCGTCCGGGTATTTTTGGCTCTCCCGGACAAAGCACATCCGGCTCAGCACCCTCGGGTTCTCATACGGGTTCTCGCCGAACACGCGAACTTCTCCGCTGCTGGGGAAGTTCTGTGCCGTGAGGATGGACATGGCGGTGGTTTTGCCGGCGCCGTTGCGGCCCAGGAGCCCGTAGATGGCGTTCTGCTCAATGTCGAAGCTCACATTGTCC
Source organism: Arthrobacter sp. E1SS-5 (assembly GCF_057073715.1). NCBI lineage: Bacteria > Bacillati > Actinomycetota > Actinomycetes > Micrococcales > Micrococcaceae > Arthrobacter > Arthrobacter sp. E1SS-5. Next base: position 3,277,168 of record NZ_CP172703.1, read on the forward strand.
AGCGCGAGTGCGTCCTTGTAGCTCTTGGTGAGGTTCCGAACCTCTATTACGGCGCTCATGGCGTCCTTCCGTCGGTCTCGTGGGATGGTGGTGCGGCTGCGGCTGCCTCGCCTGCGCCGGTGCGCACAAGATCGGCCACGTCGTCGGGTCCCAGCCCGATCCGGCGTGCCTCTGCGAGCAGGGGCTGAACATACCGCAGGGCGAAGTCGTTGCGGCGTTCCTTGAGCAGGAGCTCCCGGGCGCCGGGGGCGACGAACATGCCCACACCCCTGCGCTTGTAGAGCACACCTTTGCTGACAAGCATGTTGATCCCCTTCGCTGCCGTCGCCGGATTCATGCGGTAGAAGGATGCAAGCTCATTGGTTGAGGGAGCCTGGGCTTCTTCGGCCAAAGATCCATCCACAATCGAATCTTCAACCTGTCCGGCGATCTGCACGAAGAGAGGTGTGCCGTCCTCTTTCAACGCGGCCTCCTGGTGCAGCGGCTTATAGTTATATGGTTCATTACTCAACCAACTAACCATCGAACTCACTTCCGCGTCAAGTACGGCTGCTGCAAGGGGTAGGCCCCACTGCAGATGGCGACGCGCAAAAGAAGCTTCGACGCGAAAAGCGGCTGGCGCTGCCCAGGTGTGGGCAGCGCCAGCCGCTTTTCGTTTCGGAGGAATATTTACCCGTCGAGAAGGAGGGGTTAGATGTCCGCCAGCAGTCCCGTGGGGTTTTCTATGGCGTCGGCCACGAAGCGGAGGAAGCCGCCGGCGGTGCCACCGTCGCAGACCCGGTGGTCGAACGTCAGGGTCAGTTCGGTGACCTTGCGGACGGCCAGCTCACCATTGACTACCCACGGCTTGTCGATAATCCGGCCCACCCCGAGGATGGCCACCTCGGGGTGGTTGATGATCGCTGCGGAACCATCCACGCCGAACACACCGTAGTTGTTCAGCGTGAACGTGCCGCTGCCAAGCTCGGTGGGCGTCGCCTTTCCCTCCCGCGCAACCCGGGTGAGCCGGCGGATCTCGGCGTCGAGTTCGCGCGCGCTGAGCTTTTCGGCGCCGCGCACGGAGGGCACCACCAGGCCGCGGTCGGTCTGCGCCGCGAAGCCCAGGTTGATCCCGTCGAAGGACACAATTTCCTGCGACCCGTCCTCTGCGGTTTCGATCCGTGTGTTCAGTTCGGGATACTTCTTCAGCCCCGCGGTGACGAACCGGGCGATGAAGGCGAGCAGGCCGGGGACCTCGGCGCCGTTGGCCTTGAGTCCCTCGCGCAGCTCCATGAGCGCGGTGGCATCGACATCCACCCAGACGGTGGCCTCCGGGATCTCGGAGCGGCTGCGGACCATGTTGGTGGCCACCGCCTTCCGGACACCACGGACCGGCGTGCGGGCCGAGATGGCGAGACCGGTGCGGGAGTCGGTGGTTGAGCCGGCAGGAGTTTCAGCCGGCTCAAGAGATGGACGCTCCGGGGCCGCCTGGACAGGCTCGGCCTCGGGTTCAGCCGCGGGCACCACCGTCCGCATCGCCGCTTCGACGTCGCGGCGCATGATCAGCCCGCTGTCGCCGGAGCCGGAAAGCTCTCCCAGATCCACGCCGTGCTCCCGTGCCATGCGGCGGACCAGCGGCGAGATGACGGCACCAAGCTTGCCGGGCACGCGAGTGCGCAGGAGGGTGAGCTCGTCTTCCTTGGACAGCTCGACGGCGGGGGCTTCGGTCCGTTCATCCACCGCCACGGAGGACTTCCGCGCACGGGTCCGCCGGGCAACGCCGTGCCCGCCTGGAGTGCCGTACCCGATCAGCACATTTCCTGACCCGGCTTTTTCTTCCTCCCGATAGGTCTCGGCCTCCGGGTTGGACGGCTTCGGTTCGGCAAGCTCAGTCTCCGCGGGCTCAACCTCGGGCTGGGCCGGCGAAGGGGCGGGGGCGGCATCATCCGCGGCGGTCCCGGCCGACACCGGGGCGGTCCCAGCACCAAGAGGCGTCACCGAGATCAGCGGCTTCCCCACGTCCAGGGTTTCCCCCGGCTGACCATGCAACTCGGCCACGATCCCTGCATAGGGGGACGGCACCTCGACGGCGGACTTGGCGGTCTCCACCTCGGCGATCGGCTGGTCAACGGCAATCTCATCCCCAACGGCAACGTGCCAGGAAACGAGCTCGGCTTCGGTGAGGCCCTCACCCAGGTCCGGCAACAAAAACACGCGTGCTTCGCTCATGGTCAGTTCTCCCACTGAAGGTCGTCAACGGCGTCGAGGATGCGGTCCACACCGGGCAGGTAGTACTTCTCGAGTTTCGGCGCCGGGTAGGGGACGTCGAACCCGGTCACGCGGCGGATCGGGGCGGCCAGGTAGTGGAAGCAGCGCTCCTGCACCCGGGCCACGATCTCCGAGGACACGGACGCGAAGCCGTGGGCCTCGGCGATCACCACGGCCCGGCCGGTCTTCCGGACGGAAGCGGACACGGTCTCGTCGTCGAAGGGGACGATGGTCCGCACGTCGATCACTTCCAGCGAGCGCCCCTCCAGCGCAGCCGCCTCCGCGGCAGCCAAAGCGGTGGGCACGGACGGACCGTAGGCAATCAGTGTGGCGTCCGTGCCGGGACGCGCGACGGCGGCCCGGCCTTCCGAGGTGCGTCCCGCCGTCGTACCTTCCGCACGTGAGCCGTGGAGCCGGCGCAGCTCGCCCAGGTCCACCGAGTCCTTGGTCCAGTACATCTTCTTGGGTTCCATGAACACCACCGGGTCGTCGGAGTCGATCGCCTCGCGGAGCATGCGGTAGCCGTCCGCCACGGTGGCCGGGGTGTAGACCTTCAGGCCCGCGGTGTGGGCGTAGTAGGCCTCGGAGGAATCGCAGTGGTGCTCCACTCCCCCGATGCCGCCGCCGTAGGGGATGCGGATGACCATGGGCAGCTTGACCATGCCCTTGGTGCGGTTGTGCATCTTGGCCACGTGGCTGACGATCTGCTCGAAGGCCGGGTACGCGAACGCGTCGAACTGCATCTCGATCACGGGGCGCATCCCGTTGATGGCCATGCCCACGGCCATGCCGACGATGCCGGACTCGGCCAGCGGGGTGTCGAAGCAGCGCTGCTCGCCGAACGTGGCGGTGAGGCCGTCGGTGATGCGGAAGACGCCGCCCAGGAGCCCTACGTCCTCGCCGAAGACCAGGACGGAGGAATCGGCGGACATCGCGTCGGCGAGCGCGGTGTTAAGGGCCTTGGCCATGGTGACCGGCTGCGGGCCGGCGGCCTCGGCGGACGCTGCAGCCGAGGCGGCGGCGCGGGCCGTGGCGGCGGAAACGTTGCCGTTGGCCTCGGATGAGGTGGTGATGGTGGGGCTCACTTGCCGGCCTCCTTCGAATCAGTAGCTGCTGCGTCGCGGGCCAGCTCGTCGGCGAGCATGGCGGACTGTTCCTTCAGCTGCGGCGTCTGCCGCTCAAAGACGTGTCGGAAAAGCTCCTGCGGGTCCACCGGCACGTCCTCGCTGAGGCCTTCGCGCAGCTGGGCGGCAACCGCCTCAGCATGCTCACGGATCCGGGCCTCGCCGTCGTCGTCCAGCAGTCCACGGTCCGTCAGGTAGGTGTGCATCCGGTTGACAGGGTCCTTGGCCCGCCACTCGGCAACCTCGGCGCTTTCCCGGTAGCGGGTGTCGTCGTCGGCGTTGGTGTGGGCCTGCATGCGGTAGGTGTTGGCCTCGACCAGCAGCGGGCCGGAACCTTCGCGGGCCAGCTTCACGGCGCGGTCCAGCACGGCAAGGAGCGCCACGACGTCGTTGCCATCCACGCGTTCGCCGGCCATGCCGTAGCCCACGGCCTTGTGCGCCAGCGACGGCGCCACGGACTGGTGCGCCAGCGGCACCGAGATGGCGTACTTGTTGTTCTGCACGAAGAAGATGACGGGCAGGTGGAAGACGGCGGCGAAGTTCAGGGCTTCGTGGAAGTCGCCTTCGCTGGTGGCGCCGTCGCCGCACATGGCCAGCACAACGGTGTCCTCGCCGCGGAGCTTGGCGGCGTGCGCAACCCCGACGGCGTGCAGCAGCTGGGTTGTCAGCGGCGTGCACTGGATGCCCACCTTGTATTTGAGGGGGTCGTAGCCGCCGTGCCAGTCGCCGCGGAAGATGGTCATCACCTGGACGGGGTCCACTCCGCGGGTCATCACGGCGACGGCATCGCGGTAGGTGGGGAACATCCAGTCGCCCTCGTTCAGGCACAGGGCGGCGGCCACCTGGCAGGCTTCCTGGCCGTGGCTGGAGGGGTAGACGGCCATGCGGCCCTGCCGGACCAGCGCGGAGTTCTGGTCGTTGACGCGGCGGCCGACGACGAGGCGTTCGTACGCTTCGAGGAGTTCCTTGTCGCCGGGCACGGGGTATTCGTGGCCGGGCTGGGTGCCCTGCTCGCCTTCGGGCTTGAGCCGGCCGTCCGGGTCCACCATCTGGATCTGGTGCCGGGCGGGGAGCATGTAGTCCTCCACCGTGATGCCGAACTTCTTCACAGCTTCATTCAGCGCGGTGTCCGGCGCTTCCTGCGGGCTGGTGGTGTCCGGCGCGGTGTGGTCTGCGGAGATCGTCATTGGTCCGTCCTTCGGTAGCCACTATTCGCTCCCAGTATGGTCCTGCAGCAGGTTTCGTATCTACCGGGGCCGCAAATCGTGGAGAAGCTGCTTCGAACTGCCTAGTATGGGAGACGATTTGTAACTGTGACGTGGATTACCGATGGGAGCCGTGGACAAAATGCCGGGCAAGGATGCCGCCGCCGAGGTTCCGCTGGACGACATTGACCGGCGCATCATTGCCGAACTGACCCGCGACGGGCGCATGTCGGTGACGCAGGTGGCCGAGAACGTCCACATTTCCAGGGCGCACGCGTACTCGCGGATTTCCCGGCTGACGTCCGACGGCGTGCTGACCCGGTTCACGGCGCTTGTGGATCCGATCAAGGCGGGGCTCAAGTCCTCGGCCTACGTGACGCTGAAGCTGAAGCAGGATTCCTGGCGCGAACTCCGCGACCAGCTGGGCGCCATCCCCGAGGTGCACCACATCGCCCTGGTGGGCGGGGACTTCGATGTGATCCTGCTGGTCCGCGCCGTGGACAACATCGACCTTCGGCGGGTTATCTTCGACCAGCTGCAGACCATGCCCGGCGTGCTCGATACGCAGACGTTCCTGGTGTTCGAAGACGTGGATACGCGGTAGCTCTCCGTGGGCGGCTACGGGTCGGAGAACAACTGGCGCACCACCCCATGCTTCAGCGAAAAGGCCACCCTGCAGGCCATCCGACGACTGCAGGGTGGCCCGTTTTCAAGACACGGCTGGCGGGTCCGGGGCTTCCCGGCCGATATCCCAAAAATGAGCTGCAGGGCACGTCTCTCCGGCAGCAGCCAACCTACCCGCGCGGCGGACCCTCCCATAAGGGTTGCCCGCACCCATTCGGTCTAGCGGCCTACCCATTCCAGGAGCGAGACCGTCGGCGGGGGCAAAGCCGGCGTGCCCCGGCCTTTACCCCGCGCTGGACGTAGGCGCGGGCTCCAGGGTCTCCCCTCCCCCGTAATCCACAGTGGGTGCCGGCGTTGCGTAGTCAACGGACGACGTCGGTTGGCCGCCTCCCAGATCTGGCCCCGCCGGCGCCGTGGCCACCCCAGTCGCAGCCGGTACAGGTGCAGGTGCAGGTGCAGACGGCCCATCCTGGGCAACGGACGAGGTGGGGCCAGGGGTCGGACCACCGCTGGGGCCAGCCGTAGCAGGGGACGTCGCCACGGAAGTCCCTCCGGAAACAGAAGAGCCTTTGACGATGGCCGTGATCTGCTCCTTGTACCCGTTGAGCGTGGCCTGGATCTCGGACAGCGGAACGTTTTGTAGGTTCCGCCCATACTCCGCGATTTGGGCCCACAACGACTCAAGCTGCTGCTTGCTGTCGCCGTCCAACGGCCCGTCGAGCGTGAGGACCAGCTGGCTGGCCAGGGCATAGGTGAGGCAGTCCAGGCAGTTGTAGTTGGCAGCCGCCGAAAGGTTCTGCGGCACGATCACGTCGGTCTGACCTACCACCAGGACCACCTGGAAGCCCACGGCCACTGCCGCGCAGCCCGAGCAGTTGGCGAAAGCGTATGCCTCGTTGGTGGTGGTGACCGGCTCCCCGCCGTCTGCCCAGACCAGGGCGAAGGCCACGCTGTACTTTACGGAGCCGTCGGTGGTGTTGACGGCGAGCGCCTGGTTTCCGTCGGCGGCCGGGGCGGCTGGCCTGTCGAACGGAAACACCCAGGAGGGAGCAGCAGCAGAAGTGGTGCTGCCGCCTGGCGAGGCACTGGCCGGTGATGCGTCGGCAGGCACCAGCACCATGCTCAGCTGGGGATTGTCCCGCGTGGGTTTCACAGCATCCGCGGGCCACAGCGCAACAGTCTGGCCGGAAGCACCCTCCCGCAACGCCTCGCGCCCACGCTCGCGCTGGGGCAGGATGGCCCGCGTTGCGTCACCCAACGTCCCGCGTTCGTACGCCTGCACCGGGCGGTACGTCCCGCCGTCGGGCCACCATGCCCAAGCTAGCCCCGCCAGCAGGACTGCGACGGCGGTCATGGCGGCCGTCCGCTGCACCGCCTTGCCACGGGTTTTTTGCCACAGGCCCGTGACAAGCTGCCGCAGCAGCCGCACCACGATGTACAGCACGCCCAGCACCGGGACCGCCACCACAACAATGGCGAGGGCCCGAACGGCCACGCCCAGTAAGTCGCCGGAAGAAAGACTCGCCGCCAGCGCTTCCTGCTGCTTGCCCACACTGGCCCAGCCGGTGGCCAGCAACCGTGGCAGGGACAGCACCATCATCACCATGCTGAACAGCAGCACCGGTACGGTCACCAGCACCCAGACGGTAACCACGGCCCGCGCCAACGGCTTGAGCACCTTGCTTTCCGGGCTTCCCCACCGCCAGGGAAGGATTCCCAGGAGGGTGGGTTTGATGCGCTGGAACAGGTCGGGTACGCCGGTGGCGTCCGCCAGGATGTGGTAGCCGTCGTACTTGACCAGTGGGATGAGCTGCCGGACCATCTGCAGGATCTGCGTGACCACCACCAGCAGCAGTGCGTCAAAGCCGGTGGCCCACCACAGTCCCATGATGGCGACGGCCACGATCGCGTTGAAGTACAGCCCGCCCAGGTCGGTGCGGATCCGGCCGCCGCGGCCCAGGCGGTAGGAGTCGGTGACGTCCGTGAAGAAGGCTGGCCACAGCAGATATAGCCCGGCGCCCATGGCCCCGGGTGTGGCTCCGCCCTTGCGTGTGGCGGCGGCGTGGCCGAATTCATGGAAACCGGCTGACAGGATGGTGACGGCGAGGATCAGCAGCAGGAGGGCAGGCTGCTCGAAAGCCTCGTGGGTGGCTGAGCCGAGCCCTTTGACCATGAGCACCCACCAGCATGCAGCCAGGAACGCGGCCGTCACGGCCACCACGATCAGTGGGTGGAACAGCACCGCGAACGGTGCGGTGATCCTGCGGGTACGGGCGGGGTCGGACACGATGTAGCGGAAGCGCAGGCCCAGGAGCGGGTTGGACTTCTTGACTTCCGGCTGCGTGCCGTCGGCAAGCCGGAGCAGGCCCAGGGGCAGCAGTTGCGAGTCCATCAGGGTACGGACGTTGTCAGCGCTGACCAGCCGCCCGGACCCTTCGCTGACGTGCCGGGCAATGCCGTCCAGGTCGCGGGTCCCGTCCGCCGCCTCCAGCACCAAGTACAGCAGCCGGGTCAGCTGGAGGGTCTGGCCGTCGGCTCGCCGCACCAGGGCGGGCGGTTCGCGGTAGCCCGACCCCTCCGCGGTGCCCAGGAGCTGGACGCCGTCGGCCCGGGCGGGCAGGTGGGCAGCAGCCGTCGACATCTTTCCCGACGGATCCGGGGCAACGGAGACGCGTGACGACGGCGGGCCCGCCTCGGGAGGCGGCCCGCCGTGGGTTTGGGTCATGTCTGCTTACTGCTGCAGGTCGGACTGCTGGCCGGCGGTGGCATTTGCCTCGCCGTCGATGTGCTGCGAGATGGTGGCGCTCTGGTCCGAGATGGCATAGGCCTGGCTGTCGATGGAGCCGATGTTGGCGGCCACTGCGGCGTCGATGGGTGCAGCCACGTTGGCGTTCGCGGCCACGGCACCGTTGATGGGAGCGGCGATGGCGGCATCGGCATCCAGGTTCACATCGACGTTCAGCAGGTTGCCGTTCAGCGCCCCGGCTGCGTCGGTCAGCCCTCCGGTACTGGTGGGATCTGACACTGCGCCGGACGTTCCATCCGTGGTTCCGGCGTCGGCGGTACCCGTATCGGTGGTGCCGTCGCCCTGGCCGATCAGGCTGTCCTGGGTGGAGTCGGCGTTGGCATCGGCGGTGATGCCCTGGTCGATGGCGGCGTCCTGGCTGGACAGCGCCTGCGCGTCCGAACCGTAGGAGAGGATGTTGGCCGAGGCGGCGGCATCAATGGGTGCTGCCACATTGGCGTTGGCGGCGACAGCCAGGTCGATAGGCGCCGCTGCGTTGATGCCCAGGTCCAGGTCCGCGTTCAGGTCCAGGACGGACGCCACTTCCTTGTCCGGCAGGGCGGTGGCCTGCTCCGACATCAGTTCTTCATCGGTGAGGGGACGCATTTCGTTGTCCATGCTTGAAAAACCTCCGGTGCAGCGCGGGTGCTCTGCCCCCAGCGGACAGCCGCGCCCCACAATAGTAAGCATGGTTAGTAGTTTTGCGAAGAGGTGTGGACTGGGGCCACTGCAAATGTCGACGGCGACGTCACTCTCTGCGGGCGGAGGCACCGCCCCAGTACTGATAGCTGTCGTAGCAATTGCGGGAGCAAAATGCCGCAGTAGGAGATTCCGGCAGGGCCAGCCCGCAGTACCGGCACTTTGGCTTGGATCGCAGGATCTGCTTCACGATTCTCAGCATGGATGAAGGCTAGGCGGCCCATCCGCAGATCTGACCAGTAATTGATACTGCAATTCAGCAGGGCGCAATACCTGCCTCAGCTGCAATTCCCAGAGCATTCCCAGCATGGATATGCAGTTCCAGGTCTTGCCCATGGGTACGTGATTCCTGGGTGGCAGGGCGCCGCCCGGGAAGGGAGAGGCATGGAATCGCTGCCCCTGGCAGTTCTGTTACTGATTTTCGCCGCTGCCGCAGCGGTGATCTGGGTGGCGGGAATCCACCTCTCCAAACAGACAGATGTCCTTGATGACCGGCTGCATCTGGGGTCGGCGCTGGGCGGCCTGATCCTGCTCGCCATTGCCACGAATCTGCCCGAGATCGCCATCACCGTCAGTGCGGCCGTGTCCAACAACATCGGTGTGGCCGTTGGAAACATCTTGGGTGGTATCGCCATTCAGACTGTCGTGCTGGTCATCCTCGACGTGTTTGGAACCAGGGGCACCGATCCCCTCAGCTACAAGGCAGCGTCCCTGACGCTCGTCATCGAAGCCGTCACCGTCATTGCAGTCCTGGGCGTAGTGATCGCCGGGAGCCAGATGCCGAACTCGCTGGTGGGACTGCGCCTGACGCCGGCCGCTGTGCTGATCGCCGTGATCTGGATCCTCGGATTGATCCTGGTCCAACGTTCCCAGAAAGGCCTTCCCTGGCACCAGCAAGGTGACGCGCCCGGCGGGCAGGACGAGCCCCAGGGCCATTCCAAGAAAAAGGCCAACGAGAAGACCCGGCACATCAGCACGGGCAAGTCTGCCCTGATCTTCACCGTCGCGGCCTTGGCCACCCTTGGCGCAGGCGTGGTGCTGGAGCGCAGCGGCGATGCGATCGCCGGGCACATCGGGCTTTCGGGCGTCCTCTTCGGAGCCACCTTCCTTGCCCTGGCCACGTCCCTGCCGGAAATTTCCACCGGGCTGGCATCCGTGAAGCAGGGCGACTACAAGCTGGCCTTCAGCGACATCTTTGGCGGCAATGCGTTCCTGCCGGTTCTGTTCCTGGTCGCAGTCCTGATCACCGGCAAGCCGGTCCTGCCACAGGCCCAGGCCACCGACATCTACCTCACCGCCCTGGCGATCCTGCTGACCCTGGCCTACCTGCTGGGCCTCCTCTTCCGCCCGAAAAAGAAACACCTCGGCATGGGAACCGACTCCTTGGTCGTCCTGGTCCTCTATCTCGTTGGCGTCGCCGGCCTTTTCGCCGTAGCCACGATGGCCTGACGGCGGCTCGCGGAGCCTACGCCCAAGCGGACTCCAGGCTCCTTTTCCCCGCACTCCCGCGGCCCCGATCGCAGTAAAATAATGGGATGTTCGGTATCGACGCCGAAAAGCTCTTCGTCCTCCTCATCATCGGCGCCTTGGTGCTGGGCCCGGACAAATTGCCCGAATATGCCGCCAAGTTTGGCCGCCTCATCCGGGAACTGCGCCGTCTGGCTTCCGGCGCGCAGGAACAGCTCCGCCAGGAGCTCGGGCCCGGGTTCGATGACATTGACTGGAAACGGCTCGACCCGCGCCAGTACGATCCCCGCCGGATCATCCGAGAGGCGCTCCTGGATGAACCTGCCCAGCCTCCCCATACCCCGGCTACGACGACGCGCGAGGCACCGGGTGCTTCTTCCCGGCAGCAGGACAATTGGGCCGGACAGGCAGCCCCCTTCGACTCCGAAGCAACCTAGAGCGGGCGGGAGGGCCTTGGATGAAACTTCCTCACGCGAGTGACGCATGGCCACCACTCGGCCCACGATTGGGTGACTTATGGCTCTGTTCATCCGGCGCCGGCCGAGGAAAGGTGTTAGCAGCCGCGGCAAGGATCGAAAGGTGTTTCCGGCGATGATGTACGGATGGTACGGCGACTGGGGTATGGGCGGTTGGATTGCGATGGCCGTGCTGATGCTGCTGTTCTGGGCCGGCGTGGTGACGGTCGTGATTCTTCTGGTCCGCGGCGGACACAAGGGCCAGGCGAGATCCTACGGGTCTCCTCACGATGAGGCTGAGCGGATCCTGAACGAACGGTTCGCCCGGGGGGAAATCGATGCGACCGAGCTGAATGAACGTCGAGCTGCTCTCCGACGCAAGCCGTGAAACAGCTCTCCCGCAACACGTCGATCCTGATCGGTGTTGTCGCAACGCTGCTGCTGACCGCGTTATCCATGGCGGCTGTTTCGCTGCTGGGCGCCGGCCCCAAACCGGGCGGAGCAGGAAATCCCGCCGCCACCCGTTGTACGGCGCCGAGCGTCGCCGGCACCGTCGTCAACGTGACTACCACCGACATGGGGTCCATGAGGTCCGGGCCAAGGATGATGCGCGGCGGCATGCGCCTGACCGCCGACCGGGCCACCGTGGTCCACGGCAAAGTAACCTTTTTCGTCACCAACGCAGGTAGCATCCCCCACGAAATGCTGGTCGTCCCGCTGGCAGGCACACAGAGTGCAGGAAGTCGGCCGATGGGCCGGGACGGAAGAGTCGACGAGGCCGGCAGCCTGGGCGAGGCCGCCGCTACCTGCGCCGAAGGCGAGGGCAACGGGATCCTGCCGTCCGCGGCCGGATGGGTCACTCTTGACCTGCAGCCCGGACGGTATGAACTGTTCTGCAACATTCCGGGCCACTACTGGGCCGGGATGTACACCGAGCTCACCGTGACCTAAACCGGCCAGAAAAAACTGGAAAGTGGACAGTGATGCCATATGGGCGGACCGGCACCGCGAGGGATGAACCCGCAGTCGTAGTAGTCGAAGCTGTCAGCGCGAGGACCGGGGCGTTTCCGCATCAACCTCAGGCACCCGGCGCTGCGCCCGCCGGATCCGGTACTCGCGCCAGGTAATCCACACGATGAAGATGTCGAACGCGGTGAGGAGCACCATGCCCCAGGAGAACGACACCGAGATCCGGTACAGCTGGTAGGCGATGAAGAGCAGCAGGAAGGCGATCATCCACGGGTAGGCCCACAGCTTTTCCTTCAGGACGGCCCACACCAGGACGATCTTCACCACGCCGTGCAGAAGGAGGTAGACAGCGCCAAACAACGACGCCGACCCCGAAAGGTTGGCGGTCATGTGCAGCAGGCTGTTGGCCACGAAGTCCCGGGGATCCTGGGCGAGTTCATGCTGGGTAAGGAACCGGGCCACCTCGCCGATCTGCGCTGGAGTGACCAGCAAAAGGAGAACGCCGCCGATCAGTTCCAGGAACCCGTCCAGGCCCTTGAGGAGCAGCGAGATGCGGAAGGTCCTGTCAAGCACGGTGGTTCGAGATCGTGCTTCTTCCATCAGTTGCTCTTGGTCCGCTGTCCTGCGGGGTCGCTGATGAGGTTCTGCGGCGGCGCGTCGAAGTTTCCGTGGTCGTAAAGGCCCACTACGCCCTGCATGTACTGGGCCCATTGCGGACCAGCGATGAATGCCCCGTCCACGGCCGGATAGAACTTGCCGTTGACGGTGATGTTGCGGCCCAACCGGTCCGAGCCGCCACTGAAGGGATCGCCGAAGAAGGATGCCGTGGCCAGACCTTTCGTGTATCCCACCACCCAGGTCTGGTTGTTCCATTCATTGGTGCCGGTCTTTGCAGCATCCGGTACCCCGAGTTTCTGCGGAATCAGCAGCCCGGAGCCTTTGGTGAGGACGTCCTGGAGGACGTTGGTGACAGCCTTGGCAACATCGGGTTTCAGTGCTCCGGCCTGGCAGGAGGATGTTTGTCCCCCGATCTTTTTGCCCTGGGCGTCGTCCACTTCCGTGATGGAAATGGGGCTGCAGTAGGTGCCGTTGGCCGCGAAGGTGGCGAACGCGTTCGCCATGGTCAGGGGTGCCACGTTCTGGCTGCCCAGGATGTTTCCCAGGGTTGAGAGGTCGATCTTCTCGTCTTTTCCGCTGCCCAGGTGCAGGCCGATGGCGTCTGCAGCGCGCTGGACATCGCAGAAATCATTGAGCCCGGCGAGGGAGGCGAACGTGGCCGTGTTGATCGACTGGTAGATGCCTTCCCGAACCGTCATGGGCCGGTACCAGTTAGGCTCATCGTTCTGCAGGTCCGAAGAGTCCCGCACGGTGCTGTCGAACCAGCCCTGCACAGGATGGCAAGTTGTCTTCCAGGGGTAGTAGATGCCGTAGCGCCGCTTGGAGGCGTCAACGATCTGGTTGGTTGACTTACCCTCGCCAAGCCACGCCGCCAGGGTCACCGGCTTCATGGTGGAACCGGGCTGCATGCCGCCCACACCACCCAGGCTGTTTCCGGCCGCGTCGCTGCCGTCCACGTTGAAGTTGTAGTCGGAGACGAATCCGGCGCCTTGGCCGGGCAGTTTCCGTGAATTCTGTGCCATGGACAGGACTTTTCCGGTGCCCGGCTCGATCGTTACCAGGGAGGCACCCCACTTGTCCGGGTTCGCGCCGGCGGTGGCGTCCACCTGGGCCTGGGCCGGTCCCTGCAGCCGGGGATCCAGGGTGGTCTTGATGGTCAGGCCGCCGGCCATGATCTTCTGGTCGCGGTCGTCCAGGGTAGCGCCATACGCCGGGTCATTCTCGATCTGGTGGATGACGTAGTCGCAGAAGTACTGCGCCTGCGGAGCATAGGCGCAGCCCTGCTTCGGTGGGTTGACCTTGAGCTGGATGGGCGTTTTGACGGCGTCGTCGTGTTGCTGCTGGTTGATGTAGCCGTGCTGCAGCATCGCGTCGAGCACCAGGTCGCGCCGGGACTTGGAAGCCTCGGGGTGGACGGTGGGATCGAACAGTGAAGGGCCGTTGACCAGGCCGGCGAGCAGCGCCGCCTGGGGCAGGGTAAGGTCCTTGGCGTCAACGGAGAAGAAATACTGGCTGGCGGCCTGGATGCCGTACGCGTTGCTGTTGAAACCCACCACGTTCAGGTATCCGGCCAGGATCTGGTCCTTGGAGTACTTCTCCTCAAGGCCGATGGCGAGCTTCATCTCCTGGATCTTCTGGTTCACGCCTTTTTGCCCGTTGAGCACCACCTGGGCGTCCTTGCCCTGGGCGATCAGGTTTTCGTTGAGCATGTTGGTGACGTACTGCTGGGTCAGCGTCGATGCGCCCTGGTGCCCGCCGGCGGCGTCCACCGCCAATGCCCGGAAGATGCCTTCGGGATCAATGCCGCCGTGCTGGTAGAACCGGTAATCCTCGATCGCCACGATCGCGTTCTTGATGTTGGGCGACATCTGGTCCAGGGGAATCCGGGTCCGGTTTTCGTTGAAAAGGGTGGCAATCTGGGTTCCGTCCGCGGCCAGCACCCGCGTCATCTGTGCCGGGGGCGCGGAGAACACGTCGTTGGGGAGGTTGGTAGTCAGCGCCTGGGATCCGCCCGCCACCACTGTCTCCGTCACGGCTGCTGCCGGCATCATCAGGCCGGCAACAAGGGCCCCGCAAACGGCGCTGACGGCAAGGAAGCCCACAAACCAGCCCAGCGTGATCCCGGCGACGCGCAACGGGTTCCGGCGCTCGGACGGATTGGACGTGGATTGGGAAGGAACTCCCTTGGGCATGCGTGTCTCCGGTTCTCGCATCGAATTGCTGCAGTGGTGGCAACCGGCTTTCACCCTACTCTTCAAGTCTGGGGCACTCCTGAATGGCGCACGGGGAGCACAGTTTGCGTCACGGCCGGCGGGACTGCCCGGCAAAGGGCCCCCGATTACCGTGCACGCCGGGGCCGAACCTAAAGTAGATACCGGCAATATCGAGGTGGAAGGGTGGCGAATGGCATGAGTGCCCCGTTGCGCTTCCCCCGCGCCATGGCTGTTACGACGGCTATGATCACCTTGGCTGCCGGCGCCCACGTCATGGCCGGCGGCTCGCTGCCCCAGCCCGTAATCTTCCTGGGGCTTGTGGCGCTGGTGCTGGCTCCAGTCATGATCCTGGCCAGGTTCAAAGTGGCCGCGCCCGCCATGGCCGGGCTCCTGGTGGCCAGCCAGTTGATTCTTCACGAGGCTTTTGGCGCCCTGTCCGTGTCCGCAGGATCCCAGCACGTCGCCGTCGGCCATCTGCACGGCTCCGGGCCGGTGCTGCCCGCCACTGCGCTCACCCCGGATTACGCGGTTCCCAGCACGCTGATGCTGGTCCTTCACGCCGCGGCAACACTGGCCACTGCTTTGGTGCTGGCGCGGGGCGAGGCAGCTGTCTGGGCCCTCGCCGCGTGGCTCCGTCCCATCATCCGGATCCTCACGCCGGTGGTCATCCCTGACTGGCCGCTCCAACCGGCGCCGCCCGCCGTCGTCGTCCTTTCCCGCTGGCGGAACCTCAGGCTGCCGGCCAGGCGTGGGCCGCCGCTGGTCCCCACCGCTCCCTGAGCGGCACGTGACATCCTGACCCGGGCCATTGCCGCGCCGGGTCCTGCCAGTACGCCCATTTCCTGGAAAGCATGCAATGAAAACAACACTTCGCCGTACCCTGAAATCCCTTGGCGCCGCCACCGCAGCCGCGGGAATCATCGCCGCGGGGGCCACCGCCGCGTCCGCCCACGTCAGCGTGGACCCGGACGATACCGGCGCCAACGGCTACTCGCACCTGACGTTCAATGTGCCCAACGAATCCCCCACCGCGAAGACCACCAAGCTCGAGGTGAAGTTGCCGGCGGACACCCCCTTCACCTCCGTTTCCGTCAAGCCGGTGGAGGGCTGGAGCGCCCAGGTGATCACCAGCGAGCTGCCCAAGCCCGTAACAGTGGCCGGTGCCACGGTGACCAAGGCGCCGAGTTCCGTGGTGTGGACTGCCGATGAGGCGCACCAGTTGGGCCAGAACCAGTACCAGTCGTTCTCCCTGTCCGTGGGTAGGCTCCCGGCGGAGGGGACCACCGTGACGTTGAAGGCGGCGCAGTCCTACTCGGACGGCTCCGTAGTGAACTGGGACCAGGAAAAGAGCGAGGGACAGCCCGAGCCTAAACATCCGGCCCCGTCCTTCACCACCACCGCCGAGGACAGTACGACGGCGGCTGCCGCACCGGGAGCGCCGGCTGCGGAACCAGCGGCGCAGGTCTCCCCTGCGTCCAGCAACGCCGCTTCCGTCTGGGGAATCGTGCTGGGTGCAGCCGGACTGGTCCTCGGTGCCACTGCCCTGGGGCTTGTCCTCGCCGGGCGGCGCGTGAAAGGAGCTGGCCGTGACAACGGAAAATAACAACCGGCGGAGCTGGCCCGCACGGCTCCTGCTCACGCTCGCCACGGCAGCGTTCCTGGTGCTTCCGGCGGCTGCGGCCCAGGCCCACGATGCCCTCGAATCCAGTGATCCTGCCGACGGCGCCACGGTCCAAAGCGTTCCGGCCAAGATCGGCCTGACCTTCGACCGCACCCCGATTGCCATCAATTCGATCGTGCGGGTGGAAGACTCCGCAGGCACTGACCAGGCGGACGGTGCGGTGGAGATCGTGGACAACCACGTCTCCCAGGCGGTCAAGGCAGGAGCGCCGGCCGGCAAGTACACCGTGGTGTGGCGGGTGGTCTCCTCGGACGGGCACCCCATCGAGGGAACCTTCACCTTCACCGCGAACAGTGCGAACGCCGGGGGCAGTGCAGTCGGTGCCGGCGCAAGCAGTGCGGCGCCCACGACGGCGGCGCCCGCCCAGGCATCCACACAACCCGGCCAGGTGCCGTGGGCCCTGGTGGGCGGCATTGCCGCGGTCCTGGTCCTCGCGCTGGTGGTGACGGCCATCTTCGTCAGGCGCCGGCTCCAAAGTTCCGACGCCGAACAGTAAGCCGAACCAAGGCTGGTTCGACGCCCGGACGGACAAAGCCGGTCACCCTGCAGCTGTTCAGCTGCAGGGTGGCCGGCTTTAACCGCAGTGCGACTGGATGCAGCCGCCCCTACTCGTGCTCGTGGACATACTCATCGGGGTCGATGTCGTGGGATTCGATGCCGTCGGCGTGGGCGGACTCGAAGATGCTGAAGGACAGTCCAAGCCGGTGGCGCAGTTCCAGGGACGCGTGCTGCCGGAAATCGGTCAGGCCTTCACGCTCCTCCTCTGCCATGTGGTCGCCGTTGGCTTCATTGAGCTTTGCCATCGCGTCCCACCACTGCGGTGCGCCGGCCGGGTGGCGGGAAACTTCACCGATGGCGTCCCGGATCTCATTGTGGTCGTGGATCGCGTCCTCGGTTTCATCACCGGCGGAATCCTTTCCGCCTGCTCCGGTCCCCAATTCCATCAGTTCGGGATAGAACAGTTCCTCTTCTGCTTTGGCATGTACTTCCAGCAGGATGCGGAGCTGTTTCCACACAGGTTCCAGGTCGGAGGGTTCGCACCCATGCATTTCGTCGAGCAGGGCGAACCGCCGCCGCTGCTCGTGGTGGTCATTCAAAATCACTTCAACGATGTCCATGATGGACCTTTCGGCAGGATCAGCGCGCCCGGGTGAGCCACCAACCCATCCTTACAGATGCCCGGGCACTGCAGCAGGTCCCGCCCCTGCCCCATTCAGCGCCGGTTCAGGCGGCGGACCGCCGGATGGTGACTATTCGCGCCGCCACCCCGGCGATGACAAGAGCGATTCCCAGCGCAAGCAGGGCCCACACAGGGACAGAATCGGCATCAATGCTGCGGTAGCAGGCGGCCGCCGCCCCGCCGCCGCCCCGCTGCTGGTCCATCAGTTCAGCTGCCCGGCTGTTGGGAACCAGGGGGCTGCCGCAGAGCGGACCGGACGGCTGCAGCCCGATGACGAAACCAAGAATGTACACGTCCAGTCCGGCAGCAGCGATCCACATCCACACGCGCCGCTGCCAAACCCCTTGCTTGCCACCGGTAAGGGGCTTCGTCAGAAAAACATGCGCCATGGTCCGAGCATAATCCGCACCCCGGACAGAGGTAAGGAACCGGACAAAGACCAAGGCGTTTTTCAGCTTTTCCCCAGTCTTCGCTCCTACAGTGAACCCGTGCCGGTCACTGGGTCCGGCGTGCACGCGCAAGTTTGGAAGGACACAACGTGGTGAAGCCGTCAATTCCGTCAATCAAAACCCGCATCGGAGTTGGAGCGGCAGCCGTCCTGGCTGCCGGTGCCATGGCCGTGGCGGGCGTCGGTGCCGCGTCCGCATCCCCCACGTCAACCCCCGCTTCAACAGCTTCCCCCGCTGCGGGCGCCAAGGCCCACACGCCAAAGGGCTCGGGAGGCCTGGAGGCGTTCCTGAGCCTGAAGGCGGACAGCCCGCAGGCAGCCGGGGACCGCGCGGCAAAGGCAGCTGCCGCCCTTGTGAACCACCCCCAGCTTTTCGCAAAGCTCCCCGCTGCGCTGCAGGCGGATGTGACCACCCTCAAGGACGCCTCCGCGGCCGATCGGGTGAAGGACGCCTACAAGATCAAGACCACGGCCCTGTCCGGCGGGTACGGCGCCGAGATCCAGAAGCGTGCCGACGCAGCGGAGAAGGCTGCCACCAGCCTGGCCGGCCTGCGCCAGGAGCTGCGCACCGCGTTCAGCTCGGGCAACCCCGGCGCCGGGCTCCAGCAGGTGGCCAGCCAGCTCATCAGCCACCCGAAGCTGTTCGCCAAGCTCCCCGCAAACCTGCAGGCGGACCTGACGACGCTCAAGAACGCCGCCCCGGCTGACCTCGACGCCCAGGCGAACAAGATCAAGGACACCGCTGTCAACGGCGGTTACGGCACCAAGGTCCAGAAGATGGCGGAAGCGCTGGCGAAGAAGGCTGCAACCCCCAACACCTAAACACCGACGGGAAACCAACCCCGTCAGGACATTTGCGACGCGGCCGCGGACGGTTCCAGGTCGGCGAGCGTGAGCGGGTACGCAGGTTGGTCCGGGAACGGAAAGGTGCAGGCCACCGCCAGGTCCGGGCCAACGTGCACCAGCTCCCCCGGAGACAGGGGACGCCAGCCGGGGTTGTGGTTCATCGGTTCGGTGGCAAAGAGAACCGAGCGCACCGCCGAGAGCTCCGTGCTTCGTGAACGGATCCGGTGGCTTCGCGCGTCCAGCGGTGCCGCCGGAGCGGGCTCGGCTGCCGGGTCCCTTTCCAGGATGTACAACGGGTGGGTTGCCGGGTAGCGGAGCGCCCAAAGGTCCGTCGCCGTCGTGATAATGATGTTCAGGGCCAGGACGGGCAGCTCGGCGGCAATCCAACCCACCGCCCTGGCAATGCCTTCCGCCACATCCCCGCCGGCCCTGCGGGTCTCGGCCGTAATCAGGGCGAAGAGGCGTTCACTGTCGGTCTGGCCCTGCACCAGACCCGCCACGCCAAGCCCACCAAGACGCGCATCCAGCCGGTCCAGGCCGTGGAAAGCGCCGTTGTGGGCGAACAGCCGGCCGTCCTGCTCGAACGGGTGCGTGTTCACCATGGTGTGCGCGCCCGTGCTGGCGTACCGGACGTGGGCCAGGAAGGTGGTGCTCAGCAGCTGCCGCGCTTCGCGGGCAAAGGCGTGGTCCTCCCACGCGGCGAGCGGCCGTTTGCTGACCCGCGCGCCGCCGTCGGGATCAAAGCTTCCGATCCCCGCGCCGTCGGGCTCCCTCCTGCTCTGCTCGGACAGGCTGTCCGGGGCGTCCAGCAGCCAGAAGGTGGCGCGGACGGGCCGGGACCCGGCGTGCAGCCCGAACAGTCGGCACACGTGGCACTCCTTTGAATAAGGGCTAGTGGTGGAACGCTTCCTTCTGTTGCCCGTCGGGCATGGGCGCCGTCAGGGAATCCAGGTAAGCCACTTCCTTCTTGAAGTCGGTCAGGAAGCTTGCCGCCAGGTCGCGGGTGAAGCCGTTGCGGACCACGATCCGCTGCACCGTGATGTCGGCGAGCCCTTCCGGCAGCGGGTAGGCCGGGACCAGCCAGCCGTTCATGCGCAGGCGTTCGGAGAGGTGGTGCAGGTTCCAGTTCTTGGTGTGGCCGTCGGTGAGCTGCCAGGCGAAGACCGGGATGTCGGACCCGTCGCTCCACAGGGTGAAGGCGTCCATGGCCCCGATCTCGTGCGAGAGGTACAGCGCAACGTCGCGGGAGCTTGCCTGGACGGACTTGTAGCCGGCGAAGCCCAGCCGGAGGAAGAGGTAGTACTGCAGCAGAACCTGCGCGCCGGGCCGGGAGAAGTTCAGGGCGAAGGTGGGCATGTCGCCGCCCAGGTAGCTGACGTGGAACACCAGGTCTTCGGGCAGGGACTGTTCGTCCCGCCACACCACCCAGCCCAGGCCCGGATAGACCAGCCCGTACTTGTGCCCGGACGTGTTGATGGAGGCCACCCTGGGGAGCCGGAAGTCCCACACCAGCTCCGGGTTCAGGAAGGGCGCCACCATGGCCCCGGATGCGCCGTCCACGTGGATGGGGATGTCCAGGCCGGTGTCAGCCTGGATGCGGTCAAGTGCGGCGCTGATCTGCTCCACGGGTTCGTAGGCGCCGGTGTAGGTGACGCCCATGATGGCCACCACGCCGATGGTGTTTTCGTCCACGTACCGTTCCAGGTCGTGACCGTCCAGCGTGGGATGTTCGGCGGAGACGGGCACGTAGCGGGCTTCCACGTCCCAGTAGTTGCAGAACTTCTCCCAGCACACCTGCACGGCGGAGCTGAGGACAATGTTGGGCGCCTCCGTGGGCTTCTTCTCGGCGCGACGGCGGTGCTGCCACCGGCGTTTGAGCGCCAGTCCGCCCAGCATGCATGCTTCGGAGGACCCAACAGTGGAGGTGCCGATGGCCGCGGCAGGATCCGGTGCATTCCACAGGTCCGCGAGCATCCGCCAGCACCGGGTCTCGATCAGCGCCGTCTGCGGGTATTCGTCCTTGTCGATCATGTTCTTGTCGAACGTTTCGGCGTACAGCTGCGAGGCTTCCTTCTCCATCCACGTGCCCACGAACGTGGCCAGGTTCAGGCGCGAGTTGCCGTCCAGCATCACCTCGTCGTGAACCACCTGGTAGGCGGTGGCGGGCAGGGATTCCCCGTCCGGGATAGTGAACCGCGGAAAGATGGTGGCTTCCCCGGGTCGGCTGAACAGCGGGTTCAGCTCCACGCTCGTTTCGGGCTGGTGCCGTACGCTCCGGTGTGACCTCGTCATGTCCAGTTCCTTCGGCCGCCGTCGTTGCAGCCACGCGCACGCCGCTGTACTTCCGCTGTTCCCAGCACTCCGTATTATTCATGTCCCCGGCGCAAACGGCACCAGATTTCTCGGGCATGTGCCGAGCGGAAGTACGACGGCGGAACGCGGCAAGGTGCCGGCCCGCACCTTGTTTTCGACGCGCCGATGCGGTTCCGCTGCGCAGGTTCCTTTTCGCGGCCCGAATCTGGGGTGCGAAAAGGAAGGCGCACCGCGAAGATGGGGAAGCGAGTCGCGGAGGTTGCTACTGGTGCCCGAACTTCGTCAAAGTTTCCGAGCGCGACCTGATGCCTTCGATATGCCGGGCCATAGCAGCAGTGGCCGCTTCGGGGTTACCGGCCTTGATGGCGTCAATAATTGCTTCGTGCTCCTGGACGGTGTGGTCTCCGCTCATGTCGTTGTGCACCATGAGCCTGAACCGCTGGATGCTGCCCTCAATGGAGGTGTATGCCCGGAGCAGGAATTCATTGTCCGTTGCTTCAACAATGCGCCGGTGGAAACCCTCGTCAGCCTTCCAGTAGGCACGGTATCCAGCGAAGGTGTCGCCGCCCTGCCGGGACGCCTCAAGGTCGTGATGGAACCGTTCCAGGTCTGCCACTAACGCCTCGGAGGTATTGGCGGACGCGATCCCGGTGCAGGCGGGCTCCAGGATCTGGCGCGAGGTGAGGAGTGCCGCCACGTCGCTGGCGGTGGGCTCAGGGGCCACCTTGTACCCGCGGAGCGCTTCCCTGCGGACCATTCCCGTTGCCTCCAGTCGGGCCAGCGCTTCCCTGACGGGAGTAGAGGAAACCTTGAAGCGCTTGGCGAGTCCGTCGATACTCAACGGCGATCCGGTGGAAATCTTGTCATCCAGCAACAGGGACAGGATGGCCTCGAAAACCTGATCCACCAACATTGGCCGGCCGGGGATGAGTACTTCTTCTTCGGGCGAAGCGGCGTTCATTTCGGAATCCTATGTGAATTGGGCGGCCGGGGATGCTGGCGTGCACATCAGTTTGTTCTCTCCCGCGTCATAAAGCAGTGGGGCCCAAAAAGGGTTTGCAGGAAATCGTGCATGATGTACGGTACATGATACCGGATAGCCCGTGATCCAGAACACACACGGTGCTGACCGCGAAGGTTGGATCCTTTCCCCACTTCAACTCCTCCCCCAAACTCCGAAGGCGTCTAAATGATTCAGTTCCGATCGATGTTGGTAACCGTCGCCGCAGTTTCAATGGCAAGCGCGCTCCTCTCCGGATGTTCCAACCCGGACATGGCCTCTTCAGCGCAGTCCGTCGCTCCAAAATCCTCAAGCTCAGCGGAGGCCGTCAAAGTCGACGACGCAGCCGCGGCAGCCCTCCCCCAAGAAGCACGGGACAAGGGCACCCTCACGGTGACCATGAGCCAGAGCTCTCCGCCGCTGCACTTCATGGCCCCGGACGGGACAACCATCCAGGGCGTGGACCCGGAAATTGCCATGGCCCTCGGTCAGACACTGGGCCTGAAAACAGAGATCAAGAGCGGCCCCTTTGACGGCATCATCCCCGGCATTGCCGCCGGCAAGTTCGACATGGCTGTCTCCCAGATGTCGCCCTCCACCGAACGCATGAAGGTGCTTGATTTTGTCGACTACTACCAGTCCGGTAGCGGCATCGGGGTGGCTCCGGGCAACCCCCAGCACCTCACGGTGGACACGCTCTGCGGCAAGAAGGTGGGTGTGCTGAAGGGTTCATTCCAGGACCTCAAACGGCTTCCCGCCCTGTCCCAGGCGTGTACGGCCGCCGGCAATCCAGCCATTGAAGCCATGACCTACCCGGATATGCAGGCCCCGAACCTCGCATTGACGGCAGGCCGCATCGACGCCGTCTACATCGACGGCCCCACCCTGGGATACGCCATCAAGCAGGGCGGGCAGATTGAACTGCTGGGCGAGAAGGACGTCTCCCCCGTCAGCATCGGATTCAAGAAGGGCGCCGGTTTGGAGAAGGCCATCCAGCTCGGCATGGAGTCCCTTGCCAAGAGCGGCAAGTACAAGGAGATCCTCGACAAGTGGGGGGTAGGCAGCGGTGCAATCTCTGACTTCGCCTTCAACAAAGCGCAGTAGCCACATGGCCAACACAGCCACGGAGCGGAGCGCCACGGTCCATGACGGGCTGGACCGGCAGCTTCTCCTGGGACGCCCCCACCAGCGCCACGGAGGATTGTGGCTCACGGCGGCAATCGTCCTGTTCGCCGTCTTCCTCGTCGCGTACTCCCTGGTCACCAATCCGCGCTTCGAGTGGAACGTGGTCTTCGGCTGGTTCACCTCGGAGCGGCTGTTCACGGGACTCCTGCGCACGCTGGGACTGACCGCCATCTCCATGGTGGTCGGCATCGTCGTCGGTGTCCTGCTGGCGCTGGCCAGGCTTGCCCCGAACGCCATTGTTGCCGGAACCGCCGCGTTCCTGGTCTGGCTGTTCCGCGGTGTACCGGTGTTCGTTCAGCTCCTCTTCTGGGGCTTTATCGCGGCCATCTATCCGCGGATTGCGGTGGGGGTGCCCTTCGGTCCGGAGTTCTTCTCGGTGGATGCCAACGTGCTGATCACCCCGTTCATGGCGGCGATCCTGGGGTTGGGCCTGAACGAGGGCGCCTACATGTCGGAGATCGTGCGGGCCGGGCTGTTGAGCGTCAACCGCGGCCAGACGGAGGCTGCCACGGCTCTTGGCATGCGCAGGTTTGCGATTCTTTCCCGGGTTGTGTTGCCGCAGGCGATGAAGATCATCATCCCGCCCACCGGTAACCAGACCATTTCCATGCTGAAAACCACCTCGCTGGTCAGTGTCCTGGCGTTCCCCGAACTCCTGTACTCTGCCCAGCTGGTCTACAGCGCCAACTTCAAGACGATTCCGCTGCTCATCGCCGCCAGCATGTGGTACCTGCTGGTCACCAGCATCCTGAGCCTGGGCCAGTACTTCATTGAGCGGCACTTCAACCGGGGCGGCATCAGAACGGGGCGCCGGAACCAGCGGCCCCGCAAGCCCAAAGCACCGAACCCCCGCACCACAGCACAGGAGGTCCAGCCGTGACTGACGTGATGATCGAGGCACAGGCAGTCACCAAGAGCTTCGGCGACCTTGAAGTCCTCAAGGGCATCGACCTCACCATCCCCAGGGGCAGCGTCACCTGCATCATCGGGCCGTCCGGTTCCGGAAAGTCGACGTTCCTCCGGTGCATCAACCAATTGGAAACGCTCGACGGCGGGTACATCCTCGTGGAGGGACAGCCGGTTGGCGTGAAGATCAGAAAAGGCCGGCTGCACGCGCAGAACAACGCGGAGGCGGCAAAGATGCGCGAGAACATCGGGATGGTCTTCCAGAGCTTCAACCTCTTCCCGCACATGACGGTCCTCGAGAACATCTGCGAAGCGCCGGTGCGGGTGAAAAAGGAGAACCGTAAGGCCGTCCAGGACAGGGCGCGGGTCCTTCTGGAGCGGGTCGGGCTGGCCGAAAAAGCCCACTCATACCCTGCTTCCCTTTCCGGTGGCCAGCAGCAGCGCGTGGCCATCGCCAGGGCCTTGGCCATGGAACCGCGCCTGATGCTCTTCGACGAGCCCACGTCTGCCCTGGACCCGGAACTCGTGGGCGAGGTCCTCGACGTGATGCGCAACCTGGCGGACGGCGGAATGACCATGATCGTGGTCACACACGAGATCGGCTTCGCCCGGGAAGTGGGCGATCACCTGATCTTCATGGACGGCGGTGGCATCGTGGAGCAGGGTGATCCGCACACCGTCCTGCGCGAGCCAAAGCATGAGCGCACCAAACAGTTCTTGGCGAAAGTAATTTAGACCTTCACATTGGAGCAGGACCTTGAGAAACAAATGGATTGTCAGCATCGAGGACTACCGGAAAGCGTCCCGGAAGCAGCTGCCGAAGATGATTTCGGACTACCTGGAAGGCGGCGCCCTGGACGAAACCACCATGCGCGCCAACGAGGACCGCTTTGATGCCCTCATGCTTCGCCAACGGTCAATGGTGGACCTCCGGGGACTCAACACATCCACAACCGTGCTGGGCCATTCCCTGGCGATGCCGCTGATGGTGGCCCCGATGGGCATGCTCACCATCTTCCACCCCGGCTCGGATCCTGCCGTTGCACGGGCCGCGGTCCGGGCGGGGTCGATCTTCATCCACAGCGCCTGGGCCGGCTGCTCCCTCGAGGAGGTGGCCAAGGTGGCCCCCAACAACCTGTGGGCGCAGATCGCGTTCTGGAAGGACCCGGAAGAGACGGCCAGCTACATCAGGCGGGCCCGGGCTGTCGGTGTCGAGACGCTGGTGGTGGCGGGCGACGTCGGATCGTCCAGCAAACGTGAGCGGGACCTGCACCACGGGCTGTCCATGCCGCCGCGCCCTCCGGTGGCGGATTACTTCAACGCCGCCACCCGCCCCGCCTGGGTGTGGCGGTGGCTCACGGGCCGGAAGATGACCTACGGCAACTACCAGATCAACGGCCGCCCACTGCGCATGAATGAGATGAACAACTGGATGGCGTCCAACAAGAACCCCGGTGCCAACTGGGAGGACTTCGCCAGGCTCCGTTCCGAATGGAAGGGAAACCTAGTGATCAAGGGCATCATGGACGCCGAAGACGCAGCCCGGGCAGTGGACGAAGGGGCGGACGGCATCTTCGTTTCCAACCACGGCGGCCGGCAGTTCGACGCCCAGCCCGCCACCATCGACGTCCTGCCGTCCATCGTCGACGCCGTGGGTGGACGGGCGGAGATCTACCTCGACGGCGGCATCCGCCGCGGCCACGACATCGTCAAGGCAGTGGCCCTGGGCGCCAAGGCCGCCCTCGCCGGGCGTCCCTTCGCCTACGCCCTTGCTGCCGGCGGGGAGCCTGCCGTGGACCGCGTGTTCGGCATCCTGCAGGAGGAGTTCAAGGGCGCTATGGGGTTTGTCGGGAAGTCGTCGGTTTCCGGCATCGACAAGACCATCTTCGCGGGAACCACCGCCGCGCCCGTGCCGGAGAGCCTGCTGGTCTAGGTCCGGAAGGCCTCGCGGACAAAACCACAAACTGCCCGCCTCCTGAACCGGAGGCGGGCAGTCCTGCATTCGGGA
Organism: Arthrobacter sp. E1SS-5; assembly: GCF_057073715.1. Lineage (NCBI taxonomy): Bacteria > Bacillati > Actinomycetota > Actinomycetes > Micrococcales > Micrococcaceae > Arthrobacter > Arthrobacter sp. E1SS-5. Next base: position 3,303,141 of record NZ_CP172703.1, read on the forward strand.
CCCGTACAGTCCCCTGTGAAATTTGCGCCGACCTTGATGCAATCTTGACCGAATCTCTGCAGGTCCTTGAGGTCCTCCCTCCAAAGTGATGCGTGAAGGACGGGGAAGCAACCTTGATGCACCTGGGTACTGGGGCCCAGTCAACCCGCGCCTGCATCGGATAACACCGATGGCCTCAGAGCCTGGCGGCGCTAAGAAGCGGCGCCGCCAGGCAACCAATCCCCATTCCACACAGGCCAGGGGCCGACGGCGGAGGCAACGGGTCAGCGTCGATCCGAAAAAAGCCGTCGGCCCCCACATCCATCGAAGAAGTACGACGGCGGCACGCATCGGCCGCGGAGGCTCCAGCTACCCGTCGAGGCGCGCGGCGGTGCTGTACTGCGGCACCACGACGTGCACGGCGTTGCGGTCGATGGTGAAGTCCACGGGCGTGGCCGTGGCGATCTCGCCGTCGAGGTTCACCGGCATTGGCGGCTCTGTCACCAGCCGGACGCGTTGCGTGGTCAGGTGGTACACACCCTCGCGTTCGACGAAGCTGCCGTCCTTGAGCAGGCGGGCGATCCGCACATGCTCCCGGAGCGGCGCACCCGGGATGGCGTAGATGTCCAGGGTGTGGTCGTCGATTCCCGCGGTGGGCGAGACCGCGTTGCCGCCGCCGTAATGCCGGCCGTTGCCCACCGCCACCTGCAACATGTTCTCCAGCTCCAGCGGTTCATGGTCACCTTCCGGGAATTCGAGCCGGGCGCGGAAGGGTTTGTGCCGTGCATACGCGCGGATCGCGGCAACGCCGTACGCCAAGGGACCCAGCCGCCGCTTCAGCCGCGGGCTCAGGCTCTCGGTCACCCCCACGGACAGGCCGACGGAGGCCACATTAAGGAAGGGCTCGCCGTTGGCCCGGCCAAGATCGATGTCTACCACCTTCCCGTCCGCGAGCGCGACGCACGCCGCGTCAAGGTTGGCGGGAATCTCCAGCGTGCGGGCAAGATCGTTGGCCGTCCCCAGCGGAAGGACGCCGAGCACGGTGCCGGTCCCAGCGAAAAAGCCGGCGGCGAAGGACACGGTGCCGTCGCCGCCACCGACAACCACCAGGTCATGGCCGTCGGCGGCAACACTGTCGAGTGTGGAAGCCAGGTCGGCGCCCGAGCGGACAAGGTGCACGGCGGAGATCGGCAGGCCGGCTTTCTGCAGCTTGCCGACCACCGGCTCCGGCCCCGCCGCGGCGAGGCGGGCACCGGCATTGATCACCAGGGCAACGGAGTCCGCGTCTCGGGCAGCCTTCATGGGGACAATCCTAGGTGGCGGAACCGGGAGACCCTCGCACGGGGCTGTCACTTCCGGCGGCGAACCACCAGCACGATGTACAGGGCAACGCCCACTGCCACCAAGGCCCCGATGTTGACCCCGAAATTTGACCCATTCAGCATGCCGGAACTCCTCTGCGGCTTCGCCTGGCTCCTGACCACATCAGCTTACGTCCGGCCGTACAACGCGGTAAGCGGCAAACCGGCTAGCATCGGGGGATGCCGTCCCTCTCCGTGGTCATCCCGTGCAAGGATGACGGCCCGTTCCTGGAACACTGCCTCCAGGCCCTGCAATCCCAGACCGTGGCTCCGCTGGAAATCATCGTGGTGGACAACGGCTCCAGCGACGACACTGCCAAGATCGCAACAAAGCACGGCGCCCGGGTTCTGCCCGAACATGTGCCGGGGATTGCCGCTGCCGCGTCCGCTGGATACGACGCCGCCCGCGGAGACGTCATCGTACGCTGCGATGCGGACAGCATTCCCCCGGCCGACTGGCTGGAACGCATAAGCCGGCGCTTCGAGCAGGACCCGGACTTGGCCCTTCTCACGGGGCCGGGCGTCTTCTACGGCACCGGCCGCATCCGCAGCCGCCTCGCCGACATTACGTACATCCAGGCCTACTTCGTCCTCATGGGCGCGGCCATGGGGCACTGGCCGCCCTTCGGCTCCAACTGCGCCTTCCGCCGCCAGGACTGGGAGCAGGCCCGCACCAGAGTGAACCGGCTGGACACAGGAGTGCACGACGACGTCGACCTCGGCTTTGCGCTCGACCCCACCCGCCGCACGGCCTACGACAGCTCGTTGAAGGTGGGCATTTCGGCCCGCGCTTTGGTGGGCGGGGCCGACGCAAGACTGCGGTTCCAGCGCGCCTTCCACACCCTGGCCATCCACTGGCGGCAGCTGCCGCCGTGGGAACGCTGGAAGGTCACGCTGAACGCCCGGCGAGAGCGCCGCCGTCGTACCTCACCGCAGGAATGACGCCCAACGGCTTTTCCCGGGGCTGTTTCAGTAAAGCCCCAGATTTTCCGTAACAATCCGCCCTCTGGCTTCCGCCCACGCCAGTGTTTAGGCGGCCGCATGTCTCTGGTGAACCAAGCTGGCACGATGCAATATAGGCTCTGTTTGTTTGGGGGGAGTACAGAGCGCCAATCTTTGGGCTTCGGGCATGGTTTGCCATCTGTACGCTCATCGAAGGGCTTCTTGTTGCAAGGTTTGGGGGTAGGTGCATGCGGTTTACCGCGGGCATAGCTGTTGCTGTCGCTGGCAGCATCTTGTTGGTTGGTGCTGGCCCGTCGGTGGCGTCGGGGGATGTCGTTGATGTTGGCCAAGGACCCCTCGGCGTCGTCATCGATGCCGAGGGCACGGCCTACATAGGCGCTGGCGGAGGTGGCGGTGTATCTGTTCTTCCCACAGGGGCGAGCAAACCAACCAAGACGCTCATGACAGGTCTCAACCCGTGGGGTATGGCATTATCTGCGGACGGCACCCTGTTTGTCGAGGGGTCGGCCCTCGACAATCAGCAGGAAGAGCTCGCGGTGATGCCGAAGGGCTCCTCTGTGGTGGTACGCAGGGTTCCGCTCAGTTTCGCCGCCCACCTCATAGCCGCAGGAGCTGACGGGACTGTCTTTGTTCCCAACCCGTTCCTGGGCACAGTCTCGGTCATCCCGCCGGGAGCGGATGCCCCGGCCCGGGAGGTCGCCGTCGGCGCGACTCCCAAGGAAGTAGCCGTAGCTCAGGACGGCACCGCCTACGTGACCAACCAGGACAGCGGGACTGTCTCGGTCATCGCCCCGGGTGCCGAGACGGTTTCACGCACCATCGACGTCCGGAAGGCCCCTGACAGCGCCGGTGCTCCGCACGGGATCGCGGTAGGCCCGGACGACGCGGTCTACGTCACCAACATCACCTCAAACGACGTCGCGGTAATCAAGCCTGGAGAGTCAGTTGTCTCCTACCGGGTGCCGGTTCCAGGCGGGCCAAAGGAAATCGCCGTCGGCCCGGACAGCACTGTCTATGTTCTTTCCGAAGCGAGCAGCCTCTCCGTCATCGCACCAGGTGAAACAAGCGTCCGCCGCGGCCAGCCCACGCTCCGGAACCCCGGGCATCTCGCGCTGGCGCCAAACGGGTCCGTCCTGGTGACCAACACCGCCGATAAATCGGTGTCGATCTTTCCGGCCCAAGACCTGAACATTCCGGCAGTAGCGGCCGTCAAAGCACAAGCAGTGCAGGCTCAGACAAAAGCAACAGATCCCTCGGGTCAGGCCACCTCGGACAAGACGGGGTCCGGCGTCATGTTCAACCTTCCGGTCATTGTCGGCACAGTGGCCGCAGCCATGCTGATCGGGGCCGCCGCGCTGATCCTGGCTGGCAGAAGGCGCAGACGTTCTGAAGCTGCCGAGGACACAGCAACATTAGAGCCCCCGGCAGAGGAACCTAAAAGATTTGCAGCCCCTTCGGATCACACGCCGAACTAAAGCGTCCGGGCTCCGTGGTGCGGACAACCCTTCCGTGTTCGACAGGGATAGATTGACGGGGATGGGTCGGTGTTAGCGTGAGGGCAGCCGCCCTAGCTGCATTGACAGAACCACTCCCGTGCCGCCGTGGGAACGCTGGAAGGTGACGTTGAAGGCCCGGCGGGAGCGCCGCCGTCGTCCGTCATCCACCCGGTGACAAAAGGAACCTAGGCGCCGAACCGCTCCGGGTACAGCAGCGGAAGCTGAAGGGTTACCCACGGGCTGAAGGCCCAGGGGGTCGCGGCCACGGCGGCGGTGATCAGCGCGGGATCGGTCCACTGCCACTCCATGACCTCGTCGGCCCGGGGAGAAAGCGGTGACGCAGCGCGTGCCGTGAACACCGGGCAGATCTCGTTTTCCACCACGCCGGAGGCATCCACCGCCCGGTACCGGAAGTCCGGAACCCGCAGTTCGATGTCCGTAAGCGTCAGCCCAAGTTCGTACTCCCCGCGGCGCCGCACGGCGTCCTCAAGCTCCTCGCCGGGCGCAGGATGACCGCAGAAGGAATTGGTCCAGACGCCGGGCCAGGTCAGCTTGGACAGGGCGCGGCGGGTGAGGAGGATGCGGCCGTCGGAGTCGTACACGTGGGCCGAGAAGGCCAGGTGCAGGGGTGTGGAGGAAGAGTGGACGGTGGCCTTGTCCTCGACGCCGACCGGTGTTCCGTCGTCGGCGGCCAGGACCACCTGCTCTGCATTCGCCTTCAATTGCCCTCCCATGGGTGCCCGTGTTTACTTTACATATGGATATGGGGACCACGCTGGCGCAGACAGATGACGGCCAACTGGTCAATGAAGTTCTGGATGGGTTCTTCGCCCGCGCCAAGGCGAGGGCCGGTGCCATGCACCCGCAGTACCTCGAGCTGTGGGAACACCTGGAGGCCTGCACCGTAGGCGGCAAGCGGTTCCGTCCCCGGCTGGTGATGACCACCTACTCCCTGCTGGGCGGCACCGACATGCCTGCCGCAGCCACGGTGGCCGCGTCCTACGAGCTGCTGCACACCGCCCTGATCATCCACGACGACGTGGTGGACCAGGATTTCACCCGCCGCGGGGTTCCCAACCTCGCCGGTGCCTACCGCAGCCTTGCGGCGGACCGGGGCAGCAGCCCGGAGCGCGCGGAGCACACCGGCGCGTCCGCCGCCGTGATCGCCGGGGACCTGGCCTTGGCCAACGCCTACCGGTTCCTGGCGGAAGCCGACGCGGACCCGGCAACGCGGCACCGGCTTCACGACCTGCTGGACGAAGCCGTCGTGGCCTCCGCGGCCGGGGAACTCCTGGACGTGCTGGCGCCCCTGGACCCCATGCCGCAGACCGTGGACCAGGTCCTGGAGATGTCCAAACTGAAAACCGCCGTCTACTCGTTCGACACCCCGCTGCGCGCCGGAGCCGTCCTGGCCGGCGCTGACCAGGAGCTGGTGGAGGCACTCGGCGAGTTCGGCCGCATCATCGGCACCGCGTACCAGGTGGCGGACGACCTGGTGGGCGCGTTCGGTGACGAATCACGGACCGGCAAGACAGGCTGGGGCGACCTGCGCGAGGGCAAGCGCACCGCGCTGATCTCCTACGCGGCAGAGCAGCCCCAATGGGCCCGGATCAAAGAGCTGCTGTCCAATGACCTCACGGCCACCGATGCCGCCGAGATCCGTGAACTCCTGGTGGCGTCCGGGGCACGGGACAAGACCCTGAAGCTCGCCGCGGACCTCACGGAGCGGGCCCTGGACGTCCTGGTCCAGCCGTTCGTGCCGCAGGCGCTGCGGGACGGACTCTCCCCCCTGTCCCGCCTGGTCACCGATCGGATGGGCGCATGAAGCGGGACCGCGACGCGCTGGCCGATTACACCGCCACCGCCCTCAAGTCCTCCGGCGTGGTGCTCCGCTCCTATTCGAGTTCCTTCGGGCTGGCGTGCCGGTTGTTCGACGACGCCGTGCGCCGCCAGGTGGATTCCGTGTACGCGCTGGTGCGGGTGGCGGATGAAATTGTCGACGGCGTCACCTCCGCTGCGGGCCTGTCACCGGAGGAGAGCCGGCGGCAGCTGGACGCGTTCGAGCAGGAAACCGAACAGGCCATGGCCACCGGCTACAGCACCAACCTGGTGATCCACGCGTTCGCGGACACAGCCCGCCGGACCGGCATCGGCACCGACCTCACCCGCCCCTTCTTCGCCTCCATGCGTGCCGATCTGGAGCAGTCGGAGCACACGCAAGAGTCCTTCGAGGAGTACGTCTACGGGTCCGCGGAAGTGGTGGGCCTGATGTGCCTGAAGTGCTTCCTGCACCGGCACCCGGTCAGCGAAGAGGAACGGGCCCGGCTGGAGCGCGGCGCCCGGCACCTGGGCGCGGCCTTCCAGAAGATCAACTTCCTGCGCGACCTGGCCGAGGACTTCACCTCCCTGGGCCGCAGCTACTTCCCCGGCGTCAGCCCCGCCAACTTCGATGAGGCGCAGAAGATCCGGCTGCTGGCGGACATCGACCACGACCTGCAGGAATCCCGCGCGGTCCTGCGCAGCCTGCCCACGTCCTGCCGCCTGGCGGTAACCCTGGCCCAGGAGCTCTTCGCCGAGCTCGCCGAACGGATCCGCGTCACCCCGGCGCCGGACCTGATCAGGGCACGGATCAGCGTGCCCACCCCCGTGAAGCTGAAGATCGCCGCCGCCGTGCTCACTGGCAGGCGGGGACTGGAACCAGCTGCCGCACGCCCGGCCCGGGTGGCGGCGCAGTGAGCGGCACCGGCAGGAAACCGGTGCCGTCCGGGCAGAGGGTGGTGGTGATCGGCGGCGGCATCAGCGGACTGGCGACGGCGGCCCTGCTCGCCACCGAGGGGCACCGCGTCACCATCCTGGAGAAGCAGGAGGTCCTGGGCGGCAGGGCGTACGCGTTCAGTGAAGAGGGTTTCAGGTTCGACGCCGGGCCCTCCTGGTACCTGATGCCCGAGGTCATCGACCACTACTTCCAGCTCCTGGGCACCTCCGCCGCCGAGCAGCTGGACCTGGTGAAGCTGGACCCCGGCTACCGGCTCATCTCCGAAGGAGCAGCCGAACCCGTGGACGTCCCGGCGGGCAGGCAGCGGGTGGTGGAGCTGTTTGACCGGCTGGAGCCCGGCGCCGGCGCTCGGCTGGAGAAGTACCTGGACTCCGCTGCCGAGACGTACACCATGGCCAAGCGGAGCTTCCTGTACCCCACCTTCCAGTCGTTTGCCCCGCTGCTGGTGCCGGACATCCTCACCCGGCTCCCCCGGCTGGCCCGCCTGCTGCTGGAGCCGCTGCACAGCTACGCCCGCCGGTACGTCAGCAACCCCAGCCTGCAGCAGATCCTGGAGTACCCCGCGGTGTTTCTGGGCGCCTCGCCGTTCACCGCGCCCAGCATGTACCACCTGATGAGCCACCTGGATCTGGACGTGGGCGTCTACTACCCGATGGGCGGCTTCGCCCGGCTGGTGGAGGCGCTCGAAAAGCAGGCCCGCGACGCCGGCGTGGAGATAAGAACCAACGCCGAGGTCCTGGAAATCGAGACCGCGCCCATCATCTCCCGGCGCCGCCCGGCGGCCGTGCGCGGGGTGCGCTTCCGCAATGGCGACGGAACGCAGGAAACCCTGCCGGCCGACGTCGTCATCTCCGCGGCCGACCTGCACCACTCCGAAACCGCGCTGCTCCCCCGGAACCTGCAGACCTACCCCGAACGGTACTGGCAGCGGCACACCGCCGGGCCCAGCGCCCTGCTGCTGTACCTGGGCGTCCGCGGCGGGCTGCCGCAGCTGGAGCACCACACCCTCCTCTTCACCAAGGACTGGGAGGAGAACTTCAAGGCGATCTTTGGCAAGGACACGTTCATCCCGTCGCCGGCGTCGATGTATGTATGCAAGCCCAGCGCCACCGATCCGGACGTGGCGCCGGACGGGCACGAGAACGTATTCGTGCTGGTGCCCATCCCCCCGGACCCGGGGCTGGGCGGCAGCGGCGACGAACGGCTGGAACGCGCGGCCGACGCCGTGATCGGGCAGCTCAGTGAGTGGGCCGGCATCCCGGACCTGGCCGAGCGCATCGTGGTGCGGCGGATGTACGGGCCCGCCGATTTCGAGCGGGACTACCACTCGTGGAAGGGCACGTCGCTGGGGCCGGCGCACACGCTGAAGCAGAGCGCGTTCTTCCGGGCCGGCAACGTCAGCCGCAAGGTGGAGGGGCTGTACTACGCGGGGGCGTCCACCATTCCGGGGATCGGCATTCCCATGTGTTTGATCAGCGCCGAGCTGGTGGTCAAGCGGCTGCGCGGCGACACCAGCACCGGTCCGCTGCCGGCGCCGCTGCGCCAGGCAGGCGTTGCGGAAGGAACAGTTTCAAAGGGTACGACGGCGTGACGGCCGTTGCGTACCTGGCGTTTCTTTTGGTGTCGCTGGGCTGCATGGTGCTGCTGGACCAGCGGCTGCGGCTTTTCTTCTGGCAGGACGCGCGGCGCGCGGCCGTGGTGCTGGCGGCGGGGCTGGTGTTCTTCCTGGCGTGGGACCTGTCCGGGATCGGGCTGGGCATCTTCTTCCGCGGACACAACGAGACGATCGGGATCGAGCTGGCCCCGGAGCTGCCGCTGGAGGAGCCGATCTTCCTGGTGTTCCTGTGCTACCTGGTGATGAACTTGTTCCAGCTGTTCCGGCGGTTCCTCGCGACCCGGCTGCCGCACACCGAGAAAGCGGAGGAACGGTCATGAGCTACTGGGCACTGAACGCGGTATTCCTCATCGCCGCCCTGGCCGTAGGGACCGCCGCCGCCATCCGGCTCAAGCACCGCTCACGCAAGGTCGCGCTGGCAGCGGCCGCTGGTGCGGCCGCCGTCGTCCTGGTCCTGACAGCCGTGTTCGACAACCTGATGATCGCCTTCGGGCTGTTCACGTACGCGCCGGAGATGATCTCCGGGGCGAAGGTGGGGCTGGCCCCGCTGGAGGATTTCGCGTATCCGGTGGCCGCGGTGCTCCTGCTGCCGGGGCTGTGGATCCTGCTGGACCGCCGGTCCGTCACACCTAAGGCGGGGAGGCGGCCATGAAGACCCTGCGGATGCTCCTGCTGTCCTCCCGGCCGCTGTCCTGGGTGAACACGGCCTACCCGTTTGCCGCGGCGTACCTGCTCACGGCGCGCGAGATCGACCTGGCCTGGGTGGTGGGGACCCTGTACTTCCTCATCCCGTACAACCTGGCGATGTACGGCATCAATGACGTGTTCGACTACGAATCGGACCTCCGGAACCCGCGCAAAGGCGGGGTGGAGGGCGCGGTGCTGGACCGCACCATGCACGCCGTCACGCTGCGGGCGGCGATCGGCACCAACGCGCCGTTCCTGGCGGTGCTGGTCCTGCTGGGCAATCCGCTGTCCTGGCTGGTCCTGGCGGTCAGCATCTTCGCGGTGGTGGCGTACAGCGCGCCCGGGCTGCGGTTCAAGGAGCGGCCGTTCCTGGATTCGGCCACGTCCAGCACGCACTTCGTGAGCCCGGCCATTTACGGGCTGGTCCTGGCACAGGCGCAGTTCACCCCGGCGCTGTGGGCGCTGCTGGGGGCGTTCTTCCTGTGGGGCGTGGCCAGCCACGCGTTCGGCGCGGTGCAGGATGTGGTGGCGGACCGGGCCGGCGGCATCGGGTCGGTTGCAACCGTGATCGGCGCCAAGGCCACGGTGCGCTTTGCGATTGCCGCCTACCTGCTGGCCGGCGCGCTGCTGCTGTTCACGCCATGGCCGGGACCGCTGGCGGCCCTGCTGGCACTCCCCTACGCGGTGAGCATCCTCCCCTTCGCGTCCGTGACGGACGCGGATTCGGAGCGGGCCCACCGCGGCTGGGAGCGGTTCCTGTGGCTGAACTACGTCACCGGATTCTTCGTGACCATGCTGCTGATCTGGTACGCCGCGGTCCGATGACAGACAGGGGCCGGTAGGGAAACCTAGAGAACGGTGGACAGCTGCCACGGGACAAACTCGTTGTCCCCGTAGCCCAGTTCCTCGCTCTTGGTTTCCTGGCCCGAAGCCACCGCCAGGATGAGGTCGAAGATCTGCTGTCCCATCTCCTCGATAGTCAGCTGTCCGTCCGCCACCGCCCCGCAGTTCACGTCCATGTCGTCCCGCATGCGTTCATACAGCGCGGTGTTGGTGGCCAGCTTGATGCTGGGCGTGGGCTTGCAGCCGAAGGCGGAGCCCCGGCCGGTGGTGAATGCCAGGACCTGGGCGCCGCCGGCAACCATGCCGGTGGCGTTGACGGGGTCGTAGCCCGGGGTATCCATGAAGACCAGGCCGTGGGCGGTGACGGGTTCGGCATACTCCACCACATCCACCAGGTTGGTGGTGCCGCCCTTCGCCACGGCTCCCAGGGACTTTTCCAGGATGGTGGTGAGTCCGCCGGCCTTGTTCCCGGGGGACGGGTTGTTGTTGATCGACGATCCGTCCTGGGTAACGTGCTGTTCCCACCAGCGGATGCGTTCCATCAGCTTGTCCGCCGTGCGCTGGGACTCGGCACGGGACGTGAGCAGGTGCTCGGCGCCGTAGATTTCGGTGGTTTCACCGAACACTGCGGTGCCGCCGTGCCTGATGAGCAGGTCCGCGGCTGCGCCCAGGGCCGGATTCGCAGTCACGCCGGAGAAGGCGTCCGAGCCGCCACACTCCATGGCGAGGACGAGTTCCGAGGCGGGCACGGTGGTCCTCTGGGACTTGTTGATCTCGGGCAGGAGTTCCTCGATGCGCCGCACGCCTTCGGCCACCGTGGCCTTGGTGCCGCCCTGCGCCTGGATAGTCATGCTGGAAATCGACTTGTCAGGGCTCAGCGACCACCCGGTGGTGAGGCCGGCAATCTGGTTGACTTCGCAGCCCAGCCCCAGCACCAGGATGCTGGCGAAGTTGGGGTGGTTCGCGTACCCGTGGAGGGTCCGGCGCAGCACCTCGAAGCCGTAGTTGCCGTCCCCTCCGGTGCCGCATCCGGAGGAATGGGTCAGCGCCACCACGCCGTCCACGTTGGGGTACTGGTCCAGGACACCGCTGTTTTCGATCCGGGAGGCGATGAGTTTTGCCGCCGTCGCGGAACAGTTGACCGACGTCAGGATGCCGATGTAGTTCCGGGTACCGACGGAGCCGTTGCTCCGCCGGTACCCCTGGAAAGTTGCCCGCTGATCCTCGGGCACGAACTCGGTTTCCCGCAGCGCGGTGCCCGCCTGGCCGGCCCGGTCGAACTCCCGGTATGCCACGTTGTGGACGTGCACATGTTCGCCCTTGCTGATCAGGAGCCCCGCGAAGCCAATGATCTGGCCGTATTTCCGGACCGGTTCATCGGCCTCGATGGTCCGCAAAGCCACCTTGTGTCCGCCGGGAATCTCATCCGCGCACAGCAACTCACCGCCGGTAACGGAAAGGGAAGTGCCGGCGGTAACCGTCCCCAGCGCGGTGCCAACGTTGTCCTCCGGATGCAGGACCAGCAGTCCCATGTCCGCGGCAAGCCGCGGGTTGGCGATCAGTTCAATCGGTGTATTCATGTTTCTGCCTTTGCTGTTGGCCCCCGCACCGGCGGGCACCGGGGATGGCTAGTTGAGGACCTCAGGGTTGACGATGTTGCGCGGCCGGCGGCCCAGGACGGCATCCACCACGTTCTCCGCGGTGCGCCGTTTCAACTCGTCACTGGACTCCTCCGTGTACCAGGCGGTGTGCGGTGTCAGCACAACGCGCTCAAGGTCCAGCAACGCACTGTTAAGGGGAAGGGGCTCTTCCTCAAAGACGTCCAGGCCTGCCGCGTGGAGCTTTCCGTTCTTCAGCGCGTCAACAAGGGCCGCGGTGTCAACTACCCCGCCGCGGCAGGTGTTGATGATGGTGGCCCCCTTCTTGAACTGCCCCAGCGTGCGTGCGTTGATCAGATGGTGCGTGTGCTTGTTCAACGGCACGTGCAAAGATACGACGTCGGACGCGGCCAGCAGTTCCTCCAAGGTCACCACCTCGATGCCCTCCTTGGTGGTGGTCCCCGGGGTGTGGAGGGGATCGTAGCCCAGGGCACGGTAGCCCAGAGCCTTGGCCTTGGCTGCGGTGGCCGCCCCGATCAGGCCCAGTCCGATCACGCCGAAGGTCTGCGAGGAGAAGCGGCGGATCGGCTTGACCGAGTCGAGCCGGGTTTCCCCGGCCCGCACTCCCCTGTCCAGGTCCGGGATGCCGCGCGCCAGCGTCAGGGTCAGCGCAATGGCGTGGTCGCTGACGTCCTCCACACCGTAGTCGGGCACGTTGGACACCACCACACCGAATTCCGTTGCGGCTGGGACATCAACGGTGTCCACGCCTACCCCGTACCGGCTGACGGCTTTCAGGCGCGGCAGGCCCTTGAGGACGCGTTCGGTAATGGGCGCGTACTGGACGATAAGTCCGTCCACATCGGCCGCAGCGGCCAGGACGTCATCCTCGGTCCTGCAGTTGGCCCGTACCAGTTCAACACCGTTGGCGTCCGCCACGGCCTGCTCCTGGCTGATCGACTCGAATTCGTAGTCGGTGATTAGTATGCGCGGCATGCCCGTCCCTTCCTCTTCCTGCATCCCCTGATCCTCACGCCCAGCGGAGGACCAGGGGGTCCTTGCGCTTGGCCATCTCCACCAGCTGCGCACGGGTGTGCGGGTTCAGCTCCCCTACCGGATGGCGCGTCCTGTCGCTGGCAATGATGTTGCCTTCCTTCATCAGGACTTTAGTGGCGCGCAGGCCGCACTGCCGGTTCTCGAAGTGGATGAACGGAAGCAGGTCTTCCCAGGCGTGGATCGCCTTGTCCCGTTCGCCCGCGTGGAAATCCCGCACGATCTGGCCCAGCTGGTCCGGAACCATGCAGCTGCTCATCGTGCCCAGGGCCCCGGCTTCCAGGTCCGGGATGAGCGTGATGGCTTCCTCGCCGTCGAAAAGCCCGGGCAGCGACGGCCCGGCCGCGGCGCCGAGGGCGCGCAGCTTGTCCGCCGCCTGGGGCATTTCGATCTTGGCGTAGTTCACCTGGGGCACCTCCCTGGCGATCCGGGCCAGGAGGCCGACGGACAGTGGTGTGGTACTCATCGGCGCGTCCTGGATCATGATGTCGATGTCCAGGCCATCAGCCACGCGCTTGAAGTACTCCACCACGGCGTCGTCGTCCACCTTCATGGTGGCCCCGAAGAACGGCGGCATGAGCATCACCATTTCCGCGCCGAGCTCCTGGGCCCGCAGGCTGCGTTCCCGGGCGATCCGCGTGCTGAAGTGGCTGGTGGTAACGCAGACCGGCAGCCGTCCGTCCAGGTGCTCCATGGTGGTCCGGAGCACCTGCTCGCGTTCCCCGTCGGTCAGCGAAAACTGCTCCGAGTAGTTGGCCAGGATGCAGACGGCGTCGGACTGTCCGTCCACCAGGTAATCCAGGACCCTGCGCTGGCCGTCAAGGTCCAGTTCCTCGTTGTCGGCGAAAATGGTGGGCGCTACCGGCATTACGCCAGTGATGGCACTCATGGTTGTCCTTCAGGGGTTGTAGGGGTTGCGGGCGCTTGGATCAGCGGTTTGCGCTGACGGCGGCCACTGACGCGTCCTCGTAGTCTTCGGCGTCGATGTCGCGGCCGTGCGGGTCCCACTTGTTGACCAGGATCACCACGATGGCGATGGCGGGCACAACGGCGAGTACCAGCAGCGCCCTGGTTCCCCAGGCTGCCGTGGCCAGGGGCCAGAACACCAGGCCGGCGATCGCGCCGAGGCGGATGCCGATCTGGGTGAAGCCGGTGCCGGCGCCGCGCAGGGACGTGGGGTAGGACATGGTGGCCATGGTCATGCCCTGGGCGCCGGGACCTGCTGCGTGGCAGAAGATCAGGAGGCCGATCACCAGGGCGCCGATGAAGGACCAGGCACCTTCGACGTTGCTGAGGCTGCCGGCGATGACCATGCAGGTGAAGGTGCCGCAGAACCCGAGGAGTGACAGCTTGCGCGGGCCGATCTTGCCGGAGAGGCGGGCACCGATGAAGCCGCCGGTGACGCCGAAGGCCAGGTTGAGGATCAGCGAGGACACGATGTTGGTCATGACGTTCTGGGTGTGCAGCATGGCGAGCACTATCTGCCCGACGAAGAAGCCCACGGCGTAGTACTCCATGGACTGGCTGGCGTTGATGACGAGGGCCAGGCCGGTACGGCCGCGGTACTTCTTGCCCACGAGCTTGCCCCAGGCCTGGGTCAGGGTCATCTGGAACTGCTTGCGCTCGGCGCGGGGGTCCACGGCGTCTTCCGCAACTTCGGCGTCCACGTTGTAGGTCCGCTTGAGGATCTTGGCGGCTTCATGCAGGCCCAGGTTCTGTGCCGCCCAGGACGGGGACTCAGCCATGTACTTCTGGCGGAAGATCATGATCAGGATGGCAGGGACGGCACCGAAGCCCACAACGATGCGCCACATCTGGTTTTCCGGCCACTGCATGCCCTGGAAGAGGAAGTACACGGGGATCAGCAGCGCGAAAGTGGAGGCGACGGCGGCGTACCACATGGGCTGCCAGAGCGAGACGGTGCCGCCTTTCTTCTTCCGTGAGGCGTATTCGGCCAGGAAGCTGAAGGCGACGGGGAAGTCGACGCCGATGCCCACGCCCATGATGAAGCGGGCAATGATGAGGGTCCAGACGTCCGGGGCGACGGCGCAGGCGATCGCTGCGACAACGAAGAAGACCATGTCCGCCATGAACACCTTGAACCGGCCCAGCTTGTCCACGAAGTACCCGCCGAAGACCGATCCCACCAGGGCGCCCACCATGATCGAGGCGGACACCACGGACAGCATCTCGGGAGTCAAGTGGAAGTCCTTGGAGATGTAGGGCAGGCCAAACGCCACCGAGGTGAAGTCGTAGGCGTCCAAGAAGATGCCGCCCAGGGCGATGAGGGTAATGGCGAAGGATTTACCCGTCCTGAGGGTACCGCTGTTGATGAGGTCGGTGACGTCCTGGGCGGAGCGCAGGACGATCCGTCCGCCGCTGGAGGCAGCGGCGTTGGGGACTGCTGACATTGGGGGTCCTTTCGAAAGCCCACAGCTTTGTGGGTCTCGCAACTTGGCAAGTTCATTGTTCGATATTTCGAACGTTGGTCGATGTGGCGATCAAGCATTCGCTGGGGTAGGGTGATCGGGAACACAAAGGAGTCTAGGGATACCACCCCGGACCGTCAAGCGATGAAGCGGAATTTGGACGGAAATGCCTGCGCCAGCGGCAATGCAGCCGCCAGCGGCCGCGGGGCCCAACCACCAAACTGCCAGACTCACCAGCGCCAGCTTGCCGACCTTTGTACTAAATTTCGAACGTGAAAGGGGTTGCTCCCTATGGAGGACCGTCAACTGCCCAAGTGGTCCGAGATCCGCGAACTTGTCCAGTTCCGGAGCTTCGAGCTGGATCCCGTGCAGCGAAGGCTTGCCCGGGCGTTCACCATCGCGGACCTTCGCGCAATGGCCCGGAAGACCACGCCGAAAGCTGTCTTCAACTACACGGACGGCGCCGCCGAAGAAGAGATCACCATCGCGCGGTGCCGGCAGGCCTACCGTGACGTGGAGTTCTCCCCGGCGGTCCTCCGCGATGTCTCGGATCCCGATCCGTCCACGAAGCTTTTTGGCCGCACCATCGACTTCCCCCTGGTCCTGGCTCCCACCGGCTACACGCGGATGATGCACAACGACGGCGAGAAGGCGGTGGCGCGGGTCGCGGCCCGGAACAACATCCCGTACACCCTCTCCACGGTGGGCACCACCACCGTGGAGGACCTCGCCAAGGCGGTGCCTGAAGGGAACAACTGGTTCCAGCTCTACATCGCCAAGGACCGGAGCAAGACGGAGGGCCTGCTGGAGCGGGTGCTGACCAGCGGCTACGACGTCCTGATGGTCACCGTGGACACCCAGGTGGGCGGCGCCCGCGTCAGGGAGCTGCGTGACGGGCTGACCATCCCGCCCACGTTGTCGCCGAAGACCTTTGCCGACATGGCGTTGCACCCGTCCTGGTGGTTCGACAAACTCACCACCCCACCCATCGAGTTCGCGTCCCTCCGGGGCTTCGGCGGAAATTCGGCGGAGGTGGCGGACCAGGTGTTCGATCCCGCCCTGACGTTCGAGGACATCGCGTGGCTGCGTAAAGTGTGGCCGCACAAGCTGCTGGTCAAGGGCATCCAGACCGTCAAGGATGCCGAACGGGTTGTGGGGCTGGGCTGTGACGGTGTTGTGCTGTCCAACCACGGCGGCCGGCAGCTGGACCGCTCCCCCACCATCCTGAAGATCCTCCCGAAGGTCCGCGAGGCCCTGGGCCCGGACGCTACGGTGCTGATCGACA
The DNA here is from genome assembly GCF_057073715.1 of Arthrobacter sp. E1SS-5. Taxonomy (NCBI): domain Bacteria; kingdom Bacillati; phylum Actinomycetota; class Actinomycetes; order Micrococcales; family Micrococcaceae; genus Arthrobacter; species Arthrobacter sp. E1SS-5. The sequence goes on from NZ_CP172703.1 coordinate 3,319,226, forward strand.
GCGGCATCATGTCCGGCAGTGACATCCTGGCCGCCGTCGGCTTGGGTGCCGATGCGGCGATGGTGGGCCGGGCCTACCTCTACGGCCTGATGGCCGGCGGCGAGCGCGGCGCCGCCCATGCCGTAAAGATCCTGCGCTCCCAGTACGTACGATCCATGCAGCTGCTGGGCGTCAAGTCCACGGTCGGCATTTCGGGCGACCATGTGGCGCTGGCCGGCTGACCGCCAAGGGTGCGTCCCGCTCCCCCAGCCGTCAGCGGTAGCCGAGCTCGGCACTCAAGCGGGCAGCGCCGTCGGCCGCCATCGCCGACCATTCCTCCACCGGGCGCTGGTTCCAGCGCATGTCCGGAACGGAGATGCTCAGGGCCGCCACCACTGCGCCGGTGTGGTCCCGGACCGGCGCAGCCACACAGGAAACGTCCGGGGTGGACTCCCCGGACTCGAAGGCCAGCCCGGAGGCACGGATCTCGTCCAGGACATTGGCGAGCGTGTGGGGTTCAGTGATGCTTTTGGGGGTCAGTTTGGCAAGGCCCTTGGTGAAGATGCGCTTGCGTTCGGCGTCCGGCAGGTACGCCAGGAGGGCCTTGCCCACGGCGGTGCAGCTCGCCGGAAGCCGGCCGCCCATGCGCGAGACCATGCGCACGGACTGGGTGCTGTCCACCTTGCAGATGTACACCACGTCCGCGCCGTCCAGGATTCCCACATTCACGGTCTCGTCGCACTCCCTGCCCACGGACTGGGCGATGCGCAGCCCGACGGCGTGCAGGTCCAGCCGTTCGGCGAACGCGTTGCCCAGCCGGAAGACGCTCAGCCCCAGGTGGTAGGTGGCGGTGGCATCGTCCCGGCGGAGGTATTTGCGCTCCGTAAGGGTGGTGAGCAGTTCGTGGACAGTGGTCCGCGGAAGGCCGGTCCGTTGCACCACCTCGGGTGCGGAGAGACCGTGGCGGGCGTCCATGAAAAGCTCCAGGACATCGAGGCTCCTGACGACGGCGGGGGTCAAGCGGGGCACGTGGAGTCCTTTCGTTGGGGGCGCGTTGGCTTAGCGCGGCTTCCAGTCTACGCGCACCGTTCGAAATATCGCACATTGTTCGACAAGGGAAGAATTTGGAACTAAAGATGATTCCAGGAGGAAACAACATGCACACCAAACCAGAGCAGGTCGAGAACCAAATAGTGGCCGCGCACGCGGCCTACGAGCAGGCCCGGGACGTGGAACCGCAGGTCCGCGGGTCCTGGCTGGAGGCCATCGCCGCCGCCCTCGAAGCCAACGCGGACGAACTCGTGGGCCTCGGAGAGCAGGAAACCCACCTGGACCAGGGCCGGCTGCGTTTCGAACTGAAGCGCTCGGTCTTCCAGCTGCGCCTCTTCCGCAGCGAAATCCTTGCCGGTGAGCACCTGGGCGCCATCATTGACCACGCCGACCAGAGCTGGGGAATGGGCCCCCGTCCGGACCTGCGCAGGGTCAACGTGCCCCTCGGGGTCGTGGGCGTCTTCGGTGCCTCCAACTTCCCCTTTGCCTTCAGCGTGATGGGCGGGGACACCGCCTCCGCCCTGGCGGCCGGCTGCGCCGTGGTGCACAAGATTCATGAAGGGCACCTGCAGCTGGCGCTGCGCACGGCGGCCCTCGTCGAGGAGGCGCTTGCTTCGGCAGGTGCGCCCCAGGGACTGTTTTCTGCCGTGGTGGGCCGCCAGGCGGCCGAAGCCCTCGTTGACCATCCGCTGACCAAGGCGATTGGCTTCACCGGCTCCACCGCGGGCGGCCGGGCACTTTTTGACCGGGCCTGCCGCCGCCCCACGCCCATCCCCTTCTACGGCGAGCTGGGCAGCATCAACCCCGTGTTCGTCACGGAGCAGGCCTGGTCCGAGCGCCGGGACGCGATCCTTTCCGGCTACGCCGCATCGTTCACCGCCGGGATGGGGCAGTTCTGCACCAAGCCGGGGCTGCTCTTCGCGCCGGTGGAGGATACCGACGAGGTAGCCGCCCTGCTGCAGCAGGAGCTTGAGTCCAAGAGCCTGGCACCGCTCCTGAGCCCGAAGCTCCGTGAGGGCTTCGACGCTGCCCTGGACAAGGTGCGGTCTGCCGAGGGCGTGGACGTCCTGGTGAAGGGCGACGACGCCGAAGCTCCCCGGCCCACTGTGCTGGCCACCACCGCCGAGGCAGTGCTGGCACAGCCGGAGCTGCTGGAGCAGGAGATGTTCGGCCCCGCCACCCTGATCATCCGGTACCGTCCCGGAACCGACCTCACCGAGCTGGCCGGCCTGCTGGAGGGCCAGCTGACCGCCACTGTCCAGGGTGAGCCGGAGGAAAAGCTCGATGACCTGCTGACGGTGCTGCGGGAACGGAGCGGCCGGCTGGTGTGGAACGCCTGGCCGACGGGAGTCAGTGTCACCTACGCGCAGCAGCACGGCGGGCCCTATCCTGCCACCACCGCAGCCTCCACCACCTCCGTGGGCACCGGCGCCATCGGGCGGTTCATGCGCCCGGTTGCCTACGACTCCTTCGCCCCGGAGCAGCTTCCGCCTGCCCTCCGGGATGACAACCCCTGGAACATCACGCGGCGGGTGGACGGAATCCACCAGCCTGCCGGACAGAAAGCTGAAGCACGATGACAACTGTTACTGCAGGCCAGGTCCTGCCCGCGGATGCGGACAGGGCCCTTTTGGTGGGGCGCGTCTGGGACCCGGAGACGGGCGGGCCGCGCGTGGTCTCCATCAGCGGACAGGACGTCTTCGACCACACCCCGCACGTCCGCACCGTTGCGGAACTTATGGACCTGGACGACCCGGCGGGTCTCATCGCTGCCACCCGTGAGTCGCCCAGCTGGAACCTGGCGGCGCTGATCGATGCTTCCCTGGCGCAGGACACGGAACGCCCGTACCTCCTGGCCCCGGTGGACCTGCAGGTGGTCAAAGCCTGCGGCGTGACGTTCGTGGACAGCATGATCGAGCGGGTCATTGAGGAGCGGTGCGGCGGGGATTTCCACCAGGCCGCGGCCGTCCGTGAGTCCGTCCTGGCTGTTCTTGGCTCCGACCTTGCCAGTGTGCGTCCCGGTTCCGAGGAGGCCCGGCAGGTCAAGGAGGTGTTGACGGCCAAGGGGATGTGGTCCCAGTACCTGGAGGTGGGGCTCGGTGCGGACCCGGAAGTCTTCACCAAGGCCCCGGTGCTCTCAAGCGTGGGGTTTGGGGCTCGAATCGGCATCCCGTCGTTCTCGAGCTGGAACAACCCGGAACCGGAACTGGTCCTGATCGTGGACTCCAGCGGCCGGGTACGTGGGGCAACCGTGGGCAACGACGTGAACCTGCGCGATGTGGAGGGCCGCAGCGCACTCCTGCTGGGCATGGCCAAGGACAACAACGCGTCCTGCGCCATCGGCCCGTTCATCCGTCTCTTCGACGACCGGTTCAGCCTGGAGTCGCTGCGGAGCGAGGACATCACCATGACCGTGGAGGGGACCGACGGTTACCGTCTTGACGGGAAAAACAGCCTGTCCCGGATCAGCCGGCCCTTCGAAGAGCTGGTGGGGGCCGCCTACGGCAGGCACCACCAGTACCCGGACGGCTTTGCCCTGTTCACGGGGACGCTCTTTGCCCCCAGCCAGGACCGGGATGCGCCGGGCCTGGGGTTCACGCACAAGGAGGGAGACCGGGTAACGATCCACAGCGCCCAGCTGGGGTCGCTGATCAACACCACGGGCACCGCCGAGGACCTCCCGGCGTGGAGCTTTGGGATCCGCGACCTGATGGAATACCTGTCGCGGTTTGTCCAGGTTCCGGTGCACGGGGGGTAGACCAAAACCTTGAAGGCAGGGCCCGCGCTGGGCCCTGCCTTTTGCGGTATCGGGGAATGCTGCACTACGCCAGATCTTCGAAGCTGTCCTCGCCCGGGCGCCAGGCCATCCACCGTCCGTCCGGGAAGCCGCTGAGTTCGGCAATCTCCACGAAGACCTCTTCCTTGGCAGGGTGGATCACGATGGTGCCCTTGTCGAGCTCGATGCGGATGCCGGAACCCGTCTCTTCACTCGTCGAGACCACCGCACCGGGAGCCAGCCGGCGCAGTGCATCGGCATACCCCAGCTCCCGCTCGCGCCACTGGCGGCCATCCTGCCGGACAACGGGCCACACGTAGCTGTTGAGCTTCACATGACCGGGATTTTGCTCGCCGTCGAACCGGAACTGCACGTAGTCATTGAGGACAAACTCCACGGAGTACAACCGCTGGTCTACGAGCCGCGACAGCAGGTCGTTAGGAACGTAGGACACCATCGAGCTTCCACCAGCTTTCTTTTCTCCTCGATCGCCGAATCCAGTGAAGCAGAAAGTGGCTCACGCTGCCGACGACGGCTGCCTCCAAGGCGCCGTTCCTGGGGGGCGATGTTGCTGCGCGTCCGTCGTTGCCGTGGACGTGGCAGGGCACTACTCCGGTAACCCCGGCGGCAGCGTCGGATGCATCAACAGTTCGAAGTCCTGGCTGCTAGGAACGTGGGTGGAGAACGACCTAGGGGACGTTGCCTTCGGCGGCATCGCGCCTCCAACCGCCTCCCGAGTGGATGACACCGCGGTCTATTGGTGCGATCGAACGAAGGTCACGATGCCCGCCAGGGGTTCTCCTACGTGGCGTCGGTGGTCGGGTCTGCGATCCAAAAGCGCAACTCCTGGCCATCGCAGCACCCCGACAGCGGCGCCGGGAACCTTGGATAGCTACTGACGGACGCTGGGCCTAGCTTCTCGCTGGGCCCAGCTTCAGGGACTCCGCGATGACCGGGCCGAGAGCCTTGGACATGATCGCGGTGAGGTGCCCAGTATCTGCATACACGGGTGTCGTCCCGATGAATGACGGGCAGACATTGGCCGTAGTGCAGAACCAGCTCTTTGTGGGAATGATTTCTGGCGCAGGTTTTACATTGACGGCCATGCCGGCGCTTTGAGTGGCTTTTGCAAGATCGTCGTAGCGTGAATCGGCCGAACCGGAGCAGTCGGCAGGCCTGCTGATACGCGTTACGCACTCCTGGAGGTTCTTGCCACCTGGAGGCGAATCCAGCACCACAATGCGTCCGGCAGCACCTTCGAGTGCGGTGAAAGTGGCCTCCGTACCTTTTTGCCATTCGTCAATCGCCGCACGGCCCGTTGCTTTGCTCGCGAGTGTCCCACTGGCTCCGCGAGAACTGGTCAGGAACACAATGTCCGGATGAATCTCCTTCACTTTCCCGATGGCCCAACTGCGGAAGGGGTTGCAGGATGGATGCGCTGATCCGTCGTCCTGAAGCATGGTCAACGTTGCTGCGGGGCACTGTTGCATGGTGTAGATGAGGACTTTATAACCCAAAGGTTCGAGCGCGGCCCGAATGCCTGGAGCGTAACTGATGGCCATCGAGTCGCCGAGGATTATCGCTGTCTTAGATGCCCCCGGCTGGCCGAAAGAGCAGCGCTGTGCGTTCGAAACTGGATCCGACTGGGAGTTGCGCTCCATAGCTAGGCAACCATCCTGCACCCACTCTGGAGCCTTAGCAGAAGGACCGAGGTCTTCCGGCTTCGGATTCAACTCTGGCCATTCGGATGCCGCTGCCGCGGCCTGAAGCTTTGCTGAGTGTGCGCTGATCGCCGTCGCTGCCGTTCCACTCCCAGGGACTGCGGGTGCTGGGACGGGTGCAGCGGAGGCAGGGCGGTTGGCCACAGATGCGTCATTCCAGAGCGCTCCGCCGACTACCGCGAGAGTCACAGCGGCCAGGACTCCAAGGTATGGCAATGGGTTCAATTTCAGCGGTTGCTTATTCTTCTTCACCGACTTCGGTTCCAGCCACGCTGACCTGCGAATGGGATCTTCAACGAGATGGAACGAAACTGCCGAGAACGCGAACACCGCGACCAGGAGCGCCACGCTGGTCAACGGTCCATTCGGGAGTAGTTCGGCAACAAGAATGGCGAAGGGGAAGTGCCATAGGTAGAGCGAGTACGAGATGTCACCAAGGTACCGCGACATTCGGTTGGTCAGCGGGTAGAGGAACTTCTGGTCTCCGCCGCACCCGGCCGCGATCACTAGGGCCGACGAAAGCACAGGCAAGAAAGCCCACGGGCCAGGAAACGCGCTTTGAGGGGTAATGGCGAACAGCGAGAAGCCAATTCCAGCAAGCCCAACGTAAGCAAGCAACGGCCGGGACCATGCTGGAATCTTTTCGAGAGCACCGGCCGCGACGGCAATAAGGGCACCAATACCAAGCTCCCAAGCACGGGAGAAGGTTGAAAAGTAGGCAACGGTCGGACTGGACGAGGTTTCCCACATTGCCCAAGCAAAGGAGGCCAGGATGAGGACGATCATGGCTAGCCCAAGAACTCGCTTGGCTCGGACCTCTGACCAGTTCGCCCGGGCAGCCCATCCGCCTAGAACCAAAACGATGAGCCACGGCCAGAGAACGTAGAACTGTTCCTCCACCGCCAACGACCAGAAGTGCTGTAGCGGGGAAATTGCCGCGCCGGCATTCATGTAGTCGGTGCCGATCAAAGCAAAGTGCCAGTTGGCGGAGAACAGGGCCGCCCAGACTGCATCGTCAGTTATGACGCGGGCGCGACCAGCGTTATAGAGGGCCCAAGCCGCACCTACCGTCACTAGCAGAACAAGCACCGCCAAGGGCATGATGCGCCGAACCCGACGGCGGTAGAAGTCGGCGAACGAGATCCTTCCCTGTCTGGCATGCTCCTTTAGCAGGAGCCCGGTGATAAGGAAGCCGGATATGACGAAGAAGATATCTACACCAACAAACCCGCCGGATGGCCAGCTGAAGAAGTGATCGGCAATCACTGCCAGGACGGCAACAGCTCGAAGACCCTGAATATCGGGACGGAAAGAAGAAGATTTCTTCTTCTGGCTTACTTTCGGCTGACTGGCATGGCGAACGCCAAGCGCGGATAGACCCACGATTCCCCCGTTTGATGTTTGAGACCTGCGCAAATTCTACCCGGTAGAAAAATCCGGTTATGCACCGTACGTGGAGGTCGAACGCTTAGCGGTACCCGTCCACAATCGCTGCGGCGATCTCCTTGTAGGCTCGCCGCGTCTCCGGCTTCAGAACGTCCAGCGTCACCAGATCGCCGTCGGCAACCCCACGATCGTGTGGCACCGCGATAAGCTCGCGGCAGATCCCCGAAAGGTGTTCCTCGATGGCGTCCTTGTCCACGCGGGAGGACACCTCGTCCTTATCTGTGATAACCACAATGGCGTTGCGCGCCAGGTCCTCGTACCCGTGGCTAGCCAGCCAGTGCAGGGTACTCCGCGCCCGCTTGGCGCCGGACACCGCGTAGCCCGCAGCTATCACCAGGTTGTCGGCCGACTGCAGGATCCCACTCATCGCATTGTGGGTCACCCCGGTGCCGCAGTCGGTCAGCACCACTGAGTAATAGCTGGAGATAAGTTTGCGGATGCGGCGGTACTCCTCGGCCGTCAGCGAGTCCGAGACCTCCGGGTCCTGCTCCCCCGCGATCAGGTGCAACCGGCCGGCGTGATGCATATACCGGGCCAGCGAGGTCAAGGAATCAATGGAGTCGATGTTCTCCAAAAGGTCAGAAATGGTCCGCGGCGTGGACTGCTGGTAAATGCCTTCACCCAGCGCGCGTTCCACCAGATCCCCGGAGTCCGGGTTGGCGTCGATGGCACACGGTGCGTCGCCGCGGTATTCAGCCAAAGTCAGTCCCACACCAACGGTGGTGGAGGTCTTGCCAATACCGCCCTTGAGGCTCAAGACCGCTGTGTTGTAGCTGCCTTGGAGCTGGCGGGATATGCGGCGGGCCAGTTCGTCTTCCTGGCGCTGTTTGGGCCCGGGGCCCAAATTCCAGGCGCCACCGGTCAGGTTGTAGAGAGCCCCGCGGAAACCTCCAACCGGCCGTGGCTTCTGTTCCTTAACGAACAGGCCGGGCGAGCTGATGAAGTCCGGCATGGGTGCGTCCGCGATCGTGTCGGCCACGGTGGGCCGGCTACGGCGGAAGGAGGGCGTTTCGGCAGGAGCGTCCGACGGCAGCACGGCAGCTTCAGAAGTCACGTCACCCGAGGCGGAACCAGCAGGAAGAACCGAGGTGATTGGCGCGGCAGGAGGCATTACCGGAGCAGAGGTTGCAGAAGAGGAAGGAGACACCGGCACAGCTGCAGCCGAAGGTGCGCGTGACGGCTTGGTGGCGTCCGCTGCCGCGGCTGCCTCCGCCCAGGAGCTGCGGCGCGTGACCGGCTTTCCGGCGTCGTTCGGGTTGGAAGGGGGCGTTACAGCGGGCATGGTTCCTGTCCAGGCATCCTGAACTGAGCCGTCGGCACGACGAAGGTCGCGGCGTCGGCGCAGCTGCGGCTGCCCTGCATCTTCTGCTGGGGCGCCTGCAGTCTGATCGGCCGGATCTGGCATGTCTGTCCCCCCGGACGTTTCGGCAAACGGTTCTGCGGCACTGGTTCAATCAGTAAGTCTAGGGGGTCCGGCAGGAGGCCCTGCCCAGCGGCCATCAGACCAAAGGCGCAGTTCAGTGGTGGATTAGCGCGGCGGAAACAACGGCTGCTGTGAGTAGCAGGAGGACAGCAAGGACGCTGTAGCCCACCCACTTGGGACGGGCCTTGTGGGGGTTGATGTCGACGTACGGCATGATCAGCGTCGGTTACCTCTGTGGATGGGTTCCGACGCCGGCTGCACAGGTATCCGGACTGTGCGGCGCTTGAGCCGCAGCATCTGATACAGAACGGCGAAGGGGATCAGCAGGGTGCCCAACAGGGCGCTCAGCGCAAGGGCATAGTCAGTCAAGGCCACAACAATCTCCATCGGTCATAAGCATCCTTACTGCTTATGACCTAAGCATGTGACAGAACGATTGACAAGTCACGTCAAGAAGCTTGAATCCTAAAGCTTTAGTAAATGGGTTTTAGGTGAGATGGAAGGGAGTCGCCTCAGCTTGGCTCAAACTCGCGTTCGTTCTGGTCATGCCCTTGCCTGGCCGCTGCGGAACCTTAATTCAGCCCTTGTAGCGCCGTCCGAACCACGATGGCGGTGTCTGCGGCAAGCACGGCCAGGGCCACGTACGATAGAACCCTGCGCCTCCGTCTGCGTATTTCTGCGGCGTCTACGCACGTCGAAAGTTTCCCCTGTTTGCCGCGGGTGAGGACTGAGGAAGAAATCCCAAACCTTTCGTCAACGGGGGGTGGACTACGACGAACTTAGGCTGCCGCGCCAGTTCTCCTGGAGACGCTTGATGAACCAGCGGGACTGCTCCGGGCCGTAGGGGAGGACAGGGATGGCTTTCGTGGCGTCGTTGGGCGTGTCGCGGATGGATTGTCGCGCCTGTCTGACTGCCGTGCTCATGGTGTTGGCCATGGTTTTGACGAACGGGTCGCTGCATGGCGTCCCATGCCCCGGGATCAGAAACTCGTAGCGGTGCCGCAGCGCCGAGATGTGCCGGAGCACGTCGGCCCACTCTTCCGGATACGAGTCCTCGAACGAGGGGTGGGCGCCCTGTTCCACAAGGTCTCCCACGTACAAAGTGGTGGACGTTCCCACCAGGAGATCACCGTCAGTGTGGCCGCGGCCAAGGTAGAACAGGGCGGCTGTGAGGCCGCCAAGGTCCACCAGGACGGGCTGGTCCTTGACGATGGCGTTGGGCACCACGAGTTCTACGCATTCACCTTCACCGGCTGCCATCTCAGGTTCCAAGGTTCCGACGTACCTGCGCTGAACATCACCGCGCTGGTCAATCTCGTTGGCACAGTTCTGGTGCGCCCAGAACTCGCTCACGCCCGCGTCAGCGAAAACTGCGTTCCCGAAGAAATGGTCGTAGTGGGCATGCGTATTAACGACTACGAGGGGAAGGCGTGTCTTCTGCCGGACAGAATCTAGGATCTCGCGCCCCTGTCGGGGGCCGCACCCAGTATCTATGACCATGGCGCGGTTTGAGCCGACTATCAGGCCCGTGTTCAGCAGGGATCCTTGAGTGGCAAGTACAAAGTTGTCCTTGCCGACTTCGAGCCATTCCGACATAGTTTTCCGTACCTCCGGCCAGGCCAAGCAATCGTGTTTCCCTTTGGTCCCCCGATTGTACCCACGCAGCTTAGTTCTTAGCCCGGGCTATTGATGGGCCCGCGGAAGAAGCACGAGGACTTATGGGCCAGCGCAGGCCCAATCAGCAATCAGGGATAGAGGGCCCGTCATTACGACTCTCCGGCTCCGAAGAGACAGATTCGAGGAGTGCAGACGGAGTAATCCGAGGAACGCTCGAAATCTTCCGACGGGTACTATTGGTTCGACCGCACGAATTAATGCCGTTCTGGGTGGCATCCTTCGCGGGTGGCTCCAGTATTCGACCAGGGGGACCCCAGTTTGGATTTACGCGACTACTTGCGCATCCTGCGCCGTAGCTGGATTCTTATCACTACGACCACACTAGTTGGCCTTCTAATCGCTGGTGCCGCTGCCGTCTTCACGAAACCTACATACACGGCCAACACCCAGCTGTTTGTTGCAATACAGAGCTCAGGCTCCGTTCAGGAGCTCCAGCAAGGCAACACTTTCAGCCAAGCCCGAGTGCAGTCGTACGTAAAGACCGTGGGGTCCCCAGTTGTGCTCCAACCTGCCATTGACGCGCTTGGTTTAGCTACCACTCCTGAGGAGTTAGCACAACGAATCAAGGCTTCCACTGACTTGAATACCGTCCTGATAAATATTTCAGTGTCGGACCAGTCCGCAGTGCAGGCGGCAGCGATAGCACAAGCCACGGCGAACAGCCTAATTAAAGCAGTCGATACACTCGAAAAACCGAAAAATGGAGGAAGCAGTCCTGTCGCCCTTTCGGTAATAACCCCCGCAGTTGCTCCGTCCGAACCCTCCGCCCCAAATACCAAACTGTATCTACTGTTGGGCCTGCTGCTGGGTATGGGCGTGGGCGTTTCCGCGAGCATACTGAGGTCTACCCTTGACAGCCGGATTAGGGGCGAAGCAGATCTACGTCACGTCACCGACGCTCCCCTCCTAGGTGGAATCGCCTTTGACCCTGATGCGGTGAAGAAACCTCTCCTGACCCAGGCTGCTCCGCAAAGTCCGCGAGCGGAATCCTTCCGACAGCTTAGGACAAACCTGCAATTCGCCAACATTTCTGGGCAAGCGAAGACAGTGCTTGTAACCTCTTCCCTCCCCGGGGAAGGCAAGAGCACTTCGGCCACTAACTTGGCTATAGCATTGGCGCAGGCGGGACAAAGTGTTTGCCTAATCGATGCTGATCTCAGGCGGCCGATGGTGAATGAGTACCTGGGACTCGAACGCAATGCCGGCCTAACAACCGCCCTGGTGGGTGCCGCCGACGTTACGGACCTATTGCAGCCCTGGGGTGAGGACAACCTCTTCGTGCTAACGTCCGGCCAGATTCCGCCGAACCCCAGTGAACTTCTAGGCTCCCAAGAAATGGGCCGTTTGATATCACGCTTGGAGCAAACCTTCGACACCCTAGTTATAGATGCCCCACCGCTGCTCCCGGTGACCGATGCCGCCGTACTTTCGCAGCATGTCGGAGGCGTTGTCTTGGTCGTGGGCTCGAGCAAGCTACGACAACACGATCTGGAAAAATCCATAAGTGCTCTCGCGCTGGTTGGTTCAAACATTCTGGGCATTGTTCTCAACCGATTGCCCACCAAAGGTCCCGACGCATATTCCTACAGCTATTACAGCCACGAGGGGCAAGTCGAACCGTCGATTTCACAAAGGACTCCTCGCCGCACGAGTGATCTCGGAACGCAAGTAGAGCGCGCCTACGAACATGATCCGAGGGATGGTTCTCCGCACGATCAGTCTGATTCTCTTGGTCGGCCCGCAAGGTCGTTTCCTTCATCCCGCTTGGACCTGGACTAGGGTCAAGCAGCAAAACCCACTCAAAGACACCACCTCAAAAGGACACTAATGAAGAGTCTCGTTACCGGAGCTGCCGGCTTCATCGGCAGCTCCATTGTTAAGCGGCTTTTGGCCGAGGGCCATTCAGTTGTTGGTATTGACTCCATAACCGACTATTACGACCGAGATCTGAAGGTCCTTAATGTAAAGCGCAACCAAAACTCGAGCTTCGATTTCATGGAGAACGATCTAAACAACGTTGACCTTCCCGCACTTCTTCAGGGTGTGGATTACGTCTTTCACGAAGCGGGGCAGCCAGGGGTCCGTAAGTCATGGGGATCCGACTTCGACATATACACTCGTGAAAACATACAAGCGACTCAAAGACTGCTGGAAGCCGCAAAGAACTCCACTTCGCTCCAGCGTTTGGTCTATGCCTCTTCATCGTCCGTCTACGGGAATGCCGAGCGATACCCAACAGAAGAGACTGATCGTCCCCAGCCTGTCAGTCCCTACGGCGTAACCAAGCTCGCCGCGGAGCACCTGTGCTCCCTCTATGCCAGCAACTTCGGGGTCCCGACGACCTCTCTTCGGTACTTCACGGTGTATGGCCCGGGCCAGCGGCCCGATATGGCCTTCACACGGTTCTTGAGGGCTGCAGTCCAAGGACAGGAGCTGCCGTTATACGGCACGGGTGAGCAAATTCGTGATTTCACCTTCATTGACGACGTTGTGGAGGCCAACGTACGCGCTGCAAAAACCGCGTCTCCCGCTGGGAGCGTCTATAACGTCGCTGGGGGAAGCAATGTCTCCATGAATGACGTCCTAGACATTATCGATTCGCTCATCGATCAGCCGCTCCAGGTCAAGCGCTCGGCGGCTGTAGCTGGTGACGTATGGCGGACGGGAGGTTCAACAGAAAAGATCGCTTCGGAACTTTCATGGGCACCTAAAATTGGTATTTCAGACGGAATAGCCGCGCAGTTGGCGTGGGTGCAGGAAACCCTTCGTTAGGCCAGCCAGCCCTTACCTTCGACAGGCCAAATGAGGAGCAGTCGCTTGACTATCTGCTTCGAGAGGATTTGGTCGTCCAAGTGCATCAAATGCGCCGACAAAACGCCAGTGGCTTTGAGGACCGAAAGCGTCCTCAAAGCCACTTTTTTGTGGTTTGTCTCCACGCTCCTCCACCGCCCACCGGGCGCCCGCATGAAGTGTAGCCCGATATTTGCATATCAGCGAGCGGGAAAGTAACCCCGGAAGGATTGCGGGCCCCTCAAGATTAGATGGCGTAGTAGGACGGAGACTTACCAGCCAACCCCCAAAGCCTGCACTCGCCCTGCTGCCAAAAAGCCCTGAGACAATTTGTTTCCCGCTTCAATCCTTTACATTGGCATCTGACGCAGTAAAGCCTTCAGAGCATTGAGGATGATTCCTGTCGGACTTTCATTCGTACGGAATCGTGCTGTTCACTTACAATTTACGGGGTTGAGGGAATGTCTTCCTCATGGAGACCGTGGGAAACTTTGCTCGATCGGCATTTCCGTTGACAGTAAAGCCCGCGTTAGTTGGGCTTTGTCTGACTCGCCTACATGCAATCCACCAAACCACCACCGCGGATACAGCTGGCACAACCACATTTGTTAGGTCACCGCGTAGGAGGTTGAGTCCACGAATGACCAGTATGACTCCGACCATCCAGACAATGTCATCTCCCGATCGAAGGAACATGGAACATAAGCGGAGTAAGAGCAGCATCAGTGCAGCCGCAACAAAGGGAGCGGCCAGACCGACGTTTAGATACGCCTCACCCAGCAGGCCAGCAGTCGTCTCAGCACCAGTGAGGTTATAACGCTCTGGTGTCAACACTTCGCTGCTTACAACGTTCCCTGGCAGTGGCTTTGCTGGCCATAAATTTCTCGGCACGAAGGATGTTACCGACGCCAGGTAAGTTGAACCCGTCGCCACTCCCGCGGCCTGGGACTCCACGAGATCAATGAGGACATCTGCTTGGCTAACATCAGTACCGTCAAGCACAGAACTCGTCTCAACGAGACCCCTAGTACTCGCCAAATACGCGCTTCCTCCAAGTACTGGAATGGCGATCACGGTAACTATCACTGCGAACCGCTGCAAGTCTCGCTTGATAGATCTTCGCGAGGCTACAACCTTCTTCCAAAAGAAGGCCAGCACAGGTATCACGGCACCGAGGAAAAGCCCTGAACGACTTCCCATGAGCGCAGTAATGACTAGCAGGCCGGCGGCGATCAGCCATACTACGTACGCGCGTAAACGGCGCATCGAAGAGGCACTCGCCACGCCGAGCGCGACGAGGACAGGCAAAACGAAGTAGCCCAACAAGATCAAGAAGTTGTCGGAAAAAACTGATTGACGAAGTTCTAGTGTGGCGGCAATGCCCACACTGAGGATCTTTGAGAAAACGACTCCGCCAAAAGTGGCAGCCAAAATTATGTAGGGCAACAACTTGAGCTGCCGTCTAGGCGAAGGTTCTAATATCTGCCTATTTTGAACATAACTTTGAGAAGCGAGTTCAGCTCCCATTGCAAACAGTATCCAGGTTCCAACGACCAAACCTACAGTCGTTGCCACGGAACTATCACTGGCGGCCCTTTGACCAATTGAAGCGGCGATATATGTCGAGCCAGAAATGGAGACGTTCAAAACGTCTACCATATATATAAGTATGTAGGCCATGCCAAACAAGGCAGTGGCATACATAGACTTCCTGAGCCAGCTGACACACTGTACCAGAGCTAGGATAATGACGATCCCAAGAACTATTTGAAGGAATTGCATCCGCGTCTCCGTTGCATGAAAATCAGGAAGATCGTGATTGAACCTATTGCAGTACTTTCAAGAACCATCGCGAGCCTTGGGTCAGAGCCTGTGATTAGAAGAGTCGATAAAGTTGTAGCACCAAGCACACCGGCTATGTACGGCGCCCAACTCAAACTCAAGACGTGGGCAAAGCCAGAAATGGTGCCAACCAAGGCAGCCAGGAAAGAACATCCTAGGACAGAAGGCAAGATAGGAAGTGCCGGGAGCGTCAAAAGGGCAGCGGCTACGATGACCACCCAACCGAATACAGTTACAAAGGAGAATCGCTGCACAAGAAGCGCCGTTCTCAATCTCCACTTCTCGCGGTGCGCAAACACTACCTGAATCAGCAGAAAACCCACAAACCCTTGAACAGCGCCATATATCACAAGAGCATAGTGCCAGATCAAAAAATCCGAAGTGGTCGACACAGCAGTACGGATCCAGTTAACGTCGTTTCTGTAATAAAGCGACGCAACTAAACCGAGAGCGATAGATGCTGTGGTGCCTTTGCTCAGCAAGTTAGGCTGCTCGTAGCCAACGCGACGCCGTCCGACCCTTGGTGTGTAATAAGCCATCCCGGCAACCAGAAGAGTCATCACCAAGGGAGACGAGACAACAAACGCCTTCTCCCACTGTGCAGCCAAAACTGCTGCCAGCACTAGGCCCAAGGATCGAAGAGCCTGGAACAGCTGAAAAGCAGCCCCACCTTTACCAGTCAAGACAACAAGGGACGACTGACCCAAAGCAAGACCTAACAGTGATCCGGAAATCGTCGCTAGAACAGCATCGAAGACTGTACCGAACTCCGTCACCTGTTCAATTAGCGTGACGAAAGCAGCCGATGATGTCAGTAGCCAAACTTTGCCCAAGTAGGACGTTGCCAGGCTGCGTCCGACCTGCACCACGCTAGACTGGGCTGCCTGCATCCCCACGACAAGAGCAGCGACGTGTAGAAGAAGTTGCGGGCCCGCCCCCAACACTGCCGGCGCCACTAGCACGAGGGACATTCCGGCAAATGTGATGCCAGCGAATACAAGTCCCTTCATTCTTCCTGCAAGTTTACCCAGACCGAACAACATCAGAACTTGCCACCGATTGTGTCACAACGCAGTTTGCACCGATAGTGGCATGATCACCAATGGTCAGGCCGCCGGCAACAACTGCTCCACTATAAATAGTTACATTTTTGCCAATAATTGGATAGCTTCCCCTACGCGAAGACCCAATTGTAACGTTCTGGAAGATTCTTGACCCGTCCCCAACGACGGCACCTCGCCCTATAACAATGCCCGTGGGATGAGGAAGCTCCATTGCGCCGAGAAACCGAGCCCCTGAAGAAACATCACTTGCAAAAAGCGATAAAGTCATCCAGCGCAAAAGTAGATGCGTAAGACCTGAGGTGCCGGCGCTAAGACGAAACAGCGTTGCCGCAATTAGCGATGGATTAAGCAGCGCGGAGGCGCTTCGCAAGGCTCCAGGTCTCCTCCGGCCCGAGTTCGCATAGTGCAAGTCCCTATCTTTGACCCAATACTCAATGAGAGATGAGAAGAAATTCATCGGGTAGCACCGAGGACTTCCCTGTAAGACGCTGCGAGCTCAACTGAGCATGCACGCCACGACCGATTTTTCGCCCCGTCCACCGAGTCGGCAGACTTGTAGAGTTCGACTAGCCTGCCCGGAGCGTTGTCCCCTAGAAGGTCGGCTGGGTCGAAACGCTTGACGTTATCACCCAACGCGTCCTCAAGATAGCTGTGTTGGGTGGAAATGATCCGAAGCCCAGCACATGCCGCCTCAACGTCCGCTTGGGATACGACCTCAAACCAAGCCGGGTTGATATACGCATCGGACCTCTGCAGGGTCGTCAGAATGGAACCATGGTCCAGTTGACCCAGATACTCCAGATTCTGGTGCTGTTCTACGACGCTTAAGAATTCCTGCGCGTAGCCCGGATGGTTATCATTGAGGGCGCCGACAAATACGGTCTTCAGCTCGGTCTGACTAGCTACTTTAGCTAAAAGCAGCGAGTTTTTTCGAGGTTCAATTCTTCCAACACTAACTAGGTCATAGTCGGCAGATGCCGTCGGTTTAGTCACAACGGAAGGCGAAAAAGAGAATCCATTTCGAACTATTTTGTGGGGAGTCTGGGTTGGGAAATCTCTGGCAATGGCATCCGATTCTCCTGCAGCCATCGGGTAGATGGCGGCTGCTCCATCTACTAGGTCCCGTTGAAGAGACAGGTACCTTCCTGAGATTCCAGCGGCACGGAAGTTGCGTTGCTTCAAAAGCTTGACTTGCTCCCTGATGCCAATTCCTGTCTCAGCTTCAATTCCTAGGCTTCGCAACCGACTGTAAAACCGGTCATCGCCCAGGTTGTACATCGACTCCATGCCGCCGAAAGGATGTCTGATAGTTGAGATCACATAAGGGCGCCCGCTTCTCTTGGCCACCTGGGCATAGCGGACATTCTCTCTCGGCGTATCGAGATTCATCAGATGTACTAGGTCAGACTGCGTCGCCGCGAGTTCACGTGGCGACGTCACGATTTCTGTTTCCCAACCCTCTTCACGAAGGCCCTGTTCATATCGGGCGACCTTCTTGCTGTCGCCCCCAGGCTTGGTGTGCGCATCAGCTCGAAGAGCGAATACAACTCTCACTTCGACGCCTCCGTACTCGCCGTCGCTGAGCTATGCACGTAGGGCGTACCGCTCAAAGTGAAGCTGTTGAAATTTCGCTTCCCGGGAGTTGTCGTGTAAAGCAGTCGAGGTTCTCTCTTATAAAAAGTCGAAGCGGCGGCAAATTCGCGTTTCCAGGGGCCAATTGAAAGGTGCTTGGTCGCCCGCGCCCATGAGTGCGTCCACTTGACGTTTCCGCAAAGCAAGACTGGTATATCCTCACGCCAAGCTCTTAGCGAGAGATCCTTATCTTCGTAGTAGAGGAAGTAGCTTTCATCCCAACCCCCAAGTTTTTTGAAGGAAGCCGAAGAACCAGCAACCACAGCCCCAATGAGCCAGGCAACGTATTTGACCTCACCCTCCTCTGCATAGATTTGGTAAGTAGAACCGCGGCCTGACTTCAGACGATTTCGTACCTTGCTCAGCAGGCTGGGCGCTCCACGTCCATTAGGCTGTTTAGTGCCATCTGGGTTGAGCAGCTGCGGGGAAACCAGGCCGCCCGATTCATCGATCAAGAGCTCGAGCTGGCGCAGATCTGCCCAAGCTACGACGACATCAGGGTTGACGAACGCTACATAGTTCCCCACTGATTCTTGCAGACCTCGATTATTCGCTGCCGAGAAGCCGACATTCGTTTCCAGCCCTATGACGCGAGCACCTAGCGCCCTGGCAGTCGCCACGCTTGAATCCGTAGAGGAGTTATCAACAACAATCCATTCAACGCCCGCGGGAACGCCTCCCGTCCAGTGTTCTTTTAGAACTTCGGCACTGTTATACGAGACAGTTATAACAGACCAACGAATGTCCTGGTCCTGATCTTTGACCAACCTGATAACCCCTATACCTTCTTGATCGTGGCGACGAGGATCGCTACTAAGTTTGGGGTCTGGTCGTCAGCAGCTACAACGACAGATATACGTCCCCCAGTGAACGCTCATGCTGCCCAATAAGTGTACCCACCGCCATGGAGTGACTACGTCGCGTCTTACGACATGGGTATCCGAGACGTGCACTAGGCATACCCCGCACAAGTACTCGGCCTCGTATGGCTTCGACGTCACACACGTAAACAGGCTTCTGGTAGCAGCACAAATTTTTCCAGGGTAAGAACAAATCGTCCCGGCGTGTTCTCCAGCCATCGCGCTGGATCAGAAACGGCGCCCAGTGCCGTTTTCTGCCTCAGCTGCAACGGAACGAACGATACTGCCGTTCTCCTGTGTTGCAACATTTGGTCAACTTTAGTTACTCGACTGTGGCGCGGTACGCTTCCATCGGTCAGAGCCACCGCGTGCGCTTCCGACTGGTCTCCGGGACGGCTATAATCAAGTCCGCCATACCTGAACCAATGGTGTTTCTAAGAGTTTGACAGCATCCCACTCCGGCCTAGGCAAAGTAGGCAGCATGCGTGGTAATGCCCAGTCGATGGGGCGGGAACATCCTTTGTCAAAGACTAAAAAATTTAGGTTGGTTTGCAATTCCATGGGGGGGGACATGTTGTGAGGGGCACTCAACGACTCGGTACGAGTGCGTCGGACGTAACCGAGCCTAAGTCCGAGCAGAACTGGCGAACGAAGTACACTCTTAGGCTCCGAATTGTGGACGCCCTTGTTGTCCTTTGGGCCGTCGCGGGGGCATTCGGCGTTCGATTTGGTTTCTCTGACATCAACGGCGGAGGCGTTCGGGACGCAGATTACCTAGTCCTCGCGGCAGCATTGGCGCTTGCGTGGTGGGTCATGTTGAAGATATGGGGCTCTAGAGAAGCGAAGGTCCTCGGCTCGGGTACGGAAGAATATAAACGGGTTTTAGCCGCCTCCATGTGGCTGTTCGGTTTTGTTGCGATTATTTCCTATGCACTTCGGATTGATACTGCCAGAGGCTTCGTTGGACTCGCTTTTCCCGCAGGTGTGCTTGGATTGTTGGCCGGCCGATGGCTGGTTCGTCAACACCTCAGTCTTGAGAGAAATCGTGGCAGAAGCATTTCGCGCGTCCTGATCATTGGTGGGCCACACTCTGCCGCGCATTTAGCCCGGTCGCTAAAGAGTGCGCCTTCGGCTGGCTACTTACCGGTCGCCGCACATCTTCCCGGAGCCGAAACCGGCCACGACACGGAGGCCGAGCTCTCGATTCCCGTCACTGGGACTGAAGCAGACTTCGACTGCATTCTGGATGTGATCCTTAAAAGTGACGTGGATGCAGTGGCTGTATCGGCTGGCGTAAATATGCATCCAAAGGATCTGAGGCGATTGGGGTGGGAGCTAGCAGCACGGGATATCGGAATGATCCTCGCTCCTGCGCTAACAGACATTGCCGGCCCGCGGATCCATACGCAGCCCGTTGCAGGTCTCCCTCTAATTCACGTTTCCACGCCCAAGCTAACCGGAGGCAAAAAAGTAGCCAAACGGACATTCGATATTGCTGTCGCGGGACTTTTAGTGGCTGCCCTGTCGCCAATATTCCTTACCCTTGCAATTCTCGTTCGGATGACCGATTCCGGCCCAGTCTTTTACCGCCAAGAAAGAATTGGCTTGCGCGGTACAACTTTCCACATGCTCAAGTTTCGATCGATGAAGGTCGATGCTGATGTACAACTCCAAAGCTTGCTTGATGCTCAGGGTACAGCGGACAAGCCCCTATTTAAGGTTGAAAATGACCCAAGAATAACGCCTCTTGGTCGCGTGCTACGGAAATATTCGCTAGATGAGCTTCCCCAACTCCTGAACGTTTTGGGTGGCAGCATGAGCCTTGTAGGACCGAGACCGCAGCGAGCTGGAGAGGTCGCCCTATACGATGACGCGGCGCACCGCCGCCTGTATGTCAGTCCAGGCATGAGCGGACTGTGGCAGGTCAGCGGTAGGTCGAATCTTTCCTGGGAGGAAAGCATTCGGCTTGACCTTTATTACGTGGAGAACTGGTCTCTCATGGGTGACATTGTCATCCTGTTCAAAACGTTTCGAGCAGTTTTTGCTAGCGACGGCGCTGTTTAGTGGTGAATTTTTTTCTTGATCCGTTGCGTATGAATTTTTCATTTGGGGAAGGTAGTTGAAATGCGTATTTCCGTTATAGGTTGCGGATACTTAGGTGCAGTACATGCAGCATGCATGGCGAAGCTTGGCCATCAAGTCGTGGGTATCGATGTAGATGAGCGCAAGATCGCGGAACTTGCAAAAGCTGCAGCTCCCTTCTACGAGCCCGGCTTGGAAGCGTTGCTCAGAGATGTGCAGGACACTGGCAGGCTTTCATTTACGACAGACATGTCGGCCGCAGCGGGTAGCGACGTCCACTTCATCTGCGTTGGTACCCCTCAGAAAAAAGGTGAAAACGCCGCCGACATGAGCTTCGTTGATGCGGCAGTAACGGCCCTTTTGCCGCATGTTACAGCTGGGGATCTCGTCGTCGGCAAGTCTACTGTTCCTGTAGGAACTGCTGCTCGGCTCGAGCGACTGCTCAAGAATCACGAACCAGATGCTCACCTAGTCTGGAATCCTGAATTTCTTCGTGAAGGACACGCAGTCCAGGACACTCTTCATCCAGACCGCCTCGTCTACGGAGTTAGCGGCGGCTCCGAAGACCACGGTGCTGTGGCTCTGTTGGATGCCGTTTACCAGGGGCCGATCGCCGATGGTACCCCTCGCCTCGTCACTGACCATGCAACGGCCGAACTGGTCAAGGCTGCAGCCAATTCATTTCTCGCCACGAAGATTTCCTTCATCAATGCAATGGCAGAAGTCTGCGAGGCTTCGGGTGCCGATGTTACACAACTGGCCGACGCCATAGGTCTCGACGACCGAATTGGACGAAAGTTTCTCCATGCAGGCATCGGTTTCGGAGGAGGTTGCTTGCCGAAGGACATCCGGGCCTTCATGGCCCGCGCAGGTGAACTGGGTGCTGACCAAGCTCTAACCTTCTTGCGAGAAGTTGACGCTATCAACATGCGTCGGCGGACACGAGTTGTGGAACTCACAAGAGAGCTTATGGGCGGTATGCTGCTCGGCAAGCGAATCACCGTTTTAGGCGCCGCGTTCAAACCAGAGAGTGACGACGTGCGTGATTCTCCTGCCCTCAGCATCGCCGCCCAGCTGCAACTGCAAGGCGCGGTTGTGACCGTCACTGATCCGAAGGCCCTTCCGAACGCTGCACTGCGATTCCCTGAATTGCAGTACGAACCAGAATTGAACAGGGCTATTGCCAAGGCCGACGGTCTGTTACTGCTCACAGAGTGGCAAGAATTTAGGGAGCTTGACCCCTATGAGCTGGCTGAATCCGTCGCCGCACCCCGAATCTTGGACGGCCGGAACGTCTTGGATGCAGGTAAGTGGCGTACTGCCGGCTGGACGTACCGTGGACTGGGCCGTCCCTGAAGATGTCGCGTAGATTCCGTGCACCTTCTGCGGCTCGATTTCAGTCACAGGCTCCGAGACCTCGAAAGAGTCACTACGGATTTCTGAGAATAGGCATTCCAGTCTTTTTGCTTATCGCGATCCTCGGGTGTTCGGCTCTTTGGTTAGGTATGACGGCAACCAAGATTAAAGGCCAACTAGAGGCGGCCGCTAGCTCAGTAGCAACGCTGAAGCAGGAGATCGTGACCTCTGATCAGGGGGCAGCCAAGAGTACTCTTGGTGATATCCGCAAGTACACCTCAGCCGCCCGCGATGCTGCTGGAGATCCTATTTGGGCTTTATCTTCAAACTTGCCCTGGCTTGGACCGAATCTCAGTGCGGTCTCCGAGGTCGCAAGGTCAGCGGACGACGTTGCGACCCTTGCTTTGAGCCCCCTAGTGGACGTCTACCAGTCGCTCAACTGGGACACTCTGGTGCCGAGTAATTCTGGCAGCAACCTTGAAACGATCAAAGCTGCAGCGCCGAGCGTCATTTCGTCCTCTTACATTGTTCGTTCATCTATGGAACGGCTCGCTGCAATCGACCAAACGCAGTTGTTGCCCGAAGTGGCTGGGCCCCTACGTGAGGCTTCCCGGGAACTCCAAGAGACAGTTGGGGCCCTTGACTCAGCAGCGGATGCGGCCAGAATCGCACCGGCCATGTTGGGTTCCGACACACCTAAGACCTACTTACTGATAATTCAAAATAATGCTGAGGCCCGTGCATCAGGAGGGATCCCTGGCGCTCTTGCTGTGCTCACCCTCGACCAGGGAAAACTGTCGTTAGGTGCTCAGAGCAGCGCGGTGGATGTTGGGGTGATGTCACCAACCTTGGCCGTTGATAACGAACAGCAGCAGATCTACTCGACTCGTCTCGGGAAGTACATGCAGGACATCAATCTCACGCCTGCTTTTCCGACCGCAGCGAGTCTCGCGCAAGCGATGTGGGAAAAAAAGACTGGGCAAAAGGTTGATGGCGTGGTCTCTATTGATCCTGTCGTGTTGAGCTATATTCTCAAGGCGACGGGTCCGGTCGCAATCAATGGTCCGGAACTGGCAGCCGTGAAGGCGGCAGGCCTACCCACGGAATTGACTGGTAGCAACGTTGTACCAACTCTTCTTTCCGACGTGTACGGGAAAATACCCCAGCCCAAACTACAAGATGCCTACTTTGCTGGCGTTGCCAAGGAAGTCTTCACCGCCCTTTCTTCTGGCAAAGGCGAAGGTAAGGCGATCATCAGCGGCCTAACCAGGGGAACAGAAGAAGGACGGGTTCTTATCTGGTCGGGGACTACCGAATATCAATCGGTAATCGCAAAGTACCGCCTTAGCGGGTCCATCTCCGGACCGAGCGTCTCACCGGCGCAATTTGGGGTCTACTTCAACGACGGAACGGGCGCAAAGATGGACTACTACGTGAAGCGCACGGTGCAGCTGGTCAAAGAGTGTCCCGCTGAGGGATACGAGCAGACCATAGTACGTATCACCAGTACAAACACTGCGCCCGCGGATGCTGCCATTTCACTGCCTAAGTACGTCACCGGAGGCGGCACCTTTGGAGTCGCTCCAGGCACAGTACAAACGAATATCGTCGCCTACGGACCCGCGCAAGCAAACGTGGAGTCTGCGGCCGTTGATGGCCAGAAGACTGCCTTCGCCCCTTACCTCCACGCCACTAGGCCCGTTGGTGTTGTGGCCCAACAACTTGCTCCGGGTGAAAGCAAAACGGTCGACTTCACCTTCGGGAAGATCGTTCAACACAACGAACCTAACGTGGTTGTCACACCCACTGTCCAGCCTGTAAAGGACGTTATCCTCCCTACCGAGAACGCATCATGTGGTTAGAGACAGTGGCGCTGGCGTTAACACTATGTAAACCGTCTGGATAGAACTTGGTCCCAACGGACTCAGGATGGTATTTTCTATCTGGGATATTTATCCGGAGTTCTGCACACGGTCTCGTGCAGAGGGGACATTTCCCCAAAAATCGGGTATCACAACTTAAACGTCTCCGGGGGGACACACATGAAGAAGACTTTCGCTGCACTCGCACTTGCAGGTTCCATCGCACTTATCGGTTCCGCGCCCGCCATGGCCGCAACGTACCCGGCGCTTCCGCCGCAGGCGGCTGTCTCCGACGGCACGGTTGGTCCGGGTGAAACTTTCGTCTTCCGCGGCCAGGGCTTCCGCGCGGGGGAACCGCTGATCATTCGCGTTACGCCGGGCCAGGCTCCGGCCTCCAATGGCGCTGGTGTTGGAAACCGTGCGGTCGCCGCCCGTATTGCCGTTGTCACTGAGGCTCAGACCCTGTCCGCTACCGCAGACGCCCAAGGCGCTGTCGCACTCCCGATTGCTATCAACGAAGCCGGGACCTACTCCATCACCGCTACTGGCACCCAGTCCGGTGTTACCGTTGGTCCCGTCACAGTCACGGTTGCCGCTACTCTGGCCAACACCGGCGGCTCGGTCGCCGGCACCACGGGTGGCGCTCCACTGGCCAACACCGGCGGCCTGGCCAACACCGGTGCTGACTCCGGCCTCGTCCTCTGGACCCTGGTTGGCGCAGGCGCACTGGCCGCCGGCGCAACCTCCGTTGTAGTGGTTCGCCGCCGCGCCAAGACGGAAGCTGCTGCATAGCATCAACGCTCCAAGCACCAACGAAGGTGGGTGCTTCTCCGGAAACGGAGAAGCACCCACCTTTGGCTTTATGTGGTATCAATTTGATTTATGGGGAGACATTGGCGCAAACGACCACGGGAGTACGACCTTTCGGCCCTGCTCCCCCGGCCACAGGTGATGCGCTACACACTCCTTGCTCTCCTGGCCCTATATGCATTCGGAACCGCAGCATTCGCCCTCCTATGTACCGCCTGAGGCTGGCGTGAGATTCCTTCACCATCAGCGGCTCTGGCAACTGGTCCTTGCGGCCTTAGCGATTCCCCTGGCCTTAATCGCTTTCTGGCCATCGCCGGTAGACAAACCGCTTTCCAAGCAGCTCGCAGCGGTCCTCTCCTTCCTCCACCGCCACGGGATTCCCCGCTGGTTCAACTACAGTTTCGTCGAAGCATCCGCCAACGTCGTCCTTTTTATGCCCGTCGGATTTGTGGCCGCACTGGCATTTTCGTCGAAACGCTGGTGGCAGATTGGCGGATTCGGCATGCTGGTTTCCGGCTGTATCGAGCTGGGCCAGCTCATGTTTCTCCACGATCGCTTTGCAAGCCCGTCAGATATCATGACCAACACATCAGGTGCTGTCATCGGAGCGCTGCTGGCCGCCTGGGCCACGAAAAAAGGGAGGCCTACCACCTTACGGCAGCAGGCCTCCCAGAAGCGCTAGAAACTGATTCAGCCTACGAAGCTCTTCATCCAAGTCTTCAGGTCCTCACCGAACTCCACTCGCTCGGACGCGAGGGTAATGACGGCCTTGAGGTAGCTCAGCTTGTCGCCTGTGTCGTAGCGGCGGCCCTTGAAAACCACGCCGTACACGCCGGAGCCTTCGCCCTCGGCGGCGGCAAGGGTCTGCAGAGCGTCGGTAAGCTGGATCTCGTTTCCACGACCCGGCTCGGTGTTCTCCAAGACGCTGAACACGTTGTGGTGCAGCACGTAGCGGCCTATGACCGCCAGGTTGGACGGTGCGTCAGCAGCAGCGGGCTTCTCCACGAGGCTGTTGACGCGGACGTAGTCCTCGCCTTCCACGGCGGTTACGTCCGCGCAGCCGTAGGCGCTGATCTGTGACGGGTCAACCTCGATCAGTGCGATCACGGAACCGCCGGTCTTTTGCTGCACCTCCATCATGGTGCCCAGCAGGTTCTCTGCCTCGTCGATGAGGTCGTCCCCCAGGAGCACGGCGAACGGCTCGTCACCCACGTGCTGCTGCGCACAAAGCACTGCGTGGCCTAGGCCCTTGGCCTCGCCTTGGCGGACATAGTGAATGGGGCCAAGGTTGGAGGCATACTCCACCAGGCCCAGCTTGTCCTTATCCCCCTTGGCCTCTAGGGCAGCTTCCAAGCCCGGCTCGCGGTCGAAGTGGTCCTCCAAAGCTCGCTTGTTACGGCCCGTGATCATCAGCAGGTCGGAGAGACCCGCGTCGATGGCTTCCTCCACAACATACTGAATGGCCGGGCGGTCAACCACCGGCAGCATTTCCTTCGGCATTGCCTTGGTGGCGGGCAGGAAGCGTGTTCCCAATCCGGCAGCAGGAATGACGGCTTTGGTAATAGCTTTCCCCTTAGTCATAGCTGAACCTTAACAAATTTGATGGGATAAGCGGCAATCGGATACGGATATAAACGGGCTCAGTCGTCGCTGCCTATGTGCTTGCGGAGGCCCCGAAGCAGGCTAGGCAGGGCAGATAGAACCCGGGTCCACCGGGCACGATGCTGGCTGAGTTGTCCGAACAGCGACATGTCTGCATAGACGTTCCGACCGATGAAGGCCTCCGGTGGCGGAAAGAGTGCACTCCACAACATCCTTGGTTTGTTCATCCAAGGGGCTTGTAAGATGGCGATGAGATGCGCGCTACCAGGGTGTTGCGCTGAGATCCTGTTTCGCCACTCCCTGGAGGGCTCCGGCCATACAACTTTGATCGTCCGGGGAAGGAGCCCTTCCAAGAAGGGTCGAACAGCCGCAAGGGAGTCTGTGGCCCCGGCGAGCTCCAGAAGTTCCTCCGACAGGGCCTCCCTGACTGTAAGGTCAGCAAGATACCCAAGGTCTTGCACGCAGGCAGGCATCGCGGGAGAGCGCAAAGCGTGCAAGGCCAAGAACAGGACCCCCAGCTCCTTGGCAGGAACAGTCAGTTGCTGACCTGCAAGCGCAATTGTTTCGGTGTTTGCCCATAGGCTCTCGAAGCAGTCGTCGGCAGCTTTTTCCATTCCGGGGAACCTGTAGTGAACGTCAATGCAGCAAGGCCATTCAGGATGGTGAACGGTAACTGAGTGCTTCGGGAAAGTCCTGCTGTCCGGGTCCACCGGCCGTTCCTGCCAACCCCGTTCACGGAGTCCCCCCAGCAAGTCCCCAAGCATTGCGGGTTCAACAAAGACGTCAACGTCTGCCGACACCTTGGGTCCGCGGAGTCCCTGAAGGACGCTGGCTGGCCCCTTGACGAAGAAGACTCTGATGCCCAAGTTATTTGCCAGACGCGCCACGAGGGCGTGCCCGAGGAGCACACCCTCCGGTATCTCGAGCTGCGTTGTACGGGAAGTGCGGGTCACAGCACTCTAGACCCTGGATCGGCGGCCACCCGCCGCTGCTTCCAGCGCTCCCAGAGGGTCCTTCTCATCCCGGCCGTGAGCGGAAGCCGTCTCCGCGGGCGGGGCGGACGCGGCTGTGTACGTTCCGTAGTAGGAATAGGCATCCCGTCCCTTACTGGGAACATAGTTAAGGACGGCGCCCAGAACCCGCCCCTTGACCTTCTCGAGGTTTCCCAAGGACTGGTCCAGCTGCTCCTGGGTGGTCTTGCCGGTCCGGATGACGATGATCGCGCCATCCGCCGCCCGGGAGAGGACAGCAGCGTCCGTGACAGGGAGAAGCGGTGGCGCGTCGATGAGGACCACTGCATCCTTCGCCAAGGCTGCCAGCATGTTCTTCATGGCCTGGGACCCGAGCAGCTCACTGGGGTTGGGCGGGATACGCCCCGAGCCCAGGACTGAAAGGTTTGGCAGGGCACCCCAAGGCTGAAGGACATCAGCCAAATCCGCCGTGCCGGTGAGCACATCGGTGACCCCGACACCCGGAACAAGATTGAAGACGTCCACGAGCGTAGGCCGGCGGAGGTCGCCGTCGACCACCACCACATTTTCACCTGCCGCCGCCATAGTGACCGCAAGATTGGCTGTGACGGTCGACTTGCCCTCTGCCTGAAGCGAACTGGTGACCACGATGACCCGGGGTGGCTGGTCCACGTCCAGGAAGCTTAGGTTGGTGCGCAGCTCGCGAAGAGCTTCGGCCATGGCGCCGTCGGCATCGTGGAGCTGTTCGGCGGTGCCGGCATCCACAATGGTGCTCTTCCCATCCAGCCGGTGGTCTACTGGGAGTGTACCGATGACGGGCACGCCGAACAGCCGTTCGATATCTGCAGCCCGGCGGACGCGGCGGTCCAGGTGACGGCGGATGAGGGCGTAGGCCACGCCGAGAGCCAGCCCGACGAGAGCACCCAAGGCGAGGTTGAGCTTCGTATTGGGTGAGGTGGGGCTGCTGGGAAGGACAGCCTTACCCAGCGGGAGAACACGTACCGCCGTGGCTGCGTTCGCCGATGAGCCGGCGTCGGTAGTTACCGGGCTGGACGCCGTGCCGTTGGAGGGTGCCGTCTCGATGGCTTCCACCTGGGCAGCAAGGCCGTTGACCCAGGCATCGGCCACTCGCTGGGCAGTTGCGGGATCTGTGGATTGGGCGGTTACCCTGATTTCGGCCGTATTCAACGGGACGGTAACGCTGATGCTGCCAAGCAGGGCGTCCGCGGTAGTTTTCAGGTCCAGCGCTTGGATGACCCGGTCCGCGACAAGCCGCGACTTAGCCACGGACTCGTAGTTCTTGACCTTCGCCTTGGCCAGGCTGTCGCCGGCCAGTGCAAGGCTCACATTGTCCGATCCCGGCGTGACCATGATGCCGCGGGAATCGGAGGAATAGATCTTTGGCTGCAGAACGGTCCAACCGGCGGCGGCCATGGTGGCCAGCAAAGTGAGGGCGACGATTGCCTTCCAATATGTCCTGAGGACGTTCAGGTAGTCTGCCAGGTCCAAGCCAGCGGGTGCCTCCGCCGGGGCTGCTGCTGTACTCACGATGGTTCCTTAAGCTCAAGTTCTTGTATGCCCGCATTCGGGCAAGTTCAGTTGCTGGCGCGTTCCAAAATCGACTTGGCGACGAGCTGCTCTGCGGCTCCGGCGACGGCCTCCCGATAACCCTCGGGTTTGCCATGCACGGTACCGATATATGTCGTTATGCCTTCCAGGCTCACGGGATTAGCGCAGGCTGCCCAGACTGCGGGGCCGATGCCGCTGAGGCGCACAATATGGTTGTCCAACATGATCAGAAGGTCCCCGGCGATTGAGACTGCATCCTTTATGGAGGTGCGCTGGATGCAGCCGGCCGGGATCTGCGCTTGTCGGACACTTTTTTCTGCTGCAGGCGCCCACTCTGTCTGGGTAGTCGGCTGCAAACGGAACAGAGGTTCCACCGCGGACGGGAGGTCTGCGGCTTCGGAATAGGTCACCTGCCACACTCCCCCAACGCTCTCGATGAGGCGGCAGAGTGACTGCAGCGGATCCACGACTTCTGCCTGCGAGGACGACTCGGGGACCAGCGCCAGCACAGCATCCGCCAGCGATACCCGCTCCAGCACCGGAGCTGTGTGCCGCGCTCCCTCAATGCGGTTTAGGAGCACGATCGACTGGATGAAGGGCGACGCCGGCGCTACCTGCAGACCAAACTCGTCCGGGGAGGCCTGCCGTTTCGGAGCCCCGGCCCCTTGTTTCACGGACAGCGGCTTGGGATAAGGAACCACAGAGCCGTCCCACGCGATCGCCACCGTCTCATCAGTGACATAGCCATAGGTCCTGGCAAGCACGGAGGCGGCGGTAGTCTTTCCCGTTCCGGACTTTGCCACCAGGGCGACCACTGCCCCGGTAGTTGGATCCGCCACCCCAGACGCGTGGAGCATGGTCAGCTCACCAGCGTTGGCCAGGATGGCGGCAACCGTTAGCCGGGACGTGAGGTTCTCAGCCAGTTCCTCGAAGGAGGCTGCTGCGAGCTGGAACGTGCCGTCCCTGTGTTTCGTGGACGTGCAGGTGACCGATGCCGTGAACGGCCTGCCGGGCAGCGGTTCCACTGGCACGGGGGGCAGCAAAGGCTCGTGGCTGCTGGCGCATCGAGCCCACGCCGAGCTCATGCTGACCCTCTGCTGCCGCGTGACCGTACTACCCCAACGGACCACAAACTGCTGCCCTAAGACGTCGAGGCACAGTAGATCGCTGCCCCTTGCCAACTCCTCGAGTAGGCGCTGCTTCCAGGCCAGCCCTGCGCTTTCCGCTACCGTCATGCCGTTAGTGGGAGACGTCGTTGGCAGACTCGATCAGGCGCTGCTCTTGGAGGCCTGCCAGGAAGCCTTCCACCTGGGCCTGCATCTGTCCTGACTGATCCTCGAAGGTGGCCTCAAGCTCGGAGAAGATCTCCTTCTCGCTGCGCTGTCCATCGATCAGGTCCCAGATGACCGCAGCGGTACCCTCCAGGACCACAGGCTGGGTCGCGTCGAGGTGCAGCAGGGCAACACGGGATCGGGGCTTGGTGCATACTTCTGCGACCAAGCCGCCACGTTTCCAGACCATGCTTGTGGTCACCCAGCCTTCGGCAGAACGATCGTAGTGCTCGGGGCCGATGGCATTTGGGTGGAAATTCCGTTTTGGACGTAGGTAATTACGGTGGTGACCGTGTAAGTGCCTGAATCTTGTTTCTTGCCCGTGTAGCTGTAACCGCTGAAAGCAAAATCGAGAGTGGTGGCACCCGCGGGCAGCGTAGCGCTGAACTCCGCTGCGTTGCTCTGCGGCCGCGTGATGGCCAGAGTGGAAGTCCCCACGCTGACTGTCGAGAAAGAAATTGCAGGTGCAGCTGACGATGGCGGTGTGATGGTAAGTACGACCCTGACCTGGCCGGTGACGCCGCTGAGGTTCTTGAGGCTCAGAAGAGCCGGTACTACCATTCCTGTCCGGTCATGGGCAGTACTTACCGTCGACGTCATGTTCTGGGTACCGGAAGTAAACGAGCCAGTTGCCGGAGTTGCGGTAGGCGTGGGCGTTGGCCCGGACGCTGCAGCCGCAGGGGCCGCGATGGCAGTCGCAATGACCGGAAGGGACCACGCGACACCAGCAGCAACCCGGCGCCGGCTTATGCCGCCCTTTTCTTCCTGACCGATTTCCTCGTTCAAAACCTCAGACAACTGTGCCCCCAGAGTAGGTTCCGGATGCGGCTGCCCGTTGAGACCGGCAGGGCGCATCGGCCGGTTTGCCCGGCTTCGCCTACTCTTACGAACGCAAATAAAGATTTTTGAAAAGGCCTTGCAAGGTTCACTCAAGAATTCTGCAAGGGTTGCCAAAGGGTAATTACACGATCGTAATTCCCGTGAATTTCGGCTCGCGCTTCTCCTGGAAAGCCCGGAAGCCCTCCGCGTAGTCATCGGTCTTGCAGAGGCGCGCCTGCTCCTCGTTTTCCTCCTGCATGGCCTGCCACAGGCCCAGGCGCTGGTCGCGGATGTGCGCCACCAGCTCCTTCGAGGCAACAAAAGCGCCGGTAGCACCGGCAGCAACGCGCCCAACAATGGCCCGAGTGGACTCCAGCAACGAATCAGCAGGCATCGCCCGGCTGAACATGCCCTGCGCCACCGCCTCGGCGCCCGAGATCAGGTCCGCCGTGTAGATCAGGTCCAGCGTCCGGTGCATTCCCAGCCGCTCGGTGAAGTACCAGTGCCCGCCCGAATCCAGCGTGGCCCCCAGCTTGGCGAACGGCGACCCGAACTTCGCGTTCTCCGCCACGTACACCACGTCCGTGGCCAGCAGCAGCCCCAGCCCTACGCCCAGGCAGGCGCCCTGGGCCGCGGCAAAGGTCGGGGCCGGGAAAGGCGCCATCTTCTTCAGCAGCGGCTCCACCAGCCCGCCCAGGTACGCCGCCGCGTCGTCGTTCTCTGGGGTGACCCCCGCAATGTCCCGGCCCGCGCAGAAGGCCCGGCCCTCTCCCCTCAGCAGCAGCGCCCGCACCTCACCACGTGAGGCGGCGGCAGCAGCGTCGTCGTACGCCTGTGCCAAATCCCGCAGCGCCTGCTCATCCAGCGAGTTCAGCTTCTGCGGCGCATCCAGCACTACCTCGGCGATGCCATTGCTGATGGAAAGGGAAATCATGGAACTCCTCTGTTCAAAACGAAAAAGACTTAGACGTCGAAGTCGACCGTGACTTCCTTGCTGGTGGGGTGGCTCTGGCAGGTCAGGACGTAGCCCTTGTCCAGCTCATCCTGCTCCAGCGCGTAGTTCTCGTCCATGGTCACGCTGCCGGTGACCACCTTGGCCCGGCAGGTGCCGCACACTCCCCCGGCGCACGCGAACGGCACGTCCGGGCGCACCCGCAGCGCCGCGTTCAGGATCGACTCGCGGGCATGGGTAGGGCTGGCCACCTCGCCCTGCAGGCCGTCCAGCTTGAACGTGATTTTGTACGTCTCCTTGGACTCGTCAACGATCACGGGACGGCCGGCCTGACCCTCCGGGCGGTCCGGCTTGCCGGACGTGAACAGCTCGAACCGGACGTTCTCCGGCTTCACCCCGCGCTCGGCCAGGATGTCCCGGCACAGCTGCACCAGCTCGAACGGCCCGCACAGGAACCACTCGTCCACATCGTCCGCGTGCAGGGCGGTGCCCAGCAGCTGCTGCAGCTTCTCCGCATCGATCCGGCCGGACAGCAGCGGCGCAATCCGCTGCTCACGGCTCAGCACGTGGTGGATGGCCAGCCGCTGCGGGTACTTGTCCTTCAGGTCCGCCAGCTCCTCCAGGAACATCACGTCCATGGCCGCCTTGTTGGCATAGATCAGGTCGAACCGGGTGTCCGGGTTGGCGGCCAGCAGCGTCCGGGCGATGGCGATCACCGGGGTGATGCCGGAGCCGGCGGCGATGGCCACGAAGTTCCCCGGCTCCCCCGCGAGTTCTTCAGGATGGTTCATGGAGTTCATGACGTTCTGCTCCACGGCCTGCCCGTCCCGGCCGTGCTTGGACACGAACGCGCCCATGGGGCTCATCACGTCCAGGGTGTCCCCCGCCTTCAGCTCGGCGTTGGCCCACGTGGAGAACAGCCCGCCCAGGTCTTTCTTGATGGCCACGCGGATCTCGCTGGTGCCGTCCGCGAAGCTGCGCGGCTCGGCGCAGATGGAGTAGCTGCGGCGGATTTCCTTCCGCTCGCCGGTCTCGTCCGGCAGCGTGGTGCGCAGGGCCACGTACTGGCCGGGCAGGTAGTCGAACTTGCCGGCGAGCTCGGCCGGCACATGGAAGCTGACCTCGATGGCATCGTCGGTGAGCCGGCGCACCTCCTTCACCTCAAGGGTGTGGAAGGACGGACGACGGCGGCCGGTCGCCTCAGCCTCTTCGGCGGCGGTCTGGCGGACAACAGTCATGGTGGTTCCTTACAGGACTTTGAAGTAGTCGAACGGTTCCTTGCAGTCCTGGCAGACGTACAGCGCCTTGCAGGACGTGGAACCAAAGCGGGTGAGTTCCCTGGTGTTGAGGCTGTTGCACTGCGGGCACTTGACGGCCAGGCTCAGCCGGATGGGGCCGCTGTGGCCGCCTGCCCGGGAGTTGCCGCTGGGCGGGGCGATGCCGTACTCCTGCAGCTTGGCCTTGCCGGCCTCGGTCATCCAGTCCGTGGTCCACGCCGGGGCCAGGACCAGGTCCACGTGCACGTCCCCGTAGCCCTCTTTCTCGAAGGCTTTGTAGAGGTCGTCCCGGATGGCGTCCATGGCCGGGCAGCCCGAGTACGTGGGCGTGATGGTGACGGTGACTTTGTTGTCCGTGACCTGCACGTCCCGCAGGATGCCCAGGTCCGCGATGGTGAGCACCGGAATCTCCGGGTCCACCACGGTGGCCGCGATGTCCCACGCATCCTGCTGCGGAGTGCGGGTCCGGGATTCGAAGTCCGAGATGTACACGGTCACCAGCTCGCTCCGGGATGCTCGCGGGCCAGCACCTGCATCTCCGCGAGGATGTAGCCCAGGTACTCCGAGTGCTTGCCCTGCCGGCCGCCGCCCGGGGCTGGCGGCACGTCCGGGACTTCCAGCTCGGCCTCTTTGAGGACGTCGGCGACCAGGCGGTCAAAGTCCTCCCTCAGGCTGGAAGGCGCGACGGCGGCGCCCGCCTGGGCGAGCCTTTCGGTCAGTTCGTCGTCCTGGAACAGTTCATTGACGTACGGCCACATGGTCCGCAGGCCGTGGATCATCCTGGTGCGGGACTCCTCGGTGCCGCCGGCGAGGCGCAGGACCCACTGGGTGCTGTGGTCGCGGTGGTAGTCCACTTCCTTCACGGCCTTGGCGGCGATGGCGGCCAGGGTGGCGTCAGTGGATTCGGTGAGGCGGCGGTACAGCTCGTACTGGTAGTAGCTCACCGCGAACTGGCGGGCGATGGTGGCCGCGAAGTCGCCGTTGGGCTGCTCGAACAGCTGGACACTGCGGAACTCGTGCTCGCGGCGGAAGTAGGCCAGGTCATCCTCGGACTTGGGGGTGCCGTCCTCCTTGGGCATGCCGGCGCCGGCGTAGGTGAGGAAACTGCGGGCGTGGCCCAGCTGGTCCAGGGCGATGTTGCCCAGGGCGATGTCCTCCTCCAGCTCCGGGGCGCGGGAGATCCAGTGGCCCAGGCGCTGCGCGAGGATCAGGGCGTCATCGCCGAGCCGCAGCGCGTACTCGGCTGCGTCCGCGGATGGCTTTGCGAGGCCGGTCTTGACCTCCAGGGCAATGTCCTCCGGGCGGAGGGCGTTGCCGGGGGTGATGCGGGTTGCGGACGCGTTCGAGTCGCCGCCGGCCACACCGGTCGAGATGTCGCCGTGGCCAGTGGTCTCTGTTGCTTCGGGTGCTTGGGGGCTCACAGGTGCTTCACTCCCTCGCTCTTGGTGTAGTACGTGGCGTGCCGGTAGTCCTTGCCCTGCGGGGACTCGAAGAAGGAGCCCTTGGAGTCGGGGTCACTGGCGGCGATGGCGTCGGCCGGGACCACCCAGATGGAGACGCCCTCGTTGCGGCGGGTGTAGAGGTCGCGGGCGTTGCGGAGGGCCATGGCGGCGTCCGGGGCGTGCAGGGAGCCAGCGTGGACGTGGCTCAGGCCGCGGCTGGACCGGACGAAGACCTCCCAGAGACCCCAGGTGGAGCGGTCGTGGTGGTCCGCCGCCGGGGCTGCCTCAACCTTGGGGCTGGCCTTCGGGGCTTCGCGGTTGATCTGGGTGGCCGAGCTGGCCGGGGTTTCGGGGTTGCCGTGCGGGCTCATGCTGCGTGTTCCTTCTGCATCTTTGCTGACTGTTTTGCTGCGTAAGCCGCGGCTGCTTCCCTGACCCAGGCGCCGTCGTCGTGCGCTGCCCTCCGGCGCTCAAGGCGCTGGGCGTTGCAGGGACCGCGGCCGGCCAGGACTTCCTGGAACTCGTGCCAGTCCAGGGGGCCGTGCTCCCACTTTTTGGTGTCCTCGTTGAAGCGGACCTGGTCATCGGGGAGGGTGAGGCCCAGGACCCGGACCTGCTCCACCATCATGCCGACGAACCGGCTGCGGAGCTCGTCATTGCTGAACCGCTTGATGTTCCAGGCCATGGACTGCTTGGAGTTGGGTGAATCGTCATCCGGCGGGCCGAACATCATCAGGGCCGGGGCGTACCAGCGGTTCACGGCGTCCTGGGCCATCTGCTTCTGCTCCGGGGTGCCATTGGAGAGCTCGAGGAGGATCTCGAAGCCCTGGCGCTGGTGGAAGGACTCCTCCTTGCAGATGCGGACCATGGCGCGGCCGTAGGGACCGTAGGATGCGCGGCACAGCGGGACCTGGTTGCAGATGGCTGCGCCGTCTACCAGCCAGCCGATGGCACCCATGTCCGCCCAGGTGAGGGCCGGGTAGTTGAAGATGCTGGAGTAGCGGGCCTTGCCGGCGATGAGGTCGTCCATCATCTTGTCGCGGGACTGGCCCAGGGTTTCGGCGGCGCTGTAGAGGTAGAGCCCGTGGCCGGCCTCGTCCTGGACCTTGGCCATGAGGATGGCCTTGCGCTTCAGGCTCGGTGCGCGGGAGATCCAGTTGGCCTCCGGCTGCATGCCGATGATCTCCGAGTGCGCGTGCTGGCTCACCTGGCGCAGCAGGGTCTTGCGGTAGGCGGCGGGCATCCAGTCGCGGGGCTCGATGCGCGAGTCCTCGGCGATGATCCGGTCGAAGTGGGCCTGGCCTGCCGCATCTGCTGTTTCGCTGGTTCCAGCCGTTAGCTCGACCGGCACTGACTGCAAGTTCTGCGCTGCCATGGTTGCTCCTATGCAAAGACCTGATGGGCGGCTCGGAATTATTTACCGACCGTTCGTTCAGGATATGTTGGCGCGCGGGAACTCGTCAAGCGTGCGCGCTCTCCTTTCCACGCCCGCTCACGTCCTGCACCTTTTCCTCCAACGCCCGCTCACGTTTGGCAACCTTTCCCCCAACGCGCGCTCACGTTTGGCAGTCTTTCCCCCAACGCGCGCTCACGTTTGGCAGCCTTTCCCCCAACGCGCGCTCACGTTTGGCACCGAGGCGCGGGCCGCCGTCGTACGTTTCCTGACCCAGCTGCAGCCCTGGCACTTTCGACGCGGATGTTCATTGCCGCGGCGGATGCTCCCCTGCGCACCCCGAATGCGGGCCGTGAAAAGGAATCTGCGCAGCGAAAACTGGTTCGCGCATCGCCAGGCCTGTAAACGGACCTGCACCCGGGAAGACGGAAAGGGGCCAGTCGGACCCGACTGACCCCTTGCCGTGGCACATACCCTTCAGTTGGCTCGGGAAGCCGCTGACTGTATGACCTGGGCGAGGTCGCGGGGACGGCTCCACATGGGCCAATGCCCCGTGGGGAGATCGACAACGTCAAGGTGCTCAATGTTCGCCACTTCGGCAAACATTGGATGGCCGGCGCGGGTCAGCTCCAGCACCTGCGCGCTCGGGATGGAGCAGCAGACCAGGGTGGTGGGGACCTTGCGGCGGGCCTCGTTCGTGAGCTCGACGGGCTGACGAAGCACGGGTCCCGGCTCAGGGACGGCCCGGGCCTGGAAACGCTCAAGGACCTCTGTGCTCAGCCCTTCGAGGCTCGCCTGCTCTGCAAGGGCTTCGAGGGGCGGCAGTGGAAACTCCTTCAACTCCTCCGGAAAGTCGGGGGCGAAGGCGCTTCCGGCCGCGACAGGGCCGGAGTCGATCCACACCACCCGGCGGACAAGCCCAGGGTGCCGGTCGAGGACGAGGCTGACGGGGGCGTTCGCCCCGCTGTGGGCGACGAGGGTTGCGGGCTGGTGCTCGGAGACTCCGAGTTGAGCCATTCGGTCGAGGACCGCAGCGGCTTGATCGTCGAGAGTTTTCACCGCACGCAGGGGATCGGCCCCGTCGAGGCCGGGCAGCGTCATGGCGATGGCACGGGAGTAGTCGGTTGGCAGGTGTTCAAGCACCTCATCCCACGCCCACGCGCCCAGCCAGTGGCCGGCGATAAGAATAATCGGACTGCTTGCAGTGGTTGTCATGCCCCTACCCTCGCAGGCGCCGTGGACAAGGGTATGTCACTGTTTATGTCATGAATTCCTCGGGGTACGAACAGTGAAACGGGTGGAACGGCTCCATGCCCTGTCCGATATGTTGCGCCGCAGCGGCACGCGTGGCGTTTCGGCCGAACGGTTGGCGGGAGAGTTTGAGGTATCCGTGCGCACCGTCAAGCGGGACCTCGATGCGCTGGAGAACAGCGGCGCGCCAATTTGGTCCCGCCCGGGTCCCGGCGGGGGCTACGGATTGGCTGTCGGCTCGTCCTTGCCGCCGGTGACCTTGTCCCCGGCGCAGGCAGTGGCGCTAATGGCGGCCGTCTCCGCTGCCCCCGATGCCCCCTACGCCGATCTGGCTGCAGCAGGGATTAGGAAGATCCTGGACGTCCTCGATCCCAAGACCCGTGCACGAGCCGACGAACTGGCCCATCGCGTCTGGGTCAACACGCCTGCCTCCTCCTCGCGCGCCATCCGCTCCGCGCTGGAGGAGGCGATGGCCGAACAGCGGGTAGTCCGCATCCGCTACACATCGGGAGCGGCTGCCACCACCACCCGCGACGTGGAGCCAGTGCTGTTCGCCTCCACGAACGGCCAGTGGTACCTGGTTGGGTGGTGCCAGCTGCGCAGAGACATACGCTGGTTCACGGTGTCGCGCATCGAGCGGGCCAGCGTGACCAAGACGCCTTGCAGCGGCCACACCATCGACGAGGTGGGAGAACCTCCGGCGAACGCCAGGCCGGTGCACGGCCGGGACAGGTGAATCCCGCACCGGACCCCGCACTTCAACGTAATCCCGTTTCCGGGGTGGACGCGTCAGGCCCTCAACCGCGGGACTGCGCGAAAGCCATGCGCCGGGGTTATTTCTTCCAGGCCCGCCCCGGGGTCTTGGACAAGGTGGCGGCCACAGCCAGGGCACCGGCCACCTGCGCCACCCCAAGGATCCGGGTCAGGCCCGGGCGTTGCTTGAACCAGGCCATGAGCGGAGCCCAGGGCCCGAACTCCCACCGTGCGCAATGCTCCACCGGGTACAGGGCGGTGAGTACGCCGTCCCCGATCTCCGCCATGACCAGCGACTCCACGACCCGAACGTCCATGAGATTTCCTCCCGCACCTGGTCCGATCCTTACTGATCGGGCCCCTGGAAACAGTGTGCGGCGGGCAGCCACGGCAGCTTAGGGCTGAAAGCCCTGAATCGGATCAGCTCCCGATGCGCTTAGGACGCGGATACTCAGTGCCGGGGCGGATGCTCCCCTGCGCGGCCCAAATATGCGGCGCGAAAAGGAATCTGCGCAGCGGAAACGGGTTTGCTCGTCGCGGGTTTGCTCGTCGCCGGCATGCCGCCACCCCGGCACCCCGCCACCCGGCACGCCGCGCGCGAAAGCCGCGGACCGCCGTCGTACACCCCTAAACCGAGCGGGCGAAAGGCGCGCGCCGCCGTCGTACACCCCTGCCCACAGCCGGGAACCAGCACTTCTTAAGCCTTTCTTAAAGCCCAGGGGGGAGAGTGGGATGACGGGCCGAACAGCGGCCCCCACGCCCCGCCCCAAGGAAGAAATGCACGGATCAGCCCGCGACGACCGACCGCAACAGCACAGCACGCCCACGGCACCCCCGGCCGTCGGCACCCAGTTCAGGGCACTCCCCCAGCCCCGGTACTGGCTGCCGTTGGGCATCCTGCTGTGCGCCGCCGTCGTGGTGCTGCGCCTTACCGTGCAGTTGGTTCCAGGCGACACAATCGCAGAACTGGGCGTTGACCAAAATCTCAGCCTGCACCACGTTGCCGTGCTGACCGCCGTGGCGATGGGGATCAACCTGCTGTTCGGCCCGGTGGCGGGCCTGGCCCTCATCGCGGTCGCTGCCCTGGGCATCTGGCTGTTCCGGCGCGACCTGGTGACTGCCGTGGCCTTCGGGCTCACCGCGTGCTCGGGCTGGGTGGCGAGCGAGGCCTTCAAGCTCCTGCTCGCCCGGCAGCGGCCCAACCCCGCGCTGCTGTTCGACCCCCTGGCGCCGGAGACCGGATCCAACAGCTTCCCCAGCGGCCACGTCAGCTTCGCCGTGGCCCTGGCCTTCGCGCTGTACTTCCTGGCCCGCCGGACCCGCTGGGCAAAGCCGGTCGCGGTGGCGGGAGCCGCGATGGCGCTGATCGTCGCCTGGTCCCGGCTGTACGTGGGGGTCCACTACCCCACCGACGTCGCGGCCTCCTTCTTTGCCGCCAGCGCCGCAGCCATCCTGCTCGCCGGGCTCTGGAACCGCTATGCCCCCGCCCTGGTGGAACGGCTTCCCGCCACGATCGTCCGCCCCTTCGGCCGGGCGTAAGAATCATGCACACCCTCCTGATACCGCTGG
Source organism: Arthrobacter sp. E1SS-5 (assembly GCF_057073715.1). NCBI lineage: Bacteria > Bacillati > Actinomycetota > Actinomycetes > Micrococcales > Micrococcaceae > Arthrobacter > Arthrobacter sp. E1SS-5. Next base: position 3,358,525 of record NZ_CP172703.1, read on the forward strand.
CGGCGGCCACGGGCTCGCCGTCGCTGCTGGACCCCGCCGGGCTGCTTGAGGGCTTTGGCCCGGCCGCACTGGGCGTCATCGCCGCAATGGTGTTCATCGAATCCGGCGTGCTGTTCCCCTTCCTGCCCGGCGATTCCCTCCTCTTCACCGCGGGCCTCCTGCACCAGCAGCTGAACCTGGCACTGCCTCTGCTGATCGGCGTGATTACCGCGGCCGCGATCGGCGGCGACCAGGTGGGGTACCTGCTGGGGCGCAAGTTCGGCCGCCGCTGGTTCAAGGACGATGCCCGCATCCTCAAAACCTCCCACCTGACCGTCACGGAAGAGTTCTTCCGCCGCCATGGAGGCGCCGCCGTCGTACTGGCCCGTTTTGTGCCCATGGTGCGCACCTTCGCGCCGGTCACCGCCGGAATTGCCCGCTACGAGTACAAGGCGTTCACGCTCTGGAACATGGCGGGCGCCCTGGCGTGGGCGACGTCGGTGACCCTCCTGGGCACGTGGCTGGGACACTACGCGATCATCGCCAACAACATCGACGTCATTGCCGTGGTGATGGTCCTGGTCTCCGTGGTGCCGTGGATCGTGGAGTACGTGAAGCGCCGGCGGAAGGCAAAGCTGGCGGCTGCGGACCCTGTTGACGGCGGTGTTGAGGCGGCTGCGGAAGAATAGGCGGCATGACGACAGGTGAGGGGCCGGCCCTGCTGCTGGTGGAGGACGATCCCGTCCTGGGTCCGCTGATTGCCGAGCTGCTGGAGCCGGACTTCACGGTGCGGTTGGCCGCGAACGGGCAGGAGGGCCTGCACCTGGGGCTGACGCAGCCGTGGGACGCGATGGTGATCGACCGCGGCCTGCCCGTCATGGACGGCCTCAGCCTCATCGCCGCCCTGCGGGCCAAGGGCATCGGCACCCCCATCCTGATCCTCACCGCGCTGGGCGACACCGACGAGAAAGTCCGCGGCCTGGACGCCGGTGCCAACGACTACCTGACAAAACCGTTCGACGGCGGCGAGCTGGCTGCGCGCCTGCGCGCACTGACGCGCACGTACGGTCCGCCGGTGGGTCCGGCCGCGGGTCCAGTGAGCATTGGCAGCTGGGAATTCCACCCGGCGTCGCGCGCTGTCCGTTCCCTGTACGGCGACCTGGTGACGCTGACGGCAAAGGAGGCCGAGGTGCTGGCCGCGCTGGCCGCGGAGCCGGAGCGGGTGTTTACCCGGGACGAACTGCTTGCCGCGCACTTCCAGGAGACGGACCAGCCCGGCGTGATCGACACCTATGTCCACCACCTGCGCCGCAAGATCGACAGGACCGTGATCCGGACCGTCCACGGCGTGGGCTACCAGATTGGCGAGCCGTCATGACTGGTTCCGTTTCACGCTCCACCCCTGCTGCAGCCGGCGACCCGGACCGGGAGATCCTGCGCCGCGCGTCCCTGAAGGTGGCACTGCGCATCAGCGCCGGTGTTGCCGCGCTGGTGCTGATCCTCCTGGCCGCCGCCACCGCCTTTCTGATGTACAAGCTCGCGCATCCGGTGCAGCCTGCTTCCGAACCTGGAAGGCCGTACACCTACCTCGACTCCGGGGACCTGATCGAGGGCATGATCCTGGCGGGCCTGGCCGGCGTGGTGTTGGCGGGCTTTGTGGGCTGGCTCAGCGCGCGCAGCGCCATCCGGCCGCTGGGCGAGGCGCTGGCCCGGCAACGGCGGTTCGTCCAGGACGCAAGCCACGAACTTCGCACCCCGCTGGCCATCCTGGACACCCGCATCCAACTGGCCCAGCGGAAAGCCGAACCCGGGTCCGAGCCTGCGCTCGCCCTGGCCAAGATCCGGGAGGACGCGTCCACTTTGACTGGGATCGTGAACGAGCTGCTCCTGGCCGCGACCGGTTCCGCTTCCGGGCCGGAGGTGGCGCCGGTGGACGTGGCTTCGGCTGCCGAGTCCGTTGCGGGCAGCCTTCAGGACCTTGCGCGGCAACAGGGCGTCCAGTTAACGTTCGACGGCGGCGGGCCGGCTTTGGTGCGGATCGATCCCAGTTCGTTCCGGCGGGCGGTGCTGGCCCTGGCGGACAACGCGCTGGCGCATACCCCGACGGGTGGGAGCATCACCATCTCCGCCTCGGTGGAGGGTTCCTGGGCGCTGGTCCGGGTGGCGGATACGGGATCCGGGATCAGCGGGGTGGACCCGGACCGGATCTTCGACCGCTTTGTCCGAGCCGGTGGGACTGGCGCTTCTACGGGGCGGCGCAGCTTCGGGATCGGGCTGGCCCTGGTCCGCGAGATCGCCTCCGCGGCCGGCGGCACCGTGAAGGTGGCCCGCACCGGCCCGGACGGGACCACGATGGAACTGGCGCTGCCCCTGGCTTCTGGCTGATCGCCGTTGCCTTGACCCGCGATTTTGTTTTCGACGCGGAAACGCGCTATCGACGCGGATGTTCCCTTTCGCGGCCCACATTTGGGCCGCGAAAGGGAACGTGCGCCTCGGCGGGGAACATGCGCGTCCCCAGCGCGGGCACTCAGGAGGCGCCGCCGTCGTGCTTTCCCTGCCTGTGGCTGGCTGCGCTTCAGGCGGCCCTGCGCTTCGGGGTGGTCCGGGTCTCCGGAACTGACGTCGCAGCCTCGGTGGCGGGAGGAGTTTCGCCGCCGGCGCGGCCCGGAGGCGTGGATTCCTGCGTCCGTGCGCGGGCGTCGAGGACGTCGCCGATGAACCAGTCGTAGATCAGCACGCCGATTACGCCGCCGACGACCGGGCCGACGATGGGCACCCAGAAGTACCAACTGAAGGCGCCGTCCACTGTGCCAGGCAGCGCCGTTTGGCCCCATCCGGCCATCCATGCGAAGAGCCGGGGGCCGAAATCACGGGCCGGGTTGATGGCGTAGCCTGCGTTGGCACCGAGGGAGATGCCGATGGCGGCCACCGCGAGCCCGATCATGAACGGGCCCAGGTTCGCCTGGACGGCAGTGTTGCGCATGTCGATGATGGCCACGACGAACATCACCAGGAATGCCGTGCCCACGATCTGGTCAACCAGCGGGCCGACGGCGTTTCCGTTGAAGTAGGGCGCCGGGAACGTGGCGAAGATGGAGTAGGTGGCCAGCCCCTTCGCGTCGCCACGGCCGGTGCCTACGGCCTTGTTGTAGGCGTCGATGGCGTTGTAGTACAGCAGGTACACCAGCGCCGCCCCGGCGAAAGCCCCCACCACCTGGGCCACGATGTACGGGCCCACTTTGCGCCACGGGAACTTGCGGCGGACCGCGAAAGCAATCGTCACGGCCGGGTTGATGTGGGCGCCGCTGACGCCGCCGGCCACATACACAGCCAACGCCACGGCCAGGGCCCATCCCCAGGCAATGAGCAACCAGTCGCCCGCGGCCATGAAGATGGTGGTTGATGTTTGGGCACGGCCCGATCCTGGCAACGCGGCCACAGCCATGGCCACCACGCCGTCGCCGAACGCGATCAGCACGAACGTGCCCAGGAACTCCGCAAGCAGTTCGCCCCAGGTTCCACCCAATCGCTTGAGCCCGCTGCCATTGCGGACCGCATTTCTCAGTGGAGTGACATCACTCATCGCAGTACCTTCTTTGCGATTTTCTTGGTTTTTGGCCTCACCTCAGGACCAATTGACAATCTGGGTTCTTTTATGCTACGCCGAAAGTGTCCCTAGGCAACAGACCGACAGCCGGCCCCACCGGACGGCACTTCTGACAACCGGCACCTGCCACCGCGTTTGAGCTGGCCGGGAGCCGGATTCCGCCAGCGAAGAGACACCGGACAGGACCAGGTTGCCGACACAGGGACGTGGAGTTCGTTCGGAAAGGCAAGACCATGAACGACAGCAGCAACATCGAAAACACCCCAACCGCGGACTTGGCACCGGAGGAACGGGAGCTGCGCGGACGCTACGTCAAGGGCGACTTTGGCAAGGCCGGAGCACAGCGGGGCCGCCATGCGGAGGACGAAGAGGGCCAGTACGTCGAAGGGGACTACGGCGGCGCAGGCGCTGAAGGCGGACTGCCCGAACCCCTGGGCGACAGGACCGTGGGGGCCGGCCGCTACGTGAAGGCCGACTACGGCGAGGCCGGACCAGTACCCGGCAGGTCCGCGGCATCCGAAACCGGCCGGTACCCCAAAGGTGACTACGGGAAGGGCGGCAGCGTGGAGCCCACGCGCAAGCCGGGTGATACACCGGACGCACGTGCGGAGCGGTAGCCCCCGACCCGGCCAAAGCGGCCTGCCCGCCTGCAGAAGGTGGCGGGCCGCTTTGGTGCGCGCCGGCGTCGTACTTTTCTGCCTGAACCCGCGCCGGCGCTTGGCTGCCTTTCTCGACGCGCGTGTGTAATTTCGACGCGGAGGCTCCTTAACGCGGCCCACATCCGGGGTGCGAAAAGAAACGTGCGCAGCGAAAATGAGGATGCGTGTCGCCAGGCGGCTGAGGCTCCCGGAACGTCCCGCGCCGGCGCTTTTCCACATAGCCGCGGACGTCGCTTCCGGGCAACGGCGGCCGCCCGGCATCGTGGGTACATGACCGATCTCCCGCCGTTCCTGCTCTCCCGGGACCGCATTCTGCACGGGCTCAGCGCCAACGACCTGGCCAAGCGTGTACGCTCCGGCGCGTTGGTGCGGGTCCGGCACGGCGTGTATGTCGACGGACCCAGGTGGCGGGCCATGAAGCCGTGGCAGCAGTACCGCGTCCGGGTCCAGGCCGCAGGGGAAACGTTTGAAAAGCCCACAATTTTCGCCCGGCACTCCTCGGCCAGTGTGTGGGACATTCCGTTCATCGGACAGAACCACCCGGTACAGGCCCTCACGCTGAAGAACGACGGCGGGAGGTCACGTGCCGGAGTCAGCCGCCACTTCGCATCACGCGCGGGCCTGAGGGCGGTGAAGCTGGAGGGGCTCCTGGTCACCGACCGCGTCCGGACTGTCCTGGACCTGGCGGCATTCAGCCCCTTCACCGAAGCCATCGCACCGCTGGACCACGTGCTGCGGCCGGACCCGGCCCGCCAATTGCCTGCCCTGACCAAGGCCGAACTGGAGGCGGGCATCGGTCAGATCTACTCCGCGGCGGCGGCGCGGCGGATCCGCACCGCTATCGCCTTTGCCGATCCCGCATCTGCTTCAGCGGGCGAGTCCTGGAGCCGCGCCCTGATCCACGTGGCCGGCTTCGAACCCCCGGTCCTCCAGCATCGCTTTACGGACGCGGGCGGGCTGGTGGGGTACTCGGATTTCTACTGGAAGGAGTCGGGGATCGTTGGCGAGTTCGACGGCGAGGAGAAGTACGTCAAGCCCGGGTTCCTCAAGGGCCGGACTACATCCGAGTCAGTTGTGGACGAGAAGAAGCGCGAAAACCGGCTCCGTTCCTTGGGATTCCGGGTGGAGCGGTGGGACTGGGCAGACCTCACCGTGGCCGGAACGCTGGAACGGAAGCTGGCGGCGGCAGGCGTGGGCCGCCGTCGTACGCGTTCCGCTGTTTTCGACGCGCAGGACCGCCTGTGACACACCCGCTCCACGGCGCGGCACTTATGTGGGTGGCGCTCAGGAACCCGCGCGTCCGGCCGGAACCTGCGCAGCGGAAACGGGGATGCGCGGCGCTGGGTTGGACGGGCGGCCTCGCCCTACAGGAAAATAGGCAGTAGGCTTACTATCTTGCAGCTGGGCGCATGCAGTGCCTGATGACCAGAACCCTATTCGACGGTTTGAGCGCGTAAAAGGAGTCCCATCATGAAAGCTCTTGTATGGCACGGCGAAGGCGATATCCGCCTGGACAACGTGGACGATCCCACCATCCTCGACCCGAACGACGCTATTGTGCGCATCACCCGCAGCGCGATCTGCGGCACGGACCTGCACTTCATCCGCGGCACCATGTCCGGCATGAAGGAAGGCACCATCCTGGGCCATGAAGCCGTGGGCGAGGTGACGGCCGTAGGCAAGGCGGTGCGGCGGTTCGCGCCCGGGGACCGCGTCATTGTGTCCTCCACGATGTCCTGTGGCGTGTGCTGGCAGTGCCGCGCCGGGCACACGGCGCAGTGCGACGTTGCCAACCCGAACGGCCCGCAAGCGGGCACCTGCTTCTTCGGCGGCCCCGAGACCACGGGACCGATCAACGGGCTGCAGGCGGAGTACGCGCGGATTCCCTGGGCCTCCAACACCCTTACCAGGCTGCCGGACAACGTCAGCGACGAGCAGGCCATCCTGCTCTCGGACATCTTCCCCACGGCCTGGTTCGGTGCGCAGCTGGCGGGCATCCAGCGGGGCGACACGGTGGCCGTGTACGGCGCCGGCATCGTTGGGCAGCTGGCGATTGCATCGGCGTTCCGGCAGGGTGCGTCGCGCGTGTTCGCGGTGGACGGGATAGAGACCCGGCTGGTCCAGGCGCTCGACCAGAACGCAGACGTCATCAACTTCAACAGCGAAGACCCCGTTGAGGCCCTGCAGGAGGCAACGCAGGGAATCGGCGTGGACGCGGTGATCGACGCCGTGGGCATCGATGCGCAGCGGCCCTGGGCCGGGCCGGCAGCTGCCAAGGGCGAGGAGCAGGCGGAGCAGTTCGCGCAGGAAGTGGCTGAAGTTGCCCCGTCCACCAATGTGCAGGGCGATAACTGGGTACCAGGGAATGCGCCCTCGCAGGTTTCGCAGTGGAGCATCGAGACGGTGCGGAAGTACGGCCGGATCGGGATTATCGGTGTGTACAGCCCGGCGATGATGACCTATCCCATTGGCCAGGCGATGAACAAGAACCTGACCATCCGGATGGGCAACTGCGACCACCGCTCGGTCACGCCGCCGCTGGTGGACCTGGTGGCGTCCGGCGTCTTCGACCCCACCACGTTCATCACCCAGCACGAACCGATCAGCGACGTGGTGGACGCCTACCTGAACTTCGACCGGCGCGAGGAAGGCTGGCTGAAGACGGTGCTGACCACCGCTTAGCCTCATCCTCCTGACCGGCGGCCTGCTCCTTTAGGTGCGGGCCGCCGTCGTGCGCTTCGCCGTTTTGAACGATCGGAGCCGTTGCACTAACGGCCGGTTGCGGGGGACGATCTTAGGCGTCAACACATTGGCGTGTCTCCCTGGTGAGGCCGGACAAGGCAGGGGTGGGAAACCGTGACGAATCAAGTGCCTGATGCAGACCGGGCGCGGCCGTCGATGCTGGCTCTCGCGGAGGTTTTCAAGGCCGCGGCGCATCCGGTCAGGGCGCAGGTCCTGGACCTGCTGTCCGGCGGCGAGTCGTCCATACCGGAACTGTGTGAGGGTACCGGGCAGAAGGCCTCGCACCTGTCCCGCCACCTGACCCAAATGCGGAGCCAGCGGCTGATCGAATGCCAGCGTTCCGAGGGGAGGCTGATGTACCGGCTGGCCTGCCCCGAGGTGGCGAACCTGCTTGCGGCCGCGCGATCCGTGCTGCAGGCGCAGGTGGAGGCTGCTGTGGCGCGGACGCGTTACACGCCGCGTCGGACTTATGGAACAGTCGCGCCGCAAGCTGCCCCGCGCGCTGCCGCTGTTACGGGCCCGGCAACCTTTTCCGACGAGCAGTTTGCCGAGCTGGAACACACCCTGGCCTCGCGCGCGGTGATTGCCGACGCGTGCGAATCAATAGCTGCGCGATGCGGATGCACCCTGGACGAGGCTGCAAAGCTGCTCATCATGACGGCACACAAGTCCAATCTCACCCTTCGGGCCGCTGCCGCACGCGAGCTGCAGGACCAGCAGCACGGGCCGCGAGCCTGATTCAGTCAAGGCAACCTGGCCCACCCGTACCAACGTCCCTTGACCTTTCTACGGAGCACGGGCCACACTTCTAGCAGAGTTGACGAAAACGTCTATCTGTCAATTCATCATCCGACCAACCGGCCGGGGGAAGGCACCAGGAAGCCCGGAGCAACGCTCCCCGATATTGGGGGGTTCCTAGTGCCGAGTGGATGGGGAGGGGCCAAGGCCGTCCCTTCCCCATCCGCTTCCGGCCGTGCGGTTTGCGCTGCTGTGTTGCTGTACGCCGTGGATGAGCAGCAAAGTAGTAGGCATGAAAGACATCACCGGGACCATCGAGCTCTCCGGGGACCTGCTGCACCTGAAGTGGGGGCACGGGGATGTGGTCACGGAACGCGACGCTGTGGCGCTCATGAAGCGTGCCAGGGAACTCAGCGGCGGCCGCGCTCTTCCGATGCTGGTGGAAATAACGGGTGTGGAGTGGATTGATCAGGGTGCCCTGAAGGCCTTTGCCGGGACCTGGCCCCTGACGCGCGCGGCAGTGGTGGGCACCTCCCCCGTGGACCAGACTCTCGCCGGCTTTTACACTGGCCGGCACAAACCGGTGCACCCCACCCGTTACTTCACGTCCATGGATGAGGCGATGGCGTGGCTGGCGGAGGACCCGGCGCAGCCGTAGGGCGTGCGCATATGTTCGACTCGCAAAGCCGCCCGTGACGCGCAAATTCCTTTTCGCGGCCCGCATTTACGCTGCGCAAAGGAATATGCGTAGCGAAACGGAATATGCGCCTCGAAAACGAACGCCGCGGCGACGGCCCGCAGCGCGGCCTAGGTGCCCTCCTGCACCGGCACCCCGGCATCGGTCCGCTGCGTGGCGGCCCAGCTGGCCAGGACCTTCAGCGCATCCTCGGACGGCGTGCCCGGTTCGGCGGTGTAGATGTTGATCCGCAGCCCCGGGTCCGCAGGGAGTTCCATCGCCTCGTAGGTCAGATCCAGGTCCCCCACCACCGGGTGATGCAGCCGTTTCCGCCCGGTGCGGTGGTACTTCACGTCGTGCCGGGCCCAGCGGACGCGGAACTCCTCGCTGCGGGTGGAAAGCTCGCCGATCAGGTCCGAAAGGTCCTGGTCGTACGGGTTCCTGCCGGCGGTGGACCGCAGTACCGCAACGATGTCGTCCGCGCTGCGCTCCCAGTCCCGGAAGAACTCCCGCGCCTTCGGATTCAGGAACGTGAACCGCGCACTGTTCGGCGGCGTCACCGGCTCCGCCATCATCTCCATATACAGGGCCCGGCCCAGCTCATTGGAGGCCAGCACATCGCCGCGGTCGTTCCTAACCCAGGCGGGCGCCGTCGTAATCGCATCGATGACCCGCTGCACGCTGGGACGCACCGTCAAAGGGCTCCGCCTACGCCGTACCCGCGGCACCGAAGTGGCAGCGCGGGCAAGGTCGAAAAGGTGGGCCGTCTCGGCGTCGTCCAGCTGCAGGGCGCGTGCCAGGGCCTCCAGCACGCTGTCCGAGGCACCGGACAGGTTCCCGCGCTCCAGCCGGATGTAGTAGTCGACGCTCAACCCGGCCAGCATGGCCACTTCCTCGCGGCGGAGCCCAGCCACGCGACGGGTACCGCCGTACGCGGGCAGCCCGGCCTCCTCCGGGGTGAGCCGGGTGCGGCGGGAGGTCAGGAATTTCCGCACGTCATCGCTGTTGGTCATGCCTCCACGGTACGCGTGCCCCAACCTCTGAAGGAGGGACTGACAAGCCCTCCCACAATCGCGGCCACCCACATAGCGTGAAGGCATGGAACTCAAACTCAACAACGGCGTCACCATGCCAGCGCTCGGCCTGGGCGTCTTCCAGAGTCCCCCGGAAGAGACGACGGCGGCCGTCCAGACCGCGCTCGAGGTGGGCTACCGGCACATCGACACCGCCGCGGCGTACGGCAACGAGCGGGAGGTGGGCGAAGGGATCCGCCGCTCCGCCCTGCCGCGCGGAGACGTCTTCATCGAAACGAAGGTGTGGGTCAGCGACTACGGCTACGAGCAGGCACTGCACGCCTGGGACAAGGCCGTGGGCAAGCTGGGCGTGGAACAGCTGGACCTGCTCATCCTGCACCAGCCAGCCCCGGACCGGTTCGACAAAACCATCGCCGCCTACAAAGCCCTGGAAACCCTGCTCAAGGACGGACGGGTGCGGGCCATCGGCGTCAGCAACTTCATGCCGCACCACCTGCAGCAGCTGCTGGCGGAAACCGACGTGGTCCCCGCCGTCAACCAGATCGAGCTCCACCCGTACTTCCAGCAGCCGGCCGTCCAGACGATCGACGAGGACCACCGCATCCTCACCCAGGCCTGGTCGCCCATTGGCGGCATCACCTTCTACCCCGGCTGGGGCGAAAACCGGAAGAACGTCATGCGGGACCCGGCGATTGCCGGCGTCGCGCAGGCCCACGGCAAGACCCCCGCCCAGGTGATGCTGCGCTGGCACCTGCAGCAGGGCCGGTCCGCCATCCCCAAGTCCACCAACCCGAGCCGGATTGCCGAGAACTTCGACGTGTTCGACTTCGAGCTTTCCACGGCGGAGATCGAAGCCATCAATGCCCTGGACTCCGGCGTCCGCAGCGGCCCGGACCCGGACGTGGCCCGCCCGGAGCGGTTCGCCATGGTCATCCCGGAAGCCTAAGGAGAAGCAATGGAATACCGCCCGCTTGGCCGCACCGGCGTGCAGGTCAGCCCCCTCTGCCTCGGCGCGATGATGTTCGGCCCCTGGGGCAACAACGATCGTGCCGATGCCACCCGCATCATCCACCGCGCCCTGGACGCCGGCATCAACTTCATCGACACCGCGGACGTGTACTCCGGCGGAGCCTCCGAGGAGATCGTCGGTGAAGCCCTCGCAGGCAGGCGCGACGACGTCTTCCTCGCCACCAAGTTCTTCATGCCCATGGATGAGAAGGACCCCAACCAGCGCGGCGGTTCGCGGCGCTGGATCATGCGGGAGGTGGAGAACTCGCTGCGCCGGCTCAACACCGATCACATCGACCTCTACCAGGTGCACCGGCCCAGCCCGGACACGGACGTGGAGGAGACCCTGGGCGCGCTCACCGACCTGGTCCGCCAGGGCAAGGTGCGCTACATCGGCTCCTCGTCCTACTCCGGCTCGCAGATCGTGGAGGCCCAGTGGGCATCCCGCGAGCGCAACCTGGAGCGGTTCGTCACCGAGCAGCCGCCCTACTCCATCCTGGTCCGCGGCATCGAGGAGGACGTCCTTCCCACGGTGCAGCGGCATGGGATGGGCACCCTCACGTACAGCCCGCTTGCCGGCGGCTGGCTCTCCGGCCGGTGGCGGAAGGACTCCGCGTCCCGGCCCACCTCCTCGGCTCGGCCGAGTGCCCGCTTCGACATGAGCCAGCCCGCCAACCAGCGCAAGCTGGACATCGTGGAGGAGCTGGCGCAGGTGGCCGAGTGGGCCGGGGTCACGCTCATTGAGATGGCCATCGCGTTCGTGATCAACCACCCCGGCGTCACCTCGGCCATCGTGGGCCCGCGGACCATGGAGCAGCTGGAGTCCTACCTCCCGGCCGCGGATACCGTCCTGGCCCCCGAGGTGCTGGACCGCATCGACCAGCTCGTCGCCCCCGGCGTCACCGTCAACCCCGACGACAACAGCTACGGCGCCCACGAACTGACTGCAAACGCACGATGGCGGCACCGGGCTTAAGCGCCCGGACGTCACCCTACGAAAGGAAACACCAATGGCAACATGGCTCATCACAGGCTGCTCCACCGGACTTGGCCGGGCACTCGCCGAAGCCGTGCTCGCATCCGGACACAACGCCGTCGTCACCGCCCGGAACGTTGACGCGGTGCAGGACATCACCGCCGGCTTCCCGGACACCGCGCTCCCCCTGGCCCTGGACGTCACGGACAAGGCGCAGATCGCCGCAGCGGTGAAGCAGGCCGAGGAGAAGTTCGGGGCGATCAACGTGCTGGTGAACAACGCCGGCTACGGCTACCGGGCCGCCGTGGAGGAAGCGGACGACGGCGACATCCGGCGTTTGTTCGACACGAACTTTTTCGGCGCGGTGGACATGGTCAAGGCGGTTTTGCCGGGCATGCGCACCAACAAGGCCGGCTCCATCCTCAATATCTCCTCCATCGGCGCGCGGATCACACCGCCCGGCTCCGGCTACTACGCCGCCACCAAGGCCGCCCTGGAGGGCATGTCCGGATCGCTGCGCCAGGAGTTGCAGCCGCTGGGCATCAACGTCACCGCCATCGAGCCCGGCGGCTTCCGCACCGACTTCGCCGGCCGCTCGCTCACGCAGTCCGCTTCGGCGATCGACGACTACGCGGATACGGCCGGCAAGCGCCGCAAGGAACACGACACGGCCCACGGCAAGCAGCCCGGCGACCCGGACAAGGCAGCCAGGGCGATCATCGCCGTCGTCGAATCCCCCAACCCGCCGGGACTCCTGGTCCTGGGCACTGACGCGTTCGGCGCCTTCGGCAAGGTGGCGGAGGCCCAGCGGGCGGAACTGGACCAGTGGCAGGAGCTGAGCACCGGCACCGACATCACGGACTGAGCGCTTGTGCGACACAAGAGCGGGCTGGGCGATTTCCGCCCAGCCCGCTCTTGTGGATGTCAGCGGCTGGCGCCCGACGTCCCGGTCAACGAAATATCAGTCGTCCTCGTGGTTCGTTGAACCGGCGGGGATACCGGGCACCTCGTCGGGGCCGTAGATCTTCTCGTCGCCCGGGTAGGGGCTCTCCCATTTGTGCGTCTGGTACCAGGTCCAGCGGTTGAACAGGTTGGGGTCCGCATAGTCTTCCTTCGCACCGTTGCCTGCCAGGTGCTGCTTCTCGGACCAGTCGTCCCACTTTTCGGCGGTTTCCTTCATTGGGGCAGGGACGGCGGTGGCCTTGGCTGCTGCGTCATTGACTGCCGCGGCCGCCGCTCCGGTCTGGCCCAGGGTGTCCGTGCCGCAGGCGGGGGCGGTCTTGACGCCCTCGGTGAGCGGGACCTGGTTCGGGACCGCGGAGTACGGTGCGAAGTCGGCCTTGTTGGTGAAGGCGTCGAACATGGGGGTGGCCGCCGCCACCTTCTGGTTCAGCGGCTGTGCACCGAGGATCTGCTCGATGGTACGGACCATATTGATCTGGGAGTAGTAGGTGCTGACGGTTTTACCATGCACCGCGTATGGGCTGAGGACCTGGACGGGGGCGCGGTGACCGTCGATGTGGTCGGTGCCGTTCTGGCTGTCGTCCTCGGCGATGAAGATCGCAGAGTCCTTCCAGTAGTCGGAGTGCGAGATCTCATCAACGATCTTGCCCACGGCGAGGTCGTTGTCGGCAACCTGGGCCTCGGGGTCGGCGGTGCCCCCGGTGTGGTCGCTTGAGAGCCATGTCATCTGAAAATTTTTCGGGCCGTTCTTCTCAAAGTCCTGCTTCCAGGTCTCATAGCGGTAGATGTCCGGTACCGCAGTGTCGAACGGGGCCGCGTTCGGATCCGTGATGTCATTGAGTGACGGGATGGCTGAGCTGGCGTGCATTTGAAGGGCCGGGGTGAAGAGCTGGGCCGGGTCGCCGCCGGCCATGGTGCCCGTGGCGGCACAGTAGTACTGCTGCCAGGTGGCCCCTGCGGGCTTGCCCTCCTCGGAGTCGAATTCGCCATAGTTCCTGGCGGTCTTGCCCGCGTCCTTGATCGCAGTCCAAAGGAAGCCGGAACGCTGATGGCCAAGGACATCGTCCTCGGTGTCGTACGAGCGTTTGTATTCACCGGCGCTGGTCTCCGTGTATGCCGGGTCATCGCCCTGCATCATCCAGTTGTGGCCCTCGGCCGAGTTGGTGCCGATGTCATAGGTGTTGTCATACAGGCCGAACTTGCTGGCCAGGGCGTGCTGGTTGGGCGTGACTTTCGCGCCGAACTGGGCAAGGGATGCGTCGCCGTTGCCCTGCTTCATGTCCCCGTACACCTGGTCGTACGTGCGGTTTTCCTTCACGATCAGGAATACGTGCTTGATGGTCGACGGCTCCCCGATCCGCTTGGGGACCGCGACGGCGGGAACGTTGCCTGCCTGGGCTTCCGTTGCCTCCTTGACCGAGCTGCCATCCCAGCCGTTCTGCTCGAACACAGTCTCGGTGGACTGCTGGATCTGCTCGTCGCTGGGCAGCGTGAATTTGGTGAGCGAGGCTGTGGTGGAGTGCGTGCCGTGGCCGGTTGCAGCCGTAGTGTTCGGGCCCTCGTTGATGGTCACTTCCGGTCCGCGCGCATCGATGCCGCGGATGTTGGTGACCACGATCTGGCCGTTCACGGCTGTGACGTTGCCCGGGTAGTAGTCGGTCGGGAGCAGGCCGATGTAGCTGGCCGGGTCCTTCGGGTCCTGCTTGTTGACCTTGTAGACCGCGATCGCGTTGGCGCGGCCGAGCGAGACCAGGAGGTGGTCGCCCTGCATGGTGATGGCGGTGGGTTCGTAGCCCACCCGGGACGAGGCCCAGGGCTGGGTGGCGATGGTTTGGAGAACCTTGTTGCTGGCGGTGTCCACGACGGAGACGGTGTCGCTGTTGGTATTGGCCACGTACAGCGTGGGCCCGTCCAGGAACATCGCAGTCGGGTGCAGCTGGACGTCGAGGGAAGAAACCGGCGCGGCGGCGTTGGCGGTGTCGATGATGCTGAGGGTGCCGGTGGTGGAGGTGCCGAGGTTGGTGTCGGCCGGGACGTCGGTGCCGTAGGAGTTCATGGTCGGCTCGCCCGAGAGCGCCGGCCGGCCTCCCTCGTTGGAGACGTACAGCCGGGTGCCGACGAACTTCAGCTGGCGCGGGGCGATACCGGTGCCGAACGTCTGCTTGATGGTCCCGGCGGCCGGGTCGATCGCGACCACGCTGTTCTGGCCGTTCACGGCCGCGTACAGCGTGGAGCCGTCGGGAGAGAACGCCATGCCGGCGGTCAGGGCCTGCTTGTCGCCCGCGGTCGGGATGCTGATTTTTGTGCCCGCCCCCAGGGAGCCGTCCGGGTTGAAGGGGTAGCGGACGATGCCGGTTGCGACCGGCTCAAACAGGAACTTGCCGTCGGGCGAGAAGACGGGGCCGTCCTGGCCCACCGATCCGTCCGTGATGTGCTGGTACGCCATGTTCGCGAAGCCGGCATTGCCTGCCGCTGTTGCAAAAGCCGTGGCCGCCTGGGTACCTGCCGCGGCAACCGGCTTGTACATCGTCAAGTCGAAGACCTGCAGATCGACCGAGCGGTCAGCACTGGTGCCAACCAGGTATCGGCCATCCGGGCTAACGGTCGAGCCCATGATTTTGCCGAATGGGGTCATCAGGCGGTCCCCGATGGGTTTGATCATCTGGTTCGAGGCGACCTGCTCGCCCTTGTCGGTCTGGGAGCCCACCTGCTGCTGGCCGAAGGGGATAGTTGAGGCGGCCGCGATGCCGGCACCGCCCAAAACGACAAGAGTGCAGCTAGCGGCAACTATTGCCAGCGGCTTCTGGCGACGCACAAAGGCGGAGACGTTTCCCAGCCGCGAGGGGCTTCCTGTGTGTTCGGCGGCTGATGTACGGACGATTTTTGGGGGTCTTTTCACACTGAAAAACTTAGGGACCCGAGCTTAAATGCACGTGACGGATTTGGTTATTTCAGGCAACCATTTGGTTATTCCAGGCAACCACCTGCTGTCAGACCTATCCTGCATTTCTGCTTTCGGAACCTGCGGGGATGACCCCGACAACGTGGGGTGAACAGTTCCCGAAGGCGGGCTGAACAGCGGCGTGTGGGTGCCCTCGCCAGCCCCGGACCGCCCTAGCGTGGGTAACCATGATCAACCCCAGTCATCGTCACCATCGCGCGGTTATCACCGCGCTGGCCGTGTCTCTCCCCTTCGCCTTCCTGGCCCCGGCAGGCGCCTCCACCGCGGCGCCCACCGCTCCGGCCCCGGACCAGCAGACTGCCGCACCATCACCGTCCGCCCACCTTGACCTCGGCGCAGCGGATCAGCCCGAGACCCGGACCGTGACCACCCTCGCCCCTGGCTTGACCCGTACCGCCATCACCCGCGGCACCCCCAACCAGGACTTCTTCTGGACCGCCGAAGTGGCCGTCCCGTCCACGTCACCGGACCCGGACGCTCCCGCATCCGCCCTCTCCACCCAGGCACAGGCCCAACTGGTTGCCGACAAGCTCAACGCGGCCGGCGTTCCTGCACGGGTGGAGCACGTCCAGTCACCCCAGCTGGCCGACGCCGGCGGCGACCTCGGCTATCGGGTACGGGCCGGGAACTTCACCACCAAGGCCGACGGAACCGCTACTGTGGACCGGATCAAGGCGGCCGGCTACAAATCCTCCGTGATCTACACCGGCTGGGACGGCGACGCCGGCTCCAGCGAGGATGACCGGGGCCCCTGGAACCTGCAGGTGCTCACCATCGATCCAAAGGAATTCCGGGGCGACCTGGCCTCCTCGTTCGGCCCGAACCTCGAGGACCGCGAGACCACCAGCTCACTCGCTGCCGCCGCAGGCGCCCTGGCCGCGACGAACGGCGGCTACTTCGTCATGGACCCTGCCGCCGGCGCGCCGGGCGATCCTGCCGGTGCCGCAGTCCACGACGGCAAGGTGCTCAGCGAACCCGTCGGCGACCGGCCCTCCCTGGTCATCGACAAGAACAAGGCCTCCGTCCAGCGCCTGCACTGGCACGGCACGGTCACCGGCACGGGCCTGGCCGGAGAGCTTCCTTTGGACGGAATCAATCGGGTCCCCGGGCTCATCCGCAACTGCGGCGGCACCGACGACACCCCCACCAACCTGCCGCTGCACGACTTCACCTGCACGGATGCGGACGAGATCGTTGCTTTCACACCGGAGTTCGGCCCCACCACACCGTCCGGGCCGGGGCTCGAAGTCCTCCTGGATGCCCACGGCACTGTCACTGCGGTCAACCACACCCGCGGTACCGCCGTCCCGGCCGGTGGCCAGACCCTCCAGGCCATCGGAGCAGATGCGGATAAGCTCGCCGCCCTGGCTGTCCCGGGTACCAAGCTGAACGTCAACACGGACCTGCTCGACGGGAGCGGCAAGACCCTGAAGACCCATGCCACCACGGACGTCGTCAACGGCGGACCCACGCTGGTTGAAAACGGCCAGCTGAACGTCACCGCGAAGCGCGACGGCATGGTCCGCACCACCGACAGCAACAGCTTCTTCTACGGCTGGGTCCACAAGCGCAACCCCCGCACCATTGCCGGCGTCGACGCGCAGGGCCGGACCCTGATCGTCACCGCCGACGGCCGCCAAACCACGTCGCTGGGCCTGAGCATCAAGGAAGCCGCCGACGTCGCGCGTTCGCTGGGAATGGTCAACGCCATCAATCTCGACGGCGGCGGATCGACCACGATGGTCCAGGGCGGTCAGGTTGTGAACTCGCCGTCGGACGCAACCGGAGAGCGCCCGGTGGGCGACGCACTCCTAGTGCTTCCGGGCCGCAAGCCCTAACCCGGAACGCGCCTTGGCCGGCGAGGACATAGTCAAGCACCTGAGAGGCACCACGCGAAAGGCGCGCCCAGCGAACAGGGGCACGCCTTTCGCGTTTTTCCAGTCCCTGCATTGCGGAGTTGCTCCCGGAACTTCCAGCAACCCGGTCGTAGGCTGTCGCCATGCACCCCTTGGTCGCGATCGTCCTGGTGATCCTCACTGGGCTTGCCTGGCTGGGCACCACCATCACTCTGCTGGTGTCCCTGGCGAATGCCCGACGGCAGCCGACGGCTGTCGCCGAAGACAGAGTCCAGGATCCGAAGGGCAGCTCTCAGGTGGAGGAGGCATCGCAGATCCCGCTATGACGCGGCAGTTTCTGGCCAGCCTACCGCAGGGCAGTCATCCGGGGGACCCTAATGGGCGCCAAAAATGAGTAGTCAGTACTCATGACACGGCGCATGCCCGGTGCGAAAGTGGTTTCTACAGCTTCATCGCGTCGCAAGAGGAAACACCATGGCAGCAAAGAGGCGTCGCTCCGGCAGCAAGGGTGGCGGCACCATCGGGTGTGCACCCTTCCTGGTCCTGATCGTCATAGCCCTCATCATCAATTTCTGGTGGGTCATTCTCATCAGCCTTGGCCTGGTCGCAGTGACGGCGGTGCTGGTCCGCACTGCGAAGGCCCCGGCACGCCCGGCCCCGATCCCCCCGCCCCGGCCGCAGCCCATCGTGGCCCCGCCCCGCCCGGTTATGGGCGGCGACGACCTCACAGCCCACATGCGCAGCCAGAAACGGGCCGGCCGCGAACGGGACCTGCAGGAATGGGACTACGAGTGGATCCGCCTGGCCCATCCGGGGAAGAGCCTCCGCGAAGTCAACGAGATCGCGAACGCTCATTTTACCCGCGGCCGTTCCATCGGCATCAACTGGGGCGACCCTTCGGCATCATAAGTGACGCCACTTGTCCCCGTTTCCCGGACAAATCCCCGCTCCACGCGTGGGGGAATAGTCCGCGAGGCGGGGATTTTCCGTTTGAACTGCCTCAGGACACAGGCCGCCCCTACCTTGGGATGGTTTCGCTGCTGCGGCCGTGCTGGAGGCCCGTGGCGAACCCGATGGTTACGGGCACAGGCGCCGGAGCCGTGCAGCAGCCATCCCCGGCATCGTCTAAGTCGTTGGGAACGCTGGTGGAGCAAACGCCGGTCTCCGGCAGTTCAAGTTCCACGGCGTCCGCGGCCTCGGTGTCTCCGGCGAGGGCTGCGGCGATGGAGCGGACCTGCTCATACCCGGTGGCCATCAGGAACGTGGGCGCACGCCCGTAGGACTTCATCCCCGCCAGGTAGAAGTCCTTTTCCGGCTGCTCAAGGATCCGGGCACCGTGGGCCGGAACCGTACCGCAGCTGTGGAAGTCCGGATCGATCAGCGGGCCGAGGGCTTTGGGGGCGTCCACCGCGGGGTCCAGGTCCAGGCGCAGTTCCGAGAGCATGGCCAGGTCCGGCCGGAAACCAGTGGCGGGAATGACGCGGTCCGCCTCAACGCTGCGGCCGTCGGCGGCGTGCACGGTGACGGAGTCACTATGCACTTCGAGGAACGCCGTGTGGAAGTTGGTCAGAAGCTGGACTGACCCGCTTTCGACGGCGGTGCGGAGCCTGGCCCCGAGCTGGCCGCGGGCGGGCAGCTGATCGGCGTCGCCGCCGCCGTAGGCACGCGCAGGCGTGGCGGCGCGGATGGCCCACAGGACTTCCGTCCCGGGGTTGGCGCGCGACACCCGGGCCAGGTCGAGGACCATGTTGGCGGCCGAGTGTCCGGAACCGATGACGAGGGTACGGCCGCCGGCGAAACCACCAGCGGCAACGTCCGGCAGCGGCCCGGTGACCAGCCCGGCGGCACGCGCCTCGACCTCACCCGGAACAGCCAGGCCGGAGGATCCCAGCGGCGCCGGGCTGCTCCAGGTACCGGACGTATCGATCACGGCGCGGGCCAGCACCTCGGTGACCTGGCCGCCGTCGTGCTCTATGCGCAGGAGGAACGGCGCCTGGTCTCGGCCCTGGCTGCGGCCCTTGTCCATGCCCTGCCGGGTGACGGCGACAACGCGGGAGCCGGTCCGGATCCGGTCCTTGAGCTCCGGCGTGGCGGCCAGGGGTTCCAGATACTCGGAGACGATCTGGGAGCCGTAGGGCAGTGCGGTGGGCCGTGGCGCTTCCCAGCCGTTGCGTTCCAGCAGCCGCACGGAGGCGGGGTCCAGGTTGTACTTCCAGGTGGAGAACACGCGGACGTGCCCCCATTGCCGGATGGCAGCACCCACGGTGGGGCCGGCTTCGAGGACCAGCGGCTCCAGCCCGCGTTCCAGCAGGTGCGCGGCCGCGGCCAGGCCCACGGGTCCGGCGCCGATTACGGCAACGGGCAGGGATTCCGGTGATGTCATGGCGTCAAACCTTTCAGCTCTGCGCGGGGATGAGGGAAGCGATCAGGGCTTCCACCCGGCCCTTGATTTCGTCGCGGATGGGCCGGACGGACTCCACGCCCTTGCCGGCAGGGTCCTCCAGCACCCAGTCCTCGTAGCGCTTGCCCGGGAAGTAGGGGCACTCGTCGCCGCAGCCCATGGTGATGACGACGTCGGATTCCTTGACAGCCTCGGTGGTGAGGACTTTGGGGATCTCGGCGGACATGTCGATCCCCACCTCGGCCATGGCCTCCACGGCGGCCGGGTTCACCTTCTCCGCAGGCTGCGAGCCCGCGGAGCGGACCTCGATGGAGCCGTCCGAGAGCGATGTGAGGAACGCGGCGGCCATCTGGGAGCGGCCCGCGTTGTGGACACAGACGAACAGGACGGAGGGCTTGCGGCTCATGAGAGCACCTTTCGGTCGGCCGTGGTGACGGCGGAAGTTGCGAGGGTTGGATAGAGGAAACGGACCAGGAAATACCCCAGCGCACCGCCGAGCAGTTGGGCCAGGATGAAGGCAGGGGCCGACGGCGGGGCGATGCCGGCGAAGGTGTCCGTGACGGTCCGGGCGATGGTCACCGCGGGGTTGGCGAAGCTGGTGGAGCTGGTGAACCAGTACGCGGCCGTGATGTAGCCGCCCACGGCGAACGCCACCCGGTCCGCCCGGCCGGACCGGACCGTACCGAAGATGACCAGCAGCAGCCCCACCGTGGCGATGACTTCGGCCAGCCAGAGAGAGGGCCCGGTGCGCTGGTGCGTGGACCAGGAAACCGCGTCCAGCCCGAACATCAGGTTCGCGGCGACGGTGCCGGCCAGGCCGCCCAGGACCTGCGCGGCAATTAACGCCGCGGCGGAGGTCCCGGTGTCGATCATCCCCAGCGCACGTTCCACCAGGGTCACCACGGGATTGAACGACGCCGATACCGGCTGCAGTGCCACGATGAGCGCCACCAGTGCGGCACCTGTGGCGAGGCTGTTTTGCAGAAGCTGCAGGCCGGCGTCGTCCGGGGACAGCCTGGACGCCATCACGCCCGAGCCCACCACGGCCATGACCAGGAACGCGGTGCCGATGAATTCTGCAGCGGCGCGGCGGGCCGTGACGGTCACTTGGCCTGCCCGCCGATCAGCGCGGCCAGGTTCTGCAGCGCTTCGGTCCGGGCACGGTAGTAGACCCATACCCCCCGCTTTTCCCGGTCCAGCAAACCCACCTCGTGGAGGATCTTCAGGTGGTGGCTGATGGTGGGCTGGGACAGCTCAAAGGCGTCGTTGAGGTCGCAGACGCACGCTTCGCCGCCTTCATGCGAGGCGACCATGGACATCAGCCGCAGCCGGACCGGATCGGCCAGCGCCTTCAACAGCGGGGCGATTCCCTCGGCTTCCTGCTCGGACAACGGCTCCCTTGCCAGGGGCGCGCAGCAGGCGACGGCCTGGACGGGGGTCAGTTCCAACGACATAGACACAGGTAAATATTTACATTCATCTATGTATTTGGCAATCCACACAAATCCCGCCGCCTTCCTCCCCTCCCTTGCAACGCCCGGAGGAAGGGCAAATAGGATGGCCCCTAGAGCTTTTGGCCGCAGACGAAGGGCGCCGCAATGATCGAGATCCTGAACCCCGCTGAAGTGGCCCGCGCACGGGAGACCGGTGCGCTGGTGGCTGACATCCTGCAGGCCATGAAGAACCGCGCCACCGTGGGCACCAACCTGCTGGACATCGACCAGTGGACCAAGGAGATGATCACCGAGGCCGGGGCCGAGTCCTGTTACGTGGACTACGCGCCGTCGTTCGGCCGCGGGCCCTTCGGCCACTACATCTGCACGGGCGTCAACGATGCCGTGCTGCACGGGCTGCCCCACAACTATGAACTGGCCGACGGCGACCTGCTCACCCTGGACCTCGCCGTCGTCAACAACGGGGTTGCCGCCGACGCCGCCATCAGCTTCCTCGTGGGTGACTCCAAGCCGGCCGAAAGCGTGGCGATGATCGAAACCACCGAGCGCGCCCTGGCCGCCGGGATAGCCGCCGCCGGGCCGAATGCCAAAATCGGCGACATCTCCTACGCCATCGGCCGCGTCCTCACTGATGCGGGGTACCCCATCAACACCCAGTTCGGCGGCCACGGCATCGGCTCCACCATGCACCAGGACCCGCATGTGCCCAACATGGGCCGGCCCGGGCGCGGCTTCAAGCTCCGGCCCGGGCTGCTGCTGGCACTGGAGCCGTGGATCATGGCGGACACGGCGGAGCTGGTGACGGACGACGACGGGTGGACGCTTCGGAGCGCCACTGGCTGCCGGACGGCCCACACGGAGCACACTATTGCCATTACCGACGACGGCGCCGAGATCCTGACGCTACCGTCACGGTAGGTGCGGGCGGGTTAGCCCGCTGCCGCCGTGGCCACTGCGGCAGCGGGCTAACCCGCCCGCACCAGCAGGAGCAGGACCACGAACATCGCCTGCAGGTTCATCCTGGGCCCCCGGGGTTTCACTACCCGCATACGTCCAGTCTAGGCACCGGCCGCAGGCGCGGACCCGGCGCCGGGCGGTTCTTCTACTCGGTCCCGGCCACGTGGCTGCGTCGTTCCAGGAGCAGCGTGTCCTGCCAGTGGCCCGCCTTGGGGCCGTGGCTGATCCGGGCAATCCGCTCCCGGGTCCCCACCACCCGGAAGCCCAGCTTTTGGTGCAAGGCCAGGCTCGCCGCGTTCTCCGGGAAGATGCTGGACTGGATGGTCCAGATGCCTGCGGCTTCCGTCGGCTCAATCAGGGCGTTCAGGAGCAGCCGGCCCACGCCCCGGCCCTGTGCCTGCGGCGCAACATAGATCGAGTGCTCCACCAGGCCCCGGTACACCTCCCGCGACGAAACGCGCGAGACCGCGGCCCAGCCCAGAACCCTCCCCGCATCCTCGGCGACTATCCGGTGCCCCGGCAACCGCACGCCGTCGAACGCTTCCCACGTGGGCGGCTCGCTCTCAAAGGTCGCCTCCCCCGTGGCGATGCCGGCGGCGTAGATCGCGTGGACCGCGTCCCAGTCGTCGGGGCACATGGGGCGGATGGTGACGGGAGTGTCCATGCGTCCCATTATGGTGCCAGCCCGAGCCCCTCCCGACCGCATCGGACGGGCATCAAAGTTTCGTTAATAAAACGGCCTGCCTGTCCCGGTTGCGGCTTCCCGGTTCTTTGATGGAGTCATAGGCGTTTGGTGAAGGCAGGGAGCGCAGATGCGGTGGGATGAAACCCCCGAGGACCGCCGCAGGGTCAAGTTTGCGGCGGCGGCCGGGTCCGTGGAGGGCTACGGCGGCCGCGGGGTGAACGGCCGCGCCCTCCACCCGGCCGGCTACCTCTTCCCCGACCAAAACGGCGAACCGTGGTGGGTCATCTTCCAGCCCCTGCCCTCAACCGGCACGCCCGGGCACAAAGTACCCGGCGACATCCTGGCCTGCAACGATTCCTACGGCGACATGGTGCACGTGGTGGTGCTCGCCACGGGCGTGTGGGAGGACGACGCCGAGGCGGCCTTCCGTGCGAATGTCCCGTCCACGCTGGCGGACGCCGCCCGGGTTGCGGCCGCGGTCAGCCGACGTGCACCCACGGGCGCTGGGTAACGTCCGGGACCGCCTCGCGCAGGACTTCCCTGGTCACCGGCGCAATCTCACCCTCACCGAGGAACAGGAACCGCACCAGGTTGGTGATCGGGTTGCCCTCGGTCCAGCGGAAGTAGATATGCGGCATGAGCCCGGTGACGTCCCGGATGTGCAGCAGGACGGAGGCGATGGTGTTGGGGACCACCGGCCCGTGGACTTCGAGGATGTGGTACCCGTGCCGGTTCACCCCGCGGACGTGCAGCTCGGTTTCGAAGTCCGACGAATCATCCACCACAACCTCGAGAAACAGGGCGTCACCGGCCAGCGGCAGGTGGCTGACCTCGATGGCCGACTCGAGCTTGTCCCGGTAGGCCTCCGCGGTCATCCGCAGCGGCTCATGCGCGATGATGGCGATGGGGCCGTCCAGGGTGCTGGACATGAACTCCAGTGCCTGCTGGTCCAGGTGCACCCGGGTGGCGTGGAGTTCAAAGGAGCGGCGGACCCTGGACAGCAGCGAGATGACGATGATGCCCAGGATGAAGATGGCCGCGATCCGGATGCCCTCCGGCCGTTCGAAGATGTTGGCCACCGTGGTGTAGGCGAACACCACGGAAATGGCGCCGAAGCCCACGGTGAGGTTCCGTTGCCTGCGCCGGCGCGCCGACAACGTGACGGCCACCGCGGCGGAGGTCATCAGCACCAGGACGCCGGTGGCGTAGGCACCGCCCTGGGCGTCGACGTCGGCCTTGAAAATAAAGGTGATCAGGAACCCAACCAGGGTGAAGACGAGCACCAACGGCCGGACGGCCTTGGCCCAGGCCGGGGCCATGCCGTACCGCGGCAGGTAGCGGGGCACCAGGTTCAGCAGGCCGGCCATGGCCGACGCGCCGGCAAACCACAGGATGGCGATGGTGCTGATGTCATAAACGCTGCCGAACCCCACGCCGAGGTATTCGTGCGCCAGGTAGGCCAGGGCCCGGCCGTTCGCCTGGCCACCGGGCTGGAATTCCTGTTCCGGGATCAGGACCACCGTGATGAAGCTGGAGGTCAGCAGGAAAGCGCTCATGATCACCGCGGCGGTGGTGAGCATGCGGCGGGTACCGCGGATGCGGCCGGCGGGGTTTTCCTCCGTGTCCTCCGCTGACCCCAGGACCTGCGGCATCACGGCGACGCCGGTTTCGAAGCCGGACAGGCCCAGTGCCAGCTTAGGGAACACGAGCAGGGCGATGGCGACGGCCATCACCGGATTTCCGTGCGACACCCACAGGTTGCTCCACCAGTCCCCCGCGGCTGCCGGGTGCGAGAGTACCTGCGCGAACGTCACGGCCACCACGATGGCGTTCAGGCCCAGGTAGAACACCACCAGGACGACGGCGATGCCGATGGCTTCCTTGAACCCGCGCAGGAACACTGCTGCCAGCAAGGCCAGCAGGAAAAGCGTGACGGGAACGTTCTGGCCCTGGAGCCACCCGGGAGCCACCGGGTTGCCCAGCAGGTGCGCGGTGGCATCGGCTGCCGAAAGGGTCATGGTGATCATGAAGTCAGTGGCCGCGAACCCCAGGAGGACCAGCACCAGCAGTTTGCCGCCCCAGCGCGGCAGCAGCCGCTCGAGCATGGCGATGGAGCCCTCACCGCGGGGGCTTTCACCGGCAACCCTGCGGTACACCGGCAGGGCACCCAGCAGGGTCACCGCCACCAGCACCAGGGTGGCCAGCGGGGAGATGACCCCTGCAGCCAGCGCGGCGATGGCCGGCTGGTAGCCCAAAGTGGAGAAGTAGTCCACGCCCGTCAGGCACATGACCTGCCACCATGAGTGCTTCTTCTCGTGCTGGGTCGGCACGCCGCCCGGGCCGGGGTGGGCGCCCTTGCTGTCCTGGAGCCCAAACAGCAGCCAGCCCTGGAACGCTTTCCTGCCGCGCACGTGGGGCGCGGAAGGATCCGCCGGGGGCCTGCTTAACGTGGTCATGTCTGCCTTTCCGCGCTGCCCTTTGCACCGCGACCACCTGCGAAGCTAGCACCGGCCAAAGTGGCTGAAGGGCCAAATCGGGATTTCTTAATGATTCCTTGACGCCGGGTTCGCGATGGCAGGCTGCAGGACTAGGATGGCCCCACCGCGGCCTGAACGTGGTGGGCCACGGAAAGTAAAGCCGAACCCCGAAAGGAAACCCGGCACCATGGCAGACACTCCCAACCCCATCCAGATCCAGAAGTTCCTCAGCGGCATCGACTACCCGGCGAAGCGCGCAGACCTGCTGTCCCGCGCCAAGGAATCCGGCGCCGACAACAACGTGATGGAGGCCCTTCAGGCACTCCCCGACCGGGAGTATGACAGCCCGACGACGGTCAGCTCCGCGATTTCGGACAGCAACTCCTAGGGCCGTTTGCTGGGGCCGGCCGTCCATGGCCGGCACCTTGCTTCGCTAAGCTGGCGGCATGCCCGCCCTTGCCACCCTGCTGCCCACCCTGGTGGCCATCGCCATCCTGGCGGCACTTACGGTGGGCATCCTGTGGGGCGCCCGGACGCCGTCGTACCTCTCCCCTGCCCTGGCCATCCTCCGGGGCGCTGCCCAGCTGGCGGTGATCAGCCTGGTGCTGGGCGGGGTCATCACCAACCCGCTGTGGGTGGGCGCGGCCCTGCTGGTCATGTTCAGCGTGGCGTCCGTGACGGCGACCCGCCGGCTCACCTGGTCCTGGCGGCGCTTTGCAGTGGTGGCCGCAACGATGGCCGCAGGCATCCTGGTGACGGTGGCCATCGTGTTTGGAACAGGTGCCATCGAGTTCTCGCCCCGGTATGCACTGGCGGTGGGCGGGATCGTCATCGGCAACTCCATGACCATCGCCACGCTTGCGGGCCGCCGGTTCTTCGAAGCCGTCCTGGAGCAGTGGGACCAGGTGGAGGGCTGGCTGGCACTGGGCGCAACGCCCCGGCAGGCCACCCTGATCCAGGCCCGGCAGGCGGTGCACTCGGCCTTGATCCCGTCCACGGACCAGACCAAGACCACCGGCCTGGTCACGCTCCCAGGCGCGTTCGTGGGCGCCATCTTCGGCGGCGCCTCCCCCCTGGAGGCGGGACGGTTCCAGGTGGTGGTGCTGGCGTCCATCATGGCTGCGGGGTCCATCACCGCCGTGGCGCTGATCGGCTCGCTGGGCAACGTGAAGCTGCGGCCCGAACCGCTGTAACAGCTCCTCGGCCCGGGTCAGCCAAGCGGCTCCCGGGATCTGCCATGATAGTGCGATGTGTGCGCAAGGTTCCCGCCTGTGATGGTAAGCGAGCTGGCCAGGGACGCGATCCTGGCCAGGGCAGGACTCCCCGTGCCGGGGGCGGACCTGGACATCACAGTCCCCCTCCCCTCCAAACGCCTGCAGAACCTGGTGGAACTGGCCAGGACGGTCTGCGGGCAGCCGGTAACGGCCATTAACATCATCACCGAGGACTTGCAGTACCAGGTGGCAACTGCCGGCATGGAACCGTACCTGTGCACGCGGGAGGATTCGATGTGCGCCGTCGGTTTCCTCAGCGGCACTCCCACCGTGCTGGAGGATGCCTCCCTGGATCCCCGCTACAACACCAATCCCTACGTGGACGGCAGGCGGGGCGAAATCAGGTTCTACGCGTCCATCCCGCTGGTGGCCGAGGACGGTTTTGTCCTGGGCACGCTCTGCGCCGGCGCCCGGGAAACCGGACAGCTGAGCGACCGGCAGCTCAAGGGACTGGAGATCCTGGCCGCCGAGGTGGTGGACGCCCTGCAACTCGAGCACCGGGCCCGGCAGCTCGCCGATGCCCTGGCCGAGGCACACCGCAGCAACGCACTCCTGGCCGAGTTCGCGGGCCGGATCAGCCATGACCTCCGCAACCCCCTCACCTCCGTCCTGGGCTACGTGGAACTGGCCAGGGACGAGGCCGGGGAACTCGATGATCCGGCCATTGCCGGGTACCTGGACACGGTGGCAAGTTCCGGCCAGCGCATGCTGTCCATGGTGAAGGACGTGCTGTCCTACGCCACGATCGGCGGGGACGTCCGGCCGGCCGAGGTGTCCCTGGCGGACCTGGTGCGGGACATCAGCCAGGACCTGTCCGCCAGCATCGAAGCCTACGGCGCTTCGGTGGAGTGCGATGACCTGGCCTTCACTGCGGATGCCGTCCAGATGCGCGTGCTGCTGCAGAATCTGGTCCACAACGCCATCACCTACAGCCGGCCCGGAGTCCCGCCGGTCATCCGTGTGACTGGCCACCGGTCGGAGGACGGGGCAACACTGCGGGTGATCGACAACGGCAAAGGCATCAGCGAAGGGGACCGCAAACGCGTCCTGGACCCGCTGGTCCGCCTGTACCGGGAGGACGACCCGCCGGGCACCGGACTTGGCTTGGCCACGGCTGCCCGCATCGCCTCCGCGAACGGCGGGTGGCTTGAGATCGGCCCCGTGCCCGGCCAAGGCACCATGGTCACCGTCCACCTGGGCGGGAACAGCTAAAACGCGGGGACGGCTAAGACGCGGAACAGCTGAGACATCGAGACGGCTGCCGCGCTAGTACGTCGTGGCGTTGGCCAGGATGTGCGGTGGCAGGGGCGCCTGGTTGAAATCGAAAGCCCTCGTCAGGTCTCCCAGCAGCGGGCTGTTTTCCCTCACGTCAGGGCGAGGGTCGGGACGGCCGTCGGTGGCGGGGTCCAGTCGTTGGCCGTGCAGGAAGTCGTCCTCGATGAACTTGAGGTAGGCGTCCTGGCTCAGCGTCTGGTGGTCGATGTAGCCCTGTTTGGCGTACGGACTGATGATCAGGCTTGGAACGCGGAACCCGTAGCCGTTGGCATCGGCCGCCGGTGGTGCCACGTGGTCGTAAAAGCCGCCCCAGTCGTCCCAGTTGAGGAAGATGGCGGTGCTGTCCCAGTCTGGACCGCTCATGATGGCGTTGATCAGCCCCGTCACGTAGGCCTGTCCCGCACTGATTTTTGCCGGTGCATGTTCACTGACCTTGTCGGTGGGGGCGATCCACGTGACGGCGGGCAGGGTGCCCTGCCGCGCAGCGTCGTAGAAGTTCGTCAGGGGCTGGATGTTACCCAGTTCGCCGTCCTGTTTGACGGTGTCGAAGTACAGCAGCGGGTTCCACAGGCCCGGGGTCTTGGCGTCCTGCTTCACGGGCGCGCAGGTGGCGGCGTCGTTGCGGCAGTCCGGTTCGGTGCCGTTGAACACGTAGTAGGCCCAGGGGACGTGCTGCTGGTGGAGCAGGTACGTCAGGTCGGTCCACGCGTAGTCGGGCTGCTGCAGGTGCTTCGCTGCCTCGGACAGCTGCTGCTTCAGGCCGTCCGGAACGTTGGCGGCGTCGACGGCGGCCTGGCAGGCAGGGTAGGTGTCCGTAGGTTTGCAGCTGGTGCTAATGAGCTGGTCCAGTTCCGCGGCCAGCCCGGCACTGACCCCCGCACTCGCCAGTGCCTGCCTGCAGGGGGCTAGGTCCGCGGCCTGCTGGCATTTGCCGATCAGGGTGTTGTTGATGATTTCCGGGTCCGGGCCGGAGTCAGGGTTCTGGAGGGCGTTGGAGCACGACGACGGGTCCCCGGCTTTGGTGCACTTGGCGGACCATTCGGAGACCAGGTAGAGGTGGGCGGGCAGGCTCCAGGCGGAGGCGGAGGCGAACATGTGGTCCTGGAGGGTGAAGTTTTTGGCGTAGTCCCAGTAGTTGGGCAGGTCCCGCTGGTCGTGGTAGCCCATCACGTCCGTTGCGGTTGTCTTGTAGCGGCAGTTGGCCTGGGTGGCCGCGCACCCGGCCAGGCCCTTCTCCGCCTGGGCCACGAACCCGTCCATGGCCCCGTTGTTGAGGTCGGCCACTTCGTCATTGTGGCTGTGCGGGCCGCCGGCATTGCTGTCCTTCGGGTTGTAGAAGGGCTTGACGCATCCGCCGTTGGCCGGGTCCGGAAGGCATACCGCCGGTTTCCCGTTTTGCATGGGAATGCCCTCGGCGCCGGGGAACGTGCCGAAGTAGGTGTCGAAGGAGCGGTTTTCCTGGCTGATGATCACCACGTGCTTGATTTTGCCGATTCCGGCCGCCGGGCCACCGCCCGGGCTGGCCGGGGAACCGCCCCCGGCCAGGACGTAGGTCAGCAGCATCCCCACCACGAGCCAGGCCGCGGCCGCCGGAAGTCCCCCGAAGCCAACCAGCACTGCGGCCAGCGGCCGCCACTTGGGACCGCTGAGCCTAATCACTGGCACGGCTCACACGGGATGCTGTTTTCCCCGCTGATGCGCATGGCGCCTCCTGTCGCTCGGGCGGTCCGGACGGCGCGAGCTGCAGATCCGCAGCCGCAAGGCCTTCAGCGCCGATGGGTGGCTACACACTCGCATATCGCCGCTTGGCAGTGATGGAAAGCCGGCTGGGAATTTGCCCACAATCCGGGCGGACCGAGCCACCATCGAAGTGGCCTCGGCGCTGCGCAGGTTCATTTCCGCGACGCAAAAACGATGGCGCTACCGGTATTCCGGTAGCGCCATGGTTTTTGCGCGTCGAAAGTACTCCAACGCGTCGAAAGTACTGCCGCGCGTCGAAAATGTAGTTGAGGGTCGGGAGGTGCTGCTAGCCCTGCTTGACCAGCGCCGCCTCGAGGTTGATCTTCACCTTGTCGCTGACCAGCACGCCGCCGGCCTCCAGGGCCGCGTTCCAGGTCAGCCCGAATTCCTTGCGGCTGATCTCGGTTTCCGCGGAGAAGCCGGCGCGGGTGGCACCGAAGGGATCCACAGCCACGCCGGTGAACTCCACCTCAAGTTCGACGGGCCGGGTGACGCCCTTGATGGTGAGGTCCCCGGTCAGGGTGTAGTCCTCGCCGTCGCCTTCGATGGAGGTGCCGCGGAACGTCATCTCCGGGTACTGCTCCACATCGAAGAAGTCTGCCCCGCGCACATGTCCGTCACGGTTGGCGTCGCCGGAGTCGAAGCTGGCGGTGGAGACCGTGGCGTGCACGGACGAGTCTGCCAGGGATTCACCCACGCGAGCCTCCGCCGACGCCTCGGTGAAGCGGCCCCGGACCTTGCTGATCCCGGCATGGCGGACGCTGAAGCCGATCTCGCTGTGGGCCATGTCCAGGGTCCACGTTCCCGGCGTTAGTTCCTTGGGAAGGGTCATCGCTGTTCTCCTTACTCGTAGGCGCAGGCGCAAGTGCCCGCTAAAGGCGCAATATTCCAGACGCCCCTAAATATTCCCCACAAAACCCGCAGGCATAACAGGGCCGGTTGAACCTGACGCGAATTTCCGGCGTATACATAAGCGTGGCTCTACGACTCTTGACCGGACTGGCGCTGTTCATCGATGCCGGCGTCCATTTCTTCCTTGCCCCGGGCTACCCGTACGCCCAGCCCGGGACCGTCAGCCAAGGCACCCTTTTCCTGCTCGAAGCGGCGGCTGCGCTGGTGGTGGGCCTGTACGTCCTGATCCGCGGCAGCAGGGCCGCCTACGCCCTGGCGCTGGTGGTGGCACTCAGCGCATTCGCCGCCGTCGTGCTCTACCGGTATGTGGACATCCCGGCGTTCGGGCCCATCCCCGCCATGTACGACCCCGTCTGGTTCTTCTCCAAAGCCCTCAGCGCCGTGGCCGAAGGCGCCGGGGCCCTGCTGGCGCTCGCCGGCCTGGTCCGGACCCGACGCAAGGCAAGGTACGACGACGGCACCAGGGTTCCGGCCGGGCGTCGCCGGCGATGAGGATCACCGCAGCCGTTGTTAGCATGCGAGGGGAGGTGCCGATGAGCGCAGCTGAACGGGCAGTGCCGGACGCGCTGGCCACCCTCACCGCGTACGGGTTGGCGGCACTGTGGCTGCTCGCTTTAACCCCGTCCGGGCTGGTGGCCCAGCTGGCCGGGTTGTGCGCCGGCGCGGTGGTGGTCGGGGCCGCCGTCGGCTCCATCCTGCGGCGCCTCCCGCGCTTCTCAACCCCGGCGGACCGCGTTACCCTGTTGCGCGCCGTCCTCATTGCCCTCTGCGCCGCGCTGGCGGCGGCGCAGCTCTTTTCCGGGGCCAGCACCGATCTGCTCCTGCCCATGCTGGGTGGTGCCGCGTTCCTCCTGGATGGGGTCGATGGTGCGGTGGCCCGGCGCACCGGCACCTCGTCGGCGGAAGGGGCCCGCTTTGACGGCGCCACGGACGCTGCCCTGGTCCTGGTCCTGTCGGTAGCAACTGCCGCCGTCGTGGGTCCGTGGACGCTGGCCATCGGAGCCATGTACTACGCGTTCACGGTGGCAGGCTTCTTCCGGCCGCACCTCCGCGCCACGCTGCCGCCGAGCTTGACCCGCAAGGCGATCGGGGCGTGCCAGCCGTTTGCATTGCTGGTGGCGCTGCTGCCCGGGATGCCTTCCGCTGCGGCAGTTGCCGCGCCGGCCCTGGCCCTCGGCCTGCTCGCCTTTTCCTTTGCCCGGGACGTGGTCCAGCTGGAAAGCCACCACCGGGCGGTGCTGTTGGACGCCGCCCAGTAAAGCTGCCGGGTGACCTGCCGCAGTTGCCTACAACAGAGTGGCCAGGGCGAGGCCGGCCGCAGCGGCGCCCACAGCCGCTGCCGCGGTCCCGATTCCGTTGAGGAGGGCCAGGCCGGTGCGGCCGGACTGGATGAGCCGGACGGTTTCGAAACTGGCCGTGCTGAAGGTGGTGTAGCCGCCCAGGAATCCGGTCCCGGCGATGGCCTGCAGCTCCACGGGTGCGGCATGGAAGATGACCGCACCCGCGACAAGGCCCAGCAGGAAGGATCCGGTGATGTTGATGGCGATGGTGCCGACCGGCAGGGCGGTGCGGAGTTTGGAGCGGACCAGCCCGTCCACAACGAAGCGGGTTCCGGCGCCCAAGCCGCCGGCCAACCCCAGCAGGACGATAACCAGCGGGTTCACCGGCCCGCCCCCTGCCGGTTGGTGGCCCCGGTGTTGGCCCGGGAGTGGTGGCTGGCAGCCAACCAGATTCCCGCCACTGTTGCCCCGGCACCGCCGATCAGGGTCGCGGCGAGGTAGAGCAGCCCGTCCGCGACCCGTCCGGCGTCCAGGAGGGTGTTGGTTTCCAGGGCGAGCGTGCTGTAGGTGGTGAACGCGCCCATGAACCCGGTCCCGGCGAGCAGGCGGATGATCCTGCGCGTTCCGGTATCCGGGCCGCGGCGCACCAGCGCTTCCAGCAGGGCGCCGAGCAGGAGGGCCCCGGCCAGGTTGATCACGAGGGTGGGCAGCGGCCATCCGCCCGGTGCAGGCAACAGCATGCTGAGCCCGTAGCGGGCCAGGGCGCCAAACACGCCCCCGGCGATCACCACCAGGACATATCCGGGGTGGAGGTGGACCGGGCGGTGGGCTCGGACGTCCCCCAGGGTCCCCGCATCGGGGTCGATATCTGCAGCGGTTTGTTCCCCCGTGTCGCTGCCTGCCGGACGCAGGTGGTCCTCTCCTGCTGGTGCCCCCGAGGTGCGGGACGATGCTGCGGTCCCGGGAATGGGCGGTTCCGTCATCTGCCCTCCTTCGGGTGGTGCTTGGCGTGGGGGGCGAGCGGGACCACCAGGACGGGCCGGTGCTGGCGGTGCGTGAGGTGGACGGCGACGGAGCCCACCAGGAGTTCCTCGAAGCGGGCTCCGAACCCGCGCTCCCGGGTGCCGACGACAATGACCGAAGCGTCCGTGGATTCCGCCAGCCGGCCCAGTGCCCTGGCCGGGTCCCCGGCCAGGGTCACGAAGGACCAGTCAATACCTGCTTCGTGAAGGGCGTCCGCGAGGTGTCCGGAGATGCCGGCGCTGATGCCTTCGATGTCGTCGTCAATGCCGTCGGGGTCGATTGGCAGCGCCTCGGTCCGCCCACCGGGTTCCTCGGCGAGGTAGGTGGTGACGTCGACGTAGGCGCAAATCAGTTTCACGCCCAGGCTGTACGCCAGTTCCGCGGCACGGTGAGCCACGGCCAGCGGCTGGCCCGGGACCACCCCCATCAGCACCGGCCCGCCCATCTTCCCCGGATGGAAGGCATTGCTTCTGCTCGAAGGCGTGGACGGCTTCTCCGGGTCACTCATATGCGCTCCTGTCGCGTGGGGCAGGAAAACCGGGCCGGGATGCGGGCATGGCTCACCTACCTTCGTATCAGCAAAGGCAGGAACCATCAGCCACGAGGCGGTTCGAACACTGCGCACCGTGAGCGCGAAGTGTTCCGGCGGGATCCATCACCGTGAACAGAGACTACAGGCACTCCGGCAGGGACCGCCAGCCATCGCGCAGCCCGGGTCGCGCAGCCCGGGCGCGGAGGTGTCTACTGTCCCTTTGCCAGGTGCTCCGCCATCGCTTTGGCAACGGCGTCCGGTGAATCCTCGGTGGGGATGTGCTTGCCGTCCACCTCCACCAGGTCCGCGTTGGGGATCTCTTCCACGTACCGGCGGGCAAACCCGATCTTCTGGAAGTCGTCGTCCCGGCCCCACACCAGCCGGGTGGGGATGGCAGCTTCCTTGAGGGCCGGCACCAGGTCCAGGGTGAAGCGCGGATCGGCCGCTGCTGCCATGGCCATCCAGGAACGCCCCCGGGCCGGAGACTGCCACGGCGAAAGGTAGTCCGCCAGTTCCTCCTCGCTCAACGTGCGGACGGCGCAGCCCTGGGTGGACTTGCGGCGGGCGGCCAGGAGGTCCTCTTCGGTGGTGTTTGCCCGGACGTCGGGGTCCCGGAAACGCTCGACGGCGGGAACCGGCCAGGAGTCGAACATGACCGCGTTCATCAGCACCATCTTCCGCACCCTCCCGCTGGTGGCGGCGAGCTGCTGGGCCACGCCGCCGCCGATGTCGTGGGCCGCAACGTCGAACTCGCCTATGCCCAGGGCATCCGCAGCCTTGAGCACGGTCTGCGCCAGGGCCGGGACGGTGGCCTGCTCAACGTCCAGCTCTCCCCCGCTCCGGCCAAAGCCCGGAAAGTCCAGCGCGTAGCAGCGGCTGTGTTCGCCCAGCGCCGGCAGGACTGGCTGCCACACACGGCTCCAGAAAGTGCCGTGCAGCAGGATCAGCGGCGGGGCGGACTCATCTCCAGCAGCGAGGTAGGACAGCGGGACGCCGTCCACGTCAACAGTGCGGCGTTCAACGGGCTGGGCCATGGGTGGTTTCCGTTTCGAGGTTGGGACGGGGCTTTTCAACGGCGCCGAGAAGGCTGCCTACGCGGCGAGCACCGCGGGCAGCCCGGTGAGGGCCGGGATGGTGATGTCCGGGGACTGGAAATAGGAGGGGTAGCGGGCACCGGTCCGGTTGATCCACGCGGTCCGCAGCCCGGCTTTGGCTGCCCCGTGGATGTCCCAGGGATGCACGGCGACCAGCAGCATCCCTGAAGGTGCCGCTCCGGCCGCTGTTGCCGCGTACTCGTACGCGGCCCTGGCGGGCTTCCAGGCAGGGGCGTCCTCCACGGAGAGAAGCTGCTCGAATTTGTCCCTGACGCCGCCGGCCACCAACAGTTTGTCGGTGTTGGCCGCGGCGCCGTTGGTCAGGGTGACCAGCCGGTGGCCGGCTGCGGCGAGGGCGCGGATGCCGTCCGGAACGTCCGGGTGAAGGGAAAGGTTCTGCATGGCAGCCATGACGCGTTCGACGGCGGTGTCCAAATTCCCGGAGATTCCTTCGGCGCCCAGCAGGATGCGGAGGGCATCGGCACCGATGGTGGCGAAGGATTCCTGGTCCCCGCTGGCCGCGAGCGCGAACCCGTCACGCAGGAGCGTGGCGAACCAGAGCTTGGCCAACGCGCGTGGTGCCCCAACCTGGGCGAAAGCTTCGCCCAGCGGGGCCATGTCGGAGAGGGTCTCGTTGACGTCAAAAACGATGACCAATGGTTCGGACATGATGTTCCTTTCCTGTTCCGACAGCCAGCCCCGGAGCTGGGTTGCCTGTTACTTGGCCGGGTACTGGTTGGACCGCAGGAGCCTGGCCAGGTGCACGGCATTGCGGGCAAGCCCCGAGTTGGTGGAAGC
Source organism: Arthrobacter sp. E1SS-5 (assembly GCF_057073715.1). Classification (NCBI taxonomy): domain Bacteria; kingdom Bacillati; phylum Actinomycetota; class Actinomycetes; order Micrococcales; family Micrococcaceae; genus Arthrobacter; species Arthrobacter sp. E1SS-5. The sequence goes on from NZ_CP172703.1 coordinate 3,393,627, forward strand.
CACAGGGTCCGGCACCTTCTCAAGGTCCATGAAGTCCACGGTCTGCATCGCCTCCCCCACCCAGTAGGTGCCGCCCTGGGCCGGAAGGCTGAAGCCGACGTCGTTCAATCCCTGCATCATGTCGGCGATGGTTTTGTGGGCCCCGTCCTCGTTTCCCACCACGGCAACCGTGGCGACCTTGCCGTACATGACCGGCCGGCCGTCGTCGTCCGTTTCCGACAGGTCGGCGTCCAGCCGTTCCATGACCTGCTGGGCAACGCTGCAGGGATGGCCCATCCAGATGGGGGTGGAGAGGACCAGGATGTCCGCGGCCAGGATCTTTTCGTGGATTGCGGGCCACGCGTCGCCGTTGCCCATGTCCACCTGCACGCCGCGCTTCACGTCATGGTCCACGATTCGCAGCGACTCGGTGGCCACCCCATAGCCTTCCAGTTCGTCGAGGATGTGCTGGGCCATGAGTTCGCTGCTGGACGGCGCCGGGGAGGGGGTGAGGGTACAGATGAGGGCAAGAGCGGACAACGTTGACATCAGCGGTAGCTCCTTGATTTATTCAATGAAAATAGTCAGTCTACTTAGTAGTAGATCACACGACGCCTGTCCGCACTACGGCCGGCCGCCGTGATCCACCCCTTTCCGCGAGCCGAGCAAGGAGACCTCCACGAAGCCCAAGGCGATGCCCGAAGGAATGATCCGTGTGCCTGCAGCACTGCGGATCCTTTTGGGTTGGCTTCTCCTGGCCGTGCTGCTGGTGGCGGCAGCCTCCTACTCGCAAGGCACCCGGTACGCGCTGGTTGCTGAGTCTGCTCCGGCACTTTCCGCAGTCCAGCAGGAAGCCGTTCCCCACTCCCCTGCACCCCTCGGCGCCATTGCCGGCACTGAACTCCGCCACCCGGGGTCGTCCGTTCACGCCAAGGAAGGCCACGACGCCTCCTGCCCCGAGGACTCCCCACAGCACCACGCGTGCTGCGACCGCTACCCCGCTTCACGCAGCGAACCCGCGCCGACCAAGGCAGCCGCGCCGGACGCGCCCACCGCCTCCGTGGCTGCCGGGCCGCAGCACGTCCTGCAGGTGGCGCAGGAGCCGGCGCCCAGGCGGCAGGCGCTGACGCTGGACCAGCTCTCCATCAGCCGGACGTAAACGGGCCTTCCAGCCTGCCCAACATTACTGACCACGACCGGAAATGAGAGACCCCAATGACCCACGTACAGTCCATGCTGGACACCTACCCCAAAGACCTCGGCAACCTGGACAAGGACAAGCTCGCCGCGTGCATCCAGGCCTGCTTCGAATGCGCCCAAACCTGCACAGCCTGCGCCGACGCCTGCCTGAGTGAGGACATGGTGGCGGAACTGGCCAAGTGCATCCGCACCAACCTCGACTGCGCGGACATCTGCGCAACCACCGGCAACGTCCTTTCCCGCCACACCGGCTACGACGCCAACGTCACCCGGGCAGTCCTGGAAGCCTGCCGGGCCGCGTGCAAGGCGTGTGCTGACGAATGCGGCGGGCACGCCTCCATGCATGAGCACTGCCGAGTCTGCGCCGAATCCTGCCGCCGCTGCGAGCAGGCCTGCGCCGACCTCCTCGCGTCATTGGGCTGAGGCGCCCGGACGCCATGAGGCAAACGAGGCGGGAGCCGCAGGATACATCCGTCGACGACCCCGCCGTTCGGAAGATGCTGGTTAGCCATATCCATTGCGGTGAGCCGATGCCGCTTGTGCAAAGCAACGGCACTCCGCGGGACGGGTCCGGCACGGAAGAAACGGAAGAAGGGGCTGTCACCTACCGGTGCAGCTGCGGCTTCACCTGCGACCACGCGCGCGGATGAGCCCTGGTCAAGAGAAATGAGAACAGCATGGCGACCGCCTACGACGAAGTCCGTTCCGATGTAAAGGAATGCCAGGAGAAGTCCCTTGAAGCACTTCGCGCAGCAAACACTCGCGACGCCCGCAGCGTGGTAACTGAACTGGAAGAAGCCGACTCCGTCGACGGCGTGGAGTGCGAAGGGAAAGCACTGGGCACAAAGGAAGGGACCTTCGTATGACCGCGGACTCCGAATCTCCGAACAAGAAGAAGTTGTCACTGACAGGATCAGTGGCCCTCGGAACAGGGGTGATGATCGGGGCAGGCATTTTTGCCCTTGTAGGCCAAGTGGCGCAACTTGCCGGCAGTTGGGTGCCCTGGGCCTTTTTTGCCGGTGCCGTCGTGGTGGCTTTCAGCTCCTACTCATACATTCGCTACTCTGCCGCCAACCCGTCGTCGGGCGGAATCGCCATGCTGCTCAAAGCCGCCTACGGGCCCGGGGTGGTGGCGGGAACCTTCTCGCTTTTCATGTATGTATCCATGATCCTGGCCGAATCCCTGCTGGGCAGGACGTTCGCTTCATACCTGTTGCGCCCCTTTGGCTTGCAGGGGTCCCCAGTCTGGGTGGCGGTGCTGGCCGTGGCGGCGATCGCCGGCGCAGCCCTGGTCAACCTCGTTGGCAACCGATGGGTGGAGGGTTCCGCAACAGTGACAGCCGGAATCAAGATTGCAGGCATCGCGATCCTGGCGGCGGCCGGCATCATCGCGGCCGGAGCCGGCTCCCTGGGCCGGTTGCTCACCGCCGGGGAACGCACTCCCCCCGAGCAGGGATGGGTGGGCTTCCTGGCTGGAGTTACCTTGTGCATCCTCGCCTACAAAGGCTTCACCACCATCACCAACCAAGGCGCTGACCTCCGCGATCCCAAGCGCAACATCGGCCGTTCCATCATCATCGCCATCGGCCTGTGCACTTTGCTCTACCTGCTGATCACCGCAGCGGTAACGGGAAGCCTCTCGGTAAGCGAAATAACAAAAGCCCGGGACTACGCGCTGGCCGAGGCCGCGGTGCCAACGTTCGGCTCCTGGGGCGTAACCCTCACCGTCGTGATCGCCGTCGTCGCCACTCTCTCCGGGCTGATTGCCAGCCTGTTCTCGGTCTCAAAGCTCTACGACATGCTCCGGGACATGGGGCAGGCTCCCGGACTGCCGGGGAAGGAAGGACACCAATCCCTCTACATCACAGCCGGGCTGGCCATGATCCTGGCCGCATCCTTTGACCTCTCCCAAATCGCCTCCCTTGGCGCAATTCTCTACCTCGCGATGGACATTGCCGTCCACGCCGGTGTCATCTTCCACCTCGCGGACGGCATCCGGGCCAAAACCTGGGTTCCCTGGACGGCCATCGTTCTCGACGCCACCGTGCTGCTGGCCTTCGTATTCGTCAAGGTCCAGTCCGACCCGCTCACTGTCGCCACTACAGGAGCCGTGGCTGCAGCAATCACTGCCGCCCAATGGATTGCGGTCAGGCGCCGGAGCCACCAGGACCAGCCCCACAGGAAATCGCCAGCCCAAGAAACCCGCTAGCAGACGTTCCGGGCGTCATTGCCACTTGGTGTTCATTAATCCAGTTTCAGCCGAGCCGCAGACCGCATGGAGATGGCCGGGCCGACAAGTTGCTGTTGGGCATCTAGCAGCAGGGGCTTCCGGGCCGGGACGGTCGAGCTTGCCCAAAGGCCCGCGGTGCTTGTCCTTGCGGGCGGTTTCCTGCTGCCCGCCGGGCCTTTTGCCTCTTACCCTCCGCACCAAGGGCAGTTGACTGTTAAGGGACGGAAGGGCCGACCGGCCCATACGAAGGGAGAATTTCCGCCGTGGCGGAGGGACTGACATCGGAGGATGCTGCGAGGCTGCTGGCCAAAACGGGCCCGAACGAGGTCCCGGAGCAGCGGGAAGGATGGGCCAGGCGGCTGGCAGCGAAGTTTTGGGCGCCGGTGCCGTGGATGCTGGAGGCCACCGCACTGCTTGAGTTCTCCCTTGGACGGTGGGCTGATGCGTCCCTGGTTGCCGCGGTCCTGGTGCTGAATGCGATGATCGGACTGGTCCAGGAGGGCAGGGCGCAGGAGGCGCTGGCGCTGCTGCGTTCGCGTTTGCAGGTTACGGCCCGGGTCCTCCGGGACGGGGTGTGGCGTCTGGTTCCCGCGGCGGGCCTGGTCCCGGGAGACGTTGTCCACGTACGGTTGGGCGATTTCGTCCCCGCGGACCTGGAAGTGATCGACGGCGATGTGCTGGCCGACCAGTCAAGCCTGACTGGGGAGTCCGCGCCGGTCGAACGGACCGCGGCTTCAACCCTCTACTCGGGAACGGTCATCGTCAGGGGCGAAGCAACATCCCGGGTCCTGAGAACAGGAACCGCCACCTACTTCGGTAAAACAGCGCAGCTTGTAGGTACGTCAGCGCCCAAAGAGCACCTCGGAGGCCTGGTGCTGCGCATGGTGCGCGTCTTTATCGCCGTCGACCTTGTCATCGCCGTAGCGGGCACGGTCTACCTGGCGTGGGCCGGCGCCGGCGTGGAGACCGTACTGTCCCTCGCCGTGGTCCTGCTGCTGGCGTCGGTCCCGGTGGCCCTGCCTGCCGCTTTTGCCTTGGCGGGCGCGCTTGGTGCCCGGCGCCTTGCCCGGGACGGCATCCTCACCACCCGCCTTTCCGTACTGCAGGATGCAGCCGCAATGGAAGTGCTGTGCGTCGACAAGACAGGAACACTGACCCTCAACCAACTCGCCGTCGCATCCGTTACGGGGACGGCAGGCACGGATCCCGGCGAAACCTTGAGGCTGGCCGCCGCTGCCTCCGACGCCGCCACCCAGGATCCGATCGATGTGGCAATCCTGGCCAAGGCGGAGTCGGCGACAAACCCGGGCTGGAAACGGACCGGGTTTACCCCCTTTGACCCTGCAACCAAACGGTCCCAGGCAACCTGGACAGATGGCCAAGGCTCCTTCTTTGAAGTCACCAAGGGCGCTCCCGCCGTCATAACCGCACTGACCGGGTTTGACGACCCCGCAGCAATCTCCCGCATGGCTGCCGAAGGTGCACGGGTCCTGGCCGTGGCAGTGCGGAAGGAAGGTGGACCCTGGACCCATAGCGGGCTGGTGGGATTGGCGGACGCACCCCGCCCCGAAGCTGCCCAGATCCTCAAGGAACTCGCCGGCATGGGTGTCCGCACCATCATGATCACCGGCGACAGCGCCCAAACCGCCACTGCTGTGGCCCGGAAAATCGGCATGCAGGGCACCGTCATCACCCCGGGGCATTTGAAACTTTCTCCCGCCGGCCTCGCCGGGGTCGCCGCCGTCGCCCAGGTCCTCCCCGAACACAAGCACCACCTCGTAAAGGCCCTCCAGCAGGCAGGAAAAATTGTCGGGATGACGGGCGACGGCGTCAACGACGCTCCCGCGCTGAAACAGGCTGAGGTGGGCATCGCCGTCGAGGGGGCCACCGACGTGGCTAAGGCCGCCGCCGGGGCCGTCCTGGCCCGTGGAGGTCTTGGCGACATCGCCGCCCTCGTTGAGGAAAGCCGCCGGATCCACCAGCGGTCGCTCACGTACGCCCTGAACGTCAGCGTCAAGAAAATCGAGGTCCCGCTGCTGCTGGCGCTGGGAGTCTTCGCATGGAAGACGTTCGTCTTCACACCCCTGCTGATGGCCCTGCTCCTGCTGGCCAACGACGTGGTCAGCATGGCAGCCACCAGCGACCGGGCCCAACCCTCCGCACGACCGGACAAATGGCAGCCGGGAAGGATCATTGCCGGCGCCGTTGCCGTGGCCATCCCCATGCTCGCCGCGTCAACTGCCGTCCTGGTCCTGGCCCACGGCCCCTGGCTGCACGCGGGCATCGAGGAACTGCGAACTGTTGTTTTCCTGACCCTCGTCTTCAGCAGCCAACTAACGATCTACATTGTCCGGACAGGGGCCCCGGCATGGCGAGATCCGCCGTCGAAGTGGCTGCTGGCGGCCACAGCCCTGGGCGTCCTGGCCGCCGCCACCCTCGCACTCACCGGCACCCTGATGCCCCCGGTGCCGCCAAACGTGCTGGCCGGGGTAGCGGTCATCGGCTTGGCCGGAGCCCTCATCGCAGATGCGATCAAAGTGCCGGTATTCCGGCGGTTGGGAATCCACAGCAGCCAAGGCAATTAACGCGCAACAGCCTAACGTGGGGCCGGGATGGCGTCAGAGCCGGGCATAGGCCCAGCCGTCCCATTGGCGCTGGGCCAGGTGGGCGATTGCCGCAGGCACGGTTGCCACTCCCGCAGCGAGGTCACCAGCTTCCAGGCCTGCTGACCGGAGGCTGTTGCCGCAGGCGAGGAGTTGCAGGTCCAGCTTCAGCGCGTCGTTGATGGCTTCGGCGGAGAGGACGCCTGCCGCGAGGAGCTTGACGCCGGGGCCCTGGATCACTACTTCGATAGCGGTGGCAGCGCCGAGGGCGGCGCGGGCGTTGGCGGCGCTGCGCAGGATGCCGGCGAGGGCGTCCTGCTCAAGTGGGCCGGCAGCATGGATGAGCAGGCCGCGTTCGCCGCCGTTTCCGGCTTGGCCGTCGATCACCGCCATCAGCTACTGTTCCCCGCCCAGGCTGGCAAGGGCCTTGCGCAGGCGTGTTCCGGCGTCATCCGCCACTTCTTTGACGGAAGCTGCGCTGCTGAGCTGCACCATGGTCTGCGGGTCGATCGCCTCCACCGTGGTCGCTTCGGCAGAGCTGTTGCGGCGGACCACGACATTGCAGGGCAGCAGGGCACCCATTTCCGGTTCGGCGGCGAGGGCACGGCTGGCAAGGGCCGGATTGCAGGCACCAAGGATGACATAATCCCCGACGGCGTCCGCGGCCTCAGCGCCAAGCTTGGCTTCGAAAGTGGACCGGACGTTGATTTCCGTCAGGATTCCGAACCCCTGCGCGGCAAGGGCTTCGCGGGTGCGTTCCACGGCTTCTGCCCAGGGAAGCGAAACGGTGGTGGCCAGGGTGTAGGTCATGATGCTCCTTGAGGTTGTTGCCGGTGGACTGACGGGAGGTGGGCTTAGGCCAGGGAGAGGAAAAGCTTCTCCAGGTCCTTCCGGTCCATGGTTTCGTCTTGTTGGACGATGCACTGCTCCAGCCCGGTGGCGATGATGGCGAAGCCGGCCCGGTCGAGGGCCTTGGATACGGCAGCCAGCTGGGTGACGACATCCTTGCAGTCGCGGCCTTCCTCGAGCATCCGGGTGACGGCGGCGAGCTGGCCCTGGGCACGCTTGAGGCGGTTGATCACGGGCGTGAGTTCGGTGGGGTTCAGTTCCATTAGGGGTCTCCATTGATAAGGGGCTTGGCCTTAACTGTATACCCCCGCGGGTTTTTTGACTACCCCCGGGGGTATCTGCAATACTCGGTGGGGTATCCACCCGACCCCTTCCGAGAGGCCACTTATGACTTCCCCTTCCAAAGCCACCGCCGTCACCGCACTCGCCCCCGAAGCACTCCAGTCCTGGATCAAGGAGCACCAGGACCTCGTGGTGATCGACGTTCGCTCTGCCGCAGAGTTCGAGTCCATGCACATCCGCGGCTCCTACAACGTTCCGCTGCCCCTGCTCTCCGAGCACACCGATGAACTCGCTGCCCGGCTGGGCAGCCGCGTTGTCCTGGTCTGCCAGTCCGGCGTCCGCGCCGAGCAGGCCCGCCAGCGCATGGCCAGCGTTGGCCTGGACACCGCCTACGTCCTCACCGGCGGGGTTCCCGGCTTCGCTGCTGCCGGCGGCGACGTGGTCAAGGGCAAGGACCGCTGGGACCTGGAACGGCAGGTCCGCCTGGCCGCCGGCTCCCTGGTGATGCTTGGCCTGGCCGGCGGCAAGTTCGTCTCCCCCAAGGTCCGCATGCTGGCAGGTGCCATCGGCACCGGGCTGACCTTCTCGGCCGCGACCAACACCTGCGCCATGGGCAAGGCCCTGTCCGCGATGCCGTGGAACAAGGCCGCCAAGGAACCCACCCGCGAAAGCGCCATCCTGCAGCTTCCCGTGCAGACGGCTGAAAAGGGCGCTGCGGCATGATCGCGGCCCTGGGACTGGGGCTCGTCGTCGGCGTCGTACTGGGCGTAGTGGGCGGCGGCGGGTCAATCATCGCCGTTCCGGCGCTGGTGTACGGCGTGGGCATGAGCCCCGCCCAGGCCATCCCCACCTCGCTGCTGGTGGTGGGCATCTCCTCGCTGGCGGCCCTGCTCCCCCGCCTCCGGGAGGGCCTGAACTGGCCCGTGATCGCCCTGGTGGGTGCCGCCGGCATCCCGGCGGCCTGGGCCGGGGCGGCCGTGGGCAAGCTGCTGGATCCCAACATCCTGATGCTCGCATTCGCCGTGATCATGGTGGTCGCGGGCATCCGGATGCTCAAGAAGCCCCGGGAAACCGAGGGATCCTGCAGCGTTGGACCAAACCGGGCCTTCCGATCCTGCGCCCCGAAGGCCGTAGGCGTCGGACTGCTGGTCGGGTTCCTGACCGGACTGCTCGGCGTGGGCGGCGGCTTCCTGATCACCCCCGCGCTCACCATCTTCCTGGGCCTGCGAATGAAGCAGGCCGTGGGAACCTCCCTGGCGATCATCGTCATCAACTCGGCCGCCGGGTTCAGCGCCCACGCGGCCGGCTACACCATCGACTGGGCCACCACCCTGGCATTCGCGGTACCGGCCATCCTCGGTTCCGTATTCGCCGCCCGGCTGGCCCGCCGCCTGCACGACAAGCACATCCGGATCTCATTCGCGGTACTCATCTTCGCCGTCGCGGCGTGGGTCACCGCCGGCACGGTCACCGCCTGACCCTTACCAACAGGAGAACACCATGGGACTTCTCGACTCATTCAAGAAGGCCTTCAGCAAGCCCTACAAAACGATCTCCGTGGCGCAGGCCAAAGAACTCCTGGGCTCCGGCGCCACGCTGATCGATGTGAGGTCCGCCCAGGAGTGGCGCACTGGCCGCGCGCCCCAGGCCAAACACGTTCCCCTGGACCGGCTGCAGACCAGCACTGCCGGCATCCAGAAGGCCCGCCCGGTGATTGCCGTCTGCGCCTCCGGCGTCCGCTCCGCCTCGGCAGCCAGGCTCCTGGCCGCCAAGGGATATGACGCCTACTCGGTGCGCGGCGGCATGGCCGCCTGGCGCCAAGCCGGCGAAGCCGTCCGCTGATCCAACCCAACCCCGCCAGCCGCAACCCATTTCAAAGGAGAACCCCCATGGCTGAAATCACCATCACCGAGACCGACCAGCGCCGCTCCACGGCGCGCATCCTGGATGTCCGCGAGGACTTTGAAGTCGCCGAGGGCATGATCCCCGGTGCCCTGCACATCCCGATGGGCCAGCTGCAGGCCCGCCTGGGCGAGCTCGACCCGGCCGTGCCCGTGATCGCCGTCTGCCGCAGCGGCAACCGCAGCGCCGCCGTGGCCGATGCCCTCAACGGCGTCGGCTACAAGGCAGACACCATGGCCGGCGGCATGACCGCCTGGACCCGCGCCGGACTCCCCACCACCTAAGCCCTGCCCCGCCCCTCGCGGGGCACCAGCAAACCCAGGGCAACCACCCAACTTCGCCCGAAAGGACACCGACAGACCATGGCAACGATCGACATCACCCAGCAATCCTTCGCCCAGACCCTGGAGGACAACAACATTGTCTTCGTCGACTTCTGGGCGGCCTGGTGCGGCCCCTGCCGCATGTTCGCCCCCACCTACGGCGCCGCCGCAGAACGGCACCCGGACATCACCTTCGCCAAGGTGGACACCGAGGCCGAACAGGCACTGGCCGCCGCGGCGAACATCACCTCGATCCCCACACTGATGGCCTTCAAGGACAAGACCCTCATCTTCTCCCAGCCCGGAGCCCTCAACGCCACCGGCCTCGAGGAAGTCATCCAGGCCGTCAAGAACGTGGACATGGACCAGCTCCGGGCCGAAGCCGGACACCAGCACGCCTAAGTCCATGCCGGACCAGCGAACGTTCCGCAGCATCACGGCGGACGAACTCGCCGCGGTATGGCCCCGGGCCACGCTGGTGGACGTCCGGAGCCGGGAGGAGCACGCCACCGCGCACGTCCCGGACAGCCTGAACATTCCCCTGGACGAGCTGGCCTCCCGGCTCAACGACCTGCCAAACAGCACGATCCACCTGATGTGCGGGTCAGGGAAACGCAGCAGCCAGGCCGCACGGTTCCTCACCGACCGCGGGTACACCGCGGTCAACGTGGCCGGCGGGATCACCGAGTGGTACCGGGCAGGCCACCCGGTCAGCTACCAGCAAGCCCACGAAGATCAGCCTCCAGCACCCAAATCCGGTATGGCGGCAGGAATCCTGCACCGCTTCCGCAGGCCATTCCACAGGGAAACCACCTAGGCCGCAGTCCACTTGCGGGATACCCCCGGGGGTATCTATACTGGATGCAGAACAACCCCCAATCCCCTTTCAAACCGAAGGAGAGCACCACATGCTTATCGAGCGCATTTACGACGAAGACCTCGCCCAGGCCAGCTACCTGATCGGCTGCCAGGCCAAGGGCGAAGCGATCGTGGTGGACGGCCGCCGCGACATCGCCGTCTATCAGGACCTGGCCGCGAAGAACGGCATGAAGATCGTGGCCGTCACCGAGACCCACATCCACGCCGACTACCTCTCCGGCACCCGCGAACTGGCCGCCGCCACCGGCGCCAAGATCTACGTCTCCGGCGAGGGCGGCCCGGACTGGCAGTACGAGTTCGACGGCGAGCGGCTCTGCGACGGCGACACCATCGCCCTGGGCAACATCAGCATCAAGGCAGTGCACACCCCGGGGCACACCCCCGAACATCTGTCCTTCCTGGTCACCGACGGCGCGTTCAGCGACAAGCCCGGCTACCTGCTCTCCGGGGACTTTGTCTTCTCCGGCGACCTGGGCCGCCCCGACCTGCTGGATGAAGCCGCCGGCGGCGTCGACACCCGCTTCGAGGGCGCCAAGCAGCTCTTCGCCAGCCTGCGCGACAAGTTCCTCACCCTGCCGGACTACGTCCAGGTGCACCCCGCCCACGGCGCCGGCAGCGCCTGCGGCAAGGCCCTGGGTGCCATCCCGTCCTCAACCGTCGGCTACGAACGCCTCTACGCCTGGTGGGGCCCCTACCTCGCCGCCAACGACGAGCAGGGCTTCATCAACGAACTCCTCGACGGCCAGCCCGACGCGCACGCCTACTTCGGCCGCATGAAGCGCGAAAACCGCGTCGGCCCGGACGTCATGGGCGAGCGTGCACCGCTGCAGGAACTGGAAACCGCCGTCGTGGCTGAAGGCCTGGCAGAAGACACCCTGACCTTCATCGACACCCGCTCCAACAGCGAGGTGCACGAAGGCACCGTCGTCCGCTCCCTGAACGTCCCGGCCGGGAAGTCCGTTGCCAGCTACGGTGCCTGGGTGGTCAACCCGGAGACGGACAAGAACCCGCTGGTGCTCCTGGCCAAGGACCAGGAGCAGGCGCAGGACATGTGGGACCACCTGGTCCGCGTGGGCATCGACAACGTGGCAGGCTACCTGACCAGCATCGACGGGCTGCCCACCTTCACCCCCAAGCTGATCCAGCCCGAGGAACTCGAAGGTTTCGACGCCGACATGGTCCTGGACGTCCGCAACAAGACCGAGCACAAGGCCGGCCACATCCCGGGCTCCTACCAGCTCAGCGGCGGCCGCGTCATGTGGCACCTCGACGAGCTCCCGGCCGGCGGCACCATCGTCTCCTACTGCCAGTCCGGCGTACGGAACTCGGTAGCCGCCAGCGCCCTGCGCCGCGCCGGGTACGACGTCGTCGAACTCGACGGCAGCTACGCCGCCTGGAACGCAAAGCAGAACAGCGTCCCCGCCGTCTAGCCAACAACCGAAGACCACCCGGGCAGGACCCCCCTCCTGCCCGGGTTCCGGTCCGGTTGCGTCCCCAGCGCATCCGGCCCCGGCCCGGGTGTGCCCCCCCACACGCCCGGGCCACCTTTTTGCCATCGACCGAACGGAGCACCCGCAATGCCCGGCAGAACACATGCCCTCCACACCCCCGGTTCACCCGGCGCGGTGCTGGGCCTGCGGCAAAACCTGGCACAGTTCATGCTGCTGGTCACCGTCAATGCTCTGGTGGGCGGCACCCTGGGCCAGGAACGCACGGTCCTGCCCCTGCTGGCCTCGCAGGAATTCCACCTCGACCTCTACACTGGCGCGCTGACGTACATCCTGGCCTTCGGCCTGTCCAAGGCCGCGATGAACTACTTTGCCGGCACACTCTCCGACAGGTACGGCCGCAAGCCGGTCCTCGTGGCCGGCTGGCTGGCAGCGGTACCGGTGCCGCTCATGCTCATCTTCGGTCCGTCGTGGGGCTGGATCGTAGCAGCCAATGTGCTGCTCGGGATCAGCCAGGGCCTTACCTGGTCCACGGCAGTAATCATGAAGATGGACCTGGTGGGACCAAAGCAGCGCGGCCTGGCCATGGGCTTCAATGAGGCGGCGGGCTACCTTGGCGTCGCCGTCACGGCATTGGCCACCGGCTACCTGGCCACCGCCTTCGGCTTGCGCCCCGCCCCCTTCCTGCTGGGCGCCGCGTACATTGCCCTCGGCCTGGGACTGACGGTCCTGGCCGTGAAGGAGACCCACCACCACGCCAGGACCGAGGCCTCCCAGCACGTCAGCAGCCAGGACAGCGCCCACGCCGGCCTCACCACCGGGCAGGTCTTCGCTCTCACCAGCTTCAAGGACCGCTCACTTTCCGCAGCAAGCCAGGCAGGCCTGGTGAACAACCTCAACGACGGCCTGGCATGGGGTCTCTTCCCTGTCCTGTTCGCCGGCGCCGGACTGAGCCTTGGCCAGATCGGCATCCTGGCCGCCGCGTACCCTGCCGCCTGGGGCGCCGCCCAGCTCGTCACCGGCGCCGCGTCCGACCGGTGGGGGCGCAAGTGGTTCATTGCCTCCGGGATGCTGGTGCAGGCCGCCGCCCTGGGGATCATTGCCTCAGCGCACGGCTTTGGGCCCTGGCTGGCCGCCGCCGTCGTCCTTGGCCTTGGCACCGCCCTGGTCTATCCCACCCTGCTCGCCGCGATCGGCGACGTGGCCCACCCGGCCTGGCGGGCCCGTTCCGTGGGTGTGTACCGGCTATGGCGCGACGGCGGTTTCGCCGCTGGTGCCCTGCTGTCCGGTGTCCTCGCCGACCTCTACGGCATCCCCACAGCCATCGCCGCCGTCGCGGTCCTTACCGCAGCGTCCGGCGTCGTGGTTGCCCTCCGAATGCGCGGCAACGACCACGCCCTGCGGTAGGGGCAGGCTCAGGACTCGAAGAAAGTGCTCGCGGCAGAGCCGTCGATGCCGGCAACGACGGAGCGGGCCACGTCGTAAAGCTTTTCATTCCGGGTGCTTGAGACGTCGCGCAGCAAATTGAAGGCTTCGTCTCCGGAGCAGCGGCTCTGGGCCATGATGATGCCCCGCGCCATGTCGATGGCAGTCCGATGGCTCATCGCTGCCTCGAGGTCCTCTGCCTTCAATTCCGCCCCGGCAATCCTTAGCCCCAGCCGAAGCGCACGGGCGGCTACCTGGGCGAACTCCCCCGCATCCTTGGAGACTTCCGGAGTAAACACTCCGGCACCCGCGGCAAAGAAGTTCAAGGCAGCCGACGCTTCGCTGCCTAAATCGAGCGGAACGCCAAGGACACTGTCAAAGCCCGTGGCTTGCAATTCCTTTTGGAAGGCCGGCCACCGTGCATCGGACGGAGCATCCAGGAGGGAAGGCTCCCCGCTCTGCAGCGCGTCAGTACAGGGTCCGTCCGCCAGGCGCTGCTCATGGCCGTCCAGCAGGATTGCCTCATCATCGCTGCCCGCGATCGTAGGCGGCCGCCTTCTGCGGTAAAGGGTGACGGCACATTCAATCGGCGTGCCGGCGGTCCTGGTCATTGCGGCCGCAGCGATACCGGTGATGCCCTCCAGGAGTCCCCTGATGTCGTCCATGTCGGCAACAAGATCGTGCAACTGCTCGAAATTACTCGCATCGTCACGTTCCATGGAGGCATTTTAAGCCACTCCTGCCCGTCGAATCAGCCCCATCGGGCTCCACAGGGTCTTTCACCCGGGTTCCCACCGCAGCGTCACCCGTGCGCAGCGACGTAGGCCACCAGCCCGTCCACGGTGGCCACGGCCGGGTAGTCCGCCTCCGGAATGTCCACGCCGGTGGCCTCCGCGATCACCTCCACCAGGCGGAGGAAGTCCAGCGAGTCCAGTTCCAGGTCCTGGCGGAGCCTGGCGCCACCCTCCAGGTCTTCCGGTTCGACGTCAGGCGCTACTTTCCCGATCGCCGCCTCCACCGCCTGACGCGCATCCTGTTCGTTCACCGTTCCTCCTCGCTCACAGGTCTTCCGGCGCCTGCAGCAGTTCGTCGATGCGGGCTAGGAACCGGCCGCCGCGCAGCCCGTCGCTCACCCGGTGGTCCGCAGACAGGGTGGCGATGGCGGCGTGCCGAATGCCGAGCATCCCGTTGTGCGCCCACGGCTGCTCCAGGACCTTGCCGAATCCCACCATGGCCACCTGCGGCGGGTAGATCACCCCGTACACGCTTTCGACGCCGAGATCCCCCAGGTTGGTCACGGTGATGGTGGGGTCGGCCATTTCCGCGCGCTGCAGCCGGCCCGCCCGGGCCCGGCCCACCAGGTCGCGCAGCTGGTCCATAAGTTCGTCCAGGCTGAGCGTGTCGGCGTCGTGCAGGGCCGGGGCCACCAGTCCGCCGTGCCGCAGCGCCACGGCGACGCCCAGATGCACGGCCTCGCTGGGGTGGAAGGCGCCCTTGGTGAAGAAGCCGTTCATGTCCGGCACTTCCTTGGCCGCGAGCGCGGTGGCCTTCAACAGCAGGGCGGACGGCACCAGCCGCGACGATACCGGCCGCTGCTGGTTTGCCGCCTGCATCCAGGCCATCGCCGCCGCCAGGTTCAGCGTGGTGGACAGGTAGTAGTGCGGGATCTCCTTCTTGGACCGGGACATCAGCGCGCCCACCGCCTGCCGCAGGCTCTCCGCCTTGCCGCCGGCCGCCGTCGGGCGTTTCCGCCGTGGCGCCTCTTCCGTGGCTTCGGGCGGCGGTTCGGCTGTTTGGGCTTCCGACGGCGGTGCTTCCGCCGGCTTTTCCGCCACCTGTTTCCGGGGTGGCCGTCCCCTGGGCGGGACGGCGGAAAGGACATCGTCCTCCGTCACCGCGCCACCCGGGCCTGTTCCGTTGACGTCCTGCAGGTCCACACCCAGTTCGGCCGCCAGCCGCCGCGCCAGCGGCGACGACCGGACCCGCCTGGCTTCGGCGGGTGCCGGGGCTTCCGGCGCTTCAGGTGAGGGGGCTTCCTGCGGCGCCGCGGGGGTGACGGACGCACCCGCGGCGCGTTCGACGTCGGCCCGCACCACCTCACCGCCGGGCCCGCTCCCGGTGATGCGTCCGACGTCGACCCCCAGCGTGTGCGCAAGGTGCCGGACCGGCGGGGAAGCTTTGACAACCTGCTCCTCGTGCCCGGCCCCGGCACCGGGGTGAGCGGGCGTGGGCTCCTGGGCTGCCAAAGGTGAGCGGGCGTCGGGGGAAAGGGGGCCGGAAGTGAGCGGGGGTTGCGGGAGTTCGGCGGGGGTGGCGGTGATCCGGGCGATGGGGGTGCCCACCTCAACGGTGTCACCGATGTCCACCAGGAATTCGGCCACCACGCCTTCCTGGAACGACTCGATGTCCATCACGGTCTTGTCGGTGTCCACGGCCGCCACCAGGTCGCCCTTGTGCACGTAGTCGCCCGGTTTGACCAGCCACTCCACCACTTTGCCGTGCTCCATGTCCGCGCCCAGGGACGGCATCCGGAACTCAGCCACCGGCGCCCACAGCCCTCCGCGCGGCCGCTATGACGCGCGGCACGGACGGCAGGGCCGCCTGTTCCAGGTGTTTGGCGTACGGGACGGGCACCTCCTCGCTGCACACCCGCTCCACCGGGGCGTCCAGGTCGAAGAACGCCTGCTCACTGATCCTGGCGGCGATCTCCGCGGAGATGCTGCCGCTGCGCCAGCCCTCGTCCACCACCACGGCCCGGTGCGTCCTGGCCACGCTGTTCAGGAGGGTGTGCGTATCCAGCGGGCGGAGCGTGCGCAGGTCCACCACGTCAGACCCGATACCCTCACCGGACAGCTGGTCCGCGGCCTCCAGCACCATGGGCAGCGTGCCACCGTACGTGATGAGCGTGACCGTGTCGGCGCTTCCGTCCGCCTGCCGCAGGAGCGCCGCCTTGTCGATGCCCACGGCCCCGGCGTCCTCGTCCAGCTCACCGGCCACGTTGTACAGCGAGCCGTGCTCGAAAATCAGCACCGGGTCCGGGTCCTGCAGCGCGGTCCACAGCATGCCGCGCGCATCGGCCAGGGTGGCCGGGGCCAGGATCCGGAGGCCGGGGATGTGCGCGTACCAGCCCTCCAGGCTGTGCGAGTGCTGGGCGCCCAGCTGCCGGCCGGCGCCGGTGGTCATCCGGATGACGATGGGCACGTTGAACTGGCCGCCGGACATGTGCAGCAGGGTGGCGGCGTTGTTGATGATCTGGTCCAGCGCCAGCAGGCTGAAGTTGACGGTCATGATTTCGACGACGGGCCGCATCCCGCCCAGCGCCGCGCCGATGCCTGCGCCCACAAACCCGGACTCGGAGAGCGGGGTATCGCGGATCCGTTCCGGCCCGAATTCCTCCAGCAGGCCCAGGCTGACGGCGAAGCTGCCGCCGTACCGGCCCACATCCTCGCCCATCAGGAACACGCGCTCGTCGCGCTGCATGGCGTCGCGGAGGGCCGCGCGCATGGCTTCCCGGTACGTGGTTTTCATCCTGCCGCCCCGCCTTTCCCTGGCTCCTTGCTGATGTCCGTCCCACTGCTGTCTTCTTCCAACCGGTCGCTGTACACGAACCGGGCGAGTTCGGACACCGGTTCCGGCGTCCCGTTTTCGGCGAATCCGACGGCGGTGCTGATCTCCGCGTCCACGTCCGCCTGCAGCCCGGCCCACTCATCGTCCGGCAGCTGCCCGGCGGCCTGCATGGTGCCCTGCAGCAGGCTGATGGGGTCCCGTTCCATCCACTGCGCCACCTCGGACTTCTCCCGGTACAGCTCGGGGTCGAACATGGAGTGGGCGCGGAAGCGGTAGGTGCGCAGTTCCAGGAAGTGCGGGCCGCCGCCGGACCGAACCGCGTCCACCGCGCGCCGGGCGGCTTCCTCCACGGCCAGCACGTCCATGCCGTCCACCGCCCATGCCGGTATTTCGTAGGCAGCCGCCTTGAGCGCGATGTCGGTCTGCGATTCGGAGCGGCCCAGTGCGGTTCCCATGGCGTAGAGATTGTTTTCGCAGCAGAACAGCACCGGCAACTGCCACAGCGCGGCCAGGTTCATGCTTTCGTGGAACTCCCCTTCAGCAACGGCGCCCTCGCCGAAGAAGCAGACGGTCACCTGCTGGCGCCCGGCCATCCGGTCTGCGAGCGCCAGGCCGACGGCGAGCGGCAGCCCGCCTGCCACAATCGCGTTGCCGCCGTAGAAGCGGGTGGCGGCGTCGAAGAGGTGCATGGAACCGCCGCGGCCCCGGCAGCAGCCCTCGGCGTGGCCGTACATTTCGGCGAGGATAGCGCCGGCGGAGACACCGCGCAGCAGGGCATGCCCGTGTTCGCGGTACGTGGCCACCACGGCGTCCTCCGGCGCCAGGGCCTCCATCACCCCGGCCGCCACGGCTTCCTCGCCGATGTAGACGTGCAGGAACCCGCGGATCTTGGCCGCGCTGTACAGTTCGATGCATTTCTCCTCGAGCCGGCGCACCCGCAGCATCTGCCGCAGGAGGTGCATCGCGTGCCCCGCATCCGGGACGCCCTGGTTCCTGAGGGTCGTCACGGCTGGTCCTTCAGTATCGCTGCCGGTCCCGCCGGGGATTCCAGCGTGGAGGTGTCGCCTTCGGGCAGCCCCAGTTCCCGGGCTTTGAGGAGCCGGCGCAGGATCTTGCCGCTGCGGGTCTTGGGCAGGGTGGCGGTGAAGTCCAGGAGCCTTGGCGCGACCGCGGCGCCCAGGCGTTTGCGTGCGAAGCCGATGATGTCCAGCTGCAGCTCCTCGCTGGGCTCGTGGCCGGGCCTCAGTTCCACGAAGGCCTTCACCACTTCCCCGGCCACCGGGTCCGGCACGCCGATCACGCCCGCTTCAGCCACGGCCGGGTGTTCCATGAGGCAGCTCTCCACTTCGAAGGGGCCGATCAGGTGGCCGGAGGACTTGATCACGTCGTCACCGCGGCCAACGAACCAGAAGTAGCCGTCGCCGTCGCGCTTTGCCAGGTCCCCGGTGAGGTACCAGCCGCCGGCGAAGCAGCGCCGGTACCGCTCCTCCTCGTTGAGGTAGCCACGGAACATCGAGGGCCAGCCGGGGCGCAGGGCCAGCTCCCCCATGGTGTCCGGCTCTTCGACCAGGACGGCCTGGCCGTCCTTGATGATGGCTTTGCCGTCGGCGTCGCGGGCCACCAGGGCAGCCTCGATGCCGGGCAGCGGCCTGCCCATGGAACCGGGGCGGATATCCATGGCGGGATAGTTGGCAATCATGATCCCGCCGGTCTCGGTCTGCCACCAGTTGTCGTGCACCGGCAGGCCCAACACATCCTGGCCCCACACCACCGCCTCCGGGTTCAGCGGCTCCCCCACGCTGGCGATGAAGCGCAGCGCGGAGAGGTCATGACCGGCCGCCCGTTCGCCGCCGGCCTTCATGAGCATCCGCAGGGCGGTGGGCGCGGTGTACCAGACGGTGACATGCTGCTCCGCAAGGATCCGGTACCAGCGGTCGGCGTCCAGTTCCTCCTCATCCACGATGGCGGTGACCCCGTGCACCAGCGGCGCGATGATGCCGTAGGACATGCCGGTCACCCAGCCGGGATCCGCGGTGCACCAGTAGATGTCGTCCGGATGCAGGTCCAGCGCGAAGCGGCCGGTGGCGTAATGGGCGGCGACGGCGTCGTGGACGTGGACGGCACCCTTCGGCGTGCCCGTGGTGCCACTGGTGAAGTGCAGCAGGGCCATGTCCCCGGGCTGCGTGTCCGCGACCTCCTCGATGGGGTCGACCTGGGCCAGGAGTGCGGCCAGGTCCAGGGTTCCCGGTTCCATCCGGCCGTCCGCATCCACCAGCAGGACGTGGCGGAGTTCGGGAAGGGAGTCCCGCACCGGTGCCACCTTCTTGCGGTACAGCGCCCTGGTGGTCACCAGCACCCTGCCGGCGCCCAAGTGCAGCCGCTGCCGCACGGGCTCCGGGCCAAAGGCGGAAAAGAGCGGGCAGAAGACGCTGCCGTTCTTGAAGGTGCCCAGCACGGCGGCATACAGGTCGGGGCTGCGGCCCAGCAGCGAGAAGACCCGCTCGCCGCGCCCCACGCCCAGGCCCTGCAGCACTGCCGCGAACCTTCCGGAGAGCTCCGCAAGCTGCCCGTAGCTCAAGGACCGGGTGCCGCCGTCGGCCTTAACAAAGCGCAGGGCTTCCCTGCCGCCGCGGCCTTCCGCCACGTGGCGGTCAGCGGCCTCGTAGGCGATGTTCAGCCCCCGTCCGCCGGGCAGCCCGGCCAGCGCCTGGCGCGCCCGATCCCAGGTGAAGTCCCGCCGGGCGGCGTCGTAATCCGGCATGTTGGGCTGCACCGGGAAGGCAGCCACGTCCTTGGTAATGGCGGGCCAGCGGGTGGAACCTTCAACTCCGGTGGTCATGCTGCTCCTTCATGGCTAGAACCCGGTGGGCTCGGTTTCGAGTTCAGGTTCGCCGGGCTGGTACTCGTGGTGCAGCGGCCTGAGCGCCTCTGTCCGCGGGTGCCAGAACAGTGCGTCGTAGCGTTCCCCCATCCGCGTGGGCACGTAGTTGCCCCGTTCCCGGTGCGGGTTGTACACCACTCCGATGGCCCGATGGCCGCGCCAGGACGTGAGCCAGGGCCCGGTCCTGTCGGCGCCGAGCACCAGGACGGACGGCTCCCCCAGCGCCTCGTTCAGCAGGTCCTCATGGCTCCCGTGCACGGCGGCCGGCACATCCATCACCCACTCCGGCGAGCCCCAGGACTCCGCAGCGGTGACGGAGCCGGCGTAGGACGCAAACCCGGCCAGCACCACTTCCCCGGGGTGCCGCTGGCGGACCAGCTGCCCGATGTTGACCATGCCGTCATGGGCCATGTCCGTGGCCCGGGCATCACCCACGTGCGTGTTGTGCGCCCACACCAGCCCCTTCGATGCCGGTCCGTGGTGGCGCGCAACCCGGTCGATGGTGTCGCTCATGTGGTGGTCCCGGATGTTCCAGGACTGCTGGTCGCCGCGCACCATGGTCCGGTAGTAGCGCTCGGCGTTGGTGGCAACGATGGCGTTCTGGATGGCGTCGAAGGCAGCGGGATCGTCCTGCATCCGGCCCAGCGTCCGCCGCCGGACCTCCGCCAGCAGCGCCACCACGTCCGCCTCGCATGACCGCGGGACCAGCCGGCTGCTCAAGGCATACCGCTGGGGGTCCTCGCGGTACGGGATGAAGCAGTGCCAGGCCTGCAGTGCCGCCGGGAGGGCGTCCTCGGCGTTGGCCTCCAGCCAGGTGAAGATTTCCCGCAGCGAATCCCACAGGGAGTAGACATCCAGGCCGTAAAAGCCCGTGCGCTGGTGTGCGGGGAGGTCCAGGTTCCAGTCGCGCAGCCAGGTAAGGAACCCGGCCACCTCCTGGTTGGCCCACATCCACGTGGGCCAGCGTTCAAAGCCGGACAGCAGCCGGCGGGCATCCATGTCCTGGCCGGCCTCGCCCCGAACCCAGCGGTTGATCCGCCAGCAATCCGGCCAGTCCCCTTCCACGCCGATCCACGTGAAGCCGTACTCCTCGATCAGCCGCCGGCTCAGCAGCGCCCGCCAGTGGTAATACTCCTGGGTGCCGTGCGATGCCTCGCCCACGCACACGAACCTGGCAGGGGCAGCGAGGCGGACCAGGGGTTCAAGGTCGTCTGCCGTGGCCAGGGGGCGGGCGAGGCTGCGGATCTGGCCGGCTTCAGCCTCCCGTTCGGCCCCCCGCTCCGCCCAGCGGCCGTCAGCGTTCATTCCTGGCCTCCGGCATGGACCGCCCCACCGGCGCGGGCAGGAGGTACTGCCGGAACCAGTCCGCGGCAAGGGTGGCGGCCATGGCCAGGGTACCGGGCTCTTCAAACAAGTGTGTGGCGCCCGGGACGATTTCCAGCCGGGTGGGTGCCTGCATTTGCGCCATGGCCTGGCGGTTGAGGGCCAGTACCTGGGTGTCCGCACCGCCAACGATCAGGAGCGTGGGTGCCTTCACTGCGGCCAGCCGCGGACCGGCCAGGTCCGGCCGGCCGCCGCGGGAGACCACGGCTTCAACCTGGGCCCCAGGCTCTGCGGCAGCCCACAGCGCGGCGCCCGCGCCGGTGCTGGCACCGAAGTAGCCGATGCGCCCGGCGGAGCCGTCATGCCTCGCTTCCAGCCAATGGGTGGCGGAGGAAAGGCGGTGCGCCAGCAGGCCGATGTCGAACACATTGGCCCGGTTGACCTCCTCCTCCGGGGTCAGCAGGTCAAGCAGCAGGGTGCCCAGGCCCGCCCCGTGCAGCACGGAGGCGACGAAGCGGTTGCGGGGGCTGTGCCGGCTGCTGCCGCTGCCGTGGGCAAAGAGGACGGTCCCGTCACACCTGGCCGGAAGGTAGAGGCTGCCGCGCAGCACCACCCTTCCTGCCGGGATCTCCACATCCTGTTCCAGGCTGCCGTCCCCGCCTTCCTCGGTACGGCGGCGGGCCGGGGAGGCGGCCGCGTCCAGCAGCTGCACCACCTCGCCATCCTCCGTGGGCGAAAAATCGTGGTAGTAGTAGCCCACGGCCTGGAAGTCCTGGGGCGAGAGCAGGCAGACGACGTCGTCCGGTTCCTTCAGCTCAACGATGGCGCGGGCGGGGGCCACCGGAACGGCGAGGATCACTTTCGCTGCGCCGAGGTGCCGGGCCACCTGGCAGGCGGCCCTGGCGGTGGACCCGGTGGCGATGCCGTCATCCACGATGATCACCGTGCGGCCCGCGAGGTTGAGGCGCGGGCGTCCCTGCCGGAACCGGGCCACCCTGCTTTCCAGCAGTGCGCGTTCCTGCCGTTCCACCTGCTGCAGGTCCTCCTGGGAAACCCGTGCCATGGAAATGGTGCGCGGGTCCAGGACGCGGACCCCGCCCTCTCCGATGGCCCCCATTGCCACTTCGGGCTGGAACGGAACACCCAGTTTCCGCACCACGATGACATCCAGCGGCGCCTCTAGGGCCTTGGCCACCTCGAACGCCACCGGCACACCGCCGCGGGGCAGGCCCAGCACCACCACGTCCCGTTCGCGCAGGCCGGCGAGCCGTTTGCCCAGCCGCCGCCCGGCGTCGGGCCTGTCATGAAACGCAACCATTACTGTCACCCGCCATGCATGATTTCTTCCCCGGGCGCCGCTGCCGCGGCAGGGGCCCAGGACATGCGGAGGACAAAGTGGGCGTCGGAACTGCTCTTGGCAATCACCGCCCCCGCGTCCCCCGCAAGTTTCACGCCGAATTCGATTTCGATCTTCTCCGGGGTTAGTTCCGCCATGGCCTCCAGTGCTGCGCGGGCGGCCGGACGGACGCTGGCGAGTGCATCTTCCAGGCGCCTGCCCGTATCCAGGATTCCCTGCTCGTTCCGTGCCGGCCGGTCCACGCCGTAGCTGTCGTCGGCCGCTTCAACGAGCACGGTCCCGGATCCCACCTCGTACCGCAACACCTCAGTCATGGCGGATTCCTTCTACTAATGCGAGACGCGGTAGGTCCGGCGGACGTCGGTGCTGGGCTTAATGGCCACCGCTGTTACCACCAGTGCCACTGCCCCTGCGATCCATGACGTCCAGGCAGCCCCCGTCGCTCCCGTGTACGTTCCGAGCCATGGCGAGAGGACCAGTCCTGCTGCGAGGATGGCCTGCACGTATTCCATGGCCGGAGTTCCCGGCATGGCCAGGTTGATGATGCCGCTGACCACCAGGAGCCCGCCGAAGACGAGCATGAGGGTGGTGGACATGCTTTGCTGCCGCGTGAACAGGACCGCCACCGCGGTAAAGAGTCCGGCGGCAACCGTTACGTAGTCCTGCCACCGATACCACTTCTTCACTGACTTTTCCTTTCTGTGTGGGGCGCCGGCGCCCTGTGCGCTTCCGCCCCGCGGGCCTTTGTTTCCCGCGATTTAAGTCAACGCCTGCCGCTGTTCCGGGTGTAGGGCAGAAAGACCTACGGGCGCAGGGCCAACCCGCAGCAGCCCCGATTCACTGGCAACTCACAGCAATTGCCCCTGCAAAACGCGGTTCCGGTGTGCAAGAGTGGCCGCAACGCTGGGGCGCAAGTGAATAACAGACCGCGGAGGCCGCCCGTGAACCGAAGATCAGTCCGTTCCTCCGCTGCCGCGCGGCATCGTTTCCCCACCCTGCTGCCCCTGCTGGCACTGCTCCTGTCCGCGCTGGTGGCCTGCCAGGCGTCCACGCCCGCGCCGGCTCCGCAAACAGCCACCCCGTCCGGCACTGACTCCCCCTCCGGCACCGCCGCAGCTTCCCCAAGTGCATCGGCCACTCCCACGCCGGCCCCAAGCTCCGCTTCAAAGCCTGCGGAGGCGGCAAAGCCCGCCGGCACACCCCAGCACATCTTCGTGATCAACCTGGAAAACAAGGGGTACGACAGCGTCTGGGGTGACAATTCCCCCGCGCCGTACCTGTCCGGAACACTGCGGAAGAAGGGCGTGCTGCTGACGAACTACTACGGCATCGCGCACAACTCACTGCCCAACTACCTGGCCCAGATCTCCGGCCAGCGTCCCAACGACAGCACCGAGCAGGACTGCCACATCTACACCGAGTTCAACGCCACGGGCACCGACCCGGACGGCACGCTGCAGGGCGACGGCTGCGTCTACCCGGAGGACACCCAGACCGTGGCCGGGCAGCTGGCCGCGCAGGGCAAAACCTGGAAGGGCTATATGGAGGACATGCAGCAGCCGTGCGAGCATCCGGTCCTGGGCGAGGGCGACAACCACATCAAGGCCACCCCGGAAGAGCAATACTCCACGCACCACAACCCCTTCATGTACTTCCGTTCCATCACCTCGTCCCCGGACTGCGCCCGGAACGTGGTCAACTTCTCCGCCCTCAAGGACGACCTGAAGTCCGTGGACACCACGCCGAACCTTGCCTACATCACGCCCAACCTGTGCCACGACGGGCATGACGGCACCTGCGCCGACGGCTCCGAGGGCGGCTTGGGGACGGCGGACGCCTGGCTCAAGGAGCAGGTGCCGGCCATCCTGTCGTCGCCGGCGTACAAGCAGGACGGCATGCTGGTGATCACCTTCGATGAGGCGGAGGGCGACTCGACCGGGCCGTCCGAACCGGCCAGCGCCGTTCCGGCCGGCGGCACGGCGGGCGGCAAGGTGGGCGCGCTGGTCCTGTCCCCGTTCACCAAGGCGGGGACCTCATCGGACCGGGCCTACAACCACTACAGCCTGCTGGCCAGCATCGAGGACTTCTTCCACCTCCCCCGCCTGGGCCTGGCAGGCGACCCCGGCGTCAGGACCTTCGGCGACGACGTCTACCGGAAGGAGTCCTGAGGTGCGGCTTCTGCAGAACGGACGACGCCGGGCCCTGCTGGCAGGTGCCGCCGTGCTGGCTTTGGTGATCCTCGCCGTCGTCCTTCCCACCGCGTTCCGCGGCGGCCCGCCAGCACAGGCGCCGGCCGCAAACGCGCCCGCTGCACCGCCGACGGACCAGGCACCTGTTGGCGCTCCAGCCGCCGGCGCCCCCGCAGGGATTTCCAAGATCAAGCACGTGGTGATCATCACCCAGGAAAACAGGTCTTTCGACAGCTACTTCGGCACCTATCCCGGGGCCGACGGGATCCCCATGAAGGATGGCAAACCCACCGTGTGCGTCCCGGACCCCGCGGACGGCGGCTGCGCCAGGCCCTTCTACAACTCGGCGGACAGCAACGCCGGCGGCCCGCACAGCCACGCCGACGCCACCGCCGACATCAACGGCGGGGCCATGGACGGGTTCGTGGCCCAGGCGGAGAAGGGCCTGTCCGGCTGCGGCGCCACCAGCACCAAATGCCAGTACAGCAACACCATGCCCACCGACGTCATGGGCTACCACGACGGGCGGGACCTGCCCAACTACTGGGCCTACGCGCAGAACTTCACGCTCCAGGACCACCTGTTCGCCTCCGCCGCCTCCTGGAGCCTGCCGGCGCACCTGTACCTGGTCTCCGAATGGTCCGCCAAATGCAGCAAGGCCGGGGACCCGTCGTCGTGCGTGGATGCGCTGCAGGACCCGGACCCCGAACCCGAGCCGCAGATCATCAAGGACACCCTGATCGGCAAGTGCCAGGCCGGGATGGACCTGGACCCGTGCCGTGAGGCGCTGGAAGCCGCCGGCATTGATCCGGCCCTCGCCGCCCAGATCGACCAGATCATCGGCACCAGCTGCAAGCCCACCGATTCCTACGCCGTCTGCCAGGCGGCGGTGGATGCGGCACCCGTGTCCGATGGCCTGAAGAAGAAGCTCACCGACGCGGCCAAGAAGCTGGAACTGCCGGACTACGCCTGGACGGACCTGACCTTCCTGCTGCACAAGCACCAGGTGCCCTGGGCCTATTACGTGTTCCAAGGCACCGAACCGGACTGCCGCAACGACGCCGCCACCTGCGACCCGGTGAAGCAGGACGCGAAAACCCCCGGCCTGTGGAACCCGCTGCTGTACTTCGACACTGTGAAAGAGGACGGCGAGCAGGGCAACATCAAGCCGCTGAGCGGTTTCTACGACGCCGCCAGGAAGGGCACGCTGCCCGCCGTCACGTGGGTGGCGCCGACGGACAAGGTCAGCGAGCACGCCCCGGCCAAGATCAGCACCGGGCAGGCCTACGTGGCCGGGCTGATCAATGCGGTGATGAGCGGCCCGGACTGGGACAGCACCGCCATCTTCCTCAGCTGGGACGACTGGGGCGGGTTCTACGACCACGTCCAGCCGCCGGTGGTGGACAACAACGGCTACGGGCTGCGCGTCCCCGGCCTGGTGATCAGCCCCTATGCGAAGAAGGGGTTCATCGACCACCAGGTGCTCAGCCACGACGCCTACTTCAAGTTCATCGAGGACGACTTCCTGGGCGGCGAGCGCATCGACCCCGCCACGGACGGACGTCCGGACGCCAGGCCCGATGTGCGGGAGAACAACCCGCAGCTGGGCGATTTGGCCAAGGCCTTCGACTTCAATCAGTCACCGCTGCCGCCCCTGATCCTGCCCAACGCAACCACGTACTGACGGCTTCTCCGCTCTGGGAGGTTGCGCCTTGCAGGCCTTACGGCGCCGCCCCCTCGGCCGGACTTGCTTTGGGCGGGGCGTCGTCCGCCTGCCGTGCTTCCTCCGGCACTGCTTCAGCCTGCAGCACGGACGGCGGCTGCGCCTGAACGGCAGCCGTGGCGGCCCCGGCCAGGGCAGGCTTGATGTTCTGGTTGATATGGAAGAAGTTGTCGGGGTCGTACTTGGCCTTGAGTTCGGCCAGCCGCGCATAGTTTGACCCGAGGGTGTCCTCAATCCTGGACTGGTCGTCCGCGTCCTGGAAGTTTAGGTATCCGCCGGGCTCCGAATACTCGTGGAGCGCGGCCCAGTACTCCCGTACCCAGGCGATGTTCTTGTCGTTCTCGGACGGCTCGGGCCACTGGCCGGCGATGACAGGTGCAAAGTTGACATCACGGTAGGCAAAGGCGGTTGCTTCGGGTGCCACCCGCTGGACTGCCCCGTCAATCGGATAGTAATGGTTGGCCGAGTGGACGCTGGGAATGCCTGGAGCGAATTGAACGGCGGTCCGGAGTGCGTCGTCGCTGAGGCTCCGAAGGAAGTCGGCCTTCCAGTAACCCTGCAGCCCAGGGATACCGCTGAGCCCGTCGAACATGATGTTGAGCGCGGGGTACGGCATCGATGCGAAGAAACTTCCCAGTGCGGGTCCGGCGTCCAGCATGGCTTGCCAGTGCGCGGGTCCCGCGTCAAGATCGCCCGTCCACATGCCCGCGATCACGGCGACGGGCTTCCCGTGCCATTCCTCGGGGAGGAAGGGAACCGGAGGACCTAGATGGAATCCCAGGAAGGCGCCCATTTCTTCGGGTTCGGCAGCGATCCATTCGCGGTAGACCGCCCCAACTTCGGCTCCCATCGCAGCATCGAAGAAGATGAGACCGATATGGACCATGTCCACCGGGTGCAGCCGGAACTCCATGGACGTGACCACACCGAAGTTGCCGCTTCCGCCGCGGAGCGCCCAGAAGAGGTCGACGTTCTCGGCTTCGCTGGCAGTAACAAAGGTTCCGTCGGCAAGGACTACATCGGCAGAAACGAGGTTGTCGCACGCCAGCCCGTACTTACGGGAAAGGTATCCAATCCCGCCTCCGAGGGTGAGGCCGGCCACCCCGGTGGTGCCAATGATGCCGCCCGTGCTGGCCAGCCCGAATGCGTGCGTGGCGTGGTTGTAGTCCGCCCACGTCGCACCAGGCTCCACCCGGGCCAACCTTGCCACCGGGTCGACGCGCACTCCCCGGCGGGCCGAGAAGTCAAGGACCAGGCCGCCGTCGACCGTTCCGAATCCTGGTGCACTGTGCCCGCCGCCGCGCAAGGCAACCTCAATGTCCAGGCCCCGGGCGAACCGGACGGCCGCCAGAACGTCCGCCACCTGGGATACCCGCAGGACTGCTGCGGGACGTCGGTCAATCATCCCGTTGAACACAAGGCGCGCGGCCTCGTACTCTGCGTCGTCCTCTTCGATAACCTGCCCGCGGACCTGTTCGCGGAGCACGTCGAAACGATCGCTACCCATCACAACTCCATTTATTTTGTGTTGAAGACCAGGGGCAGCCGGCTCCATACAGGGCCCAGCGGGGGCCAGCATGATGATTCTTTCGGTATACGCCCGGGACTGTAGGGGGTCAAGGGCGCCCCGTTAGTGCAGCTAGGACCTGGAAACCGTGCAGTTGGCGGCGTCCTCCACCACGCGTTCCAGGTCCCCGGTGCGGTGCAGCACCTCTTTCTGGCGGACCGCGCCGGTGCCTTCGGCGAGCAGCCGGTCCACCAGGTCCTCCACCCGGTGCAGGTCCCCCATGTCCTCCAGCGCCCCACGAATGTGGTGCAGCAGGGAGTTCACGACGCCGAGTGCGGGCGCCGGGCGGTGCGTGTGCGGATCGAGCAGCTCACCCCGGAGGCCCCAGCGGCTGGCTTTCCAGGCCGCCAGCCGGAGCAGCGCAGACGGGACGGCCACGGGCTCGATCCCCTCCCGCCATTCCCATGCGGCGGTTTCCACCAGCGCCCTGGCCAGGCCGGCGAGAAGGACGGTGTTCCCCGGCCGGAGGCACACATCGGCCAGGCGGATCTCCACGGTGGGATAGTGCCGCGAGAGGCGGGCGTCAAAGTAGATCATGCCCTCGTCAAGGGCCACGCCGGTGCTCACCATGTCATGCACCAGCTGGTGGTAGGCGTCCGGGCTGCCCAGGATTTCCAGCGGCCCCGCGGACGGCCAGCGGTTCCACACCTGCGAGCGGTAACTGGCGTAACCGCTGTCCACCCCATGCCAGAACGGTGAATTGGCGCTGAGCGCGATGAGTACCGGCAACCAGTTGCGCATCCGGTCCAGCACGGCCACGGCTTCCTCGGGCGACTCCACCGAGACGTGGATGTGGCATCCGCACGTGAGCTGCTCCCTTGCCGTCAGCCCGTACTCTTCGGCCATCGCCCGGAACCTCCGGAGCTGCACCGGATGGGGATCGGCGGGCAGCGGTGAGGTGCCCAGCGCGGCCACCCTGACACCCACGTCCTCGGCGGCCTGGCGGGCGATGGCCCGGCCGGCGATGATGTCCTGCTCGAGGCTTCCCAGCGTGGCGTGCGGTGGCGTGACCACCTCGATCATTTCCTGCTGGAATTCGGCTGTCAGGACGGGCCCTGACGCAACCTCCAGCGGACGCACGTACAGGTCCAGGAGGGCGCCTGCCAGCGGCACCGCTTCCCCCGTGGCTGGGTCTACCAGCAGCAGCTCCTCTTCGATCCCGAACGTCCGCCTGCCTGCCCCCGCGCCGCCGGTGCCGTCATTGCCGTAGGTGTCCATCGTCGTCGTCCCCTATCCCTTGCTTCGCTGCAAGTTCCTCCCAGAAGCAGGCCAGCGTGACGGCCCCGTTCATCAGGACGTCAAGGCCGGCGCTCTCGTCGCTGTCGTGCCAGTGATCCTCCACCAGGCCGGTGCCAAAGAACAGCACGGGCGCGGCCAGGGTGCGGCTGAGCAGTTCGGCGGGGCCGCCGCCGGCGTTGCCCATGCGGCCCGTCCGGTCGGCGCGGAAACCCGCTGCCATGGCCTTTTCAAGGGCTGCGACGGCGGGGTGGTCCGGTGTGCGGTAGGGCTCCTGGGCCGTTTCCAGGTCCGGGATCAGGCTGAAGCTGTAGGCGTCGCCGATGGTGGCGGCCACCCACTCCTGCAGCTGCCCGGCGATTTTCTCCGCCCGCTGGCCGGGGACGGTGCGGAAGCTGAGGTCCGCGGAGGCAACGGCCGGGACGGCGGCGCGGGACACGCCCAACGGGTCCCCGGCAATGATCGAGGTGACCTCGACGGCGGGCCGCAGCCACAGCCGCTCCAGCACCGTGTACCCCTTCTCGCCGGTGATGGCACCGGTTTCGGACCGGGCCAGCCAGTCCTCCTCGCTGAAGGGCAGGTCTTTGAGGGCGTTCCGGAGGTCGGCGGGAAGGGGCTCCACGTCGTCATAGAAACCGGGGACGGCAACCCTGCCGTCCTGGTGGTGCATGAGTCCCAGCAGCCGGCCGAGTTCGAAGGCGGGGTTGGGCGCGTTCCCGGACACGGCGCCACTGTGCACGTCCCGTTCCGGCCCGTACACCTCCAGGTGTGCGCTCAACATGCCGCGCAGGCTCACGCAGACGGCGGGATGCGCGGCGTCCCAGAGGAGGGTGTCGGAGAAGAGGACCAGGTCCGCGGCGAACCGGTCCGCGTGGTCCTCCAGCAGTTTGGCCAGGTTGGGCGAGCCGCCTTCCTCTTCGCCTTCAACCAGGAACTTCAGGTTGGCCTTGGGGGCAGGGTCCGGGCCGGCAACCGTGTCCGGACTGGTATCGGTCCCGCCGGCGCCGGTCTCTCCGGCGGCCAGATGGGCGCGGACAGCTTCGAGATGCGCCAGGATCTGGCCCTTGGCGTCCGAGCTGCCCCTGCCGTACAGGCGGCCCTCGCGGAGTACGGGTTCGAACGGTGCCGTCAGCGCCCAGTTCTCCGGCCGGACGGCCCGGACGTCGTGGTGGCTGTAGACCAGCACGGTGGGCGCTCCCGGAGCCTGGCACCACTCCGCGTATACCGCGTGGGACTCTCCCGTGGGCAGTACCTCCACCACGGGGAAGCCCACTTCGCGGAATTCGCCGGCCAGCCAGCTGGCCGACCGGAGCAGGTCCTGGCTGTGTTCGGGGGCGCCCAGGATGCCCGGGATCCGCACCCACTCAGCCAGCCGCCGCTCCAGCTCCGCCTCCCTGGAACGGACAAAGGCACGAAGGTCCGGCGCGCCGTCGTGCCTGCCGCCGGTGGGCTGGGTGTCCTGCATGTCCCTGCCCGTTCCGCCGGTCATTTGCGGGGTTGTGCCGGGTTGGTGGGATCGCCCTCGGACGGTGGGTTCACCGGGGGTCCGGGGACGGAGGACGGCTGCCGGGTCCCCGCTCCATGGTCAGGAAGTGGCAGTTCCCTGTGCAGGGGTGAACCATTCATCTCCTTGTTCTCCTTGTCTGCCGTCGAAGGAAACAATATGATAAGCAGCCTTATCAATCCGTGGGAAGAGGTGCAGCTGTGCTGCCCGGCTGTACTTCCTCCCTACCCGCGCGTAGATTGGAGACTGTGACGGGAATCATGGCCCGTTCTCCCCGGACCTTCTGCAAAGCCCGGTAAGAGCAGCTGCTGTAGTCCACCGGTGGCATTTATGCAGAAGCGGAAGAGACACACAATGGCGTCCGCGCAGTTCCAGCAGTTCCTTGACGAAGCAACCACCTCCGAACCCTCCAGTGATCGCCCCTTGGGTCCCGACTGCCTCTACGGCCTTTACGTCAGCTGGGCAGCGCTGCACGGCCTCACGCCAAAGCCGGACCAGGCTTTCCGCGCCGGAATGCTGCGCTGCGGCGTGGATGTCCGGAACTCCCGGTTGCGGATGACCGGTCCCGCGGCGGCCGATTACATCCTCAGCAGCTATCCCGCCGTCGCCTGATGGGCGTCCATTCCGGGCGCCGGCGCGCCCCCGACGTCCTGGTCCGCGGCGGCCACTACATCCATTGCGGCCAGGTCATGGCTGCCAGCGGCGCCGAAATGCGCACCATCCACGGCACCTCTGGCCAACTGCCGGAAGCCCTTGGCGTGTACCTGGCCACCAGGGTGCTGCGCTGCGCCTGCGGGTTCCAGATCGAGGTACCGGACCAGGACGCTCCTGAACCGGCCTGAGCCGGCGCCGCTGAAAGCACCGCGGTCCCGGGCCGCGGTTTAGTGCAGGAAAACGGGTACCTCATCCCCGGCTGGCAGCTGGTGCTGCTGCTGACCAGCGCCCTGCTGGCACGCCACGCGGTTAGGGGATGCAAACCTTCGTGGCGTGGGCTTCCGTGCAGTGCTTTACTGCCAGCATGTCTGAAACTCTCAAGCTGAGCCGCGAACCCCACGACAGCAGCGTGGCAGCACGCCTCAACTGGCTGCGCGCCGGTGTCCTCGGTGCCAATGACGGCATCGTCTCCGTCGCCGCAACAGTGGTGGGCGTCGCGGGCGTCACCAACGACCTTGCGCCCATCCTGGTGGCAGGCACTGCCGCGGTGGTGGGCGGTGCGGTGTCCATGGCCCTGGGCGAATACGTTTCCGTGAGCAGCCAGAGTGACAGCCAGCGGGCGCTGATTGAAAAGGAACGCCAGGAGCTGCGGGACGATCCCGAAGGCGAGCTGGAAGAACTTGCCGGGATCTACCAGGCCAAGGGACTCAGCGAGGCCACGGCCCGCACGGTTGCCGAGGAGCTGACGGCAAAGGACCCGCTGAAGGCCCACCTGGCCGCCGAGCTGAACATTGACGAAGAGGAAGTGGTGAGCCCCTGGCACGCCGCCTTCGCCTCAGCGATCGCCTTCACGGTCGGGGCGATCCTGCCGATGCTGGCCATCATCTTCCCGCCTGAACAGGCGCGCATCCCGGTCACCTTCGTTGCCGTGATCCTGGCGCTGGCCCTGACCGGCACCATCAGCGCCAAGATCGGCGGGAGCTCCAAGCGCAAGGCGACCATCCGGCTGGTGGTGGGCGGCGCACTGGCCATGGCCTTCACCTTTGCGGTGGGCAGCCTGCTGGGCACCACCGGGATCGCCTGATGGAGATCGCAGGCCTTCCCGCCCACATCCTGCTGATCCACGGTGTGGTGGTCCTGGCGCCGCTGGCCGGGCTCGCAGCTGTAGTCTTCGCGCTGCTTCGGCGCTCCAGGCGCTACCTGGCCTGGCCGTTGGGGATCCTGGCCCTGATCCTGGTCCCGCTGTCCGTCCTTACGGCCGAGGCCGGGGAACAGCTGCAGAAGGCAAGGCCGGCCTCGAAGCTGATCGAGGAGCACGCCGAGCAGGGCAGCTTCCTGCGCTTTGTCGCCGCGTTCTTCCTGGTGGTGGTGGCGGCGCAGATCGTGGCAGCCTTCCCTTCCATGCTGACCCGGCGTCCCGCCTTCAGCGGCCTGCGCGGTCTTTTGGAATCCCGCTGGCTTCTTCCCGCCACCTCGGTGCTGGGCGTCCTGGCGGGACTCTTCCTGGTGTACCAAAGCATCGCCACCGGCCACTCGGGCGCAGTATCGGTCTGGGCGGGCATCCGGTAGCTTTTGGCGGCAGCCGCGCGTCGCGGCTCGCTCAGAGCCTTGCGTCAAGGAAAGGTACGACGGCGAAGCGGCGGTTTTCGAGCACCGGCACCTGCGTGCGTACCGGGGCCAGCCGGTCCCGGCTGATTCGTGCCACGGTCAGGCCCGGCTCCTCCCCGGCGTTGGCCACCGTCCGAACCCTTCCCATCAGCATCCTGCCCGCGTAGGGTTGGGCACACAACCCACCGGGCTTTTTGCTGGTGCGGTGGGCTCATGCAGTTGGGCTTCTGGAACGTGCCGGAGGGACCACAAGTGGGTAAAAAAACGTTCACGAACCAGAGAACGCGGCGCTTCGCGGCACTGGCAGCTACCCTGCTGGCACTGCCGGCCCTGGCCTCCTGCTCCGCGGAAGTCACCCGCGGCTTCCTGCCAGGCCCCCGGGACACCACCGACAAAACCCCACTCATCACTGACTTGTGGGTCAACTCCTGGATCGCCGCACTGATTGTGGGCATCATTACCTGGGGCCTGATGATCTGGGTCATCGTGGCGTACCGGCGCCGGAAGAATACCGTGGGGTTCCCGGCGCAGCTGAGCTACAACCTTCCGCTCGAGGTGTTCTACCTCGCGGTCCCGCTGATCGTCATCGGCGTCCTGTTCGTGTTCACGGACCGGGACCAGCGCGCCATCGATGAACGCTACGCCAACCCGGACGTGGTGATCGACGTCTTCGGCAAGCAGTGGTCCTGGGATTTCAACTACGTCAAGGAACAGGTCCACGAGGACGCCGGGCAGCAGGCACACCTGAACGGCGACTACGGCGCTCCGGACCGGCTGCCCACCCTGTACCTGCCGGTTAACAAAAAGGTGGAGCTGCACCTCCAGTCCCGTGACGTGCAGCATTCCTTCTGGGTGGTGGACTTCCTGCAGAAACGCGACCTGTACCCGGGCCACGAACAGTACAACCCCTACATCAGCATCACCCCCACCCGGACCGGGGAATACATGGGCAAGTGCGCCGAACTGTGCGGCGAATACCACTCCGAGATGCTCTTCAAGGTCCGGGTTGTGAGCCAGCAGGAGTATGACAGCCACATGGCCGACCTGAAGGCCAAGGGCAACACCGGAAGCCTGGGCAACGATTTTGACCGGCAGCCACAGTCGGCACCGGCACCGCAGGCCTTGGAACCAGCAGAGTAAAGGACGGCACCGTAATGACCACCACAGGCCAGAGAATGGGTGGAACGGCAGCCACGGCGGCACCGGCAGTGGTCCGGCGCCCCAAAGGCACCATCGTGGTCAACTGGATCACCTCCACTGACCACAAAACCATCGGCTACATGTACCTGATCTCGTCCTTCGTGTTCTTCTGTGCGGGCGGCGTGATGGCGCTGCTGATCCGCGCCGAGCTGTTCGAACCCGGCATGCAAATCCTGCAGACCAAAGAGCAGTACAACCAGCTGTTCACCATGCACGGCACCATCATGCTGCTGATGTTCGCCACTCCGCTGTTCGCCGGATTCGCCAACGTGATCATGCCGCTGCAGATCGGCGCCCCTGACGTTGCGTTCCCGCGACTGAACGCCCTTGCGTTCTGGTTCTTCCTGTTCGGCTCCACCATTGCCGTTTCCGGCTTCATCACACCCCAGGGCGCGGCATCCTTTGGCTGGTTCGCCTACGCGCCGCTGTCCAACACCACGTTCACCCCGGGCATCGGCGGTGACCTGTGGGTCTTTGGCCTGGCGCTGTCCGGCTTCGGCACCATCCTGGGATCGGTCAACTTCATCACCACCATCATCTGCATGCGGGCTCCAGGCCTCACCATGTGGCGGATGCCCATCTTCACGTGGAACACGCTGGTCACCGCCATCCTGGTACTCATGGCGTTCCCGCCGCTGGCCGCAGCGCTGTTCGCCCTGGGCGCCGACCGCAAGTTCGGTGCGCACATCTTCGATCCCGCCAACGGCGGCGCCATCCTGTGGCAGCACCTGTTCTGGTTCTTCGGCCACCCCGAGGTGTACATCATCGCGCTGCCGTTCTTCGGCATCGTCTCGGAGATCTTCCCGGTGTTCAGCCGCAAGCCGCTGTTCGGCTACAAGGGCATCGTGTACGCCACGATCGCCATTGCCGCCCTGTCGGTGACGGTGTGGGCGCACCACATGTACGTCACCGGTGCCATCTTCCTGCCGTTCTTCGCCTTCATGACCATGCTCATCGCGGTGCCCACGGGCGTGAAGTTCTTCAACTGGATCGGCACCATGTGGGGCGGCTCGCTGACCTTTGAAACGCCCATGCTGTGGAGCATGGGGTTCCTGGCCACGTTCCTCTTCGGTGGCCTGACCGGCATCATCCTGGCGTCCCCGCCGCTGGACTTCCACGTCTCGGACACCTATTTCGTGGTGGCGCACTTCCACTACGTGGTGTTCGGCACCGTGGTGTTCGCCATGTTCGCCGGGTTCTACTTCTGGTGGCCCAAGTTCACCGGCACCATGCTCAACGAGCGGCTGGGCAAGATCCACTTCTGGATGCTCTTCCTGGGCTTCCACGCCACGTTCCTGATCCAGCACTGGCTGGGCGTCCTGGGCATGCCGCGGCGGTACGCGGACTACATGCCGGAGGACAACTTCACCTTCATGAACCAGTTCTCCACCATCGGTTCCTACCTGCTGGGCGCGTCCCTGATCCCGTT
Source organism: Arthrobacter sp. E1SS-5 (assembly GCF_057073715.1). Taxonomy (NCBI): domain Bacteria; kingdom Bacillati; phylum Actinomycetota; class Actinomycetes; order Micrococcales; family Micrococcaceae; genus Arthrobacter; species Arthrobacter sp. E1SS-5. The sequence goes on from NZ_CP172703.1 coordinate 3,428,985, forward strand.
CTTCTGGAACGTCTACATCACCTGGCGTGCGGGGAAGAAGGTCACGGTGGACGACCCCTGGGGCTTCGGCGCTTCGCTGGAGTGGGCCACGTCCTGCCCGCCGCCGCGCCACAACTTCACGTCCCTGCCCCGGATCCGTTCCGAGCGCCCCGCCCTGGACCTGCACCACCCAGAGCTGAGCATCCGCGTGCATCCGCATGAGGATGCGCCCGGGGAAAGCATCCTGGGCGCCGCCGATATCGGCGAGCACGACGTCCACGATCCCAACCCGAACAAGTAGGCCCCTGGCCACTCGTCAACGAACGGCGCCGGCATCCGAAAGGGAGTTGGCGCCGTTCTTCGTCGGCGCGGAAACTACTTCCGTACGCGCAGGTTTCCTCCAGGGCGCAAGTTTCTTTCCGACGCGCAACTTTCTTTCTGAGGCGCAAAGGCAGCAGCGCTGTCCAAATCCGGGCAGCGAAAATGCTTTTGCGCAGCGCAGGCCGGCTCCCGCCGTCGCCGGCCCTATGCGCACCGGCACCCGCCCTTGACCTCCCTCCCGGCGGATGGAAGCCTGTGAATATCTCGGGGGCCTCTGGCAACGGGGCTAGTTCCTGCCTGGAGCACTCCCACTGCCGGCCACAGCACAGAGGCGGCCCGAACGCGAGCAATGGTGTACCAGGGCCTGTACAAGAATTACGTCACGCCACAGTTTCGTAATTGATGTGAACCTCGTCACTTAAACCGCTTTTCGGCTTGGAGCTTAGGATTGCCTACCCTACAGTTTTCAGACATAGGCAACATTCGTGTTTCCTAATAGGACTTAGGTTCAAGCAGACTTTTCCCCACCGAAAGCAGCCTCAATGAAGATCCGCAACAGCGCGCTGGCCGGCATCGCACTCGCCGCCAGCGCAGCTCTCGGCCTGACCGCCTGCGGCGGCTCCACTCCCGCCGGCGGCAGCTCGTCTGCCGCGTCCGGCGGTGCCGCCTCGGGCGAAATCACGGTTTACAACGCACAGCACGAGAGCCTTACCAAGGAGTGGGTGGATGCCTTCACGGCGGAAACCGGCATCAAGGTGACCATGCGCCAGGGCTCGGACACCGAACTGTCCAACCAGATCATCCAGGAAGGCCAGGCCTCCCCCGCGGATGTGTTCCTGACCGAGAATTCCCCCGCCATGACGCAGGTTGAGAATGCCGGGCTGTTCGCCGACGTCAACAAGGACACCCTGTCCCAGGTGCCCGCCGAATTTTCGCCGTCCACCGGCAAGTGGACCGGCATCGCCGCCCGTTCCACCGTGCTGGTCTACAACAAGACCAAGCTCACCGAGGACAAGCTGCCCAAGTCCATGCTCGACCTTGCCAACCCGGAGTGGAAGGGCCGGTGGGCCGCCTCCCCCAGCGGCGCCGACTTCCAGGCCATCGTCTCCGCACTCCTGGAGCTGAAGGGCGAGTCCGCCACCGAAGAGTGGCTGAAGGGCATGAAGGAAAACTCCAAGGCCTACAAGGGCAACAGCACCGCCATGAAGGCCGTCAACGCCGGTGAAGTGGATGCCGCCCTCATCTACCACTACTACTACTACGGCGACCAGGCCAAGACCGGTGAAAACTCGAACAACGTCACCCCGTACTACTTCAAGAACCAGGACCCGGGCGCGTTCCTGTCCGTCTCCGGCGGCGGTGTACTGAAGTCCTCCAAGAACGCTGCCGCTGCGCAGGGGTTCCTGAAGTTCATCACCGGCAAGAAGGGCCAGGAAGTCCTCAAGAACGGAACGTCCTTCGAGTACGCCATCGGCTCCGACGTTCCCGCCAACGACAAGCTGGTCCCCATCAAGGACCTGCAGGCGCCCAAGGTTGACGCCGCCAAGCTCAACTCCGAGAAGGTCACCGATCTGATGACCCAGGCAGGACTCCTCTAATTCCGTGACCACCGACCTATCGGCTCCCCCCAGGCGGAGCACGACGACGGCGGGCCGGGGCAACAGCCCCCGCCCGCCTTTCGGCGTTTCCGCAGTGTCCGTCCTGGCGGTGCTGATCGCCCTCTTCTCCCTCGTCCCGCTGGGGTACGTGGCCTACATGACGGTGGCAACCGGGTGGGACACCGCCGTCGGACTTATCCTGCGGCCCCGTGTGGGCGAACTGCTGCTGAACACCCTGCTCCTGATGGCCGCCACCATCCCGCTGTGCCTGCTGCTTGGCGTGGCGGGAGCGTGGCTGGTGGAACGGACCAAACTGCGCGGCCACCGGATCTGGGCCGTGCTGCTGGCCGCTCCGCTGGCCGTCCCCGCGTTCGTCAACAGCTACGCCTGGGTCTCCGCCGTCCCGTCGCTGGGAGGGCTGGGATCCGGCATCCTGATCTCCACGCTCTCCTATTTCCCGCTGGTGTACATCCCCGCCGCGGCCACGCTGAGCCGGCTGGACCCGGCCATTGAACAGTCCGCCGCCGCCCTGGGACTGGGCGCCTGGCGCACCTTCTTCCGGGTGGTGCTCCCCCAGCTCCGGATCGCACTGACCGGCGGTGCCCTGCTGGTGGGCCTGCACCTGCTGGCTGAATACGGGGCCTTCGCCATGATCCGGTTCGACACCTTCACCACCGCGATCATGACCCAGTACCAGTCCACCTTCAACGGCGCGGCCGGGAACATGCTGGCCAGCGTCCTGGTGTTCTTCTGCCTGCTCCTGCTGGTCGCCGAGGTCCGCAGCCGCGGCACGGCCCGCTACGCCAGGATCGGTTCCGGCGTGCAGGCCAGGGCGCTGCGGCTCCCGCTGCACACCTACCAGGTTCCCGCCCAGCTGTTCCTGCTGGCCCTGACCGCCCTGGCTTTCGGGCTCCCGCTGTACTACGTCATGCGCTGGATCCTGGCCGGTGGGGCGGACATCTGGACCGCGTCCGAGTTCCTGCCGGCGCTCCTCACCACGTTCACCTACGGGCTCGCAGGCGCCGCAGCCACCACCGTGGTGGCCTTCCCCATGGCCTACCTCGCCGTCCGCCACCCGGGCTGGTTCAGCAAGTCCCTGGAACTGTCCAACTACGTCACCAGCTCCATGCCCGGCATCGTGGTGGCCCTGGCGTTCGTCACCGTGAGCATCCGCATGGTCCCCGGGATGTACCAGACCGCCGGGCTGCTGGTGGCGGCGTACGTGCTCCTGTTCCTCCCCCGCGCCCTGGTGAATTTACGGGCCGGGCTGGCACAGGCCCCCAAGGAACTGGACGAGGCAGCGCAGGCACTGGGCAAGCCGCCGCTGCTGGCCTTCATCCGCGTCACCCTGCGGCTCACCGCCCCGGCTGCCGCCGGCGGAGCAGCGCTGGTGTTCCTTGCCATCGCCAACGAGCTCACCGCCACCTTGCTGCTGTCCCCCAACGGCACCAAGACCCTGGCCACCGAGTTCTGGAGCAAGAGCAGCGAAATCGATTACGCCGGCGCCGCCCCCTACGCGCTGCTGATGATCCTGCTTTCCGCCCCCATGACCTACCTCCTCTTCCAACAGTCCAAGAAAGTAGCCGGACAGTGACAGCACCATCAACCCGCAGGCTGCCCGAGCCCCGGGTGGCACCCTCCGTGGCAGCAACCACCAACAGCCACCTGCAGATCACGGACGTCACCAAGAACTTCGGATCGCAGGCGGTCCTGAGGGGCGTCAACCTGTCCGTCGCCAAGGGCGGCACCACCGCCATCGTGGGCCCCTCCGGCTCCGGCAAGACCACGCTGCTGCGCCTGATCGCCGGCTTTGAACACCCGGACACCGGCAGCATCTCGCTGAACGGCACCCTTGTGGCCGGTGATGGCGCCTGGCTTCCGGCGCACAAGCGGGAGATCGGGTACGTGGCCCAGGACGGTGCACTCTTCCCGCACTTGACGGTGGGCCAGAACGTTGCCTTTGGCTTGAACGCGGCTAAGCTCGACGGCGGCCGGCGTGCCGTCAACGCCCGGGTGGCGGAGCTCCTGGAAATGGTGTCGCTGGACGCATCCATGGCCAAGCGCCGCCCGCACCAGCTCTCCGGCGGCCAGCAGCAGCGCGTTGCCCTGGCCCGGGCGCTGGCCCGCGAACCGGAACTGATGCTCCTGGACGAGCCCTTCTCCGCCCTGGACGCCGGCCTGCGCGTGGCCACCCGCCGCGCCGTGGCCAAGGTCCTGGCCGAGGCCGGGGTCACCACCATCCTGGTCACCCACGACCAGGCCGAGGCCCTGTCCTTCGCCGACCAGGTGGCGGTGATGCGCGGCGGCAAGCTGGCCCAGATCGGCAACCCCTTTGTGGTGTACACCCGCCCAGCGGATAGGGCCACCGCCGAATTCCTGGGCGACGCCGTCATCCTTGACGCCTGGCTGGAGGGCTCGCTGGCCACCTGCTCCCTGGGCGGCATCCCGGTCCGCCGGCCGCCTGCACAGGGGCGGGTGCAGCTGATGCTGCGGCCCGAACAGATCCGCATTGCCGAGGACGGGCCCATCCGCGGCGTGGTGGTGGACACGGACTACTTCGGCCCCGAAACCACCGTGCGGCTGAAACTGAACGTGCCCAAGGAAGTGGCGGAGCACGCCGACCACCGCTACCCCGGCGGCGGCGAAGTGATCACCATCCGGCACTGGAACGCCTCGATCGCCCGGCCCGGCATGGAGCTGTGCCTGCGGGTGGTGGGCGAAGCCGTCGCCTTCCCGATGGACGACTAAGCACCATCCGCAACTCCTGACACAGAAAAATCACCCTGCGGAAACACTCCGGCAATGTCTCCCCGGCAAGCTGTGCTTACGGGGATACAACAGCAGGAGGCAGTCCATTATGGAGGCACAAGGAGTACGTACGGCCCAGCTTCGCGTCGGGGACCAGATCGAGGCCTGGCACAGGGGCAGGCTCTTCCACAAGGGTAAGGTGACCGGCGTCGTCACGGCCCTGGAACTCTTCTGGATCCTGGATGACCGGACCGGCACCCGGAAGCTGCTGGACCCCGAGGCACTGGAGATCCGCCACGTGGATCCGGCTCCGGTCAGGCTGGAAGTCACAGCCAAACCGCAGCCTCCGGCCGCGCCGCTCGCCACCGCCTAGCGGAGAGGGATCAGGCGCGGTCCTGGTAGACGTCCGGGACGCCGTCGTGGTCCGTATCGACTTTCTCAAGCTCTTCGGCGAGCCGGTACTGCCGGTTGCGGGTGCGCAGCACGGCCGTTGCCAGCAGCGCGGCAACCAGCGACGCCGCCAGGATGCCCACCTTGGCGTGGTCGTCATGCAGGCTGCCGTTGCCGAAGCTGAGTTCGGCCACCAGCAGGGAGACGGTGAAGCCGATCCCTGCGAGCAGCGCAACGCCAAACACGTCGATCCATTTGAAGGAGCTGTCCAGGGTGGCTCTCGTGGCCTTGGTGAGGATCCAGGTGGTGGCCAGGATGCCGATCGGCTTGCCCAGGACCAGGCCCAGGATGATGCCCAGCGCCACGGGGTCCGTCAGGGCCGAGCCCAGTCCCGCCCAGCCGCCCACAGCCACGCCGGCCGAAAAGAACGCAAAGACGGGTACTGCCACGCCCGCGGAGATGGGCCGGAACCGGTGCTCGAAGATCTCGGCAAGCCCGGGCCCGGCCTCGGGTCCGCCGGACGCCTGGGAGCGGATCACGGGAATGGCGAAGCCCAGCAGAACCGCGGCCACGGTGGCATGGATGCCGGAAGCGTGCACCAGCGTCCAGGTCACGGCCCCCAGCGGCAGCAGGACCAGCCACGCCGCGGCGGCATGGAGGCCGAAGAACCGGCGGAACTTCTGCGCCAGGAAGGCATAGATGGCCAGGGGAATCAGTGCCAGGAGCAGCGGCGCCACGTGAATGTCGCTGGAGTAGAAGAACGCAATGATGGTGATGGCGATCAGGTCATCCACCACCGCGAGCGTGAGCAGGAAGATCCGCAGGGCGCTGGGCAGGTGGGATCCAATGATCGCCAGGACAGCCACGGCAAAGGCAATATCCGTTGCGGTGGGAATGGCCCAGCCCCGGAGTGTCTCCGGGCTGGCGAGATTGACGACGGCGTAGATCACCGCCGGGACCGCCACGCCTCCCACGGCGGCCGCCACGGGCACGATCGACTTGCTGATCTGGCGCAGGTCACCGGCCACGAATTCGCGCTTGAGTTCCAGACCCACCAGGAAGAAGAAGATGGCCAGCAGGCCGTCCGCCGCCCACGCCCCCAGGCTCAGTTCCAGGTGCCACGGTTCGTAGCCGGCCTTGAAGTCGCGGAGCGCAAAGTAGCTGTCCGACGCCGGGGAGTTGGCCCAGATGAGGGCGATGACGGCGGCGATGACCAGGAGGGCGCCGCCTACCGTTTCCTTGCGAAGGATCTCCCCGATGCGCAGCGCTTCCGCATAGCTGCCGCGTGAGAAGACCGTGGAGCCGAAGAACGAGTTTTTCTTGGGGGCGGGCGTGCTGGAATTCATGCAGGCGTCCTTAAATCGGGTTCGACAATGTCATGCCGACCAGACTTCCCGGCGCACCTTCGTCTATTTTACGGGCGGCGCCGCCCCCTCCCAAACGCGTCTCCCCGGGGGCCTTTACAAATTTTGTGGGGCAATTCACAAAAATACCCATCCGGCTGTATTGGTGGCACCGAATCATTAATGTCCCTCATCTGGGACATTACGTCACTCGCATGAGGAGAATGCTTTCCGATGAACAAGACACTTCGTTTCCTCGCGGTTCCCACCCTGGCCCTGGGCGCTCTGGCCCTCTCAGGCGGTCCCGCCTCCGCAGCCGACCACACCTACCAGTCCACCCTTTCCCAGATCAACGGCAGCTCAGCCTCGGGCACTGTCACAGTGGATGTCACCGGCAACCAGGCGCACGCCGTCCTGAAGGTCTCCGGCTTGGCTCCCACCTTCAACAACGCCCCCTACCCGCACGTCCAGCACATCCACGGCGGAGCCCAGGGCGCCTGTCCCGCACCGTCGGCGGACAAGGACGGTGACGGAGTGGTTTCCACCACCGAGGGCGCGCCCAGTTATGGCGGGATCGTGACCACCCTCTCCACCAGCGGCGACACCAGCCCTGCTGCCGGCCTGGACCTCAAGCTGGCCGGACAGGGAGCCAGCTACACCGTTGACCGCACCTTCGAGCTCAACGCCGACACCAAGGCCGCCCTGGAAGCCGGTACCGCCGTCGTGGTTGTCCACGGGCTGGATCCCGCCACCCTCAGCCCGGCCGCCCAGGCCGCCAAATCCGACCTGGTCCCGAGCCTCCCGCTCGCTGCCACCTCCCCTGCATTGTGCGGGACGCTGAAGGCTGGCCAAATGAAGATGCCTGCCGGCGGCGCTGACACCGGCGTTGCCCAGCAGGCCGGCGGAACCGACTCCGGCGTCCTCGCTTTGGGCGGTGGCTTGGTCCTGGCAGCAGCCGCGGGCGGCGCCTACCTGGTTCGTCGCCGCAGTTCCGGTTCTGCAGCCTGAGTCCGGCTGACCCTGTTATGTCCTTCCTGAACTCCGGCCGCCGCAGGAGCCTTCGGGCCCCTGCGGCTGCCGGGCTTCTGCTCCTGCTCACCCTGGCGGGGTGCGGCACCACGCCAGGAACGTCCGACGCCGGCCCTGCGGCTGCCACTGCCACCGCCTCCTCCAGCGCCCCAACGCCGTCCGCTGCGGCGGCCCACCCGCAGACACCCTCGCCTTCCAGCCCGGCTGCGGCAACCGCCCCAACCGCGGCCGAACCGCCGGTCTTGCCCCGGTCCGAACCGGCCGTCCTGGACATTGCCGTGATTGGCCTCCGCACGGAACTGCTGAGCCTTGGCCTGCGTGCCAACGGATCGTTGGAGGTTCCGGAGGATACCGGCAACGGTGCCCCCGCCAGCTGGTACAACGGCTCGCCCACTCCCGGGGAGCGCGGTCCCGCCGTGCTGCTGGGCCATGTGAACGCCCTCGGCGGCCACAAGGGGGTCTTCGCCGACCTCCGCACCCTCACACCCGGAGCCGAGGTCAACGTGACACGGGCGGACGGCAGTACGGCCACCTTCGTTGTTGAACGGGGCGCCGTTTACGGCAAGGACAACTTCCCCACCGTGGAGGTCTACGGAAACACGCCCGGTTCGGAATTGAGGCTGATTACTTGCGACGGCTACGACGCCGCCACCGGCCTCTTCGATGACAACTACGTTGTCTTCGCCAAGCTCAAAGCCTAATTGGACAGTACACAACGGTCGCCTCAACCGGGGCGGCCAGGACGGATGGCCATGAAGAACCGCGTTTCCCTGCTGGCGCCCCTGGCGCTGTCCCTGGCGCTCTCCGGTTGTGCGGCGGCGGCAGGATCCACCGGCGATGCCCCTCCGGCCGCGTCCCCTGCCGCCAGCGTGGAAACCCCGAATGCCGGGCATGCCGGGCACCACGGCACCGACCCGGCCGCCCCGCAGGCCGGTCCGGCAGCCCCGAGCGAAGCGGCGAAAATGGTGTGCGGGGACGAGCCAATGGACCGGTTGACCACCATCCTGTCCCTCAAGCAGAAACCGCACACCGTCAGCAACTGGGCCAACAGCACTTTCACCTGCACCTACCACCTGCCGGAGGGCGCACTGACAATTTCCGTGCAGGAAGCTCCTGACCAGGCCAAGGCGCGGACCTACTTTGATGCCATGCAGGCCCTCGCCACGGGTGTCACGCCTATTGAGGGTCTGGCCAACCTGGGCTTCCCCGCCTACGAAACCGCAGCCGGCTCTGCCGTGTTCCAAAAGGACAACTTTGTGCTGCAGGTGGACGCGTCAGCGCTTCCGGCCGCGGTCGGTCCCGACGCCCTGAGCCGCAACGCCCTGGCCTACCAACTCTCCACCACCATCCTTGCGTGCTGGGTGGAGCACCACTAGCCGGCGCGGCGGCCTCCCGCGTGGTCCGTTGTGCCGTGCAGCTGGATGGCCCGCACGGCACGGTCCAGGTAGATCCGCGCCTCCGGCGAGTTGGCCAGCTGCACCAGTTCCGCGGCGACCACCACCAGCTTGACGTTCCGGTGGCTGCTGGTGCTCACCAGCATCTGGAACGCGTCATCGGAGCCGAGTTTCAGCTGGCCCATGAGGATCCCGCGGGCCTGGTCGATCACGGTCCGGGTTGCCGTAGCGCCCGCGACGGCGTCCCGCGCCGTCTGTTCAGTTTCGCGCTGCAGCGTGCGGCTGAGGTCCACCGTCACGCCCTCGAGCGCCACCACTGATCCGTCGTCACCAAGGACCGCCTCGCCGGCAGTCAGCACGCGCCGCGTCTTCCCATGGGCGTCCACAATCCGGTGATAGATGCAGAAGAAGCCACCAGTGGTGGAAACGTGTTCCACAATCTCCTCGCACTGCTCCCGATCGTCGGGATGCTTGTGGGCGAAGATCAGTTCCAGGGTGGGCACCACCTCGCCGCGCTGGTAACCGTGCAGCCGGAACATCCCGTCCGACCACTGGAAGGTTGGGCCGGCGGGTTCCAGGTCTACTCTGAAGATCCCGGCGTCGCTTTCGCTGTCTCCGAGTGCACTCGAATACGTGTACAGATCGCTGAGCTCCGTCACAGGGCACCTCCCGCAATGGCCGGCCCCCAGCGGGCCGGCCCTGTCCTCGCTCCTTCCAGTATGGTCGCCTTGCGCAACAGAAGGTAGGGCGGGAGGTCCCATGGAACTCGTGGGGACATGCGTTATTGTGCTTGACCTTTATACCCCTAGGGGGTATATTGGCGGTGTTGTCAGTGAAGTGGTATGTCCCGGCGGGCGCACTCGCGCCGGCCTTTCACAGCCGTTCAACCCCAGCACCCCTTGATTCCCTCAACGGATTGGAACTGACATGAACAGCGGGAACCGACCCCAGCTCCCCCTCGCATCCTCCGGTTGCAGCTGCTGCGCTCCAGCCAACCCGGCCGAACCGGCCGGCAGCTTCCCTGCAACCGCCCCCGAGGAGTCTCCCGCCGCCGTCGTAGATGCAGACGCCGGCGCCTCCGCCCACCGCAGCTTTGCGGTGGAGGGCATGACCTGCGGGCACTGTGTCCGGTCTGTCGAAACTGCTGTATCCGCTCTCCCGGGCGTGACGGCGGCCTCGGTTGACCTGGTACCGGGCGGCCGCTCCCGGCTTGCCGTAACCGGCCCGGTATCCGAAACCGACGTCCGCCGGGCTGTGGCTGACGCCGGTTACGCCCTGGCTTGAGATGGACTGCGCCCAGTGCGCGGTCCGAACATTTTCCGCAGGCCCGGGTAGAGCCGGGCAGCGATTGCCTCCAAGGAGGAACCATGCAGGATCAACACGATATGCAGGCCCACCCCGGCATGCACCACCAGGGCGGCGGGCATGACCACCAGCAGCCACCCAGCGGAACGCTGACGGAACCCCCGGCACACAGCGCGGGGCATACCGGACACAACCAGCACGACGATGACCACACCATCCACACCCACGGCCAGCACGCGGGGCACAGCACAGCCATGTTCAAGAACAGGTTCTGGCTGACCCTGGCCCTTGCCGTCCCCGTGGTCTACTTCAGCCCCATGATGGCCCACCTGCTGGGCTACATGCCGCCGGAGTTCCCCGGCTCCGCCTGGATCCCCCCGGTTTTAGGCACCGTAATTTTCCTGTACGGCGGACAGCCGTTCCTCAAGGGCGGCCTGCAGGAACTCAAGGACCGCACGCCGGGAATGATGCTGCTGATCGCCATGGCCATCACGGTGGCCTTCGCCGCGTCCTGGGTCACCAGCCTGGGAATCGGCGGCTTCGACCTGGACTTCTGGTGGGAGCTGGCACTGCTGGTGGCCATCATGCTGCTGGGGCACTGGATCGAAATGCGCGCCCTCGGGTCCGCGCAGGGCGCCCTGGATGCCCTCGCCGCGCTGCTGCCGGACGAGGCCGAGCGCATCACGGACAGCGGCACCGAGACAGTTCCTGTGTCCGAACTGAGTCCCGGCGACCTGGTCCTGGTCCGCCCCGGGGCCCGCATGCCCGCCGACGGCAACGTGGTGGACGGGCAGGCCGAGTTCGACGAATCCATGATCACCGGCGAGTCCAAGACCGTAGCGCGTGGTGCGGGCGATCCTGTGGTGGCCGGAACGGTGGCCACGGACAGCAGCGTCCGGGTCCGGGTCACGGCCGTGGGCGACCAGACCGCACTGGCCGGCATCCAGCGGCTGGTGGAGGAAGCACAGGCCTCATCGTCGCGCGCGCAGGCCCTGGCGGACCGCGCTGCCGCCTTCCTCTTCTACTTTGCCGCAGGCGCCGGTGTCCTGACCTTCATCGCCTGGACGCTGATGGGAAGCGTTCCCGACGCCGTCACCCGGACGGTCACCGTACTGGTCATCGCCTGCCCGCACGCCCTTGGCCTGGCCATCCCGCTGGTGATCGCCATCTCCACCGAACAGGCGGCGCGGGCCGGCGTCCTGATCAAGAACCGGATGGCGCTGGAGCGGATGCGCACCATCGACGTGGTCCTGTTCGACAAGACCGGCACCCTGACCACGGGCGAGCCGGAACTGAAGGACATCGCCGTGGCTGAAGGAGCGGATGCCGGCCCGGTGCTGGCCCTCGCCGCCGCCGTGGAGTCCGACAGCGAGCACCCCGTGGCGCGGGCCATCGTACGCGCTGCCGCGGCACGGAACCTGGCGCTGCCTCAGGCCACCGGCTTCACCTCGCTGACGGGCCGCGGGGTCCGGGCGACCGTTGACGGCCGTACGGTGCATGTGGGCGGGCCGGCGCTCCTGCGCGAGCTCGGCGTCGTCGAACCCGACGCGCTGGCGCACAGCACCCGGGCGTGGATGGACCGCGGAGCCGCCGTGCTGCATGTTGTCGACGACGGCAACGTCCTGGGTGCCGTGAGCATGGAAGATGCGGTACGGCCGGAGTCGCGGCAGGCGGTGTCAGCCCTGCAGCGGCGCGGCGTCAAGGTGGCCATGGTCACCGGCGACGCGCGCCAGGTGGCGCAGGCAGTGGCCGCGGACCTGGACATCGACGAAGTGTTCGCCGAGGTCCTGCCCGCGGACAAGGACAAGAAAGTGGCCGAACTGCAGGGCCGCGGGCTGAAGGTGGCCATGGTGGGCGATGGCGTCAACGACTCCCCCGCGCTGGCCCGCGCCGAGGTGGGGATCGCCATCGGCGCCGGAACCGACGTGGCAGTGGAGTCAGCCGGTGTGGTGCTGGCCGGAAACGACCCGCGGGCCGTGCTGTCCATGGTTGACCTGTCCCGGGCCAGCTACCGGAAGATGTGGCAGAACCTGGTGTGGGCCACCGGCTACAACATCCTGTCCGTGCCGCTGGCCGCCGGTGTCCTGGCGTTCGCCGGGGTGGTGCTGTCGCCGGCCGCTGGTGCAGTGCTGATGTCCGCGTCCACCGTTGTGGTGGCACTGAACGCCCAACTCCTCCGGCGCCTGAAACTGAACCCGTCCGAGGTACGTTGAACATTCCAATGCCAGTGAAAGGAGGGACGGCCATGACCACCCGCGCCGTGGTGTCCCTCCTTCGCCGTTTCTGGCTGCTGGCAGCTACCCTGGCCGTCATCGCAGGGCTGCTGGGCATGCACGTGCTCACCTCCGGGCATGGTTCCCACGGGTCTGCTTCCCCCGCGGTGCACTCAGCCGGGCACGCCGCCGTCGCGCCTTTTACTGCCGGCGGCCATCACGGCCATCACGCCGCTGCCACCCTGGCCGTGCCGGACCATGCCATGCCGGACCCTGCCGTGCCTGCCGCGGCAGCCTGCGGCGATTCCTGCCCGGGCGCGCAGGAATCGGGGGCGCCCTGCGTACCCACGGCACCGGGCGGCCCAGTCAGCGTTTCCCCGCCCCCGGCGTCCCTGGCCGCCCTTCCTGCATTGGCCGCCGTCGGCAACACTCCGGGCTGCAGCTATTCGCCGCCCTGCCCCACACCCTGCGACCTGTCCATCAGCCGGACGTAAACCGGACTGCGTCAACCCACCACGGACCAGTTCACCTACCTCCCTGAAAGACAACCATGAACACCTCTCTCAAGACCCTGTCCGTCACTGCTGCCCTGGCCGCCTCACTCGGCCTGGCCGGCTGCGCCGCCAACGCCGGTTCCGGCAACAGCATGCCCATGGACCACGGCAGCTCCACCCCCATGTCGAGCACGATGCCCGGCGCCGGCATGAGCCCCAGCGCCGGTGAGGACCACAACCAGGCCGACATCATGTTTGCCCAGATGATGATCCCGCACCACGCCCAGGCGGTGGAGATGAGCGGCATCATCCTGGACAAGCAGGACGTTCCAGCAGAGGTGACTGCCCTGGCAACCAAAATCAAGGCGGCCCAGGCACCCGAGATCGAGCAGATGACCGGGTGGCTCCAGGGCTGGAACGTGCCCACCACGATGAGCGACCACACCGGCCACGGCATGACCGGCATGGTGGACGACGCCGGCATCGACAAGCTCAAGTCCGCCACCGGCACCGACGCTGCCCGGCTGTTCCTGCAGCAGATGATCGGCCACCACGAGGGCGCCATCGACATGGCACAGCAGGAAATCAGCGCCGGCAAATCCCCTGAAGCGGTGAAGCTGGGCCACGACATCGTGGGCGCGCAGCAGGCGGAGATCACGCAGATGAAGCAGCTGCTGGCCACGCTCTAGCCATGGGACAGCCCGCCGGCCCCGGGCGGTCAACGTGAACGGCGCGGCGGCGGCTTCCGGTCCGGGCGCCGCCGCCGCGCCATCCCGTGTTAAGTTGAAGGGCACGGGCCCGAACGGATCCGCCGCCAGCTGGGAAAAGAGAAAATCTCCTTGGACACTTCCGCACCAGTACGAATCCTGACCGTCTGCACCGGCAACATCTGCCGGTCGCCCGTGGCCGAACGGCTGCTGCAGGCGGGACTCGACCAAGTGGTGCCCGGCGGCTTCCAGGTGTCCAGTGCGGGCACCCGCGCCCTGGTGGGCGAGCCCATGCAGCCCATCTCGGCGGACATCGTGCGGACGTTTGGCGGGAATCCCGATGGCTTCGCAGCCCGCCAGCTCACCCCCAGAATTCTGCGCGGCGTGGACTTGGTGCTCACCATGACGTCCGGGCACCGCGGCGAGGTCCTGCAGCTGGACGCCTCCTTGCTCAAGCGGACCTTCACCATCCGCGAGTTCGCCCGGATGCTCAATGTCCTGGACCAGCGGGCCGCCGAAGATGACAGCAAGGCCGCCGTGCCTCCCCAGGAAGCAGCGTCCGACGACGAGTCCCGGCTCGCTGCCAACGCCGCCTTTTGGCGGGGGTTGCCCGCCCGGGCCGCCGGAGTGAGGCACCTCTCCCTGCCGGCCGACCCCGCAGAAAATGACATCGTGGACCCGTACCGCCGCTCGGCTGAGGTCTACCGGGAGATGGAGGACCAGCTGGCCCCGGCGATCGTCTCCATCCTGCGCCACGCCCGCCTCAATGCACCGGTGAGCCCCGACGCCGCCCAGCTGTAGGACAGCCGGAAAGGATTGGCCAAACTTCGCCTGCCCGCCGTCCTGGTCCCAGGCGGGCGACGGCTGTGGAACTGGCTGCGGGTTTTCTGTGGTTTCCCCCGATGCAGCGTGTATTTTGCGATGCTAATTTTCCGGAATGATCATCCGGGCGAAGCTTCGCAGCATCACCGCGCTTCGCACTGCCGGGAGGACCAGGCACCGTCGGCAACCTCTACGGGCCGTACTGCTGGTGCTGCTCACAGTGGTGGTCCTGGTCCCCGCCGCGGGCGGCGCATACCTCTTCTCCCTCGGCCACGCCTTCGATTCACGGGCAAAAATCATCGACAATCCCTTCCCGCCTGAGTCCAACCGACCCCAGCCCCGGTCGCCGTCCAATGCAACAGCGGCTGAAGGCGCCGGCAGCGGTCAGGCTGCCGGAGCTGCAGCAGCATCCGCAGCGCCGGCTGCCAGGGGGGAGGCATTGAACATTCTGGTGATGGGCAGCGACAGCCGCGGGGCAACGGTCGGCACAGCGCTTTCGGGCAGCAGTTCGGATCAGCGCGCCGACACCCTCATGCTGGTGCACATCCCGGCTGACCGCGCCAAAATCTTCGCCATCTCCCTCATGCGTGACCTCTGGATGGACATTCCCGGCCACGGCAGGGCAAAGATCAACGCGGCCCTCGCCTATGGCGGCGTCCCCCTGATGGTGCAGACGGTGGAAACGATGTTCCGCCAGCGCGTGGACCACGTGGCCATGGTCGATTTTGAGGGATTTGTTGGCCTCACCGATGCCCTGGGCGGGCTTGAGGTGAATATCGCCCAGCCCTTCGTTTCCGCCCACAACAGATTCTCCTACCAGCAGGGGCGCAGCCTGCTGGACGGCGAACACGCTCTGGAGTTCGTCCGCGAGCGCTACGCCTTCGCAGACGGGGATTACCAGCGGGTGCGCAACCAGCAGGCCTTCGTGAGGGCGCTCTTCGCCAAGAACTTGAGCCCGGAAACGCTCCTGAACCCCGTGAAGGCGCATATCGCGGTCACTGCCATGGCGCCGTTCATCAGCGTGGACAGCGGACTTAGTGCAGCGGCGTTGGCGAACCTGGCCCTGGAACTGCGCAATGTGCGTGCGGGCGACCTGAAAACGTTTACCCTTCCCACGCTGGGGGTGGGAACCTCCCCGGACGGCCAATCCATCGTCCTTCCAGACCAGAAGGCCATCAAGGACATCGGCGACGCGCTGGCAGGTGACAGTTTGGACAACTATGTAGCCAATGAGGCCCTGCCGGACGGACACTGATCCCACCAGTCACAATGAGGTGGAGGCGTCATGAGCATCCCAGGCGGTTCTGATCCATCCGGCCCCGGCGGCCCCGGAAACTCCGGTTCGCAGCCCGCCGGGCAATCCGCCCACCGGCCCGCCTGGCTGGTTGCCCTGGGCCGCCGCCGCTGGATTGCTGCGCTCGTGGCGGTGGTGCTGGTTGTGGCGGCCGGAATCGCGGTCTTCAGCCTGAACCGCGCCGGCCAGGAAGCGCAGCCGGCAGCTACCCAGACGCAGTCGCCCAGCGAAACGCCCGCACCGACTCCATCTGAAACGCCCCCGCCTGCTCCTGCTCCTGCTCCCCCACCCCCGCCTGCCCCTATCCCGGACCTGCCTGCAGCCCCGATGAACATCCTGGTCATCGGCAGTGACATCCGCGGCGGCACCCCGGCACGTGATGCGGCCGCCCACACGGCAGCCACCGGGGAACCCCAGGACCAGCGGGCAGACTCCCTGATGGTGGTCCACGTCCCCGCTGACCGGCGCAACCTGTACCTCATCTCCATCAACCGCGACAACTGGGTGGACATCCCCGGTTATGGAGCCGCCAAGATCAACGCCGCCCTGCAGTACGGCGGCATCGACATGGAGACTGCCACCGTGCAGCAGCTGCTGGGGATCACCATCGACCACACCCTGATGCTGGACTTCGGCGGGTTCAAGATCCTGGTGGACGGCCTGGGCGGCATCGACGTCAACGTTCCCATCCCGTTCCAGTCCAGCATTGAAACCCAACACGTCTTTCCCGCCGGGGTGAACCACCTGGATGGGCAGGCGGCGCTGGAATTCTCCCGCGAGCGCTACGCCTTTGCCGATGGCGACTTCCAGCGGGTGCGCGACCAGCAGATCATGCTCCGCGCCATCCTGGCCCGCCTCACCGCAGGCGGCGCCCTCAACGACGTGAACGCTGTGCGGTCCCTGGTCGATTTCGCTTCCTGCTGCCTGACCGTGGACAAGGCCTTCGACCCCGTCCAGGCCGCCATCCTGGCCTACAGCCTGCGGAACCTTGACGTGAACGCCATTGGCACCATGACGCTTCCGACCGCGGGCTCCGGCTTCGTGGCCGGGCAGTCCGTGCTGTTCCCTGACTACGGCGGCATCGCGGCCGTGGGCGCGGCCCTGCGGGAGGGCCGCATCGGCGACTTCGCGAAGCCATAGGGCCGGGGTCCGCCGGGCTTCGGGGACAGGTGGCGCTGCGCCAAAGCGGTGGTGACGCGCAGATTCCCTGGCGCGGCGATATTCGGGGTGCGGCGGCGGCTTGGCGCATCGCGGGGGAATTTGCGCGTCGTATACCGTCCGTTCACCGCGGCGTCGGAGTCTGTGTGCCGGCCGGGGAAAACCTGAGGTCATGAGCGAATCTTCCCAGGCCGGGGTTTCCCGCCGCACCGTAGTCAAGAGTTCCGTCCTCGCCGCCGCGCTGGCCTCCGTGCCCGCCGCCAACGCCTCGGCAGCCACCCAGTCTCCCGCCGGCGTCGCCTTGGTGCGTAACCGGCTCACGCTGCCCAGCGGCATCGCCACGGGCGACGTTACCTCTGATTCCGCCGTGCTCTGGTCCCGCGCCTCGGGAGCCGGCCGGATGACGGCCGTCCTGCGGGCAGTGGACGACGGCGGCCAGATCCTGCGTGGGCGGGGCGCCTTTGAGCGGGTCCTCCGCGGGCCCCGCGCCACCCAGGCGTCCGACTTCACCGCCAAGATCCACGCCGGAAACCTCCCGTCCAACACCCGCTTTGCCCTGGAGATCAGCTTCGAGGACGACGGCGGCGCGGCAGGTGAGACGGTGCACGGCAGCTTCCGCACGGCTCCCGACGCCGGGACGGTCAACGGCAAGGGCCGCACCGGTGACACCAGCAACGGCGGCGACGTCCCGGCGTCGTCCGCCCAGAGCTTTGTGTGGACCGGCGACACCGCCGGCCAGGGCTGGGGCATCAACGAGGAGATCGGCGGGATGCGTGGCTACCGGGCCATGCATCAGACCCGCCCGGACTTCTTCATCCACTCCGGGGACACCATCTACGCGGACGGGCCCATCACCGAAACCGTGGTGGAAAAGGACGGCCAGGTCTGGCGCAACCTGGTCACGGAGGAAGTGTCCAAGGTGGCCGAAACGCTCACCGAATTCCGCGGCCGGCACCGCTACAACTCCATGGACGCCAACATGCGGGCCCTGTTCGCGGACGTACCGGTGATCGCGCAGTGGGACGACCACGAGACACACAACAACTGGTACCCGGGCCAGATCCTCGACGATCCGCGCTACACGGTGCGGGACGTCAACACCCTCGCCGCCCGCGGCCGGCAGGCGTGGCAGGAGAACATGCCCATCGCCGACAGCTCGGCCATCTGGCGCCCGGGAACGTTCGATGACGCCGGCCAGTACCAGCCGGCACGGATCTACCGGAAGATCTCCCGCGGGCCGCAGCTGGACATCTTCTGCCTGGACATGCGCACCTACAAGTCCCCCAACACGGACGGCAAAGAACCCTACGCCACGAACATTCTTGGCCAGGAGCAGGTGGACTGGCTCATCCGCGAGGTGTCCAAGTCCAAGGCGACATGGAAGGTGATCGCGAACGACCTGCCGCTGGGCATCGTGGTGCCGGACGGCCCGGTCAACCAGGAGAGCCTGTCCAACCGCGACAACGGCGCTCCCCTGGGCCGCGAACTCGAGATCGCCGGGGTACTCAGCGCTTTCAAGCGCAACGGCGTGAAGAACACGGTGTGGCTGACCGCGGACGTGCATTACTGCGCCGCCCACCACTACTCCCCCGAGCGTGCCGCATTCACCGACTTCACCCCCTTCTGGGAGTTCGTGGCCGGTCCCATCGCCGCAGGTTCCTTCGGCCCCAACAGCATGGACGGCACATTCGGCCCTGAGGTGGTGTTCTCCAAGACCGGACGCTTCGCCGGGGAGTCGCCGCGCGACGGCGAAAACCAGTTCTTCGGCCACGTCCAGCTGGGTGAGGACAACAGCTTCACCGCCAGCCTCCGGAACGCGAACGGGGCCACGGTGTTTTCCAAGGTGCTGATGCCGGAACGGTAGACGGTGCCCTCGACGCGCAAAACCACCGGCGACGCGGATCTTCCCTGACGCGCCCATATTCGGGGTGCGTCGATGCCTTTGCGCGTCGCTGAGGAAAATGCGCGTCAAGCCGCGTAGCGCTGTGGCGACGGCGGCGCACCCGGGTGCTGCCACCGTCGCCGGTTATTTTGCGCCGACCCCTGGGTACGCCGTTAGTAGTGTTCCTGCATTCGGTACGCATTCGGAACAGCCAGAACGGGGTGATTTTTTGAAGGACACTTCAGCAAACAGCACTTCAGCGAACGACGGCGGCCTGACGGAGGCGGTTCAGCAGCCCGGGGCCGTGGAGCTGCTGCTGATCCGGCACGGTGAGAGCGAAGGCAACGTTGCGGCCACCGAGGCCCGTGAAGCCGGCGTGGAGGTCATCGAGGTTCCCGCCCGCGATGCGGATGTGGACCTGTCAGGAACCGGCAGGGACCAGGCCAAGGCCCTGGGTACGGCACTGGGACGGATCGCCGAGGAGTTCCGTCCCGACGCGGTGGTGTCTTCCCCATATGCGCGTGCCCGTCAGACGGCTGAGATTGCGGTGGAAACAGCCGGCTGGCCACTGCAGGTGCGCACCGACGAGCGGCTCCGTGACCGCGAACTGGGGATCCTGGACCGGCTCACCCGGCTGGGCGTGGAGAACCGCTACCCCGGGGAATCCGAGCGCCGGGACTGGCTGGGCAAACTGTACTACCGCCCGCCCGGAGGGGAATCGTGGGCGGACGTGGCACTGCGGCTGCGGTCCGTCCTGGCGGAGCTCAACAGCACAGGCATGGGCCAGCGGGTCATGCTGGTGTGCCACGACGCCGTGATCATGCTGTTCCGGTATGTCCTGGAAGGCCTCACCGAAAAGGACCTGCTGGACCTGGCGGCCAGGGAGGCCATCCTCAACGCCTCACTGACCAAGTTCGTCCGCCCCTCCGGCGTGGGGCCATGGACGCTGGAAAGCTTCAACGTGGCTGACCATCTGGCGGAGCAGGGCGTAGAGGTCACCCAGCACGCGGGAGACACCAGTGTCCGCCCGCACTGATGCATCCGGACCCACCCTGGTGACGCCGTCGCTCCTGCGGGAGTGGCCGCTGCCGCAGCCGGGCGCGGACAAGTATTCACGGGGCTCGGTACTGGTGGTTGGCGGGGCCAGGGCCACCCCCGGGGCAGCCCTCCTGGCCGGCACCGCAGCCCTGCGCGCCGGGGCCGGGAAGCTCACGCTGGCGGTGGCCGAGTCGGTGTCGGTGCACCTGGGGGTGGCGATGCCCGAGTGCGGCGCAATTGGACTCCCGGAAACAGCCACTGGCTCCGTTAAGCCGGAACTGGACCGGATCTCCCCTTACCTGGATAAAGCCGACGCCATCCTGGTGGGCCCAGGCCTGGACGATCCCGACCTTGCCAATGAACTGCTGGAGGCGATGCTCAGCCGCGAGGGCGGCGCGGACAGTGGCTCCGAGGGCGACGCTGGAGCGGGGGAAGGTCCCGCCGTCGTCCTCGATGCCTACGCGCTGGGGGCCCTGGTGCCGCTGGAGGACCAACTGGACCCGTGGCGCGGAAGGCTGATCCTCACCCCGAACCCGACGGAAGCGGCGGTCCTGCTGGGGCGGGACGTGAACGACCTCGAAAAGGACCTGGCAGAGATTTCCGCCAGGTTCGGGGCCGTGGTCAGCTGCCAGGGGCTGATAACCCAGCCGCCCGGCCTGAACCCGGACGAGCCGCAGCTGTGGAAGATCACCACGGGGTACGGCGGGCTGGGCACGTCCGGCAGCGGCGACGTGCTGGCGGGAGCCATTGCCGGGTTCCGGGCCCGCGGAACCACGGGCGCCCAGGCAGCCTGCTGGGGAACCCACTTGCATGCAGCCGCGGGGGACCGCCTGGCCAGCAGGCTGGGACCGCTTGGCTTCCTGGCCCGCGAACTGGCTGACGAATTGCCCGCCCTGATGCTGGAATTCAGCGTTTGACGTCCGGCTTACATCGGACTGCAGGTGCCCCCGGCACGCGGATGGCCCCCGGCTAAACCCGGGGGCCACCGTGTCGGGAGGTTGAGGCCTAAGCTGCCGATGCGCTGTCTGGCGCTGTGGCGTTGCACAGATGGCGATTCGCCCCAAAAAGGCAGTCAACAGATGTGCCCGCCTCCCGAGTCTTTCCGGTCATCTACGGTTCTCGCGCTGAGCGGATTTCCCGCGCCGGCTATGCGGAGATCTCCTGCTTTGCCCCCTTCGTTTCAATCTCGATCTTGCGCGGCTTGGCCTTTTCGGCAACGGGGATCCGCAGCGTCAGCACACCGGCGTCGTAGCTGGCCTTGACCTTGTCCACGTCCAGCGTGTCGCCGAGGATCAGCTGCCGGCTGAAGACGCCGCGCGGCCGTTCGGCTGCGATCAGTTCGGTGTCCTTGCCCACGGGGTCGGGCCGTTCCGCCCGCACGGTCAGGACGTTCCGTTCCACATCCAGGTCCACCGAATCCACAGCGACGCCGGGCAAATCGAAGGCCACGACGAACTCCTGGTCCTCACGCCATGCATCCATCGGCATCGCCGCCGGGCGTGCACTGGTACCGAGGACCTGCTGGGCCAGCCTGTCCAGCTCGCGGAACGGATCGGTTCGCATCAACATGGCTTCCCTCCTGGTAAGAGATGGTCCAACACTGCTTCCACATCAGCCTGATCTGTGGTGGCTGATATAGATTTTTTAGCACTGCAGCGGGAGGTCTTCAAGGGGTTCAGCCGCGGATTTCCTGCCTGTTTTTAGGTCCGAAGCGGGCCTGATTTTCGCGACGTCCGCAGCATGAAAAGGGGCCCTCTCCGCAGCTGCTGCTGCGCAGAAGGCCCCTCTTCGGCATCACTGCTTTACGGCTTTGCCGTCAGTCCCTGGTGGGATCCGGGCGAAGCGGCGCGGGCCCTGGATCCGGGACCGGCAGCGGGCCGGGCGCCGGCGGTGCCGGGAACGGGTTGGGGGACGGCGGACCGGGCGGCTGGGTGGGATCCGGCGACGTGGGTTCCGGACCGGGTTCGGGCGGAAACGGCTCAGGTTCGTGCACTGGCGGGATGGTCATGGAACTTCCCCTCTCATGCTGGACTTATGTGCCTTGAACTGACCAGACTACGCCCGCAACCCCGCCGCAACTACCCTCCCCACCCCCGTTGCCCTATCAGATTTGGCTCTTATAAGGCCCCTTTAGGAGCCATAAGTGATGGAGCATTACGACGGCGGGAGGGCGCCTTAGTCCCGACGGCACCTAGTCCGGGACCGCACCGACCAGCCGCAGCCAGTCGCGGAGCTGCGCCGGCTCCGCCTCGCCGCACCGGAACCCCACGCAGCCGTCCGGGCGGACCGCAACCATGCCCGCTCCGGGATGGCTGGACAGGCGATGGATGTGGAGCAGCCGGGGCTGCCTGTCCAGCGCTGCAGCGACCGGGCCGGCACCCAGGGCCACCGGGCCGGCGTCGCGCCCCAGCAAAAGGTGGATGCCAGGCACGGCGGTCAGCTCATGCAGGCGGACCACCCGTCCGTCCACCGACACCACAGCATCGGGCAGCCGCTCGCCCGGCCGCGGCCACCCGCTGGCCCCGGGCGTACCGTCGCGCGAGATGGCGCTGCTCCGGTAGTTCACGAACGGCTGGGCCAGCAGCCTGACGCCCTTCGAGATGAGCCAGCGCCTGCGAAGCAGGATCGGCAGGACGGGAGCGAACGCCGGCAGGATGCTGCGGGCCAGGCGGGCGGCCGGATGCGGCGAGGCTTCGCCGAAGAAGATCAGGTGCGTCAGCGCCAGCACCCGCCGGGCCGCGGGCAGCCGCTCCCGCCCGTAGCTTTCCAGCAGTTCCGGCAGCGGCCTCCCGGCGGTTGAGGCGAACCCCAGCTTCCAACCGAGGTTGAGGGCGTCCAGGATGCCGTTGTTCATGCCCTGGCCTCCCGCCGGGGAGTGGGCGTGGGCGGCGTCGCCGGCCAGGAAGACGGGGCTGGTCCCGAACGTGCCGGCAATCCGGTGCTGCAGCGGAACCTGGGCGGACCAGCCCACGTCCCGCACGGTGGCCCCCAGGCCCGACTCCCTCACCAGCCGCGCCACCTCCTCCGGTGGAACGGGCGGACCCAGCTGGCCGAAGCTGGCGCTGGAACCCGGGACCGCCGGGCGGGTGGCCAGCATCCGCCACGTGGCACCCTCGCCCAGCGCAAAAAGGAAAGCCAGCCCTGCACGGCCCACCGCCACATGCAGCAGCCCTGGGTCCAGGGGGCCATCGAGTTCGAGGTCGGCCAGGACGGCTTCCACCCGGTAGGGCCCGCCGCGCCACTGCGCGCCGGTGATCCCGCGGACGGTGCTGGACTGTCCGTCGCAGCCGGCCAGGAAGCGGGAAAGGTGCTGCCCAGGCCCGCGGGCGCCGTGGAGCTCCGCGTGGACCGGGCCGCCGTTTTGAAGCGCCGGCGCCCTGCCGTTGTCCTGGTGCAGGCCACGGAATTCCACGCCCCAGTCCACCGCTACGCCCCTGTCCTGCAGCGCCTGCCACAGAACCTCCTCGACGTCGGCCTGCCGGACCAGCGTCAGGTGCGGGAAGGCGGTGTCCAAAAGGTCTGCGTGCCCCAGCCGGGCTTCGACCAGCCGCCGGCCCAGGTGTATCCGTGCTTCGGGGGCGGTGTCTGCCCGGTCCAGCAGTTGGTCGGTCACGCCCAGGGGGCGGAGGCCTTCCAGTGCACGGGCATGCAGCATCAGCGCCCTTGACGGGCGGGCCCGGTGCTCCCGCCGGTCCACCACCCGTACGGTGGCCCCGTGGGCAAGAGCCTGGAGGGCGGTGGTGAGCCCTGCGGGACCCGCGCCAACCACTAAAACGTCCGTGTCCGCCGTCGTACCTTGCCCGCCTGGCATGAGCGCCCTGCCGTCACTCTTTGGCGCGGAGCCGCCACCATGCATGGTCGATTCCGGCGGCCGCAATCCTGGCCGGGTCCGCCAGCACGTCGTCGCGGCGCAGGCCGGGAAGCACCTTGTAGCTGATCGACCCGCGGACACTGACAAGTTCCAGCACCCGCCAGAGCGCCGCAGCATACCTTCCGGCCCGTTCGGCACCGTCCCACTCGTACAGCCCGCGGTAGGCGCCGAAGGTGTCGTGGGCGCACCAGAGCTTGGACACGAAGCCCGGGAACCCCACGAAGAGCGGAGTGTTCAGGATGCTTTCCACCTCGAACAGGCGGTGTGCGCGGCCCCGCACCCACCTCAGCGTGAACGCCACCACCAGCACGCAGGGCTCGGCGGGCACGCGGTCGACGGCGGTCTCCCGGTAGACCCGCGATGTGCTTCCGTCGGCGAAGCGCAGCACCCGGCCCACATTGTCCTTCGGAAGGTGCACCTGCCGGCGTGCCAGCATGACGCAGGACGTTCCGACGCTGCGAGCGACCGCCAGCCATGCCCTGGGCCGGGGAGCCGGTCCGGATTCGGGGGTCATGGGCGTTCTCCTTTCCCTGCGCCTGTCTGCAGCGCCTTTCCAGCCTGCCGGGAAGGACGCGAATGGTCCCAGAGTCTTTCGCCCCCTTTCGCGCTTTCGCGCCGGGGCGCCTCCCCCGACAGCGAACGGCCTGCCGACTTGGTGGGAGCGGTCTATATATTGAATCCATGACCTCCACTTCCCTGCAGGATTCCACCGGCACTGCGATCCCGGCGCCCCCGGTTGCCAAGAAGATCCCCACCGAACGCACCCACCACGGGGAGACGTTCGTTGACAATTACGAATGGCTGCGGGACAAGGAATCGCCGGAGGTGGTGGAGCACCTGCGGGCCGAGAACGCGTATCAGGAAGCCGTCACCGCGCACCAGGAGCCGCTGCGCGAGGCCATTTTCCAGGAGATCAAGGGCCGTACCCAGGAAACCGATCTTTCCGTCCCGCACCGCAAGGACGGCTGGTGGTACTTCAGCCGCTCGGCCGAGGGCAAGGAGTACGGCATCCACTGCCGCGTGAAGGCGCGTGACACCGGGGACAAAGTAGCCGACTGGACTCCCCCGGCCGTCGAGGCCGGAGTTGGGATTCCCGGCGAGGAGATCCTGCTGGACGGCAACCTCGAAGCCGAAGGCAAGCCGTTCTTCTCCGTGGGTGGCACCGCCGTCACTGTTGACGGGAACCTGTACGCCTATGCCGTGGACAACTCCGGGGACGAACGGTTCACGCTGCGGATCAAGGACCTGCGCACCGGCGGACTGCTGCCGGATGTCATCGAGAACATTTTTTACGGTGTTGCCTTCTCCCCGGACGGCTCCCGGCTTTTCTACACGGTGGTGGACGAGTCCTGGCGGCCCTACCAGGTAAAGTCCCACATCCTGGGCACGACCGTTGCCCAGGACGAAGTGGTGTACCAGGAGGACGACCCCGCCATGTGGCTGGGCTTCGAGCTTTCCGCCGACCGGCGCCACCTGGTGCTGGGCATCGGATGCTCCGAGTACAGCGAAACCAGGCTGCTGCGGTTTGACGACCCCTCTGCAACCGTCAGCACCGTGATTTCCCGGGACGAGCGGATCCTCTACGAAGCCGAGCCCTTCCTGCTCGACGGGCAGGAAAAGATCCTGCTCACGCACAACCGGGAAGCCATCAACTCCATGGTCTCCCTGGCGGACCCGGCCGAGCTGGAAAAGCCGTTGGCCGACCAGACCTGGCAAACCGTCGTCGAACATTCCAATGACGTGCGCGTCAACGGTGCGGGGGTGACGGCCACGCACCTGATCGTCTCCATCCGCAAGGACACCATCGAACGGGTGCAGGTGATGGGCCTGGCCGGGCTGGGCACGCCCGCGCAGCAGGAGCCCGTGGAACCGGCCTTCGACGAGGAGCTCTACACCGCCGGGGTGGGCGGCTCCGATTACGAGGCACCCGTGATCCGGCTGGGCTACACGTCCTACTTCACGCCGTCGCGCATCTACGACTTCGTCCTGCCCACCCCGGAGCAGCCCGCCGGCGAGCTGCTGCTGCGCAAGGAAAGCCCGGTGCTGGGCGGCTACGACGGCAGCGACTACGTTGCCACCCGCGAATGGGCGACGGCGGCGGACGGCACCCGCATCCCGCTGTCCGTCCTGCGGCACAAGGCCGTCAAGCAGGATTCGACGGCGGCGGGCCTGGTGTACGGGTACGGCTCTTACGAGATGAGCATGGATCCCGGCTTCGGCATTGCCCGGCTGTCGCTGCTGGACCGCGGCGTGGTGTTCGTGATCGCGCACATCCGCGGCGGCGGCGAGCTGGGCCGGCACTGGTACGAGGACGGCAAGAAGCTCACCAAGAAGAACACCTTCACCGACTTCGTGGACGCAACGGACTGGCTGGCCGGCTCCGGGTGGGTGGATCCCTCCCGCATTGCAGCGCTGGGGGGTTCCGCGGGTGGACTCCTTATGGGTGCCGTGGCCAACATGGCGCCGGAGAAGTACGCGGCCATCGTGGCCCAGGTGCCCTTCGTGGATCCGCTCACCAGCATCCTGGACCCGGACCTTCCGCTGTCCGCCCTGGAGTGGGAGGAGTGGGGCAACCCCATCACCGACCCCCAGGCCTACGCCTACATGAAGTCCTACTCCCCCTATGAGAACGTGCGGGAGGTGGCCTACCCCAAGATCGCCGCGGTCACGTCCTTCAACGACACCCGCGTCCTGTACGTGGAACCGGCCAAGTGGGTGCAGGAGCTGCGGAACAGGACCACCGGGTCCGAGCCCATTGTCATGAAGATCGAGATGGACGGCGGCCACGGCGGCGCGTCCGGCCGGTACGTGCAGTGGCGTGAACGGGCCTGGGACTATGCGTTCATCGCCGACGCACTGGGCGCGGTGGAC
This sequence comes from Arthrobacter sp. E1SS-5, assembly GCF_057073715.1. Taxonomy (NCBI): domain Bacteria; kingdom Bacillati; phylum Actinomycetota; class Actinomycetes; order Micrococcales; family Micrococcaceae; genus Arthrobacter; species Arthrobacter sp. E1SS-5. The sequence goes on from NZ_CP172703.1 coordinate 3,455,442, forward strand.
CTGCTTCCGGGGGCGGGCCTCAAGTAACCCATCGATTGCTCCGTAATTGTCGTTTTGGGCCTGCTAAACGACAGGTACGGAGCAATGGATGGGGCTTCACGTACCCGAAAAAGCTAACCATGCTTACTATTGGGGAGCACGTGTTTTCCGGTTGCTAACACCAGAGGAGCAGGCATGTCATTGAGCAAGGGAACCCGCGTGGAGTGGAACACCTCACAGGGCAAGACGCACGGCAAAATCGTGGAAAAGAAAACCAGCGACTTCGAACTCGACGGCAACACCCACCGCGCCAGCGAGGATGAACCGCAGTACGTGGTGGAATCGGACAAGACGGGCGCCCGGGCAGCGCACAAGGCGTCCGCGCTGACCGAGAAGAAGTAGCAGCGTGGCTGCCCAGCACGAGGTAGTGATCATCGGCGGCGGCAATGCCGGGATCTCCCTGGCGGCCCGGCTGCAGCGCTACGGTGTCAAGGACGTGGCGGTGGTCGAGCCCCGGGACCACCACCTCTTCCAGCCCCTGTTCTCGCATATCGCCGGCGGGCGGGCGCAAGCCCAGGAGGCTGTCCGGAGCCAGGAGTCGGTCATCCCCCAAGGCGTCACCTGGATCCGGGATGCAGCCGTCGGGGTGGATGCGAATGCCAATACGGTCAGTCTTGAGTCCGGGTCTTCGGTAGCTTACGGGCAGCTGGTGGTGTGCCCGGGGCTCCAGTACGACTGGGACCGGGTGCCGGGCCTCCTCGACGCCGTGCACTCCCCGTACGGCGCCTCCCATTACGAGTTCGAGCTGGCCCCCAAGGCCTGGTCACTGCTCAGCGCCATGCGCTCCGGCACGGCAGTCTTCACCATGCCGGCCGGGCCCATCAAATGCGGGGGCGCCGCGCAGAAGCCCATGTACCTCGCGTGCGACTACTGGCGCGGGCAGGGGGTGCTGGACAAGATCCGCGTGGTGATGGTGCAGCCCTACCCCACCGTGTTCGGGGTGCCGGAGGTGGACCGGGAACTGGACCGCAAGATCGCCCAGTATGGAATCGAACTGCGGACCAACAGCGAACTTGTAGCCGTGAGCCCCGCCGGCCGCAGGGCCACCATCCGGGACAACGCCGCCAACACCACCGAGGACCTGACCTACGACGTCCTCAACGCAGTTCCGCCGCAGTCGGCCCCGGACTGGCTCAAGGCCACCGACCTTCCGGCCGCGGGGGATGCGGGCGGCTTCGTTGAGGTAGACCGCCAAACCCTCAGGCATCTCCGGTACCCCAACGTATGGTCCCTGGGCGACGCCGCTGGCACCACCAACTCCAAGTCGGGCGGATCACTCCGGAAACAGGTCAAGGTGGTGGCAAAGAACCTGGTGGCAGCACGGAAGGGAAAGCCGCTGCGGGCCAAGTACAACGGGTACTCAGTATGCCCGTTCACCGTGTCACGGGACACCGTGGTGTTCGCCGAATTCGACGACCGGTACCGGCCCATGCCCACCATCCCCCGGCTGCCCACGTGGAATGAAAGCAAGCTGTCCTGGGTGCTGGACCGGGACATTTTCCCGAAGATCTACTGGAACCTGATCCTCAAGGGCCGGGCGTAGCGCTAGCCGCCGGAGCCGATGCGCCACTCGTCGGCAAGGATCGAGTAGATGAGCTCGGTGGCCCACTGGCCTTTGTAGTGCCATTTATCGATGTGCCGCGCTTCCAGCCGCATGCCCAGCCTGCTGCACAGTGCCGCCGACGCTCCGTTGAGTTCGTCCAGGCGCGCTTCAATCCGGTGCATGCCCAGCTCCTCGAAGCCAAGGCGCAGGACGGCCTGGGCGGCTTCCGTGCCATAGCCCTTGCCGCGGGCTCCCGGCGCCAGGGTCCAGCCCACCTCGCCCTGCCCGCGTCCCGGCAGCCATTTGAGCACCACTTCGCCCTGCAGCCCGGGCTCGTCCGCCGCTTCGATGGCAAGGGCCACCCAGTCCCCTTCCTTCTCGAAGGCGAAGTTGGCGTACCGGCCTACCCGTTCCATCGACTGCGTATAGGTCTTGGCAGGACCGGGAAGGTAGCGGGCGGTTTCCGGCAGCGAGTGGTAGGCGTGGAAGGCGTCCAGGTCCCCGCCGTCGAACCGGCGCAGGACCAGCCGGTCGGTGTGGATGGGAAGGGAAATCGCCGGCATGCGGATTAGTGGCCTGCGCTGACGACGGCGGCCGTCGCCTCGGCGATGGCCCGCTCCTCGTCCGTGGGGACCACCAGGACGGGAATCGCGGAGGACGGGGTCGAAATCACCCGCGGCTCCTTTGACCGCTCAGCGTTCAGCCCGCCGTCGAGCTCTATGCCCAGGGCGCCCAGGCGGTCCGCTACCTGGGCCCGGAACTCTTTGGAGTTTTCCCCGATCCCGGCGGTGAACACCAACGCCTTGGCCCCGCCCACCGCAACGTGGTAGCCGCCAATGTACTTGGCCAGCCGGTAGGAGGCCACGGCGAGCGCCATGGCGGCGCGCTCGTCACCAGCTTCCGAGGCCTCCACCACGGAGCGCATGTCGTTGTGGCCGGCCAGGCCTTTGAGGCCGGACTCGCGGTTCAGCATGGTGTCGAGGTCCTCGGGGGTCCAGCCGGCGCGGCCCAGGAACACCAGGATGGAGGGGTCCAGGTCGCCGGAGCGGGTGCCCATCACCAGGCCCTCGAGCGGGGTGAAGCCCATGGAGGTGTCCACGGAGCGTCCACCGCGGATCGCCGTCACGGAGGCCCCGTTGCCCAGGTGGGCGATGACGCCGTCGAACTCCTCGACCGGAAGGTCCAGCAGCGCGGCGGACCGGCGCGCGACGTACTCGTTGGAGGTGCCGTGGAAACCGTAGCGGCGGATGCCGTGGTTGGTGTAGAGCTCATCCGGGACCGCGTAGCGCCAGGCATGCTCGGGGAGGGTGCGGTGGAAGGCGGTGTCGAAGACTGCAACCTGCGCCATTTTGGGCCATTTTTTGGTGATGGCGCGGATGCCCAGGACGTTGGCGGGGTTGTGCAGTGGCGCGAGCGGGTTGAGGCGCTCGATGGCGCGGGTGATTTCGTTGTCCACCAGGACGGGCTCGGCAAACCGCTCGCCGCCGTGGACCACCCTGTGCCCCACCGCCCCCAGTTCGAGGTCGCCCAGTTCCTGGTGGATGGCCGCGTCCACCTGCTCCAGGGCCTCCGCGTGATCCCGCGGGCCCACCATTTCGCCATCCCCGCCGCCGCCGTTGCCCACGCCGATCTTCTCGATCAGCCCCTCGGTGAGGACGGTCCCGGCGGCCACGTCCCGCACCTGGTACTTCAGCGACGACGAACCGGAATTGATGACGAGCACGAGCATGCGGGGCCTCCTCAGCCTGGCGTCTGCAGTTCAAACCCCACTATAGGTTGCACGGCTAACGGTCCGTCAGCAGCAGCGTGTTGCCGTCCGGGTCCTGGGCCGTGAAGAAGAGGCAGACGTCCGGGGCGCCCGCGATGGCGCCGACCGCAGCCCCGTTTTCCGCGAGCCTGGCACGCGTTTCCTCCAGGTCATCAACCAGGAAGTTGCAGGTTGCCCAGGCAAGGCCGGGCTGGGCTTTGATACCGCTGTCCGGGCCCATGAGGGTCACCGATGCGGTTCCGGCGGCGGAGAGGACAGCCGAAAAGTCGCTGGCTTGGCCTACCGTGAGCCCGAGCATGCGGCTGTACCAGCCGGCTGCGGCTTGCGGGTTCCGGACGGGGATGAAGGCGGTGGTGATGGCTGTACCGGGCATGGCTGCGATACTAGCCCACCCCTCCGACAGGAAGGGGCCCCTTGATCGCCGTGGGAGGGGACACTTCTGTGTCTCCGTTAGCTTTCAGGGGACGCGTTTGGGGCCAGTCCCCCTCGACCACGCCCCCGGCCGGGCCTAATCTGGCTTCGCTGGGATCCGACGACGATGACGGAGGTGGAGGCAATGGGAGCCCAGGAAGACATGACAATCCTTCGGCGCGGCTATGAGGCGTTCAACGCCGGCGACATGGATACTTTCAGGGAGATTATGGCCGAGGACGCTGTTTGGAGGATCGGCGGCAGCGGTGGCCTGTCGGGGGAAAAACGGGGCCGGGATGCCATCATCGGCTACTTCGGGGAGCTTGCTGCGCGGTCGAATGGGTCCATCAAGGTCAATGTGGAGGATTTGGCCTTGGGCGACAGGTACGCAATTGGGATCCATACCACCCATGCGAAGCGCGACGGCAAGTCCCTGGACCAGCGTGAAATCCTCGTCTTCCGTATCTCAGGCGGAAAGATCAGGGAGGGCCTGGAATTCCCGGAGGACAGTGCGCAGCTAGCGGATTTTTGGTCCTGACCTGCGGCGCTAAAAGGCTTTCGCCACGGGAACACGGGAGGCTTGCCAAAAATATCGTCAGTATGCTTACTATAGATGCGGTCGATCGGAAATGGCTGCGAACGGAATAGCGAAAAGGTGCGCTCAGCGAACGGGGCGCACCTTTCCCGTCCCTCGTGCCGGTTCCTTGCGGATGGGCGAAGCCTGTGCATAGAGTCGGCGGACAAGGCTGGACCACGCCGAGAGGACAATTCCATGACGAACGAGCCAAATTCGATCGACGAGAACGACCCCACCAATACGGGATCCAGCAGCACCGCGCCACTTAACGCCCAGCCGGACTCCGGCAGCAAGGACGATCCCACGGGCGTGGAGGGCGCCAACCCGGCCCTGGACGATACCGGCCACCTGAAGGCCGCCGAAACCGGAGAAGCGCCGGAGGCCCCGGAGAACCGGGAAGACCTGGACCTCACCCCGCAGGGCCTCTCCGATGAGCCTGCCAAGCAGGAGGACCCGGAAAGCCTGGCCAAGCCGGACAACAGCTGACTGTTCCCCAACCCAAAAGTACGGCGCCGGCACTCAAACCCAAGAACGAGTGCCGGCGCCGTACTTTTCCGGGCCGTCCCTCAGGACGCCGGCGCCTCCGCGGAAACCGTCGCCGGGACCGAGCCCTGGGCTGGACTTTGGGCCTGCGCCTGGATGGCCGTGATGGCCACCGTGTTCACGATGTCCTCCACCGTGCAGCCGCGGGAGAGGTCGTTGACGGGCTTCCGCAGCCCTGCAGGACCGGGCCTACGGCCACGGCGCCGGAGCTCTGCTGCACCGCCTTGTAGGTGTTGTTGCCCGTGTTCAGGTCCGGGAAGATGAACACGGTGGCCTGCCCGGCCACGGTGGAGCCGGGCATCTTGGACGCGGCGATCGAGGCGTCCACAGCGGCGTCGTACTGGATGGGACCCTCCACGGCGAGGTCCGGCCGGCGCTGGCGCACCAGTTCTGTGGCCTGCCGCACCTCATCCACCGCTTCGCCAAAGCCCGAACCACCGGTCGAATAGGAAAGCATCGCTACCCGTGGCTCCACCCCAAACTGCGCGGCGGTCTCGGCCGATGCCAGGGCAATGTCCGCCAGCTGCTCCACATTGGGGTCCGGGTTCACGGCGCAGTCGCCGTAGACCAGCACGCGGTCCGGCATCAGCATCAGGAACACCGAGGACACGATCTTCACGCCCTCCCGGGTCTTCACAAACTCAAGCGCCGGCCTGATGGTGTGCGCGGTGGTGTGCGCGGCGCCGGAGACCATGCCGTCCACCACGCCCAGCTGGACCATCATGGTGCCGAAGTAGCTTCCGTCCTGCATGATCTCCAGGGCCTTGGGCAGGTCCACGCCCTTGTGCGCCCGGAGTTCGGCGTACTTCTCGGCAAACGTCAATCGGAGCTCGGATGTGGCCGGATCAATGACGTTGATGCCGGACAGGTCGATTCCGTTCGCCGCCGCCAGTTCCCGGACGGCAGATTCCGGCCCCAGCAGGGTCAGGTCGCAGACGTCACGGCGGTGCAGGATCTCGGCCGCGCGCAGGATCCTGACGTCGGTCCCCTCCGGCAGGACCACGTGGCGGCGCTGCGCCCGGGCCCGCTCGACGAGGTCATGCAGGAAGCGCAACGGCGTCATCCGTTCCGCCCGCGGCAGGTGCAGGCGCTCCACCAGCTCCGCCTCGTCTACCCGGCGGGACCACAGCCCCAGGGCGGAAGCCACCTTGCGCCGATGCCCGGACCAAATCTCGCTGCGCACCTCGGACACCCGGCGGGCCGTCTGGTACGTGTCCTCGTCGGCCGCGAACACCGGGAACGGTGCCTGCGCCAGGAGCGGGTAGATGTTGGCGTCCGGGGCCAGGCCACCGGTGAGGATGAGTGCGGACGCCACGGGGAACTCGGGCGAGAAGGAGGACGCCAGGCAGGCCACCATCACGTCCGCCCGGTCCCCCGGCACGATCACCAGCGCGCCCTCGTCCAGCACGTTCAGGAAGTTGCCCACGTTCATGGCAGCCACCTTGATGTCCTTGACGTCGCGCTCCATGTCCGGCGTGCCCGCGATCTGGCGCACGCCCAGCGCCATGGCCACCTCACCGGTGGTGGGCCGGGCGATTTCCTCCAGCTCGGGCAGGATATACACGGGCCGGCCGGAGGCACCGGGCTTGAGGGCGGCGGCGATGGCATCCAGGTCATCAGCGTCAGCCCGGTTGACCATGATGGCCAGCAGCGCGCACTTTTCGGCGGCCAGTTCCTTGCGCGCAACTTCGACGGCGGCGGCGGTCTCGCTGACGGTGCGGCCCTTGGCGCCCACCACTGCCACCACGGGCGTGGCGAGGTTGTTGGCCAGGCGGGCGTTGAGGTCGAATTCGACGGCGGCGTCCTGGCCCACCAGGTCGGTCCCTTCGACAATCACCACGTCGCAGTGACGGGCGATGTCCGCGAAAATCTCGACGCACCGGGCGTCGATTTCCGCGCGGTTGCCTTCGGCCAGCAGCGTGCGGACCTCGTCGTGGGTGAGGCCGCCGCGGCACCGTTCGTCCTCCAGGGCGAACCGGGACTTCATCAGGGCCACCATGGGGTCGTCGGCCGCCGAGGGCCCGTGGACCACCGGCTTGAAGAAGCCGATCCTGTCCGCGTGCCGGTGCAGCGTGTCCGCCAGCCCCAGGGCGACCAGGGACTTGCCCGATCCAGGAGTTGTTGCGCTGACGTAGATGCCTTTGGCCATGGTCCGCCCTTTGCTGTCCTTGCTGGTGCCGGTACCTCCATCCTTGCACTTCGATCCGCGCGCGGGGCACCTCGTGGCAGTGTTCGCAGCCGGGACTGCCGCGAAGTGCCACCTCGCGGAGGCATGCAGCGGAAGGTGCGGGCCGCCGTCGTGCGTGCCAGCCCAGTTGCTTTTCGCTCCACCGTGCGGTGCGCCGCGGACGACGGCGTGTCCCCGACTCCGGCGCGGACAACCGGCCAAGCAACCGGGCAGGAAGGCACGCACCTAGCCCCTATCCCCTTGACACCGGACCCCTTCATGGGATTACCTAATGAACATTCGGTAAATAAAGCTGGAGGCAATGACGCATGGCTGAGACCACTCTTTCCGGGGCCACCCACCCCATCCTGGAAAACGACTACGCCTCCGAATGGATGGGCATTGAGGTCCTGGCCCTCAGCGACGGCCACGCCACCATCCGGATGACCCTCCGGCAGGAAATGCTCAACGGCTTCGGCATGGCCCACGGCGGAATGATCTTCGCCTTCGGCGACACTGCCTTCGCCCTCGCGTGCAACCCCATCCACCCTGCACCGGGCGAGGAAGCCACCATCACGGTTGCCTCCGGCGTGGACATTAATTTCCTCAAGCCGGCCTTCCGCGGCCAGGTGCTCACCGCCGTCGCGGACCGCCGCTCCAGCGCCGGGCGCAGCGGGCTCTACGACATCCAGATATTCGCCGCCGATGCCGCCACGCCGGCTACCGAAACCCAGCCCAGTTCCCCGGGCGAGCTCATCGCCGAGTTCCGCGGACGCAGCCGCACCATCCCCAAGAAGTAGGAAAACCATGACCCTGCATGCCCCCGAAACCCCCGCCGCTGCCGTTTCCACCCCGGCGGACACCGCAGCAACCGGCACGGACGCCGTCCTGGACCGCGAGGAAACCATTTCCCGCGACGAGCTCGAGGCCCTGCAGCTTCAGCGGCTGCAGCACACCGTGGCCTACGCTTACGACCGGGTGCCCTTATACAAGCGCAAGTTCGATGAAGCGGGCATCCACCCCAGCGACCTGCGCGAACTGAGCGACCTGGGCAACTTCCCCTTCACCACCAAGGAGGATCTGCGGCAGGAGTACCCGTTCGGGATGTTCGCCGTGCCGCAGAACGAAGTAGCCCGCATCCACGCCAGCTCCGGAACCACCGGCCGGCCCACAGTGGTGGGCTACACCAAGCAGGACCTGGCCGACTGGGCGAAGCTCGTGGCCCGCAGCTTCCGCGCCTCGGGCATCCGCCCCGGCATGAAGGTCCACAACGCCTACGGCTACGGCCTGTTCACCGGCGGCCTGGGCGCGCACGCCGGCGCCGAGGCCTTGGGCTGCACCGTCATTCCGATGTCCGGCGGCCAGACCGAACGCCAGATCCAGCTGATCCAGGACTTCAAGCCGGACGCCATCCTGGCCACCCCCACCTACCTGCTCACCATCGCCGACGCCATGGCGCACATGGGGATCGACCCCGCCTCCACCTCACTGAAGTTCGCCGTTCTCGGCGCCGAGCCGTGGACCCAGGAGATGCGGCACGAGCTCGAAGTCATGATGAACATCAAGGCCTGCGACATTTACGGCCTGTCCGAGGTCATGGGACCGGGCGTTGCCGGCGAAGCCGTGGAGACCCAGGACGGCAGCCACATCTGGGAGGACCACTTCCGCCCCGAAATCATCGACCCCTTCAACCCTGTTGCGGGCAAGGAAAACGTCCTGCGCGACGGCGAGCACGGCGAACTGGTGTTCACCTCGCTCACCAAGGAAGCCCTGCCGATCATCCGCTACCGCACCAAGGACCTCACCCGGCTCCTGCCCGGCACGGCCCGCCCCGCGCACCGCCGCATGGGCCGCATCACCGGCCGCAGCGACGACATGATCATCCTGCGCGGCGTGAACCTCTTCCCGTCCCAGATCGAGGAAATTGCCCTGCGCATTCCCGAGCTCAGCCCGCACTTCCAGCTGGAACTCACCCGCCCCGAGGGCCAGCGGATGGACCAGCTGACCGTGCGCATCGAGCGCCGGGACGCCGTCACCATTGAGCAGAGCACGACGGCGGCACGCACCTTGAAGGAACAGATCAAGATCCACGTGGGTTCTTCGTGCACCGTGGACGTAGTGGAGCCCGGCTCGCTGGAGCGGTCCAACGGCAAGCTGCGCCGCATCTACGACCTGCGTCCGAAGGCCTGAGTGTTTTGGTGGTGCTGCGCCGTCCCCGGACTTACCGACCGTTCGTGAGAAACTAGCGATTATGCCCAGCGCCAGCAGAACTGCCAGCACCACCGAAACCTCAAGCACCAACGGCAATCCCGCCAACGGCACTGCCGTGAATGGCGCAGCCAAGCGCGGCCGCCCCGGCTACGACCAGCAGTCCGTGCTCCGTATCGCCGTGGACGTATTCAACCGGCACGGCTACGACGCCACCTCCATGGGCATCCTGGCGGAGAATCTGGGCATCTCCAAGTCCGCCATCTACCACCACGTGCCATCCAAGGGCGATCTCCTCAAACTCGCCCTTGACCACGCCCTGGGCGGCCTCGAAGCCATCCTGGAGCAGCCCGACGCGACCTCCGGCGCGGCGGATGCCCGGCTGGAGTTCGTGCTGCGGCAGACGGTGGCCGTCCTGGTGGACCGCCTGCCCTTTGTCACCCTGCTGCTGCGCCTCCGCGGCAACACAGAAATCGAACGCGACGCCCTGGAACGCCGCCGCGCATTCGACCACAAAGTCGCAGGCCTGATTTCCGCCGCCCGGGAGGAGGGATCGCTCCGCGCAGACATCGACCCCCGCACCGTCTCACGCCTGCTGTTCGGCATGATCAACTCCATTGTGGAGTGGTACAAACCGGGCGGCGCCCTCTCACCGAAACGGCTGGCCGACGACGTCATCACCATGGCGTTTGATGGCCTTCACGCCCACACCCAGGAAGCGGCAAGCCCTCCCGGCACCAAATAATAAGGGTGCTTGGTATTTTCCCCACTCCCCCGTTACGGTGGTAGAAAGCCACCATCCGCAGGGAGGTATCGATGAGCAGGGCCAGCGCTCCAGAGCGTTCACGCCATCTCCACCCGGCGCTCGGCACAGTACTGGGCGCCGGGGCTCTCACAGCCGCCTTGGCACTCAGCGGATGCACCGGCACGCCAGGCCCTCCCAACCCCAGCGGCACCTCCTCAAGCCAGGCGTCGTCGTCGTCCGCCACGCCGGCGCCCTCCGGCTCTGGTTCCGCGGCACCTGGTTCCTCCGCACCAGCCACCGGCGCGGGCCCCGACTCCGGAGCGGCCGGCAACCTGCCGCAGCTCGTGGAAAACTTGTCGCCGTCCGTCGTCACCATCTTCACGCAGAGCGGCCTGGGCAGCGGCGTGGTGTACTCGGCTGACGGCCTGATCCTTACCAACGAGCACGTGATCCACGGCGCCACCACCGTTGAAGTGGGGTTCGCCGACGGGCAGCGCGTCGAGGGCACAGTGAAGGCCAGCGACGCCGTCACGGACCTTGCGCTGGTCCAGGCCAAGCGCACCGGCCTGCCCAAGCCCACCTACCAGAGCAACCTGCCCAAGGTGGGCGAGGGCGCACTGGTCCTGGGCTCCCCACTCGGATTTGAAAACACCGCTACCGCCGGGATCATCTCGGGACTGCACCGCTCCATCCCCGGCTCCGCATCCAACAGCCTCTCCCTGGTGGACCTCATCCAGACCGATGCACCGATCAGTCCCGGCAACTCCGGCGGCGCCGTGATCAACATGCGCGGTGAGGTGATCGGGATCAGCGAGGCCTACATCCCGCCGTCGTCCGGCGCTGTGTCCCTTGGCTTCGCCATTCCCGCCGCCACCGCCGTGGATGTCGCCGAGGAGCTGCTGAAAAACGGCACGGCCAAGCACGCGTACCTTGGCCTGACTCCGGGCGAGCTAACCGCGCAGATCGCCCAGCAGCTGGGCATCCAGGCAGGATCCGGCGTGGTGGTGCTCGCGGCAGACTCCGACGGGCCCGCGGGACGCGCTGGAATCCGCCCGGGAGACGTCCTGCAGTCCATGGAAGGCGTGGAGCTCACCACGCCGGAGAAGCTCCTGGCGGAACTGCGCAAGCGCAACCCGGGCGACACCGTAGGCTTCAAGGTCAAGCGCGGCGACCAGACGTTGGACATCAAGGTGGACCTCACCGACCGCCCAGCCAACACAACCACCCGATAGGAAGGAAAAACACATGAGCCACCCCAAGGAAGAACCCGACGCAGGATTCATCGTTCCCGACCCCTCCAAGATCCGCGAGGACATTCCGGGCGATGCCGGCGACGAAGCCAACGTGATCCGCTTCAGCGAGGAGCAGGCCCTGATCGAGGAGCAGTCGCACGGCGTGCGCCCGGAAACCTACAGCGTCCCCTCCGGCGGCCCCGCGATGGATGAGGCCCGCGGCAACATGGACCTCTCCGACCGCAGTGAAGACGGCCGCGGCACCGGGCGCGAGGACGACAGCAGCGACGACGGCCTGCACGGCGGCGCCGAAAGCTAGCCGCCGCCGGTAGACAAGCAGCAGGGGTGCCCCGATCCGACCGGGGCACCCCTGCTGCTGTGTGATTTAGACCTGGTACTCCATATCCCCTCCGAGGTTCTGGTGGATGCAGAGGATGTTGTGCTCGGTATCCATGAACCACGCGCACTTTTCCGATCCCGTGGTGCAGATGTGGTTTTCCGTTTTCAGGGTGGGCAGGTCGTAGTCCTGGAACCTGATGCCCCTGGCTTCCATATCCCGCACGGTCGCCTCAATGTCCGTTACCTGGAAGCTCAACGCGGTGTGCTCCGAGTGCTTTCCGTCGGACACCGGCATCAGCTCCAGCAGCGGGCCGCCGTCGATGCCGAGCAGCTGATGTCCGTCATCAGTCGTTCCGCGGTGCGGAAGTCCCAGCTTTTCGGTGTAGAAGCTGTGGGCACGTGCGGGGTCGTCGACCGGCAGGATGGTTGTGGCCGAGCTCATTGTCAGATGCATTGGGTCCGCCTCCTTGTGGGCAGAATTTTACGCTCGGAGATCCCAAAAAGAACCGGGCCCAACGCCCCGTTGCTCTATCACTTTTGGTCGCCAAAACAGGCTCTTAGGGACCAAAAGTGATAGAGCACGCGTGGGGGTTACTTTTCGACGAGGGTGAGGACGTCGTAGGTGGCCACGATCTCGTCATCCTGGTTGGTGAGCACGGCGTCCCACGCCACCTCGCCGTATTCGTCGGTTTCGCGCGGCGTGATCTTCTTGGCAGTGAGCGTCACCCGGATGGAGTCCCCCGCGGCCACGGGGGTGATGAAGCGCAGGTTTTCCAGGCCGTAGTTGGCCAGCACGGGACCCGGCGCGGGCTCCACGAACAGCCCGGCGCCCCAGCTCAGCAGCAGGTAGCCGTGCGCCACGATCCCCGGGAAGAACGGGTTGGCCTCCGCCGCTTCCTGGTTGGTGTGGGCGTAGAACGTGTCGCCGGTAGAGTTGGCGAACGCGGTGATGTCCTCCAGGGTGACCTGCCGCAGGTCTGAGCGGACGGCGTCGCCGATCCTGAGGGTGGACAGGTGCTTGCGGAACGGGTGCGTTCCCTCGGTCTCCACGGTGAAGTTGCGGTCGGCCCCGGCGTGCCACACACCGGTGACGGCGGTGAGCATGTTCGGGGAGCCCTGGATGGCGGTGCGCTGCATGTGGTGCAGCACGGACCGGATGCCGCCCAGTTCCTCGCCGCCACCGGCACGCCCGGGTCCGCCGTGGACCAGGTGCGGAACCGGCGAGCCGTGGCCTGTCGAGGTGCGGGCGTCCTCGCGGTTGAGCATCAGGACGCGGCCGTGGTGTGCCGCGATGCCGGTGACCAGCTGGCGGGCCACCTCGGGATCGTTGGTGCAAACCGATGCCACCAGGGACCCGCCGCCGCGGGCGGCCAGCCGCACGGCGTCGGTCAGGTCCTTGTAGCCGATCACGGACGATACCGGCCCGAACGCCTCGAGCGAGTGGATGGCCTCGGCTTCCGGGTTGTCCCAGTTCAGGATCACGGGGGCCATGAACGCCCCGCCGTCCAACACCCCGGTGGTGCCATCGGCAGAGGTGACCGACGGCGAATCGAGCGTTCCGTACGCAAGCTCACCGCCGGCGTCGAGCATGGACTGCACGGCCGCGCGGACGTCCTCCAGCTGTTCCACCGAGGCCAGCGCGCCCATGGTGACGCCCTCACCGCGCGGGTCACCCAGGACGACCCGCTCCGTAATGCGCTTGCCGATCGCGGCGGAGACTGCGGGCACCAGCTCCTGAGGCACAATGGCGCGCCGGATGGCGGTGCACTTCTGGCCGGCCTTGACAGTCATTTCGGTGACCACGGACTTGACGAAAGCGTCGAACTCCAGGGTGCCCTCGACCGCGTCGGGGCCCAGGATAGCGGCGTTCAGGGAGTCGGTCTCCGACGTGAACCGGACGCCGCCCTCCACCACGTTCGGGTGGGCTTTCAGCGACTTTGCGGTGGAGGCGGAACCGGTGAAGGCCACCAGGTCGCGGTAGTCCAGCACGTCCAACAGGCCGCGGACCGAGCCGGAGACCAGCTGCAGCGAACCCTTCGGCAGGATGTTGGATTCGATGATTGCCTTGACCACCGCGGCAGCAACGTAGCCGGTGGGGGTGGCAGGCTTCACGATGGTGGGGACGCCTGCAATGAACGCGGGGGCGAACTTCTCGAGCATGCCCCAGACGGGGAAGTTGAAGGCGTTGATCTGCACGGCGACGCCGGGAATGCGGGTGTAGATGTGCTCGCCGGCGAAGGAGCCATCCTTGGAGAGCACCTCCATGGGGCCGTCCACAACCACCTGGGAGTTGGGCAGCTCGCGCCGGCCCTTGGAACCGAAGGTAAAGAGGACGCCGATACCGCCGTCAATGTCCACCATGGAGTCGATCTTGGTGGCGCCTGTCTGGAAGGAGTAGTTGTAGAAGTGCTCCCGGCGGGCATTCAGGTACTGGGCCAGTTCCTTGAGCTTGAGGGCGCGCTGGTGGAACGTCAGCTTGCCCAGTTCATCCTGGCCGGTAGTGCGCCCGTACTCCACCACCCCACCGAGGTCCAGGCCCTCCGTGCTGACCTTGGCCAGGATCTCCCCGGTGCTTGCGTCCCGGACGGGGACCGCGGAAGCCGACGAGCCGGCGTCGGGCGTCCACCAGGCGTCCCTGACGAAGCTGGGCACTGTCTCCACGGTGTCGACCGTGGCCTGGGGGGCTGTGGCGGTGGTGGTCATCGTTGACGGTCCTTCCAACAAGGGGGGGCAGGCAAACAGGACAGCCATTACTGACCGTCCGTTCGGTAATATATTCACCATACATGAAGTGCCGTGCTGCAGACTAGAAGGCCAGGACCGAATTGGCCGCCTCAAAGGAGAACTTATGAACGCCCCGTCCCCCGCGGATGCCGCTGGCAACCAGCCGCCCGAACATGAACTCTGGAAGATCACCCTCGGCGAGCTGGACGAGAAGATGGGCGTAAAGATCCTGGAGGAGTCCGTGGAGCGCGTGGTGGCCACCATGCCCGTGGAGGGGAACAGGCAGTCGTTCGGGCTGCTGCACGGCGGCGCTTCCCTGGCCGTGGGCGAGGCCGTGGGGTCCTGGGCTGCGGTGATCCACGCCAGCACCATGGGCAAGACCGCCGTGGGCGTGGACGTTTCCGCCACCCACCACCGCTCCGCGCGTGAGGGCCAGGTGACCATCACCGCCACCCCCATCCACTTGGGCGGCACCCTCACCACGCACGAGGTGCTGATCACCAACGAGGCAGGCCAGCGGCTGTGCACCCTGCGCATCACCAACCTGCTGATGAAGCGCAAAAACTGACGCAAAAAGTTCTCCGGCACTGCATCCAGGGACGGCGTTCCGCAGGTATTAAGCGCGTAAGTACAAACAGCCCGGCTACCGGGCATCCTGCAAGGAGTTTGACATGCGCAAAATGACCTACGCCGCCGGAGCACTCTCGCTCGCTGCTTCGTTGGCCTTCGCCGCTCCCGCCCAGGCCGGCGGATGGCACCACCATGATGATGACACGGCCGAGCTTTCCGTCCTGCACGGCGTTCCCGGCCTGACCGTGGACGTGTGGGTGAACGGCAAGCTGACCCTCGACAACTTCACTCCAGGCACTCTGGCCGGGCCGCTGGAACTGCCTGCCGGGGACTACAAGATCGCCATCACCGCTGCCGACGCCACCAGCGCCGACAACCCGGTGATCGGCCCGGTCAACGTGGAACTCGACGAAGGCCGGAACTACACCGCTGTGGCCCACCTCGATGCCGCCGGCACACCCACGGCGTCACTTTTCACGAACGACACCAAGGCTCCCCGCAACGACCAGAAGGGCAAGCTCACCGTCAGGCACGTGGCCGCGGCGCCCGCCGTCGACGTACTGGCAGGTGGAGTTCCGGTGATTGAGGGACTCTCCAACCCGGACGAAGCGAAACTGAAGCTGAAGGCCGGCACCATATCGGCCACCGTGGCCGCGGCGGGAACCACCGATCCCGTGATCGGCCCGGCGGACATCACGGTGGAAGGCGGGAAGAACACCATCGTTTACGCCTGGGGAAGCCTGGCCGACGGCAACTTGGCTGTAGCCGTCCAGGTGGTTGACGGCAAGGACCAGGGGCGCGGCCGGCACTGACCTGACGGGCCGCACCTGACCGCGAGGGGCGGGGCTTTGCGGCCCCGCCCCTCATCGGCTAGCTGGTGGAGCGGCCCTTCCGACGGCGGACCAGCAGCATCAACAGGATACCGACGGCGAGCGCAGCCACAGCGGCAATCGCTGCGGCAATCAACCCGTCGGCTCCGGTGGCTGCAAGAGCGCCATTTGTGATGCTGCCGGCCGGGAGAACTGGCGGCGGGGCGTCAACGGTGACCGTGAGGCGGGTAGGGGTGGAAACCACACCGTCCACCGACTGCGTCACCGAGAACGTGTGTGTGCCGGCTGAGAGCCCGGCGGGGAAGGGGGTACTCCAGGTTCCCCCGGCCACCAAGACCAGTGGCGCCAGGACCAGGCCCACGGAGCGGGAGCCCGGTGCGGCGCCAACCGGTGCTGCTGAGACCGGCCTTCCATCGACCGACACTGTCACGTCGGCGGCGTTGAGCCCTGTGCCCCGAAGGGTTTCCGGCAGGGCGTCCTGTTTGAGGTGCTGTCCATCGGAGAGGCTGGTCACGGCCGGAGGCGGAGGCATAACTGCGAAGGCCGCCGTGGTGGCAGGGCTGTCCGTAAGGCCGGGATAGGACTGCTTTGCGGTGACACTCACTTTGCCATAGGGCGCGGGAACCGGCAGTGAAACCGCCCAGCGGCCGTCATCCCCTACAAGGGCCGAGCCGGTGACATCACCGGACAACGACACCGTGGCGCCTGGCGTTCCGGTACCTTCGACGGTCTTCAACTCGGCCACCGGCACGTTGGCCGGCGTCGTGATGACCGGAGCGGGCAAAAACGACGGCGCGATGACAAGGTTCAGCGACACGGGGCCTGAGCGGCTGTATCCGTTGACGGTTTCAGCCGTGAACGTGAACGGGCCGGGCGCTTCCGGTGCCGTGAAGGACCAGTTGCCCGTCCCGTCCACGGGGACGTCGAAGGCTTGCCGGCCGGCATAGGTGATGCGGACCTGCGATCCGGCGGCTACAGCAGAGGCGGGGGCAGCCGGGACCTTTCCGGTGATGCTGGTGCCCGCTTTGACGGTAGTGCCTGGGTCGGCCGCGGGTTTGGGCTTATTGAGGAAGAGTTCCAACTGGTAGCCGGGCAGCACCTTGAGGGAGTCCTCCAGGGTGGCTGCTACTGCAAAGTTGGGCGGCGGCGGCATGTCAGGCTGTGGATCATCCCCGGCACTGTGCGTGCCCACAGCGTAGTTTCCGCTGATCCACGGGCCTCCGGAGTCACCGCCGCTGGACTGGACGTCGTAGGACAGGAAACCATTGAAAGCGCGGATGTCGTTGGGGTCGGTGCGATAGTTGGGGCCGCCCACCAGGAAGATGCCAACAGCTGCGACATGTCCACAGGACCAATTGGTCCTCCAGCCGGAACGGCAGACGGGCATGCCGATGACCGGGGCAGTTGCGCCGATGATCTTGACGTCCGGCCCCGGCTGGGAGGGGTCGCCGTAAGTGCTGGCCGCCGGCAGCGGGACCAGGTCCTGCCGCAGGCTGCCAATGACCGCAATGTCCGTTCCGACATTGCCCGGACTTGGACTGTTGGGATTCAGGACCCGCGAGTTTCCTGGCCCGCCGTACTGGCTGAATACAAAGTCGCCCAGCCTTCCGTTGGGCACGCCCTGGAACAACAAAGCGGTAGTCTTCGCCGCGCCGTCGTCAGCGCAATGTCCAGCCGTGAGGACGGTGGGAAGGCCCGCGGGATCGAATGCAGAAAAGCCCGTGGAGCAAATGGCTTGCTTGTCCGTCTGATAGCCCACACCGCCGGGAACGTCCGCCTCCGGTTTGAGGGGCGCGCCGCCGTCGAGCACCACGTTGGCGTAGCGGGAGACGAATTCCGACGGCGAGATCTTGCCAGGCCCTGCGGCTGACGTTTTTGTTGGAGCCGTGGCTGCTGCGGAAGCGCCGCCGTCTTGTCCTGACTGCGGGGATGCGATGGCGCCTGTCCTGATCACGAACCTGCCGCCGTCGGCCACCACCGCCTGCAGCCCGGCCGTACCCACCTCACGCACATAGGCCTGGAAGAGCTGCTCCGTGCTGGCTGCGAACTGCCGTCCGGGTGCCTGGGCGGCAGGTGCGGAAGAGGACGCCGTTTCTCTGGGGGACGACGACGGCTGGATGGGCTGTGTGCCGGAAGGTTCCGCTGACGGCGACGCAGGTTTGGGCGTCGGAACCGCCGGCGCTTCAAGCGAGATGTCGGGGTCGGTTGCCGCCAACTTCTTGACGGCCGAATCCAATTCGGGTCCACTGCCCGTCACGATGATCTTGTTGTCCTGGAGTCTGGTGCCCACATAACCGGGTATGGCGCGCAGTTGTGCCATCGCCGCAGCAGCACGTGTGCCCAGTTCCCCGGCTGCGGCGAACTGATCGGGAGTTAGGCCCAGGTCGCGCAGTATGGCCGCATCCAGGTCCCCCTGTGGAATGCCGGCAGATTCCCACCGGCCGGCCGTACTGTCCGGCGTGGCGGGAACGGAGGCGGCGGGTGTCGCGGGCGGCGGGGTTGCAGGACTGCCACCGGGTTCGGACACACCCCAGCTTGGAGCGGCGCCGAACGCGGAGGCAGCCAGCACTCCAGCTACGGCCCCCAGGGCCAGTCTGCTCTTGCCTCGCCGGATTGCTGGGGCAGTTTTCATTGTGATTCCTTCGCAAAGGCCGCTCCCGAGAGGGCCAGGACAGCATCAAGTTCGGTGGAGGTGAGCCCGTTGGCCAGAAGGTAACTGCGGGTGTCCAACTCGCGGACAAACGCGACCACCGCAAGCCCGCGCTGCTCCAGCAGGGGCGCAAGCTCCGCCTCCGCCAGGTACCGCTCCCGGCTGTGGGGCGGCCCGTGGGTCCCGTAACGCTCATTGATGCCGCGGGCGGCCCTCCGGTAGCCGTCGGCGATCTCTTTGTCAGAGTCGCCTGCAAGGTCCTGGACCATGGCAGCCACCAACCCGGTGCGGTCGCGTCCCGCGGCACAGTGCAGCAGGACGTCCCCCTTGGGTGCAGCCACTGCGATGGCACGGAAGACATCCACCAGCTTTCCGGGGAAAAGCCGGGCGTTCTCTGCATAGTGGGCAGGATCGTTCAGGTACGGGCCGGTGACTGCGGTGAAGCGCGGATCGCCCGGCTCCTCAGTGGGCGCCTGCACCACGTCGATCCCGGCCCATGCAGCGGCAGGCACCACCGGGTCGCTGTCCCGGCGCCGCCCTTCATCAGGGTTACGAAGATCCACCACGGTGCGGACGCCGTCGTCGAACGCCTGCTTCCAGCCTGCTTCCGTCAGCCACTCGCGCCGCCCCATCCGGTAAATGCCGCCGGACACGTGCCACGCGTTGACAGCGCCATCCCAGTCCATGGACCTGCCCCTTGTGCTCATCCGGACAGCTAACCACACGCTGCTGGAAGCCGCATGTCACATACGGGAAAGCTGCGGTGAAGCGCGAGTGTCCAATGGCCCGTGACAGCTGTGACAGGCGGGAGTACTGTGACGAACTCCTGCCCCGGCGGAGGGCACCGAAGAATTGAGGGGACACATGGGAGCTTTTTCAGCACGACGGCGGCCGCGGGCTTTCGCTGCCGCCCTTGCCACGCTGGCGATTACCGCAGGCCTTGCGGCCGCTCCGGCGCAGGCCGTGGACAAGGAAAAGTACATCGCGCTGGGAGATTCCTATGCCGCAGGACAAGGTGCCGGGCCTTACCTGGACGCCTGCTATCGCAGCGACAACGCCTATTCCCAACTCGCGGATGAAGCCAAGTCAATCCAACTGGTGGTGAATGCTGCCTGCAGCGGCAAGACCACCTGGGACGTCGTGAACAGCCAGCTTCGCCAGCTGAACAAGAGCACGGAATTGGTGACCATCACTGCTGGTGGCAACAACATCGGTTTCGGCGACATCATCACCGCCTGCGGGGCCGCCCTGGCCAACCCCGCCGCAGGACCCGCATGTGACGCCGCCACCGCCTCTGCGGCCGCGATGATCCAGAGCGGACAGCTCACCCAGGATGTTATCTCGATGATCCAGAGCGTGAAGGCGGCTGCCCCCAACGCCAGGATCGTTGTGACGGGCTACCCCTACCTTTACGACCCGGTCACCCCCAATCCCGCCGATCCACTGTCGCTATTTATCCAGCAGGCCACCGTGTTGGCCAACGGACTGGACGCCTCTATCGCGGCGGCCGCCAGTGCCACAGGCGTTCAGTACGTAGACGTCAGGGGCGCGTTCGCAGGCCACGGCGTCAATTCCGCGGATCCTTGGATAAACCTGGACCTGGCCAACCCCGCAAGCCCGGACAACTTCCACCCGAATGCCGCGGGCTACGAGGCATACTTCGCTGCGCTCAGCGGTTCCGGCGCCTACTCCGTCCCCTAGCCGCGCCTTTCTCCGCGCCGGTCCAGGCGGTACTCGAGCCCGGCGCGGACGGCCGGCCA
This sequence comes from Arthrobacter sp. E1SS-5, assembly GCF_057073715.1. Lineage (NCBI taxonomy): Bacteria > Bacillati > Actinomycetota > Actinomycetes > Micrococcales > Micrococcaceae > Arthrobacter > Arthrobacter sp. E1SS-5. The sequence continues at coordinate 3,475,548 of NZ_CP172703.1, forward strand.
CTCATGCTCCAGGATGGAGAACACAACGGTGTCCCGCAGGTTTCCGTCGCTGGTCCGTGAGTGGCTGCGGAGCACGCCGTCCTGTTTGGCGCCCAGCCGGGCAATGGCCTCGCGCGACTGGTGATTCAACCAGTGGGTGCGGAACTCGACGGCGGGGCAGCCAAGTGTTTCGAAGGCGTGCCGCAGCAGCAGGAGCTTGGAATCCGGGTTGGTGCCCGTCCCCTGGGCGGACGCAGCGTTCCAGGTGGAGCCGATCTCCACCCGCGGGGTGGCGGCATCGATGTTCATGTAGGTGGTCATGCCGATGATGCGGCCCGGGCCGCCGGTCGCTGAGTCGATCAGCCGGGTGGTGAACGGCAGCATGGTCCCTTGGTCCTGCAGCGCGAGCCGGCGGCGGATTTCCGCCGCCATCCTGTCGGGCGCGGGTACCGACGTGTACCAGAGCTTCCACAGCTCACCGTCCCTGGCAGCCGCCACCAGGCCGTCGTGGTGGTCCGCGGCGAGCGGTTCGAGGATTACGTAGCGGCCGGTAAGGGTAAGGGGTTCAAGGAAAGTCACTGCACCAGCCTAGGCCCGCCGGAAGGGCGGGTTACGCTGGGAAAGCACCACGACGTCGAGCGAGGGAGTCACCATGTCAGGCCAGAATCCGGATCCGGAAGAGGACAAGCTCACCGGTTTGGAGCCCGGGGGCGGGGTTCCGCCAGGGGAAACACCGCCGGGTGAAGCTTCCACCAGCATGACGCAGGGCCATGAAGAGCACGGCACCCGGAAGGGTACGCAGTTCCTGTGGATCGGCATCATTGGTGTCGTGGTCCTGCTGTGCCTTCTGTATTTCATCGGCTACATCGTGGGCTTCTTCGACTAGGCCCTATGGGAACAGGCGGAGATTCCTAGCTGGGCCAGTCGAAAAAGCCCTTGCCGGTTTTGCGTCCCAGCTCGCCGCGGGCCACCTTGTCCCTGAGGATCTGCGGGGGCGCAAACCGGTCGCCGAGGGTGGACTGCAGGTATTCGGCGATGCCCAGGCGGACGTCGAGGCCCACGATGTCCGTGGTTTTCAGCGGTCCCGTGGGGTGTTTGTAGCCAAGGACCATGGCGTTGTCGATGTCCTCCGCCGAGGCGACCCCTTCCTCCACCATCCGCATGGCCTCCAGTGCGATGGCCACGCCCAGGCGCGAGGACGCGAACCCTGGGGCGTCATTGACGACGACGGCGGTCTTGCCAAGTGCCTCCACCCACGTTTTTGCCTCGGCAGCAAGTCCGGGAGACGTCCGCTCCCCCAGCACCACCTCGATGAGTGTGGATGCCGGGACAGGGTTAAAGAAGTGCAGGCCCAGGAAGTTTTCGGGCCGCTTCAGTTCGCGGGCCAGGCCGTTCACCGAAAGCGACGAGGTGTTGGACGCGATGAAACCGTCCTCCGCCAGCCGCTCTTCAATGCCCCTCAGCGCCGTTACTTTGAGGTCCCAGTCTTCGGGGACCGCTTCCACCACCAGTTGCCGGCCGGTGAAGGCGTCGTAGTCGGTGCTGACGGTCAGACGGGATGCCAGTTCATCGAAGTTGGCGTCCACCGCCCCGCGCTCGATGCTCTTCAGTGCCGCCGACTCCACGCGTTCCCGCGCACCTTCGGCGGAGACGTCGTCGCGCTCCACCACCAGGACGTCGGCGCCCTTGATCAGGAAGGCGTGGGCGATTCCCGCGCCCATGCGGCCACCGCCCAGTACCCCCACCAAGTGGGGAAGGCCAGTGGGCAGGTCCGGGTTCGTTGATGAATCAGTCACGGGTCTACTTTCCGTCGGCAGGGTTGGCGGCGTTTGCCTTCTTAGCCGCGTTGCGGTCCAGGAACGCCTGCATGCGGTCGAACTTGGCCTGGGATTCAAAGAGGATGCCCTGGGCAAGTTGGTCAATGATCGGGTGGGCCTCCGCAGGCGCATGGAACACGGACTTGGTGATGCGGACGGCCAGCGGATCCTGCCGCCCTATCCTGTTGGCCAGGCTGTGGGCGGCGTCCAGGAGGTCGGCGGGATCGTGGATTTCGGTGATGAGGTTGATGGCCTTGGCTTCACCCGCGCCGAGGACCAGCCCGGCCAGCAGGATCTGCTTGGCCAGCGGTTCACCCACCAGTTCCTTGAGCCGCCAGCTGGCTCCGGCCGCGGCAAGGATGCCCAACCCCGTTTCCGGGTTGCCGATCCGCACGTTGGGGGTGCCGATCCGGAAGTCGGCGGCGTATGCGAGCTCCGCGCCGCCGCCCAGGCAGTAGCCGTCCAGGGCAGCGATGACCGGCATGGGCAGCTTGGCGATCCGGACGAAAATTGTCGAGTTGATCCCCTGCAGGGCATCGTCCCGCCGCCGTTCGCGCAACTGGGCGATGTCGGCTCCGGAGGCGAACACTCCCTCCACGCCGGCGATAATCAGCACCTTGGGGTTCTGTTCCAGCGCGGCGCAGACCGTGTGGAGTTCGTCCACCATCTGCTGGTCTATTGCGTTCTTCACCTCGGGCCGGTTGAGCAGCACCACCACCCGGTCTTCCCGCTCCTCCACCAGGAGGGCGGAAAACTGTTCCTCGGCGAGGTTTACCGGGGCGGCCATCAGATCTTCTCCAGCAGCATTGCGGTGCCCTGGCCCACACCCACGCACATGGTGGCGAGGCCGAACCTGGCGTCTTCGCGTTCCATCCGTCCCAGCAGGGTGATGGCAATCCGGGACCCGCTGGATCCAAGGGGATGCCCCAGGGCGATGGCGCCGCCGTCGCGGTTTACGATTTCCGGTTCCAGTCCCAGGCGGCGGATGCAGGCCAGGGACTGGGTGGCAAAGGCTTCATTAAGTTCGACGGCGCCCAGGTCGCCGACGCTGAGGCCACTCCGCTTGAGCACTTTCTGGGTGGCGGGGACCGGGCCGATGCCCATGATCTCCGGCTCGCAACCGGCGGAGGCGCCGTCGATGATGCGTGCCCTCGGCGTCAGGCCCAGCCGCTCGATGGCGGCTTCCGAGGCAACGATGATGGCTGAAGCGCCGTCGTTGAGGGACGACGAGTTGCCTGCCGTGACCACTGATCCGCCGTGTGCCACCGGCTTCAGGCCTGCAAGGACGTCAAGGCTGGTGCCGGGGCGGGGGCCCTCGTCGGTGTCCACCACGGTTTCGGACTTGCGGGTCTTGACCGTCACGGGAACGATCTCGTCCTTGAACCGGCCCGCTTCGATGGCGTCCAGGGCCAACTGGTGGGAGCGGACGGCGAAGGCGTCGGCGTCCTCCCGGGAAATGCTGTCCACGCGGGCCACTTCCTCCGCGGTTTCCGGCATGGAGTAGGTCATCTTCCCGTCCCGGGACAGGCCGCCGTGCTGGAAGTGGGGGTTGGTGAAGCGCCAGCCGATGGAGGTATCGAAGATCTGGCCCGGCTTGGCGAAAGCAGTGGTGGGCTTTTCCTGCACCCAGGGTGCGCGGCTCATGGACTCCACGCCGCCGGCGATGACAATGTCAGCGGCACCGGCCTTGATCATGTGGCTGGCCTGGATGATGGCGCTGAGGCCTGACGCGCAAAGCCGGTTGACGGTGATTCCGGGGATATGGAGCGGCAGTCCCGCCAGCAGGGTGGCCATCCGGGCCACGTTCCGGTTCTCCTCGCCGGCTCCGTTTGCGTTGCCGAGGATCACTTCCTCGATGCTTTCCGGGTCCAGGCCGGCGCGGTGCACGGCTTCCCGGACCACCAGGGCCGCAAGATCGTCCGGCCGCACGGAGGACAACGCCCCTCCATACCTGCCCACCGGCGTTCGGACCCCGCCAACAAGGAAAGCCTGCGGACCTGCGGTTGCAGCCATGGAAACACCCTTCACGCGATAAACAGCACTGTCATCGGCGGGCGGCACAGCGGAATCCTCCACTTACCGACCGTTCGTTCTGTAAATGGTACACGGCAGGCCTTGGGTGCGCATCCGGTTACAGCACGGTGACGCCCAGATGCGCAGCGATGAGCGGTGCCAGCAGGTTCAGTTGATACTCGTCGATGACCAGTCCGGACAGGCTGCCCAGCCCGCTGATCTTGCGGAATTCCGTGCCCCTGAGATCGAAGTCCTTCAGTCTTGCTCCGCTCACGTCCAGCGACCCCACTGTGCAGTCCTCCAGCTTCACCCTTGTTGCCATGGCGGCCCCGAGGTCCAGCTCGTTGATGATGCAGCCGCTGATCAGGACGTCACTGAGCTTGGCGCCGCGGAGGTTGAGGAAGTCAATCTTGCCGCCGTCGATGCGCACGGACTGCCAGCCACTTTCATACAGTTCAGCCGAGCCCATGCGGGGATTCCGGAACTCGACCTCGCGCCAGGTACTGCGGGCGGCGCGGAAGACCGGCGCGTACGCCGCCGCGAGGATGCAGTCGCGGAATGAGGCGCCGCGGAGCTGGGCGTCGTTGAACGATGCTGCGTCGAACCGGCATTCGGCAAAAACGCTGTCCCCGAGGTCGAGGCCGTCCATGGCGGCACGGGTGAACCGTGCGTTCTCATGCCGGCCCCCTTTGCGGAGCACGGGATCCGGCAGATCCTCAAGGTCTTGCAACTCCAGCGGGGAGAGCCGGGGCGGGGCCACCTTGGCCGCCGCTTTGCCGCGCGCTTTTTCCATGAGCCCGAGCCTAGCGGCGGGGCCTGACAGCAGGCAGCATCTACGGCCGGAGACTTGAAATAGTAAGCAAGCTTTGCTTATCGTGAAAGGGCACGGTTGATCGACGGAAACGAAAGGAGGCCGGAACCATGGGCCTCGGAGACAAGATCAGTAACGCGGCAGAGAACCTTGGCGGCAAGGCCAAGGAAGCTGCAGGCAACGCGACCGACAACGACCGCCTCAAGGCAGAAGGCCAGGCCGACCAGGTCAAGGCAGACGCCAAGAAGGTGGGCGAAAGCGTCAAGGACGAGTTCAAGCGTCACTAGTCCTTGGCTGATACAGCCGCAGCGAACGGCGTGCTGCAACAGCCCTAAACGGCGGCGGATCCACTGGATCTGCCGCCGTTGCGCTGTCCACCCTTCATCGAGTGCCGAGTATTTGTCGTTTTGAGGCCGCAAAACGGCATCTACTCAGCAGCGGATGGCTTCACCAGCCGCTGCGGGTCGGCGTGTGGCCCTGCCGCGAATCCTCCGGCATGGTCATTTCGGCCCTGAGGCCAAGCAGCCGGATGGGCTGCCCCGGCTCGATCTTCGCAGCGAGGTCGAGGGCACGCGCCGATACTTCTGCCGCATCTGATGTTTCGGGTATCTTCCGCGCGTAGGTCCTGGTGGTGAACGGCGCGTACCGCACCTTCAGCGTCAGGCCGATAACGGGCCTTCCCTCGGCAGCAACATCCTCCAGCACCCGCGCAGTTAATTCCCTGACGGCGTCGCCAATCTGTTCGGGGTCTGTCAGGTCGCGCTGGAAGGTGGTCTCGCGGCTGTGCCCTCGCGGCACCCAGGGCGTGTCATCCACCACCCGGGAGCCGTCTCCCCGTCCCAGCTGCGCGTACCAGGGACCCATTTTCGGGCCGAACTCGGGAACCAGGTCAGTGGGGTCAGCCGCTGCGAGTTCGGCAACGGTCTTGATCCCAAGAGTGGCGAGACGGCGTGAGATCTTGGTTCCCACGCCCCACAGCTCCACGGTCGGCCTGCTCCCCATGACGTCGAGCCAGTTCTTTTCGGTGAGCCGAAAGACGCCTGCGGGCTTGCCGAATGAGGTGGCCACCTTGGCCCGGAGCAGGGTGTCGCCAATGCCGACGCTGCAGTGCAGGCGGGTTTCCACCAGGACGGCCTCCTGCAGTTGCCGGGCAAAGCCTTCAGGATCGGGGGTCTTGACGCCGACGAATGCCTCGTCCCATCCGAGCACCTGGACGGTGGTTCCCGGCTGCGAGCGCAGCACCGCCATGACCTTCTCGGACGCTTCCAGGTAGGCCTCGTGGTCCACCGGCAGGATGACGGCATCCGGCACTTTCCGCGCGGCGATGCGCAGCGGCATTCCCGAACCGACCCCAAACGCCCTGGCCTCATAGGATGCGGTGGACACAACAGCACGTTCCGTGGGGTCGCCACGGGCGCCGACAATCAATGGCTTTCCCGCCAGTTCGGGCCGGCGGAGCACTTCAACGGCAGCGATGAACTGATCCAGGTCCACATGCAGCACCCACGGTTCGCTCACAAGCCCCAGTCTGCCCCGGCCGGGCGCCGGGCACCAGCCCGCCCGCCGCCGTCGAAATTGCTGGATTCAAACCGTGTCCCTGCACAGGGAGGGCGGCTAGCCTTGGGCCATGACGAACGTAGACCTGAGCGCCCGGAGCACGGCCGCCGGTGGATCCTTCTCCCTGTACGGATACCTTGCTGTACCCGAAGGCAAGGGTCCCTTTCCCGGCGTCGTCATGATCCATGAAGCGTTCGGCCTGGATGACCAGACCCGCCGGCATGCGGACCGGCTGGCCCGGGCCGGCTACCTGACCCTGGCGCTGGACCTGTTCAGCGACGGCGGCCCGCGCCGCTGCCTGGTGGGAACCATGCGTGCCATGGCAGCCAGGACTGGCAGGCCGTTCATCGATATCGCCACCGCCCGCACCTGGCTGGCGGAGTCTGAACTCAGCAACGGCAGGACGGGGGTGATCGGTTTCTGCATGGGTGGCGGGTTTGCCCTGCTCACCGCCCGGGACGGGTTCGACGCCGCTTCCGTCAATTACGGACGGCTGCCGGGCAAGGAGCAGCAGGACCTGTTGGACGCCCTGCGCGGCGCCTGCCCCATTGTGGCCAGCTATGGCGGGGCGGACAAGTCACTGAAGGGAGCGGCTGCCCGGCTTGAATCCGCCCTGGACCAGCTGGGTATTGAGCACAGCGTGAGGGAATTCCCCGGTGCCGGCCACGCCTTCCTCAACGATGAAGAGCTGGGGCCGGTACTCCTCCGTCCGCTGATGCGGGTCATGGGGGTGGGCCCGGACCCGAAGTCCTCCCCCGAGGCCTGGCAGCGGATCGAGGACTTCTTCGCGCGGCACCTCAAGGATGGTGCAGCACCCTAAGGACCACGCGCCGTACGGCATCCGGATAAAACGTTCGACGGCGGGCCGCCCTCCCCAGGGGCAACCCGCCGTCGAACGTTGTTCAGGAAGTCAGCTGTAGAGCTCGCTCTTGGGCTGGTTGTTCTTGACCTTCTGCCAGCCCAGCCACAGGACCACCGCGAAGAACGGGATGGTGGCCAGGGTCCACAGGCCCAGGTAGAACACCTCGCCATCCTTGCTGGTCATGGTGTCGAAGCCGATGAGCACGGTGATGGCGAGCAGGGCGATGAGGCCGGCCCAGCTGGTCCAGGGCGAGCCCGGCATGGGCAGGCTGGAGACGTCGCCCTTCTTCTTCCGCAGCGCGATCTGGCTGGCGAAGATGGAGCCCCAGGTGAAGATCACGCCGATGGAGGCCGTGTTCAGGGCGAGGTCGAAGGCGTGCGAGCCGCCCAGCCAGATGTTCAGCAGGATGCCCACCAGGTAGACGGCGCCGATGGCCAGGATCGCGGCGTAGGGGACATGGCGGGTGGACATGCGGGTGAGCCACTGCGGGGCGTGTCCATTGTTGGCCATGGTGCGGAAGATCCGGCCGATCGAGTACAGGCCCGAGTTGCAGGAGGACAGGGCGGCGGTGATGACGATCATGTTCATGACGTCGCCCATCCAGCCCAGGCCCATCTGGCCAAAGACGGTGACGAACGGGGAGGTGCCGGCCTTGTACTGGTCAGAGGGCAGGAGCATGGCCAGCAGGGTTACGGAACCGACGTAGAACACCACGATGCGGAGGACGACGGCGCGGATCGCCTTGGGCACTTCGCGTTCGGGGTTCTGCATCTCACCGGCCGTGATGCCAACGAGTTCGATGGCGTTGTAGGCGAAGATCACGGCGTTCAGGACCAGGATCATCACCAGCGCGCCCTTGGGGAACATGCCGCCGTCGGCCGCGAAGAGGTTGTTGACGGAGGCGTGGCCGTCGCCCACCTTGGCGTTGGTGACCACCATGAAGGTACCCACAGCCAGGAAGATGACGATGGCGGCGACTTTCAGGACGGAAGCCCAGAATTCGAACTCGCCGAATGCCTTCACGCTGAACAGGTTCACGGCCACCAGCAGCACCAGCGCTGCGATGGCGGACAGTTCAACGGGAACGTTGGGGAAGAAGAACTGGAAGTACAGGCCGATCGCGATGAGCTCGGCGATGCCGGTCATGGCCCAGTTGATGAAGTACATCCACCCGGAGAGGTAGGCGCCCTTGCGGCCGAACATCTCGCCGGCGTAGCTGACGAACGAGCCGGACGTCTGGCGGTACATGATGAGTTCGCCCAGGGCCCGCATGAGGAGGTAGGCGATAACGCCGGCGATGGCGTAGGAGAAGATCAGGGCGGGGCCGGTGGAGGCGAGGCGTCCGCCGGCTCCCATGAAGAGGCCCACCCCGATGGCGCCGCCCATGGCGATCATGGTGACGTGGCGGCGGCCCAGGGTCCTGCTGTAGCCCTCGGCGCTGAGGGTGGGGTCGACGGCGGAGGATGGCGCCGTGCTGTTCTTTAGGTCTGTGGGGGTACTTTGAGGCACAACTGTTCCTTGTGGGTTGGGGGTTGGCCGCATCCGGTCTTCGTATGATCGAGCTCACATAATTCGGTTTTGAGGTCTTTTGGCCAGCGAATGTGAGGGCGAACCGTCGAACTGCCGAAGCTTCACGCGACCTGACCATCTTACAACCTGGTGTGGAGTGGTACGTGACCCGCACTACACGCCCGGCCCCGGCGATAGGCTGGGAGCATGGCAACAGCCCACCGCTTACCGCCCGCTCCGCAGCCCCAGCTGTACCGTTTCTCCCCCATGGACATGGCCACGCTGTGCCTCTACGTTGCCATCGCAGGGTTCTTCGCCGCCGCCGGTGACCTGGTGGCCCCATTTCTCCGGCAGATAGCACCGTCCCCCGCAGCGGCCTCCTACGCAGTGAACCTGCTGTTCTATGCCTCGGTGGGAATACTGGCCCTTCTGGCGGCCCGCAAGGTGGTGGTCCGCGACCTCAAGGTTTTGGCAACCCGGCCCTGGTTTACGCTGCTGATGGTGCCGGCGTCGGTCATCGCCATGATGATCCTCACGGCGGTGGTGGTAGCCGCCAACGGGCAGGTGGAAACCTCGCAGAACCAGGCCGGCCTGCAGGCACTGATGCAGCAGGTCCCCGCCTGGCTGATGGTGCCGCTGCTGGTGGTGGTGGGTCCGTTCGTGGAGGAGTACATCTTCCGGCACCTGCTGATCGGAAAGCTGGGCAGGCGGGTCAACATCTGGATCTGCTGCATCCTGTCCGTGGTGCTCTTCGCGGCACTGCACATCGTGGGGCAGGAGGCGATCACCCTCACTTCACTGCTTCCCTACCTGGCCATGGGCGCCACGCTGGTGTTCGTCTACATGTGGACCGGCAGGAACGTCATGTTCTCCTACTTCGTCCACGCCGCCAAGAACCTGCTGGCCGTTATCCTGGTCTACGCGATCCCGCCGGAACTGTTCAACCAGATGCAGAACGTCCAGGCGTAAAGCCGCTCCACCGGACCTTCCGCAACGCCCCGCCCACCTCTACCGTGGACGCATGGGACTGAACATCCAGATAGTTGTCGATTCCGCCAGCCCCCATGACCTCGCGGACTGGTGGGCAGAAACGCTTCAGTGGACCGTCGAACCGCAGGACGCATTCTTCATCCGCTCCATGATCGAGCAGGGCTACGCCACCGGCGACCAGACCATGACCCACCGCGGGAACCTGGTGTGGAAGGACGGCGCCGCCATCCGGCCGCCGGAGGAGATCGAGTCCAAGGCTCCGCAACGGCGCATCCTGTTCCAGACCGCACCGGAGGGAAAGACGGTCAAGAACCGGGTGCACTGGGACGTCCGGCTGGACGGGCGGGACAAGGACGAGGTACGGCGCGAACTCGAGGGGCGGGGTGCAACGTTCCTCTGGTCTGCCCGGCAGGGCCCGCATTCCTGGCACACCATGGCTGACCCCGAGGGCAACGAGTTCTGCATCAGCTAAGCACGATTACTAGACTTGGACGGTGAGCAACCAGATCCCCGCCCCGGTGTCCGATGTCTTCGATCCCACGCGCTGGCGGGTGGTCTCCGGTTTCGAGGACTTCCAGGACATGACCTACCACCGGCAGGTGGAGCGGGATTCCGACGGCGGCTGGGTGCGTGACCTGCCCACGGTCCGGATCGCCTTCAACCGGCCCGAGGTGCGCAACGCGTTCCGGCCCGGCACCGTGGATGAGCTCTACCGGGCCATGGACCACGCCCGGATGACGCCGGACGTCGCCACCGTCCTGCTGACCGGAAACGGGCCCTCCCCCAAGGACGGCGGCCACTCCTTCTGCTCCGGCGGCGACCAGCGGATCCGCGGGAGGGACGGCTACCGGTATGCCGACGGCGAGACCCAGGAAACCATCGACCCCGCCCGCGCCGGCCGGCTGCACATCCTGGAAGTCCAGCGCCTCATGCGCACCATGCCCAAGGTGGTCATCGCCGTCGTCAACGGCTGGGCCGCGGGCGGCGGGCACTCCCTGCACGTGGTGTCCGACCTCACCATCGCGTCCCGGCAGCACGGAAAGTTCAAGCAGACGGACGCCACGGTGGGAAGTTTCGACGCCGGCTACGGCTCCGCGCTGCTGGCCCGGCAGGTGGGGCAAAAGACCGCCCGCGAGATTTTCTTCCTGGCCCGCGAATATTCCGCTGAAGACATGGTCCGCATGGGCGCCGTCAACGAGGCCGTGGACCACGAGCGGCTGGAAGAGGTGGCCCTGGAGTACGCAGCGGACATCGCCCGGCAGTCCCCGCAGGCCATCCGCATGCTGAAGTTCGCCTTCAACCTGGCGGACGACGGGCTGGCGGGCCAGCAGGTGTTCGCCGGCGAGGCCACCCGCCTGGCCTACATGACGGACGAGGCTGTGGAGGGCAAGGAGGCCTTCCTGCAAAAACGCGACCCCGACTGGTCACGCTTCCCGCACTACTTCTAAGGCAGGACGGCAATGAACAGCGAAGCATCCATCACCCCGGCCCAGGGCGGTCCGCTCAACATCGAGCCCGCCCTGAAGGCACTGGCGGCCGCCCTCCACGGCGAGGGCCCCGCCGTCGAACTGTCCGTGGGCCCGGACGGCGGACTTGTCGTGGGGCACGTCGAAACCCCCGGCTGCGACGACGCCGTGGCCGTGGTCCGCACCTCCGGCTCCACCGGCACCCCCAAGGCCACCCTGCTAACCGTGGAGTCCCTGGCAGCCTCTTCCATGGCCACGGCGCTGCGGCTCAAGGGCGAAGGCCAGTGGCTGCTGGCACTGCCGGTGCAGTTCGTGGCCGGCATTCAGGTGCTGGTCCGCTCCCTGTTCGCCGGCACCCGGCCCTGGGTCATGGACCTGTCGGGCGGCTTCACCCCGGAGGCCTTCACCGCCGCGGCCCTGGAACTGACGGACAAGATCCGCTTCACCTCCCTGGTTCCCACCCAGCTCCAGCGCCTCCTGGACGATCCGTCGCCGGACACGCTGGCCGTGCTCCGCCGCTTCAACGCCATCCTGCTGGGTGGCGCCCCTGCGTCCCCGGCACTGCTGGCCGCCGCCCGCGACGCCGGGGTCCGGGTGGTCACCACGTACGGGTCCGCGGAAACCTCCGGCGGCTGCATCTACGACGGCTATCCGTTGGAAGGCGTCTCGGTCCGGGTGGACACCGACGGCAGGATCCTGCTAGGCGGGGACACCGTGGCCGCCGGCTACATCGAGGCACCGGACGAGGAAACCGGAACCTTCTTCGAGGAGGACGGGGTGCGCTGGTACCGCACCAGCGACCTGGGCTCCATTGACGACGACGGCCGCCTCACTGTGCTGGGCCGCGCCGACGATGTGATCATCACCGGCGGCGTAAAGGTTTCCGCCGGCCACGTGCAGGAACAGCTGGAAAAGTCCGACGCCGTCGCCGCGGCTTTTGTGGCAGGCGTCCCGTCCGCGGAGTGGGGGCAGGCCGTGGCCGCCTACGTGGCGCTTGCCCCCGCGGGTACGGACGGCAACGAAGGCGCCGCCGGAGAAGGCGCCAGACGGCAGGAACCCGGGGACCCCGCCGTCGCGCTTCAAGAGCAATGGCAGCGGCAGCTGGGGATCCTGGCGCCCAAGACCGTCCTCACGGCGCCCGCGCTGCGGATGCTGCCCAACGGCAAGCCCGACCGGCTCGCCATGACCGCCGAACTCAGCGCCCTCCACCGGGGAAAGTAGAGTTGGACCTGCACCACCGCGGCGGGTGCGCCTGTTCCATCCTGCCGTCTTACCGAAACAACACGAGGTACTAACCGTGGCCACAGCCGCCCAATGGATCCAAGGCGCCCGACTCCGGACGCTGCCGGCAGCGATCGCGCCGGTGCTGATCGGCACCGCCGCCGCCTACGAGATGGACTCGTTCCTGCTGCCCAACGCCATCCTCGCGGCGCTGGTGGCACTCCTGCTCCAAGTGGGCGTCAACTTCGCGAACGACTACTCGGACGGCATCCGCGGCACGGACGACGACCGGGTGGGGCCACTGCGGCTGGTGGGGTCCGGCGCTGCCAAGCCCGAACACGTCAAATGGGCGGCGTTCGGCACCTTCGCCCTGGCCATGGTGTTCGGCCTGGTGCTGGTGTTCCTCACCCAGGCCTGGTGGTTGATCCTGGTGGGCCTGGGCTGCGTCATGGCCGCCTGGGGCTACACCGGCGGCAAGAACCCCTACGGCTACATGGGCCTGGGCGATCTTTTCGTGTTCGTCTTCTTCGGCCTGGTGGCCACCCTCGGTACCACCTACACCCAGGCCGGGCACATCAATCTGTCATCCGTCATCGGCGCCATTGGCACCGGGCTGATCGCCACCGCACTGCTGATGGCCAACAACGTCCGGGACATTCCCACCGACATGCAGGCCGGCAAGAAAACCCTCGCAGTACGGCTGGGGGACAAGCATGCGCGCGAAAGCTACGTCCTGATGCTCGCCGTCGCCATCCTGCTGGTGGTGATCCTGGCGCCGGCCCGGCCCTGGATCCTGATCGTGCTGCTGCTCATCCCCGCCTGCCTGATGCCGGCCTGGCTGATGATCAACGGCCGCAAGCGCAAGAGCCTCATCCCGGTCCTGAAGCAGACCGGCCTGATCAACCTCGGCTACAGCGTGCTGTTCTCACTGGGACTGATCCTCAGCCACGGGTTCTAGCTGTTCTTGGTGCCCTTGGCGTTGTTAATGGTGATGTCAGGGTTGGCGTCCAGCAGGGCGTCCTCGGCGTTGGCGTCCTGGACTTCACCGGCCGAGCGCAACGGCTTGGCCTTCCCCGAGAAACGGTGCTGCAGGGCCGCCGCGGCAGCATCGCGCTGCTTCTGGAAAAACAGGTAGCTGATGGCAAAGGCAATGAGCGCGGCGCAGATCACGGCCATCAGCGCCCCTACCTGCAGGAGCATGAACAGGGCGAACAGGGGGACAAAGATCGCCAAACGGATAAGGGAATATTTCAAAAAGGCCACTATTCAAGTTTAGCCGCCTCCGCCCGGCGGCCCCCGCCCGTCCTGACGATAGACTTAACGGCATGCTGTTCCGTGTGGCTTTGGCCGTCGCAGTCCTCGTCATCTTCGTGTATGGCCTGGTGGACGTGATCCGCACTGAAGGCCGCCTTACCCGGGGCATCTCGAAACCGGCCTGGATCATCGTGCAGATCGTCCTGCCGGTCCTGGGCGCCATCCTGTGGCTGCTGATCGGGCGCCCGCGCGGCACTGCGCAGCCGCGGCCCAGCTACCCCCACCCCACGGCCCCGGACGATGACCCGGACTTCCTCCGCAACCTCGAGGCCCGCCGCCGCAACCAGGCCGAAGCCGAGCGGCTGAAGAAACTCCGCGACGAACTGGAGGCCAAGGCCAAGGAGGATGGCGGGAAAGGCCAACGCGGTACCGATGAGCACGATGCCGACGGGCTGAAATAGGGTCCATGGCGTTCCAACCCGGCGGAGAAGAGCGGCACCGGTCCGCTCCCCCACCGAGGCCTGGCCTGTCCTACTCCACCCCGCCGCCCATCCCTGCCATCCCCCCGCTGCCCCGGGTGGTCCGGACTGCCCGCTCGCTCTGGCTCTTCAGTTTCGCCGCGGGACTGGCCGTCCTGCTGGGATCCTTCGTGGCCCGCGACTCCAACCTTCAGCGGCTGCGCGGCCTGGTGGCGGACATGGCAGCAGGCCGCGACGCCGCGTCCGTAAGCACGACGGCGGAAATCGTCTTCTGGGGAAGCATCAGCGCGCTGCTCGCGGTAACACTGCTTGAGGCGGTGGCGCTTGCCGCCGTGCTGGGCCGCCGAAACTGGGCCCGGTGGACCCTGCTTCCCCTGCTGGCCAGCCACGTCCTCATTCTTGTCCTGGCATCGGCCTTCCTGGTCCCCGCCGGGGCCGCCGGCAGCTACGTGGTGATGTTGTGGGGCGCCGGGCTGCTCCTGGCGCTGGCCGGGCTGGCGCTGCTCTTCCTGCCATCCGCCGGCGTCTGGCTGAAGCGCGGGGGCAGCAGGACCTAGGCGGTCCTACGCCGACTGCGGCTGCCGGTGCCTGCCTGTGCAATCCGCCAGCACCCCCTCGCAGCTGCGGATCACCACCCGGCAGGCCTCGCCGGCGGACCGTGCCGTCAGCGGACTTTCGGCGACTGCACGCCATCGGGCCAGGCAGCGCCTGGCCTCGTCAGCCAGCACTTCGGGTGCGGCATCAGGCGCCACGGCCAGCCGGCGGTACGCAGCTGCGCCCTGCCCGCCCACCAGCCGTTCGGCTTCCGCAGCCAGCTCCGCGACCAGCTCCACCTCCGATGTCCGCAGCGCAGCCAGCAGCCGGAGCTCGCGGAACTCATGCGCGTTGGCCTGCAGCCGCTCCAGGGAAGCCGCCAGGTTTTCCGTCCCCTGCCGCGGCCGGCTGGCCAGGAACTCTTCCACCGCTACCAAGGCGGTCCTGGCCTTGAGCGCTTCCGCCCTGGCCTGGAACTGCCGGTCCAGGACGTCCAGCAGGGGGTCCAGGCCGCTCCGCCGGGCCAGCTCGTGGGCCAGCGGCGTGGGTTCGGCGAACCCGTTGCGGATCAGGACCACGGCCAGGCGGATGCCGAAAAGCCCATAGCGTTCCAGCAGGGACGCCCGCGCCTCTTCCGTCAGGCCCGCAGGCGCGGCGGACCGGCGGAACCTGTCGGCGGAGAGCATCATCCGTTCACGCTCGGTGCGGTCCAGGGTGGCCAGCAGCTGGAGTGCTTCGAAGTCCGGCTGGCGCAGGGTACGGGCGCTTTGGGCCAGGAGCCCGGCCACCGGGACCACGCCCAGGGCCAGCTTCCGCAGGTTGGGATCGCGGCTGTACCTTTCCGCAATGTTGCCGGCGGACAGAAGGGAGTCTATGCGGCCGGCCCCCACCTCATCGGCCCGGGACAGCACAGCGATGGCATTGACCGTGCCCGAGCGGCCGGCCTCCGTGTCACGAAAGGCTTCCAGGAACCTCAGGTCGGAGGCGTGCAGATGGCGCATCAGGTAGATGACGGCGTCAGCTTCCGACGGCGAATCCTCCGGGGTCAGGAACGCCAGGGACCGCGCGGAGACGTCCTGGGAGACGGAAGCGATGCCGGGGGTGTCGATCAGCGTCATGGCCTGCAGTGCCGGCGCCGGCCATTCGACGTCGAGCCGTTCCACTTCTTCCGCCCGTATGCCGTCAAGGACGAAGACCAGTCGCCCCTCCACGCGCTTCAGCGGCAGGGTCCGGGGCTTCCCCGCCGTCGGGTGGAGGGTGATGCGGGGTGTGTGGCCATGGCGGTACCAGGTGACGATCCGGGTGCATTCGCCGGTGTCCGTGGGGGCGATCTCCTCACCGATGATGGCGTTCAGGAGCGTTGATTTGCCGGCCTTCACCATGCCGGCAACGGCAATCCGCAGTGGCTCCGCCAGCCGCCGGGCGTAGCCTTGCAGTTCCTGGGTGGCGTGCAGGTCATCGGCGTATACCTCCAGCGCCTCCCGGATCAGCGCCGCGGCCCCAGCCGTGGTGGACGCCGTCATCCCACCCCCGCTGCGGTATGGGTCCTGGCCGCGGTTGCCTCCGCGGCCACGGCTTCTGCGGCCCGGTGCAGCGCATCCACCTTCTTCAGTTCAGCCCTGATGTCCCGGATACGCCCTTCCTTCTCCTGCGCGTACGAGTTTGCAGCCTTCTGCGCCGCGGCCACCGAGTCCGACAGCGACCGGTGGTATTCATCCGCGATCTCGGTGAAGTGGTCGCGGATGGTCCGCTGGACCAGGCGCAGCCTGTCCTTCAACTGCTTCCCCACTTGGAACGTCACATCGTCCAACTGCCGCCGCACCAGCGCTTTCGCCTCGCCCTGGCGCCGCTTCAGCCGGGTCTCCTTGTCCTCCCGGTAGGCCTTGCGACCCAGCAGCAGCCCGGCGCCCACCGACAGCGGATTGATGAGGGCCATCCCGAAGATCCCCGTCAGGAGGCCGAACATCAGGACGCCGCCGTAGGATCCGCGCATGCCGATCAGGACTTTCTGGATCGGGTTCACCCGGCCCGGATCCAGTTCCGGCATCTGCTCCACCGGATCCAGGGCATCCCCGGAATCAGAGACATGCAGGACCGGCAGCGATACCTCGTCCGCCGCGAAATGCTCAGCGACCTGGCCCGCCAGCCATTGCGACCGCTCGCTGGTCCAGACGAACGTGTCCGAAACCGCTGCGGCAACACACTCTTCGAGCCACTGCGAGAACTGCGCCCACACGGGGCCGGGGTCACCCTGGTCGATGGCATTTTCGGCCTCCCGTTGGATCCCGCGAAGGCGGTCCCGCAGGTCGTACTCCATATCGGCGATGAGGTCGTTGATGCCGTCGCTGAGCGTGAGCTGCCAGCGGGCGGACCGTTTCCGCAGGTGGTCCGCTTCCGTCCTGGCCTGCTCCAGCTCTGCGAGCCTTTGGGGCGTGCCACCCGGGTTTTCCAGGGCGTCCAGCTCGGACTGCAGGGACAGCCTCAGGTTCCCGGTGACGGACAGCAGGTCCTGGCTGACGGAGCGGCGCTGGATCCGCTCTGCCTTGCCCACCACGTCATTGCGGAGGTGGGCTACCAGTGCCGGGAAGCCGGACTCATCGTTGAGCTCACTGTCCTGGAGCCGGGCAGCCTCCAGGCGGAGGTCCGCGGAAAGCGGAAGCAGCGGAATGTCCGGCGCCACCTGCTCCAGGTGCGCCCTGTCCAGCTCCGCCACCCGCCGCCAGTCCGGATACAGGTCTGTCTTGGAGAGGACGGCGGCAACGTTGGGGGTGATCCGCATGGCCTGGCGCAGGAACCGCAGTTCCGGTTCCGTGTATTCCTGCGACGCATCCGAGACCAGCAGCATGGCGTCTGCGGTGGGCAGGGCCGTGAGCGTGGTCAAGGTGTGCGTGGAGCCCATGCCGCCCACGCCCGGGGAATCGATAATGCTGAGGCCGCCCGTGAGGAGCCGGCGGGGCAGGCAGACCTCCGCGGCGGCTATCTTCCTGCTGTTCCCCGGGTTTCCCTGCTCGGAAACAAGGGCCGGCAGGTCGGTAAGCTCCACGGGCCGCCGCTCAATGCCGCGGCCGTCAGCATCTCCGGCCGGGTTTTCCACCGGGGAGTTGTCCGGGACGGCACTGTCCGGGGCCGGGACCAGGACTGCGGCCGACGCAGGCTCGCCATAACGGACCACCGTGGGGACCGACGTGGCGATGTCGTCATCCACGGGACATACCGGCGCGTTCACCAGGGCATTGATGAGCTTGCTCTTTCCCTGCTTGAACTCCCCCACCACAATGACCCTGATACTGGGGTCCTGCAGCCGGGCCATGGCCTGCTCCAGCCTCCGGCGCAGGTCGGCGCGGTCCCCGCTGCCCACCAGCTGCAGGCCCTGCTCCACGAGCTTCCCCAACTGACCGGCAGTGACCGGCCCCGGCGGCCTTGCCGGTGCTGCTTCTGCCACAGCGTGTCCCCCTGTCGATGCCGAAAACTGCCAACGCCGGTACTACCGGAAGAGCCCGGCAGGAGGTGAATGCCTCCTGCCGGGCAGTTTGCCTCCCGCAAACAGCGTGTTGTTGGAATAGCGTGTTACAGCGCGGTGGAGTCGTCAACCACCCCATGGTCGATGGCGGCGGTGTGGTCGTCCAGGTCCACATCCGGATGGGTCGGAGTGTCCTCCGTGAAATCGAACTGGTTGTCGGCAACCACCAGGTTGTCCTCCACGACGTTCGTGGCCGAATTGTCCTGGAAAGAGTCGTCCACGTGGACGTCCACCGCGGTGGTGGTGGAGTTGTCCGGGTTGTAGGAATCCTCCACCTCCACGGAGTTGTGGGTGGAGTTGTCCGAATTGTCGTTGAACGAATCGTGCACGTCCACGGCCGTGTCCGTGCTGACGGAGTGGTCCGAATGGTCGGAGTAGTCCGCGTTGTTCGAGTTGTCATTGAAGGAATCGTCCACATCCAGGGCGACGTCCGTATTGAACGAGTCGTCGGTGTTGAAGGAACCGGAGATGGCGGTCAGCTCATTGCCGATGCCGACGTCTCCGCCCGCGTGGATGGAGTTGTCCGTGGAGTTATCGGTCGAATGGTCGGAGTTGTAGGAATCCCGGATGTTGTTGGAGTCCCGGACACTGGCGTCGTCACCGCCGGCCACGGCGTGGTCCCCCGAAGCCACCACGGCGTCATGGTCGAACCACTGCTCCACGTCTCCGTGCGCCCAGATATTTTGGTTGACCGACTGGTCCGTGATGGTGTCCCGGTGGTCGAGCACGGTGGTGTTGCTGGTGTAGGAGAAGTGGTTCACCACGTGGTGCAGCTGCTGGACCGCGTGGGCGTGGTCGTCATGGTCGTAGTCCGCCCCGCCCTGCCCTGGACTGTGCACCCCACCCTGGACGGCCGCGGCACTCCCCGCGTAGGCCGCCGTCGTGCCTGCCTGCCCGGACCCGGTGAACCCGGACCCTCCATGCCCGGACCAGGCACTGTTTCCGCCGATGCTGTGCAGGCGGTCGAAGGATGAGGCGTTGACGGTGATGGGAGCGTAGTCGAGGACAACTGGCATTGCGGCGTCCACGTCAGCCGAGCACACGTTGCCCAGGCCGTGTTCCGCCAATGCCCGCTCGGGGTCGTCCAGGAACTCCTGGACCGCCTCCCTGTCGCCGAAGAGCTGCATCAGGAACTGAACAAGGTCATTTGCGAGTGTTGGCATATGCGTGGTCCTCACACTTCTTTGAGTTGCGGATCATCCGGCGAACGTATCCTGTTATCCCAAACCTAGGTTCGCTGCCGGGGACAGGGCATCGGGCGGTTTCCCCCTAGCAGCGGCCGCCGTTCCGGGGCACCGGGCCTGGCACGCCTAGGGGTGTTAGGGGTTCATTCCTGCTGCGGATTCAGCTGCTGGGAACTCTCCACGCCAAGTGCCAGGCGCAGGCGGGCCAGCAGGTCTGAACGGTTCTCCGCGCCGAGCCGGCGCCTGATCCGGGCGATATGGTGCTCTGCGGTCCTGGGCGAAATGTAGATGGCCTCGCCGATTTCCCGGTAGGTCTTGCCCTCAAGCACCAGCCTGGCAACTTCCTTCTCGCGCTCGCTCAGGCCGGATGCGTCCGGCTGCGCCCCTTTGCCCACGCCGTCGGCGCCGCTGCCTGCCTGCGGGTCGGCGGCTCCGGATGCTCCCGGGCTCCCCTGCGGGTGTAGGTCCCTGGCACAGGAGAGCAGGCGCATCATGTCCCGCCGTTCCTCGGCACGCGCGGCTGCGTGTCCAGCGAGCCGGGCACCCTCCCACGGCATTCCCACAGCACCCAGCAGCCGGGCCGCGCCCTCCACCTCGGGAGTACGGAACCGGCCGGCCAGGACCGACACCCAGGCTTTGCCCGCCGTCGCCAGGACGGCGGCCAGCTGGCTGTGTGCAGAAGCCCTTGCCAGCGCCGTGGCATGGGGGGCCAGATCGGCAGGGCTCTCGTTGAGCAGTGCAGCCTGGACGGCAGCCCAGTGCAGGGGAACGGCCCACAGTGCAGGTCCGCCCAGGCGCCCCAGCAGTCTCCATGCGTCTTCCAGGTACTGCGCTACGCGGCGCGTTTCGCGCAGGCGGGCAGCGGCGATCAGCAGCTCCCCCCACGGCAGGAGGTTGTAGAGGTCCACCGACGTGTGCAGCATTGCCTCCCGCGCCCGCTCCCAGGCCCTGAGGAGCTCCGGCACGTCCCCGTTGCGGCGGGCAAGTCCCACTTCCAGCGCGGCGGACATGAACTCGTCGCGCGGGACCAGTGGCCAGTGGTTGGCTTTGGCGGCTTCCGTGGCCGCAAACCGGGCGTCCTCGAGTTTGTCCTGCATCATCGCTGCCCAGGCCTGGAGCAGCAAAAGCCTGGGCTGCGCCGCGTTGCCGCCCTGCCCGGCCACCACCGCGGCCCGGCAGACTGTTTCCGCCAGGTGCGGCTCGCCGCTGTGCAGGGCCAGGAGGGCTGCCAGGGCGGCAGGTGTCTCCGGCAGCGGAAGGGCCATGCCCGCCGAGTTCAACATGTCCGAAGCATGGATCAGGATGGAAATGCCCTGCTGCGGCTTCTCACCCAGCGATGCAAGGACTCCCTGGCCGGTCTGCACCAGGGCAGCCGCAAGGAGCGTTGGGGACGACGCCGGGGCGTCCGGCTGGAAGAATGCTTCGGCGCCTGCCCGGTCTCCCGCACCAATCATGGCGACGGCGGCAAGGGGCGCCGAGGCGCCCACGCGGCCCGGCCCCAGCCAGCTGTAGACGTCGGCCGCGCGGGCCAGCATTCCCCGCTGCGCCCACACGGAGGCAGCCACGTCCGCGCCCCGGCGCACGTCCGGCGGCTCCGCGCTGACCAAAAGGGCGTCGATGATGCGGGCGGCGGTGTCCAGTTCCCCGTCCCCGGCTGCGGCCTGGGCGCGCCGGGCCGCGGTGGCCAGCGGGTCGGCGCCGGCAAGGAGCGCTTCCTCGTAGAGCTGGGAGGCAAGCCGGGGGTCGTTTTCCAGGGCAGCGTTGGCCGCTTGCTCAAGTTCCGCTGCAACCCTGGAATCGGCAAGTCCGCCCCTGGCGAGTTCCCGCGCAAGATTGCCAAGCGGTTGACCCGTGGACGCGAAGACAGTCACGAGCTCCCGCTGGAGCGCGTGCACCTTGGCGGTTGGCGTGGCAGTCAACAAGGCGTGCTGGGCGGTCCCCACCACCGTGCCGTCCGGCCTCAGCAGGCCCGCGACCTCTGCCCGGTCCACCAGGGAGTCCAGGTCCTCCACGGTCCCGTTGACGAATTTGCGCTGGAGGTCGGCCGGGAGCGGTCCGGGCAGGGCGAATCCCACCGAGAGTGCCAGCAGCAGTTCACGTACGGCTGCGTTGGCACCCTTTAACTGCTTGGCCATCAGCTCCGCTGCATGAGGCGGGTGCCCCTGGTGGTCCGGGGACGTGTGAAGTGGTACGGGGCGTTCCGCCCGTTGCAGGTGCGCGTCCATCTCAGGCCGCCGGGGTTGTAGTCGTGGCCGTGGCGACGGCAGTGTCAGTGGCGGCAGTGGTGGACTCCTCAGGTGTGGGGGAAGGCGCAACAGTCGGCGTGGGCGTCAAGTCGGTTGCCGTGGGTGTGACCAGCGGATCACCCGTGGGGCCGGAGGCTGACATCGTTGTAGGCGCCATGGTTGGAGACGCGCTTGCGCTGGTGGGTGCAGCGGTGCCCGTGTCCGTGGGAGCCGGGCCGGAATTAGGGGTGGGACTGATGGTCCCCCCGGGCGATGAGGTGCCAGGCGGGGCGGTGCCGGACGGTGAGGGGGCAGGCGATGTGGCCGGAGACGTTGTGGTCCCGGGCGCGGTGGTGGCTGTCGGCGCGGGGCTGGTGGGTGCAGGACCCGTCGGAAGAGGCTGGGACGTGTCGGTGGGGCTTGCGGTAACCCCGGTCAGGGAATCCGGAATAATCCCGGTACCGGAACCGGGCGGCGGATTCGCGGGAGCACCCGCGGCAGGTCCGCCGGCCGCCGCACCGCCGGCCGCGGTCCCGTCTCCGCCTGCGGGCTGCTTGCCGGTGGGCGGGGCGGAGGCAGTGGGCCCGGGCTCCCCGGTGAGCGGCTTCCTGGCGCTGGCTTCGATGCCCGCAAGCGGCTGGGGAACGACTGCCGCTGCTGCTGCCCCTTGACCGGGTGCTTCCGTCCCCCCTCCCCCGGAAGATCCTCCCGTGGTGCTGGCGCCGGCCTGCGGCACGAACATCGCTGTCAGGTTCCCGAAGCCGTCCGGACTTTGGGCGGCAGTGGCGGTGAGGACCGTAAGGACAGCGGCGGCCGCGGCCACAGCCGTGACCCGGACTGTGGGTTTCGGGGCGTGCGCGCCCCCTTTCCCGTGCAGCGCACTGCGGGAGGGCCCGGCGATGGCTCCTCCCGGCGTCGAATATTTGCGCGACCAGCTGGGCCGGCCGGACTTGCCCGGTCCAGGCGGCGCGTCGGAGGATACGACGGCGGCACGCGCCTCTTCAGCCGCCGCTCCGGCCAGTGCCGCTCCGGTCGATGTGGATCCGCTTGGTGCCGCTTCAGCTTCGGCCGCCTCAGCTGCGGCCAGCGCGGCAGCCTCTGCTGCAGCGGGGTGGGCCAGGAGCGCCGCCACGGCCGCGCCCAGGCAGATGGAGGACTTGGGGTCGGCGTCCACCGCGATGGGCCGGCCCAGCTGCTCGGATACCAGCTGTGCCACCAGGGGGATGCGGGACGAACCCCCAATCAGCAGCACCGTGGACAGGTCTTCCGGCTCAAGGTGGAGCTGAGCCAGGGAGTGTTCCAGTGCCTCCACGGTTTCCCGCACCGGTTCTTCAATCAGCGCTTCGAACTCGGAACGCACCAGGCGGACCTGCTGCTGGACGCCGGGCAGGAGCACCGGAATGCTTGCCTCGCTGTCAGCGGAGAGGGCTTCCTTGGCCTCCACGCATTCGCGCCGGAGCCGGGTCAGAGCGCCGAGGACTGCGGGGTCGGCGGGGTCCAGGTGGTCCAGTGCGTTCCCGCTGTGGCCGGCGACGTAGCGGAGGACCGCGGCGTCGAAATCGGCTCCCCCCAGGTCTTCGATGCCCTCGGGGCGTCCCACGAGTTCAAAGCGGCTGCTGCCGGACTTCCGCAGGACAGCGGTATCGAAGGTGCCGCCGCCAAGGTCATAGACGGCGATGGTGCTGCCTTCCTCCACCCGTACCTGCGATGCGTAGTGCAGGGCGGCGGCCTCCGGTTCGGGAAGGAGGGTAACGTTTGCCAGCCCGTGGGAAGCGAGGGCAGCCCGGACCACAGACAGCCGGTGGCTGCCCCAGGCGGCAGGGTGGGTCAGGAAGAAGGCCGACGCCGGGCCCCCCTCGCGCTCGGCAGCGCGGTCGGCCACCCACCTGGCCATGGTGGCGAAGACCTCTTCAGGCTGCAGCGCCAGGGTGCCCAGAATGATGGGGACGTCGTCGCCAATCCGGCGTTTAAACTCACGGACCACGCGTTCCGGTGTGTCCAGCCCGCGGCGTTCGGCGGCATCGCCCACCAGGACGGTGCCTTCTTCCGGGTAGTACACCACGGAGGGTACGGATGCTCCGCGGGCGCCCAGGGGCAGGCACTCGGGCGCAGGGGAAGCACCCTGGTGAAAGCGAACAACGGCGGCTGCCGTGAAACTCGTCCCGACGTCTACGGCGAGGGCGTAGCTCATGGTTACCTCGGAAGGCTGGTGGTCCACATGCAAGCTTCATCACAGTGAACAGTCACCAAATTAGCATTCCGCGGGACCCGGGAACACCCCTGTTGCTACATCGAATGGCGATATGGCGCTCAATTACCCCATGGCAGCCGAAGTCAGGTCTTAAGGCCCGAAAAACCGGCCGGCAAAAAGGCGAAGTTTAGAGGCCGGAGTAGGAGTGAAGCCCGTTGAACAACGTGTTCACGATGGTGAAGTTGAAGATCACACAGAGGTAGCCCACGATCGACAGCCATGCGGCGCGGGTTCCCGTCCAGCCACGGGTGGCACGCGCGTGCAGGTAGCCGGCGTAGACAACCCAGATAACGAACGTCCACACTTCCTTGGTGTCCCATCCCCAGAACCGGCCCCAGGCCTTCTCCGCCCAGATGGCACCGAACATGAGGGTAAAGGTCCAGCCGATGAAGGCGATGGCGTTGATGCGGTAGGACAGGTTTTCCAGGCTCAGGGCGGAGGGCACCAGGCGCATGAAACCGAGCTTGTCGGCGCCGTCGGCTGCCACGGTCTTCTGCCGGTGGGACTGCACCAGCTGCAGGGCGGACATGGCGAAGGTCAGGGTGAACAGGGCCGAGGAAAGCACCGCGATGGAAACGTGGATGACCAGCCAGTAGCTCTGCAGGGCGGGAACCAGGTGGCCCACAGGGGTCCAGAAGGCCACCGAAGCGGCCACCATCATGATGATGACCAGGCCCACCACGAAGGTGCCCAGGAAGCGGAGGTCGCGGCGGATCAGCGAGAGCAGGAACACCGCCGCCACCAGGAACGCGCCCGTGGTAAGGAATTCGTACATGTTGCCCCACGGCACGCGGCCCGCGCCGAGGGCCCGGGTGACCACGCCGGCGCCGTGGATGACGGCGGCGAGGATGGTCAGGGCTACGGCAACCCGCGCCGGAACCCGGCGCTCCGTGGCGTACTTCATGTCGCCGTCGGCCGTTACCACACCGCCGGTTCCTGCAACGCCGGCCTTGGCGGACGACGACGGGCGCTCGGCACGGTCGGCAGGCCCGTCCAGGCGGGCCCCGGCAGAGCCTGCACCCACTCCTGCGGCTACGGGAACCTTGGTGGCGGTCCCTGCCTTGGCGGCCTTGGCGTCAACGGCGCGCAGCGCCTTGCTGCTCTTGGCCAGGTCCCAGGCGAAGGCGATGAAGGCCACCGTGTAGGTACCGGCCGCCAGCAGCATGAAGAGTTCGCTGTACTGGCCCATGGTTTCGTTGATTCCAAATGGCATTACTGGTCCTTTTCGGGCCCGGTGGGGCCTGCTGGGGTGGTGACGGAGCCGGCGGCAGTTTCAGCGGAGCCTGCGGCAGTATCGACGGAGCCTGCGACATTATCGCCTGTCCGGCTGGGAGTTTGCTGGGACGGAGCGGCGCCTTCAGACGCGGCGCCTTCGGAGTCACCGTCTTCAGGCAGCTGCCACTCCGTGGTGAAGAGCTTACGGAGCGCCGCTGCTTCCCCGGCCAGGCGGTGGTCCTCGCCGCGGGCCAGGAGACCGTACTCCACCATGGTGCGGCCGTCTGCGGCAGTACCGGTGCGGACCCAGACGCGGCGGCGGTTGACGTACAGCGAGAGGATCAGCCCGGCCACGGCCAGCAGGGCGAACACCAGGGCGGATGCCTGTCCGGGGTTGTGGTGGATGTCCACGCCGATGTAGCGCTTCACGCCGTCGAAGCTGATGCTGCCTTTGCCGTCGGGCAGGGTGTAGGTGGAGCCGGGGGCCAGCGTGATGCCGCCTGCCGCCAGGTTCCGTGCATTGAGCGGGGTGAGGTTTTTGACGTCGAGTTCGAAGACGTTCTGCGGCGCGCCCTTGTTCAGTCCCAGGTCGCCGTAGTACGAGTTCAGGGTCAGCTGCGGGTTGAACAGTTCGGGATCGGCGCTGAAGGACACGTTCTTGTCATTAACGAACGCGGTGGGGAGGAAGAAGCCAACGAATCCCAGCTGGTCCGGCTGGGCGTCCGGAACCTTGATCACCACGGAGGAGTAGTAGTTCTGGCCCTGTAGCTTGGCCACCACCGGCCCCTGCATGGCCACGTTTCCGGCGCCGTCGCGGATGGTCACCACGGGCGCGTAGCCGTTGCCGGTGAGGTAGATGCTGGTGCCGCCCAGGCTGACAGGGTCATTGACCTTCAGGATCTCCTGCTTGGGAGGGGCGTCCGGGTTTTCCTTCGTGGTCACGGTGGCGGCGAAGTCGATGGGCTGGCCGAACTTGCCCTTGGACTCACGGTCAAAGGTGATGTTGAACTTGTCCAGTTGGAGCGAGTACGGCTGCAGTTGGCTGGACTGGAAGTTGGTGCCCGGGTTGAACTGGTCGTAGCCCACCAGGGTGTTGACGAAGGTGTCGCCTTCCACCAGGATGCGCTGGCCGCTGTAGCCGAACAGGCCGCCGGCGGCCACGGACACCAGCACGCCGATGAGCGAGGTGTGGAACACCAGGTTGCCCACTTCTTTCAGGAAGCCGCGCTCGGCACCCAGGGACGGCAGGGCGCCGTCGGCATCCCGCACTTCAACCCGGTAGCCGCGCTTGCGCAGCAGCCCCGCGGCACCGTTGATGGCGTCCGACGCCGGGATGCCTGCGCCTGAGGGAATCACCATGGTGCCGTATTCCGGCAGCCGGGACAGGCGCTGCGGAGTACGCGGCGGCTGGGAGCGCATGGCCTTGTAATGGGCGATGGCGCGCGGCACCACGCAGCCGATCAGTGAGATGAACAGCAGCAGGTAGATCGCCGAGAACCACACGGAGGAGTAGACGTCGTACAGCTGGAGGGAGTCCAGCAGCTTGCCGTACTCCGGGTGGTCCTTGATGTACTGCGTCACCGTGGCCGGGTTGGCCGGGCGCTGCGGGAACAGCGACCCGGGAACGGCGGCGACGGCGAGGAGCAGCAGGAGGAACAGCGCGGTGCGCATGCTGGTCAGCTGGGTCCAGGCCCACCGGAGCATGCCCTTGAGTCCCAGCGCCGGGAGGGCGGCCTGGGCCTTCGCCTCGGCGACAGGGGCGGATTGCTTCTTTTTTACCTTCACACGCTCGCTCATCAGATCGGCAACTTCACGTCGGTTTGGAACCAGTACTGCAGCCCGGTCACCCAGGCACCCCACACGCCGGTGGCCATCAGCAGCCCCAGGACCACCAGGATTCCGCCGCCGGTCCGCTGGATGGCCAGCCGGTGCTTGCGGAAGAACGCCATCACGCCCATCCCCCGGCGCAGGGCCAGGGCGATCAGCAGGAACGGAATGCCCAGCCCCAGGCTGTACACAAAGGCCAGGAACGCGCCCTTGGCGGCTGACGACCCGCCGGAGAGGCTCAGCAGCTGCACGGCTGAGTAGGTGGGGCCGATGCACGGCGCCCAGCCCAGCCCGAAGGTCAGGCCCAGCAGCGGTGCGCCCCAAAGGCCGGCCGGCGGTTTCGCGTGAATTTTCGCGTCCCGCTGGAGCCAGCTGAAGCCGCCCATGAACACGATGCCCATGATGACCACCAGGATGCCCAGGAGTTGAGTGATCCAGGCGTTCTGGCTGCCGGTGATGAGGGTGCCCAGCTGGCCGAACGCGCCGCCCAGCAGGACGAAGATCACGGAGAAGCCCAGGACGAACAATCCGATGCCGGCCAGCATCCGGCCGCGCTTTTGTTTTTGCAGGTCCACGCCACTGAGGCCGGTGACGTATCCCAGGTAGCCGGGGACCAGAGGAAGGACGCAGGGCGAAAGGAAGGAGACCAGTCCGGCTAGCAGCGCCACCGGGATGGCCAGCAGGAGGGAGCCGCTCAGGATGGCTTCGGCGAAGGGGCTGTTCACGGGGTCCCGGCCTGTCCCTATTCCGTCACGGCGGCGGTGATGAGGGCCTTCAGGGTGCCCTTCTCGATCTCGCCGAGGACGCGGGAGGCCACCCGCCCCTGCTTGTCCAGGACCAGCGTGGTGGGCACGGCTCCGGGCGGCACCAGGCCGGACACGGACAGCAGGACACCGCCGTCCTTGTCGTTAAAGCTGGGGTAGGTCAGGTTGAACGTCTTTTCGAACGCCTCGGCCGTGGGCTTCTCATCGCGGAGGTTGACGCCGAAGAACTGGACGCCCTGGTCCTTGAACTCCTGGTGCAGCGCCTCCAGGAGCGGCGCTTCCACGCGGCAGGGGGCACAGGCTGCGAACCAGAAGTTCAGGACGCTCACCTTTCCCTGGAAGTCGGCCGGGGTGACAGCGGCGCCGTTGAAGAGGGCACCCTGGATCTGCACGGCTTCCTTGCGGTCCGCGGCGGCGAACTCGGTCACGGAGCCGTCACCGGCAACGTAATTCTTGTTGTCCCCCGCTTTTGCCTGCTTGGCCAGTGCGTCCTCCTGCGCGCAGCCGGACAGGCCAAGGGTCAGCGCGGTCAGGGCCATGCCGCCGGCGGCGAGCAGGCCGCGGCGCGAGGGAAGGTTGTTGTTGCTCACTACTAGGCTCCAGGGGTGCTGGCGGCACCGGGAAGAAGGGATGCTGCGGGTTCGCTGTACTCAACCCGCAATAGCGAGCCGGCATCGTCGAACACCAGGGACGTAACGGAGGTCAGGGTGCACTCGCGCTTGCGGGGATCGTGCCACAGCGGCCGCCCTTCCGCGGTCAGGCGGGTGGCCCAGATGGGCAGTTGGTGGCTGACCAGGATGGCCTCGGGGCCTTCGGTGCCGAAGTCGCCCGCTGCGAGTTCAATCGCCTTCCGGCGCGCGTCCTGCGCCGCGGCTGCCACCCTTGCCGCCTGCTGCTTGTACGGCTCGCCCCAGGACGGGCGCAGCGGGTTGACCAGGTGCGGCCAGTGCCGGGGCCGGCGCAGTTCACCCTTGGTGACCTTCATGCCCTCGAAGTAGTTTTCGGCTTCGATGATCCGTGCGTCCGTGTGGATGTGCAGCTGCAGGGCTTCCGACGTCGGCCGTGCAGTTTCCTGCGCACGCTCCAGCGGCGAAGCGGCCAGGTAGGTGATGCGGGCCCCGTGCTCAGCGCGCTGCCGGAAGTGCTCCGCAAGCATCCGGGCCATCTCCTGGCCCAGCTCAGAAAGGTGGAAATCCGGGAGCCGCCCATAGAGAACGCCGTCGGGATTATGGACCTCGCCGTGGCGGAGCAGATGGACAGTGGCTTGGGGCATGTTTACCAGTTTCTCAAAGATGGCGCGCGATCCGAAATCTTCTACACCAAGTAGAACTGAAGTTTTTGAAGAAATGTTCCGGACACGGGAACAAAAGATGCAAATACATGTTTATACTGGATGCAGCAAGTTAGTTGAGACTTCAACTTATGAAGCTTCAACATCTCTACAGGTACAGCTATATAAGGAGCAACATCATGGCACTTCCCGCAGACGTCACCACCGGCACCTGGACCCTGGACAACTCCCACAGCGAGATCGGTTTCACCGTCCGCCACGCGGGCATCAGCAAGGTCCGCGGCCAGTTCACCGAAGCCGCCGCCACGCTTGACCTCGCCGAGGATGTGGCCGCTTCGAAGATCAACGCCACCATCAAGACCGCCAGCTTCGACTCCGGCGATGCCAATCGCGACGGCCACGTCAAGGGCGAAGACTTCTTCGACGTGGAGAAGTTCCCCGAGATCTCCTTCGTTTCCAACGGCCTGGCCGCCAAGGGCAACAGCTACGAACTCACCGGCGACCTGACCATCAAGGGCGTTACCCGTCCCGTGACCCTGGAAACCGAGTTCAACGGCGTGGCCGTGGACCCGTTCGGCAACACCCGCGCCGGCGTTTCCGCCGAGACCACCATCAGCCGCAAGGACTTCGGCCTGACCTGGAACGCCGTCCTGGAAACCGGCGGCGTGCTGGTCAGCGACAAGGTGGCCATCAACCTGGAGCTCGCCTTCATCGCTCCCGCAGCCTGATTCCCCCTTCACGGCACCCCGGCCCGCCCGCACGGCACGGCCGGGGTGCCGTGTTTAACGGGCAAACATACAACGGCAAACGCCGTGCATCGACACCTCCCGAATCATCCACAACGCCCCCCGCCGGGGGTACGGTGGACTTAAGCCATGCTGGGGGGAAGGCTGAGGACCGATTCCCGGCAGCCTACCTGGATCCCGACCCTTCAGAAGGAACGCCCATGAGTACTCCTCCCGTCCCGCCTCCCGGGTCCGAAGACCCGCGCACCAGCAACGGACAATCCAGCAACGACCAGTCCGGAGCCCAGCCACCGCGCTACGGCCAAAACGCGCCGCAGTACGGCCAGAACGCTCCGCAGTACGGTCAGAACCAGCCCCAGTACGGGTCGCAGCCGCCGGCAGCGCCGCAATATGGCCAGAATGCCCCGCAGTACGGCCAGAACGCGCCGCAGTATGGGTCGCAGGGATCCCAGTATGGGCAGAACGCCTCCCAGGTTCCCGGCTATGGGCAGCAGCCGTATGGACAGTCCCCTTACGGCCAGTACCCCTCTGAGCAGCCGCAGCCGGCCGGAAGCAACGGCGTTCCCCAACTGGTGAACATCTCCTTCTGGCTGCTCATTGCATCGGGGGTGATCTTCGTCATCGGCATGATCCTCGGGCTCACCCAGCTGGACAGCCCAGAGCTCCGGCAGCTTTTTGAACAGCAGATGCGCTCCAGCGGGACAGACATCAGCTACGACAGCATGAAGAGCTTCATTGCCGGCACGCTGGTGGTATTCGGCATCATCGGTGCAGCGCTCTACTTGCTGGTGGCCTTCTTCATCCGCAAGGGCAGGAACTGGGCCCGGATCCTGGGAACAGTTTTCGCGGCCCTGTCCATTTTCGGCCTGTTTGGGGTCCCCTCCATCGGAACGCTGGGAACTGTCCTGGGCATCGTGGCCATCGTGCTGCTTTACCTGCCTGCAGCTGCCCCGTACTTCCGAAAGCAGCAGCCTTTCGCCAACCCGTACTCCGGTGGGTTCGGCAACCCTTACGGGCGGTAACCAGTACCTCTGCCGGCAAGCTGGCGGCCCGGGAAGCAGCAATGCTTCCCGGGCCGCCTGCGTTAAGCCAGCGCCTAGGCTGTCTGGCCGGGCGTCTGTGCCCGCTGGGCGTGATAGGCCAGGATCTGGAGTTCCGTGGCCATGTCCACTTTGCGCAGGTTGACGCCATCGGGAACCTGCAGCATCACCGGTGCGAAACTCAGGACACTGTGCACGCCTGCCGCCACCACCCGGTCGCAGACGCCCTGGGCCACAGCGGCCGGAAGCGCGAGCACCACCATGTTGGCCCCGGTCCGGTGCAGGACTGTTTCGAGGTCCGCCACGTCGCTGACCCGCAGCCATCCCACTTCGCTGCCCACCACCATCTGGTCGGCGTCGAAAATGGCCACGACGTCGAACCCGCGGGACTCGAAGCCGCCGTACCGCGCCAGCGCCTTGCCCAGGTTGCCGGCCCCAACGATGGCCACTTTCCAGTCGTGCGTCAGTCCAAGTGCGGCGGCGATATGGCGGCTGAGGTACTGCACCTCGTAGCCCACGCCCCTGGTTCCGTACGATCCCACGTAGGAGAGGTCCTTGCGCAGGGTTGAGGAACTGACGCCGGAGGCCTCCGCCAGTGATTCGGAGGAAACGCGCTCAACGCCCTCCGCGAGCAGGGTGTTCAGGGCACGGAGGTAGAGCGTCAGCCGGGCTACGGCGGCGGGTGGTATCTGCTTGGGGGTAGAGCCGGTGGCGTCAGGAAGGTCGGGGAGGGGCTGCGGCGTTGGATCCAGGGAGGTCACCGGCACTCCCCTACTGGGCCATGGCGCGCTGCAGCACGCGTTCCAGCCGGGTTTCGTCGATCTTCCAGAAGTCGCGCTGCACGCCGTCCACCAGCACCACCGGGATCTCTTCGGCGTAGCGCTCACGCAGCTCGGGCTGGTTGTCCACCAACTCTTCGCTCCAGGTGAGGCCCAATGAGGCAGTGACCCGGCGGACGGCGTCGCGCGCGTCTGCGCAAAGGTGGCAGTCAGCTTTGGTGACCAGGACGACGCGGGGTGTAGCCATGGCTTAACGGTATCGCCGTTCGCATGCTGCCGGTGACGCCGACGGCGGCAGGCCACTGGATTGACTAGACTCAAGTCCATGCCCGAGGAGAAATACGTCGCCGTAGTCACGCGCCCGGTTGCCGAGCCGCAGCCAGGCGAAGCGGCGTTCTTCGACGTGGACAACACCCTGATGCGCGGAGCCAGCCTCTTCCATGTGGCGCGGAAGATGCACCAGCGCGGAGCATTCACCCTGGTCCAGGCCGCCGGCTTCGCATGGAAGCAATTCAAGTTCGTGGCGCGCGGGGAAAACATCGACGATGTCCATGCCGTGCGCGATTCTGCCCTGACGCTGGCCGCAGGAATCACCGTTGACGACATCAAGGCCTTGGGCGAAGAGGTCTACGACGAAATGATTGCGTCGCGGATCTGGCCGGGGGCCAAGGCACTGGCGGAACAGCACCTCAGGGTGGGCCGCCGCGTCTGGCTGGTGACCGCCACGCCCATTGAAGTGGCCACCGTGATTTCCACCCGCCTGGGGCTGACCGGAGCGCTGGGGACGGTGGGCGAAGTGTCGGACGGCATGTACACCGGCCGGCTGGTGGGCGACATCCTGCACGGCTCAGCCAAGGCCGTGGCCGTCCAGGCCATCGCCGACGAGGAAGGCCTGGACCTCAAGCGCTGCTGGGCCTACAGCGACTCCTATAACGACGTCCCGCTGCTGTCGCTGGTGGGGCATCCCGTTGCCATCAACCCGGATGCCAAGCTGCGCCGCCACGCCCGTGACCGCAACTGGCCGGTCTACGACTTCCGCGCCGGGCGCCGCGCCGCCACCTTCGGCCTTAAGGCAGCCACTTTTGGCGGTGCCATTTACGGCCTCTGGAAGGGATTCGCCCGGATGCGCGGCCCGCGGGCCTAGCCAGGGAAGCCGCCCGGTTAAAGAAAATACCCGCCGCCTCGGAAGGCGACGGGCATTTCCACGCTGTTCGAAGTATTCCTACTTCTTGTTGCGGCGCTGGTGACGGGTCTTGCGAAGCAGCTTGCGGTGCTTCTTCTTGGCCATACGCTTGCGACGCTTCTTAATAACTGAACCCACGAAAGTTCCTTACAAACTAGATGCAGTACCTGTCTGATGGAGAATGTCCGTGGACAAAGCTACGAACTGAACAACTGACAGATTCTTACAATGACGTAAAACGTTCCTTAACAGGGTACCGCCTATCAGGAGCGGCTCAGGACAGGCCGCCTCAGGCCGTCTCGGTGTGGCCGTCCACGACAGCACCCTTGAGGTACTGTTCAACGGCGTTCTCGGGGACCCGGTAGGAGCGGCCGAAGCGCACTGCCGGCATTTCGCCCGAGTGCACCAGCCGGTAGACAGTCATTTTGGAGACGCGCATGACCTCGGCTACTTCAGCCACGGTCAGGAACTTCGCGTTGGAGAAGTTCTGTTCTGCCGACATTTCCCTATTTTCCTTTGCTGACGGATGGACAACAGTGACCCCAGGTACGTGCCAATGCGGTGTTCCGATGCTGAGCCATCCACCAACCACCTAGATAGATACTCTAGATGTTCCTGTGGCAGATGTGAAAGTAGTGGGTCCCCTATTTCGTCCCCTAATTCGACTCCCGGCGCTTCCGTGCCGATGCCGCCAACTGCTCCAGGACGGACGCGGTAACGTCCCAGTCCATGCAGGCATCCGTGACGCTTTGGCCGTAGGCCAGTTCCGAGCGCCCTGCCGCGTGTTCCGCGACGTCCAGGTTCTGGGCCCCGGCCACCAGGAAGCTTTCCAGCATGACGCCGGC
This sequence comes from Arthrobacter sp. E1SS-5, assembly GCF_057073715.1. NCBI lineage: Bacteria > Bacillati > Actinomycetota > Actinomycetes > Micrococcales > Micrococcaceae > Arthrobacter > Arthrobacter sp. E1SS-5. Next base: position 3,508,910 of record NZ_CP172703.1, read on the forward strand.
CACGGCGCGCGCCGCGGTCCCGCCGTCCTCCAGTTGCGCGCCGATTTCCAGTGCCACCTCGGCCTGACGGTGGTGGCTCTTGCCGCTGTTGGCGTGGCTGGCGTCGACGATGAGGCGCGGGTTCAGTCCCTTGCCCGCCAGTTCGCTGGAGGCCCGCTCGACGTCGGCCGCTGAGTAGTTGGGCCCCTTGCGGCCGCCGCGGAGGATGACGTGGGTGTCCGGATTTCCGGCGGTCGCCACCAGCGCGGCCCGGCCCTCGCCGTCGATTCCAAGGAACGCCTGGGCCGCCGCCGCGGCCCCGCACGCGTCGATGGCCACCTGCAGGCCGCCGTCGGTCCCGTTCTTGAAGCCGATGGGCATGGACAGGCCGGAGGCAAGCTGCCGGTGGATCTGGCTTTCGGTGGTGCGGGCACCGATGGCGCCCCACGAGATGAGGTCGGCCATGTACTGGGGGCTGATCGGTTCCAGGAATTCGGTGGCGGTGGGCAGGCCCAGTGCGGTGACCTGCTGCAGGAACTGCCGGGCCGTGCGGAGGCCGGTGACCATGTCGTGGCTGCCGTCCAGGCGGGGATCGTTGATCAGGCCCTTCCAGCCCACCGTGGTGCGCGGCTTTTCGAAGTAGGTCCGCATGACGATCAGCAGGTCTTCCTTGTGCTTTTCGGCCTGGCTGACCAGCCGGCGGGCGTACTCCAGCCCTGCCTTGGGGTCGTGAATGGAACAGGGACCCACGATGACCAGCAGGCGGTCGTCCACGCCGTCCATGATGGCGCGGACCTCATCGCGTCCACGTTCGACGACGGCAGCAGCCCGGGCGTCCAGGGGCAGTTTGGTGAGGAGCGCCGATGGGGTGGGCAGCGGGGTGAATTCACTGACCCGCAGGTTCGACGTGGACTTGGTCTCGGTGGCGGGGGCTGCTGCTGTTGCGGTGCTCATGTTCGGGGTCCTGTTCCAGGTGGGAAGCGGGCCCGGATTTCAGAACCCGCCGGAGAAACGGCGAAGGGCAGAGAATAATCTCTGCCCTGTTGGCTCTGAAGGAATGCTGGATGCGTGTCAGTTAGACGCGGGCCCCTCCAGAGCCAACGAAAAATACGCATACCAACGGTTAGTCATGAAAGAGACCATAAACCCGGGTGCGCCCAGCCGCAAAATCAGCGTCCGTCATATTCGCTTCATCGGGACTTCTGGAGACCTGCCACCAGTTCGGCGTGCTTCTGGTCCGTGAGCCTATACCAGGACATGATCACGACGGCGGCCAGCACCAGCGCGGCCGGCAGCAGTCCGGCGGCGGCGCGGATCGCCGTGAGCGCCGGTGCCGCCTGCTCCTGGACCAACGAGGAATAGCCGCCCCACGCCAGCGCGAAGGCGACCAATCCGCCGCCGAAGCCCATGCCCAGCTTCCGGGTGGCCGCCAGGAGGGCGTAGTTGATGCCCTGCACCCGGACGCCGGTTTTCCACTCCCCGTATTCCACAGTGTCCGCGATGAGTGCCCAGGTGAGGATGCTTACCGTCGCGGCCGAAAGCTGGGCCAGGACCATCCCGGCCACCGCCAGCCAGGGGGCTTCTGCCGGCGCCAGGAAAACCACGAGTCCACCCGCGGCGCCGAGCATGCAGCCGGCGGCGAACACTGCCTTCTTGCCCCATCTGTTGACCGGGCGCGGCATCAGCACGGCAAGCGCCAGGGTAATGACCACCTGCGTTGCCGCCATCAGGGGAAAGAGGTCCAGGCGGGACAGGACATCGCGCAGGTAGTAAAACTGCGCCGCCACGGTGGCGGAGTTGCCGGTCACCAGCAGTACGGAACTGAGGCACAGGACCACCAGCGGCGAATTGACCCTGAGCGCGTCAGTGGTTTGGCGCCAGGTGATTTTGGGAACGCTGCCGGCAACTTGTTCCCGGCAGGCGGTCCCAGTGAACACGTACAGGCCGGAGCCCAGCACCGCGAAGACCAGCGTCATCACGGTGAAGATCTGCTGGACGTCCCCGCCCCTGCCCAGGAGCGGTGCCACGAAGAACCCAAGCGTCGCCCCTACCGACAGGCCGCCGATGGTCCGCGCTCCGGCCAGCCTGGCCCGGTCACGGGGGTCCTGGGTCATGGCGCCCACCAGGCAGCCGTAGGGGACATTCACCAGGCTGTAGGCAAGACAGACCAGGAAGTAGGTGCAGTAGGCGTAGAGCAGCTTCAGGCCTGGCTCGACGTCGGGCACATGGAATACAGCCACGCCCAGCACCAGCGGAACAAAGCCGAAGAGCAGGAAGGGCCGGAACTTTCCCCACCGCTGGCTGTGGAAACGGTCAACGATCCTGCCGGCAGCAATGTCCGTGAAGGCGTTGAACACCCGCGCAACCACCAGCAGGGTGCCGGCAGCCGCCGCTCCGATCCCGGCCACGTCGGTGTAGTAGACCAGCAGGAACATGTTGGCAGTACTGATGATCATGCTGTTGGCCGCGTCGCCGGCGCCGTAGCCTACGATCGCGACCCTGTTCAATGGCTTCATTTTTTCCTGTCCCCAAGGTGAGAAACCGCTTTCTCACCCGAACAGGAATCTACCCCAGAATCTTGCGCAGAAACACCAGTTGCCGGATCCACTGGTGCTCCTGGCCGCCTTCGTGGTTGTTGAACCGGTACACCTCGATCTCCTTGGCAGCTCCCGTGGCGGATGCGGCGGATGTCCCGGAGCCATAGGCGTTGAAGCTGGCGAAGACGGTGGACGGCGGGCAGATATCGTCCATCTGGGCAGCCGAATACAGGGCCGGCGCCGTGGCATACCGGGCCAGGTTGACGCCGTCGAAATAGTTGAGGACGGCCAGGGCGTCGTCATAGCGGTCCCGGTGCCGGGCCAGGAACTGGGCAATCTCCGGGTACGGCCCGCGCGGGGTGATGTCGATGGCGCGGGGGAAGTCCTGCAGGAACGGAACGTCGGGCAGCGCGGCGATGACGCCGTCGAGCCTTCCGGCGGTGAGCCCCGCCGTGGCCACCACCAGGCCCCCGCCCTGGCTCACGCCGGCCAGCACCACTTTGGCGGCGTCGACGGCGGGGTGGGCCTGCGCGGCTTCCACGGCGCGGAACGCGTCCACATACACGCGGCGGTAGTAGTAGTCCTCGCGGCTGGTGATGCCCCTGGTCATGAGGCCGGCGTGCGCCACGTCCCCGGCTGACGGGTGCGGATCCGCGGTGTGTCCCAGCGTGCCGCCGTACCCCTGGCCGCGGGTGTCCATGATGAAGTGAGCGTACCCGGCCTGCGCCCAGCGCGTGTCCTGGTTCACCAGGCCGCGGCCGCCCGAGTAGCCGATGTAGTTGACCACCACCGGAAGCCGGGCACCGGCGTCCCGGTTGGCGGGCAGGTGCAGCCAGCCCTTGACCGGTGCGCCGCCGAAGCCGGAGAAGGTGACGTCAAAGGTGTCGATGACCGTCAGGTAGTTTTCCACCGGCTCGAAGGTCGCATTGAGCGGAAAGGCGCAGGCTTCGTCCAGGGTGGCATCCCAGAACGCGTCCAGGTCTTCCGGCGGCGTGACCTCGGAGGTGTAGCTGCGCAGCTGTGCCAGGGGAAGGTCGAAGAGGGGCATCGTTGTCCTGTTCTGTTTTAGGTTGTGTGGCGGCCTCGGGTGAGTTCGTCCATTTCTACTGCACGTACCCCTGGTGAACGCTGACAAGCGGTTCGAAGCGGCGCAGGGTGGTTCCGGCCGCCACGATTTTGCGCAGGTGCGGCAGGCCGCCAGTAGCTGCGCCGGCGGCTCGGGCCTGGACGAGTACGTTGCCCAGGGCAGTGGCTTCCACCGGTCCTGCGATAACAGGCTTACCGGTGGCGTTGGCGGTCAGCTGGCAGAGCAGGGCGTTCTGCGAGCCGCCGCCCACCACGTGCACCACCTCCACGGGCCGGTCGGCCAGGCGCTCCGCGGCCGTGATGGTCCGGGCATAACCTGCCGCGAGGCTGTCCATGATGCAGCGCGTGATGGCCGCGGGGTCATCACCCAGGTCCGCACCGGCATGCCGCACAGCGGCACGGATGCGCGCGGGCATGTTGTCCGGGGCGATGAAGTGCGGGTCATCGGCATTGATCTGCGGCCCGCCGGCGGGAAGTGCCGCGGCGGCAGCCAGGAGGGCGGCAAGGTCCGGCTGAAAACCTTCGCCGGCCCACGTCCGCTGGCATTCGCTCAGCAGCCACAGCCCGCCCACGTTCCGCAGGTAGCGGATGGTGCCGTCCACGCCGCGTTCATTGGTGAAGTTCGCTTCCCGGCTGGCCTCGGTGAGGACGGGGCGCTTCAGTTCCAGGCCAACCAGGGACCAGGTGCCGGAGGAGATGTAGGCGAAGGCCTCATCCCCGGCGGGAACTGCGGCGACGGCGGAGGCGGTGTCGTGGGAGCCGACCGCCACCACCGCGGTTTCCGCCGGAAGGCCGACAGCCGCGGCTACGTCCGGCAGGAGGTCCCCGTAGGCTTCGCCGGGCTGGATCAGCGGCGGGAACAGGTCCTTCCGCAGGCCCAGGGCAGTGAAGAACTCGGTGGCCCACTCCCCCGCCACGGCGTCGAACAGTCCCGTGGTGGAGGCGTTGGTAGCCTCCGTGCGGCGCGCCCCTGTGAGCAGGAAGGCGATCAGGTCCGGGATGAGCAGCGCCTGCAGCCCGTCCAGGTCCTGCTCGGTGGCCAGCTGGTAGATGGTGTTGAACTGCAGGAACTGCAGCCCTGTGGTCTGGTACAGGCGCGCCGGGTCCAGCGTGCCGTGCACGGTGTCGACGGCGGTGCGGCTGCGGTCGTCGCGGTAGCTGAACGGCTGCGCCACCAGTTTCCCGGCATCGTCCACCAGGCCGTAGTCCACGGCCCAGGTGTCGATGCCGATGCTCGCGATGGTTTCGCCCTGCACCGCCGCCACCGTGGCGGCAGCACGCAGGCCCTCAAGCACCTCCGCGTACAGGGCGTCGAAGTCCCAGCGGAGGCCGCCGTCGTGCTCCACCACGCCGTTGGGGAACCGGTGGACGGTTTCCAGCGCCGCCCCAGCCGGGGAAACCCGTCCCAGCATCACGCGGCCGGAGGAGGCGCCGATGTCGACGGCGGCAAACACGCCGCCGTCGACACCTGAAACAGACGTACTCATCGGAGGAAGGCTGCGGCCACCCCGGCGTCCACGGGGATGTGCAGGCCGGTGGTGTGGGACAGCTCGTTGCTGGTGAGGACGGCGGCGGCGTTGGCCACGTGCTCGGGCAGGACTTCGCGCTTGAGCAGGGTGCGCTGGGCGTAGTACTCGCCGAGCTTCTCCTCCTCCACGCCGTAGACCGCGGCGCGCTTGGCGCCCCAGCCGCCGGCGAAGATACCGGAGCCGCGGACCACGCCGTCGGGGTTGATGCCGTTGACGCGGATGCCGTGCTCGCCCAGTTCGGCCGCGAGCAGCCGGACCTGGTGGGCCTGGTCCGCCTTGGTGGCGGAGTAGGCAATGTTGTTGGGGCCGGCGAACACGGAGTTCTTGGACGAGATGTAGATGATGTCCCCGCCCATGCCCTGGGCGATCATCACCTTCGCGGCGGCCTTGGCCACCAGGAACGAGCCCTTGGCCATGACGTTGTGCTGCAGGTCCCAGTCCTTTTCGGTGGTTTCCAGCAGCGGCTTGGAGATGGACAGGCCGGCATTGTTGACCACCAGGTCCACGCCACCGAAGGCAAGGACAGCGGCGTCGATCGCCGCGGACACCTGCGCCTCGTCCGTAACATCCGCCTGGACACCGATGGCGACGTCGGCACCGCCCAGCTCCTCGGCGACCTTTTGTGCGTTCTCAAGGTTCAGGTCGGCAATGACGACGCATGCGCCGTCGGACGCCAAACGCGTGGCGATGGCCTTGCCGATGCCGGACGCCGCACCCGTCACCAGCGCGATGCGGGTGGCGTGGGACTTGGGCTTGGGCATCCGGGCCAGCTTGGCTTCCTCCAGCGCCCAGTACTCGATCCGGAACTTCTCGGCTTCCTCGATCGGGGCGTAGCTGGAGATGGCCTCCGCGCCGCGCATGACGTTGATCGCGTTGATGTAGAACTCGCCGGCAACGCGGGCGGTCTGCTTGTCCTTGCCATAGGAGAACATGCCCACACCGGGGACCAGCACGACCGCCGGGTCCGCTCCGCGCAGGGCGGGGCTGTTCTCATCGGCGTGGCGGTCGTAGTAGGCCTGGTAGTCCTCGCGGTAGTCGGCGTGCAGTTCGTGCAGCCGCGCTATCGAGTCCTCGATGGAGGCGTCGGCGGGCAGGTCCAGGATCAGCGGCTTGACCTTGGTGCGCAGGAAGTGGTCCGGGCAGGAAGTGCCCAGGGCGCCCAGGCGCGGGTGTTCGGCGGCTTCGAGGAATTCCAGCACGACGGCGTCATCGCTGAAGTGCCCCAGTTGCGGTTTGTCCGTGGAGACCAGGCCGCGGATCACCGGTGCCAGGGCGGCAGCCTTGGCGCGGCGCTCCTCGTGGGGCAGGGCCGCGTAGCCGGGCAGCTTGGAACCGAAGGGCTCGGCCTTGCCGTTGTCCCGGATGTACTTCTCCGCCTGCTCGATGATCCACAGCGAATTCTGTTCTGCTTCTTCGCTGGTGGCGCCCCACGCGGTGATGCCGTGCCCGCCCAGGATGGTGCCGATGGCCTGTGGGTTGGCGTCCTTGATTGCAGCGATGTCCAGGCCCAGCTGGAACCCCGGACGGCGCCACGGTACCCAGACCACCTTGTTGCCGAAGATCTTGGTGGTCAGCGCTTCACCCTCCGCGGCCGTGGCGATCGCAATGCCGGAGTCCGGATGCAGGTGGTCAACGTGCGCGGCGTCCACCAGCCCGTGCATGGCGGTATCGATCGACGGCGCCGCTCCGCCCTTGCCGTGCAGGCAGTAATCGAACGCGGCCACCATCTCGTCCTCACGCTCCACGCCCGGGTAGACGTTCTTCAGCGCATTCAGCCGGTCCAGCCGCAGCACCGCAAGGTTCTGCTCCTTCAGCGTGCCCAGGTCCCCGCCGGAACCCTTCACCCACAGGAGTTCGACGTCCTCACCGGTGACCGGGTCCGTTTCGGTGCCCTTGGCGGAGGTGTTGCCGCCGGCAAAGTTGGTGTTCCGCTTATCCGCGCCCAGGCGGTTGGAACGGGAAATCAGGTCTTCAACAGTCTTGTTGCTCATAACTCTTTATGCGCCCCATCCGGCTTGCTGGCCGCCCACGCGGTCCTCGTTGATCTTCTTCTGGTAACCGCTGGCCTTGAAGGCGGCCATCGGATCCGCCGGCAGACCGCGGGATTCACGCCAATCGGCCAGGATCGGCCGGACGTCGGTGTAGAACGCATCGTTGAAGATGCCGTTGGCGGCCAGGACATCCCCTGCACGCTGCGCCTCGTCCAGGGCGGCCGTGTCCACCAGCAGGGCGCGCAACGTCATCTCCTGGACGTTCAGCACTGACCGGATCTGGCCCGGGATCTTCTCTTCCAGGTTGTGGCACTGGTCCAGCATCAGGGCCACGCCGGAATCCTTGCCGTACCCGCCGCCGCGGATTACCTCATGCATGATGCGGAAGAGCTGGAACGGGTCCGCGGCACCCACGATCAGGTCATCGTCCGCGTAGAAGCGCGAGTTGAAGTCGAAGGAGCCCAGCTTGCCCAGGCGCAGCAGCTGCATCACGATGAACTCGATGTTCGTGCCCGGGGCGTGGTGGCCGGTGTCCAGGCACACGAAGGCCTTCTCGCCCAACGCCAGGGTCTGCGCGTACGAGGTACCCCAGTCCGGAACATCCGTGTGGTAAAAAGCCGGTTCGAAGAACTTGTACTCCAGCACCAGGCGCTGTTCGTCACCCAGGGCCGCGTAGATTTCCTGCAGCGATTCCGCCAGGCGGTCCTGGCGGCCGCGCAGATCGTCCTGGCCCGGGTAGTTAGTGCCGTCCGCCAGCCAGATCTTCAGGTCCTTCGAGCCCGTGGCATGCATGATCTGGATGCAGTCCAGGTGGTGGTCGACCGCCCGGCGGCGGACCGCCTCATTTGAGGAAGTCAGTGAGCCGAACTTGTACTCGTCATCCTGGAAGGTGTTCGAGTTGATCGTGCCCAGGCCAACACCCAGTCCCGCGGCGTAGTCCTTCAACGCGGCGTAGTCGTCCACCTTGTCCCATGGGATGTGCAGCGCCACAGTGGGGGCAAGGCCGGTCAGCTCGTGCACCTTGGCGGCGTCCGCCAGCTTCTCCTGCACGGTCCGCGGCGTGCCCGGCGTACCGAACACCCTGAACCGCGTACCCGAATTTCCATAGGCCCACGAAGGGACCTCAATGGCAAGCTCCCCGAGCCTGCCCAGCGCCGTTGCTACGTCGTTCATGATGGTTCTTTCCGGTGTTTGAGCGTCATTCTGCTGCATTGTGGTTGGTGCCCCGCTACTGGAGCCGTGCTGGTTTTGTGCCCCGTTCAGCCCGCGGAGGGGTGGGCCGCCAACTGGCTGTCGAGGTTGAAGACTTCCTCGAGGACCTGGAACCCTTCGTCGGGTGCCTGGCCGGAATCTTCGAAAAGCGTTGCCATCTCCGCCTGCCAGCGGGCGTTGACGTCCGTCAGGGCCATGCGGGCGCGGACGGCGTCGAAGTCGTCGCACTCCACGTAGCCCACCAGGAGTCCGTCTTCGCCGAGGAAGAGGGAATAGTTGTGCCAGCCCGCTTCCTTGAGGGCATGCAGCATCTCCGGCCAGACCTCTGCATGGTGCCGGCGGTACTCATCAATCAGCGCCGGCTGGACGGAGGAACGGAAGCACACCCTCATTGGAACTCCTCTTCAAACTTCACGACTTTGAATCGTTTCATTGGTACGATTCAAAGTACTCTTGGATTTGAGCAGGTGTCAAGCAATGGCAAGAACTTTTGATTTCCCGCGCGGAACCAACTGCCGCGGGCATATCGGCACGGAGAATCGATGAACCGCACAGCCAGCATCAAGGACGTCGCCACCCACGCGGGCGTGGCCGTGGGCACCGTCTCCAACGTCCTGAACTATCCGGACCGCGTGTCGGAGCGGACCAAGGAGCGGGTGCTGCGCGCCATCGATGACCTCGGCTTCGTCCGCAACGATGCCGCCCGGCAGCTCCGCGTGGGCCACAGCCGCACCATCGGCCTCATCGTCCTGGACGTGGGGAACCCCTTCTTCACCTCCGTGGTCCGGGCGGCCGAGGACGCCGCCGCGCTGCAGGGAAGCGCCGTCCTGCTCGGCGACAGCGGCCACAATGCCGGGCGCGAGGCCAACTACATCGACCTCTTCCAGGAACAGCGCGTCCAGGGCCTGCTGATTTCCCCAGTAGGCGATATAGCGGACAGGCTGGACCTCCTCCGCGAGCGCGGAGTGCCCACCGTTCTGGTGGACCGGCTGGCTGACGAATCCAAGTTCAGCTCGGTTGCAGTGGACGACGACGCCGGCGGGTACCTTGCCGCCCGGCACCTGCTGGACACCGGCCGCCGCCGGCTGGCCTTTGTGGGCGGCCCCACCTCCATCCGGCAGGTGGCGGACCGCCTCCAGGGGGCCCAGCGGGCCGTGAAGGAGGAGCCGGACGCCACCCTCGAGGTGCTGGAAGCCGAAGGTCAGACCGTCCTGGCCGGCCGCAGCGTGGGCGACACGCTGGTGGAACGGGGCAGGGCCAAGTTGCCGGAGGGAATTTTCTGCGCCAACGACCTCCTGGCCCTGGGCGTCATGCAATCGCTCACCATGACCCACACCTTCCGCATCCCGGAGGACGTGGCCTTGATTGGTTACGACGACATTGATTTTTCAGCGTCGGCAGTGGTGCCGCTTTCCTCCATCCGCCAGCCGACAGAGCTGCTGGGCCGGACGGCCATCGAGTTGCTGTCCGAGGAAGTGGAGTCGCAGAATCCGGTCCACCGGTCCGTGGTATTCACGCCCGAGCTGGTGGTCCGGCAGAGCACTGCCACAGCCGGGGCCGGCAAACCCAGCGCCGGCTGATGCAGCGGCGGCAGAGACCCGGAAGGGCTATTTGCCGGACTGCTGCAGCCACTTCATGGAGTCGCTCCGGGAAGTGAAGAAGCGCGTGGGGCACGGCGGGATGTGGACTCCCAGGAAGAAGTTGGCGATGATCCGGTCCACGGGGCTTGCCCCCAGAAGGGCGATGCGGTTGGCCGCGCAGGGGATGGAAAAGACCGAGCGCGCCTGGATGCTGACATTCTCGGTGGTGGCCATGTCCACCAGCATGGGATAGGTGGCGTCGCCGGCTATGCGGTTCACCGCAGCCATGGCTGCCTGCGCATCCTCAACTTCTATGCGGACGCTGGGCTCCCAAATGAGGTGGATGATGCCATCGGCGCGCAATTGCACCGTGCCCTTGCCGCCGTCGACCAATACGGGTTCCATGTCCCGCCTCCCTCCAGTGGGCAGTTCCTGACCCCACTATCTTGCCTTAGCTCGGGGAGCCGGGAAGACGGTCCCGCCCGGCGGCCCGCAGCAGGCTTGACTAATCAGCATACTTACTAATAGGTTGGTCGACGTGCCCGTGGCCTGGATCACCAGCCGGCGCTGCGTGTCGCGGCCCGCGAGGGCTGCATCTGAAACAAGTGCATTTGAAATAACCAGTTCCGCCGGGGTTCTCCATGGGGGCGGAGCCTCGGGGGGTTCGTTGCGCCGCAACCCGGCGCTGAAAGGATTAACCGAAAATGCGAACAAAGGTCTCAGCTTCAGTCACCGCCATTGCCCTCTCCGGCGCCATGCTCTTCGGCATGGCAGGCCCGGCGACGGCAGCGGCTCCAGCGGCTCCTTCTGCCGCTTCCCAGTCATCACAGGTTGCCAACGTGACCGGAACCATCAACCAGACCATTGACGGCGTTGGCACCTTCGTAGGCTCGTTCACGCCGTCCGGCTTCAGCGCCCAAAACGGCCAGCTGACCGTCACCGGCCTGGTGCAGGGTACCTTCACGGACCTCAACGGCGTGGCCACCCCGGTCACCCAGACCGTAACCACCACCGCTGCGGCCGCACCCTCCACCGCCGCTGCCTTGGCCTCCGGCGGCAGCTGCGACGTCCTGAACCTGGTCCTCGGTCCGCTGCACCTGGATCTCCTGGGGCTCAACGTGGACCTGAACCAGGTGGTCCTGGACATCACCTCCCAGACCAGAGCGGGCAACCTGGTGGGCAACCTCCTTTGCGCCGTCACCGGGCTCCTGGACGGCGGGACCGGCCTGAACGGCCTGGCCAACCTGCTCAACCGCGTCCTGGGTCTCTAGTTCCCGGCAGGTCAACAACCTGCAATCAACCTGCAACGCCAGCAAAGCGGACGGTCCCGAAAAGGGCCGTCCGCTTTGCTGTGCATATGGGCGCCGCTTAGAGCTTCTCCACCACCAGATTCCGGTAGGCAGCCCGGAGCGGCGCCATCTGCCGGAAGCCGATCCGGCCCCCGCCAAGCACTGTGTCGGAGGAATCACGCCACTCAAACAGCGGGAGCCCGTTGATGGAAAACGCCACCAGCGGGCCGTCCTTGAGTACTTCCAACCGATAGAAGTCCATGGCGTCTTCCGTGGGAGGCAGCGGGTCCGCACCCTGGGCCACCAGTTCGAACCCCGCGCTCTTGCGCAGGTTGCAGGTCCGGAAAGCCCGCTCGGACTGGTACTTGTGCCGGAAATAGGAAACGTGCAGGGCGTCGATGTCGCCCGAGTGGTACTGCGGGTAGTAGCCGGTCCTGGGCGCGAGGTCCGGACTGAACAGGTCCAGCCCGCGGCGGCCGGCAGCGGCAAAGAACAGCATGGCCAGGCCGGGCTCCTCAAGGGGAAGGAACTCCCAGCTGATGCGGATGCCGTCCGGAAATTCCTCCGGGCACCAGAACGCCCAGTGCGCATGGTCGCCGAACTCCTGGTCGTCCAGGCTCCCGGACAGTTCCAGCGCACCGTCGTGGCTGCCAAGGCTTAGCGGCCCCTCCGCCACCCACCCGGCAACGTCGTCCGGCCCGGCCAGCGGATTGCGGTAAAGGACGCCGGCTTCAAGTCCTGCCGTGCCCACTTAGCTGCGTCCCGCCGTCGGGCTTAACTCCCTGGCGGTGGGCGGCTGGCCTGCGCCGGGCGCACCGTACCCCAGCCCGCCAAGCTGCCCGGCCACCTCCCCCGCCACCAGCGCGGCCCCCTGCTGCGAGAAATGGGTATCGTCGGCCAGGCCGTCGGGCCAGTGCGCGTGCTCACCGGGCCCGAAGTGGCAAAAAAGCTCACGGGAGCGGTCCGGACCCAGCCGCAGATACAGGTCCCGGGTCCAGGCATTCAGGTCCAGCACGGGGACTCCCAGCTCCAGGCCGAGCTCGCGGACCACCTCCGGATAGTCCTCCAGGCTTTCCTCCAGGACAGCGTCCGACGACGCCGCGTCCAGGAAGTGCCGGCGCTCCACCGGTGTGCAGAGCACCGGAGCGGCGCCCAGGGCACGCACCTCGGCCACCAAGGTGCGCAGGTTTGCCGCGTACCCGGTGCGGGCCGCCAGATGCTGCTTCTTCTGGTCGTTGTGGCCGAACTGGATGAGCACCAGGTCGCCGGCGCCTGCCTCGGCGAGCAGGTCCGTCCACAGCCCCTCGGCGCGGAAGGATTCGGTGCTCGCCCCACCCTTGGCGAAGTTATACACCGCGCCCCATGCATAGGTAAGCGGGGCCAGCCGGGCACCCCAGCCGCTCATGGGGAACTCGTGAGTGGGACAGTTGGCCACGGTGGAGTCGCCGGCCAGCAGGATCTTCATGGTGTCCTTTCTTCTGCGTGGGCTCAGCCCTTGACGGAGCCGATGAGCATGCCCTTGGCGAAATGCTTCTGCAGGAACGGATAGAAAATGAGGATGGGCAGGGTGGCCACCACGATCACGGCGAACTTGATGCCCTGTTCCGGCGGAATGTAGTTGGGATCCACGTTGCCGGTGCCCAGGAGGTCCGACGCGGCCGTGACCTGGCGCAGGTACATCTGCAGGGTCCACTTGGAGTTGTCGCTCAGGTACAGCAGGGGCGACATGAAGTCGTTCCAGATGCCCACGGCGTAGAACAGGGCGAAGGTTGCCAGGACCGGTTTGGACAGCGGCAGCAGGATCCGCCAGAGAATCCCGATCTCGGTGGCCCCGTCCATCTTGGCCGATTCCTCAAGTTCGGCAGGCAGCTCCTGGAAGAAGTTCTTGATGATGATCAGGCTGAACGGGTTGATCGCGGCCGGCAGGATCAGGGCCCAGTAGGAGTTGAGCAGGCCCAGGTCCTTGACCAGCAGGAACGTGGGGATCATGCCGCCGGAGAACACCATGGCAAAGACCACCAGGGACAGGATCACGTTCCTGCCGCGCAGTGTCTTCTTGGCCAAGGGGTAGGCCATGGTCACGGTGAAGGCCAGCTGGACCAGGGTGCCCACCGCCGTGACCAGGATGGTGGTCACCAGGGCGCGAACAAACGCCGGGGTGGCGAAGATGTACTCGTAGGAGCCCAAGGTGAACTGCTCAGGCCAGACGAAGAACGCCCGGCGGGTGATCTCGGCCTCGGTGGCGAAGGAGCCGGCGAAGACGTAGACAAACGGCAGCAGGGTGATGATGCCGATCAGGGACAGGAAAACGTAGTTGGCGGCGTCAAAGATCCGGCCGCCGCGGGTGTTGTGGATCTTCATTAGAACAGTCCGCTCTGGTTGAATCGCTTGGCCAGCCAGTTGGTGCCAAAGATCAGCACGATGCCCACCAGGGATTTGAACAGGCCCACCGCGGTGGAGTAGCTGTACGCACCCTGGGTGATGCCCACGAAGTAGACGTAGGTGTCAAAGACGTCCGCCACTTCGCGGTTGAGGGCGTTGGTCATCAGGTAGATCTGCTCGAAGCCGGTGTTGAGCATCTGCCCGATGGCCAGGATCAGCATCACGATGATGGTGGAGCGGATTGCCGGCAGGGTGATGTGCCAGACCCTCCGGAAGCGGCCGGCGCCGTCGATGATGGCGGCCTCGTACTGGTCCTGGTCGACGGTGGCGAGGGCGGCCAGGAAGATGATGGTGCCCCAGCCGGTGTTCTTCCAGATTTCCTGGAGCACAATCAGGGGACGGAACCAGGCCGGGTCGCTCAGGAAGTCGATGTTGGTGCCCATGATCCCGTTGAGCGTCTTGAACAGCGGTCCGATGTCCAGGGCGAACAGCAGGAAGCTCAGCGAGGCCACAATGGTCCACGACAGGAAGTGCGGGATGTACACCAGGGTCTGGACGGTGCGTTTGAGGATAGACAGCCGGACCTCATTCAGCAGCAGCGCCAGGATGATGGTCAGCGGGAAGGCTACGCCCAGGTTCAGGAAGGCCAGGATCAGGGTGTTGCCCAGCAGCCGGGGAAAGTCCGGGTTGGCGAAGAAGTCCTCGAAGTTCCGGAAACCCACCCAAGGGCTGCCGTTCACGCCCAGGAACGGTACATAGTCCTTGAAGGCGATGGATACCCCGTACATGGGCGCGTAGCGGAACACCGCAAAGTACACCACGCCGGGCAGCAGCAGCAGGTACAGCCACTTGTAGTGCGCGAAATGGACGGAGAACCTGCCCCCTTTCCGGGGAGCGGGCGTGGTCTTGCCCGCCCGCTCCCCGGTGAGGGTGTCAATGACAGGGGCTGCCATTTACTTGTTGTCCTGCCAGAGCTTGTTGATCTCTTCCTTGACCTTGTTGCCGCCGCTGGTGTCCCACAGCTTGATGGCGTCTTTCAGGCCCTGCTCATCGATCTGCCCGGCCAGGTACTTGATGCGCGCATCGGCCACGATGTTGTCCAGCTGCGCACCCTTGGCCACGTAGGTGGCGGAAACGTAAGGCGCGGCCGGGTTGTAGACGGCGCTCTTAAGGTCCTCAGCCATGACATCGGTGCGCTTGTCGAAGACCTGCTGTTCGTAGTCGGTGGGCTGCTTGACCGGGTAGAAGGTGTTTCCCGCAACGTTCATGCCCAGCTGTGCATAGCTCTTGATGTCAGTGGTGACGGCCTTGCCCTCCGGGGTTTCCGGCTTGATCGTGGCCGCCTTCCCGTCCTCCACCTTGAAGTTCACGCCCTCGATGCCGTTGTTCAGCAGGACGGCCACGTCCTTGCCGTTCATGGTGTTCAGGAACTGGAGGACCTTGTCCAGTTCGGCCTCGGTCTTGACGCTGGCCTTGGGCACGGCAAGGAATCCGGAGTAGCCGTCGGTGGGGTGGGCGTGCAGCTTGCCGTCGGGCCCTTCAAGGTTGCCCACGAAGCCCACCTTGTTCTGGAAGTTGTTGGGGTCTGCCTGCTTGAAGAGATTGATCAGCACGCTCACCCGGGAATCGACGTCAACGATGATGCCGCCCTTGCCGTTGAAGAACGGCTCGTTCCATTTGGTGCTGTCAAAGGTTGCGAAGTCGGGGTTGATGAGCTTTTCGTCCACCATTTTCTTGATGAACCGGTCAGCTTCCAGGAATTCGTCCGTCTCGAAGCTGGGAACGAGTTTCCCGTCCCGCTCCGTCCAGCGGTTCCCCGCGCCGTACCACTCCTCGATCACGTCGTACGGGCTGTTGGTGCCCAGCGCACCCCACTTGGGGATGGTGATGCCGTAGGTGTCATTTTGGCCGTTGCCGTCCGGATCCTGCTCAGTGAAGGCCTTGGCTACCTTGTACAGGTCCTCCACGGTCTTGGGCGGCTGCAGGCCCAGCTTGTCCAGCCAGTCCTGCCGGAACATGACGGCTGTGCGCATGGGGGCGCGGCCGCGGAACACGCCGTAGACCTTGCCGTTGACGCTGGCGTTCTTCTGGATGTCAGGGAAGGTGGTCTTGAGGTTCGGGTACTTATCCAGCTTGTCAGTGAGGTCCCAGAACGCACCGGCCTGGGCGTTCTTGACGAAGCCCGGAGTCTTTCCCTGGATCACCATGACCTGCGGGATGTCCGATCCCGCCAGCGTGATGTTGGTCTTGTCCTCGTAGGAGGCGTTGGGTGCCCAGTTGATCTTGACCTGCTTGCCGGTGAGCTCCTCGAGCTTCTTCTGGACTGCGCCGTCCGCGGCGGGCGGCTGCGCTTCAAGGAACGGGGCCATGATGGAGACCGAGGTGAGGTCGGCGGCCGGGGCGTCACCGCCGCCGCTGCACGCGGTCAGGCCCAGGGCCGTCACGGTGACGACGGCGGCGGCGAGGGAAAGTTTCCTACGGATCATTATTTTCCTATTCCACTTCGTTGGGGTTGAGCCGGGCGGTTTGGCCCAGCTTTTGATACGTTTCATTCAAAGGCCCGGCGGGGCCGGGGGGCGATGAATGGGCTATCAGGGAAAGACCACCGTCAAGCGGTGGAGGCGCCCTGCAGGACGGCATGCCCGGCAGGTTCCACCGCAGCTACGGCCTGGTCATTTGCAGTGAAGAAGCGGTCGCACAGCCAGCCGGTCAGGTACAGCCAGGCTCCGATGCTGAAAAACGGGATCAGCCCCGGAATCACGCTGCTGGCGTACACGACGGCCGCGGTGACGAACAGCAGGATGACGGTTCCCGCAAGGTGCCGCACGGCGAACCGGGACGACACCAGCAGGTATTGCGGCAGCGGCAGTTGATACCTGGCGTACATGGGGAACACGTAGCAGATGGCCCCGGCCAGGAAGACCGCTGCGACAACCAGAGCCACCGCCACGAACTGCGCGAAGAGCCCGCGGCCGCCTGAGAAGTAGTTCCAGTTCAGGACCAGCGCAGCCACCACGGCCATGATCGGAAGCGAGAGCACGTTGGCCTGGCCAAAGTTCCGGAAGTATCCGGCGGCGAAGCTCCGCAGCAGCGGCCCACCGTCGCCACCGGCCCTCCTGCGCACCACGATCTGGGCCGCCGCCGTTGCGGGGCCGACGCCGAAAACGCCGAGACCCAGCAGGGTGAACGCGATCCAAAGCAGGTTCAGGCAGGCAATCCATACGAGCGTGTCAAAAAACGAGTAGGCACGCGCGCTGAAGGTTCCGGACAGCATGGCACGGCTCCCTTCTGTTTCTCCATCGTTGCAGAGGCGAAAGCGGAACGTGTCCCGCATCACGCTGTTAATCGGTTTCTCGAAAATGTAAACCCGCCGCCACTCCATGGTCAAGCGATAAATTGAATCGTTACATAGCTGGACTACGAGAGCCCGCATGCCGCACACTGAAAGGCGGAAAGCGCTTGCTGCTCTGATGCTTGCGCCTCAGCGACCGGCGCCCTTTGATGGTGCCGCCGGCCAGAACGGAGAACCATGGGAACGGCAACGAAAGCCGCCGGCAGCGAGGCCGGAACAACCACCACGAAGGCGGCAAGGGTTGCACTGGCGGGGGTACACGGGTTTGGCACCCACCATCTCCGGAACCTCGAACGGCTCCAGGCTGGAGGCAGCATTGAGCTCGTTGCCGTGGCGGACCCGCAGCCGCCGGCACCCGGTGCCGTGCCGCCGTCGGCCGCTGTTTACCCGGGCCTTGATGACCTCCTCAAGGCGACCCCGGACCTGGACCTGGTCATCGTTGCCACGCCCATCCAGACCCATGCCCCGCTGGCCCTGGCCGCCCTGGCCACAGACGCGGAACTGTACCTGGAGAAGCCGCCCGTGGCCTCCCTTGCGGACTTCAACCGGCTGCGGGAAGCCGCTGCCGGGTCGGACCACGGAGTCCAGATCGGCTTCCAGAGCCTCGGCTCGCATGCCTTGAAGGCCATCGAAGAGCTGCTTGCCGCCGGAACCATCGGAACCTTGGAAGGCATCTCCGCCACCGGCCGCTGGGTCCGGGACCGGGCCTACTACAAGCGCTCCCGCTGGGCCGGCAAGCGGAGCATCAACGGCGTGGACGTGGTGGATGGCGTGGCCACCAACCCGCTGGCGCACGCAGTGGCAACTGCCCTCCGGATTGCCGGGGCGCGCACCACAGCCGACGTGGCGTCCGTGGAAACGGAACTGTACCGCGCCAACGACATCGAATCTGACGACACCTCTGTAATCCGGATCCGCACGGTGGCCGGCCTGCCCATTACCTGCGCCCTGACCATCTGCGCATCGGAGTCCGTTGAGCCTTACGTGACCCTCCAGGGCTCTGCGGGGACGGCAGTGTTCCACTACACCGAGGACCGGCTCACCGTTATATCTAATGTGGGGCGCATCGAGGAGACGTATGGCCGGGACGACCTCACGGAGAACCTCCTGGCCCACCGCGCCCAGGGTGTTCCGCTCATCAGCAGCCTGGAGGACAGTGGCGCCTTCATGCTGGTGCTTGAAGCAGTCCGCACAGCACCGCTCCCCACCCCCATCGATCCCGCCTACGTCGGTTGGGAGGGTGAAGAGGACGCGGCGCACGCAGTGGTGGCAGGCATCGAGGAAGCCCTGGAACAGGCAGGACGTCACCATGCCACCTTCAGCGAACTGGGGCTGCCCTGGGCTGCATCCGCTCCCGCTGTTTTTGATGTTCAGGCCTGCTGATGGTGGATCAGGCGGGACTGAAGGAGGCAGCAACCGTGAAAACAGCCCAGCCGCGGAGCCCGGGCCAGTTGTACGCCGCCCACCTCCTGACGGACGGTCTTGCCCACTGCCTGACAGCGGCCCCGTCCCCTGCGTTCAGCTGGCAGTTGGAGCAGGACGAGGACGCCGATCCTGCCCTTGCACGGCAGACGGGCCATGAGCTCGAGGTCCGGGACGTCCAGGGCAGGGTGTTGTGGGGGTCCGGACAGGTGGCCTCCGCCGCACAGCGCGGTGTTCCGTACGGCGGCCCAGTGCTCGACAACGACGCGGACTACGCGTGGCGCGTGCGGATCCTGGACGCAGCCGGTGTTCCGGGCCCCTGGTCAGCGCTGCAGCCGTTCAGTACCGGGCTCGGCGACGAGTCCTGGCAGGCCGACTGGATGAGCCGTGTTCCGGGTGGCCGGGCGCCGCTGGAAATCCTGAACCAGTCGCTCCGCGTGGCTGGGTCGCCGTTCCTGCCCCTTCCCTCCCCTCCCCTTCGCACCTTCCGGCTTGAAGCGAGGCTCCGCCCCGAGATGGGCCGCGCCGGTTTGCTCCTGCGCAGCAGCGGCGCCGGAACGGGCCTGCTGTTGGAAATAGCCGCCACTGGCGAGGTGGTGCTCCGCCGCGCACCGAAATGGGAGATCCCCTTCCCCGCTACGCCGGACACGGAAATCCTGGCGAGCGCATCGGCAAGCGTCCAAGCCCAGGAACCGGGGACCGGGTTATGGCGGAACCTCATGGTCACGGACGACGGCCGGACCATCCGGGCAGTCCTGGACGGATTTGAACTGCTGGCCGTTGAGGAGCCCGCCGCCGCGGATGAGGCAAGCGTCCTTGCTTTGCACCAGGGCCCGCGGAGCCAGGCTGGGTACGCGGCGCTGCAGCTCACCGACACCACTCCCGGGCGGCCCGAAGCCCTGGTGTTTGACCACCGCTTCGACACGGAGAATGACCAGGGCCTTTCCTGCCTGGCGCAGTGGTCCCGGACCACGGCACACCGGCAGCCTGACGAATGGACTTTGTTCCGCGCTGCCCTCCAGCTGTCCGGAACAGTGCGGCGGGCGCGGCTCTACGTCGCCGCACACCACCACGCCCAGGTCTCCGTGGCTGGAACCCCCTGCCTGAACGCCACGTCATTCGGCTACCCGGGCGAGGGGTATTACGACGCCTCCGACATCACGGAAATCCTCGCCGGGCAGCCTGCTGGTTCGGCGGTCCCGGTGACGGCCCTGCTCCACTGGTACGGCCCGGGCCAGGGCCGGGCAGCGGGCGTGCCGGGCCTGCTGGTCCGGCTCACGGTGGACTACGACGACGGCCGCCGTGACGTTCTCCCCTCCGGTCCAGGCTGGTCCGGAGGGGAGGCCCCGTACCGCCAGTCGGGCTACCGCAACGATGAGGGTGACCCGGTCGAGCATCTGGACGGCCAGGCAGCTTCGTCGCTCGACCTCGCCGAGGACCTGCCCGCCGCCGTGGTCACCGGCCGCCACCCGTCGTCGGACTTTCCCCGACTGCACCCCCGCCGGACTACTCTTGCCGGAGAGTTCGTGGCTCCGCGGCAGTTCCTGACTGCCGATGACGGCACGATGGTGGCGGACTTCGGCCAGGTTCTTCCCGCCCGCCCGGAGGTGGATTTCCTGGACGGCGTCCCCGGGCGCACCGTGATGCTCCGGGCCGGCTACACCCTCCGCCCCGACGGCAGGGTGGACGCGGGAAAGACCTCAAGCCAGAACACGGACATGTCCTTCCCCTATACGCAGACGTCAGGGCCGCAGCAGTTCCGCGCCTCGGTGCACCTGGGTTTCCGCTACCTGGAATTGCCGGGCGTCGAAGCCGCTGAGGTGTCCCGGGTGGGTGCCCTCACCGTCCACGGCTCCCATCCGGGCGAGGGCAGCTTCAGCAGCTCGGATCCGGTCCTGGACGCGGTCTTCGGGCTGCTCCGCGACTCCGCCCTGCATGGCGTCCAGGAGCAGTTCGTGGACACTCCCACCCGGGAAAAGGGCCAGTTCCTGGCCGACGCCGCCAACATCTCCTATGCCACCATGGCGCTCTTCGGCGAGCACGCCTACACGGCGCAGGCGTTGCGGGAGTTCGCGTGGTCCGCCCGCCGCTACTGGACTTCCAGCAGCGAAAAGGGGCGCTACAACGCCGTCTATCCCAACGGCGACGGCAAGCGCGACATCCCCGACTTCTCCCTGATGCTGCCGGAATGGGCCGAGGAGTACCACCTGCGCACCGGGGACCTGGCCCTGGTGCGGGAACTGCTCCCCCACCTGCGCCATACGGCTGACTATGTGCTGGGGTACGTCCCGGTGGAGGGTCCGACGGCGGGACTGGTCACCACCCTGGGCGGCGGCTCCGGCCCCTACCTTCATGGCATCGTGGACTGGCCGGCACCCGGGCGGTTCGGCTACGACATGGAGTGCGCCGCCAGGACCACGGTCAACGCCCAGGCGTACTCGGCTCTGGTGTCCACGGCGCGGCTCTGCAGCGCAGCCGGGGACGAGTCCGCCGCGGTCGCCTATGCTGCGGCTGCACGCACCCTCGCCAACGCCATCAGGGCCCGCTTGCGGGTGGAGGGGGTCATGGTGGACGGGCTCCATCCCGATGGCACGCCCAGCCCCCACGCCTCCCAGCATGCAACCTCCTTCCCGCTGTCCCTCGGCATCACCGGCCCCGAATATACTGCCGCGGATGCCGGCCGGATCGCCGGAATGGGCATGCGGCAGGGGCCCATGACGGTGCACCGGCTGGTCCGGGCGCTGTTGGCGGTAGGCCTGACGGACGCCGTACTGGATCTCCTCACCGGCAAGGACCAGCCCGGCTGGGCTCGGCTCCTGGACCGGGGCGCCACCTTCACCTGGGAAGCCTGGGACCTTGAGGACGGCACCGACTACAGCCAGTCCCATGCCTGGTCCGCCTCGGTCGTCAAGGAGATCCTCGAACACCTGCTGGGCATCCGCTACAGTGCGCCGGGCGGCACAGAGGTGCTGATTGAACCACCTCTGTGCCGGCTGGAGCATGCCCGCGGCAGCGTCCCGGTGGGCAACGGATACGTGCGTGCGAACTGGCGGCGCCGCGGCGGCCTGGTGGAACTGGAGTGCACGGTACCGCCCGGAACCACTGCCACGGTCCGGCTGCCCGCCGGCACCTACGGGTTGAAGGGGCCCGGGACCTTAAGCGACCAGGGCGCGGATGCCGCCGTCGTGGTTTCCGCTGGGGAGGACGGCCACCAGGCGGGCGCCACCCGGGACTTCCGCGTGCACACCGGAACCTGGACGTTCACCCCGGCTTAAACCCTGGCCTGCCGCCGCCCGTGCCGCCACAGCAGCAGTCCCACCACGGCGGCGGAAAGCATGCCCAGGCCGCCGGTGGCCACCAGGCCGGCCCGGACGCCGAACTGTTCGGTCAGCCAGCCTGCCAAGAGGCCGCCGCACGCGTGGCCGCCCAGCAGGAGCGGCAGGTACAGGGCCATAACCCGGCCGCGGATTGCTGGACCGGCTTCGAGCTGGACTGCTGTGGCCGCGCTGGTGAGGAACAGCAGCGTCATCATGCCCACCACCACCAGCATGGCCACGAACAGCACCAGGGTGGGCATCAGCGCGGCCACCAGTTGTGAAAGACCGAAGAGGCCGGCCGCTGCCACGATGCCTTTGCGGCCCATGTTTCCCAGTCGGGCTGCCAGGAGCGCGCCGGCCAGGGCTCCAACGGCGCTGACGGTGTTGAACAGGCCGAAGCCTTCAACCCCGTTGTGCCACACCTGCTGGGCGAACGCGGCAAGGACCACCGGCCCGTTCATCCCGAACGCGCCCAGCAGCCCCGCCAGCAGGATGAGGAGCAGCAGCCGTGGCCGTTCGCGGACGTACCGGAACCCGGCGAGCATCTGCCCGCGGCCCCGTTCGGCGGGCGTACCGGGGTGCAGTTCGTGGAGTCGGACGGCGGAGATCAGGCCCAGCACCACCAGGCCAATCACCGCGTTCGAAGCGAAGGCGGCGGCCGGTCCGGCCTGGGCAATCAGTACGCCGCCGAGCGCCGGCCCGGCCATGGCACCCAGCTGCGACAGCGCGTTGTTTAGTCCGATGGCGGGGCGCAGCGCGGCATCGCCCACCACCTCGTTGACGAAGACCTGGCGGGTGGGCTGGTCCACCGCTGCCGTGACACCCAGGGCCACACAGCTCACGTACACAACCCAGACGGTGATGGTGCCGCTCGCCGCCCAGGCCGCCAGACCGATGCCCAGCAGCACGATGACGGACTGGCACACCATCATGATCCGGCGCTTGGGGAAGAGGTCCACCACCAGTCCGGCAAGCGGACCCACCACCAGCATGGGCAGGAACTGGAGGGCCACGGCGGCACCCACCGCTGCAGGGCTGCCAGTCAGCTGCAGCACCAGCCAGTCCTGGGCCAGGCGCTGCATCCACACGCCAAGGCTGCCGGCCAGCTGCATCGCCAGGAAGAGCCGGTAGTTGTGGTGTTTCAGGGGGTGGTACCAGCGGGGCTGGTTGATTCGTTCGGGTGCTGCCTGCGCGGGACGGGTGCGGCGGCCAGGCACAGTCAGCGCTTGGTGCGGCCGGAACGCAGCTTCACTGCTGCGGCGGCCAGGATGAGGGTTCCGGGGACCACGACGAAGAGTGCGGCGAGCATCCAGACGAAGACGACGGCGCAGAACAGGGCGGCAGCGAGCAGCAGCGATCCCGTCCAGTCGCGGAGGGAGATCGCCTGCCCGGCTTCGAGGGCCCGGCGCCAGGTGTCCTTGCCGGTGGGTCCTGCAGAGTCGGACCAGGCGGAGGCGGTGCGCAGCAGCACGATCGCGGCGCCGGAGGCAAGGATGAGCGTGGCAGGAAGTACCAGGCCGCGGCCCGGGAGCTGCCCCACCCATGCGAGCAAAAG
This sequence comes from Arthrobacter sp. E1SS-5, assembly GCF_057073715.1. Lineage (NCBI taxonomy): Bacteria > Bacillati > Actinomycetota > Actinomycetes > Micrococcales > Micrococcaceae > Arthrobacter > Arthrobacter sp. E1SS-5. Next base: position 3,532,141 of record NZ_CP172703.1, read on the forward strand.
GTTGAGGACAATCACGACGGCGGCTGCCGCCGTCGTGATTCCAAGTTTCCAGCTGCCGGGCAGGGCGGCCTTGAACAGCCCCCACAAGCCGCGAATGGAATCGTCCCGACCGTTCAGGTGCCGTTCCAGGTGGGCGGTCCCGGCGGCGTAGGCGGCCGGGATAGTGACGAGCGGGAGGGACAGCACCAGCACCAGCACCCCTGCCAGGAGGGTTTCGGAGAACAGGGCGAACCGGTTCACCGGGATAGGTTCGTGGCCGGAGGCGGGTGTGGTGCTGTCCATGACGCTCATTTTTCGTCCTTTGTTGCTTCTAGCCTTTAAGGCCCTGGGTGGAGACGCCTTCGACGATGTACCGCTGGAAGATCAGGAAGAAGATCAGCACGGGGAGCAGGGCCAGGACGGACATGGCGATCATCGCGCCGTAATCCGAGGACTGGGTCTGGTCCACGAAAAGGCGCAGGGCCAGCGGCAGCGGGTACTTGTCGGGGGTGTTCAGGTACAGCAGCGGGCCCAGGAAATCGTTCCAGCTCCAAATGAAGGAGAAGATCGAGGTGGAGATCAGGGCCGGCTTCATCAGCGGCAGCATGATGGAAATGAAGATCCGGGCGTGCCCGGCGCCGTCGATCCGTGCCGCCTCGTCCAGCTCCGTGGGCAGGCCGCGCATGAACTGGACCATGAGGAAGACGAAGAACGCGTCCGCGGCCAGGAATTTGCCGATCAGCAGCGGCACGTACGTGTCCACCAGGCCCAGCTGCTGGAACACGATGTACTGCGGAATGATCACCACGTGGAAGGGCAGCAGCAGCGTGGCGATCATCATGCCGAAGAAGATGCTGCGGCCGGGGAAGTTGATCCTGGCGAACGCGTAGGCGGACACGGACGCGGACAGGATGGTGCCCACCACCGCGCCCAGGGCCAGGATCAGGGAGTTGGTGAAGAACTGCAGGGTGGACACCCCGCCGATTCCGTCCATGGCCGTGACGAAGTTGTCGAAGCTAAAGTTGTTGGACCACAACGATGTGTTCTGGCCGCCGATTTCCGAGTTGGGCTTGAACGACGACGCGATCATCCACAAGCCCGGGTAGAGCACGATGGCGGTGAGGATCAGGGCCGCGGCGTGGAAGACCACGCTCTTGGCCCGCTTGGCGCCAACCGACTCTGATTTCGGGTTGTAGGCCGGGGTGGTGTCCGGAGTGGACTGGGTGGGGGTTGCCATGGTTGTCATCGTGAATCACCGCTGTAGTGGACCCAGGACTTGGACGTGCGGAAGAAGATCAGTGTGATGATGCCCACCACGACCACCAGCAGCCAAGCCATGGCCGAGGCGTAGCCCATCCGGAAGTCGCTGAAACCGCGCAGGTACAGGTAGAGGGTGTAGAAGAGGGTGGATCCGGCGGGGCCGCCTTCACCGTTGGAAATGATGTACGCCGATGCGAAGATCTGGAACGCGTGGATGGTTTCCATCAGCAGGTTGAAGAAGATCACCGGGGACAGCATGGGCCAGGTGATGTTGAAGAACTTCCGTACCGGGCCGGCTCCGTCCATCGACGCCGCCTCATACAGCTCACCGGGAATCTGCTTGAGCCCTGCCAGGAAGATCACCATCGGGGCACCGAACTGCCACACCGTGAGCAGGATGAACATTGGCATGGTCATGGCCGGGTTGCCCACCCAGCCACCCAGGTTGATCCCGAAGAAGGACAGCCCCTGGTCCACGGGGCCGGAATCGCCGAACATCGCCTTCCACACGATGGCGATGGACACGGACGCACCGATCAGGGACGGCGCGTAGAACGCCGACCGGTAGAAGCCCTGTCCGCGGCGCTTGCTGTTCAGCAGCATGGCCACCGCCAGTGCCGCCGCGAGCTTCAGGGGCGTACCGAACACCACATAGCCCACGGTCACGCCCACGGACTGGAGGAACCGTTCGTCCTGGAACAGAGTGGTGTAGTTATCCAGGCCAATCCATTTGGGCGGCTCAAACAGGTTGTAGTTGGTGAACGACAGGTACAGCGAGGAAATCATCGGCCCTACTGTCAGGGCAATGAATCCCAGCAGCCAGGGCAGCAGGAAGGTGTAGCCGGCACGGGCGTCCGCCCCGTTGCGCTTCGACTTGCGAAGCTGCACGGGGGCGGACGACGCCGAACGCCTGCTCAGGGTTGGGCTTGAAGTCACGAGTTCATTCCGTCAGTCGTGGGGACCAGGGTGGGCATGGCGGCAGGATCAGCCGTTTTGCTTGATGAGGTCTTCGGCTTCCTTGAACCAGGCATCGGTTGCACCGTCGACGGTGAGTTTGCCGTAGTTCAGGTCCGAGGCGATGCGCTTGAAGGAGGATTCAAGCGTGCCAAAGCCGACGATGGGCGGCTCCGGGGCGTCCTTGAGGTACTTCTCGATGGACTTTTCGTAATCGACCACCAGCTTGTCGGTCCCCTCGAAGGTAGTGCCGTCACGCTGGGTCTTGGAGGCAGGAACGCCGCGGGAGGTCTTGAAGATCTGGCCCACCTCGGGGTCATTGACCATGAAGTCGATGAAGCGGGCGGCTGCGTCCTTGAACTTTGTCTTGGCGCTGGCCACCATCAGCATGGAGGGCTTGAGGAACAGGCCCAGGTTGTCGGGGTCGTCGGACGGTACGGGAACCAGCTTGAGTTCCTTGGCGCCGCTGTCCCCCAGGTACCCGGCCATGAAGTTGTCCCAGGTCACCTCGGTGGCCGTGGCGTTGGACCCGAACGGCGACTTCGGTGCCAGCTGCGTCACCCGGTCCTCAGGGATGATGGCACCCGTGCCGCGCAGGTTTGCGGTGAGATTCCACCACTTCTTCAGGTCATCCTTGCTGAAGCCGAGCTTGCCGTCAGAGGTGAAGGCCTCGATCTTGTTCTGGCGCAGCCAGATGTTGAACATCCACCAGACGCCGGTGTAGTCGGTGCCGCCGTAGAGGGCGCCGTTGCTCTTGGTGCCCACCTGGGTCAGGAAATCGTTGAATTCCTTGTAGGTCCAGGTCCCGTCCGGTTCGGCGATTCCCAGCGGGGCCAGCTTTGCGGGGTCGTAGTAGACGGCGAAGGCATTGGTGCTGGTGGGGATGCCGTAGGTCTTGCCCTTGATCTGGCCGGATGGCAACAGGGACTTGTCAAAGGCTGAGGTGTCGATCTTGACCGTGCTGAGGTCCAGGAGCTGGTTGCGCTGGCCGTAGTCGCGCAGGTAGGACAGGTCCCACTGCATCACGTCGGGCAGGCCGCCGCCGGCAGCCTCGGTGGCGCGCTTCTGCCAGTAGCCGGCGAAATCGGTGAAGTTGCCGTTGACCTTGATGTCCGGGTTCTTGGACTCGAACAGCGCGATGGCCTTGCGGGTACGCTCGGCGCGGTCGTCGTTGCCCCACCAGGTGTAGTTGATGGTGACGGGCTTGTCCGCGGAGCCGGTCTGGCCGGACGAGCCGGCCCCCGACCCGCAGGCGGAAAGGGCGGCGGCAGATGCGGTGCCGATAGCCACGGTGGTGAGGAAATGCCTTCTGTTGATCACGGGAGCCTCCTTGCTCGATGAGTGTCGCCTTTTCGGTCTACAACGCGGGTAGTGAGCTGGCTTACACGGCTTCTGAAACGATACAATAGCGGCATTCCCACATTTGGGCAAGCGTTTTCCAAACGTCTGACCAATGGACCTGTCCCATCTTCCCAGCTGACAAAGGAGTCCCATGACACGGCAGGAAAACCCCGGACCGTCGAGCGTTTGGACCAAAGTCGAAGGTATCGCTTTCGGCGGCGACTACAACCCTGAGCAGTGGCCTGCCGCAGTCCGGCTCGAGGACCTGGATCTAATGCGGGAGGCAGGGGTGAACTTCCTCAGCGTGGGGATCTTTTCCTGGGCGCTGCTCGAACCGGCAGAAGGCCAGTATGACTTCGGGTGGCTGGACGAGGTGATGGACAACCTCGCCGGCATTGGAGTGAAGGTGGCCTTGGCCACCGCCACCGCCGCTCCCCCGGCCTGGCTGGTCCGCAAGCACCCGGAAATCCTGCCGGTCACGGCTGACGGGACCGTGCTGGGACCGGGCTCACGGCGGCACTACACACCGTCGTCGGCCGCTTACCGCCGCTACGCCACCGGCATCACCCGCGTCCTTGCCGAAAGGTACAAGGACCACCCTGCGCTGGCGCTGTGGCACGTGGACAATGAACTGGGCTGCCACGTCTCGGAGTTCTACGGCGAGGAGGACGCCGCCGCCTTCCGCGCCTGGCTGGAACGCCGCTACGGGAGCATCGAAGCGCTCAACGCCTCCTGGGGCACGGCCTTTTGGTCCCAAAACTACGGCTCCTTTGAAGAAATCCTGCCGCCCGCCGTCGCGCCGTCCACGCTGAACCCGGGCCAGCAGCTGGACTTCCAGCGCTTCAACTCCTGCGCGCTCGTGGACTATTACCGGGAGCTGGTGGCAGTCCTGCGCGAGGTAACCCCGGACATCCCGTGCACCACCAACCTGATGGCCTCCAGCGCCACCAAGTCCATGGACTACTTCGACTGGAGCAAGGATTTGGACGTCATCGCCAACGACCACTACCTGGTGGCGGCGGACCCGGAACGGCACGTCGAGCTCGCGTTCAGCGCGGACCTCACCCGGGGCATTGCCGGCGGCGACCCGTGGATCCTGATGGAGCATTCGACGTCGGCCGTGAACTGGCAGCCGCGCAACCAGCCCAAGATGCCGGGCGAGATGCTCCGCAACTCCCTGGCACACGTCGCCCGCGGGGCCGACGCCGTGATGTTCTTCCAGTGGCGGCAGAGCTTTGCGGGCTCCGAAAAGTTCCACTCGGCCATGGTGCCGCACGGCGGCCGGGACACGCGGGTGTGGCGTGAGGTGGTAGAGCTCGGCGCGGCCCTGAAACGGCTGGAGCCGGTGCGTGGCTCCCGCGTCCAGTCGCGTGTGGCCATTGTCTTTGACTATGAAGCGTGGTGGGCCAGTGAGATCGATTCGAAGCCCAGCGTGGATGTGAAGTACCTGGACCTGCTGCGGGCGTTCCACCGTTCGCTGGTGCTCCGCGGCGTCACCGTGGACATGGTGCATCCCTCCGCTTCCCTGGACGGGTACCACCTGGTGCTCGTCTGTACGCTGTACGCGGTCTCCGATGAACATGCCGCCAACATCGCTGCCGCGGCCGCGGCCGGCGCCACTGTCCTGGTCAGCTACTTCAGCGGAATCGTTGACATGCAGGACCACGTCCGCCTGGGCGGCTACCCGGGGGCCTTCCGTGAACTGCTGGGGCTACGGGTGGAAGAGTTCCACCCCCTGCTGGCCGGGAGGCAGCTGAAGCTGAGCGACGGGACGGTCTCCTCGGTCTGGAGCGAGCATGTCCATCTGGCCGGAGCCGAGGCCGTGCAGACCTTTACCGAGTACCCCCTGGAGGGCGTGCCCGCCCTGACCCGCCGGAGCGTGGGTTCCGGCGCCGCCTGGTACCTGGCCACCTTCCCGGACCGCGACGGAATCGACGCCCTCGTGGACCGGCTGCTGGCTGAGTCCGGGGTCTCCCCCGTTGCCGTGGCCGACGCGGGCGTGGAGCTGGTGCGGCGGCGCTCGGCCGACGGACAGGCATTCCTGTTCGCCATCAACCACACGCGGGAGGAGGCCTCTGTGGCTGCCAAGGGAACCGATCTCCTGACAGGCCAGTCCTTCGGAGGCACTGTCCCGGCCGGCAGCGTGGCGGTGGTCGCGGAAGGCTAGGCCGGCGCAGCACGCATCACGACACTTCCAGGGAAGTACGACGGCGGCGCCCTCCCGGGTGCCGCCGTTTCGCTAATGCAGGGGTCAGCGACAGACGCACGGTCCTGGGCAGCAGGGACAGCTTTTGTGCCTCTTTTGACGTTTTCCACATAGGAGGTACCGGCCGTCGGAATTGTCAGTGGGTGCTGGAAGACTTTGGTTATGGAAGCAGTTGTGGGGACGGCGGGATTACTGGAGGCGGAGCCTCTGGGGCTGCCTGCTGCCGGTGTGTTTCTGTTTCCACCCGCTGTTCCGGGAGTTGCTGCTGCCGCCCCTTCAATTGGTGATGTCCTGAGCCTGTTGGCCCGTGTTCCTTTGGCTGCCGATGGGGCGGGGATGATCGATCAGATCCGCGGGTTGGAGGACCTGAAGTGCCTGGCGGGTGCCCGCCAGGCCGACACCGCTGTTGCTTTTGATCTTCAGCAGCGGCGGGAGCAGGCAGCCGCCGGGGTCCCGGCCGCTGAGCAGGGTGCCGGGGTGGCGGCGCAGATCGCGCTGGCCAGGCGGGAGTCCCCGGCGAGGGGTTCCCGGTTGCTGGGCCTGGCCAAGGCCCTGACCGGGATGCCCCGAACGTTCGCCGCGTTCCGGTCCGGTTTGTTGAATGAGTGGCGGGCCACGCTGGTGGTAAAGGAAACCATCTGCCTCTCCCCGGAGGACCGGGCCGGGGCGGATGAGGAACTCGCCGCCGACACCGGCGCCCTGGACGGCATGGGCGACAAAGCCATCACCGCCGCCGTCCGGGCTGCGGCGTACCGGCGGGACCCTGCCTCGGTAGCGCGCCGGGCCGCGCGGGCCGTGGGTGAGCGGTGTGTGAGCCTGCGCCCGGCCCCGGACACCATGGCCTACCTCACCGCGCTGCTCCCAGTCGCCCAGGGGGTCGCCGCGTACGCCGCCCTGGCCAAGGACGCGGACAGTGCCCGGTTGGCCGGGGATGCCAGGTCGCGGGGTCAGGTCATGGCCGACACCCTCGTCGAACGCGTCACCGGCACCCCCGGCGTGATCAGCGGTGTGGAGATCCAGCTCGTCATGACCGACCGCACCCTCCTCCAAGCCGACGCCGAACCCGCACGGCTCCCCGGCTACGGCACCATCCCCGCAGCCCGGGCCAGGGAACTCACCCTCACCAACCCACCAACCACACGAACACCCGCCACGGCCGCAGACGCGAGGGCCAGTCATGCAGGTGTAGACGAAACTGCCAGTGAGGCAAGGGGCAGCGCGGGGGACCCGGAAGAACTCAGTCTCTGGATCCGGCGGCTCTACACCGCCCCCGGCACAAATGAGCTGGTGGCGATGGACTCCAAAGCCAGGCTGTTCCCCGCAGGTTTGAAGCGCTTCCTCCAGGTCCGGGACAACACCTGCCGAACCCCGTACTGCGACGCCCCCATCAGGCACCACGACCACATCACCGCCTGGCACAACGCCGGGCCCACCACCGCCGCCAACGGCCAAGGTTTGCGCGAAGCCTGCAACCACACCAAAGAAACACCCGGCTGGACCACACAACCAGTCCCCGGCCCACGCCACACCGTCGCAACCACCACCCCAACCGGCCACACCTACCACTCCACCGCCCCACCACTCCCCGGAAGTGGGCCGGCGAGACCGGACGCCGGGGATGGAAACAACACGTCGAGGAATGAGGGCCGGCAACTCCGTCGCGCTCTCTCGCGGGGAAGGCCAGCGGGCTCTTCCCCACGGCCACCAGGTGGGCCGCCGCGACCAACTGTCCAAGTATTGGGGCGCGTCATCCGGCCCGGCATGACCTGACCTGACGGCCAACTCCGTGTGGGTGCACTGACCAGCAGGCCTGTGGCAGGCAGGGCAGAGTGGCTGATACTGGACTGGTGATTCGACCAGCCCTGACGGCGGACCTCAGGCGCATCCAGGAGATCGAGACTGCCGCCGGTGAACTTTTCCGCACTGTAAACATGGATGCGATCGCAGATGACCCGCCGCCAACAGTGGAACAACTGAACGCGTATGTAGCCGCCGGGACCGCATGGGTGGCAACCGAGCCGGCGGGCAGGGTTGCCGGATACATCCTGCTCGAGACGCACGGCTGCTGGGCCCACATCGAGCAGGTCACGGTGCACCCGGAGCACGGCCGCCGCGGAATCGGAGCCGCATTGATCGTGCAGGTGGACCAATGGGCGGTGGAGCGGGGACTTGAGCGACTGTCGCTGACAACGTTCAGGGATGTGCCGTGGAACGCCCCCTATTATCAGCGGCTCGGCTTCCGGCATCTCCCCGGCACGGAGCGCCCCGCCTGGCTCCGCGGTGTTGTGGAGCGGGAGAAGCGGCACGGGCTGGCTTTGTGGCCGAGGACAGTGATGTCGCGCAGGGTCACCGCCGGGCCCTCCGCTTAAACAGCCCTGCCCCAGGAGGAACCACGTGGGTACCTTCCGGGGCAGGGCTGCCACCCGCCGTCGGACGCTTGGTATGGGGAGGCTTCCACCCGAGCCGCCCGGAGCCGTGTCGGCGGTGTGAAGACTTACTTACTGATGGCCGATTTCATCTCATCGGTTGCCTTCTTCCCTGCATCTTCCGGGGACAAGCGCTCAAAGAGAACTTCGGAGGTGTAGCGCTTGATGATTTCCTGGATGGCACCGGCGCCCTTCGGCGGCGGCGCGGGGGCCTCACCGAGCTCGTCCTTGATCTGGTCGATGAAGTTGACCACCTTGACGTCGGCCGGGGTGAGTTTCGGCTGGATGGCTGCCCGGACATCGGAGTTCGGGTATACGCCGCGGTCGGCCAGGAGGGCCTCGCCCGCCTTGACGTTGTTGGTCAGGAAGTTGATGAACTTTGCGGTTTCCTGAGGATGCTTGGTGCGTGAGGAAGCAGACCAGAACTGCGACGCCTTGTACCAGAGCTCTGCATCGGTGGCGGAGCCCGTCTTGGTGGGGAAGCGCAGGATCTTTAGGTCCCCGCCACTGGCCTTTTCCAAAGCAGGGGCCTGGTTGGACCACCAGAAGGCCATGCCGTTCTTGCCCGTCGCCAGTCCGCTCTGGTCAAGCGGGGCAGCCTCGGCCTCCACCACCTCGGACGCGGAAGGTACCGCCTTGTCCTGGCTGAGCTTCTTCAGGAAGGCCCACCACTCGGCAATGTCTCCGGGCTCAAAACCCAGCTTGCCGTCCGATGTGTACAGGGACTTGCCGTTCTGCCGCAGCCATACGCCCAGGGAGGCTTCGTCGGTTCCGTAGGCGGCCGCACCATAGGTTCCCTTGGGCGACTTGGCGGTGATGTCGGCGGCGATCCTGCCGAAGTCCTCCCAAGTCCACTTCGAGTCGTCCCGAAGCGCGACACCGGCGGCTTCGAAGACCTTCGGGTTGGCCAGGATGGTGGCGGCGTTGATCCCTGCCGCGATGCCCGTCAGGCCTTTCTCGCCCTTGCCCGCGTTGAGGGCAGCCTCATCCAGCTTCGATGTGTCGATGTCGTACTTGGAGAGGTCCAGGAGCGCGCCGCGGCTTGAGTACTCGGTGATGTACTTTTCGTCCATCTGGATGATGTCAGGGGCATCATTGGCCGCAACCTGGGTGGCCAGCTTGTCCCAGTAACCGCTCCAGTCTCCGAACTCCGGCTTGATCTTGATCTTCGGGTTCTCGGCTTCGAACTGCTTGATGGCTTCCTGCGTGAGCTGGGCCCGCTTGTCGCCGCCCCACCAGGAGAAGCGGAGCTCGACGGTGCCGTCCGCGTTCTGCGGGGCTGCTCCTCCACCGCAGGCGCTGAGGGCCATGACGGCGGCGACTGCGGCAGCAACGGCGCCGGCTTTACGGGTTCGGCCGTGGCGGCCGCGGCGCGGTGCGCCTGAAGTGGGTGCCCCTGCCCGCTGCTTTGCAGCAGCTGCAGGACGGGGGAAAAGCGGCACGGTGTACTCCGATCTTCTTTGATCCAGCTGCGGGTGATGTTCCAATTGGGGATTTGGTCCGGCAGCAACAGGCCTGCCGAGTAATGTTTTGAAAGCGCTTTCTGACACTGATAGTACAAGTAGTCAACTTGTAGTACAAGACGCACGGCCAACAGTTCTGAAAGATTTCGGCCCGGCGTGGGCAAGCGGAACGGCCCGCCACAAGGACGGGCCGTTCGGGATATGAAGTTGCAGCGAGGTGTTACTTGATGCCGGTGGTGGCAATGCCCTTGATGAGGAACCGCTGGCCGAACAGGAATACCAGGAAGACCGGCAACAGGGACACGATGGACATGGCGAACAGGGATCCCCAGCTCGTGGCGGACTGGGAATCCACGAATGCCCGCAGCGCAACCGGGACGGTGAACATGTCCGGGTCCGTGAGGTAGATCAGGGCGCCGAAGAAGTCGTTCCAGGTCCAGATGAAGGTGAAGATGGTGGTGGTGGCCAGGGCCGGCACCATCAGCGGCAGGATGACCCGCAGGAAGATGCGCGGATGGCCTGCGCCGTCGATGCGTGCCGCTTCATCGAGTTCGCGCGGGATGCCGCGGATGAACTGCACCATCAGGAAGACGAAGAACGCGTCTGTGGCCAGCAGCTTCGGCACCAGCAGCGGCCAGAAGGTGTTGACCCAGCCGATCTGCGAGAACAGGATGTACTGCGGAACGATCACCACGTGGAACGGCAGCATGATGGTCAGCAGCATGATGCCGAAGAACAGCCGCTTGCCGGTGAACTGGAGCCGGGCGAAGGCGTAGGCGGCCATGGAGCACGACACCAGGTTTCCCAGGATGGAGCCGATCACCACGATGGCCGAGTTCAGCATGTAGTGGCCGAACGGGTGCGTCAGGGCCGACCAGCCGGAGGTGTAGTTGCTCATTTCCAGGCTGTTCAGCCACAGGCCGGGCTCCCGGAAGATCATCTCGTTGGGGCGCAGCGAGGACACCACCATCCACAGGAGCGGGTAGATCATCAGGGCGCCGGCAAGGATGAGGATGCCGTGTTTCATCAGCGACTTGCCTCGCTGTGCCCGGCTGAAGGCCAAGGTTCCCCGGGACTCGCGGACCCTGGGCTTGCGGTTGTTGGGCTTGCCGGCGCCGGCGGATTTCCTCTCCGGGGTGGGCAGCGTCTCAAGCTTAGTCGTCATAGAAAACCCAATACTTAGAAGCGATGAAGTTGATGGCGGTGAAGACACCGATGATGAGCAACAGGACCCACGCCATGGCTGAGGCGTAGCCCATGTCGAACTGGCCGAAGCCCTTTTGGTAGAGGTACAGCGTGAAGAACATGGTGGAGTCCGAAGGACCGCCGTTGCCGCCGGAGACGATGAACGCCTGGGTGAACGACTGGAAGGAACCGATGATCTGCAGCACCAGGTTGAAGAAGATGATGGGGCTCAGCATCGGCAGGGTGATCCGCCAGAACTGCTGGAGCGTGGTGGCGCCATCAACCTTGGCGGCCTCGTAGTACATGTTGGGGATCTGCCGCAGGCCCGCCAGGAAGATGATCATGGGGGCGCCGAAGGTCCAGACATGCAGCAGGATGATCGATCCCAGGGCCGTGCTGGGATCCGAGATCCAGCCAGGCCCCTGGATGCCGAACATGGCCAGGACCTGGTTGACCAGGCCGGTGGTGCCGAAAATCTGCTTCCACAGGATGGCAACGGCCACGGAGCCGCCCAGAAGCGACGGCAAGTAGAACACCGAGCGGTAGAACGGAAGGCCGCGCAGCCCCTTGTCCAGGACGAGTGCGATCAGCAGTGCCACGGCCAGCTGCAGCGGAACTCCCACGAAAACGTAGGTAAACGTTACGCGGAGGGAGTTGTGGAGCCGGGCGTCGCTGAGCATGCGGGTGAAGTTGTCCAGGCCCGTCCATTCCGGCGGCTGGAGCAGGTTGTAATCCGTAAAGGACAGATAGAGGGACATCAGCATGGGGCCGATAGTGATGGCCACCAGTCCCACCAGCCAGGGCAGGAGGAAGATGTAGGCGGCCTTGTTGTCCCGCCTGTTGGCCTTCTTCTCGGCCGCCGTGACTTTGCCTTTCCGTCGGGAAAGGGAGCTCAGCTCACTGATGGCGCTCACGGAAGCTGCTCCGTCCTGGGAATGTGTTTTGCGGCCATGTGGTCTCCTTTGGTCATCGTGGCCTCCACGTTGTTTCATCGCAGGGCGATGGGGGTAACCGGCACCGGGGGGCCGTCCATGCTCCTGCCCGTGAAAGCTGAAGCGGTTCCGGCACCGCGGGGGCCGTTCGAATTGCGGCTCCGTACCAAAGTAAACGCTTTCTTGACTCCTGTATAGCCCTTTGTTAGTTTTTGAGAAAACGCTTTCTGTTACGGCGTCACCCGCGCACAACCTACCCGCCAAGGGGCACAACAATGAAGTTTGGTCTCAAGAAATCCGTCATGGGCATTACCGGCGCCTTTGCTGCAGCCGCATTGGTCCTCACCGGCTGCGGCAGCAGCCCGCAAGCAGGGAAAGTGGGGACTGCGGAGGACCCCGTCACCATTCGGTTCGCCTGGTGGGGCAACGATTCCAGGGCCAAAACCACCATGGAGGTGATCAAGGCTTTTGAAGCCGCGAACCCCACCATCAAGGTCCAGGGCGAGAATACCGAATACAGTTCCTACTGGGACAAGATGGCCACCCAGATTGCGGGTGGAACCATGCCGGATGTCATCGCCATGAGCGGCGCCTACCCCAGCGAGTACGCCAGCCGGGGCGTGCTGTTGAACCTGGACAAGGTCAAGGACCAGATCGACACCTCGAAGTTTGCCGAGGGAACCGTGGACCTGGGCAAAATCGACGGCAAGCAGTACACCATCACCGCCGGCGTCAACTCGATGTCCATGGTCCTTGACCCCAAGGTCTTCGAGGCCGCCGGCGTGGCACTGCCGGACGATGAGACCTGGACCTGGGACGACTACGCCAGGATCGCGGCCGAGATCACTAAAAAGTCACCGGCCGGAACCTTCGGCACCACGCCCATGGCCAACGATTCCTTCCTCGCAGTCTGGGCCCGCCAGAATGGTGAGGCCCTCTACACTGACGATGGAAAGAAGATGGGCATCAGCGAGGACACCCTGACCCGCTGGTTCGAACTCAACAAGAAGCTGACGGAGACCGGCGGCGCACCCTCCGCTTCCCAGACCGTCGAGGACGGCTCGGCGCAGCCCGAAATGACCCTGATGGGCCAGGGAAAGCAGGGAATGAAAATCTCCTGGAGCAACCAGATGACGTCCTACTCCGGAGCGCCCCTGGTCATGGTGAAGCTGCCCGGTGAAAGCACCCGGCCCGGTTCGTGGCTGCGTTCCTCCATGGAATACGCCATTTCCTCCAAGTCGCCGCAGTCCAAGGAAGCGGCCCTCTTCATCAACTACCTGGTCAACAACATGGACGCGGCATCCAAGATCAAGAGCGACCGGGGCATGCCGGCCAACACGGAGCTAAAGGCGGGCATCACTCCCTTGCTGAAGGAAACCCAGCAGAAGGAGGCGGCCTACCTTGACCGCATTGCCGAGATGAAGATTCAAGCACCCAAGCCGTTCCCGGCAGGCTCATCGGCCACCATGGAAGTTCTGAACCGCTACAACACGGATGTACTCTTCGGAAAGATCTCCCCTCGCGATGCTGCCAAAGGCATGATCTCCGAGGTCAACCAGAACCTCGCCTGAGCCCACCGCAGCGACCAGCCCGCCACAGTAAGGAGACCAGCCACGTGACGCCAGCAGCACGCCCCAGCGCCATCGCCGGCTATGAGGACTGGCCCGCCTACGTCCGCAAACATCCGCGCCACCCAGCCTCCGGCGCTGCGGCGCAGGAGCTGTCGGACGTGCTTGGCATCCCGGACCGCGGCGCGCTTCCTGAGGTGACGGTGGACTGGGAGGAAACGTACGACGGCGCCACCACCTCCCAGCTCAGCTGGCAGTTGGGCTTCGGCCCACGGACTACGGGCTGGCTGGTGAGGCCGGCCGGTAGTTCCGGTCCGCTGCCGGGCGTCCTGGCGCTGCACTGCCACGGTGGAAACAAGTTTGGCGGGGCCGACCGGCTGGTGGAGCTGCCGGACAGCCACCCCTCGGCGGCCGCTGCCCGCGCAGGACACTATGACGGCCGCGCCCTGGCAACCGACATTGCCCGCCGGGGATTTGCGGTCCTGGCCCATGACACGTTCGCTTGGGGCAGCCGCAGGTTCGACCTCGAAACTCCCCCGTGGCGGACGGCCTCGGCGGCAGCGGCGAGGCAGGCACAGTGGCGGGAGGACGGCGTCGTGCCTTCCGAGGCGGAGGAATACAACGCCGCTGCCGGCTTCCATGAGGACACCGTTGCCAAAGCGGCCGGCCTGCTGGGCACCAGCCTGGCCGGCATGGTGGCACACGACGACCTTGCCGCCCTGGACATCCTGGCGTCACGCCCGGGCGTGGACCAGGACAACCTGGGCTGCATCGGCTTCTCCGGCGGTGGCGGCCGTTCCCTTGCCCTCGCCGCCCTCAGCCCCCGCATCCGGGCCGCTGTGGTCACCTGCATGATGACCACCTTCGAATCGCTCTTTCCCGCCTACCTGGATGCCCACTCCTGGTTGCTGCAGACCCCCGGCCTGTGGAAACTGGGCGATTGGCCGGAGCTCACCTGCCGGGCTGAAACGGCCCGGTTCCTGGTGCAGTACGCCCTGGCGGATGAGCTGTTCCCGGAGGACGGGATGCGCCAGGCGGACCGACTGCTGGAATCAATGCACACCGGCACGGACACCTACACCGGCAGCTTCTGGCCGGGCGGGCACGTGTTCACGGCGGCCATGCAGGACGAGGCCCTCGATTTCCTGGCCAAGACGCTGGCCTCTTGACCCCCTTTCCAACAGCACAAGTTCCAACAGCACAAGGACTTACGTGACCACACAGCACTCAGCGGAACCCACCCAACAGCAGCCCGCGTCCGCAGCCATCCCCCGCGTTGCCCTGGTGGGCGTGCACGGCTTCGGCGAGCGCCACCTCGCCAACCTGGTTCGGCTCGAGGCTGCCGGCGCCCTGCAATTGGTGGCCGTGGCCGATCCCCTCCCGCCGCAGGCGGGCACCCTGGCCGAGTCGGTCGCAGTGTTCCCGGACCTGAACGCGCTGCTGGCCGCCCGGCCGGGTGCCGACGTCGTCATTCTTGCCACCCCCATCCAGACCCATGCCCCGCTGGCCGTCGCCGCGCTGTCAGCCGGGATGGACGTCTATGTTGAGAAGCCGCCGGTGGCATCGCTGGCGCAGTTCGAGCAGGTCCTTACCGCGGCGCGTGAGAACGGACGCCTGGTCCAGGTGGGCTTCCAAAGCCTGGGCGCCCACGCCCTGCCCGCCATCCGAAGCCAAGTGGCTGCGGGCGAGATCGGCACCGTCCTGGGCATCAGCGCCACGGGCCAGTGGCTGCGGACCAAGTCCTACTTCAAGCGTTCGCGCTGGGCAGGGAAGCGCAGCCTGGACGGCACCGACGTAGTGGATGGCGTGGCCACGAACGCGCTGGCCCACGCCGTTGCCACCGGCCTGTCCCTGGCCGGCGCCCACGCGCTCGCCGACGTAGCCTCAGTGGAAACCGACCTGTACCGGGCCAACGACACCGAGAGCGACGACACCTCGGTGCTCCGGGTCCGCACGGCCGGCGGAGACACCCTGCTGTGCGCGCTGACGCTGTGCGCCCCCGAACAGCAGGATCCCACCGTGACAGTGCACGGCACCCTGGGCGACATCACCCTGTTCTATACGCGGGACGAGGTGGTCATCACCACCGCCGACGGCGAGCGCCGGGAAACATATGGCCGCACCGACCTGCTGGAGAACCTGCTGGACGCCCGTGCCACCGGGACTCCGCTGCTCAGCGCCCTCCACGACACCGGCGCGTTCACCGCTGTATTGGAAGCCATCCGCACCTCCCCCGAGCCGGCCCCGATCGATCCTGCATCCATTTCCTGGGAGGGCGACGGCGACGACGCCCACCCCGTGGTCCAGGGCATCAGCGACCTGATCGGACGCGCCATCAAGGCGCAGGCAACGTTCGCCGAGCTTGGCGTCGCCTGGGCCCGGGCCCTGCCCCCGGTACGGACGCTGGCCGTGGAGGGCCGGCCGGTGGCCGACTACCAGGACGGCAGCCACATCCGCGCGGTTTCCTCCCCGAGGCCCTACCTGCATCCTGTCCGGACCTTCGGCGGCACCGTGGTCACGGACCACATGCCGCTGGACCACGTATGGCACCTGGGAGTGGGGGTGGCCCTCCAGGACGTGGACGGCGCCAACTTCTGGGGCGGCCGCACGTATACGCGGGAGGCGGGCCAGTACATCTGGCGCCCCGACCACGGCAGCATCAGCGTCTCCACGTCACACCTGAGCGACGCCGGCAGCGGACACGAGGGCCGGCTGCAGGAGACGCTTACCTGGAACGGCCCCGACGGCTCCCCCGCCGTGGTGGAGGAACGCACTTGGGCATGGTCCGGCGTCGCGCCTTCCACCTGGCGGCTCTCCCTGGACTTTGCGTTGTCCCCCGCCGGGGACAAGCCCGTCAGCCTGGGCAGCCCGGGCTCCAACGGCCGCTTCGAGGGTGGCTACGGCGGTTTCTTCTGGCGACTGCCGGCATGCGGGAACGCGGCGGTGTGGACGCCCAGCAGCCTTGGCGAGCAGGAGACCCACGGCAGCGTCACGCCCTGGCTCGCCTGGTCAGGAAAGTTCGACGGCGGTCCGGCCACCTTGGTGTTCGTCGCCCAGGAAGGCTGCTCCGACCCGTGGTTTGTCCGGGTGGACGGCTACCCCGGCGTGGGACAGTCGCTCGCCTGGGACAGCCCCGTCATGGCCGAGCCGGGAAACCCGGTGCGGCGGCACATCACCGTTTTCGTGGCCGACGGAATCCTGGCCACCGCCGACATCGAAGCATTGATCAACCAGGGGGACCCGTCATGACGCAAACAACAACCGCAGCCGTTCCCCCCCAGGAGGTACGGCGGGCACCGGCCTCGAGGGCTGACCGCGCCACGAAGCGCCGGCGTGTGCTGGACATCCTGGACGCCGCCGGGCGGGATTCGCTGCTCCTCACCACCAACACTGCCCTGACCTGGTACCTGGACGGCAGCCGGGTGCACATCAGCCTGGCCGGCGACCCCATCGCCGCCCTGCTGGTGGACCGCGACGGCGACCACCTGGTGACATTCAATAATGAGGCGGGGCGGATCGCGGCCGAGGAGCTTCCGGCCCAGGTCAACCTGCACACCGTCCCCTGGTACGGAAACGTGCACCAGGCCGCCGCCGCTGTCGGCACTGGCTCCCGGCCCCCGCTGGCCGAATCGGACGTCACCGCCGAGCTGCGCGCGGCCCGCCAGCAGCTCCTCCCCGCCGAAAGTGCAAGGTACTCCCTGCTCAGCGCCGAACTGGCGGCCATGATGACGGACGTCCTTTCCGCCGCGAGCCCGGACACCACCGAGTTCGAACTCGTTTCGGCGCTGGCCGCCCGGGTGGTGGCGGCAGGAGCGGAGCCGCTGGTGCTCCTGTGCAACGGCAGCTCCCGCAGCACCTTCCGGCACCCGTTGGCCACCCACGCCCCGCTGGGCCGCCGCGCCATGGCCGTGGTGTGTGCCCGCCGGGACGGCTTGGTTGCCAACATCACCCGCTGGGTCAGGTTCGACGCCGGCACTCCGGAAGAGCGCGACGCCGAGGCCCGCATCGCGGCCGTGGAGGCAGACATCTTCGATGCCACCGTTCCCGGGACACGACTGGACAGGATCTTCACCGAAATCCAGGCGGCTTACGCCCGGCACGGCTTTGGGGCGGACCAGTGGGAGCAGCACCACCAGGGCGGACCGGCCGGTTACGCGGGCCGCGATCCCAGGGTGACGGCCTCGGTGACCGACACTGTGGTGCTGGACCAGGCCTTCACCTGGAACCCGTCGGGCCCCGGCGTCAAGATCGAAGACACTGTCCAGCTCACCCAATCCGGGCTCCGCGTCCTCACGGTGGACCCGCGCTGGCCCACCACCACCGTCAACGGTCTGGAACGGCCGGTGACGCTGCAACTGTAGGGCACTCCGTCAGGCATACAGAAAACCCCGGGACCGCTTGGTCCCGGGGTTTCCGTATAGCCGCTCAAGGAAGCTGCAGTTCCCCGTCCACCCGGCGCGGGATGCCCAGCGGGTTGTCCTCGCGCAGTGCGGGGTGCAGCACTGTTTCCGGAGCGTCCTGGTAGGCCACGGGACGCTGGAACCTGCGGACCGCCGTCGCACCCACAGAGGTGAACAGCGACGTGGTGGCCGGGTACGGGCCGCCGTGCTGCTGGGCCCAGTTCACGGCCACGCCGGTGGGCCAGCCTGCGAACAGGACGCGTCCGGCGAGCCCGGAGAGCTGCTCCACCAGCGCGTCGATGTCCTCGTCCTGCTCGCTGTGGAGCGTTGCCGTGAGGCTGCCCGGGACCTTGGCCAGGACAGCCGACAGTTCATCCTGGTCCTTGTACCCGATGAGGATGGTGGTAGGTCCGAAGCATTCCTCCAGCAGCTGCTCCGGGCTTTCCAGGACCTTGGCGGCGCTGGTGGAAAAGACCACCGGAGCGGCGCCGTTGGCCACGGCGTCCTGGTCCACGCTGCCGCCCACCACGTCCACGCCGTCAACGGAAGCGAAACTGCGCAGCCCGTCTGGGTAGGCCTCGGCGATGCGGGTGGTGAGCATGCCCAATGCCGGCTTGTCCTTGCTGGCCTGGGCCACCTCGGAGGCAAAGTCGGTTCCCGCGGGGATGAAGACCAGCCCCGGCTTGGTGCAGAACTGCCCGGCGCCCAGGGTGAAGGAACCGGCCAGCCCCGCGGCGAGTTCCCCGGCGCGGGCCTGCAGTGCCGCGGCGGTGATGACCACGGGGTTCAGGCTGCCCAGTTCGCCGTAGAACGGGATGGGGTCGGGGCGGGAGGTGGCGAGGTCGAACAGGGCACGGCCGCCGGGGATGGACCCGGTGAAACCCACTGCCTTGATGGCAGGGTCCTGTACCAGGGCTGTCCCCACTTCGCGGCCGTGGACCAGCGCAAACAGGCCGTCCGGTGCACCCGCGCCACGGAGGGCCTCCGATACGATCTCCGCGGTCCGTTCGGAGAGCCGCAGGTGGCCCGAGTGGGCCTTGACGATTACAGAGCAGCCGACGGCCAGTGCCGAAGCCGTGTCACCCCCGGCCACGGAGAAGGCGAACGGGAAGTTGGAGGCCGAGAAGACAGCTACCGGGCCGATGGGCTTGAGAATGCGGCGGAGGTCAGGCCTGGGCGGGGTGGCGCCCGGGTCTGCGTGGTCGATGATGGCTTCCAGGTAGGAGCCTTCGGTGATCACGCGGGCGAACAACCGCAGCTGCCCGGTGGTGCGGGCCACCTCGCCCGTCAGGCGCGGGGCCCCCAGGCTGGTTTCGGCGTCCGCGATCTCCACCAGTTCGGCGGCGTTGGCGTCCAGGGCGTCCGCCACGGCGTTCAGCCAGCCTGCGCGTTCGGCGTCGGAGGCAGCCGCGGAAATTTTTGCCGCCGCCGCAGCAGCGGCAGTGAGGTCGGTCAGGGAAAGCGTTGCAGTTGTCACGTCAGGAACCTGTCCATCCAATAGAGGTCGTCTGGAAATTCATCATTGCAGCCTGTCCTTGAAGCGGAAACCCAGCCCGGCGTGGTCCGCGAGGGTCACCCGGCTGTTGCTGAACCGCACCGGCGATGGCCCGTCCAGGATGCCCAACTGCTCGAAGGACGCCTCTTCAACGTCTTCCACCATGGTGGGCTCCGCCAGGGTCAGTGCCAGCTGTCCGGACAGTTCCGGCAGCAGGTGCGGCATCACCTTGATGCTGTGGGTCCGGGCCAGCTCCACGATCCGCCGGAACGGGGTGATCCCGCCAACCCGGATGACGTTGGGCTGGATGATGTCCACCGCTTCCGCCTCAATGAAATCGCGGAACCGGTAGATGGTGTGCAGGTTTTCGCCCAGGGCGATGGGCACCGGCGAATGCTTCCGCAGCCGCCGGTAAGCCCAGAGGTCGTCCGCGCGGATGGGCTCCTCGAGCCATTCGAGGCCGAATTCGGCCAGCACATCCAGGGCGCGGAAGGTGGTGGGCAGGTCCCAGCGCTGGTTCGCGTCAATCATGAGCCTGCGGTCCGGGCCCAGGACGGAGCGCACCGCTGCAACCCGCTCGGCGTCCTCGCGGATGTCCGGCTTGCCCACCTTGATCTTGACCGCCTGGTGACCGGCTGCCACCCAGCGTTCAACCTGGGCCACCAGCTCGTCCAGGGTGTAGTGCAGGTTGACGCCGGAGCCGTACACCTCCGCCGAGTCCTGGCGCTGTCCCAGCAACCCGGTGACCGAGGTTCCGGCACGGCGTGCCTGCAGGTCCCACAGTGCGAGGTCCACTCCGGCCATGGCAATGGTGGTGAGGCCGCCGCCCCCGGCTTCGTGCAGGCGTTTCCACACCGCATCCCACACCGTCTCCGGCGCGGCCGGAAGGCCGGTGACGAAAGGGGCGATGTCGTAGTCAAGCAGCGCCTTGACTGCCTGGGGACCAATGGTGGGCGTCCAGGAGAAGCCAAAGCCCGTGCCGCCGTCGTCCGTGGAAAGCTCGGTGGCGATGACGTGGTTCTCCGGCGCCTCCGCTCCCCAGTGCCGGCGCAGCGGAACGGTGAGGAGCCGCGTGGCCAGGCCGGTGATGCGGGGAACGGTGCGGACGAATTCGGCCGCAGGAGCGCTCATCAGCTGCCGGCCAGCTCGTGGCCCTTGGCCAGGATGGCCTTGAGCTCCACCAGCTGTTCCTCAGTGGGGTCCACCAGCGGCGGGCGCACTGAACCGACCGGCAGGCCAGCCAACCGCAAGCCGGCCTTGATCAGCGAAACGCCGAACCCGGGGGTTTGGTCGCGCAGGCGGACCAGGGGTGCGTAGAAACCTTCGAGCAGGGCGTTGCGCCGGTCCTCGTCACCGGAGACGTAGGCGTCGTAGTAGGCCTTGGCGATCTCCGGCGCCATGGCGAACGCCGCCGAGGAGTAGAGCGGGATGCCCAGGCCGCGGTAGGCGCCCTGGGTCAATTCAGCCGTCAGCAGGCCGTTAAAGAACGCGAAGTCTTCACGGCCGGCGGCGCGGACGGCGGTCACGATCTCCTGCGCCAGGCCAACGTCACCCAGGCCATCCTTGAAGCCGATGACCTTTGGGT
This sequence comes from Arthrobacter sp. E1SS-5, assembly GCF_057073715.1. NCBI lineage: Bacteria > Bacillati > Actinomycetota > Actinomycetes > Micrococcales > Micrococcaceae > Arthrobacter > Arthrobacter sp. E1SS-5. The sequence continues at coordinate 3,552,935 of NZ_CP172703.1, forward strand.
TGGCGGCAAGTTTGGCCATGGACGCGGCGGTGAATTTTGCGTTGCCGCGGTGGTAGACGATGACCGGCAGGCTGCTGGCGTTGGCCACGGCCTCGATGTAGGCCACCAGGCCGTCCGTCGGGCCCGTAACCAGGTACGGCGGGAGCACCAGGAGGGCGTCCGCGCCGGCCTCCTCAGCAGCACGGGCCGCGGCGAGCGCGTGGCCCAGCGGTCCGCCCGCGCCGGCCACCACGGGGACTTTGCCCGCGACGACTTCGACGGCGGCCGCCACCACGGTGCGGACCTCATCAATGCTCAAGGCGTGGAATTCGCCGGTCCCGCAGGCGGGGAAGACGCCGCCGGGCCCAAAGGGCAGCCGTGAACCGATGTGCTCCTTGAGCAGCTCCACGTCAACGGCACCTTCGGCCGTGAACGGGGTGACGGGGAAAAAGAGAACGCCGTCGAATTTCATGATGTCTCCTTGGCTCCGCCGGCAGTAACCAGCGCGGAGCCCTCGTCGTTGAGGGTGGATTTAAGTTCGGTTCGCCACGTGCGCTTTGGCTGCCAGCCCAGGAGTTCCCGGGCTTTGGCGATGGAGAACGCGGGACTGGTGCCGGTGAGGCCGGCACTGAGTGCTTCGCTGCCCGGCAGGAATTTCGGCATCAGTTCCGCAAGGGGTGCGGTGGCAAGTGCGTCGGCCGCGCCCACGAAAAAGGTTTCCCCGTTGGGAATGTCGTTCATCTTCTGCAGCAGCAGGTCCAGGAAGTCCGCCACGTCCCGCGCATCCACGTAGTTGAACAGGGCCGGGGCGGAAAGTGCAGGGTCCGCCAGCCGTTCGGCGAGGGTGTGACCCTGCTGGGTGGGGGCGCCTTCCCATTCCTCCGGCGAAATCACGAAGCACGGCCGGAATGCCGCATACCGGATCTTCTCCCCCTGCGCGGCGGCAAACATCTGCACCGTCTGTTCGGCGATGTGCTTGGACAGGGCGTAGGCGTTCCAGGGCTTGGCCGGCGTGCGCTCGTCAAGGGGGAACGACGGCGGCAGCCACCCTGCGGGGCACCCGTAGCCAAGCACGGTGGGGCTGCTGGCCGTGATGATCTTTGGGACCCTCAGCTCCGTCGCGGCGCTGATCACCACGAAGGCGAGCCTGGTGTTGGTGCCGAAGATGACATCCTCCGGAGCGCTGAACGGGACCGCGATCGCCGCAAGGTGGATGACGGCGTCGGGCTTTGCTGCCCCGATCAGCCGCAACGCCTCACCGGGCGCCAGGAGGTCTGTGGTTTCCTGGACGACGCCGGCGGGCAGCAGCTCAGCGGGCACGGCGTGGCGGTCTACCGAAACCACCTCATGGCCGGCCTGGGCAAGCCCTGCCACCACGCTGCGCCCCAGGCGGCCTGCGCCGCCGGTGACAAATATCCTGCTCATGGTCTTTTCCTACTTGCCGCGGCGAAGGTCGACGCCGAGGTCCAGGTCCTCGACGCGCACGGGCAGGGACGTTTCCAGGGAGCGGTTGCCGGCAATGCCCACGGACACCGAACGCAGCCCGTCCAGGTAGCCGGAGGGGCGGCCCAGCGGATCCTCGCCCGGTCCGTTGAAGAGGTCCGACAGCAGCAGCTCGTCGCCGCCGCCGTGGCCGCCCTCACCGTTGATGATGGGTACCTCGTAGGCGGCCTCCCAGTGGCGCTGCACCACCAGGCGCTCGCCGTTGCGCCGGACCGCGTCCTCTTCCTCGACCGGCGTGGCGCTGGGGTCAACCACGGTCTTCTGGTCCGTGCTGTGCAGGACGGCGGCGCGTTCCACCACCTCGAGCTCGGCCCGCCCCTCGGTGCCGTTGACCGCCACGCGGTACCCCTCCCAGGGGCTGTGCGCGTTCAGCGAGTAGCTCAGGCGCGGGCCGCCCTGGTACTCGACCACCAGGGCCAAGTTGTCCTCGATGGTGATGCCGGACGTGAAGACGTCCTGGTCGCGGCGATAGCCGTCGTAGTGCTCGTTGTCCAGGAAGAGGGCCTTGAGCCGCTCATCCTCCCTCAGGTCAAGCGCAAAGGGATCCTTTTCCCCGGCGGGGGCGTCGGCGTCGGGCGTTCCGCGTTCGGGCCGTGGGCCCAACCCGCGCTCGGCGGCGTTTTTGTCGCCGTAGAACTTCAGGCCGCCGGAGGCGAAGATCCGCTCCGGGACGTCGTCGATCCACCAGTTGACCAGGTCGAAGTGGTGGGATGCCTTGTGGATGAGCAGGCCGCCGGAGTTCTTCTTCTCCCGGTGCCAGCGGCGGAAGTAGTCGGCGCCGTGGACCGTGTCCAGGACCCAGCTGAAGTCGACGGAGGTGACCTTGCCGATCACGCCGCTTTGGATGATTTCCTTAAGCGCGCTGTTGCGCGGCGAGTAGCGGTAGTTGAAGGTGACCACCACGTTCCGGCCGGTCTCGTGGACGGCCTGGACGATCCGGCGGCAGCTTTCGGCGTCGATGGTCAGGGGCTTTTCGACCACCACGTCAGCGCCGGCGCGCAGGCCCTCCACGATGTAGTCGGCATGGGTGTAATCCGGTGTGGTGACGATGATGCGGTCGATGTTGTTGGCCTGGATGAAGGAGGTGAGGTCCGCCGGTTCAAACGAGGCCACGGGTCCCGGGGCGCCCAGTTCCTGGATGAGCTTCTGGTAGAACTCCACGCGCCCCGGATTCACGTCGGAGAACGCCACCAGTTCGGCGGTGTCCGAGTGCTTGCCGAAGATGGCACGGATATACATCTCGGATCGTCCGCCGGTGCCGATCAGGGCAATGCGGGCCTTCCGGCCGTCCCCGGCGGTGGTGGCTGCTGCGGTGTCCGTGCCGGCGGCGGTGCCGGGCCGGGAGGCAGCTGCGGCCGAAGTGGTCTCGGCGGTGTTGACCATGATGGGTCCCTTTCGAAAAGCTCATTACCCGGCCGTGGGAGCGGCCGCTGACGTTCGGCGATGGCGCCCATGGACACCAGGCGAGAAAGCGTTTTCTCATATCGCTATAGCAGTTGTATCAATCCCTTGACCGCTACGTCAACCACTCCAAGCGCTGGTAGAAAGCGTTTTCTAGCCGTCCCGTCCGCCTGACTGCCGACGAGACCGGGAAAACAGCGGGAAAAGAAAGAAATCGCTTTCCCGAAGCCGTATATGCTGTCCTTCAAAGCACCTGCCTTCCGGCCTGCGAACTTCCGGTCACCCACTGTTCCGGAGGGCGCGGCCGGGCGGCGTAAAAGAAGGGTTCCCTATGGCCAGGAAATCGGCAAGCGGCCGGATCGGTATTGCGGACGTCGCCGTAAAGGCGGGAGTTTCCCATGCCACCGTCTCCCGCGTCATGAACGGGAACTTCACCGTGGATCCGGACATTGCAGCCAGGGTCCGTGCCGCCGCCGCGGAACTGAAGTACCAGCCCAACCCGGTGGGGCGCAGCCTGGCCCTCGGCAAGACGGACACTATCGGCATCGTGGTGCCGGACCTGGCCAATCCCACCTTCCAGGAGATCCTCCGCGGCCTCAGCCGTGCCGCAGCCCAGGACGGCTACCGGGTCCTCATTGCGGACTCGTTCGAAGTTTCCAGCGAAGAGTCCATCCTGGCCGGCGAAGCCCGCCGGCGGTGTGACGGTCTGGTCCTGTGCGCCCCGCGCATGTCCGATGCGGAACTGGAGGAGATCGCTCCCTCCCTGCACCCGCTGGTACTGATCAACCGCACTACCGCCACCCCGGGCGTGCCCAGCCTGGTGGTGGACTACGGCCAGGGCGTGCAGGACATCGCCGGGCACCTGGTGGAACTGGGGCACACCCGCCTGGCCTTCCTCGCCGGCCCGCCCCGCAGTGCCTCCAACGACATGCGGCTCAGGGGCCTGGAGGCCTTCAAGGCCGCCCACCCGGAGGTTGAGGTGACCATGCTTGAGGGCGGCTCGGACTTCGATACCGGCCACGAAGCGGTGGATGCCGTCCTGGCGAGCGGGGCCACCGGCATCCTGGCCTTCAACGACCTGGTGGCCATGGGCCTGATGAGCGGCCTGCACGAACGCGGCCTGGACGTCCCCGGAGACATCTCCGTCACCGGCTTCGACGACATCCCCTTTGCCAGGTACACCACGCCGGCACTCACCACAGGCGCGGTTCCCATCAGCGAACTGGGCGAGCAGGCCTGGCACCAGCTCCGGGCGCTGATCCGCAAGGAAGGGAACGAAACATCCGGCAGCCGCTATCAGCCGCGCCTGGAAGTGAGGGCCAGCACTGGCCCCGCCAAGGCGCCGCGCAGCACGGTCCACGGCTGACCCCCTATGACATCGGCGGCAGTCACGCCGGCCGGCACTGCCGCGAACTGCCACCTCGCCAAGCTACCCACTCCCAGAGGAGGAGCCATGACCCACACCGTCCAGCCCAACAACCCGGAGGCTACCCCGGCTCCGGACGCCACGGACATCCCCGCAGCCCCGGCACCCGCCAAGGCTCCGTCGTCGTCCGCCCTGCCCGCAGCACTCAAGCGCCGCGTCCCCAAGTACTCGGACCTGGCGCCCCTGATGCAGTTCAAGAAGCCGGAATTCAGCAGGGAAGCCCGGTTGAAGCGGGCCAGCACCATCTGGGAGCTCCGCGACATCGCCAAGCGCCGCACGCCCAAAGCGCCTTTCGACTACACCGACGGCGCGGCCGAGGATGAGATCACGCTCCGCCGCGCCCGCCAGGCGTTCCTGGACATCGAGTTCCGGCCGGGCATCCTGCGGAACGTCTCCGCGATCGACCTAAGCACCGAGATCCTGGGTAAGCCCTCCCGCCTGCCCGTGGGCATCGCCCCCACCGGATTCACCCGCATGATGCAGTCCGAGGGTGAATATGCCGGATCGCAGGCCGCCGAGGCTGCAGGCATCCCCTACACCCTGTCCACCATGGGCACAGCCTCCCTTGAGGACGTCGCCGAGGCTGCTCCCAACGGCCGCAACTGGTTCCAGCTGTACCTGTGGACGGACCGCGACCGCTCGCTGGAACTCATCGATCGTGCCGCCAAGGCGGGCAACGACACCCTCATGGTCACCGTGGACACCGCCGTGGCAGGCGCCCGCCTCCGCGACGTCCGCAACGGCATGACCATCCCGCCCGCCCTGACCCTGAAGACCGTCCTCGACGCTTCCTACCGCCCGGCCTGGTGGTTCAACTTCCTCACCCACGAGCCGCTGACGTTCGCCTCGCTGTCCCGCTACACGGGCACTGTGGCGGACCTGATCAACTCCATGTTCGATCCCACGCTCACGTTCGGGGACCTGGACTGGCTGCGCGAAACCTGGAAGGGCAAGCTGGTGGTCAAGGGCATCCAGACCGTGGAGGACGCCCGCCGCGTGGTGGACCACGGCGCCGACGGGGTGGTCCTCTCCAACCACGGCGGCCGCCAACTGGACCGGGCCCCCATCCCGTTCCACCTGCTCCCCGAGGTCAAGCAGGCTTTCACCACCGACAACACCGATGCCGCCATCATCCTGGACACCGGCATCATGAGCGGCGCGGACATCGTTGCCGCGCTGGCCCTGGGAGCGGACTTCACCCTGATCGGCCGCGCATACCTTTACGGCCTGATGGCGGGCGGCCGGGCCGGTGTGGACCGCACCCTCCAGATCCTGGAGAAGGATATGGCCCGCACCATGGCCCTGCTGGGCGTCAGCCGGGTTTCCGAGCTGACCCCGAACCACGTGCGGTTGTTGGGAAAGTAACCCCTACTTCTTGCGCCCGAACTTGGGCAGGTTGGGAAGGTTCGCCAGCAGGTCGGCAGCCTTGGTGGCGGCGCGGCCAACGGTGCGTCCGATCTGCTGCGGAACGCTGTCATCGCTCAGCGGCGCGGCGGTTCCGCCGGGAATCACGACGGCGGGGCTCAGCTCGGCGCCGTCCCGCACCAGGACAGGCGCCGGGGTTTCCTCCCTGGCCGGCTGCGCGGGTTCCAGGGGCCGTGGGGCGGGCGGCAGCGATGCCGCCGCAGCGGCGACGCCCTCCCGCAGGTGGGAGGGGACTGCCTGGCCGGCGGCTGCCCGGTCCGCCCCGGCTGGTGACGCGCCGGCTTTGGCGCCGGGGCCGACGTCGAACGTTTCCAGCCAGGTGGCGATGCCCTCCAGCGGGCCCCGGTTCAAGGCGTAGTACCGCTTCTGGCCCTGCGCACGCATGCTGACCAGTTGCGCTTCGCGGAGGACTTTCAGGTGCTTGGAAATGGTGGGCTGGCTCGCCGCCAGTTCCTCCACCAGTTCCCCCACGGCTTTGTCTCCTGCACGGAGGGCCACCAGGATGTCCCGCCGCGTGGATTCCGCTATGACGGCAAATACGTCGTCTGTCACCATGCCTCCCACCCTAGCGACATATACGCCGAAAGGCATCAACTATTTCGGCTGCCGCAGGTCGGGCCGGCTAGTCGAACCAGGGATCCAGGCCGTGCAACGGGAACACCGCCTTGCGTGTGGCCATCACCGTACGGTCCACCGCGTCATTCGGGTCGAAGCCCACTTCCCAGGAACGCCACCACAGCTCCACGTCGTCGCCCATGAGGGCGGGCGCTTCCCTGCCGAACTTCTCCGCCACGTACTGCCGCCAAACCTCGGGCACAGGTGTCCGCAACGGCACGGGCCGCCCCGCGGCGATGGCCACCAGATGGCTCCAGGCGCGCGGCACCACGTCCAGCACGTTGTACCCTCCGCCGCCAGTGGCGATCCAGCGTCCGCCGCAGTACCGCTCGGCCAGATGCGCGACGGCGTTTGCTGCCTCCCGTTGTCCGTCCACGCTCAGGTTGAGGTGCGTGAGGGGGTCGCTGCGGTGCGAGTCGCAGCCGTGCTGGCTCACGACCACCTCCGGTTCGAAGGCACCCACCAGTTGCGGCACCACGGCATAGAAGGCGCGCAGCCAGCCGGCGTCGGATGTGCCTGCGGGCAGCGCGACGTTCACGGCCGTGCCCTCGGCGGCGGGCCCGCCGATTTCATTGGCGAACCCGGTGCCGGGGAAGAGGGTCAGGCCCGTTTCGTGCAGCGAGATGGTGAGCACCCTGGGATCGTCCCAGAAGATGTTCTGCGTGCCGTCCCCATGGTGGGCGTCAACATCGATGTACGCCACCTTGCGCACGCCGCCGTCGAGCAGTCTCTGCACAGCGATCGCAGCATCGTTGTAGATGCAGAACCCGCTGGCCCGCTCCCGGGCCGCGTGGTGCATGCCGCCGCCGAAGTTCACGGCATGCACGGCAGAACCCTCCAGCACCCGCTGGGCTGCGAGCAGGGAGCCGCCGGCCAGGCGCGCAGCGGCTTCATGCATGCCGGCAAAGGCTGGATCGTCCTCGGTTCCCAGCCCGCGCGACTCATCCGGCTGCGAAGGGTCGTCGCTGACGCGGCGCACCGCCGCGACGTAGTCGGGCGAATGGACGCACTCCAGTTCAGTGTCCGTTGCCACCTCGGGTGGAGCCACCTCGACGTGGTCAAGGTCGAAGATCCCCAGGCTTCCGGCCAGGCGGGCCGTCAGCTCCATCCGCTCCGGCGCCATGGGGTGGCCCGGGCCGAAGTTGTAGGCTGTCATGTCAGGACTCCACGCCACCACCGTTGGCGGCGCGGGTTGGCTGAGGCCGGGCAGGTATGTCATCAATCACAGGCTACCCGAGCCCGGCCTGCCGTCCGCCCGGCCATGGAGGGGGCTTGCGTGGTTTACTACTGAAGGAAGCCGTTTCAACCGAGGAAAAGCCATATATGACGCAGAGCCAGTCGAGGCCCCGGACCCCGGCCACCTGGCACCCCCCGGCGCAGGAGCGGGAGGGCCTGTGGATCTTCACGCGGCTGCGCGACTTCATCGACGATATTGCCAACACCTCTCCCGCACGGCTGGCCCTGACCGCGTTCGCCGCGGTCTGCACGGTGTTCACGTTCCTGCTGTCCCTGCCGGTCTCGTCGGCTGACGGAACCCCCACCCCCGTCCACCAGGCGCTGTTCACTGCCGTCTCGGCCGTGTGCGTCACGGGACTGACGGTGGTGTCGACGGCGGTCCACTGGTCCTTCTTCGGCCAACTGGTGATTCTGGTGGGCATCTTCATCGGCGGCCTGGGTACGTTGACCCTGGCCTCGCTGCTGGCCCTGATGGTCAGCAAGCGGCTCGGCGTCCGGGGCAAGATCATCGCCGCTGAATCCATGAACAGCGCCGGCCGGCTGGGCGAGGTGGGTACCCTGCTGCGGATCGTCATCACCACGTCCGTGGTCATCGAAGCGGTCCTGGCTTTGGCACTCGTCCCCCGGTTCCTCACGCTGGGCGAGCCGTTCTGGCAGTCCGTTTGGCACGGCATCTTCTATGCCATCTCGTCATTCAACAACGCCGGTTTCACGCCCCACTCGGACGGCATCGTCCCCTATGAGACGGACCTGTGGATCCTCATCCCCCTCATGGTGGGGGTCTTCCTGGGCAGCCTGGGATTCCCCGTGGTGATGGTCCTGCAGCAGAACGGCCTGAACTGGAAGAAGTGGAACCTCCACACCAAGCTCACCATCCAGGTCTCCCTGATCCTCCTGGTGGCTGGGGCATTCCTGTGGGGGCTGATGGAGTGGGACAACGTCCGGACCATTGGTTCCATGAGCGTGGGCGACAAGGTCACGCACGCGCTCTTTGCCTCCGTGATGACCCGGTCCGGCGGCTTCAACCTGGTAGACCAAAACCACATGGATTCCACCACCATGCTGCTGACCGACGCCCTGATGTTTGCCGGCGGCGGTTCCGCTTCGACGGCGGGCGGCATCAAGGTGACCACCATCGCCGTCATGTTCCTGGCCATCATTGCCGAGGCCCGGGGCGACGCCGACGTCAAGGTGTACGGCCGGACCATCCCACAGGGCAGCATGCGGGTGGCCATCTCCGTGATCGTTGCCGGCGCCACCCTGGTGTCAGTGTCGGCGTTCCTGCTGCTGCACATCAGCGGCCAGTCCCTGGACCGCGTATTGTTCGAAACCATCTCGGCGTTCGCCACGGTTGGGCTCAGCACCAACCTGAGCGCCGAGGTTCCGCCTGCCGGGGTCTACGTCCTCACGGTGCTGATGTTTGCAGGCCGTGTGGGTACCGTAACCCTCGCCGCCGCGCTGGCCCTGCGCCAGCGCAGCCAGTTGTACCACTACCCCGAAGAGAGGCCGATCATTGGCTAGTTCCACAGACGCCGCCCGGCGCCCCGCCCACAACGCGCCAGTCCTGGTGATCGGGTTGGGCCGCTTTGGATCGTCCACCGCAGAGCAGCTGGTGAAGCAGGGCCGGGAAGTACTGGCCATCGAGCGGGACCGGAACCTGGTGCAGAAATGGGCACCCCTCCTGACCCACGTGGTGGAGGCCGACGCCACCAACATCGATGCGCTCCGCCAGCTCGGCGCCCAGGAGTTCAGTTCCGCCGTCGTGGGCGTGGGCACCTCCATCGAGTCCTCCGTGCTGATCACCGTCAACCTGGTGGACCTGGGTATCGAGCACCTCTGGGTCAAGGCCATCACGCCCTCGCACGGCAAGATCCTCACCCGGATCGGCGCCAACCATGTAATCTACCCCGAGGCCGACGCGGGGGTGCGTGCGGCGCACCTGGTGTCCGGGCGCATGCTTGACTTCATCGAGTTCGACGACGACTTCGCCATCGTCAAGATGTACCCGCCGCGCGAAACGGTGGGCTTCACCCTGGACGAGTCAAAGGTCCGCTCCAAGTACGGCGTGACCATTGTGGGCGTGAAGTCCCCAGGTGAGGACTTCACCTATGCGCGGCCGGAGACCAAGGTGTCCTCGCGGGACATGCTTATCGTCTCCGGCCACGTGGACCTGCTGGAGAGGTTTGCCGCGCGGCCCTAGCCGAGCTGCTTGGTGATCTCCGCCGCCCGGTCGGCTGCCGCCTTGGCGCCGGCCGCGATGATGGCGGGGATCCCCTGTTCGTCGAACGTGGCGATGGCGCGCTCGGTGGTGCCGTTGGGGCTGGTGACCGCCTTGCGCAGCGCTGCGGGGTTTGCGCCGGGTTCGGCGAGCATGAGGCCTGCCCCGGCCACCGTTTCGCGCGCCAGCAGCAGGGACAGTTCGCGGTCCAGGCCCAGCTTCTCGCCTGCGTTTGCCATGGCCTCTGCAAGGTAGAAGGCGTAGGCCGGACCTGATCCGCTGATGGCCGAGAGCGCATCCACCTGCTCCTCCGGGACCTCAACGACCGTTCCGGCACCCTTCAGGATGTCCTTGACCTGCTGAAGCTGTTCCGGCGTGCAGTGCGTGCCAGGCGAAACGGAGACGACGCCTCGGCCCAGCTTTGCCGGGGTGTTGGGCATGGTCCGGATCACCGGCTGTCCAGCAGGCAGTGCGGCCTCCAACTGGGCGATGGACACGGCCGCGGCCACGCTGACCACTACGGTGTCCGGCGACAGGGCAGGGCTGATTTCCCGGGCCAGGTCCGTGATGCCCACGGGCTTGACGCCAAGAATAACGACGGCGGATCCCTTGGCGGCCTGCTTGTTGTTGTCCGGCTCTTCCTCGCCCGCGATGGCGGTGATCCCCTGGTAGCGTCCGGCCAGTTCCGAGGCACGCTCAGCGCGTCGGACGGTGGCCACCACATCCCCCGGATCGGTTCCTGCCTTCAGCAGGCCGCCAAGAATGGCTTCGTTCATGGATCCACAGCCAAGGAATGCGATTCGGTTGCTCATGCCTCCATCATTGCAGGACGCACGCATTCACAGGCAACTCCCATCTTCGCCGCAGGCAGCACACAACTTACGGCCCTAACGTAGTTATTACCTCATTGAGGGTGCGAGTGATGCGGCAGGCATGGGGATGCCTGCCAGGGCACCGGCGGCGTGGCAACAGGTTTTCCCCCATTTTCCTGTTGCCCGCCCCGGTGCTTCCGCTTTTAAGCGCCAGGCCTGGCCCTCTCGCTGCGAAGCGATGGGCAAGCAGTAAAGCTAGACGGCAGCGTCCACCGACTGCGCTGCAGCGACGTGGGGGGCAGGCTGGAGCGGGCCGGAAAACACCAGCTGGTCCAGGCGCCGCAGGATGAGCCCTTCACGCAGGGCCCATGGGCAGATGCGCAGCTTCTTGAACTTGAACATCTCCAGGGCGGCCTCGGCCACCAAGGCCCCGGCAAGCAGCTGGTGGGCCCGTGCCTCTGAGACGCCGGGAAGGTGGAGCCGGTCTTCCGAGCTCATGGCCGAGATCCGCTGGGTCCAGATGCCCAAGTCTGAGGCATGCAGTTCGCGTTTGACGTAGGGGCCCTCAGCGCTTGGGGCGGCGCCGGCGATCCGGGCCAGGGAACGGAAGGTCTTGGACGTACCGGCCACCACGTTTGCCCGGCCCAGGCCGTCGAATTCCCGGACGGCAGGCTTCAGCGTGGCCCTGATGTAGCGCCGCAGTTCCTTGACGCTTTTGGCCGACGGCGGGTCCCCGGCCAGCCAGTCCCTGGTGAGCCTGCTTGCGCCCAGCGGCACGGAAGTGGCCACTTCCGGCAGTTCATCCTGGCCGAAGGCCATCTCAAAGGAGCCGCCGCCGATGTCCAGGTTCAGGATGGGCCCCGCACCCCACCCGTGCCAGCGCCGGACGGCGAAGAACGTCATGGACGCTTCCTCGCTGCCCGTGAGCTCCTGCAGGGTCACGGTGGTTTCGTGCTTGACCCGGGCCAGGACTGCGGGGCCGTTGGTGGCCTCTCGGATGGCCGACGTACAGAAGGCCAGCAGGTCCTCGGCCTTGTGCCGGGCAGCGAATTCCCACGCTTCCAGCACGAACTCGGTCAGCTCATGCTGTCCTTCGTCGCTGATGCTGCCGTCCGGTTCGAGGTACTGGACCAGGGACAGTGGCCGCTTGTGCGACGCGAACGGGACCGGCTGCGCGCCGGGGTGGGCATCCACCAGGAGCAGGTGGACAGTATTGGAACCAATGTCGAGGACGCCTAGACGCATGGGGACATTATTGCTCGTCAGCGCGCTTGAAGTCGCGCCGGATGTTGGCGACGCCCTCCGGGTTGATTTCAAAGCCGTAGGCGGCTCCGGGGTTGATCACCATGCCCAGCTCATCGCCGAGGTTGGCGATAATGGCTGCCCCCTGGGTGCCCAGCACATTGGGTGCGGCTTCGAGATACTGCTGGTCAACCCTGCTGGGGTGCGAGAAAACGGCAAGGACGGGGTCGCCGTCGGCGTTCGCCAGGACCAGCGGCTCCACCTGGGAGTCCACGCCTTCCACCGTGTCCGAGCTGATGATGTAGACCTCGCTGTTGAGGAACGACAAGATGACGTCCACGGGGTTGGCGTCAGCCTGTCCGCCGGTGGCGAGCTTCTCTTCGAGGTCGTTGAGCGGGTTGGTGTCGTCGATTCCCTGCTGTTCAGTCATACGACTAGCCGATCACGATCCGGTGGCCGGCGCAAACGCGCCGGCCAGGATGCTACTTCTTTGCCGTTGCCTTCTTCTTGGCCGGCGCCTTGCGGGTGGCGGTCCGCTTGACCGGGCCCTTGGCACGCTTCTCGGCCAGCAGCTCCACTGCCTGCTCCCGCGTGAGTTCCTCGAGGGAGGTGGCGCGGGGAACCGTGATGTTGGTGATGCCGTCGGTGATGTAGGGCCCAAACCGGCCCTCCTTCACCACGATGTTCTTTTCCGACACGGGATCCGGGCCGAACTCGGCCAGCGGCGGTACCGCGGCACGGGCCCCACGCTGCTTGGGCTGGGAGTAGATCTCCAGTGCCTGCTCCAAGGTGATGGTGAAGATTTCCTCTTCGGAGCCAATGGAGCGGGAGTCCGTTCCCTTCTTCAGGTACGGGCCGAACCGGCCGTTCTGGACCGTGATCAGGTTGCCCTCGGCGTCCTCTCCCAGCGCACGGGGCAGGCTCATGAGCTGCAGTGCCTCGTCCAGGGTCACGGACTCGACGGTCATGGACTTGAACAGCGAGCCCGTGCGCGGCTTGGCCTTGACCGGCTTCTTGGGCGGCTTGGGCTTGCCGTTCTTGTAGTACTCCACCGGTTGCTTGGCCAGTTCCTCGTCCGTCATCTCGGGGATGATCTCGGTGACGTAGGCACCGTAGCGGCCGTTCTTTGCCACCACTGTGTGCCCCGTGTGCGGATCGGCGCCGAGCACGCGCTCCTCCGGCGCCGCCGTCTCCATCAGTTCGATGGCCTTGGCAGCGGTCAACTCGTCGGGCGCCAGGTCCTCCGGTACGTTGGCGCGGGCCGATTCAACGATTTCGCCGGTCTTCGGGTCCACTACGGCGGCCGAGCTTTCCAGGTACGGGCCGAACTTGCCCACCCGGAGCGTGATTTCGTCCGTGATGGGGATCGAGTTGATTTCCCTGGCGTCGATCTCGCCCAGGTTGTTGACGATGCTCAACAGGCCGGGATCGGAGTCCTCGCCGAAATAGAAGTGCCGCAGCCAGGAGGCGCCGGCTTCCTGGCCGTTGGCGATCTTGTCCAGGTCGCCTTCCATGTCGGCGGTGAACTCGTAATCCACGTAATCGGAGAAGTGCTGCTCCAGCAGCCGGATGACCGAGAAAGCGATCCAGCTGGGAACCAAGGCTGAGCCCTGCTTCCGGACGTAGCCCCGGTCCTGGATGGTGGAGATGGTGGAGGCGTACGTGGACGGGCGGCCGATCCCCTTCTTCTCCAGTTCCGCGGTGAGGGACGCTTCCGTGTAGCGCGGCGGCGGGGAGGTCTCGTGGCCCACGGCCTGGATGTCCGCCGCGGTGAGGGAGTCGTCCTTGGCCACGTTGGGCAGCCGGCGGGCTTCGTCGGAGTCGTCGTCGCCGCGGGTTTCGTCCTTGCCTTCCTCGTAGGCGGCCAGGAAGCCGGGGAACGTGATCACGGTGCCCGAGGCGGAGAACTCTGCGTCCCTGCCGTCGGCGGACACGGCACCCAGGCGGATGGTCGCCGTCGACCCCTTGGCATCGCCCATCTGGGACGCGACGGTGCGCTTCCAGATGAGTTCGTAGAGGCGGAACTCGTCCCCGGACAGCTGCTTCGCCACCTGGGCCGGCGTGCGGAAGGAGTCACCTGCCGGACGGATGGCCTCGTGCGCTTCCTGCGCATTGGCGGCTTTGTTGGAGTACACGCGCGGGGACTGCGGCACGTATTCCGGACCGTACAGTTCGGACGCCTGCCGGCGGGCGGCGGTGACCGCCTCGTCGCTCAGCGCGGAGGAGTCGGTACGCATGTAGGTGATGTAGCCGTTTTCATACAGCCGCTGGGCGATCTGCATGGTGCTCTTCGAGGAGAAACGCAGCTTGCGGCCGGCCTCCTGCTGCAGCGTGGAGGTGGTGAACGGGGCAGCAGGACGGCGGGTGTACGGCTTGGTGTCCACTGAGCGGACGCGGAAGTCCGCGTTCTGCAGGCCGGCCGCCAGGGACGTTGCCAGTTCCTCGTTGAGGTGGGCAACGTTCCGGGAGGTGAGCTCGCCGTTGTCGTTGAAGTCGCGGCCCGTGGCCACCTTGGCACCGTCCACGGCAGCAAGCTTGGCCTTGAACGAGCCGGACTCCGCGCCGAACTGGCCGGTCAAATCCCAGTAGGAGGCAGCCTTGAACGCCATCCGCTCGCGTTCGCGGTCCACCACCATTCGGGTGACCACGGACTGCACGCGGCCGGCGGACAAGCCGCGTGCCACTTTGCGCCACAGCACGGGTGAGATTTCGTAGCCGTAGAGGCGGTCCAGGACGCGGCGGGTTTCCTGTGCGTCCACCAGGTCCTGGTCCACGTCGCGCAAGTTGCCCATGGCGCGCTGGATGGCTTCCTTGGTGATTTCGCCGAACGTCATCCGGTACACAGGGACCTTGGGCTTGAGCACTTCCAGCAGGTGCCACGCGATGGCTTCGCCCTCGCGGTCCCCATCTGTTGCGAGATAGAGTTCGTCGGCGTCCTTGAGTGCGGCCTTAAGCTCAGTGACCTTTTTCTTCTTGTCCGGGGACACCACATAGTAGGGCTTGAAGTCGTGGTCAATGTCGACGGCGAACTTGCCCACCGAGGTCTTCTTCAGCTCTGCAGGCAGCTCGGACGGTTGCGGCAGGTCCCGGATGTGACCGATGGAGGCCTCCACGATGAAGCCCTCGCCGAGGTACTTGGCGATGGTCTTGCTCTTGGCCGGAGACTCCACGATCACGAGTTTCTTGCCGGTTTTGGCCTTGCTTGGCACGGTGCTCCTACAGAAAAAGATTGCTGGGGCAGATGAGCCCATGTTCGCCTAGTTCACCATATTTTGGGGAATCGTGCGCATTCATGTGGAAAAGACGGGGCTCCATTGCGGGCTTACGGGGGCCTCCCGTCAGGCAGTCATCCCGGCCGGGATCAGGAAGCCGTCACGGACCAGATTGGCAACGTCGGCGAGCAGCGCACCCTGGAAGGACCCGCCGTCGAAAGCTTCCTCCCCGGCCATATCCCCGCCCAGCAGGGCCTCCAAGGCGCCGGCAATCTGCCCGGCGGTAAGGTCGCCGTCGCACGCCGACACGAACCCGGCCAGCTCGGTGCTCATCAAATTGGTCCGGCGCAGCCCCGCACCCTGCCGCAGCAGGATCACGCCGGGATGTTCCGCGCCGGGACGCTGGTGGCGCTCCTCGGTGACATCGTCCGCCACGAGCAGGTGCGTGTTGCCAAGATCATGCGCCGCCAGCCAGTCGCAGCGTTCGACGGCGGCACCCAGGTGGGGACCGATGGGCTGCTCAATGGGGTAGGTGATTTCCTCGAAGCGGCTGATGGCGGCCGGCGCACCGTCGGCGGGGCGCCGCAGCCACACCATGCCGAAGCCGATCCCGGTTACATTCCTGGACGCGAAATCCGCGAGGTAGGCCGCGTACGCCTCCCGGTAATGCTGCCGGTCCCGGGACTCCGAGGCGTCCTGCAGCCAAGTCTCGGCGTACTGTTCCGGGCTGACCTGCTCGCGCTGGATGAACCAGGCGTCGGTTCCCGGCCGGACCCAGGACCTTGGCCGGGCATCCCAGCCCGCCCCCGCGGGAACTTCCCAGTTCCCCAGCATCTGGGCCCAGCCACCGGGCGCCAGGATCCCCGGCAGGTCCGCCGCCAGGGACGCGACAATCTCGTCGCCCGGCAGGCCGCCGTCGCGGTAGGTGAACTGGTCCGCCGCATCCTCGCCTGCACGGCGCGGGGTGATGACGAACGGCGGGTTGGAGACCACCAGCCCGAACTCCTCGCCCGCTACGGGCTCCAAAAGTGAGCCCAGGCGCAGGCTCACCCGGCCCTCGAGGCGCTCCGGGTCCACGGACAGGGCCTCGGCGTTGAGCAGGATGTTGAACCGTGCGTAGGCCAGGGCCCGTTCGGAGATGTCGGTGGCGGTGACGTGCTGGCAGTGGTGCAGAAGATGGAAGGCCTGGATGCCGCAGCCGGTGCCCAGGTCCAGGGCGCGCTCAGTGTGCCGGCGGATGGTGGTCTGCACCAGGGTGGTGGACGCCTGCCCGATCCCCAGGACGTGGTCGTGACGCAGCACGCCCGCCTGCTGGTGCGCGGCAAGGTCGCTGGCCACCCAGAGCTCCGCCCCGCCGCTGCCGTCGTCGTTCTTGTCCCACCCGTACGGCCGCAGGTCCGCCTTGGCAGTGAGCAGCTCCGAGCCGGGCACCGGCTGGACGAGTCCCAGCTCCAGGAGGCCGTCCACACCGGTCTCCGGCAGCGCGGCGTCGAGCGTTTCCGGCTCCTGCGGCTCGGCGAGGAGCCACAGGCGGACGACGGCGGCAAGCGTCGCCACGCGGCTGTCCTCCTTTACAGCCTGCTCGGCAGCGAGCAGCGCCGGGATGAGCTGGTCCCGGTTCAACGCGGCAGAGGCTGTAGGGCCAAGGAGCCGGGCAACGCCGTCGAGCGTGTAGTCCAGGCGGCGGAGGTCCGCAGCAAGCGCGGCGAGCAGTCCGGGGAGGTCGCTGCGGGGAGCGTCGGGGACGTTGCCGGCGGTGAACTCATAAGGGGATCTAGGCACCGCTCAAGTTTAGTCCGGCGCGGGTGCGCGGTACGGTGGAGCCATGCCTTTGCACCTCTCCCCCGTTCCGCGCGCCCGCATGGCGGCCGCGGCCCGGCGTTCCCTCCGGGTGACAGTGGTTGCCGCTGTGCTGGGCCTTGGCATGACGGGGTGTTCACAGGGGACTTCCGTGGAGAACGCGGATGTTCCCAAGTGGCGGGCCACTGCCCTGCCGTCCTCCCCGGCCGGGGTTGTGCTCCAGGACTCGGGGAAGATCCTCAACCGGGACCGCATTGTGCAGGAAGCCGCCAAGGTGCCCGCCGGCACTTACTCCCTCACAGCGGTGTGCGACGGCACGGGCAAGGCATTCTTCGCCGTGTCGCTGGACGGCAAGGCTGTGGCGGAAGCCGGGGCAGCGTGTAACGGCAGGCAGGAATCCACCAGGATCACCCTGCCCGCCTCCGGACGGGTTGAAATCAGCACCTCCAGCGTGGACGCACCGCTGCTCTACGCCTACCGGCTGGTGCCCGGGCAATAGCACCTCCTCCGGCTCTGGCCCGCTGCCCGGTGCGGGCATAAAGTCGGACTATGCCCAGCGTGCGGGGAAACTCCGCGCCCCTTACCGGAGGGACAGCACGGGCGCCCCTGGCACCGAAGCCGGCGGCCGCCGTCGCCCTTGGGCTCGTGCTTGCGGCAGGTGCGCTGGTGGCCTGTGAATATACGTACGACGACCGGGCCGGCAGCGCGCAGGGTACCGCAGCCGTCACTCCTGCCCCGGCCTTCACCCGCGATCCGCTGCAGCAGGATCCCGTCAGCGACGCCGAGCTGGGCGACTGGGTGTCCCGGGCGTTGCCGGACAGCACCGGTCCCGTGGTTCAGTCCGGCGCCGGACTCCTGGGCGCCGGGGAGGTGCGGAACGTTTCGTCGCCGGCGCTGGAGACCGGAACCTACATCCTGGCCATTGCCTGCCGGAGCCAGCGCCGGGTGACGTTCACGGTGCGCACGGAAACCCTCACCTTGGTGGACCTGGGCCTGCGGTGCGGCATCAACCGCGAAAACGTCATCTACCTGTCCACGGACAGCGTTCTAACCGTCAGGGTGGAGGCCAGGACTCCTGCCAACTACGCCTTCCGCGTGCGCCGGCTCTGATCCTGGACTCTACGCCTGCTGGACTCTACGCCGCAGCGCAGCCGTCCGGGCAGCGGAGGGTTTCCGGGCTTGCAGCGCACTCGGCGCAGTACAGCGTCAGGGTGCGGCAGCTGGGATTGGAGCAGTTCTCGAATTTGTTGGTGGGCGCGGAGCAGCGGGCGCATTCCCCGATGGTTTTGGCGTCCTCGCTGAACTCCAGGTGCATGCGCTTGTCGAAGACGTAGAGCGAGCCTTCCCAGAGCCCCTGGTCCTTGAACGCTTCGCCGTACCGGACAATGCCGCCGTCCAGCTGGTACACCTCTTTGAAGCCGCGGTTCACCATCAGGCTGGAGAGCACCTCGCAGCGGATGCCTCCGGTGCAGTAGGTAACCACGGGCTTGTCCTTAAGGGCGTCGTACTTGCCGGACTCCAGCTCCTTGATGAAGTCATGGGTGGTGGCCACGTCCGGGACCACGGCGTTCTTGAACCGGCCAATCTGCGCTTCGAACGCATTCCGGCCGTCGAAGAAGACCACGTCCTCGCCAGCCTCTTTCCTGGCGTCGACGAGCTCGTGCAGCTGCTCGGGCTTGAGGTGCTTCCCGCCGCCCACTACACCGTTGGCGTCCACCTTGAGCTCTCCGGGAGCGCCGAAGGAGACGATTTCGTCCCGCACCTTCACGCTGAGCCGGGGGAAGTCCTCCGCACCCCCGTCGGACCATTTGACGTCGATGCCGCGGAAGCCGGGGTATTCGCGGGTGGTTTTCACGTACTGCTTAACGGCGCGGATTTCCCCGCCCACGGTGGCATTGATCCCGTCCTTGGAGATGAGGATTCGGCCTGTCAGTCCCAGCTTCTCGCACAGGGCGCGCTGCCAAAGCCGCACCGCATCGGGATCGGCGATGGGGGTAAAGCCGTAAAAGAGCACAATCTTGTTCAAAGCCACGTATTTAAGGGTACCGGCTGGGCTGCCTGCACCTGCCTGCCTCCGGATAGCCCGGGGCCTGTGCTCATCACAATTGCATAAGCACTTCCGCACCCCCTGTTGCTGGCGATCGGGCTGGAATAGTGTTCATCCCATGAGTCCGGAAACCCTGGTTGAAGACATCACTGGCCTGCTCGAAGTGTGGGTTGCCGGCTGGGCGGGATGTCGCGGCTACCGGACCTCCACGGAGGGCCGTTTCCCTTCCGCGCTCCGCGCCGACACCAGCGGGGAGTGGGAAGTCTTCGCGTCCGAACCTACCGCGGACGAGTTCGCCGCCTTGGCCGCCAGGACGGCCGAGTCCCCGGCCCGCGTGCTCACCGTCCTCACGAACGATCCCTATCGGTATGCGGATCTGGCCGCCCGGCACGGGCTGAACGTCACTTCGGACACGCAGACGATGATGATCGTGGACATGGAGACCCAGGACGCCGAGGATCCCTGGCTTTCAGACGATGACTTGAGCCTGTCCACCTACGAGCAGGACGGCGTCCACTATGCCGAAGTCCGCTCCGGAGACGCAGTCGCGGCCAGCGGCCGGGTCTTCGTGGTGGGCGATACCGCAGTGTTCGACAAGATCATCACCGAATCCCCGTTCCAGCGCCGGGGCCTGGGCAGCTTCATCATGCGCGCCCTTGCGGCCCAGGCCTTCGGCCACGACGTGCGGACCGGTCTCCTGCTGGCTTCGGCAGACGGACAGAAGCTCTATTCACACCTCGGCTGGACCACGGTTGCACGGGTCCTGATGCTCTCGGCGTCCCACGAGGGCGCGGACCTCTCCCTGAGCTGAAGCTGCCTGCCCGGTTTTTCCGTGGGCGAACCGCTGACCGTGCGCTAGGCGCCGGATGAAAGAATGGTGGGGTGAACCCCCATGACTCCCTGATTCCTTTGCTGGGCCGCGGCCCGGACCCGGAACAGCTCCGTCATGTCCGCACCATCCCGGCGCGGGAGGCGGTCCACGCACCGTGGCCGGCATGGCTGCATCCGGACATCGCTGAGGCATACGGCTCCCTGGGCATCCGGGAGCCATACCGGCATCAGGTTGATGCGGCCAACGCAGCCCACTCGGGCGGACACGTTGTGGTGGCCACCGGAACTGCATCCGGAAAGTCGCTGGCGTACCAACTGCCGGCTCTGGATGCGATCCACCGCTCCGAGTTGCGGGTGCTCGCGGACCCGGGGAAGATCCACGACGACGGCGCCGTCACCCTCTACCTCTCCCCCACCAAAGCCCTGGCAGCCGACCAGTTGAACGCCATCCGTGCCCTGAAACTGCCCACCGTCCGGGCCGAAACCTACGACGGCGATACTGATCCAGCCGCCCGCCGTTGGATCCGGGACCACGCCAACTTTATTCTGGCCAACCCGGACATGCTGCACTTTGGCATTCTTCCCAACCACGCCTGGTGGGCAGGGTTCTTCCGCCGGCTGCGCTATGTGATCGTGGACGAGGCCCACAGCTACCGCGGCGTTTTCGGATCCCATGTGGCCAACCTGATGCGGCGGCTCCGCAGGATCTGCGCCTATTACGGGGCAGGAACATCGTTCCCGGAGCCCGTCTTCATTGCGGCCTCCGCCACCGCTTCCGAACCTGATGTCTCTTTCTCGCGCCTCATCGGCGCTCCCGTGAAGGCGGTGTCCCGCGACTGTTCGCCCCATGGGGCCACCACCGTGGCGCTGTGGGAACCGGCGCTGACCGAGGTCCGGGGCGAGAACGGGGCCAAGGAGCGGCGGACCGCAGTTGCCGAGACGTCGGACCTGCTGGCCAATCTGGTATCAGCCCGGATCCGCACCATTGCCTTCATCAAGTCCCGGCGAGGGGCCGAGACCATCTCCGCCATCACCAAACGTCTCCTTGATGAGGTGGACCCCAGCCTTCCCCAGCGGGTGGCGGCCTACCGTTCCGGGTACTTGCCGGAGGAACGGCGTGCTGTGGAGAAAGCCCTGCGTTCGGGGCAGTTGTTGGGCGTTTCCAGCACATCCGCACTCGAGCTGGGTATCGATATCTCCGGCCTTGACGCGGTCCTGGTGGCCGGCTGGCCCGGCACGCGCGCATCGCTGTTCCAACAGATAGGCAGGGCGGGCCGCGCCGGCCAGGACGCCATCGCCGCGTTTGTGGCCAGCGACGATCCGCTGGACACGTTCCTGGTGAACCACCCCGAGGCGATCTTCGACGTGTCGGTCGAAGCAACCGTCTTTGACCCGTCCAATCCCTACGTGCTCGGCCCGCACCTGTGCGCGGCGGCTGCGGAACTTCCGCTGGGACCTGCCGAGCTCGACCTTTTCGGCGGAACCGCCGAAAAGCTCCTTGACCGGTTGGTGGCACAGGGCTACCTCCGCCGCCGGCCCGCGGGCTGGTTCTGGACCCACTCGCAGAGCGCCGCGGCCATGGTCAATCTCCGGGCGGACGGCGGGGGCCCGGTCAGCATCGTCGACGCCGAGACCGGCTCCCTCCTGGGAACCATGGACTCGCCCCAAACCCACTACCAGGCGCACACCGGCGCGGTGTACGTCCACCAGGGCGATACCTACGTGGTGGAGGACCTGAACGAAGATGACCACTGCGTCATGGTGCGCCGGGCAAATCCCGACTACTACACCACAGCACGGGACGTGACCCAGATCGAGGTCCTGGACACCGTGCGGACCATGCAATGGGGCGATGTGACCGTCCACTTCGGCGACGTGAAGGTCACCACGCAAGTTGTCTCCTTCCAGCGCAAAGCCCTGATTTCCAACGAGGTGCTGGGTGAGGAGCCGCTTGAGCTGGGCGCACGCGAGCTCTTCACCAAGGCGGTCTGGTTCGTGGTGGACAACCGTTCCCTGACGGGGGCGGGACTGATTGAAGCGCAGTTTCCCGGCGCCCTGCACGCCGCCGAACACGCGGCGATCGGGCTCCTCCCCCTCGTTGCCTCCAGCGACCGCTGGGACATCGGCGGGGTTTCCACCGCACTGCACGCCGACACCGGTGTGCCCACCATCTTCGTATATGACGGGCACCCCGGCGGCGCAGGGTTCGCCGAGCGTGGCTTCGACAAGGCCATGGTCTGGCTCGCGGCCACCCGGGACGCCATTATGGCCTGCGAGTGCGACTCTGGCTGCCCGTCCTGCGTCCAGTCCCCCAAATGCGGCAACAAGAACAACCCCTTGGACAAGGCTGCCGCGGTGACCCTGCTGGATGTCCTGCTCAAGGACGCCACGGAAGCCGTGCCGGTGGAACAGGAAGCCAGGAGCTGAGTCCTGCAAGACCGCCATGTCTATGGTGGAGGTCCTGCCCGGGCACGACCGGTGGCCGCGCCCAGCAGCGGGCGCTCGCCAAGCTCAGTCCGCACCTCAATGGTTTGCCCGGCCCCCTCAGTGCAACTGAGGACCGTAGCCGCGTGGCGGGCTGCCACGTCGGCGGCAACCGTGCACGGCTCACCGCTGCTGATGCCTCGAAGTGCGTCAGCCGCCGCAAGTGCAGCCAGGTCCGCGGCCGATGCCGCCCGGCTTGCAAGGACAGCTGACTGGGCCAGCAGCAGCATGACCGCCATCGCTGTGATGACCACAAGCGCCAGCCCTGCAGCCAGGACCGTCCCCGAGCCCCGCTCACGGCCATCGTCCCCTTTAAGCACAGGGCGGCGCAGCTTGGCTTTCCCCATCATTTGAGCCCGGTTCCGTCGGTCAGGCCACCGCCGACACCACCCGCAGCTCCGGTCCCCGCTGTTTCACTGCGGGTTGAGGCACGGGCGGTGAGGGTCCACGGGATGGAAGATCCCAAGGGCCCAGGCACCCTGTCTGTCACGGTGATGCTGAGCCACTCTCCGTCGGCAGACACGGAAGCCGCCGCCGACCCACCGGCAAGCGTCCGGACTGTCCGTTCCACCGCTGCCGGGTCATCGCCCCGTGCCAAGGCCCTGGCACCGGCCCGGGCTCCCTCTTCGATACGCAGCTGCGTCATGCCGGCGGCGGCACCGGCAAGCAGCATGGCCAGCAGCGCCAGTACTGCGGGAAGTGCCACGGCAAACTCCGCCGTCACCGCACCCAGTGCTTTGGCCGCGCTGTCCGTTGCTCCCCTGCCTCGTTGCTTGCTTCCTTGCCCGCTGGCTGCCCTATAGCCGGCGATGCCAGCGCGGGCTACATGGAACCCGGACACCAAGCCGCCGGCGACCCGGCTGCAGGCGATGCTGCGGCAGGTGACTCTGCGGCTGGAAGTCGGAAGGGGTCGCCGGCAGTAAAGCAAACTCTGCACCACACTGACGGCGGGTACTGGCGTCACGGCAGCGCCAAGGCGGTGCGGATGAGGTTGAGCAGGAAGCCCCGAACTTCATCGCTCCGGAGGATAAACACGAGCAGCCCGGCAAACCCAACCGCGGCCAGGGTGGCAATGGCATATTCCGCCGTTGCCATGCCGGCCTCGGAACACATCAGTCTTGCGTTACGCCGCGTCCCGGACGGGGCACTCCCTGAACCGGACATGGGCGGGCGAGGAGTTGAACCGGACGCAAGTGGGCGGTCACCCACCGAACAAGGAGCAACAAATCCAGGCCCCATTGAATCAGGGCAGAGTTCCCCGACGTGGCCTGGCAGCGGGACCGACGTGGTCCGGACTGAAGCCGTCATGGCTGATGCCTTCGTGGAAGGTGCATCCACGAGCGATACAGGAGCGGAAACGTACTGGGCGCCGCTGGTGTTACGAGGGCGTCCGTTTCCCCTGGAAGGCTGCAGCGGGCCCGTCCGCAGTCCGGATGCGACGAGCGCGGTGGTTCCGGAAGAGTAGCTGGCGGAGTACTGACGGTGGCGGTGGTTGGTGGACATGTGGTTCCCTTTCGGTTGTTCGCCGGTGGCTTTGCCGGCTGCTTTTGACTCTTCCCGCCCTGGCTGTTGCCGGTAAGGGAAGGGATTGGCTAAGTGGAAAAGCGGGGCAACCTCCCCCGTGTGGAGGAAGGGACGGCTCCGAACGACTGGACAGAAGAAGGCCGGCAACCAGGGACGCCGGGCGCGGGACAGCACTGGGACGCCGGAGCCGGACAGCACGATCAGCTAGAAACGGACTGCACAGGCCCGCTAGGAGCCTGACGGCACCAGGGCCAGCAGCACCGGAACAACCCCCAGGCAGATGAAAGCAGGAAGCGAACACAGGCCCAGCGGAACCACCAGCTTCACCCCGAGCGAGGCCGCCCGCTTTTCAGCGGCCCGGAACTGTTCCCGCCGAAGCCTTGCGGCCTGGGCGTAAAGGATCGCGGAAGACGGGGCGCCGGTGAGGGCTGCGAAGCCCAGGGCATCCCGGAGCTCCAGGATCCCGCTGCTGCGGACGGCGGAGCTGCGCCAGGCAGTTTCCCAGTCGGCACCGATGGCCAGCGCGGAGACCACGGGTCGCAGCGAGTTCCTGTACTGCAGTGCCGCCGAGGCCGCCACCAGCTCAAGCGCTCGCCCAATCCCGGCCCCGGCATCGAGCATGGCAGCAACGAGCTCAAGCATCATGGCTGTATCGTCCAAACCCCTGCTGTGATTGCCTCCCGGACCAGTGGTGGGCTTTGCTCCCGGACCTGGAATCGACAGGCGGCGAAGCCGTTGGCGGGACCGGTCATGGCTGGAACAGGCGAGCCAGGCGCCCGCCGCGAGCAGCAGGAAAAGCGTGAGGCCCGGGCCCAAAACCGCGGTCATGGCGTTCCCGGCCCCGCAGCGGCCGAGACAAGCCGGGCGGACCAGGCACGCCCCACGACCGTGAGCACTGCTCCGCCCAACAGTGCGGCCAGTCCGAGGGGTGTTCCCAGCAGGGTGGCCAGCGGATCCACACCCAGGGCGGCACCCAGTCCAAGACCCATCAATGGGAGCCAGGTCAGGAGCCGGACGGTTGCCTTGGGCCCGGCGAGCGCAGTCTGCCGCGCCGCGTCCGCGTCATCCTCCGCTTCGAGCTGGGCCGCAAAGCGCGTCAGCACGTCGGCGAGCGGACACCCGCTGGCCTCTGCGATGTCGAAGCAGGCGGCGAGCTGTGACCAGGTCCGGGCCTCCCTGTCTCTGGCCTTGAAAGCTGTAGGCAGTGCGCGCCGGATGGCTTCGGCGACGGGAGCTCCCGTTGCGGCAGCCGCCCGCGCGGACCCCAGTACGGCAGCTGATCCCTCTGAAAGCGTCGGACCGGAGTCGGGTGCCTCCCTGATCGGCTGCCCATTCCCATTGGGGACGCCATAGACGGTCCAGAGTTCGTCCCACAGCCGCCCGGGTGTTCGTCCGCCCCTGAGCAGCGCCGCAAGCTGCTGCACCACCAGGGTCAGGCCGGATCCCCTGGTCGTTGCGGCGTTTCCGCTGGCCGCCCTGCCCCACGGCAGCCTCCGCCGCTTTCGGAACGTTCGCGATTTCGGACTCCTCCTGGTCGCTGCCCGCAACCTGGAAGCAGCATCCAGGGGCGGCTTGAGGAGCAACAGCACAGCAGCGCACAGCACCACGCTGAAGAGAAGAGTCACAACGCGCCCTCGGGGTCCATTCCCAACCGGGCTGCCAGCGCGGGCCATGCGGGGCCCGGCGTCCCAGATTGTCCAACGGCCGGCAGCACCGTCAGTCCTTCGGCGCCGTCGCTGACAAGCCCAATGCAGAGGACTTCCCTGCCCCGTTGCGTCCTGCCCACGTGGATGACCACATCCAGCGCGCTGGCCGCCTGGAGCCGCACAGCCTCGGGACCGAGCCCTGCGAGCGCTCCGAGGGCGTTGAGCCTGGCCGGTACGGCTGCTGCCGTGTTCGCGTGGATGGTGCCTCCGCCCCCGCTGTGTCCGGTGTTCATCGCGGTGAGGAGTTCACGTACTTCAGCGCCCCTGCATTCACCCACCACCAGCCTGTCCGGGCGCATCCGCAGCGCCTGCCGAACGAGTTCCCCCAAGTCCACCGCGCCGCCTCCCTCGAGGTTTCCGTGGCGTGACTCGAGGGCGACGACGTGGGGGTGGACGGGATTCAGCTCCGATGCGTCCTCGATCAGGACCAAGCGCTCTTCCGGGGAACAGAGGCCCAGCAGGGTGGACAGCAGCGTGGTCTTGCCGGAGCCCGTGGCACCACTGATCAGGAAGCTCAACCTTTGGGCAACAACCCTCTCCAGCAGCGTCTGGACCCCAGGACCGAACATGCCGCCAGCGCCAAGCTCCGCCATGCTGAAGACACGTTCCCGCCGGATCCGGACGCTCAGCAGCGTCCCGGACGTGGATACCGGCGGCAACACGGCATGGACACGGTAGCCGCCGGCAAGCCTGACATCGACACAGGGTGAACCGTCGTCCAGGCGGCGCCCGCCTGCCGCCACGAGCCTGCAGGCCAGTGCCCGAAGCTGTGCCTCACCGTCGAACAGGACGGCAACTCTTTCGATGCCCCGTCCCCGGTCCACCCAGACGGAGTCGGGCGCGTTGACGAAAATGTCGGTGACGTCAGGGTCCCGCGTCAGCTCCTGCAGCGGCCCCAGCCCATTGAGCTCGGCACTGATCCGCTCCACGGCGGCGAGCGATCCGGCGGTACCCAACAATTTGCCCGTGGCCTGGACGGCTGCCGCCACACGGGAGGGCGTCACGGCTCCGGCCTCGGCCATCATCGACTCGCGGACCGATTCCAGCAGCCCGGAGTCCACGGGCCTGCCGGGGCCGACGGTATCCCTGCTGCGCCCAGGGCGCCCGGCCTGGTTCGCCGCCAGTATGCGGGCGCTGCGCCGTTCCCCCAGGCCTCCAGACCCCGGCGTCCTGAGCATTTCCATCGCCGGATTCAGTGGAGTACCTGCTGCCCGCCTCACGCCATGTCCCCCGCCTGCAGATCCTCTCCGAGCCAATCGAGCACGTTTCCACCGAAATGCCTTATCTTCCGCCGCTTCCCCAGGTCCAGGAGGCGGCCGGATTCCATCGCCCCGGCCACAGCACGCAATTCAGGGATACGGCCCTGCACTGGCAGCCCCACAGCGTCAGCGATCAGGGAAGTGTCGAGCGCCGCGCCGGGCCGCCCCCGCACCAGCAGGCCTGCCTCCACCGGCGGAAGTTCGTGCAGCAGGCGCACTGCCGCCACCGCTGCCTTTAGCTGCGCCGGCACCACCAACAAGATCCGGTCGCAGTCCCAGGCCACCGTGTGGAGCGGCCCTGCGCCGCGTCCCACATCAACAACAACCAGTTCGTAACCCCGCCGCGCAGCATCGAGCACGCCGGCTGCGGCAGCCCCAGCGACCGGGAGGAGTTGTTCGCGCGTGGCGGGCCAGGACAGGAAGGAAAAGCCTCCGGCAACCGGCAGGGAGTCAGTGAACTGCAGGGGATCAATGCTTCCCCTGGCCTCGGCGAGGTCCGGCCACCGCAGTCCGGGATTTTCCTCCGCGGCGAGGGCCAGTTCCAGGCCTCCTCCCCACGGGTCTCCGTCCACCAGCAGGACCCTGGCGCCCAGCCCTGCTGCGGCCTGCGCTATCCAGATGGCAGCGGTAGTGGCCCCGGCGCCGCCGCAGCCACCGATGACGCCAAGGACCAGCCCACCCGGACCCGGCGAGCGCGACCGGCTGAGGTGGTCCGCCAGCCAGGCGGCGGCATCGGGCAGCACGGCAACACGTTCGGCACCCAGGGCAGCCGCGAGATGCCAAAGGCTGTCCCCCTCGCCGTCAAGGCCCACCATGACCGCAGGCGTGCTCCGGCGGTGCGGCAGTTCCCTGATGTCACTTCCCACCAGGACGGCTGCTGCCGAGTCCCAGTAGCGCCCGCCCTCCACCGCGTCCGCGACGACGCGCAAGTGGCCGCCGGCGGCTGCCACAATGCGTTCCACTTCGGCGCGGAGGACACCGGAGGAGGTAACCAGCAGTACCTCGCCCCGCCCCGCGGACACTGATGGATCCGGCACCGAAGCAGCGGGCGATGAACTGTATGGACCTGAAGCGTGTGCACCGGCGCCAGGTAGACCCCCGTCGTCCGGCAGCCACGCGGCACCTGACTCCCCGGTCCCGAAGGACATTGGGTCCCCGGGAGGCAAGGAACTCCGCGGCGACGCCGGGGCCGCGTCCGTCTGCCGCCAGGAGGAGCCTCTCGCCTGTTCGTGCCCGGATGGCGTTGCGTTCAGCTGATGCCTGCTCATGGGGCCACTCTGCCCCCGCCGCAAAGCAGAGGTAAGGGAGCCCATCCCCTATGTGGACAATCCGGCTCCGGGCGCTCCACGGACAGGGCACAATGGGAGCATGTACCTGCTGCTCGCCGCCCACCCCCGCGGCGCGGCCCTCCAGGAACTGACCCAGGCCGGCCAGGCCCAGCCGGCCAACCCCGAACCGCAAGTGGTGGCACTCGGCGACCTTGCCGCCGTCGTCCGCGAACTCGAAGCCAGCCGCCCCGGCGGCCTGCCGCCCCGTTGGATCTGGCACCGGACCCAGGACTGGTACCCGCAATTGCTCGCGTCCGGCGTGGAGGTGGAGCGCTGCTATGACATCACTCTCTGCGGCAATATCCTGGCCTTTTCCCAGTTCAGCGCCCACACGGAGTACGCCAGGACCACCGACCGAACCCCGGTGGAGGATCCCGTGCTTCCGCCGAAGACGCTGCTGCCGCTCCGTCCCCCCGCAGACCAAGGTGCGCTGTTCGATGATCCCGCGCCCGGACCGCCGCCGGGCGTTGCCATTGAAGATCTCCGGGCCGAATACGCTGCCCAGCAGGCCGCGCTGGCGGAGGTGGGCACGGAGGACAGCCGCCGGAAGCGCCTTCAGCTGCTGCTTGCGGCCGAGTCTGCTGCCGCCATGGTGGCTGCCGAGATGCAGCATGCGGGCGTTCCCTGGCGGGAGGACCTGCACGAGCAGATCCTGGTCAGCCATCTCGGCCCTCGCCCGCCGGCCGGGCAGCGGCCGCAAAAACTTGAAGCGCTGGCGGCGGAACTGCGTTCCCTGCTCCGGGCGCCCGGGCTCAACCCGGATTCTCCGCAGGACCTGATGCGGGCCCTCCACCGCAACGGGATCGAAGTGAAAAGCACGCGAAAGTGGGAGCTCAGGGAGTACGGCCATCCGGCCATCGAGCCGCTGCTGGAGTACAAGAAGCTTTCCCGCCTGCACACGGCCAACGGGTGGTCCTGGCTGGACGCCTGGGTGGACGGCGGCCGCTTCCGTCCCGAGTATGTAGTGGGCGGCGTGGTGTCGGGGCGTTGGGCCTCCCGGGGCGGCGGCGCGCTGCAGATCCCGCGCCAGGTCCGCGGCGCCGTGCACGCCGATCCAGGCCACAAGCTGATCGTTGCGGACGCATCGCAGCTGGAACCGCGCGTCCTGGTGGCCCTTGCCCAGGATGCCATCATGGCGGAGGCCGCACGCGACCAGGACCTCTATGCCGGCATCGCCGCCAAGGGTTTCGGCGGCGACCGGGCCAAAGCAAAAGTAGCGTTGCTGGGCGCCATGTACGGGGCCACCTCCGGTGAAGCAGGCCGGCTGATGCCGCAGCTGGCGCGCACCTATCCGCGCGCCGTGGATTTCGTGGAGAAGGCAGCAAGGGCGGGCGAGGCCGGCGGGACGGTGACCACGCGCCTGGGCCGCAGCAGCCCGCCGCCGTCGGAACGGTGGTTCCTGAGCCAGCGCTCAGCAACGGCGGAGGAGCAGCGCCGGGCGGAGTCCATCGCCCGGAGCCGGGGCCGCTTCACCAGGAACTTCGTGGTCCAGGGGTCGGCAGCGGATTGGGCGGCGTGCTGGCTGGCGGAATTACGACGGCGGCTGCGCACCTTGCGGACGGCGGGCACGGGCGGCGGTGGCGGGATGGTCCGGGCTGAGCTGGTCTTCTTCCTGCACGATGAGGTGATGGTGCATGCGCCTGCGGACGGCGTGGACGCCTGCATCAGGGCGATCGAGGAATCGGCCAGGGCTGCGAAGGAGCTGTTGTTCGGTCCTGTCCCCGTCGAGTTTCCGGTCAGCCTCGCCGTTGTTGACTCCTATGACCTGGCGAAATAACCGCCGCGCAAAGGCCGTCAGCGCCTAAGTTCGAGACGCAAGGTAATCTACCCGGCGGTAGCTATGCGGGTCCGGTGATGGACGTTACAGTCGTAGCGGCGACTGAAGCAGATCGGTCCGCACGCTGATGCAATGACGCATACCAGGGAGGTCCCCGTCCATGGCGGGAAGATTTGAAATCCACCGTGCAGGCGACGAGTCGTACCGGTTGCGGCTCACCGACGCCGAAGGGAATGTGGTTGCGGTGTCGCCAACCTTCAGGTCCCTCAGCCTGCTCCGTGACGGTATCAATGCCATGCGCGAGAACGCCGCCACCGGAATCGTGGTGGACTTGCGCCAGCAGGCCTGAAAATCAGACCCCCATGGGATGCAGCCGGTTCCGGTCCCAGGGAACCGACCAGCCGAGCTGGTCGAAGAGTCCGCTCAAGACAATCCCGGTGAAGCCCCACACCACCACGCCGTTTACGGTGAAGGCAGGACTGTCAAAGGTGCGGCCTGCCCGGTGCACGGTGGCCATCACCCGGTTGTCCGGATCCAGGAGGTCGCGGACCGGGATGCGGAAAACCTGCGCGGATTCGGCGTAGTCCACCACCCGGACCGGCGAGGGGGCATGCCACCATCCGAGCACAGGCGTCACCAGGAAGTTGCTGTGGGCCAGGCCCAGGTCCTGGAGCGTGCCCATGACCTCAACCCCGCCCGAGTCCAGTCCGGTCTCCTCCTCGGCTTCGCGGAGCGCCGCTGCTACCGGGGTTTCTCCCCTGTCGATGCCGCCGCCGGGGAACGCAACCTGCCCCGGATGTGATCCCAGTGTGTGGGCGCGCTCCAGGAGCAAAACGTCGAGGTCGGCCGGCGCCAGCGGCTTGCCGGACTCGGCCGGGACGTCGTCAAGGACGCCGAAAAGCATCAGGACAGCGGCCCTGCGGGCACGTGCGGCGTCCACCGTGAGTGCGGCCCAGCGGGGATCGGGCGGCCCGGCCGTTCCGGTTTCCGCCCTTCTGATCAGCTCGGCCAGGTCTTCGCGTGCGCTCACGGGGTCCTCGTCTGCGACGCCATCCGGATCTCGGCGGCCCGGTGCTGCTCTGCGAGGTACTGCTCCAGCAGTGCCTCGCTGCCGGGTGCAAGTTCATATTTCAGGAGCTTGGCCGCTTTGTCGGGATCAGTCTCGCCCAGCCCGTAACTGGGGCACCAGTTGGCAACGGGGCAGGCACCGCAGGCGGGCTTACGGGCGTGGCACACGCGGCGGCCATGGAAGATGACCCGATGGGACAGCATGGTCCAATCCTTGCGCTCGAACAGTTGGGCCACGTCCTGTTCAATCTGCACTGGGTCCTCGGACTGGGTCCACCCAAACCGCTTGGCCAGGCGGGCGAAGTGCGTGTCAACGGAGATCCCCGGAACGCCAAATGCGTTGGCGAGCACCACGTTGGCCGTCTTCCGCCCCACCCCCGGCAGCGTGACCAGGTCCTCCATCCGGCCCGGGACCTCGCCGTCAAAGTCGTCCACCAGGCGGGTACACAGGGCAAGGACGTTCCTTGCCTTTGCGCGGAAGAACCCGGTGGGTTTGAGGATGGCTTCAAGGTCCGTTGGGTCCGCCTCGGCCAGCGAACGCGCGTTGGGGTAGCGCGTGAACAGGACCTTGGTGACCTGGTTGACCGTCACATCGGTGGTCTGGGCGGACAGGACGGTGGCCACGAGCAGTTCGAAAGGGTTACGGAAATCCAGCTCCGCATGCGCGTAGGGGTATTTCTCGGCCAACGCCCGGTGGATGCGGCGCGCCCGCCGTTTCAGCACCAGGACGGATTCGGACGAGACCACCGGCATTCCGGCGGCCTGGCCCGCTTTGGTGCGCACCCCGGCCACCGGCGTCAGCCGCGCTCGATGTTGCTGAGGTCGCGCAGGACGCCCAGCCGCCCGTCCGTGTGCTGGACCAGGAACTCGTGGCCGCGGTCCTCAAGCGCAAGGACCCAGCCTCCGGGTTCGATCACGAAGGCGGGGGCGCCGGTCCGGGGATCGAAGGCCGTGCGGTGCTGGGCGACGGCGAACCAGAAGGCCTCGTGGATGGGCTGCCCGTCTGTTTCGTCATGGCGGCTGGCCGGGTCCACCGTGGCCCCGATGGGCTGCTCGGAGCGGACCTGCTGGTGGACGGCCGTGGCGGCCGGCGGTTCCCAGGCTGCCTGTGGTGCATGCGCGGCGGGGACCTCCCCGTGCTGGGTCTCCTCTGCAGCCGGCGTAGAGGCAGGACGGACGACGTCGGCTGCCTGGGTGGGCGGGCCGGCATCCACTTCAGGGGTCCGGTCGGAAACTTCGGGGGCGGTGGATACGGGCGTGGACCCGCCCATACCTGCAGGACCAGGGCCTGCAGCGCCGGCGGGTGCGGCTCCGGTTGGCACGGCGCCGGCAGCTGCCGGGCCGGAAGCTGTGGCACCGGAAGCAGGAGTGGAAGCTGGGGCGGCACTGCTCGCGCCGGCTCCGGCAGCGGCGGCTCCTCCTGCGGTGGCCACAGGGACCGCAGCGGTGGCCGGCATGTGATTTGACCGGACAGGCTCTGGGCTGGAGGACCCCGGCTGGACGGAAGACCCGGGCTGCACAGAGGACCCGGGCTGGACAGCGGAGGAGCCTGCACCCGCACCGCCGAAGATGCCGGCACCCTTGGGGCCGCCCTTGGACTGGTTGGGACCGCCTTCCGGCTTGGGTGCTTTGGGGGCGCGCGGTTTACGCACCGGGACCGCGGCTTCGCGTGCCACCAGGTGTGCCGGTGCCTCTGGCCGGTCCTTGAAGTCGCCGGCGAGGTAGGGCAGGAAGCGGCCCAGCACCGTGGCGGCGAAGAGGACCAGCGAACCGATCAGGCCCACCAGCAGGCTGGTCACGTAGCCACCCGCGACCGACAGGAAGAAGAAGGCAACCCCGAAGGAGGCCACCACGGACGCGAACTGGTCAATCGAGAGCGAACCCACCCGGATTTTGGTGGCAGGGGCCAGGCGGCGGGCAGCGAAGAGGGCACTGGTGATCAGCGGCAGGATGATGCCCAATCCCAGGAAGAACAGATTGTTCAGGTTCCACAGGTTGTACCGCGTGCCGAAGAGGGGCAGCAGGGACGCAACAAACAGGATGAGCGTGCCTGCAAAGA
The DNA here is from genome assembly GCF_057073715.1 of Arthrobacter sp. E1SS-5. Classification (NCBI taxonomy): domain Bacteria; kingdom Bacillati; phylum Actinomycetota; class Actinomycetes; order Micrococcales; family Micrococcaceae; genus Arthrobacter; species Arthrobacter sp. E1SS-5. Next base: position 3,585,887 of record NZ_CP172703.1, read on the forward strand.
CGGCGAGATCGCGCACGGTGAACGGGCCGAGCACCGCCTGGTTGGCGTTCGGATCAAGCTTTCCGGCGCCGGCCTTTTGTCCTGCAGACTGTCCCTTGGCGCCGGCGACGGCAGCTGGCTGCCCCGGTCTCCCGGCCGAGGTTCCGGAGCCTCCTGGCCCCGCCCCGGTGTCCGGGCCCGTTCGCTGGCCGAAGCTCTGCTGGTTCATTCTGCTCTCCTTAGCGTGGCGGCACCGGGTCCTCTGGGGACCCGAAAACAGTGCCGTCTTGACATGCGTTCCCGCCCCGGCGCAGCGCCATCAGCACCTTGCCGGAGTGGTCCGAAGTGAAGTCACAATTCCATCTCAGCCTAGTCAACAGCCAAGCTGATCACTAGCTGACCCAGGCCTTTGGCGCTGCCTTCCAGATAACGCAGGCACCACTCACCGCTTAAAAAATGCCGCTCATGGTGGCATCTGTGACGCGGCGCACAGGGGATGCGCGGCAAGCATTAGGCTTGGTTTCGGAACAGCTCTTTGCGGTATGCCCGTCCCGGCTGGAGCCCAGCGCCGTGCAGGCGGCGGGCTCTTCGGTGACGGCATCCCGCGCGGCAAAGATCGATGAATGATGAGGTTCACATGTCCCAGGACACTCCCAGCTCCACGGCCACCGTTCCGTCCGCTTCCGCCCAGCCGGCAGGCCAGCAGGGCCACCAGGGCGATGCCTTCGCGAACCTGCTGCATGAAACACGCGCCTTCCCGCCCAGCCCGGAGTTCGCGGCCAACGCCGTGGTCTCCGCAGCAGAGTACGACGACGCCAATGCCGACCGGCCTGCCTTCTGGGCCAAGAAGGCACGGGAGCTGCTGAGCTGGAGCAAGGACTTCACCCAGGCCCTGGACTGGTCCGATCCGCCGTTCGCCAAGTGGTTCGTTGGCGGTGAGCTCAACGCCGCCTACAACGCCCTGGACCGGCATGTTGAGGCCGGCAACGGGGACCGGGTTGCCATCTACTTCGAGGGCGAACCCGGTGACACCCGGACCTACACGTACGCACAGCTGACCGAGGAAGTGAAAAAGGCAGCCAACGCCTTCGAATCCCTGGGCGTGGCCAAGGGCGACCGGGTGGCAGTGTACCTGCCCATGATCCCGGAGGCCGTCATTACGCTGTTGGCCTGCGCCCGTATCGGCGCCGTGCACTCGGTGGTGTTCGGCGGCTTCTCCGCCGAAGCCCTGCGCTCCCGCATCGACGACGCGGAGGCCAAGCTCGTGGTCACCGCGGACGGCACCTACCGCCGCGGGAAGCCGAGCCCCCTCAAGGCCGCCGTCGACGACGCCCTGTCCCACGACGGCCACACAGTGCAGAACGTGGTGGTGGTCAAGCGCAACGGCCAGGACGTTGACTGGAAGGAAGGCCGGGACCACTGGTGGGCCGACACCGTGGAGACGGCATCCACCGAGCACACCGCCGTGGGCCATGACTCCGAGCACCCGCTGTACATCCTTTACACCTCCGGCACCACCGGAAAGCCCAAGGGCATCCTGCACACCACCGGCGGCTACCTCACCCAAACCGCCTACACCCACAAGGCGGTCTTCGACCTGCACCCCGAGACGGACGTGTACTGGTGCACGGCCGACGTCGGCTGGGTCACCGGCCACTCCTACGTCGCCTACGCGCCGCTCATCAACGGCGCCACCCAGGTGATGTACGAAGGCACCCCGGACTCCCCGCACCAGGGCCGCTGGTGGGAAATCGTGGAAAAGTACAAGGTCTCCATCCTCTACACCGCACCTACCGCCATCCGAACCTTCATGAAGTGGGGCTCGGAGATCCCGGCCAAGTACGATCTCTCCTCCCTCCGCGTGCTGGGTTCGGTGGGTGAACCCATCAACCCCGAAGCGTGGATGTGGTACCGCAAGGTCATCGGCGGCGACAAGGCCCCCATCGTGGACACCTGGTGGCAGACCGAAACGGGCGCCCAGATGATCGCCCCGCTGCCCGGCGTCACGGCCACCAAGCCCGGCTCGGCGCAGGTGCCGCTGCCCGGCATCGCTGTGGACGTCGTGGACGAAATGGGCGAGTCGGTCCCCAACGGGCACGGCGGCTTCCTGGTGATCCGCGAACCGTGGCCCTCCATGCTCCGCGGCATCTGGGGTGACCCGGAGCGGTTCAAGGACACCTACTGGTCCCGCTTCGAGAACATGTACTTCGCCGGGGACGGCGCCAAAAAGGACGAGGACGGCGACATCTGGCTGCTCGGGCGCGTCGATGACGTCATGAACGTCTCCGGGCACCGGCTCTCCACCACGGAGATCGAATCAGCCCTGGTAAGCCACCCCGCCGTGGCGGAGGCCGCCGTCGTGGGCGCCACGGACGAAACCACCGGCCAGGCCGTCGTCGCGTTCGTCATCCTCCGCGCCGATGCCGCGAACAACGGCGACGCCACCGTCCAGGAACTGCGCAACCATGTGGGCAAGGAAATCGGACCCATCGCCAAGCCAAAGAACATCCTGGTGGTGCCCGAATTGCCCAAGACGCGGTCCGGCAAGATCATGCGCCGCCTCCTCAAGGACGTCGCCGAAGGCCGTGACCCGGGGGATGCCACCACCCTCTCCGACCCGTCCATCATGCAGGAGATCGCCCAGTCGCTCAGAAAGTAACACAGGCTTAGCACCTGTTACGGCGCCCCGGAATGGCCCCGTTTTCCCTGTCATTACAGGGAAAACGGGGCCATTCCCCTGTTGTGACGATTCAATCGGCACCGACACCCAAAATGTTATTTACCGTTCTTCCATGTTCTGTTTTGCGAGGTTATAGTCAGACCTAATGTGAGGTGCCTCACATGCGGCTAGTACTCAAGGGAGAGACCATGGCTTCACAGTTTGATGCGTCGGCAACTGCCTTCCCCAGCAGGCGGACCATCCTCAAGACCGTCGGCGTTGGCGCAGTGGGCCTGGCCGGCATCCCGTTCCTCGCAGCCTGCACCGGCGGAAGCGCGCCGTCCGGCACAGGTTCCGACTCTTCCGGCCTCACCTTCGGTTCAGGTTCCTCCGACGACGTCCCCAAGCGGGCGTACCAGGCGGTCACCGATGCCTTCACGGCCAAGACCGGCAAAAAGGTCACCACCAACGTGGTGCCCCACAATGACTTCCAGAACAGGATCAATTCCTACCTGCAGGGCTCTCCCGACGATGCGTTTACCTGGTTCGCCGGCTACCGGATGCAGTACTACGCGGGCAAGGGCCTCCTGGCTCCCATTGACGATGTCTGGCAGACCATTGGCGGCAACTACTCCGATGCGCTGAAGAAGGCATCCACGGGGCCGGACGGCAAGATGTACTTCGTACCCAACTACAACTACCCATGGGGCTTCTTCTACCGGAAGAGCCTGTGGGCGGAGAAGGGGTACCAGGTGCCGGCAACCTTTGATGCCCTCAAGGCCCTGGCAACCAAGATGCAGGCAGACGGCATCATTCCCATCGGCTTTGCCGACAAGGACGGCTGGCCCGCCATGGGCACCTTCGACTACATCAACATGCGGCTCAACGGCTACCAGTTCCACGTGGACCTTTGCGCCCACAAGGAATCCTGGGACCAGCAGAAGGTCACTTCCGTCTTCGACACCTGGAAGGCACTCCTGCCCTTCCAGGATCCCGCCGCCCTGGGCCAAACCTGGCAGGACGCGGCAAAGGCCCTGGAAGCCAAGAAAACGGGCATGTACCTGCTGGGCTCCTTCGTCACGCAGCAGTTCACGGACCCGGCGGTGCTGGCAGACATCGAATTCTTCCCCTTCCCGGAGATCGCCATGGAAGGCAGGGACGCCGTCGAAGCCCCCATCGACGGCCTGCTGCTGTCCAAAAAAGGCGGGGACAACAAGGCAGCCCGCGACTTCATGTCGTTCATGGGCACGCCGGAGGCCCAGGACGCCTACGCCAAGGTTGATAACTCGAACATCGCCACCGCCAAGGGTACGGACACCTCGAAGTTCACGCCGCTGAACAAGACCTGTGCGGACACCATCGCCAATGCGAAACACATCAGCCAGTTCTTCGACCGGGATGCGTTGCCGGCCATGGCCAACAACGTGATGATCCCGGCGCTGCAGAGCTTCATCAAGGACGGCAGCGTGGACGTCAAGAACCTTGAGGCCCAGGCCAAGAACCTCTACGCAGCGCAGTAGCCCCACAAATGGACGGACGACGGCGGCACGGGGCTCCCGCCGTCGTCCATCCTCCTGCATTCAACAGCAAGGAAAGACAGCCATGAGCAGCACCGCACGAGAACTGATTCCGCCGGAGGCGCGGGAGCCGGCCGCACCTGTGCGCCGGGCCAAAGGCGGGCGTGTCCGACGCCTGTCCAGGCGGGACAAAGTGGTCCTGTCCCTGATGGTGGGCATCCCCACGCTGATTGAACTGGCGATGGTCTGGCTGCCCATGCTGATGTCGGTAGGGCTGAGCTTCACCCGGTGGAACGGCCTGGACCTGGCGGATATCCGCCCGGCGGGCACGGCAAACTACCAGTTCATCGCCCAGGACTACCCGCCGTTCTGGCCGGCGGTCCAGCACAACATGCTCTGGCTGCTGTTCCTGGCCCTCATCGCCACCCCGCTGGGATTGCTGCTGGCGGTGCTGCTGGACCAGAACATCCGCGGAAGCAGGATCTACCAGAGCATCTTCTTCGCACCCGTCATGCTGTCGCTCGCCCTGATCGGCATTATCTGGCAGCTCTTCTACCAGCGGGACAACGGCCTCCTCAACTTCCTCCTGGGGACGGCGGGCACGCCGCAGGCTGTTGACTGGTTCGGCGACTCGTCGGTCAATATCTGGGCGGCCATGATTGCGGCCACCTGGCGCCATGCCGGGTACGTCATGCTGCTCTATTTGGCAGGCTTGAAGGGCGTGGACCCCAGCTTGAAGGAGGCCGCGGCCATCGACGGCGCCTCCGCCGTGCAGACCTTTTTCCGGGTGGTATTCCCGGCCATGCGGCCCATCAACATCGTGATCGTGGTCATCACCATCATTGAGTCCCTCCGCGCCTTCGACGTTGTCTACGTGATCAACCGCGGCACCAACGGCCTGGAAATGCTCAGCGCCCTGGTGATCCAGAACCTCGTGGGTGAAGGCCAGGTGATCGGCGTTGGCTCCGCCCTCGCTGTGGTGCTGCTGGTCATTTCGCTCGTCCCCATTGTCTTCTACCTCAGCCGCACGTTTGGCAAGGAGAACCAAGCATGAGCATCGCCGAAGCCCGCGAACACAGGGCCTCCCCAGGAACCACCGACCGGTCCGGAAGCCGCCCCAAGCGGCATTACGGGACCCATATCTTCCTGCTGGTGATGGCCGCCGTGTGGCTGGTTCCCTTGGGCTGGTCGGTCTTCACCGCGCTCCGCCCGGTGGCGTCCACCAACGAGCACGGCTACTTCAGCGTTGCCGGGGACTTCAACTTCGACAACTTCGTCCAGGCCTGGACCCAGGGAGGTTTTGCCACCTACTTCTGGAATTCAGTCCTCATCACGGTGCCTGCGGTCCTGCTGACCCTGTTCCTCGCCTCCCTCATGGCCTTCGCCGTGAGCCGGGTCAACTGGAAGTTCAACATCACCCTGCTCATCATGTTCACCGCGGGAAACCTGCTGCCCCCGCAGGTCCTCGCGGCGCCCCTCTTCGAGATGGCCAAGCACTTCCAGGTGCCCTACTCCTTCAGCGATTCAGGCAACATGCTCAACACCTACATCATCGTCATCGCGGTGGACACGGCGTTCCAGATGGGGTTCTGCACCTTCGTACTCTCGAATTACATGAAGGCCCTCTCCGCCGACCTGACCGAGGCCGCCCTGGTGGACGGCGCGGGCATCTGGCGGCAGTACCGGGAGATCATCCTGCCGCTGTGCCGCCCGGCGTTCGCCGCCCTGGGCACCCTGGAAGTCATCTTCATCTACAACGACTACTTCTGGCCCCTCCTGTTCATCCAGAGCGGCAACCGGCTCCCCATCACCACTGCCATCAACAACCTGCAGGGGCAGTTCCTGAACAACTACAACCTCCTGGCGGCGGGCGCGGTGATCACCGTGATTCCCACGCTGGTCATCTACCTGCTCCTCCAGCGGCAATTTGTTGCGGGGCTGACTCTCGGTTCCAGTAAGGGGTAGGCAAAGATGGAACATGAAGCGGAAACCGCTCCCTTAGCCGCCCGAAAGGAACTCCATGCTCCCCGCAGCACGCCACCAGGCCATCGTGGACGCCGTCCAGCGGGAAAGGGTTGTCCGCGTATCTGACCTCGCCCAGCAACTGGGCGTCTCGCTCATGACCGTCCGGCGGGACATCGAACTGCTGGAGGAAAGCGGCAAGCTGGAGCGGATCCACGGCGGAGCCAAGCTTCCGGGCGACGCCAGCACCCACGAGCCCGGCTTCGAACAGAAGTCCACCCAGTTGACGGCGGAGAAGCGTGCCATTGCGGTTGAAGCTGCGGCGCTTGTCCACGAAGGCATGGCTGTCGGGCTCAGCGCAGGGACCACCACGTGGGCACTCGCCAAGGAACTGGTGGACGGGCCGCCCATCACCGTGGTGACCAACTCCGTGCGCATCGCCGATCTGTTCCACCACGCCGCCACCACAGGGCCGGCCCGCTACAGCCCCACGGTGATCCTGATCGGAGGGCAGCGCACGCCCTCGGACGCCCTGGTGGGACCCATCGCCACCAGCGCGCTGAAGCAGCTTCACCTGGACCTGCTGTTCCTCGGCGTCCACGGCATGGACTCGGTGGCCGGCTTCACCACACCCAACCTCCTGGAGGCCGAAACGGACCGGGCCTTTGTGGCCGCAGCCCGGAAGACCGTAGTGCTGGCTGACCACACCAAGTGGGGTGTACTGGGCATCAGCTCGATTGCCTCACTGGACGATGTGGACGAGGTCATCAGCGATCCCGGCCTGGGTTCGGAAGCCCAGCGGGTCCTGCAGGACCGGGTGGGCCGGCTTCGGCTCGCCGCAGCCTAGGGACAGCCAGCCTAGGGACAGCCGCAGGACTGCCTGATGTGCAGCTTTGTGGGGAAGATGCGGTGCCGCGGTTTTTCGCCGCGGCTGGCTCCCACCAGCGCGGCTACCGCGGCTTCCGCCATGGCGGCCACGGGCTGTTCGACGGTTGTCAGCGGCGGCCACGAGTATTCGGAGTCCGCGGAGCCGTCAAAGGACGCCACCGCGATGTCGCCGGGAACTGACAGCCCCGCTTCGTGGATGGCGCGCAGGAGCCCAATGCCCTGCATGTCCGACGTCGCAAAGATCGCCGTTGGCCGGTTCACCGACGCCAGCAGCCGCTGTCCGGCGACGTAGCCTCCGGGCCGGGTAAAGGCGCTGTAGGAGATGGGTCCCTCAGGCAGGCCCGCCTCCTGCAGGGCCTCGCGCCAGCCCACTTCGCGGCCGTCAGTGGAGCCGGAGACGTTGGTACCCATCGCCAGGCCGATATTGGTGTGGCCATGGCCAATGAGGTGTTCCACCGCAATCCGGGCACCGGCCGCCAGGTCCACACCGATGCTGTTGAAGCCCGGCGCATCGCGTTCCTGGTTCAGCAGCACCGACGGAATATCTGCCGTTTCCAGGGCTTCCAGGTCCGGTTCGAACAGGACGCTGGCCAGCAGCACCCCGTCTACCTGCCGCGCAGCGAGGTTACGGACGTTCCGCCGTTCCTTGGCAAGGTTCCCGTCCGAGTTGCTCAGCACCAGGGCGTAGCCAAGGGCAGCGGCTGCATCCTCCACGGCATGGGAGAACAGCGAGAAAAACGGATTGGAAATGTCCGGGACGATCAGGCCCAGCGTCTCGCTTGAACCCAGCTTGAGCGCCCGGGCGGCTGCGTTGGGCCGGTAGCCCAGGACGCGGATGGCGTCCTGGACTTTGGCTTCGGTGGCCGGGGCCACCTTCTTGGGACCGCCGTTGACCACGTAGCTCACGACGGCGGTGCTGACGCCCGCAAAGCGGGCAACATCCTTGCGCGTCACCGGCCCGCGCGGGGCCGGCACAGCCGAAGTGGTCATGGAGTACATGCTAGCTACCAGTTGGCCGGGGCGTCGCCGAAGTCACGGATGGGCAGCCGCGCGCCGTTCTGCCGGGCCGATTCGTGGGCCACGATCCCGGGGAGGGTGAAGCGGGCAGCAACCCAGGCATTGACCGGCGGCAGCGTGCGGTTGTTCACGGCTGTGACGAAGTCGTCCACCAGGAAGTGGTGGCTGCCTTCGTGTCCGTTGGGGGCACCGAGGAACTCCGCGGGCAGCCGTTCGGCGTCATGGACCGGGGAGAGGCCCGAGACAAAGGCGTCGCGGAGCTCCGGGGCGACGTTGGCCAGCGACGGGTCGTCCAGGGGAATGCTGGGGCGGGTCTCCATCTGCTCCGAGATGTCATGGACGTTCTGCTTGTCCTGCCAGACTGTGACCCTGGCGAGCTGCTCGAAGCTTGCCTCGGTGCCAAAGAAGCGGAACCGGGATTCACGGATGTGCGAGGGGTAGCCCACGCGGCGCATTTCGTTGGTGCGCATGGCGCCGCCGTCGTTCAGCTCGAAAAGCGCCGTGGCATTTGAAAAGTCGTTGCCGAACATACTGATGTCCTTGTCGAACACTCCGTCGTTCCGCTGGTCCCTGACTCCGATACAGCTCACGCTGACGGCATGCGACGGGATGGCGCCGAGCACTCCCCCGATCGCATGCGTGGGGTAGAGCATGGGCGGGTAGCTGGCAGTCTCCTTCCAGCGCTCGCCGCCGCTGTACTGGTATGCGTCGTAGAAACCCAGGTCCATGTCATGGACGTAGTCGCCTTCGGAGTAGAAAATGCGCCCGAACTTGCCGGCAGCGTGCTGTTCCCGGGCGTAGACCGTGGCCGGGTTGTAGTAGCTGGTCTCCCCCATCATGTAGACCAGGCCGGTGTCCCGGACGGCGTCAATGATGCGGGCGATTTCCTCCTCGGACACCGCCATGGGAACGGCCGAGTAGACGTGCTTGCCGGCGCGGAGGGCCCTTTCCACCAACGGGCCGTGGGTCCAGCGCTGGGTAAAGATCGCCACGGCGTCGACGTCGGAGGCGAGCAGGGCGTCGAAGTCCGCTTCCTGCCCCGCCAGGTGGTACCGGTCTACGGCCTCGGCCGCCCGTTCGGCGCGCTCGTCCACCACGTAGACGGCCTTCACGCCCGGGTGCAGATTAAAAAGGTGTGCGAACTGGGAGCCGAACTGGCCTGCGCCCACGATACCGATGGAGAACGTCATTGTTTGTGCCTTCCGTGAGGGGATACCTGAGTTTTGCATTCGTATCTACTCGAGTCAACATCCAATAAATGGAAATAAATCTTGCACGTGAAACAAAAAATAAGCTCTTGCCACCCTCCCATCTACTCGTGTAGATTCCTTTCCAGCCTGTTACCTCCATCACACTCAGGAAAGGGTCGACGATGACCACCCTTACCAGGAACGCCAGTCCGGTTCGGCACTCCGTGCCCCGGGCGGTGAAGCGCCGGGGACGCAGCGACCTGAAGACCGCACTGTTCTTCATCGCACCGGCCATGATCGGATTTATCGTTTTCTACCTGGTGCCCACGCTCCGGGGCATCTACCTCAGCTTCACCGAGTACAGCATCCTCGGGGATCCAACGTGGATCGGAACGGCCAACTACGAGGCCATCGGCAAGGACCCCCTGTTCTGGAACGCCCTGGCCGTTACCACGCAGTACGTGGTGATCAACATTGTCCTGCAGACCGCGTTGGCCCTGGGCCTGGCTCTCCTGATGCATCGGGTGGCCAAGTCAACCCTCATCCGCGGCGCCCTCCTCCTGCCGTACCTGATGGCCAACGTGATCGCTGCGCTCCTGTGGTTCTGGCTCCTGGACTACCAGATCGGCATCGTCAACTACTTCATCGACGCTATTGGCCTGCCCAAGGTGGCATTCTTCGGCAGCGAGGAATGGGCCATTCCCACCCAGGCCCTGATCAACACCTGGCGGCACATGGGCTACACCGCGCTCCTGATCTTTGCGGGCCTGCAGGCGATCCCCAGCCATGTCTACGAGGTTGCCAACCTGGACGGCGCCTCCCCCTGGCAGACCTTCCGGAAGATCACCATGCCGCTGCTGCGCCCGGTACTGGCCCTGGTCCTGATCGTCACCGTCATCGGTTCCTTCCAGGTGTTCGACACCGTGGCCGTCACCACCCAGGGCGGGCCGGTCAATGCCAGCCGGGTGCTGCAGTTCTACATCTACCAAAAGGCCTTCACGGAATCGGACTTCGGTTATGGCTCCGCCCTGGCCGTCATCCTCTTCGTCATCCTCGCCCTGGTGGCCTTCATCCAGATGAAGTTCCTCAAGGGCAACGAATCGGACCTGGACTAAGGACGCCCCCATGACCACCGCAAAAGTTTCCGCCCCTGCCCGGCCCGCCACCCGCCGTCGTCCGTTCAGCTGGCGCCGCACGGCCGCCTGGATCCTCGTCGCCCTCGCAGTCGCCGTCTCAGTGCTCCCGTTCTACTGGATTCTCCGGACGGCACTGTCCACCAACGGGTCGCTGGCCGGCAACGCCACCAACCTGCTTCCCGCGGACTTCAACCTGGGCGCCTTCCAGCGCGTGTTTGGCCTGCAGTCCCCCGAAGATGCCGTGGCCCAGGGCGGCTCCGGAGCGCAAATCGATTTCTGGAGCTACCTGCGCAACTCCGTGCTCTTTGCCTCCATCACCACCATCGGGGCCGTGTTCTTCAGCGCCATGGCGGCCTACGCCTTTGCCCGGCTGCGCTGGCGGGGTCGGAACGTGGTGTTCAGCCTGTTCCTGGCCACCATGATGGTGCCGCCGATCTTCACCGCGCTGCCCAACTTCCTCCTCATCAAGAACCTGGGCCTGCTCAACACCATGGTGGGCCTGGTCCTCCCCTACATCTTCATGACCCCGTTCGCCATCTTCTTCCTCCGGCAGTTCTTCCTCAACATGTCCCGTGAGGTGGAGGAGGCGGCAATGCTCGACGGCGCCAAGCACCTCCGGATTTTCTTCCAGATCATCCTCCCCAACGCCGCCGCCCCCATCGCCACGCTGGCCCTGCTCACCTTCATCGGCCAGTGGAACGAGTACTTCTGGCCGCTGCTGGTGGGCCAGGACGAATCCGTCCGCGTCCTCACCGTGGGCCTGGGCGTCTTCAAGTCCCAATCCCCGCAGGGCGCTCCCGACTGGTCCGGGCTGATGGCAGCCACCCTGGTTTCGGCCCTGCCCGTCCTGATCCTGTTCGCGGCCTTCGGCAAGAAAATCGTCAACTCCATCGGTTTCTCCGGCATCAAATAACCCTCACTCCAACCACCCCCTCCACAATTCCCCCGGCCGCTCCCGCGGCGCCCGGCCATGGCGGCCTGCCCGGAAGCACCTTGAAAGGACCCTCCCATGAAAAAGAAAGCACTCACCTCCCTGGCTGCAGCGGCTGCCGCAGTCCTGGCCCTGTCCGCCTGCGGTGGCGGCAGCTCCGCCGACGCCGGCAAGGGTGAAATCAACTACTGGCTCTGGGACGCCAACCAGCTCCCCGCGTACAAGCAGTGCGCGGACGACTTCCACAAGGCCAACCCGGACATCACCGTCAAGGTCACCCAGCGCGGATGGGACGACTACTGGGGCACCCTCACCAACGGCTTCGTGGCCGGCACCGCGCCGGACGTGTTCACCGACCACCTGGGCAAGTACCCGGAATTCATCAAGAACAAGCAGCTGCTCCCGCTGGACGATGCCGTCAAGAAGGACAACATCGACACCAGCGTCTACAACTCCGGGCTCGCCGACCTTTGGGTGGGACAGGACGGCAAACGCTACGGGTTGCCGAAGGACTGGGACACCATCGCCCTGTTCTACAACACCAAGCTCGCAGCAGACGCAGGCGTGACTCCCGAACAGATGGCAAACCTCACCTGGAACCCCCAGGACGGCGGCACGTACGAAAAGACCATTGCCCACCTGACCGTGGACAAGAACGGCAAGCGCGGCGACGAGCCGGGCTTCGACAAGAACAACGTGGCCGTCTACGGGCTGGGCCTCAACGGGTCCGGCTCCGGGCAGGGCCAGACCGAATGGAGCTACCTCACCGGTACCACCGGCTGGACGCACACCGACAAGAATCCGTGGGGCAAGCACTACAACTATGACGACCCCAAGTTCCAGGAAAGCATCGACTGGTTCGCTGGCCTGGTGGACAAGGGGTACATGCCCAAACTCGAAACCACGGTGGGCGCCAGCATGGCGGACACCTTTGCCGCCGGCAAGTCCGTCATCAACGCCAACGGTTCGTGGATGATCGGCCAGTACACCGGCTACAAGGACGTCAAGGTGGGCATCGCCCCCACCCCCACCGGTGCTAACGGCAAGCGCGCCAGCATGTACAACGGCCTGGCGGACTCCATCTACGCCGGCACCAAGAAGAAGGACGCCGCCATCAAGTGGGTCGAGTACCTGGGCTCTGCCGCCTGCCAGGACGTGGTGGCAGCCAAGGCCGTGGTGTTCCCGGCCATCAAGACCTCCGCCGACAAAGCCGTGGAGGCCTTCAAGGCCAAGGGCGTGGACGTGACCCCGTTCAGCCAGCAGGTCAAGGACGGCACCACCTTCCTCTACCCGATTGCTGACAATGCAGCCAAGGTTGACGGCATCATGAAGCCCGCCATGGACGCGGTTGTGTCAGGCAAGGCCAAGGCCAGCTCGCTGACCCAGGCCAACGACCAGGTCAACGCCTTGTTCAAGTAACCCCTCCCTCGTGGCTGCGTATGTGGTCGCAGCCACCCGGCCGGTGCCGCCGTCCCCTCCTCGCGACGGCGGCACCCGGCCACCCCTTCCCCTCAATTTCGTCTTGTGCGTAACTTAAGGCGCACGCCCTGAACTCTGAAAGAGACCGCCATGGACCCCCTGCATCTCCGTTCCGCCGGCACCAGCCTGCTGATCAGCTTCGACAGCGGAGAGGCCGAGGTGATCCATTGGGGCGCCGACCTTGGCACGGAACTGCCGGACCTGGCGGTCCTGGCAGGACCGGTGGGGCATTCCTCCATCGATGCGCGGGTCCCCGCAAGCCTGCTCCCCCAGGCTTCGTCGTCCTGGCGGGGCCGGCCGGCCCTGCGTGGCCACCGGATCAGTGACGGCGCCGCTGGCCTTGACTTCTCCTCCCGCCTCCGCGTCACATCGGTCAGTCATGAAGGGACCTCGGCCACCATCGAGCAGGCCGATGACGAGACCGGCATCAGCGTTTCGACGTTCCTCACGCTGCACCCCGGCGGCCTGCTGGAACTGAGGCACACCCTCACCAACAACGGCACCACCCCCTTCCAGGTGGACGAACTGGCAACCGTCCTGCCCGTGGCGCCTGACGCCGTCGAACTCCTGGACCTGACGGGACGCTGGTGCCGGGAACGCCACCCGCAGCGGCGGCCCATCCAGCAGGGCACCTGGGTCCGGACCGGCCGCCATGGCCGCACCGGGCACGATTCCTCCCTGTTGTTCACTGCCGGCACCCGAAGCTTCGGAAACCGGCACGGCAAGGTTTGGGCGACGCACCTTGCCTGGAGCGGCAACCACGAACAGTTTGCGGACACCATCGGCGACGGCAGGACCATGATCGGCGGATCGGAACTCCTGGGTCCTGCCGAGGTCATCCTGGAACCGGGCGGCAGCTACACCACGCCCGCCCTGTTCGCCGCCTACTCGGACCGGGGCCTGGACGGCATCACGGAAGCCTTCTACAGCTGGTTCCGGTCCCGGCCACACCATGTGCTGCCCGCCGCCGCCACCGGCCTGCCGGTCGGAAAACCCCGCCCGGTGGTGCTCAACACCTGGGAAGCGGTCTACTTCGACCACAACCTGGACACCCTGATCGAGCTGGCTGACTCCGCTGCGGACCTTGGCGTGGAGCGCTTCGTGCTCGACGACGGCTGGTTCCGCGGCCGCCGCGACGACCATGCCGGGCTGGGCGACTGGTATGTGGATGAGACCGTCTGGCCGGAAGGCCTTACCCCACTGATCGACGCCGTCACCTCCCGCGGGATGGAATTCGGCCTGTGGGTGGAACCGGAGATGGTCAACCTGGACTCCGACATTGCACGGGCACATCCGGACTGGATTTCGGGCCCCTCCGCCGTGGCGCACAAGGACGGGGGCCGGCTGCCCCTCGAGTGGCGCAACCAGCACGTCATCGACCTCGTGAACCCGGAGGCGTGGCAGTACGTCTTCGACCGGATCTCAGCACTCCTTGCCGGCAACAACATCAGCTACCTGAAGTGGGACCAGAACCGGGACCTCGTTGAACAGGGCCACGCCGGCCGCCCTTCGGTCCACGAACAAACCCTCGCCGCCTACCGGCTGTTCGACGAGCTCCGCAAGGCGCACCCCGGCGTCGAAATTGAAAGTTGTTCCTCCGGCGGCGCCCGGGTGGACCTGGGCATCCTGGCACGGACGGACCGGATCTGGGCGTCCGACTGCAACGACGCGCTGGAGCGGCAGACCATCCAGCGCTGGACGGAGGCCGTGGTTCCGCCGGAACTCGTGGGCAGCCACATCGGCCCCACCACCTCGCATACCACCGCCCGCACCCACGACCTTTCCTTCCGTGGCATCACCGCGCTGTTTGGCCACTTCGGGATGGAATGGGACGTACGCAGCGTGCAGGGCAGGGAGCGCGAGGAGCTGCGGCGCATCGTGGGCCTGTACAAGGAGCACCGGAACCTGATCCACAGCGGCCGCCCCGTCCATGCGGACGTTGCGGACGACGCCTTCCTGCTGCACGGCGTCGTGGCGGACGGGCTCGCTGCGGCAAGCACGACGGCGGCCTTGTTCGCCCTGGTCAGCACGCGCACTTCAGCGGCCGAGCAGCCGGGACGGATCGGCATCCCGGGGCTTGAGGATGGGCGCAGCTACCGCGTGGAGGTGGTCTTCCCCACGGCGGACGACGCCGACTACCGCCACACGTTCACCCAGGTCCAGCCGCCGGCGTGGCTGGCTGAGGGGGCGGTGGCCACCGGCAGGTTCCTTGCGGAAGTGGGCCTGCCGATGCCAATCCTGAACCCCGAGCACGCCCTGCTGCTGAAGGTGACAGCCCTCTAAACCACCATCGACTGCTGAGTACTTGTCGTTTTCGAGCTCGAGAACGACAAGTACTCAGCAATGGACGAAGTGGGCCGGCGTAAGAATGCGCGGCGGGCGGAGCCACCCGATAGATTTGCAGGCATGACTGAAGCCTCCTCCACTGTCGAAGCCGGCCGCGGCACCATCCTGGTCATTAATGGCCCCAACCTGAACCTCCTCGGCACCCGCGAGCCGGAAAAGTACGGTACCTCCACCCTTGCCGACGTGGAACAGCTGGCGGCCTCCGCTGCCAGGGAACATGGTTTTGCCGTGGAATGCCTCCAGTCCAACCACGAGGGCGTCCTGCTGGACGCCATCCACGCAGCCAGGGGCACCGCCGCGGGCATCGTCCTGAACGCCGGCGCCTTCACGCACACCTCCGTGGCACTCCGTGACGCGCTGGCAGCGGTCCAGCTTCCCGCCGTCGAGGTTCACATCACCAACGTGCACCAGCGCGAGGAATTCCGGCACCACTCCTACCTGTCGCCGGTCTGCGCAGCGGTGATCGTGGGCGCCGGTGTGTTCGGTTACAAGCTGGCCATCGACTACCTGGCCGAGGTCCTGTAGCCGGCAGGTTCTACTTCTGGATGCACTGTCCGGAGGAAACCGGCGCGGACAGTCCCGGGGCCTGCTCTGCGACGGGTTCCAGGTCATTCATGGTGATGGCGAAGCCTACTTCAGCATCCGAGGTTGCCTTGGCGAAGACCACCCCGGCCACCTGGCCGTCGGTGGTGAGCAGCGGGCCGCCGGAATTTCCGGGCTGCACGTCGCCGGCCAGGCGGTAGATGTCCTCCGGCGAGGGATTGTTGCCGTAGATGTCCGGGACCAGGACCGTGGCGATGTCCTGGACCGTGGCAGGCTTGGACTGGAAGGGACCGCCGTGCGGGTACCCCGCGAAGGCGGCCTGGCTGCCGCCGGGCAGGTCGCGGCTTAGGGGCAGCGGCTGGGAGGGCAGGTTGTCCACGGCCAGGACTGCCAGGTCTCGCTTGGTGTCGAAGTAGACCACGCGCCCGGGCATGGCACCGCCGTCGGGCATTTCCACCACGGGCTGCGAGACGCCGGCCACCACGTGCGCGTTGGTTACCACCCGGTCATCGGAGACCACGAAGCCGCTTCCGGTCTGGTTCTGGCCGCATTCGTAGGCCGTGCCCGCGATCCTCAGGACGGACTGGGCAGCCTTGTTCAGCGCGGGCGTATTGGTGCTCGTATTGGGCACCTGGACCGCCTGGCCCTGGTCCAGCCCTTCAATCAAGGTGGGAATGCCATTGCCGATCACCGTGGAACGAAGCTGCGCCATGGTGGCCTTGACCGGCGTGGGAGTAAGCCCGTCGATAAAGCGGATTACCTTGGATTCGGCCAGCTGCTGGGACACAACGGGCACGCCGAGGGAGCTGACGCTGAACGCCAGCATGGACATCACCAGCGCGGCGACCACAAGGTTCAGCGCCCCGCCCACCAGCCGGTCCACGGCACGCAGTGGCCGGATCCGCACCACTCCGCGCAGTTGCCGGCCCACCATGGTGCCCAGGCCGTGCCCCAGTGCCATAAGTACGACGGCGGCGGCGATGATGGCGGTGAGCCGCCACCCTGAGTCCTCAACGAACGTGCTGACGAGGGGGACGGCAAAAAAGGCTGCGATGGCACCGGCGGCGAAGCCGGCCAGGCCGCCGACAGTGACTAGGAACCCGTTGCGGAGGCCGTAGATCAGGTAAGACAGCAGCGCCAGGATCAGGACAATGTCCAGGACAGTCAGGCCGACCACAAAGGCTCCTTATTAACAGTTGAACCTCCATTCTAGAGGGGCGGCTGACAATCTTCTGTGGCCCGCGGCCCCCTCCGTCGGACCGGCAGTCCGCTGCCCGCAGGTGTTTCGGCTGCCAAGTTCGTCACAGAACCTTGAAAATTCTGAAACAATGGCAAAAGCGCCACAGCCGATACTTTTACGTAGGAGATTTCATGGACATCGAGGTACTGCGCCGAGCACCCCTTTTCGCCACGCTCGACGACGACGCATTCCGTCTGCTGACGGACGAGCTCACCGAGGTGGACCTTTCCCGCGGCGCGTCGGTGTTCCGCGAAGGCGACCAGGGTGACCAGCTGTACTTCATCGTGTCCGGCAAGGTGAAGCTGGGCCGGACCTCCCCCGACGGCCGCGAGTCCCTCCTGGCCATCCTCGGCCCGGGCGAGCTCTTCGGCGAGATGGCCCTGTTCGATCCCAGCCCGCGCACCGCCACCGCCACCGCGGTCTCCGAGACCCGCCTGGCCGGGCTGAAGAACGAAAGCCTCAACACCCTGCTGCGCACGCGCCCCGAGGTTTCGGCCCAGTTGCTGCAGGCACTGGCCCGCCGGCTGCGCCGCACCAACGATTCCCTTTCCGACCTCGTCTTCTCCGACGTTCCCGGCCGCGTGGCCAAGGCACTGCTGGATCTCGCAGACCGCTTCGGTCGGCCGGCAACCGACGGTGTCCTGGTGGCGCACGAGCTTACCCAGGAGGAACTGGCCCAGCTGGTGGGCGCCTCCCGCGAGACGGTCAACAAGGCCCTGGCGGAGTTCGTCCAGCGCGGCTGGCTTCGCCTCGAGGCCCGCGCCGTGGTCATCCTGGACATGCAGCGCCTCCGCCAGCGGTCCCGCTAAACGCCACGCCGCCACCCAACAAGAAAGCCGCCCCGAGGGGCGGCTTTCCTGTTGCCTGGGGTTTTGTTGCTTCGGAGCGGATCAGCTCTTGGCCACGTCCAGTTCGACGACGGCCCACGACAGGGCGGGCAGGCTCAGCCGCAGCTCGGAGCCGTTTGCTTTAGCTCCCTCCAGCGGCTTGAGGCCCACCCGGTCGGGGTTTTCCTGGCTGTTGATGGTGAAGCGGTCGCCGCCCTCCGGGATTTCCAGGACTTCGGCGCGGAGCACCCGCCGTGCGTCGAAGCCGCGCAGGTTGACCTCCACGTCCGCAGCTTCCTCCAGGCCCCGGTTGGCGAAGAAGAGCGCCACGCGGCCCGTCTCCTCGTTCCAGGTGGCACTGACATCCACCAGGTCGGTGCCACCGAAGCGCTCGTTGTCGTACTTGTCCGAGTCAACGGACAGCCGCAGGATCTGGCCCTTGGCGAGTTCTGCCATCCGGGAGAAGGGGTGGAAAATGGTCTGGCGCCAGGCCGGTCCGTTCTCCTCGCTGAAGATGGGGCCGATGACGTTGACCAGCTGCGCCTGGTTGGCGATCTTGACGCGGTCGCCGTGGCGGAGCAGCGAGTTCAGCAGGGTGCCCACCACCACGGCGTCCGTCACGTTGTATTTGTCCTCGATGAGTCGCGGGTGCTCGCGCCAGCCCGCCTTGGCTACGTTTCGCAACTGGTCCTCGGTGTCCCGGCCGCGCTGGTACCAGACGTTCCACTCGTCGAAGGACAGGTTGATGTGCTTCTTGTGCTTTCCCTTCGCCCGGACCGCGTCTGCGGTTGCGATGACTGATTCGATGAAGTAATCGGTATCCACTGCGCTTGCCAGGAAGCTGCCCGCGTCGCCTTCATACTCGTGGTAGTAGGCGTGCAGTGACACGTAGTCCACCTCGTTGTAGGTCTGCGTGAGGACAGTCTGCTCCCAGTCGCCGAATGTCGGCATCCGTGAATTGGAACTTCCGCAGGCCACCAGTTCGATGTCAGGGTCCACGTAACGCATGGCCTTGGCCGCCTCCTGCGCCAAACGGCCGTATTCCTCTGCGGTCTTGTGGCCGATTTGCCACGGCCCGTCCATCTCGTTGCCCAGGCACCAGAGCTTGATGTTGAACGGGTCCTTGTGGCCGTTCTTGGCCCGCAGGTCCGAGAGGCGGGTGCCGCCGGGGTGGTTGGCGTATTCCACGATCGCCCGGGCGGCGTCCACTCCCCTGGTGCCGAGATTGATGGCTTCCATGATTTCGGTTCCTGCCTGGCGGGACCAGTCCACGAACTCATGGAGGCCAAACGCGTTGGTTTCCACCGTGTGCCACGCGCCATCAAGCCGGCGGGGACGGTCCTCGCGGGGGCCGATCCCGTCTTCCCAGTCATAGCCGGACACGAAGTTGCCGCCCGGATAGCGGATCACGGTGGCGCCCAGCTCCTTGACGAGCTTGAGGACGTCCTGCCGGAAGCCGTTCTCGTCGGCCTCCGGGTGGCCCGGTTCAAAGATGCCGGTGTAGACGCAGCGGCCCATGTGCTCCACGAAGGAGCCAAACAGCCGGCGGGGCACTTCGCCGATGGTGAAGTCGCGGTCGAGGGTGATTCTGGCGCGGGACATAAGAACTATCTCCTTGGTTGTGCAGCAGGTACGGGGTGGTAGGTGAAGGTGGGCATCAGGTGCCGGCGAGGCCCGTCGTCGCGACGCCCTTGATGATCTGGCGCTGGAAAAACAGGAACACCACGATCAGTGGCAGGGCCGCGAGCAACGCGGACGCCATGTTCTGCGCGTACTGGATGCCGTAGGCGCTCTTGATGGTCTGCAGTCCCACCGGAAGGGTGAGGAGGGACGCGTCGTTTGTGGCGATGAACGGCCACAGGAAGTTGTTCCAGGCACCGATGAACACGAAGATGGCGACGGCGGCCAGGATGGGCCGGGACAGCGGCAGGACCACCTGGAGGAAGATCCGCATGCGGCTGGCGCCGTCCATCACGGCGGCTTCTTCGAGTTCGCGGGGAATCTGGTCAAAGAACTTCTTGAGCACGAACACCATTGCGGGATGGATGACCTGCGGCAGGATGATGGCCCACGAGGTATCGATCATGTGGAGGGCGAGCATCTGGTAGAAGAGCGGAATGATCAGGACCGGCGGAGGGACGATGATGGAGGCGATGATCACCGTCATCAGCACCTTCTTTCCCTTGAAGTCGATCCGGGACAAGGCGTACGCCACAAGCGACGAGATCACCAGCGTGACGGCCGTGATGGCCGCCGAGGTGTACAGCGAGTTCCAGGTCCAGAGCGGGATGTTGCCGTCCTGGAACACCTTCACGAACGCGTCGGCGGTAAAGCCCGACGGCGGAATCCAGCTGATCTTCGGCGAGGCAGCATCCGTCTCGCTCTTGAACGCCGTAACGGTAGCCCAGGCGAAGGGGACCAGCCACAGGACCGCGATAGCCGCGGCGACAACGACGGCAGCTATCCTGCCGGCCGACATCTTCTTGCGGGGTTGGCGGACTGCCGGGCTGGTGCTTGTGCCCGACGTGGCACGGTTGAGGGTCTGGGTTGCCATGGTTATGCGCTCCTGCGGCGGGTGATGACGAACTGCATGACCGAGACGAACACGATCAGTCCGAAGAAGATGTAGGAGATGGCTGCGGAATAGCCCAGCCGGTAGCCGGTGAACCCGGTTTCGAAGATGTACTGCACCACGGGCCTGGTGGCGCCGCCGGGCCCGCCGGCGGTCATCTGGTAGACCTGATCGAAGATCTTGAGCGAGGCAAGGACCTGAAGGAGCACGATCATCACGGTGGTGGGGCCCAGTTGCGGCAGTGTGATGGAGAAGAGTTGGCGCCAGGCTCCGGCGCCGTCCAGTGACGCCGCCTCGTAATGCTGGGCGGGGATGTTCTGCATCGCAGCGAGGTACAACAGGAAGTTGAAACCCACCGTCCACCACAGCGTGGCAATGACGATCGCCCACATGGCCACGTTGGGGTCGTTCAGCCAGGCGATCTTCGGGATGCCGATCTTGGACAGCGAATCGTTGATCAGTCCAAGCTGCGGGTTGTACATCCACGTGAAGAACAGTGAGACCACGGTGGAGGCCAGCAGGTACGGGGCAAAGTACGACAGGCGCCACAGCCACTGAGCCGGCAGTCCAACGTTGAGCAGTGCCGCCATCACCAAGGCGACAAGCACGAGCGGGACCGTGCTGATGACCGTGAAGTAGAGCGTATTTCCCAGTGAGCGCCACATGTCGGCGTCTGCGAAGGCTTCGGCGTAGTTCGCCAGGCCAATCACGCTGTCATTGGCTCCGGTAAGGGACTTGCCGGTGAGGCTCATGTAGATGCCGTAGACAACGGGCCACACCAGGAAAACGAGGAAAAATACCAGGAAGGGCGTTGCGAACCCCCAACCGCTGAGGTTGTTCCTGGTGACGCTGCTGCGGGTCTCCCGGGCTGCTGGTGAAGAAACCCGGTTCCCCGGGCTCCGCCGGGCTGTTAATGAAGAACTCATGAAGGACTCCTTTGTCACTCAGTGCGGTTAGACCGGGTTGGGCCGGGAAAGAAGGGTGTTGGTGCGCTTCTCGAAGGCGGCCCATCCATCAGCTGCCTTATCGCGTCCAAGGAGGACGTTCTGCACGTTTTCCGCGAAGTAGGTCTGCCAGTCGGAGCCCGAGCCGCTGAACCAGGACTCGGGATCGTAGGCAATGACATCCGCGGCGTTGGCGTAGTGCGCCTGCGGCTTGAGGTCCTTGTAGGCCTGCGACTGGACCACGGGCTGATAAGCAGGAATGTGTCCTGCTTCTGCCCACGAGAGTGATCCCTTGAGGATGTCGCTGACGAACTTATAGACGTCCCGGCGCTTCTCTTCGTCCAGGTTCAGCTGCCGCGGCAGGACGAAGGAATGTGAGTCGGCGTATGCAGCCGCTGTGCCATAGAGGCTGGGGATGGTTGCGGCGTCCACCGGCAGCCCTGCCTTCTTCATCGTCGGCAGCTCCCAGACGCCGCTGAACAGCATGCCTGAGCCGCCGCGGGCGAACTCCGCGATGCCGGTGCTGATATCGCCGCTCTTGGCCGCGATGGTGTCATCGAAAAGCGATGCCATGAACTCCAATGACTCTATGGCCGCGTCCCGGTCAACCTTCATCGGCTGGCCGGGTGTCAGTTCCATGTCCGCGCCGTGCTGTTTGTAGAGCGTGTAGAAAAGCCGCCACATCTGGGACCCACTGCCCAGGTAGCCAAAGGACAACCCGTGGGCTTGGGTAACCTTCTGCATCTCCTTGGCCATGGCGATGAACTCCTGCGGGGATTTCACCTCCTGCAGTTGTCCGTTGCTGGCCAAAACACCGGCCTTGCCTGCCACGTCCGTGTTGTAGAACATGATGAACGGATGTGAATCCAGGGCGATGGAGAACACCTTGCCGTTCTGCTGGCTCTTGTCCCAGATCCTGGGCGCAAAGTTGTCGGCCGTGACACCGTTCTCCGACAGCAGGTCCAGGTCCCATGGATCGATCAGTCCACCAGGCGCATAACCTGGCACCCTGCTGGCGTGCATGATGGCCAGTTGCGGTGGCCGGCCGCCGGCCGATGCCATGGCGAGCTTGGTGTAGTAGGGCGGCCCCCATGCGAGGACGGTCGGGTGCACCTTGAACCCGGGGTTGCCCTCATTGGCTTTGCTGATCAAGGCTTGCATCTTTATGCCGTCGCCGCCGGACAGGAGATGCCAGAACTGGATGTCCCTGGGAGCTGCGGCGGAGGCGTTCCTACCGCATCCTGCCAGGGCACCTGCAGCGAGGACACTGCCCAGTGCTGCGGTTCCTGACAGTAGCTGCCGCCTGGACAACTGCCTGCCTGCGAAAAAATCAAACTGCTTCACCCGTCACTCCTTTGGATGGGTCCGCTGAAAGTCATTTCGTGCCCCAAACCCCTGCCGGCAGGATCTCCCCATTGCAGCCCTGCAAGCTCGGGTGTGACGCAGGCAACACGTTACATCGTTGTAATAGGCACCGCAATGAAAATTTGTTAGCGTTCCCAAAGTGACGCGAAGGTCTCGATTCGACCCCGCATGGGGCCCACGCTGGTTCCAGGCCTAGGGGCCAGTACTCTCCCGCTCCACGATTTCGTAGTCAACGGCCACCACCCTCTGGGGGCCCTCACGGTTGCCCATGCGTTCGGTAAGGAGGCGCAGGGCCTCACTGGCCACCTGGCGCTTATCGAAGGAAACGGTCGTCAGTGCCGGCACGGCAAACTCCGCATGGCCAATATCATCGAAACCGGCGACAGCAACATCATCGGGAACCCTGATGCCACGCTTCGACAGCACACTTAGGGCACCAAGGGCCATGGAATCCGTGAAACAGAAAAGTGCCTCGGGAACGGGGTTTGAATCCAGGTAAGCGGACAGTGCCCTGGCGGCCGCATCCGGGCTCCATTTTTCGCACGGGATAATCAACGAGTCATCCCACGCCATGCCCAGTTCCCCAAGCGCGGCCTGGTAGCCACGGGTGCGCAGGACGGCTGCTGCAGAGCCCCGACGCCCCGGGGCTCCCAGGACTGCTATACGCCGTCTTCCCGTCCTGCCAAGCGCCAGTGTCATGTCACGCGCCGCGGCCACGCTGTCCACCCAGACCCGATCGGCCAGTTTCTGCGACACTTCCCCGAGCAGGACCACTGGCGGGAGCGAAACGCCCACTTTGACGGCGCTCTCGTCCAGCACAACCGGGTTGAGGATGAGCCCGTCAATCAGGTTTGACCGGGCCCGCGACATCAGCTCGTATTCGCGGGCGGGATCAGAACCGGTCTCTTCGAGCTGCACGCTCCACCCCTGCCCGTGGGCTACCTCCACGACGCTGTGCGTTATCTCGGCAGAATACGGGGTGGCCAGGTCCGGCAACGCCAATGCGATGACACCGGACCTGCCATTGCGCAGTCCCCGGGCAGAAAGATTGGGAACGTAATCCAGTTCCGCCATGGCCTGCTCCACCTTGAAGCGGGTGGGACCGCTGACGGGGACTATGCCGTTCATGACATTCGAGACGGTCTTTGGCGAAACCCCTGCGAGACGCGCTACGTCCTTGACCGTTGCGCGCAAAGGCGCCCCCTTGCTCCCGGAGTGGCTTTGGTGAAGACTTTACCCGGCACCGCGGGCATCAGCGTTCGCGCTGGTGGTCTCCCGCCACAGTTTTTGCGGCCTCGACTTCCAGCATGAGCTTGCCGCCCTCTTCTACGAGGCTGGGCTGGTAGACGTGGGGTTTGCGCTTGTAGCTCAAGTAGGCGATGCACCCATTCGCTGACGCCATCTTTTCGAGCATGATCTCGGAACCGGGGACCAGCAGTTTACCCAGGCTGCGGCCCACGGTGTTTTCCTGCCCCGCTTCATCGCCCAGCGCAGTTGTATCCCGCTCCTGGACCACCTCTGCGGCGTTCACCCACCGGCCCCACACGCCCTTGCCTTCAAGCAAGGACGGCTCCTGGCCAAGCGGCAAGGTGGCAGCAAAGTAGCGGGTATCGAACCTGCGGTGCGCAAAATCCGGGCTGCGCCAGTTGACCAGGGATTTGAGCAGGTCCGTACGCAGGGAGAGGCCGCGCTTTCCCAACACCTGGGCAAGCGTCTTCTCCTGGTCTGCCACGGCCATCCGGGCCCGCATCCACTCCGACGTTGAGGTGGCCTCCACGGTGTTCGACATATCCGGACCGGCCAACAGCACGCCTGTTTCTTCGAACAGTTCACGGATGGCGCCCACCACGTGGCGGCGCGCCAGCCCGACGTCGTCCGTTCCCATCTGCTCAGCCCAATGCTGCGGCGACGGACCCAACCAACCCATTGGCTCGTCGTCGGCCGGGTCCAGGGAGCCGCCCGGGAAGGCGAGGACCCCCAGCGGGGAGGAGCCGGGCCGGTAGCCCAGCCACGTCTCCAAGCCGGTAGGTGAATCCCGGAGGAGGACGACGGATGAGGCAAAGCGCGCGGCCCTGGGGGTCCGCTCGCCGTGTTCGAGCCAGCTTTGCGCTGCCCCTTCAAGATCCTGGGGCAGTGCGAAAAGGCGTCGTGCGAGGTGAGGCAAGGGAAGTGTCCGGTCCTAGCTGAATTCGGCGATCAGCTCGACCTCGACGGGAGAGTCGAGCGGAAGAACGGCAACGCCGACGGCGGAACGTGCGTGCTGCCCGGCATCACCAAGGACGCGGCCCAGCAGTTCCGACGCGCCGTTGACGACGGCAGGCTGCCCCGTGAACGAGGGGTCCGAGGAGACGAACCCCACAACCTTGACGATGCGGGTGATCCGATCCAGGTCCCCGATGACGCTCTTGACGGCGGCCAGCGCGTTAACGGCGCACACAGCTGCGTACTTCTGGGCATCCTCGGGAGAGACAGTGGGCTCGTCGGCGAACCCTTCGGTCCCTGCGGACACCTTGCCCGTAGCTTCGAGTTTGCCGTTGATGAACGGCAGCTGGCCCGAGGTGTAGACGTGGCTGCCGGACACCACGGCGGGAACGTAGGAGGCCACCGGAGCAGCCACTTCGGGGAGGGTAATGCCAAGTTCCGCGAGGCGCTGCTCGACAGCGGATGCGGGCGCCGCGGGCGCGCTGGACTGGGTGTCTGCGGGGTTGCTCATGCTACTGCTTCTCCCTCTTGAGGTAGGCGACAAGGCCGTTGCCGTCAGGTCCGGGGACTACCTGGACGAGCTCCCAGCCGTCCTCTCCCCACTGGTCCAGGATCTGTTTTGTGGCGTGGATAATGAGCGGAATCGTCGCGTACTCCCATTTGGTCATGAGAGAAAGCGTAGTCCTTGCCGGTAAAGTGGAAAACATGGCGACTCGCAACAACCCCTTATTCGACACTGCCACCACACTGGGTAAGATTCTTCTCTTCCTTGGCGTGAGCGCAATTTGCGGTGTCCTCGTGGCGGGCCTGCTGGTCCCTGCCGCTGCCGTCTCCGGCAGCGCTGCAAGCGGTTCCATCGACTTCTTCGACTCCCTTCCCGCGGAGCTGAAGGTCGATCCGCCCAGCCAGACCACGCGGATCCTGGCTGCGGACGGCAGCGAGATTGCCAGTGTCTACACGGAGAACCGCACCAAGGTTCCGCTGGACCAGATCTCACCGAACATGAAGAACGCCATCATTGCGGTGGAGGACAGCCGGTTCTACGAGCACGGCGGCGTGGATACCACCGGCATCCTGCGGGCGCTGGTCAGCACTGTCCGCGGCAACAAGCAGGGTGCGTCCACCATCACGCAGCAGTACGTCAACAACGTGCTGAACGCAAACCTCGCAGCCGCCGGCGAAGAAGACCAGATCAAGCTCAACGGCGTCAACAAGGGCGTGGGCGACAAGCTCCGCGAAATGAAGCTCGCCATTGCACTGGAGAAGGAGTTCAGCAAGGACCAGATCCTTGAGGGCTACCTGAACATCGTTTTCTTCAACCGGGACGCATACGGCATCGAAGCCGCCTCCCGCTATTTCTTCAGCACCACCGCCAAGGACCTGACCCTGCCGCAGGCAGCCCTCCTGGCCGGCCTGGTGAACAGCCCCTCCGCTTTTGACCCCATCACCAATCCGGAGAAGTCCAAGCAGCGCCGCGACCTGGTGCTGGGGCTGATGAAGGACCAGGGCAAAATCACCCCCGAGGAGTACCAGGCCGCCGTGGCCACCCCGGTGGAGCCCAAGGTAACCCAGCCCAAGCAGGGCTGTGCGTATGCGGCCTCTGCCCCCTACTTCTGTGACTACATCCTGCATCTGCTGGAGAACAACCCGGCCTACGGGGCGGATGTCAAGGACCGCCAGCGGCTGATCTACGGGGGCGGCCTGACCATCACCACCACCCTGGACCCCAAGGCCCAGGCCACGGCACAGGAGCAGGTCAGCGCCGCCGCAGGCGCCAACCCGGACAAATGGGGCGCCTCCATGGTGTCTGTACAGCCCGGCACCGGCAAGATCATCTCGATGGCCCAGAACACCACGTTCCTGCCCGGCCAGGGCTTCGATTCCCAGCTGAATTTCAACGTGGACAAGCTGGATAAGGACGGCAACGACCTTAACGGCATGGGCGGCGCGCAGCCTGGTTCCACCATGAAGCCGTTCACCTTCGCGGAGTGGCTGAATGAAGGCAAGACCATGAACACTGTGGTCAACGCCGCGCAGCGCGTTTACCCCATTGGCTACCCGTGGAAAAACACCTGCGGCAAGGTACAGGGCGCCTACAGCACCGCCCAGAAGAACGCCGGCTTGGATGCCACGGACGACCTGCAGAACGCGGAACCGCAGTGGTACAAGCCGCTCACGGTTTTGGAGGGCCTCTACAACTCCATCAACACCGTCACGTTTGCTTCAGCGGCGCAGTTGGACTTCTGTGGAATCCAGAAGATCGTTGATGCCGTTGGGCTCCACAGTGGTTTGCCTTCGGCCGATGGCAGTGAACCGAATCCCAAGGTGAACATGATGACCCTTGGCAATCTGCTGGGTTCCACGCAGACCTCGCCGCTGACCATGGCCAGCGCTTTCGCCACGTTCGCGAACGACGGCAAGTACTGTGAACCGATCGCCATCACCTCGGTTGTCGACGCCACGGGCAAGCAGTTGCCGGCGCAATCCAGCAGCTGCCGTGATGCCATCAAGCCGGAGGTTGCCCGCGGAGTCAACTACGCGCTGGAGCAGGTTCTCAACAAGGGTTCAGGTTCGCTGATCCGGCCCCGGATCTCCACCACCACGGCCTTCCCCATCGGCGCCAAGACCGGTACCTCCAACAACAACGGGTCCACCTGGGTTGTTGGCCACACCACCGGCCTTGCCACCGCCGCCTGGTTTGGCGATCCCTTGGGCGCCCAGGACCGCGCCGGGCAGAACATCACGGTGAACGGTAAGTTCTACCAGGGCATTGACGGCTACATGATCGCGGGCCCCATGTTCTCCAGCTACATGGCCAAGATTGCCCCGGCCTATGGGACCAACCCGTTCCCTGCCCCGCCGAGCAACATGATCAACGGCACCACCACTACCTCGCCGTCGCCTGGCAGGACCACTCCCCAGACCACCCAGGCTCCCGTTCCGGCCCCGCAGGCAACGCAGGCTCCTGCCACGCAGGCACCCGCCCCGGCCCCGACCAGCAATGGCAATGGAAACGGCAACGGCAAAGGAAACGGCTAAGCGCATATGAGCATCGACAGCCTGGCAAGCCGCGCCCGTTCAATCGGGCGCGGCTTTGCCGTCACTGCCGGCGCTGGTGCGGCCGCCGGCGTTGCCGCCTTCGGTTACGGCCTCTGGGAGAAGAACCAGTTAGTCCTCCGTGAGGAGACCCTGGCCATCCTCCCGCCCGGCCGCGAACCGTTCCGCATTCTGCACCTCAGCGACATCCATTTCGTGCCCGGGCAGCGGAAGAAGGCCGAGTGGCTCGGCTCCCTGGCGGACCTCCGGCCGGACCTGGTGGTCAACACCGGGGACAACCTCAGCCACGTCAAGGCAGTGGACCCGCTTCTGGAGGCCCTCAAGCCGCTCCTGCAGTTCCCCGGCGTCTTTGTACCGGGCTCCAACGACTACTTCGCGCCCAGCCCCAAGAACCCGGCGTCCTATTTACTGGGTCCGTCCAAGGTGAAGCCGAAGCCGGTTGCCCTGGACTGGCCGCGCCTGCGTTCAGGTTTCGGCATGAGCGGCTGGGTGGACCTGACCAACCGCAACCAGTCACTGGTGCTCAACGGCATGCGCTTTGACTTCTCCGGGGTGGACGATCCGCACCTGAAGCGGGAGCGGTACGCTGGCTGGCCCCGCGGAACGGTCAGCCAGAATGCCAAAGACCACGTCAAGGTGGCTGTCATCCACGCGCCTTACCAGCGGGTGCTGGACCACTTCACCGAAAGCGGCGCGGACCTCCTGCTGGCGGGCCACACTCACGGCGGCCAGCTGTGCATCCCAGGCTACGGCGCCATCATCTCCAACTGCGATCTTCCCACCTGGCGCGCCAAGGGCCTGAACGACTGGTCAAGCAACGGAAGTACGACGCCGGTCAACGTCTCCGGCGGCATCGGAACCTCGCGCTTCGCCCCGGTAAGGATCGCCTGCAAGCCTGAAGCCGTCCTGCTGACCCTCACCTCCCCCAGCTGACCTGATGCTCCATCAGGTATGTCCCCAAACTGGGTTTTTGGGACCATACCTGACAGGGCATTCGGCATTACGGACTGCAATAACTGGGGAAGCAGCCAGCGGACATCACAATCGCTGTGAAGCGGCTCACGCCATGGCATAGGGTTGCTGCTAGAGGAAACTACATTCGTTTTAGAGCTTGAGAAGCGGGCATGGCCAAGCAGACTCCCTTTTTCCGATCCATCAGTCGTCTTTATCCCCACGTCCGGCCCATCATCCCAAGGCTCGTGCTGGGGCTGCTCTGCGCACTGATGGCCAGCATCGTTGCGTTGACCATCCCCCAAGTGCTGCGGGTCCTGGTCAACACCGCCCTGCAGCCCGGAGGTGCCCCGGAGGCAGTATGGACTTCGGCCGGCATCATCCTGGTCCTGGGTATCGCGGAAGCAGGATTGGTGGCGCTGCGGCGGCAGTTCGTCATCAACCCTGCCACCACGGTGGAAACGCGGATGCGGGTATCGCTCTACGACCACCTGCAGGAACTCACCGTTTCCTTCCACGACCGCTGGGGCTCCGGCCAGCTGTTGTCCCGCGCCATGACTGACCTGAACTTCCTGCGCCGCTGGATGGCCTTCGGCGCCATCATGCTGGTGGTAACCAGCCTCACCGTGATCATCGGCATCGTTGCGATGTTCGCCATGAGCTGGCAGCTGGCCCTGATCTTCCTTGCCGCAGCCGTTCCCATCACCATCAACAGCTTCCGGTTCCGCACCAGGTTCAGCAAGGTTGCCCGCCGCAGCCAGGACCAGGCCGGCGACCTCGCCACCACCGTGGAGGAATCCGTCCACGGCATCCGTGTGCTCAAGGCCTTTGGGCGCAGCCGGGAAGCCTTGGAAAACTTCAATGAGCAGGCCGAGGAGCTGCGCCAGACCGAGATCGAGAAGGCGCGCCACCAGGCAACTTTCACCATGGTGGTCACCCTGCTTCCCGAACTGGCACTGGGCGCCGGGCTGGTGGTGGGCGTCATGCTGTGTGCCAGCGGCCAACTGAGCATTGGCGCGCTGGTGGCGTTTTTCGCCACCGCGGCAGTCATTGCCTCACCCGTGGAATTCTCGGGCATGCTGTTGGCCATGGCACTTACGGCCAAGACCGCCGTCGACCGCCATTACGAAGTGATGGACACGCAGAACACCATCACCAGCCCCGCCCAGCCCCGCCGTCCAGGGGAACTGGCGGGTGCGCTGCAGTTCACCAACGCAACCTTTGCCTTCGAGGACGCGCCGGACAAGCCCATCCTCAAGGACATCAACCTGGACATCCGCCCCGGCGAAACCATGGCCCTGGTTGGGATCACCGGCAGCGGCAAGAGCGCGCTGATCCAGTTGGTGCCGCGGCTCTACGACGTCACCACCGGCGCAATCACCATCGACGGGGTGGACATCCGGGACTTCGACGTGGAAGAACTTCGGGGGGTTGTTGGGGTGGCGTTCGAGGACACCACGCTCTTCTCCAATTCCGTCCGGGACAACGTCCTGCTGGGCGCCCCTGTCCGGACGGAGGAGGTCCTGGACGAAGCACTGGACGTGGCCCAGGCACACTTCGCCTACTCGCTGCCAGAAGGCGTGGACACACTGATCGGCGAGGAAGGCCTGAGCCTGTCCGGTGGCCAGCGGCAGCGGATCGCCCTGGCACGAGCCATCGCCGCCCGCCCGCGCGTGCTGGTCCTGGACGATCCCCTGTCCGCCCTGGACGTGCACACCGAGGAACTCGTTGAAGCCCGCCTCCGCGAGGTGTTGAAGGACACCACCACCCTGATCGTGGCCCACCGTCCTTCCACGGTGGCCCTCGCAGACCGGGTGGCGCTGCTGGAGGACGGCCGGATCACTGCCGTCGGGACGCACACCGAACTGCTGGCGCACAACCAGCACTACCGCTACGTCATCGCCAGCCTGGACCGCGAACCGCGGGACCTGGACTCTGAATTGTCGGCCCTTGAGGACCAGGCCGAGGAAGTGACCCGATGAGCACCGCTACCTTCGGCACCGCAAATGAGGACAACGCCCACCTGAGCAAGAGCGACAGCAGGGCAGTACGACGCCGGTCGCTGGCCTTGCTGGGGTCGCTGATCCGTCCGGTGCGGGTACGGTTCTGGCTGACCATCGCCATGGTGGTCCTTTCGCAGGCCGCACGCGTTGCCGGCCCGGCGCTGATCGCCTTCGGCATCGACCACGCGCTTCCCGCACTCCGGGGCGGCGACAACCTCCCGCTGGTGTTTACCGGCGTCGCCTACTTACTGGCAGCCATTGCGACGGCGGGACTCACCGCCCTGTACGTCACCTCCACGGCGCGGCTCAGCCAGGCAATGCTGCTGGACCTGCGGGTGCGTGTCTTCCGGCATACCCAGCGGTTAAGCCTGGAGTTCCACGAAAAGTACACGTCCGGCCGAATCATCGCCCGCCAGACCTCGGACCTGGAGGCGCTGCGCGAACTGCTGGACTCCGGTGTCAGTTCCCTGGCCTCGGGCATGCTGTTCATGGCTTTCACCGCGATCACCATCTTCGCATTGGACTGGCGGAGCGGTTTGTTGGTGCTGGCTGCGGGTGTTCCCATGTTTTTCCTGTCCCGCTGGTACCAGAAGCACTCGCAAATCGCTTTCCGCGAATCCCGCGTGGTCTCTGCCCGGCTGATCGTGCACTTCGTGGAGACCATGACCGGCATCCGCGCCGTCAAGGCCTTCCGCAAGGAAAAGGAAAACTCCGAGCGCTACGGGCAGCTTGCCGAAGACTACCGGCTGGTCACCGTCCGTTCCATCAACCTCAACGGCATCTTCCAGCCGGGGCTGGTGCTGATCGGCAACGTCTGCGTGGCAGTTGTCCTGCTCTTTGGCGGCTTCCGGGTGCTGGGCGGCGACCTGGCCGTGGGCGTGCTCCTGGCCCTGATCCTTTCCACCAAGCGGTTCTTCCAACCGGTGGACCAGATGGCCATGTTCTACAACTCGTTCCAAAGCGCGCAGGCGGCCCTGGAAAAAGTCTCCGGGCTGCTCGAGGAGGTGCCGACGGTCCGCCCGCCCAAAAACCCGGTCGCCCTGGCCAGCGCCACCGGGCGGATCGACTTCAATGACGTCGAGTTCCGCTACGGAGACGGCCCAGTAGTGGTCCCCCGCCTGGACCTGCACATCCCCGCCGGGCAGACCGTGGCATTGGTGGGCCAGACGGGCGCCGGCAAATCGACCCTGGCCAAACTCATTGCCCGGTTCTACGACGTCACGTCGGGCACGCTCACCCTGGACGGTGTGGACCTCCGCGATCTGGCCACTTCCGACCTCCGGCGGAACATCGTCATGGTCACCCAGGAGGCCTTCCTGTTCAGTGGCTCGGTGGCGGACAACATCGCTTTGGGCCGGCCAGAGGCCTCACGGGCGGAAATCGAAGAGGCTGCCAAGGCGGTTGGGGCACACGAGTTCATCCTTGAACTTCCCGAAGGCTACGACACGGACGTCAACAAGCGCGGCGGCCGGGTTTCCTCCGGTCAGCGGCAGCTGATCAGCTTTGCCCGGGCTTTCCTGGCCCGGCCGGCGGTGCTAATCCTGGACGAGGCCACCTCCTCACTGGACATCCCGTCCGAACGTCTGGTGCAGGCCGGGCTGGCCCGACTGCTGGCAGGCACGGAGGCGGCACGGAGGACGGCGCTGATCATCGCCCACCGCCTTTCAACGGTGGAGACGGCGGACCGTGTCCTGGTGGTGCATGACGGCCGGATCGTGGAAGACGGGACGCCTGAAGAACTGATCGGCGGCGGTGGACGCTTCGCCGACCTGCACGGGGCGTGGAAGGATTCCTTGGTCTAGCTGTGCGGCCTGCTCTCCCGAGACCCGGCTTTCTGCTGGTTCTGTTGGGGTGGCGGGCACCGGATTTCGCATCGGGGCGAGGAATCGGCTATCCTTGTAAAGTTGCTTTTGCAGCGGATCGGGATGTAGCGCAGCTTGGTAGCGCGCTTCGTTCGGGACGAAGAGGTCGCAGGTTCAAATCCTGTCATCCCGACCATAACGAAAAGAGGGTCTCCTTGCGGAGGCCCTCTTTTTGCGTCTCAATATGGTCAAAGGCGCCCGTTGTCCAGTCAAAGCGCCTTGGGCTTTGGCACCGGGCTCCAAGGCATTTTTGGCCCTAAAAGGAACATCCCCCGGAGCGGTTGCTCCGGAGGACGTCCTCGCCTCCTGATGTGAGGAAGCTATTTATGCGGGGTCAGGCCAGTTGCCGATGTAGGTGACGACGGAGGTATCGGTGGTGGTGGTCTTCTTGTCCTTTTTCACCTTGGTGGAGGCGGGGTCAGGCCAGTTACCGATAGCTACCGACGTACCCGAATTATCGGCGACGGAACCTGCAGACAGGACGGCCGGAGCCGCCGCAGAAAAAGCCAGGGCCCCAGCCAAGGCGGCCGCGGTTGCGATCTTCTTCAACATATAAGTTCCTCAATACGAGTCGGATTCGTTACAAAGCCAGCACTGTCCTTGTTGACACACATTGTAAAATATTTTCCACAGGGGCTGTCAAGCATTCGGCGCCCCAGCTGTCCAAAAGGAGGAAACGCGTGGGCAACGGATTCGGAGAAAAGCTCCGGGCGGAGCGCCTTGAGCGTGGACTGACACAGGCGGAACTGGGCAAGGACCTCTACTCCCCCAGCTACATCTCACTGCTCGAGACCGGCCGGCGCGAACCGACGGCTGAAGTTATTGAAGAACTGGCCCGCAGGCTGGAGCTGGCGCCCAAGGCATTGGAGGCTTGGAGTCAACCCATCTCCGTCAGCGACGCCGAGTACGTGCTGGCCGGGCTCTATGCTCGCCAGGCGTGGGACCTCCGCGACTACCCCTTGGCGGCGAGCCACGCAGCCACCGCCGCCCAGATCGCTCTGGAGGGCAAGAACACCAGCGCCTGGTGGAACATGACCTACATGCAGGCCGAATGCCTCATGAAGCAAGGCGATTTGCAGGAGTGCCGGAAAATCATCGAGCGGCTCATTGAGCACCCGATGGCAACAGAGTCGATTGGCTTGGGCGTCCGCGCGCGTCAAATGCTGGCTGCTGTCTGTCACGGCCAAGGCCAGTTGGCTATCGCTGTGGAACATGCTCTCGAAGCTGTCAGGCTCTCGGTGAACCTGCCTCGCGGCTCAACTGTCGCTATCGGTGCGCACCGGATCCTGATCGGTGCGCTTGCGGAAAGTGGCCGACTGGATGAAGCCTGGAAGTACTGCCAGGCCTTGCTCGACCAGGTTGACGAACACTCGATGTCCCAACTCGCCGGCGAGGTGGCATGGGTGGTTGGAAACGTGGCCTTCATGCGGCATGACTACATAGAAGGCGTCAGACACCATGAACGGGCAGCCCGCCTACTCTCCCCGGCAAACGACATCGAGTTGTGGGCCCGGTTCAACAAGGCCTCCGCGGCTGTACGGCTCTCGTCCGGCATCGTGGAGCCCGAGACGCTCTCCGCTATCGAGCGCGCTGAGCTCGCATTCTCGATAGTCGGAGGCACCAAGAGCGATGAGCTGGAGGTTGCTTTCATCCGTGCCCGCTGGCTCTACCTGACCGGCGACATCGTGGCAGCCGTTGAAAAGCTCCGCGAGATACACGGGGAGCGGGATGCGTTGGGCAAGCACACAGCCGGTGAGGTCTCCCTGCTCCTGGGCAAGTCGCTCAAGGCCGCAGGCGATACCGACGAAGCGCTGGTGCACCTCGAGGAAGCCCAAAAGGCGTTTGCCGCGGCCGGTGCCCAGGACCGGGTCCAGCAGGCACTGGATGCGATCCTGGAAATAAAGCTTGCGCAAAAACGCGCCGCAGCGGCCGCGAAAGCCAGCTGACCGAACGAAAACCAACCAAAAAGCCAGGTAAACCCCGCCCAATGCGGGGCTTACCTGGCTTCTGGCTTGCAGCTAGGAAAACGTCTTACCCGTGATCTTCTCGTACGCTTCGACGTACCGGCTGCGGGTGCGCTCCACAACGTCAGCGGGAAGCGCCGGCGGCGGGGTGTCGGAGGACTTGTCCCAGCCGGACTCTGCGGAGGTCAACCAGTCCCGAACGTACTGCTTGTCGTACGAGGGCTGGGCCTGGCCCGGCTTGTAGGTGGTGGCGTCCCAGAACCGCGAGGAATCGGGGGTCAACACCTCATCGCCCAGCGTGATGGACCCGGAGACGGCGTCGTACCCGAATTCCACCTTGGTGTCGGCCAGGATGATGCCGCGCTCCCGGGCGATCTTTTCCGCCGTCGTGTAGATCTTCAGCGTCAGTTCGCTCAGGCGGGCAGCGATGTCATCTCCCACGAGCGCCACCACGGCGTCGTAGGTGATGTTCTCGTCGTGCTCGCCGATCAGGGCCTTGGCTGACGGCGTGAAGATGGCGCGCTCCAGCCGCGATCCGTCCACCAGCCCTTCGGGCAGCGGGATGTTGCAGACCGTGCCGGATGCCTTGTACTCCTGCAGCCCGGAACCCGTGAGGTAACCGCGGGCGATGCATTCCACCGGGAACATGTCCAGCTTCTTGCAGATCATGGCCCGGCCCTCAACCTCGGCGGGCACGCCGTCCTCCACGGTGGAACCGAGCACGTGGTGCTCAACGCCCAACTGGTCGAACCACCACAGGCTCAACTGGGTGAGGATGCGTCCCTTGTCCGGAATCTCGCTGGACAGCACATGGTCGTAGGCGCTGATGCGGTCGCTGGCCACCACCAGCACGCAGTCCTGGCCAAGCCGCTGCACGATTGACGCGTCAGCCGGCTCGTAGAGGTCGCGGACCTTGCCGGAATAGATGTGCTTCCAGCCCGGCAGGTCCAGGGTTGCGGTGGCGTAGCCGCGGTTCTCCGAAGTGTCAGTCATGTCAGGCCTTTGCTTTCACGATGGGCATCGAGCCGGTGGCGCCGTAGGGAACCGTGATTTCTCCGCGGGCGGCCTTGCGGGCGATGTCGCTGCGGAACTGCGAGCCTTCCAGCTGGACCAGTTCCACGCCGTCGTACGCTTTTTCGCGCGCCTCCACCAGGTCGGTGCCCAGGGCGACGACGGCCAGGACGCGTCCGCCGGCGGAAACCACTTTGCCTTCGTCGTCCAAGGCCGTTCCGGCGTGGATGACGTGCACGCCTTCCAGCGCTTCCACCTTCTTGAGTCCGCGGATACGGTCACCGGTGCGGGGCTTGTCCGGGTAGTTTTCCGATGCGACAACGACGGCGACAGCAGCCTCCCTGGACCAGCGCAGCTCCTCTGCCTTGTCCAGTTCGCCCTTGGCAGCCGCCAAGAGCAGCGCACCGAGGGGCGTCTTGAGCCGGGCGAGGACCGCCTGCGTCTCGGGGTCGCCGAAACGGACGTTGAATTCGATGACGCGGGTGCCGCGCGAGGTGAGGGCCAGGCCGACGAACAGCACGCCGACAAACGGGGTGCCTCGGCGGGCCATCTCGTTGACAGTGGGCTGGGCCACCCGGTCCAGGACTTCCTGCACCAGGCCTTCGGGAGCCCACTCCAGCGGGGTGTACGCGCCCATGCCGCCGGTGTTAGGGCCCTCGTCGTTGTCGAAGATGCGCTTGAAGTCCTGGGCGGGCGACAGCGCCACGGTGTTCTGGCCGTCGCACAGCACGAACAGGGAAACCTCGGGGCCGTCCAGGAACTCCTCGATCACTACGGATCCACCGGCGTCGAAGCAGGACTGGGCGTGGGCCAGGGCCTCATCGCGGTTCCTGGTGACCACCACGCCCTTGCCCGCGGCCAGGCCGTCGTCCTTCACTACGTAGGGAGCGCCGAAGGTGTCCAGTGCGGACGCTGCTTCCTCGGCATTGGCGGCCACCATGGCCATGGCCGTGGGGACGCCGGCCTCTGCCATGACCTCCTTGGCGAAAGCCTTGGAGGCCTCCAGCTGGGCGGCAGCCTTGCTGGGCCCGAATACTGGGATGCCGGCTTCGCGCACGGCGTCGGAGACGCCTGCGGCGAGCGGAGCCTCCGGGCCGACCACCACGAGGTCCACGGCAAGCCGGGTGGCCAGCTCCGCAACTGCCTGGGGATCGTTTCCGTCAATGTTGTAGGTAGGGACCAGCTTGCTGATGCCGGCATTGCCCGGCGCCGCGTGGACCTCGGACACGTTGGGATCGGCAAGCAGGGAGCGGACAATGGCGTGTTCGCGGCCTCCGGGGCCAATGACGAGTACCTTCACAGTCTCCAAGGGTACTTTGTGCACCCTTCCCGCTCCTAAGCTGTGACCTCGACTGCCAGGCCGTCAATCCGAACCCCCGCCCGCTCCGAACCATACATATGACAACGCTTCGAAACCGGAAAACCGGCACCGCCGCCATGGCCGCTTTGGCAGGCGTGGTGGCGGCCGCCGTCGTCCTTGCCGTTGCGGAGCTGATTGGCGCATTCTTTACCGCCAGGGCAACACCGCTGTTTGCCCTGGGCTCCACCTTCATCGACTTCACGCCGCCCTGGCTGAAGGACTTTGCCATCGCCACGTTCGGCACCAACGACAAGGCCGCCCTGTTCGTGGGCATGGGCCTGACCATCGCGGTGCTTGCCTGCATTCTTGGCGTGGTGGCCTACCGGAAGTGGACGCTGGGCGTCCTGGGGGTCCTGTTCATGGGCGCCGTGATCGTTGCCTGTGTGGTGAGCCGTGCAGGCGTCGGTGCCGCGGACGCCATTCCCTCGGTGCTGGGGACGCTTGCGGGGCTGGTGGTCCTGCGCCGCCTGCTGGTGCCGTTGTGGGGAATGAAGGAATGGCCCGAAGCGCCGGCGGATACAGCCTACGACGGCGAAACCGGCCAAAGCGGCAAAGGCACCAGCCGCCGGGGTTTCTTCACCGCCGCGGGCATCACTGCGGTGGCTGCCGGGATCGCGGCGACGGGTGGGCGGCTCCTGGGTGCCGCCCGCAATAATGTGGCCCAGGCCAGGGAAGCCCTCCGGCTGCCGGCACCGGCCAAGGCTGCAGCGCCCGTACCCGCGGGCGTCCAGTCCCCCGTTCAGGGCGTTACCCCTTGGCTGACGCCCAGCAATGAGTTCTACCGCATCGATACCGCCCTGAGTGTCCCGGAAATCAACGTCAACGACTGGGAACTGCGCGTGCACGGCTTGGTGGAGCAGGAAGTGACGCTTACATTCCAGGACTTGCTGGATGCGCAACTGATCGAATCGCACGTGACCCTCACCTGCGTGTCCAACCCGGTGGGCGGCAACCTGGCCGGAAACGCCAAGTGGCTTGGCCTTCCCATCCGCGAGGTCCTGGCCCGGGCCAAGCCCAAGGATGGCGCGGACATGGTGCTGTCCACCTCCATCGACGGCTTCAGCGCCTCCACGCCCCTGGAGGTCCTGCAGGATGACCGCGACGCCATGCTGGCGATCGGCATGAACGGCGAACCCCTTCCGCTGGAGCACGGCTATCCCGTTCGGATGGTGGTTCCGGGGCTGTACGGATTCGTCTCCGCCACCAAGTGGGTGGTTGACCTGGAAGTGACCCGCTTTGCCGACAACAAGGCGTACTGGACCAACCGCGGCTGGTCGGAGCGCGGTCCCATCAAGACCATGGCCCGCGTGGAAGTTCCCAAGTCCTTCGCCAAAGTACCGGCAGGAAAGGTTGCCGTGGGTGGCACGGCTTGGGCGCAGACACGCGGCATCACCAAGGTGGAGATCCAGATTGATAACGCGGATTGGGTGGAAACTACCCTTTCCACCGAAGCCTCCACCATTACCTGGCGTCAGTGGTCCTACGAATGGGACGCCACGCCCGGCCCGCACTACATTAAAGTCCGGGCTACCGACGGCACCGGTGAGGTCCAGACGGACAAGCGCGCCGATCCTGTTCCTGACGGCGCCTCCGGATGGCAGTCGGTGATGGTGACCGTGCAGTAGATGGTCACCGCGCAGCAACGGGTCCCCGAGCTGTGGCAGGCTGGCCCATAGACTGGCAATATGCCGCACAATCCGCATGCCACCTTCACCGTGGACTCCGCCGTCGAACTGGCCGTGATCGAACGCAGCGGCTTCGTGGAGTCGCGGCACATCGGTTCCGCCGTCCTTCTCTCCGCCGACGGGTCAGTGGTCACCGAGCTTGGCGATATCGACACCCCCATCTACGCCCGGTCCACGCTTAAGCCGTTCCAGGCGCTGGCGTCCATGCAGTCCGGGGTTCCCCTGCGTGGCGCCCAGGTGGCCATCGCCTGCGGTAGCCACACCGGTTCGCTGGACCACATGGACGTGGTGGCGGGCATGCTCAAGGCAGCCGGCGTCCGTGAAGACCAGCTGCAGTGCCCGGAAGCCTGGCCCCAGGATGAAACGGCCCGTAATTGGCTGGTGCGCTCGGAGAAGGGGAAGTCGCGGCTGGCCTACAACTGTTCCGGGAAGCACGCCGCTTTCCTTTGGGCCTGCACCGAAAACGGGTGGGACACGCACAGCTACCTTGAGCCCAACCACCCACTGCAGCAGCGGGTCCGCACGGTCATCGAGGAATACACCGGCGAACAGATAGCGCACCTGGGCATCGACGGCTGCGGCGCGCCCGTGGCAGCGGTTTCCCTGAAGGGGCTGGCCAAGGCCTACTCACAGCTGGCCAAGGCCCCGGGTGACCAGAGCTTCAGCGCCAGGGCGGCCACCATCGCCACCTCGATGCTCGATTACCCATGGGCCGTGCAGGGCCGCGGCGAAGCCAACACGCTGGTAATGGACGAGCTCGAGATCATCGCCAAGATCGGGGCCGAGGGCGTCCTGGCCATGGCCACGCCCCAGGGGGTTTCCGTGGCCGTCAAGATCCTCGACGGGAATGTGCGCGCCACCTCACTCGTGGCCCTGACACTCCTTGTGGCAGCGGGGGCGGTAGAAATTCCGGGCGTTGCCAGTGCCCTGGACCGGGTGGTGGAGCCGGTGCTTGGCGGCGGCCGTCCGGTGGGCAGGATTCGCCTGGGCCCGGCGGTTTCCGCGCTCCTGGACTGACGCCGCACTTCCGAGCCGACACTAAAGGAAAGACTGAAAGCATGGCCGTAGCCCGCCGTCGTATTGACGTCCAGGAAGGCAAAGCAGCACTGAAGGCATGGCTGGAAGCCGCCCGGACGCCGTCGGACACTCCCGTGCCGCGCACTGTCCTGGCCGCCGCCGTGAGGTACTCGCTGGAGGAAGTGACCGCGCGCGCCCCAGGCAACTCTGTTGAGGTGCGCGTTCCGCCGTTTGGCGTCACGCAGTGCGTGGAGGGCCCGCGGCACACGCGCGGCACCCCGCCGAACGTGATCGAGTGCGACGCCGGCACCTGGCTTGCGATGGTGACAGGACAGGTGCGCTGGGCGGACGCAGTCGCTGCCGGCAAAGTGGCAGCTTCAGGGCTGCGGGCGGACTTGTCGGCGCTGCTGCCCCTCTAGCCCTGCCGTCCCTGCCCCAGCCGCGTCAGCCGCGGCCGATGAAGGGCATGCCCGCGGCGGTGACCACTACTGAGCCAACACTGGCTGTGGCAGGCATGTTGGCCATCATCAGCACCGCCCGCGCGGCATCCTTCACGGGGAACATCGGCTCCACCTTGCGGCTGCCGTCCGCCTGGAGCGCCCCCGAGCCGACACCGATGGTGTCCATGATCTCGGTGGCCGTGTTGCCGATATCGATCTGCCCGCACGTGATGCCATAGCCGCGACCGTCCAGCTCGATGCTCTTGGTCAGGCCGGTCATGGCGTGCTTGGTGACCGTGTACGCCACGGTCCGGGGCCTGGGCGAATGGGCCGAGATGGAGCCGTTGTTGATGATCCGCCCGCCCTGCGGTTGCTGCGCCTTCATGGCGCGGACAGCGGCCGCTGCGCACAGCATGGACCCGGTGAGGTTCACGGCCACGGTCGCGTTCCAGTCCTCCAGGCTGATCTCGTCAACCCCGGCCGCCGGTCCAAACACGCCGGCGTTGTTGAACAGCACGTCCACGCGCCCCCACTTTTGGCGGGCCGCGTCGAAAAGGCGTTCGACGTCGTCGGGCCGGGTCACGTCGCAGGGCACCACGAGCGCGTCCGGATGATTGTCCGCTGTCTCCTTCAACTGCGCTTCACGGCGGCCGGCCAGCACCACGCGGTAGCCGTCGGCCAGCATCTGCCGGGCAACCTCCCGGCCGATGCCGGACCCGGCCCCGGTAACGACGGCGACGCGGGCAGTGGGAGGGGACGTGTCCATTCTGTCTCCTGGCTTAGGGCTGCGCCGGCACAGCCGGCTTGTTCAGCGGCCAGCCTATGACGGTCTTGGGCCGGGGCGCAGCGAATGTCCGCACCTTGGAGGTGGAGAGGCGCATCCGGACCAGGGATTCGGCGATGGTCACCGCGGAAGCCACACCGTCCACGACGGGGACTCCCGCCCGCTGCCGGATCTGCTCATCCAGTCCGGCCATGCCGCCGCAGCCGAGCACGATGACCTCGGCCTTGTCCTGCGTGACCGCAAGCATGGCCTGGTTGATGATGGCTTCCACGGCCCGCTCCGGCTCTTCCTCGAGTTCCAGCACCGCCATGCCGCTGGCGCGGACGGACGCGCATCTGGCGTCCAGCCCGGCCAGCTTCAGCCGGTCCTCGATGAGGGGAACCGTGCGATCCAGGGTGGTGACCACGGAGTACCTATGCCCCAGGAACATCGCCGTGCTGGCCGCGGCCTCGGTGATGTCCACCACCGGCACATCCAGCAGCTCCTGCAGACCTTCACGGCCATGCTCGCCGTAACCGGCCTGCACCACGGCATCGAAGGGCTCCGGATAAGAGGTCACGGCGTCCATGACGGCAATGGCGGCCAGGTAGCTTTCAAAGTTTCCCTCGCAGGAGTCCGCCCCAAACCTTGGGGTGATGCCGACGATCTCCGTACCGGGAGCGGCTGCACTGCGCGCCGAGGCGGCAATGGAGTCGGTCATCGATGAGGTGGTGTTCACGTTGGCGACGAGTATGCGCATGGGGTAGGTCCTTTGGTGCTGCGGATCCCTGTGGGCCGCTTGCTGGTAGGGCTTAGTGGGTGCTGACGACGGCGATTGCCTCGCCATCGTGGTCTTCGAGCCTTTGGTTGCGGTCGGCGATGAAGAAGTAGAGCGTGGCGGCAATACCTGCTGCAAAGAACCAGGCGAAGGGAGCCGCCGCAGCGAGTCCGGGCACGAAGGCGATCAGCAGGGCCAGGACGGCGGCCGGAACCATGGCAATGATGGCGCGGGGGTTGACGCCCTTCTTGTAGAAGTACGCGCCGTCAGGGGATGCTGTGTAGAGCTGCGGCACGTGGACCTTGCCGCGCCGGATCAGCCAGTAGTCGGCCATGACAACGCCGAACAGCGGACCGAGCAGCGCACCGAGTCCGCCAAGGAAGTACACGATGACCAGCGGGTTGTTGTAGAGGTTCCAGGGGAGGATGACCAGGCCGATCGTCGCTGAGACCATGGCAGCCTTGCGGAAGTTCAGCCGCCTGGGGAACAGGTTGGTCAGGGCGTAAACGGGGGCCACGAAGTTGGCCATCAGGTTCACGGCGATGGTCAGGATCAGCAGGGCAAGGCAGGCCAGGACCAGGAAGAGCGTGTTGGGGATGGTCTGGACGATGTCCGAGGGGCTCTTGATGATGGTGCCGTTGATCTTGAACTGCCCGCCGGCCATGACCACTACGATGGCGCCGAAGACCAGCATGTTGATGGGGATGCCCCAGAAGTTGCCGCGCACCACAGCCTTTTTGGAGACCGCCGAGCGGGTGAAGTCGCAGAAGTTCAGGACGAAGGTGCCATAGATGGACACCCAGAGGGCGCCGCCCGCGAAGATGGTGAGCCACATTTCCGGCCCTTCCAGCGCCTTGTTGGAGGCCCAGGCGATGCTTCCGCCGGCTTCGACGAAAATCCAGATGGCCATCGCGGCCATGGTGGCAAGA
Source organism: Arthrobacter sp. E1SS-5 (assembly GCF_057073715.1). Classification (NCBI taxonomy): domain Bacteria; kingdom Bacillati; phylum Actinomycetota; class Actinomycetes; order Micrococcales; family Micrococcaceae; genus Arthrobacter; species Arthrobacter sp. E1SS-5. The sequence continues at coordinate 3,628,504 of NZ_CP172703.1, forward strand.
ATGACGGGGCCGGCGAAGGCCTCATACTTGCGGATCATTTCCATGCCGAAGCTGACGATGACCAGCTGGACCACCCAGAGGGTCACGAATGCCATCCAGCCGAGTGTGGACAGGCCCAGGATGGAGTCTTTGTCCATGTCCGCCAAGGCAGGGAACATGGCTGTAAGCATCACGCGAAACACCACGGACGCGAGGTAGGTCTGGATGCCGAACCAAGCTACTGCCACGGCTCCGCGGAGGAGGCTGGCGATCTGGGCTCCCCTGATGCCGAAGCTGATGCGGCTCATGACGGGGAAGGGAACACCGGTCTTGACGCCCATGAAGCCGGAAAGCGTCAGGAGGCCGAACAGCAGCGCGGCACCGATGCCGAGGGCCAGAAGGATCTGCCACCCGCCCAACCCCAACGCGAACAGGCCGATGGCGAAGGCGTAGTTGCCCAGGCTGTGCACGTCGTTGGCCCAAAGGGTAAAGATGCTGTAGCTGGTCCAGCTGCGGCCGGCCCGCTTGGTAGGGGCAAGATCGGAGTTGTACAGGGAAGGGCTGATGCTCGTGCCTGAAGCTGCGCTGGCGGATTCACACAGGGCTTCAACACTGCTGGTGGTATGCACTGCTGGGACCGACGACGCTGTCAGGCCCTGCTCAGCAGCAACGCCCGCCGTGGGTGGGGTTTGCATAGGGTCTCAATTCTTTGGAGGATTCCGGGTGGTGAGGCCGACCGCGGGGTCGTTACTGTTATTCCACCTAGCGGAAATGAGATATTGAATAGTGAAATAATCGTATGACCCAGGTCACTGCCGGTCAAGTGCGCCGGGTGCCCCTGATCGGTCACAATCCGTCGCTTCGCGTCCATGGGCGTCGATGGGCGGTGGTGGCGGTTGTCACGTTGACCCCGGCCGCCTCGCTTACTAATCTCGTCTAGCAATAATGTTTTCTCATAATACGAAAACATGAGCCCATGCATTCAAAGATGAAAAGAGGCTGCCGTGGCTGCAGGAGAAGATACCTCCCATATCCTCAGCGGGTTGACTAACCAGCTGCCTGATCGTGATCCGGAAGAGACTGCCGAGTGGGTTGAGTCCCTGGATGCGTTGATCAGGGAACAGGGCACCGAGCGTGCCCAATACATCATGCGGAGCCTGCTGCAGCGCGCGGGCGCGCAGAGCGTGGGTGTGCCGATGGTGACCACCACCGATTACGTGAACACCATCCCGGTGGACCAGGAAGCCGAGTTCCCGGGCAACGAGGAATACGAGCGCCGCTACCGGGCGTACATGCGGTGGAACGCCGCGGTCATGGTGCACCGGGCGCAGCGGCCCGATATCGGCGTCGGCGGGCACATCTCCACCTACGCCGGTGCCGCGACCCTGTACGAGGTCGGGTTCAACCACTTCTTCCGCGGCAAGGACCACCCCGGCGGCGGGGACCAGGTCTTCTTCCAGGGCCACGCCTCCCCCGGCATGTACGCCCGGGCCTTCATGGAAGGCCGCCTGTCCGAGGAGGACCTGGACGGGTTCCGGCAGGAAAAGTCCCGTGAAGGCCACGCCCTGTCCTCCTACCCGCACCCCAGGTTGATGCCGCACTTCTGGGAATTCCCCACCGTGTCCATGGGCATCGGGCCGATGAACGCGATCTACCAGGCCCAGAACAACCGCTACCTGCACAACCGCGGCCTGAAGGACACCTCCGACCAGCAGGTCTGGGCGTTCCTGGGCGACGGGGAAATGGACGAACCCGAATCCCGCGGCCTGCTCCAGCTCGCCGCGAACGAGAACCTGGACAACCTGAACTTCGTGATCAACTGCAACCTCCAGCGCCTGGACGGTCCGGTGCGGGGCAACGGCAAGATCATGCAGGAACTCGAAGCGTTCTTCCGCGGCGCGGGCTGGAACGTGATCAAGGTCGTCTGGGGCCGGGAGTGGGATGACCTGCTCACCCGCGACACCGACGGGTCCCTCGTGAAAATCATGAACGAAACCGTCGATGGGGACTACCAGACCTACAAGGCAGAATCCGGCGGGTTCGTCCGCGAACACTTCTTCGGCAAGACCCCGCAGACCAAAGACCTCGTCGCGGACCTGACCGATGACCAGATCTGGAACCTCAAGCGCGGCGGCCACGACTACCGCAAGGTCTACGCCGCCTACAAAGCAGCCACAGAATTCAAGGGCAAACCCACCGTCATCCTCGCCCACACCGTCAAGGGCTACGGCCTCGGCCCCCACTTCGAAGGCCGCAACGCCACCCACCAGATGAAAAAGCTGACCATCGGGGATCTCAAGGAGTTCAGGGACTACCTGCGCATTCCCATTTCGGATGAACAGCTCGACGCCGATCCCTACCGTCCTCCCTACTACCACCCGGGCTTCGATGCGCCCGAGATTGCCTATCTTCTTGAACGGCGGAAGGCACTGGGCGGATCAGTTCCCGAGCGCCGCGGCGGACACCAGGCCGTGGAACTCCCGGATGCGAAGTCTTATGAGGTTGCCAAGCGCGGCTCGGGTAAGCAGATGGCCGCCACCACGATGTCATTTGTACGCCTGCTCAAGGATTTGCTCCGGGATAAAAAGTTCGGGAACCGGATTGTGCCCATCGTGCCGGATGAGTCCCGCACTTTCGGTATGGACGCGTTTTTCCCGACCGCCAAAATCTATAGCCCGGCCGGCCAGAACTACCTGTCGGTGGACCGTGACCTGGTCCTGGCGTACAAGGAGTCCCCCGCGGGCCAGCTGATCCACCCCGGCATCAACGAAGCCGGCGCCGTGGCAGCATTCACCGCCGCCGGAACCTCCTACGCCACCCACGGCATCCCCCTGGTCCCGGTCTACGTGTTCTACTCCATGTTCGGCTTCCAGCGCACCGGCGACGCCTTCTGGGCCGCCGCGGACCAAATGACCCGCGGCTTCATCATCGGCGCCACCGCAGGACGGACCACCCTCACCGGCGAAGGCCTCCAGCACGCCGACGGCCACTCCCCCCTGCTGGCCTCCACCAACCCCGCCGTGCTCACCTACGACCCCGCCTACGGCTACGAAATCGGACACATCGTCCGCTCCGGCCTGGAACGGATGTACGGGGAAGAGTCCGAAGGACACAACGGCGACAAAAACGTCATGTACTACCTCACCGTGTACAACGAACCCATCATCCAGCCAGCAGAACCTGAAAACCTCGACGTCGAAGGCGTCATCAAGGGCATCTACCTGCTCGCCCCGGCAAAGATCGACGGGCCCCGCACCCAGATCCTCGCCTCCGGCGTCTCCGTCCCCTGGGCCCTCGAAGCCCAGCGCGTGCTGGCCGATGACTGGAACGTCTCCGCCGACGTCTGGTCCGTGACCTCCTGGAACGAACTGCGCCGCGACGGCCTCGCCGCCGAAGAGGAAGCCTTCCTCAACCCCGGCCAACCCGCACGCGTCCCCTTCGTCACCCAGCAACTCGAAGGAGCCACCGGCCCCATCGTCGCCGTATCCGACTACATGAAGGCCGTCCCGGACCAAATCCGGCAATTCGTCCCCAACGAATACGCCGCCCTCGGCGCCGACGGCTTCGGCTTCTCCGACACCCGCGCAGCAGCACGCCGCTACTTCAAAAACGACACTCACTCCATCGTGGTGAAAGTGCTGCAAATGCTCGCGGCGAGGGGTGAAGTTGAGGAGGGCGCGCCGTCGTACGCCATGGACCGCTACAAGCTCCTGGACGTTAACGCCGGCACCACCGGCGGGGCGGGCGGAGACGCCTGATAACCACCGGCAGCAGCAGTCGGGGCAGTTTCCGGGGGAGGCTGCCCCGACTGCTTCGGCATTGGCTAGGGTGCAGCTATGAGGAACACTGACGCGCCCGGACCCGCAGGCCCGACTGGCCACGGGGTGACTGGCGTCGTCCTGGCGGCCGGGGCCGGGACACGTCTGGGTTTGGGACCGAAGGCCCTGCTGCCCTACCGGGGCCGGCCGCTGGTGGAGTCGGTCGCCAACACACTGCTCGACGGTGGCTGCCGGGAAGTGGTGGTGGTCCTGGGGGCAGGAGCGTCTGAAGTTCAGTCGGCTGCCAGCCTCGACCGCTTCCGCGTAGTGGACAACGCGGAATGGCAGACGGGCATGGGCAGCTCGTTCCTCCTCGGAAACCAAGCCGCGGATCCCGGAAGCCACCTTTTGATCGCCCTCGTGGACCAGCCCGGCCTGACCCGTGAAACAGTGGCACGGTTGCTGGCCCGGCACCGGACCGGCCGGATCACCGCGGCCGCGTACCACCGTCGTGATTCCAGCGACGGCGGTCAGGCAGCACTGCGCCGCGGGCATCCCCTGCTTATCGACGCCTCCCTGCGGGAGGCCGTCTGCGCGACGGTGACGGGCGACGCCGGGGCACGCGGCTTCCTGCGCTCCCACCCGGACCTGGTGGACGAAGTGGACTGCAGCGACCAGTCCACCGGTGAAGATGTGGATACGCCGGACCAGCTGGACCTTTTACGCTAGCGCCCTCCCGCCATCAGCGCCCGGAACTTCAGTAGCAGGCGACCTCCACAGGCACTCGAGCACGGTCAGGCGCGGGCAGGGCAGCATTGCCCGGGCCGCGTCAGGCGGTTGGGGCGTGCAGGATCCGCTCCAGCCAGTTTTCTACTGGAGATATGCCGAGGTGCACGAGATCCGGAAGTGCGCCAGGCGCTCCCTCCCCTGGTATCTGGTGCGGGTTGCGAAGGGCAGGCCACTTGGGCGGTTCCCAGTCCTGGTGTTCGCTTGGGTAGCGCCGGCCCGTGGGTGAGGTCCAGCCGGGTGGCTCGTTTTTGGTGGCCGGGGTGGGTTTCCACCCGGTGGTGTGTCGGAGTTTGTGGTGTTTGGGGCAGGGCTGCCCCAGGTTGCTGATCCCGGTGGTCCCGCCATCAGCCCAGGCGAGGACATGGTCCGCGTCGTTGTCCAGGGAGTTGTTGCTGCAGCCCGGGAACGGGCACTTACCGTCCCGCATCCGCAACCAGGCCCGCATCGCACCAGTCACCCGGTAACTCGTCCGCCCAATCTCCAGCGGCGCCCCTACCCGCGGATCCACCAACACCCGGTAAAACGACCCCGCCCCGTTCGCGACCAGGTCCCGGGCCATCGACGGCGGGATCGGCCCGTACCCGTCCAGCATGGCCGGCTCATCGGTCAACCCCATCAACGAGTACACCGGAACCGTCACCAGAACCTGCGCCCGGATCGGCGAAGACAAGTGTTCTGCCCCTGCACCAGCACCTTCAACGCCAACACCAACCACGCCACCGGTCCGGCCGCTGGCACCGACACGTGGACCGGCCCCGTCATCGCTGACCGTGTCGGATAGGGGCGTGGCGCAGGTACCACCGCCTTGGGTGATACTGCCGCTGCCAAGAACCGCCACAGCGAAGGTGTCGGCCCGCAACTGCGACATGGTCCGGGGTTCGTCGGGTCCCTGCTGGGAGCGGGCGATCGCGGTGAGCCGGTTCCACCCGGCCAACGCCTGAGCCGCGGGCAGGCACGCCGACAGCCACGCCATCCCGTCCTGGTCCGGCCGGAACTCCACCCGCCGATCCGCCACCCCCTTCACATGGCGCTTCTCAATGCTCTCCGCGTGGTGGCGTTCACGCCACGCCCTGGCCTTGGCCCGAAACCGGTGCGCCGGCATCTCCCCGGCAGGGCACCCCCGAGCCGCGCCAGGGGCGTCCGGGTCCAGGAAATGGGCTTCCAGCGCCGCCGCCCCGGCAGCGTCCAGACACGCCGCCTCGTCCGCCATCACCACCGCGTGCTGCCACGACAACATCCCGGCCTGCAGCCCCACAAGGGTCCGCGGCAACGACGAAACAACCGCCTGCGAAGCAGCCAAGAACGATAACGCCGCCCGCGGCCCCAAAACCAGCACACACCCGATCTCCGCCGCGACCGCCATCTCCTGCGCCTGCACCGGCACATCCGGCCCGGCAACAACAGAGGCGCTCTCCGCATACTTCACCGCAGCCTTCGCCTTCAACCCAGCGAACCCGGCCTCAACCACCCGGGCACCAGCCAAAACATCCAGGCACCCATCAGCCAAACCACCAAGAGGATCAGCCACCGAAAACGGCTCCAACCCGGACCCGTCAACCTCAGCGTTCAACACAGCAAGGGCAGCCCGAATGTCCGCATAAGCCCTGACCACCGCTGCCCTTCCCATAAACCAATCATGACAAGGGGGTACGACATTCTGGCCGTGACGACGTCAGCTCAGGCCTGCATCCCACTTCCCAACAACTGCTCAAGCCCCTGTTTGAAGCCGGACCGCCCGCCATGGGCCGGGTGCCGTATTTTTGGCGCGGACAGACCACTGCGCTGCAGGCTGTGCTGGGCCACGTTGCCCACCGCCACGATGGAGGTGACTCCGAAAAGCTCCGCCAGTTCCTGCCAGAAAGGCGTGCCGAGTTGGGTTTCGGACGGCCTGGGCGTGCGGTTGGACAACGGCTGCCCCGGCTTGTGGGTGTGCCAGGGAAAGGCACTCCACAGCAGCGGAAGGAACCCCACTTCTTCCAGGACGTGCCAGAGCACGGTGGCGGTGGGCTCGGCGGCTACCCCGGCAGCGTCTGGCGGCAGCACGTAGCCCTTGCCGGGGCCGAAGAGCCCGAAGCTGTTGGCGGGCCCTCCGAGAATGACCCTGTTGGTGAAGGGCACCCCAGTGATCCGCATGCCCCTGAAGCCCGGCGCCTCCCCCACCAGCAGCACCTTGGGCCGCCGGTCCAGCATCTCCCGGAGGTAGAGCTCCAGGTTGTGCCTGCGCAGCGCGTTCGCCGGAACTTCATGATTGAAGAAGTTGGTGCACGCGGGTCCCAGCTGCACGGCCGCGAGCCGCTCCACAAAGTCATGGACTGAGTCAGTCACCGGCGTGCTCCCAGGCGGCGACCGGGTTACCAGCGCGGGTGGATGGACTCGCGGAAGTAGTGGTCGTAGATCCAGCGGACGCCGTCGTCGAACTCCTTGCCCACGCTGACCGTGGCTGCCGCAGCGTTGCCGCGGGCCTGCTCCACGTTACGTGCGCCGGGAATGACGGTGGTGACGCCGTCCTGGGCCGCGATCCAGGCAATGGCCGCCTGCGCCGTGGTAGCGCCGGAAGGCACCAGCTGCTCGAACTCCTTCACGGCTTTCAGGCCCAACTCGTAGTCCACACCCGAGAAGGTCTCCCCGACGTCGAAGGCCTCGCCCTGGCGGTTGTAGTTGCGGTGGTCGTTCTCCGCGAACGTGGTGTCCTTGGTGTACTTGCCGGACAGCAGCCCGGATGCCAGCGGCACGCGGGCAATGATGCCAACCCCTGCGGCCTTGGCGGCGGGCAGCACCTCGTCCAGCGGCTTGAGGCGGAAGGCGTTGAGGATGATCTGGACCGAGGCTGTCCCCTCGTGCCGGATGGCTTCGAGGGCCTCGTCCGTGCGTTCCACACTTACGCCGTAGTTGCGGATGGCACCTTCGGACACCAGGGTATCGAGGGCGTCGTACACTTCGTTGTTGCTGTACACCGGGGTAGGCGGGCAGTGCAGCTGGACCAGGTCCAGGGTGTCCGTGCCCAGGTTCTTCCGCGAGCGGTCAACCCACTGGCGGAAGTTGGCCAGGGTGTAGTTTTCCGGCCGCTGTTCCATCCGCCGGCCCATCTTGGTGGCCACCGTGATGCCGAGGCCCGGGTTGTCCGCCAGGAACTTCCCGATGGCCTGCTCGCTCTTGCCGTCGCCGTAGACGTCGGCGGTGTCGAAGAGGGTGACGCCTGCCTCCACCGAGGCTGCGAGGATGGCCTGCGCCTGTGCCGGATCCACGTTGCCCCAGTCCGCGCCGAGCTGCCAGGTACCGAGCCCCACGATGGAGACGTTCCGTCCGGTCTTGCCTAAAATCCGCTGTTCCATCCCCCGACTATATGCAACGATGCAACCCGGGGTCAGATCCGACCCCGGGTTGCGCCCGCGCAAGTGAAAGTATGACCACCTGCCGGCCTAGGAAGTCACGCGCTCCAGCTTGGGCACCAGGCCCGCTTCCTTGAGCCCCAGGTAGATGCGGTCCCGGGCGATGGGCAAAGACGCGAACCGCACTCCGGTGGCGTTCCGGATGGCATTGGCAAGCGCCGGCGCCACGGGATTGAACGGGCTTTCGCTCATCGATTTCGCCCCCAGCGGCCCCAGCATGTCGAAAGTGTCCGCGAAGTACACCTCGCTGCGCGGCACGTCCGCGAAAGTAGGAATGTGGTACTGCCGCAGGATGTCCGTGGTGACCTTGCCGGCGTCGTCCACTACCACCTCCTCGTACAGCGTGGCACCCAGGGCCTGCGCGATCCCGCCCTCGATCTGGCCGCGGCACTGGCGCGGGTTGACCACCACACCGGCGTCCGCCGCCTGCACGCTTTGCAGGATCTTCAGCTCACCGGTGCCGCGGTTCACTGCCACCCGGAAGCCGTGCACGTTGAAGGCTACGGAGCGTGGGGTGCCACCCCAGCGTCCCTCGGCGGCAAGTTCGACGCCGGCATCCGCAGCGGCCTGCGCCAGGTCAGCCAGTGCCACGCGGGCTCCGTCGATCACCACCGCGCCGCCCTCCAGGACACAGGCGGACGCCTGCGTCTGCCGGATACCGGCCGCGAAGGCCCGGATCCGCACGGCCAGCTCTTCCGCCGCAGCCAAGGTCGCCTTGCCGGCCACCACCGTACCCGCCGAACCAAAAGCGCCGGTATCGTGCTCCACCAGGTCCGTATCCGACTGCCGCACCGCCACCTTGGAGGCCTCCGTGGACAAGGCCGTGGCGGCCAACTGGGCATGCACCGTGGTGGTGCCGTTGCCAAACTCGGCGGTTCCGACGTCGGCCTGGTACGTTCCGTCCGGCAGGAGCCGGACGTGGGAATGGGCAAAGTGGCCCCGCGGCGGCACGGTGTCGATCATGGACAGGGCAGCGCCCTCACCCACCATCCAGTCCGGGCCAAGATCATCCAGCCCTGCCTCCCGGTAGCGGGCCTTGCCGCGGTCCAGGGCGTCCCGCACCAGGTCCAGGCACTGGTCCAGGCCGTAGCTGCCGTAGTGGACGTCCTCCTCCGGATCCGGCTGGGTGGACAGCATGTGGTCCCCTTCGCGGACAATGTTCCGGCGGCGGAACTCCAGCGGATCCATCCCGATTCCGGCGGCCAATTCATCCATGGCGGATTCGATGGCGAAGATCATCTGGCTCAGCCCGTAGCCCCGGAACGCCCCGGCCGGAACAGTGTTGGTGTACACCGAGTGTGCGTCCACCTTCTTGTTGGCGCAGTTGTACACGGCCAGCGATTCACCGCAGCCGTGGAACATGACGCCGGGGCCGTGGTTGCCGTAGGCACCGGTGTTGGTCACGACGTCCAGCTCCAGGGCCGTCAGCCTGCCGTCCCTGCTGGCGCCCGCCTTCAGCTCGATGGTGAACGGGTGCCGGGTGGTGGTGGCAGTGAACTGCTCCGAGCGGGTGAGTTCCAGCTGGACCGGCCGCTTCAGTTTCAGGGCCGCGAGCGCCGCGAGGTCTTCGGTGAGGACTTCCTGCTTGCCGCCGAAGCCACCGCCCACACGCCCGGCCACCACGTGTACCTTGTCTTCTTCCAGGCCGAACACCCGGCACAGCGTCCGCCGGACCAGGAACGGGACCTGGCTGGAGGTGCGGACCTGCAGCCGGCCTTCGGCGTCCACCGAGGCGATGGCCGCGTGCGTTTCCAGCGCAACGTGCTGCACCCGCTGGGTCTGGTAGGTCTGTTCGTGGATGAAGTCGGCGGCGGCGAAGCCGTCGGCCACGTTTCCCAGCTCGGAGTGCAGCTCCGCCACCACGTTCCGGTCCGGCCGGGAGATGCGGGCCGTGAAGGCGTCCTTGTCCCCGTGTACCAGCGGCGCGCCGGGAAGCAGCGCGTCCTGTGGCGAAAAGACGGCGGGCAGTTCCTCATAATCAACAGTCAGCGCCCGCACTCCGGCTTCTGCGGCGCCCACCGATTCGGCCACGACGGCGGCCACCCGCTGCCCGCGGAACCGCACCACGTCATCGAGTACCCGGGTATCGTCCGGGTCGTCGGTGAAGAGTTCGTGCTGGGCCGTGGAAAACAGCTGCTCCGGCGCGTCCTCATGGGTGAAAACTGCCACCACCCCGGGCACCTGCAGCGCGGCATCCTTGTCGATAGACACAACCCGGGCGTGGGCGTGCGGCGAGCGCAGGATCTTCAGGTGCAGCAGTGCCTCCTGCTGGTCCGTGGGGAGGTCCAGGGTGTAGCGGGCTGCGCCGGTGACCACCGCCCGGCTGGCCGGCGCGGGAACGTCGTCGCCCAGCCTGCCCGGCTCCGGATCCGGCTGGCCCTCCCCGGCGATGCCGGACCCATGCCCCTCAGGGGCGGGGTGGCCGGCGTCGCCGCAGACGGCATCGGCGATGGCGCGGTAGCCGGTGCACCGGCAGAGGTTGCCCTTGAGGTTCCGCGGCAAGTTGTCCCTTTGTTCGTCGTCGAACGTTGCCGCCGTCATAACCATGCCTGCCGTGCAGAAGCCGCACTGGAAACCCTGTCGCTCCATGAACTGCCGCTGCACCGGATGCAGCTGGCCGTCTCCGCCGCCCGAAGCAGCAGCCAGTCCCTCGATGGTGGTGACCGCATGCCCCTCCGCCCGGACGGCGGGGTAGATGCAGCTGTGGACCGGTGTTCCGTCCACGTGCACGGTGCAGGCGCCGCAGTCACCGCCATCGCAGCCCTTCTTCACACCGGTGGTGCCCTGCTCCCGCAGGAAGGTGCGCAGGCACTGGCCCGGGCGGGGTGTGGCGCCGGCGGGGGTGCCATTGATCTCGATGGCCATGCTCAGGCCCCTTTCGGAAGTGTCGTGGCCCCGGATACCGGCGCACCGGCACTGCGGGGCGGCCAGAAGTCGCCGGAGACCGCCAGTCCCGGCGTCCCTTCGGGCGCTGCCAGTTCGGCGCGGATTTCCTCAGCCAGCCGGTAAGTCATGTCGCGGCGCCAGGCAGGCAGGCCGTGGATGTCGTCGTGGTAGAGCGCCGCCGGGATGGCGTCGTCCAGTGCAGCGGCCAGCCGGTCTGCTTCCGGCACCCCGTCGAAGCGCAGCTGGACAGGCCGCTTGGTGGCGGCGGTGACGGTCAGGATCAAGGAGGTGCCGCCGTCGAGCCTTCCAATGAGCAGCGCCCCGGACCGGCCCAGGTTGCTCAGCGACAGCCGTCGGAACGCCACGCGTGAGGCAAGGGCCGACGCCGGCAGGTGGACGCTGCGGAGCAGTTCGCCGGGTGCCAGGCAGTTTGTCGCATCCCCGGTGATGAAATCTGCCACCGGAACAAGCCGGCTGGTGCCGTCCGGTGCGAGGATGGTGGCCGTGCCGTCCAGCCCGGCGCAGAGCGAGATGACAGGTCCCGCGGGCAGGGAGGTGCAGAGGTTGCCGCCCACGGTGGACATGTTCCAAATCTTGAAGGACGCCACGAACGAATCGCAGCATGCGCGGACCAGGTCCAGCGCGGGCCAGGCACGGCCGGACACCTCAGGAGAATCGGGCAGGGCATACAGCTCGGCGATGGTGCAGGTGGCGGCCAGCTCAGTCCCGTCGCCGGTGACGGTGATGGGCGTCCAGCCGGCACCGCCCAGGTCCAGGAGCCGGGTGAGCGGCTGGGGTCCAAAGGCGTAGCTGCCGTACGAGAAAAGGACCGTGCCGCCGGCAAGCCAGGCATCGCCGTCGCGCCATTGTGCGGGGTCGGTGGTGCGGACCACCGCCTCGATGGTGTTCATGTCCATGCGATCTCCTGGGTATTAAGGTCTGCGGCTGCGGGGGCAGCCGGGTGGTGGATGGCACCGGAGGTGTCCCGCAGCGGCACGCAAGTGGCGGCGCGGTTCCGGGCGGCGATCAATTCGGCGGTCACGGACACCGCCACTTCGGCGGGAGTGACGGCACCGAGGTCAAGGCCGATGGGTGAATGCAGCTGGGCAATCCGTTCCGGCGGAACGCCTGCATTCAGGAGCTCGTCCACCCGTTGGAGGTGGCTGCGGCGGGATCCCATGGCGCCCACATAGGCGAGGTCCAGTGCCAGGGCGGTTTCCAGCAGGGGGATGTCGAACTTGGGGTCGTGGGTGAGGACGGCGGCCACGGTGCGGGTGTCCAGCCTGCCGGCTGCCGCTTCCGCGGCCAGGTAGCGGTGCGGCCAGTCGGTGACCACCTGGTCTGCTGCGGCGAACCGGGGCTGCAACGCGAAGGCCGGGCGGGCATCCACCAGGGTCACGTGATAGCCCAGCAGCTTGGCGGCCGGCACCAGCGCCGCGCCGAAGTCGTTGGCGCCGAACACCAGCATGCGCGGCGGGGCCAGCCGGGACTCCACCAGGATGGCGCGCTCCCCGGCAGGATGCGCGTCGCTTCGGTCCGGAGCGCATTCGCCCGGCTCCGGGAGCCGGACCAGGCCGGCACCGCCGCGGCGCACCATGGCTTCCATCTGCAGCGCAGATTCTCCCTGCAGCCGTGAGGCCAGTTCCGGGTGGGCGCCCAGGCGGAAAGCGGCCGGATCGGAAAGGACGACGGCGGCACCTCCAGGGTTCCCCAGCAGCCGTACCAGCGCGACGGGTTGGTCCGGGCCGGGTTGCGCGAGTTGCAGCAGGGCTGTGCGGAGCGGGTGCGGGACTTTATCGGGTCCTGTCGCCGGCACCGGCTGGATATGGATGGCCAGTTCTCCCCCACAGGTGAGCCCGGCGGCAAAGGCGTCCGCGGAGCTGAAGCCAAAGGTCTCCTGGCGCGGGACGCCGTCGTCCATTGCCTCCTGGGCAAGCGCCACCACGGCGCCTTCCACGCAGCCGCCGGAGAGGCTGCCCAGGACATCCCCGGCTCCCGTGACCAGCATGGAGGTTCCAACAGGCCGCGGCACCGAGCCGGAAGCCGCCACGATGGTGGCCACGGCGAACGGCTCGCCTTGGAGCCGGGGCGCCCAGCGGCCGAGCGAAGGGATCAGGTCAAGCATGGCGGCACTCCTTCTTCCGCAGCGGTGGTGTTCATTGTCTGCCCATCCGTGGACCGGGCCAAGAGCTGGCCCGGCCCCCGGAAGGAAAGGGCAATACTTAGCCGCCCAGCAGGGCGTTGATCGGTCCGCGGGCGAAATACACCAGGAACCCTGCGCTGACCACCCACATCAGTGGATGGATCTTCTTAGCTTTGCCGGAGGCAGCCCCGATGACGGCCCAGCTCACGAAGCCCACCCCGATGCCGTTGGCAATCGAGTAGCTCAGCGGCATCGTCACGATGGTGAGGAACGCCGGCAGGGCCACCGTGAACTTGGTGAACTTGATCTCGCGGATCTGCGCCATCATCATGGCGCCCACCACCACCAGGGCGGCGGCTGCGACCTCGAGCGGCACCACGCTGGTGAGCGGGGTAAGGAACATCGAGCCCAGGAACAGCAGGCCGGTGACCACCGAGGCCAGGCCGGTGCGGGCACCTTCGCCGATGCCGGCCGCCGAGTCGATGTACACGGTGTTGGAGGAACCGGACGTGGCCCCGCCCGCCACGGCGCCGAAGCCTTCCACGATGAAGGCCGATTTCAGCCGCGGGAACGTGCCGTCTTTGTGCGCGACGCCGGCGCTCTTGGCCAGGCCGGTCATGGTGCCCATCGCGTCGAAGAAGTTGGTGAACACCAGCGTGAAGACCAGCATGGTGGCCGCGAGTCCGCCGATCCTGGCGAAGGAGCCGAACAGGTCGAACTGGCCTACAAGGCCCAGGTCCGGCGCCGACACCAGTTGGCCGGACAGGACGGGGGTGTTCAGGTGCCAGCCGCCCGGGTTGTTGGCGCTGGCGGGGCCGATCTTCATGATGGCTTCCACGACGGCGGCCAGCACGGTGGTGCCAACGATGCCGATGAGCAGGCCGCCCTGGACCTTGCGTGCCACCAGGATGCCCATGGCCAGGAGTCCGACGACGAAGACGAGCGTGGGCACGGAGGTGATGGAGCCGCCGTCGCCCAGCTGGACGGGCGGACCACCCGCGGTGGGCCGGACAAATCCGGAGTCCACGAAACCGATGAAGGCGATGAAGAGGCCGATGCCCACGGTAATTGCGGCCTTCAGCTCCTTGGGCACGGCCCGGAAGATGGCGGTCCGGGCGCCGGTGACGCCGAAGAGGACGATCAGGATGCCGTTGATCACCACCAGGCCCATGGCCTCCGGCCAGGTGACCTCGTGGATCACCGAGACGGCCAGGAAGGAGTTGATGCCCAGGCCCGCCGCGAGCCCGAACGGCAGGTTGGCGATGAGGCCGAAGAGGATGGTCATGACACCGGCGGTGAGACCGGTGACGGCACCCACCTGGGCTGCGGAGAGCCAGCCGCCGGCGACGTCGGTGGGGGCGTTGTCCGCGCTGAAGCCGCCCAGGATGAGGGGGTTCAGGATGACGATGTACGCCATGGTGAAGAAGGTGACCAGGCCGCCGCGGAATTCGCGGGCAAGGGTTGAGCCGCGCCGGGTGATCTGGAAGAAACGGTCCAGGAAGGATTCCGGTGCCGGCGGCCGCGGTGTTCCGGTTGCCTGCGTGGAAGTGCGCGGCGCCCGCCGGGTGGTGCTGGTGGTTGGAGCCGAATGCTCCTCGTGGGAATGGTCCAGGATGGTCATCGAAGCCGCCGGGCCTAGTAGTCGATCCTGGATTCGAGCGTGTTCCAGGTGTTGAACGGCTCCAGCGGGGCCGGGGCCTGGGGATCGCCCAGTTCCAGCTTGGAGACCGGCATCAGGGAATCCCTGTCCTGGTTTTCAAAGTACTCGTAGAACACGGCGTCGTCGAAGCCGACAGAGGCGGCGTCGTGGCGGTCTGCAGCGTAGACAACGCGGCTTACCCGTGCCCAAAGTGCGGAGGCCAGGCACATGGGGCAGGGCTCGCAGCTGGTGTAGAGGGTGGCGCCGCTGAGGTCGAAGGTGCCCAGTTCGCGGCAGGCAGTGCGGATGGCGGTAACTTCGGCGTGCGCGGTGGGATCGTTGTCCGCCGTGACGCGGTTGACGCCGTCGAACGCCTGCCCGTCCGCCGTGACGATCATGGCGCCGAACGGGCCTCCGCTGTTGAGGACATTGGCTGTTGCCAGCCTGATGGAGCGGGCCAAAAACTGTTCGGCCGTGACGGTGGTACTCATGATGCGACTTCCTTTTGCCGGGAAGCCTGTTGCCGCGCAGGACCGGTAGAACCAGGTGCGAACGGTTACCAGGCTTCAGCATGTGCTGTGAAGGTTAAGTTGCGCCTGGTAGATAGCTTCCCGGGTTCGGGTGCCCGCCTTTGGCAGAATCGAGATTAGCACCGGTTTGTGGGCCACGCCATAGTTTCTGGAAATTTAATTTCGCTATGTGAAAAGCATGTTTCGGGCTCTTCACCGCGCTCCCACCGCCGCGGTCACAAACGCGGGCGTTGACGCAGGCGGACCGTTTCCCTACTCTGGCAGCACCCGTCCTGCCCGCAGGAACGGCTACCTGGATCAGCAGACAGGGCATCACTGAGCTGGACGCACCGCACCGCCAACCGTTCAGACAGGACCGCCATGACTCCCTCCTCCCCTGCATCCGCCTCCCGTTTATGGATCCGCAATCCGCTGGCCGCCTTCACCGCCAATACCCTTGATGCCTCGGGCGGGGTGGTGGTTGCGGACGGCGTTATCACCGAGGTCCTGGCCCCTGGGCAGCAGCCTTCAGCGCCCTGCACGGAGACCTTCGACGCCGGCAGCCATGTGCTGCTGCCGGGCCTGATCAACACGCACCACCACTTTTACCAAACCCTCACGCGCGCTTGGGGTCCGGTGGCCAACGCCCCGCTGTTCCCCTGGCTGCAGAACCTGTACCCGGTATGGGCCCGGCTCACCCCGAAGGACCTGGAACTGGCAGCCACGGTGGCCCTGGCCGAACTGCTGCTCTCCGGCTGCACCACCGCCGCCGACCACCACTACCTTTTCCCCGCGGGGCTTGAGGATGCCGTGGACATCGAGGTTGAGGCGGTGCGGCGGCTGGGCATGCGGGCCACGCTTACCCGGGGGTCCATGACGCTGGGAACGGACGACGGCGGCCTGCCGCCACAGTCCACCGTGCAGGATCCGGAGGTGGTGCTGGCGGACAGCGAGCGCCTGGTGGGCCAGTACCACGAACGTGGGGAGGCGGCCGCGATCCAGATCGCCTTGGCACCCTGCTCGCCGTTCTCGGTGACGAAGGAGATCATGGCCGAAAGCGCGGCCCTCGCTGAGCGCCTGGATATCCGGCTGCACACGCATCTGGCCGAGACCCTCGACGAGGAGGACTTCTGCCGGGAGATGTTCGGACTGCGGACGGTTGACTACCTGGACAGCGTGGGCTGGCTGACGGACCGCACCTGGCTGGGGCACGGAATCCACTTCAGCGACGCGGAGATCACCCGCCTCGGCGCGGCGGGGACCGGCGTCGCGCATTGCCCCACCTCCAACATGCGGCTTGCCTCCGGAACCGCCCGGGTCCTGGAACTGGAGCAGGCCGGAGTCCCGGTGGGGCTGGGAGTGGACGGCTCGGCGTCAAATGATGCCTCCAACATGATCCTGGAAGCGCGGCAGGCCCTCTACCTCCAGAGGCTGCGGTACGGCGCCGACGTGCCGGTTGAGCGGGCACTGGGCTGGGCCACCCGCGGGTCCGCCGCTGTCCTGGGACGGTCCGGCCTGGGCCAACTGGCACCCGGAATGCAGGCCGACCTGGCGCTGTTCCGGCTGGACGACCTCCGCTTCTCCGGCAGCCACGACCCCATCGCCGCCCTCCTCCTGTGCGCCGCCGACCGGGCGGACAGGGTGATGGTGGGCGGGCAGTGGAGGGTGGCGGACGGGCAGATCCCGGGGCTGGACGTGGCCGGCCTCATTACTGAACACTCTGCGGCGGCAAAGAGGCTGGTCAACGGCTGACACGCGCCCGGCCCGCTGCTAGCGTGGCGCCATGACACCGTCAAAGACGCCACCCGAGGTTCTGGAGATCGATGGGATCGAAGTGCGGGTCTCCAGCCCGGACAAAGTGGTGTTCCCTGGGCCGGGGCTGACCAAGCTGGACCTGGTCCAGTACTACCTGGCGGTGGCAGACGGCGCGCTGAGGGGCGCGGGCGGCAGGCCCATGGTGCTCAAGCGGTTCCCCAAGGGCATCGACGCCGAGCCCTTCTTCCAGAAGCGCGTGCCGGAAAACCACCCTCCCTTCATCGACACCACCACGCTGCATTACGCGTCCGGGACCTCGGCGGAGGAAGCCGTAATCCGGGATGCTGCCGGGCTGGCTTGGGTCATCAACCTCGGCTGCCTGGACCTGAATCCGCATCCGGTGCGCGCAGAGGACCTTGAGCATCCGGACGAGCTGCGGGTGGACCTTGATCCCATGCCGGGAGTGGACTGGTCGCAGATTGTGGACGTGGCGTACGTGGCACAGGAGGTGCTGGAGGATGCAGGCCTGGTGGGCTGGCCGAAGACGAGCGGTTCGCGCGGGCTGCACATCCTGGTCCGGATCACCCCCGAGTGGTCCTACAAGGACGTCCGGCTCGCTGCCGAAACCCTGGCGCGGGAGGTGGAGAACCGGGCTCCCGGCCTGGCAACCGCACGCTGGTGGAAGGAGGAGCGCGGCGAGAGCGTCTTTGTGGACTTCAACCAGAACGCCAAGGACCGCACCGTGGCCTCCGCCTACTCCGTCCGGCCACTGCCCGATGCCCGCGTTTCCACACCGGTCACGTGGGACGAGATGCGCACTGCCAGGCCTGAAGAGTTCACGGTGCGCACGGTTTTGGAGCGGTACGCACGGATCGGTGATCCCCACGCCGGCATTGATAATTCAGCGGGCAGGCTGGACGGACTCCTGGCCCTCGCAAAAGAGCTGGGCCCCGCCGAGAAAGCCCCCCGGTCAGGCAACGGGTCCGGCCGCCGGCAGTCCTCGATGCCATTGATTGAGGTGGCCCGCACCAAGACCAAGCCGGAGGCCCTCGCAGCGCTCGATGAATGGAAAAGCCGGCACGCCGCCGTCGTCGATTCCCTGCAGCCCGCGGACATCCTGGTCGACGGGATGCGCGGGTCCAGCTCGCTTTGGTACCGCGTGCGGGTGAACCTGCAGCATGTTCCCGAAGCCGAACGGCCGCCGCAGGAGGAGCTCGTTGTGGACTACGACCCTTGGGCCGGCAAGCAGTGGCCGGGGCGGCCCGGCTCCTAGGGCCGGGCGTCAGTCACTTCCAGGCCCGCACCCAGTCCACCTTGACCGCTCCGGCCGGCCCCAGGGTCTTCTTGTCAGCCCAAATGCCGACGTTCAGGATCAGGTAGTGCGGGGCGTTCCCATCGTTCGTGGCGTAGGAGAACTCAAGCTTGCCGTCGAAGTAGATGTCATTGACGCCGGCCTTCCGGTGCACACCATAGGTGTGGTAGCCGCCGGCGTAGCAGCCCAGGAACCATTTGGCAGGGTCGCTGTCGGTGGAGTGATAGACCGTGGTCATGGTGCCCTCAAGCGGCTCGGCAATATCGATCTCGCCAGTCGAAGGGAACTTTTGGCCTGTGGTCCACCACGCAGGCCAGTTGTGGATGCCGCCCGAGCAGGTTCCCGGGAAGTAGATCCGGGCCTCGACGTATCCGGTGGTGTATTGAAAGCCCACATGGCCCGGAACGCCGTCTTTGGGGTTGGTGGAGAGCAACGCTCCGGATTGGGAATCGGACAACTGGAGGACCGCGTTTCCGTTTTCCACTTTGACGTTGCCCGAACAGGTCTTGACGCCGTTCTTCGTCGATCCGGGGTGGCAGTCACGGAACCAGTAGGGAGTCCAAAGGCTGGTATTGAGAGTGTCGAACTCCTCGTCCAGCACAAGCTGCCACGGCCCTGGAGGGCCCAGCGGTCCCGCTTCCTTACTGGCCACGACAGGCGTTCCTTTGACCGGGGCGTCATCGCCGGCCGCCCCGACGGGGGAATCGTCGGCCTTGCCAGCCCCCTCGCCTTCAGGTGGCTGCGCAGCGGACCCGCGCGGCTCCGCGGCCTGTGGCGGTGCTCCGTCTTTGGGATCCGAAGGCGCCGGCCCTGCCAGCGGGTCAGCAGCTGACATGGACGCGTCCTGTCCGGGCGAAGACGCATCAACCGGGTCCTGCATTCGGATGGCACTTCCCGACAGCCCTGCAAGGACCAACAGGCAGCACAGGACCTGCACCAAGCGGGCTGTGGCCTGTGGCATCGCTGTCCTTCCGTGCAGCTATAGCGGAGGCTGGCCAGGTCCCGGGCTGAACACCAGGGGCATGGACTGCCGTCTATTGTGCAAGGTTAGGTGAAGCGCCGCCGGCAGTCGCGAGTAGCAACTACTCGCCTTTCATCTCACCGACACGCGGTATGACCGCGCGGTACTCGCAGGCGACGAAATCGCGCGGGCACTGTGCGGCTTTTTACCGCCGTGCGGCACTGCCGCCGAAAACAGGCAAAGACTGGATCCACCGGGAGAAGCGGCCAGTGGGGTGAAGGCGGTCCTCCGGCACGTACAGATCCGGATCAATTCCACCTCCGAGCGGGAGGTAGAACTCCTCTGTGCCGGCTCCTGTGGACGGCGTTGCCGACACGGAACGGTTGTCCTGCTGGTACATCGGAACCTCCTAATTTTCATATTGCGGAAAGCAATTTTTGCTCTGCGAAAAGAGTAAGGCGGTTTTGCCGGCGCGGTCAATAGCCACTCCAGCAAGCCGGCCGGCTTCGCCGGGCCGAACCGGTCACAAAGCGATTTTTAAACCTGTGATGTACACCACCAGCCTGGGGAGGTACGCTGTTATGCAACTCGTGGCGCACGTCACGTAACCTGGGAGCAGCAGGCAGGGTCGTAATGAGCTGGCATCAACGGATGCCGGCTCTTTTTTGTTGGGTCGGCTCCATCGGAAACGCGCATGAAACGCGCGCTTAATTTCAGTGATGGAACCTTGGTTCCACTTACCGGAAGTTGGGAAAAGACCATGAGCAGCAAGATCATCCTCGGCGAGAACCAGTACGGCAAGGCAGAAGTGCGCGTCGTCAAGATCACCCGCGAAAGCAACCGCCACGAGATTGAGGACCTGAACGTCACCTCGCAGCTGCGGGGCGACTTCGCCGCGGCCCACCTGGAAGGCGACAACGCCCACGTCGTGGCCACCGATACCCAGAAGAACACCATCTACGCCTTTGCCCGCGACGGCATTGGCTCGCCGGAAGAGTTCCTTTTGCGTCTTGGCGAGCACTTCACTTCCAGCTTCGACTGGGTCAACGGCGGACGCTGGGAAGCAGAGTCCTACGCCTGGAACCGGATCCAGGCCCACGGCAGCGAACACGACCACTCATTCGTCCGCAACGGCCAGGAAGTCCGGACTGCCGTCCTGGTCCGGGACGGGGCCACAAGCCACCTGATCTCCGGACTGAAGGACCTGACCGTCCTGAAGTCCACCCAGTCCGGCTTTGTCGGCTACCCCCGGGACCGCTACACCACCTTGCCCGAAACCACCGACCGCATCCTGGCCACGGACGTTTCAGCCCGCTGGCGCTTCAAGACCGGGACGGACTTCAGCACGCTGGACTTCAACAAGAGCTACGACGACGTCAAGGGCCTCCTGCTTGAAGGCTTCACCGAGAAGTACTCCCATGCGCTCCAGCAGACCCTGTTCGACATGGGCACCAAGGTGCTCGAAGCACACAGCGAAATCGACGAGATCAAGTTCTCCATGCCCAACAAGCACCACTTCCTGGTGGACCTCTCGCCATTCGGCCTCGACAACCCCAACGAGGTCTTCTTCGCAGCAGACCGCCCGTACGGCCTGATCGAGGCCACGGTCCAGCGCGATGATGCAGCCGCAGCCCCTGCTGCCTGGTCCGGCATCGCCGGCTTCTGCTAAAGGCACACTCTCTGGTCTCGACGGGCTCAACCACCCGTGGTTGAGCCCGTCGAATCCAGCCCAGTGCAACCAAAAACTACATATTCAACTCTTCACAGCACCTGTTAGCCAGACACCAGTTAGCCAGACGATGACGTCTGCCATGAACCAAGAAAGTCTGCCATGAACACCAAGAAGAAACTGGTCCCCGCAGCCGCCGGCAAAGGCGCACGGACGGCCCGCCCCGAGGACCAGCGGCTCCCGATCGGAAGCATGTTTGCCTACGGCTTCCAGCACGTCCTCACCATGTACGGGGGCATCATCGCCCCTCCCCTGATCATCGGCGCGGCCGCCGGGATGAACTCGCAGGACATCGGCCTGCTCATCGCAGCCTGCCTGTTTGTCGGCGGCCTGGCCACCATCCTGCAGACCGTCGGCATCCCGTTCTTCGGCTCGCAGCTGCCGCTGGTGCAGGGCGTCTCCTTTGCCGGCGTCTCCACCATGGTCGCCATCGTCCACGGCGGAGGCGGCATCCAGGCCGTCTTCGGTTCGGTCATCGCAGCCTCCCTGATCGGGCTGCTGATCACGCCACTGTTCTCCAAGATCATCCGCTTCTTCCCGCCGGTGGTCACCGGCACGGTGATCACCACAATCGGCCTAACGCTGATGCCGGTGGCCGCTAACTGGGCCATGGGCGGCAACAACAAGGCCCCCAACTACGGCAGCGTGGCGAATATCGGACTCGCCGCAGCGACCATGGGCATCGTCCTGCTCCTCAGCAAGGTGGGCAGTGCAGCCATCTCCCGGCTGTCCATCCTGCTGGCCATGGTCCTGGGCACGGTGATCGCCATCGTCTTCGGCATGGCCGATTTCTCCAAGGTGGGCCAGGGCGAGATTGTCGCCTTCCCCACCCCCTTCGCCTTTGGGCCGCCAACCTTTGAAGTCGCCGCCATCATCTCCATGCTGATCGTCATCCTGGTTACCCTCACCGAAACCTCGGCGGACATCATCGCCGTGGGCGAGATCGTAGGCACCAAGGTTGACTCCAAGCGGATCGGCAATGGCCTTCGTGCCGACATGCTGTCCAGCGCTGTCTCCCCGCTCTTCAACTCCTTCACCCAGAGCGCGTTCGCGCAGAATGTGGGCCTGGTGGCCATCACGGGCGTCAAGAGCCGGTTCGTGGTCAGCGCCGGCGGCGTGATCCTGGTGGTCCTGGGCCTGCTGCCCATCCTGGGCCGCGTGGTGGCAGCAGTACCCACCCCCGTCCTGGGCGGCGCCGGGATCGTGCTCTTCGGCACGGTTGCCGCCAGCGGCATCCGGACGCTGTCCAAGGTGGACTACAAGAACAACATGAACCTGATCGTGGTGGCCGCCTCCATCGGCTTCGGGATGATCCCGATCGCAGCCCCCACCTTCTACGACCAGTTCCCGTCCTGGTTCGGCACCATCTTCCACTCCGGCATCAGCTCGGCCGCGGTCATGGCCATCCTGCTGAACCTGCTGTTCAACCACCTCCGGGCCGGAAACTCGGACAACCAGTCCGTGTTCGTGGCCGGCACCGAGCGCCTGGTGCGCGCCGAGGACCTCCGCTGCCTGGCCGAGGGCGACCGGTTTGAAAACGGCAAGCTCATCGACTGCGACGGCAAGGAAGTCCCCATCCAGTCATCTGAGAAGGCGTCGGAGCATTAATTTTCCCTGCAACAGACGACGGCGGCCCCTCCCGAACGGGAGGGGCCGCTTAGTGTGTGGTTTTGGAAGTCGGCGCCGCGCGGGTGCCTCAGGTGCGGTTGAGTTCGCGGGAGATGGCCTCGGCGGCTTCACGGAGGATGGGAACGGCTTTGTCGGCGAAGTCTTCATCCACCCGGGATACCGGGCCGGAGACGGAAATGGCGCTGGGCGTGGGGGCATTTGGTACCGCCATGGCGAAGCAGCGGACACCAAGTTCCTGCTCCTCCTCGTCAATGGAGTAGCCACGCTCGCGGATGAGCTTGAGGTCGGCCAGCAATTCATCCACATCGCCGATGCTCTTGGGCGTCGGGGTGGGCATGCCGGCGCGGGCCACGATACCCCGCACGGTGTCGTCGTCGAGCTGGGCCAGGATGGCCTTGCCGACGCCGGTGGCATGGGTATGGGCGCGGCGGCCCACCTCCGTGAACATGCGCATGGAGTGCAGCGACGGCACCTGGGCCACATAGATCACCATGTCCGAATCCAGCACCGCCATGTTGGAGGTCTCTCCCAGCCGGTCCACCAGGATCTTCAACTGGGGCTGGGCCAAGGCGCCCAACTGCTTGTTGGCACCTTCGCCAAGGCGGATGAGCCGGGGGCCCAGCGCGTAGCGCCGGTTGGGCAGCTGGCGGATGTAGCCAAGCGACACCAAGGTGCGGAGCAGGCGGTGGATGGTGGGCAGCGGCAGGTCCGTGGAGGACGACAGCTCGCTGAGGGTGACGTCGCCGCCGGCATCGGTGATGAGCTCAAGCAGTTCGAAGACGCGCTCTACCGACTGCACCCCGCCAGAGGCTTTTTCTGCCATTCCGTTGTCTCCTATGGCTCGGAATCCGACAACTCTTATCCGCATCGTGAAAAGAGTTGCTTAGAACACCCAACATACAGCACAGCCACCGCCGCCGCGACGCGAAGGGACGGTCGCATTCGGAGGGGTTGTGTTTCCATAAAGTAGATAATAATATCCATAATACGAAAACATTCGGATTAGAGCAGAAGCCGAACCAGGCCCAAACAGGAGGACATTCAATGGCGAACCCCAGCCCCGGAAATTCGATCACCCTGCGCGTGGAAGCACCTTCAAGCTTCAACGCCACCAGCGAACTCGCCGCAGCCGTCGGAGCAGCCGGCGCGGCCATCACGGCACTGGACGTCACCGAGTCCCACCACGAGACCCTCGTCGTCGACGTCACCTGCAACACCACCGACGACGACCACGCCGCACGCGTCAAGGACGCCCTCAACGCCCTTGAGGGCGTCACGGTCCAGCACGTCTCGGACCGCACCTTCCTGATGCACCTGGGCGGCAAGCTCGAAGTCGTTCCCAAAGTCCCGCTGCGCAACCGCGACGATCTTTCCCGTGCCTACACGCCCGGCGTCGCCCGCGTTTGCCTGGCCATCGCCGAGGATCCCGCCGCTGCCCGCAACCTGACGGTCAAGCGCAACACCGTGGCAGTGGTCACCGACGGTTCCGCCGTGCTGGGCCTGGGCAACATCGGCCCCGCCGCGGCCCTGCCGGTCATGGAGGGCAAGGCCGCCCTCTTCAAGCAGTTCGCCAACGTGGACGCCTGGCCCGTCTGCCTGGACACCCAGGACACCGAGGAAATCATCCGCACCGTCAAGCTCCTGGCACCCGTCTTCGGCGGCGTGAACCTGGAGGACATCGCTGCTCCCCGCTGCTTCGAGATCGAGGCGCGCCTGCGTGAGGAACTGGACATCCCGGTCTTCCACGACGACCAGCACGGCACCGCCATCGTTACCCTGGCCGCCCTGGTCAACGCCCTGCGCGTGGTGGACAAGAAGATCGCGGACGTCAGGATCGTGGTGTCCGGCGTCGGTGCCGCCGGCTCCGCCATCATCCAGCTGCTCAAAGCCCAGGGCGCCCGGCACATCGTGGCCGCAGGCCGCTCCGGCGCCATCCACAAGGGCGAGACCTACAACGACTCCCACCGCACCTGGATCGCAGACAACACCAATCAGGAGGGCTTCGCCGGCAGCCTCCACGAGGCCCTGGTGGGCGCCGATGTCTTCATCGGCGTCTCCGCCCCGAACATCCTGGGCGAAGAGCACATTGCCTCCATGGCCAAGGACGCGATTGTGTTCGCCATGGCCAACCCCACCCCCGAGGTGGACCCGGCCGTCGCGTCCCGGCACGCCGCAGTGGTGGCCACCGGCCGCAGCGACTTCCCCAACCAGATCAACAACGTCCTGGCCTTCCCCGGCCTCTTCCGCGGGCTCCTGGATGTAGGCGCGAGCGACATCACCCCGGAAATGCTGGTGGCTGCCGCCGAGGCAATCGCAAACCGCGTGAATGATAATGAGCTCAATGCGAGCTACATCATCCCCAGCATCTTCGACCCCCACGTGACCGCCGACGTCGCGGCCGCCGTCGCGGCCGCAGCCCAGGCCTCAAACGTTGCAACGGCTGCCGAACCGGCCGACCCTGCCAAGGAACCAGCGCCGGCACTCGCCTCCGCCTGACCCGCCCGACTTCCCAGCCATAGGAAAGGACCAGAAATGGCCATCACCGTCACAGATCCCCGGCCGATCGACCGCGCGGAGGAGATCCTCACGCCCAAGGCACTGGCCTTCGTCGAGGAGCTCCACAACCGGTTCGCCGGTACCCGCAACGAGCTCCTGGCGGCCCGCGCCGTCAAGCGGCAGCGGGTAGCCGAGACCGGCAAGCTGGACTTCCTGCCGGAGACCAAGGACGTGCGCGACGGCGACTGGAAGGTTGCGCCGGCACCGGCGGCTTTGCAGGACCGCCGGGTGGAAATGACCGGGCCCGCGTCGCCGGCGAAGATGGCCATCAACGCCCTGAACTCCGGTGCCAAGGTGTGGCTGGCGGACCTTGAGGACGCCAGCACGCCCACCTGGGCCAATGTCATCGACGCCATCCTGAATCTCCGCGACGCGGCCCAGGGCACGTTGAGCTTCACCTCGGAGGAAGGCAAGGAGTACCGCCTCCGCACCGACGCTCCGCTCGCCGTCGTGGTGGCCCGCCCCCGCGGCTGGCACATGCAGGAAAAGCACCTGCTCATCAACGGCGAACCGGCCGTGGGCGCCCTGGTGGACTTCGGCCTGCATTTCTTCCACATCGCCAAGCAGTTGGTGCTCAACGGCCAGGGCCCGTACTACTACCTGCCCAAGATGGAGAGCCACCTCGAGGCACGGCTTTGGAACGACGTCTTTGTCTTCGCGCAGGACTTCCTGGGTCTGAACCAGGGCACCATCCGCGCCACGGTCCTGATCGAGACCATCCCGGCCGCGTTCGAGATGGACGAGATCCTCTACGAACTGCGGGACCACGCCTCCGGCCTGAACGCCGGCCGCTGGGACTACCTGTTCAGCATCATCAAGTACTTCCGGGACGCCGGCGAGGAGTTCGTCCTGCCGGACCGCGCCTCCGTAGTGATGACCGCCCCGTTCATGCGTGCCTACACCGAGCTCCTGGTCAAGACTTGCCACCAGCGCGGCGCGTTCGCCATGGGCGGCATGGCAGCGGTCATCCCCAACCGCCGCCACCCGGAAGTCACCGCGGCTGCCTTCGAGAAGGTCCGTGCTGACAAGACCCGCGAGGCCAACGACGGGTTCGACGGTTCCTGGGTTGCCCACCCGGACCTGGTCCCCACCTGCCGCGAGGTCTTCGACTCCGTGCTCGGCGACAAGCCCAACCAGGTGGACAAGCAGCGTCCGGAGGTTTCCGTCACGGCGGAGCAGCTACTGGACGTCCAGTCCGCGGACGGCCAGGTCACCGAGGCCGGGCTGCGCCTGAACCTGTATGTGGCAGTCGCGTACACGGCCGTGTGGCTGTCCGGAAACGGCGCCGTTGCCATCCACAACCTGATGGAGGATGCCGCCACCGCGGAGATCTCCCGTTCCCAGGTGTGGCAGCAGATCCGCAACAAGTCCATCCTGGCGGACACCGGCAACACCGTCACCAAGGAACTGGTGGAAAAGGTCCTGGGCGAAGAGACCGAAAGGCTCCGCACCGAGTTCGGTGACGAGGCGTTCCGCCGGTACTACCAGCCTGCCAGCGAGCTCATCGCTGACATCTGCCTCTCCGACGACTACACGGACTTCCTCACCACCCCCGCCTACGAGCTGGTGGACTGAGATGGCCGCACCCAACACGTCACTCCCGGCCGGGGACCTCGCGCACATTGACGCGCAGCTGGCCGCCACCGACCAGCTCCTGGACCGTAACTATCCCGGCGATGACGGCTCCCGCCAGCCCGTGCACACGGTGTACGTGCCCGCTGACCGCTTTACGCCGTCGTTCGCGGCTGACTGGGGCGCCCAGGCAGCGGCGACGGCAGAAGCCCACGGCGGATTCGAAAAGCTGGGCCGGCTCCTGGGCCAGGAGGAAAGCCTCGCCCAGGCCGTGGCTGGCCGGGTTGAAACCAAACTGGCCACCGAGCCGATCGAGGACCTGCGCCTGGACTTCGAGGACGGTTTTGGGAACAGGGGCGACGACGCCGAGGACGCCGCCGCCGTTGCGGCAGCATCCGCCGTGGTCCAGGCAGTCGCTGCCGGGTCCGCTCCCCCGTTCATCGGCATCCGCTTCAAGTGCTTCGAGGCCCCCACCCGGGCCCGCGGGCTGCGGACGCTGGACCTGTTTGTCTCCGGCCTCGCCCAAGCGGGCGAGCTGCCGGAAGGCCTGGTCCTGACCCTGCCCAAGGTCACCACGGTGGCGCAGGTGCAGGCCATGGACTACGCGGTGTCCCGACTTGAGGAAGTCCACTCACTGCCGGCCGGGCGGCTCCGTTTCGAGGTCCAGGTGGAAACCCCGCAGCTGATCCTGGGCCCGGACGGCACCTCGCCGGTGGCCCAGCTGCCGCATGCCGTGCCGGGGCGCATCAGCGGCCTGCACTACGGCACCTACGACTACTCGGCATCCCTGCAGATCTCCGCCGAATACCAGTCCATGGAACACCCCGTGGCCGACTTCGCCAAGGAAGTCATGCAGCTGGCCGTGGCCGGAACCGGCATCCGGCTCTCCGACGGTTCCACCAACATCATCCCCGTGGGCGACAACGTGGAGAACGCCTGGGCTCTGCATGGGCGCCTGGTGCGGCGGTCGCTGGAACGCGGCTACTACCAGGGCTGGGACCTGCACCCGGCCCAGCTGCCCAGCCGGTTCGCCGCCACCTACGCCTTCTACCGCGAAGGACTCCCGGCCGCTGCAGCCCGCCTGCGCAACTACGTGGACCGGACCGAAGGCGGCGTCTTGGACGAGCCCGCCACCGCCCGCGCCCTGGCCGCGTTCGTGCTGCGCGGCGTCCAGTGCGGCGCTGTTGGCGCCGAGGAAGTCCAGGCGCTTGCCGGCGTCGGAATTCCGCAGCTCACCGCACTGGCGCACCCGCGGCTGGCCACCACTTCCAACTCCTAAGCCAAAAGGAATCCATTCATGGGCAAGTACTACTCCCCAAGCGGCGGACTGCCGCCGCAGACCCACCTGACCACCGAGCGCGCCATCGTCACCGAGGCCTACACGGTGATCCCGAAGGGCGTCATGACGGACATCGTCACGTCAAACCTTCCGGGCTTCTCCAACACCCGCTCGTGGATCATCGCCCGCCCCATTTCGGGTTTCGCCACCACGTTCTCCCAGCTGATCGTCGAGATCGCTCCGGGCGGCGGCGCACCGAAGGCCGAATTCGAGGCAGGCGTGGAAGGCGTCGTCTTCGTGACCAAGGGCAAGCTCAACCTGACCCTCGACGGCGAACTGCACCAGATGGAGGAGGGCGGCTACGCCTACCTGGCCGCCGGTTCGGAGTGGGGCGTGGAGAACGTTTCGGACGACGTCGTGTCCTACCACTGGATCCGCAAGGCCTACGAGCGCCTGGAAGGGTACGAGGCCAAGTCCTTTGTCACCAACGAAAAGGACGTTCAGCCCACGTCCATGCCGGACACCAACGACGTCTGGAAGACCACGCGATTCACGGACTCCAGCGACCTGGCGCATGACATGCAGGTCAACATCGTCACGTTCCAGCCTGGCGGCGTGATCCCGTTTCCGGAAACCCACGTGATGGAGCACGGCCTGTACGTCCTGGAAGGCAAGGCCATGTACCTGCTGAACAACGACTGGGTGGAGGTGGAGGCCGGCGACTTCATGTGGCTGCGCGCCTTCTGCCCGCAGGCCTGCTACGCCGGTGGCCCGGGCGAGTTCCGCTACCTCCTGTACAAGGACATGAACCGCCAGGTGAAGCTGACCTAGCCGTTCCGCCTCCGGGCAGCAGCAGGGGCCGTTACGGATTTCCGTAACGGCCCCTGCTTTTTATTGTTGTTGGTAAGGCTTAGGCGCCCGGGTTGAGGACCACCTTGATGCAGCCGTCTTCCTTCTTCTGGAACTTCTCGTACAGGGCGGGCGCACCATCCAGGCCCGAACGGTGGGTGACCAGGTCCATCACACCCAGCGGATCGGCGTCGTCCTCCACGAGGGGAAGGATGGCGTCCGTCCAGTTCCGCACGTTGCACTGGCCCATGCGCACCTGCAACTGCTTGTCGAACATGGTGAGCAGCGGCATGGGGCTGGCCGTGCCACCGTACACGCCGCTGAGGGACAGTGTGCCGCCGCGACGGACTGCGTCGACGGAGGCATGCAGCGCCGCCAGCCGGTCCACGCCGCCGGTCTCCATGGCCTTCTGCGCCAGCTTGTCCGGCAGGAGTCCCAGCGCCTGGTGGGCGAAGCCAGCCACCGGGGAGCCGTGGGCTTCCATTCCGACGGCGTCAACCACCGCATCCGGACCGCGGCCGCCGGTCATTTCCCGGAGTTCGTCGCCGATGGTCTTGCTCAGGTCCAGCGTTTCCACGCCATGCCGCGCAGCCATCTCCCGGCGCTCCGGGACAGGGTCGATGCCGATGACGCGGAACCCGCGATGGACGCCGATGCGGCCGGCGAACTGGCCCACCGGGCCCAGGCCGAACACGGCCAAGGTGCCGCCTGCCGGGACGTCCGCGTATTCCACGGCCTGCCAGGCCGTGGGCAGGATGTCGGAGAGGAACAGGTACCGGTCATCCGGCAGTTCGTTGCCCACCTTGACCGGCCCGTAGTCGGCGTGGGGTACCCGCAGGTACTCGGCCTGGCCGCCGGGAACGGAACCGTACAGCTCGGAGTAGCCAAAGAGGGCGGCGCCGGAGCCCTTCTCCTTGACCTGGGTGGTTTCGCACTGGGACTGCAGTCCCATCTTGCACATGTAACAGGAGCCGCAGGAGATGTTGAACGGAATCACCACGCGGTCGCCCTTGCGGAGATTGGTGACGCCGCTGCCCACTTCTTCCACGATGCCCATCGGCTCGTGGCCAATGACGTCGCCCTTGTGCATGTACGGGCCCAGGACCTCGTAGAGGTGCAGGTCAGATCCGCAGATTGCAGTGGAGGTGATCCGTACGATCGCATCCGTCGGTTCCTGGATGACGGGATCGGGTACTTCTTCTACGCTTACCGACCGTTTTCCTTGCCACGTCAGTGCTTTCACAGTATCCCTTTCGCTCTGCTTTGCCCGGGGTCTCCCGGGGCAGGGCACCCGCGGGCACCCTTTCTTCGACCGTATCGGTTTTGAGGGAAAAAAGTAAGCATGCTGACTAAGAGCTTGTGGCAGGCGCCTACTGCTTCTAGCGTAGGAAGGGTCCCGGAACACCAAAAAGAGCACCCCGAAAGAGGAACGCCATGTCGCTGTACCAGCCGGAACCGGTAGAGATCTCAACCCGCATGCGCCCGGGCGAATGGACGGAGGACAGCCTGGCGGAACTGGTCGATACATACCGGAGGCGCGTGGAGGAGATGGGCGCCCCCGCGGCCGAGGTGGCCACGGACATTGAGCGGAACGACGACGGCTCCGTGAAGGTGGTCGTGTCGTGGACAAAACCCGCCATTGCCGGCAACGAAGATTCAGTACCGGGCGGCCGGCCGCTGTGAACCGGGCAGCCGCTGGGGACTAAGGGTTCGACTGCAGCGCAAGCAGCCGGCCAATGGAGCTGGAGCCAAGATTTTCCAACAGATCCCGTGGCCCGTCATAAACCTCGACGGCGCCGGCCTCGCGCAGTTGCGCGGCCTGGATGCCCCCGCAGGTGACCCCAATGGCCGGGATACCCAGGGCTCCAGCCGCCTTCATGTCCCACACGGCATCGCCGACATAGACTGCATGCGCCGCGTCCACGCCGGCCGATTCGAGGGCGGCCTCGAGGATGTCCGGCGCCGGCTTGCTTTCCTTCGCATCATTGGCGCTGGTGGCCGCGTCAATGAAGGCGTCCGCGTCCAGGACGGACCGCATGACCTGCAGGTCCCGCTGCCGGGCCGAGGAGGCCAAAGCAACAGCCAGTCCCCCGGCGTGGCACTGGCCCAGGAGCTCCTTGGCCCCATCCAGGGGACGGAGTGAGGGCCAGTGCGAGGCGTAGAGCGCCCCATGGCTGGCCATGATGTCCTCATCCTCGTCACGGTCGCGGTCGGGTGGCAGCAGGTTGTCCACCAACCGGGCGCCGCCCATGCCGACAAGCTGGTGGATGGCCGCCATGGGCACGTCGTGCCCGTATTGGCGGAAGGCGCCCCACCAGGAAATGGTGTGGATGTAGGACGAATCAATCAGGGTGCCGTCAACGTCAAAGAGGACCCCCCGGCGGACGTCGCCAGGGGGTGTCATGGACCCGGTCATCAGCCCACCGCTGCCCGTCGCACGTCAGGCGCCTTTTTCCGCCTGGCCGCTTCCTCCTTGGGCGAACTGACGGGCCGCACGCGCTCACGAATGACGGACCCGGCACCATCCAGGCTCTTGTCCCGGATGAGGCCCGTGCCTGCGATTTCCCGGGCCATGGCGACGCCTGCCACCGCTGCCCTTTTGGTCGGGAAGGTGACCGAGATGGCCATCAGGTTCCCGCTTCCGTCCATCATCCTGATGCGGTAACCACCGTCAGGGGCATCAACGAGCTCAAAAAATCCGGCCATAGCTATCACTCCTCCATCAATCACGGCGCTGTGCTTGGGAGCACTCCATGAGGTGTTAGTAAGTATACTTATCTATCCTGCGAAGGAGAAGTTCAGCCCCTGTCCGCGCCGCCTCAGCGCGAATCCGTCCTTGCGGACGGAAGGGGGGTGTCACTGCGCCGAACCGTATCCTGATGAAGCTCCAGAGCGCTAGTCACAAGCGCAAAATGGCTGAATGCCTGGGGCGTGTTGCCCAGTTGGCGGCCTGACTTGACTCCCCATTCCTCACTCAGCAGCCCCACATCGTTGCGCAGTTCCAGCAGCCGTTCGAAGAGTTCACGCGATTCCTCATGGCGCCCGGCGCCCAGCAGCGCCTCCACCATCCAGAACGAGCAGGCCAGGAAGACACCTTCGTCGCCCGGCAGGCCGTCGTCGCTCTCTTCCGGCTTGTACCGCAGCACGAACCCGTCCTGGGTCAGCTCCCGTTGGATGGCCTCGATGGTGCCGATCACCTTGGGATCGTCGTTGGGCAGGAAGCCCACCCTGGGAATCAGCAGCAGGCTGGCATCCAGCTCCGGCCGGCCATAGGACTGGACAAACGTATTGCGTTTGGCATCAAAACCGTTGGCCATGATGTCCGCGCGGATCTGGTCCCGCAGCGCTTCCCAGCGCTCCACCGGACCCGGCAGGCCGGACTCGCGGACTCCTTTGACCATCCGGTCCGCCGCCACCCAGGCCATGACCTTGGAATGGGTGAAGTGCCGGCGGGGGCCCCGCATCTCCCAGAGCCCGTTGTCCGGCTGGTCCCAGATGGTTTCCAGGTGTTCCATCAGCGCGATCTGCACATCCCAGGCCTCGTCAGTGTGCTTCAGCAGCGAGTTACGGGTCAGCGCCAGGCAGTCCAGCACCTCGCCCCACACGTCCAGCTGGAACTGTTCGGCCGCCGCATTTCCAATCCGCACAGGGGCCGAGTTCTCGTAGCCCTTCAGCCAGGGCAGCTCCATCTCCGGCAGCCGCCGCTCACCGTGGATCCCGTACATGATCTGCAGGTCGGCGGGGTCACCGGCAACCGCCCGAAGCAGCCAGTCCCGCCAGGCAGAAGCCTCCGCGGTGTACCCGGCAGCCAGCAGGGCCTGCAGGGTCATGGCCGCATCCCGCAGCCAGCAGTAGCGGTAGTCCCAGTTGCGCTGGCCGCCAGGCTGCTCGGGAAGGGAGGTGGTGACGGCGGCCACGATGCCACCGGTGGGAGCGTAAGTCAGCGCCTTGAGCGTTATCAGTGAGCGCACCACCGCATCCTGGTACTTCCCCTCCACGGTGCATTGCGAGGACCACCCCCGCCAGAATTCGAAGGTGCTGTCCAGGACGTCCTCAGCGTCCACGGTGACCGGCCGGCCCACATGGCTGGGCGCCCAGGTCAGCACGAACGGTACCTTGTCGCCGGCGTTTACGGTGAAGTCGCTGACGGTATGCATGTTTTCACCATGCAGGGGTGCGGGGGTCACCAGGTAGACGGCGTCCGGTCCCGCGATGGCATGCAGCCCGCGCTTGTCCTTGCGGACCCAGGGAATGATGTGCCCGTAGTCAAACCGCATGATGAGTTCGCCGTGCATCCTGACGCTGCCGCTGACGCCTTCCACGATCCTGACGATGTCGGCCACGGAATCGCGGGGCGGCATGAAGTCGGTGACGCGGACGGTTCCTTCCGGCGTGTCCCACTCCGTGTCCAGGACCAGGCTGCCGTCCCGGTAGCTGCGCCGTGTGCAGGAACCCCCGCCAGCGGGTGCCAGGAGCCAGCGGCCGGCATCCGGTGTGTCCAGCAGGGCATTGAAGCACGCGGGGGAATCGAACCGTGGCAGGCAAAGCCAGTCGATCGAGCCTTCCTTGCTGACCAGGGCTCCGGTGTGAAGGTCGCCAACCACCGCATAATCCTCAATTCGCACCATGACATTACCCTGCCATACAGAGCCCCCAACGGAAGGGGAAATGTCCGGGTGTAGCCTGAGGCAAATGGCAATCCACATTGGCACCTCCGGCTGGAGTTACGACCACTGGGAGAACGTGCTGTACCCGCCCGGGCTGCCCGTTCGGGACCGGCTCCAGTGCTACGTCTCCAGCTTCAGCACGGTTGAACTGAATGCCAGCTTTTACCGGTGGCCGCGGGACACCACTTTCGCGGGCTGGAACAGGCGCCTGCCGCCGGGTTTCAGCATGTCCGTCAAGGCTCCCCGCGGGCTCACCCACGCCCGTAAGCTGTACTCGCCTGAAGTCTGGGTGGAGCGCATCGCCAGGTGCTGGCATGAACTTGGGGACAAACGTGCCGTACTCCTGGTCCAGCTCCCGCCCCAGCTGGAGCGGGACGATGCAAGGCTGGACTATTTCCTGGGTGTGCTGCCGTCCTGGATCAGGGTTGCCGTTGAATTCCGGCACCCCACCTGGGACTGCCCGGAGGTATTTGAGCTGCTTGAGCGCCACCAGGCGGCGTACTGCATCATGAGCGGCGCCAACCTGCCCTGCATTCTGCGCACCACCGCGCCGTTCACCTACGTCCGGCTCCACGGCCCGGACCAGGAGCACCTGTATGGCGGCTCCTACTCGGACGCGGACATGCAGTGGTGGGCGGACCGGATCCGGGAGTGGGACAGCGCGGGCATCGACGTTTACGCGTACTTCAACAACGACGGCGGCGGGAACGCAGTGCGGAACGCCCAGACCCTGCGCGGGATCCTGGGCAACGGCTGATGGCTGTTGCCGCGCTGTGGCAGAGTGGTGCCATGGACACGGCTCCGCAGAACCCCGCCCATGACACGGCACACCCGCCCACGGACAATACCAAGGGCCGCGTTGCGCTTTCCGGAAGCCAATTCTTCCGGCTGGCCCACCGACTGTCCGACGCTGTCAATGACGTCAGGATCCAGCTCGCCAAACGGTGGAAGTTCGTGCCGCAGACCATCGCTTACCAGGGTTACGGTTCAACCACCCGGGTGCGCGTACTGGGTCGGGTGCTCCTGACGCAGAAGCCGTTGCCGGGCAGCAAGGCGGAGCACGAAGCGAAAAACGGCAACCAGAACATCCGTGGCTGGCGCGCCTTCACCGGGGTGCCGCTGCAGTACAGCGACGTCGAAATCACCATCGGGGACGTGGTCACCCACGTCACGGCTGACCGGGGCGGGCTGATCGACACCGAGGTGGATGTGCAGCTCTCCCCCGGCTGGCACACCGCGCTGCTGCGCGCGGAGGGAACCGAGCCGGCAGAGGCACTGATCCAGGTGATCGCTCCCGACGTGGAATTCGGCATCGTCTCCGACATCGACGACACCGTCATGGTCACCGCCCTGCCCAGGCCCTTCCTGGCGCTGTGGAATACGTTCGTACTCAGTGAACGCGCCCGCATGGCCACCCCGGGCATGGCCGTCCTGCTGGACCGGCTGACCATCGAGCACCCCGAAGCGCCGGTCATCTACCTGTCCACCGGGCCCTGGAACGCCGCCCCTACGCTGGCACGGTTCCTGACCCGCAACATGTACTCCAAGGGCGCACTGCTGCTGACGGACTGGGGGCTCACCCAGGACCGCTGGTTCCGCAGCGGCCAGGACCACAAGCACCGGAACCTGGAGCGGCTGGCGCAGGAGTTTCCGGACATGCGGTGGCTCCTGATCGGCGACAACGGCCAGCACGACGAGGCCATCTACTCCGCCTTCGCGGCTGAGAACCCGGACAGGGTCGCGGCCATCGCCATCCGGCAGCTGTCTGTCAGCGAATCCGTATTCGCCGGCGGACATTCGGAAGACGGGGACCACACCACGTCAAGGGTGCCGTGGATCTATTCCCCCGACGGCGCCGGCATCGCAAGGCAGCTCGCCATGCTGGACCTGCTCCGGGGCTGATCCGGCATAGCCCCGATGGGGCACTGTGCCGCCACGGCCGGCGCCTGCATCTCAGGTCCTAGGCACTGGCACCCAATGCCGCGCCGTCGTCGGGCGCTTCTGTGCCCTCCACACCTTCTTCGACCAGAACATCCGGCACCACTGCCTGGGCGATGGCCAGCTCCGCCGCCGCGGCAAGGTCGCGTTCCTCGATGAGCTCCTGGAACCAGAAGTAGGACGCCTTGGGCGTGCGCTCCAGCGTTTCAAAGTCCACGTGCAGGAGGCCGAACGGCTGCTTATAGCCGGCGGACCACTCAAAGTTGTCCAGGAAGGACCATGCGTAGTAGCCGCGCAGGTCCATGGACTCTGCGACACCGCCGGGCGCCGTGGCCCGCAGCGCGGTTTCCAGGTGGTCGGAAAGGTACTTGAGCCGGCGCTCGTCCGGGATGAAGCGGGTGTTGGTGGACTTGTCCCGGACGATGATGTCCTCGAAGCTCGCGCCGCCCTCTGTGATGATCACCGGCGGCAGGTTGGGGTACCGCTCCGCCATCTCCTTCAGCGC
Source organism: Arthrobacter sp. E1SS-5 (assembly GCF_057073715.1). Taxonomy (NCBI): domain Bacteria; kingdom Bacillati; phylum Actinomycetota; class Actinomycetes; order Micrococcales; family Micrococcaceae; genus Arthrobacter; species Arthrobacter sp. E1SS-5. The sequence goes on from NZ_CP172703.1 coordinate 3,664,348, forward strand.
CACCGCCATGTACTCCGGCTTGACCGGCCAGCCATAGGCGGTGATGTCCGCTTCCGGCCAGGTCTCGACGTGGAACGGCGTTGCCCCGCTGCCCGTTGCGCTGAGGTCGCTGCCCATGGCCTCCGCCATGCTTGACGGCACGGTACCGCCGCCGGGGCCCGCCGCCACCTTGGTGGGCATGTAGTAGTTCAGCCCGTAGAAGTCCAGGGGCTGGGAAATGATCTCCATGTCCTCTTCGGGATGCTCGAACGAGCTGAAGAACTTCGCGGCACGGATGAGATCCGGGTACTTACCCGTGAGGACCGGGTCGGCGTAGAGCCGGTTCTGGCCCAGGTCCATGATTCCGGCGCTGATTTTGTCCAGCGGGTTGATCGAGTTCGGCACCATGGGTGAGTACACGTTGGTCATCCCGATCTCGCCCGGTACCTTCGCGGCGCGCAGGGCCTGGACAGCCAGCCCATGGCCCAGCAGCTGGTGGTGGACCGTGGGGAAGGCACCCAGGGCCAGCTCTTTGCCCGGCGAGTGCAGCCCGAACGCGTAGCCGTTGGCGCTCACCGTTGCAGGTTCATTGATGGTGACCCAGCGGGCCACCCTGTCCCCGAATGCTTCGGCCACGATGGCAGCGTACTCTCCCAGGCGGTAGGCCGTGTCCCGGTTCATCCACCCGCCGGCATCCTCCAGTTCCAGGGGCGTGTCCCAGTGGTAGATGGTGGCCATGGGCGAGATTCCGCTGGCCAGGAGCTCGTCCAGGAGCCGGTCGTAGAAGGCCAGTCCGGCGCGGTTGGCGGGGCCGGTGCCGCCGGGCTGGATGCGCGGCCAGGAGAAGGAAAACCGGTAGGAGTCCACGCCCAGCTGCTTCAGGAGCGCCACGTCCTGGGGCATCCGGTGGTAGTGGTCGGTAGCCACCACCGGGCTGTGGTTCTCAACGATCGCACCAGGCTTGGCTGCGAACCCGTCCCAGGCCGCCGGACCGCGTCCATCCTCATCCAGCGCGCCTTCGATCTGGAATGCTGCGGTTGCGACGCCAAGGGTGAACCCCGGAGGGATAAGTGCTGCAAGGTCCTTGGCGGTGATGTGCATTGGTCCAGCCTTTTGGTCGCGGTGGTCAGGGTACGTCCCAGAATCTCATAGGGAAGGGCGGCTGACGAGCAGCAACCCTCCACGCAGCACCACGGCTACTGCGAACCGAAAAGGAACTCCTTGGCGTGCGCCACTGCCTTGCGGAAGGCGTCATTGCGCAGGGTCACCAGGTGCTCCGAGTCGCCGTCGGATGGTTCCAGGTAGCCGGTGTAGCCAGGCCTTAGGACCCAAATATCCCCTCCTGGCGGCAGGTAGAACACGCCGAACGAACGCTGCTGCCGCTCGTCGGCGGTCCAGACCGGAACTACCGCCAGGGCGGCACCGGTGGCCGGGTTGATCCACTGCGCCCGGGGCAGCGGCTGTTCATGCGCCTCCGGGTCCAGGAAGGGCGCGGTGCCGGCGCCCCACCGTTGCTCAAAACGTTCGTGGAACGCGGGGATCAGGTGTGAATCGTAGCGCCGCCACTCGCTCATGCAGTGTTCCGCCTCCTCGGAAAGGATATGTATACAGGTGGCCCTGGTTGGGTGGGCCTGTCCGGGCCAGGTTCAAGCCCAGGGTCCGCTTTCCCACCGCACCGGAGTGATGCGGATGGCAGGCCCGGACGGTGCCCCGGTGCTATGGACCTTGCGGACGGGGATGATGACGGGCTCCGCTGCCGCCAGCTTCCGGTCGTACTCGGCTCGCCGTTCCGGGTCCCGCAGCACGTTGAACGCCTGCATGATCCGGAGTAGTTGGTCCCCCGGTTTGTCCGCCGTCGATTGCGCGGCCCCATGGGCAGGGCCGCCGCCGGCCCCATCCCCAAGGCCAGCATCCACGTCCGGGTGACCGCCATCCATGTCCGGGTGGTGGCTGCGCATCAGGGCGCGGTAAGCGTGCGAAATGTCCTGCCGGGTGGCATCCCGGTCCACCCCCAGGACGGTGTAGTAATCGGGGTTGTCAATCATCCCAGCCTCCTGTTCCGCCTGTGCCCCTGCTGTGGGGACAGGGGCACAGGGTGGGAAAGCATGGATCTAGGTGCCGATCTGGTGCATGTCGCCCTGCTGGGTCTGGATCTCGATCTTGCGGGGCTTGGCTTGCTCCGCCATGGGAATCCGCAGGGTCAGGACGCCCTGGTCGTAACTGGCCTTGATCTTCTCCGTGTCCAGGGTGTCGCCCAGGATCAGTTGGCGGCTGAACACACCGCGCGGACGCTCCGAGGCCACCAGCTCAACGTTGGGCTGCGTGGGGTCCTGGCGCTCCGCCCGGACGGTCAAAACATTCCGTTCAACGTTCAGGTCCAGGGAGTCCAGCTTCACGCCGGGAAGATCGAACGCCACCACGAACTCGCCATCCTCCTGCCAGGCGTCCATGGGCATGGCGGCCGGGCGGGCGGTGGTTCCAAAGACCTGCTGCGTGAGCCGGTCCAGCTCGCGGAACGGGTCAGTACGCATCAACATCATTTCCCACTCCTTTAGCTTCCAGGTGTTGGATCTGTGGCTATCCACCATCACTTAATCTATGGTGGTGGGTATAGATTTTTTATAGCACCGGCGGGAAACTGAAGCAAGACACCGGACGGGCCGATTTTGGGAGGGAACATGGCAGGACCTGATGCAGGACGCGTCCCCCGCTCCCCCGGCTCAAGGGCCTTGTATGCCATCTCGGTGGCGGCTGAGCTGACGGGAACGGGACAGCAGAACATCAGGCTTTATGAAACGAAGGGGCTGCTGACACCGTCGCGGACTGCCGGGGGAACCCGGCAGTACAGCGACGACGATATCGCGGTGCTGCTGCGGATTGGCGAGCTCCTCGAAGAAGGGCTGAACCTGGCAGGCGTTGCCAAGGTCCTGCAGCTGGAGGCAGCGAACGTTAAACTCCACCGTGCCCTGAAGCGGGCACGGTCCAGGCCGCAGTAACAAGGCCCTGGCGTGGAAGTTCCACCCGCGCTGATTACTCGGGCTTTGACAGTTCTCCCGTGACGGGTTCCCCGGGGATCCGGGCCGTCCGCCAGGTGTCCAGGGCGATGACGCCGCCCAGGATGAGCAGCGACAGTGAGAACGACGCAAGCGTGTCCGTGGGCCAGTGGTATCCAAGGTACAGGCGGCTTGCGATGGCCAGGACGATCCCGATCCCGGCGCCGACGAATCCGAAGACCGCCGCGCGCGGGTTCCGGCGGCGGGAGAAAATCAGGTAGGCACCCACCAGCAGGAAGTCGCAGGCTCCCAGCACGTGCCCGGACGGGAACGAAAAGGTCTGGTCCGCACCGAAGAGCATCTGGTCCACGGGCGGCCGCGAGCGCTGGACGATATGCAGGATGATCTGGGAGATGATCACCCCGCTCAGCATGGCCGCGGCCAGCAGGATGGGCCGCCATGCGTGTTTGGCGGCGAATCCCCAAATGAGGATCACCACCAGGATGATGATGGGCAGCGCGACGGGGCCGAAGAACACTGCCAGGAAGATCATGATGGCTGTCACTGCCGCTGAACGTGTTGTGAGCAGCCAGTCGTGCACCGGGTGGTCGGCGAAGGAAAGTCCGTCGGCCTGGACAACGCTGACCAGTGTGGCGATGAAGAGGGCCAGCCCCACCACGGCCAGGATCACCGACGTCCGGTAGAGGCGGCGTCGGTCGGCAGGGTCGATATACCGCTCCTCCACCACGAACTTCTCATGGAAGGTACGCCACCTGCCGTTGCCGTTTTCTTTGACTGCGGAACCTGCTGAATTCTGTGCCAATGTGCTGCCCGTCCCTGCGCCCTGTTTTAGCCATGCCGAATAACGGCCATGGTAAATGCCTAGGCTGAAGATTATCCCGGCGACGGGCCATTCACTTCATCCTGCGGCCGCACGCCGCGGCGCCCGCCCTGGAATATAGGCTCCAGGGCGGGCGCCGCGGCGGTCCGGCAGGTTGGCGGCTAGAACGAGCCGGTGGTGAACTGCCAGCTGCGGGAAACGAGCGGGTTCCCCGCCAGGTCCTGGATGCCGGTGGCGCCGCCGGTCAGCGTCACGGTGTACCGGGTCTTGGCGGCCAGCCCTGCCTGGGGGTCGAGGACCCACTGGTTGGTGGTGCCGTTGCGGTAGACCGTAGCCGCCACCACCGCCCCGGTGGAAGCGTTTTTCAGGGTGAACGTGGCCGTACCAACGCCCTGGACCGCCTCGCTGAAGGTGGCACTGACGTTGCTGCTCCTGCGGACCAGGGTGGCATTGCTGCCCGGGCTGTAGCTGGTGACCGTGGGCGCGGGGCCGGTGGTGAACGTCCAGCTGACCGTGGACAGCGGCGTGCCCGCAGCATCCCGGATGGCCGAGGTTCCGCCTGCCAGGGTTGCGGTGTAGGTGGTGTCTGCGGCCAGGTTTGCGGCCGGGTCAAGGGTGGCGGTCCTGGTGGTGTCGTTGTAGCTGACAGCCGCGGTGATGCTGCTGCCGGCCGCATTCCGCAGCACGAAGGTCCCAGCGGATACGCCCTGCACCGAGGTGCTGAAGGTGGCCGTCACGTTGGTGCCCACTGCCACCGCCGTGGCCTTCCCGGCGGGCGACACGGACGCGACAGTTGGGGCGGGAGCAGGAGCCGGCGCAGGAGCAGCTGCGTCCGCACCGGTGAACAGCAGGCGGTTCGGGGTCCCGGTGGTGGCCCCGACGATCACTTCGGGCGTGGCGTTGGAGACCAGCGCAGCGGCAACGTCGGCCGGCGCCAGGGCAGGGTTCTGCGACAGCAGGACGGCCGCGGCGCCGGCGGTGTGCGGCGAGGCCATGGAGGTTCCGGACATGGATGCCGTGGCAGTGGTGGAGGTGTAGTAGTCGGAGGTGATGCTGACGCCGGGAGCGTACAGGTCCACGCAGGATCCGAAGTTGGAGAACGATGCCTGCTTGTCGGCGGAGTCGCTGGCGGCCACCGTGACGGCGGCGGGAACGCGGGCCGGAGAGGTGGTGCAGGCATCCGCTGCAGAGTTTCCGGCGGCAACCACGGTGGTGACGCCGTCGTCAATGACTGCCTGGATGGCGTTGTCCACGGTGCTGCTGGCGGCTCCGCCCAGGCTGAGGTTGGCTACGGCGGGGGTGCCGGCTGCGTGGTTCGCGGCGATCCAGTCCAGGCCCGCCACTACGTCGGAGTTGTAGCCGGATCCGCTGCAGTCCAGCACCCTGACCGGCACCAGGGTGGCGCTCTTGGCCACGCCGTACGTGGAGCCGGCAACAGTTCCGGCCACGTGGGTGCCGTGTCCGTTGCAGTCGGTGGTGCCGTTGCCGTCCGCCACGGCGGTCCAGCCGGCGGCCACCCTGCCGCCGAAATCGGTGTGTGACGCCAGAATGCCGGTGTCCACCACGTAGGCGGTCACGCCGGCACCGGCCGCGGTCCACGAGTAGGAACCAGAGAGCGGCAGCGCCCGCTGGTCGGCGCGGTCCAGGCCCCAGGGCGCGGGCTGCTCCGTCCCGGAGACCTTAACAGGGGCATCGGGCTCCACGGACAGCACCCTCCCGGACTTGGCAAGGGCGGCCGCATGGGCCGGGTTGGCGGTGACGACGGCGCCGCGGATGGCGTGTTCAAAAGTACGGCCGACGGCGAGTCCCTGGCCGTGCAGTCCGGACACCTCCGCGGCGACATCGGTTCCTGGCGCGTACTGGACGATGTAGCGGCCGGTTGCGTTGCCGGTTCCGCCGGAACCGGCCGGGGAGGCAGGGGCGGCGACGGCGGGAAGGGAGGCGGTGGAAAGGGTGACGGCGGAGAGCAGCGCCGTGAGGGCAGGCAGCAGGAAGGATCTGGTACGAATTTTGGGGTCCTCGTGGTGGCTGGGCGCCCGGTTTGCGGCGGGGAAATCCTCCCGCGGGAGCCGGACAAACGGTGGCTGTACCAAAAGGATAGGAGCCGGAAGCGCGTGGCTTCCGGCTCCTTGGATGATCCTGTGCCAACCCTTGGGGATTCCTGCGGGCCGGCTTTCTCGTGGCTTTAGCCGGCGCTGGTGGCTGCCGGCACGTGGTTCCGCCAGCTGTGCTCGGGTTCGAAACCAAGCAGGCGTCGCGCCTTGTCGATGGACAGCATCGTTTCGTGCTCGCCCAGGTCCTTGGTGACCTTGACGTCCGGGAATACTTCGGCAGCCAGGCTGGCACTTGACCGGCTCATGACGGTATCGGCATTGGCAATGATGAAGGCTTCGAATCCCGGTTTGGCATTCTCCAGGGCCCGGGCCACGGCCTGGGCACCGTCCCTGCCGTCGATGTAGCCCCAGAGGTTCCACTTCCGCAGGGTTGCGTCCTCGTCGAAGGAGGGGAACCGCGCATAGTCGGCTTCGTCCATGACGTTGGAGAACCGCAGGCCCGTGATGCTCAGTTCAGGGTCCCACCGCGTCATCTCCACGGCCATCTGCTCTTCCAGCCGCTTCACCAGGGAGTAGGTGCTTTCCGGCCGCGGCGGGTATTCCTCGTCCACCGGGATGTAGGGCGGGTCGATGTCGAACGGCAGCCCCAGCACTGTCTCGCTGGAGGCGTACACCACCTTCTTGATGCCCGCGCGGCGGGCCGCCTGGAAGACGTTGTAGGTGGAGAGCATGTTGTTTTCAAACGTGGCTGCGTCCGGAAGGATGCCGGGGGCAGGAATGGCACCCAGGTGCACTACGGCGTCGAACCCGTCATGCCGGTCATCAACGCCCAGCAGCGCGTCCACCACCTGGCCATAGTTGCGCAGGTCCACCATCAGCAGGTCCGGGCTGCGGTCACCTGCGCGGTCCAGGGTGAGGACCTGGTGGCCGTCGTTGGTGAGCCTGCGCACCACGTGCCGCCCCAGTTTTCCGTTTCCGCCTGTAACGGCAATTCTCATCAGTGTTTCCTTCTGTTCGAGTGCTTCTCCGTGTGGTGTTTCGGTCAGGACGGGGGACGCGGGGCTGCCAGGAACTGTTCGACGGCGGCGATCGCCAGGCCGGTAATCGCGCCCGGTTCGCCGCTGCCGTTGACGGACACCAGGATGCCCCGGCCCGCGTACACCGAGACTACTTCATGCGTCTCCCGGCGGTAGAGGTCCAGCCGGCGCCGGAAGACGTCGATGGTGTCATCCGTTCGTCCCTGTTCCAGCGCACGGCGGTGCATCCGCTCCTCCAGTTCCGCGTCCGGCGCCTGCAGTTCGATGACTGCGTCCAGCGCATGTCCCTGCGCCGCCAGCATGCTGTCGAGTTCGGTTGCCTGCGGCGCCGTCCGTGGATACCCGTCCAGCAGGAAGCCGTGCCGGACATCGTGTTCAAGGAGGCGGTCCTTCACCAGCGCGTTGGTGAGATGGTCCGGCACGAAGTGGCCGCCGTCCAGGTAGTCCGCGGCCTGGTTCCCCAGCTCGGTCCGCCGGCTGACGTTGCTCCGGAAGATGTCGCCGGTGGAAACGGCGGGCACTCCGAAGTGCCGGGCCACGTGTTCTGCCTGCGTCCCTTTGCCGGAGCCTGGCGGGCCGATGATGAGGAGCCTGGTCATGTTCCTGCCCTTCCCCGGGGCGCTACCCGCTTCATTGTGACCGGTACCCTTTTCCAGCGCCGGCAAACGGCGTCACCGCCCCAAGTGGTTGTGGGCTTCGTGCCGCCCCGAATGTATATACTCTGGTTATCGGTTTAGCAGCAGGCCGTTGGAAAGTTCGTCGATCCAGCGACCATCACCGGCTCCCCGCCCAGTTGCGGGGCGTTTGTGTGTTGCAGGCTCGTTTTGACCTGAACGAATGGCACCAGGAACCGTGGCCAGCGAGTCAACAGCAAAAACCGATACATCCATTACCGAACACCTGCATGAACTGGTCCTCAACAGCTCCGACGTTGAGGACTTCCTTACGGAGCTGGCGCAGGTGTCCGCCCGCAACCTCTCCGAGCCCGGCGATGAAATGCTGTGTGCCATCACCCTGCTCCGGCAGCGGAAAACAGCCACAATCGCCAGCAGCAGCCAGGAAGCCAAGTCCCTCGGCCGGCTTGAGCACAGGTTTGCAGAAACGCCCAGCCTCACCGCAATCACCGCCCAGGAGACTGTGCACGCGCCGAACCTTGCCGGGGATCACCGCTGGCCGGAATACTCCTCTGCCGTCGTTGCCCAGGGCGTCCAATCGGTCGCGGCGCTTCCTTTCCGGCTTGAAGGGGAAACCAAGGCTGCGCTGCTGCTGTACTCCCGTCGGGCCAACCGCTTTGAAGGCCGGGTGCTGGCGTTCGCCGAGGATTTCGTCAGCCAGACCTCGCTGGCGCTCCGCCTCGCAGTCCGCTTTGCGCATTACAGCGAAACGGCGGCGAACCTCCGCGCCACGCTGGAATCCCGCACGGTCATCGATATGGCGGTGGGAATCATCATGGCCCAGAACCGGTGCAGCCAGCAGGACGCGTTCGGCATCCTGAAGACGGCATCGAGTACCCGAAACACCAAGCTGCACGATGTGGCCGCTGCCGTTGTGAATGCCCTGGGCCAGGGGCCTGCGCGTACACATTACGACGGCTAGGACGGCGGTCTGCGGCAAGGTGTTCCGCCACCAGTAGACTGGTGCCAACTTTTCGCCGGGGGGCCTTGAATGGAACAGCAGCATGTTTGCCTTGTCATGGAGGATGACGACGATATCCGGGGACTGATCACAGTGGTCCTGTCCCGTGCGGGCTTCGAAGTGACAGCCGTGGGCACGGGGGCAGAGGGCATTGCCGCCGCTGCTGATCCCGCCATCGCCCTGGTCACCCTGGACCTTGGCCTGCCGGATATGGACGGGCACGTGGTGGCCCGCGCCATCCGTGCCCTCACCACCGCACCCCTGTTGTTCCTGACGGCACGTTCCGAGAACGACGACGTGCTGGCCGGCATGGCGTCAGGGGCTGCCGGCTATCTCACCAAGCCGTTCCGTCCAGGGGAACTGAAAGAGCTGGCACGGCAACTTGTGGCATCAACACCGCCGTTAGAACAGCCTGCGTCACGGAAACAGACAACGGCAGGCGAACCCCACGCCTAGGCACAACGCCCTGGCCGGGAACGGCCGTTGGGAAGAAGGGCGACGGCGGCGGGCAGCCGCCGTCGCCCTTCTTCCGTCAGCGCCTACTTGGAAAGGAAGCCGAGCAGCGCCTGGTTGACCTCTGCGGCATGCGTCCACAGCAGGCCGTGCGGTGCGCCTTCGATCTCCACGTACTCAGCGCTGGGCAGTGCCTTGGCGAACAGCCGCCCGGTGGAATCGATGGGGAGGATGTTGTCGGCGGTGCCGTGCACGATCAGGGCCGGAACATCGATCTTGGGGATGTCCTGGCGGAAGTCGGTGAGCCAGGTGGGCTGGGCGGCGACCGATGCGGTGGCACCGGCGCTTGCAGCAAGGTTCCAGCTGGCGTTCACCGCTTCCTGGCTGAGGCGCGGGGTGCCCAGGAAGGTGTCCGCGTTGTAGAAGTTCTTGAAGAACTCGGAGAAGAAGGCGTACCGGTCAGCAGTAACAGCTTCCTTGAGGCCGTCGAACACGTCCTGCGGGACGCCGTCGGGGTTGTCGTCGGTCTTAAGCAGGTACGGCTCCAGTGAGCCCAGGAACGCGGCACGGGCGACGCGGCCGGAGCCGTAGGTGCCCAGGTAGCGGCCCACCTCGCCGGTTCCCATGGAGAAGCCCACCAGTACGACGTCGTTCAGGTCCAGGATGGTGAGCAGGGTGTTGAGGTCCGCAGCGAAGGTGTCGTAGTCATAGCCCTCGGTGGGCTTGCTGGATTTGCCGAAACCGCGGCGGTCGTACGTGATAACCCGGTAGCCCGCACCCAGGAGAGCCGCGGTCTGCTTCTCCCAGGAGGAGCCATCCAGCGGGTAGCCATGGATCAGCACCACGGGCTGGCCCGAGCCGTGGTCCTCGTAGTAGAGCTCGATATCAGTGCTGTTCTCGGTACCTACGGTGATGAAAGCCATCGGGGCGAATTCCTTTCGAGACTGATCAGGGCGGCAGGCGGAGCGCCGTGGCCGTGCACCTCCTACTTTAGGGTGCGCCGCCGCCCGGGAGCAGGCCTGAATTCGACCGCGGCGGGACTGTCCAAAGTGTGCTCCAGGGCTGAAGTTATGACACTATATGCGCATGAATGCAGATACTAATGCTTGCTCGTTGGGCACAGACAGCCAGTATGTGGAGCTGGCGGTGGAGGTCTTCGCCATGCTGGCCGACGCCACCAGGGTGCGGATCATCCTGGCGCTGCGTGACGGCGAGATGGCGGTGGGAGCCCTGGCCGATGTGGTGGGCAAATCCCCCGCCGCCGTCTCCCAGCACCTGGCCAAGATGCGCCTCGCCAGGATGGTGTCCACGCGGCAGGAGGGCACGCGGGTGCTGTACCGGCTGGAGAATGAGCACGCCCGCCAGTTGGTGGCCGACGCCATCTTCCAAGCCGAGCACGCACTCGGCGGGGAGCCCGCGCACCACCGCGTTCCCGCCCACACTGCAGACAGGAGCGCCTCATGACCGGGCCGCATCAGGAGTCGACGCATACGCACAGCCACCCCCACGAGGACGGCCACGCCGGGCACGGGCATGACCACGGCCACGGCCACGACCACAGCCATGGGCACAGCCACGGTCACGACCACGACCACGGGCATCATCACCACTCCGGTTTCAAGGGTTGGCTGATCGAGCTGTTTGTCCCGCACACGCACGATGCCGCCGATTCGATCGACGATGCAATGGAGGCCAGCACCGAGGGCATCCGGGCGCTGAAAATCAGCATGTTCCTCCTGCTGGCCACCACCATTCTGCAGTTCGTGGTGGTCCTGTTCAGCAGTTCGGTGGCCCTGCTGGCGGACACCATCCACAACTTCTCCGACGCGTTGACTGCGGTGCCCCTGTGGGTTGCGTTCATCCTGGGGCGCAGGGCCGCCACCCGCCGGTATACCTACGGCTACGGCAGGGCCGAGGATTTGGCTGGCCTGTTCATCGTGTCCGTGGTGGCCCTCTCCGCCGTCGTGGCCGGCTGGCAGTCGCTGGACCGCCTGATCAATCCGCAGCCGCTGCAAAACCTGGGCTGGGTCATGGCGGCAGGCCTGATCGGCTTTGCAGGAAACGAAGCGGTGGCGATTTACCGGATCCGGGTTGGCCGCAGGATCGGTTCCGCCGCGCTTGTTGCCGACGGCGTGCATGCCCGGACGGACGGTTTCACCTCGCTGGCCGTGGTGATCGGCGCCGTGGGCGTCATGCTCGGTTTTCCGCTGGCGGACCCGATCGTCGGGCTCGTCATCTCCGCCGCCATCATGGTGCTGCTGTGGGGCACGGTCCGCAGCATCGGGCGCCGACTGATGGATGGTATCGAACCGGAACTGGTGTCACGTGCGGAAACCGCGCTGGCGAGGACACCGGGCGTTCTTTCAGTCCAGCACCTGCAGCTGCGCTGGTCCGGCCACCGGCTGCAGGGATCGGCCCGCATCGAACTGGCGGACACGGCGTTGTCGGAGGCGGAAGAGATTCTTCACCGCGCCGAGCACCAGCTCCGGCATGCACTGCCCAAGCTGGACCATATGCTGCTGGCCCCCGCCAGCCGGCGGTAACGCCCGCAATACAGAGGTGACCGGCCGGGCAGGGCCCACCGGGTCACCTCTGTATTTGAAGGTTTAGGCGCGGGCCGTCTTTCCGGGCAGGGCCAGTTTGAAAACCTTGGCCCAGGACGAACCCACCTGCTTCAGCAGCGGACCCGTGGTGTACTTCAGGCCGTAGCGCTGGCAGATTTCGCGGACCCTGGGCGCCACCTCGGCATACCGGTTGGACGGCAGGTCCGGGAAGAGGTGGTGCTCAATCTGGTGCGAGAGGTTGCCGGTCATGAGGTGCATGAATTTGGAGCCGGAGATGTTGGCGGACCCGATCATCTGGCGGACATACCAGTCCCCGCGGGTCTCCCCCTCCACCATTTCCTCAGTGAAGGTGTCGGTGCCTTCCGGGAAGTGGCCGCAGAAGATCACGGCGTGGGCCCAGACGTTGCGGATGGCGTTCGCGGCGAGGGTGCCGAACAGTGCCTGCTTGGCGGAGCCGGTGAGCATGGCCAGGGCGGGCGTGGCGGCGTAGTCCTTGGTGAACTGGGTGACCACCTTCTTGCCCAGCGCCTTGAGGTCCTTGAGCAGGGCTTCCTTGGACTTCTTGCCTTCCTTGTACTCCACGAGTTCGAGGTCGTAGATGGCGATGCCCCATTCGAAGACGGGGGCCAGGAGGGCGTTGTACAGCGGGTTGCCCAGGTTCTTGGGCGTCCACGGCTGTTCCTCGTCCATGCGCAGGAGGTTGTATCCGACGTCGTTGTCCTTGCCCACCACGTTGGTCCAGCGGTGGTGCAGGTCGTTGTGGGTGTGCTGCCAGGACCGGGAGGGCGTGACGAAGTCCCATTCCCAAGTAGTGGAGTGGATGTCCGGATCGCGCATCCAGTCCCACTGGCCGTGGAGGATGTTGTGGCCCAGTTCCATGTTCTCCAGGATCTTGGCCAGGCTCAGCAGCGTGGTGCCGGTGACCCAGGCGGCCTTGTTCTTTCCCACCAGCAGGGCGGCGCGGCCGGAGAGCTCCAGGCCGCGCTGGATTTTGATCATGCGGCGGATGTAGGCGGCATCTTCCGCGCCACGCTTGCCCAGGATCTCGTCCCGGATGGCGTCAAGCTCGCGGCCCAGATCCGCCACCTGCTCGTCGGTGAGGTGGGCGGCGGCCGGGGGACGGACGCTGGGGCTTCCCGATTCGGCCAGCTTTCCGGGGCGTGTCCTGGAGGTGCCGCCGTTGGCGCCTGTAGCGGGGGTTTTTGCGGGTGAGATGACAGACATGCGGTGCTGCTCCTCAGAGTTCGAGGTTGACGGGTCCGGCGGCTGCCGAGACACACGTTTGGATCAGTTGGCCGGGTTCGCCGTGGATTTCACCGGTGCGGAGGTCGCGGACCTGCCCTGCCAGCAATGGAGTGAGGCAGCTGTGGCAGATGCCCATGCGGCAGCCGCTGGGCATCAGCACCCCGGCGTCCTCGCCGATATCCAGGATGGGGGTGTCGCCGTCCGCCTCCACCTCGCGGTCGCTGGCTTCAAAGGTGACCAGGCCGCCGTCGTGCCCCACCGCGGCGTTAAAGGAGGTGTTGAAGCGTTCGATCATCAGGTTGCCGGCACTGCCGGCCACCGCCACGTCAGTGCCGGGCGCCCGTGTGGTCAGGGCCGCCCGCTTCCACAACGCCTCGGCGTCATCAAGGAAGCTGTCCGGGCCGCAGGCGTAGGCTGCCCGTTCCTTCCAGTCGGGGCAGATCTCGTCCAGCTCCCTGGTGCTGGAGAAGTCCATGCGTCCCTGTTCGCCGGTGTACCAGTGCGCCAGCCGGAAGTTGGGGAACTGGTCAGCGAGCTCGGCCAGCTCCTCACGGAACAGGCTGTCGTCGCGGGTGCGGGCTGAGTGGACCAGTACGACGTCGGCATCCGGGCGCCGCGGTACAAGCGTGCGGATCATCGACATCACCGGGGTGATGCCGCTGCCGGCCGTGACCATCAGGAGCGGACGCGGATGCTCCGGAAGCACGAAATCGCCCTGCGGCGGCGCCAGGAACAGGACATCGCCGGGCTTGGTGGTGCGTACCAGGGTGCCGGAAACCGCGCCGACATCGGTGACGGTGATGGCCGGGTCCTTGCCGGCAGGGGCGCTGAGGGAGTAGGAGCGCCAGTGGCGCACGCCGTTAAGTTCGACGCCGATGCGCGCCCATTGTCCGGCCAGGTGCGCCTTCCAGCCGCGGCCGGGGCGGAAGAAGATGGTGGCGGACTGGGCGGTCTCCTGGACCACCCGCGTGACCACACCACGCAGCTGCCGGGCGGAGTAGACAGGGTTGAACAGGGCCAGGACATCTTCCGGCGCCAGGGGCGTAGTGAGCACTGAGGCCGCCTGGGCCAGCTGCCGTAGCCGGATCATGCAGTAAAGCCTAGGGCGGCGCGAGCCATATTTCTCTCTCTCCGTCATATGACCGTTCCGCAGTCACACAGTAGTTGGGGCGCGAAGCCCCCACGACGCACTTCAAGAGTAACGGTTAGGTCTCACAAAAGGTTCCCAGCATCCTTTCGGCTCCATCCCAGCGCGGGCGCCACGTGCTCCGCGATAGTGCCCAACAGCTTGGCGTTGAAGTCCACGCCCAGCTGGTTGGGAACGGTCAGCAGCAGGGTATCCGCCGCCTGGACCGCGGTGTCGGCGGCCAGCTGCTCTGCCAGGAGGTCCGGCGGCCCGACGTAGCTCTTGCCGAACCTGGCAGTGGTGCCGTCAATGACGCCCACCTGGTCGCGGCCGTCGCGGAGGGCGCTGCCTGCGAAGTAATAGTTGTCCTCCTCATCAACGATGGGAAGGACGCTGCGGCTGACCGACACACGCGGGGTGTGGGGGTGTCCGGCGGCGGCCCAGGCATCCCTGAACAGCTGGATCTGTTCAGCCTGGAGTTCATGGAAGGGAACCCCCGTGTCCTCGGTCAGCAGCGTGGAGCTCATCAGGTTCATGCCCAGCTCCGCGGCCCACACGGCAGTCTTCCTGGTGCCGGCGCCCCACCAGATGCGTTCCGCCAATCCCGGCGACTGGGGCTGGATGGGCAGGAGCCCGGTTGCGCCGCCCGCGTAGCGGGGATCGGCCTGGGCCATGCCGGCACCGGTGATGGCCCTGCGGAAGACGTCGGTGTGGCGGCGCGCCATGTCAGCGTCAGTCTCCCCCGGCTGCGGCTGGTAACCGAATGCTGACGCGCCTTCCCGGGCAGGTTCGGGTGAACCACGGCTGATGCCCAGCTGCAGCCTGCCGCCACTGATCAGGTCCGCAGCTGCGGCTTCCTCTGCCATGTACAGCGGATTTTCGTAGCGCATATCAATGACGCCGGTGCCGATCTCGATCCGGCTGGTGCGTGCTGCAATGGCGGACAACAGGGGGAACGGCGATGCCTGCTGGCGGGCGAAATGGTGGACCCGGAAGAACGCGCCGTCCACTCCGAGCTCCTCAGCGGCAACCGCCAGGTCAATCCCCTGCAGCAGGGCATCCGCCGCTGTCCTGGTGCGGGAACCCTGGCCGGGGCCCCAGTGGCCGAATGAGAGGAATCCGATACGCTCCATACCTCCCCCAACTCTCCGGCCGGCGGCTGCATTCCCTGCTGGCATGATGGCTGCGTGGGCATTCCGGAAGAAACCGTCAGTGTTTTCAAGACCATTGTCCTGTTTGTGCTGGCCGCTGCCGCGGAGATCGGGGGCGCGTGGCTGGTGTGGCAGGCCGTCCGTGAAGGAAAGGACTGGTGGTGGGCCGGCCTGGGGGTAATTGCGCTTGGCGTTTACGGCTTTGTGGCCACCCTCCAGCCGGACGCCCACTTCGGCAGGATCCTTGCTGCCTACGGCGGAGTGTTCGTGGCGGGTTCCCTGGCGTGGGGAATGGCCTTTGACGGTTTCCGGCCGGACCGGTGGGACATCGCCGGATCCCTGGTCTGCCTGCTCGGGGTTGCCGTGATCATGTTTGCGCCTCGGAGCGGGGGATAAGCAGTAGAGCCGGGCCAAAACAGCACGCCGGTGGTTAGGATCTAGCCACAACGAAAGGCGGGGCTGTGGATCGGACAGACTACTGCGTTATCGGCGGCGGGATTGTGGGCCTGGCAACCGCCTACCAGCTGCTGCGGAAGCAGCCGGGAGCCTCGTTGGTCCTGCTGGAGGCCGCGGAAACGCTGGCATCCCACCAGACCGGGCACAACAGCGGCGTGATCCATTCCGGCATCTACTACGCCCCGGGCAGCCTGAAAGCGCGGTTCAGCAAGGCCGGCGCGCAGCAGACCAAGGACTTCTGCCGGGAGCACGGCATCAGGTACGCCGAGCCGGGCAAGCTGCTGGTGGCTACCTCGGAGGTTCAGCTGGCCCGGTTGGACAGCTTGGAGGAACGCGCTGCCATCCACGAACTGGACTGCGAGCGCCTCGACCAGGCGGAACTCAGCCGGCGCGAGCCCAACGTTTCAGGGCTGGGCGCACTGTTCATTCCCAGCACCGGCATCGTGGACTACCGGGAGGTGGCGCGCAGGCTGGCGGAGCTCGTCACGGAGGCCGGCGGACGCGTCATCACGGGAGCCAGGGTGAGCTCCATCGTGGAACATCCGGACCGCGTGGAGGTGGGCACCGGACAGGAACGCTATTCCTGCCGCCGGCTGGTGGCCTGCGCGGGCCTGCAGTCGGACCGGCTGGCGGAGCTGGCCGGGATGGCCATCGACGTCCAGATCATCCCCTTCCGTGGCGAGTACTTTGAGCTGCCGGCGGCCAGGTCGGACTACGTCCGCCACCTCATCTACCCCGTACCCGACCCGGAACTGCCCTTCCTGGGCGTGCACCTGACGCCGACCATCAGTGGCAGCATCACGGTGGGGCCCAACGCGGTGCTGGGCCTGTCCCGTGAGGGGTACCCCAAGTTCTCCGTGGATATAAAGGATGTCGCCCGGTATTTACGCTTCCCGGGACTGTGGCACGTGGCCAGGTCCAACGCCGCCACCGCGGTGCGGGAAGCCAGGAACTCCCTGTTCAAGGGAAGCTACCTGCAGGAGTGCCGCAAATACGCGCCCGGGCTGACCAAAGCCGACCTGCTGCCCTACGAGGCCGGCATCAGGGCACAGGCCGTGCGCCGTGACGGTACACTCCTCCATGATTTCCTGCTGGCGGAGACGGACCGGATGATCCACGTGCTGAACGCGCCGTCACCCGCCGCCACCGCAGCGCTGCCAATCGGTGGGCATTTGGCAGACAAGGCCGCGCTCCGGCCCGCAGCCTGAAGATGGACGCCTCTCCGCTTGATTGGGGGGCCAAACGGAGAGGCTGAAACCAAACTAATAGCAAGCATGCTTAGTTTCCAAATCGGCTGTCCGGCCGCGCCCATCACGCACGGCTAAACTGGCCCGGTGATCAACAGTGAGCAGTCGTCCGGTCCAGCGGTCCCGCCGTCGCGCGGAAAAATCGCGGAACGGCTGCTGCCCGGAGGTGAGGAACCGGACCCACGGTTCACCCTTGCCAACGAGCGCACCTTCCTGGCCTGGATCCGCACGTCCCTTGCGCTGCTGGCGGGCGGCATCGCGATCGAGGCGTTTACTTCCGGCCTCTTCATCGAACCGGTCCGCAAAGGCCTGGCGGTCCTTTTGCTGCTGCTGGGCATGATGCTCAGCGGTGGAGCGGCGGTGCGCTGGCTTCGGGTGGAACGGAGCATGCGCAGCAAAGCCCCGTTGCCGCTGCCGCTCTTTGTGCCCCTGTTGGCGGGGGCAGGGGCGCTCGCTGCCGCCGTCGTACTGGTCTTTATCCTCTGGCGCTGATCCTGTGGCCTCCCGCGCGCCCAGCCCCCACGGCGATCCCGGCCTGCAGCCCGAGCGGACCGCACTCGCCTGGGGCCGGACCATGCTGGCGCTGGTGACGGCGAGCGCCTTCTTCCTGCGCTGGCTTCCCACCTACGGGGCGCCCATCCTGATGCTGCCGGTGGTGTCCGGCGGCACTGCCCTTGCCATCTATCTCACCCAGCGCCGCCGCTACCTGAAGAGGTCCCACGGACTGGCGGGCGAAAGCATCGAAGCGGACCTGCCCGCGGTGCTGTGGACCGCGGTGGCTGGAGTCGCGCTGGGCGTGCTGGGCATCGTTGTAGTCCTGGTCAATTGAAGATGCCGGTCAGCGGGCAATCCTAGAACATCGGCAGGACGAAGCCGGCCAGCAATGCCACCGAGCCGATGGCGGTCAGGCAGCGGCCCAGGACCGAGGCCGTCCTGCCGGCCTCCTCAGGCCGGGTGGTCTGCCACTGCGTGGGGCGCTTGGGGTGGTAGTAGATGGGCAGGGTGTCCCCCTCGGCCATGTCCCGGATGTCGTACGGGGACATCGGAGCGTTGTGCACCTGGTGCTTCCGGTCGAACCAGCGGAACCCCACGCCGGTGGAGTCGGAGTACACCACAGCCTCGGCCACATCCCAGGGATGCACGTAGCGGCGAAGGAACCCGGTGTAGAAGAGCAGTCCCAACCCGGCGGGCAGGCACAACCAGGTGAGGACCTCCAGGATGGGACCTGCCATATCAAGCGCAGTGGGCATGAAATTGATGGTACAGCGCGGGGACTGGTGGCTTCAGCAGGTGATACGTACGCTGAAGGAGACCGGACCGGAGTAAGGGGAAACCATGAATGATCAGGATATTTTGACGCACATCCAGGCCCTGGTGGAGGAGGAACACTCATTGCGGGAGGGGTCAGAAGGCGGCCAGCCGGACCCCGCGCGGCTGAAGTACGTGGAAGAGAGCCTGGACCAGTGCTGGGACCTGTTGCGCCAGCGCCGCGCCAAGAAGGACTCAGGCGAGAACCCTGACGACGCCGAGGCCCGCCCCATCAGCGAGGTTGAGGGCTACCGCCAGTAGGCCCCGGCACCGCATCAACCTGGGTGTCCGGGCCCCTGGCCCGGGCACCCGTTTCCGTTACCAACAGATTGAGCTTTTCCATGCGTATCGCAGTAGCGCAGATCATCAGCGGCGCCGACACCGCCGCCAACCTTGAGCTGGTGTGGGACTACGCCGCCCAGGCAAAGAACGCCGGCGCGCAGTTGGTGGTCTTCCCGGAGGCAACCATGCGTGCCTTCGGCCACTCCCTGAAGGACATCGCCGAACCCATCGACGGCCCGTGGGCCAGCGAGGTCCGCAGGATGGCGCGGGAGCTTGAGATCACAGTGGTGGCCGGCATGTTCACTCCGGGCCAGGACGGCCGGGTCCGCAATACGCTGCTGGTCACCGGCCCCGGAGTGGAGGCCTCCTACGACAAGGTCCACCTTTTCGACGCCTTCGGTTTCACGGAGTCAAAGACAGTGGATGCGGGGGAAGCACCCGTGACCTTCGAGTTGGACGGGACGGTCTTCGGCCTGGCCACGTGCTACGACGTCCGCTTTCCGGGCCTGTTCACGGCCAACGCCAACGCGGGCGCGCAGGTGAACATCGTGTGCGCATCCTGGGGCGCGGGTCCCGGCAAGGCCGAACAGTGGGACCTGCTGGTGCGCGCCCGGGCGCTGGACAGCACCACCTTCGTGGTTGCATGCGGCCAGGGCGACCCCCAAGCCACCGGCGCGGGGCCGGCAGGAACAGCACCCACCGGAATCGGGCACAGCGCCGTCGTCACTCCCTTGGGCAAGGCGGTGGTGGCGTTGGGCGGCAAGCCGGAACTCGCCGTCGTCGATATCGATCCCTCAACTGTGGACGACGTCCGCGCCAAGCTGCCGGTCCTGGCCAACGCCCGCAGGTTCTGACACGGGTGAGGTGCCGTTCATGGCCCCGAAACAGAAGCCAAGAGCGCGTACGACGGCGGTTCTCACCGTCGGCTGGCCGTTTGGCCCGCCGCTGCGGGGAATTGGAGGGGTGCACGCCTCTTGCGCCCACCCCCAGGGGAGTGACCGTTTACATTCCCGAAACATAGCCGACACGTGAACTTCACGCCGGAGCGATTTGTGTAACGTGGGCGCAACTTTAAGCGGCATTGGCTGAAACACGCTGCGCCAAAAATGGATCCCGGGGGAAATGCTCCGGGGCCAACCAGGTCCCGCACCAAGATCACGTTGCGAAGGGACCCACCGGTGGAAATCACTGCCCAACACGTCTGGCTGATGATTTCGGCCGCAATGGTATTGCTGATGACCCCCGGGCTGGGCCTTTTTTACGGCGGCATGACCCGCGCCAAGGCGGCCCTCAACATGATCATGATGAGCTTCATCTCGGCAGGGATTGTTGGCGTGGTGTGGGTCCTCTGGGGTTACTCGATGACCACCGGCAACGGCTTCCTTGGGCTGTTCGGCAATCCCTTCACCAGCTTCGGGCTGCAGAACCTGATGGGTTCCCCCGACCTGCTCAAGGCCGGTTACAGCGCCACCTTCGCCATCATCACCGTGGCCCTGATCAGCGGGGCCATCGCCGACCGCGCCAAGTTCAGCGCCTGGGCACTGTTTGTGCCGGTATGGATCACGGTGATCTATTGCCCGCTTGCCTACATGATCTGGGGCGGCGGATTGATGAGTGCCGGCGGGGCCGTCACCCGGATCTTCGGCCAGGTCATCGACTTCGCCGGCGGCGCCGTCGTCGAAATCAGCTCGGGCACGGCAGCCCTGGTGCTCGCCGTCATCGTGGGCCAGCGCCACGGCTTCGCCAAGGACCCCAACCACCGCCCCCACAACATCCCCTTCATCATGCTGGGCGCGGCAATCCTCTGGTTTGGCTGGTTCGGTTTCAACGGCGGCGCGGCCACCAGCGTCGAACAGGCCGGCCTCATTTGGATCAACACCCTGGTAGCCCCTTCTGCAGCCATGCTGAGCTGGCTGGTCACCGAAAAGATCCGCCACGGACACCCCACCTCCTTGGGCGCGGCCTCCGGCGTTGTGGCCGGCCTGGTGGCCATCACCCCTTCCTGCGCCAACATCAGCCCAGTGGCCGCAATTGGCCTGGGCCTGGTGGCAGGAGCCGCGTGCTGCGTGTTCGTGGACCTCAAATACCGCTTCGGCCTGGACGACTCCCTTGACGTGGTGGGCGTCCACCTCGGCGCCGGCCTCATCGGCACCCTGTCGCTCGGCTTCATCGCCCTGCCCGTAGACGGCAAGGGCGGCGGACTCTTCTACGGCGGCGGTGCCCAGCAGCTCATCGCCCAGGCAGCCGCCGTCGTCATCACCCTGCTCCTGTCCGGCATCGGGACGGCGGTTATTGCCGGAATCATCAACAAGGCCGTGGGCTTCCGCGTCAGCCACGAGGCCGAAACTGCCGGCGTGGACCTGTCCGAGCACGCCGAGACCGCCTACGCGTTCGGAGAGATGGGCTCCGGCTTCAGCAGCCTGGGCCACATGCTGGCGCACCACGGAACCGCTCCTGCTGCTGTCCCCGCGGATCGGCGCGCGAAGGAAGATTCGTTCGCGTAGCAGCTAGTCCGCGAGGATCTTGTAGAGCGCGCGCCGCGTTTCATCCATCTTCTCGATGGCGGCAGCCCGCTGTTCCTCCGACACTCCGCTGCGGAACTGGTGGATGGCCCCCATGAGCTTGCCAATGCTCTGGTGGAAGTCCCGGTCTGCACTGTCCGGCTCGGCGTTCCAGGCGTTCTCCATTTCCTCCGCGTGCTCCGCCACGTAGGCCTTGCCCGCGTCGGTCAGGGCAAACTCAGTCCCCCGGCCCTCACTGAGGGCCTCGATCAGGCCTTCGTCCACCAACTGCTGGAGGGTGGGATAGATGGATCCGGGGCTGGGGCGCCACATCCCGCCCGTCTTTGCGGCGATGGTCTTGATCAGTCCGTAACCATTCGAGGGGGCCTCGGCCAGCAGCGAGAGGATCGCCGCGCGGACATCGCCCCGACTGGCCCGCCGGCCGCCCCGCCCGAAACCGGGACCAAAACCCGGACCAAAGCCTGGCCCAAAACCGGGACCGAATCCCGGGCCAAAGCCGGGGCCCCTGTGCCCGTGCGGACCTTTGTGGCCCCTTCCCCGCTCGAAGCGTCCCCGGCCGAATGCAGGACCGGGATTTTTGTCATCAAACATGCCGTTCATGGTGGCATCGTCCTTCCGTTGATAGGTAGTCGCTTAACTTCAGCGATATTTAAAAGATATATCGGTAACTATCGCCCGTCAATGGTTGGACGTGACCAAATCCTGACCTTTCCGCCTCTTTTTCCGTCCTTGGCGTGAGCGTATTCTGGTCCCACCTTCGAGCACGAGGGCTGAGGAATGGCGAAGAAGCGGAAGCGCAGGCAGGGTTTCAACGCGGCCTTGGGAAGGATCCTGGGGTTCCTGGCAGCCAGTGCCATGTGCGGCGTCCTGGTGGCGAGCCTGGTGGTTCCTGCCGTCGCCGCAGCGGGGATGGGGGTCAGCTCCTCCATTGATTTCTTCGAAAAGCTGCCGTCGGAGCTTACGGTCCAGCCGCCGTCGCAGGCCACGAAGGTACTGACCGCGGACGGGCAGGCAATCGCCACGTTCTATGCGGAAAACCGGGTGCAGGTGCCATTGGACCAGATGTCGCCCTTCATCAAGGACGGCATCATCGCCATCGAGGACAGCAGGTTCTATGAGCACGCCGGCGTGGATCCGCAGGGGATACTGCGGGCGCTGGTGTCCAACCTGACCAAGGGCGGCGAGCAGGGCGCGTCCACCATCACGCAGCAGTACGTGACCAACGTCCTGAACGAGGCGCAACTCTCCCAGGACCGGCCGGACGCGGTGGTCCTGAACGGGCAAAAGAACCTCGGCGACAAGATGCGGGAAATGAAACTCGCCGTCACCCTGGAAAAGAAATACAGCAAGGACCAGATCCTTGAGGGCTACCTCAACATCGTGTTCTTCAGCAGCAACGCGTACGGCATTGAAGCTGCAGCCCGTCACTTCTTCAGCACCACCGCGAAGGACCTCACGCTTCCCCAGGCGGCCTTGCTGGCCGGCGTGGTCAACAGCCCCACCCTGTACAACCCGGCCACCAACCCGGACAAGTCCATCGTGCGGCGGAACCAGGTCCTGGGCGAGATGCTGCGGCTGGGCAAGATCACCCAGGCCCAGCACGACGAAGCTGTGGCCACCCCCATCCAGCTGAAGATCAGCCCCCAGCAGCAGGGCTGCGCCAATGCCACCATGGCCCCGTACTTCTGCGACTACATCTCCCACCTGATCCTGAACAATCCCGCGTACGGCCCAACTGAAGCTGAACGCGAGCGGCGGCTCTATCGCGGCGGCCTGACCATCGTCACCACCCTGGACAGCCGGCTCCAGGCCGCCGCCCAAGCACAGGTGGATGGAACGGCGGGAGCGAACCCGGACCACTGGGCGGCATCGCTGGTCAGCATCCAACCCGGCAGCGGCAAGATCCTGGCGATGGCCCAAAACACGGTTTTCCTTCCGCAACCCGGAAAGTTCGACACCAACCTGAACTTCAACGTGGATGCCAGGGACGCGCAGGGGAACGACCTTAACGGTGCCGGCGGCTTCCAGCCGGGATCCACAATGAAGCCCTTCACGTTTGCCGAGTGGCTGAACGAGGGCAAGACGCTCACCGCCGAAGTGGACGCTTCACGCCGCGTCTATCCGCTGGGGTTCCCCTGGAGGGACAGCTGCGGAAAGGTTCTTGGGGCCTACAGCACAGCGCAGGCAAACCCGGCCCTTGGCGCTGCGGACGACCTGCAGAATGCCGAAGACGGGTTCTACCGGCCCATGCCCGTCAACTACGGCCTCTACAACTCCATCAACACCGCCACCTTCGCTTCGGCTTCCCAGCTGGATTTCTGCGGCATCCAGAAGATGGTGGACGCTGTGGGCCTGCACAGCGGCCTGGACAGCTCGCCCGTCAACATGCACCAGCTGGGCAACCTGCTGGGCGGCACCGGCGTCGCTCCCCTCACGCTGGCAAACGCCTTTGCCACCTTTGCCACGGAGGGCCAGTTCTGTGCACCGATCGCACTGCTGGAGATCAAGGATGCTGCCGGAGCCAAGCTGCCGGCCCAAGCGCCGGACTGCCATGGTGCGGTTAAACCGGACGTGGCCCGGGGTGTTAACTCCGTGCTGCAGGACGTCCTGAAGAAGGGCTCGGGCGTCTGGATCAACCCCAAAGTGCAGGACAAGGTTCCCACGGCAGCCAAGACCGGAACTTCCAACAACAACGGCTCCACCTGGGTGGTGGGCTACACCACCGGCTTGGTGACCGCTTCCTTCTTTGGTGATGCGCTGGAAGGCCAAAAACGGGCAGGCCAGAACGTGACCATCAACGGCACCTTCTACCCGCGCTTGGACGGGTACATGATTGCCGGACCTCAATGGGCCAACTACATGCTCAAGGTGGCGCCGCTCTACCCAGCCGGCCAGTTTGCACCGCCGCCCGCTTCGATGATCGGGCCCAACCCCAATTACAAGCCTTAGGTTCGGAGAGCCGCCAGAGCACTGTCGCTCCTGGCCGCGCTCCTCTGGCAGCATGGGTGGCGTGACGATCCTTGAGACTGGGCGGCTCATCCTGCGCCCGTGGGAGCCCGAAGACGCGGCCTTCGTACTGGACCTCTACTCGCGTTGGGAGGTGCAGCGATTCATCGGTACTAAGCCACGGGTCATGACCAGCATGGCCGAGGCCGGGGAACTCATCGACAAATGGCGCGGGATTGACCACCCCATCCACGGCATCTGGGCTGTCCAACTCAAGGCCCAGGCTGAGGCCGCCCAACAAAGAACTGCCAAGCCTCAACTCGCGGGAACGTTGCTCCTCAAGTCCATCCCGGCGTCGGGAAGTGAATTGCCGCTCCAGCCCTCAGGCGACACGGAGATCGGATGGCATTTCCACCCGGACCACTGGGGAAACGGCTACGCCACCGAGGCCGCCCAGGTGGTCCTCGGCCATGCCTTTGCACGCGGCCTGCCACGGGTTGTTGCGGTAACGAGCCCTGCGAATGCAGCGTCGCAGCGGGTGTGCACCAGGATCGGGCTGAGCCACCGGGGGCAGACGGACAAGTACTACAACGCCTTATGCGAGCTCTTCGAGCGGGTAAACCCGAATTCCTAGCCGGTCCCCTTCCAGAGCCGCTTCCACCAGGAGCGCCCGGGTTCCTGCTCGGCAGGAGCCTCCTCCACGCGGGCGGCACGCCGACCGCGCCAGCGCAGCACTTCCTCCTCGATGTCGCGGGTCTTGGTAATCACGGGCGGCCCGCCCTGCAGCTGGCGGCGGGCATCGATGACCCGCCGGTTGAAGTCCTGCAGGAGGTCCCGGACCTGCTGCTCCGTGTACTGGGCGTCCAGCTTTGCATCGAGCTCGGCGTCCTCGGTGCGGAGCAGGATTGCCGCCGGACCCAGGCCACTGATGTTCTCGCGCTGGATCAGCCCCTTGACCCACCAGTCGGGATCGTAGGTTTCGCCCAGGCCGGGAATTGGCTTGCCCGCGTACTTGAGGTTGTCGAACTTCCCCTGCGCCATGGCATCCCGGACGAGGTATTCCGCGCGCGCGGCATCGCTGACCTTCCTGCGCTTTTCCCGTTCCTGCGCGTCGAGGGCGTCAAGCTCGGCTTCCTCCTCCGCACTGATGCCCGCGCCGCGGTAGGAACGCAGCTCGGCCGCCCGCTCCAGCCGCTTCCGGAAATTCCCTGCGCCGCCGCTCATCGCTGCCACCGCCTTCCCTCGCTCAATCCCCACCTTCCAGTATTCAGCGGGCGGCTGACACGTTCAACGCCCAGGGTGAGCGAACGACGGCGGGACGTCCCGGCGTCGTCCGCCCACCTGGCGCCGTGGCACAGGCCGCGGCAACGGTTTGTGGCGGCGCGGTGGATTCAGGCGTTGGCGTGCTCGGCGAGGATGCTGTCGATCTGGCCAACGGCCTCCTTGAGGCCCTCTTCCATACCCATCGCCATCATCTGCTCAAGTTGCTCCTCGGATTCAAAGGTGGACAGGATGGTCATGCGGGTCCGCTCCCCCAAAGGCTCCAGGCTCACGGTTGCGTGGGAGGTTCCCAACTCGCCCGCCGGGTTGCCGTCGCTGTCCGCGAAACCATCGTTGAACTCGAGCCGGCGCGGCGCGTCGATGGCAGTGAACTCCCACCAACCGTGGAACTTTTCCCCTTCGGGACTTGTCATGTAGTAGTTGGCCTTGCCGCCAGGCACGAAGTCGTGGCGATGGAACGTGGCCGGGTAGGTGGGCGGGCCCCACCACCGCTCAAGCTGCCGGGGGTCTTCCCAGAGCTGCCAGACGCGTTCGACTCCGGCGTCGAACTCGGCAACGAGAGTGAGGCTCAGAGCCTCGGCGCTCTTATCCGTACTGATGACTGTCATGGCATTGCCTTCCTAACCTTCAGCGAGAATGTCTGCCATCCTGGCGGCGCGCTGCCGCCAGATCTGTTCATATTCGTCGAGCAGCCGCCGGGCTTTTTGCAGTCCTTCGTGATTGCCCCGCACGATCTGCTCCCTTCCGCGCTTTTCCTTACTGACCAACGATGCGCGTTCCAACACCGCCACATGCTTTTGTACAGCGGCGAAACTCATGGCGTAGAGGGCTGCCAGCCCCGAGACGGAGTACTCACCGGCGGTGACCCGGCGGACAATGTCCCGTCGCGTGGAGTCGGCGAACGCCTGGAAGAGGCGGTCCACTTCGGTCTCACTGAGCTGATCTACAACCATTTGGTTGTAGGATAGTCCCGCCGGGTGCTGGCGTCAATGGGATTCCTGGACAAATCGCGGCGGTGCCCGAAGGACGGAGGGCAGTGCCGGTATCTTGGGGCACATGAGCATCTTCCTCGTCGGGGCGGGCCCGGACCCGGCGGCCTTTCCTGGTCCCTTTGACGCGTTCGCGGGTGAAGTCCGGCAGCGATCCGGGCAGGGCCGGGCTTCCCGCATTGCCGTCGCCGTGTTTGGCGCAGGTATCAACCTGCAGGATGTGGCGGCCGCTTACACAGAACCTCTCCAGGCCCGGATCGAGTGCGAAACAGTGGTTGTGCCGCTGGTGCCGGGCGCACCCGCGGATCCCGCCGCGTTTGACGGAGTGGACGGCGTGGTGGTGGGCGGCGGGCTGACGCCCGGTTACTGGGAAGGCCTCCACCCCGCGGCCGACGCCATTTCCAAGCTCGTCACTGGGGGCGTTCCCTACCTGGGATTCTCCGCCGGGGCCATGGTGGCGCCGGATCTGGCCCTGATCGGCGGTTACCGGATCAACGGGGTGGAGGTCTGCGGGGAAGAATGCTCCGAAGGCCTGGATTCCCTGGCTCTCCGTGAGGGCCTGGGGCTGGTCCCATTCACAGTGGATGTGCACGCGGCCCAGGCCGGCACCCTGAGCCGGGCGGTTGGCGCCGTGGCGGCCGGGCTGGCGGAGCGGGCAGTGGCCATCGACGAGAACACGGCAGTGGTGGTGGAATCAGCGGGCGGCGCGGACTACAAGGTCATGGGAACCGGCAACTGCTGGGACATCCGCGGCACCGGCGGCGCCACGGCGGTCTCCGTCAGGACAGGCGGCTGAGCTGAACGGTATCCACCCGGCCACCCGTGCGGGGCGGGCTATCCGTCGAAGTGCGTCCTGGCACTGCTGCCCGACAACTGCTCAATCAGCTCGCTGGCCACATCCCGGAGCTTCCGGTTGCGGTTGCTGGAGACCTTGGTGAGGATTTCCATCGCTTCTTCCTGGGAACACCGGTTCTGCGCCATGATCACCCCGCAGGCCAGGTTGATGGCGGTGCGGCTTTGCATTGCCGCTTCGAGGTCGTCGGCCCTGCTCTGCGCGTTATTGATTCGAACGGAAAGATTCAGGGTGTTGTGGGCGGCAGCGGCGAAACCCACGGCCTTGTCATAGACGTCAGCGGTAAAAACGCCGGGCTTCGTGGCAAAGAAGTTCAAGGCAGCACTGGCATCGCCTGTGATCTCCAGCGGCACACCCAACGTACTGCGCACGTTGTGCTCAGCGAGCCGGCGGTTCAGTGCTTGCCACCGGGGGTCCCTGTCGACGTCGTCGATGATTACTGGGGCCATCTCCCTGAGCGCCCGGATGCAGGGGCCGTCACCCAACTCCTGCTCGATGTGGTCAAGTTCGATAGCCCGCGCACTGCTGCCGGCAGCCGTTGCAGGCCTGCGTTTTACTTTTAGCGTGACTGCGCACTCAATCGCGTCCCCGGCAGCTTCAGACACCGCTGCAGCGGCAAGGCTGGACAGTCCCGAAAGGAACTCAACCCCGTTCTCTGAGCCCACCAGAATGCTTTGAAGTTCCTGTACAGATTCATGATCCGATGAACTCGACATTCGCCCAGCTTACGTGAGTTCAAGCGGCCAGGGGCTGCTCCTGCCGGGCGAAACTGGAGTGAATAAGTTCCCCTATCAGAAATCCGCCAAGGCGCGTAGTGTCAAAGGTAGGAGATTTCGGGATTGCGCACAGGTCCAGAGGTTGAATGTACGGGCCGTCCCGCGCCAAGAGCGGCGGCCACCAGCCGGGACCTAAACCTCCAGGCGTAATCAGGGATCGAGGCCGTATGGCCATCAACCATCCACCAGCAGCCTGCGATGGGCACCCGGACCTTTTGCCCGAAGTCTCCTTCACCCCCCGCCGTGCCCCGCGTCGCCAGCCCCCGCCGGTAGCGGCGGAAGCTGCCGTGCGCGCCGACGGAGTGCACTCATGAACGCCGACTGGACGGGCGGCCCGGACAACCTGCTGGAAGCCGACGAGCAGCGCCGGGCAATGGCCCAGCGTTTCCACCAGGCCGGGGTCCCGCTGATCAAACTGTGGACGTACTACTTCGGCCTTGGCGGCGATGCCGACGAAATGTCGCTGGACGCCTATCTCAACGAGGCCCTGCACCTGCCGGCCGCCCAGGTAGGGCTGATTTCCACTGCCATGACGGAATTATCCACGGATGAGGACGAATGACCGGCAACGAGGGCTCTCCCCGGAAGCTTGACGGCCGGGCCCCGACCACAAGCGATCCGTCACTCCAGGAGCTGGTGCTGGAAAGCCGGGACATCCAGGCCTTCCTCGCGGAGCTGGCCATCCTGGCAGCCTCGAGGCTCTCCGTCCCAGGCAGCACGATTCACAGTGGCGTCACGGTCCTCCGGCACAGGAAACCCGAGGCGGTGGCAGCAAGTGACGCCGCTGCCAAGGCCCTTGACGAGCTGCAGAACGGGTTCGGCCAGGGCCCCTGCCTTACTGCACTGCGACGTAAGACCACGCTCCTTGTTCCCGACCTCGCCGCCGAGACCCGCTGGCGCCCCTACGTGCGGACCGCCATGAAGCATGGCGTGTCGTCCATCCTCGCGGTCCCACTGGATCTTGCGGGTGAGGCCGAAGCAGTCCTCAACCTCTACTCAGGCTGCAGCAACGGGTTCAGCAGCGAGGACATAGCAACTGCGGAGCTCTTCGCCGGACAGGCGGCAAGCTCCCTGCGGCTGATCCTGCGGATTTCGCAGCTCAGCGACGCCCGGAACGACCTGTCCGCCGCCATGCAGTCGCGGACGGTGATCGACATGGCCATCGGGGCAATCATGGCCCAGAACCGCTGCGACCGGGACACTGCCTTCAATATCCTGACGCGAACCTCGAGCGCCAGGAACGTCAAGCTCCGGGAGGTGGCCGCAACGGTCATCATGTCCATCTCAGGGGAAGCCGGCATCACCACCCATTTCGATGAATAGCAGCTGTGTCGCCACTCACACGTGATGAGATTCACTTGCAATAAAGGGTGTATTTGGTTGTGACCTCTCAATCGCCATGGGCACTATGGATGCACAGGGCCGGAAACCATCCGCCCTTGACATCCTGGTGACGCAACGAGGCCCACCGGTGAGCACAGGCCACCGACCCTCCGAGCGCGGACAGGCCACCGCCGGCGGACAACCGGCTAAGCACAGGAAAGTACTGAACAATGACGTTTAACACTGCCGAATCCGTGACGCTGAAGATCTGGGACCGCGCGTCGCTCCACGAGACCCTCGATTCCGCGGTCTCCGAGCTTTCCTCCCGCCACAACACCACCACGTGCCGCATTGCAGTCCACTGCAGCGGGCCGAACACCTTCACGCTGAGCGTGCGCGGGGACGAGCCGGCACTGGCGCTGTAAGCAGCCCCAGGCAAAGGACGCGGACGACGGCGGGAACCACCCGCCGTCGCCCGCGTCCTTTTTACTGACCGGGAACTGAAGTGACGACGATCACATAAGTTCCTGCGTGACGTTTCCTTTCCTGGCCGCGTCCTTACTTGTGAGGGCGCACGAGGCGCCCTGGAACCTGTTCCAGAACGAGAAGGAGCGTACGGAATGACCACGCAGACGCAAACCCCCGCAACGGTCCAGCAGAAGAAGGCAGCAGCCGCCGCCCACGAGCTTTCCCCCGCCAAGGGCCAGGACGGCCGAGGACGCACCACGGTGGCGGACGGCGTGGTGGCCAAGATCGCCGGCATCGCCATCCAGGAGATCGAAGGGGTGCATGCCCTTGGCGGCGGCGCAGCCCGGGCCCTTGGAACCCTTCGCGAAAAAGTCGGCCAGAAGGACCTGACACAGGGCGTCAGCGTCGAGGTGGGCCAGACGCAGGTGGCGGTGGACGTAACCCTGGTGGTGGAGTACCCGCATCCCCTCCAGCAGGTGGCCGACAATGCCCGCGACGCGGTCTACTCCGCCGTGGAGGACCTGGTGGGAATGGAGGTCACCGAAGTCAACATCAGCATCACGGACATCCACGTTCCGTCTGACGGTGATGACGCTGACGAAACCAGCCATGAACCGAGGGTTGCATGACCCCGGTGGCAGCCGGCACCGCCGCGGGAGCAGTCCTGGCCTTGGCCGCCCTGGCCTTTGGTTTCTGGGGGTTCCTGCTCACGGCGCTCTTCATGGGAATCGGAGCCGTCCTGGGCAGGGCCGCGGAAGGCAGGCTGGACCTCGGCGCCGTGCTGGACGCCCTGCACGGCCGCCGCTCGTCATCGTGACCGGGCCACGGCCAGCCAGGCAGGGCCACACCCGCATCGCACCGGCAGCACTGCGGCACACCATCGAAGCGGTGGCCGCGGGCGCCTTCGGCGTCAGGCGCGGCGACGTGTCCGCCACCCTGGCGGACGACGCCGCAAAGCTGGGAGTGGACCTCTCGGTCCGGCTGCCGCCGCCACCGCTGCTCGGGACCGCGGGGCGGGGGCGGCAGTCAGCGATCGAACGGGCAAGCATCGCCCGGCTGAAGATCTCGTCCCTGGGTCAGCAGATCACCGGCCTGGACTGTGGCCGCATCAGCATCCGCATTGCCGGAGCAGGACGGTCCACCCCTGAACCCCGTGTGGACGCCAAACAGGACAGGAGGAAACCGTGAACCCGGCCAGGACCAACAGGCGGATCATCCGCCGGGAAACGCATTCATCGCGCGCCGGACTGTCCGCCCTCACGGCGATGCTGGTGTTGGCCGCATGCCTGTGGCTCGTGACTGAAAGCATCCTCTCCCTGCTGGGGGAGCCCGCGCTGCTGGCATCCCCCGGGAAGACCGCATCGCTCATCGCCCGAGCACCGGAAGCCGTCCTGCCGGCAGGCATGGTGGCCGGCGGGGCAGCCGTTGCCCTAGTGGGAGCCGCGCTGCTGCTCGCCGCGGTCACGGGCGGGCGGCGCGGACGGCGGTGCATGGCCAGCGAACGCAGTGCCCTGGTGGTGGACGACGAAGCAATCGCCGCCGCCATCTCACGCGGGGTGCGGATGGCCGCCAACCTGGCCCCGGAGCAGGTGGGCACCACCGTAACCCGGAACCGTGCGCTGGTAAGCGTCCGTCCGACGTCGGGCATCACCCTCGACCCGGACGTCCTTACCACGGCAGCAACGGACGAAGTCGCTGCCCTCCGCCTGCGCAAAGCCCTGGCGCCGCGCGTGCGGATTGCCACGGAAGGAGCGGTGGGGCGGTGAACAACACCAACAGGATTTTGAACAGGATCCTTCTGGCCATCACTGGGCTGGTGCTGCTCTCGGCGGGAGTACTGGCGGCAGGTGCGGCCCTGGTCCCGGCCCTTGCGGAGCAGTGGACCACCGTCACCTCAGGCCTGCTGGAAAGGTGGCGGCACCTGTCGGCCACAGCCCCGGCGCCGGATCCCCTGGGCAGCTGGTGGGCACTCGCCGTGCCGGCGCTGCCGCTACTCGGCGCGGTGGCCAGCGTCGTGTGGCTGACCCGGCAAGGCGGCGGGCGGACCGGCACAGCGGCCCTGGCACAGGATCCGGAGCTCGGGGACACGGCTGTGGACGTCTCCTACCTGGCAGCGGCCGTGGAGCAAGCGCTGGAAGGGAACCGGGCCGTCGTCGGGAGCTCCCTGACGGCATGGCGCGGACGGGGAAACCGCCGCCTTAAACGGAACACGTCCCCCGGCCTCCGGCTCACGCTCCAGGCCCGGAAGGGCGCCTCCCCGCGGGAGGTGGCGGACCTGGCCGAAGGACTGGTCAGTGCGATTGACGAGCTGCTGGGTCATCGCAGCACCGTCCTGGTCCGAATAGGAAGTGGACCCAGGACAAAGCTGGCCCGCGCACACCGAGCGGGCTAAGAAACGAAACGACTGTAAGGAACTGATCATGGGACTCGACGACAAGCTCAACAACGCGGCCACTAACCACCTCGGCGCCGCCAAGGAGGGTGCAGGGAAGCTGACCGGCAACGGGGAACTGGAACGCGAAGGCCAGCGCGACCAGGCCCAAGCCAAGCTGCAGGAGGCGGGCGAAAAGGTGAAGGACGCCGCCAAGGGCATCGGCAGCAACCTCAAGGATGCTGCGGCCAAGGTTAAAGAGGGCTTCAGCAAAGACTAGCCACCTCCCCTCCCAGCGGCAGGCCTGCGCTGCCTTCCCGGCGCGCGGGCCCGCCTGCCGCCCCTCAGGCGCTAGCGCCGATAGTGAAAGCAGAAACCGGTGACAGGAGCACCCTTGATGCGGGACCAGGTGGACGTGGTCCCCGATGCCATCCTGGCAGGCAGGGCAGCCGACGGCGATACGGCGGCGTTCGAAGCATTGGCCCGCCGCTACGGCCCACATATGCGCGCCTCGGCCCGCCGCCTGACCGGCTCCTATGCGGACGCGGACGACGTGGTGCAGGAGGTGCTGGTCCAGGCGTGGCAGCAGCTGGGCACCCTCCGGGAACCTGCCGCCGTGAAGGCCTGGCTCCTGCGGCTGACCGGCAGCCGGAGCATTGACCTCCTGCGCAGGCGCCGGAACCACGCCACCCTTACCGGACGGGAGGATGACCAGCCGGCGGACACTGTTTCCCCGGGAGCCGGGCCGGAAACAGCGGTCGTGGCCGGCGCAGGCATCCGATCCTTGAAAGCTGCGTTGTCAGCCTTGCCGGAAGAGCAACGGCGCTGCTGGATCCTGAAGGAAATCAACGGCCAGAGCTATGACGAGATTGCCCGGACCCTGAACATCAGCCCAGCCAGTGTCCGGGGGCGGCTTGCCCGGGCCCGGATTACACTGGTCCGCGAAATGGAAGATTGGCGATGAGCATGCCCCACGACGTATTCGAGTGCGGCCATACGCTCGAGGAACTGAGCCTCTACCTGGACACCGGTGAGTTCCCCGACCCGCCCCACCTTGAATCCTGCCCGGAGTGCCGCAGCGGCCTCGATTCGCTTCGCCGGCTCTCGGCGGCCGGTGAAGAACTGTTCGCCAACGACCTTGCCGCTGCCGGCAGCGGCAGGGACGACTGGATGAAGGACATCCTGGCAAACCTCACGCTTGAGTTGCGGCCCGGACGGAGCATCCCCCTGCATTCCGACGATCCGGCGGACACCCTGTCCGAGACCGAGGGATCGGTCATTGCCCTGGTGCGCTCTGTGGCGGACAGCCTGCCCGGGGCGGTGGCGGGCAAGGTAAGGCTGGAAGGGGACGTCACCGTCCCGGGCGAACCAGTGGCGGTGCATGTGGACCTGGCGGTCCTGTTCGGCCACCCGCTGATGCCCAGGGCGGCGTCCCTGCGGCAGGACCTGGCCACGGCACTGGCCCGCCATACGGAGTTGAACATCTCCGCCATCGACATCACCGTCACCGATGTCATCGACGCTCCCCGGGAGGAATTGTGAGCACCTCTTTGCACCAGGCCATCATGGCTGTCGACGGCGTCACGGAAGTTTTTCCCGCCCGCAACCTCTGGCAGCGCCTTCCCGGACGGGCGGCGTCGCTGCTGCAGCGGAACAATGCTGATGCGGACGACTCCGCGCTGGTCGAAGTCCGGGACTTAGGCGGCCGCACGGAGGTCAATGTCCGCATCGGCGTCAGCCCCGACGCCCGCACACCCGAGGTGGTGAGGGCCGTTGCCGCCGCAATTCGCAACCACCTCTCCCCCGCCGACGTCTCCGTCAAGGTCACGGTGGTGCGGATCGCACCCGCCCGCGGCGCCGCAGGCGTTTAGCCGTCTTACCCTGCCAGGCCCTTTGCCCCTGTTTGTCCCGGCACGGTGCCGATAGCGTCTGGTCATCACCAACTTTCCGGCCGCGAGCACGAGGAGTTTCCCATGGGCCATATCAAGGTGGGCACAGCGATCAACGCGTCGGTGGACCGCGTCGTGGAGGTAGCGTCAGACCCCAGACACTGGGCGTCGTGGTGGGTCAACCTGGGCGAGGCGGAAAAGATCGAGGGCGACGGCGGTGTGGGAACCGTGGTCGAGCACAAGTACCTCATGGCCGGTGTCCCCTTCCACGTGACCACCCGTGTGACCGGCAGGGAGCAGACCCCCAACGGCGGGCAGCGAGTGCGGCTGGAGTTCGACGGCCCGCTCAAGGGGTGGCAGACGTGGGACTACAGCCCGGATGGAGACAACACCACGGTGGTGACCGCGGAGTTCGACTACAACGTCCCGGGCAGCGCCGTGGGAAAATTCGCGGATGAACTGATCATCGAGCGCATGCAGGAGCGGGCACGCGAGCAGACGCTTGAGAACCTCAAGCTCCTGGTCGAAGCCGGCCCGCGCTGACCCTGGCAACTGCCCCCCCTGCCGCGTCGAACGGCGGCGCGTACCGGCGTAGCATTCGTCTGGTACGCGCAGATGACCGGGAGGGCAGATGGACACGCAGCACCACGGCAAAAGGTTCAGTCCTAAGTCATTGGCGCTGCCCGTGGTCCAGGCTCCAATGGCCGGCGGACCCTCCACACCGCAGTTGGCGGCAGCGGTAAGTTCTGCCGGCGGCCTCGGCTTCCTTGGCGCGGGCTACAGGAGCGCCGCAGCCATGCGCGCAGAGATCGAGACCGCCAGGTCCCTCACAAAGCACCCTTTCGGCGTCAACCTCTTTGTCCCCCAGCCCTCGATCATCAGCCCCGAAGCCCTGCAGCAGTACGCCGATTCGCTGGCCGCTGATGCTGAACGGTTTGGTGTCAGCCTGGGAGAGCCGAAGCACGATGATGACCACTGGGACCAAAAGCTCGAAGCACTGCTGGACCTCGCACCGGCCGTCGTCTCTTTCACCTTCGATTTCCCTGAATCCAGCGTGGTGGAGGAACTCCAGAAGCGCGGAATGTACGTCATAGCCACGGTCACGGGCCGGGAAGAGGCGCTCCGGGCCCTGGCGGCAGGCGCCGATGCCTTATGCGTGCAGGGCCCGGAAGCCGGCGGCCACCGCGGCACCTTCAAGGCCGATGCACCCCCTCCGCTGGTACCCCTGCACGGGATCCTGGGCGACCTGTCCGACCTTGAGGTGCCGCTCATCGCCGCAGGCGGCATCGCCACTGCGGAGCACACCCGCGCCGCGCTCGCCGTCGGCGCCGCAGCGGTGCAGGCCGGCACAGCATTCCTCTGCGCGGACGAAGCCGGAACCAAGGCCACGCACCGGGCCGCATTGACGTCGTCCCACCGGTTCACCACAACTGCCGTCACCCGGGTCTTCTCGGGCCGCAACGCCAGGGGCCTGCACAACGAATTCATGCGCCGCCACGACGGCGACGCCCCCTACGGCTATCCCGAGATCCACCACCTCACCACTCCCCTGCGCGCCGCGGCCGCGGCGGCAGGGGAACCGGACTGGCTGAATCTGTGGGCCGGCATCAACTACCGGAACGTCGTTGAAGGGCCCGCCGTCGAAATCCTGAAGAGCCTCGCGCCGTAGCTGACGCCGGCCCGCCCCGAACGCATCGGGCCCTGACGGCTTTACCGGATGTGCGACAGCGTGGTCAATGCTGCGTCGAATGAGCGGCTCTCCCAGGGCCGCTGGACGTGAAGCTGGGTCTCAGCCGGCCGTCCTGCCTCCCCGGGCTTCGCGATGCGGGAACGGTCTTTACGCGGATTCTTCACAGGTTCTGCTTTCCAACGGAGTGGGTTTCTGTCAGAGCCAACTGAACAACCTCAAGTGGACTTGAGGTCAAATCCCGTGGAAGACTGCTCCGATGACGAATACCAGCCGTGACTCCCTGATGACGGTTGGCCAGATCGCGTCCCGGGCCGGAATCAGCGTTCCCAGCCTGCGTTACTACGAGGAACGCGGGCTGGTTCAATCAGAACGCACAGCAGGCAACCAGCGCCGCTACAAGCGGCTGACCCTTCGCCGGCTCGCGGTCATTGCCGCGGGCCAACGGGTGGGCCTGTCCCTCGAGGAGATCAAGGCAGCGCTGGATGAACTGCCTGTGGGCAAGGCGCCGACCCAGGCGGACTGGACGGCCATGAGCCGGCAGTGGGCCGGGCTTGTGGCGCAACGGATCCGGGAATTGAAGGTCCTGGAAAGCTCGCTGGAGGGCTGCATCGGCTGCGGGTGCCTCTCGGTGCAGCGCTGTTCCCTCATGAACCCAGGCGACGCCGCGTCTGCGGAGGGGGCAGGATCGCGTTGGCTTCGCAGGGCCCGGCGGGAAGCTGCGGGTAAGCACTAAACGACGACGGCGGGCCGGCCCCTCGTGGGGGCCGGCCCGCCGAGCATGCGTGGTGCCTTAGAGGGTGGCGGTGTCGATCACGAACCGGTACCGGACGTCCGAGGCAAGGACGCGCTCGTAGGCTTCGTTGATCTTCTCAGCCGGGATGACCTCAATCTCGGCGCCGAGGCCGTGCTCGGCGCAGAAGTTCAGCATCTCCTGGGTTTCACGGATGCCGCCGATCATGGAACCGGCGAAGGAACGGCGTCCGCCGATCAGTGCGAAGGCGTTGACGGGGAGCGGCTCGGCGGGAGCGCCGACGTTCACCAAGGCGCCGTCGAGCTTCAGCAGGCCCAGGTAGGAGCTGATGTCCAGCGAGGCGCTGACCGTGTTAATGATCAGGTCGAAGCTGCCCGCGAGCTCGGAGAAGGTGTTCTCGTCGCTCGTTGCGTAGTAGTGGTCGGCGCCCAGCTTCAGGCCGTCTTCCTGCTTCTTCAGCGACTGCGACAGGACCGTCACCTCGGCACCCATGGCGTGCGCCTGCTTGACGGCCATGTGGCCCAGGCCGCCGAGGCCGACGACGGCAACGTTCTTGCCGGGGCCGGCGCCCCAGTGCCGCAGCGGGGAGTAAGTGGTGATGCCGGCGCAGAGCAGAGGTGCGGCGACGTCGAGTTCGATGCCCTCGGGGATGTTCACGACGAAGTCTTCGGTGACCACCACGTGGGTGGAGTAGCCGCCCTGGGTGATGGTGCCGTCGCGGTCAACGGCGCCGTAGGTGCCAACGTTGCCCTTGAGGCAGTACTGTTCCTCGCCCTTTTGGCAGTTGACGCACTCCTTGCAGGAGTTGACCATGCAGCCAACACCAACGCGGTCGCCTACTTTGTGCTTGGTCACCTCGGAGCCAACCTCGGTGACGATGCCGGCGATTTCGTGGCCGGGAACCAGAGGGTACTGCTGCGGGCCCCAGTCGCCGCGGACGGTGTGGATGTCCGAGTGGCAGATGCCGGCGAACTTGATGTCGATCAGGACATCGTGCGGACCCACTTCGCGGCGCTCAATGGTGGTTGCCACCAGGTCCTCCGTGGCGGACGGGGATGCATAAGCCTTGACGGTAGTCATGGTTCTCCTGTGATCTGTTGGGGGGACATTTAAATGCTACCGGGGTTGTTCGGGGCAAACCCCGGAAAAGGGTGGGCCAGGGTGGCCCTGTTGTGCCTGGTCTTCCGAGTCCTACCTTTGGCGATGTTCCTGGACGGAACCTGTTCACGGGCGAAGGAGCACCTTGATGGCCCGCCGTTCATCCATGGCCTTGTAGGCGTCGGCAGCCTGGTCAAGCGGGAGTTCGAGGTCGAACACCTTTCCGGGATCGATGTCGCCGCCCAGGATCAGGTCGATCAGCTCGGGCAGGTACTCCCGGACCGGAGCTGGACCGCCGTGCAGGTGCACGAGCGAGGAGAACAGCTCGCGGCCGGGCAGCGCCACGTCATGCGATACGCCCACGAAACCAACGTGGCCGCCGGCACGGGTGGCCTGAATGGCCTGCATCATCGATTCCTGCGTTCCCACCGCTTCGATGACGGAGTGCGCCCCCAGCCCGTCGGTGAGCTCCTTGATCTTCTGCACGCCCGCGTCGCCGCGCTCCTCCACGACGTCCGTGGCGCCGAACTCCCGGGCAAGCGCCTGCCGGTCAGCGTGCCGGGACATGGCGATGATCCGCTCAGCCCCCATCTGCTTGGCCGCCAGGACCCCCAAAAGCCCCACGGCGCCGTCGCCCACTACCGCCACTGTCTTGCCGGGCCCCACCTCGGCCGCTTTGGCAGCGAACCATCCTGTACCCAGGACATCGGAGGCAGCCAGCAGCGACGGAACCTTGCCGGCGTCGGGCATCTCCGGGGTGGCAACCAAGGTGCCGTCTGCAAGCGGGACGCGCAGGTACTCGGCCTGGGCACCGCCCACGCCCTCCCGGTGCACGCAGCCGGTCTGGTAGCCGGAGCGGCAGATCCCGCAGGTGTTGTCCGAGGCAAAGAAGGACCCCACAACGAATTGGCCCGGCTGCACGTTCTTCACGTCCGCGCCCACTTCTTCGACGATTCCCACGTACTCGTGGCCCATGGCCCTGGGTTCGTGGAGGACGTCGGCGCCGCGGTAGGGCCACAGGTCCGACCCGCAAACGCAGGCAGCGACGACCCTGATGACGGCATCCGTGGGCTGCTGGATAGCGGGCTTGTCCCGGTCCTCGACGCGGACGTCGCCGGGGGCGTGCATGATGGTTGCGCGCATGCTGGGTCCTCCAAAGAGTGAAAGGCTGAAAGCGGACAATCCCATCAAACCCGGCCCGTGAACCGTTAGCGAGGGTCCTGCTGAAACTGGTTCTGGCAGTACCTCCTTAGCATTGCGCCGACCGTCGTAACGTTTTCCTTATGGATAACCGAGCCGAGGTCCGGCAGTTTCTGTCCTCCCGCCGTGGGCGCATCACCCCGGAGCAGGCAGGCATCGAACCGTACGGCGGCCGCCGCAGGGTACCGGGGCTGCGGCGCGAGGAAGTGGCCCGCCTGGCCGGCGTCAGCGTGGACTACTACACGCGCCTGGAACGGGGAAACCTCAGCGGTGTTTCCGACAGTGTCCTGGACGCCATTGCCGGCGCACTGGAACTGGACCGTGCCGAGCATGACCACCTCTATGACCTGGCCCGGGCGGCCAACACGTCGGGCCGCAAACGGGCGGCGAGCGCGGGGGCTGCAGTCCCTGCAAAGGTCCGGCCGGAGCTACAGTACCTCCTGGACGCCATCACGGACGCACCGGCCTTCATCGGCAACAACCGCCTGGACATCGTGGCCGCCAACACCCTGGGCTACGCCCTCTACTCGGACATGTACCGCAACCCGTCACGGCCGGCCAACCACTCCCGGTTCATCTTCCTGGACCCCCGCGCCCACAATTTCTACACGGACTGGGAC
The DNA here is from genome assembly GCF_057073715.1 of Arthrobacter sp. E1SS-5. Taxonomy (NCBI): domain Bacteria; kingdom Bacillati; phylum Actinomycetota; class Actinomycetes; order Micrococcales; family Micrococcaceae; genus Arthrobacter; species Arthrobacter sp. E1SS-5. The sequence goes on from NZ_CP172703.1 coordinate 3,703,496, forward strand.
CGGGCGGCCAACACCAACGTGGCCATCCTCCGGCGGGAGGCCGGCCGCAGCCCGCACGACAAAGGCATCGCCGAACTCATCGGCGAACTGTCCATGCGCAGCGACGAGTTCCGCACCTTGTGGGCCGCCCATAACGTCCGCCGCCACTACGCCGGGACCAAGTTCTTCCAGCATCCCGTGGTTGGCCTGCTCGAGCTGAACTACCAGGTCCTCGGCCTGGAAGAGGACCCCGGACATACCCTGACCGTTTATCCCGCAACCCCCGGCAGCCCATCCGCCGAAGCCCTCAAGCTCCTGGCGTCGTGGGCGGTCACCGAAAACATTGTGGAAACGGCGCAGGCAAAGGTGGGAACACAGTAACCGGCCCGGCCCTGGGCGGTGGTTCGGGTGCATCACGAAGTTTTGGCGGAACAGCTGCCCTTCAAGCGGGGAGGCTAGGCAAGTTTCGACGGCGGCCCGGGCGGCTCAGCGTCATCCCGCCGCCGTCCGGCCTGCTCGCCGAAACGGTCAACGGCAACCTGGGCAGCCTGATGCAAAGCCGGGTCCGACCACGCCGCGCGCGCCCAGGCGTTTATGGCTGCCAAGGCTTCGGCCAACCTGGCTGCGGCGTCCTCAGGGGAGGCTCCCTGCACCAGTACGGTCTTCCGGTCCGCCTCCAACGTGTCCGCCATGGTCCGGGTGCTGACACGTTGCCACACATCAGGGATGGCATCGACGTCGATCAGCCGCTCCCGGAGCGGCCAGTTGTCGATGAACCGCGCCACCCAGGCCTTGTGCCGCTGTTCGTAATCTTTCCAGCGCTGCCGGTTCCTCCACCGCCGGTAGAGGCCGAATGCGATGCCGCACGGAACCAAAACGGCGAGCCATACCAGCGCCGCTCCGGCATCCTCCAGTTGGCCGTCCCGTTCCGCGTTGACATATGCGCTGAACAGGCCGCCGGCAATAAGCCACGGCACGAACCAGCTGAGACCCAGGATCGCATGCCTTCGTTGCTGGCGCGCGGTAGCGAACAGGGCTGGCGCCGGTTCTGCGGCAACGAGCGCCTCGGCTTCGGTGAGGCCCGTGTTCAACAGTGTGGTGGTGCCGGCACCCGGCAAGCCGGATTTGTCCTGAACGTCAACGTAAACCGGCGGCAGGCCCGCCAGGCCATGCGAAGCCTGTCTGGCCAGCTCACCCATGTTTCCCCCAATCAGCATCCGCGGTTTCCCGTCCACCCCGCGGCCCGCTTTCAGAACCTATGGTTACACGTGCATTATGCGGGTAGTCCCTAGACTGGCAGGTGGACTGAATGCCAGGACTAAACGAAGGAGCGAGCGCATGGCCAATGTAGTTGTAGTAGGTGTGGATGCCAGCCAGTCGGCACGGAAGGCTGCGGAGGTGGCGCTGGACCTGGCCCAGTCGCTGGGAGCGTCACTCCATGTGGTGACCGCCTTTGAAATGGAGAACGCCGAAACCTTTGGAGTTGGCTCCGACAAGGTGCGGATCTCCAACGCGGACAGTTCCGAAATCGTGGCGAAGTCCCTTGCAGGGTCACGGCCTGGAGTGGAGATCACCCACTTCGCTGCCCGTGGCAAGCCCGCCGATTCCCTCATCAAGGAGGCCGTCCGCCTGGATGCCCGCGTGATCGTGGTGGGCAACCGCAGGATGCGCGGCATCGGCCGGCTCCTGGGCAGCGTGGCCAACAGCGTGGCGCACAACGCCCCGTGCGATGTCTACATCGCCAACACCTACGAGGACTGACCTAACCGGCAAAAAGGGTGGCGGACGACGGCGGGACCTCCCGCCGTCGTCCGCCCACCTTCTTACTGGGCTGGGTGGTTAGGCGCCGTACTCCTCGTCTGTGACGTGGTCAAGCCACGTGACCACCTGGCCGTTCCCGTCGGCTTCCTGCATGGCGATGTGTGCCATGAACCGTTCCGGGCTTGCCCCGTGCCAGTGCTCCTCGCCCGGCTCGATGTACACCACATCACCGGGGCGGATCTCCTGGACTTCACCGCCGCGCCGGGCCACCAGCCCGATCCCGTCGGTCACGTAAAGGGTCTGGCCCTTGGGGTGATGGTGCCAGGCGGTGCGGGCACCGGGGGCGAACCGGACGTGCGCGCAGCCGATGGCCGACTGCCCGTCGGGGTTCCGGATCCCGTCGATCTGCACTGCCCCGGTGAACCAATCGGCCGGTCCGGCGCCGGTCTGGCCTCCGCTCTTGGTGAATTTCACGTGTTCCTCCTGTTAGTTGGGGTTACTGGAAAATCTGTCGGCCGGCCTCGTGCCCAGCAGGGTGGCAACCCAGGCCAGGACCCCCAGTCCCGCGTACCCGCACGTGATCACGAGCAGGGAGATGACATGGCTGAGTTGTCCCACCACCAGCGCCGGCAAGGCCGAACCCGTGTAGGAAATGGCATAGATCAGGGACAGCACACCCGCCCGTTCCGCCGCGTTCGCCCTGGAAAGCAGGGACGCCATGCTGCCGTTCATTGCCCGGCCCATGCCTGCCCCGCCCAGGATCCCGCAACCGATGAAGAGGGCAGCCGAACCGATCGCTGTGGCAGCGGCCAGACCGATAACGGCCACGGCGAAAGCGCTCATGCCCAGGCGTTGCGCGGCAATGACGGGCATGCGTCCCGCCAGCGGGCCGCCTATCGCACTGGGAACCATGTAGGAGGCAAAGACCGCCGCGGCAACCAGCGGGGCGGACGAGCCCAGGTAGTCCACCGGCACTGACGGGCCAAAGGCGTTGAAGAAGCCCCCCACGGCCCAGGTGGACACAAAGACGAATGAGGCCACCAGCAGGTAGGGCCGGGCCTTCGCGGGCATCTTGAGGTTGGGGCGCAGCGAGGCCACGGCTCCGGGGCGGCGGTGAACGGTCTCCTGGACCACCAGCAAAAGCACCGCGCACACAACCAGGACGGCCCCGAGGACCGCGTACGGGAGCTGCCGTGGGAACGGGCCGTACTGCACGAGCGCTCCCGAAACGAACACGCCCAGTGACAGTCCCACCGTGGAACCCGCCGTGGTCAGGGCAGGAACAATCCACTTGGGGCGCGAAGGGGCGCAGTCAACAATGAACGCGGCCAAAGCACTTGAGGCCAAGCCGGCGGCGACCCCCTGAAGGGCACGGCCGGCCAGCAGCGGCCAGAAACCATTGACCCCCATCAACACTGCACACCCCAGGGCAGCGGTGAGAAGCGCCGCGACCGAGACAGGCTTGCGCCCCAGGAAATCAGACAGCCGGCCCAGCATCAACAAGGAAGACACCGCGCAGAGGAAGTACCCCACGGCAACCAGTGACAGTTCGCTGTCCGTCACGCCATTTTCAGTTCGATACGTGGCAAAAAGGGGAATGGCTGCCGACCCCGCAGCAAACACGGCAAGAAAGGAGAAGGCAGTCACCGTGATGCCGCGAAGGCTTTTCGGGGTATCCCCGGTGGACCCGGTTCGCGGCTTTGACGCCATGGACCGGGAGCTCATCTTCCGGCCCCTTTCGTCACCCTGGACGTCAGGACTGCCAGCACGGCCGCGGCGGCGAGGATTCCGGCAGCGGCCAGGAAGGTGCCGCGGTAGCCCGCTGAGTCGAACAGGACTCCGCCCAGCGTTGAGCCGAGGGCGATGGAGGTTTGGATGACGGCAACCATCAGGCCGCCTCCGGCCTCGGCGTTGTGGGGCATGGCCTTGGCGATCCAGCTCCACCATCCCACCGGCGCCGCGGTGGACATCAGGCCCCACATGCCCAGGAGAACCACGACGGCGGCGAGCGAGCCACCGGTGGGAACGAGGGCGGCGGCGATGACCGCCATGAATACAGGGATGCCGACCAGCGTGCGGTACAGCCTCCTGCCCAGGAACCGGCCAATCAGCAGCGTGCCGGCAAATCCCGCCACACCGATCCCCAGCAGGACCATGGATACCGTGGCCACGTCCACCCCGGTTACCGTCTCCAGGAACGGTCGGACGTAGGTGAACAGGACGAACTGGCCCATGAAGAAGGAACCGCACGCGGCCATGCCCCATGCGATCGGTGCGCTCCTGAGCTCCCTGAAGATCGCGAAGATGCTTCCAGGCCCCGCAGCGCTTGCCCCGCCCTTCATGGCGGGAAGGCTGATCCACTGCCAGGCCAGGGCGAGCAGCGCCACCGGCACCAGGCAAAAGAACGCCCCGCGCCAGCCGATGACAGAGCCCAAGTAGCTGCCCAGCGGTGCGGCCAGGACCGTGGCGAGGGCATTGCCGCCATTGAAGATCGCCAGGGCCCGTGGCACCTGGTGGGCGGGCACGAGTCGCATCGCAGTGGCCGCCGACATGGACCAGAATCCGCCAATGACCACCCCGATGAGGGCCCGGCCGATCATGAAAAGCAGGTACCCCGGAGCCATCGCAACCAGGGCACCGGAGACCGCCATGACACCCGTCAGCCCCAGCAGCAGGGTCTTCCGGTCCAGGCTGCCGGCCAGCGTGGACACCGACAGGCTGGTCAGCACGGCAAACAGGCCGGAGATGGCGATTCCCTGCCCCACCATCCCTTCCGAGACCTGCAGCTCGGCGGCCATCGGCGTCAGCAGGCTGACGGGCATGAACTCGGAGGCGATCAGGGCGAACACGCACAGCGACATCGCATAAACGCCGCCCCAGTGGGCCGGGTGCTGCCCGGCCGGATCTTGGGGCGCACGCGTCCTGGTGACAGTTGTTCCGGGGGCCATGCCTCCATGAAACAGGGAGTACGGAACCCTAGCGAGGGCCCTGCTGAAACCGGTCTTGGCAGAACCCCTTTATGGCACCGCGGCCGGCGAAACCTCCGGGCGTGATGTGGTGCCTGTTTCCGGCGGCTGCGGCTTGTAGACCCACGCCACCAGCACAACGGAGATGATCATCAGCAGGAACCAGGCCACCAGTTTCTCCAGGCCCACGGGATGCCAGCCGTCCAGCTGGCTGGGGTACAGCCAGGCTCCGGACCACGTGGCGATGTTCTCCGCGAGCCAGATGAACAGCGCCACCAGCAGGAACGAGACCACCAGCGGCATGCGGAATTCCCGGCGGAATACACGGAAGTGCATCACGCACCGGCCAAAGACCACCACGACGGCGGCAAGCAGCACCCAACGCAGATCCCAAATGTAGTGGTGGGTGAAGAAGTTGGCGTAAATCGCTGCGGCGAGGATTGCAGTGATCCAGCGGCGGGGGTAGGCCGCGAATTTCAGGTCGAAGAGCCGGTAGACGCGCACCATGTAGGAGCCAACGGCGGCGTACATGAACCCGCTGAAGAGCGGCACGGCACCAATGCGCAGGACGCCTTCGGCCTCGTAGGACCAGGAACCCATGTCCGTTTTGAACAGCTCCATGACGGTCCCCACCAGGTGGAACAGGACGATGACCCGCAGTTCGCGAAGGGTTTCGAGCCTGAAAGCCACCATCAGGACCTGGATTACGACGGCGGCGATGGTCAGGAAGTCGTTGCGCGCCAGCCCGGCACCGTCCGGGTACCAGAGCCTGGCCGCCATCAACACGGCCAGGAGGGTGGCGCCGAAAATGCAGGCCCACCCTTGTTTGAGGCCAAAGACAACGAACTCGGTGAGCTTGGCCTTGGCACCGCCGGCGGGGGACGTAGCCAGGAGGCGGCGGGCGCGTTCGTCGATCCGCTGCTCCACTGGAGTTGAATTACGCACTAATCCCCTGACGTTGGCTTGCCGGGCGGTTTCCCCGCAGGTCCCGGTCGAGCTTATTGAGGCAGTAATCCCGGTAGGAGTGCCGGAGCCGTGCCGGCAGTTTGGGATAGGCAAAGGCCAGGACACGCATGGTCCGGTGGAAGCGCCGCTCATGCCGGCCGCTCCACTGGAGGCCGAAGTCCTGCCGCAAGGGGGCCGGAAGGAAGCCGGCCGTCAGGAACCTGGCCGTGGGCATGATGGCGCGGTACCACCACGGGACGTTGGCCGGGTGCAGCAGGTCCTTGGCAACACTCAATGCGCCGTCCCCTGCGGACAGGCACGTGAGCTGTTCCTGCCAGTAGCGGGCGAACGCCGCGCGGTCTTTCGGCCACATGTCCGGCGGCAGCTGCAAGGCGGTGCCGAGCCTGGCGTAGTGCTGGTACACGGCGTCGGCGGTGTCGGCGTCGAGCGGTCCATAAATCTTTTCGATGACGGTCCTGGCGGTGTCGTACAGCGTGGCCGCCACCCATAACTGCAGTTTGGGGTCGAAGGCGCTGTAACCGGCGGAAGATCCATCCCCAGCCCGGCGGACCGGCGCATGGGCCCGGTTGACCCGGCGGCGGACCTCATTGGCCTGCTCTTCATTGCCGTACACAGTCCCGTAGACGTAGGTCAGCGTGCTGTTGAGCCTGTCCAGCGGGCGTTGGGCGAAGGTGCTGTTCTCCGCGACCCCCCGCCCTACCGACGGGTTGGCAAGCTGCAGCAGGATGGCGCGGCCGGCCCCGGCGAGCAGGATGACTTCCGCTCCATAGTCAACCGCTCCGCCCGCCATGTGAAAAGGGTACCGGAGCGGTATGACACCGGATGGGGCCCTTCGGCCCGTTGTCGTGGCTGGCCAGCGCGGGTATCCGGTTCACCTGGCAACAGGCCGGAGCGAGGTGATCATCCTCCTGATGTCTGCGTACTCAGCGGTTTCCCTGTACTTCTTCGCCAGTTGGGGATACGGCAGCGACGGGTCGCCGGGGGTTGCGTTGTTGGCCGGATCGTAAAACGCGCCGAACATGACACTGTTCGGCCGCCAGTGGAAGAAATGCAGGATGGGGCAGGCGTCAGGGCCGCTGGGCATGGGGCCGGAGGTGATGCCGTACCCTGCCGCCTGCACGCCCGGAGGTTCCGGTGTGCCGGCATTCCCCCGGGTCTCGAAGGCAAACTGCGGCGCCGCACCGTCCTGTGCCAGGGCTGGCAACTCCGCCGTGTCCAGGACGTCATATGGGTACTTCTGCGTGCAGGACGACCCGATGGCCATGTTGGTCCGCAGCGTCGCCATCACCTTGCCAACCTGGTTGCGGACCTCGGCGTACACCCCGCCGCCTTCGGCCAGTTCCCCTGCCGGGTCCTTGGCGCTCCAGGCGGCAGGCAGGTCGAACGCCATGGTGCCATCCGCCGTCGTAAACGTGGTCCATTGTTCCCCGGCGTTGCCGGGCGCTGTGGGCATCTGGGTGGAAGGAACGTTCGACGGCGTTGGCGCGGCCGGCGCGCCTGTCGCCGTCGCGGAGGTGCTGGCAGCCCCGGACGCTGACGGGCCCGGCTGCGGGCTATCCTGCTGCTGCGCACAGCCGGCGAGGGCAAGGGCGACCAGCACAAGGGCTGCTGGAAACCTGCGCACCACATCCTCCCTGGGCCGGCTGTTGACCCTTTAAGTGTGGCGCTGCAGGCCCGGGTGGAGGAGGGCCGGAGGACCTGCCCTCCTCCACCCGGGTTGGCGTTTCCGCCGGGGTTTGAAGTTACCGCTCGAGCAGGGACACGTCCCGGACGGCGCCCTTGTCGGCTGACAGGGCCATGGCTGCGTAGGCACGCAGGGCCGCCGAAACCTCGCGGTCCCGGTTCTTGGGCTTGTACCCGCCATTGACTTCCAGCTTTTCGCGGCGTTCGGCGAGGATCTCGTCGGAGACCTCCAGCTCCATTGACCGCTGGCTGATGTTGATGCTGATGATGTCGCCGTCCTCCACCAGGGCGATGGCACCACCGGAGGCAGCTTCCGGTGAGATGTGCCCGATGGAGAGGCCGGAGGTGCCGCCCGAGAAGCGGCCGTCCGTGATCAGGGCGCACTTCTTGCCCAGGCCGCGGCCCTTGAGGAACGACGTGGGGTACAGCATTTCCTGCATGCCCGGACCGCCCCTGGGGCCTTCGTAGCGGATGACAACGACGTCGCCTTCCTTGACCTGCTTGTTCAGGATCTTTTCCACGGCCTCGTCCTGGGATTCGCAGACCACGGCCGGGCCGGAGAAGGTCCAGATGGATTCGTCCACGCCAGCGGTCTTCACCACGGCGCCGTCGACGGCCACGTTGCCGCGGAGCACGGCCAGGCCGCCGTCCTTGGAGTAGGCGTGCTCCACGTCGCGGATGCAGCCTTCGGCGGCGTCGGTGTCCAGGGACGTCCATTCGTTCGACTGGGAGAAGGCGGTGGAGGAACGGACGCCGCCGGGGGCTGCATGCCACAGGGCCTTGGCTTCCTCGGTGGCCTTGCCGCCGCGGATGTCCCAGTCGTCGAGCCAGCCATCCAGGTCGGCGGAGTGCACAGAGTGGACGTCCTTGTGCAGGAGGCCGCCGCGGTTCAGCTCGCCCAGCAGGGCGGGGATGCCGCCGGCACGGTGCACGTCCTCCATGTAGTAGGTCTTGTCCTTGGCGACGTTGGGTGCCACCTTGGCCAGGCAGGGCACCTGGCGGGACTTGGCGTCCATCTCGGCGAGGCCGTAATCCACGCCTGCCTCCTGGGCCGCGGCCAGCAGGTGCAGGATGGTGTTGGTGGAGCCGCCCATGGAGATGTCCAGGGCCATGGCGTTGTCAAAGGCCTTGGCGGTGGCGATGGAGCGGGGAAGCACGGAGTCGTCGTCGCCGTCGTAATAGCGCTTGACCAGCTCGACGACGGTGGCGCCGGCCTTCTCGTACAGCGCCTTGCGGGCGGTGTGGGTGGCCAGCACGGAGCCGTTGCCTGGCAGGGACAGGCCGATGGCCTCGGTGAGGCAGTTCATCGAGTTGGCGGTGAACATGCCGGAGCAGGACCCGCAGGTGGGGCAGGCGTTTTCTTCGATGAGGTTGATGTCGGCGTCGGAGATGGACTCGTCCACGGCGTCGGCGATCGCGTTCACCAGGTCCAGGGAGCGCACGGAGCCGTCGGTCAGGGTCACGCGGCCGGCCTCCATGGGGCCGCCGGAGACGAAGACCACCGGGATGTTCAGGCGGAGCGCGGCCATGAGCATGCCGGGAGTGATCTTGTCGCAGTTGGAGATGCAGACCAGGGCGTCGGCGCAGTGCGCGTTGACCATGTATTCCACGGAGTCGGCGATCAGGTCGCGGGACGGCAGCGAGTAGAGCATGCCGGAATGGCCCATGGCGATGCCGTCGTCCACGGCGATGGTGTTGAATTCGCGCGGCACGGCGCCGGCGGCGAGGATCGCGTCGGAGACGATCCGGCCCACGGGAGCGAGGTGGGTGTGGCCGGGGACGAATTCGGTGAAGCTGTTGGCCACGGCGATGATCGGCTTGCCGATATCGGAGTTGGCGACGCCGGAGGCGCGCAGCAGTGCGCGGGCGCCGGCCATGTTGCGGCCGTGGGTGACTGTTTTAGAGCGGAGTGCAGGCATGCTTACCATCCTCTTGCCTTGGCGACGCGGACGGAAGACAGCGCTGCTACTAGTAGTGGGAGTACCAGAGTAATAGTATTTTCCGATGAGTGATCCCGGCCGCCGCAAAGAACTTGGCCTTTTCCTGCGGGCCCGGCGCGACCAAGCGCTGCGGGCAGACTACGGCCTGCCGCCGATTGGCCGCAGCCGCGAGCGGGGGTTGCGGCGCGAGGAGGTGGCCTTTCTTTCCGGGGTGAGCGTCACCTGGTACACCTGGCTGGAGCAGGGCAGGGACATCAGCCCGTCCCGCCAGGTCCTGGAAGCGGTCAGCCGGGCGCTGCACCTCTCAAGCACCGGCCTGGGCTATGTCCTGTCCCTGGGCGGCTATGCATCTGCCGCTCCCGCCGGCCCCGCCGCCGATACTGCCCCGCCCCATATCCAACGGCTGATGGATGCTTTGGATCCCAATCCGGCCTTTGCCTTGTTCCCCGATTGGGGCGTGGCGGGCTGGAACAGGGCTTATGCGGCCCTCTACCCCAACATTGACGCTGTGGCGCCGGCGGACCGGAACCTGCTGTGGCTGGTCTTCACCGATCCCTACGTCCGGAACCTGCTGCCGGACTGGGAGACCACCAGCAAAAGGTTCCTCGCGGAGTTCCGGGCCGAGACCGGGCAGCGGCTGGGCGACCCGGACATCCAGTACCAGGTGGAGCGGCTCAAGGAGGCAAGCCCGGAGTTCCGGCAGGGCTGGGACCTCTACGACATATTGGGCTTCGAGTCCCGCGAGCGCCTCTTCCACCACCCCGCCGTGGGGGTCCTGCAGTTGGAGCACCACCAGGTGTCCCCGTCGGACCGGCCGGACCTGCACATCGTGGTCTACACGCCGGCGCCCGGGAGTGATGCCGCGGCGCAGATGCAGTCCTTGATGGCGGCAACCAGTCAGACGGCGCCGGTGCCAAGATAAGCCAAGGCTGCTGTGGCCTGCGCCCGGGTGGCCGTCCGCAGGGTGGGGTCCACGGCCGGAAGGAAGAACGGCGAGTGGTTGGCGGGGATGTCCGTGTCCACGGTTCCCGCTTCCACGGCCCGGCGGTAAACATCCCGGGGCACGGAACCGACCACCCAGTACACGTAGGGGATCCCGAAGGCGTCGGGAATCCGGCTGAAATCCTCGGACGCCGTCTGCGGGGCGGTGCGGTAGACGGCATCCGCCCCGAAGGTGTTGGTGAAGGCCGCCGTGATCCGGGCATTGGCCTCCGGGTCGTTGCTGGTCAGCGGGTACTGGTCGTAGTACTCGAACCGGGGTTCCTGCGGTGAGCCGGCGGCCGCGCACTCGCCCCGGACAATCCGCTCGATCGCGGCGATCATCCGGCTGCGGGTGGCCATGCTGTAGGTCCGCAGGTTGAGCAGCAGCTCCGCGCGGTCCGGGATGATATTGGCGGTGGCACCGGCGTTCAGCGACCCAACGGTCAGCACCGCGAACTCCCCCGGCGTGGTTTCCCGGGACACCACGGTCTGCAGCCGCAGGACGATCGAGGCGGCGAGCACCACCGGGTCCACCGCCTTGTGCGGCATGGATCCGTGGGCTCCGCGGCCGTGGACCGTGATCCGGATGGAATCGCCGGCCGACAGGACGGGCCCCGGCGTAGTGCCGATGGTTCCTGCCTCGGTGGGCATGACGTGCTGCGCCAGTGCGATGTCCGGCCGCGGAATTCCGGCGGCGAGGCCGTCGTCGAGCATTGCCTGGGAGCCTGCCGCCGTCTCCTCCGCCGGCTGGAACAGGGCGATGTAGGTGCCCTGCCAGATGTCCCGGTGGTCAGCCAGGTACTTTGCCGCGCCGAGCAGGGCCACCACGTGCATGTCGTGGCCGCAGGCGTGCATCACGCCCGGGTTGGCGGAGGCATAGGTTGCGCCGGTGGCCTCGGTGACGGGGAGGGCGTCCATGTCCGCCCGGGCCAGGACGCAGGGACCGGCGCCGTTGGCAAGAACGCCAACGACGCCGGTACGGCCAAAGTGCCGGACGTCAAAGCCCCAGCGGGCCAGCAGGTCCGCTGCCGCGGCGGATGTTGCGTGTTCCGCAAGGCCAAGCTCCGGGTTCCGGTGGATCTGTTCGTAGAGCGGGATCTGCCAAGCAAGTTCCTGCTCCATATCGCTGTCCTTGACGTCCATGCTGGAACTCCTCCCGGCCGGCGGCGCCGGCCCCTTCGGCCACTCTAGGCCAGCACCCCCTGCCGCACCACGGCCGGCTCAAACTGTGCACCCGCGCCCGGGAATACCGGCACGTCGATCCGTGCGTGGGTGTGGACCTCGTTCACCGTGGCCTTGGTGTGCAGGGCGATCTGTTCCATGGTGGTGACCCACATGCCGTCCATCGCTTTGACCCGCTCGATCAGCTGCTCCAGCGCCACCGCCTTGGACGGCCGGCCGGAAATGAAGGGGTGGTTGGTGAGGACGAAGCAGCTGCCCTGGGAGTGGTGGGCCTCCGCTTCAAGGGTCCACATCTCCAGCACCTTCGCCGGGCTCTCGATCACGCCGCTGCCGGTGACGCCGGGGTAGAACGCGTACTGCTCCCAGTCGTCCAGGGTCCAGTCCACCGGAATCTCCACAATGTCCCGTGGGTCATCGGCGGCGACTGCGAAGCGGTAGGGGGCGTCGCCGTCGAGCAGGCTCGAATCGTAGAGAAAGCCGCGGTCCGCCAGCAGTCCCGGAGAGTGCCAGTTCAGCTCCCACCACGGCGCCCGGTAGCCCACCGGCCGGACACCTGCGACTTTGGCCAGGGCTTCCAGCCCACGGTCGATGTAGCTGGCCTCGGTGGCGGCGTCGATGCCCTGCATGGGTTCGTGCAGGTAGCCGTGGTGGGCCACCTCGTGCCCGCCGTCCACAATCCGCCGCACAATGTCAGGGTAGGACTCAGCGGTGAAACCGGGGATGAAGAAGGTGGCCTTGATGTCCTGGCGGTCCAAAATCTGCAGCAGACGCGGCACCGCGATCTTGGGGCCGTAGGACTGGTGGCTCATCAGCGACATGCGCCGGGTGCTGGTGGGGTCGTGGGCGATGGTGCAGGACTCGGCGTCCACATCGAACGTGAAGGACGCGGCGGCCTTGTAGCCTTCAGGCCAGATGATGGGGTGCAGCGGGTCCGCGATGGCGGGCTGGTTCACGGGAAAATCCTTTCTGGCGGGCGCGGGGCGCCCGCCAGGGTGTGCGAAGCGAAGGAATTAGAGGGCGGGAAGGGCGGGGCTGCCGGCCGGCTGGGCCTGGGCGGCAGTGCGGGGCTCCAGGGCGAGGTAGCGGATGTGCTGGCGCGGGCCGAGGATGGCGTACACCCCGGCGCTGGTCAGGCCGCCGGCGAGCCAGGACAGGTCCCAGCCGCCCAGGGCCACCGCAATGGGGCCCTGCATGACGGGGATCAGGCCGTACATGAACAGCCACGTGGCGAAGATCCCGGCCACGAGGGAGATGACGCCCGCCCAGTTGACGCCGGGCAGCCGCTTGGTGCCAACGCCGTCGAACAGACGATCGGCTCCGCCGGGCCAGCGCTTTTCCAACCAGAAGTAGTGCACCAGCATGATGCCGCCCCAGGCGGCCACCCAGGCCACCAGGCCGATCAGCCAGGCGTCAAGCACCGCGGCGAAGTCCTCCTGGAAGATGAAGAAGACGACGGCGGCGAGCGAGAAGACGCCGACGAACAGGTTGAGTTTGCGGCGGCTGATGGAGATGTCCAGGGCCTGCGTGGCAACCGAGAAGGTGTAGATGTTCAGGATGTTCGTGGCGATGGGGCCGTGGAGCACCATCAGCAGCACCGGCAGCGCCATGGCACCGAAGTTCATAACGATCAGCTTGCCGGGATCGATCTCGCCGCTGTTGGTGGCCAGGCTGGCGCCCAGGACGCCGAGCCACACCACGGGGATGAACTGGCCAAGCACTGAAGCCAGGTAGACCTTTTTCTTGGGGACGCTGGTGCTGACGAAGCGGGAGTAGTCCGCGGCGTAGGTGAACCAGGTGATGCCCCAGCCGATGCCGATGGCGGTCATCACGGCGCTCATGGCGGCGATGCGCTCGGAGCCTTCCAGGATGGCGCCGGCGGGTCCGGCGTAGCCCCAGTTGATGTCCATTCCGAACCAGGCGACGGCGGACATGACGGCCAGGATGAGGATGGTGGGCGGAACCGTCCATTTTTCGAAGGCGGCGATGGCCTTGTAGCCGAACCAGGCGATGGCCACTTGGAGGGCCATGATGAAGGTGGCGACGCCGATCTTCCAGCCGTAGTTGGGCGCTTCCGGATCAACCCAGCCAAGGGTTCCGAAGAGTGCCATGACCAGGTCCAGGATGATCCAGGTGTTTACCGCGCACCAGCCGATGACCAGCAGGGCCTGGATGGCGGCCGGCAGGTAGTTGCCGCGCCGTCCGAATGCTGCCCGGGCCAGGACCATGCCGGTGGCTCCGGTCCGCTGGCCCAGGAGGACGAAGCAGCCGAAGAGCAGCATGCCGATCAGGTTGCCCAGCACCAGGACGGTGATGGTGTCCGCGAGTCCGAGTCCCAACTGGATCCCGAGTGCCCCCAGCACCCAGTTGATGGGAGCAAGGTTGGCACCCGCCCAGATCCAGAACTGTCCGGATACCTTGCGCGTGCGTGCTGATTCGGGGATGGGCTGCAGCCAGGCTTCGTGGTCCACGGCGTTGTGGTCCTCGGTTGCCTGGGCAGGTTGGCCGTGCGTGGCTGTTGAGAGCTTTTCTTGCATGGGGGCCTCCGTGAGGTGGATAAGTACCAAAAGGCTATGTGGCCCCCATCACAAGGAACAAGATACGATCTGTCTAGCAGAATCTCCTACCACGTTACGGAATGTCGTGTCAGTGTTTCTTGGCGAAATACTCGCCCACCCCGCCCTCGCCGCCGCAGACCCCGTTGTGCATCCCCTTGGTGTGGCGGCGGACGCCCAGCCCGTCCGCTGGGTCCACTCCAGCGAGGTGCTGGACATCGCTCCCCTGCTCCGCGGCGGCGAGCTGCTGCTCTGCGGTGGCATCACCCTTGCCACGGCCTCGCCCGCCAAACGCGAGGAGTATGTGCGGGAGCTCGCGCAGCGCGGCATTGCCGCGCTGGCCATCGAGACCGGCGGGGCGCTGCCGGAGATTCCAGCCGACATGCTGAACAAGGCCGAGGAGTACGGCCTTCCCGTGGTGGAGTTGCGCAAGGTGGTGCCGTTCGTGGGCGTCATGCAGGCCATCAACTCCATGCTGGTGAGCGAGTCGGTGGGGCACCTGCAGCAGGCCGATGCCGCCACCCGCGCCATGGCGGCCGAACTGGCCCACGGCGCCTCGCTGGACAAGATCCTTTCGGTGCTGGCGGGCATCACCGGTTCCGCCGTGAAGCTCACCTCCCCGTGGGGCGTCACCATGGGCAGCGCAGTGCCGGAGGGATGGAGCAGCGAGGTCGGGGCGGAGGGCGGGACCGGGGCGCCGCAGGAAGGAGCAATCAAGCAAGAAGCAGCGGACGACGGCGGCTCCGGGCCGGCCGGGCACGCCAACTTCAGTGGGGCAACCGCTGGACGCGTGATCAACGTGGACATCCCCGTGCGCGGCGTCCTCATGGGCCGGCTGGAGGTGCTGGTGCCGCCGTCCGCTGACACGGCGCTGGCGCAGGTGGCCGGAGAACGCGCCGTGGACATCCTGGGCCTTGCGCTGCTGCAGCACACACCTCCCGGGCTGCATGCCCTGGCGGGTGCTGAGCTCATGCGGGCCGTTTTGAACTCGGCTCCGGAGTGGCGCCTCGAGCAGCTCGCTCCCGGCGCCGGCTTCCCCACGGACTCCCCGGCCGTGGTGGCCGCCATCCATGCCGCGGCACCGCAGGAGCTGCGGGGCGCCGTCGAAAACTTCCTGAGTTCGCGCCGCATCCCCTGCGCCGCGTATCTGGATGACGCCGAGCTGGTGGTGATGATCGGCTTGCCCTGCACCGAGCCCCCGGGTGAGCGTCGGCGGCTTCTGGAATCCCTGCGGGGACTGGAGGGTGACCATGATGCCGTGATCGCGGTGGGACCACCGGTAGCGCGCGTTGCGGAGGCGGCCTGGTCACTGGCGGAGGCGCGGCGGGCGCTGGACGTGCGGCAGATCCGGCGCCGCACTGCCTCGCCGCGCCGGCGGCCTACGGCCCGCGCCCTGGTGGTGGTTGACGCCCAGGACACCGCTGTCGAGAGCCTCGCCCTGACTTGCCTGGACGCCTCCGCACGCGAAGCCTTCGTCACCCGGCAGCTGCGGGCAGTGCTGGCGCATGACGAGCAGCGGCAGTCCCAGCTTTTGGAGACCCTGCAGGTGTGGCTGGACTCCGGGTGCAACACCGCCCAGTCTGCCCGCGAACTG
This sequence comes from Arthrobacter sp. E1SS-5, assembly GCF_057073715.1. Taxonomy (NCBI): domain Bacteria; kingdom Bacillati; phylum Actinomycetota; class Actinomycetes; order Micrococcales; family Micrococcaceae; genus Arthrobacter; species Arthrobacter sp. E1SS-5. The sequence goes on from NZ_CP172703.1 coordinate 3,719,100, forward strand.
CACCTGGAACGGCAGTCGATGCACCACCGGCTGCAGCGCATTTTCGAACTCTGCGGCGGTGATCCCCGCGGCACCGGCCGGCTGGCGGCGCTCCACCTCGCGGCCAGGATGGCGTGCCTGCCCTGAGCATCTGCCTTTGATCGGTCCTCACGAGAATCGCGCCCGCGTCCGGTAGGGTGCCTGGGAGACGAATCATTGGGGGAATGATGAAACTGATCCGGATCTGGCTGCTCGCAGGAATCCTTGCATCCTTGCTCACCGCCTGCACTTACGTAGATCCGGGGCAGGAGCAAGAGCCCCGCCCAGTCGAATCCTCTCCGGCTCCCAGTACTCCTCCGGCTGCGCCCGTCAGGTTAGAGGGCGAATTCCAGTCCCAAGCTGCCGCCACAACAGGCATGGCAACCATCGAGGTGAACGAGGCAGGCGCAGTTCTGCGGCTCGAAAACATGGCGGTCCACCCAGGCAAAGATCTTCGGGTCATGCTCAGTCCCGGGACCCTTGCTCCAGGTGCCGACGGCCGGCCCGCATTGTCATCGACAAGGATGATCGAGATCGGGCCGTTTCGCGCCGGTGCCACCCAACGCTTCGTGATGGACTCCGGAACGTGGGCCGCCATTCGCGAGCCGGTCCGAAGTGTGCTGATCTACGACTATGCCACCAAGGCGGCGTATGGGACCGCCAATCTCAGCGGTCCACCGAACTCCCCTGGGGCCTAAGTGCAGGGAGGAGGTAGGGTCGGCTCAGCGCCTGGTCTCATACCTGGCAAGGAGCACACCGCCCGGAAACGTCACCGTCTCCACCAGTCTTAGGTTCACCCAATTGTCCAGGGCTGTGAAGAACGGTGTGCCGCCGCCCACCAGGACCGGGTGGGTGACCATCGCATACTCGTCGATCAGCCCGGCCCGCATGGCCGCCGCGGCGAGTGTGGCACCACTGATGTCCATGGGGCCGCCGTCGCCGGCCTTAAGCCGGGTGATCTCCGTGACCGCGTCTCCGGCGACCAAACGGGTATTCCAGTCCACCGTGCTGATCGTCGAGGAGAAAACCACCTTCGGCATGTCCCGCCAGCGATGGGCGAATTCCACCTGCGCCGGCGTGGCGCCAGGCTGCTGGTCGGCGGTGGGCCAGTGGGAGCTCATGGTCTCCCACAGCTTGCGCCCATACAGTGACAGGCCGGTCGCCGCCACCCGGTCGGACCACCATTGGAACAGCTCGTCACTCGGTGTACTCCAGCCGATGTCGTCGCCAGGCGCTGCGATGTAGCCGTCCAGACTCACGTTCATGCCGAAGGCCAGTTTGCGCATGGCGCCAGTTTCCCGCGGGCCGCTCTTGATTGTACAGACCTGGCGGCGTCAGCTACCCGGCCGGCCGCCCAGGCGCGTGGTTACCTTGGCGGCCGCCGCAACGCAGGCCTCGCCCAGGCTCTCGAACTGCTCCTTGGACACCCGGAACCTGGGCGCCGGAATGAGGACGGCGGCCACCACGTCACCGCGGTGGTCGTGGACGGGGGCGGCCACGCCCACCTCGTCCATGGACGATTCGCCGTAGTTGCCCGCCCATCCCCGCTGCGCCACGTCCCGGAGCCTTGTTTCGTAAGCCGCCAGGCCGTCGTCGTCCAGTCCCGGAAAGGTGATGGTCCCGCTGCGCAGCAGCTCCCGCACCCGCTCCGCCGGCAGGGTGGACAGGAAGACCTGGACGGACGCGCTCATGGCGTCCCGGTAGCGGGCGCCCAGCGGGGTGGTGTGCTTGATCTGGTGGTGGCTGGCAATCTGCTCCACGCAGATGGCTTCGTCGCCGTTCCACAACATGAGCGCACTGGTTTCCCCGGTCTGCTCGGTCAATTGCCGCAGCACAGGGTAGGCCACGCGGCGTTCCTCCATCTCCGCCAGCAGCGGCCCGGCGACGGCGATGAGCCCCAGGCCCAGCCGGAAGCGCTTGGTTTCCGGGTCCCGCTCCACCAGGTTTTCCTGCTCGAACGTGGCCAGGATCCGGGAGACGCTGCTCTTGTGCATGCCCACGCGGTTGGCTATTTCGGTGACGCCCAGCAGCGGCTCGTCCGCGGTGAAGGTGCGCAGGACGGCGATGGCATTGACGACGACGGAGGCGCCCTTGGCGTCCGGCCCGCCGTTGGTGCCGGATCCGTTGCTGTCGGGGGTCTTTGCAGGAGTCATGGTGGACACCATCTTTCCCTATCGTGGGCGGGAGACGCCGAAAGCGGCGCCGTGGTCTGAAGTGCTCAATCCACGGCGCCGCCCTGGCTGTTCAGTTACCTATGCCTCGATGATGTTGTGCTCGGGGCCGAACGGGAACTTGGTGATGTTCTCCACCGAGTTGTCCTCGCCGATGACCAGGATGTCGTGCTCGCGGTAGCCGCCGGCGCCGGGCAGGCCGTCCGCAACCGTGATCATCGGTTCCATGGAGACCACCATTCCGGGTTCCAGGACGGTGTCGATGTCCTCGCGCAGCTCCAGGCCTGCTTCGCGGCCGTAGTAGTGGCTGAGGACGCCGAAGGAGTGGCCGTAGCCGAAGGTGCGGTTGGCCAGCAGGCCGTGGCTGATGTAGATCTCGTTAAGCTCGGCGGCGATGTCCTTGCAGACCGCGCCGGGCTTGATGAGTTCCAGGCCCCGCTTGTGTACCTCGACGTTGATGTTCCACAGTTCCAGCGACCGCTCGTCCGGCTGGCCCAGGAAGAGGGTGCGCTCCAGTGCGGTGTAGTAGCCGGAGGTCATGGGGAAGCAGTTGAGCGAGAGGATGTCGCCCTGCTGCAGCTTGCGGGTGGTGGCCCAGTTGTGGGCGCCGTCGGTGTTGATGCCGGACTGGAACCACACCCAGGTGTCGCGGACTTCGCGGTGCGGGAACGTCCGGGCGATCTCGTGCACCATCGCTTCGGTGCCGATCAGGGCAACCTCGTACTCGCTGATCCCTTCGCGGATGGCGTTGCGGATGGCCTCGCCGCCCAGGTCGCCGATGCGGGCGCCGTGCTTGATGACCTCGATTTCCTCGGCGGACTTGATCATGCGCTGGCGCATGGCGTCCTGGGACACATCCAGGAGCTGGGCGCCCGGGAAGGCGGCGGAGATCTTCTCGCGGGTCAGGCCGGGGAGGAAGTCATCCTCGACGCCGATCCGGTTGGCTTTGACGCCGCGCTGGCGCAGGGCCTCCTGCAGGCCGAAGTAGAAGTTGTCGCGGCGCCAGTCGGTGTAGACGATGTTCTCGCCGTAGGAGGTGCGCCACGGCATGCCGGCGTCGATGTTGGCAGTGACGGTGACCGAGTCGTCTGCGGTGACCACCAGGGCGTAGTTGCGGCCGAACGTGGTGTACAGGAAATCGGAGTAGTACTTGATGCCGTGGTAGCTGGTGAGGATGACGGCGTCGAGTTCCTTGGCGGCCATGATCTTGCGCAGGCCGCCAAGGCGGCGCTCGAACTCCGCGTCGGAGAACGTGAGCTTGCCCTTGGAGCCGATGTGCAGGACCTTGAGGCGCTCGAGTTCGGCGATGGAGGACGCGTTGTCAGCGGTGATAGTCACGAAGGTGTGCCTTTCTAATGGGTGCCGGCTGCTGTTTGTGCAGCCGGTGTTGGTTTGCGTAATGAGGGTTGGTCTTGGTCGCCGGGTTGGCGTGGAGGCCTCTTGGTCAGAGGTGCTTGAGTGGCTTCCGCGAGGTTTCGGCTGCGAACAGCACGGCCATCAGGGACACGGCGGACGCGGCCACGAGATACCAGCCGGGGGCCAGCTTGCTCTGGGTCATGCCGATCAGCAGGGTGGCCATGAACGGTGCGGTGCCGCCGAAGAGCGCGTTGGAGAGGTTGAAGCTGACGGCGAAGCCGCTGTAGCGGACCTTGGTGGGGAACAGTTCTGCCAGGAAGCTGGGCAGGGTTCCGTCGTTCAGGGTGAGCATGCCGCCCAGCAGGATCTGGACCAGGACGATCACCAGGAAGTTGCCGGTGTCCAGCAGCATGAAGGCGGGAACGGTCAGCAGCATGAACAGCACGGACGCCGTGATCAGCATGCGCTTGCGCCCGAAGCGGTCCGACGCGATGCCGGTCAGGAAGATGAAGCCGATGTAGCTGGCCAGGGCGATGGTGGTGGCAAGGAAGGACTCGGTGGGTCCAAAGCCCAGTTCCTCGGAGAGGTAGGTGGGCATGTAGCTGAGGATGACGTAGAAGCCGACGGCGTTGAGCAGCACCGCGCCGCAGGCGATGATGAGCTGCTTGCGGTAGGTCCGGAACATGTCCAGCGCCGGCGCCTTGGGAGCGGATTCTTCCTGGTCGGCCAGGGCGCGGAAGGCCGGGGTGTCCTCAAGCTTGGTGCGGATGTAGCGTCCGATCAGGCCCATGGGAGCCGCCAGCAGGAACGGCAGCCGCCAGCCCCATTCGTGCAGCTGGCCGGTGCTGAGCACCGAGCTGAGGAGTGCTGCGATCAGTGAGCCCAGGAGCAGGCCGGCCGCGGTGCTGGCGGGGACGACGGCGGCGTAGAGTCCGCGGCGGTGGGCCGGTGCGTATTCCACCAGGAAGGCCGATGCCCCGGCGTACTCCCCTGCGGCCGAGAAGCCCTGGACCACGCGGACCAGGAGCAGCAGGACCGGCGCCAGGAGGCCGATGGTGCTGTAGCCGGGGATGAGGGCGATGCAGAAGGTGGAGACGGACATGATGACGATGGAGAGGGACAACGCTTTGCGGCGGCCCAGCTTGTCGCCGATGTGGCCCCAGAAGAAGCCGCCCAGGGGGCGGACGAAGAACGAGATGGCAAAGACGGCGAAGGTTGCCAGCAGCGCGGTCTGCCGGTCTGCTTCGGGGAAGAACACAGAGGAGATGACCGCTGCCAGGTAGCCGTACACCGCGTAATCGAACCACTCGACGAAGTTGCCGATGAAGCTCGCGGTGACCACCCGGCGTCGGACATCCTTGCTGGCCACAGCGCTGTCCGCGTCCTGGCCTGCCCGGATGGGACCGTTGGCGTCGGCGGCAACGGCATCCGTCCGGGGTGAGTTTTGTTGGGTACTCATGAAACCACCAATGAAAGTTGGAGTTGCATTGCTTGCAACGTGGTTGTTTCAAGATAGGCCGTGACGCGCAACACAGTCAATAGGCATCTGAATGATTAATCAGCGAGATATACCGCCCGGAAGTGGGGGGGTGCCAGGAATCGGGTTGTGGCACGCCTTAGAAAGGCTCGTTGCAGTAAAAGCAACAGCGTTGTAACAAGAGCGAAACATGGCGCTTAACGCAGCAATGGCCGCCAAGCGGGAGGGCTTGGCGGCCATTGCGGCGGGTGAAGTGAGGGGTAGCTACCGGGCAGTAACGGGTTCCCCTGCTATCACCGGATGGTCCCGATGCAGGTTCCCCAGGGCCGAGGCCCCCTGCGGTGACCCCAGCTCGGAGAAGAACTCCTCGTTGGCCCTGAGGTAGTCGGCCCACTCATCCGGCACATCGTCGGAGTAGTAGATGGCTTCCACCGGGCACACCGGATCACAGGCACCGCAGTCCACGCACTCGGACGGATGGATGTAGAGGGAGCGTTCGCCCTCGTAGATGCAGTCCACCGGGCATTCCTGGATGCAGGCTTTGTCCTTCACATCCACGCAGGGCTGGGCGATCACATAGGTCATGGAGGCTACACACCGGTGTACACGGTCTTGCCCCACGTGAAGAACTCCAGGGCGGACCTGCCCTGTTCGCGGAACGTATTGGTGGAGGAATCCTTCACCCCGCCGAACGGCACATTCAGGTCCAGTCCGGCGGTGGGCCGGTTGACCTTGATGACGCCTGCCTGGGCCCGGGCAGAGAAATCGGTGGCCAAGGCCAGCGAATCCGTGCAGATGCCGGCGGTCAGGCCGTAGCGGGAGTCGTTGATGGCGGCCACACCTGCCTCGTAGTCGGGCACTTCCAGGACTGCCACCACGGGACCGAAGATCTCCTCGTTGACGGCCGGATCGTCGGTGGCCAGGTCGGTGAGCACGGCGGCGGGGAAGAACAGCGCTTCGGAGGAATCGCCGTCGTACTTTCCGTGCAGGAGGGTGGCACCACGCTCGACGGCGCCGCGCACCGCTGCCTTGTCCTGCTCGAATTGCTGCGGGCTCACTACGGCACCCATCGCCGATTCCAGGCCGTCACCTGGGGTGTACTTGGCAGCCTCCGCCACCAGCGCGTCCAGGAAAGCGGACCGGATGCCGGGGGTGACGTACACGCGGGACGTGGCGGTGCAGGCCTGGCCGGTGAGGCCGAAGGCGCCGGCGGCCACCACCTGGGCTGCCTTGCCGGGATCGGCGTCGTCCAGGACCAGGACGCCGTTCTTGCCGCCCATTTCCAGCTGCACCCGGGCGCGCCGGCCGTTGAGGATCTCCTGCAGGCCCAGGCCCACGTTGGTGGACCCGGTGAAGGACATGCCGGCAATACGCGGATCACGGGCCAGGGCATCGCCCACCACGCGGCCCTTGCCGTGCACCACGTTGAAGACGCCGGCCGGCAGTCCCGCGTCCTGCAGGGCACGGGCCAGGTGGGTGGCGGACAGCGGGGTGAGTTCGGCGGGCTTGATCACCACCGCGTTGCCGCTGATCAGCGCCGGCGCCGTCTTCCAGGCGGGGATGGCGATGGGGAAGTTCCAGGGAGTGATCAGGCCGACGACGCCCAGGGGTTCGCGGCGGGTGGTGATGGTGGTATCCGGCAGGCCGCTGGGCAGCACTTCGCCGGTGGCGGCCCAGCCGAGCGAGCCGAAGAACCGCAGGACGTCGGAGGCGCGTTTCACTTCGCCTTTGGCCTCGGCCAGGGTCTTGCCTTCCTCGCGGACCAGGTCCTCGGCAATGGCGGCCTGCCGTTCGATCAGCAGGTTTCCTGCGGCCAGGAGGATGGCGCCGCGGGAGGGTGCCGGCAGCGCGGCCCAGCCGGGCTGGGCGGCGACGGCGGCGGTGATTGCCGCGTCCACGTCATGGGCGGTGCCGCTGGGTGACAGTGCTGCCAGCTCGTCCGGCCGGGCGGGGTTCATCCGCCGGGTTTCGGCCTGGCCCAGCCACTGGCCGTTGATGAGGTGCTGGGCGGTCAGGTGCGTGTGCGTGGTGGTAACGGGGTCGAGTGCGGTGGAGGTCATGGCGTTCCTTCGAAAGGTGGTGGGTGGGGCTAGAGGCTGCGGATGAGGCCGCCGTCGCACCGCAGTGCCACGCCGGTGATGTACGACGCCGGTGCGCTGCACAGGAAGGCGGCAGCGGCGCCGAATTCGGCGGGTTCCCCATACCGCCGCGCAGGGATGGTTTTGCGGGACTCGAGCTTGATCTCCTCGAGTGTGGTTCCGCGGCGCTTGGCAGCCGCCTGGTCCAGTTCGGCAACCCGGTCCGTGGCGATCCTGCCTGGCAGGAGCAGGTTCACGGTGACGCCGTCCAGCGCCACCTCGGCGGCCAGCGTCTTGAGGTACGCGGCCAGCGCGGCGCGGCCGGTGTTGGAGATGGCCAGGTTGGGCAGCGGCGCCGCCACGCCGCTGGAACCGACGGCCAGGATCCTCCCCCACCGCCGCTCGCGCATCCCGGGAAGGGTCAGCGCCACCAGCGCCTGGTGCGGCCTGACCAGGATTTCGAACGCCGCGGCAATGTCCTCGGACCCGAGCGTGGCGGCCGCGCCGGGCTTGGGTCCTGGCCCGTTGAGGACCAGGATGTCGATTGGTCCCAGTGCACCCTCGGTCTGTGTCACGGCCGCTTCCACTCCCCCCGCAGTGGTGAGGTCAGCTTCGACGGCGATGGCAGCGAAGCCTGGCAGATCCCCATAATCTGCCTGCAGCTCCGCCACGATCTCTTCGGCACGGTCCCGACGCCGGCCCACGATGGCAACTTTGGCTCCCTCGGCGGCGAGTGCCCGTGCCACGGCAAGTCCCAACCCGCCAGTGGAGGCCGCCACCAGGGCTGTCCGTCCTGCAATACCCAAATCCATCAGAGGCTCCCGGCCGGAACGGGGGTGGTGCGGTTCAGCTTCAGCGCCGTGCCGGCTTCTCGGAGGTGCGCGGACATGGCATGCCGCAGGTTTTCCGGGAATGCAGCCGCCGGGGCGCGGACGCCGGAGTCCTTGATCCAGCCGCGTTCGCGCAGGCATTCCTTGCGGATGGCCAAGGCCACCCTGGCCTGCTGCTCGAAGTTGATGAGCGGCAGGTAGGGCACCAGCTGGGCTGCGGCGGCTGCATAGCCCTCCCGCTGCCAGGCCCGGACGCAGGCAATGAGCGCTTCCGGGTAGGAGAAGCCGGTCATGGCTCCTGCCGCGCCGGCCAGGAGTTCATCCAGCAGGCCTTGGCCGCCGAGTCCGCCGAACACCGAGATGCCCGTGGCTGCGCTGAGGGTGGCGATGGCCACGCTGGTGGGCGGCGCCTCGGCCTTGATGGCGATGACGGCGGGGCTGGCCTTGACCACCGCGATCAGGGCGTCGGTGGAAATGCTGACGCCGCTGGCCAGGGGGTAGTCCTGGAGCACCACCTTGGCACCGGTGGCACGGTGGATGGCGTCCAGGTGGGCGGCCACCACCTCCGGTCTTGGCGAGTTGGCCTGCACCATGACGGCCGCGAGCCGCTGGCCGGCTGCCTCCTGCGCGGCGCGGATTTCCTCGATGGCTGGCCGCGTGGCCAGGGCCGTGACCCCCACCACCAGCGGCAGGCTGGTGCATTCGACGGCGATTTCCAGGACCTGCCGGCGCTCCTCCGGCGTGAGGGAAGCAGCCTCGCCAAACACGCCCAGGACGGTGAGGCCGGTGGCGCCGATGGTTTCGTAGCGCTCCACGAGGTCCGAGAGGCTGTCCAGGTCCACGTCCAAGGTGCTGCCCTGGAACGGGGTGGCAACGACGCCCCACACGCCCGGGGGCAAGGATTCGCGATTTTCAGGCGCGGCGGATTGCGGCATGAGTGGTCCTTCTCTTGTTGGAAACTCTTGATGGGGAAGTGTGGTCAGCGGCCCGGCCACACCGGCGGCCGCTTTTCCTGGAACGCGCGGACGCCTTCGGCGGAGTCCTCGCTGTCCAGGGCGGCCATGAGGGCCGGCAGCCGGAGGCCGCGCGCTTCGGCGGCCGTCAGGTGCGAAGTCCGGGCGGCCATCTGCTTGACCGCCCGGACGGAGGTGGGGGCGCAGGCGAGGATCTGGTCCACCCAGCGCTGCACTGCGTCGTCGAGTTCTTCGGCAGGAACCACTTCATTGACCAGGCCCATGGCCTGCATCTCGGAGGCGTCGGCCTTCCGGCCGGTGAGGAGCATCCCCATCGCCTGGGTGTAGGGGACACGGCGCACCAGCTGGTGGATGCCGCCGTCGAGCGCCAACCGCCCAACCCGGGGTTCTGTCAGCCCGAACTTTGCGCTGTCCGCCGCCACCACGATGTCCGCGCCCAGGACGATTTCCATACCGCCGCCCAGGGCGTAGCCGTTGACCTTGGCGATCACGGGGATGTCCAGGGTGGTGCGCAGGCTCAGGCCGCCAAACCCGTTGGGGTCCAGGCCGGCCCAGTATTCCAGGCCGGTCTTGTCCACGGCGGATGCCGACATGTCCGCGCCCACACAGAAAGCCCGGGACCCGGCACCGGTGATGACCACGGCCCGCACGGACAGGTCCTGCTCCAGCTGATCCCAGATCTGGTTGAGCCGGGCCTGTGCGGTGCCGTCGACGGCGTTCAGGACGTGCTGCCGGTCGATAACCACCATGGCCACGTGGTTATCGATGGTCAGGGTGACCTCGTCAACCCGCTCCGCCACGGCCGTCACCGGAGCACCCCCAGCTGCTGCAGCCGGGCGATGGTGTCCGCGTCGAAGCCGTTCTCCAGCAGGACCTCCACGTTGTGTTCACCGAGGCGCGGTGCCACGCGGCGAACAACGGGCGGGGTGGCGGAAAGCCGGATGGGGGCGTTGAGCATTTTCACGGTCCCCACCCCCGGGTGCTCGGCCTGCACGATCATGCCGTTCGCCTCGGTCTGCGCATCGGCGAGCGCCTGTTCCAGGGTGTGGACGGGGGCGTTGAGCAGCCCCTGTTCCTCGAGCTTTCCGGTCCAGTAGTCGGTGGTGTTGGTGGCAAAGTGTTCGCGGAAGATGGCCTGCAGGGCGGGCTTGTTCTTGAACTGCTGCTCAAGGGTGGCGAAGCCGGGCCGTTCGGTCAGGTCCTCGTCCAGGCCCAGGGCGTCGGAGATCCGGGCCAGCGGGTCCGGGGTGAAGCCGCCCACCATGCACACGGCGCCGTCGGTGGTTTCGAAGACACCGCTCAGCGGCATGGCGCCCCAGTTGACCTCGTAGCCGCGGTTGAGCTGCATGCAGGCCTCCTGCATCTGCAGGTGCAGCATGGAGTCGTACATGGTCACCTCCACTTTTTGCCCCACGCCGGAGGCCTGCCGCGTGCGCAGCGCCAGCAGGATGCCCTGCATGAGGTGCATGCCGGTGATGTAGTCGCAGAGGGTGGTGGGGTAGATGGCCGGCTTCTGGTCGTCCGATTCGCGGCGCCACATCACGCCGGAGTAGGCCTGGGCGATCGCGTCCTGGCCGCCCTTGTGCGAGTACGGTCCCACGGGGCCGAAGCCGGTGCCGGAGGCCCAGATGATGCCCGGGTTGTCCGCTTTGAGGTCCTCGTAGCCGAAGCCCATCCGTTCCATCACGCCGGAGCGGAAGTTGCTGACCACCACGTCGGCGTCGGCCAGGAGCCGGTGCAGCACCTCGCGGCCTTCTTCGGTCCGTGTATCCACCGAAACGCTGCGCTTGTTGCGGTTGATGGACAGGAAGATCGGGTTGTCCTGGCCGTCCTGGTCCGGGAAGGAGTTGCGGGAAATGTCGCCCGCGCCGGGCCGCTCGACCTTGACGATGTCGGCACCGTAGTCGCCCAGCAGCTGGGTGCAGGACGGGCCCATGAACACCTGGGTGAAGTCCACGATCCGGATGCCCTCGAGCGGAAGGGGCACCGGCGAGGCAGCCGCCGTGGCGCCTGCCGCCGTCGTGCGTTCCTCCACCCGCTCCACCGTTGCCGCGCTCATGCCAGGACCGCGGCTTCGGCGTCCAGGGTGGCGTTCGACGACGGGACGTCGCCGGGGTCCGCGCCGTGCCGGCGCATGCCCAGTTGGATGTCCGCTGCCGCCACGTCGCGGACCAGCACGCCGGATTCGACGGCGAGCGCGGCGGCGACGCCAACGGCCTGGCCCATGGCCATGCAGGGCGGGATCTCGCGGGACATCTTCTGCGCCTCGGGGGTGGCGGAGTAGTGGCGGCCGGCCACCAGCAACTGGTCCACTTCCTTTGGCAGCAGCGACCGGTAGGGGTAGTAGTAGTCGCGGCCGCGGGCCACGCTGTCCTGGAAGTGGCGGCGGGAGGTGACGTCTTCCTTGGTCATGACGTACTCGCCCTGGAGCAGGCGGGTCTGGCGGACGCCCATCTGGGAGGCGACGTCCAGCATGTAGCACTTCTCGAAGCCGGGCAGGTTGGCGCGGACGTAGTCCACGGCCTCGGAGATCTTGTCCCGGGCGGCAAATTCGGCGGCGGTCATGTCCGCGGGGTCCACGCCGTCGAAGCCGGTCATGTGCGGGGCGTTGCACCACACCACGCCGTCGATGGGGGTCTTGAGCCACCACAGCTCCCAGGCGCCGCCCAGGAGGCGCTTGATCTTGCGGTTGATGGCGCGGGCTTCCTTGGGGTTGGCCTGTTCGAAGGCTTCGGCGGCGGCGGTGTCCACGTTGCCCAAGCGGAAGACGAGGGTGGTGAGGTAGTTGTCCTTGGCGTAGCTGGCGCCGGCCCGGGAGGCCACGTCGATGTCGCCGGTGGTGTCGATGACCACGTCCGCCATGAAGGCCTGTGGGCCGAGCTTTGTTTCGCAGACCACGCCCTTGATGACACCGTTGTCCACGATGGGGCGGGAGAACCAGGAGTGCAGCCGCAGGTCCACGCCGGCCTCGCGGACCAGGTCGTTGGAGACGCGCTTCCAGCCGTCGGGATCGAACGCTGCCGCGTAGCAGATGGGCTTGGGGTTGGTGTGGGAGTGGAAGTCGAAGGTGCCGTAGCGGCCCCACTTGTTCCACAGTTCCTCCGAGGTGCGGCGGTCCTCGGCGGGCGGGACGATGGCCAGGCCCAGTTTCTGCAGCCGTTCCACGTATTCGGAGACGATGCCGGTGACGGTGATGTCCTGGCCGTTGATCATGTCGTCCAGGACCAGCACCATTCCGCCGGAGGCCAGGCCGCCCAGGGAGGAGTAGCGCTCCAGGAGCGTCACTTTGGCGCCGGAGCGGGCGGCGGTGACGGCGGCTGCAACGCCGGCGGGGCCACCGCCTACCACCAGGACGTTGGAGCGTGAGATCACCGGGGCGGTGAGGTCCGCGGTGGTGGTGGAGAGCTCCAGGGAGCCGGTTTTGGGCGCGGTGAAGCTGGGTGTGTTGTTCATGGGGAAGTCCTTACTTTCCGACGAAGATGCCGTTGGAGCGGCGCGCGGCGAGGTAGAAAACGATGCTGAGGATGGAGAGGACGGCTACGTAGACCGGGAAGACCCAGGTGAGGTTCAGGGACTGCAGCCAGACCAGGAGGTAGGAGGCGGTGCCGCCGAAGATGGCAACGCCGATGCCGTAGCCCAGGGCCACGCCGGTGCCGCGGATGTTCTTGGGCATCAGTGAGGAACTGACCACGTTGTAGAGGGTCATGTTCAGGACCAGGACGATCGAGCCGCCCAGCAGGACTGCCGCGAACCCGCCGATGCCGGGCTGGACGTACAGCAGCATGAGGAACACGGAGGGAATGGCCAGGATGCGGGTCACCAGGAACCAGCGGGACATGGACCGGCCGTCGGCCAGCTTGCCGATGATCCAGCTGCCCACCACCAGGATGACGCCCAGGATGGTGGTGAGGGCGAAGACGGCGGTGGGGTCTTCCTTGAAGCCGCTGCGTGCCGCGCTGGGCAGGCCGACGTTCCAGGCGTAGTTGTAGGCCTGGGCGGCGCCCACCACGAAGACGATGGCCAGGACGGAGAGCCAGTGCTTGCCCACGCCGGACCAGACGGTTTTGGCCGTATTGGTGGCGCGCTCTTCTTCCTTGAGGGTTTCCGGCAGCGAGCGGCGCAGGTAGAGCACCACGAAGCCGAAGGCTGCGCCGATGATGAACGGGACCCGCCAGCCCCACTCCCCCATGGCCGCGCCGCCGATTGCCAGGCTGCAGATGAAGCTGACCAGGGAGGCGAGCAGGATGCCGATGTTGACGTAGAAGGACATGATGCCGGCCACGTAGCCTTCGCGGCCTTCCGGCGCCAGTTCAACGGCGTGGGAGGTGGAGAGCGGGGCTTCGATGCCGGTGGAGATGCCCTGCAGGATGCGGCAGGCCACCAGGATGATGCCGGACCAGGCGCCGATGGTGGCGTAGCTGGGGGTGATGGCGATGACCAGGGTGGTGCCGGCCATCAGCATGATGGACAGCAGCATCACGCGGCGGCGGCCGATGCGGTCCGCCAGTGTGCCGAGCAGGATGCCGCCCAGGGGACGGAAGGCGAATCCGACGGCGAACACGGCCAGCGCGTTCAGCGTTGCGGAAAGCGGCTCGGTGTTGGGGAAGAAGTTGGGGCCGATGAAGGCGGACAGGAGGCCGAAGACCATCCAGTCGTACCATTCGAGGGCGTTTCCCAGGCCGAGGCCCAGGAGGCCCTTGCGGACTTCGGGGGTGAATTTGTCGCGGTTGCGGGGGGACGGAGTGGTGGAGCGGGATGACGGTACGGCGTTGTCCGTCGCTTGGATATCGAGCATGGAAGTGTCCTTACGCTGGCGCCGGGGAGGGCGCAGGAGGGTATGACGCAGCGGCGCCTGTTGGAGGAGGCGCATGATGCGAAGGTGGCAAGGATTGTCCGGGGCCACGGATTGGGTCCGGACAGTTAAGGGCTAACGCAGGCGCCGGCGGGGACCGGCAGGCCTACCACTTGTGGGGTGCGTTGACCCAGATGGCTACGCATACCTCTTCGTAGCTGTTCTTGTACCAGTGCGGTGTTTCTGCCGGGTAGGTGATGGAATCGCCCTCTTCCAGGCTGTAGCAGACGCCGTCCAAGTAGACGTCCTTCCGGCCCGAGATGATGTAGCAGAACTCTTCCCCGCTGTGGGTAAAGGGTGTTGCGCTGGTGTCGTGCCCTGGGGGCGTCATGATCCATTGCGCTTCGATGGTGCCGTCACGGTCCGGGGTGAGCAGCTCGTGAACTGCCTCCCCCACGGATTCGCGGGTGACGTTTTTGAGGTTCCGCCGTGCGGATCTGCGGACGACGGGTGACTTGGTCTGGTCCTGGCCAATGAAGAACCTTCCCACGGGAATGTCCAGTCCATGGGCCAGCTGGGCGAGGGTTGTGAAGGACGGGTTGGCCATGCCGCGTTCGATCTGGCTGACGATCGCCTGGCTGAGCCCGGTGACGTCCGAGAGCTTGGCCAAGGTCATGCCCTTTTCCTTGCGCATGGCCCGCACTTTGTTGCCAACCGTGGCCAGCAGTTCGCTGGTGGCCGGCGGTGCCGTGGTGCTACTCTCGGTGGTCATCGGTTGTCTTTCATCGGGTGAGCTGACTCACACAACTATAGTGAAGATTTTTACTGAAACAACCCCTTTTCCTAATTATCCTGAAGATTCTGCTTAGACGCGTTAAATGCGGGCCGAAAGACACGAGCGGAACCGCTTCCCCTGCCCCATACTGGCGCCATGGACGACACCCCAGCCGTGGAGCAGACCGCGCAGAAGGATCAGGACGCGCGAAGACCGGACCGGGTCCTGCTCGCCTTGGTGGGCGTGGTGGTGGTGCTGGTGGTGGTGGCGCTGGCCGTGGTCTTCACCCGCGGCGAGCCTGCCGCGCTTGATGAGGCAAGCCCGGCCGGTGTGGTCCAGAGATACAGCAAGGCATTGATCGACGGCGACGCCGCCACGGCCGCCTCGTACCTCACCGAAAGTGCAATGAGCCGCTGCAGGGGTGCATACGTCAGCGAGCCGGCACCGGCCCGCGTCGTCCTGGTTTCGACGACGGAACGCGACGATTCAGCCACGGTGCGGGTTTCGATTGTCCGGTCGTCCCAGGGCGGACCCTTTGGCCCCTCCGAGTATGAACTGGAGGACGCGTTCTCACTCCTCAAGGTGAACGGGAAATGGCTGATCGACCAGCCGCCGTACCCGCTGGTGGACTGCACCGTTGCGCCGGTGAAGCAATGACGGCGCCGGCAGCACCAGCGGTCCCAGCCCCGGCGGGCGGCCTGGCAACCCTCCGCCGGCTGATCCTCTACGTCCTGCTGTTCGCCCTGGTGGTCATCGCGGCTTCAGGTGTGAGCGGGCTGCTGGAGCGCCTTTTCCGGACGGCGACCACCCTGGTTTCCGGCGACGTGACCGGACTGGCCCTGTCCCTGGCCTTCACCCTGATTGGCGGCCCGCTGGCACTGCTGCTCTGGTGGTTTGTGTGGCGGCGGCTCGACGACGAGGCCGAGCGCAGGGCACCCGGCTGGGGCCTTTACCTGACCGGCATGTACGCCGTCTCGCTCATCATCGCCAGCACGTCGCTGCTGAATCTTGCCACATCCTTCATAGGCAGCCGGGAGAGCCAGTGGCCGTCCCCGCTGGCCAATGGGATCGTGTGGGCAGCCATCTGGTGGTGGCACCGGTGGATGTGGAAGCACCCAGGCAAAGCGTCGCGCCACCTCGAGGACGTGCGCGCCGTCGTCGGCTCCGTCTTTGGGCTGCTGCTGGGCACCGGTGCCGGGATCGCTGCGCTCAGCGCGCTGCTGGATGTCGCCATTCGCGGCTTCACGGCAACCGCCGTCTTTGAGCCCTGGTGGTTTGACGTCCTGCGCTCCGTGGTCTGGGCCGCGGGCGGCGCGGTGGTGTGGTGGTGGCATTGGTTCCGGGAGGGCGGCCGGCGCTTCCAGACGGGGCTGGTGGACGTCACCATCATCGGTGTGGGCATTTTCGCCGCCGGCATCACTGCCCTGGGCGGCCTGGGCGTCATCCTGTTTGTCCTCCTGCGGCTGGCGTTCGACCGCAGCGATCCCTTGGACAACCTGCTTGAACCACTCGCTCCTGCCATCGCTGCTGCCGCCATCGGGGCGCTGGTGTGGCGCTACCACCGCAGCGCTTCAGTGCACCGCTCCACCAGGACGCGGCGGGCCAGCCTCCTGGTGACGTCCGCGGTGGCGCTTGCCGCGGCGGCGTCGGGCGTTGGCGTGGTGGTCAACGCGCTGCTGGCTGCAGCCGTGTCGCCCTTGGCGGGCGGTGCGACCCGGACCCTTCTTTTGGGCGGCATCAGTTCCCTGGCGGTGGGGGCACCGGTCTGGTGGCTGGCATGGAAGCCCCGGCATCAGCCGCGGAGCGCGGATGAGATTCCGCCCGGCCGGCGCCTGTACCTGGTGGCATTTTTTGGCGTCAGCGCGGTGGTGGCGCTCATTACGCTGCTGGTGATTGGCTACCGGCTCTTCGAATTCCTGCTGGGCGAGGTCACCGGCGGCAGCGTCCTGGACCGCATCCGTGCACCGCTGGGCCTCCTGGTGGCCGCCGGGCTCGTGGCGGGCTACCACTTCGCGCTGTGGCGGCAGGACCGGACGCTGCTTGCCGCGGCGGCCCCTGTACACCAGCGGGTGATCGAGCGGGTCACGCTGGTCAGCGGCTACCGCCCTGATGCCGTGGACCCGGACGCCCTGGCGCGCGGCATCGCTGACGCCACCGGGGCGAAGGTGACCACCTGGCTGAGGGCGGACGACGGCGGCGCCGGACTTCCGCCGTCGTCCGCCCTTTCGCCTGGTGCTGGGGACGTCATCCGGCAGGTTGTGGGTGCGCTGGAGGCCACTGCAGGGCAGCATGTCCTGGTAATCGCGGGGCCGGGAACCCGGTTGGAGGTTGTCCCGCTGATGGTTCCCGGCGCTGCGGTTCCTGCCGGTCCTGCGCCCGGCCGGGTCCTACGGCCCTAGCTGCCTTGGTGAGCCGGAGCCTAGCGTTGGTGCAGGCAAAGGAGGCCGGCGATGGCTGCTCGTGGAGCCACGAAGCGTGGCGGTGCTGCCGCCGGAAGAAGCAGCAGGCGCCGGCTCGGCTGCATGACAGCCGTCCTGCTGGTTCTGGCTGGGTGTTCCTCCGGTGGCGGTGCGCCAACCGGCAGCCCTTCCGGCAGCCAGGCTCCTGCACCTGAGACATCCTCGCCGCCGTCCGGACCAGCTTCGGCGGCACCGTCCAAAGTGTTCTCGGACGCGGAACTCACAGCCATCATCAACGGAGTGGGAAAGAGCCGGAACCTGCCCTTTCCCGCAGCCCAGGATTCCACCCGCCTGCGCAGCGGTGCGATAAGCGGGTCGTTTCCTTCAACGACGATGGAGTCGACGCCCAGCGACTGCATCGCGTTCGTTCCCCAAGGCCCCTTCAGACGATGGGCAGACAAGGACATCAACTTCGCGGAGGGCGGCATGCCGCCGGCCGGCGGTCAGTCCGGGCCAACCACCACCATCACGGTGGTCCTGAGGAGCGCGGAAAAGGATGCCATCAGCAAGGCCGACTTCGGTTATACGGATGACCTGAAGTCCCGCTGCGGCCGGTTCGACCTGACCTACACCGAATCCGGGAGGGCCTCCACGTACGGCGTCCAGCTGCTCACTGCTCCCCCGCTTGGGGAAAAGCAGCACGCCTTCATGCAGGTTCCCAAGCCGAAGGGCCCGGGGGACTTCGGCTCCGTCGGACTGCGCGTCCTTAAAGGCACCTTGTCCATCACACTCGGCCTTGCGGTGCCAAACCTTAACTCGGAGGCCGACGCCAAGCCCGCACTGGACGCCATGGCCGGCCTTGCCAGGGAGCTGATTGACCAGGCCGCAAATGGCTCAACGCCGGCACCTCCGCCGGCGCCAAACTCAATGACGCCTGACCAGATGGTGGCGCTGTTCAAGGGCATGACCGGTCCCGGCGGGGACCCGGTAAGCCTGCCGCAGGCGACGATAATCGGCCCACCTCCCGGCTTTACCGCCGGCGCATCCGCTCCCCCGCCCGATTCCCCCTGCACCTTTGATGACGAGTCCTACACCGCTGCCCTGGCCGGCTCCGTCTATGGCCAGGGCCAGATCCAGAGCGCCAGCAAGATGGACTACACCGACTTCACCGTAATCAACATGCCCTCATCCTTGGCTCCGCCTTATCCGTTCGACTCCCGCGCGGAGCATCTCCGGGGCTGTACCAGCATCCAGGAGAAAACATTCGGTGGCGGCAGCCGGGACTGGTCCTCTGTTGCCGCACTCACCAGCACCATCACCGCCGACTCAACCTACGCCGTCGCCTATCAACTCTCCGACGGGACCGGTGAATGGCATGTCCAATGCGGAGCGCGCAGGGGGACGCTGTCAGTTGAGGCAAGCAGCCAGACAACTTCGCAGTCGGAGGCACAGTCCAGGGCCGACGCCCTCGCATCCTTCTTCAGCGCAGTTTTCTCACGTGCGGGAAAGTAAGCCGGCCGGGGCTCCTGGCCGGGGAGTTTGGGTCATTCCTCAAGATTTGCGCAGTTTATCCCGCTGGTGGATTAACCCTCTTCCCCTGGCATTCTGCGCTGCCTAGGGTTGGCACACACGCTTTGCCAAGGGGGACAAATGAAAAGCACAGTTGAGAGTCTTACAGACGCCGCAAACCAGGACGCACAGCAGGTCGCCGCGCCGGAATCATTGGATGTACAGCACAAAGTGGCGGATTGGACGTCCGACTGCCTGCTCACCATGCGCAGCCCAATCCGCTTCACCCGCGCCGACTGGCCGTAGACCCCGCGGCACGTCAAAGGCGCCGGTCCGCATCAGCTTCGTCACTCAGCCGGCTCGATCAGTTCCGGCCCGTCGTTCCGCACGCTGTTTACCCTCGTGGAGACTACCCGTGGGGTCAGGACCGCCTCGGGAAGAGTGTCCAGGAGGTGCTGGATATCGCTCTTGTCCGTCAGGTCCGGGTCCAGCCACTCAGCGAAGCGGTCGCGGGGGATGATCACCGGGGACCTGTCGTGGACATGGCCCAAGGCGTCCTGGGCGGTGGTGGTCAGGACAGTGCAGCTCAGGAGCCACCGGCCCGGGTCATCCTCCGGCACTGAAGGATCAGCCCACCACTCGTACAGGCCGGCAAAGCCGAGCATCGGTTCTTTCTCCGAGTACAGGTAGTTGGGGATCTTCTTGCCGTCTTCCGTCTTTTGCCACTCGTAGTAGCCGTCGGCAGGAAGAATTGCGCGTCTTTTCACAGCCGCCTTGCGGAATGCCGGCTTCTCCAGGACGCTCTCGCTGCGGGCATTGATCAGCTTGTTGCCGATCTTGATGTCCTTGGCCCAGGACGGGACCAGGCCCCAGTGCGCCACCAGCAGGTGCCGTTCAATGCTGCCCTCGTCCAGCCGCTCGGCGACGATCGGCACCGGCTCGGTGGGAGCCACGTTCCAGCTGGGTGGTGGCAGGCTGCCTTCAACCTCTTTGGCGTCAAAGTGGCTCAGGAGGTCCCCGCTGGCCTTGGACATGACGTATCTGCCGCACATGTGGTTATTCTCCCCGCTCCAGGCTGCCCGGCAAGTAACTGGACGGGCCACCTGGACCACCGGTATGACTCCGTGGAGCCATGCGCCCAACACGGCCAGCGCACTGGCCCAGGTCGTTACCCGCCGTTTCAGGCCCGCCCGGCTTTTGAAGCCGTTGCTACAGACGGAGAAGTCAGCTGGAGGCTTCCCGCTCGATTTCCTCGGCCAGGTCATCCACTTCTTCCGGCCGGGCTTTGATCCCGGCCTCTTCGAAACGCTCCTCGAGGACGTGGCTTACGTCGTCCTGGACATGGCCCAGCTGAATGTCGTGGCGGACATCCTCCGCGATGTCTTCGGGCGTGGCATCGGGATCCGCCCCCGCCACCAGTTCATCGTTGCCATCAAAGGGGTCGTTGGCGCCGCCGTCTCCGGTATCAGTCATACTCCATCGTTACCCTTCTCCGTCCGGCAGTAAACGGGGCGTAGGAGCCAAAGGGGAACGGACGACGGCGGGCCGGAACCGCCGTCGTCCGCTCGCCTGAAGTGTCAGCCGACTTCGGCAAGGAGACCGTCGATGCGGGCCAGCAGGGATGGCCAGCCGTTGCCCATGCCTTCGATGGCGTGGCGGCCCATGGGGGTGTCGAGTTTAAAGCCGGCGTGCTCGAAGTGGAGGATGGTGCCGCCGTCCACGGGTTCAAGGCGCCAGGTGATGGTGGTGTCCAGTTGGCCCTCCGAGAACAGGAAGCTGATGGACGTGCCCGGGTCCACGGTGAGCACCTCGCACTGCTGCTGGCCCCAGGCGTCCATGTCCATGCTGAAGCGGTGGCCCACCACGGGCGCGATGTTGCCCGGCGCCCACCAGCGGGCCAGCAGTTCAGGGGTGGTCAGGGCGGCCCAGACAGCGGCAACGGGGTGTGGGTAGCGGCGTTCCAGCCTGATGGCGCTCTCGGTCATGACGGTTTCTCCTTGTCCAGAAGGTCGGCCAGGGCATCCAGCCGCTGGTTCCAGTAGTGCTCGAAGTGCTTTACCCAGCCACCGATCTCGGCGAGTCGGGCAGGCTGGAGGTGATACACCCTGTTCCTGCCCTGCCGCTCCTCCCGGACCAGCCCCGCCTCGCGGAGCACGGCAAGGTGCTCGGACGCGGCCGGGCGGCTAAGGTCCAGCAGGCCGGTGAGTTCACCGGCTGTCCGCGGGCCTTGCCGCAGCTCGTCCAGGATGACGCGCCGTGCCGGGTTGGACACTGCGGCGAAGACATCGGGAAGCACCAGCCCAGCATACGTCGGAAATATCCGACGCATCAATCACGACCAGCAGCCATATTCCCTCCGTCACAGCGGGACTACGCTGGGCCGGAACAGGCGTAGTGTGAAATTGCATGCAAATGCATGAACTTATACAACGGATCCGAAGGAGATGCCCCAATGAAGGCATGGCAGTTCACCGGTACCAACAACCCCCTTACGCTGAACGAAGTGGCTGAACCCAGTGCAGGTCCTGGCCAGGTGGTGGTCAGCGTCAAGGCGGCCGGGGTGTGCCACTCCGACGTCACCGCCATCGACGACGCCGGCTGGATGCCGCTGTTCCCTGAGCTCCCGCGCACCATGGGCCACGAGAATGCGGGCGTCATCACGGAAGTGGGTCCTGGAATGGAGCACTGGAAGGTTGGCGACCGGGTTGGCCTCTCCCCCGTCATGAAAGACGGCGACGCATTGGGTTACGGCAAATGGGACGGCGGCTTCGGACCCAAACTCCTCGCCACCGACGACAACCTGGTGAAGCTGCCCGACGAGGTCTCCTTCGAGCTGGGCGCAATGGCCACCGACGCCGGCCTCACCGCCTACCACGCGATCATGGCTGTGGGCGGGGCCAAAGCGGGCATGAAGGTCGGCGTGATCGGCCTCGGTGGACTGGGCTACATCGGTGCCCGCGTCGCAGCACTGTCAGGCGCAGAGGTCTATGGCGCCGAGGTGAACCCCAAGACGCAAAAGCTCGCCGGCGAGATCGGCCTCGCGGAGTGGCCGACTCCATTACCGCCTTCAAAGACAAGAACCTGGACCTTATCGTGGACTACGCCGGCTTCGGCACAACCACGGCGCAGGCCCTCGAGACCCTCGCCGAGTTTGGCACGCTGGTCCAGGTGGGCATGGGACGCCTCGAAGCGACCATCAACACCTACCCGCTGATCATCAACCAGCTGTCCATCAAGGGATCCAAGTCCGGCACCAAGGAGGACCTCGAAAACCTCTACGCCCTCATGAAATCCGGCGAGCTGAACCCGCCCATGAACCTCATCAAGCAGGCGGACATCCCCGGCGCCATCGACAAGCTGCGCAAGGGCGGCGTGGTGGGACGCTTCATCGCGGTCTACGAGGACTAAGCCGCTGCGCACCCTCCCAAGCGGACGACGGCGGGCGCGCCCCGCCGTCGTCCGCTGACTTTTTTGACGGCTGCTGCAGCGCGCCCACAGTTCATCCACTAGGCTCGCTTTGGTCCGTTGTGGGCCTTGGCGCGGCGCAGCTGGATTCATGGGGGGCATATTCATGGCGGGAAACAGTACTTCAAAGACGACGACAGGCGTGCCCCTGGCTCGGCCAGCGGCACTCCTTGTTGCTCTGTCGCTCGGGCTGGCTGGATGCACCTACTCCGATCCCCCGGCAGAGCCTGCGGCAGCCGTCCAGTCCACCCCCGCCCCCACTGTGTCTTCAGCCGCGAAGCCCGCGCTGAGTGGGGAAACCGTGCGGGACTCGTTTGGCGACGTGGACTTCTACACCACGGCAGCAGGCGACACGCTCGCAGCAGTGGCGAAGGCCTACAAGCTCTCCGAGGCGAAGGTGGCCGGGTTCAACGGGCTCCAGCCCGGAGCCGTCATCCCTGCGGGAACGAAGCTCCGGCTGATGCCGGCCGGTCCAACGCGGGGCGCAATGGGCGCTGCCACGGGCGACGTAAACGGCATTCCAACGGATTACGCAGTGGAACCCGACGACAGCCTGGCCGGCATCACCTACCGGTTCAACCTGACCGAGGAGCAGTTGGCGGAAGCCAATAAGGTTCCGTTCGCCTACGAAAAGGGGAACGTCTTCTTCATCCAGGCCGGAAGGGCCATCCGCCTGCAAAAAAACCCGGTGGACAGCCGCTCCGGGAACGGAGCGGAGGTCAACAACTCCTTCGGCCAAACCGTCTACTACACCACGGTGGACGGCGATTCGTTCGACAGCCTTGGCTACAAATACCGGTCCACCACCGCGCAGATCCTGCTTTACAACCCCTCACTGTCGGCGAACCAGCCCATTCCTGCCGGCACGAAGGTTCGCCTGATTCCGGGCGAGTTGAAGATCGAGGGTGCCCAGGGAACCTTCACCACAGACGCCAACGGCATCCCGCTGACCTACACCACGGCCCCCGGCGACATCGAGCGGCAGGTTGCCTTCCGCTTCGGCGTCGACCAGCTGCGCTCGGCCAACCGTCCGAGCTCGGGCACGGCCGGGGCTTGGTATGACTTCGCCGACCTGCCCAGCGGCGAACTGTTAACGGGCCAGACCATCAGCCTGGCGCTCGACAAGCCCATCAACAAACCCAGTCCCTGACCTGCGCTCCTCCCTGTCCGGGACCTCTCCCAGCAGGTGGCGGCGTGTCCTACTCTTGAGTAACCCTAGAGAGGACCCCACTTTGGCTTGTAACGGCTGCACCGCATCTTCCCGGCTGGACTTTGATTTCAGCATGGCCTTCCAGCCGATTTACGACGCCGAGGCGCGCCGCGTCTGGGGCTATGAGGCCCTGGTCAGGGGAATGTCCGGCGAGGGAGCGTACGAGGTCCTGGGAAGAGTGCTGCCGGAGCAACGGTACCGTTTTGACCAGGGCTGCCGGGTGAAGGCCATCGAACTGGCGTCCCGGTTGTTCCCGGCGGATCAAGAGCTGATGCTGTCCATCAACTTCATGCCCAACGCGGTCTACGAGCCGGCAGCCTGCCTCCGTGCCACCCTCCTGGCCGCGACGCGCTGCGGCTTCCCGACGTCGTCAATCATGTTCGAGTTCACGGAGAACGAAGAAGTGGTTGATACCGGCCATCTGACCAACATCATCACCGAGTACCGCAAGCACCGCTTCACCACGGCCATCGACGACTTCGGCGCCGGCCATGCCGGGCTGGGACTTTTGGTGGACTTCCAGCCGGACCTGATGAAAATCGACATGAAGCTGATCCGGGGCATCGATACCAGCCCGGCCCGGCAGGCAGTGGTGGCCGGCATTGGGGGTATCGCCAGGGAACTTGGCATCAAGGTCCTGGCGGAGGGCATCGAGACGGAGGACGAGTTCCGGGCGCTCAAGGCCGCCGGGATCCGCCTGTTCCAGGGCTACTGGTTTGCCAAACCGGAGTTCGAGGCCCTGCCGGAGATTCGACCCTTCGTTACGGCCGCGTAGATACCCGCCGGCCCATCCTGTACCCAGCCCAGAATGCGAGCACCAGCAGCCCCGCCACTGCCAGGGCCAGGCCAAACTGGGTGCCCCGCGTGATAAAAGCGGCACCCGGCACGCTGAACGGCTGATTGCTCAGCGGTGCGTACGCGAACCAGCCCACAAAGTCCCGGTTCAGGTAAGCGATCAGGCCTCCGGCAAGCACCGCCACCAGTCCGCATAAGGGCACGACGGCAGCAGCAACTTTGCCCCGACGCGACGGTTGACGGTCATCATTTGCATTGTTTTCCCCCATGCCCGCGAGTCTAGCGGGGAGCACAGCCCGCCCAGCAAGGAGGAGGGCTGCCCCTTGCGCTACTCCAAAAACATCAGTCACTCCTATTGCTGAGAAACCGCTTTCTCGGTAGGGTCCTTGTCAGCGCCCTCCAGTGATCGGCGTCATAGTGGACCGCGGGCCGGGGGCGCAGTTCATTCCAATGACGGAAGAGAGAACATGCGACATCGCCATGCCCACCTATCTTTATCCGCAGCACTGGCAGTAGCCGGCGCCCTCATGATTCCAGCCCAGGCAGGGGCGGCTCCAAACCCTGCGGCCGACCCCACTGCCCAGACCGCCCACACACCGCTGGAACGCCAGATCCTCGCCCCGGGCGACGGCTGGGCAGCCGAGGGACCAGGAACCACCGGCGGTTCACCAGCATCAGCTGCCCATGTCTACGACGTGCACAATAAGGCTGAAATGCTGGCGGCCTTCGCGGAAGCTGGTACCCAGCCGAAGATCGTCCGTGTCCACGGAACCATCAACGCGAACACGGCACCGGATGGTGCACTCCTGACCTGCCAGGACTACGCCCAGGGCACTGGGTACAGCCTGGAGCAATACCTCCAGGACTTCGACCCCGCGACCTACGGCCGCAGCCAGGAGCCCGCGGGCCCGCAGGAGGACGCCCGCCGACTGGCCGCCGCCAAGCAGGCGAAAACCATCCGTTGGGACATTCCCAGCAACACCACCATCGTCGGAGCGACCCCGGACAGCAGCATCACGGGTGCGGCCATGCGCATCAACGGCGCTACCAACGTGATCGTCAGGAACCTCACCTTGCGGGACTCGTCCGACTGCTTCCCCGCCTGGGATCCGACTGACGGGGCCGAAGGCAACTGGAACAGTGAATACGACCTGCTGCAGGTCATCAACAAAGCCACTCACGTCTGGATCGACCACGCCGCTTTCACGGACGCCCCCAATCTGGACAGCTCGCAGCCGCTCTACTTCGGCCGGCCCTACCAGGTGCACGACGGGGCAGTGGATGTCACCAACGGCTCTGACCTGGTGACCATGTCCTACAACCGGTTCTCTGACCACGACAAACTGCTGCTGATCGGCTCCACCGACTCCGCCACCCGCGGCGACCCCGGCAAGCTCCGCGTCACCATCCACCACAACATCTTCGAGAACGTGGGCCAGCGCGCTCCGCGGGTCCGCTTTGGCCAGGTGGACGTCTACAACAACCACTACAAGGTGGCGGCGGACAGCGCCATTCCCTATGAGTACAGCCTGGGCGCCGGCTTCAGCTCGCACCTGTACGCGGAAGCCAACGCTTTCACGCTGCCGGATGGAATCACGGCCGCGGACATCATTGGCCGCTACAAGGGAACCCAGATCACCACCATCGGCAATGCTGTGAACGGCAAGATCACGGACATCCGCGCCGAGTACAACGCCGCTGCTGCCCCGGCCGATCAGTTGGCTGAGGACACCTCCTGGACGCCCACTTACCGCACCCAGGTCCACCCGGCCCAGGCTGTACCGGCACTGCTGAAGGCCTCGACCGGGCCTATCTTCACCTCGGGGGCTGACTCCTGATGGCCGCCATGCAGCCGAGCCGGCGCAGCGTCCTGGCAACGCTGGCCCTTACCGCCGGATCAGTGGCCTTGTCGGGAACCGGCATGGCGAGCGCGCTTTCCCAAACCAGCCCCGACCTCACCAAACCCCGCACCAAACCGGTCATCTTCGTGGTGGGGGACTCGACGTCGTCGGCGTACCAGCAGTCGGAGCGGCCCCGCGCGGGATGGGGCCAGGCACTCCCCCTCCTTCTGGGGCCTCAAGCCACAGTGTTCGATTACGCCTGGTCCGGCGCCTCCTCGAAGAGCTTCGCGGACGCCGGGCTGCTGGACAGGGTGCTCGCCCTGATGCAGCCGGGCGACTACCTCCTGATCTCCTTTGGCCACAACGATGAGAAAGTTTCAGACCCCAGCCGCGGAACGCTTCCGGACTCCACTTACAAGGAGTACCTGGGCCGGTACATTGACGGTGCCAGGGCACGCGGCGGCAAGCCGGTCCTGGTGACGTCCGTGGAACGGCGGCGCTTCGATTCCTTCGGCAACGCCCAGGATTCGCACGGTGCATATCCTCAGGCGGTGCGGGAACTGGCTTCAGCGACGGGGACGCCGCTGGTGGACCTGACGGCCTCTTCCAAGGAGTTGTGGCAGCAGTTAGGGCCGGAGGGGACCAAGGGGCAGTTCCTGTTCCTGGCTCCCGGGGAATACCCGCAGTATCCGCAGGGGTCGGAGGACAATACCCATTTCCAGGCCGCGGGGGCAATCTCCGTCGCACGCCTTGTGGCACGCGAACTGCAACAGAAGGAGATTGTGCCGCCGGGCTACTTCCTGAACATCGACGCGGACCCAGACCCCCTGATAGCAATGTTCTGGCCCAGCGAGCGCCCGGTGGATGTGCCAGCAACCCTGGACGTGGGGCCTGGCAAGGCGTTCGCTACGGTCCAGGCGGCCGTCGATTCCGTTCCATCCGGCAGTACGCAGCGGACAGTCATCCGGATCCAGCCCGGAACCTACCGCGAGGCAATCCGGGTGCCGGTGAATAAGCCCCGTGTCTCGTTGGTGGGGCTGGGCAGCAGGCCGGAGGACGTTCTGCTCGTGTTCAACAACGCGTCGGGCACGCCCAAGCCGGACGGCAGCGGGAATTACGGGACTTCCGGCAGTGCGTCGGTCCGGATCGACGGGCCAGACTTTGTGGCCCGGAACCTGACCATCAGCAATGATTTCGATGAAGCCGCGAATATGGGCATGAAGGACCGCCAAGCCGTGGCACTGCACATCACTGCCGACCGGTCCGTGCTTTCGCAGGTAAGGCTGCTGGGCAACCAGGACACCCTGCTGGTCAACTCGCCCGGCGCCGGCGTCCCGGCCCGCTTCCATTTCGACCGTTGCTACGTGGAAGGGGACGTCGACTTCATCTTCGGCCGCGGCACCGCCGTGTTCAGCGCCTGCGAGATCAAGTCCTTGGACCGGGGTTCCACCACGAACAACGGGTATGTCACCGCCGGAAGCCAGGATCTGTCCATCAAGTACGGCTACCTTTTCGACCAATGCCGGTTGGTGTCGGACGGCGCCAGGGACAGCGTCCACCTCGGCAGGCCGTGGCATCCAAGCGGCGACCCGAGGGCAGTTGCCCAGGTCCTGGTCCGGGACTCCTGGCTGGGAGCGCACATTTCGGGCAGCCCGTGGACGGACATGAGCGGCTTTTCCTGGCGGGAGGCGCGGTTCCACGAGTACAACAACCGCGGACCTGGAGCACAGGAGACGCCTGACCGCCCGCAGTTGCCCGGGCCGGAGGCGGGCGACTACACGGTCCGGAACTACCTGCAGGGTACGGACGGCTGGGCACCCCAGCTGGAAGGAACGACGGCGGACTGCAGCGTAGTGCCGTCGGCACCGGCAGCGTAACGACAGGCAGGGGCAGGCCCGGCTCCACCTCGGAGCCGGGCCTTTCTCCTGCCGGCCATCCCTAGCCGGGCCGCGCGGGTCGGGTCTAGGCTGGGCGGATGTTGACCATCGGAACGATCGTCCTCGGCGTCAACGACGTCGCCGCCGCCACCAAGTTCTGGCATGACGCTCTGGGCTATGTCCCCCGGGAACCCGGTGACGAAACGTGGGTGACCCTGGTGCCGTCGTCGGGCCCTGGCGCGGAACTGTCCCTCATGCTCAGCGAAACTCCCGTCCAGCACCATCCAAGGATCCACCTGGACCTGTATGCGGACGACCAGTCCGCGGAGGTGGAGCGGCTGGTGTCGATCGGTGCGCAGCGCGTTGATTGGGACTCGTACCCGGACGATCCCGACTTCGTGGTGCTGGAGGATCCGGACGGCAACCGGTTCTGCGTGATCGACAAGAGCCCGCGCTAGCGCCGCCCGGGAACAAGCGGCCCGCCCAGCCCGTTGGCATCCGTACAACCGCCTCCTTTACGGGGCGGCAGCGACGGAAGGGAACTCATGGTCAGGGCTGTCTGGAACGGAAAAGTGATCGCGGAATCGTCGGACACCGTGGTGGTGGAGGGCAACCACTACTTCCCGCGCGAGGCCGTCAATCCCTCCTACCTGCGGGACAGCAGCAAGAACACGTTCTGCCCATGGAAGGGCACGGCCAGCTACCACACGCTGGACGTGGACGGCGAGCTGAACGAGGCCGCAGCCTGGTACTACCCCCAGCCAGAGCCACGCGCCAAGCACATTGAGGACCGGATCGCTTTCTGGCGCGGCGTGACCATCGAGGATTAGCGGACAGAAGAAGCGGACGACGGCGGGTGGGCGCCCGGCGTCGTCCGCTTACCTGTTGCAGTGTGCTGGTCAGCCTTTAGCGGTGATTCTTGCGCTGCTTCACAACGTGGAGTTCGCTGGCCTCGTTTTTTGCCCGCTTTTCGGCCCGTTTTTCGAGAATAGACTTGCCGACCTTTTTAGCGGCGCCGCCCTTGGATTTTCCGGACATCGGAATCACGCCTTCCTTTCTCGCGTTAACCGCTACCATACCCACTTTTATTTTTTTCGCCAGCCCTGCTATCCCGCAGCGCAGAGCCCCGGCGGAACCCACAGCGCCGCCTTTGCCAGTTACAAGAAATGCAAATTCCTGACAGTGACCAATTTCCCCCGGCGCTTTTTGTAATAACCCAAAAAGAAAAGGGAAACCCGTAAGACAAAATTTGCGGCACGCTCTGGGTTAGGGGCGAGGTCCGGCTCACTGCCAGAATTCCGCGAGCCTCCCGGCGAGGGCTTTGCCTTGGTTGTATCCGGCTTGGGCCGCGGCCGGCCGCAGGGACAGGTCCATGGCGTTGGGGCCGAACATGTGCTCGGCGTCGCTGTCCGGACCGATCACTTCGACTTTGCTGCCGCTTGCACGCAGCTCCTCCACCTGCGCTGCCAACTGCATGCCCCACTCCAGTGGCATGCGGGTCCTGCCACCGAAGGGTGACAGCACCAGGACCAGTCCGTACCCGCCGGCCAGGTCTGCGTTCTCGTTGCGCCGGTAGGCGCCGTCGAGATAGCTGTTGTCCCCTATCCGGTACGCGGAGGCACTGGAGCAGCTGGCGGCCACTGCATCCACCAGATCGATACCGCTGTTGCGCTGGAACACTGCCGGTTCCCCGGTACTGGCATCGACCGCAGTGATGAAAAGCTCACGGTCCGGCCATTCCTGCCGGGGCAGGCGCGCGGCGACGGTGGCCCGCCAGCGTTCCGAGGCATCGTGGCCAGCAGCCAGGTCGAGCGCGGCCGCCCCCATCCTGCGCCTCATGTCGGCGGCATCCGTGGAAGCGGCGATGATCCTGCCGGTCCGCTCCAGATGGCTTGACACCGGGCTGCCGGGAGCCTCGGTTCCTGCGGGACGCGGCCGCTGCGGGAGGGGAGCAGCAAGGACGGCGGCATAGAGTTCCGCGGGAGTGGCACCGGCAATTTGGGCAGCAGCTGTGGATCCTGCCGATGTTCCGATGACCCTGTCCGCATTGGTCACGTCCAGCCCGGCATCAGCCAGGCCGGCGAGGATGCCAATCAGCCAGGCGTTACCGGTAGAGCCTCCGCCGCCGAGGACCAGCGCGCGGCGGGAATTCCCGGCCGGCGTGGCGTGCGGGAGAAAAGTGGGTGTTGTGTTCATGGGAGTCGCCTTTCACGAATTGCCTGTTCGGCGCTCCCGGCGGCGGCTGGGTCAGCCGCGGATCGTAGGCTGCGAGGGAGCACCCATTACGGATACAGCTTTCATGGGTCCCACCTCCTCGGTTCGTGTCACGATCATGGGAATCTTGGCACACCGCCCGCACGGTCCGCAACGGGTAAATTTGGAGCGGTGATTTCCATTGACCGCGACAACCCCGCGCGTGACGATGTCCGGCTGCTCCTGAGCGAACACCTGGCCGACATGTACGCCACCTCGCCGGCCGAAAGCGTGCACGCCCTGGACCACTCCGCGTTGTCCGTACCGTCGATCTCGTTCTGGACGGCCCGCGAGGACGGGAGCCTGCTGGGGTGCGGCGCCCTCAAGCTGTTGGCTTCCCCTATCGGGACGGAAAGGCACGGAGAGATCAAGTCGATGCGCACCACCGCGACTGCACGGGGCCGCGGCGTGGCCACGCTCATGCTCGGACACATCCTCGAGGACGCCCGGAAGCGAAACCTTGAGCGCGTCTTTTTGGAAACCGGAACTGAGGACTACTTTGCTCCCGCCCGCCGCTTGTATGGGCGGCACGGCTTCACCGAGTGCCCACCCTTTGCGGACTACACGCTGGATCCCAACAGCGTCTTCATGGAGCTTCGCCTCCAGCGACCCACCCCCGGAACCCAGGAAAGCTGACGACGGCGGGCGGCCACCCGCCGTCGTCAGCTTGCTGAAACTGCCCGCTTCTACAACTGGCCGCCGGGGCCGCTGTCCTTGACGTCACCGCGCCAGCCGCCGGTTTCGGTGCCGCGCGATTCGATGAAGTCCTTGAACTTCCGCATGTCGGCTTTGACCTGCATCTCATCAATCTTGAGTGCCGCCCCCGCCTTCTCGGTGACCGTTTCGGGCGCCCATTCAAAATGGACTTTGACCTTGGTGTGGCCCGCGTCCAGCGGCGTGAACCGGACGATGCCGGCGTGCGACTTGCCGTCGGTGCTGCGCCAGGCGATGCGGTCGTCGGGTTCCTGGTCAACAATCTCGGTGTCGAACTCCCGCTGGACGCCACCCACCTTAGTGACCCAGTGGTTGGTTCTGTCGGTCAGTTGGGTCACCGATTCCACTCCGGACATGAACTGCGGAAAGGATTCGAACTGGGTCCACTGGTTGTACGCGGTCCGCACCGGAACTGCGACGTCAACGGTCTCTTCAACCTCTTGAAAGTGTTCCATCTGCTTCCTCCTCATCACGGACGGCCGCAACGGCGGACCGGCAGATCTGGCCTTCCTGCCAGCCAGGCAGCCGCCACCCCTGCACGATAGATCCGGGGCCCAGCTGTGTCCAGAGCCTTAAATACCAAAGCGGACGACGGCGGGTGGGCGCCGCCGTCGTCCGCTTTCCGTTGGTGCCTACTGGCTGAAGGGGACCTTTTCCCAGCTCAGGACGTCTCCGCCCTTGGCGCTGTTGCCCGCCACCGTGAAGCGGACGTAGTCCACGGCGTTGTTGGCGCCGTCGACGGTGATGCGCTGCAGGTTGTCCGCGGCCGGTGAGCCGTAAATGTCCAGCCACGGGGAACCCGCGGCGAGGGGCTGGTTTTCAGCAAAGACGTGGCTGTCGCCGTTGACCAGGTACACCGGGGCGTCGAAGTTGTTGGTTTCCTGGACGATGGCCTGCACGATCCCGCGGAAGCCGGAGACGGTGTCCGGGTTGGCGGTGGCGTCGGCCAGGAGCGACGGATCGAACATGTCGGCCTGCTGCATGAGCACCACGGCGCGGTCGTTGCTGCGCCTCGCGTCGGCGAAGGTCTGGTGGATCTGGGCGATAACTGCGTCTGTGCGGTGCTCCACTTCGGCCAGTTGCTCCGGCGTTGGTGCGGTCTTGCCCAGGCCGGTCCACGGCAGGAGGGAGTTGTTGCTGCCCTGGACGTTCAGGACGGAGAACGCCACCCGGTTCTTGTCGAAGCGGACGTCCTCGGGGAGGCCCAGGTTCTCCTGCGACTTCACCGGCATGGTGGTACCGAGCGTTTTGCCGGGCTGGTTGAAGAAGACCTCCCGGATCTTGTCCAGGCGCTCCAGCGGGTTGTAGGCGCCGTTGTTGGTGCGGTGGCAGTCGACCCACTCGTTGTCGCCGGGGGTGTAGACCAGCGGGTGGGTGAAGGTGTCGAACTGGGTGCGGATGTAGGAGAAGTATTCGTCCGAGCAGACGGAGGAACCGTTCTTTATATCGCCCACGTGTGCTACAAACTTCAGGTCCTTGTCCGCATTAAGATCCTGGATCCGGGAGGGGAATTTGGCGATCTCGGTGGCACCGTAGGGGATGTCGCCGATGGCGGCGAAGGTGAAGGCCTGGTTGCCGTCGTTGGTGCTGTCCTCGCCTGTCTCGGCGAAGGCGGGCTGCGACGCAAGGAGGCCGAACGCCAGGGTGAGTGCCGCCGTCGTAATTTTGGCTGTCTTGGAAGGCATGGGGATGGTCCTGTTTCTCGTGAGGTCTGGACAGGGGGCTCAGGCGCCGCGGGCAGTGAGGAACTGCTGGAGGCCGGCGAGGTCGTCGGTGTTGATGTGGTCCACGCCGGCATCGGCGAGTTCGGTCCAGACGGCGTCGCGTGCCGCGCCGGGCTGGTCCGGGGTGGCCCAGAAGCGGACGCGGTAGCCGTTGGCGTGCGCGGTGGCGACGAAGTTGCGGAGCTTGGTGCGCTCCGCCTCCGGCATGGGGCCGACGCCCTGCCAGGTGAAGAGCTTGGTCCAGTTGTCGCTGACCAGCGGCATCAGGGCGGCGGGCAGGCCGGACGTGAGGTCGGTGGCGCGGCCGTCGTAGAAGCTGAAGCGCCGGGTTTGCGTCTGCATCGTGGTCAGCGGGCGGTTGCCGCTGATGACCGCGGTGACCGGGCCGGTCTTGACGTTGCCGTTGGTGTAGCGGCTCATGATGTCCCGGTGATCGGCCAGCTCCTGCTCGATGGCGGCGTAGGTGGCCTCGCCTTCGCTCTTGATGTCGATCAGGAGCTGAAAGCTGCCGTCCCATGTGGGGTAGACGCTGTGGCCAGGCTGGCTGCGGACCAGGTCCTGGAGCGGGTCAAGGTAGAGGCTTTCGAGGGAGACCCCCTGCTTGGCGTCGGCCAGGTCATGGGCCACGCGGAGTTCACCGTCTACGAGCCATACGTCCGCTTCAACGCTGGTGAAGCCGTGTTCCAGTGCGTCGAACAGGGGGCGGTCATGCTCGTAGTCGTTGTGGGCGTGGGTGCCGGCAAGGGGCTGGCCGACGACGACGGGCGCGGGCTTGGGTGCCGCAGCCTGCGCTACGGCTGGGGCTGCTGCCGCCCCCGCCATGGAGGCGAGGATGGCGACGGCGGCGAGGGTGCTTTTCACGAACACGGGGAGTACTCCTGGTACCTCGGGATTTGTTGCCCTGTTGACGCGACGGGCGGAAGGGTGCGTGAAAAGACTGCTTGACCTGCCGAAACGGCGTGAGGCCCCTTGGTTGCTGAGTGGTGAACGAGAGGGAACAACGGAACTGGGGAGCGGAGGAAGTGACCTGGTCCGAGGGCGCGCCAATCCGGGCACTGCGAGAGCAAGGAGGCGACAGAACATAGGCAGCAGGCCGACGGGCGGCGTCCTACGAGGCAATAAGGAAGTCCACTACTGATTCCAGTGGGCTCGCTTCTTCAAACAGGAGACCTGGTGGCCAGAGCGTTGGTTCCCGGTCCGGTTGTTCGGCGTCGTATTTGCGGCCCGTAGGCGAGACCCAGCCGGGCGGCTTATTGATTGTTGCCGGGCCCGGGGTCCAGCCGGTTCGATGCTTGAGCCGGTGATGCTTTGGACACAGCTGTCCCAAGTTGCTGATTCCGGTGGCTCCTCCGTGCTCCCAGGCCGTGAGGTGGTCCGCCTCATTGTCCTGGCTGGGATTGCTGCAGCCTGGGAAGGTGCATTTTCCGTCCCGCATCCGCAACCACCGCTTCAATGACTCCGGCAGCCGGTAGCTGGTGCGGCCAAGTTCCAGTGGGGCTCCATCCCGGGGGTCCACCAGGACCCGGTAGAAGGAGCCAGCACCTTCCGCGACAAGCTTCCGCGCCATCGATGCAGGGATAGGCCCAAAGTTATCGAGTTCGGCGGGTTCGTCCGTGGCACCGAGGAGGGAGAAGACAGGTACCGTGACCAGCACATCCGCCTTGAGAGTCGCCCCAGTCCCGGCGAGTTGGCCTGTCCCGCCAAGCAGCAACTTCTCGGCCACATCCGCCCGGAGTTGAGTGAGCGTCCGTGGTTCGTCCGGCCCTTGCATCCCGCGGGCAAGGGCCGAGCTTTTGTTCCAGATAGCACAGGCCTTGTCCGCAGCCATGTACAGCGAGATCCAAGCCATCCCGTTGCGGTCCGGGGAGTACTCCATCCGCCGGTCTTCTACCGACTTCGCGTGCCTGATCTCCAGGGACTCCGGATGATGGCGTTCCCGCCAGGCACGCACCTTCCGCCGGAAACGTGCCGGCACCAGTTCCCCCGCAGCGGCACCCCTGGCTGCATTCGGCGCCTCGGGGTCCAGGAAGTGCGCCTCCAGCGCAGCGGCAGCGGCAGTATCCAGCCCGATGGTTTCATCAACGATGATCCGGGCGTGCTGCCAGGAAATCCTTCCTGCCTGCAGGGCATCCAGTGCAGCCGGCAAGGAAGTAGTCAAAGCGTGGGCTTCCCCCAGCAGTGCAGAAGCAGCACGTTCGCCGACAGTGAGCGCGCAGGCGACCTCCGCCACCAGGCTCATTTCACGCGCCGATGACTCGTATGCAGTTTCTGCCGGCGCCTCTAGCGCGTCTGCTGCGTCTGCATAGGTCGCCAGCAGTTGAACTTTTGTCGCCGCAGTGACGGCTTCAATCCGAGCCACAACCTCCAGGCCGGTCAGGCACGACTCGGCAAGGTCCCGCAATGGATCCGCGTCAGCAGTGCAGCCGGCGTCCTCGGCGGCGTAGGGCGAAAAAGCCGGGACAGCTGCAAGCTCATCAGCGAGCCCGGCGAGGGAGGAGATGGCAACGGCCAATCCGGCCTTGCCTCCCGCTCTGACTACCGCCTTGGACTCCATGACCAAACCCTGTCATGAGGGTCTGACATTCGAGGTTGCACCGCGGCAACAGGCCCGGGCGGTCCCGTCCGCGTCCGCCCAAAGCTGCCCGCGTGGGTCAAGGTTTTACATACCGGAAACCAAAAACCCTGTTCGCAAATGAAATTGCAGAGTACATTAAATGCAATTGCACTTGCAGAGTGATCTGCATTACAGGACAGGCCTACCTTGAACACCAACGCCACCGACGAGAGCGCCACGGGGGAAGCGAGCGATGCCGCCATCGGCTCGCACGCCTGGCTTGGCGACGCACTGCCGGACGTCCCGCTGACCAAGGCACAGAGCCGGGTGGTGGAAGTCATCCGCCGCAACCCGCAGCTGTCCTCCTATGCGGACATCGCCGAGATCGCCCAGCGCGCGGACGTCAACAGCTCGTCAGTGGTGCGCACGGCCCAGCACCTTGGTTACCGGGGCTGGCCGGACCTGCAGCGCGAACTCCGCTCCCGCTACCTGGTGATGATCTCCACCGAAGACACGCTCACCGTGCATGGCGAGACGCGCAGCCCACTGTACGAAGCCATCAACCACGACATCGAAAACCTGCGCCTGACGTTGGACTCCAACACCCCGGAGGAAGCCCAGGGCGCCATAGCCGCGCTGGCGGCAGCCAAGTCCATTACCGTCGTCGGCATTGGCTCATTTGCCGGGCCTGCAAGCGTCATGGCACACCTGGGCTCCACCATGGGCTACCCCATCACCTTGGAAAACCGCTCCGGACCGCACCTGGCGTCGAGCACCAACAGCCTGGGGCCGGGAGACGTCCTGGTGGTCATCAATATGTGGCGCTCGGTGAAGCAGATCATCATCGCCGCCGAAGCCGCCAAGCATGCCGGCGCCACTGTCGTGGCCATCAGCGACCTTCGCCGCGGCCGCCTCGCCACCGCCGCGGACCACCTGTTGATCGTTGCCTCCGAAGGCATCTCCTTCTTCCAATCCGTCACCGCCGCCAACTCCCTCATCTACGGCCTGCTGGCGGGCATGGAAGCGGCACACCCCGAGCGCAGCAGGGCCACCATCCGCCGCACCCAGCAGCTTTGGAAAGACCTCGACATCTACCTCGACTAAGAACACCACCTCAACAGGCACTCAGGAGTACCCCTATATGAACGAGCCACAGAACCGCCGCATCGCCGTCATCGGCCTCGGCGCCATGGGCGGAGCAATGGCCGCCACACTGCACAAAGCGGGCTGGGACGTCACCGGCTTCGACCCGTCGGACGCCGCGCGGGAAGCAGCCGAAAAGACAGGCATCAGCACCGCCGACACCCTGGCCGCGGTCGCCGGAACCCCCTATGCGGTCCTTTCCCTGCCCGCCGCGAGCATCGTGGAAAGCACGGTGCCGCAGCTTCTGGCAGCCCCGGGAACTGTCGCCATCATCGACACCACCACCTCCGAGCCCGCCACCAGCAAGCGCATGGCCGAACTCGCGGGAATCCACGGCGCGGCGTTCATCGACGCTCCTGTGTCCGGCGGCCGGGACGGCGCCGCCACCGGTTCACTCAGCGCCTTCGTTGGTGCCACGGACGCTGCGCTGGAAGCCGCCGGGCCCGTCCTGCTGGCGCTCACCGGCGGCAACTACAGCCACATCGGCGGTCCCGGCAGCGGCAACGTGGTCAAGCTCCTCAACAACGTCCTGGCCGCCGCCAACCTGGCCTCCGTGGGCGAGGCCCTGGGCGTGGCCAAGGCGTACGGAATCGACCCCGCCACCGCCGCAGCCAGCATCAGCGGCGCGTCCGGCGGCAGCAAGGTCTCGGCTGCCATGTACCCCAACTGGATCCTCACCGGCAGCCACGATTCCGGCTTCTCCATGGGCCTGATGGCCCGGGACGCGTCCCTCGCCGTGGACGTGGCCGCACAGATCGGCGAGAAGCCGGCACTCCTTGCGGCAGTTGCCAGCCAGTGGCAGGACGCCCTGGCGGTCCTCGGCCCACGCGCCGACTTTACCGAGATCGCCCGCACCGTAGCCCCCGCCATCACCCCTGCCGGCGCCCCACAGACCGGTACCCCCGAATCAACAACCGCCGCCTGATACCCCGCGCGACGCAGTCCCCCAAAGGAACAGCATTTTGACGATCACCACAGCACCGACCTCATCCTCTGCCGCCACAGCCAAAGCAGTCCTGGACGCCGCCTTCCCGGCCGGCCTCGGCGCCTTCGTCGACGGCCGCGTCGCTACCGGCAGCGGGGGCAGCATCACCCTCACCGTCGCCGCCACCGGCGAGCCTTTCGCCACCTACGCGGACCCCGGCGCCGAGGGTGCCAACGCCATCCTGGAAAGTGCGACGGCGGGAGCCCGGGTTTGGGGCGCGATGAACGGTTTCGAGCGGGCGGCCATCCTCCGGAACGTCAGCCGCGCCGTGGAGCAGCATGCCGAAGAACTGGCCATCCTGGAATCCGCCACCACCGGCAAGCCCATCCGGGACGCCCGCGCAGAAGCGGCCAAAGTGGCGGAGATGTTTGGCTACTACGCCGGCTGGGCGGACAAGCTCACCGGCCAGACCATCCCCGTTCCGGGCAACTGGCACACCTACACCGAGCGCGTGCCTTGGGGCGTCGTCGTCGCCATCACCCCCTGGAACGCACCCATGTTCACGGCCGGCTGGAACTCCGCCGCTCCTCTCGCTGCCGGCAATGCGGTGATCATCAAGCCCAGCGAGTTCACCCCGGCGTCGTCCGTCCGGCTCGCCCAGATCGCGCATGAGGCGGACCTGCCCGCCGGTGTCTTCAACGTGGCCGCCGGCCTGGGCCAGACTGTCGGCGCGGCACTCACCACCGATCCGCGCGTCGGGAAGGTCAGTTTCATCGGTTCCGTGCCCACCGGACGCCGCGTGGCCGTAGCCGCAGCGCAGGCGGGCATCCCCGCGCTGCTGGAGCTCGGCGGCAAGAGCGCCAACATCGTCTTCGCCGACGCCGACCTGGAGCGCGCCGCCGAGGGTGCCATCTCCGCCATCTTCTCCGGCGCCGGGCAGTCCTGCGTGGCCGGGTCGCGGCTGCTGGTGGAACGCAGCGTGCACTCGGAGTTCGTGGAGATGGTGGCCGCCAAGGCCGCCCTGCTGCGCGTGGGCGATCCGCTCAGCGCGGACACCGAGGTGGGCCCCATCATCACGCCCCAGCAGTTCGCCACGGTCACCGGCCTGATCGAGGCGGGAATGAACGACGGCGGCCGCCGCCTTACCGGGGCCGCGTTGCCGGAGTCGGTGAGCGGCTCGGCTCTGAAGGGCGGGCATTGGGTGATGCCCACGCTGCTGGACGGCGTCACCCCGGAGAACCGGTTGGAAACCACCGAGGTCTTCGGGCCTGTGGTCGGGGCCGATGCGTTCGACACAGAGGCCGAAGCCATCGCCCGCGCCAACAACACCGCCTTCGGCCTGGCTGGCGCCGTGTGGACTTCGGACGTGTCCCGCGCCCACCACGTGGCCCGTGAGGTCAAGGCCGGGACGTTCTGGATCAACGCCTACAAGACCATCCACGTGGCGGTTCCATTCGGCGGGTTCGGCGATTCGGGCCACGGCCGCTCCTCCGGCCCGGGCGTCCTGGACGAGTACACGCAGACCAAGGCCGTCTGGGTGCCCACGCGCGCCGCCGGCTCCCCCTTCCCTTCGCTGTCCTACTAGGAGACCCATGGATACGACTGACACAACCACAGCGCAAGATGACGTGCGCGCTTCCCTCGCGGACGGCGTCGAACGCTGGAAGCCCAAGGTGGAGGCGCTGGCCAAGGACATCCACGGCTTCAAGGAAATCTCCTTCGAGGAGGTCCGGTCCGCGGAGGCGATCAGCGCGCTGCTGGAAGAGGGCGGCTTCGAGGTGGAGCGCGGCACGAGCGGCCTGCCCACCGCGTTCACGGCGACCGCGGGCAGCGGCGACCTCACGGTGGCGCTGTGCGTGGAGTACGACGCGCTGCCGGGGATCGGGCACGCCTGCGGCCACAACCTAATTGCCGGCGCATCCGTGGCCGCGGCCCTGGCGCTGCGGCCGTTCGTAGACCAGCTCGGCATCAGGCTCAAGGCGATCGGCACCCCTGCCGAGGAGCACGGCGGCGGCAAGGCGCTGATGCTGGAGCAGGGAGCGTTCGACGGCGTGGGGCTGGCGTTGATGGTCCACCCGGTGCAGGACGGGCTCACCTACAACCCGGCCGGCACGAGCGCCCAGGCCGTGGGCCGGTACAAGGCGACGTTCACCGGCAAGGCGGCGCACGCTGCGGCGGCACCGCACCAGGGCGTGAACGCCGCGGACGCCGCTGTGCTGAGCCAGGTGGCGATCGGCCTGCTGCGCCAGCAGATCCCATCCGACCACCGGATTGCCTGCTTCGTGGCCGAGGCCGGGCACGTCACCAACATCATCCCGGAAAAGGCCGTGGTGGAGTTCGAATGCCGGGCCTTCACCCTGCCCGAGTTCCACGCGCTGCTGGAGCGGGTGCGGCGGTGCTTTGAAGGTGCGGCTCTGGCCACCGGCACCACCCTTGAGTTCGAGGACACCGAGCCCCTATACGAGCCGCTGATCCAGGACGATGACCTGGCGGCGCACTGGACCGCGGCGATGGATGCGTTCGGCAAGGACACATCCCGGTCGTCCGGCCTGAGCGGCGGGTCCACGGACATGGGCAACATCTCCCAGGTCATCCCGTCCCTGCATCCGTGGCTGAGCATCCCGGGCGCGGACGTTCCCATCCACTCGCATGCGTTCGCCGCCTTGGCGGACACTCCCCAGGCGTACGGGGTGATGTTCGAGGCCGCCACCGCGCTGGCATGGACCGTCGCCGGTGCTGCCTCAACCCCCACCCAACGTCAACGCTTCACCCAGGCGGCGTACCGCCGTCGTACTTCCACCCAGGAAGCTGTCACCCAGGAAGGCGCATCATGAGCACTGTCAAAGCAGCCCGGACCGAAACGGCCGGCACCAGGCTGACCATCCCCATCGCCGCGCTGGCGTTCGTGATTGCCCTGGCCGTGCAGTTCATTGGGCAGGCGAAAATCGATCTGGGCATCGGCGCGATCATCATTTTCCCCATGGTGTGGGGCCTGATCCTGGGCCTGCTGGTGTCCATTCAGAAGTTCAAACCGCTGGGGATCGACCTGCAGCGCGTGGCCGCTGCCCTGGTGGGCGTTGCCGTGCTGCTGCTGGTGGCGCGGCTGGCGTTCAACATCGGCCCCAGCCTGCCCACGCTGCTGAAGGCCGGCCCGGCGCTGCTGCTGCAGGAGGTGGGCCACCTGCTGGGCACCATCGTGCTGGCGCTTCCGCTGGCGGTGCTGCTGCGGATGGGCAAGGCGACCGTGGGTGCCACGTTCTCGCTGGACCGTGAGCCGTCCTTTGCGATGGTGTCCGAGAAGTACGGACCGGACTCGGACCAGTACCGCGGCGTGCTGGCGATGTATGTGTTCGGGACGCTGTTCGGCGCCGTGTTCATCACGCTGCTGACCTCGCTGGTGTCCAACTGGAAGATCTTCGACCCGCTGGCGCTGGCCATGGGCGCCGGCGTGGGGTCCGGGTCCATGATGGCAGCCTCCGCCGCGAGCATCACCGCCGCCTACCCGGCCGACCAGGA
Organism: Arthrobacter sp. E1SS-5; assembly: GCF_057073715.1. NCBI lineage: Bacteria > Bacillati > Actinomycetota > Actinomycetes > Micrococcales > Micrococcaceae > Arthrobacter > Arthrobacter sp. E1SS-5. The sequence continues at coordinate 3,759,496 of NZ_CP172703.1, forward strand.
AGCGATCCTAGGCATGGCCGCTGTGTCCAACCTGATCACCACCGTGCTCGGTGTGTACGTGGGCATCTACATTGCGCTGCCGCTGGCGGACAAGTTCTACCGGGTGCTGACGCGGAGGCAGGAGAGCCGGGAGGTTGTGGCTGCTGGTGCTGGTGGCTCCGGTGCTCCGGCTGGATCCGCTGCTTCCGCCGCCTCCGCTGCCGACGCCGAGCGCGAGGCCGCTCAGGCGGAGGAGAACCGGCGGTTCCGTGAGCGGGTGGCCGCATCCTCCGCGGAGATCAAGCTGCCCCTGTGGCTTTCGCTGTCCGTCCTGACTGTGCTGGGCATTGGCACGGCGGCGGTGGCGGCGAAGGGGCTGAGCCTCTCGATCGTGGTGGGGTATGTCATCCTGCTAGCACTGGTCCTGGTGGGTATTGCGCTGGCGAAGGTCACCCGCAAGATCTCCGCGATCGTGTTCATCACTACCATCGGCGCGTACATCTCGAGCCCGTGGTTCTTCGCGGCGGAGCCGCTGAACGCGGCCGTGAAGACCGTGGACTTCCTGTCCATCGCGACCGTGATGCTGACCCTCGCCGGCCTGTCCCTGGGCAAGGACATCCCGCTGCTGAAGAACATCGGCTGGAAGATTATCCCGGTGGGACTCGTGGCCATCACGGCGTCGTTCCTGCTGGCCACGGTTATTGCGGAGTTCGCGCTGGGGCTGTGGCACTGAGGTAGTCACCCTCCCCTGTTGGGGCTTGGGCGGAGCGGACGACGGCGGGTGGGCCCGGCGTCGTCCGCTTTCGTTTTGATCGTGATGGAAAGTTTGCGACGATCTGCTTCCGTTCTTCAGGTTCCTGAATAGATGTTGTTAGATGACGCTCAACATAGATGTTGTTAGATGACGCTCAACCGACGTGGGCGGGCATTGATAGTTGCGCGATTCATAACCATCGCTCGGACTAATCGAGTGGTTGACTATCGGCATGGATGGAAGAGTCAAGCCCCCTATGCCTTGGAACGATGAAGCAAGAAACAAGAGTGATATCGCAGGTCGCGATCAGTTCACCAGGGTCGTAGCGAGTCGCATTGATTCCTGCGCGGATGGCCAGAGCTCAACGGTTTTTGGCTTGGTCGGACCGTGGGGAAGCGGAAAGACGACCCTATTGAAGGATGTGGTCGGACAACTAGAAGAGTGGACCGTTGTATGGTTTAGCCCTTGGTCTGTAGCAGACGTTGAGTCCATCACCGCAGAATTTGTTTCCACCCTCACTGAAGCGTTTCCCCAGTCTTCACCAATAAAAGAAAAACTTACGAAGTATTCTCGCTTAGGCGCGCCCACCTTGAAGATGATTCCCGTAGTAGAGGGAGCAATGGCGTCTCTTACATCAGAATTAATAGCCGAGATGACGAAGCGGCCATCGTGGCATTCTGAGTTTGGAAAAATAAGCAAAGATATCGGAGGTTTACACAGACGCGTTCTCGTCGTCGTAGATGATGTCGACCGACTGGATGGAGATGAACTTCGAGCGCTTCTTCGGGTTGTTCGGCTGCTCGGTCGATTTACCAATGTTCATTACCTTATGGCTTACGACCAAGCGACAGTCGAGCGGGTTCTCGACTCAATGGGCTCCACGGGTGAGAGCTCGGAGTTTATGGAGAAGATTGTTCAGTACCCATTTGAGGTTCCTCCCGCACCCCTGGTGGTTCGCCGCCGCTGGAGTAGGTCCATTCTTGACGCCATTAGTCCGCTGGAGGGCAAGCTCGGCGCAGAATACGGGGAACAGCGAGAAGAGCTGATCAGAATTCTTGCACTTGGCCTCGAAACTCCGCGGGCAGCCGAGCGCTTTCGGGAACAAATGATCAGTCTTTCTCCACTCCTGACTGAGGCAGAAGTGGATGCTCTCGACTTCGCCGCCTTGACTTGGCTGCGCATTGCCCACCATCGGGTCTGGGATCACATCCGTCTCAATCCCGAGGACTACACCTCTTGGAGGGAAGGAGACACAGCGGAGACACAAAGGTTACGCGTTGAACGAATAGAAAGCCTCGTCACCAGAGGACACTCCAAAGTAGTTCACCAAGCAGTTAATTTTCTATTCAAACCGGCCGGACTCGCGGGGGCGTTCTCAGATCGGCAAGGCAGGATGCAGGTATCGCGGTACTTTGAACGCTATTTCCAAGTCGGACTACCTGATGATGACGTTAGCGAACGGAGAACGCAGACCGCGCTGCGTGAACTTGAGCAGGAGGCCTCAGGATCACATTATGCAAAGGACTTGGAGAATATATTACTTAGCTCGGACCGAGAGCGTGCTGCACTAGCATTGGAAATAGTTATGAGTTTCCGACGCAAAAAACAACACACCTCCGCCACTATCCTTGATTTTGCCGAAAATATGAACCTTAAATTGCGGGCTAGGGGCAATGGCGAGTTCAGCCGAGTGGTATCAGCGGAGCACTGGCTGAACCATGAAATATTCTTGGCAATAGCCACAAAGCTTGTTTCAACGCAAGATATTATCGCGCGATTTGGGTATCTTGCCATCACCAGGAGCGCATACAACGTACAGCGATTTAGACGTCACGAAGCGGCGGATATCAAGAATGCATATGCAGAAGTTGTAGCAAACTGGGTTGCCGAGGTACGTAATGAACCCCTCACTGCTACTTTGAAACGGCAGGAACTAATTCCTATGACATCTTTCTGCATCTGGATTGCTGATCTTGAGGACCACGGTGGCTTTCTCGAAGACCGCATCGTGGACGCTGAAACGCTCATTCAGGCTGCCACAGCATTCGTATCCTTCACCGAATGGGTTGGAACTGACATCAAGTACGACGTCACCTTCCGAGAAGACGAGTTCAACTTCAGCATTGGAGAGGCCTCGAGGTCTGCCGTGCTAAGCGACATCTCGCCCTCCGACGGGGTCGCAAGCTACGAGGTGTCGGACAGAAAAGATCAAGACTTGACAGAGGCCCAGCGTCGCGACTTCGCCATTCGCAGTGTCCTTGCACTCGAAACTCAGTAGTCGCAGATCCGCACTTAGGTCGAAAAGGCTGGCGCTGTTGCCATACCCGAAATTCCCAGAACTCGGTCCGAGAGCCTCTGTCTACTTCCAGCCCGTGCAAGAACCAAGGGTCCGCAACGGACGATGGGCGTCGATATCCTGCACATTAGTTGTCTACAGTGCCCCCTGCCACCCACGGGTTCTTAAACCTCCGCCACCGGCGCCGCGAACTGAGCCTCGTACAGCCGCGCGTAGGCCCCGCCCGCAGCCAGCAGTGATGCATGGTTTCCCTGCTCCACGATCTGCCCGTTCTCCATCACCAGGATGAGGTCGGCGTCGCGGATCGTGGACAGGCGGTGCGCGATCACGAATGACGTCCGGTCGGAGCGCAAAGCGCTCATCGCCTTCTGCACCAGCACCTCGGTCCGGGTGTCCACGGAAGAGGTCGCCTCATCCAGGATCAGCACAGAAGGCTGCGCCAGGAACGCCCGCGCAATGGTCAGCAGCTGCTTCTCGCCCGCGGACACGTTGGACCCTTCGTCGTCCAGCACCGTGTCGTACCCCTCGGGCAGCGACTTTACGAACCGGTCCACATAAGTGGCCTGGGCTGCCTCCAGCACCTCGGAAGAAGTAGCAGTAGGCCGTCCGTACGCGATGTTGTCCCGGATGGTCCCGCCGAACAGCCACGTATCCTGCAGCACCATCCCCATCCGCGAGCGCAGGTCGTGCCGGCTCATGGTGGTGATGTCCACCCCGTCCAGCGTGATCCGCCCGGCGTCCAGCTCGTAGAACCGCATCATCAGGTTCACCAGCGTGGTCTTGCCCGCCCCCGTGGGCCCGACTATCGCCACCGTCTGCCCCGGCTCCGCCACCAAAGACAGGTCAGAAATCAGCGGTTTGTCCGGCGAATAAGAGAAGGACACGTCCTCAAACACCAGCCGCCCGCGCGCCCGCCCGTCCGGGCTCTGCAGCGCAGCTCCCACAGGATCCGCCGACTGCTCCTCCGTATCCAGCAGCTCAAACACCCGCTCGGCGGAGGCCACGCCGGACTGCAGCAGGTTTGCCATGGATCCCAACTGCGCCAGCGGCTGCGTGAACTGCCGCGAGTACTGGATGAACGCCTGCACATCGCCCAGCTGCATCGCCCCGGACGCCACCTGCAGGCCACCCACCACGGCAATCCCCACGTACACCAGGTTCCCGATGAACGTCATGGCCGGCATGATCAGCCCGGAAATGAACTGCGCCCCGAAGCTCGCCTCGTACAGCTCGGCGTTCTTCTGCCGGAACCGCTCCCCCACCTCACGCTGCCGGCCAAACACCTTCACCAGCGCATGCCCCGTGTAGGTCTCCTCAATCTGCCCGTTCAGCTCGCCCGTGTTCTTCCACTGCTGCACGAACAGCTTCTGCGAGCGCTTGGCAATCAACGTAGTGATCCCCAGCGTCAGCGGAATGGTCACCAGCGCGATCAGCGCCAGGGTGGGCGACAGGATGAACATCATCACCAGCACGCCCACCACCGTCAGCACCGACGTCACCGCCTGGCTGATGGACTGCTGCAGGCTCTGCGAGATGTTGTCCACATCGTTGGTCACCCGGCTGAGCAGCTCGCCGCGCTGGATCGAATCGAAATACCGCAGGGGCAGCCGGTTGATCTTCGCCTCAATCTGCTCGCGCAGCCCAAAGACCGTCCGCTGCACCACGCCGTTCAGCACATACGCCGTCCCCCACATGAACGCCGACCCCAGCACGTACAGCACCAGCGCCCACGTCAGCACACCCGCCAGCGCGCCGAAGTCGATTCCCGCGCCGGGCGTCAGCGTCATGGCACTGAGCATGTCCGCCTTCTGGTTCTCCCCGGACGCCCGCAGCATGGCAATCAGCTGCGCCTGCGTCATCCCCGGCGGCAGCTGCTTGGACACCACGCCGGCGAAAATCAGGTTGGTGCCCTCGCCCAGCAGCCGCGGCCCGATCACCTGCAGCACCACGCCCGCCACGGCCATGAGCAGCACCAGCATCAACCAGAACCGTTCCGGCCGCAGCGTACCCAACAGTCGCTTGGCAGAGGCGCCAAAGTTCATGGCCTTCTCCGCGGGCACGTTCATCCCGGCAAAAGGTCCACCGTGCCCGGGGCCGCCGCGCGGCCTTGGAATGCGTACGACGGCGGCCTGGCCGGTTCCGGAGGCGGGCGCGGCTTTGGTGCCGGCCCCTGGAGTGGGTCGCTGGCTCATACCGTCTCCTCCGCTGCCAGCTGGGACGAAACAATCTCGCGGTACGTCTCCGACGTCTCAAGCAACTCATGGTGCGTCCCGTTCGCAACGATCCTGCCGTCGTCGAGCACCAGGATCTGGTCCGCGTCGACAATGCTGGACACACGCTGCGCGATGACCACCATGGTGGCACCGGCAATATTGCGCTTGAGCGCCTGGCGCAGCCGGGAATCCGTGCCGGTGTCCAGGGAGGAGAAGGAATCGTCAAAGATATACAGCTCGGGCCGCTTCACCAGGGCCCGGGCGATAGCTAGCCGCTGCCGCTGCCCACCGGAAACGTTGGTGCCGCCCTGTGAGATGGGCGCGTCCAGCCCCTCTTCCATCCGCTCCACGAAGTCCCGCGCCTGGGCAATGTCCAGCGCGTCCCACAGCTCCTCCTCGGTGGCGTCCGGGTTGCCGTTCAGCAGGTTGCTGCGGACGGTGCCGGAGAACAGGTAGGGCTTTTGCGGCACCAGGCCAATGTGCCCCCACAGCAGGTCCGGGTCCAGGTCGCGCACGTCTACGCCGTCCATCAGCACGGCCCCGGAGGTGACGTCGAAGAGCCGCGGCATCAGGTTGACCAGGGTGGTCTTGCCCGAGCCGGTGCTGCCAATGATCGCCGTCGTCTCCCCCGCACGCGCGATGAAACTGATGCCTGCCAGGACGGGCTGGTCGGCACCCGGGTAAGCGAATCCGACGTCGCACATTTCCAACTCACCGCGCCGGACTGCGCTGGCGACCGGCTGTTCCGGCGGCAGGACGCTGGAGCTGGTGCCCAGCACCTCGCCGATGCGGTCCGCGGACACCGACGCGCGCGGGATCATCACTGCCATGAAGGTGGCCATCATGACGGACATCAAAATCTGCATCAGGTAGCTCAGGAACGCGATCAGGGTGCCCACCTGCATGGATCCGTCCTCAATCCGGAACGAGCCGAACCAGATTACGGCCACGCTGGAGACGTTCAGGACCAGCATCACCGTTGGGAACATCAGGGCCATCAGCCGGCCGGCGCGGAGTGCCACATCGGTGACGTCCGTGTTGGCGCCCGCGAACCGCTCCGTCTCCACGTCCTCGCGCACGAACGCCCGCACCACCCGGATGCCGGTGAGCTGCTCGCGCAGCACGCGGTTCACGGTGTCGATCCGGGCCTGCATCTTGCGGAACAACGGCACCATTCGCGTGACAATAAGTCCGACGGCGATGAGCAGCACCGGGACGCATACGGCAATGAGCCAGGACAGTTGGGCGTCCTGCCGGATGGCCATGATCACCCCGCCGATGCTGAGCATGGGGGCGGCCACCATGAGTGTGGCGGACATCAGGACCAACTGCTGGACCTGCTGCACGTCGTTGGTGGAGCGGGTGATGAGGCTGGGGGCACCGAACCGGCTGACCTCCTGCTCGGAGAACTGCCCCACCCGCTCGAAGATGGCACCGCGCAGGTCACGGCCCAGCCCCATCGCAGCTTTGGCGCCAAAGTACACGGCCACAACGGTGCAGGCGATCTGGGCGAGCGTAACGAGCAACATGACGCTGCCGGTGGACAGGATGTAGCCGGTATCGCCCCGGGCCACACCCTGGTCAATGATGTCCGCGTTCAGCGTGGGCAGGTACAGCGACGCGATGGACTGCGCCAGTTGGAAAACCACGACGGCGGCGAGCAGCAGCCGGTGCGGCCGAAGGTATTCGACAAGCAACTTCCAGAGCATACGCAGAGCCCTCACCTGACGGAGTGTCCACAAAACCTCGTGCGAAGGTCAGTGTACGTCCGGAAAGGGCAGTTGATCCTGCCAGTTGGCTGGGAAAAACGGCAGTTCTCCCACGGCGTATTGCAGCGGTCCTGCGGGAGATTCAGAAGCGCCGGTGGGTACGTCCATGTGAGAGAACTGATAGGTCGCCAAGAAGCGCCACATCACCGAATGATGGAAGAACGAACGATGCCTGCCGCCACACAGAATGCTCCACAACGTACTGCGAGATTCGGAATGGCCTTTATCGGCGTCCTGCTTATCGCCGTCAACCTTCGGGTGTCCTTTGTCAGCGTGGGGCCGGTCCTGGTCAACATCAGCAGCGACCTCGGGCTGTCCAGTGCCGCAGCGGGTTTCCTCACCGGCCTCCCGCTGATCGCCTTCGCGGTCTTCTCGCCGTTGGCCCCCGGATTCGCTTCCCGCCTGGGCCTGGACCGGGCACTGTGGACGTCCCTGCTGATTCTCGCCGCCGGCATCGTGCTTCGCTCCTTGCCCGTGCCCGGCTTGCTCTGGGCGGGAACTGTTCTGATCGGCGTCGCCATTGCCTTTCTCAACGTCCTGGTGCCCTCCCTCGTCAAACGGGACTTTCCGTTGCGCGTCAGCCAGGTCACCGGAAGCTACACCGCTGCCCAGGCCGCCTTCGCAGCAGTGGGGGCCGCCGTCGTCGTACCCGTGGCACAAACGTCCCCGGCAGGGTGGCGCGTCGCCCTGGGAGTGTGGGCGGGATTGGCCCTCATCGCCATGGCGGTGCTCCTGCCCTGGCTCCGCCGGCACACCGCAACTGCAGGGCACTCCGCCAAGCCCGAAGCCGCCTCCCGGTCGCCCTGGGGGTCGGCCCTGGGCTGGCAGGTGACTGCCTTCATGGGGCTGCAGTCGATCGCCTTTTACGTGTTGATGGCGTGGTTGCCCACCATCGAACAAAGCCGCGGGACCCCCGCCACCACTGCCGGCGTGCACCTTTCCGTCTTCCTGCTGATCAGCGTGTTCGCCAGCCTGGGGACGGGTGGCGTCCTTCACCGCGGATCGGACCAACGGCTGGTTTCCTTTGCCAGCGGGGCGTTGGTGTTCGTGACCTTCCTGGGCCTGGCCCTGGCCCCGGACCTCATCCTGCTGTGGGTTGTCCTGGGTGCTTTGGGCTGCGGGAGCCTCATCGTCATTGCCCTGTCGCTGTTCAGCCTCCGGACCGTGAGCCACCCGCAGGCGGCATCACTGTCCGGAATGGCCCAATCCGTGGGCTACGCGCTTGGCGCCGCGGGTCCAGTGGTTTTCGGCGCACTCCATGACGTCACCGCAGACTGGACGCTTCCACTGTTCGCCACCGCCGGTGCCATGGCGGTGCTGGCATTGATGGGTCTGCTGGCCGGCCGTGACCGGGTAATCAGGGAATCAGGCGATCGGCACGATAGCGGTCAAACAGTGAGGTAAACGCGTCCGGCGTCCGCCGGTACCCTGTGAAACCGCCATCCCTGCTCTTGCCCATGTCCGTCACCACCTCGATATTCCGCCCCAGGTCGCCGTCCGTGTGCCACCACGACGCCACCCGGTCCAGCTCCGGTTCGCGAAGGTTGTTTTCCTCGGCGATCCGCCGCCATTGGTCCTCCCGGCCGGCCATGGACTGTTCCAGCGGACGGGGCTCCGCCTGGTATCCCTCCCACTCCACGCCGAAATAGGCGGCCAGTTTCGGCCACATCCAGCGCCAGCGGAACACATCGCCGTTGACGATGTTGAAGGCTTCGTTGGCGCCCGCGGGAGTGGTGGAGGCCCAGAGCATGTGCTCGGCGAGCAGGCCCGCGTCCGTCATGTCGGTCAAGCCGTTCCACTGGGTTTCGGAACCCGGGAACACGAACGGCTCCCCGCTGTCCCGGCAGAGGGTTGCCTGCGCGGCGAGCGTGAGGCCCATGTTCATGGCGTTGCCCACCGCATGCCCGATGACGGTGTGTGCGCGGTGCACTGACCAGGTGAACCCCTGCTGGGCTGCTGCGGCCCAGAGTTCGTCCTCCTGGGCGTAGTAGAAGTTGGGTACCGGCAGGCGTGGTTCCTCCTCATGGAAGGGTGTATCCGGCATTTCCCCGGCGGCGTACGCCTCGAACGGTCCCAGATAGTGCTTGAGCCCGGTCATCAGGGCCACATGCGCCACGTCCTTGCCCCGCAGTGCTGCGAGGAGGTCACGCACCATGCCCGCATTGACGGCGATGTTCTCCTCCTCGGTGGCGCGCCTGGACCATGCGGTGAAAAAGACATGTGCGGGGTTCTCCGGAGCAAGCGCGGCGGCGAGTGAGGAAGCGGAGGTCAGGTCTGCGGAAAGCCAGGTGACGCCGGAACGCTCCGGGCCGGGCCGCCGGGACAAGGCAAGAACTGCCCAGCCTTGGCCAACCAGGGTATCCACCAGGGCGGACCCCGCGATGCCGGTGGCGCCGACCACCAGGGCCGTCCGGCCGTTGCCTGCTGCTGTTCCTGATGCCGTAGTCATGGTGCTCCTCTTGGTTTAGGTGCTGGGTGTCCGCACGTCAGCACGGCCTCACGCTTTGGCGGAGGCCCGCGCGCTGCCTCGCGCCGGGACATTAGGCCAACAAGGGCCCACTGGCGACAAGCCGCGGCGTCCGGCAGATATTCCATTGCTCGGAAATCACTTCGGAAGCGACGGGCCGGGTGGGCTCGATCGGGGTGACCAGCCGGCGGGTTTCACCCATGGCGTAGGTGTGACTTGCGCTGTCACCGGTCCATGTTCAAATAGGAGGGTTGCACCGGCTGCCCGAGTCCAACCGCGGCCTCGGCCCAACGGAAGGAAAAAGCACATGACCGAACCCCAAGACCATCCTCCGGTCCCCACTCCCGGGAGCGCACAGGGCCTGGACCAGAAGGTTGAGGGCGGGTGCCCGGTGGCCCATGGCAGTGCCACCGCCCAGGGCAGTGAGAGTGAAAACCCGGCAATCGATTCGCCGCAGCCCAAGGGCCACCGGCCGCGGACCAACCAGGACTGGTGGCCCAACCAGCTGGACCTCTCCGTACTGCACACCCACGGCCAGGCAAGCAACCCGCTGGGCCCCTCCTTCAGCTACCGGGAGGAATTCCAGAAGCTCGACGTCGAGGCGCTCAAGCGGGACATCACTGAGGTCCTCACCACTTCCCAGGACTGGTGGCCGGCGGACTTTGGCCACTATGGCGGCCTGATGATCCGTATGAGCTGGCACGCCGCCGGAACCTACCGCGTCCACGACGGCCGCGGTGGCGCCGGGGACGGCAGCCAGCGGTTCGCGCCGCTGAACAGCTGGCCGGACAACGCCAACCTGGACAAGGCCCGCCGCCTGCTGTGGCCCGTCAAGCAGAAGTACGGCCAGAAACTGTCCTGGGCCGACCTGCTGGTCCTCGCGGGCAACGTTGCCCTGGAGTCCATGGGCTTCAAGACGTTCGGCTTCGCTTTCGGACGTGAGGACGTATGGGAGCCCGAACAGATTATCTGGGGCCCCGAGGACGCCTGGCTCGGTGACGAGCGGTATACCGGTGAAGGCACCATGGCGGACAACGTCGGTTCCACCGAGATGGGCCTCATCTACGTCAATCCCGAAGGCCCCATGGGCAACCCGGATCCCGTGGCTGCTGCCGCGTTCATTCGCGAGACGTTCAAGCGCATGGCCATGAACGACGAAGAGACCTTCGCGCTGATCGCCGGCGGCCACACCTTCGGCAAGACCCACGGCGCCGGCCCTGCAGACGCCCACGTGGGCCCCGAGCCCGAGGGTGCCAACCTCGAGGCGCAGGGCCTTGGCTGGCTCAGCACCTACGGCAGCGGCAAGGGCGGCGACACCATCACGTCCGGCCTGGAAGTCACCTGGACGGACAAGCCCACGCAGTGGAGCAACCGCTTCCTCGAGATCCTGTTCGAGTACGAATGGGAACTGGTCAAGAGCCCCGGCGGCGCGCACCAGTGGGTGGCCAAGGACGCCCCCGAGATCATCCCGGACGCGCACGACCCCAACAAGAAGCACCGCCCCACCATGCTGACCACGGACCTGTCGCTGCGCTTCGACCCCACCTACGAGAAGATCGGCCGGCGCTTCCTGGAGAACCCGGACGAATTCGCGCTGGCCTTCGCCAAGGCCTGGTACAAGCTGCTGCACCGCGACATGGGCCCCGTAGGCCCGCACATGCTGGGCCCGTGGGTTCCGGAACCGCAGCTGTGGCAGGATCCCGTTCCCGCCGTCGACCATGAACTGATTGATGAGCAGGACATCGCCCAGCTCAAGGCAAAGCTCCTCGACTCCGGCCTGACCATCCCGCAGCTGGCCGGCACGGCTTGGGCATCGGCTGCTACGTACCGCAAGACCGACCGCCGCGGCGGTGCCAACGGCGCGCGCATCCGGCTGGAGCCGCAGCGCAGCTGGGAGGCGCACGAGCCCGAGCAGCTGGATGCCGTGCTTCCGGTGCTGGAGCGGGTGCAGGAGGAGTTCAACGCGGCACAGTCCGGCGGCAAGAAGGTTTCGCTTGCGGACCTGATTGTCCTGGGCGGCGCCGCCGCCGTGGAAAAGGCAGCGGCCGACGCCGGGTTCCCCGTCACGGTGCCGTTCCGTCCGGGCCGCACGGACGCGGCACAGGAGCAGACCGACGTCGAATCCTTCGGTTACCTGCAGCCGAAGGCCGACGGGTTCCGCAACTACCTGCGCCCGGGGCTGAAGCTCCAGCCGGAAACCCTCCTGCTGGACAAGGCGTACATGCTGGACCTCTCCGCACCGGAAATGACGGCGCTGGTGGGCGGCATGCGCGCGCTGGGCACCAACGTGGGCGGTTCCAGCCATGGCGTACTGACGGACAAGCCGCAGGTCCTGACGAACGACTTCTTCGTCAACCTGCTCTCGCCCGGCACCAAGTGGAAGGCTTCCGAGTCCGAGGAGAACGCCTACGAGATCACCGACGTTGCCACCGGCGAACTAAAGTGGACGGCCACTTCGGTTGACCTGGTGTTCGGTTCCAACTCGCAGCTGCGGGCGCTGGCAGAGGTGTATGCAAGCGGGGACGCCAGGGAGAAGTTTGTGAACGACTTCGTGGCCGCCTGGACCAAGGTCATGGAGCTGGACCGCTTCGACCTGAACTAAGCAACACCACGAGCCTCCGGGCCGGCCGCACTCCGCGGCCGGCCCGGAGCCGTTTAAAGTCCCTACAAGTCAGCCGGGAAGCTGATCACTGCCGTGGTTCCGCCGCCCGGCGTCTCCTTGAGCGTCAGCTCTCCGCCGTGCGCCTCGGCAATGCGCCGGCAGATCGCCAGTCCCAGACCGGACCCTTGTCCGTCGCCCTCCCGGTAGAGCCGGACCAAAGGCTCCAGCACACGCTGCCTGTGCTCCACGGCAATGCCCTTGCCGTTGTCCGCCACCAGGACCGTGACCCCGTGATAGTTGGAGATGCCGCTGATACGCACTTTGAGGTCCCGGTCCGGGCTCGGATAGTTGACGGCATTGGCCACCAGGTTCTGCAGCAGGGTACGCAGCTGACCCTGGTCCACCTGAAGCTTCAGGTCCTCGCTGTCCACGACAGCGTCGGGGCCGAACGGGAGCCCCAGGTCGTTGGCCACCTCAGCGGCCACGGTATGGAGGGATACCGGCTGCCGCTGGATGCTTCCGCCCATCCGTGAGTAGCTCAGGACGTCTTCAAGCATCGCGAGCATCCTGTGGCCGCTGGCACCGATGAGCTGGAAGTACTCTGCGGCGGGGTGGTCGGTGTCCAAGTCGTCCTCGCCCATTTCCACGTAGCCCAGCATGGTGGTGAGGGGGCCGCGAAGGTCGTGGCTGACGCGGCCGGCGAACTCCGCCAGTTTGGCGTTGCTTTCCCGCACATCATTCAGCGCGGTGTGCAGCTGCAGGGTGCGGCGCTGGAGTTCGAGCAGTTGCACGGCCTGGCGGGCCAGGACCTCCAGCATGTCCTGCTGTTCCTTGCTTAGCGCCGCAGGCGAATCGGAGAAGACGCACAGGGACCCGATGACGAACCCGGAGGCCGTTTCCAGCGGCACGGACGCATAGAACCGGACGGCGGCGATTTCTCCGGTCACAAAGGGGTTTGCCGCGAAGCGCGGGTCCAGGGAGGCATCTGGAACCACGGTGGCCTCGCCCGAGAGGAAGACCTTCGAGCACATGGAGTCGTTCCGGGAACAGATCCCGGCGTCAATCCCGACGGCGGCCACTTGGCGCTGTTCGTCAGAGGTGACTACGTTGATCACGCCGTAGGGGACGCCGGAGAGCTTAACAGCGAGCTCGACGAGATTTTCAAGTGGTTCGGTGGACGATTCCGCGACTGCGGCCAACGGGGCCTCGTCGAGCCGGGTGGCCAAGCCGTAGTCCCGCAGTAACTCGTCCCGCCCAACCGGATCCATGAGAGCTGCTGTCGTTGTGTGAGTGGCCGCCACTAATCGTCCCCCTTCCAGACCGCAAAAAATGGGTCCGGGGCCGATAGTACCGGCCATCGTGAGCGCCCGCGAACACGTTTCACTTCCGCGTCTACTTTGCTCAGCCGGCACCCTTCCTGCGCAGCATAGGATTCTGGGATGGCTCAACTTATCGTCCCGGACCCGGTCCTCCATTCCTCCTGGCTCGAGGGGACCGCGGAGTTCCAGGGTGCCCACCTGGACGGTGCAGGCGCCGAAGGCTGGTCGCTGGAAGACCTTCGGGACCCGGCGGAATTTGCCCGTTTCGTGGACGCCCTGGTCAAAGACGCCCTGCCGGAGACTGTGCGAAAGCCCGGCTACGTGCCCTGCACCTACCTTTGGATGGTCGACGCCGGCACTTTCGTTGGCTCGCTCGCCATCAGGCATGAGCTTAACGACTATCTCCTCAACGAAGGCGGGCACATCGGCTATAGCGTCAGGCCCTCCGCGAGGCGCCACGGCCATGCCGCAAAGGCGCTCGCCGACGCGCTCCCCATTGCACGGGCGCTGGGGATCGAGCGGGTCTTGCTGACCTGCGACGAGGACAACGCCGGTTCACGGGCAACCATCGAGAAGAACGGCGGCCAGTACCAGGACACGCGAAACGGCAAGCGCCGTTACTGGATCGCCACCACGTAGCCAGCCGTGCGCGGGGCCGTCTGCCAGACTGGCTCCCGTGATCACTGAACATGCGCTGCTCCCTGTCATTGCGGGCCGGGAAGAGGAATTCGAGGCCGCATTCGACCAGGCCCGCCGTATCATCGCCTCCATGCCGGGCTTCGTTTCGCTGTCCCTTTCCCGGTCGGTCGAAACCCCCAACACCTATCTGCTCCTCGTGGAGTGGGAGTCGGTTGAGGACCACACTGTTGGTTTCCGCGAATCTCCCGAATACCAGCAGTGGCGCGCGCTGCTGCACCGCTTCTACGAGCCGTTCCCGGTGGTTGAGCACTTCAATCTGGTGAATTCAGCCGGGTAATAATCAAGGACTAATTGGGGGGAGCCCCCGCGCGAGTCTGGCTCCAGCGCGAGGGCTCCTGATGCTTCCTGCCGGGGAACTGACGTGGAAGCAATTACAAATTACCGGCCAGTAGGTTGGCCCTAGACCAAAAACCGACGCCTTGGGCGAATCTTGATCCAACCTTGAGCAGTCATTTTTCAGGCCTACTGGTCGGCGGGATCGGCTGCAGCGTCCGGGTCCTCTTCGGGTTCAAAAGTGTTCGGCGCGGCGCCATCGGAAATTCCGACGCCGTCCTTCCCGCCGGGGATCCCGCCGTCGGCCTTGCCCTTGCTGGCTGGCGAACCTTCCTGCGGCTCATCCTCAGGCAGTGAATCAGGTGAATTGATGGACATCGCTCCTCCTTCTGTGGCTGGGCCTCCACGCTAACAGCACCCAAAGCAAAAGGCGCCGGAACGGCCGGAAGTTTCTGCCCGCCGTCGTCCCTTCCGCCCCTGTCAGCTCCCCAGCTCCGCGGCCCGCTGCTGCCTCAGGATGTAGCGCTGCAGCTTTCCCGACGGCGTCTTGGGCAGGTCCTTAACAAAGTGGATGCGGCGCGGATAGGCATGTGCGGCGAACTGCGTCTTGACCATGGTTTGAAGCTCGGCCACCAGGGCATCGCTGCCCGTGGTCCCCTCCGCCAGGACCACATAGGCCTCCAGGACTTCGCCGCGGAGTTCGTCCGGAGCGCCCACCACGGCAGTTTCCAAAACCGCCGGGTGCGTGGCCAGGACACTCTCCACATCGAACGGGCCGATCCTGTAGCCCGCCATAATGATCACGTCATCATCCCGGGAGGAGAAGAAATAGAAGCCGTCCTGGTCTACCATGCCCGCGTCGCCGGTCAGGTACCACGTGCCGTCCGGACTGAACCTTTCGGCCGTCTTTTCCGGGGCGTCCTGGTATCCCCTGAACCACATCATGGGACTTTCCGCCACGTTGACCGCAACCCGGCCCAGTTCGCCCGGCGCAGCCGGTTCATCTGCGTTGTCCTTGAGGACCGCGCAGCTCCATCCCGGAAGGGGACGGCCCATCGAACCTGGCCTCAGCTCCGTCCGCACGTCGTCATGCCAGGCGTTGATGATCATCATGCCGTGTTCGGTCTGACCGTAGTGGTCCCGCACTGGAACACCCAGCACCTCCCGGGCCCAGCTGATCACCTCCGGGGTAAGCGGTTCGCCGGCGGACGAGGCGCGCCGAAGGCCGAAGGGGCCCGTTTCGGCGTCGGTTTTCGCGCGCATGGTCCGGTACACCGTGGGAGCCGCCGCGAAGTTGGTGACGGAAAATGCTTCCAACACCTTGAAGCTGAGTTCCGGGGAGAACCCGGCCTGCAGCAGGAGGTTGCGCCGCCCCGCTGCCATTGGCCCCAGGATGCCGTAGTACAGGCCGTAGGCCCAGCCGGGGTCCGCCGCATTCCAGAAGACATCCTCTTCACTGACGTCCAGGCCCAGCTCGACGTACTGGCGGAACGCGGCCAACGCACGGACGGGCACCGGCACACCCTTGGGGGCACCCGTGGTTCCGGACGTAAAGATCAGCACCAAGGCGCCGTCACCGCCCACAGCCTCTGACGCGATCCCCGGCTCCTGCCTGGCCAGGAGCGGCGTGAGCGCCAAGTCCGGATGGGACGCTTCCGCACCGGCAACCACCACGGCGGCCGCGGTTTCCTGGATCTTCACCCGCTGGTCGGCGTCGGTGATCACTGCCTTGGCGCCGGAGGCTGTGAGGCGGAGTTCGATGGCCGGCCACGCAAACGCCGTGAACAGTGGGACGTGGACGGCCCCGCGCCGCCAAATGGCCAGCAGCATGACCACAAGGTCCGCGGATTTTCCCATGAGGGTGGCCACCGCGTCGCCGGGACCGATACCCAGCTCTGCCAGGGCGGCGGCTCCCCGTTCCGAACGCTCCCGGAGCTCACCGTAGGTGATGTCCTCCGCGGAAAGATCGGCCGCGACCACCGTAAAGGCAACCTTGTGGGGATCGTGGCTGTCACACAGGAGGTGGGCCGCGCAGGCATCGGCCGCACCGTACGTGGCAAGAAGGGCATCAACGGCTGGAACCGGACGGGACATTCGTTCTCCTTTGAACAGTTACACCTGAAAGGCAACGGGGCCTGAGGGGCAGTGACATAAACCTACTGCAGGGTAGGCGCCTCCCGCGCCACCTGATGATGGACGACGGCGGGACGCGGCAGGGTGCCAGGCCCCGCCGTCGCGCTTTCCCCGAAAGTCAGCCCTTGGCACCCGGCGGCCGGATGATCCGGCGCTGGGTGGCTGCGGCGATGGCGGCGGTGCGGTTGTCCACGCCGAGCTTGCCGTAGATGTGCACCAGGTGCGTCTTCACGGTGGCCTCTGAAATGAACACCTGCTTGGCGATGGCCCGGTTGGACAGGCCCGTGGCCAGCAGTTCCAGCAGCTGCACCTCGCGCGGGGTCAGGGAGGTGCCAGGGTTGCTGATTCGGTCCATCAGCAGGGCGGCAGCACGCGGTGCCAACACGGTGCCGCCCGCAGCGGCCTGCAGCACCGCCTGCCGCAGCTGCTCCGGCGGGGCATCCTTCAACATGTAACCGCTGGCCCCGGCCTCGACGGCTGCGAGGATGTCAGCGTCCGTATCGTACGTGGTGAGGATGAGCACCGGCGGCGGCGCGGGGAGCTTCCGGATCTCGGCGGTGGCCGTGACACCGTCCATCCCCTCCCCCATCTGCAGGTCCATCAGGACAACATCGGGCCCCTCACCCAGGGCCGTCAGCCGTGCCAGTTCCTTCAGCGCAGCCTTCCCGTCGGAGGACTCGGCGGCGATCGAGATGCCTTCGAATCCTGTGAGCATGGCGCGCAGCCCGGCGCGGACCACGGGATGGTCGTCCACGAGCAGGACGCGCACCTCGCTCACTGTTCCTCCACGGGCAGCCGAATGGCCACCACGGTTCCTTCACCCGGCGCCGACTCCACCGCCAGCGAGCCGTTCAAAGCTGTGACCCGCTCGCGCAGCGAGCGCAGCCCGTATCCGCTGCCGTCCGCTGCGGCCGCCGCACCTGCCGGAGCTGACGCATCAAAGCCCGTGCCGTCGTCGTAAACGTCCATGGTCACCTCGGAGCCCAGGAAGGCGACGCTGACGACGGCGGTGCTGGCCCGGGCGTGTTCGCGCACGTTCGCCAGGGACGCCTGCGCCGCGCGCAGCAAGGTGACGCGGACCGGCTGGGTCAACTCCTGCGGTTCGCCGTCCACCTCCAGCCGGCAGCGCAGCGCTGACCCTGACGCCGCAGCGGCAGCCTCCGTCGTGTCGCAGAGCCGGCGCAGGGCCTCCACCAGCGTGGTGCCCTCCAGCTGGGGCGAGGACAGCCCGCGGACAAAACTGCGGGCCTCGGCCAGGTTGTCCGCGGCGGTCTGCTGCACCAGCGCCAGCCGGCCGGACGCAGTAGCGGCATCCCCGTCCGCCAGCGACTGCTCCGCCGCCCGCCCCAGCAGCACGATGCTGGACAGGCCCTGTGCCAGGGTGTCGTGGATTTCGCGGGCCAGCCGCGCCCGCTCCGCCAGCGTGCCCGCCTCGTGCTGGGACCGCGCCAACTCCTCCCGCGTGCGGCGAAGCTCATCTGCGGCGCGCCGCTGGTTCTCGGCCTCGCGGTAGAGGGCGGCGTAGGCCAGGCCGGTGATCACTGAGAAGATGGCCCCCAGCACGGGCCCCACAACGGCGGCCGCGTGCGGCACGGAAGCACCGCTGACGGCCCACTGGGACGCGATCACCGCCACCGTCATGAGCGCAATGGTCAGCAATGCGGGCCGCCGCGGCAGCAGGTGCAGGTGCAGGAAGAAGATGGGGAAGGCGAGCCACGCGAAATCGGCACTTCCGGCGAGCAGGAACGCCCACAGCGCCGTCACCAGTCCCAGCCACAGCAGCCCGAAGCGCCGGGGGTTGAAGGCAATCCGGCCTTCCGCATGCCGCTTCTCCAGGACGGTGCCGGTCAGATAGACGGCAGCGAGGACGACGGCTGCACCAGCCCACACCCAGGGCAGGGAACCTCCGGCCATCAGCATCCGGGCCACGCCCACGGCCAGCAGGACGGCGAAACCCGTGTGCAGGGTGACCCGCAGGACCCGAAGGATGGCGGCGGACGAGGCGTTCGCCAGTGCGCCCAGGAACCCCCGGGACTCCGCCGTCTCCGATGTTGGCGGCAGGGGCGTGGCGGGCATTTCACCAGCTTATGCCGCGACGGCGCTGAGGGGATCAACCAAAAGGTTGACCCGCAGCTCAACCCTTCCATTCCGGCGGATCAACCATCCCCGCGATGCCCGCACGGGTGGCCGCCGGGAGAGTGGAAGAACAGAACAAACCACCCCTGCTGAGAGAAGAAACAACGTGTTCCTGGCAATCCGCGATATCCGCTTCGCCAAAGGCCGGTTCGCCATGATGGGCGGCGTCGTAGCCCTGATCACCCTCCTGCTGGTCATGCTGTCCGGCCTGACCGCGGGGCTCGCCGAGCAATCCACATCCGCCATCGGAAGGCTTGGGTCGTCCGCCGCAGAACCGGTGGACACCATCGCCTTCGGCGCACCCGGCTCCGGCTCCCCCAAGTCCTCCTATACGGAAAGCTCCGTGACCGCCGCGCAGGTGGACACGTGGAAGACCCAGCCCGGCGTCCGTTCTGCCGAGCCGCTGGGCATCACCCAGACAAGGGCGCAGGCCGCGGACGGGTCCGGCACAGCGAACGTGGCAGTGTTCGGGGTATCACCCGGCAGCCCGCTGGCTCCTGTCGATGTATCGCCCGGGGCTGCCGCGGTGGGTGCCTCGGTGGCGGAGGCGCTGTCGGTGGGCCAGGGGGACAAGGTGTCCCTGGGCGGCGTGGAGCTGTCCGTCGCCGCCGTCGTGCCGGACCAATGGTATTCGCACACCAGCGTGGTGTGGACAGCCCTGCCGGCGTGGGCAAAGGCGGCGCACGCGTCCGACGGCGGCCAGCTGGCCACCGTCGTCGCCGTCACCTACGCGGACGGGGCCACAGTTGATGAGGCAGCCGCGAACGCCGCGGCGCACACGGTAAGCGAATCCCGCACCGGATCCTTTCAGGCCTTGGGCTCCTTCAAAAGCGAAAACGGATCCCTGACCCTGATGCAGGCCTTCCTCTACGGAATCTCGGCACTGGTGATCGTGGCCTTCCTGACCGTGTGGACCATACAGCGCACCAGGGACATCGCCGTGCTGAAGGCCATGGGCGCACCCAGTTCCTACATCCTGCGGGACGCCATGACCCAGGCCGCCATCGTGCTGCTGACCGGCGCCGGAGTCGGTGGAGCCGTGGGCGTTGCCGGCGGCTTCTTTGCCGCGCAGGCCGCCCCGTTCCAGCTGAACGCGGGCACAACGGTGCTTCCCGTCGTCGGGATCGTTGCCCTGGGCCTGGCGGGCGCGGCCCTGGCCGTCCGCCGCGTCACCAAGGTGGATGCTCTCCTGGCGCTCGGCGGCAACTAACCTCTTCCCCTCCTCCGAAAGGAACCCGTCATGACAACTCCCGCATTCCTCAGCCTGGTCAACGTCACCCTCGAATATCCCGACGGCGGCGGCACCACCACCGCGCTGGACCGGGTCAGCCTCGCTGCCCATGCAGGTCAGCTGATGGCACTCGTTGGCCCCTCGGGGTCCGGTAAGTCCAGCCTCCTGGCCACCGCCGCCACCCTGGTCCGGCCCACCGGCGGGCAGGTCATCATCGACGGCACCGACACCACTGAACTCAAGGACAAGGAGCTTACGGCGCTGCGCCGTGGAAAGGTGGGCATCATCTTCCAGCAACCCAACCTGCTGCCTTCGCTTACCGCCGTCGAACAGCTCATCATCAGCCACCACCTGCGCGGAAGGCCCGCCAAGGCGGCCCGCGCCCGGGCCGCCGACCTGCTGGACGTCGTGGGGCTCTCTCAAAGCGCCCGGAAGCTGCCGCACCAGCTCTCCGGCGGCCAGCGCCAGCGCGTGAACATCGCCCGGGCACTCATGGGAAGCCCCAAGGTGCTGCTGGTGGATGAGCCGACGGCGGCACTGGACCACGAGCGCAGCGCTTCGATCATCACCCTCCTGCGGCAGGTGACCACGGAGTTTTCGGTGGCGACGGTGATGGTCACGCATGACACCGAGTTCGTGCCGCTGACCGACATGGTGGCCACCATGCGGGACGGCCGGCTGACGGCGCCGGTCCTGACAGGAGTGTGAGCCTGCAAAAGGCTTCAGCGTCACATGGGAACTGAGTGCCCCTGGCCGCTCTCCTGCTGCAGAGCGCTGCTGGTCAAAGGCTCCGCAGGTTGCGGAGCTTTGGTCAGGGGCAGGATCAAAAGGTTGCGGTGCAGCGTCACCCACCCGTCCCGTTCCAATTCGCGGTGGTCGAACTGGTCCGGGACAAAGATAACCGTTCTGCTGCCGGGGTCCGGCACCTCCACCAGGATGTCCCGGCCGTCGCCCAGACTGTTGCACGCTTCCCAATAGTTGTATTCGTCGTACGGGTACTTCCCCACCAGGCACACCACACCGGGCACCATTCCGGGGGCGGCGTAATAGGTCATCGACTCGTACTCCGCCAGGAGCCGCGACTCACCGATCCTCGCATCCCCCTCCTCATCCTGGATGGCGTGGACCGCATCCTGCTTGGTCAACTGCCGCCCCAGCACTTCCAACGTCCCGGGAACTGGGACGAAAAACCTGACGTAGATGAAACCCAGGACCGCGCAGGTGCCAACGCCAACAATCGCTGCAAGGGTGATGATGAGTTTCCAAAACAGCGTCAGTGGTTCCGCTGGTTTTTGGACGGTCACGATGGTCAAGCGCTGCCCCCTCAGGCTGGTGATCTCCCTGAACGCTACACCAGATGCCGCACCCCAATTTGTGCACGGTGAATGCCGTCAGGAAACCCACCGAGGCGGTCAGCCCGGCCAGGTTGTGGTGCCGGGTCCAGCCCGTCCCCGCCACACGCAAAATTGATGGGATCTTGAGGCAAACCTTGCCATCCCTAGACAAATCGGGTCCACGCTGAAGCCATAGGCAAAGCCAGCTTTTGGGGAGCAGGAAGTCATGGGAAGCAAAACAGCGTTGGACAACGAAGTCACAAGCGTTGGCGGCGTGCTGACAGACCGGCAGCCGCTGGACTTCCACACGCTGGGGGTTGCAGGGTGCATCGACCGGCTCACGGCACCCCTGCGCCAGCGGGGGACAGCGGTTCAGTGGGACACTCCGCACTGGGGCCTTGAGATCCCTGCGGACTCCGCATCCCTGCTGTACCAGTCCGCCCGCGAGCTCCTGAGCAACGCGTTCAAATACTCCTCCGCGCACACGCTCACCATCCAGCTTGCGGCCGTTGACCACGGCGTCCGACTGGCAGTTTCCGACGACGGCACCGGCTTTGACAGCCACCTTGCCACCAGCGGGCGGCACCACGGTTACGGGCTCCGGCTCATGTCAGTGGCCGTCCAGGAAGCGGGCGGAAGCGTGGAAATCACCTCCAGCCCCGGCCGGGGCACCAGTGTCACGGTCACGCTGCCGCTGGACTGACCGGACACGCACGCCAAAGACTCACAGACTCGGATGCCCGCCGTCGCTGGGACGGCGGGCATCCGTACGTCCGGAAGGGCTCCCGGGCGGGACCACCGTGGTGCTCCCTCCAGCCCAGCACACAGGATTGGCCCGGGCCGGAGCGCCTGGCTGGTCCTTGACAGGTCAGGGAGCGAAGCGCTGAATGAGGGAGGCCGCAAACCAGCAATCCCAGCGCTACACGTGACAGGAGCAGCCATGACTGAGAATCCAGCCAAGGACGACGACGACCGGGTGCACAACCAGGCCCCCGCCGAAGGCGACCCCAACGCCGACCCCAGCGACCTGCGCGTCCATGCCCAGGATCCGGCCGAAGGGCCGGACGACGACGGGGACACCACGAAAAGCTGAGCCCTCCCGATAACCACAAAAGCCTCCCACTCCGTGGAACACCCCTTGCGGGGACGAAGCCGCAGGGCTATTTTGAAACGTATCAGAAAGCGCTTTCAGTGAGCAGGACAACGGAGTTGGATACATGGCGGATACTCGCATCAGGTGGATCGACGGACAGGCCCCTACGGAGATCAGCGGCGGAACCACCTGGGGCATGCCGTTCCCGCGCGGCTCAGTGCCCGGGGTGGAGTCCCTGACAGTTACCGATGCCGCCGGCACCCGGGTGCCCAGCCAGGCATGGCCCCTGGCCACCTGGCCGGACTCCTCATTGAAGTGGGCAGGCATCGCACTGCCGGCAACAGAGGCACCGTCGGACAGCTACCAGGTGGCGTCCGACGGCGACACACCCAGCGGAGCCGGCCAACCGGCGTCGGACGGCGCTTCAGTCACGGTCACCGAAGGTGCCGACGCCCTGGCCGTGGACACCGGAGTCCTGGAGATGGTGATCAATCGCAGCGGATCCACCCTGTTCAGCAGCCTGGTCCGGGACGGCCGGGAAGTTGCCCGCGATGCCCGCCTGGTCAGCATCCTGCAGGACGGCGTCGCGGAAGGTGCGGCAACGGTGGGCCGGCAGGCCTTCACTGGTGAGGTCACCGCCGTCGTCCTCGAACAAAGCGGTCCCGTCCGCGCGGTGGTGCGGCTGGAAGGCACCCACCGCCCGGACGCGCCGGACACCGGGAAGCGGGAGTGGCTGCCGTTCGTGGTGCGGTTCTACTTCTATGCCAACGCCCGCAGCGTGCGGATGGTGCACTCCTTTATTTGGGACGGGGACGCTGAGCGGGACTTCCTGGCCGGACTCGGCGTGCGCTTCACGGTGCCCCTGGAGGACCACCTGCACAATAGGCATATCCGCATTGCGGGCGCCGACGGCGGCTTCCTCACCGAGGCGGTCCGCGGCCTCACCGGGCTCCGCCGCGATCCCGGCGCCGAGGTGCGGGCGGCGCAGATCGCCGGGCGCCCCACTCCCCCGGCAGATACCTGGAATCCGGAAGTCTCCGGCCGCCTGCACCTGATCCCCACGTGGGGCGACTACACCCTGAGCCAGTTGAGCGCAGACGGCTTCGAACTGCGCAAGCGCACCGCCGCCGGCCACGGTTGGGTGGGGATCTCCGGCGGAACGCGTTCGGCGGGCTTCTGCTCCCTCAGCGATACCCGGGGCGGCTTGGGCGTGGGGATCAAGGACTTCTGGCAGTCCCATCCCGGGCAGCTGGACATCCGCGGTGCCGCCACCGGCGAAGCAGCCCTCACCGCCTGGCTCTACTCGCCCGAAGCGCAGCCGATGGACCTGCGGTTCTACCACGACGGACTGGGCCAGGACACGTTCGAGGAACAGCTCGAAGGCCTCGAGATCACGTACGAGGACTACGAGCCGGGGTTCGGCAATCCCACGGGAATCGGCCGCACCCACGAGCTGACCCTGTTCGCCTACGAGGCCACCCCGTCCACCGAAAGCCTGGCCGCGGACGCTGCCTCCGCCTCCACCCCCGCCCTGCTGCAGGCCACCCCGGAATACCTGCGCTCCGTGGGAGTTTTCGGCGACTGGGCCCCGGTGGACCGCAGCACTCCGGCCCGGGCCCGGCTGGAGGACCGGCTGGACTTCCTGTTCGACTTCTACGCCGGGCAGGTGGAGCAGCGGCGGTGGTACGGCTTCTGGAACTACGGCGACGTGATGCACACCTACGACTTCGACCGGCACGTATGGCGCTATGACGTGGGCGGCTACGCCTGGGACAATTCCGAGCTCTCCCCCGACCTCTGGCTCTGGTACTCCTACCTCCGCTCGGGCCGGCCGGACATCTTCCGCTTCGCCGAAGCCATGACCCGGCACACCGGCGAGGTGGACGTGTACCACCGTGGTCCGTGGAAGGGGCTGGGCTCACGGCACAACGTCCAGCACTGGGGCTGCAGCGCCAAGCAGTTGCGGATCAGCACCCCCGCCTACCGCCGCTTCTACTACTACCTGACGGCGGACGAGCGCACCGGGGACCTGCTCACCGAGCTCGTGGACAGCGACCAGAACTTCCTGGGCCTGGACCCGGTCCGCAAGGTCCGGCCGGACGCCGCCACCTACCGGCCCAACCGCGGCGCCCTGGGCGTGGGGCTCGGCACGGACTGGGGATCACTTGCGGCCACCTGGCTGACCGACTGGGAACGAACCGGCAATCCGCGCTCACGCGACCGGTTGCTGGGCACCATGGCGGACATCGGGGCGCTCAAGTACGGGTTCCTCACCGGCGAAGCACTGTACGACCTGGACAAGGGCCGGTTCGATACCGGCCGGGAGCAGATCTCGGTGTCACACCTCAGCGCCGTCTTCGGGCTGGTGGAAATCTGCAGCGAACTGGTGGACCTGGTGGACGATCCGGAGTTCGAGCGCGCCTGGCTTCAGTACTGCCGCCTGTTCCTGGCCACCAAGGAGGAACAGGTGGAAGCCGTGGGCCAGCCGCTGGAGGGCATCTACCTCACCCAGGCGCACAGCCGGCTCACGGCCTATGCGGCGTCAAGGTTGCAGGACCGTGACCTTGCAGCCCGGGCCTGGGTGAGCTTCGCCGAGGGTGGGGAGCACCTTAACCACGGATCCGCGTTCACCCTGCGGAAGATCGAACCGCCGTACGTTTTGCTGCCGGTGGATGAAGCGCCCACGGTTTCCACCAATGACACTGCGCAGTTTGGGCTTGCGGTCATCCAGAACCTCGCCCTGGTGGGCGACCACCTGGACTGACGGGTCGTCCCCAACCGGGACCAACGACGGCGGCACCTGGCTTTCCTTTCCCTGGAAAGCCGTGTGCCGCCGTCGTCCGTTTCCCCGCCTGGTGGAGCGAAAGGTAACGCCTGCATAACGCGCTTTTTGCGCGCTCACAGAAGTTACCCAGTCGACGCCTGCCATCTGTTTACACCCGCTTTAAGCCCGCCATAGGGTGCTCACCTAAACAAGGTTGAAAGCAACCTTGGGAAGGGAATAGAGCACCATGAAGAGCAAGATTGCCGTCGTGGCTCTGGCAGCCGCGAGCCTGGTCCTGGGCTTGCTGGCGGGCGCCCCCGCAGCAAACGCCGCCGACAAACCGCTGATCGGCCTGACCTTCGATGACGGGCCGTCGCCCGAGCGCACCGCCTTTGTCCTGGACACCCTCAAGGCGAAGGGCGTCAAGGCAACGTTCTTCCTCCAGGGTTCCCATGTCCAGCAGTACCCGGACCTCGTCCGCCGGATCAAGGATGAGGGCCACACCATTGGTAACCACTCATATAGCCACGCCAATTTCCCGGAGCTCACCCAGGCCAACCAGAAGCAGGAGATCGACAGCACCAACGCCGCGATCAAGGCAGTGACCGGTACAACGCCCACGCTGATGCGCTTCCCGTTCGGAAACAGCACTCCCTACACGATGGACTACATCAGGAGCATCGGTATGAGCGGAGGCATCCAGTGGCACTGGGAGGTCGGCGAACCCGGCGACTACGAGTGCCCCGGCGCAGCTGCAGTCCAGAAGTACGTACTGGATGAAGTTGCCCCCGGTGCAATCATCCTGCTCCACGACGCCAACGACGTGCTGTCCTGCCCCGCCTCCCAATGGGACTACCTGGCCGGCACCATCGACGCAATCCGCGCCAAGGGCTACGACTTCGGCGTGGTTGCTCCCTCCCCAACGGCCAATGCCCTCAACGAAGGCTCGTATGGCGTCGTGGTGGCGCCATAGGTAGGCCAGGCACCGCCGGTTTCACCTTTTGCACCGCCCGCTCTGGAAACCGAACCGACCAAAAGGTATGTTGGTAAGCATGCTGATGATTTTTACCACGTCATCGGTTCCCGGTAACAAAGCGAAGGAGACGTTATGAGCACGAAGGTGGAAAAACGCATTCTGGTGAACGTACCGGTGAGCACGGCTTACAACCAGTGGACCCAGTTCGAGGAGTTCCCGCACTTCATGGGCGGCGTCAAGAGTGTTACGCAACTCAGCGACGACCGGCTCGAGTGGGTGGCCGAGATCGGCGGCGTCCGCCGGCAGTGGGAAGCCAAAGTCCTTGAGCAGGTCCCGGACCGCAGGGTTGCCTGGGCCGCCACCGACGGCGCCACGAACGCCGGCGCGGTGGATTTCGAGGACGTGGGAGGCGGCCAGACCTCCATCCAGCTGACTCTCGAATACGAGCCCGAAGGCATCGTCGAGAAGGTGGGCGACAAGCTCAACGTCGTTGACCGCCAGGCCGAATCGGACCTGCAGAAGTTCAAGGAATTCATCGAGGATGAGGGCTACGCCAGCGGCGCCTGGCGCGGATCTGTCAACGCCGGTTCCGCTGTGGGTACCCCCGGTGTTGAACACGCGGGCGCATCCCGTGGTGACTCCGGCAAGGCTGGCGTCTCCGGCAAGGTTGCGGCCGGCGTAGGCATCGCAGCTGCTGCGGGCGCGGCAGCAGCGATGGCGGCCAGCAGCAACAAGGACAAGACCGAGACCACTGACGTGACGGTTACGGAGACCACCCCCGTGGTTCCGGCGGAACCGGTGGTTCCCGCAGACCCCCTGACCACCGGCGCCACCACCGGCGCGGCGGACGCGGGCACCGGAGTCCCCGCAGCGGGCACGACGGCGGCAGCCGGCTCCACCGGTTCCGTCGCCGACCTGGACGACAGCAGGATCGGCCACCAGTTCGACCAGACCAACGGTTTGGTGGACACCACCGGCGAGTCCGATGACACGGTGGCAGGCGAGAACCTGAGCGCAGGCGAACGGCGTGAGGGTGACCGCAGCACCGAAGGCGGCCTGCCGCCCGTCGGCGGCAACCTCGGCGGTCACTGACCCGTCCCCCACAAGCAAGCGCCGCCCGCCTTCCCCCAAGGCGGGCGGCGCTCTTGCGTCCGGGCAGGTTTACTTCGTCTTGCCCGCGTAGAAGACAGCCGGCGCGGCCGGAGCCTGCATTCCCTCGCCGATGAAGAAGCTCGGGTGCGGCGGCTGGTTGTAGCCAACCGTTTCGCGGGCCACGCCCGTGCGGTACATCGGATCATGCATCAGGGTGCGCAGCCGGACCTCAGTGGGCGAGGTGGTGGTGTAGATCCGCAGCTCGGTGCTGTCCGCCGACGGGAACACCAGTTCCTCGCGCCAGTCACCCAGGAGGTCCGCCTGCAGGGACGGGTTGCCCTTGGTGTAGTTGTTGGTGCGCGCCCCGGTGGCAGTCAGCAGCCGGTCGCTGGACTCGGTTTCCCAGTTCCACTTCGAGATGGTGGGGACGCCATAGCCAACCTCGGCGCTGAAATCGTGGTCAACGATCTCACGCAGCAAATCGCCGTCCCACCACGCCATGAAGTTGGCGGCCGGGATCTTGTCCGAGATCCGCTCACCCTTGGCAGACATCAGGTACCCGACGGTGGAGTTCCAGGCAGCATCCCCACCCACTGCCCAGCTCTCCGAGCCCGGGAAACGCGGGTCAATGTCGCCCGTGGCACCGCGGCCCGTGTCCTTGAACGCCGGGATGCTCCACAGCACCTCGCCGGTGGCGGCGTCACGGAAGGTGGCGCCCCGGTTGCCGCTTTCCTTCATGCTCTCGTGCACGGCAAAGGTCTCCAGCCCGGGGCGCGAGGGATCCAGGTCGCCGGTGTGGATGGCGTCGCCATGCCCCAGCTTGGTGTTGTAGAGCGGCGCGCCGTCGTCGTCGATGGTCATGGAGCCGAAAACGAACTCGTCCTTGCCGTCCTGGTCCACATCCGCCACGGACAGGTTGTGGTTGCCCTGGCCCTTGTACTCGGCCCCCGCCACGTCCGAGTCGAACTTCCAGCGCTTCACCAGCTTGCCGTTCACCAAGTCATAGGTGACCAACACGGTGCGGGTGTAGTAGCCGCGGCTGAACATCATGGACGGGTGCTCGCCGTCCAGGTAGGCCACACCGGCAAGGAAGCGGTCCACCCGGTTGCCGTAGTTGTCACCCCAGGCCGCAACGCTGCCGCGGGGCGGATCGTAGGGGACTGTGTC
The DNA here is from genome assembly GCF_057073715.1 of Arthrobacter sp. E1SS-5. Lineage (NCBI taxonomy): Bacteria > Bacillati > Actinomycetota > Actinomycetes > Micrococcales > Micrococcaceae > Arthrobacter > Arthrobacter sp. E1SS-5. The sequence continues at coordinate 3,787,793 of NZ_CP172703.1, forward strand.
CATGATGGTGCCGGAGGCGCCGTTGAAGACCGTGAGGAACTCCGGACCGGACAGGATGTAGCCGGCGCTGCTGCGGTAATCGGCCGCTGGGTCACCGATGACCGTACCCGCGCTGTCGGTGGTGCCGTCGGCGGTTTTGAAAGCCACTTCAGCCTTGCCGTCGCCGTCAAAGTCGTAAGCGAGCATCTGGGTGTAATGGGCACCCGCGCGGATATTGCGGCCCAGGTCGATCCGCCACAGTTTGGTGCCGTCCATCTTGTACGCGTCCACGTAGACGTTGCCGGTGTAGCCGGACTTGGAGTTATCCTGCGCGTTGGACGGGTTCCAGAGCTGGATGATTTCGTAGGCGCCGTCGCCGTCCAGGTCCGCCACACTGGAGTCGTTGGCACTGTAGGTGTACGGCTTTCCATCCTTGCTGACGCCGTCGTCCGGCTTGTCCAGCTTGATGGGCAGGTAGTTCTGCGCCAGCGGGCTGAACTCGGCGCTGAGTTTATCCTGCCCATTGCCGTTGCCCACGGTCTTGATGACGTACTTGGAGTCCTTCGTGCCGTCCGGGTCCAGATACGTGGTGGTGTCCCGGATTGGCTGGTCGGTGATGATCACGCCGTCGCGGATGACCTGGAAGCCAACACTGTCCTTGTCCAGGCCCAGCATACGCCAGCCCAGTGAGATACCCCGGTCGGTCAGGACGGCAACCGGGGCCCGTTCCAGGTCTTCCACCTGCCGGGCGAGGCCGGAATTTGCGGGAGCCACGGGAGCGGCAGGGTTTCCCGCACCAGGGTCAGCGGCGGCAAGCGGGACGCCGGTAAAGGCCAGGGCAGCGGCAGCGAGGGTGGCCGCTGCCGCAGGCGCCGCCTTCCACGCCCTGCCCGCCGGGGATTTGGGGGAACACATTGAGGGGTTTGCCAAAAGAACATCTCCTTTGATGCAGCGGCTTAGTCGCCGCTGGTTTTGGAACGTTTCATTCGTACTGTGTTCTGACCCCTCGCGAGTGATTTCGAGGGATGTGAACTACGAGGAAGCGCTTTCTGCCCTTTAGGTCTACCAGCGCGTGACAAACACGGTCAAGGGTTTGACCGAAAGAGATTGGGAGAATTTGTTCTTTTACGATTGTTTCTGGACATCACGCCCGGTCACCTTTGGCACCCAGCAGGAAACGCCCGCTCTCCTTTTGCGTGGAAGGAGAGCGGGCGTCCGATGGGAGCCTGCCAGCGGTGAGCCAGCATCGGATGGGGTCAGCGGATCCCCCGGAATTTCACCGCCGAGGCGAGGGCGGCCAGGCTGATGACAGCGATGACGGCCAGGTAGTAGCCAGGTGCCACAGCTTGTCCGGTCTGCTGCACCAGATAGGACGCGATCATAGGCGTGAAGCCGCCAAAGGCCACCACCGCCGTGTTGTAGCTGAAGGAGAGGCCGGTAGCACGGGCGCGGGCATCGAAGGAATCCGACATGACGGACGGCAGGGCGCCGAAGTAGGCGGCCTTGAGCAGTCCGAGGATGGTCATCACCAGGGCCAGCACCAGGAAGGACCGGGCGCTGATCACCCACAGGAACAGCGGGACGACGGCGACCAGCAGCACCACCACGGTGGGCACCATAATTGCCATCCGGCCAAACTTGTCCGAGAGGTGGCCCACCACCGGGGTTCCAAAGGTAAGGATGACGCCGGTGATGATCAGCGACGTGAAGGAGATGCCGGGTTCGAGGCCAAGTTCCTTGATGGCAAACGTGGGCATGTACTGAAGGATGAAGTTCAGGGCGGTGGAGACGGCCAGCGTGCCGCCGGCGATCAGCATCCCCACTTTCTGGGTTGCGAACACTTCCCGGATGGGTGAGTGCTTCTCGGCCTCCGGCTTCTCCGCAAGGGGAACTTCCTTCATCTCCTTGCGGATCAGATACCCGGCCGGGCCCACCAGCAGTCCGAAGAGGAAGGGGATGCGCCACCCCCATTCGGTCATCTGGGTATCGGAAAGGACGGTGGTGAGAACGGCCACCAGGATCGCTGCCAGCAGGCTGCCCAGGCCCTGGCTCGCGAACTGAAAGCTGCCCAGGAACCCTTTCCGCTTGCCGTTCTGCGCGATCAGGTAGGCGGTGGCGGCACCAAACTCTCCGCCGGCAGAAAAGCCCTGGATCAGGCGGGCCAGGACGATTCCGATCGGAGCCAGGATGCCGATGGTTCCGTAGCTGGGCATGAAGGCCAGCAGGGCCGTCCCCAGGACCATCAGCCGGATGGTGACGGTCAAGCCCTTTTTCAGGCCATGCCGGTCGGCAAATGAACCCAGCACCAGGCCACCGAGCGGCCGTATGAGGTAGGAGACGCCAAACACGGCAAAGGCCTGGATGAGTTCGACGCCGGGATCGTGGCTTGGGAAAAAGTTCCGGCCAATGTAGATGGCCAGGAGTGCGTAGATGGCAATGTCGAACCATTCGAGCGCGTTCCCGATGGTGGCGGCGACAATCCCGCGGGTGGCGGACTGCGTGCCCTCCGCCTGGACGGCGCCGGGCTTGTTCTTTTGCTGCGGGATGGTCATGGGGACTCCAGGGATTTCAGGAAGCGGAGCCGGCGGGAACGGCGGCTCCGGGGCGGGGGTTGCCGGCTGGGGTGGGGGTGGTGGCGAGGTCGAAGAAGAGTCCGGCAGCAATTTGCAGGCCTTCCCGCGCCACCGACTTGAGGAGATGCTCATCCGGGGCATGCTGCTGGCAGCCGGGATGGGAATGCGGAACCCACAGCGTGGGCAGTTCAAGGACTTCGGCGAAGACGAAACTCGGCAGCGATCCGCCGATGTTGGGCAGCAGCACGGGGCTGCGCCCAGTGGTTTTCTCCAGGGACGAAAGGGCCCACGCGACCCAGGGGCTGTTCGGGTCAAGCCGGCTGGCGGGGAAGGACTGGCCCACCTCGACCTCCACCATGGCGAATCCGGCGGCATCGAGGTGGCGCCGGACCGCGGACTCAAGGTTTGCCATGTCCGTTCCGGGGACGAACCGGAGCTGCAGGCTGGCGCTGGCTGAACCGGGAATGGCGTTGACTGGTTTGGCAGCGTTGCCGGCACCGAGGGCCAGGACTTCAAGGGTGTTCCAGGCGTACAACCGCTCGGCGGGACTGAGGGATACGTCACCCCAGGTGGGGTCGGTCCTGGGATCACCGGGCTGGGGAACCACATCAATGAGTTCCAGCGCGGCGGCCACCGAATCGGGGATTCCTGCCGGCAGCAGCTCCGGGAGCCTGATGATGCCGTGCCCGTCCACCAGGGATGCCACCGCGGCTGCCACGGTGGTGGCTGGGTTCCGCAGGAGGCCGCCCCAGTTGCCCGAGTGGTAGGAACCGCTGCGCAAGTCGGCCGTGAGGTGGAAGGTCACACCGCCGCGGGCCCCCAGGAAGACCGTGGGGCTGTCCGCCGCCAGGCGCGGACCATCGGAACCAAGAAAGACGTCCGCCTGCAGGCTACCGCGGTGTTCACGGGCGAAATCGGCCAGATCAGGGGATCCGATCTCCTCCGCACCCTCCAGGAGGAACACCAAATTAAAGCCGAGGTGTCCCTGCTGTTCCAGGAGCAGTCGCAGGGCCACGATATTGATCCAGTGCTGACCCTTGTTGTCAGCGGAACCCCGACCGTACCAGCGGTCGCCTTCGTCGCTCAGCATCCACGGGTCCCGGCCGCTGGTCCAGCCTGCCGCCTGGCCATCCACCACGTCGGCGTGGCCATAGCAAAGAACTGTCGGCAGTTCCGGGCCCTCGTGCCGGGTGGCCACCAGGAAGGAATTGCTGCCACCGCGCCAGGAGTCAAAACGCTCCACAGAGCAGCCCAGGGAGGCAAACGCTGGCTCAATCACCTCATCAAGATATGACTTCAGTGCAAGCCGACCCTCCGCCGTCGAACTCTCTGACGGATAGGAGACAATCTTCTCCAGGTCCGCCTTGAAGCGGCCGGAATCCACATACTCCCCTGCTGCTGCCGTCAGTTGCTCGCGTTGCTGCATTGATTGTCACCCTTGCTGTTGGAACGTGACTCCAAAATTAGGGCGCTCCAGCCCAAACAACCAGTATCATTTTGTCCACGAGCTTTGACTCTCATGCAAACCGGAAGAAAGCCCCATCATGAACATGCTGACTCCGGCCCTGATGTACTTCCACGCCGTGGCCCAGGAGGGCACCCTTACCGAGGCAGCCGGTAAGCTCCATGTCTCCGCATCCGCCATCAGCCGCCAGATTAACAAGCTGGAATCTTCGCTGGGCACGCCGCTTTTCAAGCGCCATGCGCGTGGCGTGGAACTGACCGAAGCGGGCCGCCTCCTGCTCGCCTACGTGCGCCGGGCCGAGGCGGAAGGGGCAGCCGTCCGGGAAGAACTGCTGGTGTCCATGCAGCGGAAGACCCGGACCCTGCGCGTGGCCTGCGCCGAAGGATTTGCCCGGGTTTGGGTGCCATCAGCCATCGCCACCTTCAGCCGCCAGCATGACGACGTGGAGTTCCATCTCGACGTCGTCTCCTCCTCCGAGGGCACGCGGCGGGTTTCCGAGGGAGAGGCGGACGTCGCCGCGGTGTTTTCCCTCGGCCCACAGTCCAGGGTGACGGTGGAACACTCCATGCCCACCCCTGTCGCCTATGCCCTGGTGGCGCCCGGTCATCCCCTGGCTGCCCAACCCCGCGCCACCCTGCAGGACCTTTGCCGCTACAAGCTGGCCATCACAGCACCGGGCTCCAGCCAGCGCGAACTCCTGGACCTGGCCATGCAGATTGAAGGCCTCGCTCCCTCCATCAGCCTGCAAAGCGACCACATCAACCCGGTGATCCAATTCGCACGGGCAGGGGTGGGTGTTTCCCTGGTCAGCGGGCTGTCCCTGGACCGGCGGGACCGCGAGGACCTGGTGCTGGTCAACCTGGACCATCCGGTGCTGCGCCAGCGGCAGGGCCAGATCCAGACCATGACCGGTCGGACCCAGCCGGCCATCCTTACCGCGTTCGTGGACGCCCTCATTGACGCCCTGGAACTGTTCGAGTAAAGCGGCTACTTCTGCGTCGCCGCCCGCAGCAGCGGCACAGTGCGGGTGGGCATCACTTCCACCAGCGACATGGCGGTGCTGGTACGAACGACGCCCTCGATCGCCAGCATCGCGTTGGTAATCCGGTGCAGGTCGGCCGGGTCCCGCGCGGCTACCTTTGCGAGCAGGTCGGCATCCCCGGTGGTGGCATGCATTTCGATGATTTCCGGGATGGTCTGCAGCGCCGCAACGGCGAGGTCGCTGGAGGACTGGCTGATGGAGATCGAGATGAAGGCAATGAGCGGCAGGCCCAGCGCCTCGGTCCGGACCCGCTGGCTGAAGGGGGCCAGGCTCCCGTCGGCGGCCAGGCGGCGAAGCCGGGCGTGCACCGTATTGCGCGCTACGCCGAGCGTTCTTGAGAGGGACAGGACTGTCGCCTGGGGGTCCCGGTCCAGTGTGAGGAGGATCTCTGCGTCCAGCGCGTCAATAAGGTGCATACTGAGCATTTTGCCACTCCCGCGCTGTCCAACTACTGGATCTGTCCTACCTGATCCACCCCTGTTGCGCAGACGTCCCCAATTCCCGCACCATGCTGTCCATGACCAGCACCCTTCCCGAAGCCGCGGCACCCGAGGTCCGCGCCGCCGTCGCCCAGCTCCCCGCCTACGTGGCCGGCAAGAGCGCCCAGTCTGACCTGACCGCCGCCCTTGCCTCGAACGAAAGCCACTTCCCTCCCCTGCCGTCCGTTATCAAGGCGATTTCCGCCGAGGCGGACCGGATCCACCGGTACCCCAGCATGGGCGCGGTGGAAGCACGTGAAGCCATCGCCGCGCACTTCGGCGTCAGCGCTGGTGAAATTGCCGCCGGCCCGGGAAGCTCAGGGGTCCTGCAGCAGATCATCTCGGCCGTCAGCGGACACGGCGACGAGGTGGTCTACGCTTGGCGCTCCTTCGAGGCGTACCCCATCCTGGTGGCGGTGGCCGGAGCCGTATCGGTGCCAGTGCCGCTACTGGCCAACGAACACCACGACCTTCCGGCCATGGCAGCCGCCATCACCGAGCGCACCCGGTTGGTCATCCTGTGCTCGCCGAACAACCCCACCGGAGTGTCAATCAGTGCAGAGGCGCTGGAAGAGTTCCTGCAGTCCGTGCCCCCGCGGGTGCTGGTGGTGCTGGACGAGGCGTATATCGAGTTCCAGCGCGGGCCCGGCGTGGACTCGCTGGACTTCTACCGCCGTCACCCCAACCTGTGCATCCTGCGCACCTTTTCCAAGGCGTACGGGCTGGCGGGGCTCCGGATCGGCTACGCCATCGCCCGGCCCGCTATCGCAGAGGGCCTCCGCCGCACCGCCGTTCCGTTCGGCGTGAACCGCATGGCGCAGACCGCAGCGGTTACCTCGCTCGTGGCCGGCGACGAGGTCCTGGAGCGGACCGAGGCAGTGGCGCAGGAACGCACCCGGGTGATCGGGGCCCTCCGCGGCTACGGCTGGGACGTGCCGGACAGCCAGGCCAACTTCTACTGGCTCCGTGCCTCCGATGAACTGCGGGAACGGATCCTGGACGCACTGTCCGGGGCCGACATCCTGGCCCGCGGTTATGCCGTTGACGGTGTCCGGATCACCTTGGCTGACAAAGCCACCAATGACCGCGTGCTTGCGGTCCTGGCCGACCGCCAGAGGTTTGTGTCCCGGTGAGTACTTCCACAGAAACTCCCGCTGACACAACCCCCGCTGCCCCGGCCCGGCACGTGGAAGGGCCGACGGCGGCAGGTTCCGTGCCGCCGTCGGCCGTCCGGCACTCGGTGGTTGAGGATGTGCTGGGCATCCTCACCGGTACGTTCGCCGCATCGCTTGGACTGTTCCTGCTCAAGTCGAGCGGCGCCGTCACCGGCGGCACCGCCGGGCTGGCGCTGCTGCTGAGCTATTCGGTGGCGCTGCCGTTCGGCGTCATCTTTTTCTCGGTCAACCTGCCGTTCTTCGTGCTGGCGGTGTGGAAGAAAGGCTGGAACTTCGCCCTGCGCACGGGTGCGGCGATTGCCCTGGTGTCCGTGATGGCCAGCCTGCATCCAGCGGCATTGGGTTCCTTGCACATCGACCCCGCGTATGGGGTGCTGGGTGGAAACCTGCTCGCCGGCGTCGGCCTGCTGATCCTGTTCCGGCACCAGTCCAGTCTGGGCGGCTTCAACATCCTGGCCCTGCTGCTGCAGGAAAAGCTGAAATGGCGGGCCGGATATGTGCAGATGGTGCTGGACGTGGCCATCGTCCTGGCCGCGCTCGTCCTCGTGTCCCCGCTGATGGTGCTGCTGTCCGCGGCTGGCGCCACCCTCCTGAACCTCATCCTGGCGCTGAACCACCGGCCCGGGCGCTACTTGGGAAAGTAGGCGCCTGCCTGGCCCTTTATTCCCCGCAGCCCGTTGAAATATCTGGGTCCGGGCTGGTGTTGGCGCCCATATGACAACAATCGGAATCATCGGTGCAGGACATATTGGAAGCCAGGTTGCACGGAAGGCCGTGGAGCTGGGCTACGACGTGGTCATCAGCAACTCACGGGGGCCGGAAACCCTTCAGGACCTGGTGGCGGAGCTTGGCCCAAAGGCCCGGGCGGCCACGTCAGCGGAAGCGGCTGCTGCCGGCGACTTTGCTGTGGTTGCCGTGCCGCTGAAGAACTACAAGGACGTCCCGGTGGAACCGCTGGCGGGCAAAATTGTGATCGACACAAACAACTATTACTGGGAGCGGGACGGCCGCATTCCTGCCCTGGACAATGGCGAGGCCACCACCTCCGGGATGCTCCAGGAACACCTCCCCCAGTCCAAGGTGGCCAAGGGCTTCAACCACATCATGGCCAAGGACATCACCACTGACGGAACTCCGGCGGGCACGGAGAACCGCCGGGCCCTTGCCACCGCCAGCGACCACCCGGAGGCCGCCGAACTGGTGACCCGCCTCTACGACGAATTCGGTTTCGACACCGTCAACGTCGGGCCGCTCTCCGAAAGCTGGCGCGTGGAGCGCGACCGCCCGGCTTACGTGGCACGGCAGAACGCCACAGAGCTGAAGGACAACCTGGCCAAGGCGCCGCGGACCATCTGATTCGTCCCATACAAAGACTGGCTGGCAGTTCCCACTGCCAGCCAGTTGTGTTTTAAGCGGCGCTAATTTCGGGCCGGATCCAGCACCGGGAAGGCATCGGGGTACCCAATCTGCTTACAATCGAAACCTCTGACCACTACCGAGGGACCCATGAAGAAATTCGCCACAGCCCTGTTTGCCGCCGGCCTCGTTGCTTCCGCCACGGCCTGCACCGCCACGCATCAACTGACCACCGCTGAAACCTGCGAGCGGATCCAGGCCGTTGTGTCGAACCCCGCCAACAACGCCGGCAAGACGGGCATGAACAACCTCGCCAACCAGATCCGCCCCATCCACGCGGTGGCATCTGACGACCTCAAGCCCGCCCTCGCCTCGATCCTGGCGTACACGGACGAGCAGGCCAAGGAGAACCCGGACAAGGACAAGCTGGCCGGGCTCCAGTCCGGCTACCAGGAAGCCGGCGCGACCTACAGCAAGTTCTGCGGCCAGGCGGGCGGCTAAGCGCTTGGATGAAAGGACCGGCCCCCTGTCCAGGTGGCCGGTCCTTTTGTCGGTGGCCTAGAGCGTTGCGGGGTCGGTGTTGGCGCCGCACAGAATGACGGCAACGCGTTCATCCTCCGCGGGCACGTACGCGCCTGACAGCAGCGCAGCGTAGGCGGCCGCCGCTCCGTGCTCCACGACAATCCGATAGTCGTTCCACAGCGCGGAACGGGCTTTGATGATGTCCGCGTCCGTTACCAGGACGCTTACGACGCCGCAGCGGACCGCGACGGAGAAGCCGATGTCGCCTACGCGGCGGGCCCCCAGGGAGTCCGCGGCAACGCCGGATACCGCCACGTCCACCGGTTCGCCGGCAGCGAGGGCGGCGTGCAGGGTAGGCGCACCTTCCGGTTCCACGGCCACCACTTTGGCCGAACCTTCGACGGCGGCCGCCACTCCCGCCATCAGCCCGCCCCCGCCCGCGGCCACCAGGACGGTATCGACATCCGGCAGCTGTTCCAGCAGCTCGGAACCCACGGTTCCGGCGCCGGCCGCGATCTCAGGCTGGTCATAGGCGTGGCAATAGATGGCGCCGGTATCCTCTGCGTGGGCCACGGCGGCCTGGTAGGCGGCCGCGTACTCGGCACCGCCCTGGACCACCGTGGCCCCGATGGCCCTCAGTTTGGCCACCTTGACGGCCGGCGCGGCTTCGGGAACGAAGACGGTGGCCGGCACCCCTAGCTGTTTGGCGGCATAGGCGTTGGCCAGTCCGGCGTTTCCGCCGGAGGCGACGACGATGCCCACGTCGGTTCGCAGCTCCCCGCGCTCCTTGCTGGCCAGGATGCGGTTGACGGCGCCCCTGGCCTTGAAGGTGCCCGTATGCTGCATGAACTCACACTTGAACCAGACCGGGCCGTTAAACACTCCGGGGTCTGCCTGCATCACCGGTGTCCTGCGGATCAGGCCTGCCGTCCGGCGGGCTGCCTGATCGATATCGGCGTGGGTGATCATGTTTAGACTTCGTTGTCCCAGGTTCCCTGGTCCTTCAGGGCGTCTTCCGGCTCAGGTTCCCGCGCCGCTTCTTCACCACCCACATAGGATGCCGGTACGGTTCCGGCCGCATGAGCCTGCTGTTCCTCACGGATGTTGTTTGCGCCCGGCTGTTCCAGGTGCTGACCGGAGGTGGGCGCCTTTGCGGCCTGGTCCTTGGCCTCGTCCGGGTCGCCCGGCCCGCGGAGGTCCGCGGTGTTCTGGGGATCGTCGCTGGAAACTGTCATGGTCCTGCCTTTCACCTGGGAACTGCCTGTTTCAGGAACTGCTGTGCCGGACCTGGGTGAACCCTTGTCCGGACTCCAGCCTACGGTCAGGAGCCATTCCTTCGTCCGCCCCACACGTTTTGCGCGCCCGCGTCCCGCGGTTGTGAATCCCAGCAGGGACTCTCCGGCCGCCTCCAGCGTTAACCGGATCGACAGGAGGATGCCAAATGATCATTGTGCTGACGGGCATCGACGGATCGGGAAAGTCGACGGCGGCACGCACCGTGGTTGCGACGGTGCGGGCCCATGGCGGGCGGGCCATGCTGGTAAGCAACCATGCTGGACGCAGGGCTTTGTCTTTGGCCACAGCCAGGCTGGGAGTTCGGCTGCCCGCGCGCCTGGCTGACGCCGTCGAAACATTCCTCCGGGTGGGCAACGTGCTGCTCTCGCACCTGCGCGCCGCCGGGTTCAATGGATTGGTGGTCATGGACCGCCACCTCCACTGCCAACTGGCACTACGGCGCGCGAAAGGGCTGCCCCGGGGACGGTTCCTTCCTTGGCTGTTGGCCCGGCTGCCGCAGCCGGACGCCATCCTTCACCTTGAGCTGGACCCTGCCGAAGCGCATCGCCGGATCACTGCCCGGGGCACGGATTCCGAGACCGTGGATGACCTCGCAGCCTTTAACAGGGGGTACCGGGAACTGCCGGAGTACGCCAACTTTTTGAGAGTCGATGCGTCGGGTTCGGCGGTCGAGGTGGCGGCGGAGTTGGACGCCCGGATTGCTGGCCTATCAGTCATAAAGCCCGATTAGCATTCCGCATTGCGGAAATAGGTTTTCCTCTTGCGGAATAGTGTGACGAGGATTACTTTGGAAACGGCCCCGCAAACGGGCTGTTCCCAATTGATAGGCAAAGGTCAATGAAGATCCCCAACCCTGAGGCACTGAAGGCGAGTTCGGTGCCCGCGAAGAGGAAGCCGCTGTACAAGTCGCTCTTCTTCCAGATTCTGATCGCCGTCGTGGCAGGTGTCCTCATCGGGCATTTCTGGCCGGACCTCGGATCCCAACTGAGGCCGCTCGGAGATGGCTTCATCAAACTCATCAAGATGATCATCGCGCCGCTGATCTTCCTGGTGATCGTCACTGGAATTTCAGCCGTCGGCGACGTCAAGGCGGTTGGAAGGGTGGGGGTCAAGGCCCTGCTCTACTTCACGGCAGCAACACTGTTCGCCCTGGTCTTCGGACTGATCGTGGGGAACATCGTCCAGCCCGGAGCTGGCTTGAACATTGATCCGGCAACTCTTTCCCAGGCAGACCTGGATGCAAAGACCGGTTCCGCGGCGCCCAAGGATGCCGCTTCCTTCATTCTCGACATCATCCCGGCCAGCGTCATCGGGGCGTTCGCCAGCAACAGCCTCCTGCAGGTCCTCTTCTTCTCTGTCTTCTTCGGTGCCGCAATCGTCGTGATCGGCCGCGAGAAGTGCCTGCCGGTTATCAACGTCATGGAAACAGTCCTGGAACTGATCTTCAAGATCATGGCCTGGATCATGAAAGTCGCACCGCTCGGCGCGTTCGGGGCCATGGCATTCATTATCGGCCAGTACGGTCTGGATACCTTGAGCACCTACGCAGTACTGATCGCGGCCTGCTACGGCGCGGCAATTATCTTCATCGGACTGCTGTTCGTGGTGGCATGGAGTTTCGCCCGGGTGCCACTCTGGCAGTTCCTCAAGTACACCCGGGAGGAATTCCTCCTGGCCCTGGGCACTGCCTCAACAGAAGCGGTGATGCCCAGGATCATGACTAAGCTGACCAACGCCGGCTGCTCCAGGGCCACGACGGGCCTGGTGGTCCCCACCGGCTACTCCTTCAACCTCGATGGCGCAGCGATATACCTTTCGATCTCGCTGCTGTTCCTGGCCCAGGCCTTCGGACACCACCTTGACCTGGGCCAGCAGCTGGCGGCACTCGGGGTGCTGCTGTTGACGTCCAAGGGCATGGCAGGGGTCCCGGGCTCGTCATTCCTCGCCCTCTCGGCTACCGCCGCAGCACTCGGGATCTTCCCGGTTGCCGGCGTCGCGCTCCTCCTCGGAGCCGACCGGCTCATGGACTCGATGCGCGTGGTAGTCAACCTGCTCGGTAACTGCGTGGCTACCTTCATCGTTTCCAAGTGGGAGGGCCAGTTCGACCGCAGTGTGATGGTCCGCGCCTTCAACGGTGAAATCACCAACCACGACTCTGCGATCCTGCTCGGCAAGGAAGAGGACTTCGAGGGCCAGGAGCTGCAGCGGCTGACGGAGGGGCAGGAACCGTCACCCCGGTTCAGCGGAGCACCCACCCGCGACGTCGTTGCCGAACTTCCGGTCGATGCCGGCGCCAGCGTCAGGCTTGGCGGCAAAACCAAATAGCGGCCACCCACGCAAAGGATGCGGGCCGGGACCCCAAGGTCCCGGCTCGCATCCTTTTTCTGCTTGAAAGTTGCCTGCTACCGCGAAGCAGTCGGGGAGGCCGACGACGAGGCGCCGCTGCCGGATGACATCGTCGACGACGAAGTCGGCGAGGCCGTCGACGATGCTGAGCTGCTCGGCGAGGACATGCTTCCTGAACCGGACGAGCTGCTGGAGGTGGAAGTAGCACTGGACGTTGCGCCGCCGCTCTCCGCCTTCTTCAGGACGTCGTTGATGAGGCCCTCAAGTTCCTTCTGGTCCTTATCGCCCAGGTCGGAACCGCTCTTGGTGGCGACCACAAGCAGGCGGCCCTGGGCAGCGGACACCTGCATCAGCTTCTGCTGGTTGTCACCGCTGCGGGTGCTGACGGTGGCGAAGGTCTTCTCCGCGTCCGTGTTCGCCTTCAGCTCCTCGCTGGAAACGTCGTACTTCTGCCCCAGCGCGGAGACGGAGAACTTGGCGCACTGGTCCATCTTGTTGCTGATGTCGGTCAGTGTCTTGACGGCGTCGGGGCCGTCGCTGCCGGACTGCGCGGAGAGCGTGCGCGGCTGGTTGCCTTCGGAGAGCGCCACGGCTACGTCACCGTTCTCCACCTTGTCCAGCAGGCCGGCGGTGGCGATGTCCTTGCAGTCCTTGGGATCAATGGTCGCAGTGCTCATGAGCAGGTTGGCGATGTTGCTGCCCTGGGCCACCTGATCCTTGGAGTACAGCTTCAGCTCGTTGCCGTCCGCGTCCTTCATGCCGGCGATGAGGTCGCGGAGCTGGTCTTCCGAATACACCTTCGCGTCCGCCGTCTGGCTGGCGGAGGCCGACGCCGACGCCGACGTGCTTGCCGTACCCGACGGGCTGGCGGTACCGCTGCCTCCTCCCGAGCAGCCGGCCAACGCCAGCATCGCCGCAGCAACCACTCCAAGCGCAGAAACTTTTCGCATTAGGTTCACCCTCCGAAATAGACAGCATGCTTAGTAACTTCCACTGTAGATGTTCCCATTGGGAGTGCGAAATAACGCGTCGCGACTTTTACCGGCCTTCCGGGTCGGCCCCTGTGGAATAATCCGAGGCGGGAGGCGAGTGGAACGTGAACAGCGCATTGACCCTCCGCGGGCGGATTATCACCGCCACCATGGACTTACCGGACGGGGTTGTAACGGTCGACGGCGGCCTGGTTACCTTCGCCGGGCCGGCGCCGGATTTTCCGGGGGTTCTTCCAGAAAAGGGACCCGGCGGCCAGATTCTCTTGCCTGGACTGGTGGACCTGCACTGCCACGGCGCCTACGGTTGGGACTTTTCAGAGGGCGACCTTGACGGTGCATCCCGGGCAGCCCGATACCTGCACAGCCGCGGCACCACCACCTTGCTGGCCAGCGTGGTTTCCGGGAAACCACGGGACCTGCTGCGCAGCCTCGGCGTCCTCAAGGAACTGGCCGAGCAGGGCCTGGTTGCGGGCTCCCACCTGGAGGGCCCTTTCCTCTCGGGCCAGCAGTGCGGCGCCCACGACCCCGCCCTGCTGAGGGATCCCGATCCGGAGTTGGTCACCCAACTGATGGCGGAGGCAGGGCCCTCCCTCGCATCCATGACGCTGGCGGCAGAACTACCGGGTGCTTCCGGCTTGGTCGATCAGCTCAGTGCAAGCGGCATCGTCCCGTCCCTGGGCCACACCGCGGCGGACCATGCGACGGCGGGTGCCTTCCTTGAGCGTGCGGCCGCCGGGCTGCGCTCTGCGGCTGATAGTGGCGGCAGGATCCGGCCCACTGTGACGCACCTCTTCAATGCGATGCCTCCGCTGCACCACCGCGCCCCCGGCCCCGTCTCGGCCAGCCTCAACGCGGCACGGGCCGGCACGGCAGTGGTGGAACTGATCGGAGACGGCGTGCATCTGGCACCGGAGACGGTGAAGCTGGTCTTCGACCTTGTCGGAGCGGGCAACATCGCGCTGGTGACCGATGCCATGGCCGCCACAGGTCTGGAGGACGGACACTATCGCTTGGGGTCGCTCTCAGTAACCGTGAGCGGCAGGGTGGCGCGTGTGGACGGTACTGGTGCCATCGCCGGCGGTACCGCGACGTTATTGGACGTTTTCCGGACTACCGTAGCCGCAGGTGTTCCCCTGCAGGATGCTGTGACGTCCGCTTCGGCCGTCCCGGCATCGGTGCTGGGCCTTTCGGCGGAGGTCGGTGACCTCCGTGCTGGTATGCGCGCTGACATCTTGGTTCTTGGCCAGGATCTGCAGCTGGCTGGGGTGCTGCGCGGTGGTGAGTGGGTGCACTCGATCGGGTGAGAGCATGTCCTGCCACGTAGTTGCTGCCCGCTCCCTTGCTGCCCCGACCTCAAATTGTCAGACCCCTGTTGGATGATTCTTGTATGGCAAGCAGCAGCGGTGTTGGGGCAGGTGCGGAGGGCATTCATGCCTCTGTGGCTGCCCTTGATGCCCTGGACCGGGAGGATGGGTTCCTGGCCTCCGGCACTGCTGTTGGTTCGGGTGCTGCTGTTGGTTCCGGTGTTGATGTGTTGCAGCGGCGGTATGAGATCCGGCTGGAAAGGCTGGAGCTACGGTCCCGGCTTACCGCGCAGCTCGCGGCCGCGCAGGCGCGGGACGCTGCCGAAGCCGTTGGGTTCCAGCAGGCCATGACGCCGCCGGACGCGTCGCTGCACGACCGCACCTACGCGGAGATGTCCACGGTGGAGGAGATCGCCGGGGTCCTGGCCATCAGCTCCGCCGCCGCAGGTGCGTTCGTGGAACAGTCCCGGAAGGTTTGCTCCCTCCCGCCCGTGTTCGAGGCCCTGGCCGCTGGTGACATGTCCTGGCAGCACGCAAAGGTCATCGCCGATGAAACCGAAGGCCTAACTCCTGAGGGCGCGGTGAAGTTGGTGGCGCATTTCTTCGACCCCGACGCTCCCCACCCCGCCCGCGGGGCAGCCCCTGGCGAACTCGTCCCGTCCCGGTTCCGGGCGAAGGTGCGCGGCTGGCGGGAGCGGCACCATCCGGAGTCCATTGAGAAACGCCATGTGAAGGGTGTGGGTGACCGGTGGATGGAGTACACACCGGACCGTGACGGCATGGCCCGGGTCACGCTCTACCTGCCCGGCGACACCGCCTGCGCCATCTGGAACCGCACCACCGCCACCGCCCGTGGCCTCCAAGGCCCCAACGAACCACGCACCATCACCCAACTCCGCCCCGACATCGCAGCATCACTCCTCCTCAGCACCGGCAACGCCATGGAGACCAACCGCAACACCACCGCCGCAGCAACAGAGCCGGTCAGCAACGACGAAGGAACCGGTAAGGACGACGGAACCGGCATCGCTGCCGGTTCGCGGCCCGTCCGGGAAATCGGGAAAGTCCCCACGCCGCGGGCTGATGTCTTGGTAATGGTGCCGGTGCTCTCGCTGCTCGGGGCGACCGATGAGCCGGCAGTACTTGACGGACTCGGCCCCATCCCCGCGTCAATGGCCCGGAAACTCGTCGCGGACGGGGCGGAGTCCTTCTACCGCGTCCTCGTCGACCCCCGCGACGGGACACCCTTGGAGATCGGGAGGAAGAACTACCGGCTGACGGAGACCATCAAACGCTGGATCAGGATGCGCGACGCCAAATGCACCTTCCCCGGCTGCACCAACCGCACCCCGGACAACGAAACCGACCACCTCCAAGCCTGGGAACACGGCGGCAATACTGATGTCAGCAACCTGGCCCAACTCTGCCCCAAACACCACCGGCTCAAACACCACAGCACTTGGACACCGGATCCAGCCACCACGAAGGACCCGCCCGGCTGGACCTCACCAACAGGACGCCACTACAACCCAGAACACCCCGACTCCGAACCAACACACTGGCCGCAATGGCTGATGCCCACCGCAGGCCAATTCCTCGATGCCAGGTGCTCAGATGTTAGATGTGTAGTCGCCAGCTGCATAGACGCCGGCCCGGAAGACCTCCCACCATGGGAACCCGACGACGACTCACTCATCGACCCCGACGACCTCTCACCGGACGATCCCCTCTGGGCCGAACTCCTTGCAACGCCGCTCATACCATCCAGGTGATGCTGCCCTGCGCAGATGACACTGTCTTGCCCTCCCTGGAACCGGCATCACACGCAGCGAAAGTCCTTGTTCTTCCCAGGCGAAAGTCACCGCGACGATCCCCCAAGGCAACTCCCATTCGCCAGCCTTGGGCACTCCGGCTTATGCAGCTCCCATTCGCGAGCCCTGGATGCTCCGGCTTATGCAGCTTTGGGCGCTCCGCCGGGGCGGCGTCGAAGTGCCAGCCGTTGTGCCTGCTCCTTCGTGGCGACAGCGCGGAGGCGGGGAACGACTCCCATGGCAAGGGGCTGCCCGTGGCCGGGAGCCAGCACTCGGGGGCCCAGCTCGGCCAGTCGCGAAACGGAATCCAGGGAGGTCTTCCAGTTCCAGGTGGTGTACCAGGGCGGTCCGGACAGGTCGGGCGATCCCAGCAGGACTCCGCGCAGCGAGTTCAAGTTCACCGTCACCACCGCATCGCCAGTCATCAGGACGCCATCCTTGGAGCGCCAGTAGGCGACGTGTCCGGGTGTGTGGCCAGGGGTGGGAACGGCAACCCAATCTGGCAGACCGGGGACTTCACCGCTGCGCGGAAGGCCTTGCACAACGTCGGTGATGTCGTTCGCCGCTTCCATGCGTCGACGGGCACGACTGGGCAATGACCACAGGAACGGAGCCACCAGCCAGCGGTCCAGCGGCATCGAAAATTCGGGAATGTAGCGTCCGGCAGCCATGGACAGCTCCGCCTGGTGGACATACACCGGAATGCCCCAGGCGCGCGCCAGTACACCGGCGGCACCTGAGTGGTCCGGATGGATATGTGTCAGGAATATGGCAGTCGGCGCGTTCTCCGGCCCGAGCATCTTCTCCACGGCACTGAGGACAGGCCTCGCACTGCCGGCCCACCCGCAGTCGACCATCACCCACCGGGAAGCCGAACGGACAAGGTAGAGGTTAACTGCCATAGGCCCGCTACCGGCAGTCATGAGCACCACGCCGGAGGCAATCTCCCGCGGCTCCGAAACCCGCATCACCTTGGCCCCACGCCGCTGGAAGAAAGGGGACATGCGGAGCACATACGTGCAAGAGATCCAGGCGTACAGGATGTGCCCGTGTGCTGCAGCGGGGACCGGTTGGACGGTTGCACCACTGGACCTCGCATGCACCCAGTTTTCCGCCGCCCTACCTCGCCCAGTAGGGCCTAATGGCCTTTCTAACCGTCCGCCCCGGGCAGGCACACCTCCACAAGTTCCCCGCTGACGCGCGTCTCGAAAAGGGGCTGCCGGGAAGTTGCGGGCCCCGCCTTCACCTCTCCGGTGCGCAGCGAGAAAGTGCTCCGGTGCCATGGGCAGACGACGCACGGGTCCCCGCCGTCGTCCTTGATCTTGCCTTCGTGAAGCGGTCCGGAAAGGTGGCTGCAGACGTTGGACAACACGTTAACGGTGTCGCCCTCGCGGTGTACCAGCAGCGGAATACCGGCCACCTCGCGCTTGTGGAGGCCGCCCTCGGGCAGTTCCGCCAACGGTGCCAGCGGATGCCATCCGGCCGGGAACCGGTGCGGGATTTCCTCGCTGTGGTTCACCCCGGCGGCTTGGCGGTAGGACAGGTGGCCGCCAAGGAAACCGCCGGTGCCGACGGCGGCAAGTCCCAGATAGGCAAGGACCTTGCCGCTGCCTTGGCTGCCCCTGGCCCTTTGGACAAGTGACGCGATGTAAAGGCTGGTTGCCGTCACATTGGCCGCCGCATGCACCAGGCCCACCCGCTGCTGCTGCGGGTGCAGCTGCGACCAGTCCGTGAATCCGGCGAGCGCAGAAGGAAGCACGCTGGCGGTACCCACTCCGATCAACAGTCTCGCCGCTTTCTCAGCGCCTGGAACGGCATCCAGCACGCCGGCTGACACCCAGGCACCGATCGGGACCTGGACGGCAAGTGGGTGCACGGGGTGGCCGATGGGAACGCCGTGCATGATGTCGCGGGCCCACTGCGGTTTGATGACCTTTTTGACGACTTTCCTGACGCTCTTGGCCAGCGGGTCAAGCCATTCGGCGTCCTCGAGGCGGGTGACAAGCTCAAGTGCAGGCAACGGTTTCATGTGACGTCCCTTACCCCAATCAGCGCTGTCCACTCATCACGCAACGCCCCGTTT
Source organism: Arthrobacter sp. E1SS-5 (assembly GCF_057073715.1). NCBI lineage: Bacteria > Bacillati > Actinomycetota > Actinomycetes > Micrococcales > Micrococcaceae > Arthrobacter > Arthrobacter sp. E1SS-5. The sequence continues at coordinate 3,806,216 of NZ_CP172703.1, forward strand.
TATGCCAAGCGCACTTTCAGGGAAAGCGGCTTGTTGGGCAGACCGAAAGTCACCGCAGCGGCGACCCAAGGACTGTGAACCGATGGCCGCCCATCTGCCCGGACAGCAGCGGCATGGCCTCAACGATCGCCGCGCGGGTGCTGTCGAGTTGCAGTGAGGCCTGGTGCGCCTCCGCGGACTCCCATAGTTCGGAAACGAACACTGTGTCCGGCACGTCATCGTTGATGCCCACTTCATAGAGCAAGCAACCGGCTTCCTTCATCCCGGGCTTGGGCCGAAGCAGGATGGCAACGAGGGCATCCCGCTGCCCGGGCTTGGTACCAAGGGTCCCCACATTCGCAAATGTCATGGGACCAGTGTGCGGCAAGTCCCCGACAAGCGGAGGGCCACTCTGCCTACCTACGGTAAAACCCCCGCGAGTAGGGTAGCCGCTCCCCTAGTACGCCCCCTAAGGGCCGGCGGAAGATTAAAAGACCGGATACCCGCATCAACGCCAGACGGAAGGATCCGGAGTCGAAGCCACCCGCTTTGGCGGGCGCGCTGTCTGAAATGGGACGGGCAGGCCCGCGGCCGCCACACTGGTTTTGCAGCATGCTCACTATTCGCGACGGTTCTGAAGGCTGCCCGCAAAAGGTGAATCACGCCCTTTGAGGAGCGACAAGAAATGTCCAACAATGGAACGAACCGACCAACCAAGGCGCGGACGGCCCTGGTTCCGTTGGTTTCACTGGGCCTGCTGGGGGTTTCCCTGGCAATGGCCGCACCGGCCAACGCGGAAACAAGCCGCAACGGCTGTACCGTCAACCCCCTGGATCCAAAGGATCTCCGCGGGAACGACGTCGATTTCAGGATCACAGTGGATTGCAACGGCCAAAAGACCGTCGAGATCCGCCAGCGGATCTATGAAGACGATCGCCACAGCGATGACCTCCTCGCCAAACGACAGTTCACGGAGGAATTTGGCCGCCATGACGACGCGAGGACCGTTCACTACTTTGTGGATGTCCGCAACCACGACCGCAAGGGTGAAGAGGTCTACCAACTCGTCTCATTCCGGGTGGAGAACCACGGTGGCCACTGGTCGGACTGGACCCCATGGGAGAAGAGCGCCGTAGTGGAAGTGCACGGCGGCAAATAGACCCATCAGGTCCACATAGTGGGGAACCAGTGGTTGGCTCCTGGTTCCCCACTATGTCGTCCCCGTCTCAGTCCGCGGCACCAAGGTTTCCGGCATGGACGACGGCGCCACTCGCCGTCGTGTCTTCCTTCAGCATCCAGCCCACCCGCTTTACCGTCCGCAGCATCACTGCACTCTCCACGATGTCAATGCCCGGCACCTTCTGCTGCAACGCCAGCTCAGCAGACATCACATCGGCCAGGGTCTGCAGCCACATGATGATCACAAAGTTGGTGGGCCCGGTGGTGGAGGCGCTCAACCGGACATTGCTGATGGTGCGGATCTGGGCCGCAGCGGCATCATGCTGGCCGGCCGGGACATTGACGAACCACTGGCAGGTCACCGGAAACGATGAGTAGGCCTGTGCGATCTCGCAGCGGAAGGACAGAATGCCGCTGGCCAGCACCCGGTTCAACTGCCGCTGGACGGTGGCGGGGTGGCGGCCCAGGGAGCGGGCGATGTCCGCTGCCGTCGCCCGGCCGTCCCGCGCCAGGAAGGGCAGCAGGTCAAGGTGGCTCTGCGGAAGCTGGGCCGCCTGCGCGGACTCCGAAGCAGGCGGGGAAACAAGCGTCCGCAAGGTGGCAAGCTGGGCACGGCTCAGGACGTTCAGCCGCCAGTCGTCCCCGCTGCTGTGCAGCCGGGTGCACAGCGCCACCTGATACTTGGTAAGCCCCTCGACGGCCTTCAGGCGGGTGATGATCTTGGCACTGAATTCCTCCAGCGAGCGGGTGATGACGGTCAGCATCAAATCGCGGTTGCTGGCTGCCTCCTCCACTGTGACGATCTCGGGGACGGCCGCCAGCTCCGCCGTGACGCTGTCCCGCAGGTTCATCTCACAGTCCACCGCCACGTAGGCCAGGAGCATCTGCTTCGGGTCGCCCGCCAAGTGCGCCGTCACCCAGGCCGCCCCGCTTGAGGTCAGGCGGTCCCAGCGGGCTGCCAGCGTGGTGGCGTGCACGCCAAGTACCTTTGCAGCATCGGCCCAGCCCAGCCTCGGAGAGGCCTGCAGGACCTGGATCAGGGCAAGATCGTCCTCGCTGAGCTCCACTGAGGCCTCCTAGGGTTTGCATAGATCCTGCTGTAAAAGGGCAGCAGGAGGATAATTCCAGCGGTTTCGGCGCATGTGAACTGCGCCACTTCACAATAGTCCACAAGCCTGATGCCGACTGCCAAGGAGTTACCCATGCCCATAAGAGACGACGCCCAAGACCTGCAGGGAGACTTGGCCCGCCTCCGTCATGACCTTCACCGGCAGCCGGAAATCGGGCTGCACCTCCCCCGCACCCAGGAGAAGGTCCTGGAAGCGCTGGACGGGCTCCCGTACGAGATCACGCTGGGCAAGGAGACGACGTCGGTCACGGCAGTGCTGCGTGGAGGAAAAACGGGCGGGGGAAACACGGACGCTGGGAACCACACGGGACAACCAGGGGGAGCACAGCGTCCTGCCGTCCTCCTCCGCGCGGACATGGACGGACTGCCCGTCCAGGAAAAGACCGGAGTGGAATTCACCTCCCAGGCCGACGGCGCCATGCACGCATGCGGCCACGACCTGCACACCTCCATGCTCGCCGGAGCCGCCACCCTCCTGGCCGAAAAGCGGCACCAGCTCAACGGCGATGTCGTCCTCATGTTCCAGCCCGGCGAGGAGGGCTTCGACGGCGCCAGCTACATGCTCCGCGAAGGCGTCCTGGATGCCGCCGGCACCCGCGTCAGCGCTGCCTACGGCATGCATGTCTTCTCCTCACTAGAGCCGCACGGCACGTTCTGCACCAAGCCCGGCGTCATGCTCAGCGCCTCCGACGGCCTTGAGGTTACGGTGCTCGGCGCCGGCGGCCACGGCTCCGCACCGCACTCCGCGAAGGACCCGGTCACGGTGGCCGCTGAGATGGTGACCGCCCTGCAGGTGATGGTCACCCGGCAGTTCAACATGTTCGATCCGGTGGTCCTGTCCGTGGGCGTGCTGCACGCCGGCACCAAGCGGAACGTCATCCCGGAGTCGGCCCGAATCGAGGCGACAATCCGGACGTTCTCGGAGGCCTCGCGCCTGAAGATGATGGACGCCGTGCCGCGCCTGCTCAAGGGGATCGCCGCCGCTCACGGGGTGGAGGTCGCCGTCGACTACCTGCAGGAGTACCCCCTCACCATCACCAGCGAGGACGAAACCCACACCGCGGAGAAGGTGATCACCGAGCTCTTCGGCGAGCGGCGCCTCGCCCGCTGGGCCACCCCATTGAGCGGTTCGGAGGACTTCTCCCGGGTGCTGGCCGAGGTGCCCGGCACCTTCGTGGGGCTCAGCGCCGTCGCACCCGGTGGTGACCCCGACGCCTCGCCGTTCAACCACTCACCGTACGCAACGTTCGACGACGGCGTGCTGGCTGACGGGGCCGCACTCTACGCGGAACTCGCCGTGTCACGGCTGGCCGCCCTGGCCACCGCCTCCTGAACCCAGCGGCTCCAAAAGAGCACAGCGCCTCCCAAAAAACCGGCAGCAGCGCCGCTGCCCCTCCAGACCAACCGACCAGGAAGAAGACCATGTCAGTTGCAGCAACCAAGCCCAGGACGGGCCGCATGTCCACCGCCAAGACTGTCGTCGGCACCGGCATCGGCAACGCCGTCGAGTGGTACGACTGGGCCATCTACGCCACGTTCACCCCGTTCATCGCCAGCCAGCTCTTCAGCAAGGAGGACCCGGCGTCGGCGGTGCTGTCCACCCTGGCGATCTTCGCCGTCGGCTTCGTGGCCCGGCCCTTTGGCGGCTTCCTGTTTGGCTGGATCGGCGACCGGATCGGCCGAAAGTCCTCCATGACCCTCGCCGTCGGCCTCGCCTCGCTGGGCAGCCTCATGATCGGTGTCGCCCCCACCTTCGCCAGCGTCGGCGCGTTCGCCTCGCTGATGCTGCTGGCGGCCCGGCTGGTGCAGGGCCTGGCGCACGGCGGTGAGCTGCCGTCGTCGCAGACGTACCTGTCCGAGATGGCACCCAAGGAGCACCGCGGCTTCTGGGCCACCCTGATCTACACGTCAGGCACTGTGGGCATCCTGTTCGGCACGCTGCTGGGTGCCGTGCTCAACATGGCGCTGAGCACCGAGGCGATGAACGCGTGGGGCTGGCGCGTGCCCTTCCTGATCGGCGCCGCGATGGGCCTGTACGCCCTGATCATGCGGTCCCGGCTGCACGAAACCGAGGCCTTCCAGGGCGAGGCTGCCACCGAAAAGCGCGCCGCGATCTGGCCGCAGATTGTCCGCTACCGCAAGCAGGCGCTGCAGGTGATCGGGCTGACGGTGGGCCTCACGGTGATCTACTACATCTGGGGCGTGGTGGCACCCAGCTACGCCACCACCGCACTGAAGATCGACCGCGGCGAAGCACTGTGGGCCGGCGTTGTGGCCAACATCGTGTTCATCGCCGCCCTGCCAGTCTGGGGCAAGCTGTCCGACCGGATCGGCCGCAAAAAAGTCCTCTGGGCCGGCGCCATCGGCTCGGCAGTGCTGCACTTCCCCATGACCTGGCTCCTGAGGGACTCCGCCTGGCAGCTGGCCGTGAGCATGTCCGTGATGCTGGTGTTCATCGCCGCGAGCGCCGCCATCGTTCCCGCCGTGTACGCCGAACTGTTCCCGACGTCGATCCGCACCGTGGGTGTCGGTGTCCCCTACTCCATCTGCGTCGCTGTGTTCGGCGGCACCGCACCGTACCTGCAGCAGTGGCTGGGCTCCTCGCTGGGCGCGCCGCAGGTGTTCAACGTTTACGCGGTGCTGCTGCTGGTAATCAGCGCGGCGTTCGTCTTCACCATCCCCGAGACCAAGGGCAAGGACCTGACGCACTAGGCTTTGGCCCGTCGAAAGGTCCCCGGCGCGTTCAATGGCGCCGGGGACCTTTTGGTTCATGCCTGCTCGAGCCCTCCGGTCAGTGCGCGCCGATCCGCCGTGCCTCACGGACCGCTGCTTCCGCACCCTCTTTCCAAGGCATGCCATGGCCGGGCAACAGCGTGGTTGCTCCCGTGGCCGCAATGGCCTCCAGCGACGCCAGCGCCTGTCCCGTGTCCTTGGTGGCGGCGGATGCCACGATCTGGGGTCCGGACTGGCCGGTGTACGGGTCGAGTGTCACCAGGGCGTCGCCGGTGAGGAGGACGCCCCGGTCCGGCAGGTGCAGGATGCAGTGCCCGTCGGTGTGGCCGGGAGCATGGACGACGTCGGGACGCCCGGTGACGGCGTCCGCCACCCCGGTGCCCAGCGGCTTGGTGTCGGAGATGCCTTTCACCGTCAGGGCTCCGGCTGCCGCCATCCGGCTTAGTGCCGGGAGCGACTTGGGATGCGTGAAGGGGTAGAGGAAGCGGTTGCGCTGCGGCTTGTAGCGGTAGGGGTGCGCCGCCAGGCGGGCGTCCTCCGCATGGACCAGCACCGGGATCCCCCATTGCCTGTGTGCCCGCAGCGCAAAGCCGACGTGGTCGAAGTGACCGTGGGTGAGGACCAGCGCCTTCACGTCCTGCGGGCGCCGGTTCCGTTCCTCCAGGAGCTGCGTGAGCATGGGCCACATGCTGGGCAGGCCCGCATCCACCAAGGTCACGCCGTGGTCATCCTCAATCGCATAGCAGTTGACGTTGGCGTGGGTGATCAGGTGGACGCCTTCTGCGACGTTGGGGATAAGCATGCAAGGAAAGTACCCAGGAACAGTGAACCTAACGCCGCGATGGCGGGGGAACCGATGGCGGCATTGCCGTGAACGCGTTCACGGTACAGGCAGGAACTGGTCAGGTTGCCTGGCCGGGCGGGGCAGCGACAGAACCGCGGGCCACCAACGTGCAGCCAACTATGGCCGGCTGAGCTGCCGTCAGGGAAAGATCAGCCCCCTCGACGGCGTCAATCAGGAGCCCGACCGCCCGGGCACCCATCCCGTAATGCGGCAGTTCCACAGTGGTCAGGGCCGGGCGCAAATTGTCTGCGATCAATTCCTGGTCAGCGAAGCTGATGATGGAAAGGTCACCGGGAATTGAGAGTCCCGACTCGGCAGCCGCACTGTAGGCACCCATCGCCATCAGGTCGTTCCAGCAAAAGAATGCGGTAGGCATGTCGGCGCCGTCCTTGCACGACAAAATGCGGCGGGCTGCCCAATAGCCGCCCTCCGCCTCCAGGACCCCTGACTCCACAGGTGCCGCGCCGCCGTCGAGCCCTGCTTCGTCAAGCGTGGCTCGGAAGGCCTGGACCAGCGGGCGCGTTGAGTGATCACCGTCGGCGCCGCAGATGAAGCCGATGCGGGTGTGGCCCGCATCAAGGAGGGCCTGTACGGCGTCGCGCATGCCGCCTTCCTCATCCGGAGCCACCGCCGGAACTTCCGGCTCCCCCGCCCCGGAGCCGACCAGGACTGCGGGCACGCTGCCCACATTGGCTGGCAGCTCCACCTTTCGCTGATGCATGGTGGCGTACAGGATGCCATCCACGCGACGGTCCATGAGCGCCGCTACGTCGGCCTGGCGGGACGCAAGGCTGGCCCCGGCTGACGTGTTGATGATCAGGAGGTTGTAGCCCCGCGCTTTGGCGGCCTCCTCCGCACCCAGGATGATCCGGCCGGCGTGGGGCGTGGCGGCGATGTCCTCGCAGACCAGGCCCAGCATGCCGGTGCGCTGGGTACGCAGGGCCTGGGCCAGGCGGTTTGGCCCGTACCCCAGCTGCGCCGCCGCGGACCGCACCTTGTTGCGGGTTTCCGGACTGACCCTGGCGTACGGAACGTCGTTCAGGACGTGGGAAACGGTAGTAGCGGAGACGCCGGCGGCCACCGCCACGTCCTTGATGCCGATAATCCTGCTGCTCACCTGTCTCCCACCCACCTTTGGGCTCTAGGCTATCGGCCCCGATGGATGTTCCCTGATGCCCGGCAAGGCATGCAGCCAGGTCAGCCGGCCTGCGGCAGCACCAGCAGGTAGCCGGCGGGCAGGCTGCTGCTCCAACGCCGCGGCTCCCGGACCACGAACTGGGTAGCCAGCTGCTCCGGGGTCAGCAGAGCATTCGGCGCAGGGGACGGCCCCCACTGCTGGCTCCCGTAGGGGTACAGCGGGTCCAGGACGTGAATGCCGGTCACCGGGAAGTCCGGGAACTGGCGGGGATCGCCGAGCGATTCGAAGCCGCTCATCACCCAGGCATGCCGGCCGCTCCACATCACCAGGCCGACGGGACGCCCCGTTTCGGTGATGGCACGCGCCGCCGTCCGCAGCGCTTCCTGGTAGTCGGGAACGCTGACGACGCCGTACGGTCCCATTCCAGACAAGGTCAGCACCTGCGCCCAGCCGAACGGGTTGGCCCCGTTGAACGAGTCGGACGAGCGGGCGCGGGCCATCTCCCACAGTTGGCTTTGCTGGTTGCGGTCGGCCCAGGTTCCGCCGCCGGTGTCGTCGATGAGATTATGCGCCATCTGGATGCTCGCGGCCACGCACCAGTCGAAGGTGTACTGCGGCACGAAGTCCCCCTCCCGGTACAGGTTGAGAGCGAACTGTTGGGGCACCGGAGCCGGGGCGGGAGCCGCGGCCGGACCTGGCGCTGGCTCCGCGGGGACGGGAGCCGGCGGAGGTGCCAAGGCAGTGCCAGCTGTACTGGGGCTGGCCGAAGCACCCGTAGAAGCGTCCGCGGAAGCAGCACCCGACGAAGCGGGAGCAGTCGCCGCATCCTGGAGCTGCACTCCCGGCGTGCATGCTGCAAGGAAGCCGGCCAAAGCAACGAGCCAGGCCAGAAGACGGAGGCGGGCGCCGGTCATGATCGCTCCAATCCATTCCCGCAGCGAGGGGTTACCTCCTCTCAGTTTGGTGCCCACGCCCGGTCTTGACTACCCCACCCCACCTTCCCTACACTTTTCATAAAGCAGAATCTAAATTCCACAAAGCGGAAACGGTAAGGATGCCGGAAGCGCGGGAAGATAGATCAAAGCCCCTCCCTCGGAAGGACCTACGATGACGTACACAGTGAACTGCTCCATCCTCCTCACGGAGCTGCCCCTGCTCGAGCGCCCAGCCGCCGCAAAGGCAGCAGGCTTCGACGCCGTCGAGTTCTGGTGGCCCTTCGAGACGTCCGTCCCGGCGGACAGTGAAATCACCAAGTTCGAGAACGCCATTACGGACGCCGGCGTCCAGCTCACCGGCCTGAACTTCAACGCCGGCAACATGCCCGGCGGCGACCGCGGCCTGGTGTCCTGGAAGGGACGCTGCTCGGAGTTCAAGGACAATATCGACGTCGTGGCCGGCATCGGCGAGCGCCTGGGCTGCAAGGCCTTCAACGCCCTTTACGGCAACCGGCAGGACGAATTCACCCCCGAAGAGCAGGACGAACTGGCCGCCAAGAACCTGGCGGCAGCAGCTGAAGGCGTCGCCCGCATCGGCGGCACCGTCCTCCTCGAACCGGTCAGCGGCGCACCCAAGTACCCACTCCTCACCGCCGACGACGCACTCAAGGTCATCGCCCGCGTCAAGGAGGAGTCCGGCGTCGAAAACATCAAGCTCCTCGCCGACTTCTACCACCTGGCAGTCAACGGCGACGACGTCCAGGCCGTCATTGAGAACCACGCCAAGGACTTCGGCCACATCCAGATCGCGGACAACCCCGGCCGCGGCGCACCCGGCACCGGTACCCTCCCGCTCGGCGAATGGATCGCCCGCAGCCGCGAACTCGGCTACGAAGGCTACATCGGCCTCGAGTACAAGGAACCGCAGGAAACGGCCTTCAGCTGGGCCATCCGCGAGCGCGTCGCCCGCTGATCCACCACCGCACACCGGCAAGACCACTAAGACTTCAGAAAGAGAACCATCATGAGCAACGTTGCAGTCATCGGACTCGGAATCATGGGCCTGCCCATGGCCATCAACCTGGTCAAGGCCGGCCACACCGTCACCGGCTTCAACCGCAGCCAGGACAAAATCGACAAGCTGGTCTCCGAGGGCGGCAAGGGCGCCTCGAGCATCGCGGACGCCGTCAAGGATGCCGACGTCGTCATCACCATGGTGCCGGACTCCCCCGACGTCGAAGGTGTTGTCAGCGGCAAGGACGGTGTCTTCGCCAACGCCAAGCAGGGCGCACTGTGGATCGATGCCTCCAGCATCCGCCCCGACGTTGCGGTCCGCCTGGCAGCAGACGCCAAGGAAGCCGGTATCCGCCCCCTCGATGCCCCGGTCTCCGGCGGCGAACAGGGAGCCATCGACGCGGTGCTCTCCATCATGGTCGGCGGCGAGAAGGCAGACTTCGACGACGCCCAGGACGTCCTGAACGCCGTCGGCAAGACCATCGTCCACGTGGGCCCCTCCGGCTCCGGCCAGACCGTCAAGGCAGCCAACCAGCTGATCGTCGCCGTGAACATTGAGGTCCTCGGCGAAGCCATCGCTTTCCTCGAGGCCTACGGCGTGGACACTGACGCCGCCCTCAAGGTCCTCGGCGGGGGCCTCGCCGGCTCCAAGGTCCTGGACCAGAAGGGCCAGAAGATGCTGGACCGCAACTTCGACCCCGGCTTCCGCCTCGCCCTCCACCACAAGGACCTGGGCATCGTCACCTCCGCCGCCCGCGAAGCCAACGTCGCCATCCCGCTCGGCGCCGTCGTCGCCCAGCTCGTCGCCGCCACCGTCAACCAGGGCGACGGCGCACTGGACCACTCCGGACTCTTCAAGCAGGTCCTCCAGCTCTCCGGCCGCAAGTAACCCAGGCCTGAAGCAGCCCCGCCAAAACGGGGCACTTCGACACGGACACGCCGGCCGCCGTCGTCCATTACGACGGCGAGCCTCCCCAAAGTGCCCCACGACGGTTCGTGGGGGTACTTCAGCACACCCAAAAACAGACTTTCCAAGCTTTCAAGGAGCACCCCATGAGCAAGATGCGTACCGTTGATGCAGCGGTGGCCATCCTGGAAAAGGAAGGCGCCATCGAGGCGTTCGGCCTGCCAGGCGCAGCCATCAACCCCTTCTACTCCGCCATGCGCGCCCACGGCGGCATCCGGCACACCCTGGCCCGCCACGTTGAAGGCGCCAGCCACATGGCCGACGGCTTCTCCCGCGCCAAGGACGGCAACATCGGCATCTGCATCGGCACCTCCGGCCCCGCCGGCACGGACATGATCACCGGCCTTTACGCCGCCTGGGCCGATTCCATCCCCATGCTCTGCATCACCGGCCAGGCCCCGGTGTCCAAGCTGCACAAGGAAGACTTCCAGGCCGTGGACATCGAGTCCATCGCCGCCCCCGTCACCAAGATGGCCATGACCATCCTGGAACCCGGCCAGGTTCCCGGCGCGTTCCAGAAGGCTTTCCAGCTGATGCGCTCCGGCCGCCCCGGCCCCGTGCTGCTGGACCTGCCCATCGACGTGCAGATGGCCGAGATCGAATTCGACATCGACACCTACGAGCCCCTCCCCATCGAAAAGCCCAAGGCCAGCCGCAAGCAGCTGGAAAAGGCCCTGGACATGCTCCTGGCCGCCAAGCACCCGCTGATCGTGGCCGGCGGCGGCATCATCAACGCCGGCGCCTCCGCGCAGCTCGTGGAACTGGCCGAGACCCTGAACGTGCCGGTCATCCCCACCCTGATGGGCTGGGGCACCATCCCGGACGACCACCAGCTGATGGCCGGCATGGTGGGCCTGCAGACCAGCCACCGCTACGGCAACGAGAACTACCTGCAGTCCGACTTCGTGATCGGCATCGGCAACCGCTGGGCCAACCGCCACACCGGCGGCCTGGAAACCTACACCGCGGGCCGCAAGTTCGTGCACATCGACATCGAGCCCACGCAGATCGGCCGCGTGTTCTCGCCGGACCTGGGCATTGCGTCCGACGCCGGCGCGGCGCTGGCAGGGCTGGTTGAGCTCGCCAAGGAGCGCAAGGCGGCAGGGTCCCTGCCGGACTACAGCGCCTGGGTTGCCGAATGCGCGGACCGCAAGGCCTCCCTGCACCGCAAGACGCACTTCGAAAACATCCCCATCAAGCCGCAGCGCGTGTACGAGGAGATGAACAAGTCCTTCGGCCGCGACACCGTTTACGTGTCCACCATCGGCCTGTCCCAGATCGCCGGCGCGCAGATGCTGCACGTGTTCGGCCCCCGCAAGTGGATCAACGCCGGCCAGGCAGGTCCCCTGGGCTGGACCGCCCCGGCCGCGCTCGGCGTGGCCCGTTCCAACCCGGACCAGACCGTGGTGGCCCTCTCCGGCGACTACGACTTTCAGTTCATGATCGAAGAGCTGGCCGTGGGCGCGCAGTTCAACCTGCCCTACATCCACGTAGTGGTGAACAACTCCTACCTGGGCCTGATCCGCCAGTCCCAGCGCGGCTTCAACATGGAGCAGAACGTGTCCCTGGCGTTCGAGAACATCAACAGCGCGCACCTGTCGGAGGACACCCGCGGCTACGGCGTTGACCACCTGAAGGTGGCCGAGGGCCTGGGCTGCAAGGCCGTCCGCGTGGAGGACCCCAGCGACCTCGCCGCCGCGTTCGACAAGGCCAAGGCCCTGATGGGTGAGTTCCAGGTTCCCGTGGTGGTGGAAGTGATCCTGGAAAAGGTCACCAACATCTCCATGGGCGTGGAAATCAACGCCGTGAACGAGTTCGAGGAACTGGCCGAGACCGCCGCCGACGCCCCCACCGCCATCCTGGCCCTGCAGGCATAACCATGCGCGTGGTAATTGCCCCGGACAAGTTCAAGGGATCGCTGTCAGCCCCGGAGGTGTGCAGCCACCTGGAAAAGGGCCTGCAGCGCGGTGCCGGCGGCAACCTTGACGTGGTCCGGATTCCGGTGGCCGACGGCGGCGAGGGCACCCTCGATGCCGCCGTCGGCTCCGGTTTCACCCGCCGAACGGCAACGGTGAGCGGTCCTACCGGGCAGCCGGTGGAGGCGGACTACGCGGTCCGGGGCCAGGAGGCCGTGATTGAGATGGCCGCCGCGTCCGGACTTGCCCTGGTGCCAAGCGTCCAGAAGGGCGGACGGCCCACCCCGGCTGAGGCCACCACTGCCACCAGCCTGGGCACCGGCCAGCTCATCCGCGCAGCGCTCGACGCCGGCTGCCGGAGGATCGTGCTCGGCGTGGGCGGCAGTGCCAATACCGACGGCGGTGCGGGGCTCCTGCAGGGGCTCGGCGCCAGGTTCCTGGACAACAGGAACAACGAACTCCCACCGGGCGGGGCTGCGTTGGCGAACCTGCACAGCATCGACTTCACCGATTTCGAACCCCGGCTGGTGGACACACGATTTGTGCTGGCATCCGACGTGGACAACCCGCTGCTGGGCGCGCAAGGCGCCGCCGCGGTGTTCGGTCCGCAGAAGGGCGCCACACCCCAAGACGTCGGCATGCTCGACGCCGCCCTGGCCAGGTTTGTCGAAGTCCTGGCCAGGGAAATCGGATTCCGCGCCGTCAAGGCCGCCGAGGCTCCCGGAGCCGGGGCGGCCGGCGGGGTAGGTTACGCCGCCATCGCCGCACTGGCCGCAACGCGGCGGCCGGGCATCGATGTCGTCCTGGAATTCACCGGTCTGGCTGAACGCCTTGGCGGCGCGGACCTGGTGATCACCGGAGAAGGCAGCCTGGACGAGCAAAGCCTGCTGGGCAAGACCCCCATGGGTGTTGCCCGGTCGGCGGCGGCGCAGGGTGTTCCGGTCATCGCCGTCTGCGGCCGGACCACCCTGGACCAGGCCCAGGCGGCGGCCGCCGGATTCGAGGACGTCTACGCTTTGACGGCGCTCGAAACCGATGTAAACAGGTGCATAGCAGAGGCTGGGCCGCTGCTGGAGCAGCTTGGCACCCAAATCAGTGCGGGGTTGGCGGCCAACAGGCCCGCCGCCGCAAGTACCAAGGAGGACCTCCGTGTCTGAAGAACGTTTTGACCTCGTCATCCGGGGCCAGCGCATCCTTACCACCGCCGGCATCGCGCCGCGCGAGGTAGGCGTCCGCAACGGCAGGATCGTGGCCATCGAACCGCTGGGCAACGGCCTGGCCGGCGCCGAAGTCATCGAACTGGCCGATGATGAAACCCTGCTCCCCGGCCTGGTGGACACCCACGTCCATGTCAACGAGCCCGGCCGCACAGAGTGGGAGGGCTTCGCCTCCGCCACCCGCGCCGCGGCAGCCGGCGGCGTCACCACCATCATCGACATGCCGCTGAACTCCGTCCCGCCCACCACCACGGTGGACAACCTCAAGCTCAAGCGCGAGGTGGCCGAGGACCAGGCGTTCATCGACGTCGGATTCTGGGGCGGAGCCATCCCCGGCAACAAGGCCGACCTGCGCCCCCTGCACGACGAGGGCGTCTTCGGCTTCAAGTGCTTCCTGCTCCACTCCGGTGTGGACGAGTTCCCGCACCTGGACGCGGACGAGATGGAAGAGGACATGGCCGAGCTGAAGACCTTCGACTCGCTCATGATCGTCCACGCCGAGGACTCCCACGCCATCGACCGCGCACCCCACCCGGGCGGGGACCACTACGAAACCTTCCTGGCCTCCCGCCCCCGCGGCGCCGAGAACAAGGCCATCGCCGAGGTCATCGAACGGGCACGCTGGACCGGGGCCCGGGCGCACATCCTGCACCTGTCATCGTCGGACGCCCTGCCCATGATCGCCTCCGCCAAGCGCGACGGCGTCAAGCTCACCGTGGAAACATGCCCGCATTACCTCACGCTGATGGCGGAGGAAATCCCGGACGGTGCCACCGCCTACAAGTGCTGCCCGCCCATCCGCGAAGCGTCCAACCGCGAGCTGCTGTGGCAGGGCCTGCAGGACGGCACCATCGACTGCATCGTCTCGGACCACTCCCCCTCCACCCTTGACCTCAAGGACCTGGAAAACGGCGACTTCGCCGTGGCCTGGGGCGGCGTCTCGTCACTGCAGCTGGGCCTGGCCCTGATCTGGACCGAAGCCCGCCAGCGTGGCATCCCGCTGGAACAGGTGGTGTCCTGGATGGCAGAGAAGCCCGCCAACCTGGCCCGACTGACCAACAAGGGACAGCTGGCGCTGGGCTACGACGCCGACTTCTCCATCTTCGCGCCGGACGAGGCCTTCGTGGTGGACGTCTCCAAGCTCAAGCACAAGAACCCCATCACCCCGTACGACGGCAAGGCGCTGTCCGGCGTGGTGCGCAAGACCTACCTCCGCGGCGCCGTAGTGGACGGCCAGACCCCTACGGGCAAGCTGATCCGCCGCGGCGGCGTATAAGGGCGCGCCATGGCAGTGGAAGCACACTACCCAGGGGCGGGGGCCAGGCCAGGATTTGTTTCACGCAAGGCCGCTGCCCGTGGCCTTGCCGTATGGGTGGTACCGGCTGAAGGAACCAGCCCGGAAATCCTGCGCCACGCCGCCCAAATGGTCCTTGCGAGGGCCCTCGAGACTGCTCCGGAGGCGGAAGTCCATTGGCCTGCCGCCGGAGCCCCCACGTCCGCCGTGGAGGAAGCAAAAGATGACTCCTCCCGCGCTTCCTCTGCGGCGGAGGCAACCAGCCCGGCACTTTCAAAGCCCGACGGCGGCACCCGCTTGCCGCCGTCGGCCGGCCCCGTCAGCCGGGTCGCCGTGGACCTCGCCGCCGACTCCGTCCTGCTGGACGGCAGCCCGGTAGCGCTGACCGGCGTCGAGTACAAGGTGCTGCGGTACCTGGTGACGCACCTGTCCCGCACGGTGGGCCGCGAGGAACTGCAGGAGTTCCTGGAATCACTGGATTTCCCCGGCGCTACCGCACGTTCCATCGACGTCTACGTGGGCAGGATCCGCAAGAAACTGGGCAACGCCCGCCATGCCGTGGCCACGGTACGCGGCGGCGGATACCAGTTTGTTCCCGGCCCGCATGCGGCGGTTCGGGGACCCGCGGAATACTGCATATGACGCGCTGGTTTGTATCAATAAGCGGCAACCCGCTTCACTTGATGTTTGGCCATCACTGACCGAGTCTTACAAAGGAACGCCATGAGCCCCACCCTGACCACCAAGCTTCAGCCCGGCACCCCGGCTCCTGATTTCACCCTCCGGGACGCCCAGGGCCGGGAAACCTCCTTGGCCGATTACCGTGGCAAGAACGTCATCGTGTACTTCTACCCCAAGGCCGCAACCCCCGGTTGCACCACCGAGGCCTGCGACTTCCGCGACAGCCTTGCCTCCCTCCAGGGCAAGGGCTATGAAGTTGTCGGCATTTCGCCCGACGCCCAGGAAGCCCTGGCCGGCTTCAGCGGCGACTTCTCCCTGACCTTCCCGTTGCTCTCCGACCCCGACCATGCTGTCGCCCTGGCCTACGGCGCCTGGGGCGAAAAGCTGGTCAACGGCGAAATCCACGAAGGGATTGTCCGCTCCACGGTTGTGGTGGACCCCGAAGGAAACGTCACCCTGGCCCAGTACCAGGTCCAGGCCGACGGCCACGTCGCCCGCCTCAAGGAAGCCCTGGGAGTCTAAACTAGCCATCACTTCCTGCAGTCTTCCCCGGACGCCCCAGCACGTGCTGGGGCGTCCGGCGTTTAACCTGCCGCCTTCGCTTCTGCCGTCTGCGCATACGATGCCGACACCCGGCGGTAGACCGGGGTGAGGAAGGCCAGCAGGGCGGCCGCGATCATGATGATGCCGGCCGCCAGGAACACCAGGGCGATGCCGCGGGACGTGCCCTCGCCCAGCAGCGGGGCCAGGACGGCGGCGCCCTCGGCCGACCGCGCATAAGGAATGATCCAGAACTGGGCGATGGGGGCGATGACGAACGCTGTGACGGGCGCTGCGGCGGACTCGAAGGCCATGGCGAAACCGAAGACCCGGCCCTGCCGCTCCAGCGGCACCACCCGCTGGATGACGGTTTGCTCGGCTGCCTCCACGAACGGGACCAGCACCAGGTACAGCCAGATCCCCAGGATGTAGAGCCACGCCCACTCCCGAAGTGTGAAGACCGCACCGAGCACACCCATGGCGGCCACCGCCGTCAGCAGGGTGCGCAGGGGGTTCGCGCCCAGCCCGAACTTGCCGATCAGGGCACCGCCGATGAGAAACCCGGTGCACCCAAACGCAAAGACAGCGCCCCACATCTCCACGGAGAACATTTCAAGACCGTAGGGGTCCATCAGCGCCATGTAGACGCCGCCGATGAAGTTGTTGAACGTGGAAAACACGATGAGTGCGAACAGCCCGGAGATTGCCAGCACCGCCGCCAAAGAGCCCCGCAGGTCGAAGCCGCCGTGGGCGTCCGATGCCGCCACGTGTAACTCCTCAGGCATCCGCAGGGTCAACAGGTGCGCCGCGGCGAGTGCCGTGAGCACCAGTGCGACGGCGATGGTCCAGCCCATGCCCAGCAGTCCGACGGAGAGCCCGGACAGCAGGGAGGTGACGATGAACATCAGCCCCTGCACCATACCCACCAGGCCGTTGGCGTTGGCGCGGCGTTCCGGCTCGATGAGGATAGTGACGGTGGTGGACAGGGCAATGTTCCGCAGGTTTTCCACCACGGCGCCGATCAGGATGATCAGGGTGAACACCCAGAACCACGGCTGCCCCAGGTCCAGCAACGATGCCGCAGGCGTCAGCAGGAACATCACCCCGGACAGCACGAACATCACCAGGGTGAATCCGGCGGCGAAGCGCATCACGGCCAGCTTGCGGTAACGGTCCACGAAAGTGCCGAAGCTGATGCTGGACAGCGCAATCAACAGCATGTAAGCGCCGCCCACCACGCCGGTGGCGATCACATTGCGCGTCTCCAGGTAGAGCCAGAAAGTCAGGGCGAACCACAGGTAGCTGGTGGTGATATTGGCCAGGGCGGTGTTGACCAGGATTCCGGCGAAGGTGCGGGAGCGCTCACGCGGCGTTCGCAGGGAGACGGGAAGGGTTTGGGGATCCGCAGCGGCACTGCCCGGTTCCTGCTGGGTCATGGGTCCCAGTCTAGTGAGGCGCAACGGGGGCCGACAGGGTGGAGACTGGGTTGATCAGGCAATCAGCTCCAGCCATTAAGGAAAGGACGGGCATGGACAACGTGACGGATAAGGAAGCTCCGGAAGACGGCGCGGATCCCCGCCTCCTGCTGCTGTTGGACTCGGTCTTTGGGGCAGGCCCCGATGCCACCATGGAACTCACCGTGGTGGTTGCCGGCAGCGTCATTTCCGGATCTGTCGTGTCGGAGCAGGCCTGGACGCAGCGCCAGAATGACCAGGTACGGGTCGGCAGCTGGGCCATCGCCGGGATCCTCGACTCCTTGGAGCCCACTGCGGGCGATGCCGGCACAGAGGGTGAGCCAAGGTACCTCCATTTCCTGGGACCCGTCCTGCTCTCAGGAGGTGTCACGGTGCCGCTGCAGGCAACCAGGGTGGACGTCCGCAGGGTGGCGGCGTGGAGCATCGGCCGGATCCCCGAAGACTAGGATGGCCGCATGGTGATCGAGGTGCGCCCGGCCACAAACTTCGAGGACGTCAAAACACTGGTGGGACCCAAGCGGCCGGATGCCACCGTCTGCTGGTGCCTGAGTTACCGGATCCCCTCGAAGCAGAACGTCGCCCTGCGGGGCGAAGAACGCGGAGAACTGGTCAGGCAGCTGGTGGGCCAGGACCCACCGCCCGGGGTTCTGGCGTACGACGGCGGCGAACCAGTCGGCTGGGCAGCGGTGCACCCACGCGCGGACACCAGTTTCGCCCGCAACAGGAAGATCCCGCACGTTGATGAGCGGGACGCCTGGTCGGTCTGGTGCCTCCGCGTACGCCCCGGGCACCGAGGAAAAGGAATCTCGCACTATCTCCTGGCCGGCGCCGTCGAGATGGCACGGTCCTACGGGGCGCCCGTAGTTGAGGGCTATCCGGTGGATAACGGCGGCAGCAAAGTTGACCTCACCATGGCTTACGTGGGCACCCGCAAACTTTTCGAGGACGCGGGCTTCACCAAGGCGGCGGACACGACGTCGGTGCTGAACGGGTTCCCCCGGGTGCTGATGCGCTTGATGCTGGGCTAAACGGGGCTTCAACGACTCCGGTGGGAGCTACTTCCGGCGCCAGTACTTGCCCCAGTCAACCTCCATGGCCCACAACGCCAGGAGCATCGCGTCCATGGTCATCAGCCCCGCCATTAGGTACGACCAGCCAAGCAACAAGCTCACAACAATCTCCTGACTATCCCCCAGCCAATCGATTGCTGCTAAGTGTGGCACCTAAAGCGCCGCTACGGAATGCCCTCCACCCGCAGTTTTAAAAAGGACTTCGAGCCGATGGTGCGCCTCGGTCTCCAGCTTCAGCCGGCGGGTCAGTTTCTCCACGTGCCGGGACATCTCCTCCCCCACCGGGAGCCGGTCCCCCGGCCAGCTGGATACTTCCCGTGATTCGGCGAGCGCGTGCGCCAGTTCCCTGGCCGCCGCCCGTACTTTGCGTGAGTGGAAGTAGAGGCGAAGCAATGCTTTGGCTTTGTCCGCTCCCTTCCTCTTCATTTGTTCCATTGGCTTCCCCGCCTTCCGCAAGCCGTACAGCCTCCGCGCGGTGTCGTCGTCGTACGCTGTTTCCTGGAAGCTGCTGCGTCCCTTCGAGTGTGGCCGCCGCACCTCAACGTCCCGGCAAGCAGATGCCAAGATTTCCGCAAGATCTGCTGAAAAGCAGGACGGCGCAGGGCCGAAAAGGGCAGCCAACAGCCCTGTCAGGCAAGTCACCGGAAACTGTGAACCCTAAGACATGCCCTGTGCGCCTTAATACGGTAAAAGTAGAGAATGGTCTCTCCCTCCGAAATCCGCCGTGCGGTGGTCATTGAAGATGACCCGGACATCCGCGGCCTGTTGGTCCGCGTCCTGGTCAAGCAGGGCTTCGAGGTTACCCAGGCGGGTGCCGGCCTGCCCGGCGTGGAGGAAGTCCGGCGGACCAAACCGGACCTGGTGACGTTGGACCTCAACCTGCCGGACCTTGACGGACTGGAGGTATGCAAGCTCCTGCGCGAATTCTCGGACGCGTTCATCGTGATGCTCACCGCCCGCGCGGACGAACTGGATAAGCTCACCGGCCTGGACAACGGCGCCGACGAATACATCAGCAAGCCGTTCAGCCCCCGGGAACTCCAGTCGCGGATCAACGCCCTGTTCCGCCGCCGCCCCTCCCCGGCAGCGGCCTCCGCCGCCCGCAGCGAGCTGGAGCGCGCCACGGAGGTGCAGCAAAGCCTGTTGCCCAAGGAGGACATCCGGGTGGACGGCTACGATGTTGCGGGCCTCTTCCGTCCCTCCCGCAGTGTGGGCGGCGACTTCTACGACTGGTACCAGACGCCTGACGGGCTTCACCTTACCTTTGCCGATGCCATGGGCAAGGGCATGGGCGCGGCGTTGATCGCCGCAACGGTCCGTGCGGTGATGCGCTCCACCGGCCTCCGGCAGGACCTGGACGCGGGGTTCGCCTCCGCCAGCAAGGCAATCGCCAGCGATCTGGACTCCTCCAACTCCTTCGTCACCCTGTTCCACGCCCGGCTGGACGCGGCGTCCGGCAAGGTCTGCTATGTCGACGCCGGTCACGGACTCGCGCTGCACGTCCAGCCGGCAGGTCCGGCGGACCGGCTCCCCACCGGAGGACCTCCGGTAGGCGCCTGGCCAGGGACGCAGTGGCCGCAGGCAGAGCTCGAGCTGGCGCCGGGCGATTCCCTGGTGGTGGTCAGCGACGGCGTGCTGGACGTGTTCGAGTCAGTGGAGGACTTCACGGACGCCGTGCAGCAGGCAACGCAGTCTGCGGGTTCGGCCAATGAGGCCAGCAACTCCATCATGGCGCTCGCCCCGGCAGAGACCGCCGAAGACGATGTCACGGTGGTCGTGGTCCGACGGCTCCCCCTGGAGGTGGCAGCATGACCCGTTTCTGGACCCGGGTGGTGGTGGTCCTTACCGTCCTGACCGGCCTGAACTACATCGCATGGCGCTGGGCGGCGTCCCTCAACTGGGATGCCTGGTGGATAGCCCTTCCCCTGGTGGTGGCCGAAACCTACAGCCTGATCGACGTCATGCTCTTCGGCATGACGGTGTGGAAGCTGAAGATCCGCAAGGGTGCCCCGGAGCCGCCGTCGGACGCCACCGTGGACGTCTTCATCACCACCTACAACGAGGACCTGGACATGGTCCTCACCACGGCACTGGCGGCGCAGAAGATCCGGCACCCGCACAGCACCTGGATCCTGGACGACGGCGCCCGGCCCGAGCTCAAGGCCCTGGCCGAGCAGCACGGCTTGGGGTACGTGACCCGCAGCGAGGACTGGACCAAGGACCTCCCGCGGCACGCCAAGGCCGGCAACCTCAACAACGCCCTCATGGTCACCCATGGCGAGTTCCTGCTGATCCTGGATGCGGACCAGATCCCGGAACCGGACATCCTGGAAAAGACCCTGGGCTACTTCAACAACCGCCGCGTGGCCCTGGTCCAAACACCGCAGTACTTCAGCAATGTCCCGGCCGACGATCCGCTCGGCAGCCAGGCCCCGCTGTTCTACGGCCCCATCCAGCAGGGCAAGGACGGCTGGAATGCTGCCTTCTTCTGCGGCTCCAACGCCATCCTGCGCCGCGAAGCACTGATGCAGCTGGGCCTGGTGGGCTACGTCAAGGAAACCGAGAAGAGCATCCGCCGGGCGCTGGCCGCATCCCGTGCCGCCATCAAGCAGGCCCGGAAATCGGCCGATGTGGAGTCACCCCTGGTGGCGGAGGTCCTGGACGAGGTGGAGGCAGCCACCCGCGAGGCCCAAGAGGAAGTGGACGCCGGCCGCCCCCTCAGCGAAGTGACCTACCGGGTCCGCCGCCGGGTGGACGCCGCCGTCCAGACCCTGGTCCAGGCCGACGTCGCAGCCCTGCAGGCGGACCTCGAGGAAATCGCCGCCATGGAACTGGCCCACGTGGGCGAGTCCGGTGTTCCGGTGGTGGCGGACGACGCCGTCCAGCGCATGTCCGCCCGCGACTGGTCCCCGCTGGGCGCCCTGGAATCCGTGCAAGCCGTTCTGGACGCCCTGACCGTGGAGCGCAGCAACGAGGCCCAGCCGGTCATGCCTCTGGCCACCATTTCCGTCACCGAGGACATGGCTACCGCCATGCGCATGCACGCCATGGGTTGGGAGAGTGTGTACCACCACGAGATCCTGGCCTACGGGCTGGCGCCGGAGGACCTGAAGACCATGCTCACCCAGCGCCTCCGCTGGGCCCAGGGCACCATCCAGGTGCTCCTGCGCGAGAACCCCCTGGTGCAGAAGGGCCTCAAGCTCGGCCAGCGCCTGATGTACTTCGCCACCATGTGGACGTACCTCAGCGGATTCGCGGCAGTCATCTACTTTGCTGCCCCCATCATCTACCTGCTGCTGGGCATCCTGCCGGTCAGCAGCCTGAGCTGGGACTTCTTCATCCGGTTCATCCCGTTCATGGTGGTCAACCAACTGCTGTTCGCAGTGGCCGGCCGCGGCATCCCCACGTGGCGCGGCCAGCAGTACAGCCTGGCGCTGTTCCCCACCTGGATCAAGGCCTGCACGACGGCGGCCCGGAACGTCTGGTTTGGCCGTCCCCTTGGCTTCGCCGTCACCCCCAAGGCGCGCCAAAGTGGCGGCCCCAGCTGGAGCCTCATCCGGCCCCAGATCGTGGTGTCCATCCTGCTGGCCGTTGCCGCCGTCGTCGGAATTGCCCGCCTGCTTACCGGATTGGCGGAGCCGCTGGGCACCCTGGTCAACGTCGTCTGGGTGGTCTTTGACCTGGTGGTCATGAGCATCCTGGTCCGCGCCGTGCTCTACAAGGGGTACGAACCGGCCGCAGAACCTGCAAACAGAGAGGAATCCTGATGGAGTTCAGTTACGAGGTCAAAGATTCGTACGCGGAGGTCAAGGCGAACGGCCGGCTCAACATGGTCTCCGCACCCAAGCTGCGCGAGTTCGTCACCGACGTCATCGCCGGCGGATCCAACCGGATCGTGGTCAACCTGGAAAACACGGCGTTCATGGACTCTTCGGGCCTTGGCGCACTGATCGGCTGCCTCAAGGCCGCCCGCCAGGCCGGGGGCGACCTGCGCATCGCCGCCGTGCAGCCGCAGGTGAACATGGTCCTGAAGCTGACCAGCATGGACAAGGTCCTCACCGCCTACCCCACGGCCGAGGAGGCGTTCGGCAATGACTGAGGTATTGGCTTCACGCAGCTACCGCGGACCCGCTGCCGAAGACGCCATCGAAGCAGTCCACAACGACCTCGACAGCCTGTGGCTGGACGTCCCGTTCGTCAATGACCTGGACCAGATGACGTTCACCACCGCGGTCATCGAGTCCGCGTCCAACATCGTCCAGCATGCGCAGCCGGCCGGAGACCGGGAGGTGGAGCTGGGTGTGGAGACCACCGTGCAGCCCGCGCTGCTGCAGGCCCGGGTCAGCGCCTATAACGCCAAGCCGCCGTTCGGCCCCATGGAGGCCTCCACTCCGGATGATGACGCGGAGTCCGGCCGGGGCCTGGCGCTGATCGAGGCACTGGTCACCACGGTGACGTTCGAACGCCAGGACGGGACCAACACGTGGGTGCTTTCCAGGACGTCCTCCCAGGACTAGGGATCTGGCGGCCCGCTTGACAGTGCCCCGCGCCTGCCCTTGAATATTACGTATGCTGAAATAACAGTTCCATGATGCGGAAGCCTGCGTTGCCGCAGGTGCCGGGCACTCCGGCGTCCGCATAGCCGTCACCATGGATGCCAGCATGACATCGAGGAATACGACCAGCATGAAGCTTGCCGAATTCAACAGCGCGGATCCCGCCGCGGCCCAGGCCACCCTCCGGCCGTGCATCGACATCAGCCGCTGGGTGGAGACTGTGGCCGGGGCACGCCCCTTCGCCGGCCGCGAAGAGCTCCTGGAGTTCGCCGCCCAGGCCGCCAACCCTTTCACCCCTGCCGAGGTTGAAGCTGCCATGGCCCACCACCCAAGGATCGGGGAACGCCCGACGGCGGCCAGCACTGAGGCGTCCATGTCCCGTTCCGAGCAGGCCGGGGTGGACCCGGCGGATGCCGATGCCGCAGAGGCCCTGGCACGGGGAAACCGTGAGTACGAGGAGAAGTTCGGCCGGGTCTTCCTGATCCGGGCCGCCGGACGCACCGCCCCGGAGATCCTGGCGGCCCTGAACCAGCGGCTCACCAACTCCCCCGAAGAAGAAGACACCATCGTTGCGCAGCAGCTGCGCGAAATCGCCGTACTGCGGCTCGAAGGACTGATCAGCGCATGAGCGTATCCCACGTCACCACCCACATCCTCGACACCGGCACGGGGCGCCCGGCGGCGGGTGTCGCCGTCGTCCTTTCAAAGAACGACGCCGGCTCCTGGCGGGAGCTGGCAGCGTCCAGCACCGACGCGGACGGCCGGGCGAAGGACCTGGGGCCGGAGCAGCTGGAACCGGGTCACTACAAGCTGAACTTCGCCACGGGCAAGTACTACGCAGGCCTGCAAACGCAGACCTTCTTCCCGGAAGTGGACCTGGTCTTCGAAGTCACCGGCCCCGAGCACTACCACGTGCCGCTGCTCCTGAGCCCGTTCGCATACTCCACCTACCGCGGAAGCTAGCGTCAATCCTGGGCCCCTGGACCCCGCCCGGGTTGCCCCAATGTCACGGCCGTCACAATTCCCGGCATAGGATCAGGAAGTATGGCTCCTAAAAATGAACCGGAATCAGACAGCGACGCCGAGGGCGGCCAGTCCGGCGGCGTGCAGTCCGTGGAGCGTGCGCTGACGGTCCTGGAGATCCTGGCCCGCGAGGGGCACGCCGGCGTGAGCGAGATCGCCGAGGAGATGGGGATCCACAAGTCCACTGTCTCCCGGCTGATGGGGTCGCTGGTCACCCGCGAGATGGTCCACCAAAACAGCGAGCGCGGAAAGTACCAGCTCGGCTTCGGCATCCTGCGCCTGGCCAGTTCCATTCCCGGCCGGCTGAGCCTGGTGCATGAGGCACGCCCGGTGCTGGAAAGCCTTGCCGAGGAGTTCAAGGAAACGGTCAACCTTGCCGTCCTGCGCTCCAACTATGCGGTGAACGTGGACCAGGCCATGGGACCCTCCACGCTGGCCACCTACGACTGGGTGGGAAGCCTGACGCCGCTGCACGCTACCTCCAGCGGCAAGGTCCTCCTGGCGGCACTGGAGGCAGACGAGCGGGACCGAATCCTCAAGGAGACGGGGCTGACTGCCCGCACCGCCCGCACCATCACCTCCCGAAAGGAGCTGGACGCGCAACTGCTCGAGGTGGCCGCCAAGGGGTATGCCGTGGTGCGGGAGGAGTTCGAAATCGGACTGAATGCCGTGGCAGTCCCCGTCTACAACCACCAGGGCGTCGTGATCGGTGCGCTCAGCATCTCGGGGCCGGCGTTCCGGTTCGACCCGGAAAAGATCCCGGGGCTGCTGGAGACACTCAAGGAAGCCGGACTCAAGGTCAGCGCCAACATGGGCTACCACAGGCGGTAACACGGGATGACCCCCGGAGTCGACGGACCGCGTTAGGACCAGCAGCCCGGCGCGACCGAGCGCTAGACCCAGATTTGGTAGCCGGATGACTTGTCGAAGATGCGCCGGGTGCTGATGCCCTCAGCGGCTATCCAGAGCACCGTGCCGTCCTCCGAAGCCTGGTCCACCACCCCGCTGGCCACATGCTCCCCTTGCAGCCACACTTCGACACTGCGGCCGGGCAGGCGCGCCCAGTCGGCCCGGAGGCCAAGAGCCTTCTTCGCTGTGCCGGCGGCCTGATCACCTTGTTCGAGGCCAAGGCCTGTGGCGTCACGTGGGACTTCGAGGCTTGCCTGGAAATTCATTTATCACTCCATTCGCCGGCGCCGTCACCGCTTTTTGGGAAGCACTGATATCTGATTGATATATCAAATAAGGATCCGAGTATGGCCCGGGTCACACTCCATGTCAACCGTCGGGCCTGAAGCGCGGGGGCGGGCTAGGCGTTGAAGAGAGCCTCGCGCACGGCATGCTCAAATTCACTCACATGCGCCCTGGCCAGTTCCCCGGCCCGCTCTTCGTCCCCGTCAATGACAGCACGGAGCAGATCGAGGTGTTCACGAACGTGGTGGGACAAGTCCGGCAGCCGGTCGATGACCATGCACCAGATGCGCGTTGCCAGGTTGTCGTAGCGGATCAGGATGTCCTCCAGGTGCGGGTTGGCAGCAGCAGCGTAGATGCCCTGGTGCACCTGCGCATCCAGCTGCAGCGTCTCCGTCACGGTTGCCGCGGCCACATCGAATGACTCCACCTTCTCGAGCGTGGCACGCAACCCATCCCGGACCGCAGGTGAAGCCACCCGTGCGGCACGCGCCGCCGCGAGGGGTTCAAGCTGGGCCCGGATCTCCGAAATGAAGGAAAGGTCGGTGACATCCACCCGGGTGGCGAAGGTGCCGCGCCGCGGGTAGGTCTTCACCAGGCGGTCCAGCTCCAGCCGCTTCAGGGCTTCACGCACCGGAGTCCGCCCCACGCCCAGAGTCTTGGCCAGGAGCTCGTCATTCAGCAGCTCACCCGGCTTGATTTCCAAGGTCAGCAACCAGTCACGGATGCTCTCGTAGGCGACGTCCGCCAGTGACTTCCTGCCGGCGTCGTCCGCAACCGCCAATGCTTCGAATGCCATGCTGAGCCCTTTCTTCCCAACCAGAAAAAACTATTGACCTCGCCTGTAGACCAGTATACGCTGGCAGCCAATCTAATATATCAGTCCGTTGCTTTGGAATATATCTAGAAGGAGGAGGGGCATGACCCTCATCGAAACAGCTTCAGCAACCGCCACCCTGCCAGCGCTCAAGGAAGAGCAGGCGCAGAAGTTCGTGCTGACCCTTTCCTGCAAGGAGCAGGCAGGAATCGTGCAGGCCGTGACCACGTTCCTCTTCGAGCGCGGCTTCAATATCGACGAACACCAGCAGTTCGACGACAGCCTCCGCGAGACACTCCACCTGCGCACCGCGTTCTCCGGCTCCCCCAACTACACGCCCGGCATGCTCGAAGATGAGTTCGCGGCCATCGCCAGCCGGTTCGACATGAAGTTCAGCTTCCATGGCCAAACCAAGCAGCGCGTCCTGGTCATGGTTTCCAAGTTCGGCCACTGCCTCAACGACCTCATCTTCCGCTGGCGGGGCGGCAGTCTTGGCGGCGAACTGGTGGCGGTCGTTTCCAACCACGAGACCCACCGCGCCATGGCCGAAGCTGCCGGGCTGCCCTTCATTTATGTCCCCGTCACCCCCGACACCAAGGCAGACGCTGAGCGCCGGCTCCTGGAGCTGGTGGAGGAGTACGACGCCGATCTGGTGGTCCTGGCCCGCTACATGCAGGTGCTTTCGGACGACCTCTGCCGCGCACTGGAGGGACGGGCCATTAACATCCACCACTCCTTCCTCCCGGGGTTCAAGGGTGCACGCCCTTACCACCAGGCCTACGACCGCGGGGTCAAGCTGGTGGGTGCCACGGCGCACTACGTCACTGCCGACCTGGATGAGGGACCGATTATCGAGCAGGAAGTCATCCGGGTGGACCACACCTACGGTCCGGCCCAGCTCTCCACCGTGGGACAGGATGCCGAGGCACTCGCACTGTCCCGCGCCGTCCGCTGGCACTGCCAGCACCGGGTACTGCTGGACCAGACCAGCACCGTGGTGTTCCGGTAACCGTCCGCCCGTCCGCAGACACAATACTTAAAACAGCAGGAGAGACCTCTATGGAATCGTCGCCACGCATCGTCATCATTGGAGCCGGGATCGTCGGCACCAACCTGGCGGATGAACTCGTCACCCGGGGCTGGAACAACATCACGGTCCTGGACCAGGGCCCCCTCAACATGCCGGGCGGTTCCACGTCCCACGCCCCCGGCCTGGTCTTCCAGACCAACCCCTCCAAGTCCATGGCCCTGTTCGCCAAGTACACGGTGGAGAAGCTGCTGTCCCTCACCGAGGACGGCGTCAGCTGCTTCAACCAGGTGGGCGGGCTGGAAGTCGCAACCACCGAAACCCGGCTTGCGGACCTGAAGCGCAAGCTTGGCTACGCCTCGTCATGGGGCATTGAGGGCTCCATCCTCTCCCCCGCCGAGTGCAAGGAGCTGTACCCCCTTATTAACGAAGAGGACATCCTCGGCGGCCTTCACGTTCCCAGCGACGGCCTGGCGCTGGCCGCCCGCGCGGTCCAACTGCTGATCAAGCGCACCGAGGCGGCCGGCGTAAAGTACATCGGCAACACCGAAGTGACCGGCATCGAGCAGTCCGGCCGTCGGGTCACGGGCGTCCAGACGCCCGACGGCGTGATCCCGGCAGACATCGTGGTCTCCTGCGCCGGGTTCTGGGGCGCCAAGGTCGGCGAGCTGGTCGGCATGTCCGTGCCTTTGCTGCCCCTTGCACACCAGTACGTCAAGACCACACCGGTTCCTGCACAGCAGGGCAAGAACGAGCTGCCCAACGGTGCACGGCTGCCTATCCTCCGCCACCAGGACCAGGACCTCTACTATCGCGAACACGGCGACCGCTACGGCATCGGCTCCTACGCCCATAAGCCCATGCCGGTGGACCTGGACGAGCTGGGCAGCTTCAAGCCGAATGAGATCAGCGAACACAACATGCCCTCCCGCCTGGACTTCACCCTGGAGGATTTCCTCCCGGCCTGGGAAGCCACCAAGCAGATCCTGCCCGCCCTGCGCGAAAGCGAGATCGAGGACGGTTTCAACGGCATCTTCTCCTTCACCCCGGACGGCGGCTCGCTGGTGGGCGAGTCGAAGGAACTGGACGGCTTCTTCGTGGCCGAAGCCGTATGGGTCACCCACTCAGCAGGCATCGCGCGCGCCGTGGCCGAGCTCCTGGTGGACGGCAAGTCCTCCATCGATCTGGGAGACTGCGACATCCACCGCTTCGAGGACGTCCAGCTGACCCCGGAGTACGTCAGCGAAACCTCGCAGCAGAACTTCGTGGAGATCTACGACGTCCTGCACCCGCTGCAGCCCAAGCTCTCCCCGCGCAACCTGCGCGTCAGCCCGTTCCACGCCCGCCACAAGCAGCTGGGCGGCTACTTCCTGGAAGGCGCCGGCTGGGAACGCCCCTACTGGTTCGAGGCCAACGCCGAGCTCCTCAAGGAAATGCCCGCAGCCTGGCAGCCGCCGGCCCGCGATTCCTGGTCCGGCATGTTCAGCTCCCCCATCGCCGCGGCCGAGGCGTGGAAGACGCGTACCGCCGTCGCCATGTACGACATGACCCCTCTCAAGCGCCTGGAAATCACCGGACCGGGGGCGCTGAAGCTGCTTCAGGAACTGACCACTGCTGACCTGAACAAGAAGCCCGGAGCCGTCACGTACACGCTCCTGCTGGATGACCATGGCGGTGTCCGAAGCGACATCACCGTGGCCCGCCTGGATGAGCAGACCTTCCAGCTCGGCGCCAACGGCAACATCGACACCGCCTACTTTGAGCGGGCCGCGCGTCACCAGACCGAAGGCGGTGGCGCCGGGGACTGGGTCCAGGTGCGCGACACCACCGGCGGCACCTGCTGCATCGGCCTCTGGGGCCCGCTGGCCCGTGAGGTGGTCGGCGCGGTCAGCAGCGACGACTTCTCCAACGACGGCCTGAAGTACTTCCGGTCCAAGAAGGTTGTCATCGGCGGCGTTCCGGTCACGGCCATGCGCCTGTCCTACGTTGGTGAACTGGGCTGGGAGCTGTACACCAGTGCCGACAACGGCCAGCGCCTTTGGGATGCGCTGTGGAAGGCCGGCCAGCCCTTCGGCATCATCGCCGCAGGCCGCGCCGCCTTCAGCTCACTCCGCCTGGAGAAGGGCTACCGTTCATGGGGCTCCGACATGACCACCGAGCACGACCCCTTCGAGGCCGGCCTCGGCTTCGCTGTGAAGATGGCTAAGCACAACTTCGTGGGCAAGGCAGCCCTGGAAGGCCGCACAGAGGAGAACTCCGCGCGCCGCCTGCGCTGCCTCACGGTCGACGACGGCCGCAGCCTGGTGCTGGGCAAGGAACCGGTGTTCTACAAGGACCAGGCGGTGGGTTACGTCACCAGCGCCGCCTACGGCTACTCCGTCCGCAAGCCCATTGCCTACTCCTACCTGCCCGCCGAAGTGTCGATCGGCGATTCTGTTGAGATCGAGTACTTCGGCCGCCGCATTCTGGCCACCGTGACCCAGGATCCGCTGTACGACCCCACGATGTCCCGGCTGCGCGGTTGAGCATGGCGGAACAGCAAGCGAACAAAGCGGCGCGGCCCGGCGCTGGGTCGATCGGATCCGAGACCATCGGCAGCTACCTCGCACGGCTCGCCTCCCGGCAACCCACGCCGGGAGGCGGGGCGGCGGCCGCACTCCATGCCGCGCAGGGGGCGGCCCTGGTGGCCATGGTGGCCCGCTACACCACCGGCCCCAAGTACGGGGAGCATGCAGCACTGGTGGAGCGGACCACGAAGGTGGCCGATGAGCTCGCGTCGGAGGCACTGCGCCTGGCCGACTCGGATGAGCAGGTTTTCCAAGCCGTCATCGACGCCTATCGGCTGCCTGCTGACACGGAGGAGCTCAAGGCTGCCAGGACGTCTGCCATCCAGGCAGCGCTGGTGCAGGCGGCACAGACCCCCGCACAGCTGGTCAAGCTGGCCGGTGCGGTAGTGGAGCTCGCAACCGGACTTGCCGACGTAGCCAACCCGAACGTGATCAGCGACGTGGCGGCAGCAGCAGATGCAGCACGTGCCGCTGCCACCACGGCGCGGGTCAACATCGACATCAACGTTGTAGCCATCAGGGACCAGTCGGCGCGGTCACTGCTCAAGGAGCAGACGGACGGCATCGAAGAAAAGGTCGTAGCGGCGGCCGATGCCCTTGTGGCGCGGGTACGGGAAAGGATCCTTCAATGAGCACGCAGTCGCTCTCCGGAAAGGAACTGGCCGGGGACATCCGGCGCCGTGCCCGGGAGCAGTCCCGGGACCTCGAGCAGGACGGCGTCCATCCTGCCCTGGCCGTCGTCATCGCAACCGACGACGGCTCGACCCACTGGTACGTCCGTTCCATCGAGCGCGCCGCGGAGGCGGCCGGGATCGGTTGCCGGGTCATCGACCTCGGGCACGATGCAACGGAGCCGGTACTGGCCGGTGTCCTGCGCGACCTGGCCGCCGAACCGTCAGTGCATGGCATCATCCTGCAGACACCGCTTCCGGCCGGCGTCCGCGCCGATACCCTGGTGGGCCTGATACCGCCTGAAAAGGACATCGACGGTGCGAACCCGCTTAGCCTGGGCCGCCTTGCCGTGGGGCAGCCCGCCTTCGCGCCCGCCACGGCCCGGTCCGTCGTCGAGATACTTGGGCACTACCGCATCCCGGTGGCCGGGCGCCGCACTGTGGTTGTAGGCCGCTCGGCAGTGGTGGGTAAGCCGCTGGCCCTCCTGCTCCTGGAACGCGACGCTGCCGTCACGGTATGCCATTCACGCTCCGGGCCGCTGGAGCGCTACACGGCTGAAGCTGACATCGTGGTGGTCGCGGCGGGAAAGACCGGCCTTCTTAATGGGAGCCACGTCTCCGCCTCCTGCGTAGTCATCGATGTGGGCACCAATGTCCTGGCCGACGGCTCCCTTGTGGGAGACGTGGACGCGGACAGCGTCCGAGGGGTTGCGGCTGCGCTCAGCCCTGTCCCCGGCGGCGTCGGCTCCGTCACCACCGCGTTGCTGCTGCTCCACACCGTGGAGGCCGCACGCCGCCAATCGTCCTCGGAGCCGCTGCAAGCCGGGGCCTTGGACGCCCACGTCTTGGAAACAGCCGGATAGAAGGGACAGCGTTCGCGGCGGGAGTCCCGTTTTCCGTGAAAGGTGCTTCGGTGGGCCTAAGACCTGGGGAGGTATTCCTCATCGAAGCACCGTTTTCGGAGAACGGGGCCCCGCAACGCGCGGGCCTTTGGCATGCCCGGGAGCAGGCATCAAGGGCACTTTCATACTCCAACTTTCACGGGTCACACTCTTGACTTTGAGTGTGACCTAGCGCACGATTTTGTTGCATAAAGCGAACGTTGTTGATCATCACGGAACGAAATCGCCTGGACATGTTCCTTCCGCCCCCCCGACTCCACCCGTGATGGCCTGGGGAATCGACGAACGAATGCATGATGCCGATCCAAAGGGGAACCTTGGCTTGGGCATCGGCGGCACAACGTTGCCAGCATCCGCGCGGCAGCGCTAAACCACTAAAGGAAACTGTTTATGACTATCAAAGGTGGCAGCACCATCGATCAAAGCAGTGCGGAGCGCCGGAACTCAGGGACGAGCTCCACGTTCAAACGCCGCTTCATGGTGCGGCTTGTCGCAGTCTTCATTGGCGGGATGTTCCTCGACGGTTACATCCTCGGAATTATCGGCCCTGTCACCGGGCCCATGCGGTCAGAGCTCCAGCTCGACGCACTCTCCCTTGGCATGATCGCTGCAGGCCCGCTGGCCGGTATCTTCGTCGGCTCCCCGCTTGCCGGCTGGGCTACCGACAAGTTCGGACGCAAGCCCATGTTCCTGGTGGACATGGGCTTGTTCCTGGCGGCCTCAGCGGCCCAGTTCTTCGTGACCTCCGGAGATGGAGCCGTCCTCCAGCTGGCCATCATCCGGTTCTGCATGGGCGTCGCGATCGGCGGCGAATACTCAATTGGCGGCCCCTTGCTGTCGGAGTTCTCCCCGCCAAAGCTCCGCGGGCGGCTGCTGGGACTGACGCTGATCGCCTGGTACGTCGGCTTCATGATGGCATTCATCATCGGCACGCTCATGCACGACGCGGGCGTCCCTTGGCGCATTGTCATCGGCACCAGCACGATCCTCGCATTCGTCCTGTTCCTCGCCCGCATCGGCCTCCCCGAATCGCCCAGCTGGCTCATCACAAAGGGGCGGCGTGAGGAAGCACTCGCGATCGCACACAAATACGTCGAATCGCCCCAGATGCACAACAGCATCACCGAAGAAATCGATCTGCGGGCGATCCAGGAGGCCCAAGCCGCGCAGGGCAGGACCAAAATCAAGAGCGCCTCCGTCGGAATGCTGTTCTCGAGGCAGCAGTGGCGCACCACCCTCTTCACCTCAGGTTTTTGGTTTTGCGCCGTCACTCCGTACTTCGCAATCGCAACCTTCGCCGATGACGTGCTCAACCAGTTCGGCTTCGGCGGCGGCTGGGCCGGTGGAGTCGGGCTGTCCGCACTTGCCACCGCGGGTGTTGTCACCACCGTGCTTCTGATTGACAAGCTCGGCCGCCGCATCCTCACCGTGCCCGGGCAGTGGCTCTGCGCAGGCATCCTGCTGGTGATCGGGGTCTGGGCGGACGCGCCGGCGATCCTCGTGCTCGCCCTGTTCCTCGCCTTCTCCTTCTTCAATGCCGGCTACACCACGTTGACGCAGGTCTATCCGGCTGAGCTGTTCCCCGGCCACCTGCGCGGCATCGGCATGGGCTTCGCCGCGGCCTTCAGCCGCATTGGAGCCGCACTCGGCACCTTCGCCCTGCCATGGGCGATCAGCAACATCGGCATGGGGCCCAGCATGGTGGTAGCCGCCATCGTCGCATTGCTCGGCGCAATCCTCTCGCAGTGGCTCGCACCTGAAACGAAGGGGCGCACCCTCGCCGACATCTCGGCAGACGTCTCCCACTGACGGGACTGCACAGTCACTACAAGAGGCCTTCGCCGCACCAGCGGCGGGGGCCTCTTTGCTGCCGTTCAACGCAGCGCTGCCGATCCCCGCAACAAAGCAGGAAACCCTTGACATCCGATGTGAGCTGGGACACTCTGTTGCATATAGTGATGCGCGTTGCTCATAGCGAAGCTAACTGCATCACACGGCCAGGCGGATTCCAGCACCACCCAGGAGAACCAGAAATCATGAGCGCATCACCCCGCGTCGTCATCATCGGAGCCGGCATCGTCGGCACCAACCTCGCCGACGAGCTGGTAAGCCGCGGCTGGAACGACATCACCGTCGTCGAGCAGGGCCCGCTGGAACTGGCAGGCGGCTCCACGTCGCACGCACCGGGCCTGGTGTTCCAGAACAATCCGTCCAGGACCATGACGGAATTCGCCACGTACACCGTGAACAAGCTCCTCGCCCTGGGCAAGGACGGCGAGTCCTGCTTCAACCAGGTGGGTGGACTGGAGCTGGCCACCACGCCGGAGCGGCTGGCCGACCTGAAACGCAAGATGGGCTTGATGACCTCCTGGGGCGTCGAAAGCCGGATCATTGACGCCGACGAATGCGAAAAGATCTACCCGCTGTTGAACACCGGCAAGCTTTCCGGCGGCCGCGAGGTCCTGGGCGGCCTGCTCATCCCCACCGACGGGATTGCCTTGGCGGCCCGGGCCGTGCAGCTCCTGATCGAGCGCACGCGCGAACAAGGGGTCACGTACCGCGGCTCCACCACCGTCACCGGCATCGCCCGGGAGGGCGGCAAGGTCACCGGCGTCGAGACGTCCGACGGCGTGATCCCGGCTGACATTGTGGTGTCCTGCGCCGGCTTTTGGGGACGTGAGCTCGGCAAAATGGTGGGCCTGGAGGTGCCGCTGCTGCCGCTGGCCCACCAGTACGTGGTTAGCACGCCCCTGGCCGAACTTGAGGGCGTCAACGAGCTTCCGAAGGGTGCCAGCAAGCCCATCCTGCGCTACCAGGACAAGGACCTGTACTACCGCGAATGGGGCGACCGCATCGGCATCGGCAGCTACGCCCACCGCCCGATGCCCGTGGACATGTCCGCCCTGCCCAAAGTGCCGGCCGATGAGATGTCCGACCACCGCATGCCCTCCCGCCTGGACTTCACCCTTGAGGACTTCCTGCCGGCCTGGGAGGACAGCCAGGACCTGCTGCCGGCACTGCGCAGCACCGAAATCCAGGACGGTTTCAACGGCATCTTCTCCTTCACCCCGGACGGCGGCCCGCTCATGGGCGAGGCACCGGACCTCGACGGCTTCTTCGTGGCCGAGGCCGTCTGGGTCACGCACTCGGCCGGCGTTGCCAAGGCCATGGCAGAGCTGATCATCGACGGCCGGCCGCAGACCGACCTGCACGGCTGCGAGCTGACCCGTTTCGAAAAGGTGCAGACCTCCGACGCGTACGTCAGTGAGACCTCGCAGCAAAACTTCGTGGAGATCTACGACGTCATGCACCCGCTGCAGCCCCGCGAATCACCGCGGGACCTGCGCGTCAGCCCCTTCAACGTCCGCCAGAAGGAGCTCGGCGCCTTCTTCCTGGAGTCCGCCGCCTGGGAACGCCCGCACTGGTTCGAAGCCAACCGCGGCCTTTTGGCCGAACTGCCGGAAGAATGGCGCGCCCCGGAGCGCGAGGAGTGGGCAAACATGTTCCACTCCCCCATCTCCGCCGCCGAAGCGTGGAAGACCCGTACCGCCGTCGGACTTTTCGACATGACGCCGCTGAAGCGGCTCTCCGTCACCGGCCCCGGCGCCCAGGCGCTGCTGCACCGCCTCAGCACGGGCAACATCGCCAAGAAGCCCGGCGCCGTGACGTACTGCCTGCTGCTGGAGCACGACGGCGGCATCCGCAGCGACGTGACCGTGGCCAGGCTCGCGGAGGAAGAGTTCCAGCTGGGCGTTAACAGCAACGTGGACTTCGACTACCTCCGGGTGGAGGCCCGCCGGCAATCAGCGGCGGATCCCGCCCAGTGGGCCCACGTCACGGACATCACCGGCAGCACCTGCTGCATCGGCCTGTGGGGCCCGCTGGCCCGCGAGGTCATCGGCAAGGTCAGCGAGGACGACCTGACCAACGACGGCCTCAAGTACTTCCGGACCAAGCAGATCGCGGTGGGCGGCATCCCCGTGACGGCCATGCGTCTTTCCTACGTCGGCGAACTCGGCTGGGAGCTGTACACCACGGCGGAATACGGGTTGAAGCTGTGGGACCTGCTGTTCGAAGCCGGCCGGGAGCACGGCATCATCGCCGCCGGCCGCGGCGCCTTCAACAGCATGCGCCTTGAAAAGGGCTACCGGCTCTGGGGCACGGACATGAACTCCGAGCACCACCCCTACCAGGCAGGCCTGGGCTTCTCCGTGGCCAAGGACAAGACCGGGTTCGTCGGCGCCGACGCGCTGGCGGTCCGCAAGGAACAGCCGGCGGCCAAGACGCTGCGCTGCCTGACGGTCGACGACGGCACCTCAGTGGTGCTGGGCAAGGAACCGGTGTACGTGGCCGGCGAAGCCGCTGGGTACGTCACCAGCGCGGCCTACGGCTACACCGTCGGCAAGCCCATCGCCTACGCCTGGCTGCCCTCGTCCGTAACCGAAGGTGACGCCGTGGAGATCGAGTACTTCGGCCGGCGCGTAGCCGCCACCGTCAGCGCCGAGCCGCTCTTTGACCCCGGCATGGAACGCCTCCGCGGCTGATCTGCGCCACCCACACCAGGTGGTTGGGCCTGCTTGAGACCGGCAGGCCCAACCACCTTTTTGTTGCCCCGGGGAACGCCACTGCGGCAACGAAAAAGGAGCCAGTCCCAAGGTTGATGGGACTGGCTCCTTTGCCCTTCAGAAACGGGCTATAGATATCAGTTGTTGAGGTAGCCGTTCGGGTCCAGGACGTACTTCGTGGCAGCTCCAGCGTCGAACTCCGCGTACCCGCGCGGGGCGTCGTCAAGCGAAATGGCCGTCGCATTGACCGCCTTGGCGATCTGGATCCGGTCATGCAGGATGGCCATCATCAGCTGCCGGTTGTACTTCATCACCGGGCACTGGCCGGTGGTGAAGGACAGGGACTTGGCCCAGCCGGTACCCAGGGACAGGGACAGGCTTCCCTTCCGTGCGGCCTCGTCCGCAGCTCCCGGATCGCCCGTGACGTAGAGGCCGGGAATGCCCACCGAGCCGCCGGCGGTGGTGAGGTCCATCAGGGAGTTAAGCACCGTGGCCGGTGCTTCCTGGGCTCCGTGGCCGTGCCCGCGGGCCTCGAAACCGACGGCGTCGATGCCGGAATCGACTTCCCGGACGCCGAGGATCTGCTCGATCTGATCGGCGGGGTCGCCGTCGGCCACATTGACGGTTTCACAGCCAAAGGACCGGGCCCGGGCCAGGCGGTCCTCGTTCAGGTCGCCCACGATCACCACTGCGGCTCCCAGCAGCTGGGCGCTTGCGGCCGCGGCAAGGCCCACGGGGCCGGCTCCGGCAACGTACACAGTGGACCCGACGCCCACGCCGGCTGTGACCGCACCGTGGAAACCGGTAGGCAGGATGTCGGAGAGCATGGTCAGGTCCATGATTTTCTCCAGTGCCTGGTCCCGGTCGGGGAAGCGCAGCAGGTTCCAGTCGGCGTACGGAACCAGGACGTACTCAGCCTGGCCACCCACCCAGCCGCCCATGTCCACATAGCCGTAGGCGGATCCGGGGCGGTCAGGGTTGACGTTCAGGCAGATGCCGGTCTTGCGCTCCGTGCAGTTCCGGCAGCGGCCGCAGGAAATGTTGAAGGGGACGGAGACGATGTCCCCCACCTTGATGAACTCGACGTCGGGCCCGGTCTCGATGACTTCACCGGTGATCTCGTGCCCCAGGACCAGGCCGGCAGGGGCGGTGGTGCGGCCGCGGACCATGTGCTGGTCGGACCCGCAGATGTTGGTGCTTACAGTGCGCAGGATGACGCCGTGCGGAACCTTCCGGCCAACATTGGCGGGATTGACGCCGGGGCCGGCTTTCAGTTCAAACGTGGGATACGGGGTGTCGATGACCTCGACGACACCGGGCTCTTTGTAGGCAACAGCTTTGT
The DNA here is from genome assembly GCF_057073715.1 of Arthrobacter sp. E1SS-5. Taxonomy (NCBI): domain Bacteria; kingdom Bacillati; phylum Actinomycetota; class Actinomycetes; order Micrococcales; family Micrococcaceae; genus Arthrobacter; species Arthrobacter sp. E1SS-5. The sequence continues at coordinate 3,842,988 of NZ_CP172703.1, forward strand.
TTCCTGACATGGGCATGACTCCTATCGTTGGCGTTCGATTGCCACGGAAGGCCTGACGCTAAATGCCTCAGGCCTTCCGTGCGGTCTTGCTTTTCACTTGCGGTGAATCTTTGGGGGTGCGCAGGGCACCCGCCGCTTCAGGGGCTAGGCATCGATCACCATGTCGGTGCGCGCCGTGGAGCAGCAGGGAAGGAACTTGCCGGCATCGATTTCCCGTTTGCGGATTCCGCCCTGGTGGTTCATGTCGATCTCCCCGGACAGCTTGACCACCTTGCAGGAGCCACACATGCCTTCCTTGCAGTTGGCACCGATCCGGACACCGGCGCGCTGGGCCACCTCAAGAATGTGCTCCTCAGGGTCGATCCGAACGTTGATCCCGGTGCGCATGAAGGACAGGGTGAGGCTGCCGGTTCCAACGGTGTCGAAGCTGGAGGCTTCCGGGGTCTGCGCCTCCGGGGCCGCAGCCGGGGCGCCGGAGGCGGCTTCCGGGGTGGCGGCTTCCAGCGCCAGTCCCGTGGCCTGAAGGGTTCCGTCATCGTCGTAGCCGGGCTCGTAGATCCCGAACGCTGCCGGCTGGCCTTCGAAGTAGTCCTCCGCGGACTCCGCGATTTCCTCTGCGATCTCCTCGGCGATGTCCGCCGCCAGGGCGAGCTCGGCCTGGTATTCGAGGAGGGTCTGCCGGTCGCCGGAGAAGAACTCCATGTAGATGGACGTGTCGTCGACGCCCACCTTCTTGAGCAGTTCGGTGGCGGTGTTCAGGTAGCCCTCGGGTCCGCAGGCGTACACCTGCCGACCGTTGGCATCCGGCGCCACTTCGTCGATCATGGCTGAGGTCAGCCGCCCGCTGAAGCCTTCCCAGTCCTCCGGCCGGCCGCGGTCGCCCAGGGCGTAGGAGACCTTGATGCGCGAGTCCACGGAAGCGATGTAGGCCAGTTCCCGGTGGAAGGCGAAGCCGCCGGCTTCCGCGCCGTGGTAGAGCACCACCACGTCGGCGGTTCCCGGCAGGGAGTGGATGGTCCGCAGCATCGACATGATGGGGGTGATGCCTGCGCCGGCGGCCAGGAACAGGTACCGGGCGCGCCGGTCGGCATCAGGCAGGTGGAATGCCCCGACAGGTCCCAGCATGTCCAGGACGGTGCCGGGCCTGACATTCTGGTGCACCCAGGGGGAAACCAGTCCGCCGGCGTCCTTCTTGACGGTGACGCTGAAGGTCCACGGCTCCGTGGGCGAACTGGACAGCGAGTAGCTGCGGTCCACGGGCTCCTGGTCCTCGCCGTTCACGGGGAAGGCGATGTTGACGTACTGCCCGGCACGGAACGCGAGAGGCGCACCGTCGGTGCGGCGGAACACGAACGTCATCATGCCGCCCGCCTCGGGGATGGTCTCGACGCATTCGGCCATGAATTCCTGCGGATGCCACGGGCCCAGTGCCTTGGCTGCGCTGGCGGGTCCTTCGATGCTGCCCATGACCCGGTTCCACGGCATTTCGAGGCCGCGGATGCGCTGCGGTTCCTGGACAGGCGTCTCAGTCAGGGCAACGTCAATCATGCCAAGTGCTCCTGCACCCGCTGGACGTACCAGTTGATGAAGGCCTCCACCTGGTATTCGCTCTTCATGTAGGGGCCGGGCTCGTAGGCGGGGCTGGCGGCACCCTGCTGGCACAGCTCAACGAATGCCTTGTCCTGGATGTTGGTCTGCTTCCAGGTGTAGGTCAGCTTGTCGAGGTCGTAGTCCACGCCTTCCTCGGCGTCGTCGGCCACCAGCCAGGTGGTGCGGACCAGGGACTGGTGCTCGTTGATAGGGAAGACGCCGAACGTGATGACGTGGTCGCCCAGGAAGTGGAACCAGCTGTTGGGCTGCAGGTGCATCGAGCAGCGGCCCAAGCGGAAGTCCGGCAGGTCGCCGAGCAGCTTCTTGGAGAGCCTGCGACCGTCGGCCGAGAACGACTCGCCCTCGCCGTCCAGGGATTCGCGGGAAATGCGGATGCCGGCGATGCGGGTATCGAGTTCCTCAACCACCTCGTAGGGCAGGCCGTAGCGGCGGCACCGCTCCTCGAGGGAGGACTGGGCCTCCTTGTTGCGGTCCCACACCTCTTCGAGGTGGGTGGGGATCAGGCCCTCGGTGAGGCCCCAGGTGGGGAACAGCGAGCAGGCGAGTTCCGGGTGCCCGTCGCAGTGGTAGCACTCACGGTTGTTCTCCATGACGAGCTTCCAGTTGCCCTCTTCGATGATGTTCTGCTGGTAGGCAATCTTCGTCTTGGACAGGTCGTGGGGTGCCAGGTAGGGCTCGAAGATCCTGGCGGTTTCATCGAAGTCTGCGGGCGGAACGTCTGCGATGCAGACGAAGATGAGCCCGGCGACCTCGCGGCTGTGGGCGCGCTTGAGCGCGAAGCAGTTCTTGTCGAACTTGGCTTCGCCCGGGGCGGAGGCGTGGATCAGGTTGCCCTCGGGCGAGTAGGTCCAGGAGTGGTAGCCACAGACCAGGTTTCCAGTGGAACCGGCAGCTTCGGTCAGGACACGTGCACCGCGGTGGCGGCAGACGTTGTGCAGGACGTTGACCTCGCCCTCATCGGTGCGGAGCACGATCAGGGAGTAGGGGCCGTAGTCCACCGTGATGTAGTCGCCCGGCTCCGGAAGCTCGGCAACGCTGCCGGCAAAGATCCAGTGCTGGCCGAAGATGGCCTCCATGTCGAGCTTGAAGATGGTCGGATCGGTATAGAAGGGGGCATCGAGGGAGTAGCCGGTGCGCCGCAGGGCGAACAACTCCGTGATCTCAGCCAGCTGCTCGGCAGGCAATGTTGAAGCGAGCTTTCCGCGTGCGCTGAGCGGCGCGTTCACTGAGGTAGTCATGTGTTTCCTCCCGAATAGGGCTGGGTTGTGAGCATTTTGGGTGATTACGGAGCAGGCGGGGCAACAGGGGGTGTTCAAGACATCCTGTTCCCGAGTGTGGGGAGGTCAGTCGGGAACAGAAGCGATGACTCCAGAAGAAAATCTGGAAGCACCTAACGCAACAGCGATCACCATATGCAACAGTGTGACTCTTGCCACGCCCACTGTCAATGAATTTCGGATATGACGAAAAAGCACCGAATGCACTCTCCGACGAGCCGCGCTCCCAGGCTCTTTTCCGTCCGCTGCAGCCTCGAATTAAGCTGCCCTTTTCACCCGGGCCTGCCTCTTGCAGCTATTGCCCACCGGGTGCTTGGCTGGTGGGATGGCTGATGAAGAGGTATCCAAGAACATTCCGGAAGACGGGCATCTGCGGCAGGACGTGGCACCTGAATCTGGAGGAGAAGCCCCGGACCCGCAGAAGGACCAATTCATGCCGGCCCAGACCAATGCCGGGCAGCAGGTGTCCGGGTTGGCCTCCGCCAGCGGCTACGGCGAAGACCTGGATCCGGAGGCCGGGCCTGACGGCAACAACCCCGCGTAGGCCCCAGCTCCCTTAACTGCCCAAGCAAAAACGACGGCGACATCCGGCACAATGCCGGATGTCGCCGTCGTCGTTTCCTTCAGGCGGCTTTCCGCCTGCTACTGCGGAACCTTCGCCAGTGTTTCCTGTTCCGCCGCGATGGTGGTGTTGTCACCGTGGCCGGTGCGGACTACGGTCTCAGCCGGCAGTGTCAGCAACCGCTCGCGGATGGAGCTCAGGATGGTGGGGTAGTCGCTGTAGGACCGGCCGGTGGCGCCGGGGCCGCCGTTGAACAATGTGTCCCCGGTGAAGACCGTGCCTTCGCTCTCCAGGTAGAAGCAGGTGGATCCCGGCGAGTGGCCCGGCGTATGGATGGCCCGCAGGGTTGCCCCGCCCACCTCGAAGACGTCCCCGTCGGCGTGGTAGCGGTCCGGCTTGGCGTCCGGGTAGACCTGCTCCCACAGCACCAGGTCTTCCTGGTTCAGGAGGATCGGGGCGCCCAGGGCGTCGGCGACTTCGCGGGCGGCGCCGATGTGGTCGTTGTGTGCGTGGGTGAGCAGGATGGCCTTGACCTTGCGGCTGCGGACCTGGTTGATGATCGCGGCGGCGTCGTGGGGGGCGTCGATGATGACGCATTCTTCGTCGTTGCCCACGATCCAGACGTTGTTGTCCACGTCCCAGGTGCCGCCGTCGAGCGAGAACGTGCCCGAGGTGACCAGGTTCTCGATCGTGACAGCCATCAGATCTCCACCGGGCTGACTTCTACAACAGAACGCAGGACCTTGCCCTCGTGCATCTTGCCGAAGGCTTCCTCCACCTGGTCGATGGTGATGCGTTCGGAGACGAAGGCGTCCAGGTCAAGGTTGCCCTGCTTGTAGTGGGACACCAGCATGGGGAAGTCACGGGACGGCAGGCAGTCGCCGTACCAGGAGGACTTCAGCGATCCGCCCCGGCCAAAGACATCCAGCAGCGGCAGTTCCAGCTTCATCTCCGGCGTCGGCACACCGACCAGGACCACGCGGCCGGCGAGGTCGCGGGCGTAGAAGGCCTGCTTGTACGTTTCGGGACGGCCGACGGCGTCAATCACCACGTCCGCGCCAAAGCCTCCGGTGAGGGAACGGATGGCTTCCACCGCGTCCTCCTGCTTGGAGTTCACGCCATGGGTGGCGCCCAGGGACTTGGCCATTTCGATCTTGTTGTCGTCGATGTCCACGGCGATGATCGTCGTCGCCCCCGCCAGCCTTGCGCCGGCGATCGCCGCGATGCCCACGCCACCGCAGCCGATCACTGCCACAGACTCGCCGCGCTTGACCTCGCCGGTGTTGATCGCGGCACCGATGCCGGCCATGATGCCGCAGCCCAGCAGCCCAACGGCAGCAGCGTCCGCCTCAGGGTCCACCTTGGTGCACTGCCCGGCGGCCACCAGGGTCTTCTCAGCGAAGGCGCCGATACCCAGCGCCGGGGACAGGACCGTGCCGTCCTCCAGGGTCATCTTCTGGGTGGCGTTATGCGTGTTAAAGCAGTACTGCGGCTGGCCCTTGGCACAGGCACGGCACTCACCGCACACAGCACGCCAGTTCAGGATGACCCTGTCACCCGGGGCCACGGACGTGACGTCCGGGCCAACAGCGCTGACCACACCGGTGGCTTCGTGGCCCAGCAGGTACGGGAAGTCCTCCCCGATGCCGCCCTGCTTGTAATGCAGGTCCGTGTGGCACACACCGCAGGTCAGGATGTCCACCAACGCCTCCCCCGGTCCCGGATCCGGCACCAGGATAGTCTCCAGCGACACCGGAGCGTTCTTTTCCTTAACCACAACTGCTTGGACTTTGTGGACCATGGTCTTGTGTTCCTTTCCTGGATCCGGCTGGATCCGGTGAGTCGGCACCAAGTGCCAATCTAGCTGACATGCCATGCCCCGGGAGCATTGCCGTGGCCGCACGGATCACGAGAGCAATTGCGTAGTACGCAACACGACGCACAATACGCCTGCAGGAAAATATGACAGCGGCCACACCTTGTGTCAATAGATATATCAGTTGAAGGCCAGCTGTGCAGATCCTTTTTCCGCGAAATGTGCGCGCACGAAACGCCGCATTCCGCGGCTCGACCTCCCGTTATGTGCCCCAAAACTCCGGCAGTAGGCTGGATGTCATGGCTTTTGAAGAAACCCCTGCCGAGCGGCGCGAAGTAACTGTCCGCCGGGCACCCAAGTACGTTCCTTTCCTGATCCTGGGTGCCGTGGTGGGAATTGTCGCTGCCGCAGTGGTGGCTTATGCGGTTCCGGGCGATGCCTCGTTCGACCCCGGGTCCGTCTTCGGTTTCTTCCTGATCATGTTCGCTGCCATTGGCGCCATCCTCGGCGCGGGCCTGGCGCTGGTCCTTGACCGTCGAAGCGTGAAGCGGCAGCAGCGGGCCGTGGTGGAGGCTGTTCCGGATTCGGAGCCCGACACCGATCCGCAGGGCTAGCAGGTCACAAACCGGCAGCCGGAAAAGACATACCCCATATCGTGCGATAATCGATCAGTGGCACGCGGCGACGGAAAACTTTCCCATGATCTTCTCCCCGGCGAAAAAGGCCCCCAGGACGCTTGCGGCGTCTTCGGCGTCTGGGCACCGGGTGAGGAAGTAGCAAAACTTACCTATTACGGGCTGTACGCACTGCAGCACCGCGGTCAGGAGTCGGCTGGCATAGCGACCAGCGACGGCAACCGGATCAACGTCTACAAGGACATGGGCCTCGTCTCCCAGGTCTTCGACGAGACCACCCTGAACACACTGACCGGACACCTGGCCGTGGGCCACTGCCGGTACTCCACCACCGGCGCCAGCCACTGGGCCAACGCCCAGCCCACCCTGGGCGCCACTGCCACGGGGACGGTTGCCCTGGCGCATAACGGCAACCTGACCAACACGGTGGAACTCAACGCCATGATTACCGAGCGCCATGGCGGGCAGCTCACCGGCGAAATGAAACAGGGCAACACCTCGGACACCGCGCTGGTTACCGCGCTCCTCGAGGGTGAACCGGGCAAGACCCTCGAAGACACCGCCCTCGAGCTCCTTCCCAAGATCAAGGGCGGCTTCTGCTTTGTCTTCATGGATGAAGGAACCCTCTACGCCGCCCGTGATACCTACGGCATCCGCCCGCTGGTCCTGGGCCGCCTGGAGCGCGGCTGGGTGGTCGCCTCCGAGCAGTCCGCCCTGGCCACCGTGGGCGCAAGCTTCATTCGCGAGATCGAGCCGGGCGAGTTCATCGCCATCGACGAGGAAGGCGTGCGTTCCCGGCGCTTCGCGGAGCCGACGCCGGCAGGCTGCGTTTTCGAATACGTCTACCTTGCCCGCCCGGACGCCGCCATCGCCGGCCGTTCCGTCTATGAGTCCCGTGTGGAGATGGGCCGCCAGTTGGCCAGGGAAAACACCCACGAGGCCGACATCGTCATCCCCGTTCCGGAATCCGGTACTCCGGCAGCCGTCGGCTACGCCGAGGAATCCGGCATCCCCTTCGCCCACGGCTTCGTCAAGAACTCCTACGTTGGCCGCACCTTCATCCAGCCCTCGCAGACTTTGCGCCAGCTGGGAATCCGGCTCAAGCTCAACGCCCTCGAATCCGTGATCCGCGGCAAGCGGGTTGTGGTGGTGGATGACTCGATCGTCCGCGGCAACACCCAGCGGGCCATCGTGCGGATGCTCCGGGAGGCCGGCGCCGCCGCGGTGCACGTGAAAATCTCCTCCCCGCCGGTGCAGTGGCCCTGCTTCTACGGCATCGACTTCGCCTCCCGCGCCGAGCTGATCGCCAATGGCGCCACCATCGAAGAGATCTCCCAGGCCATCGGAGCTGACTCCCTGGCGTACATCTCCGAAGACGGCATGATCGGCGCTACCCGGCAACCGCGCGAACGTCTCTGCACCGCCTGCTTCACCGGCAAGTACCCCATCAAGCTTCCGGATGCGGACAAGCTGGGCAAGAACCTGCTGGAGCGGACGGACTTGGGCGGCCTGAAGCCTTCCCCTTCCGCCCTTCCCGGTGAAACCGCAGCCCTGGCCGTGGACGCCACGGAGGATCCCGCGGAGAAGTCCGGCGCCACCGGCTGCGACCCGGGCCCGGACTCCGAATTCGAGAACCTGCTGACCGAAGCCGACCTCGTGCCCGACGTACACGCCGCCACCAGCGCCGACAAGAAGGATTCCGTATGACCTCCGCCAGCCCCGCCGCAGAAAACTCCGGCATCACCTACGCCTCCGCCGGCGTGGACGTTGAAGCCGGGGACCGCGCCGTCGAGCTCATGAAGGATGCCGTGAAGGCAACCCACAACTCCTCGGTGATCGGCGGGGTGGGCGGCTTCGCCGGCCTCTACGACGTCTCCAGGCTGCTGACCTACAAGAAGCCGCTGCTGGCAACCTCCACCGACGGCGTGGGCACCAAGGTGGCCATCGCGCAGGCGATGGATATCCACGACACCATCGGCTTCGACCTGGTGGGCATGGTGGTGGACGACATCGTTGTGGTGGGTGCTGAACCGCTCTACATGACCGACTACATCGCCTGCGGCAAGGTTGTCCCCGAGCGCATCGCGGGCATCGTCCGCGGCATCGCCTCCGCCTGCTCCGTGGCCGGTACAGCGCTGGTGGGCGGCGAGACCGCCGAGCACCCCGGCCTGCTGGGCGAGCACGAATACGATGTTGCCGGTGCCGCCACCGGCGTGGTGGAAGCCGATGCGCTGCTGGGCCCGGACCGCGTCCGCGCCGGCGATGTGGTGATTGGCATGGCCTCATCCGGTCTGCACTCCAACGGCTACTCCCTGGTCCGCCGCGTCATCAACCACGCCGGCTGGGCCCTGGACCGCCAGGTCTCCGAGCTGGGCCGCACCCTGGGTGAGGAACTCCTGGAACCCACCCGCGTCTACGCCGCCGATTGCCTGGACCTGGCCCGCACCTTCCCCGTCAGCGCCGGCGCAGCCGTCCACGGCTTCAGCCACGTGACCGGCGGAGGCCTGGCCGCCAACCTGGCCCGCGTCCTGCCGCAGGGCCTGGTGGCCACCGTTGACCGCGCCACCTGGGAATTGCCGGCCATCTTCAAGCTGGTGTCCGAGCTGGGCAACGTCCCGCTGGCCGACCTGGAGCGCACGCTGAACCTCGGTGTGGGCATGGTGGCCATCGTTTCCCCGGAAGCGGCGGATGCCGCCGTGGCCCGCCTCAACGAACGTGGACTGCCGTCCTGGATCATGGGCACCGTCACCGCGGACTCCGACTCGATCGACAAGTCCGGCCCCGACTACGTGCAGGGCGCCAAGGGCGTGGACGGCGGCGCGGTCCGCCTGGTCAACGCGTACGCCTAAAACCCTTTATCGAGTGCTGAGTATTTGTCGTTTTCACGCCTGGGAACGACAAATACTCAGCACTCGATGCATTTAAGGGACCTGGATCAGGTTGAGCACTCCGCCTTGCGGGTCCCTGATGGTGGCCAATGAGCCGTCCACAGGGTATTCGTCCGGCTCCACGATGACTTCCCCGCCTGCGGCTTGGGCCTCCGCTGCCGCCCCGGCAACGTCCGCCACGCCAAAGTAGACCTGCCAGTCGGCCTGCTCGCCTTCGTCGGCAGGAACGACGCCGGCCACCTCGGTGCCGTCGATGAGCAGCGTGCTGTAGCTGCCGCCGTCGTCCTGGGGGTACTCGGTGACCTCGTGCCCGAACAGCTGCTGGAAGAAACCGACGGCGGCAGGCGTCTCTGGCGTGAACAGTTCAGCCCACGCCAGCGCACCGGGCTGGTTGAACACGTGGCTTCCGTAGTGCGTTCCGGGCTGCCAGATGCCCGTGGTTCCGCCACCGGGAGGGGCCAGGAAGCCAAGTACTCCCGTATCGCCTACGCTCTCCGGGCCGAACAGGGCAGTACCTCCGGCGTGGCGCGCTTCTTCCAACACGTCCGCGGCGTCCTTGGCGGAGAAATAGATGTTCCACTTGGCGGCAGTGCCTGCCTCCAGTTGCAGGGGGCTTTGCGGCGCGATCGTGGATACCAGCTCGCCGCCGACGAAAGCCTGGGCGAAACTGCGGCCGTCCGGAGTGGGAAAGTCCTGGTAGGTCCAGCCGAAGATCCGGCCGTAGAAGTCTTTGGCGGCGGCAACATCGGGGGTCTGCAGATCCGCCCAGCAGGGCTCGCCGTGACGGTATCCCTCAACTTTTGGCATGGGACCAACGGTACACGGACCCCCTTGAGCCACAAGGTTGGGCGGGGGAAAATAGCCCGGACAGATCCGCTGGATACGCAGCACGGCGGCACGTCAGCAGCGGTCGATCCGGAATGGGAGTGAACGAAGATGGCCCGCTTCCTCGACATTGACGGGCATTCGACGTGGGTGGAAGACCGGGGCGGTGCGGGATTTCCACTGCTCCTGCTACACGGTGGGCTCAGCAACAGTGATGCCCTCCTCGACACACTCGGGGCTGCGCTGTCGAACCACTACCGCGTCATCGCCTACGACCGCCGTGGACACGGTTATACGGCGGATACTGATGCAGACTTCCACTACGACGATATGGCCAGAGAGGCGATCAGCGTCCTCGAAACAGTCGTCGGTGGGCCCGCGCACTTGGTTGGCTGGAGCGACGGCGGCATTGTCGCCCTCCTGGTGGCTCTCGCGAAACCAGACCTTGTAAACAAGATGGTCATCATCAGCGCGAACTACGACGTGCACGGCGTTCAGCAAGTGGAAATGGACCCTGATGCGCCGGTGTTCCAAGAGCTTGCCCGGGCCTATGCCGAGCGTTCTCCTGATGGACCAGGGCACTTTGGAGAAGTAGCCCGCAAAGCCATGCAGTTGATCACCAGCGAGCCGTCACTTGAAACATCCCAGATCTCGCGGATCCGACAGCCGGTGCTTGTGGCTGTCGGGGACGATGACATTGTTACCCTGCCCCACGCTGTTTCGTTGTTTGAGGCGCTGCCCAACGGACAGCTGGCAGTGGTTCCAGGCACATCACATGGTTTGCCGATGGAACGCCCTGCCACGCTCGCCGGCCTCATCCTTCCGTTCCTGGAAGAGGACGGCCCTCCCCATACCCTGATGCCTGTCAGGCGGGCACGCATCCCAGGTAGGAACGACAAAAGGGCCCGTTGAGGTAGTGCCGGACACAGGCATGCCCCAACGGGCCTCTTGAGCGAGGTCAGGACTTAGGGGTGCTGCACGGAAAGCAGCGTGGCGAAGATTAGCGCGTCTGAGTGCCAACTGCTTTAGCGCAGCGACGGCCAGCGACATCTAGCCGATGCGACGGTGGTCTACCTCGTCGTCATCGTCATCCAAATCATCCGCGTACTTGTCCACATAAGCCGAATAATCCGGTTCAACCGGCTCATTCGAATATCGGCTCGTTGAACGACTGGCAGGGCCCGTCAGCTCACGCTGCAGTGCCGAGTAGTCAGTGTTCGGGGAGTAGTACTTGATGTCCCGAGCCTGCTTGGTAGCTTTTGCCTTTTGACGGCCGCGCCCCATGGCGTGACCCCCTTTTGTACTTGGACCGGAGGTGGTCACCTTGGCGATCGGTGAGGCCCCGGAATGTTTGGTCAATTTGTCGTACACCTAGATTACATGCTTTCGGCGGGCCCCGCTCGCCGCCGGGAGGCCCGGACAGGTGCGTGGGGTACCATGACGCACTCCCGCCCGCGGGATTCCGGCATTTTTCTTCGGTAGAGTCGCTTAAGAACTGCCGATTTTATCCGGCCGTCGGCGAGCCGCGGAACCGAAACCAGGAGGATGCGCACCCGTGAACCAGCAGGACCTTCCGCCAAAACCCTCCTCGCCGCCACGCACCGGAAACCTGCCGAAAATCCCCGGCGGGAACGGTACGTCGGCCCCCGCCCCGGAATCCGTCACGTGGTCCCAGCCGCGCCACGAGCCCACGCCGGAGAGGCCCACCAACAGGCGGCCCGCACTTTGGAAGGCGTTTTTCGTCGTCGTGATCCTGGCCGTGGCGGGCTCGCTGGTGTGGCTTGGCGTGTGGCTGAACACCTCGCCGGGCACCCCGGCACCGAAAGCTGCTGCGCCGGGCGTGCTGCAGACTGCCGTCACTCCGCCCGCCAGCCCCCAGCCCCTCCCCCGGGAAGGCGTGGCGCCGGCAGCGTACGCCGTCGGTGATTGCTTCAAGGACTTCGACCCCCAGGCGCTGACGTCCACGGTGGTGCCATGCGATACGCCCCATTCGGCGCAGCTGGTAGCCACCCTCCGCTACCCGGACGACGGTGACTACCCTGGCGCGGACCCGCTCAAAGCCAAGGCGCTGGAGGTTTGCCAGGCGGCAAAGCTCAGCCCGGCGGCAAAACAGTTCCCGCTCAACTACCAGCGCAGCTACCCCAGCAGTACCAGCTGGGGCTCAGGCGACCGGCGGGTGGACTGCTATGTCGCGGCTGACGGCGGCAACGTGATTAACGCAAGTGTGCTGCCCTGACACTCGTCCTGACAGGGCAGCACACCTCCACCTTCGCCCGCGGCTAGTCCTTCCGCCGCACCGACAGCCCTGAGCTCGGGGCACCGGTCAGCGTGTCGACGCTGGATTCGGTGAGTTCACCGAAGTCGGGCGCGGTATCCACCAGGACCGTATCGCCGTCGCTGATCTCGCCGGCCAGGATCGCCTTGGCCAGCCGGTCGCCGATCTCGCGCTGCACCAGGCGGCGCAGTGGCCGGGCACCGTAGGCGGGATCGTAACCGGACAGCGCCAGCCAGGCCTTGGCGCCGTCCGTAACGTCGAGGGTAAGGCGCCGCTCGTGCAGCCGCCGCCCCAGTTCCGCCACGTGCAGCTCCACGATGTGCGCCAGTTCCTCCACCGTGAGGGCGTCAAAGAGCACCACCTCGTCGAGCCGGTTCAGGAACTCCGGCTTGAAGGACGCGTTAACCGTGGCCATAACGGCGTTGCGCTTGGCCTCGGGGTCCAGGCTCTGGTCCACCAGGAACTGGCTGCCCAGGTTGGAGGTCAGCACCAGGATCACGTTGCGGAAGTCCACGGTACGGCCCTGCCCGTCGGTGAGGCGGCCGTCGTCGAGAACCTGCAGGAGGATGTCGAACACCTCGGGGTGCGCCTTCTCCACCTCATCCAGCAGCACCACGGAGTACGGGCGGCGGCGGACGGCCTCGGTGAGCTGGCCGCCTTCCTCGTAGCCCACGTATCCCGGAGGGGCGCCGACCAGGCGGGCAACGCTGTGCTTCTCGCTGTACTCGGACATGTCGATGCGCACCATGGCGCGCTCGTCGTCGAACAGGAAGTCAGCCAGGGCCTTGGCCAGTTCGGTCTTGCCTACGCCGGTGGGGCCCAGGAACAGGAACGAGCCGGTGGGGCGGTTGGGGTCGCTGATGCCCGCCCGCGCGCGGCGGACGGCGTCGGACACGGCTTGTACAGCCTTGGTCTGGCCGATCAGGCGCTGGCCCAGCTCCTCCTCCATGTGCAGCAGTTTCTGGCTTTCGCCCTGCAGCATTCGGCCGGCGGGGATGCCCGTCCAGGCCGAGATGACCTCAGCGATATCTTCAGCGGTCACTTCCTCCGCCACCATTTGCGCCGGCTTATCCGTCACGGCGGCCTCGGCCTCGGCAGCGGCATTCAGCTCGCGCTCCAAAGCGGGAATTTCGCCGTAAAGCACGCGCGATGCCGTTTCGAGGTCGCCTTCGCGCTGGGCCTTGTCGGCGGCAGAGCGCAGCTCATCCAGCTTCGCTTTCAGGTCGCCCACCCGGTTGAGGCCGGCTTTCTCGGCTTCCCACCGGGCATTCAGCGCGGAAAGTTCCTCTTCCTTGTCCGCCTTGTCCGCGCGGAGGGCGGCCAGCCGTTCAATGGACGCCGGATCCGACTCCCCGCTCAACGCCAGTTCCTCCATGGTGAGGCGGTCCACCTGGCGGCGGAGCTGGTCGATCTCCTCCGGGGCGGAGTCGATCTCCATGCGGAGTCGCGAGGCCGCCTCATCCACCAGGTCGATGGCCTTGTCCGGCAGCTGGCGGCCGGAGATGTAGCGGTTGGAGAGCGTGGCCGCCGCTACGAGGGCGGAGTCGGCGATGGACACCTTGTGGTGTGCCTCGTAGCGCTCCTTCAGGCCGCGGAGGATGCCGATGGTGTCCTCCACGCTGGGCTCGCCCACATACACCTGCTGGAAGCGGCGTTCCAGGGCGGCGTCCTTCTCGATGTTCTCGCGGTACTCGTCAAGGGTGGTGGCACCGATAAGCCGCAGCTCGCCGCGGGCCAGCATAGGCTTGAGCATGTTGCCGGCGTCCATGGAGGAGTCGCCGGTGGCACCTGCCCCCACCACGGTGTGGATCTCGTCAATGAAGGTGACGATCTGGCCATCGGAGCCCTTGATTTCCTCGAGGACCGCCTTCAGCCGTTCTTCAAACTCGCCACGGTACTTGGCGCCGGCAACCATGGAACCCAGATCAAGGGAGATCAGGGTCTTGCCCCGCAGGCTTTCCGGGACGTCGCCTGCCACCATCCGCTGCGCCAGGCCTTCCACCACGGCGGTCTTGCCCACACCGGGTTCGCCGATGAGCACCGGGTTGTTCTTGGTGCGCCGGGACAGGACCTGGACCACGCGCCGGATCTCTGAGTCGCGGCCGATCACGGGGTCCAGCTTGCCCGCGCGTGCCATCGCAGTGAGGTCCGCGCCGTACTTCTCAAGCGCCTGGAAGGTGTTCTCCGGGTCCGGACTGTCCACCTTGCGGTCATTGCGAATACCGGGCAGCGCGGCGAGCAGGGCTTCGCGGGAAGCGCCGGCGTCGCGCAGCAGGCGGGCAGCGGCATCATTGCCGCCAGACAGGCCCACCAGGAGCACCTCGGTGGACACAAAGCTGTCGCCAAGCCTGTCAGCTTCCTCCTTGGCCTGCTGGATGGCCTGCAGCGCGGGCCGGGACAGCTGCGCCTGCTGGCTGGAGCCGCCGGACGTGGCGGGCAGGGCCTTAATAGCGCTGCTGGCCTGGACGCTGACGGCGTCGGGGTCGGCTCCGGTGGCGCGGAGCAGCGCGACGGCCACACCCTCCCGCTGGTCCATCAGGGCTTTGAGGAGGTGGGCCGGTTCCACCTGAGGGTTGCCGGCCGTCGAGGCGTTCATTGCCGCGGCGGAAAGAGCCTCCTGGCTCTTGGTGGTGAATTTGACGTCCAAAGAGAGCTCCTTTCGGGGGCTTGTTGACTAAGTTGAGTCTACTACGCTCAACTTTGGACGGCGAGGTCCACTAGCCATGTTTGCCCACGGCGAAACGGCTGTCCAGAGGCCCAGGTCCTTTCCCTCCGGACAGCACGGCCCAGGGAGGAGCAGCCTATGTCCCGTAGACGGACACTGCCGCAGCCTTCACCACGAAGTGCACCGTCATGCCGGGAACCAGGGCCAGGTCGGCGGAGGCGGCCGGCGTGATGTCCGCGGCCAGGCTTCCGGCACGCACACGGACCTGGTCACCGTGCGGCTCAAGGTCCGTAATAGTGACGGCGAACGAATTCCGCGGGCTTCCATGGGCGTCCGTCAGGAACACGGAAACGGCCGACGGCGGGAACACCGCGACGCCGGAACCGCCCAGCGTGGGCAGGTGGCCGGGTTCGTCGTCGTGGCCGGCGATCCTGAGGCCGCCAGCGGTCCGGACCCCGGTTCCGTCGAGGGTGCCGGGAACGAAGTTCAGTCCGGCCAGCCCGGCCGCGAAAGAGCTCCGGGGCCGCTCCAGCACGGTCCGGGTTGGACCCTCCTCCGCGATCCTGCCGTCCTGCATGATCACCACGCGGTCCGCGAGCATCAGCGCATCCAGCACGTCGTGGGTGACGATGATGGCCTGCCGCCCGGCCAGGACGCGCTTGAACAGGCGGCGCAGCAGCGGCGCGGAGTGGATGTCCAGGGCGGCCAGCGGCTCGTCGAGCAGGAGGAGGGCGGGGTCGGCGGCGAGTGCCCGTGCCACGGCGACCCGCTGGGCCTGGCCGCCCGAGAGCTCGGCAGGACGACGCGCGGCAAGGTGGTCCGCTTCAACGTCAGCGAGCAGGCGGAGGGCCTGCTCCTTGGCTTCACTCCTTGACACACTCGCACTCCGGGGACCAAAAGCGACATTGTCCAGGACGCTCAGGTGGGGAAAGAGCAGGGGTTCCTGGGCGAGCAGGGCCGTGCCCCGGTTATGCGGAGGGGACCACGTGGGCCGGGAGCCGTCGAGGTCGAAGAGCGGCCTGCCGTTGAGCTCCGCCCTGCCGCTGTCCGGCCGCAGCAGGCCGGCGATGCTGGATAACAGCGTTGATTTCCCTGCGCCGTTGGGTCCCATGACGGCCACGGTTTCGCCCGGCCGGACGGTCAGGGCGACGTCGAAACCCCGCCCGGCCACGGCTGCCTGGAAGGACAGCGTCACTGCGCGTTCCCTCCTGCCGGGGCTTCCGCCGTCGTCCGTTGTCCTGACCCGGCGCGTCCTGCTGCAGGGCGGCGGTACGCGAGGGCAACCACTGCCACGGCCACCGCCACCAGCACCAGGGACAGGGCGACGGCGGCGTCCGGGTCCGTTTCGCGCTGCAGGTAGATCTCCAGCGGCAGGGTCCGGGTCACCCCCTGCAGGCTGCCCGCAAAGGTCAGCGTGGCACCGAATTCGCCCAGGCTCCGCGCGAAGGAGAGGACAGCGCCGGAAGCCAGGCCGGGCAGGACGAGCGGCAGCGTGACACGCCGGAAGACGGTGCCGGGACGGGCGCCCAGGGTCGCGGCCACTGCCTCGTACCGGGAGCCGGAGGTCCGCAGCGCACCTTCGAGGCTTACCACCAGGAAGGGCAGTGCCACGAACGTCTGCGCCAGGACCACCGCCGTGGTGGAGAAGGCAATCTGCAGGCCTAGTACGTCCAGGGCCCGCCCCAGCAGCCCCTGCCGGCCGAACGTGTAAAGCAGGGCGATGCCGCCCACCACCGGGGGAAGCACCAGCGGCAGGAGCACCAGCGAGCGCAGCAGGCCCTGCAGGCGGAAGGTGTCCCGCGCAAGGACCAGGGCCAGCGGGACACCCAGCACAATGCACAGCACGGTGCTGGCGGCCGAGGTCCGCAGGCTCAGCCCCAGCGCCGTCAGGGATGGCCCGGATGTCACCAGCGGAATGAAGTTGGCCCAGTCCACGCGCAGCACCATGGCCAGCAGCGGAAGCACGACGACGACGGCGGCCACGACCGCCAGCGCCCGCACCCAGGCGGGGATGCCAAAGTATACGGCTGGGTGGGTGCGCGGGCGCGCCTCAGACCGTCCCTGCTGCCGGGCCACCTTCCCTGGCCAGCTCACTTGCTGCCCGCGCCCTGGGCGAATGGGCCGAATCCTGCGGCGCCCAGGACCTTTTGGCCTTCCGGCCCGGTGACCAGGTCCAGGAAGGCCTGGGCGGTGGCCTTGTTCCGGCCAGTGGCGACGCCTGCAATCGGGTAGGTGTTGACCGCACTCCCGGCTTCCGGAAACGGGATGCCTTTCGCGCTGGAGCCGGCGGCTTTGATGTCCGTGCCGTACACCAGCCCGGCGTCGGCCTCACCGGACGTGACCTTGCCCAGGACGTCCGTGACGGCGTTTTCCTCACTGACCGGGTTCAGCGTAAGCCCGGCTGCCTGCGCCACCTTGGCCGTGGCGGCGCCGCAGGGGACCTGCGGGGCGCAGGTGACCAGTTTGATGCCCGGCCGGGCCAGGTCCTGCAGCGATGCGATGCCGGCCGGGTTCCCGGGCGGCACCGCGATGGCAAGGGTGTTGGTGGCGAAGTCTTTCGGAGTGCCGTCCGCGAGCCCTGCGTCCTGCACTTTCTTCATGTTGGCCGTGTCCGCGGATGCGAAGACGTCCGCGGGCGCGCCCTGACTGAGCTGACTGGCGAGCTCGGATGATCCCGCGAAGCTCAGGGTCACCTTTGTTCCCGGATGTTCCGCTTCGAAAGTGCGGGCAAGTTCGGTAAAGGTGGCTTTGAGGGAGGCGGCGGCGAAAACGGTGATGGCGCCGCTCGGCGTGCCGCCGGCACTGGAGTCGGGGGCACTGCCCTGCGCGGCACATCCGCTAAGTGCGGCCGGCAGGAGGATACCCAGGGCAAGCAGCGCGGCGGAGAACCGGGCCTTCAGGATGGTCATGTTCCGCAGGCTCATGCCGTGGCCTTCCATTTCGGGGATTCGATGATGACCGTGGTTGCCTTGACGACGGCGGTGGCCACGGAGCCCGGTTCGAGGCCCAGTTCGCGGACCGCCTCGCTGCTCATCAGCGACACCACCCGGAAGGGTCCGCACTGCAGTTCCACCTGCGCCATCACCTTGTCCGTGATCACGTTGGTCACCAGGCCCACGAAGCGGTTCCGCGCGGAGCTGCTGCCATTCTTGGGGTCGTCGGGAAGCTGGGCCAGCTTCTGCGCGTGAGCCGCCAGTTCCAGCCCGTCGACAGCGAGACGGCCCGAGCCGTCGCGGAGTGCAGTGAGGGTTCCGTTCTCGGTCCAGCGGCGGACGGTATCGTCGCTCACGCCAAGGAACCGTGCTGCTTCGGAAACGCGGATGAGGGCCATGAAACGATCCTAGTCCGCAGATGCGGCATGGGAAACAGCATAAGGGCGCAAAGGAGGACCTGCACCTGTCCCGCGGTCCCCCGGGTTACCGGGAGAACGGCAGCACTAGACTCGCTTCCATGGCCATCTACATTGACCCGCCGCTGTGGCCTGCACACGGAACCCACTTCTCGCATCTGGTCTCCGACTCGTCGCTGGACGAGCTGCATGCCTTCGCTGCCGCCGCCGGCATCCCGGAACGGGCGTTCGACGGCGACCATTACGACGTGCCGGAGCGCCGCTTCGACGAGTTGGTGGCGGCCGGTGCCGTGTCCGTGGAGGCCCGGGTGCTGGTCCGCAGGCTCATCGCCAGTGGCTTGCGGATCCCGGCGCGCCGGCGGAACAAGGCGCTGAAGGTCCCGCTGCTGAACCGGTGGGAGGCCATCATGCCCGGCCACGATGCACTCTTCCTGGACCTGCTGGACCGGTGGAGCGAGCCGCACCGCCACTATCACGGCTGCACGCATCTGCTCTCCGTGCTGGAGGCGCTGGACCTGCTCACCGAACCGGACGAGCCGCCGCGGACCGTGCTGCTGGCCGCGTGGTTCCACGATGCCGTTTACCGTGGGGTCGCGGAACAGGACGAGGAGGAGTCGGCACGCCTGGCGGAAGACCGGCTGGCGGACGCCGGGCTTCCGGCGGAAGAAGTGGCGGAAGTTGCCAGGCTGGTCCGCCTGACATTGGACCATCGGCCCGAACCAGGCGACGACGACGGCGCCCTCCTCTGCGACGCGGACCTGTCCATCCTGGGCGGGGAGCCGGAAGACTACGCCCGCTACGTTGCCGCCGTGCGGAGGGACTATGCGCACATCGGCGACGCCGACTTTGCAGCCGGCCGGGCCGCCGTCGTGCGCCAACTGCTGGAACTTGACCCGCTCTTCCACCAGCAGCGCGCCCGGGACCTGTGGCTGGACGCAGCCCACCGCAACCTGCAAAGTGAACTGGCGTGAACGCGCCCGGCTCCAGCCCGCGGCACACGTTCTCCGCCGATGTTGCGCACCGGCAGCTCCCGTTCGCGGTCCGGCTGGAGTGGGGATTGGCCGGAGCCCTGACGGTCGCGCCAACCGCGGATATCGCGGTGGTGGTGGACGTGCTGTCCTTCAGCACGTGCGTCAGCGTGGCGCTGGACCGGGGCGCGGAAGTCTTCCCCTACCGGTGGCGGGACACCAGCGCGGAGGATTTCGCTGCCCACCACCAGGCGCAGCTGGCGGGGCCGCGCGACGGCGGCGGGCTGAGCCTGTCCCCGGCAAGCCTGCGGAGCGCGGCGTCGCTGGAGAGAGTGGTGCTGCCGTCCCCCAACGGCTCAGAGCTGTGCCAGTCGCTGGCCGGGGAGGTTCCGCTGGTGGCCGCGGTGTGCCTGCGGAACGCGGCAGCCGCAGCGGAGTGGGTGACCGCCAACCTTCCGGACGACGCGGTGGTGGCGGTGGTTGCCGCCGGTGAGCGCTGGCCGGACGGCACCCTTCGCCCCGCCGTGGAGGACCAGATCGGAGCCGGCGCGTTTATTGCCGGGCTGGTGGCCGCCGGCAAGGGCGGCTACGAAGCCGGGGACGGCCGGCACGGCTATGCGCCGGAAGCGGTGGCGGCCATGGCTGTCTACGAGTCCGCCGAACCGCGCCTGCGGGAGATGCTGCAGCAGTGCTCCAGCGGCCGGGAACTGTTGGGGGCCGGGTACCCCGGGGACGTGGACATCGCCGCGGAACTGGACCAGAGCGATTCGGTGGCCATCCTGCGGAACGGGGCGTTCCGGCGACCTTGAGGATGGCCCCGCTTCGGGGACCTGCTTCGATTTAGCCGGGAGCTGTGCCACACTGCACGGATGAGCCTGCGCATCCAAGCCATCGCTGTTGATTCGACCGATCCCAGCATCCCCGCAGCCTTCTGGGAAAAGGCGCTTGGATGGCGACGCACCCATGAAGAGGATGACGAGATCGTGCTGGAGCCGCCCGCCGGCAGCACGGAAGACGGCGTGCTGCCCGATTTGCTCTTCCTGCGGGTCCCCGAACGGAAGGAGCTCAAGAACCGCCTGCATTTGGATCTCCGGCCCGAGGACCAGGACGCTGAAGTGGCCCGGCTCGAGAAGTTGGGTGCCCGCCAGGTCTCCGTGGGCCAGGGCGCGGCCGCCACGTGGGTGGTCATGGCAGACCCGGACGGCAACGAGTTCTGCGTGCTCCGTGCCCTGCGGCCCGGCGAAGGCGGCTAGCGGTAGGTCCTGACGGGGTAAGTGCTCACAAAGGGGGTACTGGTGGGCACGATCTGCTTGCCGAGCGGCATCAGGGACACCGGGATGAGCTTCAGGTTGGCGATGGCCAGCGGAATGCCGACGATGGTGATGGCCATGGCGAACGCCGTGACCACGTGCCCGATGGCAATCCAGATTCCCGCCACCAGCAGCCAGATCACATTGCCCAGCAGGGAGAAAACACCGGTGCCGCCGGGCTTGTCCACCACCATCCGGCCAAACGGCCACAGGGTGTAGGCGGCGATCCGGAACGAGGCAATGCCCCACGGGATGGTGACGATCAGCAGGCAGCAGACCACACCCGCCAGGAAGTAGCCCAAGGCCAGCCACAGGCCGCCGAAAACCAGCCAGATGATGTTCAGAAGTGTCTTCATGCACCCATTGTGCCCCCGACCCTCCGACAAAAGGGTGGGGGACTCCCCTGATCCTGCCCTGATAACCGCGGGCGGCGGGGCGGGACAGTATCTAGACCGTGGCCGCGTCCTTGGCAGCGTGCACGAAGGCCCGGACCTTGGCCAGGTCCTTTACGCCCCGGGACGCTTCAACGCCGGAGGAAACATCCACGCCCCAGGCATGGGCAGCTGCCGATGCCTGGCCCACATTCCCGGGTTCAAGCCCACCGGCCAGCAGCCAGCTCCGTCCCTGCAGCACCGGCAGGGCTGCCACGGAAGCGTAGTCCCAGGACTCACCGGATCCGGGCACGGCTGCATCGATCAGGAGCAGGTCCTCGCCCCAGTCTTCGAACTCATCCCGGGCGGCACCCATGGTGATGGCCCTGACCAGCTTCATGCCGGCGTCGTGAACGGTCGTCACGTCCGCGCGGGACCGGCTGCCATGCAGCTGGATCCATTCCAGGCCTGCGGCCCGGGCGATGGCAATGGCGTCGGCCACAGGTTCGTCGCGGAACACCCCGATCGGGGAGACAGTTTTGGGGACCCCGGCGAGCAGCGAAGCTGCCTGCGACGGCGAGACGACCCGCGGGCTGGCGGTGAGCACGAACCCCACGGCGTCCGCACCGGCATCTACTGCTTCACGCACCGATTCGGGCGTGCTGAGACCACACACTTTGACGAACATTCCCGGCTCCTTCAGGCTGTTTTCGTGTTGACCCCCCGGAGGAGATTAGCAGGGACGGGACGCAACTGCGATGCCGGCCGCAGCGTGCAACTAGGCTGGGCTGATGCAGATCATCCGCTTCGCAGAACTCAAGGCCGAGCCGTGGCGCAACGGCGGCGGGGTGACCAGGGAAATCGCGCGCCAGGGCTCCGAAGACGGCGGGTTTGACTGGCGGGTGAGCATCGCCGACGTGGCCAAAGCCGGGGACTTCTCGGCGTTTGCGGGAATGGAGCGAGTCCTGACGGTCATCGAGGGGGAACTCATCCTGCTCACCATCGACGGCGCAGAGCAGCCCCTGGAGAAGTACCGTCCCTTCCGGTTCGACGGCGGCGCAGCGACGGCGGCCAAGCTGCCCACCGGGGACATCAGGGACCTGAACGTCATCACCCGGACCGGGGCCTACAAAGGCTTCACGTCCATCATCGAGCTGTCCAGGAAGCGCGCCCATCCCGTGTTTGAGGGGCAGTTCGGTGTGCTGCTGCAGGGGCAGGCGAAGGTCAGCCAAGGCGGTGGGGAGCCGGTGGAGCTGGGCCGTTATGACGCGGTGGCAGGCTCGGACGCCGACTCCCCCGAAATCCTGGGCCGCGGCTTCCTGGCCGTGGTGTCCATCGACCCGGTGGAGACCCCGGCGTAAGCAGCAGCGCCGCTGGTGAGGTTGGGCACCAACGGTGGCTGGCCGCCGTCGTGCGTTGCTACGCTGGAAACCAAGGCTCCACACCTGAGCCTCCGGACGACGGTTCAGTACCCGGCACGCGACAAGACTGGCCAAAGGATCTGTCATGTCGTGGGTAATCCTCATTCTTTCCGGCGCGCTGGAGGCCGTCTGGGCCGCCGCCCTGCACCGTGCCTCCCAGGTTTCCGGACGCCGCCGCCTCGCTCCTGCCGCCCTCTTCCTCGTAGCTGTCGCGGCCAGCACCGGCGGCCTTGCCGTCGCCATGCAGTCCATTCCCACCGGCACCGCCTACGCGGTGTGGGTGGGTGTGGGGGTGGTCCTCACCTCCGCCTACGCGATGGCCACCAAAGTGGAACGCCCGACGGCGGCGCGCCTGCTGCTGCTGTCCGGCATCGCCGCGTGCGTGGTTGGCTTGAAGGTGGTGGCGTGATGCTGCAGCGCACCCTTCCGTGGCTGGTACTCCTGGCGTCCGCCGTCCTTGAAGCAGTCTGGGCCACGGCCCTTGGCCTGTCCGACGGTTTCAGCAACCCGCTGCCCACCGTCATCTTCGCCGTCACCGCAACCCTGAGCATGCTGGGCCTGGGCATGGCCATCCGGAGCATTCCGCTGGGCACCGCCTACGCCATCTGGGTGGGCATCGGCGCTGCGCTCACCGTCGGCTGGGCGATGGCCACCGGAGCGGAACCCTTCAGCGTGGTGAAACTGCTGTTCATCGCCGGCATCGTGGGCTGCGCCGCCGGCCTGAAGGCGCTGCCGGCCGGGAAAAACGCGCCGGCTTCGCGCAGCAGTGACTAGGCTTTTGCCATGGACTCCCCCGAGATCGCCCACGCCGTCGATGCGCTGCGGCGCCGGATGGTGCCCGGCACGCGGACCATCCTTGGCATCGCCGGGGCACCGGGGTCCGGCAAGTCCACTTTCGCTGCCTGGCTTCAGGAACAGTTCACCCCGGGAACTTCGGTGGTGGTGCCGATGGACGGATTCCACCTGGGCAACGCCATCATCGAGGGCACGCCGTTGCGGGCGCGGAAGGGCGCCATCGACACGTTCGACGGCGGCGGATACCTTTCGCTGCTGCGGCGCCTGGCATGCCGGGACGAGTCAGTGGTGTACGCGCCGGAGTTCCGCCGCACCATTGATGAACCGGTGGCCGCGTCCATTGCAGTTCCGGCCGACGTTCCGCTGGTGATCACCGAGGGCAACTACCTGCTGGCGGACCAGGAGCCGTGGAAAGAGGTGCGGGCGCAGCTGGATGAGGTGTGGTTCCTCGAAACCCCGCACCAGCTCCGGCTGCAGCGGCTGGTGGACCGCCACGTTTCATTCGGAATGGAGCGGGAGGCCGCGCTGGCCTGGGCCACCGGACCGGACGAGGCCAATGCCCGCCTGATCCAGGCCACCCGCCCCGCCGCGGACCGCGTCATACCCTGGCTGTAACGTCATTCTCAGGAAACGAACAGGAGCACCCATGGCAAACACGCCCACGAACCCTGGCGATACCGTCCAGCTCGGCGACGGCCTCGCCGTCAGCCCCCTGGGCTTCGGCGGCATGGCCCTCACCCCCGTGTACGGCGAGGTGGATCCTGCCGAGGCACTGCAGACGCTGCATCATGCCGTGGACGCGGGTGTCAGCTTCATTGACACCGCGGATATCTACGGCGGCGGGAGCAACGAGGAACTGATCTCCCAGCTGCTCAAGGACCGGAGGAGCGAGGTCCAGCTCGCCACCAAGTTCGCGCTGGTGGGCACGCCGACCGACGGCTACACGGACATCCGTGGAGATGCTGAATACGTGCGCCAGGCGGTGGAGCGAAGCCTGCAGCGGCTGGGCACCGACGTCATCGACCTCTACTACATGCACCGCCGGGACGTCCGGGTCCCCATCGAAGAGACCGTGGGCGCCATGGCGGAGCTGGTGAAGCAGGGAAAGGTCAAGCACCTGGGCCTGTCCGAGGTGACCGCGCAGGAGCTGCAGGAAGCATCAGCCGTCCACCCTATCGCCGCGGTCCAAAGCGAGTGGTCCATCTGGAGCCGCGATGTGGAACGCAACGTGGTTCCCGCCGCCGCCACCCTCGGTGTGGGTTTTGTTCCCTACTCTCCGCTGGGCCGCGGTTTCCTCACCGGAACCGTTGACACCACCAGCCTGGGCGACAAGGACTTCCGGCGGAACATCCCCCGCTTCGCCCCCGATGCCGCAAGTGCCAACCAGGCCGTGGTGGACGCGGTCCGGTTCGTGGCGGACCAGCTGCAGGCCACGCCCGCGCAGGTTGCCCTCGCCTGGCTGCTGGCGCAGGGCAAGCGGCTGGGCCTGCCCGTGATCCCCATCCCCGGCACCCGCAAGGCCGCCCGCATCGACGAAAACCTCGGCGCACTGTCCCTGGAACTGACCCCGGCGCACCTGGAAGCACTGGACCCGGCCTCGGACGCCGTCGTCGGCTCACGTTCCGCGGACCCCAAATGGGTGTCCGAGGGCCGGGAATAAAACCTCCCCGGGCATTCCGGGCATGTGAAGGGCGGCTTCCCTGTAGGGAAGCCGCCCATTCGTGTTGCCGGACTTAGGCTGCCAGCCCCTGGTGCTTACCCGTTTCGCGCCTCGCGCACCAGCTCGGCGCACCGCTCGCCGATCATCATGGTGGTGATGTTCGGGTTCACGGTGGTCAGCTCCGGCATCACGGATGCGTCGGCCACCCGGAGGCCGGTGACCCCCTTGACCCGCAGCTTGGGATCAAGCGGTGACATGACGTCATCCGCCGCTCCCATTCGCACCGTCCCGGCAGGGTGGTACACGGTGTTGTGGGTCTTGCGGATGTACCCGGCGATCTCCTCGTCACTTTGGATCGCCTCGCCCGGGTACAGCTCGGTGCCCACCCATTCGGCCAGCGCAGGCTGCGCTGCGATCTCGCGTGCTTTGCGGATGCCGGCGGTCATGACGCGCATGTCGTGCCCGTCGGGATCGGTGAAGTAGCGCGGGTCCACCCTGGGCTTGTCCCGGAAATCCCTGCTGCGCAGCTTGACCGTGCCGCGGGACCGGGCGTGCGTGACGTTGGGGGTCAGGCAGAAGCCGTTCTCCGTGGTGGGGAAGCCCTGGCGCAGGGTGTGCATGTCGAACGGGACCGAGCCGTAGTGGAACATCAGGTCCGGGCGGTCCAGGCCGTCCTCGGTGGTGGTGAAGATGCCGGCCTCCCACCACTGGGTGGACGTCTCGGTCATGGGCTGCTTGGCTTCCCACTGGATGACGCCCTCGGGGTGGTCCTGCAGGTGCTCGCCCACGCCGGGGGAATCGACGCGTACGGGGATGCCGAACTCCTCCAGCTGGGACGCCGGGCCGATGCCGGAGAGCATCAGCAGCTTGGGCGAATCGATGGCGCCGGTGGAAACGACCACCTCGGACCGTGCGGTGAGCAGGTGGGTCTTGGCGAAGGCGTTGTCCACCACGGCCACGCCGGTGCACCGGTTGGCGTCGTCGAAGGTCAGCTCCTTGGCACGCAGGCCGGTCAGCAGGGTGAAGTTCTTCCGGTCCATGATGGGGTGGATGTAGGACACGGAGCTGGAGGAACGGGTGCCGTCCGCGCGGCGGTTGATCTGGAAGAAGCCCGCGCCGTTGATCACCGTCTCGCCGGTGTTGAACTTTACTTTGGGGATCCCGGACTGCTCGCAGGCGTCGAGCATGGCGCGGCCGGTGGGATCGTTGGCGGGGACGTTCATCAGGTGGACGGGGCCGGAGTCACCGTGGTGCGGCGCGTCCGGGCCGGCGTCCTCGTTGGTTTCCAGCTGCCGGTAGAGCCGGTAGGCCGTCTCCGAGTTCCAGCCGTCGGCGCCGAACTTCTGCTCCCAGTCATCGATGTCCTCGCGGGGGGCCCAGAAGGCGATGCACGAGTTGTGGCTGGAGCAGCCGCCCATCACTTTGGCGCGGGCGTGGCGCATGAAGGAGTTGCCGTTTTCCTGCTCCTCGATGGGGTAATCCCAGTCGTAGCCGGATTCCAGCAGTTCCATCCAGCGGTCCAGCTGCAGGATTTCGGGAAGGTTGCGGTCGTCGGGCCCGGCTTCCACCAGGGCCACCTCCAACGACGGGTCCTCGCTCAGGCGGGACGCCACGGCAGCCCCTGCAGAGCCGCCGCCAATCACGATGTAGTCGAAATCAGTCTTGGTTCCGTTTGCCATGTGTCCTACTTCCCTTCTGCAGCTGCGCCGGCGTGGTCGCTGAACCAGCCGGTGACCTGCGGGTCGATGTTCTGGTAGATGTGCTTGGCTTCCTGGTATTCGGCCAGGCCGGTGGGGCCCAGCTCGCGGCCCACGCCCGACTGACCGAAGCCGCCCCACTCCGCCTGCGGCAGGTAGGGGTGGAAATCGTTGATCCAGATTGTTCCGTGGCGCAACGCCCGGGCAACGCGCTGGGCCTTCCCGGCATCCTGGGACCAGACGGCGCCCGCGAGGCCGTAGTGCGTGTCGTTGCCGATCTTCACGGCTTCCGCCTCGGTGGTGAAGGTCTCCACGGTGACCACGGGGCCGAAGGCTTCGTCCACCACCACGGACGTGCCACTCTTCACCTGGTCAAGGACGGTGGGCAGGTAGTAGAAGCCCTTTTCCAGCTCGCCTTCACCCCACTTGCCGCCGCAGCGCAGGCGGGCACCTTCAGCAATGCCCTTCTCCACGTAGGCGGTGACCTTGTCCCGGTGGACGGCGGAAATCAGCGGGCCGGTTTCGGCCTCGGGATCGAATGGGCCGCCCAGCCGGATCTGTTCGGCACGGCGGACCAGTTCAGCCACGAATTTCTCCGCGATGGACTCCTCAACGATCAGGCGGGCACCTGCCGAGCACACCTGGCCCGAGTGCACGAACGCTGCGTTGAGCGCGTTGTCCAGGGCGGCGTCGAAATCGGCGTCCGCGAAGACGATGTTGGGGTTCTTGCCGCCGAGTTCCAGCGCCACCTTCTTGACGGTTCCGGCAGCCGATGCCGCGATGGTCTTTCCGGTTTCCAGGCCGCCGGTGAAGGACACCAGGTCGACGTCCGGATGGCCGGACAGGACCGGGCCCACCACCTTGCCGTCGCCCAGGACCAGGTTGGCGACGCCGTCGGGCAAACCCGCCTCCTGGAGGAGCTCCATCATCAGGATGGAGGTGTGCGGCGTCAGTTCGCTGGGCTTGAGGACGAAGCTGCAACCAGCAGCCAGGGCCGGTGCGATCTTCCAGGCGGCCTGCAGCAGCGGGTAGTTCCACGGGGCGATCAGGGAGCACACGCCCACGGGTTCGTACTCGATCCGGCTAACCACGGTGGGACTGCCTGCATCCACCACCCGACCGGAGTCCTGGCCAGCCAGCTTGCCGAAATACTCGAAGCAGTTGGCGATGTCGTCCATGTCGATTTCGCTCTCCACCAGGCGCTTGCCTGTGTCCAGCGTCTCGGCCCGGGCAAAGTCGTCCTTGCGCCCACGCAGCCGGTTGGCGACCTGGAGCAGGAAGGAACCCCGCTCCAGCGCCGATTTCCCGGCCCACTCGCCCCGGTCGAAGGCTGCCCGCGCAGCCGCGACGGCGCGCTCGGCGTCCGCCGCCGTGGCTTCCGCGACAGAGCCAACCAGCTTCCCGTCCGCAGGGCAGTGGATGTCCCGGGTGCCGCCGTCGGACGCTGCCGTCCAGCTGCCGCCGATGAAAAGCGTAGACGTGCTCACTTAGTTTCCTCCTGCATGTCGAAGTCAGATTCCCAATTGTCTTTTGCCACCTGGTCCTCCACGAGGAGGGTGACCCCGGGTGCTGCACGGTTCAGGTGCAGGAACTCCAGGTGTTGCTCGTAGTGGTCCAGGACGTCCGTAATGACCTGTTCCTTGGTGTAGCCCATGAGGTCGTAGCCGTGGCTGCCCTCAAGGGAAAACACCTCCATCCGGTAATAGTGGTCATCCGGGTCGGCGCGCCGGGTGGCGTAGCTGGGCGTCTCGTACTGGACCGGGTAGATCTGGTACTTGAAGGCCCGCTCCTCCCCCATGGCCAGCTGCAGGTCGATGCTCGGGATCCCGCAGGCCTCCACTGTGGAGATGGTCAGCGTGGTTTCGGCGCCCTGTTCGCGCAGCTCCGCCTCCACCTCCTGCAGCGCCGGGATGGCCACTGTTTCGGCAAAGCGGGTGGTCTGCTTCCTGCCGGGGTAGCTCATGGCGCGGGAGAGCCGCTGGCGCCAAGTCCGGCCGGCACGCTGGTCCGCAGCGCGGCCGGTGATGATGCCCGGAAGGCTGGCGCGGTAGCTGTCATTGAGCGAGTTCTCCACGCGGAGGGCTTTATAGAGGCCCAGCATGATCAGTACCAGCAGCAGCGACAACGGCAGGCCCATGACGATGGTGGCGTTCTGCAGCGTGGTCACCCCGCCCACGGTCAGCATGGCCAGGGTCAGCAGCCCCGTGGCAACGGCCCAGAACACGCGCATCCATTCCGGGCCGTCCGAGTCAGCGTCCTTCAGGTGCGACGTGAAGTTCGACATGACCAGCGCGCCGGAGTCCGCGGACGTGACGTAGAACAGGAGCCCGGTAAAGGTGGCCACCGCTGCGGTGACGGGCACGGCCGGGTACTGCGCCAGCAGGCTGTAGAAGCCGCGCTCCGGGTAGTTCATGGCCGTCTCGCCGAATGCTGCGTTGCCGTTCATGATCAGGTCCAGGCTGGAGTTCCCGAAGATGGAGATCCAGAGCACGATGAAGAGGAACGGAACGGTCATGGTGCCCAGAACGAACTGCCGGATGGTGCGGCCGCGGGAAATCCGGGCCAGGAACAGGCCGACGTAGGGGGCCCAGGCGATCCACCAGGCCCAGAAAAACAGGGTCCAGGCGTTCATCCAGTCCGTGGGCCGGTCATAGGCGAAGGTATCCAGGGTCATGGCGGGGAACCGGCTCATGACGTCGCCGATGTTCTGGATGATTCCATCCAGCAGGAAGTTGGTCTTGCCGGTCACCAGGATGAACAGCATCAGGACCACGGCCAGTACCACGTTCAGTTCCGAGAGCCGGCGGATGCCCTTTTCAACGCCGGACACCACGGAGACCGTTGCCATCACCACGGAGAGCACAATCAGGCCGATCTGCACGGCCAGGTTCTCTGGGATGCCGAACATGAAGTTCAGGCCGTAGTTGAGCTGCACGACGCCGATGCCCAGCGAGGTGGCGATGCCGAAGATGGTGCCAAGCAGGGCTGCGATATCCACAGCGTGCCCCATAGGCCCTTCGATCTTCTTGCCGAAGATCGGATACAGCGCCGAGCGGATGCTCAGCGGAAGGTTGTGGCGGTAGGAGAAGTAGCCGAGCGCCAGGCCCATCAGGGCGTACAGGGCCCAGCCGGTGATGCCGTAGTGGAAGAGCGTCCACACCAGGGCCTGCCTGGCAGCCTCGGCTGTCCCGCCTTCGCCCTGCGGGGGCGCCAGGTACTGGCTGACGGGTTCGGACACGGAGAAGAACATCAGGTCGATGCCGATGCCGGCAGCGAAAAGCATGGCAGCCCAGGTGAACATCCCGAACTGGGGCTTGGAGTGGTCCGGTCCCAGCTTGGTCTTGCCAACCCGGGACAGGGCCGCAATGAGGACGAAGATGACCACTGCGGTGACGATCAGGAAGTAGTACCAGCCCATGTTGGTGGACACCCAGCCCACCATGGCGCCGATGACGGCGTCGGCATTGTCCTTGGCGATCATGGCCCATAGGGCGATGCCTACCACTCCAATTGCGGAGCCGAGGAACACTGTCTTGTTGACCCGGGTTTTGGCCTCCGGGGCGGAGGTCGCCTGGTGGCGCTCATCGCTGGCGGGCGGCTTGCGCTTCTCTTTTTCAATCTCTGCTGGATTTGCGGGTGGTGCTGCTTTCTGGCTCATTGGATCCCATTTCAGTTTTGAGGCTGCGGTCCTGACGCCGGGTTTACATGCTTGGTATTGCACGGGGAAGAGCACTCAGCCGGCGTCGTGAAGAGTCTGGCTTGGCTTTCGACGCTAGCAACCTCTTTTGGGAAGAGCCCACTTTTATGAAACTCCTCACTACTGCTCCCCTCAACCCCTTCCGGTTTCAAACGACAAGAGATTTCACTCAAAGAAAGAAAGAGCGATGGCTTCGTGTTTGGTCGCAATGGGTAAGGGTTAACCGTCCCTGCACCACAGTCCGCCACACCCCAAGGAGCCTTATGCCTGCCATCGTGCATTTCGAAGTCCAGATCGACCCCGCCCGCCGGGACGACGCCGCCGCATACCTGTCTGATACCCTCGCCGCCACCCGCGCCTGGCCCGGCAACCAGGGCATCGAAGCGCTGGTGGACGACGCGGACCCGTGCCACATCCTGGTTGTGGAAACCTGGGCCACCGCGCAGGACCATGCCGATTACGCCGCCTGGCGGCAAACACCCGAAGGGCGGCACAGGCTCGGCGAGGTCCTCGCCGCGGCGCCGTCAAAGCAGGTCTACTCCGAAACCATGCCTCTTGACCTGTAGCCCGTCCCTAGACTGAAGCCCATGGACTCACTTCTCTACGACCTGCCGGCCCTGACCATCCGCAGCATCTCCGTCAGCGGGATGGACAACAACGTGTACCTGCTGACGGAGAAGGAGAGCGGCGCACAGTTGCTGATTGACGCCGCTGACGACCTTCCCGCAATCCAGCAACTGCTGGCGGATGGGGCCGCGGACACGTCCGTAGCCCCGCGGCTGGAGTGGATCGCCACCACGCACCAGCACTGGGACCACGTCCGGGCACTGAAGGAACTGGTGGCCGCCACGGGCACCCCCACCGCCGCAGGAACGGACGACGCCGATGCGTTGCCGGTGGCGGTGGACCGGCGGCTTGGCCACGGGGACAAGGTGGCCGTGGGCGGCTTCGAGTTGACGGCAGTCCACCTGCGCGGCCACACGCCCGGTTCCATTGCCTTTGTGTACCAGGATCCGGAAGGGCCGGCGCACATCTTTTCGGGTGACTCGCTGTTTCCGGGCGGGGTGGGCAATACGGACAAGGACCCTAAACGGTTCAACCAGCTCCTGTCCGACGTCACGGAGCGCCTGTTCGGCGCCTACCCGGACGCCGCCGTCGTCCATCCCGGCCACGGCAAGCCCACCACCTTGGGTGCCGAGCGCCCGCACCTGGAAGAGTGGCGCGCCAGGGGTTGGTAGTGATTAGCCGGCTGCCGCCACTTCCCACGACGAAAGGTTCCGCCAAACAGATGAAGGACATTGCCGTAGGTATTGACCGCCAGGACAGCGGGCGGCTGGACCAGGAGCTGACGCCGAACTCCGCCGCGCGTCACCGGCGAATGGTCCTTGCAGGAACGCTGGCCACGGCCGGGATAGCCATCGCGGTCCTCGTCTGGGCCAAGTGGTACCCCTACGCCCTCAAGATCCCTGCAGTGGCGGGCAGCCACTCATTGGGCAACTCCATCCTGTCCGGCAAGGCAAGTGCGCCGCCTGCCCCCTCGTGGAACGCAGCCATCGAGTACAGCCTGGGTTACGTCGGGTCTATCTGGCAGGCGCTCGTGGCCGGGCTGCTCGTGGCTGCCGCGGTGGAGGCGTTTCTTCCGGCGCGCCGGTTGCTCGCGCTGTTTCAGGCCAGGCGTGGCCCGGCGGCGAGCACGGTCTGCGGCGGACTCCTGTCAATGTCGTCCATGATGTGCACGTGCTGCGCAGCCCCCGTCGCGTTGAACGTCCGCCGCAGAGGGGTCCCGGTCAGCTCCGCGCTCGCTTACTGGCTGGGCAACCCCGTGCTCAATCCGGCAGCCCTGGCATTCATGGCCTTTGTGCTCCCCTGGCAGTTCGTCGCCGTCCGCGTGGGCACCGGCGTGATCCTGGTCTTTGGCGTCACGCTGCTGGTGAGCCGCCTGGCAAAAGGGACCAGCGTGGCCGAACCGGTGGAAGAGCCCGCGGAAACCGAGACTGCCGCGGGCGCTGTCCGCAGGTTCACCAAGGCCCTGGCCCGGTTGTCGGTGCGCCTCCTGCCGGAGTATGCGGTGGTTGTGATGCTCCTGGGCGCCTTCCGTGGCTGGCTGTTCCCGGAAGCCGGCACGCTCGCGTCGTGGGGCGTGCTCGCAGCCGTTGTGCTCGCCGTCGTCGGAACCCTGTTCGTGATCCCCACCGCCGCGGAGATCCCCATCATCGGCGCGCTGATGGCCGCTGGAGTGGGAATGGTTCCCCTGGGGGCACTGGTGCTGACCCTGCCCGCCCTGAGCCTGCCGTCGATGCTCATGGTCCGTGGGGCCTTCCCCGGCAGGGTGATCGCAGCCACGGGGGCTGCGGTCATGGGACTGGGCCTGGTGGGCGCGGTCGCCATGGCGGCGCTGACCTGAGCAGGCCCGCGGCTCGCAGCCGCGGCCACCCGTCCCGGCTGCTAATCGGTTAAACGCATCGAGTGCTCCGATAACGTCGTTTTGAACCTTCTAAACGACGTTATCGGAGCACCCGATGGGCCAGGCGGGACCCACGCCGGCAGGGTTCCCTGGCCGAGCTTGCGAGGCGAGGGAGCCGGTGGGGACTACCGTCCGCGGCGCTCGTTCGAGGCCGGGGCGGATGCGCGGCGCGGGCCGCTGCGGGCCGGACGGCCTGAACCGCCGTTGCCGCCGTTGCCCGAGCCGAACGAACCGCCGGAGGTGCCTCCGGTGTTGGATGACCAGACGGCCTTGCTGCCGCCGGTTGCTGCTGCGCGCTGTCCGGTCGCCGGGCGACCACTGCGCTGGCCGCCGCCGGTTGCCGGCCGTCCGCCGGAGGCGCCGCGTCCACCGGAGGCGGGACGGCCCGTGCCGCCGCGGGGAGCCTCGCTGCGGGTGATCCGGGAATCGCTGCGGCCCTCAGCTGCACGTCCGTTCGATCCGCGGCCGGCCGATGAGCGGCCACCTGCTGCGGGAACGTCATTGCGGTGCGTGGAGGCCGTGCCGCGGCCGCGGGCGTTGCGGCGGGCAGCTGCTGCGGCTATTGCGCGGTCCTCGTTCTGCTCGGCGTTGCGGTCGAAGGCTGCCCGGGCCTCGGTGCGGCCTTCGAAGGCTGCGGCGCGGCGCTCGGCGCGGGGTACATCGGTACGAACGGCCTCGGCTGCAACCTTGCCGCGTCCGCCACGGCCACCACGGCCGCCGGCGGTGGGGGCTGCCTGGCGGCGTGCACGCTTGCGCTCGGCGTTGGCTCCGGTGGAGGTGCCGCCGCCCTGCTTGGGGGCCTTGGCGGCCAGCAGTGCCGCGCGGGTCCGCGGGTCCACCTTTTCGGCGATGTCACCGACGAGTTCGGCCACGATGGGCGAGTTGGCGGTGACGCGTTCGAAGCTGACGTCCACGCCTGCGGCCTTCATGAGCTTCTTCACGTCCGTCTGCTGCTCGGGCAGGGTCAGGGTGACCACGGTGCCGTCCGAACCGGCACGCGCGGTGCGGCCGGAGCGGTGCAGGTATGCCTTGTGCTCGGTGGGCGGATCCACGTGGATGACCAGTTCGACGTCGTCAACGTGCACGCCACGGGCTGCGACGTCGGTGGCCACCAGGACGCGGACGTCACCGTTGGAGAACTCGGCCAGGTTGCGGTCCCGGGCGTTCTGCGAGAGGTTGCCGTGCAGGTCGACGGCGGGGATACCGGCATCCGTCAGGGTCTTGGCCAGCTTGCGGGCGTGGTGCTTGGTCCGCATGAACAGGACGCGGCGGCCGGCGCCGGAGGCGAGCTCCACGATCAGCTGCTTCTTGACGGTCTGGTCGTTGACCACCAGCACGTGGTGCTCCATGGTGGTCACCGCTGCCTGCGGATCATCCACCGAGTGCGTAAGCGGGTTGGACAGGTAGCGCTGGACGATCTTGTCCACGCCGTTGTCCAGGGTGGCGGAGAACAGCAGCCGCTGGCCCTGGCTGGGGGTCATGTCCATGAGCTTCTTGACCACGGGCAGGAAGCCGAGGTCGGCCATGTGGTCGGCCTCGTCCAGGACGGTGATTTCCACGGCCTCAAGCGTGAGGATGCGCTGGCGGATCAGATCCTCCAAGCGGCCGGGGCAGGCGATGACGATGTCGACGCCCGCTCGCAGCGCCTTTTCCTGGCGTGCCTGCGAGATGCCGCCGTAGATCACGGTGGTGTTCAGACCGGCGGCCTTGGCCAGCGGCTCGATGGTGGCGTTGATCTGGGTTGCCAGTTCACGGGTGGGTGCCAGGACCAGGCCCATGGGGCGGCCGGGCTTGCGGAAGTGCTTGGCTTCCCGCTCAGCGAGTCTTGCTACAAGCGGGATGGCGAAAGCGATGGTTTTACCGGATCCGGTCCGGCCGCGGCCCAGGACATCGTGACCGGACAGCGTATCCGGAAGGGTCTTGACCTGGATGGGGAACGGTTCAACGATTCCCTGCGCGGAAAGGGTGTCTGCAAGGGCCTTGGGAGTACCGAGGGCAGCAAAAGTAGTCATGTAGTTTTTACGGTCTTTCTGGCGGTATCCGGGCGGATATCGGCCCCCGATGCCGGTTGGACCAGGGGTTTCGCCGAAGAAAAGTCAGGTGATCAACCGGGCGCTGTAAATAAGGACAGCCGGCCGGGACCAAATGGAACGCGTTCATCGACGCAGGATGTGCCTCTCACATGAAGAAAGCCCACTCCCTGGAAAGGATCTCCAGACGCGGAGCAGGCGGGCATCACTGCACATCAAGTTCCCCCAGTCTAGCATCCCGACGCCCGGCACCCTTCCGCGCCGTTGCCATGGGAGGCCCGGCGGGGCAGTGTTGACGCATGAACGAACACCCGGAGCAGCACCAGGACAGGCACCAGCAGGAAGCGCACGGAAATCAGGCGCACGACGGCGGCGGCGCACCGGAGGCGGCCGGCGGCAGCATTGATGCCGCATCCGTTTGGGACGAGCGATACCGCACCAAGGCACGGCTCTGGAGCGGGAAGCCCAACCCGCAGCTGGTCCGTGAAGCCGGCGGCCTGCGCCCTGGAAAGGCGCTGGAACTGGGCTGCGGCGAAGGTGCCGACGCCATCTGGCTTGCCCAGCAGGGCTGGTCCGTGACCGCCGTCGACGTTTCCGCCGTTGCCCTGGAAAGGGCGCATTCGCACGAGCTGGCCGAACTCGCCCGGGAAAGCGTACAGGCGTCCAACGGTGCGATCGAAAGCCGGATCACCTGGCAGCTGGCGGACCTGACGCAGTGGCAGCCGGAAGCTTCCTACGACCTGGTGACGTCGCAGTTCCTGCACTCGCAGGAGCTCGACTGGCGGGTTCCCCTGCGGACCGCCGCAGGAGCGGTCAAGCCGGGCGGGACCCTGCTGGTGGTTGGCCACCACCCGGACCGGCTGCCGCCCTGGGGCCCCGCGCACCACCACGCGGGCATGTTCTACACCGGGGACGAGCTGGTGCAGGAGCTCGGGCTGGACCGGCGTGATTCCAAAGGCCGCCCGGAGTGGCAGCTGGAGGTCCTTACGTCACGGGAACGGCCCGTGACCGGGCCGGAGGGGCAGGAAGCGGTCATCGCCGACGTCGTGTTGCGCGCAACCCGGCTCGCCTGACCGTCCCGTTCCCCCGTACTGGTGGTTCAGCGCGTCCGGCCGGTAACCCGGGGCGCTACCAGCGCGGCGCCGACTGCAATGGCCGCGGTGAAGGCGAAGACGCCCGCGAAGGACTGGACCGCCGTCGTAAATGCCGCAAAGACTATCCCCGTGGTGGCCAGCGACAGCGCACCGCCCAGGGAGTCGGAAATGGACATGGCGGAGCTGTTGAAGCCCTCGTTTTCCTTGGTGGAGAGCGCCAGGGTCATCACACTCAGGCGCGGGTAGAGCAGGCCCATGCCACCGCCGGCCAGGACCCAGCCCGCGATGGCGATGGCGGCCGGCCAGTGCAGCGCCGTGGTGGCGAGGGCCAGGAGCACCGCTGCGAGGACCATCAGGGCGCCGGCCTGCGCCGCGCTTTGGTGCGGCAGCCGGGAACCCAGCCTGCCCTGGATCGCCGCAGCGCCGGCCCAGGCCAGCGCTCCCCCGGTCAGCGTCAGGCCGGCCAGGGTGGGCGGGAACGCGTACTGGTCGATCAGCAGGTAGGGAAGGTAAACCTCCGCACCAAAGAACGACGCCGAAGCCAGCCCGCGTGCCAGGATCACGCTGGGCAATCCACGCCGCGCGGCCAGGGTACCGCGGGGCACCAGGGGCCGGACGGCCACCAGGGCAAGGACGACGGCGGCCGAGGCCAGGAGTGCCGTGGCGGCGGGAAACGAGGGGACGCTGGCGTCGGCTGAGAGGTTGAGGCCCAGCACCGCGAGCGCTGCCAGCGCCGCCCACCCCAGCCGGCCGAGGGCCCACGGCGGAACGGGTTGACCTGGCTGGCCTGCGGCTTCCGGTTGGCTGGTCCCTTGGGGCTGAACGGACTCCTGGGGCTCGTCCAGGCTGCGGAGTACCGGCACGATCATCGCCAGCGCGGGAATGACCAGGCCCACCACGCCCAGGAACACCCAGTGCCAGCTGACAACCTGGGCCACCACACCGGCGGCGAACGGTCCCACCAATGAGGGGACCACCCATGCAGCGGAGAACGCGGCGAAGATCCGCGGGTGCAGCGGGCCGGGAAAGAACCGCGCCACCAGCACATAGAGCGATACAGTCAGGGCTCCGCCGCCGAGCCCCTGGACCAGGCGGCCCGCGACGAGCATCGGCATCGACACCGAGCTGCCCGCAATCAGGAGCCCCAGCACGAACAGCGACACAGAGGCGTACAACGGCATGGCCGGCCCGCGCCGGTCGGACCAGTTGCCGGCTCCCACCATGCCGATCACGCCGGTTGCCAGCGGCCCGGCGAAGGCCAGGGCGTAGAGGCTGCCGCCGTTCAGCTCCCGGCTGACCAGCGGCATGATGGTGGTAACGGCCAGGGACTCGAAAGCGGCAAGGAACACCAGGGCGCACGTGCCGATGGTCACCAAGAGGTACGGGGGCCGGAAGATCCCCGTGGCCGGATGGGCGGCCGGAAGGGTGGAGTCCCGCACGGCAGGTCCTACCCCACGAACCGGTTCCGGCCCGAGCGGTAGCCGAAGACCGCCGCGAGCATGCCCACCACCATGAACAGGATGCCGGCAGGCACGAAGGACCCGGTGGCCTGGTGCAGCTGGCCCACCATGAGCGTCCCGGTAGAGCCCACCCCGTAGCCCACACCCTGCATCATGCCGGAGAGGTGGGCGGCCGTGTGCCCGTCGCGGGTGCGGAGCATGATCAGGGTCAACGCCGCGGCGGTGAGGCTTCCCTGACCCAGCCCCAGCAGCCCGGCCCACACCCAGATGAGGTTGAGCGGACCCAGGATGCTCAACACAAATCCGCCGCCGGTCATCAGCGCCACCACCGTGTTAAGGGCCCGCTGGTCCCGGAACCTGGCGGCCAGGGCAGGGGCGAACAGCGAGCCCAGCATCTGCAGCACAATGCAGACGGCAACAATCAGCCCTGCGGTGGCGCCATCCACGCCCCTCTCACGAAGGATGGGCGCCAGCCAGGCGAAGCCACTGAAGGACATCATGGCCTGCAGCACCATAAAGATGGTCACCTGCCAGGCGACCGGAGAGCGCCACACGTTCACGCCGTCCCGCACCGCCTGGTGCCGGACAGTTCCCTGCCGCACGGCGACGGGCAGGAACAGCACAAGCACGACGGCGGCGGGCAGCGCCCACACCCACAGCGCCTTGGTCCACTCCCCCGTCGCCGTGTAGACCGGGTAGGTGAACCCGGCTCCCAGCGCGGCGGACGCACAGATGGCGGTGGTGTAGAGGCCGCCCATGAGGCCCAGCCGGTGGGGAAAGTCGCGCTTCACCAGGCCTGGGAGCAGTACGTTGCACAGGGCGATCGCCGCGCCGCAGGCAGCCGTACCAACCAGGAGGGCAGGCAGGTGGCCGGCGCCGCCCGTCCCTGCCCCGGTGTCCACGGGCCGCAGCAGCAGCCCCGCGGTCAGCAATGCCATGGCCCCCAGCAGCACCCGTTCAGCCCCGAACCTGCGGGCCAGGACCGGGGCGAGCGGTGCGAATACGCCGAGCAGCGTCACGGGGACCGTGGTCAGCACCACCACGGACCAGCCCGGCAGGGCGGCCTGGGACGTCACTTCCGGAAGGACTGCGGAGAGGCTGGAAAAGACGCTGCGCAGGTTCAGGCCGATCAGGACCAGGCACACCCCCAGGTAAGCCAGGGCCCGGCGGCTGCCCACCCGGGTGGGTTCCGCCGCGGGGAGTTCATCGATTTCTGCGTCCACCAGGGTGCTGAGGTCCACCAGGCTGCTGCCGGTACGGGTCCCGCCCTGGGAGTCCCCGGAGTCTGTCCTTCGCCGCTGCTTCCTTGCCTCGGCATCCATCGCGTCCTTCATGGGCCCATTCTTGCAGGAGACCGCAGATGCGGGTTTTCCACATAGAGGAAAAGGAGGCTTCTGGCCTTCCCTGCAACTTCATAGGTTGAAAGCAGCCGCGGCCGCGCACCTGGCTGCATCAACCGACGGGAGCACCATGGAAAAAACGCCAAGACCGGAAGCCAGCCCGGCACGCGTAGAAAGTGCGGGCACCGGAGCCGGCAACAATGGGCCGGGCAACAATGGGCCCGGAAACGGAGGACCAGCCAATGCGGGAGCCAACAGCAAAGCCACCAACAGCCTGGTCCTGGCGATCCTTGCACCGGCAAGCATGATCCTCACCGCGCCTGCTTCCATGTTCGCCATGTTGATGACCTACTCGGACAACGGCCATTCCGACAGGCCGTGGGTGACGCCCTTCGTGCTGTTCAGCCTGCCGGTGCTTTTCGCCTCGCTCGGTCTCCGCCAGGCCCTCCCAGCCCTGAAACAGTTGCCACGCGGATCAGGAAGTCGGTCCGCGGCGGCTGTTGCCCTTTGTATCTGCGGTCTGGTGTTCGCCCTTGCCCTCGGTCCGGTGCTCGACCTCATGGGCGTGTTCTGACCACAAGCATGATCCGGGCACCAAGACGCACCGCCAGTTCCCACAGCGCTATTCTGGAAGGGATGAGCGAATCCCCTGAAAACCCCCAGCAGCCGCATGTCCCAAGACCCGTGACGCCCGGAACCCAGGCCTCCTTTGGCACCTACGGCGGCCGTCCGGTCAGCTTCGTTCGCCGCGGAACCCGGCTGCAGGGCCGGCGGCAGGCCGCCTGGGCTGAGCATGCCGAGCGCTGGGCCGTCGACGTACCGCGGCACGTGGCCAACACCTCGGTCCACCCTGACTACGTCTTCGACGCGGCGGCTGAGTTCGGCCGCGATGCCCCGCTTATCGTCGAGATCGGTTCGGGCCTTGGCGATGCCATCTGCCACGCGGCGGAACAAAACCCGGACACGAACTTCCTGGCCGTGGAGGTCTACACCCCGGGCCTGGCCAACACCATCATCAAGATCAACAGCCGCGGCCTGGACAATGTCCGGGTGGTGGAGGCAAACGCCCCGGAAGTACTGGCCACCATGCTGCCCGAGGGCTCGGTCAGCGAACTGTGGGTCTTCTTCCCTGACCCATGGCACAAGTCGCGGCATCACAAGCGCCGGCTCATCCAGCCTGAGTTCGCCAGCCTGGCGGCACGGGCCCTGAAACCTGGCGGCCTGTTCCGGATCGCCACAGACTGGTCCAACTACGCCGTCCACGTCCGGGACGTGATGGCAGCGTCAACGGACTTCGAGAACCTGCACACCGGCGAACGGCGCGGCCCCGAAAGCCCACTGACCCAGGTGTGGCAGTCCGGCGTTGAATGCGTGGTGGGCGGCGCCCCCGTCCGCGAGGGACGCGCGCCCGTGAGCACGGAACACACCGGGCCCAATGAGGGCGTGGATGAAACGGGCGGCTGGGCCCCCCGCTTCGAGGGCCGGATCAGGACCAGCTTCGAGGCAAAGGCCCACGAAGCCGGCAGGTTGATCTTCGACCTCTGCTACCGCCGGCGCTGACGCCCTGCGGCTGATCCGGGCCGGACGTTCAGCCCACGCTGATGGAGCCCACGATCTCCTTGAGCATGTCCAGCCGGGGTTCTGCCTCCGGGTTCAGGTAGGGCCAGATGACCACTACGCCAATGAACCGCCCGCTTTCCCACACGCCTACCGTCGCTGCCACCTTGGCCGGCCCGGCGTCGTCGTCATATCCAACAACCACGCCGTAGGCAGCCTTGCCGGGCAGGTTCAGCTCGCCCTCCGCCAGGAGGGTCCCGCCCCGGTCCTCAAGGTAGAAGCCCGCCATCAGGTGCGCCCAGCCGTTGGCCTGCGGGGCGTCCTGCACGGAGGTGTCGTCCTTGATCACGGTGACCAGGACGCCGTTCAGCAGGCCGTACTGTTCACTGTTGGGCCCGGCCGTGGAGTCATCCAGGACCTGGGTGTGCTCGGGGAAGTCTGCGGTGAAGCCCAGCGGGGATTCGATGTGCACTGACATGGGTTTCAGAGCCTCTCGAGCTTGGTGTCGTTGGGGACCTTATAGTACGTGGAAACGTTGGTGGTGGCCTGGTTCTCGGTCTTGACCTCCACCTCGCCCAGCTTCACGTCGAAGCCTGCCTCATTCTTGGCAGTCACCACCGAGTTCACCTGGACAGTGGCGGAGCCGGCCTCGTAAAGCCGGGCTGCGTCGCGGGCGGCGCCGGTGTCATTCCCCAGCGCGACGTTGCGCAGGTAGCTGTCAATGATGGGGCGGTTCTCCGGGGAGTAGTCCACGTCGATCTTGACGGTGCCCTGGGTTCCTGCTGTGACAGTGGAATCGAACTTGGCGGCCTCTGTCTTCACACCAGAGGTGACACCCTGCGCCACGGTGCCGTCCATCGACACCGAGACGGAGTCAATGTTGTTGCTCTTGTCCATGTTGACCTGCAGCCCGCCCTTGCCGGACGCCTCGAAGACCCGGCCGTCAAGCTTAAGCTGGCCCTGCGCGGAGATCTCACCGCTGGCTGTGGACGTTCCGTCCGTCAGGTTCCGCTCATAGGCCAGGTCCAGCTTCGCTCCACCGGAGGCCGTGCCGGCCTCACCCTTTGCATCGAGGGAGAAGGTGCCCTTGGCCTTGTCCGTCTGTCCCATGGAGCCGTTGTCCTTGGCAGCGTCATTGATGGTGTCCAGGACGTACCCGGGTGGGTTGCCCGCCACATCCTTGATCTCGCCGATGCTGTCGGGTGGCAGGTCCCGGTACATCTGTTCGCGGGCAGCCATTGCTTCCTCCACGCTGCCGAAGGTGTACTCGCGGGAAACCTCCCCGGTCAGGGTGGCCCCCGCCGTGCCGGTGGTGTCATTCACGCCGAGACCAAGGTTTCCGTACACCTTCATGGTGGCGGAACCGTCGGCGTTCTCCACCACTTCGGTGCCCACTTCAGCACCGCCGTGGACCCAGGCCACCCTGGCTTCGATGGAGGCCTTGCCCGTCTCCGAATAGACCGGGATGTCCGCCTTGGCCAGGTCCTGGAGGTGCTGTTTGGCCAGCTGCTGCGCGGCGGCGGGGATGCCGCCGTCCATGCGCATGAGGTCTTCGGCGAAGGGGCCATCGCTGCCTTCGCCCTCGATCAGGTATCTGCGGTCGGCGTCGGACAGTCCGGCCCACCACTTCGCCTGCTCTTCGGGGCTGGCGTTGAGCATCCGGTCCAGCCCGGACTCCAGTTCCCGGTGGTGTTCCGCCAGCGCCCTGGCGGCTTCGGCCTTCTCCTGGAACCATTCCTTGGCCTGCGCCGCCAGAGAGGTGATCCGGTCCCAGGCGCTGCCGCCGGAGCCGCCGCTGGCCTGGGTGGAAGCCTTCTCCTGCTCGTCCGCGTGCTTCATCAGGATTTTGGAATTTTCCCGGAGGCTGGCGACGACTTTGTCCAGGCTGGGCCGGTGGCTGGCGCTCCACTCCTGGCGGAAGCGTTCACCATCCCTGCCCTTCCACGGCGCGGCCTGGATCTGGCTGTGCAGTGAGCCGGCACGGCTGCTCAGCAGGGACGCTGCTTGGTCCGCCGCTTTGGCCAGCGCCCGCAGCTGGCTTATGTCTGCGCCGTAAAAAGTCATGGTTTCCCCCGGGAAAAGAGTGCGGTACCTGTCAATCGCTGGTCCTTATGGTTGCACAGGTACCGCGACCGGGCGATGGGGATCCCTCCCCATCGCCCCGGCCTCCCCATACCGCGGCACTCCGGCAGCCGGCTATCCCTGGAGCCAGCTGTTCCGGATCCCGGCGGGCATGGGACGATTGGCCTTGTACGAAGGGCACGCACACCAGCGCTCTACCGCGCCTGCTCAAAGGAAAGACGATAAAAGAAGAACTGAAACAGGTGGTCGACAAGGCCGAGGACGTCACGAATTCGCGCATCCTCGAGATCCTGGCCCGTGCCGGGTTCGCGGCCAGCGGCATCCTGCACCTGCTGGTGGGTGCCATTGCGGTCCGGCTGGCCGTGGGCGGAACGGGCAATGCAGACTTCAGCGGCGCGGT
This sequence comes from Arthrobacter sp. E1SS-5, assembly GCF_057073715.1. NCBI lineage: Bacteria > Bacillati > Actinomycetota > Actinomycetes > Micrococcales > Micrococcaceae > Arthrobacter > Arthrobacter sp. E1SS-5. Next base: position 3,885,237 of record NZ_CP172703.1, read on the forward strand.
GGCCGAGTTGGCAACCATGCCTGTGGGTCCGTTCCTGCTGTGGGGCAGCTTCGCCGCCTGCGCCGCGTTGTCGCTCTGGCAGGCGGGCGATGCGATTTTCGACTTCAACCATCAGGCCACCAAGACAAAGGTCAAGAACAAGGCCAAGGCGGCCCTGCAGGCGGTCGTGTACGCCGTCCTGGCCGTGACCCTTTGGCACTTTGTCACTGGCACCGGAACTGGCGGGGACAACCGAAAGGCCACCAGCGATTTCACCATCGCCATGGTGCAGGCCCCGGGCGGGGTGGCATTGCTCGTGCTGATTGGATTGGCCGTGGCGGCCGCGGGCGTCGCCTATGGCATGCGCGGGCCCAAAAAGTCTTTCGAGAAGCACTTGCGAATGCCGGCCTCCGGACCGGCCAGGACCGCGGTGGTCACCCTGGGCGTTGCGGGTTACCTGGCCAAGGGCCTGGTGCTGCTGCTGACCGGCCTGCTCATCGTGGTTGCCACCATAAAGGAGCATCCGGAGGACTCCACCGGGCTGGACGGCGGCCTGCGTGCCCTCCGGGACCAGCCGATGGGCCCCTATCTGCTGGCCGCGGTGGGCGCCGGCCTGGTCTGCTACGGCGCGTACATGATCATGCGCGCCCGGCTGGCCAAAATGACCAAGTAGCCGGCTGGAGTGTGGTGAGGTGGGGGAATGCCCCAGGTACGTGCCGAACGACTAATCCGCATCGACCCGGAGACCGCATTTGCCTTCTCCCAGACCACCGGGGAGTTCCGCCTCAAGTGGGACCCCTTCATCTCCGCCCAAGGTTTCCTGGACGGGGCGCAGGCACCGGGCAAGGGCGTCCGCACCCGCACCAGGTCCCGCCTGGGCCTGAAGATGGTGAGCCAGTACGTCTCGTACGCGCCTCCCCGGAACGTGGGCATGACCATGGTGTCCGGGCCCTGGTTCTTCACGAACTTTGGTGGCGGCTGGCGTTTCACCGCTGACGACGGCGGCACCCGGGCCGTCTGGAAGTACACCTTTTCATGCCGCCCGGCCTTGCTCCGGCCCATCATGGAACGAATCGGTGCCTGGCTGCTGGGCTACGAGATCGAACGGCGGATTGATGCCTTCGCCCGTGCCTGCGAGGACGAGGCCCTGGTCGCGGAGTTCAAAGCCCTGGGGAACCGGGACCACTCCCCGAGGACCTAGGGAACCGTAATCACCGCCACCGGGTGCTGCGCGCCGTCCCTCAACTCCACGCTGGAGATGCTGCCCAACTGAATGGGCGTTGCGCCCGTGACCTTGACCTTTCCGCTGGGCGTGGCCGTCCAGGCACAGGCCCGGTCTTCCCCGCCGGCGCGGTCGCGCACCCACAGCGAGAGCGTCCCATCCGCCGGCAGGCTGCTGCCGCTGACCGCCAGCTCGGTCCCCCACGTCTTCCGGGCCATGTCAATGTGCACCTGCAGCCCTCCTCCGGACACCACCGAATAGGTGGCATCCGGCTGGGGAGGCCGGGCCAGCAAAGGCCCCACCGCCAGGCCCACGGCCAGGCAGGCAGCGGCGACCGCGCCCACCAGCGCTGCCCATCGCCGTCGTGATGTCCGACGGCGGCGCTCCAGTTCGTCGAAAAGGCGGACCGGGACACCCGGATCAGCCGCCTCGCTGCCGGGGGCGTCGGTAAGGGCCACGGCGTCGGGGACGGGAAGCGCGTCCAAGAGCACGGGCACCTTCTCCAGCACTGCAAGTTCCTTGCGGCAGCCGGCGCAGCCCTGCAAATGCGCCTCGAAGAGGGCAAGGTCGGCGGGCTCCAGGCCGCCCAGCACATAGGCGCCCAGCAGAATGTGCGGATTGGCACTCACCGTTCCACCCCCATTTCGTCCAGGATGGTGCGCAGGGCCCGGAGTGCATAGTACGCGCGGGACTTGACCGTGCCGCTGGGGATGCTGAGCTGGACCGCTGCCTCGTTGACCGTGAAGCGGCGGTAATGCAGGGCCACCAGGACGTCCCGGTGTTCCTTGCTCAGCCGGAGCAGTGCCTCCTCCATCAGCACCCGGTTGAGCAGCTCATCAACGCGGCCCATCACCTCGACCGGATCGGTGGGGCTGCCCTCCAGCGCCTCCGGCGGGCGGCGCCGGCTCCGGCGGTAGTTATCGATCATGATGTTCCTGGCTGTGCGGTACAAGTAACTGCGGAAGCTGCCGTTGACGTCCGGGGCGTGCTGCCAGACGCGGAGCACGGTTTCCTGGACCACGTCCTCCGCGAGCTGCGGATCATGGGTGGCGCTGAGCACGAACCGGCGCAGGGCGCTGCCGTGTTCACGGTAGATGGACTCCACCACGTTGTCGTCGAGCGGCATCCCGGCCCTCCCATCATTGCCCCGGCGCTGCACGGCCCACCTCCCGCACGCGGCCGGCTGTGCGGGAACACCGCGGCAGCCGGCGTTCCTGGCTGTTACCACGTCTGAAGCCCTCCAACGGTTCAACGGCCCCGCTCCACCGCGATGTGAACCATTCTTTACCCGGTGGCGTCGTAGGGGTAGGCGCCTGGATAGGAGACCGGGCGCCGGCCACGACGGCATCTGCCACGAAGATCCCGGCAGGGAACATCACAGCCAAGGAGCACACCATGAAACAACATCTCGGGGCAGGCCTTGCCATCCTTGCCCTGGCCGCAACCCTGAGCGGTTGCGGCAGCAGTGCAGGAACCGGATCGTCCGGGGCGTCGTCTGCCAGCCCGTCCCCAACCTCTTCGTCAGCGTCCGCGTCACCATCCCAGGCGGGCGCCGCCGTCGACCTTAAAACGGCGTCCTCGACGGCAGGCAGCATTGTGGTTGATGCGAAAGGGATGAGCCTCTACTTCTTTACCAAGGACATCAAGGACTCCGGCACCAGCGCCTGCACCGGTTCCTGCCTGGTCTCGTGGCCGCCGCTGACCACCACCTCGGGCAGACCCGCGGCAGAGGGAGTGACCGGAAAACTGGGCACCATCAGCACCGCGGACGGGAAGAAGCAGGTGACCCTGAACGGCATGCCGCTGTACTACTACGCGAAGGACACCAAGCCGGGCGACACCCTTGGCCAGGGCGTGGGCGGTGTGTGGTATTTGTCGGATCCGTCGGGCGCGATGATCAAGGCGGCAGGCCAGGGCTACTAGGCCTGCGGCTGCCGGGCCCGCCTGGTCCTGGACCCAGTGGCCCGGCCTACTTCAGGGGTACGTCCGGGACCTTGCCCGGGAGCGGGATTTCCGTGGGCACCGGAACAGGCAGTTTGGGGCTGCCCTGTTCCAGGCCCTTCTTAACTTCCCCGGGAACATCCGTGGGCAGTGCAGGGCGTGCCGGTGCTCCCGTCGGCGTTTCCGCGGGCGCTCCGTGGGTGGGAGTGTTCCCGGGCCGGGCAGGAGTGCTCGACGGCGCCACGACGGCAGGTGCCGAAGCGGTCGCGGGTGCCGCCGGAATGGAATCCGGGCTGCTGGTTGCCGACGGCCGGGGGGCAACGGGCTTGGGTGCGGGTGCCTGGCCGCTGGTGTTGCCTGCGGGCGTCACGCCGGAGCCTGTCACGAAATTGGTGACGGCATGGTTCAGCTGGGTGAAGGAGTCGCGGAAGCCCTGGTCCGAGGCGGCGGCAACAGCACCGCCGGCCGCGAGCGATGCCGCCACGGACAGCGTGGTGAGCGTGATGCGGCGCTTGGCCTTGCGTCGGGCAGCGAGTTCGTCGGCAGGCTGAGCCGCGCTGGGAAGCACGGTGGTTTCGGCAGCGGCAGCCGCGCGTGGTGAACCTGCCATCAACGCCGCGATTTCGGCGGAGGGCGCCGGGGCCTCTGCTGCGAGGGAACGCAGGTCGGCCAGGGCGTCGCGGAGCTGGCCGTCGTCGCCCATGCCTGCCTCCAGCAGGAGCTGGTCAATGGCCCCGCCGTTGCGGGTTCCTGCGGTGTCACTCATGGTTTGCCTGGTTTCTCTTGAGCGTTTGTGCCTTGAGGTTCTGCAGGGCCCGGCGCTGGAGCTGCTTAATGGCTCCGGCGCTCTTGCCCATGATGGCGGCCACCTGGTCGATGGACAGGTCGGCCACGACGCGAAGGGCCAGGACCTCTTGGTGTTCCTCGCTGAGCCCTTCCAGCATGGCTGCGGCTCCGCCGGTCAGTTCCACGGCGTGGTCTTCGGCCGACGGCGTGGTCCGGCCGTCATGCTGGGGATCGTATGGTGTGAGCTGCGGCCTGCGCTCCAGCCGGCGGTAGTGGTCCACCATGCGGGCGTGGGCAATGGAAAAGATCAGGGACTTGGCTCCCTGCATGCCGCCCGCAAGGTTGCTGATCCTGGGATAGAAGGCCAGGAAGACGTCCTGGGTGACAGCCTCGGGGTCATCCAGTCCACGCGCCTTGAGGTAACCCTGCACCGGGCCCGCGAAGGTTCGATAGGCAGCAGCGAAAAACGCGGCCGGATCGGTTCCGGCTGCGTTGTCGAATATATCGATCTCTTCTTGGGCCAAAGTGTCTAGCACCAGCGGCTCCTCCATCCCGGAACCTGGCCTACGCCTTGCTCCGGTTTCCGGTTCGGACTGCCAGTCCCCCGTGGTTATCCGGCTGCCTCTTTACGGGTCTTTCACGGGCGCCCTGCCTGACGTGCGCGCCCCGCCCGGCTGTCCGGACTGCGGCCGGTAAGCCGCAGTCCAGACTAGCCAATGAGCCTTAGCGGGCCGAAACCGACGGCGCGTGGACCGTGTTGCCCACAGCCGGGACAGCAGGAACCGCGGGGACGGTGGTCTTGCCGTCGACACCCGGAACTGCCGGAACGGCGGGAACTGCGGGAACCGACGGAACCTCGGGCTTTTCAGCCTGGACGGACACCGAACCCTTGGTTTCGGCGCCGGCCTTCGCGGCGGCGTCAGCCTTGGTCACGACGTCGGCGCAGTAGCTCTTGATGTTCGCATCACCCTGGGCTGCGATGGACAGCGAGGAGAACGCCTTGGAAGAAGCGTCCAGGCCGCCGTGGGTGAAGGCGGTGCAGAGGCCCAGGGCGGCGGGGCCGGCAGCGTCAACGGCGGTGTTGGCCTTTGCCGACTCCGTTGCGTCGGCGCTGACCTTTTCGTCCGAAGCCTCGGCGGTGGCGGAAGCCTTGGCGGTGGCGTCGCCGGTGGCTTCTGCCTGCTCCAGGGCGTCGGTCACCGCGGCGGTTGCGGTGGGAGCCGGGGTGGCCTGGGCATCAGCAGCTGCTTCCGCTGCCAGCTTGGGTGCGGGAGCACCGAAGAGTTCGTGGGCGGTCTGCTGGGCCTGGGCCGGGAGGACGCCCGAGACGGCGGCGGCACCGGTTCCTCCTACTGCCAGGGTTCCGGCGGCCAGGACTCCGGCGGCGACTTTGCTGGTGGCGAGAACGGTGAACACAGACATTTACTTCTCCAAAACCTAGACAACACATCGGACTGGGCCCGCCGGGCGGGCCCATCACTGACTACATCGCCCCCAGTTCCAGAAAGGTTACGGACGCCCGGGAATTTCTTTTCCTACGCCCAAATCGCCTGAAAGGTTCCGGATCGCAGGGCCGTTCCGGTTGCTTCGCAGCGCTCCCGCGATCCGCGAAGCCGGGACGCCGGCGCCGGCGGCTCTCCTGCCGGCCGCGCCAGGAACCGAAGCCGCCGCGCGCTGGATGTAGGGGCCGATTTCCTCGTCATCCAGCACCAAGAGGTCCGGCTGGCAGAGCAGCCACCTGGAGTTGAGGGCGGTGATGTTTTCACGCTCCAGCAGCTCTTCAAACTCGCCGTCCAGCTCCGCCATCCGGAAAACGCCGTCGTGAACGTCTCCACGGCCGCAGGCTTCCACGGCACGATCAAACAGGTCCAGATGCGCGATGGCACCCATTGCGGCCATGCCCTCGCGCACCAGGGCGTCGGCTGCGCCGAAGCGGCGGCCCGCCATGGCCGCGTACTGCGCGAAGCCGCCCTCCAGCAATTCGGAAAGATAGGAGTCCACCGAGCAGCTCCGGACGGCAACCGGTGACATCTCGTCCGTGAACAGCAGGGCATGGTGCATGGCATTGACAATCGCAGCGTTGGCCTCCACCACCTCTTCGTCCCTGCCACCGTCGATGCTGCTGCTGGTGAGGACGACGGGCAGGAACGTGGTGGCCATGGGGATCCTTGCTGGAGGTGGTGGTGCGGCGGACGCCTTTACGGTATGGGGGAAGGGTCACGGCTGAGCCGGCGGGAAATGAACGCCAAGCGAAGTTTTTGGGGCTTGCGGAGAAAGCGCCCGGCAAAGGCCCGCACTGTGGCGAACTAAGATGGATCAGATAGCCACCCACCGGATCCGGCTCCGCCGTGACCTCCCGAAAGTAGTGCCACCATGCCATCCCAACCGGACGAAAGTGCGGATCTGGCAATACAGACACCTGCCATCAACGACCGCTCGCTGGCGGCCGGGCTGGCGTATGCCATGGCCAGCAGGGTCTCCGGCATTTCGTTCGACGGCGGCACGGGACTCATGCTGGGAAAGGTCCGGGGCGGCGCTGAGGTTCCTTATTCCACCACCGCCAAGCTGGTCCGCAAGGCCGGCGGCTGGAGCTGCACCGTGGGTGTCTGCAGCTGCCCGGTCCGGAAGGACTGCAAGCATGTGGCGGCCCTGCTCTTCGCCGCGGAGGACAACCCCTCGGTCCGGATGCAGCTGCTGGCGCCGTCCACCGCAACGCAGGTTTCCCGCGCACCCTCCGCTGCCCTTTCCGACTGGGAGCAGGCCCTCAGCCCGCTGATCTCCCAGCCCGGTTCCGCCCCATCCACCAGCGGAGTTCCCCTGGCCCTGCAGTTCGAGGTGGAGGAGCCGCCCCCGCACTTCTCCTACACCGGCCGCCGGGATCCGGTGCGCGGCGTGCGGCAGCTCAAGGTCCGGCCCGTCATCATGGGCGCCAAGGGCAAGTGGATCCGCGGCGACGTTTCCTGGAACACCCTGAGCTACCTGAACTTCCGGCGTGAATCGAACCAGGCGCACGTTGAGTGGCTGCAGGAGTTCCTGGCCGGACATTCCTCCTCCGCCAGCCGGATGCACAATTCGGCGGGACTGTGGCTGGGCCTGAACTCCTATGCCGGAAAGAACCTGTGGAGCCTGCTGTCCGATGCCCGGAAGATCGGGCTCGCGCTGGTCCACTCGCGCGGCACTGAGCCGGTCCGCATCGCCGAGGCCCCTGCCGCCGTCGGACTTTCCCTGAGCCGCTACGGGGCTCCGGTGGCCGAGCCGGCCGGGGTGGACGCAGCCAACGCACAGGCGTCCGACGGCGGGCTGGAACTTTCGCCCACCATCACCGTTGAGGGCGCGGAGGTTGATCCGGCGTCGGTGGGCACGATCGGCCGGCCGGCGCACGGGCTGTTCTTTACCTCCGGGGAGGCGTCACTGCCGGGCGTGCCTGATCCCAACGGAACCATTACCCTGGCCCCGCTCGAGAACGGACTGAGCGAGGAACTGCTGGCGTTCGTCACCGCGGGAAGCACGCTGCACATCCCGGCCAAGGATGAAACACGGTTCCTGACGGGCTTCTACCCGAAGCTGAAGCAGACGGCCCGGGTGACGGCGCGGGACGAGACCGTGGAGCTGCCCGAACTCGCCGTCCCCACCCTGTCGCTGCTGGCGAACTACGGTGCGGACCACCGGGTGCGGCTGCATTGGGAGTGGCACTACAAGACCGGCAAGCTGGTCACGGCGCAGCCGCTGTGGCGGCACCCGGGTGACGCCGGCTACCGTGACGACACCGCCGAGTCCCGCATCCTGGAGGGCGTCGGCCGGCCGTGGGACGTGGTGCCCGCCCTGGGCGAATCCGCCACCGGCGGCTGGGGCACGCCCCGGCTGGCGGCCTCTGCCGAGCTGACAGGCCTGGACACGCTGGCGTTCACGGAGGAAGTGCTGCCGCGGCTGCGGGAGGCGCCGGACGTGGACGTGGAGACCGCAGGCGAGATCGCGGACTACCGCGAGGCCGAGGAAGCACCCGTGGTGTCAATTTCCACCAAGGCGACCGAACAGCGCGACTGGTTCGACCTGGGCATCCAGATTTCCCTCGAAGGCCAGCCCGTTTCCTTTGCTGCCGTCTTTTCGGCGTTGGCTGCCGGCCAGACCAAGATGCTGCTGCCCAGCGGCGCCTACTTCTCACTGGACCTGCCGGAGCTGCACCAGTTGCGGGCCCTGATCGAGGAAGCAAGGGCACTGCAGGACAACAAGGACGCTCCGCTGCAGATCAGCAGGTTCCAGGCCGGGCTCTGGGACGAGCTGGCGCAGCTGGGGATCGTCGACGAACAGGCGGCTGCCTGGCGGTCCGCAGTGGGCGGCCTCCTGGAAGGCGGCACCGACGGACTGCCGCTGCCGGCTACCTTGAACGCCGAGCTGCGGCCGTACCAGCTGGAGGGCTTCAACTGGCTCAGCTTCCTGTACAAGCACGGGCTGGGCGGCATCCTGGCCGACGACATGGGCCTGGGCAAGACCGTGCAGGCGCTGGCCCTGATGTGCGCGGCGAAGGAGCTGGCTGTCGAAGCTGCGGCTGCCCTGGGAACGTCCGACGGCGGTGCTGCCGCCGGCTCCGTTGTGGACGGCGCAAACCAGCCGGCCGCCGTCGCCCCCTTCCTGGTGGTGGCGCCCACCAGCGTGGTGGGCAACTGGGCCGCGGAAGCCGCGCGCTTCGCCCCGGGCCTCACCGTGCGGACCGTCGGTGAGACGTTCGCCAAGAGCGGCCAGGACGTGGCGGAGGTGCTGGCCGGCGCCGACGTGGTGATTACCTCCTACGCCCTGTTCCGCATCGACTACGAGTCCTACGCCTCCCGCACCTGGTCCGGGCTGGTGCTGGACGAGGCGCAGTTCGTGAAGAACCACCAGTCCAAGGCCTACCAGTGCGCCCGCAAGCTGCCGGCGGCATTCAAGCTGGCCATCACCGGCACGCCGCTGGAGAACAACCTCATGGAGTTCTGGGCGCTCACGTCCATCGTGGCTCCGGGCCTCTTCTCCAGCCCCAAGCGGTTCGCGGAGTATTACCAGAAGCCTGTGGAGAAGAACGGCGACAAGGGGCAGCTGGAAAAGCTCCGGCGCCGGGTCCGCCCGCTGATGATGCGCCGCACCAAGGACCAGGTCATCAAGGACCTGCCGCCCAAGCAGGAGCAGGTCCTGGAAGTGGTGCTCAATCCGCGGCACCAGAAGGTGTACCAGACGCACCTGCAGCGGGAACGGCAAAAGATCCTGGGGCTGATCGAGGACGTCAACAAGAACCGGTTCACCATCTTCCAGTCGCTGACCCTGCTGCGGCAGCTCAGCCTGGACGTTTCCCTGGTGGATGCTTCCCTGGCCGCGGTGCGGTCCTCCAAACTGGATGTCCTGTTCGAGCAGCTCGAGGACCTGGTGGCAGAGGGGCACCGGGCGCTGATCTTCAGCCAGTTCACCGGCTTCCTGGGCAAGGTCCGGGAGCGGCTGGACCAGGAGGAGATCGAGTACTGCTACCTCGACGGCGGCACCCGGAACCGGGCTGACGTGGTCAGTGAGTTCAAGAACGGCAAGGCTCCGGTGTTCCTGATCTCGTTGAAGGCCGGCGGCTTCGGCCTCAACCTCACGGAGGCCGACTACGTCTTCCTGCTCGATCCCTGGTGGAACCCGGCGTCCGAAGCGCAGGCTGTTGACCGGACGCACCGGATCGGCCAGGCCCGGAACGTGATGGTGTACCGGCTGGTGGCCAAGGACACCATCGAGGAGAAGGTCATGGCGCTCAAGACCCGGAAGTCGCAGCTTTTCGCGGACGTCATGGAAGGCGACGCCTTGGCCGGCGGGGCGATCACGGCCGAGGACCTGGCGGGGTTGTTCAAGGAGTAGGGCTGGGGGTCGAGGAGTAGGGCTGCGGGCGCGGTTCGTGATTTTCGACGCGGTTACTGATATTCGACGCGCCCATGCCTTTTCGCAGCGCAGATATCCGCGGCATAAATGAATCTGTGCAGCGCAGGAGCGTTTGCGCGTCGGCCAGGGGCGCCTATGCTGGGATCCAATGCAAAACTACAACGTTGGAGAAACCGTGTCGCAGCAGCAGATGGCCCCTCAAAAAGCGGGGCAGCCCGCCGGGCACGAAACAGGTCAAGCACCTGCCCCGCCGGCCCTCCCCCACCTGCGCCCGGACGCCTTCACGGTCCCCTACCGTGATCCGGTCTGGGACGGGCCCACCGACCCCATCCTTGTGGCGGACCACCTGAAGGGCGAGTGGGTCCTCTTCTACACCCAGCGCCGGGCCACCGCCCCGGGACTGACCGGAGTGGAGTGGGTTCACGGCACGGGAATCGGCGTCGCCCGGTCGGCCGACGGCGGCGCCACCTGGCGCTACCAAGGCACCGCGGAGGGACTCGTCCCGCCCGGAACGGAACTCCCGGCAACCCTCTGGGCGCCCGACGTCGTCCGCATTGGCGACCGGTGGATCATGTACTTGACCGTCCTGGGCGGCAGGCGGACGGACTGGACCGGGAAGGCCGAAATCGTCCAGTTCGCCAGCCGGGACCTGGAAAACTGGGAGTACCTGGGCGCCATCAACCTGGACTCGCCGCGGGTAATCGACGCGGCCGTGGCCCGATGCGGGGACGGCCGGTACCGGCTCTGGTACAAGGACGAGGCCCGCGGCTCCAACACGTACAGCGCGGTCAGCGACACTCCGGACGACCCTTCGTCGTGGGTCCTGGAAGGCGTCGCCATTCCCGGGCGGCCGCACGAAGGCCCCAAGGTCTTCCGGCTGGGCGGCAGCTACTGGATGATCGTGGACGAGTGGCGCGGCCAGGCGGTATACCGCTCCGATGATGCCGCCGGCACCTGGGTCCGGCAGGAGCACCTCGGTGGGCTGCTCCTCACGGCGCCGGAATCGGTGGACGGACGGGCCGTCGTCGGGCGCCATGCCGACGTGGTGCCCCTCACCGGCGGTGCCGGGCAGGAACCAAAGGCCGGAACATCCGACGGCGGCACGCAGCGGGCGCTGCTGGTCTACTTCACCCATCCCTACTGGGGCGGTGAGGACATCGACACCATGGCGCCGGACCCGCGCACCCGCCTCAGCCACGTCCGGGCAACCGTGCTGGAAGTGCGCGGCGGAATTCTGGTTTGTACCGAGCACTAGGCGCTGGGTGCTGGACACGCAGAAGGGCCAAACCTCGGAACTATAAGCCGGCGGCTGCCGGCACCGGTCCAAGGTTTGGCCCTGACTGCCGGGCTGGGACTAGACCCGCTGCGGCGAGCCCAACTCCACCGGGTCCTCGTCCATCAGGTACGCCAGCTCGGAGTGCGCTGCGAGGTCGATGCCGCGCAGTTCGTCCTCGGGCTTGATGCGGAGGCCGCCCATGGCCTTGTCCAGGATCTTGGCCAGGACCCACGTGATGACGAAGGAGTAGGCCAGCACCGTAACCGTGGCCAGGGCCTGCACGCCCAGCAGTTCGAACCCGCCGCCGTAAAAGAGGCCGCTGACGCCGTTCGGGGCCTTGTCCGTGGCGAAGAGGCCGATCAGCAGGGTGCCCAGGATGCCGCCCACCAGGTGCACGCCAACGACGTCGAGAGAATCATCGAAGCCCAGGCGGAACTTCCATTCGATGGCCAGCGAGCAGACGGCGCCGGCGATCGCGCCGATGGCCAGTGCGCCCAGCGGGCTGACCGCACCACAGGCCGGGGTGATGGCCACCAGGGCGGCGACAAGGCCGGAGGCCGCACCCATGCTGGTGGCCGCGCCGTGGCGGAACCGCTCCACGAGCGCCCAGGCGAGCAGGCCGGTGGAAGCTGCCACCGCGGTATTGAGGAACACTACCGCTGCCGACTGGCCGGCGGAGAGGGCGGAGCCGGCGTTGAAGCCGAACCAGCCCACCCAAAGCAGGCCTGCACCCAGCAGCACCAGCGGGCGGCTGTGCGGCTTGGCATGTTCCACCTTGGGCCAGCCGGAGCTCTTGCCCAGGACCAGGGCAAGAGCCAGGGCCGCGGCGCCGGCGTTCATGTGCACCGCGGTGCCGCCGGCGAAGTCGATGGCCTTGATGCCGTTGGCGATCCAACCGCCCACGGTGCTGCCGTCCGCCGAGTCGAACGCAAAGACCCAGTGTGCAATGGGGAAGTAGACAATAGTGGCCCAGATGCCCGCGAACAGCATCCAGGCGCCGAACTTCATCCGGCCTGCGGCGGCTCCGGCAACCAGGGCCGTGGTGACGCAGGCAAAGAACAGCTGGAATGCGGCAAACAGGATGACCGGGATGGACGCCGAATCATCCTTGGCCAGCAGCTGCCCCATGCCTGGGAATTCGGTGACGTCACCGATCAGGCCCAGGCCGCCGACGGAGTTGCCGAAGGCCATCGAGTACCCGAACAGGGCCCACAGGACGGCCACCAGGCTGGCGCCGCCGACGCACATCATCATCATGTTGAGGATGCGGCGCGAGCCCACCATGCCCCCGTAAAACAGGGCCAGGGCGGGGATCATCATGCAAACCAGCGCCGAGCTGGCCAAAATCCAAGCGACATTTCCCGAGTCCATGGGAAACCCCTTTCAAGATGCGAACAGAGCGGTAAGTTGCCGTCAGAGCCGTTTCGCCGGAGGGACGTGGACGGAGAAACCACGTGCGGCGGAGGGGCGGCTTTTGCCGTCTGGTCTCAATCTATGGCGGCCATTTCTGGTTGGGTTTCAGGGGTGTTAAATGATGGTTTCCGTCATTTGCGCCGGGGTTTCAGCTGTAACGCAGGACGCAGGAGCACCTGACGTATCAGGGGCAGGCCGACGAGGCAGCGCAGGACCAGGCGCTTGCAGGACTAGGCTAGGGAAATCCGGGCAGCAAACCACCCCGAAGGAGCCAGCCCTTGAACAACACGCAGCCCTCCCCCGCGCCGCGGACTGAACTCAGGGTGGGCGTGGTGGGCATCGGCTGGGCCGGCCAGCAGCACCTGAAGGCCTACGCCGCCATCGAGGGCGTCCGCATCGTCTCGCTCGCAGGAATGGAAAATGAGCTCCGGGACTCCCTGCAGGCCGAGTACTCCATTCCGAACGGCTTCGCCGACTGGAAGGAGATGCTGGACCACGGCGGCCTGGACGCCGTCAGCGTGGCACTCCCCACCTTCCTGCACGCACCGGTCGCGATCGCCGCGCTGGAACGCGGAATCCACGTGCTGAGCGAGAAGCCCATTGCACGCAACGCCGTGGAAGGCCAGGCCATGGTGGACGCTGCACGGAAGGCCGGACGCGTCCTGGACGTGGCGTTCAACCACCGCCGCCGCGGGGACATCCAGGCCCTCAAGCAGGTCATCGCCGACGGCGGCCTGGGCCGCCCCTACTACGCCAAGGCATCCTGGCTGCGCCGCTCCGGCATCCCCACCCTGGGCAGCTGGTTCACCAACCCTGAGCTGTCCGGTGGCGGACCGCTCGCCGACATCGGTGTCCACGCACTGGACTACGCCCTGTACCTGCTGGGCGAACCGAAGGTTGTGGCTGTCTCCGCCGCCACCCACTCCGAGCTCGGGCCGCAGGGCAGGGGCGGCGGAACCCGGTTTACGGCCCAGGCATCAAGCCACGCGTTCGAGGTGGAGGACTTCGCCTCGGCCTTCCTGCGGCTTGACGGCGGCGGAACGCTCGTGATCGAAGCAAGTTGGGCCACTTACCGGGAAGTGGACGACCAGCTGGAGTTCACGGTCTACGGCACCGACGGCGGCGCCGAACTCAAGGCCCATGGGGCGCCTTTTCCGCCCATTGGCGAACTTCGCGTGTTCACGGACAAGGACGGCGAATCCGCCGACTATATGCCCGTCGTCGTACCGGGCCGCGCCCATGATGCAGTGGTGGAGGATTTCGTCGCTGCCGTGCGCGGCGGTGCCCAGGTGTGGGGCCGGCATGACGGCTCCCTGGCGCTTTACCGGGCACAAATCATCGATGCCTGCTACCAGTCGGCACTGGAGCAGAGGGAGGTGCGGCTCTGATGAACAGCAAACTGCGGATCCGGGTGTGGAACGAGGGCGTGCATGAGGCCAACAACGAGCCGTCCCACATTGGCACGATGTACCCCGACGGCATCCACGGCGCCATCGCTGCGGGGCTTCGCTCCCACCTTCCGGACGCGGAGGTTACGACGGCGGTCCTCGCCACAGATGATGAGCACGGCCTTGCGGAGGAGGTGCTCGCGGGCACCGACGTCCTGCTCTGGTGGGGGCACATAGCCCACGCCGAGGTCAGCGATGCCGCCGTCGAACGCGTCCACCGGCACGTCCTGGGCGGGATGGGGCTGATCGTGCTCCACTCGGGGCACTTATCGAAGATCTTCACCAAACTGCTGGGGACCAGCTGCTCCCTTGCCTGGCGGAACGACGGCGAGCGCGAACTGGTGTGGACCGTGAAGCCCTCGCATCCCATCTCGGAAGGCGTGGACAGCCCCATCGTCATCCCCGAGCAGGAGATGTACGGCGAGCTGTTCGACATTCCGGACCCGGACGACCTGATCTTCATCAGCTCCTTCGCGGGCGGTGAGGTGTTCCGCTCCGGCGTCACCTTTACCCGGGGCAAGGGCCGCATCTTCTACTTCAGCCCGGGCGACCAGGAGTACCCGGTGTACCACCACCCGCAGGTCCAGCGCGTTCTGGCCAACGGTGCGAAGTGGGCGGCGCAGCCGGGCCTTGACCGTTCCGCCCCCTCGGTGACCAACCCCGGGCGGGAGTGGTTCCAGGCCGAAAACCGTCATTGACATCGGGTGCGCGCAAGAGCAGATTGAGAGCGTTGATCCATGGGTCCGGCAGGCTCTGGACGGGGCACATCCCGCCCTGCCGGCCCCGATTCCCGGCCGCGCACAGCCCCGGACGAACTCAATAACCACTCCTTACGAAGGAGCCAGCAATGCCCGCAGTAACGGTGAAGGACCTGGAGTCCAAATCATTTGACCAACCGGATGAAAAGCGCCGCCCTCCCAAGACTCAGGTGGACGTAGTAAACATTGGTGGCGCCACCCTTGGCCGGTTCACCTTCGAGCCCGGCTGGCGCTGGTCGGAAACCGTCAAGACGGTGGTCCAGACGGACACCTGCCAGGTCAACCACCTGGGCGTCTGTGCCGCCGGGACCCTGACCGTGCAGATGGCCGACGGAACCGGCATGACCATCCAGGCCGGCGACGCGTACTCCATCCCGGCAGGCCACGACGCCTGGGTGGAAGGCAGCGAGACCTACGTTTGCTATGAAGTGATGAGCGCAGCAGAATTCGCCAAGCCCGCCTGACCCCAAGGTTCCCACGTATCGCCAGGAAAGGGAGGTCCGCCAGGACCTCCCTTTCCTGTTGCCCGGGCCCTACGGTGGAGGGAACACAACGATCGGAGAACAATGAAAGTCACCGTCATCGGCGGCAGCGGCCACATCGGTTCATTCCTGGTCCCCCGGCTGGTCCGCGCCGGCCACGACGTCACCGCCATCAGCCGCGGCAACCGCAAGCCCTACAGCGAGGCACCCGAGTGGCAGGAGGTGCACCAGGTCACCGCAGACCGGGAGGCGGAGGACCGCGACGGCACTTTCGGTGACCGGGTTGCTGCCCTCAAGCCGGACGCCGTGGTGGACCTGGTCTGCTTCACCCTCGAATCGGCAACGTCGCTGGTGCAAAGCCTGCGCGGCGAGGTGGGGCACCTGCTGCACTGTGGCTCCGTCTGGCGGTACGGGCAAAGCCTGAAGCTGCCCATCAGGGAGGGATCGGATTCGGCCGCGGAGCCTTTCGGCGAGTACGGCGTCCAGAAGAACCGGATCGCCCTGATGTTGAAGGAGGAAACGGCGCGCGGCGGGCTGGCCACCACGTCGCTGCACCCCGGGCACATCGTCGGTCCGGGGTGGCACCCCATCGGCCCGCTGGGCAACCTCGACCCCCATGTCTGGCAGACCATCTCTGCCGGCCAGCCCCTCCGGGTGCCCGGCAGCGGCGCCGAGCTGATGCACCACGTGCACGCCGACGACGTCGCCCAAGCCTTCGAAAAGGCCATCGCGCAGCGGGAAGCTGCTGCCGGCGAGGACTTCAACATCGTCGCCCCCACGGCACTGACCGTCCGCGGCTACGCCGACATTGCCGCATCCTGGTTTGGCCACGCCGCCGTGCTGGAAACGGTCACGTGGGACCGCTTCCGCGAAAACACGACGCGCGACTACGCGGAGTCCAGCTGGGGCCACCTCTACCGCAGCCAGTGCTTCAGCATCGAAAAGGCCGCCTCCGTGCTGGGCTACGCGCCGCGGTACGAACCTGAGCAGGCCATTTTTGAAGCCGTCGAGTGGCTCGTTGACCACGAACAGCTGCACGTCGCGCGCCCGCTCGGCGTGCCGGCCGGCTAAGCACGGCACCTACACAGACAGGTGCCGCAGTCGCGCCACCAGCGTGGCGGCGAGCAGCGCGCTTGCCAGTTCCAGGGCGATCACCAGCAGCAGTTGGGTGCCGCCGGACTCAGCAGCAGCGGACGCCGGCGGCACCCCGCCATGGACATGCCCGGCACCACCGCCGAGCAGCAGGACGGTATGCAGTGCAGCCATGGCCACAGCGGCACCCGTGACCTGGTGCAGGGCGCCCAGCCTACAGTGCCGCCAGATGTGGACCGTGCAGGGCAGGCAGACGGCGGCGAGCGCCACCATCAGGACGCCAAGCCACACACCGTGATGCCCCGAGACGGCCAGCCAAACGTGCGCCCCGCAGGACACCGCGGTGACCACGGCGACGAGCCGGGGATGCAGGACGGGCCGGTTGGCACCGACCCGTCCTGCCGCCGTCGTTCGCGTTATAAGCCCAGCCGACGGGCTAGTGGCAGCCACCGCTGCCGCCCTCGCTGTGGCAGGACGACGCCTGCTGGTTTGGGTTGGCGGGGACGTCCAGGACGGGGCTGCGGTCGAAGAAGCCCTCGGGCCGGAGCTTGAAGCCGACGGTGTCCACGGGCATGATGGGCCAGTCCTCCACCCGGGGGAAGTGGGTCAGGCCGAAGGTGTGCCACACCACGATGTCCTGGCCGTCGATGTCCCGGTCCTGCGCCACGTAGGCGGGCAGGCCGGCGCCACCGGCATGCTGGTTGACGAAATCTCCCGTGGGGTACCGCTCCTCCTCGGCATATCGGGTGACCCACAGGTCCTTGGTGGCGAAGGCGGCACGCCGGGCGATGGAGGAATCCGGGTCCGCCAGGAGCGTGGGCTGGTTGTGGGAGTGCAGCTTGTAGCCCACGGGTTCGCCCAGCCGGTTGCGGGACTCCGGGTTGGAGATGATCCAGGTCCTGCCCGCGCGGGCATCGGCTTCCCGGACACCCTCGGATTCCCGCGCCAGCAGGGTGCGCCTGCGGGAGAAGGCGTTGCCGCGCTCGTTGCCGGGACCCATGGCCTGGCGGACCACGTCCTCTTCCTCCACGCGGTTGGTGAACCCATCTACGGCCATGTCCAGCCGTGCGCTGAACAGGTGCTGGTGGAACGGCGCTCCCAGGCCCGGGGCGAGCTGGGAGATATTGTCCGAGCCGCCCTCGGGGAAGGCGGAGGTGAAGACGATGCCCGTGGCCTTGGCCTCAAACTCGATGGTGCCGTCCAGGTAGAGGTACCAGTAGAAGCCGTAGTCGTAGTTGCCGATGGTGGTGAAGAAGGAGATCACCAGGCGGCGGTTGCGGCGGGTGTAGGTGACGCCGCTCCACAGGTCGGAGTGCTTGGAGAGGATGCTCCAGTCCTCCTCGTGCATGCAGATGCCGTTGCGGATTTCCCGCGGGTTGCCGAACGCGTCGGAGATGACGGGGCTGAGGTAGGTGATCTCACCCAGGCAGTCGCAGCCCAGCTCCAGCGAGTTGGCGTACTGGCCCACCAGGTATTCACCGGTGTCGAAGTAGTTCTGCCAGGACCGGATGGGCGACGGGTCGCCGTACGGAACCACCATCTCGGCAATCGAGGCGCGGTTGATGATGGGCCGCTTCCGGTCGCCGTCCTGGAAGGCGAGATTGTGCAGTACCACGCCTTCGCGGACATCGAAGCCCACGTCCACGCTCCACTTTTCCCACTCCACGTGGTTGCCGCCAGTGACCGTGAAGCTGGGTCCCTCGGGCTGGGTGATACTGATTGGCTTCTGGGTTTCGCGGAGGGGACCGGTCAGCTCCGGATCGGTGTAGTTGCCGTGCTCGGCGGGAATGGGCACCACCCCGAGGTCGATCACCTGGGTGACCTCCTTGCTGACCACATCCACGTACGCCACCAGGCCGTCGACGGGGTGTGCCCAGGCGCTGTCCTCCGGGAAGTCCTGCACGAAGGCCAGTCCGCGAAGGATGCGGCTGCCCTTCTCTTCCGCATACTCAAAGACGCCTGCGGACAGCGGAGCCACTCGGACCTTTTCGACAGCGAGCCCCCGGTCCGCCAGCGCCTTGAGCCACCGTTCGTCGGTGGCCAGGAGCGACTCCACAACCTCAAATTCCTCCTCAAGGACGGGCAGTTCGCCGGTCAGCGCGGTGTCGAGCTCGACGGCGGAGAGCACCTTTCGCTGGGTGGTGGAGACGACGACGTCGCGCGGCGCAGCTCCGGAGACGTCGTGGATAAAGACGCGGAAGCGCCGGTCCGCCGTGACCGGGTCATTACCCCGGGCCGGGTCCAGCAGGCCCAGGTAGGCGATCCGGTGCTGCGGGCCCAATTGGCCTTCGGCCTGAAGGATGGAACGCACATCCAGGATTTCCGGCGCTGATGCCAGTCCGAAGGCGGAGGCAGTTTCGGTGGGTGCAAGAGTCATGGGAGAGCCTTTTGTCAGGGCCGTCTCCGGCCGCTGGGTTTATTTTCTATAGTTGTAGAGAATAAAGGTCCGTAACATGGCTCACAAGAGGTTGAGCCAAATATTTCCAGGGAGTGGCCGCAGTGCCGAAGATTGTTGACCATGACGAGCGCCGCCTGGAACTCGTGGACGCCACCTGGCGGATCATTGCCCGGCAGGGGCTGGAAAGCGCCACCATGCGGGAAATCGCCACCGAGGCAGGCTTCGCCAACGGCGCCCTGAAGCCCTACTTCCCCACCAAGGACACGCTGCTGGAATTTGCCTTCAGCCACGTGTTCAACCGGACCAACCATCGCATTGCCCAGGTGACTGCGGGCAAGGCCGGGCTGGACGCGCTGCGGGCGTTCTGCCTCGAAGTGCTCCCCCTTGACGAGGAACGCGTGAATGAGGCGAGGATTGTGGTTCCGTTCTGGCAACGGGCCATCAACGACCGCCAGAAAGCCGCGATCCACCAGCAGTCCATGGACGAATGGCTGGCGGCCATCCGCCGCTTCCTCGCCGAGGCAAGGGATAACGGGGACGTGAGTGCCGCCGTCGACAATTCCATCCTTGCCGGCCAGCTGCTCAACATGCTGCTCGGAGCGCAGATCGAGGCAGCCCTGGCACCGGAGGGACGGCTGGACTTTGGCCACGCGGAACAGCTCGAGGGCTACCTAACGCTCTTGCGGCGCTCCTAACCCGTCCCGGAAAAAAGTACGACGACGATTAGGCACCAAAGTCGAAAGCATGCTTAGTATGGAGGGGTCAGGCTCTGGCTTTGGTTTGGCCAGGGAGAGCACCAACTGTAAGGAGCACCTCCATGGGTTTGGATGACAAGATCGGCAACGCCGCAGAGAAGCTTGGCGGCAAGGGCAAGGAAGCTGCCGGCAGCGCAACGGGTGACGAGAGCCTGAAGGCCGAAGGCAAGACCGACCAGGCCAAATCGGACCTGAAGCAGGCCGGCGAGAACGTCAAGGACGCCTTCAAGAAGGATTAGTCCGCAATTCACACCAATGGGTGCAGCTCCATCAGGAGCTGCACCCATTGTCGTTTCCGGGCTTGCTCAGTGGATGAGCCCCGAAACCAGATTGATGGTGGTGGCCAGGACGATGGCACCCAGGAGGTAGGAGAGCAGCGCCTGCCGCAGGACCGTGGAGCGGATGGCATTGGTTTTCAGGTCGGTGTCCGAGACCTGGAAGGTCATGCCGACAGTGAAGGCCAGGTACGCAAAGTCCGAGTAGCGGGGCTGGGATTCCTCGTTGAAATCGACGCCGGTACCGTCCCGGTAGTAGATGGCGGCATACCGGAGGGTGAACAACGTGTGCACCAGGAACCATGACAGGGCGATGCTGCCCAGTGCCATGGCCACGGTGGCGTCCTTGGCGCCGCCCTGCTCATTGGAGGCGTCAAGCAGGATCAAGGCCACCCCCGCGAAACTGGCCACTGTGGCAGTGAGGACCAGGGCGTCCGAAAAGACCCGGCCCGGATCCTCCCTTCGGGCATGCGCGGCAGTGGCCGCGGGCCCGAGCCGCCCGATGACGCTCCACACCCAGACCAGGTAGGTGGCCGAGGCGGCAGCCCACCCGAGCGCGGGCGCGTAAGCCCAGGCTCCCGAAGGACCGACCAACAACGCCGCCGCCAGGCCGACGGCCAGCATGACCAGCACCCGAAGCCGCGAATGGTGTGCCCGGGAGTTGAAGTTCCGGTGGTGGTCGCCGGCAACCGTCATGGACTTCATTGCCCGATCATGGCACGGAAGGCTGAAGCACGGCTGGAAAAACAGATGTTCTTATTTTCGCCAACCGTTGAAAAACGTTTCGAGCGGCGTTAACCTGAAAGTCTGTGTCGCAGGACACACCAACGGGGGAACGTCGAGTGGCCATCCGTCGCAAGGAACATCAATGCCAGCAACTGCAAAAAGCGGGGCACCCGCCATTCACAAACACCAGGATCTGACCTCCAGCGTGGCCACGTCCTTCGATCACTGGAAGCACCTGGTGGCCGAGTCCTTTGTGCCCCTCAACGCCCGAACGGCCGACGTCGACGGCTTCCAGGGCCGGATGCGCGCCCGGGTGCTGGACAGGATGTCCATCGTGGAGGTGACCGCCACCTCGCATGAGGTCCACCGGACACCGGCCTTGATTGCACAGGCCCATGAGCGCTACTTCAAACTGAACCTGCAGCTGGAGGGAACCGGCCTGCTGATCCAGGACAACCGCGAAGCGGTCCTGCAGCCCGGGGACCTGGCCATTTACGACACCAACCGGCCGTACACCCTCGCGTTCGAGGAGCAGACCCGGATCATGGTGCTGATGTTCCCCTGCGACGCACTGTCCCTGCCCACCGATTACGTGGGACAGCTCGCGGCCGTCCGCATGGGCAGCGGGGGCCTAAGCGGAATCGTGGGCCAGTTCATCCGCGAGTTGTCAGTCAACCTTGACGTCCTGAACGGGCCCAGCGGAGCCCGGCTTGCCACCAACGCCCTGGACCTGGTATCCACCATGCTGCACGCGGAAATGGACATCACCCCGGACCGTATGAAGCCGCAGGCGCTGCTGGCCGTCTCGGTCCGGGAGTACATCGAAGCCAACCTCTCAGACCCCCTGCTCTCCCCCGCGAGCATCGCTGCAGCCCATTTCATCTCCACCCGGCACCTGCACAACGTCTTCCACGAGTCCGGAACCACGGTGGCCGGCTGGATCCGGACCCAGCGGCTCGAAGGAGCGCGCCGCGAACTCCGCGACCCGCTGCACGCGGGCAAACCGGTAGGGGCGGTAGCCGCGCGCTGGGGGTTCCTGGATGCCGCCCATTTCAGCCGCACCTTCCGGGATGCGTTTGGTGTTTCGCCCAGCCAGTGGCGGCGGGACGGCTAAAGCAACCCGGCTAGATCAGCCCCTGCGCCAGCATTGCATCGGCCACCTTCACGAACCCGCCGATGTTGGCGCCCAGCACGTAGTTTCCGGGTTCGCCGTACTCGTCGGCGGTGGCGGCGCAGCGGTCGTGGATGCCCACCATGATTTCCGTGAGACGTTCCTCCGTGTGTTCGAAGGACCATGAATCGCGGCTGGCGTTCTGCTGCATCTCCAGGGCCGACGTGGCCACGCCGCCGGCATTGGCAGCCTTGCCGGGCCCGAACAACACCCCTGCCTCCTGGAACAGGCCCACCGCCTCACGCGTGGAGGGCATGTTTGCCCCCTCACCGACGGCCAGCAGGCCGTTGCGCACCAGACGGGCGGCAGCATCGCCGTCGAGCTCGTTTTGCGTGGCGCACGGCAGCGCCACCGTGGCATCCACGTCCCAAACTGAGCCGCCGTCCACATAGGAGACTCCGGCGCGGCGTTCCGCATAGTCCTTCAGGCGGCCGCGTTCCACTTCCTTCACCTCGCGGAGGAGTTCGACGTCGATCCCCGCCGGATCCACCACGTAGCCTGACGAGTCGGAGCAGGCCACCACGGTGGCGCCGAGGGTCTGGGCCTTGGCGATGGCGTTGATGGCCACATTGCCGGAGCCGGACACCACCACACGCTGGCCGTCGAAGGACGTTCCGCGGGTTTTCAGCATTTCCTGCGTGAAGATGACGGTTCCGAAGCCGGTTGCTTCCGGGCGGACCAGGGAGCCGCCCCAGGAGATGCCCTTGCCGGTGAGGACACCGGACTCGTAGCGGTTGGTGATGCGCTTGTACTGGCCGAAGAGGTAGCCGATTTCGCGGCCGCCCACGCCGATGTCGCCGGCCGGGACGTCAGTGTATTCACCGATGTGCCGGTAGAGCTCGGTCATGAAGGACTGGCAGAACCGCATCACTTCGGCGTCGCTGCGGCCGCGGGGATCGAAGTCGGAGCCGCCCTTGCCGCCGCCGATGGGCATGCCGGTGAGGGCGTTCTTGAAGATCTGCTCGAAACCGAGGAACTTGACGATCCCCAAGTACACCGACGGATGGAAGCGCAGGCCGCCCTTGTAGGGGCCCAGCGCCGAGTTGAACTCCACCCGGAACCCGCGGTTGATCTGGACGCGGCCGGAGTCGTCGGTCCAGGGAACGCGGAAAATGATCTGGCGCTCGGGCTCGCAGAGGCGCTCCAGGATGGCGGCCTCAAGGAATTCAGGGTGCCTGTCGTGGACCGGCCCCAGGCTTTCGAAGACCTCAACCACCGCCTGGTGGAACTCCGCCTCGCCGGGGTTCCGCGCGAGGACGGTGTCCTTGATGGATTCGAGCCGTGCGTCCATGAACAGTTCCTAACGTTGCCGAAATGAAGGACGGCGCAGGAAAGCAACACCGCTTCAAAGGTTCACGTTTCAACCTATCCGATTACGACCGGGCACCAGTAGGCGGATCACAGCGGCTCCACTAACCTCCGTAATGTGACAGCAGAATTCCATCATTCGATAAGCGCCCTTCCTCGCCCAACCGCAGGAAGGAGGCACTGATGCCCTATATTTGCCTCCTTCTCTCCGGTGCCGCGCTGCTGGCCAACGGGCTGGCCGCCCTTGGGCAGCTCCCCCGCCGCGACGCAGCCGTGTTCAGCCTGGTGCTCGGGGTCACCCAACTGGTGCTCGGCGTCGTGCATCTTTCCGGGACCGGCACCGGCAGCGAAGCCCTCATGACGGCGGCCGGCATGTTCCTGTTCGGGCTGACCTATGTCTATGCCGGATTGGACGTCCTGCTGGGGCTGGGTTCGAAGGGGCTGGGCTGGTTCTGCGGCATGGTGGCTTTCGTGGGGCTGCTGCTGGCGGGGACCTGGCTGGGCATCGATCCCCTGCTGGCCGTGCTCTGGGCGTGCTGGTCGCTGCTATGGGGTTTGCTGTTTGCCTCCTCAGCCCTGGGCGCGGTGCGGCTGGAACCGTTCTCCGGCTGGGCGCTGGTCCTGGCAAGCCAGGTGACGGCCACGGTTCCGGCGTTCCTCGGCTTGGCCGGGGTCTGGCCGCGGAGCTCTTGGGCTGCAGGGGTGGCTGCCTTGCTCGTGGCCGCAGTCTTCCTGGCAGCACGCGCATTGGCCCGGCGCGGACCTGGTGGTCCGCGCCGGGCCAACGCAGGCGCTTCGGAACAGGCGGTGGGGCAGGAACGCCTTACGGCCGGCTGAGCACCGGACGGGCGGCGGTGGCGTGGCTCCGCCGCTCGATCACGGATTCCACCAGCACCCCGGCCAGGAAGACCACCGGTACGGCGGCCAGCAGGGCGGTGGCGGTTTCAGCGCTGCCGCCGATAAGGGCCGTGAAGTTGCTGACCACCAGGAACAGGACCCATGCGAGCAACACCGTTGCCATGACCGGGGCGATCCTGGTTTGCCAGAGCTGGGCGCCGGCACGTTCGCGGCGGAAGAAGCTGACCACGGCCACCGAGCACAGCATGTAGAGCACCAGCAGCGCAGCCACGGCCAGGCCGCTGAACCAGGAGAAGAGGGTCAGGACCGGGTCAAGGGCAAGGATGGCGAACGGCAGCACCAGTACGACGGCGGTAGCGGACTGGATCCAGGCAGCGACGGCGGGTGCGCGGTGCCGGTTGGTCCGGGCCAGGACGGCGGGCATGGAACCCTGCAGGGCCAGGGAGTGCAGGTAGCGGTTGATGCCGTTGTGGAACGCGATGATGCCGGCCAGCAGTGACGTGACCAGGAGGATGCCCGCCACGACGCCCGCCCAGGGGCCGAACAGCTCCACCAGGGGGCCGATCACGAACGACGTGGCATCTCCTGATTCGAGGGCGGCCCCCGCAGCATCCATCACCTGGGACGGGCCGTAGTAGCTGACCAGCATCCACGAAATGAAGGCAAAGAAGATGGAGATGACGCCGACGGACAGGTAGGTTGCGCGGGCCACTGTGCGGTGCGGGTCCTTGGCTTCGGCCGAGTAGATGGCGGTGGATTCGAAGCCGAACATTGACGCCACGGCGAACATGATGGCCACGCCCGGCGCACCGGCGCCGATCGCTTCGGGTGAGAAGGACGCGGCCACGCTGATGCCTTCGGGGCCGCCGCCGCTGAACAGGACGGTGAAGCCGAAGAGCAGCAGGATTGCCACCTCGAGCCCCACCAGCAGGGCCAGTACGCGGGCGCCGAGTTCAATGTTCAGGGAACCGAGCACCTGGACCCCGGCCATGGTGGCCAGGGCCAGCAGCCACCACGGAACCTGAAGCCCAATGGAGGCCAGCAGTCCCGAGAAGGCGGAGCCATATAGCCCGTACATGGCGGCCTGGACGGTGTTGTAGGCAAGGAGGGCCAGCCAGGCGGCGCCGGCACCCGTCTTCCTGCCGAACGCAGCCGTGACGTAGGCGTAGAACGCACCGTTGGCCTGGATCTTGCGGCTCATGGCCACGAAGCCCACTGCGAAGATCACGATGACGATGCCCACGATCAGGTAGGCACCCGGCGCGCCGGCTCCGTTGCCCAGCCCTGCGGCCAGCGGCGAGGCGCCCACGATCCCCGTCAGGGGCGCCTGGGCCGACAGGACGAAGAAGAGGATGCCCAGGACGCCGATGCTGCCGGCGCGCAGGGCAGTTGAGTGCTCCTTGGCCGGAGCGTCAGTGGTCCGGGGCTCGGAATTCGAAATACTCATTTGATCCTTCTTAACGGTCATGAGTTGGGGAAAATTGCTATGGAATCCAGACTGGCAGCGCGGCGCGGCAGCCCGTTGTCCGCCAGCGCCCAGTTGTTGTTTGTCAGCGCAGTGCCTGCTCCCGGCGGAAGCGGTAAGGCATTGCTGCACACGAAAAAGACCCCTGCCGTAAGCTGGGTGGCTTCGCGGCAGGGGTCTTTCGGTTTACGAGTCGGTGGTTCTCAGGGAACAGCGACTTCTTCCGCATGCCGTCGGTGGCTTCCGTGCCTGCTGCTGCGGCCCGTGCGGGCGGTCCAGCGCTCGTGCCGGTACTCGACGTCGATGGGGTGCCCGAAGGCGGCAGTGATGTTTTCGCTGGTGACCACCGAGGCTGCGGTTCCGGCGGCCACGGCCTGCCCGGCCGTGATCAGCAGCGCGTGGCTGGTGGTGGCAGGCAGTTCCTCAAGATGGTGGGTGACCAGGACCGACGCCATCCGCGGGTGGCTGTAAGCGAGGTCGTCGATGGTCTCCAGCAGTTGCTCCCGGGCAGCGATATCCAGGCCGGTGCAGGGTTCGTCGAGCAGCAGCAACTCCGGGGAGGAGATGAGCGCCCGGGCGATCAGCGCACGCCCACGCTCGCCCTGGGAGAGGGTGGGCCAGCGCAGGCTGGCTTTGGGGGCCAGGCCAAACTGTTCCACCAGGGCGTCAGCCTTGGCCAGCTCGGCATGGGTGGGCTCCCATCGCGGCGACAGTTCGTTACTGCCGGTCAGCCCGGTCAGTACAACCTGGCGGACGGTGAGGGGTGCAAGGATCTGGTGGCGCGGGTTTACATGGCCGATGGACCGGCGAAGCGCCTTCATTTCCACCCGGCCCAGGCGTTCGCCCAGGACAGAGACCGTGCCGGAGCTGGGGTGGTTGACAGCCCCGCACAGCGCCATGAGGGTGCTCTTCCCGGCTCCGTTCGCACCCAGCAATGCCCAGTGTTCTCCGGCTTTGACCGAGAGCGAGATCCCGCTGATGATTTCGCGGCCATCCCGGCGGAATGAAACGTCGTCCAGTTCCAGTACCTGGTGGCCCATCGGCCGGTCATTCATCCTGGGATCTCCTCGAGAGGGTTGGTGTTTCCCCAACTCTCGCCTCCCGTCCCGGCTGAATGCAAAAGCGTTCGACATGTGGCAACGGCCGGCCGCCCTCACAGGCAGCCGGCCGCGCTTTTGATATGAGGTTTGTTCCGCTACCGCAGCACCACGGTGCGGTTGCCCTGCAGGATGACGCGGCCTTCGCAGTGCCACTTCACGGCGTTCGAGAGGGCCTTGCATTCGGTGTCACGGCCCGCGGCGACCAGGTCCTCGGGCCCGTAGGTGTGGTCAACATCCACCACCTGCTGGGAGATGATGGGCCCTTCGTCCAGTTCGGCATTGACGTAGTGGGCGGTGGCCCCCACCGTCTTGACACCCCGGGCGTACGCCTGGTGGTACGGCTTGGCGCCCTTGAAGCTGGGCAGGAATGAGTGGTGGATGTTGATCGCCCGCCCGTCCAGCTTCCGGGTCAGGTCATCGCTGAGCACCTGCATGTAACGGGCCAGCACCACCAGTTCGACGTCGAGCCCGTCCACCAGTGCCATCAGCGCGGCTTCGGCTGCCGGCTTGGTTTCGGCGGTGACGGGGATGTGGTGGAACGGAATGCCGTGCCACTCCACCAGGGCTTCATGGTCCCGGTGGTTGGAGACCACTGCCACTATCTCCACGGGCAGTTCGCCGATGCGGGCCCGGAAGAGCAGGTCGTTGAGGCAGTGCCCGAACTTGGACACCATGATCAGCACCTTGCGCTTGGAGCCCTGGCGTTCCAGCTGCCAGCGCATGCCGAACTTCTCCGCGACGGGGGCGAAGGAGGAGCGCAAGGTCTCCAGCGTGGACTCATCTCCTTCGGAGACAAAGTGCACCCGCATGAAGAAGTGTCCCTCACTGCGCTCACCAAACTGCTTGTTGTCGATGATGTCGCAGCCGTGCTCCAGCAGGAACCCGGAGACGGCGTGCACAATGCCGGGTCCTTCCGGGCAGTCCAGGGTCAGGACATGCTCCACGGTGGTGGGCGCCTTGGGCGCGGGGATGTGGGTTTCAGTTACAGTCATGGCTCAGCACTCGATCACATTCACGGCGAGGCCTCCTCGGGAGGTTTCCTTGTACTTGGTCTTCATGTCGGCTCCGGTATCGCGCATGGTCTTGATCGCCTTGTCCAGCGAGACCTTGTGGCTGCCGTCCCCATGCAGGGCCAGCCGGGCCGCGTTGATCGCCTTCACGCTGGCGATCGCGTTCCGCTCGATGCACGGGATCTGCACCAGGCCGCCTACGGGGTCGCAGGTCAGGCCCAGGTTGTGCTCGATGCCCACCTCGGCGGCGTTTTCCACCTGCGCCGGCGTGCCGCCGAGCACTTCGCAGAGCCCTGCGGCGGCCATCGAGCAGGCGGAGCCCACCTCACCCTGGCAGCCCACTTCGGCACCTGAGATGGAGGCGTTCGTTTTGAACAGGATTCCGACGGCGGCCGCCGCCAGCAGGAAGCGGACCACGCCGTCGTCGTCAGCTCCTGGTACAAACTTCATGTAGTAGTGCAGGACGGCAGGCACGATCCCCGCGGCCCCGTTGGTGGGGGCGGTGACGATCCGCCCGCCGGCGGCATTTTCCTCGTTGACGGCGAGGGCGAACAGGTTGACCCATTCCATCGCGTGGAGCGCGTCCGTGCTGGCCGAGTCCGCCGAAAGGGTCTTGTAGAGCGCCGGCGCACGCCGGGTCACCTTCAGGCCGCCGGGCAGGATGCCCTCGGCGGTGCAGCCGTTCTGCACGCATTCCTTCATCACGGCCCACAGCCCCAGGAGCTGCTCCCGGAGCTCGGCTTCGCTCCGCCAGGTCAGCTCGTTGGCCAGCATGACATCGGAGATGGACATTCCTTCACGGCTGCAGATCTGCAGGAGCTCATCGGCAGTGGAGAACGGATAGGGCAGGACGGTGTCATCCGCCACCACCTTGTCCGCGCCCTGGGCGTCGCCGTCCACCACGAAGCCGCCCCCGATTGAGTAGAAGCTCCGCTCGCTCAGGACTGCTCCGGTGTGGTCCAGGGCCCGGAAGGTCATGCCGTTGGGGTGGGCGGGAAGGGACTTACGGCGGTGGAGCACCACGTCCTCTTCCCAGTTGAAGTCCACCCGGTGGCTGCCTGCTACGTGAAGTTCGGCGTTCAGGGCCGCGGCCGCCACCTGGTCGTCGGCAGTGAAAGTGTCCACGGTCTCCGGCTCCAGGCCCTGCAGTCCCAGGACCACGGCCTTGTCCGAGCCGTGGCCGCGCCCCGTGGCGCCCAGGGAACCGAAAAGTTCCGACTGGACGCGCACGGTGGAGGCTAACTGCCCGTCGCCCTTCAGCCCGTCCGCGAACAGCTTGGCCGCCCGCATCGGGCCCACCGTGTGTGACGACGAGGGCCCGATGCCAACAGAGAAGAGATCCAGGACGCTGAGCGCCATCAGGGGACCTCGGGCGAGGCGTACTCCCGCATGGCGTCCAGCAGCCACCGGCCCAGGAACTCGGCGAAGGAGGCCCGGGGGAAGATGCGGAAGGACTCATCACCGGTCTTCCACAGGATGGCGGGGATGTTCGCGATTTCCGTGGAGAAGGCGGTGCCGGCCTTGAACACCCGGGGGTGCAGGTCCAGCGAGTTGCCCTTTTCCAGGACGGCCCGTGCACGGGGGCCGGTGAGTTCGAACGTGGTCCGGTTGGCAGAGAGGTCCACCACCTGGCCTTCGTCGCCACCCAGGGCGTCCCGGAGGGCGGGGATCAGGTCGCCGCCCAGCGATTCGTGCGCCTCCGTGGGTGCCACCACCAGGAATTCGGAAGGACCAAGCCACAGCACGGAGGTGTCACCGTTGGTGACCACCGAGCCGGAGCCGTCCGGGAGACCGCCGGTGACGCCGGCCAGCCGCGTTGCCGCGTCCGAGCCGGCGTCTGCCCGGAGCCCCACCATGGTCAGGAAGGGGACTTCGGAAATCTCGACGGTGCCGGCCAGGGAACCGGCAGCGAACTCCTCCGCCAGCTGCCGGGCGGGGCTGATGCGGGCTGCGAGGTTCTTGTCTGCGGAGGTCGGGGAAGCTGCTGTCTCAGCCATCTTTACGGGTCCCTTCGGGGTCAAAAAGCACTGTCTCTGCCACAACCACGTCCACCAGCTGGTCGCCGGCGGCCGCCACCAGCGTTTCGCCGATGCGGTTGCGTCCGTTCTTGATCAGGGCCAGGCCGAACGACCGGCCCAACGCTGCACTGTGGTAGCTGGAGGTGACGAACCCTTCCATCGGCACCGGGCCATAGGCGGGGTTGGTGGAGCGGCCCTTTTCCACGAGCTGGGTGCCTTCCGGCAGCCGCAGCGTGCCGTCCACGGGGAGGACGCTGACCAGGTGCTTGCGGTCCTCGCGCTGGGAATCCAGCCGGGAGTAGGAGCGCTTGCCGATGAAGTCCTTGGCCTTGGAGACGATCCATTCCATGCCCGCATCCTGGGGGGTGACGGTGCCGTCCGTGTCCTGACCGACGATCGGGTAGCCCTTCTCGGCGCGGAGCACGTGCATGGTTTCGGTGCCGTACGGGGTGATGTTGAACTCGGCCCCGGCGGCTGCCACGGCTTCCCAGGTGTTCAGGCCGTACCAGGCCGGGACGTTGATTTCGTAGGCGAGTTCACCGGAGAACGAGATCCGGCAGATCCGGGCCCGCACGCCGGAGGCGAGCGTGGTTTCGCGGAAGGTCATGAACGGGAAGGCCTCGGCGTCCAGGCCGCCGTTGGCAGCCAGTTCCGGTGCCACCTTGGCGATGACTTCACGGGACTTGGGCCCGACGACGGCAATGGTGCTCCACTGCTCGGTCACCGAGGTGCACTTGACGTCCAGCTCAGGCCACTCGGTCTGCAGCCATTCCTCCAGCCAGTCCAGCACCTTGGCGGCGCCGCCGGTGGTGGTGGTCATGAAGTAGGTTTCGTCGTCCACGCGGAGGGTCACGCCGTCGTCGAAGATCATCCCGTCCGGGGTGCACATGACGCCGTAGCGTGCCGAACCCGGGGCGAGCTTCTTGAACGCGTTGGTGTACATGCGGTTCAGGAACTCCCCCGCATCCTTGCCGCGGATCTCGATCTTGCCCAGGGTGGTGGCGTCCATGAAGCCCACGGAATCGCGGACTGCGGCGCATTCGCGCAGCACGGCAGCGTCCATGTCCTCCCCGTCCTGCGGGTAGTACCAGGGGCGCTTCCACTGTCCAACGTCCTCGAACAGCGCGCCCTTGGCCACGTGCCATGGGTGGATCGAGGTGACGCGGGCGGGATCGAACAGCTCGCCGCGCTGGCGTCCGGCCAGTGCCGCGAAAGCCACCGGGGTGAACGGCGCACGGTAGGTGGTGGTGCCGATGTCGCCGATGCCGCGCGAGGCCTCGCCGGCCGTGCGCAGCGCCGCGGCGATGACGCCGATGGCGTTCACGCCGGAGGTCTTGCCCTGGTCGTTGGCGGTGCTGATGGAGGTGTACCGCTTGATGTGTTCCACGGAGCGCATGCCCGCGCCGGTGGAGCGGAGGACATCCGCCACGGACTGGTCGCGCTGGAAGTCAACGAAGTGGTTGTGCCAGTCGTCAGGGGTGCCGTTCTCGCCCGGTACCAGCCAGAGCTGGCGGGTGGGGGCGGAGGCCTTCGGCTCACCGAACACGGAAGGCTCGACGGCGGACGCGAACCCGGCAGCGATGGCCGCCTTTGCGCCGGCGGAGATGCCTTCGGCGAGGCAGTCGGCGGTGGCGAAGGAGCCGCGGCCGGAGCCGATGGTCTGTTGGTTGGGCAC
Source organism: Arthrobacter sp. E1SS-5 (assembly GCF_057073715.1). Lineage (NCBI taxonomy): Bacteria > Bacillati > Actinomycetota > Actinomycetes > Micrococcales > Micrococcaceae > Arthrobacter > Arthrobacter sp. E1SS-5. The sequence goes on from NZ_CP172703.1 coordinate 3,916,273, forward strand.
TTCGGTGCTGGGCACGAAGGCGGCCAGGTCCTCGTCCCAGCGCAGCTTGCCCTGCCGCTGCGAGTGGAGGTGGACCAGCGGGCTCCAGCCGCCGGACACCGCCAGCAGGTCGGCGGCGATCTGTTCGACGCCGGAGGTGAGCTCGCCGTAGTCGTTGATGCTGCGGACCGTAACCCCGTCCAGCCGGCCATCGGCGCCTGCGGAGGTGTTGGCCACCGCACTGCCGATCAGGACGCGGATCCCGGATTCGACGGCGGCCGTTGCCACCGTGGTAAGCGACGGACGGGCATCCACCACGGCTGCCACCTTGACGCCGGCGGCGGCGAGGTCTGCGGCGACGGCATAGGCGCTGTCATTGGTGGTGCTGATGACCACGCGCTTGCCGGCGGCAACGCCGTACCGGTTGAGGTAGGTGCGCACGGCCGAAGCGAGCATGATGCCGGGGCGGTCATTGTTCTCGAACACCAGCGGACGCTCGTGGGCGCCGGGGGCCAGCACCACCTGATTGGCACGGATGTGCCAAATCCGCTGGCGGGAGACGCCGGGGGCAGCGGGGCTGGAGAGGTGGTCGGTGCGGTTCTGGACGGCAATGACGTAGTTGGCGTCGTAGGCGCCGAACGCGGTGGTGCGGTTCAGGACGGTGGATTCGGCGCCGGAAACCAGCTCGGCTTCAACGTCGGCAACCCATTCCAGGGCGGGCTTGCCTTCGATGGTCTCGGCCAGTCCCTCGGCGGTGGAGCCGGAGAGCAGGGAACCGCCGAGTTCGGGCTGGTCGTCGAGCAGCATGACGCGGGCTCCGGTGCGGACGGCTTCGCGGGCCGCGGCGAGTCCGGCGGGGCCGCCGCCGATGACCAGGACGTCGGTGTGGACGTACTTCTTGTCGTATTCGGCGCGGTCGTCCTCCGGGTCAAGCTTGCCCAGGCCGTTCAACAGTGTCGCTTGCAGGCCGTCCACCAGGGAGACGGTGGTGGCGGGAAGCATGGATTCGGCCACGTGGCCGGGGAAACGGGCTTCCACTCGGACAAGGGCGTTGGCCTCTTCAACGCCGGCGGACATGATGCCGCGGGGCCGGTCCTCGTAGAGCGAATTCCCGGCGGCGATGCGGCCGTTGGCCAGCAGGGCGGAAGCCAGGGTGTCGCCGGGGTGGCCGGTGAATTCCTCGCCGTCCACCGTGAAGCGCCAGGAGATGGTGCGGTCGATGCGGCCGCCGGTAGCCAGGCGGGCGTTCTGGGAAGTCACTTGGTCGCTCCTTCCGGGGCGGTGGTGGTCGGGATGCTGGTGCCTGAGATGTCGGGCGCGGCGGCCCCGGTGGTGGTGCTGTCCGCGGCAAGGCTGGCGGTGCCGGATTCGGCGGCCGGGGAGCCGGCCGCGTCAGGCCGGGACGAGCCCATCTTGTAGACGGCCTTGATGTCATAGCTCACGGTGTCGCGGAGCATGTTGAACCACTGGCGGCAGCCGGTGCTGTGGACCCAGCGCTCGGCGAAGATGCCTTTGGGGTTCTCGCGGTAGAAGAGGTAGCGGGACCACTCCGTGTCGGTCAGCTCGTTCGGGTTCTCCGGGTACGGGACGTGTGCCTGTCCGCCGTAGTGGAATTCGGTTTCGTCCCGAGGGCCGCAGTTGGGGCATGGGATCAGCAGCATGTGCGTAAGTCCTTTTCTGGGCTAGTGCGCCACGGCGGCGGCGCCGTGTTCGTCGATCAGGGCGCCGGTTTCGAAGCGTTCCAGCGAGAACGGCTTGTTCAGCGCGTGCGGTGCGCCGGTGGCGATAGTGTGCGCGAAGGTCATGCCGGCAGCTGGCGTGCCCTTGAATCCGCCGGTTCCCCAGCCGCAGTTCACGAACATGTTCTCCACCGGAGTGGTGCCCACGATCGGCGAGGCGTCCATGGTGGTGTCCACGATGCCGCCCCAGGTCCGGAGCACGTGGGCCCGGGCGAAGATGGGGAAGAGCTCGACGGCGGCCGCCATCTGCTGCTCAATCACGTGGAAGGAGCCGCGCTGGCCGTAGCCGTTGTAGGAGTCCACGCCGGCACCCATGACCAGTTCGCCCTTGTGTGCCTGCGAGACGTAGACGTGGACGTGGTTGGACATGACCACCGTGGGGTGGACGGGCTCGTGCAGTTCGGACACCAGGGCCTGCAGCGGGTGGGACTGGATGGGCAGCTGGAAGCCTGCCAGTTCAGCCAGGACCGAGCTGTGGCCGGCGGCGGCCAGGCCCACCTTTTCGGTGTGGATGGTTCCGCGGTTGGTCTTGACGCCTACTACGCGGTTGCCGTCCTTGAGGAAGCCGGTCACCTCGCAGTTCTGGATGATGTCGACGCCCATTTCGTCGCATTTGCGGGCGAAGGCCCAGGCCACGTGGTCGTGCTTGGCGATGCCGGCACGGGGCTGGTACGTGGCGCCCATGACGGGGTAGCGGATGTTGTCGCGGATGTTCAGGATGGGGCAGAGTTCCTTGACCTGCTGCGGGTCCAGCCATTCGGCGTCGACACCGTTGAGCTTGTTGGCGCCCACGCGGCGGATGCTTTCGCGGACGTCACCCAGGGTGTGGGCCAGGTTCATCACTCCGCGCTGGCTGAACAGGAAGTCGTACTCGAGTTCCTCGGGCAGGATCTCCCAGAGCTTCAGCGCGTGCTCGTAGATGGCGGCGCTCTCATCCCAGAGGTAGTTGGAGCGGATGATGGTGGTGTTGCGGGCCATGTTGCCACCGGCCAGCCAGCCCTTTTCCAGGACGGCGATGTTGGTCATGCCGTGGTTCTTGGCCAGGAAGTAGGCCGTGGCCAGGCCGTGTCCGCCGCCGCCGACCACCACGGCGTCATAGGAGGACTTGGGTTCCGGGTTCCGCCACAGGAACTCCGGGTGCTCAGGAAGGTGCGGTGCGCTCACTGGGCTGCTCCAATCAGGTCTGCCTCGGCTTCGGCCAGGCTGGCATCGGCGGTGAGGTGCGGGTAGAGGGGGAACTTCTCGGCCAGGGCCGTCACGCGTGCGCGGAGTTCGACGGCGGTGTCCCCGGGCAGGGTGCCCGTGCCGGCCGAAGCAATCAGCGCGGTCGCGATGATGTCCGCGACCTCGGTGAACTCGGCGGCGCCGAAGCCGCGGGCGGCCAGGGCGGGGGTGCCGATCCGGAGGCCGGAGGAGACCATCGGCGGGCGCGGATCGAACGGGACGGCGTTGCGGTTGACCGTGATGCCGATCTTGTGGAGGGCGTCCTCGCCCTGCTGGCCGTCGAGTTCCGAGTTGCGCAGGTCCACCAGGACCAGGTGGACGTCGGTGCCGCCGTTGACCACGGAGATGCCGGCGGCTGCCACGTCTTCCTTGAGGAGGCGCTCGGCCAGGAGCTTGGCTCCCTGCAGGACGCGTTCCTGGCGTTCCTTGAATTCCGGTGCTGCGGCGAGCTTGAAGGCCACGGCCTTGGCTGCGACTACGTGCTCCAGCGGGCCGCCCTGCTGGCCGGGGAACACGGCGCTGTTGATCTTTTTGGCGTATTCCTCCTTGGCCAGGATCACGCCGCCGCGGGGGCCGCCCAGGGTCTTGTGGGTGGTGGTGGTGACCACGTCCGCGTAGGGGACGGGGTTGGGGTGCAGGCCTGCGGCGACGAGGCCGGCGAAGTGGGCCATGTCCACCATGAGGTAGGCGCCCACGAGGTCCGCGATGCGGCGGAACTCGGCGAAGTCCAACTGGCGGGAGTAGGCGGACCAGCCGGCCACGATCAGCTTGGGCTTGTGCTCCAGGGCCAGGGCTTCCACCTCGGCCATATCGATGCGGAGGTCTTCTTCCCGGACGTGGTACGGAACCACGTTGTAGAGCTTGCCGGAGAAGTTGATCTTCATGCCGTGCGTGAGGTGTCCGCCGTGGGCCAGGGACAGGCCCAGGATGGTGTCGCCCGGGTTGAGCAGGGCGAACATGGCGGCGGCGTTCGCCTGCGCGCCGGAGTGCGGCTGGACGTTGGCGAACTCTGCGCCAAACAGGGCCTTCACGCGGTCGATGGCCAGCTGCTCGATCACGTCGACGTGCTCGCAGCCGCCGTAGTAGCGCTTGCCCGGGTAGCCCTCCGCGTACTTGTTGGTGAGGACCGAGCCCTGGGCCTCCATGACGGAGGACGGAGCGAAGTTCTCCGACGCGATCATTTCCAGGGTGGACTGCTGGCGGTGCAGTTCCCGTGCCACAGCGGCGGCGACGTCGGCGTCTACCGTGGCGAGCGAGGCGTTCAGTACGTCCTGCATTGTTCTCCTTCAAAGCCCTTCGGAGTTACTGACCTATAACTGATCTGTAACTGATATATTAGAACTGTCGTAATAGTATGTTCCAGATCACTTGGACGTCAATAGCACTCCTGGGAAGGCTCGGAATGAGCGTCACATTAGAGAACCACCTGGCCGGGGACGGCGACCTCTCGCTCTCCGAACAGGCCTACCGGCACCTACGCGACCGGCTCATCATGCTGGACATCCGGCCGGGCGAGGCGATCAACGACGGCAAGCTGGCCGCCGAACTCGGGATTGGCCGGACGCCGGTCCGGGAAGCACTCAAGCGCCTGGAAAGCGACCACCTGGTGGTGTCCTATCCGCGCCGCGGAACGTTCGCCACCATTGTCGACATCACCGAACTCGCCGACGTCTCCGAGCTGCGCGAGTCCCTGGAGCCCCTGGCAGCACGCCGGGCGGCCAAGCTGGCAACGCCGGCGCTGCGCGCGGAAATCCGGGAGACGGCGGCGGCGATCTCCAAAATGGGGGACGGCTACGATCCCTACGAACTGATGCGGTACGACATCAAGGTCCACCGGCTGATCTACCGGGCCGCGGCCAACGCGCATCTTGAGGACGTGCTGATCCGCTACGACAACCTGGCCACGCGCATCTGGTGCATGGTGCTGGAAAAGGTGCCCTCCGTCGCGTCCCACATCGCCGAGCACGTGGAGCTGCTGGAGGCAGTGGCCGACGGCGATGCTGAGCGGGCGGGCAAGCTCGCCCTGGAGCACGTCACCAGTTTCGAGCAGGCAATCCGCAACGTGCTTTAGTGGTGGTGCTTCACGCGCCGTTACCGCAGCCGGCTGCGCACTTCCTTGGCAAACTCCAGCGTGGTGGCTGAACCGCCAAGGTCCGGCGTCGCAATTCCTTCGGCGAGCGTGGACTCGAAAGCGGAGGTCAGGGATCGCGCCGCGGCCTCCTCCCCCAGGTGGTCCAGCATCATGGCCGCGGCCCACAGGGCCCCTACGGGATTTGCGATGCCCTTGCCGGCGATGTCCGGGGCGGAACCGTGGACCGGCTCGAACATGGACGGGTAGCGGCGTTCCGGGTTCAGGTTGGCACTCGGGGCGATGCCGATGGACCCCGCCACTCCGGCAACCAGGTCGGACAGGATGTCGCCGAACAGGTTCGACGCCACGATCGTGCGGACGCTGGTGGGCTTCATGACCAGCCGTGCGGCGAGTGCATCGATAAGGACCTTGTCCACGGTGACTCCGGGGAACTGGGCCACCGTCTCAGCCACTACCTCGTCCCAGAACGGCATGGTGTGGATTATGCCGTTGGATTTGGTGGCTGAGACCAGCGTGCCGCCCCGGCCCGCGGCGGCTTGGGCGGCATAGCGCGCCGCCCTGGCGACGCCGGCCCTGGTGAACACACTCTCCTGGACGGCAAATTCGGCGTCCGTTCCCGCCCCGAAGCGGCCACCGATCTGAGAGTATTCACCCTCAACGTTTTCCCGGACCACAACGATGTCAAGGTCCTCGATGCCCGGCATCGACCCCTTCACGCCCGGCAGCAGCTTCATGGGGCGAAGGTTGATGTACTGGTCGAACTCGCGGCGGATGGGAATCAGCAGCCCCCAGAGGGTCACATCATCCGGGACGTCAGGTGTTCCCACCGCGCCCAGGAAGATGCCGTCGCCGCTGCTGAGCTGCTCGATGCCGTCAACCGGCATCATCCGGCCCGTCTTGACGTACAGATCGCTGTTCCAGTCGCGGATCCGCCATGAAACAGCGAAATCATGCAGCCCGGCTGCCGCGTCCACGCACTCCATAGCCACGTCCGTGACATCGACACCGATGCCGTCACCGGGAATGGAATCGATGGTGTAGGTGCGCGTCATGTTTTTCCTGTCTTTCCGGCGTTCGTGGGTCTGGGTAAAGCTTAGGCCCGGGGCGGGCATCCCCTGCCTCCGGCCCGCCCGGGATCCAATGAACGTAACTGTCCCGCCGCCGTCGAACGCCTTCCGCTTGTGACGTGGAATACTTCCCTACAGGTGCGCGGCCAGGGAGGCCGGTGGAAGTGCGGAAAGGCCGGTCAACATGCAGGAAACGGTGAACGAGGACCAGGAAGCGCACCTGTATGTGCTGTCCGCCGTGTCCCGCGAACGGGGCCTTGGGCTGCGCCCGGACCCGGACTTCGACCGGCGCCTTGAAGAGCACTTTCCCACGCTCCGCAGCCTGTTCCACTCCCTGTACGGCGACCGCAACGACTGGCTGGACCAACTCACTGACCTGGTCCTCCAATGCGCCCGGTCGTGGCAGGAGCGTTCCGCCGAGCTGAAGGCCACCGATGCAGAGCGGGAAGGCAACCCGGACTGGTTCCAGTCCAACCGGATGCTGGGCGGAGTGTGCTACGTGGACCGCTATGCCGAAAGCCTCGAAGGGGTGCGGGCCCGGATCCCGTACTTCAAGGAGCTGGGCCTGACCTACCTGCATCTCATGCCGCTGTTCCTGGCGCCCGAACCCCATTCAGACGGCGGCTACGCCGTCTCCAGCTACCGCCAGGTCAACCCCAAACTGGGAACCATGGAGCAGCTGCGCTCCCTGGCCGCCGAGCTGAAGGAGAACGGCATCAGCCTGGTGGTGGACTTCATTTTCAACCACACCTCCGACGAGCACGAGTGGGCACGGAAGGCAGCGGCAGGCGATCCGCAGTACAGCGACTACTACTGGATTTTCCCGGACCGGACCATGCCGGATGCTTTTGAGGCAAACGTCCGCGAAATCTTCCCGGAAAACCACCCGGGCTCCTTCATCCAAATGGACGACGGCCGGTGGGTGTGGGCAACCTTCCACACGTACCAGTGGGACCTGAACTACTCCAACCCTGAGGTCTTCCGGGCCATGGCGGCGGAGATGCTGTTCCTGGCCAACCAGGGCGTGGACATCCTGCGCATGGACGCCGTGGCCTTCATCTGGAAACAGCTGGGCACGCCCTGCGAAAACCTTCCGCAGGCGCACACGCTGCTGCGCGCCTTCAACGCCGTGTGCAGGCTGGCGGCGCCGTCGTTGCTGTTCAAGTCCGAGGCGATCGTGCACCCGGACGAGGTGGCTCTCTACATCGATCCCAAGGAGTGCCAGCTCTCCTACAACCCGCTGCAGATGGCCCTGATCTGGGAGTCGCTGGCCACCCGGGACGTCTCGCTCCTGGCCCAGGCACTGGAACGCCGGCACAACATCCCGGACGGCACGGCCTGGGTGAACTACGTCCGCAGCCACGACGACATCGGCTGGACCTTCGCGGACGAGGACGCCGCCGAGCTGGGCATCAACGGCTTCGACCACCGCCGCTTCCTGAACTCCTTCTACGTCAACCGGTTCCCGGGCAGCTTCGCCCGCGGCGTGCCCTTCCAGGACAATCCCAAGACAGGCGACTGCCGGATTTCGGGCACGACGGCGTCCCTGTGCGGCATGGAGGTTGATCCGGCTGAGGCGGTGGAGCGGGTCCTCCTGGCCCACTCGGTGCCGTTCAGCACCGGCGGCATTCCGCTGCTGTACCTGGGTGATGAGGTGGGGCAGGTCAACGACTACGGCTACGCGTCCGAGCCCGGCCACGGGGAAGACAGCCGCTGGGTGCACCGCCCGCACTTCCCCACCGAGCAGTACGCCCGCCGGCTGGACCCGGCCACACCGGAAGGTGCGGTCTACGCGGGCCTGAAGCGGATGATCGAAGTCCGGAGTGCCACCCCGGAACTGGCCGGAACCGCGCTCATCGACTTCGCTACGAACAACCGGGCAGTCCTGGCCTACCAACGGCCCGGTGATGCGGAGGACTCCAGTGTGATCCTGGCCCTTGCCAACTTCAGCGACTCAGCCCAGACCCTCCCCGCGGAAACCTTCGGCGGGTACTCCCCTGCCGCCGTCGACCTTCTCTCCGAAGCAGCCCTGCGGCTGGACAACGGCGTGACGCTCCTTCCCCGGCAATACCTCTGGCTGCGCGTTACGCCGCAGTAATTGGGAGCTGGCCCCGGGCCGTGAAACCATACGGATCATGGCCTCCAAGATTGCGTACCAGGGTGAGCCCGGCGCCAACTCCAATATCGCGTGTCAGCAGATGTTCCCGGACATGGAAAGCGTCCCGTGCGCCAGCTTCGAGGACGCCTTTGAGCTGGTGACCAGCGGCGAGGCGGAGCTGGCCATGATTCCCATCGAGAACTCGATCGCCGGGCGTGTGGCTGACATCCACATCCTGCTGCCGCAGTCCAACCTGCAGATCGTGGGCGAATACTTCCTGCCCATCCACTTCGACCTGCTGGGCATCCCGGGCAGCACCATCGAAGGTGCCACCGAGGTGCACAGCCACATCCACGCGCTGGGCCAGTGCCGGAAGCTGATCCGCGAACACGGGCTCAAGCCGGTCATCGCGGGTGACACCGCCGGGTCCGCCCGCGAGGTGGCCGAGTGGAACGATCCGCGCAAGCTCTCCCTCGCTCCCCCGCTGGCCGCACAGATCTACGGCCTTGATGTCCTGGCTACGGGCGTGGAGGACGATCCCTCCAACACCACGCGCTTCGTGGTCCTGGCCCGGGAAACGGCACTGCCGGCCCGGGATGAACTTCCCGGCCCGGCAGTGACGAGCTTTCTGTTCCGCGTCCGCAACGTCCCCTCCGCCCTGTACAAGGCGTTGGGCGGCTTTGCCACGAACGGGGTGAATATGACCCGGCTGGAAAGCTACATGGTGGGCAACGAGTTTGCCGCCACCATGTTCATGGCGGACGTTGAAGGCCACCCCGAGGACCTGCCGCTTAAGCTGGCCCTCGAGGAACTGGACTTCTTCACCGCCGAGGTGCGGATCCTCGGCGTGTACCCGGCTGCGGACTACCGGGCGGCGGCAGCCACGGCCTGACGTGGCTGCGCGGGTGCAGCCTGCTGGAGCGGCTTGAGCAGGGGGCCAAAGAAGGCACCCAGCTCAGCGGTGGCAGTCAGCGGCAAGACATTCGCGACGTACTGGTCCGGGCGGACCACCACAACGGCGCCGTTGCGGTCGATGCCGCGCAGGTCAAAGATGTCGGCCTTGGGATCCGTGGCGTACACCTTTTCGTAGTCGGTCAGCCTGAACGGGCCCACCTGCGGCTTGAACACGGCGGGCGCGGCGTTGATGTCGACGGCGGTGTGCGGCTGCTGGTAGATGACCTTAAGGTCGAACCACGCGTCCAAGTCCGCGCCGGCGGGGGTGGCGGCCAACGGGGACTCCGGCGAGTTGGCAAACCAGTCGGCAAGCTTGTCCGTGGCGGAGCTGGTGCCGGGCAGGGCGGGATCGGCGAAGACGTAGATCCGCCAGCGGCCGTCGGCGGTGGCGTGGTGGCCCAGGTGGATGGGGTTGGTGTCGCCCACCCGCATCACGGGTGCAGACTTGAAGCGCTTGCCCACGGGGAACCCGGCAGCCAGGTCCTGGTGGTCGCTGCTGCCGACGATCAGCGACGGCGTGTACTGGGTCATGAAGCCGGCCGGGAACTCGGCGGTCTGCACATAGAAGTCCTCGAGGTCGGAGGGGTGCTCGAACTCCTCCGGCTTCTTGGCCATCATGGTGGACCATTCCTTGTCGAAGTCGATCAGGTTCTTGGCCACCACCTGGCGTTCCTCGGAGTAGGTGCTCAGCAGGCTCTCTGGGCTGCGGCCCTCCAGCACGTGCCCCAGCTTCCAGGCGATGTTGAAGCCGTCCTGCATGGAGACGTTCATGCCCTGGCCGGCCTTGGCGCTGTGCGTATGGCACGCGTCGCCGGTGATGAACACGCGCGGGGTGCGCGTGCCGCGCTCCGCCGGCAGGACGTCGTCGAACCTGTCCGTGAGCCGGTGCCCCACTTCGTAGACGCTGTGCCAGGCGACGTTCCGTACATCCAGGGTGTAGGGGTGCAGGATCTCGTTGGCCTTGGCGATGATCTCCTCAATGGAGGTGTCCCGCACCGAGTGCTGGCTGTTGGGATCAACTTCCCCCAGGTCCACGTACATGCGGAACAGGTGGCCGCCCTCGCGGGGAATGTGCAGGATGCTGCCCTTGGCACCCTGGATGGCGCACTTAGTGCGGATGTCCGGGAAGTCGGTGACGGCAAGCACGTCCATGACGCCCCAGGCGTGGTTGGCCTGGTCTCCGGCCAGCGTGCAGCCGATCGCCTGGCGGACCTTGCTGCGGGCACCATCGGAACCCACCACATACTTGGCGCGGACAATCCGGTCCCGGCCCTCGTTGGGTCCGGCAGTGTGGCGGAGCGTGACTGTCACCGGGTAGTCGCCGCTGTCCGCCACTTCCAAGCCCTGGAACTCATAGCCGTAATCGGGCTTAAGGCGGGTGGGTGAGTTTGCGGCGAATTCGGCGAAGTAGTCCAGGACGCGGGCCTGGTTGACGATCAGGTGCGGGAACTCGCTGATGCCCATCTCGTCGTCGACGGCGCGGGCGGTGCGGATGATGTTGGCGTGGTTGGCCGGGTCCGGCTTCCAGAAGGCCATCTCCGTGATCCGGTAGGCCTCGGCAATGATGCGCTCCGCAAACCCGAAGGCCTGGAATGTCTCCACGCTGCGGGCCTGGATGCCGTCGGCCTGGCCAATGGCAAGCCTGCCGGGACGGCGTTCGACGATGCGCGTTGTCACATTGGGGAACATGGACAGCTGCGCGGCGGCAAGCATCCCGGCCGGACCGGAGCCGACGATGAGGACGTCCACTTCGTCCGGGAGCTCCTCGGGGCGGTCAAGGCCGACGCCGGCGGCGGGCTGGACGCGGGGGTCACCGGATACGTATCCGTGGTGGTGGAACTGCACGGGCTTTCCTCACTTCGTTGTGGCTTGCGCTCATCAGAGTGTGTTCTATATCTGAACAGAAGATTCGATAATCGAAACTATAAACTTGATTTCCACTGTACGCCGCATGTGACGGGGGCGACAAGTGGCAGCAAACGGGGCCGGAATCTGCCGGGAAACCCGGGGTTGACGAATCCGGCGAAAGCGGTGATAGTGATCGTATACGATTTCGTACTTGATGAGGAGAAGGCTTTGGAGCAGGTCAACGACGACACCCTGGCAGCAGCACGCAAGGTGATCGCGGTGCACATCAACTACCCCAGCCGGGCTGCCCAGCGCGGCCGCACCCCGGTGCAGCCGTCCTACTTCCTCAAGCCTTCCAGCTCCCTGGCCGTCAGCGGAAGCCCCGTTGAACGCCCGGCTGGCTGCGAGTTGCTCGGCTACGAGGGCGAGATTGCCCTGGTGGTCGGCAAGGCCGCCCGCCGCGTTTCGGTTGAGGACGCGTGGAGCCACGTCGCCGCCGTCACCGCCAGCAACGACCTCGGCATCTACGACCTGCGGTATGCGGACAAGGGCTCCAACCTTCGGTCCAAGGGCGGGGACGGGTTCACTCCCGTGGGCCCGGCACTGCTTCCGGCAGACGCCGTCGACCCTTCCAAGCTGCGCATCCGCACCTGGCACAACGGCGACCTGGTCCAGGACGACACCACGGAGGACCTGCTCTTCCCCTTCGCCCGGCTGGTGGCGGACCTGTCCCAGCTGCTCACCCTTGAGGAAGGCGACATCATCCTCACCGGCACCCCCGCCGGCGCCTCAGTAGCCCAGCCCGGCGACGTTTTGGAGGTGGAGGTGGGCACCACGGACGGTGCGCTGTCCACCGGCCGCCTGGTCACCACCGTTGAGGAAGGCACGACGGCGTTCGCGGACTTTGGTGCCCAACCCAAGGTTGATGACCTCCAGCGGGAGGAAGCCTACGGGTCCCGTGAAGCAGCGGGCCTGCCCGCCGTCGGGCCTGTCCTCTCCCCGGAACTGAAGGCCAAGCTCGAGTCCGTCGCCACCGCCACCCTGTCCTCGCAGATGCGCAAGCGCGGCCTGAACAACGTCAGCATCGACGGGCTCCAGGGCACCCGCCCGGACCGGCGCGTGGTGGGCCTGGCCCGGACCCTGCGGTACGTGCCCAACCGGGAAGACCTGTTCAAGACCCACGGCGGCGGGTTCAACGCGCAGAAGAAAGCCATCGATTCGGTGAACGAGGGCGAAATCCTGGTGATGGAAGCCCGCGGCGAGAAGGGCACCGGGACCGTGGGTGACATCCTGGCCCTGCGCGCCCAGGTCCGAGGGGCTGCGGCGATCATCACCGACGGCGGCGTCCGTGACTACTCCGCGGTGGCGGACCTGGACATGCCCACCTACTTCGCCAACCCGCACCCCGCCGTGCTGGGCCGCCGGCATATCCCGTGGGACACGGACATCACCATCGCCTGCGGCGGCGCCACGGTGCAGCCCGGCGACATCATCGTGGCCGACTCCGACGGCATCCTGGTGATCCCGCCCGCCATCGCCGAAGAACTGGTGGACGACTGCATCCAGCAGGAGAAGGAAGAAACCTTCATCTTCGAGATGGTCAAGCAGGGCAACAGCGTGGACGGCCTCTACCCTATGAACGCCGAATGGCAGGAGAGGTACGTGGAGTGGGAACGGATGGAAGGCAGCAATGACTGAGACTGTGACCGGCCTTTCCACTGTTGCCGCCGGCAGCAAGGCGGAGCAGGCCTATCAGGCCGTCAAAGGCCGGATCGTGGAAGGCACGTACACCCCTGGCTACCGGCTGGTCCTCGGCGCCATCGCCAAGGACTTGGGGTTCAGCGTGGTCCCGGTCCGGGAAGCCATCCGGCGGCTTGAGGCAGAGGGCCTGGTGACGTTTGAGCGAAACGTCGGCGCCGCCGTCGCGGGGATCGACCCCACCGAGTACCTCTACACCATGCAGACGCTCAGCATTGTGGAGGGTGCCGCTACCGCACTGTCCGCCCCGCTGATCGACTCCGGCGCTGTAGCCCGGGCCCGCGCCGTGAACCAGGAGATGCGCGAATGCCTTGAGCACTTCGATCCCGTGCGGTTCACTCAGCTCAACCAGGACTTCCACAGCGTCCTGTTCGAGCACTGCCCCAACCCGCACATCCTGGACCTGGTCCACCGCGGCTGGAACCGGCTCGCCGCCATCCGGTCCTCCACCTTCCGCTTCGTCCCCGGCCGCGCCCGCGATTCGGTGGACGAACACGAGAACCTGCTGAAGCTCATCGAAACAGGAGCTGACGCCGACACCATCGAGAAAGCAGCCCGGCTCCATAGGACCGCCACCTTGGACGCCTACCTCGCCCAAACCACCTAGCCGCTCTGCCCGGCAGAACGCACATCACTTGTACGCAAAGAACACAGTAAGGACTTCAACGATGACTGCCTCTGTAGAAACCGCAAAGCACTACGTTCCCGAGGATCTGCCCACGCACATCCAGCACTACATCAACGGCCAGTTCGTGGACTCGGTCTCCGGAAAGACCTTCGACGTCCTGGACCCGGTTTCCAACCGGAACTACGCCACCGCCGCCGCCGGCCAGAAGGAGGACATCGACCTTGCCGTGGCTGCCGCCCGTGAAGCGTTCGTCAATGGCCCCTGGCCCAAGATGAAGCCGCGCGAGCGTGCCCGCGTGCTGAACAGGATCGCCGACGCCGTCGAAGCGCAGGAAGCCCGCCTGGCCGAACTCGAAACCTTCGATACCGGCCTGCCCATCACGCAAGCCAAGGGGCAGGCTCTCCGCGCAGCTGAGAACTTCCGGTTTTTCGCGGACCTGATCGTGGCCCAGTTCGACGACGCCATGAAGGTTCCCGGCTCGCAGATCAACTACGTGAACCGCAAGCCCATTGGGGTGGCCGGGCTCATCACCCCGTGGAACACTCCGTTCATGCTGGAGTCCTGGAAGCTTGCCCCGGCCCTGGCCACCGGCAATACGGTGGTCCTCAAACCGGCCGAATTCACGCCCCTGTCCGCGTCGCTGTGGGCCATCATCTTCAAGGACGCCGGGCTGCCCGACGGCGTCTTCAACCTGGTCAACGGCCTGGGCGAGGAAGCCGGCGACGCGCTGGTCAAGCACCCGGACGTCCCGCTGATCTCCTTTACCGGCGAGACCACCACCGGCCAGACGATCTTCCGCAACGCCGCCACCAACCTCAAGGGCCTGTCCATGGAGCTCGGCGGCAAGTCTCCGTGCGTCGTGTTTGCCGATGCTGACCTGGACGCCGCCATCGACTCCGCCCTGTTCGGCGTCTTCTCCCTGAACGGCGAGCGCTGCACCGCCGGCTCCCGCATCCTGGTGGAACGCGCCATCTACGACGAATTCTGCGCAAAGTACGCCGCCCGGGCCAAGAACATCGTGGTGGGCGACCCCCACGACCCCAAGACCCAAGTAGGCGCCCTGGTCCACCCCGAGCACTACGAGAAGGTTGCCTCCTACGTGGAGATCGGCAAGTCCGAAGGCCGGCTCCTGGCCGGCGGCGGCCGCCCCGACCACCTGCCCGAAGGCAACTACATCGCACCCACGGTGTTTGCCGACGTCGCCCCCGACGCCCGGATCTTCCAGGAGGAAATCTTCGGACCGGTCGTGGCCATCACCCCGTTCGAGAACGACGACGAAGCCCTCGCCCTGGCCAACAACACCAAGTACGGCCTGGCCGCGTACATCTGGACCCAGAACCTGACCCGGGCACACAACTTCTCCCAGAACGTCGAGGCCGGCATGGTGTGGCTGAACAGCCACAACGTCCGCGACCTCCGCACACCGTTCGGCGGCGTCAAGGCCTCCGGCCTGGGTCACGAGGGCGGCTACCGCTCCATCGACTTCTACACCGACCAGCAGGCCGTGCACATCACGCTCGGCTCTGTCCACACCCCCAGGTTCGGCGCCTAAGCCAGCCGGCCGCCGTCGTACCCTCCACGCCCCCTTTCAAAGAAGAGAGAATCCAATGACCAACTTCGTCCCCACCCCCACCGTTCCGGCTCCGGACATCGTCCGCTGCGCCTACATGGAAATCGTGGTCACCGACCTCGCCAAGTCACGCGAGTTCTACGTGGACGTCCTGGGCCTGCACGTCACCGAAGAGGACGAGAACGCGATCTACCTGCGCTCCCTGGAGGAGTTCATCCACCACAACCTGGTGCTGCGCAAAGGACCCATCGCTGCCGTCGCCGCCTTCGCCTACCGGGTGAAGTCCCCCGCCGAGGTGGACGCCGCTGAGGCCTACTACAAGGAACTCGGCTGCCGGGTGGAACGCCGCAAGGACGGCTTCACCAAGGGCATCGGCGACTCCGTCCGCGTGGAGGACCCGCTCGGCTTCCCCTACGAGTTCTTCTACGAGGTGGAGCACGTGGAGCGCCTCACCCAGCGCTACGACCTCTACTCCGCCGGCGAACTGGTTCGCCTGGACCACTTCAACCAGGTCACCCCGGACGTCCCCAAGGGCCGCAAGTACCTGGAGGACCTGGGCTTCCGCGTCTCCGAGGACATCAAGGATTCCGACGGCGTCACTTACGCCGCGTGGATGCACCGCAAGCAGACCGTGCACGACACCGCCCTGACCGGCGGCAACGGCCCGCGCATGCACCACGTTGCGTTCGCCACGCACGAGAAGCACAACATCATCCAGATCTGCGACAAGATGGGCGCCCTGCGCATCAGCGACCGGATCGAACGCGGCCCCGGCCGGCACGGCGTCTCCAACGCGTTCTACCTCTACATCCTGGACCCGGACGGCCACCGCATCGAGATCTACACCCAGGACTACTACACCGGCGACCCCGACAACCCCACCATCACCTGGGACGTCCACGACAACCAGCGCCGCGACTGGTGGGGCAACCCCGTCGTCCCGTCCTGGTACACCGAGGCATCCCTGGTCCTGGACCTCGATGGCAACCCCCAGCCGGTCATCGTCCGCGAGGAGAAGAGCGAGATGGCGGTGACCGTGGGCGCCGACGGCTTCTCCTACACGCGCAAGGACGGCTCACCCGAAGGCGACCGGACCGGCTTCAAGCTGGGAGTCCAGGTCTAGCCATGCTTGAGCCGACGACGATTGAGGCCATCGCGGACGAGCTGGTGGAAGCAGGCCGCACCCGCACCCCTGTTCCCCGCCTGACCGCCCGCTACCCGGAGATGACGGTGGAGGACTCCTACGCGGTGCAGCAGTTGTGGCGGCGCCGGAACGAGGACGCCGGAAGGACCCTGGTGGGGCGCAAGATCGGCCTCACGTCCAAGGCCATGCAGGCGGCCACCGGCATCACGGAACCGGACTACGGCGCCATCTTCGACGACATGGTGCTGGACACCGGCTGCTCCGTCCAGTGGGACCGGTACACGCACCCGCGGGTGGAGGTGGAGCTGGCGTTCGTGCTGAAGGACGGGCTGAAGGGCCCGGGTGTGACCATTTTCGATGTCCTGAAAGCAACCGACTACGTGGTTCCGGCCCTCGAGATCCTGGACTCCCGGATCGAAATGGAGGGCCGGACCATCGTGGACACCATCTCGGACAACGCCGCAATGGGCGCCATGGTGATCGGCGGCAACCCGGTGAAGCCGGACGCCGTGGACCTGCGCTGGGTCTCCGCCATTCTCTACAAGAACCAGACCGTGGAGGAGACCGGGGTGGCAGCCGGCGTCCTGGAC
Source organism: Arthrobacter sp. E1SS-5 (assembly GCF_057073715.1). Taxonomy (NCBI): domain Bacteria; kingdom Bacillati; phylum Actinomycetota; class Actinomycetes; order Micrococcales; family Micrococcaceae; genus Arthrobacter; species Arthrobacter sp. E1SS-5. Next base: position 3,932,964 of record NZ_CP172703.1, read on the forward strand.
CACCCCGCCAACGGGGTGCACTGGCTGGCGAACAAGATCGCCGCCCACGGGGACGCATTGAAGGCCGGGGACATCATCCTGGCCGGCTCCTTCACCCGGCCCATGTGGGTCTACAAGGGCGATACCGTCCACGCCGACTACGGACCGCTGGGGAGTGTGACATGCCGTTTCGAATAGAGGACACGTTCCGGTCCGCCCTGGCGGAAGCGAACCGCCCACTCGCGGGGATGTGGGTGTGCTCCGGCAGCCCGCTCATCGCCGAACTCTGCGCCGGATCCGGGCTGGACTGGCTGCTGGTCGATGCCGAGCACAGCCCCAACGGGCTCGAATCCATCCTGGCCCAGCTCCAGGCCATCCACGGCTACCCGGTACAGGTTTTGGTCCGGCCGCCGGTCAACGACACCGTGGTGATCAAGCAGTACCTGGACCTGGGCGTGCAGAACCTGCTGATCCCGATGGTCAACTCGGTGGCCGAAGCCGAAGCCGCGGTGGCGGCCACCCGCTACCCGCCGCAAGGCGTCCGCGGGGTGGGGTCGGCACTGGCCCGCGCTGCCCGCTGGAACCGGATTCCGGACTACCTGGGCCGCGCCAATGAGACCATCAGCGTCACCGTCCAGATCGAATCCACCGCCGCCGTGGAGTCAGTGGAGGACATCCTCAAGGTCGACGGTGTTGACGCCGTGTTCGTCGGGCCCTCCGACCTCGCCGCCTCCATGGGCCTGCTGGGACAGCAGGAACATCCTGAGGTGCGTGCCGCCGTCGAACACTGCCTCTCCGCCGCCAAAGCAGCCGGCAAGCCCGCCGGCGTCAACGCTTTCAACCCCGACACTGCCCGGCACTACCTCGACCACGGCGCCAACTTCATTCTGGTGGGCGCCGACGTCGCCATCCTTGCCCGCGGCTCCGAAGCCCTCGCCGCCAAGTTCGCGAAGCCAACCGACGGCGACACCCCGCCCAGCTACTGACACCCAACTAGCTCGCAGTTGTGCCCCAGAACATTCACCTCCCAAGGAGTCCTGCATGACCATTTCCGCGCTATCCCCTGTCCATTCACCGGAGCGCGAGGCTTCGCTGCTCGCGTCGGTGCCCACCGGCCTGCTGATCAACGGCGAGTGGGTGGACGCGTCCGACGGCGGGACGTTCGATGTGCATGATCCCGCCACCGGGGAGGTGCTGGCCACGCTCGCGTCCGCCACGAGCGGCGATGCGGTGGCGGCATTGGACGCGGCCGACGCCGCGCAGGCGTCCTGGGCACGGACCGCACCTCGGTTGCGCTCCGAGATCCTGCGCCGCGCCTTCGACCTGGTGACCGAGCGGGCCGAGGACTTCGCCCTGCTGATGACCCTGGAAATGGGCAAACCGCTGGCTGAGGCCCGAGGTGAAGTGACCTACGGGGCCGAGTTCCTGCGCTGGTTCGCCGAGGAAACCGTTCGCGACTACGGCCGCTACCTCACCACCCCCGAGGGCAGGAACAAGATCCTGGTCCAGCACAAACCCGTCGGCCCCTGCCTGCTCATCACGCCTTGGAACTTCCCCCTCGCCATGGCCACCCGCAAAGTGGCCCCCGCCGTCGCCGCGGGCTGCACCATGGTCCTCAAACCCGCCAAACTCACACCGCTGACGGCGCAGTACTTCGCGCAGACCATGCTCGACGCCGGCCTCCCCGCCGGAGTCCTCAACGTCGTCTCCTCCGCCTCGGCGTCGGGTATTTCCGGGCCGCTGCTGAAGGACTCCCGGCTGCGGAAGGTCTCCTTCACCGGCTCCACCCCGGTCGGAAAGCGGCTCATGGCCGACGCCGCCCGGAACGTGCTCCGCACCTCGATGGAGCTCGGCGGAAACGCACCCTTCATCGTCTTCGAAGACGCGGACCTCGACGCCGCCGTCGAAGGAGCCATGGCCGCCAAGATGCGGAACATGGGCGAAGCCTGCACCGCAGCCAACCGTTTCCTGGTCCACGAGACCGTAGCCCATGAATTCACGGCCAAGTTCGCTGCCGCCATGGGAGCTTTGACCACCGGGCGCGGCACCGACCCGGACGCCAAGGTGGGTCCGCTGATTGATGGCGGTGCCCGCGACGACGTTCATGCCCTCGTGACCGCTGCAGTTGACGCCGGAGCAGTCGCCCTCACCGGTGGCGGCCCCGTGGACGGGCCGGGCTACTTCTACCAGCCCACCGTCCTCGCCAACGTCCCCAACGATGCCGCGATCCTGGGCCAGGAAATCTTCGGACCCGTCGCGCCCGTCACCACCTTCACCACCGAAGGAGAAGCCATCAAACTGGCCAACGCCACGGAGTACGGCCTCGCGTCCTACCTCTACAGCCGCGACTTCAACCGGCTCCTCCGCGTCGCAGAACAGATCGAGTTCGGCATGGTCGGGTTCAACGCCGGCGTCCTCTCCAACGCCGCGGCACCCTTTGGCGGCGTCAAGCAGTCCGGGCTGGGCCGGGAAGGCGGCTCCGAAGGCATCGCCGAATACACCACCACCCAATACATCGGCATCGCCGACCCCTACGCGGGCCGGTAGACAGCCAGACTGGCCCAGTTTTGACGGCGGGAACCCCGAAAAATGGGGTTCCCGCCGTTTGCCGCGCCCCGAAACTGGGCCAGTTTGGGCCTTCCTGACGTTCGCAGCCTCGATTCGCCTATGCCGCCAGCGCGTTGGCCACCAGGATCAAGGTGTTGGCAGCGTACTGGCTGACGTGCTTTTGCGACTGGGCCTTCAGTTCCTGGGTGAACGCGCCCAATTGGTGGTCTTCCAGTTTGTTCAGGAGGCTGTCCCGCAGGCCTTGATTGTCGATGTCACCTGAGTTGCCATAGACATCCACGAGCTTCTGCAAGGTTGCGTAGGGATTGCCTTGGTCAGCGAGGTAGCCCAAGCCGTGGGTTTGCAGTGCGCTGGCTGCCACGGGCTTCATGAAGGAAACATCGGGGAGGGCACCGTCTGGTTTCCGTGGTGCTGTGAGTTGCTGCATGTCGAGGCTTTCGAAGTCCCCTGCAGCTACTTGGAGACCACCGTCAATCGTCCACGAATTGTTCGTCTCGTTTTCTGCCGGAGTGTTGTCGTTCGACGTCGGCGCACCGGTGTAGGCCACGTTGTTGTGCAGGACCTCGCGGTAACCGGGAATGTTGTCCGGACTGGTGGGGCTTACGCGCTCCAGCATGTTGAAGTTGGCCCCGTATCCCGGCTTGTAGGCACTGTTGTTAATCCAGTAGGCCGATTGGCCCGGCTGATGGTTGGCGTAGAAGTTGTTGGCCCCGTTGTCCGCAGCCAGCGAGTTGATGACCGTGTGCAGCGGGATGGGCTGGGGAAGCCCGGTGGTGCGGTAGGCATATCCGCCAACCTTGAATCCGTTTTGGTCGCCTACCCCGTTTTGGTTGCCATGGTGGTCGAAGGACCAGTCGTTGACGTAGGCGACCCGTCCCTCCGATGTGATGCTGTCGAAGCCGTCGTCGCTGTTGTGCCATGCCCGGTCGTTGATGAACCACACGTCTTTTGCGTGGGCGCCGAACCCGTCAGTATTGCCCGCTGACCGGGCCGTGGGACCAATGTTGTTGTAGGCGTCGCTGTTCAGTACCACCCCCGTCCCGTCCAGCGTGTAGTAGAAGCCGATGGCTTCGTTGTCATGGGCGGCCATGTTTACGAAGTTGGCACCACCGGCAATTCTGAAAGCCTCTGATTGCTTTTGGTCTCCCACCTTGACGCCCGTTACGTCAAAGCCGACGAAGTTCACGTCCGTCACCTGCGTTTCCACGTAGAACGCGGCCACACGTTGGTCGGTGGGGACACTGCTGAAATCAAAGACGGGCCGGTTATCCCCCGGGAACGCGGCGTAAGTGATCCCGCTCTTATAGATGTCATTGACGTAGTGATAAACGTCTTCGAACGGGTTATCGGTTTCGCGTACTTCGAATTGGTTGTAGCTGCCGCCCCGGATGTAGACGGTGTCTCCGGCCGCTGCTGCTGCCTGCGCTTTCATCAGCGTTTTGAACGGCGCGTCCTGCGTACCCGCGTTGTCGTCGTTTCCTTTCGGCGAGATGAACCAAACGTGGGCATCCGGAGAGGGGACCGCCTTCAACGCGCCCAGCACCGACAGGGCCGAATCCTGGGTACGGTCCACTGACGCCGCATGGGCAGGGACGGTGATGCCGAAGGCGCCCAGCATACAGACGCCGGCAACTGCTACAGCCGCTCGCTTTGAGTTTTTCAGGGACATGACTCCTTTGTATGTCGATTCATGGCGTCGGCCCCCTGGCGCCCAGCCACCCCAGCATGGGTGGAGTCAGAATCCGGCACCGTCACGACGATGAATCGATTCAAGCAGCCGGAAAGCGCTTTCACAAGGGGTTGAACGAAATTTGGTTCTCCAGGTGCTCCGTTGCTGGCGCCCGTCCGGCTGCTCAGCCTGCGCTCCCACACAACTGTCCTGCGCCCAGAGACAAGAGCACGGACGGGGGTGCAACCCACACTGGGAGTGACCCGCTAAGCCGTCCGGCTGGCGTCCTTGCCTACTCGAAGTGGAGTATCCCTTGGAAACCTACGATGCGCTCCTCGCGTCCATTGCCCCCGCAGCCGGCACCGGCCGCACCATCTTTGATCCGGCAACCGGCGAAGCAGTGGGCGAGGCCCCCATTCACGACCTCGACTACCTGGAAAATGCCGTGGCCACCGCCGTCGCCGCCCAGCCGGCCTGGGCTGCCCTGGGCCACGCCGCCCGGTCCGCCGCGCTCCTCAAAGCGGCCGACGCCGTCGAACGCTCCGCCGAGGAACTTGCCCAGCTGCTCTCCCGCGAGCAGGGCAAACCGCTCAACGGCCCCAACGCCCGCTTCGAAGTCGGCGCCTGCGTCGCCTGGCTCCGCGCCACCGCCAGCCTTCCGCTGGAACCGGAAACCATCGTGGACGACGGCGAGACCCGCGCCGAACTGCACTACCGGCCCATCGGCGTCGTCGCGGCCATCGGCCCGTGGAACTGGCCCATGATGATCGCCGTCTGGCAGCTCGCCCCGGCCCTGCGGATGGGCAACGCCGTGGTGGTCAAGCCTTCCGGCAACACTCCGCTGTCCGTGCTGGCCCTGGTCAAGGTCCTCAACGAGGAACTCCCCGAAGGCATTCTCTCCGCCGTATCCTGCGGCCGCGAGGTGGGTGCCCGCCTGACCGACCACCCAGCGATCGGCAAGATCATGTTCACCGGTTCCACCGCCGGCGGCCGGGCCATCATCAAGTCCTCGGCCGATACGGTCAAGCGGCTCACCCTCGAGCTTGGCGGCAACGACGCCGGTATCGTCCTGCCTGACGCCGACCCCAAGGCCATCGCCACGGACATCTTCTGGGGCGCCTTCCTGAACACCGGCCAGACCTGCGCCGCCCTCAAGCGCCTCTACGTCCACGACAGCATTTACGACGCCGTCTGCGAGGAGCTGACGGCCGTGGCCAGAGCCATGCCAATGGGGAACGGCCTGGACGGGAACAACGTCCTGGGCCCGTTGCAGAACAAGGCGCAGTACGACATCGTCGCCAGCCTGGTCCAGGCCGCCAAGGACTCCGGCGCCCGCGTCCTGCTGGGCGGGAACCCGGACACCAGCCAGCCCGGCTTCTTCTACCCCACCACTCTGGTGGCGGACATCGACAACGACAACCCGCTGGTGGCCGAGGAACAGTTCGGGCCCGCCCTGCCCATCATCCGCTACAGCACGGTCGACGAAGCGGTGGAGAAGGCCAACGGGCTCGACGTCGGCCTGGGCGCCTCCGTCTGGTCCCCGGACCTGGATGCGGCCCGGGAAGTCGCAGCGCGGATCCAGGCCGGCACCGTGTGGATCAACCGGCACGGCGCCGTGGACCCCCGCATCCCGTTCGGCGGGGCCAAGCAGTCCGGCTACGGGGTGGAGTTCGGCGTCGAAGGCCTCAAAGCGCTCGGCGTCCCGCAGGTCATCAACGGCTGACCAGGAACACAACGGCGGGAGCCCTGCATGCGGACAGGCATGCAGGGCTCCCGTTTTGTTGTTTGTCCAACTAGCCCATTGCCGGGGCGGTGGACGTCCGGCCGGCGAACTGGCGGCGGGCCCAACGCGCGAGTTTCTTGCCTTTGCCCTTCCACCAGTTGTCCTCGTCCTGGTTGTGGTGGAAGCGGAACACGATGGCTACCAGCACGAACATTCCCATCACCACGTCCACCCAGGAGGAGAGCACCAGGGCGATGAAGACGGTCAGGGCGTTGGCCATGATCGAGGGGATGGCCAAGGTCCGGAACACGGTGCTGGCGACGTAGCGCCGATGCGATCGTGGGACGGACAGCTCGCGGACCATGTCAAAGCAGACGCACACCACCACGATGGTCTGCCCGATGGCCAGCAGGACCTGGCCCGGCAGGGAGTGGCTGAAAGCGGCCACGGATTCCATTCCCGGACTCATGGCCGGGCCTTGCTGATAAGACCTTTGCTGAGAACTCTAAACACGAAAAACCCCCAGAACTTGTGGAACCACCGCCGCCGATCCGGCGATGGTTCCATTCAAGTTTCAGGGGGCTTTTCGGTCACGAGTAGTGGGTACTCTATTTTCGGCAGGCAGCCGGACGCGGTACTTACTGCCCGATGGCCCGCGGCCGCCACAGCATGACGGCCTGCGACCTCGGCCGGGGCCGCTGACCACGCGCCAGGCTCACCACGTCACCGGCTGCGCCGGCTGCGAAGATCCGCGAGTCCACCGCGCGGGGCCTCCGCCCGAGTTCCTCGGTAAGTTCGCTGATCCGGCTCTGGAGGGCCGCCACCTGGTTTTCGAGTTCCAGGATGCGCTTGATTCCCTCCAGCGAGACGCCTTCCTGGGACAAACGCTGCACTTCCCGCAACATGTTCACGTCACGCTGCGAATAGCGCCGGGACTTTCCCGGGGCCCGGCTGGGCTTGACGATGCCCAGCCTGTCGTACTGCCGCAGGGTCTGCGGATGCATGTCCGCCAGCTCGGCCGCCACGGAAATCACGAAGATCGGCTGGTCAGCACTGATGTCCACGGCTCACCTCCGCCCTAAAGCCGGGCCTTGGCTGCCAGGCCTTCGCGAACGTCCGCCGACGAAGTTGCCTCGGCGAACGCCTTGACCGCAGCTTCGGCGTCCTTGTTGAGATTCTTGGGAACCGCGACGTCGATGGTCACCAGCAGGTCGCCGGTGCCCTTGGACGTCTTCACGCCTTTGCCCTTCACCCGCAGGGTGCGGCCTGACGGCGTTCCCGCCGGAACACGGACCTTCACCGTCTCGCCGTCGACGGTGGGCACTTGGATGTCGGCGCCCAAAGCAGCCTCCGGGAAAGTGACCGGGACGTGGATGCGGAGGTTGTCGCCGTCGCGCGTGTAGAAAGCGTGGGGCTGGACGGACACGGAAACCACCAGGTCGCCATTGCCGGCGGCACCGGGCTGGCCCTTACCGCGCACCCGGACCTTCTGGCCATCCTTGATGCCGGCAGGAACCCGGACGTCGATCACTTCGCCGCTTGGCTCGCGCAGGCCGATGGTGGTGCCGCGGATGGAACCGGCAAAGGAAATGCTGGTGGACGCGGTCCGGTCAGCACCCTTCTGCGGGGTGCGCTGGAACCCGGGCGCTCCGCCGAAACCGCCAAACAGGTCTGCGAATTCGGGCGGGATGCCGCCGCCTGCGGGGTTGAACCCGCCAGCATGGCGTCCGGTGTTGCCGGTGAACAGGCCGCCGAACATGTCCTCGAACCCGCCGTTGCCGCCGGCCGCACCGCCGGGAGCAAACCGGGCCCCGCTGCCCATGGCCCGGATGGCGTCATACTGCTGGCGCTCATCGGGATCCGAGAGCACCGAATAAGCCTCTGAGATGTCCTTGAACTTCTTCTCGGAAGCAGCGTTCCCCGCATTCGTATCAGGGTGGTGCTGCCGCGCAAGCTTCCGGTAGGCCTTCTTGATATCGGCATCGGAAGCGTCCTTGGCAACACCAAGGATCTTGTAAAAGTCCTTGTCCACCCAATCCTGGCTAGCCAATGGCGTTTCCTTTCTTGTGTAAAACCTAAGTCCCCGGCGGGCGACGCTCCGCTGGGTAGGGGGCCGTGCCCGCTTCGCGGTGCCCGCCACGCCGCGGCCCCCTACCCAGCTGCGCTTCGCTTGGTCCCACCTTAGGCGAGACAACCATCAAGCGACGGACGGATAAGGGGGCCCGGGAGTGGCATCGGGCCTGCCGGAGCTGGGTGGCTAACGATCGCCGATCGTTAGCCCCCCAGCGTAGGGGCGGGGCCCCCTTATCCGTTCGGCGCGACCCGAGCAGCTGACCGACTAAGCCGGAACCGCGACGATGACCTGGGCTGCGCGGAGCACGCGGTCTCCTGATTTGTAGCCGGAGCGGAGGACCTGGCTGACGGTGTCAACCTCGATGTCCTCGCCGGGCTGCTGGATCAGGGCCTCGTGGATCGTGGGATCGAACTCCACGCCGGTCTCGTTGATGCGGACCAGGCCGTAGGTCTTCAGCGCGTTCTCCAGTTTGTTGGCGATCGCGGCGAAGGGTCCGTCGGTGAGGTCGCCGTGCTGCCGGGCGGCGTCGACGTCGTCCAGGACCGGGAGCAGGGAATTCAGGACGCCGATGACGGCCATTTCCCCTGCCACGGCGCGGTCGCGTTCAACACGCTTGCGGTAGTTGACGTACTCAGCCTGGAGGCGAAGCAGGTCGTTGCGCAGTTCGGCTGCCTCGGCGTTGCCGCCGGAACCTGCCGGCGCCCCCTGGGCCACGGATTCCTCGGCCGGCACGTCCACGCCGTTGAGAATCTCCTCGGCCTGGGCCAGCGCGTCGCCGTCGGAATCCGATCCGGCCTGGGCACCGGCCCCGGGGGCGGGCTGGCCGCCCTCCGGGTGCCGGGCCTGCCCGGTCACCGGGTCAACCTTGCGGTTGTCCCGGATGACCGGTTCGCCGTTCTGCCCGCGCTCCTGGCCGGCGGATGCGTTGTGCTCTTCCTCGTTACCGTGGTGCGGCATGGGTTACTTCTTCGCTTCGTCTTCGTCGATGATCTCGGCGTCGACGATATCTTCATCCGAAGAACCTGCCGAAGCTCCGGCGGCACCTTCAGCACCGGCAGCGCCTGCGCCGTCCGGCGAACCGGCCTGGGCGTAGATGGCTTCGCCGAGCTTGGTCTGGGAAGCCTGCAGCTTCTCGAATGCAGACTTCACAGCGGCGTCGTCCGTGCCTTCGAGGGCCTTCTTGAGGCTGTCGACGTCGCCCTGGACCTCGGTCTTGACCTCTTCGGGCAGCTTGTCCGCGTTGTCGGCGATCAGCTTGTCCACGGAGTAGGCCAGCTGCTCGGCGGTGTTGCGGGTGTCGGTTGCCTCGCGGCGGGCCTTGTCCTCGGCTGCGTGCTCCTCGGCGTCACGGACCATGCGCTCGATGTCTTCCTTGGAGAGGCTGGAGCCACCGGTGATGGTCATGGACTGTTCCTTGCCGGTGCCCTTGTCCTTCGCGGAGACGTGGACGATGCCGTTGGCGTCGATATCGAAGGTGACCTCAACCTGCGGAACGCCGCGCGGTGCCGGGGCGATGCCGGTCAGTTCGAACGTGCCCAGCGGCTTGTTGTCGCGGGTGAACTCGCGCTCGCCCTGGAAGACCTGGATGGCCACGGACGGCTGGTTGTCGTCGGCGGTGGTGAAGGTCTCGGACCGCTTGGTGGGGATGGCGGTGTTGCGCTCGATCAGGTGCGTCATCACGCCACCCTTGGTTTCGATGCCGAGGGACAGCGGGGTGACGTCGATCAGGAGGACGTCCTTGCGCTCACCCTTCAGCACGCCGGCCTGCAGGGCTGCGCCGACTGCCACGACCTCGTCCGGGTTGACGCCCTTGTTGGGCTCCTTGCCGCCGGCCAGTTCCTTGACCAGCTCGGAGACGGCGGGCATGCGGGTGGAGCCACCGACCAGCACGATGTGGTTGATGTCGGAGAGCTTGATGCCGGCTTCCTTGATGACGTCGTGGAACGGCTTCTTGGTGCGCTCCAGCAGGTCCTTGGTGAGGTCCTGGAACTTGGCGCGGGTCAGCTGCTCGTCCAGGTGGACCGGGCCGTCGGGGGTGACGGAGAGGTACTGGAGGGAGACGTTGGTGCTGGAGGAGGAGGACAGTTCCTTCTTGGCCTGCTCGGCAGCTTCGCGGAGGCGCTGGAGGGCGATCTTGTCCTTGGAGAGGTCGATGCCCTTGACCTTGAGCTGGTTCAGCAGGTAATCAACGACGCGCTGGTCCCAGTCGTCGCCGCCCAGACGGTTGTCACCGGCGGTGGCGCGGACCTGGATGGTGGAGAAGTTGTCTTCGTCCTTGCCGACTTCCAGCAGGGAGACGTCGAAGGTACCGCCACCGAGGTCGAAGACCAGGATGAGTTCGTCTTCCTTGCCCTTGTCCAGGCCGTAGGCCAGTGCTGCGGCGGTGGGCTCGTTGACGATGCGCAGGACGTTCAAACCGGCGATTTCGCCGGCTTCCTTGGTGGCCTGGCGCTCGGCGTCGTTGAAGTAGGCCGGGACGGTGATGACGGCGTCGGTGACCTTTTCACCCAGGTAGGACTCGGCGTCGTTCTTCAGCTTCATGAGGATACGCGCGGAGATTTCCTGCGGGGTGTACTTCTTGTCGTCGATGGCCACGGTCCAGTCGGTGCCCATGTGGCGCTTGACCGACGCGATGGTGCGCTCGATGTTGTTGACGGCCTGGCGCTTGGCGATCTCGCCGACCAGGACCTCGCCGGACTTGGAGAATGCAACGACCGACGGCGTGGTGCGGCCACCCTCGGCGTTGGCAATAACGGTGGGCTCGCCACCTTCGAGAACGGAGACGACGGAGTTGGTGGTTCCGAGGTCGATACCTACTGCACGTGACATGTGTTGCTTCCTTCTTTCCTTGGAAACTGGTTGGCGCCCTAAGCGTTGAGCGTTCTGCACTCAACTTTACTCAGAGCGCCGGCGATGTCAATCCAAAGTTGAGTGCAGTTCGCTCAACTTTGCCGTGCGGTCAGGTTTTGGGCTCCAAGTCCCTTGAAACGGCGGGATCCCGGCGTTAAAGTACGACGGCGGCACGCGAGTTCGCTCTGCGAGAACGTGCCGCCGGGCTGCTTAGCGCTCCGTGTCCCGGTCTCCGTGCAGTGGTCCGCGCTCCTCGGTTGTCGCCTGCATCTGGCCACCGCCGGTCAACCCTTCGCGAATGGCGTCCTCGGTCCGCGCACCGCCGGCGGTCCCGGCATCACCGTAATCGCCTTCCTCGTACTCGTCGTCTGCCGGCCCCGGAGCAGGCTCGTTGCGGCTGCCCGCTTTGCCATAGTTGCCGTCCGCGTACTGGCCCTCATCCAGGCTGTCAGCGCGGGCAGCTCCGGCAGCCCCGTAGTTACCTTCTTCGTACTCGCCGTCCGCCGGGCCACGCTCCGCCTCGTTGATGGTGCCGGCGTCGCCGTAATCGCCGTCGACGTACTGGCCGCCTTCCCCTTCCAGGCCAGGTGCGCTGCTGCCGCTGCGGGGTTCCTCGGCTGCAAATTCCGGGTTCTCAGTCATGGTGCATCTCTCCTTCGAGGCTCCGCGTCCGTGCGGGCGCACTGGCAGTCTACCGACGGGGCAGGCACACCAACAGGGCTGGAAACGGCTGTTGCCGCCACCGTGGACCGGTGGCGGCAACAGGGTTAGCGAAGAAAGCGAGGATTAGCGGGAGGGAACCTCTTCCAGCGGCTCGACGCCGGGCTCCCGCGGCTGCACGGCGTTTCCGCCATCGGTCCGCCCCAGCTTGCTGGGCCACCAGATCCCGGGCCCAATGTCGTAGGCCAGCGCCGGAACCAGCAGCGAGCGCACCAGCACGGTGTCCAGCAGCACGCCGAACGCCACGATGAAGGCCAGCTGCACCAGGAACATGATGGGAATGACGCCCAGTGCCGCGAAGGTGGCGGCCAGCACCACGCCGGCGGAGGTGATCACGCCGCCGGTCACGCCGAGGCCGCGGAGGATACCGGGCCGTGTGCCGTGCTTGAGCGATTCCTCGCGGACGCGGCTCATCAGGAAGATGTTGTAGTCCACGCCCAGGGCCACCAGGAACACGAAGCCGAACAGCGGAACGGTGGCATCGGCACCCGGGAAACCGAAAAGGTTGTTGAACACGAAGGCCGAGACTCCCAGCGCGGCGGCATAGGACACCACCACGGAGAGCACCAGCAGGACCGGGGCCACGACGGAGCGCAGCAACAGCATCAGGATGAAGAGGATCACCACCAGGACCACCGGGATGATGACCAGCAGGTCGCGCTGGGCGGTGGTGTTGGTATCCAAGGCCGTTGCCGTCACGCCACCCACCAGGGCGCCGGAATCAACGGCCTTCACCTCGGCGCGCAGGGACTTGATGGTTTCCTCCGCTTCCAGCGAGTCAGCGGCATTCTTCAGCGTGGCGTTGATGAGGACCTTCCCGTCCCGGACGTCCGGGGCGCTGGGAGTGCCGGGCGCTCCGGTGATGGGCACGCTGCCGGGGCCCAGCAGGTAGGCCTCGCCCACGCCGTCGTCCGCTTTCACCTTGTCCAGCACCTCTGCCGCCTTGCCCTGGTCGGCGACCACGACGGCGGGGCTGCCGCTGCCGGCGTCGAAGTGGCGGGCCAGCGCGTCCTGGCCGTCAACGGCGTTGGAGGCGGTGAGGATGACATCGGTCTGCGGCACGCCGTTGGCTTTCAGCTGGAACAGGCCGCCCGCGGCAACCAGCAGCAAGAGGACCGAGGCAACCCACACGGTCCTGGGCCGCCGCGACACCAGCGAGCCGGTGGCCCGCCACAGACCCTTCTGGCCTTCCAGGCCGGTGACCAGTTCGGGCTCGCGCTGGTCTGCAGGGAGGAGCTTGGGCCGGAAGGGCCAGAACGCGGCCCTTCCGAGCAGCGCCATGAGGGCGGGCAGCAGGGTCAGCGCGGCGAACAGGGCGCACAGGATGCCTGCGGCGGCAACCGGGCCCAGGGCCTTGTTGGAGTTCAGGTCGGAGAAAAGCAGGCACAGCAGCGCGATGATCACGGTGGCGCCCGACGCGAGGATGGGTTCGAAGGACGCTTTCCAGGCGGTGAGGACGGCCGCCGTGCGGTTGGTGGTGTGCGTGAGGGCCTCACGGAAGCGGGCCACGAAGAGCAGGGCATAGTCCGTGGCGGCGCCGATCACCAGGATGGAGAGGATGCCCTGGCTCTGGCCGTTGAGCTGGATCCAGCCCGCCTTGGCCATGCCGAACACCAGCAGGATGGCCGCGCAAAGGGCAAACACCGAGGTCAGCAGCACCATGATGGGCAGCAGCAGGGACCGGTAGACGACCAGCAGGATCACGAACACGGCAGACAGGGCCACTAGCAGCAGGATGCCGTCGATGCCGCCGAATGCAGCAGTGAGATCCGCCGCCAGCCCGGCCGGACCGGTCACGAAGGTCTGCGCACCTTCCGGCGCTGCCTCCTTCACGGTGTCGCGAAGCTCCTTGGCGGCATCCTTGAGCTCGGCCGACGATCCGATGGGCACGACGAACTGGACGGCCTTGGCGTCTTTGGACGGGATCGGCCCGATGACCGCGCTGCCCAGCTTGAGGTTTTCAAGGTCTGTCTTCAGCGTGGCAAGTTCGCCCAGCTGCGGCGGTGTGAAGGCCTCGCTCTTCTCGATGACGATGATGCCGGGAACTTCGTCAGAGTCGCGGAACTTCGCCTGCCAGTCCTGCGCCTCCGTGGCCTCGGCGCTGGCGGGCAGGAAGGACGCCTGGTCGTTGGATGAGACCTCCTCCAGGCGGCCGAAGGTGGGGCCGCCCACCCCGGCCAGTCCGAGCCAGGTGAGCACCAGAACAACGGGGACCAGCCAGCGCAGCCAGAACGGGACGCGTTCCCTGCCAACTTTTGTGCGTTTCATGATGCCTTCCGTGGATGAGCAGGAGGAGTAGTATTTGTTCCAGCATAGATTATCTCCATAACAGAGATAAGAGCCAGTCAAGCTTTTCTTTCACGCGGGGATAGATGGCCCACTGGTGCAGTTGGCTCCACGGGCCTTGGAGTAATATCCGTCAGGACGCTTGGGCAAAAACGCGGCGCAGAACCGAAGGCTGGGAGGTGGAGATGGCGGGGAACAACACTCCGGAAGCCTCCCCTTTCGAGCAGGCAGGCCCGGAGTTCGGACATCCGCTGCTCCGGATCCTGCAGGAGTTCACCATCGAGGCGAACCGCTATGTGGACGCAGCCGGGGACCGCAAGGACATGCACCGCACGGACATGAACGCGCTCGCCGTCATCATGCGCCATACCGCCAGGGGCAGCGTGGTGACGCCCGGGCTGCTGCGGAAGGAACTGAACCTGAGTTCACCGGCCACCACCGCACTGATCGATCGGCTGGACCATTCCGGGCACGTGGTCCGGGAACGTCACGCCACCGACCGGCGGCAGGTCCAGCTGAAAATGACGCCCAAGGCATTCCGGGAGGGCGGCGCCATCTTCGCCCCGCTGGCGCAGCGAATGGGCAGCGCCATGGCCGGGTTCTCGGAGGAGGAACTGGACACTGTCACGCGCTTCATGACGGCAATGATTGACGCAACCGTAGCGGCACGGACGGAATCCGAATAGCAAGCCCTCGCCAGGGGTAGCGTTTGGGTTATGAGTGCGCAGCAGCCCGAGGACGACGTTTACACGCACGGCCACCACGAATCAGTGGTCCGCGCCCATGCCGCAAGGACCGCGGAAAATTCCGCGGCCTTCGTCCTGCCCTACCTCTCCCCCGGATCCACCCTCCTGGACGTCGGCTGCGGGCCAGGCACCATCACCTGCGACTTCGCCGCCCTGGTCAGCCCGGGCAAGGTCACCGGCCTGGACCGCTCACCGGACATCATCGCCCAAGCGCAGGCGCTTGCCGTCGAGCGCGAAGTGCCCAATGTGGAGTTCGTGGCGGGCAATATCTATGACCTGGACTTCGCCGACGAAAGCTTCGACATCGTCCATGCCCACCAGGTGCTCCAGCACCTGACCGATCCCGTGGAGGCTCTGCGGGAGATGCGGCGAGTGGCCAAGCCGGGCGGCATTGTGGCGGTGCGGGACGCCGACTTCCACGGCATGAGCTGGTACCCCGAGATCCCGGAGCTGGACGAGTGGATGGACCTGTACCAGCGGGTTGCCCGCCGCAACGGAGCAGAGCCCGACGCCGGGCGGCGGCTGGTCAGCTGGGCCCAGGCTGCGGGCTTCACCGATGTTGCGCCCACCAGCAGCAACTGGCTTTACGCCACGGCGCAGCAGCGCCGCTGGCAGGCACGCGTCTGGGGTGAGCGGGTGCTGCATTCCGCCTTCGCCGAGCAGGCATTGGAATACGGGTTCGCGGAGCCCGCGGACCTGGCGCGGATCTCGGCCGGCTGGCACCGCTGGGGATCCACGGACGACGGCTGGTTCCTGATCCCCAACGGCGAGGTCATCGCACGGGCGTAGCAACGCAGGAGCCTGCCTTGGCCCCCGTAATATTGTTTAGTGCAATTTTCCCTGTGGCTGGCCCTTGCCGGTGCCGGCGTCCTGATCAGTTTCACCCCGGGAGCCGGGGCCATCAACACCATGAGCAACTCGCTCAACGCCGGCTTCCGCCGCTCCATATGGGGAATCCTGGGCCAACAGGCGGCCCTCGTAGTGCACGTCCTGATCGTGGCCCTGGGCGTTGGCGTGCTGGTGGCAAGCTCCCCCATCGCCTTCAACGTGATCCGCTACGCCGGCGCCGCCTACCTGGTGTACCTGGGCATCCGCCAGTTCCTCAGCAAGCCAACGGCACAGCAGGAGCAGGCGGCCGCCCTCCGCAACGAACCCACGTGGTCCATCTTCCGGCGGGGCTTCTGGGTCAACCTGCTGAACCCGAAGGCAATAGTCTTCTTCCTTGCCTTCACCCCGCAGTTCATCCGGCCGGACCAACCCCTTTTCACCCAGTACGCCATCCTCACGGCCACCATTGTGACCATCGACATCCTGGTGATGTGGTTCTTTTTTGCAGCCGCCGCGCGTTCGTTCCAGCGCTTTACCAGCACCGAGCAGGGCCAGACAGTGCTCAGCAGGGTCTTCGGCGTCCTGTTCGTAGGCGTGGGCATCCTGCTGGCCCTGATCCACTGACAAGCGCTCTTTCCCGGTTGGCCACCAGCATGGTATGTACCCATTTCCCACCCGGTAATGCATCTTTACAAGCTTGTAAAACAATGTGAACAGGCGGGTAGCCAAGAGGGTTCGCCAGCGCGCATGCTTGGTTCCATGAACTCAACGTCGAGCGCATATCGCGTAATCACCGTCTGCACGGGCAACATCTGCCGGTCTCCCATGGCCGAGCTTATGCTCAAGGCGGCCTTGGAACGCGAGGGCCTTGACGGACTGGTGGAGGTGGACTCCGCCGGCATCACCGGTTACGAGGCCGGCCGGCCCATCGATCCCCGCGCGGCTCGCCGGCTGGCAGTGACCCACCTGGCCTCGGAGCATCATGTGGCCCGCGAGTGGGAGCCTGAGTGGTTCCGCGAGCGCGACCTGATCCTGGCCCTGGACATTGACCACTACGCCTGGCTGACTGAAGCCGCCCCGGACCAGGAAGCGCTGGACAAAATCCGGATGCTCCGCAGTTTTGATCCGGCCATGGCGGACCGCGACCGGCTGGACCAGGGCATCGAGGATCCCTGGTATGGCGGGCATGCGGATTTCGACGCTGTGTGGCATCAGATCCACGCCGCCCTGCCGGGCCTTGTAGGGCACATCAAGGAAGCGGTCCTGCAAAATACCCAGCTTCAACCGCACTAGCCGAAAGCACCCGGCAGAGGCTGCGGGCACAAAAACGGGTGCGGCACGGCGGCACCAGGAGTATTTTGTGCTCATGCGCGCCGCTTCCAGCCCCGGCAGGTACACCCGCTTCCTTGGCAGCCTTGAGGATGCCACGCCGTTGGACGCCGCTGTCGAAGCAGCGGAACCACTGGCATCCCGCCTGATGTCGCAGCCCCGGATCCGGTCAATTGTCCGCGGCGACATTACCGGCGTACCGCTGCACACCATCCTCACCGACGGGCCCTTCGGTGCCTGGTGGTCGGCAGTGTTCCTGGATTTCTTTGCTGACGACGGTTCCCGCCGCTCCGCCCAGCGGCTGGTGGCCCTCGGCGTCATTGCCGCCGTTCCCACCGCCCTGTCCGGCTGGGCGACCTGGTCCGGCAAGGACCGGCCCCTGAAGCGTGTGGGCATCGTGCACGCCGGCGCCAATGCCGCAGCCACCGTTGTTTACACCGCTTCCTGGCGTGCCCGCTCCCGCGGTAACCACCGGCTGGGCGTGCGGCTGGGGCGGGCCGGAGCAGTCCTGCTGCTGGTGAGCGGGTTCCTGGGCGGCCACCTCAGCAGCGGCCGCCATGCGTCACGGCAGGGTGAGCTTCATGCCTGAAAGCGGACAACGGAAAACGGTACGCTCTAGTCCATGAGCCCAGCCCCCGTCATCATCGCCATCGACGGGCGCTCCGGCGCAGGGAAGACCACCCTCGCCGTCGAACTCGCGGCGCGGCTCCGCGCCCACCACAAAGTCTCACTGTTCCACCTGGAGGACATCTACCCCGGCTGGGACGGACTGGCCGCCGGCATCGAACGCTATGTCACCACGGTCCTCACGCCGCTAAGCCGTGGCGAGGCTTCCGCCTGGACCAGCTGGGACTGGGAGAACCGTTACGACGGCGACGCCCGGGTGACCCTGCCGGCGGAGATCGTCATCGTGGAGGGCGTGGGGGCTGCCGCGGAAGCGGCCCGGCCTCTGATCGACGCGGTGATTTGGGCCGAGTCACCGGACGATGTCCGCCGGACCCGGGCGCTGGACCGGGACGGCGCAACCTTCGAACCGCATTGGGACCGCTGGGCTGCGCAGGAGGAAGAGTGGCTGGGACGCGACGACGTTCCCGGGCACGCTGACCTCCGCGTCCAGAACCTGGCAGACGGATCAGCCCCGTCCGACGTGCTGCAGCTCCTCCCCTACCTGCCCGCCCTGGCGCCTGCCCTCGCGCCCGAGCTGTCTGCCCGCCTCGGCCTGCGGCTCCGCGCCGAGCGGCTGGATGCCGCGCCCGACGCGCCCGCACTGTTCCAGTCACTGTATGGAGCATCGGGCAACGCGGTGTGGCTGGACTCCTCGAACGCGGAGGCAGGTGGATACGATGCATCGGAACCGGCAGAGCGGACTGCCGCCGGACGCAGCCGGTTCAGCATCATGGCGGACGACGGCGGAACGTTCGGACAGTCCGTCACGCACCGTTCGGGGGTAAGCCGGATCAGCGCCGGCTCGTGCACCGCGAAAGTCCCGGGCCCGTTCTTCCGCTGGCTGGACAGCGTCTGGGGGCGCCGGGCGGTGCGCACCCCCGAGGACTACCCAGGGGAATTCACGCTGGGCTGGCTGGGCTGCCTGGGCTATGAGTTGAAGCGCGAAACGGGCGGCAGCGACGTTTCCGCAGCCACCCCGGACGCCGCCTTGATTTTCGCCGGCCGGGCCGCGGTCCTGGACCACGCCGAAGGTGCCGTCTGGCTCCTGGCGCTGGAAGCAGCCGACGCCGGCGAGTGGCTGGCCGGCGCGCGGGCGGCCGTGGAAGCCGCCGCGGCGGTGGCAGGTTCAACCGCGGAAGCCGGCGGCAGCACCGGCGTCGTACTGTCCCCACCGCCTGCCTTCCGCAGCCGGGACACCGGCGCCGGGTACCGGGAAAAGATCGCCGCCGCCCAGCACGAAATCGCGCAGGGAAACACCTACGAGGTGTGCCTGACCACCACGCTCGAAGGCCGGATCCCGGCCGGCTCGCTGGACCCATGGGCCACGTACCTGGCGCTGCGCCGCAGGAACCCGGCACCGTTTGCCAGCTACCTCCGGCTGCGGGATCTCGCGGTGGCCAGCACCTCGCCCGAGCGGTTCCTGCAGATAGCGTCCGACGGCGGCATGCGCGCCGAGCCGATTAAGGGCACCCGCCGCCGGGCTGCCGATCCGGAGGAGGACAGCCGGCTGCGCAGGGACCTGGCCACCTCCCTGAAGGACCGGGCCGAGAACATCATGATCGTGGACCTGCTGCGCAACGACCTTAGCCACTTTGCCGAGCCCGGTTCCGTTACGGTCAGTCGGCTTTGCGCGATCGAAAGCTACGCCACGGTCCACCAGATGGTCAGCACCATCGACGCGCAGCTCCTCCCGGGGGCACCCAGGGCCGAGGCGGTGGCGGCGTGTTTCCCCGCAGGCTCCATGACCGGAGCACCCAAGATCAGCACCATGGCCATCCTGGACCGGCTGGAGGCGGGGCCGCGGGGGCTCTATTCCGGTGCCATCGGCTACTTCTCGCTCAACGGGGCGACGGACCTCGCCGTCGCCATCCGGACGCTGGTGCTCAACCCGGCAGGGGACGGGACTGTGGAACTGTCTCTCGGCGTCGGCGGCGCCATCACCTCGGACTCCGTTCCTGACGAGGAATATGAAGAGATCCGCACCAAGGCCTACGGTGTGCTCTCCACCCTGGGCGCAACCTTCCCCGAAGCCTAACGCCGGACCGCCCAGCCGTTCCTGCCACCCGTCCACACTGCTGCATCCACACTGCGGACGCCGGTTTAGGAGGACGGTGCCGGGGGTAGGGCCTCAGAGCGTCAGTTGAACCGCTCAAGCCATGCGGCGGACTCCAAGGCGCTTCCACGAGTTAGGTTTGCCGCGTGACGGACTCCTCCCCTTCCCGCACCACCAGCAAGCAGGGACCGCGCAGCTTCAAATACGTCCTCATGCTTGGCGCCCTGGCCGCGCTTCCGGCACTCACCACGGACATGTACCTGCCCTCCCTGCCTGCCGTGGAAGCCGATCTCCACACCACCCAGACCGCGGCCCAGCTGACATTGTCAGGGACCCTGGTCGGGGCAGGGTTCGGCCAGCTGGTGATCGGCCCGTTCTCGGACCGGTTCGGGCGGCGGCTTCCGCTCATCATCGGCATTACCCTGCACGTGGCCATCTCGCTGCTGTGCTCCATCACTCCGAACATCGAAACGCTCACGGGGCTGCGGGTGCTGCAGGGCTTCTTCAATGCGGCCGCCGCGGTGGTGGCACTCGCCGTGATCCGTGACCGCTTTGTTGGCTCGGCTGCCGCCCAGCTGCTCTCCCGGTTGATGCTGGTGATCGGCGTGGCGCCGCTCCTTGCCCCCACGGTTGGGCAGGCCATCGCCGGGGCCTGGAACTGGCGCGCCGTGTTCTACGCGCTGGCACTCATCGGGGTGGTCCTGGTGGCAATCGTCCTGAAGTTCATGCCGGAGACGCTGCCGGAGGACCGGCGCAGCCCCGGCCACCCCAAGCATGTTGCCCGGGCCTACTGGGCACTGCTGCGGGACAGGCACTTCATGGCGCTGGCCGTCATCCCCGGGCTGGGGCTGGCCCTGATCATGAGCTACGTGGTGGGTTCGCCCTTCGTCTTCCAAAACGAGTACGGCCTCACCGCCCAGCAGTTCGCCCTTGTCTTCGCCCTCAACGGCGCCGCCCTGGTCCTCTCGGCCCAGCTCAACGCCGCCCTGGTCAAGAAATTCCCGCCGGTACGCCTCCTGCGCACCGCACTGCTGGTCCAGCTGGTCCTGGCCCTGCTGCTGCTCGTGGTGGTGGCAACGGGTGCCGGCGGAGCATTCGGGGCAGTCGCAGGCCTCTGGCTGGTGCTGTCGATGCAGGGCATGGTCCCGGCGAACGCCTCAGTCCTGGCACTGCACAATTACGGCCACATGGCGGGAACCGCGGCAGCGGTCATCGGCGCCCTGCAGTCCGGGGTGGCCGGACTGGTCAGCCCCCTGGTAGGGGTCCTGGGCGGAAATTCACTGTCGATGGTCAGCGTCATGATCGGCAGCTGCGCCCTGGCGGTGACGGTGCTTGCCGTGGGAACGCCCGCCTACCGCAAGGGCGGCTGGGCGGAACACGCAGGGCGCGACGACGGCCAGAGGGTCGGTGCCGACGACTAGCTTTAGCGCACCGTGCCTTTACTGGACGGTGCCTTTACTGGACGGTGCCCTTACTGGACCGTGGCCGTCAGCCGGGCCACGTTGTCCACATACCGTGCGGGCAGCGGCCGGGTGACCCAGTCCGCCAGCTTCAGCTCGTGGGAGATGTCCCGGTAGGTGTCCTCCACCGCCCGCATCTTGTTCACGATGCCCTCGCCCAGGAGCATCACGGAGACCTCAAGGTTCAGTGAGAAGGAGCGCATGTCCATGTTGCTCGACCCCAGGACGGCCACCTCGTCGTCGATCGTGAAGTGCTTGGCGTGCAGCACGAACGGGGCCTTGTACAGGTAGATGCGAACGCCGGCTTCCAGGAGGGCCTCGTAGTAGGAGCGCTGCGCGTGGTGGACCAGGAACTGGTCGCCCTTCTCGGACACGAACAGTTCTACGTCAACGCCGCGCTGGGCCGCCGTGGTGATGGCGTACAGCAGCGAGTCGTCGGGAACGAAGTAGGGGCTGCAGATGGAGATCCGGTGCTGCGCCGAGTAAATGAGGGTGTTGAACAGCCGCAGGTTGTTCTCGGTCATGAAACCCGGGCCGCTGGGCACCACCTGGGCCGTGATGCCGCCGGGATGCGGATCCGAGGGAAGCTGCAGTTGGTGTTCCAGCGATTCGTCGGTTTCGCTCAGCCAGTCGGTGGCGAACACGACGTTCAGGGTGGTCACGATGGGTCCGCGCAGGCACGCCATCAGCTCCACCCATTCACGGCCTGCCTTGCGGTGGCGGGGGTTGTTGTAGGAGGGCTCGATCAGGTTCTGCGACCCCGTGAATGCCACTTCACCGTCCACCACCATGATTTTTCGATGGTTGCGAAGGTCCGGCCGGCGCCATTGACCATGGATGGGCAGCAGGGGAAGCATGCGCTTCCACTGGATCTTGCCCGCTTTGAGGCGCTTCAACAGCTTCTTGTAGCCCTTGATGCGCAGCGTGCCGATGTGGTCGAACAGCAGCCGCACTTCAACGCCGCGTTCGGCCGCTTCCTCCAGGGCGGTGAGCAGATCATTGGTGACGTGGTCCGAGCTCATGATGTAGAACTCGGCGTTGACGAACTTCTTCGCCTTCCGCACGGCCTTGGTCATTTCCAGGATGGAGTCCGGGTACCCGGGAATGAGGTCCACGGTGTTGCCGTCCACCATGGGCAGCGACCCCAGCGTGCGGTTGAGTTCAGCGGCGGACTTGACCCACTCAGGTCCCGGGTAGTCGCTTTCCACGTCCGAGAGGGCGGTGATGCCGGACTGCACCCGGTCGTTGACCAGTTGCTGCTGGGCGCGGCGCCGCCTGGACAACTGGAAGTTGCCGAACAGCAGGAACAGGACGATGCCAACGAAAGGAATGAAGAAGATGCCCAGCAGCCAGGCCATGGCCGTGGTGGGGCGCCGGTTGCCGGGAATGATGCCCAGGGCCAGGACCCTGATGGCAAAGTCGATGAAGCCCAGGAGCACCACTACCCACGTGGGCGCGGTGCCGGCAAGCGAAAAAGGCCACAACACGTCTATAACTCCCGGCAGATCGGGCTCCGGGGAACGGCTTCCGGCCGGTGCACTCCGCCCAGCTTATCCGCGGTACCGCACTAAGCTGGTGCCATGACCTCTCCAGCCCCAGTGGTTCTCCTTTTCCTCGATCCGGCATTTCCTGACGGCAGGGTGGCCGATGCGTCCCAGCCCCAGCTGCTGGTCACGGATCTTGGGGTTACCAGGGGCGACGGCGTCTTCGAAACCATGCTGGCGGTGGGTGGATCGGTGCGGAAAATGCAGGCCCACCTGGACCGGATGGCAGGCTCCGCCGCGGCGTTGGACCTGGCCATCCCGGACCAGGACGCGTGGCGCCGTGCCATTGCCGCTGCCGTGTCCCGGCACCGGTCAGAAAACCCCCCTACTGACCCTGCCGCCGATGAACTGGTGGTCAAGCTGGTGGTGACCCGAGGCGTGGAGGGCGCCCCCGCTCCCACGGCCTGGGTCCAGGCATCGCCCGCCGGGGCCGCAGGCCGCCGGCAGCGCGAAACGGGCATTGACGTCATCCTCCTTGACCGCGGCTACGACAGTGACGTGGCCGAACGCGCACCCTGGCTGCTCCTGGGTGCCAAGACGCTTTCCTACGCCGTCAACATGGCAGCCCTCCGCTACGCGCACAAGCAGGGCGCGGACGACGTCATCTTCCTGTCCTCCGACGGCCGCGTCCTGGAGGGCCCCACGTCCACGGTGCTGCTGGCGCATGTGGAAACGTCCGACGACGGCACGCCGGTGAAGCGCCTCATCACACCCCAGCTGGACAGCGGCATCCTCCCGGGAACTTCCCAGGGCGCCCTTTTCGCCGCCGCCAAGGCGGCGGGCTGGGAGCTGGGCTACGGCCCCCTGGAGCCGCAGGACCTCCTGGATGCGGATGCGGTCTGGTTGATCTCCAGCGTCCGCCTGCTTGCCCCCGTGAACACGATCGACGGCAAGCAGATCGGCAGCCCGTCGGTCCAGGAGGATCTGACTGCCGAGTTGAGCGGACTTTTCGCCGGTATCCACTAGGCCCTGCAACAGGCGCTTAATCCCTTTTCCCGCTCCCGCATCACCCGTAAGGTGTGGACCATGGACTCGCGAAACCTGCCGATCGAAAACCTGTCCTTCGACGACTGCTGGAAACTGCTCGACAATGACACGGTGGGCCGGCTTGCCATCGTGGTGGACGAGCACCCGGAAATCTTTCCCGTGAACTACGTCGTGCACCTGCGCAGCATCGTCTTCCGCACCGCTCCGGGCTCAAAGCTCTGGGGCGCCAGGATGGAGCGGCCGGCGGCGCTGGAAATTGACGGCTACGAAACCTCCACTGAACAGGCCTGGAGCGTGGTGGTCCGGGGCGACACGGAAGTCATTGAAGACCAGGCCGTCCGGGACGCAGTGGACGGCCTTGGCCTGGAACCGTGGCAGCCCGGCGAGAAGGCCAACTATGTCAGGCTGAACGCCAAAGCATTGACGGGGCGCAGGTTCAGAGTGAACCGGCCGGACGTCTGGAACACCCGCGCCCAAGACCGGAGGCGCGCGTCGTTCGAGTAGCAGGAGTCCAGCGTCAAGCGCCGGAACGCGCCGCCTGACGTGAAAGCTGTGCCTCCAGCCCGGAGAGCAGGATGGTGAGCCCCTGGTCAAGCTCCGTGCCGCCGTCGTACTCCGCCAGCGCGGGCGCCAGGGCACGCAGCCTGGGAAACTCCTTAGCGGGCAGCCGGTGGAGCCCCAGCCGCAGCAGCACCTCGTTTTCCTCCGGGTCCACCACGTACTCCTGCAGCTCGTTGAGGATGTGGCCGTAGAGGAAGCCGTAGTAGGCGCGGTAGACGTGGAGCGCATCGGCCGGCTTGAATCCTGCCGCCACCAGCAGGGACAGGATTTGCTCCAGCGGCCGCAGCGTGCCCAGCGGCCGCAGGCCCAGCGGAGTGGACAGGGGCCGCGTCACCAGCAAGGGCACAACGTTGGGGTGCTCAAGTGCCAGGCCGCGCAGCTCGTGGGCAAGGACCCGCAGCTGCGCTTTCCAGTCCGGGTCCCCGGCATCGATTGAGAGCTGGTCGAGGACAAGCTCTGCCACGCCGTCGAGCAGGGCGGCGCGGTTTTCGGCATACCGGTACAGGCTCATGGGATCCCTGCCGAGTTCCTGCCCCAGCCGCCGCATGCTCAGCGCTTCCAGGCCTTCGGCGTCAACCAGTTCCAGGGCTTTGGCCAGCACGATGTCCCTGCTGAGCCTCGTTTTGGGCGAGCCGGGCCCGGAAGTATCGGCGGAAGCCATCGAAAAATCCTCACTGCCGGCCGTGGTCCTGATAGGCGCCGGGCCGGTTGCCTCATATCTGGTCTACAGGTAAAGTCTACAGTGTAGACATCGTGGTGAGAGCACATGCGCTCCCCGAAAGTCCGGGGGAACGCCTACAAAATCCTTTGCCATCTTGTGCAGGGCATCGAGATTCGCCGCTGTAGCCTACCGGCGGCACCAGGCACCGAGCGAAGGGACGCCGTCATGGCCAATTCGCAGTTCGATCTTTTCTTGAACGAAGCCACCTATTCCGACCACGCTTCCGGCTTCACCCTGGACCGGGACCGGCTCTATGGGTTGTACACCAGCTGGTGCATGATCAATCAGCAGCCGCTCGGCAGCGAATCCACTTTCTGGTCAGCCATGAAGCACAGGATCAACCCCGGGCACAACGGACTCCGCATGAAGGGCCCAGCCGCCGCAGACTATATCCTCGCCAGCTATCCGGGGCTTGTCTAGCTTCCCCGGGCCGCCTTGGGGCAACCCGCGGGCGCACGAACACATGCTGTGGCACTCCGGTGCCACGGCATTTTTCATGTCCGGCTCAGGTGGGGATGATCCGGAAGAGGAACCTGGTGCGCACCATCACCCACAGCAGTCCCAGGACCACGGCATAGGCCGCGGTGTTGAGGAAAATGCTCTGTTGCTGCAGCGCCGGAATGTTGGCTACGACGGCGATCAGCAGCACGTGCATGATGAACACGTAGAGCGTGGCCCGGCCCAGTGGAATCAGGAACCAGCCCAGGGCCCGCTGCACCGGCTTCCAGTAGGCGCTGAGGAATGCGTAGGCCGCCACCACCAAAACCATGACATTGAGCAGGCGGCCGGGAGCCAGGTAGGTGCGGCCAAAGAGTGCGTCGTACATGCTGCGGTATGCCGCGTCCGGGATGAGCGCCAGGCGGACGTCGTAGTTGTTGGCCAGGTAGGGGTTGCCCCAGGACAGGAAGGCCAGCGCGAACGCCGCGGCGGTGCAGGCAACCACCACCCAGGTGTGCCGGGACAGCCAGGAAATGATGGCACGGCGGTAGTAGCCGGCAACCAGCCCCAGCACGAACAGCACCTGCCACACCAACAGGGGGAAGGAATCCTCGAACTGCGACGGCAGGACGCGGAACCTGGTTACCGTACCCACCGCGTACACGGCGAGGGTCACCGCCAGCACCCAGACCGCCTTTCCACGGTTCAGCGCCGCCAGGATGAGCGGGCTGATGAGCAAAAGCACCACGTAGAGGCCCATGACGTTGAACTGCCAGGGCCCGAACTGCAGCAGGATGATGGCCGGCAGCACCTGGGGCGGCACGGGGAACTGGAACAGCGCGGACATGCCCGCGTAGAGGTCGTAGGTCCTGCCGGCGCCGTTGTGCCCGGCACCGCCGGTTCCCTGGTCCACGAAGGTGGTCAGCGCCTCGGTGTGGAAGAACGGGAGCAGGGACAGCAGGAAGACGCCGATCAGCACCGCGAGCGCCGTCAGGTAAAGCTTGCCTGCGCGGCGTGACGTGAGGTCCACAACCCGCCCGAAGTCCTCCTTGGCTTTGGGCCCGTACACCATGCCCACCACCAGGCCGGAGAAGAGGACGAACAGCTCTGCGCCTGACACAAAGCCCACGGCCTCCTGCGTGAGCAGCTGGAACAGCGAGGCCATACCCAGGTGGTTGACCACCACAAAGACGATGGCCATCCCGCGCAGCAGGTCAACGCGCGAGTCCCGGGTGGAAGGATCCTGGTAGCTCCAGGCCGTGGCTGCATTGATCCTGCGGGGAACCTGCCACAGGGCCACGAGGAGGATGACCATGGCGGCGGCAACAGTCCAGGCTGCAGGCCCGGAGAGGGTGTTGGCGCGGACATAGGTGGTGGTGGGTGCCGCATCCGTGACAGGGCCGGTCACCATCGGCGAGGCCTTCAGCCGGTCCGCCACCGCTTTGGCAATATCCGGGCTTCCAGTGAGCAGCCAGCTGATGCTTGCCACACCGGTGTCCCTGGTACTGGTGCGCTCATCCCACACGACGGCGGCGGTGCGTGCGAACTCCGGGGAGGTGGCAGTTGCCACTACCTGGTCCCACCAGCCGGTTTTGATGTCGGCTTCGGGCGCGCCGCCGGTTGAAGGGCTGTAGAACGCCGACGTTTGCAGGAGGAAGGGCTTGCTGTGCCCCTCGGAGTAGGTGCCGTAGAAGTTTTCGCTGCCGGAGGCCGTGAGCATCTCCTGGAGTTCACCGGCGCGGGGCACGGTGTTGACGGCGGCCCCGCCGGCCGTGTCGTCGTGGTAGGCGGCAAGACCCACCCAGTCCACGGCGTCGTCGCCCGGGTAATACGGTGCGTAGGCGTTGTCGCTCCCGTTCCAGGCCCCGTCCCTGTTCGTGTCCAGCAAAGCGAACCCGTCGCTTCCCGGCTGCGGCGCGTTCCGGCTCCGGTCAAAGGGGTAGTCCTTGCCCAGGTAAGGTGCCCACACCATGGCGACCCGGCCGCCGTCGTCCTTCTTGAAGGCCTTGGATACTGCCTGGAAGGCCTGGCGGTAGGCGGCGGGCTGCTGGCCCCAGCCCACCCAGCTGGTGTTCATGTCAGGGGCGAACCGGATCAGCAGCTGCCCCTTGAACCCGGAGGTGAGGCCGTGCACCTGCTGTGCGAAGGCTTCGGCCTCGCTGGTGCCGAGCTGGTCCAGCGGCACCGACGGCTTCACCGTGAGCAGGGCGTGGGAGCCTTTGGCTGCGGCCTGCTGCAGGAAGCCGTCGATGTCATTCCGTTCCGAATCACGGAATGGAATGGTGATGTCGTGTCCGAAGACAGCGGGGCTGGCACCCAGCCGGTCGCTAAAGCCTGCGGCGGTATCTTCTCCCCACTCAAGCACGGCACCGAACCACGGCTTTCCGTTGTCAGGTGCAGGCCGGGCCGCCTGCACCGGACCTGCTGGCGCCAGCACGGCCAGGAAGGCGATGACGATGGTTGCCAGACAGGCGACGGCGGAACGCGGACGGTTCCGCCAGGTGGCGTGGTGGCGCGATGTAACTGCCCGCATGTTGCAAGGACCCCCCGGTACTCATTGCTCTGCTGCCCGTTGCTTAGGCGACGGGGCGGTGCCCCGGTAAGACTTTATCGGGCGGCGGGCCTTCGCGTGTCGCTTGGGCCTCCGGCGAATTACGGAACATGACGACGGCGGCCGTGCGGCTTGGGAGCGCAGGTGTTACTTTTTTGGGGAGTAATGAGTACCGGCGCCAAGCCCTGACTGGCCGGTCGGCAACCCTCCCTTTCGCGGCGGGGTGCCTCAGGTGAATACTCGGCATATCGACCCATTCGAGCTGCAAGCGTGAAAGAAGGAGATCCGTCGTGTCTGACGCACCCGCCCCTGACGAAAGACTGTCCTACCGCCTGATTACCGGCGCGGACAACCGTGAATTCTGCGAGCGGATCTCCGCTGCGCTCGCCGACGGGTACGTGCTGCACGGCAGCCCGGCGGCCACCTTCAACGGCACCAGCGTGATCGTGGCGCAGGCCATCGTCCTTCCGGCGGCCATCGCATCGGCGGACGCCGCCGTGGCCACTGCCGTTGACGAACTTGAGGGCGAGTTCGACGGCGAGGGCCACGCATGAGCTACGCCGGAGACCTGACGCCGCAGGAAGCCTGGACCAAGCTGGAGCAGGGCGCCGTCCTGGTGGACGTCCGCACCGAGGGCGAATGGGCCCACATCGGCATCCCTGACACCAAGGCCACGGACAACGACCCCCTGTTCATCCAGTGGACCTTCCCCGGCGGCATCCCCAACCCGGACTTCATCAAGGACCTGACCAATCAGGCACCGGAGGACCCGCACACGGAACTGGTGTTCCTGTGCCGCTCCGGCAAGCGCTCCATCGCCGCTGCCACCGCCGCCACCCAGGCCGGTTTCACCGCCTACAGCGTCCTTGAGGGCTTCGAGGGCGATCCCGACCGCTTCGGAGAGCGGACTGTCAATGGCTGGAAAAACCGTGGCCTGCCCACCAACCTCGGAAAGAACTAAGTGAGCTTCAACCAAGACGCCCCCGGCTGGAACCCTGACACGCAGGCCGTCCGCGGCGGGCTGGACCGCAGCAACTTCCAGGAAACGTCGGAGGCCATCTTCCTCAACTCCGGCTTCGTCTACGAATCCGCAGCGGCCGCCGAACGCGCCTTCACCGGCGAGGACGAGCGCTTTGTCTACTCCCGCTACGGCAACCCGTCCGTGGCCACCTTCCAGGAACGGCTCCGGCTGCTCGAAGGCACCGAAGCATGCTTCGCGACGGCGTCGGGCATGTCTGCGGTGTTCACCGCCCTGGGTGCCCTGCTGGCAGCGGGCGACCGGGTGGTGGCCGCACGCTCGCTGTTCGGTTCCTGCTTCGTGGTCCTCAACGAAATCCTGCCCCGCTGGGGTGTGGAGACGGTATTCGTGGACGGGCCGGACCTGGACCAGTGGCGCGAAGCGCTCTCCAAGCCCACCACGGCGGTCTTCTTCGAATCCCCGTCCAACCCCATGCAGGAAATCGTGGACATCGCCGCGGTCAGCGAACTGGCGCATGCTGCGGGGGCCACCGTGGTGGCGGACAACGTCTTTGCCACTCCCCTGCTGCAGCGCTGCGGTGACCTGGGCGCGGACGTCATCGTCTACTCGGGCACCAAGCACATCGATGGCCAGGGCCGGGTGATGGGCGGTGCCATTTTGGGCACCAGGGAGTTCATCGAAGGCCCCGTGAAGCAGCTGATGCGCCACACCGGCCCTGCGCTGTCCCCATTCAACGCCTGGGTCCTGACCAAGGGCCTGGAAACCATGGGCCTGCGCGTCAACCACTCATCCGCCACGGCCCTCCGGCTGGCCGAGTGGCTGGAGGAGCAGCCGGCCGTGAGCTGGGTGACGTATCCGCTGCTGAAGTCGCACCCGCAATACGGGCTGGCGGCGAAGCAGATGAGCGCGGGCGGGACCGTCCTGACGCTGGAGCTTGCTCCTTCGGGTGGGCGCTCAGGCAAGGAGGCTGCCTTCGCGCTGCTGGACGGGCTGCGGATCATCGACATCTCCAACAACCTGGGCGATTCCAAATCCCTGATCACCCATCCCGCAACCACCACCCACCGCGCCATGGGGCCGGAAGGACGGGCGGCCATCGGGCTTAGCGACGGCGTGGTCCGCCTCTCCGTGGGCCTTGAGGACCCGGACGACCTCATCCGCGACCTTGAGCAGGCGCTGAAGCAGATCTAGGTTTTCGACGCGCTTTCCCGTTTTCGCGGCGCAGATTCCCGGGCGCGGCCCAAATGCGGGCCGCGAAAGGGAATAAGCGCGTCGAAAAGGAAGCTACGCGTCGCGACCTGCCAGGCGGCCGGTCAGGATTGGCGGACCCGCAGCAGCTCGGGCACGGCCTCGACATCCGAAAGGTCAAGGGCATCGCGCATGGTGACCCTGGCGGCGTGCTTGACCACCGCACCGAAACCCACGTCATCGGGCTGCGCCACCAGGGCTTTCTCGCGCACAAGGCGCTGTTCGGCTGCCCCCGTCCCGCGGGCAATGATGTCCTCCACACCCTGCCGGGCCAGGGCCAGCTCGCCCTGTTCTTCCAGGACGGGGGCCAGGTAGTCCACCAGGGAACGCGCCACGTCGGCAGCCGGGGCCGGGCGAAAGTTGCCGAAATCCAGGAGGTCCCCGCTGAGCCCCTCGCTGCTGGCCTGCCAGGAGGCCATCCGCAGCAGGACTGTGGGAACGGGTGCAGGATCGACGTCCTCGCGCCACTCCCTGCCGGCTGATTCCACCAGGGCCCTGACCAGCACGGCAATGAGGGCGGCGTCCTCGGCCCGCAGGCACACATCCGCCACCCGCACTTCCACGGTGGGATGGTTGCGGGACAGGCGGGCGTCGAAGTAGACCATGCCCTCATCGAGCATGACCCCGGTATCGAGCAGCCGGGCCACCACCCGCCGGTAGGCGGGGTAGGTGCCATAGATCCCGGCAGGCCCGGCGGTGGGCCACCGGTTCCAGGCCTGGGTCCGGTAACTTTCGAACCCGGTGGGCACGCCGTTCCAGAACGGTGAATTGGCGCTCAGCGCCGTCAGCACGGCCAGCTTGTCCCGGATGCGGTCCAGGACGGCCACACCTTCTTCCGGCGATTCGATATAGGTGTGGACGTGGAAGCCGCAGGTCAGCTGCTCCTGGGCAGTGAGGCCAAAGCGTTCCAGCATCCTGGCGTAGCGCGGGTCCGGCGTGGTGTGGCTGGGGGATGCCACCGGCGAGGTGGCCAAGGCCGCCACCCTGGCACCGTGCTTCCGGGCCGCCTGGTCCGCCAGGGCACGGCCCGCGCGGATTTGTTCCAGGAGGCTGGCATAGTCCGCGCATGGCCGTGTCTGCGTCTCGATCTGCTCAAGCTTCAGCTCGGCACTCAGGCCCATCTCGTCGTCGTAATCCCCGTGGGTCCCGGCGTGGTGGGCGTCCGGGTCCAGGGGGAGATCGTCCGCCGCAACGCGATGGCTGGCCAGGAGGGCGTCAGCCAGCGCAAGCGGTTCTCCGGACTCCGGATCAACGATCAGGAGTTCTTCCTCTACGCCGAACGTACGCATACGAACATTCTGCGGCAGCGCAAGGGCATTGGAACTGTCACACGCTGATCATGACGAACCGTGAATGCCTAGTCCTGGAAGTACTCCACCTTGGCGCCAATGGTGTTCAAACGCTCCGCCAGGTCCTCGTAGCCACGTTCAATCACATAGATGTTCCGCAGTTCGGAGACACCGCGCGCGGCAAGCATCGCCAGCAGAAGGCAGGCCGCCGGACGAAGTGCGGGCGGGCAGCCCACCTCGGCGGCCCGCCACTTGGTGGGCCCGTTGACGTAGATCCGGTGCGGGTCCAGGAGCTGCACCTGCGCGCCGAGCCGGTTCAGCTCCGTCAGGTAGATCGCACGGTTTTCGTAGACCCAGTCGTGGATCATGGTCTGGCCGTGGGCGTTCGCAGCAATGACGGCAAAGAACGGCAGGTTGTCGATGTTCAGCCCGGGGAAGGGCATGGGATGGATCTTGTCCTCGGGGGCACGCAGCTCGGAGGGTTTGGTGGTGACGTCCACCAGGCGGGTGCGGCCGTTGCGGGCCATGTATTCGCCCGAAACCTCAAGCTTCTGCCCCATCTGGCCCAGGGTGGCCAATTCGATTTCCATGAACTCGATGGGAACGCGGCGCACCGTGACCTCGGAGTTGGTGACGATCCCGGCCGTGATCAGGCTCATGGCCTCGATGGGGTCCTCGGAGGGGAAGTACTCGATGTCGGCGTCGATTTCGGGCCGGCCGGTGATCTTCAGGGTGGTGGTGCCCACGCCCTCGATGGTGACGCCGAGCATCTGCAGGTAGAAGCAGAGGTCCTGGACCATGTAGTTGGGGCTGGCGTTGCGGATCACGGTGGTTCCCGGCCGGTGCGCCGCCGCCATGATCGCATTCTCGGTGACGGTGTCGCCCCGCTCGGTGAGGACGAAGGAACGGTCCCGGGTGTCTGCAGGGGGCGCCTGCACGGTGTAGAAACCTGCAGTGGCCTCCACGGAAAGGCCGAACTCGCGCAGGGCCTGCATGTGGGGCTCCACCGTGCGGGTGCCAAGGTCGCAGCCGCCGGCGTAGGGCAGCCGGTACTCCCGCGACTCGTCCAGCATGGGGCCGAGCAGCATGATGACGCTGCGGGTCCTGCGTGCCGCGTCAACGTCCATCGCGTCCAGGTCCAGGACGGCGGGACGGCGGAGGCGCAGGTCCGTGTCATTGAGCCAGGTGCATTCCACGCCGATGCTGGTCAGCACCTCGACAATGCGGTTGACTTCCTCGATCCGGGCCAGCCTGCGGAGCACGGTGGTGCCGCGGTTGATCAGGCTGGCGCAGAGCAGGGCGACGCCGGCGTTCTTGCTGCTGTTCACGTCTACGGCCCCGGACAGTGTGCGGCCGCCCTCCACCCGGAGGTGGGTCATCTGCGGCTTGCCCACGTTGACGATGCTGCGGTCGAAGATGTTTTCCAGCCGCTGGATCATTTTCAGGCTCAGGTTCTGCTTGCCCTGTTCCATCCGGGCCACGGCGCTCTGGCTGGTGCCGAGTTCGGCGGCCAACTGGCCCTGGGTCCACCCTTTCTCGCTCCGGGCGTCCCTCAGCATGGCGGCAACGTGTTCAGCGGTTTCCTGCGTCATACCGCGAATATATCATAAATGAGCTATCCACCCGCGTTTGCGCCTACCCAACGCCGAGTACAGGGGGTACGGAACGTTTATACCCACCATGTGCGATAGGGAAGCATGCGTAGTTCCCGGGCGGAGACTCAGCTCCCCAGCCACACCATGTTCCAGGTACCGGCGGTGACAGCCGCAAAGAGGGCCAGCCCGGCCACCACGACCCCACCGGCCACCACTCCGAGATCCAGCAGGCTGAAGGTGGATTCCCGTGCCCACGTCCGCGTGGCGCCGCCAAAGCCCCGTGCTTCCATGGTCACGGCAAGCCTTGACGCGCGCCGGATGGCCTGCACCAGGAGCCCGAAACTTTGCCCCAGCGTGGCCTTCACCCGCTGGCCCAGGCTGCCGCGTGAACCAACGCCGCGGGCACGCCGTGCCATGCCGATGGTCTGCCACTCCTCGGCCATGAGCCCCACCAGCCGCATCGCGGCCAGGGTTCCCAGGACGAACCGGTGCGGCAGGCGTGCTTTCTGCGCCAGCGCATCGGCCAGGTCCGTGGGATCGGTGCAGCTCATCAGGAGCACCGCCGGAAGGGCGATGGCAAAGCCGCGCAGCAGGAAGCCGATCCCCAGCTGGAGGGAACCTTCGCTCATGGTCCAGATGCCGGCGTCGAGCAGGATCCTGCCGCTGTCCGGCGCCAGGATGGAGGTGCTCCAGCCGCCTATCGCGGCCGCAATGATCAAGGGCCAGCCGCGCTGCCACAGCAGGGACAGGGTGAGCCCGGCCAGGGGAAACAGCAGGAGTTCGAAGACCAGTGCCACGGATGCCGACACCCAGTCGATGGACAGGGCAAGGACGGCCGTAATGAGCAGGACCGCCGCGAATTTGCTGAGCGGATTGGCACGGGTGAGCAGGGCGCGGTTGCCGCTGAGGGTGAGCTGCTGCCTCATGGCGCCACCGATTCCGCAGCCGCCATGCGCAGCTCCTCGCCGCCCAGCGCCTCGGTAAATTCGGCGTCGTGGGTCACGGAAACAACTGCCGTTCCGGCATCAAGCAGCTCGGACAGGAACGACGCCAGCTCGGCCCAGGTGTTGGCATCCTGCCCGAAGGTGGGCTCGTCCAGGACCAGGACCTGGGGGCTGGCGGCAAGGACGGTGGCAACGGACAGCCGCCGCTTTTCACCCCCGGAGAGCGTGTAGGGGTTGGCGTCCACCAGTTGGGTGAGCCGCAGCCGCTCCAGCAGCTCGTCAACCCGGTCCTCACCATGGCCCAGGTGCCGGGGACCAAAACGCAGCTCATCCAGCACCTTGCCGGTGACGAACTGGTGCTCAGGCTCTTGGAACACCGTCCCCACGCGCGAAATCAACTGCTCGGCCTTCCACCGGAACGGGTCGATGCCCGCACCGCGGCTGAGGTCCAGGGTGGCGGACACCTTTCCGGACACCGGTTCCAGGAGGCCGGCGAGGGTCAGCGCGAACGTGGACTTGCCGGCGCCGTTGGGACCGGTGATGGCCAGTGCCTGCCCGGCGCGGACCTGGGCGGCCACGCCTTCCTGGACGGGGACGGGTGGGATTTTGCGGAAGCCTTGGCGGCGCGGACGCTCGCGGGATACGCCCAGTTGTTCCGCGGCCAGCAGGAGGTTCCCCGTTCCCGGCGCCTGCACCGCAGAGCGGGCACGGGTGGCCGGAACGTAGCCGGGCACCCACACCCCCGCCGCGGCGAGCATGGTCCGCGCCTCGCTGAGCACCCGGTCCGGTGGCCCGTCCAGGAGCACGGCAGGTTCGGTTGACGAACCGGGCTGCAGGACCACGATCCGGTCCACCAGGTCCTTCCACACGGACACGCGGTGCTCCACCACCACCAGCGTGGCTCCGGTCTTGTCCAGGCAGCGCGCCACGGCGTCGCGGACCTCCAGCACCCCGTCCGGGTCCAGGTTGGCGGTGGGCTCGTCCAGCAGGATCAGCCCGGGGCGCATGGCCAGGATCCCCGCCAGCGCCAGGCGCTGCTTTTGCCCGCCGGACAGGGCCGACGTCGGGTGGTCCAGCGGGAGGTGGGACAGTCCGACGTCGGCAAGCGCCTCGTGCACGCGCGCCCAGATGGCGTCGCGGGGCACGGCAAGGTTCTCGGCGCCGAAGGCGACGTCGTCCCCCACCCGCGATAGGACCACTTGCGTCTCCGGGTCCTGCTGCATCAGCCCGGCGCGGCCGCGCTGGGACCTGGGCACGGCGCCGTCAACCAGCAGCGAACCGGACTCGTCGGCGTCGCCTGCCTCGCCGTCGTCGTTGATGTCTCCCAGCACGCCGGCCAGCGCATGCAGGAGCGTCGACTTTCCGGCGCCCGAGGGGCCAAGCAGCAGCACCCGCTCGCCGGGGCTGATGTCCAGGTCAAGGGCGTGGACGGCGGGCTTGGCCCTGCCGGCATGCCGCCAGCCCCAGCCGCGGGCGGTGACGGCGGCTGGGTTCACGGCGCCGGCTGCGCCCTGGGAGGGTGCCATCAGGAGAAGACTGGCTCCGTGGCAGCCTTGCGGGAGGCGAAGGAGCTCAGCACGCCGGTGCGGGCCAGGCCGCGGGTGGCGAGCCAGGACAGGGCGCCGGCCAGGACCGCGCCGGAGATGGTGGTGAGGACGATGTAGGCGAACTTGTCCGCACCCGAGTAGGCGATGTTCCAGCCCCACGGCGCAAAGGAGTCGTTCAGGCCACAGAAGAAGCCGGCCGCGGCGCCCGCCAGCAGGGAGACGGGCAGGTTGAACTTCCGGTAAACGAAGATGGCGAAGATGATCTCCGCCCCCAGTCCCTGGATGAAACCGGAGAACAGCACCGAGGCGCCATACTGGGAGCCCATGAGCAGCTCACCGGTGGCGGCCACGGTCTC
Source organism: Arthrobacter sp. E1SS-5 (assembly GCF_057073715.1). NCBI lineage: Bacteria > Bacillati > Actinomycetota > Actinomycetes > Micrococcales > Micrococcaceae > Arthrobacter > Arthrobacter sp. E1SS-5. The sequence goes on from NZ_CP172703.1 coordinate 3,968,675, forward strand.
GCAGAACAGGGCCGCGCCCGGCTTGCGGATGATGAGCATGCCCAGCACGCCCGGAATCATCCATCCGCCGGCCAGCAGCCCGGTGAGGGGTGGGTAGGCGGCGTTCATGGGGGCCGACAGCGCTGCCGCGCCCTGGTCCCACGCCCAAAAGATGACGCCGCCCGCGATGGCCACCAGCGCCGCCACCACGATGTCCACGACGCGCCAGGACCTGCTGGTGGTCTTCTTGATTGCTGCAGTGCTCATGTGATCCTCCTGGGAAACAGGAGGGGAAAGTGGACCCGGCTGACGGCCCGTTGCCGTGCAGCCGCGACACTTTGAGAACTCGACTCCCTTGCGCCGGTACTAACCGGATCAGGTTCGAGGGTCTGCGGCTGTCCGCACTCTCAGCGCCCACCTGCGGTGCCCGGCTTGTGCCAGGATGCCCGACGGCGGCGCTCCCCTGTCGTTTTTAGTGTTGCTTTTTGGTTTGGGTAAGGCTTTTGATTGCCCTTCCGGGCGTGGTCAAGTTTACACCGGGCGGCACCGGATTGAGGGCTGCCGGCACCGATCGGACCGGATGTGACCGGCCGTTCGCAACGGCGTGGAGCATGGAGGCCGCTCACTTAGCTTTTATTAGTAATCATGCTTACTATGTTGTCTCCCGGGTTTCGAGGAGGACGGGCATGGGACTGACCATGGGCGGCCCCGCGTTCGTTCCCGTCAGCAGCGCGGCAGACCAAGGAGCCCCATGAGAATCCCGGAACCCAGAGGACCCGTCAGCAGCGCACTGTTCCAGGTCCTGGCGCATCCGGACACCGCCGGGCCTGGCCTGGACGGGCTGTACTCCCTGGTGGTGCGGCAGCTGGCCGGAACCGGCGACATCATCGCCGACGAAGACATCCAACTTTCGCTTTTCTGCCTTTACGAACTCCACTACTCCGGCCTGGACGGCGCTTCGGACCACTGGGAGTGGGAGCCGTCGCTGATCAGGGTCCGCCGGCTGATCGAGGAACCGTTCGAAGCGGCACTGCGCGCTGCCGCCTGCCAGGCCGCAGGGAACTTCGAACCGCCCGGCGGGGTTGCCATGACCAGCGACGCCGTTGCCGACGTCCTGTTCGGCCTGGCCGCCACGGACACTGGTCCGAGCGTGTCCCGCTACGTGGCCAGGAAAGCCACGCTGGACCAGCTCAAGGAGTTCCTGGTCCACAAATCCATGTACCAATTGAAGGAAGCCGACCCGCACACGTGGGCCATTCCGCGGCTCAGCGGCCGGCCCAAGGCGGCCCTGGTGGAAATCCAGGCGGACGAATACGGCGGCGGCCGGCCTGAGCGGATGCACAGCGCGCTGTTCGCCCGGACCATGCGCGGCCTGGGCCTGGACGACAGCTACGGCGCCTACGTGGACGCCGTCCCGGCGATCTCCCTGGCCTCCGTCAACCTCATGTCGCTCTGCGGTTTGAACCGGCGGCTTCGCGGCGCCATCACCGGGCACCTGGCAATCTACGAGATGACGTCCTCCCAGCCCAACCGCTTCTACGGCAACGGATTCCGCCGGCACGGCTTCGGCCCGGACATCACGCACTACTTTGACGAGCACGTGGAGGCCGACGCCGTGCACGAACAGATCGCGGGACGGGACCTTGCCGGCGGCCTGGTGGAAGCCGAACCGCAACTGCTTGCCGATGTCCTGTTCGGGGCCACGGCCGTCATGGCCATCGACAGCCGCCTTTCCGCCCACCTGATGTCGTCCTGGGAAGCCGGGCAGTCATCGCTCCGGGCGGCCGTGCCGGCGGCAGCGTGACAGGCGCCACCGCGGCGGGCTCCAAGGTGGGCCAAGCAGAGGTGTCCCCGGCAGGCCAGGAACAACAACGATGGGTGCGGTGCAGGCATGAACCTTGAACAGCATGGAACAGGAGCCGACATGGACCAGGTACATGAGGAGCAGGAACCTGCCGCGAGCTCGATCGTGGTCTGCCCGGACGGGCCCCTCATTGTCCGGGGCGAGTTTGAGATCGTCACCCCGTCCGGTGGTGCCGTGCCCCGGGACCGGAAGACGGTGGCCTTGTGCCGGTGCGGGGCATCCGCCATCAAGCCGTACTGCGACGGCACGCACAAGATGATCAAGTTCCGCACCGAGCCGCCGGCCGCCTAATCAGCCGGTGCGTTAATCAGTCCAACAAGTCCCACCAGCCGGCCACGCCCTTGCCCCGACCCTTGCCGGGACGGCGGCGGGTGTACGGCTAGGCTGGAGGCAGTCCGTTTTCCGTCCGCAAGGAGTAATAGGAATGAACCTTCTCATCAAGCTGCTCGGGACCGGGGTGAGCCTCGGCGCAGGCCTGGCCGGCACCAAGCTGGTCAACACCATCTGGGAAAAGACCACCGGACAGAAGCCGCCCACCGGCAAGCACGAGGACGTCCCCACCAGCCTGCGTTCGGCGTTGACCTTTGCGCTGATCTCGGCGTCGGTCAGCGCCATCATTCAGGTCCTGGCCAACCGCGGCACCCAGCGCGCCATCGCCCGGTTCGCCAAGACCCAGGACATCGTCTAGCCCTTAGCGCTGCCGGCCGTCGTCGGGGCTGTCCTTCCGGGCAGCCTCGGCGGCGGCTTTTTGCACCACAGCCTCAAGCTCATCGGCCGTGAGCAGCTCCCGGTGCAGGTGCTTGGTACGGTAGCCGGCGCGGCCCACCATGTGGGCGGATACGGGCACCGTCAGCAGCTGGAAGATCCAGGCCACCACCAGCACCGGCCACACCCACCATGTCCGCATCTGCAGCCCAATCGCGGCCAGCAGCAGGAACAGGCCCAGGACCTGGGGCTTGGTGGCGGCGTGCATGCGGCTCAGCAGGTCAGGAAAACGGAGCAGGCCGATCGCGGCGCCCAGGGACATGAGTGCCCCCACCACCATGAATATGGCCGACACAAGGTCGATCCAGGCGTCGGGGCCGGAAAAGTCAGGATTCATCAGGCTTCACCCTCCGGTCCGCCACGAACCTGGCCACCGTCACGGACCCGATAAAGCCGATGACGGAGATGGCCACCACCAGCATCAGGTTGTTCAGGTGCCGGTTCACGGCCATGTCAATGCACAATGCCCCGCCCAGGATGGCCAGCAGCACGTCGGTGGCAAGCACCCGGTCCAGCAGCGAAGGTCCGCGGGCGATCCGGATAATGGCCGCCGCGGCGGCCAGCGAGAAGATGACGGCTGTAACAGCCAGGACCAGGTGCATCATGCGGCGGCCTCCATTCGGACGGCTTCAAGTTCTTCCCGGCTGCCCATGATGCGGATCAGGCCGGCCTCGATGGACCGCACTTCGTCCCGCAGGCCCTCCACGTCTTCCGGCGAGGTGATGTTGAGTGCGTGCAGGTAGAGGGTGGACGTGGAACGGTCCACCTCCACCACCAGCGACCCCGGGATCAGGGAGATGACGTGCCCGGTGGCGGTGACGATCAGGTCCTGGTGGCTGCGCAACCGCACGGCGACGACGGCGTTGGTCACCTTGGGCCCGCGGACCGTGGCGAGGTAGAGCACCTGGGCGCTGGCCACCACCACTTTCCACAGGAACACCAGGGCAAAGGGCACCGCGTAAAGGATATTGAAGCGGCCGCTGAGTTCCACCGGCGGAAGGTAGAAGAGCCGGGCCACACCCACGGCCAGCAGGGCACCGAACAGGAGGTTGCCGGGGCTGAAATCCTGCCAGAGGGCGCCCCAGACAACCACCAGCCAGACCAGGAGCGGCAGTTCCTGGCGCAGGGAGATGCGTTTGCGGCTCATCGTGTTCCTCCCCCGGCGCCTGTCCCGGCGCTTGTCCCGCCCATGGCTCCCGGTACGGCGGTGCCCTCACCCAGGACCGCCTGGATGTACGGTGCCCGGTCCAACATGTCCCGTGCTGCCCGGTCCGAGAGACTGAACAGCGGCCCGGCGAAAATGGTCAGGGCGAAACCGAGGACCACCAGGCCCGCCGTCGAACCCACCATGGTGCGCGGCAGGAGGGTCACGGTGTTGTTGGCCTTGGCTCCGGGCCCTGAAGCCCTCGCCCCAGGTGCGGCGAGCAGCACCGGGTCCGGATGTTCGGCGTCGGTTGGGCGGCGCCAGAATGCGCGGTTCCATACCCTGGCGATGGCCAGCAGCGTCAGGAGGCTGGTCACCACGCCGCCGATCACCAGCGCGTAGGCCAGGGGCGTGCCGAGTTCAATACCGGCCTGCAGCAGCCCCACCTTGCCCAGGAATCCGGAGAACGGCGGGATGCCGGCCAGGTTCATGCCGGGAATGAAGAACAGCAGGGCCAGCATGGGCGAGAGCTTGGCCAGGCCACCCAGCCGGTCCACCGAGGAGCTGCCGCCGCGGCGTTCGATGAGGCCGGTCACCAGGAAGAGGCTGGTCTGGATGGTGATGTGGTGGGCCACGTAGAACACGGCGGCCGCCAGGCCTACCGCGGAGGACATGGCCAGCCCGAACACCATGTAGCCGATGTGGCTGACCAGGGTGAACGATAGGAGTCGCTTGATGTCGCTCTGCGCCAGCGCACCCAGTATGCCCACCAGCATGGTCAGCAGCGCCGCCACCATCAGGGGCGTGTTCAGGGTGTCGCCGGGAAAAAGCAGGGTCTCCGTCCGGACCATCGCGTACACGCCCACCTTGGTCAGCAGGCCGGCGAACACCGCGGTGACCGGCGCCGGGGCCGTGGGGTAGGAGTCCGGGAGCCAGAAGGACAGCGGGAAGACGGCTGCCTTGATGCCGAACGCCACCAGCAGCATCACGTGCAGGAGCGTTTTGGTGCCCTGGTCCAGGCCGCCGAGCTTGAGGGCCAGGTCCGCCATGTTGACCGTGCCGGTGGCGCCGTAGACCATGGCGATGGCGATCAGGAACAGCACGGAGGACACTACGGACACCACCACGTAGGTGACGCCGGCCCTGATGCGTGGTCCGGTGCCGCCCAAGGTCATCAGCACGTAGCTTGCGGTCAGCAGGATCTCGAAGCCGACGTACAGGTTGAAGAGGTCCCCCGACAGGAACGCGTTGGACACCCCGGCCACCAGGATCAGGTAGGTGGGGTGGAAGATCGAGACCGGAGCGTCCTCGTCGCCGTCGGCCATGCCCTGCCCGGTGGCGTAGACCAGCACGGCGAGGCTCACGGCGGAGGACACCACCAGCATCAGCGACGAGAACTGGTCCACCACCATGACGATGCCGAACGGCGGTACCCAGCCGCCAATGTTCACCGCGGTGGTGCCGCCGTTCCAGGCGGACGCCAGCAGGAGGCATTCAAGGAGCAGGGTCAGTGACAGCAGGGCGATGCTCACCGCACGCTGGGCGCGGGAGTGCCGGATCAGCAGGAAGGTGAGGGCGGCGCCCAGGATGGGAAGGACGACGGCGAGCGGGGCCAGGCTGGCGATGTTCACTTTCCGCCTCCTTCCGGGTTGGGGTCAACGTTGAGCGAGCCGGGCTGTTCCTCCGCGGCAGCGTGTTCGGCGGGCATTTCCCGGCCGCCGGCGGTGACAGTTGCAAGCGGGAACTCGGAGGTTTCCGCGGGAATTTCAGCGTCGTCCTCGGCGTCAAAGCTGGGCGTCGCGGCCACGCGGCGGTCCTCAAGGTCATCCTGGATTTCGTCCTGGCGGGCCAGGACCCAGGTGCGGTAGATGATGCCCAGCATGAACGCCGTGACCGCGAAGGAAATCACGATCGAGGTCAGGATCAAGGCCTGCGGCAACGGGTCGTTGTACTCTTGGGCGGCCGTGTCCTTGGCGAACAGCGGCGCCAGGCCGGCGTAGCCCCCGGTGGCCAGGATCAGCAGGTTGGTGGCGTTGGCCAGCAGCATCAGCCCCAGCAGTACGCGGGTGAGGCTGCGTTCCAGGATCAGGTAGATGCCGCAGGCGTACAGGGCGCCCATCACGATCAGCAGGGTCAGGTTGACGCTCATGCGCGGCCCCTCGCGGTGGTCTCGGCAGGAATCCCGTCCGGTTCCTGTTCCTGCTGATCCTGTTCCCGCAGCTGGCCTGCAGTGCGGTCCGGCTCCTGCCCGTGCCGGTCATGGTCCGGCTCGTGCCCGCCCCCGGCGGACCGTTCCTCCATGTGCTCATCGATTTCAGCCCCGAGGCTGCGCAGCACGTCCAGCACCAGGCCCACCACCACGATGTACACGCCGATATCGAAGATGGTGGAGGTGACGAACTTGATGTCCCCGAACACGGGCAGCCACACCTGGATGATGGCGGACTGGAATACCTGGCCGCCCAGCAGCAGGGGCATCACCCCGGAGATGGCCGCCAGGGCCAGGCCGGTCCCCAGCAGGCCGCCGGCACTGATCGGTGCCGCCTCCCGGAGTTCGAAGCGCCCTCCGGCCAGGTAGCGGATGGTCAGTGCCAGGCCTGCGGTGAGGCCGCCGGCAAAGCCGCCTCCGGGCAGGTTGTGGCCCGCCAGCAGCAGGTAGAGCGAGAAGATGATCATGGAGTGGAAGATCAGGCGGGTGATCACCTCGAAGATGATGGAACGGCGTTCCGGGGCCAGCGTCCGCCCTGCCACGATCCAGGCGTCGCGGGCCGAGGCTGCAAACCTCCGGCTGATGGCCAGTGCGGCCCCGTCACGGGATCCGGGGTCCACGCCGCGGTAGCGTCCCACCGTGCCCTCCGCAACGGACGCCGACGCCTGCAGGCGGTCGCCGCGTCCCCGCACGAAGATCAGGCTGGCCACGCCGGTGGCGGCGAGCGCCAGCACGCTGATTTCCCCGAACGTATCCCAGGCGCGGATGTCCACCAGGGTCACGTTGACAACGTTCAAGCCGCCGCCGCCCTCGTAGGCGAGCTGCGGGAACTGCAGCGAGATGGGAATGGCGGTGCGGGCCCCCATGGCGAAGATGGCAGCGAACACCATGGTCACGCCGAATCCCAAGCCGATGATGACGCGCACCACCCGGTACCTGCCGCCGGTACGGTCGCGCAGTTCGGGCGGCAGGCTGCGCATGGCCAGGACGAAGGCCACCAGGATGATGGTCTCCACCAGCATCTGCGTGAGGGCCAGGTCCGGGGCGCCCTGCAGGGCAAACACCAGGGCGATGCCGTACCCGGTCACGGACACCATCAGGACTGCAAGGAAGCGTTTGTTGGCCTTGACGGCGGCGAGCGCGCCAATCACGATGCCTGCACCCGCCACGAGCTGCAGCGGGGAGTTGGGATCCACCAGGTAGATGTTCTGCGGCATGGCGGTGCGGCCCAGCATGATGGCCACGAGCGGCAGGACGAATGCCACGCTGAGGATCACGGCAAGGTAGAAGTACAGGGAACCGCGCTGCGTGCGCCCGGTAATCCACACTGCAACATCGTCCAGGGCCCCGATGGTCAGCTGGTAGGCGCGGTCGCCGTCCACCCACGCCGGGACCAGCGACTGGGCGCGGGCCACCGCGTTGCGGCCAAAGTACATGGCGGCGCCCAGCATGAAGGTGAGGGCTGTCAGCCCGAGCGCCGGAGTGAATCCATGCCACAGCGCAAGGTGCCCTGCCTGCTGGGCCGGAGTGCCGGCGTCGGGCGCTGTGGAAGCGAAAAGCGCCGCGTACGGCTGGATCCAGGCGTCCACGGGAACCGGCCAGAGCCCATAAACAATGGTGAGGAGGCTGAGGATGGCGGGAGCGGCGAGGAAGGAGGGCGTGATCGCCTTGAACGGGGTGGGTTCCACGCCTGGCTTGACGGCAAAGGCACCCCATATGAAGCGGGCGCTGTAGGCAAAGGTGAGGATGGAACCCAGCACCAGCCCCACCAGGACCACCAGGCCCCACGGTCCGGAGTGCGGTTCCTTGGCGTGGTGCACAAAAGCTTCCAGCACCGATTCCTTGGCCACGAAGCCGCCCAGCAGCGGAATGCCCGCCATGGACGCGGCACCAATTGCGGCCACGATGCCCAAAGCGCGTGAGGAGCGGAAAACGCCGGACAGCTTACGCACGTCCCGGGTTCCGGACTGGTGGTCGATGATGCCCACCACCAGGAAGAGCGTGGCCTTGAACAGGCCGTGGGCAAGCAGCATGGCCAGGCCCGCCAGCGCGGCGTCGGGTGTTCCCAGGCCCACCACCATGGTGAGGAAGCCAAGCTGGCTGACGGTGCCGTACGCAAGGATCAGCTTGATGTCGGTTTGCCGCAGCGCCCGGTAGCCGCCCACCAGCATGGTGGCCAGGCCCAGCCCCAGGACTACGGGCTGCCAGTAGGCCGTCTCCGAAAAGCCGGGCGCGAGCCGCGCCACCAGGTAAATACCTGCTTTGACCATGGCGGCGGCGTGCAGGTAGGCGCTCACGGGCGTGGGTGCGGCCATGGCGCCGGGCAGCCAGAAGTGGAACGGGACCAGCGCCGACTTGGTGATGGCACCCACCAGGATGAGGACGACGGCGGCGCTTACCATGGCGGCCGAAGGGCCGGTTGCCAGCGCCGCAGCTTGCTCCATGATGCTGGAAATGCGGTAGGTCCCGGCGGTGTAGCCGAGCATGATGAGGCCCACCAGCATGGCCAGGCCTCCGGCGGTGGTGACCATCAGGGCCTGGAGGGCGGAGCGGCGGGCGGCAAGCCTGGTCCGGGCGAAACCGATCAGCAGGTAGGACAGGATGGTGGTCAGTTCCCAGAAGATGAACAGCAGCAGGAGGTCATCCGCTGTGACCAGGCCGAACATGGCGCCGGCGAAAGCCAGCAGTTGGGCGCCGAACGCACCCAGGTCCTGGTCCTTCCTCTTGAAGTACCGTGCGCAGTAGACCAGCACCAGGGAGCCGACGCCGAGCACCAGCAGGGACATCACCCAGGCCAGCGCATCCATGCGGAAGGCCAGTTCCAGGTGGAGGCTGGGGATCCAATCGAACGTTTCGGTGATGGTTCCGGGACCGGAATAGATGGGGCCGTGCTGGAGCATCAGCCAGCCGAAGGAAACCGCGGGAACTGCAGCAAGCGCGTAAAAAGCGTTGCGGCCCCAGACCCTGAAAAGGAAGGGCGCGAGGACAGCCACCGAAAAGTGCACGGCAAGGACTGTGATCACTGGATTCTCCGCAACGTCAGGGATTCGATTGTCAAAAGTTGGAGCAGGCGGCAAAAAAGTAAGGTTCGGGAGGGCCCAGTTTACCAAGGTAGGTGCGCTATCCTTCACCCCTCACTGGCTCGCGACCGGCAGAATCCCCGGCAGCACGGGGCCGCGCTCCCCCGGGTGTTCGCCGTCGGCGGATACGATGCATCGTATGAACAGCGCCAGCGCGCCGGGGGCAATGCAGCCGGCCTCGGAACTCGAATCCGGAACCCCCGCCTCCAGCAAGGGCCGCATACTGGCCTGGGCCTCCTGGGACTGGGGCTCAGCGGCCTTCAACGCAGTGATGACCACCTTCGTCTTCACCGTCTACCTGACATCCAACGCCTTCGGCGGCGAGGACAGCGCATCAGCCGTGCTGGGCGCGGCCCTGGCCGTGGGCGGATTCGCCATCGCGCTGCTGGCACCCGTGACCGGCCAGCGCTCCGACGCGGGCGGCCGGCGGAAGCTGTGGCTGGGAGTGAACTCAGCCGCCGTCGCCATCCTCACGGCCCTGTGCTTCTTCGTGTTCCCGCGCCCGGAGTTCCTGCTCCTCGGGGCATGCCTGATCGCCCTGGGCAACGTGTTCTTCGAATTCGCCGGGGTCAACTACAACGCCATGCTGGCCCAGGTTTCCACGCCACAGAACATCGGAAAAGTCAGTGGCTTCGGCTGGGGCGCCGGCTACCTGGGCGGGATCGTGGCCCTCCTGATCGTCCTGCAACTGTTCGTCCAGCCCGCCTTTGACTGGTTCGGTGCGTCCACCCAGGACAGCCTCAACATCCGGCTCGTGGCGGTCTTCTCCGCCCTGTGGTTCCTCGTCTTCGCCCTTCCTGTCCTGTTCGCCGTCCCTGAGGTTCCGCGGTCCGCCCAGGCAACGCGCCTGGGTTTCCTGGCCAGCTACGGCCTGTTGTTCCGGCGGATCAAGGCCATCTACGCCACCAGCCCGCACACCATTTACTTCCTGCTGGCCAGCGCCGTCTTCCGTGACGGGCTCGCCGCGGTCTTCACGTTTGGCGGGATCATCGCTGCCGGCACGTTTGGCTTTGCCCTGTCCCAGGTGATTTTCTTCGCCATCTTCGGGAACGTGGTGGCGGCCATCGGCGCGATGCTGGGCGGGTTCCTGGACGACAAAGTGGGCCCCAAGGCTGTCATCACCGGCTCCCTGGTGGGACTCCTCGTGGCCGGGACCGCCATCCTGGTCCTGGGCAACGGAACATATTCCATTTTTGGAATGCAGTGGGCGGGCAGCACCACGTTCTGGGTGTTCGGGCTGTTCCTCTGCCTGTTCGTCGGGCCGGCCCAGTCCTCGTCCCGCGCGTACCTGGCCCGGCTGGCACCGCACGGGGAGTCCGGCGAACTCTTCGGGCTGTATGCCACCACCGGCCGGGCCGTCAGCTTCCTGGCGCCCGCCCTGTTCACGCTCTGCATCACCCTGGCAACCCCACTGGTGCCTGCCGGCCAGGCACAGCGGTGGGGCATCCTGGGCATCATGGTAGTCCTGCTGGCGGGACTCCTGGTGCTGCTCCCGGTGAAATCACCCGAAAAGGCGCCCGTCGCCGTCGTACCCGCCAACTGAAACACCCCGCTCGGGTCCTGGACCGGGACTCCGCCAAGCAGTGCAACGCAGACTAGGCTGGACCCATGAACGTGGACGAAACGAACCTTCCGGGCCTGGGCCTCCGGAAGGACTTCATGACCGCCTCCGGACGCCGCATCGGCGTGGTGGAGCGGCGGGAAGGCCAGACGGAACTCATCGTTTCCACCTGGGACGACCCCGACACCTGCCAGGCTTCAATTCCGCTGACCAGCGACGAAGCAGCCACCCTTGGCAACCTCCTGGGCGGCACCCACCTGGCCATGAAGCTCGCCGAGGAGCACAAGGACGTGCCGGGCATTGTCACCCGCCAGTTCTCCATCGCCGCCGACTCCCCGTTCCAGAACCAACCCATGGGCAAGGCATCCATCCGCACCCGGAGCGGCGTTTCCATCGTTGCCATCATGCGCGAGGGTGAGGTGCTGCCATCGCCCGGGCCCGACGTCGTCCTCCACCCCGGCGACCTGCTGGTGGCAGTGGGCACTCAGGAAGGCCTCGACTCAGCGGCCCATATCCTGCGCCACGGCTAGTTCCCATGGACCCGCTGGCCCAGACCCTCGTTGAACTGGGGGCCGTCGTGTTCTGCCTCGGCCTCCTGGCCAGGCTGGCCGGACGGATCGGCATGTCGCCCATCCCGTTCTACCTGCTGGGCGGGCTGGCATTCGGTGCCGGCGGCATCATCAAGCTCGAAGGCATGCACGAGTTCGCCCATCTCTCCGGCGAGATCGGCGTCATCCTGCTCCTACTTATGCTCGGGCTGGAATATACGGCTGCTGAACTTTTCACCGGGCTGCGCCGATCGTGGCAGGCCGGCATCCTGGACCTCGTCCTGAACTTCCTGCCCGGGGCCGGGCTCGCCCTGCTCCTGGGCTGGGGCGGCGTGGGAGCGATGGTCATGGGCGGGGTCACCTACATCTCCTCCTCGGGTATCGCCGCAAAAGTCATCACGGACCTGGGCCGGCTTGGAAACCGCGAAACACCCGTGGTGCTGTCCATCCTGGTGTTCGAGGACCTGGCCATGGCCGTCTACCTGCCCATCCTCACGGCCACGCTGGCGGGGGTCAGTTTCCTGGGCGGGCTGACCACCGTGGGGATTGCCCTGGCGGTGGTCAGCGTGGTGCTGATGGTGGCGCTGCGGCATGGGCACCACGTGTCCAAGGCCGTCCACAGCGAGAACTCCGAAGTCTTCCTGCTCAACGTCCTGGGCGCCGCCTTGCTTGTGGCGGGCGTAGCATCCGCCATGCAGGTCTCCGCAGCAGTGGGTGCCTTCATGCTGGGCATCGCCATCTCAGGCGCCACCGCGCACAATGCCACCCGGATCCTTGAGCCGCTGCGGGACCTGTTTGCCGCGATCTTCTTTGTGGCGTTCGGGCTCAACACGGACCCCACCTCCATTCCGCCGGTCCTGGGCTGGGCCCTGGTCCTCGCGGTGGCCACGGCGGGCACCAAGATGATCACCGGGATCTGGGCCGCCAAGCAGGCCGGGATCGCCCGGCCCGGACGTTTCCGGGCGGGCGCCGCCCTGGTGGCCCGCGGCGAATTCTCCATCGTGATTGCCGGCCTGGCTGTGGCCTCGGGGGCGGTTCCGCATGACCTCGCCGCGCTGGCCACCGCCTACGTGCTGCTGATGGCAGTGCTGGGTCCGCTGGCCGCGCGCTATGTGGAACCGCTAACCAAGCCGTTCATCCGGCCGCGGGCAGTGGCCCCGCAGCTTTAGGCAGGAAAGGTTTTAGGAGCACGGGAGCTTAGGGCGCGTGGAAGCCTTCGGCGCTCGAAAGCCTTGGGCGCGCAGCTCCTGATGGCGCCGCTAAATGCTGGTGCGGTGGAAGTTCAGGTGGCTGCGGCTGGCGGTAGGGCCGCGCTGGCCCTGGTACCGGTTTCCGTACTCCCCCTGGCCGTACGGGTATTCTGCAGCCGAGCTGAGCCGGAAGAAGCAGAGCTGGCCAATCTTCATGCCCGGCCACAGCTTGATGGGCAGCGTTGCCATGTTGGACAGCTCAAGGGTGACGTGGCCGGAAAAGCCGGGGTCGATGAACCCTGCAGTGGAGTGCGTCAGCAGGCCCAGCCGGCCCAGCGATGACTTGCCTTCCAGACGGGCAGCGATGTCATCGGGCAGCGTGACGGTCTCATAGGTGGAACCCAGGACAAACTCCCCCGGGTGCAGGATAAAGGCCTCGTCCTGCTCCACTTCCACCAGCCGGGTCAGCTCGGGCTGCTCCTGGGCAGGATCAATGTGCGCGTACTTGTGGTTGTCGAACAACCGGAAGAACTTATCGATCCGGACATCCACGGACGACGGCTGGACCATCGCCGGATCGTACGGTTCCAGGACGATCCGCTGGGTATCAATTTCGGCTCGAATGTCGCGGTCAGAGATCAGCACCGTCCCAAATTACCGTATCGGTTATCCACAGCCACACTTTCCCGTTGTTGCTGTGGCCTCCTGGGGCTAATGTTGCGAATGAAAGCCGCCGGAATGGTCTCCCGGGTGGCATAACAGAGCTGGGGATGTTGTGAATAAATTAGTGGCACCGTCTTTTATTGGCGTGCTCTGTGCATTGGCGTTGGTCTCTTCGTCCGCTGCCGCACCACCCAAGCCGCTGCCATTCGGCCAGGCGTCGGGCACAGCGAGCATCACCCTGCAGACTCCGCTGGTCCGCAGCGGGGGAACCTCCACCCAGGCGGACCCGGCAGGAAGACTGACTCCTGCCGTGGACCCTGATATCCGTGCCGCTTCCCCTTTGACCGTGGCAAGCCCGGCACCGGAGCCCGCTCCCCCCACGGCCACGCCCGCGCCGGACCCCGCGCCTCCGTCCGATGCAGGGTTTGCTCCTGCCACGGAAACGGTGGCGTCTCCGGAGGCCACTGCCGCTTCCACGGATCCCACACCCCAAACGGCGTCCATCCCTCCGCTGTGGGCACCGGACCAGGAACTGGCCTCACCGTCCACAACGCAGCCGGCGGCTCCCCAATCCGCCCCGGTCCTTTCCACCGAGGCACTGGTCCCGGACAGCAACTCGTCCGCCGTCCTTACCGTGTTCACCAAGATCAACGAGTACCGGGTGGCCAACGGCCTGAACAAGGTCAAGTACCACCCCACGGTGGCCGGGATGTCGCAGGAATGGTCGGACAGCATCGCCTCGCGTGAAGTGATCGAGCACCGTGCGAGTTTCTGGACCGATCCCCGGGCCCTGAATCCCAACAACGGCGCCGGCGAAGTCATTGCCATCCGCACCGACCGCGACGCCGCCCAGCTCGTGGAGTGGTGGAAGGGATCGCCGGGCCACAACGCCATGCTTCTAGACCCGCGCTTCAACGTCATGGGCGCCGGGATCTCCTACACCAACTCCACCTATCAAATCTGGGGTGTGGTGAACTTTTTCGGATACACCACGCTGCCGGCAGGCACCCTCGATTCCCCGGGCGGCGCAGGGTCGGGCGGAGCTTTCCCTCCGCCGCCGCCAAGCCTGTGCGACGCGCCCGTCAAGCACATGCCGCCCACCCTCAACCTCGCTGCCGCGGCAATCACCGGCCCGGCCGACCTCGTTTCCGTCGACTCCGCCGGCCAGCTGCTGAACCGGGCCTCCACCGGGCCCCGCACCTACGCCGCGCCCAAGGTCATCGGATCCGGGTTTGGCGGAGCCAAGGAAGTCTTTGTCACCGACTGGGACCGGGACGGCGCCTATGACGTCTTGACGCAGTGGACCGGCGGCAACCTGACCCTGCACAGGGGGATCGCCAGTGGCGGGTTCCAGGCGCCCATCACCCTGGGTACCGGCGGCTGGAACACCCTGACCCTGGCGGTCGGGGGCTGGTGTGCCAACAACCGCATGCCCCAGATCCTGGCCCTGGACAGCGCCGGCAACCTGTTCTTGTATGCCAACAAGGGCACGGGGGATATCGCGGACAGGGTCGCCATTTCCACCGGCGTCTACGCCTCCCGACTCTCCATGGTGGACTACGACGCCGACGGCTTCCAGGACGTCCTGGCGTTGAAGGCTGACGGCACCGTGCAGCTCTACCGCGGTTGGGGCACCACCGCCGTTCGCGCTGAGGCCCGGCCCACCGTCGCGACGGGGTGGACAGATGTTACGGGAATCCGGGCGCTGCGCAATGTCACCGGGCTGAATTCCACTGGCATAGCGCTTCGGCGGGCCAACGACACCGTGCAGTACTGGGACCTGACCTCGGGAAGCCTGGCGTCGCCGTCGAACATTGCCGGCCCTTGGGCCGGGCAACGGCTGGCGCAGTAAGCAAAAGCCGGCACCCGCAGCTGAAACCGGAACCCTGCGGCCCGCAGCCGGCCTCAGATTGCCGGCTGCAGTTCCAGTACGTGCTTCAGCCGGTCCAGCTGGGCCACGTCGGAGCTGACACGGCGCTGGAGCATCCCGTCGAGGAACGTGAACCTGCTGAGGAAACCGAAGCGGCCCACACGTTTCGCTTCCATGGAAAACCGCACGCGGGTCCCGGCGTCCTCGGTGCTGAGGTAGTAGCCGCCCCAGCGGGTGGCGGGGCCGGAGACAATGTGGAATTCAATTTCCGCCCCGGGCCGCAGGTTGGTGATCTCCAGCTCCGCCGGGATGCTTAGTCCGGAACGGCCGGCCACCATTTTGCGGTACACCGCGCCGGTGGCATCGGCCGGCCCCTGAATGAGTTTCACGCTCCGGACGTCGCTGCGCCAGGCGGGAAGGTTGGTCGCGTCAAGGAGGTATTGGTACACGGCCATGGCGTCGCGTTCTATGAGGACCTCGTGCTCTGCGATTGCCATGTAAAAAAGTTCCTGTGGTTGACGTCGGCTGCCGCAATAGCTGCCTCCCCCAAATGCGGCCGCTACCCGGAACAGGTTAGCCAGCGCTCCCCGCCCGGACCTAGCAGGCAGCGCGGACGTTATTGAAGAGTTACTGGATGACGTCGCCGGGTTGCAGCTCAGGATTTAAGGACACGAAGCCGCTGCTAGCCCGGTTGGCGGGGAGCCCGCAGATCTGCGCTAAGCTAAGTTCTGCCCCGCTCGAGCGAGGGCGCTGCGGCTGTAGCTCAATGGTAGAGCGCTAGCTTCCCAAGCTTGATACGCGGGTTCGATTCCCGTCAGCCGCTCCAATCCCTTCCTGCCGGACCAGGCCCCCTCCCCTTTTGCCTGGGCCTTGCCGGCACGGCCCTGTTACGCCGCCGCCCGCCGCGCGATCTGCACCGGATGCCGCCGGTCCCGCCAGTCCACTTTGAGCTGCAGCGAGCCCTTCCGCGCCAGGATTGCTGCCACCGTCGCGGCCGCAAGCGCCGGGACGCCGCCGGAGACCAGCAGGGCAACGTGCGGATTGGCGTGTTCGGCGATCGAGCCCAGAATGGGACTGCCCAGCGCCTGGCCCCCGATCTGCACCATGATGTACAGGCTCATCACGCGGCCGCGGATGCCCATGTTGGAACTGACCTGCACCAGCTGGTTGCAGCCCGTCAGGAACATGAGGCACCAGAATCCGGACAGCACCATCACCGCCCCGAAGGTCACCATGGACGGGGCAAGCGCGGCAAGGCACAGCATCAGGCCGTACATCCCGGCACAGAACACCACGGACCGTAGGCGCAGTTGACGACGGCGGGTGGATGCCACGGCGCCGGACAGGGCACCGAGTGCCACCAAGGCGTTGAGCACGCCGTAACCGCCGGCGCCTACCTGGAAGATGTGGTCCGCGAAGGCGGCGAGGATTACGGGCAGGCTCATGGCGAAGACTGAGACGAATCCGGCCATCAGCCAGGGCCAGTAGATGGTTGGCTTGCTCAAGGCATAGCGGAGCCCCTCCCGCAGCATCCCCTTGCTCTTGGGTGTGGGCGCGCTGACGAACAGCTGGTCCTTCCGCAGGACCAGGAGCATCACCACGGTGGAGCAGCAGGCCAGGGCGTTGGCCGCAAAGGCCCAGCCGGCGCCCACCGCCGTCAGCAGCAGGCCTGCGATGGCCGGGCCGATCAGGCCGCCCAGCTGGAAGGTGGTGGAGTTGACGCTGATGGCGTTCCGCAAATAGGTGGGGCCCACAAGTTCGTTGACGAACACTTGGCGTGCAGGCTGGTCCAGGACTGTCACCAAGCCCAGGATCAGAGCAATGCCGTAGACGTGCCACACCATGATGACGCCGGTGAGGGCAAGGGTGGCCAGCGTTGCGGCAAGGACGGCAGCCATGCTCTGGCACAGGATGAGGATCTTGCGCTTGGCGAACCGGTCGGCGATCATGCCGCCCCAAGGGCCCAGCAGCAAAGAGGGCAGGAACTGCAGCGCCACGGTGATGCCCACGGCTGTCACCGAGCCGGAGAGCTGGAGCACCAGCCAGTCCTGGGCAATCCGCTGCATCCAGATGGCGATGACGGCGATGAAGTGGCCGGCAGCAAAGATCCGGAAGTTGGGAACCTTCAGCGAGATGAAGGTGTGCTTCCAGGGCAGCCGATCGGCGACGACCGGGATCGGCTGGGTTTGGTTTTCCGGCGGCGCTGAGCCCGCCGCGTCGATGACTGGTTGGGAAATGGAGGCCGACGAAGGCGGTGGGGGTGCCACAGGAATGTCCTCAAAATTGCGGGGCGGTCTGGGATGTCCTTAACGCTAGGCTGGCAGAGCAGATTATGGAGGCGTATGGTCCCTATAACTCGTATTGCAATACGCAATAGAAGCGCCTCCCCCGAGACACCGGAGTCCAGCATGTTCGAACCAGCCCAGTTGCGCTCCTTCCTGGCCGTTGCCGACACCCTAAGCTTCACCAAGGCCGCCGAGCGCCTGGGACTGGCCCAGCCAACCATCAGCCAGCACATCCGCAAGCTGGAGGCGGCAGCCAAACGCAGCCTGATCACGCGCGATACCCGTGACGTCCGGCTCACGGACAACGGCGACGCCATGGCCGGATTCGCCCGGAATATCCTGTCCGCCCACGACGCTGCCGCCCGCTACTTTTCCGGCTCAGCGATGCGGGGCCGGCTGCGGTTCGGCACCGCGGACGACCTCGCCATCACGGGGCTGCCCCGGATCCTGCGCGAGTTCCGGCAGATCTACCCCCAGATCAACCTGGAACTGACGGTGGGGCAAAGCGACCAGCTGTACCGCAAGCTCAATGCCGGACAGCTGGACCTGGTCTTCGTGAAATGGGTGGCCGGGGCAAAGGACGGCACGGTGGTCCAGCACGATTCCTTCTCCTGGGTGGGCCTGGAGCAGACCGTGATGGAGCCGGGCACCCCAGTACCGCTGATCGCCTACCCCGCCCCGAGCCTCAGCCGGAAGCTCGCCATCGATGCGCTCGAAGCGCACGGCAGGACGTGGCGGATCACCTGCACCACCCGGCAAATCAGCGGCGTGCTGGCAGCGGTCCGGGCCGGGATCGGCGTCGCGGTGATGCCGACGTCACTGGTCCCCGAAGACCTGAAGATCATCACCCGCCGCTTCGACCTTCCCGCCGTGGGGGACGTGGACTTCACCCTGATCCGCAATCCGCTGGCAAACGCCGAAGTGATCGACGCCCTCACCCAGTCCATTGTCGGACGGACCATTAACCGGCAAACCTAACTCTCTTCGCGCATGATTTCCAGCATTTGGGGGAGTTAGGGGGTCCGTGTCCATTGATAGGGGAACTGGCATAGCCTATGCTGATTTTTCAAGGTCAAGCAGCAGGCCAGTTCACTAAATCAAGCGCGTCCCGGCATGCCGGAAACGCCGCTTGGGACAGGCAGCCAATGACGACAGCCAGGAACATCCATCTCGGTTCTGCCCACGCACGCCCGTACTCTGCACCGCGGCCGTCCACGCGCCAGAACACCCTCGGAACCGGACACGCCTCCCTTGACTCCGGTTACGTGGGAAAACCAACCTGCGACAAATGCCGTACTGACGAATTCGTCTACCTTGAGTCGTACATTCCGCCCACGTACCGGCGTGACGGAAGCGTGGCCACCCTTGGCGAGGTAGCCTACACCTGCACCCGCTGCGAGGATTTCTCCGCGCACAGCGTCCCGGCCACCTGGGCACCACCCGGCTGGTACCTGGGCTAAAGGACATAGAAAAGGTCCGGTGGTTGGGCTTGTGTAAACAAGCCCAACCACCGGACCTTTTTACCGCCTGCCTGCCCTAGATCAGCGTGTCCGACAGGTGGTTTGGGGTACCGAAGCGGTGGGCGGTGATGCTGACGGCCTGCTCGTGCAGGAACGGCAGCAGCTCCACCCGGCCGGCCTCAGTAACGGCGTGGGCGTAGATGGCCAGGTCCGGGCGTCCGCCGGTCGCTTCGGCCAGTGCGGAAGCGTCGCCTCCGATCAGGCGGATGCGCGCCCCGGACAGCCTGCCCGCCGCGGCGAGGTGCCCCGCCGAAGCCAGCCAGTCGGCGTCGGACTCCACCGTCACGTCGATGTCCTGCGCGGTGAGCACGGAGCGCAGCTGGGCGGGAAGTTCGACGGCGGTGGACACCGTGAGTGCCGAACCCGCCAGCACCCCGGCTGCCACAGTCCGGACGAGGTGTGCCAGCGGCACGCCTTCGGAGAGGCGGATGGTGACCGGCAGGCTGCGGTAGCGGAAGACGTTGCGCTCGGCGCTCAGCCCGGAGACGTCCTTGGCGGTGCCGAACTCCTCAGCCCAGGCCTCGGCGTCGGACGCCAGGGCACGCTGCACGGACTCGAGCTCGGCGGCCTGCAGGGCTGAACCGGTTGCATCCAGGATGCGCCGCACCCCCGCGTGGGTGACAGAGGCAGTAGCCGTACTCTCGGCCGGCGCCCAATCCCCCAGCCCCGCCAGGTAGTTGGGGCCGCCCGCCTTGGTGCCGGCGCCAACGGCAGACTTCTTCCAGCCACCGAAGGGCTGGCGCTGGACAATGGCGCCGGTGATGCCCCGGTTCACGTAGAGATTGCCGGCCTGGATGGTGTCCAGCCAGATGCCGAGTTCTTCAGTGTCGAGCGAGTGCAGGCCCGCCGTGAGGCCGTACTCGATCTGGTTCTGGATGGCGATGGCCTCTTCCAGCGTCTCGGCGGTCATTACACCCAGGACGGGGCCGAAGAACTCGGTGAGGTGGAAGTAGGAACCGCGCTTGACGCCGTAGCGCACGCCCGGGCTCCAGAGCCGGCCGGTGCCGTCCAGCTTCTTCGGTTCCACGGCCCAGTTTTCGCCGTCGCCCAGGGTGGTGAGGGCGTTGAGCAGCTTGCCGTTGGCGGGCTCGATGATCGGGCCCATCTGGCTGGTGGGGTCCTGCGGGTAGCCAACCTTGAGGGAGGTGACGGCGTCGATCAGCTGGTTGTGGAACCGCTTGGACTTGGCCACCGAGCCCACCAGGATCACCAGCGAGGCGGCGGAGCACTTCTGCCCGGCGTGGCCGAATGCAGAGTAGGCCACATCCTTTGCAGCGAGGTCCAGGTCAGCGCTCGGAGTGACGATTATGGCGTTCTTGCCGCTGGTTTCGGCCAGCAGCGGCAGGTCCTTGCGGAAGGAGCGGAACAGTTCGGCGGTTTCGTAGCCGCCGGTGAGGATCACGCGGTCCACGGCGGGGTGGCTGATGAGCTGGGTGCCGAGCTCCCGCTCCCCCAGCTGCACCATGGTCAGCGCGCCCTTGGGCACGCCGGCCTCCCACAGCGCTTCCACCATGACGGCGCCGCTGCGGGCGGCCTGTTTGGCAGGTTTAATCACGACGGCGGAGCCGGCGGCGAGTGCCGCAAGGGTGGACCCAGCGGGGATGGCGACCGGGAAGTTCCATGGCGGGGTCACAACGGTGAGCTTGGCTGGGACGAACGTCGCGCCGTCGACCGTGTCCAGCTTGCGGGCGGACTCGGCGTAGTAGTGGGCAAAGTCCACTGCCTCGCTGACCTCGGGATCGCCCTGGTCGATGGTCTTGCCGGTCTCGCTCGCCATGACCTCAAGCAGGTCCGCACGGCGGGACTCCAGAATCTCGCCCGCTCGGTGCAGGATCTCCGCACGCTCGTTGCCGGACAGCCGGCCCCAGGCCTTGCCCTTCTCCAGCGCGTTATCGATGGCGCTGTTGAGCGTTTCCTCATCGTTGATGAAGGCAGCCTTCACCGAGGCGTCGCCCAGGGTGGAGGACGGGACCCGCTCCAGGATGGCGCGGCCCCAGGAGCGGTTGGCCGGAAGCGCGGGATCGGTGTCCGGGGTGTTCCGGAACCCGGTGTGCGGCATGGCCTCCGGCGGAAGGGTCCGGTCCTGCCGGCGGTTGGGCAGGGGGACGGTGTTGTCCAGCGCCTCCAGCGAGGAGAGGAAACGCTGCTTCTCGCGCTCGAACAGCCCTTCGTTTTCGCTGAGCTCGAATACCGCAGACATGAAGTTTTCCTGGCTGGCGCCTTCTTCCAGGCGGCGGATCAAATAGGCGATGGCGACGTCGAACTCGGACGGGTGCACCACGGGCGTGTAGAGCAGCAGGGAGCCGACGTCTTTCTTGACGGCCTCGGCCTGGCCTTGCGCCATGCCCAGCAGCATCTCGAATTCGATGCCGGACTCGACGCCGCGCTGCTTGGCCAGGAGCCACGCGAAGGCAATGTCGAACAGGTTGTGGCCGGCCACGCCGATGCGGATGTTCCTGATCCGCTCGGGGTGCAGCGCGTAGTTGATGACGCTCTTGTAGCTGGTGTCCGAGTCCTGCTTTGAACCCCAGGTGGCCAGCGGCCAGTCGTGCAGCGAGGCTTCCACCTGTTCCATGGGCAGGTTGGCGCCCTTCACCACGCGGACCTTGATGCCGGCGCCGCCGTTGGCACGGCGCTCCGCGGCCCAGTCCTGCAGGCGCATCATGGCGGACAGCGCGTCCGGGAGGTAGGCCTGCAGCACAATGCCGGCTTCCAGGTTCTTGAACTCGGGCTTGTCCAGGATCCGGGTGAAGACCGCAATAGTCATGTCCAGGTCCTTGTACTCCTCCATGTCAAGGTTGATGAACTTGGCCTTGCGGCCGCCTGCGGCGAAGGAGTTGGCGCGCTGGAAGAGCGGGGTGAGCTTTTCGACGACGTGTTCCACAGCCTCGTCGAAGGCCCAGGCGGAGTGCGGTGCCACCGTGGAGGAGACCTTGATGGAAACGTAGTCGACGTCGGGACGCGCCAGCAGGGTGTGCGTGCCCTCGAGGCGGCGGGAGGCCTCGTGCTCGCCGAGGACTGCCTCGCCGAGCAGGTTGACGTTGAGCTTGATGCCGTCCTTCTTGATCTTGGCGATGGCCGGGCCCAGCTTGGCGTCGGTGGCGTCCACGATCAGGTGGCCCACCATTTCGCGCAGTACCTTGCGGGCGATGGGGATGACCACTTGCGGCATGACGGGGGCCATGGTGCCGCCGAGTGCCACGGCGCTGCGCATGTACCAGGGCAGGAAGGCCGGAACCTTGGGAGCGAGTGCGGCAAGGTTGCGGGCGGCAACGTTCAGGTCCTCGGGACGGACCACACCGTCCACGAAGCCGACGGTGAAGGCCAGGCCGTTGGGGTCCTTGAGGACGCCGGCAAGCTGCTGGGCCGACGGGTCCACCGGCACCTTGGCGGCCTCGGTGAGCCAGTGGCGGACCAGGGCCACTGCCTCATCGGCGAGGGCCTTTGCCCGGGGGACGTCGACGTCGACCGTCTGCGGGGTGGCCGCTTTGGTGACTGCCGGTTCCATTGCAACGTGGGTCATTGTTTTCCCGATCTTTCTTGCTGTGGGAGGGGTCTTTCCACCAGTATGAGTGTCGAGTCACATAAGATAAAGCGATCTTTTCCAACCAATACAGGTTAGGAAAACCGATGAATAGTTCGGCCGCCCCAAGGGTCCTTAAATGCCGGCGGCAGGCCTCCCACCCTCCCCGGTTGCTCTATCACTTTTGGTCCCTAATACGGCTGTTTAGGGACCAAAAGTGATAGAGCAACGCGGGTTTTGGGCGGGATGCCTGCCGGTAGTTGGACGTCGGGGTTGGGGTTAGGCGAGCGGGCGGTGGAGGTCCGCGAGTTCCTGGTGGCGGGGGCTGTTGGGATTCATCAGCGAGTGCTTGCGGCCGTAGCCGAAGTAGATGACCAGGCCGATGATCAGCCACACCACGAACCGCAGCCAGGTTTCCCAGTGCAGCTGCAGCATCAGGAAGGCCGAGGCCAGGACGCCGAACGCAGGGATGACGGGCATGAGGGGCAGGCGGAACGTACGGGGAGCGTCCGGCCGCTTGTAGCGGAAGATGATCACGGACAGGCAGACGACGACGAACGCGGCCAGGATGCCGATGTTGGTCAGGTCCGCGACCGCCTTGATGGGGAAGACGCCGGCCAGGAACGCCGAGGCGATGCCGCCGATCCAGGTGACGCGCTGCGGGGTGCCGTGCCGGTCGGTCTTGGAGAACCAGCCGGGGAGCAGGCCGTCACGGCTCATGGAGAACCACACGCGGGTCACGCCGAGCAGGAAGGTGAGCATCACGGTGAGGATAGACAGCACGGCGAAAACCGAGATGATGGTGGCGATGACCGGCAGTCCTACCGAGGTGAAGGCGGAAGCGAAGCCGGCCTTGGGGTCGATGTCCTTGTAGTTCTGCATGCCCGTGAGGACCAGGGTGGCGGCAACATAGAGCAGCATGGCGATGATGAGCGAGAGCACGATGGCCTTGGGCATGTGCTTCTTGCCGTCCTTGGCTTCCTCGGCCGCGGTGCTCATGGCGTCGTATCCGAACACGGCGAAGAAGACGGTGGCGGAACCTGCAACAACCGGGCCGAAGCCGCTGGGCATGAACGGGTTGTAGTTGTTGGTGTCGATGTAGAACACACCGAGGCCGATGATAAAGAGGATCAGGACGATCTTGATGGCCACGGCGACGAGTTCGAACCGGCCGAACGCCTTGGTGCCGCGGGACAGGATCCACGTGACCAGGAGGCAGACCAGGATGGCGGGGATGTTGATGATGCCGCCCTTGCCTTCGTCCACCGTGGACGTCATCCAGGCAGGCATGTGGATGCCGATGCCGGACAGGAAGGCGTCAAGGTAGCCGGAGATGCCGATGGCCACCACGGCCACGATGGCGATGTATTCCAGCAGCAGGTCCCAGCCGATGAACCAGCCGATCACCTCGCCGAGCGCCACGTAGCCGTAGGTGTAGGCGGAACCGGCGCGGGGAATCATGCCTGCGAATTCCGCGTAGGACAGGGCCGCGGCCGCAGAGGCCAGGCCCGCGATGAGGAAGGAAATCAGCACCGCGGGCCCCACTCCCGGGTTGCCTTCGCTGCCGGCGGCCACCAGTCCCGCGAGGGAGAAGATGCCGACGCCGATAATGCCGCCAACGCCAATGGCGGTGAGCTGCCACAGTCCCAGGGACTTGAACAGTCCGCTGTGCTTGCTCTCTTCTTCGATGTCATCGATGGGCTTGCGCCGCATGATCGATTGGCTCAAATCTTTGGTGCTCATCAGGAACTCCTGCTTGGGGGGCGACCCCGCCGCGGCACGCCAAGGGACCTGGCTGTGACGGGGGTAACTCGATTTCAACAGTATGCGTTCGGGTTTGCGTTAGATAAAGTGACTACTTCTAACCTATATTCGTTAGTTTCAGTTAGGAATATGCCATGCTCGACGTCCGCAGGCTCCGGCTGCTCCGTGAATTAAGCATCCGGGGGACGCTGGCTGAGGTGGCGGAGGCGCTGCAGTACAGCCCGTCGTCGGTCTCGCAGCAGCTGGCCCTGCTGGAGAAGGAAGTGGGCGTGGAGCTGCTCCGCAAAACGGGGCGCCGGGTGCAGCTGACCCCGCAGGCGGAAGTGCTGGTGGCCCACACCGCCCAGCTGCTGGAAACCATGGAACAGGCGGAGGCGGATCTGGCAGCCTCGCTGACCACGGTCACGGGAACGGTGCGGATCGCCGTTTTCCAGTCCGCGGCGCTCGCCCTGATGCCGGACACCCTGACGCGGATGGCCGCCAAGTATCCCGAGGTGCGGATCGAAATGATCCAGCGCGAACCTGAAACAGCGCTGCATGAGACATGGGCCCGCGACTTCGACCTGGTCATCGCGGAGCAGTACCCCGGCCATGCGGCTCCGCGGTACCCGGAGCTGGACAAGGTGAAGCTCACCACCGATGCCATCCGGCTGGCCGTTCCCCCCGCGTCCGCCGGCAGGCCGGCCATCCGTTCTTTGGCAGACACGGCGGAGCTGTCCTGGGTGATGGAGCCGCGGGGTGCGGCATCACGGCACTGGGCGGAGCAAGCCTGCCGCAGCGAGGGGTTCGAGCCCGACGTCCGCTTTGAGACCGCCGACCTGCAGGCCCAGGCGCGGCTGATCGAGTCCGGCAATGCCGTGGCCCTGATGCCGGACCTGGTGTGGACCGGCCGCGGCACCACCGCCCAACTGCTGGAGCTTCCCGGCAAGCCGCACCGCACCATCTTCACCTCGGTCCGCCGCTCCAGCGCACAGCGTCCAGCGATCCTCGCCGCCCGGGAAACCCTTGCTGCCGCTGCCGCCGCGGTGGCAACGGACGACGCCGGGTGACCGGCCGCCGTCGTACGCCTCCTTGGCTGCGCACCCAGGGAGCTCGTGGTTCCGCAGGTGCGTCCCCTGCGCATTGACGGCCTGGCTCAAGACGCAGCCGCGTCATCTGGGGCCTGTGTTTCGTACGTCACTGCAGGTGAGGAACCGCAGGTCTAGACTGGAGCCGTTATGAATCGAACAATGTTCAAGTCCAAAATCCACCGGGCCACCGTCACGCACGCCGACCTGCACTACGTCGGCTCGGTCACCGTTGACCTCAACCTGCTCGAGGCCGCCGACATCCTTCCCGGCGAGCTGGTGTCCATCGTGGACGTCACCAATGGCGCGCGGCTTGAAACCTACACCATCGCCGGCGAACGCGGCTCCGGCGTGATTGGCATCAACGGTGCAGCGGCGCACCTGATGCACGAGAACGACATCATCATCCTGATTACCTACGCCCAGATGACCACCGAAGAGGCCAAGTCCTTCGAACCCCGCGTGGTCCATGTGGACGAGAACAACCGCGTGATCCAACTGGGCAACGATCCCGCCGAGGGTCTTACCCCTGGCGTAGTGCGCCCGCCGTTCGCGCTGAACAACGCCACCGTCTGATCCCGGAGCGTGAACTCCGGTAGACCCTTCTTCCATGCCCCGCGAGGCATCCTTTGCTAGGGGTGCTGGCCGGATTCTTCGTGGTCTGGTGCATCATCCTGGTGGGGTGGTTCGTGGGCCGGCAAAGGATCCTCGGCGACAACGCCCGGCCCGTCCTCAGCGGCCTGACCTTCTTCGTCGCCAGCCCGGCACTGCTCTTCGAAACCCTCAGTAAGGCCCGGCTGCAGGAAGTCTTCGCCGAACCGCTGCTGGTCACTGCGGTCGCAGCAATCGTTACGGCGGCCATCTTCTTCACCATCACCAGGTTTTGGCTGAAGCGGGCACTCCCGGAATCGCTGATGTCGGCGATGTCCGCCTCCCTGGCCAACTCGGCGAACCTTGGCATTCCCATTGCGGTATATGTCCTGGGTGATGCCAGCTACGTGGCCCCGCTGCTGATCTTCCAGCTGGCGTTCTTCACACCGATGTTCCTGATGATCCGTGACTCGAGCACCAGCACGCACCGCACCACCGTGCTGGGCTTTTTCCTGATGATCCTGCGCAACCCCATGATTGTGGGTTCCGGGCTGGGGCTGCTGGTGGCCGGCACAGGTTTCCACGTCCCGGAGCTGGTGATGGAGCCCATCCACCTGATTGGCGGCGCGGCAATTCCTGCCATGCTCATCGCCTTCGGTATGAGCCTGAACGGCACGCGGCCGCTGCAGTCGTCCGCCGGCCGCCGGTTGGACACCCTGCTGGCGAGCGGCTTCAAGCTTGGCGTCCAGCCGGCGCTTGCCTACCTCTTCGCCCGTTTCGCGCTGGGGATGGACGGGCATGCCCTGTTCGCCGTGGTGGTCACCTCGGCCCTGCCCACGGCGCAAAATGTCTTCGTTGCGGCCAGCCGGTACCAGACCGGCCTCACCGTGGCCAAGGACACCGTACTGATCACCACCGTAGTGGCCGTACCGGCAATGATCGGCGTCGCGCTTCTCCTGGCGTGAGGCTTTACTTGGTGAAGAACCGCAGCTTGGAGGGCTGATGAATACTGTGCTGGACACCGTGGTGATCGGCGGCGGCGCCATGGGTTCCGCGGCTGCGTGGGCGTTGTCGCGTCGCGGCCGGCAGGTGACGCTGGTGGAGCAGTCCGGGCCCGGGCACAAGATCGGCGCGTCACACGGCGCCACCCGCAACCTGAACCCGGGCTACCACCAGCCGGACTACGTGGCCATGCTGGCCGAGGGGTTGGCGCTGTGGGACGAACTGGAGCAGGAAAGTGGCGAGCAGCTGCTGGCGCGCACCGGCGTCGTCACCCACGGCCCGGGCTTTGACGCCCGGAAAATTGCGTCAGCCCTCACGGCTGCCGGGATCAGCGCCGGGCTCCTGCACCCCGCCGAAGCCGGCGAACGGTGGCGCGGCATCCGCTTCGACCAGCAGGTCCTGCACATGCCCGACGGCGGCCAGCTCAACCCGGAGGCGGCGCTGCCTGCCTTACAGCGGCTGGCGTCCGCCCGGGGCGCCGAGATCAGGCACCACACCAAAGTGGCGGGCTTCGAAGTGTTCGACGACGGCGTGCGGCTGGCACTCGAATCGGCTGCGGGAACGGAGGTGGTCACCGCAGCACAGGCGGTGGTGACGGCCGGCGGCTGGACTGAGAAGCTGTTGGCGAAGATGACAGGCAACGACGGTGACCGGATCCGGATTCCCCGCCTTCGAGTGACGCAGGAGCAGCCCGCGCATTTCCGGGTGGCGGACACCGGCGCGGTGTGGCCCGGCTTCAACCACTACCCCGGCCCGGACTACCAGGGCTGGTACTCCCCCATCTACGGCATGCAGACTCCCGGCGAAGGCATCAAAGCAGGCTGGCACGGGGTTGGCCCGGAAGTGGACCCGGACCGCCGCGACTTCCTGCCCGAACCCACGCAGCTGGCCGCACTGCAGGACTACGCCCGGCAGTGGCTGCCCGGCGTGGACGCCGATTCGTTCGAGGCCATCAGCTGCACCTACACCACCACGCCGGATGAAGACTTCATCCTGGACCGGATCGGGCCGGTAGTGATCGGCGCGGGCTTCTCCGGCCACGGCTTCAAGTTCACGCCGGTGATCGGGCGGATCCTGGCGGACCTTGCCACCGGGACCCGCCCCGCACCGTCGATTTTTCGCGCATCCCGCTAGCTGCTGAGGCCTTCTGACCGGGTGGGAACGGCTTCGCCGCTGGGAACAGCCCGCTCAGAGGACTCCGCGGCTGCCGACTCCCCGGCTGCCGCTGCCCCGTCGCCGGCCTGCTCCACCGTGTCAGCCTTGACGGCAGGCATGGTCAGCACGGCAACAACCGTCAGCAGCCCGGCTACCAGCGCGGCGAGGAAGACTGCCCCCGACGCCGAAATAACAGTGGAGGGATCGGCGTCGCCACCCGTGCTCCCGCCGTAGATGGAGTTGGCCACGGCACCAAACACGGCCACGCCCAGGGCACTGCCGATGGACCGGGCAAACATGTTGGTGCTGGTCACCACGCCGCGTTCGTGCCAGGGCACGCTGGACTGGGCGGCGATCAAGGTGGGGGTGGCCAGCAGGCCCAGGCCGAGCCCGACGATGAAGCAGCTGACTGCGATCAGCGCCACGTTGGGCGAGGAAGCCGTGAGTGACAGGATCAGCAGCCCCACTACGGAGATGGCAATGCCGATCAGCGCCGTGGGCTTGAACCCAATGCGCAGATAGAACTTGCCGGCCTGCGACGCACTGAGCGGCCACCCGAGGGTCAGGGCGGCGAGCGCCAGGCCGGCCACCAGCGGCGAGGAGGACAGCGCGCCCTCGAGGAAGGTGGGCACGTAGGACGTCAAGCCGATCATTACGGTGCCCACGCCGAAGGACGCCAGCGCGGTGGTGGCCAGCAGGCGGCGGGACACCACCCAGGCCGGGAGGATGGGCTCCGCGGCTCTGCGTTCCACCAGGAGGAATGCGGCCAGCAGGACTGCACCCACCACGAACACACCGATGCCGATGGGCGAATTCCACGCCCATGCCTGGCCGCCCTGGAGGGCGCCGAGGATGAGCAGTCCAAGTGAGCCGGCCAGCAGCACGGCGCCGGCGTAGTCCACCTTGTGCTTCTTCCGTTCCACGTTCTCGTGGAGGGTGCGGACCAGCATCCATCCGGCCAGCAGGCAGAGCGGCACGTTGACCAGGAAGATGCCGCGCCAGATGCCCAGTGCGGAGAAGACGCCGCCCAGGCTGGGACCGACAACGGAGGAGATGGCCCAGACGCTGGCCAGGTAGCCCTGGACCTTGGCGCGCTCCTGCAGGGTGTAGATGTCGCCGGCGATGGTGACGGAGACCGGCAACACCGCACCGGCGCCCAGCCCCTGGAGTGCCCGGAAGGCAATCAGGGAGGGCATGCTCCAGGCGACACCACACAGTATGGAACCCAGCAGGAACAGGCCGATGCCGGTGAGGATGATCGGCTTGCGGCCTGCCATGTCGGACAGCTTGCCGTAGATCGGCACGGACACCGCCTGCGCCAGCAGGTAGGCGGAGAAGAGCCAGGGGAAGGACGAGAACCCGCCGATGTCCCGGACGATCGACGGCACCGCCGTGGCCACGATGGTGGAGTCGATGGCCACGAGTCCCGTGGACAGCATCAGGGCAATGAGGATGGGTCCGCGTTCGGACCGGAAGCCTACGCCGTCATTGACGTTCGCCGGTTTCACCATGTCAGACCGCCACCAGCCCGGCAGCCTGCGCCAGCAGTTCGACGGACCGCAGGCGGTCCTGGGTGCCGGGGCTCTGGTGCGCCACGATGAGTTCGTCGGCGTCGGCGTGCTTGCCGAAGCTGTCCAGGTAATCGATCACGACGTCGGGTGTCCCCACCGCGGAGTACGTCATCATTTGCGCCATGTGGCGTCCCTGCGGCGAGTCCAGGATCATGTCCGCTTCGTCGTCCGTGAACTCACGGCCGCCGCCGAAGAACAGGGAGACGCGGGCGCGCTTGGTGGCCTGGAACATGGCCTGTGCTTCGGAGGCGGAGTCGGCGGCGATGACGTTGACGCCGGCGATCACGTGCGGGGCGTCCAGCTGGGCTGACGGCTTGAACTCGCGGCGGTAAATGGCCACCGCGTCCTGCAGGGCGGCCGGGGCAAAGTGCGAGGCGAAAGCGTAGGGCAGGCCCAGTTGCGCGGCCAGGCGTGCGCCGAACAGGGACGAGCCGAGGATGTAAAGCGGAACATTGGTCCCCTTGCCCGGGGTGGCCTCGACGCCCTGGATGCGGGTGGGGCCGGTCAGGTAGCCCTGCAGCTCCAGGACGTCCTGCGGGAAGCTGTCCGCGGACATCGGGTCGCGGCGCAGCGCCCGCATGGTGTTCTGGTCACTGCCCGGGGCACGGCCCAGGCCCAGGTCGATCCGGCCCGGGTGCAGGGTTTCCAGCGTGCCAAACTGTTCGGCGATGGTCAGTGGGGAATGGTTGGGCAGCATGACGCCGCCGGCACCCAGCCTGATGCTCTCGGTGTGCGCGGCCACGTGCGCGATCAGCACGCTAGTGGCGGAGGAGGCGATGGAGGACATGTTGTGGTGCTCGGCGTACCAAACGCGCCGGTAGCCCAGCTTTTCGGCGCTCTGCGCCATGGCCACGCTGCCCGCGAAGCTCTCCGCCGCCGTCTGGCCTTTGCCGATGGTTGCCAGGTCAAGGATGGAAAGGGGAAGAGTCACGTCAGTTGCGGCCTTTCAGGAACGTTTCGTAAGAATCGCCGGCCGGGTTGCGGCGGGCACTTGAGGCATAACGACGGCGAAGCCCGGCTTATTTCTGTGATGTGCGGAATACTCAGCACCCTTATGATGTTGCCGCCCCTATGAGCCATGATTCAAGGAACCAGCTGGAACTGTCCGCAACGATCGACCTCAAGGACCTGGGAACCGTGCACCGGCTCGGTTTTGGTGCCATGCGCATCGTGGGTGACGGTGTCTGGGGTGAGCCCAAGGACCGCAAGTCCGCAATCGATGTGGTGCGCCGCGCCGTCGAACTCGGCGTGGACTTCATCGACACCGCCGACTCCTATGGCCCCAACATCAGCGAGGAAATCATCGCCGAGGCCCTGCACCCCTACAAGGAGGGGCTGAAGATCGCCACCAAGGTGGGTTTCACCCGCACCGGGCCCAACAAGTGGATTCCCGTTGGCCGCCCCGAGTACCTGCGCCAGCAGACCGAACTGAGCCTGCGCAAGCTGAAGGTGGACACCCTGGACCTGCTGCAGCTGCACCGGATCGATCCCAAGGTGGACGCCGAGGAGCAGTTCGGCGTGCTGCGCGAACTCCAGGACGAAGGCAAGGTCCGCGCCCTGGGCCTGTCCCAGGTGAGCGTTGAGGAGCTGGAAGCGGCGGGCAGGCATTTCACGGTGTCCACCGTCCAGAACCGCTACAACCTGACGGACCGCAGCTCGGAGGACGTGCTGCGCTATTCCGAGGAAAACGGCATCGGCTTCATCCCGTGGGCGCCGATCTCCGCAGGCGAACTCGCGCAGCCGGGCGGCCCGCTCGATGAGGCTGCCAAGCGCCTGGGTGCCACCACCTCCCAGGTGGCACTGGCCTGGCTGCTGCGCCGCTCCCCCGTAATGATGCCCATCCCCGGAACCGGTTCCGTGCAGCACCTCGAGGAAAACATGGCCGCCGCCGGCATCACGCTCGACGACGACACGTACGCTGAGCTGGAAGCAGCCGGCAAGTAGCAAGCGGCTTCCAGCCACTCACGTCAGCAAAGACACTCACGTCAGCAAGGACAGGAGAAACACCATGGCAAACATTTTGATGGTCGTATCGGCCGCAGATTCCCTCACCATGAAGGACGGCAGCGAACACCCCACCGGCTACTGGGCAGAGGAACTGGTGGTGTCCCACCAGACCCTGACGGAAGCCGGCAACACCGTACACATCGCCACCCCGGGCGGCAGGAAGCCCACCGTGGACCAGGTGAGCCTGGCGGCCGAGTCGGCAGGCGGGGACGAGCGGGCGCAGGGGTTCAAGGACTACATCGCCAAGATCGACGGCGAGCTGGCGCACCCGCTGGTCCTGGCCGACGTCGACATCGCCTCCTACGACGCCGTGGTGATGCCGGGTGGCCACGGACCCATGGCCGACCTGTACAAGGATGCCGACCTGGGCCGGCTGCTGGTGGCAGCCAATAAGGACGGCAAGATCATTGCGCCGTTCTGCCACGGTCCCGCCGGGCTGCTGAGCGCAACGGACGACGACGGCGGGTTCGCCTTCAAGGGACGTCGCCTCACGGTATTCACCAACGAGGAGGAACTTGGCGGCGGCACCGGCGAGAACACCCCTTGGCTGGTGGAGGACGCGCTGAAGGAGAAGGGCGCCGTCGTCGAAAACGGCGCGGCCTGGTCCTCCAATGTGGTCCGGGACGGCAACCTCATCACGGGCCAGAACCCGCAGTCCAGCGAGGACGTGGCCAAGGAAGTGCTGGCCGCGCTGAGCTAGCCGGCACGTCTTTCAGGCAGTAACAGAGGGGACCAGTTCGCAAAGAACTGGTCCCCTCCTTGCGGCGCACGCCATTGGACGCCGGTCTTCATGCCTGGTTGATCAGGCGGCGCAGCCCCCGTTCGCGATGCTGGGATCGATGGCGGCGATCTGCTTCTGGATGTCCGCCAGCTGCGTTTGCAGGCCGGCCACCAGCAACTTCTGGGCCTCAGTGGCGTCCTTGTTCTGCTTCTTCTGGCCCTGGATGGCCCGAAGAGTGTCCTGCGCGGCGGTGAGCTGGTTGTCCACCGTGGTCAGCTGGCCCTGCAGGGATGCCAGGTTGGCTTCCGCAGCATTTATGTCTCCGGTAAGGCTGTTGAGCTGGTCCAACAACGGCGCCACCCGCGTCTGCAGGTCCAGGACGTTGGCTTCGGCGGCGGCAATCTGGGTATTGAGCTTTGAGATCTGGGCTACCAGGCTGTCGCCGATCTGGTTGAGCGAGTCGATTTCTGCAGTCTTTTGTGCAACGGCAGTGTTGGCGGCATCAAGGGTGGCCTGCAGTCCCGGGAGCTGGCCCTGGAGCGTAGAGATTTCCGACTGCTTGTCCTGTACGGCGGCATTCGCTGCAGTCAGTGCTGCCTGCGCGTCCGTCAATGCTGCATTTTTCGCGTCGAGGACGGCCTGCTGATCCGTGATGGCCTGCTGGGCCTGCTCCACATTGCCCTCGAGGGTGGGCAGGGCGGCTTCGAGGTCCGCCACCACCTGCTGCTGTGCCGTCACCGCGGCTGCAGCGTCTTTCGCTGCCTGTTCCAGTGCCGGGAGCTGCCCCTGCAGGGTGGTGAGCTCGGCCTGCTTGTCGGCAACAGCCGCGTTGGCCTGGTTGACGGCGTCCTGCAGCGCTGGCACCTGCGCCTTGAGGGTGGCGATGTCGTCCTGCTTTGCAGTAACCGCTGCGTTGGCGGCGTCCAACGCTGCCTGCAGCGGGGCTGCCTGCTGCTGCAGGGTGCTGCTTTCCTGCTGCTTGGCCACAAGCTGGCTGTTCAAGTCGGTGACCTGCTTCTGGAGGGTGGCCAGGTCACCCTGGAGTCCGGAAATCGTCGCGTTCTTGTCGGCAATCTGGGCGTTCACGCCATTCAACTGAACCTGGAGGGCGTCGCGCTGGGCCTGAAGCGTCCGTTTCTTACTGGAATTTCCATTGATGGCAGCAATCTGGCTGTCCAGGTCAGCGATCTGCGCAGTCAACGCGTCTTTCTGCGCCTGCAGTGCTGCAAGGTCGCTCTGGGCCTGGGCCAGCGCCGCTTGTTTCGTGACGATCTGGCTGTTCACGTTTGAGATCTGGCTCTGGAGGCTGGTGATGTCAGCGTTCACGGCGGCGATCTTGGCGTTGTTGTCGCTGACTGCCTTGGCGGCTGCCTCCGCATTGGCCTGAAGCGTGGCCAGGTCCGACTGGGCTGCGGTGATATCTGCGTTCTTGGCATCGAGTGCCGCCTTGGCAGTGGAGGCCGCGGACTGCAGGGCCGTAAGCTCCGTCTGGGCCGTGGCGATCTGATCCTTCTTACTGCTGACAGCGGCGTCCGCGGCGGCAGCGGTCTCCTGCAGTGTGGCCAGTGCGGCTTTGGCCGCATCCACCTTGTCCTGCTGCGCCTGAAGGTCCGCGACCGCGGTGGTTCCGGCAGCTTCAAGTACCTTCAGCTGATTTTCGGCGTCAGTGACTTCCGTCTGTGCAGCCTTCACGGCGTCTGCGGCCTGCTGCGCTTGAGCGGTCAGGGCCGCCAGTTGTTCCTGGGCCTGCTGGATCTGGGTTTCCTTGGCAGTGACGTCTGAAGCGGCCTGGTCCGCGGCCTGCTGCAGCCGGGAAAGCTCCGTTTGGGCAGCCGCAACCGCCGTGCTGTTGGCCACCAGTTCTGCGCCGAGCTTGTCCGCCTGGTCCTTCAAGGCGGCGGAGGCGGCCTGGGCCGCGGCGAGTTCATCCTGCAGCGGCGCCAGCTGGCCCGCCACGCTTGCCTGCTGGTTCTGTAGGTCGGCGAGGGCGGCTTCCGCTGCCGTCACCTGGGAGGCCAGGCTCGCCTGCTGGGCAGTTAGCTTGTCCACCTCCGCCTGCGCTGCTGCTTCCTGGCTGTCCAGCTGCGTCTCCTGGGCTGCAAGGTCAGCCAGCGCCTTCTCCGCGTCCGCCTTCTGTGCCGCCAGTGCATCTGCCTGGGCCTGAAGGGCAGCCTTCTCCGCCTGCCGGGCAGCAATGGCGTCGGCGTTCTTCTTGGCGGCGGCCTTCAGGAGGTTCTCCTGGACGGCGCCGCGGTGCGCCAGTTGGTTGACCACGCCGTTACAGATTCCGGGGGCCGTGCCGGTGGCTGCCATGGCGGGCTGGACCAGTACCAGGCTGGTGGTGAGCATACCGGGCAGGACCACGGCGGCGGCAATTCGCCGGGACAGGGGGGACTTGGAAGGGGAAGTGCGCATGCGAGCTCCTGATAAAGACCATTGCGGCGGACCTCTCTGGCCGCCTCACAGGCCCACCGTAGATTCCGGTGCAGGGGTAGAACACGCGTAATTACCACTTGTCTTTTTTCCCCAAGTACTCGCTTTCTGCTGGATGTGTGACAGGGCGCGCTGCCCCCTTGCCGTAGCCCAGTCCGATGACGTACCAGGCCGGAAGCGCGGGCCGGGTCCATTCAGGCACCCCGAACGCCTATACTGATGCAGCCACTGCCAGGAGCCCCTATGACGCACCCCCACCAGGATCCATCTGCCTTTGCTGAATCTGCCGTGGCTGCAGCTCCGGAACGCCTGCTGGAACGTCCCGGCGTCCGGCCCGCGGGTCCCCGCCGGATCCTCCGCGACCTGGGCCTGTCTTATGTCTCCAACGGCGCCATCGGGCTTATTTTCGCGGCCTCCGGGCCCATCGCCGTCACCCTGGCCGTCGGAACGGCGGGCGGCCTGACCCAAAGCCAGCTGTCGTCCTGGGTTTTTGGCATTCTCTTTTCCGGCGGGGCCGCCACGCTGCTGATGTCGCTCATCTACCGCCAGCCGCTAGGCTTTGCCTGGTCCATTCCGGGCACGGTACTCCTGGGACCTTCCCTCCAGCACCTGTCCTTCCCCGAAGTAGTTGGGGCGTTTTTTACGTCCGGGGTGCTGATCCTCGCCCTGGGCGCCACCGGCGTTGTGCGCAAAGCCATGGCGCTGGTGCCCATGCCGCTCGTGATGGCGATGGTTGCCGCGGTGTTCCTGAAGTTCGGTACAGACATCGTCGCCTCGACCCAGGACAACCCGGCGGTGGCAGCTCCGATGGTGGCCGCGTTCCTGGTCCTTACCGCTGTTCCACGGTTTGGCAGGTTCCTGCCGCCGGTCCTGGGCACCCTGGTGGCGGGCTGCATCGCGGTGGCGGCCAGCGGCCAGTTCAGCCTGCTGCCCGGCGGGCCGCTTCTGGCCACCCCGGTTTTCACCGCCCCTGAATTCACGTGGGCCGCCCAGCTTGAACTGGTGGTTCCGCTGGCCGTCACCGTGCTGTTCGTTCAAAACGGCCAGGGCATCGCCGTCCTCCGCGCCGCCGGCCATCAGCCGCCGGTGAATGCTTTCGCCATGGCCTCCGGTGCGTTCTCAGTGCTGAACGCCGGCTTCGGTGCCGTTTCGGCCTGCGTTACGGGCCCCACCAACGCCCTGTTGACCACGTCCGGGAAGAGGGAGCGCCAATACACGGCGGCCGTGGCGTATGGCCTGCTGGCCCTGGTGTTCGCAGCGTTTGCCCCCACCCTGACCCGGCTGATGCTGGCCGCGCCCAAGGAATTCGTCCTGGCACTGGGCGGGATCGCGATGCTGCGGGCCCTCCAGCAGGCCTTTGTCACGGCCTTCGCCAGCAGCTTCACGCTCGGTTCACTGGTGACGTTCGTGGTGACCATTTCAGGCATGAACCTCTTCAACATTCATGCAGCCTTCTGGGGGCTGGTGATCGGCTACGGGGTGTCCCGCCTGCTGGAGCGCGCGGACCACGCCCGCGTTTGAGGCGGACCGGGCGTGCGGGTGCCACAGCGCCTGGCAGGATTATTTCTGCGTCACCTCGGGTCCGGTTCAACCGCCCAGGCCAGCCTGTGCAGGAAAGTTGCTGTCCTGCTCCGAAACGCCAGCCACGCCAGCCGCTTCCACCCGGGCTTCGCGACGACCTGTGGGGCGTGCGGCAGTGCGCTGCCGCCGGCGCGGATGGCGCCCGCAAACAAGAGGGCAACGAGGCTTGCGCTTTCCATCTTTCTCCAAGCTGTACTGATAAATCCCGGGTGTACCAGTACCTTGCCCGGGAGGCGAAGGCTTCAAACACAATCAGCAGGCCGGCCGTTCCTTGAAAGTACGCGCTGGTGCGCGGTTAGGCAGGTGCAGTGATAGGCAATAGTCTGGCCAGATGGGGACCAGTGCCGTGAACTCCGGCGAACAGACTGACAGGCAATCGCGCATCCTTGACGCAGCGATGGAACTGCTGTCCCGTCACGGCATCGCGGGAGTGAGCATGCGATCCGTGGCGCGCGAGGCGGGCGTGGCACTGGGACTGGTCAATTACTACTACGACGACAAAACCACCCTGATCCGGGCAGCCCTGGGCAGGGTGGATGAGCACGATCTCCTGCTCGTCGCGCCGGACCCGTCGGTGTCCCCCGATGAGCAACTTCGGAGGGCGCTCCATCGAGTGGCAGCCGCCGACCTGCTCACCACCCGCTACCTTTCCCTGCGCCTTCACCTTTGGGCCCTGGCCCAGGCGGACGAGGATTACGCGCAGATCAACGCCGCTGCCTTTGACCGGTACATCGACGGGCTCGCGGCGCTGGTGTCCAGTGCCAAGCCGGAGCTGCCATGGAACGAGTGCAGGGAGAGGGCTTCGGACATCGTCGTTATCCAGAACGGCATGTGGCTGACGGCGCTGCTCGGGGTGGACAAAGCCTCCATTCAACGAAGCATCACTCGGACGGAAGAGATCGCCTTCGCGCCAATCAACGAGCCCGGCCGGGGCGAAAGCGGCTAAAACGCCGGGCCGGACCAGGGTGGAGGCCTTTACCGCAAGGCAACCGTAGCTCCATCAACGTCGTTGAACAAGTGTTCAAGAAATCTATTGAACACTTGTTCAACGTGCATTACTGTCCTCGGTATGACTTACGCCACATCAACGCAGGACCCCGTCCTTGCCGTCGAAACCGATACAGCGTCCACCCTGTTCATCAACGGCAAGTGGGAGCCGGCGTCCTCCGGCGCCGTGCGCGAAATCCGCAATCCGGCCGATGGCGAACTGGCCGCCATCGTCTCCGAAGCCGGCCGCGATGACGCCGAGCGCGCCATCGCCGCGGCCCGCACCGCCTTCGACTCCGGCGTCTGGTCCGACGTCCCGGCACCGGAGCGCGGCACCTTCCTCCTGAAGGTTGCCGCCGGGCTCCGCGAGCGCCGGGAAGAGTTCGCCCGTGCCGAATCGCTGGATACCGGCAAGCGGATGGTGGAAAGCCGCATCGACATGGACGACATCGCCGCCTGCTTCGAGTACTTCGGCAGGCTCGCCGGGCAGCAGGCCGGCCGCGTGGTGGACGCCGGCGATCCCGCCGTCGTGAGCCGGATCGTCTACGAACCCGTGGGCGTGTGCGGCCTCATCACCCCATGGAACTACCCCCTCCTCCAGACCGCGTGGAAGATCGCCCCGGCCCTCGCTGCCGGCTGCACCTTCGTCCTCAAGCCCTCCGAGCTCACCCCGTCCACCAGCATCCTGGCCATGCAGCTGCTGCAGGACCTCGGCCTGCCGGCCGGCGTCGCCAACCTCGTCACCGGCACCGGCCCGGAGGCGGGCGCACCGCTTTCGGAACACCCCGCCGTCGACCTCATCTCCTTCACCGGCGGCCTGGAAACCGGCAAGCGCATCGCCGCGGCCGCTGCCGGGACCGTCAAGAAGGTGGCGCTGGAGCTTGGCGGGAAGAACCCGAACGTTATCTTCGCGGACGCCGACTTCGACGCCGCCGTCGACAATGCCCTCAACGGCGCATTCGTCCACTCCGGGCAGGTCTGCTCCGCCGGCGCCCGGCTGGTGGTGGAGGAATCCATCGCCGAACGCTTCGTGGATGAACTGGTCCGCCGCGCCAAGGACATCCGGATCGGCGGCCCCTTCGACGAGGACGCCGAGACCGGCCCGCTGATCTCCGCCGCCCACCGGGACAAGGTGGACGCCTACGTCCAGCGCGGGATCGCGGAGGGCGCGCGGCTCCGGACCGGCGGCGCGGCACCGGAAGGGGAAAAGTACGACGCCGGCTTCTACTACCAGCCGACCATCCTGGACCAGGTGCAACGCGGGATGTCCGTGGTCACCGACGAGGCGTTCGGCCCGGTGGTCACGGTGGAAACCTTCCGCACCGAGGACGAGGCAGTGGCCACTGCCAACGACACCATCTACGGCCTGGCCGGCGCCGTCTGGACCCAGGACGCCGGCAAGGCGCAGCGGGTGGCGTCCCGGCTCCGGCACGGCACCATCTGGATCAACGACTACCACCCCTACCTCCCCCAGGCCGAGTGGGGCGGCTTCGGCCAGTCCGGCGTCGGCCGCGAGCTGGGCCCCACGGGCCTGGCCGAATACCAGGAAGCCAAGCACATCTACCAGAACACCAGCCCACAGGTCACCGGCTGGTTCGCTGACCACAGCAAGGAGAACTAGATGCACTACGACAACATCGAGGACGTGAGCGACCGCGGGTTCGACTACGTCGTGATCGGCGGCGGGTCCGCCGGGGCCGCCGTGGCAGCACGGCTCAGCGAGGATCCGGAGGTGACCGTGGCCCTCGTCGAGGCGGGCCCGGACGACCGGAACATCCCCGAGATCCTGCAGCTGGACCGCTGGATGGAACTGCTGGAATCGGGCTACGACTGGGATTACCCCATCGAGCCGCAGGAGAACGGCAACTCCTTCATGCGCCACGCCCGTGCCAAGGTGATGGGCGGCTGCTCCAGCCACAACTCCTGCATCGCCTTCTGGGCCCCGCGCGAGGACCTGGACGAATGGGAATCCAAGTACGGCGCCACCGGCTGGAACGCCGCCAACGCCTGGCCGCTGTACAAGCGGCTGGAAACCAATGAGGACGCCGGCCCGGACGCACCCCACCACGGGGACTCCGGCCCCGTGCACCTGATGAACGTGCCCCCGGCGGATCCTGCCGGCGTCGCGCTTCTGGACGCCTGCGAGCAGGCGGGCATCCCGCGGGCGAAGTTCAACACCGGCACCACCGTGGTCAACGGCGCCAACTTCTTCCAGATCAACCGCCGCGCGGACGGCACCCGCTCCTCCAGCTCGGTCTCCTACATCCACCCCATCGTGGACCGCCCCAACTTCACCCTGCTGACCGGGCTGCGCGCCCGCCAGCTGGTGTTTGACGCGGACAAGCGCTGCACCGGTGTGGACGTGGTGGACGGCGCGTTCGGCCGCACCCACCGGCTCACCGCCCACCGCGAAGTCGTCGTGTCCACCGGCGCCATCGACTCCCCCAAGCTGCTGATGCTCTCCGGCATCGGCCCGGCAGAGCACCTGGCCCGGCACGGCATCGAGGTGCTGGTGGACTCCCCCGGCGTCGGTGAGAACCTGCAGGACCACCCGGAGGGCGTGGTGCAGTTCGAGGCCAAGCAGCCCATGGTGCAGACCTCCACCCAGTGGTGGGAGATCGGCATCTTTACGCCCACCGAGGACGGCCTGGACCGGCCCGACCTGATGATGCACTACGGCTCCGTCCCGTTCGACATGAACACCCTGCGGCACGGCTACCCCACCACGGAAAACGGCTTCAGCCTCACCCCCAACGTCACGCACGCCCGCTCCCGCGGCACCGTGCGCCTGCGCAGCCGCGACTTCCGCGACAAGCCGATGGTGGATCCGCGCTACTTCACGGACCCGGACGGCCATGACATGCGCGTCATGGTGGCCGGTATCCGCAAGGCCCGCGAGATCGCCGCCCAGCCCGCCATGGCGGAGTGGACCGGCCGGGAGCTGTCGCCCGGCGTCGAGGCGCAGTCGGATGAGGAACTGCAGGACTACATCCGCAAGACCCACAACACCGTCTACCACCCGGTGGGCACGGTCCGCATGGGAGCGGACGACGACGGGATGTCACCTTTGGACGCCGAGCTGCGGGTCAAGGGTGTCACCGGCCTCCGGGTCGCCGATGCGTCCGTCATGCCTGAACACGTCACCGTCAATCCCAACATCACCGTCATGATGATCGGCGAGCGCTGCGCTGATTTGATTAAGGCGGACTACGCCGGCACCGACGCCCTGGAAGAGAAGGAGCTCAGCACGTCCCTCGCCTAAGCGGCGGGTCATCCCGGGGGCCGCGTTCCCAACAGCGCCGGCCCCCGCAGAACGTTTATCTCGCCGCACCCCAGGGCGGCCGTTCCCATCGTGCTTTTCTGAACTAGGAGTCCATATTGGAACCCAGCAAGAGTATTGATTCAAGCGGCATGGACGAATTCGGCTACACCCAGACGCTGGATCGGAGCATCGGCAAGTTTGCCAGCTTCGCCGCGGGTGTCAGCTACATCTCCATCCTCACCGGTGTTTTCCAACTGTTCTACTTCGGTTTTTCCATGGCCGGCCCGGCGTACGCCTGGTCCTGGCCCATCGTGTTCGTTGGCCAGCTGATGGTGGCCCTGTGTTTCGCCGAACTGGCAGGCCGTTACCCGGTGGCCGGTTCCGTCTACAACTGGGCCAAGCGGCTCGCGTCCGGAACCTCGTCCTGGCTCGCCGGCTGGCTGCTGCTGCTGTCCTCCATCATGGCGTTGGGCTCCGTGGCCCTGGCCCTGCAGATCACCCTGCCGCAGCTGTGGTCCGGCTTCCAGTTCGTCGGTGACGGCACCGGGCCGTACGACTTCGCCATGAACGGCGTGGTCCTGGCCACCATCATGATCACCATCTCCACCCTCATCAACGCGTTCGGCGTGAAGCTGATGACCCGGATCAACAGCATCGGCGTGTTCGTGGAGCTCATCGCCGCCGTCCTGCTGATCCTCGCGCTCGGCTGGCACGTGGTCCGCGGACCGGAGGTCTTCTTCCAGACCAACGGTTTCGGTGAAGGCCAAGACCTTGGCTTCTTCGGCGTCTTCCTGATCGGCGCCATGGCCTCCGGCTACGTCATGTACGGCTTCGACACGGCCAGCTCGCTGGGCGAGGAAACCAAGGACCCCAAGAAGACCGCTCCCAAGGCCATCCTGCGCGCCGTCACGGCTTCCTTCCTTCTGGGCGGGGGAATCCTGCTCTTCGGCATCCTGGCAGCACCGGACCTCGCGGACCCGCAGATCGGCTCCCCCGACGGCGGCCTGCAGCACATTGTGCTCTCCGTCCTGGGCGGCCCGTTCGGCAAGGCCTTCCTGGCCTGCATCGTGGTTGCCGTGGTGGTCTGCACCCTGGCTGTCCACGCCGCCGCCATCCGCATGATGTTCGCCATGGCCCGCGACAACAACCTGCCCTTCAGCCGGCAGCTGAGCAAGGTGGACCCGGTCCGCCGGACCCCCACGGTCGCCGCGATCGTCATCGGCGTCATGGCCGTCATCCCGTTGCTGGTCAACGTCATGCAGCCGGCCATCTTCACCATCCTGTCCAGCATCAGCATCGTGCTGATCTACCTGTCCTACCTCCTGGTCACGGTCCCGCTGCTGCGCAAGCGGCTGCTGAAGAAGTGGCCCCTGATCGCGGACGGTTCCGAGCCCGGGTTCTCCATGGGCAAGTGGGGCCTTCCCGTGAACATCGTCGCCGTCCTGTGGGGCGCCGCCATGACCATCAACCTCGTGTGGCCGCGCCCGGAGATCTACAACTCGGTGCCGCCGTTCGAGTGGTACCTGCAGTGGGGCGGCGTGATGTTCGTGGCCGCCGTGGTGGTCGGCGGCACCCTGCTCTACCGCCTGAAGATCCGCCACCAGACCGGGGTGCTCGCCGAGCACGCCGCAGCCGTGGCCGCCCACCCGGCGTCCAATGACCCGCGGTATGACGCACCGGAGGAGGCAGTACCCGCCAACGCCGTCCTGGCAACCGAAGGCTAGCAACGCTTCACCTATAGGGGCCGACGCCGGCACTCACTCGAGTGCCGACGTCGGCCCCTTGGCGTCCCCGCCACGCGCCCATATTGAGAACCGGCGTCACACAACGGAACGGCCATCCGCTCCGGGGCGCCCACGCCCTACCCTTGACAGGTGACATTGACTACACTTCGCACCGCGTCCGCGGGCTCCCTGGCCGCCGCCGGCCTCCTGCTTACCCTCGCCGCCTGTTCCACGCCGGCCGCCAACTCCCCAAGTTCCTCCGCCCCGGCATCTTCCGCAACTGCTTCATCGAGCGCCAGCGCTTCGTCCACTGCTTCCGCCAGCGCCGGCCCCTGCTCGGGCGTGAAGGTCATCGTCGATTCGGGCGCCCTGAAGCAGTCCGCCGCCGACACCTCCTCTTGCGTGTCCGTGGACGGCCCCACTCTGGCATCGGACGTGCTGGGCAAAGCCAACGTGAAGATCGAGGGCACCGCCAAGTACCCCACGAGCTTCGCGTGCCGCGTCAACGGCGTGCCCGCTGCGGACTTCGACATCAAGCACAAGGGTGGCACTACCCGCGAAGCGTGCGATGACAAGAACACGGTCTCGTATTGGGCCCTCTGGGTGAAGCCCGCCGCCGGCACGTGGGCCTACGCGCAGGAAGGCCTGGACAGCCTCAAGCTCAACCCCGGCGAGAGCCTTGAACTGCTCTACACCGTGGACAACGAACCGGCAGCACCCGCGTCATGACCTTCCGGCCCGCGCCGTTGCGCGCAGCAGCGGTTCTCGCTGCTGTGTTCATCGCGGCGCGGGTCGCCTACCGGGTCCTCTTCAATGGAGCGGCCACCGGCGCCCCGGTCCTCCTGAACCTGCCGCCGCTGCGGCTTCCCGCCCCGTACGCCCATGTGGTGTTTTTGGGCCCGGTCACCGCGCCGGGGCTGTGGGCGGCAGTGTTGTCCGCCCTGCCGATCGCACTCACCATCCTGGGGTTCGGCATGCTCAATGCCTGGGTGGATGTGTCCCGCGGCTTCGTCCGGCTGGCCCGCGGCGGACCCCTGCAGGGTGTGGCCCGCATGCTGGTGGTGGCGTGGGCGGCGCTCCCCGCGCTGGCCGACGCCGTGGCCTCCATGCGCCTGGCCTTCCGGCTCCGCGGCGAACGCTTCGGCCCCCGCGCCCTGGTTCCCATCCTCGAACGCACCCTGGAACACGCCGGCCGCATTGCCGCGGCCCTGGAGCTGCGCGGCTTCGGCAGCCGGGCATCCCGCCAAGGACACCACGACGACGGCGGCCCGCTTCAGGTGCGCGACGTAAAGTTCCGCATCGCTGACGCGCGCATCCAGGTTGATTCGTTTGCACCGCCGGCCGGGTCCGTCGCGGTGATCACCGGGCCCACGGGCTCCGGCAAGTCCACCATCCTGCGCGGCCTCGCGGGCCTCCTTTCCCACGTGGACGGAGGGGAGCTTTCCGGCACCGTACAGATTGCCGGGACGGACCGCGCCTCCGCTCCCCCGCGTGATACCGCGGACTTGGTGGGCGTCGTCCTGCAGAACCCACGGGCCGCCTTCGCCACCACCCGAGTCGGGGACGACATCGCCCTGGCCCTTGAACTCCGTGGCGTGCCCTCCACTGCCGTGAAGGCCCGGGTACGGGAGGTGGCCGACAGGATCGGGGTCGCGGCGCTGCTGGACCGGAACGTCAGCACCCTTTCTGCAGGTGAGGCAACGCTCGTTGCTATCGCCGCCGCCGTCGTGGATAACCCGCAGCTGCTCCTGGTGGATGAGCCCCTGGCCGACCTTGATGCCGCACACCGCCGCCGCGTCATTTCCGTGCTAGACGCCCTGGCCCGCGAACACGGCGTGTGCGTCATCGTGGCCGAACACCGGGCGGCGGCGCTGGTTCCCGTGGCTGATTCCTGGTGGGCCATCGACGGCGGCGCGCTGGTGCCGGGCGCCCCTCCCTCCCCAGCAACTCCCGCCGAGGCCCGGCCAGCGGCCGTTCCGGATCCCGGTCGCGCCCCTGTGCTGACGGCAACCCACCTTGAGGTGCGTCGGAAGGGCGTACCGCTGGTCCGCGACGCCTCGCTGGCCCTGCACCACGGCGAGATCGTGGCGCTGGTGGGACCGAACGGGGCCGGGAAGTCGTCCCTGCTGGTGGCGCTGGCCCTGGGTGAAGGTACCGGCGCAACGTCCGACGGCGGCCGGGTCGCCCTGGTGCCGGACGCGTCGGACGACCTCTTCACCAGGGACACGGTAACGGGCGAGCTGCGGTCGGCGGAGCGGCGGCAGGCGCGGCGGAACAAGGGCACAGCGGTTACTGCCGGTACCGCGGCGGCACGGCTGTCCCGGCTGCGGGGAGGCAGCAGCATTCCCGTCGGGAACGGGCATCCGCGGGACCTCTCCGCCGGCGAACGCAGAATCCTGGCCATCACCCTGCAGACGATGGATGACCCGGATGTACTGCTCATCGACGAACCCACG
This sequence comes from Arthrobacter sp. E1SS-5, assembly GCF_057073715.1. Classification (NCBI taxonomy): domain Bacteria; kingdom Bacillati; phylum Actinomycetota; class Actinomycetes; order Micrococcales; family Micrococcaceae; genus Arthrobacter; species Arthrobacter sp. E1SS-5. The sequence continues at coordinate 4,013,197 of NZ_CP172703.1, forward strand.
CGCGGGCTCGATCCTACCGCACGGACTGCGGTGGCCGCGGCGCTGCGGGCTGCGGCGGAGGATGGCACGGCGGTCCTGATTGCCACGCACGACCTCGACTTCGCCTCCAGCCTGGGTGCCCGGATTCTGCCGATGCGGGATGGTGTGGCCCCGTCACCGGAACTGGAACGCGTCCAGGAAGCATTCATTCCCGCGCCGCCCCGGCCTGCCGTTGCCCGTCCAGCACCAGCGGCTGTCCAGTCGCAGGCTGTCATTGAAACTGCCCAGAAACCCCACCGCTTCCGGATGCCGCGGGGCGCCGAACTCACAGTCCTCGCCGCCGCCAACGTTCTCGCCCTCGCGGCATTCTGCTGGCCGCTGCTTGCCGCGGCACTCCCGCAGGACGCTGCCGCCGCAACCCCCTACATCGCCCTGGCAATTGCACCCGTGGCCGCGGTCGCCGTCGTGCTTTCGCTGGACGGATCGGTGCGCTCGGCACATACGGTGGCGCTGCTCGGCGTGCTGGCTGCCGTCGGTTCCGCCGTGCGGGTGGCGAGCACCGGCGTCGGCGGCGTGGAGGCGGTGTTCATCCTATTGATCCTGGCCGGCCGTGCGTTCGGTGCGCGGTTCGGGCTGCTGCTCGGAGCCGCCACGATTGCCGTCTCCAGTGCGCTGTGGGGCGGGATCGGGCCGTGGACGCCGTTCCAGATTTTCGCCTGCGCGTGGGTGGGCGCGGGCGCCGGGCTGCTTCCCCGCCGGGTACGCGGCAGGGCAGAACTGTGGATGCTGGCGGCCTACGGCGTCGTGGCGTCCTACGTGTTCGGGCTGCTGCTGAATCTGTGGTTTTGGCCCTTCGCCGTGGGCGCCGGAACGGGCATTTCCTACGTGCCCGGCGCACCGCTGGCCACCAACCTCAGCAGCTTCCTGCTCTACTCGCTGCTGACGTCGACGGCGGGCTGGGACACCCTGCGCGCCATCACAACGGTGATCGGCATCGCCGTGGTGGGCCGGGCCGTGCTCGCCTCGCTGCGGCGGGTGAAGCCGGTGTCCGGAGCTACGCCCACTACCAGCGGACGGTCCCGGCACGCCGGGCAGGGCGAATCGGTGCCCAGGGAATCGGCCGACGCCCACCGGTGCTGACGGGTTGCCTTCCGGTACTGAATTTGTGACACTGATGTCCTCTGTTCCCCAGTGTTAGGCAATCTTGTGACGGGCATTTCAGGTTTCGCGACGCAGTCCGCGCGCTGACACTTCCCTGATGCCCTAAGGGCCCGGCAGGTCTCAGCGCTTCTACCGCTGAAACCACCCGGAGCCCGATGCCAATCCATGGCGTTCTTTGCCCTGCACTGATTTCCCGCCACCCTGCACAGCCTGGTGCTTATCCCCGCGCGCCCTGGCCGGCTTCCGTGGCAGCCCGTCCCCCGTAGGACTTCCCGCGCGTTCCACACCTGACCTTTTTGGCGAACCGCGGCCCGGCCGCCCGGCATCTTCTATTGGGAGCACCATGCCTACATCACATACTCCATCCGTCGTCCTCACGGACGTCCATTTCCAGTGGCCGGACGGCTCACCGGCGCTGTCCGGGATCTCCGGCAGTTTCGGGCCGGGAAAAACCGGGCTGGTGGGAACCAACGGTTCCGGAAAATCCACCCTGCTACGCCTGATAGCAAGGACGTTCGCGCCCACCGCCGGCACCATCTCCACCGGAGGCGACGTTGGCTACCTGCCTCAGACCCTGACGCTGCGCCGCGATGCCACGCTGATGGAACTGCTGGGAATCAAGGACAAGGTCACCGCCCTGCGCGCCATCGAATCCGGAGATGCCGCAGTGGAGCACTTCGACGTCCTCGGTGACGACTGGGACATCGAAGCCCGCGCTGGTGAAGCGCTGCAGGATATCGGGCTCTCCGGGGCCGGGCTTGACCGGAGCGTGGGTGAGTTGTCCGGCGGGGAGGCGATGCTGGCCGCCATCAGCGGGCTGAGGATCCGGCGGACTCCCATCACGCTGCTGGATGAACCGACCAACAACCTGGACCGGGATGCCCGTTCGGCACTTGGCCGGATGCTGGGTGATTGGCCGGGAAGCCTGCTGGTGGTCAGCCACGACCTTGCGCTGCTGGAGCTTATGGACGAAACGGCAGAGCTGTTTGAGGGAGGGCTGACGGTGTTCGGCGGACCCTACAGCGGATGGCGGGACTACCTGGATGAACAGCAGGCCGCCGCGGTGCAGGCCACCCGTTCGGCCGAACAGCAGGTGAAGAAGGAAAAGCGCCAGAAGCAGGAGGCGGATACGAAGCTGGCCAGCCGGGCCAGGACAGGCCAGAAGAGCTACGAGAACAAGAAGGGGTCCAAAATCCTGATGAACCAACGGGCCTCCGACGCCCAGGTGGCGGCAGGAAAAATGCGCTCCGGAATGGATTCCAGGGTGCAGGCGGCCCAGGATGCCTTGGACGCCGCTGCTTCCCGGGTGCGCGAGGAGGAACGGATATCGGTGGATCTTCCCGACCCGCAGGTTCCGCGCAGCCGGCGGATCGCGGAACTGTGGGGCACCAATCGTTCCTTCCTGGTGCAGGGCCCCGAACGTGTGGCGATCATTGGCCCAAACGGAGCCGGCAAGACCACGCTCCTCGAGAAGCTGGTGGGCAGCCTTCCGTGCGCCGACGGTGAAGCCGGCGGCAGCCTGCTGACGGACCAGGCCGGGTACCTGCGCCAGCGGCTCGATGGGCTCAGGGAAGAGGCCACCACGCTCGAAAACGTCCAGGACGCCGCTCCGGCGGTGCCTCCCGGTGATATCCGGAACCGGCTGGCACGGTTCCTCCTGCGCGGCGACAGCGTAAACCGGCCGGTGCGGACGCTCTCCGGCGGTGAACGGTTCCGGGTCTCCCTGGCCAGGCTGCTGTTCGCGGACCCGCCCGCGCAGGTGCTGATCCTGGACGAGCCAACCAACAACCTGGACCTTCGCAGCGTTGACCAGTTGGTGGAGTCTCTCGCTGCGTATCGGGGTGCCGTGGTTGTGGTCAGTCACGATGACGCGTTCCTGGACCGGCTGGACCTGGACCTCATCCTCAGCCTGGACCGCGACGGTTCGTTGACCCAGCTGGCCTCGCTGCCGGGCACCTCCGTGCCGGGCGGGGAATGACAGGAAACGGCCCCGGAGTGACAACCGTGCCGCTCCGGGGCCGGGCCCCGCTCACACCTTGAAGTACTTGGCCTCCGGGTGGTGGAACACGAACGCGTCGGTGGACTGTTCCGGGTGCAGCATGAGCTCGTCGCTCAGAATGACGCCCATGCGCTCGGGCTTCAGCAGCTCCGTCACCTTACGGCGGTCCTCCATGTCCGGACAGGCGGGGTAGCCGAGTGAGAACCGGGCGCCTCGGTAGTCGAGCTTGAAGTACCCGGCCGTGTCCTTCGGTTCCTCGGCCCCGAACCCCAGCTCCTTGCGGATCCGCGCGTGCCAGAACTCGGCGAGCGCCTCGGTGAGCTGCATGACCAGGCCGTTGAGCTCGTAGTAGTCGCGGTACTGGTTGGCCGCGAACATCTTGGAGGTGAACTCCTCGATCCTGGAGCCGGCGGTGACGAGCTGCACGGGCAGTACGTCGATCTGGCCGGACTCGCGGGACTTCACGAAGTCGGCCAGGCACAGGTGCCGGTCGCGGCGCTGGCGGGGGAAACTGAAGCGCAGGCGGTCGGTGCCGATCGGGCCGCCTGAACCACCGTCCGGGGCGAGCAGGCCCGCCTGGCCCAGGACGCCGTCGGGATCCTCGCCGTGGTGCAGCACCACCACCTGCTCCCCCTCGGAGACCACCGGGAAGTAGCCGTAGGCGACGGACGCGTCGAGCATGCCTTCGCCCAGGATGCGGTCCAGCCAGTAGCGCAGGCGGGGACGGCCTTCGCGTTCCACGAGTTCCTCGTAGGAGGCGCCGTCCTCGCCGCGGCCGGGCTTAAGGCCCCACTGGCCCATGAAGGTGGCGCGCTCATCGAGGAACGCGGAGTAGTCGTGGAGGGAGACGCCGCGGACGATGCGGGTGCCCCAGAACGGGGGCACGGGCACGGGGTTGTCGGTGGCCACGTCGGAGCGGCCGGGCATGGCCTCGGGCTCGGTGATCGTGAACTTCGCCCCGCCCTTGTGGATGCGCTTCTTCAACGGCGGCAGGCCGACGTCGTCCGGTGATTCACCGCGGGCCACGCGCACCAGTGGCTCCATGAGGGAGAGGCCTTCGAAGGCGTCCTTGGCGTAGCGGACCACGCCGTCGAACTGCTCGGCCAGGTCCTGTTCCACGTAGGCGCGGGTGAGGGCGGCGCCGCCTAGGATGACCGGCCACTTCTTGGCCAAGCCGCGGGACTGCAGCTCGGCGAGGTTTTCCTTCATCACCACGGTGGACTTCACCAGCAGCCCGGACATGCCGATCACGTCGGCGTTGTGCTCCTCGGCGGCGGCGATGATTTCGGCGATGCCCTGCTTGATGCCGATGTTGACCACTTTGTAGCCGTTGTTGGTGAGGATGATGTCCACCAAGTTCTTGCCGATGTCGTGCACGTCGCCGCGCACCGTGGCGATCACCATGGTGCCCTTGCCGGAGGAGTCCGACTTCTCCATGTGCGGCTCCAGCAGGGCCACGGCATTCTTCATGACCTCGGCGGACTGCAGCACGAACGGCAGCTGCATTTCGCCGGCGCCGAAGCGTTCGCCCACCACCTTCATGCCCTCGAGCAGGTGGTCGTTGATGATGCCCAGCGGGGTCATGCCCTCGCTGCGGGCCAGGTCCAGGTCCTCCTCCAGGCCCTTGCCTTCGCCGTCGATGATGCGCCGTTCCAAGCGTGCGCCGGTGGGCAGCGCGGCGAGTTCGGCGGCGCGCTGGTCCTTGAGGGCTGCGGTGTCGACGCCGGCGAACATGTCCAGCATGATGGCGAGGGGGTCGTAGGTGGTGTTGCCGTCGGCGTCGTATTCGCGGCGGTCCCAGACCAAGTCCAGGGCCACCTTGCGCTGCTCCTCCGGGAGGGACGCAAGCGGGACGATCTTGGCGGCGTCGATGATGCCGCTGGTCAGGCCGGCCTGGACGGCCTCGTGCAGGAACACGGAGTTCAGGACGATGCGGGCGGCCGGGTTCAGCCCGAAGGAGACGTTGGAGACACCGAGGGTGGTGTTGATGCCCGGGTACTTGGCGGTGATCTGGCGGATGGCCTCGATGGTTTCAATGCCGTCGCGGCGGGTTTCCTCCTGGCCGGTGGCGACGGGGAAGGTGAGGCAGTCAACGATGATGTCCTCGACGCGCATGCCCCATTCACCCACTAGGGAATCGATCAGGCGGGAGGCGATGGCCACCTTGCCCTCGGTGGTGCGGGCCTGGCCCTCTTCGTTGATGGTAAGGGCGATGACGGCGGTGCCGTGTTCCTTGACCAGCGGCATGATGCGGGCGAAGCGGCTGTTGGGGCCGTCGCCGTCCTCGTAGTTCACGGAGTTGACCACGGGGCGGCCGCCGATGAGTTCCAGACCGGCTTTCAGGACGGGCGGTTCGGTGGAGTCGATGACCAGCGGGAGGGTGGAGGCGGACGCGAAACGGGAGACGATCTCCTTGACGTCCGCCACGCCGTCGCGGCCCACGTAGTCGACGCAGACGTCCAACAGGTGGGCGCCGACGCGGATCTGTTCGCGGGCGATGTCCACGCAGTCGTCCCAGCGCTCCTCGAGCATGGCCTGGCGGAAGGCCTTGGAGCCGTTGGCGTTGGTGCGCTCACCGATGGCCAGGTAGGCGGACTCCTGGTCGAAGTTCACGTGCTGGTACAGGGAGGCGACGCCGGCCTCGCGTTCTTCGGGGATTCTTGCCGGTGCTGTTTTTCCCTCGGTGGTGACCACGGCTTTGGTGCGGAAGGGAGCCAAGCGTTCGACGACGGCGGCCATGTGTTCCGGCGTCGTGCCGCAACAGCCGCCCACCAGGCCCAGGCCGAATTCGCGCACGAACTGTTCGTGCGCGGTGGCGAGTTCGGTGGGGGTGAGCGGGTAGTGAGCGCCGTTGGCGCCGAGGATGGGCAGGCCGGCGTTGGGCATGCAGGCGATGGCGACGGAGGACTGCTTGGCGAGGTGGCGGAGGTGCTCGCTCATCTCGTCCGGGCCGGTGGCGCAGTTGAGGCCGATGGCGTCAACGCCGAGCGGTTCCAGGGCGGTGAGCGCGGCGCCGATTTCGGAGCCCATGAGCATGGTTCCGGTGGTTTCGACCGTTACTTCGACGAAGATGGGGAGGCGGACGGCCTTGGAGACGATGGCCTGTTTGCAGCCGTTGACTGCGGCTTTGGTCTGCAGGAGGTCCTGGCTGGTTTCGATGAGGAAGGCGTCCGCGCCGCCGTCGATGAGGCCCTCAGCCTGGAGGGCGAAGGTCTGCTTGAGGTAGTCGTAGCTGGTGTGGCCGAGGCTGGGGAGCTTGGTGCCGGGGCCCATGGAGCCGAGGACCCAGCGCAGGCGGCCGTCCGTTTCTTCCGCGGCTTCAGCGCGTTCGCGGGCGATCTGCGCACCCTTGCGGGCGAGCTCTTCGATGCGGTCGTCGATGCCGTAGTCCGAGAGGTTGGACCAGTTGGCACCGAAGGTATTGGTCTCCACCGCGTCGATGCCGGTGGCGAAGTACGCGTCGTGGATGTCCGCGATGACGTCCGGGCGGGTGTCGTTGAGGATTTCGTTGCAGCCCTCGTGGTTCTGGAAGTCGGTGTCCAGCTGCAGGTCCCGGCCCTGGAGCATGGTGCCCATGGCGCCGTCGGCGATGACGACGCGGTGATTCACGGCGTCCAGAAGCTCCTGCGAACGGGCGGGGCGGGGGACGGACTCGATGTCCAATGCGAAACGAGGCATTTAAACAGGTTACGGGCGGGGACGCCTGCGTTGCGCTGTGTGTCCGGATGCTACGGGGGGTCAGGGACGTCGCGGCGAATCAGAACCGATAATTGATCTTACGTAAAGCTGGAGCTGGGAAGGGGCAGAGGCGGGCCCTCCCCGGGCTCAGGAAAAGTTGTGTATTGCCCCGGCCCAGCGCGGACCGGAGACGGCCCGGCGGACCGCACGGGCGCGCCCATGGAAATCGATTTTGGGAACCCGTTGGGAGCCCGCCGGAGCAGGCGGGTCATTGTAGGCTCGATGTCCGATAGCGCTGAGGGTCGTACAGGAATCGGTAATCAGTCCCATGCCGGCGTACTCGCGGACGGCGGCGATCCCTGCCACGGCGTCGGTCTTGGTCGTGAAGGGTCTGGATACGGCCATTACGGTGCCGTCCGGTGCTGTCAGACGGAACCTGAAAGCTGATTGTGCGTCGATAAACAGTTCGAACATTCCTGCCATTGCGATCCTTTCGGTCTGCGGGACCTCGTGGCTGCACCTTCGCAGCCGGCGGGCGCCAAGCATCGTTGCCAGCGCTTTTCGTGGTGTATCCCGCTCCAAATTTTTCATCAACTCAGCATGCGTCCCCCGAGTCTTGCCCAGGGACGCCCGCGGACGCAAGCCTCGCGTGGCATCCAGGGCGAATTGATGTCCTGCTCTCGGTCCCATTCCAGGGGGCGGCTTCCCCGCATTCTAGGCGTGGGCAGCTGGCATGGAACCAAGCCGGGCCTCCGCTTGCTCCAGCAGCATGGGGGAAGCGGCAGTCAGAGCCTCTACGTCGCACTGCAGGGCCGTTGCATGTACCCGCGCGGACGTGAAATTCCTGGCCCCGACCAGTGGCAGGATGATCGCGCAGCGCTCGGCAATGTGCTTTGCGCCAGCCATGGACGATGCAGTGTGCAAACTACGGACAGCATTAGCTGAGCCCGCGGGGTCCTCCTCGGCCAGAGTGGCGAGGATCCGGGACACTCGAGCCTGCTGCAGGCTGAAAAAGTCGCTGAGGAATTGCAGGGCCAGGGCAGGGCCCTGCGTATCCTCGGCAATGTTCCACAGGCTTTGCAGGTCGAGAGCCGACATATCGCCGGTGACACCCGGCAACGAAGCGGCCGAGTCAGCGTCCCGTGGGCCCATCGCCTCAGCAGCTCCGGGTCGTTCTAAACGCAATATATTGACGGTGGTTCTCAAACGGATCCTCAAAGATTACGAGCGCCGCCAACGGAACCCGAGCCCCGTTACTGGCCAGGCGCTCTGCATGACCTGACCAAGACACTCTTCCTGAAAAGGATCAAGCGGGTGCTTCCTGCGGATCAAGATTTCCTCAAGATGCACGCCTGAAAATGAGTCTCCACTGCCAATTTGTTGGAGCGAAGCTTTTGATGAATCATAGGTTTCGGCGGAGGATGCGCCGCGCGGAAAGTGTTGTTTTCCAAACCCAGCCGGGATCCCATCCCGCCCGTCTTTCATCACAAACTGTTAGGTCGCCAGCTACCGCCGCGGCCCAACGAAGCCGCCTCCGCAGAGCCTGAAACCAAGCAGGCAAGCCGAGCACGCATTCATCGGCTCCAAGCTGACCCAGGGGCCCACAAGCCCCCTGAGGGCGGCGAGATGGCACACCAAACAGCACAACCAAAATCTGTTGCAGCGCGCCCGTCGGCGGCTCCCAGGGTTTTGAAGATCCACCACTCTTCCGGCAACCAGCCCAGCCAAAAGCTTTGCCGCCACTCTTACATTGGACAAAGGAGACCAACAATGTTCACCCACGACACCATCATCATCGAAGCCCACGACCGCGCATCCAGAGATCTGCAGCTTGAAGAAGCCACCCGCCTGCTCAGCGAGAAGGCAACGGACCGCGGCATACTAATCACCCGACACAGCTTCAGGTCATTCACTGCCACCCTAAGCACCGGCGTTGAATACGGACTCATCCAGGAATTGGATCTGCTCTAAAAGCCCTGCCCCTCCCCGAACGGCTCACTGCCGGCAGTGAGTCACCAGCAGTGGCAGGGGTCAGGGAACGACGAAAAGTCCTCGGCGTCGGGAAGGTTGCGGGAGCCGTCCCGAGGTTGTCAGCCTTCGCACTCGATGCAGTAAGGCTGGCCGTTGCGTTCGACGGCGAGCTGGGACCGGTGCCGGACGAGGAAGCAGGATGCGCAGGTGAACTCGTCCTTGCCCTGCGGGATGACCTGGACGATGAGTTCCTCGGAGACGATTTCCCCGCCGGGCGTCAGCCCTTCGTCGTCGGCCACGTCCAGTTCGGTGACGACGCTGCGGGCATCAGGAGCGCTGGCCGACTTCAACGCCTCGAGGGACCGGTCCTGGGATTCCTTGACGTCGGAACGGACTTCGTCGTAATCGGTAGCCACGGTAGGCGGTGCTCATTTCAGTCTTTGACCGGGTCTTTCCCGACCAGAGAGCAACGTACACCATGGCAGGGTTGTTCCCCTGCCGGACGTGCGTTCCTTGGCAATTAGTCGTCAGGCGGTTTTGGACAGACCCGTGTCTTGACCTCTGCGCTGGTGGGGTCGACACTCGTTCTCACACCGCGAGGATTGGAGGCCGTCGTGAATGGTCAGCGCATCGGCTACGTGCGGGTGAGCACCGTGGACCAAAATGAGCTGCGCCAGCTTGATGGCCAGGTCCTGGACCGGACGTTCACCGACAAGGCCTCCGGCCGGGACACCGCAAGGCCGCAGCTGACCGAGTTGCTGCGGTTCGTCCGCGACGGGGACACCGTGGTCGTGCACAGCATGGACCGGCTCGCCCGCAACCTCGATGACCTTCGCGCCCTGGTCCAAGGGCTCACCCGGCGCGGGGTCCGGGTGGAGTTCCTCAAAGAACAGCTCGTCTTCACCGGCGAGGACTCCCCCATGGCCAACCTCATGCTCTCCGTCATGGGCGCCTTCGCCGAATTCGAACGCTCACTGATCAGGGAACGCCAGCGCGAAGGCATCGCGCTGGCCAGACAACGCGGCGCCTACAAAGGACGGAAAAAGACTCTGACACCCGAGCGTGCGGCCGAACTGGTCCAGCGAGCCGGCACCGGCATCCCTAAAGTCGTACTGGCCCGCGATTACGGAATCAGCAGGGAAACGGTCTACCAGTACCTCCGCCAAGCGGCGCTGAAGTAAACCCCTCCCCTGCCCGGCGCTCCCACACAACCCCAAGGTTCACCCTGCAGTGTTGTCCACGGAACTCCGGCCAACCGCTATTTGGCCGGAGTTTCGCCAATTCCAGTGCCTTCGGCCGGCGCCGGCATCGCCTGCCCACTGTCACTGAGGGGTCAGCGTGCGAACGGCGGAACGGAGCATACTGAGCTCTAGCGCTCCCCACTCCCCCGGCCCTACAGAACGTCCATTATCGGCACTTTGGCCCCGCATGTAGAAGTGGCCCAAATTAGGAGTCCGCCCTCTGCCTCATCACCTGAAGCACGGCGAAATTTGGAAGCACAGTGCTCTGCTGCTGGCAACGAGCGCGTACGTGATGGCTTGGCCGCGTAGTGTTTGATTGCGGATACATGACGGTTGGTCCAGGTGAAGAGTTAGGAGGCGCGGCTGTGGCAGGAGCAGCGACGCACCCGGAGGTGAACGGCTCCGGCTCGAACCCGCCCCAGCGGCGGATGACTATTAAAGAAGTCGCACAAATGGCAGGCGTTTCATACGGAACCGTCTCCCGAGTTCTTAACGGCCATCCCGAAGTCAACGAGTCTACCCGGCAGCGGGTATTGCAGATCATTAAGGATGTTGGGTATCGCCGCAATAGGGCCGCTACCACTCTTGTGACCAGTCGCTCGACATCCATCGGCATCGTAACCGATGGGTCCCCGCGTTTTGGGCCGGTCGGAACGCTTCTGGCGCTGGAGAACGTAGCCAGGGAAAAGGGATACTCAACCACTGTAGCTTCCGTCCGACCCCCGTACGAGGAATCGATCCCAAACGCGCTCAACACCTTGGAAGACCTCGGAGTCGACGGCATAATTGTCATCGCGCCGCTGGTGTCCATGGCTGCTGCCGTTTGGCGCGCAACACGTCGGGTGCCTCTTGAAATGGTGGCAGCGGGTGTTTCTTCCACTCCTGATGTCTTCACTTACTCTGAAAATCAAGAACTCGGGGCCCGGCTGGCAACTCAGCACCTCATTGACCTCGGACACACAGACATCGCCCACATCGCAGGTTCCATGGAGTGGTTTGACGGGCGCGTGCGAAAGCGCGGGTGGGAAGCAGCGCTCAAGGACGCCGGCCGAACTGCACAGGCAAGACTTGCCACTGCTGGGATACGCACTGGGCGAGAGTCCGCTCAATTCCGTTTTCTCTCCTCGGGAAATCTTGTGCAAACCTCTTCAATTGCACGGAGTACGTAAAAACCCTGTGCAGAAATTACATAAAAAGGACAAGCCTATCTTGTGAGGGACGCCCTAGTGTTGATGAGAAATTACCCGATCTGACCGTTCTGAGCCCTACCTATTAGGGTGGGCTTGTGACTGAGCAATCGTAAAGAAACGAAGAGAGCTATAACATTGAAACCCTCCGACGTAATGACCTCCCGTACCGCTGACACGCGTGTTCCAATCATCTCGGAGCTGTCTCAGCGTTGGAGCCCTCGGTCCTTCGATCCGGACGTTAGCATCACCGATGCTCAGCTTGACGCGCTTCTTGAGGCTGCGCGCTGGGCTCCCTCGGCGAGCAACAATCAACCCCGCCGTTTCATCGTGACTCGCCGAAATACACCGGAATTCGACACTATCGTCTCTGCCCTTGCTGGTTTAAACGCTTCATGGGCGCACACCGCGTCGGCGCTGGTGGTGGGCATCGCGGAGACGTCCTCGCCGGAAGGGGATGGGCGACCGTACGCAGAGTACGACCTTGGCCAGTCGTTGGCTCACTTTAGTGTGCAGGCGCAGGCAGACGGCCTTTACACCCACCAGATGGCGGGCGTCGATTGGAACAAGCTCACGAAAGCCTTCAATCTTGCTGAAAATCTTAAGCCCATGACCGTCACTGCCGTGGGCACGGTTGCAAGCGCGGATCGCCTCTCCGAGATTCTGGAGCAACGAGAGACAGCCCCACGAAAGCGCCTTCCACTCGACGAGCTTGTATTACTACGCAGTTAAACCCTACAGCGCACAAAAGAAACTTGCCCTAATCAAACAGCGCGGCGCCTACAAAGGGTGGAAAAAGCCGCCTGCGCCAGACCAAGGTGGAGGGAACCAACCTCCCCTGCCTGCGCCGTCGACGTGCAGGACATGGGTTCAGACGAGTTGGATACCTCATAAGTGTGGCTGGCCGCACGAAATCGCTGTATGAGCACGTTGCCCAGTGCAGTGCCGGTGTCAGCGACCCTTTCGCGGTCGGCAGCCGGTCACCTGCGAGGGCAGGAGCGTGTGCAGTCTCCCCTGCCATCACAGCCGTGGCGGGATCGCCGGGGCCGGCAGCAATCGCATGGTAACGGGGCCCGTCCTCGGTACATGCGGTCACCTGGGAGTGGGACCAGCCCGCGCTGCGCTGGTGCTCCGACCCCCACCTAGTACCGGAAGGCAGCGGTCGAGCACCCCCGGGTCGGCGTGTACACCATTGCGCCGGTGGATGCCCGAAGCCCGAGTGCCATTGCCCTGGCGATGCCGCTCCCGCCGCTCCGGGGGCCATCCCCATCACCTCGCCGTACTGAAGAATGCGGCCATAGGCCAGCGCTGCAAGGCGTTGCTCCGGCGCACCATAAGAGAGCGTGGACCTACGGAACGTGGTAGTGAGCCCAGTGCCCCTACTTCATGGGCGGGGCAATGAATTCCACCGCCGTGCGCGAGAGCATTCTCGTTCAGAGCGGGGGCCCCTTGCCTGGAGACATGCCGGCTTTCTTGCTGCTCAACCAACTGATCTAGCGGACCACGGCCCGTCCAACGGACATCGCAGACGCCATCGGCACGGGCCGGTTTAACGTGAGCAGAGTTGTTCGGCGGCTTGAAGTGGCCTGTCTGGTGGGACGGATGCCCGACCCGAAGGACGGAAGACAGAGCGTAGTGTGGCTGCCCCCGCCCGGACGAGAAGCCGCCGAAGCGCATCGTCGAAGTCTCGAGAGGCCTAGGAGGTAATCTTCCAGAACTGGAGCGAATCAAACTTCAACAACTCGAAACTCTCGTTGTCTGGCTCGTGGCGAGCATCCATGACCGCCTTGGCCATGCGATTGAACGCGCTTCCGGTGTCCAAATCCGGAGGCCTTCTCTTGTATAACCGAATCCATAAGTCCTAAGACTTAGCTCAAGGTCCCGGGCTTCGCCCGGCTAAGGCACACCCCAACCTGACGTGGAAAGCGCCTGACAAGGCGAAACACACACGCGTACGTTGGACGGGGGCTTCCCATTCGTTCTTAACGCCTCCTCTGAGGCGCACGCGGGCATAGCTCCTCACGGCCCCAAATTTATCCCGTCTAGCCCCAACTTCTTTGCGTACTTCGACTACTCCCGGGTTTCACCCGCTTAGCCTCTTCCCTTCCGACCGTCCGGCGGTGATCTGAGAACATCATGATCTACTGTCAGTAAATCTGAACTTCGCCTTGAGCCTTTCAGTCGGATAGGGCGGCTCTAAGAATTCTCCCTATTTTGTCTCGCAGGAACCTCTGTCCTTTGGCGCTGGGATGCTCGCCGTCTGGTCCGAGCAGCACACTGGCGCGGCCACCGAGCCAGTGCTCCGCTATGGGATCAAAGAATTTCACCCCTTTATCGCGCACGGCAGAAGCGTCAGAACGGCACACGGCGGCCAACACCTGATCCAGCCCCTCGCTCCCGGTCAACGGACCGATCGCGACGAGACTGGCCTGGGGAGCCAGCGACGACGCGGCGTCGAACGTTGACGCTACCGCCGCCTTGAGCTCCTCAGGATCTGTCCCCGCGTCGTTGTCTGACCCGAAAAACAAGATCACATCGGTTGAAGGTGTGACTGCCGCCTGGACTTCCCCGTGGAAAGTGTCGCCATCAACACCCGTGGCTATGTAGCCGCTGCCGTTCTCGGCAGCATTAGTGATCTCAACCGCACGCTTGTCGAAACCGGGTGCCGACTTAAGGAGTTCTGGCCAAGCCTGTTGTGGGGATGTCCCCAACCCGGTACTCAGCGAGTCTCCAATCACGACAACCCTGGCTATGTCCATTGACATCGTTTCGTGCACAGGCCAGTCGACGCCGGCAGGGGCGCATGCGCTCATAGCAACCAGCAGCGCCGCTCCGGCTGCCGTCTTACTGTTCAGGGACGATTGCTCCATCTACTGCTCCAACAATTTTAGTACGACGCAGGTGAACCCTTCGCTGGCCCGAGGGAGCAAGCCCACGGTGGCTGAGGCATCCAAGGGACCCATCACTCTCTTCCACCTTTACAAAAGGGCAAACTATCGGCGCTTCAGTTCAACTGGAGAGAGCACCTCGAAGAGGTCGTGCTCAGGCATCACGGCAGGGCTAATCTGATGCTTGCATCTGGGTGATCAGCCCCTGTTCGAAGCCGTGATGTCCAGGAAACCAGAGTCGAAAAGGTTTAATCCGAAAGGGTTATGTCTGTCACCCATTGCTAGTGTTCGGCGTAGCTCAGGACCATCACGTAAAAGCTGGCGAGATTAGAAACGGAAAGGGTGCTCGTTAGCTCGGCAAATTATGGTTTGGATAACCACTACGTCGCGGCTTCGAGCACCCTCCTCGTTTCTAACATGCGATTAAGAACGGCGCCTCACTTAGAGCCGAGGCTAGTCCACGCCCTATGCAGAACTGGTCACGACAACCATGGAATGCCCCTTACGAATTTTTCGAGCGATGCTCCCGTGGAAGAGGCGCATCCTGCGCGTCGTGCATCAACCATGCGGCACATGCAAGTAACTTCACCCTCGGTCAGCTTGATTCGGCAGCCGCCGGCCTTGTGGTTGTTTCACCTTTTGCCTTGCCCTCGAACGACGGGTCTTCTTCGTCTGGGTGAGTCGGCACCCATTCCCGGAGCACCAGCTTCACACCATCCTGGAACTTCTTCCTGATGACGTAGGTGATAGGCCCGAAAGAAAGCAGGATTAAAGCGATGAAGATCGAGCTGGCGTCCCCGTAACCCCCCAGATCCGGGTTAAGGAAGCCGACCAAGGCTATGACAGCATCAACTATCGCAAGGACCGCGGCAATACCCACCCAGTAAGATCGCAACTTGAACGGCCTCGGCCAGTCTGGGCGGTCCTTGCGCAGCAACACGAACCCGGCGACTGCGAATGTTGTGCACACGAGGTATCCGAAGTTGCTGGCGAATAGTACCGCCAGTGTTGACCCAAGGAAGAACACCATCGCAACATTGACCACCATGTCCAGTGTCATCTGGCGCACGGGCATGCCACTTCGCTTGCCAAGATGGTCCAGCTGTTTGAGCGTCATGCCCTCGCGTGCGAGTCCGAAGAGGGCTCGTCCCGCGCCACCACTGGAGGCTGTCATCGAGGCAAACATTGATGCACAGACAACTAGAGTGACGAACCCCGAGGCTGGCCCGACTAAGTGCTGGAAAGCCAACACTGCGTAGCCAATGGGATCATTGGCTATAGCGTTCTCGCCGAGCGTGCCGGCTGCACCGATAGGCACCAAGATATAAATAGCAACCATTGTGAACCCGTTGAACGAAGTCGCCTTGGGCACGTCCCGCTTCGTATCACCGAACTCCGGGGCGAAAGTCGCAATAATTTCGGTACCGTATACGCTCCAGGCTGCCAAGTACATCAAAGCTATAGCGAGCTTCCAGCCGCCCCATGCCCCCGAGAAATGGAACGTGAAGCTCTCCGCGCTCCATTGTCCTGTTATGAATGGCATAACCACGAATACGAGCAGGACAAACACAACTCCGATGTTGAGGATCCACAAAACACGAACTGTTGGCTTGACCCCTAACACATTTAGCATCCACACCAAAATGATTGCGCCTGCTGCAATAAAATGCTGAGTACCAATATCTACACCAAAGATTGTAAAAAAGATTCCCGTATCCGGAAACCACTGTGCTTTCACAAGATTGCCAAAGGTCAAACCGACCGCCGAGAGCGCGAGTGACCAAGCCATCCAGTATCCGTAGACACAGAACGGACCAATTGGTGCAAAATACTTCCGCCAGGCCTCGTGGGCGAACACGCCAATGCCGCCAGTCTTGTTGGGAAACATTAGCGCCATTTCAGTGAACAGCATGACCTGGAGTAGTCCGATCAACGCGGCACTTACCCATACAGCGATCATGCCCCACAGGCCTACCGTACCCATTGTGTATCCGACAGAGGTGAAAATACCCGTCGTCATAACCCCGATCGTCAGGGCGAAGCCATCGGTCCATTTCAGCCGCTTTCGCATTATGTTCTTGGCACTAGCTGCGCTTTCTGCCATAGTTCACCATTCTCCTTTTCCTTAATGGATCTGAAGACGCCCGTGCTGCGCCGTCTTGAGTGACACGGATAACTATGGGGCCCGGCAGACCGTTCACGATTGTCGTGAATTGATAAAAATGCCGCGCACCTTGTGTCGCTACGTCTAACGCTTCGAGTGCGTTCCTTGGCGAGTAACAATTGCATGCTCTGGCCGGAACGGCGAAGCACGCAGACCGTACATGGCTGCCAGTGTGGAAACCTACGGCTTGGACCCTGATCTTTAGCATTGTGGTGCGGCCCGGCGAGGCCGTCCTTTGTAAAGTAGTTTCGGGTGTAGGTGGGAATGATTGTATAGACGACGGCAGTATCGTTGGCCGCTGCGCAACCGTACGTGCGTACAAAAAGCAATGACCTCTCAGTCATTGACTGCATGGCCTTGGGGGTCACAGGCACGCTAAATTCGGTTAAGAATTGGCTTTTTTGACGATCGCCTTCCCGTCGCCATGGCTCCGGACTGTTCAGTGGCAGCCAACGGCGGTGCCCCACATAGGAGTTTGTATGGATTGCAGTGGTTCCGAGAACCCCGCTCCCGGTTCGAATGAGGCCATGAAAGCGTACTCGTTCCCTCACATATCATCGCTTGCATTCTTTTCCATGTGGGCGGATGCAGCTGCCGCGTTAGTAGACGCACGGCCGACGATGGGTATTGACGTTGGACCTCGGGATAACTGTGGAGTCCCTTTTCCCAAGGCGCACGAGAAGGGCGAAGAGCTCTTGGCCGCCGACTGGGCCCAGCTGGAGGAAGGTCACTATGTAATCGTTCAGCGGGACAGTGAGCCGGCGGTCTCCGGGGAAGTGGATGTCGTTACACAAGATGCATCGGTCTTCTGGGTCTGGCTTGACGGCGGCCGCGGACGCATAGCCGTCTACGGCGATGAGGGTTTCCGGGTATGGCTGCCACAAGGTTATCGTCTATGAATTTCCTGGAACCGACTGGCAAGATCGGAAAGGCCGTGACCTGGCTAAAGAGCTTGAAAAGGAAAGCACGGAATGAACTACCGAGCAAGGATCCCCGATTGGGTGACACCAGCAATTCCAGCGCCGCCCCTCCCTGCGGGCGTGACAACTGGACGGCACGGCTTTGATGTCATCTTTTACGATCCACTCTCTGCCGTAAGCGGGGGCCAAAGGTGGGATGGCAGATTGAGTTCGGCGCGCGGAGGTTCCGATTCACCTAGGAAACAGAGGAATGTCGGGGCCACGCGGCCCGGCAAGATCAGTGCTTTGAAGGCTGTAGAAGGTGAACTGGCAATCCTGTTGTTGCGAAAGCGAAACGCGGAGTCGTGTTCCCGATTAACCACAAAGGTCAAGCCCAGTTCGTCTCCCTTGATCGGTCCTGGCCAGGGTTGTCGCGGCCTCCTAGGATACGTTCGTTTGGAGAGCGATACCAAGTAAGCCGGACCAACTTAGCGGCGGGATGAGCGGACCTTCGCCATGCCGGAGGTGAGGAGCGCCACGACGCTGGAATTGATCCTCTTCGTGTCTCACGAATACAACCGTTCCATTCTCGATAGCCCTTAAAAACGCTATCGACTGTGGTTCTCGTCGTTGGGGGAAGAATTCATTCGCCCGTAAACCCACGGGAATCATCGGGACCTCTCCCGGAAGCATCGGCACAGCAGTGATGCAGTCGTCCTTCCGCAGCATCCTGGACGCATCCCAACTGAATTCGCCTGAAGCGTACGTTCATATGACATCGAAGTATTTGAGGAACGGGGCGAAGTCAAGGATGAACGCACGGCGAAGTTCCTACGCCACTACATGGACGAGTCCGGCGCCTTCGTCGCCCGAGTCCTGGCGGCAAACACAGCCGGGCACATCGGCGATACGGAGCCGGATCGGGACAAGCTATCCCGCTAAAAAACGACATACCGCAGGAATGTGTGTAGGTTTTGGTGCTTCTTGCTTTGGAGTTTCCTTGTGAGCACCGATCGCCAGGTTGGCCGCACTAACGCCTAACTGAGCAAGTATGTATGTCAATGGCCATTAGTTCCTGCCCACGGGCGGCCATTTAAAGTGCCCGCCGGTGGCCAGTAAAACTGCCCGGTGATGGCCAACAGATCTGCCCACTGAAGGTTCTCGGCGGGGTTGGCCATTGTCGGGTGGTGTTAGTTCAGTTGGGTGACTCCTTTTCCGGCGAGGGCCTGGGTGAGGCGGATCGAGTCGCCGCTGGTTTGGCAGACGTGGGCGTGGTGCAGGAGCCGGTCCACGGTTGCCGTGGCGAGGGTTTTGGGCATCAGTTCATCGAACCCGGCGGGGTGCAGGTTCGAGGAGATCGCGACGGAGCGTTTCTCGTAGGCGGCGTCCACGACCCGGTAGAGTCCTTCGGCGGCGTCGGTGGCCACCGGCAGGAGCCCGATGTCATCGATCACGACGAGTTCCGCGCGCAGTATCCGGGCGACGGCTTTGGTGACGCTGTCGTCGGTGCGGTGTGCGCGGATGAGGGCGCCGAGGTCTTCGAGTCTGAACCAGGCAACGCGCATCCCGGCTTCGACGGCTTGCTGGCCGAGGGCTTCGAGGAAGAACGTTTTCCCGGTGCCGGAGGGCCCGCAGACGACCAGGTTCTCGCGTCGGGTGATCCATTCCAGCGTCCGGAGCGCTTGCTGGGTCGGCGCCGGGATCGACGAGGCCGCGGGGTCCCAGGCGTCGAAGGTTTTGCCGGTCGGGAAGCCTGCCGCCTTGCGTCGGGTGGCGAGCATGGACCGGGCCCGGCCTGCGGCTTCTTCGGTGAACAGTGCCTTGATGATCTCGGTTGGTTCCCAGCGCTGGGCGCGGGCGGTCGCGATGAGTTCCGGTGCCAGTGCCCGGGCGTGGGGCATTTTCAGTTGCCGCATCAGTGCTTCGAGGTCGGCCGGCAGGGCCGGGGCGGTGGTGTTCGTGGTGGTGACCGGGCTCATCGGCTCTGCTCCTTTGCGGGGGCGCTGGACGGCTCGGCGCCGAGGCCTGCCCAGGCGCTGGTGCCTTGGGTGAGGGACCTGGTTTCGTTAGCGGCGTGGGTGGTGGTGCGGCGGATGTTCGCGTTCAGGATGGAGGGCAGGTCGCCGTGGGCGAACCGGCCGTGCAGCGCGGCGTCTCCCAGGGCACGGTCCACGGACTCGGTCCCGGCGATCTTGGCCAGGGTCACGGCCTCGGCCATTTTCATGTTCATCCGGCCTGTTCCTGCAGCCGCGGCTTCCACGAGCCAGGTCTTGGCGCCGGCGCCGATGGCCAGGAACTCGGCTTCACCGGCGGTGCGTGCCTTCACGGCGTAGTCGCCCGGGGTTCTGGTACTGGTCCCTGGGAAGTGCTCCTCGATGACCGCGGGACTGCCGGGCCTTGCCCGGCCGTGGCGGGCGACTTCGACCGGGCCGGTCGGGCCGTGGTGGACGATGATGACCTGTTCGTCAGGGCCGGTGCCGTGGGAGCGGACGAACACCTTCGCGCCGAGCAAATGCGACGGCACCGAGTACTGGGCGTTCTCGAAGGAGACCATCGGGGTGTTCTCCGGGACTATACGGGCCAGCCCGAACGCGACCGTGTGCGCGGTCTCCGGGATCCGGTGCAGCCGGGCCGCTTCCTCCGCCAAAACCATTGCGGGTTTACGTCGGGTGGCCCGGTGTTCGCGGTTGTTGACCTCGTCCATGAACGCCTCGCAGGCGGCCTCCAGCTCGGCAAAGGAAGCGTAACCGGGCCTCAGGTTCGTGTCGGTGGGCACGAGGTCGGCTTTGGCCAGTTTCACCGACGCTTCGACTCCGCCTTTCGTTGCAGGGTCCGCGGGCTGGCAGGTCAGCACGGTGACCCCGTAGTGCCGGGCGAAGTCCAGGGTCTGCTGGTTCCGCACCGGAACCCCTGCGACATGGGCCGTTGTCACGGTTTTCTCGTTATCGGTCAGGACATACGTTGGTGCCCCGCCCAGGATCCGGAAGCACCGGTCGAGGGCTGCGAACACGCTCGGCGCGGTCCGGTCCCGCAACGGGATCACGATCCGGAACCTTGAGAACGCCAGCCAGGCAACGAACAGAATGGTTTTTACGCCGCCGATCCGTGGCCCGTCGCCGAAGTCGTACTGCAGCCACATCCCAGGCTCGGTGATCCACGGCCGGTGCACACGGGTGTGTCCGAGCCGCCACGCGGCCTTGACCTGCGCGATCGCCCGGCGCGTGGACCGCTCGGACCCCTCATAGCCTAGGGCGAGCAGCTTTTCGTGGGCTTTATCGGCGCGGATCCGGCCCTTGGACGCCTCTACCCATTCCTCGATCTTAGGCAGGTAAGCGTCCGTGACCCTGGGCCGGGGCGCCGGTTCTGCAATTGGCCGGCCGGCGTCCCGCGCGGCGACGTGCCTGGCTACAGTGTGGTGCGAGCAGCCCGTGAGTTCCGCCGTGGCGCGCAACGATCCGGTCAGATCGTAGGCAGCAAGAATTTCCATGATTTCTCCGTCATGCTTCATACAGGGCCTCTTCCTGGGACGACATTTGGTGCGACTAGACACCGTCATCAAATCCCGGGGAGAGGCCCCCGCCGCTGAAGACGCGGCAGGTTCAGTTGAGGAAGTGGGCAGATCTCATGGTCACCGATGGGCAGTTCTACTGGCCGTCAGTGGGCATTTTCGTGGCCGCCTATGGGCAGTTTTTCATGGCCGCTAACATATGTATTCGTGCATGTCGAGGCGACATCGCAGTCCTCGCCTGTACGCACCACTGGCAATATATGACCCCCGGCATACCGTCGGATGCTTCGATAGCACGCTTCAGCGCCAGGCATTCCGGGGAGAAATCGGCGTCGTAGTCATAGCTATAGAGCGGGAGATTCTTGATGGGGATTTCGTTGAACTCGAGGTCATCCTGGGCAAGCTTTAGTTATATGCGGAGACTGTGACCAGACTTGTCCGGAGGCCGGTTTATTCGGTGACCCACCCGAGCCAGGGAAGAAGATCGTGCACTTCCGGACTGCGATTTGCAGCGGGCGTCCACGAGAGTGACGCAGGAAGGTCCGCGTCGCTGGATTTCTCCGCGGACATGCAGCCGGCCGCGAACAGCCGATCTCGGAAGTAAAGCGCGCGATGCTCGGTTGACCGCATGGGGCAAAACCTGGGACTGAACGGGTGTGACGAGTGCTTGTTCACGTCTAGACCTTCTGTAGAACGATGGATGTAAACGTCTTTCGCTTTGGCCCGGGTGTAAAAGCCTTCCGGGATGCGTGCTTGCCCGTTTGCTGGTTCACACTCGAACTGTGGCATAGGACTTAACAAGAGTGCTGTCGATGCTCCATCGACCGCTCCAACCGTTTTCAAGAATTAGGACTGTTCCGGGTTTGAGCGTGATCAGCGAGCCGTCATCATGAGTCAGTTGGCCTTCTCCTTCGAGAACGCTTATAAATTCCTCGTATCCCTGATGGACGGTGGTGAACTCACCAGGGCTGACCCGCCACAACCCAAGTTCCGTTTTGTCATCGGTGAATAACACGACAGTGCTCGCGGCGGGTGTCCCCTGGATGATTCGTTCGGAAGCAACCGGGACCGGTTTTGGCCAGTGCGCTGAAGAAGCGTTAAGTACGGTGCTCATGCTTTGGTTCTTTCGGAATCTGAGTTGCGCGAACGTGCTTGAAGGCGCTGAATGATACGTCCTGCTGCCCGCTCGCCGCTGCGTATAGCTCCTTCCATTAGGCCAACAAATTCCGGTTCGCTATATTCGCCGGCCCAGAAAACATCTCCAACCGGTTTCTCCAAGAGAGCCGTTCCAGCGGCCGTTACACCTGGGGCGTGGGCGGCATATGCCCCACCAGCCAGCGGATCTTGAGACCATATAGTGGTCAGCGCGGAAGCGTCCTCTGGGATGGTGAGATCGGACCGGAGTGCTCGCGCCTTAGCAACCCACTCCTCCGGGTGTTGCGTAAGGTTGGCGCGGGATATTGCTGATGAGGAACCCATAAAGGCGTTTAGGACTGGGACCACTCCCCCCGATTCATCAGTGGCCGTCCAAGTCCAGTAGCGGCCTTCCACCGACATGACAGCACTTGTGGTGGGCTGAGTTTCCAAAGGGAGGTGCAGTTTTGCAGCATGACCTTGAAGAACGTACTTCAAGGCTGAGTCGCGCGCTTCGTTCGTGGGCAGTGTCACCTGGGGGTGGCGGACTACGGCCAGTGGAAGAGCGACAACTACGGCATCAAAAACCGAAGTGCCGCCATCAGTGGTGACGAGAACGCCCCCGTCACTAATGTTCTCAACCGCTTTCACGGTTTCGCCATAGCGGACTGCATCCCCAAGTGCACCTGCCATGGCGTCGGGCAGCTGCTGATTGCCGCCAGCCACTCGCCAGCTGGGTTTGGGTTCGAACGATGCAATATGCTGCAAGGATTTCGCCGTAACCTCTGATGCGCTCACCGCCGTCGAGATCTCTATGCGGGCACGAAGGGCGTCCACTAGTTCCGGCTCGTCGGGCAGGTCGGCCAGCAGCGCTTCGGCGGTCCCTTGGAGGCCGCTGCTACTGGCTAGTTGCAGCGCTTCCCGCCCGGTACGAATAATGTCATCACAAGTGATGTCAGGCACGTCGCCGGGCTCACGAACGTAGTAGCTCATGCCAGTATCAACCAAGCGAAGCCCGAACTGGGAAAGCAACCGTCGCATTGAGGTATAGCCGTCAAGAACGAATTCCGCACCTCGTTCTATGACATAACAGCCGGTTGACGTGTCAAGCGTTTCGGACCACACCCGACCGCCGGGGCGGTCGCGGGCTTCGAATACTGTGACGTGCTCTCCGGCTTCGGCAAGTTTTGTAGCAGCTGCCAGCCCAGCCAGGCCGGCACCAAGAATCCCTATGCGGCCCATACAGCCATCTCCTTTTCGTTTGTTCAGGGGCGCAGACAGATTGCATCTGCTGCTTCCACCTCAGGCTAGGCCGCTTGGTTCACCGTGAAAATCGTGCGAAAGCGAGAAATAACTGCCGTTTTTGTACTCTTGGACAGTTCTTGCGTAGTCCTGGCACGAAACCTCTAGGGACAAGAGCGGCCGCGGAGCTTAAAGACAAAAGAATACGGTTGTCCTGCAGACAGTTCTTACAGGCGCAGGGAAGACATAATTCAGACTCAAGTACAAAATATGCACCGAAGTCATCCGCAAGAACTGTTTGCGGACCACCCTTCGCGGCTTCATACTCACTGCTACAGGCGTAGGGCCGTGAACTGTTGCTCGAGTTCATACTGAAACAACAGATCCCACAAGAAGCGCTCTCATGTCTGAAAGATTGCCTGGTCGGAAACTCGCGAACCGCTTCGGAAGGAAACCTTGGCATGGCAGCGCACATAGGCTCTTACAACAAGGTCATCACCGTAGATCATCGATATGAGATGGAAGAACGACTCAGCGCCGTGGTCAACGAGGCAATGGTGCACGCGCTCCACACTTCAAATCACGGGATTGTTGTCACGCGTCATGATCAAAAAACGTTCAGTGTCCGTCTTTCGACGGACATTACGCCAAGGACTACCGTCGAACGGGATCTGTGGAGAAACAACATTGGATATTTACCGCACATCTAACGCTCACTGGTTACCTCCGAGCGTGAAGGCCTTTTTATGCACGCGGCCCCGATTGTCTCGCTCCGCGCACCTTGGCCGCAGACTCACGTCTTTCGTGAATTAATCTCCCTCCGCGCCATGTGCAGTGCCCGCAGGGCAATCATCGCTTACAAATCAATCTCTTGAGGACTACAAATGACCGTTGAATCAGCTGTGCTGCCCACCACTCCCCAAGAGCGCGAAGCATCTCTGCTCGCGTCTGTGCCGACGGGCTTGCTGATTGGCGGCCAGTGGCTCGACGCGTCCGACGGCGGCACGTTCGATGTGCGTGATCCTGCTACCGGGGAGGTCCTGACCACTCTGGCTTCCGCCACTAGCGAGGATGCTGTTGCCGCTTTGGACGCAGCTTGCGAGGCGCAAGCCTCGTGGGCGCGGACCGCTCCCCGAGTGCGCTCCGAGATTTTACGCCGTGCTTTTGACTTAGTAACAGCACGATCGGAGGACTTCGCGCTGTTGATGACGTTGGAAATGGGCAAGCCACTCGCGGAAGCCCGGGGAGAGGTCGCTTACGGGGCTGAATTTCTGCGGTGGTTCTCCGAGGAAACCGTGCGGGACTATGGCCGTTATCTCACCACCCCCGAGGGCAAGAACAAAATCCTGGTCCAGCACAAACCCGTAGGACCATGCCTGCTGATAACCCCGTGGAATTTCCCCTTGGCGATGGCTACGCGAAAGGTTGCTCCCGCAATCGCCGCTGGCTGCACGATGGTTCTCAAGCCCGCCAAGCTGACACCCCTGACTTCACAACTTTTCGCCCGAACCATGATGGAGGCCGGTCTTCCCGCCGGGGTTTTGAACGTTGTTTCTTCATCATCGGCTTCAGAGATATCTGGACCGCTGCTGAAAGATTCGCGCCTGCGGAAACTTTCGTTCACGGGGTCCACTCCCGTCGGCAGGCGCCTTATGGCAGAGGCATCGCAAAATGTCCTGCGGACTTCAATGGAATTGGGCGGCAACGCGCCGTTTATCGTGTTTGAAGATGCAGATTTGGACAAAGCTGTAGAAGGTGCCATGGCGGCGAAGATGCGGAATATGGGTGAGGCCTGCACCGCTGCAAACCGGTTCCTCGTCCACGAATCCGTGGCTCAGGAATTCACTCGGAAGTTTGCAGGCGCGATGGGCGCCCTCACCACCGGCCGCGGCACTGACCTTACTTCCCAGGTCGGCCCGCTGATTGACGACGGTGCCCGCGACGACGTCCACGCCCTCGTCAAAGCTGCCATCGATGCCGGGGCCGTCGCCTTGGTCGGTGGGGGCCCCGCGGAGGGGCCAGGCTACTTCTACCAGCCCACTGTCCTTGCCGATGTCCCTAACAATGCGGCGATCCTCAGCCAAGAAATTTTTGGTCCTGTCGCGCCGGTCACCACTTTCACCACTGAACAGGACGCCATCGAACTGGCCAACGCTTCAGAATACGGGCTGGCGGCCTACCTCTACAGCCGAGACTTCAACCGCCTCCTCCGCGTAGCGGAACAAGTCGAGTTCGGGATGGTCGGGTTCAACGCGGGCATCATCTCCAACGCCGCAGCCCCCTTCGGCGGCGTCAAACAATCCGGCCTCGGCCGCGAAGGCGGCACCGAAGGCATCGCCGAATACACCACCACCCAGTACATCGGCATCAACGACCCGTATGAGAACTAAACGACTGCCGGCGTCACTGGCCGACGGAACGAGTGGATAATGCGGCTCGCTAGGATACAAACGAACGCAGGCCCTCAGCATGCAGTGCTGCGGGACGGCAAGTGGCACCACCTGACTGACCCGTTTGCCAAGGTCATATCCTTTACAGGTCAAGTTACGCCTGCGGAAGGGGCGAAGCTACTTGTTCCCGTTCTTCCCTCCGTGCTCATTGGAATGAGTCACAACCCCCCGGGGAAAAAACATCCGCTCCCCGTGCAGGCATGGCACAAATCAGTCCATACGCTTGCGAACCCGGGTGATCATATTCACCCGGTTCAAGACGCAGGTGCAGTACACGCTGAGGGGGAGCTGGCAGTAGTTATTCGCAAAAGCACTGTCGGATTAACTGCCGAATCTGCGATGGACTATGTGCTGGGTTACACGATTGCAAACGATGTCACAAACGCGGACCAGGGACTTGTCGACGAGAAACTTTTCCAAGCCAAAGCCGGGGTAAATTACACACCTCTTGGACCCTGGATTGAAACAGAAATCAGTGATCCTGACAAAGTCAGCATCACTGTCCGCGTGAACGGCCGAGTTGTAGCCGACTCCGGGTCCTTCAACCTACCCACGAGCGTGCTGGACTGCCTCGTATACGTCACCCGTTGGACGGCTCTTGAGCCTGGCGACATCGTGATGACGGGTGCACCGGGGACATTCGCTGCTATTAGCCGGGGAGATCGCGTTCAAATCAGCCTCGGGGGAATAGGCACTTTAACCAGTCCTGTCACCTGAGCGCCATAAAGGGCCACTCAACGAACGGACGGTCAGAGACAGGCCCGGGAAGTGTCAACGCCTAGCATTGGCCTTGATCAAGGTGCCCAAACAGTACTACTCGCTCCGGGCACATTACTGGTCCTTCACAGATGAGCGTGGTTGGGACCTCTGACGCCAGTGCCGGGAGTGTGTTCTGATGACGCTGCGGCATGGTGCGGAGGCGAGAGCTCAGGTGCAACTTTGAATTGGCAGCGACCAAGCTTCCAAATAACAAAGTGACCCTGCTATGCCCAATGCTACTTCCTGCCCGGGCGGTGCGAGCGGGCCGACGCCCTTCTTGATGTGGAAGGTATCCACGTCTGCTCTGTCACAGCGGCCGGGACCGGCCTGGTTCTGCGCGTGGAGACAGCACAAACTGTCAGTGGCAGTCCGGACTGCGGCATCGTCGCGATCGGGCATGGCCGCCGACCGTCCGGCTCCATGACACCCGTGTTTCGGCCGTCCGGTGCGACTGCTCCGGGCCAAGCGAGTCTGGCGGTGCCCGGACCCGGATCGCCCAAGAACCGCGTTCACCGAAGAGCACGAGTTGGCCTGGCCCCGGGCAGAACTCACTGCCAGGACCGTGACATGGGCGGCCGACGGCCTGCAGCGTTTCGACACCTCGGTCTCCGCCCTGGCCCACCAGCTCCGCGTCTCCTGGCACACTGCCTGGGACGCCATCAAGGCAGAAGCCGCCCGGCGGATCACAACGGCCGGCAGGCTGACAGGAGTGGACGCTCTCGGCGTTGACGAGCCCGTCTGATCCCATACCGGACCACCTGGCGCTGGTATGGACACCAGGGTCATGGATCACGTCCGCGACCCCAAGGTGTGGTCCACGCCAAGTTGCTGGACCTTGTTCCGGGCCGTTCCGGTAAGGCCTACACGGACTGGCTCAAAGAACAGGGAGGGGAATTTACGGCAGGCATCAAAACCTTGGCGCTTGATCCGTTCCGCGGCTTCGCCAACGTGATTCGCAACGAACTGCCCGAACCGCCACCGTCCCGCACGCGTTCCGAAATTTCATTTAAGAAGAAGGTCCCGTTCGGCCGCCTCAACAACGTTGGCAAGGAGCATCGCCCGCGTCATAGGACCCACTCCGCCGGGATTGGGCGAGATCCAGGAGGCAACACGCAAAGTGTCGGCAGCAACGTCTCCGTTAAGGACGGCCTTGCCGGTGCTGGCATCAGTGTTCCGCGATACTCCGACGTCTAAGACGATTGACCCCTGTTTGAGGTTTTTGCCTTGCACCATACCCGGTACCCCGGCTGCGGCCACGACAACATCTGCACGCTTAAGCAGCTTAGGCAGATCAACGGATCCGGTATGGGCTGAAGTGACAGTTGCATTGCACGCGCGCCGTGTTAGCAGCAGACCCAGGGGCCTACCAACTGTCACTCCACGACCGACGACAAGCACCTCCAAACCATTGAGAGAGATCCCGTGTCTGGTCAGCAGCTCCACGATTGCGTTAGGGGTGCAGGGCAGAGGAGAAGTAAGATCCCCGCTGACGTTCAGTACGAGTCTTCCAAGGTTGATCGGATGGAGACCGTCAGCATCTTTTTGAGGGGCTATCCTTTCCAAGACAGCGTTTTGGTCGATGTGCGGGGGCAACGGCAGCTGAACTATGTAGCCTGTGGTTCGGCTATCTTCATTCAGCTCATCCAGTACGCTCTCCAATTCCCCTTGAGAAATTGTGGACGGTAAATCCCTACGAATGGATGCAATTCCCACTTCAGCACAATCTCTGTGCTTCCCCGTCACGTATGAATGGCTTGCCGGATCATCGCCGACGAGAACTGTACCCAACCCAACCGTCTTGCCAAGGTCCTTTAACGCTGCAACGCGACTTGCGAGATCAGTTTTTACGACAAGAGCTGTTGCCTTGCCGTCAAGGATTTTGCCAGTGTTCGCCAATTGGCCCTCCGGTTTTTGCATCGCGTCCTTAGCCATGGGCCTTCCATTCAATGATCGTGTGAGACTCCGGCTGTCCATAAGCCGCCCTGTCGACATCTGAGTTCATCTCAGGGGATTTTGAAGGACGCGGCTCTACCCGCGGAGTCGTTCGCCCTTGGGATCGTAAAACGGCCGCCGGGAGACCTTCGCGGGGTAATTCTGTCCCTTACACTTGACCTCAAAGTCACCCGAGAGGTCTACGCCAGGGTCAATAGCGGCAATTCCGACTGCTCGTCCCAAGGTGTGGCCATAGCTGCCGCTCGTCATGCGTCCCACGGGAAGGCCGTTGCAGTAGACCGTCTCGTCATGTACGAACACTGGATCCGGATCTTCCAAGGCCACATACACTGTCCGATGGTCAGGCGCTGCAGGATCGAGCTTCAGGAGGGCGTCCCTGCCCACGAAGCCTCCCGGTTTGTCCATGGAGATCGTGAAACGAAGGCCTGCCGAATACGGATCATCGATAGGCCCGATATCGTGGCCCAAGTGCCTGAATCCCTTCTCGCTGCGCAGTGAATCCAATGCGTGATAGCCGGCCATTTTCACTCCCAGATCCTGCCCTGCTTCCCACAGCGCATCCAGTACGTTCACTGCTATATCGGCGCTCGGATACAACTCGTAGCCTAATTCGCCAACAAAGCTAACGCGGAGACTATAGGCATAGCCATCGGCAATTTCGACCATGCGTCCGTGGGTGTATTTCTGTGCCCCGTCGGACCAGTCCTCTGGGGAAACCCTGCTAAGAAGTTCTCGGCTCTTGGGCCCCATGACTCCGATGGTTGCCAGAGCCGCCGTGCAGTCAAACACTGCGGCTGCTTTTCCCCGTGCGACTCGTTTGAGGTATGCGGCCGTCTTTTGCTGCGTGAACGATGGCGTAACGATCAGGAACCGGTCACGGCCGAGACGAGTGATGGTTCCGTCCAGTTCGATTCCCGCTCGATCATTCAAGAAGAGCGTATAGACGGCTTTATCAGTCTCAACGTCGACGTCTGCTGTTGCTGCCATCTGACAAACTTCGAGGGCATCAGGGCCCGCAACTTCGAACTTCGCGAATGGACTCAGATCGAAAAGGACCACACCCTCACGCGCCGCTTCATGCTCCTCGGCTACGCGGTCGAACCAGGTCGGACGTCCATAGCTGTAGTCATAATTGGGAGACGTTCCTGGGTCCCCGTACCAGTTCGCCCGTTCGCCGCCGTTTACTTCACCAAAGCAGGCACCGAGCTCAGCCAGACGCCCGTGAAGGGGCGTTCGACGAACGTTGCGGCCCGTCTCCATTTGGAGGTTCGGCCAGTGCATTGCGTACAGCCGTCCCAGGCCCTCTTTGGTTCGTGCATTAAGATACTTGCGATTGTTTTGGTGTTCCGCGAAGCGCTGTACGTCGACCGAGGATGAGTCAAAGCCGGGCGTTCCTGAAATGACCCACTCGGCCAACTCCTTGCCGATGCCGGGAGCAAAGATGATGCCCTGAGAGTTGAAACCCGCTGCGACGAAGAGGTTAGAAAGTTCTGAGGTTTCGCCCACGGCAAAGTTGGCATCCGGAGTGAAGCTCTCCGGGGCATTCAGAAATCGATCGAATCCCGCTGAAGCAAGAGCCGGCACTACCGCTTCGGCCTTGGCTCTAATCGGAGCGAAGTGTTCCCATTCCGGCCCGAACTCGGCGAAACCGCTGGATGGGATTTCCTTAAGCGGCCTTGGAAGCCCGTCAGGCTCAAATGCACCGACCAGGAGCCTCCCTGCCTCGTGACGGATGTAGTAGCTGTTGTCTAGGTCCCGATATACGGGCAGTTCAGCGACAGCCCCGTCAATCTCTGCGGATCGGACATGGATGTGTTCGGCAGCGTACAAGGGGACCTTCACATCGGCAGTGGCCGCGAGATCCCGAGTCCACAAACCGCATGCCAGAATCAATCGATCGCAGTGTACGATTCCTTGGTCCGTGAGCACGCCGACGACGAGATCACCCTGGCGAAGGATTTTTTGGACGGATACGTTTTCGCGTATTTGGGTCCCCAGGCCGTACGCGAGTTTAGCGAGAGCCACTGTTGCGTGTCCGGGATTGATATGACCATCGTCAGGTAGCAGGAGCGCTCCGGCGACTCCTGAGGAGGAGGCCAGGGGCCACAATTCCTCGTAACGGTCCTGACTCAGCCATTCAGTCCGTATCCCCTGCTGGTCGGCCACGTCCTTTGCATATAGAAGCTCATCAACGCGGCCAGCGGTCCGCGCAACGCTAAGGGAACCGGAACGTTGAAATGAAACGTCCAGACCTGACATCTGCTCGAGCTGGCTGTAAAAGTCCAAACCGTACTTGGCCAGTTTCGTCATAGTCGTGGTGCCGCGGGCTCCTGTGACCAGTCCTGCCGCATGCCAAGACGTGCCGCTGCCCAGGACATTGCTTTCCAAGAGCAGAGTGTCGTTCTCACCTGCAGCTGCAAGATGATAGGCAATACTTGCACCTATGATTCCCCCACCGACCACAACTGTCCGCACGTGCGTCGGCATTGGGTCGTGAGAAGTATCCGTAAACATCGTCGCGCTGATTGTGCGGTCGACAAGCCTGTCCATTAGGGGCCTCTTTTCTGCTCAGGTCAGTGCACGACCCAGGCACGGGATGGTTGTGCTTATTTGAAAACGACGGTGCGGTGGCCGTTTAGGAGGATTCGCTGTTCGGCGTGCCACTGAACAGCCCGGGACAGTGCTAGTCGCTCTGCGTCCTGACCTGTCACTGCTAGTTGAGCTGGGCTGTATTCATGTCCGACGCGGAGGACTTCCTGCTCAATGATGGGTCCCTCGTCCAGTTCGGCCGTGACATAGTGTGCCGTCGCCCCGACGAGCTTTACCCCGCGGTCAAATGCTTGGTGGTAGGGCTTGGCGCCCTTAAATCCGGGAAGAAATGAATGGTGGATATTGATGGCCTTGCCGAAAAGTTCGCGGCAAAGGTCGTCGCTGAGCACCTGCATATACCGGGCTAAAACGGTTAGATCCACGTGATGTTCTGCCAGGAGAGCCAGGAGCTTTTCCTCTGCTTCTTGCTTGGTTTCCGGTGTCACTGGAATGTGGAAGAACGGGATGCCATGAGCGTCTGCAACTTGCTGGAGAGTTGTATGGTTTGAGGCGATGAACGGAAAATCCACCTTAAGTTGTCCGGAGCGCCAACGGAAGAGTAAGTCGTTGAGGCAATGCTCAGCTTTGGAAACGAGCAATGCAACCTTGGGCCGATCGGCGGCATCAACCAGCGTCCACTCCATCTCGAATGTGGAGGCCAGAGCGAGAAAAGCTTTTTTCAGGTCGCCAACGGATAGGGCCGCTGGGCAGGACACCTGCACGCGCATGAAGAATCTGTCTTCTGCGTTGTCGTCGAACTGCTGACTGGCAAGAATATTGCAGCCGTGGGATACCAGGAACCCAGAGACAGCATGAACGATTCCAATCCTGTCTCTGCAACTGAGTGAAAGAATTACTTGGCGGAATTGGGCGTTTTCCATAGGACTCCTATTGGGAGATTTAGTTCGTTGGGGTGCCCGTGCGGGGAGGGACGGTTTGGACAGTGCCTAAAACTAGGCTTAGCCCTGCCATCTGCACCTGCATCCTGCCTCGACCATACGGCCCAAAATTCGGCGCGACCATGCAGTATTTGTATGAAAAGATCATAGTTTTCATACTCCAGAAGGCTGACAACTGAGAAAGCGGGAGCTTTCTGTGCACGTGTGGGTGCTGGCCTCACCGTATGCCTAGTCACGCCCACACTGCGCCGGTGTCGGCGACGCGCATAGGGGCCCTTGGCGAGCCGTGCTGCCGTCGCCCCGCTACACCGAGACTAGCGCCCCACAGCTGACACCTGGCGTCACCGCCTGCCAGAGCCACGCGATTACCTGGTCGAAGGAGCCGGCTTGGCCCAAATGCTCACAGGCACCAAACCGAGTCACCTTGTGCTGTTCTCCTGAAATCGTTGGCAGTCGGCTTCCCCAAACAGGGAGGGCACGACGCGCGACCGTCTATGGCGCGGAATGACCGAATAGCAACTGCTTCCATAAAACCGCTCGTGCCAGCCCAGGTTGGTCGGGCTGCCGGATTCATGAAGGCTTCTACATCCGTGGCGGATTGCGTGGCGCAACTGTCAAGACGGATTCTGAGACGTAATCGACCATGCGGCAGATCGCAGGCCTCCGTACACCGCCCATATGAATCACGAGCGATGTTGCAATGAAAAGGCTCCCGCCCAGGGGGACTGGACGGGAGCCTCTAGGCTTTGGGGCATTTCGGAGAGTGCTGCCCGTCGCCGCAGTTGAAGCAAAGCGCCGTGGCCTGCCTGCAGTTAGTAGTGCAAATGAGGCCCCTACGTGGAAACCGCAGTCTTCCTCTTAATCCGGACGGACGCCACAAAGCCGATGAGGAACACGGCAACCGTCCCGATCATTACATAAGGCAGTGCGCTCAGCGGCCCCGCCACGGGGTACAAGATTCCATTGACGTAAAGCCAAAGGACAGTAGCCGATGCCAGGACAGCTCCAATGTTGACCAGAACGGACTTCCTAGGGCCGGTGCGGTTCAACAACACCGCACCGCCGATGCAGATGAGGAAGTATGGAATTACCCAGAAGTAGACCAACAACGTAGCGATATAACCATATATTTCCAGCGGCGCGGCTGATGTTAGCCATAGCATCACTGGGGGACCAACAAGCGAAGGAATTCCAAGGAAGCCAATAGCCGCCACTGGACTCTTGTGGCGCTTGCTGACCCTGGTTAATGCAGAAGGTAGGAGCCCGTCTGAAGCAGCACTGACAACAACTCGCGATCCGTAGTTGAAGAAGCCGATGAGGCTGGCGAAGACGGCAGCGGCAAGTACCAGGTCACTGATGTTCGACAAAAGGCCTACCCCTGCTGCTTCAGCTAGTACCGCATTCGGTGAGACACCAAGGGCAAGTTGATCAGCGGAATCGACAAGGGTGGGTACCTGGATCACTGTGGCAGCAAGGAAGGCCGTGCCGAGGACGAGGGGAACCACCATGATCGCCCGAGGAATAGCGCGGGTCGGGTTTCGGGTTTCAGCGCCAAGGGCTGCGCTGCTTTCGAAGCCGATGAAGAATGTCGAACCTATTGCTAAACCTTGGAGGAAACTGTTGAAGGTGAAATCGCTGAGGCTAGCTTGCCCCAGCAAATCGATATTTCCTGCGAAGGCGGTTGCTACGGTGATAGTCAACATGACCGGTACGGAAACGACTGTGAGGATTACGCTGGCCCGGACGGACACATCCAAGCCACGATAGGCGATACCCATGGCCACCAGCGCGGCCAGGACATAGATAACCAACTGAGTGTCCGGTCCTGCTGCGCTAGGCAGGCCCACGGACATGAGGAAACTTCCGATATACAGGCCCAGCGATACGACCAGAACCATAACTACAACTATGTAACCGGGCACCATGGCTGCCGCGATAATGAGCGGACTCCACGAGCCGAACACGTGGCGAATATACGAATAGAGAGACCCCGTCCCGATATACCGTCGCGCGAACACGGTGATAAAAAGCCCGATGATTGTGAAAGCCACGACGGAAGCGGCCATCGCTAACCACGAGGAACGCCCTGTGTAAGAGGCGAGAAACGCTGGCACTGCTGAAAGACCGACAGCGGGGATGAAGGACGATATTGAAAGTCCCATCACCTGCGAGCCGGTAAGGTGCCCTAACTGCAGATCTGCGTGGGCTGTATCTTGAGTCGGTGGGCCGTAACCACCGCCTGCTGATGCTCCTGCGTTTTCACAAGAAGTTTGCAAAGCTGTACGCCTTTCAGGTGAGTCGAGGCCACGGAGCGGCTACGACGCGTAAGTGTAATTTTCTTTAGAACCTTGTTAAGGCAGCGGGTGAGAAGATGCGTCCTTACACCTACTCGATAGTGACTTCGACGCGGTTGGTTCACGACTGATCTGTTTGTTCAGCCCGAGTCGTTCGCCGGTATTTTTTCAGCGCCTCACCAACTGGCCCAGCCTTTCGGCAGGATGCTATCCAGAAGGGGTTGAGTCTTGCTGTTCTCGCACGAATGAGAGCACCGCCCTCCCGCCTCACGGAGAAACCAAGTGAAGCCGCCGGTCAACCTCGACGATCGATACGCAGGGATCGCTTAAAGAAGCGTCACGTCCTCGCTAGGGTGCTCCCAGGGGGGGGCTCAGAACCGTTCAGCACAGCTTTGGGAGTCGAGCCATGAGGGGAGTCGATCCGCCGAAGTCATTCGTTAACTCCCCTTACAAAGGCCACACATTACGCAGCCGCTCCCGGGGTCCGAAATTGGGCTAGTGAACAAATTGTGGGCTGCCTTCGTTCTTTAGTACTAATTCTTCCCTCATCCACCAGTACTAAGATGCACGTATGGAACAGCAAATGCTGACGGTCAGGGATCTTGTTACTGCCCAAAGTCTGGGTACGAAGGTAATTGCCGGCGCGGGCGGCCTTGACCGGCAAGTTCTCTGGGCGCATAGCTGTGAGTTGAGTGACCCCGACCGCTGGCTCGGTCCGCATGAGTTACTGATGACCGTGGGTTTGTGCGTTCCACGAAGTGCCGAGGAACAACGGACTTTTATTGGCAAGCTTGACGAGGCCGGCCTTGCCGGTGTTGCCTTCGGGGATCACCCAAGTCTTCCCCCTCTCACGCAGGAACTATACGAAGAAGCAGAGAAACGCTCCTTTCCTGTGCTTCTTACGAACGATGCCACTCCCTTCGCCGCAATCGGGCGAACAGTTGCTGCTGCTACGGCCACTACCCAAACCATGCAAGTACTCAAGCTCAGCAAGCTCTACCAGTTGTCCACCTACGCCCGTACTGATCCGGTACGGATGATGAATGATTTGCAGGCGCTTCTTAGGGCTGGGCTCAGAGTCTTGGATGAGCAAACAGGGCTCCCAATTGTGGAGGGCACACCGCTGGAATCCATGCTCTCTTTGGCACGTGAACGCACCTATGCGCTCCCGGGGGACAATGACTCCCGGCTCATGATTTTGGAATACCCCGGGGAGGAGGTCAGCAGTTTCCTGCTAATCCACGTCCTGCAAGTGGTGGATGTCGCCTTGAGTCAACTTTTAAGGACTCTTCGACGCCGTGCGGAACGCTCCGCGCAAATGCTAGCGTCCGTCCTGGAAGGGCGGAGCCCGGAAGGCTTGGAGACCCTGCTTGGCCCGGGCGGCACTTCACTGGGATATCAATTTGTTGCAGTGGCAGCAGAGGACGGCAACAAGGTCGCCCGAGCCGCCTCCATCAAGTCACTGCCAATCCTGGCTGGCTCCGGAGGCAATTCGTTTTTTGTCCTAATGCCCGAGCAGAGCCGAAATGAGGTCAGGCAGCTGCTCCGCCGCCTCGACATCCGGGCCGGAGCATCGTCAACTTACCTTGACCTGCGGGATGCTAAAGCAGCTGCCGATGAGGCCGCAAAGGTTTTTTCATCCGGTGGGACGAACGACCAATGGACCGATTTCGTCGGAGTCCCTGTATCGCTGCTTACTCGTTCCAAAAAGGAAGCTTGCGCCATTGTTCAACAAGTGCTGGGTGGGCTTGCGGCTGCAGATCCTAAATCGACTGCTCTGCGTGAAACACTTTTCGCCTTCCTTGCCCACGACCGCAGCTGGAATGAAACGGCAGCCGCTCTCGGAATCCACCGTCAAACCTTGTCTTACAGATTGACCAGAATCAAAGAGGTCACAGGGCGAGACATCGCTTCTTCAGCGGATTTTTCGGCCTTCTGGCTCGCGTTTCAAGCCTGGCCGTCCTACTCGTCCAAATCCGACTGAACCCTACTGTCAAGTGCGATTCCAGCTGCTTTTCTGGAAGAGAGCCGTACCAAGGTTGGCGTCCCTTCCCGGTAGTTACGATCCATAACCTCTGCCTTTGAAATCAACAGTTCCCACTGGGAGTCCTAGGAATCACACAAAAAGCGCTCATAATTTTGGCTTTCGGTATCATGACTGCCGCCGCCGGAACGTCTAACTTCGATGAACAGGGGTTGTCGTTGGTTTCATGAGATACGGCAACCCCTGCGCAACAAGAACCGTAACCCAATTTACTTGCACCTTTCTATGGGTTGATACCTGTTCTTGCGCAGGTCAAGTCCCTGTAGTTAAGCCCTCCCCTTACCCTCTCGTCCACGAGAACCTGGGCTTGAGGAACAGAAAGGTCCGATAATGACAGCAACAGTTCCGGCCGGACACATCACAAAACCGGTCAGCTCCGTCCCCAGCCTGGGATGGCACCCTTACCTTTCACTTGAGCCTGCCGGTTCTGGTTGCGAAGAGCATCCGTGCAGATTTTGCAACATTCCGGAGACCGATTGATGTGTCGGGGAAGGGCAGGCAAGGGGCTGTGCTGTGCGTAACGGTATTCAACACGCCCGCGCAACGCCGCCGATACTATACATGCGCCCTCTAGCCAGAGGTACATCCCGTTTGACACGTGTGCAAATGAAGTTGCGAAGCGAGGGACTGCAGTTAGGTCGCGTCGTTTTTCGCTGGTCCTCGATTTGTCCAAACTGCAGGCGCCGCCGGAGAATGATCAGCACTTACCGGGGTGGATGTCGCGGACGCTGCGGACGCCCTTGGCGTCGAAGATGATAGCCTTTCACCTGCAGGCTGAGGAGGCACATGATTCGTTTCGCGGGACTTGCTTCTAGCTAGAAGCGGCAAGGGCCCGCGGCTGCTATGTTCAGAGAAGGTTATCCAGGACCTGTCAATTCCGATATCGGCACCTCGCCACAACTAACTTGCTCCTTTGACCGGTCAGGACCGAAAATACTTCACGGCTGGAGCAGAGGCGGGCGCTCTCACTGCGATGCATCCTGTCGAGGGTATTCGAGTCCCCCGTGGGCACAAGTAATCTCCACTGGCGCCCTTTCCGTTTCGGCAGCAGCTCTTCGACCCTTTGTATTTGACTGGCAAAGCCCGCTAGCAGCAGCCGGTAGGCCGGTCATCAATCCCAGCCAGCTCCATTGGTCATCGCTCGAAGCTGGCCCAGACCAAGTCTCTCTACGGCCAAATAGGGCCACAAGCAACCAATCCAACAGCGGTAGTAATGCCACGCAAGAACTTCCTTACTTCACCGACTCAGGCGTGCTCTCCCAACGCCAAAGTACCTACCGAACATGGGTTGCAGCACCTTGACCTACAACAGGCGATTCATCTGCTCTATGGTGTCGATGTCCTCGCCAGTGGATTCATCACTGCAATCGACAAGGTCTACGAGCCACGGTTTCCGCTGCAAGAAAACCCGAGCCCCCGCATCCCCGCTAACAGTGCTAGCCACCGCTGACCTGAGTTGCGCATCGATCACCATGGGGTGACCCCTACGGAGCACTCCATCGTTTTCCATGGCGCGATACGCAGCCGAAGTAATGCGCCTCGGCCGATGGGAGAGGAGTAACCGATGAACAATGGCGACGGTAAGCCCTGGCTGATCTACCAGAGCTACGAGGAGGTGGTTATTTGGATGTGCTTCGGCATCACCGGCAAGGTAGGAACTTCCCATACCTGAGGACCAGTGGGAGTTCACCACCACCCGATACGGTTCAAGGTCTGCTTCGGCGCTAACCGCTTGTGCATCCGCTCCAAGAACAACCACAACCTCCTGACATCCGCCGGCACGCAGCGTGTGAGCGGCTGCCTCAACCAGAGTGCGGCCGCGGTACGGCAGGAGTGCCTTAGGACCACGCCCAAGACGTGTTCCGGCGCCGGCTGCCAGCAATAAGCCCGTTACCCGCGCCAAATCCCTGTCCTCCTGCGGGGGGTTCCTATGCGCCGCATGAAAAAACTGTCAGGTCCCATTGCCTGGTGCGATTCTGACGCAGCCTATAGTCAGTGCAAAGGATTAGCTTTCTCTCCCCCAGCCCTTCTAAGCGGATCCAGATAATCCCAAGGGAAGGAGCACTCGTTTCCACGACGCCGGAGTAGCGTGACGTGTAATCTTCAATTACCTGGATCCGGTCGCCCTCCCCTAGCATTTCCAAATCAAGTAGCTGGCCTTCGTCAAGTCTGCTGGGTGTGCGGTCTTCCGCTGACTTTGAAACCACCACGGCCTTGGTTGCCACCAACGCCTGCCACTGTCGGGTGTCTTCAAAAGGTTGCGTAGCCGACTCTTTTAGGTGCGGCATGGCTAGGCCGGGTCCGAGTGCACAGCGCCAGCCGAATACCGCAGAGGGCGGCCAGTCCCTTGCCACCGTTTCGCAATTATTTCTGCCACAACTGACACTGCTGTTTCCTCCGGTGTCCGACCGCCGAGATCAAGTCCGATCGGACTATGAAGCTCGGCAATCTGCTTCTCCATTACTCCAGCCTCCAAGAGGCGGTTGAGTCGGTCCTCATGTGTCTTTCGAGAACCCATGGCACCTATGTAGGAGGGCCTGTATTCTTCTTCCAGCCGCAAAGCGATATCCAGGACAGGG
Source organism: Arthrobacter sp. E1SS-5 (assembly GCF_057073715.1). Lineage (NCBI taxonomy): Bacteria > Bacillati > Actinomycetota > Actinomycetes > Micrococcales > Micrococcaceae > Arthrobacter > Arthrobacter sp. E1SS-5. The sequence goes on from NZ_CP172703.1 coordinate 4,051,815, forward strand.
ACGTCGAACTTGTGATCATGGGTGAGAACACAAATGACCGTTCGGTTGTCCACCTTTCCCGCCGAAACTTGTTCCTGAAGGTAAACGTGAGGCCACGCTACGATCACCTCGTCAGCTCCAGGAAAACGGGCGGCGGTCGCAAATACTGGGCGGGCATCGCAGACGGTCACATGAAATCCGACCATTGACCCGGCCCGCGCGACTGCGGCGGCAAAATCGATGGCTCCAAAAATGATCATTCTGGGCTTCGGCTGATAGGAAGAAACAAAGACCTTCGCGCCCGTTTCCATGCGTTCTCCTCGGGGACCGTAGGTGAGCACCTTGGATTCGCCGGAAGCCAGCAGGCCCCTTGCATCGTCAGCCACTGCATGGTCCAGCATATTGCTGCCAAGGCTGCCTACAGCGTGGGTCGGCCAAACCGCCAGCCGCTTTCCCAGTATTTCAGGCTGGTCATGTTCGACGACGGTCGCTGTGGCAACAGGGTTACCGTTCTGGACGTCCTGGACGATCGTCCTGATTTCTGGGTAACTTTCCTTGGTGACTCGTTCAACGAAGACGTCGATTATTCCGCCGCAGGTTAGTCCAACCGCTACAGCGTCATCGTCGCTATAACCAAAGCGTTGCAGAACAGGGGTACCGTCTTCGATGACATCCTGCGCGATTTGGTAAACAGCTCCTTCAACGCAGCCCCCGGAAACTGAGCCGACGGCTTCCCCAGCGGTGCTTACAGCCATCGCAGCGCCCGCCGGCCGCGGGGCAGATTTAGACGTGCTGACGACGGTGGCGAGGGCGAAGGTTTCTCCGCGCCTCGTCCACTCTGCCACTGCTTCAATAACGTCACGCATTTGCTATCCGATCTGCTAGGTCCCTGAAAGCAGCCATGGTGTGGCCCGCGACCAGGGCATCGATGTGCGGGAGAACGGCCTTAATGCCGCTTTGTATAGGTTCATATCCAGATTTTCCCCGGTGGGGGTTGGACCAGATAACACGATGGGCCAGGCGATGGAGACGGGATACCTGATGCGCAAGATCTCTGGTATCCCCACGTTCCCAGCCATCACTTGCGATCACAACTACAGACCCTCTGAGCATTGCGTGTTGTCCCCAGAGGGCGATGAAGGCCTCTAGGGCTTCGCCCAGCCGGGTGCCTCCAGACCAATCCGGCACAGCGAATCCTGCGTCCAACAGCGCCACTTCCGGATCCGGGTGCTGCAACGCCGCCGTCACCCTGGTCAGGCGTGTGCCAATGGAAAATACTTCTGTGGTGTCGGCGTTGGTGGCTAAAAGCCGATTACCGAAGCGAAGAAAACTATCAGCGTAGGCTTCCATGGATCCCGAAACATCCACAATCAAGACAACTCGGCGGGGCTTTTTCGTTCGGAAGCGATACTGCAGTTGGCCTGGTTCGCCGCCTCTTTTTAGGTGGTCTCGGACAGTGTGTGCCGGATCAATGCGCTTGTGGCGATGGGTCCGCTTGTAACGAGCCCTTCTTAGCGGTGCTTTAATAGGCAGAGCAGCAAAGGCCTCTACAAGGTACCTCTTTTCCTCCGCCGACATGAGGGCCACATCTCTGTGTTGCAGGGATTCATCCCTGCTAGCCAGTGCAATCTGTTGCTCAAGTTCCGGCTGAGGGCTGTCGCCGCCTGCTGCGTCGGGCAGGCTTGCTTCCTGTCTCTCCGAAAGGGGCACAGGTACCGGAGGCTCGGATGAAAACCACAAGCGGAACGCCCGGTCGTAAGTCTCAAAGTCCGACCTGCTCTTACACAACGTAGCGCGTCCGGCCCAAAAAACCTCGTTGCGACGCTGGAGATCCAGAACGTTTAGGGCCTCAAGGTAAAGGCCGACCTGTTCTGCCCCTACGGTCATCCCCTCATGTCTAAGCGCTCCTACGAAGCCATAGAAAATTTTCAACCCTACTTGTGAGTGCATCGCCAACACCATTCACGTTAGGTAGGAAAGATGGTTCTCAAGGTGCTCAGGATCAGCTCCCTGTCGTCTTGGTCTTTGCAGAGGGCGCCAATAGTTAAGCCTGCACTGTCGGCGTCGATGTCCTGCCCGCCAAGGCGGTTCAAAGCCTGGGCCCAGTCGAGCGCCTCGGCTACCCCAGGGGAACGCCTCAAGCGTCCCTCGTTGCGCAAGGACTGAACCACGTCGACCACCTGCTGCGCCAGCTTCTCGTCCATGCCGGGCAGCCGGGTCCTGATAATTTCCAGTTCGCGGGCCGGCTCTGGATGGTCGATCCAATGGAAGTAGCATCGCCGTTTCAGAGCCTCGTGTAACTCGCGAGTCCGGTTGGAGGTCAGGATTACGATGGGTGGAACAGTAGCGGTGATAGTGCCCAACTCGGGTATGGATATTTGGTTTGACGCGAGCACTTCCAGGAGGAAGGCTTCAAATTCGTCGTCCGCCCGGTCAACTTCGTCGATGAGAAGAACGGCCGGCCCCCCCTGCAGGGCCCGAAGAATTGGTCGTGGCAGCAGGAACCGTTCGGTGTATAGGGACTGCTCTAGTTCCTCCGCACTCGTTGCCGAATTTGCTGCTTCCAGTGATCGCAAGTACAGAATCTGACGTGAAAAATCCCAGTCGTAGAGCGCCTGGGTCGATTCGATGCCCTCGTAACACTGCAGTCGGATCAACGGGATCCCCAGCATCTTAGCTAAAGCTTCAGCCAAGGAGGTTTTGCCCGTGCCGGGAGCACCTTCAACAAGCAACGGCTTATTCATGGCAACAGATAGAAAGACGGTGGTGGAGAGACCCTCGTCAGCCAAGTAGTTGACTGCCTTAAGCCGCGCCGCCATCTCACCGGGGCTTTCCGGTTTGGTCACATTGTCGTTACTCATTGTTTCGCCTTGCTAGTCGGTTTTAGAGGTCGTGGAGTGCGGCTTATGGCGATGTGAATTTATGCAGACACTGCATACAAGCAGTCGACGAGGGTCCACCGTCGTACTCAAACGTAAGAACAGCCGGTTCCGGGATGCCCCGCCCTATCGACAAGGCAGAACACCCCGAAGCCGGACCGCTCGAAGTGGCCCCCTTGCTATTCCTGCAGGTTGCTCACGACCATAGTCTTACCCTTAGCAACCCAGATATCTGCCCGCCGGTCGTTAAGCACCGGGAAAGAAGTGCGCAGATCGTTCAACGAATCGAAATCGAGACGCGCCTTGAGAACGGTTTCCTCTTTCTCTGCCTGCGCCAAGATATTTCCGTTGCCGTCCACGATCTGACTGTGACCACCCAACTCCACCTTCTGGTCAGATCCTGTCATGTTGCACTGGACGACAAAGGTCTGATTCTCGATTGCCCGCGCGCGCCCCAGGGTCTGCCAGTGCTGAACTCGCGAAAGTGGCCAGCAGGCCGGTACCACATTTAGCGCCGCACCCTCCGCTGCGATATGCCGATACAGCTCAGGAAAACGAAGATCGTAGCATGTGCTAAGCCCAGTGATGGCCGTCGCGCGTTCCGTCTGCAGCTCCACGATCACGGGCTCGTCTCCCGCTGCTATCAGCTTTGGCTCTCCGTCGGAAAATCCAAATCGATGGATCTTTTTATAGGTGGCACGGATGGATCCTGCAGGGTCAAAAAGAACCGATGTATTCCACATGTCAGAAGCGGCACTGCTTTGCTCCGTCACCATGAAAGAGCCGGCATGCAGCCAGGCCTTTTTTTCCCTGGCCATTTTGGACAAGAAGGTGAACACCTCACTGTGCAGCGAGATCGCGTTCGTTCGCCAGCTGTCGTAGGAGAACCCGCCATGAAGCCAGAGTTCAGGCAGAACGATCAGGTCCGCTTTGTCGATGCCAGAAATCAAGTCCTGCGTACGCGAAATCCTGTCCTCGAGGAGCTCTGTCGAATCAAAGCTCACCTGAACAGCTGAGACGTCAAGCTGCCCGCTATTTGGGACCAATCCACGAACATTCATCGATTCAGGACTTTCGGTTGCTTCCGGCCGCAACACCTGCCGAGAAGACTGCAATCAGTGCAGCAACGACAGAAATAATTGCAGGGAGCCATTTTCCTACTTCGGGAACCTCGACCTGAGTGCCAGTGCCCTTTTTAGCGGCGCGGGTTTCCTTCGCCAGCTTAATGAGGTCCAGAGCTTCTTCGGGTTCCGCCTGACCAGGCTGCTTTAGTTCCCTTCCTGCGGCTCCGTCAGCTTTTGAGAGCTCTGTCGATGCTTCGCTCCGGGACTCGCTTCCTGAAGTCATCTCCACAGCCAACCTTTGAGCGAAGACTCCAAGGATGGCCGTAGCCGCCTCGTTGATCACACCTCGCCCGAACTGAGCGATTTTTCCAGTCATGTCCAGCTCCGTCTGAACAATGACGGTTGCGCCATTGGCCTCAGGCTCAAGCCGTGCGGTGATGGTCGCGGACATGTTCCCTTGCCCACGAGCATCCTTGGCACGAGCTTGGATTACTGCGCGCCGTCCCTTTTCATCGACCTCAATGAAACGGGCAACGCCAACATACTCGGCCGTAATCGGGCCGACCTTGATCTTCGCCTTGCCCTCGTACTCATCACCGTCAACGCTGGTGATGGAAGCGCCGGGAAGCATAGGCGCGATTCGCTGCAGGTCCAGCAGGACGGGCCACGCCTCGTCCGGCGGGACAGGCACGGTGAAAGTGTTAGTCATCTCCATGATCGGTTTTCCTTAAAAGTTCTTGACTACGGATGGTTCATCCACTGCGGGGAGCCCAAATGCGAAGTCGGGGTTTCCAGGCTCAAAGCTACCCCCGTGCTGTAGACGGGACGCCATTCTTTTCACTTTCTGGAGATAGGCGTTCCCCTGCTGCAGTTGCCTGGTTTCCCACCTCTGCAGGGATTCCTGCAGATTGTCGTTCTCCGTAAAGACTTCTGCAAGAGTACGTGCGTCGTCACAGGCTTTAGCTCCACCCGCAGCAGCGTGAGGCCTTGGGGTCACCGCCGCGTCTCCAATCAACAGAACACGGCCATGAACCATGCGCTCGACAGTGGCATCTGCAACAACAGTCACAAATGGGGATGAAGCTTTGAGTACGAGGTCCCTGAAAGGCGCGAAGAGACGCTCACCCTTGCTATGGAACTGACGCAGATTGTGCGGATTCAGTGAGTTGTTGTGGACAGACGTTGGGAGCCTGATGCCGCGAACGTCCGTCATGAGTTCGTCGAGGTCAGCTCCTTCAGGGACGTTCCAATACCACTGAAAATTCAAACGCGGCGACTCTGAGTTTTCCCGGCCCGGAATGGGGTAAGCGATGAGGTGACCATCATTCAGAAGCCCATACGTGAACTTGTCGTTAAAGTAGTTCCACACATCGTCGGAAACTTCGCCCGGCTGGAGCACCCCTCGCCAGGTGACGTATCCTGCGTACTTCGGTTCAATGCCCAGCAGGCGTTTGCGAACTACTGATGCTCCGCCGTCAGCGGCGATCAACCAGTTCGCCTCGGCCTGGGTACCGTCTGAAAAGCGCAACTGTACGGCGTCGGAATCCTGGTTGAGACCGACGAGGCACTTACTGGTGTGGTAACGCTCCGGCCCAAACAGTTCGTAAAGCGCTCCGTATATCGAGTCGTAGCTAGTGAAGCGCCAGTCTGCAGGAACGGACCCGAAGCTTTCTCCAGTCAGTGCGTCGACATATTCCATGGATGACGACGGAACACTGATCGAGTCCAGCTCGACACCCTGCTCCAGCAAGTAACGAACAAGCTCCGGCTGGACGACAATGCCAGTGCCGAAGCCCGAGAGGGGCTGGGGCGACCGTTCATAGACATCGACCTCAACGCCCGCATCTCGAAGCATCAGCGCTGCCGTTAGCCCAGATATCGAACCTCCAACTACCGCAATACGTTCGGTTGTCGGGCTCATGCGTCCTTCCTTAATGCCATGGCGAGCGGACGCATTGGGGCGCCGCTCGCTCCCCGAAGACGGATAGGAGCAGCGATCAGGCAAAATTCCTTTACTCCATCCGCTGCCAGTTCCTCCAGGTTCAACAGTTCCACCATGGGCACACCTGCTTCCGCAAGGAAGTGGGTATGCCCGGGAAGCCAGTTGTCTTCATGCTCCGACGGGCCTACCTCCACGCATTCCTGGTCAGCACCAATTGCAGAAATGTTTTGGCTTGTAAGCCAGCGGGCAGCATCCAAGCTCAGTCCCGGAGGGTTTCCAAGAGTCTTAGTTCCATCCGGCCAATGACGCATACGTCCGGTACGAACCAAGGGAACATCCCCTCTCTGCAATACGAGGCCCGCTTTTTCCAGTGCCTCTTCAATATCTGCAGTGGTGATGGCGTAGGAATCAGGCAGGCACTCTACGTTCTTTAGGCCAGCAATATCCAGCAACACGCCGCGGGTGATGATTGGGGGAATCGTCTCCGCTCCACCCTTGGTCCAGGTCCGACTGCCCAAATTCTCTTCCGGTTTGTACCCGTTATAGATCTGTCCGTCGACGCCGAAGTGGTTCAGCGAATCGATGTGAGTCCCGGTGTGGGTATACATGAATACAACATCTCCGGAGTAGCACACGTGCCTGTTGACAGCCTCGCCGACACCGTTGAGGTTATCCACCACCGTGCCCTGAGGGGTGTGGCTCATGAAGATTTGGTAGCTGGGATCGCCAGCTCCCTGAAAGCTGGGCATCCCTACGAAATAGTCAACGCTGAGGTCATAAACCCGCGAGGGGTCCGCCCGCTGAAGAACGTCTGCCCGAACAGACTCGTCGAGGAGGTTTAATGCTCCCCTCTCGTCGTCGGGGCCCCAAGGGCTAATCCCTACCTTCACGTCAGCAGTCTGGCTCATCAGAACGCCTCAACTTCGTAGTCCACTACAGCCCTGTCCGCGAACATCGGCATAAGTGTCGCAACTACCTCAAGGTGAAAGGGATCGGTGGAGTACTTGTCCAGATCAGCCCAGCTTGCAAAATCAGAAATCAGGACACCATCCCACGGCGCACCGTTATCGCCAGGGTCGCCCGAATGAGTGCCGATCTCCCAGCCTTGAATGAAACCCAGACGCGGCGGAAGGGTGTTGAGAATTTCAACAATCTCCTCCTGGTTGCTTCCTTCGGCTACGCGCCATGCAAATACGTGTCGAACTTTAGTCATCAGTTGACCTCTCATGTGTGTCTTGGATTACCCGCCGGGTTGTATGTTCAGTTTCGTAAGAGCAGCGAAGTTGTCCCACTGGCGGATGCCACAAGTTACAGTTGTGCTTTGTTCAAACCTTGACAGCGGGTGAAGATCTGCTCGGGAGTGACTGGCAGCCGGTCCGTGTGGATGCCATCGGCAATGGCATCATCTACCGCGGAAGCGATTGCCGCGCCGGCGGCAATGATGCCAATTTCGCCAAGGCCCTTGGCGCCAAAGGGATTGTCTGGCGACTTGGCATCTTCAGTTACGAAACAGTCGACGTTCGGCATCTCCTGCGCGCCCGGCAACAGGTAGTCCATAAACGAAGTCGTAATTGGCTGTCCGTCCTCTTCGTAGAGGAACTCCTCGTAAAGGGCGCCTCCAATGCCTTGCACAGCGGCACCAATGATCTGACCCCTTGTGGTCAGCGGGTTAATTACACGCCCTGCTTCCGTGGAGGTCGAGAAGCGAAGTATCTTATGGCCGCCCGTGCCAGGATCTAGTTCGATTTGCACCAGCGTCACCCCGTACGGGTAGTTCATGGCGTTGTTCACGTAGACCGCGTCCGCCGCGAGGCCCGGCTCATCATTGTCCGCCCTAGCCGTGAAAGGGTCCCTCGCCGCCGCAATCTCGTACAGCGTAATTTGCTGATCAGTGCCCTTGACCTTGAAACTGCCTGCCGCCAATTCGAGGTCTTCCGGATCAACCTCGAGCATCTCAGCTGCCAGACGCCTGGCTTTATCCACCACTGCAAGCGCCGCCTTGCGGGCAGCACCCCCAGCGAGAACAGTTGAACGGCTGGACCAGGAGCCGACGCCGTCCGGAATGAGCTCTGTGTCGCTATGGACGATGTCAATGTTTTCGGGAGCGATCTGTAGTTCTTCGGCGACAATCTGGGCCAGAACTGTCTCGATTCCCTGTCCGACCGAAGAACCTCCGGTCTTGACCGTAACGCGGCCTGCGCGGCTGACTTCGACACCACCTGTTTCGAAAAGCCCCAGCCCTGCCTTGTCCATAAGCACGCCGAGGCCTACGCCAACTTTCCGGCCCTGCGCCCGCAGTCGTTTGGATTCTTCAATCCACTCCGAAAAGTTTGCCGCCTCCAGCGCTTCGCCGAAGTGCTTTACTACATCTCCCGAGTCGAAGTGGTAAGGCTCGTGGACGATATCGAGACCAGGCGTCCACGGGAGGTCTTCCGTGGTAAGAAGGTTTCGCCGCCGGAACTCCGCCTTACTGAGACCGATTTCTTCACATGCCAGATCGAAGATCCGCTCACGAGCAAAAGTGGATTCATATCGTCCAGGTGCGCGATAAGCGCCGACAGGTGTTTTGTTGGTGAAGACGGCGTGCAGGGTAGCATCGTAGGCCGGAACCCGGTAGGGGCCGAACACAATGCCGGCGGTAATGTCGCTGACTAGTGGCTCGGCTTGCCTGAAATAGGCTCCATGGTTGTGGAAAATTTCGTCCTTCATGCCCAGAATTTTGCCCTCAGCATCGAGCGCGAGTTCCAGCTTATGCACCATTTCCCGAGCATGGGACGTGGATGTCATGTGCTCGGCGCGGTCCTCAGTCCATTTGATCGGGACTCCCAATGTGCGGGCTGCCCATGCTGCAACGACGTTTTCCGGGAAGACTCCGCCCTTCACCCCGAAACTGCCGCCGATTTCTACGTGTTTCATCCGGACATTGACCTCGGGAAGATTCAACATCTTGGCGATGATCCTGCGGTTGTCATGCACATGCACTGTGCCCCAGATGAATAACGTGTCCCTTGCCGGGTCGGGCTGCACCACTACGGCCCGCGGCTCCATAGGTACACCGGAATGGCGGTTCGTAACGTACTTGTGGCGGATGATGTGCTCGGCCTCGGCAAAGGCCCGGTCAATGTCGCCGTAGGCCTTTTTAATGCGTGCACCTTCATTGCCACGCCCCGGAAAAAGCTCAATCTCACCGGTCAACGCTTCTTCCGGATCCAGGAGGACCGGGAGCGGCTCGTACTCGATAGAGACCAGTTCGGCCGCGTCTTCGGCAAGATAGGGATCAACGGCAAGTACGGCAACCACCGGCTGCCCCACATACTGCACCTTGTCTACTGCCAGAACGGGGTGGCTAAAGTCCTCAATATTTTCGTAAATCTCGTGGTATCCCAGCTCTTCCAAGAGGATGGAACCCAAATGCCGCGTGTGCTCAGACGTGACAACCATTCGTACGCCCGGAGTCTTTGCGGCTTCAGTGACGTCTATGGACACGATCCGCGCATGGGCCTGTGTCGAACGGACAATGCGCATATGCAATTGCCCGGGCACTCCCAGATCGCCAGCAAATGTTGCTGATCCAGTGAGGAGCCGGCGGTCCTCCCGCCGCAGAACCTCCTGGCCTATCCATGCCTGTCTGTTGCCCTTGTCCGCGTCGGCCGTGCCGGTATCAGGGATGAGCGTTTTAGCCTTTGCCATCATGGGCTCAGTATGTCACCGGGCCGGGAAGCCCGGATGTTCAGGCATTGACAAAAACACCGCCTAAGTATCCGCAGTTAGTAGGCGCCCTCGCGCCGCTTCCATAGCAAGATCATTCCGCAGACCCCTTGTGCGGGGTCACGGAAGTCTGAATTTAGGGAGACGGCAGTATGACTGTAACTTCGCAAGTGAAACCTGAAGATGAAATGCTGAACTGGGGACGCCTTATCCTCGACGGCGTTTCCTACTCGGACATGGTGGGTGCCCGCGATAGGCCTAAGGAGATTACCTGGTTTGACTACTGGATGAATCTCGCAAATGAGTACGAGCAGGAAGCGGAAAGTAAAGTGGCCCTGGGCCACGACCTGTCCGCCGGTGAGCTCCTGATGTCAGCGGCGCTGTGCGCCCAGTACGCCCAGTTCCTTTGGTTCGATGAGCGCCGACAGAAGGGCCAATCTCGAAAAGTTGAACTATACCAGAAAGCAGCCCCACTCTTGTCCCCGCCCGCACAGCGACACGAACTGGTGGTTGACGGCATTCCGATGCCTGTTTACGTGCGAATTCCGGAAGGCCAGGGACCACACCCCGCGGTCATCATGCTCGGTGGCCTGGAGAGCACCAAAGAGGAAAGTTTCCAGATGGAAAACCTGGTGCTCGATCGGGGCATGGCTACTGCCACGTTTGACGGGCCTGGGCAGGGCGAAATGTTTGAACACAAGCGGATTGCCGGTGACTACGAAAAGTACACGTCAGCGGTAGTGGATCTACTCATCGGACTTGAAGCAATCCGGAACGAAGCTATCGGAGTTTTGGGCCGAAGCCTGGGCGGTAACTATGCGCTCAAGTCGGCCGCATGTGAACCGCGTCTGGCGGCGTGCATTTCCTGGGGCGGATTCTCCGACCTGGACTACTGGGACCTTGAGACTCCCTTGACAAAGGAAAGCTGGAAGTACGTCTCCAAAGTTGACACTCTGGAGGAAGCAAGGCAGCACGTCCATGCTGCTCTGGAGACCCGGGACGTCCTACCAAACATCGCATGCCCTACATACATTCTGCACGGCGTGCACGACGAAGTTCCACTGTCCTTCGTGGACACTGTCCTCGAACTGGTCCCGGCAGAACACCTGACCCTGGTAGTTGAAAAGGACGGCGATCACTGCTGCCACAATCTGGGAATCAGGCCCAGGCTTGACATGGCAGACTGGCTCCAAGATGTTCTAGTGACGGGAAAGACACCTCCCCCGGCTATGAAGGGATGGCCGCACAATGGATAAGATCAGGAAAGTCAGCACGGGCACCGCCCCGCTTGAATCCTGGCAGCCGGACGGTGTAGTCGTCCATGAGGGAAGCCCGAACGGGCACGGGTTCACGCTCTTTGAACGCACTTCCTCTCCACAATTCGGCACGGGTATCTTCACTTCGCAGCCGTGCACAACAACTTATGAACTCACCGATAACGAGATCATTTACGTTGTCGAAGGCTCCGCAACGCTAACTCTTGCATCCCAGGAGCCGGTCCCTGTAACCGCCGGCGACCTGGTATTCCTTCCGAAGGGACACACGTCTACTTGGGAGTTTCACGAGCCATTCAAGGAAATCTGGTTCTTGGTGGAGTAGAAGCCGCTGGCTGGCAGCGACTCCTCAAAGGGGTTCACTCAGAGGGCGGGTTGCGGGAGACCGGGAGAATCCTCCAACCCGCCGAGCTCCAGCTTCATAGCCTCGACCATCCGCGAGAGCCTGATGGCGACGGGCAGTTCATCTCGGAGCAAGCCACGTGAACCTATTTTGCCTTCGATGAGTTTTAGACGGTAAGCGATAGTACGGCTGTGAACTCCCAGACGCTGTGCTGCCGCTGCCGCGTTCTGGCCCGAAGCAAAATATGCTTCGAGAGTTTCGACTAACCTACTTGGGGGGTCTTGGTGCAACCCGAGGCCCCCCAATTCGTCGGAAATAAATGAAGTAACGGCAGCGAGATCGCGCGTAGCCAACGCTTCAAGCATGACATCTTCATACCAGGTGACCTGGGTGCCCAGTTTTTGGGCGACCGAGTCGGCCTCCAGCGCTCGTCTGTGCGTAACTACGAACCCATCCAAGCCTTCGCTCAAAGTCCCAAACGAAATCCGCGTGTCCTTCGGTAGGTCACTTGACAGGACAACCTGCCGTGGTGACGGCAATCGACTCGACCACTCGGCCCAAATATAGCCGGTCTCATCCTCGGCTGTGATAACAAGGGGACGGATCCTAGATGCGCTGCCGAGGGTCCGAGCCACAGCCTCCACACCGTCACCGGACACAACCGCAGCAAGATGCCGGCCTGAAAGGTTATAGGAAAAAACTGTCGAATCTATTGGCAGTCCAGCGAGGAGAGCCCTCAGCGTCGAAAGCTTCCTCCGGTTTTGACTCTGCCTGGAGAATGCAGTGCTCTCCATTTGGTATGTCTCGATGATGGACGCAGAAACTCTATCGTTCCAGGCAAAATGGCTTGCACTGGCATGCCTCAGGACCTTGGACCTTCGAACGGGATCGGTGATGATTCGGTGCGCCTCCTCAAGTAGAAACTCCCACAAAGTGGCCTGAGCCGCCCTGGATCCCCGGAGCAGGTGATGCAAGTCCACGCCGGCCCGTGCCGCCAACCTCACCTCCCGGAGAGTCTCATTGGAAGCCCTGGTTGCCCCGACCCGCCCTTGACCGATGTATTCGAGGACATCACGCAGGGAAGCTGTGATGGTTTCCGATTCTGCCTCCGTGAGGGACGAGTTACGTGTCGCGGCGGAATAGTCTTCGTACGTATACTGCAGTCTCGCCCGGATGCAGTCGTAGATTTCAGGAATCCTTGCCTTCACTGCAACGGAAAGTTCGTCCAGTCCTTCCTCAATGGTCATACACTGAGACTATCAAGGGGCCTGGTCTGTGCCGAGACCACAGCGCATGAAATAGGAACATGATCCAGACACAACATCTATCGGCAATATCGGCCGCCGTCACATCAGATATCGAACACTTGTCCGACTCGATGGTCCGCCGACTCCATGATGACGTTCAGGCCGGTGTGGGCTTAGATCCGGCACTTTCGCTGCGGCGGTCTGAGCGGCTGTCCGCCGCCCTGCTATCTATCAGCAGGGCCTTGTCCGGGTCAGACGAACCAGACGAAAATTTCCTGCGGGAGGCCACCCTTGAGGCGCGCGAAACAGCCCAAGCCGGTGTGGATCTACTCGAACTCATCCACACCTACAGAGTGCTGCAATCTGCGACCTGGGATGTGCTCCTAGACCTCACAACAACTCTTGTCCCAGATGCATCACAGCAATTAGAGATCCAGAAGTGGGTCTCCCAGTTACAGCACCGATGGCATGACGTGGTCGTTGCCAACGTCATCGACGCGTATCGTTCCGAACAGCATCGATTCTTCTACAAGTCTGAGGATCACCGGCTGAGGAATGAGTTGCGGGACTTCATTTCAGGAAGGCGCACGGCCCGACCTAACGCTGCCTACCCCTTCGAAGGAAACCACCTATCAGTGGTGGCCTGGGGAAATGATCCGAAGGGGATGATCACCCTTGCCGCCACCATCCTTAACAGCAATGCGCCACTGATACTGGAAAGCACCGGCGGAGCTTTTCTGGGCTGGTTGCCTGTATCAGATGGACTGAGCTCTGCAACGCAATTGACAGAAGGCGACCTGCCCGATGGAGCACATCTTGCCCTGGGATCCCTTGACAAGGGTTTCTCCGGCTTTCGGCACAGTCACCAGCGCGCATGGAGAGCTTACAAAGTCGGCCGTCTCACGGGGGCGCGAATAACGCACTATAGCGACGTAGCTCTGGAAGCTGTCTTCGCCACAAATATGCAAGCGGTGCGTGATTTGGTCGCGCAGCAGCTGGGTCCTTTGCTCACCGATCCCCGCAAAGACATACTCTGTGACACCCTCCGGGCGTACTTCTCAGCCGGCTGCAATGCGGTAGCGGCCGCGACAGCACTCCAGGTTCATGAGCGCACCGTGGCCTACCGTCTCAGATCCATTGAAGAACGGCTTGGCATCAGCGTTGCCGAACGCCACGTGGAACTACTTGTCGCACTACGACTTTATGGTTTGCTGAAGTCAATCGCCCAAACAGACATCCTCTGAGTTAGGGCGCTCAGCATCAGCGCTGCTTGGAATTGTCTGTTCTAGGCAGGTCCGGGCACTGTTTTGTCCCATGACGCAGAGCGCAAAGCCATACCAAGGGGGCAAAGTAGTGGCATGAACAATGAGCGCGGCCGGCGGTATTGCCCGTGAAGCCACCTTCCTTCGAATACGTTGTTGCCGACTCGGTTGAGGATGCGCTCCGCCTACTCGCGGAGGGAGGCGATGACGCGAAAGTCATCGCCGGAGGTCAAAGTTTGGTCCCGCTCCTGAATTTCCGGATGGCCCGTCCCTCACTTCTGGTCGACATCAACCAGGTGCCCGGTTTGGCAAACATAAAGAAGACCGACCATGCTATGGCGATTGGCGCCTTGACCCGTCATGCGAAGCTAACGACCTCCAAGACCATTTCGCAAAACCTTCCAATCTTGTCGGAAGCGGCAGCGTGGATCGCGCACCCTCAAATTCGTACCCGAGGAACGATTGGCGGCTCTCTTGCACATGCTGATGCTGCGGCAGAGCTGCCCGTAGTCCTGCTAGCCCTTGACGCCTCCGTCACCGCACGGTCTCTACAAGGCGAGCGAAAGATTCCTATCAAGGAACTGCTAGTCTCACATTTCGTCTCGAGCATCCTTCCCGGCGAGCTCATTGTGGAGGTTAACATACCTCTGCTACCTCCCGGCACTGGTGCTGCATTTGATGAGTTCTCTCGGAGGCATGGCGACTACGCCATAGGAGGAGCGGCATCCATCGTCACCCTGGACGAACACGGCAAATGTTCGCGGGCGAGAATTACTGTCCTGGGTGGAGGATCAACCGCCATCCGCTGCCAAGAGGCGGAAAAAGTCCTAATAGACAGCACCCTGTCCAGCGCCGACGTTGCCACAGCTGCCCGGGTGGCGGTACAGGGGCTTGATCCCGTGCCCACAGTGCACGGGAGCGCTCCCTATCGCACCCAAGTTATTCGGACAATCGTCGAACGAACCCTCGCCCAAGCACGGCACCGCGCGAGACCGACAAAGGAAAGCATGGAATACTGATGAACGCCTTTCGCCTCACGGTTGAAGTAAACGGAGTCAACCACGAAACGGACGTCGAGCCTCGTCGGCTCCTCGCAGATTTCCTACGCGAAGACCTGCACCTCAGAGGGACACGGGTAGGCTGCGAGCACGGCGTTTGCGGTTCCTGCACTGTGCTGATGGATGGTCAGCCCATTCGATCCTGCACCGTGCTGGCAGTGCAGGCGAACAACGCCAGGATTGAAACAGTCGAAAGCCTACAGCAGGAAGGCGACCTTCACCCGCTACAAAGTTCCTTCTCAAAGTGCCACGCCCTGCAGTGCGGTTTTTGCACATCAGGTTTCTTGATGTCTCTTAAGCCTCTCTACGACGACGAAGACGTTACCCTCGATGAGACAACCGCTCGCGAAGCTATTTCCGGAAATATATGCCGGTGTACGGGATACCAACAAATCGTGGAAGCCACAGTAGAAGCCTTCCAATGTAGGAATCACAGCAGCTGACACGCGTCGGCCACGTCACGTCAGCGCTAACGGTCTCATGGCCGTTCGGCCATGGCTGTCACCTCCGCGCCGGTTGCGGGCTTTGGGGAATCAGGCAGTTGGTCTGCGAAGTAATGCGGCATCTCGTGAGGTGATGAATGCAACAGAATGCGCTCCCGGGCGGAGACGAAACTATCCGGACGCACGAACCCTGTGGGCGGCTCTGGCAAGCAGTTTCGTTGCAGAAGATACTGCTCCGCGCAGCCTCCGCGTACCAAGATTCTGAGCAGGTCTCGATGTGGGAATCCTGGCCAAACAGCTGAGTGACCGGAAATCAAGGCGGCAACTGCCGATAGGAAGCCACTAACCGCAAGATTACTGCAAGACCCCTTGGGACAGTCCCCCCACATTTTCCGGGCCAGACACGACTCCTCCTGGCTCGGGATCCACCCTCGGTCATGGACTGCGGGGAATGCAACGGCCTGCATTTCCCGCAGTCTTCGTGGGCTATGTCGCTCTGCACAGGCGGGGCGACGTCTGCCGCTGGCCGTTGTCAATGGCCTTTGGTTTCTGCCCACGGGCGGCCAGTTAATCGGCCCGCTGGTGGCCAGTAAAGCTGCCCGGTGATGGCCAACAGATCTGCCCACTGAGGGTTGTCGGTGGGGTTGGCCATCGTCGAGGGTTTGTTAGTTCAGTTGGGTGACTCCTTTCCCGGCGAGAGCTTGAGTGAGTCGGATGGAGTCACCGCTGGTTTGGCAGACGTGGGCGTGGTGCAGGAGACGGTCCACGGTTGCCGTGGCGAGGGTTTTGGGCATCAGCTCGTCAAAGCCGGCGGGGTGCAGGTTCGAGCTGATGGCCACGGAGCGTTTCTCGTAGGCGGCGTCCACGACCCGGTAGAGTCCTTCGGCGGCGTCGGTGGCCACCGGGAGAAGGCCGATGTCATCGATCACGACGAGTTCCGCGCGGAGGATCCTGGCCACTGCCCGGGTGACGCTGTCGTCGGTGCGGTGTGCACGGATCAGGGCGCCGAGGTCTTCGAGTCTGAACCAGGCAACGCGCATCCCGGCTTCGACGGCTTGCTGGCCGAGGGCTTCGAGGAAGAACGTTTTCCCGGTGCCGGAGGGCCCGCAGACGACCAGGTTCTCGCGTCGGGTGATCCATTCCAGGGTGCGCAGGGCTTGCTGGGTGGGCGCCGGGATGGAGGAGACGGCGGGGTCCCAGACGTCGAAGGTCTTCCCGGTCGGGAAGCCTGCTGCTTTGCGCCGGGTGGCGAGCATGGACCGGGCCCGGCCTGCGGCTTCTTCGGTGAACAGTGCCTTGATGATCTCGGTTGGTTCCCAGCGCTGGGCGCGGGCGGTCGCGATCAGCTCCGGTGCCAGTGCCCGGGCGTGGGGCATCTTCAGTTGCCGCATCAGCGCTTCCAGTTCGGCCGGCAGGGCCGGGGCGGTGGTGTTCGTGGTGGTGACCGGGCTCATCGGCTCTGCTCCTTTGCGGGGGCGCTGGACGGCTCGGCGCCGAGGCCTGCCCAGGCGCTGGTGCCTTGGGTGAGGGACCTGGTTTCGTTAGCGGCGTGGGTGGTGGTGCGGCGGATGTTCGCGTTCAGGATGGAGGGCAGGTCGCCGTGGGCGAACCGGCCGTGCAGCGCGGCGTCTCCCAGGGCACGGTCCACGGACTCGGTCCCGGCGATCTTGGCCAGGGTCACGGCCTCGGCCATTTTCATGTTCATCCGGCCTGTTCCTGCAGCCGCGGCTTCCACGAGCCAGGTCTTGGCGCCGGCGCCGATGGCCAGGAACTCGGCTTCACCGGCGGTGCGTGCCTTCACGGCGTAGTCGCCCGGGGTTCTGGTACTGGTCCCTGGGAAGTGCTCCTCGATGACCGCGGGACTGCCGGGCCTTGCCCGGCCGTGGCGGGCGACTTCGACCGGGCCGGTCGGGCCGTGGTGGACGATGATGACCTGTTCGTCAGGGCCGGTGCCGTGGGAGCGGACGAACACCTTCGCGCCGAGCAAATGCGACGGCACCGAGTACTGGGCGTTCTCGAAGGAGACCATCGGGGTGTTCTCCGGGACTATACGGGCCAGCCCGAACGCGACCGTGTGCGCGGTCTCCGGGATCCGGTGCAGCCGGGCCGCTTCCTCCGCCAAAACCATTGCGGGTTTACGTCGGGTGGCCCGGTGTTCGCGGTTGTTGACCTCGTCCATGAACGCCTCGCAGGCGGCCTCCAGCTCGGCAAAGGAAGCGTAACCGGGCCTCAGGTTCGTGTCGGTGGGCACGAGGTCGGCTTTGGCCAGTTTCACCGACGCTTCGACTCCGCCTTTCGTTGCAGGGTCCGCGGGCTGGCAGGTCAGCACGGTGACCCCGTAGTGCCGGGCGAAGTCCAGGGTCTGCTGGTTCCGCACCGGAACCCCTGCGACATGGGCCGTTGTCACGGTTTTCTCGTTATCGGTCAGGACATACGTTGGTGCCCCGCCCAGGATCCGGAAGCACCGGTCGAGGGCTGCGAACACGCTCGGCGCGGTCCGGTCCCGCAACGGGATCACGATCCGGAACCTTGAGAACGCCAGCCAGGCAACGAACAGAATGGTTTTTACGCCGCCGATCCGTGGCCCGTCGCCGAAGTCGTACTGCAGCCACATCCCAGGCTCGGTGATCCACGGCCGGTGCACACGGGTGTGTCCGAGCCGCCACGCGGCCTTGACCTGCGCGATCGCCCGGCGCGTAGACCGCTCGGACCCCTCATAGCCTAGGGCGAGCAGCTTTTCGTGGGCCTTGTCGGCGCGGATCCGGCCCTTGGACGCCTCTACCCATTCCTCGATCTTAGGCAGGTAAGCGTCCGTGACCCTGGGCCGGGGCGCCGGTTCTGCAATTGGCCGGCCGGCGTCCCGCGCGGCGACGTGCCTGGCTACAGTGTGGTGCGAGCAGCCCGTGAGCTCCGCGGTGGCGCGCAACGATCCGGTCAGATCATAGGCAGCAAGAATTTCCATGATTTCTCCGTCATGCTTCATACAGGGCCTCTTCCTGGGACGACATTTGGTGCGACTAGACACCGTCATCAAATCCCGGGGAGAGGCCCCCGCCGCTGAAGACGCGGCAGGAACAGTTGAGGAAGTGGGCAGATCTCATGGCCACCAGTGGGCAGTTCTACTGGCCGTCAGTGGGCAATTTCGTGGCCGCCTATGGGCAGTTTTTCATGGCCGCTTACAGGCCGTCTCCTGCAACTCGAGGAACTTGTCCCCTCCCCTGTGTTAAGCGCTACCGTAACGTTCCTTAGTGCTGCTGATGGCGTATCCAAGCCTGCATCCGAATCCAAAACGAACCCTGGTGTCAGCGATGCTCGAAAACTGAGCCATGTTGCGTGGGCTTGCCGTCTAGCGGTGGTTGCAACACCTGAGCGATTATGAGTTGCAATTGGGCCAGATGAAAGGACCGCCGAGGGGTCGATGCGCTCCACCGAAGATGGCTGCCCGGGCTCACTATGATCAGCTGATAAAACAGGAAATGGGCAATCCTGAAGCCTGCCGCATCGTGGGAACCAGCCGTAGTCCCGGCACTCGGTGGCGGCACGGCCAAACGGTCGTCTAAAAGTCCGGAGACATCAAGACGTACGCACCGATTTCACAGCAGCGGCCTGCAGGGATCTCCGCCGTCATCTCTCCGAGCCGGAACGGATTACGATTGCGGACCTACTGCATGCCCGGCGTAGCATCCGTGCCATTGCCCGGCAGCTCGGGTGCAGTCCGCTACCGTGAGCACGGAGATCAGCCGCAACCTTCACGAACCCTCTGGCAACTACCGTCCGCAGACAGCCCTGCGCAGTGCCGAGCGCAGAAGGAGTCGTCAGCGAACCGGGAAGATCGCAAGCAAAGTCCCGCCGTCGTCCGATCCAGGAGCTGTGGGCCTTCGTCTGGGAGCACCTCGAACAGCGATGAAGCCCCCGCCAGATCGGCAACCGGCTGTGTAGTGTCTTCCTGGACAGCCGGAATTGCACGTCGCGCCTGAGACCGTCTATAAGGCCCTGCACGGGCCGGGTCCGGTCTTTGTTGCATTCACTTGCCGAAGGGCAATGACTGCAATAAGCATGCCGGTTCCCAGCCAGATAAATCGGTTCATACTGGCCTCCGAACTTTAGCGGCTTCGTCGGCCTGTAGCCGGCCTAGGGTGTTTCGCTAAAGCGGTTCTGACACCATGGCTGAAAGCCGCCATTCTGATCAGGGGTGCCCCGACACTGGCCGTGATCAGGGAGGTCAAGGCGGAGAAGTTGGCACTAACATCAGAGACATTCGACGCAATGCCGTCCACTTTCCTAAGTTGTTGATTGGCGGTGGCCACAATAGCTGTGGCCCCATCCATTATCGGAATCGCACCGTCGCTCAACGACCTAATCGCAATTCGTACCTCGTCTAGTACCTGGCCGAGTTTCATGATCGGCACTGCAAGCAGTAGAACAAGGAGTGCAAAGACCCCAGCGGAAATCAGACCGGCGATAGCACCGATAGACATCAAATTCATCTCCTCGAAGTGAACGGGGTGAGCACAAACTGCCTGTGTATAGGAAAGGGATGTGAGGCATCGAATTTGTGAACCGGCGAGGTCCGAGGACGACCAGGCGAAGCAGCAACTCTCACGGGCGGAGGCAGTGGTCCAGTTCCTGCGGGGGCGCGGCAAGGCCCTGAGCAGGAAACTTGGCTACCAAACGGATAGCAGTGACCCTCCCTGGAGCAGGAGGATCATGAGGCGGGATCGGGGGCACCGTTGGGTTAGAGGATCACGCTACACCCAAACACCTAAACCTAATTTTTGATCCCGACAGAACGCCATCGGCCATCATTCCTGATGGCCGATGGCGTTCATGGGACCGTGCAACGGCATTCTTGTCAGCGTTTTTGGCCGGATGACTGCGCCGGCTGCGAGCGAACCATAAGCTCCGGGGAGAGCATCAGGAAGCCCTCGTTCTACGAACGCAGAATCGCGTTGACCGCCGAGTCAGCGGTTTCCAGCGCGCCCTCAATATATCCCGGGAACCCCAACGACACATCGGATCCTACAAAATAAACACGGCCTGCCGGTTCACCAAGTTCCTTGTGTACTCGACTGAACTGTCGTACTCGGGGTGAGACCCAGGGCCCTTCGAAAAGTGGGTCTTTGATCCAGTCGTGATAATCGATGCCGAGGACTTCAACCTCCGGTAGATAGTAGTGCACAGCGTCCTTGACAGCACTGAGATCGGTAGGATCGAAGGATCCCGAGTCGGTGAACGCCACCAACAGTCGTTCGCTTTCCGACACCTCGCAATAGTCGTAAAGCGTGGGAAAAATTCCGTCTCCGACGCATTCGATTCCCGCTTCCGCTCCCCGCACGTGAATCAGAATTTTAAGTCCGCGGCCACCGTGCCCTTCCTCAATTACTGACCGCCGGTTTTCAGGTAGGGCCGGGGTGAAAAGAATCCTCCGCCAAGTGTTCATTGGGGTAGCAATTACCACGGAACGTGCTTGGAAGGCGTCCCCGCTTTTGAGGGTCACATGCACTGCATCGCCTGACTGATCTATGCCGGTAACGACGCTCTGCATCCTGATTTCAGGAATGTCGTGGCTCATGGCGTCGACCAGGTCAGCTGAACCATTGGCAAATACTTCATCCAGCGAGAAAAGCACGCCGAGGATGCTGTAGTGATGTGCTGCAACAAGTTGCAACGCCCACAACGCGGATGACTGGTCAGCAGGCTGGCCCAGCATGTTCCACGCCCAGGCGAGCAAAAACTGCCTGGAAACAGGGGGCAGGTCGAGCCCGTCGACGTACTCGATGAGTGGGATGTCCAGGTCCTCAAGGTCCTGGTTCTCCAACCCCTTTTCCAGGTCAATTCTGTGCGCATCCCGCAGCAAAGTGTAGGTGGCTGCTTCCACTGCAACTGCTTCCGAACCGGGAATAGGAAATGCCTGATTCAGTGCGGTCGGGCCCAAACGATGCCTAAACGAGGTGAACTCGGTAGCAGCCGCCGTGGCAATTCCGTACCGGTCCAATTCGGCTGCCAGCCGCGGGTGATGCTTTCGGTGTAGGTACGCTCCACCTATCTCGACCTGCAGGTTGGGTACATTCCGGGACTCCCGGGAATACGCTCGCCCTCCAAGGCGGTCGCCCCCTTCAAGGAGAAGTACTTTTTTGCCTGCATTGGTAAGGTCGCGTGCTGCTTTCAGACCGCTAAAACCGCCGCCAACCACAATTGCGTCATACAAATTTTGCCTTCTTTCACATGTCCTGGACTTTGGAATTTGGGTCTGCAATCAGGGACGCACGCATGCTGTCCCTACTCCGTATCCATTGGGCCTCGATCGAGCGCGGGCACCCCTGCCCGATCCCACAGGTCTGACCAATCCTCCGGGCCTTCCAGGTCGACAATTCCCTTGGTGGCGCGGATAATTTTCTCGGGGGTTGCTGGAAGTTCATAGAGAACGGAACCAAAGGGAGAGAGTGCATCATTCACGGCGTTGAGTACGGCAGCCGGTGCCGAGATCAGACCAGACTCTCCCATCCCCTTCACGCCTGACGCTGTCATCACCGACGGGGTTTCAATGTGCCTGATTTCAAATGGGGGAGAAACATCCATCGTTGGCGTCTGGTAATCCAGGAAAGACGTTGTAGACAAGTTTCCTGAATTATCGTAGACAAGCTGCTCGAAAAGGCCCATGCCAATTCCTTGTATGACCCCACCGCGAATTTGGCCCTCTACAATTGTGGGATTGATGATAACGCCGCAGTCCTCGACGGAATAGACCTTTTCGACTGTTACAAACCCGGTGATGGGATCCAGTTCAACGATAAGGGCATGACCGCCGTTCGAAAACATGGGCCGGGATGTGTCCCATGCCTTAGTGAACTCCAATCCGGGTTCAAAACCGGCGGGCCACTTGGATGAGTCCCAGTAGACTGCCATGGCCACGTCGGCGACGCTCACTCGCGATTCCGGAGCCCCTACGATGGATGCGAAGCCTTCTTCCAAAACGATGTCTTCCTCAGAAGACTCGAGCATATTGGCAGCAACGGCAACCAGTTTTTCGCGAATGGCATGGGCTGCACGATTAACACATCCGCCGGCGATGACGGCTGCGCGGCTTCCAATGGTGCCGCTGCCATAGGCGCCCTTGGTGGAAGTTCCCGCATCGACGCTGATCGATTCGAAGGGGATGCCTAAGACATCCGCGGCTACCTGGGCTAGGGTCGTTTGGTGGCCCTGCCCCTGTGAATTCAAACCCGAGGTTATTGTCACCGAGCCGGTCGAATCCATTTTGACGGTTGCTGTGTCATGGAACACATCGGTTGCGCCATGGGCCTGCATCATGCCCGTGCTCTCGCCACTACTTTCGACGAAGACGCTGATTCCCAACCCCAGGTATTTGCCGTTTTTGCGGGCTTCTTCCTGTCGTTTGAGAAAGGCCGGGTAGTCGACCATTTCTTCCAAGGTGTTGATTACCTCAAGAAATGACCCCTCCTCGTACACGACCCCCTGGGGATTTGTCCACGGAAATTCTTTAACAACATTCTGTCTCCGGATTTCAAAAGGAGACACCTTCATCTGTCGCGCCAGATCATCCATAAGGGATTCCCGGGCGAGGGTTCCCGCCGTGTATCCAACCCCGCGGAAAGCGCCCATGGGGCACTTGTTGGTGACGGCCCCCTCGTAAACGTACTCCGCCGCTGGGATATCGTATATACCGGTGGGCGTGACGGCCGCGGTAGCCCAGCATTCCACAGCCATAGTCTGCGGGGGCATATGGTAGGCGCCTCCGTCAACTAAAGAATGGGTCCGAACCCCAGTTATTCGTCCCTCAGCGTTGGCGGCATATTGGATTGTGACGAACTGCTCGTGGGCGTGTGAACCGGCCAAAAGATTTTCGCGCCGATCCTCTACCCATTTTACTGGCGTCTTCAGGTGCTTCGAAGCGAGCGGCATGAGCATTTCTTCAGGGAATACGTGCGCTTTCTGCCCAAAACCGCCGCCGGTATCAGGAGAAATGACCTCGCTTCGTGACTCATCGAAACCAAGAAAGAGGCTCAGGCACATCTTCACGTAATGGGGCATCTGCGTTGACGCCCATAGCCTAAGCCGGTCCTCAGTCCATTCGTAGTCCGCTAGACAACCCCTCGTCTCCATAGGGGCGGCTGCCACCCGACCAGGGTGGTACAGGGCGGAAACGACATGCTCGGCATTGGCGAACGCCTCATCCACGTCCCCAAAGGTTGCTCTCCCGCGAATGCCCACATTGTCAGGGCGTTCGCCGTTTGCTACTGGGCCCCCTTGGATGGATTTGCGGGGGTCAAGCACGACTTCGAGGGGCTCGAGCTCGAGACCTACGAGATCACACGCATCTTCTGCTACCGCTCGCGAGTCTGCGACTATCAATACAACCGGTTCACCCACGTAACGTACGACGTCCTTAGCCAAGAGCGGCATGGTCATCGCTTCGCATCCCTCAGCCGTATATTGTGCCTCGATGCCGGCGCAGTACTTTTCGATGTCAGAAGCCGTCCAGACAAGGTGAACGCCAGGCATCTCTGAGGCGACCGACGTATCAATGCCCGTGATTTGAGCATGAGCAGCAGGGCTGCGCACGAAACAAGCATGCAACTGGCCCTCAACGTTGATGTCGTTCAGGTACTTTCCCCGCCCGGTAAGAAGTCTTGCGTCCTCAGTTCGTGGGACCCGCTTGCCTATAACGTTTCTTGTTATAGGAGGAGAGTAATAATGTGGGTTGTCCATTTTAGTTTCCAATCTGACCCGCTGCATCCAGGACAGCCTCAACAATCGTCTGGTAGCCCGTGCATCGGCATAAGTTACCGGAGAGGGCCTCGACAACTTCGTCTTTTGTCGGACTAGGGTTTGCGTCTAGCAACTCTGTAGCTGATATGAGGAACCCTGCCGTGCAAAAACCGCACTGGAGGGCATGGTGCTTTTTAAATGCTTCCTGAAGTGGGCTAAGGGCAGCGCCATCCGACAGGTCCTCGACGGTCCGTATGCTGCGTCCGTTTCCCTGGGCGGCAAGGGTCAGGCAGGACCGCACGGCAGCCCCATCCATGAGGATCGTGCACGCACCGCAAACCCCATGCTCACATCCGAGCTTGATGCCGGTGAGCTTTTGGTCATTCCTCAGGTGGTCGGCCAAAGTATCGCGCGCGTCTACTGCAACAGTGCGCCGACGTCCGTTTACTTCCACGTCTATTTCGACGCGTTCTGATGGGGATGATGATGTCACGTACGTGCTCCTGCTTCAACTATGGTGCGCCGAATCAGCTCCTGCACCAGGCCTTGGCGATATTCGGCCGAGCCGTGGATGTCTGAGATATACGAGAGCGATTTCGCTCCAGCTTTTGCGGCTACTTCTGCCCTTTCCGGTGACAGCTCTGATCCGTTGAGGACGTCTTCCGCCTCGGGCACTCGTTGGATTTTGCCAACAGCGGCTCCAACGGCCACCCGCGCATTTGAAATTTGTGAACCCTCAATCGACATTACGACTGCGACATTGGCGAGCCCATAGTCTCCAGATCGTCTAGCAAACTCCCCATAGCCCCATCCGTCGGGACGTGAAGGTAGCCAAACGTCAGTGATGATCTCGTCAGCGGCAATGCTCGTCATGTACGGACCGACGAACAAGTCATCGGCATCAATGGTGCGCCGTCCTCTTACACTTTGAACCTCCACCATTCCATTGAGGGCAAGCAATACGAGCGGCCATTCGCCCGCTGCATCGCCATGGGCCAAGGCTCCGCCCAAGGTCCCTCGATTCCTAATCTGGGGATGGGCTATGTGGTGGCCAGCTGCCACCATCATTGGCAGGTTCTTGGCAACGGCAGGGGAACTGACGATCGTTGCATGGGTGACCATAGGTCCGAAGCGGATGTAGTCTCCGACTTCCTCCAGGTCAGTCAGGCCAGGAACGTATCCCAGGTCTACAATGACGGACGGTTGGGCTAGGCGCATGGCCATGACAGGCAGCAGACTCTGGCCTCCAGCAATGATCTTGGAGTCCTCGTCAGCTGACAGTAGATCGCAGGCATCTTCAATTGATGCTGGTGATGCGTATCTGATATTAGGTAGTTTCATCCTTCACTCCCTCGAATGACCTTCATCTTCCCCTACCCGCCGTGACTTTTTGCATGGCATTGAAGGACAACTACATCCGACCTTTTGTCGAAGTGTGCACAAGGAACAACGCGCCCACCATTCCGGTCCTGGGCAGGGAAAAGGGTACGCAGGACAAAGGGTCCGTTTAGACGTCACGGACTGTTCCTTTAAACGACCGGGTGGGCACGCCCCTGCGTCCCCTGATTTTTGCAGGCAGCCTGTTATGTGCGCTGGCTATCGCGCATGAGCCAGAAACGCAAGCCCACGTGTGCTTCTTCGCATGCGTTCGCCGTCCAGGGGGCCGTAACTGTCTACCCCTGCACCAAATGCGAAGGTATGGCTACTGGTACTCCTGCGGCGGCACCTAACGAACTTCAGGTGTTCGCCATCCATTCGAAAGTCACCAGAATCCACGGGAGCAACTACCAATGTTCAGATCCCGACTCTTCATCACGGTTGGTACGCATCCACTAGACGATATGAGCAGGAGGTTGCCGGCTTAGGCGAAGCAGCTGTGGAGCTTCTGGACCCTTCTGGAGGTCCATTTTCGCCGGACCGTTTCCGGAGCGTCCAGCTTGGATCCTCTGTCCCTAATGACGGGTGGGGGGGTGGACGCTCCGGATCTTGTTCCGGCGCTGATGGCCCTCTGTCAGAAGGGCCCGGGAAATGTGGTCCAGGGGGCTGGAACCTCCTTTTCAAAGCAAGTCGTGGGTTGCCTGCCACACTTGGCGAACAGGTAGAGCCACATTTGAAATTTGGAGGTTCCAGCTATGTTCGAGCGTACAAGCGTTGGCCTGGATGTCCATGCCCGTAGTGTTGTGGCCTGTGCGTTGGACGGTCGGACCGGGGAAGTTTTCCGGCGCCGTTTGACGCCGGACCGGGATGAGATTCTTGCCTGGATCATCTCGCTGCCTCCGCCGGCAAAGGTCGTTTACGAGGCAGGTCCAACAGGTTTTGGCTTGGCCAGGTTCCTGCTTTCTGCCGGCATCGATACGGTGATTGCAGCCCCGTCGAAGCTTCAGCGCCCGTCCGGTGACCGGGTAAAGACCGATGCGAGGGATGCTCTGCATCTGGCCCGGTTGCTCAAACTCGGTGAGATCACGGCGGTCCAGGTTCCTTCGGTGGATCAGGAAGCGGCCCGGGATCTGGTGCGTTTCCGTGAAGATGTCCGCGGGGACCTGATGCGTTCCCGGCACCGCATTTCCAAGCTCTTGTTGCGACAGGGCATCGTGTATTCCGGCGGGCAGGCCTGGACCGGAACCCACGAACTCTGGCTCGCACGCCAGCGATTCGATTCTCCGGCCCGACAACTGACCTATGCGTCCTCGCTGGAAGCGATGCATGAGATCTCGGACCGCCGTGACCGCCTCGATCAGGCGATCGCCTCCATGGCCTATGCAAGCGAATACACGCCCATTGTCCGGTCGCTGCAGTGCCTGCGCGGGATATCTACGCTGACGGCTTTTGGTCTTGCCGTGGAGATCGGTGACTGGG
The DNA here is from genome assembly GCF_057073715.1 of Arthrobacter sp. E1SS-5. Classification (NCBI taxonomy): domain Bacteria; kingdom Bacillati; phylum Actinomycetota; class Actinomycetes; order Micrococcales; family Micrococcaceae; genus Arthrobacter; species Arthrobacter sp. E1SS-5. The sequence goes on from NZ_CP172703.1 coordinate 4,078,600, forward strand.
ACCGGTTTACCGGTTCAACGATCGGCGCATATCTGGGCCTGGTCCCGACCGAGCGTTCATCGGGGGCGTCCCGGTCCCAGGGATCCATCACGAAAACCGGAAACGGACATGCCCGCCGGCTACTCGTCGAAGCAGCCTGGCACCACCGTAGACCATACAACGTCTCGTCCCGGCTCATGCGCTCACGGTGGGAAGAAGCCAGTTCCCAGGCCCGAGCACGTGGCCATGCAGGGAACCGGCGCCTGCACGAACGCTGGATGATTTACCTCGAACGCCGCAAGCGGCCCGTCATCGCAAACGTCGCCATCGCCCGCGAGCTCTCCGGCTGGTGTTGGTCCCTCGCTACCGGAAGCCTGGAGACCACCCAAACAACTACCTGACTTCCGTCCCTTCACGGAACGGAACAGCCGGGACGCCAGCGATGGTGGGGTAATCGCAGCGTGTGGAGTAAACCCGCGATACAGCTATGGGCGCCCCCAACAGGGTATGCCCGATCTTCCTAGACCAGCGGTAGCCTCCAGCCGAACACATCGTCCTGCGGTAACCAACCCGCGCATATCAGTCTGACCGCGCCGTCGCCAACGACACGCTAACCCACACCAACGATCACCCCGGCAAAACAAAGGATGCAGTCCCACGGCCCAAAACCTTGGGACTGCATCCCCACGCTCTTGACACAAGAATTACATATCAGCTGTGTTACCCACGGACGTTGGTGACAGTCGGCATGGCATGGCGATATGAAGAAAACCTCCGAGTGGAGCGGGGCTTGTCTAGAGTCAAGTTCCACAATCGGAGGTCTTCGTGTCCCACCCTAACGCTTTCCTCGCGTCCTTGGGGCGGCTTGAGTTGGCGAAATGTATCGTCGATGATGGCTGGCCGTTGCGGCGCGCTGCCGAACGTTTGCAGGTTTCTGTGCCGACCGCCGCCCGTTGGGCCAAACGTTATCTTGAGCTTGGTCCCCAGGCGCGCGAGCTCGGCGCCAAGGGTATGGATGACCGCTCGAGCCGTCCTGCATCATCCCCGCAGCGGACACAACAGCGGGTCGAGCGGCGGATCATTGCCCTACGGGTGAACCGGCCCTGGGGGCCGGCCCGCATCGCTTGTTTGCTCGGGTTGCACCCGTCCACGGTCCACAAGGTCCTGTCCCGTTATCGTCTGGCGAGGCTGTCCTGTCTGGATCGGGCGACAGGACGAGTCATTCGCCGCTACGAACAAACAGCCCTGGAGCTCTCGTTCACGTCGACGTCAAGAAGCTCGGCCGGGTCCCCGACGGAGGAGGCAACAGGGCCGTGGGCCGGGCCAAGGGCTGGTCCAACCGCGGACACTGCTAAGGCCGCCCTAAACCCGGCTAGCCACATTCACACCGCCATTGATGACTACTCACGGCTCGCGTATTCAGAGATCCTCTTAGACGAGCGGCAGGACAACAACGCTGCCCGATTCTGGCAAGGGGGCAGCGCCTACTTTCAGGGCTACGGGGTCTCACCCCGCAGGGTGCTGACCGACAACGGTTCCTGCTACCGCTCACGGGTTTTCAACGAAGCTCTTGGTCCCGGCATCAAACACAAATACACCAGGCCAGTACAACTAGCTGAAGAACGATCGCCGCTACGACGACGTTGTACGTGTCGCACGCTGTCGAGAAGCCCGTGAAGCGCGCTAAGACCTTCAAGATTGGCAACACTGGGTTGCAGACCGGATGCACAAAAAGCTGAAGCGGCTCATCCGCCGGCAAACGGGGGAAGCACGTCAACCACATCGTTCGGACCTACAACCGTTGAGTGATCACGCACTGCAACTTCATTCAACAGGAGGCTGCTTCTTGCCAAAATATTGGTCAGAGGGGGAGTCCCTGCGGGAGGTTCCGGACGTTTTACGGACCGTATGGCCTTCAGGAGCCCTGCCACAGTCGTGCCGTCTGCAAGGTCGAACATTTCTTCCTCAAATCCGGCAGCAGCACGTGCGGCAGCAAAATAGCGTACGTTCATAAAGAGCTATCCTCCAATGGCGCTCATGCTGCGGTCCGGCTGGACGAAGTCCGGGGCGTCTAGTCCTACATGATCCATGCCATGAGCTTTTGGCTTGAGCCACATTGCATCCTGCCACCGCCGTGCGAGAGCCTCGTCTGAGGCGCCTGATCGCAGAAGACCCAGCAGGTCGAATTCCTCGCGGGAGAACAGGCAGCCCATGATCTTACCTTCGGCCGTGATCCGTGTCCGTCGGCAATCCGAGCAGAAGGGTTCAGTGACTGAAGCGATAATCCCCACTGTCCCAAGCGCCGGACGCACGTTCTGGCCCCCTGCCGACGAAGTGTCAGTCACCTCCGACCCAACTGCCCGACGCCGTACTTCGAAACGTTCCGCCGGCGCGCCCTCACGTGCCCGAGGATCCGGGGTGAGGACAAAGTCAGTGGACAGCAGCGTACGGATTTCGGCTGCTGTGATCATGTTGCGCCGGGTCCACCCGTGATCAGCGTCCAGCGGCATCTGCTCAATAAACCTTAGTTCGTAACCACGGTCAAGCGCCCACGCGAGCAACGAAGGAGCTTCGGCATCGTTGATGCCCCGCATCAATACGGCATTGAGCTTGACCGGCCCCAGTCCGGCGGACCACGCGGCATCCACCCCGGCCAGGACTTGGTCCAGGAAGGGCCGACGCGTCAGCTGGTTGAAGGTCTCCTCATGCAGCGAATCCAACGAGACGTTAATCCGGGTCAGCCCGGCAGCCTTGAGCGGGGCCGCTTTTTTGGCGAGCCCCACACCGTTCGTGGTCATTGAAATCGGCAGCTGAGGGTGGTTTCGCCGCAACTCGGCGATGATCCCCAGTAGATCGTGGCGGACCAGGGGTTCGCCTCCGGTCAGCCGCAGTTCGCGGATACCCAGGTTCTCCACACCGATCCGGACGATCCGTATAATTTCCGAGGCTGACATGACCGCCTGCTTGGATAGCCATTGGAGCCCCTCGGCAGGCATGCAATAGGTGCAGCGGAGGTTGCATTTATCCGTCAACGATAACCTCAGGTCAGTGGCGCGGCGCCCATACCGGTCCACCAGCGCGGCGCCTATGCCGGCAGGCCTTGACGCGGATACGGACAGCCCGGCATCCTCCCGGGGTTGCGGCATGCCTAGCTGGATACTCATGTCTTCAGGCTACGCGAAGCAGGGCAGGGGCCTTTGTGCTGGAACTGACAATTGCGGAAGCCAGTTGTGGCAAGTAGTTATAGCTGAAGCGTCGCTTTCCTGTTGGAATCACTTTGCACCCAGGAGGACCAGTTTGCGCAACACGATCGAACCTGGGGCGCACACGAGAACCAGAGAGATGCTTCCGCCAAAAGCTTCGTTGGAAAGAATAAGCAGGTTGGCGTGGCCGAGCAGGATTCACCAGACCGAAAAAGATCTCCCGGAGGCAGGACATGCAAAGGCAAGAAGAGCAGCTGACCGGACTGGGGGGCAAGCGTCCCGGCCCCCGGATCCTCGGAAGGTCTCTGCCGGAACATGAACATCGAAGTGTATCGACACACCTGCAGGCAATCCGGGACGTGCTCTTTCCGCTGTTGACCCCACCCCAGGTAGAGCGAATCCCCTTAATGCAAGCGTTGGGCCGTGGCCTGGCCGAAACCGTTAAGGCACCGGCAAATTTGCCACCCTTCACCAACTCCCAAATGGATGGCTATGCGGTTAAATCCCGCGACATCACTGACGGCCAAGGGAAATTGCGTGTGGTATCACCCGTCCCGGCAGGCACAGTACCGGCACCTCTGGCTGGAGGGACAGCTGCTCCCATCATGACGGGGGCCCTGCTACCCGATGGAGCTGATTCTGTCGTCCCCATTGAACGGGCAGCGCCAAACCACTTCCCTCCCCCTGGGTTGGATACGACAGTGTGGCTTCCTGAGACAGCTGCCGGTACGTTTGTCCGCGGCGCAGGGAGTGATATAGCTAAAGGCGAATGCGCACTGCCCGCCGGAACCGTGCTCGGTCCGCGCCAGCTTGGTCTGCTCGCCGCATTGGGTGTCACTGAAGTTGTTGTTACTCAAAAGCTGACTGTCCTGCTGGCCACCACCGGGGACGAGGTCCTTGAGCCCGGTGAGAAGCCCGAACCGGGCAAGATTTACGATGCAAATAACACGCTCCTGGAGTCCTCTATGCTTCAGGCAGGGCTCAACGTCGTCAGGGCAGGCATAGTCAAGGATGAGCCGGGCGCCCTATCGAAACTCTTGAAAATCCATGCCGCGCACGTCGACCTGATTGTTACCAGTGGCGGCGTGAGCGCGGGCGCCTACGAGCCTGTTAGGCAGACCATGACCGATCATGACGTCGAATTTTCCCACGTTGCCATTCAGCCCGGCGGTCCCCAGGGAGTCGGCACCTTCGAGGGCACTCCGATCCTCGCATTCCCTGGAAACCCGGTGAGCTGCTTTGTCTCGTTTGAGATGTTCCTGCGTCCGCTCCTGGGCGAAATGTTTGCTGCGCCGGCTCCCCGGCTCTCGTTCCGCGCACCCCTTTCGCATCCCTTAACGTCGCCCCCGAAAAAGCACCAGGTCCGGCGGGGTGTCCTCTTAGCGAACGGCACTGTTCGACTGGAAGGCGGCGAAGGTTCCCACTTGCTCGGAGCACTTGCTCGATCAAATGTCTTGGTGCACATCCCAGAGGGAATTTCGGAACTGGCGGAGGGATCAGAGGTGGAGGTATGGGCGGTTTGACGCTTGAAGGTTGGTCCGCGGGCCTCACCCACCTGCGCACGGACGGCACTGCCCACATGGTTGATGTTTCACAAAAAGTTGAGTCCAACCGGGAGGCAACAGCTACGGCAACAGTTCGTACGACTCGCGAAGTCCTGCTGCTGCTCTCATCGGAGGGATTGCCCAAGGGCGATGCCATGGCCGTCGCCCGGATCGCAGGCATCCTGGCGACCAAGAAAACGTCCGAATTGATTGTGCTGTGCCACCCCTTACCTGTTTCCAGGGCGACGGTCGACTTCGTACTGGGACCTGACAGCGTGCGGCTCGTTGCAACCGTTAAGACTAGGGGTGTGACAGGAGTAGAGATGGAAGCTTTGACTGCAGTAAGCGTCGCCGCCCTGAACGTTTACGACATGATCAAAGCCGTTGACAAGCACGCTGTTCTTACGGATATCCGGGTACTTGCCAAGACTGGCGGCAAGAGTGGGGACTGGTCTCTGAAAACCTCGGAGGAATAGGCGTGACTGGAGACACGAGTGGGCTTGACAGGCGACTACCGTTGAATGAGAGGACAGGAATGAGCACCGACCAACATACGGACGCAGGAGAAGCTGCCACCGCAGCGCAGACAACGAGGCAAGCCTTTGCCGTAGTCAATTGCGAGCTCAGCGATCAGCCCATCTCCGTCGAGGTGGCCACAGCGGCTGTGGATTCGAGCACGTCCGGAGCAGTAGTCAGTTTTTGTGGAGTGGTACGCAATCACGACGGCGGTAAGGCAGTCGACCGACTGACCTACACTGCTCACCCCACCGCACACCAGGCGTTGAAAAATGTTCTGGAAGCGGTCGCTGCCAAGTACTCGTCCGCTGATGAGGCGGAGGAAGTCGTTCCCGTGCGGATCTGGGCATCGCACCGGGTGGGAGCACTCGGAATTGGGGACGCGGCTCTCGTTTGTGCTGTAGCCGCGGGACACCGGGGACAGGCATTCGCTGTGTGCTCGGACCTGGTTGACCGCATCAAGAAAGAGGTGCCCATTTGGAAGCAACAGTTCTTCGCCGATGGGACCTTGGAATGGGTCGGTTCCGGCATAACAGGTTGATCCCATGCGAGCGTTTGGGTCAATCAAGCCGAGCCCTGAGAAGGACCATCACATGAACATTTTTCGCGTGCGCATCAGCCTGCTGCTGACCCCATGGGTCGTTGCAGCAGGACTGGCTGGCTGCGCTAACTCCGCCGATGACAAAGCCCCGGGCCCAGGTACCGGCACTCCCCCAACGATCACAGGCTCGGTGACCGTTTACGCCGCCGCGTCCTTAAAGTCTCCCTTCACCGAGATCGCCTCCAAGTTCGAGGCAGCAAACCCGGGCACTAAGGTTACGCTGAACTTCGCCGGATCCTCGGCCCTGGTCTCGCAGATTACCCAAGGCGCTCCGGCCGATGTTTTCGCCTCCGCCGATGTCAAGAACATGGCTGAACTTTCCGCTGCCGGGCTTATCAACGGAACGCCGACCAACTTCGCCACGAACGTCCTGACGATCGCGGTTCCATCAGTAAACCCGGCGTCGATTTCTTCCTTCGCAGATCTAGCGAAGCCGGGCACCAAAGTAGTTGTCTGCGCGCCGCAGGTTCCTTGCGGCTCCGCCACGGGGAAGGTGGAAAAGGCTACGGGAACAACCCTGAAGCCTGTCAGCGAGGAATCCTCCGTCACAGACGTCCTGGGCAAGATCACCTCCGGGGAAGCCGACGCTGGCCTTGTCTACGTCACCGATGTCAAGACCGCCGGTGGCAGGGTCAAGGGCATCGCTTTCAGCGGGTCCGACCAGGCTGTGAACACTTATCCGATCGCTGCGGTAGGAACAAGCGCGAACAAGGATCTGGCCAACGCGTTCATCGGCATGGTTACGGGAAGCGAAGGCAGGAAGGTCCTCGGTGACGCCGGTTTTGGTGCCCCGTAAGAAGGCCTGGTCGGGCAGCAGGACAAATCGACAAAACACCGGTTACACAGGGCTCCCTCCGTGGGTTTTCGCCCTTGCAGCAGCAGGAGGCCTGTTTGTCCTGCTGCCGCTTGCCGCAATGGTGTTCAGGGTCAACTGGGCGCACTTCATCCCGCTCATCACATCGGAATCCTCGCTCACGGCGCTTGGCCTCAGCCTGCGGACGGCTGCGGCCAGCACGGTGTTGTGTGTCGTCTTCGGGGTGCCGTTGGCCCTCCTTCTGGCCCGCTCCAGCTTCCCGGGCCAGCACCTGCTGCGGGCGTTTGTGTTGCTACCCCTCGTCCTGCCGCCCGTGGTCGGCGGCATCGCGTTGCTCTATACGTTTGGCCGTCAGGGACTCCTCGGGAAGAGCATGCAACTGGCTGGGATCCAAATCACGTTCTCCACCACCGCCGTCGTCCTCGCCCAGACATTCGTGGCGTTGCCGTTTCTGGTGGTCAGTCTCGACGGAGCTCTCCGTACCGCCGGCACCAAGTATGAAGCCGTCGCAGCGACGCTTGGTGCCCGCCCGAGCACGGTGCTGCGCCGGGTCACTCTCCCGCTGGTCCTGCCCGGTCTTGCCTCCGGCGCCGTGCTGTCCTTCGCGCGATGCCTGGGCGAATTTGGCGCCACTCTGACCTTCGCCGGGAGCCTCCAAGGTGTCACCCGCACCCTGCCACTGGAGATCTACCTTCAGCGTGAAAGCGACGCCGACGCTGCCGTCGCCCTTTCCCTGGTACTTGTGGCGGTGGCGGTCGCGGTCGTCTCACTTTCCTTCCGGAATTCGGCGGCGCTGGCAGCGGATGCGGAATCAAGATGACCTTCAAACTCGATGCCGCCCTGCACGCGCGCAACTTCGACGTCTCCTTCACTTTCGGAGGCACAGAAACAGTAGCCGTGCTGGGTCCAAACGGTGCCGGCAAGTCGACGATGCTGGCAATCATCGCAGGGCTCATCCGCCCGGATAGCGGGAACGCGGCGCTAAAACAGAAGATGCTGTTCGAAATTGGCGACGGCAGGAACAACTTCCTGCCGCCGCACATGCGGGGAACCGCGCTGCTCGCACAGGAACCGCTGCTGTTTCCGCACATGAGCGTGTTGGAGAACGTAGCCTTCGGTCCGCGGGCTGCCGGCGCGGATCGGGCCAGTGCGCTTCAGACGGCTCGACTCTGGCTCGCGGAAGTAGAAGCGGTGGAGTTCGCCAACCGGCGGCCAGGCCAGCTTTCCGGCGGTCAGGCTCAACGCGTTGCCTTAGCGCGCGCGCTTGCAACGGAGCCCGAACTACTGCTCCTCGACGAACCCATGGCGGCCCTCGACATTCATGCCGCCCCCATGCTGCGCCGCCTTCTCAAGCGGATCCTCGCTACGCGCCGCACCATCATCATCACGCACGATGTCCTGGACGCGCTGATGCTCGCCGACCGCGCCATCGTCATCGAAGACGGGCGGATCACCGAGGAAGGCTCACCCCGGGAGATCCTGAAGAAACCCCGCGGCAAATTTGCTGCCGGACTGGCGGGCTTGAACCTGCTCTCCGGAACTATCACAGGCCAAGGGCTCACGTCCAATTGCGGGCTTGACATCAACGCACATCCCCAAGACGGAGCAGTCGTCGGCCAGGACGGCGTTGCACTCTTTTCACCGATCGCGGTTGCGGTCTTCCCGACTGCTGATCACGGTAGCCCACGGAACTCGTTCGCCGTCCGAATCACGGATCTGGAACCCCACGGCGATCATATCCGTGTCCACGCCGGAGGCCTGATGGCAGACATCACCCCGGCCGCTTCGGCAGACCTCGGGCTCATGCCCGGGATAACCGTCTACTTCGTCATCAAGGCTACGGCCATCACCGTTTACCCGGCATAGCACACAACGTTCGGGCCCATCTTCTCTGCGGTCGAGGTCTCGTCATGCCGGAATCGCGTGCGGTAGTTCATCACAAGGTGTACAGCAGTGGGTGTCCTGCCCTGATCCTTACCGGCCGACAAGCGCCGCCGGAGTTGGTCACGAAGACGTCCGGAGCAGGCAGTGTCCTGCAACGGTGGCCCTATTCCGGGGCAACCAGTCGAACAAGGAAAGACCAGACCGGACCGTTGCGGTTCTGCCCAGCATGCTAGAGCAGACCGGACCAGAGCGGCAGTGGTGTCGAATGGCGATCCGCCACGTTCGGCCAGAAGTTGTAAGGCCAGGTCAATGCCTCGGCGGTTCCGGGTGAATCGGTGGTTCCGTCTGACAGAGCCCTATTCACAGGACCGGCAGATTTTGCTGAAGATTTATCGGCTCCATGACACGTGCGTCAGTATCATCCAGTGGTCATAGGGTCCGGTACGGCACACCCCATTTTGATGGCCCCGCAGGGATGACCTGGAGAAGGTGAGGCGGATCGGGGCCTTGATTAAGCCCGGCGGCTACGTGGACAAGCCGATGAGGAGCCTCAATCGTTTATGTATCCGTTTCATCCAACTCCGTTCTCCCCGGCCCCACTCAGCGGGCATGTAAAAATCCGGGTCTGTGCCCCCGCGAGGAAGAAAGACCTCCTGAGCCTGGGGTGGGAACGGGGCAGCTGTCTTCGTATCGTTCGAACTCATGTAATCCTCCTTCGGCCCTCCTGCAGGGCGTTCTTGATGAACCTGTAGTCACAAGAAGGTTCTTGATCCGCATCGCTTCAACTCAGGAAGGCGTCCTTCCAACCAGCGACGGGTCCACGTTAGTCCAGCGCGGTCAGGGCGTCTTTAGACGCGCGAATCATATTTTTCGTTCTGGGGGTCCAGGAACCCCTTCACACCCCGCCGCTGACATGTTATGGGTGCTGATGCCGGGACACCGGGCGAACAAGGCCTGTGTGTTCCGGCATCAGGCACACAATACTCATCTTCCCTTCGTTCTGACCAGTGGGCAGGCAGCTATTGGGGTGGCTATCCCTCCGTAAATCTGGTCTCCTGTCGGCGCACGAAGTCGACAGGCACTGCTGGATGTGCCCGTACAACGTACTGACCCATCCCGATATCAGTGACCATGATCCCCATGTCGTTGCGCCGTGCGGCCTGAGTTACCAGTTCGATGGCGGCGTCTACCGTTCGTTCCCTTTCCGCGTCGCCTCCGGCGACTGTCACCTCGAGCATCCCAGGAGACCTTGAATCTTCGTTTTGGCCTGTGGATGGGTTGGTCAGCGCATTCGGCACCGCAGTTCCTAATCGTCCTTGTGAGGCCGGCGGGCAGGGCAACCCACCGACCTCACTTGCGTGATGCCCTTCGCGGGGCTGTGCTGTGGTAAACGTTTAGCGCGTGTTGAAGGTGTCAGGAGAAGCGTCGGCGGCTGACGGGATTTTTGGGCCCGCCTCGAGCTTTAGTCCGGAGCCGGCGCGGAAGAGCGGAACGGCCATGTCGAAGGGGACGTCTTCCCGTGAGGCCTCGACATCGGTCATGGAGGAGGGCAAGTCGAAGGGGAGGGTTCCCTTGAATGGGGCCCGTCCGGTGAGAGCATCGAGCAAGACCTTGTCACTGCAGCCGAAATCACCGACTATTGCTGCCGTGGCTCCGATGAATTGTGTGAGCACTGCCGGGCGTTCGAGGTATACCGAGAGGTACACCGGGGCGTGCGTGGCGTAGGCGCGGATGCGGTCGACGGTTTCCTGGGGGAACTCGAGGGTCCCGCCGTGGAAGAAGTCGCCGAGGGAGCCGCGGCCGGGTTCGAAGGGTGCATCAAGCCTGACCACAATCGCGTCGGAGGCCGTGATGTCGTCGGTGATAACCAGCTCGTCAGCAAGATCTTGGGCTGTCAGGCCGTCGAGATACACGCGGGTTCCTCCCGCAAGAGGTAGGGCCCCCTCCTCTGCGGAGATCAGCACAAGGGAGTCTCGTTGAGCAGCTACTCCCCGTTCGAGGAAGACCGGGGAGCCGCACACTCTGCGAGTGGTCTCCACGTCAACCCGGCGGTGTTCGAAAGTGCCGAGCCGGAATTTCTCGCGCAGGAGCCGACGCGCGGACTGGTCGATGCGTTCTTCTGTGATGCGCCCTGAGTCCACGAGTTCCTCGATCAGAAGGGGATTGCGGTCGCCTCCGAACTGGTCGATCCCGACGTCTATTGCGATGGCGGCGCGTTCCTTGGGTTCGAGGTGTTCCAGTCCCCAGCCGTTTGGACCGAACGTCACGTCGCCGATCTGCTCTGCCTCAAGCAGGTTCCAGTCGGTTACGACGATACCGTCGAAGCGGAGTTCCCGTCGCAGGATGTCGCGTACGACCGGAGCGTTGAACGCGAACCCGACTTCATCCCAGGATGTTCCGACAGGTTTGCCGTAGTAGGTCATGACCTGTGTCGTTCCTGCTGCGAAGGCGCGGCGGAACGGATCCATGTGCAGTTCCTGCATACCGCCCGGGTACACCTGTTCTGGATAGCGGGGATCGTGCGCGTCGTCGCCTCTTAACTGAGGCCCGGCGCCGGGAAAGTGTTTGACGACTGCAGCCACCGATTCGGGGCCAAGGTGGGGGCCTCCTCTGAGAGCCTCGATGAACGCTACGGTGAGTTCGGCCACGCGTTCAGGATTTTCGCCGAAGGTACCTGAGCCGCGGGACCAGCGCGGATCGCTGAAGATGTCGGCCATCGGTCCTAGGAGAACTCGGACTCCCATGGCCAGCAGTTCCTGGCGCATGGTGTCGGCGTAGCTTCGGACCGAATCGATATCGCCAATTGCAGCGATTCCGGTCGTCTCTGGCCAGCGCGACAGACTGCCGAGCGCCTGACCGGTGAACGGATTGCTGCGGAAGCCATGGCGGGGGTCAGTTGACAGGGTCACAGGGACACCAAGGCGTGTACTTTCCGCGATCTCCTGCAGCGTGTTGTGCCACGCAGCAACAGAGATGCTGTCTTCCCCGCCGAGGACGTTGAAGTGGGTGATGCCCGAACGGCCGACGTTCAGTTCGGCAGCGGCGAGGGCCTCGCTGTCCGTAAGGCCACCGCTGCCGGGGCTCGTAGAAGGGTGAAACATCAGCGCCGCCTTCTCAGCGACTGTCATGCGCGCCAGCAGATCTTCTGCCCGGCGTTCGGCGGGCAGGGCAGGGTCCAGATAATCGTTCACAACGGTTTCCGTTCAGCGAGTCGATCGAATGAAGAAAAGAGGAACGATGCCGAGCAAAGTGAGCACGGCCCCCACGGCCAGCAACAGCGGGTAGTTTGGGGTTCCCCCGCCGACGCCGAGCAGCAGCGGCGCGATGAATGGCATTACCGAGAATGGCAGGGTGAATGCGATGTTGGTGACCCCGAGGTCGCGTGCCGCTGTGTTGGGGTCGTTCATGGTCGCCACAGCGAAGCCGATGTATCCGCCGTAGAGCATTCCGCCGGCGATGCCGCTGACAATGCTTACGCCGATAAGGAACGGCAGGACACCGTCTGCGAATGCGATCTGGATGGTTCCGGCGGCCATGATTACAGCCGTGGCCCCCAGGACCAGCTTGCGGCGGCCGGTGCGGTCGTTGAGCCACCCGGCGATCGGAGCGAAGATCACGGCAAGGATGCCGGGAATGACGTAGGCCAAGGTGATGACCCCTGGCAGTTCATCTTCCGGTACTGCAATGCGGTCTTGGAGGAGATAGACAGTATAGGTCGACACAACCCCCCAAGCGCACGTGACAAGGAACATCGCCACGAGAAAGGCACTGAAGTCAGGGCACTTGCGCGGATTGACGTAGAAGCTGCCCAAAAACTCACGGAAGCCGAAAGGAGCGATGTCATCGCCTGCCGGCCTGTCGTCGCGCAACAGCACGAGCAGCAGCCCACAGAACACCACTGCGACCGCGACGGGCAGACCGAACTGGGCCAGCACGTTTGACGGGAACCACTGTACAAAGAACACGCCCACGAGTAATGCCGCAGAAGCGGCCATACCAGACAGTGCCCCAACGAAACCCTGCTGCTTCTCGGGGATGCGGTCAGCGACAATGGCCAAAGATGCTGCAATCGACGCGTTCACGAAGGCCTGCATGATGATCCAGCCGAGCAGCAGCAGTGGCATTGAGTTGCTGAACCCGATGACGGCAGCCCCGGCGATCGTGCCGGCCAGACCCACCACTATCCACGGCCGTCTACGGCCAAACCTGCTCCGCGTCCGGTCGCTGAGCCGACCGAAAAGGGGATTCGCGATCAACGCGGTCAGCGTGCCGATCCCCGCAGCCATCGAGTAGCTGGTGGCCTTGCCATCCGGGTCTAGTTCGTCGATACGCAACGCGAGCGTGACGGAAGCGGGCAAGTTGATCGACATCCAGATGCCGAACAACGCGAGCACGTAGATTCCGATGAAGAGGGGACCGACACGCTCCGGGACGTTGTTGGTAGCCCCCGTCTCGGTTGCGCTAGTGGGTACTGACATAAATGATCCTCACCATTGAGAGTAGTGGACGAAGTTGGAAACGCTACCGGAAACGTTACCGGAAACGCTGCCGATATACTAGGGACCGGATTGTTGCAGTGCGAGCGAAAGCACAACTTAAGCTCTAGGGATAGGAACTTAATGCTTCGTAAGGTGACATTGGCGGACGTCTCGCGCGCGGCCGAGGTTGGGGTAGCTACGGTATCCAGGGCTCTCGGGGACCATCCGGATGTCAGCGAAACCACGCGCCAGCGCGTTCGCGCTGTGGCGCGCAATCTTGGGTATCGTCCCTCTGCCACAGCGCGGGCGCTGCGCAGCGGTGAGTACCGCGCTATCAGTGTCATCGTGCCCGATGCAGGGTGGGGATGGTGGGAGCCGGTCGTTCGCGCTGCATTTCGAGCAGCCGCCGAAGAGGGCTACTACCTTATGGCGCATCCAGTCGCCGGCACTAAAGGCGGCGCCGCCGCGATTGTGGGGGCACTTGCCAACGTACCGACGGACGGTGTGATCATTATTGGAGTGCCGGATCAAGATGGCGTGCGCGAAGCATGTGACCGCATAGCACTGCCTGCTATTGCGATCGACGATACTAGTCGCACTGTTCGGTTTCCGACCATTTCCGCGCAGAATCGGGAAGGCGCCCGAATTGCCGTTGAGTATTTGATTTCGCTCGGCAGACGATCGATCGCGCTCCTGCGTCCAAACATGGAAATGGAGACAGATACTTGGGGTGACGGGCTGTTCATTGACCACCGCACTCTGGGGTACCGGGATGCACTGGATTCGGCCGGAATTACCTTCGACGAGTCGCTGATAATTGACTGCATGGATCCCTTTAATGAAACACGCATGCACTGGAGGGAGCTGGAATCAGAACTGTCGAAAGGTATCAGAATTGACGCTATGTTCTGTGCTGCGGATACTATGGCAGCTGCCGCCCTGCGGACCCTTCGTGCCCGCGGGTTGAAGGTACCCGAAGACATCTCCATTGTGGGGTTTGACGATGAGCGCGCTGCCATGCTGGTCGATCCACAACTAACCACAATCCGGCAGCCCTACGCCGAGATGGGCCGGCATGCGGTTCAGTTACTGTTGCGCAAAATTCAAGGTGAGGACGTTGAGATTCGCCGCTACGAATTCGTCACGGAACTCGTACGACGTTCATCAACTCCCTCGCCCCAAGAGTGTCAGCAAAACTGACGGCACAACCGGATGACACGACCACACAAGCGTACCCGCATGCATGACCCGCCGGTCGCACAGTCGCCCTCGGTAGGACAGTCCGCCAGGAACGGCGGCAAACGATGTACGCCTTCAGGGCAGCGCGAATTTGTCGGCAACCAGTTGCAGCCACCGTACCGGCACGTTGGTTAGGTACGTCGGCTGCCGATTTCACCAAAACCAAACGAGGACAGACCCCTCAAACTCTCCACTGGCCCAAGCCCTAGCCCTAAGAGGACAACCCTGGGCCCAGTGGAGAGAAACGTCCGACGGAGGCCATTGGGCCAAAATTAGTTGGTACCCTGGGCATCCTCTATTACGTCGTACAGTGCGGTCCCGTGGTCTGCATGCTGTAGTTCGTCGAGCCTGGTACGCGAGGCGAGAAAGGCGGGATCCGCATGCCAAGCCTCCCAGTCCGCTTGACTTCTCCAGGTGCCAATGATGACGCGAGTACCGGGGGCGTCAGCGGGAGTGAGCAACTGACCGTGTATCCAGCCTTCCTTGTTGTGGGCTGATTTAAAGCGCTCTCGGATTAGCCGATCCCATTCTTGCTCTGCGTTCGACTCGAGCTGCATAGTGCTGACAACGGTTATCACGTCGCCTCCTCCTGAGGATTGAATTTCTACCACAAACGTCTAGTCCGGGGAACAAGAACAGGATAGATGACCCCGCGCACGGCTGCGAAGTCTTCAGCACGTGCAGTTGTGCGCCGAGGAATGACCCTGGTGGCACTCATTCTTGCCCCTGTCTGGTGGCTCCAATAGCTGCCATTACAGATACCTAACGCAACTTACAACAAATGAAAAGTTCCACTCCCCCGGCAGCATTGGCGAAATGGACAAGCCCGCGGAATGTTCCATTACAACATCAAGCGAATTCGCTTGAGAATCGTCCCGTCAGCGGCCTCCGGTCCGCTTCGACCTGTCGTTGATCCTCCGCTTGAACGGGCTAATTGGTGGTTCAAGATGAGTGTCTGGCAGTCCACCCGGGCTTGTTAGCGCGGCGTCTTGGGAGGGTCAGAATCGCTGGGGGTCTACGTTGTAGTTGCGGTGGAAGCAGTTTTCCGGGTCGTATTCGCGTTTTACTGCAGCGAGGCGGCGGTAGACTTCTGGGGTATAGACCTCGATGACCATCTCTGGTGTGACCTCTGAATTGTTATTTAGGAGACCGAATTTAGAAGTCGTGGCACCGGCGTGAAGTAGGGCCGCGTCCAGCTCTCGTGCCCTCTCGGGGTACTTTGCAGCTCCGTGGCTCGTCCCGTCCCATTCCGCGACGGCCAGCACGCCCATCGCATCGCGGTGCCGGGCCGGCGTTCCCTTCGGGTTTCCGAAGGGCCTTCCTTCGATCTCCAGTTTCACAGAATTCCCGGTCGAGGGCTCGCTGATGAACTTATCGAGATTCGCCGCAACGGCTTCAGCGAAACGACCGTTTGACACGGCGATCTCCCGGTCGATCCAAAGGTTGAACATTCCGTCTTCGAAACTACCCACCTCGGCGTTAAGGGCGACTACCTCGTCGTACGAGCGGATGGCAATGGAGTCGGACACGGGTCGACCCAGGCCACGAAGCCGTTCGATGTCCCGTTCGGCGATATCGAGCTTTCCGAGGTGACCCACGCAGACTGTAATAGCAGGGGCCCCGCTTTCGTCCATGCTTATGAAAACGCTGGGGTAAAGATGATCTGCCATTGCGTTGAGCGCATCGAGGATGGACGTCAGAAGGCTGGGCAGCTTATCGACCGCTGGCTGCCAGGTCATGAATCCGGCAAGCATCTGCCTGGGCAGCTCGTGGAGAGCGACCTCGACCTCTGTGACGACACCAAAGTTAGGGCCTGCACCTCTGATTGCCCAGAACAATTCGGGCCGTTCATCCGCCGAGCAGTGAACCAGCTCGCCTGTTGCCGTCACCAAAGTCGCTCCCACGATGTTGTCGCTGGCGAGACCATAGAACGGAGTGAGGAAGCCGACGCCTCCATTGAGCGCGAGGCCGCAGAACCCGACTTTGGGGTGCATGCCCGTTACAGCCGCTAGACCGTGTCTGGCTGCCTCTTGGACGAGATCGCCAGCGATCACCCCACCACCGACGCGCGCTCTACCCGTGACCGTGTCAATGTCGATGCTATCCATCAGCCTGAGGTCCAAAACGATGCCGCCGTCGTTGGTCGCATACCCATTTGGATTGTGGCCACCGGCACGGACCGATATCTCAAGGTCATTTTCGCGTGCATAGCGAATGGCTTTCTGAACGTCTCCCGCGCTCGTGCAGCGCGCGATCACCGACGGCCGCTGCTGCAAGTGGCGGCCGTCCCAAATCCCCGCGACCGCATCAAAATCATTATTGCCGGGGAAAAGAACATCACCATCAATATTGAGTGGCGTGGTTATCCTTGGTAACGCCAATTTCTGCTCCTCCATCTCTTGACACACGACAGTCGCGGTTAATTTAGTTTCTCTGGTTCAGTCCGCAAGAGGGACTGCGTGCCTCGGTTCGAGCCCCTTGCTCCCGGATAGGGGCAGTATTTTTGTCAAAATTTCCTGTTCATACCAGATCCGCTGCTCCTGGCAGTCGCCCAATTCAGTGTGGAGGACGCGTCTGCAGCGGAACGGATGTAAGCAGGCTATGGAACTAGCCGGGCGAGGCCGCCGTCAACACTCAGTTCCCGATAAGCCTGCGTGATGTTCCCCTGAGAATTTCGACGCGCTGCTCGAGAAGCGAGTAACCGCGCCCTTTCTTCTGTTCCGACCTCATTCATTCGCTTGGCCACGATAGGCGTAAGCGTTTCGAGATCTTCCAGGCTCGTCTCACCGATCATTTTCGTAGCCAGCGATTCCTCAGTCGCATCAGTGAACACCTTTATGCTTTCCTCGGGCCTGAGAACCTGGGTCACGGAGTCCTCCAGACGCGGATCAATCGAGGTGATCTCAATGGTCGAGGAATGAGCGAGGCCGTTCTCCTGACCATACGCATAGACCGAGCGCAAGTTTTCCCTCAGGTAACGGAGATCTGTCCAGCCCAGTGGAGCTCGCTCGACATAGGAAAGATCACGTTCCGCGTGTTCGTCGGGGACCATCAACCGCGTGATCCCATAGTCCTTTACGGCGGCGAGCACGGAGTAGGAGTCGTTCTCTACAAGCACCTCGTAGCGATGGGGAACCACGTCAAGCATGATGTGGCTGCCGTGCATCTGCCCGACATGAAAGAGAATGATCGGTGGATACTGGGGCTTTGTCGTCGCACGCTCTGGAACCAGTCCGTAGAACAACGGCGTCATGGCAAGCAACGCGAGACTCGTCTCAATTGCCCCATACGGTTTGCTCAATACGATGCCAAGCCGCTCTGTCATGCCCCAGTTGGGGAACAGGTCGTCCAGCGTTCCGGAGGTGCGATTGCCGTCCGATCCAATACGAACGCCGAAACTTTCCCTGGCGACGAACTTGGAGAGGTGCATGTGAGCTCCTTATTGCATGCATCCCGTAACTCTGTCGGGATGGGATTCTTTTCAAAGACGCTTAACCGCGGTTGAGACTCTTAGTTCACGCGCAGATAGTGCGCGTGAACTAAGAGAAGGGCGATTGACGAGCTGCCACTGCCACTTTTGCCCGGTCATCACACCGGGTTTAGAAAGAGCGTATTAACTTTCCGTACCGGGAACCAGGTCGCCAGCGTCGTCTCGGCCGATTCTGGCGTATACCTCGGGTCGACGGCTGCGGTAGACCGCGGCCAGGATCATTCCCGTAGCGATGATGGCAAGGATCAAGCCCAAGAGCGCCCAGGTGAACCATCCTTCGGTACTGGTGAGCAATCCGAAATTGAGTCCGGAGAGCACTAGCGCTGTGGTGAAAAATACGAATGCGACACCGCTTCCAATGGCCGGCCACACCGCTTTTCGCCCACCTTTCTTATCCCGGGAAAGGAAGACAGTGATGGCAAGGGCAGCGAATGCAATAAGTATTGCGAATGCGAACGAGTAGATGCCTGCCAGGCGTGCGTACGCCGTCTCTCCGTCGGTTCCACTGAAAAGGACGATGCCGACGAGTACCATTACGCTGAGCACGACGGAAGACCGATGCGGGGAACCATGCCGGGCGTGCACACGGGCCAATGACTTGAACAGCGCTCCATCAGCCCCCAGGTTGAACAGGTAGCGGGAGACGATGTTGTGGCTCGCCAGAGAAAGGGCGAAGCAGCTTGTAATCAGAAGGGAAGTAACCGCGTAGTAGGCCGCGGTGCCGGTAAACTGCTGAACGCTTGCCCCGGAGGCCTCCACGACATTGTCGGTGAGTACGCCCATGATGGCGTTCGGCCCATAGGCGTTGATAAATACCCAAGCCGTGAGTGAGTAGAGGATGGCCAGGATTGCGACAACCGCGAAGGTTGCGCGCGGAATAGTTTTTTCAGGGCGCTTAACTTCGTCCCGGAAGATGATGGTGGCCTCGAATCCGCCATAGACGCCGATTCCGAACATGAAGGCGATGCCGATGTCACCACTGAAAATGTTCTCTGGTTTGAAGCTGTCGAGACCCATACCCTCCGCGCCTCCCTGCGTTATGACGGAGACGTTGTACATGACCATAAGGAGCAACTCCAGCGCCAGGAAGACTGTAAGGATCTTCGCAGAGAAGTCGATGTTCAGATAGCCAAGGATCGAGACGATGATAAACATAACGCTGCCGTACAGCCACCATGGGAGGTCTGGGCCATTGAGGGCGCTGTGTACAAGGTTCTCCGCGGCGATCCCACCAAGGACATACCCGGCAATGTTGGCTGCAAAATAGCAGACTATGGCCGTGAATCCTGTACCGAGACCAGCGATCTTTCCCAACCCGGCGGAAACATACGAGTAGTAGCCACCTGGTCTCGGTAGGCGAAGCCCCATGGCGACCAGACCGGAGGCGAAGAGCGCAGCGACAACGCCACACACGAGCAACATCACCGGTGTGCCGATGCCGTTGCCCAGGAGGATCGCAACGGGCAGGAACCCGAGGAAGTTCACCATCGGGCCGTTGTAGGCCAAGACAGTGAAGATGAGGTTTACAAAGCCGATGCTTCCCTTTAGTTGGGAATCTTTACTCGGCGGAAGGTCCACGCCGATCTCAGCCTTATGCATTTTTATCTCAGACATGGGGAATGCTCCTGGATTTGGTTGGGGGGCGAGCCGGTAGAGCTGCTGTGCGGCCACCATTCCTGCGGGTGCCTCGACGCTGAGGCCAGTTTTAGTCTGTTGTGCACGTCACTTTGCAGGTTCCATCTAAGTGGGCGAATCCCACGACGACAATCTGACTTGCATACGTTTTGAATCCGGAATTTGTACGGAAGTTTGAATCCGAAAGTACGGTCGCCGTGCTATTATCCGCTCGGATGTTCGCCTCCGAGTCTGAGTTCAGCAGTCGGCCGCATCCTTACTCAAGTCGTTGACAGCACCCGGGGTTCGACTCACGCAATAACTTCACCCCCCATTACATTTATTGCGTCCCCGAGGGCCGGGGATTTGGGCGCTGGACCTGGTATGACTTTCTTGCCCTGTCACTGATGATCCGGGGGTGTTGTCGCCAGGTTCGGAGACACGCGTTGACTGCTGATAGGGACACGGCTGGCTCCTTCCGAAGGATCCAGGTCTCTTTGTAACGTGGGTGCCAGCATCGGGTGTCGTGACTGTGGCCAGAAGTGGTGCAAGGGAGCGCCGGATGAACGAAGGATACGAGGTCTACTGCGGCTTGATGTTGGCAAATGCGAGCATCACGCGGCCGCGTTGAGCGCGGTCGTAAACGGGTAGTCGGTAAGGCGTTGCCGCAAGACGAGGCCCGGCTGCGCGAGCTTTTCACTTGCTTGCAGCAGCACGGCCGGGTCCTGGTGATCGTGGACGAACCCAACACCATCGGCGCACTGCCGATAGCCGTGGCCGGGGACTGCGGCTGCACCGTTGCCTACCTGCCCGGCCTGGCGACGCGCAAAGCGGCTGACCTGTACCGCGGAAGTCCAAAACGGACGCCCGGGATGCGTTCATCATCGCTGAGACCTCACGTGCCATGCCACGCACGCTGCGGGCAGTAGACCGAGACAGCGAAGTGCTCGCAGCGCTGAAGGTCCTCTTCGGATTCGACACTGACTTGACTCACGAATGCACCAGAGCGATCAACCGTCTGCGGTCTCAGATTCTGCAAATCTTCCCCGCCCTGGAGCGTGTCTTCCCAGGAACAGTGCTTACCCGGTCCCTGGTCCTGGAGCTGTTCATCAAGTACTCCGGCCCCATCGGGCTGCGAGCTGCCGGCGGTCCAATGTGCTGCGCTGGGCCCGAAACTACAGCCGGAAGTATCCGCTGAACCTGGTCGAGGCGATCTTTGCGGCATTGGACGAGCAAAGCGTCTCCGTCATCGGCGCCGAAGCCGTCGAGCTGGTCATCCCCCGCTTCGCAGCACAAACTAAAGAACACAAACACCAACGAGCGATCGTCGCCGAAGAAGTCGAATAGCTCCTCGATGACTTCCCTCTTTCCCAGATCTTGATGTCCATGCCGGGAGTAGGCATCAAGACCGCAGCGACGATACTCCTGACCATCGCCGATGCCGGCACCTTCACCTTCGCCGGACACCTCGCCGCCTATGCGGGAATAGCCCCGGTGACACGACGTCCGGCACCTCAATTCGCGGTAAATTTCCCGCCGGCTCCGGCAACAAGCAGCTCAAGAACGCACTGTTCAGATCCACATGGATTGCCAGCCGCCACCATCCGGCCTCAAAGGCCTACTACCAAAGAAACGGGACCAGGGAAAGAAGCCCAACGCCGCAGTAATCTGTCTCGCTCCGCGCTGCTGCGACGTCATCTACTCAATGCTCAGAAACGGCGCCCTCTACGAGGAGAAACCGCCCCAAGCCGCTGACGAAAAGCATAGGGACACGCCCCGCATGCTGAGACAGAACGCAGCCATTGAATGGAAGGTGCCGCCGAAAGGAACAAGCGCTATCTAGTCCGGTCTCAAGAACGCGACCCCAGTGGCAGATGTCTTTGGGAGGAGTACACCCCAACCTGACGTCAGATGGCGGGTCGAATTTGCGTCAGAATAGGGTTCCTACCGACCCTTTTCCACAGATTCGTCGAACAGTCTTAGATCCAACTCTGACAGCTCTCCCGTGATGGATTTTCGGCATTTGGGCGATCCGTTGGCTGGAGGTCCTGAGCATCCAGCTCTTTGCTACGCCCCTTACCGCTCGTTCTTTCCGGCGCTCCAGCCCAAAGCCGGCCCCAGCTTGCCCGCTATGTCCGTCAGGATCTGGACGTAGTCCTCGTGGTCAAAGCTGAAGGGAAGCGCGAACGCCACCTCATCCACCTCCTGGAAACCGGCGTGAGCGCACAGCTGCTCCGCGATTTGCTCGCTGGTGCCGATTAGATCAGCCGCGAACATCATGCCCCGTGGCCCCTGCGGAGCAGCCGTGCGGGGAGTGCGCTCGTCCACGTATCGCTGGTACTTCTCCCGCTGGGCGGCAGTCGCCGAGTCAGTCGGGATCACTACCAGGCCCTGCGAAACCCGTGCCCCGGCGTGCCCAGCGGCATCAGCAACCTCCCGGAACGCCCGGATCTGCGACTGCTGGACCAAGGCGAAGTTCGGCTCCTGGTCCTTATCGGGGAAGATCACGCTGCTGGACAGCAGGTTGAAGCCGTTCGAACCTGCCCACACCGCTGACTTCGTACTGCCGGCCCCGTACCAGAGGCGGTCCCGCAGACCGGGTGAATGAGGTTCCACCCGGTTGGAGAACTCCTCCACTACGCCCTGCTTGCCGGAAAACTCCCGTACCGGCTCCCCGGCAACCAGCCGCGCGAACCGTTCCACCCGGGCGTGGCTGAAGTCCTCCACATCCGCCGTGTCCGGATACAGCTCATGCTTCACCGTGTCGTACTGCATAGGCTCCCCCACACTCACTCCGGGATTGATGCGCCCACCGGCCAACAGGTCCACGGTGGCCAGGTCCTCGGCCAGGCGTAGCGGGTTCTCCCAGCCCAGCGGCGTCACGGCAGTACCCAGCTCAATCCGCGAGGTCCGTTGGCTCGCTGCAGCCATCACCGCCACAGGCGATGAGATGCCGAACTGCAGGTGCCGATGGCGCAGCCAGGCGCTGTCGAACCCCAGCCGCTCCCCCAGCTCAATGATCTGCAGCGTGGACTCATGCCCAGCAGCCGGATCAAGAGGATCGAACAGCCCAATCGTGAGGAAGCCAAGCTTGCGCAAAGGACGGTCGGGCTGCGGCATGGCTTCCTCCAGGATCCGGGGACGTGGCTGGTGTTCAGACTAGGCGCTCAGACAGAGCATGAACCAACATGTCCTACGGCCCGGCGCCGTATGGAAAGACAGCCTTGACGGAGCCGTCCACCAAGGCGTTAGGCTCGCCTCAAGCCAGCGACGGCGCCGGCACGGGAGGAAAATATGTCACTGCAGGAAATCGAGTTCACGTCCGCCAACGGCCGCGACACCATCCAGGCCTGGGTCTACGAACCCATCGGACAGCCCAAGGCCATCGTGCAGCTGATCCACGGGCTCGGCGAGCACTCCCGCCGCTATCTCCACCTCATCTCCACGCTGGTGGACGCGGGGTTCATTGTGGTGGCGGGCGACCACTCCGGCCACGGGCGCACCGCGATGCAGCAGGGCACCTGGGGCGACGCCGGCGAGGACGCCGCCAGCGTGGTGGTCGAGGACGAGGTCACCCTCCAGACCAAGGCCAAAGAGGCGCTCCCCCAGCTCCCCTACGTGGTGTTCGGCCACAGCTGGGGCTCCATGATCGCCCGCGGCATGGCCGTGGACCCGCGGACGCAGCTGTCCGGCCTGATCCTCTGCGGCATCGCCGCTCAGATGCGCGGCGTCGAGAAGATGATCGACCGGCCCGAACTGGCGCGGCTTGCCACCGGCGAGCGCGGCTCCGAGCCCGCACCCCAGGAACTGGTGGCCCAGTTGTTCGACGGCTTCCTGGGCCGCTTCGGCGAGGGCGCCGGGCCCACCGCCTGGGTTGCCCTGGACGCGGACGTCGTCACTGACCACGGCCGGGACCCCTTCAACAACTTCGGCGCACCGCTCAGCGCACGCTTCCTGCAGGGCTTCGTGGACCTTTACGACCAGGTCACCTCCGACGACTGGTACAAACAGCTCCCCGCGGACCTCCCCGTCCTGATCCTCGCCGGCGACCAGGACCCCGTCACCAACTACGGCGAAGGCGCCTACCACGTGGCCAACCGCCTGGCCGACTCGGGCCACGCCGACGTCCGCACCCGCGTCTTCCCCGGCGTCCGGCACGAGGTGCACAACGAGCCCACCACCCGTGCCGAGACGGAGC
Organism: Arthrobacter sp. E1SS-5; assembly: GCF_057073715.1. Classification (NCBI taxonomy): domain Bacteria; kingdom Bacillati; phylum Actinomycetota; class Actinomycetes; order Micrococcales; family Micrococcaceae; genus Arthrobacter; species Arthrobacter sp. E1SS-5. Next base: position 4,102,160 of record NZ_CP172703.1, read on the forward strand.
GTGAGACGGTCGAGTTCATCCAGCGGGTCGCCGGCAGCTGACGGTCTCCCAGCACCTCCCACGGAAGGTACGACGCCGGCACTCACCGCGCCGCCGTCGTCGTACCTTCCAGCACAAGCACCCCACTGCACTTAACGTTGCTTAACGATAATGCGCGCTCCTACTGTAATTGACGTCACAAGGACACCGTGGATGCACGTCAATGGAGAGGGGGCGGTTGGTGAGCGGAAATAAAGTCAGCAGAACCTCCGGGCCCCGCCCCGCAACGGTTTCCGCCGCGGCCGTTGCCCGCGCGGCCGGTGTCTCCCCTGCCACGGTGTCCTATGCGTTGAACGGCAAGGGTGGTGTGTCGGTCGAAACCCGGCGCCACATCATCGGCGTCGCTAACGAACTCGGGTTCAGGCCCCGTAAGTCATCGTCGTCCGCCGATCCGCTGCGGACCCGCGTCGTGGGACTGATCCTGCCCAACATCATCAACCCCATGTATCCCCGGTGGGCCCAGGGCATCATTTCCGCGGCCGCTGACTCCGGATACGAAGTGTTCGTGGCCACCACGCAGGACGATGCGGCAACGCTGGCGCAGGTCACCGCCACGCTCGCGAACCGCAACGTGGACGGCGTTATCCTTGCCGCCGCCCTGCGGGAGGACGCCACCGCCTTACGCACCCTGCGGACCGCGCGGATCCCTTACGTCTGCCTGTCGCGAAGGGCGGACTTCCTGCAAGGCGACTTCGTCGGCATTGATGACGACGCAGCGGCAACCCTGCTGATGGAACACATGCTGAGCCACGGTTACCGGGACATCGCCACCGTGGTGGGACCGCGCTTCTCCACCGCCTCCCTCACCCGCGAACAGGCCTTTGTCCGCACAGCAGCCGCCGCCGGCGTCACCATCAGCGGCGAGTGGAAGATCAGCACCCGCGTCAACAACGAAGGCGGCCGGCTGGCAGCCGAACGCCTCTTTTCCTCGCCCAACCCGCCCCAGGCCGTGGTGTGCGGCAGCGACGAACTCGCCATCGGCGTCATGGAATACGCGATTGCGCAAGGCCTCCGCATCCCCGAGGACGTGGCGGTCGCGGGGTGCGACGGCCTGGCCCACAGCCGTTCCGGGTTGATCAACCTGACGAGCATTGTCCAGCCGCAGCAGGAGATGGCCCAGGAGGCATTCGCCATGCTGCTGCGCAGGATCGAAGCCCCGTCCAACACCTACAGCTCTTTGATTTGTCCGCACCGCATCCACATAGGGAGGACCTGCGGGTGTAACGCAGAGCCCGCCTAGCCCCCACCCGACTTCGCTCCCCGGCATCAGCGTTCATCGCTGATGCCTTGATCCCCCACGCCCAAAGTGGTCCTGCCCGGAACGGGCGGCCCGATATTCAAGGACGAATACCCATGACAGCCCTCTCAACATCGACCACGATGCGCACGCCACAGGAGATCAACGGCGTCATCCTCCGGCGGATCATGCCGCTGCTCATTGCCGCCTACATCATGGCCTTCCTGGACCGGACCAACATCGGGATGGCGAAGGACCGGCTGGAAATCGACCTGGGCATCTCCGCCACCGCGTACGGAGTTGGCGCGGGCCTGTTCTTCCTCACCTACGCGTTGTCCGAGATCCCCTCGAACCTGATCATGCACAAGGTGGGAGCCCGCTTCTGGATCATGCGGATCATGATCACCTGGGGACTGATCTCCGCGGCCATGGCCTTCGTCCAGGGCGAATGGTCGTTCTACATCATGCGCATGCTGCTCGGAATCGCCGAGGCAGGCCTCTTCCCCGGCGTCATGTACTTCCTGACCCAGTGGTTCGTGGTCAAGGACAGGGCCAAGGCCAACGGCATGTTCCTGCTGGGCGTCTCCATCGCCAACATCGTCGGCGCACCGCTGGGCGGCCTGCTCCTGACCAGCTTTGACGGCTTCGCCGGACTGCACGGCTGGCAGTGGATGTTCATCATCGAAGGCCTGCCGGCCTGCGTCCTTGCCTGGGTTGTCTGGAAGAAGCTTCCCGACCGTCCCACCAAGGCCAGCTTCCTTACCCCCGCCGAGGCCGAAGACCTCGAAGCCCGGATCGCCGCCGAAGAAAAGGCCGGCGCTGCCGCCTCCGGCAACCACCGCCTGCGCGACGTACTGAAGGACAAGCAGATCCTCCTGGTGGTGGGCGTCTACTTCACGCACCAGATCGCCGTCTACGCCATGTCCTACTTCCTCCCCTCCATCATCGGCACGTACGGCAAGCTCAACCCGCTCCAAATCGGCCTGCTGACCGCCATCCCCTGGATCTTCTCCGCTGCGGGTGCGCTGCTGGTTCCCCGCTTTGCCACCGACGGGCGCCGCTCACGCCTGCTGGTGACCGGAACCATGACGGGCATCGTGGCGGGCTTCGCCCTCGGCGCCATCGGCGGTCCCGTCCTCGGCATGATCGGTTTCTGCCTCGCAGCCTTCAACTTCTTCGCCCTCCAGCCAATCCTCTTCACCTACCCCGCCACGCGCCTGACCGGCGCGGCCCTCGCCGGCGGCATCGCCTTCGTCAACACCATCGGCCTCTGCGGCGGCTTCCTTGGCCCCTACATCATGGGGCTGATGCAGGACCTGACCGGGTCAAAGCTTTCCGGCCTCTGGTTCATCGTCGGCATGTGCGCCATCGGGGCACTGCTGTCCCTCATGTTGAAGCGCGGCACGGAAAAGCCCCAGGGCGCCCCGGCAGCCCACTGACCCACCACTAAAGGAAACACCATGGATTTCAGTTCAAAACGCGTTCTGGTTACCGCCGGCGCGAACGGCATCGGCCTGGCCATTGCCACCAAGTTCAAGGCCCACGGGGCCACCGTCTTCGTGACGGACATTGACCCCGACGCCGTCGACAAAGCGCGTGCCGAGGGCTTCCACGCGGCCGTCAGCGACGTAGCGGACGAATCTCAGGTCCAGGACCTCATGGCCCGGGTCCAGGACGAATTCGGCGGCCTCAATGTCCTGGTGAACAACGCAGGTATCGCCGGACCCACCGGCCCCATCCAATCCCTGGACAGCACGGCCTGGAAAACGACGTTCGACGTCAACATCCACGGACAGTTCTACTGCATCAAGCACGCCCTGCCACTCCTGCGGTCCGCACCGGGGGCATCAATCATCAACCTTTCGTCGGCGGCCGGCCGCCTGGGCATGGCCGGGCGGAGCGCCTACTCGGCTTCCAAGTGGGCGGTGATCGGGTTGACCAAGACCCTCGCCATCGAGCTCGGGGCGGAGGGAATCCGGGTCAACGCCATCTGCCCGGGTGCCGTCAACGGACCAAGGATCGCCGCTGTCATCGCCGCCAAGGCGGACATGCTGGGCGAGCCCGTGGACACCGTCTCCGCCCTGTACCACAACCAGTCGTCGCTGGGCCGGCTGATTGAAGCTGAAGACATCGCCAACATGGCCCTCTTCGCCGCCAGCGACATGGCGCGCAACGTCAACGGCCAGGCCCTGGCCGTCGACGGAAACACCGAAAAACTCTACTAAGACCCCGAAAGGAAACGTCCCATGGCAGCAACACGCAAGGTCATCATCACCAGCGCCGTTACCGGCGCCATCCACACCCCCTCCATGTCCGAACACCTGCCCGTCACGCCCCAGGAAATCGCTGATGCGGCCATCGGCGCCGCTGAGGCGGGCGCTGCCATCGTGCACATGCACGCCCGCGATCCGCGGGACGGGCGCCCATCACAGAATCCTGAGCATTTCGAGCCGATCCTGGACAAGCTCAAGCGGAACACCGACGCCGTTATCAACATCACCACCGGCGGATCGCCGCACATGACCGTCGAAGAACGCATGCAGCCCGCGGCCTTGTTCAAGCCCGAGCTTGCCTCGCTGAACATGGGGTCCATGAACTTCGGGCTCTACCCGATGCTGGACCGGTTCAAGGACTTCACCCACGAATGGGAACGCGAAGGGCTGGTGAAGAGCCGCGACCTCGTTTTCAAGAACACGTTCCAGGACATCGAAACCATCCTGGAGATCGGCAATGCCAACGGCACGCGCTTCGAGTTCGAGTGCTACGACATCTCCCACCTGAACAACCTGGCCCACTTCCACGCCCGCGGCCTGGCCAAGGGACCACTGTTCGTCCAGTCCGTCTTCGGCCTGCTCGGCGGCATCGGCGCTCACCCTGAGGACCTGATGCACATGCGGCGCACCGCGGACCGGCTCCTCGGCGACGACTACCAATGGTCCATTCTTGGTGCCGGCAAGAACCAGATGCCGCTTGCCACCATCGGCGCCGCAATGGGCTCCCACGTCCGGGTGGGGCTGGAGGATTCCCTGTGGATCGGCCCGGGCCAGCTGGCACGGTCAAACGCCGAGCAGGTCACCCGCATCCGCACCATTCTCGAAGCGCTCAACTTTGAGATTGCAACACCCGATGAAGCCCGCCAGATGCTGGGCCTCAAGGGCAGGGACAACGTGGGTTTCTGACCGGTACGCCGTGGCCCACGCGGAAGGTACGACGGCGGCACTCACCTTGCCGCCGTCGTCGGCCCTTCCAGCGGGAGGGTCTTTTTGGCAACACCTTCTCCTACTGTCCCAGAGAAGGTGGCCGGATCTTCCCTTACTGGATTTCGAATGTGGCGGTGAGCCTGGCCCGTCCAATGGCGTGACTGAAGAGCTGGAAACCGAGGTAGGCGGGACTCGCATCGGCAGGGATGTCGAGTTGTTCCACATCCACCGCGTGAACCACGAAGTGGTAGTGGTGCGGACCGTGTCCCTCGGGAGGAGCAGCGCCGACGAAGCCCCGAAAGCCGGCGTCGTTCATCAGTTGCAGCGCCGGCGCGGGCAGGCCTGCCTCGGCCGCGCCCGAAGGAAGGGAGGTGGTGGACGCAGGCAGGTTGAAGGCTGCCCAGTGCCAGAACCCGCTGCCGGTGGGAGCGTCCGGGTCCAGGACCGTCACGGCAAAGCTTTTGGTCTCCGGCGGGAACCCCTCCCAGGCAAGTGCCGGAGACCGGTCTTCTCCGCCGTCGACTCCCATTTTCCCACTCGCTTGGGCCGCGGGGAGCGCCTCCCCGTCCTGGATATCGGTGCTGGACAAGGAGAATTCAGGAAGCTGGGGAAGTGCGGCATACGGATCGTGGGACATCTCTTTATTACCTTTCCTGACAACGGGATGGGAACTGCAGGCATAACGCGGTTGGAACGGGTTGCCTGCTGCACACTCTAACGCCCAGTTCAGTGGATGAGTTCGACGGCGGGCCCACCCCGCCGCGGTCGTAGCCCGCGTGGGCCGTGTCGTCCTAGATGGTCACGTTAAGCCCCGCCGTGTAGCCGGCGGCAGCTGAACCCGTCATCGTTGCCAGCTGGTAGATGCCGCCGTCGTCGCCAAACACGTTGTCCGACTTCAGCGAAGTACGGCTCATGTTTGTGATGCTGCGCTCGTACCCCGGAGTGGCGTACACGTCGTCGCAGGCGGCTTGCGGCAGCGCGATCTGGGAAACAGCCAGGACCTGCCCGGCCGCCGTTGCGTTGTTCATCGACTCGAACACCTCGAAGTGGATGTGCGGCCAGCGCCCGGAGTAGGCCGCCGGGAAGATCGACGTAAAGGTGACCTGTCCATTGGCATCCGCCTCCTGCACGCCGCGGAGATAGTTTTCGTTTTTCAGGCTCGAGTCGTACATCGAATACTTCCCGTCCCTGTCGCAGTGCCACGCGTACACGGCGGCACCAGCCATCGGGGCGCAGCCGTTGGCGTTGTCCAGGAGGGTCAGCGTGAACGTCAGCGGAACACCCTCCGCCTTGGCGGACGCGTTTCCGAAGCTCGAGGTGATGTCCCGGCGCACCACTCCGGACGCTTCCAGGACGTTCGGTCCGTTGGAGCCGTCGCCGGGATAGGGGCCCGCAGTTTCCTGTGGGATTTCCACGCCGCACTCAGCGATGGCCCGCGTGAGGGTCGGCGTGGCAGTGGCGGCGTCCGTGGCAGAGGCAGCCGCGGAGGAACCGGCTGCGGACGAGGCTGCGGCGGTAGCCGTGGATGTCGCAGAAGAAGTGGATCCCGTGTCTCCGGCCGGGGCGCAGGCGGCAAGCGCTGCGGCGGCACTGCCTACACCGAGGAACAACCCCAGCGAGCGGCGGCTCATCAAGGTGTTCAAGTCAAACTCCAGCCCCCGGTCGTGGTCGGGATGGGGCTGGTCGACGTCGGGCTGGCGGGGTGTGCGTGAAGTGGTCATGGCTCCAACAAAACCGCACGAGGCTATGGACCGGACCGTTCGCTGCTGTGCCTTGGCTGTGAGTCGGCTGGACGGTGCCGGCAGCACCGGCCCCTAACCGGCGGGTTCCTCCGCAATGTCCTCTGCCCACAGATCCGGGTTGTCCTGCTGGAATGTCCGCATCATCTCCACGCACCGCGGATCGTCCAGGACCACCACCTCAACGCCACGTGAGCGCAAGAGGTCGAACTCGCCGTCGAACGTCCGCGCCTCACCCACCACCACGCGCGGGATCTTGAACTGGATGATGGTTCCCGTGCACATGGCACAGGGAGCCAGCGTCGTGTAAAGCGTGGTGTCCCGGTAACTCTTCTGCCGGCCTGCGGCGCGGAGAGCGGACATTTCCCCGTGCGCTATGGGGTCGCCGCTCTGGACCCGTTCGTTATGGCCGCTCGCGATGACGACACCGTCACGGGCAAGCGTGGCCCCAATCGGAATGCCGCCCTCGTCGAGGCTCTTTTGCGCAGCCTGGTAAGCGGCCTCGAAGGCGGGGTCGAAGGGTGCGGCTCCTGCCGAGGCGGACGGCTCATTGGGGTGCGTCATGCGGTCATTCTTGCACGTGGGCACTTGGCTCTGCCGGGAAGTCCCTGTAGATGGGTATCGAGTCGCCAAGCACGAAACGAGCGGAGGCGCCGGGTTTCGGTAAAAGTGCCTCACACGAGTTAGCTAAGCTGGTCCGAGAGGCAAGGGGATGAGCATGGCCAAACGTAAGGCGACCGCACTGGATGTGGCCAAGCGCGCGGGAGTATCCCGCAGCGCCGTATCGCTGGTGCTCAATGGCAGGGCCCAGGGCAACGTCACGGCGGAACGGCAAGAGCGCGTCCTCCGCGCTGCCGCTGAGCTGGATTACACACCCAATTCAGTCGCCTTGAGCCTGCGCAACCAACAGACGTCAACCATCGGCGTCATCACGGACGACATCGTCACCAGCCCGTTCGCCGGCCGGCTGATCAGTGGCGCCTCACGCACGGCCCTGACCCGTGGATACATGCTCTTTGTCATTGACTCGGAGCACGACGTGTCCCGTGAAAGCACTGCAGCACAGCAGCTGGTACACCGGCAGGTGGACGGCATCATGTATGCCACCGGCAGCCTGCGCGAAGTAACTACCCCAACTACGATGCGCACTCTGCCGGCCATCCTTGCCAATTGCACTGATGCCGCCTCCCCGTTCCGCTCGGTCATACCTGCGGAGGTCGACGGCGGGCGTGCCGCTGCCCAGTTGTTGATCGACCTGGGCCACCGCCGCATCACCCTGTTGACCGGAACCCTCAGCTCGCCTGCCGCCCCGCAGCGCGAACAGGGTTACCGGGAAGCAATGGAGGAGGCGGGACTGGGCCGCGAGCAACAACGCGTCCACCCGACCGGCTGGGACATCGATGACGGCTACCGGGCCGCGTCCGCTGTGCTGGGTAGTGGAGACCGGCCGACGGCGATCATCTGCTCCAACGACAGGGTGGCCACCGGCGTCTTGCTCTATGCAGCATCCGCAGGACTGCGTGTGCCGCAAGACCTGTCCGTTGTGGGATACGACGATCAGCAGCACGTGGCCGCCAACCTTGTTCCCGCCCTCACCACCGTGGCACTTCCGCACGCCGAAATCGGAGAAACGGCCATGTCCATGCTCCTGGATGAGGTTGAAGGGAAAGCGCCTGAAGCAGAGAAGGATCAGGGCGAAACGATCCTGGTGCCCTGCCGCGTCATCACCCGGGCATCAACCGGCGCTCCCCCTTCTTCCTAGGACGACGGCGGCTCCCGCACCAACGGGGTCAGCTGAGTAAAAAAATCCCTTGACACGTGTTAGGTGCCGCTTCTAATCTACTTAACACGTGTTAGGAGGAGCCGACAATGACGTCTGAAAAGACACCGGGGCAACCAGCCCTTTCGCATCCGCTGCCGTCCAGCAGCAAACTCTCACAACTCACCCGCCGGTCCATGCTTGGCCTGAGCGGACTCGCCCTGGCGGGAGCCACCGTGGGGGCGTGGCCCCGACTGACTGGCGCCGATATCCCGGGCCGCGGCAGCAAGGCCCTGAACATCGCCATCCTGGGGACGGCAGCGGATGCCGCGGGACGCCAGGGCCTCATCCAGGCCTTCACCGCCGCGCACCCCGACATCCCGGTGCAACTGCAGGCCATTCAGGGCGCGGACTGGAAGGACTTCTTTTCCAAGATCCTGACCATGGTGGCCGCGGGAACGCCGCCGGATGTGGTCTATGTCGCCACCGAAGGCGCCCAGCTCTTTGCCGACAAGCTCGCCGAGCCTCTAGACAGTTATGTCCGCCGGGATGCCGCCGCCATGAGCGATTACTTTGACGACGTCCACCCGAGCCTGCTGGAAGCCTTCATGTACCAGGGAAGCCTGTACCAGCTTCCACTGGACTGGAACGCGGCGAACATGTATTTGAACACCACCACCTTCGCCCAGGCCGGGCTTGAGCGGCCAAAAGACGACTGGACGAAGGACGACTTCAGCGCCACCCTGCGGGCCCTACGCAAGGCCCGCCCGGCTGACTTCACCCCGTACTACTGGACCAACCGGCTTTTCGGCGGCGTCGTGCCGTGGCTTTACGCCAATGACACCAGCTTCCTGTCCGAAACGAAGGCTCCCGGCGGGGACTGGCTTTGGGACCGCTTCTACGCAAACGATCCTGCCCGGAGCACCCGCGGCGGCGGGTATCAGTGGCTGGCCCCCAACGCCGAGGACGGGCGGGTTGTCGAAACCTTCGACTACCTGCGCGAACTGGTGGCCGAAGGACTCGGCGTCCGTCCCGAATCCGGCGGCGGAAACGCCCTGGTGGGCCTGTTCGGCAACAACCGCATCGGCACCACGCCGGCCGGTGGCTATTGGGCGCAGGGCCTGCACGAGGCCGGGATGACCGCCGATCAATTCGACGTTCAGTTCTTCCCCCGCTGGCGGACCCAGCGCCATCAGTTCGGCGCTGCCGGCTACGCGATCATGCGCACGGCCAAAGACAAGGACGCGGCGTGGGAATGGGTGAAGTTCTGCTCCAGCCGCGAAGCGATGCAGTTGGCCATTCCCAAGCCCAACACCACGCCCACCCGCCGTTCGATGGTCAACGAATCCTTCTACGCAGCCACCGGGCCGCGGCACTGGAAGGTCTTCTACGACACCCTGGACAGGTTCCCCACCTCCGGTCCGATCCCCGCGCCGCCGCAGCAGGCGGCCGTCGAGACTGCCCTGATGAAGAACGTCTCCACCGCAGTCAGCGGCAGCTCCGCCGATGTGCGGGCAGCCATGGGCAACCTGCAGCGCGACCTTGAACTGGCTCTGAGGAGGAACTCATGACCACCACTTCCGCCGCCCCGCGGCAAACCGTGAAACCACCGGCCGTGCGCCGCTCCTTTGTCGAGCGATGGCTGGCCAGGATCTTCCTTGCTCCCACAGTGCTGGGGATGGCCCTGTTCACGTTCCTGCCGATCATCGCTTCGCTGGTCCTGGCCTTCTTCCGCTGGGACATCATCTCCGCACCGCAGTTCGTCGGTTTCGCCAACTTCGCAGCACTGGCACAGGACCCCACCGTGCGGGTGTCCTTCCTGAACACCATCGGGTTCGTAGTTGTTGCAGTAATCCTTCAACTGGGCATCGCGCTTGGCCTGGCCTCCATGCTGCAGGCCAGGATGCCGTCCTGGCTGAGGGTGTTCCTCCGTTCCACCTTCTTCTTCCCGCTGGTCCTGTCCGCCGCATCGGTGTCCATCTTCATGCGGTACATGTTCAACGAACAGTTCGGCGTGGTGAACTGGCTCCTGTCGCTCGTCGGGATTCCCGCTGTGCCGTGGCTGACAAGTCCCACGGCGTCTGCCGCCGTCGTTGTCCTGGTCTACGTCTGGCAGAACTTCGGGTTCTCCTTCCTGCTCTTCCTCGGCGCCCTCACCAACATCCCGAAAGAACTGCACGAAGCAGCGAACCTGGATGGCGCCACGGGCTGGAAACAGTTCAGCAATGTGACTCTTCCATTGATCAGCCCCACTGTGCTCGTGGCCTCTGTCATGGCCATCATCAGTGCCCTGCAGGTCTTCGACCAGCCGTACGTCCTGACCAACGGCGGTCCCGGCGACTCCACAAGGACCGCCGTCATGGTGATCTTTGAATCCGCGTTCCAGCAGCTGGAGTTCGGCAAAGCCTCTGCAATCGGCCTGGTACTCACCGTGCTGATCCTTGCCGTCACCGCCCTGCAATTCCGCCTTAGCCGCCGCTTCGTCTTCTACCAGTGAGGTCCCCCATGTCCAGCCAGACCCTGCAGACCAGGACCGGCAAGCATTCCGGTCCCACCGCCGAACCGCCGATCGCCCCCAGGCCCCAGCGCAGCCGCCGCCTGCCCGCAGCCGGCACCGTCGGCAGATACGCTGCGTTGGCCGTGGCAGCGGCGCTGACCCTCGGCCCTGTCCTGTGGACCTTGTCCACCTCGCTGCGGACGCCGTCGGAATCCTTCAACCTGCCGCCGTCGTTCCTGCCCATCAACCCGGACTTCACCGCCTACCAGGAGGTGTTCAAGCAGATCAACGTCGGCCTCCTGGTCCTGAACAGCGCCCTAGTGACCGGGCTGATCGCCCTTGGCCAGATGGCGTCGGCCACCCTGGCCGGTTACGCCTTCGCCCGCCTGGACTTCCGCGGCAAGAACGCCATCTTCTCGCTGGTGCTGGCCACCATGATGGTCCCGGTGCAAGTCACCATCGTCCCGGTGTTCATGCTGATCCGGGGAATGGGCCTGTCCGACACCCTGCTGGCCCTGATCCTGCCCGCCATCCCCACAGCATTCGGAACCTTCCTGATGCGCCAGTACTTCCTTGGCCTGCCAAACGACTTCGCCGAAGCAGCCGCCCTGGACGGTGCCGGACCATGGCGGATCTTCCAGTCGGTCTACGTCCCCCTGGCAGTCCCCGGCATGGCCATCGTCGGCATCCTTGCCTTCAACTTCCACTGGAACGAGTTCTTCCGGCCACTGATCCTGACGATCAGCGAACAGAACTTCACCCTTCCCCTCGGCCTGGTCACGCTCCAGGGCAACCTCGGCACCGGCAGCATCTCCGTGGTCCTCGCCGGCGTGATCCTGTCCATGCTGCCGGCACTGGTCGTCTTCATCTTCGGCCAACGAACCCTGCGGGAAGGCCTCACGGCCGGCGCCAGCAAATAGCCCAGACTTCCAAAGGAACCTATGGAAACCCTCACGACGAACAATGCAGCAGCCACCGACATGTACAGGCCGGCCCTGCATTACGCAGCCCGGGACACCTGGCTCAATGACCCCAACGGCCTGATTTTCCATGACGGCGTCTACCACCTCTATTACCAGAACAACCCGTTGGGCAACGTCTGGGGCAACATGTCCTGGGGACACGCGACATCCACGGACCTTCTGACCTGGACCGAACACCCCGTCGCCATCCCCTGCGACGACAATGAAGACATCTTCTCCGGCAGCATCGTCTATGACAGGACCAACACCAGCGGCTTCGGCACCGGTTCCGTTGCCCCACTCGTGGCCATCTACACCAGCGCCTTCAAACCTGGCTCCGAGCACGAGGGAATCCAGGCCCAGTCCCTGGCGTACAGCCTGGACGGTGGCTACACCTGGACAAAACACGCCAACAACCCCGTACTCAGCAGAAGGTCAGCCAACTTTCGCGACCCCAAAGTCATACGGTACGACGGCGGCGAGGGCAGTTACTGGGTGATGGTCGCCGTTGAAGCGCAAGACTTCAAGGCGATGTTCTACAAGTCCGAAGACCTGAAGAATTGGGAATTCCTGGATAGCTTCGGCCCCGCGAACGCCACCGGCGGCATTTGGGAATGCCCCGACCTTTTCCCGCTGCCGGTGGACGGCGACCCGGACAACGTCAAGTGGGTACTGACCGTGAACCTCAACCCTGGCGGCCCCAACCGCGGGTCGGCGGGCCAATACTTCATTGGCGACTTCGACGGAACCTCATTCACCTCCACCAGTACGGTGACCGCAGGCCTCAACAGCACCGACAACCAGGGCGCCTACCACTGGCTGGACTGGGGCCGGGACTACTACGCAGCCGTCTCCTTCAACGACGCCCCGGACAACCGCCGCCTCATGATCGGGTGGATGAACAACTGGGAGTACGCCAACCGCATCCCCACAACACCCTGGCGCAGCCCCATGAGCCTGGCCCGCGAAGTCTCCCTCCAAACCATCGACGGAAACCTGTGCCTGGTCCAGCGACCCGCAGGCGACTGGACTGCATTGGTGGCGCAGGAGCCTTTCTCCCTTGCTGAAACCACTATTGACGACGGCGAGCAGATGCTGCCGGGCGCGTCAGGCACGGTCCAGCGAATCGATGTCAGCTTCACCCGCGGAAGTGCGAAGGAATTTGGACTTGTCCTCCGCGGGGACGGTGCAAAGGGGACCCGTGTGGGCATCCGCCCGGACGAAGGCCAACTGTTTGTCGACCGGCGGAAGTCCGGACAGACTGACTTCCACGAATCCTTCCCCTCCCTGGACACCGCCCCCGTCCGGTCAACGTCCGGTTCCTACGAACTCAGCATCTTCGTTGACCGCTGTTCCGTTGAAGTGTTCGCCCAGGACGGCCAGGTCACAATGACTGAACTGATCTTCCCGGCTGAAAACAGCACGGACCTCACTGTCTTCGCCACCGGCGGTACAGCAACGATCAACAGCCTTCAGGTCATGAGGCTTGAGTAGGAGGCCACACAAGCCAGGAGGCCGGCGCCCCGGCAATCAGGCCACCACGTACACACTAAGTGGTAAGTTCGGGCGCATGGAATGCGTCGTGCTGTACACCGTGCGCGAGGGCGTCGACCGCTCCCGGATCATGGAAACCTACCCGCGCCACAAGGCCTACTACGAAGCTTTCCACGCCGACGGCGGAGGTCTTCTTGCCCTCGGCCCGTTCCAGGACCCGGCCCCAGCCGCCAGTTCCATGGGCATCTTCACGTCCCGGCAGGAAGCGGAACGGTTCGTCGCCGGGGACCCCTTCGTCACCGAAGGGCTGGCCGAACCGCGCCTCCTGGACTGGAACGCCGTGCACCTCGCATAGGAGAACCTTTCCGGTCCAGGATCAGCGCCAGGGCAATGCCGAACATCCAGACGTCCTTTGCCAGTACGGTGCCTTGCTGGCTGGGCCGGATCCCGTCCTCCAAAGTCATTTCGGGTGTTTTCAGGTACATGGTCAGCATTGATCCGGAGAAAAGGCCCAGGCCCAGCCCCGCCAGCCGGCTGGGCACGAACGGTGCCAGGAGTGTTGCGCCCAAGGTCATCTCGGCGTAGCTGAGCAGCTTCCCAAACCTTTCCGGGTCCAGCCGGCTCAGCGGCGGGAACGCCTTGGCGCCCATGCCCTGCAGGTGGGCGGCGCTGTCTTTGTCCAGGTTCCGTTTGCTGTAGCCGGCGTTGAGAATAAACGCGCCGGTGGCCAGGCGGAGGGGAATATGGCTCAGTTTCATCATTGGTCCCTTCACAATGCGGGGGTGATGCGAGAGAGCCTAGTCCGCGCAGCTTTGCCCCGCCAGAGCCTTCAGACAGACGGTGCCAAAGGGAACCACCCCTGGAAGGTACGACGACGGCTGCCGCCTCGCGCCGCCGTCGCGCCTTCCAGCAAGGGGCCACGTGCAGCAGGCGCGGAAAAAGCAAGGCGGGACAGGCTCATTGGAGCCTGCCCCGCCTCTTGCGCCGGCTGACGTCCTGCGCCCGACTTTCGGGTTACCTGTTGCGATGGAGTATGCAGGAACATCGGCCGGCGGGTCTTGTCGGGACGCTGCCAGGCCGCCGGTGCGGCCTACAGCGTCCTGGGATCTTCGGCGTACATCTTCAGCCTGATGGCCAAAGCGTCCGACATGTGGCGGGCGGCGATCTCCCCCGCGCGCCCGGAGTCCCCGTCCTCGATGGCGGCCAGCATGGCGGCGTAGTCCGCCAGCACTGCCGGCCACCTGCCGGGGTAGGTAAGCGTGGTCAGGGTGTACCGGCGCACCTGCTGGTCCAGGCGTTCCAGCAGTCCGATCAGTGACGGGCTGTGCGTAGCGTGCCACAGCTGCGCGTGGAAGGCGCGGTTGGTTTCTGCGAGCGCACGGCCGTCGGTGGGATCCAGCTGCTGCATCTGCAGCAGCAGTCCCTTGAGCAGCTGGTGGTCCAGGGCGCTGGCCTTGACGGCGGCCTTGGCCGCGGCGGCCTGCTCGAGGATGATTCTCGACTCGTAGATGTCGATGATCTCTTCGGCCGAATGCGTGCGGACAACCACCGCCTTGCCGCGCCGTTCCACCAGTCCGTCCTGCTCCAGCCGCTGCAGGGCTTCCCGCACGGGCGTCCGGGATGCCCCGTACCGCTCGGTGAGCTTGGCTTCCGTGAGCGGCTCGTCAGGCGCAAAGACACTGGCGAGAACGTCTTCGCGAAGCCGCTGGTGGACGGGACTGGCCACTTTTTCCTCTTTTCCGTTTGATCTTCGGGGCTGCTGTGTTGGCGTCTAGGCGATTGAGCCGGCGCGGCGTCCGAAGACGGCGCCCGCGGCAAGCCCGGAGCCGCCGGGGTAGTTTCCGCTGAACAGCCCGCCCAGCGCTTCCCCGCAGGCAAAGAGCCCTTCCAGCGGCTCCGCCTGTTCGGTCAGCACACGGCCCCAGGTATCAGTCTTCAGGCCGCCGAAGGTGAAGGTGATGCCGCAGGTAACGGGGAAGGCGTAGAACGGTCCGGTGGCGATGCTGCGGGCCCAGTTGCTCTTCGGGGGCTGGGTGTCGGCACGGCGTCCGTCCTTGACGTTGGGGTCAAACGGGGTGTCCTCAGCGATCGAGTTGTTGAAGCCCTGCACCGTCTCCTCCAGTCCGTCCGGGCTGATGCCGGCTTTCTGGGCCAGCTCGGCCAGGGTGGGCGCGGTAACCACCGAGACTCCGGGCATGTCGTACTCCTCGGCCCGCAACATGGGTCGGGAGGAGGCGTCAAAGATCTGGAAGGCGGCCGAGCCCGGCTGGGCCAGGATGTCACGGCCGTACTTCGCGTAGGTGTAGTTGCGGTAGTCGGCGCCTTCGTCCACGAACCGCCTGCCCTCGGTGTTTACCACGATGCCCAGCGGGTACCCGCCGCGGGTGAGCTGGTTGGTGAGTTCCAGGTTGCCCTCGTTCTCCGGGTGCCAGGCGTCCCAGGCCACGCTGTGGCAGGTGGACCAGTCCCCGCCTTTGGCTGCCCCGGCTTCAAGGGCGGCGAGGATCATCTCGCCCGTGTTGCCGGGCGTGCCGCGTACTTTCGCGTTCTGCCAGCCCTCACCCAGGTGCTCGCGACGCAGTTCAGGCGATGCCTCGAAGCCTCCCGACGCGAGGATTACGGACTCAGCCCGGAACTCGCCCTCTTCCGTTGAGGTGCGGTACCGGACACCGCAGACGCGGCCGTCCTCCACGAGGAGTCCGGTGGCGGCGCAGTCATAGATGACTTCCACGCCCATGCGCTCCGCGGCCACGCGGTGGTCGGCCATGAGTCCCTTGCCGCCGCCCACGTTGCCCACATGCAGGCCGCCCCAGAACAGGTACCCGCCGTCCTGGGTCCGGTATGCCTGGCGCTCATACATCAGGCGGTATTTGAGTCCCATGCCCTGGAGCCAGCGCAGCGCCGGGTTGCTTTCGCTGACCAGGACTTTGGACAGGTCGGGGTCGTTGCGGCCTTCGGAGACCTTGGACAGGTCGGCAAGGTATTCGGCAGCGGTGTAAGCGGGGACTTCGGTGACGGTGTGCCGGTCATCAGGCTCCACGAATTCGATGAGCTCCCCGAGCCCCTCATGGGAGATGCGGGTGGCGCCGGCGGTGTAGAAGCTGTTGCCGCCGGATGCGGCTTCCTGGGCCTTTTCCAGCAGGACCACCTTGCGTCCGCGCTCGGCGGCTGCCAGTGCTGCCGCGAATCCGGCGTTGCCGCCGCCAACTACCAAAACATCGCTCTTGATCATCATCATCTCCTCAGCTCCATCGCTGTACACGATTGTATACATAGGTATGCCGTTGGATGCAATGGGCTGGTTGCTGCCTGTTTGCTGGTGCCCAGGAGCGGATGGAGTGGGATTTCCTGCGGCTAGCCGAGGCGCGGAGGGCTGATCTCCTGCGCGTCGATGTACATCTGGATCCGGATGTTCTTCGCCTCGTCCATATGGGCGCTGGCAATGCGGCCGGCCTCCTCCGCGTTCCGCGCGCGGATGGCCACCAGCAGTTCCTCATGCTCCTTCAGCACCCGGTCCCACCGCTCCCTGGTGGAAAGCGTGGTGCCGGGGTAGCGGATGAAGTGCACCAGGATCCGGTCCAGCAGGTCAAGGAGCGCTGCGCTGTGGCTGGCAGCCCAGATGCGCTCGTGGAAGGTGCGGTTGGCGGCGGCCAGCTCAGCCGGAGTGGCGGCATCAAAGTCGAGGGTGACCATGGCCTGGTGCGCACGGTCAATGAGCATCAGGTCCATGTCCGTATGCCGGAGGGCGGCGGTTTTGGCGGCAGCTTCCTCGAGGAAGGTCCGGACTTCGTAGAGGTCCAGCATCTCCTCCGGCCGGTACTCCCGCACCTGCATCCGTGACCCGTAACGCTCTACCAGGCCCTCCGTTTCGAGGCGCCGCAACGCTTCCCGAATGGGAGTCCTGGAGACGTTGTACTTCTTGGCCAGGGCGCTTTCCACCAGCTGGGCACGGGGAGGCAGCTCCTGCGAGATGATGGCGTTCCTGATCATCAGGTAGGGGCTTGTCTCAGGTTGCGACGCCACGGGCGGCCTCCGGTCTTCATGGAACAAGCGGCAGGACGCGGACAGCGCCATACCTTTAGCGGCAATTCTAACGCACTGCATACCGTTTCGCGCCGCTGTGAACACCATGCACGATTAGCAGCACGCAATGGAGCAGGGCTGCACGCGATTGAAATAGATCTGTATTCAACAATTTCCAGTCTGTTGCTTAAGTCACTCAAACGGTATACCGTTTGTGACCAACGCCATACAGACTAGGAGTTCCCGGATTCCAGATCGTGCGGCTCTGAACATTTATCCACCAGCTGCACACGGCGGCTCGGTGTTTTCAGGAGAATCAATGACGCTTCTATTCAGGGAAGAACCGCAGGCAGGCAACCTTCCCGTCACCGCAGTCCCGGCAACCCTGGTCCGCGGAGGCACCAGCAAATGCTGGATCTTCCGTGACGAGGACCTTCCCGCGGACCCCCAGGAGACCGAACGGCTCCTGATCCGCACCTTCGGCTCACCGGACCTTCGCCAAATCGACGGGGTGGGCGGCGCTTCCTCAACCACCAGCAAGGCCATCACCGTGGGTGGCACCGGCCCGGGCGGAACCGTGCATTACCGGTTCGCGCAGGTTGCCATCGATAAACCGGCAGTCGAGTGGGCCAGCAACTGCGGAAACTGCGCAACCGCACTGGGGCTCTATGCACTCCACGCCGGGCTGGTCACCCCCACCGGCGACGTCACCCGGGTCCCCATCCTGAACACGGTCACCGGACTGCGCCTCATCTGTGAAATCCCGACACCGGGCGCGCAGGTTCCGGCGTACGGCGGCCGCCGGCTCGATGGCCAGCACTACCCCGGCGTCCCCATCGACGTCGTTTTCCAGAAGACGTCGTGGTCCAGCTACGGAGCACAGTTCCCTACCGGCAAGGCCCTTGATGAAATCGACGTTGACGGACGGCGGTACCAGGCGACACTGATCGACGCGGGTGCCCCGGCTGCGCTCTTCGATGCACGGGACCTGGGACTGGACGCGACGGGCAGTGAGGAAGCGTTGGAGGCGCTGGTCCGGATTGCACCGCAGTTGCGTGCCGCGGCTGCCCGCAAGATGAACCTTCCGCAGAACCTCAGCTCCATCCCCAAGGTGGGCGTCGTGGGGCCTCCGCCCGACGGAACAACCGGAGTGTCAGCCCGGATGATCTCGATGAGCGCGCTGCATCCCGCCATCGGGCTCACCAGCGCCGTCGCCGTCGCTGCCGCTTCCGGGACGGAAGGCAGCGTAGTGCGGCGCAGCATGGTTCCGGCAGCCGAGGCCGGACTGTCCATCCACCTGCTGAACGGCAAGACCACACTGGCGTTGGATGCAGCCGATCCGGCTGAGGTCTCCTTTCAACGCTCGGCCCGCGTCATCAGCGAAAGCACCATCCTGGTGCCAAATGACTGAAGTAACCCCTACCGGAAAAACCCAGCCAAGGAATCAGCCATGAAGATCAGCATTCAAAACCTGCAGCTGAAGTACGGAAGCTTCACTGCCATTGAGAACCTCAACCTCGACATCGAGGACGGCGAAGCGCTCGTCCTCCTGGGCCAATCGGGATGCGGCAAGACCAGCACGATGCGCTGCATCGCCGGCCTGGAGGAGCCCACCTCGGGGCGCATCATCATCGACGACGTGGTGGTCTTCGACTCCGAAAAGGGCATCAACCTGCCACCGAACAAGCGCAACGTCGGCATGGTCTTCCAGTCCTACGCCGTGTGGCCGCACATGACCGTGGCCCAGAACGTCGCCTACTCCCTCAAGCAGAAGAAGCTTCCCAAGAGCGAAATCGATGAGCGCGTCATGGAGGCCCTCACGTTGGTCGGTCTGGAGCCCTACGCAGACCGCGGCGCCAGCCTGCTCAGCGGTGGCCAGATGCAGCGTGTCGCCCTGGCGCGCAGCCTGGTGATGCGGCCCAGCGTGCTCATGCTCGACGAACCGCTCTCCAACCTCGACGCCCGCCTGCGTGACCGGCTCCGGGTGGAACTGCGTGAAATCCAGCTCCAGCTGGGTCTCACCTGCGTGTACGTCACCCACGACCAGCACGAAGCCTTCGCACTGGCAGACCGGATCGCCCTGCTCCAGGGCGGCCGGATTGTGCAGATGGGAGCCCCGCAGCATATGTACGAGGCGCCCGCCAGTGCCTCGATCGCCCACTTCCTGGGCGTCTCCAACATCATGGACTGCACCCCGGAAGGCACGGCCGCGGGGTCCACTACCGCACGCATCACCGACAGTGAGCTCACCGTCCAATCGGCGCAGGCAACCGCCGATGCGGGCACCTCCCCCAAGGTGTGCATCCGCGCCGAGGACCTGCAGATCACGGCCGCGCCAACGGAACACCCCAACTCGTGGCCGGGAACCGTGCGGGTGGCCGGATTCCAGGGCAACGACATCCGGTACGCCATCCAGCTGGAATCAGGGCCCGAGCTGGACGCCCTGGGCGGGCTCAAGCGCGGCGAACAGCACAAGGTCGGGGACCGCGTCTGGGTGACCGTCAACCCCCGTGAAGTCCAGATCCTGCCGGCAGAGGTCCTCGCATGAGCCTCAAGACCGTAGCGACCAGCCGGGCCGAGACCCGCCCGGCACCGAAGCCCGCACCCAAGGATTACCGCTCTGCCCGGACCCTTGCGGGCCTGCGGAAGAACACGCCGGGCCTGATCGTCCTGGTCATCCTCGGCATCCTCATTGTGCTTCCGCTCGCCCTGGTCCTGCTGGCAGCCTTCTCCGACAGCGTCCCGCGGCCCGGCAGCATCTCCCTGGGCGGCCTGACGCTGTCCAACCTGGCACTGCTGGCCACCCCGGAGGCACTCGGGGCCCTGGTCAACTCGCTCATGGTGGGAGCAGGCTCGGCCGTCATCGCCCTGCTGATCGGTGCGTTCCTGGCCTTTGTCTGCGCCCGCTCCGATGCGCCGTGGCGGAAGTTCATCTTCTTCATCGGCATGGCCCCGATGTTCATCCCGGCCCTGGTCGGCGCCCTGGCCTGGTCCCTGCTGTGCTCGCCCAGCGCCGGCTACATCAACATCTTCCTCCGGGACCTCGGCATTGATGCCGCGATCAACATCTACAGCCTTCCGGGCCTGGTTTTCGTGCTGGGAATCTTCTACGCCCCGTACGCCTTCCTGCTGCTGCACAGCTCCCTGTCGATGATGAACGCCGACCTCGAAGAGGCTGCGACCGTCCACGGCGCACCGCTGCGCACCATGCTGCGGACCGTCACCCTGCCCCTGGCCCTGCCGGCCATCCTGGGCTCCGCCGTCCTGGTCTTCGCACTGACGATGGAAAACTTCCCCGTGGCCCAGGTCATCGGCAACCCGGCCGGCGTGGACACGCTGCCTACCTATATCTACCGCCTGATGAGCGCCACACCGGCCAAGAGCAACCAGGCCGCCAGCGTCGCCGTCATCCTGACCGTTGCGCTGATGGCCGTAACCCTCATCCAGCAGCGCATCATCAACAAGCGCAAGTTCACCACCATGACCGGCAAGGGCAACCGTCCCCGCCAGGTGCCGCTGCGCAAGATGCGCTGGCCCTTCACCATCATTGCCCTGGCCTACTTCGCAGTGTCCGTGGTCCTGCCCATGCTCGCCCTGCTGGCCGCGTCCATGCAGGCCACCCCGTTCGTGTCCTCGATGTCCCAGCTGCTGGAGGCGAATGCCCTCAGCTTCGCCAAGCTGGGCGAGGTCCTGGGCTCCAACGACTTCCAGCTCGCCCTGAAGAACAGCGTGCTGGTGGCCCTGATCGCGGCCTTCGCCGGCACAACCCTCAGCTTCATCGCCTCCTACATCCGGTACCGCACCAAGTCCAAGGTGGGGCGCCTGATCGAACTGGTGGCCATGACCCCGCTGGCCGTCCCCGCCATCGTCATGGGCATCGGACTGCTCTGGACCTGGCTGCTGCTTCCGTTGCCCATCTATGGCACCCTGGCGATCCTCGCCGTCGCCTGCGTGGCAGTGTTCATGCCGCAGGGCTACCGCGGCGTCTCCGCCTCCATGCTCCAGATGGACCAGGACCTCGAGGACAGCGCCGTGATGCTCGGCGCCGGCCGGACCAGGTCCGTCCTGGACGTCACCCTGCCCCTGATGCGGGTGGGCATCATGTCCTCCTTCCTGCTGTTCCTCATGCTCTCCATGCGTGAGCTCAGCGCCTCCATCTTCCTGTTCACCTCCAACACCCGCATCCTGTCCATCCTCGTGTTCGACAACTTCGACAACGGCCAGAGCCAGGCAGCTGCCGCCGTCAGCGTCCTGTACTGCCTCGTCATCGGAATCCTCGCCGTCATCGCCCAAAAAGTCGGCGGCGAACGCAAGACCAAGAACTGACCTTCCACCCCACCTTTGAAAGGGACACCCACAATGAAGTTAGCGTCCAAACTCCCCGTCCTCACCGCCGCCGGAGTGCTCCTGGCCCTCAGCCTGACCGGCTGTGGAAGCGCCGCCCAGAGCGCCGGCGTCGTCACGGCCACCGCGGCCGTGAACACCGACAACGGCCTGGTGATCAACGGCGAATCCATCGCGGACAAGGCCACCTACGAGAAGGCCAAGACCCAAACCCTGTCCCTCTACTCCGGCTACACCGATTCCTCCGAAAACGCCCTGGTGGACGCCTTCACCAAGGACACCGGCATCAAGGTCAACGTCGTCCGGCTCACCCCGAACAAACTCTCCGAACGCGTACTGTCCGAACAGGGTGCCGGCAAGCTCAGCGCCGACGTGATCCGCACCTCCGACTACCGGATCGCCAAGTCCATGGAGGACGCCAAGGTCTGGAAGGCCTACGACGTCCCGGGCGCCTCCGCACTCAAGGACGTCTCCGTGGACGGCGGCCAGTTCACGCGCATGTTCAACTCCGTGTACACCCTGGGCTACAACACCCAGCTGGTGAAGGAAGCTGATGCCCCCAAGTCCTGGGCAGACGCCGTCGGCGGCAAGTGGCAGGGCAAGCTGGGCATCGTCCAGGGCGGCTCTGGCGGCAGCACCGCTGCGCTGAACCGCTTCATGGAAACCAAGATGGGCGGCGACTACTTCGCCAAGTATGCGGCGCAGAAGCCCAAGATCTACGACTCCCTGGGTGCTGAAGCCACCGCACTGGCCCGCGGTGAAGTCGCCGTCGGCACGGTCACCATCAGCGGCACCAACATCTCGGCCGTGCAGGACAAGGCTCCCGTGAAGTTCATCGTGCCGGAGGAAGGCCTGGTCTCCTACGACTACTACCTGGGCATGACGGGCACAGCCACGAACGTGGAAGCCGCCAAGGTGTTCATGAACTACAACCTTTCCAAGCAGGGCCAGCAGGTCTTCGCGCAGATCGGTGAATACCCGGTCCGCACCGACGTGGCACCGCCCACCGTCATGGGTGTGACCCTCCCCGCCGTCGATTCCGGCAAGGTCTACCGCATGCAGAACAGCGACGCCACCACTTACGGCAAGGACGACCTGGCCAAGTGGAACCAGGTGTTCGGCTACACCAAGTAAATCCCTCCCGTGCCTGGGGACCCGGCAGCCGCCGGGTCCCCAGGCACGTTTTTTATACCCCAGGAGCCCCGTGACCTCCCCGCACCCCGCCTTGCCTGTCCCCCGGAACACCACAGCCCTGCTGGTCCTCCGGGATGGGGCAACCGTCCTTGAACTCGGCGACACCGCCCGGGCCAGCTACGTCGCCTCGGTGCGCAAAAGCCTGCTCTCCATCCTCTTCGGCATCCAGGTGGAAGCCGGCACTGTCAGCCTGGATGACACGTTGGGCGCGCTGGGGATCGATGACACCGGCAGCCTGCTCCCCCTCGAGAAGACAGCGAGGCTCCGCCACCTCCTGACGTCGCGGTCGGGGGTCTACCACCCACCGTCCAGCCCCGGCAGTGATGAGGACGCCTTTCCGCCACGCGGCACGAAGACGCCGGGGCAGTACTTCGTCTACAACAACTGGGATTTCAACGCCGCGGGCGCCATCTTCGAGAAGGCCGGCGGCCTGACCGTCTTCGAGGCGTTCGAGAAGTACCTGGCCGGTCCGTTGGGGCTGAGCGACTACGACCCCCGCCGCCAGCGGATGCTCGGCGACCCCGGAAAGTCCGCTTTTCCGGCCTACCACTTCTTCCTCTCCGCCCAGGACCTGGCCAAGATCGGGCTGCTAATGGCGGCCGGCGGGCAATGGGAGGGCCGGCAGCTTGTGCACCGGGAGTGGGTCAGGGAAAGCCTGGCACCGCACGTGAGGCGCGCGGACATGGCGCCGGCCACCGGTTTCGGCACCTGCGACTACGGCTACCTGTGGTGGCTGCCCCGGGAAACCGGCCCCCAATGGGAGGGCGCGTTCCTGGCGGCGGGCAACTACGGCCAGTTCCTCCTGGTCCTGCCGGCCATCGGCAGCGTCATCGTCCACCGCCGCTTCGTCAGCGACCGCTTTGCCATCGCCCGGAACACCCGCGCCGTAGGTGCCCCGGCGGCGGCGTCCCCGGCTCCGGTCACGCACGCCGAATTCATGGACCTGGCCCGCGCGCTGGTGGCCGGTCCCCTTGCCCGGTAGGCGTCTTAAAGACCATGCACGACGGCGGCACCGGCCTTCGTCAGGAAGCCGCGCCCTTGGCGATGGACCGGAATACCTTGGTTGCCTGCTGCGCGGCGGGGCTCAGCCTCCGGTTTTCCAAGTGGGCGAGGAGGATGCGCCGCTTCGGTGCCCCGGCGAGCGGGACGGCCACCACATCAGGGCGGAGCGCGGTCAGCGCCAGCCTGGGAGCCAGGGCAATACCGACGCCGGCGGCCACCATGCCCTGGGTCTCCTGGTAATCGTTGGCGGCGAAGGCGATCCGCGGCTCGAACCCGGCGTCCCGGCATACCCGGCTGAGGACGTCGGCCACGGGGTGCTCGTCGCGCACCACCCATTCCTGGTCACTCAAGGCGCCGATGCGGACCGAGCCCAGTTTTGCGATGGGGTGCTCCCGCGGCACCAGCAGCACCGTGGGATCGTTGGTCAGCCGGACCAGTGCCAGGTCGGGGTCCTCGATCTGCTGCCAGGGATAGTCCCACAGCAGCGTCAGTTCGATTTCCCGCCGCCGCAACCGCTCCAGCAGGCCGTCGCGGCGGGCGCTGACCACGGTCACGGCCACGTCCGGATGGCGGGCACGAAAGGCCAGCACCACGTCCGGCATCAGGGAAGCCCCGCCGGTGGGAAAGGTCCCCAGCCGGAGCTGGCCCCGCCGGAGGCCCGCAAACTCCCCCATTTCGGCGCGGGCAGCTTCCACGGTCCTGTCGATGTCATCGGCATAGTGCAGCAGGGCGTGGCCCGCTTCGGTGAGCACCACGCCCCGGGGGTGGCGCTCGATCAGCACCACGCCCATCTCCTGCTCGAGTTTCGCGATTTGCTGCGAGACGGCCGAGGTGGTGAAGGAAAGGGCGGCCGCAGCGGAGGTCAGGGAGCCGGACCGGCCCACCTCGCGGAGCACGTGGAGCCGGTGGAGATCGAGGATTGCCATGCACTGAGTTTAGCAAAAGTAGATAGTTGTCCATTTATTTGCGATTGTGCTGAAGGCTCTCATCCCGGATCGTAGAAGTACAAGGTGCTGTGAAGTAGAGCACCTGAAAGTTACGAGGGAGAAATACAGTGGGACTCAAAGGACATTGGTACCGGGGCGGCACCAGCAAGTGCTGGCTCTTCGATGCCAGGGACGTGGCCCTCCACGCCCCCACCCGCGAGGACATCCCCGCACTGCTGTCAGCCGCTTTCGGCGCAGCGGATGCGCGGCAGCTGGACGGCGTGGGCGGCGGAACATCCACCACGTCAAAGGCTGCAGTCATCTGGGCAACCCCCGGCGGCGAAGCAGACCTCGACTACCTCTTCGCCCAGGTGGGGATTGGTGACCCCACCGTTGAGCTGGGTTCCAACTGCGGCAACTGCGCCACCGCCATAGCCCTGTTCGCAGTCCAGACGGGCATCGTTCCCGCCCGGGACGGCATGACCAAGGTCCACATGCGCCACGTCACTTCCGGCGCGGTCCTCAGCGGAGCGGTTCCCACCCCCCGGGGCCGCATTCCCAAGTCCGGCCTGGCCCGGGTTCCCGGCAGCAGCGCGGCCGGTGTTCCCGTCAGCCTCTCGTTCCACGGCCCCTGGGGCCAGAACACCGGTGCACTCCTGCCTACCGGCAACCCGGTGGAGCAGCTCCAAGTGAACGGCCGGACACTGGACGCAACGATGGTGGACGCCGGCGCCCCTGCCGTGCTCCTCGCAGCCGACCAGGCCGGCGTCGATCTTTCCTCAATGACGGACAACCTCGCCGCCCAACTGCCGGACCTCATCGCGGCACGGGCATCAGCCGGCCTCATCATGGGGCTGCGGAAGCCCGAGGATCCGCCGCAGAACGCGGTCCCGAAAGTCGGGGTCGTGGCTCCTGCCGGCGACTACACCGCCGCGGACGGAACAACCATCAGCGCCGGCAGCCACGACGTGCGGGTGCGGATGCTGTCCATGCTCGCGCCGCACCCGGCCATCGGCCTCACCTCAGCGGTGGCAGTCGCCCTGGCGGCCTCGCAGCCGTCATCGGTGGTAGCCGCCGCGGCGGGCCAATCGCCCTCCACCGGCACCGGAACCCCCCGCTTGCTGCGGGTCGGGACGCCCGCCGGCGTGATCACCGCCGAGATCATCACCGATGACACCGGCGCTGTCAGCGAAGTGGCCCTCCACCGGGCAGCCCGCCACATCGCCACCGCAGACATCGATGTGGCCCCGGCCGCCGAGCTGTCCGCCTAAAACCCCCATCTCTTTGCCCCATTATTAAGGGGCCGCACCAACCAGGAAGTTGTTCAATGAAGATCAAATCCATCCTCGGACACCTGTATGTCCAGGTACTCATCGGAGTCGCCCTCGGCGTCGTTGTAGGCGCACTGTGGCCGGACCTCGGTTCCTCCCTCAAGCCGATCGGCGACGGCTTCGTGAAACTCGTGAAGTTCATGATCGCCCCCATCGTGTTCTGCACCATCGTGGGAGGCATCACCTCCCTGCGGGACACCAAGAAGGTGGGCCCCACCCTGATCCGGTCGCTGGGCCTCTTCTACGCACTGACCGCACTCGCCCTGGCCTTGGGCCTGGCCGCGGTGACACTGTTCCAGCCCGGGGCGGGCATGCACATCGATCCCACGCACCTGGACTCCTCGGTGGCGCAGAAGTACACCACTCAGCTGCCCAGCAGCAACCCTGTGGACTTCATCCTGAGCATCATTCCCACCACGTTCGTTGGCGCCTTCGCCGACGGTGAGGTCCTGCCCGTGCTGGTCATCGCCATGCTCTGCGGCTTCGCCTTCAGCAAGCTCGGCGCACCGGGCCAGCTGGCCCTGAACGTGGTCAACAGCTTCAACAAGCTGCTCTTCATCATGTTCGGCTACATCATGAAGGTAGCTCCCCTGGGTGCCTTCGGCGCCATGGCCTTCACCGTGGGCAAGTACGGTGCCCACTCCATCGGCAACCTCGGCATGCTGATCCTTGCCTTCTACGCCGCCTGCATCGTCTTCGTGGCGGTGGGCCTAGGCATCCTGGCCAAGGTGACCGGCTTCAGCCTGTGGCAGATCCTGCGCTACTTCAAGGACGAATTCCTGATCGTCCTGGCCACGTCCTCCAGCGAACCGGTCCTGCCGCGCCTGCTGTCCAAGCTCGAACGGATCGGCTGCGACCGCAGCGTTGTAGGCCTGGTGGTCCCCACCGGATACTCCTTCAACCTGACCGGCACGGCCATCTACCTCACCCTGGCCTCCATGTTCATCGCCCAGGCCTGCGACATCCACCTCAGCTGGGGCCAGATCCTGCTGATGCTCGGCATGATGCTGCTGACCTCCAAGGGTGCGGCCGGCGTCACCGGAAGCGGCTTCGTGGCCCTGGTGGCCACCCTGACGGTTATGCCCACCCTGCCCGTGGCCGGCGTGGCCCTCATCGTTGGCATCGACCGCTTCATGAGCGAGGCCCGCGCCCTCACCAGCACGGTCTGCAACATCGTCTCCTGCGTGGCAATCGCCAAGTGGCAGGGCGAGCTGGACATGGCCAAGCTCCGCTCCGAGCTCCAGGCGGGCTTCGTGCCCACCGAGGCGGAAAAGGTGCAGCTGGCCGAGCCCGCCCTGGCACACTGACCGCCCGCATCAGAACATCGAATACGACGACGGTTCGCCCGGGGTGCCACGCCCCGGGCGAACCGTGGTTTTGGGGTAACGTCGTCGCCAAACCAGCGGTCACCACCACATCGGAGCAGGCCATGACAGCCACCCAAATCATCCCGCTCGTCATCCTGGTGGTGATGTTCATCGTTGCCACCAAGTGGCCGCTGAACATTGGCGTGATGGGCTTGGTGGCCTCGTTCGGCGTCGGCTACTTCATGCTTGGGCTGACCGACAGCGAAATCCTTTCCGAGTTTCCGGCCACCATCGTCCTGACGATCATCGGCGTCACCTACTTCTTCAGCATGGCCCAACGGAACGGCACCATCGACATCATCGTCCAAACGTGCGTGCGCCTGGTCAGGGGACGGACCATGCTGCTGCCGTGGGTCTTCTTCCTCGTAGCCGCCGCACTGACGTCCCTTGGCACCTTCTCTCCCGCCGCCGTCGCGCTCCTCGCCCCGGCGGCCATGGGCTTCGCCTACGAGTCGCTCCTCCACCCCGTCCTCATGGGCGCGTTCATCATCAACGGCGCCCACGCTGGCGGCTTTTCCCCGCTGTCCGTGGCGGGAGTCCTGGTCCAAAACATCGCGTCGAAGAACGGCTTTCCGGTTTCCCCGATGGCATTGTTCGCCGCCAGCTTCGCGCTCAACCTCATCCTGTCGGTGCTAACGATCGTCGCTTTCGTCCTCATGCGGCGGCTGCATGATTCCCGTGGCGGCGGCGGCGTAGTGCAAGGATCTGCGGCGGTCACCCGGCCCCATGGCCAGCAAGTCCTTACCCTGGTCCTGATCCTGGGGCTGCTGGTGTGCACCCTGGGCTTTCACATGCCAATCGGGTTCGTGGCCCTCTCCGCCGGGCTCCTGCTGGCGCTGGTCAACATCAAAGAACACCGCACCTTCATCGGAGGCATTTCCTGGTCCACTGTCCTGCTCGTGGCGGGGATGATTACCTACGTCTCGCTGCTGCAGCGGGTCGGCGTCATCGACACGCTTGCCAAGCAGGCGCTGGCGCTGGGCGCTCCCCTGCTCATCGCACTTGTCCTGTGCTACGTCATCGGTGTCGGCTCAGCTTTCGCGTCGTCCACCGCGCTGCTCACAGCATTCATCCCGATGGCCGGCCCGCTCTTGGCCACCAGCAGCCTCAGCGCCTCCGGAACGGTCGCGTCCCTGGCCGTCGCCGCAACGGTTGTGGACGTATCGCCCTTCTCCACCGACGGCGCCCTGGTGGTAGCCAATGCCCGGGACGACGACCGGCAGCGCGTCTACCGCCAACTCATGTTTTATGCCGGGGCAGTTGTCCTGGTTGCCCCGGCCATGGCATGGGCGCTGCTTGTGCCTACAGGCATCCTCTAGCCAGCCACAGCCTTGACCTATAAAACCCCCACTGAAAGGACCCCACATGAACGAGTACCAAACCGAGCAGGACGCAGCGGAAGACTGCGATACCGGCGACTGCTTCTACTGCCACGGCCCGGAAACGGACTAGGGGTTCAGATCCGGGGAGGCCGCGGCCCTGCAGCCACTGCTCCCCATCGTGAGCTGAAGCCTGACAGTTTAATTGACCCGCGCCGGCTCCCGGCGGACAGGGCAGCCGCCGCTAAGCTAGCGCCATGGCCACCAAAACCACAGCAGAGAAGCTTGCCACCATCCAGAAGGGCTACACCCTGGAGGGTGCCACCATCGAGTTGGGGGCCGCCATCATCGACGGCGAACTGCACAAGGACGCGCCGGTGCGGCTGCCGCTGGCCATGATGAACCGGCACGGGCTGGTGGCCGGCGCCACCGGAACCGGCAAGACCGTCACGCTGCACATGATGGCGGAGCAGCTGTCCACCGCGGGTGTTCCCGTGTTCCTGGCCGACATCAAAGGTGACTTGTCCGGCCTGGCGACGCCCGCCGTCGGCAGCGACAAGCTCAAGGCCCGCACGGACAGCATCGGGCAGCCGTGGGAGGGGAAGGCGTTTCCGGTGGAGTTCCTGGCACTGGGCGGTGACGGCAACGGCGTCCCGGTCCGCGCCACGGTGACCTCGTTCGGACCCATCCTGCTTTCGCGGATCATGGAACTGAACGACACGCAGGAATCCAGCCTGCAGCTGGTGTTCTACTTTGCGGACAAGAACGGCCTGGAGCTGATCGACCTCAAGGACCTGCGCGCCGTTATCCAGTTCCTCACCTCGGACGAGGGCAAGGACAAGCTCGAGGAACTCGGCGGGCTGTCAAAGGCCACAGCGGGCGTGATCCTGCGGGAGATCGTGAACCTGGAGGCGCAGGGGCTGGAGAAGTTCTTCGGCGAGCCTGAGTTCGACACCGCGGAGCTGTTGCGGACTGCCCCGGACGGGCGCGGTGTGGTCACCTGCCTGGAGCTGCCCACGCTGCAGACCAAACCGATGCTGTTCTCCACCTTCCTGATGTGGCTGCTGGCCGACCTGTTCGAGGACCTCCCCGAGGCCGGCGACCTGGACAAGCCCAAGCTGGTGTTCTTCCTGGATGAGGCCCACCTGCTCTTCAACGGGGCCACCAAAGCCTTCCTTGACGCCATCACCACCACCGTCCGGCTGATCCGGTCCAAGGGCGTGGGGATCTTCTTCGTCACCCAGACGCCCAAGGATGTCCCCGCCGACGTGCTGGGCCAGCTGGCCAACCGGGTGCAGCACGCCCTGCGCGCGTTCACCCCCGAGGACGCCAAGGCGCTCAAGGCCACGGTGTCCACGTTCCCGGTGAGCGACTACGACCTCGAAGAGACCTTGACCTCGGCGGGCATCGGCGAGGCCGTCATCACCGTCATGAACGAAAAGGGCGCGCCCACGCCCGTGGCCCTCACCCGGCTGCGCGCACCGGAATCCCTCATGGGCCCGAGCGAGGAAGCGCTGGTCCGGAGCACGGTTGCCGGGTCCGCGTTGCTGGGCAAGTACGGCACTGCGGTGGACAACCCTTCCGCGTACGAAAAGCTGAACGGCAAGGCTGCGGCGCCCACAGGGCCGGCAGCTTCAGAGCCTGCCGGTGCACCTTCCGCCGGGACTCCTGCCTCTTACGACGTGGACGCCGAAGCCCGGAGGATCGAGGAGGAGATCCTGGGCCGGCCCAGCAGCAGGCCGCCGCAGGCGACGGCGCCACAGGATGTCGACGTCCAGTACGACACCCCTGATTACAGCGAGCCACGCGAGTCCACGCCGCGAGCCAAGGCCCCGCGAACCCGGAGGCCGGCGTCTCAGCCCAGGCAGCCGGAGCCGGGCGGCATGATGGGTGATCTGGGCGGGGTCCTCGGTGGTGCATTGGGCGGCGGGCTGAAGAGCATGGCGCGGTCCATGGGCACGCAGCTGGGCCGCGAACTGCTCCGCGGGGTGTTCGGCACTTCGTCCCGCCGCCGTCGTCGCTGAGCCGCGTTTCCCAGGCGACAACTGCTGTCCCTGGACGCTGCCCCAGGCTCCTGTTGCTGCTGTCCCGGCGGCCCCGCTGTCGGGCGTTACGTAGGTGTTGCATGCCCGATTAGGGGAGACACCAACTTTAGAGTGCGTCCGCACTGACGTTACTGTGGAGACCGTGCAGATGAGTCAAGCGTTGGTGAGGATCGCGGCCGGATGGCTGTTGGGCCTCATGCTTGCCGTCGCCGGAGCCGTTGTGGCCATCAACGTTGTGAACAACACTGTGGCCAGCCCGCAGCAGCCTGTCCGCGAGTACCTGGACGCGCTGAAGAGCGGTGACGGCGGGCGGGCACTGGGTCTCCTGAAGGCCGCCGTTCCGCCCAGCAACGCCGCCATGCTGGACGGTCCAGGGCTGCAGTCGTCCGCGTCCCGGCTCTCCAACATCAGCATCGGGGACCCGGAGCCACGCACAGGCAACCAGGTCATGGTGCCCATGGACTACACGATCGACGGCAGCCGCTTGCACACGGAGTTCCTGCTGCAGAAGACCGGCACCGAGTGGCTGTTCTTCAACACGTGGGCGTTCGTGCCGTCGCGGCTGCCCACCGTCGACATCACCGTGGTCAATGGCAACGAGGCCCAGGTCAACGGGGTTCCGGTGAACATGCCCAACGGCCGCAACTCCTTCGCAGTGTTCTACCCCGGCCAGTACGAGGCTTCCCTGGACGGACAGTACTTCTCGGCTCCCGCCACCCGCGCCACGATCACCTCCAAGGATGCCCCCGTGGCTCCGCTCAACCTGCTCACCCAGGCCACGGACAAACTGAAGAGCGACGTCGCCGCCAAAGTCCGGGAGTTCCTGGACGGCTGCGCTGCCGAGGCCGACAAGGAACAGAAACTGCAGCCCGACTGCCCCTTCTACTACGCCAGCAACAACCGGGTCCAGGACGGCAGCATCCGCTGGACCGTGACCGAATACCCAGGTGTCTCGGTTGAGCCGTTCGACGGCCGCTGGGTGGTGGCGCCCCTGGACGGCAAGGCCAAGGTGGAAGCGCTGCAGCAGAACTCATTCACCGGGGCCTGGTATCCGCTGGACGAAGAGGTGGACTTCAGCTTCACCACCCGCCTGGACGTCACGGGCGACACGGTCAAGGTCACCCCGCAGCTGAGCTTCTAAGCTCCATTCTGCCCGCCAAGCGTCAGACTGGCCCAGTTTTGAACTCATGCCTGCCATGTTCTTCTGTTCCTTAGCCACAATCGCCCCGAAAACTGGGCTGGTTCGGCTGCGGCCACCGCAGTGATCCCCGCGCCAGGACCTCCCGGACCTGCGCCAGCACGGACTCAGGGGCGTAAACCACGTCGTCATAGAAGAACCTGAGTACAGGGAATCCGTGACGGACGGCCGTGTTGTCCCTGCGGCGGTCCTTTTTGAATTGGCGGGCGTCAAGGTGGAAGGCGAGCCCGTCGATCTCAACGATGAGGAACCCCTCCAACAGAAAGTCCACGCGGCCGATACCCTCAATCCACACCTGGGTCTCGGTGGCTATGCCGGCATCCCTGAACAACACCCGGGCCAAGGTTTCCAGGAGAGAGTCTGCCCCGCGTTCAACTTTGGACACAACATTCCGTGCCTTGCCTGACCGATTGCCCTTCAAGTGCCGCAACAGCAGGGACGGCTCAATGTCCCCTCTGTTGACGGCGGATTCCACCATGACCAGCGACTCCAGTTCAGGCAGGCACAGCAGTGCGTGAAGCAGCACGTCGGGGAGTGCTGCAAGGGTCCGATGACGGGGCCGCTGCGTGAGGGAAAGCCGGTGGCTGACGCAGCGGACGGTACGTCTTCCGTTGCTTTGCCAGTAGTGAGGACGGGCAGCCGGTTGCAGCTGCCACAGTCCGTAGTGCGGGGCGGCCGATGCGCATGTCAGCAGGCTGCGGGCCAGTCCTGCTCCCACCAGTTCCGCGTCAGCACCCGGTACGGCCAGCAGCCCGCGCTCCAGCCGCACCACCTGTCCGCCACGAATTGCCCGGCTGATGTCCGTATCCGTTGCCCCGGCGGCTGCCACGTCCCGCCGCAGCAGCACTCCTCCGGCCGATTTGAGGATTTCCGATGGGTCCATGAGGCCACAATGTCTGGCCTCTGGGGCTGCCGGCAGGTGTCACGGGCGCTATGTGGACACAGGGCCGCCCACACTGGCCCAGTTTTGGTCCTCAGGCTTTCCAAGCTTGAAAACTGGGCCAGTTCGGCAGGGAGTAGACGGGGTCAGTCCATCCCGCGGAGGTCCAGGACCAGCTCGCTGTCGCCGTCGGCCTGCAGGACCACGGGGATGCCCCAGTCCTGCTGGTAGAGGTGGCAGGCGGCGTGGTCCGGGATCTCGCCGTCCTCGGTTTCGGGTCCGTCGCACGCGGCGGCGCGGGCGGTAATGTGCAGCACGCCCTCGGGCACGTCGGGAGACAGCTCCAGGGTGCGGAGGAGTCCCACGGAGGTCCCGCCGCCGGATACCAGCAGCTCGGGCGGGGTGGAGGAGATCTTCAGCTGCGTGGCGTCGCCCCAGCGGTCATCGAGCTTCTGCCCGGTGGGCGCGGTGAAGCGAACCGTCAGGTCCAGCGTGCCGGGGGCAACGGGGCTCTTGGGCCGCTGGGTCTGGGACGCACCCTCGTCCACCTGCTGCGCTTCCTTGGGGATGGGCACGTACACCAGCTGGTGCTTGTTGGCCTCGACCACCACCAGGAGGGGCTCCGTGCCTGCGGACTGGGTGTGGTCCACGATCACGTCGGACGGCTCGGCGAGTCCGCGGGCCAGCGTGGAAACGGTGCCGGACGCAGGGTCGTAGCGGCGCACGGCTCCGTTGTAAGTGTCCGCGATGGCCACGGAGCCGTCCGGCAGGACGGTCACGCCGAGCGGGTGCTGGAGGCGGGCTTCGGCTGCGGGGCCGTCGCGGAAGCCGAAGTCGAACAGGCCCTTGCCCACCGCGGACTCCACGGTGATGGACGCGTCGTCGGCGATGACCAGCTTGCGGAGGGCGGAGGTCTCGGAGTCCGCAACCCAGATGTTGCCGTCCGCGTCCTCGGCCAGGCCGGAGGACTGGGCGAACCAGGATTCGTGGGCCGGTCCGTCCAAGAGTCCTTCAAGGCCGTTGCCGGCGATGATCGACACGGCACCGGTGACGGGGTCGAAGCTGAAGATCTGGTGGGTTCCGGCCATGGCCACCACCACCGCATTCAGCTTGCGCGACCACACCACGTCCCACGGCGAGCTCAGCGCAACGTCCAAGGGGTCGTTGCCCAGTGAACCGCTGAAGCCGGCGCCTTCCTCGTCCACGCGCGCCGGGCCGGTTTCCAGCAGGCGCTGGATGCCGTTGCCGGCCAGGGTGGAGGCCTTGCCGTCCGTGAGCGAGAGTCCCCTCAGGCGGTGGTTGACCGAGTCGGCAATGACGACGTCGTAGCCCGCCTTGGCTGCCACATCCTCCGGCAGCAGGACCAGGCCTTGGGGTTCGTTGAACTGGGCGCTGGCGGTGTCCCCGGCGGCGGGACCGTCGGCGTAGCCCTTGGTTCCCGAGCCGAAGGTGGCAAGGACAGTCTCGAAGTCGGTGCCGAGTTCCACCAGGCGGTGATGCCCGGTGTCGGTAACCAGCCAGGAACCCTTCTCGGCAGCAGCCGCGGCTGCGGCACCTGCTGCCGTGCCGCCGTCGGACGTTCCAGCCGAAGCCGTGGAACCGCGGCCCGGCGGCAGGAACAGCGCCTTGCCGGGGAAGCGCAGGGTACCCGATGTCGCTTCGGGTGCCACGTAGGGGCCGGAGCCTCGGTGGAGGGTGCCCTTAGCCTCGTGCTCTGCGATGAGTTCGGGGATCAGCACGGCGAGGCCATCCGCATGGCCCTCGCCGGAAAGGTGCGCCACGATGTAGCCCTCGGGGTCGATGACCACCAGGGTGGGCCAGGCACGGGCAGTGTACGCCTTCCAGGTGTCCAGCTCGGGATCGTCCAGCACGGGGTGGTGGATCTCGTAGCGCTCCACGGCTGCGGCCAGCGCCACCGGGTCCGCCTCGTGCTCGAACTTGGGCGAGTGGACACCCACGGTGACCAGCACATCCGAGTACTGCTGCTCCAGCGGGCGCAGCTCATCCAGGACGTGCAGGCAGTTGATGCAGCAGAAGGTCCAGAAATCGAGCAGCACAATTTTGCCGCGCAGGGCCTCCAGGTCCAGGGTCTTGCCACCGGTGTTCAACCAGTTGCGGCCCACCAGTTCGGAGGCCCGGACCCGGGCATGGGTGCGTACGGTTTCGCTCATCAGCGTCCTTCCAGCTTGTTGCGTTCAGCCAGCCTGGCATCGCGTTCGGCCAATTTGGCAAACATATCGTTGTAAGCGGTTAGATCGGCGTCATTATTCCTGTCCGCCGCACGGTCCACGCGAGTCGCCTCCCGCTGGCTCGATCTGGACCACATGATGGCGACGCCGATCGCCACCAACAGCGTCGGCACCTCACCGATGCCCCAGGCCACGGCGCCACCAGCCTGCTGGTCGGCCAGGGCCGAGGGGCCCCAGGCGCGGCCCAGGTTGCCGAAGTAGTCCGCAGCCAGGAGCCCGGTCCCGCCCATGATGGAGACGCCGAAGAAGGCGTGGAAGCCCATGGTGGCCAAGAGCAGGAGCAAACGCATGGGGTACGGCGCACGGCGCGGAAGCGGGTCCGTGCCGATCATGGTCAGAACGAAAATGTAACCGGTCAGCAGGAAGTGCAGGTTCATCAGCTCGTGGCCCACGTGATCGCGCATCGCGTAGCCGAACAGATCCGAGTAGTAGAACAGGATGATGGAGCCGGCAAAGTTGGCCGCGGCGAACAGCGGGTGGGTGACCAGCTGCGAGAACTTGGAGTGCACAAAGACCAGGAGCCAATCGCGCATGCCGCGTGAGCCGTCGCCACGGGCGGGCAGGGCACGCAGGGCCAAGGTCACCGGCGCGCCCAGCACCAGGAAGATCGGCGCGACCATGGTGAGGGCCATGTGGTCCACCATGTGCGCGGAGAACAGGATACGGCCATAGACCGACGGCGGCCCGGACGTGATGTAGGTCAGCACCACCAGGCCAACCACCCAGTTCACCGACCGGAACCACGGCCAGGAGTCGCCGCGCCGGCGGATCGTGGCGACGCCCATGAAGTAGGTCACCAGCCCGAACAGGGCCACGCCCACCCAGATCCAGTCCAGGCGCCACTCGGTGAACCAGCGTTCGGGCGTGAGCTCGGGCGGCATCTCGTAACCGCTAAGGATGAAGGCGGGTGACGCATCGGGGGCCAGCTCGGTGGGCTGCGGCGGGGCTGACCGGCCCAGGGCCACGGCAATGCCGGAGGTGGCACCCATGCTCAACAGTTCGGCCACGATGAGTTGCCACAGGACCCGCCTTGAGGACATGGTGGCGCCCTTGCGTCCCAGCTGGGGAATGACCCACTGCCGGTGCATGAACCCGATGCCGCCCAGCACCACCGCGGCGGCCGTCTTGGCCAGGATCAGCTGCCCGTACGCGGACCCGAAAAGATCGGACCAGCTGGTGACCCGGATGCTGGCGTTGATGATGCCTGAGGCGAAGACCAGCACAAAGGCAAAGCCAGCCAGGCTGGAGAAGCGCCGGAGCGTTGGTTCGGTAATGTCCGTTGCCGCGCCGGGCTTGGTACCGGTCAGGATCCCCGACAGCAGGGCCAGGATGATGATGCCGCCCACCCAGGTGGTCACGCCCACCAGGTGAAGGCCCAGCGAGTTGATGGCGCCTTCGTGGTCCGAGGAGCTCGATGAGTGGCCAATCAGGGCTGTGGGTACCAGGCCGATCAGGGCCAGGATGAGGGTGAGGGCCAGGCCGCCCAGGGACCGGACGCCGAACAGCGCAGTGGTGACCACCGCGGCAATAATGATGACGGCGAGCCATGCGCGGCCTGTTTCGATGTCGGTCATGAAGTAGACCAGCGCTTGGGTGAATGCCGGGTCGCCGGACAACCCCTGCCCTGCTACGTCGCCGTACGTGAGCACCAGGACTGCGATGGCGGACAAGGTCCACACCGCTCCCGCCACAGCTGCTACCGCCAGGGCCCTGGTGAAGGCTGGGTGTTCGGGGGCTTCACTACCTCCGTCCGCTCCCCGGCTGCGCGGGATATGGTGCCGGGCGTTGAGGTTCCTGGGAAGGATGCCGACGGCGAAGACGAGGCCCCCGACGACGGTCGCCAACGATACGTTATGGATGGCCTTGCTGATCGGCAGGCCCCACCGCACCAGGGCGCCGGGGTCGGCGACGCTGCGGGCCGCTGCGGCGCCGGAGAAGATCAGGGCTGCCGCGAGGCCCAGGAAGAGCGCCGCCAGGCCTGCAAGCTGCCAGGGCAGGGTAATCCCCCGGGTTCCGGCGTCCCGGACCGCAGCTCCCTTGCCGGGATCGGTCTGGGGAGGGGTGGAACGTGGTTTTGCGGCAGAAGACACCATTCCATTGTCCGCCACGCCCGCCCAGGCCGCGAATCCGGTTAAATGCCAAGGAGCGGCAACCTCCCGGTTGCCGCTCCTTGTTCCGGCCGGCGATGTGCCGGCAGGGGAAGCTCTACTTCTTGGAGACTGCAGCCTTAAGCTTGGAGCCGGCGGTCAGCTTAACGCTGTGGCCTGCTGCAATCTGGATGGTCTCGCCGGTCTGCGGGTTGCGGCCGGTGCGGGCTGCACGGTCGGTGCGCTCAACTGCGAGCCAGCCCGGGATGGTGATCTTCTCGCCGGCGGCGACAGAAGTCTCGAAAACCTCGAACAGTGCATCGAGGACGGAGTTAACGGCAGCCTGGCTGGTGCCGGCCTTGCCTGCTACCTCTGCAACAAGTTCACTACGGTTCTTAGCCATTTATGTCCTCCTGGACGGTTCTGATTCTGGAGCCTGCACGCGGCATGCGCACAGGCCACTGTCCGAAAACTTACCAGCTTGGGCCCTTGCGGTCCGCAAATTCCGCGTGTTTCCGGGACTTTTTGAGGTTAATCACCGATTCCGGGCCATATTCGCTCCCTCCAGGACCACTTTGCGCTCCCTGCCCCGTTTCTCCCTGGACGCCCGGTCAGGTCTGGCGGCTTCTCCCCCGACGCCCGCTCACATCCCGCCGGCTTTCCTGCGACGCCCGCTCACCTCTGGCAGGTTGATGGTGAACGCCCCGTCACATCAGGCAAGCTCTCCCTCAACGCCCGCTCAAGTTTGGCAGCTTCTCTCCGGACGCCCGCTCACATACTCACGCCCGCTCACATCTGGCAGCTCCTTCCCCGTGTAAGCGGCCATGAAAAACTGCCCATAGGCGGCCACGTAATTGCCCACTGATGGCCAGTAGAACTGCCCAGCGGTGGCCATGAGATCTGCCCACTTCCTCAACTGTTCCTGCCGCGTCTTAAGCGGCGGGGGCCTCTCCCCGGGATTTGATGACGGTGTCTAGTCGCACCAAATGTCGTCCCAGGAAGAGGCCCTGTATGAAGCATGACGGAGAAATCATGGAAATTCTTGCTGCCTATGATCTGACCGGATCGTTGCGCGCCACCGCGGAGCTCACGGGCTGCTCGCACCACACTGTAGCCAGGCACGTCGCCGCGCGGGACGCCGGCCGGCCAATTGCAGAACCGGCGCCCCGGCCCAGGGTCACGGACGCTTACCTGCCTAAGATCGAGGAATGGGTGGAGGCGTCCAAGGGCCGGATCCGCGCCGATAAGGCCCACGAGAAGCTGCTCGGTCTGGGTTACGGGGGGTCGGAGCGGTCTACGCGCCGGGCGATCGCGCAGGTCAAGGCCGCGTGGCGGCTCGGACACACCCGTGTGCACCGGCCGTGGATCACCGAGCCTGGGATGTGGCTGCAGTACGACTTCGGCGACGGGCCACGGATCGGCGGCGTAAAAACCATTCTGTTCGTTGCCTGGCTGGCGTTCTCAAGGTTCCGGATCGTGATCCCGTTGCGGGACCGGACCGCGCCGAGCGTGTTCGCCGCATTGGACCGGTGCTTCCGGATTCTGGGCGGGGCACCAACGTATGTGCTGACCGATAACGAGAAAACCGTGACAACGGCCCATGTCGCAGGGGTTCCGGTGCGGAACCAGCAGACCCTGGACTTCGCCCGGCACTACGGGGTCACCGTGCTGACCTGCCAGCCCGCGGACCCTGCAACGAAAGGCGGAGTCGAAGCGTCGGTGAAACTGGCCAAAGCCGACCTCGTGCCCACCGACACGAACCTGAGGCCCGGTTACGCTTCCTTTGCCGAGCTGGAGGCCGCCTGCGAGGCGTTCATGGACGAGGTCAACAACCGCGAACACCGGGCCACCCGACGTAAACCCGCAATGGTTTTGGCGGAGGAAGCGGCCCGGCTGCACCGGATCCCGGAGACCGCGCACACGGTCGCGTTCGGGCTGGCCCGTATAGTCCCGGAGAACACCCCGATGGTCTCCTTCGAGAACGCCCAGTACTCGGTGCCGTCGCATTTGCTCGGCGCGAAGGTGTTCGTCCGCTCCCACGGCACCGGCCCTGACGAACAGGTCATCATCGTCCACCACGGCCCGACCGGCCCGGTCGAAGTCGCCCGCCACGGCCGGGCAAGGCCCGGCAGTCCCGCGGTCATCGAGGAGCACTTCCCAGGGACCAGTACCAGAACCCCGGGCGACTACGCCGTGAAGGCACGCACCGCCGGTGAAGCCGAGTTCCTGGCCATCGGCGCCGGCGCCAAGACCTGGCTCGTGGAAGCCGCGGCTGCAGGAACAGGCCGGATGAACATGAAAATGGCCGAGGCCGTGACCCTGGCCAAGATCGCCGGGACCGAGTCCGTGGACCGTGCCCTGGGAGACGCCGCGCTGCACGGCCGGTTCGCCCACGGCGACCTGCCCTCCATCCTGAACGCGAACATCCGCCGCACCACCACCCACGCCGCTAACGAAACCAGGTCCCTCACCCAAGGCACCAGCGCCTGGGCAGGCCTCGGCGCCGAGCCGTCCAGCGCCCCCGCAAAGGAGCAGAGCCGATGAGCCCGGTCACCACCACGAACACCACCGCCCCGGCCCTGCCGGCCGAACTGGAAGCGCTGATGCGGCAACTGAAGATGCCCCACGCCCGGGCACTGGCACCGGAGCTGATCGCGACCGCACGAGCCCAGCGCTGGGAACCCACCGAGATCATCAAGGCACTGTTCACCGAGGAAGCAGCCGGCCGGGCCCGGTCCATGCTCGCCACCCGGCGCAAAGCAGCAGGCTTCCCGACCGGGAAGACCTTCGACGTCTGGGACCCCGCCGTCTCCTCGATCCCGGCGCCGACCCAGCAAGCCCTGCGCACCCTGGAATGGATCACCCGACGCGAGAACCTGGTCGTCTGCGGGCCCTCCGGCACCGGGAAAACGTTCTTCCTCGAAGCGCTCGGCCAGCAAGCCGTCGAAGCGGGGATGCGCGTTGCTTGGTTCAGGCTCGAGGACCTCGGCGCCCTGATCCGTGCGCATCGCACCGACGACAGCGTCACCCGGGCAGTGGCCAGGATCCTCCGCGCGGAACTCGTCGTGATCGATGACATCGGCCTTCTCCCGGTGGCCACCGACGCCGCCGAAGGACTCTACCGGGTCGTGGACGCCGCCTACGAGAAACGCTCCGTGGCCATCAGCTCGAACCTGCACCCCGCCGGCTTTGACGAGCTGATGCCCAAAACCCTGGCCACGGCAACCGTGGACCGTCTCCTGCACCACGCCCACGTCTGCCAAACCAGCGGTGACTCCATCCGACTCACTCAAGCTCTCGCCGGGAAAGGAGTCACCCAACTGAACTAACAAACCCTCGACGATGGCCAACCCCACCGACAACCCTCAGTGGGCAGATCTGTTGGCCATCACCGGGCAGCTTTACTGGCCACCAGCGGGCCGATTAACTGGCCGCCCGTGGGCAGAAACCAATGGCCATTGACATCCCCGGCGCCCGATCACATCCTGCACGTTCCCTCCCGGCGCCCGCTCACCTCTGGCAGGGTTCGCTGGAGGGGCCGCGGATGTGCCGCGAGAAGGACGTGAGCGGGGATTCCTGATTTTCCTGTCAGAGGTGAGCTGGGGTTGGGTGTTTACCCGTCAGAGGTGAGCGGGGGTTCGTGCCCTGGCTGCCGGAAGTGAGCGGGCGTTCCGCACGTGCCTTGTTGGTTTAAATGTGGGAGGCCCCAACCATGTGTGGTTGGGGCCTCGACCTAATAGTTGTTCCGGCGGTGACCTACTCTCCCACACCCTCCCGGGTGCAGTACCATCGGCGCTGTGGGTCTTAGCTTCCGGGTTCGGAATGGGACCGGGCGTTTCCCCCACGCTATGACCGCCGTAACCCTTTCACCCGTCACCGACCCCGTCGGGGGTGGTGTGGGAAGACTGGTGGTTACAACATTGTCCGTGTTGTTGGACTGGTGGTGTTGTTATTCAGTTATGGTTCCACCAACAGGGGTTGTTGGTTGGGAACCACATAGTGGACGCAAGCAGAATGTTTTTCTGTGTGGTGTAAGTTGTTGGCCTATTAGTACCGGTCAGCTTCACGAGTCGTTAGTCCTCGCTTCCACATCCGGCCTATCAACCCAGTGGTCTGGCTGGGGGCCTCTCACACACAAGGTGTATGGAAATCTCATCTTGAAGCGAGCTTCCCGCTTAGATGCTTTCAGCGGTTATCCCATCCGAACGTAGCTAATCAGCGGTGCACTTGGCAGTACAACTGACACACCAGAGGTTCGTCCGTCCCGGTCCTCTCGTACTAAGGACAGCCCTTCTCAAATTTCCTGCGCGCGCAGCGGATAGGGACCGAACTGTCTCACGACGTTCTAAACCCAGCTCGCGTACCGCTTTAATGGGCGAACAGCCCAACCCTTGGGACCTACTCCAGCCCCAGGATGCGACGAGCCGACATCGAGGTGCCAAACCATGCCGTCGATATGGACTCTTGGGCAAGATCAGCCTGTTATCCCCGAGGTACCTTTTATCCGTTGAGCGACGGCCATTCCACAATGTACCGCCGGATCACTAGTCCCGACTTTCGTCCCTGCTCGAGATGTCTCTCTCACAGTCAAGCTCCCTTGTGCACTTACACTCGACACCTGATTGCCAACCAGGCTGAGGGAACCTTTGGGCGCCTCCGTTACTTTTTAGGAGGCAACCGCCCCAGTTAAACTACCCATCAGGCACTGTCCCTGACCCGGATTACGGGCCGAAGTTAGATGTCCAAAGTGACCAGAGTGGTATTTCAACGATGACTCCACCCGAACTGGCGTCCGGGCTTCAACGTCTCCCACCTATCCTACACAAGCCACTCCGAACACCAATACCAAACTATAGTAAAGGTCTCGGGGTCTTTCCGTCCTGCTGCGCGTAACGAGCATCTTTACTCGTACTGCAATTTCGCCGAGTTTATGGTTGAGACAGCGGGGAAGTCGTTACTCCATTCGTGCAGGTCGGAACTTACCCGACAAGGAATTTCGCTACCTTAGGATGGTTATAGTTACCACCGCCGTTTACTGGGGCTTAAATTCTCAGCTTCGCCGTGAGGCTAACCGGTCCTCTTAACCTTCCAGCACCGGGCAGGAGTCAGTCCGTATACATCGTCTTGCGACTTCGCACGGACCTGTGTTTTTAGTAAACAGTCGCTTCCCCCTGGTCTCTGCGGCCCCGATCCCCTCCCACCAGCAAGTGGTGTTCAAGGTTGGGGCCCCCCTTCTCCCGAAGTTACGGGGGCATTTTGCCGAGTTCCTTAACCATAATTCTCTCGATCGCCTTGGTATTCTCTACCTGATCACCTGTGTCGGTTTGGGGTACGGGCGGCTAAAACCTCGCGTCGATGCTTTTCTCGGCAGCATAGGATCACCGAATCCCCCCATACGGGGGTCCCATCAGATCTCAGGCTATATGAATGGCGGATTTGCCTACCATTCGCCCTACATCCTTAGACCGGGACAACCATCGCCCGGCTCGGCTACCTTCCTGCGTCACACCTGTTAATACGCTTGCCTCCCGGGATCAGGTCCTGCGCTCCACCAAAACCCTTCACCCACAAGGGGTGTCAGGCAGGTTTCGGGCAGTTAGTATCCCCCGCTCAGCATGGGCGGTTTTTCGCCGGTACGGGAATATCAACCCGTTGTCCATCGACTACGCCTGTCGGCCTCGCCTTAGGTCCCGACTTACCCAGGGCAGATTAGCTTGACCCTGGAACCCTTGATCATTCGGCGGACGGGTTTCTCACCCGTCTTTCGCTACTCATGCCTGCATTCTCACTCGTGTAGGCTCCACCACTGGTTTACACCGCAGCTTCACCGCCCACACGACGCTCCCCTACCCATCCACACTCCTGAACCACGAAGGCTAGGAACAAGTGTGAATGCCACAACTTCGGCGGTGTACTTGAGCCCCGCTACATTGTCGGCGCGGAATCACTTGACCAGTGAGCTATTACGCACTCTTTTAAGGGTGGCTGCTTCTAAGCCAACCTCCTGGTTGTCTGGGCAACTCCACATCCTTTCCCACTTAGCACACGCTTAGGGGCCTTAGTTGGTGGTCTGGGCTGTTTCCCTCTCGACTATGAAGCTTATCCCCCACAGTCTCACTGCTGCGCTCTCACTTACCGGCATTCGGAGTTTGGCTGACGTCAGTAACCTTGTAGGGCCCATTAGCCATCCAGTAGCTCTACCTCCAGCAAGAAACACGCAACGCTGCACCTAAATGCATTTCGGGGAGAACCAGCTATCACGAAGTTTGATTGGCCTTTCACCCCTACCCACAGCTCATCCCCTCCATTTTCAACTGAAGTGGGTTCGGTCCTCCACGACGTCTTACCGTCGCTTCAACCTGGCCATGGGTAGATCACTTCGCTTCGGGTCTAGATCACGCCACTCACACGCCCTATTCAGACTCGCTTTCGCTACGGCTGCCCCACACGGGTTAACCTCGCGACGTAACACTAACTCGCAGGCTCATTCTTCAAAAGGCACGCCGTCACCACAACAAAGATGGCTCCGACGGATTGTAAGCACACGGTTTCAGGTACTGTTTCACTCCCCTCCCGGGGTACTTTTCACCTTTCCCTCACGGTACTGGTCCGCTATCGGTCATTAGGGAGTATTTAGGCTTATCAGGTGGTCCTGACAGATTCGCACGGGATTCCTCGGGCCCCGTACTACTTGGGATACTCTCACAGGCGGTACAAACACATTACGGTTACGGGACTAACACCCTCTCTGGCCGGCCTTTCAAAACCGTTCACCTATGCGCGCACATCACACCCCACCAGCCCGGCAGAACTGGTACGGAAAGTCCCACAACCCCGACCATGCAACGCCCGCCGGCTATCACACATGGAACGGTTTAGCCTGATCCGCGTTCGCTCGCCACTACTAACGGAATCACTATTGTTTTCTCTTCCTGCGGGTACTGAGATGTTTCACTTCCCCGCGTTCCCCCCACGCACCCTATGTGTTCAGGTACGGGTCACCAAGTCACTCGCGCGCTCAGCGGGGTTTCCCCATTCGGACACCCTGGGATCACAGTCCGGTTATCGACTCCCCCAGGCTTATCGCAGATTCCTACGTCCTTCTTCGGCTCCTAATGCCAAGGCATCCACCGTGTGCTCTTAAAAACTTGACCACAAAGATCAAAAACAAGCTCACTCGAGAGAACCACGAAACCAACCAC
Organism: Arthrobacter sp. E1SS-5; assembly: GCF_057073715.1. Taxonomy (NCBI): domain Bacteria; kingdom Bacillati; phylum Actinomycetota; class Actinomycetes; order Micrococcales; family Micrococcaceae; genus Arthrobacter; species Arthrobacter sp. E1SS-5. Next base: position 4,146,254 of record NZ_CP172703.1, read on the forward strand.
ACCAAAGTGCGGCCAGATCCAGGTTCAAATATCTTGGAAATTGCTTCTTATACAAGATGCTCGCGTCCACTATGTAGTTCTCAAACAACAACCCCACACCACACAACCCACACACACAAAGCACGTGAACCGTCATGGCAGGGAAACCAGAAACAAACAAACCCACCCGGCAACCCCCACAAACGGAGACCACCACATGGTCCTGTTGCCTCAGGACCCAACAGTGTGCCAAACACTAAACCATCCCCACCCGCACCCACCGTTCCAGAACCACCAGGGTTCGTACTAGAGAAGAAGCGCAGGAAGAAACAGCCGCTATTTGTTGATATTCCACCCTTGAGCACCCGCCACGAAACATTCGTCCGTGCAACGGGCCTTTACTCCTGACAACCCCCACCACCAACATGCGTCCGTGATGAGAAAGTTGTAGGTGCTCCTTAGAAAGGAGGTGATCCAGCCGCACCTTCCGGTACGGCTACCTTGTTACGACTTAGTCCCAATCGCCAGTCCCACCTTCGACAGCTCCCTCCCACAAGGGGTTAGGCCACCGGCTTCGGGTGTTACCAACTTTCGTGACTTGACGGGCGGTGTGTACAAGGCCCGGGAACGTATTCACCGCAGCGTTGCTGATCTGCGATTACTAGCGACTCCGACTTCATGGGGTCGAGTTGCAGACCCCAATCCGAACTGAGACCGGCTTTTTGGGATTAGCTCCACCTCACAGTATCGCAACCCTTTGTACCGGCCATTGTAGCATGCGTGAAGCCCAAGACATAAGGGGCATGATGATTTGACGTCGTCCCCACCTTCCTCCGAGTTGACCCCGGCAGTCTCCCATGAGTCCCCGGCACTACCCGCTGGCAACATGGAACGAGGGTTGCGCTCGTTGCGGGACTTAACCCAACATCTCACGACACGAGCTGACGACAACCATGCACCACCTGTAAACCAACCCCAAAGGGGAAACCACATTTCTGCGGCGGTCTGGTTCATGTCAAGCCTTGGTAAGGTTCTTCGCGTTGCATCGAATTAATCCGCATGCTCCGCCGCTTGTGCGGGCCCCCGTCAATTCCTTTGAGTTTTAGCCTTGCGGCCGTACTCCCCAGGCGGGGCACTTAATGCGTTAGCTACGGCGCGGAAAACGTGGAATGTCCCCCACACCTAGTGCCCAACGTTTACGGCATGGACTACCAGGGTATCTAATCCTGTTCGCTCCCCATGCTTTCGCTCCTCAGCGTCAGTTAATGCCCAGAGACCTGCCTTCGCCATCGGTGTTCCTCCTGATATCTGCGCATTTCACCGCTACACCAGGAATTCCAGTCTCCCCTACATCACTCTAGTCTGCCCGTACCCACCGCAGATCCGGAGTTGAGCCCCGGACTTTCACGGCAGACGCGACAAACCGCCTACGAGCTCTTTACGCCCAATAATTCCGGATAACGCTTGCGCCCTACGTATTACCGCGGCTGCTGGCACGTAGTTAGCCGGCGCTTCTTCTGCAGGTACCGTCACTCTCGCTTCTTCCCTACTGAAAGAGGTTTACAACCCGAAGGCCGTCATCCCTCACGCGGCGTCGCTGCATCAGGCTTGCGCCCATTGTGCAATATTCCCCACTGCTGCCTCCCGTAGGAGTCTGGGCCGTGTCTCAGTCCCAGTGTGGCCGGTCACCCTCTCAGGCCGGCTACCCGTCGTCGCCTTGGTAGGCCATTACCCCACCAACAAGCTGATAGGCCGCGAGTCCATCCAAAACCACAAAAGCTTTCCACCAACCACCATGCGATGGAAGGTCATATCCGGTATTAGACCCAGTTTCCCAGGCTTATCCCAGAGTCAAGGGCAGGTTACTCACGTGTTACTCACCCGTTCGCCACTAATCCAGGAGCAAGCTCCCTTCATCGTTCGACTTGCATGTGTTAAGCACGCCGCCAGCGTTCATCCTGAGCCAGGATCAAACTCTCCGTTGAAAACAAACAGACACAACCAAAACCACCGGAAATAACGGCAAAAATTGGCTGCACAAAATTTGAAACCAGCTAAAAACACCAAACCAGCACCACAGGGGCGGCACGATTCGGCAAATTCAACCAATTACATACATAATCGGTATCAACAAACTTGGCACACTATTGAGTTCTCAAACAACAGACACACCCGGCACCACCCAAACCAACGTTCAGGATCGCTCCGGAGCAACTTTTCAAACTTACCCGATCCCCCACAGCTTCGCAAATCCGCCTTCCAGCGGGCAAAACTTCAAAAGAACCGGCCCCACCCATCACCAGCACGCCACAAAAGCGAACCATTTTCCAGGCTGTCATCAAGGGGATTGGCCGCTATTTTTCCGCTTCAGCGGCGGCGACTCAGAAAACAATACCCGCACACAACCCCCACCGCAAATCGGGCAGGAAGAGCCCAGGGTGCCACCAAAAACCTCGGAATTCCGCGGTTTTTGGCGGCAACCACCAGCTCTGGCGCCCCAGTAGAGCAGGACTACTGCTTCTATGGAGTGGCTCACATCCAGCGGATCCCTACTCCACGCGCAGGACCAATTCGAAGTCAGCCTCCCGCGGCCTTAGGCGGTAGGGCTCCAGCACCCCGGGCCCACAAGCCGCAGTCCCCACACCCCTGAGGGCATGGTCCAGGTAGATGTAAGTGCGGCCGTCCGGAGCGAGGTCCGGCCTGTGGTTAGCAGCGGCAAGCACGTCCAGGCCATAAGGCCGTACGGTCAGGGCAAATGGTTCGCCGGAAATTCCTATCTGCCTTCCACCGGTCTCCAACACCGCGGACCGCACGCCGGAACGGGCACCGCACTCCTGGGGCCGGACATAGTCGACATCCAGGTCGGCGGGGGTCGATTCGAACCATCCGGTGCGCGCACCCTGGCCGGTATCCGGATAGCTCTGGTGCGGCCCCTGGCCGAACCACCCCACAGAGCCCGTCTCCGTCCCCAGGACGAGCTCCAGGCCGATGCGTGCCCACTCGACGTCGAAGCCCGCGTTGACCCAGTCGCCTACAGGTTTGACCTGTGTCCGGAGTGCCAGCGCGCCGTCACTGCTGCTCCACATGTAGTCCACCAGCACCCCAAACTGCTTGTCCGCCGCAGCCACCCGTGTGCTCACGCGGAGGTGCTCACCGCCGTCGTCCGTTGACTCCGCGCTGATCCCCAGCAGGCGGGCGTGCAGCCGGTCAAGTCCTGCGTCCTTCCACTGGGTGGCAAGGGGGCGCGGGTCCGCGCCGCCCCATTCCCGCCCAAGGTCGTTGTCAGTCGGCGGCCACCACAGGGCAAGGGCAAGTTTCTCAACCGGGAGCCCGCCGATCGACGTGGGCATGCCCGTGGCCCGGTCGAATACAGCTGTGCCGAGCCACAGTTCCCCATCTCCCACCTCCACTGAGTCACGCGCCGGCACCCCCTCGTCCAGAGGAGCGAAGCGGGCCGCCTGCCCCCAGGCAACCTCGTGGCCTTCACCTGCCCAGGCAGTATCTGTGGTCAGCACGGCACGGACGGTGAGTACAGCGTTCGCATCCTCCGACAACCCCGCCGCAAACTCTGCAACCTCCGCCGGCAACTCCACATCCGCCTGGGACTGAGGCGCCAGGGGCGCAACGGCCACCGTCCCCTCACGCTGGGTCACGCCGTCGGACTCCACCCAGTACTGGAAACGGAACGCGGACGTGTCCGCGAAGTCCTGACCGTTCCGAACGGTGAATTCGGCCCAGGACGGCGAAACGTCGAGGTGCAGCGGTTCAATCACCTTCTTGAAGTCCAGGAGGCCGGGGCGGGGCTTGCGGTTGGCGTCCACCAGGCCGTCGGTGACAAAGTTTCCGTCGTGGACCTCCTCGCCGAAGTCCCCGCCATAGGCGAAATGCTCGCCGCCACCTGGCGAAGGCACCGTAATGCCATGCTCCAGCCACTCCCAGACGAAGCCGCCCATCAGCCGGGGGTACTTTTCGAACAGTTCCTGGTACTCGCTCATGCCGCCCGGCCCGTTGCCCATGGCGTGCACGTATTCGCACAGCACGAACGGCATGGCGCGTCGGTGGGCGTCGAGTCCGGAGTCCTCAAGGGCCGGCTCTATGCCCTGCCCGATGAGCGCCGTCTCAGCCTGACTGGCGTACATCCGGGAGTAGACGTCGACGTCGGGCGAGGACCAGTCGCCTTCATAGTGGATCGGGCGGGACGGGTCGCGGTCCTTGGTCCAGCGCGACATGACAGCAAGGTTGCGGCCGGTGCCCGCCTCATTGCCCAGCGACCACATGATCACCGACGGGTGGTTCTTGTCACGCTCCACGGTCCTCTGCATGCGGTCCAGCAGCGCCGGCTCCCACTGCGGGTCATCGCTGGGGTTCTGCGCCCAGCCTGCGCTCACGAAGCCGTGCGTTTCGAGGTCGCATTCAAGGACCACATAGAAACCCAGCTGGTCCGCCAGCGCCAGGAATTCGGGGTGCGGCGGGTAGTGCGAGGTGCGGATGGCATTGATGTTGTGCTGCTTCATCAGCCGCAGTTCCGCTTCCATAACGTCACGGGGCACCGCACGACCAAGCCAGGGATGGTGCTCATGGCGGTTCACGCCACGCAGCAGGATGCGGCGGCCGTTCACCTTGAACTGGGCGTCTTCGATGGTGATGCTCCGGAAGCCCAGCTGCAGCGAAACCGTCTCACCGCGCGTACTGACCGTTGCGTCATAGAGGCGGGGGATCTCCGCGGACCAGGGCTCCACGCCGGGAACGCGCTGCTCCATGCCTGCGGCCAGTTCAAGGCCAAGTTCCGGAACACGTACGACGGCGTCAGCCGGCTGACCGGCGCGGGTCACCTCAACGCGAAGCGTGCCTTCGCCCGTGTCCGGGTCATAGCCCGCGTGGACAAAGACATCGTCGATGCCCTCCGCGGGCCGGGCGTGGAGTGTCACGTCCCGGAAGATCCCCGGGAGCCACCACATGTCCTGGTCCTCCACATAGCTTGCGGCGGAGAACTGGGCCACCCGTACGGCCAGCGTGTTGGTGCCTTCGACCAGGACCCCCGAGACGTCGAACTCGTGGGCCAGCCGGCTGCCCCGGGTGGTGCCCAGCTCCACGCCGTTCAGCCATACGGTTCCGGCATTGTCGATGCCGTCGAAACGCAGCAGCGCGTGCGGGAAGAACTCCGGGCCGGCGTCAAAGGTCACCACGTGGTCACCGATTGGGTTGGCGTCCGGCACGTGGGGCGGTTCCACCGGGAACGGGAACTGGACGTTGGTGTAGGCGGGCGATCCGTGGCCGTGCATGTTCCAGCTCGACGGCACGGGAAGGGTTGTGAAGCCAGCGAGGTCTCCCCCCTGCTGCCACCCATCCGCGGGAGCCTTCCGGATTCCCGGGCTCAGCCGGAAGTGCCACTCACCGTTCAGGGAGAGCCGCGCTGCGTCAGATGCCAGATAGGCCCGCGCCGGAAGACTTCCCCGGCCAGGTTCCAGTGAGTCGAGTTCGGCGACGTCCACGCCGCCTAGTTCGAGGCTCCGGGAAGTTCCTGCTGAACGGCCGGAGTGGACGCCGGCAGTTGCGGCGGGGGTATGCACGGACATGTGGGTTCCTTGCTTGGGATGGGGAATAAACCAGAACGTGAACGTTCACGCAGACTGCAGCAAGAGTTTACTGTTTGGTGCGTCATTTGAGTAGGGGTCAGGCGGATTGCCGTTGCACCAGCTGGTGATGAAGGGTCCGGTAGGCCGCAGGGCTGCGCTCAGGGAGTGAGCCGGACAGCAAACCGTCCAGGAGTCCGACGGCGGCCCGGCCCACCGCGCGGAGGTCCAGCGAGAGGGTGGTCAGCTCGGGCGTCAGCAGTTCGCCCAGAGCTATTCCATCCATGCCCATGACCGCACAGTCTCCTGGAACAGACACGCCTGCCTCCTGCAGGCCCTTCAGCACTCCGGCTGCCATGAGGTCATTGAAAGCGAGGATGCCGTCGGGTCGGCCAGCCCCGGCCGCCGCTAAGCCCGCCATGGCCTGCTTCGCTGCGCCCGCCGTCGGTTCGGCCTCCAGGCGGGTGAGCTGAATGCCGGCATCAGCCGCCACGGCTGCCGCAGCGGCGCTGCGGCTGCTGGGGGCCCCTCCCTGTCCGGAGTCCAGGAAGGCGATGTTGCGGCACCCCCGCGATGCCAGGTGTGCGAGGGCCAGCCGGGCTGCATGGTGGAAATCAAAAGCGATCCCGCCGGCGGTGCCCGCTTCTGGCGAATCAAGGGCGACGACGGGACGCCGTCCCATGATGTCTTGGGCTTCATCGGAATGGGGCGCAAGATACCCAATCAGCGCATCGACCTGGGGTGCCAGCCGGGCCGCAGCATCCAGGGCGCTCCCGCTGCCGTGGCCGTAGTCGTCCACCACTACATTCCACCCGCGGGAAGTCGCTTCCTCCACCACACTCGAGGCAAAGGCCGGGAAGTAGGGGTTGGTCAGATCAGGGATTGCGAGGCCCACGGAGATCCGGGCGCCCTGCACCAGTCCCTTTGCAAAGCGGCTTGGGGTGTAGCCCAACTCTGCAGCGAGCTTCTGGACCCGCTCCCTGGTCTCCTGGCTGATGCCTGTCATGCCGTTCATGGCGCGGGTCACGGTTTGGCGGGACACCCCCGCTGCGGCCGCAACGTCCAGGATGGTGGCGCGCCTGCCCGCGGGGCCGGAGGTTCGGGGGGTCATAACCCGTAAGTCTAGGCCGCCCTGGGTGCGTGTGTGGTGGTTAAAGTCGTAGGGCCCTGACGTTCGTTGTCAGGGCCCTACTTTTAATGATGTTCCGGCGGTGACCTACTCTCCCACACCCTCCCGGGTGCAGTACCATCGGCGCTGTGGGTCTTAGCTTCCGGGTTCGGAATGGGACCGGGCGTTTCCCCCACGCTATGACCGCCGTAACCCTTTCACCCGTCACCAACCCCGTCGGGAGTGGTGTGGGAAGACTTGTGTGGTTACAACATTGTCCGTGTTGTTGGACTGGTGGTGTTGTTATTCAGTTATGGTTCCGCCAACAGGGTTGTTGGTTGGGAACCACATAGTGGACGCAAGCAGAATTTGTATGTTTCTGTGTGGTGTAAGTTGTTGGCCTATTAGTACCGGTCAGCTTCACGAGTCGTTAGTCCTCGCTTCCACATCCGGCCTATCAACCCAGTGGTCTGGCTGGGGGCCTCTCACACACAAGGTGTATGGAAATCTCATCTTGAAGCGAGCTTCCCGCTTAGATGCTTTCAGCGGTTATCCCATCCGAACGTAGCTAATCAGCGGTGCACTTGGCAGTACAACTGACACACCAGAGGTTCGTCCGTCCCGGTCCTCTCGTACTAAGGACAGCCCTTCTCAAATTTCCTGCGCGCGCAGCGGATAGGGACCGAACTGTCTCACGACGTTCTAAACCCAGCTCGCGTACCGCTTTAATGGGCGAACAGCCCAACCCTTGGGACCTACTCCAGCCCCAGGATGCGACGAGCCGACATCGAGGTGCCAAACCATGCCGTCGATATGGACTCTTGGGCAAGATCAGCCTGTTATCCCCGAGGTACCTTTTATCCGTTGAGCGACGGCCATTCCACAATGTACCGCCGGATCACTAGTCCCGACTTTCGTCCCTGCTCGAGATGTCTCTCTCACAGTCAAGCTCCCTTGTGCACTTACACTCGACACCTGATTGCCAACCAGGCTGAGGGAACCTTTGGGCGCCTCCGTTACTTTTTAGGAGGCAACCGCCCCAGTTAAACTACCCATCAGGCACTGTCCCTGACCCGGATTACGGGCCGAAGTTAGATGTCCAAAGTGACCAGAGTGGTATTTCAACGATGACTCCACCCGAACTGGCGTCCGGGCTTCAACGTCTCCCACCTATCCTACACAAGCCACTCCGAACACCAATACCAAACTATAGTAAAGGTCTCGGGGTCTTTCCGTCCTGCTGCGCGTAACGAGCATCTTTACTCGTACTGCAATTTCGCCGAGTTTATGGTTGAGACAGCGGGGAAGTCGTTACTCCATTCGTGCAGGTCGGAACTTACCCGACAAGGAATTTCGCTACCTTAGGATGGTTATAGTTACCACCGCCGTTTACTGGGGCTTAAATTCTCAGCTTCGCCGTGAGGCTAACCGGTCCTCTTAACCTTCCAGCACCGGGCAGGAGTCAGTCCGTATACATCGTCTTGCGACTTCGCACGGACCTGTGTTTTTAGTAAACAGTCGCTTCCCCCTGGTCTCTGCGGCCCCGATCCCCTCCCACCAGCGATGTGGTGTTCAAGGTTGGGGCCCCCCTTCTCCCGAAGTTACGGGGGCATTTTGCCGAGTTCCTTAACCATAATTCTCTCGATCGCCTTGGTATTCTCTACCTGATCACCTGTGTCGGTTTGGGGTACGGGCGGCTAAAACCTCGCGTCGATGCTTTTCTCGGCAGCATAGGATCACCGAATCCCCCCATACGGGGGTCCCATCAGATCTCAGGCTATATGAATGGCGGATTTGCCTACCATTCGCCCTACATCCTTAGACCGGGACAACCATCGCCCGGCTCGGCTACCTTCCTGCGTCACACCTGTTAATACGCTTGCCTCCCGGGATCAGGTCCTGCGCTCCACCAAAACCCTTCACCCACAAGGGGTGTCAGGCAGGTTTCGGGCAGTTAGTATCCCCCGCTCAGCATGGGCGGTTTTTCGCCGGTACGGGAATATCAACCCGTTGTCCATCGACTACGCCTGTCGGCCTCGCCTTAGGTCCCGACTTACCCAGGGCAGATTAGCTTGACCCTGGAACCCTTGATCATTCGGCGGACGGGTTTCTCACCCGTCTTTCGCTACTCATGCCTGCATTCTCACTCGTGTAGGCTCCACCACTGGTTTACACCGCAGCTTCACCGCCCACACGACGCTCCCCTACCCATCCACACTCCTGAACCACGAAGGCTAGGAACAAGTGTGAATGCCACAACTTCGGCGGTGTACTTGAGCCCCGCTACATTGTCGGCGCGGAATCACTTGACCAGTGAGCTATTACGCACTCTTTTAAGGGTGGCTGCTTCTAAGCCAACCTCCTGGTTGTCTGGGCAACTCCACATCCTTTCCCACTTAGCACACGCTTAGGGGCCTTAGTTGGTGGTCTGGGCTGTTTCCCTCTCGACTATGAAGCTTATCCCCCACAGTCTCACTGCTGCGCTCTCACTTACCGGCATTCGGAGTTTGGCTGACGTCAGTAACCTTGTAGGGCCCATTAGCCATCCAGTAGCTCTACCTCCAGCAAGAAACACGCAACGCTGCACCTAAATGCATTTCGGGGAGAACCAGCTATCACGAAGTTTGATTGGCCTTTCACCCCTACCCACAGCTCATCCCCTCCATTTTCAACTGAAGTGGGTTCGGTCCTCCACGACGTCTTACCGTCGCTTCAACCTGGCCATGGGTAGATCACTTCGCTTCGGGTCTAGATCACGCCACTCACACGCCCTATTCAGACTCGCTTTCGCTACGGCTGCCCCACACGGGTTAACCTCGCGACGTAACACTAACTCGCAGGCTCATTCTTCAAAAGGCACGCCGTCACCACAACAAAGATGGCTCCGACGGATTGTAAGCACACGGTTTCAGGTACTGTTTCACTCCCCTCCCGGGGTACTTTTCACCTTTCCCTCACGGTACTGGTCCGCTATCGGTCATTAGGGAGTATTTAGGCTTATCAGGTGGTCCTGACAGATTCGCACGGGATTCCTCGGGCCCCGTACTACTTGGGATACTCTCACAGGCGGTACAAACACATTACGGTTACGGGACTAACACCCTCTCTGGCCGGCCTTTCAAAACCGTTCACCTATGCGCGCACATCACACCCCACCAGCCCGGCAGAACTGGTATGGAAAGTCCCACAACCCCGACCATGCAACGCCCGCCGGCTATCACACATGGAACGGTTTAGCCTGATCCGCGTTCGCTCGCCACTACTAACGGAATCACTATTGTTTTCTCTTCCTGCGGGTACTGAGATGTTTCACTTCCCCGCGTTCCCCCCACGCACCCTATGTGTTCAGGTACGGGTCACCAAGTCACTCGCGCGCTTGGCGGGGTTTCCCCATTCGGACACCCTGGGATCACAGTCCGGTTATCGACTCCCCCAGGCTTATCGCAGATTCCTACGTCCTTCTTCGGCTCCTAATGCCAAGGCATCCACCGTGTGCTCTTAAAAACTTGACCACAAAGATCAAAAACAAGCTCACTCGAGAGAACCACGAAACCAACCACACCCGCTCAAACCCCCCAAAAGGAAGTCATCACACGCGCGGCCAGATCCAGGTTCAAATATCTTGGAAATTGCTTCTTATACAAGATGCTCGCGTCCACTATGTAGTTCTCAAACAACAACCCCACACCACACAACCCACACACACAAAGCACGTGAACCGTCATGGCAGGGAAACCAGAAACAAACAAACCCACCCGGCAACCCCCACAAACGCAAGAGCCACCACATGGTCCTGTTGCCTCAGGACCCAACAGTGTGCCAAACACTAAACCATCCCCACCCGCACCCACCGTTCCAGAACCACCAGGGTTCGTACTAGAGAAGAAGCGCAGGAAGAAACAGCCGCTATTTGTTGATATTCCACCCTTGAGCACCCGCCACGAAACATTCGTCCGTGCAACGGGCCTTTACTCCTGACAACCCCCACCACCAACATGCGTCCGTGATGAGAAAGTTGTAGGTGCTCCTTAGAAAGGAGGTGATCCAGCCGCACCTTCCGGTACGGCTACCTTGTTACGACTTAGTCCCAATCGCCAGTCCCACCTTCGACAGCTCCCTCCCACAAGGGGTTAGGCCACCGGCTTCGGGTGTTACCAACTTTCGTGACTTGACGGGCGGTGTGTACAAGGCCCGGGAACGTATTCACCGCAGCGTTGCTGATCTGCGATTACTAGCGACTCCGACTTCATGGGGTCGAGTTGCAGACCCCAATCCGAACTGAGACCGGCTTTTTGGGATTAGCTCCACCTCACAGTATCGCAACCCTTTGTACCGGCCATTGTAGCATGCGTGAAGCCCAAGACATAAGGGGCATGATGATTTGACGTCGTCCCCACCTTCCTCCGAGTTGACCCCGGCAGTCTCCCATGAGTCCCCGGCACTACCCGCTGGCAACATGGAACGAGGGTTGCGCTCGTTGCGGGACTTAACCCAACATCTCACGACACGAGCTGACGACAACCATGCACCACCTGTAAACCAACCCCAAAGGGGAAACCACATTTCTGCGGCGGTCTGGTTCATGTCAAGCCTTGGTAAGGTTCTTCGCGTTGCATCGAATTAATCCGCATGCTCCGCCGCTTGTGCGGGCCCCCGTCAATTCCTTTGAGTTTTAGCCTTGCGGCCGTACTCCCCAGGCGGGGCACTTAATGCGTTAGCTACGGCGCGGAAAACGTGGAATGTCCCCCACACCTAGTGCCCAACGTTTACGGCATGGACTACCAGGGTATCTAATCCTGTTCGCTCCCCATGCTTTCGCTCCTCAGCGTCAGTTAATGCCCAGAGACCTGCCTTCGCCATCGGTGTTCCTCCTGATATCTGCGCATTTCACCGCTACACCAGGAATTCCAGTCTCCCCTACATCACTCTAGTCTGCCCGTACCCACCGCAGATCCGGAGTTGAGCCCCGGACTTTCACGGCAGACGCGACAAACCGCCTACGAGCTCTTTACGCCCAATAATTCCGGATAACGCTTGCGCCCTACGTATTACCGCGGCTGCTGGCACGTAGTTAGCCGGCGCTTCTTCTGCAGGTACCGTCACTCTCGCTTCTTCCCTACTGAAAGAGGTTTACAACCCGAAGGCCGTCATCCCTCACGCGGCGTCGCTGCATCAGGCTTGCGCCCATTGTGCAATATTCCCCACTGCTGCCTCCCGTAGGAGTCTGGGCCGTGTCTCAGTCCCAGTGTGGCCGGTCACCCTCTCAGGCCGGCTACCCGTCGTCGCCTTGGTAGGCCATTACCCCACCAACAAGCTGATAGGCCGCGAGTCCATCCAAAACCACAAAAGCTTTCCACCAACCACCATGCGATGGAAGGTCATATCCGGTATTAGACCCAGTTTCCCAGGCTTATCCCAGAGTCAAGGGCAGGTTACTCACGTGTTACTCACCCGTTCGCCACTAATCCAGGAGCAAGCTCCCTTCATCGTTCGACTTGCATGTGTTAAGCACGCCGCCAGCGTTCATCCTGAGCCAGGATCAAACTCTCCGTTGAAAACAAACAGACACAACCAAAACCACCGGAAATAACGGCAAAAATTGGCTGCACAAAATTTGAAACCAGCTAAAAACACCAAACCAGCACCACAGGGGCGGCACGATTCGGCAAATTCAACCAATTACATACATAATCGGTATCAACAAACTTGGCACACTATTGAGTTCTCAAACAACAGACACACCCGGCACCACCCAAACCCTCAGTTCAGGATCGCTCCGGAGCAACTTTTCAAACTTACCCGATCCCCGGCCCCGAAGCAAATCCATGTTTCAGGAGTCTTTTCGGCGGAAGATCGCTCCCAACCCGTTTCCAGCGCCCTGAAGAGCAACCAGATTTTGGCTTTGATTTTGGGAGTTTTTGGCCGCCCGGTGATCAGTTCTTCACTGTCTCCCCCGCGGCGACTTAGAAAACAATACACGCACTCGGCGTGCACTGCAAACCGTCAGCGAGGAGCGTTGTAATCCCCGGGATTCCGCGGCAGAACGGTTCATCGAGGCACCCAAGCCGGTTGCCGCCGTCGTAATTCCCCTGTGTGGGCTGCCGCACATGGTGGGCAGGACGCCCGGGTGGCAACGACTTAAACGCAGAAGAGCCGGCAACCATGAGGTTGCCGGCTCTTCCCAAGCATCTGGAATCAGCGGAGCTGGATTACCAGGAAGACTTGGAGATGCCCGGGAGTTCGCCCTTGTGTGCCATGTCGCGGAAACGGACACGGGAGATGCCGAACTTCTGGAAGGTGCCACGGGGACGGCCGTCGATGATGTCGCGGTTACGCAGACGGATCGGGGACGCGTTGCGGGGCAGCTTCTGCAGGCCCAGGCGGGCTGCTTCGCGTGCTTCGTCGGTTGCGTTTTCGTCAACCAGGGTCTTCTTCAGCTCGAGGCGCTTTGCAGCGTAACGCTCAACGATGACCTTGCGCTGCTCGTTGCGAGCAATCTTGGACTTCTTAGCCATGTTTAGCGCTCCTCTCGGAATTCGACGTGCTGGCGGATCTTGGGGTCGTACTTCTTCAGGACCATGCGGTCCGGGTCGTTACGACGGTTCTTACGGGTTACGTAGGTGTAACCCGTGCCCGCGGTCGACTTGAGCTTGATGATGGGACGTACGTCCTTGTCCTTAGCCACTAGAGCTTCACCCCGCGAGCCAGAATGTCGGCGACGACTGCGTCGATACCGCGCACGTCGATGGTCTTGATGCCACGTGCAGAAACCTGCAGCGTGACGTTACGGCGCAGGGACGGAACCCAGTAGCGCTTCTTCTGAATGTTCGGATCGAACCGGCGCTTGTTGCGGCGGTGCGAGTGCGAAATGCTGTGCCCAAAGCCCGGCTCGGCCCCGGTCACTTGGCAGTGTGCTGCCATGACTTCTCCTCAAGAATTGAAAGTAATGATCCGCATATCGGCTGCTGGACCATGCTGCTAAGGGCGACCCACAGAATGTACGGGCAACGGTTAGTTACGCAACTTGAGCCCCTAACTACCGGCCACCCTGGAGAAAATTACCGGGCAACCGGAGCAATTGCGCACGCTCCGCGCACTTAGCGCCTACCAAGTCTACGAGTTGACGCAATTAAAGACCAATCGGGTGTATAAGGGCAGCCGCTGCCGGCCAAGGTCACAGGCTGCGGTTGCCCCTTTTCACAGCAGCGGCATAGCTTCGCCAAGCATGTTGGATGCATGAACACGCAGCTCCTGCCGGCATCACCGGCCGCAAGCAGCTCCGGCCGCCCGGAGCTTTCAACTACGACGAGACCGCTTCGCGGCTGGTTTACCCGGCAGTACCGGCAGCGCATGCTGCGGACGGACCTCCTGACCGTCATTGCCTGGTCATCCGTCGCTGCCGCAATCGCCCTTTGGCTTGCCGACGGCGGCGCCACCAACATCACTTCACCCGCCTCCCTTTTCACGGCGGCGGGAATTGTGGCGGGGCTGGCGGGTATGGACCTGGTCCTGCTCATGCTGCTCCTGGCCGCAAGGATCCCGTTCAATGACCGCACCATCGGCCACGACCGCGCGCTGGAGTTCCACGGCAAACTTGGAAAACCTTCCCTCTACCTGCTGCTGGCGCATGGGGTCCTGCTGGCCATTGGGTACGGCATGGCCGAAGGGCTGGATCCGGTCAGTGAGTCCATCAACCTGTGGGTCCAGGTTCCCGACATGTGGCTGGCCTTCGTCTCCATGGCGCTGTTTATCGCCGTCGTCGTGACGTCGCTGGTGGCCGTCCGCCGCCGCTTCCCGTACGAGTTCTGGTACGTGGTCCACCTCCTGACCTACGCCGCCGTGGCCACCTCGATCCCCCACCAGTTCAGCGTGGGCGGCCTCTTTGCCCCCGGGACCTGGCAGCGCTGGTACTGGCTTGCCATCTGCATCTACACCGGCAGTGCCCTGGTGTACTTCCGCATCGTGGAGCCGGTGCTCGCAACGGCACGGCACCAGCTCACCGTGGCCCGCGTTGAGTCTGTGGCACCGGGCGTGGTGAACATCGTCATGCGGGGCCGGAAGCTGGACCAGCTGGCGGGAACGGGCGGCCGCTTCTTCATCTGGCGCTTCCTCGCCCCGAACATGTGGTGGCATCCGCACCCGTTCAGCCTGTCCGCCGAGCCGGTTTTCAATGGCCCCGACGGCCTAGGGACGTTGCGGGTTACCGTCCGCAACCTTGGCGACGGCTCCGCCCAGCTTCTCCGGCTGCGGAAGGGAACCAAAGTGGCACTGGAGGGTCCGTACGGCCTGCTCAGCACGGCAGCCCGGACCAAGAACAAGGTGGTGATGATCGGCGCCGGCATCGGCATCACGCCGCTGCGGGCACTGTTGGAGACCACGCCTTTTGCGCCCGGCGAAGCCACGGTTCTGCTCCGCGGCCACACGGACCAGGAGCTGTATCTCGGCAGCGAGATCCTCGACCTCTGCCAGGCCCGGGGCGTCCGGCTCTTCCACCTCACCGGCCCACGCTCCCGCACCAGGTCCACGTGGCTTCCCGAGGACGCGGTGCGCAACGGCTACAGCCTTAACTCCTACGTGCCGGACATTGCGGATGCCGACGTCTACGTCTGCGGCCCGGCGGCGTGGGCGGCCAACGTCATAGCGGATGCCGGCAAGGCCGGCGTCCCCGAGGAACAGATCCATCACGAAAGGTTTGACTGGTGAAAATACGCGGAACAGTTGCAGCGGCCCTGGCCTCCGCCGGGATCCTCCTGGCGGGTTGGCAGACCGGCACGCAGGCAGGCGGCATCAGCACCGTCGCGTCAAGTACGACGGCGGCAGGCACCACGGGGTCGACAGGTACAGGTTCGTCCGGCACAGGTTCGTCCGGGTCCACCGGCGCTTCCGGCCCGTCCGGCACCCCGGGTACCTCAGGCTCGTCCAGCTCCTCAAGCTCGTCCAGCTCCTCAAGCTCCTCAAGCTCCTCCGGGTCCTCGAACTCGTCAGCCTCCGGCACCTACAAGGGCAACACCGTACAGACCCGTTTCGGCCCCGTGCAGGTCCAGATCACGGTGGCAAACGGCAAGATCACCGATGTCACCGCCCTCCAGCTCACCAATACCGACGGCAAGTCCATCCAGATCAGCAACCGCGCCGCTCCCCTGCTGCGCAGCAAGGTCCTGGCGGCACAGTCAGCAGATGTCCAAACCATCAGCGGCGCCACCATCACCAGCGACGCCTACCTGACCTCACTCCAGGCAGCCATCGATGCAGCGAACCTTTAATCCCCAAACGGCAGCCAGCACGCTGAAGGCGCGCACGTTCGAGTGCATGGGAACCGTCATCGGGCTGACGCTGCCCGTCGGCGACCCCGCGGAAGGGCAGCCGGGGATGGACGAGCTCGCCGCTGCCACCGCCGTCGTCGAACGCCTGTTCCAGGACCTGGACGAAACCTTCAGCCTGTACCGCCCGGATTCGGAGGCAAGCAGGCTGGCCCGCGGTGAGCTGAAACTGCCCCGGGCCTCGGCCGGGATGCGCGAGCGCTACGCCGAGGCCCACGAATGGCGGCTCCGCACGGAAGGCGCCTTCACCCCCGAAAGGCCCGACGGCGTACTGGACCTTTCCGGGCTCATCAAGGGGCACGCCATCCGTGAGGCAGGAACCTCACTGCTGGCCCTGGGCCGGCGCGACTGGTGCCTCAACGCCGGCGGCGATGTCCTGGTCAGCGGCTCGCCGCGCCCCGGAAGCGCGGAACCGTGGAAGGCCGGCATCGTGGACCCGGCCGACCGCCGCACCCTGATCACCGGTTACGCGCTGGGCGGCAACAGCCATCATGCAGCAATTGCAACCTCCGGCTCGGCCGAACGCGGCGAGCACATCTGGCGGGTGGGGAACGACGGCGGGTTCGTCCAGGTCACCGTGGCCGCTGCGGACATCGTCACCGCCGATGTCCTGGCCACCGCGATCGTCGCCGGCGGGACACGCATGCTAAACCGCGCCGCGGACGCGTGGGATGTGGCCGTGCTGGCCATCCGCGCCGATGGTTCCATGCTGGCAACGCCAGGCTTCCAGCCCGCCTGACACACGGGACGGCCGGTTTTCCCGCTAGAGGCGGGTGAGCTGCGGGTACTTGGGCTGCAGGTTGTCCCCGGATGACTTGCCGGTCACGCGGCGGACCACCCACGGCGCGGCGTATTCGCGGAACCACTGCGCGTTGGCGCGGATGGCCTCGGAACGGCTCAGTTCCGGAACGGGCGTCATGGGCGGAACATCGATGGAGTGGTCGTATTTGAGGACCTCAAGAACGCGCTTGGCCATGTTGCCGTGGCCGGCGGCGGACATGTGCATCCGGTCGTGCGCCCACATGCCCCAGTCGTAGTACTCGCTGAAGCGCCAGTAATCCACCAGCAGGGCACCATGGTCCCCTGCAATGCCGCGGACCAGCTCGTTGTAGATGGCAGTGCGGCCGCGCATGGTGCCAAAAACCTTTGACCCCCGGGCATCGAAACCGGTGAACATTACCACGGTGGCACCCGTCGCGGTGAGCTTGCCGACCGCATCGTTGTATTCCGCCAGGAGGTCGTCAATGTCCACCTTGGGACGCAGGATGTCATTGGCGCCGGCGTAGATGGTCACCAGGGTTGGATTAAGTTCGACGGCGGCGTCCACCTGCTCAGCCAGGATCTGGCGGAGTTTCCGGCCGCGGATGGCCAGGTTGGCGTAGCCGAAGTTGGGATCGGCGGCGCACAGCTGCTCAGCCACGCGGTCCGCCCAGCCGCGGACACCGTTGGGGCGGGTGGGGTCGTCGTCGCCAACGCCCTCCGTGAAGGAGTCGCCCAGGGCCACGTAGCGGGAAGTGAAATCCATGCGGTTAGTTTGCCACCCGTTGCCGGAAGCAACCAATCGGCTGTTCCCGTCCCCGGTCAGGCCTGCTTTTCGCGCAGGATCCAGTGGTCGGTGTCCAGCCGTCCCACCACGTTTTCGCCGATCCGGGCCAGGTCCAGCACGTCCTGCTCGCTCAGGGCGTCGAGGAACAGGTCCCGGACATCCTCCACATGGGCCGGGGCCAGCTGCACGATGGTGGCCATGCCTTCCTCGGTGAGGTGCGCGGTGGTCACCCGGGCGTCGGAGGGATGCGGCCGGCGTTCCACCCAACCGCGCTTCTGCAGCTTGGTCACCACATGTGAAAGGCGGGACAGGGATGCGCTGCTGCGGGCGGCGAGCTCGCTCATGGGCAGGAACCGGTCCTCCGCTTCGGACAGCATGGCCAGCACTGTGTAATCGAAGAGGGACAGCTTCCCCGCGGCGTGCAGCCTGGTGTCCAGGGCCGCCGGCAGCAGCGTGTTGATGCTCACCAGCGCCAGCCAGGCACGGCGTTCGTCAGCGGTCAGCCAGCGGGGTTCGGTCATGGTCCCCATTCTACGATTGATCTTTCAACCAGCCTTCCCGGCACCGGTAGGCTTGCCGCATGTATGTTGTCTCCCTCAGCTACCGCGTGCCCCAGGAGATCGTGGACTTCCACAACGACGCCCACATCGCCTGGCTGCAGAAGGCGTTCGACGACGGCGTGTTCATCGCTGCCGGCCGCAAGATTCCGCGCACCGGGGGCTTGCTGCTGTCGCAGGCTGAACGGGAAACCCTCGATGCGAGCCTGGCGCGGGATCCGTTCTACACCAACGGTGTCGCCGACTTCGAAGTGCTGGAATTCCATGCCGGCCGGGTAGCTCCGGGGTTTGAAATCCTTTTGGACACCCCGCCCGCGCCCACCGCTTAAGGCGCGGTCCCGCCGTCGTACTTTTCTGCGGCCAGCTTCTTTAGCCCGCCTTTCCGCGGCACCTTCACCGGCTGGGGCCAGCGCGGGGTGAGCGTGTCCCCCAACGTGACGCCGCGGAGCTTGCGGCCAAAGAGCGGCAGGACCCAGTCGTGGACCCAGCGCCGCTGCCGCCGCTCCCATTCGCGCAGTCCCAGCCTGGGCTGCGGTTCCCAGTCCTTCGGCTTGATCTTGTGCGGCACGCCCAGCTGGTCCAGCACCTGCCCTGCCAGGTATTTGTGCCCGGCCTTGGACATGTGGAGCCGGTCCGAGTCCCACATCCGCCGGTCCTGGAAGGCGTCCAGGCACCAGTAGTCCACCAGCACGGCCCCGTACTTCCGGGCGATCTCCCGCACCCGCTGGTTGTAGTAGGTGTTGCGCTTCTTCAGCGGCTCCAGCAACGCGGAAACTTTGACGTCGAACCCGGTGAAGAGGACAAGAACCGCCCCGGTACCGGCGAGTTTCGCAACGAACTGCTCGTAGTCCGCCATGAGCGCGGGCATGTCCGTCTTCAGGTCCAGGATGTCGTTGCCGCCGGCGTAAAGCGTCACCAGCGTGGGCCGCATCCGCAGCGCGGGTTCCAACTGCTCGTCGATGATGTGCCGCAGCCGCTTGCTCCTGATGGCCAGGTTGGCGTACTTCCACCCGGGCTGGGCCTTGGCGAGTTTCTCCGCCACCCGGTCGGCCCACCCGCGTACGCCGTTGGGCAGCCGTTCATCCCGGTCCCCTACCCCTTCCGTGAAGGAGTCGCCAAGGGCAACAAACACCCGCCGCCCGGAGTCGGGAAGCAGGGGAACAGAGGGCACGGCCCAAACTTAACCCCGCGAGGCAAAGCACGTACGACGGCGGGATGAACAGCAGGTGGCTATCCTTCGGCTTTGCCCTGCCGCCAGTAGCCCATGAAGGCCACCTGCTTCCGGTCAATCCCCACGTCGCGCACAAGGTACCGGCGCAGGTCCTTAATGACCCCTGCTTCGCCGGCGATCCAGGCGTAGAAGGGCAGGGCACCGGCCGGCAGGTGCGGGGTCCTGGTGGCGTTGATCTCCGCGGTGTCCAGGCGTGCGGGCGTCTCCCAAAGGATGCCTTCATCGATGTTGACGTCCCCGGGCTCGGGTCCAGCGCCGCCGTCGTCCGCTTTGATGCCCACCCAGCCCGGCACGGGGACTGCTGCGCGGACGGACTCCTGCAGCAGTTGGCCGCGTGGCCGGGACTGGCCGCTGGCGGTACCGCGGGCCAGCCACGTGATCTCGATGTTGGCCGGAGAGCTGAGATCCAGGAAGTCACCTGCCTGGGGAACCTCCAGGAACGCGTGCCCGCTCATGTACGGCGGCAGGGTTTCCAGGATCGCGGAGATGGCCGGGACGGCAGTTTCGTCGCCGGCGAGCAGGATGCGCTGGGCCAGGCCGGGACGCCACTCGATGCCGGAGTAGGTCTCCGCCGTGACGCAGTGCGCGGCCCGGCTGTTGGGACCGATGATGGTGAGGGCGTCGCCCGGCTTGGCGTTCTGTGCCCAGTTCGCAGCCGGTCCGGCCTGGCCGTGCTCATCCACGTGCATCACGAAGTCGACGTCGATCTCCGGGTACACCCCGTCCAGCCGGGCCTCCCGGACCGTGTAGGTGCGCATGGAGCCGCGAACTTCGGCGTCCATGGCAAGCCAGTTCCGGTACCAGCCGGCGTCGCCCGTCTCGAAGGCCGGCAGTGGCAGCGGCGTGCCATCCGCGGCCAGCGACGGAATCACCAGCTTGATCCGCAGGTCCAGGGTGTCGCCGTGGACGCCGAAATCCCGCAGCGAGTACCCGCCGAACGTGATCCTCCGGAACGTGGGGCTGATCTGCCGGACGGCGGAGACCGCCACCTCAAAGGCCAGGCTCATGGGCTGGGTGGTCACGGGCTGCGCGGCGATCGGCTGGGCTGCCGGGGTTCCAGGGGTCTTCATGAGACGGGCTCCAATTCGTGGGCGGTGGCATGATGGCGGCCGATAGGAATGATCAGCGGGGTTCCGGCCACGGGATCCGGGATGACGCGGGACTCCAGGCCAAAGATGTCCCTAACCAGCTCCTCGGTGACCACCTCAGCCGGGGAGCCCATCGCCGCCACGGCGCCGTCCTTCATGGCAATGACATGGTCCGCGTAGCGGGCGGCGAGGTTGAGGTCGTGCAGGACGATGGCCACGGTGGCGCCACGGGTCCGGTTCAAATCCGTCACCAGGTCCAGGACCTCCACCTGGTGGGCCAGGTCGAGGTAGGTGGTGGGTTCGTCCAGCAGCAGGACGTCGGTTTCCTGCGCGAGCGCCATCGCGATCCACACCCGCTGCCGCTGCCCGCCGGACAGTTCGTCCACGTCGCGCCCGGCGAGTTCCAGCGTTCCGGTGGCTTCCAGTGCGCGCTGGACGGCGGCGTCGTCCTTTGCGGTCCAGCTGCGGAAGAAGCCCTGGTGCGGGTAGCGCCCCCGGCCCACCAGGTCGCGGACGGTGATGCCGTCCGGGGCCGTGGGGTGCTGGGGCAGCAGGCCCAGGGTGCGGGCCACCTCCCGCGCCGGGCGTTCGTGAATGTCCTTGCCGTCCAGCGCCACGGTACCGCCGGCGGGCTTCAGGAGCCGGGACAGGCCGCGGAGCAGGGTGGATTTTCCACAGGCGTTGGCGCCCACGATCATGGTCACCCTGCCTTCGGGGATCCGAACGCTGAGGCCGTCCACCACGCAGCGCTGGTGGTACGTGAGGGTCAGGTCCCGGGCTTCGAGAACTGCCATGTCAGGCATCCTTTCGATTGGCCGCGACCAGGAGCCACAGCAGGAACGGGGCACCGAGCACGCCGGTGATGACGCCGACGGGCAGGACAGTGCCGTTGAGCAGCAGAGGTGCCAGGTTCGCGGCGAAGTAGTCCGCCGCGAGGACGATCAGGGCACCCACAAAGGCCGACGCCGGCAGGCTGGCTTTCCCGGTGAAGCGGCGCGCGATGGGGCCGGACAGGAAGGCGACGAACGAGACCGGCCCGGCGGCCGCCGTCGCCACTGCTGCCAGTGACACCGCGATGGCCACCAGGATCAGCCGCGTCGTGTTCACCCGGATGCCGAGGCCCGCTGCGGCGTCGTCCCCCAGCTCCAGAATTCGCAGCGGCCCGGCGACGAACGCGACGGCGGGGACCAGCACCGCGAGCGCCAGGAACAGGATGCCGGCGCGGTCCCAGTTGGCAGAGTTCAGGGATCCGTTGAGCCACACGAGCGCGTCCGCGACCGTGCGGATGTCGGCGCGGGTCATCAGGAAGCTGACCACGGCCTGCAGGGCGGCCGCGATGCCCACGCCGGCCAGGACCAGCCGGTTTCCGGCGGCGCTCCCCCGGCCGGTTCCACGGTGCTTCCCGCCGCTGGAGATTGCGTAGATCAGGACAGCCACGGCCAGGGCGCCCGCCAGTGCCGCCCCGGACACCGCGGCACCGGATGCGCCGAAGAGGACGATGGCCACGACGGCGGCCGCGCTGGCACCGGAACTGATGCCGATGACGTCAGGGCTGGCCAGCGGGTTACGGAGCATGGCCTGGAAGAGGGCCCCGGCCAGCCCGAACGCGATCCCGATCATGGTGCCGACCACGGCCCTGGGCAGCTTGTTCTCCATCACGATGAAGCTGGCACCGGGTATCTTCGCGCCGCCGGTCAGATGGTTGGCGACAATCGTGAAGAAATCCGGGAGGGTGACGGTGTAGCTGCCCAGCAGGACGGACACGAAAAACAGGAGTACGACGGCGGCACCCAGCACCGCGGTCCGGTTCGGTCGCCCCCGTCCCCCACGTTGCTTCATCACTTTTGGTCCCTTAGAAGGGGTTTTGGCAGCCATATCTGATAGCGCAACGCCGGTCACAGCGAAGCCCCCTTCCCGCGGCGGACCAGCCACACGAAGACCGGCGCACCGACCAGCGCGGTCATGATGCCGGCCGGGACCTCACCGGGCAGCAGCACCACGCGGCCAATGATGTCCGCGCCAAGGAGCAGTGCAGGAGCGGCCACCAAAGAGAAGGACAGGATCCAGCGGTAGTCCGGGCCTGTGAGGAAGCGGACTGCGTGCGGGATGACCAGGCCCACGAAGCCGATGGGCCCGGCCAGGGCGGTGGCCGTGCCGCACAGCAGGACGATTCCCAGTACGGCCACCGCACGTGACAGGCCGACCCGCTGCCCGAGCCCGCGGGCAATATCGTCCCCGAGTGCCAGGCTGTTGAGGATCCGCCCTGCCAGCAGCACGATCATCGCACCGGCCGCCAGGAACGGCAGGCCCGGCAGGAGCACCGGCCAGTCCCGGCCCGCGATGCCGCCCACCTGCCAGAAGCGGAACCTGTCCAAGGTGTCCTGGCTGGAAACCAAAATGACGTTCATCAGCGAGGACAGCCCGGCGCTGAGTGCGGCCCCGGCGAGGGCGAGTTTTACCGGGGTGGCACCGTCCCTGCCCAGCGAGGCGATGAGGTACACCACGACCACGGCCGTGGCAGCGCCGACAAAGGCGAACCAGATGTAGCCGGAGAAGCTGGTGACGCCGAAGACGTAGATTCCCGTAACCACCGCCAGGGCGGCACCGGCATTGACACCGATGATGCCGGGGTCGGCCAGCGGATTGCGGGCCACCCCCTGCATCGCCGCGCCGGCGAGGCCCAGTGCGCCTCCGGCCAGCAGGCCCAGGACAGTGCGCGGGATCCGTGCGTGAACCACGGCATGATCCCCGTTCGTGGGGTCGAACGCGGTGAGCGCCTGCCACACGGTGCCAAGCGGAATGTCGCGGGCGCCCACGGCCAGCGATGCCCCGGCCAGCAGCAACAGCACGACGACGGCGGCCAGCAGCCATGCGGCAGGCTTCCTTCCTGACGCATCACCGCGAAGGGGACCACTGGGTGCCCGGGCCGGCACCCAGGCGCCTGCCCCGCCTGCAGTGCGTGCCGTCGTCGTACTCATGTCGCTTCCCCTACTTCACTGCGTCCGCGGCGGCGGCCAACTGCGGCAGGAACGTGTCCAGGGACCACGGCAGGCTCAGCGGCGACGAAGCCGAGATGGACAGGGTCAGCGTGTTGTCGGAATCGGCCACCAGGGCGCCGTTTCTAATGGCGGGGATCTGGCCGAGCAGCGGATCGGCCTTAATGGCATCCGCGGTGGAGGAGTCGGGAACCCAGGTGACGAAGATGTCCGACCGCAGCTCGTTCGCCTTCTCGGCCGACCATGGAATGTAGAACTCCTTGGACCCCTTGGAGTTGTCCGCAACTACCGGGGCCAGCGTCATGCCGATTTCGCTCAGGAACCGCGGGCGGTTGTCGTTGGCGGTATAGACGTTGACGCCGTCGCCCTTCGCTGGCTCCAGGTTGCCGTAAATGAAGCTCTTGCCCTTGATCTGCGGGTACTGGGAAACCTTGTCCTTGACAGTGGCTTCCGTGTTGGAGACGAGCTTGGCTGCTTCGTCTTCCTTGCCCAGGGCCTTGCCGATAATGGTGGTCGCGTCCTGCCACGAGGTTCCGTACGCCACGTCTGGGTGGGCCACTACGGGGGCGATGCCGCTGAGTTTCCTGTAGTCCTCTTCGGTGAGGCCCGAGTAGGCGGCGAGGATGACGTCCGGGCTGAGCTTGGCGATCTCGGTGAAGTTGATGCCGTCGGCTTCTGAGTACTGGACGGGTGCCTTGGCCGACCCGAATCCGGCGCCCAGCTCTTCCAGGGCCGCATCCTTCCACGGGGTGGAGCCGTGCGGGTTGCCGCCCCATTCGTTCTTGGGAACGCCTGCCGGGACCACTCCGAGGGCGATGGCGACGTCGTCGTTCACCCAGGAAACCGTGGCAACGCGGGTGGGCTGCTTGTCGATGGTGGTCTCGCCATACACGTGCTTGATGGTGACCGGGAATGCTGTGCTGCTGGTCGCGTTGCCTGCATCCGCAACGGAGGAGGTTGGGCCCGTGCTGCAGGCGGAAAGCGTGAGTGCTGCCGCTGCCAGCACTGCCGTCGCCTTCCCGGCGGAAAAGAAGAGCGTCCGGCGGGTGGATACGGGGCCGGGGAATAAGGGGCTGGTCACGGGACTCCTTGGATCAGGCTGACGAAAACTTAAGTAAGGCTAACCTATGTATTGAGCTATTACGCAACATTTTCATTTCCTAATCCCCGGGAGCCGATGCAGCACAGACGAGTGCGGGTTCTTGGACACGGGGGTGCTGAACTGGCAGGATGGCCGTGCCGGACCGGCGGCAGAAACACCGGGATGCTGAACAGGAACAGGACAACGGGAACAATGCGCACGCAGACGGTCACTTGGGCCGCCGCTGCCGCGGGAAGCGGGGCGGCCGCTCTGGCCTGCACCGCGGGAACTGACTGACTCCCCCTCGTTACCCTGGCCCGGCTCCGGGCCGCCCACCTTTCATGAGAGTTCAGCCATGCAATCAGTCACGCCCCAACAGATCCGTTCATCGTTCGTCAATGCCAGCCGCTCAGAAGCTGCAAAACTCACACTGCCCAAGAACTTCGACTCCCTGGACTGGGACAACTTGGAGTTCCTGGGCTGGCGCGACGAGAAGATGCCGCTGCGCGGTTACCTGGTGGTTCCCGGGGCCAAAGGCCTGACGGGCATCATGCTCCGGGCACCCGAAGGCGGTGCCAGGAAGAAGCGCTCCGTGTTGTGCGAGCTCTGCCGCGACGTGTTCTCAAAAGAAGATGTGCTCCTTTGGGTCGCCAAACGGGCAGGACAATCCGGCCGCGACGGCAACACCGTGGGCACCCTGATCTGCGCCGACTTCCTGTGCTGCGGCAACGTCCGGAAGGAACCGCCGGTCAACGAGATCAACCCTGACCCGGCTGCCGTCGTGGTGCGCCAGATCCAGGGACTGCAGGAACGCACGGCGCAGTTCCTGGGCAGGGTGCAGTCGAAGTAGGCGTACGCCCACGCAGGGCTAGCGCAGGACGATGTCCACCGGGTTTGCCTCCGACCGCCAGGCCCCTTCCTCCCCGGGACGGGGCCGGATCACGGGCGCAGTCAGGACGCCGGAGCGGTTGGTGCGCCGGTCGCGGAGGATCTCAGTAACTGAACCCAGGTGCCGGGACAGGTCGATCACGTTTTCGGGGGCTGCCAGCAGCAGCTGGAACCCGAACTCGTGCAGGGCCTTGATCCCGGCACCTGCGAACTCCTCGGAGGCGAGCACGAACGCCTCGTCCATCATTACCGTGCCGTAAGTGGTGAAGCCCTGCTCGGCGATGCCCAGTTGGTAGCTCAGCGCGGCGGCCATGATGAAGGCCGTGAATCGCTGCCGCTCGCCGCCGGACATGGAGCCGGTGTCGGCGTGCATGAACACCTCGGTCTTCCTGCCGCTGCGTTTCCCGTTAGACGGCCGTCCGGTGACTTCCCGGTGCTCCTTGCACTGGATGAACAGGTGCCCGCGCACGTCCAGCACCTCGGCGCGCCACCGGCGGTCCTCGGGTGCCTGGGAGCCGAGCCTCTTCACGAGCGTCTCCAGGGACTTGTAGCGGGCGGTGAGTTCGCCGTCGTCGTCCTTGTCCGGGCCGGAACCGTCCGCGCGGGCTGCCTCCGCCTTGGCCGGCCGGGCGTGCCGCGCCTTCAGGGCGTTCTGGATGGCGTCCTTGAACTGCTTGGCCGTGGGTGGGAGCGTCTGCTTGATGTCCAGTTCCAGGTAGCTGCCCTCGTGGAAGTTCACCTGGGACAGGATGCCGTTCAGGGGCAGGATGCGGCTGGTGATGGAGCGGCGTTCCTCGTCCAGCAGGTGCAGCAGGGTGCTGAACGATTCGTGCGTGCGCTGGTTGAAGAACTGCCGGAACTCCGCTTCCTGAGCGGGCAGGCCGTCGTTCACGATCGCGTGGTAGCGGGCCTCGAATTCGCTGGCCGCGCCAATGCTGGTGCCGTGGTCCGCCGAGATGGCGCTGCCCCACTCGCGGACGAAGCCTTCGAAGATGCGGGTGAGCCGCTCGGCCGTGGCTTGTCCGCGTGACTCTGCGGTGTGCAGTTCCCCCAGCAGGGCGGTCCGGACCCGGTTGGCCAGGTTGTCCAGCTCGTGCATCTCGGTGACGTCGCCGAATTCCGCGAAGTGCGGTTCCAGGGCTTTGACGGTGGCGTCCGACGGCGGTGCCTGCGCAAGGCGGTTCCGCGCGGCTTCCAGCAGGGTGTCCGCAGCCGTCAACTGCCGGTCGAGCGCCTTGTACTCGCTCTGCAGGACCGCGGCGGATTCGGTGCTGGACTGGTGCTTCTGCCTGACCTCCTCGATGGTGGCGCGGAGCGGCTCCAGGTCCGCCTGGGCGGCCAGGGCGTCCTTGAGCCGCTGCTCGATCCGCGCCAGCTCATCGGCAGCAACCGCGGCAGACACCTGTTCCCATGGGCGGTCATCTTCGGCGATCCGCCGCAGCGCGTCAAGCTGCCGGCTCATGCCCTGGTGCGAGTCCTCGCGGCTCTGCGCCAGCTCGGCTGCCTTGGCCACTTCCTGCCGGAGGTCCTCCACCTGGGCCGCCACGAGTTCCAGCTTGGCGGCGTTGTCGAACCCAAGGACGTAGTCCTGGCGGCTGGTGAAGCGGTCGTCCTTTTCCACCGTGTGCCGGTTCCGCTTGACCACGCCGCCCAGGCTCAGGCCCTTGTCCATGCCGGCCAGCTCGTCGGGGTCTTCGACGCATGGGTAGGCGAAGTCCAGGGCGATGCGTTCGCGCACCCATTCCCCGGCTTCAGCAGCCGTGCCCGAGGCGAGGATGTCCAGCTTGGTGAGCAGGTCGCCGTCGCGCGCGTCCTCCACGGCGAGGGCACCGCCGGCGAGCGGCTTGGAGACGTCCACTGCCCTCAGCGCACCGCGCACGTTGTGGTCGTTGAGGTACCGGGTCACCGCGCCGAAGTGCTCCCCGGGCACCAGCAGGGTGGTGGCCAGGCTGCGGAGCGCACGCTCGGCAGCGGGGCGCCACCGCTCCTCACCTTCTGCGAGGTCCATTAGTTCGCCGGCAAACGGCATGCGGTCCTCCGGGATGCCGGTGGCGGCGGCGATGGCGGCCCGGTTTTCAATGCTCGACGGCGGCAACAGGGACTTGCGCGTCTTCAGCGAGACAAGTTCCTGCTCAGCCGCGGCCAGCTCACGCTTCCGGCTGGCGTGGGCGTCAAACGCCTCGAACCTCAGCTCCTGAAGGGCCTGTGAATCATCCTTCAGCTCTGCCGACCGTGCCGCCGCCTGCTCGTGGGCCTGCTCCCAGCCCGCTGCGCTCCACTCAAGCTGCAGCCCGGCGTCGGCCAGTGCCTGCTGGGCCGCCTCCTCCACCTGCTGGCGGAGTTTAAGGCTAACCCTGGCATTCTCCAGCGACTGCTCAATGGCTGAGATCGCGTTGCCGCCCTGGTTGTTGTAGTCGGTTTCCAGCTGCCGAAGTTCCTTGGCCAGGCCATCCCGGACACCCCGTTCGGCGCCGAGTTCCTTGGCTTTTGCCTGGGCCAGTTCACGGAAGCGGAGCAGGGTCTTCTGGTGGACAGTGACGGCGAGCTGCTGCTTGTACGCCTCGAACTCCTCGCCCACCAGCTCCCGGAGCCGGTTGGCGTCCAGCAGGGACTGCGCATACTCCCGGTTCAGCCCCGGCACCGGCGCCAGCTGGTCGCGCTGCTGCCGGACATCCTCCAGCCGCTGGCGGATGGACATCAGGTTGCTGAACTCCTCCACCACGTCATCCGCGGCGGCCAACGTTGCGGGGGCGTCCAGGACCTGGTCGCGGAAGAACGTGTTGACGCTGCCGCCCAGCCCCTTGCCGGCCTGGATCACGCGCAGCAGGGGCAGCGCCTGATCCGAGCTGATGCCCAGCAGCCGCCGGAACCGCTCGGCGAACGCCTTGTGCACGTCGAAGACCTGGGCGTGCGGGAAGATCGCCTCCAGCGACCCCTTGGTGAAGCGCTTGTCCGCAATTCCTTCAAGTAGCTCCAGGTCCAGGGGCACGTTGTCGATCAGGTAGAACCGGCCAACACTGGACTCCGTGCCGTTCTTGGGCAGGTCGAACAGGGCGGAGACCGTCACCCGGGTGCCGGCCGCGTTGTCGAACGTCAGGGCGACGGCGGACCAGGTGGCACCCGGGCGCTGGAACGCACTGGCCGAGCCCTCGCCCACGGCCTTGTCCCCCACCTTGCCACGCATATACGTGAACGTGGTGCGCTTGTCCTCTACCGCCCCCGAACGCTGCGCCGCCGCCTCGTTCGACCGCGGCCGCGCATCAAACACCCGCAGCATCGCATCGAACAGCGTGGACTTGCCCACGCCCGAGTTACCTGTCAGCAGCGTCCCGTTCCGGTCCACGTGCATCGTGTGCGCACCATGGAACGTGCCCCAGTTGACCACCTGCACCAACGCAAGCCGCATCTGCCCCGGGTTGGTCACGTCCCCCAACGGAAGCATGCTCGCGATCGTCACTTGGCTTCTCCTTCAGGTTCTGCTGCCATGGATGGGTACGACGACGGTGCTGCCGCCCCCGCCCCTTCGCCGGGCAGCATTCGTCCTTCGGACGATGCGCCCGGCTCCGACAGGCCCGATGCCACTCCCAGGGTGGCAGCACCGTCGTCGCCGTTTTTGTCCTCACCGGGGGCGGCATCGGCGTCGTCGTCCCCCGCGCCGTCGTCCTCACCCGAAGTATCGCCGTCGAGGTCTATTAGTGCTTCTGTGCCCGTGGCGTCTGCGGATGCCGCTACCAGGGCCTCGATGTGGGCCGGGATGTCGCCGATGTTTTCGAACGGCAGGGCCAGGGGCAGGGCGTTGGAGATGGTGTAGACGTCGTCCAAGCCCGTGGGGAGCAGGAGTTGGCGGGCCAGGAGCTTGGTGATGGCGCGGGTGACCACGTCGGAGTCGCGGAGGGCGTCCTGTTGCCCGGCAGGCTGGTAGTGCGCCACCAGGTCCGTAATTTCTTCGCGGGTGATGGTGGGATCGGTCTGGGCGGTGACGTGCCGGTCCAGCAGCAGGCGCAGGCGGAGCAGCACGATGGTTTCCACCCGGCTCAGGGCGCGCTGCTGGCGCAGGATGCTGGACCGGGTGCTGCCGCCGATCATCTCCGGATCCACGGGGCGAAGCACTGCGATCTTCCGCTCGTGGTCCAGCTGCAGGGTCAGGAACAACTCGGAGAGGCGGCTGCGCAGGATTACCTGGTTGTCCAGGAGTACGGTCCACAGCTTCTCGTCGCGGCCGCCGTCGATGTAGGGGCCCTTGAGGAGCTTCACCAGTGCCTGCCGCACCTTCATGGACAGGACGCCGGTGTCGCCGGGGAAGAGGGCAGCGCCGTCGACGAAGGTGTCGCGCGGTGAAACCGCGTAGGGATACTCCGCGCCCGATGCCGCCCCCGCCCCTTCGCCGCGCGGCTGATCTTCGATCAGCTCAGCGCGCGGCTCCGACAGGCCCGATGCCACTCCCTGGGCGGCATCGGGCGCTTCGCTCGTGCCGTGTGAAACCTCAGTCATCTGAATCCTTTGCGAGCGTGACCACCGGCAGGTAGGCCCTGCGGGTTGTGCCGTCTATCTGTTCGAAGTCCAGGCCCTCATAGTCGCTGCGGTTAAAGTCGGCCCCGGCGTGCAGGGCCTCCGACAACAGAGCCCGGATGGAGTTGATGTGCTGCTCTTCGGGCGGCAGCTGCTGCCAGGCGTCGGCGAGCGTCCCGGCCCCTGCCATGGCCGCCCGGACCACCGCCGGTTTGGCCTTGCCGGTCCGCGGCGAGCGCACCCTGTCAGAGTCGGTGAAGGCGATGGGGTCCGCCAGGCGGGGCGGGGCCGCGAACTCGTCGGGATCAAAGAGCTTGACCATGGACAGGGACTCGAAGCCGGCGTTGTACAGGATCGGCCCGGGAACCAGCCCGGGGCGTTCCCGCTCATAGGGGAGGGAACGGATGGCCTGCTCCGCCTCGCGCAGGACCTGGCGCAGCCTGACCGACTGGCGGAAGTCGTCACTCTGGACGTACGTGTTAAGGCTTTCGCTGAGCTTGCCGTAGATGCGCTGGATCTGGCTGTGCTGCTGGCGGAGCTCGGCCACCAGGTTCTTCAGCGTCTCCCGGTCCTCGGGTGAAAGGTCGTCCGCGAACTGCCGGCTCAGGACCTCACCGATAGCGGAGCGGAAGCGAAGCTGCTGCTGCGGGTCCTCAAGGAATGCGGTGAAGGAACGGAACGTCCTGCCCTCGGGGCTCTGCCGCAGCCGCTTGTCGGCTTCCAGGACCTGGGCCATCGTGGCACCCTTGGTCAGCGACTCCTCGATGATCTGGTTCCGGAGTTCACCCACCAGCTCCTCGATCCGGTCACGCATCTTCTTGTAGTCCGCGGGCAGGCTGGCGGCCAGGTCCAGGATGTTCCCGGCGGCCTCCACGGCCTCGTCGTCGTCGAGCAGGCCGTCGAACTCGCCGGTGCTGATGTCCCGGATCAGCAGCTGCCGTTCTTCGATCTCCTCTTCCAGGGCCTCGAGGCGGGCGCTCTGGTCCGGGTTGGTTTCGTTGGCGAGCTTCTCTACGTCCCCCAGCAGGGTGCCCAGGCGGGAACCGTTCAGGGTGAACCGTTCACTGGAGAGGCTGTCCAGGAAGGCGAGCACACGGGCGGCAGGCTCGGTGGCCTCATAGACAATCTGTCCGGACTGGTTGCGGCGGGTCAGGAACTGCCGCCGGGTCCACTCATCGCCAAAAGCCTTGCCGTTGGCCCCTCCGCCCAGCCCGGGATCCTGGCGCCGGAGCTCCTCAAGGAAGGTGTCGACGTCGGCGTGGAACTCCTCGAGCGGCACCTGCGGCCGGGTGCGGGTAAAGGAAGCCTGCAGCACCGCGATCACCCACGGCGCGGAGCGAGTCAGGGCCCAGGCGGGTCCCTTGGTGAGGAGTTCGAGGTCCCGGAGCCGGGCGCTGATGGCGTCAGCGGACGACCTGGCGGAGCGGGGCACACACTCTCCTTGGGCTGTTGGCTGTTGGACTGTTCCGGGGGCTGGGCAGGGTGGACCGAACGGGACGGACCGGAAAACTGCCAACTACAAGGTTAACGCAGCCCGCCGCGACCGCTTCGTGACCTACCTGCCGGTAGTGTTTCGATCCCGTATCAACAGTCACTTCCGCCCCATCCGGCTCTGGCTGGCCGCCCCGCGTCCCCCTAATCTGCTGCTACTGGTCTTCGCCACACAGCAGTCTTTCGCAAAGCAATGTCGCAGCAGGGGGATTCATGCAGTTCGATTTAAGCTCCGTGGAAACAGCCACCTTGGTCTTCATCGGGACACTGGTATTCGGTGCGCTCCTGGCCGCATTCGTCATTACCGCCGGGCTCATTGCCCTGGCAGTGCTGGGCGCGGGCAAACTCACCTGGATAGTGGTGGCCAACACGCTGATGGCCGTAGTCCACGGGATCAACGCCGGCTGGGAAAAGCTGGTCCGCCGCGCCTCCGCCGTGGACCTTCCGGCCGATTTCCAGGGCCAAACGTCCCCTAGCACCGGAACCTACCCGCGGGTAATCTTGAGGGACAGCTGAAGGGTTCTCCAACCCCGGCGGATCCATGGCTACACCGGCCATCCGGCCAAGGAGATAACCCATGACCTCCGCCACTGACAGCCAGGCCAAGGACGCCCCGGCTGAGGAAACCCCCGTCCCCGCCGGCAAGATCGGCGCCGGGGCCACCGCTGAAGATGCCCGGGCCGTCGCCGAAGCCGCCCGAGAATCCGGCTGGGACCGTCCAAGCTTCGCCAAGGGCCTCTATCTTGGCAGCTTTGACCTGGACCTGGTCCACCCCTGGCCCGCCGCGAACCCTGCGTCCGTGGCACGGGGCGAGGCGTTCATGGCCCGCCTCACGGAGTTCGCCAAAACCATGTCCGGCCGCGTGATCGAGCGGGAAGCGAAGATTCCGGACGACAACATCAAGGGCCTGGCGGATCTGGGCGTCTTTGGCATGAAGATCCCGGAGGAATACGGCGGCCTTGGGCTCTCGCTGGTGTACTACGGCCGGGCCCTCGCCCTGCTGGGCAGCGTGCACCCCAGCCTGGGCGCCCTCATTTCCGCCCACCAGTCCATCGGCGTGCCGGAGCCGGTGAAGGTCTTTGGCACGCCCGAACAGAAGCGGGAGTACCTGCCCCGCTGTGCCGCCGGTGCCGTCACCGCATTCCTCCTCACCGAACCGGACGTGGGCAGCGATCCCGCGCGCCTGGGCAGCACAGCAACGCCAACGGACGACGGCGACGCGTACCTTTTGGACGGCGTGAAACTTTGGACCACCAACGGGGTGATCGCCGAACTGGTGGTGGTGATGGCCGTAGTCCCGGCGCACACCGATCCGGACGGCACCAGGCACAAGGGCGGCATCAGTGCGTTCGTGGTGGAAATGGATTCTCCGGGCATCACAGTGGAAAACCGCAACGCGTTCATGGGCCTGCGCGGCATCGAGAACGGGGTTACCCGCTTCCATCAGGTACGGGTGCCGGCCGCCAACCGGCTGGGCCGCGAGGGGCAGGGCCTGAAGATCGCGCTTACCACGCTTAATACCGGCCGCCTGGCGCTGCCCGCTCTCTGCGTGGCCTCCGGGCGGTGGAGCCTGAAGATCGCCCGGGAATGGTCCAACGCCCGCACCCAGTGGGGCCGTCCCGTGGGCGAACACGAAGCCGTAGGAAAGAAGATCGCGTTCATCGCGGCCTCGGCCTTTGCCCTTGATGCCGTCTTCGAACTCTCCGCCGAGCTTGCCGATGCCGGACAGAAGGATGTCCGGATCGAGGCGGCGCTTGCCAAGCTCTGGGCTACCGAGATCAGCTGCACCATCGCGGACGAGCTGGTCCAGATCCGTGGCGGGCGGGGCTTTGAGACCGCAGAGTCGCTGGCTGCGCGGGGTGAACGTGCGGTGCCGGCCGAGCAGCAGTTGCGGGACCTGCGCATCAACAGGATTTTCGAGGGATCCTCGGAAATCATGCGGCTGCTGATCGCCCGGGAAGCGGTGGATGCGCACCTGGCTGCCGCAGGCGACCTTGCGTCCCTGGACGCGAGCCTGGCTGACAAAGCGAAGGCCGCCGTCGGGGCTTCCAGCTTCTATGCCAAATGGCTGCCGAAATTGGTGGCCGGCGCCGGTATGGATCCCCGCTCGTACGGCGAGTTCGGCAGGCTGGCCAAGCACCTCCGCTTCGTGGAACGGTCGTCGCGCCGGCTGGCACGGCAGACCTTCTACGGCATGGGCCGGTGGCAGGCCAAGCTGGAGCGGAAGCAGGCGTTCCTGGGCCGAGTGGTGGACATCGGCGCCGAACTCTTCGCCATGACCGCCTGCTGTTCCCGCGCCGAGATGCTCCTCAGGACGTCCCCCGATAAGGGCGCCGGCGCCTACGAACTGGCCGACGCCTACTGCGAGCAGGCCAGGGTGCGCGTGGACGGGTATTTCGACCAGCTGTGGCGGAACACGGACGACGCCGACCGGGACCTGACCCGCAAGGTCCTGGCCGGTGACTACACGTGGCTTGAGGCGGGCGTGCTGGACCAGTCAGAAGGCACCGGCCCCTGGATCGCCGACGCCTCGCCGGGCCCGTCCCAAAAGGAGGACCTGCACCGGAAATACCGGTAAAACCGCAGGTCACAAAATAGTAAGCACGCTTGCTATCGGCTGGGGCGGGTGGTTGAGTTGAGCTATGAGCAGCTCAACGGACCCAGAGAACCTGCCTCCCCGCCGCGTCCGGGAGGACGAAACCACCCGCCGCGGAAGCTACCGCGACGGAGCCGCAGACGACGCCGCCACACGTTCGTTTGACCAGGCGCCGGCACGGGAAGGAGTAGCTGCGCGGGAAGAAGTACCAACCCGCGCCGTGGACCGTGACCGCGTGATTGGCAGGGACCGGGACGCTGTCGTGGACCGGGACCGCTCGGACGTCAGGGCGGAGCGGGAATACCAGCCCGCGCCAACTGCTGCCACCCCCGTAGTTGACACCGGTCTGGCAGACCGGGAAACCGCCGTCGCTCGCCAAAAGGAGCGGTTTGGCGGCATCAAGGTGGGTTCGGCGTTCTTTGGCTGGCTGACCGCTACCGGCATGGCTGTGCTGTTGACGGCGCTGGTGGCCGCCGCAGGCACCGCCGTGGGGCTCGCCAACAACACCGACGTCAATCAGGCCGTAAACCAGGCTGCGCAGAACAGCGGCACCGTTGGACTGGTGGGCATCATCGTGCTGCTGGTGATCCTGTTCCTCTCCTACTACAGCGGCGGCTACGTGGCCGGCCGGATGGCACGCTTCAATGGTGCCAAGCAGGGGCTCATGGTGTGGGTGTGGGCGTTGATCGCGGCCATCGTGGTGGCGATCCTGGGGCTGGTGGCAGGACAGCAGTTCAACGTCCTGGCCAACCTGAACAGCTTCCCCCGCATCCCCGTGAATGAAGGTCAGCTCACCACCACCAGCATCATCGCCGCGGTGGTGGTGGCAGTAGTGGCCCTCGTCGGGGCTATCCTCGGCGGCCTGGCCGGCATGCGCTTCCACCGGAAGGTTGACCGCGCCGGATTTACCCCGGACAGCGAGTTTTACGACGACGAGGAGTAGTCAGGCGAGGATGTCGCCGTCCACGTAGAACCACCGGCCGTCCTCGCGGACGAACCTGCTGTTCTCGTGCAGGACGCCCCGTTCCTTGTCGTGCCGGTAGTAGGCCTTGAACTCCACGGTTCCCTCGGTTTCGAACGGGCCGCCTTTGCTGGTGGCCACGATGTCCAGGCGGCGCCACTCCATGGCCGGATCCAGGTCCAGGGCCGCCGGCGCAGTGGAGGGATGGTGTGTGCGCAGGAGGTAATCCTCATCCAACCGGGCAAATGCGCTGTAGCGGGACCGCATCAGCTGCTCCGCAGTCGCCGCCTGGGCCCGGCCCGAATGGAACCGGCCGCAGCACTGGGAGTACGGCTCCCCGGACAGGCACATGCAGTTTGCGGATTCGATTGAGTCGGTCACCCGGCGATGCTGTCATATCCGGTAACAGGTTCGCTACAACCCCGCCCATGACGCGGTGCACGGCGGCACGTCCGGCCAAAAATCCGTATGGTGGAGAAGGAGCTTGCGGGCCCGGCACTTGTTGCCCAAACGTAGGCCCAGGATGCGGGCAGAGAGGAGAGATGACGTGGACCACCCGGACACTCTCGTCCTCAACCTGACCTTCCTGGGCACCGTGGGCGTGGCCCTCATGATGTTCGGCGTCCTCTTCCTGCTGGGGGTCCTCACCCTGGTCCTCGCGGGCCTCGGCCGCCTGGCCGCCATCGTGCTGATGCTCCTCTTCGGCCGCGTCCCCGGCAGGACCGGCTCCGAACGTTTCGCCAACACGGCAACCGGCCGGGCGGAACCACGAAAACCGCTCCGGGAACGGGCCGCCGCGCTGAAGCCGGACCGGCTGAAGGAGTCGCTCCGCACCGCCGTCGTACGCCACCCAAAGCTTGCTGCGGCACGCCCGGAGCCCCCGGTCCTCGCCGAAGACTGGGCCTCCGCTGTTGCCCAGGCGGATAAACGCGCCGAGGCCAGGGCGCGGGCGGAACGGCCGGAAATCAAATTGTCCGTCCGGGACCTTCCGGACCCGGCCGTACCCGCGGACAAGGTCTCGGAAGTGGCCCCGCTGGTGGAGTCCGCCCTGCACAACCACCGCCCGCCCCATGAAATGCCGCGGTCATTCAAGAAGCCCCAGCCGCTGCACCCGGTGCCGCCGCTGGATACCGGGTCCCTCGTGTCGCTGGCGGGCCCGCAGCAGGTGCTCAAGGAACAGGCCAAGGAGAACGGCTAAGCCCTTACCCTGAGCAACCATGTGCGTTAGCGTGAACACATGGAATTCAGATACCTCGGAAACAGCGGCTTCAAAGTCTCGGAAATCACGTTCGGCAACTGGCTGACGCACGGCTCGCAGGTGGAAAACGATGTGGCCACCCAGTGCGTCCGGGCGGCCCTCGACGCCGGCATCAGCACCTTCGATACAGCAGACGTCTACGCCAACACGGCTGCGGAGACCGTCCTGGGCGAGGCCCTGAAGGATGAGCGCCGCGAATCCCTGGAAATCTTCACCAAGGTTTTCGGCCCCACCGGCCCCAAGGGCAAGAACGATCTTGGCCTGTCCCGCAAGCACATCATGGAATCCATCAACGGTTCGCTGCGCCGGCTGCAGACGGACTATGTGGACCTGTACCAGGCCCACCGCTACGACTTCGAAACGCCGCTGGAAGAAACCATGCAGGCGTTCGCTGACATCGTCCGGCAGGGCAAGGCGCTGTACATCGGCGTGAGCGAGTGGACCGCCGAGCAGCTCCGCGAAGGCCACAAGCTGTCCAAGGAACTGGGCTTCCAGCTCATCTCCAACCAACCGCAGTACTCCATGCTGTGGCGCGTGATCGAGGCCGAGGTGGTTCCGGCGTCGGAAGAACTGGGCGTGTCCCAGATTGTCTGGTCCCCCATGGCGCAGGGCGTCCTCAGCGGCAAGTACCAGCCCGGCCAGCCGGCTCCCGAGGGCAGCCGCGCCACGGATGAAAAGGGTGGCGCCAAGATGATCCAGCGGTGGATGCGCGACGACGTCCTGGCAGGCGTGCAGGAACTGAAGCCTATTGCCCAGGAGGCAGGGCTGACCATGCCGCAGCTGGCTGTCGCGTGGGTGCTGCAGAACCCCAACGTGGCGTCCGCCATTGTGGGCGCGTCCCGGCCCGAGCAGATTGCCGACAGCGTGGGTGCCGCCGGCGTCAAGCTCGAGGCGGAGGTCCTCAAGCGGATTGACGACGCTATCGGCGGCCTCGCAGAACGGGACCCGGCACAGACCAAGTCGCCCGCCACGCGGGAAGCGTAAGTGGCGTCCCCGTCGGAACTGCCGGAGCTTGCGGTCACCGGCTCCACTGGAGGCCTGGGCGGAATGGTGGCACGGCAGCTTGCCGCGTCCGGTTTCGCCCAGCGCCTGCTGGTGCGCGACGCCTTGCGCGCGCCGCAGCTGGACGGCGCGCATGCGGTGGTGTGTTCCTACGGGGACGGCGCGGCCTCCCGGCAGGCCCTGGAGGGAGCGAAAGTCCTGTTCATGGTGTCCGCCGCGGAGGCCGAGGACAGGCTGCAGCAGCATTACGCGTTCGTGGATGCCGCTGCAGAGGCCGGAGTGGAGCACGTGGTGTACACGTCCTTCTACGGCGCGGCGCCGGATGCCACCTTCACCCTGGCCAGGGACCACTACGCCACGGAGGAGCGGATCAAGGCGTCCGGAATGGAGTACACGCTCCTGCGCGACAACTTCTACCTGGACTTCCTGCCGTTGATGACCGGGGAGGACGGCGTGATCCGCGGACCTGCCGGTGACGGCGTCTTTTCGGGCGTGGCAAGGGAGGACATTGCCCGCTGCGCCCACGCGGTGCTGCGCGATCCGGCCATCCATAAGGGCATGACGTACAACCTCACCGGGCCGGAAGAGTTGACCATGGCGCAGGCCGCCGAGGTGCTGAGTTCCGGGACCGGGCGGACCGTGCGCTACCAGCCGGAGACGCTGGAGGAAGCCTACGCGTCACGGGCCTCCTACGGCGCTCCGCAGTGGCAGGTTGATGCCTGGGTCAGCACCTACACGGCGATGGCCGCAGGCGAGATGGCGGGGCTTTCGCCGGACGTCCATGGGCTGACCGGGCAGGACCCCATCAGCCTTGCCGAGTTCTTGACCCGGCCGGTGCTGTAGCGGCATTTAATTTCGTTGACGGGCGGATGGGCCAGGCGTAAACCTGTTGGTGCCGGGGGCGTCGTAGGTCCGCCAAGCAGAATCGCACCGCCATGAATTACAGCAACCAGCAGTCAACCAGGCAGGAGCCGGCGCCGGTCCCGTCACCGGCCACACAGCCTGCGTCCGGTCCGCTCACCCGGGAGGAACTGCAGCTCGCCGCCCGGAACCATTCCATGCCGCTGGAGGCGCTCCGCCGCGACGTCACCCCGCCCGGGCTCCACTACGTGCTGACGCACTTCGACATTCCGGACCTCGACGGTTCATCCTGGCATCTGCGGATTGGCGGGGCTGTGGAACGTGCCCTGGAACTGGGCATGGCGGCGCTCCGCAGGGACCCTGCCATCACCGTGCCCGTCACCCTCGAGTGCGCCGGGAACGGCCGTTCGCTTCTGGAGCCGCGGCCCCTCAGCCAGCCGTGGGTCCTGGAAGCGGTGGGCACGGCACACTGGACCGGGGTTCCACTGGCCTACCTCCTGGGCAAGGCGGGCGTGCTTCCGGACGCGGTTGAGGTGGTTTTTGCCGGGGCCGACGCCGGGGTGCAGGGCGGTGTCCCCCAGCGCTACGCACGCAGCCTGCCGATCCGCGAGGCGCTGCGTCCCGACGTCGTCCTTGCCTACCAGATGAACGGCACCGACCTGCCGCCGCAGCATGGCTACCCGCTGCGGCTGGTGGTCCCGGGCTGGTACGGGATGGCCAGCGTGAAGTGGCTGGAGTCCATCGAGGTGGTTAAGACGCCCTTCAGGGGCTTCCAGCAGGAGGTCGCGTACCGCTACCAGGACTCCGCGGACGACGCCGGCACGCCGGTTTCGCGGATCAGGGTGCGTTCGTTGATGGTTCCGCCAGGCGTTCCGGACTTCTTCACCCGGCAACGGTTCCTCCGGGCGGGCCCGGTCATGCTGGAAGGCAGGGCCTGGTCCGGCGAAGGCGCTGTGACCGCCGTGGACGTGGGGATCGACGGCACCTGGTTGCCCGCCCACCTGGACAAGCCAGCGGGCGGCTACGCGTGGCGGAGGTGGACCCTGCCCTGGGTGGCCGACCCCGGCGAGCACGTCCTTTCCTGCCGGGCCACGGACGTCACGGGCGCAAGCCAACCCCTGGAGCAGAACTGGAATTTCCAGGGGATGGGCAACAACGTGGTGCAGCAGGTGACCGTGACTGTGGAGTGAGGCGCGTGTTGCTGCCGGGCACGTCCGGCTTTCACAACATGCGGGCCGGCACCATGATCAACGCGGCCAAGGCCAGGATGGAGAGCCCCACAACCAGTGGCCCCGTCACAAGCATCCATGAGGTTGCCGGGTAACTGCGGTAACCCCTGCCACGCAACGAACTTGTCCAGAGCGCCCCGTAGACGATGCTGGCAATCACGTAGGGAATGCCCAAAGCGGGTAGTGCCAACGCGACCCAGACGAGCGCCTGCAGAAAGGCCGCAGTGCTGTCTTGGTACAGGTCACCAATCGTGGAGGTTCCCATGGTGAGCAGAAGCAACAGGAGTATGGACATAACGACGGCCAAGACCAGCAAAACGATCCGATAAACCCTCGCCCAGCCCGGCAAGGGCGGCTTCAGAAGCGGGTCCTGTTGGGAAAGGACGTAGTCGGGTTGGTGCTGGCTTTGGGGCTCCACGTTGCTCTCTTCCTGGCGGCTGTCCACAGTCTTGCATGAACAGACTTGATGTGATGCCTGCGGGGTTATACTCGGTGCCAATCATGACCAGCCTGCCTTCCTCCCCCGCCAGTGTCCGGATCGATGCCTGGCTGTGGGCCGTGCGCGCCTATAAGACGCGTTCCGCCGCCACCGCAGCCTGCCGCGCCGGGCATGTCCGCCTGAACGGCAGCCCGTCCAAGGCCTCGGCCACCCTGGTCACCGGCGATACCGTCACCGTCCGCATGCCCGGGTAC
Source organism: Arthrobacter sp. E1SS-5 (assembly GCF_057073715.1). NCBI lineage: Bacteria > Bacillati > Actinomycetota > Actinomycetes > Micrococcales > Micrococcaceae > Arthrobacter > Arthrobacter sp. E1SS-5. The sequence goes on from NZ_CP172703.1 coordinate 4,186,221, forward strand.
GAGCGCATCCTTGAGGTGCGCCGGCTCATTGCCAAACGCGTGGGAGCGGAGGCGGCGTCGCACTGCTTTACCGACCACACGCCCCCGCGGCCCGTCCTGCCGGCACTTGGGCTGCCGCAGCGGGACCGCGGCGCTGGGCGGCCCACCAAGAAAGACCGTCGCGAGATGGAGCGGCTGCGGGGACCTTCGTAACTGACGTGCTGCCGGCGTCAGGCGCCTATTTTAGGTACGTGCCTGCACGTTTCGAGGTACTGAACGGGCCGGAAGCCAGCGAAATCTTCGGCCTTCAGGCCCTTCCCGGAGAACTGCATAATCCATTGAACAGCAGGTCAGGGACCACCCCCTGCTTGTGCTTTTCCACATAGGGATTTTGGGTGCCTGTCGATGTCACACCCTGGTGGAAGACTTTGGTTATGGAAGCGGCTTTGGGGACGGCAAGAGTACTGGAGGCGGAGCGTCCAGCGTCCTTTGCTGCTGATCTGCCGCAGCCCAGCGTTGCTGTGCCAAGCGATGCTGAGACGCCGAGGGCCTTTTCGTCATTGCCTGCCGTCCCCTCGGCTACTGATGCCCGTCAGCGTCAGTTCCCACCGGCTGCCCCTTCCGTCTCACCGGCCGCCCCTTCAATTGCTGATGTCCTGAGCCTGTTGGACCGTGTTCCTTTGGCTGCCGATCCTGCCGGGATGATCGATCAGATCCGCGGGTTGGAGGACCTGAAGTGCGTGGCGGGTGCCCGCCAGGCCGACACCGCTGTTGCTTTTGATCTTCAGCAGCGGCGGGAGCAGGCAGCCGCCGGGGTCCCGGCCGCTGAGCAGGGTGCCGGGGTGGCGGCGCAGATCGCGCTGGCCAGGCGGGAGTCCCCGGCGAGGGGTTCCCGGTTGCTGGGCCTGGCCAAGGCCCTGACCGGGATGCCCCATACGTTCGCCGCGTTCCGGTCCGGTTTGTTGAATGAGTGGCGGGCCACGCTGGTAGTGAAGGAAACCATCTGCCTCTCCCCGGAGGACCGGACCGGGGCGGATGAGGAACTCGCCGCCGACACCGGCGCCCTGGACGGCATGGGAGACAAAGCCATCACCGCCGCCGTCCGGGCTGCGGCGTACCGGCGGGACCCTGCCTCGGTAGCGCGCCGGGCCGCGCGGGCCGTGGGTGAGCGGTGTGTGAGCCTGCGCCCGGCACCGGACACCATGGCCTACCTCACCGCGCTGCTCCCGGTCGCCCAGGGGGTCGCCGCGTACGCCGCCCTGGCCAAGGACGCGGACAGTGCCCGGTTGGCCGGGGATGCCAGGTCGCGGGGTCAGGTCATGGCCGACACCCTCGTCGAACGCGTCACCGGCACCCCCGGCGGGATCAGCGGAGTGGAGATCCAGCTCGTCATGACCGACCGCACCCTCCTCCAAGCCGACGCCGAACCCGCACGGCTCCCCGGCTACGGCAGCATCCCCGCAGCCTGGGCCAGGGAACTCACCCTCACAGCTGAATCCTCGACAGGCCTGAATCTTTGGATCCGGCGGCTCTACACCGCCCCCGGCACAAATGAGCTGGTGGCGATGGACTCCAAAGCCAGGCTGTTCCCCGCAGGTTTGAAGCGCTTCCTCCAGGTCCGGGACAACACCTGCCGAACCCCGTACTGCGACGCCCCCATCAGGCACGACGACCACATCACCGCCTGGCACAACGCCGGGCCCACCACCGCCGCCAACGGCCAAGGTTTGTGCGAAGCCTGCAACCACACCAAAGAAACACCCGGCTGGACCACACAACCAGTCCCCGGCCCACGCCACACCGTCGCAACCACCACCCCAACCGGCCACACCTACCACTCCACCGCCCCACCACTCCCCGGAGCCCCGGTTCGCGGAACCCCGGTGCACGCCAAGCAGTCAGGCCATTCTCAGGAACGCCACCTATCCTTGGCGCGTGCCACCCCTTGAGATCCTGATGTCCTCCTGGCAACTCGACTGGGCTGCAATTGCCTTCGTCGTTGTTGCCGGCGTCCTATATGGGTGGGGAATACGGTCAACCGCCCGCCGGGGCCAGGGCTGGCCCTTGTGGCGGGCAGTTGCGTTTTACGCCCTGGGCCTGGGCTCGTTCGTTGTCCTGACTTGTGGGTTTACTGGCGTTTACGGCGCGGAGCAGCGGTGGGCGTTCACCATCAAGATATCCATGCTGCTCTTTGTCGTTCCGTTGCTTATCGGGCTGGGCAAGCCTCTCACCCTTGCCCGGGCAGCGTTGCCGGCCAAGGGAATAGACACCCTGAACACTGTCCTGGCGAGCCGGCCTGTCCGGTTCGTCAGCAACTCCTTCGGTGCGCCGCTGCTGGGCCTGGTGCTCTTTTCCACGTTCCTGACTCCCATGTTCTACACACTCCGGACAGATCCCGTGGCCGGCGCACTCCTCACCCTCGGTGTACCGCTGCTTGGCATGCTGATGGCGCTGCCCATCATCGAGGAGTCGGACTTCCAGCGGTCCAGCGCGTACCTGACCCTGGAATTCATGTTCGTCTTCATTGAACTGCTGATCGACGCGATCCCCGGAATCCTGCTCAGCCTGAACGGCCAGGTGCTCGACCACGTAATGTCAGTGCCCAACCCTCAGTGGTGGTTCAGGGATGCGTTCCAGGACCAGCAGTTTGCGGGAAACCTGCTCTGGTTCATCTGCGAAGTTGTGGACCTGCCACTGATCATCCTCATGTTCATCCGCTTCTCACGCAGCGATAAGCGGGAGGCAGGAGTCTTTGATGAGCTGACGGACGAACAGTTGAGCGAGCTGCACCAGCAGCACCTGCGCGGCCCGCACTAGGCTGGCCTGCTTCAAAAAATTCGGTGTGCGCACCACTCCCGGTGAAAGCGTAGAGTGACATAGGACGCCTGATTCTGGACGCCTTGCTGCTAAGGGAGAAATCGTGACGATTGATTGGGACGAAAAAAAGGCCCTGCTACAGGAACCGAATATCGCGAAGGTAACCCAGCTTTGCGACGAATTGATGGAAAAGAAGCCCGGTTCCACCGTCCCCTACATCGACCCTGTGCATGACGAAGATGAGTGCAGGATCATCAGCCTCCAGGCCAGTCCCGGCAAGGGGACCGAGTCCGGATTTGTCTCCCACAACAACGACGACGAAGCGGCCCGCCGCGCAACCCAGATCTACGAGCTCGCTGAACTGGACCCCCGCTACGTCATGCCCTGGAACGCTTACCCCTGGGTCCGCGAGAGCGGCAGCCCCTCGGCCCTTAGTGTCCAGGAGAAGACCGACGGGCTCCGCCCGTTCCGGCAGTTCCTTAAGATCAACTCCCGCGTTTCGGCCATCATCGCGCACGGTACGGATGCATCTACTTTTCTGACCCTGTTCGAGAAGACGTACCACTCCTCGCTGAAGAACAACGGCATCAAAATCTACAAGGCCACTGCCCTTGGCGGCAGGGCCTTTGCTGTTTCTGAGGCTAAGCAGGAAGAGCTCCTGGCCAAGAACGTGGAAACCTACCGGGACGCTATGCAGCGGGCCGGTATCCAGCACCTTTAGCTGGCGCCCCGCAGGATAGGGAAACAGTCACAGGTTTCGTTCAGCCGAACGAGCGCATACTCGTAGGTACCCTGACCGGCTAAAGAACCAGGCTGAACCGTGACGTCCCACACCAACCGCCCACCCCGGGGAGCACTCTCTTCAGAGGCTTCAGCAGCGCGCATGGCTGCACTCTCCAACCGGCACGTTGAGCGGGTCCGGTCAGGCGCTGCTGGCCCGAGTGCCGTTCCTGGCCAAGCCCAGCCCCGTCCCCGCTCCGCAGGCTTAAAGTTGGTTCCATGACGGGCTTTATCGACGGACTCCTGAACGTCAGCCCGATCGTGGCGTACATAGCCGTCTTCTGCCTGGTCTTCGCCGAAGACGCCATATTCGTCGGTTTCGTAATCCCGGGTGAGACGGCGGCCGTCCTTGGCGGCGTAGTGGCCAGCCGCGGTGAGGTGCAACTGGGAAGCATGATGGCCCTGGTGGTGTTAGCCGCCATCATTGGCGACAGCGTGGGCTACGAGGTAGGCAAGCACCTGGGTACCCGTCTGGTAAAAACAAAAGTGCTGGCACGTTACTCTCGCAAGGTGGAGAACGCGCAGGAATTCCTCCGGCGCAAGGGCGGATCCGCCGTGTTCCTGGGCCGCTTCACCGCCTTCCTGCGCGCCCTCATGCCTGCCCTGGCCGGAACGTCGCGGATGCCCTACGGCCGGTTCCTTGCATACAACGCTGCCGGAGGCATCGTTTGGGGCATCGGCTTCGTGTTGCTGGGCTTCCTCGCCGGCAATTCCTACGAGGCCGTAGCCCAGGCAGTGGGCCGGGACCTCGCCGTCGTCATCGCAGCAGTTGCCGTGGCGGCGCTCGCCGCCTGGCACCTTCGCTCACGACGGCGGCAGCAGCGGCGGCGCGCCGCAGGCCAGCGGCAGGACTAAGGAGGGTTTGACACCCTTTGTGACCAGTGCCATATTTAAAGCGTGAACCTGTCAGACAGCCGGACAGCAGGACAGCCTGTAGTCCGCCCTCTTGCCCGGCTGAGCGCTGCCGAGGCGGTGTTCAACACCATCAGGGAGGATATCGAGTCCGGCGTCATCCCGGTGGGGAGCAAGCTGAGCTCGGAGGCCACCCTCTCGCAGCAGTACGGAGTCAGCCGCTCGGTGATCCGGGAAGCCCTCCGCTCCTGCACCGCCCTGGGGCTGACCGTCACCAGGACCGGCAAGGGCACGTTCGTGGTCGCCAGCAAGGTGGCCAACGACCTCACCCTGGGGCAATACTCGGCCCGGGACCTCACGGAAGCGCGCCCGCACATTGAAATCCCGGCCGCCGGACTGGCGGCTGAACGACGCACTGCGGAGGAACTGGAAATCCTCCGCGGGATTGTTGCCGCCATGGCCGTGGAGACCGATCCCGAGTCCTGGGTGGCTCTCGACTCCAGCTTCCATGCCACCATTGCCCGCGCCAGCGGCAACAAAGTGTTCGCGAGCGTCGTGGCCGACATCCGGGACGCACTGGCACACCAGTCCGAGACACTGAACATGGTGGCGGACCGCCAGCACGCCTCCGACATTGAGCACCAGCAGATCCTTGCCGCCATCGAGTCCGGCTCCGCGGAAAAGGCCCGCGCCGCCATGGCCCACCATCTGGAAGCCGTGGGCGTGGCCCTGGACTCCATCCTCAATAACTAGCCAGATTCAACCAACCCTTCCTAGGACCCCATGCCATCCCCTGTGTTTTCTGCTGCCCACACCGCTGCCCCGGCCGAGCTGGCCCTGCCGCAGCACACCCCGCTGGTCGCCGCCATCCGCGACGGCCTGGTGGAGAGCGTCCATTACGGCTCCGCCGTTGCCCTTGGCGCTGATGGTTCAGTGGCGGCAACTGCCGGCGATCCTTTGGCACCCTTCTACCCGCGCTCCGCGCTGAAGCCTCTCCAGGCGGTGGCCATGGTCCGCGCCGGACTTGAACTCCCGGCTGACCTCCTGGCCCTGGCCGCTGCAAGCCACTCAGGTGCGGCGGCGCACCGCGACGGCGCCCTGCGCATCCTCGAACTGCACGGGCTGGCCCCCACCGACCTGGAAAACAGCACGGACCTGCCCTACGGCACGGCGGAGCGGGAGGACTGGCTCCGCACCGGCGGCAGCGCCACGCAGATCACCCAGAACTGCTCGGGAAAGCATGCCGCCATGGTGGCCACCTGCAAGATCAACGGCTGGCCCGTACGTGGCTACCTTGACCCATCGCACCCGCTGCAGCAGCTCGTGGCGGCAACGGTCATCGACCTGACTGGTGAGGAGCCCGCCGCTGTAAGCACCGACGGCTGCGGCACCCCCCTGTTCGCCCTGACGCTGGGTGGCATGGCCCGCGCTTTCGGCCGGATCGGCCGGGCGGCCGCGGCCTCCTTGGAAGGAAATAACGACGACGTCAGCCCGGAAGCCGCCGTCGGGCTCGCCATGCAGCAGCACCCGGAGATGGTGGCCGGGGAAGGCCGCGACGTCACCGCGCTGATGCGCCTGGTTCCCGGCGCCGTGGCCAAGGACGGCTTTGAGGGCGTGCAGCTGGTGGGCCTGCCCGACGGCAGCGCCGTGGCCGTCAAGATTTCCGACGGCGGCGACCGCGCCCGGATGCCCGCTACCGGCCGCCTGCTGGAGTCGCTGGGAGTGGATACCGGGCCGCTCGCCGGCATCGCCTCTTCCCCGGTGCTCGGCGGCGGCCACCCTGTGGGCCAGCTCTTGGCAACCGACTTCCTGAACCCTGCTTTCCTGAACACCAACCAGTCCACGCCCGACAACGAAGCCCTGTGAGGACAACCATGACCATCACCGACACCGCGGCGGAAGCCACCTCCGCCCCGACCAGGTCGGAGCACGACCTGCTCGGCGACCGGGACGTCCCGGCCCACGCGTACTGGGGCGTGCACACGCTCCGCGCCGTGGAAAACTTCGCCATCACCGGCCAGAAGCTGTCCTCCAACATGCACCTGGTCCGCGGGCTTGCCGCGGTCAAGCTGGCCGCCGCCCGCACCAACCGTGAGCTCGGCCTGCTGGATGCCGAACGCGCCGACGCCATCGAGCAGGCGTGCCTGGACGTCCTGGCCGGGAAGCTTGCCGACCAGTTCGTAGTTGACGTGGTCCAGGGCGGGGCCGGGACGTCGTCGAACATGAACGCCAATGAGGTCATTGCCAACCGGGCCCTGGAAATCCTGGGCCACCCCAAGGGCGACTACGCGCGGCTGCACCCGAACGACCACGTCAACCTCAGCCAGTCCACCAACGACGTGTACCCCACTGCCGTCAAGCTGGGTACCATCTTCGCCGCCCGGGAACTGCTGGCAGCACTCGAAGAACTCGAGGACGCCTGCTCAGCCAAGGCCGTGGAGTTCCGCACCGTGGTGAAGATGGGCCGCACCCAGCTGCAGGACGCCGTGCCCATGACCCTGGGCCAGGAGTTCGGCAGCTACGCCGTCACTATCGGCGAGGACCGGCTGCGCCTGGCGGAGGCCGAGCTGCTGATCCACGAGATCAACCTCGGCGCCACCGCGATCGGCACCGGCTTGAACGCCCCTGCCGGCTACGCCGCAACCGCCTGCCGGCACCTGGCCGAGATCACTGGACTCCCGCTGGTGACCGCCGTCGACCTCATCGAAGCCACCCAGGACGTAGGCGCCTTTGTGCACCTGTCCGGCGTGCTGAAGCGGGTGGCCGTTAAGCTGTCCAAGATCTGCAACGACCTCCGCCTGCTCTCCTCCGGCCCTCGCGCCGGCTTCGGCGAAATCAACCTGCCCGCCGTGCAGTCCGGGTCCTCCATCATGCCCGGCAAGATCAATCCGGTCATCCCGGAAGTGGTCTCCCAGGTGGCCTACGAGGTGATCGGCAACGACGTCACCATCACCATGGCCGCTGAGGCCGGGCAGCTGCAGCTCAACGCCTTCGAACCAATCATCGTGCACAGCCTCCACAAGAGCATCTCCCACCTCGAGGCAGCCTGCCGCACCCTTACGGCCCGCTGCATCCGGGGAATCACCGCCAACGCCGAGCACCTGCGCCGCACCGTGGAGCAGTCAATCGGCCTGGTGACCGCCTTGAACCCCCACCTCGGCTACGCCACCGCAACCGCCATCGCGCAGGAAGCACTTGCCACCGGCAAGGGTGTAGCGGAACTCGTCCTGGAACACGGCCTCCTCACCGATGCCCAGCTCCAGGAACTCCTCAGCCCCGAACGCCTGGCCAACCTCAGCAAGTAATCCCCACCCGCCCCCTAGCCTCGCAAGCTCGGCCAGGGAACCCGGCGGGCGTGGGCCCACCGTTGTAAGGACATCCCCAATGACAAACACACCCCTTCCAGACCACCTGATTGACGGTGGCCATGCGCATGCCACCGAGACCTCCCTGCACGCCGAGGACAAGGGCTACCACAAGAACCTCAAGCCCCGGCAGATCCAGATGATCGCGATCGGCGGTGCCATCGGTACCGGCCTGTTCCTGGGCGCCGGCGGCCGGCTGAACGCGGCGGGCCCGTCCCTGGTCATCGCCTACGCCGTGTGCGGGTTCTTCGCGTTCCTGATCCTGCGCGCCCTTGGCGAACTGGTCCTGCACCGCCCGTCCTCGGGTTCGTTCGTCTCCTACGCCCGCGAATTCTTCGGCGAAAAGGCAGCGTTCGTCTCCGGCTGGTTCTACTGGATCAACTGGGCCACCACCACCATCGTGGACATCACCGCGGCCGCCCTCTACATGCACTTCTTCGGCAACTACATCCCCTGGATGGCCGACGTCCCCCAGTGGGTCTGGGCACTGACCGCCCTCGTCGTGGTCCTGGCCCTGAACCTGGTCTCCGTGAAGGTCTTCGGCGAAATGGAATTCTGGTTCGCCCTGATCAAGGTCGCCGCCCTGGTCGCCTTCCTCATCATCGGCACCTACTTCGTCATCTTCGGCACCCCCGTGGACGGCCAGCAGGTGGGCATCAGCCTCCTGTCCGACAACGGCGGGATCTTCCCCAACGGCCTGCTGCCCATGATCATCCTTATGCAGGGCGTCCTGTTCGCCTACGCCTCCATCGAACTGGTGGGCACCGCCGCCGGCGAAACCGAGAACCCGGAAAAGATCATGCCCAAGGCCATCAACTCCGTGGTCTTCCGCATCGCCGTGTTCTACGTCGGCTCCGTGATCCTGCTGGCCCTGCTGCTGCCCTTCACCTCATACCAGAAGGGCGTCAGCCCCTTCGTGACGTTCTTCGGCTCCATCGGAGTCCAGGGCGTGGACGTGATCATGAACCTGGTGGTCCTCACCGCCGCCCTGTCCTCGCTGAACGCCGGGCTCTACTCCACCGGCCGGATCCTGCGCTCGATGTCCGTCAACGGCTCGGCCCCCAAGTTCGCCTCGCGCATGAACAAGGCCGGCGTCCCCTACGGCGGCATCGCCATCACCGCCGTGGTCTCCCTGCTGGGTGTTCCGCTGAACTACCTGGTCCCCGCCGAGGCTTTCGAAATCGTGCTGAACATCGCGTCCGTGGGCATCATCATGACCTGGGCCACCATTGTGCTGTGCCAGATCCAGCTCAAGCGCTGGGCGGACAGGGGCTGGGTGGAACGCCCCTCCTTCCGGATGTTCGGCGCCCCGTACACCGGTTACCTCTCCCTGCTCTTCCTGGTGGGCGTCCTGGTCATGGTCTTCATCGACTCACCGTTCACCATGCTCGTGACCGCGATCGCCTCCGTCCTCATGGTCATCGGCTGGTACGCCTGCCGGCACCGCATCCGCGAAATCGCCGAAACCCGCGAAGGCTTCACCGGAATGTCCCCGGTGGTGGCCAACGCGCCGGCTGACACCTTCAAGAAGTAACCGCAACAAAACTTCCAACGGCGGCACCTGGGTTCTGGAAGTCAGGAACCCGGGTGCCGCCGTCGGGGTTTAACGGTGGCTGCTGCGTGTCACTTTGACGGCTTGACCACCATGGCCGATCCGCCGCCGCGCCTGACCGGCTCCGCGGCCGCCAGGACGCGACCGTCCTCAAGGAACTCGATGGCAGTGGCTGCCCCGATCTCCGAGGCGGACGTGAACGAGTCACCCGACGGTGTCAGCTTGTGGCCGAAGCGGGACGTCAGGGCCGGCCCATACTTGTCGATGAAGGCCGGTTCCGCGGTGACACTGGCAGTGTTCCGCTGGGACGCACGCGGTGCCGCTATGGCGTCGGGGGTGCTCATGCCCAGGTCGATGCGGTTGACGATGGTCTGCAGGACCGTGGTGATGATGGTGGAACCGCCCGGGGAGCCCAGGGCCAGGAACGGCTTGCCGTCCTCCAAAAGGATGGTGGGCGACATGGAGGAACGCGGCCGCTTGCCCGGCTCGATCCGGTTGGGGTCCGTGGCGCTGTAGACCGTGGAGAAGTCCGTGAGCTCGTTGTTGAGCAGGAATCCGCGGCCGGGGACAACCATGCCGGAGCCGCCGGTCTGCTCGATGGTCAGAGTGTATTCCACCACGTTGCCCCACTTGTCCGAGACGGTCATGTTGGTGGTGGAGATGTTCTCGGTGTCCTTCTCATCGGCGAGCGCCGCCGGTGCCGCCGGGCAGGTGCCGTCGTAGTTGGCCACGTCGCCGGGCTGGACGGGCTTGGCTGCTGCGTGGTTGGGGTCGAGTTCGCAGGCCCGTTCCTTGCCGAAAATGGGATCGGTCAGCGCCTCGGTGGGCACGTCCACGAAGGCGGGGTCGCCCACATACTTGCCCCGGTCAGCGAACGCCAGGGCGCTGGCCTCAAGGTAGTGGTGCAGCACGGCCGGCTGGTCTGCCTTCAGGCCGGGCAGGTCAAACACATCCAGGATGTTGAGCGACTCCCCAACCGTTGTGCCGCCACTGCTGGAAGGTGCCATGCCATAGACGTCATAGCCGCGGTAGTTCACGTGCGTGGGGTCCTGGTCCACTGCCTCGTAGTTGGCCAGGTCCTCGGCAGTCATGGAACCCACCGGGACCGGGAGGGTGGTGCCCGGGGATTTCGGCGGGCTCTGCACCGTCTTGGCAATCTCCTCGGCGAGCGGTCCAGTGTAGAACGCGCTCATGCCGTCCTTGGCCAGCATGCGATAGGTGGCCGCGAGGTCGTGGTTCTGGAAGACCGAGCCAACCTCGGGCAGCTTGCCATCTTTCAGGTACAGGTCCTTGGTGGAGGTGAACGCCTCGAACCGCCTTTGATTGTCCTGCGTCTGGTTGCGGAAGGTCTCATCCACCACGAAGCCGCGGTCTGCAACCTTGATGGCGGGCTTCAGGGCGTCCTTCAGGCTGAGCGTGCCCCAGCGATCCAGTGCCCGCTCCCACGTGGCCGGCGTGCCGGGGACACCTACCGAGACACCGCTGGTGACAAGCTCAGGGGTGAACGGGTAAGGCTTGCCGGTTGCGGGATCAATAAACGCATCCTGCTTGATCCCGGCCGGCGCCGTTTCCCGCCCGTCAATGGTGCTGACCTTCCCGGACTTCGCGTCGTAATAGACAAAATAGCCGCCACCACCGATCCCGGCACTGTACGGCTCGGTGACGCCAAGGGTGGCTGCCGCGGCAACGGCGGCGTCCACCGCGTTTCCACCCTTGCTGAGGACTTCGATGGCCGCCGCTGACGCATCCGGGTCCACCGTGCTGACGGCGCCGCCGTAGCCGGTGGCCGTGGGGTTCTTGTCGGTCTGCCGGGGATCGGCGGACGCGGGGCTGATGGCCCCGGTGGTGACGCTCATTGCCAGCGCGGCAGTAACAGCTGCGAGCCGGCGTCCGAGATGTGGCATGGTGGCTCCTACGTGGGGTTCGAGTGATGTGGGCCACGCTACTCTTCGGGTAGGACACTCTCAACGACTCCGGATGGGAAGGGCACCATGGCAGGATCCAAACTCGCAGTAGTGGGCGCCGGGAGCGTCGGCACCTCCCTGGCGTACGCCGCGCTGATCCGCGGCTCGGCCAGCAACATCGCGTTGTTCGATGTCAACGCGCCCAAGGCGGAGGCCGAAGCCCTTGACCTGGCGCACGGCAGCCAGTTCGCCGCGGCCTCGGCGACCGTCACCGGAGGCGGGGATATCGCCGTGACGGAAGGCGCCGACGTCGTGGTCATCACTGCAGGTGCCAAGCAGAATCCCGGCCAAAGCCGCCTGGACCTGGCCGGCACCAACGTGCGGATCCTGGAGCAGCTGATGCCGCCGCTGCTTGAGCGCGCACCGGACGCCGTCTACGTCCTGGTGACCAACCCCTGCGACGTGCTGACGGTGGCCGCCCAGCGAATATCCGGGCTGCCGGTGGAACGGATCTTCTCCTCCGGCACCGTGCTGGATACGTCCCGTTTGCGCTGGCTGCTGGCCCGCCGGGCGGGGGTTTCCGTCACCAGCGTCCACGCCAGCATGGTGGGTGAGCACGGCGACACGGAGTTCCCGTTGTGGTCCGGAGCAACCATTGGGCCGGTCCCCATCCGAGATTGGACCGACGGCGGCGAGCGGATCTTCACGCCCGAATACCTTGCCGCCACCGCCAAGGAGGTGGTGCAGGCGGCCTACAAGGTGATTGCCGGCAAGGGTGCCACGAACTATGCCATCGGGCTGTCCGGTGCCCGGATCGTGGAAGCCCTGCTGCGCGACGACAACGCCGTCCTGCCGGTCTCCACCGTGCTGTCGGGTCTCCACGGGGTCTCCGGGGTGGCACTGTCCCTGCCCAGCGTGGTGGGCCGCGGCGGCGTGCACCGCGTCCTGGAAACGCCCATGGACGACGGCGAACTGGCGGCTTTGCGTCACTCCGCGGACGCGTTGCGCACCACCATAGACGCCCTGGGGATCTGAGCCGGCGTCATGCAACGCCGCCGCAACCCTCCGCCGGCGCTGGTTCGCATATGCTCACAGAAGTGCACGCTGAGCAGGCTCAACGACGAACCAAACAGGAGCAACGCATGACCAACTGGCGCATCAGGGATTTCCATTCGGCGGACCTGGACGGGATCCTGCACCTCTGGGAGACGCTCAAGGCCCACAACGTGGAACCTGTTTACGCCCTGTCCGAGGTCCTCGCTTCCTGCGAAAAGGACCATGCGGTGGTGGCGGTACAGGGCGAGCAGGTGGTGGGTGCCGCCGTCGGACGTGCCGCGCACGACCAGGGCTGGATCGTCTTCCTGGCCACCCTGCCCGAATACCGCGGCAGGGGCATCGGCACCTCGCTGCTGGCTGCCGTCGAAAACCGGATGGCCCCGCACGGCCTGAACAAGCTCTCGGCACTGATGCCGGAATCCGAAACCCGGGTGGAGGCCTTCCTGGGCCGCGGCTTCGCGCTCAAGAAGAACCTGCGCTACTTCGAGCGCACCATCCCGGTCCAGCGGCAGGAACTCGGCGCCCTGGGCCAGCTGGGCGGGCGTGTCCTGGCCCGCGACCTGTGGGAAAACGTGGCGGGCATGCGCAAGGAAAAGGAACTGCTGGAGCGGCGCCTGGTGCTGCCGCTCGCCGAGGCGGACCTGGCCGATGAGTTCGGCGTGGTGCCGCCGCGCGCCGTCGTCCTTTTTGGGCCGCCGGGTACAGGCAAGACCACTTTTGCCAAGGCCATCGCATCCCGGCTGGAGTGGCCGTTCGTGGAGGTGTTCCCCTCCCGCCTGGCTGGCGATCCCCAGGGCCTGGCCGGTGCCCTGCGCGAGACGTTCCTGGAGATAGCGGAGCTGGAGCACGCCGTGGTGTTCATCGACGAGGTGGAGGAGATCGCGTCCCAGCGTGCCGGCGATCCGCCGTCGCCGTTGCAGGGCGTCACCAACGAACTGCTGAAGATCATCCCCGCGTTCCGTGAGCAGCCGGGCAGGCTCCTGGTCTGTGCCACCAACTTCATCCGCGCCCTGGACTCGGCCTTCCTGCGGCACGGCCGGTTCGACTATGTCATCCCCATCGGGCTGCCGGACCGGCAGGCGCGGGAGGCGATGTGGCAGCGGTTCATACCAGCGGCCGTGGTGGACGGGGTGGATGTGGAGCTCTTGGTGGAACGCACGGAGGGCTTTTCGCCCGCTGACATCGAGTACGCCGCCCGGAGCGCCTCCCAGCGGGCGCTGGAGAAAGCAGTGTACGACGACGGCGGGTTGGCCTCCGGGGGCGAGGTTTCCGTCCGCGAGGCGGTCCGGAAGGGGCCCTCCACCCAGGACTACCTGGACGCCATTGGCGACACCCGCACCACGGTGAGCCCGGAAGTGCAGGCGGACTTCCTTGAGGACATCGAGGCGCTGGGGAGGGTGTAGCCTTCCGGGTCCTGCGCAGGGACCTTTGCCCCTTTGCCGTTCTTCCCGTGAACGCCAGAGTGGGAGGCATGGCAAAGATCCTGATTCCCTACGGGACCACCGAGGGCCAAACCGCACGGATCGCGGAGTACATCTCCGACGTCCTGCAGGCACACGGCCACGAGGCCGAAACGCTGGACCTCAAACACGCCGACCATGACCTGCCCGAGGGCTACGACGGCGTCATCGTGGGAGCCTCCATTCATGCCGGAAAGCACGAGGGGTTCGTAGCGGATTTTGTCCGCCGGAACCGTGCCGCCCTGGAACACCTGCACGCTGCCCTGTTTTCCGTCAGCCTCTCGGCGCACGCCGATCCGGAAGAGGCACAGAAGTATGTATCGGAGTTCGAGGACGCAACCGGCTGGCATCCCACGAAGGTTGCGCTGTTCGGCGGTGCGCTCTTGTACACCGAGTATGGGTTCCTCAAGCGGATGATGATGAAGAAGATCGTCAGCAGCAAGGGCAGTACGGACACGGACACCGGCCGCGACTATATCTATACGGAGTGGGACGGGGTGCGGCGGTTCGCCGAGGAGTTCGTGGCTTTGATGGAGCGGAAACCCGCACCGGAGTAGTCAGCTCCCGGGCCAGACCCAGGGCTCCTTGGGCAGGCGTGCGGGGTCAAACGCGTCCAGGGCGTGGTTAAGGTTCCCTGCCGGCAACCCCAGCGAAGCCAGCAGCCGGTCCCGCACCTCCTCGACGGGGACTCCGGCTTCTGCAAGGTCCGCGAGCGTCACCGCACCGTCGCGCTTGGCCAGCCTCACGCCGTCGTGGTTTACCACCAACGGCACATGCGCATATTCCGGTACCGGAATACTTAGGAGGGAGGCGAGATAGGCCTGCCGGGGAGTAGAGGGAAGCAGGTCATCGCCGCGGACCACCTGGTCTATGCCCTGCTCGGCATCATCCACCACCACGGCAAGGTTGTACGCCGTCACGCCGTCGTTGCGGCGCAGCACGAAGTCGTCCACGGCCCCCGTGTATTCGCCGCGGAGGACATCCTGCACCGTGTATTCCGTTACGTCCGCCCGCAATCGGATGGCCGCAGGGCGCGTGGACCGCTTGTACGCAAGCTCCGCCGGGTCCAGGTTGCGGCATGTTCCGGGGTATGCGCCCTGGGGCGCGTGCGGGGCCGACGGCGCCTCCTGGATCTCGCGGCGCGTGCAGAAGCACTCGTAGGTCAGGCCCGCTTCCTTTAGCCGGGCGATCGAGTCGGCATACAGGCTTCCCCGAACTGTCTGCCGGACGACGTCGCCGTCCCACGTAACGCCGATGGCGGCCAGGTCGCGCAACTGCACGGCCTCCGCGCCGGTACGGGCGCGGTCCAGGTCCTCCACGCGCAGGAGGAACCTGCGCCCGGTGGAGCGGGCAAAGAGCCAGGCAAGGATGGCAGTCCGCAGGTTGCCCACGTGCAGTTCACCGGAGGGGCTGGGGGCAAAGCGGCCGGCGGAGGTCATGAACCAACCCTAGACGGAACAACACAAGAGCCCCTCAGCTACCGATGACTGCGGAAATCCGACGTCGGTAGCTCAGGGGCTCTTGCCGTGTTTGCAGAGTGAGCATGGTGTGAACAAGCCTCATTCAGCGGCGGCCTCCTTGCGGGAAGCGGTGTCCAGTGTGCCGGGTGGTGTGCCGGGGAACCTGTAGCCTGCGGGGTCCAGCGGTAGCTTTTGCCCTTGTTGCCACTATTCCAGCAGGCCTTCTACAGTTAGGACAACAACCAGGCGCTGGGTTAGTCAATCTGATCAATTCCTGCGGCTGGAGCAGGCAGGGAGTGATCAATTTGCAAGAACTGGACGCCACAGACAAGCGCATCCTGAACGCCCTGGATGAGGACCCGCGCGTCCCCATCATGGTGCTGGCCCAGAAACTGGGCCTGGCACGCGGAACGGTGCAGTCACGAATGGAGCGGATGACGGCGTCGGGTGCGCTGCGGCCCAACAGCAGCCGCGTACTGCCCTCCGCCCTGGGCCGGGGCGTTGCCGCAGCTGTCAGCGCCGAACTGGACCAGAGCCATCTCAACGAGGCCATCGCCGCCCTGCGCAAAATTCCCGAGGTCCTGGAATGCCATGCACCGGCCGGGGACACCGACCTGCTGATCCGGGTGGTGGCCAAGAGCCCTGACGACCTTTACCGCGTCTCCGAGGAAATCCGCCTCTGCCCCGGCATCGTCCGGACCTCCACCAGCATGTTCCTGCGTGAAGTCATCCCGTACCGCACCACCGGACTCCTTCAGGATGAGCCGGAGCGCTGAGGCTACACCGGAGGCCCGGCGTTGGACTTCAGGTTCTTCATCACCAGCGTCGACGTCAGGCGTTCCACCCCGGGCAGGGACGTCAGTTCCGTGTCGTAGAAGCGCTGATAGGAGGGCAGGTCCTCGGCGATGACCTTCAAGAGGTAGTCGGGCGAACCAAAGAGCCGCTGCGCCTCGACGATGTTGGGGTTGTCCGCCACCCGGTTCTCGAAGATCTCCATGGTGGGCCGGTCCACCTGGCGGAGCGTAACGAAGACGATCGCCTCGAAGCCCAGGCCCACGGCAGCGGGGTCGATGTCCGCCTTGTACCCGCGAATCACGCCGGACTGCTCCAGGTCCCGCAGCCGACGGTGGCACGGCGCCACTGTCAGGCCCACCTTTGAAGCCAGCGCCGTTGCAGTCATCCGGCCATCCTCCTGGAGGTGGCGCAAAATATTTCTGTCAATGCTGTCGATCACGCAATAAACATATCGCGGGAGCCGCGGTTCGAGCGAAACAAGGACAGCACTTTTGGCCGGATTCTTCCTATGGTTGCTCCTGAGAGCCCTTCGACAGGAGAACCGATGAATTCCCAGCTGTTCCTGGCCTTTTTGGTGGTGGCGGCAGCGCTTGCCTGCACCCCGGGAGTGGACTGGGCCTACACCATCGCGGCCGGACTCCGGCAGCGCAGCTTCGTTCCTGCGGTAGCCGGGCTTTGCGGCGGCTATGTCCTGCACACCGCGCTCCTGGTGGCAGGGCTCGCCGCAGTGCTGGCCGGGATGCCCGGCGTCCTGGGCTGGATCACCCTGGCGGGTGCCGGCTACCTGCTGTGGCTCGGCGTGGGAACACTCCGGTCCTGGCGCGGTGCCAGCTTCACCGCGCATGCCGACGGCGGTTCCGGCACCCAGCTTCGTACCTTCCTGCAGGGGATGGGCACCAGCGGGATCAACCCCAAGGGCCTGCTCTTCTACGTGGCGCTCATCCCGCAGTTCATCAGCGCCGACGCCTCCCTGCCCGTGCCGGTGCAGTCGGGGCTGCTGGGCATGACGTTCGTGGCGCTGGCAGGCCTGGTTTACACAGTAGTGGCCCTGCTGTCGCGCACCCTGCTGCAGAGCCGGCCGGGGGCAGCGCGGGGCGTGACCCTGGCGAGCGGCATCATCATGGTGGCGCTGGGAGCCGTGCTCCTCGGCGAGCAGGTCATGCCGCTCCTGGCCCGGCGGGCTTAGCTCCCGGTTATGCCTGGTTCACAGCGGAGTTCCTAGTCCCCGCTGAGTTCCTTCCAGTCCTGCTCCCAGATCCGCCGCATCTCCTCGTCCTTGCGGATGGGTACCGGCGCCTCAAGCTCCCGCTGGGGTTCCGGGTCCGCGCGCCGGCGTCCCCAGTCACGTGGGTTCAGGGACCGGCGGCTCGATTCCAGCACCAGCAGCGCACGGTCCGTCAGAGCGTCGTTCCGGAGGGCCAGGTGCGTCTTGCGGCGGCGAAGAACCTCGGCGATCGCCTGGTGCGCAGCATCGAACCGGCCCTCCCGGCGCAGGGCCCGGGCGCGGACCAGCAGCAGTGCGGCCGATAGGTCGTCCGCGTTCAGCAGTCCTTCGGTCCAATCGATGACAGTTCGGCTCCTGCCCAGGGCGAGGGCCAGCGAGCAGCGTGCCAAGGCCATAGGGAGCGACGGCGGCAGCCCGTTGAGAGCGTCGAGCGCAGCTTCAGTGCGGCCCGTCTCGCGCAACGAATGGGCCAGGGCCAGGAACACCGATTCCTCGCTGAACAGGACGGGAATCTCCACCCGCTCGGCGAGTTCGATCCTGGTGACGATGCGGGTGAGGTAGGTGGAGGAGTAACGGTTCGCTTCGTCGTCGTTCCTGGTGGTGAGTCCGCGCTGGAGGAGCTCGGAGGCGCGCAGGTAACCGCCGTGCTTGTACACCAGCAATCCCGCCATCAGGTAGCAGAGCCCGGCCCAACCCGGGTAGGCACGCGCCAGGGTGATCAGGCGCTCCGGTTCCCGGCTGGTGAAGACAGCTTCATGGATCGCCTTGGCCGGCTTGGGCAGCAGCCGCTTGAGCCGCGGCACCTCACCGTCAATGGACAGCAGGGCTGGATTGCGTCCCCCAAAAACTCCGGTGAGCAGGCCGCCTACTCCCCCGGCGAGGTCATGGACCGGAGTGCGAAGTTGGGCATGCCCGAACGGAGTGAGGTCACGGCTGTCCCAGTAGATCGGTGCAGTATCCCCGGAGCTCATCCTTCCATGCTAGCCGCGGGGACCTTTCGGCTGGCGCGGCCCCCAAAGCCCGGACGCCGGGGACGTTGCCCAGTGCCGGGGCCTTGTCCCACGCCGAATTTTCCGGAATGGTAGTAAGCACCCTTAGTAATCATCCAGCAAGGAGAGTGCCATGCAGATCGACAAGAACCAGATCCTCGAACTCCTGCGGTCCCAGGGCGAGCAGGACAAGGCCTCACAGGCGGAGTCGGAACTGCCGGACCAGGTGGACACCGAGCAGCACGCCGGCCTGCTGTCCAAATTGGGCATCAATCCGGCCGACCTGCTGTCGAAGCTCCCCGGCGGCCTGGGGGACAAACTTCCGGGCGGCCTGGGCGACAAGCTCGGCGGACTGGGACTCTAGACTCAGCCGTTGGCGGCGGCGATCCATACTCCGATGACCCAGGTGCTGGCGGCCAGGCAGGCGAGCCCGAATTCGGCAAGCATGCCAAGGCCGGTGGCCTTGAGCGCCGCCCAACTGGATCTCGCCGCCGTAGAGAAGTTGCGGGTCCGGAGGAACTCGCTGAGCAGAAGGCCCGCGGCGAAGCCCACGAAGAGCCCCACAACAGGGATGATGAACATCCCCACCACGGCCGCTACCAGGGCCACCACCACGCTGCGGCTGGGGATGGCGTGCTGCTTCAGCTTCCTCCCCGTGAGGACAGCCCCGGCAGTCATTCCCGCGGCGACGAAGATCATGGCCACCGCGAAGACCACCCATCCGGTAGTCCCGGCGCCGCCCCAGATGGCCCAGGCCAACAGGCTTACGCCAATCAGGACACTTCCGGGCAGGACGGGGATGATGGTGCCCGCCACCCCCACCAGGATCGCCAGGCCGCACAGGATGGTCACCACGGTCTCGGAGGTCATGGTCCCCAGTCTAGGGGCCGCCCAACGCCCAGCTTCCTGAACCACGACGGCGGTGCCTCCTTTCGCGAAGGAGGCACCGCCGTCGTGGTTTCCTGCAGGAAGAAGCCTTACTCGGCTTCCACCGCCGCGGCGACGGCCGCGGTGACGGCCGGGGCAACACGCGGGTCCAGCGGGCTGGGCACGATGTAGTCAGCCGAAAGGTCCTCGGCAGCGAGCTCGGCGATGGCGCGGGCCGCCGCAAGCTTCATGGCGGGCGTGATGCGGCGGGCGCCGGCATCCAGGGCGCCGCGGAAGATGCCGGGGAATGCCAGGACGTTGTTGATCTGGTTGGGAAAATCGCTGCGGCCGGTGGCCACGACGGCGGCGTACTTCACGGCTACCTCGGGCAGGACCTCGGGGTCCGGGTTGGACAGTGCGAAAACAATGGCGTCCTGGTTCATCGTGGCCAGGTGTGCCTCGTCCAGTTTGGAGGAGGAGACGCCGATGAAGACGTCGGCTCCGGCCAGCGCCTCGGCGGGACCGCCGGTGATCCCACGGGGGTTGCTGCGGCCGGCGATGTCTGCCTTCTTGCTCGTGGAATCTGCTGCGAGGTCCGGGCGGCTGCTGTTGATGACACCGCGCGAGTCCAGCAGGACAACATCGCTGATGCCGGCGGCCAGCAGGATTTCGGCGACCGCAATACCCGCTGCGCCTGCACCGGACACCACCACCTTCAGCCCTTCCAGGCCACGGCCGGTCACCTTGGCAGCGTTGGTCAGGGCGGCGAGGGCCACGACGGCGGTTCCGTGCTGGTCGTCGTGCATGACCGGGCAGTCCAGGGCCTCGATCAGCTTTTCCTCGAGCTCGAAGCAGCGCGGGGCGGAGATGTCCTCGAGGTTGACGGCACCGAAGCTGGGGCGCAGGCGGACCAGGGTCTCCACAATCTCGTCCACGTTGGTGGTGTTGAGGACCAGCGGGATGGAGTCCAGGTCTCCAAAAGTCTTGAACAGGGCGGACTTGCCCTCCATGACGGGCAGCGAGGCGCTGGCGCCGATGTTTCCCAGGCCCAGGACGGCGGTGCCGTCGCTGACCACGACCACCAGGCGCTCGGCCCAGGTGAGCGTGCGGGCCAGTTCGGGCTTGGCGTGGATGGCGCGGCTGACTTCGGCAACACCCGGGGTGTAGGCGATGGACAGGTCACGCTTGTTGGACAGCGGGGCCGTGGTGCTTATGGACAGCTTGCCGCCCTGGTGGGCTTCGAAGATCTCGTCCTCGGTCAGCGGGGCGGTTGCGGAATCATCAATGGCAGTGATTGCGTCAATGGACACGTCGTTGTCTCCTGGTGCTCGCCGTGGGCGCACGGCACGTGGGGCCTGGAGCCCGGCCGGGCCCAAGCAGGGAAAGTAGTGCGACAGGAAACCCAGGGGTGGCGGGTCCGCGGGAACGCCGGGGATGTTCCGCCCTGCCGCTCCTGTGCCTCCATGGTAGGCAGGCACGTAACCCCGCTTTGGTGCCTCTTGACAGCGCGGCAGCAGGAAAAATCGTTTAGGCAGGCATTTTTATGATCCAGGTCACGGCATTATGGCCGATTTAAATCGCTTTTGGTCTAGACCAGTTACGCGGATTTCGTCACTGTGAACCCAGAGTCCGCCTCCGGAGACAGCCTGCCGCACGCCTTTTTGAGGTCCTCCTCGGCTTCGAAGAGGGAAAGCCGGCGGTTCCGCACGGACTGGACCAGACCAGTGACAGTCAGCAGGAGGACCCTGGCTCCCACGGCGTCACCGCACGCAGCGGTGACGAGCTTTTCGCTGAGCGCGTCGATCTCCCGCAGGAGGTCTGTGGTGTCCTTCCCCGGGAGGTACACGCCCCGGCTAAGGCACTGCTCCACCGCGGGCTGCATGACGCGCATGTGGAAGATCTCCATCAGCAGGCCGGAGAGTGCACGCCCGCGGAAGCGCGGGGAGGAGCTTCGGGTCCCTGCCTGCAGCTCATCCAGCTGCTGCCGGTACAGCGCCAGCATCAGGTGCGTTGGCGAGGGAAAGTAGCGGTAAAGAGTGCCCAGCGGTACGTCTGCTTTTTCTGCCACCTGGGCGAGTTCCACGGCGTCGAGTCCTGTGCGGGCAAACCCTGCAGCCGTATCGAGGATCCGTGCGTAGCGGAGGCGCTGGCGTGGAGCGGAAGGCCGGGCGGCCATGGGCGGATGGTCTGAAAAAGTCTCGGGCATCAGCATTCCGGGGTTGTGTTTTAGCGACTGCGGCCAGGAGCGCCCCCACTTCCGTACCGCCCTGCAGCCGGTTCAACTATACGGCACAGATCCGTGCCCTAATTCGTCAGCCAGCCTTACTATCGGTACTCCCGGGGTCAGTTGACGCCCTTGATTTTCACCACGAAGACGGCGCCCAGCAGCCCAATAACGGCCGCCGTGAGGAACAGCGTCCGGTAGCCGCCCCCATAGGTCACGGCCAGCAGCGCCAGCGCCGGTGCGACCACCTGCGGCAGGGAATTGGCCACGTTGATCACCCCCATGTCCTTCCCGCGGCTGACGGCGAAGGGCAGGACCTGCGTGAGCAAAGCGAAGTCCACGGCCAGGTACGCGCCGAAGCCGATGCCCAGCACGGCAGCGCCGGCCAAGGCGCCGGGCCACACGGGGAAGAACGCCATGATGGCACCGGCCATGGCAATAGTGGCAGAGGAACCGATAACGAAGGGCTTTCGCCTTCCCATCCGGTCGCTCCACGGCCCCGCCAGCACTGCCGTGATCATCACCATCACGGCATAGATCCCCGTCAGGACGAGCACACCGGCCGCCGGATCCTCGTGGCCGATCACATCCCGCAGGAAAAAGAGCAGGTAGACAATGGTCAGCTGGTTGCCCACGTTCACCAGGAACCGCGTCAGCCATGCCCACGCGAAGTCCGGGTAGCGCCGGGGGCTGATCCAGAAGCCGCGGAAAAACGCGCCAAGCCTTAACGGCCCGGCGACGTCCCCCGGCAGTGCGGGGTCGTTCCGGTGGAACAGGTACGGCAGCACGGACAAAAGCAGCGCCCCGGCGCACAGCCAGTAGCCCACCATGAAGTTGCCGGATACCACGGCACCGAAGACGGCCCCGGTGAGGATTCCCAGTGTCTGGCCCATGGCCGCGAGCCCGCCCACTCCCCCGCGCTGGACCACCGGCACCCGGTCCGGCACTGCGGCGGTGATGGCAGCGTAGGCGGCGTTCGCGCCGAGCTGCACCAGGCACCAGAACAGCACCATCAGCGCCACCGCGCCGGAGAAGGACATGGCCAGCAGCGCAGCGGTGGCCAGCACGGCTCCGGCCAGCACCCACGGCGAGCGCCGGCCAAAACGGGAAGTGGTCCGGTCCGAGAGCGCGCCGAAGAGCGGATTGGCCACCAGGGAGACCGCCGCACCACAGGCCGTGACCAGCGAAAGGATGGCCTCCTTGCCGGGCGCGTCGATGGTGATTGCCTGCTGGCCGATGAACACGTTGATGGGGCCGAAGAACGCGGCGTTGATGCCTACGTTGACCAGCACCAGGCCGGTGACCCAGCGGGCGGTGACCTTGTGCACCGGTTCGGCGAGCGCCGCCGTCGTACTGACACCTTCGGACGTGCCCTCCGGCGGCACGGGCGTGTGGAACGGACTCATTGGCTTGGCTCCCCCTGGTGCGGCCGGTTGGCGGTGGGATCAGACTATCGTGGGCGGTAGCCGGCCGCCCGGGTATGTGGCGGCCCATCGCCCAACGAACAAATTGCCAGGAAAAAGGAGAACCAGATGAGCGCACCCACCCCGGCAGAAGGCACAGCAGTAAACACGGCAGACCTTTACGACGAGCGCGGCGACGAACTGGCGTCCGTCTCCCTGCAGTTCCAGTCCCTGGGCGGCCGCTCGCACTTCAGCGGCCCGGTCCGGACCATCCGCTGTTTCCAGGACAACGCCCTGGTGAAGTCGACACTCAATTCTCCGGGGAACGGGGCGGTGCTGGTGGTGGACGGCGGCGGCTCGCTGGGCACGGCGCTGATGGGGGACATGATCGCCGAAAGCGCGGTGGCGAACGGCTGGGCCGGCGTCGTCATCAATGGGGCCATCCGGGACCGGGTGGCGATCGGGGAGCTGGACCTGGGCGTCAAGGCGCTGGGCAGCAACCCAAGGAAGAGCCTGAAGGCCGGTGCCGGCGAAGTGGACGTGGACGTAGTGATCGACGGCGTGACCTTCCGTCCCGGAGCCACCGTCTGGTGCGACCCGGACGGCATCCTCGTGGAGCCGTAAAGCGAAAAGTTACCAAGGCGGGGAATAGAAAGAGCAGGTAAGATAGTTACTGAAAGCAACTATCGCTGCTTATATACTTTTCTTTCCCTTGGAGCACCCATGTCCAAATCCACGGCCGCGCCCGGCGCCGGAGAAGCCCTGACGCAACGCCAGATCGTCACCGTGATGGTGGGCCTGATGCTGGGCATGTTCCTGGCATCCCTTGACCAGACCATCGTCTCCACGTCGATCTACACCATTGCCAATGACCTGGACGGGCTCTCGCTGCAGGCGTGGGCCACCACGGCGTACCTGATCACCTCCACCGTCAGCACCCCGCTGTACGGCAAGCTAAGCGACATCTTTGGCCGCCGCCCGCTGTACCTGACCGCGATCGCCGTCTTCCTGGCGGGCTCCATCTACGCCGGGTCCGTGCACTCGATGACCGAGCTTGCCATTGCCCGCGGCATCCAGGGCCTTGGTGCCGGCGGCCTGCTGGCCCTGGCGCTGACCATCATCGGGGACATCGTCTCCCTCAAGGACCGCGCCAAGTACCAGGGCTACTTCATGTCCGTCTTCGGCATCTCCTCCGTCCTGGGTCCCGTGGTGGGCGGCGCCTTTGCCGGCTCCGCAAACATCCTTGGCTTCGACGGCTGGCGCTGGGTCTTCTTCATCAACGTGCCCATCGGCCTGGCCGCCCTGGTGGTGGTGTTCCTGTTCCTGCACCTGCCGGCCAGGCACCTCAAGCAGAAGATCGACTACTGGGGCGCCGCCGCCATCACCGTGGCCATCGTTCCGCTCCTCCTGGTGGCCGAACAGGGCCGCTCCTGGGGCTGGACCTCCACCAACTCCTTCCTCTGCTACGGAGTGGGCGTGCTGGGCATTGCGTGGTTCCTGCTCGCCGAGAAGCGTGCCGGCGACTACGCCCTGATCCCGCTGCGGCTCTTCAACAACATCACGTTCGGGCTGTCCTCGCTGCTGAACTTCATCATCGGCATCGGCATGTTCGGCGCCATCGCCATGCTCCCCATGTACCTGCAGCTGGTCAAAGGCCTCACCCCCACCGAGGCCGGCCTGATGATGATTACCTTCACCATCGGCATCCTGTTCGGTTCCATCACGGCCGGCCGCACCATCTCAGCCTCGGGCACGTTCCGGATCTTCCCCATCATGGGCACGGGCATCCTGACCGCAGCCGCCCTGGTGATGGGCTCCGTCCTGAAAGTGGACACCGAACTGTGGGTTCCCGGCCTCATCGCGGTGTTCTTCGGCGTCGGCCTGGGCTTCTGCATGCAGCCGCTCACCCTGGCCATGCAGACCTCGGTCCCGCCGCGCGACATGGGTGTGGGAACCTCCTCCGCGGCCTTCTTCCGCTCCATGGGCGGCGCCGTGGGAACCGCCGTCTTCATCTCCATGCTGTTCAGCCTGGCAGCTGACAAGATCGCCGAAGGAATGAAGGCCGCCACCACCGACCCGGCCTACCTTGCCGTCCTCAAGGACCCGTCCGTCGCCTCCGACCCGGCCAACGCCAAGCTGTACGACTTCTTCAAGAACGGCGCCTCCAACGACTCGTTGAATGACACCAGCTGGCTGCACACCGCCAACAGCACCCTGACCCGGCCCATCACCGAAGGGTTCGCCACGTCCATCGACACGGTGATGCTGACGGCCGCGGCGCTGACCGGCCTGGCGTTCCTCATCAGCTTCGCCCTGCCCCGGAAGAAGCTGACGGACCAGAACGCCTCCCCGCAGGACAAGGACAACATGCAGATCCCGGCACACTAGCCGGGCAGCGCAAAGACCAGACGACGACGGCGGCACGGCCCGCCGTCGTCGTCTTCTTTTTTGGCGCGCAGCAGAGCGCCCGGGCAGCCCCTCAAGTGGATCGAGGAGCCGTGGCATGGAACACTGGCGGAAGCGCACCGGCGATCTGGCCGGTTCTGCAGCCGACGACGTCCGCACCGCTTCCACCCATTCCAGAACCCAGGGAGAACCATGCCCACTGCACAGGAGCAGACCAATACCGGGATACCGCGGCGGGTGATCTGGCTGGCGCTTGCGGGGGCGGTGGGCGGATTCCTCTTCGGGTTCGACTCGTCCGTGGTCAACGGCGCCGTGGACGCCCTGAAGGAAGAATTCGCGCTGTCCGAGGCCGTCACGGGCTTCGCCGTGGCCGTCGCACTGCTGGGCTGCGCGGCGGGCGCTTTCCTGGCCGGCAGGGTGGCGGACCGCCATGGCCGCATCCCCGCCATGAAGCTCGGCGCACTCCTCTTCCTGGTCAGCGCCCTGGGAACCGGCTTCGCCTTCGGCGTGTGGGACCTGGTGTTCTGGCGCCTGGTGGGCGGGCTGGGCATCGGCCTGGCCTCCGTCATCGCCCCCGCCTACATCTCCGAAATTTCACCCCGGAAGGTCCGCGGCCGCCTGGCCTCGCTGCAGCAGCTGGCCATCACCACCGGCATCTTCGCCGCGCTGCTCTCGGACGCCGTCCTGGCCACCACAGCAGGTGGCGCGGACCAGCGGTTCTGGCTGGGCATTGAAGCGTGGCGCTGGATGTTCCTCGCCGCCGCGGTGCCCGCCGTCGTCTACGGCTGGATCGCCTTCACCCTGCCCGAATCCCCGCGGTTCCTGGTGTTCAAGGGCAAGGAGGACGAGGCCCGGAAGGTGTTCGCTTCCATTGCCCCCGCCGAGGACACCGACCGGCACATCCGCGACATCCAGGAGGCCATCGAAGAGGACAAGCTGGCTGGCCAGAAGGGCTCCCTGCGCGGCAAGACCCTGGGCCTGCAGGCCGTGGTCTGGGTAGGCATCATCCTGTCCGTGCTCCAGCAGTTCGTGGGCATCAACGTGATCTTCTACTACTCCACCACCCTGTGGAAGGCTGTTGGCTTCCAGGAAAAGGACTCCCTGGCCATCTCGGTGGCAACCTCGGTCACCAACATCCTGGTCACCCTGGTGGCCATCGCCCTGGTGGACCGGGTTGGCCGCCGCCCCATCCTGCTGGCCGGCTCCGTAGGCATGGCCGTGTCCCTGGGCGCCATGGCGCTGGCATTCTCCTCCGCAACCGGCAGCGGCGAGGACATCACCCTGCCCGGCGCCTGGGGTCCCGTTGCCCTGGTGGCCGCCAACATCTTCGTGATCAGCTTCGGCGCCTCCTGGGGCCCGCTGGTATGGGTTCTCCTGGGCGAGATCTTCCCGTCCAGGATCCGTGCCCGCGCTCTGGGCCTGGCCGCCGCGGCGCAGTGGGTGGCCAACTTCGTGATCACCCTCAGCTTCCCGGTGATGGCAGCCGCGTCCTTGCCGCTGACGTACGCCATGTATGCCCTGTTCGCGGCCGCGTCCTTCTTCTTCGTCATGTTCAAGGTGCCGGAGACCAACGGCATGTCCCTGGAGCAGGCGGAGACCCTGTTCGTGCCGAAGGGGTCGGCCAAGGCCAAGTAACGCCCCATCACCTTTCACAGGAAAACAGCAAACCCTCCATCACATGGCGTGATGGAGGGTTTGTTGTTGGTACAGCAGTGCTTAGACCACGTGCGGTTCGTGCGATGACAGGTACTTGCGGCCGCCGAACGCGATGGCAATGGCGATCACCATGGCCAGGGCGCCGGCGAAGAACGGAACCTGCGGGCCGAAGTGTTCACCGAGCTGCGCCGCCAGGAACGGTGCCAAAGCGCCGCCCATCCAGCGGACAAAGTTGTAGCCGGAGGACGCCACCGGGCGGGGTGAGTCGGAGACACCCATGGCCAGTTCGGTGTAGATGGTGTTGTTGACGCCCAGCAGCGCACCGGCAACGATGACCAGGACGACGACGGCAGGAACCGAGTGCCCGGCCGCCAGTCCCAGCCCCGCCAGGTCCAGCATGAGCAGGAACAGTGTTCCGGTCAGGACGTTGACGGCGCCGAAGCGGTTCTGCAGGGGCGGTGCCACGAAGACGGAGAACACGGCCACGGCAACGCCCCAGCCGAAGAAGACGCCGCCGATGCCGTACGCGTCCATGCCCAGGATAAACGGGGTGAAGGCCAGGATGGTGAAGAAGCCGTAGTTGTAGAACAGGCCGCTTGCCGCCGTGGTGCGCAGCCCCTTGTGGCCCAGCGCCAGCAGGGGGTCCCGCAAACGCACCTTGCGTTCGGGCAGCGGCGTCTTGGGGAGCAGGGCGATCAGGGCGATGAAGGCGGCGGCCATCAGTACGGCGGTGCCGAAGAAAGGGGCACGCCACTGCCAGCCGCCCAGGAGGGCGCCAAGCAGCGGGCCGAGGGAGATGCCCAGGCCCAGGGCGGCTTCATAGAGGATGATGGCGGTTCCCGCACCGCCGCTGGCGACGCCCACGATCACGGCGAGGGCGGTGGCCACGAACAGGGCGTTGCCCAGACCCCAACCGGCGCGGAAGCCCACCAGTTCACCAACGCTGGCTGACAAGCCGGAGAGCGAGGAGAAGACGACGATGACGGCCAGGCCGATCAGCAGGGTTTTCTTGCCGCCGATCCGGGAGGAGACGAACCCGGTGATCAGCATGGCCAGCGCCGTGACCATGAAGTAGCTGGTGAAGAGCAGGGACACCTGGCTGGGAGTGGCTTCCAGGTTCTTGGCAATGGCGGGGAGGATGGGATCCACCAGGCCGATGCCCATGAAGGCGAACACGGCGGCCAGGGCGGTGGCCCAGACTGCCTTTGGCTGCTTCAGGAATGAGGCTTTTTCAGCCTGCAGGGTTGATTCTGGTGCTTGCAGGGGTTCTGCGAGCTGGCCGTCCATGGAGGGTACTCCTAAGTTTGTGGCTGGTTTGGTACTGAAGTTCAGTTCTGGAGGGATGCGTTGATCTTGTCGATGACCGGCAGGGCTTCGGCCAGGGCTTTACGGTCCTGGTCGGTGAGGGTGCTGAGGATTTCGGCCATCACCTGGTTGCGGCGCTTGTTGGCGGATTCGACGGCGGCGCGGCCTTCCTCAGTCAGGATCACGCGGACCGCACGGGAGTCCGCCGGGTCCGGCTCGCGGCGGGCCAGGCCTGCGCGCTCAAGCTTGATGATCTGTTCTGTGGCGCTGGGCACGCGGACTCCGAGGTTCCGGGCGATCTCACCGACCCGCTGCCCGTCCCCAAGCATCATCTTGAGGGTGCTGAGCTGGGCGGCGCTGAGTTCACCGTCAGCGTCCAGGCGCCGAACCAGATAGATACTGTGGCGGAGGGCTTCGCGGAACCCGCTGGCAAGCTCCTGCAGCTGGGCATCGTTCGTATTCATCGTTAGGTAGCCTAACATTTAGGCGCCCTAACGGTCAAGAAATTAGAGTGTCAGCTTCATGCCGACATGGCTGGCCTCGAAGCCCAGCTGCTCATAGAACCGGTGGGCCGCGGTGCGGCTCCTGTGGGTGGTCAGCTGCATCAGCCGGCAGCCGTGGTTCCGGGACTCCTGGACGGCCCATCCCACCATCAGCTTCCCGATACCCTGCCCCCGAAGGGACGCCGCCACCCGGACGCCCTCGAGCTGCGAGCGCCAGGCACCCTGCCGGGAGATGCCGGGGAGGAAGCTCAGCTGGAAGGTGGCGACGACAGGCCCTGCTTCCCCGCCCGGCGGCACCAGCTCGCCCACCGCCAGCAGGTGGGCGGGGTCGGCGTCGATCGCGTCGAAAGCCCGCTCGTACGGTTCCATGTCCGTGGTGGTTTCGCGGCCGGCACCCATGGCGTCGTCTGCCAGTAACCGGACCAGGGCCGGCAGGTCTGCGCGGGTTGCGTGGCGGAGGCGGAACGTCCCGCCGTCCACGTCGGCAGTGAACAAAGCAGCAGCTTGTTTGGAGGTCACCCGCCCAGCTTGGCACAGCAAAAACCACGACGCCGGCACTTTTGGAAGCGCCGGCGTCGTGGCTTATGCAGTACGTCGGTTAGGCCGGAAGGCAGACCTGGTCAGGCAGGGGTGCGGGCCATCTCCGCCTGCCGCTCCTCCACGAGGGTGGCAACGGCGTTGAAGAGCGGGTGCTCCGGCTCAAGCCCCGTGATCCTGGCTGTGGCGTCGGCGGGGCTGGCGGATCCCAGGATGCCCGCCAGTTCGGTGGCTTCCGCATCGGCGGGGTCGTTGAACCTCAGCGCAGCCGCGATCGCACCCAGCAGGGCCTCGGGCACCACGCCGCGTTCGGCAAGTTCCGCGGCAGGGCCGATGAACCGTTCGTGCCGGCTTAGCTTCCGCAACGGAGCACGGCCCACCCGGTTGACCGTGTCCGGCAGGTACGGGTTGGAGAACCTGACCAGGATTTTCTGGACATAAGCCTCCTGTTCGTCGTTGCTGAACCCGTGCTTGGCCACCAGCAGCTGCTTGGTTTCCTCCAGCACCGCGCGCACGTCCTCGGCTACGTCCTGGTCGGCCATGGCGTCGGAGATCTTCTCCAGGCCGGCTTCGAATCCGAAGTACGCCGCAGAGGCGTGCCCGGTATTCACAGTGAACAGCTTCCGCTCGATGTAGGGCGAAAGGTCGTCCACGAACGTGGCCCCGGGGATCGTGGGGGCGGAATCACCGAAGGCGGTGCGGTCGATGACCCACTCGTAGAAGGTCTCCACGGTGACGTCCAGGCCCTGCCCGGCCTCCTGGTTGGGAACGATCCGGTCCACGGCCGTGTTGGCGAACACCGCCTTCCCGTCGAGCACCGCGGCGGTGACGCCCGGCTGGGAGGCCACCTCCTTGGCCAGGATGTCCGTGGCGTTGATGGCGTTCTCGCAGGCCATCACCTGCAGCGGTGCCAGGCCCGGCTCCCGCGCAACGATGCCCTTGGCGATCACCGGCGCCACGAACTTCAGGATGTGCGGACCCACCGCGGTGGTGACGATGTCCGCCGTCGAGATTTCCTGGACCAGTTCCGCTTCCTGGGCGTTGGAGTTCAGGGCACGGAAGTTGTCCACGGTGCGTACGGCGGGGTTCTCCCCCACCTCGTGCACCGCATAGCTGTCCGCTTCCTTGAGCCGGTTGATCAGCTCCTCCGCAACGTCCGCGAACACCACTTCATACCCGGCATCATGCAGGAGCAGGCCCACGAAGCCGCGGCCGATGTTGCCGGCCCCAAAATGCACTGCCTTCACTATGCGTTGACCTTTCCGAAGAGTTCCAGGACTTCGTCCTCGGACGTGGCGGCCTCCAGGCGGGCCACCTGCTCCTTGTTGGTGAAGACCTTGGCGATGGAGGACAGGATGTGCAGGTGTTCGTTGTTGATGCCGGCCACGCCCACCACGAACTTCACCTGCTTGCCGTTCCAGTCGATGCCCTCCGGGTAGCGGATGACGGACACGGCCGACTTGCGGATGTGGTCCTTGGCGGCGTTGGTGCCGTGCGGGATGGCCAGGAAGCTGCCCATGTAGGTGGACACCGATTCCTCGCGTTCGTGCATGGCGGCAATGTAGCCCTCGTCCACGGCACCGCGGGCCAGCAGCAACCGGCCCGCTTCGTCGATGGCGGCGTCGCGGGTGGTGGCCGATCCGGTCAGCACCACGCTCTCGCGGGCCAGGATGTCCGCGGAGCCATTGGCGGAGGCACCGGCAACAGGGGCTGCGTCGACCGGGGCGTCAGCGGCGTGGGCCCCGTGGGTGGTCGCGCCGTCGGCCGTTCCGCGTTCGGTGTTGCTTTCCCGGACCAGCTCCACGATCTCGTCATAGCGGGGGCTGTTCATGAAGTTGTCCACCGAGTAGTGCATGGCACTGGAGGTGACAGGCTTGGCGCGTTCGGTCAGGTCCTGGTGGGTGACCACAACGTCGTAGGTGTCGCTGAGGTTGGCAATGGAGGCGTTGGTGACCTTCACGTCCGGGAAGCCGGCCGCCTTGATCTTGTTCCGCAGCACAGAGGCGCCCATGGCACTGGAGCCCATGCCGGCGTCGCACGCGAACACGATGTTCCGCACGGGACCGGCCAGCACGCCCACTCCGCCGCGGCCGGCCGCTGCGCCTGCAGCGGCACCGGTGCCGGCACCGGTCAGATGGGAGGACACGGAGCTCTTCTTGCCCTTCATTTCCTCCATGCGGGCGGTGGCATCGCCCAGGTCTGCCTCATCGCTGTGCTTGGTGGTCTTCAGGATGACCGAGGACACCAGGAAGGAGACTGCCGCTGCGAGCACCACGGACAGGATCACCCCGAAGTAGCTGTCACGGGAGGTCTGCGCCAGCACGGCGAAAATGGAGCCAGGCGCGGCAGGCGCCACCAGGCCGGAGTTGGTGATCGCAAGGGTGGCGATGCCGGTCATGCCGCCCGCGATGGTACCCAGGATCAGCAGCGGACGCATCAGGACGTACGGGAAGTAGATCTCGTGGATGCCGCCGAGGAACTGGATGATGGCGGCGCCGGGAGCCGATGCCTTGGCGGCGCCGCGGCCAAAGAATGTGTATGCGAGCAGGAGGCCCAGGCCCGGGCCGGGGTTGGCTTCCAGCAGGAACAGGATGGACTTGCCCTGCTCCAGCGACTGCTGCACGCCCAGCGGCGTGAGCACGCCGTGGTTGATGGCGTTGTTGAGGAACAGGACCTTGGCCGGTTCGATGAAGATGCTGGTCAGCGGCAGGAGGCCGTTGTGCACCAGGAACTGGACAAAGTTGCCGGCGGCGGTGCTGAATGCGGTAACCAGGGGCGATATGCCGTAGAACCCCAGCAATGCCAACAGGGCACCCCAGATGCCGGCAGAGAAGTTGTTGACCAGCATCTCGAAGCCGGGGCGGATCTTGCCGTCCCAGATCGAGTCGATCTTCTTCATGGTCCAGCCGCCCAGGGGACCCATGATCATGGCGCCGATGAACATCGGGATGCCGGCGCCGACGATCACGCCCATGGTGCCGATGGCCCCCACCACGCCGCCGCGGACGTCGTAAACCATCTTGCCGCCGGTGTAGCCGATCAGCAGCGGCAGGAGATAGGTGATCATGGGGCCTACCAGGCCGATGTTCGGCTTCCCGTCGGTCTCACCGAAACCACCCAGTTGCGGAACGGGCAGCCACCCCTTCTCGATGAAGAGGGCGGTGATGATGCCCCAGGCGATGAACGCCCCAATGTTGGGCATGATCATGCCGGACAGGAATGTCCCGAACTTTTGGACGTGCACGCGCGCGCTGGTGCGGGGTTTTGCAACTGTCTCTGTTGCCATGTGATTTCCTAACCGTCATTCCTGCTGCTCCGCAGGATGGTCCGATGATTACGACGACGTACTGCTGGGTATTACCGGTTTGTGGGGCTAACCCGCCGGGCTGGTGGAGATCCGGTGGAGCCATTCGAGGAAGAGCTTGAGTTCCGAGCTGGAAAGCTGGTCAGAGTGCGAAGCCTGAAGTGCGGCGTTCAGGGCGATCGCTGCCACCACTACCGAGGACTTCCCGGTGCCGCCCGGGGCCGGGCCGCTGGCGGGCTCGGCGGACACCGCAAAGATCATGGCGTCCCGGGTCATGGTGGACAGTTCGAGGTTGCGTTCGGTGGCGGGTTCCGCAATCAGCATGAGCGTCACACCCACGTTGGCCGCCAGGATGGACCTGGCCGCTTCCCTGGGCTGGACGTTCAGCTGGCCCGCCGCCGCTGCCTTGTTCAGCATCTCCTCCATCAGCGCTTCGGCGTCGGCCACAATGGCCGGCCGGCTCTCCGGGCGGATGTTGCCGAACATCACCAGGTACAGCTCGGGCTGGTTCAGACCGAACTGGACGTGGTTGTCCCACATTCTCCGGATGTCCTCAAGCGGCTGTCCGGAGGGGGCGAAATCCCTTTCGCCCCTGACATATTCTTCAAACCCTGCGGCGACTACGGCGTCGAACAGACCTTCCTTGTCACCGAAGTGGTGGTACAACGTGGGAGCCGAAACCCCCGCCAGCTGGGTGATCTGGCGGGTGGAAACCGGAGCTCCCGCGGAATTTGCCAGCAGTTCCGCGGCAGCACGAAGCAGCCGCATTTTGGGGGGAAGCTGGCCATCCAAACTCATAACCGCTACCCTAGCACCTATAGCGTTGCTATATGAACTGAATCACATACAATTTTTTCAGGCACGTTTCCTGCCCCTGGACGTAGCAGTCCTCCGGGCGGACCCGGCACGGCGCCGGAGCACTTGGCGGGCCTGTCTACCGGCAGAGAATGAGGACCTTCAGTGCAGAACTTCCCAGGAGTAGGCGTCAGCCCAGGCCGCGTCATCGGCGCCATACGGCAGATGCCCAAGCCGATCAGCGAGCCTCCCGCCGGCGAGCAGCTGGCGCCGGACACCACGGCGGAAGAAGCCACGGCAGCCCTGAAGGCGGCCTCCCAGGCCGTGCACGACGAACTGAAGGACCGCGCCGCCCACGCCACCGGTGACGGCAAGGCCGTCCTGGAGGCCACTGCCCTGATGGCCAAGGACACCATGCTCATCAAGGGCGCCGCCAAGCTGGTGGCCCGGGGCACTTCCGCCGAGCGCGCCATCTGGGAATCCGGCTCCTCCGTATCGGAAATGCTGCACAACCTGGGCGGCTACATGGCCGAACGCGCCACCGACGTCCTGGACGTGCGCGCCCGGATCGTGGCCGAGCTGCGGGGCGTGCCCGCACCCGGCATTCCCGCTTCCAACACCCCGTTCGTCCTGGTGGCAGAGGACCTTGCCCCCGCGGACACCGCCACGCTTGACCCCAACAAGGTCCTGGCCCTGGTCACTGCGGGCGGCGGCCCGCAGTCCCACACCGCCATCATCGCCCGCTCCCTCGGCCTGCCGGCCGTGGTGGCCGCCGTGGGCGTTGACGAACTGCCGGACGGCACCGAGGTGTACGTGGACGGCGCGGCCGGCAGCATCACCGCCGAACCGGACCAGTCCCTCCGCGCAACTGCGGAAGCGTGGGCTGCCACGGCATCCCTCCTGGCCGAATTCACCGGCACGGGCGCGACGGCGGACGGCCACGAAGTGCCGCTGCTGGCCAACGTGGGCGGCGGCAAGGACGCCGAGGCGGCTGCCAAGCTGGGCGCCCAGGGCGTGGGTCTCTTCCGCACCGAATTCTGCTTCCTGGAACGGGACACGGAACCTTCCGTTGAGGAGCAGGCGGCGGCCTACAAGAGCGTGTTCGACGCCTTCCCCGGCAAGAAGGTGGTGCTGCGGACGCTGGACGCGGGCGCCGACAAGCCGCTGCCCTTCCTGACCGACTCCACCGAGCCCAACCCTGCCCTGGGCGTCCGCGGCTACCGCACCGACTTCACCACCCCGGGTGTGCTTGACCGGCAACTGGAGGCCATCGCCCTGGCCCAGCAGCAGTCCGAGGCCGACGTCTGGGTCATGGCCCCCATGATCTCCACGGCGGAAGAGGCTGCCCGCTTCGCTTCCATGTGCGCTGACGCCGGCATCAAGACGCCGGGTGTCATGGTTGAGGTGCCGTCCGCCGCCCTCACCGCAGAAGCCATCCTCCGCGAAGTCGGCTTCGCCAGCCTGGGCACCAACGACCTTACCCAGTACGCCATGGCCGCCGACCGCCAGCTCGGCCCGCTGGCCAACCTGAACACCCCGTGGCAGCCCGCGGTCCTGCGCCTCGTCGGACTGACCGTCGAAGGCTCCCGCGCGGAAGGCCACAACAAGCCCGTGGGCGTCTGTGGTGAGGCCGCCGCCGATCCCGCCCTCGCCGTCGTCCTTACCGGCCTTGGCGTCAGCACCCTGTCCATGACGGCCCGCTCGCTGGCCGCCGTGGCAGCGGTCCTGAAGACGGTGACCCTGTCCGAGGCGCAGGACCTGGCCAAGCTGGCCCTGTCCGCGCCGAGCGCCACCGAGGCACGGGCGTGGGTCCGGGAGAAACTGCCCGTACTCGAGGAACTGGGACTCTGACGCCTCCGGCAGGCCGGCCGCGGCCGGGATAGGCTACGTGCATGGCACTGATAGCCCCCCGCGTCACGGCCGGCCTGCCCGCCGGCGACGCGCGCAGCCTTGCGCGCGCCCTCGAGGACAGCAATGACATCACCGTGTTCGTGGACGGCACCGTCCACCGCCTGCCCGGACAGGTGAGGGACGCCGTCGTGGACCTCCTCGCCAGGCTGTCACGCGGCGAGACGGTGACCGTGGGCAGCGTCGAGGAGATGCTGACCACCTCGCAGGCAGCCGAGCTGGCAGGGATCTCGCACACCTACCTGCGCAACATGACGGACCGCGGCGAGATCCCGGTGGAATACCGCGGCTCACACCGCCGCATCCGGACAGCCGACATCATGACCTGGCTCGACAAGCAGAAGCTTGCGGAACAGAAGCATGCCGAACAAAAGCGCAGGCAAGGCAAGGACGCCGCGCACGACGCCGGCACGGGGGAATAGTGCGGATCCCATCGGCCTGGGTGCGCCGCCGGAAAGACGTTTCGCTTCGTTCAGCAGACGTGGAAGCGAATGGTTTCACGGGGCGCATCCTCTGGGCTGACGGAACCCCTCCCCCGGGTCCGGATGCTGCGGCAGGCCCGGCAGCACCCGCCTACATCCTCATCCACGGCATCGGTGTTTCGCACCGCTACCTGCGCCGGCTGCATGGCGAACTCGCCGCCGTCGCCCCCACCTACTCGCTGGACCTTCCAGGATTTGCCGCAACCCCCAAGCCGGGCAGGCAGCTGTCCATAGCGGACTACGGTGCCTTCATCGCGCAGGCGCTGAAGGCGAGCGGTATCAGCTCGTACATCCTGGTGGGGCATTCCATGGGCGTGCAGTTCGCCATCGAGGCGGCTCTCTATGCCCCGGGGCAGGCGCAACGGGTGGTGTTGATGGGTCCCGTGGTTGATTCACGGCACCGCAGCGTGCCGCGGCAAGGCCTGGCCCTGTTCCTTGATGCGCTTTTCCGCGAAAACTTGTCCTCCAACTGGCTCGTCTTCTCGGACTACTTCCGCTGCGGCCCCCGCTGGTACTTCACCGAGCTCCCGGTCATGATGTCCTACCCCACCGAAGCACGGCTGGCTGGCGTCAACGTTCCCGTCCTGGTGCTGCGCGGCAACCATGACCAGGTGGCCGGTGCCGACTGGTCGCTCCGGCTCTCGCAGGTGGTGCCGCAGGGAAGCTTCGTGGAGATCTCCAGGGCAGGGCACGTGGCACAGCACCTGCGCCCGCGGGAGGTGGCGGCCTCGATCAGATCCTGGGCCGTGCCGCCCACCGGCGCATCTTGAGCGCGGCGTGCAGTTCAAGACGGGGAAGGCCCTTTAAGGGGTCCACGCCCAGCAGCTGGCGGATACGGCCGAGCCTGTTGTAGATGCTGCTCCGGTGCAGGTGGAGCTTGCCGGCCACGTCCTGGACTGATCCATCGTTGTCGTAAAGCAGTTCCAGCACCGGGATGAGCTCGCCGTTGCGGTCATGGTCCTCAAGCATCCGGAAGTACACCGAGCCGGAGTCCGCCCAAGCGCCCACTCCTCCCCCGGCCGATGCGAGCAGCTGGTACACGCCAGTGGACCGGCAATCCACCAGCTCGCCCAGCTGCGGATCCACCGCCGCCGCCTGGGCCGCCACCCGCGACTGCCGGTATGCCTCAGCGAGCTGCCTGGTCTTGGCGAATCCCTCGCTGATGCCCAGGATGATCCGGTGGACCGGGCGGCCGGAGCGCTTGGCCAGCTCCAGCTGGTAGTGCACCAGGACCTGGGCATGGTTGGCGCGGCCGGTCGATTCGCGGAACAGCACCACGGAATGGGTCTCCGTGCCGGCACTGAAGAGGGCGGCATCCATGCCCACCGTTGCCTGGAGCGCGGTGGAGCGGTGGATCAGGGTGGACGCGATGGGATCCGGGCCGCTGGCCCAGCCGTCGGCATCGAGTACCGTGACCATCTGCCACGGTCCCCGGCCCTGGACTTCCTTCCAGCCTGCCACTGCCGCCACCGCGTTGGGTTCCCCGGAGCATGCCAGCAGGAACTCCCGTTCACGGCTGCGGCGGAATTCGGATTCGGCGGTATTGGAGTCGAGGAGGAGGCCGGAGAGCAGCTCAAGCTCATGGTTGACGCCCGGCAGCTGGGTGAGGATCGCCGTCGGGCTTTCCTCCGCCGAGTCCTGCTGCACCCACAGGTAGCCCACCCGGAAGCCCCGCACCATCAGCGGAACGCAGACCCGGCCCAGCATGCCCAGGTCCGGGTTCGCGGGGACCACGACGGGCCGCACGGCGGTGGCGATCCCATGCGAGAGCTGCCACGTACTCACGTCCGCCGGGACCTTCTTGCTCAGCAGGAAGTTCACACGCACCCGGTCCGCATGGGACTGGTTGGAACTGTAGGCAAGCAGCAGGCCGTCCAGGTCCTCAAGGGACAGGCCACGGCCCAGCTTCTGCGCCACCTGCTCGACGAGCTGTTCCACACCCTGCTGCTGCATGGGCCAACAGTACTGCCTTCGAAGCCTCCCGCACGAACGGACAGGAGGCGACACCTGACGCTTCAGGACTCGACACATGTCGAGCTGTGGCGCACGAAAACCGCGAAATTCCAGGGTTTTCGAAGTCCTCTCGGTCCGGGACTCATGTCGCCTGGCTCACAGCGGGATTTATCGTTGAAGCACGAAATTTCTTCCGCCTTTCCGGCCCACCGGCCCTAAAAACTGGAGCAGACGATGATCATCGGCGTCCCCAAAGAAATCAAGAACAACGAATTCCGGGTGGCCATCACCGCCGCCGGCGTCCACGAGTTCCTTACCCACGGCCACACCGTCCTGGTGGAGCGCGGGGCAGGCCTGGGCTCGGGCATTACCGACGAGGAATACTCGATTGCCGGCGCCGAGATCGTCAACGAAGCCGATGACGTCTGGGCCCGCGCCGACATGGTGATGAAGGTCAAGGAGCCCATCAAGTCCGAGTACCACCGCTTCCGCAAGGGCCTGATCCTCTTCACCTACCTGCACCTGGCCGCCGAGCCGGAACTGACCAAGGAGCTCATCAACTCCGGCGTCACCGCCATCGCCTACGAGACCGTCCAGGAGGGCCGGACCCTCCCGTTGCTGGCCCCGATGTCCGAGGTTGCAGGCCGCCTGTCCGTCCAGGTGGGCGCCACGTCGCTGATGGCCCCGGCCGGCGGCAAGGGCGTCCTGCTCGGCGGCGTGCCCGGCGTCCGCCCCGCCAAGGTGGTTGTCCTGGGCGCCGGCGTGGCCGGCACCAACGCAGCAGCCATGGCCCTGGGCCTCGGCGCCGACGTCACCATCCTGGATATCAACATCAACCGTCTGCGCGAGCTGGACGCCCAGTACCAGGGCCGGCTGAAGACCGTGGCCTCCAACAAGTACGAGATCGAAAAGTCCGTGGTGGACGCCGACCTGGTGATCGGCTCAGTCCTGATCCCCGGTGCCAAGGCCCCCAAGCTGGTCACCAACGACCTTGTGGCCCGCATGAAGCCCGGCTCGGTCCTGGTGGACATCGCCGTGGACCAGGGCGGCTGCTTCGAGGACACGCACCCCACCACGCACCAGGAACCCACGTACAAGGTGCACGACACCATCTTCTACTGCGTGGCCAATATGCCCGGCGCCGTGCCCAACACCTCCACCTACGCGCTGACCAACGTCACGCTGCGTTACGCCGTGTCCCTGGCCAACCTGGGCGTCAAGGCCGCATTCGACCGCGACCCCGCCCTCGCCGCCGGCCTCAACATCGCCGCCGGCCACGTGGCGCACCACTCCGTGTCCGAGGCCCACGGCCTGCCCCTCGTCGCCGATTGGCACGAGCTGGTTTCGGCCTAGTCCCCTCCATCGATTGCTCCGTACTTGTCCTTTTGAGCCCTCAAAACGACACTTACGGAGCAATCGATGAGTCTTTTAACCCAGTTCGCGGGCGGCTTCGATAATTTTGAGGACCTCCACCGCGTCCTCCGGGTCTACTGGGAGGGGAAGGGGCGACTCTGCTCCGCCGTCGAGGATCTTTTCTGCCAGCAGGCGGTAGAACTCGGGGTAATTTCCCCGCTCGGTGGGGAGCCGGTCCAGATGGCCGTCGCGGCCCAGGAGGCCGGCCCACTCGGGTGCCTCGACGCCGTACTCCGCGTCCAGGGGGCTGCCGCCGGCGGCGATGTAGGGTTCCTGCGGGTCCACGCCGTGCTTGGTGAAGCCGCCAATGGAGCCGAGCACCCGGAAGCGCGGCCCCTGCTGCGCGCACAGCATGTTCATGGTCAGGTGGCTGACCACCCCGGAGTGGTGCCGCAGGGCCAGGAAGACGTCGTCATCCGCCCTCTCGTCGGAGCGCCGCGCCGTCAGCTCCGCGTGCAGCACGGTGGCCGGACCAAACAGCTGGAGCGCCTGGTCGATCAGGTGGCTGCCGAGATCGAACAAGGTGCCTCCCCCGTCCCCGGCCGTGGCGCGGGCCTTCCAGGCCTTGCCGATGGTGGGTGACCAGCGCTCGAAACGCGACTCGAACCGGGTCACCTCCCCGAGGGCCTGGGCGGCCAGCAGCTTTTGCAGGGTGAGGAAGTCGCCGTCCCACCTCCGGTTGTGGAACACCGTCAGCACGCGCCCATGCTGCCTTGCCAGGTCGATCAGTTCCTGTCCCTGGCTGCTGGTGACGGCGAACGGCTTGTCCACCACCACGTCCAGCCCCGCCTCCAGCGCGGCCTTGGCCAGGGGGTAGTGGGTCATTGGCGGCGTTGCCAGCACCACAAGGTCAAGGCCTTCTGCCCGCTCAAGGACGGCGGCGCCGTCGCGCACCACCTCCACCGCCGGAAGCCGGGATGATGCAGCTGCCTGCCGCCCGGCGTCGGACGTTGCAACGATGTCCAACGAGAAGCCGGCGTTGGTGGCCAGCAGCGGCGCGTGGAACACGCTGCCGGCGAGTCCATAGCCGACGACGGCCGTGCGGATGGTGCGGGGTTCGCCTTCGGTACCGGTCATGGAACTACGCTACCGCCGGTGCCGCAGGCATATAGAAGAAGCCGGCACCCCTGGTTGCCCAGGGATGCCGGCTTCTTCGCTAGGCGGCTATGGCCGCCGTAGTGGTGCCTACTTCTTTTCCCAGCCGATGGTGGTCCAGTCCGGAACCTGGGAAAGGCTCTGGAACAGGGACGGTCCGTAGTTGGCCAGGCCCTTGCGGACGAAGGAGATCTGCGGGCCGTTGAAGACCACGCCCATGGAGTAGTACTTGGCCATGTGCTCCTTTTCCACGTCCATGGCTGCCTTGTTGCGGGCGGCGTTGTCCTCGATGGAGGCGAGGTCGGCGATCTTCTTGTCCAGCTCGGCGTCGCCCAGCTTGTTCTCGTTGACCTTGGAGTCGTAGTACTGCTTGACAGCGTCGGTGGCGTCCGCGCCCACGGTGTAGCCGGAGATGCTCAGGTCGAATTCGCGGCTGCCCAGGACCTTGCCGAAGTCGGCAGAGGCGCGCTGGTCAATCCCGACGTCCATGCCGCCGGCCTGGAGCTGCTTCTGCAGGGTCTGGGCCACAGCAAGGGTGGTGGGATCGTCACCGAAGTTGCTGATCTTGAAAGCGGCGGGCTTGCCGTCCTTCTCCATGACGCCGTTGGCATTGGCGGTGTAGCCGGCGTCGGTGAGGACCTTCTTGGCGGCGTCCGGGCCGGTTTCCTTGACGGGGTAGTTGTCCTGGTAGTACTCAGAGAACGGCAGCAGCATCATGGAGCCCGAGCTGGGCTCTTCCCAGTTGAGGCCGTTGAACCGGACCTTGCGCAGGGCTTCGCGGTCCACCGCGGCGAAGATCGCCTTGCGGACGTTGACATCGGTGATGCGCTGGGCGTTCAGGTTCAGGCCGCCGGCAAACAGCCGCTGGCCGCGGCGGATGTCGGTGTCCTTGGTGCCGTCCAGCTGCTTGTAGAGGGAGATGGTGTTGGCATTCATGGCGTCAATCTCGCCGTTCTTGAACGCGGCGATCTGGGCGCTGGTTTCCAGCTGGCGGAAGGTCACGTTGGACAGGACGGGCTTCTGGCCCCACCACTTGTCGTTCGGCACCAGGGTGACGGTCTTGGCTGCGGTGTCGTACTGGTCCAGCTTGAAGGGGCCGGCCATCCACTCGGGGTGCAGGTTGCCGTTGTAGCCCTCGTTGAAGATCTCGGGGGTGTTGACGGCGGGGTGGATGAGGCCGAAGAAGAGCGAGTCCACCGGGAAGACCGGGCGGCTGGTCTTGACGATGACTTCCTTGTCGTTGCTGCCTGCCTCGACCGAATCAACAAAC
Organism: Arthrobacter sp. E1SS-5; assembly: GCF_057073715.1. NCBI lineage: Bacteria > Bacillati > Actinomycetota > Actinomycetes > Micrococcales > Micrococcaceae > Arthrobacter > Arthrobacter sp. E1SS-5. Next base: position 4,227,576 of record NZ_CP172703.1, read on the forward strand.
TCGTATGCGCCGGAGCTGACGATGTCGTAGCCGGCATCCGGGCTCTTGAGGATGTTCCAGGTGTTCTTGAAGGCCTTGACGTCAATGGGCGTGCCGTCGTTGTAGGTAGCCTTGGGGTTCACCTTGATGGTGATGGTCTGCTTGCCGTCCTTGACCTCGCTGTCCACCGACTCGCAGAAATCCGTGTTGGGGGTGACCTTGCCCTTGAAGTCCACCTTCCAGCAGCCGCCGATGCCGCCGCTGTTCATTCCCACCGGGTTCATGGGCACCTGGAGCGCCGAGTTGTCCGCGCTGTTGCCGTTGTTGGAGAACCCGTTGAAGTCGGGGCCGATGTTGCCCAGCGGCAGGGTGACCTTGCCGCCCTGCTGAAGATCTGCGGCCGGCTTCTCGTTGATGCTGATCAGCTTGGACAGGTCGCTGCCCGAGTCCTGCCCCTTGGCGGTTTCGGGGCCGCTGGCACCGCCACCGCCGCCGCAAGCGGTCAGCGCCAGGGCCGCAGCAACCGCTGCAGCTCCGCCGATCCTGTTCAGTTTCCTCATGGTTTTCCCTTCATAGGTGCGAGTGGTGGAGCGTGTGGGTCGAGAAGCCTCAGGGTGCATGGTGGTCCGCAGGTTCGTGGACCACCAACATGTCCTCATCCAGTTCCCCGTCCGGGAAGAAGCAGGCGAACTGCTGGTCCGTGGCGGATGCCGCGGCTTCCAGCGGCGGTTCGAGGGTGAGGCATTTTTCCTGCTTGGCGGCAGGCAGCGCCGCGAAGACAGGACAACGGGTGGCAAAGTTGCAGCCCTTGGGTGCCTGCAGGGGCGAGGGCAGGTCACCCTGGAGGATGATGCGTTCGCGGGTGCGTTCCAGCTGCGGGTCCGGCACGGGGATGGCGGAAAGGAGAGCGCGCGTGTAGGGGTGGCGGGGGCTGTCGAACACCCGGTCCACGGCTCCGATCTCCACAATCTTCCCGAGGTACATGACGGCCACGCGGTTGGAGATGTGGCGCACCACGGAAAGGTCGTGCGCCACCAGCAGGTAGCTCAGCCCCAGTTCGGCGCGCAGGTGGTCCAGGAGGTTGATGACACCGGCCTGGACGGATACGTCCAATGCCGACACCGGCTCGTCCAGGACCACCAGCTTGGGGTTCACGGCCAGGGCGCGGGCGATCCCGATCCGCTGCCGCTGGCCGCCGGAGAACTGGTTGGGGAAGCGGTTGACGTGGTCCGGCTGCAGGCCCACGAGCTTCATCAGCTCCATGATCCGCTTCCTGATGGCGGCGCGGTCCATGCCCGCGTTCTGCAGCGGCTCGGCGAGGACCTCGTACACCGTGAACCGCGGGTCAAGGGCGCCGGTGGGGTCCTGGAACACCATCTGGAGCTCGCGGCGCATCTTTCCCTTGGTCTTTGCGTCGGCCGCCTGCTTGTTGCTGAGGCCGCCGATCACCACCTCGCCGTCCTGGTCCGGATGGAACTCCATGATTTCCAGCAGCGTGGTGGTTTTTCCCGATCCCGACTCGCCCACGATGGAGAAGCACTCACCTTCGCGGACGTCGAAGCTCAGGCCGTCCACGGCCTTGACGGTTCCGATCCTGCGCTTGATCAGGGCGCCCCTGGTCAGCGGGAAGTGCTTGCGCACGTCCTTGAGCTGCAGCACCGTGGTCCGCTCGGTCCGCGGAATCGCGTCGAAGCGCGACACCGGCACCGGCGGGGCGGCGAACACGTCGTGGACGTCCACGTCGCCGCCCAGGGCTTCGGATTTGATGCAGGCGGCCCGGTGGCCCTGGCCGTCGACGGGTGCCAGGGCGGGCTCGCCCTCGAGGCAGGCGTCCGATGCCAGGGGGCAGCGGGGGGCGAACGAGCAACCGGTGGGCGGGTGCAGGAGGTTCGGCGGCATGCCTGCGATGGGCACCAGCGAAGTCTTCTCGGCCACGTCCACGCGCGGGACGGCGCCGAGCAGGCCCAGGGTGTAGGGCATCCGGGGGTTGTAGTAGATATCGTCCACGGCGCCGGTCTCCACGGGCTTGCCCGCGTACATGACCATGATGTCGTCCGCCATCCCGGCCACCACGCCGAGGTCGTGCGTGATCATGACGACGGCGGCTCCGGTCTCCTCCTGCGCGGTGTGCAGCACTTCGAGGACTTGCGCCTGGATGGTGACGTCCAGGGCCGTAGTGGGCTCGTCGGCGATCAGGACGCGCGGGTTGTTGGCGATGGCGATGGCGATCATGACGCGCTGGCGCATGCCGCCGGAGAACTCGTGCGGGAAGGCTTTCAGCCGTTCCTTGGGGCTGGGGATGCCCACCATGGCCAGGAGTTCGACGGCGCGCGCTTCCTTGGCTTTCCTGCTCATGGTGGGGTGGTGGATGCTGAGCGCTTCGATGATCTGGGTTCCGACGGTGAACACCGGCGTGAGGGAGGACAGCGGGTCCTGGAAAACCATCGCCAGGTCGTTGCCGCGGTACTGGCACATGTCCTTGTCGCTGAGCCCCAGCAGCTCGCGGCCCTTGAGCCGGACTGACCCGGAGACCTCTGCCGTTGGCGGGAGGAGTCCCATGATGGCCAGGGAGGTGACGGATTTGCCGGAGCCCGATTCACCCACGATCCCGAGTGTCTTTCCGGGCATCAAGTCAAAGTCGACGCCCCGGACAGCATGGACCACGCCGTTCTCGGAATTGAAACGGACGTTAAGGTCGCGGACTGACAGGACCGCGTCGGTGGGGGCATGCAGTCCTGCCACGTGCAGGCGCTCGACGTCGGACCGTGCTGGCTGGGGGGCTCCGGTGGTGGTTTCGCTGCTCATGCCGTCTTCTTTTCCGCGGTGATTTTCCGGGCCTTGGCCTTCTTGGCCTTGCCGGTGGAACTGGAGCTTGGGTCAAAGGCGTCACGCAGGCCGTCGTTCATCATGGCCAGGGATCCGGTCAGCAGGAACATGACGGCGAGCGGAACCCAGAACATCCAGGGGAAGGTTTGCACCTGCGAGGTTGCGGCGCCGATCAGCACGCCGAGGCTCACGTCCGGGACCTTGATGCCGATGCCGATGAAGGAGAACGCCACCTCGGCAAGGATTGCGGCGGTGACGCCGCGGGTGATGTCCAGGATCAGCAGCGAGCCGATGTTCGGCACCAGGTGGCGCCAGACGATCCGGCGCGGCGGGACGCCCATGTACTGGGCGGCCTTGACGAAGTCCCGCTGCATCAGCGACATGGACATGGAGCGGATCAGGCGGGCGGTGCCCATCCAGCTGAAGACCAGCAGGACGATGATGAGCAGCAGCCACGAGGGAAGGTCGCGCTTAAGGCCTGCGCCTCCGCCGCTGGTGGCAACTGCCACTACCAGGAGCGCCGGCATCATGATCAGCGCTTCCAGGATGAACAGCATCGCCTTGTCCACTTTGCCGCCGAAATAGGCCATGGTGCAGCCGTAGACTGCAGCAACCAGGACCGAGACCAGGCCCACCACCAGGCCGATCAGGATGGAAATCCTGGTGCCCTCGACGGTCATGGCATAAAGGTCGATGCCCGCCTGCGACGTGCCGAGGTAGTGGTCGGCCGACGGCGGCATCCCGATGTTGAAGGGGTCGATCGTTTCCTTGTCCCACTGGGTGAAGAACCCGCCGATGAACGAGAAAACCGTCAGGGCCAGGAAGATGGCCAGCCCCGCCACTGCCGTCTTGTTGCGCAGGAACCGGCGGAAGATGATGGTGTTTTTGCCAATGACGACGTCGGCGCTGTCCAGGTGCGCATCCTGCGCTTGGGCTGCCAGGTCGACGGTGTTGAGGTTGGTCATGGTTACTGCACCCGTACTCTCGGGTCGACAAGCGTGGTGGCGAAGTCCGCCAGGATGGCGCCAATGGCGAAGATCACGGAGCCGTAGGCCAGCGTGGCGGTGGCGGCGTTGACGTCCTGCAGCGAAATTGCATCAATGCTCCAGGAGCCTACGCCGGGCCAGGCGAAGATCTTTTCGGCGAAGAATCCGCCGGCGAAGATAGCCGGAATGGTGAAGGCGATGCTTTGGGCCACCGGGATGAAGGAGACACGCAGCGCGTGGCGGGCGATTGCCTGGTTCCGGCTCAGGCCCTTGGCCCGGGCAGTCCTGACGAAGTCGGCGTTGACGTTGTCCAGCAGGTATTGCCGTTGCGCGATCTGGTACGACCCCCAGCCCACCAGGGTGATTGCCACCGTGGGCACCGCATAGTGGGCCAGCAGGTCGACGAACTGCGGCCAGCCGGGCTCAACACCCGGGGTGGAAATGCCCGTGACAAAGAAGATGCGGTTGCCGGCTGATTCGTTGATGCTGATGGCGCCCAGCTGTACAAGGAAGTAGGCGATGGGCGCGGGCACAATGTGGGCAAGGTAGCTGTAGGACGTAATGGCGCGGTCCTGGAACTTGTATTGCCGTGCCGCCGAATAGACGCCCAGCGCGACACCGATGACCAGGGTCAGGATGATGGAGGCCAGGAAGAGCCGGGTGGAGATCCAGACGCGGTCCCCGAACTCGGCGTTGATGTAGGCGCCGTTGGGGCTCCGGCCCCAGTCCCAGCGGGTGACGATGCCGGTCAGCCAGTCAACGTAGCGCTCCCATGGGCTGAGGTCCGGGTCCAGTCCCTTCAGCCGCATGGAGTTGGCGACCTGTTCCGGGGTTGGCCGGGGGATCCGCTCCTGCTCGAGGAGTGCCGGCTTTAGGGAGCTGACAGCCAGGAAGTAACCGGCGGACGTGGTGAGGAAGATCATCACCACGTAGGTGATGCCGCGCTTGGCGAGGTACTTGAGCATGGGCGCTGCTGGATCCTTCCGTCTTCCCCCGACAAGCACGGATTGTGCCGCCTCGCCGGGTCCCGAACCAGCGGGTAGCTGGCTTCCCGCAGCCCTATGGGCAGGTCCTGGTGGACTATGTCGCGGGTCACATTCCAGAGGAAACTATCACAAGCCCCAACCCGAAAAGTGCGGTAATCCCCCGAAATCCGGCGCGCCGTATCAGATCGTTATGAATAGTTCTGTGAAGTTGGTGTGACTGGACGGGCAGGACGGCCAGCGCGTAACCTACGCGGCTGTTACAACCCGTGTCACAAGATCGCGCCACGAGACGGCAAGGCGTTCACGTGTGACAGCGTGATCGCGGATGAGATGCAGGAGCCGCTCGGGGTCCAGGGTTGCGGTAAGGGAGCCGGCCATCAGCCAGGGCTCCGGGGAGTCCACTCCAGCTTCGCGCAGCAGCATTTCGACGTGCTGGTTCCAGAGGGCCACGGCCGGCACCTCGAACCGTCCCTTGGAGGCATGTCCGGCTGCAAGGACCAGGTCCCCGAACTCCACGACGTAGGCGATCCGCTCGGTGCCAAAAGCGATTAGCCGGTCAAGGGGCGCAGCGCCTGGCCCCATGGGCGGCGGCCCGAACAGGAACCGGGCTTGGAAGGCGGCCTCCGAGTCATTCAACAGGGTCAGCATCAACCCGGCCCTGCTCCCGAAGCGGCGGAAGACGGTGCCCTTGCCCACGCCTGCGTGCTCGGCCAGGCGGTCCATGGTGAGCGCCCCCGCTCCGCCCTGTTCGATCAGTTCGCGGGCAGCCAGCAGGAGGCGCTCCCGGTTGCGGGCGGCGTCGCTGCGCTCCGAGGCCGTTACCGGCATTTCCGGCCGCACTGGGATGTCACTCACAAAGACAGTGTAGCCAGAGGGAATAGAAGCGGACCGCGGTCCGTTTACTCTGGATGAAAGGCTGCAAAGCCTGAAGTTTGACCGAACGCGGCCCCGCCGCGGCCCCTAGCCAGGAGTTTCCATGACCAAGAGCACCGTACTGACCCTTGTGGGCAGCCTCCGCGCCGGATCCACCAACCAGCAGCTGGCGGAAGCCATCCAGCTCAACGCACCGGAGCAGGTGGACGTGGTGATCCACGAAAGCCTGGGCAACATCCCGTTCTACAACGAGGACATCGACGTCGAAGGCCAGGTCCCGGCCGCAGCGGCAGCACTGCGCGCGGCAGCTGAAGAGGCCGACAGCGTCCTGCTGGTCACCCCCGAGTACAACGGCACCGTTCCCGCCACCCTGAAGAATGCCATCGACTGGCTGTCGCGCCCCTTTGGCGCCGGCGCCCTGGCAGGCAAGCCGACCGCCGTCGTCGGCACCGCTTTTGGCCAGTACGGCGGCGTGTGGGCCCAGGATGAGGCCCGCAAGGCCGCAGGCATCGCAGGCGCCAAGGTCCTGGAAGACGTCAAGCTTGCCGTCCCCGGCTCCATGGTGCGCTTCGCCGAAGTCCACCCCAAGGACGACGCCGAGGTAGTGGAGCAGATCAAGGGCATCTTCGACGCCCTGGCCGCATCGGCACCGGCAGCCTAGCCCGTCCCGCATCCCGCGGTGCCCGGTACGCCACCTGCGTACCGGGCACCGCCGCGTTAAGGGGCGGGCGGAAGCACCGTGACCAACTCTTGTCCCAACCGGTACCGTCCGGACATCTGCGCCGGGAAGGGCGGCAATAGCGTTAATCCACTGGAACTACCGGATCGGATCGCGGCCCATGGCAGGAAAAAGAAGCTGGAACAGCCGTGGGCATGGCGCCATGGTTGCCCTGGGATGCCTGGCCCTGCTGCTCACGGGATGCAGCTCCCTCCTCCCCCAGGCGGACGGGCAATCCCCTGCCTCAGCCGGAAGCACCGCACCAAGCGCCGCCCCGCTGGCCCTTCTGCCCGCCACAATTCCAGCCCCCGGATCCGGAAGCGGTGCTGCAACAGCCCTTGCCGGCCCGGGCAGCGGCGCCGAAGCAACGGCTGAGCCGGTCACGGCGTACTTCGTCCTGGTGGACGACGGCGGCAGGCACGGCGTGCGCTTTGGCTGCAATGACAGCCTGGTGGGTGCAGCCGGGGACGGCAGCACGGGGGACGGCAGGCTTAAGGCAGCGATAAACGCCCTCCTGGGTGCGGAACAACCGGAAAACCTGTACAACGCACTGGGCAGCTCCCGGCTGAAGTTCCTGTCCGGCAGCTTCGACGGCACCACCGTCACGGTCTACCTGTCGGGAACCCTCAACCCGGGCGGGACCTGCGACACTCCGCGGGTTGAGGCCCAGCTCACCCAGACCGCCCTTGAAGCCGTTGGCGCCGTCAAGGCCGCAATCTACATCAACGGCGAAAGCCTGGCTGACTACCTGAAGTTGAAGTAGCTGGGCGCCTGGCACCGAACTTCCCGCGGGTAAATCGGGGATAAACAGCTGTTGCTCTAGAAGCAACAGTGGGCTGTATCCTGACTCTGTGACCCACGAAACACTTGACGCTGCGGCCGGCACGCTGCCGGCAGAGGCCATTGACGCCATCGAACGTGCCGCCACCTCGGCGCACCGGCATGAGGAACTCTTTTCCGAGCGCGCGGCCAACATCCGCCAGTCGGCCGTGCGCGACGTTTTCGACATCTCGATGCGGCCAGGCCTTGTGTCCCTGGCCGGCGGAAGCCCCTACCTGCAGTCGCTGCCGCTTGACCGCCTGGCGGCGACGGCTGCGAAGATCATCGCCGAGGACGGCCTCACGGCCCTGCAGTACGGCGCCGGGCAGGGGACCGCGGAACTGCGCGCCCAGATCTGCGAGGTCATGGCCACCGAAGGCATCCTCGATGCCAAACCGGAGAATGTGGTGATCACTGCCGGCTCCCAATCGGCACAGGATGTGGCCACCAAGCTTTTCTGCAATCCCGGCGACGTAGTGCTGGTGGAGGACCCCACCTATGTGGGCGCGTTGAACACCTTCGAGGCCTACCAGGTCCAGGTGGAAACGGTGGAGATGGACCAGTACGGGCTGGTCCCGGAACTGCTGGAAGCCCGCATTGCAGCCCTGCAACTGGCCGGGAGGAGCATCAAGTTCCTCTACACCATCCCCAATTTCAACAACCCCTCCGGCATCACCCTCGCCAAGGAACGCCGGCAGCAGGTGGTGGACATATGCCGCAGGGCGAATATTCTGGTGCTGGAGGACAACCCGTACGGCCTGCTCCGTTTCGAGGGGGAACCTCTGGCTCCCCTCCGGTCAGCGAATCCCGATGACGTGATCTACCTGGGCTCTTTCTCCAAGATCTTCGCTCCCGGCCTCCGCATCGGCTGGGCGCTGGTTCCGGAGCACCTCCAGCGCCGCTACTACCTTGCCGCCGAGTCCGTGACTCTTTGTCCGCCCACCCTGAACCAGATGCTGGTCTCGGCCTACCTGGGCGGATACGACTGGAAAGGGCAGATCGAAACCTATCGCGGGCTGTACGCCGAAAGGTGCCGGGCCATGCTGGCCGCCCTCAAGGAATTCATGCCGCCCGGAACATCCTGGACCAGCCCGCAGGGCGGCTTCTTCGTCTGGGTTACGCTGCCCGAAGGCGTCGATACCTACCCGCTGCTGCTCAAGGCGATCGACGCCGGTGTGGTGTTTATCCCCGGAGCCGCCTTCACGCCGTCGGACCAGCCGTCCAACAAGATGAGGCTCGCCTTCAGCGCCGTGCCTCCCGATGCGATTGCCGAAGGAGTGCGCCGCCTGGCGCCGGTGCTGCAGGAAGCCATCGCCGCGCTGTAGCGTAAGCCACACGAAAGCCGTAAACCGAGCAAAGGAGCATGCATATGGGTGGAATCATCGTTGTAGGGGTTGACGGCAGTGAAACCGCAAAGAAGGCCGCTGAGTCGGCCAAGGGCCTGGCGGCAGCCATGGACGCTTCGCTGCACGTCGTCTCCGCCTTCGACAGCGACCGGACCGAAGTGTTCGGCAGCGGCAGCGACCGGTGGATCGTCTCCGATGCGGACGCGGCAGAGCAGGTGGCGCGGACCGTGGCGGAATCGCTGGGCCGCGACATCACCGTGACGTACTCGGCGGCACGCGGACGGCCTGCCGACGCCTTGATTAAGGAAGCGGTCCGAATGGACGCGAGGATCATCGTGGTGGGAAACCGGCGCATGCGCGGCGTTGGCCGCGTGCTTGGCAGCGTGGCCAACAGCGTTGCCCACAACGCTCCGTGCGACGTCTACATTGCCAACACCTACGACGTCGACTAGGCCCTCCAGCACAACCCCGGGCGTAACCCCGGACACTCCCCGTGGTGGCGGACATCGCTGCGGGGGGTGTCCGTTCTCACCGCTATATCACCGTTTCAGCTGGTGGCGCGACGATAAAATTGTAGAGGCCCCCAAAGGCGTGGACACTGACGATTCCACCCCCAGCGAAGGGCTCCCCTTGATTACTCTGCAGCGCCGCCAACTGGTTGGCCACGACATCCTCCTGGCCCGCCACGGCAACCACATCAGCTCTATGCGGGTGGACCGCAGCAACGACAGGGTGGTTGCACTGCTGGACGACGGCAGCCTGGACAGCGCGCCCAACCTGATCACTCCCGGGCTTCAGCTTCCGGCGACCGTCCGCAGCGTCCTGCGCGAGGACTGGAAGCTGCTGAGCGCATGGGCCGGCATGGCCGCCTTGATGGGAGTCCTGATGACTGGCGCCGCGGTGGCCTTGGGAGCTACTGCCGATCCGGCAATCATCGATGCCCTGACTGCCTACAACGCGTACTAAAACCTCTTGGCTGCACGTGCTCCGCGGGGCTCAGCCCACCAGCCAGCCCCGCAACAGCCACCAGATCCCGGCCATCACCACGCCGCCGAAAAGCGAACCCGCCACCACCTGCGCCGGCGTGTGCGCCCTCAGGACCACCCTTGACCAGCTGACCGCCGGAACCAGGAGCAGCAGCGGCGCCCATGCCGGGCCCAGCATCAGCACGGATACGACGGCGGCGCAGGACATCGCGGCAGCGTGGCCGCTCATTTTCCAGAACGGGCTGACCGCTGCGAGCACCGCGACGCCGCCCACCACCGCCAGGACCATGGCCACCACACTCGACGGCGCGTCCACGGCATTGAGCACCAGCAAACCGATAGCTATGGAGGCCAGCGCCATCAGGAGCACGGGCGCACGCTGCTTCCGGTCGCTGACGTGATGGTCCGTCACCTTCCCCAGCCGGACCAGGACCAGCAGCACTACGAGCGGAACCACGCACACAAAGAGGGCCGCCAGCGCGCCGTAGCCAATGGATCCGGGAAACCCCGGCTCCGCCAGCGGGCTGATCAGCAGCTGGAGGGAAACCACCACCGGCGGCTGGAAAACCTCAGTCAGCCATCTGGCGGTCCGGTTCTTGACCCGGATTGACCCGCCACTAACCGTCACCTGCTAGTCCAGGAGGAGCGCGGGCTCTTCCAGGATGGCCGCGACGTCGGCCATGAAGCGGGCGGACAAATCACCATCCACCACGCGATGGTCGAACGATCCCCCAAGCGTGGTGATCCAGCGGGGAATCACCTCGCCGTCCAGCACCCAGGGCTTCTGCTTGATGGTCCCGAAGGCCACGATGGCCACCTCGCCCGGATTGATGATGGGCGTGCCCGTATCGATGCCCAGGGCGCCGATGTTGGTGATCGTAAGCGTGCCGCCCTGCATTTCCGCCGGCTGCGTCTTCCCAGCCCTGGCGGTGGTGGCCAGGTTGTTCAGGGCCAGCGCGAGTTCCTTGAGCGACAGGTCCTGTGCGTTCTTGATGTTAGGCACCATGAGGCCGCGCGGGGTGGCTGCGGCGATGCCCAGGTTCATGAAGTGCTTGACCTGGATCTCCGCGGACCCGTCACCGTTATCCACCCACGCCGCGTTCACACTGGGGTTCCGGGCGGCCGCCCAGATGACAGCCTTGGCCAGGATGAGCAGCGGTGAAACCTTGACGCCCTCGAAGTCCCGCGAGGCCTTGAGCCGCTTGACGAACTCCATGGTGCGGCTGGCGTCGACGTCCACGAAGATGCTGACGTGCGGTGCCGCGAAAGCCGATTCCACCATCGCCTTGGCTGTGGCCTTGCGGACGCCCTTGACCGGGATCCGCTCCACGCGCTGGTCCTGCGGCTTTCCTGCCTTGCCCCAGAAGCCGTCCGCCTTGTCCAGTTCGGCGTCGCGCTGGGCCTGGTAGCTCACCAGGTCCTCCCGCGTCACCTCGCCGCGCGAGCCGGTGGCCACGACGTCCGCAAGGTCGATGCCCAGGTCGCGGGCGATCTTGCGGACCGGCGGTTTGGCCAGGACCCGGTTGACCAGGCCGGTGATGGTGCCACCCAGGGTTGGGCGGGTGTCGACGGCGGCTGTCACCCCGGCCGGTGCGGCGGCGGACACCTCGGCGGGCGTCCGCGGCTGCACAGGCTCAACCTCCGGGGCGTTGGCGGTGACCGCAGCGGCGGGTGAGGTCTTGCGGGGGCGCCGTTTGACGGCGTCGGCCTTGGGACCGGAACCCACCAGCGGACCGCCGGCCGGGGCACCGCCGCCAGTGCCGCCGTCGTCCGTTCCATCCGGCGCCTCGTCCTGGGGAAGCTTCCCGTAGAGCGGCTGCGCTGTTTGTTGCGGCTGCGCCGGCGCCTCCGGGGCGCGCACGTCGGCCGGGGTGGGGTCGCCGGCAACTTCGTCGCTGACGCTGATGATGGCGGTCCCGACGTCCACGGTCACGCCTTCCTGCACCAGCAGTTCGGTGACGGTCCCGGCGAACGGGGACGGCAGTTCCACGATGGACTTGGCGGTTTCGATCTCGCACAGGACGTCATTGATGGCCACGGCGTCGCCGGGCTTGACCTTCCAGGAGACGATTTCCGCTTCCGTTAGGCCCTCGCCGACGTCGGGCAGGTTGAACTTGTTCAGGGTCATGGTGTCCTCAGTAGGAGAGGGCGCGGTCCAGCGCCTCCAGGATGCGGTCGATGTCCGGAAGGTAGTCTTCCTCCACCTTGGCCACGGGGTACGGCATGTGGAATCCGCCTACGCGGATCACCGGGGATTCGAGCGAGTGGAAGGCGCGTTCGCTGATGCGGGCGGCGATTTCGCCGCCGATCCCACCGAAAGTGGGCGCCTCATGCGCCACGATCAGCCGGCCGGTCTTTTGCACCGACGCGGTGACGGTATCGAAGTCGATTGGCGAAATGGAGCGCAGGTCGATGACCTCAACGCTGCGGCCGTCCTCTTCAGCGGCGTTGGCAGCGGCAAGGGCCACGGGAACCAGCGGGCCGTAGGCCACGATGGTGGCGTCTGTCCCTTCGCGGAGCACGTGGGCCTTGAACGGATCTTCCGCCGGGCCCGGCGCCTGGATGTCCACGTCCCCCTTCAGCCAGTAGCGGCGCTTGGGTTCGAAGATGATCACCGGGTCCTGGCACTGCACGGCCTGCTGGACCATCCAGTAGGCGTCGTGCGGGTTGGACGGGGTGATGATGCGCAGGCCCGCCGTATGGGCGAACAGTGCCTCGGGGGACTCCGAGTGGTGCTCCACCGACCCGATGCCGCCGCCGTAGGGGATGCGGATGACCACCGGAACGGTGAGGTTGCCGTTGCTGCGGGCGTGCATCTTGGCCAGCTGCGTGGTGATCTGGTTGAAACCGGGGAAGACGAAGCCGTCGAACTGGATTTCGCAGACCGGGCTGTAGCCGCGGAGGGCCAGGCCGATGGCGGTGCCGATGATGCCGGACTCCGCCAGCGGGGTATCCACCACGCGGTCGGGGCCGAACTCGCCGATCAGCCCGTCGGTGACCCGGTAGACGCCGCCCAGGGGGCCGATGTCCTCGCCCATCAGCAGCGATTTGGGGTTGGCGGCCAGGGTGGCGCGGAGGCCCTCGTTGATGGCCTTCGCGATGGTCATGGTAGTCATCAGTGGCCTGCCTTTGCTGCCTGCCCGGCGGATTCTTCCTCGCCGGCGAATCCTGCGCTGTATTCCTCGAACCACGCCAGTTCCTCCGCCACCAGCGGGTGCGCTTCAGCGTAGACGTTGGCGAAGGCTGTCCGGATGTCCGGGTTTTCGAGATCGTGGGCGGTGCGGCGGACATACGCGGCCAGCTCGTCGCCGTCGGCCTTCACCTTGGCGAAGTAGGCGTCGTCGGCCAGGCCTTCGGCGCGCAGGTACTTTTCCAGCCGGGCCAGCGGGTCCTTGGCGCGCCAGGCGTCCTCTTCGTCGGAGTGCCGGTACTTGGTGGGATCGTCCGCGGTGGTGTGCGCACCCACCCGGTAGGTGAAGGCCTCGATCAGGACCGGGCCCTTGCCCTGGCGTGCGTGCTCGAGCGCCCACTCGGTGACCGCGTGCACAGCGATCACGTCATTGCCGTCCACCCGGATACCGGGGAAACCGTAGCCTTTGGCGCGGTTGGAGAGGGGCACGCGGGTCTGGACGTTGGTGGGCACGGAGATGGCCCAGTGGTTGTTTTGGCAGAAGAACACCACGGGGGCCTTGTAGGAGGAGGCGAACACCATCGATTCGTGGACGTCGCCCTCAGAACTGGCGCCGTCGCCGAAGTAGGCAATGACGGCTGCATCCGGCTGCCTGCCTGCCGGATCCGACGCCGCGAGCTTCTGGTCCCGCTGGATTCCCATGGCGTAGCCGACGGCATGCAGGGTCTGCGCGGCCAGGACCAGGGTGTACAGGTGGAAGTTGGTGTCCTTGGGATTCCAGCCACCGTTGGAAACCCCGCGGAACTGGCGCAGGAGTTCTGCCAGGTCCACGTTGCGGGTCAGCGCTACGCCGTGTTCGCGGTAGGTGGGAAAGATGTAGTCCTGCGGCTGGCTGGCCCTGCCCGAGCCAATCTGCGCTGCCTCCTGGCCGGTAAGCGGGACCCACAGTGCCAGCTGCCCTTGGCGCTGGAGGGCGGTGGCCTCCACGTCGAACCTGCGGATGGCGGCCATGTCGGCATAGAGGCCGCGGAGTTGCTCCGGGGTGAGTTTGTCCGCGTACTCACTGAAGACCGGATCGGTGCCCAGCTTTCCCTCAGGGCCCAGCAACTGCACCATCTGGGCAGGGGGCTCGCCCATAACGGCCTCTGCATCGGCCTCCCGCTGGTCGTCTACCGCTGTTCCGTCGAACTCGGTGGAAGGCAGATGAGTGCCCATACCGTCTCCTTGCCTGCCGCATCCGGATGCAATGCGATGTCGTGAGGATATATGCCCCGCAAGGAATACATTCCCCTTGCGGCATATACATTGGCTTATTGATCCTAACTTTATCTGCGGTAAGTAGCCGGAGGGCTACTTGTTAAGCGCTAGGAAGTTGCTGGCGCCTTTGTATAGTCGGCACACAACTGGAGGAACCGTGAGTTGGCCTCGGGTTCTCCGATGCTGACCCTTACGCCTTCCCCGGCGAACGCCCGCACAGACAACGCCCGCGTGCCCGCGAACTCCGCAAAGGCCGCGCTTTCAGCCCCAAGGGCGAGCCACACGAAGTTGCCCTGCGCGTCGGGGACGGCCCATCCCAGCTCCCGGAGGCCTGCCAGGACCCGTGTCCGCTCATCCACGAGTTTTTGTACCCTTTCCACAACCTGGGGGTAATTTTCGAGGGAAACCATTGCCGCTTTTTCGGCAATTTGGGACACGGCGAAAGGTGTTGCGGCGACCCGAAGGTACTGGGTTAATTCCGGATGGGAGACGCTGTAGCCAACGCGGAGGCCCGCGAGGCCATGCGCCTTGGAGAACGTCCTGAGCACCACTACGTTGGGGTATTTGCGGTAAAGCGCGATCCCGTCCGCCGCGTCCTCCGCCCGGACGAACTCCTGGTAAGCCTCATCGATGACCACCACGACGTCGGCCGGGATGGACCGGATGAAGGCCTCGGTCTCGGCTGCGGTGAGGGCGGGGCCTGTGGGGTTGTTGGGCGTGCAGAGCAGGATCACCTTGGTGCGGGCACTCACGGCTGCCGCCATGGCTGCGAGGTCGTGCCGGCCGTCACCTGTCACCGGGATCTGCACGCTCTCGGCGCCCGCCAGGCCCACGCTGATGGGGTACGCCTCAAAGGAGCGCCAGGCGTAGATGACTTCGTCCGCCTTGCCGTCGTCGTTTTGGCCGGCAAAGGCCGCCAGGATCTGGTTCAGTGCGCCCAGGCTTCCGGCTCCGGTCACGATGTCCTCGGCAGGCACATCAAGGAACTCTGCGAGCACGGCACGGAGCCTGCTGCTCAGGGGATCCGGGTAGCGGTTGAAGTCTCCCTGGCTGGCGATGGCGTCCAGCACCGCGGGAATCGGCGGCAGCGGGTTTTCGTTGGAGGACAGCTTGTAGCTGGCCAGTCCGCTGACCGCGGCCGGCGGCTTTCCTGCAGCGTAGCGGGGCAGCCGGTCCAGCACCGGGCGCGGCGCGATTCCGCCTGCCCTGGTCTCAGAAGAAGTCATGGCCACCAGCCTACTTCGAGGGCCTCAAGGGGCCAGGGGAACGAACGGCAGAAATTTAGGACGGTCCCAGCCGCCCCGAAGGACGGTATGGAAGCATGGTGCCATGGGTTCCTTCATCCTCCGGGTCGTCGTCAATGCCGCTGCTCTTTGGGTGGCCAGTTGGGTCCTGCCCGGGATGGAAATCTCCAGCACTGCGGCATCTGAAGCCGTGGCCAGGACCGGTATTTCGCAGGACACCGGGACCATCGGGATTGTGGTGGCTTATCTCTTTATCGGCCTCATTTTCGGCGTGGTCAATGCCTTCGTCCGGCCCCTGGTAAGGCTCCTTGCGCTTCCCATCACCATCCTGACGCTCGGCCTGTTCGCGATAGTAATCAATGCAGCGATGCTGTACCTGACATCCTGGATCAGCAGCTACACCCCGGTGCACCTCACCTTCGATTCATTTTTCTGGACTGCGGTGCTGGCTGCGATCATCATCTCCCTGGTTTCGATGGTTGCAGGGTTGCTGCCCGGCGGCCGGCGCTGACGTCCCGTGTGGCCACCTGCCGGAGCCTGCCGACCAGGCAGGATCTGTCCACCCAAGTAGAAGTGCCCGCGAAACCAGGTACCTAACAGGTGCTTTCCCCGTGCCGGTTCCCAAAAGTCCAGTACCGGCCACCCATGACTGCCATGGCGCCCGCCTTTTAGGCTGCGAACCGGGCCGCAAAAAGGCCTGTTGCGTCAGTTCCGGAACATGGGGGCCAAAGATGAAGCCCAGAAGAATCCTGCTCGCTGCCTGCCTGCTTTTCACCTGGCAGGCAGGCCCTGCTTATGCGGACGCCGAATCAGGGCCGGTACCCAGTCCCGGGGGCCTGGGCAACGACATCTCCTGGCCCCAATGCGGGGCGGATCTTCCTGCGCCCCCTGCCTTTGCGATCGTGGGCGTGAACGGTGGCCGGCCGGATTCCGCCAACCCGTGCTTGTCGGAGCAGCTGGCCTGGGCGGACCAAAGTGCGGCCTCGGCAGGCGGAATGCCGGCGGCCGTGTACGTGAATACGGCCGCAACAGGTCCTGTGGAATCATTGTGGTGGCCTGCAGAGAACACCTATCGGGGCGCTGCTGTCAGCAACCCCTACGGGCCGTGTGATGGCACTGCCTCCCCGGCCTGCGCTTACGTGCACGGCTACGCCATGGCCGTCAACGCGGGCGACATCCTGCAGCAAGCCGGGCACACCGTGGCCCACCGCATGTGGTGGCTCGACGTTGAGTTTGGAAACAGCTGGCTGTGGGACAAGGCGGTGAATGCAGCCGAACTGGAAGGCATGACGGCCTACCTGCAGGGCGCCGGAGCAGAAGTAGGGATCTATTCAACCGGTTATCAATTCAGCGAAATTGTGGGTGACGTCAGTCCCGGCAGCAATCTCGACAAACTCCAGAACTGGCTGGCGGGCGCCTATTCCGCAGAGTCGGCAGAAGAGTATTGCGAGGCAGCCCCTCTGACCCCAGGCGGAACCGTAACCACAACGCAGTTCACGGAAAACGACCTCGACTACAACTACCGGTGCCCTGCCGCTGTCCCCGCCCCGGACCCACAGCCGGCCCCGCCGCCCGCTCCGCAGCCTGCACCCAAACCGGAAAATCCGCGCTCAAATTCCTATGCTGAACTGCACCCCGCGCAGATCTCATGACTCCCCCGCCGGAGATCAGACACGGCCGCTACCGGGCACCCGGTTGCGGCCGCCCGGAGAAGGGATCCCTGGGGTCCTTGGGAACCGCAGGCGGCGGAGTTTTGGACAACGCAAAGCGGGTGGCAGTGGCAGCGCCTCCGGCACCGAGGACACTCCCAAGCACCGCCGTGGACTGGACCAGTGAAGGGTCTTTGCTGGCGCCCACCTGCCGGGCCGCCTCTTCATAGCCCGTGAGGTTGTGTCCGGGACCCAAGCCGGCGTCTTCTCCGCCGCGGACGTAAAGGTCGTTGGTCATGGTTACGGTGACCTGGTTCCTGGCGTCGCGGTTCGGCAGGCCATCGCTGCCTGGCACCCAGTCCGTTCGGTGCTCCAGGTGAAGGCTGCTGACATCGGGGGAAGGCATGATGCGCGAAACGGGTGACCCGGCGGTCAGGACGTATTTGAGCCGGTACTCCTTCAAGAAGGCCTCTTCAGCCGCCAAATTCATGGCGTGGATGCCGCCCTGGCTGTACCCCACCGCGACCACCTCCGCGCCGGGTTCGGCACCGGCCTGCCGGAGCGACTGGATTACAGCGGCATTGATGCGTTCCGAGCGGGCACCCATGCCGTCTACGATTCCACCCAGGTCGAAAGGATTGGTCCCGCCATCGGATTCGTTCACCTGCGTTCCGGGAACCACAACGACGTAGGCTTTTCCGGCGCCGGTGTCCACTTCAATGACTTCGATGTAGCCGCTGCCGCGTGCCTCAATCATCCGTACCCGCTCAAGCAGCCCGGCGGGGCTCGCATCGAGATCGATGGGGACAGTTTCTTCCTGCATGGCCGTTACGGGGCCCGTGCGCAGGGAAGGGATGTTTTCTTCAACCGCGGACGTGATTGCGGGCAGGAGGAGGACGGCATCTGCCACCAGCATTTCAGTGGCATCCCCGTTAAGGAATCCCGTCCGCCAGAAGTCCACGTGCTTTTGGAGCTCAACGTCCGGATCCGACAGACCCAGCCGCCACTTCAGGTGGGCTGAGGATTCGGCAATCTCATACTCGCGCCTGCAGCTGCGCACCTGGCCGCTGATCCGCTGCAGTTCCAGCCGCACTTTTTGGACGGCATCCTTAGCCTCCCAAACGGCAATAAGAGCGGCGGTTCCCGTACTGCGCGGGCGGTTCTGGTGGACACCGAGCTCCTGCCAGGCGGCGAAAAGCCCGGACTCGATGGCTGCGAGCCGCTCGGCGAGCCGATCGAGCTTTCCGGCCCCCAACTCCAACTCCTCCAGCTGGACGGTAATGCCGCCCACCCCGCCGGAGACCGTGAGGTTGCCGGCCGGAGGCGGTGGCAAAACCTGGATGGGTCTTCCCCCTCTGGAGGGCGTTGCGTCAGTCATCAGAACCGGCCGTCGGGCGAACATTCGGAGGTCAACGCCGCGCGGGCATGTGCTGCCACCGCGGCAGAAGCTTCCTGGATCCGTTCCAATGCCCGCCGTACGGCCACCGCTTGCAAGGCGACAGAGGCCCGGTAGGCCTGTCCGGCAGGTGACTGCCAGTCCAGCAGCTGGATGTCATGGAAGCCCGCCACCACCCCTTCGGCACTGTCCGAGCACTGCGCCACCTTCCTGCCCACCTCCTGCACTTCCAGGCTGACGTCCAGCCCGCCGCCCCATATCCCGTCCATCGATCCGTTCCCCATGTTGCTTCCCGTCGCGGTCTCCCCGGCCGGCTGGTCCGCCCCAACCCTGCCGCTCCCAACGCTAGGGACGCTTCCCTGCCCGGGTAAGCGCCGCCGTCGGCTATGTGGACAAGTAACGTGGGGGACGCGCTTAAAGCGGCACCGGACTTCGTGAAAGAATCAGCACATGCCTGAAACTGCCGCCACAGCTGATACCCGCACGCCCTCAGGACGCCTGGCCCTCGCCGCGTCACCGGAAAAAATCGCGCTTGGACCCCTGGACGGCCGCTACCAGTCCGCCGTCGCGCCCCTGGTTGACTACCTGTCCGAGGCTGCACTGAACCGCGACCGCGTGGCCGTCGAAGTGGAATGGCTCATCCACCTGACCAGCAACAACGTCCTTCCCGGCGCGGGCCCGCTGAGTGCGGAACAGCAAAGCCAACTCCGCTCCATCGTCACGGAGTTCGACGCCGCGTCCGTGGCAGAGCTGGCCGAAATCGAGGCCGTCACCGTCCACGATGTGAAGGCCGTGGAGTACTACATTGGCCGCCGCCTTCCCGCGATCGGCATCGAAAACCTGACCGCCATGGTCCACTTCGGCTGCACGTCCGAGGACATCAACAACCTCTCCTACGCTCTCGGCGTCAAGGGTGCTGTGGAGGACGTGTGGCTGCCCGCGGCCCGCGCCCTGGTGGCACAGATCAGCAGGATGGCTGAAGACAACCGCGCCGTGCCCATGCTGTCCCGCACCCATGGCCAGCCCGCCACGCCCACCACTTTGGGCAAGGAACTGGCAGTCATCGCCCACCGCCTGACCCGCCAGCTGGACCGGATCGCCAAGACCGAATACCTGGGCAAGATCAACGGCGCCACCGGCACCTACGCAGCCCATGTGGCGTCCGTTCCCGGCGCCGACTGGCAGCAGGTGTCCAAGTCGTTCGTCGAGGGACTCGGCCTCACCTGGAACCCGCTGACCACGCAGATCGAGAGCCACGACTGGCAGGCAGAGCTGTACGCCGACGTGGCGCGCTTCAATCGCATCCTCCACAACGTCTGCACGGACATCTGGAGCTACATCTCCATCGGCTACTTCGCACAGATCCCCGTGGCCGGTGCAACGGGTTCGTCCACCATGCCGCACAAGGTCAACCCCATCCGCTTCGAAAACGCCGAGGCCAACCTGGAGATCTCCAACGGCCTGCTGGACACCCTGGCTGCCACCCTGGTGACCTCCCGCTGGCAGCGGGACCTCACCGACTCCTCCAGCCAGCGCAATATCGGTGTGGCGTTCGGCCATTCCCTGCTGGCCATCTCCAACGTGGCCAAGGGCCTTGACCGCCTGGACGTGGCCCAGGATGTCCTCGCCGCCGACCTGGACACCAACTGGGAGGTCCTGGGCGAGGCAATCCAGATGGTCATGCGCGCCGAGGCCATTGCCGGCGTCGAAGGCATGGAGAACCCGTACGAGCGCCTCAAGGACCTCACCCGCGGCCACCGCGTGGACGCGGCCCGCATGCAGGAGTTCGTGCAGGGCCTGGGCCTCTCCCCCGAGGCTGAGGCGCGGCTCCTGGCCCTCACCCCCGGCAAGTACACGGGCATCGCGGACCAGCTGGTGGACCACCTGCAGTAGGCCCCCAAGCAGGGCAGAACGTACGACGGCGGCGCCGGGCTTCGAGGAGGCCCGGCGCCTTCCTTGCATCCGGCAGGGTAACGCCGCTGCCGCCGCGCGGTTGCAGTCGTCCGGGGGTGGGAAACTGGGAACATGAAGTTGCTCCTGATCCGCCATGGCGAAACCCCCGGCAATGTGCTGGGCCAATTGGATACGGACCACCCCGGGCCCGGCCTGACCGAACTGGGCGAACGCCAGGCCGAAGCCATGGCCCGGGCACTGGCCAACGAACGCATCGAGGCACTCTACGCCTCCACCCTGATCAGGACGCAGATCACCGCCGCGCCGCTGGCCCGGCGGCACACCCTCAACGTGGAGGTCCTGGACGGGCTGCACGAAATCGAGGCCGGCTCACTGGAGAAGCTGACGGACCATGAAGCCCACAAGCGCTACATGGGGACCGTGATCTCCTGGGCCGCCGGCGACCTGGACCGCCGCATGCCCGCCGGGCCCGACGGCCATGCCTTCTTCGAGCGGTTTGACGCCGCCATCGCACAGGTGGTGGAACGGGCTGAACGGCAGCAGCACGGCACGGTTGCCGTCGTCAGCCACGGTGCCGCCATCCGCACCTGGGCAGGACTCCGGGCAGATGGCGCTGACCATGAGTTCGCAGCACGCCATGTCCTGGCCAACACCGGGATCGTCGCCCTGGAGGGAGACACGGCTGCCGGCTGGACCCTGATCCATTGGGATGGCAGCCCAGTGGGCGGCCTGGCCCTGGCAGACCCAGCGGCCGGGGATCCCACCGGACGGGACGCAGCGGCGCCCTAGGCCCGCTGCCGGTGGCGCCGGGGAGAGAATGCCCGGGTTGCCGGGCAGGTCCCGGCAACCGTCTGGCCACGTTGGGCACACTGGCTCCCTTGGCTGGGCAGGGTGCGCTGGATACCTTGACCGGAGGACGGAACCGCCGGAATCAGCCGGGCCGCCATCGCCGCGGCGGCTGCCGCCGTCGGACGCTCTCCGGGATCCATTGCCGTCAGGGAACGCAGCAGGACGGCCCAGTCGCCCAGGGAATCCGGGATCGCGGGCGAGCGCAGGGTGCGGGCGACGAGGGATTCGACGGCAGTACCGGGAAACGCCTTGGTGCCGGTGAGGAGTTCCAGCAGGACCAGCCCCATGGCGTACACGTCCCAGGACGGGTCCGCTGCCCCGCCGGCCGCCTGCTCCGGGCTCATGTAATGCACAGTCCCGGAGGAAATTCCGGGCTCGGGATCCGCCCCGGCCGCCGCCGCGATCCCAAAGTCGATGATCCGGACGGGGCTCCTCCGCAGGCCGCTCAGCATCAGGTTTGCCGGCTTGATGTCACGGTGCACCAAGCCGCCGGCGTGAAGGTGCGCGAGTGCCTCGAAAAGGCCGCGCGCCCAGCGGGCAGCGTCGGCTGGGCGCGGACTTTGCAGCCGGATGGTGTCCGCCAGGCTCGTTCCCAGCGCGAGCTCCTCCACCAGGAAAGGTCGCCCGGCGTGGGTACCGCCGTCGGCCATAACGCCCTGCGCAATAAGCCGCACAATGGAGGGATGGTTGAGTCCGGCCAGGACACCCGCTTCGTTTTGGATGCGCTGATGCTGCTTCCGGCCATTGGCGGCAGCGATCTTGACCGCAACGTCGGGACCGCCCTCCAGATCCACCGCCCGAAAGACTTCGGCAGCCGACCCACGGCCGAGGCGTTCCCGAAGCTGCCACCGTCCGGCAACGGTGCCCTTCGCTGGGACCGGGCGCGGGGCAGCAACTGCCGTTTCCAGGAGGCTCATGCGAAGGAAACCAGCGGAGCCTGCCCCCACTGGGGGTCAGCGGACCAGGCATCGAGCTGGAACCCGCAGCGGCAACGCCACACGGGTGGAAGCTCAGTACCGACCGTATCGGCGGGCGCAAAGGTGTAGCTCGCTGCTTCCAGCCCAACGGCCGGCGTCACGAGCTGCATCGGACTGCCGCAGTGGACCGCACTTCCGCCCTGCGGCGCAGTGGTGCCGTCCAGGGTGGGTCGTGTCGCGTCCGGGAAGGTCTCCTGCAGGCCAGTGCGGGTATCCGGGATTACAGCGCCAAGCCGGGGATCAGGCGGTGAAACTTCGGTGAAGGTAACCAAGACACTCACGACTCCGTTGGAAAAGCAACATCAGGAACATTCGTAAGCATACATATAACTAGTCCAACTAGCTAGTCCGCCTAGTGAATTTTAAGTTCCTCATCCTCATGCACCTGCAGCGACTGGGTCATGCGCTGGAGGAAATCGACTACGATGCGCGCCTCATCCGCGGTGAGGCTCTCGGCCACGGCCATCATCCGCCGATGCATGGCGCCGAGGGTTTCGCGCACTTCCTTATCGGACTCGACCGTTGGTACCACCACTACGGAGCGGCGGTCGGAGGGGTGCGGCTCACGACGGACATGGCCGCTGGACACCAGCCTGTCGATGAGCGAGGTGGTGGAAGCGCTAGTAATATTGAGGAACTGGCTGAGATCCTTCGGAACAACCTGCTTGCCCGACGCCTGAACCCTCAGCAGGTACCGCAGGGCAAGGATGTCCGTTTCGCCCATACCCATGGAGTCCCTGGTGCTGCGGCGGATTTCCGTTTCAGCCGCCCGGTAGTCCCGGAGTGACTTCAACACCGCTGCACTGTAGTCCAGCTGCCCGTCGGGTCCGTACCAGTAGCCGGATCCCTCGTTGCCCGTAGAAACCATGGGATCATTTTAGACCAACTTATAACTAGTCTGCCAAGCAACTTGCTGTGCCGCCTCCCACATCCGTTAGCCAGGCCCTAACCGGCAGGAAACACCGGCGTAACCACCCGGGCCTATCCTTTTCAGGCATACCCCTCCGGCGAATCGAGGCAGTTATGCAGACCAACCCCCGGCTGAACATCCGGCAGGTCCCCTGGTCCAACCCCGTAGGCGCGGACTTGCGCCGGGCCCAACAGGCTGAACTGGACGCCCGTTTTGGCCGGCCCGACCACGAACCCGGCCCGCCGCCGTCGGGCGCCGACTGCGCGGTGTTCCTGGTGGCATACGACAAAGGTTCCGGTCAACCGGTCGGCTGCGGGGGGCTGCGGCTCCTGGATGGATCAACGGCTGAGATCAAGCGCCTCTACGTGCTGCCGTATACGCGCGGCTCAGGCGTAGCGAGTTCGATCCTGGCCGCACTCGAGGCGGAGGCATTCAGCCAGGGCATTACCCGGATCAAGGCGGAGGCCGGATCAGCCCAGCCGGACGGCCGCAATTTCTACCGGAACTCCGGCTTCGAGGCGATTCCCAACTTCGGGCCGTACATCGGAGTGGAACACTCTTCCTGCTACGCCAAAACCATCAACGCCCACAGCGCCGCTCAGACTGCGATGGCCTAGCGGGGACCCGGAGGACCAGGACTAACGTTCGCCCCCGGTTCACGCCCACGGCGTCCTCCGTTTCCCCGATTGGTCCAAAGTGAGCAGCCGGGCTGTTTATCGAATCGATAGCTATAACAGCCTGGTTTTCGTCCTGCCCGGCTATAGGCTGTGCGGACATGCTCCGATTCCAGTCCAGAAATGAGTCCTGATCGTGCGTAAATTGCAGACCTTGGTTGCCGCCGCCGTCGCCGCCACCCTTCTCGCCGGATGCGGTGGCACCTCGTCCCCGCCGGCCTCGTCCGGGGAAGCCTCCGGGTCAGCGGCAGGCGCGTCAGCAGACACCCTTGTTGTTTACACCAACTCCAACGGCGAAGGCCGCGGCGATTGGTTGACCAAGAAGGCCGCCGATGCCGGCTTCAAGATCGAGATTGTGGGTGCCGGCGGCGCTGATGCCACCAACAAGCTCATCGCCGAGAAGAACAATCCCATCGCGGACGTCGCCTTCGGCCTGAACAACATGTACTTTTCGCAGGTCAAGAATGAGGGAGCGCTGGAGGCCTACCAACCCAAGTGGGCTGGTGACGTGGACAAGGGCCTGGGCGACGGGGAGACGTACTGGCCGCTGGTGAAGCAGGCCATCCTCCTGGGCTACAACTCAGACAAGATCAGCAAAGATGCGTCACCGAAGGACTGGACGGATCTTTGGACAAAGGACGAGTTCAAGAGCCGCTACGAACGGGTCACCGGCATGGGCACCGCCACGGCACAGCTTGTCTTCGCCGGCATCCTGTCGCGCTACCGCGATGAGTCCGGGGATTTGGGGATCTCCGACGAAGGCTGGAAGCAAGTTGAACAGTACTTCAAGAACGGAAGCCCGGCCGTAGCGAAAACCGACCTCTTTGCCCGCATCGCGTCCGGCGAAGTGGACATGGGCCAGATGCCGTCCTCCATCATTGCTGAGCGCGAGAAGTCCTTCAAGGTGAACGTCGACACCGTCGTCCCCTCCGTCGGCGTCCCCCTTGCAGTGGAGCAGATAGCCCTCGTGAAGGGGACCAAGAAGAAGGAGCAGGCGCAGAAATTTATCGACTGGTTCGGCAGCGCCGACGTCCAAGGTGAGTTCGCCCAGCAGTTCAACTCCATGCCCGTCAACAAGGGTGCCCAGGCAAAGGCCAATCCGGAGGTGGTGAACTTCTTTGCGGACCTTAAGCAGCAGGACATCGACTGGAACTTCGTGCAGAAGAACATGGGCGCCTGGGTGGAGAAGATCGAGCTTGAATACATGACCTAGCCCGACCTCCGCCCGCTCCCGCGCCACACCAGACAGGTTTGCCATGATCCGCTTGGAGAACATCGAAGTTACCTTTGGCGATTTCACCGCCATTCCACGCCTGGACCTGCATGTCCGCCCGGGCGAATTCTTCACCCTGCTGGGGCCCTCCGGTTGCGGGAAGACCACGGCACTGCGCACCTTGGCCGGCTTTATCCAGCCGGCCAAGGGCACCGTTCGTGTGGACGGAAAGGACGTCACCCGCCTTCCCAGCGATAAGCGGCAGGTGGGCATGGTGTTCCAGAACTATGCCCTTTTCCCCAGCATGAGCGTGTGGGAGAA
Organism: Arthrobacter sp. E1SS-5; assembly: GCF_057073715.1. NCBI lineage: Bacteria > Bacillati > Actinomycetota > Actinomycetes > Micrococcales > Micrococcaceae > Arthrobacter > Arthrobacter sp. E1SS-5. The sequence continues at coordinate 4,252,629 of NZ_CP172703.1, forward strand.
CATCGCTTTCGGGCTCCGGGTCCGGAAGGAAAAAGCAGCTGACAGCGACCGCCTCGTCCGGGATATTGCGCGGCGGGTGGAGCTCAGCGACGAGCAACTGGCGAAAAACGTAGCAGAACTTTCCGGCGGCCAGCAGCAGCGGGTGGCCGTTGCGCGTGCCTTGGTGCTGCGGCCGAAGATCCTGCTGCTGGACGAGCCGCTGTCCAACCTTGACGCCAAGCTCCGGCACCAGTTGCGCCAGCAGCTGAAAGACCTGCAAAGCGAGTTTGGCATTACCACCGTGTACGTCACCCATGACCAGGACGAGGCACTTGCCATGAGTGACCGCGTGGCCGTGTTCAACAAGGGCGTCATTGAGCAGGTCGGGACGCCGCAGGACATCTACGACCATGCCGCCACCGAGTTCGTCTGCAACTTCATTGGCGACAGCTCGGCCCTGACACCGGAGTTTGTGGCAGAGGTTAATAGGCTCTCCGGAGCTGGGCTCAGCACCGACGCCAAGTCGTACCTGCGGGTGGAAAAAGCCTCACTGGACCAGCCTGTGGCCGGAGGCGACGCCGTCGGACTGTCCGCCACCGTGGTCTCGCGCACGTACCACGGCCTCCACAGCCGGTACGTCGTGCGCAGCCACGGCGCTGACATCCGCCTCCTGGTCAGGGAGGACGGCGCTACCCACCCTGACGCCGGTACGGGTACAACGGTCTACATCCGGCCGGAACACATCCTCCAGTACCACCCGGACACGGGGATTGCCTTGACCCGGAATCAGGCGGTCGCCCTGCCATGAGTGCAAACACCACGGTGCGCCACATGGTTCGCTCCCCCTTCGTCCTGGTGGTCGGAGTGGTCCTCACGTGGTTCATTGCCGCTTTCCTTGTTTGGCCCAACGTCAACATCCTGATCGCCACTTTCTTTCCGGATGGGAGCTTTTCAGGCCGGGCGGCGGAGAAGCTGTTCTCCTCGCAGCGGGCAATGAAGGCCCTTGGCAACAGCTTTCTCCTGGCCGTGGCACTCTCCATCACCGTCAATGTGGTGGGGGTCTTTATCGTTTTGGTCACGCACTACTTCCGGATCCGAGGCTCCAGGATCCTCTTCCTGGGCTACGCGTCCACCTTTATCTACGGTGGCATCGTGCTGGCGGCGGGCTACAAATTCATCTACGGCGAGAAGGGCATTGTCACCTCGCTGCTGGTCAAGATGGTTCCCGGCATGGACCCGGGCTGGTTCTCAGGGTTCTTCGCCGTCCTGGTGGTGATGACCTTTGCCACCACCACCAACCACATGCTGTTCGTGGCGAATGCGCTCAAAGGCATCGACTACCAGACCATCGAGGCTGCACGTAATCTTGGCGCCTCCACGTGGACCATCCTGCGGCGAATTGTCCTGCCGATGCTCAAACCCACACTGTTCGCCGTCACCATCCTGTCGTTCCTTACCGGCCTGGGCGCGTTGAGCGCTCCCCAGGTGCTGGGTGGCCGGGATTTCCAGACCATCACTCCGATGATCCTGACGTTTACCAACAGCCCCACCTCGCGCGACCTCGCCGCGCTGCTGGCCGTGATTCTCGGCGTGGCTACCATCCTGATGCTCGCCGTGATGTCCCGCCTGGAGAGGGGCGGCACCTACTTTTCCGTGTCGAAGGTGTCCTCGGAACTGCAGAAGCAGCAGATCCGAAACCCCGCAGCCAACCTGGCCGTGCATGCTGTGGCGTATCTACTCTTCGCCATCTACACGCTTCCAGTCGTTTTGATCGTGCTGTATTCCTTCGCCGACGGGGCGGCCATCCAGACCGGACAACTGTCGCTCGCCAACCTGACAATGGAGAACTACGTTCGCGTCCTCACCCAGGAGTCAGGGATCCGGCCGTTCATCGTGAGCGTGGTGTACAGCGCCCTGGCGGCTGTTGTCGCCGTCGGCGGACTCCTTTTCGTGGCCCGGCTGCTGCAGAAATACAGGAACTGGGCGGCCTCGGCCTTTGAGTACCTGCTGCACATCCCCTGGATCCTGCCCTCCGCGCTGCTGGCCCTCGGCTTGATCGTCAGTTACGACCATCCCAGTCCGCTGGTGGGAGGGGCCGTCCTTACCGGAACCACCGTGATCCTGCTCATCGCCTTCGTCACGGTGAAGATCCCGTTCACGCTCCGGATGCTCAAAGCGTCCTTTGCCTCCGTGAACTCCTCCTTGGAGGAGGCTGCAGCCATCATGGGCGCCAGGACACTGTACGTCTTCCGGCGGATCCTTCTGCCGCTGGTGCTGCCGGCTGCGGCCGCCATCACCGCCCTGAATTTCAACAGCCTGCTGGACGACTATGACACCGCTATCTTCCTTGCCCATCCGCTGGTCCAGCCGCTGGGCCTGGTCATCAAGGCCAACACTGACGGGGCCGAGGGAACCGAGGGAATCGCCAATACCTTCGTTTACACGGTGCTCCTCATGGTCATCACGGGTGTGACCATGTACCTGGTGTATGGCAGGTCCGGCCGGCGCGGGACAAGGAAGCGTCTGCCCGCGTTGCCTTCCGCATCGCAGGCTCCCGGTCCGGAAGCCCAGGACGCCCAGGCGCCGGGAGAGGATGACGCCACGCGCCCCGCGGCTGCCGTCCGCTGATCAGCCTCCGGCAGTACTGCCGACGGCGGCCCTTGCGTTCCGCCGTCGGGCGAGGTTGAGCATGCGGTCCCGCAGCGGCTGGGCACGGTCGGCGAGCGCAACCCGTCCCAGCGCTGACGAGGCCACGCTCACGGCACGGGTGCGCAGCCGCCGCTGCCTGTTGTAGGCCCGCAGCGCCCGGTCCTCCGGAAGGGTATTGAGGAGGTCAGCCAGCGTGACCGCGTCCACCAGCGACTCGCAGGCCCCGCGGCCCAGGGTTGGCATCATGGCGTGGGCGGCATCCCCCACGAGCACCCTCCTGCCGCTGACATAGGACCCGAGTCGCGGTACCGTCCACAGGCGCTGGACCAGGCATTCCTCCGGCGTGGCTGCGGCCAGAGTGCGGCGGATGGCGGGTGCGTGGTGGGCGAAGCGTGCCCGTGCCTGCTCGAGAACCGACGCCGGGTCTATCCCGTATGGGCCGAGGTCCGACCGGTAGCTCGCGTACCAAAAGGAGCCTCCCCGGGCAGCAGCCATCCCGAACAGGTCACCGCGGCCCCAGTACTCGCCCACCTCATCCGGCCCGACTGAAGTAGGGAGGGTGCCGCGAAGAGCGAGGTAAGGGGTGAGACGGGCATCGGTGGCCCCGCCCCACGCCGCACGGCGGACCATGCTGTGGACGCCGTCGGCTCCCACCACCAGGCTGCCGTCCACGGGGACTGCCTGCACGGTGTCAGTGACCCGCCGGACTGTTGCGGGCACTGCTTCATCCAGCAGCCGGATCAGGTCAATCCGGGAGATGCCGAACATTTCCCCGGCGTCGACGGTGACCCACGGTTCACCCTGGGCGTTGCGGACCGACCCGCTGCCCAGCACCGGGCTGACCGCCCGTGCCTCGTCAAGGATGCCCAGCCGGGCCAGGGCGCGTTGGGCGTTGGGCCACATCCCGAGGGCGTTGCCGACCGTGGGCAGTGCCGGACGTTTCTCATGGACGGTTACCTGGAAGCGGCCGGGGTTCAACGCCGCCGCGAGGGCCAGGCCGGCGATGCCGCCGCCAACGATCGTGATCGTTTCCATGCACGCCATTTTACTACTTTTGTAGTGAACCGAAAGGGGTCCCACTACACTGATTCCATGCCGGACCGACGTACCCTGTTGCTCGACGCTGCCCTGGCCGTGGTGGCGGACAAGGGCATGAAGGGTCTCACCCACCGGGCCGTGGATACTGCCGCCGGCCTGTCGGAAGGCACGACGTCGAACTACTACCGCAACCGCGCCGCGCTGGTGGACGCCGTCCTGGACCGGCTGCTCGAGCTGGACGCCGCGCTCCTCCGGGAGCAGGGACCGGCCGGTCCGCCAAAGGATGCCACTGAACTGGCAAACCAGCTCGCCTCCATGGTGGTGCTGCTTGCCGGCAGGCACGCCGGCCTGACCCGGGCGCGGCTGGCGCTTTCCCTGGACAAGCCCAATTCCGTGACGGCCGGCCACTTCCAGCTGGTGGGCGGACTGGAAAACGCCCTTGCCGCGCTGGGTGTCCAGGATGCGAAGGCCCGGGCCCGGGATGTAGCCGACTACGGCGATGGGGTGCTGCTGCACCTGCTCACCGTCAGGCGTGACGAGCAGCCCGACGTTGCCGCCATCGCGGCGGCCGTCCGGCGGCTGGTGGGCAGCTGAGCCCCGCCCAGCCGGCCGGCGTCGTAATTCCCCTGGCTTAGGAAGCGGGAGTGGGCCAGCCGGTGTACGCCTCGGCAAGGTAGGCCCTGCCGTTCCGGGAGGAGACAACGGAATTCAGTTCCCCGAGCTGGCGGGCACGGGAGAAATCGTCGGCGTCCGCGGGGGTGTGCAGCATGGTGGTCATCCAGTAGGAGAACTGCTGCGCCTTCCAGACCCGGTCCAGGGCGCGGTCACTGTAGGTCTCCAGGAGTGCATCCGAGCCGGAGTTGTAGTGGCTGTCCAGGCCCTCGAAGAGGACCTTGACGTCATTGATGGCCAGGTTGAGGCCCTTGGCGCCGGTGGGTGGAACCGTGTGGGCTGCGTCGCCGGCCAGGAACAGGTTGCCGTGGCGCATGGGCGTGTGGACGAAGCTGCGGAAGGGCAGCACCATCTTCTCCAGGACCGGGCCTTCCTTGAGCTCGAAGCCGTTGCCGTTGACGCGGCTGCGGAATTCGGCCCAAATCCGGTCGTCATCCCAGTCGGCGACGTTTTCCTTGGGGTCGCACTGGAAGTACATTCGCTGCACTGTCTCGGTGCGCTGGCTGATCAGGGCGAAACCGTTGGCCGAGTTGGCGTAGATCAGCTCATCCGAGCTGCGCGGCGCCTCGGCCAGGATGCCAAACCAGGCGAAGGGGTATTCGTGGAAGTACCACTTGCGGTGGGCTTCGGGGATCTGGAACCGGCAGTGGCTGCGGGAGCCGTCCGCGCCCACCAGGTAGTCTGCCTGGATTTCGAACTCGACGCCGTCCACATCGGTGAACCAGACCTTCGGCTTGCCTTCGAGGTCGTGCACCGAGGTGTCGGTGACGCTGTAGCGGACGTCGCCGCCGTCGTCCTTCCGGCGCGCGGCGAGGTCCAGGAAGACGTCCGTTTGCGGGTACAGCCACACGGACTCCCCCACGAGGTCCTTGAAGTCGATACGGTGGCTCTCGCCGTTGAAGCGCAGCTCAATCCCGTCGTGCCGGTCGCCGTCGCGCAGCACCCGGTCCGAGACTCCGCTGTCCACCAGCAGGTTGACGGTGCCATGCTCGAGGATGCCGGCCCGCACGGTGTGGGCGATCTGCTCGTGGCTGCGGATCTCGATCACCGTGGAGTCGATGCCCGCCTTGGCCAGCAGGTGGGAGAGCATGAGTCCGGCGGGACCGCCGCCCATGATGGCTACCTGCGTAGTGATGATTTTTCGTGTCATGATCTGTCCTCGCTTCGTTGCGGGCCCCGCCTGGGCGGCACCGGATCGGTTCGTCTGCCAACCAGTGTGGGCCGAAGGTGGTGACCGCCGTTACACCCGTTCCGTTCAATGGTTAGCCGTCCGCCATCTGCCGGGCGATGCCGCGGGCGGCTGTCTGCAGTGCCGGCACCAGCGCCTGCAGGCGCATCTCGAGGAGGGGAACCACGACGCCGAGCGACGCCACAGCGCGCTGCCTGCGGTTCAGGACCGGGACGGCTATGCCCCAGGTGTCCGGATCCACTACGCCCTTGAGTTGGGCGAAGCCCTGGCGGGACGTTTCGGCCAGCAGAGCCCGGATGGCGTCCGCGGCTACTTTTCCTTCCGGGTCGGTAAACCTCGCGAGGTATTCCTCCTGCATCATCTTGTCCTGGTGGGCCATCAGCGCCAGTCCCGCGGACGAGATGTGCACCGGCATCCTTCCTGCAACCTGGGCGCGGTTGGCCACCGAACCGCGCCTGGACAGCCGCTCCACGAACAATGCCTCCCAGCCGTCCAGCACGGCCAGGTTCACGTTCTGGTGCAGGACCTGCTGGATGTCCTCCATGAACGGCATGGCCGCCTGCCGCAGGGCCAGCGTGGGTGAGGTCCGGTTCACCAGTTCCCACAACCGGACGCCGGGCCGGACCATGCCGCCCGGCGCCGCCTCCAGCAGTCCGTGGGCGGCAAGCTGGCCCACCAGGCGGTGCGTGGTGGTGAGCGGCAGGCCGGCGCGCTGGGCGAGGTCGCTCAACTGCAGGGCGCTGACGTCCTGGGGAAACGCGGAGATCAGCCGCACGATCCGGTCCACCACGGAGTCGCCGGATTTCGAGTTGGCCAGCGCGAACACCTGCTTCCGTTGAATGGGAAAACATGTCCCAGATTACACCCCCTGGTGATACAAACCTCACTGGGAATGAGGGCGATGCTGCCCAAAACCACCACGGCAAAGCAGCCCGCCGCCCAAACTCCTGGAAGATACACCGAGGTATTTCTATGTCATTTGCGCCAACCCAACACCGCTCCAAGTGGCCGGTCTGGCTTTGCTGGCTCGCAATGGTCCTTGACGGCTTTGACCTGGTGGTCCTGGGCACCGTCATCCCCACCCTGATCAAGACCCACGAACTTGGCTTCGACGCGGTGGGCGCCACGTGGGCCGCCACCATCTCGCTGGTCGGCGTTGGCGCCGGCGCCCTGTTCATCGCCCCGCTGTCCGACCGCTTCGGCCGGCGCCGCCTCCTGGTGGCCTGCGTCCTGTGGTTTTCGATCTTCACCATCGCCGTGGTGTTCGCTCCCAGCGTCGCGGTGTTCTGCGTCTTCCGGCTCCTTGCCGGGCTGGGCCTGGGTGCGTGCCTCCCGGCCGCCCTGGCCTACATGAACGACTACGCTCCTGCAGGTACTGCCGGCAAGTCCACCACGCGCACCATGACGGGCTACCACGCGGGCGCCGTGGCCACGTCCTTCCTTGCCCTGATGCTGATCCCGGACTGGCGGATGATGTTCATCGTGGGCGGCCTGGCGGGCATTGCCCTGGCGCCCTTCCTGTGGTTCAAGCTCCCGGAGACCCTGCCGTCAGCGGCTGCCTCAGGAACCGAAGCAAAGGAACCGGCCCCAGCCCGCGCAAGCTTCCGGGACCTGGCACGGAAGCCGTACCCCCTGGTGGCGCTGGCCATCGCGGCGGCATCCTTCATGGGCCTGCTCCTGGTCTACGGCCTGAACACCTGGCTCCCGCAGCTGATGGCCGGCGCCGGATACACGGTCAGCACCGGCCTGGTCCTCCTGCTGGTCCTGAATGTGGGCGCCGTGGTGGGCCTGGTCATCGCAGGCATCCTGGCCGACAAGCACGGCACCAAGAAGGTGGTACTGCTGTGGTTCGGGCTCTCCGCGGTCTTCCTGGCGGTCCTGAGCGTCAAGATCCAAAGTGAAGTGCTGCTCAACCTGGCAGTCTTTGTCACGGGCGTTTTTGTGTTCAGCGCACAGGTGCTGGTCTACGCGTGGGTCAGCCAGCTGTTCCCGGCAGCCCTCCGCGCAACAGCACTGGGGTTCGCCGCCGGCGTGGGCCGGCTCGGCGCGATCATGGGCCCTGCAGTCACCGGAACGCTGGTGGCTGCCAACATCGCCTACCCCTGGGGCTTCTACGTCTTTGCGGCCGCTGCCGCCATTGCCGTGGTAGCGCTGGTGGCAGTTCCCCACACCATCCGGGCAGTCCGGGAAGAGGCAACCGCGGAACGCCGATAACCTGCCGCCGTCCGGCCAGCTGGGGCACCCAGGCGGGCCGGACGGTGAAGGCGGTCAGGCCGCCGTCGTAACGCGGCCCTGCCTGCGCCGCAGACGGCGCCATACGGCGGGAGCCAGCACCACTGCTATGCCGACGGCGGCGCCAATGACGGTCTCGATGATGCGGTCACGCAACAGGAAAACAGGCGAGGCGGGAACCACCAGGAGGGTGGAGATCAGTGCCAGGGGGGTGACGAACACCTGGGCCAGGAGGTACTGGCGGAGGATGAACATCTCGGCGCCGAACTGGCACAGCGCCATGACGAGCACGGTCTGCCAGGGCTGCAGGCCCACCAGCAGGATCGCCGCCAGGACCAGCAGGCCCAGAACCGTGCCGATGATTCTTTGAATGCCGCGGCGCACGCGGTGCCGGGTGGTGTGGCCCACCAGGGGTACGACGGCGGCCACCATGGCCCAGTAGTTGTGCCCGAATCCCAGGCTGGACCCGGCCCAGGTGGCCAGCGTGCCGGCAAGTCCCGCGGCCACCAGGTAGCCGAACCCTTCAAGCCAGGCGGTGCGCTTCTCCGCGGGGGTGCGCCGGATCCGGGGAGGCCTGGTCCATGGGGTGCGGTGGGAAGGAAGAATCCGGGAGGAGAAGCCGACAAGCAGGGCGAACACCGTGGTGAGGACAGCCACCAGCATGCCCTGCCAAAGGGGCGGCTGGTTGGGGATGGACGCAATGGCGGCGAACGCGAAAATGTGGAAGAGCGACCCAGCCGGGCGCAGCCGCAGCCAGGAGATGGCGACGGAGCAGGCGCCCGCCACCAGCGTGGTGGCCAGGACCAAAAGCCAGGTGTGGGCAGCGCCATCCAGGCCCCAGGCAGGCCCCATGCGGGCCGCGAGCGCCGCCAGGAAGATCACCAGCAGCATCAGCAGCCCGGCCCGCAGCTGCAGCACGAAGCGGACGGCATGCGGTTCGCCGCGGCCGTAGATTCCGGTGAAGGCGCCGAAGGACGCGAAGATTGCCAGGTCCAGCCGGCCCAGCAGCACCAGCGTAATGAGGGGAACGAAGACGCCCACGGCACATCGCAGCGCCGGGTGGTGGTCCTTGTTGCCGGGGCCGATGGTGAACATCTCGGCAAACATCTTCACGGGCAGCGCCTTCCTGGGGTGGATTCTGGACGGGCGGCCACGCTGACGTTCCTGATAAATCCTACGGCCCTGCCCCCTGACGGCGCCTGCCGCGTTCCCCTGAATGGAATCGGAAGGCAACGCAGGGGAAACAAGGCGGGGCAATGCTTGAGCCATGAAGCACCCTTCGTCCCACCCGGCCGCTAAAGAATTGCGCTGCGAGGTCTGCGGCCAGATGCCGGAACCGCCCAAGGCCAGACTGACTGCGGCGAACGTGGCCGTGATGCTGCCCATCGAGCTGCTGGTGCACGCGCTGGTGGTGGAAACCCACCTTCCTTATGTAGCCAAGGTGCTGGTACTGACGCTGACCGCGACGTTCCTGGTGATCTGGGTGGCCGAGCCGTCGGCTGCCCGGCTCCTGCTCCGCTGGCTGCATGCTCCTGCCTTGAGGCGCCGCCGGCAGCTGGCGGCGGCCCCTTCGCTGTGGCGGGCGCGGACCATGCTGCGGGACCAGCCCGGTTCGCTGCAGCGGATCACACGGGCGCTGGCGCGGCTGGACACCAACATCCTCAGCATCCACGTCCACCCTGTGCCTGGCGGGGTCCTGGACGAGTTCGTCCTCTCGGTCCCCGGCCACGTGCGCGAGCGGGAGCTTTTGGAGGCACTGCACGACGGCGGCGGCGGAAGTTCCCACGTGTGGCCCACCACCGCGCTGGCCATGGCGGACGGGCAGACAAAGGCGCTGAGCCTCGCGGCACGGATCGCTGCCGCCCCGGAGGAACTGCCCCTGGCGGTGGCCGAGCTGCTGCACGCAAGGATCCTGCCGCCGTCGGACGCCGGCAGCAAAGGCCCCGACGACGGAACGCGCCTTAAGATCCCCACGGCATGGCACGGGCCCATCACCTTTTCCCGGCCGGGCGAGCCGTTCACCCCGGCGGAATCGGCGCGGGCCCACCGGCTCGCCGAACTGGCCGAAATCACTTCCTATCGGCCGGCCGCGTCCCCAACAAAACATTGAGCCCCCAGCCCACCACGGTGACCAGGATGATGGCACCGGCCATGGAGGCCAGCTGGACCGGGGTGGACAGGATGCCGAGGCTGACGATCAGCGTGGTGGCTCCGGCGGGCGGGTGGGGCAGCCCCAGCCAGGTCAGCACGAGCGTGGTGAGCCCCACCGACAATACGCCGCTGAGGACATGCAGCGGGGTCAGTCCGCCCACGGTCGCGGACGGCTGTCCCTGCAGGCCCAACGCATACAGGCACAGGACGCCGGCCAGTAGCCCGACGCCATGCCCCACGAGGGTGTTGACGGGCCTGGCGGCTTTCTGTTCGGGCGATTCGAAGAACAACATCACCGTGGGGCCGAGGCTGGGAAACAGCCAGGGCAGGTGGATGAGCAGCCCCACCGCGCCACTGACGGCAAGGACAACGATGCCCAGAACCCCTGCGTACAGTCCGGCGCCCAGCTTGTTCCATTTCTTCTTAGCCTGTTCCAGCGCTGGTGTGTTCATGGTTGACCCATACCCGCCGGCCGCCGGTCACAATCGGTTGAAAAGCCGACCACGAAGCTGGTGCCCCAATAAGCCTTGACAGTGGCGGGAGTCACTCCTACCTTTGATTTTGGGATCCCAAGTTGGGATCCCAAAACTGCAAAGCTTCCGCTCGGCGCTCCGGATCGCCCAGCGGACACTCCCCATCGGCAACGGCCCAACGGGCACGTACCGCACCGTTCGCATCCCCCCATCCGTAAACTTCCCCGTGAAGGAGAAGCTGTGTCCATCCCAAACACCGAAACAACGGCCACGTCCCCTGAGGCCACCCCCGGAACCGCAGACAAACCCGGAAAGGACGGCACGCAACGGCGCACTGCCGTCCGCTGGAAGCTCTTTTTGCTGCTCCTGGTCCTGGTCTCCGTCAACTACATTGACCGCGGTTCCATCTCCGTCGCGCTGCCCATCATCCAAAAGGAATTCAACCTCGCCCCCGAGCTGGTGGGCCTGCTGCTGTCCGCGTTCTTCTGGACCTACGCCCTGATGCAGGTGCCCGTGGGCTGGCTGATCGACAAATTCGGTCCCCGCAAAGTGATGACCGCTTCCTGCATTGGCTGGGGCGCTGCAACGGCGGCCTCCGGCATGGCAGGCGGCTTCCTCAGCATGTTCATCGCCCGGCTCGGCATCGGCGTGACGGAGGCCGGGGTGATGCCCGCCGGCGGCAAGCTCAACGCCATCTGGATGCACAAGTCAGAACGCGGCCGTGGCGCCACGATCCTGGACGCCGGCGCACCCCTGGGTGCCGGGCTTGGCGGCATTATTATTGCCGGCCTCATCGCCTCCACGGGCAGCTGGCGCTGGGCCTTCGTCATCGCCGGCGCCGCCACGGTCCTCATGGGCCTGGCCGTGTGGTGGTACGTCAGGGACAACCCCCGCCAGCACCGCGGCGTCAACGACGCCGAGGCCTCCTACATCGAAGCGTCGCACGCCGCCGAGGATGCCGAAGCAGCCATGGACGGCAGCAAAGGCAAGCGCGGGCTGCTCCCCTACCTCAAGTTCCGCTCCTTCTGGGCCATGTGCCTGGGCTGGCTCGGCTTCAACGGCGTGTTCTACGGCCTGCTGACCTGGGGCCCGTTGTACCTGGCCCAGGCCAAGGGCTTCGACCTGAAGACCATCGGCTGGTCCACGCTGGTGATCTTCGGCGCCGGGTTCGTCGGGGAAATCATTGGCGGCACCATCGCAGACAAGTGGCGTGCGTCCGGCGCCTCCGCCAACCTGGTTATGCGGACCCTCCTGGGCATCTCCAGCGCCATCGTCGTGGCAGGGCTGGTGGGCGTTACCGTGGTCCCCGACGCCACCACCGCCGTGGTCCTGCTCTCCGTGGTCCTTTTCTTCCTGCGCTGGGTGGGCCTGTTCTGGAGCATCCCCTCCATCCTGGGTGGCCGTACCAACGCCGGCGTCCTGGGCGGGGCGATGAACCTCAGCGGCAACATCTCCGGCTTCGTCACCCCCATCGTCGTCGGCCTGATCGTGGGCGCCACCGGCTCCTACACCTGGGCGCTGCTGTACTTCGTGGGTTCCGCGGTGATCATGGGCGCCTCCGTCCTCACCCTGAACTACAACAAGCGGCTTCCTGTCTAAGCTGACCCTCGCAGGGAAACTTGCAATCGACGCCCCCGCAGCCGGGAGCAGTGCCGTACGAGAATCCGGAATGGAGCACCATGCTGACCGCAGAAGAGACCCAGGACAAGGACCGCCCCCTCCGCGAGACTGTCCGGGACACCCTCCGCACCCGGATTTTCGAAGGACACTACGCTCCCGGCACGCGGCTGGTGGAACGGGACCTGGCAGCCGAATTCTCCGTCTCCCGGCTGCCGGTCCGCGAAGCCCTGCGAATGCTTCGCATGGAAGGCCTGATCAGTGACCGCGGCGCACGCGGCGCCGAGGTCAGCACCCTCAGCCCCAAGGACGTTGAGGACCTCTTCGACGTCCGCCAGTCCCTGGAGGTGCTGGCCTGCCGGCTCGCCGCCAAGCGGGCCACCAAGGAGCACCTCGCCTACCTCAAGGGCCTGCTGGACAACGCGGAGGCCTTCCTGGCGAAGGGCTCGGTCATGGAAGCGCACCGCTCCAACAGCGAATTCCACGACGCCATCACCCGGATCGCCGACAACAACTTCCTCAAGTCCGCCCTGGAACCCCTCCAGGGCCGGATGCACTGGTTGTTCCGGCACGTGGCCGACCTGCCCGAACTCATCCGCGAGCACCGCGAACTCTACGCTGCCATCGCCAGCGGCGACCCGGACAGGGCAGCTGCCCAGTCCGCATCCCACATCGGGAAGTACCGGGACCAGTTCCCCGAGGACTTCCAAAAAACCGAACCAGAATTCCACCGGAAGAGAAAATGAAACTCCTGGTCATCAACCCCAACATCAGCGCCGATGTCACCGCACTGATCGAATCCGAGGCGCTGCGGTCCGCCTCCCCCGGCACCGACCTGCTGGTCCGGACGGCCGGCCACGGTGTGGAGTACATCGAGACCCGCTTCGAATCCCTCATCGCCGCCGGAGCGGTAGCAGAAATCATCGCCGAACACACGCGCCCGGGAGCAGACCCGGTGGATGCCGTGGTGGTGGCAGCCTTTGGCGATCCCGGCATGCCGGGACTCAAGGAACTGGCCGACGTGCCCGTCATCGGCATCACCGAGGCCGCCCTGTGCGCAGCAGCGCTGCAGGGACAGCGCTTCTCCATCATTGCCATCTCGGACCGGATCAAGCCCTGGTACCGCGACTGCGTGGAGCAGTTCGGCCTGGCCGGCCGGCTGGCCTCGATCCGTTCCATCAACGACTCCCTTCCCAGCATCGCATCCGTCCAACAGGACTTCCGGGAAACCCTGCTGGCACTCAGCCGGCAGGCCGTGGCCGAGGACGGCGCCGACGTCGTCATCCTTGCCGGCGCACCGCTGGCAGGCCTGGCCCGCGAACTCAAGGGACAGATTCCCGTGCCCGTCGTTGACGGCATTTCCGCCGGCATCCGCATGGCGGAGGCGGTGGCCGCGCTGCAGTCCGGAACCCACCGCGCCGGCGCCTTTGCCCCGCCCCCGGCCAAGGACCGCAAAGGCCTGTCCGGCAACCTGGACGCTGCCCTCGCCGCCCGCCAGGAGCACTCCGGCGCCCCACAGCCCGCCGCCTAAGCCCCACTTCACCAACCCAGGAAGACACCGATGTCCCACCAACCAGACCTCGTTATTGCCAACGCCACCGTGGTGAACAGCTACGGCCGCCAGGAAGCCCACATCGTGGTGCACCACGGAAAGATCACCCAACTCGTCGACGCCGCCCAGCCGGTGCCTCCCTCGGACCAGACCATCGACGCCACGGGCAAGCTCGTGATCCCCGGGGGCGTGGACGGACACTGCCACGTGGCCCAGGTGACCGGACGCTTCCGCACCCTTGACGACTACCGCACCACCTCCACCGCAGCCCTGTGGGGCGGCACCACCACCATCATCGACTTCGGCATTCCCCGTGATGCCCAGGAAACCCCGCTTGCTGCCGTCCTGCACAAGAAGGAACTGGCCACCCAGTCCCGCTGCGACGTGGCCCTCCACGGCGCCGTCATCAGCTGGGACGAAACGGTGCCGTGGCAGCTCGAGCAGTTGGCCGCTGAGGGCGTCCGTTCGGTGAAGATGTACACCACCAACCGCGGAACCACCATGGCCGACGGCGACACCATCCTCAAGGTCATGCGGGAAATGGTGCGGCTGGACGGCCTGGCCTACATCCATGCCGAGCACGACCCCATCATCGCCGACTGCACAGAGCAGCACGCCCAGGACGGCCGGATCGGCATCGAACACCTGCACCGGACCCGGCCCGAGCTGGCCGAGGAGATCTCCGTCAAGGAGACCCTGGCAATGGCCGAATACACGGGTGCGCCGGTGTACTTCGTCCACCAGTCCACGCCCGGCGCCGTTGACCTGGTATCGCAGGCGCGGGAGAGCGGGACTGAGGCATATTCCGAGACCTGCCCGCATTACGTCACCCTGGACGACAGCGTCTACGCCTCCACCTTCCCCGAGTGGTTCGCCTGCTGCCCGCCCATGCGCTGCACCGAAACGGTGGCGGCCCTGAAGGAGCGGCTGGCCTCCGGCGCCATCCACACCATGTCCTCGGACCACTCCTGCTACGACCTGTCCCAGAAACGCGAGCGCACCGATGACGTGCGTGCCATGCCGCACGGGCTGCCCGGCGTGGAGACGCGCATGCCGGTCACCTTCACGGCAATGACCTCCGCAGGGGCAAGCGTGGAGCAGTTTGTCAGCGCCTTCGCCACCGAACCCGCAAGGATCAACGCCGTCCCCGGCAAGGGCCGCATCGCCGAAGGCTTCGACGCCGACCTGGTGGTTTTCGATCCCGACGAGGAACGCACCGTGGACGGCGCAGCCCTGCACATGGGAACGGACTTTTCCCCCTTCGACGGGAAGGCACTCACGGGCTGGCCCGCCGTCGTGGTTTCCAATGGACGCGTGGTCCTGGACGCGGACGGCTTCCACGATCCCGGCGCCGCAGGCCGCTTCATCCACCGCAACGGCTTCCGGCAGCACCAGTCCGCCTCCGAAGCCGCCCACCTGCCCGCCGCCGCCCTCTAGGAGCCACCATGCCTGCAACCATTCGCCCCCGCAGGATCGGCATGATCGTGCCGTCCTCCAACACCTGCCTGGAACCGCAGACGTACCGCATCCTGGGCAGCCGCACCGACGTGACAGTGCATTTCACCCGGATCCCGGTCACCCGGATCGCGCTCGATGACTCCTCGGACCGCCAGTTCGACCCTGCCGTCATGCGGGAGGCGGCACAGCTGCTGGCGACGGCGGACGTGGACGTGATTGCCTGGAACGGCACGTCAGGATCGTGGCTGGGGTCCGCGCACGACCAGGAACTGGCCGCGGAGATCACCGGCGCCACCGGGATCTCCGCCACCACCTCCACGCTGGCCTATCTCGAGGCCTTCCGGGCCGTCGGCACGGAGCGCATCGGCCTGTTCACGCCATACACGGAAGACGTGAACCACCAGGTCATCGCTTGTTACGAGCGTGAAGGCATCAAGACCGTGGACCACCGGGCCCTGGGCCTGAGCGACAACGAGTCCTTTGCCCGGGTCACCGATGACGAAATGCGCCCCGGCTCCCTGGAGCTGGCGGCCGCCGCGCCGGACGCTTTGGTGTACCTCTGCACCAACCTGTACGGGGCCAACATCACCGCAGAGATCGAGGAAACCACCGGGGTTCCCGTGCTGGACTCCGTGGCGGTCACCCTCTGGCACGCCCTGAAACTGGCCGGCGCCCCGCTGCTGGAGCCTCGCTGGGGACGGCTGCTGGGCTGACCGGCCCTACATCCGCAGGGTCAGGGCACCGGGCTCCATGGTCATGAGCACGTGCTTGCCCTGGCCCTCGTGGTCGCCGTCCAGCTGGTAGTCGTCCTTGTGCTCCAGGGTGATTTCAACGCTCTTGCCCTGGAAGTACTCAACCGCGGTGTCCTTGTTCTTGCCCTTGCCGATAATGCCGGCCAGCACGGACAGCCAGCCCAGCTTGCCGTGGTGCGGCGCCAGCACAGCGATGTCCAGCAAGCCGTCGTCGATCTTGGCCTCGGGGAAGATCTCCAGGCCGCCCTGGACCTTGCCGCAGTTGCCCACCATCACGCTGCGCACGCCGCGGTGGACAACCCGTTTGCCGTCAATCGCAACGGTTGCCTTTACGGGCTTCCCCGGCAGGTTGCGGATGCCCGCGTCCACGTAGGCCAGCCAGCCCACCTTGTCCTTCAGGTCCTCGTTGGTGTCCGCCATGATGGTGGCGTCGTAGCCCATGCCGGCCATGACCAGGAACAGCTGGTCCTTGTCCGGGTCGCTGCGGCGGGCGCGGACCACGTCGATCTTCCGCTCGGTACCGATCAGCGCCCCGGCCATGGCGCCGTCGTAATCGGTGACGTCCATGCCCAGGTTGCGGGCCAGCAGGTTCCCGGTGCCCAGGGGCAGCAGGCCCATGGGGGTATCGCCGCCGGACAGCACCTCGGCGACGCAGCGCACGGTGCCGTCCCCGCCGGCCGCGATCACGATGTCCGCACCCTGGGCCAGCGCTTCCTTGGCCTGGCCTACACCCGGGTCCTCTTTGGTGGTTTCCAGCCAGATGGCCTCGCCCCAGCCGTTCTCCACGCAGTGCTTGGCCACCAGGCCGCGCACGTCGATGTCCACCGGCTTGGCAGGGTTCACAATGATGGCGGCACGCTTGGGCGAAGTGGAGCTGGTGTCAGTCATGGCGTCCTCTGATGGCGGATGGAAAGCAAGCTTCTGAAAGAAGGGTATCCCGCCGCGGGGTATGTTCCGCGCCTACAGGGCCTTGACCGCGCCCAGCACCTGCGCCAGCGAGTCCTTGGCGTCACCGAACAGCAGCGACGTTTGCGGCTCATACAGCAGGTCGTTTTCGATCCCGGCGAAACCCGGACGCATGGAGCGCTTCAGGAACACCACCTGGCGCGCCTCCGCCACTTCCAGGATGGGCATTCCATAGATCGGCGAGCCCGAGGAGGTCTTGGCGGCCGGGTTCACCACATCGTTGGCGCCCACCACCAGGGCCACGTCCGTGGTCTTGAACTCCGGATTGATCTCGCCCATCTCCTTGAGTGACTCGTACGGCACGTTGGCCTCCGCCAGGAGCACGTTCATATGGCCCGGCATGCGGCCGGCCACCGGGTGGATGGCGAAATCCACCTCGATGCCCCGCGCTTCGAGTGCCTGGGCCAGTTCGGCGGCGGTGTGCTGGCCCTGGGCCACCGCCAGGCCGTAACCGGGGACGATGATCACGCGCTGGGCGTACCCCAGCAGGACTGCCACGTCCTCCGGCGAGGACGAGCGGACCGGGCGTTCGCTCACGGCGGTGGATCCCGCCGTCGAACCTCCCCGGAAGGCACCGAACAGGATGCCGGCCACGCTCCGGCCCATGGCCGCGGCCATGGCACGGGTGAGGATGGTGCCGGAGGCGCCCACCAGGGTGCCGGCCACCACCAGCAGGACGTTGCCCAGCACCAGGCCGGAGGCGGCGACGGCGAGGCCGGTGAAGGCGTTCAGCAGCGAGATGACAATGGGTACGTCGGCCCCGCCCACGGGCAATACCAGCAGGACACCCGCGGCGAGGCCCAGGACCAGCAGGAGGACCGCAAGGGGCAACGAAGCAGTAAGCACCACAGCCACCGCCGCGCCCACGGCGGCGAGCAGGACCACGGCCATCACCACCGGCAGCCCCGGGAACACCACCGGCCGGGTGGTCATCAGTTCCTGCAGCTTGGCGAATGTGATGCCGGAGCCGGCGAAGGACACCGCACCCACCAGGAGCGTGAAAACGATAGCCACCCGCACCCACGGGTCCTCCGCATGGCCCAGTTCAAGGAGTGCCACCAGGGCGGCCGCGCCGCCGCCCACGCCGTTGAACAGGGCCACCAGCTGCGGCATCTGCGTCATCTTTACGCGGCGGGCCACCGGTGCCGCCACCGCCGAGCCGACCGCGATGGCGGCCAGGATCCAGGGGATGTTCTCCAGCCTGGCGGACAGGAAGACGGTGACGACGGCGATCAGCGCCCCGAGTGCGCCCACCAGGTTTCCGCGGCGGGCCGTGCGGGGAGAGCTGAGCCCGCGCAGCGCCAGGATGAAGCAGACCGCTGCGGCGAGGTAGAGCAGGGAGGTCCAGACGGGATCGAGGAGGCTCATTTGCTGCCTGCCTTGGTGGCTGTGTCCTTCTTGGCGTGGAACATGTGCAGCATCCGGTCCGTCACCACGAAGCCGCCCACCAGGTTGGCGGTGGCAAGGACGACGGCGAGCAGCGCCACGGCGAGAACCCACGGGTCGGTTGCCTGGCCGGCCACGATGACGGCCCCTACCAGGATGATTCCGTGGATGGCATTGGCGCCGGACATCAGCGGCGTATGCAGGGTGCTGGAGACCTTGGACACCACTTCGAAGCCGACGAACACCGCCAGCACCGTAATGGTCAGCAGGGCGATTCCGTCCATCAGAGCCCTCCTTCCTGCCTGGCAGCGGCAGCGGCGCCGGCTGTTGAGGCCTGCGCCCGTGCCGCCAGCAATTCGGCCGTGGCCTGGTGCCGCACCTCCCCGGCGTGGGTGAGGCAGGCGCCGGCCAACACTTCGTCGTCGAAATCCAGCGTGAGGGTGCCGTCGCGGACCAGCAGCGCCAGCAGGTTGGCCACGTTCTTGGCGTAGAGGCGCGAGGCGTCCGAGGCCATCGCGGAGGCCGGGTCCTTCAGCCCCACCAGGGTGACGTGGCCGGTGCCGTCGGCGGTGGGGATGGGAATGTCCTGGCCCGGCACCGAGCCCTCCACGTTGCCGCCCGACTCGGCGGCGAGGTCGACGACGACCGATCCCGGGTGCATGCCCTGCACCATCTCCCGGGTCACCAAAAGGGGCGCCGGACGCCCGGGGACTGCCGCCGTCGTAATCAGGACATCCGACTGCGCCACGTGCGGCGCCAGCAGTTGGCGCTGCCGGGTGCCGGCGTCCGAACTCAGCTGCCGGGCGTAGCCGCCCGCCGCCTCTGCCGTTTCAAGGTCCAGCCGGATGAAGGTGCCGCCCATGGATGCCACCTCATCGGCGGAGGCGGGGCGGATGTCGTTGGCGAAGACCCGCGCCCCCAGGCGCTTGGCGGTGCCGATGGCCTGCAGCCCTGCCACGCCGGCGCCGAGCACCAGGACGCGCGCAGGCGGGATGGTTCCGGCCGCGGTCATGTACAGCGGGAAGAACCGGGGCAGCCGGATGGCGGCTTCCAGGACACAGCGGTACCCGGCCACCAGCGCCTGCGACGTCAGGGCGTCCATGGACTGGGCACGGGAAATGCGCGGGACCAGTTCCAGCGCGAAGGAGGTCACTCCGCTGTCTGCGAGCGCCTGGACGGCCGGGAGTTCGGACGACGGCGACGCGAGCCCTACGGTGACGGCTCCCCTTTTGAGGGATGCAGCGGTGTGCGGGTCGAGGGGGCGGACGTGGGCCAGGATGTCCAGGACGGCCAGGTCCAGCTGCGGGACCACCGTGGCGCCGGCATTTTGGTACCCGGAGTCTGCGTGCCCGGCACCGTCCCCAGCCCCGGTTTCCACCAGGACCTCCAGTCCCATCCCGGCCAACTGTTTGACGGTGTCCGGGGTGGCGGCCACGCGCCGCTCACCCTCCCGGCGTTCCCGCGGAATCCCCAGCTTCACCCGCCGACTCCTCTTCCTGACGAGCAGTGCAGCGGCTCTGCTGCACGCAGTTGGCTTGAGTCTAAAGCGCCACGCGCCGCGGCGGGAGTAGGGGCCGGAGGGTTAGTGGTAACGATTCGCCTGTCAGCCGGCCGGTTGGGCCCGGTGACTGACTTGCTGAAGGACTGCGCCTATTTGTTGCTGGCGCGGATGGCGTCCGCCACGCTTTCCAGATGGAGCCGCATGGCTTCTGCCGCCGCATCCGGGTCATGGGCACAGACGGCATCAATGATGGCGAGGTGCTGAGGCAGGGAGACGGCGGGGCGGCCCGGCTGGCGGGCAAGGCGGAATTGGAACCTGACGGCCTGTCCCCGCAGCCGCTGGATGGTTGCTGCCGCGGTCTGCTGCGCGCTCATGGCGATGATCTTTTCGTGCATCGCCTGGTTGCCTTCCGAGTAGGACTCGCGGTCGCCCCGGTCCACGGCGTCCTTCATGCGGGCTGCCAGGTCCTGCAGCTCAGCGATGTCCGCATCGCCGGCCCGTTCGGCAGCCTTGCGGGCACAGAGCGCCTCCAGGGCGGCCCGCACTTCCGTGATCTCCACCGCTTCCTCCACGGAGACCGCGCGCACCCGTGCTCCCCGGTTCTGGACACGCTCCACGAGGCCTTCGACACTCAGCTCCGAGAGGGCAACCCGGATGTTCCCCCGACTGGCCCCGTACTCGGCGGCAAGGTCCCCTTCCACGAGGCGCTGGTTGGGCACGAGCTCGCCGCTGACAATGGCGGTGCGCAGGAGCTCTGCAAGCTCAACGGCGGTGAGGGTCCGGCCCGCTCCATCCACGGTGTCCACAGCCAACCTTCTCCCTGTCCCTGTCAGTTGCCAATTTTGCTGACAATTTCCGGATCCAGCGTACTCCAGCTCCTGTTCCAAGGTGCGTCAGCACCGTCCACGAGGCCACGAGGGGAACTCGGACTGGACATTTACGGCATGCGCCGACCGCTCGGAGCGGCGGGACTGCGCTACCTGGATTGAATGGCGGGACCGCCGTAATCAAGGGCAATGCGGCGCGCGGCTTCCATCAGCTGTGGCAGGACGGCCGCTTCGATGTCCTGGGCCGCAGCACGGTGCGTCTGCAGCGAAACGTTGGCCGCGGCCACAACCTCATGTCCGCGCAGAACCGGGACGGCCACACCCCGGAGGCCTTCCTCCAGTTCCTGTGACACCATGCACCAGCCCCTGGCCCTCGCCGCTTCCACTTGGGCACGCAGGTCATCCACGCTGCCGATCGAGCGGTCCGTGAAGCGCTGGAGCCGGACCGAGTGAAGGTATTCCTCCAGCTGCGGGGCAGGCAGCCCGGCAAGGAGGACGCGGCCCATGGAGGTGGCCCAGGCGGGGAAGCGCGTGCCCACCGTGATGGACACGCTCAGCAGCCGCGGAGAGGGAACGCAGGCAACGTAGACCACGTCGCCGCCGTCGAGAATGCACAGGGACGTTGTTTCGTTAAGTTCCGCAGCCAAGTCCCTCAGGTGCGGCTCGGCCACCTTGGGCAAGGTCAGGGCGGCCAGATAGGACCTGCCCACGTCCAGGGAACGCGCGGTCAGCTCGAAGGCCGGTCCGACGGCCCGGAGGTAGCCAAGGTCGGCGAGCGTGAGCAGGAAGCGCCGGGCCGAAGCCCGCGTCATGTCCGTCCGGGCCGCAACCTGCGAGACGGTGAGCCGGGGCTGGTCCGGGGTAAAGGCAAGCAGGACGTCAAAAGCCTTCTCAACCGACTTAACGAAGTAGCCTGCCTGCTCCTCCACGTTCCTGCCCTCCGAACCAACCGGGCGGTACCGGCACGGAATTGCCGGGCTTTCCGCACCTGTCCGATCATATCGGGCACCGGCGCGGAGGAAGCTTGGCCAAGCATCAGGTCCTAATGCGTATCCCGGAGCCGGACCAGGGATTCCTGCAACAACACCTCTGCTTCTCCGTTCAGCCCCAGGAGGGGCACCATGGCCACCGCCTGCTCCCGAAGATGGTCCCACCCGTCGATGCACCGGATGCCCATCGCCTCCGCGCAGGCCACGCTTGGGGTGGTGTGGCGGGCGTAAACGAAGTCGTACAGGACGGCGTCGGGCGCCAGTGCAGCATCACCCCAGGCCGCGGGGTCGGAGGTGCTTTTCCCAATGGGCGTGGCGTTGACGATCAGGGAGGCATCCGCGGCGGCGTCCCGGGCATGCTCCCATGTGATGGCATGCGCGTCGAGGCCCAGTTCGCGCGCCAGCTCCAGCAGCTCGGCGGAAGCATGGGGATCGCGGTCCGTAATGGACACGGCCCCCACTTGTTCCCGAATGGAAATAAGGGCTGCGCGTGCCGCTCCCCCTGCCCCGAGCAGGAGGGCATGGCGCTGGTAGGCGGGCCCAAGCAGCTTCCGGGCAGCGGTGATGTCGGTGTTGTGGGCCTCCAGCCTTCCATCTGCCCGCACCAGCAGGTTGCAGGCACCGCTCAGCCTCACGGACTCGTCGGCCTCATCAGCTGTATCCGCCGCCCAATGCTTATGCGGCATGGTCACGTTGGCGGCCACCGTATCCGGATCCAGGAGCTTTCTGCGGACCTGGGCGAGGTCGGCGTCCGGAGCCACGTCCCATGCCTCGTACCTCCAGCCGTTACCCAGCCGGGCCAGGACGGGGTTCCATAGCGCGGGCGACATGGCTTGGGAAGCCGCTGACCCGATCAGGACCAGGCGGTAAGGGTGCGTGTGGGGTTCCATGCAGTGCTCCACCTTTCGCAGAGATGGACGTTGTGATTGGCGTCACCGGCTAGTATCCTCTTTTTAGACGCATTTCGCACACTTGTTCGCTATGCGTACAAATGAGAACAGATCCCCGCCTTCAGCGTGGAAGGAACCCCACAATGACCAACATCGCAGCAGGAGCCCAGGCCCAGGCGACGCCCGAGGAGCAGCGCCGCCTCAAGCGCGCAAAGAAGGCAGCGCTGGCAGCCTTCCTGGGCGGCGCGCTGGAGTACTACGACTTCTTCATCTATGCCACCGCCGCCTCCCTCGTCTTCTCGAAGATCTTCTTCCCTGCGGGTGACCCCACGGTGGCGCTTATCGCGTCCTTCGCCACCTTCGGTGTCGCCTACGTCGCAAGGCCGTTCGGCGCGGTGGTGTTCGGCCACCTGGGTGACAAGATCGGGCGCAAGAACACCCTTGTTCTCACCCTGGTCCTGATGGGCAGCGCCACGTTCCTGATCGGCGCCCTGCCGGACTTCAGCCTGGCAGGCTACTGGGCCCCCGCGCTGCTGGTGGTGCTGCGCCTGCTGCAGGGCCTGTCCGCCGGCGCCGAGACCGCCGGGGCCTCGGCCTTGTCCACGGAGGAAGCCCCGGAAGGCCGCCGCGGCTTCTTTGCCAGCTTCGCCATGAGCGGCATCTCGGCCGGCATCGTGCTGGCGTCCCTTGCGTTCCTGCCGGTGGCGGCCATGAGCGAGGCAGACCGCCTTGCGTGGGGCTGGCGGATTCCCTTCTGGCTCTCCCTGGTGGTCCTCATCGTCGCGTACCTGGTGCGCCGCTCCCTGGAGGAGCCGGAGGTCTTCGAGGAAAAGCATGACCACGGCGAACTGGTGAAGCTGCCCTTCGCCAAGATGTTCCAGACCCACCCGGCACAGTTCTTCCAGGTGGCGCTGATGTCCTTCGAAACCGTCACCAATACGTTCATGCAGTCCTTTGGTCTTGCGTACGCCGTCTCGGTGGGTGTCCCGGCCTCCACCATGCTCTGGGTGAGCATCCTGGGCAACGTCCTGGCGATCGCCAGCCAGCCCCTGATGGCACGGTGGTCCGACAGCCTTGGCCGGCGGCCCATCTTCATCGGGGGCGTGCTCGGTTCCGGTGCCATGATCTTTGTCTACTTCTGGGTGATCTCCACCGGGAACATCCCGATGATCTTCCTGACCAGCACGCTGATTACGGCCGGCACCTACGCCATGTCCAACGCCATCTACCCGGCCTGGTTCTCCGAGCTCTTCAACGTCAAGGTCCGCTACTCGGGCATGGCGATCGGCCTCCAGATCGGTATCCTGTGCGCCGGTTTCACCCCGCTGCTGGGCACCGCCCTGGTGGGAGCGGACAAGGCCAACTGGGGACCCGCAGCCTGGATCGTGGCAGGTTCCTCAATCCTCGCCGTCGCGGGTGCCTGGTGGGCGCGCGAGACCGCCAAGACCCCACTCCGGGAACTGGGCAACCACGTGCGGTAGGGCCTTCACAACCACGCAACCAACAGGAAGAGGCCGACGGCGGGAAGCACCCGCCGTCGGCCTCTTCCGTTAAGCTCCGGGTAAAAGTCAGCCGCGGGCAGTGAGGTCTGCGGAGATGAGCTTGGCGGTGGCCACGATTTCCTGGGTGGCCGCTGCCAGGTAGGCGTCCGGGTCCGGCTTGGCCTCCACGGACTGGGCCTGCAGGGAGACGTTGACGGCGGCCACCACCTTGGCCCCGTCATACACGGGCGCCGCCACGGACATGAGGCCCAGTTCCAGTTCCTGGTTGAGCAGGCACCAGCCCTGGGCGCGGACGGTTTCCAGGACGGCGAGCAGCTCGGGAACTGTTCCCAGGGCGCGCGGAGTGAGCGGCTTGATGTCCGCGGCCGCCAGGTATGCCTTGAGCTCCGCCGCGGGCAGGTGCGCGAGCAGTACCCGGCCCATGGACGTGGCGTACGCAGGGAACCTGGTCCCCACCGTGATCCCGATGGTCATGATCCGGCGGGTGGTGACCCTGGCGATGTAGGCGATGTCCGTACCGTCCAGCACGGCAGCGGACGTGGATTCGCCCAGCTTCAGGGACAGTTCCTCAAGGTGCGGCTGGGCCAGCTGCGGCAGGGACAGCCCGGAGAGGTACGCGTAGCCGAGCTGGAGGACCTTTGCCGTCAGCGCGAAGGTCTTGCCGTCGGTCCGCACGTAGCCGAGTTCCACGAGCGTGTGCAGGAACCGGCGTGCGGTGGCGCGGGTCAGCCCGGTGCGGGACGCGACCTCCGTCAGGGTCATGACGGGGCGGTCGGCGTCGAAGGCACGGATCACGGCCAGGCCCCGTGCGAGCGACTGGACGTACTGGTCGCTGGCCTGCGGGGGCTGGGTCTCCGTGCGGACGGCGTCGGTCATGGTTACCAATCCTAGGTGGCGCTTCCAACGGCGGGCGCGGTTTTGAGCGGGACGGGGATGAGTTCCTGGAGTTCTTCGAGGGTGCAGCCGAAGGTTTCGCGGACGGTGACGCCGTCGGGGCCGGTGAGGAACACGCCCTTGTCCGTGTAGACGCGGGTCACGCAGCCGACGCCGGTGATCGGGTAAGTGCACGCGTCCACGATCTTGGAGGCACCTTCGCGGGTCAGGAGGGTCATCATGACGAAGACGTCCTTGGCGCCGGTGGCCAGGTCCATGGCACCGCCGACGGCGGGAATCGCCCCGGGCGCGCCGGTGTGCCAGTTCGCCAGGTCCCCGGTGGCGGAGACCTGGAAGGCGCCCAGGACGCAGATGTCGAGGTGCCCGCCGCGCATGATCGCAAACGAATCGGCGTGGTGGAAGTAGGAGGCGCCCGGGAGTTCGGTGACGGGGATCTTGCCGGCGTTGATGAGGTCGCCGTCGATCTGGTCGCCCTTGGCTTCCGGGCCCATGCCGAGCATCCCGTTCTCCGTGTGGAGGGTGATGTTCTGTTCCTCGGTGAGGTAGTTGGACACCAGGGTGGGCTGGCCGATGCCCAGGTTCACGAAGGACCCGGGTGCGATGTCCCTGGCCACCAGCCGGGCCAGGTCATCCCGGCCCATCGCCGTCGCCGAGGTCTGCAGGGACGTTTCGGTCAGGCTCATCTCAAGCCACCTTCCGGTTTGTGCCCGCAGCGGGAGCGCTGCCGGCAACTTTGACGATGCTGTTGATGTAGATTCCCGGGGTGACCACGTTCTCCGGGTCCAGCCCGCCGGTGGGGACGATCTCGGAGACCTGGGCAATGGTGTGCTTCGCGGCCGCGGCCATGATCGGGCCGAAGTTCCGGGCGGTCTTGCGGTAGACCAGGTTGCCCTTGCCGTCGGCTTTGAGGGCCTTGATCAGGGCGACGTCGGCGTGGATGGGGGTCTCGAAGACCTGCCATTTGCCGTCCAGGAAGCGGGTTTCCTTGCCTTCGGCCAGCATGGTGCCGTAGCCGGTGGGCGTGAAGAATCCGCCGATCCCGGCCCCGGCGGCGCGGATCCGCTCTGCGAGGTTGCCCTGCGGGACGAGTTCGAGTTCGATCTCACCGGCCTTGTACTTGGCATCGAAGTGCCAGGAATCGGACTGCCGCGGGAAGGAGCAGATCATTTTCTTCACCCGGCCTTCCTTGATCAGCAGCGCCAGCCCCTGGTCCCCTTGCCCGGCGTTGTTGTTCACCACGGTCAGGTCCGTGGCGCCGCATTCCAGCAGGGCGTCGATCAGTTCGAACGGCTGGCCGGCGTTGCCGAACCCGCCGATCATCACGGTGGAGCCGTCCTTGATGCCGGCCACGGCGTCCTGGACCGAATCAACAAAGTTCAACATGGCTTAGGCCTTTCCGTTCGAAGCAGTCACGTTCTCAAGGACGACGGCCAGGCCCTGGCCGACGCCGATGCAGATCGCAGCCACGCCCCAGCGTTCGCCCGAGGCCTGCAGGGACCGGGCGAGGGTGCCCAGGATCCGGGTCCCGGAAGCGCCCAGCGGGTGGCCCATGGCGATGGCCCCGCCGTGCCGGTTCACGATCGAGTGGTCAATGCCCCAGGCGTTGATGCAGGCCAGGGACTGCGCGGCGAACGCTTCGTTAAGTTCGACGGCGCCCACCTGCTCCCAGCCAATGCCCGCCTTTGCGAGGGCCTTGTTGGCGGCCTCGACGGGGGCGTAGCCAAAGTACTGCGGATCATTGGCATGCGCGCCGCGCCCGGCGATGCGCGCCAGCGGATCCAGCCCCAGCAGCCCGGCGGCCGCCTCGGATCCGATCCAGGCCGCGGAGGCGCCGTCGGACAGCGGGGACGCGTTACCGGCGGTGACCGTGCCGTCCTCTGCCCGGAACACCGTCTTGAGCCCGGCCAGCTTCTCCGCCGAAGAACCGGCCCGGATGCCCTCGTCCCGCACCAGGTCCGTCCCGGGGACCGGGGCGACGAGGTTGTCGTAGAACCCTTCGTCCCAGGCGGCGGCCGACAGGTTGTGCGAAGCTGCGGCGAACTCGTCCTGCGCTTCCCGGGTGACACCGTACTTTTCGCGCAGCCGCTCGGTGGCCTCGCCCAGGGAGATGGTCCACTCCTTGGGCATCGCCTTGTTCACCAGGCGCCAGCCCAGCGTGGTGGACGCCAGGTTCAGGTCCCCGGCCGGGTACGGCTTCTCCGTCTTGGGCAAAACCCACGGCGCGCGGGACATCGACTCCGCGCCACCTACGAGCATCAGGTCGGCATCGCCGGCGTTGATCTGCCGGGACGCAATGATCGCCGCGTCCAGCGAGGACCCGCACAACCGGTTCACCGTGGTGCCCGGGATGGACACCGGCAGGCCCGCAAGCAGGGTGCCCATCCGGGCCACGTTGCGGTTCTCCTCGCCCGCGCCGTTGGCGTTGCCGAACACCACCTCATCAATCCGCTCCGGATCAAGGCCAGGGGCGCGCTGCACGGATTCCTTGATCACGTGCGCGGCAAGATCATCCGGCCGGACGGCCGCGAGGCCGGAGCCGAACTTGCCGAACGGGGTGCGCACGGCGTCGTACACAAAAGCCTGGTTCACGGGGTGGTATCCATTTCTCGAAAGACCTGCTGGGCGGTCTTGAAGGCGGTGTTGGCGGAGGGGACGCCGCAGTAGATGGCGGTCTGGAGCAGGATTTCCTTGATTTCGTCCCTGCTCAGGCCGTTACGGAGGGCGGCGCGGATGTGCATGGCCAGTTCCTCCCAGTGCCCGTGCGCCACCATGGCGGTGATGGTCACGGCGGAACGCATTTGGCGGGGAAGCCCGGGACGGGTCCAGATGCCGCCCCAGGCGATCCGGGTGATCATGTCCTGGAAGTCCTCGGTGAACTCATCCTTGTTGGCGTTGGCACGGTCCACGTGTGCGTCGCCCAGGACTTGGCGCCGGACTGCCATGCCGCCGTCGTAAATCTCCTGGCTGGTGGCGTCGGGCTGGACAACTCCGTTACGTTCGGCGCCGCTCATTTGGCAGCCTGCCGGGATTCGGCCCAGGTAAGGAGGCTTCGCATCAGGTCCGCGACGTGCGCGGGTGCCTCCGCCGGGGCAAGGTGGGAGATGCCTTCAATGGTCACGGCAGTGGCGGTGCCGCCGCCGACGGTGATTCCCGCTGCCACTTCCTCGGCCATGGCGGGCGTGGCCACTGCGTCCAGCGCACCTGCGATGACCTGGGTAGGAACGGTGATGCTGCCGAGGTCCCGGCGCACGTCGAAGGCGGCCAGGGCTTCGCAGCAGAAGGCGTAGCTGAAGCGGTCCGCGTCCCGCAGCGAGTGCAGGAGACGGCTGCTGAAGTCGGGCTCCCGGTCCATGAAGCCCGGTGCGAACCAACGCTGCGCCGAGCCCTGGATCATCACCGGAGTGCCCTGCGTGCGGACCGTTTCGGCGCGCTCCAGCCAGCCCTCCGGCGTGCCGATCTTGGCGCCGCTGTTCTGGACGGAGAGGCTCTTGAGCCGTTCGCCGTGCTTGATGCCCAGCTGCAGGCCCACGGCACCGCCCAGGGAAACACCGGCGTAGTGGAAGTTCTCACCGGGGGCGATCGAATCAATCAGCTCCACCACGGCGTCTGCGAGGGCTGCGACGTCGAAGGTTTCGGCGGCGGAGGGCGAGACGCCGTGCCCCGGCAGGTCCCAGGCCACCACGTCGTAGTCATTGCCGAGCAGGGACGCCACCCTGTTCCACAGGATCGACGACGTGCCCAGGGACGGACCGGCCACCACCAAGGGGTGGTCGCCCAGGGGTCGCTGGGGGGACAGCAGCGCTGCCTTCAGGGCCGGTTTAGCCACGGGAAGCTCCATTCGCGTCGGGGGAAACAAAGTCAGGGAAGGCTGCCAGGATGCGGCGGGAAATCTGCGCCGCCTGGCCCAGGTAACTGGCGGGATCCAGGAGTTCCTCCAGCCGGGCGTCGTGAACGACGCCGGCGGGGACGGCTTCGCGGAGCAGCTTCCGGTAGGTGCCGGCTTGCTCCGCGGGCGGCGCCTGCAGGGTACGGTCCACCACGTCCTGGAGCTGCTGCTTGCCGCTGCGGCCGTCCTGCTCCTCGAGCAGCGGTGCCACGGCGGCGCTGACGCCCTCGGCCAGCAGCAGCGGGCCGGACAGGTCCAGGTTCCTGCGCATGGCGTCCGGGAACACCTGCAGCCCCCCGGCGAGTTCGCGGAGGTGTCCGGCGGCCCCAAGGGCCAGGGCCAGCAACTGCCGGAGGGCAGGCCACTCCGCGTGCCAGGCCCCGTCCGGGCGTTCGTCGTTGAAGTTGGCGGCGGCCACGTGCAGCTGCGCTGCCAGCTGTGGTGCCTGCAGTGCGGCGCTGCGGACCAGGACGGACAGCACCGGGTTCTGTTTCTGCGGCATGGCGGACGATACACCGCGGCCGGCAGCACGCGGTTCGGCGAGCTCTGCAACCTCGGGCCGGCTGAGGAACAGAACGTCCGCGGCGATTTTGCCGAAGGCGTCCAGCGCGGAAGCCAGCGCGTGCCCGAGGGAGGTGATGGCAAGGCGGTTGGTGTGCCAGGGCGCCGCGGCCGGGGCCAGGCACAGCTGGGTGGCGAGGGCATCGGCCAGGCTGAAGGGGGTGGCCGAGGAGCCGTCTGTCAGTACGGTGCCGGCCGCGAGCGTTCCCGCCGCACCGCCGAACTGGACCGGGAACTGCAGTGCCTCGAGCTGACGGCCCGCGGCGGCCACGCCCTGGAACCACTGCGCTGCCCGCAGCCCGAAGGTGAAGGGAAGGGAATGCTGGGTCAGGCTCCTGCCCACGCATAGCGTGTCCGCATGCTGCCCTGCCAAGGTGGCGAGCGCCGTCGTAGTGCCCTTCAGATCCGCCAGCACGGCGTGAACTGTGTTCCGGGCCAGGAGCATGAGGGCTGTGTCCAGCACATCCTGGCTGGTCAGCGAGGTGTGTACGGCCTTCGCAGCCCCGACTCCGGCGGTGTCCAGCGCCGCCACGTTCCGGCGGAGATCGGCCAACAGCGGAATCACCGGGTTGCCGCCGCCTTGGGCGCGCAGCGCGATACCGGCCAGGTCGTAGCGCCCCGCCTCAGCGGCGGAAGCGACGACGGCGGCCGAACCGGCGGGCGCCAGCCCGGCCCGTTGCAGCACGGCGGCCCAGCCGGCTTCGACGGCGAGGAGGGCCGCCAGCACTGCCCGGTCCCCCGTCAGTGCCGCCACCAGCGGCGAGGCTGACACGGGACTGAGCAGGCCGGCGTCGGCCTCTTCCGCGAAGGCGCGCAAATCTCCCAAAGCGGCGGCGTGCGTCACTGGAAGTCCAGGAAGACCGTCTCGTCCTGGCCCTGGAGACGGATGTCCCAGGTGAGGCCGCCGTCGGGGTCGCGGCGGGCGATGAGCGTCCTGCGGCGCTCCGGCTCCAGCGAGCTCAGCAGCGGGTCGTTGGCCAGGGCCTCGGTGTCCTCCGGCAGGTAGATGCGGGTGAACAGCCGGTTGGTGAGGCCGCGGGCGAAGAGTGCCACGGAAATGAACGGGGCCGCGCCCGGCTTGGTGGGGCCGGGGTTGACGGTGGTGAAGGTGTAGACGCCGGAGTTGCCTACGGCGCCGCGGCCCCACCCGGTGAAGGTGTAGCCGTCGCGGACCAGGGAACCGGTGCGCTGGACAACCTTCCCGTCGGCGTCCGGCTGCCAGATCTCCAGGATGGCGTCCGGGATGGTGTGGCCGGCGCCGTCATAAACCGTGCCCTGCAGGCGGATGGATCCCGGGAACCCGGGAGGCAGCAGCTCGTTGTCCTTCTCGAACGGGAGGGCGTAGCCGTAGAACGGGCCCACAGTCTGGCCGGGGGTGGGTACCAGTTTGGTGCTCATAGTTCCTACTCCTCATCTCCGGCGTCGCCGTATGCTTCGTTCTCGGTCCAGGTGCGCTTGGGGCCGGTCAGGACGATGTCCCAGTTGTACCCCAGGGCCCACTCCGGTTCGGTCAGGCTGTGGTCGTAGGTGGCCACCAGGCGGTCGCGGGCGTCCTGGTCCACGATGGTCTGGTAGATCGGATCCAGCGGGAAAAGCTGGTCACCCGGGAAGTACATCTGGGTGATGATCCGCTGGGTGAACTCGCTGCCGAACAGCGAGAAGTGGATGTGCGCCGGCCGCCAGGCGTTCAGGTGGTTCTTCCATGGGTACGCGCCGGGCTTGATGGTGATGAAGCGGTAGGAGCCGTCCGGGCCGGTGATGCAGCGGCCAATGCCCGTGAAGTTGGGGTCGATGGGTGCGGGGTGCTGGTCGCGCTTGTGGATGTAGCGGCCGGAGGAGTTGGCCTGCCAGATTTCCACCAGCTGGCCCGCCACCGGGCGGCCGTCGCCGTCCAGGACCTTGCCGGAGACGATGATCCGCTCACCCAGCGGCTCTCCGTTGTGCTGGATGGTCAGGTCCGACTCCAGCGCATGCACGTCCTGGTGCCCGAAAGCCGGGGAGAACAGCTCAATGGTTTCCGGGTCCGCGTGCTGCAGGCTCTTGGTGGGATGGCGCAGGATGCTGCTGCGGTAGGGCGGGTAGTCCAGCCGCGGCTGGGTCTCCTGCCCGGCGCCGTCCTTGAGCGCCCGCTGATAGGCCTCGCCAATGGCGGTGATCTCTGCACTGAGGTCCGCCTGCGACTCGACGGCCTTGTCCAGCTGGTGGGCAGCCTTTGGTTCGGCCGGGGGCACGAGTTCCTCCGACTCCAGCTCCTCGGTGATGTTTTCCGACACGGCTGGCTCCTTTCTGATCTGTTTGGTTCCTGCGTCTGTTCGTGGTTTGGGTGATGCGGGTCTACGCGTCCCGGGTCCAGGTGCTCCGGTGCAGCGAGTCGTACTGGACTGCGTGGCGCACCGGGGCGTTGGGCGCGCCGTAACCGTCGTAGTTGCCGCGGCGTTCCACCATTTCGAAGAACACGCTGCCTACGGTGGCCGTGTAAAAGTGCAGGAATTCCCCGTCCGCGTCCCGGTCGAAGAGCAGGTTGAGCTCCTGCAAAGTGGCCAGGAATTCCGGCTCAAGATCGAACCGGGCGTCCAGGTCCTCGTAGTAGTTGGCAGGGATCTGCAGGAACTCCAGGCCGCGGTCCCGCGCGGCGCGGGCCGTTGCCACGAGATCATCCACGGCGAAGGCGATGTGCTCCTGGTAGGTCTTGCGGGCCTCGTTCCGTGCCTGCTGGATGGGGGCGAGGTTCAGCACCAGCCGCACCGAGCCGTCGGAGGTCTGCATGACCTGCGAGCGCACCAGGCCGCTGGGGCTGGGCACCTCGGCGAAGGGCTGGGGCTCCAGGGCCAGGGCACTGGTGTAGAAGAGGACGGCCTCATCGAAATGCTGCCAGGGCTGGGCAAGGTTGACGTGGTCGATGACCGCGCTGGCGCCCGGGGAGGGGTGTTCCAGCCCTTCCCCGAACTCATGGGTCCACGCCGCCGTTCCGTCGGGGCTGCCCTGGCACAGGAAGATCTCGGTGGAGTCCGGAGCAGAGATGCCCTGAAACACTTCCTCGTCCGCCTGCACCTTTCGGGCCACCACGGGGGCCTTGAGCTGCTGGGCCCGGGCGGAGGCAATCACGGGCGAATCGACGTCGAACCCCAACGCGGCGATGGCGGGCTCGGCGTGTTGCGCGGCCTGTTCGTTGATGATCACCCGTGCCTGGCCCATGGTCCACAGCTGGACATCCTTGGTCCGGTGCCTGCCCTCGAACGCGAAGCCCAGCTGGCCCAGGAGCTTCTCCAGCTGCGCGGTATCGTCCGCCTTCACCTCGGCGAAGTTGAAGCCGGCGGGCTCGTTCACCTTGGGCAGGGTGGCAAGTTCCATGGGATAACGACGGCGGAGCGCGCCTGCGTTGCCGGGCGCGCCTGCGGCAGAGGTGGTTGCGAGCCACTTGCCGCTCTGCTCTTCCAGCCAGATCAGCGAGCGCATGGCGTCCACGGCTGTGCGCTCCACATCGGACTGGCGGAAGACGTCGTTGAAGACCTCGAGCGAGACCGGTCCGGTGTAGCCGGCGCGGACCACGTGGCCCATGAACTTGGCCAGCTCGAACTGCCCCTCCCCGGGGAACACCCGGTAGTGGCGGCTCCACGAGAGGACATCCATGGAGAGCTTGGGGGCGTCCGCCACCTGGACGAAAAAAATCTTCTCCGGGTTGAACGCCTCGATGTGGGAGGTGTCCCAGTCCCGGCTCAGGATGTGGAACGAGTCCAAACAGGTGCCCAGGTTGGGGTGATCCACCATCTCCACCAACCGGTAGGCGTGCTCATAGTCGTTGACGTACTTTCCCCATGCCAGGGCCTCGTAGGCAACCTTGACGCCGTGGTCGCCGGCCAGATTGGCCAGCTGCGCCAGCTGTTCGGCGCGGACGCCGTCGTCGTCGATGGTGGCGGTGGCAACGTTGGAGCACACCAGGATGGTGTCCATGCCAAGGCGCGCCATGAGCTTGAACTTCGCCTCCGCCCGCCGGAGGTTTGCCTTCAGCAGGTCCGGGGTGACGCCGTCGAAGTCCCTGAACGGCTGGTACAGGTCCAGGCCCAGGCCCAGGTCCACGGCCATCTTCCGCACATCTTCGGGGCTGAGCGGGGAGGTGACCAGGTCCTGTTCGAAAATTTCGATGCCGTCGAAGCCGGCGATGGCGCAGGCCTGCATCTTTTCCTTCAGGGTGCCGGAGAGGCAGACGGTGGCGATCCCGGTGCGCATCAGGCGGCCACCTCCTCGGCGGCCACGAGCTCCAGGAAGTGTGAGCGCATGCGGTCCGGGTCTGCCTCCAGCCCGGTGAAGATCCGGAAGGCGTCGGCGGCCTGGCCTACCGCCATCCGGCCTCCGTCCAGCACCTCGCAGCCCTTGGCGCGGGCCCCCCGGACCAGTTCGGTGTCGATGGGACGGTAGACGATGTCCGCCACCCAGTGCCGGGACTCCAGCAGGTCAAGGTCCAGCGGGACGCCGGGATGGGCGGCCATGCCCACCGGGGTGCAGTGCACCAAACCGTCGGCCAGGCTCATCAGCTGCGGCAGCTCCGCCGTCGTGCGTGCCGTAACGGTGCTGTGGGGGAAGAAGCCCTGCAGCTCGGCGGCCCGTGCGGCTGCCCTGGCGGGGTCCATGTCCACGAGGTCCAGGGTGTGCACGCCGGCGGTGAGCAGGGCGTAGGCAACGGCGGATCCCGCGCCGCCGGCGCCAAGCTGCACCACGCGGTCCAGCCGGGCCCCGGGAAGTCCGGCGGCGAGCGCGGCGGCGAAGCCGGAGAAATCGGTGTTGTGGCCAATGAACTTGCCGTCACGGATGACAACCGTATTGACCGCGCCGAGCCGGCGCGCATCGGGGCTTACTTCGTCCAGGTGCTCCAGGACCAGCTGCTTGCAGGGATGGGTGATGTTCAGGCCGTTGAAGCCCAGGGTGCGGGCACAGTTCAGGATGGCACCCACGGCTTCTCCGGTAAGCCCCAGTTCCAGCAGGTCGATGGGGCGGTACAGGTAGCGCAGGCCCTGCACGTCACCTTCCCGTTCGTGCATGGGCGGCGTGAGCGATGGCATCACGCCATCACCAACCAGTCCCACCAGGTAGGACTCAGTTCGATTGCTCATGCGTGCAGCTCCTTTGGTACAGCACCTGGCAGCGGCGGAACTTTGCCGCGCTGCAGGTGATAGGGATTACGGTACATCAAATGTTCACTTATCGCACTTATGTTCTACATACGAACAAGAATGGCTTTGTAGGGTCTGATTTGGCGTTCTGCTACCGCTGCGGCAGCCTCGCCGCCAGCTCGGCGGCAGCTTCCTGCAGGAGGGGGACGTGGGCGATCAGCTCGTCCAGGCCCAGGCGGAAGACGGGCACCGCTGTTGCCAGTGAGGCGAAGGCATGCCCCTGGTCGTTGAGCAGCGGTACGGCCACTGCGCGCATTCCGGCCTCGTTTTCCTCATCCATGACGGCGTAGCCCTGCCGGCGCACCTTCCCGATTTCAGCCCTAAAGGCATCCCGGTCGGTGATCGACTTCCCCGTGAGTTCTTCCAGCGGCAGCTCGTCCAGCAGTTTTTCCCGTTCAGCATCCTCGGCGAACGCCACCAGGGCCTTGCCCACCGCGGTAGTGGAGAGCGAGCCCAAGTGGCCGGGGTCGCTGGTCACACGGAAAGTCTGCGGCCCGTCCACCTTGCTGACCGTCAGGTGGTGCAGGCCGTCGCGGACACTGAGGATGCTGGCCTCGCCGGTCCGCTCGGTGACCCGGCGGAGGATGGGCACGGCTGTCCCCGCGAAGCCGTGGTGGTTGGAGACCCGCTGGCCCAGCTGGAAGATCCGCAGGCCCAGATGGTAGCGGCGGCCGTCCGGCTCGTAGTCGACGAAGCCGTCGCGGGTCAGGGAGCCGAGCAGGCGGTAAGTGGTGCTGAAGGGAAGTTCCGCACGGCGGGAAATATCCGCGGCGGTTGCGCCGCGCGGTTCGTCCCCCAGCAGGACAAGCAGGCCAAGGGCCTTGCCCACCATGTCCGTGCGGTCGGCAGGACGTCCGCCAACCTTCCCCTCCGGCGGCATGGCATTCACGGGTTCCGCGGCGGGGACTGCGGCAGCGGATTCTTCATTGACCGCTGTGGTTTGGTTCACACTCATAGCTCCATGTTGCCACAATGTGAGAGCTACTTCTAGATGGTGATTATTTTTCTTGACAGGTGACAGCCCTCACAGTCATAGTTTCTGTATCGCACAAGCAGCTCCCACCATGTGGCTGCTTATGCCGGGTCTTTTCCGGACTCCAGCCGCATCACGCCCCGCCCGCACCAAGGCAGCGGCGGCTGCGACCCCCAGATCCATCCGCGACAATGTCGTCACACCAAAGGAACACCATGAGCAAGACACTTCCGTCCGCAGGGGCGGGTGCCCTCACGCATGCCGGGACGCCCCGGAAGGCCGCCCTCGCCAGCTTCCTGGGCAGCGCCGTCGAGTACTACGACTTCTTTATCTTTGGCTCCGCCGCCGCGCTGATTTTCCCCACGGTCTTCTTCCCCAGTGCCGATGCCAACGCAGCCATCATGTCCTTCGCCACCTTCGGGTTCGCCTATGTGGCCCGCCCCGTCGGCGCCATCATCCTGGGCCACTTCGGTGACCGGGTGGGCCGGCAGAAGGTCCTGATGTTCACTCTGGTGCTCATGGGTGCGTCCACCTTCGTCATTGGCTGCCTCCCGGACTTCCGCACCGTTGGCTGGTGGGCTCCGGCCCTGCTGGTGCTGGCCCGGCTGTGCCAGGGCCTCTCCGCCGCCGGCGAGCAGGCCGGCGCTTCCTCCATGACCCTGGAGCACGCCCCGGACAACCGCCGTTCCTTCTTCACCTCCTGGACCCTCACCGGAACGCAGGGTGGCCAGATCCTCGCAGCCCTGGTGTTCATTCCCGTCCTGGCCCTGCCGGATGAGATCAAGTTCGGCATCGGCTGGCGCATCCCGTTCTGGCTCAGCGCCGCCGTGGTTGTGGTGGCGTTCCTCATCCGCCGCACCCTTCACGAGCCGCCCGCCTTCGAGGAGGCCCGCAAGACCGCGCAGATCGCCAAGCTCCCGGTTGCCGACCTGCTCAAGGGCCACTGGCGCGATGTCCTCCGCGTGATCTGCTGCGCCTTCATTGCCGCCGTCTCCACGGTGTTCGGCACCCTGGCCATCAGCTACGCCAAGACGGTAGCCGGCGTTGACGGCACCACCACCCTCTGGCTGGTGGTGGCCGCCAACATCGTGGCCCTGGGCACCCAGCCGCTGTTCGGAATGCTCGCGGACAAGATCGGCCGCAAGCCCGTCTTCATCTACGGCGCCCTGGCCAGCGCGATCCTGACCCCCGTGTTCCTGCTCAGCCTGGAATCCGGCAGCGTCCCGCTGATGTTCCTGGCTGCCATCGGCTACTTCTCCGGCGGCTACGCAGCCGCCAACGCGGTGTGGCCATCCTTCTACGCCGAAATGTTCAGCACCAAGGTCCGTTTCTCCGGCCTGGCCATCGGCACCCAGCTGGGCTTCCTGATGGCAGGGTTTGCCCCGGCCATCGTCGCTGCCATGGGCGGCATCAAGCCCGGCGGCTGGGTGCAGATCACCATCTTCACCGCCATCATCTGTGCCGTCGCCGCAGTGTCGGCGCTGACCGCCAAGGAGTCCTTCCGGACGCCCACCAAGCAGCTCGGCCTGAAGTAGGAGCGCCGCCGCGCACAGACTGGCCCAGTTTTCAGCCCGGAGAGCCCGCCATTCCACCAAATGGCGGGCTCTCCCCCGTTAAAACTGGGCCAGTTTTACAGCAGCCGCTACCCCCGGCCGGTCTCCAGCACCGAGGCCAGGTCGAAGTTCACCGGCTCCTCAAGCTGCTCATAGGTGCAGGATTCCGGGTCCCGGTCCGGCCGCCACCGGTTGAACTGGGCCGTGTGGCGGAAGCGTTCGCCCTCCATGTGGTCGTAGCGGACCTCCACCACCAGTTCGGGCCGGAGTGGAACAAACGACAGATCCTTCCCTGCGCTCCACCTGCTGCCTTCGGCGTTCCGCGGCGTCCGCTCGCCTTCTTCCTGCTTGCCCCACGCCCACGGGTGGCCTTCGAAGTCGGTGACCAGCGGCTGGAGCTGTTCGAACAATTCCTGCCGCTTCTTCATCGGGAAGGCGCCGATCACGCCCACGCTGGCCAGGCCGCCGTCGTCCTTGTACAGGCCCAGCAGCAGGGAACCGATGGCGTCCGGCCCGCTCTTGTGCAGCCGGTAGCCGGCCACCACGCAGTCCGCGGTGCGCTCGTGCTTGACCTTGAACATCACCCGCTTGTCCGGCTCATACCGGCCGTCCAGCCGCTTGGCCACGATGCCGTCCAACCCGGCCCCCTCGAACTGCTCAAACCACTGTGCGGCGGTGTCCTTGTCCGTGGTGGCCGCGGTGAGGTGGACCGGTGCGTTGCTGGCCGCGAGCGCTTTCTCCAGCGCCGCCCGCCGTTCCGAAAAGGGCCTGCCGGTGTAGTCGTCATCGTCCAGGGCCAGGAGGTCGAAGGCCACGAAACTCGCGGGTGTCTGCTGTGCCAGCAGTTTCACCCGGCTGGCGGCGGGATGGATCCTTTGCTGCAGGGCATCGAAATCAAGCCGGTCACCGGACGCGCCCACCAGGATGATCTCGCCGTCCACCACGCAGCGCGGCGGCAGGTTTTCCTTGAGCGCGGCAACGAGTTCCGGAAAGTAGCGGGTCATGGGTTTTTCGTTCCGGCTGCCGATCTCCAGGTCATCGCCGTCACGGAAAATGATGGACCGGAAGCCGTCCCATTTGGGCTCATAGCTGAGGTTCCCGCTGCCGGGGATGCCGTCGATGCCGCTGACGGCCTTGGCGAGCATGGGCGGGACGGGCGGCATCACGGGAAGTTCCATGTGCCCATTCTTGCCCGGCGGGCGCCCCGGGCGGTAGGGCGGCGCGCCCGGTTCAGGCTGCCAGCAGCCAAACGATCAGCACCAGCACCGGCGCCGCGGCCGCGGTGGAAAGCAGGATCGTCTCCCGTGCCACGGTCACCCCGCGCCCGTACTTGCTGGCAAACAGGAAAACGT
The DNA here is from genome assembly GCF_057073715.1 of Arthrobacter sp. E1SS-5. Taxonomy (NCBI): domain Bacteria; kingdom Bacillati; phylum Actinomycetota; class Actinomycetes; order Micrococcales; family Micrococcaceae; genus Arthrobacter; species Arthrobacter sp. E1SS-5. Next base: position 4,290,839 of record NZ_CP172703.1, read on the forward strand.
TCTGGGCTGAGGGAAGCGCCGCCATGAGCACCACGCCCAGGAGCATCCGGTGGTCCAGGTTGAACAGGAAGCGCCCGACGACGAACGCCACCGCCGGCATCACCGCGGACTTCAGTGCCGTGGCAGTGAGGATTTCCGCCGTGTGCCCGCCGCTCCGGAGCATCTTGGTTCCCCGCAGCGACATGCCGAACGCCAGCAGCACCACGGGGACCGCCGCGCCGCCCAGGAGGGTCAGTGGGGCCATCACCGGGTCCGGCAGCTTCACGTGGAAGGAAGCCAGGACCACCCCCAGGAGCGAGGCGATGATCATGGGGTTCCGGAAGGGCTGCGTGAGCATGAGCCGGGGTGAGAACCGGCCTGCCTCCGACAGGTCCAGCAGGGTCAGGACCAGCGGGGCGAACAGCAGCAGCTGGACCAGCAGGACCGGGGCCACGGGGGTGGCGTCACCCAGTGCATAGAGGGTGATGGGGATGCCGATGTTGTTGGCGTTGACGTAGGAACCGGCCATGGCACCAAGGGCTGTTTCCGCCGCCGGGCGCCGGAACCAGATGCGGCTGGCGGCAACGTAGAGCAGTGCTGTGACCGCTGCGGTGATGACGGCAAGCGGAACGTAGGCGGAAAAGACCACGGAGAGGTCCGATTTCAGCACCACCGTGAAGAGCAGCACCGGATTGGTGATGAAGAAGGCGGTCCGGGTCAGGGCGGAGATGGTGGGTTCATCGCCCAGCCCGCAGCGCGCGGCGACATAACCGACGGCGATGACGACGCCGATCACCGCCAGTCCGATGAGCACACCGCCCACTTGGGGTACTTCCTTCCGGTTACGCCGTGCACTACCGCAGGAAGGCAGTACTACAAGTTTCATACTTATCGGATAAGGAGCGCTGCGCCTAAAAGCGTCCACAGAATGGCCCACCGGCGCCTGCCCGGCCTCTCGACACGGCGCCTGCCGGACGGTACAGCTTAATGATGGTTACCGTCGGCCTCCACGCTTCGCACGAACAGATCAGCCCCGGGCAGCTGCTCAAGGATGTCCAGCACGCGGAGCGCGCAGGCTTCGACGCCGCCATGTGCTCAGACCATATCGAACCATGGTCCAAACGGCAGGGGCACGCCGGCTTCGCGTGGTCCTGGCTGGGCGCGGCGCTTGCCACCACCAGTCTGCGGTTCGGGGTGGTGACGGCACCCGGCCAGCGGTACCACCCCGCCATCATCGCCCATGCCTCCGCAACACTGGCAAGCATGTTTCCGGGGCGGTTCTGGCTGGCTCCCGGCAGTGGCGAGAACATGAACGAACACATCACGGGGGACGCCTGGCCTGCCAAGGACATCAGGCAGCGCCGTTTGGAGGAATGCGTGGACGTCATCCGCCGCCTGCACTGCGGCGGGGAGGTCACCCACCGGGGCCTGGTCACCGTGGAGCAGGCGCGGATCTGGGATGTTCCGGATAAGCCGCCGCCGCTCATCGCCCCCGCCGTCAGCGTGGAGACGGCGCGCCGCGCAGCCGCCTGGGCGGACGGCCTGGTCACTATCAACCAGCCGGCACCAAAGCTGCGGGACATGCTGGCCGCCTACCGGGACAACGGCGGCAAGGGCAAGGCCGTGCTGCAGGTCCACCTGTCCTGGGCGGGCACGGAGAAGGAAGCCGTGGCCATTGCCCTGGACCAGTGGCGGAACAACACCTTCGCCCCGCCCATCCCCTGGGACCTGCCCACCGCCGGGCACTTCGACACGGTGGGGGCGCATGTGCCGGAGGAGCAGGTACGCAGTGCGGCCAACGTCTCGGCCAACCTCCAGCAGCACGTGGAGTGGCTGGCCGGATACGCGGACCTTGGCTTCGACGAGCTGTACCTGCACTTCGTGGGGCAGGAGCAGGCAGCCTTCATCGACGCCTTCGCCGCGGAGGTACTCCCCCAGCTGCGCACCCCCTCAGGAAACCCGGGCGGAAGAACCCCCGCTGAACCGGAACCGGCCGCGGCAGCTGCCAACCCGGCGTCGGACTCTTCAGCATGAGGATCGCCGAAACCACGGACCTCTGGTGGAAGAACGCCGTCATCTACTGCCTGGACGTGGAGACGTTCTATGACGACGACGGCGACGGCACCGGGGACTTTGCCGGCCTCACCCAGCGGGTGGACTACCTGGCCGCCCTGGGCGTAACCTGCATCTGGCTGATGCCGTTCTACCCGTCCCCCGACCGGGACGACGGCTATGACGTGACGGACTTCTTCAACGTGGACCCCCGGCTCGGCACCCTGGGCGACCTGGTGGAGTTCATCCGCGCGGCAAAGGACCGGGGGATGCGGGTGATCGCGGACTTCGTGGTGAACCACACCTCCAACCAGCACCCGTGGTTCGTGGAGGCCAGGAAATCGGCCGACAACCCGTACCGCGATTTCTACGTGTGGCGGCAGGACACTCCCCCGGACACCTCCGCCGAGGTGGTGTTCCCCGGGGAGGAGAACTCGCTGTGGACCCGGGATGATGCCACCGGCGAGTGGTACCTGCACATGTTCGCCAAATACCAGCCGGACCTGAACGTCATGAATCCCAAGGTCCGGGACCAGATCGCCAAGGCGATGGGCCTGTGGCTCGAGCTGGGCCTGGATGGGTTCCGGCTGGATGCCGTGCCCTTCTTCCTGGAGACCAGGGGCGAGCCCAAGGACCAGGCAGCCAGGATCAACCCGCATGGCTACCTCAGGGCCCTGCGAAGTTTCGTGAACCGGCGCAACGGCGGCGCGGTGCTGCTGGGCGAGGTGAACCTGTCCTACCAGGAGCAGCTGGAGTACTTCGGCGGGGCCGAGGGCAACGAACTGAGCATGCAGTTCGACTTCCTGTCCATGCAGCACCTCTACCTGTCCCTGGCGCGGCAGGATGCAAGGCCCCTGGCGGAGACGCTGAAGGGCCGGCCGCCGATCAACCCGGACAACCAATGGGCCGTGTTCGTGCGAAACCATGACGAGCTCACACTGGACAGGCTCACCGACGGCGAGCGCCGGGAGGTCTTCGCGGCGTTCGGGCCCGAAAAGAACATGCAGATCTACGGGCGCGGACTTCGGCGCAGGCTGCCGCCGATGCTCGACGGGGACCAGGAGCGCCTGCGGATGGTGTACTCCCTGATGTTCTCCCTCCCCGGCACTCCGGTGCTCTTTTATGGCGAGGAGCTCGGCATGGGCGAGGACCTCCGCCAGGAGGGCCGCGGTGCCGTGCGTACGCCCATGCAGTGGAACAACGAGGAGAACGGCGGTTTTTCCAGCGCCAAACCCGCGGACCTGGTGGCACCCCTGGTGCGCGGGGAGTACGGGCCGGGCCGGGTCAACGCCGCCGCGGCCAAGCGGGACCCGGAGTCGCTGTTCAACTTCATGGCCACGCTGATCGCACGGTACCGCGAAGCAGCGGAGCTGGGCTGGGGAAAGTTCGCGGTCATCGACCAGGGCGAGCCCGCGGTGTTCGCCCATACGTGCAGTTCCGGGGGCGGGACGCTGGTGCTGCTGCACAACTTCAGCGAAGAGCCGGTGAAGGTCAACGGAAAGGTGGGGCCGGACGATGGTCCGGCCCCGGATTTCCGGGGCGCCATGCTGCTGGACCTGTTCGACGGCGGCAACGTCGCCCTGGAGCCCGACGGCGACTTCACGGTGGAGCTGGGGCGCTACGGCTGCCGCTGGTTCCGCGTGCACCGCAAAGGTGACCGGCTGGCACCGTAACCCGGCCGCCCGCCGTCGTTCTTTGTGAAAAAATCAACCATGCACGCCATGCAGCACTCCAGCAAACTCCAGAACGTCCGGTATGAACTCCGCGGACCCATCCTCCAGGCAGCCAAGAACATGGAGGCCGAGGGGCACCGGATCCTGAAAATGAACCTCGGCGACACCGCCCCGTTCGGCCTGGAAGCGCCGGAGTCCGTGGTGGTGGACATGATCCACCACCTGCGCGGCGCCCAGGGCTACAGCGACTCGAAGGGCATCTTTACCGCGCGGACAGCAATCTCGCAGTACTACCAGACCCGCGGCCTGATGAACATCGGCGTCGAGGACATTGTGATCGGCAACGGCGTCAGCGAACTGATCTCCATGTGCCTGCAGGCGTTCATGGAAAACGGTGACCAGATCCTGGTCCCGGCCCCGGACTACCCCCTGTGGACCGCCGCCGTGACCCTGACCGGCGGCAAGCCAGTGCACTACCTCTGCGATGAGGCGGAGAACTGGTGGCCGGACATGGCCGACGTGGAAGCCAAGATCACCAGCCGCACCAAGGGCATCGTTATCATCAACCCGAACAACCCCACCGGTGCTGTCTACCCCCGCCACATCCTGGAACAGTTCGCGGCCCTGGCACGGAAGCACAACCTGGTCCTGTTCTCCGACGAGATCTACGAGAAGGTGCTGTACGAAGACGCCAAGCATATCCACACCGCGGCAGTGGCCGAGGATGTGTGCTGCCTGACCTTCAGTGGCCTGTCCAAGGCCTACCGGATGCCCGGCTACCGGGCCGGATGGGTGGCCATCACCGGGCCGCTGGCCGCCACCGCCGCCTATCGTGAGGGCCTGGAACTGCTGGCCTCGCTGCGCCTGTGCGCCAACGTTCCCGCCCAGCACGCCATCCAGACCTGCCTGGGCGGATACCAGAGCATTAACGCCCTGGTGCAGCCGGGCGGGCGGCTCCGCGAACAGCGGGACCTGGCCCACAAGCTTCTCACCGCCATCCCCGGCGTAACGTGCGTTCCGGCCTCAGGCGCCATGTACCTGTTCCCCCGGCTGGACCCTGAGCTCTACCCCATCGACAGCGATGAACAGTTTGTCCTGGACCTGCTGAAGGACCAGAAGATCCTGGTGTCGCACGGCTCGGCCTTCAACTGGCCCACACCCGATCACTTCCGCTTCGTCATCCTGCCGTCGGTGCGGGAAATCGAGGAAGCGGTACGCCGGATCTCCACCTTCCTGGCCGCCTACCGCAGCCGCGGCGCAGCCTATGAGCTGGAAACAGTGGCGGAGTGAAGAACTAACCGGCTCCTAACAGCGGGGAAACCGGTACGCAACATTGCGCCGCCACACTGGTGAATGCAGGCAAGAGCCGGCACCAGCTCCAGCCAGGAGGCCCCGATGTTGAAGAAAGCGACCCCGCATGTAACCAGAATCCGCGCACTGGACCAGCTCCACCGCGGTGACGAAATCGAAGCCCGCCTCTCGGTGGGGCCTTCCTACGACGACGTGGTGATCCGCCGCGGCAGCGTGCAGGAAACTGCTCCGGGCATCGGCGTCGTCTGGATCCTGGACCGGCTCACCGGCCTCCGCAAGGCGATCAATACGGACGAGTGCAGCGTATGGCGGGTGGCCTAGGACTTCCGGGCGGTGGGCGGCGGACGTAGTCAGGAAGGACTGTCCGCAACCCACCCCTGATGCGCCAGCGACTGCAGCCATGAGATGGCGGCATCAGTCACCGGATGCGGGGTTCCCAGCGACTCAAGGTAGGCCCGCGCCTCTGACATCTCCGCTTCCCTCCGTACGGCGTGCACGCGAGTACCTTCAAGCATCCGGGCCACAAGCGCCGGGCCGGACGAGCCCAGCTCCCCCGCAATCTGCCCGATCATCCAGTCCTTGGCGCCTGCTGCTTCGGCGGCTGTGACCGACTCCAGAATGGTTGCCGCCAGCCCCTTCATGAACACGCTGCGGAGCAGCTTCAGGCCCGCTGCCGCCCCCGCTTCACTTCCTGCGGCGGTGGCCGGGATGCCCCACCCCCCGAAGAGGGATGCCAGCACATCCGCCCCCGTGCCGCTTATCAGCAGGGGCGAATTGATCCTGTTGCGGGGTACAGGCGCCAGGATGGCGACGTCGGCGAAGAGGACATTCCTGCGGGCCGCCTGTTCTGCCAGCCGTCGCTTTTGGTCCGGTCCTGAGGTGTTCAGGTCCGCGAAGACAGCGCCCGGTTCCATGGCGGGCAGCGCCTCATGGAGAACGGATTCTGCAGCACGTCCTCCCACCAGGCTGAGCACCAGGCCTGCGCCGGCCACTGCTTCGCTGATGGACCCGGCCCGGACCACGCCCGGGGGGACAGCCTCGACGGCGGGGTCTGTCGCGGTGACCCGCAATCCGCGGCCGGCAAGGTCCTGCGCATAGATGCTTCCGGCTTCCCCGAGGCCCAGGACGGCGATCCAGGTGCCGCCCTGCTCCGTTTCCCTACCGTGCACCGGCGGCCGCGGTTCGCCAGCCCCCGTGGTATTCGGTCCGGGCAGTGACCGCGTAAGGTGCGGGACTGACCACAGCGCGGACGCTGAACTGTTCGTGCGGCTCCACGGTTGTCTTGCGGGATCCGCCGTCGGGCTCCCCCCAGATAACCCGGACTTCCGTTCCAAGCTCCACGTTTGGATCGACCGTTGCCAGCGAAAGGCCGCGCCGCTCGTTGGCCGTGACGCCGGTGAAGAGTGAGAGGCCCACGCCTGTGCCGTCGGCGTCCACCACGGCATCGTAGTTGGACGACCCATAGTTGGCGTTGGGGATGTCGAAGAATTGGTAGCCCGGGGTGTCACGGTCCAGGAACGATGCCCAGATCCGGGCGAGGTCCTCATCGTTCCAGGCAAGGGTCACCTTTTTCCGCTGCCGGGCCGGGTCAATCTGCTGGAGGGCATCACGGCCAATGAAGTCGTGGTCGAACTTCACGAACGAGCCGTAGCCGAGCTCCCAGGGCGTGAGGTAGTAGTCCTCGATGTTGTTGGAGACAAACGAGCCGGCGAGCGCATTGACCGCTTCATAGCTTGTTGCCGGCAGCCACTCACGGTAGGCCCGCTCGGCGTCACTGCTGTAGATCGCCGGCAGCGGCGACGGGATCCAACCGGATTCCAGCGTGTTCGAGGAGTAGGCCCGGGAGCCGCACGGTTCGATCCCGAACTCGGCCCCCGCCTCGAGGACGGCGTCCCGGATTTTGCCGTGCTGTTCGTAGGGTCCCCAGATTTCCAGCCCGGGCGCCCCGGCCATGCCATGCCGCAGCGTGCGCACCTGCTCCCCTGCGATGTTCAGGTGGCCCATGTGGAAGAACCTCACTTGTTCAAGGGTTCCGCCATTGAGCTTTTCGATGATCTGCCATGCGCTGGGGCCCTGGATCTGGAAGCGGAAGTACTTCCGGGTGACCGCCTGGCCGTAAGGGCGCGACGGCGACCGGTCATCATATGTGCATTCAACGTCGTACCCGCCGTTCTCAGCATGGAACTGGAGCCAGTTTGCCGCCGGCGCCCGGCCCACGTAGACGAACTCCTGCTCCGCCAGGTGGAACAGGATGCCGTCCCCGATCACACCGCCATTGGACGCCGTCGGTACAAACTGCTTGGCGGTGTTGACCGGGAAGTTGGCGAAGCTGTTGATGCCCGTGTCAGAGAGGAGCTTCAGGGCATCGGGCCCGGTCATGAAGAAATTGACCATGTGGTGGGACTGATCGTAAAGCACCGCCGTTTCACGCCAGGCACGCTGCTCGCGCCGCCAGTTGGTGAACTCTGCCGGTACCACCGGATAAATATAGGTACCGAGTTGGGAATTGCGCAGGAGATCAACGGTGTTGCCTGCCGCATCAAGCACTTCCTGGAGGGACTTCGGGGTCATGGCTTTCTCCTTCGGTTCAGTGGGCACTGCCGAAACGCGTCCCTGAAAAGGCTGGCGCGTGATTGCTAACAAAATTGTATGGGATGTCTTGACCAAAGTTCCAGAGCATGATTCTCTGGCAGGGTCCGCCGGAAAGGACTGACCGTGGGCCGCAAGGCACCATGCCCGCCGAGGATGTTCTTCCCTGCTTCGGCTTGAGTGGCGGGCCCCCTCCCGCGCCGCTCGACAGGAACAAGAGAGAGGACAGTTCCATGACCGGGTATACCTCGTTCGACGTCGCCCATCTGGGGAACGTGGAACTGCTGACCCCCGTCTTCGAGGAAAGCCTCTGGTTCTTCCGCGATCTCCTCGCCATGCGGGTGGTGGCGGAGACCGGCAGTGGCGGCACCAGGTGCGCCTACCTTCGCACCTGGGACGAATACCAGCTCTACACCCTCAAACTCACCGCCTCAGCCGACGCCGGCGTTGGACGAACCACCTTCCGGACCACCAGCCAGGAGGCGCTGGAGCGCCGGGCCGCCGCCATTGAAGCCGCAGGCCTGGGCATCGGCTGGGAGGACGGCGCGGTGGGAACAGGTCGCACCTACGCTTTCCGGGATCCGGACGGGCACGACATGGGCATCTACTACGAGACCGAACGGTACGTGGCAACGGACGACAAGCCCGCACTGAAGAACCAGGCTTCGGCCTTTCCAGGCCGCGGAGTCAACGCGCGTCGGCTGGACCACATCAATTTCCTCGCCAAGGACGTGGTGGCAAACGGGGAATTCGTGGCCGACGTCCTGCGGGGACGGGAGAGCGAGCGTATCCGGCTCGATGACGGCGGATACGCCGCCTGGTGGTTCCACTTCAACAACAAGTCCTACGACATCGTGTACTCCGACGACTGGCTGAAGCACGGCAACAGGCTCCACCACGTGGCATTCGCCCCCGATACCCGCGAGGACATCCTGAAGGCCGCGGACATCTTCCTTGAAAACGGCATCCACATTGAGTCGGGGCCGCACAAGCACGCCATCAACCAGACATTCTTCCTTTACGTCTGGGAGCCCGGCGGCAACCGCATCGAACTGGCCAATGCCGGCGCACGCCTGCTCCTGGACCCGGATTCGCCGGTGGTGGAGTGGAGCCAGGAGGAACGCCGGAAGGGGCAGGCCTGGGGCATGAAAACCATCGAGACTTTCCACACGCACGGAACGCCAAACATCCGCCAGTGACAAAATTAAGGGATCCCGGCAGTACTGCACAGAGAGGTGCAAAATCATGACCAACACAGTCGATACCTCCGCTCCGGTAACCACCGGCCTCTTCATTGGAGGCACGGAACGCCAGGCCGCCGCCACCATGGAAATTGCCGATCCGGGCAAGCCCGGAGTCATCGTCGGCCATGCCGCCGCGGCCAGCCCGGCCGACGTCGGGGACGCCATCGCGGCGGCAAAAGCCGCTTATCCCGGGTGGGCCGCACTGGGCGCGCAGGAGCGCGCGGACCGGATGCGGCAGGCGCTGGAAGGCATCGCGGACTTCCGTGATGAGGATGCCGCCATCCTCTCGCAGGAAAACGGCAAGATCCGCATGGAAGCCTGGGTGGACTCCCTGGTGTTCGAGATCAGGTGGAACCTGGCCCTGGAACTGGCTCCCGACGTCGACACCGCCAAAGTGCTCCCGCCCGCGCCCGGTATCCCCGTATCCACGTCGGTCACCTTCCAGCCCCTGGGCGTGGTGACGGTCATCGTGCCGTTCAACTGGCCCATTGCCATCCTCGCGGCCTCACTGCCGCACGCGCTGCTGGCAGGGAACACCGCAATTGTTAAGCCGCCACCCACGGCACCGCTGGCAACAACCCGGTAGTCCAAAGGATTGCTGCGAAGCTGCCGCCAGGGGTGCTGAACGTGGTCACCGGCAAGGATGCGGACATGGCTGCCCTCATCACCAGCCCGGATATCGCGAAGGTCTGCTTCACGGGAAGCGTGGGCGGCGGCAAGCGCATCATGGAAATGGCCTCAAAGTCACTCACCCGCGTGACGCTGGAACTCGGTGGAAACGATGCCGCCGTCATTCTCGCGGATGCAGTGCTTGACGACACGCACCTGGACCGGCTCTACGCGGCCATCTTCGACACCACCGGCCAGATCTGCATGAACGCGAAACGGGTTTACGTCCACCGTTCGCGCTTGGACGAGGTGGTGGCCGGGCTGGCGCAGCGGCTTGAAAAAGCGGTCATCGGCTACGGTCTCGACGAAGGGACCACCATGGGGCCGCTGCACTCGCCCGTACAAAAGGCATTCGTGGCCGAACTCATCGAGGAAGCCAGGGAATCAGGCGCGGATGTGAGGGAATTCGGGACCCTTCCCACGGACCCGGACCTGCAGGGCGGGAACTTCCTGCGCCCCGCACTGGTCATAGATCCCGACCCCTCACTGCGCGTGGTCACCCAGGAGCAGTTCGGGCCCGTCATTCCCCTGATTCCCTTCGACTCTGAAGAAGAGGCAGTGCAGGCGGCCAACGGAACTTGGGCCGGGCTGTGCGGCTCAGTGTGGACCGCGGATCCCGCCGCCGCTGACAGAGTGGGCGGACAACTGGTGTGCGGATACGTGTGGGTCAATGACCACGGCGCCACGCGGCTGGACCTAAGGGCCCCGTTTGGCGGCATGAAGCAGTCCGGCATGGGCCGGGAACAGGGCATCGAGGGGGTCCGGGCCTTCCAGGACACCCGCGCCATTGCCCGCCTTGAACCTGAAGCGGCAGAAGGCTAGGCGCGGGCAGCAAGGAAGGCCAAGGTTTCCCTAAATAACTATCGACATTACCTATGGACATAGGTAATGTCGGAGGCGGGTGCAACGCTGCACCCGCCGAAAGGATGACCTGATGGCGACTCGAACCATGCCCGCACCCAACCGGGCAGCATCACTGGAACTCATCAAAGATTTCTCGCTGGAAATGACCGGCAAGGACATTCCCGCCCTCATCGAGGCAAAAGACCAAATTCCGCCCCGCACCCGTATCAACGTCACCTTCCTCGGCAACGAGGACCTGGAGATGCGGGTGGCGGCGGCCAAGGCCGCCCGGGACTTGGGCTTCGTCCCAGTGCCGCACATCTCGGCGCGCCGGCTGGCATCGAAGGGCGATCTCGAAAAGTTCCTCCAGCGCCTGGCAGACGTGGGCGCCGCCGAACACCTTTTCCTGATCGGCGGCGACCCCGCCGAACCGGAGGGCCCGTACGGCGACTCGCTTGCGCTGGTCAACACCGGTCTCCTGCAGCAGTTCGGGGTCCGGGAAGTGGGAATCGGCGGGTATCCGGAAGGCCACCCCGATATCCCCAAGGAAACTCTTTGGCAGGCGCTGGAAGACAAGACCGCAGCCCTCGCCGCGGAGAACCTGGACGCTTTCATCATCACGCAGTTTGCCTTTGACACCGGCCCAGTGGCCGGGTGGATCGAGGAGGTCCGGGCCAGGGGCATCAAGGCACCCATCCGGGTCGGAACGCCCGGACCGGCAGGGGTCAAGCGGCTCCTCGGCTTTGCACGCCGGTTCGGAGTTGGAGCCAACGCGATGATCGTCAAGAAATACGGCTTCTCACTGACCAACCTCATGGGAGACGCGGGACCTGACCGGTTCGTCAACGATCTGGCTGCGGTGCTTGCACAGCGTGCACCCGGGCAGGACCAACACCTGCCCCCGCAGCTCGGCCTGCACTTCTACACGTTCGGCGGCCTGCTGGCGACGGCCAACTGGGTCCGGCACTTCACGGCCGAAGAGCGCTAGGGACGGCAACCAATGGTCCTGCATACAGAGTCCCGCAAGGACCAGTCCTGCCTGATTGTCCACGGGCCGGACCAGCCCGGCATCGTGGCTGCGGTGGCCGCCCTGGTGACCCGGAACCAGGGAAACATCGTCTCCCTGGACCAGTACTCCAGCGATCCGTCATCGGGTGACTTCTTCCAGCGCGTGGTCTTCAACCGGCCGGACCTGGCCGCGGCGATTCCGGACATTGAGGCCGACCTTGCCAGGACCCTCACGCCGCTGGGGCTGTCCTGGACGCTGACCGACCGCTCCATCCCCAAGCGCATGGCCATCCTGGTATCCACCTCCGACCACTGCCTGTTGGAACTGCTGTGGCGGCACCGGAGGGGCGAGCTGCCGGTAACCATTCCCATGGTGATCTCCAACCACACGAACACTGCCGAGGACGTTCGCTCCTTTGGCGTCCCGTTCTTCCATGTCCCCTCCGCCGGTCCGGACAAGTCCGGGGCCGAGGCCCAGATTCTCAGGCTGCTGGAAGGGAACGTGGACTTCGTGGTGCTGGCCCGGTACATGCAGATCCTGTCGCCCGGGTTCCTGGAGGCAGTGAAAGTGCCGTTGATCAACATCCACCACTCCTTCCTTCCTGCGTTCGTGGGCGCCGCGCCCTACCGCAAGGCCAAGGAGCGGGGCGTCAAGCTGATTGGCGCCACCTCGCACTATGTGACCAAGGACCTGGATGAGGGACCCATCATCGAACAGGATGTGGCCCGTGTGACCCACGGGCACACAGCCCTGGACCTGCAGGCGCGGGGCGCTTACGTGGAACGCGCCGTGCTCTCACGCGCCGTGCAGTGGCATGCCGAAGACCGCATCATCCGGCACGGCAACCAGACCATCGTCTTCTGATACCCACCAACAATCCGATACAGAACAAGAGGTTCAACGTGGCACCGAACAATCTGCAGGAAGTCCTGGACGCATCAAAAGGGGCCGTGGATCTCCTCCGCAACTCCCAGATCGGCTCCTACATCTACCCGGTAGTGCCGGCGGACTTCCAGAACTGGATCAAGGAACAGACCGCCTGGCGGCAGACGGCCGTCCTCTACGACCAGTCCCACCACATGGACAACCTGTTCCTGAAGGGCCCGGACGCCATCAAGCTGATCACCGCCACCGCCATCAACTCCACGGCCGTGTTCCCGGTGAACAAGGCCAAGCAGTACGTACCCACCACCGAGTCCGGCCACGTCATCGGCGACGGAATCCTCTTCCACGAGGCAGAGGACGAATACGTGTACGTCGGCCGCTCCCCCGCCGCAAACTGGCTGCTCTACCACGGCGAGACAGGCGGCTACCGGGACCTGGACATCACTGTGGACCGGCGCTCACCGTCACGGCCGTACGGACATCCCGTGACCCGCCAGTACTACCGGTTCCAAATCCAGGGACCCAATGCCTGGCAGGTCATCGAAAAGCTCAACGGCGGCGCCCTGGAGCAGCTCAAGTTCTTCAACATGTCCACCATGGCCATCGCCGGGACCACCGTCCGCACCCTGCGGCACGGCATGGCCGGCGCCCCGGGCCTTGAAGTCTGGGGCCCGTACGCCGACCACGACCGTATCCGGGATGCGATCGTCGAGGCCGGCGCCGAGTTCGGGCTGGTGCCCGTTGGCTCCCGGGCATATCCGTCCAACACCCTGGAGTCCGGCTGGATCCCGTCGCCGCTGCCCGCCATCTACACCGGCGAAGCAGAGCGCGGCTACCGCGAATGGCTGCCTGCCGACGGGTACGAAGCCACCGGAACCCTTGCGGGATCCTTCGTGTCCGACAACATCGAGGACTACTACCTGACCCCGTGGGAGCTGGGCTACGGTTCGTTCGTGAAGTTCGACCACGACTTCATCGGCCGGGACGCACTCGAGCGGACCGACCCAGCCACGCAGCGCAGGAAGGTCACCCTGGCCTGGGATGCCAAAGATGTCACCTCCATCTTCGCGTCGCTGTTCAATGTGGACGGACCCAGCTACAAGTTCTTCGACCTGCCCCTGGCCAACTACGGCTCGGCCAACTACGACTCGGTGGTGGACGCCGACGGAACGGTGGTGGGGTACTCCATGTTCACCGGCTACAGCGCCAACGAACGGCGCGCGCTCTCACTCGCCACCATCGATCCCAACGTCCCCGAAGGCACGGAACTAAAAGTCGTCTGGGGCGAGCCGAACGGTGGAACTGCCAAGGCCGCCGTCGAACCCCATGTGCAGACTGAAGTGCGGGCCGTGGTGAGCCCCGTCCCCTACTCCACCGTGGCGCGTGCCACCTACCACGGCGGGTGGCGGACGAACTACCAGTCGGCCTAGGCTGGGGACCCTGAAGTGCGGGGGCGCAGCCGCCCCCGCACTTTCCTTGAGCCCTTGGAGGAGTACCCGCATGAGCCTTCGGTACGCGCTGCTGGCGCTGCTGCGCGTGGGCCCGCTGTCAGGCTATGAACTGCAGAAACAGTTCTCCATGTCCGTGGGGCACGTGTGGCATGCCCCCGACTCCCAGATCTACCCTGAGCTGCGCAAGATGGAAGCAGAGCACCTCATCGAGGGCGAGGAGCAGCCCCGGGGCCAGCGCGCCACCCGGCGGGTCTACCACGTAACGGACGCCGGGCAGCAGGCCTTCCTGGACTGGATGCAGACCCCGCTGGAATACGCCAGGGTCCGCGACCCCGCACACCTGCGCGCGGCCTACCTTGAGGCGGCATCGCCGGAGACGGCCCGTGCGTTTTTCCGCCGGCATCAGGAACAGTGGGAGGCCGAGCTCGCCCAATGGGAGGGTGAACTCCAGCGCATCGCCCAAGTGGACAACCCTATGCTGGTACGCCGCCTGGCCGTGACCGACCCGGCGGACCGCGAACGGACCATCGCCTTCAAGCGGTTTACCTATGAAGGCCTGGTGGACCGGGCCCGCGCGGAGATCGCGTGGGCCCAGCGGGGACTCGAGCTTGTCGACAGCCTGGAATCCTCCGGACGCGCCAAGCCGGTGCCCAGCGCGTCCCGGGCCTGATCAGCCCTGATCAGCCGAAGTTCTCGGCCGTTGCATAGCCCTTGCCGTTGTACTTCTGCACCACCACCGAGGACACCGCCGGCTGGCCATCGACTGTGGTGTTCACCGACGTCCCCTCCAGCATCAGTGGCGCCTTCAGGTCCTTGATGTCCCGAAGCGCCGTCATGAAGCTGTCCCGGGTGGGTTCCTTCATGTTCTGGAACGCCTTCTCAAGGGTGGCGCCCACCATGTAGCTCCACATGCAGTGCGGGAAGGCCGGCATGTCCGGGTAATTCCCGTACTTCTTCAACTCGTCGAGGAATTTGACCACGTCGGCGTCCTTGGCGAATGCCGGACTCTGCGGGGCCTTGGCAAACGACACCGAGTAGATACCGGGGTAGGCGGAGCCGCCGCCGGGTTCCAGGATGGCGGTTGGGCTGGAGGTGTTGGACGGCAGGAACCAGCTGGGCTTCCAGCCGATCTGCTGCGCCTTCTGGAGGGCCGCGATGGTGAGCGGCGTGATGGACATGGCGTTGAAGAAGACGTCCGCCCCGGAGGAGGCGAGCTGGGTGAGCTGCGCGTCCACGGAGGTGTCAGTAGCCTCGTAGGTCTGCTCCCCCACCACCGTGATGTTGGATGCGTCCTTGATGGCGTCCTTGAAGCCGGCAACATAGCCCTTGCCGTAGTCGTCGTTCTGCGACAGGATGGCCACTTTGTGCTGCGCACCCGACTTCGCCAGGAGCTTTCCGAACGCCGCGCCCTCATTCTGGTAGATGGGCACGAAGCCCAACTGCCAGGGGCTCTGCTTCCGGTCGCTGAACAGCGGGTCGCCGGTCATCACCAGTACCTGCGGGACCTTCTGGCTGATGGCGGCGTCGCGGAACGCCCGGTTGGTGGGCGTCCCCAGGCCGGCGGTGGCAGCAAACACGTTGTCGGACACCATCTGCTGGAAGTTGGCCAGGGACTTTTGGGGGTCGTAGGCGTCGTCATAGGACTTGATGTTCACGGTGCGCGTCTTGCCGTCGCCGAACTTCACCCCGCCGGCGGCGTTCACGGCACCGAAGTAGGCCGAGACGCCGGCAACGGTGCACTTGCCCGGCCCCGCGGTTGCACCGCTGAGCGGAGTGGTGATCCCAAGCGTGATCGCCGAGTCAGTGATCCCCGGCGAGGACGCGGAGCCTCCGCCCTGGCCGCCGCTGTCGCCCCTGCAACCGGACAGGGAGAGCGCGACGGCGGCCGCCACGGCAACGACGCCAAGTACCGCGCGTGGCTTCTTTCTCATCTTCATGGTCCATCTTGCCTCTCTGTTTGTTCGTGTCCCTCCGGCGCAGCGTCCGGTACCGGACGATGGGCGGGAGCGGTTTGCGGGGAAGTCCCGGGTGCAGTTTGCGCGGTGGACCGGCGCGGGGCGGCACGGCGGGTGAGCCTGCGCACCGCCCGGGGCAGGCTCACCAGGCCGCCGGGCAGCAGGAACAGCACGGTGAGGAGGATCGCACCCTGGCTGACGGTGGTGAGGTTGGGATCGATGGCGTTGGTCAGTTGCGGAACGAAGACGTAGTAGGCCCCGCCCAGGAGCGAACCGGCGATGCTTCCGGCCCCGCCGATCACCATGGCGGCCAGGAGGCTGATGGAGTGCCCGAAACTGAGGGTTTCCGGAGAGGTGTACTGCACTGCTGCCAGGTACAGGAAGCCGCTTGCGCCGCCGAATATGGAAGCAATGGTGAAGGCCAGGACCTTGGTCCGGTAGGGTGAAATGCCCATCGAGGCGGCAACAGCCTCATTTTCCCGGACCGCCGCGAAAGCCCGCCCGTACTTGCCACGGACGAGGCTCCGGGCCAACAGGAATGCTCCTGCAGTCACTGCCAGCACGATATAGAACTGCCATTGGTCGTTGGCCAGTCCGGACCAGTCCGGGGCATCGGTGAACCGCGCGGAGATTCCCTGGGAGCCGCCCGTAAACTCTGCGAGGCGTTTGGCCAGGGGCACGCCGACGATCGGCAGGGCGATGGTGACCATCGCTATGGCCAGGCCGCCCAGGCGTGCGGCGGCGAGCGCCACCAGCAGCCCCACCACGCCGGCGATGGCGCAGGCCGCAACGAACACCAGCAGGATGTTCCAGCCATGGTTGACGCCGTACGCGGTGACGTAGGCGCCCAGGCCCACGAAGAAGATCTGCCCGAGGTTGACCTGGCCCGTGTATCCCATGACGATGTTCAGCCCCAGCACCGCCACGGCATAGACCCCGATGCGAACCAACGTCTGGTTGGCGAACGCCGGCAGGATCAGTGGCGCGACGACCAGCAGAACCGCGGCGAGGGCGGCAAGGGCAGGCCGGACCCGCCGTCGGCGTACGGAGGCGGCAGCAGTGCTCATCAGACCCTCACCACGACCTTCCTGCCGAACAGGCCCTGTGGGCGGACGATGAGGATAACGAAGATCAGCGCGAAAGGCACCGCGATCTTGAGGTCGTGGCCGATGAGGGGAATGTAGACGGCCACCAGGTTCTCCAGTACACCGATCGCCGACGCGGCCACCACACAGCCGATGGGGCTGTTCAGGCCGCCCAGGATAACGGCGGCGAGCGCGTAGACCAAGGCAGTGTCCAGCATGCCCGGCGTCAGGGTCAGCTGGGGTGCCACCAGGACTCCGGCGATGGCGCCGAGGGTCGCCGCGAGCCCCCAGCCCACCATGAGCAGCCGGCCAACGGGAAGGCCGGAGAAAGCGGCCGACGCCGGGTTGTCGGCGACGGCGCGAAGGGCCAGTCCCAGCTTGGTACGGAGGAAGAGCAGTTGCAGGATCACCATGATGACGACGATGGTCACCGCGGTGGCAAGAGACCTGACGCTTACCACCGCGCCCAGTATCTCCACGCTGGTCAGGGGGAAGAGTGACGGAAAGGCGAGGTTGTTGTAGCCCCACAACACCGCGGAGATGCCGGTGACGAGGGTGAGCAGTCCGATCGTGACCACTACTGCAGTGTCTGGGTCGCCCCGTTCGAACCGGCGGACCAGGAAACGCTCCACCAACGCCCCGAGGACGAAGGAAAGCACCACGGTGATGAGGATGGCCAGGATGAGCGGCAGGCCGAGTTGGACGAAGACGTAGGCAATATAGGCGGAGAGCACGGCCAGGCCGCCCTGCGCGAAGTTGATCAGGCCAGTGGCCTGGTTGACCAGCACGATTGCCAGGGCCAGGGCCGCGTAGATGGAACCGGTGGCAAGGCCGTCGACCACGAGTTGGATAAAAGTTCCCATGCCCGTTCAACCTCCCAGGTAGGCGCGGCGGATCTCGTCCATGCCCTTGAGCTTGGCCGACGTGCCGGTAAGGACGTTGCGGCCTGTTTCCAGGACGGTCGCGGTGTCGACCAGTGAGAACGCGAGGTTTGCGTTCTGCTCCACCACCAGCATGGCTATGCCGGACTCGAGCCGCAGCCGGCGGATGGCCTGATACACCGTCTTCGCCGTACCCGGCGCCAGGCCCAGCGATGCCTCGTCCAGCAGCAGCAGCTTGGGCTTGGCCATGAAGGCCCTGCCCACGGCCAGCATCTGCTGCTCACCGCCGGACAGGGCCGCTGCCCGGGAGCCCACCCGGTCCTGCAATTGCGGAAACAGATCCAGGCAGTAGTCGATATCCGTTTCGATAGCCTTCCGGTCCCTGCGGAGATAGGCGCCCACCAACAGGTTCTCCCGGACGCTCAGCTGCCCCAGCGTGCCGCGGCCTTCCGGTACATGGGCAATGCCCAGGGCCGCCACCTGGTCCGACCGGAGGCCCCGGATGTCACGGCCGTCGAAGCTAATGGTCCCTCCGGTCCTGACCGTGCCGCTGATGGCCCGCAGGGTTGTGGTCTTGCCTGCACCGTTCGCACCGAGAATCCCCACCGAGCCGCCCTCCGGGACGCTGAGTGAGACCCCGTCCAGCACCTGCACCGGCCCGTAGGACGCGGTGACGTCCTTGAGTTCAAGCAGCGTCATCGGCGGCATCCTTTCCGATGTAAGCCTCAATCACGCGGGGATCGGACTGCGCCTCGGCCGCTGTGCCCGCCATCAGCTTGCGCCCGTGGTCCAGTACCACAACCTGGTCCGTGAGCGCGGAGATCAGTCCCATGTGGTGTTCCACGATGATGATGGTGATGTCCTGCTCCGAGCGCAGGCGCCTGACCGTTTCGATAAGCTGTTCCACTTCGCCGTGGGACAGTCCGGCTGCAGGCTCGTCGAGCAGGAGGAGTGCGGGCCGCGAAAGGAGCGCCCGCCACAACTCGATGCCTTTGTGCAGGCCGTGCGAGAGTTCATCGGCCGGCAGCTCCGCCGCCCAGCCCAAACCTCCGCGGCCAAGGAGTTCCAGTGCTTCGGCGCGGACTTCCCGCTCGGCCCGCACGGTGCGGGGCAACCGGAGCGCCCAGGACACCGGACCGCCGGGCAGCCGGGTGTGGGCGCCGAGGAGCACGTTCTGCAGGACTGTTGAGTTCAACTGCAGGGCTGGATGCTGAAAGGTACGGGCCAGGCCCAAGCGGGCCAGCCGGGACGGAGCGCTGCCCGAGACCTCGGTCCCGTCGATGGAAATCGAGCCGGAGCTTGGCTTGTAGTGGCCGCTGATGCAGTTAAACAGGGACGTCTTCCCGGCACCGTTCGGGCCCACCAGGCCGAAGATCACGCCGGGCTCGACGTCGAAACTGACGTCCTGCAGCACCTTGACCCCGCCGAAGTGCAGGTTGACGTCCTTGAGGCTCAGGCTCGCGGCCACCCTGTACCTTCCTGTCGCATCATCGCTAGGAATGGATGCAGCCAATCAGTACTGCACGAAACCGACGCTACGGATCGCCCACGAAATTGTCAACGATTTTGGCTTGAACTTGCGGTGCCCGGGGAAGCGCGCCAGCTAAAGCGCGTGGTCGCACAGGGATGTTTGGTCAGCCGCCCGCGACGGACTGGATCACCAGGACCTCCTGGCCAGGCATTACCTCGGTGTCCAGTCCCCGCAGCCGCCGCACCTCATCACCGCCGACATAGACGTTGACGAACCTTCGAAGCGCGCCCGTCTCATCACGCAGCCGGCGGCCCAGCACCGCATAGTCAGAGGCCACCGCATCGAGCAGGTCCGCCACCGTCACCGGCCCGTCGGCGGGCGTTGTCAGGACGGGCCGCCCGCCGGCAAGGGGCTGCAGGACGCTGGGAAGCAGCAACGTAATCTCAGGCACTGGCCACCACTGCCGCCCGGACGCACAGGACGTCCGGGAGGTGGGAGGCCATCTCCATAAACGTCTCGCCCTCGTCCGCACTCGCGTACACAGTTCCGCCCCGCGTGCCGAAATACACCCCGGCCGGTTCGGCGGTGTCCACCGACGCCGCGTCCCGGAGCACGCTGTTGTATTCGTGCTCCGGGAGCCCGCTGCTGAGGCGCTTCCAGGTGTTCCCGGCGTCGTCGGTGCGGTGGACGGCGAGCCTGCCGTCCGGCGGGATACGTTCACCGTCAGCCTTCAGCGGGACCACCCAGGCGGTGCCGTCGCGGCGGGGATGGGTCAGCATGACGAAGCCGAAGTCAGCGGGCAGCCCCTCGGCGATGGAGGTCCAGCTGTCCGCGTTGTCGTCCGTCCGATAGACGCCGTGGTGGTTCTGCGCGTAGAGCCGGCCTTCGACGGCGGCATCCGCGGCGATCTTGTGCACGCACTGGCCGAATTCCGGGTTGGGGTCGGGCATGAAGTAGGCCGAGATCCCCTTGTTGCGCGCTTCCCAGGAGGTGCCGCCGTCGGCCGAGCGGTAAACGCCGCCGGTGCTCATGGCGACGTGGACGGTCCCACCCGAGGAGTCCACCACGATGGAGTGCGCTGCCGCCCCGCCGTAGCCGGCTCCCCATTCGCTGCGGTGCGGGTGGTCCCACAGGCCTCGATTCAACTCGAAGTGCTCCCCGCCGTCCGTGGACTTCCAGAGCGAGATGGGTTCAGCGCCCGCCCACACCACGCCCGGGCGGGACTCGGCGTCCGGATAAATCTGCCACACCCGCTCAACTGCTGCACCGGTATCTTCCGGGAACTTGATGGCACCCTGTTCCGGCTCTGTCCAGGTGGCGCCGAGGTCGTCAGAGTGGGCAACCGTGGGACCCCAGTGCGGGCTGCGCACGCCCACCAGGATTCGGGTGCGGCCGTCCCGGGTGTCGATCCCGATGCTGGGAATCTCCGACATGAGGAAATGCGGGCCGGAGAGGGACCAGTCCCGCCGGTCCTTGCTCGTGGCCAGCCAAAGGCCTTTTTTAGTTCCGATTGCCAGGACAAATGATTCTGCCGCCGTTGCCATGCGGACCATGCAACCACCGGAAGGGTAGCAGCGCAACGGTTTCCAGCCCCGCAACTCCCCTCCCCGGGCAGGTGGGGGTCAGTCCACGAACTCCGACTGCGTCTCGATGAAGTCCCAGTCCGCCGCAGTCAGCACGGCTGCGGGGTTGCCCGGATGCGGACCGCCGGCTTCCGCGATGCCCTGAAGCACCGGAAGCGGCAGTTCGTCCGCCCGCAGGTTTTGCCGCAGCCACTCCTTGCTGGCGAGATTCAGGTCCAGCCACCACATGAAGATTTCCACGATTCCCCCTCCCTGACACTTAAAACGTTAGGCACAGTCAGAGGGGCGGACAAGGCACCGGCACCGAACCAGGTGGGCCCGGCAGCGTTTCGGGTACCCGCAAGTAACTTGGCCGCCAAGGGGCGGGAAAAGACGAGTATCCGCTACTGGCGACTGCCTCCATCCGCGCTCCTAGCCTGAAACCTCAAAGCAATCTGACCGTGCTGCTGGGGCATACGGCGCAACCGCCGGCCCGCCCCCGGCCATGGTCCGTTTCTCAAACAGATGGGGAAAAAGATGAAACGCACCTTAGCCACACTGGGGGTGGTGGGGCTCGGCCTCGTCAGCCTCACAGCGCCTGCCCTAGCCGCCCCTGGCCAGGTGGTGGCCTGCCACTGGGACGGAGAGACCCTCACTCAGATGTCATTCAACGCCAACGGGACCGGCGGCCATGACCAGCACCCGGATGACATCATTCCGCCAACCACCAAACTGCCGGAGGGAAAGAACTGGACCAAGGAGGGAAAGCTTCGTTACGTCAACGAGTGCGGCGCGACGCTGCCGCCCGGCGAAGTGATTGACACCCCCGTTGTGGTGGATCCTCCTGCCACAACTCCGGCGACACCGCCTGCGGAGCAGCCGCCCGTCGTCGTCGATCCTCCCGTGACGCCGCCGCCCACCGTCGAGCCTCCCGTAACGCCGCCGCCCACCGAGAAGCCCACCGTCGTTGACCAGCCCGTAGTGCAGCCACCCGCCGTCGTCGACCCACCCGCAGTGGAACCGCCCGCGGCACAACCCCCAGCCGTGCAAGCGCCTGAGGTGAAGTCACCGGTTGCGGTGGCCCAGGTCCCGGTACAGCCCGCGCCTGCCAAGCAGGTTGCCGCCGCACCGAAGGCCGCACCCGCACCCGTCAGTGTGGGCACCAACCAGGGCTACAACGCCCAGACCGCGGTGGGAGCTTCCGACGGCGGACAGGGCTGGTTGGCAGGGGTGGGAGCCCTTGCTGCGGCAGGCGCAGCCGTGGCAGCCCGCCGCCGGTCGCGTCCGGTGAACAACGCCGGGTAACCGTAATCCGCCACAACGCGTGGCCCCCTGACAAGGAAGGCGTCCCGCCAGTGCCCGGCGGGACGCCTTCCTTCCAATCCAGCCAATCCCGCTAACCACCGAGGAGTGCCATGCGACAGGACCGGAGCCGGCACGCGGCACCCAGGCGCCACACTTGGCGGCGCGACTGGCGGACATCGAACCGGGGCGACCTCGCCATCCTCTTCTGCGGCGTCCTCACTTTCCTGTCGTTCACCTTTGGTGCTCCGCTTTTCCACCCGGCACCGCCGCTGTCCGTAGGGAATGGTCCTGCGGCTGCTGTGATCATTGCCGGTGGCGCAGCGTCCCCCTCCCGCGCTTCGACGGCACCTGTTTCGGTCGGCGGGGCTCCCATCGCCGGGACGGGCGTTCCTGCTGCAGTAGCCGCAGCGGATCCAACCGCAGCCGCCCAAACCCCCGGCGTGGAGCCGACAAAAGTTGCGGCAGGACCGGTCCTTCCGGCAGCCGCCCAGCCCCTCCGCATCAGGTATCCATCCGCAGCATTCGACGTGGCCGTCCACCCCCTGGACCTGGACGGGGAAGCCCAGTCCAGCCGGATTATTGAACCCCCTGCCACCAAGGACGGGTACTGGCTGACGCCGTTCGGCATTCCGGGCAGTGGTTCGAACAACACCACCTACGTCATCGGCCACAGCTGGGAAGGCGCGGATGCCCCCTTCAACCACCTCAGCTCGGCGGCAGCCGTTGGGGACCGCTTCGATGTCGAAACCGCTGCCGGAACCATCGGCTACCGGGTGGAAAGCATCACAACGTTCGTAAAGTCCGGCCTCAAGGACAGCCCCGTGTGGGACATGGTGCCCAACCGGCTGGTCCTCATCAGCTGCTACACCGAGGACCCTTGGGGCAAGAACGTTGTGGTCACTGCGTACCCCGCAGTTTCCTAGCCGCTCCACGCCAGGCACTCCAGGATCTGCGCAATCTTCCAGGCCGAACGTACCTGTTCACACCCCTTCGCCGGGCGGACAATGGGCCGCATGACAGGGGAACACTTCAACGGCACCGCGCTGCTGGTGGGAATCATGCCGAAACAACACCCGGAAGTCCTGCAAACGGCGGCCACCCTTGCCGCGCGGCTGGCCATGCCTTTGGTCTGCGCCTATGTGGATGAAGCCAGTTACCTGGTGGAATGGGATCCCGCCCGCTCCGCACACCGGCTTTCGCGCGACCCACACGCCAATGACGACATGCTCGCCCTGTCAACGGAGCTGAAGGCGCAGGTCCAGGCCGTCGGAGACAAACTGGCATCCGACGGCGCCTCCCTGGATTGGTCCTTCCGCACCCTCACCGGGGACCCCGCCCGCGCCCTGGGGCAGGTGGCGGCCGAGCTCGACGCCCCCATCATCATCGTGGGTACCTCCGAACGAGGCTTTTCGCACCGGCTCTCGGAGGCCCTCAACGGCTCGGTTGGCGCCTGGCTCAGCCACCACCAGAGCCGGCCAGTGCTGGTGGTCCCTTATCGGATGCCGGCCCACGAAGACCGTCCCTAGGCTTTAAACCGCCGGAAATCCGCGCCCTTGAAGGGCCGGTTAAAGTAAAGCGAAAGTAGTTATTCGGGATGCTGGCGCAGTGCCTGTACCAGCCCGTAAGCTAATTCAAGCAAGGACGATCCACTTGGGTGGAAGACGGAATTGCCCAAAAGCTGCTCCGGAGTGCGTATCCCCCAATAACGCACTCCGGAGCTTTTTTGTGCCCCGGCAGCTCCACCCGTCTGTGCAGCATGATGGCCGTAGATACCCCCCGGGGGTACTTGCGTTTATACCCTGGAGGGGTATACGTTGACTACATGAGCGCTATCGAAGAAGCCGTTGCGGCCGCGGCAGCTGACCAGGTTCCCGGCGAGGCGGACGTTGCACCGCAGCACGGGTACACGGGCAACAAGGACGCGTACCTGCGCCGCCTCAAGCGGATCGAGGGCCAGGTAAGGGGCATTGCCCGGATGGTCGACGAGGATAAGTACTGCATCGACATCCTCACCCAGGTTGCCGCCGTCACCAAGGCCCTGCACGCAGTCAGCCTCGGACTGGTCGAGGAACACATCGGCCACTGCGTGGTGGGTGCAGCCTCCGAGCCGGACCCGGACGCCCGCGCTGAAGCCATCGATGCCAAGGTCAAGGAAGCCGCCGACGCAATCGGCCGGCTGCTTCGCTGACACCACCCCACAATCCACCTGCGGCCACCGCCGGAACCTACAAAAGGAGCAAGCCATGAGCACCACCTCCCCCACCACCACAACCATCAGCGTCTCCGGCATGACCTGCGGGCACTGCGTATCGGCCGTCAGCGAGGAACTCGAAGCTCTCGAAGGCGTGGAGGAAGTAAAGGTGGACCTGAACGCGGGCGGCATCTCCACCGTGACCATCAGTGCAAACAAGGAACTCTCACCCACCGACATCGGCGAAGCCGTGGCCGAGGCAGGCTACCTGGTGGTCGCCAACGAAGCCTAAATACCCTCCCAACCACCTGAAAGCTGACATGAGCCACCAAGAACTGCTGCGCCCGCCGGGAAGCCGGATCGTCGAACTGGACATCCAGGGAATGACCTGCGCTTCCTGCGTCAACCGGGTGGAAAAGAAGCTCGGCAAGCTTGAAGGCGTTGCGGCAACAGTAAACCTGCCCCTGGAGTCGGCCTACGTCACGGTCCCGGAGGGCATTACCGACGAACAGCTGGTGAATACGGTCAACGCCGCAGGTTACAGGGCCACCCTTCGGCGGCAGGACACAGCGGCTCCTGAGGCGGCTCCCGCGGACCAGGATGCTGCGATCCCGGCTTCACGGCTCCGCCCCCGCCTCATCCTGGCGGCAGTCCTGACCGTCCCGGTGTTCCTGATCAGCATGGTCCCCGCGTTCCAGTTCCCCAACTGGGGGTGGGTGGCCGCGCTGCTGGCATTGCCGGTGGTCACGTGGGCGGCCTGGCCGTTCCACCGGGCGGCGGCGATCAATGCCCGGCACCTGGCCTCCACCATGGACACGCTGGTGTCGCTGGGTGTGGCTGCGGCCTACCTGTTCTCGGCCTGGCAGCTGCTGGCGGACCCGCGGATGACGGAGCACCCGGGGATGGAGGGCATGTCCGGCGGCCTGTACTTCGAGGTGGCCTCCGTGGTCACCACCTTCCTGCTCCTGGGCCGTTACCTGGAGGCGAACGCCAAGCAAAAGGCCGGCAATGCCCTCCAGGCCCTGTTGAACCTGGGGGCCAAGGACGCCACGGTCCTGCGCAACGGCAGCGAACAGAAGATCCCGGCGGACCGGCTGCAGGTGGGCGACGTCCTGGTGGTCCGCCCGGGCGAGAAGATCGCCACCGACGGCGTGGTGGTGGACGGTGCATCCGCCGTTGACGCTTCGCTGGTTACGGGTGAGTCCGTCCCCGTCGAGGTGGGGCCGGACAGCCGCGTCACGGGGGCCACCATCAATACGTCCGGCCGCCTGCTGGTGCGGGCAACCCGGGTTGGCCCCGAGACCACGCTTGCCCAGATGGCCCGGCTGGTGTCGCAGGCCCAGACCGGCAAGGCACCGATCGCACGGCTCGCGGACCGCATCAGCGCCGTTTTCGTACCGGTGGTCCTGGGCATCGCCGTCCTGACCTTCGTGCTCTGGCTTCTGGCGGCCGGACCTGACGCTGATGGCGGCCATCTGCGCCAGGCGTTCACGGCCGCCGTCGCCGTCCTTGTGATTGCCTGCCCGTGCGCCCTGGGCCTCGCAACCCCCGTGGGCCTGCTCACCGGCACCGGCCGGGGTGCGCAGCTGGGCATCCTGATCAAGGGCCCGCAGGTTTTGGAGGACACCCGTACGGTGGACACCATCCTGCTGGACAAGACGGGGACGGTGACCACCGGAATCCTGGCTGTCGACGCCACCACAGCGTTCCCCGGCTTCGCGGAACAGGACGTCCTCCGGCTCGCCGGCGCTGTGGAGGCTGCATCCGAGCACCCGGTGGCCCGCGCCATCGCGGCGGCAGCAGCATCCGCGGAAGGTTCCGCGCATACAGCGAACGACGGCGGCACCTTGCCGTCGGTGCAGGGCTTCAGTTCCGCCCCGGGCGGCGGAGTATCCGGAAGCGTTGAGGGCAGGCAGGTGATGGCCGGGCGCAGCGGCTGGCTGGAGCAGAACGGTGTTGTCCTGGAAGCCGGCCAGCGGGCGCAGTTGGCGGCCGCTGAAGATGGGGGCGCCACGGCCATCTGCGTGGCGGTGGACGGCACGCAGGCCGGGATCATCAGCCTGCGGGACACCGTCAAGGAGGGCTCCGCCGCCGCCGTCACCCGGCTGAAGGCGCTGGGCCTGCGGCCCATCCTGCTGACCGGGGACAATGGCGCGGTCGCCGCCCGCGTGGCTGCCGCCGTCGGCATTGCTCCTGGCGATGTCTACGCCGGCGTCCTGCCCGAAGGGAAGGTCGAGGCAGTGCGGAAGCTCCAGGCCGGGGGTGCCACGGTGGCCATGGCCGGCGACGGCGTGAACGACGCCGCGGCGCTGGCTCAGGCCGATCTTGGGATTGCCATGGGATCCGGAACGGACGTGGCCATCGAAGCCGCGGACCTGACCGTGATGGGCAATGACCTCGCCCAGGTGGCTCAGGCCATCGAACTGTCACGGAAGACCCTGGGCACCATCAAGACCAACCTGTTCTGGGCGTTCTTCTACAACGCGGTGGGGATCCCGGTGGCTGCGCTGGGGCTGCTCAACCCGATGATTGCCGGTGCCGCCATGGCCGCGAGTTCGGTCCTGGTGGTGGCCAACTCGCTGCGCCTGCGCAGCTTCGGCAAGTAGCCAAGTAGCCACCCCCGATTCAGGACAGGTCAGGCCGCGCCGTACCGCACTGCGGCGCGGGCTTTGGCCTTTGCGGCCTCGGCCTCCCGGTCCTTGGGCGGCGCCTGCGTCACCAGCGAATCAAGCAGGTGCTGCGTGATGTGCGCGATCTGGTGCACGGCCTCGTCGAAAGCTTCCTGGTTGGCCTTTGACGGTTTAGTGCTCCCGCTGATCTTGCGCACATACTGCAGCGCCGCCGCGTGCACTTCCTCGGACGTGGCGTGCGGCTCGAAGTTGTGGAGGGTTCGGATATTCCGGCACATACCGCCATGCTAGGCTCTTGCAACGCCTGGGATCGACCCCTTTTCATGGTCTCCGCCCGGCGTCCATGGGGAGCCCGGCATGGGCAGGGCTGCCCATCGACACTGTTTGGGGGCCGGGATAGGTTTTAGGCAATGGATCTTCCGGATGAGCCGGGGGGCCGCTGGGGATGCCGATCTGGTTCGGATCCACGACCTAACAAGGAGAAACTGATGGCTATTTGGGGTGCAGACGTTGAGCAGCTTCGCCAGCTCGGCAGCAAGCTTCAGGCAGGGGCGTCCGAGATCGAGACGCAGAAGTCCACTCTCACCAAGGTTCTGAGCAGCACCAATTGGGAGGGCCCGGACGCAACCAAGTTCCGTAACGAGTGGTCCGGTACCCACACCGCCATGCTCACCAAGGTTGCCGAGGCACTGAAGGAAGCCGGCTCGCAGGCCAAGCGCAACGCCGAAGAGCAGAGCCAGGCCTCTCACTAGGCTTATCGCCACTCGCTGGCAGGGCAGGGACACCATGCGGTGTCCCTGCCCGTTTTTGTTTGGCGTTTGTTGGTGTGGCTCAGGTGGGGCACTGCCTGCCCGGCCGGGGCACCTAGGGAACGGGTTCGACGTCGTTCGCGTGTTCCAGCGGTGAGGCCGGCACCTGGGCGCCCTTGGCGGCGTCGGAGGCCACGGCGCGCAGCTCGTCGAGCCGGACCAGGATGACCCCGCCCACGATCAGGACGCCGCCCAGGAGCTGGACAGGTCCGGGAAGTTCACCGAGCAGCAGCCACGCCCACAGGACGGCAAAAAGGACCTCGGTGAGGGACACGAAGGATGCCACCTTGGAGCCGAGTGCCCTGGCCGCCATGATGCCCGAGGTGTAGGCCAGCACGGTAGCCAGCACCACCAGCCCCGCAAGCGACACCCACCACGGCGTGGTCCAGGGTCCCAGTTTGGTGTCCGCGGTGTTGAAGGCCATGGGCAGCAGGCCGGTGGCGGCGGCAAGCCACATCACCGCGGCACCCACCATGAGTCCCCCGGACGCCAGCACGATGGGCGGCAGGGTGTCGTTTTCCCTGGCCGTGATGAAGAAGTAGATGGCCAGGCATACTGCGGCAGCCATACCCCAGAGGACGCCGACCAGGTCAACCTTCACGGCGCCGGTAAGGTCCAGGACCAGCACCAGTCCGGCCAGGGACAGCAGCGTCCCGCCGGCGGTGAGCACCCGCGGACGGCGGCGGCTGGCGGCCCAGAGCCAGAGAACGATGATGACCGGCGCCAGGTACTCCAGCAGGAGCGCGACGCCGACGGACAGGCGTGCCACCGCATTGAAGTAGAACAACTGGCAGGCAGCCACGCCGATAAGCCCGAACAGCACGATGGTGAGCCAGTTGTCCCGCAACTGGTGCCAACGGCCCTTCAGTGCAGACACCGCGGGCAGGGCGAGGATCAGGGCTGCACCGGTAAGGCGGGCGGTGACCGCCGCACCAGGGGACCATCCGGTTTCCAGCAACGACTTGGCGAACGATCCGGACAGGCCGAAGACGGCCGAGGAGAACAACGCGATGCCGAGCCCGGACGCCATGAAGCCGGTCCGCGTGGCGGGCGGTTCCGGCGTGGGGTTGTGGTTGTTGGCGGCAGGCACCGTCGCCTCCTGTCAGGAGTAAAGTGGGGTAATGCTCATGACATTACGCTTCGGCGCTGTAAGGAGTCAACATGGTTTTCGCCCCTGACACGGAAGTGGCGCTGCGCACGGTGGTGAACCTCATCAACACCGCGGCAAACGGCAGGGAAGGGCTGGCCTCCGTTACGGACCTGGACAACTTTCTGGACGCGGAGGGATTTTCCGGAGCACGGAACCGGGATGCCGCGGAACTGGAAAGCGTGCTGCAGCTGCGCCGCGAACTGGCAGTTGCTTGGACAGCGGATGAGGACGCCGCCGTGGACACAGTCAACCGGCTGCTGCGCGACGCGAACGCCCTGCCGCAGTTGATGAAGCACGACGGGTGGGACTGGCACCTGCACGCCACGGCACCGGAGGCGCCCCTGGCGGACCGGATGAGTACCGAGGCGGCAATGGCCCTGGCTGACGTCATCCGCAGCAAGGAAATGGACCGGCTGCGCATCTGCGAGTCAGAGGACTGCGACGCCGCCGTGCTGGACCTGAGCCGCAACCGGTCCAAGCGGTACTGCGATACCGGTAACTGTGCCAACCGCGCCCATGTTGCCGCCTACCGCGCCAGGCAGGCGGCGGCGGGCTAGCGGGAACGGGCAGTTCTGACGGCGGGAAGTCCTGCTAGCGCTGGGGGGTGCCGTCCGTGCCGTCACCGGGGGCCGGCGGGGTTTGGCTGCCGGGAGCACCGAAGCCGTGGCTGGAGCCTCCGTGGGGCGGCGCTTTAGGCGCCGAACTCAGGTTAACGCCGGAGCCCTTGCCCAGGTGTTCCGCGTTCTCCTTGTAGCTCATGGACAGCATCGCGGCGATCACCAGGGTGACGATGAAGGCGATGCCGGCCGCAGTGAAGGCGAGGTCGAAGCGGGGTGCGCGGGCGCTACCGCCGGAGGCGAAGATCAACACCGCAATGAAGGCGACGACGGCCCAGAATGCCGAAAACATCAGGGGACCCTTCACCGAGGTCCGCAGCTTGCGCGGTTTTCCTTGATGCTGGTCAGCCACAGTGGTTCCTTCCTGCAGGCGGCGCCGGGCCGGCCTGGTTTGCGTTTGCGGTGTCGCACCCATTTTCTACATAAAGTAGAAGGCACTCCTCCTAGTTTACGGCTTTCCTGCCCCGGCGCGGGCATCGTGCCGCAGGGTCAGGCCGGAAAGTACCCACAGGACACCGGAAATGATTGCTCCGCCACCGGCTACACCCAACAGCGCGTGGGCGCCGAGGTTGATGAAAAACGGCAGGAGCACCGCTGTCCCGATGCCGATAATCCCCGAGGTAATCCAGTCCCGGGCGAGCACGTGGCGGCCCTTGTACTGAAGGCCACATGCCAGCTCAATGACGCCGGCCACACTCAGCCCCAGGGCTGCGATCACCCCGAACAACAGGTCACTGTGCAGGAGGAGCACGGCGAAGCCGGCACCGGCCAGGACTGCTCCGCCGGCGGAAAGCAGCTTGCCGGGGGCAGAGTTCGGGGCGAAGCCCGACGCGGGGACGGCGCGGAGCGACACCACACCGGCGGCCAGGAGGTAGAGCCCGCCGGCCCAGCCCATGACCTCCACGGACGGAGAAGTCCAGAAGACCGTCACCGCGCCAAACACCAGCGCAGCAGCCGATCGGAGCAGGACCGGCTTCCAGAGGTCGTTACGGGGGGCGGTTCCGGGAGCAGCGCCCGCGGGGGTGGATGGTTGCGTCACCGGTCCAGTTTAGTGGGGGCGGCTGGGAGGTCTAACCGGGGCCGCCTCAGGCGGAGCCGAGCACCATCCAGCGGTCGGAGCGCGAACGCAGGCCCAGGGTGACTGCGCGCACCGCCATGTACCCCAGCGCGAAGGCAACCCAGAGCCAGCCGAGCCCGGAGGCGCCGTCGGCGCCGGACAAAGCAACCCAAGCCAGCAGCGGCACGTAAACCATGAGGTTTACCAGCCCCGCGAGGGCGAGGTACCGCGCGTCCCCCGCGCCGATCAGCACACCATCCAGGACAAAGACGTAACCGGCGATGGGCTGCCCCGCGGCCAGGACCCAGAGTGCCACCATAAGCACCTGCTGCACCTGGTGGTCAGGGGTAAACAGCGCCCCGGCCCAAGGTGCCGCCGCGGCCAGCAGCAGGCCGGTCAGCACGCCGAAGCCTGCGCCCCAGCGGATCATGGTCCCGGTCAGCAGCCGGGCCCGGACTGCATTGGATGCGCCGAGCTCCTTGCCAATAAGCGCCTGGGCGGCGATGGCCAGGGCATCGAGCGCGAACGCCAGGAAGGAAAAGATGGTCATGGCCAGCTGGTGCGCGGCGAGGTTCACCTCGCCCTGGGCCGTTGCGACCAGCACCGTGGCCAGGATCGCGGCGCGCAGGCTAAGAGTCCGCAGCATGAGCCAGGACCCCACGCGGCTCAAGCTGCGGATGCCCCGCCAGCTGGGCAACAGGCTTACGCCGTGGCGCACAGCGTTCCGGCGCACCATCACCACATATACGGCTGCCATGGCCCACTGCGCCAGGCTTGTCCCCACAGCGGAGCCCACCACGGACAAGCCCAGGCCGTAGACCAGCCAGAGGTTCAGGATGATATTGACGCCGAATCCGGCGGTGGCCACCACCAACGGGGTTCGCGTGTCCTGCAGGCCGCGCAGCACACCGGTACCGGCAAAGATCAACAGCATGGCCACCAGCCCCGGCATGGACCAGCGGAAGTAGTTGACGGCGAACGTCCGGACGCTGCCCTCGGCACCCAGGAGGTCCACCAGCGGGTCCGCAGCGGCAAAGCCGGCCACCGCAAGGAGCACGCCAAGGATCAA
This sequence comes from Arthrobacter sp. E1SS-5, assembly GCF_057073715.1. NCBI lineage: Bacteria > Bacillati > Actinomycetota > Actinomycetes > Micrococcales > Micrococcaceae > Arthrobacter > Arthrobacter sp. E1SS-5. The sequence continues at coordinate 4,322,326 of NZ_CP172703.1, forward strand.
AGCCAGCCATACGCCGTCGCGACCCGCCGCCAGGGCCTTGCCCAGCTGCCCGTCACCGATGGCCCGGGCAACAGCCGGAGTGGTTGAGTAGGCCAGGAAAACCATGAGTCCGACGGCGGTCTGCAGCACGGCCGATGCCAGCCCCACCCCCGCAAGCTGGGCGACGCCGAGATGCCCCACGATGGCGGAGTCCGCCAACAGGAAGAGGGGTTCGGCCACCAGCGCCCCGAAGGCGGGGACGGCGAGGCGGAGTATCTCCCGGGCCGGTCCGCGGGTGGCCGGAAACACGGGGGCAGGTTGTTGGGGCACGGTGACAGCTTAATAGCGCCCTCCGACAGCCGACATGAGATGACCCACATTCCACCTCCGATAGTTGACACTTCAACTAAGCTTCGGAGAGAGTGGACCCATGAACCAGCCACAACTGACCACCACTGCCCTTACAGCCCTCCGCCTGGTCCTCGGCTTCCTCTTTGCAGCCCACGGCTGGCAAAAGTTCAATGAGTGGACCATCGCGGGCACCCAGGCCTCCTTCGCCAAGATGGGGGTGCCTGCGGCCGACGTCATGGCCCCGGCCATCGCCGTCCTGGAACTGGCCGGCGGCATTGCCTTGATCCTGGGCATCCTCACCCGCGTGGTAGCCGGACTCCTTGTCCTGGACATGCTCGGCGCCCTCTTCCTGGTTCATGCCCCTGCCGGCATCTTTGCCGCGAACGGAGGGTATGAACTGGTCCTGCTCCTGGCCGCAGCGTCATTCGCGCTGGCCCTCACCGGCGCCGGCCGTTTCTCCGTGGACCGCGCGCTCTTCGCCCGCCGCACTTCCAGGCTGGCGGCCCTGGCCTAGGCCCGGCCCGGATTGAAGCAGCACTGCCTGACGGCGGCCACGCACAAAGGTGCGTGGCCGCCGTCGTGGTTAATGCGGGCGCGCGGATTGTTGCGGCCCCAACCGGCCGGTAACCGGGGCCGTCAGTAAGATCGCACCATGACTGAGACCGGCCGGCCCAACTCCGTGACCCTCCGCTTCCTGGCCGCCCCCACCGACGTGGGCCATAGTGGATCAGTGGATGCGGGCACTGTACTCGAGTGGGTGGACAAGGCCGCATATGCCGCAGCGGTGGGATGGGCCAAGGCCTATTGCGTGACCGCCTATGTGGGCAACATCCATTTCGCCGACCCCGTCAACAGCGGCGACATGGTGGAGGTGGAGGCCACCATCGTCTACACCGGACGGTCATCCATGCACATCCATACAGTGGTCTCCTCCGGCGACCCGAAAGGCGGCCCTGCCACGATGCGCAGCACGTGCATGGTCATCTTCGTGGCCGTGGGAGCGGACGGCAAGCCCGTCCCGGTGCCGCAGTTCGAGCCTGTCACGCCGGAGGAGATTGAGCAGCGGGACCACGCGCTGGCCAGGATCAAGGTCCGCGAGCAGATCGTGGAAGCTATGAACCGGCAGGAATATACCGACGCCGGCACCGCCGAACGGGTGACGCTGCGGTTCATGGCCGCGCCCACCGACGTGAACTGGGGCGGCAAGGTCCACGGCGGCATTGTGATGAAGTGGATCGATGAGGCCGCCTACGTGTGCGCCTCACGCTACTGCGGCCGGGATACCGTGGCGGTGTTCTCCGGTGGAGTGCGCTTCTACCGGCCGCTGCTGATCGGCCACGTAGTGGAGGTGGAAGCCCGGCTGGTATACACCGGGACCAAGGGCATGCACATCGCCGTCCACGTCCGTTCCGGCGACCCCAAGGGCCGGGAACTGAACCTCACCACCTACTGCCTCACCGTGATGGTGGCGCGCGACGACGAGGGCACCTCAGTGCCCGTCCCCGCCTGGGTGCCTGTCAGCGACGAAGACAAACGGCTCCACGCTCACGCCCGCGAACTCCTGGAGATCCGGGGAACGGCGCCCGGGAACCGGCTGCCCAACCATCTGCTGGCGCAGGGCGCTTAGAAGCCCCCACCGCCACCGCCGTCACCGGCCATGTTGGCGAACCGTGAGTAATGGCCCTGGAACGCCACCACGATGTCCTTGGTGGGACCGTTACGGTGCTTGGCCACCAGGATGTCCGCCTCGCCTGCGCGCGGAGACTCCTTGTCGTAGACGTCTTCACGGTGGAGCAGGATGACCATGTCGGCGTCCTGCTCGATGGAGCCGGACTCACGGAGGTCGGAGACCATGGGCCGCTTGTCCTGGCGCTGTTCCGATCCACGGTTCAGCTGGGACAGGGCGATTACGGGGACCTGGAGTTCCTTGGCCAGGAGCTTCAGTGCACGTGAGAACTCGGAGACCTCCTGCTGGCGGGACTCAACCTTTTTGCCGGAACTCATGAGCTGGAGGTAATCCAGGACCACGAGCTTGAGGTCGTGCTGCTGCTTGAGCCGGCGGCATTTGGCCCGGATCTCCATCAGGGACATGTTGGGGCTGTCGTCGATGAACAGCGGGGCCTCATTCATTCGCCCCATGGTGGTGGCGATCTTGGACCACTGCTCGTCCTTGATGGTGCCCTTGCGGAGATCCTGGAGGCTGATGGTGGCCTCGGCTGAGAGCAGGCGCATGGCGATCTCGTTCCGGCCCATTTCCAGGGAGAACATGACAGTGGCCAGGTTGTGCTTGATGGCTGCGGAGCGGGCGAAGTCCAGGGCGAAGGTTGACTTGCCGACGGCGGGACGGGCGGCGATGACGATCATCTGGCCGGGGTGGAGTCCGTGGGTCAGTTCGTCGAGTTCGTAGAAGCCGGTGGGGACGCCCACCATGCCTTCCCCGCGGTGGCCCGACGCCTCGATTTCGTCCACCGTGGACTCCATGACGTCCTTCAGCACCACGTAGTCTTCCGCGGTGCGGCGTTCGGCTACGGCATAAACCTCTGCCTGCGCCTGGTTAACCAGGTCCTCCACCTCGCCGTCGGACCCGTAGCCCAACTGGACGATCTTGGTGCCGGCGTTCACCAGCCGGCGTAGCACCGCACGCTCGGCCACGATTTCGGCGTAGTAGCCGGCGTTGGCCGCAGTGGGGACGGTCTGGATCAGTTCGTGCAGGTAGGCGGGGCCGCCGATCCTGTTGATTTCAGCCCGCTTGGTCAGTTCATCGGAAACAGTGACGGCGTCCGCAGGTTCGCCCCGGCCGTACAGGTCGATGATCGCTTCGTAAATGGTCTCGTGGGCGGGCCGGTAAAAGTCCTGGCCGCGGAGGATTTCCACAACATCGGCGATGGCGTCCTTGGAGAGCATCATGCCACCCAGCACCGACTGTTCGGCGGCGATGTCCTGCGGGGGCTTCCTGCTGGCGTCCGATCCACGGGTTGCCTCGACAGGGTCCAGATGCGCGATTGACAAAGCTGCCGTCCTTCATTCGTACCGGGCCTGCGTCCGGTGATCCATCCTGCTCGCGGCCTCCGGAAAATCCGGCTTCCGCTACTTGTCCAGTTCTATCCACCGGCTCTGACAATCGAGTGCCCCAGGGGGTTCCCGCACAAGCCTGCTGGAGTTATCCCCAGTATCCACAGCTTTTCCACAGGTACGCGGGAAAGGCGGCAGAGTGGGATCCGAATCGAAGCAGGGTGGGCCCTGTTTCGGCCGTGGAGAACAGGTACCCCGCTACGCTAACCGCCGGGGTGCCGGCAGCAAAGCCAGCATGCCGGAACGGTTGTGGATAACCTGTGCAGTACGGGGCATAGCTTGTGCACAGCCTGTGGGGAAGCCTGTGGATATAAAAGTTTTTCGACCCCGAATAGTGTGCTGACCTGCGCAAACGCTAAATTTGGCATGTGGAGTAAATATTTCTTTGGCGGAATTTCATCCACAGGCCCGTTGGCGCCAGGCGCCGGGAAGCAGGCGGGAAGTATGCCCCCGGGGGTTGTAGGTCCACGCCGTGTCCCTGCTCATATTCCACACTGGGAGTTTGACGGGCAGTAGCCGGGGCTGTATGTCCACCGGTGAACAGTGCTGTGGATAACCATGATCTGGATTAAGATTTTGGTAGCCAGAACATGCAGCTGTACAACCAGCAGCAGGAAGATGGCTGGGCGGATGGCCAGCAAAGCAATCGCACCTGGCAAGGGCCAGGAAGTAAACAGAACGGCTCGTAAAAATGGAATCCCTTGTGGTCCCGGTCCTTATCCTGCTCGTGGTGGTTGCGGGGGTGACGGTGGCGTACCGCGCCACCCGGAGGCGCAGGGCTGCACGCCCCTCCGCCCCCGCCCAGCCCGCCGCGACATCACTGGAGCTGGCCCGGACGGCGGCGGACCGGTTGTCGGAAGACGAACACCGGCGGCTTTACGCGTTGATTGCGCAGGGCCAGGCCATGGCCGCCATCAAGTTGTACTACGAGATCACCGGAGAGGGGCTGCGGGCCTCACGGGACGCCGTGGGCGCCCTGGCCGCCCACCCACAGCCTTACCGGCACCAGGAACCGGCACCGGCCGTTGAGGAGGACGACGAGGAGCCGCAGCGGTTCCCCTACCGGTACCGGGCCATTGCCAGCAAAGGCGACGTCACGCGCGAGGTGAGCAGCAACATGCTCAACGACGAGATCTATGGCAGGATCCGTACCCTGGCGCGGAGCGGCGACACGGAGGCGGCGGCCAGCGCCTTGACCCGGCACTCTGACATCTCACTCACCCAGGCGCGGGAGTTCATCGCGCTGCTGGATGACTAGAGGGTGGACTAGCGGGGCCCTGCGATACCCGCCAGCAGCTGCTCGAAAGGCAGGGATTCCAGCGGAGCGGGCTTCCGGCCCGGCTGCGGCCCCTCAAGCAACCGCGCGAATTCGCCGGCGGCACGCTCGATGCGGTCCGCAAGTGATCCACCGCCCTCTTCCGCGGTGCCCCAATCCTGGGGTCCCGCAAAGACGCCGGTTGCAGCCATGCGGGTACGAAGGTAGCTGAAAAGCGGCCGCAGTGCGTAGTCCAGGACCATCTGGTGCCGGTCCGTGCCGCCGGTGGCGCCCAGCAGGACTGCCTTGCCGTCCAGCGACTTGGGGTCCAGGACATCAAAGAAGGACTTGAAGAGGCCGCTGTAGGACGCGCTGAAAACCGGTGTTACGGCGATAATCCCGTCCGATGCCTCCACCCCGGCGATAACTTCCGCCAAACGCGGTGCGGCGTAGCCGGTCACGAAGTTGTTGGCGATGTCCACCGCCAGATCACGGAGTTCGACGATATCCACTGCCACGTCGAAGCCGCCCGCCTTGAGCTGACGCTGGGCGGCTGCCGCGAGCTGGTCCGCCAGCAGCCGGCTGGATGAGGGGACGCCGAGACCGGCGGAAAGGACGGTGATGCGGCGGGTTTCCATGACATTCTCCTGGTGCTTGTTCAGTTTCATCATACATGCATATGCATCTATACCGATGAACTGCCGGCAGCTTCGAAGTATTCCCGCACAGGTCCGGGGGACCCGGATCCCGTCATCTCTGACCGGAACCCCGCCCTGCTCAGAGCAGCACGCTCCCCTTGATGCAGGTGGAGGAATCGCCGCCCACCCAGATCTCCCCGCCCTCAGCACTGATGTGGATGCGCCCCGCCCGCCCCAGGACGGTCCCCTGGGCGGCGATGTACTGCTCCGGCGCACGTCCACTTCCAATCAGCCACTGTGCGGCTCCGGCGTTGAAACTGCCCGTGACCGGGTCCTCCACCATGGCGTCGCCCGGCAGGAACGTGCGGACCTCAAAGTCGGTACCGGCACCTGCTGCATGAGGCCCAATGACTCCAACCTTCAGGCCGCCCATGGCTGCCTGGTCCGGCTCAAGGGACAGCACCTGTTCGGCAGACCCCAGGAGGACCCCGATCCATTCCGGACCGTTGACCAGCCAGGCGGCACCGAGGAGATCATCAATAGGCAATCGCAGTGCTGCCGCCAACTGCCGGCGCACCGGCGCTTCCACGGGGCCGAAGCGCGTCAGGGGTGGTGCCGCGAAAGCCAGCCTCCCGCCGTCGCGCCTTACCCTCACCAGCCCGGCCCCGCACTCCTGCACCAGATACCCGTCCGCCTTTGGCACTCCGCCGGCTTCCAGCCAGGTGTGGGCCGAACCCAGCGTGGGGTGGCCCGCGAACGGGAACTCCTCCGAGCCCGTGAAGATCCGGACCCTGTAATCAGCGCGGGGATCCTCGGGCGGGAGGAGGAAGGTGGTTTCCGAAAGGTTTGTCCAGTTGGCGAAGTGCTGCATCGTCGCGGCATCCAAGCCCTGGGCATCAAGGACGACGGCGAGTGGGTTGCCGCGGTAGGGCTGGCTGGCGAATACATCCACCTGGTGGAAAGGACGGCTGCGGGGTGTCGGGTTCACCGGAGCGGGCTACCACCGCCAAAACGAAAGACCCCCGCCGCCGGAAACCGGCAACGGGGGTCGTGACGTGGAGTGGGAAATTACTTTCCTGCCACCACGTCGAGTTCGATCACAGCAGCAACGTCAGCGTGGAGGCGGACGTTGGCCTGGTAGGAACCAACCGACTTGATGTGGGCCGGCAGTTCAACCTTGCGCTTGTCGATCTTGCCAAGGCCAGCGGCCTCAACAGCGTCGGCGACGTCGCCCTGCTTGACGGTGCCGAACAGGCGGCCTGACTCGCCGGCCTTGACGACCAGCTTGACCGGCTTGGCGGACAGTGCAGCAGCCTGCTTCTGAGCGTCTTCCAGGGAAGCGTGCTCGCGGGCAGCGCGGGCAGCCTTGATGGACTCAACCTGCTTCTCGCCACCCTTGGACCAGGTCAGGGCGAAGTTGCGGGGCAGCAGGTAGTTACGTGCGTAACCGTCCTTGACCTCGACAACATCGCCGGCAGCACCGAGACCGGTAACTTCGTGGGTCAGAATGAGCTTTGCCATGTTAGTTAATCCCTTCCTTAGCCGCGGCCAGCGCCGGAGTAAGGCAGCAGAGCAACTTCGCGGGCGTTCTTGATTGCCTGGGCGATCTTGCGCTGTTCCTGCACCGTAACGCCAGTGACGCGACGGGCGCGGATCTTGCCGCGGTCGGAGATGAACTTGCGCAGCAATGCTACGTCCTTGTAGTCGATGACAGTGATGTCAGCGGCCTTCAAGGGGTTGGACTTTGGTTTGGGCTTACGGAGTTCAGCCTTAGCCATCGTGGAGCTCCTATTCTAGGGAGCCCGTGGATATTGATCCACGGGATGGTGGTGGTCCGACGGCGGCAGCTGCTTTGGGTGCGTTGCGCACCCTGGCAGTTCCGGCGCCGGGCCGTTGTTTGGGTTTTAGAAGGGAGGTTCGGAATCGGGGCCGTTGCCCCAGCCGCCTGCGTTGGATACACCGGGCGTGGCCCAGGGATCGTCCTGTGCAGCCTGCTGGTTGCCGCCGCCCCAGCCTCCGCCGGAGTTGCCGCCCTGGTTTCCACCAGAGTTGCCGCCTCCGAAGCCACCGCCGCTGTTGCCGCCGCCGAAGCCGCCGCCACCCTGTCCGCCGGAGCGCTGGGTGCGGTTGACCTTGGCGTTGGCGTAGCGCAGGCTCGGGCCGATTTCGTCGACCTCAAGCTCAATAACGGTGCGCTTTTCGCCTTCTTTTGTTTCGTAGGAGCGGCTCTTCAAGCGGCCGGTAACGATGACGCGCATTCCCTTGGTGAGGGATTCGGCAACGTTTTCGGCTGCTTCACGCCAGACAGCGGCGCGGAGGAACAGGGTCTCCCCGTCCTTCCACTCGTTGGACTGGCGATCAAAGGTACGGGGGGTGGAAGCGATGGTGAAGTTCGCTACTGCCGAACCGGACGGTGTGAACCGCAATTCCGGGTCATTGGTGAGGTTACCGATGACCGTAATGGTGGTCTCGCCTGCCATCTACTGCCTCCTTGTTCGATCCTGGGTGAAGAGTGCGTTTCCTGCGGGGTAAAGAATGAAGCCGGCTGAATTACTCAGCAACAACCTTCTGCTCTTCGGGGCGGGTGATCTTGGTGCGCATGATGGTCTCGTTAAGAGACAGCTGGCGGTCAAGTTCCTTGGCGGTCTCCGGCTTGGCGGTGAAGTTCACCACGGCGTAGATACCTTCGGACTTCTTCTTGATGTCGTAAGCCAGACGGCGACGGCCCCAGATGTCAACCTTTTCGATGGTTCCACCATCGTTGGTGATGACGTTCAGGAACTTCTGAAGCGACGGCTCAACGGTACGCTCTTCGACCTCGGGGTCGATGATTACCATCAATTCGTAAGGACGCATATGTGAACCCACCTCCTTTGGGCTAAGCGGTTACGGCATTTCCGTAACAGGAGGTTCATTTGCGATTCCATGCAATGCCTAGCCGCCGGAACGGAGGCAGGACGCAGCACAGACTTCAATATCCTAGTGCATTTGGACCCGATAGGCGATTCGCGCTTGACTCAAAGCTAGCCGGATGCTGCCGGGCGCGGGGATGTTCGGTGCTGCTATGTGGAAAACCGGCCCAGGGCCAGGCCGCTTCCGGCTTGAGGCACTTCCCACCTGCCGCCGCGTGAGTCCCGTTACCTAATTGTGATTTAAGCTCCGGATTCGTGTACGGTCGAGCGGGGGCCGCCCCCAGCCGGCCCCAATCCCGGATGACGCCCAGCTCTGCCGCTTCCGGTGATCCACCAAGTACCAGGCAGAGGCGGGGAACCCAAAGTCTCACGGGCCTGGCTTGCGCCTGCCCTGGGGTGAAGCCGCCCCTACGCGGCCGGATGCCTCATCCGAACCCGACAGCTAACTCCGCAGGCGTTGAGAGGTAACTTCCGCATGCCCGCACACCGCAACCACAGCGCCGACCCAGCGCCCCGTTATCAGAACGAGACAGTTTCCGGCACTCCCCTTCCTTCTTCCTCCGAGGCGAAACAAGGCCCCGCGCGGCGGTCCTGGCCCCTGGCTGCCGGCCTCGCCGCAGCGCTCCTCGGGGCGGCTTCCCTGGGCCTCGGCCTGGCAAACAGCACCCACCCCACGGATGTAGCCCGGGTGGCGAGCGCCTCCGACACCGGCAGTGGTGTCCCCGTAAACGATGTCCCCACGCAGGAGCCTTCAGTTGCTCCTGCCCCAGCCACGCCGGCTCCCGCACCCCCCACGGCCAGCGCTCCCGCGCCAGTCCCGGCGCCGCCCCAGGCCGCTGCCGTCCCGGAGCCACCGGCACGCGCCTCCGCGGCCACCCCCGAGGCTCCCATCGCCGTGGCGCCCGCCGCAGCCCAGCTCGCCAACAGCGGCGCGCCGATGCCCACCGGAGTGCCCGGGAACTGGACCCTGGCGTTTGCCGATGACTTCACCGGCGCCGGACTGGACACGGCCAAGTGGTCCGGCTGCTGGTTCTCCCCCGGCTGCGGAACCATGAACAAGGTCACCACCAGCCCCGCGAACGTCTCGGTGGCCAACGGAAACCTTGCCCTGGGCCTGGCATCCTCCACCTCCGGCGCGTTGGTGTCGACCAACCCGAAGGGCGGGGCAGGCACGGGCTTCCAATTCACCACCGGCTACGTGGAGGCCCGTATCAAGTTCCCCGGCAACGCAAATGGCCTCTACAACTGGCCCGCGTTCTGGACCACGGGACAGTCCTGGCCGGCCACCGGCGAGAACGACATCGCCGAGGTGCTGCAGGCCAGGATGACCGTTAATTACCATTCCACTTCCGGCTCCCAGAACCAGGGCGGCGTAGGCGGGAACTGGGCCAACGAGTACCACACATTCGGGCTGCACCGGATGGCAAACTCCTCCGATGTGTACTTCGACGGCGTCAAGGTCAAGTCCTACCCCACGAATGACGGAAACGCCCCGCAGTACATCGTGCTGAACGTGGGCGCCTCGTCAACGAACCCGGCCTACGGCCCCCAGTCCCAGATGCTGGTGGACTACGTGCGGGCCTGGCAGTAGCCAGCCACTCACCTATGTAATGAAGGACGACGGCGGGACCTCCCGCCGTCGTCCTTTCGCTTTTCCTGTGGTTTCCCTCAAGGTTGCCTAAAGCAACCCTTCCACGCCCAGTGTGATCCATTACACTCTTGCAATGAAGCTCCTGTACGTGACGGAAAGCGTGCCCAACCGGGACCCGGAACTGGGCGATGGAAGCTCCATGATTCCGCACGAGGTGATCCTCCACCTTCCTGCCGATGTTGCCGTCACGCTGCTGACGTTCTCCGGCCCCGTTCCGGTACCGGAAGACATCAGGAACCGGTGTGAAACGGTGTATGAACTGGCACCGCGGGAAGAACTTTCAGCCTTCGTGCGGTCCCTGGGCGGCCTCACCGGCTTGGGAAAACAGCGGCGCTCCACACCCTCCGCCCGCGCTGCAGCCGCCCGCCTGTCCGCCGGCCAGGACGCCACGCTCATCCATGGACCGCACGCCCTTTTCCTCTCCCACCACATCACCGGGCCCCTGGTGCTGCAGACGGTGGACCCTTGGTCCATCCGGGCCGGCATGGACACCGCGATTGCGCGGACCTTCCGGCCCGCCTACCGGCTGCGTGAAGAGTTGGCGGCACGCGCTGAACGGCATTTGCCGCCACGAGCGCGCCTGCTGACCGTCGGGGCCCAGGATGCTGCCGCGTGGTCCGCCAGGCTGGACAGGCCGGTCAGGAGCATCCCCAACGGAACGGAAGTGGCAACAGGACCCCGCCGGCGGGGGGACGTACCCGTGGTGTGCTTCGCGGGCAGCCTCAACTATGCCCCCAATGTGGACAGTGCCACCGTATTGGTTCAAAGGATCGCGCCCCAGGTGTGGCGGGAGGTCCCGGACGCCCGCTTCGTCATCGCGGGGCGCCGGCCCATACCCGCTGTGCAGGCGCTGGCCGGCCCACAGGTGGATGTCCTGGCCAACGTGCCCTCCATCCTGGATGTTTTCCACGGGGCCGACGTGGCAGTCTTCCCGGACGAGCACGGCGTGGGCATCCGGAACTCGGTACTGGAAGCCCTGGCAGCCGGGCTGCCCGTGGTGGCGACGCCGGTGGCCGCCAGGGAACTGCCCGCGCATCCGCTGCTGGCCGTTGAAGGCAGCACTGAGGCACTTGTCCGCAGGGTGGTGGAGCAACTTACCCATCCCCGGGCGGGGCAAGGGCCGCCGGAAGGACCTGGGCAGGGCACGCTTCGAGGCGGAACCACCGGAGGAGCCACCGGACGAGCCACCCCTGTCCGGACCTGGGAAACCGTCGCCGGGGAATACCTGGCGGAGGTCCGTGCGGCTGTTGCTGCGTCTTCCCCGGCCGGGGTACTCTCCCAACCGAACAGGCAACCGTGACATACGCGCCGGGGGAATTGGAACGCAAGGGCGTCCGGGGGGCCCTGTGGCAGGGCATGGCCTTTGCCTCCGGCAGGGTGATCGTGCTGGTCACCACGGTGGTGCTGGCGCGGCTCCTGTCACCTGCGGAATATGGCCTCGTTGCCCTGGCACTGGTGCTCATGGCATATGCGGAAACCATCGCTGACGCCGGCGTGGGGCAGGCGCTGGTCTATCTCCCCAGGACACCCGTCATAGCGCGCTCGGCACTGCTGCTTTCCGTTGCCCTGGGTGTGGGCCTGGCCCTGGCGGCGGTGCTCGCCGCCGACACCGTGGAGGACGTCGTTGGGCTCGACGGTGTGGCCCCGCTGGTGCAGGTCCTGGGCGTTTCAGTGCTGGCCACCGCGTGCGGTGCCGTCCCGGAGGCCATCATGCGCCGGGACCTGAAGTTCAGGCAGCTGACGGCGGCTCCGGTGCTCCGCGCCGCAACCATGGGAACGGTGACCCTCTACCTGGCCTTCACCGGCCACGGCGCCTGGTCGCTCGCCGTCGGAACAGCTGCCGGGTCCGTGGCCTACGCCGCCACCTGCTGGTTCCTGATCCGCCACGAGGCGCCCTGGCAGCTGTGGCGGGTGAGTCGCAGCGCAATCGGCGAGAACGTCCGCTTTGGCGCCCCCGTCGCCGGCAGCACCTTGCTGGCCAGGGCGATTTTCGACGTCGACTACCTGGTGATCGGCGTCATCCTGGGCGCGCAGGCCCTGGGCCTCTATACCCTCGCCTTCCGGCTGCCCGAAGCCTTGATCCTGAACGTCTTCTTCGTGCTCTCCACCGTGCTGTTCCCCCTGTATACCCAGGTCCGCGGGGACCGGCAGCGGCTGCGGGACGGGTACCTGAAAAGTGTCACGGTGCAGGCGCTGTACGGCATTACGGCGGGCGTGGGACTGGCCGTGGTGGCCCCCGTCCTGGTACCGGTCCTGTTTGGCCAGCAGTGGGAGCAATCAGTCACGCCGCTGGTATTCCTTGCGCTGTACGCGGCGGCCCGGTCCCTTGGCGCCGGCGCCAACGACGTCTACAAGGCCATGGGCAGGCCGGGGCTTTCCATCTGGATTTCCGTGGTCCGCCTGGTGGTCCTCCTCCCCGCGCTGATCTTTGCCACGCGCTGGGGCATTGTGGGGGTTGCCTGTGCCCAGATGGTGGTGGCTGTGGTCTTCGCGTTCGGCATGCAGGCGGTAGCCGCCAAAGTAATGGGAACCAGGATGCGCCGCATGCTCCGCTCCGCGGCACCCGGCCTGGTGTGCGGCGCCGCGGTGGGGCTGGTGGGCCTCCTGAACCTCGCGCGGCATGCGCTGGGGCCCGTCCCCACGCTGGCGGTCATGGTGGTTGCCGGCGTAGCGGTGGTGTACGCGGTGCTGCGGTTCGGCTACCGGGAGCTGCACGACGAGATACTCGGTCTGTTCAGGCGCAACCATGAAAGTTCGGGAGCGGCGGAAAGCCCGACCTCCTAGGGTTTCCTGCCCCCTGGGACGGGGAACTTGTTGCCCCTAAACGGCTTCCACCACGTGCCGCCACAACCAGAAGTCCCTGTCGGCCTGGAGGGTGGCGCGGACTTTTCCGTTCCCCTGTAAGGGATCCACCTCCGCTTCCTGGGCCAGGCGGTCGGCGAGCGTGGCCGTGGACCGGGCCCAGGTGGCGACGACCAGCAGGGGAAGGAGCGACTGGTCCACTCCCCTCATGCCAAGGTGGCGGGACAGCGGGTCGAGGGCCCACCCGCCCTGGCCGAACGCCTTGTCGAAGGCCGCCAGCTGGGCCTCCCTGGCGAACGCCTGTTCGCTGGACTCGCTGAGGTACTGGAGGTAGAACACCAGGTCATGCCCGGGCACGCCGTCGGTGAGGGACCGTTCCCAGTCCATGACCTGCAGGGCGCCGCCGGGCTTGATGAGCAGGTTGGGGTGGCTCAGGTCGCCGTGTTCGATGACGGCGGGCAGCTCCGCCTGGCGCAGGGGTGCCAGGAGTTGGTGGGTCCGCTCCACCAGTTGGCCGGTGAAGGCATCCCCCGCCAGGCCTTCAAGTGCCGCCAGGGGCTCGGCGACGGCGCGCTGGTACCAGTCGGTGTTGTCCGCGGCAGCGTGCGTGCAGGGAAGGGACGCCACAAACTCCGCTCCGGTGGCGACGGCGGACGGCAGGTCTGCGGCCACCGTCCGCGGATCAAGGGGCACGCCGGTCAACGCGGTTTCCACGAGGACCGTGAAGGGTCCCACGTCCCTGATCCCCACCAGGCGTGGAACCCCGCCGCCGGAGCTGTCGACGGCGGCCGAGAGTTGGTCCAGCATGCCGGCCTCACGACGCACACCACTGTTGTCGCCGGGCTGGCGGGGCACTTTCACCACCAGGGCGGGTTCCCTTTCCCGGGAGGGAAACACCAGGGCCACCACGTGCCGGGAGGTTGCGAAGCGCGGGGTCAGCAGCAGCGTCTCCCAGTTCTTCCCCAGGCCGTACCGGTCAAGGGCAAACTCGTCGAAGTGGTCCCGCAGGAACTGGTCCACGAAACTCATGGCTGCTCATTCCTTTCCGGCCGCCGGCCCGTGACGGTGCCCTCGGGAACCAGGAGGTCGAAGACGCGCAGCGCAAGGGCCATGCGTACCGCGGCTGCTTTCAGTGCCCCGAAACGCACGTCCTTCCGCAGGGCCAGGGTGTCCTTGATGGCCACGCCGGACTCCACCGGAACCAGCCTTGCGGTGCGCTCACGGTTGGGGGCATTCCAGTACAGGGCAACGTCCTGGTAACCGTGGCTCTCCAGCGTCCGTTTCCAGCCCCTCAGGGTGCGGGGACCGGAGCGCTGCAGCAGGGACCGGCTGGCCTCCACACAGATCCAGCCACCTGGTTCCAGCGCCATTCCTGCGCTTTCCATCTCGCCGGCGTTGGGCGAGGCCAGCAACACCACGTCACAGGTCCTGCCGCCGGGCCCGGTTCCGGGCAGCCGGACCGCATCCGGATCCAGCAACCGCAGCGCGGACTCTGCCTCAGGACCCACCTTCCCGGCGAAGCCAAGGGTCCGGGGCTGCAGGACGGGAAGCAGGAACCGCCAGTCCAGGAGCCGCCAAAGATGCAGGGACAGAGCCTCAGTGGCGCTGGGCTCCGTGGCGGGACCCGCCTGGGATGGAGGTTCGACGGCGGAGGCCTGCTGGGGAGGGCGATGCCGGGTTCCCTTGGCGGCAGGAGGGGAGAACGAGTCCCAGATGATGCCGGTGGCCAGGCGCTGCACAGCCTCTGCCGGCTGCGCAGCATCCACCACCCTGCTGCCGCGGAGCCGCCCGGCCAGCATGAGGTAGTCGTTCCGCCACGATTCCAGGAGTTCGGGGCTGTGTTCACCCTTCCGCGCAAACATGACTGCGCCGGGCACATCCAGCACCAGGAGTACATCGGGGGCGGGGATCACGGCCATTGCCAGTGCATTGCTCAGGCTTGCCAGCGGGCCGCCCCCAGAGCCGGCAAGCAGGGCGTCATACGCCACCCTGTCCATCAGCACCACCTTGCCCATGCGGCGGTAAAACCTCGCCAGGACGCCGCCACGCACCAGGCGGTAAACCTTCTTGGCCGTCCGCCCGCCCGGAACCCGGTTGAGCACCTTGTCCCAGGGCCCCGCCCCCCACAGGCCCATGTAGACGTATTTGGTAGGCAACGGCACATCCGCGTGCAGCCCATTCAAAAGGGTTGTCTTCCCGGCCCCGTCCGGAGCCATGACGCCCAGCAAGGGGGTATGGCCCTGGACCCGGGCGCCGGACCGCCGCAGCGTCCGGTTGGCTGCGGCGATGAGCCTGGCGTTAGCGCCGCCGCTCCACGAAGCCCTCATCCGGGCAGCGATGGCGGGCGCATCCCCGAATCGTTCGGCCAGGACCAGGTTCAGCATGTCCGTTGCCAGCCCGGCACCCACCCGCCGCCGGACCGACTCCGCGATCCTGCCGCCGTCGGCCGCCACCTTGGCAGCCGCGCGGGCCAGTTCCTGCCGCTCCTGCGGCACATCGCCCTTGTCCATGAACAGATGCAGCAGCAGGAGCCAGGCCTGGTCCGCAGCGTCGGGGAGCCAGTAGGAGCCGTGACGGATCCGGCGGCGCAGGCACCGCGCCGCCCACGACGTGCGCCACTGCTGGCAGGGGCCGAAGGCCAGCTCCGACACCACGTCCAGCTTGATCCAGGCATCCTCCTCCGACGAGTAGCAGAAGTAGAACCTATGGCTGCCGTGGCCCCAGGCCAGGACGCGGCAGAATCCCGCGTCAGCCATCAGGCCGTCCAGGCGGGGCAGGATCTGCCGGTCCACCAGGAGGTCAACATCCCCTGCCGGAAGGGCCAGATCGTCCTCGCCGCGGAGCAACAGCCAGGGCAGCCCGGCCCCGTCAAGGACACTGAAGACGGCCGCCACCCGGGGGTGGATTTGCCGGGTACCGGCTACCGGCTGCCCTGCCGGGCGGCCGATGTCCCCCAGCTCTTCGGGAACAGGAAGGTCACTGGTGATATCCATGGTGAAATCCCCCAAGGTGTTCTGGGCCGCGGTGACGGCAATTGCTTCGTTTACGGCGTGTAGGCATACTGCACCACCCAGTCCACCTGCACGTGCCCGTCCACATCGGTGGCGGGAAAGGTGCTTGTGGCGTCATCGGCGGTCTCCGCCTGGAGTGTCCATCGCATCGGGGTATGCGGCACGCCCTTAGGTTTGGTGGTCTGGTCCACCAGCTCGTCGTCCAGGAACCACTGGACCAGTCCCGGGCTCCATTCGATCGTGGCAACATGCCACTGGCCGGGCTGGGACGACGAATACTTCTTATCTCCGGGATCAAACTGCATTCCCGTGGACGTGCGCGTCCCCTTGATGGCGGAGTTCCCGTAGAGGGATCCGTCCAGGGCTCCTTCGGGCCAGTCGATTTCCCCCTCATTCCAGTTGTCGCTGGCCGGCCAGAGGAGGAAGGCGATCTTGTAACCGGGGGTGGAGTTATAGCGGAACCTCACCGAATACCGCCCGTACGTCTGGCCGGTATACCCGAACGGAATCACACTGGCCACCCGTGGCCTGCTGTTCGAGTAATGGAGGTGGAAATCGAGGTAGCCATCGTGGACCGAAAGGACATCGTCCGGGGTGTACGTGCCGTAGCCCGAGGAATCGGAGAACCCCGAATACCCGCGCATGTCCGGCCCGTACACCTGCCCCACGGCGCCCAGCGGGGCCGGGACGTCGAAGTCCTGGACCATGGTCTGCCG
Source organism: Arthrobacter sp. E1SS-5 (assembly GCF_057073715.1). Taxonomy (NCBI): domain Bacteria; kingdom Bacillati; phylum Actinomycetota; class Actinomycetes; order Micrococcales; family Micrococcaceae; genus Arthrobacter; species Arthrobacter sp. E1SS-5. The sequence goes on from NZ_CP172703.1 coordinate 4,338,713, forward strand.
CCACGAAGGAAGATCCCCCCTGGGCGCATCGGTGACGTTGGACGAGTCACCATGGAGGGCCAGCAAGGCGGCCCCGACAATGGACAACGACGTTACCGTGACGACCGACACCTGGTACATCCGCCCGCTATTTTCCCCAGTCAGCACGGGTAACCTCGTAGATCCTCACCGACTTGTTCTCAAAGACCAGGTCGCTGCCCCTTGCCACGTCCAAATCGTGCTCAAGGGGTACCAGGACATCCTTGGGGAACTGCCGGAGAACGCCTGTGGAGGTCCGCTGCTGCAGGTCCGACACCACTACGAAGACCCGGTCTGAGGGCCGCATCTTCGCCGCTGCCCTGGTCTTGTCGACGTAGGCGAGCATGTCATCCCCGGTGAACGGCTGGGCCGTGTTGTGCAGCTTTGTGGCAACCGAAACCAGCTGGCCGCTGCGGAGGTAGAACGAGTAGTGCGAGCCGACCAGGAGCGGCAAGTGGTAGTTCGTCTCCACTACCGCATCGCCCTTTTGGACATTCGAGTCCAGCCAGCGGCTTGCCGATACATCGGCCGCCGGCACCCGGACGTTGGCTTCGTTCTGGAAGTACACGGTGGTGAACATGATGGCCATGACTGAGATCGCGGACGCGGCACCCACCACTGCCTTCCTGCCCGGAAGCTTGCCGGACCAGAACAGCCAGGCGGCACCGATGGCAAGCCAGGGAAGGGCAAACATAAAGACCCGGAGCCTGCCCTCTCCGCCGTAGGACGTTCCGAACAGGCCAATGATCGGCGTTGCCGCAAACGTGCCCACGATCAAGGTGGTGCGGACGTTGCCGCGAAGGAAGTTGCGGATGAATCCCAGCCCCGCAAGCAGGGCGGTGAACAGGGACAACGCCAGGGCCTCCCGTGCCAGCCACCGCCCGGAGAGGAGGGACGGGCCCGGTGCCCCGCTGGCGGCTTTGTAGCCGGCATTGGCAAAGATATCGAAGCTGTTGAGCAGGCCGTACTTGTCCTTCACGAACTCGGCGTTCGGAAGAAGGTAGAGCAAGGCCATCATCAGCAGTGCCGGCGCCACCCAGGCCGGTTTGAAGTAGCGCACCAGGAAGAGGGGAAGCAGCCCCAGGATGGCCAGGTAGGGCGTCAACTGGTGGCTCATGACGATCATCGCCTGCAGAACCAGGACCGCCACGATTGCCAGCGCCTGCTGCCGGCCGGTGTAGGTTTTGACCTCCTCAGGCTCCGGCGCAGACCTGGAAAACCGGTTGGCGAGCCTGTCCTCAAGCCTTTGAACCCAGCCGGCCGGGGTGCCGCGGAGGAACGTGAGGATCACCAGGCACATGGTCAGGTGCAGGGTGTAGGCAAACGCCTGCGGTGAGTAGTAATTCTGGTTCAGCCAGTTGGAGAGCGCGAAAACCAGCGCACTGGTCCAGTAAATCCGCGGATTCTTTGTCAAGGTCCGGGCGATGGCAAGCACCAGGGCCACGTTCATCAGGGCAAACACGGGCTCGGCCCAGCCGGCGTAGGACAGGGCGTCCTTGTAGCCGCTCGATTCCCCCAGGAACGCACTGAACAGAAAGAATCCGGGCCAGCGGTTGTAAATGTCAATGTTTGGATCGAACTGGCCGGTGGTCTGGATGAGGTCCGTCACTGCTATGTGCTTGTACGTCCAGGGCAGGCGGGGCACGTCGGTCAGCAGGCCGGCGGAGGAGTAGAGGATGACCACCAGTCCGGTGATTGAAGCTCCGGGGAGCCACCCGGAGTGCGCGCCCGGCCGGGCAACGCTCCAGATGCACAGTGCGACAACGAGGGCCAGCGAAATGTACCAGGTGGCGGGGAAGGCTGTCAGGAGGCCATAGTCCCCCAGGTGGTGGTTTGTGGACTCCAGTGTGGCTGCCCACAGGACCATGGCAGCCAGGAGGACCAGCCAGGGCGCATAGGTGGCAAGCTGCGGACGCGGCAGCCGGGCAGGAGCCTGCCAGGCAGTGCGTGGCCCGGGGATCAGCAGGACGGCCACGGACACAAGCAGGATTCCGACGGCGGCGGGCCGGGGATTCCAGAGCTGGAGCCAGCCCATTACTGCGGCAATCAGTGCGAAAGCGGTTGCGCCGGCGACGACCGTGAAGACGAAGCGGGCAACGGGATCCACATGGCGCAGCCACCGGACCAGCGCCCACCCGGGGACGGCAAGGCATACCAGGAGTTTGGCTCCGGCCAGGGATTCGCCACCGGCATCGAACAGGATCAGGACCGCCGTCAATGCACCCAGCAGGGCCAGGGCGTACTCCGGGTAGCCTGGCCTGCGCCGGAGCGAAGTGCGGGAGTGCATCGGGCCTGACACGTCATCCCTGATAAGAAGCGCCATACTGTTTCAACTCCTGGATGTTGCTTTTGCCGCCGGCGGAGCGGGCCTCCGCGATCAGCACCTGTGGACTGTTGTCTTAGCTGCTTGCCCTAGCTGCCTGCAGCCCTGCGCGACTGCAGATATTTGTAGGGTCCGAAGGCCACAGCCAACAGCTGCAGCCAGACGAGCCTGGAGACCTGGGCCTCGAGGGAGCTGTGCACCGGGGGTCCCTGGAGGGCGGGCTGGGTGGGCTGTGGGCGGCGGTTCAGGAACTCGAGCCCAACCCCCCAGCTCCTGGCAAGTGCCAGCCGTGCAGTACGGGGGTCCATCATCACCTTGGTCATCCACGCCCCGAGGCCATTGCCGTAGCCCCGGGCCTGAACGCGCAGGTCTTCCAGCCCGTCACGGTGGCGGTGCCACACGATGGCGGCCGGCTGGACCACCAGCGCGTGCCCCTCGAGGATGACCCGGGTGAACATGTCGATGTCCTCGCCGCCGCCCGTGGGAGTGCCTACACCCAGGGCGGGATCAAAACCGCCGAGGCGCAGGGCGGCCTGGCGCCTCAGTGCGAAGTTGGCACCCGTCCCGAATGCTCCCGGGCTGAAGGGGAACTTGGCCAGTGCAGCGGGCGGGTTTGCCAGTGAGTAGACCTGCGGGACCAGGCTCCGTGACCAGCTGACCTTCGAGTCGAAGTAGCCCTGGGCCGGAGTGCGGAGCTCTCCGGCCGGGACCAGGCCCGTCACGCAGGCCGCTCCGGGCACCGCTTCAAAGGCCGCGGCGATTTCCCGCAGCCAGGACCTGTCCACCACAACGTCGTCATCGGTAAAAGCCACGAGGTCGCCCGTGGCATGGCGAAGGCCGGTATTCCTGGCGTGGGAGAGGCCTGGAACAGGTTCCGTTACCAGCCGTATCCGCTGGTCCCGGAACTCCTGGCGCACCAGTTCCTCCGTGGCCCGAGTTGCCGGTGCGTTGTCCACCACCACCACGTCGAACCGCGGGTAGTCCAGGGCCAGGATTGTCATCAAGGCCCCGCGCAGCTGCTGGGTACGGTCCCTGGTGCACACCACCACGGTGATGTGCGGGACGGTCACAGCCGGCGGGAATGATGGGACCGGCGGCAGGGCCGCCAGGGCTTCCTCGAAGACAGCCCGATCCACGATTCCCGCCGGCGACGGCACATCGACAAATCCCCGCACAGCCCCCGACGCGCGCACCAGCAGCCGTGCCCGTTCGTATCCAGCATGGTTCTCCAGTTCAAAGCGCGAACAGTCCGCGAGGTCTTCCAGATCCACGGACCCGATCCACCTCGCCCCCGGCCAGGCCGGCGGCAACGGGGACTCCATGGCGGGCACCAGGATCAGTGCCTCGCCCCGGAGCTCCTCAAGCACTTGGCTCGCGCCCTCGCTCATTGCACTTCCCTCCACTGCCCGCCGGTTACAACCAGGACCTGGTCCTCTTCTTCCGGCCCGGTCCAGTGCTGGAGCCGGCGCCCGCGGAAGTACCCGGCAGCGGTGCAGGCCAGGACGGCGATGACGGCACCGGCACGGCCCAGCCCGTCGGGGCTGCCGTCCCGTCCCCACGATGTGAGGCCGGTGAACACCGCCCGCGGGAGCACGCTGCGGACATAACGGCGTTCCGGGCCGAGTGCGCGTTTGTGGCCCACCAGCTGGCTGACCTGCGCTTTGGACAATCCCTCGGACCAGGACCTGGACATCATGTAGCGCCAGGTTCCGCGGGATGCGGGAACGTGATGGCGCACCAGGGCCGCGGGTTCGTAGACAATGCGCGAGCCCGGTGAGCCCATCCGTGAGCGGATGCAGATCTCGGTCTCCTCGCAGCCCAGCGGCATGGTGCCCCTGCGGCCCAGTGACTGGTTGAAGCCGCCCACCTGCCGCAGCACCTCCAGCCGGAAGGACATGTTGGCACCAATGACGTTGCGGACTTCCGACGCCACCCGGGGCAGCCCGCGGTGGCTGCACCCGACGATCCAGTCCAGCTCCTCAGCGAAGTACCCGGGGCGGCCGGACTCCCACAGCGGGACCACCTTTCCGCCCACCCCCAGCACGTCCGGATCGTCGTACAGCGCAACGAGTCGCTCAAGCCAATCCGGCGCCGCCTCGGCGTCGTCGTCAAGGAAGGCGACGATGTCCGACTCGGCGAGCCCAACGCCCGTATTGCGGGCCCCGGACAACCCCGGCAGGCCTGTGCTCTCAACTACCGTGACGTCGTCGACGATCTCGATGAGCCGCTCGTAGAGGTCCTCGTTGTGGTCGATGACCACCAGGATCTGGTCCGGGGCGAGGGTCTGGTTGCGGACTGATTCGATGACGTCCAGCAGCATGCCCCACCGCTCCGAGGTGTAGGCGCAGATCACCACTGACACGGACAGGGGTTTGGCACGGTCAAGCATGCTGGCCCACCGCCGCTGCAACAAGGGCTTCCTGCTTCACGGCCGGGGCGAGGACGCTGTGCGGGTCCACGGGGAGCCTGGGGAAGCGGACATTGGAGTAGGTGTACTTCACGCGGCGGAGTGCTTCCGGGCGGGCTCCTGCCGTGGGTGCCTCCCAAAGGGTGCATTCCCGGGCCAGCGTGTGCAGGACGCGCCAGCCGTCGCGGAATGTCTGGAGGTTGGACGCCCCCGAAATCCGGTCCAGCTCCAGGCTGGGGACCTCGGCGATCCGCAGGCCTCCCCTGGCCGCCCGGACAATGAGTTCGGTTTCGATTTCGAAGCCGTCGGACTGCAGCTCCAGCACCTCCAGGCACTCCCGCCGGAAGGCGATGTACCCGTAGCAGAGGTCCGAGTAATTGCTGTGCAGCACAGCGTTCGCAAGTCCGGTCAACGCCCGGTTGCCGGCCTTCCGGAGCCGGGTCAGGTCTTCCGACCCGCCGCCGGTGACGTGCCGTGAGCCCTTCACGAAATCGAAATCATGCTGGAGCGGTGCGACGAACCACCCGATCTCCTGGGGGTCCATGCTCCCGTCAGCGTCCAGCATCACGATGATGTCCCCCGTCGCCGCCGCGAAGCCGGCACGGAGAGCCACACCTTTCCCTTTGCGGGTTTCGTTAACCACCACCACGTCAGGGCGCAGCGCCTTGGCCACTTCAACAGTGTTGTCCTGCGAGCGGCCGTCCACAATGATCACCTCATCCACATAGGCGGGCATCCGGCGGAGAACCCAGGGGAGGTTTTTTTCCTCATTCAGCGTGGGAATGACCACGCTGATCGAGGCCTGTGCAGATAAGAGTCCCGGCTCGGAAAACAGAGCTGGAAGTTGGGGCGAAATCGACAATTGCCTCACCACTTCATGACAGTTCGGATTCTTGACAATGCCGCCGGCCGTTGTGGCGGCGGCACCAACGCTTAATCCGGTCATGGTCTGGTCGCTGTCCCCCAGCAACCCATCGCCAATCCTCTGGCCGTTCCGGAAGACTATCCCCTACCTAATCCGGGTATCACGAGTAGTAGGTACTCGCTTTTCACCTGGGGTTTACCCCCTGTTAGGCAAGTAAAGGGGTAGCTTGCGGCGGAATTCATTAGGTATAGGGGATCGCGAAGGCGCAAAAAGCGTTAGGTAGGGGATAGGGAAAAACCCCTTTTTAGGTATGGCAACGGCATTGCCCCCGTAGGAGTGCGGGCATACGCTTCTCGGTACTTGGGGGCGGAGAGCTCATTGTGACTGGGCCAACGGGCAGACGTTCCCCGATTGATTCCCAAGCCCCAGGAGTTCCCTTATGAAGCTCAGACGCAGACATTTCTTTAGCCGGACGGGCCAGGCCCTCACCGTCGCACTGGTTCTTGCAGCCTCCATCCTCGGCCTGCCCGGGCCGGCCGTGGCCGACACCGTGTACGGTACCCAAGGCATGGCCTACTCGGGGGTTTCCAACCCGCCAACGTCGGACAAGCCGCAAAGCAAGCTGTGGTGGAATGACGGGTCCTGGTGGGCCGACATGTGGAAGTCCGGAACGGGGTGGAGCATTTACCGGCTGGACCGGACTTCCAAGACCTGGGTGGACACCGGGGTGGTCAACGACACCAGGGCCAGCACGCTGGCGGACACGATGTGGGACGGATCCCATCTCTACATCGCTTCCCACGTAGTGACCATCACTGGCGATGGCACCCCAAAGCCCTCACTTTCAAACTCGCCGGCCAAGCTCTACCGGTACAGCTACGCCGGCGGCAAGTACACGCTGGACAGCGGCTTCCCCACCACCATCACCAATAATTCCAGTGAATCCATGACGATCGACAAGGACACCACCGGCCGGGTCTGGGCGACCTGGACGCAGGTGGGCGGGAATTCAACGTCGGGGTACACCAACACGGTGTACATGAATGCCGCCACCAACAGCGGTGCCTCCTGGGGGACGCCCTTCGTCCTTCCCGTCAGCAACCCGAACCCTGCCCCGGACGACATCTCAGCAGTGGTCGCCTTCGGCAACGGACAAATCGGGGTGATGTGGAGCGACCACAAGGCAAACACCGTCTGGTGGGCCACCCATAAGGACTCAGATGCTGCCAATGCGTCCTGGAAGCTGCAGCCCGCACTGCGTGGCAACGGCCAGTCCGATGACCATCTGAACCTCAAGACCCTGCAGGCCGATACCACCGGCCGGGTCTTCGCGGCGGTCAAGACAAGCCTGAACGACATCTCAAGCGACAAGACCCTGCCCCAGGAGATCCTCCTGGTCTTCAAGCCGGGCACGGGAGCTTTCACGCAGTCCACCATCGCCAAGACCGGCGACTGCGTATCCCGCCCGCAGATCATCCTGGATACCCAGAACAACCTGGTGCGGGCGTTCCACACTGCCCCACCAACCTCGGTCTCAGGCTGTGCCTACTCCGGCGTCGCGGGCAGCATCTATGAGAAGACCGCGTCCATGGACAATCCTGTTTTCGGCTCCGGCCGCGGGACGCCCATCATGCAGGCGGCGTCGTCGTCGAACATCAACGACGTGACCACCAGCAAGCAGAGCGTGAACAACTCCACCGGGCTGGTGGTCATGGCCAGCGACAACGTGGCCAAGCGCTACTGGTTCTCGGACCGTGCCCTGGGCAGCACGCCGCCGCCAACGGGCCAGGCGCCGGTAGCCTCGTTCACCGCCAACCCGACGTCCGGCGCTGCGCCGCTGAACGTCACGTTCACCGATACGTCCACCAACACGCCTACGTCCTGGGCGTGGAACTTCGGTGACGGCGGAACGTCCACCGCGCAGAACCCCACCCACTCATACACGGCGGCAGGGACGTACACGGCCAAGCTGACGGCGACCAACAGCAGCGGGTCCTCCTCCGCCAGCACCACCATCACTGTGGGCACGGCACCGCCGCCCGCAACCGGCGGCATCACGGTGGTGAATTCCAGCACCGCAAACTCCGGGACCGCTGTGACCACGGCGTCGCTGGCGGTACCCTCGGGCACCGCAGCCGGTGATGTCCTGGTGGCCTCCATCACCACGGACCTCAACCCCAACCTGACGGCACCGGCAGGCTGGACAACCATGGTGAATGCGAAGTCCATCAACAGCACGTCAACCTCCGGGGCACGGGCGTTCGCCTACTACAAGGTGGTGGGTGCCGGGGATCCGGGAACGTACAACTGGATCCTCAGCACCGCTGCCAAGTGGGGCGGGGGAATCACCGCCTACCGCGGCGTCAACAACACCACGCCGCTGGACAGCTCCGTGGTCACTGCCGCTGACACCAGCTACTCAGCCACCAGCATCACGGTGGGCAGCATCACCACTGCCACCAACGGCGCGATGTTGATTGGCGGCGTGGCATGCGACTGCAGCTCCCCTGTAGTCACACCCCCGTCGGGCTGGACCGAACGCTGGGAGGCTGCGGCCGGCCAAATCGCCGAGCAGGCGGACAAGCCGCAGCCGACGGCGGGCGCCAGCGGAACAGCCACCTGGACCTTGAGTGCCGCCAGGGCCGTTGCCGCCTGGCGGGCAGCCCTTAAGCCTGCGGCCTAGTGGAAGCGCATAACTGAATAGACAACTGAATAGATAACTGAATACAGGAGCGGCTCCGGCCCGCCACTACGGCGGACCGGAGCCGCTCCTATTGTGCAGGGCGCGCGCAGAGGCTGGCTCAACCAACCGGGCCACTCAACGAACAATGGAAAACTGATCCGTGAATGTGTAGCCGGCCGCGGGGACAAAGCGGGCATCCAGCCGGGCCTCGGTAATCGACACCTCCAGCGTCCCCAGCGCAGGATCCTTGTTTACCCCGGACCACGCAGCAAAATAGCCTGCCTCAGGATCATCCGCCTGGACCTTGTGCCCTCCCAGCCCGCCGGTGCCGACGCCCGCAAAGACCGTGCCCTTTCCCTGCGTCACCGGGCCCTCGGCGTCGGAAATGCAGGACTCCTCGGTCCGGCCGGGAGTAATCCAGGCGCACTCGCCGCCCACCGCCAGCTGGTGGCTGCGCTGGTACACGTGCTCGTGCGCCGTCAGCACAAGGTCAACGTTCTTGCTGACCAGGAGGTTGGTGATCTCCTGCCCCGCGACGCAGCCATATTTGCCCAGGCTGAAGCAGGGTGCATGCATGGCCACCACGGTCCAGCGGATGCCGGCGGCACGGGCACCGTCGATGGCGTGCTCAGTCCATTTCCAGCGATCGCTCCCACCGGAATAGTCCAGTTCCCTGCCGTCCTGGAACTCCAAACCGGGCGAAATCAGGATGATCCGGGCCAGCGGGCGCTCCTGCGGCACGTCCACGTACCACTGGACGCCATACTCGCCCTGGAGGCCGGACAGCCTGTTGGGCAGGCACCGGGCAAAGTTGGCGATCAGGCCGTCGTGGCCGTCACTTTCGTGGTTCCCCGTGATCAGTTGAAAGGGAAAATCCGGGCCGAGCTTCCTGGCCACCATGCGGCAAAAGTCCTGCTCAGCGCCTGCCTTGTAGGAGAAGTCACCCAAGGCCACGTTGAAGTCCGGTTTGAGGCGGGCCACCACGTCCAGCACCTGCCGCGCCCCCGGCCCCATCCCCAGGTCACCGGACGCCGTGAAGCGCACGCTCCCGGAATTCGGGACCGGCTGCTCCTGGCAGCCGGAAAGGCCAAGGCAAGCTGCTGCCAGAAGGCCTGCGGTGCGGAAGCGCCAGCGACCAGTATTCATGACCCATTCCGTCGGTCGAACCATGCCCCGGCCCGGGTGTTCTAGAGCATAACGGGCGGGGAGCCCGGATGACGAGGGGGTTCCCGCCCCTGCCACAAAACCCCCGGCCTTGAGCAAGCGCAGGCGTCAATCTTGATGAAATCCAGCGGTAACCATGTGGTGTGGCTGCTGGTTGCGGGGCTATATTCGCATGTACCGGCAGGATCCGCACTGGGGAGCGGATGCTGAGGCATGAAATCGGTTGTGCAGGAAGCGGTCTCCTTCTTCGACGAATTGGGGACGCGATGCCACTCATCGGCCGAAACAAAGAACTGGACCGCATACTGTCTGTCATCCGCGGTCCCAAAGACGCCGCACTGGCGGTGATTGGCCACAGGGGCACTGGTAAATCGGCACTTTTGTCGGAGATTCCCACGCTCTCCGATTACCGGACGGTTTTCATGGGCGCCACTGCCGCCGAGTCGGAATGGCCGCTGTCCGGACTCACCGCGCTCCTTAACGATATGGACGATCCGGTCCTGAACGGGATCGCCGATGAGGTGCTGCGGGACACGGCCGGGGCAATGGGCGTGCCGGCTGTTTCCAGCATGCTGCTGAACGGGCTGCACCAGCGCTCGTCATCGCGCACCGTCATCGTGATTGACGACGCCGACCACATGGATGCCGGCAGCCAGGCAGTAATCGGCTTCATGGCCAGGCGATTGACAGGAACGGACATTGTCCTGATTGTCGGGGTGCGGGAAGACTTCCCGGAAAGCCCCTTCAGCGGCCTGTCAGCCCTAAGGCTGGGCCCGCTCAGCTACAGCAACACGGTGCGGATGCTGGAGAGCATCCCCGCCAAAAGGACCACGACGGCGGCCGCCCACGCGGTTGCCGCAGCGACAGGCGGCAACCCGCTCGCCGCCGTCGACCTTTACGAACGACTCCTGGAGCGGCACGCCGAGGGCAAGTACGCGCTGCCCGTCCCGCTGCCCTCCAAGGGCAGCTTTGACGCAGAGTACGCATCCGCGGTTGGCGCACTGACTCCCGGCGCCCGCAGCGTCCTGGACCTGTTGGCGCTTTCCTACCGCAGCGACATTTCCACGATCGAGAATATCGACCGCGACGTCTGGACCAGCGTGGATGAGCTGCTTGCTGCGGGCCTGGTAAAACGTTCCGGTCCGCACTTGGGGATCGGCGACCAGCTGCTCCGGGGATATGTGTTCACTGCCATGACGCCTGCGGTGCGCACCGCCAACCACCGTGCCCTCGCGGAAGCAGCGACGGACACGGATCCCTATGCCCGCAGGTGGCACCTAAGCTTCACCGCCCTGGAGCGGCAAACCCCCTTCCAGCTGCTCCGGCACGCCGTGGACCTGATCCGGGGCGGCGAAGTGGCCTTCGCGGTGGAGTACATCGAACGCGCACTCACCATCAACCCGTGGGAAGCGGAAACGGCGGCGCGCCTGACCAGCGTGGCGGAACTGCTCTTCAACCGGGGCGAGTTCGTGTACGCGCGCCGCTACCTCGAATGGGCACAGCGGGTAACCCGGAACCCCGCACTGATCCTGCGGCTGACCGGGCTGTCGTTCGAAATCCAGTTCGCCCAGGGGGCCGCCGTGCGTTCGAGCATGGTGCTGCGGCTGGTCAAGGAGTTCGGCCAGCACGATCCCGCGTATTCCGCCAGCCTGCTGGCCATCGGCGCCCTGTACTACGCCGAACGGTGGGAACTGCAGGAAGCCTCGGACCTCCTGCGCCAGGGCGCTGCGTTCCGCGGGTCGGCCTCCGCCCAATGCCTTGGCATTGCCGAGCGCGCCAAGCTGTTAATCGAATCCATCAGCGGCAACACGGCCAACCTCGGACGAAAGTACGAAGGAGCCGGTACCGCCAGGATTGCCGGCCTCCTGATGCACGGCCGCGCCCTCACCTACGCCGAGCACTACGAGAACGCCCACGAAGCTTTTGCGCTGCTTCAAAGTTCAGCCGAAGCGGGCCACGTCAACTGGCAGGAGACCGCGGCCTTCATGGCAGTGGACAACGAAATCCGGGCGGGCAACGTACGTTCGGCAGTCCGGCTGATCGACGAACTCGAGCTTTCCGATCCTGAGCTCAAGTACCACCGCGGAATGCGGCTCCTCTTCCGGGTATGGCGGGCACACTCACTTGGTGACGACGCCCAGGCCCGTTCCTTTGCAGCCGAGGCCCTCCGGTACGCGGGCGCGGACAGCCATCCTGCCATCACCGCACAACTTGCCGCCTGCCAGGGACATTTTGCGCTGCTGCGCGGTGACCTGGCGGAGTCGGTGGCCCAGTTGTCCCGGGCCGCGGAGATCGGTATGCGCTTTGGCAACCCCACCCTCCTGCGCTGTGAGGCGGACCTGGTGGAGGTACTCATCCGCCTGGGCCGGCACCACGAGGCCACGCAGGCGCTCCTGCGCCTCGAAAGCCGTTCCGTGGGGCTGCGGTCGCCGTGGCTGATGATGGCTGTGGCCCGCAGCCGCGCCATGCTTGCCGACGGTGAGCAATCGCTTCAGCTTTTCAACCAGGCCCTCGAAGGCAGGAACGGGCACACCCTGGAACGGGCACGGACCCTGATGTGCTACGCGGAGCGGTTGCATGCTTTTGGCCGGCTGCGCGACGCGCGGGATGCGCTGCTCCGGGCCAAGGTCATGTTTGACGAGGCCGGGGCGGATGCCTGGACGCAGCACGTGGACGCCCTCCTCCTGGACGAACGGATGGAGCCTGTGCGCCCGCAGGGCAACCCGGCCATGCTTTTGCTCGCCGACCACGAACGCGCTCTGGCCAAGATGGTGGCCCGCGGCATGCGGAACAAGGAAATTGCGGCCACTCTGTATGTCTCTGTACGGACGGTCGAAGTACGCCTCACCGCCATCTACCGCAAGCTCGGTGTCGAGTCCCGTGCGCAGCTGACCGCCCTCGCAACAGGCAAGGGCGCCACGGCTGCCGAGCCGTACGTCCTGCCCGTCCTATAGGCCAAAAGTCCTGCAATTTGCAGGTACCCGCAGGATCCACATCCTTCCTTCGCGGTACCCACAAAGGACCTTCCCCCTCCCCGCCATACCCGTCATTCCGAGGCTAGTTTTACTTCACGGCCAAGGACAGACGGCTATGCCGGAAAGGGGCACCATGGCTGAAATACCACTCGCTAAAGCACGGCCCGCCGCATTCGACTGGACTGTTGCACCCGTTGCCGCACAGCGGAAACAGGCAACCCGGACGGTGGCGGCGGAGGCTGCAGGAACCGGGTTCCCGCTGTTGCCGGCTGCCCGGCCCGCCACGGCACCAAAAGCCCGGAACCGAAAGGCATCGGCAGCCTGGATCTCCCGGCATGTGAATCTCTTGAGGGGCGCGGACGCCGGAGTGGTCGCGGCCGCCGTGTACGCCGGCTTCCTTCTCTCCGAAGACGGATTCTCCCCGGTTGGCCCCAGGGACGGCGGAGCGGCAGTCGCCTCCACCGCCCTGGCTGTCTGCTGGCTGGCGGCTCTGGAGGCCTACCGCACCAGGGACCTCAAGGTGCTGGGCATCGGCGCCGACGAATACAAGCGGGTAGCCTCGGCCACCCTGCGGATCTTCGGCCTGATGGCCCTGGCCGCGGTGGTGTTCTCCATCCACGGTGCCACCGCCTTCGTCACCGTTTCCCTGCCGCTGGGCCTGGTGGCCCTGACCGGAAACCGCTGGGCGTTCCGCCGCCGGCTCGCTGCCGAGAAGATCAAGGGCCGGCACCTTTCGCGGGCTGTGGTGGTGGGCGAGCCGGAGGACGTCCGCTATGTGGTGCAGCAGGTGGGCCGGAAGTCCGGAGCGGTCTACGAAATCCTCGGTGCCTGCCTCCCCGGGGCACGGCGCGGAGCGGGCCTTCGGGTGGATGGGCGCACCGTGCCGGTGCTTTCGTCCACGGACGCCATCGCCCGGACCGTCCGGCTGGTCGATGCCGATTCCGTCATCGTGGCAGGGCCCCTTCCGGGCGGAAACAAGTTCATCCGGGAGCTGGGGTGGAAACTTGAGGAGTCCTCCACCGAGCTGATCCTGGCGGCAACCCTGACCAACGTGGCCGGCCCGCGGATCCACTGGCGCCCCGTGGAGGGCCTGCCGCTGATGCATGTGGACATCCCGCAGTACGGGGGCGCAAAGCACGCCTTGAAGCGGGTCATGGATGTCACTGCTGCGCTGGCAGCGCTCCTGGTGCTCTCTCCAGTGCTCCTGGTGCTCGCCTTGATCGTCCGGCTGGACAGCCCTGGGCCGGTCTTTTTCCGGCAGGACCGGATCGGCAAGGACGGCCAGGTGTTCGGGATGTTCAAGTTCCGGTCCATGGTGGTCGACGCCGAAGAGCGGCTGGCCGTCCTGAACCAGCAGAACCAGGGAGCCGGGGTGCTCTTCAAGATGAAGGACGACCCACGGGTGACACGCTGCGGACGATGGATGCGCAGATACTCCCTGGACGAATTTCCCCAGCTCTGGAACGTGGTGCTGGGCGATATGAGCATGGTGGGGCCGCGGCCGCCGCTGGACCGGGAGGTCAGCGGCTATGAGCGCCATACCCGCCGGAGGCTCCTGATCAAGCCGGGCATCACAGGCCTCTGGCAGATCAACGGACGCTCCGACCTTCCCTGGGAGGAAGCAGTCCGTCTTGACCTCTACTACGTCGAAAACTGGTCCCTTGCCGGGGACCTCCTGATTCTCTGGCGCACGTTCCGGGCCGTGGTCCGGCCGTCGGGCGCCTACTAGCAAATTCACGAAAATGGGAAGAAAAAACATGAGGGCATTCACCCATCAAAACCAGGCCCCCAGGCATCCGCAGCCTGCGCGCAAACTCCGCATCGCCGTCGTTGGTGCCGGCTACTGGGGACCCAACCTGGCGCGCAACCTCCAGGCAAGCCCGGACTGGGACCTGGTGGCCATCTGCGACCTGGACCTTGAGCGGGCGCGGAAGCTTGCGGCGACGCTCGGCGAGATCCCCTGCGTGGAGTCCCTGGATGAGTTGCTGGACTTTTGCGAGGTGGACGCCGTTGCCATTGCGACGCCGGCCCGCACCCACCATGGAACGGTTATGACGGCGCTGCGCGCCGGAAAGCACGTCCTGGTGGAAAAGCCGCTCGCTGACAGCCGGGAGCACGGGCTGGAGATGGTGGCCGAGGCGCAGGCGAACGGGCTGGTGCTGATGGCGGACCACACCTACTGTTACACCCCCGCTGTCCTGAAGATGCAGGAGCTGGTGCAGTCGGGATCCCTAGGTGAAATCCTGTTCGTGGATTCCACGCGGATCAATTTGGGCCTCGTCCAGCCTGACGTTGATGTGTTCTGGGACCTGGCGCCGCATGACCTCGCCATCCTGGATTTCGTCCTGCCGGGCGGCCTGAATCCGGCCGAGGTGTCAGCGTTCGGCGCCGATCCGCTGGGAACCGGGCGGGACTGCGTGGGACACCTGAACTTCCGGCTCCCCAACGACGCCACCGCCCACGTCCACGTGAACTGGCTGAGCCCCACCAAGATCCGGCAGATGGTGATTGGCGGGTCCCTGCGGACACTGGTCTGGGACGACCTGAACCCCCAGCAGCGCCTCAGCGTCTACGACCGGGGAGTCAGCCTGGACCGGCAACCCAAATCTGCCGGCGAGAAGGCCTCCACTGCCGTCTCATACCGCCTGGGCGACACGTGGTCCCCTGCATTGCCGGAGCGGGAGGCCCTCAGCCAGGTAGTGCAGGAACTGGCCTCGTGCATCCGCAACGGCCAGGAAGCCCGCACCGGTGGCGCCTCCGGGCTCCGGGTGCTGTCTGTCCTGGAGGCAGTTACCCGCAGCCTGGGTATGGACGGGCAGCCGGCTCCGGTGGCCGGAGCCGAGCTGGCCAGTGCCGGACCAGACCTGGAGGGGGCGCTGTGAGCGCGCTGGAGGGGGCCCACGTCCTGGTCACCGGCGGGGCGGGCACCATCGGATCCACCCTCGTGGACGCCCTGCTCGATGCCGGAGTGGCGCGGATCGACGTCCTGGACAACCTGGTCCGCGGCCGGCTCGGCAACCTTTCCGGTGCCCTGGCAACCGGACAGGTGGAACTGGTGCGGGGCAGCATCCAGGACCGGGACCTGGTGCATGACCTCACCAAAGGGAAAGACGTGGTGTTCCACCAGGCGGCCATCCGCATCACCCAGTGCGCCGAGGAACCACGGCTGGCCCTTGAGGTGCTGGTGGACGGAACCTTCAACGTTCTGGAGGCAGCAGCGGAGCACAAAGTGGACAAGCTGGTGGCAGCCTCCAGTGCCTCCGTGTACGGGATGGCCGAGGAGTTCCCCACCCCCGAACGGCATCACCACGCCAACAACGACACCTTTTACGGCGCCGCCAAGTCCTTCAACGAGGGCATGGCCCGCAGCTTCCGCGCCATGAGCGGGCTGGACTACGTGATGCTGCGCTACTTCAACGTCTACGGGCCCCGGATGGACGTCCACGGCCTGTACACCGAGGTCCTGGTGCGGTGGATGGAGCGGATCATGGACGGGCAGCCGCCCCTGATCTTCGGCGACGGCCTGCAGACCATGGACTTTGTGCATACCGCGGACGTTGCCCGCGCCAACGTGTTGGCGGCGGCAAGCAGCATCACCGAGGGCGTCTACAACGTGGCCAGCGGTACGGAAACCAGCCTGCTGGAGATGGCCCGGGCGCTGCTGCGGGTCATGGGGTCAGGGCTTCAAGTGGAACACGGGCCCGCACGCCAGGTGAACGGCGTGGTGCGGCGGCTTGCCGATACGTCTGCCGCCGCCCGCGATCTCGGCTTCAAGGCCGAGGTGGAACTCGAAGAAGGACTCAGGCAACTGGTCGGCTGGTGGATGCCGCTGCGCGACGAGATTGCCGCTGCACGGAAGGTTGGTGCGCCATGACTGCGGAAACATTCCTGACCCGGATCAACGTCATGAAGCCCTGGCTTGGGGAAGAGGAAGCCCGGGCCCTGGCCGAAGTGGTGGCCTCCGGATGGGTGGCGCAGGGGCCCAAGGTGAAGGAGTTTGAGGCGCGCTTTGCCGAAGCCCAGGACGCCCGCCACGGTGTGGCGACCTCCAGCTGCACCACCGCCCTGCACCTGGCGCTGGTGGTGGCCGGAATCGGGCCGGGGGACGACGTCGTCGTGCCTTCCCTGTCCTTCATCGCCACCGCCAACGCCGTCACGTACGTAGGCGCCCGGCCGGTGTTCTGCGATGTGGACCCGGCAACCGGGAACGTGACCGCGGAAACCATCCACGCCGCACTCACCTTGGACACCCGGGCGGTGATCGTGGTGGACCAGGGCGGGGTGCCGCTGGACATGGACCCCATCCGTGAGCTGTGCGACCGCCACGAAATCACCGTCATCGAGGATGCGGCGTGCGCCGTGGGCTCCACGTACAAGGGCCGGCCGGTGGGGGCGGCCGCGGACGTTGCGGTGTGGTCGTTCCATCCGCGCAAGATCCTCACCACCGGCGAGGGCGGCATGCTCACCACCAACCGGGCTGACTGGGCTGCGAGGGCCAGGACGCTGCGGGAGCATTCCATGAGCGTGTCCGCTGCGGACCGGCATGGCGCGCTGCTGGCCCCGCCGGAGGCCTACCTGGAGGTGGGTTTCAACTACCGGATGACGGACCTGCAGGCCGCCGTCGGAATCGTCCAGCTTGGCCGGCTGCCCGAGGTCCTGGCTCGGCGCCGGGAGATTGCGGCACGGTACGTGGCCGGACTGGCCCGGGTACCGGGCCTGCGGCTGGTATCGGACCCGCCCTACGGCACCACCAACTTCCAGTCGTTCTGGGTGGAGGTGCTGCCCAGCTTTGGCACAACGCGGGACGGGCTGATGGAGAAGCTGGCCGAAGCGGGGATTTCCGCCCGCCGGGGCATCATGGCGGCACACCGCCAGCCCGCCTACCGGTGGCGCGACTCGGGCGGATCCCTGCTGCAGCACACGGAGCGGCTCAATGACCGGACGTTGATCCTGCCGGTGTACCACGAACTGGACGACGACGGGCTGGGCAGGATCATCAGCACCATCCGGGCAGCGGCAGCAGGGACGCGCACATGAGTGAGCTGATCCTCATAGCGGCCAGCGGCCTGGCCCGCGAGGTCCTGGCGATGGTGCGCAGCAGCGGGCAGTACGACGTCGTGGGTTTGCTTGATGACGACAAGGAGATGGCGGGGGTCAGCGTGGACGGCGCCCCCGTATTGGGGACCATTGACGACGCTGCCAGGTACACGAACGCGTTCGTGCTGGTGTGCATCGGCTCGGGCCGGGCGCGGGAATCCGTGGTGGAGCGCCTCACGGCGCTGGGCCTCACCGAGGCCCGCTACGCCACCGCGATCGACCCTTCGGTCCAGTATCCGGAAGGGTGCCGGGTGGGCCGGGGCAGCATCCTGCTCCGCAATGTCACGCTCACGGCGTCCGTCACGTTGGGCTCGCATGTGGTTGCCATGCCTTCCGTGACGTTCACGCACGACGACGACGTGGCGGACTTCGCGACGTTCGCTGCGGGAGTGTCACTGGGCGGCGGAGTCCGGATTGGCCGGGCAGCCTACCTGGGCATGAACGCCAGCGTCCGCGAACGGACGTCAGTGGGCGCCTACGCCACGGTGGGGATGGGGGCGGCGGTCCTAAGCAACGTCCCCGACGGCGAGACCTGGGTTGGCGTGCCCGCGCACGAGATCGACGGGGACGGATTCCGGATCGGGGGGATGTCATGAGGGTTACATGGCCCCGGGAAGCTGAATTACCTGCAACTGTCACCGTTGTCATTCCCTGCTACAACTACGGACACTATCTCCCGCAGGTAGTGCAGAGCGTACTGGCCCAAAAGCGCGTTGCGCCAAGGATCATCATTGTCGACGATGCCTCACCGGATGGGTCCGTGGAGGTGGCAAATGCCCTCGCCGACGGCGACTCCAGGATCACTGTGGTGGCGCACGGGAAAAATATGGGCCATATCGCCACCTACAACGATGGTCTCTCGAGGGTTGAAACCGAGTTCGTAACGCTCGTGTCAGCAGACGACATCGTCGCTCCTGGAGCCCTGTCCAGGGCTACAGACCTGATGAGGGCATATCCCCGCGTAGGCATGGTTTATGGTCTGCCGACTGAATTCCGCGGCGACCCCGAGCCTGCCTGGGAAGAAGATGGCGCGCGGCGCAGCAGTTGGACCATCTGGCCAGGCAAAGAATGGCTCCTATGGTCCTGCCTGCGGGGACGGAATTTCATCTTTTCCCCGGAAGTGGTGATGCGTACCTCCGCTATGCGGCAAGTAGGCCCCTACAACAAGGATCTTCCGCACTCAGCGGATTTCGAGTATTGGCTGCGGACTGCAGCCGGTTGGGACATCGGCAGAATAAACGGCCCATCCCAGGCGTACTACCGGGTCCATGGGAAGAACATGCATCTCACAACCTACAGCACCCTTCAGATCGACTTGGAGCACAGGCTTGCTGCCTTCCGGGTGCTGGCCACGGCGGAGGTAACCCATCAACTGCCCAATGGAGGCCACCTCCTTGAGCTCGCCAAACGGGGAATCTGCCGGGAAGCCCTCCTGCTGGCTGAGCGGAACCTGGACAGCGGGGGACCAACCGGCGCTTCCCTCGAGTTCCTTGACGTAGCTATTGCCGCCTATCCTGCCGCAGCCGAGACTGTACGCGGCCGCACCCTCAGTCACCGGCTTCGGCGGGCCTTGGCCGGAGCAGCGCCCACAGGCTTCCAGAACTTCACTGAAAACTACCGGCACCAACTGAACCGCGCACGTTGGGTTGCGTGGCGCAAAGTTGGCATCTCATGAGCGCGGAGCAGCTGAAAGCGGGTCCGGTCCAAACGATCAAGGCAGGATTCAAGGGAGGGCTTGCCTGGGGCGCCGCCGGGGTAGTGGCCGGCAGGGCACTGCAGTTCCTCACGATGCTTATCCTGGCCAGGATATTGGCCCCCGAGCACTTTGGCGCCCTGGCTGTCGCCCAGGTCATCCAGACCATTGCAGTCAACGTGACGGAACTGGGTGCCACCGCAGCGCTGGCACGCGCAGACCGTGATCCTCGTGAAATCGCACCCACAATCCTCACGTTGGGAGTGGCAACGAGTGCGGTGATCACGGGAGCCGTGATTCTCTTTGCGCCAACCTTGGCGGCAGTCCTTGGTGATCCCGGTGCTTCGGGCGTCATCCAAATCCTCTCCATCACCATTCTCCTGTCCGGGTGTTCAGGCGTTCCGGCCGCACTGGTATGGCGGAACTACCTCCAACGGCCGCGGGCCTTCATTGAAGTCGCAGGGGCTGCCCTGACTCTTGTGGTCGCGGTTCCCATGGCGCAGGACGGCTGGGGAGCCTACGCCCTGGTATGGTCGCGGGTCGCCGGTCAGGTGCTGACTACCGGTGGGTACTGGGTTATCACCCCGACACGGTTTCGTCCGGGCTTTGACCGCGCCGCGGCGGCCTATGTCCTGCGGCTGGGGATGCCGCTGGCGCTGGCAAACCTCGTGGTCTTCGCCACCCTGAACCTGGATTACGCCATCGTGGGCAGGCAGCTTGGGCCCGCCCAGCTGGGTGTCTACCTCCTGGCGTTCAGCCTTGCCAACCTTCCGAGCAGCCTGCTCACCGCGATGATCCGAACTGTTGCCCTTCCAACTTTCGGCAGGCTGCACAAGGCAGGGCTGCTGGACCGCGCGGCACCGGACGTGTTGGGACTCGCTGCTTTCCTGGCCATGCCGGTTTCCGCGCTGCTGGTGGCCTTGGCGGCTCCCCTGGTGCAGGTACTCTATGGCATCGCGTGGGCGGGTGCCGCAGGGGCGATGATTGGCCTGGGTATTTTCGGAGCGGGCAGGATCACCTCCGACATTCTGGCGGATCTATGCGTCGGCGGCGGCCGGACCGGCGGCCTGTTTTGGGTGCAGACGCTGTGGCTGGCGTGCCTTTTCCCTGCCCTCCTGGCAGGCGTTTCCTTCTGGGGTGTCACCGGTGCCGGCAGCGCACATGCGGCGGTTATCTGCCTGGCGGTCCTGCCCGTGTACTTCATCCTGGCTGGGCGGGTTCTCGGCACCCCAGCCAAACGCCTGGTGGCTCCCCTCATTGCGCCAGTTGGCGCTGCGGCCGGAGCCGGCGTTCTCAGCTGGCTGGTCGCGAACGGCATCGCCCAGCCTTTGGCTGCACTTGCAGGTGGCGGTCTTGCCGGGGCAGCTCTGTATCTGGCCTTGACCGTCAGAACAGCCAAAAGGGCGATGGCCCGGCTGGCGTCCCTGACCGATGCAACTCCAGGCAATGAAGCAAACGCTCCATCCCCCCAGCAAACCCCTGCCGCGACCAGCCCTACACCACCGCAAAGGAGCTCCCATTGAAAACTCTCCAGCAAATCCGGGTCCCCCTGGTCGACATTGCCGCCCAGCAGGAGGAAATCCAGGAAGACCTCGAGCCCGCCCTCATGGACATCCTGAAGCGGGGAGCTTTCGTCGGCGGCAAGGAGGTGGAACTTTTCGAGCAGCAGTACGCCGAATTCATCGGATCACGGTACTGCGTTGGCACCGGCAACGGGACGGATGCCCTGGAGATGGCGCTATCCGCGGCCGGGGTCGGGCCGCAGCAGGAGGTGATTGTGCCGGCAAATACTTTCATCGCTACCGTAGAGGCCGTCCTTCGGACCGGCGCCAAGCCGGTTCTTGCGGACGTTGACGAGGAGCACCTCCTGCTGGATCCGGACTCGGTGCGAAAGTCGGTGACCAGCAGAACCGCCGCCATCATCCCGGTACACCTCTTTGGGCAGGTGGCCCCAGTCGAGCGGCTGGAGCCGATAGCCCGCGAATGCGGCGCTGTCATCATCGAGGATGCCGCTCAAGCACAGGGTGCCACCAGATTCAGCAAGGCTGCGGGGACGCTCGGCAGCTTGGCTGCTACCAGCTTCTACCCCGGAAAAAACCTGGGGGCAGCCGGCGACGCCGGCGCAATTACCACGAATGATGAGGAAGCAGCCCGCTACATCAGGCTGCTCGGTGCACACGGAAGCGAGCACAAGTACCAGCACGAAATCATGGGCCGCAACTCCCGCCTGGACACCCTTCAGGCGGCGGTGCTTTCCTGCAAATTACGGCGCCTCGGCGCCTGGAATGACCTGCGGCGCGAAGCTGCACACCACTACCAGGAGCTCTTGGCCGATGCCCGGACGCTTAAGCTGCCACGCTCCGCTCCGGGAAACGCCGACGTCTGGCACCTCTTCGTTGTCCGCCTGGCCAACCGGGACGCAGTCGCCGACCACATGAACCGGGCCGGCGTTTCCACGGGGGTGCACTACCCGGTTCCTGTCCACCACACGGCCGCATGGCACCGATTGGGGCTGCCCCCAGCGCACTGCCCCGTGGCGGAGTCGGCTGCCAAGGAAATCCTGTCGATTCCCATCTATCCCCACATCAGCAGGGCGCAGCAGCAGCAGGTCGCGGACGCCTTAACCGATGCACTGGCCGGGAGGTCAAAGTGACAGGGATCAAGATCGGTGAAGTGATCGCCGGAACCAAAGCCAGGGGCATTGCGGATACCTCATGCCGCGTGGTGCGGCGCCTTTACCGGGAACTGGATGCACTGATGGGCATACAAGCACTGGACTTTCCCTTGAACTCCGCCGACGTGTTCAGCTCCGTCGATGCCGGCGTGGCCTCCCGAAGGACCTTCGAGGGCGCAATGGACATTGCGTGGCTGATCACTCCACCCGCTCCCGGTGCCGGAGGGCACACCACCCTCTTCCGCATGGTGCGCGGAATGGAACAGCGCGGACACCGCTGTACCGTCCTGGTGTACAGCCGGAACGGCGAGGCTTTGGCCCGGCACCGGGCCGTCATCAGGAAATGCTGGCCCGACGTCGCTGCCGGCATCGAAGCGGTGCCGGCAACCTTGGACAGTTTCGATGCCTGCGTGGCCAGTTCCTGGGAAACCGCCCATGTGCTGGCCACCCGCCTGCCGCGCCACGGGGGCCCCAGCCCCTTCTACTTCATCCAGGACTACGAACCGTTCTTCCATCCCCGCGGTTCGCTCTATGCCCTTGCGGAGGACAGTTACCGTTTTGGGTTCACCATGCTGGCCCTGGGCCCCATGGTGGCTGAAGTCCTGGAAGGCGAAGCTGGCGTCAAGGCGCGCGTCCTGCCCTACGGCAGTGACACGGGCACCTACCGGCTGACCAACACGGGCGCCCGTTCGGGAGTGGTGTTCTTCGCCAAGCCCGGGGCGGAACGCAGAGGCTACGACATGGGACGCTTGGCACTCCAAGAGTTCCACCGGATGCATCCGGAACAGGAAATCCACATCTACGGATCGCGGGTGTCGGGCTGGGGCATTCCTATCACGCAGCACGGAACCCTTTCTCCCCGGCAGCTCAACGAACTGTACAACCGCACCATCGCCGGGCTGGCCCTCTCTTTCACGAACATCACACTTGTGGCGGCCGAGATGCTCGCGGCTGGCAACATCCCGGTCCTTAATGACCATCCGTTCTCCCGGTCTGTCCTGACCAATCCGGAAGCCTTGTGGGCTGCACCCAGTCCTGCGGCTCTCGCCAAAGCTCTTAGCCAGGCTGTCACCGCCGCTGGTGCAGCCGAACGTTCCCGGAGGGCGGCCGCCCACCGCGAGCACACCTGGGCGGAAACGCAGGCCGTCTTTGCTGCCGCAGTAACCGGCCAGGACCCAACCTCCGACGCCCAAAGCCAACAAGAGAGGCAGGTGGCCCTATGAGCACCAGTGTGGATGTATCGGAAGACAGTAAGGCCGCAACGGGGCTGGGCCTGACCGGCTACGTCCGGGTGGCACGGGCTTATTGGCGCTCCATTTGCGCGCTGACCGTGGGCCTGGCGCTGCTGGCCACGGTATGGGGGGCGCTTCAGCCCCGCGTCTATGCGGCAGAATCGAGCGCCCTGGTCCTGACGGTGGGATCGGAGAACCTCGAAACCCTGCTGACCGGCGACGCCCTGGCCAAGTCCAAAATCAAGAACTACAAATCCATCGCCGAATCCCGGCTTCTGGCCGACCGCGTCATCAAAGCCGCCAATCTGAAGATGGATGCGGACGCCCTGATGAGTACTGTCACCATCAGCGTCCCGCTGGAAACGGCAGAAATCCGCGTGACGGCCAAGTCACCGGACCCTGCGACGGCGCAGAGGGTCGCAAACACCTGGATTTCGGAGCTTGCCAACCAGGTGCAGGACCTCGAAAAGTCGGCAGCATTGGCAGGATCTTCCCCTGTGGCCACCCCTGCCGTCGGCCTCACCCCCCTGGACACCGCGCCTGTGCCCACAACGCCGGTTTCCCCCAACGTAAAACTCGCCGCCCTCTTCGGCCTCGCAGCCGGGCTGTTCCTCGGATACGCTTCCGCCCTCCTGCGCCACCACCTCGACCGGCGGATCCGCAAGGCCGAACAGATCGAGCAGCAATTCGGAGTGCCTGTCATCGGAACCCTCCCTGTAACAAGCCAATTGCGGGAGAAGAGCTCCGTGGTCCAGCCCAGGCCGGGCCCCACGCCCCGGTCCAGCATTGGAAGTTTTGCCTACACGGAAGCCCTCCGTGAACTCCGCACCAACCTCGGCTTCGTAGATGTGGACAATCCGCCCCGGGTCATCCTGATAACCAGCTCTATTCCTGCCGAGGGAAAGTCCACCGTCGCCGCCAACCTGGCTGCTGTGCTGGCCGCTGGCGGTGAAAGCGTGGTGGTAGTGGATGGAGACCTGCGCCGGCCCAGCATTACGAACATCTTCGGCCTGGTCCCTGGACTGGGGGTCACGGATGTCCTGAGCGGACATGCAAGAGTGGCTGATGCCCTCCAGATCCGCGGAGATTTCCAGAAACTGTTGATCCTGGGCGCCGGGCGCACACCGCCAAACCCCAGTGAGCTGCTGGCGTCCAACGCGATGGCTCAACTCCTGAAGACTTTGTCGGACCGCGCCATTGTGCTGATCGACGCGCCACCGCTCCTTCCCGTGACTGACGCAGCGGTCCTGTCCAAGCTGGCCGACGGGGCAGTCCTGGTGGTCAGGGCCGGCAAAACCACCAGGGACAACCTCGCCAGGTCCCTCGGGAACATCAGGAAAGTCCACGGGACCGTTTTGGGAACAGTCCTCAACTGTGTACCGACAACAGGTGCGGACGGGTATGCCCGGTACCGGGCCTATGGCCACTTCTTCAGGGACTCCGCCCCGGAGCCGGTTGATGGGTTGGAACCTGCAGAAGCCGTGGACGCGACAGCGCCACCGAAAGACGCCGCAACGGAAAGCCATGCGAGGAGATCCTGATGAAACGTTCTGTTGCCATCATCGGAACCCGTGGCTACCCCAGTTACTACGGCGGTTTTGAGACAGCGGTCCGACGGCTCGCCCCGTTCCTTGCCGACGAAGGGTGGGATGTGAATGTCTACTGCCGCCCCGGCGCCACCAGGGACGACAATGACCGCGACGCCCGTGTCAGGACAACCACAACCCTGGGACTGGAGAAGAAATCCCTGAGCACCCTGTCCTATGGGCTCACAGCCGCACTTCACGCCTGCTGGCAGAAGCCGGACGTTGCCCTGGTCATGAACGTGGCCAATGGCTTTTGGTTGCCGCTGCTCAGGCTGAGGGGAATTCCCACGGTGGTGAACGTCGACGGCATGGAATGGGAACGCGCCAAATGGGGCCGGCTGGCCAAGACGGTGTTCAAACTGGGCGCGCGCTTTACCGCCCGTTACGCCGATAGGCTCATCTGCGATTCCCTGGAAATCCAGCGCCGCTGGCAGGGTGAATTCGGCAGGGAAAGCACTTTCATCCCCTACGGCGGGGACCAGCCGGAGGAACTGGACGTCCTGCCCGGCCTCCCGCACGGCGGCTACGTCCTGATGGTGGCCCGGTTCGTTCCCGAAAACACCGTGGCCGAGTTTTTCGAGGCCGTCGAGTCCCTCGCTGAGGACTACCCGGTGGTGATCGTCGGGTCGTGCGGATATGGCGGCGCATTGGACGGCGCGGCGTCGTCGCTTGCGGAGCGCCACCCCAACGTCAGCTGGCTGGGCCATGTCAGCGACGACCGGAAGCTGTGGTCGCTTTGGCAGCACGCGGGTGCGTACTTCCACGGCCACAGCGTTGGCGGGACAAACCCTGCCCTGGTACAGGCCATGGCATGCGGCGCCCCGGTGGTTGCCAGGCAGACGCCCTACAACGCAGAAGTATTGCCCGATTCGGAGCACCTGGTCCCGCCGGAGCCTTTGCTGATCGAAAAAGCCATCCGGCGCATGTTGACTGACCAAGACCTGCGCGAGCGGGAGGGTGCCCGCAACAAGGAACGGGCAGCACGGCACTACAACTGGCCGGACGTATGCGCCAGCTACGCAAAAGTGTTGCTGCAGGCCGTCCACACATCACCGCAGGAAGCCGCACCCGTGCTGCTGAAACGACCGGCGGCATGACCACCCGGGACGTTGCCGCCGTCGTTGTCCACCACCGAAGCCTGGACACCTTGGCCGGAACCCTGGCCCTCCTCCTGGCGGACGGAGTACAGCCCGAAAAGCTGCTGGTGGTGGACAACAGCGAGGAACCCGGGAAACAGGAGGAACTTAAGGCCCGCCTGCCCGCCGGCGCAAGCCTCATCCTCTGCCCCAACGCCGGCTACGGCGCCGCGGTGAATCTCGGGGCGGCATGGCACGAGGCAAATACGCCCGGCTGGCAGTACCTGCTGATCTCGACGCATGAGACACGTCCGCAGGCCGGAGCCGTGGGTGTGCTCCGTGCGGCCCTCGCCGCCGACGCGTGCACGGCTGTGGCCGGCCCGGTCCTGGTCACCGGCCCGGAGGGGGAAACGCTATGGTCCGACGGCGGCTACCTCACCCGGGCGCTCAGGCTTCCCCGTCACCGTAATCACCGGCGCCCCAGTTCCGGGAGTGCGGGCGGGCCTCCCCGGGAGGTCACCTGGCTCGACGGCGCCTTCCTGATGACCCGGCGGGGCATCATCACGGGTTGTCCCATCGACGAGCGCTTCTTCCTGTACATGGAGGAAACGGACCATCACCTCGCCCTCGGGAAACGGGGCTGGAAGGTCAAGATCTGTCCTGAGGCAAGGGTATGGCAGGAGTCTGCGGGCATCCCGCCCTACTACTTAACCCGGAATGTCCAGCTGTTCCTGGCGAAGAACGGAACGGGGCTTCAGCGCAGGGTGGCAGCGCCGTACCTGATTCTCCGTGCAGTGGCGCGTGACGCTGTACGGCACAATCGTCCTGCCGCCCTGCGCCCCATGCTCGCTGGGTTGCGGGACGGGAGGGCCCTCGCAGCCACACCGTTGGCGGCCACACCCCCCGCACCCCACATCACGGTGGTGAATCCGCTGGGCGCCGCACTGGCCCATTACACTGAAGCCCTGCGCCGGCACCTTCTTGACGCAGGCTTCGACGTCGAGATGCGGTCCCTGTTGGAACCATCCATCTCCGGGAAGGGCCGGCTCCACTGGGTGGGCTCGTATGCTGCCCTGCTGGCCCGGGCAGGGGTGCGAAGCCAAGGACGGACGCACGTGCTGGTTACCTGGCCGGTGCTCGGATTCCTGGATCTCATCCTGGTGAAACTCCTTTGCGGGCCGGCCACCGTCATCTACCACGACCCCCAGCCGCTGGTCCGGTCCGTGGGATCGGGTGCCCGCTCCGCTGCCGTGGCGCAACGGCTGGCAGGCAGTGTGCCAACACTGGTGCACAGCGAGCAGGCCGCACTGGCGATGCGGAGCCTGGGACTGGGCGGCAGTCTCCGCGTCGTGGCGCATCCGGCCGCCGTCCATGAAGCAGCCGTATCCCCGGGCCAGGAGCCCCCACGCGCGCAGCCCACCATCCGGGTGCTGGGCCAGTACAAGCCGGACCGGGACCTGCAGCTGCTGGAGTTTCTCGCCCAAAGGCTGGCCGGATCATGCCGGCTGGAAATAGTTGGCCGGGGGTGGCCGGACGTCGAAGGCTGGCACGTGGACCCACGGTTCGTTTCCGAACCGGAACTCGATCAGCTCGTTGCCACGGCTTCTGCGCTGGTCATCCCGTATACGCGCTTTTTCCAAAGCGGCATAGCGGTGAGGGCCCTGGAAAAGGGAGTACCCGTCGTCGGGCGTGCGGGGACCAGCCTTGGGGACCTTTACGGGGCGGGGTCACCATTGTTGGTGTCCGACGGCGGCCCCGGACCGGAGGACGTAGATGCCTGGCTGGGAGCAATCGGCTTTGCCCTGCGGGAGGGACGTACCGAGGCTGCACGGGCCGCTGCGTCATTCCGGGAGCGCGCATCGCGTGAGTGGGCGGAGTTCGCGTCCAACACTTCACGGTAGCTGGGGAGTCGACGATGACGCCGGGCGGGGTTGATTCCGCCGGCTGCTATCCGCCCCTTACGGGCTCCTCCAACCGGTGCTTTGGCCGACGCCTGCTTCCCAACACGCGCTGGGCAACTCCGGCAGGCTCTTCCCCCCGCGGCACCAGGGCCCGGGGGACGGGAAAGCGGGCGGCGGTCCCCTCATAGGAGTCAGCAGCGGTCCCGGGCCGGCTGAGGGCAACAATCGCCAGGCCTACGAGAAGCCAGGTGACGGGGAAAAACACGGCGTTCGAAAAGAGGCTGCAGGCCAGGCAAAAGAGGAGGCCCTGGCCAGCGACGGTCCGCGTGCGCAGGAAAGCGAGTCCCGCGAGGAAGAGTATGAGCGGGACGGCGAAGAACGCGCCATCGACCCACATCCCGATTATCCAGTTGCTGGCAACGTTGTTGCCGGCCTCGGCCGCCGTCTCTATCTGGCCCCAGACGCCGACCCGGCCGGCCGCGCTCAGCCCGTGGCCGTAGACCGGAACAGATTGTGCCAGGGTCATAAGGGAGTCGTTTTGCCGGATGCGCGCCTGGCCGGAAATATCGTCCTCTTGGACGGTGCCGAACATCGTCGAGGCACGCACGGACAGGTCTTCCTGGAGCTGCGGCAGGGTGGAGAGCGCTGCTGCCGCTACCAGGACGGCAATCGCTACTGCGGCAGCCCGTCCACGCCGTGCGGCGCGTGCGCTTCTCCCCCGCACTCCCCCAAGCCGGTCCACGAGTACAAAAACTGCCAGGACCGCCAAACTTACCGCCAACGCAACCCAGGCAGCCCTGGCCATGGCCAACACGAAGACGGACAGGTTGATCAGGCACAACATGACTTTGGCCCGCCGGGACATCGGCATTCGCCAGCTCAGGATCAGTCCCAGGCCGGCAAACATGCCAAGCCAGTCAGGCTCAGGATAAATCCCTGTCGGCCGGCCAATGGAACTGATTTCCAGGTGCCATAGATCCGTGGGTATCACCTTGAATACCTGCAGGAGGCCAACCAAGCTGCCAATCGTGGATATGGCCAGCAGGCCCCAAAGGATGGCCGCAGCATCACGCCGCGTAGCCCGCGCCGCCACAATGGCTGCCGATCCGGCCAGCGCCAACAGCTGCAGGGCGAGGGTTGGGCTGTTCACGAGGTCGCCCAGGAGCGTGGTCGACGCGAGCAGGAGGGCGGACGAAATCATCAAGGCGAGGTGCTTCACCGAGGTTCTGTTTGCCCTCCCCTCCGGAAGGCACACCCAAACGGCCGCAAGGAGGGTGAAGGCATGGATCCTGAAGATCTGGACGCCCACCAATCCAGCGGAGACTCCGAGGATGAAGGACAGGATGGTTCTTCGGGCAGGGTGGGTGAGGATGGCCACCGCGCCAAGTACTGCCGCTGCCAGGACCAACCCCGCACTGAGGATCTCCACCTCCGCGCCCCTAGGCCTGCGTGCACCCGGTTGGAGGGATGGACTTTGCGTCGAACAGCATATTCGGCTCCATGCTCGGTTGGCTCACAGCGGACGTTCCTCCGCATTTTCAACCGTAGGCAGGGTGCAGCGCCCTCTC
This sequence comes from Arthrobacter sp. E1SS-5, assembly GCF_057073715.1. Lineage (NCBI taxonomy): Bacteria > Bacillati > Actinomycetota > Actinomycetes > Micrococcales > Micrococcaceae > Arthrobacter > Arthrobacter sp. E1SS-5. The sequence goes on from NZ_CP172703.1 coordinate 4,367,975, forward strand.
TAGGCCTTCAGGCCGGGCATGTGGCTACCCGCACGGACGTTTGTGGTGCCGCAAAAAGGAGAAAACTACGCGGCGGTCCCGAAGAACAGCTCCGCCACGGCGGCCAGGCGCAGGGGATCCTCCACCCCGCACAACTCACGCGCGGAGTGCATGGACAGCAGCGGCACACCCACGTCCACCGTACGGATGCCCAGGCGGGTGGCCGTGAGCGGACCGATGGTGGAGCCGCACGGCACCACGTTGTTGGACACGAACTCCTGGTACGGCACGCCGGCCTCGCGGCACAGCCGTGCCCAGAAGGCGGCGCCATACGCGTCCGTGGCGTAACGCTGGTTGGCATTGATCTTCAGGAGCGGGCCGCCGTTCAGCACTGGATGGTTGGCGGGATCGTGCCGCTCCGGATAGTTCGGATGCACCGCGTGCCCTGCGTCGGCAGAGAGGCAGAACGACGCCGCCAGGGCCTGCCGCCGCTGGCCCGCCGTTGCGCCCAGGCCGTCGGAGATGCGCACCAGCACGTCTTCAAGGATGGGTCCGCACGCGCCGGAGCGGGAGTTGGAGCCGATTTCCTCGTGGTCGAACGCGGCGAGGACGGCAATGGGGCCGCCGGCATCTCCGGAACCCGCGTGGGCAACCAGCGCAGCAAGCCCGGCGTGCGTGGCCGAAAGGTTGTCCAGCCGCCCTGATGCGAAGAACTCCCCGTTGCCCCCGAAAACCGCAGGCTCCTGTGTGTCTGCGATGACGACGTCGTACCCGCCGATCTGTTCCGGGTCGACGGAGGCGCCGGGAACCGCAGCTGCCAGCACACCCAGCAGGTCCGAATCCGTTGGGTTCCCCAGCCCCCACACCGGGTTCATGTGCCGCTGCTTGTCGAGGGTAAGTCCCTCATTCACGGCCCGGTCCAGGTGGATGGCCAGCTGCGGGAAACGGAGCAACGCGCCGGTGGCCGTGAGGTGCTCGGTGCCGTCGAGCATTACCAGCCGGCCCGCGAGCCGGAGCTCGCGGTCCAGCCAGGAATTCAGCAGTGGTCCGCCGTAGATTTCCACTCCGGCCTGAAGCCAGCCGTAGGCGCCGGTGGTCGGTTTGGGCTTGAGCTTGAACGACGGTGAATCGGTGTGCGCCCCCAGGATGTTGAACCCCGTGGTTGGCCCCGCGCCTTCGGGGACCACCCACGCAATCAGTGCACCGTCCCTGATGATGAAGAACCGGCCCGGCCCGCCCTCCCACTGCTGCAGCTCATCCAGGCGGGTGAACCCGGCCTCTTCCAGCCGCCGGCCGCCTTCGTGCGCGGCGTGGAAGCTCGACGGCGACGCGCTGACATAGGCGCCAAGGTCCTGGATGTGGTCTGCAGCAGAGGAAGGCAAAGGCATGGTCCCGAGTCTAGTGCCGTGCCTACTCGGCAGGCGCCGCTGTGGGTTCGGCTGCCACGGCCGGCTGGCTGGCGGCAGCGCCGTTGCGCCGGTAGCGGAGCACGCCGACCACTACGACCACGGCGGCCAGGGCCAGGGAGAGCAGCAGCGATTCCCGGGTGGATTCCACGATCACCATGCCGATGAGCAGGGCCACGATGCTGATGATCGCTGCCCAGGTGAGGTACGGGAACAGCCACATCTTCAGCTGCAGGTCCTTGGCCGCGGCTCCCATACGGCGGCGGAGGACCAGCTGCGAGGCTGATATGACCAGCCATACGAACAGGGCAATGGCGCCCGAGGTGTTCACCAGGAAGAGGAAGACGGTGTCCGGTGCGATGTAGTTCAGGCCGACGGTAATGAACCCCACCACGGTGGAGGCAAGGACGGCAGCAGCGGGAACTCCCCGGCTGGAGATGCGGGTCCAGGAGCGCGGTGCGTCGCCGCGGGTGGAGAGGGAGAACAGCATGCGGCTGGCCGTGTAGAGGCCGGAGTTCAGGCAGGAAAGCACGGAAGTGAGGACTACGACGTCCATGATGGTTCCGGCGCCGGGGATGCCGAACAGTTCGATGACGGCCACGTAAGGGCTCTTTGCCACAGAGGCGGAGTTCCACGGGAGCAGGGTGACCACCACGGCGATGGAGCCGATGTAGAAGACCAGGATGCGCCACACGGTGGATTTCACTGCCTTCTTCACGGCATCCACCGGGTTCTCTGATTCGCCCGCTGCGATGGTGGCGATCTCAGCGCCGAAGAAGGAGAAGACCACCACAAGGATGCCTGCCAGGACGGCACCCGGACCATTGGGCATAAAGCCGCCGTTGTTGATCAGGTTGCTCAGGCCCGGTGCGGGGACGCCCGGGATGAGCCCCAGGATGGCGGCTGCACCGAAGAGGAGGAACAGGACGATGGCGGCAACCTTGATGGACGCGAACCAGAATTCGAACTCGCCGTACGACTTCACGGAACCGAGGTTGGTCAGCGTCAGCAGCACCATGAGGGCAAGGGCCCACACCCACTGGTCGATGCCGGGCACCCAGCGGTGCATGATGGCCGCGCCGGCCGTGGCTTCAATTCCCAGGACGATGATCCAGAACCACGCGTAGAGCCAGCCAATGCTGAACCCTGCCCAGCGGCCGAGGGCCTTGTCCGCGTAGGTTGAGAACGAGCCTGTTTCAGGGTTGGCGGCGGCCATCTCCCCCAACATGCGCATCACCAGGATCACCACCAGGCCTGCGGCCGCGTAAGCGATGAGGATGCCGGGGCCGGCCTGCTGGATGGCCGCCCCCGAGCCGACGAAAAGGCCTGCGCCAATCACGCCGGCGATGGCGATCATGGACAGGTGCCTTGGTTTCAGGGACTTTGAAAGTTGCTGGTCAGCATGCATGGAAGCGCCGTCCTGTTGGGAAATAGCATGGGTTGAGCGACGTGCCTTGGTGGACACCGGCGGACCGTGTGATGCACCACATCGTCGTTTCACCCTAGGTCCGCCATTATCCGCCCTGCTTTGTGCAGTCCAACAGATCTGACTCCAGGCAACAGGACGGGGCTCCAAGCAGGAACCATCAAAGGCAAGAAAAGTTTCCTGACAGGCATATTTGTCATGTGCCGGAAACCACGCGCCCCCGGCCGCGCGGCCGGGAAAGGACCCGGCGGCTTAGACGTCCCGGCGTTTCAGCAGGACGGCAGCCAGCAGGACGGGAACCACCACCCAGGCGCCGAGGACCAGCCCTGCCTGCCACGCTTCAAGGGTGTCCGGAACGTGCTGGACAGCCGTCAGCGGCTCAACGGTGTTTCCGGGCAGGTACTTTCGGGCTTCCTTGAAGAAATCCCCGGGAATGAGCTGGAAGGCAAGGGGTGCCACGAAGAAGATGCCCACCAGGCTCATGATGCCACCGGCGGAATTCCGAAGCAGCGTGCCCAGGGCCATGCCGATGGCGGCGACCGCGGCCACATAGATGCTGTTGACCAGGAGGAGCTTCACCGACTGGGAACTGCCCAGGTCCAGTTTCAGGCCGTAGTTGTCCAGGATGGGCACGGCCACCAGCCCGGCCACCCATGTGGACACGGCGGTGACCACGAAGGACGTCACCATCACCACCACCAGCTTGGCGGCGAATGCGGGGATCCGCTTGGGCACGGCTGCGAAGGTGGACCGGGCCATCCCCGTGGTGAACTCCGAACTCATCAGGAGCACACCCAGCGACCCCAGGATCAGTTGTGCGAAGGCGATACCTGATGTGGGTGCGCTGATGGCAAGATCCCCGCCCTGGGATGCCATCCGCGCGGCCGCCTGCGGATCCCGGGTGGCAGCGTCTGTGAACTGGCCCGTTCCCCACGCGGACAGCGCGCCGAATCCCACCATGACCACTGCCGTGGAGGCGAGCAGGATCAGGGTGGAGAGAAGGCTCCGGAATTTAATGAGTTCCGAGTTGAGGACCCGGAAAAAGGTGGGGCCGGGAAGGGACCGTCCGGCGTTGCGGGAGGCTGGTCCGGCGGGGGACTGCGCCGGTTCGCGGGAGGACATGGCTTCAGTGGTTGTGGAACTCATTACTTGCTGACCTCCGCGGCGGGCAGGGAGTGGTATTCGACGTCGTCCTTGGTCAGTTCCATGTAGGCCTCCTCGAGGCTGGCCACGAGGGGCGTGAGTTCATAGACCATGATCTGGTTTTCCAGGGCGGCTGCCGCAATAGTTTTGGGCTCCAGGCCCGTTACTTCGAGCAGCTCCCGTTCCGGCACGTCAATGGCGGCGCCCGTTGGGTAAGCAGTTGATGAAGCCGGTCAGGCTGGTCGGTGCGGACGCGGACCCGTGACTGCCCCTTGCCGGTGATGATGTCCTTGATGGGGGCATCGGCAATCACCTGGCCGCGGCCAATGACGATCAGGTGGTCGGCAGTCTGCGCCATCTCGCTCATCAGGTGGCTCGACAGGAACACCGTGCGACCCTGCCCGGCAAGGTACCGCACCAGGTTCCGCACCCACACCACGCCCTCGGGGTCCAGGCCGTTGACCGGTTCGTCCAGGATGAGGGTCTGCGGGTCCCCCAGCAGGGCGGCCGCGATACCCAGCCGCTGGCCCATGCCGAGTGAAAAACCGCCGGCCTTCTTGCGGGCCACCGCCTCCAGCCCGGTCATTTCGATCACCTCGTGCACCCGGGCCTTGGGAATGCTGTGTGTGGCCGCCATGGCCAGCAGGTGGTTGTAGGCGCTGCGGCTCGTGTGGACCGCTTTGGCGTCAAGCAGGGCACCCACCTGCCGCAGTGGCGCCTTGTGCCGGACGTATGGCAGGCCGTTCACCGTGACAGACCCGGACGTGGGCCGGTCCAGTCCCATGATCATGCGCATGGTGGTGGACTTTCCTGCCCCGTTGGGCCCCAAAAAGCCGGTGACTTGCCCTGCCTTCACGGTGAAACTGACACCGGCCACAGCGGTTTTGGCGCCATAGACCTTGGTCAGCCCGTTTGCCTCGATCATGAATCATCCTTTGGACGGCAGCGCTCGGCTGCAGACGGTTTTCGGTGGGTGTTCACGCCCCACGCTACCGAGGTGCGGCAGCTTATCGCCCCGAATCAGGGATGATTCAGGGGAGAATCAGGGTCCTCCCGCGCCCTCCCTGTCCGGAGGGGTCCGCCTGGCCGGGGACTTCCGCCCGCTCAGGGCCGTGGTGAGTAGTACGTCAGGGCTCTGGGCCGGACCTTGTAGGCCACGCTTCGGACTCCGGCCAGGGCCTCTCCGTCCACTGCCAGAGCCATGGGGGCGCCATCCGCGTCGATCCTGACCTGCGTGGCCTCCCGCAGATGGGTGATCCGGGAGCTTGCCACAGTGCCGGTGAGCACGGACCAGAGCAGGCGCAGCCTTGCAAAGGACTCATCGGCGGTGATCAACCGGACATCCAGCACGCCGTCGTCCATGACGGGCCGGATCAAGGGGGCGTGGTCACGGGGGTAGTAGCGGCCCCGGCCCAGGTAGGCGATCCATACCTTGTGCCGCTTCCCATCCACGGTGATCGTGGTGGGCGTACCCGCCGCAAAGGTTCTGAACATGGCAGCCACGCCGGCCAGCGGTTTTCCGAGCGCAGGCTGCAGGTGCTCCCGCCGCCGGACAAAGTTCGGGTAGAGGCCGATGCTCGAGGTGTTCAGCATGGCCACCTCGGATACCTCCGGGTTCCCGGCCAGGCCCCGCTCCGCGGTGACCACTCCGATGTCTGCCAGCGCGGCTTCACCGTTGCCCGCCGCCCGCACCGCGTCCTTCAGGCTCCCCGTTCCCGTATCCCGGGCAAAGTGGTTCAGGGTACCGCCGGGGAGGACCAGCAAGGGCAGAGAGCGTTCGACGGCGGCAGCGGCCGCGGCGCCCACGGTTCCGTCCCCGCCCCATACGCCCAGGGCACGGGTACCAGGCAAGTCGGCGGTGGCGGCGATTCGCCGCACCAGATCCTCGTCAGGCTGCACGGTATTTATATGCGCTCTGGGAAATACTTCCTGCAAGGCAGCCGCTGTCTCCTCCTTGAAGGAGCCGCCCAGGGTGTTGACCACGATGCTGAGGCCTTCACCGCCAGGCAGTTCGGGCGCATTGGTCCATGCCCGGGTGGTCTGCGGGATGGGCGGGCGGACAGGCCACCAGTGGCGCGTTACCAGGGCAGCACCTGCCCCGAGGGCTGAACCGAACAGAACGTCGGAGGGCCAGTGCGCACCGGTGTGAACCCTCGAGTAGGCCACCCCCAGGGCAGCGGGGGCCAATGCCGCGCCCAGGGCGGGGCGGACCAAACCCACTCCTACGGCGAACGCTACGGCAGATGCTGAATGGCCGGAGGGCATGGAGGAACTGGTGGGCTGGGGATGTACGAAGCGGAAGACCGGCAAATGTTCAGGAAGCGGACGGGTCCGGGGGAGCAGTGTCTTGAAGACCATGTTGGTCACGGCCGAAGCCGTCCCCTGGGCAATCAGGCCGTGCAGGGCGGCCCTCCTCGTCTTGCCCGGGAAGAGCGCCATCACCGCAGCCGCCCCGATCCAGAGCCTGCCCTGGTTGGCTGAGGCGGAAAGCCGCCGGAAGAAGACGTCGTGGTTACCGCCCGGCAGGTCGGAAACATGCCTCAAAAGGTATCTATCCAGGCGGCTGATCCAGGTCCGGCCCCTTGGCCTGCTGCTTTGCATGTGATCACCCTAACCCCAACGGCTATTCCCGTTCAGTTGCCTCCTGCACTGCGGGCTCCACTTCAAACTGCAGCGGCCGGGCCGCACCTGCCAGCAGCAGAGCCACCAAAATCGGTGCCATGATCGCCAGCAGGGCGGTATGGATCCCGGTGAGGTCACCCAGGTAGCCAAGCAGCGGCGGTCCAGCCAGGAATGATATATACCCCAAAGTGGATACAACAGAAACGCGCGCCGCTGAGTGTTGCGGGTCGTCGGATGCCGCGGACATCCCCATCGGGAAGGCGAGGGCGGCGCCCACACCCCAGAGGGCCGCACCAATGCCTGCCAGCCAAATGTCGGCTGCCAGCACAAAGAGTCCCAGGCCCGCAGCTGCCGCCGCCATGCTGGCCCGCAGCACGGCAACCCGTCCATACTTATCGATGACACGGCCGCCCAGGAAGCGCATGGCCGTCATGGCCAGGACGAACAGGGCGAACATGAGGGCGCCGGTGGATTCTGAGGTGGCAAGGCCGTCCACGGATGCCTTGGCAATCCAGTCGTTTCCGGCCCCCTCCGTGAGCGTGGCGCCCAGCACCACCACACCGATCAGCAGCGTGCGGCTGTCCCGCCAGGCGGACGGACCTTTGGCAGGCTTCGGAGCCCCCTCCACAATGGCTGTTGCCAGGTGGGGGAGGAAATAGCGTGGCACCGCCAGGGCCACAACGACCACCACGGCGGCGATCACCAGGAGATGCAGCGGAAGGTCCACGCCCAGGGTGGACAGCCCGGCGCCCACGAGGGCACCCACGAACGCGCCGCCGCTGAAGGCCGCATGGAACTGCGGCATGATGGTCCGCCGCAGTTTGTGCTCCACGTCTGCACCTTCAATATTCTGCGCAACGTCCCACAGCCCGATGCCGATGCCGAAAAAGAACAGCGACACCGCCGTACCGGGGATGGAGGTCGACGAAAGGGACATCGCTATGCCCACGCCTGCCGCCGCCGCCAGCAGGCCCGCAAAGCGCACGGTGTTGGCGGTACCGATCCGGCCCACCACCAATCCGGCAGTGGGCAGCGCGAGCAGGGAGCCGATGGCCGTGCACAGCAGCAGGGTGCCCATTTGGCCGGACGTGATCTGCAGCGTCTGGGTCACGGCTGGAATCCTGGCCGCCCAACTGGCGAAAACAAGCCCGTTGATGCCGAAGACCACGAACGTGGCTGCGGCGGCAGCTTTCAGTCCTGCGTGCTGTTCCATCCCGGTGTTGGTGCTCATACGCTCACTACTTCCACTGAGTATTTTTCGAGTCCTGCCTTGTCCTGTGCACCGAATTGCCGGTCAGTGACGATGATGTCCACGCGGTCCAGGCCGGCCACGAGTGCCCGCGCGCTGGCCTGCCACTTTGCCGCCGAGGCCGCCACCACCACCCGTGCTGCCGATTCCAGCCCTGCTCTCTTGACTGCTGCATCGTCCAGGTCGTGGGCCAGCAGGCCGTCCTTGAAGTCCACTGCGCAGGGGGTAATCACGGCGGTATCAAACCGCAGGGACCGGATATTGGATTCGGCAAGGGGCCCGCGGAAACAAAGTTCGCCGGGCACTACGCTCCCGCCCGGCAGCAACAACCCAGGCCGGGCCCCCGCACCTCCGTCGCCCCCGGTTGCCGCGTTGAGGGCCTGGAGGGACATGGGCATCAGGGTCAGCTCCCGGCCTGCCACGGCCCGCGCCACCTCAGTTGCCGTGCTTCCGCTGTCCAGCCACACGTGTTCCCGCTCGGCCAACAGGCCCGCCACAGCAGCCGCTATGCGCGCCTTGGCGTCCCGGTCCTCCAGCTCGCGCTGCCCGTAGCCGGGGTTCTGCCCCTGTCCAATCAGGCTCCTGGCACCGCCGTGGACCCTGCGGAGGACGCCATGGCCGGCCAGGATCTCCAGGTCGCGTCGGATGGTGGCGCCGGACGCACCGCAAGCCAGCATCAGCTGTTCAACGCTCGCTTCAGACTGTTGCCGGAGGATTTCGGCAATAGTCCGGTGCCGCTCATCCGTCTTCATGATCAAATGCTATCAAATTTTGATCATTTGCTCACAAGAAAAGACGAACGTCTCAGCGGACGCGGTCAACCCTTTGCTCATCCCACACTGGCTCCGCGGACTCGTACACTTTTCCATCCGAGCCGAACACCAGGAACCGGTCGAAGGTCCGCGCGAACCAGCGGTCATGCGTGACCGCCAGGACGGTTCCCTCGAAGTGGTCGATTGCGCGTTCCAGGGCCTCGGCCGAATGCAGGTCCAGGTTGTCCGTGGGCTCGTCCAGCAGGAGCAGGGTGGCACCGCTGAGCTGCAGGAGCAGGATCTGGAACCGAGCCTGCTGGCCGCCGGAGAGGGACTCGTACTTCTGCTCCGACTGCCCCGCCAGGCCGTAACCGTCCAGGGCTCCGGCGGCGGCTTCGCGGCCCAGGCCGGACCGGTGCTCGTCCCCACGGTGCAGGATCTCCAGCAGGGTCTTGCCCAGGAGGTCGGGCCGGACATGGGTCTGCGCGAAGAAGCCCGGCCGGATCCGGGCACCGAGCTTCACGGTCCCTTCATGCGGCACCTCCGCGATCTGCACATCCGAGACGGGCAGGTGCTCGCGTTCGGGATCCGTGCCGCCGGTGGCCAGCAGCCGCAGGAAGTGCGACTTGCCCGAGCCGTTGGATCCAAGCACACCCACGCGGTCGCCGAACCATACCTCGGTGGAGAACGGTTTCATCAGGCCGGTCAGTTCCAGCCGCTCCGCCACGATGGCGCGCTTGGCGGTCCGGCCGCCCTTGAGCCGCATCTGGACGTTCTGCTCGATGGGCAGGGCCTCGGGCGGCCCAACTTCAAGGAACTTGGCCAGCCGGGTTTGGGCAGCGTGGTAGCGGTTGGCCATGTCGGAACGGAAAGCGGCCTTGTTCTTGTACATGTTGACGAGTTCCTTGAGCTTGATGTGCTCCTCGTCCCAGCGTTTGCGGAGTTCCTCGAAGCGCGCGTTCCGGTCCGCGCGCGCCTCCACGTAGGAGCCGAAGCCGCCGCCGTGGATCCAGGCCGCGGCGCCGTTGATGCCCGGTTCAAGGGTGACGATGCGGCCAGCGGCGTTGTTGAGCAGCTCGCGGTCGTGGCTGATGAAGAAGACAGTCTTCCTGGAGTCGTTCAGCTTTTCCTCAAGCCAGCGCTTCCCCGGGACGTCCAGATAGTTGTCCGGCTCGTCCAGGAGCAGGAGATCGTCCGGGCCGGCAAACAGTGCCTCCAGTACCAGCCGCTTCTGCTCGCCACCGGAAAGGGTCGACGCCGGGCGGTGCTGCGCGCGGTCATAGGGCAGTCCCAGCGCGGCCATGCAGACCTCGTCCCAGACGGTTTCGACGTCGTAGCCTCCGGCGTCCCCCCAATCCACGATGGCCTGGGCGTACCGCATCTGGGTGGGCTCGTCGTCGTGCTCCATCATGGCCAGCTCGGCCTCATCAACCTCGCGGGCAGCAGCCGCCAGCGCCGGGGGAGCGGCAGACACCAGGAGGTCACGGACCGTGGAGCCGTCCCGCACCTGGCCCACGAACTGGCGCATGATGCCCATGGACCCGGAGCGGCCCACCACGCCCTCGTCCGGAACCAGGTCCCCGGCAATGATCCGGAACAGCGTGGTCTTGCCGGTGCCGTTGGGACCAATCAGGGCGGTCTTGGTGCCGTCCGGGACCTTGAAGGTGACCCCGTTCAGCAGCTGGGTGCCGTCGGAGAGGAAGTAGTCGATGCCGGAAACGTCAATATGGGCCACACCGTCAATCCTCCCATGCCGCTTCCTAGCCGGCGGCGGTGAGGAACTGCTTCAGCAGCGGACCGGAGGTGGTGGCGCCCAGGCCGCCGTCCTCCACGAACACGGCCACAGCCAGGTCACCGTGGACGGCCACGATCCAGGCGTGGGTCTTGGGCGGGTTCTCGGTTCCGAACTCGGCGGTTCCCGTCTTGGCTCCCACCGGTGCGCCGGGGACGCTGGAGAGGAATCCAGCGTGGCCGGAGGTGACGACGGCGCGCATCATGTCTGCGAGCGATGCCGCCTCGGCTGCGGTGATGGGTTTGTCCGACGCCGTGGATGGCGCCTCGGCCGTGGCGGTGGCGCTCGGTTCGGCTGCCGGCGCGGTGGACCCTGCCGTGGTTCCGGCGGCGGGAGCGCCGGCGTCGGGATTGAGGACCAGCTGCGCCGAAACCGGGGCGCCCTTGGCGACCGACCCGGCCATGATTGCCGCGGCCAGCGGGGACAGCAGCACCTTGCCCTGCCCAATCATTGAAGCCGCGTGTTCGGTGCCCTGGGCCTGGCCGGGCACGGAGCCCAGGAAAGCTTCGGCGCCAAGTTTTGGCGCTTCCACCGCAACGCCCATGGACGTGGCGGCGGCTTCAAGCTGGCCCTGGGTCACAGAGTCCCGCTGGGAAATGAAGGCCGTGTTGCAGGAGTGCGCAAAAGCGTCCCGCAGGGTGACAGCACCCAGCGAGGTTTCGGGGTAGCCTTCGGAATTTTTGAAGGTCCGTCCATCAACGTTGAGCGTGGGAGTGCACTGGACGGTGGAATCCGGCGTCATGCCGTTGCGGAACATCGCCAGGGAATCCACCATCTTGAAGATGGAACCCGGCGCATACTGTCCCAGCATGGCGGTGTTGTAGCCGTTGCTGCCCGGTCCGGATGCAGCAGCCAGGACAGCGCCGGTGGAGGGACGCAGGGCCACGATGGCCGATGCCGGTTTGACCCCCTCCAATGTGCTCTCCGCCAGCGTCTGCAGCCGGGGATCGAGGGTGGTTTTCAGTGGTGTCCCGGGCTTGGGGTCCACCTGGAACAGGACGCGGCGGGGGTCGGTGCCGGCCGACTGTATCTGTTCGCGGGTCAGGTCGGCCCGCTGTGCGCGGATGACGACGGCGTCTGAGCCGCGGAGCTGTTGATCGTACTGCTGCTGGAGACCGCCGATGCCGGTGACGTCGCCTGCAGCCAGCTTGCCTTCCGAGGCCTCAATCTGCTCTGCGGAGGCTTCGCCCACCGAGCCCAGCACGGCACGGGCAAACGTACGGCTGGGGGCCAGCGGGATCGATGCCGGGATGCCCCGTGCACCCGGGATGGCCTGGATCTGCTGGTCGGAGATGGTCCGGCCCTCTTCCCGCAGGGTGATCGCGGAAACAAAGGCCTGTTCACCGGCGGCCTTGACCTGCTGCACGTAGGCGGCAGGATCCACGCCCACCAGGGCAGCAAGCTTGCCGGCGGAATCGGCCGGGTCTGCGCCCCCCAGTTGGGGCTTGTCGATGCCCACGTTCACCACGGGGCGGTAGGTCACCAGCGGGACGTCACCGGCACCCAGGATGTCCGCACGTTTAGGCGACTGGGAGCCCTTGGTCACGATCTCGCTGTCCGCAAGGCCCGGTGCCAGCAGGGCAGGGTCCCAGACGGTGAGCCACTTGTCGCCGGACTTCTTGAAGTTCGCCGCAATGGTGTACTTCCACTCGGCCTCGCCAAACTTCCAGGTGTAATTCAGCGGGGCAGAGGCCTTATCGCCGTCGAGCGTGAGCGCGCCTGCCTGGACCTGCGGCTTCTGCGGATCCAAGGCCGCGAAGACCTGGTGGAGCTGGTCGTTGGCCGCTGCAGCGTCCTTGCCCTCAAAGGCCACGGCCCCTACATCCAGGGCCGAGACCGCGCTGGCCAGTTGTTGAACGGCGGCTTCCGCCCCGGACTTTCCGTCATCGCAGGCCACCAGCGAGGTTCCGAGGATGAGCGCAGCTACGGCAAGCGAAAGTTTTGTTGATTTCCCCATCGCGCCATTATCCCCCGGGCCGCCCACCTGCAGCGCCACCGGAGATGAAAGGCATGGCGTAACAAGCGCCCGTCGCAACCACGCCCAGGCCGGCCTTTGGGCCTAGGCGAGTCCCAGGTCCGGGACCGGCAGCTTGAAGACATCCTTAAGGGCGTGCTTTGCCGCATGCATCCCCGGCATGCCTGTCACCCCCGGCCCCGGTGGCGTTGACGATGAGCAGAGGTAGACGCCCAGCAGCGGCGTACGCCACGGGACGGGGGAGACCACGGGCTTCTGGATAAGCCCCCGGACGTCCATGATGCCGGCACTGAAGTCACCCCCGATGTAGTTGCGGTTGTACTCAGCCAGCTCCGCTGCGGTGATGACGTGCGATTCCACCACCAGGTCGCGGAAGCCCGGAGCGAACCGTTCCAGCTGGGACACAATGTGGTTGGTCATGTCCTTTGTCGAGCCGGCGGGCACGTGACAGTAGGTCCAGAGGGTGTGCCGCCCGGCAGGGGCGCGGCTGGAGTCGAAACAGGATGGCTGGGCCACGAGCACGTAGGGCCGGTCGGGGTGGCGTCCGGCGCTGACCTCGTTTTCCGATCTCGCCAGTTCCGCCCGCGTGCCGCCCACGTGGACAGTACCGGATTCGGAAAGTCCGCTGGCCTGCCACGGCACGGGCCCGGACAGGATGAAGTCCACTTTGCAGGAGCCGTTGCCGTAGCGGAAGCGCTCCAGTGCCCGCCGGTAGTGGCCAGGAAGTGATTCCCCTGCCATGTCCAGGAGTCCCCGGGGTGCCACGTCCAGCAGGGTGGCCCGGGCAGCCGGAAGCTGCTGCAGCCGGTCTATCGGTGTCCCGGTATGGATCACGCCTCCATGGGCGCGGATGTCATCAGCCAGTGCTGCCGCTATCGCGGCAGAACCGCCGCGGGGGATGGGCCATCCACCTGCATGCCCCAGGGCGCCAAGCATGAGGCCGGCCCCGGACGCGGCCAGGGACGGCAAGTGCGAAATGGCGTGCGCCGCCACCCCGCTGAGCAGGGCCGGGGCAAGCTCGTCCCGGAACCGGAGGTTCCAGAGCCCGGTTCCCTGCTCCATGGTCCGCAGCCCGTAAATGCCGGCCACAAGCGGGTTTCGCGGGATCCGGAGGAGCTGGTTCTGGGTGAACTCCATGACGTCGTCGATATGGCGGACCAGCGGTTCCATGAGCCTCCGGTACGCCGGACCGTCCTGCCCAAGTACCTCCGCGGTCTTGTCGAGGGATTTGTAGGCCAACGCCGCGCGGCCCCCCTCCAGTGGAGACCCGAAAGACACGTCCGGGGTGATCAGGTCCACCCTCCGGGGCAGCTCGAAGGCGCGGAAGAAGGGTGAAGCAACGGCCATCGGATGCACCGCGGAGCAGACGTCATGGAAGTGGCCGGGCTGCATCAACTCGGTGGTCCGCGTGCCTCCGCCGATCTTCGGTGCGGCCTCGAAGACCTCCACCGACAGCCCGGCGCGTGCCATGACCGCTGCTGCCGAGAGCCCGTTCGGGCCGGAGCCAACTACCGCAACATCAACCATGGGACCTTGCTTTCAAAGTGAGGGCGAAGCTTGGGAAGGGAGGGGCGAAGCGGAGCCGCGCCGGATGCGCCACCGGAACCGGTCTGGTGCGTCCGCGAAAGGCCCTCCGTGCGGATCATCAAGGTGGTGCCGGCGGATGGGGTCGTAGACGGGGTTGTAGATATCCCAGGTGACGCGTGCCATGAGGTACGCCACCGCGGCCATGTGCGCGACAACGGCGAGGACGTAATACGGCATGTCCAGGTTGTGCTGGGAGGCACCTGCGCTGGTCACCTGTCCAAGGTACATCCAGATCGCGGCCCAATGCAGGGCTTCGATGCCCTGCCACACCAGGAAGTCGCGCCACCGCGGCCGGGCCAGCGCCAGCAGCGGAATCAACCACACCACGTATTGGGGCGAATAGACCTTGCTGGTGAGGATGAAGGCCGCGACGATCAGGAACGCCAACTGGGCTATGCGGGGACGGCGGGGCGCGGCAAGGGCTGCAAGGCCGATCCCGGCACAGGCCAGCGCAAACAACCCGGCAGACAGGATACTGACGCCGTCGGCACCGAGCCCGGACCAGCCCAGCCTGCCCGCCACCAGATTGTAGGCGAACCAGGGGGAACTGTAGCCGGCGCCCCGATCGGCGCTGTACTGGAAGAAAAAGGCCCAGCCGGAGGGGTTCACCGCCGCGAACGGCAGATTGACCAACAGGCACGTGGCGGCTGCACTGCCGCCGGTCACCAACAGCGGCCGCCATTTACCTGACCGGATGGCGAGCAGCAGGATGGCTCCGAGTACCAGCACCGGATACAGCTTGGTTGCTGTGGCCAGCCCAATCAGCACCCCGGCAAGGACAAGCCGGTTCCGGGCGAAAAAGTACATGCCCACGGCAAGCAGGCAGGCAGCCCATAGGTCCCAGTTAATGGTGCCGGCCAGCACGATTCCGGGGGCCAGGGCCACCATGGCCGCGTCCCAGGGGCGGCGGCCGGGCATGCGCGCAACCACCACCACGGTGACCATGGCCACCGCCGCCAGCAGCACAGCGTTAGTGTCAAAGTAGGCCAGGGCCATGGCATTGGGGTCTCCGCCGGGCACCAGCCAGGCCGTGACCCCTGCGATGAGTCCTATGAGCACGGGGTATTCGAACTGGCTGCCGCTGCCCAGGATGGGGAAGACCCCCGCTGCCATGCCACGGTTCCGGAACAGCTCGGGGAAGTCCGAATAGCAGGTGGCGTAGAATTGTGTGGGAGTCTCCCAGCCGTTGACCCTGCAGTATCCCTTCAGCAGGATCCCCACCAGGGCTGCCATCGCAGTGAGGACCACCAGCACCCGCTCCACGGTGAAGATGCCGGGGGAGACCACACCGGGATCGGTCCGGGCCCCCAGCGGGCCGCCGAGCACCTCCGTGAAATTCCGCAGCAGGTCATCGCTCCGGCTGGGCACGACGATTCGTGGCCGTCGTGCTTCCTCCGGCGGCTGGGTCTCGTGCATGCAATCGAGCTTACAGGCGGCCCCGTCCCAGGAGATCAGTGTCCGGCAGGATCGGGGCCGGCTGTCAGCGCAGGCCGCCCAGCTGCTGGTGCATGAGCAGGAAAACATCATTCCGGTGCTGCTCCAGCAGGGCGACGTTGAAGGAACTGCGGCGCTGCAGGGGGCGGGACAGGAGTCCCATGATCACTCGCATCAAGCGAACCACCTCCTTTCATTGATCGTCAGGTGCAAAAGGGCATGGCGAATTAGCGCCGCTTTATGGCGCAAAGAAACACATAAATAAGGGCGCGCTAAATTCCACAAAAGGGATTAGTCACAATTGCACAAGAAAGCGCAATTAAGGGTGCCTGACCATGGAGAAGCTGAGGCGAAACCACACAAAGCCGAATGCAAAGCTCTCCGAGCAGGGCTTATTCGACCAAAGAGCAGTGGCTATGCCGGAAGCTGGTCCGGGAAGTCAGTGAAGAAGCGCAGCGTTCCGGGCAGGCCAAGTGCCGTGGCCGAAGCCGTGAAAGGAGTCCCGCAGGGACGCCGATGCAGGTACCGGTTAGCGGCGCCGCAGCCAGCCCGGAAAGGCTGGTGTACGGCGGGAACCGGAGGTGACCGGGGCTACGCGTGCATCATCAGCAAAGGCCGGGAACGCATTGACGGAGGCATTCCATTCGCCAGTCAAAGTCATCATTTTCCCAACCTCCTTTTCTGCTGTCCGCTGCGTAGGGTGCGATGCGGTCTTCGACCCGGGCAGATCACCGTGGGGTCAGGAATAAAGCTACCGCAGGAATCAGCAAAATGCCAGCAATTTCCCGGAAAAGATCAGAAACTAATAAAAACGAAGGTTTACAGGCCCCAGCGCACAATAGCGGGCGTCTTTTTATCCCATCCCAAAGTGCACACCTTGGCGGTTCCCAGGATAAAGTGCCGGCCCTCGGTGGGCGGCAATTCCAGCCAGCGCGCTGTGAGGATCCGGGAGAAATGCCCGTGTGCCACGATCAGCACGTTGTCCATGCCGGATTCAAGGATCCGGCCGATGATCTTGTCCGCCCGCGCGGCCACCTCGTCCAGCGTTTCACCGTTGGGCACCCCGTGGGTCCAAATCAGGTAATCGGGGTTGTCCTTGCGGATCAGGTCCGAGCTGATGCCCTCATAGTCGCCGTAGTTCCATTCAACCGCGAGCGGCTCGTGCCGGGCGTCGGGGAAACCGGCCAGCTCAGCCGTCCGCCGGGCACGCCGCAGCGGAGAGGTGAGTACAAGGTCAAAGTCGACGCCGTCCAGCACCTTGCGGGCCTCCACGGCCTGCTGCTCGCCTTCCACCGTCAGCGGAAGGTCGGTCAGGCCGGTGTACTGCCCGCTCTTGGACCATTCGGTCTCACCGTGGCGGAGGATCCAGAGCTGCGGGCGCGGGGCAAAGGCGGAATTGGTCACTTGGACTCCTCAACGGATGAAGGTTCGACGACGGCGGGAGAGGCTTCTGCCCCGGGCACGGCAGGTGCGGATTCAGGCTGTTGGGCCCACCAGCGGAGCAGGCGCGCCTCCGCTTCCTCTGTGGGCAGCGGCCCGTGTTCCATGCGCTCATTAAGGAGGAACTTGTACGCGCGGCCTACCACGGGCCCCGGCTTGAGCTCCAGGAGGGCCATGATCGCCGCCCCGTCCAGGTCCGGGCGGACTGCGTCCAGGGATTCCTGTTCACGGAGTGCGGCGATCCGTTCTTCGAGATCGTCGTAGGCGAAGGACAGCCGGTCGGCCTTGCGCTGGTTGCGGGTGGTGACGTCGGATCGGGTGAGCCGGTGCAGCCGTTCCAGCAGGGGGCCGGCGTCGGTGACGTAGCGCCGCACAGCTGAGTCGCTCCAGCCGGCATCGCCGTAGCCGTAGAAGCGCATGTGGAGTTCCACCAGCCGCGCCACGGCCTTGGTGGTGTCATTGTCGAACCGCAGCGCCTTCATCCTTTTGGTGGTGAGCTTGGCGCCCACCATGTCGTGGTGCCGGAAGCTCACCGCGCCGCCCGGTTCGAAGCGTCGCGTAGCCGGCTTGCCGACGTCGTGCATTAATGCTGCAAAGCGCAGCACGAAGTCCGGGCCGGGCACAGGACCTTCCGCGTCGGTTTCAAGCCCGGCCGCCTGCTCCAGAACCTGCAGGGAGTGCTGATAGACGTCCTTGTGCCGGTGGTGCTCGTCGGATTCGAGGCGGAGGGCGGAAACCTCGGGCAGCACATGTTCCGCCAGCCCCGTGTCCACCAGGAGGTCGATGCCTGTCCGCGGCCGGGCGCCGCACACCATCTTCACCAGTTCGTCGCGCACCCGCTCGGCGGAAATAATCTTGATCCGGTCCGCCATGTTGGCCATTGCCTCCCGGACGTCATCGCGGACCGAGACCCCCAGCTGGGCGGCAAACCGGGCGGCGCGCATCATCCGCAGTGGATCGTCGGAGAAGGAGGCCTCCGGCGAACCGGGTGTGGCCAGCAGGGAGGCATGGAGGTCGCGAACGCCGCCGAAAGGATCCACCAGTTCCATGGACGGCAGCTTCAGCGCCATGGCATTGATGGTGAAGTCGCGGCGCAGCAGGTCATCGGTCAGGGAGGAGCCGAACGCCACCACGGGCTTCCGGGAATCCGGATCGTAGGCCTCCGCCCGGTAGGTGGTGATCTCAATCTGGAAACCGGCCTTGCGCATGCCGATGGTGCCGAAGGCCTTGCCGATCTCCCAGAAGTTGTCGGCCCACTTCTTGATCAGGGCCACGGTCTGGTCAGGTGTGGCGTCGGTGGTGAAGTCCAGATCGGGGGAAGTCCGGCCAAGGAACAGGTCGCGCACGGGCCCGCCCACAAGGGACAACTCGTGGCCGGCGTCCACGAAGCGCTGCCCGAGCTCCAGGACCACCGGATCCACCTTGAAGTCGACAGTGTGGGTATCAATCTTGTGATGTGCGTGCGACATAGTTCCTTAAGCTTGGCAGAAACCAGAGCCGCGGCAGTCCAAAAAAACATCCGGATCCGCGCTGGTTGGCGTTCCCCGGCAGAAACTACGTCATATCCCGTCCATGTTGGTGTCATGTTCCGGTCATCACCGGAGGGCAACAGTCGTTAGAGTGGACTCCATGGCCCATCCAGTACCGAGCGCTCCAGGCAGGAGGACGAACGCACCGTTGCCATCGGCAATCGGGGCGCACGTTGCCCCTGCCCAGCAGTCGGCACCGGCGTCGCTGCCTACGGTTGAGGAAGTCTCTGCCGGCGGCGTCGTGGTGGACACGTCCGACGCCGAACTGAGGGTGGCGATTATCGCCCGCCTTAACCGGGGCGGCCGGCTGGAGTGGTGCCTGCCGAAGGGCCATCCGGAGGGCAAGGAAAACAACGAAGAGGCTGCGGTCCGGGAAATTGCCGAGGAAACCGGCATCGAGGGCGTCATCCTGGCCCCGCTGGGCAGCATCGACTACTGGTTCACCGTCAGCGGGCACCGGGTGCACAAGACCGTGCACCACTACCTCCTGCGCGCCACCGGCGGCGAGCTCACCATCGAGAACGATCCGGACCAGGAGGCCGTGGACGTCGCCTGGGTGCCCATCCAGGAGCTGGCACGGAAGCTGTCCTTCCCCAACGAACGCCGCATCGCCGACCTCGCCCGCGAAGTCCTGCCGGGACACCTCTAAGCCCGGACGCCGCCGTCGTCATTGCGGTGTTAAGTGCCCGCGGGTGAGACGATGAAGTCGATGTCAGCTACCAACTTTCCTTCCGACCGGTCCGGCCGGCCCGATGATGCGGCACCCGATGGCGTGCCCCCCGAGCCGGCCGCGCCGGACATCGACCAGCCCGCAGCGGCGGGCGTCAGCGAGACGCGTTCCAGTGCCATCATGGCTGCGGGCACGCTCGTGTCGCGCTTCCTGGGCTTCGGCAAGACCTGGATGCTGGGTACTGCACTGGGCCTTGGCTCAACGGTCAATGACACCTTCATCAACGCCAACAACCTGCCCAACCTGATCTTCCTGCTGGTGGCCGGCGGCGTGTTCAATGCCGTGCTGGTCCCGCAGATCATCAAGGCCAGCAAGGCTCCGGACAGGGGAGCGGATTACATCAGCCGGCTGCTGACGCTGGCTGTCCTGCTCCTGTTCGGCCTGACGGCACTGGTTACCCTGGCAGCCCCCGCGGTGATCGAGCTGACCACCCAGGGCTACTCGCCGCAGCAAAAGGCCCTGGCGGTCACGTTCGCGTTCTGGTGCCTGCCGCAGATCTTCTTCTACGGCCTTTATGCCCTGCTCACCCAGGTGCTGAACGCCAACGGCAAGTTCGGCCCAGCCATGTGGGCGCCCATCCTGAACAACGTGGTGGCGATCGCCGGCCTGGCCATGTTTATTTGGATCTTTGGGCGCAACGAAGTCAATCCCCACAGCCTGGACAACTGGGGGCCCACGCAGACCCTGCTGATAGCCGGGTTCTCCACCATCGGCGTGCTGTCACAGACCGCCATCCTGCTGGTTCCGGTCTTCCGCCTCAAGCTCGGACTCCGTCCGCGGTTCGGGTGGCGGGGCGTGGGACTGGGCCACGCTGCCCGGCTGAGTATCTGGACGCTGCTGACGGCCGCCGTCGGGCAGCTCGCATTCCTGTACGTGATGCGCATTGCCACCATCCCCGGCGCCGAACGCATCCGGCTGCAGGAGGCGGGGGACCCGTCCGCCTCCACCCTTCCCGGCAACGCCGTCCTCGAGGTTGCCAGCCAGCTTTACCTGTTGCCGCACTCCATCATCGCGCTGTCCCTGGCCACGGTCCTGTTCAACCGGATGACCCGGGCGTCGCAGGACGGCAACCGCGCTGAGCTGCGCGATGCGCTCTCGCACGGGTTGCGGACCATGGCAGTGGCCACCGTTTTCGGTGCCCTGGCGCTGTTCGCCCTGGCCGGTCCGCTGGGCATGTTCTTCTCCGGTGGACTGCGCCAGGACGGCGTCATGCTGGCCCAGACGCTCACCATCCTGGCCCTCAGCACGCCGTTCATGAGCGCCAACTTCATGATGTCCCGCGTCTTCTACGCCAACGAGGACGCCCGCACGCCCTTCTACGTGCAACTGCTCCTCGCGGTGGTGTACGTGGCCGGTGCGTTCGCCATCCAGTTCCTGCCCGTGGGCCGGATCATCTACGCCATCGCCGTCCTTTATATGGTGGGCAACATCCTCTCCGTGGTCATCAGCGCGTTCTTCCTGCGGCGCATGCTGGGCAGCCTTGACGGGCCGCGGATCGCCAACTCCTACATCCGCATGGGGTACGCGGCCCTGGGTTCGGCCATTGCCGGCGCCGGTGCCCTGTGGCTGATGGGCAGCTACAACCCGGACGGCTTCGCGTGGAGCGGACGCCTCCAGGCACTGGTGACCGTCGCCGTGGCAGGACCCGTCATGCTGGCCGTCTACTTCCTGCTGCTGCGGCTGTTCCGGGTCTCCGAGCTCAGCGACATGCTCCGGCCCCTGCTGGGACGGCTTGGCCGCGGCGGCCCTGCCCCTGCCCCGGAAGCCGGGGACGCGCCGTCGTCCGCTCCTGCTGAAGGTTCCTCCGGGCACCGACCTGAACGGGCCACCACCTCCGTTGATACCGGCCTCATCCCGCGGATCTCCGGTGAGTTCGACGCCGTCTCCTTCCGTGCGGGACCGGATCCGCAGCGGGGCGTCCGCCGGCAGGAAACGCACGACGGCGGCGCCCGGCAGGGTGCCGAGGGAGGCTACCTGCCGGGCGAGGACCAGCCAGGCACGGCCCGTGGCGGCCTGCTCAGCGAACAGATTCCGCTCCCCGGCCGCCGGACCTACCAGGGCAAAGCCGGCGAAAACCCGTATTTCAACAGCCGGCGCAAGCGTAAAAAGTGACCCGGGTGTGGCCCGGCGCCCGTCTTCTCCGCGGTCGCCGGGGGCGGATCGGCTAGGATCGAACAGGTACAGGGGTAGTTGCATTCAGGGTTGGCCGTGCGCGGCGCCTGAACGGCGGTTGCGTCATCGAGGCCGGCAATCCCGGACAGTCTAGGAGGAACACGTGTCCAACCCGATCGATGTCGGATCAGTACTGGGCGGCCGCTACAAGGTCACCGCCACAGTGTTGGCCTCGCATGACCACGATCTGGTGCTGGACGGTGTGGACCAGGTCCTCAACCGCCCGGTCAGCATCCTGGTTGCCGGGCCCGATAACACGGAACAGGTTGCCCAGAGCGCCCGCGAAGTGGCCACCGGCGAACGCCCGGGCACCGTGCAGGTCCTGGACCTTGGCGTGACAGAGGACGCCACCTACCTGATCACCAACCACACATCTGCCGCTGACCTGCTGGACCTGGTGGTTACCCCGAATCCGCCCTACGTTGAACCCTTCTTCACGGACACCCTGGGCAGTGAAATCTTCGGCCAGCCGCGGTCCCACGAACCCGAGCCGTACGACGAGGAAGACCACGTTGAGGCCGGCTACATCAACTACGGTGATTCGCACCCCAGCCAGGTTGATCCGTACCGTGCCGCTCCCGCTGTTCCGCCGCGGCCTTCCGTTCGTCCCGCCGCACAGCAGCCTTCGCAGCAGCCCGCATCCCAGCAGCCCGCCTCCAACGGCCATCGCGGTGCCGGGGCAGCTGCCGGTGCAGCCGCGGGTGTCGCTGGTGCTGCCGCTGCTTCCGGTGCCGCTGCTTCCAAGGCAGGGACCGGAGCTTCCCGGGTGGACCCCGATGCCACTGCCGCCCAGCCGGTAGCCAACCGTGCCCCTTCGCCAACTGGGCGCGAAGGCTCCGCCGACGCGGACACGGGCCCCACCGACACTGCGGCCGCCGGCAGCACCCAGGCGCAGCCCGCGGCCGAGCAGCGCAAGCCGAAGGTTTCCCTGTGGTCCGAGGACGATTACACACAGGCGGGGGACCGGGACCGCTACGAGGAAGCTGACGAAGACCAGCACGAAACGCGGCCGGTCAAGGGCAAGTCTGCCCTGTTCGCCCGTGCGGCGGCTCCCGCTGCCGCCGGGGTCGCCTTCGCTGACCGGGACGACTACGACGATGACCGGGATGAATCCCAAAACCAGCCCCGTTCCATGCGCTGGCTGGTTGGGGGTTTGCTGGCCGTAGTCCTGATCGCCGGCCTGATTTTTGCTGTCACCAACCTGGGCAGCCTCTTCACCTCTGAACCGCAGGCGCAGCCAACGGCTGCACCGGCAGCCACCACCGCCGCGCCACAGGCGTCCGCTCCTGCAACGCAGGCAGCCCCCTCAAAACCCCCGGTTGTTCCGCCGGTCATCGAGAGTGTCAGCCGGCAGGGTAACTTCGACTTTGCCGCCACGTTCGACGGCGACTTGATCAAGGCGTACGACGGCAATGCCGCAAGCTACTGGTCTGACATGGAATTCGCCACGGAGAACTGGGGCGGCTTGGCCCCGCAGGGTGTTCCCCTCGTGGTGAAGCTGAAGAGCGAGTCCACCGTCTCTTCCATCACGCTCTCCCAGCTCGGGGGATCGGGCGGCAACATCAGCGTGTACACCAGTGACCGTCCCACCACGGACGGTGCCAAGCTGGTTGGAACCAGCAGCTTCACATCCACCGACTTGAACATGCCCCTCCCGGAGCCGGTGCAGGCACAGTATGTGATTGTGTCCATCAATTCACTGCCCAAGCTTGCGGCTCCCAAGACCCGTTACGGCTACGGCCTCCGGCTGGCTGAGATCAAGGTCCAGTAAGGCGAAGGCCCGAAAGGGCTTCACGACTGCGCATGTTACCTCCGGGAGCGGGCCAGCCTGGGCGGGAATGTAGTCTGAAAAATGCGCCCTACCTGCGACGGCTGGTCTTTCATCCTGCCGGTGGTTTGCTTTGCCGGGGTGCTGGAATATTCAGCACACGGACACAGTTGTGCCATGTGGCCGGCCTCCACGGGGAGGCGAGTCGAACAAGGAAGAGGTTCACGGTCCAGTGAGCATGGAAGAGAAGACGGCGTCGGACGTTCGCGACGTCATCATTGTGGGCTCGGGTCCGGCGGGCTATACGGCAGCCGTCTACACCGCCCGGGCGGACCTCAAGCCGCTGCTTTTGGCCGGGTCGGTGACTGCCGGCGGCGAGCTGATGAACACCACGGACGTGGAGAACTATCCCGGCTTCCCCGAGGGGATCATGGGGCCGGACCTGATGGAGAACTTCGAGAAGCAAGCCGCCCGCTTTGGGACGGAGATCCAGTTTGAGGATGTAATCGCTCTGGAACTGGAGGGGCCCGTCAAGACGGTCACCATCGCCACGGGGGAGACCTTCAAGGCCAAGGCTGTCATCCTCTCCACCGGATCTGCATACCGCGAGCTGGGGCTGCCCAATGAGAAACGACTCTCCGGTCATGGTGTTAGCTGGTGTGCAACCTGTGATGGTTTCTTTTTCAAGGACCAGGACATTGCGGTCATTGGCGGTGGCGACTCTGCCATGGAAGAAGCCCTGTTCCTTACAAAGTTTGCGAAATCAGTGACGGTTGTCCACCGCCGCGAGACGCTGAAGGCTTCCAAGATTATGGCCGACCGCGCGCTGGCCCACGAAAAGATCCGTTTCATCTGGAACAGCACTGTTGATGATGTGCTGGGGACTGACAAGGTCACCGGCCTTCGGTTGAAGAACCTGCTTGACGGCACTGAGTCAGAACTCGCTGTTACAGGTGTCTTCGTGGCAATCGGCAACGACCCGCGGACCGACCTCGTCAAGAACGTGCTCGCCCTGACTCCGGAAGGAACCATCGCGGTGGAGGGTCGCAGCTCAAAGACAAGCCTTCCCGGCGTGTTTGCTGCTGGTGATGTCGTTGACACTACCTACCGCCAGGCCATCACCGCCTCTGGTTCCGGCTGTGTGGCAGCAATTGATGTCGAACACTACCTGGCAGACCTGCCGGCATAATTCGTGCCCTGTTATCCGAAGAGAAAGATAGGTTATGAGCAACGCTAAAGATGTAACTGACGCAAGTTTCGGCACCGACGTTTTGTCGGCCGAGAAGCCGGTAATCGTGGATTTCTGGGCGGAATGGTGCGGCCCCTGCCGTAAGCTGGGCCCCATCCTGGACGAAATTTCCGTCGAATACGGCGAAAAGGTGGATGTCGTCAAGGTAAACGTTGATGACAACCCCGCGATCGCTGCGGAATATGGAATCACCTCCATTCCTGCCGTCTACCTCTTCCAGGGTGGCGAGGTGAAGAGCACCGTTATCGGTGCCAAGCCCAAGCAGTTCTTCGAGAAGGAATTTTCCGACGTTCTGTCCTAAGCTCAAATGCCCATCCTGAACATGGGTTTGTAGGAGAGCGGCCATCGCCATGAAGGTGATGGCCGCTCTTTTTATATACGCCGCTTTCAGGTCAGTCCATAGGGCGGAAATGGGGCAGCCCCGCTGATCCGCTTGTCATTGCGGGGCAAGTAGTCATAGGAAGGCAATGTTTCACGTGAAACCGTATATTTTGTGCGACCAATTAGGCGAAGCGGAAGCAGGCGCAGGCAATACTCCCGAGTAGTAGCAGCTGCGCCGCAGGTTTTCTCAGGATCGGCAGCAGGTCTGCACAGGCTATGTGTAAGGACCGCAGAGGACGGCAGCAGGCAAAGCCACTCGGGTAGGACCGCAGAGAATGCCAGAGTACGTTACAAGAATGAACTCGGCCTACACTCCGCCAAAACTCTGTACAGGACACCACGACCGGGATAAGGCATAGGCTCAGCGATGGACCTATCGAGGGACGTGGCTTTACACTTACCGGCACTGGTGAAAGTGTTTCACGTGAAACGACGGTCCGTGCGCACTCATCCTGGTCCTTCAGTCCAGCAGTAGCAGGAAGTCCCACCATCTAGCTTCTATATGCGCTACACATGTATCCAGCAGCTGGGCACTTGTGGGCCGCCTTCCAGGGCGTGCTGCTGGACAGGTACGGGGAGCCAATGCCCGAAACCAGGACCCGTGCAGCATGTACCGTCGTCACTAACAAAAGGGCCGAGTGGCTCCACGACAACTA
Source organism: Arthrobacter sp. E1SS-5 (assembly GCF_057073715.1). Lineage (NCBI taxonomy): Bacteria > Bacillati > Actinomycetota > Actinomycetes > Micrococcales > Micrococcaceae > Arthrobacter > Arthrobacter sp. E1SS-5. The sequence continues at coordinate 4,393,265 of NZ_CP172703.1, forward strand.
TTCATATTGTGATTCGTGCGCGTCAGAGAGCCATAGCCGTGCAGAGCCGGCACGTCGGAAACTCGAATTCGCGGAAGAAGGAAGAGAAAAACATGCCGTATCGGTCACACCGAAGCCGATCTTCAGTAGGTGGCCGCTGCGTGGGTTGCAGCATTTAGAATTCCCCCAGAGCTGAATAGTGCGTCCACCTCGAGGTTGCACAGACCCTGATGCACACTGAGCCCGCATGGGACAGCGATGACTAGCGCGCAGCATGGTGGTTACTCATACGGGCGACACAGAAACGTCCAGCCGCTGCACTCTGCCTCCTGGCCCGCGGGCCACCCGTGCGCGTTCGTCTCGCCGTCACGCGGCCATGTGGGCCGTCGCGCGAGGCGAGCCTTGGTCGGTTCAAGCGCGCAGCGCGCCGAGGGTCGACCACCCGAGGCCGCTGCCCGATCTAGTGGGGACGGGCAGTACGAGATATGAGCCACACGCCTCCCCGGTTTCACGTGAAACAGTTAGAGCAATGACGGGACGACTGCAAAGTCAACGTCACGGCAAGGGCCGTTGTACGACGAAACCTCTCAACAGGAGAGCTGCACCGACTTGCAATGTTTCACGTGAAACCGTCGGCTTGTCGTCCTCACACTTTCCGTGAAAAGAACGGGTTCCATGTTGCCTTGGGATGTTGAAGCAGACCCAGAAAAGTCTCCCTTGTCAGCTTCGTGCACAGAGGTATCTCAAAGACGAAACGTGAACTCACTGGACGGTTTAGCCTATACACGCGCATCCTTGGGCGTCCTCAGGGCGGCATGGGAGCCATTGCTCTTAAACGAACCACCCACCGCACGGCACTGCATCCCATCAAGAATAGATGCGGGCCTGGTGCGAACATCGGTGCAGGAATGGACTGGCGTTTGCTTAACGGATGCGGGTTGCGACTTCAGGGGAGCCCTTCGAATTTCCAAACTGCCCTTGGGTCTCGAAAGGTACTTCGCTCCCCGAAGTGGTGATGAGCAGTCGGTGCTGTCAGCAATGGCGTGTTGTGAAGGGGTACCTCTTGGGCAGCCGCACACCGAACCCGCGGGTTGGCCATGCGCTTACCAACGTCAATATTTGGGGGACGACGAACGGGGAAGACAGGGGAAGGCGCGCGCGAATTGAATCAGGTCATGATGTTTATCCCCACGGTTATCCACAGGCGCCCGCCCCGCAATCCACACCTTTATCCACATACCCTTCCACCGCCAAACAACAGCGAGCACGTCGGCTCCGGCATGCTCCGTGGATTGCCGGCCGCTCCAGGTGGTGCGCGGCGATTCTCAACTACTCCTATCCCCGGAACACATTCCGACGCAGTTTCGGGAATTCGAGCGGCTATCAACCGGCCAAGATTGCGTCGGGGCATACCGTCCTCCATGCACGCATGCTGCAGCCCGCCGTTTCACGTGAAACATCGCAGCTCCTTCGGAGCGTCACAGCAGCCGCTCCGTTTGGCGCAGGGTATGCCTGCCCCATGAAGAGCCTGATGGAGTCAGCGGGAGGCAGAATGACAGCGCCGGGATCCACAGAGTTATCCACAGCTCTATCCACTGACCGCACAGGCCTGTCGTCCCCAGAATCAAGCGGGGGAGAGACCCCCTCCGACCGCCTACATAGAGTCCTGCACCTCACGTTCATGTTCCTTCACAACGCGAGCCGGGCATGCGGAGCGGCACGGCATGGGCGTGTTCTTACGCACTAACGGGTACTACTTGGCTCCAACCTGCAAGGGATCGAGGACAATGCGCTGTCTCGACTCGCCCTTGAATCGCGCCCATGTCGCCCCATCGGACGCAGCGCCCGGATGGGAAGCTGAGCAGACATAAGCAAGAGGAAGCTCCAGCCGGGGCCTCCGTCCCTCGCACAGTGCAGCGCCGTCCTATGCCGCCGGGGACCTCAGACCCCTAGGGAATACCTTGAGAGCTCGCCAGGCATCTCGGCCTACACGACCCCTGACCCCTGCGTCAGCTGCAGCATCGGGGACTTGGGCAGCGAGTATGGCCCCAAATCCCATCCTTGCTGACAGTGGCCTCCGGGATTGGTTGGCACGAGTGTAATGGCCAAGAGCACGCCCACCAGCGATGGCTTCCCGTACCCGTTGGCCGCTAGGTCAGGCGTGCAGGAGTAGGAGTACACCGGGACCGGTATTGGACGACAAGGCAGGCACGGTCCTGGATGCCTCCAGTGGCGTCAGAGAAACTGACTGCAGGCAACCAGCGTTCACGACTCCTCCGAGCTTGTCGCACGCACAGGCGGTGTCACAGCGAGGAGTGTAGCGTTTCACGTGAAACATGCGTTTTTGAAACGATGCTCATCTGCTTGAAAGGCAGAGCGTGGCGGATCTTGAAATTGGAACACGGACAGGGAGGCACTTATGCTTCAGTTGCCTGTAAATTCCTTGGTGATCAGCCGGCGCCGCCGCTGGATCAGACTCGAGAGAACCGCGCGTTTCACGTGAAACGCTAGGTGCTGACACCACAAAAGAATTGTCCGTGACCGCCCGCCGTGATTGCTTCCCGTTCACTCGGGCCCAGGGGGCACTTGCGCACACGACTTACCCCCAGTGCAACCGGCAACCCATCAGGGACGTACAGGGCTACGCCTGAACCGTTGTCATCCAAGCGGCCTCAGCCTCTGCACGGAGCCGTTCGCCAAAGCAGAGGGACGAGTCGACGTGGGCTTTGCAGAAGGCGTTGTGGGTGTACTTCTGTGTTGTGCCCCCGCAATGGGCATGCATTGCCACTCCTCCTACTGATGCGGCCCTGGTAACCGATCAGAATCACCGAAGAACTGAAAGCCGGAAGTAGATCGGAGACTGCCAGTGATTTGTCGCTTCTACTGCCGCCACTAGAGCGAAGGGTCAGGATGCCCCGCAGGAACGATCAATTTTTCAGTCACCTTTAAATGTATGTGTCCTCTTCGAAGTCAATCCGTCGGGCAACCGAAACCATAGTCCTTGCGGACTACTTACTGGCCAGCGGTATTAGGCACGTGGAGGCACCGATATACAGAAAGGTACGTAGTACGCCAATGGTCACGAACCAGTACCGCCTTCGACCGCAGGAGTTGGCGAAAAGGCTGTATGTCTGGAACCGCCCTGCTATTACAAAAGATACGCGGTCCCAAGGTTGAAGACTCATCACACGCGCTATCACTAGCGACAGCGTTCATCCATTCACGTTTCACGTGAAACAGGTCGAGCGTTTCACATGAACACCACGCAGCTTCCTGCCGGCAGGCCTTCGCGCAACATGTCGCAGACGGGTATCTTCCCCACACCGTTGTATCTCGGGGTAGCGGCAATGTGTTCCCAGTTGATCACTCATCGCGAGAGAACGCATGTTGAATCGGACTCTGGGGACTTTGGGACGTGGGAAAGAGAAAGTCCACACAGGGGAGACGATGTTCCCACAACAGCCGGATGGCGGAACCAACGTCGCTGAGCTCATCCAATGGCCGGCTTAGCCTGGTGGACCACCTACTCTGCCTGAAGGTAGGAATCGACGTTTGGCCCGCCTACCCTCAACAGCGAGCCTCATCGCCCGATTTTGCAGAAGCGACAGCAGTATCAGTGCGCGGCCTCGGCCCGAACGGCCACCGGCCCCAAAGCTAGTGGCTTTGAACTCACTCCACAATGAAGAAGGCCCGATTCAGAATGAATCGGGCCTCTTCCTACCGCGGATCAGTTGGTCGAATCCGGAGCCAGAACATCCATGATGCGGTTCAAGTCCTCAACGCTGGCAAACTCGATGCTTACCTTACCTTTTCTCACACCGAGCGAGATCTTGACGTTCGTATCCAGGCGGTCGGAGAGCGAGGATGCCAGATAGTCCAGGCGTTCATGGCGGGCCCCAGGGCGCGGAATGTTGTTCTTAGCGGGCTTTGCTGGATCCTGGTACAGAGCCGCAGCCTCTTCTGTTGCGCGCACTGACATACCCTCTGCAACAATTCTCTGCGCAAGCCGTTCCATGGCGGCAGCATCAGGCAGCGACAGAAGGGCGCGCGCGTGGCCTGCGGAGAGCACGCCGGCGGCTACCCGCCGCTGCACCAGCGGAGGGAGCTTCAGCAGGCGAAGAGTGTTGGACACCTGCGGCCTGGAACGGCCAATGCGATCCGCCAATTGCTCGTGGGTGGTCCCAAAGTCTTCCAGGAGCTGCTGGTAAGCCGCGGCCTCTTCCAGGGGGTTCAGCTGGCTGCGGTGGAGGTTCTCGAGCAGGGCATCCCGGAGAAGGTCGTCGTCCGTCGTATCGCGAATGATCGCAGGAATGGTTTCGAGCCCGGCTGCCTGGACGGCGCGCCAGCGGCGTTCACCCATGACCAACTCGTAGGGTTCGCTACCTGCTTCAGTTGATGTGCGGACCACAATAGGCTGAAGCACGCCGATTTCGCGAACCGAGTGAACCAGTTCGGCCATGTCGTCTTCATCGAAGACATTGCGCGGCTGCTTCCGGTTCGGATGTATGTCGGAGACTGGGATCTCGGCGAAGCGGGCACCGGGAACTTCCACCAGCTCGACGCCGGAGTCGGCGGCCGCACCATCCTGTACTGCCTCCTCGGTGCCTGCGACCTCAACCGGCTTTGGGACTTCCAGGTCTGCCACGGGGGCAGAGGGTTCGGCAGCAGGCTTTGATGCGGCTGCGGGAGACTTCCTGCCAGGAGCCTTCTTTGCCGGAGCGGGGGATGCCACAGAGGCTGGCTTTTTATCGTCGCTGCTCTTGTCAGCAGCCTTGGGGGCAGTTGTCTTGCCTGGAGACGACGGGGTGACAGGCCTTGCCGCTTCCTTGTCCTGCATTCCGGTGACTGCTGCCGCTGCAGGCTGCTCCGTGGATTCCGTCTTCCTGCGTCCCTCCGGGAAGAACAGATCAACAGGCCGCGATGCCGCCCCACCGTTGCCGGAACCATTGGTTGCGGCGGAGCTTGGAATCAGCGCGCCAAGACCGCGGCCTAGGCCCCGTCGCTTCTCGCTCATGGGTAAATCCCTCCAGTGGTAGAGCCGGGCTGGGCCTTGCTCCGTGCGTTGCGGTATTGAAGATTCTAGCGTTCCGCTATTTCAGCGGCGGCTTCCAAATAGGACAGGGCACCACTTGAGGACGGATCGTACGTCATGACCGTCTGCTGGTAGCTGGGGGCTTCAGAGATCCGGACTGACCGTGGAACTACGGCCGAGAGGACCTGTTCGGGGAAGTGCTGACGTACCTCCGCGGCGACCTGGGCAGCGAGGTTGGTTCGGCCGTCGTACATAGTGAGCAGGATGGTCGACACGACGAGGTCCGCGTTGAGGTGCTTCTGGATCATCTCGATGTTCTTGAGGAGCTGGCTGAGTCCCTCCAGCGCGTAGTACTCGCACTGAATGGGGATCAGTACCTCACTGGCGGCGCAGAAAGCGTTGACGGTCAGCAGGCCCAGGCTGGGCGGGCAGTCGATGAACACGTAGTCCAGCCGCTCCTCGCCGTTCTTTTCGCGTTCCTTCGCATAAACGTCGATGGCCCGGCGCAGCCGCTGCTCGCGCGCCACCAGGGACACCAGCTCGATCTCAGCCCCTGCAAGGTGGATGGTGGCCGGCGCGCAGATGAGTTTTCCGATATCCGGGCACGGGGCTACGACATCGGCAAGAGGAACGTCGTTGATCAGCACGTCGTAGATGCTGTCCACGTCCGCATGATGCTCGATGCCCAAGGCAGTGGAGGCATTGCCCTGGGGATCGATATCGATGACCAGCACATTAAGTCCGGCCGCTGCCAAGGCGGCGGCGATGTTGACCGTAGTGGTGGTCTTGCCCACTCCGCCCTTCTGGTTGGACACCGTAAAGATGCGGGTCTTTTCAGGGCGGGGAAGCTGGCGTCCCATCAGACGCTCACGGCGTTTGGTTTCATGGGCAAGTTCCCGTGCGATGGGGCTGGAATCATCGATAGCGTCGATGACGTTCGATCGACCGTTTGCGGTTGTTTCACGTGAAACTGCACTTCCGGAGGCAGCAGAAACACCTGCTTTCGGGTAATTTCCACCCCGGGCGGGAGCCGTGCCCATGCCGGCAAGCCCGGACCCAGCGACAGAACGTGCCGACCCCAATGACACAAACGGCGGGATCCGTTGTGCGGAGGCTTCACTACTCGTCACTGGGGCACTCTCACTCTCGTTCAGCCAATTTTGCTGCCGTTGTCTAGCCTAACTGCTCCTGCCTGCTGACAGCCGTCAGCGGGCCCGGGTCAGGACTTCTTTTGGGACTTGTTCACCACGATGCGGACCACGGTAGTGGGCTCATCGAGCAGGTTGTCACCTACGGTCAGTACCGAGGTCTCAACGCCACCCAGCTTACGGATGGTCTTGGCCGCCTTCTCGATTTCCTCACCGGCGCTGCGTCCCTTGATGGCCACCACCTCACCGTGGCCGCCGAGGAGCGGGATGGTGAGGCCCGCCAGGTTGGTCAAGGCCGAAACGGCACGGGCCGTTACCACGTCAGCCTCCACGTGCCCTACGGCCAGCTCAGCGCGCGTGCGCATAACCGTGACATTGTCCAGGCCAAGGTCATCCACCACTTCCTGGAGCCAGATCACGCGCCGCTCCAGGGGTTCGATCAGCGTCAGCTCAAGATCCGGGCGTGCGATGGCAAGGCACAAGCCAGGCAGTCCGGCGCCGCTTCCGACGTCGGCAACATGGCTTCCCGGGGCAATCTCACTTTCGATGACCGCGCAGTTGAGCACGTGCCGGCTCCACAACCTGGGAACTTCGCGCGGGCCAATGAGGCCCCGCTCGGTACCGGAGGTGGCCAGGTGCTCTACGTAGCGTTTGGCCAGGTCCAGGCGATCGCCGAAGATCTTCTCAGCAGCGCGAAGCTCTGCCGCCGTGATGTCAACCATGGTTACTGGGTCAGCTTTTCTAGTCTGCGGAAACAACAATGTGGCGTCCGGCGCCTTCGCCCTCGGACTCACTGGCCAGGCCGAGGTCGGCTACGGCGTCGTGCACAATCTTGCGCTCGTAGGCGCTCATGGGTTCCAGCGCCACGGCCTTGCCGGTGTCCTTCACGGAGGCAACGGCGTCTTCGGCAATCTTCTGCAGGTGGCCGGTACGTTCCTGCCGGTAGCCGTTGATGTCCAGGACAAGCCGGGAACGGTTTTCCGTCGCCGACAGGACTGCCAGCCGCGTCAGCTCCTGGAGTGCTTCAAGGACCTCGCCGTCTTCGCCAACCAAACCTTCGAGCCCTTCGGCTTCCTCGTCGGCGACGATGGAGATGTAAGTGCGGCCGTTGCGGACCTCAATGTCGATGTCGCCGTCGATATCGGCGATGTCCAGCAATTCCTCCAGGTAGTCGGCAGCGACGTCTCCCTCTTCTTCGAGGCGGCTGACGGCGGAAACCTTGGCGGCGGAAGCATCCTGGTTCACGGAAGCGTCCTGATCTTCGATCTCTTCAGAAAAGGCGTGCTCGGTGCTCTCGGCAGACATTACTTCTTCTTCCTGTTCTTGCGCTGGGGCTGGACGCGCTGTCCCTTGATCTCAACTGCGGCGGCCGCGGCGGCATCGGCGTTGGCTGATTCGTCCCGCTTGCCGCTCAGGACGGAAAGTGCCGGCAGGCCCTTGGCGGCCCGGCGTTCGGCGAGGGCCTTGGCGGCGGGGGATCCCGGCGTCGGCATGCGGCGGATGACGAAGAACTGCTGGCCCATGGTCCAAAGGTTGGTGGTGGTCCAGTAAATCAGGACACCGATGGGGAAGTTGATGCCACCCACGCCGAAGACGATGGGCAGGATGTACAGCATCATCTTCTGCTGGCGCATGAACGGGCTGGCCATGGCTTCTTCAGACATGTTCTTGGCCATGATCTGCTTCTGCGTGATGAACTGCGACGCCGTCATGGCCAGGATCATCACGATCGACAGCACCACCACGGCGACGTTGCCTGCCCCGCCGTGCAGCAGGGCTGCGGACAGCGGCGCGCCGAAAATGCTGGACGCGTCGAACTCGACAACCTGTTCGTGGCTCATGGCACCGATGCCGGCGCCCTGGTCCTTGGCCTGCGAGATCCCCGACAGCACCTGGAAGAGTGCAAAGAAGAACGGCATCTGGATCAGCATGGGAAGGCATGCGGAGAACGGGTTGGTCCCGTGCTTCTTGTACATGGCCATCTGCTCCTGGGCCATGGCCTGGCGGGACAGCTGGTCGGTCTTGCCCTTGTACTTGTCCTGGAGCTTCTTCAGGTCTGGCTGCAGCAGCTGCATGCCACGCTGGGCCTTGATCTGCTTGACGAATACCGGGATCAGGGCGGCACGGATTACCAGCACCAGCCCGATGATGGACAGAGTCCACGTCCAGCCGCTCGCGGCAGGCATCCCGATGGCGCTCAAGCCATCGTGGAATCCAATCATGATGATGGAAACCAGCCACTTGAACGGGGCCATGATTGTTCCAAAGAAGTCCATACTTATCCCTATTCGTCAGGCCGCACTGCGGCCTTCTTCATCAGTCCGATCAACCCGGTAGATATCCGGATTGTTCAGCACAACAATTGTGGGGGTCCGGCCTTCCGGCCATTCCCGGCGGCCGGCGGGGACGTGGTCCACTCCGCCGGCGTTCCATGGGTGGCAGTGGCCAAGACGCCGGGCCGCCAGCCAACTTCCCTTGACGGCGCCATGGACGGTGACCGCTTCAAGGGCATACGCCGAGCATGAAGGGAAAAAGCGGCAGACCGGACCGTACAAGGGAGAAATCACCTTGCGGTAGGCCATCAGCAGAAGAATGAGGAGGTTGCGGGGCAGGTCCCAAAGGAACTTCCCGACGGCGGCCAACAGCTTGCGGGAACGGGCGACGACGGCAGTGGCGTTAGGCACGCGTTGTCCCCTCCTGTGTTGTACCGGCCGAACCTTTGGCGGCAGCCCGTGAAGGGCGGCCGGCCAGCCGGTTCAGCGCAGATCCCAGTGCAGCGTTGTAGTCCGACAGCAGCTGGTCCCAGCTGGCGGTGGCAGACGCAGGAAGCGCCCGCACCACGATGGCGAGTCCCGTACCGTGCCCGCGCAGCGATGCAGCAGCTGCTTCTCTCAGTCTCCTCTTAACGAGGTTCCTGACTACAGCGTTCCCTACACTCTTGGAAACAATGAACCCGATCCGGCTGGGTTCGTCGGCAGCAATAGCTGCCGCATATAACACTACGTTCCGGCGCCCATTGCGGACACCGGAACGTACAGTTGTTGAAAAATCGGTCGAGGTCCTCAGGCGGTTGCGGGCGGCCAGCACCTTAAACTCGCAAGGGATGTCTACCGACGAGCCAGTTATTTAGGCCGACAGTTCGGTGCGGCCCTTGCCACGACGGGCTGCCAGGATGGCACGGCCGGCACGGGTACGCATACGAAGGCGGAAGCCGTGCTTCTTGGCTCGACGGCGGTTATTCGGCTGAAAAGTCCGCTTGCTCACGTTAGTTACTCCAGTGGATCAAAGGTGCGCCCACCCGATCAGTATGGGGAAGAACTGGCCGACGCTAAGTTTTGTATATGCACGCTTCCCCCGGACTGGCCAGGCGCACTGCGACTGGAAAGTTCAAATGGGGCCAAAAAGCGGACACAAAGGACTTCACAACGTTAGGGCAATCCGCAGGCCGGAGTCAAACCGGAAGGTCCCTCTCCGACTGTCCCCAGCTGTGTCTAAGTATCCCCAACAACCTGTGGATGAAGTGGCTCACAGAGCCATCCGGAGAACCACAACGGTGTAATTATCCACAGCCGGATAGCCAGCTATCTTCTAGGCTTTTCATCCCCTAGAGTGTCCCAGTAGCCGATTATCCACGGGTTGTGCATAACCCTGTGGATGAAGCTGGGCCAGGACCCTGGTTCCGGACTTGGGCTGCAGGCAATGCAGGCACAGCAAGTTTTGAGGGAACCGATTG